>NZ_JAFBCJ010000001.1 GCF_016907675.1 Geodermatophilus bullaregiensis
GGTCACCAGGACGGGGGCGTGCCGGCTGGCCCGCAGCAGCCATTCGTGGTCCTCGGCGTATCCGCCGGGGATGGCCTCGTCGATCAGGCCCACCTGGTCGAGCAGCGCCGAGCGGCGGATGAGCAGGGTCGAGGAGTGCACCTCCATGACCCGTGAGCGCAGGAACGACTCGTGCGGGACCTCGCGCAGTCCCAGCACGCGCTCCCGCCGGTGGCCCTGCACCTCGATGACGATCCCCGTCGACGCGACGATGTGGTCCGTCGAACCGATCAGGTCCGCCACCTGGCGGGTGAGCTTGGGAGGAAGCCACTCGTCGTCGTCGTCGCAGAAGGCGACGAGCTCGCCCCTCCCGGCCAGGATGCCGGTGTTCCGGGCGCCGGGGAGGCCGGGTGTGCGCGCGTTGGGGATGGCGCGCACGGAGCGACCGGGGGGCACGACGAGATCCGGGGGGAGCGCCGGGGTCGACTGGTCGAAGACCACGATGCACTCCATCGAGCCGGGGTAGTCCTGCGCCAGGATCGAGGTCAGCGCGCGGGTCAGCATCTGCGGTCGATCACGAGTGGGGACGACGACGGTGACCATCGGCTGTCGGGCGGGCCGGATGGTCATCTCCGCATTCTTCGCCCGCTCGAGGGTGCGCGCGCATCCCTCCCGCGGGTCGTTCCTGCGTGCTAGGCAGGAGCATGACGACAGCGGGGCGCGCGGTCGTGACCGGCGGGGCCGGTCTCCTCGGCAGCCACCTCTGCACCCGCCTGCCCGAGGACGGGTGCGACGTCGCCTGCTCCGACGACTCCCTCACCGGCGGGCCCGAGGACGTGCAGCACCTGCTGCCCCTCGCGTCGACCAGTGAGACGTACGGGGATCTCCTGGCCCACCCGCAGCCCGAGGACGACCCCGCCGTGCGGCGGCCGGACACCACGCCGGCGCGGACGGCGCTGGGACGGCAGCCCGAGGTCCCGCTGCGCGACGGCCTCCTCCGGACCAACGCGCGGTTCCGCGAGCAGCTCCCGACCACCACCGCGCGGGTCGGCGCCGTGCGGAACGGCGGTGAGGGGCCACGCGCGGCCGGCCGACGGGCTCCCGACCGGGGCACCGGCCCGTGCTGACACCGGGGAGGGTGGCGGGCGCGGTGGCCGTCCGGAGTTCGCGGCTGCGCTGGCGGGCCGAGGACTCCGTGGCGCAGGTGCACCGGCGAGCGCCGGAGGGCAGTGTGGCCCTGACCTTCGACGACGGCCCCCACCCCGGCTCGACCGACCGGATCCTCGAGGTGCTGTCCGAGCTCGACGTCCGGGCCACGTTCTTCTGCGTCGGCCGCAACGCCCGCGCCCATCCCCACCTCGTTCGGGGGATCCGGGCGGAGGGCCACGCCGTGGGGTCCCACAGCCTGACCCACCCCCACCCGCGGGAGACCGCTCCGCAGGACCTCCGGGCGGAGTACCAGCAGGGCAGAGGAGCGGTGGCGGAGGCCCTGGGGGCGGACACCCCTCTGTTCCGCCCGCCGCACGGGCACCTGGGTCCGGTCGGCGCAGTGGTGATCCGGCGCCTGGGCCTGACGACCTGGCTGTGGACCGTGGACCCCCGGGACTGGCGGCCCGGAGCGACGGTGGACGAGATCGTCTCGGTGGCGGCTCGCGCCGTCTCCGGGGACGTCGTGCTGCTCCACGACTGGGTCGAGCAGGCGGTGGCTCCGGAGGCGCTCGACCGGTCGGCCACCGTGGCGGCCCTTCCCCTGATCGTCCGGGCCATCCGGGAGCGGGGTCTCCGGCTGGAGGCGCTGGACGCATGACGCCTGTCGTGTCGGTGGTGACCATCTTCCTGAACGCCGAGCGGTACCTCGACGAGGCCGTCCGGAGCGTGGTCGCCCAGTCCTTCCCGCGCTGGGAGCTGCTCCTGGTCGACGACGGGTCGGAGGACAGGAGCAGCGCGATCGCGCGGGACTGGGCAGGGCGGGAACCCGAGCGGGTGCGGTGTCTGGCCCACCCCGGACGGGTGAACCGGGGCATGAGCGCGTCCCGCAACCTGGGCGTCGCGCACGCCCGCGGCAGTCTGGTGGCCTTCCTCGACGCCGACGACGTGTGGCTGCCGGAGAAGCTGGCGACGCAGGTGCGGCTCGCCGAGGACCATCCGGAGGTCGGCATGGTCTGCGGACCCACGCAGTACTGGCACAGCTGGCGAGACGACCAGGCCGGCCGGCCGGACGAGCTCCGGGAGATCGGCGTGCCGGGAGACACCGTCATCCGGCCGCCCCTGCTCCTGACCGGCATGCTGCGGGAGGTGGTCAACGCCCCCGCGACCTGCACCGCCGTGCTGCGCCGGGAGACCGTCGAGAGCGTGGGCGGGTTCGAGGAGTCCTTCCGCGGCATGTTCGAGGATCGCGCCTTCTTCGGGAAGGTCTACCGGAGCGTCCCGGTGTACGTCGCCGGCTCGTGCCTCGACCGTTACCGGCAGCACGAGGCCTCGGCATCCGCCCGGGCGATCCGGGCCGGCACCTTCCACCCCGCGGAACCCAGCCCGGCGCACCGGGTGTTCCTGGACTGGTTCGACAGGTACCTCCGGGACGACGGCGAGCGGCGGCCCGAGGTGCTGGCAGCGATGGAGGCGGCGCTGTGGCCGTACCGGCATCCCGTGCGGTACCGGATCCGCCGGGAGGTGCACGCCGGCCGCTCGCGCGCGTCACGGTGGAGGGGACGGGTGACCGCGTTCGGCGCGCGGGCCAGGACCGGGGGAACGGGGTGAACACGGGCCGGCGCCGTCTCCGGGCCCCGCCGCGCCCGCTCGCCCCCAGGCCGATCCTCGACGTCGACCTCGACGCGGATCCCGCGCGCGCGCCGGCCGCCATCTCGCCCGCCGGAGCGCTGCTCGTCTTCTGGTCGGCGGGCGTCCCCGTCGGGCAACGTGTCGTCGCGGCCACGGAGCTCCCCTCGTCCCCGGCGAATGCGTCACCGGCGGGAGCCCGGCACGGCATCGGCCCAGCCGCCGGCTCCGGCTCGCGACCCGGGCTGGTACCGGCCGCTGCGGACGACGTCACGGTCGTCGTGTGCACGCGCGACCGGCCGGAGGGGCTGGCCCGCTGCCTCGCGGCCATCGGCCGCTCCACGGCACCGCCCCGCGAGGTCGTGGTCGTCGACAACGCGCCCTCGTCGGAGGCCACCCGGTTGGTGGTCAGCCGGCTCCCGGGCGTCCGGTACGTCCGCGAGCCACGACCGGGTCTCGACATCGCCCGCAACACCGGCCTGCTCGCCGTGACGACGGAGTTCGTGGCCTACACCGATGACGACGCCGTGCCGCACCCGGACTGGACCTGGCGGATCCGGCAGGCCTTCGACGCAGCGTCGATCGTCGGCGTGACCGGGCTGGTCCTGCCGGCGGAGCTCGACACCGAGGCGCAGGTCCTCTTCGAGGACCACGCGGGGTTCGGCCGCGGCTGCGTCCGACGGGACTTCGACGCGGGGTTCCTCACCCGCCACAGGCGGTGGGGAGCGCCGGTCTGGGAGATCGGGGCCGGGGCGAACATGGCGTTCCGTCGCAGCGCTGTCGAGGAGGTGGGTGGGTTCGACGAGCGCCTGGACGTGGGAGCTGCGGGCTGCAGCGGCGACTCGGAGATGTGGTACCGGCTGCTCGCGTCCGGCGGGCGGTGCCGCTACGACCCCGCAGCCGTCGTGCACCACCACCACCGGCGCGACCTCGACGCGCTGCGCCGGCAGATGTACTCCTACATGCGCGGGCACGCCTGCGCCCTGCTCGTGCAGTTCGAACGGCACAGGGACCCGGGCAACATCCGGCGGCTGCTGCTCAGCCTGCCGCGGTACTACGGCAGGCGAGTCCCGGGGCTCCTGGTACGGCGACTGCTGGGGTCAGCCCGGCCGGCCGATGCACTTCTCGGGCCGCAGCTGCGCGGGTGGCTCGCCGGGATCCTGTTCTATGCGAGGGCGCGGGGCCACGGCCGTGGCGGGGCCGGACACGCCGAGCGGCGGGTCACGCGATGACGGGAGATGCCATGACCGACGCTCGCCGGTGGCCACGACGGGCTGTCCGTCTGCTGCCGGGCGCGCTGCAGCGCCGGTTGCGCGCCACGGTGCTCGGCCGGTACCACCGGCCGCCGGTGGGGGAGGTCGACTTCGGTGACCTGCGGCGGACGGCCCCGGTGAGCCGGAACTTCGGCTACGACCGCGGGCTGCCCGTGGACCGCTACTACATCGAGGAGTGGCTCGCCAAGCGCGCCACCGACATCCGGGGGCGCGTGCTGGAGGTCGGTGACGACAGCTACACCCGGCGGTTCGGCGGGGACGCGGTCACCGCGCCCGAGGTCCTGCACCTGCACGCGGGCAATCCGAAGGCCACCTACGTCACCGACCTCAGGTCCGGCGAGGGGCTCCCCGACGCGCACTTCGACTGCCTGGTGCTGACCCAGACGCTGCACCTCGTCTACGACGTCCCTGCCGCGCTGCGGACCGCCTACCGCGTGCTGCGGCCGGGCGGAGTGCTCCTGGCGACCTTCCCGGGGATCAGCCAGCGCAGCGAGGACGAGTGGGCCCCGTACTGGTGCTGGGCGTTCACGAGTCTCTCGGCGACCCGGCTGTTCCACGAGTGCTTCCCCCCGGCGAGCGTGACGGTGGAGAGCCACGGCAACGTCTTGGCCGCCGTGTCGTTCCTCGAGGGCATCGCGGCAGAGGAACTGGAGGCGGAGGAACTCGCTCTCAGGGACCCGAGCTACGAACTGCTGATCACGGTCCGCGCCGTCAAGCAGTCGGACCCGGTCCGGGCCGACGCCCGGGCGCAGTCGACATGATCACGCGCAGGGTGGAGCGCGCACTGGTCCGGGCCGGCAACCGGGGCAGGAGACTCCTCTCGATCCTGAAGCCCTACGAGCCGATGGGGCAGGGAAAGGAGCTGCTCGACAGTCAGTACGCGAGCGCGGAGTGGGACTACCTCCGCTCGATCGGGGAGGCGCCGAGGTTCGGTGTCGTGTCCGCGTACTGCCGCCTGCTGGCGTCGGGAGGCTCCATCCTCGAGATCGGCTGCGGGGAGGGCATCCTGCTGGAGCACCTCGACCGCGGTCGCTTCCGGCGCTTCGCCGGCGTCGACATCTCCTCGGTCGCGGTCGACCGTGCCCGCGTGCTCGAGGACGACCGGACCACGTTCACCTGCGCCGACGCCGAAGCCCACGTCCCGGACCGCGCCTTCGACCTCGTCGTGTTCAACGAGGTCCTGGAGTACTTCGACGACCCGCTGGCGCTGGTGCGGCGGTACGAGCCCTTCGTCGAGCCGGGAGGGCACTTCATCGTGTCGATGTTCGCCGGGATCCACACGGCACGCACCCGATCGATCTGGAGATGGCTGGAGAGCCGGTACGCAGTGGTCGCCCACACCAGGGTCGCCACCCACCGGGACCACCTGTGGAACGTCAAGGTGCTCCGCGTGCCCACGCCCGCGTGACCCGGGATGCGCCGTTCGCGGCTCGAGCAGGGCGCGGCCGTGGACGATCCTGAGGCCGTCGGGTCCGGTACCCGGCCCGGCGCTGACCGGCTCCGCTTCAGCGTCGTCCTGCCGACCTACCAGCGTCGCGAGCTCGTGACGACAGCGGTGCGTGCGCTCGTGCACCAGACGTTCGACCAGCCGTTCGAGGTGATCGTCACCGTCGACGGGTCCACGGACGGGACGGCCGACGCCCTGCGCGCCATGCCGCTCCCGTTCCCCTTGACGGTCCTCGAACAGCCGAATGCCGGGGCAGCGGCTGCGCGCAACCGCGGCGCCCGGCACGCCAGGGGCGACATCCTGCTGTTCCTCGACGACGACATGGAAGCCGCTCCCGGTCTCCTCGCCGAGCACGAGCGCTCCCACCGGCAGGGAGCCGATGCAGTCCTGGGACACCTGCCGCTGCACCCGAGCTCCGTCCCCAGCGCTCTCAGCGATGCCGTCGCCCAGTGGTCCGAGGAACGCCTCACGCGGCTGTCCCAGCCGGGTGCGCCGCTGACGCTGCACGACCTGTTGACCGGGCAGCTCTCGGTGGCGGCGGCCGTCTTCGACGCGATCGGCGGCTTCGACCCCGCCTTCACCCACCGGGGAGCGTTCGGCAACGAGGACGTGGACTTCGGTCACCGGCTCCTCCGCGGCGGGTACGACATCCGGTTCAACCCCGCCGCGGTCAGTTCCCAGCGGTACGTGGTCACACCGCGGCAGCACCTCCGGCAGTGGCGGCAGGCCGGGCACGCGGACGTGCTCTTCGCCCGCAGGCACCCCCAGGAGGCCTTGAGCCTCTTCGAGCTCAACGGCCTGCACACACCCTTCGCCAGGCGCATCGCGCGCCCGCTGGCGCGGGCACCGCTGTGGGGCCTGATCACGCGCCCGGTCCGTGCGCTGGCTGCCGGCATCGGGGACCGGCGCGGCGGGGTGCCGGAGTACGTCTTCTTCCGAGTCCGGGCCCTCGAGTACTGGCGCGGCGTGAGCGAGGCCGGTGGCATCCCCCGGCGGACGACCCTGCGGATCTTGGTCTACCACGCGATCTCGGATCTGCGGGACCGCGGCCCCCTGACCGACTACGGGGTGCCGCCCGAGCAGTTCCGTCGCCAGCTCACCGCGCTCCGGTCGACCGGCTTCCACCCGATCACCCCGGAGGAGTTCGCCGCCTTCGCCGAAGGGCGGGGCGCTCTCCCTCGACGAGCGGTGCTGCTGACCTTCGACGACGGCTACCGCGACCTGCTCGACGCGGCAGCCGAGCTGCGGGCCGAGGGTGTCGGCGCCGTGGTGTTCGCCGTCACCGGTCTGCTGGGTCGCGAGAACGAGTGGGACCGGGTCCACGGTGGCCGACCCCTGCGCCTGCTGGACGCCGCGGATCTGCACCGGTTGCGGGAGTACGGCTTCGAGGTCGGTGCGCACTCGCGAACCCATCCCACCCTCCCGACCCTGTCGCCACCGGTGCTCACGGCCGAGGTCCGGGGGAGTGTCGACGACCTCGCAGGGGTCGGGCTGGGACCGGTCCGCTTCTTCGCCTACCCGTACGGACTGAACGACCGCCGCGTGCACGAGGCGGTGCGCCGAGCCGGCATCACCGCGGCCTTCACGACAGACCCCGGCGTGATGGACCCTCGCACCGACCGCATGCGGATCCCGCGGGTGGAGATCGGGCGCCGCGACGAGGGCGCCCGTTTCCTCACCAGAGTGCTCCTCGCCCGCGAGCTGGGTGTCCTCGTCCCGTTCGTCCACCGGATCCACGCCGGCGGCCGACGGGGTCTGCGGCGGGGCAGTCGGCGGCTTCGGCGCGTCCTCACCGCGCGGTCACCCACCGGCGCCCGACGTCCCGCGGACCCGTCGACGGAGTGCTCGGCGAAGTCGCCGGAGCCGCCGGTGGCAGGCGGTGGCCAAGCGGCCGGGTGAGGACAGCAGGGCGTGTGCCACCGGTCTCCGGTAGGGCCGGAGAGCACGGGAGACCGCCACCCGCACGGCGTGCGGCGGCTCATCCGGAAGACGGCGGAGGTGACCGTCGAACCAGGTGAGGAAGTAGCGCCGGACCTCGTCGTAGCGCCCGTCACGGGTCACGGTGGTCACCCAGGAGTCGGGGTGCTGCCGGTAGTCCAGCCACACCGCGTCCGAGAAGAAGACCGGTCGGGCCAGGTACAGCTTCGCGAGGAAGCCCTGGTCCTCGTAGATCTGGCGAGCTCCGGTGAAGTGCTCCTCGAAGCCGCCGACGGCGTCGACGGCGTCGCGACGCAGCAGGATGTCGGAGGGACACGGGGCGGGCGCCGACCCCAGCGGATACACGGCGAGGGACGCCTCCGGCGGTCGCACGACCCGGTTCTGCACGTGCCCGGTCGGCACGAGGACGTCCTCACCGCCGGCCCATGACCGCCAGTAGCGGACCGTTCCGCCGACCAGTGCGAGCTCGGCATGGGCCTCCATGACGGCGATCTGCTCGGCGAGCTTCCGAGGACGCCAGACGTCGTCGGCGTCGATGAAGGCGACGAACTCGCCACGCGCGGCGGCGAGCCCCAGGTTCCGGGTGGCGCTCATGCCCCGGTTGGCGTGGCCCTCGTGCTGCAGGTACCGGACCCTCCCGGGGTGCTGGGACGCCCAGTGCCGGGCGATGGCCGTGCTCCCGTCGGTCGATCCGTCGTCGCACAGCAGCAGCTCGAAGTCCTGCATGCTCTGTGCCATGACGCTGGTGATCGCCTCGTCGATGAACGCCTCGCCATCGAGGAAGATCATGATCACCGACACCCGGGGTGGTGCCCCAGCGGCCCGGGTGTCCCTCTGGTGCACCGTTCGGTCGGTCACGGGACCGACGGAACCGGACGGACGACGAGGGGGAGCCTCAGGACGAGCAGCCGGTCGGGGCGGTCGTGACCACTGCCACCGAGCGTGAAGGAGCCGGCCGCAGGCTCGTGGACGAGGTCCTCCTGAGCGGTGCCGATCCAGAGACCCACGGAGAACTCGCCGACGTTGAGGAGCGGAGGAACCGCCAGGTCGGCGCAGTACGCGCCAGGCGGCAGACGCTCCACGCCGTGGTCGCTCAGTGCTTCGTCGAACACCCTCACCCCGCCGCGCGTGGTCACGTAGAGAGCGAGGTCCAGCCCGGGGACGTGCTCGCGGACGGCGAACTCCGCCTGGATGTGCAGCGGCTCGTCGCGCATCAGGGCCGTGCTCGGCAGGCCGTCGGCCGACAGGACCCGAACGGCTCTGACCGACACGGGACCGGAGTGCACCGACGTCTCCTCCGAGCCGTGGGACGACAGCCCCGAGGCCAGGTAGGTGCGCACGACCTCCCCGGTGGGCCCGGAGTGCCGGATCCTCCCCGCGTCGAGCCACAGGGAACGCCGGCAGATCCGGGTCAGCGTCTCGAGGTCGTGACTGACGAAGACGACGGTCCGTCCCTCCTCTTCGGCCTCCGCCATCCGTCCCACGCACTTGCGCTGGAACTCGGCGTCCCCGACCGCGAGGACCTCGTCGACCAACAGCACGTCGGGTTCCAGGTGCGCGGCCACCGCGAAAGCCAGCCTCAACTGCATGCCCGACGAGTAGCGCTTGATCGGGGTGTCGAGGAAGCGCTCCGTCCCGGAGAAGTCGACGATCTGGTCGAACCTCCGGGTGGTGTCGCGACGGCTCATGCCGAGGATGGCGCCGTTGAGGAAGACGTTCTCCCGGCCGGTGAGCTCCGGGTGGAAGCCGGTGCCCACCTCCAGCAGGGTGGCCACTCGTCCGCGTGTCCTCGAGGCGCCTCGCGTGGGTGAGGTGATCCCGGCCAGGATCTTGAGGACGGTGCTCTTTCCCGCACCGTTGCGTCCGACGATGCCCAGCGCCTCGCCGTCGCCGACCGTGAAGCTCACGTCCCGAAGGGGCCACAACACCTGCTCGTCGTCCCGGTGACGGCGGACCAGTCGCCGGCCGGCGGCGGTCAACGCCTCGCGGGCGTTGACGTGCTCGCCCAGGACGTAGCGCTTGCTCACGCGGTCGAACTGGACCCGGTCCATGGCTCAGATCACGTCAGCGAAGAAGCGCTCCGCGCGCCGGAAGTACCACGATCCTCCGGTCAGGAGAACAGCAGCCACGGCAACGGAGACGGCGAGTGGCCAGCCGGGCCACGGCGCTCCCAACAGCGACCACCGACCGAACTCGATGACTCCCGTCATGGGGTTCAGTGCGAAGGCGAGTCCACGCCAGCCGGAGAGCAGGCTGCTCGGGTAGGCAACCGGGCTCAGGAACAGCCACAGCTGCAGCAGCGGTACGACCGCGTGCTGCACGTCCCGGTACCGGACGTTGAGCGCCGACAGCCACAACGAGACGCCGGACGCGGTCAGGACCAGCAGGAACAGCCAGACCGGCACGGCGAGCAGCTGCCAGGAGGGCGCGGTGTCGAAGTAGGACATGAAGAGGACGACCAGGACCAGTGACACTCCGAGATCGACCAGCGGGGGCAGGAGAGCGCCGGTGGGTGCCGCGAGCCGGGGGAAGTAGACCTTCGTGATCAAGGAGGGGTCCGCGACGAGCACGGTGCTCGCCCGGGACACCGCGCTGGAGAAGTAGGTCCAGGTGATCAGCCCGGTCAGGGCGAAGAGGGGATAGGGGATCCCCTGGCTCCCGATGCCGGCGAGGTCGTCGAACACGAGCGTGAACGCGGCAACCGTCGCGAGCGGCTGCACGAGGACCCAGGCAGCGCCCAGGGCGGCCTGCTTGTACCGTGCCTTCAGGTCGCGCAGGGCGAAGAAGCCCACCAGCTCGCGGGCGTGCCAGAGCTCCGTCCCGTGACGCGTGCGGGCGCGCGAGCCCGGCGCGTTCTCCACCCACTCCGCCGACCCGTCGGTGGTGCGCACGCCGAAGACTAGAACGGCTGACGCGCCTGGGAGCAGCGATCGACGTCGCCCGACCGTGGGTCGTCACGAGCCGCGGACGCCGGTGAGCCCGTGCCCGGAGCCTTGCTGCCGTCCCTCCGCACCCAGCACTGGCGCGCAGCCGGGACTGCGTCGTCGGAGGCCGGGTCGCCATACTGGCCGGATGCCGGCCGACACGGCTCGGGACACGCCTGACGCCCTCCCCTCGGTCGGCGTCGTGATCCCGACGAGGAACCGGAAGGCGCTCCTCATGACCAGCCTGGCCGGCGTGCTGGCCCAGCGGGACGTCGAGCTCGAGGTCGTCGTCGTGGACGACGGTTCGACGGACGGCACGGCCGAGGCCGTCAGGGCGCTGGCGGATCCGCGCGTCCGCGTGCTGCGCAACCCCGCGTCGCAGGGGGTCGTCGCCGCCCGCAATCGTGGAGTGGCTGCGACGGGGAGCGGCTGGGTCGGCTTCTGCGACGACGACGACCTCTGGGCCGCCGACAAGCTGGCGTCCCAGATCGACGCCGCCCGGAGCACCGGCCGCCGGTGGGCGGTCACCGGGGCGGTGGGCTTCGAGTCCGACGGCACCGCCCGCTACCTGACGCTGCCGCAGGCGGGAGACCGGCTGGCGGCGGAGCTGCCGTGGCGCAACGGGGTCCCGGGGGGGTGTTCGAACGTCGTGGCGGAACGACGGCTGTTCCAGGACGCCGGGGGCTTCGATCCGCGGCTGCGGGTCCTGGCGGACTGGGAGCTGTGGATCCGTCTCGCTCGGCTGTGCGCACCGGCGACGGTGCCCAGGGCTCTGGTGGGCTACCGCATGCACGGATCCAACATGTCCACCTCGTCCCAGGGTGTCCTGGACGAACTGCACCTGGTGGAGATGCTCTCGGCCGACCTCCGCGCGGGGTGCCGGCTGGAGCCGGCCTGGTTCCACACCTGGATGGCCGCGTCGATGCTGCGGGGCGGCGACAGCCGAGGGGCTGCCGCGGCCTTCTGGCGCGCGGCGTCGCTGCGGCATCCGGCTCCGGCGTTGCGCTCACTGGCCTGCCTCGTCGTGCCTGCCCCTGGCCGGGCTCTCGCGCGACGCATCAAGAACCGCGGCGCGGCGCCGCTCACCGCACCGCCCTGGCTGCTCGACCTCCTGGACGAGGCGCCCGGAGAAGCCGACGCGATCCAGGCTCGCGACCCCTCCCGGCACCGCACGGGGCCTGACCGGGCGACGTCACCGGAGGGACCACCGGGGACGGACTGGAGCCCGCAGACGAGACTCGAGTAGGGCTGCCAGGCTGCGTCCTCCCTGGTTGCGTCCTCCACAGGCACTCACTCGTCCACAGGTCGCCGGTCCGGCCCCGGGGAGCTGCCTCCGGCGGTAGGCCGTCATGGGGACGGCAGCGGCGCCGTGCCGAGTCCCTCGACGCACGACGACGGGGAGGCGGTCGGTGGCGACTGTTGGCTGAGCGCTTCCTGCATCGCGCCTTCGGGGACGTGGTGTGCTCCGCACGGCCTGACGTCCGGTGCCCGACCGCCAGACCCTGGGCTCCGAGAGCGGCGTGTCGGTGCCTTCGTGACCGTTGGCGGACGGATCGGTTCGCCCTCGCGCGCAGGTGACGCCGACCATCCGCCGGTGGAGCCGCCGGCCACCCGGCTCCGTCCGCAGTTCCTGCAGCACCTCCGGTGCCGCGGTGGTCTCGCCGAGGACGGCTGACACCTCGCCGATGCCGACGGTGGCACGCACGCGGCCGAAGGCCCGGCTGTGTCGCCAGGTACGGCTGCGGGACGGCCCGCAGGCCCGGCGGGACCGGCGGTCGGCGCCAGGGGATCTCGGTGGCTGACGGCCAGCCGACCGGCAGCGGCGCCCGGGCCTGCCGCAGCTAGGGCACCGGCGGGCGTCCTCGCCGGCGGTCGGGGGGAGACGCCGGCGGCCGCGCGGCTCGGCGTCGGACCGGTCCCGGGCGTCGGTCGACAGGTCGGTGCAGCTGTCGGTGAGGACCTGCCGCGAGCCGCCGTTTACGGTACGGCCGCCTCGTGGTCGCGTCGGCCGCCCCGGCGTCGCCGGGTGTGCTGCAACCAGCCGCCGCCGAACAGGGCCAGGAGCGCGAGCACGGGCTGGAAGAACAGTCGGATGAGTCGCTCCTGGTCGGTGTCGAGGCCGAAGGCGTCGGTGCCCTCGAGGTACTGGGCGATGTTGCCGGGGAAGATCACCACGAAGAACGCCGCCAGCAGCGCTCCGACGAGCCGCCGTCTCCGCGGGAAAGCGACGAATGCCGCGCCCAGGCTGATCTCGGCGACGCCCGAGGCGAGCACCGTCAGGTCCTGGTCGACGGGGAACCAGTCGGGCACCTGGGCCTGGAACTGCTGCCGCTGGGTCGTCAGGTGGAGTACGCCTGCGCCCACCATCCCCGCACCGAGCAGGAGACGCGTGGCGGTGCGGGCGACGGAGGCCATGACCGCACGGTAGGCGGGCGTGCTGCCGTCGGTCCGGCGGTCGTGCCCGGTCGGGGGCGCGAGCGGCCCGGGCTCCTGAGCCGGCAACTACCCGCCTCGGCGCCGCCGCGCCGGCCTCCCGCTGGTGACCACGGTTCGCGGCGAGGCCCGGCCACGACCGGCGCCCGGTCACGTGGACACCCCGGCAGGGCACCGCGTCGCCCTGGTCCGCACCGCGAGGTGGACCGGGCGGCGAAGGACCACGGTGGTGTCACCAGCGCCTGCCAGCCGGACACGGAAACGCCCCGGGCTCCTGACCTGCAGGAACACCGGGGCGATGCTGTGTCCGAGGGGGGACTCGCTACATGGGCACACGGTTACGGAAGTCGTGAGACGACCGCCGCACGGCACGGCACGGCCTCGGCGAGGACGGCGCCGCCCCGACAGGGCTCGTCGTGGTACGGGCGCCTCCAACCCTGGCACACGAGGGTGTGCAGAAGCCGATCGAGATCAGTGTGGGGGCGGTAGGACCTTGCGATCCTGGAGGACCTCCAGCCAGTACAGGAAGGACGCCTCGGTGTCGTAGGTCTCGCAGAAGCCAGCCTGCTTGATCTTCACCGTGCTGACGAACGCGGGCGGAGGTTGTTCGGTCGCGCCGTAGGCGAAGCAGAAGTCGGCGTAGAAGTGGGACTCGCCGAGGAGCTGCTCCATGGAGATGGGACGCAGGCCGTGCTGCTGCACGATCCGGTCCCACACGTCTGCCCTCGCGGGCAGGAAGTCGGCCAGGCTGAGTGGCTCGTCCGGCCCGACGTCCACTCCGAGGACCGCGGCCATCGACGGCCACAGGTCGCGCCAGGAGAACACCTCGCCGTTGGTCAGGTTGAAGTGCTGTCCATCGGCCTCGGGCGTCGTCGCGGCCCAGCGGATGGCGTGCGCGACCAGGCGGGTGTCCACCGCTTCCCATACGTAGGGGACGCCTCCCGGGAAGGAGAAGGGCCGACCCTCCTCTCGGCACACGGCTGCATAGGCACCGATGACCGGCGGCAGGTTCATCACGACGCCGTAGTTCGGGCCGACGACGAGTTGCGGGCGGAAGATGGTGTGACGGAAGCCCCGCTCGGCGGCCTTCTCCTTGAGATAGTCCTCCTGCAACCAGTAAAAGTTCTCGTGCTCGTCACGGGGATGCCTCTCCCGTGCCGGGACGCGCATCGGGTGCAGGTGGATGCCGTAGGCCTTCGTCCCCTGCATGAGCGTGACGTGTTGCAGTGCCGCGTCTCCCGACAGCGGCTCGACGAGGTTGCGCAGCATCGCGAGGTTCGTCTGCATCTGGTCTCGCTCGGCCCACCCGGCGATGAGCCCGGGCTTCTCGAACACCGCGGTGTAGACGACGTGGCTCACGTCGCGGATGTCGGAGAACGCGGCCTTGCACGCCGCCTCGTCCTGCAGGTCCACCGAGAGATGCTGGAAGGACCGATCGCTGAAGACCTCGGGCTTGCGCCGCGAGACCGCGACCACTCCCCAACCATCGTCGAGGAAGGCGTCCACGACGGCCGCGCCGACGAGACCGCTCGCCCCGGCAACAAGCACCTTCTCGGCCATCGTTCCCCCTTACAGGCGGACGTCCGGTACTCGTCTCCTACGCTGGCAGAGGGCAACTCCACGGAGAAGACCAGGCAGCGCCAGCCGGCCGGGCCCCTCAGGGATCAGTGGTGTTCCTGACGCTGTGGCGCCGAGTCGCCACCTGCCGCAGTCCGACGCGGCCAACCCCGCGCCGCGGGAGATCTGCAGGCGTCATCCGCGGTTCGGGAGTGGGACGGGCCGATCGGGCCTGGTCCGCTCCCGGTGCCTCCTCACCGGGGACTCGTCACCACTGTCGCGCCGACGGGTGCCACGACCCGAGCGCCACGGTCAGCGCCCCGGCCCTCCTCGAGAAGTGCCCGAGGGGGATCCGGCACACGATCCGAAGCGCTCCCCGGTTCCCTGTAGAGCCCGCGGCCGACACGTGGTCGAGCCGAACCCCGGTGCCGGCCGACGCCGGGGCCGGCAGCGATCCGCCACGCCGTCGTCAGGCTCGCCGGGAGGCTAGCCCGGGAGAACGGCGTCGACCTCGTCGAGGAAGCGGGCCCGCAGCGTCGGCGGCAGCCAGGCCATCTCGAACGAGTTGCGTGCCAGGGTACGGACCTCGGCGATGCTCAACGGCGTCTCCTGGTGCACCCGCAGGAAGCAGTCGGCAACGTAGCCGTCGAAGTACGCAGGGTCGTCGGAGTTCACGCTCACCAGCACGCCCGCGTCGAGCAGTCGCTTGGTCGCGCCGTCCCAGGCGGAGCCACGGACGAAGCTGTTGGAGATCGGACAGACAGTGAGACCGATCTCGCGCTCGACGACCTCCGCGAGCAGCGCTGGGTCCTCCAGCACGTTCACGCCATGATCGATCCGATCGACGCCGATGACGTCCAGCGCCTGGCGAATGTGGTCATGCGTGCCCGGCTGGTCGAGGTCGCAGTGCATGGTCAACAGGTAGCCCTCCGCGCGGGCCCGGGCGAAGACCTTCTCGAACTTGACCGGCGGGTTGCCCCGCTCGTCGGAGTCGAGCCCCACGCCCACGATCCAGTCCTTGTACGGCAACGACTCCATGAGGGTTGCCATCGCGTACTCCGCGGAGAAGTCGCGCAGGAAGCACATGATCAGCGAGACGCGCAGGTCGAGGGTGCGGCGCGCGTCGACGACGGCCCGGCGCAACCCACGCAGGACGGTGCCGAACTCCACGCCGCGCGACGTGTGCGCCTGGGGATCGAAGAAGATCTCGGCGTAGCGGACGTTCTGCGCGGTGGCCCGGGTGAAGTAGGCGGTGGCCAGGTCGTAGAAGTCCTGTTCGGTGATCAACACCTGCATGTTGCGGTAGTAGCCGACCAAGAAGCTGGCCAGGTCGTGGAAGGGGCTCTCCCGCTTCATCTCGGCGGCGTCGGCGTAGGGCAGGTTGATGCCGTTGCGCCGGGCGAGCTCGAAGACGAGCTCGCCCTCCAGCGTGCCCTCGATGTGCAGGTGCAGCTCACACTTCGGCACCGCCGCGATCAAACTCGCCACGTCCAGGTCAGTGGTCATGATCGGAGTCTTGCCCCATCCCATCGGCCCGTCGAGCCGTCCCACTCCGGGGACCGGCCCGGTCTGGTCGGAACAGGTGGCCCACCAGGACCGGTCAGAGCCTGGTCGCCCTCGACCTCGTCCGGGACTCCGCGCTCGGCTGCGTGAGCTCGACGGCGACTTCCGCCATCCGAAGCGGTTCTCCCGCTGCTCCGCCGGCCAGGTGGCCCGAGTGCCCAGGGAGATGGGGGAGGACCAGCTGCCGGTGATCCGGCTGCCTGCCTCCGGCCCACTCACGTCACCTGCTGCTCGCCGACGGCGTGCCGGTGGAGGTCGTCTCGGAGCGACTGGGGCACGCGAGCGCCACCATCACGCTCACCGTCCACCAGCACGTGCACCCGGGCACGGGCAGGCAGGACGCCGACCGCTTCGCTGCCCTGCTGGAGGGCTGAGGCCTGGTGATGAGCATCAAGAGGCCGTCGAGCCTGAATGCCGAACGCCACGGGCGCCTGACCTGCAGAGACACCGGGGCGATGCTGTGTCCGAGGGGGGACTCAGACTCCGACTCTGGGGTTGATGCCCCCGTGACCGGGGCGGGAGCCCGGCGGCCGGTGTCTTGGCCGGTTGACGGCGCGTCCCCATTGGGGCGTCCGCCCGGGTCTGGTCGAAGGTCATCGCGGGTCGCTCCCGGGGCCGAGACCGGTGAGGCGGTAGATGAGATCAGTCTCCGGCAGGTCGGGCCAGCCGTCGAGGGGCCCGAAGGCGGCCTCGACGGCGGCGCACCGCTGCGGGAAAGGGTCTTCGTCAGGCAGATAGATGCCGGTGGTGCTGAAGATCTGGGCACGGCTGTGCCCCAAGACCAGTCCGTCGGCGACCGGGCCTGCCGCGGTATTGATGGCGGCGGAGCCGGTGTGTCGCAGGGTGTGGACGCGGATTTCGTGGCCCTGAGCCCACGCCCAGCGGTCATGGAGCACAGCCGACCAGCGCTCGACCTGTCGGACGCGAATCCGGTGGCCGTTGCGGGTGCGGAACAGTGGTTCCTCCTGATCGGTATCGGCAGGGACCGGCCGCCCGGTCGCCAAGTCCACCACCGCGTCGAGTAGGCGGGAGTGCACGGGGAGTTCGCGGACGCGGCCGCCCTTGCCGCCGACGGATAGGGACGGTCGAGCCCTGTTGACGCTGGCCAGGTCGGCATGGCGCAGTTCGCTACCGCGCGCGAGAGTGATCCGGTAGCAGAGCCAGAGGAGGGCATCCAGCCGCGGATCGGGGCTGGTCCACAGCACCGTGTTCACATAGTCGAGTAGCTCCTGCTCGGTCAGGTTCTTGCTACGGCTCGGGCCGGGGCGGCGCGGCTCGGGAAGTTCGCCCAGCTTGGGGGCGCGTAGATAGCCGGCTCTGCACAGCTGGCGGTCGACCTCCTTGGCCGCCCAGAGGTACTGGCGTCCTGACCCACTGCCATGACACTTCGGATTGGCGTCGGCGAAGGGATGCCCGCGGGCCCGCGCCCGGGCCACCTCCTGAGCGCCGCTGGCCTCCACGAGCCGGTCGAGGTCAGCCTGAACGCTCAGCGGTTCCAGCGCCGTGTAGGGCAGGTCGCCGTAGGGGGTCAGCTTGACGAGCCAGTCACCGGGGAGATGACCTTCCAGCAACCGGGCCCTTCCCTGTCTATAGCGGTCGGCGACGGGACGCTTGGTCTTGCTCTCGATCTTGTCGAGCGCCTCGCGCAGGGTGTCAGCCCCGTGCCTGAGCTCGGCGGCGAGCTGATACAGGTCGTCCGGCGTGGCACGCCAGGCCCGGGCGACGTCGAGCAGAGCGGCGCGGGCGTCGAAAGGGTCGGTGGTCATGAGTAGCTCCAGGTGTAGGCGTGAATCAGATCGACCAGCGGCTCGGCCAGTCGGCGGCATGCTGCGGAAGGACGACGTCCAGCAGCGCCGGAAGCAGCTCCGTGGTGAGAACGTCGACGTAGGTCTGCCAGCCGCGGGCAGTCGCGTGCCGTTGCACGACGACGAGTGCGTCGTCGTGCCCGTGCGCAGCTTCCCGCCAGCGCTCTCGCACCAGTCCGGGCGGGAGCTGGACCCGTTGGCGAGTGCCTACGGTGATGACGGTGCGGCTGCCGGCCAGAGCAAGTTCGGCGTGATCGGTCAACTTGACCCACCCCGGGCCGAGAGCTCCGACGTACAGAGACCTGTGGGCCTGCACGAAGGGCAACTGCATGCGTGGAGAGCGCACGACGGCTGCCCACACCTCAACTGGATGGAGAGGCTCGGGAAGGACGTGCCTGGGCTGCGCGGTGAGAGAGGTGCCGACCGCTGTCTCCCGGATCAGGGGTGCACCCTCGGGTGTCCAGGTCAGGAAGCGCGGGCTCGCCGGGAACGCGACCTGCGCCGCCCGCCGCGACTGGCTGTTGCCGGCGGCGGTTGGTTCCGGAGCCGGAGGCCGTGCCGGCTCGGGGCCGCCACTAGTAGGGCTCCAGGGAGGTCCGGCCGTCGGCTCCTTGTCGTCACGGCTTCGGTTCCGCGGCGTAGAGGGCACCCGCGGCGCGGTGGGGGTTCGGTCGTCGGGTGCGGTGATGGGTCGTCGACGCCGTCGGGGCACCAAGCCTGGTGCTCCGACACCTACCGTCGGAGAGAGAGGGGATTGCTCGGCCATCACGGGCCCCTCGCGAGGAGATCGTGCTAAGAGCCGCTGCTCGGCTCAGGTACTTGAACACCCGTCACTCTAGGGCACAGATCGCGGCGTGTCCTCACCCCTTGTGCATACAACGTGTCAAGGAGTCACAGTCCGTGGGGCGAGCGGAACGTCCTGCAGGTACACGCCGCGACTTGCCCGTCGGCAATCGGGCCCCAGCCCGGACTTGCACAATGAATCTTGTGGCGGCCCGTCACACGGTCGCCTGGGCGGGTGGATGCGACCTGCCAGGCGGAGGCCCGCCCGAGCGCCTTGCTACCGACCGGTCTACCGACGTGGAGGGTCCGTGCGGCGCTCCGGCGATCCCGTGCAGGCTCCGGCCGGAGTCCGCCCCCTAGATCGCGCGAGGTAGCGCTGCACCGGCGGAGCACGGCTGGTCATCGGTCCCGGGATCGGCGAACCGCACGAAGGCGTCTCCCGCTGCATATGCCTGGCTGGGGCATGTGCCGGTCCAACGCTACGCAAGCATCTGCCGCTGGCTTCGCAACCTCCCTGGATGCGGCTTAGCCGCCTGCATGCGGCTAAGCCGTTATGAACAGCTCCCCGAGGACGTGGAACTGGAGCGGCCCGTCAATAAGGCGTTGCCGAGTGTCTGAGGCGACGACCGGTTCCGCGTGGTCTTCCTGCCACCCTGCGGCTTGAGAGGCGGATCTTGTGTTTCTCAGTAGAGGCCGTGCCCCCCGGGCAGGTCGACTCGCTTACGAAAACACGGTGAACCGGCCTCTACATCCCACACCAGGCTTGGAGGCAGACCTGACACCCACATTGCAGGGACGCATGCTGCAATCTGCGAAGGGCTGCAGGCCCACGGGCTCACGGGCTCACGGGCTCACGGGCTCACGGGCTCACAAAGCATTCTCCGCTGCATCTCATGAAAAGACCCCGAGCATACTGTCCGAACCGTCCGAACATCTGCCGATGTCCCCGTTGTCCCTGCTCCCGTTGAAAGGACAACAGGCCATGTACCAGAACATCGACCCAGGGCAGGTCGTCGTGGATTTCGTCCTCCTGCATTCCGCGCGTCAAGCCTCCGGAGGGGATCAGTGCGACCTGGGTCCTCTTGAGGACCGGTATCAGGATGCGCTTCAGACCATGCGAGAACTGGCGCGGGAGGACCTCTCGTTGTGCCTGCTGCTCCTAGCCGATCTCGCCTGCCACTACGCCTCGACGCTCGAGGACAAAGCCGGCTTTGGTGTCGTCGACGCGGTAACGAGTGACTGGCCCGGCCGAGGGTGGTCGGTTCGCTTCGCACGTGCCGGCAGCATTCCATCGCCGTTCAGGGTTGCTCGCCGAGCCTCTACCGGGCCTTCGGGTCGAGGTTACCTCCCGGGTGATGAGCCGCCCTTCTAGGGGACACAGCAGTCGGGAAGTCGGGCCACAGCGGGCAGTGCGCGGCAACAACTGCCCTCAAGGACCCCTGCAGCGCCTCGCCACTCGATGGCGAGGCGCTGCGGTGTGTGCGGGTAGGCGCCGCCATTGGCGCTCCAGGTCAGCAGATCGCCAGTCCCGCGGTGCCAAGTCAACGACGCGAAGGACTGTGCGAGGACGATGGCCGGAACCTATTGGCACAGGCCGTGTGCGCCTGACGCAGCGGTTGCGTTGCGGCCCCTTTGGCACGAAGGAGGCGGTTACGCAACACCCTTCTCGTCTACATGTCCCCCGTCGGCGGGACTATGCGTTCGCGGAACTCTGCACCTTGGAAGGGGAGACGTGGAGTACACGGAGTACTTGCAGGAGATCGACCGGGCGGCTGGTGCCACTGGCGGGAAGGTGGTTTCGCTCGCTGGCGGCTACTTCGGGGTACAGCTCAACACGGACGGGGCCAACATCCTCCTGGCACTGGACCTCGATTGCGACCAGGGCTGGGTCGTTTGGAGTGAGGACCAGGACGGTGAACGTTGCTGCGATGCGGGGGAGGAAATCATCGGGCACCTCCCGCTCGATGTGCTGCGTAAGCAGGCTGTCGGTGCGATCGCCTGTCACGTCCATGGTTGACGAGACGCTGATCCAATCGATTGGCAGGCGCCAGGGTCGTCGGGGCTGCCCATGGCGAGCCTCCTGGTCCTCCGTGCCACGGGCCAGGTAGGCCCGGTACCGCACGGTAGGTCCAGGTATCGACAGCCCGTCTGCCCTGCCGCGGAATCCGTTGAGCGCGGTCGGCAACTAGGACTGCAATTCTCCGGTCTGTCTGATGACGACTCCCTTCGCGACAGGCTTCAGAGGACGCCAGTCGACGCCGCTACCCTGCCAGTAACGGTCATAGTCCGCTTCTAGCTCGGACTGCAGTTCGTCCAGCTGGGCGTAGATCGCCTGTTGGGCCTTGGTCAGGCCGGGACCCTTCATCTGCTCCTTGAGGGCGTCGATTCTCGCGTGGATACGGCGGAGGCTGATGCCAGCGGCGGAGGTAAAGCCTCTTCGGTGCTCGTCGTCACCGTGATCGTGCAACGTCTGTCGAGCGGACTCCCGTACGGTGCCCTTCAAAAACTGGCCCGCCTCTCGGATGCGATCGTTCACTCCGGCTCCTCCTTTCGTTCCGTGCAGGTTGGTGAGATCCAGAGTAGGGCTGTCTTCGCAGGTCGGGCTCCGCCCTGCTCGGCGCCTTGCCGTCGTGCCGCAAATCCTGCTCGAATGTCTCGACTGTGAGCCGCTTCGGATGGACGTCACTGTTAGAGCCTGGTCGCGAGCAGGAAGCCGATCGCGAGGGCGGGACCGTAGGGCAACGTGCTGCGGCGGTATCCGCCGCGCATCAGGGTGATCGCGGCCTCCGGCGATCCGGTGCGCGGGGGCTCGGCCGCGGGTGTACCGCGCGCTCGACGTGCCAGGCCTCGACGACGATCCCGCCGGCGGGGTGGCCGGCGTCCTCAACCAGTCGCAGCGCGTCGGAGGCGGTGGGGACGTGGGACCAGGGCAGGAACTCGATGCCGAGGCGTGCCCCGGCATCGGCGGCCTGTCCGGCGACCACGGCGAACTCGAAAGCCCAGTGCCCGGCGTCCCACGGCTTCCCGCTGGTGTGGGGGGTGACCTTGAGGTGACGGGCGGCGAGCGCTTCCGCGGCGGTCAGCATGAACTGCCGCTGCTTCGCCGCTCGGCCCCGCTCGGGGCCGGCGCTCCACCAGTCGGGCCGTCATCGTCGTGCCGCGGGCGGCCTGCTGCGCGGCGAGGCGCCCAATGGACAGTGGCCGCGGCGTCGTGGAGCCAGGCGGCACTGCGGCGCCGACGTCGAGGAGGGGACGGGCCTCGCTTCGGCGTGATAGGTCGGCGAAGGGGTTCGGCCGGGGACGGCTGGCCAGAGGCGTCGGCCTGCGCCGCAAGGCTCCGCGTCAAAGACCGCCCTGGCGGTGATGTCCTTGCGGAACGACGCCCACAGCGCCCGCCTCGCGTCATGCCCCGTCTGACATGACACCGCGAAGGCGGTCACGCCATCCGATCAGCGCTGGTTGGGTGAGGTGAACGCCAGGGAGTCGGCGCGGTCAGTCGACGCCCTCCACCGCTCGCCTCGCTACGGCCGGCCGCGAGCAACCGACCTGGCCAAGAACCCGACCACGTAGGACACGAACATGGTCGTGGGCAATACCCGCTGGCCAGCCCCACCCGTTGGCGATCTCGATTCAGGTCGCGTAGCAAATCGCGCTTCACGCCCCGCAGCCGGTTAGGCTCCCTCTCCGGTCGTCCCCGGAGGCCCCCAGACCCAAGCGTCCTCGCGTGCACCTCGTAGTCCCAGGAGGGTTCTGCCTTGATGTCCACCCTGTCGTCATACGGCGAGGAGACCCCCGAGGACGACGACACTTTCGATATCGCAACCTTCGAGAGCGGCGTTGAAAAGCGTGTGTCAATAATCTTGCTTCTCGACACTTCGAGCAGCATGGCTCCCCAGGACGAGGAGCCGCCCTGGCCAATTCACCAACTTAACGACGCCCTCCGGGACTGGTCAGAGGCCCTGCGCACCAACTCCCGACTCATGCATCGCGCCGAGGTCGCCATCATAACGTTCGGCAAAGGTGGTGTTACCACACACGATCTTGGCGACGGGCAGACGTTCGCTCCAGCGGCAACGTTGCAGCCCCCACAGCTTGAGGCCGGCGGCGTGACGCCGATGATGCCGGCGATCAAGACGGCTATTGAGCTGGCGGAATCGCGGAAGCGACAGCTCGACGAGTTGCGCATCATGCGGTTCCGCCCCCTAGTCTTCATGATCACCGACGGCGCACCCACGGACTCGGAAGGAAAGGTCTTACCGGAAGCGGGCTGGGCGCCAACCGGAGACGAGATTGCCGCATTGGAAGAGCGCAAGAAGCTGGCATTCTTCGGTGTCGGCGTAAGGGGTTCCAATAATTCCGTACTGCAGCGCATAGCGCGCAATGGATTTTGGCACCTAGGCGACGGTGATTTCAGCGAGTTCCTCCGGCTCGTGTCATCAAGTGCGAGTGCAGCCGACCCGATCACGGCTGCGCGAGAGCACCTGGCGCGACTGCACGGGTAAAGGGCGCATGCACATGCTGCCGTGGCGCCGCTCGCCCGCACCGTCTACTCGTGGCGCGCCGACCCCTCTAGCACCCTTCGCAGCCGAGTCGCGCGCATGGTGCTTCGCAGCCGCGTCAGCTACCGGAGCGGGGCACCTCGATGGCGACTTGCCGTGTCAGGACGCGTTCCAGACAAACTTCACGCAACAGCGCAATCCGATTGAACGGGCGAAGGGGACTGCACCCCTTCTTGTCACAGTGGCAGATGGCGCAGGCTCATCCGCGTTCGGCGCAGCCGGTGCACAGATGGCCACATCGATCTCCTTCTCGATCACTTCAGCTCTCCTCGACCAAGTCAACTGGGCCAACGCTGGAGCGGCGCTTGAACACGTACTTCTCTCAGCAATGTGGCGCACTAGACTTGCACTGCTGGCGGCACTGGACGGTGCGAGTCGTCACACGCAACGGGTCCTGGACCATCGGCTCTTTCATACAACTCTGCAGATCGTCGTTGCGCATCACCAGTGGCTCGGTGTTGCGCAGATCGGAGACGGCTTCGTTGTCGCTGAGACCGATAAGTCCATAGTGCAACTCATCACGCCAAGGCGCGAGGTGGAGTATGCCAACGAGACGGAGTTCATTACCGACCAACGACTCCGCCACCCGACTATTACCATCATCGAGGACGCTCAACTCAGTGGGTTTGCAGTGGCCACTGACGGGCTAGCGCAGATAGCGCTCGAGTACGAAGGTCACATTCCGTGTCGGCCAAAGGCGGGATTCTTCTCACCGCTCTTTGACGGCGTCGGCTCGCGCACGCACGATAGTGCGCGACTCATGCGGATCCTGCGGTCGCCCCAGATGGTTCAAGAATGCGATGATGACCTCACGCTCATCGTGGCCACCCTGCCACGCGGTGCCGCATCACGGATCACGACGTGACGCTCTACACCGCTGACCTCATGAACGGCACCACCTTTCAGTTCTCGATGACTGGCGACCTCATCGGGGACGGCCAGCAGGGGCGGGTATACACACTGCCGGAGGACCCCAGCTTCTGCGTCAAAATTTATGCCGACCCGGCGAGTATTCCTGACCTTGATTCCCGACTCCGGGAACTAGCGCGCTTTGGAACTAGGCACTGGCACGTCAACGGTAATCACCCGGAGATCGCCTACCCCATCGCCGTCTGCCGCGACGTATCGGGCGCCGCTTCAGGGTTCATTATGCAACGCCTACACGGCGGGTACGCGAGGTTCCAAGAAGGTCTGTTCAAGCAGAACTCTAAGCTGCGACGCAGCGGGCTCCTGACATATGAGCATTTCATAGCTTTCGCGGCGGATCTCGCGCGCGTCGTGGCCAAACTGCACGCGGAAAGCTTTGTGATCGGCGACCTGAGCCTGGACAATCTCTTTGCGCATCGGCGACACGCCAGGATCACAATTATAGACGTCGATTCTTTCCAGTTCGTGGGATCGACCGGACAACGCTTCGGATCGCGGATGTGGCGACCCGAGAACAGTCCCCCCGAGGTCGCAGGTTCGGGATCGATGGCCTGGCGCACGCGACATGCCGACGAGTTCTCGCTGGCAGTAGTCATCTGCCAGCTTCTGCTCGAGGGGCACTCGCCGTTCGCCGGCTTCCCCGCTGACTATGACCCAGATGGCGATGACGATGACCAGCGGGAGGTCTCGAATATCGCTGCGGGTCGCTCCTGGGTTCTACCTCAACCCACGCTCGTCGTCGGGCGTACCGTGCCCAGCCCTACATTGTTGCCGCCCAGACTGCGCCGCCTCGCCGAGCAATGCTTTGTGGCGGGACGGCTGGAGCCTACACAGCGACCAAGCGCCGACCTGTGGTATCGCGCGCTAATACACCTGGGCGCGAATCTGAAACGGTGCTCCGCGAACCGGAATCACCAGTACCGCGGGGGACTGCGCAACTGCCCCTGGTGTGAACGGGCGGCCACGGAGCATCGCGATCCATATCCCCTAAGAGATGATGGATCCGCCGCTCCGGCGACATGGCTCGCAGAGACTGGAGCGCCGTCCTCTTTTCAGATCCCTGCGCCGCGCCCACGCATCGACCGCATGCAAGGGCCACCTCGTCCGCATGACGATCAAATTCCCGACCCTGAGCGCTCCAACGGGACATTGCAGATCAAAGACCAACAGGGCCCCTCGAAGACGAGCGGATCGCCGCCTCCGCTGGGCGGCCCCCAATCCGTTGGGACACAGCCCCGGGCCACCGCTCCCACCACACCCCAGTCGGTCCCAACGCGACCAAGTCGACTAATTCGAAGTGTCGCCGGTCTGGAAGGAACGGTCGGTGTAGCGCTCTTTTTATGGGTTGCGGTCTCCTTTATTCCATTATTGTGGCATGGGTACACGTGGTTTTCGCCGGCTCGCCCCGTGCTCGGATGGGCCTGGCGTTCCATCCATGCACTATTCGACAAAGTCAACCTGGCGCTGCATCCAGGTATCTCATGGACGTGCGCAACGGTGACACTCGCCATACTAATACGGCTCATTCTCCGTCCACTTACGATCACCACGGCTCACAATCGTGCCCTTGGAAGACACGTGCGGCCTCAGATCGACACGCTCAGGAAGCGGCATCAGGGAGATCGAGAACAGTTCGCACAAGAAGTAATGGAGCTCCAAAAGCGCCTTGGCTACAACCCTCTGGGCAGGTTCCCCCATGCCGCAGTCCAATTAGCCCTACTCGTTAGCGTGATGCAAGTCGCTTTCGGCGCCGGATCCCAGTCGGCGAATGAGTTAAGCCCGACGGGCAACGACCTTGCCGCCCTTCGATCGTCGTCCGCCGATTACTGGCTGATAGTTCAGTTGATTGTGGGTCTGCTTATTGCGATTCTACTGATCGATTTGGCTCGTCGTCGGGGCTACATGTCATATCCCGGCCCAGCTGCATATTGCTTGATCGTCGCTACTGGTGCCCTCCTGTTCGTTGTCTTCAATGCGTTCATGGTGGGCCCCTACGTTCTTCCGCAGTTGGTGTCAGCGTGGTTGGGCGAAACCATCGCATTGAGGGACAGGTTCCTCGTAACTGGTCGCCACAGGTGACGCGGACGTTATGGCCGTTGGACGATGATAACGGCGTTCGGCTCGACCGAAAGTTTCAGTTCGAGCGCCATTGCAATGCCAGCGAGATAGTAGTATAGGGAATCCCGCACTTGCTCTTCCGCGCTTGAAACATCCGCGGCGATTGATGACCCGAGGCGAAGAGCCCGCGCCATGCTCTCCAGCTGATGATCCCAGGTTGAGACCTCGTAGGTAGTCAGGTGACCGTCGAAGGCGACTGGCGGACGGGCCGGGACATCAGGCCAGCGAACGACGAAGCTGAGTGAATCCGGTGTTACATCGACGGTGGCTCGATGATGGGCGCCAGCGAGCCCATACAAGTAGGACGCGACCCGTGATCGAAGCGATGGGCTGAGGGGGGTTGTATCGGCCCTCACCGACAGCGTTCGCCGCAGACTGGAAAGCAGGAGGTGAAAGTCGTCCTCACTCAGTACGCTGACGTCCGATGGAGAGTCCGGCCCCGGGTCAGTCGACCGCGAAGCAACAGCGGCGCTCGTCGGTCGCAAATTAAATATTGGTTGTTCGGTGCGCCAGGCTCTTGCGGCGAAACGCCCGAAAGCGTGGGCGCGCCAGTCGCTGACAAGACGGCCCGCGGCTAGGTCATACACGTCGGCTTCCTCAGCGCCCTCGACGCGCAACGTGCAGCCGTGAACTCGTTGGTTTGCGAGTTCGACGAACCGTTCCAAGGCCTGTTGCGAACCCGCGCCAAGGGTCCATTCGGGTGAGCCACCTTGCCCTGCATTGGCGTCGCGGCAACCGGATTCGCGCTTCAGCTCCTTGACGATGCTCCCGCCCGGTCCGATGAGCGCGCCGTTCTTCCCCGGCGGCACCGTCATGCGTCCTCGGATCAGGCGCGCCGGACTAATCGCGACGTCGAGGCAAGCCTTGAGTGCTGCATCCGACACGGCCGAAACGATGAGCTGGCCGTCTGCAATGTCACAGCGGAGCACGCCCTGGATCGCCTTCGCGGCGTCGATGTTGGCACCCTGCTTGCCGATGACCGTACCCACCCTGTCGGCTGGAACATCTACGGCCGCGGCCGGGCTGTTCAGGAGCGCAGGTAGAGCACGGACGAGCGCATCGGCCTCCGCCTCCGTGGCAGCATGCGCGGTCAAAGTTGCTCCGGACGACTGGACAGTCGACCCGAGAATCTCGGCAATCTTTCGGCGCCGCTCCCCGCTCCTCATGATGGGCAGCCAGTGTGGCGGTAGTTCGGCATGAACCGCGAAGCCCACATTGAGGTCGAGCGTGAGCCGGCGCTCCCCGGGGCTGACGTGATGGACCCGGCATCTCACGTCGTCGCCAGGGACGAATACGCGTCCGCGCGGCAGATGGTCGGCCGTCGAGAAGCCGGTCGCCCCGGTGGCGAAGCGGACGCGCACCCCTGCATCCGTCGACTCATCGACCACGCCGAGGACGATCGCGTCCTTGGCGAAGGCTTCGTAGGCTTCGACAGGGGCCTCCGGCCGGGGCAGCGGCACTGGAGAACGGGTTGTCGTCTCGTTGGGCTCCAGGCCCTCGACTGTCCTCGTGTGCGAGCTCAGATAGAAGTCCCACACTCTGAGCTGCCAGTTCCGCGACCGATCGGCATTGAGTAGGTCGTCGCGTGCTGCGTCCGTTAGCGGCCTACCGGCGGAGAGGTAAACTCGCCCGCGGTCGTCCCTATTGACGTGAAGAGCACCCCTGTGGCGCTGAGCGATCTCTTCCAGCTTTGCGTCGTCGAGCGTCGGGACCAGTCGCATCCTGAAGTTGCCACGAAGGCTCAGCCTGACCGGCGTCGTCTCGTGCTCGACAAGCTTCGCCAGAGGCGATCCGGGGTCGATGCGCATGCCGAACCGATGCGTTATCCGGAGCACGGGATCGTGGGGGAGAACCTCTAGCGTTGCGTAGTTGCTGCCGTTCGGGGTCGCGTGCACGGTGGCGTCCCAAAAGGGGCGACGCTTCCCCATAGCGTCGGCTGTCGGGGCACCCCATCGCCGCACGCTGTTGTGGTCGAGGTGGCGACTCAATAGCGGAACTAGGGTGGCCGCTGCAGTTCCGTAGCGCGTCGGGACGACCATCACGGGTAGCCGTTCACCGATCTGTAGGTCTTCTACGATGTGCTGGTTGAAGGGATCGAGTGCCACCAGGGGGTTGCCCGTCCCCGGCCGACCCGCGGCGAGCAGGAACCGCCCCTTGCCGTCGGCGCGGTGGAGGACCCGCAGTGCTTGCCCGCGAACCTGAAGCAGTTCTCTGACGATGGTGTCCACATAGCTGCCGTACGTGAGATCGGGGTGCTGCGCCGGATCGGAGACGCCTTCCGCTGCGGCTTTGACGCGATCCAGCAGCACCGCGACTTCCTCGCCCTGCAGTTCGTATCCCGCGCAACGGTAGATGCCGGTCTCGCGCAACGGCTGAGTGCCGGCCATGAGGCGGTACCGGGGGTGCAGGCGCTCGTCATTCTTGTCGTCTTGGAGGATATCGACGACCCGTCCATGGCCGACGGGCTCGTCGTCGTTGAGCTCGATGCCCAGTGAATGGCCCGTGGATGTATCGCGGCTGTCGTCGTCGGGCTCCTCCAACCGGCGGGCCTCGAGGGCATCTTCGTCCTCGTGCGGGGTGCGGTTCCCGCCTGGCCAGGCCGTACTGCCCGTCGCGTCATCGTCGGCGGCCGTCTCCGTCTGAGCGGCCAGGGGCTCCTGGAGAAGTTCCTCGTCAGCCTCGGCGATGGTCTCGCCGGGGAAGGCGAAGGCGTCGTGGCGGTGAACGCTGGAGACGGCGTTGTCGGCGCCGACCTGTACGTCGAGGTGCGCACCAACTGGGAACATCTCGATGGTGCTGAGCGCGTGGTCGATGTCGGTCCGGGCGAGGTCGCGCGCAGCGGCGTGGTCCATGCACTGTAGAAGAAGGTCCAGGGCGCTGAGGGAATCGTTCGCCGCCCACGGAGTCGTGGCCACGACGTTACGAATCTCAGGATTGCCGCTGCGCAGATCTCGGGCGCGTGTCAGCGCAATAATGTCGTCGGGATAGCGGGCCAGCCGTGAGGCTGCGGCAAGTGAGACCGGATCCGCTTCGGGCTGGTTCGCCGCCTGGTAGTACCCGTCGTCGAGCTGGACATAGCGCATGCCGACGTAGGCGCGGCTGATGACGGCGCGTGCCCGCGGAGCCAGCCGAGGGTCGAGCAAGCGCTTGACTTCTTCCTTCATGGCTGTGGACAAGCTCTCGAGCACCGATCGGCGCAGTTCGGCAAACTTCAGGAGGATGTCGTGGTCGAGCCACCAGCGGTGAGCCCACGCTTCCCGCTCGGCCGATGGCTCCCAGGGGCGTCGGCCTCGGTCGGCTCGTTCCCACAGGCCGACGATGCGGAGGACAAGGTCCACGTCATCTCGACAGCCCACCTGGATTTGCTGCCAGGCGCGGTCGGCCATCAACCGCCACTCGCCGGGCCAGTCCCTGTTGAACAGCGCCAGGTTTCGTAGGTCGACCGATTCGTTGCCCTGTGGCTTGGCGTCCTCAAGCAGGCAGAGCGCGGTTACGACCTCTGGAACGCAGGCCAGTTGGTCGGCGATCATGGTGGCCACGGCGAACGCGGTGGAGTGCTTCCCGAACCGCTCTAATTCTTTGCCGAACGGCGTTAGGTGTCCGTCAGCGTCGACGCTTCCATTGGTGACGAGTGCCTTGTCGGCGCGCCGAAGCTCGGCTTCGAAAATGTCGATCGCGTTGAGAGCGCTCTCGTCGAGGTCGCCGAAGCGGTGCGCCGCGGGCCACTTGAAGCTCGTGACGTCGTCTATACCTCCCGCCTTGGCTTTCATGACGAGTTGTTCGAGGTTATCCCGAGTGGAGCCGGGCGGTGTATCACGCGGCAGAAGATCGAACTGCGACCTGGTGTAGAGCGGGAAGACCCAGCCGGGCGCGTCACGTCCGACGCGTCCCCAACGCTGGCGCACGCCCGCTTGGCTGTGCAGCGTGGTAGGAACAGACTTCGACGCAAGTACTGGGTCCCACGCCCCTTGGGTTGTTAACGCGCAGTCCACGACAAAGCGCACGCCGCTCACTGTCAGGGAGGTTTCGGCCAAGTTGGTCGATACGACGATCTTTCGCTTGGAGCCCCGTGGTCGCGATTCGAGGGCGGCTTGCTTCTGTTCGGTGGATGCGGACTGAATCAGCGCGAAGACGTCCGCATTGTCGGGGTCGACGCGCGACTCGATCTGACAGACCGCGTCGTCGATTAGCTTCTGATTGGGGAGGAAGGCAAGGATGTCTCCCCAGATCTGTCGCTCATCGAGCGCATTCGCCAGCGTGACGACGTGTTCGGCGAGATCGCGCCCGAGTCGCGTCTTGGCCTGATTGGAGATGTCGACCTGCCATTCAGGCATCGGCAGCGGCTTGGGGAAGCGGAGATCGTGCAGCTTGGCTGTCGTCTCCCACAGGTCCTCGGCCGGAGAGCCGTCGTCGGGTACCGGCCCGATACGGTTGGCTTCCGGCCAATGCTCCCGTAGCCATTCGTCGAAATCGCTGGTTTCGGGGTGTGGCAGTGCCCCACGCCTGTCCCGCTCGCAGCCGCATTCGAGGACGCCGTTGGTGATGGGGAATAGGGGAGCCCCGAAGCCGAATGTCTTCTCCGCGGGGACATCCATCTTGTGGACGCGTTCGGGGCCGCCGAAGTAGTCTTCGTAGAAGTCGACATCGAAGGTGGCGCTGGTGATGATCACGCGAAGGTGCGGGTAGCGGTCAATCTCGCGCCGCAGGTACCCCATGATGAAGTCGATGTTGGTGCTGCGTTCATGCGCTTCGTCGACGATGACCGTGCCGATATTGGCGAGGCGCCCCTCGCGTAACCAGTTGATCATCGTGCCATCGGTAACGTAGACGAGTTCGCAGGCGTCATCGTGATTCTTGTCGCCCGCTACTTGATAGCCCACCCGGTAACCCGGTCCGATGTGGCGGGCGCAGTCTGACACAGTGCAGCAGGCGCAATCGACCGCGTGGCCTGCCTGGCCGACGCACGCCGGGTCCTCCTGCTTGGGGCCCGGATGGTCACCGACGTGCGGCCGGGTGCACTCCTCATCCGGGCAGGATGGACCGGCCGGCGCATTCGGATCATCAACGTGCGCCCTGGGGTTGAACGAGCCATGCACGCTGCATTCCATCAGCGGGCAGCCCATAACCAGGCGCTCCCCGACGTAGCGCGCCACGCCGATCGTCGCCTGAACGCGCGGCTCAGTCACGACTATCGGGCCGCGGTCTGTGAAGCTGAAATCCACCCCCTCCGGCGGCACGAGAAGCCGAAAGGGCCCAAACGTAGACTTCCCGGTTCCTGTGCCCGCCTTCAAGACGAGCACTCGTTTGTTCGGGTCGGTCATCTTCTGGAAGATCTCGCGGACGTGGTGGTCCTTCATGCCGAACTTCGAGAACGGAATTCTCGGCTCTTTTGGGATCGGCGTGTGCACGTCCGGCAGCGGACCAAGCCCGCCGAGGGCCCCCATGGGGGAGTCGCGGTCGACGACTTCGCCTATGGTCTTCAGGTCGATGTACGCGACCGCCAGCCCCTGGATAGCCTTGTTGTGCAGCCGTCGATGGCGGGTGCAACGGTCCGTGCGGCTGCCACCCCGCTCGAGCAGGCGCTGCGCCCAAGCCTCGTTGTACTCGAAATGCTCATCGGCTTCCGACTTCGGCGCTTCTGGATCCAGCGAAGTGCCGCGGGCACGCTCTTTGAGACAGTCCTTGCAGCGAACTTCGCGCAGCGTAGTGGGAGCCTCGGCGGACTGCGGCGGCGGCGTCAGATTGTCCACGGCGTGCCCTCCACAAAGGTCGACTGCGGTTCGTACCCGCCGACTGACCGATCCACGGCCGCGCCCTCACGCCGGCGGCGGAAGAACATCGGCACAACAGCCAGGCTGTCCGGACGACTCATGAGGTGCTCTGTCACTGCGCGGTAGAACCCGAGGATGGCCGTATCCAGCCCCGTCTGATACAGGTAGATCAGCGCCGGGCCCGACTCGCACACCTTGGTGAGCTGCGTTTGGGACAGCTTGTATGCCAATTCATCGGTCTGTCCAGCAGGCCGCGGACGGGAGATGTCCGTGTTGCGGAACCATGCGCCGTCGACCTCCACATCCATCTCGGTGTGCCGGATCGAGAGCAGGGCGAACCGGTGCGTGCGCCAGCCAACCGGGATCTCGTCCCGGAGCGCCACAGAACGGAGCGGGAAGGCTGGGCCGGCCGAGCCATCCCTGTAGATGACCGGAACCCAGGCAGGCGTACCAGCCTGAGCCACAAACTCGCGAAGGCCTTCGGTCAATACGCGGTTCGAAACACCACTGGGACTGAGCGCCGCCCCGTCCTCGCCGTCGACTGCGGCCTGGGCCTGCTGGCGGAAGCGCGCGGCGATGGCGGCGGTGCCGAAAAGCGGCCGACCGCGGTCGTCGAACGCCTCCCAGGGGTCTTCGGGTTCCGGCGCCGGGGCGGCGAACGCGCTGTGGACGGTTTGACCCGAGGCGAACGGGTCGCGCAACTCGACGGCGACGTCGCCCGCCGTGAGCCAGGCTCTGGCCGCGTCGGCGCCAGCGGGCAGCCGGTCTGCGTCGTCTCGGTCGAACACCGAATCGCCAGGCGCATCGATCATGTCGATCTCGACGTACTGCGCACCGGCACGCGCCAAGTGCCGCCGCGCGGCTTGCTCCAGTCGGCTCGACAGACCCTCGTATCGGATGATGTCGGTGCGCTCGCCCGGTAACGCCTTGCCGACTCGGGCCGCTGCTGAACGGATGTCTCCCACCAACGTCCGGATCCCTAGCTGATCGACTGGCAAACGCACCAGAATGCTGCGCTCGACGCTCATGCCCTGGAGATCCTTGCGCTCAAGAGCTTGCGTTCGATGGCCTGATCGAGTTCGCCGAGACGGTCCGGGCAGCGCAGCAGGAGGACCCCTGCGCGGTTCGCCTCGTCTGGATCACTATCGCTGTCCGACGGGGTAACCACCGCGACGAGGCCCTCGCGCGCCAATTCCGAAGCCATGTGCAACGTCGTCGAGTCCAGAATCGCGCGCGGTAGGACGGTAATGGTAGCTGCTCCTTCGATCGCGGCGCGCCCATTGGACAGAGGCGGCTGCCAAGGCACCGGCCCGGCGCGCACGCCAAAGAAGCGGATTGCGGCGACATCGGGCAAAATCTGCCAGGTGACGCCAACCCGGTTGTCCTCGAGTACGCGCGCCGGACTAGAGGTGTCTCCGGCCCCGTCCTTCGTATCGAGTCGACGGTAGAGCATGCCGATCATTAACGCCGCCCGGGCGATCTCCGACTCGGCTTGTCGTTGACCTCGGCACCGCCAATCCGCGCCTCCACGCAAGATTGAACCAGTGCGGTCCGAGACGGCGAGCATGAAGTCAAGCTCTGGCTCACGCCAGATCTGCGAGAGCAGCACAAAACACAGGCGTTCCGGGCTGGCCACTCCTCGCCGGTAGGCCTCATGGACCCGGGCTCCAAGATCGGCCGGCATCGGCGTGACAGCGAGGAACAGGTCGCGCGCCTCACGCGGTGAGATGGCATGGATGTCATCCATGCCCAGGAAGACACCGACCGACCGACCGTAGCGCCGGAGACCTGCCGGCACTCTGCCGCCCTCGGGATGCCCGCGGTAGGTCACGTCGACGTCGACGCGTTCACCCGATTTCGCAGTGATCCCGTGGGCCGTGAGATTAGCCGGTCGATCGAACCGGATCTCCATCGTGCCACCGCTTGCGAACGCGTCGCACAGCATTAATGCGGCCAGTGCTCGGTTGGCCTCATGCGTGGCAACATGCGGCACTTCGCAGGTCTGCCACGCCAAGACCGACATGCCGTCGATCGAGGGCTCGTGGGCGAAGGCCGCAAGTCCTACGATCACGTTCTGGCAGGCAATGCGCACGGGGCGGATCACGAAATCGCGCGGCCGTTTGTCGGCTTCGAGATACTGCAACTCGTACGCCGGCCCAACCTCGTCGAGCATGCGATAGAGCCCAGCGTCCCGCGCCTCTAACTCCTCGGCTACCGACTCGGCGTACAGCAGTGCATCGAAGTCCAGGACAGCGGCCTGTAGATCATCTCTCTGTGTGTCGAGATGCCAGCGCACCACGGAGCCATGTCCGGGGAGCTTTGGGCCGTCGGCGTCCGACACTACGACGCAGGCAAAGGACTTTTCGTCGACTGCTAGAAATGGGACTAGGTTTCGGTGGGGTGGCCATCTGCTGGTCTCGATTATTGACTCAGCCCACGCGATGGTCATCGGCTGGGAGGCCGGACCGGGGACACACAAGACGCCTTGCAGTCTACTGGGAAGATCTGACTCGTAGATATCCAAGAACCGCGGAGGTGCGCTTAGTCCTCGCGCATGGAAGTGGTCGCGCAGCGCGAGGCTCGCGCCCATCGGATGCGTCACAGTGCCCCCGCGATCCTACGTCTTGCGAACGAATCCGTCAGACGCTGCCTCAACTCGTGCAGCGGAAGCCGAGCCTGCCTGGCGATGGGTGACTACTGCAAGCATCGCGTGCTATGAATCGGGTGTAACGCCCCGTGGCCGGTGACGGTTTGCTGTCGACTGGGCACCGAGGCTGCTTCGCGACGGCGAGGGGACACTTCATGGCCTGCGGCAACCACGACGTGTCTGCCAGGACCGTGCGCCTACTCGGACGGGTTGCTCTAGCCGGCGGAGGGTCGCATCGGGCCGCCTACGCCAATGCTGTCAGCCATGGGCTGCAGGGTATCGCTCGGACCATCGACCAGGCGCAGCGCGTCGCGATTGCCGACCAGCAGCGCGCCCGCAGTCAGGCGAGCGTCGAGGAGGCGGAGCGTGCCATCGCGTCGGCGAGTTCCAAGTCAGAGATCTCCTCAGCGCTGCGCGATGCCCAGCGAGCGCTGCTGGAAGTCCGACGAAGCGGCGGCGACAGGCAGGCACGGGACCGTGCCGTCCGTGCACTGGAGCAGAAGGTCGGCAAGTTGCTCGATACGGCCAAGATCAGGCAGGCCGAGATCGACCAGCAGGGTCAGTACGCGGGACAGCGGTCCTCGATCGAGGAGCGACCGTCGTCTGTGCTCGACCGACTTGCACCCATCAATCTCGGAATGAGGCCCCCCTCGGCTACCACTTCTTCAGGTGAACAGTCCGTATGGCAGGGGGAGGTGAAGGCGCCTAGCCGGAGTGCGATGTCTGCCGTCGATGCAGTACTTGCGTCCCGCGCGGTCCCTCTCGACATCGCCGCGCTCCTGGAGCCTGCGCTCCGAAACGCAGCAATCCCCCAATATTTGAGAGATGAACTGCCTGCTGCGATGGAGAAAATTCAGGCCGTCACCTCACACGCGCCCGGAATTGCAACGGAGCATATCGCTGGCCTCGAACTCGGTCGATCGTCAAGAGGGCACGGAGGAACAGTGTGGGTGTCAACCGTGGCGGGAAGCGGACAAGTTCATGGATACGCATATGAGATCATTGCAGCCTCACGCTTCATCGACGAGGCTAAAACGCCAGGGAACGGCGGCAATCCTGTTCGCATCAATCAGGGATCGGATGAGTTGATCTTTGGCCAGAAACTCCCTTCTGCGCCGGGGCGAAGGACGGTCGAGGCCGACATCCTGGTGGTAAAGGGCGATGGCCACAAAATCGGCATCGATTCGAAGAACTACTCACGCGCCTTCGGACCCTCAGAAGATCTACGGAGCCAATTAGAGGGCGTCAAGGAGGCGATCCGTCAGGGCGAGGTTCATGAGTACCACTTTGCGGTCCGCGGCCGAATAACGCAGACCGCAAAGGACCTGATCCAACAGGCAGACATTCAGGTGCGGGCCGAGCTTCGTGGGGCGCATCCAAGTTCAGACCCGACGATCAGTGAGTTGCAGTCCCGAAGCGTGGACGTCTCCCTACCAGTGATTTGTTGGCACGAGGATCTCGGATAGGCGGCTCGGCCCGCGCCGCTTCAGCCTCCGCCTGTGCGGCCGCAACCCACAGTTGGACGCTCTCCCCATCCTGCAGATCGTCGAGGCGGCATGTAGCGCCGCCAGTACGTCGGTCACCGCGGTGAGCGCCTGGCAAGTGGAGCGGTGAAGGCGGGCAGGAGTTCGAGCGTCTGCTGCAGTCGGTCCTGCGGCTGTGCGACCTCCCGCGCGATCTGCTCCAGGGATCCGCCGATCCGGCCGACGAGCGACCGCGCCTCGCGTACCCGGCCGTCCCTGGCCTTCTGTGGGTTGTGCAACACCTCGCCCACGACTTGATTGCAGTACTGCGGCGTCTGGCCACCGCCCTTGGCGGCCGCGACGGGGTTGGTGCAGGCGCCCCACCTCTCCGGCCAACTGCATGTCACCGGCGCCGCCTCGTGCGGCGATCCAGTCCCGGCACCGCTGAGGGCGCGCATGTCATGCGCCGTAGACGTGTGCCGGCGCCCGGCCCTGCGTGTGCACGCGCAGGCACGCGCAGGCACGCATGCCACGGTCCTCACAGTGCTGCCCAGGAAGTCGGAACCCAGTCGTCCGCTATCAGGAGCGGTGGGTGGGCTCCCTCGTGGCGCAGGGCCTCGACTGCCAAGGCCAGCTCCACCAGCAGGATTCGGGGATGGCCGCCTGCCGTCGCAGCGCTGGCCGCCAGCACGGGCACCCCGTTCGGCACGGCCCACCGCAGGTGATAGGCGCGGTGCTCAGGTAGCGAGCAGCGTCGCCGCTCGCTCACGTGTACCGCGCCGTCCGGCAGGCTGTGCGACTGCTGATCAGTCAACTCGCACCATCCCGGGCCGATTGCCGCCACGTACAGCGGGTGGGACGGTGTCACGGTCTGGGGCAGACGAAAGCGCGGCCCCTTGGTTACTTGCGCGGCCATCGGGGGTCTCGTCGGTGCCGCCACCTAGCACCCGTCCTCTCGGTGCCCCGGCATCGTCGCGGGCCGAGGACGCCGCGAAACCACATCTGTGTCGATGACCTGCATGTCCGCCTCCGGCCGCACAGTAGCAAGCCAGGCGGAAGCCGTCAAACAGGCAAGGATATGCGATTTTTATACGCTGCGTCAAGAGATCGGTGTTGAATTTCGTGGCCATGGGTCCCCGCTCGGGAAAGCCCCGGATCAGACGCCGGAAGCGTGGCTAGGTGCCGCTGCCCCCTCCGCCCACGAGCGACGCCGGTCGGGCTGCCGGTCGGTCCTGCGCGTGGGGCGCATCGCCTCGCCCGCTCCTGCCCCCGCAGGCGAGGTCGCGCGTGCAGGTCCTGCCAAGGATTCAGACCCCCGCGAGAGATTACCGAGGCGGCGCGGGTGCCGGGACCGGCGCGGAGCCGTGCCGATCGCCGCGAGCGCACACTGGGTGAATGGCGGAGAGGAACAGTGAACCCGCTGAGCCGGGTCCGGACGCGGTGTTGGACCGGATAGGCAAGCGCGGCGGAGGGCACGCCCCCCTCGGCGACGTGGTCCGGGCCCTGCGCGAGGACCGCCGGCGCGAGGAGCCTGAGGAGGGCATCGAACCGCCGATCCGTCTGCGCGGCTCTCAACCCGGTCCGCGGGACAACCGCCCGTAGGCCGAGCGCGGGAGTGTCGGTCCGCCCAACCGATCCAGAAGCGGACGGAGTAACCGACCCGAAGGGATCCCGAGTCTCGGCGCAGTGCAAGTCCAGTGTGGGTGGGGAGACCTATCGTTCCTAGGCGCTGGCTCCCAGGGCGAGTGGCCGCGCCCTGGGAGCCAGGGGGCGAGCCGGAAACAAGCCAGTCCCTGAAAGGTCGTCCAAGGTGCCGCGCCGCCGGCCGCCTGGCTCCTACACGGCGGACCCAGGCGGGCAGGTCCCCGCGGTCGGTCCTCTCGCATCGAAAAAGCGCCAGGTCAGCCTCAGGCGGGACGCAATGCGTACTTTGTGATCGAGGTGCGTACTTTTGTTTTTGTCCGCGACGACACCTGGAGGGACTGGCGTGGATCTCAGTCTTCCCTTGCGGGCCGTCGTGCCGACTCTCGACGGGCCGGTCCTGCGTGTCCTGGCGGGTACCACGCGACCACTCACCGGGCGAGAGATCGCGCGGCTGGCCAGCCGCGGCAGTGAACCAGGCGTACGCCGCGTCCTGCATCGGCTCGTCGATCACGGTCTCGTATGCGTGACCACCGCCGGGGCCGCGTGCCTCTACACCGCCAACCGCACCCACCTGGCCTGGCCCGCGGTCGAGACGCTGGTCGGCATGCCTCAGCAGTTGCGCACCCGTCTGAGCGGCCTGCTCGCCGCCTGGTACCCGGCACCGGCCCTGGCCGGGCTGTTCGGATCGGCCGCTCGTGGGGACGGTGCTACCGACAGCGACATCGACCTACTCCTGGTCCGCCCCGACGACGTCCCAAGTCCGCTCGACGGTGCTAGCACGCCGCCAGCCGTCGCCTGGTCGGAACAAGTCGAGAGGCTACGCACCGCCGTGCAGGCGATGACCGGCAACGCCGCCCAGATCTACGAGATCTCCCTCAGTGAGCTCATCGAGAGCGTCCGCGCTGGCGACCACTTGGCCGAGGCGTGGCGCCGCGAACTGGTCGTGCTCGCGGGGCCTGCAGCATGGGAGCAGCTGGCGCTCCGGTGAGGGCCCGCTCACTGGGAGGTCCTAGTAGGCTCGGCCGGGATCTTCAGGGCTGGCGAGACCGCAGCGACCGGCGGTCGGGAACCTGAACCGGTCGCCGCTGGGGGCGTTGGCGGGTGCCGTAGGGATAGACGCCGTCCAGGAGTTCGGTCAGAAGGAGGCCGTATCCGCGCGCAATGGCGTCCAACGTCGACAGCGTCGGTTGCTTCCCGACGCCGCGCTCGAGTTGCGCCAGATAGGGATAGGAAACGCCGCTTCGTTCCGCTGCTACGGCCAGGTCGATCCCCTGGGTGGCGCGGATCGATCGCAGGCGCTGGGCCAGCCACAACAGCCCGTCGTCTCGGGAGTCGGGCTCCTCGTTGGCGGCCACTCGGGCAGCGTAGTGCCGCCAATCAGTGCTCTCGGCCCGGCGGGGCAGCCAGTCGGGCCAAGCGGAAGAGGCCGGAGGCGGCGGGGGCGCCCAGGATGCGTTGACGCTGCTTCGCCGGTAGGTCGTTGAGCAGACCTAGTGCGTCACGGGCAGCGGCGCGGTCACGTCGGCCGGCGGCGACGGCCTCGGCCAGCGTCGCTCGGAAGTCGGCCATCACACCCTCGAGGGAGGCGCTCGCCGCCTCTCGTACCGCCCCACGTGCCGCACTCGTCGAACGCTCCGAGTGGGCCAAGCGCTCGGCGGCCAGATCCGCGATCCGGGTGGCGAGGGCCTCGACGTCGTAGGCGACCGCCGGGTCGGGAACAGTGATCGGCTCCCCGACGCTCTCCACCCAGAGGAGATCGATCTCGGAGTAGTCCCAGTGGACGCGGCCATGCCAGATGGTCTCGCCCCATGCGGCGATCACGATGGTCCCCGGCCGGAACAGCACTCCTGGCAGGATCTCGTCGGCACGCGTCCACACGCCCTCGGCAGCGGTCTGTAGCGGGTCGGCGAGGATTTCCGGCCAGGCGAGCCATTGCCTGAGCGCCTTGGCCACAGGGGTGTCCACAGTGTCGTCCGGCTCAGCCACGGGGGCCGAACACCCTCTCGTAGGCCGCGACGAGGTCCTCGAACGTCACTTGCGTGTAGCGGCCAATCACACCCAGTGATCCAGGAGCGTGGCCGGCGAAGGCGGCCGCGACCCGGATGTCGGAGACGGCTGCGATGTCGGCAAGGGTCGTGTGTCGGATCCAGTGGGTCGCCACGTCGAGAGCTTCCGTCCAGCCCAGGTGCCGGTCGATGCGGTCGAAGAGGGCATTGAAGTGGCGCCGTGTAAGGGGCGCACCGGTCCGGTACCGGAAGACGGAGGAGCCAGGACCCACCGCGCCACGGGCGCGAGCCAGGCTGTCGAGTCGAACCAGGATCCACGCGGCCAGCGGCAGTTCGCGCGCCTCCCCACCCTTCTCAGTCAGCGTGATGCTGCGGCGATCGTGGTGGAGCTGGTCCAGCGAAAGGTTGAGGCATCCCTCTCGTCGAGCGGCGGTGTGGCGAAGGAACGTGAGTAGTAGCTCGTCCAACTGGGGATCCTTGCCCGTGTGGACTGCCACGTCCCAGATCTGGATCAGCTCCGATTCGGTCAAGGGGCGCTCAGGGGCTCGCCGGCGTCGTGGGGGCTTGAGCTCAATGGCCGGGGACTGCGACAAGAGACCGGCCTTGCACGCGTAGCGGAAGAAGAACCTGGCGGCGCGCACGAAGTTCTCGGCAGCGCCCTTGCCGTGGGCATCGGGGTCATACGCGAGCAACCGGCGACCAACAGCGCGGGCGCGTTTCACCGTCGCCACGCCGACCTCCGATTGAAGCCGGTCGCGCAGCCGCTCCAGGTCGGTGAGCCGGACATCTGCTAGCTCGTATCCACCCAGCTCCGCGTCGAGCAGGCGAATGCCGCGCGCATAGGTGGGACGGCTCTTGTCCGACATGGCAGAGAGGACCTCGGGCACCAGCTCGTGGACCCTCATGGCAACCTCCCGTGCATCAGGTATGATGCTGACAGCATAATACACGCAGCGCGGACATCGCCGGCCCCACTGGGGCAGCGGCGTCGCCGCCAAACGGAACCGTCGGGATAGGCACGGCGAGCAGTCCGGCGAGGAGGTAGTGGACCGGTTGGCGGCAGGGGACTGTGCCGAGGCAACTTCGGGCCGTGACACGGCTGGCCACCGTGTGCGCACGAACAAGGATTTCGATGGCTTACGACCCTGACAGCCTCGCTGTCGTCCTCGCCCTCACGGGCGGCAACTTCGTCAGTGACGATGGCGTAGCTGCAACCCGCCGGCTCCCCGCTTGGGCCGCGGAGCTCTTCGGCGGGCACTGGGAGGGGGTCTGTCTGCTGTGTCCGCCACCGCCGACCAATCACGCGTCGCGATCGGTGGCGCCGGCTGCCTCACGGTGGATCCTGCAGAGCCTTCGCGAGGTCCTGCACTTCCTCATCGCCCACGACCACCCATGAACCGAGCGGACTGATTCGCCGGGGGGTCCGCGCCTGACATTTTCATGGCCGATCGCTCGCGGGTGGGGGCACCCGGGCCCTTGAATAGCTGTGGCTCGCACGGCTCCTGCAGTTCCGGATGCCTCGTCCGACGGGCTAGCGGGTCGTGCAAGAAGGTTGCACAGGATCATCGCGGGCGTAGCACTACCCTGGTGTTGATCCTGGGTTCTTTGAGCCCCACCGGCCCGCTAAGGGCTAACCAGTAACGACCTTGTATCCGGTGAGCCGGACGGGACCGCTTGGACGGGCGGAGCAAGGTCGTGGGTGTCGTAGCAACGGCTCCGGCCGAGCTCAGTTCGTGTCAGACAGCACTCCTGAGGGAGCCATCTTCAAGGATCCGCCTTCACGATGCAGCGGTATGGGGAACACGTCCTTGGCCGTGCGATCGAAATGTGGATGCGGCGATTACGGCCGGGCAGGAAGCGCGGCTGGCTTGGTGCTTCCCGTCATGTCCCATCAGGGGTGGGCTGCATCGCCGCTGGCCGCACCGGGGCCGTCCTCACGGCCTCAGCCATCTGTCCGGACGCAAGGTGAACGTCGCCATCGCCGATACGTGCCCTGATGCACGGCATCAGCGGGGCCAACTTCTGGCCTACCTCCAACAAGACCGATGCTCAGACAACGATGAAGACGCCATAGCCACGATCACCTGCAACGACACCCCGTCGATGACTCAACGGTGCTGTCCCGCGGATCGTGTAGACACTCGGTGTGGTGACGCGAACGGACTACCTCTACATCGTCGAGGCGGGTGCCACTCGCTATGCCGGACAGGCTACGACGCCCGCGCGCGCGTTGAATCACTGGTTTGGAACGCACAACGCGACTCTGAACGAGGCGGTGCGGACGACGGTCAACGAAGGACGTTGGCCTCGTCTCCTCATACTCCCGCTTCCCGAGCCGAACCTCGAGGACCTCGCAAATGCCGAGAGGCTGCTCATCGAGGTGCTGCTGTGGGACGAGGGCCTGCGCTCGGCGACCTGCAACAAGAGCACCGGCAATGACCTGTTCGCTCCGGTACAGGTGGACGCTTCACCGGCTTCCGATGGGCCAAACGGACAGGTTCTTCGCCTGGCTTGGGCACATGGGGCCGTCGAGGGTGACCCTGGGTCACGCACGGCCTATCGCCTGCTGTCGGTCGACTACCTGGGCATGGGGCCCGAACGCCAACTTCCCGATGACGCTACTTGGGTAGAGGTGAGCCAACCCTTCATCTCAGCGGCCAACGCGCTCGCCGTTGCGGCGGGGCTGGAGCAGTTGAATTCGGTCGGCGACTCCCTAGCGGCGCCATGGACCAGCTTCTTCAACCACGTTCGTGACTTCCTGCCCGGGGTCACCGAGCTCCCATACCGAGCGAAACAGACCTTCCAACAGCTGGCCGGCACGCTGGGCGCACCCTTCGTCCTGGTGAACCTGACCCGCGATCGCCTCGACGATCGGGGTGCAATCGGAGTAGGGCTGACGGAGCCGGTGATCCGCGCGCGCGCCTCGAGATGGTGGGACAAGGGTTCCCGGTCCTACAGCCGAACGAGCGGTCGGACACTCCAAGGTGCCATGGCGGCTCCAAAATCGATCCGGCCCAAGTTCGTCGTGGCGACGACGTCCGGAGCGAAGGGCAAACGTGTGGTCTTGGCGGCATGGCCGTTGAGGGACCGATCGTTCACCGTCGAGGACGGCAAGCTGGTCTTCGAGCTGGAGCCGCCGAATCTGCAGTCACCTCTCACCCAGCGTGCGGCGCGGATCATCGGCACTCACCTCGTCGACCCCTACGCGGAATTCGGCGGTAGGGGAGCCCTCTGGGTGGACGTCCCCGCACAGGCCTCGACGACGGCTGGATCGGATACCGGCAACGACTGACCGATGGGTTGTGGGCTGATCCAGGGATCTGTGGGAACGGCCCGTCCGGACGAATCACGCGACGGCTCGCGTAAATGAGTCGGCACCGCGCTCCTGCGGTGAGCCGGTCGGGCCTGTGTCGCTAGTTCGACATCTCGGTCAGTGACGGCTGGAACAGGGCCCGGTCGTCCGCGATCGCGTCCCGAACGGTCATCTGGCCGGCGGTGGCCGCGACCAGTTCCGCTTCGACACCCGCGGCGCGCAACGCGGCCGCGACAGCGGCCAGGGTGTTTCCGTACGTGCAGACGTCGTCGACGACGATGATCCGTTCCAGGGCCGCGAGGTCTGGGGAGACCGAGAGCAGCGCCGAGTAGTCCTCGCGGAACTGTTCGAAGCTCTCGCCGGCGTTCTGCGCGGCGCGCTTCCCCTTAGGAGCCGTGAGCGCCAGGCCGTCGATCACGGGGACCTGGATGAGCCGACCGAGGCTCCGAGACAACAGCAGTGTCCGGTGGATCTCCCCCGATGCGATCTTCTCCGGGCTGAGCGGCACGGGCACGATAGCGTCCGCTTCCAGGAGGCGCTGCTTAGCGAGGGCCGCCACGATCCCCTTGGCCAAGGGGTAGGCAAGTGCGGCCTCGCCTGTCTTGAAGCGGTAGAACATCCTGTTGGTGGCGTGAATCCCCGGACGGAGCCTGTAGCTGTTGTTCCAGCCGTACGAGCGGTTGGCGATGACCCAGTACGCCGGGGCGAACGCCGAAAAGTCGTCCTCGATCAGCTCGGGCATGTAGACGTGAGTAGGTTTGATCTGCGGCAGGTCGGCCCAGTGGGTGCAGTGGTCGCAGCGCCGCGCGGCGCAGCTGGGTGCTCCCGTCAGTGCGGCTGTGCAGTGCTCGAAGCGGCGGAAGTCCTCGGGGAGGACGAACACCTGCCGGTTGCGCGGCGCGACCACACCTGCGAGGACGGCATGTTCGTCGGACGTGGTCAGGGGATGGGCGTCGCTCCACTCCTGGGTCTGCAACACGATCTGCTGCGCGACGGGGTCGATCGACTCGACGATGCCCTTGACGTACACCCCAGGCGTGAAGCGGTTGCCCTCGTGGAACCACACCCAGACGTCATCGCCGGGCTCGGCGACGTCGGCGTACCTGGCCCACCCGAGATTCAGTTCGCCGCCGGGCAGCATCCGGGCGGGGATCTGGGACGGCCGGAAACCGTCGTACCCGCCCCAGATCTTGTAGACCCACTTCATGCCAGTTCTCCCACGTCCATCCAGCTGCTGGCCCGGTCCACCGGGGTGAGGATCTCGTCATAGCCCCAAGCGGCCCAGCGAAAGGGAACCGGCGCAGCCATCGCGGCCGCCAGATCAGTCCGGGCGTCGCCGAGGTAGACGACGTCGGCGGGCGGCACTGCCAGCGCCGCGACGGCGTGGCGGATCCCGGCCGGATGCGGTTTGGAGGGCACGCCCCACTTTGCCGTCTGAACGACCGTGAACAGGTCGTCGAGCCCGTGGGCGGCGAGCATGGGATGGGTCATCCAGCCCGGCAGGCTGGTCACCACCCCAAGCGCGATCCGCCGGCGCAGCCGGCGCAAAACCTCTTCTGCACCCGGGTAGAGGCGCAGGCGGGCACCTCTCTGCATGCAGGCCGTCGTGAAGCCGGCCGCGCTGTATCGCTCGCGTAGGAGGGGAGCGGCCCGGAGCCCGGCCGACGAGTCGCGGAGCTGTTCCGCCAGCCGTTGACGCCGTCTCCGGTCATCTGGTTCCAGCAGGGAGGCGTACCAGGGGGCGCTGTCCCAGAGCGTGCCGTCGAGATCGATCAGGAGAGCCGAGACAGCCATGCGTCCCAGGCCTCCGGATTGGTTTCGGTCGGGAAGGCCACCGTCGGCACCTTGGTCTCCGCCTCGATCTGCTGGTTCCCGCTCGTGTCGCCGGTGCCATCCGACAGGAAGGTCGCGACCGGCTTGCGTTGCTCGAGGGCGAAGCGGAAGGCGTTCATGGCGCCGCCGTCGCTGGAGCTCTGCCCGATGAACACCCCAGCTGCGGCGGCGACGATGAGCTTGTTGCGCTTGCGGAGATTCATCCCGGACGCGCCCGTGCCGAACGGGAACTCGCTCAGGAACGCAACCTTCGGCGTCTTCACGAGCTGTTCGAACAGCTCCTTGTTCTCTGGGGGGAAGGGACGGTCGAGCCCGCCCGGCATGACGCAGACCGTGGCGCCGCCGGCTTCCACCGCGGCTCGATGAGCGACCGTGTCGGCGCCCAACGCAAACCCTGAAACGATCACCGCACCGGCGCCCGCTGCGTGGGCGGCGAACCGGCTCTGCAGCCCGGAGTACGGCTCCCTGATGTTCCGCGAGCCGACGCACGCCACGGCCTTGCCCCCGTTCCAGGCCTGGACGTCACCGCGGGCGTACAGCACGGGGACGGGGTTGTTGCTGACGAAGACCTTGCGTGGGTAGGCGGGATGGTCGTAGGTGAGAATCTGCGCCCCGCGGTCGGCCGCGCTGACCAGTTGCCGAGCGGCGCGGTCGTGGGCGAGCACACGCTCGGCATCGGTCAGCCCGGCAAGGGCCTGTCGCAGTTGGTCGCCGGTCTTGCCAGGGAGCGGGAGATGCTCAGGGTTCCGCACCACTGCCTCGACATCCACGGCATGGTCGTGGAGGGCCTTGAACTTCTGAGGGCCGAATCCCTTGAGCCCGTCGAGTATGAACAGCAGCGTCAGTCGATCATGCGTCACCCCGACCTGAGCCTCCAGCTCGGGCGACACACGGGCGAGATCGTCCTCGACTGATCGCCTCTGGCGCCTAGGAGCGTGCTTTGTAGTCGGGGGGGCGTCGGCGCCTGCGATTCGAGCAGACTGAACGAGTCGAACAAGATCGTCCGCGGCGGCACGCACGGCCTTGGTTCTCGCAGGCGACAGATCCTCGAAGCGGACTTCGTCCGTCCAAGGGCTGAGGAACCGCTGCGCAGCCCGGCGGAGCTCCAGCAGAAACTCTGCCGGGAGGGGCTCTGTCGCGGGGGGCTCTGTCGCGGGGGGCTCTGTCGCGGGGGGCTCTGTCGCGGGGGGCTCTGTCGCGGGGGGCTCTGTCGCGGGGGGCTCTGTCGCCCGGGGCTCCGCGGGTGGGGACGCCGTGGGAGGCTCTGCCGAGGGCGACTGCCCCGAGAGGGACTCTGCGGATACGGACTCCGCCTCCATGCCGTCGTCTGCCACACCACGATTTTGCCGTGGGGCTTCCAGCGCTGGACCGATTGACGGCCGGTTCTGACCCAAAAGAATCGCCATGTGCGGCCAGGGCGACAGACCACGACAAGGCATCGTGGGAGCGGACTCTCGTCACGCGGCTGGGCGAGACGCACTGAAGGGGTCGAGACCCGCACGTGCACTGCGGCATAGGTTCGCCAACATGACCGCGTCATTGGTGGCCCTGTCGGTGGCTCAAGCGGCGACCGCGTTGGCCGGTGGCGACGCCGCCGCGGCATGGCAGTGGCTAGAGGCGCTTGCTCCCGCCGATCGACCAGCGGCGCTGGCGGCGGCCTGTCAGGACGCGCTCTCGCGGGAGCACGTGAACGCCCGGCGGTGGGGAGCGGCGGAGGACGCTGCCGCCGAGGCCGCGCGGTACGAGCCCACCCCGGCGCGTCAGGAGCGGCTCGGGCTGCTGCGGAGACGGGAACCGCTCCTGCCCGAGGCGCGCTTCAGCGTCATCGCGGCGAAGGTGCCGCCTCCGTCCTGGCTGCGCCCGAACCGACTGCGCCCGGACGTGCACGCGGTCTACGCCTGCGGTGCGTACTACGCCTGGGGGAACCGCGCCGAGGCGCCGTGGTCGCAGTACCTGAGGATGAGCAAGGCCCCGCCGGAGGAGGAGGCCGAACGCGAGGCGATCTACCGGCTGGCCGTGGGGTACTTCTGCCGGTATCTCATCGAGATCACCGATCTGCCGAAGGCGGCCGAGATGGTCGTGCCCGTGCCGCCGAACCCGACGCGTTACGCCAACCGGATGGCCAGCCTCCCCGATGAGCTCGCCAGCGGCGTTCAGTGCATGCTCGCCATGCCACAGGCACCGGAGGCGCTGATGTGGCGGCCCGACAAGGCGCACATCGAAATGAAGAAGCTGCACCGCGAGGAGCGCCGGCAGGCGGCCCAGGAGGCATTCACGTTAGGGCGCCAGGCGGACCGGGTCCGCGGCCGGGTTGTGCTGTTGGTCGACGACATCACCACCACGGGCGGCACCCTGGTCGCCTGTGCCAAGGCACTCCGCGACGCGGGCGCAGCACGGGTCCTGGCCTGCTGCCTCGCCCAAACCGAGGGCTGAATGCGCCTACGCGGTGGAGGCGTGCATGCCTCGCTGCTCGACCTCGGCCAACAAGAGGCAGCGATTGGCCGCCGATGCCAGTCCGTAAGGCGAGCGACGCCCGTCATGCCTTGACGTGCGGGGAGCCGCCGGCTTGAGCGCGACCGGTCGGTTGGTCTACAGGGGCGTCTCGGCGATTAGGGTCAGCCCCGTCTGGAGTCGCTCCTCGTCCAGGCACTTGAGGTGAGCCACGTCGTTCCGTGCGTCGCGCAGCCACGTCACCAGGGCCATCTGCGGGCGTTTGTCCATGCCGGCTCGCTTGCGCATGTAGTACCAGAGGTCCGCGATTTCGATCAGGTCACCACGGGCCTCCTGGCGCAGACGTTGTGCATGCCCCTGACGGTCGAGCCAAGCCAGCACGCGTTCCCGCTGTTGATCTAGCAGCGGGAGCAGCGTCGCGGCTTGGGCACGCCAGAGCGCTCGCTGGAGTTGGTCCGGGTCGTGCTTGGCGACGGCGCTGGCGTGCCAGGTGACGCCCTCGCCGTCCCAGCGGTCGCAGGCACCTGAGGCCCACGCCTCCATGAGCTCCGTGCCCGGTCGATCGTCAGGCGCCGTCCGCACTGCAGGCGCGGCCGCCAGCAGCTCGGGCTTGGAGCCCGAGTAGTCCAACAGGACGCCGCAGAGGGACTGAGGGCAGCCGTCCCATGCATCGAGAAGGTGCAGCGCCAAGGTCAGGTCGAAGCGCGCGACCTCCAGGATGGCCGTCTGGCGGGTTGCGTCGGAGCGACGTGGGCTATTGGCGGTGCGCAGCAATAGCGCCGTGTCTAGGCGGCTGAGGCGACCCCACCAGTGAAGGACGGTCAGGCCGGGAATCTCCGCTGCGTCTCGCGCGTGCCGGCCGGAAGCGACGGTAACGACCTGCACAGGCATCGATCCCGCAGGGGCGTTGTGCGCCAAAGCTGCTGCGGCAGCCATGACCAGATTGAGCTCGGCCATCTGCTCCGAGCTCAGCGATGTCGCGTCGATCACGAGCAGATGCTCCGCGAGATCAGCTGTGACGAAGTCCTGGACACTGGGGACGTGGTCGGGCAGGGGATGGCCTGCCGCCTTCAGACACTCGGCGACTACGCAGTCGGTGTCGTCGCGTGTCAGCCGGACCTCGACGAGGCGCCGTGGTGACGGCCGCGTCACCAACTCGGAGAAGAGGTCGGGAGGGCCTCCGTAGTCGGGAATCGCTACGACGACTGGCTGCCGCCAGCCGGCTTCTCTCAGCGCGCGGTCCACATCCTTGAGGAAATCGCGAGGACCGGGTAACGCCCAGTAGCCGGTGATGGGGGAGTTGGTCATCGGCTGCGGTTCCTGAGGGCCGCGGCGAGGAACGGCTCGAGCTCGAACCGCTGATCCTCGCGCGCCGTCGTGAGCTGCAGCGCGGCGAGGGCCTCGCGGGTGTCCTCACTGGCCGCGTCGCCCACGAGGTCCGACAAGAGCTCCCAGGTGACCGGCTCGCCGATCTCGAGGAGGGCCCGGACCACCTCCTGAACGCTCGATGGGCCCCCGAGCGCATCCTCGGGAAAGCGTCCTGCCGCGAGGATCTCGTCCCGTGCTCCCGAGGCGGCAACCGCCCAGGGGATCCTCGGTGCCTTCCGTAGGACGCGGTTGAGCACCGCAGGCCAGCCGCCTGTGGCGTTCAGGAGGACCGTGCAGGATGCGCGGTCGAGGTCGAGACGTTCCTCGCCGACCCACGCCTCGAGTGCCCCTCGATCGAGACGCCGGAGCCCCAACCGAGTGGTGCGCTCAAGGCCCGGCCGCGACGGAGCGAAGTCTGCCCAGAGGGCAAGCTGCCCAGGGCCGAGCACCATGATCGCGCGCCGCATCGCGGTCCGGGACGACATCTTGTCGACCACCGCCTGCGTCTCCTGCGCGACCTTGGCTGCCTCCTCCAGGCTCAGGCCTCGGCAGTCTGCTGCGAGGACGACGCGGTCCTCCGCGGCCGCCAGACGTGCCGCCAGCTCGTCCGGGGGGACGTCCGCGGCGAATGTGATTTCGGACCGGCGAGCTCCGATCTTGGCGGCGACGGCCGCCGCCACCTGCTCGATGCCCAGGGCTGTGCTCCCGCCGACGAGGGTAAGACCGGGGGCGTCGACCTCTACGAGGGCGGCCAGTTCCTCCTCGCTCAGCGGGCTGCGGCCACCGTCGGGGAGTGGACGCCGATACAAAGACGCCTGGAAGCCAGGGGACGGTTGGTGCCCTTCGAAGTCGAGTAGTTCGGCCTCGATGTGAGGTCGACTGCCGAGAAGACGGACGACATTGGGGTTTCGTATGCGCAGGCGCCCCTCGACTTGGATGACGACGCCCAGACCCAGCATCTCCTCGACCAGCCCGGCGAAGAGGGCCGGCCGCATCGACGAGAAGCCCTCGGGCCACCAGTACGCGCAGGCGTCCCGGAGCTCGCCTTCCTCGTAGTCGGCGTTCATCCCCTGCTGCAGGTTGCGCAGAGCCAGTACGAAGGCGATGCAGCGATAACGGTCGTCGAGATTGATGGTGAGCATGAAGCGCCGGCGCATCTGCTCGCCCAGGTCGGCGTCCTTGTAGACCCGCTCGACGTCCGACCGCTCGATCACCGTCGGTATGACACCGCCGCGCCGAGGTGTGGAGAGGAGGTCGCGCAGCAGTGCCTGGCCGAACACCTGGACCATTCCGGCCTGGTAATTCGTCTCCGAGAGCAGGTGCCACGTGGCGGCGTCACTCAAGGTGTATCCGAGGGCCGAGAGCGGTACTCCCAGCAGTTCTACTGCGTCGGCAGGATCTAGCGGACCGACGTTGACCGGCTGCTGGGCGAAGTGAGCAAGGGGAACGTTCCTTTGCCGCTCGAACCGTTGCACCTGGTGGAGCCCGGCGAGCACAACCTTGAAGCGTCTGTCCGTGACGTTCATCAAGCCCCGCAGGCGCTCGACGATGGGAAAGTCCTTGCGAGCGTCGGCGTCGAGGAGGTCGTCGCACTCGTCGAGGAGGACCAGCAGTGTCCTGCCTTCGACAGCCTGCAGCCAGTTGCGAATGTGCGAGACGGCCGCTTCGCCACGGGCGGTCTTGCTGGAACGTTCGGTAACGACGCCGACGCGCTGCAGCTCCTCGAGCAGGTCGAGCCAGAACTCGTCAGGATCCCGCCACAGCCCGAGTCCGAGACTCCGGACGTCCATGTAGACCGCGCGCCGATCCCGATCGCGTGCGCCCTCTACTTCGCGGGCAGCAGCGCGCAGGAGCGCGCTCTTGCCCACCTGGCGGCCGCCGTAGACGAAGCTGCTGCCGCGCGGGTCGAGGACTGCTTCCAGCTCTCGGCGGCGTCCCCGGAAGAGTTCGGGCGGCACGTTGCCGGCCACGTCGGGCGTGAACGCCGACACGCGCGCGAAGGGCAGTACCAGGTGCTCCAGGAGCGCGAACGTCGGCGCAGGATAAAAGGCCATCGTCAGGACGACTGCCTCGTCGACGACGAGTATTCGACGCGATGATGCGCCCTCGTCTCGCGCCGCGACAGCCAGAGCGTGACGCTGATTGCGGGTGAGCACTCCCCGGTAGAGGACGAGGTGGGGAGAGGCCTTGCGATCGCTGAGGGCGAGACTGACGAGCCGATCTGCCGACATCTCGCCCCAGACGACGTGGACTCGATAGCGGCCCGCGGCGCCGGATCCCAGCTCGTGCATGACCACCGGCAGGACGGGGCGAGCCTCGAGGACGTCGACCGCCAGGTCGGTTCCCTGGGGGCGAGCACCGGGATCGCTCCTCGGCGTGGGGCCCTGCAGTGCCAGGAGCGCCAGGACGGCGCGCAGTCGCCCGTCGAAGTCGCCCGCCCGCTTGTCGCGGAAGAGGGCACGCCAGGCGTCGAGGGCCTCCGCGTGGCCGCGGCGCATGGCCGCTTCGGCCGGCCCCGGGCCGAAGGGCTCCAAGGACCTTCCCTCGGTGAGAGCAGCGATCGCCCGATCGAAGGTGTCCGCCCTAGTGGCAGCTTCGATACCGCTCGACCAAAGCTCGCGCTGCAGTCGCTGATACCCCTCCATGGGCCCGGCGCTGCGCAAGACGCGACCGCGCGACGCGTCCAGGCGCTCGTGGGCGGCTGCGAGGGCGCCGTGTGCCAGTAGGTCGAGTACCGCTCGCTCGTTGTCCTCGTCGAGTTCCGCGGAGCCGAGCTCGTTGAGCAGGTCGGCCGTGACGTGCTCACGAGCGCGGTCCAGCACGACCTCGCTCTCGTCGAGCCGGGTCGAGGCCTTCAGCAGGTCGTCGTCGACGGGGTGCTCGGCGTCGAGGAGCAGCCCGCGGAGGACGACGGCCTGCCCTTCCTCGATGGCTCCGGGATACGCCTCCAACTCGGCGAACGTCGACCGGAGGCGGTGGAGCCGGCGACCGATTGCCGCATGGGCAGCGCGGAGGTCGAGCTCTCTCCGTTCAGCCAGCCGGGTCAGCAGCTCGGGGCTCTCGTCGTGCAGCGCATCGAGCAGTCGGCGGCTTCCGGCGTGGTCCATACGAGCGGCGAAGCCCTCGTACGCGGTCAAGGCTGTCCTGTACGGCGCCGCCAGCAGGCCGGGGACCGCCGCCTCGGGCACCGCGGACCAGGAGGTCCGGTCGAGGGACACCTCGAAGACGTACGGGAGCCATTCGTCGAGCACCTGCTCCGGCGAGCGCTCCTCCGCCCCGGGTACTCCTTCGTCGAGACGCCGGACGAGTAGCTCCGTGCCCAGGACGACTGCGCGGTGCGCGACAGTCTCCTCGGTGCCTGCGTTACCGACGGAGTCTTCGCCCCGGAACTCCTCCAACACCGACGTAGCTGACCGGCGAATCTCGACGGCGATGCTGTCGGGACGTCGCTGCGAGTCACTGCTTCTGAGAGCGGCGACCGCACGACACCAGACGTCGACGACGGCCAGCGCCTCCCGGGCGAGCTCGATGAGCTTGAGTCGGGGATCAGCCACGATCCTCGTGGTGGCTTGCGGACCTCGGAGGCGGCCGTCGGTCTCGTCGATCGCCCGCTCCAGCGTCCGGTCGTCCTGAAGGGCGAGGGCCGCCCGACGGACACCGTCCATCTGGGCTCGCTGATCGTCGCGGACGGCGACGAGCAGCTTCCCGAGCAGGCCGCCCTCGGCCATCCAGTCCTGGTACACCCGCGTCGCCCGGTGGAATTTCAGGGTCCGGGCAGGGGCGGTGTCCAGCTGTGCCTCGGCAGCCGATCGGGCATCCATCACCTGCCCATCTGCATCCGCTGCATCCGCGGCACCGGGGTGGACAGCGGGGGCAAGCCCCAGGACGAGGCCCTTACGGGCGGCCGCCACGACTGCAGTCGACAACTCCCGGAGGGAGGACTCCTTGGGTAGCTGCGGCCCGAGGAGTTCAAGCACGTCCGCTGCGCCGGCAAAGGGTGCGATCGGAGCGGCAAGACACAAACCGGCCGCCAGGGCTTTAGCAGCGGATCCAGTGGGCAGATCGACCCAGGCCTGGGTGCGGGTCCACAACGCCGCCGACAGCGGCCCTGCATCGCTTCGCAGGGCAGCGGCCAGAGCAAGTACTTCCAGTGATGCACCCCAGGCCGCCTCGTGGCCGCGCGCGGCCCATGCGGCGGCACCCATGTGGCCGTCTCCGATCAGGCGATGCAGGCCCGCCCAGATCGCGGCGGTGGATGGCGGAGCTTCCGTATCACGGACGCTCGAACCCTGTGTCGAAGGCGATTCCGACACCGGATACGTGGATGTCGGTGGGAGGTGGTGGTCGCGCCATGCGGCGTCGCCGTCTGACTGGGACTGCCCCTGGTCCTCCGTGCGCGATTGGGTCCCTTCGGATGCCGAGCACTGGTGTCCTCGGGCTGCTGTCGAAGAAGGGGGGGAAGCGGTGTCCCGGTCGGCAGCACCGACGTCGAGTGCGGCCGGTTCGGCGACTTGAAGCGACGGGGACGGGAGCGCGTCGATCTCCTGCTGGCCTACCGGATCGCCGGTCGTATCGACGAGCTCAGCCGGCGGTGTTGCCTCCACCATCGGCTCGACCGTCTGCTCCATCGATCTGCCTTCGTCGCCGTCGCGAGTTGGGGCATCGATCGCTGAGGTCGTGGTCTCCACGGCATCGGACGTCGACGGCCACCCTTCCGGTGGCGCCTCGTCCGCAGACCGCGGCATGGCCTCCAGCCGGAGCTTGCCGGCGAGAGCCAGGCCCAAAACCAGTGGTGAGGTCAGGTCGGACAGCGCCTCGTAGGAGCCGGCGTCGAGGGTGCGCTCACCGCGGAGGTGCTCGACCAACATCTGTAGAACGGGCGCGGCCTCCAGCCACGCAAGCAGTTGCTCCTCGTCCTCTGGCGGCGTAGCCGCGCGCCGCAACCCCTCGACTGCTTCGCTGTACTCGGCTGGCCCCTCCACCGAACGCAACGGACGAGCGGCAGCGGCGACACGGTCGCGACGGGACACCAACGCGGCGCGCCGCCTGTCCGCCTCGAGTTGCCGCTCGCGCGCTTCTGCCGCCTCGGTTGCCGACCGGACCGCCTCGCCGAACGATGGCGTTAGGGGCTCCACCAGTTGCACGTCCAGCTGCGAGGCCGCGAGCAAGCCGGCTGCTTCGGTCACCGCCTGGCGAGCCCTCGTCGCGGCGGCGCCCAATGAGTCCACGAGCTGCTCAGGCACGAGCGCGTCGCTGTGCACGCTCTCCAGGATCTGCCGCGCATCGTCGCCGACCGCCAGCTGCGCTTCAGCGAGCGCATCGGCGAGAGCTTGCAGCGTGCGGACCACCTCTTGGGGTTCGAGCACGATCCGCTCCCGTGGCTGCGGAGCCGGCTCCGCCTGCTCCTCGCCGTCAGGGTCGCGAGGCACCGTGGCCGCGGACTCACCGGCTAGCGCTGTCAGAAATGCCCGCGCGGAGGCGGCAGCAGGCTCGTCGAGGTCTTCGGTCACTAAGAGGCACAGCCGAGCCAACGCCGGTGTGCACCGGGACGCCCACTCGTCCCAGATACGACGGAAATCCAGCACATCCGGGTCGTCCACGGAGTCGCCCAACAGCTCGACGGCGACTTGATGTGCCGGCTCACTCAAGACCCGGGCAACCTTGTGCTTACCCGTGTCGCCTAGCGCAGCAGCCTTGAACTGGAGCAGCCCGATCTCCTTGGCACGCCCGGAGACCGTCGTCTTCAGGATGCTCCCGAGCGCCCGACGACCATCCTGGCCGAGATGATGGAGTGCCTGCTTCCAGTCCTCCTGGGACAAGGCCGTGACGGCTTGTCCAAGCTCACAACCAGCTGTCACCAACTCGTCCTTTCCCCCGCAGTCAGCGGAGCGTCGCACATGCCGTCCGGAAAACGGAGTACCGAGACGACCGTGCCTCGCCGGCGGACGCAGTCAGCCGCGAAGCAGACGAGGAAGGGACAACGAGCGCTCAGAGCGCTCGCGAAGGGTGGCTGGCATCCACTCGACGGTCCTTCCGCTCGACAGCGCCAGGGCCTTCGGTCAGGCGTGGTCGAAAGAGCCAGCCGTCGTGACCCATGCCGCCAAGGTTGCGCTTGGGACCAGGTCGATGGAGCCCAGCGCCGTCATGGTGCGAGTCCCGAGCGGCACCACGCCGTCGGGACCGACGACGGCAACTGCGGCCAGCCGGTTGACCTCGGCCAGTTCGGCCAGATAGGTCATCCCTTGGTGGTAACCGTCTCTGACGACGTACGACAGGTCATCCGTGTACTTGCACTCGATCGCGAGCGCCGCCTGGCCGGGCAACACGACGGCCAGGTCTGCGCCCACGGGTTGCGAGGCTGACGGCAGAGGACGCGTCAGGCGGCGGTAGGGACTGGACCAGCCGTAGTAGCTCCAGAGGCCCGCGGCTTCGAACCATATGTCCCACGTTCTTCCCCACCGGTCCACGGCCTTGTGGGTTGGTCCGCTACCCAATCCCAGGGGGCGAAGGCTCGTCACCACGCCGCCTGCCGAGCGCAGCGCGAGCAACACGACCCCGAGACACCCGAGATGGAACAGGCGTCCCCGAACGCCCGGATCCGGCAGGAGCATGCGCCGAGCCAGCTGTTCGAGATTGCGGTCTTCCTCTCGCAGGACCGCAGCGAGTCGCGCGAGAGCGTTCCACGGGGTTCCGGCTCGACTGGCGGCTGCCACTGTGCCCCGATCTGGACGGGCGTCCACTTCCGAGGGCAGGTGCGCCCGCGCGTCCAACAGTGCGCGGACCTGACGTACCACGAGTGCATCCAAGTGGGGAGCAACAGTGCATGCGTCGACGCGAACTTGCTCCAACCGGTCGGCCGTCCAGCAAAGCACCTCGGCGAGGTTTCGGTCGGGGACCCTGCGGCGTTCACGACCCACGAAGCCACTGGTGGGTGGCCACCCGGCCAGGCGAGTGCGCGGCCAGTCGGTGCGACCCGAGGGCACAGCGGTGACGCTCCTCGCGGTCAGGACCTCTGCGGGGAGAGCATCGAGCCACGCAGCCGGCGCGGTCGGCAGGCGTCGCATGAGAGGGATGCACTCTTCGAACAGGTGCCGCCGAGCGCGGCGGCGAACGTCGTCCGGGCTCCATTCGTCAGGGCCGGGTGCAGCCGCGACTGCGGAGTACAGCTGGCCTTTGCCCGTGTAGCTGCTCAACACCTCCAATAGTCCATGCCAGGGCAGAGGCGCCCCAGCGTGTAATCCGCCTTCCGCGCCGGTCGAGATGGTGCTCAACGCAGAGCGGTCAGTTGAGAGCGGACCCAGTCCCACTGTGCGCCCAGTACGTCCTCGTCAGCGAGGCGGAGGCCGAGAGCGTCGAGCTGCTCTTCTTCGAGACGCGCCAACCAGGTTCCGACTGCTGTCACATAGCCCTCGGCTAGCAGTTCGGGCACCTCGTGGTACTCCGACTCGTCACCCGCCAGATAACTGGGGATCTCCAGGAATGCGGCGGGCCCGAGGACCGCCCCCTCGACCTCGCGGTGGGCGGCGTAGATCGCCGTGAGGATGTCAGCGATCTTGACCCGCAGAGCATCGGGCAACACCGAGAGGCGACCGGCAAGGGCCACGCCGAATCCGTCCGTGTCTGGCGCCCCGACCGGCACATGCGCGAAGCGGCGTCCCAGCGCGAGGCCGAACTTGAACACGCGATGGGCGTCGAGAGCGTTGTAGGTGCCCAGCATTCTCCACTCGCTTCCGGCGAGATACTGCACCGGCTCGGGGCTGGGAATGTCTGACCGGAGGTTCTCCGCCCCCGAGACAGCACAGTGCGCTGCCTCGGCCCAGCCCAAGGTGATCGGGCCGGCATCGGGCTCCCCACTGGTCCGACCCACCTGCACTGGCTGGCCGGACAACCATGTCAGCAGCGGACCGAAGACGCGGTCGAGATCGGCGCGGTTGGCCTCGTCCAAGACCAGCCACCTGTCCTCGGCGACGGCACGCAACACCGCCCCGGGGACGAAGCGGAGTCGACCGCGGTCGTCGATCGTCTCGCCGCCCACCAGTTCGCGCGCTGTCCAGGACTCGTCCGGGGTGACCAGCGTCGCCTCGTGCCCCGTCGCCATGCCCACTACCGAGGGGTCGGCTACGACATCGGCGAGGAGTTCGCTCACCAGTTGACTCTTCCCCGTCCCCGGGGGGCCCACCAACATCACCGCGGGCCGGCCGGCGACCGCTCGCCGCAGCATTCGCCGAGTGCGCGGATCGAGCGTCAGACGTGTGACCGGGACGGAGCCGGGAAGCGTGGGAGGGAGGACGCTGGGACCCGTCGTTAGGTCCTCGACGTGGCCCTCGACCTCGACCGGCTCGGTTCCCAAGCTGGTGCGAAGCGCTTCCAGGCCATCTGCTGTGGCGCGTCGTTGCTGGACTGCCCACGAGGCGTCCCAGGTCCCCCCTGACCCGCGGCAGACGAGAAGAACGGAGGGGGAGAGGCCGGCCCTGACCCGGGCAATCGCTGCCCGTTGAGTGGCCGGCACCTCGGCGGATTCGGGCACCACACCGACGAAGACCTGCGCCGACCGGGCTCGTTGGGACTGGTTGGCGCGCACGCTGAAGTTGCCGGCCTTGCTGATCGTGGCCGCCACGACATCGTCGGCGCTCAGTCCCATCAAACTCGCCAGGAAAGTCTCGAGACGCGCGAACTTCGTCGTGCTAGGCGCCGCCAGGTCGACGCTGCCGATCAGCTCGTCGAGCGTGGACTGTGCGTTGGGCAGCTCGTGCTGCGGTGCCGTCACGGCTGGATCGTCTCCGTTGGTCTCGATGTCGTTCGGCTCGGCGCGGGAGGCCTCTGGTCGTTGCGCGCGCTGCGACCGGCTATCGCTGGTCTTCGCCGGGACCACGGGAGGCCGGCGGCGGAGGCGACCGACGCGCTCGACTCGATCAGACCCTCTGTTCGCTGGACGTCGAGCTGCCTGTCCCTCCATCCGCCGGAGATTTAACTGCACGTGGCCGCCGGAGCCGCTGAAGACGCCGCCCGGGCCTCGCCCGGTGCCTCCGATGTCGCTCGTCGTGCCGGCAACCCGATCGCCCCCGGGACAGCGCCCGCATCATGCGGTGGGCATCAGCTCGACACGGTGACCAGGCGCGGTGTTTTGGGCCCCTGGTGTCAATTCGTACCTCGGACTGCCGATTCTGTCGGGGAGGGGACTTATGGTCCTCCTCCGTATCGGTGTCCTGAGCGGGGGTGCATGTTGGACGCTGGGAACAGCCCGCAGCACGCCCGTGCCGCCGAGCAGCTACGCGCGGAGATCGTTCGGCTTGCGGCCGAGCTGGGGCGGATGCCGACCTCGGCGGAGCTGCGCCACCTGTTGCGTGTCCAGTCGATGGACGCCGAGACATTGGTGGAGACTCTTGCCGCTGCGACCGGCTCTTCCCGGCCAGCGGAGAGCCGGGCCGGGGTAGGAACTGGGGCCGGCGGACGTGCACGGCCCGTTCAGCCCGCGCTGCCTCCTCGCGCACAGAGGTCGACGCCATCGTCGACCTCGCCTACCAATTCGCCCACGTCCTTCACCCCGGCCGTCCTGGACGCGCCGCATCTCGGTGGCGCAGCCGCCGGGAGCAGTGCACCGGAGGCCAAGAGCGACTCGGACGTTTGGGACGACGGTGGCGATCCCTTCGCGATCCCGCCGGAGCCGACCCGGGCTACCCGGTCCGACGACGATCCCTTGATCGCCCAGGCTGTCGAGGACCTCCATGACGACTGGCTGCGCATGGGTGGACAACTCGACGAGCGGACGGTTCAGCAGCTCGTCGTCCGTCGCCAACTGACTGGCGCCCAGGCGAGCGAGGTGCTCCTGCAGCTCGACGAGCTGGGCGTGGAGGTCAGTTCCAGCAAGGGCCGGCATGCCGACGAGGCCGCCGCAGCTGGAGAGGCCACGGAGACCGGTGTCAGTGCGCTGAAGGTCTACCTGCGGGAGATCGGTCGGCACCGCCTGCTCTTCGCACACGAGGAAGTGCAGCTCGGAAACGCTATCCGCGCCGGGCAGGAGGCACGGTCGCGCCTCGCTGCCGCTGACGTCACGCGTCGGGAACTGCCGCACCTTCGTCGTCTGGTGGCCGCAGGAGAGAGAGCCCACGAGGACCTCGTCCGGGCCAACCTGCGGTTGGTGGTCTCCGTCGCGAAGCACAGACGTTATTCGTCGGCGGGCGTCGAGCTGGAGGACCGCATTCAGGACGGCAACGTGGGTGTGATGCGTGCCGCCGAGAAGTTCGACCCCAGCATGGGCAACAAGTTCTCCACGTATGCCACATGGTGGATCAGGCAGTCCATCGAGCGAGGGATCGCAGACCGTGGAGGACTCGTCCGCCTGCCGGTGCACGCCCATGAGAAGCTCGTCCGCCTTCGCCGTGTCCTACGCGATCTGCGCGTCGAGTTCGGGCGTGTGCCAGAGCCGGCGGACCTGGCCAGGGAGCTCGACTGCACTGTCGAACTGGCGAAGGATCTTTTGTTCTGGAACCAGGGGCTCGTGAGCCTGGATCAGCCGGTAGGAGACGAGGACATCACGCTGGGCGACCTGCTCGCGGACGAGGCTGACCAGGACGGACGTGGGGATCCCCAGGAGCGTTTGGTCGCTGTGGCCCTGAAGAAGGATGTGGCGGCGCTACTCGCCGCCGGTCTGTCCGACCGGTCGCGGTGGATCATCACCGAGCGCTTCGGTCTGGACACCGGAGACGACGGGCGGACATTGGACGAGATCGGGGCCGGCCTGGGGGTCACCCGAGAGCGGGTCCGCCAGATCCAGGGCAAGGCCCTCACGAGGCTGCGAGGGCATCCGAGGTGTCTGGCTCTGTACGAGTACTTGATCGATCACTCACGGACGACACCCGTCCCCAAGCTGGTCTCGGAGGACGAGGCCGAGGCCGGGGAAGGGGTAAAGCGCAAGCGAGCCCGTCGAGACGGACGGCCCGACAGCCGGAGCCTGGCGAAGTGGAGAACGGTTGATGGCAACACCTGAGGACCAGCCGCTGGACGTTGCGGCCGGTCGCTTCCTCGACTGGCTCGATCAGGCCGTCACGGCAGCCGGCCGCGGCGACGGTCTGGAACGTCTCGACGTCGATCCGGGGGCCACCTTCTGGCTGGGGCGACTCGCCAGCGAGGAGGAGGTCCAGAACAGCGTTCTGGGCGACCGTGGGGAGCGACTCGACCCCTGTGCCATTGGCATGAGGCTTCGGCCTACCGGCGCCGGTCCCTGGAGCATGGACGTCACGGTCCAGATGCGCGCTTGGCTGCGCGATCCTCCGGGCGGAGCCGCCGACCCGCGTGGCCCCTGGGTGCGAAGCGACGAGGTCGCAGTGACTCTGCCTGTCAAGGTCGAGCCGACCGAATCGACCGTCGAAGGCCGTCGGCGGCTCACCCAGGCACTGAGAGACGTCGGAGCCGACGGGTTGTCTGCCGAGGTCAGGGTCGATGTCGAAGAGCGGGACGGCGTGCTGGAGTTGGTCGTCCAGCTGGTGAACACCAGCCCGGAGCAGCATCCGGTCCTCAAGGACACGCACCTGTACGAGACCGTGCTGCAGGTCCGCGGCCTGGACACAACTCCGTTCGAGCTCGAGCAGCTTCCTGACTCCTTCCGCTACGACCGCCGGATCCCGGCCTATGGCATCAACGTCGGTATCGCGTTGCTCGACGAGACCCCGCAGGGCTTCCGCACCACTGACACGGTCACTGTCACCACCTATCGGCCGACGTTCTGGAACAGTTCTCGCCCCGAGCCTGACCTCCGGTTTTCTGTCCTAGCCGAGGACTGCCTTCCGCCGATGCGGGCACTCGTGGCCGCGCTTCGCGAGTACGACGAAGAGCACTGGTCCGATCAGACCCTGGAGACCCGGGCGGGGGTCAGCGGTTGGACGGCCGAGACGATCGCGGAGGCCCGGGAAGCAGCCCACGAGGTCTTGGCCGAGCTCTCTCGCCTGGAAACGGGTCTCCAGTTGCTAGAGCAGGACGCTCAGCTACGTCGGGCCTTCCAGTTGATGAACAACGCCATCGAGCTGAGTGCCAACGGTCGTGGGTACGACAGGTGGCGTCCGTTCCAGATCGGGTTCCTGCTGCAGACCATCGGCTGTCTCATCGACAGCAACCATGACGCAGACGTCGTCGACACGGTCTGGTTCGCCACTGGTGGTGGGAAGACGGAGACCTATCTGGGCCTCCTGGTGACCGCTGCCCTCCACGATCGGATCACCGGCAAGTCGAGTGGCCTGACCGCCTGGTCCCGCTTCCCCCTGCGCCTGCTGTCCCTTCAGCAGACTCAGCGATTCGCCGACGCACTGGCCGGCGCCGAGTTGGTGCGTCGGCGCGCCGGAATCCGCGGTGCCCCGATCAGCCTCGGCTTCCTCGTAGGCAAGGGGGGGACGCCTAACAAGATCGTCCCGCAGGCGACCGACGACGACCCTGATCCCGACAGCCCGGGGATGCCCGACCGATACCAGGTGCTGTTGCACTGCCCCTTCTGTCGGGGGGACTTGAACATGCGGTTCGACCGCAGGTTCTGGCGCCTGGCACATGAGTGCCCGAATGAACGTTGCCCGTGGCCTGAGCGCTCGTTGCCTGTCTATGTCGTGGACCAGGAGGTCTTCCGGTTCTTGCCGACCGTGGTCCTGGGCACGCTGGACAAGGCCGCCAGCCTTGGGCTCCAGGCGGCCATGCGGGGTCTCGTCGGCCCTCCGTTGGGGATCTGCAGCGAGCCGGGGCACGGGTACTGCTACGCGCCGCGCAGCGCCCGCCCCAATGGCTGTCTGGTCCCCGATTGCACCGGGCAGCGACGGGAACTCCCCATGCCGAGGAGCCGATATGCGGCCACCCTCCGGTTGCAGGACGAGCTGCATCTCCTGCGGGACAGCCTGGGTGCGGTCGACAGCCACTACGAGAGCCTGCTCGATCACCTGCAAGGCGACCTGCAGGGTCCGCCGAGCAAGGTGATCGCCTCCAGTGCGACGCTCACCGGCTACCAGCGACAGGTGGAGGTCCTCTACCGGCGTCACGGCAGGGTGTTCCCGCAACCCGGCCCTAGGACCGGCGAGTCGTTCTGGACCCGACCATCCGTTCAGCCCCTCCGGCGTTTCGTCGCCGTGGCCCCGCGTGGTGTCACGCTCGAGCACGTCACCGACCGCACGGTCGATGTGATGCAGAAGTCTGTCCGGCGCCTCGTCACCGAGCCCGCTGAGGTCTGTGCAGAAGCCGGCATCGATCCAGCCCATGCGAGTGCGCTTCTCGGCCTGTACGGCACTGACGTGATCTACGGGTCCACGCTCTACGACGTCGAGGCCGCCGAACGAAGCCTGAGCAGCAACAGCACCGTCGAAGGTCCGCTTAACAGCGTCCAGTTGACCGGACAGACCGATTTCGACGACGTCCGACAGATCCTCGATGAACTGGAGAAGCCCCAGGACGACTTCTTCCAGCGCATCCACGTGGTGGCGGCGAGCAGCATGCTGTCCCACGGCGTCGACGTCAGCCGCCTGAACGTCATGGTGATGCTCGGCCTGCCCCTCGGCACAGCGGAGTTCATCCAGACCTCCGCCCGAGTCGGCCGCCGCTATCCGGGGCTAGTCCACGTGCTGCACAAGATCGGGCGCGAGCGGGACGCTCAGGTGTTCAGGCAGTTCGGCGCGTTCGTCACCCAGGGGGACCGGTTCATCGAGCCGATCCCGATCACACGCCGGAGCCGGCGAGTGCTGCGGCTGACACTGCCGGGCATAGTCGAGGCGCGCCGCCTCGCCCTGCAGGAGCCTCGTGCAGTCAACCAGCGCCTGACCACCGTGCGGGCTCTGCGTGACTTCGTCCGCGACAACGGGATCTCCGCAGCGTCGGAGGCGCAGGTGATCGCGGCGGCGCTCGGGTTCGAGGGGCCCGTCGACGAGCTCCTGCGTGACGAGATCCGCATCTGGTTGGGCGGCTACTTCACCAACATGCAGGATCCGGCTCTCGCTTCGAAGCTGTCGCCGGATGTCCTGCCCGACCGCCCCATGATCTCCCTGCGCGACGTCGAAGCCAGCGCCCCGATCCACGACTGAGAGCCGATCATGACCGACCTGGGTACGCGCTCCGGATCCCAGATCCTCCGCACCTTCCTGCCCCAGCAGACCGCCGACCTCCGCCGGGGCATCTACCGCGTCGTCGAGTGGACCAGCGCCCAGCCGTTGGCAGTCGATCCCGATGTCATTCGCCGCCGTCTCCTCCGAGAGGTCCGGCCGTGGGAGCAGGCCGGCCTCGACAACGGCGTCGCCGCCGACCTCCGCAGTGGCGCGCGGATCGAGGTCGTCGAACTCGACGAGCGTCGCGGCGTCACCGTCGAGCGGTATCCCAACGTCTGGGTCTGTGACACGTGCAAGCGCATCGGCAAGCGTGCCGACCGTGCGTGCAAGTGCGGCGCCCAGCGGTGGGGGCAGTTGCACTTCGTCGGCTTCCACTCTTGTGGGGCAGTTGTCGAGCCCTTCATCCGGCGCTGTCCGGCTCACGACGACGTACGGCTCGTGGCTCCACGCAGCGCCAAGGCGTCCGACATCCGGTTCGTCTGCCCCACGTGTCAGCAGGAAGTCATGCGAGGGCTCGGCTTCAACCGGTCGTGCCCCGGCTGTGGACAGGGCGCCATCTCCTGGAACGTGCACAAGGCCCGCAGCGTCTATGCACCTCGCGGCGCCGTGCTCGTGAATCCGCCGCGCCCCGAGCGCATGCGCGACCTCCTTGCGGCCGGGGGCGCCCGCAAGTCCCTGGAGTGGGTGGTTCAGGGCATGACGGCACGGAGCCCTGAGACGATGCAGGGCCGTCCGACTCGAGACGCCTTCCTCGCGAAGTTGCTCAGGGACGGCTTCGGCGAGGCCTTCGCGCGGCAAGCGGCCGACCTGGCACAGACCGGGGGAGAGCTCGCAGCAGACGACGCACCGGAATCCGTGACCGGCTTGGACGATGCCCAGCGCGCCGAGGCCGAGAACGAGGCCCTCGACATCGCCACGGCCCTGTCCGAGTCACGCATCACCACAGGCGACCTCATCGGTGCCCCGGTCGACAGCGTTCTCGCTCATCGCTACGCCGACGACTATCCGGCAGCTCTCAGGACCGCCGGACTCGTGGATGTCGAACTCGTCGAGCGCTTTCCGGTCCTCAACATCATGTACGGCTACACCCGTGGAGGCGGCGAGGCTGGAGCCACCCACCTCGTGCCCTTCCGCTCTCGCCGGGGGAACGGCTACCGGTTGCACGGTGATCTCGCTGAGACAGAGGCCTACTTCGTCAGGCTCGACCCGGTGAGGGTCGCGATGTGGCTGTTGCAGCGCGGCCACCAACTGCCGGGCTTCGATGCGACCGCAGGTCCCGCAGCCGCCAGAGCCGAGCTTTTGCGAGCTACCCGCATGCCGCTGCCTGGCGACCCTCGTCCTCAGCCGACCGTCGGATCCGACATCTTCGAGCTCGTCCACAGCACGGCTCATCGCTTCCTGCGGCAGACCGCCGTCTTCGCCGGTATCGACCGCGACGCTCTCAGCGAGTACCTAGTCCCGACACACCTCGGCTTCTTCATGTACGCAGCGGCGAAGGGGGATTTCGTCCTGGGCGGACTGCAGGCCGTGTTCGAGACGGACCTCGACGACCTGTTGACTTCCGTGGTGCGAAGCGAGTCGCGCTGCCCTCTGGATCCGGGCTGCAGTCGCGGCGCAGGTGCGTGCAACGCGTGCCTGCACGTCGGCGAGCCTTCCTGCCGAGCGTTCAACATGCACCTGAGCCGCAAGGCGCTGTTCGGTGAGCACGGCTACTTCCACCTGTCTTGAGGGTGAAGCTGCGGCCCCGACGTAGTCCCGTCCCCGGGGGGCTGCCGCCGTTAGACGGCTGGGGACCTCACGGGCTTACGAAGTGCGGTCAGCACGCCTCCACGCTGGCTGTCCGAGAGGTTGCCGTCCGAGTGCTATACGGAGGTCTCGTCACCGGCGGGGGAGGGCAGCTCCGCAGGGCGCCTCGCTGTGTCGTGGGCCTACTGCATCGGCACGTTCAATGTGACGGAGGCCGGGCGCACGTAACACCAGAGTCGGACCGGTACCCCAAGGCGCCCAAGGAGTCGTGGCGGACGTAGGTCCTCGGGCTCTGTTTGCCCACAAGGCAAAGGCGCAGGCTGTGGCACATGTCGTGGGCGTCTTCCTCGCCGCCGCGGCTGATCAGTGACGAGTTGTGGGCGTTGGTCGATCCGCTGATCCCACCCCGCAAGCCGGCCGTGCACGGCCGCACGGGCGACCACGGACCGCGGATCGGGACGTGCTCGAGGGCATCGCCTTGGTGCTCAGCACCGACGTCGGCTGGACCAAGCTGCGTACCGAGTTGGGCTACGGGTCCGGCTGGACCTGCTGGCGGCGGATGCACGAATGGTCCGACGCCGGCGTCTTCGATCGACTGCACACCGCCGTGCTCGACCGACTTGGCGAGCGCTGCCGGATGAACTGGTCCCGGGCCAGCCTGGATGGCGTCTCCCAGGCAGGGCCGAGCCCGCCTCCGATCAATAGCCTATTGCTACCGTGTGGAGCGAAGAAATGGAGAACCTCCCGCGTGACTTCACTAGTCAGGAACAGCAAGCTGAACACGAGCTCTCCGAGGGGAATCTGGAGAGCGCTATCGAGCAGTACAGAGCCCTACTGGATCGCGCGCGTCGCGAGGATCGCCTAGAGGCTCAATGGGGTTCGTGCATCAACCTGGGCCAAATCTTCCTGGAGCGCGGCCAACTTGAGGAAGCCGAGGAGTACTTCGCGACTGCACTTTCCGTAGCAACACATCTCGAAGATCCTGACCGGGAATTTGATGCGCTCATCTTTCAGAGTTGGGCCCGCATACAGTCCTTAGACCTGCAGAAGACGCGGGCCGCCATCAAAGACCTCTTAGATGTTGTGCATCTTCGAACCCGTCCTGCTGGCGACCGAGTGGATGATGCCTATGGTCTGCTCGGCTTAGGCTACTCGAATCTCGGTGCCTTAGCAGCGGGCGCAAACTTCATGAGGCTGGGCATTGAATCGGCTAAACAGCAGTCGTCCCCCCGCCTCGGGATGTGGATAGGAAACCTCGGCATCAATCTGTTGACGTCCGGCGATATCGAGGGAGCGATCGAGAACTTGACTGACGCCATCAGACGAGAGGAGCAGCAGAATACAGGCAACAAATCTACGTGGGAGGCTGGACTGCTTTCAGCTGAAGCCCAAACTAAACGCCGGACCCCACCCGTTGGTATTACCAAGCAGCCATCCGCTGTTGCCTTTGATGCATTGGCTGTACGAGTGTCCATGCTTGAGTCCGTCCAGGACAAGATCGACTTGCTCAAGGCCGAGCATTCCACCGTTGAGACTGCGCTCAATGACGCCATGGAGGCTTGGCCGGCACTCGATGCCTTTGCCCTCTTGGATTCAGCGAAGTCCACGGTCGGTCGCGAACTGCTCTGGCGTCGAAGATTTGAGCACTCAGGCCTTGCGGGGCTGGTTAGTGGTCCCTTCGATGCGGTGATGCATGGCTTGAAAAGTTCCCAGGTGGCCGAGACTCTCGCCCGCGAATCGCAGCGTTGCGTCATTCATCTTTATTACACGCGAGATCGAGACTTCTACGCCCTAATCGGCTACTCCGTAGGTGGTCAACCGAGGGTGGAACGGGTCCGCATCGCCACAGGCTATTTCGGTCACCTTCTTTATCGGCGCCTCTCCGCGCTTATCGACGCAAGGCGCCGAGAACCGCTTGTCTCAATCAGTGAGGACTTGATTGACCTACTAGCCGAGTTCGGGGACGCGCTCCTGCCTGTACTTACACGAGTGGAGTGCGTTGAGCGGATCCTCATCCTGCCGTACAAGAAGTTGCATGCACTACCGCTTCACGCGTTGATGTCAAGGTACTTCAAGACTGACGCACTCTTAGACAGAGCCGAAGTTAGCTACTCATCGTCCCTGATGGCGAATATCGCTGCACGTTCCCGCTTCGGCCCGTCTGCCCCGTCGGAGCAAAACCTCCTGTTCGCCTTCGTGGACATGGAAGCACTCGACATTCCTGAACCGCTTGAGTGGAGCGCACTGAAGGCGCTGATTGGTGAGCCTTCTTGGTACACCCTCGTAGGGCGCGCCTCGGAGATGTCAGAGGACTTCTCGGACTTCCCCTTTCTCTTATGGTCGAGTCATGCGCTTTCGGATCCTAGCGACTGGGCGGCGAGCTACCTTGGTGCGGGACGACGGCGTCACACTGCTTATGAGATAATGAACACCTGGCATCTCAATCACGCGGAGATGGCCATCCTCTCGGGCTGCGAGACGGGTGCTGAACGATCGACAGATGACGCAGTCGACGAGTATTTAGGTCTGGATGCCGCGGTCAATATTGCTGGCGCACGCTCAGTCGTCTCCACGTTGTGGCCTGTGGAGGAGCATCTCGCCGCTATCACCTCTCTACTGCTGGTGATCGGCGTCCTATTTCGGCGAGAGAGCCCCAGTCAAGCGCTTCGACGAGCTCAATTCGACCTACTTTCGGGGAAGTGGCGCTCCTACCTCGTTGATATCTATTCTGAGCTTCGGGATCAACGTCCTGGAGTAAGGGGGGAGGCGCGTCGAACGCTTGAAATGCTACTTGACATCGATGCCGAGTCCTTCTCTGACATCATGGACTTCGCCGCCTATCGGTCCTTCGGTGCAGGATAATTCAGCCTTAGGCAGACGCAATAATTATCGCAACTGCCCCGGTCGTACACGCGGTCGCTATAGCTTGACTAGCGACGGAAATGAAGAGCCGACTGCCTTTGCGGTCGTTCACTTCTTGAATCTCAGTGAGCAGTTCTATCTCCGTTGCCATCGTCTTCCTGCGGGCTTTGGAGGGCGGATCTTGCCAGCCGGACCGGAATTCTGACGCCATCTCCTGTGCATCAACGGATCGTCGAAGGGTTGGGGCTAGAACCGCCAACGACATTAGCGAGCTACAGAGGTAAAGGAACAATCCGGAGACTAGGAGGACGGTGGTCGCCGTATTGAGCTGAAACTTGCCGTACTCCTGGGCTACGGCTCCGATGGCTAAGAGTAGTGTAACAAGCGCGCCGGACGTTGTAATCGTAGATGTGGCCCGGCCCGTGAGGCCTGCGGCAGCATTCTCCTCGGCCGCTAGTTGCTGGGTAACAAAGTCGGCGTAGTACTGGAATCCGTCATCGTTCTCGTTCATCAGGATTCTCCTGATGCTGAGGCTGCTGCGTGTCTTGTTCCGTTAGCCTTCCGAGGCGGAACTTCCCGCGCCTCAGCGGAAGAGGGCGATCTTCCGACCTCAGAGATTGCTTATCTCCGGGTGATTTGTCGTTCGGGGGATGCTGGTTGGTCGGCGAATCGGCAGTCATGTGCGGAGTCTAAGTGGATCGACGCCTACGCAGAAGGGGTGCCCGCAAGAGATGATCGAGCAGAGTCAGCGAGACATATTGCAGCCGAGGATGCCGCCCAAGGCTCCGGTTCGACCTCATACCGCGATGAGGAACGCGTAGCGCGGACGGTTGGAGCGACTGAACCTGGCTTCAGCGGCCCGCCCCGTCCCGCCTCGACTCGGCGCCGATGCGGCCGATTGGGGGTGCTGGTGGCGGCTGATCCGCCGCTCGCTCCGCGCCGGCGAGCTGGCCTCAATCGCTGCCATCACCCCACGCCGGTGCGGCTGATCCAGATGGTCGCCGTCGCTGGACGGCGGTCGACCGTTGGAGAATGCTTCCAGGCCGGCAAGGGCCTGGCCGGCCTTGGTGAGCAGCTGGCGCACCGCTGGCTGCTCGCCACGCTAGCCCACGTCCCGGTCGGGTTCGGGCCGGTCAGCTCATCCCCCTTTCGCCCGGACGCCGACCGAGTCCAGGCTGGCTCGGGACCAGTTCATCCGGCAGCGCTCGCCAAGTCGGTCGAGCACGGCGGTGTGCAGTCGATCGAAGACGCCGGCGTCGGACCATTCGTGCATCCGCCGCCAGCAGGTCCAGCCGGACCCGTAGCCCAACTCGGTACGCAGCTTGGTCCAGCCGACGTCGGTGCTGAGCACCAAGGCGATGCCCTCGAGCACGTCCCGATCCGCGGTCCGTGGTCGCCCGTGCGGCCGTGCACGGCCGGCTTGCGGGGTGGGATCAGCGGATCGACCAACGCCCACAACTCGTCACTGATCAGCCGCGGCGGCGAGGAAGACGCCGACGATGACATGACCAGCACCCTGCGCCGACCTACCTCATCCTGACGCTGCCCAACGACCTACTTCCTCTACGTCTTTTAAAGCGCCCTAGCTAGCGCGTGCAGCGACCCGCGGACACTCGTCCGGTGCCGGCCGACCCAGGAGCAACGGTTTGATCATGAACGAGCCAGAGCGACCCCTGGGGATATTCCGCGCGGTGGCTACCCGCGACAGCAATGCGCTCGACCGCAACGGTAAGCCGTTCTTTCGGCTCAATTACGTCTTCGACGACCCGAGGGATGGACCCGTCTACGAGGTCCAGTTCGACGACGGAACTTGGATTCTCGCCGCGACGCCCGACTTGGACATCGAACCGTCGAGCGATGTTGCCCGGTTCCTCAGGCGGCGCCAGCGGTCAGCAGGGCCGCCAGGTCATCCACACGCTTGAGATCTGTGACCGACACGAGATCGGCAGCAGGACGAGCCTCACTTCCCCAGGCGACGACGAAGGCGTGCGGACGCCAGGACTTGTCGACGTAGTACTCGTCCGCATCCTTCAGATAGGCGAGTGCGTCGAGGATCCCTCGGCTCTCCGCCCTCGAAGGGCTCCTCTCGGTGTACTTCACCTCGCCGATGAAGATGCGCCGGTCGGTCGTTGATTCGATGTCGACCAACAGGTCTGGGCGAAGGTCTCGGTGAGGCAGTCGCGCAGCACGTACCACCTCGGCGAGCCGCCCGGAGGATCGAGCTGTTGCGCCGATCGACCAGAGCGACGTCTGCCAGTAGATGCGCGCTTCCCTGTCCGCTGAGCGCAGTCGCGCGATCGGTGTTCGCGCCCCCAGCAGCCTCTCGGGCGGCAAACGGGTGAACCCACGCCGTTCGAGTGCCTCCGCGAGGCCGAAGCCGGCAAGCAACTCGAGAAGGGTGGACGTCTCCCGCGGAGCCAGGACCCTCCGGCTGACCAGTTCCGCAATCGTCTCCTGACTGCGGTCGTGGAACAGGTCTCGGTACAGGCGGATGAAGTCGGCCACCGGACGTCCCAGAGTCCTCGACCGGACGGCCTCCAGGTCCCGCTCAGAGAGCGAAACCGTGCGGACATCGCGCAGTTTCCGGTGTCGGAGCGTCTCACCCGCCCAGACCAGACGCTCCCAGGCGACACGACCAAGAGTTCCTGTGGGACGTAGGGACGCGGCTCTGCAGGCGGCCTCTAGGTGCTGAAGGGCCTCCCGCACGGCGCGCGCCAGCATGGTGTCGTAGCGCCGCTCGGGACGGGCACAGACGAACAGCGTCGGGTCCCATGCCGCGTAGCGTCGCTGCACCGTGGCCGCCCAGTCCACCTGCCCGACGACCGCCCCCTGCAGTTCTTGCCGTTCCATGCGCGCGACACTGGGGAGAGCAGGCAGAAGACGCTCCACCGCTGTCACGAGGCTGATCGTCTCGTCGGAGAGCAGCAGGTGCAGGGCCGTCAAGCGGGTCATGTCCCGTTGACGCATGCCGAACATCGATGACAAGACCGGGCGCAAGTCTTCGACCGCGGCGGCTTCGTAGACGTACCGCCACAAGTGGCGCTGTAGACGATCCAGAGCGTCCTGCCGACTGAGCAGCGGCAGAGGCGATGGACTCACAGATCCTGCTCGTCTTCTTCCGACCTGGCATCATCGAGCGACAGCAGCCCCGCGAGAAGCTGCTGACCGTGGTCGGACTTCTCCTGGTCCTCGTCGTCCGTGCCCGGAGCGTGACTGTCGCTCTCGGGATACAGAACCTCGCGCCTGATGTAGCGACGAGCCTTCTGCTCGTCCTCGCCCAACAGGGCAACAAGCTGCGGTTCTACCAGGGCCTCGACCGCATCCTTCATGATCGCGGCGGGGTCTATCGGCTGGCAGGTCTCGAAGGACATGCTGAGGCGGTGCGAGATGTATCGGGCCGCATCGATGATGATGGCTGGGCCCAGCTGAGGATGGCTCAGGCGCGTCAACCGGCGGAGGCGTTCGGCCAGGGACGGATGTCCAACGGTCGCGCGAGTCCGGAGGATCCAGTCCCAATCGGCTTCCGCGGCGGGCGCCGGCACCCGGATGACGGCGAAGCGCCGCATGAACGCTTCGGACAAGGTGAACAGCAGGTCGCGGTCGCGCTCGTTCATCGTGGCGATCAGCCGCCACGAGGCGGGCACCCGGTAGACCTCCGTGTTCGGCGGAACCGAGGCGCCGGGCGGCACGATGCTGTAGTGCTCGCCGTCGCCGTTGACGAATGGCAGGACGACGGGCTGACCGCTCAGAACGCTGAAGAACGGACCGATGGCCTTGTCGATGTCGGCTCGGTTCAGTTCGTCGATGACCAGCCAGGAGTCTGCGTGGATGGCTTTCAATAGGAGTCCCGGGGCGAAGACGAGCCCCCCCATTCCGGTGTTCCCCGTGTTGGGGTCCAGTCGATAGCCGCCCACCGTGTCCGTCGTGGTCCAGTCCGCGGTCCCCGTGGTGACCAGCGCCGGGCCGGACAGGCCGACGGAGGTTGCGGCCTGGGCCAGTGCCACGGCGAGGGTGCTTTTTCCGGTTCCAGGCGGACCGGTGAGGATCAGATGCTTGCCGGCCCGCAGTGCCGCCACGGCGGACTGAACGACGCTCGACGGGAATCGGACGTCGGCAGCGGCGTGGAAGACCTTGTCCAAGCCGAGCGTCATGCTGGGCACAGGTAGGTCGTCCTCGGAAGCCACTCCGTGATGGAGGAGGAGTTCCTCGATCACCTCGGCACCGATGGGGTTGATCGAGTTCCGCGGCTGCGTTCGAGGATCACCGTGGTCCAACCACGACCATGGGAGAGGCTCGTCGAGCGGAAGATAACGATCGAAGATCGCCTGTCGGTCCTCGTCGCACCTGTGCACTCGGCCGATGCGTCCGACACCGAACATCACTGCCCGATCGGCGCCTACTTCGTCGATCGCCCAGTGGCAGAGGACCCAGTCGCCGGGCTGTACTCCGTCCTTGGCTGCACGAGTCGTTCTCCAGTAGTGGTAGGTCTGGCCCTCGATGTCGGCGTATCGGGACTCTCCGCTGTACAAGAACGTCCAGCAGTTCGCATTCGGGCCGAGAAGTCCCGTTCGGAACTCTTCGTCCTCGTCGGGATACGAGCCCGCCTCCGCATCGACGGCGGCGGGAACTTGGTGGGCCGCCGCGGTTTTGGTGGGGACCAGTTCCACTTCGGCGTCGGGGGCGATGTCTTCCAGAGAAGGCATCAGGCGCCCTTCTGTCGCATGATCTTGACGATCCGAGCCCGGTCGCTGTGGCCGTCGCGAAGAATGATGCAGGCGGCGGAGAGTCGGGAGAGGGGGTCTGCGATGGTACGGCGAACCCGTTCCTCGACGTAATCGAGGCATGAGGGCTCCCCGACGACGATCACCGAGATGTCGGAGCCGCTGACACCGACCTGGCGCATGCGGGTCATCGTCTGCTTGAGGGTGTTGCGGTCCGCGATGCCCGTCCCTCCGATCGTCGAAGCACCTTCCCCGCCATCGAGCAGGCCCGCCAGAAGGGCGGCAGGCGCCTTCCACTTGGTGCTGTTGGCGTCGCTGAGGTTCACCTTGACGACCTCGGCGACGAGCGACTGCTCCTGCCACGTCGGTGAGCCGAGGTGCTCGACGGCGGCCAAGTAGTCCGGGGAGGCGCCGGCCACCGAGGGGTCATGCAATCGTGAGCCCCGAAAAGGTGTGTTACTCATCTCTGCGAGCTTCATTCTCCGTTCTTGAACCTTGGGGGCTTGGCCAGTTGTTCCCTGCGTGTCCTCACCAGGGAACGCAGTCGCTCGGCCGACTCACGGGCATCCTCGTGCTCCCAGACCCGGAAGGCCACCCAGTTCACTTCGGCGAGGCGCGCGTCCGTGTTCTGGTCCCTGGCCGCATTGGCGTTCAGCTTGTCCTCCCACCACTGGGCGTTGGCGCGGGGATAGGTTGCATGGATCGGACAGCGATGCCAGAAGCATCCGTCGACGAAGACGGCAATCCTAAGTGCCGGAAATGCGAGATCGGCCCTGCGGCGAACGCCCCCGACCGGCAGGGGGTAGTCCACTCGGTAACGCAGTCCTAGCGCATGTACCGCGCGGCGAAGGGCTAGTTCCGGCGCGGTGTCGATCCGTCGCTGCCTTCGCATCCTGGCCAACGCGGCCGGCGACGAGGCGCGGGGACGGTCCGGCAAGCGTCTCGTCACTCCTCCGGCGCCGTGGCCTCCACATGGGCCTTCATGTCGACCAGGAACTCCTCCTTGAATCGGAGTTTGGCGCGCGCGGTGCGAGAGAAAAACCCCGCAGCGGCCTTGTGGCTCAGTCGGGGGGCGGCCGTCAAGTCCACGACGCTCGGCAGGTGCTGATAGTCCTGGCGGACGGGCCACATGGACACGTGGTGCCGCCAGACGGTTCCGGCCTCTCCGGACGCAGCGGTCGGCCAGGATGCGCCGGGGGCAAGGCGCTGCGTCTCGCCCACGATGGCCGTGCCAGGCTGTCGCAGCCGCGATCCCAGCCACTCGGCCACGCCGACGGTCACGGCGTTGCCCACCAGTTTCCAACGCGGCCCCTTGGCGCGGCCGTGTTGACCGGCCTCGGTCCAACCGGTCGGGAAGCCCTGCAACCGCTCCGCGTCCTCGATCGTCGGCGTGACGATCTGGCGGCCCACCGGCGCCCCAGGCACCCAGACGGCGGGTGGAGAGGGGATGCCCAGGGTGGAGCCGCCCTTGAGCGTGGGTACGGCGTCAGGCGCCCAGCCCAGACCTCGCAGGCCTTCGGTCCAGTAGAACCCGAAGGCGTCGGAGCCATAGAAGTCGGCCTCCGGTTCGCCGGCATCGTCTGCGAACAGGACGTAGCGAGGGTCCTCGGTGGGGCTGGCCACCAGAAGAACGCGCTGCCGTCGCTGCGGGACGCCCGAGAAGCGGGAATCCACGAGCCGATAGGCCCAGCGCAGTCCAAGATCTTCGAGTTCCCTCACGAGGTAAGCCATGGCCTTGCCCTTGTCGAGGGGCAGCATGTTGCGGACGTTCTCGAAGACGATCCACTTGGGCAGCCGGGGCTGGCTCTCGAGCAGGCGGAAGACGTGACCGACCAAGCCGCTGTGCTCCCCGTGGATGCCCGCGGTTCGGCCTGCCTGTGACAGGTCCTGGCAGGGAAACCCGGCCGCCACGACGTCCACCGGAGGGAGGGTGTCGAGGGTGCGGACGTCGTCCGCGAGCGGAACGTCGGGGAATTGCTCCGCGAGGACGGCCTTGGCCGGGTCCCACACTTCGCACAGCAGCTCGGAGTGGATTCCGGCGCGAGCGAATCCGAGCTCCACGCCTCCGATCCCGGCGAACAAGCCCGCTACGGTCAGGGGATCCGCTGCGGATCGCTCGTCGTGCATGCCGGGAACTCTAGGGTCGCCCACCGACAAGCTTGTGGAACAACCCGCGACGCGGGTGCGGGTGCGAGTTACGGATCACGTACGCCTCTGATGTGCACCTTGCCGCCCGCGCATGGCGTGGGCCGTTCGGCGCGAGCCGCGAGAGCGCAACGCCGCCCGAACCAGCACGTCAGCGAGGCGCTGCGCGGGATTAGCTGGGGCGGGTCACCCTGGCGGCGGCGGTGTATCGCTCGGTCAACAAGGCCCGGGCGGCGGCCTCCACCTGGTCGGACTGGGCCCAGCCCGTGCGCTCGGCGGCCCACAGGGCTCGCCACTGGGCAAGCGCCGCCGTGCAGTCCGCGCAGTCAGAGCCCGGTGGACAAGGGCCGTGCACGTCCGGGGCTGCGGCATACCAAGCTGCCCGCGTCGGCGCGGTGTCCGGAATCCGTCGTCGCCGGCCAGCCATGAGGCCCCTCTGTGTCGATCATATGTTCGAAGCCCTGTTGGTATCCTGGCGGCAACCGGTGGGGTCCGCAACCGTGCCCGTGGCGCGCATGCCGAGGGCGTCGCTGTCAGCTGCCGACTCGGGCCCGACGGTGCCGTTGCGGGCGCGAGGCTGCGTCGACAGGGTGAGCGGGACGGGATCGTCTCAGTGGTGGCGCGGGCCGGGACCGGCAAGGCCGCACGAGAACGCCGGGGTGTCGATCGCCGGCGCGGTCGCCGGCTCTCGCCCGCGACCGGAACTGAGGGGTGGCACGTCTGATCCCCCGTGTCCTGGGATGACCGGTGTCGTCAGCAGGTGTGTTCACTGCGCCAAGTCAGTCGGCGGAGGGCCGATAAGCCGGCGCCGTGTGCTCGGCGGCAAAGGGAACCGTGTAGGTGCGACCGTCGCCGCCACAGACGGCGAGGCACCCCGCCAGGGTCAGCGTCCACCAGGTGCGACCGTCCTCGCGCACGTCGCTGTGGCTGGTGAGCGTGACGTCAACGAGGTCGCGCCGCAGCAGGTCCTTGAAGGCGGGGGAGCGCGGATCGCGCAGGCTCAGGGCGAACGCGAAGATTTCGCTCACTGGCAGTCCGGTGCCGGTGGGCGCCTGCGCGGCGGCCAGGGCGGTGCTCGCCGAGTCCAGGGCTCGGCGGGCGTCGGCGACCCGTCGGTCCGCGGTGGCCACCGCCTCGACGGCCAGCGCGAGCGCGCGTCCGGTCAGTTGCGGCTTGGTCACGTGCGCCTCGGCGCGCCGCCGTTTGTCCTCCTCCTGGTCGAGGGCTTGCGCAGCCGCGGCCTGGTCGGTGGACAGGCGCTGGAGACGGTCGTCGTCGGGAAGGCGGGGGCGAAGTCGGGGGTCGCTGGCGCCCAGGGCCTTGAGCAGCGCTACGGCAAGCGTGCTGTGCAGCAACACGGGCCCGCGGTAGTGCCGTCGTCGGGTCCGCTCCTCCTTCGACCCGGCCCGCTGATACGTGTAGTACGTGGTGCCCTCGGCATAGGTGGCGGCGTCCTTGCGGTGGCGGGCTTCGAGCGTGGCCGGGATTCCGTCGATGGTCACTGGCTGTCCGGTGAACGTGTGCCCGGGGCCGGGCCGGTGCAGGGAGCGCAGCTGCGCCTCGGCCGCGGCGATGCGGCCGTAGTCGGCGTCGCTGCAGATCGGGAGCCCGTCCGGCGTGCTCAGCTGGAGCGCGAGGTCCGGTCCGCCGTCCCCGACGCGCACCGTCAGCGTGAGGGTGCGGTGGAAGTCCCGGTGTCTCAGGATCGCCTGGCAGATGTGGTAGGCCTGGGTGCCGTGCTTGTCGTAGTGGCGGACGTGCACGGGGGTGCCGGGATCGCGATTGTGGCTGCGCACCCCGTCGGTGGAGAAGCCGTGCGCCGCCAGGTAGCGGGCGCTGGCGACCGCGTCCCAGCCGGGTAGCAGGTAGTGCCGGTAGAACCATCGGACCAGGGCGAGCTGGTCGACCGGCTGCTTGCGGCCGTCCCGGGTCTCGAACAGCTGGGGGAGTCCGTAGAGGACCTCCTCGGGTTCGGGGCGGGGGCCGGGGGTGTCGAGGAAGGCGATCTGCTCACCGACCCCACCTATCTCGGTGTCCCGCAGGCGGGCCCGTGCCAACGGGGGCGGCAGGGGAGCCGCCAGCCCGTAGCGGAATCGTCCCTTCGGAGCGGCGCCGCTGTCGGTGCGCCGCCGGTAGCCGTCGCGGGTGCGCTTCTTGGTGTGTCGGGCCTCCTCCTCGCTGCCCGCTCCGTCGTTGAACAGTTCCCGTGCCACCTGCGGTGTCAACGGGCGGGGTGCGTGCTTGAGATCGCCGACGTACACCGGCTGGCCGTGTTCCTCGCCGATGTCCTCCAGGGCGTAGACCAGGCTGGCCAGCGGAAAGCCGGCCCGTCCCCAGGCGCGGATCTCGTTGCAGTACACGAGGACCGGTGACCACTTCCGGATGGCCTCGGCGGCGAGTTCGATCGCCGGCTGGCGGTGGTGGCGGTCGATCTGCACTCCGGTGCCGTACTGCAGCAGCAGCACCAGCCCGCGCGGAGCGGCGTCGGTGTAGACGAAGCGGTGGTTCGTGAAGGTGCGGCCCTGCCGGTCGTAGCTGGTGCGCGTGTCGGCCAGGGTGGTCAACCCGGTGAGCAGAGTGGCCTTGTCCGGCAGCAGTGGTCGCACGTCGATGCCCCAGGCGGCGAGGCCGTCGGCGGCGCTGAAGATCCCATCGACCGCCAGGTCGCGGGGCCGGACACCGCCGTCGCCGCTGGCCCGGCTGGACAGCACCACCCTGCCGTCGGCACGCAGCTGGACACGAAGGCCGGGATCGCAGCCCGGCTGCAGGAGCAGGCCGGGCCGGGACCGTCGCGGTCGGGATGCACGGCTCATCGGAGCCTCCCTGAGTATGATGCTGGCAGCATAATAGCCGAGTGGAACTGTGGTGGGCGCTGACCGCGCGTGGGGCCGCGGACGCGGGATGGCGCGTGGCCGGGCCGAGTGGCCTGGTCTACCGGGGTGCGCCCGGGGCGCCACGGCCGCGGCCCCGGGAACCGGTGGGTGCGGCTCTCGCCCGCTGCCGTCCCGACGAACTGCGCCTGCCGGCGCCGCCGGACTGGCATCCGTCGGCCGCCGCGGCGGTCTGGGCCGCTGCGCTGGTCGCCGCGGTGGCGCTCGGCCTGCCGCGGGTCCGACTGGGATCGGTGCTGCTGGGGCGCACGGACCCGGTGGACGCCGCCGTGCTGACCCTCCTCGCATCGCGCGCGGCGCTGACCGCCGACTCCTCGGAGGTCGGTGCCGCACAGACGCGCTCCAGCCGGACCGTGCAGCGCGGCGGCGCCGTGCCGGCCAGGACGGCCAGGAGCATGGCGGCCAGGCCCCGGCCGGGGTGCCCTCGGTGCTGAGCGAGCACCAGGCGAGCCGGGCACGCACAGTCGCGGGGGCAGCGGGCGTCATCGCGGCGGGGCGTCATCGCCGCAGCCTCCGGTCGGTTCCGCGGCTCCCGGGCCGGAGAGCCGTAGCACCATCGGTGCTCCGTCCGTCGGCAGTTCGATGATCAGTCGGGCGCCTGGGGGCAGCAGGATCGTCAGGCCCGGGCCGGTTCTGTCCGCATCGGCGCCGCCGGGTGCCCGTGCCAGCGACTCCGCCGGTGGCTCGGCCGGTCGACGCGGGGGCTCCTGCTGGGTGCCAGGGCGCTGCCGCCGCGCGAACGTCCGTGCCGACTGGGCGTCGTCCCACGGATGGGTGTCCGAGGGGGCGGGGGGCAGCCCCGCGGACGGGGCTTGAACCCCTGCGGCCGGGGCAACAGCCCCGGGATGGGTGTCCGAGGGGGGACTTGAACCCCCACGCCCGATAAAGGGCACTAGCACCTCAAGCTAGCGCGTCTGCCATTCCGCCACCCGGACGAGTGCGGATCAGAGACTACCCGACCGCCGGGGTCCGGTGGCGCACCCCCTGCCCCGGCCCGGCTGCCTGCCGCGGGAGCCCGGCCGCCTGCCGCGGGAGCCCGGCCGTGGCCACCGCCACCCGTCCACGGCCGGCCCGCTTGGCCTCGTACAGCGCCCGGTCGGCCGCCGAGTACAGCTCCTCGACGTCGGCCGCCTGCCCGGCGGTGTGCGCCAGCCCCAGGCTGATCGACAGGGACAGCAGCGTCCCGTCGGCCAGCGCCAGGGGCGTCGATCGGACGGCCTCGTGCACCCGCTCGGCCCGGGTCGCCGCCACCGCCGCCGGGCAGTCCGGCAGCAGGACGGCCAGCTCGTCACCCCCGAGCCGGGACACCACCGCGTCCTCGCTGCGCACCTGCTCGCGCAGGATCCGGGCCAGGTGCACCAGGACCGCGTCGCCGACCGGGTGGCCGTGCGCGTCGTTGATCTGCTCGAGGGTGTCGACGTCGGTGAGCAGCAGCGCCGTGCCGGACGCCGTCCTCCGCGTGCGCGCCCCCGCCGGCGCCTCGTCGAACACCCGCCGGTTGACCAGCCCGGTCAGCGCGTCGATCCGAGCCTGCTGGCTCAGCGCGTCCACCAGCCGCTGCTGCACCCGGCCGGCGCGGACGAGCACCACCGCCAGCACGACCAGGACCGCGGCGAACGTGGCCAGGTCGACGACGGCCACGGCCGGCGGCGTGAGGACCAGCAGGGTCACGGCCTCACCCCCCACGGCGGCCGTCGTCGCGAGGACGATCCCCGCCGGCCGCAGGCGCGACCCGGCCCACAGCACGGGTAAGACGAAGGCCTGCGCGGCGGCCGAGGCGTCGCGGGTGACGAGGTCGAGCCCGCAGACCATCGCGACACCGCCCACTGCGGTGAGCAGCCCGAGGTGCAGCCGGTCGTAGCGCTCGGTGGTGACCGCCCGGCCGGCGCCGGCGGGCAGCGCCACGACGACCACGGCGTGGGCGACCAGGACGACGGCGCCGGTCCCGTCCGGCACGACCAGCCCGAAACCGGCCACGACCGCGGCGCTGACCGACAGGATCAGCGTCGACGAGTGCGCCGCCGCTGCGGGGTCGCGCGCTCGCACCGCCGCCGGGGTGTCCATGCCCGCTGCATCCGCAGCGGCCGGCGCCGGGTCCAGCACTGCTCACCCGGCGGGGTGACCGGCGGGACCGGTGGCACGATCGACGGCATGCCCGAGACGACGTCCGCCCCGCGCGCCCAGGACGAGGTGGCGGAGCTGCTGTCCGACCTGATCCGGATCGACACGACCAACACCGGCGACACCGCCACCGGCGCCGGTGAGCGCCGCGCCGCGGAGTGGGTGGCCGGCAAGCTCGACGAGGTCGGCATCGACTCGCAGGTCCTCGAGTCGGAGCGGGGGAGGGCGAGCCTGGTGGCCCGCATCCCCGGGGAGGACCGCAGCCGTCCGGCGCTGCTGGTGCACGGCCACCTCGACATCGTCCCCGCCGATCCGGCCGAGTGGAGCGTGCACCCCTTCTCCGGCGAGGAGCGCGACGGCTACGTCTGGGGCCGCGGGGCCGTCGACATGAAGGACATGGACGCGATGACCCTGGCGCTCGTGCGCGAGTGGGCGCGCACCGGCGTCCGGCCGCCGCGCGACGTCGTGCTGGCCTTCGTCGCCGACGAGGAGGCCGGCGGCAGGCTCGGCGCCCGCTGGCTGGTCGACGAGCACCCCGACCTGTTCGCGGACTGCTCCGAGGCGATCAGCGAGGTCGGCGGCTTCAGCATCACCGTCCGCGACGACCTGCGCCTCTACCTGGTGCAGACCGCGGAGAAGGGGCTGGCCTGGATGCGGCTGACCGCCACCGGCCGGCCCGGGCACGGCTCGTTCGTGCACGACGACAACGCCGTCACCCGGCTGTGCCAGGCCGTCGCGCGCATCGGGTCCACCCGCCTGCCGACCGTGCTCACCCCGCCGATGCGGCAGTTCCTCGACGCGGTCAGCGACGCCTACGGCATCGAGATCGACCCGGACTCCCCGGAGGAGGCGCTCGCCCGCCTCGGCAGCATCAGCCGGATGATCGGCGCGGCGCTGCGCAACACCGCGAACCCGACGATGCTCGACGCCGGCTACAAGGCCAACGTCATCCCCGGCACCGCCTCGGCCACCGTCGACGGCCGCTTCCTGCACGGGCAGGCGGAGGAGTTCGAGCGGCAGCTGGCCTCGCTCACCGGCGAGGGTGTGCAGCGCGAGTGGGTCGTCCACGACCAGGCCGTGGAGACGACGTTCGACGGCCCGCTGGTCGACCAGATGGTCGCCGCGCTCAAGGCCGAGGACGACGGCGCGCGCCCGGTGCCGTTCACCATGAGCGGCGGCACCGACGCCAAGAGCTTCGAGCGCCTCGGGATGCGCTGCTTCGGCTTCTCCCCGCTGCGGCTGCCGGCCGACCTGGACTTCGCCTCGCTGTTCCACGGCATCGACGAGCGGGTGCCGGTGCAGTCGCTGCGCTTCGGCGTCCGCGTGCTCGACCGCTTCCTGCGCGCGGTCTGACGCGCCGTCCCGCCGCTTCCCGTCGCAGCGGGCCACCGCGGGGGAGGCGTCCCGACGGCCGACGGAGGCGGAACGGGTCCGTGGTGTGATGCCGGGGTGACCTCTCCCACACCTGCCGGCCCCGGCTCCGTCGCGCTGATCACCGGAGGGACCGGCGGCTTCGGCCGCGCCCTCGCCACGAAGCTGCACGAGCGCGACGTCACCGTCGTCCTCGCCGACCTCGACAGCGACCGCGCCCGCGGCACCGCGGACGAGCTGGGCGCCTCCTTCCTCCCGCTCGACGTCACCGACCGCGCGGCCAACGAGGCCGTCGTCGCCCGGGTGGAGGCCGAGCACGGCCGGCTCGACGCCGCCTACCTCAACGCCGGCATCTCGGCGGCCAAGAGCGACGACGCCCTCGACCTCGACGAGTTCATGCGCGTGGTCGACGTCGACCTCTTCGGCGTCGTCTACGGCGCGGTGGCCGCACGCCCGGCGATCACGCGGGCCGGGGGCGGCGCGATCGTGGTGACCGCGTCGCTGGCCGGCCTCTCGCCGATGCCCACCGATCCGGGCTACAGTGTGGCCAAGGGCGGTGCGATCGCCTTCGTCCGGTCGATGGCGCCGCGGCTGAGCCGCGAGGGGATCACCATCTCCGCCATCTGCCCGGGGTTCGCCGACACCGCGATCATCGACCGCATCCGCCACGAGTTCGAGGCCGCGCAGTTCCCGGTCATCCCCGCCGCCGAGGTCGCCGACGCGATGGTCATGGCCTGGACGTCGGGCGAGCCGGGCGCCGCCTACGTCATCCAGCCGGGCGTGGGCACGGTGCCGTACCGGTTCAAGGGCGTGCCGAGCGCGAAGACGGCGACCGGTGAGACCGCCGTCGTCCCCGAGGCGCTGCGCCCGCCGTCCGTGCGCTGACACCGTCCTCCCTCACCGCAGCGCGTCCTCCCTCACCGCCCACCGTCAGGGAGGACGCGCCACGATCAGGTCCCCTGATCGCGGCCGACCACCGCCGGACCCCGTGACGGCGGTCACCGGGGCTCTGGCAGGGTCGGGCGCATGCGTGCATGGCGGGTACACGAGCTCGGCGACCCCTCCGAGGTGCTCCGGCTGGAGGACGTCGAGCGGCCCACCCCGGCCGAGGGCCAGCTGCTGGTGAGGGTGCGGGCGGCGGCGCTGAACTTCCCCGACGTGCTCATGGCCGCGGGCAAGTACCAGGAGCGCCCGCCGCTGCCGTACACGCCCGGCGTCGAGCTGTGCGGCGAGACCGAGGACGGCCGGCGGGTGATCGGCGGACCGGCCGGCGGGCCCGGCGCCTTCGCCGAGTACGCGCTGATGAACGCGCACGACGCCTGGCCGGTGCCGGACTCGCTCAGCGACGAGAAGGCCGCCGCCCTGTACCTGACCTACCAGACCGGGCACGTCGGCCTGCACCGCCGCGCACAGCTGCAGGCGGGGGAGTGGCTGCTCGTGCACGCCGGGGCCGGCGGTGTCGGCTCGGCGGCCATCCAGCTCGGCAAGGCCGCCGGCGCCAGGGTCATCGCCACCGCGGGCGGCGCGCACAAGGTCGAGGTCTGCCGCGAGCTCGGCGCCGACCACGTCGTCGACTACACGACCGAGGACTTCGTCCCCGTCGTCAAGGAGCTCACGGGCGGCGAGGGCGCCGACGTCGTGTACGACCCGGTCGGCGGCGACGTGTTCGACAGGAGCCGGAAGTGCATCGCCTTCGAGGGCCGGCTGGTCGTCGTCGGCTTCACCAGCGGCCGCATCCCCGAGGCGCCGGCCAACCACGCGCTGGTCAAGAACTACAGCGTCGTCGGGCTGCACTGGGGGCTGTACAAGAAGAAGGACCCGGCCGTCATCGGCCGGACCCACGACAAGCTGGTCCGCCTGGTCACCTCCGGTGCGATCGACCCGCTCGTCGGGCAGGTGCTCCCGCTCGACCAGGCCCCGCGCGCGCTGGCCGCGCTCGCCGACCGCGCCACGGTCGGGAAGGTCGTGCTGGTGCCCTGACGGCCCCCGGCGAGGAGGTCCTCGCCCCTCAGGTGACCGGCATCGGCAGGTAGGACAGCCGCGCACGGCGCCGCAGGATGGCCTTGCGGGTGCCGTCGGCGTGCAGCTGCAGGCGGGCCAGCTCCCATCCGCCGACGTCGACCTGGAGGCTCAGCATGGTGGCCGCTGCGGAGCGGGACGTGCCCGGCGGGATCCGCAGCGGCGCGTACTCGTAGTCGTCGGCCGTGCTCACCTGCCCGATGTTGCCACGGCCCACCCGGCGAGGTCATCCACGCGTCGTCCCCCGGTCACCCGCGCGATCGGGGCTGCCGCGGCCGCGGCCGGGCGGCAGGATGGGCGCCGGACCCCGACCGCGCACCGAGGAGGACGACGTGACCGAGCCCGGTACCGCCAGCGACGCCGACCGCGCGGAGCAGGAGGCGCTCCTCGAGCCGGCCGGTCCCGTGCTGGCCGGCGACGTCGACGCGATCGGCGACGGCGTCCCGGAGGCCGACGCCCTCGAGCAGCAGCTGGCCACCGCGCCCGGAGCGGCCGGCACCCCGAGGGGGGTGGGCGACCGCGACGCGAACGAGGCCGACGTCCTCGAGCAGGAGGCCGACGTCCCCCTCGACGACGACGAGCGCACCGACTGACCGGCAGGGCCGGGTCGGCCGGCGCTTCCCCCGGGACGGCGACTGTGGTTAGGCTGCCCTAACTCATCGTCCCGAGGGGGAGCCTTGACCACCTGCCCCGGTTCCCCGGCGCTGTCGCTCGCCGGCGCCGCCGAGCGCGCCCGCACCGCCGCCACCCGCAGCGCGGCCGCCGTCTGCCTCCCCGGCCGGTCGCCGGGCCGGCCGCTGGCGCACGCCACCACCCGGGACGGGCAGGTGCTGGTGCTGGTGCCCGCCGACGGCGACGTCGCCGCCGCCCTCGACCGCGGGCCCGACCCCGACGTCTCGGCGCTGCTCATGGTCAGCGACCGCGCCCCGGTGCCCCTGCGCGACCCGGTCCGCGCCACGCTGTGGCTCTCGGGCTGGCTGACGCCGGTGCGCCCGGCCGACCGGACGGCGGCCGCGCTCGCGTTCGCCGAGGTCCGCCCCGAGGGCGCGCTGCTCGACGTCGGCGGGGCGGCCACGCTGCTGCGCCTCGACCTCGCCGAGGTGGTGCTGCGCGAGGGCGCTGCGTGCACCGAGGTCTCGCCGGCCGGGTTCGCCGCCGCCCGCCCCGACCCCCTGGCCGCCGTCGAGGCGCGGATGCTGCAGCACCTCGACCGCGACCACCCCGACGTCCTCGCCGCGCTGCGCAGCCGGGTCGCCGTCGGCCCGGGGGAGACGGTGCGCCCGCTCGGCGTCGACCGGTTCGGCTACCGGCTGCGGGTGGAGCGCCCGGGCGGGCACCGCGACGTCCGCGTGCCCTTCCCCCGCCCGCTCGCCTGTCCCGGCCAGCTGCCCGCGGCGACGGCGCAGCTGCTGTGCGCCCTGCGCGCCGGTCCCGCCTCGTGAGGACCCTGCAGCGGGGCCGTCACCCGAGGTCGTCGCGCAGGATCTGGGCCAGGCGGGTGCGGCGGGGGCGCACGTCGACCTCCCGCACCGCCCGCGCCAGCGCCGCGCCGGACGCGTGCACGATCGACAGGTGCTGCTGCGCCCGCGTGAGCGCGGTGTAGACCAGCGGCCGCGAGAGCATCCCGCCGGCCTCCGGGGGCAGCACCACGACCACGCCGGGCCACTCCGAGCCCTGCGCCCGGTGCACGGTGATCGCCCAGCCGTGCTTGAGGTCGGGCAGCGCGTCGCCGGGCACGGTGACCGGGCCGGAGGCGAAGGCGACGTCGAGCGTCCCCTCGCCGGTGCCGGTGACCACGCCGACCTCCCCGTTGGCGAAGCCGACCGGCTCGAGGTCGAGGTGGTTGGCGGTGGCCACCACCCGGTCGCCGACGTCGAAGCCGAACACCGTGCCGTCGCCGGGGTTCAGCCGCTCCTTGAGCGCCTTGTTCAGCTCGATCGTGCCGGCCGGGCCGCGGTGCACCGGTGTCACCACCTGCACGTTGCGCGGCTCGATCCGCAGCGCCCGCGGGATCGAGTCGGTGACCAGCTGCACCACCCGGCGCGCGGCCTCGCCGCTGCCGCCGGCGGGCACGACGACGACCTCGCGGTCGGGGGAGTCCACCGGCGGGAGCTCCCCGGCGCGGACGGCGTTGGCCAGCCGGGCGATCGCGCCGCCCTCGGCCTGCCGGTAGAGCGTGGTCAGCTCGGTGACCGGGACGACGCCGGAGTCGATGAGGTCGCCGAGCACGTGCCCGGGACCGATCGAGGGCAGCTGCGCCGGGTCGCCGACCAGCAGCAGGTGGGTGCCGTCGGGGCAGGCCTCGAGCAGCGCGGCGGTCAGCTCGACGTCGAGCATGGAGGCCTCGTCGACGACCACGACGTCGGCGTCGAGCGGCCACTCCTCGTTGCGGGCGAACCCGCCGCCGAAGCCCTGCGAGCCCAGCAGCCGGTGCACGGTGACCGCCGGGTGGTCGGTGAGCTCCTCGAGGCGCTTGGCCGCCCGGCCGGTGGGCGCGGCCAGCGCCACCTCGGTGCCCTTGGCCTGCAGCAGCCGCACGACGGCGGCCACGGTGCGGCTCTTGCCGGTGCCCGGGCCGCCGGTGAGCAGCGAGACCCCGGCCCCGAGCACCTGCGCGACGGCCTGCTTCTGCGCCTCGTCGAGCCCCTTGGCCACCGACCGGACGGCGGCCGGGTCGGCGATCCGCCCGGCCGTGGCGGCCAGCCGGGCCACGCCCTCGGCCACCGCCTCCTCGGCCATGCCGTACCGGGCCAGCGACAGCGTGCGCAGCGCCGGGTCCGGCTCGGGCAGCTCGTCGGGATCGGCGTCCTCGGCTGACTCCGGCTCCGGCGGCTCGTGGTCGAGCACGTCGCCGGACTCCACCGCCGCGACGACCGCGGCCACCGGGTCGGCCACGCCCTCGGCGCGCAGCGCGGCCACCACCAGGTCGGCCGGCAGCACCGTGTGCCCGTCGCGGGCGGCCGTGCGCAGCGTCATCGTCACGATCGCGCGGCCGCGCCGGGAGTCCTGCCGGTCGGCGCCGGGGAGGACGGAGACGGCCAGCCGGTCGGCGTCGGTGAGGGAGACACCGTGCAGGGCGAGCAGCGCCCACGGGTCGTCGCGCAGCCGGCGGGCGGCGTCGTCGCCGAGGGCGTCGGCGGCCGAGGACGCCAGCTTCGCCTCCAGGCCGGCCCTCACCAGCAGCGCGACGACGGAGTAGGTGGGCTGAGCCGCCAGGAACGAGGAGAACAGCCGCTCGGCGCGCTGCCGGCCGACGCGCGGCATCCTCAGCAGGTTGGCGGCGGTGACGTCGTCGGGCGTGGTGATGCCGGCGGCGGGCAGTTCCGCGGCGGCGCGCTTGCCCAGCCCCGGCCACAGGCCGGCGGCGCAGAAGGCGGCGAAGACCGGGTCCGGGGCGGCCGGCGTCGGGACGGCGCTCATCGGGCCGACCGCTGGTCGGGGTAGGAGAAGTGCGGCGCGGAGACGTCCTCGAGCGCCGTCCGGATGGCCGCCGGCAGCCGCACCGCGTCGGCGTCGAGCGAGGCCTGCAGCTGCTCGGCGGTGCGCGCGCCGACCACCGGGGCCACCACGCCGGGGCGGTCGCGCACCCAGGCCAGCGCCACGGCCAGCGGGCTGGTGCCCAGGCCGTCGGCGGCGGTCACCACCGCCTCGACGATCCGCTCGGACACCGCCGAGCGCAGGTCGTCGATGAAGCCCTGCCAGTCGGGCGAGGCCCCGCGCGACCCGTCGGGCGTGCCCGCCCGGTACTTGCCGGTGAGCAGGCCGCGACCCAGCGGTGACCAGGCGAGGACGCCGAGCCCGAGCGCCTCGGCGGCGGGCACCACCTCCCGCTCGACGCCGCGCTGCAGCAGGGAGTACTCGACCTGGGTGCTCACCAGCGGGGTGCGGCCCGGCCAGGCGCGCTGCCAGGTGGCGGCCTGCGCGGTCTGCCAGCCGGTGAAGTTGCTCACCCCGACGTAGCGGACGCGGCCCGAGGAGACGGCGGCGTCGCACGCGGCGAGGGTCTCCTCGACCGGGGTGTGCTCGTCCCAGGCGTGCAGCTGCCACAGGTCGACGTGGTCGACGCCGAGGCGCTCCAGCGAGGCGTCGAGCGCGGCCAGGAGGTGCCCGCGGGAGGCGCCGCGGCCCATCGGCCCGGCGCCGGTGCGGCCCACCGCCTTGGTGGCCACCAACACCTCCGAGCGCGGGACGACGTCGGCCAGCAGCCGCCCGAGGGTGCGCTCGCTGTCGCCGTCGCAGTAGACGTCGGCGGTGTCGACGAGGGTGCCGCCCGCGTCGACGAAGGCGGTGAGCTGCACGGCCGCGTCGTCCTCGTCGGTGTCCCGGCCCCAGGTCATGGTGCCCAGCGCCAGCCGGGAGACGACCAGGCCGCTGCGCCCCAGCGCCCGTTGTTCCACGACCGGCCAACCTACCGCCGTGCCGGGCCCCGGGCCGGGGGACGCGGCGAGTGTGGGCAACGCCGCGCCGGGGCGTGCCCGGACCGGCGGCCGGGACCGCCCTAGGCTGTCCTCCCGTGCTCCTACACCCCCCCGGTCGCTCCACCCGCCCGTCGTCCGGACGACGGGACTGACCGGCCGTGGGCTGGTTCGAGGCGGTCGTCCTGGGGCTGGTGCAGGGGCTGACGGAGTTCCTGCCGATCTCCTCCAGCGCGCACCTGCGGGTGGTCGGGGAGGCCGCCGGCTGGGGTGACCCGGGCGCGGCGTTCACCGCGATCACGCAGATCGGTACCGAGGCCGCGGTGCTGCTCTACTTCCGCCGCGACATCGGCCGCATCGTCAGCGCCTGGGTGCGTGCGCTCTTCGACCGCTCGCTGCGCGGGGACCCCGACGCCCGCATGGGCTGGCTCATCGTCATCGGCAGCATCCCGATCGGGGTCCTGGGCCTGCTGTTCCAGGACGACATCGAGACGACCTTCCGCGACCTGCGGGTCGTGGCCATCTCGCTGGTGGCCTTCTCGCTGGTCCTCTACTGGGCCGACCGGGTGGGCCGCAAGCGCCGGGAGCTCGCGCAGCTGACCGTGCGCGACGGGCTGCTGTTCGGCCTGGCCCAGGCGATGGCGCTGGTGCCCGGCGTCTCCCGCTCGGGCGGCACCATCACCATGGGCCTGTTCCTCGGCTACACCCGGGCCGCGGCGGCGCGGTACTCCTTCCTCCTGGCCGTGCCCGCGGTGCTCGCCTCGGGCTTCTTCCAGGTGTACGAGACCCTCACCGGCGAAGTGGCCGGCGAGACGATCTCCTGGGGGCCGACGCTGCTGGCCACGGTCATCGCCTTCGCCGTCGGCCTCTCGGTCATCGCCTGGCTGCTGCGCTACCTCGACCGCGGCACGTTCACGCCGTTCGTCGTCTACCGGGTGGTGCTGGGCCTGGCGCTGCTCGCCCTGGTCGGCGTCGGCGTGCTCGCCCCCAACTGAGCGGGCCGCGCCGGGATCAGGTGACCTGATCGTGGCGTGTCCTCCCGCACGGTGGGCGGTCGGGGAGGACGCGCTGCGGTGGGGGAGGACGGGTCACACCGGTGGCCGGCGGGTCGCCGTCCGCGGCTCCGATGGCCGGCCCGGCGGCGGTGCCCGGCTGCGTGACGGCGCCGTCCGCGGCGCCCGCCTAGGCTCGCGCGGGTGACCACCGTGATCCTGCTGCGGCACGGCCGGACGACCGCCAACGCAGGGGGCGTGCTGGCCGGGTGGACGCCGGGCGTCGAGCTCGACGAGACCGGGCAGGCGCAGGTGGCCGCGGTCGGGGCCCGCCTCGCGCCCGTCCCGCTGGCGGCGGTGGTCAGCAGCCCGCTGGACCGCTGCCGGCAGACCGCCGGTGCCGTGCTCGCCGGCCGCGACCTGGAGCTGCAGACCGACGAGCGCCTCGGCGAGGCCCGCTACGGCGACTGGACCGGGCGGCCGCTCAAGGAGCTGGTCAAGGACCCGATGTGGAAGGTCGTGCAGCAGCACCCCTCCGCGGCGGTCTTCCCCGGCCCCGAGGGGGAGGGGCTGGCGCAGACCCAGGCCCGCGCGGTGGCCGCCGTCCGGGAGTGGAACGCCCGCCTGGGCCCCGATGCGGTCTGGCTGGCCTGCAGCCACGGCGACGTCATCAAGGCCGTCCTCGCCGACGCCCTCGGCCTGCACCTGGACGCCTTCCAGCGGATCGTCGTCGACCCGGCGTCGGTCTCGGTGGTGACCTACACCGAGACCCGCCCCTTCGTCCTGCGCGTCAACGACACCGGCGGCGACGTCTCGGCGCTCGTCCCGCCCAGGAAGCGCCCCCGGCGCCGGCGGGGCCGGGACTCCGACGCCGTCGTCGGCGGCGGGGCCGGCGCGGCGGTCCCCTGACGGGACGGCGGCCCGTCGGCGTCCCCGCGTAACCTGATCGCGTGTCCCGCCAGGTCTACCGCTTCGACCGCCCGTCCCGGTTCGTCGCCGGCACGGTCGGCCAGCCGGGGGAGCGGACCTTCTACCTGCAGGCCTCCGACGCCGAGGGCCGCGTGGTCAGCGTCGCGCTGGAGAAGTCGCAGGTGCAGGTGCTCGCCGAGCGGATGGACGAGCTGCTCGACGAGATCGCCACCCGGCCCGGCACCGCCGTCCCCGCGCAGGCGGAGGTCGACGACCTCGAGCCGCTCACCGCACCCGTCGACGAGGAGTTCCGCGTCGCGGCGATGGGACTGGCCTGGGACGGCGAGGCGCAGGCCGTCGTCGTCGAGGCGGTGGCGGCGGGGGAGGAGCCGGTCGACGAGGACGCGATCCTCTCCGACGCCGAGGACGGGCCCGACGCGCTGCGGGTGACCATCACCCCGGGTGCGGCCCGCTCGTTCGTCGCCCGCGCCCGCCGCGTCGTCGCCGCGGGCCGGCCCTCCTGCCCGCTGTGCTCGCTGCCGCTGGACCCGACCGGGCACGTCTGCCCCCGGCAGAACGGCTACCGCCGCTGACCGCCGGAGCGCTGCGGTGAGCGAGCGGTCCGCCGAGGAGCTGCGCGCCCCGGCCACCGACGCCGAGGCGCGCACGCTGCTGCTCGAGGGCGAGATCGACCTCGAGGGCCGCATGCTCGACGCGAGCAACGTCACCCTGGTCGGCGCCATCCGCACCGGCACGCTGGCGGCCGAGTGCGTCTACAAGCCGGTGGCCGGCGAGCGCCCGCTGTGGGACTTCCCCGACGGCACCCTCGCCGGCCGGGAGGTGTCGGCCGCGCTGGTCAGCGAGGCCACCGGCTGGTCGGTGGTGCCGCCGACCGTGCTGCGCGAGGGCCCGTTCGGCCCCGGCATGGTGCAGCTGTGGATCGACGGCGACCCCCGCGTCGACCTGGCCCGCTTCGTCCGCTCCGACCACCCGGCCCTGCGCCGCATGGCCGTCTTCGACGCGGTGGTGAACAACGCCGACCGCAAGGGCGGGCACATCATCCCAACGCCCGAGGGCCACGTGTACGGCGTCGACCACGGCATCTGCTTCTCGTCGGACCCCAAGCTGCGCACCCTGCTGTGGCGCTGGGCGGGCAAGCCGCTGCCGCTGGAGGCCCTCGCCGTGCTGGAGCGGCTGGCCGACGACCTGCGCGGCGACCTCGGCGAGCGGCTGCACGAGCACCTCACCCGCCGCGAGGTCCGCTGCACGCAGCAGCGGGTGGCCGAGCTGCTGCGCACCCAGCTGCACCCCGAGCCGTCGGGTGACTGGCCCGCGCTGCCCTGGCCCCCCTTCTGAGCCGTGGCACACCCGACCTCCACGGGACGGTGTGCGCCGGGGGCGCGTTCCGGACGCCGGCGTGCGCCCTCGGCGCACACCGCCCGGGACCCGGCAGGCTGAGGGCCGTGCCGCACCGCTCGCGCCTGGCGATCCTGCTGCTCGACCTGCCGCCGGAGGTGCACGCGGCCGGGACCGCCTTCTGGGCGGGCGCGACCGGGCGCACCGCCGCGCCCGACCCCACCGACGGGGACTGGGCCTCGCTGGGCTCCTTCGCCGGCGGTCTCCACCTCGAGGTGCAGCGCACGGGCGAGGGGACGCCGCCGCGCTGGCACGTCGACGTCGAGACCGACGACGTGGACGCCGAGGTCGCCCGGCTCGAGGCGCTCGGCGCGCGGCGGGAGGCCGACATGGGCTCGTTCTGGCAGATGACCGACCCCGCCGGGCTGGTGTTCTGCGTGGTCGGTGTCCAGACCGGCGCGGAGTTCGACCGCCACGCCGTCCCCTGGCCCTGACGGTCAGTCCAGCCGGACGAGGTCGATCATCGCGGCCGCCTGCAGGCCGTCGCCGTCGACGGTGAGCACCTCCAGCGGCAGCCGCCGCCAGGCGGTCAGCAGCAGGTCACCGGCGGTCCCGCGCACCGTGGCCACCGGCTGCGGCCGGCTGCCGGCGAACAGGGTCCGCTCCACGCCGGCGTCGATCACGTGCAGCACCACCGGGTGCGCGCCCTCGGGCGGCCCGTCGGGGAGGACGCCGGGCACCACGACCTCCAGCCACTCGTCGAGGCCGTCGAGGCCGATGTCGGCGGGGACCGGCCGGACGTCGCCGAGCACCTGCTCGACGTCGACGGTGTGCACGACCACCTCGTGCAGCTGCCGCCGGAGCACGAAGGCGACGTCGCGCTGCGGTGCCCAGGTCCACACCGGCTCGGCGGGGTCGGCGCCGGCCAGCGCCGTCTCCAGCTCCGCGGACTGCGCGGCCGACCAGCCCAGCAGCTCGTCGTCGGGACGGCGGCGCGGGGTGTCGTACCCGCCGGGATCCGGCGCGCGGGTGCGCACCACCCACGCCCAGAAGTGCTGCACCGAGCCGACGTGCCAGACCAGGTCGGCCAGCGCCCATCCCGGGCAGCCGGGCACCGGCGCGGCCCACCCGCCGGCCAGCACGGCCTCGGCCGCCGCGTCGGCGAACCGGGCGTCGGCCCGGCACAGCGCGGGCAGGTACCGGGACAGCTCCATCGCAGCCTCCTCGCGGCGTCGGGTGCCGGGAGCGGAGGCTAGCCCGGCGGACCCGGCGGAGGTGCCGGTCACGGGCTCCACAGCGCCGGTGGCCGCGCGGTCGGGCGGCGCACCAGCAGCTCCGACGCGGTCCGCTCGTCGAGGACGAGGTCGGTGACCAGCCCGCCGGCCAGCGCCGCGGCCAGGCCGACGACCTTGTGGCTGCCCGCCACCGCGCAGACCCGCCGCGGGATGCGGCGCAGCGCCGGCGGGGTCAGCCCGCTGGTGCGCGCGTTGAGCGGGATGCCCTCCCACGAGCCGTCGGCGCGCAGGAACACCGTGCACACGTCCCCGACCACGTGCCCGGCGGCGAGGTCGGCCCGGTCGGCGGCGGTCAGGTACCCCTCCGTCCACACCCGGCTGGGCACCGCGCCGGCCACCGCGCCGATCCCGAACAGCGCGACGTCGGCCGCCTGCTGGATGCCCAGCACCCGCCGCACGCTGCGCTCGCGCCACATGGCCTGGCGGGTCTCGGGCCGGTCGAAGAACGCCGGCACCGGGAAGTGGTGCACCTGGGCGTCCCAGGCCGTGCCGAACCGGCCCAGGACGTCGCTGCCGTAGCCGATCCCGCTGCTGTGGGTGTTCATCGCGCCGTTGAGCTGGACGACGTGCGCGTCGCGCAGCGGCCGGGCGCGCAGGTGCTGCCCGACGGCGCTGGTCGTCGTGCCCCACGCCAGGGCGAGCGTCATCCCCGCGCCCATGACCTCGTCGAGCAGCCCGGCGGTCTCGGTGGCCACCAGCTGCAGCCGGACGAGGTCGGAGGCGTCGTCGGGCACGGACACCACCCGCGCGGCGACGCCGTACCGGTGTCCCACCTCCGCCCCCATCGCCGCTGCACGTCCGTGCACCGGGTTGACCGAGACCGTGACGACGCCGGTCGCCCGCGCGGCGTCGAGCATCCGGGAGATCGTGGAACGCGACACCCCTTCCTCCGCGGCGATCGCCTCCATCGTGGCGCGGTCGAGCCAGTACCTGCGGGCCACGCGCTCGAGCCTGTCGTCCGGCGTCACTGGTGCTCCTCCCGCGGCGGTCGGCCGCCCGGCGTCCCACGGTAGGCCGCTCCCGTGCACAGATGTGCAGGACATTGCGGCGGAGGCCGGACAGGGGCAGGTTCCCCTTGTCCGGACGACGGCCCGCGCCGCCGCCCGCACGGACCTGCACCACCCGCACAGCACAGGAGTCCCGGTGTCCACAGCTCTCTCGCCCGGCGTCCGTTCCGCCGCCCTCGACCGCATGAGCGCCGACGTCCTCGACGTCCTGGTGATCGGCGGCGGGGTCACCGGTGCCGGCGCCGCCCTCGACGCCGCCAGCCGGGGCCTCAGCGTCGGCCTGCTCGAACAGCGCGACTGGGCCTCCGGCACCTCCAGCCGGGCCAGCAAGCTCGTGCACGGCGGCCTGCGGTACCTGGAGATGCTCGACTTCGCCCTCGTCCGCGAGGCCCTGCACGAGCGCGGCCTGCTCGTCGGCCGGCTCGCCCCGCACCTCGTGCACCCGGTGCCGTTCCTCTACCCGCTGCGCCACCGCGTCTGGGAGCGCGTCTACACCGGCGCCGGCATCGCGCTCTACGACGCCCTCGGCGGCCTGCTCGGCCGGGTGGGCGGCCGCGGCGTCCCGCTGCACCGGCACCTGTCGAAGAAGGCGCTGCGCCGGGTCGCCCCGTCGCTGCGCGACGACGTCGCCATCGGCGCGATCCGCTACTGGGACGCCAAGGTCGACGACGCCCGCCTCGTGCAGGTGCTCGTGCGGACCGCCGTCGGCCACGGCGCGCTGGCCGCCAGCCGCACCCAGGTCACCGGCTACCACGAGGAGGACGGACGGGTCGCCGGCGTGCGCGCCGTGGACCTCGAGACCGGCCGCGAGCTCACCATCCGGGCCCGCCACGTCGTCGGCGCCACCGGCGTGTGGACCGACCAGACGCAGGAGCTCTTCCGCGCCCAGGGCCTCACCGTGCGGGCCTCCAAGGGCGTGCACATCGCCGTGCCGCGCGCCCTGATCTCCGGCGACGACGGCGTCATCCTGCGCACCGAGAAGAGCGTGCTGTTCATCATCCCGTGGCCCACCCACTGGGTGATCGGCACGACCGACACCCCGTGGGACCTCGCCAAGGACCACCCGGTCGCCTCCTCGGCCGACGTCGACTACCTGCTCGAGCACGCCAACGCGGTGCTGGAGCGCCCGCTGACCCGCGCCGACGTCCTCGGCGTCTACACCGGCCTGCGCCCGCTGCTGCAGCCGGTCGACGACGGCAGCGGGTCGACGACGAAGGTCTCCCGCGAGCACACCGTGGCCACCGTCCGGCCCGGGCTGACCGTCATCGCCGGCGGCAAGTACACGACCTACCGGGTGATGGCGCGCGACGTCGTCGACATGGCGCTGGCCGACCGCGCGCCCGGCGAGGACCCGGACGCCGCGATCCCGTCCTCGCTCACCGAGGAGCTGCCGCTGGCCGGCGCCGACGGCTACCAGGTGCGCTGGAACCGCAAGAGCCACCTGGCCACCGCGCACGGCTGGACGGAGACCCGCGTCGAGCACCTGCTCGACCGCTACGGCAGCCTCGTCGACGAGGTGCTCGCCCTCGTCGACGCCGACCCCGACCTCGGCCGCCCGCTCGAGGGGGCCCCGGACTACCTGCGCGCCGAGGTGGTCTACGCCGTCACCGACGAGGGCGCGCTGCACCTGGAGGACGTGCTCACCCGCCGCACGCGACTGTCCTACGAGCAGGCCGACCGCGGCACGGCGTCGGCGCGGCCGGCCGCCGAGCTCATGGCCGGCCTGCTCGGCTGGGACGACGCCCAGGTGGAGCGGGAGATCGCCACCTACCTGGCGCGCGTGGAGGCCGAGCGGGCCGCCGAGGCCATGCCCGACGACACCTCCGCCGAGCGCGCCCGCCTGCAGGCGCCGGAGATCCGGCCCTTCGCCGGCGCCTCCTGAAGCCGCGGGCCGGCGGGGTAGCTCCCCCGCCGGCCCGCACCGACCCCGCCGTCGACCCCGATCCCGACCAGAGGAGGCACCGCACAGGGATCCCGCACGACCCGCCCGGATCGGGCGGGACCCCGTCAGGCACACCCGGACACAGAGAGGTCTCTGGACGTGTCACTGGTCTCCGTCTTCTTCTCCGAGGTCCTCGGCACGGGGCTGCTGCTCCTGCTGGGCATCGGCGTCGTCGCCAACGTGCTGCTCACCGACTCCAAGGGCCGCGGCGCGGACTGGCTGCTCATCAGCTTCGGCTGGGGGCTGGCGGTCTTCGTCGGCGTCTTCGCCGCGTACCGCAGCGGCGCGCACCTCAACCCGGCCGTCACCGTCGGCCTCTGGGCCTCCGGCTCCGAGGAGTACGGCCCCGACGTCCCCGTGACGCTCGCGAGCACGCTGGTCTACTTCGCCGGCGAGTTCGTCGGCGCCTTCCTCGGCGCCGTCGTCGCGTGGCTGGCCTACCGCGAGCACTACGACGCCCACCCCGACCCCGGCGAGGTGCTCGGCACCTTCTCCACCGGCCCGGCGATCCGCAGCTACCCGTGGAACGTCGTCACCGAGGTCATCGGCACGTTCGTGCTCGTCTACGTCGTGCTGGCCCTCGGCAACACCCCCACCCAGATCGGCCCCCTGGCGGTCGCCTTCCTCGTCGTGTCCATCGGCGCCTCGCTCGGCGGCCCGACCGGCTACGCCATCAACCCCGCCCGCGACCTCGGCCCGCGCATCGCGCACGCCGTCCTGCCCATCCGCGGCAAGGGCGGCAGCGACTGGGGCTACTCGTGGGTCCCGGTCGTCGGCCCGATCATCGGCGCGATCCTGGCCGGCCTGCTCGCCCGGGTCTTCTGACCCGTGTCCCGAGCGACCATCCTGACCCCGCTCTCCCTGCAACGACGCACCCGGAGGACCCCGTGAGCCAGTACATCGCCGCCATCGACCAGGGCACGACCAGCACCCGCTGCATGGTCTTCGACCACGACGGCGCCGTCGTGGCCGTCGCCCAGAAGGAACACCAGCAGATCTTCCCCAGGGCCGGCTGGGTCGAACACGACGCCGAGGAGATCTGGTCCAACGTCCGCGAGGTGGTCGGGCAGGCACTCGGCCGCGCCGACCTCGTCGCCGGCGACCTGGCCGCCGTCGGCCTGACCAACCAGCGCGAGACGACCGTCGTCTGGGACCGGACGACCGGTCAGCCGGTCTACAACGCCATCGTCTGGCAGGACACCCGCACCGACAAGATCGTCACCGAGCTCGGCGAGCTCGGCGGGGGAGCCGACCGGTACAAGGACAAGGTCGGCCTGCCGCTGGCGACGTACTTCGCCGGCCCCAAGGTGACCTGGATCCTCGACAACGTCGAGGGCGCCCGCGAGCGCGCCGAGCGCGGCGAGCTGCTGATGGGCACCATCGACAGCTGGCTGCTGTGGAACGTCACCGGCGGGACCGACGGCGGCCTGCACATCACCGACGTCAGCAACGCCTCGCGCACCATGCTGATGGACTACAAGACGCTGGCGTGGGACGAGTCGATCGCCGCCGACATGCGCATCCCGACGTCGATGCTCCCGGAGATCCGCTCCAACTCCGAGGTGTACGGCGAGGGCCGCAAGGCCGGCGCCCTGGCCGGGGTCAAGGTCGCCGGCTCGCTCGGCGACCAGCAGGCGGCCACCTTCGGGCAGGTCTGCTTCTCACCCGGCATGGCCAAGAACACCTACGGCACCGGCAACTTCCTGCTGCTCAACACCGGCGAGGAGGCCGTCGCCTCGAAGAACGGCCTGCTGACGACGGTCTGCTACCAGATCGGCGACCGCAAGCCGATCTACGCACTCGAGGGCTCCATCGCCGTCACCGGGTCGCTGGTGCAGTGGGTGCGCGACAACCTGCGGCTCATCGGCGGCGCCGGCGAGATCGAGGCGGTGGCCAAGTCCGTCGAGGACAACGGCGGGGCCTACTTCGTGCCGGCCTTCTCCGGCCTGTTCGCCCCGCACTGGCGCTCCGACGCCCGCGGCGCGCTGGTCGGGCTCACCCGGTACGTCAACCGCGGGCACCTGGCCCGGGCGGTGCTGGAGGCCACGGCCTACCAGACCCGCGAGGTCGTGGAGGCCATGAACGCCGACTCCGGGGTCGACCTCACCGAGCTGCGGGTCGACGGCGGCATGGTGGTCAACGAGCTGCTCATGCAGTTCCAGGCCGACATCCTCGGCGTCGACGTCGTCCGCCCGAAGATCGCCGAGACGACGGCGCTCGGCGCGGCGTACGCGGCGGGCCTGGCGGTCGGGTTCTGGGCCGACGAGGACGAGCTGACCAGCCAGTGGGCCGAGGACAAGCGGTGGTCGCCGGCGATGGAGGGCGAGACCCGCGACCGCTTCTACCGCAAGTGGCAGAAGGCGGTGGCCCGCACGCTCGACTGGGTCGACGAGGACGACGAGTAGAGGACCCCTCCCTCCCACCGCTCGCACGCTCGCGGCGAGCCTCCGGAGGGGGCCGCTCCGCCCCCGTCGTGGGGCCTGCGCGGGCGCCGTCCCCAGCCGGGGGCGGCGCCCGCGGGGGTGGGCCCGGCCACGCAACTAGGCTCCTGCCCGTGCTCGCCTGGCCCGCTCCGCTCCTGCCGACCCTGCCGGGCTCCGGCCCGGTCCTCCGGCTGTTCGACACCGCGCGCGGGCAGGTCGTGGCCACCGCACCCGACCGGGTGGCGCGGATGTACGTCTGCGGCATCACGCCCTACGACGCCACGCACCTCGGCCACGCCGCCACCTACCTGGCCTTCGACCTGGTCGGCCGGGTGTGGCGGGACGCCGGGCACGCCGTCCACCACGTGCAGAACGTCACCGACATCGACGACCCGCTGCTCGAGCGCGCCCACCGCGACGGCGAGGACTGGGTCGTGCTCGGGATGCGCGAGACGGCGCTCTTCCGCGAGGACATGACGGCGCTGCGGGTGCTGCCGCCCGACGACTACGTGGGCGCGGTGGCCACCATCCCGCGGATCGTGCACCACGTGGAGACCCTGCTCGACGAGGGTCTGGCCTACGTGCTCGACGACGGCACCGGCGACGTCTACCACGACATCGCCCAGGCGCCGGGCTTCGGCGAGGAGTCCGGCTACGACGAGGCCACGATGCTGCGCCTGTCGGCCGAGCGCGGCGGCGACCCCGACCGGGCGGGCAAGCGCAACCGCCTCGACCCGCTGCTGTGGCGCGGCCGCCGCGAGGGCGAGCCCGCCTGGCCCGGCCCCCACGGCATCGAGGGCCGCCCCGGCTGGCACATCGAGTGCGCCGCCATCGCCCTGGACACCATCGGCATGGGCTTCGACGTGCAGGGCGGTGGCAGCGACCTCGTCTTCCCGCACCACGAGTTCTCCGCCGTCCACGCCGAGGCGCTCACCGCCACCAAGCCCTTCGCCCGGGCCTACGTGCACGCGGCGATGATCGGCCTCGACGGCGAGAAGATGAGCAAGAGCCGCGGCAACCTGGTGTTCGTCTCCAAGCTGCGCGGCGAGGGCGTCGACCCGATGGCGATCCGGCTGGCGCTGCTGTCGGGCCACTACCGCACCGACCGCGCCTGGACGCCGGACCTGCTCGCCGCCGCCGAGCAGCGGCTGGCCACCTGGCGGCGCGCCGTCGCCCGCGACGCCGGGGCGCCCGCCGCGCCGGTGCTGGCGGGGTTGCGCGAGCGGCTGGCCGACGACCTCGACAGCCCCGGCGCGATCGCCGTCGTCGACGCGTGGGCGGAGCGCACGCTGGCGGCCGGCCCGGACGACGACGTCGACGACGGGGCGCCGGCCGTGGTGGCCGACGCCGTCGACGCGCTGCTGGGCGTCGCGCTGCAGGAGGGCTGATGGGGGACGGGGCGTTCACGCTCGTCGACCGCGCGGCGCGCGAGCGGGAGGAGGACGGCCTCGCCCCGGCCGCGGCCCGCGCGGCGGCCACCCGCGGGCGCGCCGTCCCCGAGCCGGAGGACCGGCTGCGCACCGCCTACGAGCGCGACCGCGACCGCATCCTGCACGCCAAGTCCTTCCGGCGGCTCAAGCACAAGACGCAGGTCTTCCTCAACCCCGACGGCGACCACTTCGTCACCCGGCTGACCCACACGCTGCAGGTCACCCAGGTGGCCCGTTCGCTGGCCCGGGCGCTGGGCCTCAACGAGACCCTCGCCGAGGCGATCGCCCTCGGCCACGACGTCGGCCACTCGCCGTTCGGCCACATCGGCGAGGACGCCTTCGACCCCTACGTCCCCGGCGGCTGGCACCACGCCGCCCAGGGCGTGCGGATCGTCGAGGTGCTCGAGCACCTCAACCTCACCTGGGAGGTGCGCGACGGCATCCGCGCGCACAGCTGGAAGATCAGCCCGCCGCCGGCCACCCGCGAGGGGGAGTGCGTCCGGTACGCCGACCGGATCGCCTACCTGTCCCACGACGCGCTGGACGCCGTCCGCGCCGGGGTGCTGCAGGTGTCGGACCTGCCCGCCCGCGCCCGGGAGGTGTTCGGCGAGCCCGGCAGCGCGATGGTCGGCGCGATGGTCGACGCCGTCGTCGCAGGGTCGCTGGCCGACGGGGGAGCGGTGGTGATGGCGCCCGGTCCGCTGGCGGCCATGCACGAGCTGCGCGCGTTCATGTTCCAGCGGGTGTACGCCTCGGAGACCGCGGCGGGGCAGAAGCAGCTCGCCGTCGACGTCATCCGCCGGCTGGTCGACCACCACCTCGACCACCCCGAGCTCATCCCGCCGACCTACCGCGACACGCGGGCCGACCTGGTCACACAGGTCGTCGACCACGTCTCGGGCATGACCGACCGCTTCGCGCTGGCCACGCACGACCGGCTCTTCGGCGAGGACGCTGCCGCCCGCATGACCCCGCTGCTGCGCCCCGCCTGAGCGGGTTCCGGAGGCGGTGCGGCCGCCGTCGTCCCCTCGGGGTGTTCCCCGGGCTCCCGGGGTCCTGCAGCGCCCTCGGAGGCCGGAGAACGCCCCAGGAGCGGCCGCTCGACCGTTATCCCCAAGTCTGCCGCGACCCCGAGCCGGGACCCGGGACGACGGCCGCGACCGCCGGACCTCAGTTGGGGGAGGAGCCCCGGCGGCGGAGGTAGCGCTCGAACTCGCGGGCGATCTGGTCTCCGTTGGCCTCGGACAGGTCGCTCTGGGTCGCGCGCTCCTCGAGGGAGCGGACGTACTCGACGACCTCGGCGTCCTCCTGGGCCATCTCGTCGACGGTCTTGACCCACTCGTCGGCCTGCTGGGGGAGCGCGCCGAGCGGCACGGCCACCTCCAGCACCTCCTCGACCCGCTGCAGCAGCGCGACGGTCGCCCGCGGCGAGGGCGGCTGGGAGACGTAGTGGGGGACGGCGGCCCAGAAGCTCACCGCCGGGAGGCCGGCCTGCACGCACGCGTCCTGGAACACGCCGAGGATCCCGGTCGGGCCCTCGTAGCCCGACGTCTCCAGGCCGTAGGCGCGGGCGGACTCGTCGTCGTAGGCGGAGCCGGTGACCGGCGTCGGCCGGGTGTGCGGCGTGTCGGCGAGCAGCGCGCCCAGCGCCACGACGGTCTGGGCGTCGAGCTCGTGGCACAGCTCGATGAGCTCCTCGCAGAAGCTGCGCCAGCGCATGTTGGGCTCGATGCCGCGGATGAGGACGACGTCGCGGTCGCTGTCCGGCGGGCGGGCCACGGAGATGCGGGTCGTCGGCCACTCCACGCGCCGGTTCACCCCGCCCACGAGCGAGACGGTCGGCCGGTTCACCTGGAAGTCGTAGTAGTCCTCGGGGTCGAGGGCGGCGAGCGGGGTGGCGTCCCAGATCAGCTCCAGGTGCTCGAGCGCCCCGGTGGCGGCGTCCCCGGCGTCGTTCCAGCCCTCGAACGCGACCACCACCACCGGCTGGTTCAGCTGGGGCAGGTCCTCGGGAGCGGACTTCGGGTCGATCACCCCTGCGAGCCTACGTCTCCCGCGCCGTCCTGCCGGGCTGGCGCGAGGTGGGAGGATGACCCCCGGAACAAGGTCGGGCCCCGCGCCGCTGCTCGTGCGCCAGGCCCCGCACGTCGTCGACCGACCCCCGAGGATGCCCGTGACCGACGCCCCGTCCCCCCGCCCCGACGCCACGGCGCAGCTGACCGCCCTGCTCGAGCGGCGCGTCCTCGTGCTCGACGGGGCCATGGGGACGGCGATCCAGCGGGACCGGCCCAGCGAGGCCGGCTACCGCGGGGCGCGGTTCGCCGACTGGCCGGTCGACGTCCAGGGCAACAACGACCTGCTCGTCCTCACCCGGCCCGAGCTGATCGCCGGCATCCACCGCGAGTACCTCGAGGCCGGCGCGGACCTGCTCGAGACCAACACGTTCAACGCCACGGCCATCTCGCTGGCCGACTACGGCATGTCGGGTCTCGCGCACGCGATCAACGTGGCCGCCGCGCGGCTGGCCCGCCGCGAGGCCGACGCGATGACCGCCCGCACGCCGGACAAGCCGCGCTACGTGGCCGGCGCGATCGGCCCGACCAGCCGGACGGCGTCCATCTCGCCCGACGTCAACGACCCCGGTGCCCGCAACGTCACCTTCACCGAGCTGGTCGCCGCCTACCTGGAGCAGGCCGGCGGGCTGGTCGACGGCGGCGTCGACGTCCTGCTGGTCGAGACCATCTTCGACACCCTCAACGCCAAGGCCGCCGTCTTCGCGCTGGAGACGCTGTTCGAGCAGCGCGGCCGGCGCTGGCCGGTGATGATCTCCGGCACCATCACCGACGCGTCGGGCCGCACGCTGTCGGGGCAGACCACCGAGGCGTTCTGGAACTCGGTGCGGCACGTGCGCCCGCTGACCATCGGGCTGAACTGCGCGCTCGGCGCCGAGGAGATGCGCCCGTACGTCGCCGAGCTCTCGCGCATCGCCGACACCTTCGTGTCCTGCTACCCCAACGCCGGGCTGCCCAACGCCTTCGGTGAGTACGACGAATCGCCGGCCGAGACGGCCGCGGTCCTGCGCGGCTTCCTCGACGACGGCTTCGTCAACGTCGTCGGCGGCTGCTGCGGCACCACGCCCGAGCACATCGCGGCGATCGCCGCCGCGGCGCAGGGCCGGTCCCCGCGGACGCCGGTGACCCCGCGCCCCGCGCTGCGCCTGTCGGGGCTGGAGCCGCTGACCGTCGACGCCGACAGCCTGTTCGTCAACGTCGGCGAGCGCACCAACATCACCGGCTCGGCCCGCTTCCGCCGGCTCATCCGCGACGGCGACTACGCCACCGCGCTGGCCGTCGCCCGCCAGCAGGTCGAGGCCGGCGCGCAGGTCATCGACGTCAACATGGACGAGGGCATGATCGACGGCGTCGCGGCGATGACCCGCTTCACCCGCCTGGTCGCCGCCGAGCCCGACATCTGCCGCGTGCCGGTGATGGTCGACTCCTCCAAGTGGGAGGTCATCGAGGCCGGCCTGCAGCAGCTGCAGGGCAAGTCGATCGTCAACTCCATCTCGATGAAGAACGGCGAGGAGGAGTTCGTCGAGCAGGCGCGGCTGTGCCGCAAGTACGGCGCGGCCGTCGTCGTCATGGCCTTCGACGAGCAGGGACAGGCCGACACCCTGCAGCGGCGGCAGGAGATCTGCCGGCGCGCCTACGACCTGCTCACCGAGCAGGTCGGCTTCCCCGCCGAGGACGTCATCTTCGACCCCAACGTCTTCGCCGTGGCCACCGGCATCGAGGAGCACGCCCGCTACGGGCTGGACTTCATCGAGGCCACCCGCTGGATCAAGCAGAACCTGCCCGGGGCGCTGGTCTCCGGCGGCGTCTCGAACGTCTCGTTCTCCTTCCGCGGCAACAACCCCGTGCGCGAGGCCATCCACGCGGTGTTCCTCTTCCACGCGATCGCCGCCGGCATGGACATGGGCATCGTCAACGCCGGCGCGCTGGAGGTCTACGAGGAGGTGCCGCGGGAGCTGCGGGACCGCATCGAGGACGTCGTCCTCGCCCGCCGCCCCGACGCCACCGAGCGGCTGCTGGAGATCGCCGGGGACCACGCCGGCGACGGCGTGGCCAAGGAGGCCGCCACCGAGGAGTGGCGGGCGCTGCCGGTGGGGCCGCGGATCACCCACGCGCTGGTCAAGGGCCTCGACGAGTTCGTCGAGGCCGACACCGAGGAGCTGCGCGCGGAGATCAGCGCCCGCGGCGGCCGGCCGATCGAGGTCATCGAGGGCCCGCTGATGGACGGCATGAACGTCGTCGGCGACCTGTTCGGCGCCGGCAAGATGTTCCTGCCGCAGGTGGTCAAGTCCGCCCGGGTCATGAAGAAGGCCGTCGCCTACCTCATCCCGTTCATCGAGGCGGAGAAGCAGCCCGGCGACGCCGAGCGCAGCAACGGCAAGGTCGTCATGGCCACCGTGAAGGGCGACGTCCACGACATCGGCAAGAACATCGTCGGCGTGGTCCTGCAGTGCAACAACTACGACGTCGTCGACCTCGGCGTCATGGTGCCCGCGCAGAAGATCCTCGAGACCGCCAAGCAGGAGGGCGCCGACGTCATCGGCCTGTCGGGCCTGATCACGCCGTCGCTGGACGAGATGGTGAACCTGGCCGCGGAGATGGAGCGGCAGGGCTTCGACGTCCCGCTGCTCGTCGGCGGGGCGACGACGTCGCGCGCGCACACCGCGGTGAAGGTGGCGCCGCGCTACCACGGCCCGGTGATCTGGGTGAAGGACGCGTCGCGGTCGGTGCCCGTCGTCGCCGCGCTGCTGTCCGACGAGCAGCGGCCGGGCCTGCTGGCCTCGGTGGACACCGAGTACGAGGCGCTGCGCGAGCGGCACGCCGCGCGCACCGACAGCCGGGCGCTGCTGCCGCTGGCCGCCGCCCGCGCCGCGGCACCGGCGATCGACTGGTCCGGCTACACCCCGCCGCGGCCGCGGATGCTCCTGCAGCAGGCCCGCGACGTGTGCACCAGCCCGGGCTGCGAGCACCGCCACGGGCAGGACACCCAGTTCGTGCGGGTGCTGCGCGACCACCCGCTCGAGGAGCTGCGCCCCTACATCGACTGGCAGCCGTTCTTCAACGCGTGGGAGATGCGCGGCCGGTTCCCCGACATCCTGCACAACCCGACCACCGGCGAGGCCGCGCGGCGGCTGTTCGAGGACGCCCAGGCGATGCTCGACCGGGTCGTCGAGGAGAGGTGGCTGACCGCCAACGGCGTCGTCGGGCTGTTCCCCGCCAACCGGGTCGACGGCGAGGACATCGCCGTCTACGCCGACGAGTCGCGGACGACGGTGCGTGCGGTGCTGCACCAGCTGCGGCAGCAGACCGAGGGCCGCGACGGCTCCCCGCGCAAGTCGCTGGCCGACTACGTCGCGCCCAGGGAGACCGGGCTGCGCGACCACGTCGGCGCCTTCGCCGTCACCGCGGGGCTGGGGTCGGCCGAGCGGGTGGCCGCCTTCAAGGCCCAGCACGACGACTACTCGGCGATCATGCTCGAGGCGCTCGCCGACCGGCTGGCCGAGGCCTTCGCCGAGCGGCTGCACGAGCGGGTGCGCCGGGAGTTCTGGGGCTACGCCACCGACGAGCACCTGGACAAGGACGCGCTGATCGCCGAGAGGTACCGGGGCATCCGGCCGGCGCCGGGCTACCCCGCCTGCCCGGAGCACACCGAGAAGCAGACCATCTGGGACCTGCTCGACGTCGAGGCGAACACCGGGCTGCAGCTGACCGAGAGCATGGCCATGTGGCCGGGTGCGTCGGTGAGCGGGCTGTACTTCTCCCACCCGGAGTCGCGCTACTTCGTCCTGGGCCGGGTCGGCCGCGACCAGGTCGAGGACTACGCCCGGCGCAAGGGCTGGACGCTGGCCGAGGCCGAGCGCTGGCTATCCCCGAACCTGGGCTACCGCACCGACGAGGACTGAAGGACCCCCTCGCCCCCACCACTCGCTGCGCCCGCGGCGGGTTGATGGAGGCAGACCGTCTTCCTCCTGGCCGCGCATGCAGAGAGACCCTCCGGAGGTGTCGTCGTAGCGCTGACGGCACCCCCGTCGTGTTACCGGCGTGCGCGGCAGGCCATCTGCTCCCAGAACCACCGGAGCTCGCCGGGGAGCGTCCCCTGCCAGGGAGCCGCCTTGCGGCGCAGCTGGGTCCGGCCCAGCAGGGTCTGCTGGCGGCGGCAGAACGCGTCGCTCAGCTCGGCCCGGTAGGACTGCACGCCCTTGGGGGGATAGGGGCACAGTGCGAACGGGCACCCGCCCACGCAGTTGGCGCCGGGCTCGCTGTACTCGGCGGCCGCGCCGTCGGGCTCCAGGGATCGCCGGCTGCCGGCCAGGCACGGGGGCAGGTCGCGGCGATTGGCGCGCCGGAGCCGCGCCTCCCGTTCGGCGGCGCGCTCACCCCGGTCGGCGAGGTTGACCAGCAGCAGCACGTCGGCGACCAGCTGCTGGGCCCGGGGGTCCAGGGCGCTCCAGCCGACCGACGGCGGGATCCAGAGGTTGTGCCGTCGGAGTCCCGTCGAGCCCACGGCGCGGGACCCGATCCGGCTGGTGACGCCGTAGACGTCCACCCACAGGAAGCGCTCGGGTTGCCCGGTCTCCAGCGCGCGCACGGCGAGTGCGGCGGCTTCCCGGACGAACGGGTGCCGCTGCCGCTCCGCCGGCCCGCCGGGCTCGAGTCCTCGATCCCGCTGGCTGCCGGCGCTGTCGAGCCAACCCTCGACGCGGGTGCGCGGGGACACCACACGGGCCGGGCGCCGGGTCGGTGCCTCGTCCTGCCGCCGGATCCCGGGGTCGTCGGGCAGCGCCCAGAGACACAAGGCGTGGACGAGCGCGAGCTGGGCGGCCCAGAAGCCGCTGCGCTTGAGCAGCTCACCGCCCTGCTCGACCAGGTGAGACCGCGCGCCGGCGTTCATGTAGGGGTGCCGGCGCCGGCGGTTGGCGGCATAAGTGAAGCCCTGGGCCAGGGCCACCTCGACCGACGGCGGCAGCGGCGGTCCCGGCGGTCGCCGGACGTCCGGGTGCCCGACCCGTGACGTCCACCGACCCAGGTACGTCCGGGCCCTCGCCTGCACGGCCGGGTCGCTGACCGAGCTGAACAGCAACGGCGCCAGCCACGCGCACATGACCGTCTGACGCCACTCCTCCTCGCTGACGTCTCGGTCCGCCGCCGCGATGTCCAGCCCGACGGCGAGCCGGGGCTCCAGGGTCACAAACGCCCCGTCCCCTCCGGATCCGAGCTCCTGGGCGACGGCGTGCCGGACGGCATAGGACGAATCCTCCCGGCAGCCGATGTCGTACAGGGCTGCGTAGGCGGGCGGATCGGGGGACGGAGTGCCCGCCGAGGTGGTGTCGATGCGGCGCTGTACCTGGCGGAGTGCGTCCCCGAAGCGGCGGACCAGACCCAACTTGGCCTCGTCCAGAGTGCGCTGGTCGGCAGCGAACACCTCCAGCCAACTCCGCTCGACGTGCTCGGCGATCCAGGCCTGGACCGACGGGCGGTTGACGCTGTCGATCTCCAGGGCCGCCGCCCACATGTCCAGTGACTTGTCGTCCTTGCGGTCCGCCGCCGCCCGGGTCAGCGTCTCGACGACGGACCGCATCGCCTCGGGCCCCGGCGGTATGGAGGCCGGGAGCGGGCTGGGTGAGGTCAGCCCGGCCGAGCCGGCCTCCACGTGCGCCTGGCGGCGCGAGAGGAACGCCAGCGCGATGAGGAGCTCCCGGCCCGGGCCCTCCGGTGCCTGCAGCGCCGTGCGCAGGAAGTCCTCGTCGTCGAGCACCGAGTCGAGCACCAGAGAGCCGAGGTAGGACTGCAGGAGGCTGTGGTGAAAGCTCACCGAGTCGGTCTGCGCGTCGACGAGCCCGAGCTGGGCGCCCCAGGTGGCCGCCAGCCGCACCCGGACCGGGCGTCTCTCGAGGAGGGCTAGGGCCCCGCTCGTGCACCGCTGGAGCCCGGCGGTCCGGCAGCGTTCCTCCCGCGGTCCTCCCTGAGCCGGACCGGCTTCGACGACGTCTTCGAAGCGCACCTGCAGGGAGTCCCTCCGCAGTCCCTCGGCCGCCATCGCGGACACGTACGCAACAGCGGCAGTCCGCTCCGGCCGCGACAAGGGGACGTGCCGGCGCAGCTGGCCCTCGACGAGCGCTGTCACCCAGGTGTCGAGGAGGTTCAATCGAAGGGCCGAGCGGTCGAGGCTGCGGGTGTTCACGCCGCGGATGCGGACGCCGTGGGTGAGGTGGCGGAGCAGGTCCCGCTCGTGCAGGTCCCGGGTGATGCGGAGGAACAGCGGTGCCTCTGCGACGTCGGCCGTCTCCACGATCCAGTTCAGTCGCTGGCGGTCCTCGGAGGAGTCCTCCCGCCCGAGGTAGTCCAGCGCGGCCATCCGGCTCAGCGGCTCAAGGTCGACGATCGCGGCGTCGGCTCCCCGGAGGGGGGCGTGCGGGCGCGAAGCGATGACCAGCGGGAGCCGGTCCTCCCGGGCGCGGGCGATGGCCAGCCGGATGACGGTGTCACGGTCCTTGGCGTGGTCCTCGCCGTTGAGAGCCTCCTCCAGGCCGTCGGCGAGGACGACGATCTGACCGTTCTTGACCAGGTGCCGCCAGATCCGGTCCCCCTCGCCCTGGGACAGCAGGGCATCGTCGACCTGCGAGTGGAACCTCCGCCGGGCGAGCTCCTGGAAGTCCAGGTCCGTCTGGGCGTCCCTCAGCCGGACCGGTACGGGGACGGCGCCGCACTGCGCGAGCAGGTGCGTCAGGAGCACCAGCACGGCGGTCTTCCCGGTGCCGACGCCGCCGACGAGCACGTGCGGCCGGCGGTCGCCGCTGTCCCGGAGGTCATCGATGATCACCTGGCACAGATCGTTGCGCCCCACGACGTCCCCGACGATGCCGCCGCTCGCGGTGGGGACCAGGTCGAACGGCCGCGTCCGTGCTGTCCGGCGGTACCGGTTGACCACCGCCCGGAAGCGCAGCAGCAGGAACAGCGCCGACCCGGCGGCCACCGACAGCCACGAGACCACGAGGCCGGTGATGGCACCGCACGAGACGCCCACCTGGCGGCAGGTCCCGTCGGGGTCGAAGCCGAACGGCTCCGTCCACGGTTCCCGCCGGACGAAGGCGACGTATCCGGCCCGGGCCAGCCAGAGCAGGAGGAGCAGGCCGCCGCCATAAGTGATGACCCGGGCCAAGGCCACCCGCCGGCGACCGCGCCACGGGGTCTCCGCGCCGGTCACCGGCGACGGAGGGCGGAGCTGGTGCGCCGCACGCCGACGCCGGACCGGGTCGGTGGCGCGTGTCCCCAGGTGCTCGAAGTGAAGACGCATCAGGCTGGGGGAGGGGCGTTCCGGCAGCCGGTTCGTCATCGTTGATGGCTTCACGCCTCCGTCCCCCGGGGTGCACGCGCGGTCCCGTGGACCCTGAACGGGACGGGACGCTCGGCTCGGGGGCGCGGGTACCCGCTGCGGAGAGGACCGCTCACGAGGAGAGGCTGACCGCAGGGCGTCACCGGCGCGTCACCGTGCTGGTGGCCTCCGCGCGGTCTCCTCTGCCCGCCACGGGTGGGACCCGGCTCAGCCGCCGAGCAGGGTCACCGCCTGGCGGGCCATCTCCAGCTCCTCGTCGGTGGGGACGACGAGGACGGCGACCGGGCTGCCGTCGGCCGACACGCGGCGTCCCCCGCCGGACCGGACGGCGTTGCGCTCCTCGTCCACGCGGATGCCCAGCGGCTCGAGGCCGGCCAGCGACCGCGCCCGCACGACGGCGTCGTTCTCGCCGATGCCGCCGGTGAACGCGATCGCGTCGGTGCGGCCCAGGACCGCCAGGTAGGCGCCGACGTACTTGCGCACCCGGTGGCAGAACACGTCGAGGGCCAGCGCGGCCGCCGCGTCGCCGTCGGCGACGCGCCGGTGCACCTCGCGCAGGTCGTTGGTGCCGGCCAGCGCCAGCATGCCGCTGGAGGAGTTCAGCGCCCGGTCGACCTCCTCGGGCCCGAGCCCGGCCACCCGGTGCAGGTGCGCGACCACGGCGGGGTCGACGTCGCCGGACCGGGTGCCCATGACCAGCCCCTCCAGCGGGGTCATGCCCATGGAGGTCTCCACGCTGCGGCCCCCGGCGACGGCGGTGGCGCTGGCGCCGTTGCCCAGGTGCAGCACGATCGTGTTGGTGTCCTCCAGCGGGCGGCCGAGGAGCCCCGCGGCGGCGCGGGAGACGAACGCGTGCGACGTGCCGTGGAAGCCGTAGCGGCGCACGCCGTGGTCGCGGGCCCACTGCGGCGGGACGGCGTAGGTGTGCGCGTGCGGCGGCAGGGTGGCGTGGAAGGCGGTGTCGAACACCGCCACGTGCGGCAGCCCGGGGAACGCCCGCCGCGCCACCTCGATGCCCACCGCGTTGACCGGGTTGTGCAACGGCGCCAGGGTGGCCAGCTCGCGGACCGCGCGCAGGACGTCGTCGTCGACGAGCACCGGCGCGGAGAACCGGTCGCCGCCGTGCACCACCCGGTGGGCGACAGCGACCAGGCCGGCGTCGGCCAGCCGCGGGCCGGTGTGCTCGAAGGCCTCCAGCGCCGCCGACAGCGCTCCGCCGTGGTCGGGCAGCGGCCGCTCGACGACGTCCGGGGTCCCATCGGGGCGGGAGTGGGTGAGCCGGCCCGACGGCTGGCCGACCCGCTCGGCCAGCCCCCATGCCAGCGCCCGCCCGGCTCCGACGTCGACCAGGCGGTACTTCAGCGACGAGGAGCCGCAGTTGACCACCAGCACCCGGCCGTTCACCGCGCCGCCGTCCCCTGGGCCTGGATGGCGGTGATGGCGACGGTGTTGACGATGTCCTGCACGGTCGCGCCGCGGGAGAGGTCGTTGACCGGGCGGCGCAGGCCCTGCAGCACCGGGCCGACCGCCACGGCGCCGGCGCTGCGCTGCACGGCCTTGTAGGTGTTGTTGCCGGTGTTGAGGTCGGGGAAGACGAACACCGTCGCCCGCCCGGCGACGTCGCTGCCGGGCAGCTTGGTGCGCGCCACCCCGGCGTCGACCGCGGCGTCGTACTGGATCGGGCCCTCGACCGACAGCTGCGGGGCGCGCTCGCGGACCAGCTCGGTCGCCTCCCGCACGCGGTCGACCTCCTCGCCGCTGCCCGACCGCCCGGTGGAGTAGGACAGCATCGCCACCCGCGGCTGCACGCCGAAGCGCGCGGCGGTGTCGGCCGAGGTGACGGCGATCTCGGCCAGCTGCTCGGCGCTGGGGTGCACGTTGACCGCGCAGTCGCCGTAGACCAGCACCCGGTCGGCCAGGCACATGAAGAACACGCTGGAGACGATCGAGACGCCCGGCGTCGTCCTGACCAGCTCCAGGGCCGGCCGGATGGTCTGCGCCGTCGTGTGCGTCGCGCCGGACACCATGCCGTCGGCCATGCCGAGGGCCACCATCAGCGTGCCGGCGTAGGAGACGTCGACGACGGCGTCGCGGGCGGCGTCCATGGTCACGCCCCGGTGCGCCCGCCGCTGCGCGTACTCGACGGCCAGCTGCTCCCGCAGCTCCGGCTCGCACGGGTCCAGCAGCCGCGCCCCGCCCACGTCGACCCCGGTGCGGGCGGCGGCCGCGCGCACCTCGTCGGCGTCGCCGAGCAGGGTCAGGTCGACGACGCCGCGCCGCAGCAGCCGCTCCGCCGCCCGCAGCACCCGCTCGTCGGTGCCCTCGGGGAGGACGACGTGACGGCGGTCGGCGCGGGCGCGGTCGAGCAGCTCGTACTCGAACATCAGCGGCGTGGTCACCCGCGGCCGGGCCACCGCCGTGCGGTCGAGCAGCTCCTCGCCGTCGACGTGCTCCTCGACCAGCGCCAGCGCCACGTCGACCTTGCGCGGCGCCCCCGGCCCGATCCGCCCGGGCACCGACCCGGCCAGCGTGGCGGTGGCGTAGGTGTCGTGCTCGGTCACCACGACGGGGACGACGGCGGGCAGGTGCTCGGCCAGCCGCAGCACCGAAGGAGCCGGTTCCATGCCGCCGGTGAGCACCAGGCCGGCGGGGGCGGGCAGCCCTCCGGACAGGTGCGCGGCGACGACCCCGAGGACGACGTCGGCCCGGTCGCCGGGGGTGATGACCACGACGTCGTCGACGAGCCGGTCGAGCAGGTTGGGCAGGGTCATGGCGGCCACCAGGACGCCGGCGGTCTCCCGGCCGAGCGCGGCGTCGTCGCCGGTGAGCACCCGCGCGTCGCAGGCGAGGGCCACCTCGGCCATCGTCGGCGCGGTGAGCACCGGCGTCTCCGGCAGCACGTACACCGGCACCGGCCCGCCGCGGACCCGGTCGCGCACGGCGGGCAGCTGGCGGGGCGCCACCCGGTTGGCGACGACGGCGACCACCTCGCAGCCGGCCGCGCGCAGGGTGTCGCGGCCGACGTCGACCGCCACGGCCACGCCCTCGGCGTCCCGGTCGCGGCCGGAGACGACGCACAGCGCCGGCAGCCCGAGGTTGGCCGCGATGCGGGCGTTGAGCGCCAGCTCCCGGGAGGCGGCGGCCTCGCTGAAGTCCGAGCCGACGACCAGCACCCGGTCCACCTGCGCCGCCAGCGCCCGGTAGCGGGCGACGATCTCCGACAGCGCGCGGTCCTCGTCGGCGAGCACCTCGGCGTACGGCACGCCCAGGCACGCCTCGGCCGGCAGGTCCCCGGCGGCGCGGGGGAGGAGCAGCTCCACGACGCCGTCGGCCCCGTCGCGGGCGTGCACCACCGGGCGGAAGACGCCGAGCCGGCCGACCCGCCGCGCCAGCAGCTCGAACACGCCCAGCGCCACCGCCGACTTCCCGGTCGCCGGCTCGCACCCGGTCACGTACAGCCCGTCGGACACCGGCCCACCTCCTCGCCCTCGCTCCCGAACCTAGTGAGCCGACGCCGGTCCGGCCCCCGGAGCGCGGGTCGGGACGGGTGAGCCGGGACAGCACTGCCGGGACGGGTGCGTGGGGACACTCACGCCGCCGGAAACGCCTCTGACACGCACGGTCCACGTCCGGCTGGCACCGTGGAGGACGGCGCCCGAGGTCGTGTGCTCCCCGACCCCCGCCCGCCGTGTCGCGGTGGTGCGCGTCCCCTCCCTCTCCCGAAGGTCTCCGATGCTCTCTCGTCTGCCCTCCCGTGTCCGGACGCCCGTCGCGTCCGCGCCCCCCTCGCTGTCCCGGCTGCGGACCGCCGTCGCCGTCCTCTTCGGACTGGACGGCTTCGTCTTCGGCAGCTGGGCGGCCCGCGTCCCCGACGTCGGTGCCGTCACCGGCGCCGGGCACACCGCCCTGGGCGTCGCGCTGCTGTGCCTGTCGCTCGGTGCGCTGGCCTGCATGCAGGTCACCGGGGGCGTCTGCGCCCGGCTCGGCACCGGCCGCACCGCCGCGGTCGCCGGCGTCGCCGTCAGCGCCGTCGCGGTGCTGCCGGGCCTGGTGTCGACGGTGCCCGCGCTGTGCGCCGCCCTGTTCGTCTTCGGCGCCGCCACCGGGGCGGTGAACGTCGCGGCCAACAGCGCCGGCGTCCAGGTGGAGGCGCGGGTGGGGCGGCCGCTGCTGTCCGGGCTGCACGCGGCCTTCAGCGCCGGCGGGCTGCTCGGCGCGCTGGTCGGCGGCCTGGCCTCGACGGTCGCCGGGGTCGGCGCGCACCTCGCGCTCGTCACCGTGGCCGGCCTCGCCGTCATGGCCTGGGTCGGCCCGGTGCTGGTGCGGGCCGACGCCGGCCGGCCGGCAGCCGGACCGTCGTCCGCGTCCGCGCAGGAGCCGGCGGGTCCCCGGCCCACCGCCGTCCTCGTGGTCCTCGGCGGCATCGCCGGGGCGACCGCCTACGGCGAGGGCGCCCTGTCGGACTGGGGCGCGCTGCACCTGCGCGAGCAGGTGCAGGCCACGCCGGTGCTGGCCGCCGCGGGCTACGCCGGGTTCTCCTCGGCGATGGCGCTGGGCCGGCTGGCCGGTGGCCGGCTCGTCGCGGCGCTGGGGACGCGGCGGCTGCTGGTTGGCGGGGCGCTGCTGGCCGCCGCCGGTGCCCTGGCCGCCGTGACGACGACGTCGCTGCCGGTCGCGCTCACCGGCTTCGTGCTCGTCGGTCTCGGGCTGGCCAACGTCTTCCCGCTGGCCATCGCCCGGGCCGGGGCGCTCGGCGGGCCCTCCGGCGTGGCCCTGTCGACCACGGTCGGCTACACCGGCCTGCTCGGCGGCCCGCCGGTCATCGGCTTCCTCGCCGAGCACGCCGGCCTGCCCACCGCGCTGGGCTCGGTCGCGGTGATGGCGCTGCTGGCCGCCGTGCTGGTGCTCGGCATCGAGGACGACGCGCTGCGCCGGCCCGCCCTGCCGCGGCGGCCGGCGTGGCTGGAGCCGGTGCGCTTCGGGATGCGGCCGGTGGCCGTCGCGCTGCGGCCGGCCACGACCCGGGTGCGGGCCGGCACCGGCGGCTACCTGCGGGACCTGCGCCTGCTCGAGGTCGGCTGACCCCGCCGGGCGAGGCGGCCAGCAGGGCGCGGGCGTGACCGGCGTCCGGTCCCTCGCCGGAGCCTCGCCCCGCGCCGTCGGACGACCGTGACGAGGAGCTCCATGCCCATCCCGCGGTGGTCGCCGACCGAGCAGGAGAAGGCGTACTCGCCCGGCTCCAGGGTCACCTCGAGGGTGCCCGCCCCACCGGGCGCGAGGACCTCGGTGGCCGCGACCTCGCTGCCGCCGGCGTCCTCGACGACCAGGTCGTGGCCCGCCCGGCCGTCGTTGGCCACGTCGATCGTGTAGGTGCCCGCCTCGAGCTCGGTGTCCGGCAGCTCGATCGCGACGTCGACCAGGCCGGCCGGGAGCGACGAGGAGGCCGGCGTCTCCGGGACCGGGGTCGCCGATCCGCCCGCCGAGGAGGACGGGGCGGCCGACGACTCGGCCGACGGCTCAGCGGACGACGAGGACGTCGGCGAACGCGGCCGAGTGGCGGCTGGTGAACGCGTACTCGCCGGGCCGTTCCGGAGCCGGGAAGGTGAGCAGCGCCCGCCCGGGGACGACGACGTCGAAGCTGCCGTCGGCCGCGGTGACGGTGACCTCGGTCGTGCCCGCGTTGTGCACGGTGACCCGGGTGCCCGGCGCCACCGGTGCGGAGACGTGGAAGCGCTCCTCGTCGATGAGCACGGTGACCGAGAGCTCCCCGTGGTCGTGACCGGCCATCGGGTCGGGCGCCGCCGGCGCCGGCTGCCCGGGCGGGCCCGGCTGCGCGTCCGCTGCGGCGGGACCGCCCGTGGCCGGGGTGCCGCCCGGGGGCGGCGGCGCGGCGGAGAGCGCGACGGCGAGGGCGACCGTCCCCAGCATCACGCCCACCTCCACGGCCGCGAACCGCCGGAAGCCCCCGGGCCGGCCGGCCCGCAGGGACCGCAGCGTGACCCGGCGGTGCAGCGCCCCGAGGACACCGAGGGCGAGCAGCGCCGCCGTCTTGGCCAGCAGGAGCCGGCCGTAGCCGGTGCCGGGGACGGCGCGCAGCCCGCCGGGGTCCCCGCCGAGCACCAGCCACGCCGCCAGCAGCCCCGAGGCGCCGGTGAGCACGAAGCACGCCAGCGCCACCGCGCTGAAGCGGGCCGCCGCGGGGACCAGGTCGTCGCGGCGCCGGCCGTACGCCAGGAGGGCGGCCAGCCCGCCGACCCAGACCGCCGCGGTGACCACGTGCACGCCCAGGGTGGTCACGGCCGGCACGTGGTCGTCGGCCGTGGCGGAGTGGCCGGCGAGGACGACGGGGACGACCAGGCCCACCAGTGCCGCTGCGAGCAGCGCGCCGGCCGCCGGCGCGCGGGTGCACCGCCGGGCGAGCAGCGCCACCAGCACGGCGACCCCCGCGGACACCAGCGCGGCCCGGCCGGTGGCCACGTCGGTGACGAAGACGCCGACCGCCGAGGCGGGCAGCGCGAGCGGCCCGACGCCGAGCAGCTCGCTCACGGTGAGCACCGCGCCGGCCGCCGTGGCCGCGGCCCAGGCCAGTGCCCACGCCGAGGCCGCCCGGGCCGCGCGCCGGGACGCGGCGGGGAGGACCCCCCGCACGCCGGGGCGCAGGACGGCGGCGAACAGCAGCGTGCCGACCGTGCCCAGCCCCGCGATCCGGCCCGCCAGGCGGGTGACCGGCAGGCCCCACTCGACGAACGGTCCGGCCGAGCCGAGCCCCGGGGTGCCCGAGCCGGACCGGGCGCCGCCGCCCACCGCGACGGCCAGCACCAGGACGGCGGCCAGCCCGAGCCCGGCCGCCACGAGCGCGCCCCCCGGCACGCGGCGCGGGCGGTCGTGGTCCGGGAGGCCGGAGGCGGGGAGGTCGCGGTCCGGCGAGCCGGTGCGCGGCAGGGCGGTGCCGTCCGCCGTCCCCGCCGGGGGCGACGGCGTCCGGGCCGGGGCGGTCACGACCGCCGGCGCAGCAGGCGGGCGCCCAGGGCCCCGGCGGCGACCAGCAGGCCCGCGCCCACCGCCAGGGCGGCGGGGGACACCGCCGCGGCGTCCTCGGGCGCGGCCGCCTCGGCGGGGACGGCGGCCGGCGGCTCCGCGACGGTTCCGCCGGGAGCGGGCGCCGCCGGCGGTGTCGCATCCGCGGCGGCCGTCCCACCGGCGGCCGTGCTCCCGGTGACGGTGAAGGAGAACGTGCCGTCGAGCGGGTGCCCGTCGGAGGAGGTCACCCGCCACTCGACGCGGTAGGTCCCGGCCGGGAGGTCCGCCGCCAGGGGCTGGCCGACCGTCGTGTCCCGCAGCTCGGCCGGCCCCTCCGACACCGGGGTGCCGTCCGGGCCGGTGACCAGCACCCGGGTGCCCAGGGCCTGCGCCGGCGCGCTCAGCTCGAGCTCGACGAGCCCGGGCGGGGCCGGCACGGTCGCGTCCTGCGCCGGGACCGTGCCGACGAGCTCGTCGTGCGCGGCGGCCGCGGGCACGCCGGCGCCCAGTAGCACGAGGGTGGCGGCGGCGACGGTGGCCAGGGACCCCGCCGTCCGTCGGCGGGCGGCGGGCGCGGGTGGCGTGGACCGGGGACGGGACATGACCGGCGTTCGCGGCCGGGGACGGTCCCGGTTCGCCTCGAGGTCCACGGCACCGATCCTGCCCCCGTGGTGCGGCACTCGAAAGCACCCGATCAGGTTGTTTGCGATCAGAACTGAACCGATCCGGCGGCTCGCTGCGTACACCTGGCGGACGACGCGGGAGCCAGGCACCACCGGCTGGGGGACCCGCTCGGGCCACCGGGTCCTCCCCGACCCGGCCGACGGGCGCACCGATGCGCCCGCGGTGCACGACGGGAGCGGTTCGGAACCGTTCCCGGTGCGGCCGCCCCCGGGCGCCCACGACAAGCCGAGACTCCTGAGGAGCCACCGTGCGCAAGGCACTCGCCCTACCCACCGTCGCCATCGCCGCCGCCGCGTTCCCGCTGCTGACGATGACCCCCGCCCTCGCCGACCACGACGGCAGCTACCAGGCCGACCTCGTGGCGCTCAACCAGTCCGGCGTCTCCGGCACCGGCATGGTCACGCTGGAGGGGAACTCGGCCACGGTGGTGATCGAGGCCGGCGGCTTCCTGGCCGGCGCTCCGCACGCCCAGCACTTCCACATCGCCGCCCAGGGCCAGTGCCCGACCGACGCCGACGACGAGAACGGCGACGGCTTCGTGAGCGTCACCGAGGGGGCGCCCTACTACGGCGCCATCGGCTCCTCGCTGACGACCTCGGGGGACACCAGCCCCGGCAGCGGCCTGGCGATCGACCGGTTCCCGACCGCTGACGACGGCTCGATCAGCTACGAGCGCACCTTCGACGTGACCGAGGACGTGCAGCAGTCCTTCGCCGCCGGCACCGCGGTGCTGGTCCTGCACGGCGTCGACGAGGACGGCAGCGGGGCCTACGACGGCGACGTCATGAGCGACCTGGACCCGTCGCTGCCGATGGAGGCGACCGCTCCGGCCGCCTGTGCCCCGCTGGTGGCGGCCCAGATGGGCACCGCTCCCACCGGTGGCGCGGAGACCGGCGCCGGCAGCACCGCGGGCGTCGAGCAGCAGACCGCGATCGGCGTGGGCGCGGTCGCGCTCGTCGGTGCGGCCGCCGCGGGTGCCGTGGCCTACCGCCGCCGCCAGGCCGACCAGGTCTGACCGCACCGCCGGGCCGCGCGGGGAGCCTCGTCCCCCGCGCGGCCCGGCACCACCACCCTCAGGTCCCGTCCCGGAGGATCCCCGTGACCGAGCAGACCCGCCGCCCCCCGCGCCGCGCCTGGACCGCCCTGGCCGCCGCGCTCGCCGTCGTCGGCGCCGTGGCCGTGGTCATCGCGGTCACCGGGCAGCGGAGCGCACCCACGCCGCCCGCCCCGTCCGGGGCCGCCGGCACGACCACCAGCACGGCGCCGCGGGAGGCCGGCCCCCCGCCCGGGACCGACACCGCGCCCGGTCCGGGGACCGCTGGCGGCACGGGGGCGGCCGCGGACGCGGCGCCGGCCGCCGCGCCGGTGTCGCTGGCGATCCCCTCCATCGGCGTGACCAGCGACCTGCAGCGGCTGGGGCTCAACGACGACGGCACCGTCGAGGTCCCGCCGCTCGGTGCCGACGACCGGGCGGGCTGGTACGACCGCGGCCCCGCGCCGGGTGCGGTCGGTCCCGCGGTCCTGCTCGGCCACGTCGACTCCGCCGAGCACGGGCCCGGCGTCTTCTTCGACCTCGGTGCGCTCCGGCCGGGCGAGGAGGTCACCGTCGCGCGGGAGGACGGCACGGTCGCGGTGTTCGCCGTCGACCGCGTCGAGCGGCACCCCAAGGACGACTTCCCGACCATCGAGGTCTACGGCAACACCGACGACGCCCAGCTGCGGCTGATCACCTGCGGCGGGGACTTCGACTCCTCGGCCCGCAGCTACGAGGACAACGTGATCGCCTTCGCCACGCTGGTGACCACCCGTCCGGCCTGAGCCCGCGGCGGCTCACCCGGACCGGGGCGGCACCGCGATCTTGTACTGGGCGATCTTGCGGTAGAGCGTCGCGCGGCCGATGCCGAGCTCCTCGGCGACGCGGGTCATCGTGGTGCCGGGCTCGGTCAGGCACCGCACGATCTCGTCGCGCTCGAGCCGCTCCAGCCGCGACAGCGGCCGGGTGCCGCCGTCGAGCACCTCCGGTGCCAGGTGGTGGACGTCGACGACGTCGGCGCGCGCCGCGGCGTCGCGGACGACGCGGCGCAGCTGCCGGACGTTGCCCGGCCACGCGCAGGCCTCCAGCGCCCGCGCGGCGCGCGGCGTCAGGTCGACCGCCCGGTGGCGCTCCTGGCGGGCGACCCACCGCGCCAGGGGCAGCACGTCGTCGGTGCGTGCGCGCAGCGGCGGGACCTCGGTGACCGCCTCGACCAGGCGGGCGAGCGGGTCGGGCAGCACGGTGAACTCCGGGGCGGTCAGCACGAAGGGCTGCGGCCGGCCCGCGCGGCGGGCGGCGGCGAGGGTCTGCGCCAGGTCGCCGGCGGCCCAGGCGGGCAGGTGCGCCGACCCGGAGACGATCACGCAGGTGCCGGGGTCGCGCAGCTCCGGCGTCCACAGCTCCAGCCACGCCGCCACGTCCCCGTCCTCCGGCGCGCGGGCGTGCAGCAACCGCTGCCGCCCGGGCAGCCGCCGCCGCGCCAGGGCGGCCAGCGTCGCCTTGCCCGCGCCGGGCTCGCCCACCACGGCCAGCACCCGCCCGTCGGCGACCGCCGCCGACGCCTCGCCGACCGCGGCGAGCCAGCCCGCCGAGACGCACGGGTCGCCGTCGTCAGCGGCCACCGAGCCCCGGACGACGGAGAAGACCTCGCCGCGGGGCGCCGGACGGACCGTGCGGCCGCCGGCGCGCACGAGCATGAGCGCGCTCGTGGCGGACGCCGCCGTCTGGGCCAGGCCCAGCAGCAGGTCCGACGAGGCGTCCGACCAGGTGGTCAGGTTGATGCTGCCGGCCAGCTCGCCGGTGACCGGCTCGAGCACCGGGGCCGCGGCGCACGTGTAGCCGCGCAGGTCGGTGCAGTAGTGGTCGCCGGCCCGCACCAGGGAGGGCGCCCGGTCGGCCAGCGACAGGCCCAGCCCGTTGGTGCCGGCGTTGCGCTCGCTGTAGGTGAACCCCGGCGCGAGGTGCACCCGGTCCAGCGACCGCCGGATGCCGGGGTCGTCGCCGAGCCGGGCCAGCACGAGCCCCTCGGCGTCGGCGACCATCAGGCTGACCGGCTCGTTGGCGATCGCCGACTGCAGGTCGGTGAGGACGCGGTGCGCGCACTCGTACAGCAGCGAGCCGGTGTCGGGGGAGCCGGTGAAGACCGGGATGACCTCGTCCGGCGGTACGCCGTAGCCCTGGCTGCGCTGCCACGACGCGCGCAGCCGCGGAGCCGCCGCCCGGCCGGCCAGGGCGGGGTCGGCGAGCGGGCCGCGGGGCACCGGCAGGTCGTCCCGGTCCGGGTCCACGGGGGCCTCCGGGGCATCGAGGGCTGGGCCACGGGTGGTCGTGCGGGGTGTGGTGTGCGCCACGCAATCTACGCGCGCCTGCGCCGGTGCCGGTGTCCCGAAGTGAGACACCGGACGGGTGTTCCCGCCCGGTCCGGCTGCCTAGCGTCGACCCCGAGAGGTGACCCACCTCACGACCGAGCCGACGGAGGCCCCGGATGTACACCAAGGACGGCGAGCAGTACTACGTCGTGGACGCCCACATCGCGCTGTGGGACGCCCGCCCGGACAACCAGCGCAACATCCACGGCAAGCAGTTCATCGACTGCTTCTACGACTACCACCGCAACCTCAGCCCGGAGTCCGAGGTGTGGCCCTACGAGGAGTACCTCTACCAGGGCGGCGAGCGGCTGATGCGCGACGTGTTCGCCGACGGGATCGTCGACCACGCGGTCTTCCAGCCGGCGCGGCTCGCGGAGTTCTACCACCGCGGCTTCGGCCAGACCGAGGAGGCGTTCGCCCTCGCGCAGGCCCACCCGGACGAGCTGACCTACAACCACTACTGGGACCCGCGCGACGGCGAGAACGGCCTGGAGAAGCTCCGCGCCGACGCCGAGCGCATGCACCTGAAGGGCGTGAAGCTCTACACCGCCGACTGGCACGGCGAGTCCCGCGGTTGGAAGCTGTCCGACCCCATGGCCTACCGGTACCTCGAGGCCTGCCGCGAGCTGGGCATCCGCAACATCCACGTCCACAAGGGCCCGACCATCCGGCCGCTGGACCGCGACGCCTTCGACGTCGCCGACGTCGACCACGCGGCCACCGACTTCCCCGACCTGACGTTCGTGGTGGAGCACTGCGGCCTGCCGCGCCTGGAGGACTTCTGCTGGATCGCCACCCAGGAGCCCAACGTGGTCGCGGGCCTGGCCGTCGCGATCCCGTTCATCCACACCCGGCCGCGGTACTTCGCGCAGATCATGGGCGAGCTCGTCTACTGGCTGGGGGAGGACCGCATCCTCTTCTCCAGCGACTACGCGCTGTGGACGCCCAAGTGGCTGGTCGAGCGGTTCGTCGACTTCCAGATCCCCGAGGACATGACCGAGTACGCGCCGCTGAGCACCGAGGTGAAGAAGAAGGTGCTCGGGCTCAACGCCGCCCGGCTCTACGACCTCGAGGTGCCCGCGCACCTGCGGCTGCCCGAGGCCGACGAGACGCAGACCGGCCCGCGCGAGCCCGCGGCCGCCGACCTCGCGTCGGTCTGAGGCGGACGCCGATGACCGCCGTCCTGCCGGACCTGCGCAGCGAGGTGCGCGCGGCGCTGGGCACCGTCGTCGACCCCGAGCTCGACGAGCCGATCACCGACCTCGGCTTCGTCCGCTCGGTGGCCGTCGACGGCGACGCGGTGGAGGTGCACCTGCGCCTGCCCACGTCGTTCTGCGCGCCGAACTTCGCCTGGCTGATGGTCTCCGACGCCTCCGACGCGGTGACCGCCGTCCCGGGGGTGGGCCGCGTGGTGGTCGAGCTCGACGACCACTCCGACTCCGACCTCATCAACGCCGGTCTCGCCGCCGGGGCCGGCTACCGCGGCACCTTCGGCTCCGAGGCGGAGGAGTCCCTCGACGCGCTGCGGGCGACCTTCCTCCGCAAGGGCCACACCGCCGCGATGGAGCGGGCGGTGAGCGCGCTGCTGCGGTCCGCCCCGGACACCGACGTCGCCGCGCTCACCCTCGGCGACCTCCCGCCGGGGGAGCACACCACCGACGCGCTGCTGCGCCGCCGCGCCGCCCTCGGGCTGCCGGTCGACGCCGCCGCACCCGTGCTCGTGCTCGACGACGGCACCCGCCCCGACCCCGCCCAGGCGCCGATGGTGCTGCGCCGGGCCCGGTCGGTGCGCATCTCCGTCGACGGCAACGCGCACTTCTGCCGCGGGCTGCTCACCACCCGCTACCCCGGGTCGGAGGCCGACCAGGCGCCCCGCCCCGAGGACCGACCGCTGCTCCCGCTCACCGTCTCGAAGGGAACCCGCCCGTGAAGGCCGTCCGCGTGCACGACTACCACGCCGACCCCAGGATCGACGACATCCCCGAACCGCAGCTCCGGGGTCCCTTCGACGTCATCGTCAAGGTCGGCGGCGCCGGGGTCTGCCGGACCGACCTGCACATCCTCGAGGGCCAGTGGGCCGACCTGCAGAACCCGGACCTGCCCTACGTGATCGGGCACGAGAACGCCGGGTGGGTGCACCAGGTCGGGGAGGGGGTCACCAACGTCGCCGTCGGTGACACCGTGATCCTGCACCCCCAGCCCAGCTGCGGCCTGTGCACGCCCTGCCGCGCCGGCCGGGACATGCAGTGCGAGAACGCCTTCTTCCCCGGGTTGTCCAACGACGACGGCGGCATGGCCGAGTACCTGCGCACCACCGCCCGCGCCTGCGTGAAGCTCGACCCGTCGACCGACCCCGCCGACGTCGCCGCCCTCGCCGACGCCGGCATCACCGCCTACCACGCCGTGCGCAAGGCCCTGCCGCTGCTGCACCCGGGCACGACGGCGGTCGTGCAGGGCGCCGGGGGGCTCGGCCACATCGGCGTCCAGTGCCTGGCCGCCCTGTCGGGCACCCGGGTCGTCGTCGTCGACCGCAACCCCGACGCCCTGGAGCTCGCCCGGCAGATCGGGGCGGACGAGACCGTGGTCGCCGACGGTGACCAGGTGCAGGCGGTCCAGGACCTGACCGGCGGGGGCGCGGACGTCGTCTTCGACTTCGTCGCCGAGCAGGGCGCGGAGATGGACGGCTGGCGCATGACCGGCCCGGCCGGCTCGTACTACGTCATCGGGTACGGCGGCGAGCTCCGGATCCCGACGCTGGACCTCGTCGCCGGCGAGAAGAACGTCGTCGGCAACATCGTCGGCACCTACACCGACCTGGCCGAGCTGATGGTGCTCGCGCAGGCCGGGAAGGTCACCCTGCACACCCAGCAGTACCCGCTGGACAGGGCCGTCGACGCGCTCGGCGACCTCGATGCCGGGAAGGTCCGGGGGCGCGCCATCCTCGTCCCCTGAGAGGAGGGCCCTCCTGCCCCCACCGCTGGCACGCTCGCGGCGGGACCCCGCAGGAGGGCCGCCCGTCCCCGCGGCGGCGGGCCGACCCTGCCGGGGCGGCCCGCCGCCGGTCAGGGGGTCTGCGTCGGCGCGCGCCGGTGGTGCGGGCTGTCCGGGTTCAACAGCGAGTGCTTGCGGCCGTAGGCGAAGTAGATGACCAACCCGATGAGGAGCCAGACGCCGAAGCGCGCCCAGGTCTCCCAGGGCAGCTGCCAGATCAGGAACAGCGACGACAGCACCCCGAACGCGGGGACGAAGGGCATGAAGGGCAGGCGGAAGGAGCGGGGGGTGTCGGGCCGGGTGTAGCGGAACAGGATGACCGCGGCGCAGACGACGATGAACGCGGACAGGATGCCGATGTTGGTCAGGTCCGCGACGGCGCGGATCGGGAAGACGCCGGCGAGCAGGGCGGAGGCCACCCCGGCGATCCAGGTCACCCGCTGCGGGGTGCCGGTCCGGTCCACCTGGGCGAACCACGGCGGCAGCAGCCCGTCGCGGCTCATGGAGAACCAGACGCGGGTGACGCCGAGCAGGAAGGTCAGCATCACGGTCAGGATCGACAGCACGGCGAAGACCGAGATGATGCTGGCGATCACCGGCAGGCCGACGCTGGTGAAGGCCGAGGCGAAGCCGGCGGTCGGGTCGATGTCCCGGTAGTTCTGCATCCCGGTCAGCACCAGGGTGGCGGCCACGTACAGCGTCATCGCGATGATCAGCGACAGGACGATCGCCTTGGGCATGTGCTTCTTGCCGTCCTCGGCCTCCTCGGCGGCGGTGCTCATGGCGTCGTAGCCGAAGACCGCGAAGAAGACCGTGGCCGCGCCGGTGAGCACCGGACCGAACCCGGCGGGCATGAACGGGTCGTAGTTCCCGGCGTTGATGTAGAAGACGCCCAGCCCGATGATGAACAGGATCAGCACGATCTTGATGGCCACGGCCACGAGCTCGAAGCGGCCGAAGGCCTTGGTGCCGCGGCTGAGGATGAAGGTCACGAGCAGGCAGATCAGGATGGCCGGGATGTTGACGATCCCGCCCTCCTCGGCGGACGCGGTGACCGCGGTCGGCAGGCTGAGGCCGAAGCCGTCGAGGAACGCCTCGAGGTAGCCCGAGATGCCGATCGCCACGACGGCCACGATGGCGATGTACTCCAGCAGCAGGTCCCAGCCGATGAACCAGCCGATGATCTCGCCGAGGGCGACGTACCCGTAGGTGTAGGCGGAGCCGGCCCGCGGGATCATGCCGGCGAACTCGGCGTAGGAGACCGCCGCGGCCGCCGACGCCAGACCGGCGATGAGGAAGGCGATCAGCACGGCCGGCCCGACGCCGGGGTTGTCCGCGTCACCGGCGGCCACCAACCCGGCGAGGGAGAAGATCCCGACGCCGATGATGCCGCCGACACCGATCGCGGTCAGCTGCCAGAGCCCGAGGCTCTTGGCGAGCGCACCGGCGCCGCTGTCCTTCTCGATCTCGTCCATCTGCTCGACCGGCATGCGCCGCCAGACGGACCGCCGTTCCGGAGTGCTCATCGGTGTGCTCCCTCGACGTGGGGCGTCCGGGCACGGCGGGTGCCGGGGACGGGGAGGCGCTCCGGACACTCCGGGGCGCGCGGCCGGGGCGGCTCCGCGCCGAGGGTCCTCGCCCCCCACCCGTCTGGCAAAAGGAGGCGCCGACCCACCTCCGGGCGGGGCGCGCCTGCCCGCCGCGGGACAGCAGCCCGCCGGCAGGTGTCGGGGACGCCACAGCGGCCTCCGGCGGGCCGTGACACCGCGGAGTCGTCACCCGTCCGTAACCTCGTCCGGTGCTCCCCGTGACCCGGTACCGCCCGCAGCGGTTCGTCCGCCTGCCCGACCGGGCGCGGCGGGCCATCTCCGGCTCCGGTCCGCCCACCGCGCCGATCGGGCTGCGCTCCCAGCCCAGCCGGGTGGACGACCTCACCGCGCACGCGGCGCTGGGCCTGGCCCTGCGCATCGGGGAGTCGATGCTGGCCGTGGGGGCCTCCGCGGCCGACGTGACCGCCACGGTGCTCCGGGTGGCGGCGGCCCACGGTCTGACCGCCTGCCAGGTCGACGTCACCTTCACGTCGCTGACGATCAGCTACGACCGGGACGACGCCCTGCCGCTGACCGTCATGCGCATCGTGCACACCCGCGGGATGGACTACACCCGCCTGCAGGGGGTCACCGACCTGGCGCGGGAGGTCGGGGCGGGCGACCTCGACCTCGAGGAGGCGCACCGCCGGCTGGACCGCGTCGTCGCCGCGCCGCACCCCTACCGCCGCCGCATCCACGCGCTGGGGTGGTCGGGGGTGGCCGGCGCCGTCGGGTTCCTGCTCGGCGGCGGGTGGCTGGTCGCCCTGGTAGCGGCGCTGACCACGGCGTCGATCGAGCAGGTCATGCGCGCGCTGGACCGGCGCGGGCTCCCGCTGTTCTTCCAGCAGGCGGTCGGCGCCGCAGTGGCGACGGGGGTGGCCGTGCTCCTGGTGGTCTTCGACGTCGGCGTCCGCAGCTCGCTGGTCGTCGCCGCGGGGATCGTGGTGCTCCTCGCGGGACTGTCCCTGGTGGGCGCCGCCGAGGACGCGATCAGCGGCTTCCCGGTCACCGCCGCCGCGCGGGCCTTCGAGGTGCTGACCCTGACCGCCGGCATCGTCGTCGGCATCGCCGGCGTGCTGGACCTGGCGCAGCGGGCGGGGGTCCCGCTGGCGCTGGTCGACCCCTCGCACGCCGACGTGCCCTCCGCCGTCGCCCTCGCCGCGGCGGCCGGGATCGCCGGCTTCTGGGCGCTGGCGTCCTACGCCCGCCCGCGCGGCGTCGCCGTCGCCACCGCGGCCGGCGCGCTGTCGTGGGCGGTCTCCTCGGCGGCCGGGTCGCTCGGCGCGGGGCCGGCGGTCGCCAGCGCCGCCGGTGCCCTGCTCGTCGGCTTCTGCGGGGAGGCCCTGACCGGCCGGTTGCGGATCCCCCCGCTGCTGGTCGCCGTCTGCGGCATCGTCCCGCTGCTGCCCGGGCTGGCGATCTACCAGGGCCTGTTCGCGATCGTCGTGGACGCCGACGTCCCCGGCGGGCTGGACGCCCTCGTCGGTGCCGCCGCGATCGGCCTCGGCCTGGCCGCCGGCGTCACGCTGGGCGAGCACCTCGGCCGGCCGCTGAGCCGCGAGCACGACCGGTTCGACCGGCGGGTGCGCCTGCGCGCGACGACCACCGACTGAGACCTCCGTCCCGCCCCGGCCCGCGGTGCCGCGCCGGCTGGGACACTCGGGTGCGGAGACCACCCGCGCGGACACGCCCCCGAGGTCCGACGCCGGGCCCGCGGGACGCCGGCGGTGGTCCAGACGCCGTCCGAGCCCCCCACGCGCACGCGTCGCGCACCCGGGGACGAGTAGCCGAGGAAACCGCGATCCGCATGCCCGACCACATCGCCGCAGTCCTGTTCGACATGGACGGCACCCTCGTGGAGACCGAGCAGCACTGGGGGACGGCGCTGTTCGCCCTCGCCCGGCGGCTGGGCGGCGAGCTCAGCGCCGCCGCCCGGGAGGCCACCGTGGGCACGACCGTGCGCGCCTCCATGGGGGTCCTCTACGCCGACCTGGGGCTCGACCGCGGCGAGGAGGAGCTGCAGGCCGACGCCGGCTGGGTCATGGACACCGTCGCGGAGCTCCTGGCCGCCGACGTCCCCTGGCGACCGGGCGCCCGGGAGCTGATCGCCGAGCTGCGGGCGGCGGCGGTGCCCACCGCCCTGGTGACGACGACGCCGCGGCGGCTGGCCGACCTGGTGATCGCCCAGCTCGAGCGCGCCTTCCCCGACGTGCCGCCGTTCGACCTCACCGTCTGCGGCGACGAGGTGCCCGCCCGCAAGCCCGACCCGGCGCCCTACCTGCAGGCCGCCGCGGCGCTCGGCGTCGACCCGGCCGACTGCGTGGTGGTCGAGGACTCCGCCGCCGGCGTGGCCGCGGGCCTGGCCGCCGGGGCCGCGGTGCTCGGCGTGCCGTCGCTGCAGCCGCTGACGCCCGCGCCGGGCCTGGTGCTGCGGGACACGCTGGCCGGGGTCGGGCTCGACGGGCTCGCCGGCGTGCTGGCCGGCCGCGACGCCGTCGACGCCCCCGCCTAGGCAGCCGGCGCGACCTCGCGGCCGCGGGCGACCACGACGCGCGGCCGCTGCAGGCCGGTCACGTCGGCGGTGAGGTCGCCGTCGGCCACCAGGAGGTCGGCGTCGTGGCCGGCCACCAGCCGCCCCGTGCGTCCGCCCAGCCCGCAGGCGCGCGCGGCCCGCGACGTCGCCGCGGTCAGCGCCTCCGCCGGCGGCACGCCGCAGGCGCCCACCAGGTCGGCCACCGCGTACGCCACCTGACCGTGCGGCTTGGCCGGGCCGATCCCGGCGTCGGTGCCGGCGAGGAGGGTCACCCCCGCCCGGTGCAGGTCCGCCACGTGCGCCAGGTGCGCCTCGACCGTCGTCCCGGCCGCGACCATGCGGGCCTGCACGTGCGGCGGCGGGTCGACGCCCGGCAGGAACCCCACGGTGGGGCACACGGCGGTGCCGCCGGCCACGAGCGCGGCGGCGAGCCCCGGTGGCAGGCGGACGCCGGCGGGCGTCAGGCAGCTGCAGTGCTCGATGCCGTCGACCCCGGCCGCGACGCAGCGCTCGACCGCCGCCAGGCCGTGCGCGTGCGCGGTCACCGGCAGCCCGGACCGGTGCGCCTCGTCGACCACGGCGCGCAGCTCCGCGACGGTGAACTGGCACGCGGTGAGGTCCGTGCCGGGCGTGAGCAGGCCCCCGCTGGCCATGACCTTGACGACGCCGGCGCCGCGCTCGGCCCGCTCGCGCACCGCACGCCGCAGGGCCGCGACCCCGGACGTCTCGCCGCCCATCGACCAGCAGTGCCCGCCGGGTGAGGTGATCGGCGGCCCGGCGGCGACGACCGTCGGCCGCGCACCGTCGCGCCCGGTGCGGTCGAGGACCGTCCAGTGGTGGTCGCCGAGGTCGCGGACGGTGGTGACCCCCGCCCGCAGCGTCGCCTGCTCCGCGGCCGTGACGACGGCGTCGAGCCGCGCCGCGTCCAGCTCGGGGACCTGGTCGAGTGCCCGTGGACCGCCGTCGGCGCAGAGGTGGACGTGGGTGTCGACCAGCCCGGGCAGGAGCGTGCCGCCGGGGACGTCGGTGACCGCGCAGCCCTCCGGCGCCGGCGCGGTGGCCGGCTCGACCCCGACGATCCGGCCGCCCTCGACCAGCACCAGGGCGCCGTCGCGCAGGAACCGTTCGCCGTCGAAGGCGGTGCCCGCCCGGTACCCGTGCACGCCGGCTCCCAGGGACGGGGACTGAGGAGGGGCGACGCTAGTGACGGACGGCGAGCGGTGTCGACGGGTCCTGCCGCGTTCCGCTGGGACGAGGGCCCGCCGGCCGCAGGGGCGGGGGGTACGGCGGCCCCGGACTCGCGAGGGGGAGCTCTGCCCCGTCGAGGTGCCGCTCGTACGTCCGGGCCGTGTGCCGCAGCCCGGCGGCCTCGTAGGAGGCGGAGGCGGCCGGGTCGTCGGCCGAGACCTGCAGCGGGTAGCAGCCGGCCGCCTCCCCGTGGGTGCGGGCGGCGGCGAGCAGCGCCCGGCCCACCCCGGCGCGGCGGTGTGCCCGGTCGACCACGACCTTCTCCACCAGCAGGTACGGCCGTCCGCCGCGGGCGGCGTTCGCGACGACCGTGACGTCCGCGGTGCCCACGGGCCGCCCGCCGAGCTCGGCCAGCAGGACCGTCCGGCCCGGCGTCGCCAGCGTCGTCCAGGCCTCCCGCACGCGCTCGTCGGCCCGCACGTCGAGCTCCTCGTGGGGCGGCCGGTAGAGGGCGGCGCTCTCACGGCCCCCCTGCAGGGTCCCGCTGCGAGCTCGCGAGTAGCGGGGGGCAGGGGGGTCCTTCCTCAGTCGCGCTCGACGACCGGCAGGGTGGGCCACCCGGCCGCGGCGGCGGCCTCGGCGGGGAACGGCGGGGGAGTGCCGCCGAAGGCCGGGCACAGCGCCTGGTGGTCGCACCAGTCGCACAGCCGCGTGCGGTTGGGCCGGAAGTCACCCGTGGCCACGGCCCGCTCGATCGCCGCCCAGATGGCCAGCAGCGTCCGCTCGAAGCGCACCAGCTCGCCCTCGTCGGGGGCGTAGGTGAGCGCGTCGCCGTCGCCGAGGTAGATGAGCTTGAGCTGGCTGGCCACCACGCCGCGGGTGCGCCACAGCACCAGCGCGTAGAACTTCATCTGGAACAGCGCCTTGGCCTCGAACGCCTCCCGCGGCATCGAGCCGGTCTTGTAGTCCACGACCCGCAGCGCGCCGTTGCGGGCGACGTCGAGCCGGTCGACGTACCCGCGCAGCAGCAGCCCGTCGGGCAGCGTGACCTCGACCAGCTCCTCGCGGCCCTCGGGCTGGATGCGGGTCGGGTCCTCCAGCGAGAAGTAGGTCTCCACCAGCTCCCCGGCCGAGGCCAGCCACGACTCCAGCGAGGGGGGAGCCGCGTCGTCGTCGCCGGCGGTGAACAGCGCCTCGACCTCCGGGTCGGCCCGCAGCTCGTCCCAGGCCGGCGCGACCAGGCCGCGGGCGGCGTCGACGGTGCGCTCGGCCGGCGGCAGGTCGTAGAGCCGCTCGAGGACGGTGTGCACCAGCGTGCCGCGCACCGCCGCGGCGCTCTTCTTCTCCGGCAGCCGGTCGATGGTGCGGAACCGGTAGAGCAGCGGGCAGGTCTTGAAGTCCGCCGCCCGGCTCGGCGACAGCGACGGCCGCCGCGGTGCCCGCTCGGCCGCCGCGTCGGGCCCGGGCGCGCCCGGGGCGGTGCCGGCAGCGGAGTCGGTGTGCACCATCGCCGTCATGCCTCCGAGGCTAGGTCGCCCCACCGACAGTCCCGCGCACCCCGCGCCGGGCGGGCGGCGTCCGGCGCTCGCCTAGGCTGGCCGCCCGTGGACCCGCACCCCGAGCCCCCCGCGACCGTCGAGACCGCCCCGGAGGCGGCGCCGGCCGCGGTGCCCGCCGAGGAGGGGGCCGACGAGCCGGCCGCGGCGTCGACCAACCAGCCGGCCGCGGCGCCCGCCCCCGCCGCGGGGCCGGTCCGGGCCGCCGGACCCGCCGAGCCGGGAGCCGGGCCCGTGCCCTTCGTCGCCGGCGACCGGGTGCAGCTCACCGACCCCAAGGGCCGGCTGCACACCGTCGTCCTCACCCCCGGCAAGCAGTTCCACACCCACCGCGGCGCCATCGCCCACGACGACCTCATCGGCGCACCCGAGGGCTCGGTCGTGCACTCCACCGCCAACACCGGCTACCTGGCCTTCCGCCCGCTGCTGGCCGACTTCGTGCTGTCGATGCCCCGCGGCGCGCAGGTCGTCTACCCCAAGGACGCCGCCCAGATCGTCGGCAACGGCGACATCGGCCCCGGCATGCGCGTCCTGGAGGCCGGCGCCGGGTCGGGCGCGCTGACCTGCTCGCTGCTGCGCGCCGTCGGCGAGCACGGCCGGGTCACCAGCTACGAGCGGCGCGAGGACTTCGCCGACGTCGCCCGCGGCAACGTGGCCGCCTTCTTCGGCGGCGGCGTCCCCGACACCTGGGACCTGCGCCCGGGCGACCTCGCCGACCACCCCGCCGAGGAGGTCGTCGACCGGGTCGTGCTCGACATGCTCGAGCCGTGGGCGGTGCTGCCCACCGTCGCCGCGGCGCTGCGACCCGGCGGCGTCCTGGTCGGCTACGTGGCCACCGTCACCCAGCTGTCCACCTACGTGGAGGCGCTGCGCGCCCAGGGCGTCTGGACCGAGCCGTACGCCTGGGAGTCGCTGGTGCGGCCCTGGCACGCCGTGGGCCTGGCGGTGCGTCCCGAGCACCGGATGGTGGCGCACACCGCCTTCCTCGTCACCGCCCGCCGGCTCGCCGAGGGCGTCGTCGCACCCGCCCGCCAGCGCCGCGCGCACAAGTAGGAGGGCCCCGCGAGCCCACGGCGCGGTGACGGCCCGCGTGTATAGATTTGCCTCCTGGCTCCCCCCGATCTGCGGAGGTGCGCGATGGGCCCCGGCCTTGGTAATGGTCCCGACGAGTTCCGAGCACGGCGGGAGCGCGACGTGTCCGCGCTGCTCGCCCAGATCTCCTACCTCGAGGAGGAGATCGGTCTGCTGCGCCGCAAGGTGGCCGACAGCCCCCGTCAGACGCGGGTCCTGGAGGAGCGGATCGCCGAGGCGGAGGGCCGCGCGGCGTTCCTCTCCGAGCGCAACGACAAGCTGGCCGGCACGCTGCGCGACGCCCGCGAGCAGCTGGTCACGCTCAAGGAGGAGGTGGACCGGCTCGGGCAGCCGCCGTCGGGCTACGGCGTCTTCCTGGGCCGGCACGACGACGGCACGGTCGACGTCTTCACCGGCGGCCGCAAGCTGCGGGTGTCGGTCTCGCCCGCGGTCGAGGGCGAGGAGCTGCGCCCCGGCCAGGAGGTCATGCTCAACGAGGCGATGAACGTCGTCGAGGCGCTCGGCTACGAGAAGCAGGGCGACGTCGTCATGCTCAAGGAGCTGCTCGAGCCGCTCGACGGGGTCACGCAGCGCGCGCTGGTCATCGGCCACACCGACGAGGAGCGGGTGGTCTACCTGGCCGACTCGCTGACCGACCAGCCGCTGCGGGTGGGCGACTCGCTGCTGCTGGAGTCGCGGTCGGGCTACGTCTACGAGCGGATCCCCAAGAGCGAGGTCGAGGAGCTCGTCCTCGAGGAGGTCCCCGACATCGACTACTCCGACATCGGTGGCCTCGCCCGGCAGATCGAGCAGATCCGCGACGCCGTCGAGCTGCCGTTCCTGCACGCCGACCTGTTCCGCGAGTACGAGCTGCGCCCGCCCAAGGGCATCCTGCTCTACGGCCCGCCCGGCTGCGGCAAGACGCTCATCGCCAAGGCGGTGGCCAACTCGCTGGCCAAGAAGGTCGCCGCGGTGAAGGGGGAGGGGCAGGCGAAGTCCTACTTCCTCAACATCAAGGGCCCCGAGCTGCTCAACAAGTACGTCGGCGAGACCGAGCGGCACATCCGGCTGGTGTTCCAGCGCGCCCGGGAGAAGGCCAGCGAGGGCACGCCGGTCATCGTGTTCTTCGACGAGATGGACTCGATCTTCCGCACCCGCGGGTCGGGCGTGTCCTCCGACGTCGAGTCGACGATCGTCCCGCAGCTGCTCAGCGAGATCGACGGCGTCGAGGGCCTGGAGAACGTCATCGTCATCGGCGCCTCCAACCGCGAGGACATGATCGACCCGGCGATCCTGCGGCCGGGCCGGCTCGACGTGAAGATCAAGATCGAGCGTCCCGACGCCGAGGCCGCCCGCGACATCTTCAGCAAGTACCTGAGGACCACGCTGCCGATCCACCCCGACGACCTCGCCGAGAACGGCGGCAGCCGCGAGGCGACCATCCAGGGGATGATCCAGCGCACGGTCGAGCGGATGTACACCGAGAGCGAGGAGAACCGCTTCCTCGAGGTGACCTACGCCAACGGCGACAAGGAGGTCCTGTACTTCAAGGACTTCAACTCCGGCGCCATGCTGCAGAACATCGTCGACCGCGCGAAGAAGATGGCCATCAAGGAGAGCCTGGAGACCGGGTCGAGCGGTCTGCGGGTCGGTCACCTCATGCAGGCCTGCGTCGACGAGTTCAAGGAGAACGAGGACCTGCCCAACACGACCAACCCCGACGACTGGGCGCGGATCTCGGGCAAGAAGGGCGAGCGGATCGTCTACATCCGCACGCTCATCAGCGGCAAGGGCAACGACTCCGGCCGCGCCATCGACACGGCCACCAACACCGGCCAGTACCTCTGAGCCGGACCCGGCCGCCCTCCCGCGCGGAGGGCGGCCGGGTGCTGCCCGTGGGGCGCCCGCCCGAGCCGGTCGTCGCCGCTCGGTGCCGGCCCTCCACGCACCACCGGGCCCCGCGTGGGCGGCGCCTAGTCTCGGGAGCATGAGCGTGCGCCGGGTCATGGGGACCGAGGTCGAGTACGGCATCTCGGTCCCCGGGCAGCCCACGGCCAACCCCACGACCCTGTCCAGCCAGGTGGTCAACGCCTGGGCGGTGGCCGACGCCCCGACCCGCCGGCGGCCGCGGTGGGACTTCGAGGAGGAGTCGCCGCTGCGCGACGCCCGCGGCTTCGACCTCTCGCCGGCCAACGCGCTGGACCACACCGACCTCGACGAGGACTCGGGGATGGCCAACGTCATCCTCACCAACGGCGCGCGGCTCTACGTCGACCACGCGCACCCGGAGTACTCGACGCCGGAGGTCACCAACCCGCGCGACGTCGTCCTCTGGGACAAGGCGGGGGAGCGGGTGATGGCCGAGGCGGCCCGCCGGGCCGCGCGCATCCCGGGGACCCAGCCGATCCAGCTGTACAAGAACAACACCGACGGCAAGGGCGCCAGCTACGGCGCGCACGAGAACTACCTGATGGACCGGCGGACGCCGTTCATCGACATCATCCGCGGGCTCATCCCCTTCTTCGTGACCCGGCAGGTCTTCGCCGGTGCCGGCCGGGTCGGCATCGGCACCGAGAGCCGCACCAGGGGCTTCCAGATCTCCTCGCGTGCCGACTTCTTCGAGGTCGAGGTCGGGCTGGAGACGACGCTCAAGCGGCCGATCATCAACACCCGCGACGAGCCGCACGCCAACCCCGACGAGTACCGCCGCCTGCACGTCATCATCGGCGACGCGAACCTCGCCGAGCTGGCCACCTACCTCAAGGTCGGGACGACGTCGCTGGTGCTGGCGATGATCGAGGCCCGGGCGCTGACCGAGGACCTCTCAATCGAGGAGCCGGTCGCCGCGCTGCAGGCGATCAGCCACGACCCGACGCTGGCCACCCGGGTGCGGCTGCGCGACGGGCGCCGGATGAGCGCCCTCGACGTCCAGCGGGCCTACCTCGACCAGGCCGCGCGCTTCGTCGACCGCACCGGCAGCGGCGACGAGCAGACCGCCGACGTGCTGCGCCGCTGGGCCGAGGTGCTCGACGACCTCGCCGTCGACCCGATGCGCTGCGCCGACCGGCTGGACTGGCCGGCCAAGCTGCGCCTCCTCGAGGGCTACCGCGCCCGCGACGGCCTGGACTGGGGGGACTCGCGACTGCAGCTGGTGGACCTGCAGTACGCCGACGTCCGCCCGGACAAGGGCCTCTACGCCCGGCTCGTGGCGCGCGGCTCGATGCAGCGGCTGCTCACCGACGACGAGGTGACCCGCGCGATGGTCACCCCGCCGTCGGACACCCGGGCGTTCTTCCGCGGCGAGTGCCTGCGGCGCTTCCCGGCCCAGGTGGCCGCCGCGTCGTGGGACTCGGTGGTCTTCGACCTCGGCCGGGAGAACCTGGTGCGCATCCCGACGATGGAGCCGCTGCGCGGCACCCGGGAGCACGTCGGCCTGCTGTTCGAGTCGACGTCGTCGGCGCAGGAGCTGGTCGACACGATCACCGGCGGCTGATGGCGGACGTCGTCGCGGCCGCGCGGGCGCTGGCCGCCGACCTGCTCGCGCCGGCCGCCGGGGCGGTCGACGCGGCCGGGGCGCTGCCGCGCGGGCACCTCGACGCGCTGGCCGCCGCCGGCCTGTACGGGCTCACCGGACCGCGCTCGTCCGGCGGGCTGGGCGGCGACGTGGCGGCGGTGGCGGCGGTCGTCGAGGAGCTGGCCGCGGGCGACCTCGCCACGACGTTCGTGTGGCTGCAGCACCTGGGCGTGGTGGTGCGGGTGGCCGCGCACGGGCCGCCGCCGGTGCGCGCGCGCCTCGCCGACCTCTGCGCCGGCCGGCTCCGGGCCGGGATCGCGCTGCAGGCGGCGGTGCGGCCCGGCCCGCCGGCGATCCGGGTGCGGGCGGACGGCGGGGACCTGGTCCTCGACGGCGCGGTCCCGTGGGTGACCGGCTGGGGCGCCGTCGACGTCGTCCTGGTGGCGGCCCGGGACGGCGAGGAGGTGGTCTTCGTGCTGGCCGACGCGGTCGAGGGGCCGACCCTGGCCGTGGCGCCGCAGCGGATGGTGGCGGTGCAGGCGAGTGCCACGGTGGAGCTGCGGCTCGCCGGGCACCGGGTGCCGGCCGGGCGGCTGGTGCACCGCGCGCCGCTGGCCGGGCTGCTGGCTGCGGACGCGGCCACGCTGCGGGTCAACGGGTCGCTGGCGCTCGGCCTGGCGCTGCGCTGCACCCGGCTGATCGGCCCCTCGCCGCTGGACGACGACCTGGCCGCCGCCCGCGCCCGGCTCGACGCGGCCGCGCCGGAGGAGCTGCCGGACGCCCGCGGGGAGGCGGCGGCGCTGGCGCACCGTGCGGCGGGCGCGCTGGTGGTGGCCACCGGGAGCGGTGCGGTCCGTGCCGGCAGCGCCGCCGAGCGGACCGTGCGGGAGGCGGTGTTCCTGCTGGTGTTCGGTTCGCGGCCGGCGATCCGGGCGTCGCTGCTGAGCCGGCTGGGCGCGGGGGGCTGAGCCCGCGCACGACCGTTATGCCCAACTGCCCGCCGCGACCGTCCCCGGTCCGGGCCGGGGGACCCACGGCTGTCGGTACCTGCGGGTAGTTTCAGCGACAGCACGCACTCGGCGCGCACCAGGGGAGGGCACATGGCCACCAGGGACACCGGCGGGCAGCAGCGGACGACCCGCTCACGCGAGGAGACCGAGGAGGTCGAGGCGTCGGTCGACACGGAGGTCGCCGAGCGGCACAAGGAGATGTCCGAGGACGTCGACGCCATCCTCGACGAGATCGACGACGTCCTCGAGGAGAATGCGGAAGAGTTCGTCAGGAGCTATGTGCAAAAAGGCGGCGAGTGACCGTTCCTGGCTCAGGCCAAGACGGCCGCGGAGAACGGTGCTGTCAAGTACTGGCCCGACTGTGGTGAACACCGCGCCGTAGAGCAGTTCACACGGGACCGGCGTCGGGTCGATGGACTCGCCTGGTACTGCCGGGACCACGCCCGGCGCCGCCTCCGGATCTCGAAGGAGCGCCGCCAGGGCCCACCCAGGCACCGGCATGACCTCGAGCGCACGGTGCCCGAGGGGCACACGTGGTGTCCGGACCGCGACACCGTCAAGCCTCTCGTCGAGTTCCCGAAGACCCCGGTCAGCGAGACCGGCCGGCACACGTACTGCCGGCTCTGCCACGACGCCCGCGGGCGCGCATCGCGGGAGGAGGTCGGCGGCTCTCGCACGTACCACCTGAAGCGGCGGTACGGGATCACGGCCGAGGAGGCCGATGCGGTGCTCGCCGAGCAGCGCGGGCTCTGCGCCACCCGTGAGGTCGCGCCGGCGGAGCACGTCGACCACGACCACGTGACGGGGAAGGTGCGGGTCCTGCTCCGCTTCGACTGCAACGGTGGCCCGGGCCGGTTCGGGGACGATCCGCAACCCCTGTACGCCGCTGTCGAGTACGTCGCCCGGCACCGCGCGCGCCACGGCCGCTGTGGCGAGGAGCCGCTCGCCCGGAGGTGACCGCGGCCGGTCACAGCACCTGCAGCCCGGCTCCCACGACGGTCACCAGGGTGCCGACCACGGTCAGTGCCGTGATGAGGCCGTCGGCCGGGTCCCGGAGGTCACCGGGCAGCCGGCCGGCCGCGGGCGCCCCCGGCACCGGCGTCAGGCCCCACTCCGTGCAGAGCTGCAGCGGCAGGTCAAGCGCGTGCCGGTCCTGCCGCTCGAGCAGCGCCGCGCGGAGCCGGTCGGCGTGCGGCAGCCGCCCCAGCCGGTACCACGACACCCGCAGGTGAGTCCTGTCGTCGGCCAGCAGCAGCCCGGTGGGCCCGCCGTCGCCGTCGACCACGGCCACCGCGTACACTCGGGTCGCGTCGACGCCGTGCCAGCCCAGCAGCGTCCGGCCGGCCAGCACCCGCCCGTCCCACGACAGCTCGCCGGCGCCGTTCTGCCGCACCCGGGAGAACAGCGTCAGCGCAGCGATCACGAGGAACGTCATCGCCACGACGACGCCCCAGCCGCGCTCCCCCGAGGCGAGGGCGGCCAGGGACGCCCCCGTCGCGAGCCCGCAGACCCCCACCACGAGCGCTCCGGCGCCGGCCAGGGCCCAGCGGCGCCGTCGCCCGGGCACGTGCGGGACGTCCACCGCGACGGGTGCCGCGGGGCCGCCCGGTCCGGCGTCGTCCCGCTCCGGAGCCACCGGCTCGTCGGCCACCGCACCCCCTCCGGTCGCTGCGAGGTGGCGCGCACGGTAGTCCCGCCGCGGGCCCGGCGGGGCCTCCGCCCGCGCCCCGGGTGGGCCGTCGGCTCCGCCGGTAGGGTCGTCCTGACGCCGCCGCCGGTCCCCCGACCGGTGTGCGGGCGACGACCGACGGGGCCTGCGAGGGCTGCCGAACAGCGCGGACAGCACCCCGTGAGGGGCGGAGAGGGTGGACGGGTTGAGCCAGTCGCACACCGGCCGGAGCGGCTTCCCGCCCGCCTACCTGGACCGGGTGGGTTCCTCGTTCACCGACTTCCTGGCCTCCGCGGCTCCCGACCTGCTGCCCGGGCGGCGGCCGGTGCCGCAGATCCCGGTCGGGGACCTCACCCCGCACGGCACCACGATCGTGGCGGTCACCTGCGCCGACGGCGTGCTCATGGGCGGCGACCGCCGCGCCACGATGGGCAACCTGATCTCCAGCCGGGACATCGAGAAGGTCTACCCGGCCGACTCCTGGTCGGTCATCGGCATCGCCGGCGCCGCCGGCATCGCCATCGAGATGGTGAAGCTCTACCAGGTCGAGCTCGAGCACTACGAGAAGATCGAGGGCCTGACGCTCAGCCTCGACGGCAAGGCCAACCGGCTGGCACAGATGATCCGCGGCAACCTCGGCGCCGCCCTGCAGGGCCTGGCCGTCGTCCCGCTGTTCGCCGGCTACGACCTCGACGCCGCGCCCGGCACCACGCCGGGCCGGATCTTCAGCTACGACGTCACCGGCGGGAACTACGAGGAGCGCGGCTACGCCGCCGTCGGCTCGGGCTCGCTGTTCGCGAAGAACTCGCTGAAGAAGACGTGGCGCACCGGCCTGGACGGCGACGCCGCCACCCGCACCCTGGTCGAGGCGCTCTACGACGCCGCCGACGACGACTCGGCCACCGGCGGTCCCGACCCGGTGCGCCGGCTCTACCCGATCGTCTACCGGGTCGACGCGGAGGGCGCCGTCCGCCTGGCCGACGACGAGGTCGCCGGGGTCGCCACGACCGTCATCGACGAGCGGGCCGCCGCCGAGGGACAGGGCTGAGCGCCATGACCATGCCGTACTACGCCTCGCCCGAGCAGCTGATGCGCGACCGCTCGGAGTACGCCCGCAAGGGCATCTCCCGCGGCCGCAGCGTCGCCGTGCTCACCTACGCCGACGGCGTGCTGTTCATCGCCGAGAACCCGAGCTCGACGCTGCACAAGGTCGGCGAGCTCTACGACCGGATCGGCTTCGCCGCCGTGGGCCGCTACAGCGAGTTCGAGAGCCTGCGGGTGGCCGGTGTCCGGCTGGCCGACGTCCGCGGCTACTCCTACAACCGCCGCGACGTCACCGGCCGGGTCATCGCCAACGCCTACGCGCAGACGCTGGGGGAGATCTTCACCCAGCAGATGAAGCCCTACGAGGTCGAGCTGTGCGTGGCCGAGGTCGGGGACAGCTCCGAGACCGACCAGCTCTTCCGGCTCACCTTCGACGGGTCGATCGTCGACGAGCCCGACTTCGTCGTCATGGGCGGGCAGGCCGAGGCCGTCACCGGGCACCTGCGGGAGAACTTCCGCCGCGGCCTGGACCTCGGCGGGGCGCTGATGACCGGTGTCCGGGCGCTGTCCGCGGTCAGCCCCGCCATGTCGAGCGGCAACGGCAGCGGCGGCCTGCTCCCCGCCGGCCAGCTCGAGGTCGCCGTCCTCGACCGCCGCCGGCCCAAGCGGGCCTTCCGCCGCGTCGTCGGCGCGGCCCTGGGCACGCTGCTGGGCGACCGGGCGGCCGGGGAGGCGTCCGAGGGCGCCACCGCCGCGCACACGCCGAGCACCCCGCAGCCGGGCACCCCGGCGGGCCTGGGCGACCCGGCCGCTCCCGACACGGCCGGTGGCACCGCCGGCACGGGGGAGGGCGGCGGCCCGCAGCCCGGTCCGGCCGACGGCCAGGGCGGCGGCACCGACGGGGGCACCGACGGGGGCGCGAGGTCCTGACCGGCCCGCGGCGCCGGGAACCGGCCGGAGTCGCACGCGGCGCCTAGGCTCGGTCCGTGGACCGACGGATCTTCGGGATCGAGACCGAGTACGGCGTCACGTGCACCTTCCGCGGGCAGCGGCGGCTGTCCCCGGACGAGGTCGCGCGCTACCTGTTCCGGCGCGTGGTCTCGTGGGGGCGCAGCTCCAACGTGTTCCTCCGCAACGGCTCGCGGCTCTACCTAGACGTCGGCAGTCACCCCGAGTACGCCACGGCCGAGTGCGACGACCTCACCGAGCTGGTCGTGCACGACAAGGCCGGTGAGCGGATCCTCGAGGGCCTGCTGGTCGACGCCGAGCAGCGGCTGGCCGAGGAGGGTGTCACCGGCGACATCTACCTGTTCAAGAACAACACCGACTCGGCCGGCAACAGCTACGGCTGCCACGAGAACTACCTGGTCGGCCGGCACGGGGAGTTCAGCCGGCTGGCCGACGTCCTCATCCCGTTCTTGGTCAGCCGCCAGCTCGTCGTCGGCGCCGGCAAGGTGCTGCAGACCCCGCGCGGGGCCATCTACTGCGTGAGCCAGCGGGCCGAGCACATCTGGGAGGGCGTCTCCTCGGCGACGACCCGCTCGCGGCCGATCATCAACACCCGCGACGAGCCGCACGCCGACGCCGAGCGCTACCGGCGGCTGCACGTCATCGTCGGCGACTCGAACATGAACGAGACGACGACGCTGCTCAAGGTCACCATCACCGACCTGGTGCTGCGGATGATCGAGGCCGGTGTCCCGATCAAGGACATGTCGCTGGAGAACCCGATCCGCGCCATCCGCGAGATCAGCCACGACATCACCGGCCGCCGCAAGGTCCGCCTGGCCAACGGCAAGGAGATGTCGGCGCTGGAGATCCAGGCCGAGTACCACTCGCGGGCCGCGGAGTTCGTCGACCGCGAGGGCTTCGGCCCGGTGCACCGGCAGATGCTCGACCTGTGGGGCCGGGTGCTGAAGGCGGTCGACACCGAGGACCTCTCGCTCATCGACCGGGAGATCGACTGGGCCACGAAGCTCTCGCTCATCGAGCGCTACCGCGCCAAGCGGGACCTCACCCTGTCCTCGCCGCGGGTGGCCCAGATGGACCTCGCCTACCACGACATCAGCCGCAAGCGGGGGCTGTACTACCTGCTCGAGCGGGCCGGTCAGGTGGAGCGGGTGGCGCACGAGCCGCGCGTGTTCGAGGCGAAGAACGTGCCGCCGCAGACCACCCGGGCGAAGCTGCGCGGCGAGTTCATCCGCAAGGCCCAGGAGAAGCGGCGCGACTTCACCGTCGACTGGGTGCACCTCAAGCTCAACGACCAGGCCCAGCGCACCGTGCTGTGCAAGGACCCGTTCAAGAGCGTCGACGAGCGCGTGGAGAAGCTCATCGCCTCGATGTGACGCGATGACGGCGCGGTCCTGCCGGACCGCGCCGCGGCCAGGTGCCGTCCCCCCGCTGCGCCGAGCCCCACCGTCGCACCCGTCGCGGACCCCTCCGGGCCCACTCGGGCGCGGCACCTGCGGCGGCCGCTCACCCCTCCTCGGGCAGCGGGACCTGGAGTGCGGCGTAGCGGCCGGCGGCCGCGGCGGCCAGGAAGTAGGCGCGCTCCTCGGGCCAGCCGCGGCCCATGGTCGACAGCGTCACCGGGGACAGCTGCAGCGCCTCGTCGAGGCCGTCGGTGTCGACCCACACCACCTCGTTGCGCTCGGGCTGCCCGGCGAGGTCCTCCTCGACCTGCTGGCCGAGCTCGGAGCCCAGCCCGCGCGGCGCGACCAGCGTCACCCCGGCCAGGGCCACCCGGCCGAAGGCGGTCAGCGAGTGGTGCGAGACGCCGCGGTGGCGGGGGCGCGGGTCGGCGTCGGAGATCCGCAGCGCGCCGACCGGTTCCCCGCCCAGCACCGAGACGGCGTTGCACGCCTCGCCGGCGGCGACGCCGGAGAAGCCCCACGACGTCCCGGTGCCCAGGTTGCCCGGGCCCTGGGTGACGATCGTGACGTCGGCGCCGAGCACGTGCCGCGCGGCCAGCAGCCCGGTGTGCAGGGTGACCGCCTCCAGGTCGCCGCCGAAGGCCTGGCCCACGGTCACCACGCCGGTGAGCGACGGCGCCAGCGTGTGCAGCGTGCGGGAGAACCCGGCCACCAGCGCGCCGCCGTCGGTCATCACGTAGGCGACCCTGAGGTCGGGGTCGGTGGCGAAGACGCCGATCAGCGCGGCCGGCAGCGCCGAGTGCAGGTCGGCGACGACGACCGGCATGCCGCCGAGGTCCTCGGCCTCGGCGATCGCCGTGTGGTGCTCGGTGTCCTGCTCGTCGACGCCCTGCACGCTCACCTGCAGCGGCGTGTACCGGGCCTTGACCAGGTGGCCGGGGCCGGTGGGGTCCGGCGGCAGCCGGTCGGGGACGGCGACGACGAGCGCGTAGCCGCCGGTGCCCAGGCGCTGCGCCCAGGCGGTGGTGTTGAGCAGCACCTCGTCGCCCACCTCGGGGACGCCGACCAGCGACGGGTGGGCCAGCGACCGGACCGCGCCGTCGCCGGGGACCTCGACGGTCAGTTCCTGGGCGTCGCGCCAGCTCCGTCCGAGGGCGGTCACCCGCCCGCGTCGCCATCGGATCCGGTGCACCGCCGTCTGGTTCTCCCCCACGGGGGGAGAGTAAGGACCCCGGTGCCCCCCGCGCCTCGCGTGGCCCCCCGCGGGCCCCCGCTGCGGGCGTGCGAGCAGCGGGGGGCAGGGGGTCCGTTGTCTAGGCTGGGTGCGTGTCGGCGAAACGGGCGGAGCGGCTGGTCAACCTGGTCATCGCCCTGCTGGGTACCCGGCAGTACGTGACCGCCGCCCGCATCCGGGCGATCGTGCCCGGCTACGAGCCCGACGACGGCACCGCTCGCGCCGACGAGGCGTTCAAGCGCATGTTCGAGCGGGACAAGGCCGAGCTGCGGGAGATGGGCGTCCCGCTGGAGACCGGCCGCACCAGCGTGTTCGACACCGAGGACGGCTACCGCATCGCCCGCGCCGACTACGAGCTGCCCGAGATCACCCTGACCGGTGAGGAGGCCGCCGCGGTCGGCCTGGCGCTGCGGCTGTGGGAGTCCGCCCAGCTGGCCGGCGCGGCGCAGAGCGCCCTGGTCAAGCTGCGCGCCGCCGGGGTCGACGTCGACCCCACCCGCGCGCTGCCCGTCCAGCCGCGACTCGACGTCGACGAGCCGGCCTTCGAGCCCTGCTACGCCGCCGCCCGCGACCGGCGGGTGCTGCAGTTCGACTACCGCCGTCCCGACGAGGACACTCCGGCCCGCCGGCACGTGCAGCCCTGGGGGGTGGTGGCCTGGCACGGGCGCTGGTACCTCGTGGGCCTGGACCTCGACCGGCAGGCCCCGCGGGTGTTCCGCCTGTCCCGGGTCGTCGGCACGCCGCGGGCCACCGGTCCGGAGAACGCCTTCGAGCCGCCGGCCGACGTCGACCTGTCCGCCCTGGTCGCCCGCCAGGCCGGGGGAGAGGAGCACCTGGTGGTGGTCCGCGCCCGCCCGGGCGGCGCCGTGGGCCTGCGCCGCTGGGCGACGTCGCTCGGGCCGGCCGAGGACGGGGACGACCGGCTGCAGCTGCGCACCACCGAGCCCTGGCGGCTGGCCGACCAGCTGGCCGCCTACGGCCCCGACGTCGTCGTGGAGTCGCCGCAGGCGGTGCGCGCCGCGGTGGTCGAGCGGCTGACGCGCCTGGCGACCACGGGGGAGGGGGCGTGACCGGCCCGGCGACCAACGAGCGGATGACCCGGCTGCTCTCGCTCGTCCCGTACCTCACCGCCCGGCCGGAGGGCGTGCCCCTCGCCGAGGCCGCCCGCGACTTCGGCGTCCCCGAGCGGCAGCTGCGCCGCGACCTGGACCTGCTGTGGATGTGCGGCCTGCCCGGCTACGGCCCCGGTGACCTCATCGACCTGGCCTTCGAGGGCGACCGCGTGCGGGTCACCTTCACCGCCGGCATGGTCCGCCCGCTGCGGCTGACCACCGACGAGGCCGTGGCCCTGGTGGTCGCGCTGCGCACCCTGCTCGACCTGCCCGGCCTGGCCGAGCAGGAGGCGGTCAGCCGCGCGCTGGCCAAGGTGTCGGCCGCCGCCGGGCACGCCGCCGAGCGGGTCACCCCGGTGGCGCTGTCGGTCGACGCCCGCGAGCAGGCCCTCGCCGTCGTCCGCGACGGGCTGGAGCGCAAGCGGGCGCTGCACCTGCACTACTACGTGCCCACCCGCGACGAGCGCACCGAGCGCACCGTCGACCCGATGCGGCTGCTCCTGGTCGACGGCCGCTGGTACCTGGAGGCGTGGTCGCGGGAGGTCGCCGGCGTGCGGCTGTTCCGGCTGGACCGCATCGACGACGTCCGGGTGCTCGACGAGCCGGCCGCCCCGCCGCCGCAGGCCGCGCCGCGCGACGTCGAGTCCGGCCTCTACCAGCCCGAGCCGGGCTCGCCGGTGGTGCGGCTGCGGCTGGCCCGCACCGCGCGCTGGGTGGCCGAGTACTACCCGGCCGAGGACGTCCGCGAGGTCCCCGACCCGCCCGGCGGGCTGGCCGTCGCGCTGCGCACCGCCGACCTGGCCTGGGCCCGCCGGCTGGTGGCCTCCCTCGGCGGCGCCGCCACCGTCGACGAGCCGGCCGAGCTGGCCGCCGCCGTCGCCGCCGACGCCCGCGCCGCGCTGGACCGGTACGCGGCCGGCGCCGGTGCCGGCCCGGGGGCCTAGGGTCCTCGCCGTGCTGCTCGTGGTCTGGATCGCCGTCGTCGTGCTGTCCCTGGTCGTCCTCGGCGCGCTCGTGTTCGCCGTCCTCGGCGCGTTCCGGCGGCTCGGCCGCGAGCTGCAGGCCGCCGAGCGCGAGGTCGTGCCGCTGCTGCAGCAGGTGCAGGCGACCGCCGACCGGGCGGCCGCGCTGCAGGCCGCCGGCGAGCGGCCGCCGGCCGCCCGGGGTGCGCACGCCGGCTGAGCGCCCGGCGGGGACCACCCGCCGGCTCCGCGAGCCGTCCGCCGAGGACCCCGGGGACGAACACCCCGCGCGTAGCATCGCCCCCGCCCCCTGGACCTGGAGGACGCATGAACCTCGGCGCGCCGGAGATCATCCTGATCATCCTCGCGATCCTGCTGCTGTTCGGGTACAAGAAGCTGCCCGACGCCTCGCGCTCGCTCGGCCGTTCGCTGCGGATCTTCAAGGGCGAGATGAAGGGCATGAAGGACGACGACCGCAGCCGTCCCGCCCCCGCTCCGCTCGAGCCCTCCGACGCCGACCGCCGTGCCGCGCTCGAGGCCGAGGCGGCCGCCGCCGAGGCGCGCGCGGCCGAGCTGCGGGCGCGCGCCGGCCGGCCCGGCGCCGCCGACCCCCGCTGACCGCACCGCGGAGCGGCGACGTGAGCGGGCCCGGGTCGCGCGGACGCCGCCGGCGCCGGCCCCCGCGCGACCCCGAGGCGACGATGACCCTCGTCGCGCACCTCACCGAGCTGCGCAACCGGGTCGCCAAGGCGCTGCTGGCCCTCGCGCTGGGCGCCGTCGCCGGCTTCCTCTGGTACGACCACGGCCTGCTCACCTTCCTCAGCGAGCCCTACTGCTCGCTGCCCCCCGAGCTCCGCTTCCAGGGGGACGACGCCTGCCGGCTGGTGGTGCTCGACGTCTTCGGCGGCGTGCTGCTGCGGCTGAAGATCGCCCTGATCGCCGGGGCCGTGCTGTCCTCGCCGTTCTGGCTCTGGCAGCTGTGGGCGTTCATCACCCCCGGGCTCAAGCGCAACGAGAAGCGGTACGCGGTCACCTTCGTCGCGGCCTCCACCACGCTGTTCGCCCTCGGTGCGGTGCTGGCCTACCTCACCCTCTACACGGGCCTGGAGCTGCTGCTCGGGCTCGCCGGCGACGAGGTGGCCTTCCAGCTCACCGCGCCGGACTACCTGGGCTTCGTGATCAGCCTGCTGGTGGCCTTCGGGCTCAGCTTCGAGCTGCCGCTGATCGCCGTGGCGCTCAACCTGGTGGGCGTCCTCAGCCACGCCGTGCTGGCGCGGAGCCGGCGCTGGATCTTCTTCCTGACCATCGTCTTCGCCGCGTTCATCACGCCGACGCAGGACCCCTTCACCATGCTGGCCATGGCGCTGCCGATGGTGCTGCTGTTCGAGCTGGCCATCCAGGTCGCCCGCGTGGTGGACCGGCGGCGCGCCCGGCGCGAGGCGCACGAGCACTTCCACGACGTCGCCGACGGCGAGGCCTCGCCGCTGGACGCCCGGCCCTCCTCCCTCGACGCCACCCCGACCCCGCGCGAGGACCTGCGCCGGGACGGCGCCGCCGACGCCGCCGCGACCGACCGCCCCGGCGCCCGCTCCCGCGGCTGAGCCGCCGGCACACGCGCTCGGGCCGGGACGCCCGGGACGCAGGGGGAGGGGGCCGGGTGGGCACCGGGACCGACGTCGTCGTCCTCGTCAGCCCGGCCGCTGGGCGGGGGCGGGCCCGCACCGTCTCCGGCGCCGTCCTCGACGTGCTGCGGCGGGGCGGCCTGGCGCCGCACGTGCTGCGGGCCGCCACCCGCGCGGAGGCGGAGGGAGCCGCGGCGGCCGCCGTCGCGGCGGGGGTCGGCGCGGTCGTCGCCGTCGGGGGTGACGGTGCCGCGCACGCGGCGCTGCAGGCGGTCGCCGGGACGCCCACCCCGCTGGCGGTCGTGCCGGCCGGCACCGGCAACGACCTCGCCCTGGCCCTCGGCGTGCCGCCCGAGCCGGTGACCGCGGCGGTGGCGGCGGCCGCGGACCTGCGCGAGGGCGCCGTCCGCACGCTGGACGCCGGGTGCACCGCGGGGCGGTGGTGGGCCACCGTGCTGTGCTGCGGGTTCGACTCCGCCGTCACCGACCGGGCCAACCGGCTGCGCTGGCCGCGCGGGCCGCGCCGCTACGACGTCGCGATCCTGGCCGAGCTGGCCCGGCTGCGGCCGTGGGAGGTCACGCTCACCCTGGACGGCGGGTCCCGGACGCTGCCGGTCACGCTGGTCGCCGTCGGCAACACCGCCTGGTACGGAGGGGGCCTGCGGATCTGCCCCGCCGCCGACCCCGCCGACGGCCTGCTCGACGTCACCGTCGTGGGGCCGGTGTCGCGCCGGGAGCTGGTGGGCACCCGCCCGCGGCTGGCCGACGGCACGCACGTCGGGCACCCCGCCGTCACGGTCCACCGGGCCGCGCGGGTCGGGCTGGCCGGCGCGGGGCTGAGCACGTACGCCGACGGGGAGCCGGTGGCGGCGCTGCCGGTGACGGCCGAGGCGGTGCCGGGGGCGCTGCGCGTGGTGGGCTCCGCCCGCGGGTCCCGCGACGACCAGGTGACCTGATCGTCGCGTCTCCTCCCCGGCGGTGTGCGGTGCGGGAGGACGCGCTGCGGTGCGGGAGGACGAGGTCGCGCACCGTCCGCAGCTCAACCGTTATCCCCAACTGCTAACGACCAACAGGTCGGCCGCGCCGAAGCCCCCGAGGACGCCTAACGTGGAGAGCATGTCCAGCCCCGCCGAGCGGTACGCGGCTGCCCGGCGGCGCAGTGCGCACCCGACCCTCGCCGACTTCACCGCCGACCTCGGTTTCGCCCTCGACCCGTTCCAGGTGGAGGCCTGCGAGGCGCTCGACGAGGGCGCCGGCGTGCTGGTCTGCGCGCCGACCGGCGCCGGCAAGACCGTCGTCGGCGAGTTCGCGGTGCACAAGGCGCTCGCCGAGGGGCGCAAGGCCTTCTACACGACGCCGATCAAGGCGCTGTCCAACCAGAAGTACAACGACCTCGTCGAGCGCTACGGCGAGGACCGGGTCGGCCTGCTGACCGGCGACAACGCCGTCAACGGCGACGCCCCGGTGGTGGTGATGACCACCGAGGTGCTCCGCAACATGCTCTACGCGGACTCGCCGGCCATCGACGGCCTCGGCTACGTGGTCATGGACGAGGTGCACTACCTCGCCGACCGCTTCCGGGGCGCGGTGTGGGAGGAGGTGATCATCCACCTCCCGCAGTCGGTGACCCTGGTGTCGCTGTCGGCGACGGTGAGCAACGCCGAGGAGTTCGCCGACTGGCTGGTCACCGTCCGCGGCCACACGCGGGTCGTGGTCAGCGAGGTCCGCCCGATCCCGCTGTGGCAGCACATGCTGGTCGGCAGCCGGGTGTTCGACCTGTTCAGCCTGCGGCCGGCCGCGCACGCCGCCGAGCAGGGGGAGACCCCGCGCGTGCTGTCGACCCGCGACCGCGGCGCCAGCGTCGTCGACCCCGAGCTGGTCCGCTACGTGCGCGAGTACGAGCGCCGGCTGGACAGCTGGGGCGGTGGCAACGGCGGGTCGCGGCGCGACCGCGACTGGCACCGGCCCCGCTACCGGCCGCCGGCCCGCTCGGACGTCGTGGAGCGGCTCGACCGCGCCGGCCTGCTGCCGGCCATCACCTTCATCTTCAGCCGCAACGGCTGCGACGCCGCCGTCGCGCAGTGCCTGCAGTCGGGGCTGCGGCTGACCGACGAGGCCGAGCGCGCCGAGATCGCCCGGATCGTCGACGAGCGGACCGGCAGCCTGCCCGACGAGGACCTGCACGTCCTCGGCTTCTGGGAGTGGCGCGAGGGACTGCTCGCCGGGCTGGCCGCCCACCACGCCGGGCTGGTGCCGGCGTTCAAGGAGACCGTCGAGGAGTGCTTCGTCCGCGGCCTGGTCAAGGCCGTCTTCGCCACCGAGACCCTGGCACTGGGCATCAACATGCCCGCACGCACCGTCGTCCTCGAGCGGCTGGTCAAGTGGAACGGCGAGGCGCACGTCGACGTCACGCCGGGGGAGTACACCCAGCTCACCGGCCGGGCCGGGCGGCGGGGCATCGACGTGGAGGGGCACGCCGTCGTCGTGTGGGCGCCGGGCATGGACCCCTCCGTCGTCGCCGGGCTGGCGAGCACCCGCACCTACCCGCTCAGGTCCAGCTTCCGGCCCAGCTACAACATGGCGGTCAACCTGGTCGGCTCCTTCGGCCGGGCCCGCGCCCGGGAGCTGCTGGCCTCCTCCTTCGCCCAGTTCCAGGCCGACCGCTCGGTGGTGGGCCTGGCCCGGGCCGCCGCCCGGCACGAGCGCGACGCCGAGCGCTTCGCCGCGGAGATGACCTCCGAGGGCGGGGACGTCGCCGCCTACGCGCGGCTGCGGCGGGAGATCGCCGACCGTGAGCGCGAGCTGTCCCGCGACTCGGCGGCCAAGCGGCGCATCGAGGCCGCCGACGCGCTGGCCGCGCTGCGCCCCGGCGACGTCATCCGGGTGCCCTCGGGCCGGCGGCAGGGGCTGGCCGTCGTGCTCGACCCCGGCGTCACCGACCTGGCCGACCCGCGCCCGCTGGTGCTCACCGAGGACAAGTGGGCCGGCCGGCTGGGCAGCGTGGACTTCCCGACGCCGGTGGCCGCGCTGGCCCGGGTGCGGGTGCCCAGGAACTTCAACCACCGCAGCCCGCACGCCCGGCGGGACCTGGCCTCGACGCTGCGCTCCGCCCGGGTGGAGCACGACCTGGGGGCGCGGCGGGTCAGGCAGCGGTCCGCGGCCGCCGACGACCCGGTGCTGCAGGACCTGCGCCGGGCGCTGCGCGCGCACCCCGTGCACGGGCTGCCCGACCGGGAGGAGCGGGTGCGCGCCGCCGAGCGGTACCTGCGCGAGGTCGCCGAGGCCGAGGCCACCCACCGCCGGATGGCCGAGCGCACCGGCTCGCTGACCCGGCAGTTCGACCGCACCTGCGACGTGCTCGAGGAGCTGGGCTACCTGGTGCCGGAGGTGGCGCCGCTGGTGCCGGCCGACACCGCGGAGGCCGTGCCGGTCGACGACGTCCCGCGGGTGACCGACGAGGGACGGCGGCTGGCCCGCATCTGGTCCGACGGCGACCTGCTGATCGCCGAGTGCCTGCGCGCGGGCGCCTGGCGCGGCCTCGGCCCGGCCGAGCTGGCCGCCGCCGTCTCCACGCTGGTCTTCGAGGCGCGCCGGGAGACCCCGGGCCAGCCCGCCGTGCCCGGTGGGCAGGTCGCCGCGGCCATCGGCGAGATGCGCCGGATCCGGGCCCGGCTGCAGGACGTCGAGCTCGACCGCGGGCTGCCGGCCACCCGTGACCTCGACCTCGGGTTCGCCTGGGCGGCCTACCGCTGGGCCGACGGGCAGAGCCTCGACCGGGTGCTGGCCGGCGCCGAGCAGGCCGGCACCGAGCTCTCCGGCGGGGACTTCGTCCGGTGGGCCCGCCAGCTCGTCGACGTGCTCGACCAGCTGGCCAAGGTGGCCGACGAGTCGGTGGCCGCGGTCGCCCGGGCGGCCGTGGGCCGCGTCCGGCGCGGGGTGGTCGCCGTCGCGGTCAGCGGCTGACGCCCGGGCGCGGAGGAGCGGGGTCGCCGGGCAGGTGGTGCACAATCCTCCCGCTCCCGTGACGCGGTGTCGCGGGAGGACCCCCGGGGGTCGGACGGGACAGGAGCGACGATGACCAACCCACCGCCGGGTGGCCAGCCGGGCCAGTACGGGCAGCCGGGGCAGTACGGCCAGCAGCCCGGCCAGCCGGGGCAGTACGGCCAGCCGGCCGGGCAGTACGGGCAGCCCGGGCAGTACGGCCAGCCGGGTCAGCAGGGGCAGCAGCCGGGTCCCTACGGGTACCCCGGGCAGTACGGGCCGCCGGGCCCGTACGGGCAGCCCGCGCAGTACGGGCCGGGTCACTACGGGCCGGGTCAGTACGGGCAGCCCGGGGGCCCCGGCCGGCCGCCGGGGAGGTCGCGGACCCGGCTCGTCCTCGGCCTGGTCGCGGTCGCCGTCGTCGTCATCGCCGTGGCGGTCACCCTGCTGCTGACCCTCGGGGACGACGTCCTCGACCCCACCCGCGCGGAACAGGACATCGCCGCCCAGTACGAGGAGACCTTCGGCGTCGGCATCGACGTCTCCTGCGGCGAGGAGATGGTCGTCGAGGAGGACGAGACCTACGAGTGCAGCGGCACGACCGAGGACGGCGACGACGTGACCATCCGGGTCGCGATCACCGACGAGGACGCGGCGGCCTACACCTGGGAGGTCGTCTGACCACCGGCCGGTGGGCTCAGCCGAGCGCGTCGGCCGGCCACCCCAGGGCGGCGCCGAGCCGCCCGAGCGAGGAGCGCAGCCCGTGCGCGTCGGCCAGGGCGGCCAGCGCCGCGGGGTCGGCCGGCCGGCGCGGGAGCGTCCCGTCCACGGGCGGCAGGTCGATGGTCCGCGCCACGGCCACCACCACCGGCGCCGCGTCGAGGTAGTCGCTGCCGGCGTGCAGCCGCTTGAGCACCGCCGCGGTGAGCGGCGCCCTGGGCACGGCGGTGCGGGCGGCGGCCGCGCGGATGCCGGCCAGGTCGCCGAACTCGGTGACCAGCGCCGCCGCGGTCTTCGCGCCCACGCCGGCCACGCCGGGCAGCCCGTCGCTGGGGTCGCCCCGCAGCACGGCGAAGTCGGCGTAGGCCCGCCCCGGGATCCCGTACTTCGCCGTCACCGCCGCCTCGTCCACGATCTCGATGTCGGCGATGCCCCGGTTGGTGTAGAGCACCCGCACACCGCGGGCGTCGTCGACGAGCTGGAACAGGTCGCGGTCACCGGTGACGACGTCGACCGGTCCCCGGGCCCGGGTGGCCAGCGTGCCGATGACGTCGTCGGCCTCGTAGCCCGGTGCCCCGACGCGCACGATGCCCGCCGCGGCGAGGACGTCGACCAGCACGGGCACCTGCGGCGCCAGCTCGTCGGGTGTCTCCTCCCCGCCGTCGGGGGAGAGCCGGTGCGCCTTGTAGGACGGCAGCGCCTCGACGCGGAACGCCGGGCGCCAGTCGTCGTCCCAGCAGGCCACCAGCCGGTCGGGGAAGTGGGCGGTGAGCAGCCGGGCGGTCATGTCCAGGAACCCGCGCACGGCGTTCACCGGCCGCCCGTCGGGGGAGGTCACGCTGGTGGGGACGCCGTAGAAGGCCCGGAAGTAGAGGCTCGCGGCGTCGAGCAGCATCGTCGTCACGGGCGGCGACGGTAACGGTCCGGGAAACCCGGGCGGGACAGGTCGGTGTCCGGGGTTAGTGTCCCGACGTGGGAAGTCGTGCGGGGGACCTCGTCACCATCGACCGCGTGCACGCCGCGCGGGCCGTCGCCGCGGAGCGGGGCGTCGACGTCGTCGTGCTCACCCCGGGCTCGGACCTGCGCTACCTCACCGGTTACGACGCGCACGCGATGGAGCGGCTCACCGCCCTCGTCGTCCCGCGCAGCGGGGACCCGCTGCTGGTGGTGCCGCGGCTCGAGGCGCCGATGGTCGACGCGAGTCCCGCCGGCGCGCTCGGCCTGCAGGTGCACGCCTGGGACGAGACCGACGACCCCTTCGCCGTGGTCGCCCGCGAGGTCACCGCCCGCCTCGGCGCCGCACCCGCCCGGGTCGCCGTCGGCGCCCGCACCTGGGCGGAGCACGCGCTCGGTGTGCACCGCGCGCTGCCCGGGTCGGTGCTCGAGCTGGCGACGCCGGTGCTCGACCGGCTGCGGGTGGTCAAGACCGCCCCCGAGGTCGAGGAGCTCGCCGCCGCGGGCGCGGCCATCGACCGGGTGCACGCGCGGATGGGGGAGTGGCTGCGGGTGGGCCGCACCGAGGCCGAGGTCGGCGCCGACATCGCCGCGGCGATCCTGGCCGAGGGTCACGTGGGGGTCGACTTCACCATCGTCGGGTCCGGGCCCAACGGCGCCAGCCCGCACCACGAGCTCTCCGACCGGGTGGTGCAGGCCGGTGACCTGGTCGTCGTCGACATCGGCGGGGAGACCGCGACCGGCTACCGCTCCGACTGCACCCGCACCTACGCCGTCGGCGGGGAGCCCGGTCCCGAGGTGGCCGAGTGGTACGCCGTGCTGCAGGACGCGCAGGAGGCCGCGGTGGCCGCCGTCCGCCCGGGCGTGACCGCCGAGGCGGTCGACGCCGTGGCCCGCGACCGGATCACCGCCGCCGGCTGGGGCGAGCACTTCATCCACCGCACGGGGCACGGCATCGGGCTCGACACCCACGAGGCCCCCTACATCGTCGCGGGCAACGACCTGCCCCTCGAACCCGGCATGGCCTTCTCCGTGGAGCCGGGCATCTACCTCGCCGGCCGGTGCGGCGCGCGGATCGAGGACATCGTGGTCTGCACCGACGACGGCGTGCGCGCGCTCAACCAGGGTCCCCGTGAGCTCGTCGTCCTCGCCGGCTGAGCCGGGGGGAGGGGCCGCCCCGGACGTCGACCGGGCCCTGCTGGCCGCCCTGGCCCGTGACGGGCGGGCGAGCTACACCGAGCTGGCCGAGCGGGTCGGGCTGTCGGTGTCGGCCGTGCACCAGCGGGTGCGGCGGCTCGAGCAGCGCGGGCTGATCACCGGCTACCGCGCCGGCATCGACGCCCGCCTGCTCGGCCTGGGGATGACGGCGTTCGTCTCGATCACGCCGCTGGACATGGCCGAGGCCGACGACGCCCCGGCGAAGCTGGCCCACCTCGACGCGATCGAGGCCTGCCACTCGGTGGCCGGGGTGGAGAGCTACCTGCTCAAGGTGCGGGTGGCCTCACCGGAGGCCTTGGAGGCGCTGCTGCGGGAGATCCGGGCGACGGCGAACGTCAGCACCCGCACGACCGTCGTCCTCTCGACCTTCTACGAGGACCGCCCGCCGCTGTGAGCCCGCGGTCGGGCCGTGGCACGCCGCGCCGACCGGTTGACCGTTATCCCCAACTACGCAATGGTTCGACCGGGTTGGCGAGCGCAAACCCCGATCCACCTGCACCGGCCACCGGCTGGACAGGGTGTCGAACGTGTGTTCGCATGGCGGTGTGCGATGGGACGGCCAGCGCCTCGACGACGGGGACGAGGCGCTGCTGCCCGGGATGCCGGGCCTCCGGGGTCTGCTGCGCAGCGTCGAGGTGCCCGAGTTCCCGGGTGTGACGTTGCACGAGGTGCTCAGCCGGTCGGCGCTCAACCCGGTGCCGCGGGGCTCGCGGATGCCGTTCGCCTACACGATCAACCCCTACCGGGGCTGCCTCCACGCCTGCCTGTACTGCTATGCCCGCTCGACGCACGAGTGGCTGGACCTGGACGCCGGGCGGGACTTCGACACGCAGATCGTGGTGAAGACCAACCTCGTCGAGGTGCTGCGGCGGGAGCTCGCGCGGGCCTCGTGGAAGCGCGAGCACGTGGCGCTGGGCACCAACACCGACCCCTACCAGCGCGCCGAGGGCCGCTACCGGCTCATGCCGGGGGTGATTGCGGCACTGGCCGACTCGGGGACGCCGTTCTCCGTCCTCACCAAGGGCACGCTGGCCCGCCGGGACGTGCCGCTGCTGGCCTCGGCGGCCCAGGACGTCCCGGTCGGCTTCGGCGTCTCCGTGGCCGTCTGGGACGAGGACCTGCACACGAGTCTCGAGCCCGGCGTGCCGACGCCGAGGGCCCGGCTCGACCTCGTCCGCGCGGTCACCGACGCCGGCCTGCCGTGCGGCGTCTTCCTCGCCCCGGTCCTGCCCGGCCTCACCGACCGGCAGAGCGACCTCGACGCCGCCCTGGAGGCCATCGGCGCCGCCGGGGCCACCGGCGTCACCGTCGTCCCGCTGCACCTGCGCCCCGGCGCGCGCGAGTGGTTCTCCGCCTGGCTGGCGCGCGAGCACCCGGCTCTGGTCGGCCGCTACCGGCAGCTCTACCGCGGCGGCGCCTACGTCTCCGCGGAGTACCGGGCGTGGCTGGCCGAGCGGGTGACGCCCCTGCTGCGCCGTCACGGCCTGGACGGGCACTCCGGCGGTCAGGCCAGGGGCGTCGACGGGACCGCGGCCTCCGGGGCGCCCGGCGACGACGAGGCGGCCTTCCCGGCCGGGAGCCTCCCGCCGGTCCGCGGCGGGGGAGCGGCTCCCGTCCGGCGTGCCGGGCCCCGCGCCCCGGCGGCGGGGGATGACGGCGCCGTCCCCGAGCAGCTCAGCCTGCTGTGAGCCGGGGGAGGGGAGGGCTCAGCCCGCCGGTGTCCCCGGAGCGCCGCCGGCCCGGTTGGCCCGTGCGGCCCGCTCGGCCCGGACCGCACCGCGCTCGGCCACCGGCTCGGCGCCGCCGGCCAGGGCCAGCCGCCGGTAGGAGTCGTAGGACAGCGTCTCGTAGACGGCGGCCAGCGCCTCGGCCCGCGCCCGGCGGGCGCCCGCGCTGGTCGCGCGCAGGTACAGCGCGGTGCGGACGGCGTGCTTGGTGAAGGTGACCTGCAGGGCCTGGCTGGACAGCCGCCCGCCCACCTGTGACCTGTAGCCGGGGCCCCGCCGCAGGGCGGGCAGCACCCATGGGCTCCCGGCCAGCGCCGGGAACCGGTTGCGCACGGCCTCCCAGGCGTGCCAGGCGGAGAGGGCGCCCGGCACCGACCACTCGCCGTCGTCGGTGCGCACCAGCAGCCGGCGGGCCGTGGGGTGGACCTGCTCGCGGCGCAGGTCGCGGAAGGCGCCCACGGGAGCCGGCCACCGCAGGGCGATCGCGCACCAGACGACGGTGCGCAGGTGCTCGGGCTCCTCGCTGCGCACCTCGGTGAGCGGTCGCAGGTCCAGCGTCCGCGGGTCGGGCTCCGGTGTCGGCGGCACGGGCAGGGGCACGCCGCCGTAGCGGGCGACCTTGCTGTAGAGGGTGACGGTGGCGGGCTTCCAACCCCGCGCCGCGGCGACGTCGTCCATGCCGCCGGCAGCCAGCTCCTCGGGGCCGAGCCCCAGCTCCAGCGCGGCGTCGATCAGCCGTCGCCACTGGACGGCGTAACCCTCGGGGGGTTCCAGCCGCTGCCAGGCGCGCGCCGCCGGCGGTGACGGCATCTCGGGCAGGGGGTGCTGCCAACTCCGGCTCACGGTCCCACCATACCGTTATCCCCAACTGAATCAAAGTTTTTTGACAACGTCCAAAGCGCCAAGAACAACGATGACGACCAACCGGGGCACTGCGCACGCGCTCGCACTGCACCACCTCGGCTCCGCGACCACGATGTGCCGGTGCGCACGGTGGGGGTGGAGGAGGAGTTGCTGGTCGTCGACCCGTCGGGTGTGCCCGTGCCGCTGGGTCCCGAGGCCCTGGAGGTGGCCTCCCGCCGGGGCGAGGGGGAGACGCCCGCGGAACACGAGCGCGCCGAGCACGAGCGCGCCGGGCACGGGCGGGACGGCGGGTCGCCCGGTCACCTCGTGCCGGAGCTCAAGCAGCAGCAGCTGGAGCTGGGCACCCGCGTGTGCACCGACCTCGCCGAGGTCACCGGGGAGCTGCGGTACTGGCGGAGCCGGGCCGACGCGGCGGCGCAGGCCGTGGGCGCCCGGGTGGCGGCCCTGGCCAGCTCGCCGGTCGCCGTCGACCCGGTGACCACGCCGGGGGAGCGGTACGCCCGGATGGCGGAGACCTTCGGCCTCACCGCCCTCGAGCAGCTGACCTGCGGCTGCCACGTGCACGTCTCGGTCGCCGACGACGAGGAGGGCGTCGCCGTCCTCGACCGCATCCGGGTCTGGCTGCCGGTGCTCACCGCGCTGACCGTCAACTCGCCGTTCTGGCTCGGCAGGGACAGCGGCTACGCCAGCTTCCGCTCCCAGTCGTGGAGCCACTGGCCCTCCTCGGGGGCCACGGAGCTGTTCGGGGACGCCGCGACCTACCACCGGGTGGTCGCCGACCTCGTCGCGACCCGGACGATCGTCGACGCCGGGATGGTCTACTTCGACGCCCGGCTGTCGCAGACCTGGCCGACCGTCGAGGTGCGCACCGCCGACGTCTGCCTGCGCGTCGAGGACGCCGTCACGCACGCCGGGCTGGTCCGCGGGCTGGTGGAGACGGCCGCGCGCGAGTGGCGGGCCGGCACCCCGGCGCCGCGGGTGCGCAGCGAGCTGCTGCGGGTGGCCGCGTGGCGGGCCGGCCGGTCGGGCACCGCCGGCGAGCTGGTGCACCCGCGCACCGGCCGCCCGGCGCCGGCCGCCGACGTCGTCGCGGCGCTGCTGGAGCACCTGACGCCCGCGCTCAAGGCGACCGGCGACGCCGCGCGGGTGTCCGCGGGCGTGGGCGAGGTCCTGACCCGGGGGACCGGCGCGGACCTGCAGCGCCGGGTGCACCGCGACACCGCAGACCTGGCCGCCGTCGTCCGTGCCGCCGTGGCGGTGACGGCGGGGAGACAGCTCGGCGGGTGACCGGCACCCCTGCCGGTTATCGTCCGGCCATGTACACCGCGAGCTGGCGTGACGTCGTCCGGGGCGACCTGTTCGGTCGCTCCACCGACCCGCGGGACCGGCCCTACCGGTTCGTCATCCGGCTGGCGCTGGTGGTCTTCCGGCTGCTGGGGCTGCGCTTCGACGTCCGGGGCGCCGAGCACGTCCCGGCCTCCGGCGGCGCGGTCATCTGCAGCAACCACGTGAGCTACCTCGACTTCACCTTCCTCGGGCTGGCCGCCCTACCGCAGCACCGCCTGGTGCGCTTCATGGCCAAGGCCTCGGTGTTCGGCCACTGGTTCGCCGGGCCGTTCATGCGGGCGATGCAGCACATCCCGGTCGACCGCAAGGCCGGCGCCGCGGCGTTCGACGCCGCCGTCCGCGCGCTCAAGGACGGCCAGCTCGTCGGGGTGTTCCCCGAGGCGACCATCAGCCAGAGCTTCACCGTCAAGAGCCTCAAGGCCGGCGCGGCCCGGATGGCCATCGACGCCGGCGTGCCGGTCATCCCGGCCGCGGTCTGGGGCGGGCACCGGGTGGCCACCAAGAAGCACCCGGTCGACCTCACGCGGGGCAGGGCGGTCACCGTGCTGCTCGGCGAGCCGATCACGCCCGAGCCGGGGGAGCGGCCCGCGGCGCTGCTGGCCCGCACCCGCACCGTCATGGAGGCCCTGCTCGACGAGGCCCAGCGCACCTATCCGCAACAGCCGGCCGGCCCGGAGGACCTGTGGTGGCTGCCGGTGCACCTGGGCGGCACGGCGCCCACGCTGGAGGAGGCCGACGCCCGCGACCGGGCCGACGCCGCCGGTCACCGCACCAGGGCGCGCACCTCCCGCCGCGCGCGGCTGCGCGCCCGCCTCGGCCGCGCGCGCCGCCGGGGCTGAGCCCGGCTACTCGACCACCGGCGGGGCCATGAGCCGGAAGGCCTCGAGCTCGACGTCGTACCAGCGGCGCATCCGCCCCAGGGGCACCATGCCCAGCCGCCGGCAGACCGCCAGGGACGGCTCGTTGCCGGGCCGGACCACGGCGTAGACCTCGGGCAGACCGGCGCCGAAGGCCTCCTCGACCACCGCGCGCGCCGCCTCGGTGGCGTACCCGTGCCCCCAGCTGTCGGGGTGCAGGTGCCAGCCGACCTCCACCTCGCCGACACCGCCGGGCAGCGGCCGCAACAGCACCGTGCCGGCCACCACCGGCGCGGGACCACGGACCTCGATCGCCCAGCAGCCGCAGTACGGGTGGGTGCGGGGGATCTGCGCCCACCGGGCCACCAGCTCCGCCGGCCCCACCGTCGGCGGCCCGCCGAGCCAACGGGTGACCTCCTCGCGGCCGTAGGTGTCGGCCAGCCGCGCCAGGTCGTCGCGGCCGGTGGTCCACGGGCGCAGCCGCAGCCGCGGGGTGAGCAGCTCCCCGACCGGCACCGCTCCTGCCTACCGCCGGGGCCCCGGCCCGGCCACCCGGGCACGGCGGGACGTGCGCCCACGGTCATGCTCGGCGGCATGCACCCCGACGGCACCCACCCCGGCGCTCCGGACCTGCTGCTCTCCGACGTCACCGTCGGCGACCGTCCCGGCCGTGCGGTGCACGTCGTCGGCGGGCGGATCGCCTGGCTGGGCGACGCCGGGGACGCCCCGCGCGCCGGGCGCGTGCTGGCGGGGGAGGGCGCGCTGCTCACCCCGGCCTTCGTGGACGCCCACGTGCACGCGACGGCGACCGGGCTGGCACTCACCGGCCTCGACCTCCACTCGAGGTCGAGCCTCGCCGCTGCGGTCGCGGCGGTCGCGGAGGCGGCACGGACCGCGCCGGGGATCCTGCTCGGCACCGGGTGGGACGAGACCGGCTGGCCCGAGGGCCGCGGGCCGACCCGGGCCGACCTCGACGCCGTCGTCGGCGACCGGCCGGCCTACCTCGCCCGCGTGGACGTGCACTCGGCCACGGTGTCGACGGCGTTGCTGGACCTCGTCCCGGGCGTGCGGGAGCTGCCCGGCTTCTCGCCCGACGGGCAGCTGCGCCTCGACGCCCACCACGCCGCCCGGCAGGCCGCCTACGGCGCCGTGACCGCGGCCCAGCGCGCGGCCGCCCAGGCCGCGACCCTGGCCGAGGCGGCGCGCCTGGGCATCGGCAGCCTGCACGAGATGGCCGGGCCGGAGGTGTCCGGGGCCGAGGACCTGCGCGCCCTGCTGGTGCTGGCCCGCGAGCGCCCCGGGCCCCGGGTGACCGGCTACTGGGGGGAGCTGGCCGAGCGCGGCGGACTGGACCTGGTGCGCCAGCTCGGCCTGGCCGGCGCCGGGGGCGACCTGTTCTGCGACGGCGCCCTCGGGTCGCACACCGCGGCGCTGAGCAGTCCCTACCGCGACCGTCCCGAGACGGCCGGCGCGCTGCGCTTCGACACCGCCCAGCTCGTCGACCACGTGCGGGCGTGCACCGCGGCGGGGATCCAGGCCGGGTTCCACTGCATCGGCGACGCCGCGGTGGGCCAGGTGCTCGACGCGGTCGGGATCGTCGTCGAGGAGCTCGGCGTGGCCGCGGTGCGCGCCTGCCGGCACCGGCTCGAGCACGTGGAGATGGCCGCGCCGGACGCCGTCGGGCGGATGCGCGCGTGGGGGGTGGTGGCCAGCGTGCAGCCGGCCTTCGACGCCGCGTGGGGCGGGGACGCCGGGATGTACGCCGAGCGGCTGGGGGTGGAGCGCGCGCTGGGGACCAACCCGTTCGCCGACCTCGCCGACGCCGGGGTCGCGCTCGCGCTGGGCAGCGACGCCCCGGTGACCCCGATGGACCCGTGGGGCGGGGTGCACGCCGCCGTCGACCACCACACGCCCGGCGCCGGCCTGCGGCCCTACGACGCCTTCGACGCCGCCACCCACGGCGGCTGGCACGCCGTCCGGGCGGAGACCGCGGCCGGGCCGCTGTCGGTCGGCGCGCCGGCCGACCTGGCGCTGTGGGCCACCGACGCCACGCTGTCCGGGGTGCTCGACCGCCGGGAGCGGCCCGCCTGCCGGTCGCTGGTCGTGGCCGGGAAGCGGTTGCAGCCGCTGTAGCCGGCCGCCCGGCCGGGTGCGGTCACCGCACGGGCGGGCGACCCGGCCGGTCGGGAGCCCGGACCGGACCGGCGGGGTGGGATGCTGGTCGGCGGGCCACGCGGTGGTCCGCAGCCGCCGGGGAGGCGGGTGCCAGCCGGACGCCCGGGCGCTGCCCGCGGCCCGACGTCGCGGGGAGGCCAGTGGTGCGCGCGCCCGCCGTCCCGGCCGCCCGCCGTCCGGGCACCGGCGCCTCCGCGGTGCCGCAGGGCACCCGACCGCGCCGGCGGCTGCCCTGGCGCACCGCGCTGGCCGCGGCCGGGGGCCTGCTCCTGCTGCTGGCCTTTCCCGGCTACTCCCTCACCCTGATGGCCGTGCCGGGGACGGCGGCGCTCGCGCTGGCGGTGCACGGGCAGCGGGCACGGGCCGGCGCCTGGCTGGGCCTGGTGTTCGGGCTGGCCTTCTTCGTGCCGCTGCTGTCGTGGAGCGGCGTCTACGTCGGCGCGTTCCCGTGGCTGGCGCTCGCCGTGTCGCAGGCGGCCTTCTCGGCCCTGCTGGGCGCGGCGACGGCGGCCACCTCCCGGCTGCCGCTGTGGCCGCTGTGGACCGCGGCGCTGTGGGTGGCCGACGAGGCGCTGCGCGGGCGCGTGCCGTTCGGCGGCTTCCCCTGGGGCCGGCTCGGGTTCAGCCAGACCGACGGCCCCTTCCTCGCCCTCGCCGCCTACGGCGGGGTGCCGCTGGTCGGTTTCGCCGTCGCCCTGACCGGTGCACTGCTGGCCGCCGCGGTGCTCGCCGTGACCCGTGCCCGCCGGGCGGCCGCCGGCGCGCCGGCCGGTCGCGGCCGGGCGCTGCGCGCGGTGGCGGCCGCGGGCGCCGGAGTGCTCGCCGTCCCCCTGGTCGCGGCCCTGGCCTGGCTGCCGCTACCCGGCTCCTCGCTCGCCGGCGGCGGCCCGACGGTCACCGTCGCCGTCGTCCAGGGCGACGTCCCGGAGGCGGGACTGGAGTTCAACGCCCGGCGCCGGGCGGTCCTCGACAACCACGTGCAGCGCACCCTCGAGCTGGCCGCGGCCGTCGCCGCGGGGGAGGAGGAGCAGCCCGACCTCGTGGTGTGGCCGGAGAACAGCTCCGACATCGACCCCTACGTCAACGCCGACGCCGCCCGGCAGATCAGCCGCGCGGCCGAGGCGGTCGCCGCCCCGGTCCTCGTGGGCGCCGTCCTCGACGGGCCGGGCCGGTTCATCAGCAACACCGCCATCGTGTGGGACCCCGAGACCGGCCCGGGCGACACCTACGTCAAGCGCCACCCCGTGCCCCTGGCCGAGTACGTGCCGGCGCGGGACTTCTTCCGCCTCTTCAGCGACAAGGTCGACCTCGTGCGCCGCGACTTCACCGCGGGCACCGAGGTCGGGGTGCTCGACGTGGGCGGCGCCCGGGTGGGCGACGTCATCTGCTTCGAGGTGGTGTACGACTCCCTCGTCCGCGACACCGTGCAGGCCGGCGCCGGCATGCTCGTCGTCCAGACGAACAACGCCACCTTCGGCTTCACCGACGAGAGCGCGCAGCAGGTGGCCGCCGCGCAGGTGCGGGCGGTGGAGACCGGCCGGTCGGTCGCCCTCGCCTCCACCAGCGGCATCTCCGCGGTGATCGCACCCGACGGGTCGCTGGCCCGGCAGTCGGAGTTGTTCACCCCGGCGGTGTTCGTCGAGCGGATCGCCCAGCGGGAGGCGACGACGCTCGCCACGCGGGTGGGCGCCGCCCCGGAGTGGGCGCTGACCGCCCTGGGTGCCGGCGCGGTGCTGGCCGTCGCCGCCCCGGCGCTGCGCCGCCGGGTGCCGGCGGGGTCCCCTCGGTGACGGCGGCAGCGCGCGTCCTCGTCGTCGTCCCGACCTACGACGAGGTCGAGAACCTCGAGCCGATCCTCGACCGGCTGCACGCCGCCGTCCCGGAGGCGCACGCACTCGTCGTCGACGACGGTTCGCCCGACGGCACCGGCGAGCTCGCCGAGCAGCTGGCCGCGGCGGACGCCCGGGTGCACGTGCTGCGGCGCACGGAGAAGTCCGGCCTGGGGCCGGCCTACGTCGCCGGGTTCCGGTGGGGCCGCGCGCACGGCTACGAGGTGCTGGTGGAGATGGACGCCGACGGCTCGCACCACCCCGAGCAGCTGCCGCTGCTGCTGGCCGCCCTCGCCGACGCCGACCTGGTGCTGGGGTCGCGCTGGGTGCCCGGCGGCCGGGTGGAGGACTGGCCGCGCCGGCGGCTGCTGCTGTCGCGGGTGGGCAACCGCTACACCCGCTGGGCGCTGCGGCTGCCGCTGGCCGACGCCACCGGGGGGTTCCGGGCCGTCCGCGGCGACCTGGTCGACCGGCTGCCCTTCGACGAGGTGGCCAGCCAGGGGTACTGCTTCCAGGTCGACTGCGCCTGGCGCGCCTGGCGGTCGGGCGCCCGCGTGGTGGAGGTGCCGATCACCTTCACCGAGCGGGCCCACGGCAGGAGCAAGATGACCGCCTCGATCGTTGAAGAGGCGTTGGTACGGGTCACGTGGTGGGGCCTGCAGGACCGGCTGGCCGACCGGCTGCCGGGCCGGGTCCCCCGCGCCGTACCGGGACGGGTCCGCGACGGCGGACGGTCCAGCGCGGTCCGGTAGGCGGACCCGGGCCGTCCGCGCGAGCGGGTCGAGGGAGAGTCGTGGGACACCGCGTTCGGGTCCTGGCGGGGCTGTGGGCCCTCGCCGAGGTCGTCGTCGTCATCCTGGTCGCCGCGTGGATCGGGGTGGGTTGGACGCTGCTGGCGGCGCTGGCCACCACGGTGCTGGGCTGGGTGCTGCTGGCCCGCCAGCTGAAGGGCCTGGCTGCCCTCCGCCCCGCGCCGGCCCGCGGCGGGTCGTTGCGGCGAGGCCGGACGGTCGGGGACGCCGGCCTGGTCGCCGCCGGCGGCGCGCTGATGGTGCTGCCGGGCTTCCTGGGCGACGTCGTCGGGCTGCTGTGCCTGCTGCCGCCCACCCGGCCGCTGGTGCGGGCCGCCGTGACGCGCGGGCTGAGCGCCGGCCTGGCCGCCCGGCTCGGGGTGGCCGGCCCGGTGCGGGTCCGCAGCACCCGCGTGCCCGGCTCCCCGCGGGCGTCGGGGGCGACGTCGACCCGGGTGATCGAGGGCGAGGTCGCCGGCGAGGTGCTGGACGCGCAGCCCGGGCACGCCGCCCGTCCCTGACGGCCGGCCGCCCGCACCGGCCCGGCGGGGGAGCCCCAGGACGCGGAACGGCCCCGGTGGGGGATCCCACCGGGGCCGTTCCGCGTCTTGCGGGGAGCTCAGCTGGCGCGGGTCCGCCGGCCGCGGAGCACCTCGAGGCGCTCGGCGAGGACCTCCTCGAGGTCCTCCACGGAGCGGCGCTCCAGGAGCATGTCCCAGTGGGTCCGCGGCGGCTTGACCTTCTTGGGGGTCGGCTCGCTGCCGCCGACCAGCTTGGCCGCGGCGCCGTCGAACTTGCACTCCCAGGTGTCGGGCACCTCGGCGTCGTCGGCGAACGGCACGGTGAACTGGTGGCCCGCGGGACACTTGTACTCCGCGTACTGCCGCTCGATCGGCGCGGTGTTCCGCTCGGTCTCGTAGCTCACGCTGCCCAGTCGGCTGCCGCGCAGGGAACGCTCGCCCATGGCACACCGTCCTCTCGTGCTTGTGGAGTCGGTCAGGAGTCCTCGTCGCAGCAGGGAGCTACCCACTGCACAGGGGAGTCGAAAGAGACCAACGACGGATTTCGCGAAGAGATTCCGCTGAGTCGGTTCCCCATCATCGCATGGGGTGGTATTGGCGCGCTCACCGACCCCCGTCCGGGTGAGGGGGCGGGCTCGGGACAGGGCTCAGGACAGGGCGAGCTGGCCCGGCCCGGCCGCCGTCGGCCCCAGCTGACCGAGGACGTGGTGGTGCCGGCACAGCACCTGGTAGTGCACCTCGGCGCCGGTGTCGGGCCCGTCGCCCTCGCCGGGGGCCGGGGTCGGTGCGGTGTCGGCGACGACGACCGTGGCGCCCGAGCGGACCATCGCGCCGTCGACGACGCGGGCGTTGAGCAGCCCGGGCGCGCCGCACCAGCACAGCACCTCGACCTGGATGCGCTGGACGTCGTCGGCGACCTCGAGCAGCCGCTGGGTGCCCGGGAACAGGCGGGTCCGGAAGTCGGTGGTCAGGCCGAAGGCGTAGACGTCGACGTGCGAGGCGTCGACGAGCTCGGCCAGCTGGTCGACCTGGGCGGGGGTGAGGAACTGCGCCTCGTCGACGACCAGGTAGTCCACCCGCCGTCCCCCCGCCCAGTGGCTGCGCACCAGCAGCAGCAGGTCGGTGCCGGCGTCGACCTCGACGGCGGTGCGGCTCAGGCCCACCCGCGAGCTGATCTCCGGCCGCGCCGACCGGTCGCCCTGGGTCAGCCGCAGCCCCGAGCGGCCCTGCCGGCTCTGGTTGTGGTCGACCTGCAGCGCCAGGGTGGACTTGCCGCAGTCCATGGGGCCGTGGAAGAAGCGCAGGTGGGCCGGCGCGGGAGCGGCCCGCCGCCCCCCGGCCGCCGGCACCGACACCGGTGCCGGCACGAGGTCGGGCGAGGGGTCCGGGTCGGTCACAGGCGCTCCGGCGGGGTGTTGCCCGCGGCCACCACGGCCCGGCGCACCGGCAGCCGCAGCAGCAGCAGGAACCCGGCGACGAAGAACACCACCAGGCTGATGATCGCGTACCGGTAGGAGCCGGTGAGCTGGTAGGTCAGGCCGAAGAGCAGCGGCCCGAGCCAGCTGGTCCCGCGGTCGCTGATCTCGTAGAAGCTGTAGTACTCCGCCTCCCGGCCGGCCGGGATCAGGTGGCTGAACAGCGAGCGCGACAGGGCCTGGGTGCCGCCCTGCACCAGCCCGATCACCGCGGCCAGCGCGTAGAACTGCGCGACCGCCCCCTCCTGCAGCGTGTAGGCGGCCACCAGCACCGCCGTCCAGGCCACCAGGCAGCCCAGGACGGTCCGCTTGGCCCCGTACCGGGCCGCCACCCGGCCCAGGCCCAGCGCACCGAAGACGGCGACCACCTGGACCATGAGGATCGCCCCGGTGAGCACCGACTGGGACAGCCCGAGCTCCTCGGTGGCGTAGGTGGCCGACAGCGAGATGACCGTCTGGACGCCGTCGTTGAACAGCAGGTAGGCGCCCAGGAACCACAGCGTCAGCGGGAACGCCCGCATCCCCCTCAGCGTCGCCGCCAGCTGGCGGAAGCCGCTGGTCGCGGGGCCGTGCCCCGCTCCCGGCGGCCGGTCGCGCAGCAGCGTCACGGTGACGAGGGTGAACAGGCCCCACCACAGCCCCGCCGTCGCCAGGCAGATCCGCACCGCCTCGCCGCTGGTCAGGCCGAGCGCGTCGGCGCCGAGGAAGAGCCCGAGGTGGACGGCCAGCAGCAGCGCGCCGCCGACGTAGCCGAACGCCCAGCCGCGGCTGGAGACGGCGTCGCGCTCGTCGGGACTGGCGAGGTCGGGCAGCCAGGAGTAGTAGACGACGGTCGCGGCGCCGAAGCTGACGTTGGCGACGACGAACAGCGCCGCACCCAGCAGGTAGCGGCCGTCGGCGACGAAGAACAGGCAGGTCGCGGCCAGGGCGCCCAGCGCGGCCAGCCCGCCGAGCAGGTGCCGCTTGCGGCCGGTGCGGTCGGCGACGGCACCGGTGAGCGGCAGGACCAGCACCTGCAGGACCACCGAGACCGACAGGACGTAGGAGAACCAGCTGCCCGGCGGGATCGACAGTCCGAGGAAGGGCAGCCGCCCGTCGGGGCCGACGGCCTCCTCGGCCACGGACGTCAGGTACGGGCCCAGGAAGACCGTGGTGACGCTGGTGTTGAACACCGACATCGCCCAGTCGTAGGAGTACCAGCCGAGGCGCTCGCGGCGCAGCGCGGGATCGACGGGGCCGGCGGCGGCGTCGACGTCGGGGGCGGTCACCGGCGCAGGGTGCCAGCCGCGACCGGTGTGGTCCAGCACCGTGCGGTCACGGGATGTCCTCGGGGACCACCCCGCCGGGGAAGGCCGCGGCCCCCGTCGTCGGCCGGGTCGGGTCGGGTCGCAGCGGGCCGCTCGCCTCCCGCAGCGGCACCAGCCCGCGGGTGATCGCCGCGGCGATCCGCATCCGCGCCCGGTTGGCGTCACCCACCCGGCCCACCTGCAGGTCCTCCATGAACACCGGCGGGCCGACGTGCACCCGCAGCACCGGGCGCCGCACCAGGGACCGGGCCACGGTGCGCAGCTTGCCCCAGTCGTTGCCGTACTGCAGCACCTCCTGGGCACCCCACTGGCTGACCGGGATCACCGGGACGCGGACGCCGAGGGCCAGCCGGGCCATGCCGGTGCGGCCGCGCTCGGGCCAGCCGTCGGGGTCCAGGCCGACGCGCCCCTCGGGATAGGCGACGACGTGGCCGCCGTGCACGAGCGCCACCTCGGTGACGCGCACCGCGTGCCGGGCGAGCTGGGTGCCGCGGTCGACCCGGATCCCGCCGGCGCGCTCCAGCAGGGGGCCGGCGAGCGGCGCGGTGATGATGCCGCCGGTGGCCATGATCCGCGGGACGATCCCGAGACGGTGCAGCGCGACGGCGACGACGAAGGGGTCGAAGTCGCCGACGTGGTTGGCGGCCAGCAGCAGCGGGCCGCGGCGCAGCTCCTCGGGGACGGTCCCGGTGACCTCCACCCGGCCGAAGAGGTCGACCAGCCAGGAGAACCGGCGCAGCAGGAGCAGCCACACCCACCACGGCGGCGCCGCGGCGACGGCCAGCTCGCGGGCGAACCACTCGGGGTCCCCGTCGCGCAGGATCGGCTCGAGGTGGTCGGGCAGCGGCGGGGTCGCCGGCCGCCAGGTGCGCACCCGCTCAACCCAGCCGCTCACCGGGTCTTCCACTGGCCGCGGTCCTCCAGCAGGTCCTTCATCAGCGCCGGGCGGTCGGTCATGATCCCGTCCACGCCGAGGTCGAGCATCGCGGTGGCCTCCTCCACGGTGTCGACCGTCCACACGTGCACCTGCAGGCCACGGGCGTGCGCGGCGGCGATGAACCGCTCGTCGACCAGCGCCCGGCCGCCCAGCTGCAGCGGCACCTGCGCGCACCCGGCCGGCAGGCGGACCAGGCCGGCGGCGCGGGGGGAGTAGGAGGACAGCCGCAGCGCCGCCACCCCGCGGGGCCCCAGCGAGGTGCACACCGTGGGCCCGAAGACCCGCCGGGCCGCCGCGACGCGGGCGTCGGAGAACGAGCCCAGGCAGATCCGGTCGGCGACCCCCGCCCGGCGGACCGTGTGCGCCAGGGGGGCCAGGACGCCGGCGGCCTTGATGTCGAGGTTGAACCGGACGTCGGGCCAGGCGCCGAAGAGCTCCTCGAGCCGCAGGATCGGCTCGCGGCCACCGACCCGCGCCGAGGCCACCTCCGCCCACGGCAGGTGCTCGATCCGGCCGGTCCGGTCGGTCACGCGGTCGAGGGTCGGGTCGTGGAAGACGACCGGGACGCCGTCGGCGGTCACCCGGACGTCGGTCTCCAGGTACCGGTAGCCCATGGCCACGCAGGCCTCGAAGGCCGGCATGGTGTTCTCCAGGTGCTCGATCGCACCGCCGCGGTGGGCCATCGCCAGGGGGGTCGGTCCCTCGAGGTAGGCAAACCGGGCGGGAGGCACGGGCGACACGGTAGCGCCGGGTGCCGACACGCCGACGACGGCCTGCGGGGAGCCCTGTCGGGCGTGTCCGCCGGGACTGTCGGTGGTGGCGTCTAACGTCCCCGCCGTGGCACAGCAGCACGCCCGCACGGCGGTCGGGAAGGTGGTCGGTACGACGACGCAGCAGGACACGGTGGTCCGCGAAGCGGGCACCGGCCGGCAGGGGAGCGGTGCCGAACGCCGGTGCGGGTGGTGCCGCCGGGTCCTGCCGCAGAGCGGGTCGGTCGGCCGCCCGCGCGTGTACTGCGGGCAGGCCTGCCGGCAGCGCGCCTACGAGCAGCGCAACGCCACGGCCAAGGCCGGTCTGCCCGGCGACGTCGTGCTGGTCACCCGCGCCGAGCTCGACGGCCTGCAGGACCGGCTGTTCCAGCTGCGCTGCGCCATCGAGGACGTGCAGACGCTGCTGTCCGAGCGGCACACCAAGGCCGAGCTCGCGCGCTCGCTGGCCGACCTGGTGCACTCCACCGGCCGGCTGGACCGGCTCTGGGTCACCGAGCGCGCCGGGCGCGCCGGCTGAGCCCCGCGCGCCCGGGCGTCAGACCCGGCTCAGTCCGGGTCCTGCGTGTCGTCGTCCTGGTCCTCGGGCGCGCCCGGATCCGGGTTGCTGTTGTCGGGCAGGTTGTCCGACGACTCCTCCGACGGGTCGTTGCCGCTGGTGTTCTCGGTGTCCTGGTCGCTCGTCCCGTCGTTGCGGTCCAGGCCGGCCGGGTCGCCGCAGGCGGTGAGGGATGCGCTGCCCCCGAGGAGAGCCAGCGCGGTCATCAGTGCGGCGAGCGGACGTCGGAGTTGCATGCCCTCGACCCTACGGAGCGCCGGGGCCAGCCGCCCGTCGAAGCAGCCACCCCACCGTCAATACGTCACAGTGACGTATTGACGGTGGGGTGGACGGGTGGTGGGGAGGGGTGCGCCGGTGCCGGTCCGGAGGCCGGAGGTCGGCCGGAGCAGGAGCAGGAGCCGGCCGGGACGCGGGTGACCGGACGGCCCGGAGGGCGGCCGGCAGGTGGACGCCAGGCCGACGACGGCGGGTGGGTGCGGACGGGTGGACGCCGACGAGGCGGGTCGCCGTCGGCGTCGCCTGACCGGTGCAGGCGGCGTGGTCCCGCGGGTCGGCCCACGCCGACCAGTGCGGCGATCCCGCTGCCCGGACGTCGGCACGCCGACCCGTTCCCGCTGACGGGACCGGTCGACCGGGACCATCGAGACGGACGGATCCGGACGGACGGATCCGGGCGTCGGAGCAGGTCGCTCGGCCTCTGACACCATCGCCGATAATGCACATTATGTCAGGTGAGGTGGAGCGACCGGGCGGACTGCCGGCTGGACGCCCGCTTCCCCGTCACGTCTCCTGCGGGCGCACCCGCGGGTCCAGCGCCGCCGCGGCGACGTCGGCGACCGCGTTCGCGACGATCACCGCGGCGATGACGACCATCGTCAACCCGACCAGCAGCGCCCGGTCGCGACCCTCGATCGCCCCCAGGATGGCGTTGCCGATCCCCGGCATCCCGAACACGCCCTCGACGACGACGAGCCCGACGACGAGCTGGCCGGCGTTGGCCGCCACGAAGGTCATCACGGGTGTCAGCGCGGGACGCAGCGCGTGCACGCCGATCACCCGCCGCACCGACAGCCCCCGTCCGCGCGCCGCCTGCACGAACGGTGACCGCAGGGTGTCCCCCACCTCCGCCCGGGTGATCAGCGCGACGTAGCCGGTGGACAGCGCGGCGAGGGCGATGACCGGGAGGACGTAGGCCGCGGGCTCGCCGGCGCGGCCGTTGTACGGCGCCCAGGTGAGCTCGGACACGAAGACGAACCGCAGGAGGTAGGCCGCGACCACGACCGGTGTGCCCACCAGCAGGGTGGCCACCGCGTACACGCTCGTCCCCGACCAGCGCCCGCTCGCGGCGAGCGCCCCGGCGACCACGCCCACCCCGAGCTGCAAGGCGACGGCGCCGGCCAGCAGGACCGCACTCACCGGCGCGGTCGCGCCGACGACGTCCACCACGGCCGGTCCGGGCACCACGGCCTCCCCGCGCAGGGTCGGCAGGCCCTGGCCCCAGTCGCCGGTCAGCAGGTCGCGCAGGTAGCGGCCGTACTGGACCAGGAGCGGCTCGTCGAGGTGGTAGTCGCTGCGGATGCGCGCATAGAGCTCCGGTGGCGGCGGCCGGAAGCCGAACAGGGCGCGCACCGGGTCACCGGGCAGTTGCGTCACGGCGACGAAGACGAGGGTCACGGCCGCCCACAGGCTCAGCAGGGTCTGCACGAGCCGGCGGACCGCGAAGGCGAGCACGGCCGACATGGTGGCAGGGCGTGATCGGCACGGTCGACGTCGTCCCGCTGCTCGGTCAGACTCCGCGGGTGCCGTCGCCGCCCCCACTCCCGCCCTCGGGCCCGGTGGCCGGACGGCGACGGTGGAACGCCCCGCTGATCGTCGGCACGGTGTCCCTCGTGCTGCTCGGCGGGATGGCGCTGGTGCCCGGCGCGTTCACCGGCGCCGACCCGCGCTCGTGCGACCTCGCCGACTCCCTCGCGTCGCCGTCGTGGCGCCATCCGCTCGGCTTCGACCTCTTCGGCTGCGACCTGGCCGCCAAGGTGGTGTACGGGGCACGGACGTCACTGCTGCTGGCGGTCGCCGTCGTCACCGTCGCCGGCCTCGCCGCACTGGTCCTGGGGACCCTGGCCGGGTACGCCGGAGGCCTCGTCGACGGTGTCGTCTCGCGCGTCACCGACGTGTGGTCGGGCATCCCGCTGGTCCTGGGGGGCGTCATCCTGCTCAGCTCGACCGACCGGCGCGGCGTGTGGCAGGTGGTCGCGGTGCTGTCGGCGTTCAGCTGGCCGCCGATGGTGCGGATCGTGCGGGCGAGCACCCGTCAGGTGCTGGTCCTGGACTACGTCACCTCGGCGCGCGCCCTGGGCGCCGGTCCCCTGCGGCTGCTCCGGCGGCACGTGCTGCCCAACGCCACCCGGCCGCTGGCGGTGTTCGCCAGCGCGTACGCGGGGGTGCTCGTCTCGGCCGAGGCGATCCTGACCTTCGCCGGGGTGGGTCTGCAGCGACCGACCGACTCCTGGGGCATCCTGCTGCAGCAGGGCGGCGAGGCGGCCTCGCGGGCTCCGCACGCACTGGTGGGCCCCAGCGTCGTCCTGGTCATGGCGGTGGCTGCGTTCGTGCTGCTCGGCGAGGGCCTGCGGAGCCGCCCGGTGCACCGCTGAGTCCGGCGGACCCGGACGGTCACTGCTGTACACACCCGACCCCCCGAGGAGGCCCCGTGCCGAGCAGCGTGCAGGCGATGCTGGTCACCCGTGACGTCGAGCGCCTCGTGCGCTTCTACGCCGACGTCGCGGGCGCGGTCCCCACCGACCGCGTGCCCGACGACGGGCCGGTGTTCTACCAGGGGCTCCGGATCGGGACCTCCGACGTCGGCATCGTCGCCGACGCCGACGTGGCGGTCGGCTCCCTCGGCCGCGTCCTGCTCAGCATCGAGGTGGACGACGTCGACGCCGCCCTCCCCCGTGTCCTCGAGCACGGCGGGACCGCCCCCGACGCCCCGAACGACATGCCGTGGGGTCAGCGCGTCGCCCACGTCCGGGACCCCGACGGCAACCCCGTCAACCTCACCACGACGCAGCCCTGACGGCGTCACCGTTCTGTGTTCCTGTAAAAGAAGTAAGGCCATTTTGTTAGGGATAACGGTACCGGATGCTGAACTGCGTCGACCGTTCCCGCACGCCTCGACGCCGCCATGCTGCCCAGTTCCCCGACCGGGTCCCGGGACGTCGATCCCTGCGTGTCACCGACCTGGGTCGTGCCGAGGTCGCCGCCCACGCGCGCGTCCGTGGCCTCCGCACGTGTGCCTGGTCCTCCGGAGTGTCTCCGTCCTCGGCGACGACTGCCGTCTCCAGCTCTCTCCCCCGCTCGTGGTGTGGGTTGGTTCCGGCTTCTTGTTGACGGTTTGTTCGGGATAACGGATGGGTTGGATGGGGATCGTGTCTCGTCACGTCGCTGGACTCGCGGACGTCGACGCGCTGACCACCACTCCTCGCCGCCGACGCGACCGACCCGCGCACCGGCGCGGCCGCCGCGGGGCAGATCGCCTCGAGGCCGGGCATCGGGGCCGATCAGGCCACCACGGTGCTCGCCGGCCTCGGCGACGCGGCTGTCCAGGCCGACCTGGCGCTGGTGCAGCGGTACGGCACCGGCTTCGAGGAGGCCGTCGCCATCCCGGCCGCGGACCTCGCTGAGAACGGCGACGAGGTCGCAGCCGCCGCCGAGGACAACGCGCGGCAGTGACAGCGGTGGGAGTGGGTCTGCGCGGCCGGCCAGGTGCTCGTCCTGCCCTTCGTCTGCGTGATGGCCGGCCGGCGGAGCCCCCGCCGTGCCCGGCAGGACGAGCAGGCGCACGAGGTGGTGGTCGCCCGCGAGCCGGCGGCGCTGGCGCGGACGGCGGGGACCGGTCGTGACGGGTCCGGCCTGAGGCGGGAGGTGGGCCCCGGGAGCACCGCTTCCCGGGCCGTTCCGTGTCCGGCACTCCCCTCCCCGTCACTGATCGTCTTCCCGAGTCGGATGAGCGACGCGTCAGTTGGGGATAACGGCGGGATGCGGTAGGTCGGCCCGGCGCGGCCGGCGTTCCCAGGGACCTCTGGGACGCTGGCGCCGTACCGCTCCCACCTCTGGAGGAGGCCCGTGGACGTCCTCGGCCCGTTCTGGACCCGGGTCTCGGCCGAGGTGCCGCTGTCCCTCGAGGTGCTCGCCGGTGCCGCCGTCGTCGCGGTGGCCGTCGTCGCGAGTCCGGCCCTGTGGCGGCCGGCCCGCACGGTCGTGACCATCGCCCACGAGGGCGCGCACGGGCTGGCCGCGCTGGCCACCGGTCGCCGGCTGGCCGGCATCCGGCTGCACTCGGACACCTCGGGGCTGACGGTGTCGGCCGGGCGGCCCACCGGGCCCGGCATGGTGCTCACGCTGGTCGCCGGCTACGTCGGGCCGGGCCTGTTCGGCCTGGGCGCGGCCGCGCTGCTGGGCGCCGGGCACGCGGTCGGGGTGCTCTGGACGGTCCTCGGCCTGCTGGCGCTGCTCCTGCTGCAGATCCGCAACTTCTACGGCCTGTGGGCGGTCCTGGTCACCGCGGCGGTGGTCCTCGGCGTCACCGAGTGGCTGCCCCCGGCGGGGCAGGCCGCCTTCGCCGCCGTCGTCACCTGGTTCCTGCTGCTGGCCGCCCCACGCACGGTCCTCGAGCTGCAGGGCGCCCGCCGGCGGCGGGCCGCCCCGGACTCCGACGCCGACCAGCTGGCCCGCCTGACCCGTGTCCCGGCGGCGGCGTGGGTGGGGCTGTTCCTGCTGGCCGACCTCGCCGCGCTGGCGCTCGCCGCCTGGTGGCTGCTGCTCGCCTGAGCCCTCCCGACCCCGTCCCGAGGCCCACTCCGAGCCGGTGAGGGATGAGGAGGACGGGCGGCCCCTCTGCAGGGGCCCGCGCCGGGCCTGCGAGGGGTGGGGGCCAGAGGGGCCCTTCCTCATGGCGGTGTGCCGATCGGTCGGCGGCCGTGGCCTCCGACGCCGGGGGTGGTGTGCGCTCAGGGCTCGTCCTGCAGACCGACGTGCGCCGTGGGCGCACATCGCTGCAGGTCACGCCTCCCACCAGGGTCAGCCGACCGGCACCAGCTCCCGCGAGCGTGCGAGCCTGAGCCAGCGCGTGGCAACCACCGCGCACGCGCTGTCAGTCCCGGCGGCCGCTCCCGCGGCGGCGGGGTGCGGCACCCGGCGGCTGGGTCACCGGCTCGACCGGCGGCGCCGGCGGGATGTCGAGGACGACCTCCTTCTCCCCGACGGTCACCCGGCGCCCGTGGTGGTGGACGTCGAGCGACTCGCCGTCGAGCACCCGGTAGGTGGCCCGTTCCTTCTCGATCGTCACCTCCAGGCAGCGGCCCTGATAGCCCAGCCGGAAGCGCAGCCGGCTGATCCGCGAGGGCAGCCGCGGGGCGAACAGCAGCCGGCCGTCGTGGTCGCGCATGCCGCCGAACCCGGCGACGGCGATCATCCACCCGCCCGCCAGCGAGGCGATGTGCAGCCCGTGCCCGGAGTTGCCGTGCAGGTTCTGCAGGTCGGTGAGCGCGGCCTCGCCCCAGTAGTCGTAGGCCAGCTCGAGGTGCCCGGTCTCGGCGGCCACCACCGCCTGCTGGGCCGCCGACAGCGAGCTGTCGCGCACGGTGCGCGCCTCGTAGTACGCGAAGTCGGCGACCTTCTCCTCGTGGGTGAAGGCGTCCCCGCGCAGGTGCAGCGCCATCACCAGGTCGGCCTGCTTGATCACCTGCTTGCGGTAGATCTCGAAGTACGGGTAGTGCAGCAGCAGCGGGTAGTGGTCGGCCGGCGTCGCGGCGAAGTCCCACTCCTCGTGGTGGGTGAAGGCCTCCGACTGCATGTGCACGCCCAGCCGCGGGTCCCACGGCACCCGCATGAGCCGGGCGGCGCGCTGCCAGAGCGCGACCTCGTCCTCGGTCACCTGCAACCGGCCCGCGACGTCGGGCTGGCGCTCCACCGCCGCGGCCGCCTCGCGCAGGTTCCGCTGCGCCATGAGGTTGGTGTAGACGTTGTTGTCCACCACCGCGGTGTACTCGTCGGGGCCGGTCACGCCGTCGATGCGGAAGCCGTCCTCGGCGTCGAAGTGGCCCATCGAGGCCCACAGCCGGGCGGTCTCGATGAGCAGCTCGGCGCCGAAGTCACGGTCGAACTCCTCGTCGAGCGTGGCGTGCCGGTAGCGCGCCACGGCGTCGGCGATGTCGGCGTTGATGTGGAAGGCCGCCGTCCCCGCCGGCCAGTACCCCGACGTCTCCTCCCCGCGGATGGTCCGCCACGGGAAGGCCGCCCCCTGGCGACCGAGCTCCCGGGCCCGCGCGCGGGCCAGGTCCAGGGTCGAGTGCCGCCAGCGCAGGGCGTCGCGGACGGCGTCGGGGGCGATGTAGGTGAGGACGGGGAGCACGTAGGTCTCGGTGTCCCAGAAGGTGTGGCCGTCGTAGCCGGGGCCGGTCAGCCCCTTGGCCGGGATCGGCTGGCGCTCGGCGCGCAGCCCGGCCTGCAGCACGTGGAAGACGCCGACCCGCACCGCCTGCTGCAGCTCGTCGTCGCCCTCGATCTCGACGTCGGCCTGCGCCCAGTGCTCGTCGAGCACCTCCTTCTGCTCGCGTGCCAGCCGCTCGAAGCCGGCCAGCTTCGCCGTGGCCAGCGCGCCCTCGACCTGGTCGCGCAGCGCCGCCGCCGAGCGGCGGGAGCTCCAGCCGTAGGACAGGTACTTGACCAGCTTGAGCGCCGAGCCCTGCGGCAGCCGGGCGGCGAGGGTGAAGCGGGCGAGGTCCTCGCCGGCCTCCATGTCCTGGCTGGCGGTGTCGGGGACGTCGACGACGTGGTCCATGCCGGCGGCCAGGCGCAGCTTGCTGCGCCGGGTGCGGTGCACCAGCACCGCGCGCTGCCCGCGGCCGACGGCGAGCTCGTTGACCAGCGGACGGCGCAGCGCGGCGGCGGCCCGGGGGTCGTCGCCCTCGCTGCCGCTGTCGACCGGCTCGTTGGCCAGCAGGTCCGACTGCAGCGCGATGTAGAGGTCGCCGCGGTCGTCGGTGCACTCGACGGAGTACTCGATGGCGGCGATCGAGCGGCGGCGCAGCGACACCAGCCGGGTGCTGGTCACCTTGACCGTGCGGCCGTTGGGCGAGCGCCACTCGGTGACCCGCCGCAGCACCCCGCGGCGCAGGTCGAGGGAGCGCCGGTGGTCGATGATCTCGCCGTAGTCGAGGTCGAGCGGGGTGTCGCCGACCAGCAGCCGGATCAGCTTCCCGTCGGTGACGTTGACGACGGTCTGCCCCTGCTCCGGGAAGCCGTAGCCGGCCTCGGCGTAGGGCAGCGGCCGCTCCTCGAAGAACCCGTTGAGGTAGGTGCCGGGGACGACGATCGGCTCGCCCTCCTCGAACGAGCCGCGCATGCCGACGTGCCCGTTGGCGAGGGTGAACACCGACTCGTGGACGCCGAGGGAGGCGTGGTCCATGCCGATCTCGGTCAGCGACCACGGTTCGATCGGGAAGCTGGGGCGCCCCTCGGTCACGACACCCGCTCCCCCGTGCCGGCGCCGTCGAGCAGCTGGTCGAGGTCGGTCACCACGACGTCGGCGCCGCTGTCCCGCAGCGCGTCGGCCTGCCCCACCCGGTCGACGCCGACGACGTGGCCGAAGCCCCCGGCCCGCCCGGCGGCGACCCCGGCGAGGGCGTCCTCGAACACCGCTGCCCGGGCCGGCTCGACGCCGAGCGCGCGGGCTCCGGCGAGGAAGGTGTCGGGGGCGGGCTTGCCCCGCAGCCCCTCGCGGGCGGTGACCACGCCGTCGACCCGGGCGTCGATCAGGTCGGCGAAGCCCCCGGCGGTGATGACCTGCTCGCCGTTGGCCGAGGCGGTGACGACCGCGGTGGCCAGCCCGGCGGCCTTCACGGCCCGCAGGTAGGCCATGGACCCCGGGTAGACCTCGACGCCGTTCTCCTCCAGCTCGGTGAGCAGCAGCTCGTTCTTGCGGCGGCCGATCCCGTGCACGGTGGCCGCCTGCGGCGGGTCCTCCGGGGAGCCCTCGGGCAGGGTGATGCCCCGGCTGGCCAGGAAGTCGCGGACGCCGTCGGCCCGCGGCTTGCCGTCGACGTAGCGGTTGTAGTCGAGCTGGGTGAACTCGGGGGCCTGCGGGTCGGTGGCGCGCAGGTACTCGTCGAAGGTCCGCTTCCAGGCGGCCATGTGCACCGTGGCGGTGCGGGTGAGGACGCCGTCCATGTCGAAGAGACAGGCACGGATGCCGTCCGGGAGTCCGAGCACGCTGCGACGCTACCGGCGCGACCCCGCCCCCAGCCTGTCGAGACCAGCGGCCACCCTCCCGGGTGCCCGCCGGCTCCGCTGAGCGCCCCGCCGCGGGTCCGCGGGCGAGGGACCGCGGGGGCCTCCTGGCTAGGGTCGGCGCGGGGCGGCGGTGGGCCGCCTCCCGATCCGAGGAGAGGACCGACCATGGCCGACCGGCCCGTCCCGCCCGACCCCTACGGCTTCCTGCCCGAGGTCCCGTCCTTCACGGTGACCAGCACCGACGTCGCCGACGGCCGTCCCCTGGCCGTGCCGCACGTCAGCGGCGTCATGGGCGCCGGCGGGGAGGACCGCTCGCCCCAGCTGTCGTGGTCGGGCCACCCCGAGGGGACGCGGGGGTTCGCCGTCACCGTCTTCGACCCCGACGCGCCCACGGTCAGCGGCTTCTGGCACTGGGTGGTCACCGGCATCCCCGCCTCGGTCACCGAGCTGCCCACCGGTGCCGGCGACCGGGAGGGCTCGGGCCTGCCCGCCGGCGCCCGGCAGCTGCGCAACGACGCCGGTTTCCCCGGCTACGTCGGTGCCGCTCCCCCGGCCGGGCACGGCCCGCACCGGTACTTCGTCGTCGTGCACGCCCTCGACACCGAGGACATGGGCGTGCCCGCCGACGCCTCGCCGGCGTTCCACGGGTTCAACCTCTTCGGCCACACCCTGGCCCGGGCGGTCCTGGTGCCCACCTACGTGCAGGACTGACCCGGGGACGCAACACGGGCGGAACCAGGACGTTCCCCACCGGATCGCGTGCACGGGGCCGGCCAGGGTATACCGGGACCCATGTCGACTCGGGTGCCCCGGCCGGCCGCAGCGCGCGCCGTGCCGCCCCGTCGCGCGCTCGTCCCGGTCCTCCTGCTGGTGGTCCTGCTGGCCGACCTCGCCCTCGGCAGCGCCCGCCGCGCGCTGGCCGGCCCGCCCGCCGCCGAGGTGGTGCCGGCGATGGTGAGCGCCTACGGCGACACCGGCGGCACGCTCGCCGTCGCGCTCACCGCCCAGGTCGAGCCCCGGGACGGCCTCAGCGACCGGGCCCTCGACGCCCGCGACATCCGGCTGTCCTACCGCACCGCCGACAACGGCGCCGCCGACCGGCCCTTCCCCACCGCCTCGATGGTGAAGCTGTTCCTGGCCGAGGACGTGCTGCACCGGGTGCGCACCGGGCAGCTCGCGCTCGAGCCGCGGGACTGGCGGCTGCTGCAGGACATGATCCGCTCGTCGGACGACCCGGCCGCCTCCGAGGTGTGGGACCGCTTCGGCGGTCCGCAGATGGTGCGCGACGTCGCCGCCCGCTACGGGCTCGCCGGCACCACGCCGCCGGCGGACCCGACGCAGTGGGGCGAGACCATCACGACCGCGCGCGACCTCGCCCGCTTCCTCGCGCTGCTGCCCACGGTCGCCGCCCCGGCCGACGCCACCACCCTGCTGGTGTGGATGCGCACCGCGACGCCCGTGGCCGCCGACGGGTTCGACCAGCGCTTCGGCGTCTTCGGCACCGCCCCGGGGATGCCCGCGGTCAAGCAGGGCTGGATGTGCTGCGTCGGCGGCAACCGTCACCTGCACTCGGTGGGCGTCGTCGGGACGCGCGTGGTGGTCCTGCTCAGCGAGGTGCCGCGGTCGGTCGGCTACGACCGGGCCAGGGCGGCCCTGACGGCCGCGGCGGCCGCGCTGCCCCCGCCGAGCAGCTGACCCCGGAGGGGCGTGCTCAGCAGACCGGCGGCAGGCGGTCGGCGACCCCGGTGGTGCCCACCTGCGCGAACCCGACCCGCTCGTAGATCCGCGCGACGTCGTCGTCCCCGGCGGTGAGGAACACCAGGTCGGCGGTCTCGCGGGCCTGGGCCACCAGCGCCGAGGCCAGGGCCGCGCCGACGCCCCGGCCGCGACGGCGCGGGGAGGTGGCCACCCCCACCACCTCGCTGACCTCGCTGCCGCCGACGTCGACGGGGTGGTGCGAGCCGACCGCGATCGGCCGGCCGTCCTCGATGGCCACCATCAGCACCGTCCGGCCGGTGGCCACCCGCTCGCGCAGGACGGCGGTCCGCGCGTCCTCCGCCGGGGCCCCGCCGCCGTCGGCCCGGGGGTCGCCGTCGTCGCCGGCCTCCTCGGCGTGCGGCGCGAACGCGGTCTCCAGCAGGTGCTGGTAGTGCGGCAGCCGGGGGTCCTCCCCGCCGACCAGGTACAGCCGCACCCCGACCGGCAGCACCAGCTCCACCGGGTCGGCGACCACCAGCAGCGGGAAGTCGGTGACCACCAGCCCGGCCGCGCGCGCCGCGGCGGCGAGCGACGGCGTCCGCTCCCCCACCCACTCCACGGCGGCCGGCAGCCCGGCCTCCTCCTGCAGCGCCACCGCGGCCCGGACGTCGTCGGCCGAGACGCTGCCCGTGCCCGGGCGCGGGCGGGCCGGGTAGGGCCACGCCGACGGGCCGATCGGCACGTCGAGCGGGCCGGCCGCGACCACCCGCGCGTCGGCCAGCGGCGCGGCAGCGGCGTACTGCTCGACGCGGTCGAGGAGCCCGAGGCGGGACGGCACAGCGGAACCCTAGACGCGCGACGCGCCGCGAGCCGCCGCGGAGGCGCCGGTCGGGGCCGCTCCTCCCCCCGACGGGGGACCCCGGCGGCACCGGCCCCGGACGGTGGGCGGCACGATGGGCCGTGTGACGGCAGGGACCCGCCCGCAGATCTCGCCCTACGCGGCGTTCGACCGGGACGCCTGGAGGGCACTGGCGGGCCACCGCACCCTGCCCCTGGACGAGGCCGACCTGCGCGCCCTGCGCAGCCTCGGCGACCGCATCGACCTCGACGAGGTCGCCACCGTCTACCTGCCGCTGGCCGAGCTGCTCGCCCTGCACGTGACCGCCAGCCAGCGGCTGTGGGCGGCGCAGAGCCGGTTCCTCGGCGACACCACGGCCAAGGTGCCCTACGTCATCGCCGTCGCCGGCAGCGTCGCCGTCGGCAAGAGCACCACCGCCCGCCTGCTGCAGACCCTGCTGGCCGCCTCCCCCGGCTCCCCCCGCGTCGACCTGGTCACCACCGACGGGTTCCTGTGGCCCAACGCGGTGCTCGAGCAGCGCGGGCTGATGGCGCGCAAGGGCTTCCCCGAGAGCTACGACCGGCGCGCGCTGGTCCGCTTCCTCGCCGACGTGAAGTCCGGCCGCGGCGAGGTCAGCGCACCGGTCTACTCCCACCAGTACTACGACGTGCTGCCCGGGCAGCGGCAGGTGGTCGACCGGCCCGACATCCTCGTGCTCGAGGGGCTCAACGTGCTGCAGGCCGGACGCCGCGACGACGGCCGGGCGCCCGAGGTGTTCCTGTCGGACTTCTTCGACTTCTCCGTGTACGTCGACGCGGCCGAGACCGACGTCCAGCAGTGGTACGTCGACCGCTTCCTCGCCCTGCGGCGGACGGCGTTCGCCGACAGCACCGCCTACTTCCACTGCTACGCCGACCTCAGCGACGACGACGCCCGCGCCACCGCGCTGTCGATCTGGACCGCGGTGAACGGGCCAAACCTGCGGAGCAACATCGCGCCGACCCGCTCGCGTGCCCGGCTGGTGCTGCAGAAGGCCGCCGACCACTCGGTGCGCCGCGTGCTCCTCCGCAAGCTCTGACCCCTCCCCTCGTCGTGGGTCGTCCGCCTTCGCTGTCGGGCGTGCCCAGAGTTGGGGATAACGGATGAGGGCCCGGCGTCCCGGGGCATGGTCCGCCTCGCCACCGCGGGATCGCCATGGCAGGTGCTGACGACCCGGACGGGTGAGCTGGTGAGGTTCGTCACCTGACGATTCCCTGGCGTACGCGCACACTGGGAGCCGTCCGGTAGTCGGACACTCACTGTTAGTAACCCCGGCTTCCCCGCCGGCCGATCGGGAGTCGATCCTGATGTGCGTACACACCGCCCCCTGTCCCGACGCCGCCAGCGACGCGCGTGACCTCGCCGCCGTCGTGAGCAGCCACCCCGAGCAGGGCTGGAGCCTGCTCTGCAACGGCGTCGTCCTGTTCGACGACGACGGCGAGCTGCTCCCCGACGGCCAGGCCGTCGACTCCCACCACCAGTGGCGGACCGCCGGGCTCGTCACCGCCTGACAGGAGGGCCACCCGCTCAGCCGGCGGCCGCCTCCGCCGCGTCGCCGAGCAGGGCGGTGAAGGCGGCCGCGTCGGGCGCCGGCGCGTCCGGCGCGGCGGTCTGCGCCAGCAGCAGCCCGCGGTCCCCGGTGACGACGACGCCGACCAGCGCGGTCATCGCCTCCGCCTCGTCCCGGCTGACGGTCACCCGCAGCGCGGCGCTCCGGTCGCCGAGCCGTGCGACGTCCAGCGCCTCGAGGTCGACGGTGGTGCTCGACCCCTGCGGGCCGCTCACCGTGACCGACGAGCACGCGCCGAGCAGCTGGTCGACCGGCAGCTGCAGGCCCTCGAGCTCCGGTGACTCGGCGAGCACCTCGACCGTGCGCACCCGGTCCCCGAGCGCGGCCTGTGCCGCCAGCACCGGTGCGGCACCGCCGTCCTCGCCCACGCCGGGGAGCCCGGACAGTGCACCGAGCGCGGTGCCGCACAGCGGCGGGTCGACGGTGACGTCGTCCGGGAGCCCGTTGGACCAGTCCTCCGACCAGTCGGGGAGGCCGCCGGCGCCCACCTGCTCGAGGGTCAGGCCGACGACGGTGGCGTCGGCGCCGAAGGCCGGGGCCGGCAGCAGCGCGTCGCGCAGCTCGTCGATCGACGCCGCCTCCGCCGGGGCCGACGTGGAGGCCGACGTGGAGGCCGACTCCCTGGCCGACGCGGGGCTCACCGGGCTCGCCGTCTCCCCCGCGTCCGCGCACCCCGCCGTCAGCACCGCACCGGCCGCCAGTGCCGCCGCACCCGCCGTCCGGACCCGTCCCCGCCGTCCCGCTGCCGTCATGGCGCCGATCGTCCTCCGCGGGCCGCCCGTCCGTCGACTCGCCGGGGCCGGAACCCCGGCGGGCGCCCGGCCGTTGGCCGACGGTCCGCCGCTCGACGTCCCGCCGGAGGTCCCCGTGCCGACCCTCTCCCTCTCCCTGCCCTCCCCCGCCGACCAGGTGGCGCGGCTGGAGGCCCTCGGCCTGCACGAGCGCGCCGGGATGCCCGCGGCGCGGCTCCGGGAGGCCGCCGCCGCGGCCGGCGACGGGCTCGTCGTGCTGGCGGCCGACCTGGTGCCACCGTCGGCGCTGGTGCCCCTGGTCCGCTGGCGGGACCGGCCGGCGTTCGTCGTCGCGGACATGACCGACCTCGACGACTTCGCCCCCGTCGCGGACGCCGCGCCGCCGTCCCCGGTGTACCTGCTGCGCGAGCCCGACCGCGGGGACACCCACCGCAACTGCACGCCGGACGAGGCGCTGCCGCGGATCCGTGCGGCCGGCCGCGTCCCGCTGAGCGTGGCCGAGGGCCTGACGTGGCTGCTGCAGTGCCCGGACCTGCTCGAGCGCAACGCCTGCACGATGACCGTCGGCTCCCGGCTGCGGCGGGCGAACGGGTCGCTGGACGCCCGCACGCCGGCGCTGTGGATCAGCAACGGCACCGGCCGGGACGGCCGGGAGCGCCGGGACAGCCCCAAGGTGGGCTGGTGCTGGGCCGGCAACCGGCACACCTGGCTCGGCATCGCCTCCGCCGCCGGCCGCACGCCCCTCCCCTGACGCGCTCCGTCCCGGCCCCCTGCCGGGTCCCGCGCCGAGCTGGGGGGCAGCGGGGTCCCCCTCAGGCCGAGGCGCCCACCACGTCGGCCGTCGTCCCGAGGTCGTCGGGGGCGCCCTCGCCACGGTCGGGCACGTGCGCCTCCGGCGCGGAGGCCGGCTCGGGCTCGGCGAAGGCCTCCGGCGGCGGGCAGGAGCAGACCAGGTTGCGGTCGCCGTAGGCCTGGTCGATCCGCCGTACCGGCGCGAGGTAGGTCCGCCCGGTGAGCGCCGGGGTCGGGTGGACCGCCTCCTCGCGGGTGTAGGGGCGGTCCCACGTCCCGGCGAGCATCGACAGGGTGTGCGGGGCGTTGCGCAGCGGGTTGTCCTCGCGGTCGTACTCACCGGAGGCCACCTTGGCGATCTCCGCGCGGATGGTCACCATCGCCTCGACGAACCGGTCGAGCTCGGCCTTGTCCTCGCTCTCGGTGGGCTCGACCATCAGCGTGCCGGCCACGGGGAAGCTCATCGTCGGGGCGTGGAAGCCGAAGTCGACCAGCCGCTTGGCGACGTCGTCGTTGGTGATCCCGGTGGCCTTGGTGAGCGGGCGGATGTCGAGGATGCACTCGTGGGCGACCAGCCCGTCGGCGCCGGTGTAGAGCACCGGGTAGTGCTCGCGCAGCCGGGCGGCGAGGTAGTTGGCGCCGAGGACGGCGTGCTCGGTGGCGCTCGTGAGCCCGTCGGGACCCATCAGCCGCAGGTAGGCCCACGAGATCGGCAGGATGCCGGCCGACCCCCACGGCGCGCCCGAGACCGCCGGGCCCCGGCCGCCGGTGTCGACCAGCGGGTGGCCGGGCAGGAAGGGCACCAGGTGCTCGCGGACGCCGATCGGGCCGACGCCGGGCCCGCCGCCGCCGTGCGGGATGCAGAAGGTCTTGTGCAGGTTGAGGTGGCTGACGTCGGAGCCGAACCGGCCGGGCCGCGCCAGCCCGACCATCGCGTTGAGGTTGGCGCCGTCGACGTAGACCTGCCCGCCGGCGTCGTGCACCGCGGCGCAGATGTCGCGGATCTCGGTCTCGAACACCCCGTGCGTCGACGGGTAGGTGATCATGATCGCGGCCAGCCGGCCGGCGTGCTGCTCGATCTTGCCGCGCAGGTCGGCGACGTCGACGTTGCCGGCCTCGTCGCAGGCCACCACGACCACGCGCATGCCGGCCATCACCGCGCTGGCGGCGTTGGTGCCGTGCGCGGAGCTGGGGATGAGGCAGACGTCGCGGTGCTGCTCGCCGCGGGAGGCGTGGTAGCCGCGGATGGCCAGCAGTCCGGCGAACTCGCCCTGCGACCCGGCGTTGGGCTGCACGCTGACGGCGGCGTAGCCGGTGATCTCGGCCAGCCAGGTGCACAGCTCGTCGATCAGCTGCCGGTAGCCGCGGGCCTGCTCGGCCGGGGCGAAGGGGTGCAGCCCGGCGAACTCCGGCCAGCTGATCGCGGCCATCTCCACGGCCGAGTTGAGCTTCATGGTGCACGAGCCCAGCGGGATCATGGTGCGGTCCAGGGCCAGGTCCTTGTCCGACAGCGAGCGCAGGTAGCGCATCATCGCCGTCTCCGAGCGGTGCGCGGAGAAGACCGGGTGGGTCAGGTACGGCGTGCGCCGGCGCAGGCCCTCGGGCAGCGCGCCGGGGCCCTCGTCGTCGAGGGCGGCGTCGTCGGCGGGCACGCCGAAGGCCTCGGCGACCAGGCGCAGCACCTCGGGCGTCGTCGTCTCGTCGCAGGCGACGGCGACGGTGTCGGCGTCCACGCGGCGCAGGTTCACCCGCCGGGCCGCGGCGGCCGCGACCACCTCGTCGGCCCGGCCGGGCACCCGCGCCTGCACGGTGTCGAAGAACGCGCCGTGCACGACGTCGATCCCGCCGGCGCGCAGCCACCCGGCCAGCGCCAGCGCGCTGCGGTGCACGCGGGCGGCGATCGCGGCCAGCCCCTCGGGCCCGTGGTAGACGGCGTAGGCGCCGGCCATGACCGCGAGCAGGACCTGCGCGGTGCAGATGTTGCTCGTCGCCTTCTCGCGGCGGATGTGCTGCTCGCGGGTCTGCAGCGCCAGCCGGTAGGCGACGTCGCCGTCGGCGTCCACCGAGACCCCGACCAGCCGGCCGGGCAGCTGGCGGGCCAGCCCCTCGCGCACCGACAGGTAGCCGGCGTGCGGACCGCCGTAGCCCAGGGGGACGCCGAAGCGCTGGGTGCTGCCGCAGGCGACGTCGGCGCCCCACTCCCCCGGCGCCTCGAGCAGCGCCAGCGCCAGGACGTCGGCGGCCACGACGACCGACGCGCCCGCCGCGTGCGCGGCCTCGGCCAGCGCCCGGTGGTCGCGGACCGCGCCGCTGGCCCCCGGGTAGGACAGCAGGACGCCGAACGCGCCGGCCTCGGGCAGGTCGGCCGGCCAGCCCTCGGACAGGTCGGCGACGTGCAGGCCGATGCCCAGCGGCTCGGCGCGGGTCGCGAGCACCGCGAGGGTCTGCGGCAGCGTGTCGGCGTCGACGACGAACACCGCGCCGGGCTTCGCGCGGCCGGCGCGGCGGACCAGGGTCATCGCCTCGGCGGCGGCGGTGGCCTCGTCGAGCACGGAGGCGCCGGCGACGGGCAGGCCGGTGAGGTCGGCGACCATCGTCTGGAAGTTCAGCAGCGCCTCGAGCCGGCCCTGGCTGATCTCGGGCTGGTAGGGCGTGTAGGCGGTGTACCAGGCGGGGTTCTCCAGGACGTTGCGCTGGATCACCGCCGGGGTGTGCGTGCCGGAGTAGCCCAGCCCGATCATGGAGGTGAACACCTCGTTGGCGGCGGCCCGCTCGCGCAGCTCCGCGAGGACGGCGGCCTCGTCGGCGGCCGGGGGCAGGCTCAGCGCGTCGCGGTCGCGGACCGCCTCGGGCACGCAGGCGTCGACCAGCGACTGCAGCGAGGGGTGCCCGACCGTCTCGAGCATCGCGTCGGTCTCACCTGCGCGCGGGCCGATGTGCCGGCCGGCGAAGGAGCCGGCGGGCTGCAGGGACCGGAGCGAGGGGAGGGGGCCAGCAGCAGCGTCCGCCATTACCGCGACGCTACCAGCGGCCCGCCAGCGCCTCCTCCGCCGAGACCGGCGTCACAGGGGGCGGCGGGGGGACGGCCCCGGCCGCGGCGGTGCGGCTCCGGGCCCGCCGCCGCCAGGCACCGGGCGGACAGCCGGCGTGCCGGGTGAAGGCCACCGCGAAGGACGCCTCCGAGGCGTACCCGACCCGGGAGGCGACCCCCGCGGCGGTCGCGCCCTCCGCGCGGAGCAGGGTCATCGCCCGGCGCATGCGGGCGCCGGAGAGGTACTGCGCCGGCGGCTGCCCGACCGCCGCGGTGAAGCGCGCCGCGAACGCGGCCCGGGACAGCCCGGCCACGCGGGCGAGCGCCGCCACCGTCCACGGCGCGGCGAGGTCGGCGTGCACGGCCGCCAGCGCCCGGGCGACGTGCGGGTCGTGCAGCCCGCGCAGCCAGCCCGGCTCGTCGGCGGTCTGCAGGTGGTGGCGCAGCGCCCGGGTGACCACGGCGTCGGACAGCCGCGCCATGACCACCTCGCTGCCCGGTCCGCCGTCGCGCGCCTCGGCGAGCAGGGCGCCGGCCACCCCCGCGACCCACCCGGGCGGCCGACCGTCCTCGGCGGGGACGCGGACGCAGCGCGGGAAGCCGGCGACCGCCGGGTGGTCCGCGTCGCCGAAGGTGAAGGCGCCGCAGACGACGGTGGTGCGCTCGCCGTCGCCCCCGGCCGCCAGGTGGGTGCCCGGCGTCCGGCGGGCCAGGTCCAGGCTCGACAGGGTGGGCAGGCCGGCCGAGCCGACGGAGCCGAGCTCGTGGGCGTCGGCCTGCGGGAGGACGACGAGGTCGCCGGTGCCCAGGTCGCGCGGCGGCTCGCCGTCGAGCTGCAGGACGCACCGGCCGGACGCGACCACGTGCACGCCCCGCAGGCCGCCGTCGAAGCGCAGCCGCCAGGGCGCGCGCAGCTCCAGCAGCCGGTAGGCGGCGCTCTCCAGCCGCACCTCCCGGAGCACCGAGCTGAGCAGGTCCACGGTCACACCCCGCCGGGTCGCCGCCGCGAGACGGATGGAGGAGAACGCGAGACGGCGGCACGTGGATCGTGCCCGCGCGCCTCCCTAGCGTCCATGCCCGTGAGCACCATCCACCCGAGCAGGAGGACGAGACCATGACCACCCTCGACCAGACCGCCGCGGCAAGCCGGACCAGGCCGGCCGACCACCCGGGGGACGTGACCGGCGTCGTGGTCGTCGCCGTGCCGGTCAGCGACCTCGCCCGCAGCGCGGCCTGGTACCGCGACCTGCTCGGCCTCGCCTACGTCCGCGAGTTCGGCGACGGGCGGCAGGTCACCGGCTGCGCGCTGGCCGACTGGTCGGCGCACTACATGGTCGCGCTGCGGCTGCGCTCGACCACCGCGGGACGGGCCGACCTGCGCGGCGAGCACCCCCTGATCGTCGAGGCCGCCGACGCGGCCGCGGCCGCCCGGGTGCGGGCGCGCGCCGACGCCCTCGGCATCCCCTGGACCAGTGGCCGGCACGCCGACGGCGCGTGGACGGAGTTCCTCGACCCGGACGGCATCGCCCTGCGCGTGGTGCACGACGCGGCCGGCCCGCGGACCTTCCTCGGCGTCCGCGCCACCGCGACCGGGGACCCCGAGCTCTACACCGACCCGCTCCTGGCCCTGCCGGAGCCGCGCCCCGCTCCCGGGCACGGCTGACCGGACCGGCGCTGCTCCGCGCGCCTCCGCGGGGGTGCACGGTCCTCCCCCGCGGACATGGCCGGAGGGGGCGTCCCGCGGGTGCGGGACGCCCCCTCCGGGACGTGCGGGCCTGCCGCGGTGCGGCTCGGGCGGTGCGGCTGAGGCGGCCGAGGCGGTGGCGGCTCAGGCGGTGGCGGCCCGGCGGCGGCGGCGCATCGACAGCTCGTCCTCCGCGGCGTGCAGCGGTGCGCCGTCGAGACGCTCGGCGGGCAGCTCGGCCAGCTCACCGGAGAGCTCGCGCAGCGCGCCGGAGACGGCGATGCCGAACACCCCCTGGCCGCCGGCGAGCAGGTCGACGACCTCCTCGGCCGAGGTGCACTCGTAGACCGTCGCCCCGTCGGAGAACAGCGTGACGTTGGCGAGGTCCTTGATGCCGCGGTTGCGCAGGTGGTCGACGGCCTTGCGGATGTTCTGCAGCGAGACCCCGGTGTCCAGCAGTCGCTTGACCACCTTGAGGACCAGGATGTCGCGGAACGAGTAGAGCCGCTGGGTGCCCGACCCGGTCGCACTGCGGACCGAGGGGGCGACCAGGCCGGTACGGGCCCAGTAGTCCAGCTGGCGGTAGGTGATCCCGGCGGCGGCACACGCCGTGGGGCCGCGGTACCCGACCAGGTCGCTGTCGACCTCGTCGTAGTCCGTCGCACCCACGGCGGCGTCGCTGAAGAGCTGACCCTGGGAGCCCTCGCTCTGGTCGCTCACGTCAGCGTCCTCCTTCGCGTCCCGCCACGGGCGCGGCGGTCGTCCGGCGTCGCCTGCGTGGTCACAGGAGCAACACCGGTGTCGTCCGCGACCGTAAGCCGGGCCCCCAGGGCGGTCAACTGACCTGGGCGGCGTGTCGCCCCACTCACCCCGAGGGGGTGGTATCGGCACTCGCGGCACCGGCGTGCAGCCGAGGCGCGCGGGTCGGGACGCGTGTGACGGACGAGGCGGGTGGGGTCCCGGCCGCCCCGGGCGTTCCCGCGCGGAGCACCGCCGGGGGCACCGCCGCCCCGTGGGGCTCACGCCCCGCCGGAACCGGACCCGGCGCCGAAGTCCTCGGGCGAGATCTGGTCGAGGAACTCGCGGAACTTCTCGACCTCGTCCTCCTGCTCGTCGGGGATCTCGATCCCGACCTCGTCGAGCAGGTCCTCGGCGCCGTAGATCGGCGCGCCGGTGCGGACGGCGAGGGCGACGGCGTCCGACGGGCGGGCGCTGACCACCCGGTCGTCGCCGAACACCAGCTCGGCGATGTAGATGCCGTCGCGCATCTCGGTGATGTTGACCGCCTCGAGCTCGGCACCCAGCGTGCGGACGACCTCGCGCAGCAGGTCGTGGGTCATCGGCCGCGCGGGGCGCACGCCCTGCTGCTCGAAGGCGATCGCGGCGGCCTCGACCGCACCGATCCAGATGGGCAGGTAGCGCTCGCCCTGCGTCTCCTTGAGCAGCAGGATCGGCTGGTTGCCGGGCAGCTCGACCCGGACCCCGACGACTCTGAGTTCCTGCACGGTGTTGCTCCCTCAGCTGCGGCGGTACGGGTGGGCGCCGGGGCGGGACCGCGGGGCGGCCGGTCCGGCAGCCCCTCCACCGTACGCCGGACTCATGGGCGCAGGAGGTCCCGGAGGCGTGCTTCGAGCAGGGCCCGGTGCAGCTGCGCCGACAGTGCCGCGAGCTCCGCGAGCTTCTCCGTGGCGCGGGCGCGGGCGTCCTCCGAGCGCGACCGCAGCACCGGCGCGACCAGCTGCTCGACCAGCCCCGCCTCCCGCTCGGCGCCGGTGCGGAACGCCCGCAGGTGGCGCGGCTCGAACCCGTGCCGGGCCAGGCCCGCGGCGGCCTGCGCGATGGGCAGGTCGCCGGCCGGGTGACGCCCGTCGGCATCGGGCGCGAGCAGCCCGAACTGCACGCAGTCGGCCAGCTGGTCGCGGTCCAGGCCGGCGGCGCGCGCGAACTCGTCGGGCGTCAGCGGGGGCACGGCGGCCTCCGCGGGCTCGCCGTCCGTGCCCTGCCGCGGCCGGTCCGGCCCCGGCGCCGGCGGCGGCACCGCCGGACCGGTGCCCGGCAGCGGCAGCCCGCGGTCGAGCGCGTCGAGGTGCTCCTTGATGACGCGCAGCGGGAGGTAGTGGTCCCGCTGCGCGGTCAGCACGTACCGCAGCCGGTCGACGTCGGCCCGGGAGAACTTCCGGTACCCCGAGGGGGTCCGCTGCGGGTGGACCAGGTCCTCGCTCTCCAGGTACCGGATCTTGCTGATCGTCACGTCCGGGAAGTCGTCGCGGAGGGCGGCCAGCACCGCGCCGATGGTCAGGCGGGGTGCGTGGACGCCGGCGGCGTCGTCCCCGGACGCGCCGGCACGCGCTCCGGGCACCGGCTCAGCGGGCGGCGGGCTCGCCGGTGCGGGGGCCGGTCAGGTAGACGAGGCGGAACTTGCCGATCTGCACCTCGTCACCGCCGGCCAGGGTCGCGACGTCGACCGGCTCGCGGTTGACGTAGGTGCCGTTGAGGCTGCCCACGTCGTGCACGGAGAAGCCGCCGCCCTCGCGGTGGAACTCCACGTGCCGGCGGCTGACGGTCACGTCGTCGAGGAAGATGTCGCTGTCGGGGTGGCGCCCGGCTGTGGTGACGTCCTGGTCGAGCAGGAAGCGGCTGCCGGCGTTGGGGCCGCGCTTGACGACCAGCAGGGCCGACCCGGCCGGCAGCGACTCGACGGCGCCGAGGTGCGCGTCGGCGGCCGGCTCGGACACCTCGGGGACCTCGCCGGAGTCCTCCCCGCCGACCTTCGGGATGACGCTGGTCGACTCGCCGACGCGCTCCTGGGAGAGGGCGGCGCCGCACTGCGCGCAGAAGCGACTGCCCTCGGGGTTGTCGTGGCCACAGCGAGTGCAGTGCACGTCTGTCTCCTCCGGTGCAGGGGGCACCGCCGCGGGCGAGGGGGTCTGCCGCGGGCGGCCGGCGGACGACGGACCGGGCAGTCCGTCGTGGGTCGGCCGCCGTGCCGGGCACGGCGGGCCGTGGGTCATGGAACCAGCGGTCGTCCCGAGGGTCAACCAGGCGTCAGCGCGACGTCACAGCTGTCCCGGCGGGCCGGCCGGAGCCGGTTCCCGAGGGGCAGCATAGGCACCGCCCCGGGGGGGCCGGGGGACCCGGGGGCGGTCAGGTCGCGTCGACCAGCGCCTGGTAGGCGGCTGAGTCGAGCAGGTCGGCGGTCGGGTCGCCGTCGTCCCCGGTCACGGTGATCTCGACCAGCCAGCCCGCGCCGTAGGGGTCGGCGTTGACCGTCTCGGGGGTGTCGGTGAGCACCTCGTTGACCGCCGAGACGACCCCGGCCACCGGCGAGTAGACGTCGGAGACCGACTTGGTCGACTCGACCTCGCCGATCGGGTTGCCCGGGGCCACCTCCTCCCCCACGGCGGGCAGCTGCACGAAGACGATGTCGCCCAGGGCGTCCTGCGCGTGGTCGGTGATGCCCACCCGGACGACCGTCCCCGCCCCCTCGGTCCCCTGCACGAGCGCCCACTCGTGCTGGTCGGTGTAGCGGCGGTCGTCCGGGGTGGTCGTCATGCGGCAGGTCTCCAGGGTCGTCCTCACTCGGTCTGCGGCTGAGCGTATTGAGGCTCGTCCAGGGGCCGCAACGCGTCGACGACGACCCGGTCGCGCTGCTCGATGTCGACGGTGCCGCCCTGCCGGCCGACCCGGTCCACCACGCCGCCGGGGATGCCCATCGCGGTCTGCAGGTCCGGCGGCGAGCCGATGACGACGACCTCGTAGGGGGCGGCGACCGGCCGGCCGTCGATCTGCAGGTCACCCGGCACGCCGGTGACGGCGGTGGACACGCCCACCCGGACGCCGTCGATCTGCAGGGTCTCCGCGCCGGCGCCGCGCAGCTCCTGGATGGCGTCGAGCAGGTCGGCGACGCGCACCCGTCCCTCGGGGTCGCGGATGGTCATGACCAGGCCGGGGCCCTCGGCGGCGACGGTCCCGTTGAGGATCGCCAGGGCCTCGGCGCGCTCGGCGGCGTTCTCGAGGGCGGCGGCGGAGCGGCTGTCGGTGTCCGACAGCTCCCGCAGGGCCGCGCGCTGGTCGGCGATCTGCTGCCGCAGCCGGGCTTCCTGGGCGTCGAGGTCGTCCAGGATGGCGACCAGCTCCTCCTCGCGGGCGCCTGCGAGCGCCTGGCCGGTGCCGGTGCTGCGCACCTGCACCGCGATGGCGAAGCCGAGCAGGACGGTGAGCACGGCGATCAGCGCGCCGGCCACCCGCCGCTGGCGGCGGCGCGACGGGCCGGGCGGCGCGACGCCCACCGCGGGCTCCTCGGCAGGAGGCTCCTCCGCGACCGGCTCCTCCGCGAACGGCCCCTCCGCAGCGGACTCCTCCGCAGCGGACTCCTCGACGCGCGGCTCCTCCGCGGGCGGCTCCTCCGCCGTGGCCGGCCGGGGCTGCTCGGCGCCCTCCGCGGGACGCGGGTCGTCGCTCATGCCCGGAACAGGTGCCGGCGGATGGCCGCGGCGTTGCCGAAGATGCGGATGCCGAGGACGACGACGACCGCCGTGGACAGCTGCGCGCCCACCCCGAGCTGGTCGCCGAGGAAGACGATCAGCCCGGCGACGACGACGTTCGACACGAACGAGATGACGAACACCTTGGCGTCGAAGATCCCGTCGAGCCGGGCCCGGGCGCCGCCGAAGACCGCGTCGAGGGCGGCCACCACGGCGATCGGCAGGTAGGGCTGCAGCCACAGCGGCACGGTCGGGTCGAAGAACAGGCCGAGGGCGATGCCGACCGCCAGGCCGATGACGGGGAGCACCGCTCAGCCCCCCGTGCCGGTGGCGGCGGCCTCCGCCGGCCGGCCGGCGGACGGGACGGCGGATCGCAGCTCGGGGACTCCCCCGGCGGGCACGGACAGCTCGTCCTCCTGGGCGAACTCGAAACGCAGGCCGAAGGACTCCGAGATGACGGCCAGGGCGTTGACCTCGGGGCTGGCCAGGAACCGCGACCGGAGCTCGTCCGGGTCGCCGATGGCGTTGATCTCGTAGGGGTTGGCGACCGGCCGGAAGTCGACGAGGACCGCCTCCCCGGCGAAGCGGATGGCGGTGGTGGGGCCCAGCCGCTGGCCGTTGATGGCGACCGCCTCGGCGCCGGCGGCCCACAGCGCGTTGACGACCAGCTGCAGGTCGCCGTCCTGGACCCGGCCGCGGGTGTCCTCCTCGGCGCCGCCCACCGGGTCGGCGTCGGCGTCGGGCTCGGCGTTGGCCAGGGTGACCAGCAGCCCGGGACCGGTCACCGCGACCAGGCCGGCGGCCTGCTCGGCGGCGTCGAGGTCGTCGATGGCGCGCTGGCCCTCGGCGCTGGCGGCCAGGGCCGCCTCCCGCGCGTCGGCCGTCTGCCCGCGCAGCGACTCGAGCTCGGCGACGAGGTCGTCGGCGGTGTCGGACTGGGTCTGGATCTCCGTGACCAGCGCCGTGCGGACCTCCTCGCGGCCCTCCTCGCCGGACGCGGCCTGGGCGTAGGTGACGGCGGCGAGCAGGCCGGCCGCGGCCATGGTCAGCGCGACGGCCGCGGGCGCCCCGCGGCGGCGCCACGCGGCGTGCGGCGGCTCGCCGGCGTCGGCGCGGGCCGTGCGCGCCGCGGCGGCGCGGGCGTAGGCGGGGTCGAGGGTCTCGGCGAGCACCTGGTCGAGCAGCGAGGCGCCCATCGAGCGCGGGCCGCCACGACCGGGCGCACCCGGCCGGGGCGCGGTCACGGCGCGGAGCCGGCCGCGGCACCGGCGCGGACCGGGCCGGCCGCCCGCTCGGCGCGCACCAGACCGAGCACCTGGACGACGTAGAGCACGCCGGCCAGCACGTAGAGCGCGCTGCCCCAGATGGTCAGTGCCCACGCCACCGGCTGGACGACGCCGGTCCACGCACCGCCGCCGTCGGCCAGCAGCAGCAGCGGGAAGGCGTAGAGGAGGATGAAGGTGGCCGCCTTGCCCAGGTAGTGCACCTGCAGCGGCGGGTAGCCGTGCCGGCGCAGGACCAGGAGCGCGACGCCGAGGACGAGCTCGCGGCCCACCAGCACCGCGACCAGCCACGGCGGCACGACGTCGCGCAGCACGAAGGCGATCAGCGTCGCGACGATGTAGAGCCGGTCGGCGGCCGGGTCGAGCAGCGCGCCCAGCCGGCTGGACTGGCCGAGGACGCGGGCGAGCTTGCCGTCGGCCCAGTCGGTGACGCCGGAGACCATCAGGACGACCACCGCCCAGCCGTCGGCCTCGGGGCCCAGCAGCAGCCACAGGAACAGCGGGACGCCGAGCAGCCGCAGCACTGACAGCGCGTTGGGCACCGTCCACACGCGGTCGGGGAGCTCGTTGCGGTCGGGCACCGGCGGCGTGCCGGGCGCCGGCCGTCCCGGGGACGCCGGGACGGCGGCCGAGCGCCCCTGCGACGACGTCACTGCACCTCCACCCCGCTGCACACCGTGCCCGAGGCTAGTGTCCCCCGCCGACGACCGGCCGCGGCGCACCGTCCCGGACTCCACCCTCCCCCGCCGCGGGCTCGCGGCGGTGCCCGGGACGGGCCGCTCAGGCGGGGACGGCGACCAGTGACGCCGGCGCCGGCTCGTGACCCAGCGGCCGCCGGCTGAAGGAGCCGGTGCCGTGGCTGACCGAGCGCAGTGCCCCCGCGTAGCCGAGCAGCTCCACCTCGGGCACCTCCGCGCGGACGGTGGTGCGGTCGCGGGTGGGGTCGGCGTCGCTGCCGGTGACCCGGGCGCGGCGGGCGGAGAGGTCGCTCATCACCGCGCCGACGTGCTCGGCCGGGACGACGACCTCGACCTCGCACCACGGTTCGAGCACCTTCGTGCCCGCCGCCGCGGCCAGCTCCCGCACCGCAAGCGCCCCCGCGGACTGGAAGGCGGCGTCGGAGGAGTCCACCGAGTGCGCCTTGCCGTCGACGAGCACGAACCGGACGTCGACCAGCGGCCGGTCGCCGTTGACCCCATTGGCGGCCTGCGCGCGGATCCCCTTCTCCACGCTGCCGTGGTACTGCGAGGGCACCGCGCCGCCCACCACCCGCTGCTCGAAGGAGATGCCCGACCCCGGCGGCCCGGGCTCGGCCTCCACCACCACGACGGCGTACTGGCCGTGGCCGCCGGACTGCTTGACCAGCCGGCCGGTGGCGCGGGCCGGGCCGCCGAGGGTCTCGACCATCGGCACCCGCACCGGCACCGTCGTCACGGCCACGCCGTGCCGGGTGCGCAGCCGCTCGAGCAGCACCTCGCCGTGGGCCTCCCCCACGCACCACAGCAGCAGCTGCCCGGTGTCGCGGGAGCGCTCGACGCGCAGCGTCGGGTCCTCGGCGGCCAGCCGGGCCAGCGCCGGGCCCAGCCGGTCCTCGTCGCTGCGCGAGGCGGCCTCGACCGCGACCGGGTGCTGGGGCACCGGCAGCTCCCACGGCGGGACCAGCCGGGGGTCGCCGGGCGAGGACAGCGTGTCGCCGGTCTCGGCCGAGGTCAGCCGGACCACCGCGCAGACGTCGCCGGCCGGGGCGGACGGGACCGGCCGCAGCACCGCCCCCAGCGGGGAGGAGACCGCTCCGACGCGCTCGTCGGCGTCGTGGTCGGGGTGACCGCGCTCCGCGCCGCCGTGGCCGGACACGTGCACCGGGGTGTCGGGGGTGAGCGTGCCGGAGAACACCCGCAGCAGGGAGACGCGGCCGAGGTAGGGGTCGGTCGTCGTCTTGACCACCTCGGCCACCAGCGGGCCGCCGGGGTCGCAGGTCAGCGCCGGCGCCGGGCGGCCGTCCGGACGGGTGACCGGCGGGCAGCCGTGCTCGCAGGGACACGGGAAGGCCGCCACGAGCAGGTCGAGCAGCTCGGTCACGCCGATCCCGGCCAGCGGGGCCACGCACAGCACGGGGTGGAACGAGCCGCGGGCGACGGCGGTCTCCAGGTCGGCGACGAGGTCGGTGACCGACAGCTCCTCCCCGGCGAGGTAGCGGTCCATGAGGGTCTCGTCCTCGCTCTCGCCGATGACGCCCTCGATGAGCTCCGCGCGCAGCCGGTCGGCCTCCTCCAGGCCCGGCGTGTCGTCGTCGACGTGCGGCTCGAGCAGCGAGACCAGCCCGCTCACCGAGCCGCCGGGGCCGCGGGCGACCAGGTGCAGCGATGCCACGCCGTCGCCGAGCTCCTGCCGGCACAGCCGCACGGTCTCCTCGACGTCGGCGCGGGCGCGGTCGAGCTGGGTGACCACGACGGCGCGCGGCATGCCGACCGCCGCGCACTCCCCCCACAGCTGGACGGTGGCCGCGTCCACGCCGCCGACGGCGGAGACGACGAACAGCGCGGCGTCCGCGGCGCGCAGCCCGGCCCGCAGCTCGCCCACGAAGTCGGGGCTGCCCGGGGTGTCGAGCAGGGTGATGCGGGTGCCGGCGTGCTCGACGGTGGCCACGCCCAGGGTGACCGAGCGCTGCTGGCGGACCTCGACGTCGTCGCTGTCGAGGCAGGTGGTGCCCTCCTCGACCCGGCCCATGCGCGGCAGGGCGCCGGTGGCCACGAGCAGGGCCTCGGCGAGGGTCGTCTTGCCGGCGCCGGCGTGGCCGACCAGCGCCACGTTGCGGACCCGGGCGGGCTCGCGCGGGGCCGGCGCGGGGACGACGTCCCTAGCCACGGAGGCCGCCCGGCCGCTCGTGCCCGGCCGGGCGGCCGGGTCCACCGCCCTCGGGATCGGTCCTGTCGACTGCTGGGTCGGGCACGGGGGCCTCCCGGGTCGGTCACGGGATGTGTCTCGTGTCACACCCTGCCTCCCGCCGCGTGGCCCGGGCAAGACCCCCGGGCGCGCCGGGTCAGCCCGGCGGCGGCGCGGCGGAGCCGACGACCACCTGCGCGCTGGTGCTCGCCCAGCCGGCGGGGATGACGTCGCCGACGGCCGCGGTGACGTCGTCCCTGGTGCCGGCCGCCAGCGCGGCGAGGAGCAGCCGGGCGGCGGCGGCCGCGGGGCGCCGCTCGGCGGTGAGCACCCGCTGCAGGGTGTCGGCCGGCACGACCCCGGACAGGCCGTCGGAGCACACCAGCAGGCGGTCGCCCGGTTCCGCGCGGACGGCGAGCAGGTCGGCGGGCCCGGGGTCGGCCGACCCGCCGAGCGCGCGCAGCAGCACCGAGCGCATCGGTGAGACCGCGGCCTCCTCGGCGGTGAGCTCCCCGGAGGCGACGAGGGCCTGCACCAGGGTGTGGTCGGTGGTCAGCCGGGTGAGGACGCCGCCCCGGAGCAGGTGCGCGCGGCTGTCGCCGACGTGCGCGACGACGACGCGGCCGTCGCGGGTGAGGACGGCGGCGGTGCACGTGGTGGCCATGCCGGTCAGGGCGCGGTCGCCCGCGGCGGCGGCGCGGATGGCGGCGTCGGCGGCGGCGACCGCCGCGGCCAGGCCCGCGTCGGGTGCGGCGTCGGCGCCGGTCTCGCGCGCCGCGGCGGCCCGCCGGCTGACCTCGTCGACGGCCAGGCGGGCGGCCTGCGCTCCCCCCGATCCGCCGCCGACCCCGTCGGCGACGACGAGCAGCGCCGGTCCGGCCCAGCCGGCGTCCTGGTCCTCCCCGCGCGGGCCGGCCAGGGAGACCGCCGCGGGGTCGAGCACCAGCCGGTCGAGCGCGCCGGCGGCCGGTCGCCGGACCGGCACGGTCGTCCCGCCGGGCGCCTCGGCTGCCGGGAACCACGGCAGCGGGGTGGACGGGGCGGTCACGCCGGACAGCATGGCGCGCGCAGGCGCGTCCCGGACCCGGACGCCGCACGCCGCCCGCGGGGTGCTCCCCGCGGGCGGCGTGCGGTGCCCGGACGGCGCGGCCGGGAGGGTCGGCCGCGCGGCGCGCGGTAGGCCTCCCAGGCGTTGCCCGTCCGGGCCTCCTGGCCGGGGCCGAAGGACTTCACGCAGTGGTCCTCGGTGTGGTCCGTGGAGGTGGTGAGCGGGTCGAGGCCGGGGTCGCGCGCTGGGGCGAGACTGGCGTGGTGACGAGCGCAGCCGGCGGCCACGCGGCGGGCCGGGACCAGGAGAGCGACCGGGCACACGCCGTCCCGCGGCAGGCCGCCGACGGCCCGCCGCCGTGGGTGGCCGCGTGCGGGACGCCGGTCGCCGTCGTCCAGGGTGCGTGGTCCGGGCGCCGCGGGCTCGGCTCGGCCGACCCCTGCCCCGACTGCCGGCGGCTCGTGCCCGCCTGACCCGCCGGGCCGCTCCGGTGGGTCCACCCTCGTCCTCCCTCGCCGCAGCGCGTCCTCCCCCACGGTGGGCGGCCGGGGAGGACGCGCCACGATCAGGTCACCTGATCGTGGCTGCCCCCGCGGCCGTGTCGGCGTCCTCGGCCGGGACGTCCACGTCGGGGTCGGGCTCGGCCACCGTGGCACCCGGCAGCCGCACCGTGACGACGGTCCGGCCCGGGACGCTGTCGACGCCGACCGTGCCGCCGTGCCCGGTGACGACGCCCTGCACGATCGCCAGGCCGAGGCCGGTGCTGCCGCCGGCCCGCGAGCGCGAGGAGTCGCCGCGGGCGAAGCGCTCGAACACCCCGCCCACCAGGTCGGCGGGGATGCCCGGGCCGTCGTCGGCGACCTCGAGCACGGCGTGCCCGTCCTCGGCACGCAGCCGGGTGGTCGCCGTCGTCCCGGCCGGCGTGTGCGTGCGCACGTTGGCCAGCAGGTTGGCCAGCACCTGGTGCAGCCGCGCGGTGTCCCCGGGGACGAGGACGGCGGCGCCGGGCAGGTCGACCCGCCACCGGTGGTCCGGCCCGGCGGCGTGCGCGTCGCTGACCGCGTCGAGGACCAGCCCGGTGAGGTCGACCTCGCCGGCCACCAGCTCCCGGCCGGCGTCGAGGCGGGCCAGCAGGAGCAGGTCGTCGACCAGCCCGGACATGCGCACCGCCTCCGCCTCCACCCGGCGCAGCGGGGCGTCGACGTCCTCGGGCAGGCCGCCGCGCCGGCGGACCAGCTCGGTGTACCCCCGGATGGACGTGACCGGGGTGCGCAGCTCGTGGCTGGCGTCGGCGACGAACCGGCGCAGCCGCGTCTCCGAGGCCTGCCGGGCGGCGATGGCCGACTCCACCGAGTCCAGCAGCCGGTTGAGCGCCGCGCCGACCCGGCCGACCTCGGTGCGCGGGTCGGTGTCGGCCGGCGGCACCCGGTCGGGCAGCCGCACCTCGCCGCTGGACAGCGGCAGGGCGGCGACGCGGCCGGCGGTGGCGGCCACCCGGTGCAGCGGGCGCAGCGTGCGGCCGACGACGACCGTCCCGACGGCGCCCGCGGCGAGCAGCCCGAGCAGCCCGGCGGCCACCCCGACGACGACCAGGCGCAGCACCGCGGCCTCGGCGGAGGCCAGCGGCAGGCCGGTGACGATCGCCTCGCCGCCCCCGGCCGGTGTGGCGACGACGCGGTAGTCCCCCCGGCCGCCGAGGTCCACGGTGCGCGCGACGCCGTCGGCGGGCACCGCGGCCAGCGCGCGGGCCAGCGCGGCGGTCTGGGATGCCGTCAGCCGCTCGCCGTCGCCGTCGACGTCGATGACGGCGGCCTCGGTGACCGTGCCGTCCTCGACGCGGGCGCCGAGCGTGCCGTCGCCCTGGCCGGGGGCGAGCAGGAAGTCCGGCCCGTCCCCGTCCTGGGCACCGCCGCCCTGAGCACCGCCGCCCTGGGCACCGCCGTCCTGGCCGTACCCGCCGCCGGGCGCGCGGTCGGCCGACGCCGAGCGGGCGACGGCGGCGGCCAACCGGGTGTCGACCTGGTCGACGAGCTCCCCGCGGACGGCGGTGGTGGCCACGACCCCGACGACGGCCAGGACCACCGCCAGGGGCACGAGGAACGCCCACAGCAGCCGGGTCCGCAGCGACCACCGCCTGCGGGGACCACTCGTCATGGCGGCCAGAGTCCGCGCGGCGGCTGGGGATCACCTGGACGGCGGGATGGAACCGGCTGGACGCCCGGCCCGCCACCGCGCTGCGACCGGTGCGGCCTGTCAGGGTTCCTACCGTGCAGCAGACGGGGACCCCTCGCGACACCGGCACCGCAGCTCCGAGCTGGGGCCTGACCCAGGCCGAGGCCCAGGCGCGGTACCGCCGCGGGGAGGGCAACGCCGCCCCGCGCGGCTCCACCCGCGGCTACGCGAGGATCGTGCGCACCAACGTCTTCAACTTCTTCAACACCGTGCTGTTCACCATCGGCGCCGCGCTGCTGGCGCTGGGCCGCTACAGCGACGCGGTCACCAGCGTCGGCCTGGGCCTGGTCAACGCGGCGATCAGCGCCGTCCAGGAGATCCGCGCGCGGCGCAAGCTCGACCGGCTGCAGCTGCTCTCCCGCGGCCGGGTGACGGTGGTCCGCGACGGCCGCGACGTCGAGGTGGTCCCCGACGAGGTCGTGCGCGGCGACGTGCTGCACGTGCGCCCCGGCGACCAGGTGGTCGTCGACGGCCCGCTGCTCGAGGGCGCCGTGGAGGTCGACGAGTCGCTGCTCACCGGCGAGTCCGAGGCGCTGCCCCGGGGCCCGGGCGACGACCTGCTGTCGGGCAGCTTCTGCGCCGGGGGCGAGGGGTGGCAGCTGGCCCGGGACGTCGGCGCGGCGAGCTACGCCTCCCGGCTGACCGCCGACGTGCGGCGGGTGAGCACCGACGCCACCCCGCTGCAGCGGAGGATCGACTTCGTCGTGCGGCTGGTGATGGTGCTGGTCGGGCTGATGAGCGCGACGATCCTGCTGCAGGCCGCGCTCGAGGGCTTCTCGCTGGTGCGGGTCGTGCAGACCACCGCCGTGCTGTCCGGCCTGGTGCCCTACGGCCTGTTCTTCCTCGTCGCGCTGGCCTACACCATCGGCGCCGCCGCGAGCGCCCGCGACGGCGCGCTCGTGCAGCAGGTCAACGCCGTGGAGTCGATCAGCAACGTCGACGTCGTCTGCACCGACAAGACCGGCACGCTCACCACCGGCCGGCTCAGCCTGGCCGAGGTCGTGCCGGTCGGGTCGCTGCCGGCGGCGGAGGTGGAGCGCCTCGTCGGGACGGCGGCCCGCAGCACCGCCGCGGCGAACCTGACCACCGCGGCCCTGGCGGCGGCGCTGCCCGGCGAGGAACGGCCGGTGCGGGAGGAGGTCCCGTTCTCCTCGGCGCTGCGGTGGAGCGCGGTGCGCACCGACGACGGCGTGCTGGTGCTGGGCGCGCCGGACAGCCTCGCACCGGCGCTGTCCGGAGCGCCGCTGACCGAGGCCGTCACCGCGCGGACGTCGCAGGGCCTGCGGGTGCTGGTCGCCGCCCGCCCCGTCGACCCCGCGGCGCCGCTGCGCGACGACGCCGGCCGCTCCCGCCTGCCCGCCCTCGAGCCGCTGGCCGTCGTCGTGCTGGCCGACGAGCTGCGCCCCGGCGTGCCTGAGACGATCGCCCGGTTCGCCGCCGACGGCATCGACCTGAAGGTGGTCTCCGGCGACGACCCGCTGACCGTCGCGGCCCTGGCGCGGCAGGCCGGGCTGGCCGCCGGGGAGCCGGCGACCGGCGCCGAGCTCGCCGCCCTGTCCGACCCGGAGCTCGACGCGCTCGTGGCGCGCACCGCGGTGTTCGGCCGGGTCGCCCCCGAGCAGAAGGAACGGCTGGTCGACTCGCTGCGCCGGCAGGGCCGCTACGTCGCGATGATCGGCGACGGGGTCAACGACGCCCGTGCGCTCAAGCGGGCGCAGGTCGGCGTGGCCATGCGCAGCGGCAGCGCGGTGACCCGCGACGTGGCCGACATCGTGCTCACCGAGGACGCGATCGGCGCCCTCCTGCCCGCGCAGCGGGAGGGCCGCCGGATCATCACCGGCATCGGGACCTCGATGCAGGTCTTCCTCGCCCGGGTCGGCACCCAGGGCCTGGTGATCGTCGCCGTCACCATGCTGGGACTCGGCTTCCCCTACTCCCCCGCGCAGGTCGGGCTCACGCTGCTCACCGTCGGCGTCCCCACGCTGTTCCTCACCACCTGGGCCCGCCCGAAGCGCCCGGACCCCCAGCTGCTCACCACGCTGTGGCGCTTCGTGGTCCCGGCGATGGTGGTCACCGCGGCCGGCGGCGTCGCCGTGTACGCCACGCTCTACACCGGGGTCCTCGGGTTCTTCAGCAGCGACCACGTGCCCGCCGACGGCATCGCCGACTTCGAGCGCTACACCGGCGTGTCCTCCAGCGACGTCGGGTTCGCCGAGGCCGCGGCCACCATCGGCGCGCAGACGGGGCTGTCGACGTTCGTGTCCTACGCAGCGTTCCTGCTCATCCTGTTCCTGCGCCCGCCGAACCGGTTCTTCGCCTCGTGGACCCGCCCCGACGGCGACCGGCGCCCGGCGCTGCTCGTGGTGGGGCTGGTCGTGGCGTTCACCGCGCTGCTGTTCGTGCCGGTGCTCACCAGCTACTTCGGCCTCACCGACGCCGCCGACCCGGTCTTCCGCACCGTGCTGCCGGCGCTGCTGCTGTGGTTCGCGATCCTCACCGCCGTGTACCGGTTCCGGCTGCTGGAGCGGGCGCTGGGCCTCGCCCCGCAGGGGAGCTGACGCTCAGCCGTCGATCCGGCCCAGGACCTCGCCGAGGGGGATGCGCGCGGCCTGCTCCCGGTCGACGACGAGGACGTCGTCGGCCCCGCCGGGCCCGGCGGCCTCCGCCAGCGCCTGCTGCACGTGCTCCCACCGGGCGGCGTGCCGGCGCATCCGCCCGGGCGGGATCGCCCGGCCGCGGACCCGCTGGCCGTCGGCGGCGTCCTCCGGCGAGGTGTCCAGCAGCACCAGTCGCACCGCGCGGCCGGCGCGCCGCGCGACCCGGAGCACGGCCCAGCGCCACCACGGGCTGGTCCAGGGGTCGGTGAGGACGACGACCGGCACCGGCCCGGCGAGGACCCGCAGGGCGCGCAGGCGGTGCGCGCCGTGCACCAGCGGGCGCAGCAGGCGGTAGGGCAGGAGCGCCGCGGCCCCGCGCAGCCGCTCGGCGACCTGCTCGGAGTCCACGCCGACGACGCCGGGCACGTCGCGGGCGAGCACGCGGCGCAGCAGCGTGGTCTTCCCGCTGCCGGGCAGCCCGCCGACCACCACCAGCGCGGGCGCGTCCGGCACGGGCTCGGACAGGCCCGGGCGCGGCAGCGCCCCGGTCGACCCGGTCATCTCCCCCACCTCCTGACGGCCACGGTGCTCTGCCGTCCTCGGCGGGAGCCGGGAGGCCGCTGGGCGGTCGCTGGGAAGACGACCGGGAGGCGCCGAACGTGCCCGCCGGCCCCGGTGCGCGGGGCCTGTCGGGGACTCCGGCGGGGACCCCGGCGGAGGCCGTCGGCGCAGGTCAGGCAAGCCTCAGTTGGCTGGCGGGCTCGTCGGGGACCTGCCAGCCTCAGACGCATGACCTCTCTCCAGGACATGCCCTCGGTGCAGGACTGCGCAGTGAGCAGCTGCTCCTACAACTCCGAGCACAACTGCCACGCCGGGGCCATCACCGTCGGCGGCGACCACGCCCACTGCGGGACCTTCGTGGAGATCAGCTTCCGCGGCGGGATGACCCGCAACGGGATGGTCGGCGCCTGCCACCGCTCCGACTGCAGGCACAACGACAAGCTCGAGTGCACCGCCCCGGGGATCAGCGTCGGGCCCGAGGCCGACGCGGCCGACTGCCTGACCTACGAGGCCCGCTAGGCCCTGACCCGGCAGCGGGTCCCGCGCCGAGCACGTGAGGCGCCGGGGCGCCGGGGTCCCCTAGGAGGCCAGGGCGTCGATCCCGAGCGGCTCGGGAGCCAGCCCGCCCGCGGGGTCGGCGCGCAGCGCACCGTCGGCCACGGCCAGGGCGGCGACCGGGTCGGCGTCGTCGACCAGGACCGCGCGGCCCGCGGTGGCCACCGGCCGCAGCGCGGCCAGCAGGCGGCGGCGATCGGGGGCGGCCAGCCCGTCGGTGAAGCGGTCGACGAGCACGATCGTGGCGCCCTGGCCGGCGACGGCCTCGATCGCGTCGAGCCGCTCGTGGACGCCGTCGCTGGCGTGGGCGGCCAGCCGGTGCACCCGCACCGAGGCGTGCCCGGAGGCGCAGCGGCCGCTGGCGTCGTCGAGCGCGCTCATGACGCCGCGCCGGGCGCCGGGCGGCCCCAGCAGCACGGTCACGTCGCCGACCGGCAGTCGCAGTCCCACATCCGCCCCCTCGGGTTCCGGTGAGGCGAGGCTAACCTCACGCACCGGGACTCGTCCAGCCCGGATCCGGCGGCAGGAACGGCCGAGCGGCGCCGCCCGGGACGGGGCGACGCCGCTCGGCGTACGGGACGGTCGGCCGGGGTCGCCGGCCGGGATGGGGAGCCGACGTCAGTCGTCGTCGCCGTCGTGGCCCCACCAGGGGCCACCGCGACCGCCGCGCCACCCGTCGTCGTCGGCGTCGGTCGCGTTCACCCGCTCGGTGATCCAGGTCTCGAGGTCGGCGGTCCGCTCGTCGGCCTGCTCCTGCGTGAGCCGGCCGTCCTCCACGGCGGCGGCGATGCGCTCCTGGACGGCCGCGGTGAGCGCGGCGACGAGGTCCTCGACGGCCACGCCCTGGGACTCGGCCACGCTGGCCAGGCTGGCCCCGTCGGCTTCCAGGGCGGTGCGCAGCTCGTCCTCGCTCAGGCCCAGCGTCTCGGCTACGACGGAGAGGTCGCCGCCGCCGTGCCACCAGCCGTGGCCGCCGAAGCCGGCGTCGCCGAGCGTGGTGGCCACCTCGTCGGCCTGCTCCTGGGTGATCGAGCCGTCGGTGACCAGGTCCTCCAGGGCGTCGCGGATGCGGTCCTCGGCGGAGGTCTCCGTGGTCGTCGAGGCAGGGTCCTCCTCGGCCATCGCGGGCACCGCGAAGGCCAGGCCGGTCAGGGTCAGCGCACCGGCGGTGGTGGCGAGGACGATCTTCTTGCGCACGGGAGACTCCTTGTCCGGCGGCCGGGCTCTCCGGCCTTCGCCACCAGGATGGCGCCTCTCCCTGTGACGAAGCTGTCAACGTCCCACGGCACAGCTGTGGACCCGCGGGCAGGAGCCGACCGGACGCCCATCCCTCGCGCCTGCGCGTCCTCGTGCTCGGCACACCCCTCCCCCTGCCCGCCGCCCGGGCCGCCCGCGAGCGCCTCCCCCGCGGTGGCGGTCACGAGCTCGTCGTCACCGGCGTCCCCTCGTCCGTCAGGCCGCCCACCTCCTCGCCGGAGGCGGTGCCGCCGCCGACCACGGTGTACTCGCCGCCGCTCTGGACGTCGGCCGAGGAGTACACCAGCGAGGAGGACTCGACCTGGGTGGTGCAGGTGGCCAGCACCGTGCCGTCGGGGGCGACGACGGGGACGACGATGCCCTCGGGGACGGTGGGGTCCAGGGTGGCCGCGCCTCTGCCGCGACGGCCGCGGACGCCCGCTCGGGGAGCTGCTCGAACCGGACGTCGACCCAGGTGGTGTCGTTGACCAGCTCGACGCGCTGCACGGTCACCTGGTGCACGCGAGCGCCCAGCAGGGCCTCCAGGTGGCCGACGAGGGTCGGCTCGTCGGTGACCCCGATGTCTATAGCGATGAGGTGTTGGCGATAACGGCACGGCAGGCGGAGGTGCCCGGCGGCCCACATCACCGCGACGACCAGCGCCACGAGCGCGGCGGTCAGGGTGGGCGCGCCGTCGCCCCGGCCGCCGAGCGGGCCCAGCGCCAGGGCGGCGACGTAGTGGGCGACCTCGTGCTGGTCGAGCTCGGTGGAGCGCAGTCGGACGATCGACAGGACGCCGAAGAGGCCGGGACCCCGGCCGGCGCCGACGCCGCTGCTGCTCAGCGCGGCGGAGACGGCGAGGACGCCGACGTCCACGCCGAGGTAGGCCACGACCAGGTCACGGCGGCGGTGGCGCGGGAAGGAGACGCCGAACGTCAGGACGCCGATGGCGGCGAGGTCGGCGGCGGAGAGTGCGAGGGGTGACATCCGGCTTCCCCGGGGTCGACGGCGGGACGACGAGGAGGTTGCGGGCCGCGGACGGGGCATCACCGTGCGTCGCCTCCGAGGTCGCTGTGAGTGCCCGCTCCGGCAGGCCGTCCTCCCAGCCGGCTCCCAGGCGGCGTCCAGGAGGGCGTCGGCCGCCGGGGGCACCGTGGGGCCATGGCCGCCGACCCCTGCTCCCCCGTGCTCGTCCTCGACCGTCCCGGCACCGCGCGCCCCGTGCCGGAGGCGCCGGGCCGGCGCCTCCTCCTGGGCGCCGCGCTGGCCCTCGCGCTGGCGGTCGTGGCGTCGCTGACCCTCGTGCCCGAGGGCTCCGGGTGGGCGTGGGGCGCGCCCCTCACCGAGCTGCACTGGTACCTCACCGGGCTCGCGTCCCCGACCACGCTGCTGCAGCTGGTCGGCAACCTGCTGCTGCTCGCCGTCCCCGCCGCGCTGGCCGTGCGGCTGTGGCCCGCGCTGGCACACCCGGCCCGGCTGGCGGTCGCGGCCCTGGCCGCCGGCGGCACGATCGAGGTGCTGCAGTTCCTCCTGCCGCTGGGCCGGGTGGTGTCCCCGGTCGACGCGCTGCTCAACGCGGCCGGCGCCGTCCTCGCCGGGCTGCTGGTGGCCGCCGCCGACCGGACCGGCACCGACAGCACGGCGTGAGGCGCGGTGGCGGCCCGCCACGCCGCGCCCGCGGCCGGCCTGCTCGCCGCCGGCCACCTGCTGCTCGCCGTCCTGACCGGGCCGGGCCCGACCCTGCTCGTGGTCGAGCTCGCCACCGAGGCACTGCTCGTGGCCGGCAGCCACCCGACGCAGCGCGCCGCCGTCGTCCGCTGGCCGGCCTCCCGGCGCCCAGGACCGGGCGCCGGGAGGCCGGGACCGATCCGACGCTGGACGGAAGACGGCTCACGATATATCGTTAGCGTCATCAACCGACACAGAGGAGTCCCCGTGTCCCCCTTCCCCAGCCCCGAGGGCCGTCCCGGCCCCTGGCACCCCGGCCGCGGCGGTCACCAGCACCGGCCGCACGGACACCACCCCCACGAGCGCGGCGCGCACGGTCGGGACCGCGGTTTCGGCCCGGGTGGCTTCGGCTTCGCCGGCCCCGGCGGTCCCGAGGCCGGAGACCCCGGGACCCGCGGCTTCGGCCCACGGGGGTTCGGCCCTGGCGGCTTCGGCGGCCCCGGCGGCCCCGGCGGTCCCGAGGGCGGCTGGCGCGGTCGCCGCGGCGGCGGCCGCGGGCGCGCGCCGCGTGGTGACGTCCGCACCGCCGTCCTGCTGCTGCTCGCCGAGCAGCCGATGCACGGCTACCAGCTCATGCAGGCCATCGCCGAGCGCAGCGGCGGGCGGTGGACCCCCAGCCCCGGCGCGGTCTACCCGACCATCAGCGCGCTGGAGGACGAGGGGCTGGCCACCGTCACCGCCGACGCCGGCCGCAAGCTCGTGACGCTCACCGAGGCCGGCCGCGCACACGTCGAGGAGCGCCGCGCCACCTGGCCCGACCCGTTCGGCGGCGCTCGGGGCGGCGCGGCCGGCCCGGACCTGCGCGGCCTGCTCGAGGAGGTCCACGGTGCCGTGCGCCAGGTGGGCCGGACGGGCTCCGAGGCGCAGCTCACCGCGGCCGCCGCCGTCCTCGCCGAGGCACGCCGCTCGCTCTACCTGCTGCTCGCCGACGGGCCGGGGGGCCCTGGCGCCACGGGCACCGCCGAGACCCCCGGGGCCTGACCCGGCGCGTCCCACCCCGCCCGCCGTAGCGCTCCCGTCGGGAGCGCCGCGGCGGGCCGCGTCCGGGGCCCGGCCCCGCTGGGGCTCACCCGAAGCGGACGGGCTGCCCGGTGGCCTCCAGCACCGACATCCACAGGTCGCCGAGCGGGTCGACGTGGTTGCGGCGGCTGACCGCCAGCGACATCGGCAGGTGCACGAAGCGGCGCCGACGGCGGGCGACGATCACCTCCGTGCGCCCGGCCATCGCCGCGTGCACCGCCGCGTGCGCCAGGCGCAGGCAGTAGGCGCTGTCGTAGGGGTTGGCCGGCACGCTGCGGATGGCGTAGCTCGGGTCGAAGTAGCGCACGTTGTTCTCCACGCCGTGCGCGTCGAGGTGCTCGACGACCTTCCGGCGCAGCAGCCGGCCGATGTCGCCGAAGCGCACGTTGCCCGACGCGTCCCGGCCGGGCTCCTCCCCCTCGACGTGCTCCTGCCCCGCCCCCTCGGCGACCACGACGACGGCGTGCCCCCGCTCCTCCACCCGGTGCCGCAGGTTCTCCAGGAACCCGTGCTCGCCGTCGAGGGCGAAGGGCACCTCGGGGATGAGGACGTAGTCGGCGTCGTCCTTGGCCAGGGTCGAGTAGCAGGCGATGAAGCCCGAGTGCCGGCCCATGAGCTTGACCAGGCCGATGCCGCCGGGCGCCGAGCGGGCCTCGACGCTGGCGGCGTGGATGGACTTGGTGGCCTCCGACATCGCCGTCTGGAAGCCGAAGCTCTGGTCGATGTAGGGGATGTCGTTGTCGATGGTCTTGGGGATGCCGACGACGGCGACCTTCAGCCCGCGCTCCTCGACCTCGGAGACGACGTCCATGGCCCCGCGGATGGTCCCGTCGCCGCCGATGACGAACAGGATGTTGATGTTGAGGCGCTCCAGCGCGTCGACGATCGCCTCGGGGTCCTGCTTGCCCCGGGAGGTGCCGAGGATCGTGCCGCCCTCGTCGTCGATGTGCATGACGACCTGGGGCGAGAGGTCGAGGACGTCCTCGCCGAACTCGGGGATGAAACCGCGGTAGCCGTTGCGGAAGCCGACGATCCGCCGGACGCCGTAGTGCCGGCTCAGCTCGAGCACCAGCCCGCGGATGACGTCGTTGAGGCCGGGGCACAGCCCGCCGCAGGTGACGATGCCGACGCGGGTCTTGGCGGGGTCGAAGTAGATCTTCTTGCGGGGACCGCCGGGCTCGAGGCTCGGCAGCTGGTCCAGCGGCACCCCCCGCGACCCGATCATGGAGATCGTGTCGTCGAAGAGGATGCGGTCCTCCTCGACGACGGAGTGCTGCGTCGTCTCGCGCGCGCCCAGCCTCGGGGCGAGCGGGGAGTCGATGCGGCAGGGGCCCAGCGTGCGGACGGCGAGGTCCGCGTGGTCGACCATGGGAGGACGCTCCCACACGCACCCAGTCGTCATGACGACTGGGTGCGTGTCGCGCGCCCGGCGTGTCAGATGGGGAACTCCACCCCCTGCGCCAGCGGCAGCTCGCCGGAGTAGTTGATCGTGTTGGTGGCCCGCCGCACGTACGCCCGCCAGGCGTCCGAGCCGGACTCGCGGCCGCCGCCGGTCTGCTTCTCCCCGCCGAAGGCGCCGCCGATCTCCGCGCCGGAGGTGCCGATGTTGACGTTGGCGATCCCGCAGTCGGAACCGTCGGCGGCCAGGAAGCGCTCGGCCTCGGCCTGGTCGGAGGTGAAGATGCTCGACGAGAGGCCCTGGGGGACGTCGTTGTTCATCGCGACGGCCTCCTCCAGCGTCCGGTAGGTCATGACGTAGAGCACCGGCGCGAAGGTCTCCTGCCGCACGATCTCGGTCTGCCCGGGCATCCGCACCAGTGCCGGCTCGACGTAGTAGGCGTCGGGGGCCTCCTCGGCCAGCCGCCGCCCGCCGCCGGCGACGACCTCGCCGCCCTGCTGCCGGGCGGCCTCGAGCGCGTCCTGCATCGCCTTGTACGCCGCGTCGTGGACGAGCGGGCCGACCAGCGTGCCCTCGGCCAGCGGCGAGCCGATCGGCAGGTTCCGGTAGGCCGCGGCCACCCGCTCGACGAGCGCGTCGACGACGTCGACGTGGGCGATGACCCGGCGCATCGTGGTGCACCGCTGCCCGGCCGTGCCCACGGCGGAGAAGACGACGCCGCGGGTCGTGAGGTCGAGGTCGGCCGACGGCGTGACGATCGCGGCGTTGTTGCCGCCGAGCTCGAGCAGTGACCGGCCGAAGCGGTCGGCCACCCGCGGCCCGACCGCGCGGCCCATGCGGGTCGACCCGGTGGCCGAGAGCAGGGCGATGCCGGGGTGGTCGACCAGGGCCTCGCCGACGTCGGCGCCGCCGAGCAGGACCTGGCTCAGGTCGGCCGGGGCGCCGGTCTCGGCGATCGCCCGGTCCAGCAGCGCGGCGGCGGCCAGGGCCGACAGCGGCGCCTGCTCCGAGGGCTTCCACACGACCGGGTCGCCGCACACCAGCGCGATCGCGGTGTTCCACGACCAGACGGCGACGGGGAAGTTGAAGGCGCTGATGACGCCGACGACGCCGAGTGGGTGCCAGGTCTCCATGAGCCGGTGTCCCGGGCGCTCGGAGCTGATGGTGCGGCCGTAGAGCTGGCGGGACAGCCCGACGGCGAACTCGCAGACGTCCACCATCTCCTGGACCTCACCGGCCGCCTCGGAGGTGATCTTGCCGACCTCGAGGCTGACCAGGGTGGCGAGGTCGGCCTTGTGCTCGCGCAGCAGCTCGCCGAGGCGGCGCACCAGCTGGCCGCGCACCGGCGGCGGCGTCGTCCGCCACGTCCGGAACGCCGCGCCGGCCCGGGTGACCACGCCGTCGACGTCCCCGGCGCCGGCCCAGCGGACCGAGGCCAGCGGTGCGCCGTTGACCGGCGAGGTCACCGGGTGGTCGCCGGCGACCGCGTCGAGGTCGACGCCGCAGCGTCCGGCGGCGTCACGGGCCAGGGTCTGGAGCTCCTCGGCGGTGGGCAGGGTGGTCACGGGTGGGGTCCTCCATGGTCTCCGGCGGCCCCGTGCGGGGTGCCGCCGCGGGTGTGCGGGTGGTGAGGGGCACGGGGCCCGTCACACGATGTTCAGCTCGGGCCGGGCGCCCGCGCCGGCGAAGCGGCGGACGTCGAGGGCGGCGACGTCGACGAACGGCTGCCCGCCCAGGTACAGGTCGCGCACCACCTCCCCCACGGCCGGCCCCATGAGGAAGCCGTGCCCGGAGAAGCCGGTGGCGTAGAGGAACGTGTCGACCCCGCTCGCCCGCCCGATGAGCGCGTTGTGGTCGGGCGTCATCTCGTACAGCCCGGCCCAGCCGCTGGCCACGCCGACGCCGGCCAGCGCCGGGGCCCGCCGCTCGATCGCCTCGCCCAGCCGCGGCAGCCACGCGTCCGAGCGGGTGAGCCGGAAGCCGGGGGTCTCGTCGGGGTCGGACATGCCCATGAGCAGGCCCTGCCCCTCCCGGTGGAAGTAGAAGGAGGTGCCGAAGTCGATGGTGAACGGCGTGTGCGGGTCCAGCCCCGGCACCGGCTCGGTGACCAGGACCTGCCGGCGCAGGGGCGTGACGGGCAGGTCCACGCCGGCCCACGCGCCGACCTGCGCCGACCAGGCCCCCGCGGCGCAGACGACGGCGCCGGTGCGGACGGTCCCGGCCTGCGTGTGCACGGCCGTGACCCGCCCGTCGACGACGTCGATGCCCGTGGCCGCGCAGTGCGGCACGACGGTGGCGCCGGCGCGGCGGGCCGCCGAGGCGTAGCCGAGGACCACCGACTCGGGGGTGCAGTGGCCGTCGGCCGGCGACCACGCGGCGGCCAGCAGGCCCTCGGGGCTGATCAGCGGGGACAGCCGCCGGGCCTCGGCGACGTCGACCATCCGGCTGGGGATGCCCAGGGCGTTCTGCTGGGCGACGGCGGCCGCGAAGTCGGTGACCGCCTCCGGCGTGCCGAGCAGGAAGAGGTACCCGACCGGGGCGAAGTCGATCTCCTGGCCGAAGCGCGTGGGGAAGTCGCGGAAGGTCTCCAGGCTGCGGGCGCCGAGCGCGATGTTGACCGGGTCGGAGAACATCGCGCGGACGCCGCCGGCGGCCTTGCAGGTGGACCCGGAGCCCAGGGCGTCGCGCTCGACCAAGACGACGTCGCGGACCCCGGCGCGGGCCAGCTCGTACGCCGTCGCCAGGCCGACCACTCCCCCGCCGACGACCACGACCGACGCGGACGACGGCACCTGCTGGCTCATCGGGGTCCTCCTGGAAGGCGGGTACGGGTCTCCATCCTGGGTGTGCGCACGCCGCCGCACCAGGCCCCGGAGGCGTGGCTCGCCGCGGCGGGACACGATCCCCGCGTGCACGTCCTGGGCACGCACCGCGGCCGCGGGGCCCGCGGGGCCGCGGCACGTGCACACACCGCGGATGCCACCGATGACCAGGACGCCCGGCCGGCCGGCCGCGGGCGTCACCCGCCGAGGGCGGCGACGGCCTCGGCGGCGGTGCAGCGGTGGCTGAGCAGGCTGTAGTCGAGGGCGGCCAGCGAGCGCCGGGCGGCGTCCTCGTCGACCACCCCGCACGCGTCCTCGACCACCACCGGCAGGAACCCGAGGTCGGCGGCGTGCCGGGCGGTCGGCTCGATGCCGATCTCCAGGACGGCGCCGACCAGCAGCAGCGTGGTCACGCCGCGGTCGCGCAGCGCGGCCTCCAGCGGGGTGCCGACCAGCGCCGACATCCCCAGCTTGTCGAACACCGGCTCCCCGTCGACCGGGGCCAGCTCACCGGTGATGCGGGTGTGCTCGGCGTCCGGCGGGAAGGCGGCGGTGACCGCCCCGGCCCGGTCGGTCCGCTGCCAGGCCATCGCCGTGCGCAGCGCGCTGACCCCCATGTGCGACGGCGGCAGCGACACGTGCCGCACGTAGAACACGGGCACGCCGGAGGCGCGGGCCGCGCGCAGCACGTCGTCGATCCGCGCGACGAGCCCCTCGCGGTCCCGGACGTGGGCCAGGATGCCCACCTGCGCGTCGTAGACCAGGACGGCCCCGGCCCCCGGGCGGCACATCTCGGCCACCGTCTCCGGGACGTCCACGCCGAAGGCCCGCTGCATGCCGGGAGCGTCCCAGCCGCGGGCGGCGGGCACCAGCCCCGCACGGCGGGGTCCCCGGCCCGGTGGTAGGCACGGGGTGCAGCCGATCCCGGGAGGCGACGTGCAGGCGGTGGTCTACGAGCGCACCGGCGGGCCCGAGGTGCTCACGGTCCGCGAGGTGCCCGACCCCGAGCCCGGGGACGGCGAGGTGCTGGTCGACGTCGAGGCCGTCGGCGTCAACTTCCGCGACGTCTACGAGCGGGAGGGCCGCCCGCCCTACACCGCCGACCCGCCCGCGGTCCTGGGCGCCGAGGGTGCCGGCCGCGTCGTGGGGACCGGGGAGCGGGTCGCCTGGCTCGGCGTCCCGGGCAGCTACGCCGCCCGGGTGGCCGCGCCGCGCGCCGCGCTGGTGCCCGTCCCGGACGGCGTGGGCTCGGAGGTGGCCGCCGCCGTGCTGCTGCAGGGCTGCACCGCCCAGTACCTGGCCGCCGACTCCCACCCCGTGGCCCAGGGCGAGTGGGTGGTGGTGCACAGCGCCGCGGGCGGGGTCGGGCTGCTGCTCACCCAGCTGGTGCGTGACCGCGGCGGGCACGTGCTGGCCACGACCTCGACGGAGGAGAAGGCGGAGCTGGCGCGGGCCGCGGGCGCCGACGAGGTCGTGGTCGGCTACGACGGCTTCGCCGAGCGGGTGCGCGAGCTCTCCGGCGGCGAGGGCGCCGCGGCGGTCTACGACGGCGTCGGGCGCACGACGTTCGCCGACGGGCTGCGGGCGTTGCGGCCGACCGGGCGGATGATCGTCTACGGCGCGGCCAGCGGGCAGCCCGAGCCGCTGGAGGTGCAGCGGCTGGCCGCGCACGGCTCGCTGTACGTGCAGCGGCCCACGCTGGCCACCTACACGCGCACCCCGGAGATGCTGCGCGAGCGGGCCGGCGCGGTGCTCGACCTGGTGGCCGCCGGCCGCCTCGACGTCCGCATCGGCGCGCGCCTGCCGCTGGCGCAGGCCCGCCGGGCGCACGAGGACCTCGAGGGCCGCCGCACCACGGGCAAGGTGCTGCTGCTCCCCTGACCGGCCGCCCTCACCCGTCCAGGGGGACGACCCGCCACCGCCCGTCCAGGGCGGCCGCGTCGTGGCTGACCAGCAGCACGGTCCGCCGGTCCCCGGCCAGCAGGGCGAGCACCCGGGCGGAGAGGTCGGGGTCGAGGTGCGCGGTCGGCTCGTCGAGGAGCAGCACGTCGGCCGGGGCGAGCAGGGCCCGGGCCAGGCCCACGCGGGCCCGCTCGCCGGCCGACAGGCGCTCGCCGGCGTCGCCGAGCCAGCCGTCCAGCCCCACGGAGTCGAGCAGGGCACCGAGGCCGACCTCGCCGAGGGCGGCGGCCAGCTCGGCGTCGGACGCGCCGGGCCGGCCCAGGCGCAGGTTCGCCGCCAGGCTGCCGGCGAGCACCTGCGGCTCCTGCGGCGCCCACGCCAGCCGGGACCGGACGGCGGCGAGGGACAGCCGGCGCAGGTCGGTGCCGCCGAGCGTGACCCGGCCGGCGTCGGGGTCGCGGGAGCGCAGGACGAGCGCGAGGACGGTGCTCTTGCCCGCCCCGCTGCGCCCGGTCAGGGCCACCTTGGCGCCGTCGGGCACGGTGAGGTCCAGGCCGGCGAGCGCGGGCGCCGCCGACCCCGGGTGGGTGAGCGCGACCCCCTCGAACTGCAGCGCCGACCCCGGCGGCAGCGGCAGCGGCGCGTCCGGGTCGGTGACCGCGGGCGGCAGCCCGCCGAGCGCGCGCACCCGCCCGGCGGCGGCGCGGATCCCCCCGGCGGTGCTCCACGCCGCCCCCAGCCCGCCGACCGCCTCGAAGGCCCCGAGCACCCCGAGCGCGCAGGCGGCCAGCAGCAGCGGGCTGGTCGTCCCGGCCGCGACGTCCTGCCCGACCAGCCACAGCGCCGCGACCAGGCCGAGGCCGGGGACGCCCTCGCGGCAGGCCGTCGTCAGCGCGGCGAGGCGGGCCGCGGCCCGCTCGGCGTCCTCCTGCCGGGCGAGGTGGGCGTCCAGGCCGCGCAGGGCCGTGGCGCCGCCGTCGCCGCTGAGGTGGTCGGCCAGGCCGCGCACCAGGTCGAGGGTGTCGGCCGCGACGTCGGCGTCGGCGCGGGCGGCGGCCACCGCCGCCCGCCGGCCCAGGTGCGCGGCCGCGGCCGGCACGCCGACGCCGAGCAGGAGCAGCAGCCCCGCCAGGACGGCGGCCGTGGCCGGCGACACGAGGGCGGTGAGGGTGACCGCCACCCCGCCGGCGAGGACGGCGACGCCGGCGGGCACGAGCAGGCGGGCGACGACGCCCTGCAGCTCGTCGACGTCGGCCCGCACCCGCGACAGCAGCTCGCCGCCCCGGGCACCGGTGAGCGCGGCCGGCGCGAGGGGCGTGAGCCGCTCCAGCAGCCGGGCGCGGACCCCCGCCACCATCCGGAGGGTCACGTCGTGGGTGACCAGCCGCTCGGCGTAGCGCACGGCGGCCCGGGAGACGCCGAACAGGCGGACCCCGGTGATCAGCGGCATGAGCGTGAGCAGCGTGGTGGGCCGCTGCGCCGCGCCGGTGACGAGCGCGCCCGAGGTGGCCAGCAGCGCCGCGCCGCACAGCACCGTGAGCGACCCCAGCGCCACCGCGAGCGCCGTCCGCGGGAGCCGGACGAGCTCCAGCACCTCCCTCACCGGGGCACCGCCGGCTCGTGCACCGCGCCGTCCTCGACGAGCACCACCCGGTCGTGCAGTGCCAGCGGCGCGCTCCGGTGGGTGACGGTGACGACCGTGCGCCCCACGGCGACGTCCTCCAGCGCGGCGAGCACCTCCCGCTCCCCCTGCGGGTCGAGCTGACCGGTCGGCTCGTCGAGGACGAGCAGGGCGGCGTCCTTGACGTAGGCGCGGGCCAGCGCCAGCCGCAGCCGCTCGCCGCCCGAGAGGCGGGCGGCGTCCTCGCCGAGCGGGGTCTGCAGGCCCTGCGGCAGCCGGCGGACGACGTCGAGCAGCCGGGCGCGGGCCAGCGCCTCCTCGACGTCGGCGTCGGCGGCGCCGGGGCGGCCGAGCCGCACGTTGTCCGCGACGGTGCCCGGCAGCAGCCACGGCCGCTCGGGCACGTAGGCCACCGCGGCCCGCCAGGCGTCCGGGTCGAGGTCGGCCAGCGGGACGCCGCCGACCAGCACGGCGCCCTCGTCGGGGACGGCGAAGCCCAGCAGCACCCGGACGAGGCTGGTCTTGCCCGCGCCGCTGGGCCCCACCAGCGCGGTCCGCGACAGCGGCGGCAGGTCGAGGTCGACCCCGGCGAGGGCGGCCCGCCCGCCGTGGCGCAGGGTGACACCCCGCAGCCGCACGTGGGGGACGCCCGGCGGGACGGCGCGGGTGCCGCGGGCCGGCACCGGGGTGTCCAGCAGCGCGAACACCCGCTCGGCGGCCGGCCGCCCCTCCAGGCTGGCGTGCCGGTCGGCGCCCAGCGCGCGCAGCGGCGCGAAGAACTCCGGGGTCAGCAGCAGCACCAGCAGGGCGCGCTGCAGCGTCAGCTCCCCCTCGAAGAGCCGCACGCCCACCGTGACCGCGACCAGCGCCGTGCACAGCACCGCGCCGAACTCGAGCACGAAGCCCGACAGGAAGGCGGCGCGCAGCAGCCGCATCGTGCTGGCGCGGTGGGCCTCGCTGACGTCGGCCAGCCACCCGGTGGTCGTCCGCGCCCGGCCGTAGGCGACCAGCGTCGGCAGCACGCGGAGGGTGTCGACCAGCGCCGACCCGAGCCGGGCCAGCGTCTCCCACGAGGCGCGCGCCGCCCGCTCGGCGAAGGTGCCGGTCAGCCAGAGGAAGAGGAGCACCAGCGGGCCGGTGAGCAGCAGCAGCGCGCCGCTGGCCGGGTCGAGCACCAGCACGGTCGCGGCCACCAGCGGCGGGACGACGGCCGCCGCCACCCCGCCGGACAGCAGCCGCCCGACGACGCCGTCCAGCTTGCCGACGCCCTCGGTGACGGTGGTGACCAGCTCGCCGGCCCGCTCGCCCTCCACGGCCGCGGGACCGAGGGCGGGGAGCCGGCGCAGCAGCGCGGCCCGCAGCGTCCGGCGGACCCGCGCGGAGGTCCGCGCGGCGGCCCGGTCGCGGACGGCGAGCAGGCCGGCGCGGGCCAGCCAGGCGGCCAGGGCCCCGGCGAGGGCGCCGGCCAGGGCGCCCGGCGTGGCCTCCCCCGCGGCCACCGCGCTGACGAAGGCGGCCACCAGCGCCCACTGCACGACGACCAGCGCCCAGGTCAGCAGGCCGAGCACGCCGCAGGTGAGCGCCAGCCGGCGGGGGCCCGGGAGGGCGAGCAGGCGTCCTGCGGGACCGTGGCCCATCAGTGACCGTGGTCCCTCAGTAGCCGTGGGTGAGGGCGCCCTCGTCGGGGCGGACGCGCTCCCGGAAGACGTAGTAGTTCCAGATCTGGTAGCCGATGATCAGCGGCAGGAAGATCCCGCCCACCCAGGTCATCAGGACCAGCGTGTAGTTCTGGCTCGCCGTCTCCTCCAGCGTCAGGCCGAAGTCCGGGTCGATGGTCGAGGGCAGCACCTCGCCGCGGGTGAACAGCGCGATGAACACCGTGACCGTGGCGAACAGGACGGTCAGGCCGCTCATGGTGAAGGCCAGGGTGTCCCTGCGCCGCGACAGCGCCAGCCAGATGCTGGCCAGCGTCAGGAACGCGCCCACCGGGAACACCCACGGGAGGATGCCGAAGTCCTCGAACAGGTCCTCGGTCACGTAGCCCATGACGACGAAGCCGACGATCGCGACCGTGGCCAGCGCGCCCCACCGCAGCGCCGCCGTCCGGGCGCGGTTGTAGAGGACGGTGTCCTTGTGCAGGCGCAGCAGCAGGAAGTTCGCGCCGTGCAGGGTGAACAGCAGCAGCGTCGACAGCCCGCCGACGATCGAGAACGGCGTGAACATCTCGGCGAACCCGCCCTGCACGCGGCCCTCGCGGCCCACCGGCAGCCCCTCGATGATCTTGGCCATGATCACGCCCCACAGGAACGAGGGGATGACGCTGCCGGCGAAGGACATCCAGTCCCACAGGTCGCGCCACCGCTTGCTGTCGACCTGGTTGCGGTACTCGAAGGCCACGCCCCGCAGCAGCAGGGCCAGCAGGATCAGCACGAACAGCGGGTACATGCCGCTGAAGACCGCGCCGTACCAGACGGGGAACGTGGAGAACATCAGCCCGGCGGCGGCGATCACCCACACCTCGTTGCCGTCCCAGAACGGCCCGATGGTGCCGGTGAGCGCCCGCTCCTCGGGCTCGGTCCTGGCCAGCGTGGGCCGCAGGATGTCGACGCCGAAGTCGAAGCCCTCCAGGAAGAAGTAGAGGGTGAAGGTGAAGGCGATCAGCCAGAACCAGAGGGTGACGAGGTCCACCGTCAGTTCCTCCTCTCGTACCCCTGGTGCCCGACGCTCTCGTAGTCCGGCGCCGGCGCGGCCACCAGCTGCGCCTCCGGCTTGCGGTGGATCCCGGCGCGGGCGGTCACCGACAGCAGGTAGACGTCCAGCCCGATCAGCGCCAGGTACACCGCCCACAACCCGACCAGGCCGGCGAGCACCTCGCCGGCGGTGTTGGCGCTGACACCCTCCTCGACGGTGAGCAGGCCGTAGACCATGAACGGCTGGCGGCCCATCTCGGTCACGATCCATCCGGTGAAGTTGGCGACCCACGGCAGCGGGATGAACAGCACCAGCGCCCGGAGGAACCAGCGGGTGGTGTCGATCCCGTCCTTGCGCCGCCACCACAGGAACAGGCCGAGGAACGCCGTCGCCAGCAGCAGCGAGCCGACGGCGACCATGATCCGGAACGACCAGTAGACCCAGGTGACCGGAGGGATGTAGTCCCCCTCCCCGTAGAGCTCCTGGTACTCCTCGTTGAGCGGGATCAGGCCCTCGTAGCGGCCCTCGAGGCTGTTGTAGGCCAGCACCGAGCCGACGATGGGGATCTCGATGTTGAACGAGTTCTCCTGCGCGTCCTCGTCGATGAAGGCGACCAGCGACCACGGCGCCGGCGAGTCCGACGTCTCCCACTGCGCCTCCATCGCCGCGAACTTCATCGGCTGGTCCTCGCGGGCGGCCTGGCCCGCGGTGTGCCCGCTGACGACGGAGAACACCGTGCCGATGGCCGCGAAGACCAGCCCGATCCGCAGCGAGCGGGAGTAGACGTCGGCGTCCTGGCGGCGCAGCAGGTGGAAGGCGCTGATGCCGAGCACGAAGAACGCCGCGACCACCCAGGCGCTGCCCTGCACGTGGAAGAAGTAGAGCCAGGCCTTGTAGTTGAAGACGACGGCGGCGAAGTCGGTCAACCGGGCCTGGCCCTCGACCACCTCGTAGCCGACCGGGTGGTGCATCCAGGCGTTGGCCAGCACGATCCAGAAGGCGCTGATCTGCGTGCCGATCGCGACCAGCCAGATGCTGCCCAGCCGCATCCAGGGCTTGAGCCGGTCCTTGCCGAACCACCACAGCCCGATGAAGGTGCTCTCGAGGAAGAACGCCATGAGCACCTCGAGCGCCAGCGGGACGCCGAAGATGTTGCCGACGAAGTCGGAGTACTCGCTCCAGTTCATCCCGAACTGGAACTCCTGCACGATCCCGGTCACCACGCCCACGGCGAAGTTGATGAGGAAGAGGTGACCGAAGAAGTTGGTCATCTTCTCGTAGACGTGGCGCCGGTCCTCGCGGACGTAGGCGATCGTCTCCATCACCGCGATGAGGAACGCCAGTCCGACGGTCAGCGAGACGAAGAAGAAGTGGAAGATGCTCGTCGAGGCGAACTGGAACCGCGAGAGCTCGACGACGTCCAAGGGGCGGCCTCGTTCCGTGTGGCCGGACGCGCGGTGACGACACGGGGCTGGTGCGGGGGAAGAGGGCGTCCGGGAGGCCAGCGTGTCACGCGCCGCGCCCGGTGGCACCGTGAAAGCCCTGGCAGACGGGGCCGTTCCACTCGGGCCCGGAAGGTGCCGATGAGAGGGGCATGCGTGCCAGCTCCGTCGCCACCGCCCTCGCCGCCTTCGCCGCCGGGATGACCGCCTCGGCGGCCCTGCGCCGGCTCGCCGCCCACCGCGCCCCCGCGCCGGCGGCCGCCGCTCCGGCCTGCTCCCCCGACGCCGTGACCGGGACCGACCGCGACGCCGTCGTCCTGCCGTTCTCCCGGCCGGTCCCGGTGCCGGCCCCCGCCCGGCCGGCCGGCCCGGCCCGGTGCGGGGACAGCGGCGGCCGGACGAAGGCCGGTGCGCCCTGCGCCGCGCGGGCCGCCGCCGGTGGCCGCTGCCACCACCACCCGCTGGCCGCCTGACCCGCGGCGGCGGCGTCGGCCCGGCCGGCCGGGAGCGCGGAGTGTGCACGTCCCGCGCTCCCGGCGGGCCGGCGACCGCGACGCGTGCACACACCGCCGGCCGGGCGCCCCGTGCCCGGGTCAGCCGGGGAAGGGCAGCGGCGGCAGCAGCGCCGTCCACGGACGCGCCGCGGCCGGCCGGCGACCGCGCGCCCCCCGCCCCGGCTCCCGCGTCGCCTGCCGCGCCCTGAGCCGGGCCGACTCCTCGCGGTCCGCGGAGCGCCGGGCGTGCCGGGTGCGGGCGTCGTCCGCGCCCGGCACGGAGAAGCCGTCGGCGGTCAGCGAGCAGGCCGAGAGCCGGACCCAGCGCGTGCCGCCCGCGTCGTCCCGGACGCCGACCGCGAGATCGGCGCCGTGACGCCGGAGTACCAGGGACACGCCGCGCACGGCCGCCTCGGTGTCCGCGGCGGCCGCGGCGGCGGGGCCGAACAGCCAGGTCACGTGCGGGAACCGGGCACGCAGCCGGTCGTCGCGCTGCCGCCAGGCGACGTCGGACACGGGCGCCAGCGCCACCTCCAGGACCTCGCGGGCGTCGTCCACCACGAGGTGCAGGTCCGTGCTCCCGTCCCGGTGGCGGGTCGTGCGCACCTGCGGGCGGTGACCCTGCCCGGACAGCCACGCCGTCAGGACGTGCTGGTAGCGCAGGTGGTCGTAGGCGCGCTCCGCCGAGGGGCCCCCACCGCCGGCGAACGCGCACGACACGGGGCCGTCGTGCTCCAGGTGCGGCCGCGCCCCCGCACCGGTGCGCAGGAGGAGCCGCCCGCCGCAGCCGCCGGCCTGGCGCGCGCACCAGAGGTCGTCGTGCCGCTGGAGCCGGCGCGCGGCGGACGGGTCCTCCGGCACGGGAACGGCGCGGGTCCCCGCCGGCCCGTCGGTGACCGCCCACAGCAGGTCGGTGGACACGTATCCCTCCTCGGCTCGGCACACGGGACCGTAGGCGGGGACACCGACAGGACCGCGCCACGCCGGCCCCGTCCGGGTCCGGACGCACGACCGGCGCCCCCTCCCGGAGGAGGAGGCGCCGGTGTGCGGTCCCTGCAGGGGTCCTCGACTAGCCGGCGAGGTCGGTGGCCAGCTCACCCTCGAAGGCGTCCTGGACGACCTCGGCACCGCCGGGGACGTCGGCCGGCCGCAGGACGAAGCTCTGCGTGCTGGGCGACACCCCCGTCTCGAAGCCCTCGATGGGCACGAGCAGCCCACCGGTGTCGATGTCGGCCAGCTCCCCGAACGCGGCGGTGACGCCCTCGCGGGTGAGGTCGCCGCTCTCGCAGGCCGCGGTCAGCACCTGGTTCATGACGTCGCCCATGGCGTACCCGAAGATCGCGCCGAGGCTCGGCGTGGTGTTCGGGTAGGCGGCCTGGTACTGCTCGAGCAGCTCGGGCTGGGCCGCCCACGCCGTAATCGGCGAGGCGACGTACAGGTGGTCCTTGAGCCACTGCGCGGTCGGGCCCTGCAGCAGGCCGGGCGCGAAGACCGGGTTGCTGCCCAGGATCGGCACGTCGAGGCCCGAGGCCTGCGCCACCGCGGCCGCCGAGGCGGTCTGCGTGGGCGCGACGGTCAGGACGATGGCGTCCACGCCCGCCGAGGCGAACTGGGTGACCTGCGCCGACATGTCCTGGTCGGTGGACTTGATCTGCGCCTCCACCACCTCCAGGCCCCGGGCCTCGGCGACGGCGCGGGTGCCGGCCAGGCCGTTCTCCCCGTACTCGCCCTCGAAGTAGATGTGCCCGACGGTGTCGCCGTCGGCCAGCAGCCCCTGGTCGAACAGGTACTGGTAGCCGTTGGCCAGCTCCACGTCGTAGGTGGCGCCGAGGACACCGGTACCCGGGATCTCGGTGAGCGTCCGCGCCCAGGCCGACGGGAAGTTGACGATCTGGTCGGCCTCGTACTCCGGCGCGAGCGCGGTGTTGATCGGCGAGCCGATCGTCTGCTGCATCGCCAGGATGTTGTCCTTCATCCCGCTGTAGAGCTGCACGCCCGTCTGCGGCACGTAGGTGGTGTCCTGGACGTCGAGCTCGACGTCGTAGGTCTCGCAGACCTGGTTGTCCTGCCAGTAGAGCTGGTTGCCGTTGGTGATGTCCTGGCCCAGCGCGGCGAAGACGCCGGTCAGGTCGGTGAGCACGCCCAGCCGGATCGTGGTGCCCTCGATGCCGACGTCGGTGGTGACGTCCCCCTCACCGCCTCCGCCTCCCCCGCCGCCGCCGCTCTCCGGTGCCTTGGTGCTGCAGCCGCTGACCGCGACGACGACGGCAGCGGCCAGGACGGTGGCCCCCCGTAGACGCATTCCTGCTCTCATGTGGTGCTGCTCCCTCGTGTGGGTGGATCGGACGGGTCGGGGACGGTGGTGCTCGGGTCCGAGCCCGCGGCGGCGCTCGGGGCTCCGCGGCCGGGACCGTGTCCCCGGCGGCGGAAGCGGTTGGCGAACCCGGCCAGGCCGCCGGGCTCGAAGAGGACGACGAGGACGATCGCCAGGCCGAAGAGGTAGCGGGCGGCCACCCCGGCGGAGATGCCGCCCTCCCCGGGCGCGCTGACCAGGGGCAGGACGTCGGCGAACTGCTGGAAGACCAGCGGCAGCGCGGTGACGAAGGCCGCGCCCAGCGCCGCGCCGGCGACCGAGCCGAGGCCGCCCAGCACGATCATCGCCAGGTAGAGGATCGAGACGGTGAGGCCGAAGGACTCCGGCGCGATGCTGCCGATCGACAGCGCGTACATGACCCCGGACAGCCCCGCGTACATGGAGCTGACCAGGAACACCCGCGCCTTGTAGGCCTGGACGTTGACGCCCATGACGGAGGCGGCCACCTCGCTGTCGCGCAGGGTCTGCAGCGCCCGGCCGGGCCGGCTGCGCAGCAGGTTGCGGGCGAAGAGGTAGGCGGCCAGGGCCAGGACGATGCCGAGGTACCACAGCCGCTCGGCCTCCCGGAACGGGACGCCGAGGACGAACAGCTGCGGGTCGCTGTTGCCGAAGGTGAACCCGAACAGGGAGAACTCCGGCACCGAGCGCCCGTTGAACCCGCCGGTGACCGGCGTCCAGGTGTTGAGCACGTGGACGCCGATGAACACCAGGCCGAGCGAGGCGACGCCGAGGTAGATGCCGCGCAGCCGGGCCGCGATCGGGCTGAAGACCAGCCCGGCCAGGCCGGCGAGCAGGACGCCCACGACCATGCCGACGATCGGCGGCAGCTCGAGCCCGCGCAGCGCCGCCCGCGTGCCCAGCCCGCCGGACTCCCCGGAGATGAACGTGTAGCTGACCGCCCCGACGGCGAGGAAGAACGCGTGCGCCAGGGACAGCTGCCCGGTGGTGCCGACCAGCAGGTTGAGCCCGATGGCACCGACGATCGCCCCGGCGACGGCGAACCCGGTGCGCAGCCAGAACTCCTCCACGTACAGCGGGAGGACCAGCAGCACGACCAGGGCCGCGAGGAGCAGCAGCGGCTTGAGGAACCGCGCCGGCGAGCGCCGGGGGCCCGACCCGGCCGGGGTGGCCGTCGAGCGGGAGGCGCCGGCCGGCGCGGAGAGGGTGTCAGACACGTGTCAGCTCCTTGGTCCCGAACAGGCCGGAGGGGCGGACCAGCAGCACGATGATCATCACGACGTAGGGGGCGACCTCGCCGAAGCCGCGGCCCAGGAAGGACAGCTGCTCCTGGTAGCCGGCGGCGAGCGCCTCGGTGATCCCGATCAGCAGTCCCCCGACCAGCGCGCCGCCGGTGGAGTCCAGGCCGCCGAGGATCGCCGCTGGGAAGGCGCGCAGCGCGACGGTGTAGGCGGCCGCGCTCACGCCCGGGGTGGGGGCGCCGACCAGGAAGAGCGCCGCGACCGCGGCGAGGATGCCGGCGACCACCCACGCCAGGGCCGAGACCCGGCCCTGCCGGATGCCCATCAGCGCCGCCGCCTCGCCGTCCTCGGCCGAGGCGCGCATCGCCACGCCCCAGCTGGAGTACTTGAAGGCGGCGAAGAACGCGACGATGAGCACCGCGGCGACGCCCATCGCGATCAGCCGGTTCTCGCTGATGCCGATGCCGCCGATGCGGACGGAGTCCCCACCCCACGGGTGCGGCACGTTGAGGATGTCGGGGCCGATCTGCCGGATCAGCTCCGTCAGCAGAATGATGTCGACGCCGATGGTGACGATGGCCAGGCTGATCACCGGCGCGCCGCGGAGCCGGTTGATGATGAACCGCTCGACGAGCAGCGCGGCCAGCGCGGTGACGAGGATGCCGACCAGCACCGCGGGCAGGAAGCCGAGCGTGTCCGACAGCCGGGCGATCGTGTAGGCGCCGAGCAGCAGCAGCGACCCGTGGGTGAAGCTGACGACCTCGCTGGCCTTGAAGATGATCACGAAGCCCAGGGCGATGAGCGCGTAGATGGCGCCCAGCGAGATGCCGTTGAGCAGCAGGGACAGGAACTGGGTCACGACGAGCCCCCCGTGGCCTCGGTGGAGTGGTGGACGACCGCGTCGGCGGGGTTGTCCTCGTTGCCCGAGCCCAGGTAGGCGCGGATGACCTCGGGGTCGGACTGGACCTCCGCCGGTGTGCCGTCGGCGATGCGGCGACCGAAGTCGAGGACGGTCACCCGGTCGGCCAGGGACATGACCATGCCCATGTCGTGCTCGACGAGGATGACCGAGATCCCCAGCGCCGAGCGGATCTCCCGGATCGCGTCGGCCATCCGGGTGGTCTCCTGGGCGTTCATCCCGGCGACCGGCTCGTCGAGGAGCAGCAGCCGCGGCTCGATGCACAGCGCGCGGGCGACCTCGACGCGCTTCTGGTCGCCGTAGGAGAGCACGCCGACGGGGGTGTGCAGCTTGTCGCCGAGGTCGAGGAACTCGGCGATCTCCCGGATCCGCTCGCCGTGCACCCTCCCCTCGCGGGTGGCGCGCGGCAGCCGCAGCCCGGAGGAGAGGAAGCCGGCCTTCGTCAGGTGGTGCCGGCCGAGCATGAGGTTCTCGGCGACGGTCTGCGTCCCGGACAGCGCGATGTTCTGGAACGCCCGGGCCACGCCGACGCCGGCGATCTGGAACGGCCGCATGGCGCTCAGCCGCGCGTCGCCGAACCGGACCTCGCCCTCGGTGGCCTGGTAGACCCCGGAGAGGACGTTGAACAGCGTCGACTTGCCGGCGCCGTTCGGGCCGATGACGGCGTGGATGGCGCCGGGGGCGACGGTGAAGGAGACGTCGTTGAGCGCCCGGATGGCCCCGAACGCGACGCTGACGTGCTCGACCTCGACCGGCGGGACGTCGGAGCGGACGGCGCCGTCCGCCGCCTGCGGGCCGGTCACGCCGTCCACCGCGACAGCGTGCGGCGGGGCGCGGCGGCGGCCCGCGTCCCGGGTGCGGCGCCGGTGTGGCCGAGGTAGAGCCGCTGCACCTCGTCGGTCCGGGCGAGCTCGCGGGCGTCCCCGGCCAGGGAGACCTTGCCGACGTCGAGGACGTAGGCGCGGTCGGCCACGCCGAGGGCCATGGTGGCGTTCTGCTCGACCAGCAGCACCGACGTCCCCTGCCGGTTGATCTCGGCGATCACCTCGCCGATCTGGCCGATGACGCGGGGCGCCAGGCCGAGCGAGGGCTCGTCGAGCAGCAGCAGCCGCGGGCTGGCCATGAGCGCCCGGCCGATGGCGAGCATCTGCTGCTCGCCGCCCGACAGCAGCCCGGCCCGCTGCCCGCTGCGCTCCTGCAGCACGGGGAACAGGTCGTGCACGCGGGTGACGGCGGCGGCCTTGGCGGCACGGTCGCGGTTGCCCATGCCGCCGGCGCGCAGGTTCTCCTCGACGGTGAGCCGGCCGAAGATGCGCCGTCCCTCGGGCACCTGGACGACGCCGGAGCGGACGATCTGGCCGGGGTCGCGGCGGGTCAGGTCGACGTCGCCGAGGCGCACCGAGCCGGCGTCGACCCGGCCGCGGTGCAGCCGCAGCGTGCCGGAGATGGTGCGCAGCAGCGTGCTCTTGCCCGCGCCGTTGCTGCCCAGGACCGCGACGACGGCGCCGTCGGGCACCTCCATGGAGACCCCGCGGACGGCCTCGACCGCGCCGCCGTAGGTCACCTGGAGCGAGTCGACGGTCAGCACGGGCGGACCGGAGGTGACGGAGACCACATGCGGCGGAACGATAGGCGGCTGGTCAAGCCCTGATCGGCAGGAACGCGAGACCGTGACCTGCCGGTGATACGAGCCGGGACCGTCCGACTCCCGCGGCGTCGATCGTGTGCCCCTACCCCATGCCGGGGGCCTGCGTCCTTGGTGCCGGCCACGTTGCGACCCGTCCGGGGAGGTGGGAACACCCGGGGGCTGGACACTGCGGGTAGGCACAGCACACGAGCACGTCCACCGCGTCGACCGGAGCCCGCGATGACCACGACACCGACCACCACACCGACGGGGACGGCGGGGTCCGGGCCGGTCCCCCGGTCGGGGCGGCGCCCGGCGACCGGTGGGGCCCCGGCCGAGCAGGTCCCCGCCGACCAGGACGAGGCGGCCGGCGTCGTCGAGGGCGGCGAACCGGTCGGCGTCCCCTCGGCGGCCGGCGTCCTCCGGGGCGTGGTCGCGGCCCTGGCCCAGCCCGGGCCGGTCACCCGCGGGGCGGGGCGGCTGGTCCGCACCTGGGCGGCGGTCGCCCGCGGGAGCGAGGAGCACCGGCCGGCGCCGCGGGACAAGCGGTTCAGCGACCCGGCCTGGTCGGCCAACCCCGTGTACCGCCGCCTCGCGCAGGGCTACACGGCGCTCGGGGACGAGCTGTCCCGGCTGGTCGACGAGTACGAGCACACCGCCGGGGACTGGCACGACGTCGAGCGGGCCCGCTTCGCCGTCGGCATCCTGACCAGTGCGCTCGCGCCGACCAACACGCTGCCGGGCAACCCCGCCGCGCTCAAGCGCGCGTTCGACACCGGCGGCGCCAGCCTGGTCCGCGGCCTGCGGCAGTTCGCGCACGACGTCCGGCACAACGGCGGGATGCCGTCGCAGACCGACCGCAGCGCCTTCACCGTCGGCGAGGACCTCGCGCTCACGCCGGGCGACGTCGTCGACCGCGACGACGTCGCCGAGCTCATCGAGTACCGCCCGAGCACGCCGGCGGTCCGGGAGCGGCCGCTGCTGGTGATCCCGCCGCCGATCGGCCGCTACTACTTCCTCGACCTGCGGCCCGGGCGCAGCTTCGTGGAGTACGCGGCCAGCCGCGGGCTGCGGGTGTTCATGGTCAGCTGGCGCAACCCCACCCGCGAGCAGGCCGACTGGGACATGGACACCTACGCCCGCCGCGTCCTGCGCGCGATCGACGTCGTCACCGACGTCACCGGGTCCGAGGACGTCAACACCCTCGGCTTCTGCGCCGGCGGCATCCTCATGTCGACCGTGCTCAACCACCTCGCGGCCACCGGCGACCACCGGGTGCACTCCGCGTCCTACGGCGTGACGCTGCTCGACTTCGGCACCCGCGCGCCGATCGGCGCCTTCTCCGCGCCCCGCCTGCTCGAGCTGGCCGGCGCCGACTCCCGCCGCAGCGGCGTCATCACCGCCCGGTCGATGGGCGCGGTGTTCAGCTGGATGCGCCCCGACGACCTGGTCTTCAACTACGTGGTCAACAACTGGCTGATGGGCGAGCCGCCGCCGGTCTTCGACATCCTCGCCTGGAACGCCGACGGCACGAACCTGCCGGCGAGGCTGCACGGGCAGTTCCTCGACGTCTTCCGGTCCAACACCCTCGCCACCCCGGGCGCGCTGACGGTGCTCGGCACCCCGGTCGACCTGGGCCGGATCACCGTCCCGGTGTTCGTCACCGGCGCGGTCAACGACCACCTCACGCCCTGGACCGGGTGCTACCGGACGACGGAGCTGCTGTCGGGCCCGGCCACCTACGTGCTCAGCAACGCCGGGCACATCGCCAGCCTGGTCAACCCGCCGGGCAACCCGAAGGCCAGCTACTGGATCGGCGGGGAGCCCGGCACCGACCCGGAGCGGTGGCGCGCGTCGGCGGAGAAGCGCACCGGCACGTGGTGGGAGGCGTGGGCCGACTGGGTGCTGGAGCGCTCCGGGGAGGAGCGGCCGGCGCCCGAGGCCCCCGGCGACGCCGCGCACCCGCCGCTCGAGGCCGCGCCGGGCTCCTACGTCCGGGACCGCACGCCGGCCTGACCCCGTCCCGACCGCGCACGAGGAGGACGACCGTGTTCGACGAAGAACTCACCACCACCGTCGCCCGGGGCCGCCGGCACGCCCTCGGCGACCTGCTGCACCGCTCGGCGGCCCGCACCCCCGGGAAGACGGCGCTGCGCTACCGCGACCGCAGCCACACCTACGCCGAGCTCGACACCGTCGTCGACCGGACCGCCAACGCACTCACCGCGCGGGGCGTGGCCAAGGGCGACCGGGTGGCGCTGCTGTCGCACAACGACGACGGCTACGTGGTGCTCACCTTCGCCCTGGCCCGGCTCGGCGCGATCGCCGTCCCGGTCAACTTCATGCTCCGGGCCGGTGAGGTCGCCTACGTCCTGGAGCACTGCGGAGCCGTCGGCGTCGTCGCGGAGTCCGCGCTGCTGCCGGTGGCGCGGGAGGCGCTCGAGCTGTCCGGGCGCGACCCGTCCGTGCGGGTGCGCGGGGTGCTGGGCAGCGACGGCGGGCCGCTGCCGCAGGGCTGGGAGGCGTTCGAGGCCTGGACCGCGCACGCGGACGCCTCGACCCCGCAGGTGCCGGTCGCCGACGACGACGTGCTGCAGCTGATGTACACCAGCGGCACCGAGTCGCGGCCCAAGGGCGTGATGATGACCAGCCGCAGCCTGGTCACCCAGTACGTGAGCTGCATCGTCGACGGCCGCTACGGCGCCGACGACGTCGCCCTGCACGCGCTGCCGCTGTTCCACGTCGCCGCCCAGCACTGCTTCCTGAACCCGAACCTCTACCTCGGCGGGACCAACGTGGTGCTCGACGGGCCCGACCCGGCCACCGTGCTGGCGACCGTCGAGCGCGAGCGGATCACCAGCCTGTTCTGCCCGCCGACGGTGTGGATCGGGCTGCTGCGCTCCCCCGACTTCGACCGCCGGGACCTGTCCTCGCTGGCCAAGGGCTACTACGGCGCGTCGATCATGCCCGTCGCCGTGGTCGAGGAGCTGCGCGCCCGGCTGCCCGGGATGGCGCTGTTCAACTTCTACGGGCAGACCGAGATGTCCGCGCTGGCCCTGGTCCTCTCCCCCGAGGACCAGCTGCGCAAGCCGGGATCGGCCGGCACGGCCTGCATCAACGGCGAGACCCGCATCGTCGACGACCTGGGCCGGCCGGTGGGCCCGGGCGTCGAGGGCGAGATCGTGCACCGCAGCCCGCACGCCACCGCCGGCTACTGGAACGACCCGGAGAGGACCGCGGAGGCCTTCCGCGACGGCTGGTTCCACAGCGGCGACCTCGGCGTGGCCGACGAGGACGGCTACGTCACGGTCGTCGACCGCAAGAAGGACGTCATCAAGACCGGCGGCGAGAACGTGGCCAGCCGCGAGGTCGAGGAGGTCCTCCACCAGCACCCGGCGGTGGCCGAGGCCGCCGTCTTCGGCATCCCCCACCCCCGGTGGATCGAGGCGGTCGCGGCGGTGGTCGTGCTGCGGGAGGGCGCCACGGTCGCCCCCGAGGAGCTCGTCGGGTTCTGCCGGGAGCGGCTGGCCGGCTTCAAGACGCCGCGGCACGTCGTCCTCGCCGACGCCCTCCCTAAGAACGCCAGTGGCAAGATCCTCAAGCGCGAGCTGCGGACGGCGCACGCCGGGCTGGCCGGGTGACGGCACGGCACGCCGGGGACGGGCTGGACGGGCCGGTGGCGGAACCGTCGGTTACCGTCGGGTAGCTGTGGCGTGGGCCACAGACCCACGCACCCCGAGGGAGACCGTCCCGTGCTCTACACCGCCTACGAGTGGCAGCAGCGGCTCACCGCCCCGGCCCGGACGACGTCCGCGCTGACCGCGCGGGCCATCGAGGCCCTGCCGGCGCCGCTGGCCGGGCTGCCCGCCCCGCGCCGGCTGCGGGCCGCCTGCCGGATCGTGGCCGACGCGCGCCCCACCCACGTCCGCCCCGAGTGGGGCATCGACGCGGTGGAGGTCGACGGGCGCAGCGCCGAGGTGGTCGTGGGGTCGGCCCTGTCGACGCCGTTCGCCGACGTCCTGCACTTCGCCAAGCCGGACGTGGGCGAGCAGCCCCGGGTGCTGGTCGTCGGCCCGATCTCCGGGCACTTCGCCACCCTGCTGCGGCCCACCGTCCGCACCCTGCTGGCCGACCACGACGTGTACGTCGTCGACTGGCGCAACGCCCGCGACGTCCCCGTCTCGGCCGGCCGGTTCGGGCTCGACGAGTACGTCGACCACGTGCTGCAGGCGCTGCGGCACCTCGGCGGGGACACCCACGTCATGGCCGTGTGCCAGCCGGCGCCGCTGGTGCTGGCCGCCGTCGCCGTGCTGGCCGCGGCCGACGACCCGGCCCAGCCCCGCAGCGTCACGCTGATGGCCGGGCCCATCGACACCCGGGTCAACCCCAACCGGGTCAACCTCACCGCCGACCGCCACTCGCTGTCGCGGTACGAGCGGCTGCTCACCACCACCGTCCCGGCCCGCCACGCCGGCGCCGGGCGCCGGGTCTACCCCGGGGTCACCCAGCTGACGGCGTTCATGTCGATGAACCCCCGCCGGCACCTCGGGGCCCACCTCGGGATGTACCGGGCCATGGTCGCCGGCGACGAGGAGCGCGCCGCGGCCACCCGCTCCTTCTACGAGGAGTACGGCGCGGTCATGGACGTGCCCGCCGAGTTCTACCTGGAGACGCTGCAGCGGATCTTCATGGAGCACGACCTGCCCCGCGGCGTGTTCACCTGGCGCGGGCAGCCCGTGGACCCCTCGGTGATCACCCGCACCGCGCTGCTCACCGTCGAGGGCGCCCATGACGACATGTGCTCGCCCGGCCAGACCGAGGCGGCGCACGCGCTGTGCACCGGGATCCCGGCCGAGCGCCGGCGCCACCACCTGCAGGACGGCGTCGGCCACTACGGCGTCTTCGCCGGCTCGCGCTGGGAGCAGGAGATCTACCCGGTCTTCCGGGCGTTCGTCGCCGAGCAGGAGGACGCCTGCACGGCGGCGGCCACCGCGCTCTGACGTCCGCCGGCGGGGGGACGGCGGGGCGGGACCGCGCCGGCCGGCTCCGGCGGGCACGTCCGGCCGGGCACCACCGAGCACCACGGCTGCCCGCGCACCCTTGCGGGGTGCGGGCAGCCGTGGTGCGACGGCCGGGTGGCCGTGCCGCTCCGAGGTGTCCCACGACGCCGCGCACCCGTCGCGGCTGCAGCTCCCCGTCTCGCGCCGAGCGCCCGGGCGGGCCGTCCGGCCGTGACCCGGGTAACGTCGGCAGCGCCGTCCAGCTCGACCAGCCCCTGGATCCGGTTCCGACACGACGACGCTCCGCGGCCGGGCCCCGCGACGTCGATCCCCCGAGGGGGCCGGCCGGCCCCGAGGACGGACCCATGGACGCGCCGCTCTGGCAGGAGCAGCCACCGCCACCCCTGCCCACCCCGGTGTACGACGGCGACATCGCCGCGGCGGCCGACCTCACCCACCACCGGGGACGCCTGCGCGAGGAGCTGCGCCGGCAGGCCGCTCCGCCGCGGGCCGGCGAGGACGACCTCGCGCGGCTGCTCCTGGCGTTCGAGGAGCTCACGTCCAACGGCCTGCGCCACGGCGGCCGGCCCGTGCACGTCACCGTCACGCACGACGACGAGGGCTGGCTGGTCGACGTCACCGACGCCGCGCCCGACCGCTGGCCGGCGCCGGCCCTCGACCGCGACCCCGCGCACGGGGGGCTGGGGCTGTACATGGTCGCCCGGCTGAGCGCGGCCCACGGCTGGTGGAGCGACCCGGTGAGCAAGCACGTGTGGGCCTGGGTGCGGCCCGCGCCGCCCACCTGACCCGGGAGCGGCCGGGGGCCGGACGGGCCGGTGTCACATCCGGGACGGCGGCGGTGCTGTAAGGGTGTGGACGTCATGAGGCAGGCACCGGTCGCCGCCCTGTCGGCCGCCGCGGTGCGCGGGGTCGCGCCGGGGCGCACCGGACGGAGGGACGGGACCGTGGCGGGTGCGGGGGGCGCCGTCCGGGCCGACCTTGAACAGGTCTTCCGCGCCTGCTACCCGGGGGTGGTCGGCGTCGCCGCCCGCGTCCTCGGTTCCCGGGACGAGGCCGAGGACGTCGCCCAGGAGGCCTTCCTGGCCTTCGGCCGCACCGCCGTCCCGGCCGCCGAGGCGCCGCGCTGGCTGGCGGTCGCCGCCGCCCACACGGCGCTCAACCACCTGCGCTCGGGCCGCCGCCGCACGGCCCGCGAGGAGGCCGCCGCGGACGGCGAGTCGGAGACGCCCGACGTCGCCGACGCCGTCGTCGTCCGCGAGGAGCACGGCCGGGTGCGTGCCGCACTCGCCCGGCTGCCCCGCCGGCAGGCCGTCGCCCTCGTCCTGCGGCACAGCGGCCTGAGCTACGCCGACGTGGCCGCCGCCCTGGACCTGTCCCCCGGCAGCGTCGGCACGACCGTGCGACGCGCCGAGTCCGCCCTTCGCGAGGAGTTGACCCGCCATGCGCCATCCCACTGACGGGACCCTGCGCCGCCTGCTCGACGAGCCGGCCGGCGTCCCCGACGACGACCGCACCCACGTCGCCGGCTGCGCCCAGTGCCGGCGCGGCCTGACCGCCGTCCGGGAGGACGCCGCGGCCGCCACCGCCGCGCTGTCCGCGGCCGCCACCCCCGACGTCGACCTGGCGTGGGGGCGGTTCGCCGCGCACGTCGCCGCCGACGCCCGGGGCCGGGCGGCCGCGCCCGCTCCGGCGCCGGCCCGGCGGTGGCGCCGGGCCCTGCGCAGCCCCGTGGCCGCCGCCCTCGGCGTCGCCCTGGTCCTGGGCGGGGCCGGTGCCGCGGCCGCCGCCGACTGGCTGCAGGTCTTCCGCACCGAGGAGGTCGCCGCGCTCCCGGTCAGCAGCACCGACCTGGTCGGGCTGCCGGACCTCTCCGCCTACGGCGACCTGGAGCTGGTCACCGACCCCGGCGTGCACGAGGTCGCCGACGCCGCGGCCGCCGAGGAGGAGACCGGCCTCGACGTGCCGCAGGTGGACGCCCTCCCCGCCGGGGTGACCGGTGAGCCGGCCTACACCGTGGGCGGGCAGGCGGTCGCGGAGTTCACCTTCTCCGCCGACCGGGCCGCCCAGGCGGCCGCCGAGGCCGGCGAGACGGTGCCCCCGCCGCCGGCCGGGCTCGACGGCAGCACCTTCCGGCTGGTGGCCGGCCCGGGTGTCGCCGCCGTGTGGTCGGAGGCACGGGGCGTGCCCGCGCTCGTCGTCGCCCGGGTGACCGCGCCCAGCGCGTTCTCCTCCGGCGTCCCGTTCGAGACCGCGCGCGACTACCTGCTGTCCCTCCCGGGGCTGCCCGACGAGCTGGCGGCGCAGCTGGAGGACTTCACCGCCGACGGCACCACGCTGCCGCTGCCGGTGCCCGCCGAGCTGGCCACGTCCTCCACCGCGGACGTCGGCGGGCAGGAGGCCACCGTCCTGGCCACCCGCGACGGCACCGTGACCGGCGTGGTGTGGGTCGAGGACGGCGTCGTCACCGGGGTCGCCGGCTCGCTGAGCGAGGACGAGGTCCTCGCCGTCGCCCGGGGGCTGCGCTGACCGCCGTCGGCACCGCCACCGCCGGGGACGCCGACCGGCTGCTCGCGCAGCTGCCGCCGTCCCCGGCGGTGTGGTGCTCGGGGCTGCGCAAGCGGTACGGACGGCGGACCGCGGTCGACGGCGTCTCCTTCGCCGTCGGCCGCGGCGAGGTCCTGGGCCTGCTCGGGCCCAACGGCGCCGGCAAGACGAGCGTGATCAAGATGCTGCTCGGGCTGGTCCGCCCGGACGCCGGCGAGGTGCTGCTCCTCGGCCGGCGGGGGCGCGACCCGCGGGCCCGCGAGCGGGTCGGCTACCTGCCCGAGCTCTTCCGCTACCAGCCGTGGCTGACGGCGGCGGAGGTGCTCGCCCTGCACGTGCGGCTGGCCGGCGCCCGCGTCCCCGGCGAGGAGCAGCGGGACTGCCTGGCGCTGGTGGGCCTGGCCGAGCGGGCCGGCGACCGGGTCGGCGGCTTCTCCAAGGGCATGCAGCAGCGGCTGGGCCTGGCCGTGGCGCTCGTCGCGCGCCCGGAGCTCGTCGTCCTCGACGAGCCGACCAGCGCGCTGGACCCGCTCGGGCGGGTCGACGTCCGTGACATCGTGCTCTCGCTCAGGGAGCGCGGGGTGGCGGTGCTGCTGAACTCCCACCTCATCGGCGAGGTCGAGCGGGTCTGCGACCGGGTCGTGATCCTCGACCGCGGGCGGGTCGCCGCCTCCGGCACGCTGACGGAGCTGCTCGGCCAGCGGGAGGTGCGGCTGCGGCTGGGCGGGGTGACCGCGGCCGCGGAGGCCCGGATGGCCGCGGTCGGCGCGCTGCACCGCACCGGCGAGGAGTTCACCGTCGCGCTGCCGGGCGACGACGACGGGTCCGCGGTGCCGGGGCTGGTCGCCGACCTGGTGGGCCTGGGTGTGCGGGTGCACGCGGTGGAGCCGGTGCGGATCAGCCTGGAGGAGCGGCTGCTGGGCATCCTGCGGGAGGAGCACCCGTGACCGGGCTGGCGCACGACCGCGGCACGGCCGGCCGGAGGGCCGACGAGCGCGCGCGGGGAGGGGCCGCGACCGTCCTGACCGTCGCCGGGCTGACGCTGCGCGAGGCGGCCCGCCGCAAGGTGCTGCGCGCGCTGGGCGTGCTCACGGTCGCGCTGCTGGGCCTGTCGGCCTGGGGCTTCGCGAAGCTGGCGTCGGTCGATCCGGAGTTCGGCGCGCTGACCAGCGGTGAGGCCCGGCTGGTCGCCTCCCAGCTGCTCAACCTGGTGATGTTCGGCCTGAGCCTCATCGCGGCGCTCGGCACGGCGTTCCTGGCCGGGCCGACGCTGTCCGGCGAGGTCGAGTCGGGCATGGCGCTGTCCGTGCTGGCCCGGCCGGTGCGCCGCGCCACCGTGCTGCTCGGCAAGTGGCTGGGCCTGGTGGTCTTCGGCAGCGGTTTCGTCGCCGTCGCGGGGCTGGCGCAGTTCCTCGTCGTCCAGGTGACGGTCGGCTACTGGCCCCCCGACCCGGTCACCGGCCTGCTGCTGCTCGCCGCGCAGACGACGGTGTTGATGACGCTGGCGCTGCTGCTGTCCACCGCCGTCTCCCCCATGGCCTCGGGCATCGTCGCGGTCGGCCTGTTCGGCGCGACCTGGGTGGCCGGCGTCGTCGGCAGCGTGGGCGAGGTCGTCGGCAACGACGGCGTGGCCCAGGTGGGCACGGTCTCGCGGATGCTGCTGCCCACCGACGGGCTCTGGCGCGGCGCCATGCACGCCTTCCAGGACTCGACGGCGCTGAGCTCGTTCGGCGCCGACTTCGAGGGCTCGCCGTTCCTCGGTGTCGCCCCGCTCAGCGCCGGCTACCTGGCCTGGGTGGTCGTGTGGACCGCCCTCATCGGGAGCCTCGCCGCGCTGTCGTTCAGCCGCCGGGACGTGTGAGGCTCAGGCGAGCGACCGCGGGACCGCCGGCCGGCCGCGCGGCTCGACGAAGCGGGTGAGCAGCGGGCCGGCCACGGCGAGGACGAGCACGTAGCCGGTGGCCAGCGGCCCGACCTCCGGGATGCCGGCCGCCACCGCCAGGCCGGCGACGACGATCGAGAACTCGCCGCGGGCCACCAGCGCCGTCCCGGCGCGCCACCGGCCGGGCACGGCGACGCCGTCGCGCCGCGCGGCGAACCAGCCGGTCGCGACCTTGGTGCCGGCCGTGACCACGGCGAGCAGCAGGACGGCGGGCAGCACGGGGACCAGCGCGGCGGGGTCGGTGGACAGGCCGAAGGCCACGAAGAAGGTCGCCGCGAACAGGTCGCGCAGCGGCCCGAGCACCGACCGCGCCCGCTCGGCGAAGGACGCCGGCAGCGCGAGCCCCACCAGGAAGGCGCCCACGGCCGCGGACACCCCCAGCGACTGGGCCAGCCCGGCGACCAGCAGGGTGAGCCCGACCACGCGCAGCAGCAGCTGCTCGTCGTCGGCCGAGCCCAGCAGCCGGCCGAGCCGGTGCCCCTGCCGCTGGGCCGCCAGCAGCGCCAGTGCCACCGCGCCGCCGGCGAGGCAGGCGCCGGCGAGCGCCGTTCCCGGTCCCCCGCCGGCGAGCGAGACGGCGAGCAGCGGCAGGAACAGCGCCATCGCGAGGTCCTCGAGCACCAGCACGGAGAGCACCGCGGGGGTCTCCCGGTTGGCCAGCCGGCCCAGGTCGCCGAGCAGCCGGGCGACGATGCCCGACGAGGAGATCCAGGTGACGCCGGCCAGCGCCAGCGCCCCCTGCCACGGCAGGCCCAGCAGGAGACCGGCCACGAACCCCGGCGGGGCGTTGAGCAGCAGGTCGACCAGCCCCGAGGGGCCGTGGTGCCGCAGCGAGGTGAACAGCTCGTCGGCGGAGAACTCCAGTCCGAGGGCCAGCAGCAGGAGCACGACGCCGATCTCGGCGGCCGCCTCGATGAACGGCTCGGAGGTGGTCAGCGGGACGACCCCGCCCTCACCCACCGCGAGCGCGGCGACCAGCACGAACGGCACCGAGGACAGGCCCAGGCGACGGGCCAGCAGGCCGAGCAGGGACAACCCCGTGAACAGCAGGCCGAGCTCGACCAGCAGCTGGGCGACGTGGTCCACCGGCCGGTCCTACGCCGGCCCGTCGAGGCGGCGTCGCAGCTCCTCCAGCCCCCGGGCCGAGCCGATCGCGACCAGGACGTCCCCGGCGCGCAGGGGGTCGGCCGGCCCGGGGGACGGCACGACGTCGGTGTCGCGGACGATCGCCACGATCGAGCAACCGGTCAGGGTGCGGGCCCGGGTGTCGCCCAGCGGGCGGCCGGCGAAGGGCGAGCCCGCACCGATCGGGAACCGGCCCGACTCCAGCCCGGGGACCTCACGCGAGAGGTCGGCGAAGCGCTGGGTGAGCCGGGGCGCGCCCAGCACCTCCGCGACGGCCTCGACCTCGTCCGGCTCGAGGTGCAGCACGCCGCGCGCCCGGTCGGGGTCGCGCCGGTCGTAGACGGCGACCTCGGCCGCCCCCTCCCTCCGGAGCACGATGCCGAGCACCTCACCGGCACGGGTCCGCAGCCGGTACCGGACGCCGACCCCCGGCAGCATGGTCTCCTCGAGGTCCATGCCGGCATGGTCGCAGCCCGCACCCGCGCGGTTCCGGGACGATCAGCCGGCCGATCGCCCCGGCGGTCCCGGGGCGGCGGCCTCACCCCGCGGCGACGCCCGACGCGGTCCCGGACCGGACGACGACGACCGGGCACGGGGCGTGACGCACGCACTGGTCGCTCACCGAGCCGAGGACCAGCCCGGCGAACCCGCCCCTCCCCCGTGCGCCGACCACCAGCAGGTCGGCGCGGGCGGCGGACCCGATCAGCCCGCGGGCCGGCGAGCCGTGCGTCACGTGACAGGTCACGGACAGGGACGGGTCCAGTCCCGCGGACGCCACGTGCGCCTCGAGCTGCTCCCGCACCGCGGTCTCGAAGTCCTCCAGCGGCGGCACGTACCCGGGCTCCCAGGTCGACGGCCGCGGCGCGGTGGTCATCTTCCAGGCGCGCAGCACGTGCAGCGGGTACCCGGCCCGGCGGGCCAGGTCGGCGGCCCACTGCAGCGCCTCCTGCGCGCACGCGGAGCCGTCGTGGCCCACGAGCACGCCGCCCGCGACGTCCGCCACCTCCGCGACGCCGTCGTCGTCCGCCTCTGCGTCGATCAACTCCGTCATGGGCGGAGCCTACGGCGGAGGGGGGCGTCCGCGGCCGCGGACGACGGTCACGCACCCCGGTGCGGGCGCGCGCTCAGCGGGGCTCGGGGTGGTGGCACACCGCCTCGAGGTCGATGCCGTCGAGGTCGCGCACCCGGACCCGCATCGCGCTCGGCGCGTGGTCCTGGGCCGGCATCGCCGGGCTGCTCGCCACCTTCGACGCGGACTTCGCCGACGTGCGGCCGGCCGAGCTCAGGGACGCCTGCCGCGCCCTCTCCCGCCGCTGTGACCGGGCCGGCCGGCGACCCGAGGTGCTGCCGTCCCTCGTGCACGGCGAGGTGGACGCGGTCCCTCAGCGCGTTGGCGTCGGCGGCGGTGAGTGTCCGGTCCGGGTGCCGCAGGACCAGCCGGAGCAGCACGTTCTTCTGCCCCGGCCGCGTGCCCAGCCGGTCCCGGGCCACCGCGGGCAGGTCGGCGTGGTCGGTCTCGGACAGCACGACGACCTCCTCCACTGCGTCGGCGGCGGAGCCGAGCGCAGCGCGGATCCGGTCGCCGAGCAGTTCCGCGTCCACGTCGACGGACACGGCGACGGAGACGTCGCGGCGGGCCGGCGGGTGCGCCGACACCGGTCGGTACGGCGCCAGGTCGAGCATCTGCGACGCGATCCGGGGATCGGTCGAGCGCAGCAGCCGGATGTCGTCCACGCCCTTGGCGAGCATGACCAGCCGGTCCAGGCCCAGCCCCATGGCCAGGCCGCTGGCCGCGCGCGGGAGTCCGGCGGCGGCGAGCACCCCGGGGTGGGCCAGTCCGCACTCGCCGACCTCGACCTCGACGTCGGCGACGGCCACGAGGACCTCCCGTCCGGCGAGCGTGTACGGGTGGCGGCTGGCCGGGGTGCGCCAGCCGGTGCCGGGCAGCACCGCCTGCACGACCGCGCGGACCATCCCCACCAGGTCGTCCTCGGCGAGCGGCTCCCCGCCGGGACGGATGCGCCACAGGTCGATCTGGTGCGGTTCGCCGACGTGGTGCCGGTCGATGACGTCGCGACGGTAGGTGATCCCCGGGACGCTGAGCAGCACCTCCCCGGCCGGGTCGGCGGCGAGGTCGCGCAGCAGCGCGGGGACCCGGGCGGTGGTGTGCGACCGGAGCACGTGCTCGTCGTCGACGTAGCGGGTGTGGCGCCGGTCGCGGGTGACCGCGTCGGGTGGGTAGCGGAGCCGGTCGTAGTTGTCGGCGACGGGCACGATCCGGGGGCCGGGGTCCCGGCGCACCGGCAGTCCCCAGAGGTCGGTGAGTGCGGCCTCGAGCCGGTCGACGACGAGCTGGACGGCGTGCAGCCCCGCGGACGGGTCGCTCAGGTCGCGCAGGGCGAGGGCGGGGTGGGTGGGAGCGGACACGGGGACCTCGCAGGGAGGCGGGAGGTGTGCGGGACGACGAACGCCCCGGAACCACCCGGGGCGTGGCCTCCGCGCTGCGAGGAGTGCTCGGGTCAGCGCACGGCGAGCCGCGCCCGGACGGTCCCGGGGCGGCGGAATCGCTGCGTCGAGCCGGTCACGGTGTGAGCCTATCGGCGAGGTCGGACACGTCTCCGCTGGTTTTTCGCCTCCGCCCGGACGAGGGGCCCGACGGGACCGCCCGGGCTGCCGGAGCCCGACGGGTGCACCCGACGGAGCCGGGCGTGTGGGCGACGATCGGGATCCGCAGGTCAGGTCCTGTCCCGGGCCCGGGGTGATCGCGCCGTGCCCGGTCGTCGGACGCGTTCTCGACCGCCCAGGCCGGTGGCCGTGGGTGCGACGGCCGGGTCCGTGTCCTCGGCGGGGACCGGCGTGCTCGTCGGCGGGGTGCGAGAGGTGCTCGCGGACTCGGGCAGGGGTGTGCTCCGGACGATGGCGTCCTGGGCCCAGCGCTCGCTGAAACCGGCCAGGAAGGCGATGGCCGTGAAGAAGTACGAGGCGTCACGGCCTGCTCCGGGATCTCGAGGGGGGTGAGACCCGCCTGCAGCAGGACGTACAGCGCTACGCCGAGGGCCCCGCCGATGACCGGGCGGAAGCTGCCGGCCATGCAGGTCATGAAGTCGTCCTGCGTGGTGTCGACGTCGAGCCGCTGCCCGTGGCTGATCCGGATCATCACGCTGATGACGGCACCCAGTCCCCCGGCGGCGATGGCACGGACCAGGTCCTGCGTCGCTGTCTGCTCGAACATCGGTATCCGGCTGGTCGTCCACGCCGAAGCCGAGACGGCGACCCCGCCGAGGGACACCCCCAGGAGGTAGTGCCTGAGCGCGGTCCTGATCGCGGCTCGGTCCACGAAGTGCTGCAGGCGCGTCAGTTCCCGCTGTGCGATGCGCACGGCCTTGTCGATGCGGTGCACACGACGAGGCTCCTCGACCTCCGGCTCTCCGTGACCTGCGGCCTCGAGGGAGTCCAGCACCCCGAGCAGGTACACGATGATCGAGAGGAGCATCTCGAGGAGCAGACGGCGGGGACGTCCCGCCACGACGAGCGCCGACTGCCGTTCCATGGCGCGCGCCCGCCAGAGCGCGGCCTCGAACGCGGGTTGCACCACGGCGACCTTCTCCCCGGGGTACTTCACGCGGATCTCGGGGTCCTTCCGCCTGTGGAACCGGGTCCTGCGGCACACGTGCAGCGCGCCGGCGTGGACGTGGCTGGCGAAGTACTGGTCGACGATCTCGCGGTCGGCGCCCCGGTACTGCGCGAGCAGCCTCGCGAAGTCCCCCCTCGCACCCGTGGTCCTGCGGTCGTGGTGTGCCTGGATGAGATCGTCGAGGCAGGGGGCGCCGTGATCGCCCGGGGGTCCGTGGTCGTCCCCGTCGAGCGGCGTTCGCGTCCTGTTCCCGTTCTCCCGCGGTCGTGCCCCAGCGTGTGCAGCTCCGTGCGGTTCCACCGCTGTCCTCCCGCCGGGGGTCCAAGCCCCTCATGGCACGGAGACGGCGGTCGGTACCGCTGATACAGCGACGCGCGGGCGCTGCGCTCCCCGCAGCCCGGTGACGGGAGCGCGACCGGCTCAGCGCACCCGGTACCAGTGCGCGGTCTCGCCGGGCAGGGGCTGCAGGCGCACCCGCGTGCCGCCGGGGTGGTCGAAGACCCGCACGCCCTCGCCGAGCAGCACCGGGGCGAAGACGAGCAGGACCTCGTCGAGCAACCCCGCCTCGAGGCACCGGCGGGCGACATCGGCACCGCGGACGTCGACGTACCCGTCCCCTGCGGCGGCGCCGGCCCGGGCCACCGCGTCGTGCAGGTCGCCGGTGCAGGTCACCCCCTCGGGCGCCTGGGCGGGCGGGCGGTGGGTCGGCACGACGACCGGCCCCTGCCAGCGGCCGCCGAAGGCCCCTCGCGGCCGTCGGGTCGGGGTCGGCCAGGTGCTCGGTCAGCCAGGACATGTCCGGTCCGGCGGTGGACCGTCCGGATCAGCGGCGGCGCGACGCCTAGTCGCGCGGTGCCTGCGGCCGGCCGGGGACCCGCGCCCCGCGGTCGTCCTGCGGCGCCGCGACGACCGGGCCCTCGCCGGGCGGCCGGTGTCCGGTGCCGCCGTCCGCGACGACCGGCGGGTCGGCCTCGCGGCGGGGGCTCACGACCGGTGGCGGCGTGGTGCGGGTGGCCTCCTGCGGCGGGACGGCGGACGGCGCCGACTGCACGGACAGGACGAAGTCGTCGCCGTGACGGCTGATCCCGTGGACGACGGCCTGCTCCACGGCCACGCTGGCGTAGGTGCCGCGCAGCACGATGGGATCGCAGCGCAGGTCCTTGACCAGGCTGACGGCCATCGCGGCCATGACCACCGCGAAGGGCAGCGCCGCGATGATCGTGAGGTTCTGCAGCCCCGTCAGGGCGGCACCCTCCTCCCCGAGCAGCAGCATGATCGCTGCGACGGAGCCCATCACCACACCCCAGAAGACGACGACCGACCGGCTGGGCTCGAGCGTCCCGCGCTGGGACAGCGACCCCATGACGATGGAGGCGGCGTCGGCACCGGAGACGAAGAAGATCCCGACGAGGACCATCACCAGGACCGTGGCCGCGGTGGCCAGCGGGTACTGCTCGAGGACCCCGAACAGCTGCCCCTCGGCCGACCCCGCGCCGGCGACGTCGACGCCGTCCCGCTGGAGGGCGATGCCGGCGCCACCGAAGACCGCGAACCACACGAGGCTGACCACGCTCGGCACCAGCAGCACGCCGGTGACGAACTGGCGGATGGTGCGCCCACGGCTGATCCGTGCGATGAACAGTCCGACGAACGGGGTCCAGCTGATCCACCAGGCCCAGTAGAAGACCGTCCAGCCGCGCAGCCACGCGGCCATCGGGTCACCGCCGGTGGCCTCGGTGCGGGCGGCCATCGAGCCCAGGTCGGAGAAGTAGTTGCCGAGCGCGTCGGGGATCAGGTTGAGGATGAAGACCGTCGGGCCGGCCACGAAGACGAACAGCGCGAGGACCAGGGCCAGCACCATGTTGGTGTTGGACAGCCACTGGATGCCCCGGGCGATGCCGGAGACCGCCGAGGCGACGAAGGCCGCCGTCAGCACCGCGATGATGCCGACCAGCACGCCGTTGCCGACGTCCCCCGCCCAGCCGAGGATCTGCATCCCGCTGCCGATCTGCAGCGCGCCCAGCCCCAGCGAGGCCGCCGAGCCGAACAGGGTGGCGAAGATCGCGAGCACGTCGATCACGCGGCCCGCCGGCCCGGCGACCCGCCGCTCGCCGAGCAGGGGGATGAACGCCGAGCTGATCAGCTGCCGGCGTCCCCGGCGGAAGGTGCCGTAGGCGATGGTCAGCCCGACGACGGCGTACAGCGCCCACGGGTGCAGCGTCCAGTGGAAGAGCGTGGTCGCCATCGCCGTCTCGATGGCCTGGGACGACTCGGCCTCGACCGTCAGCGGCGGCGGGGAGACGTAGTGCGACAGTGGCTCGGCCACCCCGTAGAACATCAGCCCGATGCCCATGCCGGCGCTGAACATCATCGCGACCCACGAGACGGTGCGGAACTCCGGCCGCTCGCCGTCGCGCCCCAGGGGGATGCGGCCGTACCTGCTCGCCGCCAGCCAGATGACGAAGACGACGAAGGCCGTGGCCAGCAGGACGAAGAACCAGCCGAGGTTGCCCGTCACCCAGGCCAGCGCCGAACCGCTGGCGGTGCTCAGACCCGTGGGGCTGACGAAGCCCCAGGCGACGAAGGCCAGGGCCATGGTGGCTGCGATGGCGAACAGCACCCGGTCGACGTCCCAGTGCCGGTCGGCCACGCACGGCGGTGGCTCGGCGAGCGCGGGGTGCGTCCCGGACACGGAGACGTCCCGCGCCCGGACGGGAGCGTGCTCCTCGGCGCTCCCCCGGCCGGTGGCACCGTTGCGGTCCGGCCCCCCGCCGGCCGCAGGTGCACCCACCGCGCCGGGGTCCGAGGCCCGTTCCTGCCGTGATTCGTCCATGACGCTCCCCAAGGGTGTTGCGCGGACCGCATCGCGTTTCGCGTGAGGGAACCAGATCGGCTGGCGGTCAACAAGAGTCTGACGTGAGTTGCACGAGAGGAGAAACCGGGCCGGGCGGCGTCCCCGCCGTCGCGGCCGGCCGGGGCACCGCGGGTCACGCGATCCGGACCACAGGAGGTGCACCCGCGGTGCACGGTGCGGTAAGACTGGGCACCGGCCCGTGGCCGACCGCCATCGGGTGCCGGTGGAGAGGTGGTCGACGCAGCGATGACGACCGATCAGGACCGCCGGTCCCCGGCCTGCTGCCTGGTGATCTTCGGCGCCTCGGGGGACCTGACCGCGCGCAAGCTGCTGCCCGCGCTGTCGCGGCTGGCGGCCTACGGCGCACTGCCCCGCGAGTTCGTGCTGGTCGGGGTGGCGCGCACGCCGATGACCGACGACGAGTTCGCCGCGCTCTGCCGGCGGCACGTCGCCACCGAGGACAACCCGCGGTGGCGGGAGCTCACCGACAAGGTCCGCTACGTGCACGGCGGGTACGACGACCCGGCGACCTACCAGCGGCTGTCCGAGGTGCTCGCCGAGTGCGACCGCGACCACGGGACGGGGGGCAACCGCGTCCACTACTTCTCGGTGCCGCCGCGGCTGTTCAGCCCGATCGCGCTGTCCCTGGGCAAGGCCGGCATGAGCCAGGCCGACGGCGACGGGTTCGTCCGCGCGGTCATCGAGAAGCCGTTCGGCTGGGACGAGGACAGCGCCCGCGACCTCTACGCCGACCTCTCCTCGTCGTTCGGCGAGGACCAGATCTTCCGCATCGACCACTACCTGGCCAAGGAGACGGTGCAGAACCTGCTGGCGCTGCGGTTCGCCAACTCGGTCTTCGAGCCGATCTGGAACCGGACGTGGGTCGACAACGTGCAGATCACCGTCGCCGAGACGCTGGGCGTCGGTGACCGCGGCGGCTTCTACGAGACGACCGGCGCGATGCGCGACATCGTGCAGAACCACGTGCTGCAGGTCCTGTCGCTGTTCCTGATGGAGCCGCCGACGTCCTTCCACCCGGAGGCGATCCGGGACGAGAAGGTCAAGCTGCTGCGCGCGATCCGCCCCCTCGACGAGGAGGCCGACATCGCCGCCAACGCCGTCCGCGGGCAGTACACCCGCGGCGGCACCCGCGAGGACCTCATGCCCGGGTACCGGGAGGAGCCCGGTGTCGACCCGCTCAGCTCCACCGAGACGTTCGTGGCGCTGCGCCTGGACATCTCCAACTGGCGCTGGAACGGCGTCCCCGTCTACGTGCGCACCGGCAAGCGGCTGCCCGCCCGCGTCACCGAGGTGGCCATGGAGTTCCACCGGCCGCCGCAGCTGCCGCTGTTCCCCGGGTCCGAGGCCGGCCTGGAGCCCGACGCACTCGTCGTGCGTATCCAGCCCGACGAGGGGTTGAGCCTGCGCTTCGGCGCCAAGGTGCCCGGCCACGCCTTCCGGGTGCAGAAGGCGTCGATGGACTTCTCCTACGAGAGCTTCGAGCAGGAGTCCATCGACGCCTACGAGCGGGTCATCCTCGACGCACTGATCGGCGACCCGACCCTGTTCATCCGCGCCGACGAGGTCGGCCGGTCCTGGCGGATCGTCGACCCGGTGCTGCGGTACTGGAGCCAGGACGGCCGGCCGATCCCGCTGTACCAGGCGGCGACCTGGGGGCCGGCCGAGGCCGACGCCCTCGTCGCCCGCGACGGCCGGCGCTGGCGGCGGCTGGCCTGACGGCCGGCGCCGCCCCGGCCCCCGGCCCCGGAGGCGCTCAGCCGCGGACGACGACCCGCGGTGGTGGCGGGTCGGCGGTCAGCAGCGCGACCAGGCCGGCGCGGCGGTCGCGGACCGCGGCCTGGTTGACGTAGCCCTTGTCGGTGATCTCCCCGGCGTCGAGCTGCGCCGGCTCGGGGAGGACGAGCAGCCGCTCGACGCACTGCGAGGAGCCACCGCCCCCGGCGGCCAGCCGGGCCATCGTGGCGGCCAGCTCCCGGCGCAGCGACTCCTCGGGGACGCCGTCGCCGTCCACCCGGGCGGCGTGGTCGGGGTGCAGCCACACCATCGCGGTGACGCGGTCGCCGTCCTGGCCGCAGACCACCGCGTCGGTGAGCAGGCCGTGCGAGGCCGACAGCAGCGCCGGGCGCAGCGTGCCCACGCTGACGAAGGTGCCGGTCGAGAGCTTGAAGTCCTCGGCGATGCGCCCGCGGAAGACCAGCCCGGCCGCGACGTCGTCCGGGTCGGCGAGCGCGACGGCGTCGCCGGTGCGGAGGAAGCCGTGCTCGTCGAACGCGGCGGCGGTGAGGTCGGGGCGCCGGTGGTAGCCCGGGGTGACGTTCGCGCCGCGGACCCGGACCTCGGTCTTCTCCCCCACCGGCACGAGCGCCAGCTCCACGCCGGGCAGCGGCACCCCCAGCACGTCGCTGCGGGTGATGGGGAAGTGCGCCGAGGTCGCGGCGGGCGCGGTCTCGGTCAGGCCCCACGAGGTGGTCATCTGCATGCCGGCGCCGCAGCGGGCGGCCAGCGCCTCGATGCGGTCCCACAGCTGCTGCGGCAGCGCGGCGGCGGCGAAGAAGCCCAGCCGCAGCCGCGAGAAGAAGGCCTGCGCGGCGGCGGGGTCGCGCTCCAGGTGCGGGAGCAGCGTGGCGTAGCCGGCGGGGACGTTGAGGTACACGGTGGGCCGGGCATCGGCGAGGTTGCGCACCGTCCGCTCGACCAGCCCCGGCGCCGGCCGGCCGTCGTCGATCCACAGCGTGCCGCCGTTGACCAGCACCATGTTGACGTCGTGGTTGCCGCCGAAGGTGTGGCTCCACGGCAGCCAGTCCAGGAGCACCGGGGGCTCCTCGGCGAGGAACGGCCAGACCTGCCGGACCTGCTGCTGGTTGGCCGAGAGCATCCCGTGGGTGCACAGCACCCCCTTGGGGGTGCCGGTCGAGCCGGAGGTGAACAGGACCTTGGCGACGTCGTCGCGGCCCAGCGCCGCGCACCGGCGGTCCACCTCCCCGGTCGGGTCGGCGCCGAGGTCGGCGACGGCCAGGGACCCCGGCACGCCGCCGTCCGCGCCCAGGACGGTGCGCCCCTCCCCCACGGCGGCCACCGCCCGCGCGAAGGACGCGTCCTCGGCCACGACCAGACCGGGCTCGACCAGGTCGGCCATCGTGCGCAGCTTCGCGTGGTCGGCGCTCTGCAGGGAGTAGGCGACGCTGGTGGGCACCACCGGGGCGCCGACGGTCATCGCGGCCAGCGTGACGACGAGGTGCAGCCGGCTGTTGCCCGACAGCAGCAGCACCGGGCGGTCGGCCAGCCCCCGGTCGAGCAGGCCCTGCGCGAGCCGGTCGGCCCGCTCGCGGACCTCGCCCCAGGTCAGCCGCGCCCACTCGCCGCCCACCCGCTCGGCGACCAGCAGCCGGTCGGGGTGCGCCTCGCTGTGGGCACGTAACGAGTGGACGACGCTCACCGGGTGCGCGCCCAGGGGCTCGGTCGAGCGGATCAGCAGCCGGCCGTCCGCCGTCGACTCGGACTCGACCCGCGGGACGGCGAAGGTCGGCGGGCCCGTCGGCCGGCCGTGCGCAGGTGCTGCGTCGGTGCGGGACATCGGGCGACCCCCTGGAGCACGTGGACGGAGGTCATCGCCCCACGCGCCGGACCCCGGCGTCAAGGTGGACGCTCGTCCGACGCGAGGGTCGGGATGAGCGGGATCGACGTGGTGGTCCGGCGCGCCGCCGACACCGCGTGGGCCGACCGTCGCGCGCGTGCCGCGGTTCCTGCCGCCGGAACCCCCGGGCGGCCCCGGCTGACCCGCCGACCCCGCCGACCCCCTAGCCTCGGCCGCGCCAGCGCTCCCCCGTCCCCCGAGGAGTCCCCGTGGACCCGACCGACACGGCCGCAGCCGCCGGAGTGCCCAGGTGAGCGGCACCCCCGCCGGCCTGGACCTCGACGACCTGGTGGCCGTCGACGTCCACGTGCACGTCGAGCAGGACCTGCACGGGCACCTCTCGATGGACGACGAGCTGCTCGACGCCGCCGCCGCGTACTTCAAGGGCGAGCCGTACCACCCCACCGTCCCGCAGATCGCCGAGGAGTACCGGGCCCGGCGGATGGCCGCGGTGGTCTTCACCGTCGACAGCGAGCTGGCCACCGGCCACCCCACCCTGTCCAACGAGGAGATCGCCGAGGCGGCCGCCGAGCACCCCGACGTGCTCGTCCCGTTTGGGTCGATCGACCCCGCCCGCGGCGTCGCCGGGATCCGCGCGGCCCGCCGGCTGGTGGAGGACCACGGCGTCCGCGGGTTCAAGTTCCACCCCTCGATCCAGGCCTTCGAGCCCAACGACCGCCGGCACTACCCCCTCTACGCCGAGCTGGAGTCCCTCGGGGTGCCGGCGCTGTTCCACACCGGCCAGACCGGCATCGGCTCGGGCCTGCCCGGCGGGCGCGGGATCAAGCTGCGCTACTCCGACCCGATGCTGCTCGACGACGTCGCCGCCGACTTCCCCGGCCTCACGATCGTCATGGCGCACCCCTCGGTGCCCTGGCAGGACGCCGCGATCGCCGTGGCCCAGCACAAGGCCAACGTCTACATCGACCTGTCGGGCTGGTCCCCGAAGTACTTCCCGCCCCAGCTGGTCCGCGCCGCCGACACGATGCTCCGGAGCAAGGTGCTGTTCGGCTCGGACTACCCGCTGCTCCGGCCCGAGCGCTGGATCCGCGACTTCGCGCAGCTCGACGTCCGCGACGAGGTCCGGCCCCTGGTCATGAAGGAGAACGCGATCCGCGCCCTCGGCTTGCGGCGCTGAGCCACGGGGGCTCACACGGCGGCGGTGCCGATGAGTCCCTTGCGGGTGACCAGGCCCGCGAGCCGGTCCTCCGGGAGGTGCTCGCTGCCCGCGGGACGGCACGGCACCACCATGTAGCGCGACTCGGCACTGGCGTCCCAGACCGAGATCCGCGTCCCCTCCGGCAGCTCGAACCCGAGGTCGCGCAGCACGCCGCGCGGGTCGCGCACGACCCGTGAGCGGTAGGCCTCGCTCTTGTACCAGCCGGGCGAGGGGCCGAGCAGCGCGATCGGGTAGCAGGAGCACAGCGTGCAGACGACGACGTTGTGCTCGTCGGCCGTGTTGGCGACCACCTTCAGCCGCTGCTCCTGCAGACCGCCGGCCATCGAGAGCCCGACCTCGCCGATCGCCGCGTTCGCGTCGGCCAGCAGCCGGCCGGCGAAGCCCGGGTCGACCCACGCGCGGGCGACGATCCGGGCGCCGTTGACCGGCGACCCCCCGGCGAGGAACTCGTCGATCCGGCGGTCGATCTCGCCGCTGCCGAGCAGGCCGCGGCGCTCGAGGAGGGCCTCGACGTGGCGCACCCGCGCCGAGATGACCGAGCTGGTGTGGTCGCCGCTCACGCGTCCTCCTCGATCGGGGCCAGGTAGTCGGCCCACAGTTCCACGGTCACCGTGTGGTCCCCGGAACCGAAGAGGTCGGCGGCTGTGAACCGCACGTGCCACACCGGCCGGGGCGTGCCGCCACGGCCGCGGGCCCGGTCGTCGGCCAGCGGGTGCAGACCGGCCTCCTCCACCAGGACGCCGACCGCGCCGCGCGCGTAGCGGGGCAGCCGGGTGTGGCCGTCGGGGTCGGTCGTGCGGGTGCGGACCCGCACGCCGGGGGCGAGGTCAGTCACGGGGCAGGGCCAGCTCGTCCGGGGCCGCCACGCCCTTCTCGACCAGCAGCGTGGTGATCGCGGTGAACCACCGCTCGTAGTACGAGGCGGCGAGGTACTCCTCCGGCGGCATCCGCTCGATCGCGTCGCGGAACTCGTCCAGGTTGTACACACCGGCCCTGATCAGCGCGCCGTTGAGCGCGAGCACGTGGGCCTCCCAGTCGGCGTGGAACGGCGGCTCGTCGGGCTCCTCGACGACCGGCGGGAACCCGGACATCCCACCGACGTCGTTGATGCGGCTCACCGCTGCTTCCTACCGCCGAACGCGCGGCGCCGCACGGACGACGTCCCGCTCCCGGCGTGTACCCACGGCACCGGCTGGGTAGCCGCTTGTGAGACCGAGCGTTCTCCCTGCTCAGCATGGTCGCCCCGGACCCGGCGACCGCGACTCCCCGGGAAGCTGGCCGTGCTGCATCACCTCCCCGCCGGGTCCGGCGGAACACCCGTGCGTGCCCCGTGGTGACCCCGCCGTCCACGAGGCCCGCCGGTGACCCCGTCCCGGCGCACCCCGGGTCGACGGCCGCCGGACGGCGGGAGGAGTGGCGCCTGTCGTGCGTCGTCGGCTCGGTGCCCTCGACGCGCCGGAGGCTGCGGCGCCTGCTCGACGGGACGGGCCTGCCCTCCGACGAGGTGGAGGACCTCGTCCTCGCCGCGTCCGAGGCGGCCATCAACGCGGTGGAGCACTCGCACTCGAGCGAGCCGTTCTTCGAGGTGTGCGTCGAGATCGCCCACGGCGTGGTGACCATCCTCGTCCAGGACCACGGACGGTGGCGCCCGCCCGTCCCCGACTCCTCCCGGGGACGCGGGCTGGCCATGATGCACGCCCTGGCCGACACCACGGTCACGCCGGGTGAGCACGGCACCACGGTGGTCATCCGGAGCCGCCGGCCGGGGTCATGAGGGACCGGCGGCGCCCGCGCCGTCCCCCCGGTCCGCGCCGGGCAGCCCCGGCGTCCCGGTCGCCCGGACGTCCCCCGCCGGCCGCGCCGCGACCGAGGTGGTGGTGATCCACTCGTCGATGGTCTCCCACCACCGGTAGAGCCAGTCGGTCAGCTGGGCCTCGTCCCGCGGCACCTCCGCGGCCGGGACGAACCACCACCGCAGGTGCAGGGTCTTGTCCATGGGCAGGCCCCGCCACACGTCCCGCACCGTGCTCAGGTGCTCCAGGCCGGTGTGCGCGACGAGGACGACGTCGGCGTGCGGGGCCGCCCGCAGCGCCGCGGTGACCCCGGCCGGGCGCGGGGGCAGCACGTGCCGCATCGCCTCGGCCCGGCGCACCGCGGAGGCCAGCCCCCGGTCGCGCAGCCGCTGGATGGCCCGGGTCCGGCGCCGCGGGGTGAAGTTCGCGCCCTCGGGGAAGATCAGCAGGGCGTCCTCCTCGCCCAGGTCGCGGGCCAGGTCGGCGATCGCCTCCTCGGCGCCGTACCCCACCGCCGGGTCGGAGGAGACGAAGTGGTTGGGCAGCCGGTTGAGGTAGACGTCGATCAGCGGGTCGAGCTGCAGCACGTCCTTGAGCACGATCCGCGGCTGGCGCAGGTGGTCCCGGTTCATCAGCGTGTGCACGAGGAGGAACGAGTCGCCCGGACCGGCGTGCCGGGACAGCACGACCATGGCGTTGGTCGAGCCGGGCACCCCGTCGTCCAGCGGCGACCAGGACGTGCCGTCGGTGACCAGCCGCAGCGCGAACAGCCGCTGCGCCGAGCGCATCAGCGCGTCGAGCAGCAGGCGCAGCACGGTGTAGTGGGCCGCCCGGGACGCCGGGGTGTGCAGCCGGCGGCCGAAGCCGCTGAGCACCCACAGCACCGCCGCGGCCGCCAGCCCGGCGACCTCCAGCGCGAGGTAGACCAGCGCGAAGGACAGCAGCCGCAGCCCGCGCCAGCGCCCCGGCAGCCACACCGAGACGACCACCGCGACGACGACGAGCACGGGCAGCAGGACCACCGCGGCCACCAGCGCACCGACGAGGAGCAGACCGGCGACCCGGCGCACGCGGCGTGGTGGCAGCACCTCAGGCTCTCCCGTCCCCGGATGCGGTGATCCGGTCCAGGTGGTCGCGGGCCGCGACGTACGCCCGGTCGATCCGGCCGGGCACGGCGGAGAAGTCGCGGTAGCGCAGGTTGGCGGCCCCCGGCGGGTCCGGGTCCCCGGCGGGCAGCACGTGCACCGTGACCCCGGGTGGCAGCTCGGCCATGTCCGCGGCGAACCGGTGCCGGCGGGCGATCTCGAAGGCGACCGTCGCCACCTCCCACGGCCGGGTCGGTGGCCGCAGCGGACGGTCGATCCGCCCGACGTGCAGCACGTAGATCGTGTCGGCGCCGAGCGCGACCGCCCGGCCGACCGGGATGCTGTGCACCAGCCCCCCGTCGAGGAAGTGCTCGCCGTCGATCTCCACCGCCGGCAGCAGCCCGGGGACGGCGCAGGAGGCGAGCACCGCCTCGACCAGGTCCCCGTGGGTGAACCAGCGCTCGGCGGCCCGCTCGATGCTGGCCGCGACGCACTGGAACGGGACCTGCAGCCCGGCGAAGGTCCGCACCGGCAGGGAGACCTCGAGCAGGTCCCGCAGCGGCTCGCGCGGGTGGATGTGCGTGCGGGTCCGCACCAGGGTGCCCAGGCGGCCCACCACGGACCCGGCGAAGATCCGCTGGGAGGCCATCTCCTCCCACACGCCGCGCAGCCGGTCCACCGCGCCCGGCGCCGGGTCGGCGGCGACGAGCGCGCCGTTGATCGCGCCCACCGACGTGCCCACGACCAGGTCGGGCCGGACACCGTGCTCGAACAGCGCCTGCAGCATCCCGACCTCGGCCGCGCCGAGCACTCCCCCGCCGCCGAGGACGAACGCCGTCCCGCCCCGACCGGCCGGCAGCCCTGGCGACGCCATGGCCGCATCGTGTCACCCGCGGCGGGAGGCGGTCAGCTCGAGGGAGGACCTCTCGGGCCGAGCCGGCGCCCGTCCGGCCGGACACCACGCGGCCCCGCCTGCCCGTGACGGGCAGGCGGGGCCGCGTGGTGTCCTGCGGCTCCGGTCAGTGGATGTGCGAGCCGCCGTTGACGTCGTAGGTCGCGCCGGTGACGTAGCCGGTCTCCTCCCGGCAGAGATAGGTGATCAGGTCGGCGACGTCGTTGACGTTGCCGTTGCGGCCCACGGGGATGCCGGCGACGAGCTGCGTCTTGCGCTCGCCCTCCAGCGCCCCGCCGGTGATGTCGGTGTCGATCAGCCCGGGGGCGACGGCGTTGACCGTCACGCCGTTCGGCCCCAGTTCGCGGGCCAGGGCCCGGGTGAAGCCCAGCTGGGCGGCCTTGGCCGCGGAGTAGGCGACACCGCCGAAGACGCCGCCGCCGCGCTCGGCCGAGACCGACGCCAGGAAGACGATGCGACCGAAGCCGCGCTCGACCATGCCGGGGGCGACCCGACGGGTGATGTTGTACGCCCCGCGCACGTTGACGGCGAAGATGCGGTCCCACTCCTCGCCGCTGACCTCGAGGAAGGGGGTCGGCGAGGTGATGCCGGCGTTGTTGACCAGGGCGCCGACCGGGGGCAGCGCGCCGTCCAGGACGGTCAGCGCGGCCTCCACGGAGGCCTCGTCGGTGACGTCGCAGCCGATGCCGACGGCCTGCACGCCGTGCCGTTCGGCGATCTCGTGGGCGGCGTCCTTGGCGCTGGCCTCGTCCAGGTCGAGGATGGCGACGTTCCAGCCGGCGGCGGCGAGGGTGTGGGCGGTGGCGCGGCCGATGCCGCGCCTGGAGCCGGCGCCGGTGACGACGGCGGTCTTGTCGGAGACGGACACGGTGTCCTCCAGAGGGTGTCGGGGTTCGGGGGTCAGGCGGTTGCAGGGGCGGGGTCGGCGGGCCAGACCGCGGGCGGTCGGTGCCCGGCGGCGCCGCCGAGCTCGGCGCGGACCCGGGCGACGACGGCGTCGGTCGACAGGCCGTAGCGGTCGTGCAGGGTGGGCAGGGCGCCGGCGGCGAGGAACTCGTCGGGCAGCGCGATGGGCACCACCCGGGTCCCGACCCCGGCGTAGGCCACCGTGGCGGCGACGGCCTCGGCCAGCCCGCCGATCACCGTGTGGTTCTCCAGCGTGACCACGAGCCGGTCGGTGCGGGCGGCCCGCAGGACCGCCTCGGTGTCCAGCGGCTTGATCGTGGGCACGTGCAGCACCGCGACGTCCACGGAGTCGGCCTCCAGCCGGGCGGCGGCCTGCAGCGCCCGCATGGTCATCAGCCCGGTGGAGATGAGGACGACGTCCCGGCCGGTGCGCAGCTCGGCGGCCTTGCCCAGCTGGAACCGGTAGTCGTACTCGTCGAGCACGGTGGGCACCGCGCCCCGCAGCAGGCGGAGGTAGGTGGGGCCGGGTGCGTCGGCCAGGGCTGGCACGGCCTGCTCGATGTCGACGGAGTCGCACGGGTCGACGATGGTCAGGTTCGGGCAGCCGCGGAGGATCGCCAGGTCCTCGGTGGCCTGGTGGCTGGGCCCGTACCCGGTGGTGAGACCGGGCAGCGCGCCGACGACGTTGACGTTGAGGTCCGGCTCGGCGATGTCCAGGCACAGGAAGTCGTAGGCCCGCCGGGTGGCGAACACCGAGTAGGTGGAGGCGAAGGGCACCAGCCCGACCTCGGCCATCCCGGCCGCCGTCCCGAGCAGCGACTGCTCGGCCATGCCCATCTGGAAGAAGCGGTCCGGGTGGGCGTCGCGGAACACGTGCATGTCGGTGTACTTGGCGAGGTCCGCCGACAGCCCGACGATCTCCGGGCGCTGCTCGGCCAGCCGGTTGAGCGCGTGCCCGAACGGCGCGCTGGTGGTGCGCTGACCGGGGTCGGCGAACGAGGCGATCATCGCCGACGTGGTGAGCCGCTTCTTCGGCGCGGTGCTGGTCATCGGGTCAGTCCTTCCTCGAGCTGGGTGCGGGCGAGCTGCCACTCGTGCTCCTCGACCCGCATGAAGTGGGCCTTCTCGCGACCCTCGAGCAGCGGCACCCCGCGGCCGATCCGGGTGTCGCAGATCAGCACCCCGGGCGAGCCGCGGTGCGCGCGCAGTTCGTCGAGGGCCTCGACGAGCGCGGCGACGTCGTTGCCGTCGACGCGCAGGGCGTGCCAGCCGAAGGCCCGCCACTTGTCGGTGACCGGCTCGGTGCGCAACACCCCGGCGGTGGGGCCGTCGGCCTGCAGCGCGTTGACGTCGACGATCGCGGTCACGTTGTCCAGGCCGTGGTGGGCGCAGGCCAGTGCCGCCTCCCAGGTCGAGCCCTCGTCCAGCTCCCCGTCGGAGAGTAGGTCGTAGACACGAGCCCCGTTGCCCTGGTGGCGCAGCCCGAGCGCCATCCCGGTGGCCACGGGGAGCCCGTGGCCGAGCGAGCCGCCGGAGATCTCCACGCCCGGGGTGTAGGAGGCCATGGCCGACATCGGCAGCCGGGAGTCATCCGAGCCGTAGGTCTCCAGCTCCGCCGTCGGGATGGTCCCGGCCTCGGCCAGCGCCGCGTACAGGGCGATGGCGTAGTGGCCGATGGAGAGCAGGAAGCGGTCGCGGTCGGGCCAGTGCGGGTCCTCCGGTCGGAACCGGAGCTGGTCGGTGTAGACGACGGCCAGGACGTCGGCGACGCCGAGCGCCTGCCCGATGTAGCCCTGCCCCTGCACCTCGCCCATGTCGAGGGCGTTGCGCCGGATGCGGTAGGCGGCCTGACGGATCCGCTCGATCCGCTCCGTCCGGTCGTCGGTCGACGCCGCTGTCCGCGGTGTGGTCAGTGAGGTCATGACGCTGCTCCTCGGGGGGTCAGTCGGTCGTCGAGTCGGCCGTCGGCCGGCGCTCGGGCGAACCGGTACGGGGGGTGGGGACGGCGGAGGTCGCCCGGAGGGTGCGCTCCAGGGCGGCCACCTCCGCGCGCTCGGCCCGACCCCAGGTCTCGCGGGTCGCCAGTGCGGCGAGCAGGCCCAGCAGGCCGTAGCCGCTGAACAGCAGCGCCGGGCCGATCCAGCCGTAGCCGGCGTAGAGCGCCGTGGTGATGAGCGGGGTGAACCCGGACACGACGGCCGACATCTGGTAGGCCAGGGACGCGCCGGTGGTGCGGGTCTTGGTGGCGAACAGCTCCGAGAACCAGGCGCCCTGCACCCCGGCCAGCATGTTCTGCAGGAGCGCGTAGCTGACGACGAACGCGACGACGATCGCCACCGCGGCGCCGGTGTTGACCACGAGGAACAGCGGGATGCCCCACAGCAGGTGCAGCGCGGTGCCCAGCAGGTACACCGGGCGCCGCCCGACGCGGTCGGTGAGCGCGCCCCAGTACGTGGTGGCGAAGATGCCGATCCCGGCCGCGATCATCGTCGCGGTGAGGGTGACCGACCGGTCGGCCAGCTCCTCGGTGGCGACGTAGGACAGCATGAACGTGACCGACACCGCGTAGCCGGCCGTCTCGGTGATCCGCAGGCAGAAGGCGCGCAGGATGATGCGCCAGTCGTCGCGCAGCACCTCGAGCAGCGGGTTCTTCGAGAGCTCGCCCTCCTCCTTGAGCTCCTCGAACTCGGGCGACTCCTCGACCTTGAGCCGGATCACGATGCCCACGACGATCAGGACGGCGCTGAGCAGGAACGGCACCCGCCACGCCCACGAGCCGCCCAGCGGGACGCTGGCCAGGAACGCCAGGTTGGCCAGCAGCAGCCCCACCGGGAAGCCGGCCTGCGTGATGCCGGTGTAGAGGCCCTTCTTCCGCCAGGGGGCGTGCTCGAAGCACATGAGGATCGCGCCGCCCCACTCCGCGCCGAACGCGAGCCCCTGCACGACCCGCACGACCACCAGCAGGACCCCGGCCCAGACGCCGACCTGCTGGTAGGTGGGCAGGCAGCCGATGAGCACCGTCGCGATGCCCATGAGCAGCAGGGAGCCGACGAGGACCGGCTTGCGGCCGATCCGGTCGCCGAGGTAGCCGCCGATGATCCCGCCGAGCGGGCGCACCGCGAAGCCGATGCCCAGCGTGGCGAAGGACAGCAGCGTGCCCGACAGCGGGTCGTTCGCGGGGAAGAAGGCGGTGTTGAAGTACAGCGCCGCCGCGATGCCGAAACCGATGAAGTCGTAGGTCTCGATCGTCGCCCCGACGGAGCACCCGATGGCGACCTTCTTCTTGGTCGGGGTGCCCTCGATCGGGTGCCAGGCGGCGACCTCCTCGAGGTGCGGGTCGCGGACGGGTGGGTGCCGCTCGGTCACGGTGACCTCCAATGGCCAGGGGTGCGTCGGATCCCCGTTGGTCGTTGACTGTTAACAGTCAACTGGCGACTAGAGTGGGTGGTCCGAGTCACGGTGTCAAGGGTCACTTCGCCGCAGGTGCATCCGTGCAGGCCGAGGCGGGAGGTGGCACGACCGGGCGACCGTCGGCGGCCGCCCCGGCCCCGTCCAGAGGCTCGCCGCGAGCCCGCGAGCGGTGGGGGCAGGAGGGCCCTTCCTCAGGCGGAGGCGGTCGCCTCGGCGAAGTGCTGCGCGGCAGCGGTCATGTGCTCGTCGACGACCTGCACGGCCGCGTCGACGTCCCCGCGCTCGATGGCCTCGACGATCGGGACGTGCCGGTCGCGGGCCATCATCGGCGCCTGCCAGCTCGCGCCGTTGAGGATGGCGACGCGCATCCGGCCCTCCAGTCGCTGCCAGGCCTCGACCAGCATCGAGTTGCCCGACAGCCGGCACAGCAGCAGGTGGAAGGCCAGGTCGGCCTCCATCCGCGCGGCGGGCTCGTCCTCGTCGGAGAGCCGTTCCACGGCCGACCGCAGGGTGTCCGCCGCGGCCTCCCGGCGAGGTGAGGCGATGACCTCGCGCACGGCCAGGCCCTCCAGGGCGGCGCGGACCCGGAACAGCTCGTGCACCTCGGCGGAGGTCAGGCTGTTGACCCGCAGCATGCCCCGGGTGCCGGCGGTGACCAGCCCCTCCTGCTGCAGGTGCCGCAGGGCCTCGCGCACGGTGCCGCGGCTCACCCCCAGCGAGCCCGCCAGCTCCACCTCGCCGAGGTGGTCCCCCGGCCGGTACCGGCCGGTGAGGATCGCCGAGCGGAGCGCCTCCAGGGAGCGCTCCCGCAGCGTGCTGCGGTCCAGGGCCGACAGTGACTCCACGCTCACGCACCAGCCTCCTCGTCGGCCGTCATCCTAGCCGGGGACGCCGGGGGCGGAGTGACGACTGTCGACAGTCACTCCCCCGTCCGGGGGCACCCACCGCCCGGCACCCTCGACCGGCTGCCGACCGCGGTGCGGACGGACCCGGCGCCGCGGCCGCGTGGCGCATCCGTCGACGCGGAGCAGCACGGCGGACGGGTCCGGCGCGCACGTACCGAGGGCCGCGCTCCGGAGGTGACCGGCGGAGGTCCCGGCTCAGCCCTCGCCGCCCATCTCCCCGTCGTCGAGGTCCTGCCTCGTGCGCCGGTCCTCCCGGGTGTCGGCACGCTCGTCCGCGTCCCGCTCGGCGCCGGCGTCGGCGTCGGGAGTCCCGTCGGTCGGCACCTGCTCTCCGGTCAGGGCGTCGGCGCGCTGCGGTGGGTTCTGGGTCATGGTCTCGCCCCTCGGGACGTCGGTGCCGGGGAACCGCTCCTGCGTGCGACACCCCTCGGCACGGCTCATCCTGGCCCGCCACGGCCCACCGCCGGGCACTCCACACCCCCGCGTCCGGCCACCGGGTCTCGTCGAGACGGACACGGGCCGGGTGGGGCCGCGGTGCTGGCCGGCGCGTTCGCCGACGACCCGGTGCAAGCAGGGCGAGCCCCTGACGCTCCCCGCGGACGGACCGACGGTCCACCCGATGTGGCGCGGACCGCAGGGTGCCGGGCCCCGCGGTGGGTCCGGACGGTCCCGGGACGACGGCGCGGACGGCGACCCGGTCCCCGGTCCCCCGGCGAGGCGCGCGCACCGGGCGTCCTGGCGGGCCGCGCGACGGCCACCCACCCGGCCGGTCGCTCAGCTCGCCGCGTCGTCCAGGACGTCGACGCTGCGGCCGCTCCCGTCCGCACCCACCTCGGGGAACGGACCGACCGTCCTGACGGCACCGCGTCCGCCGTCGAGGTCCTCCGGCACGTCCGTCACCCCCGCGGTGATCCCGTCCAGGACCCGCCGCAGACCCCACAGGTACTGCTCGGTCGAGATGTAGCCGGCCATGGTCGCCGCCGCCGCCGCGCTCCGCGGGAACCGGTCGGCCGGCGTCGCGGCGAAGGCCTGGGTGCGCGCGTCGATCCGGTCGGACTCCGGTGGAAGGGGTCCCGGTTCGTGCTGGGCGGCGACCTCCAGGGCGATGGAACCGAAGACGTAGACGATCAGCAGGTAGGCGGCCCGCGCGGCTCCGGTGCGGTCGAGCCCGGCATCGGCGAGCAGCTCGAGGAGCCGTTCGTTCAGCCTGAGCGCGTGCGGTCCGTCCATGGGCCCGCCGATCATGAGGCCGACCGCGCCGGGGTGGGCCGACAGGTGGGCCCGCAGGTCGAGCGCGAGGGCCTCCACGCGTTCGCGCCAGGGGCGGCTGCGGTCGGCGAAGACGTCGTGGTCGACCTCGCCGAGCAGCCGCTCCACGAGTGCCTTGACGACGGCGGCCTTGTCCGGGAAGTAGGTGTAGACCGCGTTCGGGGCGACCCCGACCCGCGCGGCGATGCCCCGGACGGACGCCGCGTCGGCGCCGCCGTCGTCCAGCAGGCTCAGCGCCGCGTCGAGGATCTCGTCCTCGGTGAGGGCCCGGCGCGGACCGGGCCGGCGACGTTCGGCTGGGACGGACATCCACGCCACCTACCCCCTTGACGTCGGCGGCCACACGGTAGGACCGTCTCTGCACACCGTACAGATTCTGTACGCCGTTCAGGGAGTTCTGATGACAGGTGTGCACCAGGCCGACGGCCCCCGCCGCACCACCGGAGGGCTCCTCGTGGTGGGCGCCCTGGCGTTCGCCGGGGCGGCGACGGCGCTGTCGTCGACGTTCGACTGGCCCGACGTCCTGCGGGAGCCGGCCGGCGTGGTGCTGCCGGCCTTCGTCGCGGGCGGCCCGAGCCTGGTGTGGACCTGGTTCGCCACCGCCTGGACGTACGCGGTCCTGCTCGTCCCGATCCTGCTGCTCCCCGCGGCCCTCGGACGGCGCAGCGACCCGGTGCTGCGGGTGGCCACCCACGTCGGCGCCGTCTCGGTGCTGCTCTCGCTGATCGGGTTCCTCCGCTGGGTGTTCGTCGTCCCGCCACTGGCCGACTCCTACGTCGCCGGCGACGCCACCACCCGGGCCGCGGTGGAGGCGGCCTGGACCGCGCAGCACCAGTTCGGCGGCGCACTGCTCGGTGAGCACCTGGGCCAGCTGCTCGCCGTCGCCTGGTCCGTCGCGGTCAGCGTGACCATCCTGCGCAGCCGGGTGCTGCCCCGCTGGCTCGGGGCCGCCGGGCTCGTCGCGAGCGCGCTGTACCTGACCAACCAGGGCGACGTCCTCGCCACCGCCGTCCCCGGCCTCCCGGTGTGGGACCTGGGCGGCCTCCTCGGCAGCAGCGCGTGGGGACTGTGGGTCGCCGCCCTGGGCGTGCTGATCCTGCTGCGGCCGACCGGCGCCGACCGCACCACTCGCGGAGGCGGCGTGGACACCGACTCCATCGCCCCGTCCCCCCGTCTGCCGGCCGGTGCCGGCGTCAGGAGCTGACCACGATGACCGCACCAGCGACCCCCCGGCCGCCCTTCCTGCGTGCCTGGCTGACCTGGACGGCCGGGTCCCTGGCCTTCCCGCTGGCCGGCCTGGCCGGCACCGCCGTCGTCGGCCGCGTCGACTCACCCGTGGCCGCCCTGGTCGGCGGCGCCGTCGCCGGCCTCGGCATCGGCCTGGGACAGACGCTGGCCGGCCGGGGACGACTCGACGTCCGCCGGTGGGTGCCGGCCACCGGCATCGGGATGGGACTGGGTCTCCTCCTCGGCGCGGTCGTGGTGGGCTACCGGACCTCCCTGCCCGACCTGGCCCTCATGGGCGCGCTCACCGGCCTCGTCCTCGGGCCCGCGCAGGCCCTGGCCCTGCCCCGCGGCACGCGGCTGCGCTGGCTGTGGGCCGCTGCGGTGCCGGCGCTGTGGGCGCTGGGCTGGACCACGACCACCCTGGGTGGGATCGCCGTCGACGAGCAGTTCACCGTCTTCGGCGCCTACGGGGCGATCACCTTCTCCGCGCTGTCCGGACTGCTCCTGCTGCACCTCCTGCCCGGACGCCGCCCGGCCGGCCCCCCGCCGGCGCCGACACCGGTCGTGGCACGGGCATGAGCACCACTCCGCGGCACGTCGTCTTCGGTACCGGCGCCGTCGGCCTGGCCGTCCTCGACGCGCTGCGCCGCCGCGGCGAGACCGCCCGGCTGGTCAACCGCTCCGGCTCCGCCCGCGTCCCCGACGACGTCGAGGTCGTCGCCGGGGACGCCCGGGACCCGGCCTTCACCACCGAGGTCGCCCGCGGCGCCGCGGTCGTCTACCAGGCCCTCAACCCGCCCTACGCCGAGTGGACCGCACAGTTCCCGCTGCTGCAGGCCGGGGTGCTGGCCGCCGCCGAGGCCACCGGGGCCCGGCTGGTCAGCACGGAGAATGTCTACCCGTACGGCCGCCCGGCCGGACGGGTGCTCACCGAGGACCTGCCCGACGGCGCGCACACCCGGAAGGGACGGCTGCGCGCCCGGATGGCCCGTGAGCTGCTCGCCGCCCACGACGCCGGCCGGGTCGAGGTCGCCATCGGCCGCGCGTCGGACTACTTCGGCCCCCGCGGCGGCGCCCAGTCCAACCTGGGCGACCGCGTCTTCCCCGCGGCTCTGGCCGGCAGGACCGCGACCGTGCTCGGCGACCCCGACCAGCCGCACACCTACACCTACGTCCCCGACATCGGCGAGGGTCTCGTCGTCCTGGGCGAGCACCCCGACGCGCCGGGACGGGTGTGGCACCTGCCCAACGACCCCGACACCCGCACCACCCGGCAGCTGGTCGACGTCGTCTACCGGCAGGCCGGCCGGCCCCGCGGCAGGCTCCGCCGCCTGCCGCCGGTGCTGCTGCGTGCCCTCGGCCTCGTCAACCCCACGATGCGCGAGCTCGTGGAGATGCAGTACCAGTTCGCCGAACCGTTCGTCGTCGACAGCAGCACGACCACCGGCAAGCTCGGCGTCACGGCGACGCCGGTCGAGCAGGCCCTCACCGACACGCTGCAGGAGTACCGCGATGGCTGACACCGACGTCGTCTGGCCGGTGGGCACCACCGACCAGGACCCGGACCTCGCCGACCGCCCGCTCGCCTTCGACCCGACGGGGTTCCTGGTCGCCGTCCTCCCCGGCACGGTCGAGGCCGAGGAGGCCGCGGCAGCGCTGCGCGCCGCCGGGTTCGCCGACCGGCAGCTGCGGATCTTCACCGGCGAGCAGATCCTCGCCGACCACGCCCGCTACGTCGCCCGGATGAGTCGGACCCGCCGCGTGGCCGCGGCGGTCACCGACGACCAGGAGACCCTCGAGCTCTACCACGGACACGCCAGGGACGGGCGCTCCGCCCTCTGGGTGCACACCGCCGACGACGACGTCGCGAAGCGCGCCATCCGCGCACTCGCGGACTCCCCCGCGCTGCACATCCGGCACTACGGGCACCGCCGGCAGAGCGACTTCTGCGTCCAGCGGCCCACCTCCTGACCACCTCGGTCAACGACGAGAGAAGGTCCTGGTGGCCACCACCCACTTCCACGCGCTCCGAGGCCCGCCCGGTGGAGCCGGAGGCTCGACGACCATGACCGCGGTCGTGCAGGACCGCTACGGCCCGGCACCCGAGGGCCTCCTCCGGATCGGCCGGATCGCGGTGCCTCCCATCGGCGACGCCGAGGTGCTCGTCCGGGTGCACGCGGCCAGCGTCGACCGGGGCACCTGGCACGTCATGGCCGGCCTGCCCTACCCCGTCCGGCTCGCCGGCTTCGGCCTCCGCAGGCCGAAGTACCTCAACCCCGGCCGGAGCCTCGCCGGAACCGTCGAGGCCGTCGGCCCCGGCGTGACCGGCTTCGCGCCGGGTGACCAGGTCTACGGCACGTGCAACGGCTCGTTCGCCGAGTACGTGACCGTCGCAGTCGACCGACTGGCCGCGAAGCCGGCCAACCTGACCCACGAGCAGGCGGCCGCTGTCCCCATCTCCGGCGTCACCGCCCTGCAGGGCCTCCGTGACCGGGGCCGCGTCCGGACGGGGCAGAAGGTGCTGATCGTCGGCGCCTCCGGCGGCGTCGGCACGTTCGCCGTGCAGCTCGCCAAGGCGTTCGGCGCGGAGGTCACCGGTGTGTGCAGCACCAGCAAGGTGGACCTGGTCCGCTCGCTCGGCGCCGACCACGTCATCGACCACACGACCGGCGACGTCGCCGACGGTCAGCGCTTCGACGTCGTCCTCGACACCGGCGGTCATCGCTCCCTGAGACGGCTGCGCCGCACGCTCACCCGCCGGGGCACGCTGGTCATCGTCGGCTCGGAGACCGGTGGCCGCTGGCTCGGCGGGTTCGACCGGACCATCCGCGCCATGCTGCTGTCGCCGCTCGTCCGCCAGCGCCTGGCTCCGCTCGCCAGCTCGGAGAACGCCGCCGACCTGGTCGTCCTGACCGGGCTCGTCGAGTCCGGCCGGGTCACCCCGGTCATCGACCGGACCTATCCGCTCGAGGAAGCGACCGCCGCCATCCGCCACCTGCTGGACGGGAGGGCCCGAGGCAAGCTCGTCGTCTCCGTCTCCCCCGGCCGGACGCAGACACCAGCCACAGGGAGCACGCCATGACCGATCCCCGCACCCCCTATCCCGTCCGCGTCGACGCCGCGCTCGACCCGTCGCTGTCCCGCTGGCTGTGGCTGGTCAAGTGGGTGCTGCTGATCCCGCACGTCGTCGTGCTGTTCTTCCTGTGGGTGGCGTTCCTCGCCGTCGGCTTCGTCGCGTTCTTCGCGATCCTGTTCACCGGGCGCTATCCACGGTCGCTGTTCGACTTCAACGTCGGCGTCCTGCGCTGGTCCTGGCGGGTGCACCACTACGGCTACTGGGCCCTGGGCACCGACCGCTACCCGCCCTTCACCCTCGCCGAGGTCCCCGACCACCCGGCGCACCTGGACGTCACCTATCCCGAACGGCTGTCGCGGGGACTCGTCCTCGTCAAGTGGCTGCTGGCCGTCCCGCACTACCTCGTGGTGGCCCTGTTCGTCGGCGGCGGGCTGTGGCTGGGCACCCGAGGCGGCGACACGGACGACGCCTGGGACGACGCCGCGAACGCCGGCGTCTCCCTGGTCGGCCTGCTCGTGCTCATCGCCGCGCTCGTGCTGCTGTTCACCGGCCGCTACCCGAAGCCGCTCTACGACTTCGTCATGGGCATGGACCGGTGGGCGCTGCGCGTGGCGGCCTACACCGCGCTCATGACCGACCGCTACCCGCCCTTCCGGCTCGACCTGGGTGGCACCGATCCCGGCTCGGTGCCCGCCGGCCCGGTCCCGCCGTCGCCCTCCGGGGTGCCGACCCCGCCCCCGCCGACCCCGGCTGCCGCCCGGTGACCCCTCGCCGCCCCGGGGACGACGCAGGCCCCGGGGCGGCCAGGAGGACCGACGCGGTGGATAGGAGCCCGGTCAGGTCCCGGTCGTGGCGGGGGTCGCCTCGTGGCCGAGGCGCACGTTGACCTGCTTGGTCTGGGTGGAGCCGGCGATCATCCCCTCCAGGGACACCTCCCGGCCCAGTCCGCTCTGCTTGTAGCCGCCGTAGGACTGACCGACGACCTGCCCACCGCCCTGGTTGACCTGCACCCAGCCGGCCTCCAGGCGGTGCGCGGTGGTGATCGCCTGGTCGATGTCGGAGCTCCAGACGTAGGCCGCCAGTCCGTAGGCGGAGTCGTTGGCCGTGCGGACGACGTCGTCGACGTCGGTCCACGGGATGGCGACGACGACGGGGCCGAAGATCTCCTCCCGGGCGAGCCGGAAGCCGTTGTCGCCGCCGGAGAACAGCGTCGGCACGTGGAAGAAGCCCTCCGCGAGCGGCCCGGTGGTCGGTGGCAGCCCGCCCAGCTCGACCTGCATCGCCGGGTTGGCCAGCCCGTCCTCCAGGTAGTCGGTGATGGAGTCGAACTGGGTCTGGTTGATGACCGCGCCGATGTCGCTGGCCTCGTCCAGCGGATCACCGACCCGGAGCGCTCCCAGCCGTTCCGTCAGCCGGGCGAGCACCTCGTCGTGCACGTCGCGGTGCAGGTACAGCCGCGAGTCGGGCGGTGCGGCTCTGGCCCTGCCGGTGGACCCGGGAGGACAGGACCAGGCCGTCGATCAGCTCGTCGGTCACCGCACCGGGGAACACGATCGAGGGGTTCTTGCCGCCCAGCTCCAGGGAGACGTGGGCCAGCCGCTCCCCGGCCCGGCCGGCGATGCCGCGGCCGACCTCGGTGGAGCCGGTGAAGGAGACCTTGTCCACGCCGGGGTGGTCGACGAGCGCCGCTCCCGCCTCACGGCCGGTGCCGGTCACCACGTTCAGGACACCGGGCGGCAGCACGTCCTGGCAGATCTCGGCCAGCAGGAGGATGGACAGCGGGGCGTCCTCCGCGGCCTTGAGCACCAGGGTGTTGCCCGCGGCCAGGGCGGCCGGGACCTTGAAGCCGGCGATCATCAGCGGCGAGTTCCACGGCAGGATCGCGCCGACCACACCCAGCGGCTCCTGGCGGGTGTACTGCAGTTGCGATGCCCCGGCCGGCAGCGTCGTCCCCTTGACCTCCCCGGCGACACCACCGAAGTAGCGGAACAGGTCCACCAGCAGCGCCGCCTCCGGCCGCGCCTGGGTGCCCAGCGCGTTGCCGGTGTCGGCGGCGGTGACCCGGGCCAGCTCCTCGGCACGGCCCTCGAGCGCGTCGGCGATCCGCAGCAGCAGCCGCTGGCGGGCGGTGCAGTGCTGGTCGCGCCAGGCCGGGAACGCCGCGCGTGCGGCGGCGACCGCGCGGGCGACGTCCGCGGCGTCGCCCCGGGGGGACGCGGGCGAGGACCTGACCCCGACGGGCCGGGCTGGTGATCTCCCGCCACCCGCCGTCGGCGGCCTCGACCCGGTTCCCGCCGATCAGCATCAGCCGGGTGGGAGGGGGGCGGCCGACCGGGAGCGACCTCAGCGCGCCGCGAGTAGTTCCGCGGGGTCGGTGGAGGGCAGCTCGTGCGCCTCGGCGACCGGCTGGTTGACCAGGTGCCCGTCGAGCGTGCTCAGGCCGAGACGCAGGGCGGGATCGGTCCGGGCCGCCCCGGTCACGCCGTGCCGCGCGACCCGGACGAGGTAGGGCAGCGTGGCCGAGGTCAGGGCCAGGGTCGAGGTGCGGGCCACCGCTCCGGGGATGTTGGCCACGCAGTAGTGGATGACGCCCTCCTCGACGTAGGTGGGCTCCGAGTGGGTGGTCGGCCGGCTCGTCTCGAAGCAGCCGCCCTGGTCGATGGCGATGTCGACGACCACGCTGCCCGGGCGCATCGCGGCGATCATGTCCCGGCTGACCAGCGTGGGCGCCTTGGCACCGGGCACGAGGACCGCGCCGATCACGACGTCGGCCTCCGCGACGTAGTCCGCCGTTCGGGCGCGGTTGGGCGTCACCAGGTCCAGCCGCCCGCCGAAGATGTCGGACAGGTAGGCCAGCCGGCTCGGGTTGGTGTCGAGGACCCGGACGATGGCCCGCATCCCCAGCGCGATCTTGGCCGCCTCGGTGCCGGACACCCCGCCGCCGATGATGAGGACCTTCGCCGCGGGGGTGCCGGGGACGCCGCCGAGCAGGATCCCCGCTCCCCCGGCCGGGCTCTCCAGGTGGTGCGCGGCGGCCTGCACGGCCATCCGGCCGGCGACCTCGCTCATCGGCGTCAGCAGCGGGAGCCTGCGGTCGGCGGTCTGCACGGTCTCGTAGGCGATGGAGTCGATCCGCCGCTCGAGCAGGAACTCCGTCAGGCCCCGGTCGGCGGCGAGGTGCAGGTAGGTGAACAGCTGCTGTCCGGGGCGGAACCGGTGGTACTCCGCGGGCACCGGCTCCTTGACCTTGACGATCAGATCGGCGGCGGCGAACACCTCGTCGGCGGTCGGCACGACCTCGGCGCCGACGGCGGCGTACTCGTCGTCGGCGAACCGGGACCCGGCACCGGCGCCGGACTGCACGACGACGCGGTGGCCGTCGTGCACCAGCTCCACGACGCCGTCGGGGGTGAGGGCCACCCGCTTCTCGTTGTCCTTGATCTCGCTCGGTACTCCGACGACGAGCGTGCTCACGGCGTGCTCCCTCCGGTCGGTGCCCGGTGCGGTCGCACCGGAGCGGGTGTCGGGGGCCACGGCGGTCGCGGCCCGGTGGGGCCCTGCAGGGAGGTCCTTCTTCAGACGAGGGTCTGGGCCTCGGTCAGCACGTGCCGCAGGACCTGCTCGATCTGGTCGAACTCCGGCTGGCCGCAGATCAGCGGCGGGGCGACCTGGACGACGACGTCGCCGCGGTCGTCGGGGCGGCAGTACAGGCCGTTGTCGAACAGCGCGCCGGGCAGGAACCCGCGGACGAGCCGGTCCCGCTCGGCGGCGTCGAAGGTCTGCCGGGTGGCCTTGTCCTTGACCAGCTCGACGGCCCAGAAGTAGCCGTCGCCGCGGACGTCGCCGACGATCGGCAGGTCCAGCAGCTTGCCGAGGGTGGCGCCCAGCGCCGCCTCGTTGTCCAGCACGCGCTGGTTGAGCCCCTCCCGCTCCATGAGGTCGAGGTTGGCCAGCGACACCGCCGCCGCGACCGGGTGGCCGCCGAACGTGTAGCCGTGCGGGAACGCCACGCCGGGGCGCAGGAAGGGCTCGACGACCTTCTCGGAGGCGATCATCGCGCCGATCGGGCCGTAGCCGGAGCTCATCCCCTTGGCGCAGGTGATCAGGTCGGGGGTGTAACCGAACTTCTCGCAGGCGAACGTCGCGCCGTGCCGGCCGAACGCGCAGATGACCTCGTCGGACACCAGCAGCACGTCGTACTGGTCGCAGATCTCGCGGACCCGGTCGAAGTAGCCCGGCGGCGGCGTCAGGCAGCCGCCGGAGTTCTGCACCGGCTCGAGGAAGACGGCGGCAACGGTGTCGGCGCCCTCGAAGAGGATCGCCTCCTCGATCCGGTCGGCGGCCCAGCGGCCGAAGGCCTTCGGGTCCTCGGCGAACTCGGGGTGGCGGTAGAGGTTGGTGTTGGGCACCCGGAAGCCGCCGGGGGCCAGCGGCTCGAAGTCCTTCTTCATGGCCGGCAGGCCGGTGATGGCCAGCGCGCCGTGCGGCGTGCCGTGGTAGGCCACCGCGCGGCTGATCACCTTGTGCTTCTGCGGCTTGCCGATCAGCTTGAAGTACTGCTTGGCGGCCTTCCACGCCGACTCCACGGCCTCTCCGCCACCGGTGGTGAAGAAGACGCGGTTCAGGTCACCGGGCGCGAGGTCGGCGACCCGCTCGGCCAGCTCGGCCTGCACCGGGGTCGTGTAGCCCCACACCGGGAAGTACGCCAGCTCGGCGGCCTGCCTGGCGGCCGCCTCGGCCAGCTCGCGACGCCCGTGCCCGACCTGGACGACGAACAGCCCGGACAGCCCGTCGAGGATCCTGCGGCCCCGGTTGTCCCAGATGTAGGCGCCCTCCCCGCGGGTGACGACGGGGACGGGCGTCTCGGGGTGGCGCCCCTGGCGGGCGAAGTGCATCCAGAGGTGGTCCGCGGCGCGGGCCGCCGTCGCGTCCGGCACGCCGGCCGGGGGCTGCTCGATCGAGGTGGTCATGCGGGCTCCTCGTGGCTGTCGGTCCGGTGGTGCGGGGCGCGACCCCGAGGCTCCCACGGCGACGGCCGTCGGCGTGACCCGGACGTGGAGGCGGGCCCCCTGCGTCGGCGACAGGATTTGGTCGATCGACCTAATCGATGGCAGACTCGTGCGGTCCCCCGCACTCCCCCGTCTCGAGGATCTCGTGAGTCCGCTCCGTCGCTGGGCCGCCCTGGCGGTCCTGGCGCTGCCCGTCCTGCTCATCAGCATCGACATGACGGTGCTCGGCATCGCCGTCCCCGCCCTGACCGCCGACCTCGGCCCGACGTCGACCGAGCTGCTGTGGATCGTCGACGTCTACTCGTTCCTGCTCGCCGGCCTGCTGGTGCTCATGGGGAACCTGGGGGACCGCATCGGGCGGCGCCGGCTGCTGGTGGCCGGCGCCGTGGCCTTCGGGATCGCCTCGGCGATCGCGGCCTTCGCGACGACGCCGGGGATGCTGATCGCGGCCCGGGCGCTGCTCGGGCTCGGCGGGGCGACGCTGATGCCCTCGACCCTGGCGCTGCTGCGCTCGGTGTTCCCCGATCCCCGGGAGCGGCGTCTGGCCATCGCCGTGTGGGCGGCGGCCTTCTCCGGCGGCGCCGCGGTCGGCCCGATCGTCGGGGGCGTCCTGCTCGAGTCCTTCTGGTGGGGCTCGGTGTTCCTGGTGAACACCCCGGTCATGGTGCTCCTGGTGGTCGGCGCCCTCGCCCTGCTGCCCGAGTCGCGCTCGCGGCCCGCACCGCTCGACGTGCTCTCCGCCGTGCTGTCGATCGCCGGCGTCCTGCCGGTGGTGTACGCGCTCAAGACGGCGGCGAAGGACGGCCTGGGCGCGCCCGCGGTGGCGTCCCTCGCCGCCGGGGCGGCGCTGCTGTGGGTCTTCGTGCGCCGGCAGCGCCGCCTCGCCGAGCCGCTGCTGGACCTGGGGCTGTTCCGGCACCGCGCCTTCTCCGTCGCGGTGGGGACGAACCTGCTGACGGTCTTCGCCCTGCTGGGGCTGATGTTCTTCCTCCCGCAGTACCTGGTGCTGGTGCTCGGCACGAGCCCGCTGGTCGCCGGCCTGTGGCTGCTGCCCCTCGCGGTGTCCACCGTCGGCGGGTCGCTGTCCGCGCCCTGGCTGGCCCGCCACCTGGAGCTGCGCTGGGTCATCGGCGGCGGCATGGCGTTGACCGCGGCCGGGCTGGGGGTCGCCACCCTGCTCGGGGTGGACGGCGACCGCGGCGTGCTGGTCGTGGCGAGCGTGCTCATCGGCGCCGGCGTCGGCGCGGCCGAGGCCCTGACGAACGACGTCATCCTCGCCACGGCGCCACCGGAGCGGGCCGGCGCGGCGGCCTCGGTGTCCGAGACGGCCTACGAGTTCGGCGGCGCCATGGGGACCGCGGTGCTGGGCACCGTCGGGCTGTCGGTCTACGCCGCCCACCTCGGCGCGGTCGACGGGGTGCCCGGGGACGCCGTCGACGCCGCCCGCGAGACCCTGGGCGGGGCGGCGGAGGTCGCCGCGCAGCTGCCACCGGAGACGGCGGCGTCCTTCCTGGCCGAGGCCGGGCGGGCCTTCGTCGCGGGCATGGACGTCGTCCTCGTCGTCGCCGCCCTCGTCGCCGCGTACGTGGCGGTGCAGGCCGTCGTCCTCCTCCGCGGCGACGCGGGGGCCGCCGCACCGTCCGCGTCCGCCGAGCGCCCGGCGGGGACGCGGGAGACGGTGGGACGGTGAGGCGGTGACCAGTGCCAAGCGCGCACACCTGCCCGTCGGGCAGCGCCGGGCCCAACTCGTGGCGGCCGCCATGCAGGTCATGCAGCGGGAGGGGGCCTGGGCGCTCACCACGCGGGCGGTCGCGCGGGAGGCCGGCGTCCCGCTCGGCGCCGTGCACTACGCGTTCGGGTCCAAGGCCGAGCTGGTGCGTGCGGTCTTCGAGGCCGACCGCGACCGGGCCACCGCGCTGCTCATGCGGGCGGTGGAGGCCGGGGGGACACCCGCCGAGGTGCTCACCCGCGCCCTGGTGGGCTACGCCGACAGCGTGATCGCCGACCCGGGTGCCGAGATGGTGCTGCAGGAGCTGACCATGATGGGCGGCCGGGACGACGACCTGCGGGCCGCGGCCCGGGAGTCGACCGAGCAGTACCGCCGTGACGCGCTCGACCTGCTGCACCGGGTGGCCGAGGTGTCCGGGGGCACGTGGGCCGGGGACGTCGACGTGCTGGCCGAGTCGGTGCTCGGCCTGCTGTTCGGGGCGTCGGTGAACTGGCTGTGCACCGGGGACGACGCGCTCTTCCGCCGGTGCGCCACGGACGCCGCGCAGGTCCTCGCCGGCCGCCTGGTCACCGGCTCGCCGGGGGGCGCCACGGGACGAGCGGAGGAGCGCCCGGCCCTAGGGTGACGGGCGTCACAGGCTGCACCACGAGCAGAGGAGCCCGCCGTGAACGACCCCGTCTACCGGTTGAGCGAGATCGTCGGGAGCAGCACGACGGGCGTGGACGACGCCATCCGCACCGCCATCGCGCGGGCCTCCCGGACGGTCCGCAACATCGAGTGGTTCCAGGTGCAGGAGGTCCGCGGGCACGTGAGCGAGGGCGTGGTCGCGCACGTGCAGGTGACGCTGAAGGTCGGGTTCCGGGTGGAGGACTGACCTGCGCCCGTCCGGCCGCGCACCGGCGCCCCGGGCGGTCCCGGCGCCTCGTCAGCCGGCCACGGCGGCGTAGCGGGCCTTCAGCTTGTGCTTCTGCAGCTTGCCGGTGGGCGTGCGCGGCAGCTCGGTGACGAAGTCGACGCTGCGCGGTGCCTTGAAGTGGGCGATGCGGGAGCGCACGAAGTCGATCAGCTCCCGCTCCAGCGCGGGGCCGCCCTCGACGCCCTCGGGCAGCTGCACCACGGCCTTGACCACCTCACCCATGTCGGGGTCGGGCACGCCGATGACGGCGACGTCGTAGACGGCCGGGTGCAGGGTCAGGACGTCCTCGACCTCCTGCGGGTAGACGTTCGTCCCGCCGGTGATGACCGTGAACGCCTTGCGGTCGGTGAGGAACAGGTAGCCCTCGTCGTCGACGTACCCGACGTCCCCGACCGTCGACCAGGTCGGGTGCGCGGGGTGCTGCGCCTGCGCCGTCCTCGCGGGGTCCCCGTGGTAGGCGAAGGGCATCTCGTCGCGCTCGAACCAGATGGTCCCCACCTCGCCGGCCGGCAGCTCGCGCCCCTCGTCGTCGCAGACGTGGACGACCCCGAGGCCGGCCCTCCCGACCGAGCCGGGTCGCTGCAGCCACTCCTCCGGTCCGATGAGGGTGACGCCGTTGGCCTCGGTGGAGGAGTAGTACTCGTGGAGGACGGGTCCCCACCAGTCCATCATCTGCTGCTTGACCTCGACGGGACACGGCGCCGCGGCGTGCACCGCGACCCGCAGCGAGGAGACGTCGTAGGAGTTCCGCACCTCGGGCGGCAGCTTGAGCATCCGGACGAACATCGTCGGCACGAACTGCCCGTGCGTGACCCGGTACCGCTCGATCGCGGCGAGGGCGGCCTCGGCGTCGAACCGGGAGGCGAGGACGAGGGTGCCGCCGTACCGGTGCACCATGCCGCCGAAGCGCAGCGGCGCCGCGTGGTAGACCGGTGCGGGCGAGTAGTAGACGGTGTCCGGGCCGAAGCCGTACAGGGGGCCGAAGACGCCGGCCACCGTGTCGCCGGGCTCGTCCACCTGCCGCTGGGGCAGCGCCGGCTCGACGCCCTTGGGCCGGCCGGTGGTGCCCGAGGAGTAGAGCATGTCCGCGCCGCACGGCTGGTCGCCCAGCGGCTCCGCGGACACCGACGCCAGCGCGTCCTCGTAGGAGTCGAACCCGGGCACCGCTCCGCCGAGGGCCAGCCGCAGTTCCAGCGCGGGGACGCGCCCGGCCACCGCGGCGGCCAGGTCGGCCACCGCCGCGGAGACGACGAGCACGCGGGCGCCGCAGTCCTCGACGACGTAGGCGGCCTCGTCCGGCGAGAGGTGCTGGTTTACCCCGGTGACGTAGAGGCCCGAGCGCAGCGCCGCCCAGTAGACCTCGAAGACCTCGGGCCGGTTGTCCGACAGGAAGGCGACGTGGTCCCCCGGGCGCAGGCCGGCCTCGCGGAACACCCGCGCCAGGCGGGTGGAGCGCTCGTCGAGCCGGGCATAGGAGACGACGTCCCCGGTCTCGGCGACGACGATCGCCGCCTTCTCCGGCGTGGTCCGCGCGTGGGTACCCGGGAACACCGGCGCTCCCCTCTCGGTGTCGGCTGTGCCGCGCCTCACAGTAGGGCGGGGGCGGGCAACGGGAGTGGTCGCACCGGTCCGGCAGGGACACGGGAGCGGCACTCGACGCCTCCGGGGCCGTCGGCGTCGAGAGGACGGCGCCTCCCCTCCCGTCACCGGCAGCGCGCAGCTGCACCGGGCCTCACCCACGGGGCCGGGCACCCGTGGTCCGATGCTCCCCGTTCCACGCCGACGGCGTGCGGGACCGTCATCGACCCCCACGGGGAGGATCGGGGAACCGCGTGTCCCGCCAGAACAGGCTCCTCAGCGCTGCGGTCGCGCTGGCCGCCACGGGTGCCGCACTCGTGGCCGGCGCGGGCACCGCCTCCGCGGCGGTCATCGCGACCAACCCCAACGTCACGGCCACGGCGAACGACGCCAACGTGTCGGACGTCAGCGTCAGCTGCGTGCGGTCGTCGGGTGACTTCGGCACCTACGCCGTCGGGTTCCGGCTGCCGGCGCTCAGGGCGGGCGAGAGCCACGACATCGCCCTGCGGGAGAAGCTCTCGGGCGTCCTCCGCGACTCGCTGGTGGTCACGACCGGCCAGTCGACGGACAGGATCACCCTCGAGGCCGCCTCCGACGGCCACCTCCGCGTGCCGGCGCTGCGGGCGACCGTCACCGAGCTCGCCGGCGGTGTCGCCACGGCGACCTGGGCGGTGAGCACCACGGGGCAGTGCGGCTGGAACGACCCGGCCGACCTGCCCGTCGTCGAGGACACGTGGTACCACGAGGAGAACGCGGGCCGGCAGTCCTACCGGATCACCAACACGTCCGACTTCGTGGAGGACGTCAACGTGCTCGCCACCGGCACCTTCTACGGCACCGGCGGCCACGTCGGCTCGACCGGTGAACTCGTGCGGCAGACCGTCGCCCTCCAGCCGCGCAGCTCCGTCCAGGTCGAGAGCACGGGTCTGCTGCCCTACGGCCCCTGCGGCGTGTACACCGCCTGGACCGCTGCCGGCGGCGGCCTGGACGCGGCCTCGCACACGTGGACGAGCCCGCCCCGCACCGAGGAGTGGGACCTCCGCGACGGGCACAACGGGGGGCTGGACTGCTCCCCGGACGAGGACTGACCGTCGGCGGCACCCACGCTCCGCTCAGACGCGCAGGGCCCGCGTCGCGGTGAGCCGGCGCACCTCGTCCAGCATCGCCCTCGGTGCCTCCAGCGGCAGGAAGTGCGTCGCCGCGAACTCGCGGTAACGGGCCCCGGGCACCGCGGCGGCCGCGGCCCGGACGTCCGCGACGTCGACGAGCGTGTCGTACCGGCCCGCCAGGAAGGTCACCGGGCACGACAGCGGTGACAGGTCGAGCGGAGCGTGGTCGGCGACGGCCACCGCGAGGTGCCGGAACCAGCCCCAGTCGTGCCGGGCGAACTCGCCGACCACCGCGGCCAGCGCCTGCAGGCGCGCCGCCTCCGCGGTCGACCGTCCGGCGACCGCCGGCGCGAGCACGGTCTGCCAGGGCTGCAGGCCGCGGGTGAGGACCGGCAGCAGCGGCCCGACGACCGGCAGCAGCCGGCTGCTCAGCCGCCCCACCGGGGCCCGCAGGCGGCGCGGGACCCCGAACGGCCCGAACAGCGAGGAGAAGCTGCCCCCCGGCACGCCCGCGACGGCCAGGACACCGTCCACCCGCCCCGGGTCCTCCAGCGCCAGCTCGAACGCGACGTTGACCCCTAGCGACCAGCCCACGACGGTCACGGCCGGCAGGCCGAAGGCGTCGAGGACCGCGCGGGCGTCGCCCACGTGGTCCTCGACCTGCACCGCGCCGGGGTCCCGCGGACGGCGGGACGCCCCGAGGCCGCGGTGGTCCCAGCCGACGACCTGGAAGCCGCTGTCCTCGGACACGAGGGCCGGCCAGGCCGACGGCGAGGCGCCCAACCCGTTGCACAGCAGGACGGGCGTCCCCCTGCCGGCCGACCACGCCCGGATGGGCGTCCCGTCCGGAGCGGTGACCTGCAGGGACCTCACCCGGGGCGCACGGCGACTGATCGGATCCTCCTCGACACGGGTGGTGGTGGTGGGCCGGCGCCGACGGCCCCACCCGTGGCACGGGCTCGTGGCACGCGCTCGTGGCACGGGGAGCACGGCGTGCCACCGAGGCTAGGGGGCAGGACTCCCCCACGACCGGGCAGCGGCGCGATGTGACGAAGCGGACAGGGCCGGCCGGCGGCGCTCAGGAGCGGGTGCGGTCCGGCCGGCGGCGCGCCGTCGGGGCGCGGAGGACACCGACGCTGAGCCCGGCGCCGACCGCCGCCACGACCCCGGCGAGGACGAACGGGACGAGGAACCCGCCGGCCGTCTCGGCGAGGAACCCCCCGAGCGGGGGGCCGCACAGCTGCGCCAGGCCGAAGGCCAGGGTGCAGCGGCCGAAGGCCCCGGCGAACTCCCGCGGGGTCAGGGAGTCCGACAGGTGGGCGGCGATGACCGCCGGCAGCCCCGACATCGTCAGGCCGAACAGCAGGGCCGAGGCCGAGGCCAGGGGCTCCACGCCCAGCGGCACGAGCAGGATCGCCGCGGCCATGGCCAGGTAGCCGCCGATCAGCGTGCCGCCGCGGCCCCACCGGTCCGACAGCGGCCCGAGCACGACCCCGCCGGCGGTCAGGCCGACGCCCACCAGCGTGTAGACCGCCGAGGCGTGTCCGGCCGAGAAGCCCGCGTCGTCCTCGAGCGCGGTCACCAGGTAGCTGGTGTAGACGGAGTACGCCAGGCCGTAGGCGGCGTACCCGCCGGTGAGACCGATCCAGCCGGGGACCCGGCGCAGGGCGCCGGCGCGCACGGGGGCGTCGTCGTCGCGGTGCCGCGCCGGCCGCAGCAGGAGCAGGCACAGGACGAGCGCGACCAGCGCGACCGCCGTCTCCACCAGGTAGACCGTGCGCCAGGAGGCGTCGCCGCCCCGGGCCTGCAGCGCCCACGTCAGGGCGCTGGCGAACACGATCCCCCCGCCGATGCCCGAGCCGGCGACGCCGATCGCGGCGCCGCGGCGCGACGGGCGGACGACGGAGCCCGCGAGCCCGGGAGCCGGCACCCAGATGAACGCGCCGCCGACGCCGGTCAGGGTGAGGCCGACGGCCAGCCCCCCGGCGCCGCCGGCACGGGTGAGCAGCGCGAGGCCCAGGGCACTGCAGGCCAGCCCGGCCTGGATCAGCGCGGCCGGCCGGGCCCGGCGGGAGAGCGCGCTGACCGCCACGGTCCCGAGCAGGTAGGCGGTGACGTTGGCGGTGGCGACCAGCCCGGCCAGCGCGTAGGAGTCCAGCAGGTCGCGGTTGATCGCCGGCAGCAGCAACGCGTACGAGAAGCGGCCGAAGGCCTGGGCGACGGCGGAGGCCATCGCCACGAGCAGGACGAGCGCGCGGGGCCGCACCTGCACGACGCCACCTCCGCACCGGTCCACGGACGACGCCGCACCGTGGCCGCCCGACGGGGCGAGTCCACCACCTCGGCGCCCGCCCCGCCGACCCCGACGCGGTCGCCGCCGGCGCCGGGGCGGTCGCCGACGCCCGGGGGGACCTGCGCAGGGTGGCGGGGTACCTACCGGTGGCCGGCCCGGGGAGCCCCCTCGCCCAGGAGACCGCACAGCTCCCCGGCCAGCTCGGGCCGGTCGACGAGGGGGTTGCGGTTGCCCTGGCGCTCGGCGATCGCGGCGTTGCGGTGTCGTTCCCAGTCGGTCACCGGGTCGGCCTCGTGCCAGCGCACCAGCACCTCCCGGCGTTCCGGCGGCATCTCACCGGGCTGCACCTCGCCGGGGTAGCGCAGCAGGAAGTAGAGGACGGCCCGGGCGGCGGCGCCCTTGCCGTGGGTCGGCTCGAACCCCTCGCCCTCGCTCTTGCCGCACTCGCCGCGCACCACCCGGGGCGCCGGGCCCGCCGTCGCCGGCGGGGGGAAGTCGGCGAACTCCTCGAAGGGGGTGTTGCCGCGGAAGCTGTTGCAGCGGGCCTCGCACGCGAACAGGTGGTGCAGGTCCCCGCGCATCGGCTCCCTCCTGGCGAACCAGCTCTGCGGCACCACGTGCTCGCAGTTGAACGGCAACGCCGCCTCTACCTCGGCCGCCAGCGCGGCCTCCGCCCCGGCGTCGGCCCGGGCCCCCGGCCCGCCGGACCGGGCGGCCAGCTCCCGGGTGCGGGCCTCGGCGACGGCGAGGTCGGCGCGGATCAGCTCCTCCGGGTCCCACTCGTGGCCGGTGTACAGGCTCCGCAGCACCCCGGTGGGCTGCAGGTCCACCCACGGGTACAGCTCCCTGGACGGCCGGTACCCCGGCATCCGCACGTGCGTGCGCCTCAGCAGCTCCGCGAACCCCTCGGGGGCGACCCCCCGGTAGTAGGCGTCGGCGGCCGCGCGGTCGGCCTCCGCGTCGTGGTAGACGCGGTCCCGGGCCGCGGCCAGCTCGGCCAGCGCAGCGTCCACGTCCACCGTCGCCGGTGCACTCGACCGGGGTACCGCCTCGGTGCTCACGCGGGAAGAGCTACTCACTCCCCGTCACCCGGGCGTCAACGGACATCCCGCAACTGCTCGTGCTCGTGAGGACCGGCCCGGAACGGGGTGCGCCAGTGGACGGTCGCGGCACGGCCGGTCGCCGTCGCCGTCGGCCTGCACCTGCGCCGCGCCGGTCGCGGACGGGGTAGCTTGCAGCCGCCCAGGGCGTCCTCGGTCGTCGGCCTCGCGCCTCGAGACCGGGCGCCCACCCGTCACAGGACGAGGAGGTGGGACGTGCCGAGGCGATCGAGGAACGGGGTGCAGGAGGAGCTCCTCCGCCTCCTGCGGCCACCGGCGCCCCGGCGGGCCGAGCTGCTCAGCGAGCGCGTGGCCCCCACGCTGGCCGGGATCGGCGACAGCATGGCCGGCCGGCCGGCGGACGAGGTCCTCGCCGCGCTGGACGCCGCGGTGCGGGACGCCGGCGGCAGTCCGGACCGGGCGGCGCTGCGGGAGTTCGCGGCCGAGATCGAGGCCGGTGAGAACCCCTTCACCTGAGGAGGGGCCCTCCAGGCCCACCGAGCCGGTGAGGGGAGGGTCCCCTCACCCTCAGCGGGCGCGGAAGAGATCGCGGCGGGCCTGGGCGACGAGGACGCTGGCCGCGGCGCTGTCGGTGTCCCCACGGCCGGCGATCAGGGCGGCGAGGTCGTCCCGGTCGCTGACGGTGGCGTAGTCGGCGAGCTCGCGCTCGAGCGCGCGACGAGCCCGGCGCTCGGCGCGGCGGCGGCGCAGCGCGTTCAGGAAGCCCAGGTCGGGCGTGGTGTCGGCGATGGCGAAGGCAGTGCCCTGCATGGTGGTCTCCATGGTCTCGGTCGTCGTGCTCTCGGTCGGTGTCTCCTCCTCCATGGTCGACCACCGGGCTTGGCACATGTCGCCGGAACACTGTGAGTGTGCCCACCACGAGTGAGCAGATGTGGCCGAGACCACCGGAGGCCGGACCGGAAACGAGGCACAGGTCATGCCGAAGTCCCGACGCGCCGGGGGGGTCAGCGACCGACCAGCGTGGTCTCGAAGTCGTAGCGGGACGCGCGGTAGACGTGCCGGCCGTACTCGACGGCCCCGCCCTGGTCGTCGAAGGCGGTCCGCTGCATCGTGAGGAGGGCAGAGCGCGGCGGCTCGTCGAGCAGGCGGGCCTCCTCGGCGCGAGCCAACCGCGCACCGATGCGCTGGTGGGCCACCCGCAGGTGCACGCCCTGAGCGCGTAGGTACTGGTAGAGGCCCCGCTCGGTCAGCTGCTCCACGGTCGGCTCGAAGCGCCCCGGCAGGTGGTTGGTCAGCAGTGCCAGTGGTTCCCCGTGCGAGCGCCGCAGGCGGCGCACCACGACGATCTCGTCGCCCTCGGTCACGTCCAGCTCCTTGGCCACGTCGGCCGGCGCCGGGACCCGGTCCAGTGACAACACCTCGGTCGTCGGCGCATCGCCGGCCCTGGAGAGGTCGTCGTACAGGCTGGTGAGCTCCACCGAGCGGCGCACGTGCGGCTGGATGACCTGGGTGCCGACCCCCCGCTTGCGCACCAGCAGCCCCTTGTCGACCAGCTCCTGCACCGCCCGGCGCACGGTCGGGCGGGAGAGCCCGTACCGCTGGGCGAGGAGGACCTCGTTCTCCAGCCGCGAGCCGGCCGGCAGGGCGCCCCCGGTGATCGCGCCCTCGATCGCCTGGGCGAGCTGGAAGTACAGCGGGGTCGGGCTGGAGCGGTCGATGTCGAACGTGAGCACAGGCCCTCCTCGGCTGCAGGCACCGCATCGGTCCGGCCGGCGACTCGGCACAACCGCCACGTCATGATCGCACCTCTGCACCTCCTGTCGTCCTCACTCGTTCGTGGTGGTCAACATCTAGAAGTCCTGTTGGCTTCATGTCCTTACAAAGTCTTGACATGAGCGTGTGTCCCGGAGCACAGTCCCAGGGGCAGGCGGACCGGCGAGCAGGGGGACGGAGCACCGTGGGAAACGCCCGGGAGATGGTCGTGATGGGCCGCAGTGGGGTCGACGTCTACCCCCTGCAGGTCGGCGTCGGACTCGAGGACGTCGAGACGTTCGGCAAGTTCCTCGGCGGCAGTGCCGCGAACGTGTCGGTCGCCGCGGCCCGGCTGGGCCACGCCACCGCCCTGGTCACCGGCGTCGGCGACGACCCGTTCGGCCGGTTCGTGCGGCGGGCCCTGCGCGAGCTGGGCGTCGACGACGGCCTCGTGGTGGTCGACCCGGCCCACCCGACGCCGGTCACCTTCTGCGAGATCTTCCCTCCCGACGACTTCCCGCTGTACTTCTACCGCCGGCCCACCGCCCCGGACCTGCAGATCCGTCCCGAGGACCTGGACACCTCGGCCATCCGGGACGCCGGCCTGTTCTGGGCGACGGTGACCGGCCTGTCCGAGGAGCCGAGCCGGTCGGCCCACCACGCCGCGTGGGAGGCCCGGGGACGGCGCCGGCACACCGTGCTCGACCTGGACTACCGGCCGATGTTCTGGACGTCGCGGGAGGAGGCCACGGCGCAGGTGCGCGCGGCCCTCCCCCACGTCACGGTCGCCGTCGGCAACCGCGAGGAGTGCGAGGTCGCGGTCGGGGAGACCGACCCCGACCGCGCCGCCGACGCGCTGCTCGACGCCGGGGTGGAGCTGGCGATCGTCAAGCAGGGCCCCCGCGGGGTCCTGGGCAAGACCCGCACCGAGCGGGTCGTCGTCCCGCCCACGCCGGTCGAGGTGGTCAACGGCCTCGGCGCCGGTGACGCCTTCGGCGGGTCACTGGCCCACGGCCTGCTCACCGGCCTCCCGCTGGAGCAGGTGCTGCGCAACGCCAACGCCGCCGGCGCCATCGTCGCCTCCCGGCTGGAGTGCTCCACCGCGATGCCGACCGCCGCCGAGATCGAGTCCCACGTCACCGTCTCCCTGGAGGGCACCCGTGTCTGACACCGCCCTGGCCCCCACCGAGGTGCTCGGCGCCCCGCCGGTGTGCACCACCTACGCCGAGGTCACCGAGCTGCGCAGCCGGGACCCGCAGGCCATCGGCCGGGCCCTGGCCGCGCGCCGCCGGCGGCCGGCGTTCCTCCCCGAGGACGGTCGGCTCATGCTCGTCGCCGCCGACCACCCGGCCCGCGGCGCCCTGTCCGCCCAGGGGCGGCCGACGGCGATGAACAGCCGCACCGACATGCTCGACCGGCTCCGGACCGCGCTCGCCCGCCCCGGCGTCGACGGCCTGCTCGCCACCGCGGACGTCGCCGAGGACCTGCTGCTGCTCGGTGCGCTCGAGGAGAAGGTCGTGGTGGCCTCGATGAACCGTGGCGGGCTGGCCGGTGCCAGCTTCGAGCTCGACGACCGGATGACCGGTTACGACGTCGCCGGCGTGGTCGAGGCCCGGTTCGACGCGGCCAAGATGCTCAACCGGATCGACCTCGACGACCCCGGCACGGTCGGGATGCTGGAGCGGTCCGGGAGCGCGGTCACCGAGCTCGCCCGGGCCGGGGTCGTGGCCATGCTCGAGCCCTTCCTGTCGCGGCGCGTCGACGGGCGGGTCGCCAACGACCTCAGCCCCGACGGGGTGATCAAGTCGGTGCACATCGCCCAGGGGCTCGGCGCCACCTCGGCCTACACCTGGCTCAAGCTGCCGGTGGTCGCCGAGATGGAGCGGGTCATGGACGCCACCACCCTCCCCACCCTGCTGCTCGGCGGGGACCCCTCCCGCCGGCCCGAGGAGACCTACGCCAGCTGGCGCGACGCCCTGGCGCTGCCCGCGGTCCGGGGCCTCGTCGTCGGCCGCACGCTGCTCTACCCGCCGGACGACGACGTCGCCGCCGCCGTGGACACCGCGGTCTCCTTGGTGCACTGACGAAGGGCCCTCGTGCCCCCCACCGCTCGCGAGCTCGCGGCGGGCCCCTGCAGGAGGGCCGGGGCCGCCTCGGCAAGCCGCCGTCCTCCCCATCGCAGAGGAGCAGCACATGACCGCGACCACCGAGTCGCTGCACCTGCCCGCCGGCACCGCCGCCACCGGCCCGTACGCCCTCGAGGTGACGCCGGAGTCCGCCGGCTGGGGGCACTCGAGCCTGCGGGTGCTCGGGCTGGCCGCCGGAGGCCGCCACACGCTGGAGACCGGCCCCGACGAGGTCGTCGTCGTCCCGCTGGAAGGCGGTCTGGGCATCGAGTGCGACGGGGAGGTCCTGACCCTCGCCGGCCGCAGCGACGTCTTCGCCGGGCCGACCGACTTCGCCTACCTCCCGCGGGAGGCCACCGCGACACTGTCCAGCCCCGGCGGCGGGCGCTTCGCCCTCTGCGGCGCCCGCGCCCGCCGGCGGCTGCCGGTCCGCTACGGCCCGGCCGCCGACGTGCCGGTCGAGCTGCGCGGGGCCGGCCGGTGCAGCCGCCAGGTGAACAACTTCGCGACCGCGGACGTCTTCGAGGCCGACGCGATCATCGCCTGCGAGGTGATCACCCCCGGCGGCAACTGGTCGTCGTACCCGCCGCACAAGCACGACGAGTCCTCCGAGGTGGAGACCGAGCTCGAGGAGATCTACTACTTCGAGGTGGCGCCCGGGCCGGGAGGGCAGCCGGGCCTGGCCTACCAGCGGGTCTACGGCACACCCGATCGGCCGATCGACGTGCTGGCCGAGGTGCGCGACCGCGACGTGGTCCTCATCCCGCACGGCTGGCACGGTCCGTCGATCGCCGCCCCCGGCCACGACCTCTACTACCTCAACGTCATGGCCGGTCCCGGGGCCGAGCGCGCCTGGCGGATCGTCGACGACCCCGAGCACGCCTGGATCCGCGGCACCTGGGCCGCCGAGCCGATCGACCCCCGCCTCCCCCTGCACGACCCTGCGACCCCGAACGGAGAGTCCCGACCGTGAGCGAGTTCCCGCCGCCGGCCGACCTGGAGACGGTGCGGCTGACCGTCTCCCAGGCCGTGGTGCGCTTCCTGGCGCAGCAGTACACCGAGCGCGACGGGCAGCGGCAGCGGCTGTTCGCCGGTTGCTTCGGCATCTTCGGGCACGGCAACGTCGCCGGGCTCGGCCAGGCGCTGCTGCAGGCCGAGGTCGACACCCCCGGCACCCTCCCCTACGTGCTCGGGCGCAACGAGCAGGCCGTCGTGCACACCGCCGTGGCCTACGCCCGGGCCAAGGACCGGCTGCAGACCTGGGCGGTGTCCACCAGCGTCGGCCCGGGCTCGACGAACACGCTCACCGGCGCGGCACTGGCGACCATCAACCGGCTGCCGGTGCTGCTGCTCCCGGCCGACACCTTCGCCACCCGCTCGGCCGGCTCCCTGCTGCAGGAGCTGGAGCGGCCCGACAGCGGCGACGTGACCGTCAACGACGCGTTCCGGCCGGTGTCGCGGTACTTCGACCGCATCTGGCGGCCCGAGCAGCTGCCCGGCGCGCTGCTGGGCGCGATGCGGGTGCTCACCGACCCGGCCGAGACCGGTGCGGTCACCCTCTGCTTCCCGCAGGACGTGCAGGCCGAGGCGTTCGACTGGCCGGTCGAGCTGTTCGCCGAGCGCACCTGGCACGTCGGCCGGCCGCTGCCCGAGCCGGCCGCCCTGCAGCGCGCCGTCGACGTCATCCGCTCGGCCCGCCGGCCGCTGGTCGTCGCCGGCGGCGGGGTCGTCTACTCGCAGGCCACCGAGGCGCTGGACGCCTTCGCGACCGCCACCGGCATCCCGGTCGGGCAGACCCAGGCCGGCAAGGGTGCCCTGCCCTACGACCACCCGCAGTCGGTGGGCGCGATCGGCTCCACCGGGACGACGGCGGCCAACGCGCTGGCCCGCGAGGCCGACGTCGTCATCGGGATCGGCACCCGCTACCAGGACTTCACCACCGCCTCGCGCACCGCCTTCAACGACCCCGGCGTGCGGTTCGTCAACGTCAACGTCGCCGCGATGGACGCCGCCAAGCACGCCGGCGTGACCGTGCAGGCCGACGCGCGGGAGACCCTCACCGCGCTCACCGACGCGCTGGCCGGCTGGTCGGTCGACGACGCCTACCGGGCCCGCACCGCGGAGCTCGCCGCCGAGTGGGAGGCCACCGTCGAGGCCGCGTACCACCCGGAGGTGCCCAGCGCCGGCGAGGGCGGCCGGCTGACCCAGAACGAGGTCATCGGGGTCGTCAACGAGGTCTCCGCCCCACGCGACGTCGTGGTCTGCGCAGCGGGGTCCATGCCCGGGGACCTGCACAAGATGTGGCGGGTCCGCGACCGCAAGGGCTACCACGTCGAGTACGGCTACTCGACCATGGGTTATGAGATCCCCGGTGGCATCGGCATCCGGATGGCCAGCCCCGACCGCGACGTGTTCGTCATGATCGGCGACGGCTCCTACCTGATGATGCCGACCGAGCTGGTCACCGCCGTCCAGGAGGGCGTCAAGATCGTCGTCGTCCTGGTCCAGAACCACGGCTTCGCCTCGATCGGCGCCCTGTCGGAGCAGCTGGGGTCCCAGCGCTTCGGCACCCGCTACCGCTACCGCGCGGCCAACGGCCGGCTGGAGGGCGATGTGCTGCCGGTGGACCTGGCCGCCAACGCCGCGAGCCTCGGCGTCGACGTCCTCATCGCCCAGGACGGGCCCAGCCTCGAGGCGGCGCTGCGCAAGGCCAAGGCGAGCGACCGGACGACGGTCGTGCACGTCGAGACCGACCCGCTCATCGACGCGCCCTCCAGCCAGTCGTGGTGGGACGTGCCGGTCAGCGAGGTCTCGACGCTGTCGAGCACGCAGGAGGCCCGCGCCGTCTACGACCGCTGGAAGGCCGTCCAGCGTCCCTTCCTCGGTCCGTCCCAGCCGTGACCCACCCGCACCCCGCCGTGAACCACCCGTCCCAGAGGAGGACCGCATGAGCGCGGACAGCCAGGTCGCGCCGGCACCGCAGCAGCAGACCGGCAGGAGCCGGATCAGGGTCGGGTCGGCGCCCGACTCGTGGGGCGTCTGGTTCCCCGACGACCCGGCACAGGTGCCGTGGCAGCGCTTCCTCGACGAGGTCAGCGCCTGCGGCTACGAGTGGATCGAGCTGGGGCCCTACGGCTACCTGCCCACCGAACCGGCGCAGCTGTCCGACGAGCTCGCCGCGCGCGGCCTGCAGGTGTCGGCCGGCACGGTGTTCGAGCACCTGCACCGTCCCGACTCCTGGGAGGCGGTGTGGGGTCAGGTGAGGGACGTCGCCGCGCTGACCCAGGCCATGGGCGGCACCCACGTCGTCGTCATCCCCGACACCTTCCGCGACCAGAAGACCGGCGCCGACGTCGAGTCCCGCGACCTCACCCCCGACCAGTGGCGGGCGAAGACGACCGGCGTGACGCAGCTGGGGAAGGCGGTGCAGGAGGAGTACGGCCTGTCCATCGCCTTCCACCCGCACGCGGAGACGCACGTGGGCTGGCAGCGCGACATCGAGCGGTTCCTCGCCGACACCGACCCGCAGTACGTGCCGCTGTGCCTGGACACCGGGCACGTCAGCTACTACCGCGGTGACAACCTGGACCTGATCCGCCGCTACCCCGAGCGGATCGGCTACCTCCACCTCAAGCAGGTCGACCCTGCGGTGATCGACCGGGTGCTGGCGGAGGACATCACCTGGGCGGCTGCGGTGCCGATGGGCGCCATGACCGAGCCGCCGAACGGTGTCCCGGCGTACCCGCCGCTGTTCGAGGCGATCGAGGAGCACGGGCTGGACGTGTTCGCGATCGTCGAGCACGACCTCTACCCCTGTCCGCCGGACGTGCCCTTCCCGATCGCGCAGCGGACCCACCGCTACATCGGCAGCTGCGGGTTCCCCTCGCTGCAGCTCGGCTCCCCGAGGACCCCCACCACCGGATCGGAGACCCAGGCGTGACCACCGCCGAGACCCGCGCCGGGGCGCTCCCGGACCTCGCCGACGTCCCCGCGCGCGACCTGCGGGTCGCTGTGCTCGGTGTCGGGATGATGGGCGCCGACCACGTCGCCCGCCTCTACAGCCGCATCTCCGGGGCGCAGGTCGTCGCGGTCAGCGACGCCTTCGCCGACAAGGCCGAGCAGGTGGCCGCCGGCGTGCCCGGCTGCCGGGTGATCGGCGACCCGCTGGCCGCTATCGCCGACGACGACGTCGACGCCGTCCTCATCGCCACCCCCGGCCAGTACCACCAGGAGCAGGTGCTGGCGTGCATCGAGCGCGGCATCCCGGTGCTGTGCGAGAAGCCGCTGACCATGGAGGCCGAGAGCTCACTGGCGCTCGTGCGGGCCGAGGACGCCCACGCCGCCCGCACCGGCCGTCGGCTGGTCACGGTGGGCTTCATGCGGCGCTTCGACCCCGAGTACGCCGAGCTGAAGGCGCTGCTCGACTCCGGCGGGCTCGGGGAACCGCTGGTCGTGCACTGCGCACACCGCAACGCCGCCGTCCCGCCGCACTTCACCAGCGAGATGATGGTCAGCGACTCGGTGGTGCACGAGGTCGACGTCGCCCGGTTCCTGCTGGACGAGGAGGTCGCCGCGGTCACGGTGCTCCGGCCGCGGGCGACCCGGCACGCCGTCGCCGGCCAGTCCGACCCGCTGCTGGTGCTGTTCGAGACCACCGGTGGCCGGATGGTCGACGTCGAGTGCTTCGTCAGCACCGGCGTCGGCTACGAGGTGCGCACCGAGGTGGTCGGCGAGGACGGCAGCGCGATGATCGGCCTGGACGCCGGCCTGGTCCGCACCTCCGGGAGCCCGTCGGGTGCGGCCCGGTCGACGAGCATCGCCCCGGACTTCCGGCAGCGGTTCGGCCGCGCCTACGACATCGAGCTGCAGCGGTGGGTCGACGCCGCCCGCCGCGGTGAGGTCGACGGCCCGGGCGCGTGGGACGGCTACGCCGCCCAGGCCGTCTGTGCCGCCGGCATCGAGGCGCTGCACAGCGGGCAGCGCACCGAGGTCCGGCTGGAGCCACGATGAGGATCGCGCTGGACCCGCAGATGCTGCGCGACGTCCCGCTGCTCGAGCTGCCCGACGTGGTGGCCGGCATGGGCTACGAGTGGATCGAGCTCTCGCCCCGCGAGGACTTCATCCCGTTCTTCAAGCACCCGCGGGTGGACACCGCCACGGTGCGGGCCCTCCGCTCCAGGCTGGCCGACGCCGGCGTCGGCGTCACCTCGCTGCTGCCGGTGATGCGCTGGTCGGGCCCGGGCGAGGTGGAGCGGCAGGCCGCCGTCCGCTACTGGAAGCGGGCGATCGAGATCTGCGTCGAGCTCGGCGTGGACACGCTCAACTCGGAGTTCAACGGCCGGCCCGAGGCGCCGGAGCTCGCCGAGGCGATGTTCTGGCGGTCGATGGAGGAGCTGCTGCCGACCTTCGAGCGCGAGGGCGTCAAGCTCGCACTCGAGCCGCACCCCGACGACTTCATCGAGCTCGGCCACCCGGCGGTCGACATGGTGCGCGGTATCGACTCGCCGTGCGTCAGCTTCCTGTACTGCATGCCGCACACGTTCCACCAGGGTGACGACGCGGCCGGGATCATCGCCTCCGCCGGCGACCTGCTCACCCACGTGCACGTCGCCGACTCGATGGACCACCGTGCCTCGGACGGGCTGCGCTACATCACCAACCCCCCGGGCAACACCGTCCGCGTCCACCAGCACATGGAGCTCGGCCGCGGTGACGTGGACGCCGACGAGGCCTTCGCCGCGTTGGCGGGGATCGGCTTCGACGGCGTCCTCACGACCTGCGTCTTCGGCTGGGACGACGAGGCCCGCGAGTCCGGCACCCGGATGCTCTCCGCCATCCGCGAGCTGGTCACCAAGCACTTCCCCGACGGAACCACCCCCTGAACCGAGAGAGGCACCCCATGCCCACCTCCATCCCGCACTGGATCGACGGCGCCCGCCGCGAGGGCACCAGCGGCCGCACCGCAGAGGTGACCGACTCCGCGACCGGCGAGGTCTCCGGCGAGGTCGCCCTCGCCTCGGTCGAGGACGTCGACGCGGCCGTGGCCGCCGCGACCGCGGCGTTCCCGGCCTGGCGTGACACCTCGCTGGCCAAGCGCACCGCCGTGCTGTTCCGCTTCCGGGAGCTGCTCAACGACCGCAAGCCCGAGCTGGCCGCGATCATCACCGCCGAGCACGGCAAGGTCCTCGACGACGCCCTCGGTGAGGTCTCCCGCGGCCAGGAGGTCGTGGAGTACGCCTGCGGCGTCCCGTCGCTGGTGCGCGGCGGGTTCACCGAGAACGCCTCGACCAACGTCGACGTCTACTCGATCCGCCAGCCGCTCGGCCCGGTGGCGATCATCAGCCCGTTCAACTTCCCGGCGATGGTCCCGATGTGGTTCTTCCCCATCGCGATCGCGACCGGCAACACCGTCGTCCTCAAGCCCAGTGAGCAGGACCCGTCGGCCTCGCTGTGGGTCGCCGAGCTGTGGAAGGAGGCCGGTTTGCCCGACGGCGTGTTCAACGTCGCCCAGGGCGACAAGGTCGCCGTCGACCGGCTGCTGGAGCACCCCGACGTCCGGTCGGTGTCCTTCGTCGGGTCCACGGCGATCGCCCGCTACGTCTACGAGACCGGTACCCGGAACGGCAAGCGGGTCCAGGCCCTGGGCGGGGCGAAGAACCACATGGTCGTGCTGCCCGACGCCGACCTCGACCTGGCCGCCGACGCGGCGGTGAACTCCGGGTTCGGGTCGGCCGGCGAGCGCTGCATGGCGATCAGCGCGATCGTCGCCGTCGGCGGGATCGGCGACGACCTGGTCGCCCGGATCGCCGAGCGCACCGCCACGCTGCGCACCGGCGACGGCCGCAAGGGCGCCGACATGGGCCCGCTGATCAGCAAGCGGCACCGCGACCGCGTCGCCTCCTACGTGGAGGCCGGTGAGAAGGAGGGCGCCAAGCTCGTCGTCGACGGCCGCGAGGTGACCCCCGACGGCGGGGAGAACGGCTTCTGGCTCGGCCCCACCCTGGTCGACCACGTCGAGCCACCGATGAGCGTCTACACCGACGAGATCTTCGGCCCGGTGCTCTCGGTGCTGCGCGTGGACACCTACGAGCACGCCGTCGAGCTGATCAACCGCAACGAGTACGGCAACGGCACCGCCATCTTCACCAACGACGGCGGCGCGGCCCGGCGCTTCCAGCACGAGGTCGAGGTCGGGATGATCGGCATCAACGTGCCCATCCCGGTGCCCATGGCCTACTACTCGTTCGGCGGGTGGAAGAACAGCCTGTTCGGCGACTCGCACGCGCACGGCGCCGAGGGCGTGCACTTCTTCACCCGCGGCAAGGTCGTCACCAGCCGCTGGCTGGACCCCAGCCACGGCGGCCTGAACCTCGGCTTCCCGCAGAACGCCTGAGGTGAGGTCCCTCCTGTCCCCCGCCGCTCGCGCGCTCGCGGCGGGGGGTGGGGACCGCGGCGCGGGCACCACTCCCGGACTCCGGACAGTGGTCCCCGCGCCGTGACCATCGCCGTACGGGACCCGCAGGAGGTGCTGGACGTGTTCGCCGCCGGTGACGCCCGGGAGGACGGGTCCTCCTGTCCCGACCGGGCCGGGTCCCGCGAGGTCCGGCCCTGACCCCCTCGGCCGGCCCGCGGGGCGGCGCGGACGCGCTCGTCGCCGGGCGGATGGCGACGGCGGCGACGGCGTGGCTGGCCTCGCTCGACCCCGCACAGCACGGCCTGGCGCAGCGGCCCGGGCCGGCGGGCGGCGCCGAGGCGGAGGGCGAGCGGCTGCGCTGGCACTACGTCCCCACCGACCACGGCGGCCTGCCCCTGGGCGCCCAGCGGCCGGTGCAGCAGTCGCTGGCCATGGCCCTGCTGGCCACCGGCCTCTCCGTCGCCGGCTACGTCACCGTCTGCGGCGTCATGGGCCTGGAGAACGTGCTCGACCGCGCCGAGGGCTTCCCGCGCGGCGGGGACCGGGAGCGCTACCGCGACCCCGGGCTGTACTACCTGCGGGTCTTCGGCGAGCCGGGGAGCGGCACCCCGTGGGGGTGGCGGTTCGGCGGCCACCACGTCTCCCTGAACAACCTCGTGGTCGACGGCCGGGTCCGGGCGGTCACGCCCTGCTTCATCGGGGCCAACCCGGCCGCGGCACCGTTGCTCGGCGCCGGGACCCTGCGGCTGCTCGGCGCGACCGAGGACCTGGCTCGCGACCTGGTGCGGTCACTGTCTCCCACCCTGCGGGCCCGGGCGGTCCTGCTCGACCGGGCGCCGTCGGACATCCTCAGCGGCAACCGCCCGCGGCTCCCCGCCGCCGGCGGCCCCCGGCGCGACGACGGGCGCCTGTCGCTGACGGCGCAGCCGCTGGGACTCCCCTCGGGTGAGCTGGGCGAGGAGCAGCACAGGCTGCTCGAGGCGCTGGTGTCCGCCTACGTGGACCGTGTGCCGGACGGCGTCGTCCCGCCGGTGGACGTCGACGGCCTCCACGTGGCGTGGGCCGGTTCCACCGACCCCGGGCAGCCGCACTACTACCGGCTGCAGGGTCCCCGGCTGCTCGTGGAGTGGGACAACACCCAGCAGGGCGGCAACCACGCACACTCGGTGTGGCGCGACCGGGAGGCCGACTTCGGCCTGGACGCCCTCGCCGCCCACCGTGCGGAGCACCACCGGAGCTGAGCCGGTGCCGCGGACGGCGGGTCCGCCCGGTCGTGCGCGCAGGCCGGTGTCCGCCGGACGCCGGCCGCGTCGCTGGCCCTCCGGCGCGATCCCGGTCCCGTGGGCACGCAGGCACGCCCGTCTGCTCCTGCTCGTCGGTCGGCGACGGTCCCCGCACGTGCCGGCGCCCGCCATCCCCGGCAGGACCGGTGATGGCGGGCGCCTGTGGGGCCGGGGTGCTCAGCCGCCCCGGACGCCGGCCGGGGCCTCGTGGACGAGGTGTGCGGCGTCGTGCGTCCGGAAGTCGTCCTCGAGCTCCTCGAGCGAGCGACCACGGGTCTCGGGCGCGAACTTCTTGACGAAGAACCACGAGCCGACGTTGATCAGCGCGAAGAGCCCGAAGGTCGGGGTCGCACCCAGTGCCTCGACCAGGGGCGGGAACGCGAAGGAGATCGCCGCGTTGACCGTCCAGAGCACGAACACCGCGATGCCCATGGCGAAGCCCCGGATCGTCATCGGGAAGATCTCCGAGAGCAGCAACCACACCAGTGTGCCGATGAACGTCTGCACGAAGAAGACGACCAGCAGCATCGCGGCCAGGATGAGGTAGCTCCGGAACGCCGACTCGGGGAGCAGGAACGACAGAGCGAGGACGGCGTGCCCGGCCGCGACACCGGTGAACCCGGTGAGCAGCAGCGGCCTGCGGTTGCGCCGGCCGATCAGCCAGATCCCGAGGACGGTGCCGATGATCGCGACCACGCCGACGGTGATGGTCAGGATCAGCGACGCGCTCGCGCCGAGGCCGGTCGACTCCAGGATGGTCGGTGCGTAGTAGTTGACCGTGTTGATGCCGGTCGCCTGCTGCACCGTCGCGAGCCCGCAGCCGATCCACAAGATCCGGCGCATCCACGGGAACTCGCGCAGGTCGCGCAACGCCGCACCCTTGTCCTCCGAGACGTCGCGCCGGGCGTGCTCGGCGATGACGTTGTACTCCTCGGCCGCCTCTGCCGGGTCCCGGCTGAGGCCGAGGACCCGCCGGGTGTCCTCGAGCCGCCCGCGGACGGCGTACCAGCGGGGCGAGTCCGGCAGGAAGAACATGCCGACGAACAGCGCCACCGCGGGGATGGTGGCGATGCCCAGCATCCACCGCCACACGTTCGCGTCCTCGATGACGGCATCCAGCAGTGCGTTCATGGCGAAGGCGAGGAACTGCCCGGTCACGATCATCAGCTCGTTGATGGTGACCATGCGCCCGCGCCGGTCCGCGGGTGCCATCTCGGCGAGGTAGAGCGGGCACGTCACCGCGGCCGCGCCGACGCCGAAGCCGAGCAGGATCCGGCCGGCCGTCATGATGGCCACGTTGGGCGCGACCGCACAGATCAGCGCCCCGAAGAGGAACAGCCCCGCGCAGACGAGGAGGCTGCCCTTCCGGCCGAGGACGTCGGCGAGCTTGCCGCCGAGGAGAGCACCGAACGCCGCGCCGGGGAAGAGCAGCGAGCTGACCACCACCGCCTCGGTCAGCGAGGTCAGGGCGAGGTCGTCGCGCATGTACAGCAGCGCACCGGAGATGACACCGGTGTCGTAGCCGAACAGCAGACCTCCGAGCGTGGAGATCACCGTGAGTTTGACGAGGAAGCGGTTGTGCGCGGGGGAACGCCGCGCGCCGGCGGACGTCCCGCCGGAGTGGCCGCCGTGGGAGGAGTGCATCGCCGACATTGGCGCCTCTTCTCGGGGACAGGCCGTGTCCGGGCCTGGAATGCGGGAATGGACTGGGCGGAGCGGTCTGGCCCGCGACTCTCGTCCGTTTCTCGGGACGGGACGCTAGGTGGGCTGAATGGCAGGAGCAAGGTGGAGTCGTGTTCGGCACCGCACATCTGCGGATCATTTCCGCACATCCCGAGGTCAGGGCCCACGACGACGGATGGGGAGCCGGGGGCGGAGGGACACCACGCGGCCGGGCTCAGGGACCGACGACACGGAGAGCCACCCCCGCCCGGTCCAGGGCAGCCGCGAGCCCGGCAGGTGGCCGCCGGTCGCAGACCACCGCCGTCACCCGGTCCACTGGTCCGACCAGGGCCGTTGCCGACGTCTCGAACGCCTCGTGCGTGCCGACGAGGACGACGTCGTCGGCGATGTCCATGAGCCGGCGCTGGACGCTGGCCTCGGCCGGCGACTGCGCGTACAGGCCGCGGGAGTCGACGGCGGGCGGCGACACGAAGAAGGTCCGCGTCCGGAGCTGGGCGATCGCCCCCTCCGTCGTCGGCCCGACGAAGGCGGCGCGGGACGGGAGGAACTCACCGCCCAGCGCGACGACCCGGCCCGCGCGCTCCCGCGTGAGGAATGCCAACGCGGGCATCGAGTGGGTGATCACGCAGCCGGTGAAGGACGCCGGCAGTGCGCGGGCGATCGCGAGGCCGGTCGCGCCGGCGTCGATGGCGACGGTGTCCCGGGAACCGACCAGCTCCGCCGCGTGCTGCGCGACCCGCTGCTGGGCCTCGGTGTCCTCCCCGTCCGGGAAGGCGGTCCGCCGCAGTTCCCGCGGGACGAGGCTCGCTCCGCCGTGGACCAGTCGCACCCTGCCGGTCGCCCGCAGGGTGTGCAGGTCGCGCCGGATGGTCATCTGCGAGACCGCCAGCTGGCGGGCCAGGTCGGTGACGGACAGGAAACCGACGGCGCACAGCGTGGACAGGATCCAGGCCTGCCGGCCCGCCGCTCCGCCGCCCGGTCGCGGGCCGGTCACGGCCTGGCCCCGCGGTGCGGTCACGGCCGAGCCTCCCGGTGCGGGTGCGGAGCGGTCCCCGCGCGGCGAGCCGGGCACCGGCGGCGCCGGGGATCGCCGAGGATGACGGGGTGACTGCACGCCGCCGGCGGATCGGCGTCCACGCCGCCGCGTGGGTGCTCCTCGTGCGCCAGCGGGGCCGATCGGCGGCCTTCCGCGCGGCCCGCATGACGGGGGCGACGGTCGCCGCCTTCCTCGTCGCCCAGGGCGTGGGGCTGCACACCCCGCCGCCCCTGATCGCCGCACTCACCGCCCTGCTCGTGGTGCAGGCGACCCTCAGCAGCACCCTCCTCAACGGCGTCCAGCGGGTGCTCAGCGTCGTGGCGGGAGTGGCCCTGGCCGTGCTGTTCACCGCCGTGGTCGGGCTCACCTGGTGGAGCCTCGCGGCGCTGGTCGCCGCGTCGATCCTGGCCGGTCAGCTGCTCCGGCTCGGTCCGCACCTGGTGGAGGTCCCGATCAGCGCCATGCTCGTGCTGGGCGCGTCGGGCGCCGAGGACGTCGGGGGTGGGCGCGTCGTCGAGACGCTCATCGGTGCGGCGGTCGGCGTGCTGGTCAACGTCGCCTTCCCACCGGCGGTGCAGACCCGGTTCGCGACGCAGGCGCTGGAGAGGTTCGCCGACGAGATCGCCTGCCTCCTGCACGACGCGGCGTCGGCCCTGCGCGCCGGTCCCGTCACCGTGGAGCAGTCGACCCGGTGGCTGGAGGACGCCCGTCGCCTCAACCGACACGCCCCGCGGGTCGACCGCGCGTTGGCCCACGCCGAGGAGAGCCGCCGGCTCAACCTCAGGGCCCTGCGGGTCCCGCCGGTCGGCAGGACGGCGCGGACCGGCCTGGACGCCCTGGAGCACGCCTCGGTGTCGCTGCGCACCCTGTTCCGGGCCGTCGACGACGCCACCCGTGAACGGACCGGCGTCCAGGAGGACGCCGGCTACGCCGACGTCGTCCGGCGGACCGTCGCGAGTCTCCTCGAACGGATGGGCACCGTCGTCCTCGAGTTCGGTCGCGTGCTCGTCGCCGACGCCCGGGCCGCCGCCGGGACCGGGCAGGGCCGGATGGCCGGGGCGCTCCAGGCGCTCCGCAGTGGCCGGGCCCTGGTGCAGGACCTCCTGATCGGCGATCCGCGCAGCCACTCCGGCCTCTGGGAGGTCAACTCGACCCTGCTGGCGACCATCGACCGGGTGCTGGACGAGTTCGACACGGTCGGCGACCCGCCGGCGCAGCGACCCGCCGGCGACCCGTCCCGGACGCGCTGGGCCGCCACCACGGCGGGACAGCGGCTGCGCGCGGCGCGCCGGTCGCCGACCCGCCACGGCAGCGGGGCCGTTCCCGGGCGCCCGGCCGGAGAGGACGCCTGACGTCAGGTCGCTCGACGGCGCCCGTGCGGACACGTGCTCCTCCAGTGGGACGGGACGGCGGTGACGGACGAGGGTGCTCAGAGATCGCCCTCGAGGAACTGGGCGCGCCCCAGGCCGAAGGACCAGTCCTCGCGGGTGTTGGCGGCGACGGAGACGATCAGGTCGCTGGGCGACAGGCCGGTGGCCTGCTCCAGTCGTCGCGCCAGGCCGGCGTAGAGGGCCCGCTTCTGCTCTTCCGAGCGCCCCTGCTGGAACACCTGGAGGACCACGAGGTCGTCGGTGCGCTCGATGCCCAGGCCGGTGTCCTCGCAGATCAGCTGCCCCGGACGGTGCTCGGTGACCACCTGGTACCGGTCCCCGGGGGGTGCTGCGAAGACGTCGAGCATGACCTCCTGGACGGTGTCGGCCAGCAGGCGCAGCTCCTCGGGGGTGCGTCGTGCCTCGACGACGTCGATGCGGACGAGCGGCATGGCGGACCTCCGGTGCAGGGTGGCCTCGGTCACGCCAACTATGTCAGGACATTAGGACTTAGTCGAGAGCCATGGGCGAACTCCCGGCCGGCGCACGCCGAGAGGCCCCGCGGTCGTCGACCGCGGGGCTGTCCGGCGTGCTGGGTCAGGAGTAGGCGGTGCGGAACCCCTCGAGGGCCTGCTCGGGGTCGCCGGAGGCCCAGCCCTCCAGGGCGACGACGCCGGTGTAGCCGAGCCGGTGGAGTGCGGCGGCGATCGCCGGGTGGTGGATCTCCCCCGTGCCCGGCTCGCACCGGCCGGGGACGTCGGCCACCTGGATCTCGCCCACCAGCGGCAGAGCCCGCTCCACCAGCGCGACGAGGTTCCCCTCGCCGATCTGCGCGTGGTAGAGGTCCAGGTTGAGCCGCAGGTGCGGGCTGTCCACGGTCTCGACCAGCGCGATCGTGTCGGCGGCGCGGGCGAAGGGCGTGCCGGGGTGGTCGACGGCGGTGTTGAGGTTCTCCAGCGTGAAGACCCGCCCGGCCCGCTCCCCCAGTGCCGCCAGCCGCTCCAGCGTCCGGGCGGCGGTGAGCCACATCGCGGGGGTCACCGTCTCGGTGGGGACGACGGGCAGTCCGCGGCCGTCGAGCCCGGTCCCGTGCACGTTGAGCCGCGGGCAGTCCAGCCGCTCGGCGACGGCCAGGGACCGCTCGGCGGTCCGCAGCAGCTCTCCGGCGCCGTCGGGGTCGGCCAGCGTGCCGGTGACGTAGCCGGTCATCGACGAGAACGTCGCGCCGGTCCCGACGAGCTCGTCGACGTCCTTCGCCGTCCAGTCCCAGATCTCCACCTCGAACCCGAGGCCGGCGAGGCGCCGCACGCGCTCGGCGAACGGCAGGTCGAGGAAGAGCATCTCGGCCGAGGCGGCCAGGCGGTAGCTCACTTCCCGACCCGCACCGGGCCGCCGGTGCGCACCGACTCCGCCGCGGCCAGCGCGATGGCCAGCGCCGCGCGGGCGTCCTCGCCGGTCACCGGGGCCGGGCGCCCCTCCCGGACCGCCTCGACGAAGGCGGCCAGCTCGGCGGTGTAGGCGTCGGGGAACAGCTCCTGGTCCCCGCGGACGGTCTCGACGAGCCGACCGGCCGGGCCGGAGAAGGCCATCCCGTTGCGGCGGCCGTCGCCCATCGTCGCCATGCCGGCGGAGCCGAGCACCTCGCCGCGGACGTCGTAGCCGTAGGCCGCCTCGAAGCACGCCTCGGCCACCGCCATCGCGCCGTTGTCGAACCGCACGGTGACCACCGCGGTGTCCATCAGCCCGCGGTCCCGCCACGCCGGCTCGACGAGCGCGTCGGCGACGGCGTGCACCTCCACGGCCTCCGCGCCGGGGTTGAGGAAACGCAGGGTGTCGAAGTCGTGGATCAGCGTCTCGAGGAAGATCGTGTCCGGCAGGACGCGGGAGGGATCGAAGCCGCCCGGGTCGCGGGTCAGCGAGCGCAGCAGCCGCGGGGTGCCCAGCATCCCGGCGTCGAGCAGGGCACGGGCGGCCCGCCAGTCGGCCGCGAACCGCCGGTTGAACCCGACCTGCAGGACGACGCCCGCGGCGCGGGCGGCGTCGACGGCCCGGTCGGCGTCCGGGAGCGTGACCGCCATCGGCTTCTCGCAGAACACGTGCTTCCCGGCGGCCGCGGCGGCGACCACCAGGTCGGCGTGCGACCGGGCCGGCGCCGCGATCACGACCGCGTCGACCGCGGAGTCGTCCCACAGCTGCGCCGCGTCGGTGTGCGCCCGGTCCGCACCCAGTGCGCCGGCCAGCCGTTCCGCGGCTCCTGGGGCCGCGTCGGCCACCGCGGCCAACCGCGCACCGGGGACCCGCCGCGCCAGCGTCTCGGCGTGGAAGGCGCCCATCCGCCCCGCCCCGATGAGGGCCACTCCGACGGTCCCGTTCGTCATGCCGACTCCTCGTCTAGAACGTTCTAGTCAGACCAGGGTGACGCTGGTGACCCTGACCCGTCAAGGGGATCCGGCTATAACGTTCTAGGCCATCGGGCTACGCTCGCCCGGTGACGCGGACGGGCCCCGAGCGGAGGCCGACCCTGGCCGACGTCGCCGCCCGTGCCGGGGTCTCCACCGCCCTCGTGTCGATCGTCATGCGCGAGGCACCCGGGGCCAGCGCGGCGACCCGGGAGCGGGTGCGCCGAGCCGCCGACGAGATCGGCTACCGGCCGGACAGCCGCGCCCGTCTCCTGCGCAGCTCCCGCAGCCGGCTGCTCGGCGTGGTCTTCGGCGTGCAGCACGCCTTCCACGGCGACCTGCTGACCGGGCTCTACGACGCGGCCGAGCGGGCCGGGTACGAGCTGGCGCTGAGCGCCGTCACGCCGGGACGCGGCGAGCAGCCGGCGGTCGACAGTCTGCTGCGGGACCGCTGCGAAGCGCTGGTCCTGCTCGGCCCCCAGTCCCCCGCGGCCACCCTCACCGACCTGGCGACGCGTCTGCCGGTCGTCGTCCTCGCCCGCCCGGTGCGGTCCGCCACGGTGGACGTCGTCCGCACCGCCGACGACGAGGGCATGCGCCTGGCCGTCGACCACCTGGTGGCGCTCGGGCACCGCGACGTCGTCCACGTCGACGGCGGACGGGCTCCCGGCGCGGCGGAACGGCGCCGGGGGTACCGGGAGGCGCTGCAGCGGCACGGGCTCCCGGCGCGGGTCCTCGCCGGCGGGCTCACCGAGGACGACGGTGCCGCCGCTGCACGGAGGCTGCTCGAGGGGCCGCTGCCGAGCGCCGTCACCGTGTTCAACGACCGCTGCGCTCTGGGCGTGCTCGACGTCCTCCGCCGGGCGGGCCGGACCGTGCCCGGGGAGGTGAGCGTCGTGGGCTACGACGACAGCCGGATCGCCCGGCTCTCCTCGGTCGACCTCACGTCCGTCGCCCAGGACGTCGAACAGCTGACCACGCTCGCCGTCGGGCGCGCCCTCGCCCGGCTCGACGGCACCCCCGTCGACCGGCGCGAGCTCGTCGTCCCGCCCCGTCTGGTCGTGCGGAGCAGCACCGCCCCGCCCTCGTGACGTGATGGAACGGCCACCCTCCAGGGCCCGCCGGCCCCGTCCCGGGTCCCGCTCCGAGCCTGCGAGGCGTGGGGAGGACGGGGTCCTTCGACGAGGCGTGGGGGGAAGGGTCGCCCTTCTTCAGAGGTCGAGCACCAGTCGGTCCGTGCTGGCACGGGACACGCAGATCATCATGCAGTCGTTCGCCTCTCTCTCGTCCGGGCCGAGGACCGAGTCCCGGTGGTCCGGCACGCCGCCGAGGACGCCGGTCTCGCAGGTGCCACAGGTGCCCTCGGCGCACGAGGAGAGGACGCCGACCCCCGCCTCCTCGACCACCGACAGGATCGACCGGTCCGGCGGGACGGTCAGGGTGAGCTCGCTGCGCGCCAGCTCGACCTCGAACGACTCCGTGCGCGCCGGCTCGCCCTGGGGACGGGGCGCGAACCGCTCCACGTGCAGCGCCCCGCGCGGCCAGCCGGCGCAGTGCTCCTCGACCGCCGCCAGCAGCGGCTCGGGGCCGCAGCAGTAGACCAGCGTGTCCGGCTGCGGGGTGCCGAGCAGGGCCTCGAGGTCCAGCAGTCCCGTCTCGTCCTGCGGGCGCACCGACACCCGGTCGCCGTACACCGCGAGCTCGTCGAGGAACGCCATCGACGCCCGGTGCCGGCCGCCGTAGACCAGCCGCCAGTCGGCGCCCGCGGCCTCGGCGGCCCGGATCATGGCCAGGATCGGAGTGATGCCGATGCCCCCGGCGATGAACAGGTACCGGGGCGAGTCGACCAGGGGGAAGTTGTTGCGCGGGCCGCGCACGCGCACGGTGTCGCCGGCCTGCAGCCGGTGGTGGACGAAGAGGGAGCTGCCGCGGCCGTCCGGGTCGCGCAGGACGCCCAGGCGGTACTCGGAGTGGTCGGTGGGGTCACCACAGAGCGAGTACTGCCGGGTCGGCGTCCCGTCGAGGACGAGGTCGACGTGCGCCCCCGGCTCCCAGGCGGGCAGCGGGCGGTCACCGGCCTCGCGCAGGGTCAGGGCGACGACGCCGTCGGCGACCTCCTGCTTGGCGGCCACCCGGGCCTCCGCCTCGAACTCCGAGGTGGCGAGGGTGACGGTCGTCGTCCGGTGGGAGACGGCCTCGACGTGCGGACGTCGCGTGGACCGGCCGAAGGTGACCGGCAGGTTCTTCCAGACGTACATGTTGGGCGAGCTGGGGTAGAAGGTCGGTGGGCCGGCCGGCTCGTAGTCGCCCAGCACGGGCAGGGCCTCCTCGAGGGCGATCCGCGCCTCCAGGCGGGCCAGCGGTGCACCCAGGCACCCGTGCACGCCCTCGCCGAAGCCCAGGTGCCGGCCCCGGGGCCGGGTGACGTCGAAGCGGTCGGGGTCGGGGAACTGGCGCTCGTCCCGGTTGGCGGCCCCCATCACCAGCACCACGCGGCCGCCGGCCGGGATCGTCACCCCGTGCAGCGTGACCTCGCGCGACGTCGTCCGGGCGGTGAGCTGCAGGGGCGTGATGAGGCGCATGGCCTCCTCGACGGCGGCCGGGATGAGCGAGGGATCGGCCTGCAGCAGGGCCCGCTGGTCGGGGTTCTCGGCGAGGAGCCTGAACAGCGTGCCGGTCAGCCCGGCGGTGGACTCCACCCCGCCGAGGAAGAGGATCATCATCAGGCCGCTGACCTCGGAGTCAGGGGTGACCTGCGCATCGACGAACGGCACCCCGTCGATGTCGGCCTCCACGAACGCCGTGACCAGGTCGTCCCGCGCGGCCCGACGACGGTCCTCGAGCAGGTCGATGAAGAACTGCTGGACGCCGGCCGTCGCCGCCCGCGCCACCGGGGTCAGGTGCGGGGTGCCGGGCACCCGGTCCTTGAGCTCGTGGGTCCAGTGCTCCAGCTGCTCGCGCCGCGCGCGGTCCAGCGGGTCGTCGGCGTGCCGGCTGGGCAGGCCCATCAGGTGGAAGAAGACGTCGAACGGCATCGGCCAGGCCAGCTCCTGGGCCAGGTCCACCGTCGCACGGCCCCCCGTGGCGCGGTCCCGCCAGGTGCCGACCAGGTCGCGCACGACGGCGCGGATGCCGTCCTCGAGCTGGGCGATCCGGCGCGGCAGGAAGTACGGCTGCACCACCGAGCGGACCTGGTCGTGCCGGGGGTTGTCCATGCTGCCGATGGAGCCGGGCGGGACCTGCTCCAGGCGGCTGTCGTCGATGTCCATCCCCTCGAAGCTGCGGAACGTGTCCGCGTCCAGCGCGGCCGCCCGCACGTCCTCGAAGCGGGTCAGGACCCACCAGCCCCACCGCTCGTTGTAGGCGACGGGCGCCTCGTTGCGCAGCCGGCGGTACACGCCGAACGGGTCGGACGTGTAGAAGTCCGGCCGGAACGGGTCGTAGTCCTCGGCGGTGGCGGGGGCAGCGGTGGCGGTCTGGGCCATGTGCGTCTCCGTGCTCAGGGACGACTCGTGTCGTGAAGCGCTCGAAGAGTCGCGGGTGACTCACGCCACTGTCAACCGGTTGTCAGGACAAAGTCCGGTTCCCTGACCGTGCGGCGGTGCCGACCTCAGACCCCTGCGGGCGCCGGACCGGTCGTCCCCCGCACCACGAGGCGCGGCGGGACGACGACCTCGCGGTGCGCGGTGCGGCCGCCCTCGAGCCGCTCGACCACGGCGGCCACCGCGTGCCGCATCAGCTGTCCGGAGTCCTGGCTGACCGTGGTCAGGTCGATGTGCGCCAGCCGGGACAGCGGGCTGTCGTCGTAGCCGACGACGGAGACCGCCCCCGGGACGTCGACCCCGCCGCGCAGCAGGGTGTCGAGCACCCCCACCGCCGAGCGGTCGTTGTAGGTGATCACGGCCGTCGGGGGCAGGTCGGACGCGAACAGCTCCCGCGCGGCGCGCGCCCCCGACTCCTCGCCGTGGTCCCCGGCGACGACCTGCAGGTGCCCGCCGAGCCGGTGCCGGCGCATCGCCCGCTGGTATCCCCGGTGCCGGCCGGCGGGGATGACCCCGGGGCCGCCGTCGACGTAGGCGATCCGGCGGTGGCCGAGGCCGACCAGGTGGTCGACGGCCTGCCCGACGCCCTCGTCGTCGGCCGCGCGGACGACGTCCACACCGGCCGACGGCACCGGGCGGCCGACGGCCACCACGGGCAGCTGCCGGTCCAGCGCGCTCAACCGGGAGGCGGGGGCCTCCGGGCCGAGGAGGACCAGCGCCTCGCAGCGCGAGTCGAGCAGCGTCTCGACCGCCCGCCCCTCGTCCCGGGTGCGGGTCACCGTGCTGAGCACCAGGTCGTACCCGTGCTCCTCGGCCGCCTCGTGGACGTCCTCGACGAGCTGGGCGTGGAAGCTGCTGCGGACGTCCATCACGACGCCGATCAGCCTGCTGCGCCGGCGGGCCAGCAGGCTGGCGGCGCGGTCGGGCCGGTACCCGAGCCGGGCGGCGGCGTCGAGCACCCGCTCGCGGGTGGCGCTGCTGGGTCCGGCGACGCCGCGCAGCACCAGCGACACCGACGCCGTCGAGACGCCGGCCTCGGCCGCGACGTCCTGCAGTCGCGGACGACGCAGCGACTCCTCTGCACTCAGGACGACCACCTCCTGCCTTGACACCGAGCCGAGAGCGGCATCACCATTAAAGCGCTTTAAGCGCCTCGGGACCCACCGGTGCCACCCGCGGGGAGCGGGTCACGTCCGCAGCGACGCCCGCGCACCGCCGGGACCCCGTCCACCCCAGGAGAGGGGAACAGCCATGTCGCAGCGACCACTGTCCGTGGCGGTGATCGGGGCCGGGATGGCCGGCCGCAGCCACGCCGCCGGCTACCGCTCGGTGGACACCGTCTTCGGGGAGGGGCTCCCGCCCGTCCGGCTCGCGGCGATCGCCGACGCCAACGAGCAGCTGGCCCGCGACACGGCCCGCCGCTACGGCTTCGAGAAGGCGGTGTTCAGCTGGGAGGAGGTCGTCGAGGACCGCACGATCGACGCGATCAGCATCGTCGTCGGCAACGCCCTGCACCGGCCGATCGCCGAGGCCGCCATCGCCGCCGGCAAGCACGTGCTGTGCGAGAAGCCGCTGGCCGGCTCGCTGGAGGACGCCCAGGCCATGGTCGCCGCCGAGCGGGCCACGGACGTCGTCACCGCGGTCGGCTACACGTACCGCCGCTCCCCCGCCATCGCCGCGATCCGCGGCCACGTGCAGGACCGCGAGCTGGGCGAGCTGACCCTGTTCGACGGCCGCTACTGGTGCGACTACGCCTGCGACCCCCGCGGCCCGCTCACCTGGCGGTACGAGGGTGGACCCGGCAGTGGTGCCCTCGGCGACATCGGCGCGCACGTCATCGACGCCGGGCAGTTCGTCTGCGGGCCGGTCGTGTCGGTGTCCGGGGCGGTGCTCACCACCCAGATCGCCAAGCGGCCGCTGCCCCTCGGCCCCACGGTGGGCCACGACGCCGCGCCGGTGAGCGAGGAGGTGGGCGAGGTGCAGAACGAGGACACCGCCGTGTTCTCGGCCCGGTTCGAGTCGGGGCTGTCCGCGTCGTTCTCGGTGTCCCGGACCGCCTTCGGCATGCCGAACGGGCTGGCCTTCGACGTGTACGGGCTGGGCGGCCGCGCCTCCTTCGACTGGCACCGGCCCTCGGAGTACCTCTTCGACGACCCCCAGCCCGAGGCCCGCACCCGCGGCGCGCGGCAGGTCATCGTCGGCCCGCAGATGCCGTACTTCGCCGGCGGGTACCCGATGGAGGCCCCGGGCGTGGGCGGCGGGAACGCCGAGATGTTCGTCTACCAGTGCCGCGCGTTCCTCGACCAGATCGTCGGCACCCCCGACCCGCTGCCGCCGAACGCCACCTTCGTCGACGGGCTGCACACCATGCAGGTCATCCAGGCCGTCGTCGAGTCCGCGCAGTCCGACGGCGCCGCCGTCGCCGTACCCACCCACTGAACGGGAGCCGATCCCCGATGTCCCTCAAGCTGGGCGCCTACACCGCCTGCCTGCACGACCGCCCGCTGACCGAGGCCCTCGACGTGCTGCAGGCCAACGGCCTGACCTCCGTCGAGGTCAACACCGGCGGCTTCATCCCCTCCCCGCACTGCCACGTCGACCTGCTGCTCTCCTCCGAGCAGGCCCGGCGGGACTACCTGGAGACGTTCTCCTCCCGCGGGATGGAGCTGACCGGGCTCAACTGCAACGGCAACCCGCTCAACCCGCTGCCCGGCGTCGGCCCCAAGCACGCCGACGACCTCCGGCGCACCATCGAGCTCGCCGGTCTGCTCGGGGTGCGCAACGTCGTGACGATGTCGGGCACGCCCGGCTCGGACCCCGACGCCAGGTACCCGTCCTGGGTCGTCAACCCCTGGGACGGCGTCTACCTGGACGTCCTGGACTACCAGTGGGGCATCGCGGCGGAGTTCTGGACCGAGATCGACGCCCTGGCCCGCGCCCACGACGTCCGGGTGGCCATCGAGATGCACCCGCACAACCTGGTGTTCTCCCCGGTGACCCTGCGCAGGCTGGTCGACCTGATCGACGCGACCAACGTCGGTGCCGAGATGGACCCCTCGCACCTGATGTGGCAGGGCATGGACGTCGTCGCCTGCATCCGCGACCTCGGCCCGCTGGTGTTCCACGCGGCGGCGAAGGACGCGGCGATCACCCCGGGGGTCGACATCCGGGGCGTGCTCGACACCTCGTTCACCCGGGTGCCGGCCGACGCGCCGGACAAGGTCCCCACCGGCTACGGCTCCTGGTGCGCCGCGTGGCCGGAGGACCCGGCGTGGCGGTTCGTGGCCGTGGGCGTCGGCCACGACGTCGGGTACTGGACCGAGTTCCTGCGCGCCCTCGCCGAGGTCGACCCGGACATGGCGGTGAACATCGAGCACGAGGACGCCGCCTACGACCGCCTCGACGGCCTCACCCTCGCCGCCGAGAACCTGCGCGCCGCGGCCGAGAAGCTGTAGCGCCGGCGGGTCAGGCCCCGGCCCGGCGCGGCTCGACCGCCGCCCGCGGCCGGGGCGGCAGCCCGGCGAGCCGGTAGCACCGGTCGATCAGCGTCATGGTCGCGACCGCGTCGTCCGGGCCGGTGGGGACCGGGGACCCGTGCCGCAGCGCCGCGATCAGCGCCTCCAGCTGGTACGTGTACGACGTCCGGGTACCGCAGTGCTCGGTCCGCTCGCCGGCCGGGGTGCGCACCAGCACGCGGTCGTCCCGGTTCGGCTCGACGAACGCCGGCGCCGTGGCCTCGCCGCGCGTGCCCACGATCCGCAGCGAGAAGTCCCTGTCCCGGTGCACCATGCTGCAGCGCACCGTGGCCGTGGCCCCGGACGGGAAGTGCAGCTCGGCGTCGAGCCACTCGTCGACGCCCGGGGATCCCGCGCGCTCCCCGGCCCGGGCGGTGACCGGCTCCGGCTCCCCGCCGGTCCACGGCGCCAGGGTGCGCAGCACGTGCAGCCCGTAGCAGCCGAGGTCCATGAGCGCCCCGCCGGACAGGTCGAGGGACCACCGCGGGTCACCCGCGTCGGGCGGGGGCATGGCGATCGTCGCCTCGACGCGGACGACGTCGCCGAGCTCGCCCGAGCCCACCATCTCCAGCACGCGGCGCACGACCGGGTGGTGGAGGTGGTGGAACCCCTCCACCACCGTGACGCCTGCCCGTCGTGCGGCGTCGCGGACGTCGGCGGCCTCCGCGGCGTTCGAGGCGAACGGCTTCTCGGACAGCACGTGCTTGCCGGCCGCGACGGCGGCCAGGTTCCACGGACCGTGCAGCGCGTTGGGCAGCGGGTTGTAGACGACCTCCACCTCGGGGTCGGTGACGACGTCCGCGTAGGAGGCCAGCACGCGCTCGACGCCGTGCGTGCGGGCGAAGTCCTCGGCCCGGGCCCGGTCCCGGGCGGCGACCGCGACCAGCCGGCTGCCGGTGTCCCGCGCGGGGACGGCGATGGCCCGCTCGGCGATGCGGGCGGCGCCCAGGACCCCGATCCGCAGGGGCTCGACCGGGCCTGTCGTCACCGGTACAGCTCGGGCTGCGCGGGGAGCTCGACGGACACCCGTCCGCCGGAGTGCAGGGAGCGCAGCGCCGCGTCGGAGACCACCTGCGCGACGTGGCCGTCCCAGGCGCTGGGGCCCTGCGGCGGCCGCCCGGCGACGACCGTGTCGACCCACTCCCGCAGCTCGACGTCGTAGGAGAGCGCGAACCGCTCCCGCCAGTCGGCCGGGACGAGACCGGCGACGGTGCCCGCGCGGCGGATGGTCACCGGGGCGGGGTCGGCCAGCTCGACGGTGCCGGTCTCGCCGGACACCTCGCAGCGGATCTCGTAGCCGTAGTGGACGTTGACCGACACCTCGAGGTCGACGAGGACGCCGTCGGCCATCTCGAAGAGCACGAGCAGCGGGTCCTGCAGCTCACCCCCGCGACTGCTCTTCCGCGGGGTGAGGACCTGGACGGCGACGATCTCCTGGCCGAACAGCCAGCGCAGCTCGTCGATCTCGTGGATCGCGGTGTCGGCGATGGACATGTCGCGGGTGTAGTGCGGCGGCACCGAGGCGTTGCGGTGCGCGCAGTGCACGAGCAGCGGGGCGCCGACGGCGCCGCCGCCGACCGCCTGCTTGAGGGCCCGGTGCGCGGGGTCGTAGCGGCGGTTGAACCCGACCTGCACCAGCCGCCGGCCGGCCGCGACCTCGGCATCGACGATCCGGCGGCACGCCTCCTGCGTGGGAGCCAGCGGCTTCTCGCAGAACACCGGCTTGCCCGCCGCGATGCAGGCCAGCACGTAGGGCTCGTGCGTCGCCCCCCAGGAGGTGACGACGACGGCGTCCACCGCGTCCGACGCGATCAGCTCCTCACCGCTGGGCATGACCTTCGCGGCGGGCAGCTGCCCGGCCACGGTCGCGGCGCGCTCGGCGTCGGCGTCGGCCACCGCGACCACCCGGCTGCCCCCGGGCCCGCCGTCCAGCCGGCGGACGTGCTCCTGGCCGATCGTGCCGACCCCGACGACCCCCACGTCCAGCGCCACGACGTCCTCCTCGGCTCCGTGCAGCCCGCCGGGTGCGGGTCGCGCCGGGACCGAGGCTGTGGTCGGCACCACAGCGGGGTCAACGCCGGGGGACCCTCAAAAAGCCGTCAGGACGCGGACAGGGCCTCGGGGGGGAGGTTGTACGGGGTGACGACCTGCACCCGCGAGTGCCAGGAGCGCGGTGTGCCCGGCAGTGCGCCGTGTGCCTGCATCACCACGTGGCAGGCGCGGCGCAGGTCCAGCGCGAGGTCGTGGTGCAGCACCGCGGACAGCCGCCCCTCCCGCAGCAGCGCGAGGTTCTCGGCGTCCAGGTCGTGGGCGACGAACGCGCGGCAGGTGTGCCCGGCGTCGGCGAAGGCCGCGACGGTCGCGGCGTTGCCGCCGGCGGCGTACATCGAGTAGACCGCCGCGATGCCCGGGTCGGCGGCGAGGGCGTCCCGGACGAGCCCGCGCAGCACGTCGTCGTCCCCGGTCGCGTCCACCAGGTCGACCTGCCGCCGGCCCGGACGCAGCGCGCGGGTCGTCGCCCGGAAGCCCATCTCCCGGTCGTCCTCGCCCCGGAAGGTGCCGGTGCCGCGGGTGACGAGGACGGCGGCGTCGTCCGGCAGCCACTGGTCGAGCAGGTAGGCCGCGGTCGCACCGGCCGCCCGGTTGTCCAGGCCGACGTAGGCGATCCGGCGGCTGGTCGGCAGGTCGGTCGCGAGCGTGATGACGGGGATCCCGGCCTCGGCCAGCCGCTCGACCGCACCGACGACCAGCGGGTGGTCGGGGGCCTTGAGCACGACACCCTGCGACCCGCGCCGGGCGATGCCGTCGAGGGTGGCCGCCAGCTCGGTCACCGCAGGGGCCTCGGCGAGGTGGAACCGCGCCCGGAACGTCGCCGGCCGGACCAGCGGCAGCTGCGACTCCAGGGCCGCGCGCACCGCGGAGGAGAAGCGGTCGGGCGCGTCGACCACCAGGTCGAGGAAGAACGTCCGCCCGGTCAGCCGCACCTGCGAGCGCTGACGGTCCAGATCCGCGATGGCGCGGTGCACCTCGTGCACGGTGCTCTGCCGTACCCCGCCGCGTCGGTTGAGGACGCGGTCGACGGTCGCCTCGGACAGGCCGGCCTGGCGGGCGATCTCGCGGATCGGGTAGGGGTGCGGCACGGGACCAGTCTGAGGGGTCCCTGAGGGATCGCCGAGGTTGCCGGGTACCCGTGGGCTCACGAGGCTGGCGGGATGACCACGGTCCCGGACGTCCAGCTCGCCGACGGTGTAGCGATCCCCCAGCTCGGTCTGGGCACCGCCCGGCTCCCCGACGAGGAGACGCGGCGGATCGTCCGCGAGGCGCTCGAGGTCGGCTACCGGTTCGTCGACACCGCCGCCAGCTACGAGAACGAGCGCGGTGTCGGGCAGGCCGTCGCCGACTCGGGACTCCCGCGCGAGGAGGTGTTCGTCTCCACCAAGCTGCGCGGCAGGGAGCAGGGGTTCGACTCGGCGAAGCAGGCACTGCGGGCCAGCCTCGACCGGCTCGGACTGGAGTACGTGGACCTCTACCTCATCCACTGGCCGCTCCCCCGGCTCGACCGCTACGTCGAGTCGTGGCTGGCGATGGAGGAGCTCCTCGCGGAGGGGCTCACCCGCGCCATCGGCGTCTCCAACTTCCTGCCCGAGCACCTCGACCGGCTCGCCGCCGCCTCCTCGACGGTGCCGGCGGTCAACCAGATCGAGTGCCACCCGCGCGACCCGCAGCTCGATCAGCGCGCTGATGACGCCCGCCGCGGGATCGTCACCGAGTCGTGGTCGCCGCTGGCCAACGGCGGGCAGCTGCTGCGGCAGCCGGTGCTCGCCGGGATCGGCGAACGGCACGGCCGGACGCCGGCGCAGGTGGTCCTGCGTTGGCACGTGCAGCAGCAGCTGGTGACCTTCCCGAAGGCGTCGTCCCGCGGCCGGCTGGTCGAGAACCTCGACGTCTTCGACTTCGGGCTGACCGACGAGGACCTGGCCGGCATCGCCACGCTCGCCGACGGCACCCGCGTCAACGGCCAGTACCCCGACGTCTGGGAGGAGTTCTGAGGCCCGTCGGGATGACGGGTTCTTGACGGGTCGGCGGCCTTGTCGGCCTCGCACCGGCCCGGCAGGCTCGACGGCACTCCACCCCGCACAGACAGGACGAGGCCATGACCGCACCCGTCACCGCCCGGACCACCCCCGGCTGGTTCACCGCGGACGACTGCCGCCTGGAGGACTTCCGCGCGGTCGTCGAGACGACCACCGACCTCGCCGCCTATCCGCACGCCGACGAGGTGCGGGAGAACGTCCTGGTCTACGGCTCGCGGCTGCGCGACTCCGTCGCCACCCCCGAGGGGCGCCGGGACGTGCAGACCGAGCTGGCCCGCGCGCTCGCCGACGGGCCGGGGATCGTCGTCTTCGCCGGCGCCTTCCCCGACACCGGCGTCGTCGACCGGGCCACGGCCGTCTTCGAGGCGCTGATCGCCGAGCAGCAGGCCGCCGGTGTGACGGCCGGGGACCACTTCGCCAAGCCGGGCGCGAACGACCGGGTGTGGGGCGCGCTGGACAAGTTCGCCGTCCGGGACCCGGAGGCCTTCGCCGCCTACTACGGCAACGACGTGACCGCGCTGGTCTCGGAGGCGTGGCTGGGCCGCGGCTACCAGCTCACCAGCCAGGTCAACGTGGTCAACCCCGGCGGCCAGGCCCAGGTCGCCCACCGCGACTACCACCTCGGCTTCATGTCCGAGGAGCAGGCCCTGGCCTACCCGGCCCACGTGCACCAGCTCTCCCCCGTCATGACCCTGCAGGGGGCGGTGGCCCACTGCGACATGCCGGTGGAGACCGGGCCGACGATGTACCTGCCGCACTCGCAGAAGTACGCCCCTGGCTACGTCGCCTTCCACCGGTCGGAGTTCACCGCGTACTTCGACGAGCACTTCGTCCAGCTGCCGCTGCGCACGGGCGACGCCGCCTTCTTCAACCCGGCGCTGTTCCACGGCGCCGGCACCAACCGGTCGTCCGGCGTCCGGCGCATGGCCAACCTGCTGCAGGTCTCCTCCGCCTTCGGCCGGGCGATGGAGACCGTCGACCGCGACGCGATGTGCCGCGCCCTGTACCCGGTCCTGCTCGCGCAGCGGGCCGCCGGCGTCGACGAGCGCACGCTGCGCACCGTCCTCGCCGCCTCGGCCGAGGGCTACGCCTTCCCGACCAACCTCGACCGCGACCAGCCGATCGGCGGCCTGGCCCCGGAGACCCAGGCCGAGCTGGTCTGGCGAGCCCTGCAGGAGGAGTGGACGCCCGACGCCCTGGACGCCGAACTCACCGCCCAGGCCGGACGGCACGCCAGCGGGCTCGGCCCGGACGACTGACACCGCGCCCCGGGGGATCCCGGGCGGCACTCCCGGCCGACCACGCCACGGCGGCGGCGACACGCGGGCCGGCCGCGGCGTGTCACCACGCCGGCTCCGTGGCCGTCGCGGACGGGGTCCCGTGACCCACGCGCACGGGGTGCGGCCGGAGCCCCGGACACGGCTCCGCCGGCCGGGTCCACGGGGACCCGGCCGGCGGAGCCGGTGACGGGAGGCGGAGTCCGAGGGCGCTGGAGGACTCAGCGCTTCAGCTCGTGCTGGAGCTCGGCGAGCTCCTGGCCACCGGCCATCTCGGCGGTGAGCTCCTCGAGCGTGACCTCCGAGCGCTTCTTGTCCAGCACCCGGCGACCGAGCTTCAGGATGATGAAGTGGTCGCCCACCAGGTAGGCGTGGTGCGGGTTGTGGGTGATGAACACGACGCCGAGGCCGGCGTCACGGGCCGCGGCCGTGTACTTGAGCACCACACCGGACTGCTTGACACCCAGCGCGGCGGTCGGCTCGTCGAGGATCAGCACCCGGGCACCGAAGTAGACCGCGCGGGCGATCGCGACGCACTGCCGCTGACCGCCGGAGAGGGTCCCGATCGGCTGGTTGATGTCCTTGACCGTGATGCCCATCTTCTTGAGCTCGGTGTCGGCGATCTCGCGCATCGACTTGATGTCCAGCGGGGCCAGGGGGTACCTGCCCTTCCGGAGCTCCGAGCCGAGGAAGAAGTTCCGCCACACCTCCATGAGCCCGACGACGGCGAGGTCCTGGTAGACCGTGGCGATCCCGGTGTCGAGGGACTCGCGGGGCGAGGAGAAGTGCCGGTCCTCCCCGTGGACCTTCAGGGTGCCCTCGCTGTGCGGGTGCAGGCCTGAGATGATCTTGATCAGGGTGGACTTGCCGGCGCCGTTGTCCCCCAGGACGCAGGTGACCTCGCCGGCGTTGACCGTCAGGTTGACGCCCTCCAGCGCGCGGATCGCGCCGTAGGCCTTGCCCACGCCCTGCATCTCGACGAGGGGTGTGCCCTTCGTCAGATCGGACGCAGCGTGCTCGGCGATGGTGTCGGTCATGTCACTTCCTCTGTGCCGCGTAGTTCTTGATGTACAGGTTGACCAGGACGGCGAGCAGCAACATCACGCCCAGGAAGGTGCGGAACCAGTTCGGGTCCCAGCCGGCGAAGACGATCCCCTGGGTGGTCATGCCGAAGATGACCGCGCCGAGGGCCGAGCCGACCGCCGAGCCGTACCCGCCGGTGAGCAGCGCGCCGCCGACGACCGCGGCGATGATGTAGACGAACTCGTTCCCGACGCCGATGCCGGCCTGGACGGAGCTGAAGTTCATCAGCAGGTGCATCCCGAGGAACCAGGCGAGGAAGCCGACGGCCATGAACAGGCCGATCTTCACCTTCTTGACCGGTACACCGACCGCCCGGGCGCTGGCCTCGTTCCCGCCGGAGGCGAAGATCCAGTTGCCGACGCGGGTGCGCAGGAGCACCCAGGTGCCGATGGCCACGAACAGCACCCACCACAGCACCGTGATCTTCAGCGTGATGATGCCGAGGTCCACGTCGGAGGCGAAGACCGCCCGGGCCGAGGAGAAGCCGTCGAGCCGGCTCACGTTCGGGGAGGCGACCGCTCCGGTGATCAGCTTGGTCACGCCCAGGTTGATCCCCTGCAGGACGAAGAACGTGCTGAGTGTGACCAGGAAGCTCGGGATCCCGGTGCGCACCACCAGGTACCCGTTGAGGAAGCCGATCGCCAGCGCCACGACGAGGCTGACGATCACGCCGACCCACACGTTGAGACTCAACTGGTAGCAGAACATCGCCGCGGTCAACGCCGCGGTCGTCACTGCCACACCGGAGGAGAGGTCGAACTCGCCGCCGATCATCAGCAGTGCCACCCCGACCGCCACGATCCCGATCGTGGAGCTGGCGTAGAGGTAGGTCGACGCCGCCGGGAGGGTCCGGAACGTGGGCGCGACCGCGTAGAAGAAGGCGAAGATCGCGACGGCGGCGGCAAGGGCGCCGACCTCGGGTCGGGCGAGGACGCGGGAGAGCAATGACTTCTGGACCCGCGCCGGGCCGGCCGAGCCCGGCGGTGGGGCGGACGGTGCGGAGGGCTGTGTCGCCACGGACGAGCTCATGTGCCTGCTCCAGGGGGCGTGAGGGGAGGAGGGGGAGCCGGGCACTGACCCGGCTCCCCCGCGAGCGGGACTACCGGGTGTTGTTCTCGGTGTAGGGCTGGATCGCGTCGATGTTGCTCGAGTCGACGATCGACGGACCGGTCAGGACCGGACCGCCACCGCCGATGTCGTTGCCGTTGGTCAGGTTCAGCCACAGCGAGGTGACGGCCATGTAGCCCTGCACGTAGGGCTGCTGGTCGACCGAGAACGCGATGCCGCCGTCGGCGATCTGCTGGGCGACGTCGGCGTTCAGGTCGAACGTGGCCACCTGGGCCTGGCTGCCGGCGTCGGCGATGGACTGCTGCGCGGCCAGGGCGATGTCGGCACCCAGGGCCACGACGTTGGCCACCGACGGGTCCTGCTGCAGCTTGGCGCCGATGGTCTGCTGCACCGACGGCAGGTCGCGGCCGTTGACGTAGAGGACCTCGGTGCCGGGGCTGGTCTTCGCCACCCCGGCGCAGCGCGTCTCCAGCTGGACCTGCCCCTGCTCCTGGATGACGCACACGGTCTTACCGGGGTTGTCCTGGCTGATCTTCGCGCCCACGGCCTGGCCGGCGAGGTCCTCGTTCGAGCCGAAGTACATGAGCAGGCCGTAGTCGAGGTACGCGTCGCCGCCGGCGTTGAACGCCACGGTCGGGATGCCTGCCTCGACCGCGGCCTGGGCGGCCGGCCCGATGGCGTCGGGGTTGGGCATGGTCACCGCCAGGCCGTCGACCTCGCTGCTCACCTGGTTCTGGATCAGGGTCGCCTGGTTGCCGGCGTCGGGGTCCTGCGAGTAGTTCAGCGTGATGTTGTGGTTCGCCGCGGCCGCTTCCGCGCCGTTGCGGATCTTGTCCCAGAACGTGTCGCCGGGGGCCTCGTGGGTGATCATCGCGATGGTGTACTCCTCGCCCGCGGCGGCACCCTCGCTCCCCTCGTCCTGAGCACCTCCCCCACTGCTGCACGCGGCGAGCGCCGTGGCGGCGGCGGTCACGGCCACCACCACCTGGAGCGATCTACGGGTGGTCCTCATCAGCGTCTCCTCGTCCGGGTGGCCACCCCGCCGGCGGCCGCGGGCCTGCCCAGTCACCGGACGCCGACCCCGACGGCGCGATCCTCATGTCTGGACATATGAACATGAGGAATGTGACACGGCCCACCATGGTCGTCAAGGGTCCTCCTCGTCCGCCGTGGCGCCCAGCCCCGGGAGGAACCCAGGTGGGACGCCTGTTCAGCCGGCCGGGACGTCGACCCGGACCCCGGCGGTCCGGGATGCCTCCAGCGCGTCGAGGACCGTCGCCGCGCGCACGGCATCGAGCAGGCCGGCGCCGTGCCGCTCGCCCGTCGCGACCGAGATCAGCGCGTCGCGGGCCTCCACGACCTTGAGGTCGTCGTAGCTCATCGCGTTGCCGGGGCCGGGCTGGAAGGCGGCGTAGTCCCCGGCCCCTGGCCCGACCAGGACGGTGCTGACCGCCTGGTCCTGCGGAGCCGACCCGGAGCTGACCTGCAGCTCCCCCATCCGGCGGAAGTCCCACGCCAGGCGCCCTGCGCTGCCGTGCACCTCGAACCCGTAGGCGTTCTGCTCCCCGACCGCCACCCGGCTGGCCTCGAGCACCACCCGCGCCCCGGAGGACAGCCGCAGGAGCGCGGACACGTAGTCGTCGTTCTCGACCTGCGCGGGGACCCCGGCGGTCACCAGCTCGTGCCCGGACGTGGGTCCGGTCGGCCGCAGCCGCTCGGGGACGAAGACGGCCGTGTCGGCGAGCACGGAGGTGACCTCCGCGCCCAGCACGTGCCGGACCAGGTCCACCGCGTGCGAGGCCAGGTCCCCGAGGACGCCGCTGCCACCGCGGGCCCGTTCGTACCGCCAGGTGAACGCGCCTCCCGGCGCTGCGGCGTAGTCGCTGAGGAAGGCGAACCGGGCGTGGGTGACGCGCCCGACCTCCCCGGCCGCGACCAGCCGGCGGGCCAGGGCGACCGCGGGCACGTGGCGGTAGTTGAACCCCACGGTGCCCTGGACCCCGGCCGTGGCGACGGCGGCCGCCACCGCCCGGGCGTCCTCGGCGGTGGTCCCCACCGGCTTCTCGATCCACAGGTGGCGGCCGGCCTCGGCGACGGCGACGCCGAGTTCCCGGTGCAGCCAGTTCGGGGCGGTGACCGACACGAGCTCCACCCGGGGATCGGCGAGCAGCCGACGCCAGTCCGTCGTCGCCGAGGCGAACCCGAACTGCTCGGCGGCCTGCTCGGCCCGGCCGGGCACGTCGTCGGCGACCGCCACCAGCTGCGGGACGACGCCGAGATCCGGGAAGTGGTGACGCACCCGCGCGTAGGCCTGGGCGTGCACCCGGCCCATCCAGCCGAAACCGACGACGCCCACCCCGACGGGACGCGCGCTGCCCGGTCCTGACCCGCTACCGCCCACATCAGCCTCCTCGGCCCGTGCGGGCGGAGTCTGGTTCCGCCCCTCTCCTCGGCCAGCCCGCGCGACCGACTCCCGCGCTACCTCCAGCGGTCGATGAACCCGATCGTCGCGGTGTCGACCTCGGCGGGGTGCGAGGCGCTGAGGAAGTGCCGGCCGCCGTCGACGACGCGCAGCTCGGCGTCGGGGCTGTTGACGAAGAGCCCGATCTCCTCCTCGGCGTTGGCGACGGAGTAGACCGGGTCGGCGGTGCCGTGCATCCACAGGACCGGGCACCGCACGCCGTCCAGCCGGCCGTGCAGGCCGTCGCGGTCCCGCAGGTTGACCGCGCAGAGCCGGAGGCGCTGCCGCCCCGCGTCGCCGGCGTAGTTCTGCCGGTGGGTCGCGTGCCAGAACGCGCGCTCCTCGGGCGGCACGTCCTCGCCGAGGCCCTCGGTCAGGACGGCGTCGACGAGCCCGGCCGGGACCACCCAGTCCTCGCCGACCTCCTCGGCGAGGGCGTCGATGGCCGGCGTGTTGAAGCCGATCCCGTCCCAGCACCCCAGGTCGCGGCTGCGCTGGCTCTCGTAGTCCATCGACGTGCCGAGCAGGATGATGCCCGTCACCCGCTGGGGGGCGAGCACCGCCATGCGGGCCGCCACCCACCCGCCCTGCGACGTGCCCAGGACGAACGCCTCGGGGATGCCCAGCGCGTCGAGGACCTGCAGGCCGGCGATGGCCGAGTCCCAGTAGGTGAACTGCTCGTACGAGGCCCGGGTCCGGCCGTGGCCGTAGGGCTCGAGGGCGAGCAGGTTGGCGGCGGCGCCGAGCTGCTCGTCGGCGAACTGGGGCCGGTACAGCTCGGCGGAGGTGCTGAACGAGTTGACCATGACCAGCGTCGGGAGCGAGGCGTCGTAGGGCCCGCCGAGCCGGTAGCCGATGGTCGAGGTGCCGAGATGGGGCACCGTGATCGTGTCGACGCCGCTCATGATCTCCCCGTCGTCAGGGACCGGCGGACCGCGGGCCGGCCGCAGCCGTGGTGGCCCTGGTCATCGTGGTCCCGCGCCCGTCACCGGTCAATCGCCCGCTGAGGACGCGGCCACCGGGCCGGCGAGGACCGGCACCCGCCCGGCGACGCGGCTGTCACGCTGGACTCCGCGCCCCGGTGTGGGGAGGGAGGTGCCGGCATGCCGCTCCCGGACCCGCCGCGCTCCCGGGCGCTGGGCTGGGCGGACGTGCCCGGGCCGGTGCGCGAGGCGATCACCGACTCGGTCGGGGCGCCCGTCGTGTCCGCCCAGTCGCCGCCGGGTGGCTTCACCCCCGGCGTCGCCGCCCGGCTGCTGCTGGCCGACGGACGGCGCTGCTTCGTCAAGGCCGCCTGCGCCTCGTACGGGGACTGGGTGCCGACGGCCTACCGGCACGAGGCCGCGGTCAACGTGCACCTGCCACCCGCGGTCCCGGCGCCGCGGATGTGGACGCACCTCGAGGACGGGGACTGGGTGTGCCTGGTCTTCGACGACGTGGCCGGGCGCTTCCCGTCGCCGTCGTGGGACGGCGGGGACCTGACCCGCGTCCTGGACGCCCTCGACCGCAGCGCCCGGGCCCTGACGCCCAACCCGGTGCCGGCCGCCGCTCCGGTCCGGGACGCCTTCGCCGCGGTCCTCGGTGGCGCCTGGGAACGGCTCGGGGAGGACCCCGGGCTCCCGGACGCCGATCCCTGGGCCGCCGCGCACCTCCCGGCCCTGGTCGCCCGGGAACCGCACTGGGCCGACGGCGTCGACGGTCCGACGCTGCTGCACCTGGACCTGCGCCGGGACAACATCCTGCTCACGCCGACCGAGGCGGTGTTCGTGGACTGGGCGTGGCCGGCCGTCGGGGCGGCCTGGCTGGACCTGGTGTGCTTCCTGCCGACCGTGGCCGCGACGACCGCCCGCCACGACCTCGACGCCGTCCTCTCCTCCCGCGCCGCGGGCCGGGCGGCACCGCCGGCGGCGGTCGACGCCTTCCTGGTCGCTCTCGCCGGCTACTGGCGGGCCGGCTCCCTGCTGCCCGCCCCCGACCACGCCCCGCTGCTGCGCCGCGAACAGCGGCTCGCCGCCGACGGCGCCGTCCGGTGGCTGCGGGCACGGGCCTCCGGCTGGTCCTCACCGCCCGTGTCCCGGTGACACCTGCCCGGCGCGGCCTCGGGGGACGGCGAGGAGGCCCCGCCCTGCCGCAGCGGCCGACCGCCGGGCGCGCTCACGCGGCGACCGTAGGCTGGGATCACCGGACCGAGGAGGCGACAGGGGATGGCGGCCGACGACGGCGCGGACGCGCCGCAGTCCCAGACGCTCGACCGCGGGCTGCGCATCCTCGAGCACCTGGCCACGGTCGCCGCCGCCCAGCCGGTCGCCGAGGTCGCCCAGTCCGTGGGCCTGCACCGCTCGATCGCCTACCGCCTGCTGCGCACCCTGGAGGACCACCAGCTCGTCGAGCGGGACCCCGCCGGGCACTACCGCCTCGGCCTGGGCATGGCCGCGCTGGCCCGCGGCGTGCGCACCGACCTGCAGACCGCGGCACTCCCCCAGCTCGACGCGCTCGCCGCCGACCTCGGGATGACCGCGTTCCTCGTCGTCCGCGCCGGGGACGAGGCCGTCACGGTGGCCAGCGTCGAGCCGCACGACACGGCCGCGCACGTGGCCTACCGCCCGGGCACCCGCCACCCGGTCGGGCAGGGCGCTCCCGGGCTGGCGCTGCTCATGCCCGAGCCGCCGTCGGCCGACGACCGTGCCGCGCTGCGGGAGGCGCGGCGGGTGGGCTGGGCGAGCTCGCACGGTGAGGTGATCCCGGGCCTGCGGTCGATCGCGGCGCCCGTCCTCGGGCCCGACGGCGGCGCCCGGGCCGCCCTGGCCGTGGTCCACGTGGACGACCGCGCGGACGTCCAGCGGATCGGCCGGGCCGTGGCCGAGGCCGCGGCGACGGTGACCGCCGCCCTGTCCTGACCGGTGCGCCGTGCGGTCAGGCACCCGCCGTGGTCGGGTCCCCGGCGGTGCCCTGGGGTGGGGCCTGCAGGGCGTCCTGGCCGCCGGCCGACACGACGCCCGGGCGGCCGCGGCGCGCGACCGCGACGGTGAGGAAGGACGTGGCCACGCCGGTGGCCAGCGCGCCGAGCGCCCAGGCCGGACCCGTGCGCTCGATGCCCAGCACGCGGTCCAGCGAGAGGTCGCCGGGGCCGGTCTCGGCCAGCGCCGTCACCGCACCGATGAGGACGGCGTTGTACTCCCACCCGCCGTTGGCGTTCCACGGGCCGTTGGGCAGGTGCACCTTGCGGATGGCGGTCGTCATCACGCCGGTGATCGCCGAGGCGGCGAGCGGCGTGGCGAGCCCGGCGGCCAGCAGCGCGCCACCGGCGGTCTCGGTGGCCCCGGCCAGGGCGGCGTGCACCTTCGCCGGCCGCATCTCCAGGGCCTCCATCATGCCCTCGGTGCCGGCGCGTCCCGGGCCGCCGAACCAGCCGAAGAGCTTCTGCGTGCCGTGGCCGACGAACAGCCCGCCGATGAGGAGCCGCACTCCCAGGCGTCCAACGCTCATGTCTCCTCCTCGTGTCCGGATGACCAGGTGACCACGCCCCGGCCGTGTCGGCATCCGGGGCTCCCATGATGGAGGGCAGGTGCGCCGGTCGGTGGGGATGCCGTCCCGTTACCGCGAGCGACCGACCCACCGGGACGGCGGCCCGCGCGGAGGACCGTTGTCCGGCGCCCCGCGAGGGAGGACGCTCGGCGGCGCGGCGATGCCGCAGGGGCACCGCCGCCGGTCCGAGAGGAGGGCGGCATGTACGCCCGATCCACCACCATCCGCGGCAACCCCGGCTCGCTCGACGACGCCATCGCCTACGTGCGGGACGAGGTCTGGCCGGCCGTGCAGGACATGGACGGCTGCGTCGGCCTGTCGATGGTGTGCGACCGCGAGACCGGCCGGTGCATCGCCACGTCGGCCTGGGAGGACCGGCCGGCGATGCAGGCCAGCGCCGAGCGCGTGGACCCGATGCGCCGGCACCTGATGGACCGCTTCGGCGCAGGCGAGGACCTCGAGGTGCGGGAGTGGGAGATCGCCGTCCTCCACCGCGAGCACCCCGCCGGGGACGGCGCCTGCGCGCGGATCACCTGGAGCCGCGGCGACCCCGGCAAGGCCGATCAGGTGCTGGACATGTACCGCACCAGCCTGATGCCGCGGATCCAGGAGATGCCCGGTTTCTGCAGCCTCAGCCTGCTCGTCGACCGGGACAGCGGCCACGCCGTCGGCACGGTCGTCTTCGACGGCCGCGCCCACCTGGAGCAGACGCGGGAACAGGCCCGGATGCTGCGGGAGGAGGGCGTGCAGATCCTCGGCATCGACGTCCTCGACGTCGCCGAGATGGACCTCGTCCTCGCCCACCTCCGGGTGCCCGAGACCGTCTGACCCGGGCACGCGCGCTCCGCGGGGCCCGGCCCGCGCCGGGCCCCGCGGAGCGCCTGGGGCGCGGCGCCCCCCGGAGCCGGCACACCGGCGCAGCCCCGGGTGCGCGGCACCGCCCGGCCAACGGGACCTGACCGTCCGTCGACGGCACGCCGGTGACCGCTCCACCGCGGCGGCTGTCGTTGCCGCCGGCGGTCACCGACGGGACCATGACACCCGCACGGGGGCCGAGCTCGGGAGGCGCCGTGCCCCGTTACCTCTTCATCGGCAGGTACTCAGCGCAGGGCTCGAAGGCGGTCCTCGCGGCCGGTGGCACCGCTCGCCGCGCCGCCATCGAGAAGATGGTCTCGGACCTCGGCGGGCGGGTGGAGAGCTTCGACTTCGCGTTCGGGTCCGACGACGTCTACACGATCGTCGACCTGCCCGACACCCGGACGGCGACCGCCATCGCGCTCGCGGTGAACGGCAGTGGCGCCATCAGCCTGCGCACCGTCGTCCTCACGACCCCCGAGGAGGTCGACGCGGCGGGCCAGGTGCACCCGGACTACCAGCCGCCGACCGCCTGAGCGCTCCCGACGGAGCCGACGACCTGCGAGCAGGCCCGGGACCGGCCGGCGACACGGGCTCGATCGGGCACGCGAGCGGCTGTCGGCCGCCGCGTGCCCGATCGTCCGGCACGAGCCGACGGCTCAGGCCGACAGCCGGTCCACCGCTCCCGTGCTGAGCATCAGTCCGGCCGTGGTGAGCGCGGCCAGCAGCCGGTCGGCCCGCTCGCGGAGCAGTCCGGAGGCCGCCGCGTCGAGGACCTCGGATCCGTCGTCCAGGCACCGTGCGAGCAGGGCCAGGATCTCGGGCGGGGGTCCCGCAGCCGGCCGCCGGGGGGCGGGGATGCGGGTGACCATCCCGCAGGGGCAGGCCCCCCCGCTCCTCGGGGCCAGGTGGTTTCCGCCGGAGCACGTGCCTGGTTCGAACATCGTCGAACTCAACTCCTCACTGAGCCTGGCCCCTACGCCGTCCGTGATGGGCCGGAGCACGAGAATCCCGCCAGTCACTCCCGTAACAGCGCGCGCCACACCTGTGCGTGTCCATGTCGTGACTTTGCACACAGCTCCCTTCCCGTCCGGTGCGCCGGTGGGGACACCCGGTGGACACCGAGCCACGGCGGCGAGGTCTCATCGTCGTCGTCCAGGGGTTGACGTCCCGGTGGAGGTGCAAGCGCGCCCTGCGCCGGGAAGGAGACGTCGACAGCGGGACGGACGCCCGGCACACGACAGAGACGAGGGTGGAGATCGTGAGTGACGCAACCGGTACCGGTGGACTGCAGGTGGACCCCGCGCTGCGCGACTTCGTGGCCGACGAGCTGCTGGCCGGGCTGGACCTGGAGCCCGCGTGGTTCTGGTCGACCCTCGCCGAGCTGGACGAGCGGTTCGCGGGGCGGGTCGGGCAGCTGCTGCGCCGCCGCGACGAGCTGCAGCAGCAGATCGACGACTGGCACCGGGAGCACGGGGCCGGTGACGTCGAGGCACTGGAGGCGTTCCTCACCGAGATCGGGTACCTGCTGCCGGTGGAGGACCCGACGGTCCGGGTGACGCGCGTGGACCGGGAGATCGCCGAGGTGCCCGGCCCCCAGCTGGTGGTGCCGGCGACCGTTCCGCGCTACGCCCTGAACGCCGCGAACGCCCGCTGGGGCTCGCTGTTCGACGCCCTCTACGGCACCGACGCCCTCCCGTCGGACCACGAGCCGGCACCCGGCTACGACGAGCGCCGCGGCGCGCAGGTCATCGCCGAGGCCGACCGCCTGCTCGACCGCTTCTTCCCGCTGGCCGAGGGCAGCCACGCCGACGTCGTCGCCTACCGGGTGCCCTCGCCCGGTGAGCTCGCCGTCGAGACGTCCGCGGGGAGGACCGGGCTGGGCGACCCGGCGCAGTTCGCCGGGCACCGGCCCGGGGACGGCGACCGTCCGGCCGCGGTGCTGCTGCGCCGGAACGGCCTGCACCTGGAGCTGACGATCGACCCGTCGACGCGGGTGGGGGGCCAGCACCACGCCGGGGTGTCCGACGCCGTGCTGGAGTCCGCGGTGAGCACCATCGTGGACCTGGAGGACTCGGTCGCCACGGTGGACGGCCCGGACAAGGTCGGCGCCTACCGGACGTGGCTGGGGCTGCGCACCGGCGAGCTGACGGCGACGTTCGGCAAGGCCGGGCGGACCGTGACCCGCGAGGTCCACGGCGACCGCACCTACGTCGGGGCCGACGGCGAGGAGCTGACCCTGCCCGGCCGGTCGCTGCTGCTGGTGCGCAACGTGGGACACCACATGCGCCTGGACGCGGTCCGCACCGCGGACGGCGAGCCGATCCTCGAGGAGGTCCTCGACGCCCTCGTCTCCGCGACCGCCGCGCTGTACGACCTGCGCGGGCAGTCCCGGTTCACCAACACCCGGACCGGCAGCGTCTACGTCGTCAAGCCGAAGATGCACGGCCCGGACGAGGTGTCCCTGTCGGTCGAACTGCTCGCCGCCGTGGAGCAGGCGCTCGGCCTCGAGCCGACCACCCTCAAGATCGGGATCATGGACGAGGAGAAGCGGACGTCGGTCAACCTGGAGGCCTGCATCGCCCGGGCGGCCGACCGGGTGATCTTCGTCAACACCGGCTTCCTCGACCGCACCGGCGACGAGATCCACACCGACTTCGAGGCCGGCCCGGTGGTCCGCAAGGACGACCAGCGGTCGCAGGCCTGGCTGACGACCTACGAGGACCGCAACGTCGACGTGGCGCTGCGCGCCGGGTTCGCCGGGCAGGCGCAGATCGGCAAGGGCATGTGGGCCAAGCCCGCGGCCATGCGCGAGATGCTCGACACCAAGGGTGGGCACCCCAGGGCCGGCGCGAACACCGCGTGGGTGCCCTCGCCGACCGCGGCGACGCTGCACGCGCTGCACTACCTCGAGACGGACGTGCTCGCGGTGCAGCAGGAGCTCCGGAACCGCCCGCTGGCCGACCGGCGCGGCCTGCTCGTGCCGCCCGTGCTCCCGAACGGCGGCGCCGACCTGCCCGAGGAGGAGAAGCGCCACGAGCTGGAGACCAACGCGCAGTCCATCCTGGGCTACGTCGTCCGCTGGGTCGGGCTGGGGATCGGCTGCTCGACCGTCCCGACCCTCGAGGGGGTCGGCCTGATGGAGGACCGTGCGACGCTGCGGATCTCCAGCCAGCAGATCGCGAACTGGCTGCACCACGGGCTCGTCGAGGAGGGCCAGGTGCGCGAGACCTTCGCCCGGATGGCCGCGGTGGTCGACGAGCAGAACGCCGACGAGCCGGGGTACCAGCCGATGTGCGCCGACCTGGACGGCAGCCCGTCGTTCCAGGCCGCACTCGACCTCGTCTTCTCCGGACGGCGGGAACCGAACGGCTACACCGAGCGGGCACTGACCACGTGGCGGCAGCGGGCCAAGGCGGGCGAGGGCGACGGCGAGTCACGGGCCCGCGAGGCCGTCGTCGCCGACGGTGCACCGAGCCCGGCGCCCTGAACCGGTCCCGTCCGCCGTCGCCACCGTCCGCACCCGACCAGGAGGAGCCGCCATGGCCATCGACCTGCAGACCGCCCGCACCGTCATCGAGGGAGCGCGGGCAGCCGCCCGCGACGAGGGCCTCAAGCCGCTGACCGTCGTCGTCCTCGACGCCGGTGGACACGTGGTGGCCGTCGAGCGCGAGGACGGCTCGTCCACCAAGCGGTTCGAGATCGCGTTCGGCAAGGCCCACGGAGCGATCGCGCTCGGCCTGGGGTCCCGGGCCCTCATGGCGCGGGCCGAGCAGCAGCCCTACTTCATCGCCGCCGCGACGGCGGCCGTCGGGGGCTCGCTGATCCCGGTCCCGGGCGGCGTGCTCGTCCGGGACCCGTCCGGGACGCTGCTCGGCGCCGTGGGCGTCTCCGGGGACACCTCGGACAACGACGAGGCCGCCGCCGTCGCCGGCATCGAGGCGGCCGGTCTGCAGGCGCAGCCGGACTGAGCGCCCGGGCTCCGGTCGGGGACCACCCGTCCCCGGCCGGAGCCCCCGCACGTCCCGGGCGACGACGCGGCTGACCGCACCGGTGGAGTGACACCCTCGGTCTCGGCGCCGGGTCCGACCTGGGTCCCGTGCGCCGGTCACCTCTGGTGGTCGGAGCCGTCCGCCTGGGAGACCACGGGCGTCAGGAGTGGACCGCCAGGTAGAACGCGCGGTCCGCGAAGTTGCCGGCGTCGTCCCGCGTCGTGACGAACACACCGTTGGGGATGCCGGCGCGGGGTGCCAGCGCGATCCCTCCTCCCGGTGGGACGAAGGGGGCGGTGAACCCGGTGGTGGCCACGTAGGCGGACCCGGTCACGTCATGGGAGAAGACCACCTCGTACCCGCCCGCGAACAGGCGTTGAGACGACACGGCGTGGAACCCACGAGTCAGTGAACCGTTCGCCTCCACGACGGCGAAGAAGGTCTGCGCCGTCGGTGGCATCCCGACGACCGTGGCAGGGACCAGCGCTGCCGTGACGTCCGCGCTCGCCGGTGGCTGCTCCTCGACGTGCAGCTGCTCGGGCTGGGTCATGGTGTGGATCCCCTTCGGGGTCGTGGTCCCGGGTGGGTGCCCGGTCGGCTCGGTGGAGTCGTCGCGGGACTCGATGGTGGGTGGCCGGCATCACGACGCCGTCACGGACGAGTCGCCCTGCCCGTCACCGATCCACGACGTGGCCCCAGCGGCGGCAGCGGGGACTCGCCGCGAGGGCGAGCTGGCCGCCCGGACCACATCGGCTGCGCCGAGGGACGAGCGGGACCGGTGTGCTCGTCGATGACGGGGAGTGGTGGACGTCTGCGGTCAGGGTGACGACGCGGCCGGCCGCCTCCGGCTGTTCACCCCGGTGCCACCGCTCGGCCCTCCCCGCGCCGCCGGACGTGCTCGTCGCGCCGTCAGGGTCCGCGGGACCGGGGGCGGCTGTGGCCCCCCGGCCGAGCAACGGAGGACCCCCCGCATGCGCGGTAGGCACTGGACTGCTGCCGTCGTCATCCCCCTGGCCGGCGCGCTCGCCGTCGTCCCGACGGCAGCACAGGGCAACGACGACGCCGGCACGTCCGGTCGGCACCAGACCGGCAACATGATCTTCATCCACCCCGACGGCTCGGACGTCGCGCTGTGGGAGCTGGCCCGCATCTACTGGCACGGGCCGGACTCGGTCAGCAACTGGGACCAGCTCGACGTGGCGGTGCCCTACCGCGGGCACGCGGCCGACGTCCTGACCACGTCGTCCAACGGCGGCGCCACCACCCACGCCTTCGGTGTCAAGGTCGACGCCCCGGACTCCTTCGGCACCGACTCCGGGGCGGCGGACGTGCTGGCCGGCGACGCCACCGAGCCGCGCACCATCGACGCGCTGTCCGGGTACGCGGGCAGCTGGCTGCGCGAGGCCGGCAACGCCGGCCTGCCCATCGGCGTGGTCAACGACGGCGACGTCGCCGAGCCGGGCACCGCCGCCTTCCTCACCGAGGTGACCGAGCGCACCGACGCATCGGCGCTGGAGATCGCCCGACAGCTGATCCAGGGCCGCCCCGGCTTCGACGACGACGACGCCGACCCAGCGGTGATCATGGGCGGTGGCGAGGACCTGTTCTTCCCGGTGGGCACGCCGGTCTGCACGCAGGAGGACATCGACGAGGCCACGGCCGGTGACGGGAACCCGGTGGCCACCATCCCGCTCGACTGCGTGGTGCACCGCGCGCCCGGCGACACCCTCGACGACGACGGCCCCTCGGCCACGGGCGGACTGCGCACCGACGGGGTCGACCTCGCCCAGGCGGCCGCCGACGAGGGCTACCTGGTCATCCGCACCCGCGCGGAGTTCGAGGCACTGACCGACGCCATCGACTCCGGTGCGGTCGACCCAGCCGAGACCAAGGTGCTGGCCCTGTTCGCCAGCCAGGACGTCTTCAACGCCGTGGCCGAGGAGGAGCTGATCGACGCCGGCCTGGTCGACGACGGCGTCCCGGCCGGGGCCAAGGAGACCAACCTGGTCCTCTACGGCTCCGAGCCGGGCACCCCGGGCCACCAGCCCCCGACGGCACCGGAGATGGCCGAGGTGGCCACCACCATCCTCGACGCGCACAGCGAGCAGGCCGGCAAGCCCTTCGCCGCGGTGTGGGAGGTCGAGGGCACCGACAACATGTCCAACATCGACAACGCTCCCGGCACGCTGCTCGAGGCCCGCTACGCCGACGAGATGATCGGCGTCGCCCGCGACTTCCTCGACCGCGACCCGGCGACGACCATCCTCACCGCCGCCGACGGCACCGCCGGCGGCATCCAGGCGCAGACCTACGACGTCGACGAGGAGGTCCCCGCGACCGTCGAGTCGATCGACCTCAACCCGGGCGAGGAACTGCTCACGGACGCCGAGGAGCCGGCGGTCCCGCAGAACCCCCTGGACGGCCGGTACGGGCGCGGCACCGAGCCCTTCCTCTCCGAGCCCGACCAGTTCGGCCAGCGGCTGCCCTTCGCGGTGGCCTGGACCAGCACGGCCGACCTCACCGGTGGCGTGGTCACCCGCGCGGAGGGTCTGCACGCCGACGTCGTGGGCGAGGCCCTGTCGGCCCGCTTCGACAACGTCGACGTCTACCGGGTCGCCTACCTGACGCTCTTCGGCGAGGCACTGGCCTACCCCGACGGGCAGGTCGCCCCGACCCGGCCCGCCCCGCAGGGCACCGAGCCGGGCCGACCCGACCCCGAGGTCGTCGTCGACGCCCTCACCGCCGGGGAGGACGGACGCGGCTGACCCCGCCGGCACCCCGTGACCGAGGTGCCCTGAGACACCGGACCGTGTGGCCGGGACCCACCGGGGTCCCGGCCACACGGCGCTCCAGGCGGTCGGTCGGGCCGCGCGGCGGGTGGCGGCAGAGCTGCGGGACCCGGCGAGGCCGTCCTCGACGCCCCGGTCCCTGATTCGCTACGGCCGGCGCCCGGGCCGGAGGACCGCCACGGCCTGTCGCGCCGCGTTAGTGTCCGTCATGGCGACCCGGCGTGCGCTGCTCCTGATCGCCGACATCGGCGGCTACACGGAGTACATGCAGTTCCACCGCAGCATGCTCGGGCACGCGGAGGCGGCCACGAGACGCCTGCTCGACAAGGTCGTCGACGCCGCGCGCGACTTCGACCTGGTCGAGATCGAGGGCGACGCGGCCTTCCTGTCGCGCGACGCCCAGGGGTCGGACGGAGCCGCCACGCTCTCCGCCGTCACCCGCGCAGCCGTCGCCATGCACCGCGCCTTTCACGCGCAACGCCGGCTCATCGAGCTCAACATGTGTCCCTGCCGCAGCTGCACGCGGACCAGCGCGTTGAAGCTGAAGTTCGTCGCGCACGTCGGGGACGTCGCCACCCAGACGATCCGGCGCCGGAAGAAGCTGGTCGGCGTGGACGTGATCTACGTCCACCGGCTGCTCAAGAACCCCATCACGGTGCCGGAGTACCTCCTCGTCTCCGACGACCTCTTCCGCAACGGTGGCGCCGCGTCCGCAGACCTGGTGATCCGGGAGATCGCCCAGGACCTGGAGGGCATCGGACGGGTGCAGACGTTCTACGTCGACGTCGAGGACATGGCCGCACCGCTCGAGCCGCCGGCCGATCCCTCCTGGCGGCTGCGCATCGGCGCCACCTTCGACATGGTCGGCCGGGGCCTGCCGCACGTCCTCCCCCGCCGACGCCCCCGGGCCGTCGCTCCCGCGGGCTGAGGTCCCGGCGGTCCCGGACGGCGGCCGCTACTCGACGGGCCCGGACGTCGGCCGCACGCCGCGTCACCATCCGCACCGGGGAGCTCGCCCGGGCCGTCGCGGTGCGCGAGCCGGAGGCCACGAACACCGAGAGCTCACCGAGCAGCGACCCCGGACCGAGCGTCGCGATGACCCGGCCGGCCTTGACGACCTCGACACTGCCCTCCAGCACGGCGGCGACGCCGTCCGCCGGGTCGCCCTCCTCCGCACGGTCCTGCCCGACCGCATGGAGCGGTACTTCTCGACGGCGATGTTCGACGACGTGACGGCCGAGCTCTGGTGCTCGGGGAGGGGCAGGTCCAGCTCCCGCTCCGGCAGGACCTGGACGGAGCAGGCCCGGATCTCGTGGCCGACGAACCGCGTGACGTCGGTGGCACGCGCTCACCCGTGCGACGGTGCCGGCGCAGCCCCCCTCGCGCGATCCCGCTGTTAGCGTGCGCGCGTGCCCGGCTCCTACCGCGAGGCCTGGGCATCGGTGGCCCACAACCGCAACGTCCGGCTCGCTCAGCTGTCGTCGCTGTCGGCCTGGACCGGTGAGTTCCTGTTCCTCTCGGCGATGACCGTGTACGCGTTCGACGAGGACGGCGCGGCCGGCGTGGGCCTGGTCGGGTTCCTGCGGGTGCTGCCGGCGACGGTCGCGCTCCCCTGGCTGGGCGCGCTGGCCGACCGGGTCTCGCGCCGCCGGCTGCTCGTCGTCGCCTGCGCGCTCCGCGGGGCCACCGCGGCAGGGGCTGCGGTCCTCACCGGCCAGCCGGCCGTCGTGTACACGCTGCTGACCCTCTCGACGGTCTGTCACGCCGCGTACCGGCCGGTGCTCGCCGCCCTGTTCCCCACGCTGTGCACCACGCCGGGAGAACTGGCCGGCGTGAACGCGGTCCGGGCCATCCTCGACGGGGTGGCCGCGCTGGCCGGTCCGCTCGCCGCGGCCGCACTCCTCGCGGCGTACGACGCGGCCGCCGCGTTCGCCGCGGTGGCCGTGCTCGCCGGCGTCGCCGGCGTGCTCGCCGCCGGGCTGCGCTACGAGTCGCTCCGCCCTGCGGCAGCCGAGCGGCCTGCCGACCGGGCCGGTGTGCTCGCGGACGTGGTCGAGGGCCTGCGCGAGCTGCGTCGACGCCCTCGGGCGCTGGACGTGATCGTGTTGGGCGGCGGGCAGTGCCTGGTCCGCGGCGCGCTCACCGTGCTGGCGGTGGTGGTGGCCGTGCAGGTCACCGACCTGGGCCGCCCCGGGGTCGGGGTCCTCTGGGCGGCGTTCGGGGTCGGCGGACTCGCGGCGGCCATGGCGTCGATCGGCGCCGCCGGGAGCGCCCGGCTCGGCACGCTGTTCGGTGCCGGGATCGCGGGGTGGGGTGTGCCGATCGTCCTCATCGGCCTGCTGACGGGCAGTTCCGTGGCGGTCGCGGCGTTCGTGGTCATCGGCGCCGCCAACGCACTGGTCGACGTCACCGGCTTCACGCTGCTGCAGCGACTCGTCCCCGATCGGACGCTGGCGCGCGTGCTCGCCCTGACCGAGGCCGTGTTCTCGCTGGCCATGGCGCTCGGCTCCCTGACGATCCCGTTCGTCATCTCCGCGCTCGGCGACACCGGTGCGCTCGTCGCCACCGGGTGCGTCCTGCCGCTGGCGGTCGTGGTGCGCTGGGCAGGGCTCCGGGCGATCGATGCGGACATCGACGCTCGGAAGGACCGGATCGTGCTGCTGCGCCGGGTCGCCATGCTCCGCCTCCTGCCCGTCCCGGTCATCGAGAGCCTGGCGCTGCGCCTGCGCAGGACGCGTGTCCCGGCGCAGACCGACGTTTTCCGGAAGGGTGACCCCGGCGACGGGTTCTACGTCATCGAGTCCGGCCGCGTGGCCGTGATCGACGACGGGCGCGAGATCCGCCGGCTGGGCCCCGGCGACGCGTTCGGCGAGATCGCGCTGCTCCGCGCGGTTCCGCGAACGGCGACCGTCCGTGCCCTCGAGGACACCGAGCTCGCCACCCTCAGCGGTCCTGAGTTCGTGTCGGCGATCACCAGCTTCTCCGCCACCTCCTCGACCGCCGAGCAACTCGTCAGCGGCTACCTCTCGGAGGACCGGCAGCGGCACGCGGGTCCACCGCGAGCCGACTCCGACCGCGGACCAGGCCCTCGGTGAGGACACCCTGCAGCGCTGCGGCCGGAGGTTCGGCCCGGACCGCCCGGTCACCCTGTTGGCGGCGACCTCCCTGACCGTCGCCCTGACCCGGCTCGGCGAGGCGGAGGCGGCGGACGCCCTCGCACAGGACACGCTGGAGCGCTGTCGTCGAGCGCTCGGGCCCGACCACCCGATCACGCACCAGGTCGCGCGGGTGACCAGCGACGTCATGCCGGCCACCGGTGACCCTGCGGCCGTGGACCGCACGAGCCGTCCTCGGTGACCCTCGCTCTCCCGGTGCACGCCGAGGCGAGGACGGCCAGTGGACCGACGTCTGGACCCACGACAGCGTCGAGCAGGCCGGAGCGGCTGACGCGAAGGCCGCCGACATGCCGGAGTCCGGCCGAATGGCGGCCGTCAGCGAGGTCGTCGCCCGTCGATGTCACCGCGCCCACCTCTTGTGCCGCGCACCACTCCTCCGTACCGTGGACCCGGTAAATGAACGTTCTGTTCGCTTATCGAGCAGCAGCAGATCGGGGGATCCCCTCATGGCAGCCAAGCCCTTCGCCTCTTCTGCCGATCTCGGCGTGAAGGAACAGACCCTCGAGGTGCTCGCCGACGGCGTGTACGCGCTGACCGCCGAGGGCGACCCCAACCTCGGCGCCGTCGAGGGCGAGGACTTCCTCGTCTGCTTCGAGGCGCTGGCCACGCCGGTCGCCGCCCGCCGCTGGCTGGCCAAGCTGCGCGAGCACACCGACAAGCCGGTCCGCTACCTGGTGCTCAGCCACTACCACGCCGTCCGCGTGCTCGGCGCCAGCGCCTTCGACGCCGAGGTGATCGTCAGCTCCGAGCAGACCAGGCACCTCATCGCCGAGCGCGGCCAGCAGGACTGGGAGAGCGAGCACGGCCGCATGCCGCGGCTGTTCGAGGAGCCGGAGTCCATCCCCGGCCTCACCTGGCCGACGATGACCTTCCGCGACCGGCTGACCATCGAGCTGGGCGGGGACCGCGGCGAGCTGGTGCTGGAGTTCCTCGGCCGCGGCCACACCGAGGGCGACATCGTCGCCTGGCTGCCGAAGCACGAGATCCTCTTCGCCGGCGACCTGGTGGAGTCCCAGGCCGCGCTGTACACCGGCGACGCGTTCCACTTCGACTGGGCCGCCGGGACCCTCGACCGGGTCAAGGCGCTCGGTGCACAACAGCTGGTCGGCGGCCGCGGCAGGATCGCGCGCGGCCGCGAGGAGGTCGACGCCGCCGTCGAGCAGACCCGCGACTTCCTGCTCACCATGCAGCGGACCGTCGGCGACGTGCACCGCGCCGGCGGCACCCTCAAGCAGGCCTTCGAGGCCACCCACGCGGCCCTGGCCCCCCAGTACGGCGCGTGGCCGATCTTCGAGCACTGCCTGCCCTTCGACGTCTCCCGGCTGTGGGACGAGTTCTCCGGCACCGAGCGCCCCGTCATCTGGACCGCCGAGCGCGACCGCGCCGTGTGGGACCAGCTGCAGGGCTGAGGCGCGACGATGGCCACCACGCCGTCCACTCCCGGGGGCTCGACGACAGCGCCGGTCGTCGTCATCGGCTGCGGCCCGGTGGGACAGACCACGGCACTCCTGCTGGCCCGCTGGGGACTGCGCGTCGTCGTGCTCGACGGCCGTCCCGCGCGCGACCTCGTCGGCAGCAGGGCGATCTGCCAGCAGCGCGACGTCCTCGACGTCTGGGACTCCGTCGGTGTCGGCGCCGAGATCGCCCGCCGCGGTGTCACCTGGACCACCGCCCGCACGTTCCACCGCGACACCGAGGTGTTCAGCTTCGAGTTCGCCGACCGCGGGCGGTCGCCGTTCCCGCCGTTCGTCAACGTCTCGCAGTGCCTCACCGAGGAACTGCTCGACCAGGCGATCGCCGCCCAGCCACTCATCGACGTCCGCTGGGGCCACGCGGTCACCGGCATCGACCAGGACGCTGCCGGGGTGTCGGTCTCCTGCGTCGACGGGGCGACGGTCTCCGGCAGCTACGCGGTGGCCTGTGCCGGACCGCGCGCCGACGTCGTCCGCCGCGCGCTCGGGCTCACCTTCGACGGCCAGACCTTCGGCGACCAGTTCCTCATCTGCGACATCCGCACGGACATGCCCGGCTGGGAGACCGAGCGGCGGTTCTACTTCGACCCGCAGTGGAACCCCGGCCGCCAGGTGCTCATCCACCCGTGCCCGGACTCGACGTTCCGCATCGACTGGCAGGTGCCGCCGGACTTCGACCTCGCGGCGGAGGAGGCCTCCGGCGGGCTCGACCGGCGCATCCGGCAGGTGATCGGCGACCAGCACTACGAGATCGTGTGGAAGTCGGTCTACCGGTTCCACTCCCGGGTCGTCGACCGGATGCGGGTGGGCCGCGTGCTGATCGCCGGGGACGCCGCCCACCTGGTCTCCCCCTTCGGCGCCCGGGGCCTGAACTCCGGTGTGCTGGACGCCGAGAACGCCGCCTGGAAGATCGCCTTCGTCCTGCGCGGCTGGGCGCCGGAGTCGCTGCTCGACAGCTACCACGACGAGCGGCACGCCGCGGCGCTGGAGAACCTCGACGTCACCGGGGCGACCATGCGGTTCCTCGTGCCGGGCAGCGAGGACGAGGCGCGGCACCGCCGCGAGGTCCTGGAGCGGGCCGCCACCGATCCGCAGGCCCGCGCCCAGGTCGACTCCGGCCGGCTCGCCGAGCCGTTCTGGTACGTCGACTCCCCGCTGACCACCCCTGACCCGGCCCGTCCGTTCCCCGGCCGGCCGGCCCGCGGTGACGTCCCCGTCCCGGCACCGGGCGTCCTGGTGCCCGACTGCCCGGTGACCGTGCCCGGCCGGCCCGACGTCGTCCGGCTGCGCCAGCTCGCCCGCGAGGGCGTCACCGTCCTGCTCGGGGACGACGTCCCGGCGCCGGGGCTGCCGGGTCCCGGCGGCCTGCACGTCGCCGTGCACCGCATCCGCGACCTCGACGCAGGTCCCACGCTGCGCGAGGCGCTCGGCGCGCGCCCCGAGGAGACCTGGGTGCTCCGCCCGGACGCCCACGTCGCCGCCGTCCTCACCCGCACTGCCGACGTCGCCCCCGCGGTGGCCCGGCTGCTCGCCCTCGAAGGACTCCCGTGCCCCGCACCGCTCGCACGCTCGCAGCGGGCCCCTGCACGGGGGCCGATCCCGGTGTCCACGAACTGAAGGAGAGGATCCCGATGGCGTTCTACCGGCAGGTGGGCGAGGTCCCGCCCAAGCGGCACACCCAGTTCCGCCGTCCCGACGGGGGCCTCTACTCCGAGGAGCTCGTCGGCGAGGAGGGGTTCAGCTCGGACTCCTCGCTGCTCTACCACCGCGGCGTCCCCTCGGCGATCGTCGACGCCCGCCCGTGGGAGCTGCCCGACCAGAGCCTCACCCCCAACGCGCCGCTGGTGCCCCGGCACCTGAAGCTGCACGACCTGTTCCCCGGCGAGGAGCACAAGGGGGTCGACCCGGTCACCGGCCGGCGCCTGGTGCTCGGCAACGCCGACGTGCGCATCTCCTACGCCGTCTCCTCGCTGACCAGCCCCTACTACCGCAACGCCACCGGCGACGAGTGCGTCTACGTGGAGCGCGGCACCGCCACGGTGGAGACCACCTTCGGCGCCCTGCAGGTCGGCCAGGGCGACTACGTGGTCATCCCGCGCACCACCACCCACCGCTGGATCCCCACCGGCAGCCAGCCGCTGCGCACCTACGCGATCGAGGCCAACTCCCACATCGCACCCCCGAAGCGGTACCTGTCCAGGTACGGGCAGTTCCTCGAGCACGCCCCGTACTGCGAGCGGGACCTGCGCGGGCCGAGCGAGCCGCTGGTGGCCGAGGGCACCGACGTCGAGGTCTACGTCAAGCACCGCGGCAGCGGTCCCGGCGGGCTGGCCGGCACCGTCCACGTCGTCCCCGAGCACCCCTTCGACGTCGTCGGCTGGGACGGGCACCTCTACCCCTACGCCTTCAACGTCGCCGACTACGAGCCGATCACCGGCCGGGTCCACCAGCCGCCGCCGGTGCACCAGGTGTTCGAGGGCCACAACTTCGTCATCTGCAACTTCGTCCCGCGGAAGGTCGACTACCACCCGCTCGCGGTACCGGTGCCCTACTACCACTCCAACGTCGACAGCGACGAGATCATGTTCTACGTCGACGGCGACTACGAGGCCCGCAAGGGCTCGGGCATCGGCAAGGGCTCGATCTCGGTGCACCCCGGCGGGCACAGCCATGGCCCGCAGCCCGGCGCGGTCGAGCGCTCCCTCGGTGCGGAGTACTTCGACGAGCTGGCCGTCATGGTCGACACCTTCCGGCCGCTGGACCTCGGCGAGGGCGGGCTCGCCGTCGACGACGGGAAGTACGCCTGGACCTGGTCGGGACGGGGTCCCTCGGCACGACCGACGCAGCCATGAGGGAGCACCTCTCCGGCCTGTTCGACGACGCGTCGCTGTTCCCGCCAGGCGACGCGCCGATGGCCGCCGCCGTCCCGGCGCACCGGGAGCTGCGAGCGCGGCTGGGCGACCTGGTCGGACCGTTCGTCGTCCCGGCGGACCGGCTCGACGAGCTCGCCGAGCACCTGGGCGACGGCGACCCGTTCGGCGTCTCCCTCATCGCGGCGGCCGGCGACCTGCCGGCCGCCGCGGCCCGGGTCACCGCCGACCCCCGGCTGCGGCTGGCCGCCGTCGAGGTGCCGGTCGTGGCCGACGCCGCGGTCGCCGCCGGGGCGGTGCGGGTCCTCGGGTCGGTCCTCCCCCGCGGGGTGCCGGCCGCGGTGGAGCTCCCGCGCACCGCCGCCCGTGACGAGGTCCTCGACGTCCTGGCCGGCACGGCGGTCCGCGCCAAGCTGCGCACCGGTGGCCTGCGCGCCGACCTCTTCCCGTCCGTGCAGGAGCTGGCTGACACCCTGGTCGCCTGCACCTCGCGGGACGTGGCCGTCAAGTGCACGGCCGGGCTCCACTCCGCCGTCCGGCACACCGACCCGGCCACCGGCTTCGCCCACCACGGCTTCCTCAACGTGCTCCTGGCGGTCGGCGCGCTCACCGCCGGCGCACCGGCGGTCGTGGCGCTCGACCGGCTCGCCGAGTCCGACGCCGGGGTGCTGGTGTCTGCCCTGCGGACCTGGCCGGCCGACCGGTGGGCGCGAGGCCGCGCGGCCTTCACCTCCTTCGGCACCTGCAGCGTGCTCGAGCCGGTCGACGACCTCGTCGCGCTCGGCCTGCTGCCCGCACCGGATCGGATCCCCGCATGACGTGGCTCGACCTCCCCGCCGACAGCGGCTTCGGTCCGGACAACCTCCCCCACGGCGTCTTCTCCGACGCCTCGGGCCGCCGGCGCACCGGCATCGCGATCGGTGACTCCGTGCTCGACCTCGCCGCCGCCACCGGCGAGGACGTGCACGCCACCGGCACGCTCAACGCGTTCCTGGCCCGCGGTCCGCGGGCGTGGGCGGACCTGCGCGCCCGACTGACCGCATGGCTCACCGACGAGGCGCACCGAGGCCGTGTCGAGCCACACCTCCTGCCACGATCGGAGGTGACGCTGCACCTACCGGTCGAGGTCGCCGACTACGTCGACTTCTACAGCTCGCAGCACCACGCCGAGAACCTCGGGCGGATGTTCCGGCCGGACTCGGCACCGCTGACGCCGAACTGGAAGCACCTGCCCATCGGCTACCACGGACGTGCGGGCACCGTGCAGGTGTCGGGGACGCCCGTGGTGCGGCCGAACGGCCAGCGCAAAACCCCCGCCGAGGACGCCCCCACGTTCGGCCCCTCCCAGCGCCTCGACATCGAGGCCGAGGTCGGCTTCGTCGTCGGCGTGGGGTCGGAGCTGGGTACGCCGGTGCCGCTGGGCGGCTTCGCCGAGCACGTGTTCGGCGTCTGCCTGGTCAACGACTGGTCGGCACGGGACCTGCAGTCCTGGGAGTACGTGCCGCTGGGTCCCTTCCTCGGCAAGTCCTTCCTCACCTCGATCTCGCCCTGGGTCGTCCCGCTCGCCGCGCTGGAGGCCGCCCGCGTCCGACCTCCGGCGCGGGACGTGCCGCTGCTGCCCTACCTCGACGACACCGACGCCGAGCCGTGGGGTCTCGACGTCGCCATCGAGGTGCGGCTCAACGGAGAGCTCGTCTCCTGCCCGCCCTTCCGGCTCGTGTACTGGACCCCGGCACAGCAGCTCGCGCACACGACGGTCAACGGGGCGAGCCTGCGCACCGGCGACCTGTTCGCCTCCGGGACCGTCTCCGGCCCGGCGGCCGACCAGCGCGGCTCGTTCATCGAGCTGTCCTGGGGCGGCACGGAGCCCCTGACCCTCCCCGACGGGACGACCCGCACGTTCCTCGAGGACGGCGACGTCGTCACCCTCACCGCCAGCGCACCCGGCACCGCCGGCGGCCGCATCTCCCTCGGCGAGGTCACCGGCCGGGTCGAGCCGGCACCCGCGCCGTGAGCACCCCCGCACCACGTCCCGGGCTTCTTCTGGCCGACCACGCTCGCGGCCGACGTCGACGACGACAGACCGCTCGTCGCCGAGGAGCAGTTCGGCCCCGAGCTGCCCGTCGTCCGCTACGACGAGGTCGACCACGCCGTCGCCGTCCCCCAGGTCATCAACGGCTGACCGCCGTCCACCCACGCCGCTCGGTGGACCCGACCCCGGAGCGACCGACCGTAGGCTGCGACCCTCGGACCGAGGAGGCGACAGGGGATGGCGGCCGACGACGGCACGGGCGCGCCGCAGTCCCAGACGCTCGACCGCGGGCTGCGCATCCTCGAGCACCTGGCCACGGTCGCCGCCGCCCAGCCGGTCGCCGAGGTCGCCCAGTCCGTGGGCCTGCACCGCTCGATCGCCTACCGCCTGCTGCGCACCCTGGAGGACCACCAGCTCGTCGAGCGGGACCCCGCCGGGCACTACCGCCTCGGCCTGGGCATGGCCGCGCTGGCCCGCGGCGTGCGCACCGACCTGCAGACCGCGGCACTCCCCCAGCTCGACGCGCTCGCCGCCGACCTCGGGATGACCGCGTTCCTCGTCGTCCGGGCGGGCGACGAGGCCGTCACGGTCACCAGCATCGAACCGCAGACCTCGTCGGCTCACGTGGCCTACCGGCCCGGCATCCGTCACCCGGTGGGGCGGGGGGCACCGGGGTTGGCCCTGCTGATCCCCGAGCCCGCCCGCTCCGAGGACCGACGGGAGCTGACCGAGGCCCGATCGCTGGGGTGGGCCACCTCCCACGGTGAGGTCGTCCCCGGGTTCCGGTCGGTGGCTGCACCCGTTCTCGGTCCCGACGGCGGCGTCCGCGGCGCACTCGCCGTCGTGTTCGTCGACGACGCGGTCGACCCCACGGAGATCGGTCCAGCCGTGGTGGCAGCAGCCGCTCAGGTCGGTCTGCGGCTCCGCTGAGCCCTGGCTCGACGTCGGCGCGGCGACCGCGTCCGCACTCGCAGGAGCTCCGGCCGCACGGGTCTGCACCCGTCGACCCCGACCCGCCGCTCAGGGACCGAGCACCAGCCGCAGCGCCGCGTCCACTCGACGCATCTCCGTCGAGCTGAGGTGGCCGACGCTCGCGCCCAGACGTTGCGGATCGACCGCGGCGGTCCGCTCGGCGAGGACGCGAGTCACCTGCCGTCGATCTCCACCTCCGGCCGGAAGGTCGCCGCCCGGGCCGACGTCGACGTCGGGGCGACCAGGCAGGTGGACAACGGCAGCAGGTCCGACCGGACCACCACGGCGAACCGCCGGCCGGACTGCTCGTGGCCTCGGACGTCGCGAGGCGCGTGGGCGGCCCAATGGGCGCGTCGCGCACGGCCGCTGAGACAGGAGTGCCGTCCTGGGTCAGCACGGCCAGCGCGCGCAAGGCGTCCTCGTCGGGCCGGAAGGTGAGGGTGTCCGCCATGGAGCCATCGAGGCACGTTCGGTGAGACAGGTCGGTCCGCCCACGTTCCCCTGACCGGGACCCGCGACCTCCCACCGGGCTGGGGCCCGGACGGCCACCGGGAGAGGCCCCAGGACGCGTGCTGCATCGGGACCGGTGACGCGTCCGCTGCCGGCCGTCCTACGCCGTTCCGGACCTCGACCGGATGGCCGGGCACCTCGTCCCGGTCGGATCGGCCGGCTCCAGCCGGGCGGGGAACGCCTGCCGGTGAGCGCTGTTGCACGCTCTGCGGCGGTGTCGCGGACCTGGAGTCGGTTCACGCCCCGGCGACGCGTATCAAGCCGGGGACTGGCCACTCTTCTTGATCGGCGGACTGCACGGGGCCACGGGACGGGCAGGCTCCGATCCGCCCGTGATCGTGGGAGAACGTCCTTCTGGAGGCGCGGTGGTCATCGGCCCGCTGCCCGACGGACAGGGCGTCCCGGGTGAGCAGGTCGATCTGCATCGTCGATGCCGTGCAGGCGCAGTCCCGGACGCCGCGGCTGCGCTGCGGCACCGGGGGCTCTCCGGCCCGGGTGCAGCGGCAGCGCCGGAGCCGGCCGAGGGAACGCGGTCGCGGGAGACGAACGGCTGAGGGAGGACAGCATGACCGGGAAGCTGGACACCACCAAGGTGCACGACGTGATCGCGGCTCTGGACGAGGTGCGCCGGCAGTGGGTACACCGCGTGCGGATGCGCCTGGAGCTGCCGCAGGGCAACGCCGTGGTGCTGGCCGTGTTGCGGTCACGCGCGCACCGTCTGCTGAGCGCCTCCGCGATCGAACTGCGTTACCTCGGGCGGCGCAGTGGGCGGCAGTACGCGGTGCCGGTGCAGTACGCCCGCGCCGGTGGCCACCTCGTGGTCTGGCCTCAGCACTGGCAGCGCTCCACGTGGTGGCGCAACTTCCGCACACCACAGCCGGTGACCGTGCGCCTCACCGGTCGACTGCACGAGGGCACGGCGCGAGTGGTGGATCCTGACGATCCGCAGTGGCGATCAGCGCGGCAGACCTACGCCGCGCGCTGGCCGCGGATGGCGCGGCGCGTGACGGGACCCTTGGTCGTGATCAGCCTGCGACCGTGACCACGGTCGGCGGCCGACGCCCGGCGCGGCGAGGGTGCGGGCCGCCCGTAGGGCGCTGGAGGGTGCCCAGACCTCGGCCGACCCGGTCGGGGTCGAGGCGATCAGGCTCCGTGAGCCGCCTGCGCGAGCGTCTCGACGTCAGACCCTGCTGACCGACGCCCTACGCGACCAGCGCCACCGCCATGACCATCGGCAGCGAGACGACCGAGGCGATGGAGGTGACCATCGTCAGGGTCTTGAAGGTGCCCTGGGTCGACAGTCCCAGCAGCGACTTGAACATCCAGAAGAAGTTGCTGTTGACCTGGAGTGCGAACATCGCGCCCGAGGCGATGGCGAGACCGATGACGATCGGCGAGACGTTGATCGACCCGAGCACCGGGCCGATGATCCCGGCGGCTGTGATGGCCGCGACCGACACCGACCCGATCGCCAGGTGCAGCACCGCCGCGACGAGCCAGGCGAGCAGGATGCTGAGGATCACCGGCGCCCCTGCCTCGGCCGTGAAGAGGTCCGCCAGGATCGTGTCGAGCCCGGTCTCCCCGATGACGGCACCCAGGGACCCGCCGATGCCGGTGATGAGGAGGATCGCGCCGGTGGTGTGGAAGCCCTCGCTCATCGCCGCATCCGTGCCCTCCGAGCCCAGGGTGCGCCGGCAGAGCACGTAGGCACCGATCAGGCCGACGAAGAGTGCGAAGTTGGCGTCGCCGAGGAAGGCGATGAAGTCGTTGGAGAACTCCAGCAGCTCAGCGAAGGCACCGAACGCGATCATCACCAGAGGCACCAGGATGGGCAGGAGGCAGACGAGCAGCGGGGGCGTCGCGCTGTCGTCCTCGACCAGTTCGGTGGTCTCCTGCTCGACCATCGCCTCGTCGACGTGCTCGTCCCTGGCCAGGTTCCAGTAGCGGCCGCGCAGGAGCAACCGGAAGATCAACGTCGTCACGATCGCGGTCAACGGCCCCAGCACGAAGCCGTAGATCAGCCAGGTGCCGAGTGGGATCTCGAGCAGCCCCGCGATGGAGACCGCGGCCAGTCCCGGGATCACGAAGACGTAGCCGGCGAAGATCCCGGTCCCGAGCGCACCGGACATGTGCGGCAAGCCGGTCCGGCCGATGAACGGCGCGGTCGACCGCGCCACCGGGGAGGCCAGCACGACCTGCACGTCCACGTAGATCGAGGGGAAGATCGTCGACATCGCCGCCGTCATCGCATACGGGAGCCGGTCCGCGCCGACCCGGTCGACGAGCATCGTCACCATCTTCCGGAAGGCGCCGATCGCATGGAGCATCGCGCCGATGAGCACCCCGAAGCCGATGAGCAGGCCGACCTCGGCCATGATCTCGCCGAAGCCGGTGGCGATCGCCGTCAGCGTCGCCGTGAAACCGACACCGGTCGCGAGGCCCAGGTAGAGCGACCCGACGATCAGCGAGATCACCGGGTCGACCCTGACTCTGATGATGAGCAAGACGATGACGGCGATGGCTATCGCGGTGTGAAGCACGACCATGACCTGCTCCTCCCGGTGCGGGGAGTGGCGAGGTCACCGGCACCATCGCCACGTCGACCCCACACCTTGGCACTGATCGGGCGCCGTCGGCCGGGTGCACGTCGATGCGGTCGGCGGCCGGCGAGCCCGACGAGGAGCGCCACGACCACCGTCAGCAGGGCGAACTCCCCGACGAGGGCGACACGGGCGTGGCGGGAGTGTTGCCGAGCGGGAACTCGATGTGACCGTGAGCCCTCGCCTCCGACCGCGGCCGCCTCCCCGCCAGGCGCGCGGGGCTTCGGGACGGCGGCGGGCGCCGGCGGCGTGCTGGTGAGCCCGGTCGATCGTGGAGTCCACCGACACCACCCACCCGATCGGCCCGGATCCGTCGGCCAGCGCCTGCAGCCCGGTCGGAGTCGCCGCCCACCGGCCGGTCCCCCGGGCTCCGGTCCCTGGGTCGAGCTGAGCCTCCAGGCCCCGGTCGGCACCCGTGGCGTCGGCAACTGCGGCAGGATGCCCGGCATCGCCCGCTGTCGCAGTGGTGCGGCTCCACGGAGGAGGACGACGTGAGCGAGGACCTCAGCCGAGACGTCAGCGGGGACCTGGACCCGGCCGAGACCCGGGAGTGGATCGACGCGCTGGACTCGGTCCTGGCGTTCGAGGGCGCGGAGCGGGCGTTCCACCTGCTCGACCAGGTGGTCGCCGAGGCCCGCCGCAAGGGGGCGGCGGTGCCGTACAGCGCCACCACGCCGTACCTGAACACCATCCCGGTGGAGAAGGAGGACCGGCACCCGGGCGACCGGGCCATCGAGCACCGGATCCGCTCGTTCATCCGCTGGAACGCCATGGCCATCGTGCTCCGGGCCAACAAGGAGTCCTCCGAGCTCGGGGGCCACATCGCCAGCTTCCAGTCGGCGGCAACGCTCTACGACGTCGGGTTCCAGCACTTCTTCCACGCACCGACCGACACCCACGGCGGCGACCTGCTCTTCATCCAGGGTCACTCGGCGCCCGGCATCTACGCCCGCTCGTTCCTGGAGGAGCGGCTCAGCGAGGAGCAGCTGCTCGCGTTCCGTCAGGAGGTCGGCGGTGGCGGCCTGCCGTCCTACCCGCACCCGTGGCTCATGCCGGACTACTGGCAGCTGCCGACCGTGTCGATGGGCCTCGGCCCGATCATGGCGATCTACCAGGCGCGGTTCCTGAAGTACCTGCACTGCCGCGGGGTGGCCGACACCGCCGGGCGCAAGGTCTGGGCCTTCCTCGGCGACGGCGAGACCGACGAGCCGGAGTCGCTGGGCGCCATCGCGCTGGCTGCGCGGGAGAAGCTCGACAACCTCGTCTTCGTCGTCAACTGCAACCTGCAGCGGCTCGACGGGCCGGTGCGCGGCAACGGCAAGATCATCCAGGAGCTCGAGGGCATCTTCCGCGGCGCCGGGTGGAACGTCATCAAGACCATCTGGGGTAGCAGCTGGGATCCGCTGATCGCCCGCGACACCTCCGGCCTGCTGCTCAAGAGGATGGAGGAGGCCGTCGACGGGGAGTACCAGGACTTCAAGTCCAAGAACGGCGCCTACGTCCGCGAGCACTTCTTCGGCAAGTACCCCGAGCTGCTCGAGCTGGTCGCCGACATGAGCGACGACGAGATCTGGGCGCTGACCCGCGCCGGCCACGACCCCGGCAAGGTCTACGCCGCCTACAGCGCCGCGGTGAAGACCGTGGGCCGACCGACCGTGATCCTGGCCAAGACGGTCAAGGGGTACGGGATGGGCGAGGCGGGCGAGGGCCAGAACATCACCCACCAGCAGAAGAAGGTCGGGGGCGCGGCGCTGGCCCGGTTCCGCGACCGGTTCGACATCCCCGTCTCCGACGAGCAGCTCGACGAGGTGCCCTTCCTGCGACTCCCCGCGGACAGCGAGGAGCTGCGCTACCTGCGCGAGCGCCGGGCGGCGCTGGGCGGCTCCATGCCGGTGCGCCGCCGCCGCTCCACCGAGAGCCTGCAGGTCCCCAACCTCAACGCCTTCGGAGCGCAGCTGGTACCGACCGAGGGCCGGCAGATCTCCACCACCATGGCCTTCGTCCGCGTCCTCAACACGCTGCTGCGCGACAAGTCGATCGGCAGGCGGGTCGTCCCGATCGTCCCGGACGAGTCACGCACGTTCGGGATGGAGGGCATGTTCCGGCAGTACGGCATCTTCAGCCAGGTCGGCCAGCTCTACCGGCCCGAGGACGCCGACCAGCTCATGTACTACCGCGAGGCGCCGGACGGGCAGATGCTCCAGGAGGGCATCAACGAGGCCGGGGCGATGTCCTCGTGGATCGCCGCGGCGACGTCCTACAGCCTCAGCGACACCCCGATGATCCCCTTCTACATCTACTACTCGATGTTCGGCTTCCAGCGGGTCATGGACCTGGCGTGGGCGGCCGGGGACTCCCGGGCGCGCGGCTTCCTGCTCGGCGCCACCGCCGGGCGCACCACGCTCAACGGCGAGGGGTTGCAGCACGAGGACGGCCACAGCCACCTGCTGTCCTCGGCGATCCCCAACTGCGTCTCCTACGACCCGACCTTCCACTACGAGGTCGCGGTGATCGTCCAGGACGGTCTGCGCCGGATGTACGCCGAGCAGGAGGACGTCTTCTACTACGTCACCCTGATGAACGAGAACTACGAGCACCCCGGCATGCCGGAGGGCTCCAGGGAAGGGATCCTTCGCGGGCTGTACCTGCTGCGGGAGGGGCCGGCCGCGCCGTCCCGCCGCAAGGCCGCTCCGCCGCGGGTGCAGCTGCTCGGCAGCGGCACGATCCTGCGCGAGGTCCTGGCCGCCGCCGACCTGCTCGCCACCGACTTCGGGGTGGACGCCGACGTGTGGAGCGCGCCCAGCTTCACCGAGCTGCGGCGCGACGGCCTCGAGGCGGAGCGGTGGAACCTGCTGCACCCGACCGAGCAGCCGCGCCGCAGCTGGGTCGAGCGGTGCCTGGCCGACCGGCAGGGCCCGGTGGTGGCCGCCACCGACTACATGCGGACCTTCGCCGACCAGATCCGCCCCTTCGTGCCCGGCCGCTACCGGGTGCTGGGCACCGACGGCTACGGGCGCTCGGACTACCGCCGCAACCTGCGCCGGTTCTTCGAGGTCGACCGCTGTGCGGTGACCGTGGCGGCACTGGCCTCGCTCGCCGCCGAGGGTGCCGTCCCGGCCACGACGGTCGCCGACGCGATCCGTCGCTACGGCATCGACCCCGAGGCGCCGCCACCGTGGACGGTCTGACCGCATCCCCTCGTCCGGAAGGCATGACATGACCTCACCCGCCGAAGTGACGGTCCCCGACATCGGTGACTTCTCCGACATCCCGGTGATCGAGATCCACGTCTCGCCCGGTGACGCGGTCGCGGCCGAGGACCCGCTGATCACGCTGGAGTCCGACAAGGCGACGATGGACGTCCCGTCGCCGGCGGCCGGCACCGTCCGTGAGCTGCGCGTCTCACTCGGCGACCTGGTGAACGTCGGGACACCCATCCTGCTGCTCGACCAGGGAGACGGGGCGACCCCGCCCGAGCAGCTCGCCGCGGCGACCGTCGACCAGGTCGAGCCGCCGACCGAGGCGTCCACCAGCGCGGCCTCGACCGTCGAGGAGTCGGCGCGCCGCTCGGCCGAGGCCGCGGCCCCGCAGACCGCACCCGGCGGCGCCCCGGTGACGGCGACCGCGGCGCCGCCGGACTTCGCCGGCGTCCACGCCGGGCCCAGCGTCCGCCGGCTGGCCCGCGAACTCGCCGTGGACCTCACCGGGGTCGCCGGCTCCGGGCCGAAGGGCCGGGTCACCAAGGACGACCTGCTCCGGGAGGTCCGCGGCCCGGCGCCCAGCGCGCCGGCTCCCGCCGCGGCGGCCGGCGGCGGCATCCCGGAGATCCCGCCGCAGGACTTCTCCAGGTTCGGCCCCGTCGAGGTGCAGCCGCTCTCCCGCATCCAGCGGCTGTCCGGGCCGCACCTGCACCGCTCCTGGCTCAACGTCCCGCACGTCACGCACGACGACGACGGGGACATCACCGAGCTCGACGCCTACCGCAAGGAACTCGACACCGAGGCCCGGGCCGAGGGCTACCGGGTCACCCTGCTGTCGTTCCTGCTCAAGGCGTCGGTGTCCGCGCTGCGCGAGTTCCCGCGGTTCAACAGCAGCCTGACGCCGGAGAAGGACGCGCTGGTCTACAAGCGCTACTTCCACGTCGGGGTCGCCGTCGACACGCCCGACGGCCTGGTCGTCCCGGTTCTCCGCGACGTCGACCGCAAGGGCATCCGGGAGCTCAGCCGCGAGCTCGGTGACGTGTCCGCGCGGGCACGGGACGGCAAGCTGTCCGCCACCGACCTGCAGGGCGGCTGCTTCACCATCTCCAGCCTCGGCGGCATCGGCGGGACGTCGTTCACCCCGCTGGTCAACGCCCCCGAGGTGGCCATCCTGGGCGTCGTGCGGTCGAAGACCGCTCCGGTGTGGGACGGGGCCGCGTTCGTGCCGCGCCTGGTGCTGCCGCTGTCCCTCTCCTACGACCACCGCGTGATCGACGGCGCGCTCGCCGCGCGCTTCACCCGGTACCTGTGCCACGTGCTCGAGGACGTCCGCCGCCTCGTGCTCTGACCCCGTCCGACCCGACCCGCAGCACCTGGAGCCTCCCGTGGACATGTGCATCCCCGACATCGGCGACTTCGCGGACGTGCCCGTCATCGAGGTGCACGTGGCTCCTGGTGACGTGGTCGCCGCCGAGGACCCCGTCCTGACCCTCGAGTCGGACAAGGCGACGATGGACATCCCCGCGCCGGCCGCCGGGACCGTCGAGGAGGTGCTGGTCCAGGTCGGCAGCCGGGTGGCGACCGGCGACCTGGTGCTCCGCCTGGCCACGACCGGCGCCGGCGCCCCGTCCCCCACCCATCCGGTGACCCACGAGGACGCCGTCCCCGCCCCGGTGGACCGCCCCGGCTACGGCTCGGCCGCCGGCGTCTACGACCGGGTCGAGGTGACCGTGCCCGACCTCGGGGACTTCACCGACGTGCCGGTGACCGAGGTGCTCGTCGGACCGGGCGACCGGGTGGGTCCGCACGACCCCGTGGTGACCCTGGAGTCGGACAAGGCGGTGATGGAGATCCCCGCCTCGCAGCCCGGCACCGTCGAGGAGGTGGCGGTGCGGGTCGGCGATCGCGTCCGCGCCGGCAGCATCCTGCTGTTCCTCCGGACCGAGGACGCGGCCGCCGTGGCGCCGCCCCGATCCGGCGCCACGGCCGGGACGCCCGCCCCCGCGCCGGCGACCGCGTCCCGGCCCGGGGACGTCCGCGCCGACGTCCTGGTCCTGGGCGCCGGCCCCGGCGGGTACACCGCGGCGTTCCGCGCCGCGGACCTGGGCAAGGCGGTCGTCCTGGTCGACCGGTGGCCGGCGCTGGGCGGGGTGTGCCTGAACGTCGGCTGCATCCCGTCCAAGGCGCTGCTGCACGCGGCCAAGGTGATCGCCGAGACCCGGGAGATGGCCGAGCACGGGCTGTCGTTCGGGGAGCCGTCGGTCGACGTCGACGCGCTGCGCCGCTGGAAGGACACGGTCGTCGGCCGGCTCACCGGCGGGCTCACCGGCCTGGCCAGGCAGCGCAAGGTCACCGTCGTCCGTGGCTCGGGCCGGTTCACCTCGCCGAACCAGGTGCAGGTCGAGCTGGCCGACGGTGGGACCACCACGGTCGACTTCGAGCAGGCGATCATCGCCGCCGGGTCCGAGCCGGTCCGGCTGCCGTTCATCCCCCACGACGACCCGCGGGTCATGGACTCGACCGGCGCGCTCGAGCTGGTGGACGTGCCGCAGCGGCTGCTCGTCCTCGGCGGCGGGATCATCGGCCTGGAGATGGCGACCGTCTACCACCAGCTCGGCGCCGAGGTCACGGTCGTCGAGCTGATGGACCAGATCATCCCGGGCGCGGACAGGGACCTGGTGCAGCCGCTGCACCAGCAGATCTCGAAGGCCTACGCCGGCGTCCACCTGAAGACCAAGGTGACCGCTGTGGAGGCACGGCCGGAGGGTCTGGTCGCCACGCTGGAGGGCGACACGTCCACCACCGCGACGTTCGACCGCATGCTCGTGGCCGTCGGCCGCCGTCCCAACGGTCCGGCCGTCGGCGCGGAGGAGGCCGGGGTGGTCGTCGACGAGCGCGGCTTCGTCCCGGTCGACAAGCAGATGCGCACCAACGTCCCGCACGTCTTCGCGATCGGCGATGTCGTCGGGCAGCCGATGCTCGCGCACAAGGCCACGCACGAGGGCAAGGTCGCCGCCGAGGTCACCGCCGGACAGAACAGCTACTTCGACGCGCGGGTCATCCCCTCGGTCGCCTACACCGACCCCGAGGTCGCCTGGGTCGGCGTCACCGAGAACGAGGCCAGGGCCGCGGGGATCGCCTACGGCAAGGGCGTCTTCCCGTGGGCGGCCAGCGGTCGGGCGCTGTCCATCGGCCGCGACGAGGGGTTCACCAAGCTGCTGTTCGACGAGGCCAGCCACCGGGTGATCGGAGCCGGGGTCGTCGGCCCGTCCGCCGGCGAGCTCATCGCCGAGCTGGGCCTGGCGATCGAGATGGGCGCCGACGCCGCCGACATCGGGCTGACCATCCACGCGCACCCGACGCTGTCGGAGACCGTCGGGATGGCCGCCGAGGCGTTCGAGGGGACCCTCACCGACCTGTACCTGCCGAAGCGGAGGTAGCCCCGTTCCGGGAGCCGCCTCGCGACGCGGCTCGCAGACTCCGTCCCGGTGCAGCTCAGGGGGTCAGACCGCCTCGATCGTCGGGTAGACCGGCTGCCACATCGCCTCGTGCACCTGCTGGACCGGGTTGTCCAGCTCCACCTGCGCCAGCCCTTCGTCGGCCGCGGCGGTGGCGACGGCGACGGCGACGGCGGCCGACACCCGACGCAGGTCGGAGACGGCCGGCAGCAGCGGCGCGCCCGGCACGCTGACGTCGGCCAGGCCGGCGACGGCGTCCGCACAGGCCTGGATCATGCCCTGACTGATCCGCCGCGCCCGGGCGACCGTGACGCCCAGCCCCAGGCCGGGGAACACCAGCGCGTTGTTGGCCTGCGCGACGTGGTGGGTCACCCCGTCGTGGACGACCGGCGGGAACGGGCTGCCGGTCGACACCAGAGCACGGCCGTCGGTCCAGGCCAGCAGGTCGGCCGGCTGCGCCTCGATCCGCGCCGTCGGGTTGGACAGCGGGAAGATGATCGGCCGCTCCACGTGCCCGGCCATCTCGCGGACCACCGCCTCGGTGAAGGCACCGGACTGGGTGGACGTCCCGATGAGCATGGTGGGGCGCACCTGCGCCACCGTCGCGGCCAGGCCGGCGGAGCCGCCGCGCGGGCCACCTGCCGGATCGGGCGCCATCTCGCCCGCCGGTCGGGCGTAGGGCACCTGGAAGTCGCGCAGCTCCCCGCCCATGTCGTCGGTGAGCACACCCCGGCGGCCGACCAGCCAGATTCGCCGCGCGGCCTCGTCCATCCCCAGCCCGTCACGAGCCATCGCCTCGCGGAGGAAGTCGGCGATGCCCACGCCTGCGGTACCGGGTCCGTGGACGACCACGCGCTGATCGCGCATCCGGGAGCCGGCGGCGCGGACGGCGGCCACCGCGGCGGCCAGGGCCACGGCCGCGGTCCCCTGCATGTCGTCGTTGAACGTGCAGACCTCGTCGGCGTAGCGGTCGAGGATGCGCCGGGCGTTGTCGACGCCGAAGTCCTCCCAGTGCAGCAGCGCGTTCGGGAACATCCGGCCCGCCGTCCGGACGTAGGCGTCGATGAACTCGTCGTACCGCTCGCCGCGGACCCGCGCGTGCCGGTTGCCCAGGTACATGGGGTCGGTCAGCAGCGCCTGGTTGTCCGTGCCGACGTCGAGGACGACCGGGATGACCCGCCGCGGGTGGATGCCGGCCGCGGCGATGTACACGGTCAGCTTGCCGATGGCGATCTCGATCCCGCCGATGCCCTGGTCCCCGATGCCGAGGATCCCCTCGGAGTCGGTCGCGACGATGAGGTCGACCTCGTCGGCGACGCGGCCGAAGTTCGCCAACGACCGCTCGATCTGGTCCTGGTGGTCGATGGACAGGAAGACGCCCCGAGGACGGCGGTACTCGTGGCTGTAGCGCTCGATCGCCTGACCGATCGTGGGGGTGTAGATGATCGGCAGCATCTCGTCGACGTGCTCGCTGAGCAGCCGGTAGAACAGCACCTCGTTGCGGTCCCGCAACGAGGTCAGGTACACGTTCTTGGCCAGGTCGTCCTGTGTGCGCAGGTACTGCGCGTAGACCCGCTTCGTCTGCGCATCGATCGTCGACACCCCGTGGGGCAGCAGGCCCACGAGGCCCAGCGCGGCGCGCTCCTCGTGGGTGAACGCCGTTCCGCGGAAGATGTGCGGCTCCCGCATCACCTGCGTGCCACGCGCCCGGACCCGGTACACGGGCCCGGAGTCGGTCTCGACGATCTGGTACGGACGCTCCATCGTGCACTCTCCGTGGACCTCGCCGACGGGGTGGTGCTGCGTGCCGAACCCTAGTGGGCGGGACCGGGTGGAGCCCGGGATCGCACACCCGACGCCTCCCGCCGGGTGGCCGGCCCGCCCGGCGCCCCGGGCGCCCGCTGGAGGTCGGCGAACCGGCGCACGCCGGGAGACGCCTCCCGCAGCACGGGCAGGCTCCACTCCTCGCCGACGACGGCCGGCGTGCCCGCGACCGAGCACCGTGACCGGTCCCACGGGCCGTCGCTCGTGGAGCCGGCGCAGCATGCTGAGTTCACTTGACGAACTCGACGTGGAGGAGCAGGGTTCACCAATCAAACCCAGGAGGTCGGGATGGACATCCCCGTGGACACCAGGCCGGTACGACCGGACGACGGCCCGCTCTTCTGCCGGCTGTGGGACCGGCTCTCCCCCGAGACGGTCTACCGGCGCTTCCACGCGCCGCTGCGCCACCCGCCGGCCGACGCACGCCGGCTCGTCGAGGTCGACCACGACCTGCGGGAGGCGCTCGTCGCGGTCGTCGGCGGCGAGGTGGTCGGGGTCGCGCGCTACGACCGCTCCCCCGTCGACCCCGCCACCGCCGACGTCGCCGTGGTCGTCGAGGACGCCTGGCAGGGCGTCGGCGTCGGCCGCCACCTGCTCGCCGAGCTCGCCGAACTGGCCGCCAGGCGCGGCGTGCGCACGCTCACGGCCGACGTCCAAGCCGACAACGGCCGCATGGTCGGACTGGTGCGTCGACTGCTCCCCGGCGCGGTCCTCACGCCTGCCCACGGCGTCTACGCCGTGCAGAGTCCACTGACCAGGGCACCGGTGGCCGCCGCCGCCTGACCCGAGCAGACCCGCCGTGTCCCGCCTGCGCACCCCGACACCGGCGCCACCGCGTCCGCGTCCGGCCTGTGCGAGGACCGCGCCTTCGAGGGCTGCTCGCCCGGCGCTCGGGGCGCCGACCAGCGGACCGCACTGCGCGGGGGGTCTGCCTCGCCGGCGCGCTCCGCACCTGAGGATCGGCGGACGACGATGACCCCATGGGGTTCCTGGACCTGCACCACCGCGATGCGCCCCTGATCCTGCCCGATGCGTGGGACCACGCATCGGCCGTGGTCCTGCTGCGCGCCGGGTTCCCCGCCATCGGGACCACGAGTCTCGGTGTCGCGGCCGCCCGCGGGGTCCCCGACGCGGGTGGAGCCGCTCGAGAGGCGACGCGGAGCCTGGCCGCCTCGTCACGACGACTGCCGTGCCCGATCTCCGTGGACATCGAGGACGGCTACTGAAGCAGCCGAGCGACGTGGCCGGCTACGCGGCGGAGCTGGGCGTCGCCGGGATCGACCTGGAGGACAGCTCCCGCGGAGCGCTGGTCGAAGCCGCACTGCACGCGGCGGAGGTGGCCGCCGTCAAGGAGGAGTGCCCGGACCTGTTCGTCGACGCGCGCGTCGACACCTGTTGGCTGGGACAGCGCGCCACCGTGCGCGAGACGGTGACCCGCGCGCTGGGGTACGTGGAGGCAGGCGCCGACGGTGTCTTCGTGCCGGGCGACCTCGGACTCGAGGACCTCGCGACGATCTGCGCCGAGGTCCCGGCCCCGGTCCACGCACTCGCCTCCACCCGTCATCCGGTCCCGGCGCTGGCGGAGGTCGGCGTACGGCGCGTCTCCACGGGACCACTGCTGTGCCGGGCTGCTCTGCAGCAGTGCCTGCAGACGGCGATCGCCGTGAGCGACGGCGAGGTGGCCCCGGCCGTGGTGTCCTGCGCCGAGGTCGACGGGCTCTCCGCGGACTGACCTCCCCGGACCGGGCCACGCTCGTCGGCGATCCCGGTGATCCCCTCGGGTGGATCCGCAGTTCGCGCAGGAGGCCTCGAGGGTTCTCGCCTCCGGTCGTGGTCACGAGGACGTCCGGCTCCGACGACCACTGCGTGCGGCCGACGGGTCATCCGCACCACTGACACTCCGGGCCGCCTCGACCACCACCGACGAACCACGTCCAGGACCGCACGATCCGCGTCCGAAGCGGACGCGGTCCGGGAGCTCGAGACTCTCCCGGTGTCCAGCAACCCCGAGATCGCTAGGTTCGAGGGATGGCACAGCACTGGGTCGCGACCCGCCCCGGGGGCCTGGACGTCTTCTCGTTCGAGGAGTACGACGTGCCTCCGCCGCGGCACGGGGAGGTCACGATCGCGGTCCGGGCGGCCGGCATGAACCCCGCCGACGCCAAGCACGTGGCCCGTGGCGACCCGGCCGGCTTCCCGAAGGCGATCGGCTACGAGGTCGCCGGCGTGGTGAGCGCGGTCGGCGAGGACACCGGGATCGGGTCGGGGCCGGTGGCCGTGGGCGACGAGGTCCTGGCGTTCCGGATCAGCGGCGGATGGGCGACCGAGGTGACCGTGGCGGCGCGGGACGTGTTCGCCAAGCCCTCGTCGCTGTCGTTCGGCGAGGCCGCCAACCTGCTGCTCGCCGGGTGCACCGCCTCGGAGATGCTGCACGTGACCGACGTCGGCCAGGGCGACACGATCCTGGTGCACGGTGCCTCGGGGTCGGTCGGGGTCAGCGTGCTCCAGCAGGCTGCGCTGCGGGGGGCCCGGGTGATCGGGACGGCGAGTGAGGCCAGGTTCGACGTGGTGACCCGGTACGGCGGGGTGCCGGTCAGGTACGGCGACGGGCTCGAGGAGCGGGTGCGCGAGGCGGCGCCGCAGGGAGTGGTGGCTGCACTGGACTGTGTGGGCACCGACGAGGCGGTCGACGTCTCGCTCGCGCTGGTGGCCGACCGCGACCGGGTCGTCACCATCGCCGCGGCCGAGCGGGCCAAGGCCGAGAGCTTCACCGCGATCGCCGGATCGATGCCGGCCAGCCAGGCCTACCGCGACTCCGTGCGAGCCGACCTGGTGCGGTTGGCCGGTGAGGGGCGGCTCGTCGTCCCCGTCGCCCGGACCTTTCCACTCGCCGACGCCCTCGAGGCCACCGAACTGCTGATGAGCCAGCACCCGGGCGGGAAGCTCGTCCTCGAGCCGCACCTCCGCTGAGCGGGTGCCGCGCACGGCACGCCGGCAGTCCGCCGGTGCCTGCACACACCGCCTCGCACGGACTCGGTCGACGTCCGAGCCCTTCTCGACGCAGCCCGCGGTGTGACGCACGTGCGGTGGATCACCGGTCTGGCTGGGCGTGCACGGTGACGCCGATGCGCGCCGGTCCCGTAGCGCGTCGACGAGTGACCGCCGGCGGGACCGCCGTGGCAGTGACGAACGGTGCCCTGAGTGAGCAGTGCAGGGACACAGACGGCAGCCGGCCACATGGCGGATGACGTCCGGTCGACTCCGGAGGTCGGGGCGGTCAGGGCCGCTCGACCAGGGCGATGGCGACGTCGTCGGCCGCCCGGCCGGCCGCGTAGGCGTAGCCGCGCAGTACCGGGAGCGCGTCCGGCGCCGGCTCATACGCATGACGCCGTACCTGGGGACGAGGATGGTGTGGCACCCGATGGGGGTCAGACCCCGGCCGGTTCACCGATGAGTCCAGTGAGGACACGCGGTCCTAGCGTGCACACGGACCCCACGGAGATCCCGGAGGCGGATCATGTCGTTCCAGGCCTACCTCGACGCAGCCGAGCAGAAGACCGGCAGGACCCCGCAGGAGCTCGTCGATCTCGCCACGGCGCGTGGCTTCGGCCCCGGCACCAGTGCCGGCCCGATCCTCGACTGGCTGAAGGAGGACCACGGCCTGGGCCGGGGGCACGGCATGGCGCTCGTCCACGTCATCACCAAGGGCCCGGCGATCGGCGGCGCCCACGTCGGGTCGACGGGCTCCCACCGCGACGAGTCCGCGGTGCTGCGGCTGGACGGCATTGCCGCCCGGGCGGGCGACGCTCGATGATCCCGGAGGAGCGGCATCCGTGACCGAGTGCGTCACCACGTCCCGCGGCGACACGATCGGCTACGTCCGGCGGGGCGAGGGTCCCGCCGTGGTCTTCGTCGCCGGGGCCGGGCCGTTCCGCGCCATCGACCCGCAGACGACCGAGACCGCCGAGCTCCTCGCCCAGCGGGGGTTCATGACGGTCGTCCACGATCGCGTGGGCCGGGCGGACAGCTTCCGCGAAGGCCGGGTGGACCTGACCGACGAGCTGGCCGCCGTGCGCGCCCTGATCGACGTCGCCAGAGGCCGGGCGGTGCTGTGCGGCCACTCCTCCGGCGGCGCCATCGCGCTCCGGGCCGCGGTCGAGGGCCTGCCGGTCGACCGGCTCGTCCTGTTCGAGGCGCCGCTCGACCCCGCCGCAGGAGGCGTCGAGGAGTGGACCGCGGAGCTGTACCGGCTGCTAGACGCGGGCGACGCTCCCGGAGCCGTCTCGCACTACATGAAGGACATTCCGCTCGAGGTGCTCGAGGGCCTGCGGGACTCGCGGCCGACAGGGTTCGACCCTGCGACCCCTTGACCTCCAGTTGCGTCTGAGGAGGTCGTCGCCGTCTGCGATGGTGCCTTCCTCGCAGGTCGACGGCTTCATGGTGTCCGCCGTCGTCCGCCCCGATCCGCTGCCATGCGGACGGCGTCGCTGTACCCGTTGCTGTACTTCTGCCACGCGATCGGGCGTGTCGGCGCCGTGTCGTCATCCTGCTCGTGCGGACCGCCCGATCCGACGGCGACCGGGTCCGCGCGGCGCTGCGACGATGCCGATCGCCATGTCCGGCGCCCACGACGCGGACCGGTCCGATCCAGGGACCAGGGCTATCGGCCAGCGGAATCGCACCCGCGTCGGCGGGCGACAGGGCCACGCTCGACCGGGTCCGCTCCTCTTCGGGCAGCGCCGCCAGGGACGTCGAACGAGCCAGCCGGGTGCCCGCCCGAGCCGCATCGCGGTGTGCGATCTCCGCTGACGTCGCGGTGCCGGTCGACCAGGAACGGCGTCGTGGACGGGGCGGGGAGCGACGGTGCTCACGCCGACGACTCCGGCCAGCCCGGGAGGGCCGGGGAAAGACCCCACCCGTGCGCCGGCATCCGCCCGACCGACGTCCTGCGGTCAGCCGGCGACGGCGAGGGCGGCGCTGCGGTGGAGGTCGACGGTGAGCACACTCGGCAGGCGCAGCAGCCGCGCCTCCAGCAACTCGGCGCCGTCGGCGTCGGCCATGGTGTCGATGCTCAGGCGCCAGCGCCCGGCGCCGGCCTCCTCGGCCTGGAAGCGAGTGAGTGAGTACGCGCGACCGGTCAGCAGGGTGAGCACCCGCTGGACGCAGGCCAGGTCCTCGACGGTGACGTGCAGCTTGACGGGTGACAGCGGGAGGGGGGACATGGCGTCCTCGACGAGCCCAGGCGGCTCGAGGTCGGCGGGGTGCTCTCGACGGCCGAGCCTCGGACCCGCCGGCCGAAAGTCAGGAGCCGGCGGGCCCGCAGGGAATCTGCTCAACTGCCACGGACGAACCGTACGACGTGCGGTGGTCGCCACGCCAGCGTGCGGGGAGGCCTGGACCGGGTGCCCGACCTCGCCGATCCGGTAGCTCTCGTCGGCCTCCAGCCGGTGCACCGGGGTGCGGTACTCCCGCGGAGACGCCGCTACCGTCCCCGCGCCCAGCTCGTAGGCGGCGCGGGGACGTCCGGACGGCGGTCTCACCACGGTCGGCGGCCAGCACCTCGATGAACATGGCGTTCCCGCGCAGGACGTGGGATCGAGGCTGCGGTGCCGCCGGGTCGTGGGGCGACGTGTCGCCGTGCGGATGTCGGACAGCGGGGCTCGGTCCGGGCAGGTGCGGTCTCGTCGGGCACTCCGGCGCCCGCGCAGGACTCTTGAGCGTCAGGCTCGTCCGCGGGCGGCCAGGATGCGGCGGCGAAGGACCTCCTCATTCTCGATGACGCGGTCCACCCGATCGGCAGCCCAGTCGGCCCGGTCGTGGGGTACGACCACGACACCGTCGGGGTCGGTGACGATCAGGTCGCCCGGAGAGACGACGACCCCGCCGACCGCGACGGGCGAGCCGATCACGCCCGGGCCGTTCTTGAACGGGCCGGCGGGTGTCGCCGCACGGGCGAAGACGACCAGGCCCTGAGCGGCCAGGGTCTCCGCGTCCCGGACAGCGCCGTCGATGACGGCGCCGACCACGCCCTTGGAGACCATGATCTCGCCGATCAGGTCACCGATCAGGGCGCGGCTGAGGTCGCCCTGCCCATTGATCACCAGCACGTCGCCGCGCCGGGCGTCGTCGAGGGCGCGGTGGATGGCGAGGTTGTCGCCGGCGCGGGTGAGGATCGGCAGGGCGGTGCCGACGAGCCGGGTCGTGCTGGTGAACGGCCGGATGCCGCCGTCCATGACGAGCAGCCGGTCGAAGACGTCGCCGATGTTGGCTGCGGGCGCCTTGGCGAAGCGGTCGAGCAGTTCGGGAGCGAGCCGCTCCCAGGGGTCGGCGAGGGTGAGGCTGTCGGTGGGGGCGTCGATGAACATCGGGGTTCCTCCGGTCCGCGTCGGGTGAGTGCCGTGCGCGCTTCAGGCGGCGGGCACGCGCACGGTGTTGAGGTGGTTGTCGGGGACGTCGCCGGCGAGTGCCTGGCGGATGCAGGCGAGCGCGGCGCGGCCGACCTCGCGGAGGGACTCCTCGGTCTGGCCGGCCACGTGCGGGGTGACGATGAGGTTGCCCAGGGCGGCGATCGGCACGGTGGTGTGCGACAGGGGGTTCTTCATGTCGACGGCCTCGGCCTCGAGGACGTCGAGTGCCGCTCCCGCGAGGTGGCCGCTGCGCAGGGCGGCGACCAGCGCCGCTTCGTCGACGAGCCCGCCGCGTGACGTGTTGACCAGCACGGCGCCTGGGCGGAGCGCGGCCAGTGCCGCGGCGCCGACGACGTGCCGGGTCGTGTCGGTCAGCGGCACGTGCAGGCTGAGCACGTCGGATCCGGCGATCAGGTCGTCGAACTCGACCTTGCGGGCGCCCAGTGCGGCGACCTGCGCGCTGTCCAGGACCGGGTCGGTGACCAGGACCTGCATGCCGAACCCACGGGCGATCTGCAGGACCAGCGACCCGATGCTGCCCAGGCCCAGCAGACCCAGCGTCCGGCCGTGCAGCTCGAAGCCGGTCAGGTCGGCCTTGCCCTCGGACCAGCGGCCGGCGCGGGTCTGCCCGGCCGCGGTCGGGATCCTCCGGGCGAGGGCGAGGGTGAGGGCGAAGACGTGCTCGGCGACGGCGCGGCTGTTGCGGCCCGGCGTGATGGTGACCCAGACGTCGGCGTCGGAGGCGGCGTCGAGGTCGACGTTGTCGTAGCCGACCCCGTGCCGGGCGATGATCTTCAGCCGAGGCGAGTTGATGATCTTGTCGCGGTCGAAGACCTCGCCGCGCAGGAGCACCGCCTCGACGGTGTGCTGGACCTGCTGGTAGGTGACGGCGGCCGGACCGTAGCCGAGGTGGATCTCACCGAGGTCGCGGAGTTCGGTGAGCACGTCGTCGTGGACGGGGTCGGAGACGTAGATGGTGGTCATGGTGGGTCCTCGTCAGCGGTAGAGGTGGCTGGCGGCGGGGGCGGTGTTGCGGCGGACGGCCAGTGAGATCACGGCCAGGCCCAGGGCGCCGGCGAGGACGAGGATGTAGGCGGGGATGAAGGTGCTGCCCGTCGCGTCGCTCAGCCAGGTGGCCAGGTACGGGCCACCTCCCCCGCCGACCACGGCACCGACGCTGTGCCCGAACGCGACCCCGGTGTGCCGGACCTTGACCGGGTAGAACTCGGGGATGATCGAGTAGGTGCCGGCCTGGCACAGCGCGTAGGGGATCATGCCGAGCGCGAGGCCGAGCATCGCCAGACCGACCGAGTGCTGGTTCATCAGCCAGAACGACGGGATCGTGATGACGAGGTAGGCCAGGTAGGAGTAGGTCAGCAGCCGCTTCGCGCCGATGCGCGTGCCCAGCAGTCCGCACACCGGGATCAGCACGGCGGCGAGCAGGACGGCGACCAGCACGATCGTCGAGGCGGCGGCCTTGGAGAAGCCCAGGACGTTGGAGAAGTAGACCGCGACGAACACGGTGCCGACGTAGGTGCCGATGTTCTGCACCAGCGAGATGGAGATGACCTTCGCCAGCGGGGCCCGGTAGCTCCGGAACACCTCGGCGATGGGCTTCTCGGTGGTGCGGTGCTCAGCCTTGCTGGCGACGTACTCCGGGCTGTCCTCGACCTGCAGCCGCAGGTACAGCACCAGCGCGGCGAGCGGGATGGCGAGCAGGAACGGGATCCGCCAGCCCCAGGACTCCATGGCCGGACCCGGCAGCAGCAACGCGACGATGGCGGCGACGCCGGCTGCCGCGCCCTTGCCCAGGTTGCCGAAGCTCGGAACGAAGGAGATGTAGAGCGGCCGCCGGTCGGGAGACGCCCACTCGCGGATGTAGCTGGCGGCTCCGCCGATCTCTCCGCCGGTGGAGAAGCCCTGCATCATCCGCAGGACGATCAGCAGGATGGGCGCGAGGACGCCGATCTGGGCGTAGCCGGGCAGCAGCCCGGTCAGCCCGGCCGCGGCACCCATCAAGATGATGCTGGCGATCAGGCTGGTCCGCCGCCCGTGTCGGTCACCGAGCCAGCCGAAGAACATGGCTCCCAGCGGCCGGACCAGGAAAGCCGAGCCGAACACCAGCAGGGTGTTGAGCAAGCCGATCGCCGGATCGTCGCTGGGGAAGAAGACGACGGCCAGCGTCGCGGCCACGTAGCCGTAGACGCTGAAGTCGTAGTACTCGATGAACGTGCCGAAGACGGCGACACCGGTCGCCTTCTTCGCCTTCGCCCGCCGCTCCGGCGTCACCGGTGGGGCGGACGTGAGATCGGTCGCTGACATGACGGTTCCCTCGCGAACTGTAGGACCTTATATTTTGGGACACTGTCCTATCTGATGAGGTCGAGTGTGTAAGGAGCGCCACAGCGGTGTCAAGACCCCATGCAGAGCCGAGGCCGTCCCTGGTGATCATCCGGACGCCTAGGCTCGTCCGGGTCAGGCCGCTTGCTGCACGGCCGAAGCGGAGCAGGGAGGACGACGATCGCGTGAGCGCACAGGAGCACGCCGACGGCGCGGTTGCCGGCAACGATCGGATCATCGCCGTCCTGGACGCCCTCATCACCCGCCCGATCGGCGACGGATGGGGCGTGCGCGAGCTGGCCGACGCCGTCGCTGCCAGCCGCAGCACGGTGAACCGGATCCTGCAGGGCCTGGCCGAGCGCGGACTCGCGCGCGTCGACGCGAACGCCACCTACTCGGTGGGACCCCGGCTGCGGGTCCTCGCGAAGGTCCTGCACGACCGGCACCCGCTGCTCCACGGGGCACTGCCCTTGATCGAGGAGCTCAGCCAGACCGCGGACGCCACGGTCATGCTCGCAGTACACGGCCCCCGGCCCGGTGCCGCGTTCATCGCCCTGCTGCGCCAGCAACCGGGCCCGGTCCGATACCACCTCGAACCGGGGATGGAGCTGCCGCTGCACGCCGGCGCCGCCGGCCGCGCGATCCTGTCCGAGGTCGGCGTCGACGTGCTCCAGCCCCCCCTCGCGCGGTACAGCGAGGACACCGTCATCGACACCGCACGACTCGCCGATGACCTGCGCGTCACCCGGGAGGCCGGCTATGCGATCAGCGTGGGCCAGCACATCCCGCTCGCCGCCGGAGTCGCCGCCCCGCTGCGGTTCGGACCGGACCTGGTGGCCGCGGTGTCAGCCACCCGGCTCCGCCACAGCACCACCGACGCCGACCTCGAACGCCTCGGCCCGATGGTGCGCAAGGCCGCCGATGCCATCGAGGACGCGGCCCACCCCAGGGTCGGCTCGGAACGGCCCGCCCGACCCTCCGGTGGCGACGGCACTGCTCTCGGGCGGGTGCAGCGGCTCCTGGAGATCCTCGTCGCCGAGCCTTCCGGCGCCCCGACCGGCACGGAGCTGGCCCGACGCCTGGGCGCCAACGAGGCGACAGCCGCCCGACTACGGGCCACGGCACTGGCGTCGGGACTGGCAGTGCCTACCGCGGGCCGCCGCATGGCGGCCGGCCCGCTCCTGCTGCGGTGGGCGGCCCGGATCGGACCGGCCTGGGACATCGCCGATCTGGCCGGCGACGCGCTGCAGGCCCTCGCCCGCGCCAGCGGAGAGACCGTCGGCCTCGCCGTCTTCGACCCCGGGACCGCCACCGCGACCCTGGCGGCCGAGGCCGGCGGCACCCGACCCGTCGAGTACAGCCTCGGCGTCGGATCACCGATCCCGCTCTACGCCGGGGCTGCCGGTAAGGCGATCCTGGCGCACTGCCCCGCAGAGACCGTGCAGAACCAGCCCCTCCAGCCACTCACCCCGCGCTCACCGACGACCATGGAACAACTCAGGAGAGACCTTCGGCGGATCCGCGACACCGGATGGGCCCGCGCCGAGGGCGAGCGCATCCCCGACGCATTCGGTCTCGCGGTGCCGTTCTTCGCCGACGGGGCCGTCGCAGGCTCGCTCACGTTCACGATCCCCCGCTTCCACGTCGACGAGGTCGACGTCCCCTCACTGACGACGATGCTCAGTGAGACAGCCCGGGAGTTGACGGCCCTGCTCTCGTTGTGATTCGCCTCGCACGCGGAATCGATTGGTCAGCTTCTCAGCCGGAGTCTTGCGACGCCGCCGCCCAGGCGGACGCCCGGCCCAGACGGCGTGCCACGGTCTCGTCGACGGTGATCGCGGCCCCGACGGCCCCTCATGGACCGCCCACGCGGGCGTGTTGGGGGTTGCTTCCGAGCTCACTGGCGAAGCCGGCTCGGTACAGGCGGACAACAGAAGGACACCGGCCGCCGAGGTGCCGACAGTCGCCAGGCGCATCTCGTGCCTCTCGCAGGTGGGGTGCCTCGGGGACGAGACGCTCTTCACCCGGCTCGATCGGCACGGCTGGAGATCCGCTCGAGCGGAGAGGTCGAGCGGCCTCCGCAGGACCGCAGAGGCGTTGGCCCCGGCCGTCAGTCGGGCAGCCCGGCCAGGAACTCCTCTGCCTGCTTGCGCCCCCCGTCGAACAGCTGGCGGATGAACGCCGGCCGGCGGTCCAGCTTGCTGGCCAGGTCGAGGTCGACGCCGAGATCGAGCGTGAGCTCCCGGATCTCGATGCGCCGATAGGGGTCCCCGAGCCGATCGGCCCACTCGTTGACCTTGCGGATGAGGTAGAGCTCCTGCTCCAGCGACTGGTTGCCGGCCAGCTCGTTGCGCCGGTCGGCGATGTCGCCCACCGTCGTCGGCACGGTGGCCCGGCTGCGCGGGTTGATGCGGATCACCCAGAGCTCCTCCGGGCGGGCATCGGACAGCTCGCGCACCGGCGGGTTCTGGCTGAACAGCCCGTCCCAGTAGTAGCGGCCCTGCTCCTCGACGGCGCGGAAGAGCAGCGGAACGGCGGCCGAGGCGAGCACGGCGTTCACGGTGATCTCCCGGCGTCGGCTGGAGAAGGCCTGGAAGTCGCCGGTGAGGACGTCGGCGGCGCCGACGAGCAGCAGCGGCTGGTCCTGCGGCGGGGACTCCTGCAGCCGGGCCAGCCGATCGACGTCCACGTGACGGGTCAGCAGGTCGGTGAAGGCGCCGCCGGCGATGTCCGGATAGGCGTAGGGGCTGACCGTCGGCAGCGACACCCGCCCCTCCAGCCGGGCCAGACCGACCAGCCACGCGTTCGCCGCCCTCGCGCTCAGCGTGGTGGCCGCGTTGGCTGCCCAGAAGCGCTCCAGCAGTCGGCCGGCCTCGGCCGCGCCACCGGTCAGCAGGCCGTACCAGGCCAGCAGAGCGCAGACCGCGCCACCCGAGGTGCCGGACAGGCCCACGACCCGGTGATCGGGGTCGGCCAGCAGACGCTGCAGCGCTCCGCCGGTGAACGCGGTGTGGCTGCCGCCGCCCTGACAGGCGATCGCGACCGTTCTCATCGGTGACCCCTCCCCCGCATCGAGGTGCCCACCATCTCGTGCCCGGCCGCTTCCCGGGGAGGTGGCGGCCAGCGCCGGCCGCCATCTCCTCCACCGTTGCGCCCCAATCAGTGGTGGAGGGGCATGGCTCGTCTGACACTCGTATGGGTGGCAGGCAAATGCGAGCAGTGGCGGTCACCGAGGGATCCCGGCGCTACCGCGGTGGATCGAGCATCCCGGGCCCGAAGAGCGGCGTGGCTTCTCCGTGACGCGGTGGTGACGGAAGACCTGGTGGACTCCACCCGGTGACGCCGACGCTAGCGACAACAGCCGGTCGGCGTGTCGGTGCCGGCCCGATGCGGAGGACTGATGACGTCGCTACCGAGCAACCCGTCCCGCGTGTTGCCGCCGGCGGACGAGCAGGACCTCGTGCGGGCGTTTGCAGTGTCAATCGTCAGTGCCCTCTCGCCCGACGAACTCGACCTCTTCGACGAGACGGCCGAGGAGTACTTCGAGGATCCGGAGGGAGTCCTGGACCCGGATCGCCGGGACGAGGCCGTCGGCTTCGGACTCGAGGCGGCCATGATCACTCCGGTGGTGCTGGCAGTGGCCACACCGGTCGTGCAGTTCCTCGCGGGACTCGTCACCGAGGCCACCAGGGAGGTCGCGAAGCCGGTGATCGTCAGGACGTTGCAACGCATCCTGCGGATTCGATCGGATGCAGGGGCCGCCGCGGAGACCCCCCTGGCCCTCACACAGGCTCAGGTGCAGAAGGTGCACGACGTTGCGTTGCAGCGAGCCCGCAGCCTGGGCCTCGCCGAAGACCGAGCTCGCCTGCTCGCCGACTCGGTCGCCGGTGGGGTCGTCGTCCCGTCCTGATCCGGCAGGTGAGTCGACATGTCGGCGTCCGAGTTCGACCAGACCACAGCACGGCCCCCCGAGGCGCCGCGCATCAACGTCCTGGCCCTCCCCTCACCCACGACGACCCGGTCATTCCTCCTCGTGACTGCTCTGCTGACCGCCGGTCTATTCGTGGGCACGTGGCTGCACAACGCACTGCCAGTCGGTGACACGTGGGTTCGGACCGTCGCCGCGTGCGAGCAGGAGGCGGGGGTCTCAACCGACGCCGCCAGCTTAGAAGACAGTGTCGACCGGCAGCGTGAGCTGGCCGCCTGCACCGGTCCCGTCGAGTGGGTCCGGGCAGCGTGGTCGGCTGGCGGCCTGCTCCTGGCCGGGACGGGGGGTCTGGTGCTTCTCTACGCCATCCCGCCCACGCTCCGGCGGCGGCGCCGGATGCGGGATGTCGGTCCTAACCGACTAGCGGGGACGCACCGGCGATTCATCGAACTCTCTGCCGAAGCCGGACTGGACCCACCACCGCGGCTGGTCACAGGCCACTCGAGCCAAGTGGACGCCTTCAGCTTCGGCGCTCCCGGCCAGTACGTCGTCGCGCTCCCCAAGAAGGTGGCGGCGAGCTGGCGCGACCCCACGAGTTTCGACCCGCTGATCCGGCACGAGCTCGCCCACATCGCCCACCACGACGTGCCGATCGCGTGGTTGTCCCGCTCCCTCCTCTACGCCCTGGTGCCTCTTCTCGCCGCGCCCGTGTTGATTGGCCTGATTGTCGGCGAGATCTCTCTCGTGCTCGAGTTCGCGGTGCGGGCCGCACTGCTGGCGGGCGTGGCGATACTGATCGCACGAGCGATCCTGCGGTCGCGTGAGTACGACGCGGACCTGCGTGCCGCCGGTACGGCGGGTGGGCCGGCTCCTCTGCAGGCCCTCCTGCGCTCCGCCCGTCCAGCGCCGGGAACACGAAGGGCATGGGGACGCGCCCTGGCCAACCACCCGGATCCGGTCGACCGTGCCGCGGTGCTGGAGCGGCCCGAGCTGCGCGCCGGCGTCCCCTTCCTCGACGGGCTTGCCGCGGCCTTCCTGACCGCACTGAGCGCACCTCTGCTGAAGACCCTGCTGATCACCTTCCTGGCGCCCGTCGGCCTGACCCAAATAGCCGTGGCCCTGGCACATGTCGCCGTCGGTTCGCTGCTGGGGGCCACCATCGGTCTGGCCCTGGCTCGCCAAGCCCTGATCGCGCGCACCTCCGACGTCCGGGTCCGTGTGTTTCCCGTTGCGTCGGGAGTTGCGGTCGGGTTGGTGCTGGGGCAGCTGGCGTCCTTGGCCGAAGCCGCCTTGGGGCCCGCACGGTCTCTGGAGCGCCCGGCCTGGCTGCTGAGCAGTGCGGCGCTCGGGCTGGGGGCCACGGTGCTCGTTGCGGCAGTCAGTGAGCTCTGGGCGGACGTGGCCTGCGTGTTCCGCCGTCCACGGAGTGCCTGGCTCATCGCCGTCGGGCTAGGTAGCGTCGTCTTCGCGACGGTCCTGTGGATGGCCGATGTCCTACGGACGTCGTACTCGCTGGGCGGGTGGTTGCTGGCCAGCGGGACGGTGGCCGGAACCATCGGTGCCCGGCTCCCCGGCGTGGTCGCTCTGCTGCTGGGGATCGGGGTGGCCCTGCTGCTCGCGCTTCGAAGGCGCGCCGGTACCACTCCCGGCTGGCTGATCGAGCAGACGAACCGGCCACCGTGGCCGCGGGACGGACGCCGCCTCGGCTCCACGGTCGTCTTGGTCGCCCTGCTGTGCGGTGCCGTCGGCGCCCTCACCGTCGTGGGTCTCGTCGTGCTGTTCCCCTCCGGGAACGCGAGCGATGTGGAGCGCCGCTTCTACGGCTCGCTGTGGGTCGCCGCCGTAGCAGGCCTCGCGGCGGCACTCGCACTGACGGCAGCGGTGCCACGTCGCGGACCGGCGCTGGCGCTGTCGGCGGCGCCCCTGGCGTCGCTGGTGTCGGCGTCCGGGCTGCTGGCCGTCGGGATGGCGCGAGGCGTGGACGTGTCCCTGGGCATGGCCGCGGTGGCCGTGCTGCCTCCGCTGGGCATGGGGCTGGCGCTGGTGGCTGGTACAGCGGGGCTCGCCCTGCTGGACAGTCGGCACCGCGCTGCCGCTGGAGTCAGGCCGACGCTGGTGGGCGGCGGAATCGTGGCCGTTGCGCTGGCGGTCGGCACGGCCGCCGCCTATCCCGCGCTCACGGGCTTCGTCGAGGCGACCCCGGTCGAACTCGGGGTGGACGACCCGGGGGCCGTCGAGGTATTGGCCTATCTCGACTCCGTGGCTCCGGACGCGGAGCAGCGTCTGATCGCCGCGAGCGAGCAAGCGGCACAGATCTCGGCGGACCGGTCGCTGGGGTCCGCCGCCATGGCTGATCGACTCAGCGCGGAGCCGGCCGAGGACCTGAGGTCCCTGCTGGAGGACGTACGACGGCAGACGCCGCAGGATCCTCGGCTCAGCGCTCTCCACCAGGACGTCGTGGCCGCCGTGGAACTGGAGCTGCGAGCCGTCGAGTCGTTCATTGAGTATCTGCGTACCGGCGACCTTGCCGCCAAAACCCGCAGCGACGAGGAGTACCAGCAGGCGGTCGAGCGGCACAGCGCCTGGGCGACGGCATTGAACCAACTGTCGGCCGACGTAGCGGGCGACTGATCGCTCCTGCGACGGGAGAACCCCAGCAGCGCTAGTTCCGTCGGTCAGAGTCGGCGTCGGCGTCACACGTAAAACCATGGCTGAACACAACCGGGCGACAAGGAGGTCCTGCGGTGTCGCTCCCCGGATTGGACTCGAACCAATAAGCGCGATTGGCCGGTCGCACCTCACCGCTGCTACTCCTTCGTGGCCAATGTAGCCCTCTTACCAAGAGGTCTTTCACAGCCGATCACGCCGTTGCAAACCCGTCCACACCCCTGTTCACCCTGAATCGATGGGGGAAAACGGAGCTGAAGTGAGGCGCCACGGGACGTCCGCCGCTGGCTCTGGGCACCGTCGGCGCCATCCGCTACTACAAGACCGCCACCGGCTTCCGCGCCCGCGTGCTCGTCCGGGATTACGACGACCGGGTTCGGGCGTGGAGCGGCGCGCGGCGAGCAAGACCGCCGCCGAGCAGGCACTGAAGCTGGCCTTGCGCGACCGCACCCCAATCCAGGCCCGCGGCGAGTCACCGCCGACAGCCGGGTGACCGTGCTGGCCGATGCCTGGTACGCCGGACTGACCGACCTCTCCCCCAACACCCTGCAGGCCTACCGCGACCGCCTCGACCGCCAGCTCCTCCCTCGCCTGGGATGTGTCGAGAGGGGCTGTGGACCCGGCACCGAAACAGGAGTCCGACACCCGCTCTCGGCGTGCGGGTGTCGGACCGTAGACTGGCCAGCTACGACCGTCGGGCGTGTACAGCACGGGCACCCCGGGTCGGTAGAGCCCATCGACGACGACGGCTGGCGTGATGTCGTCCACCCAGGCGGGGTGCGGTCCTCGCGGACCCGGAAGCCCCCACCCTCGTGAGGCGACCCCGCCGCCCGCTCATCTGGAGTGGCGGGGGCCCGACCGCGGCAGTCCCCTGGAGGACGCAGCGGCTGGTCGGGGACGTGCTGAGGCTCTCCGTCAGGAGCCGCCGCGCCCCGTCTCGGGGTGCCGGCTGTCGCCGGGGGCTGCGCGCCGAGGAGTTCGCCGGTGGTCACGAGGTGGTCGGCGATGTCGCGGACCCTACGGTTGGTGTTCGTCGACGCCTAGACGATCCGCTGGAAGGCCTGGTCGGGGGTGAGCTCGTAGCGCTCGATGAGCACGCCCTTGGCCTGGTCGATCACTGCACGCGACTTGAGCGCGAGCTAAAAGCTGGTTTCCGACCGCGACCGCGACCGCGGCGTAGGGGCGAACCGGGTGGCCGTCGCCCGGCTGTGAGCGTCGAAGGCGTCGGCCTGCCGGGCGTAGATGTTCAGCGCGCCGCTGACCTGGTGCTCCTCGTCGACGGCCAGCGTGAGCCTCAGCGAGCTGAGGCAGCCGCGCTCGACCGCGCGTGGCAGGTAGCGCAGCCACCGGGTGTCGGTGACCGCGGTGAGCTCACCGGTACGGGCGGCGTACAGGCAGAATCCGTGGACGCGATCGAACTGGCGCGCGTCGAGGTCAGAGCCAGCTGACTGGTCTACACCGCCGTTCTGGGCTGGTCCTCGACCAGCAGGGTCACCGACGTTTCGGTGTGGCAGGCATCACCGTCTTGGTCAGGTCGGCCACCGTTTGCAGCAGGTCCTCCATCGTCAGCTCCCGCGGCGAGAACCGGGCCAGCCGCTCCAGCGCCTCGTCGGCGTTCGCCGGTTGCGGGTCCTGGCTGCTGGCCATGGCACGGCCTCCGGTCTGATGCACCGGGGCGGGTGAACTCGGCCGCGGACCCCGATCCGGCGTCCGTGCTGGCGCGGTACGCCGTGATCTGGACCCACGGTCGGCGCCGGGTCGTCCCCGCGCCTGTCCGAGGGCTACGCCGCGAGGGTGTCGAGGGGGATCTCGCGTTCGACCACGCGTCGGGCGAGTTCGTCGAGGTCCTCGCCGTGCGCATAGGCGTGGGCCCTCAGGAGCGCCAGCGCGTCGGTGCTGCTGACGTCGAGAGCGGCGTTGAGGACACCCATGGCCATCCAGACCACCGATCGCCGCTCGGCGGCCGGTGCGTCCAACCACACCGGCCCGTCGCTGTGCGGACGAGCCGCCCGGCTGTGCGCCCGGAGCACCGCGGTCACCTCGGCGCCGATCTCCAGCGCGTCCGCGAGGCTGAGCGCGGTGACGCCCCCCGGTGGGACCGTGTAGAGGTCCAGCGCCCCGACGCCGCGCAGCTCGTCCTCCAGCGGCAGTGAGATGACCCCGCGGATCGGCGTCCGGGTCACCAGCCCGTCGTAGAACGCCGGCCACCGGGACCGGATGGTCGCCTCGTCCGCCACCTGGGCACGGCCCTCGGCGTGCGCGGACAGACACGGCCCCGCACCCGCGGTGAACTGCAGCCGCTCCGCGGTGGCCGCCACAGGATCACTGGCACCCAACGGCAGCCGCCGGTCCTCGGCGAAGAACAGGCTGATGCCCGCGCCATCGACCGGCAGCACCCGGGCACACGCCCGCGCCAGCCGCTCGGGCAGCAGCTCCGGACCGGCCAGCTCGACCGCCGCCTCGGCGACCGCCGCCCGGAACTCCTCGACGACCGTCACAGCCCTCCTACCCTCCCAGGACCGACCACCGTCGGCGCACGACACCGACGGCGAGCTCCGTCAGCCCGCGCTGCACAGCATGACCGCTCACGCACACCACCGCGCCACGGACCAGGACCGCCACGGACCCAACGCCAGAACCGCAGGACCGCCTACGGACACGTCCTCCCGCGGATGTCGCCTCGTGAGACGTCGGACCTCACCAGGCACATGCTCACCGGGCTTCGGGGCCCTGGTCGGCGATCCGTGGCGTCGGCGTGACCAGGTCGCCGGGCACCGCCGAGAGCGGGTCACCGCGCCGGGGTGCAGCCAGCAACGATGCGGTGACCCGGAAGGCGCAGGCCCCACGTCATCCGACCGGCAGGCACGGTGCGGCACGAGCGCGGCGACCCCCCCGGCGGGGGACCTCGCCACGGCACGCTGCCCTGTCCGCGGGCGCCTCGCCCCCACCTGGCGAGGCGCGGCAGCACCCGCGGACAGGGCTCGGTCACTCGTGGAGCCTGCGCAACACGGCATGGAAGGCCTTCTTGCCCTCGAAGCCGATGCCCGGGATCTCGGTGAGTCCGACTCGACTGTCGCGGACCACGGCATCGTCGGCGAAGCCGCCGGTCGGCTGGAACTCCCCGGGGTAGGACTCGTTACCGCCGAGCTTGAGGGCGGCGGCGATGTGCAGGGAGAACTGGTGGCCGCCGTGCGGGATGCACCGGCGGGAGGACCAGCCGTGCTCGGCGAGCATCTGCTGGGTGCGCAGGTACTCGGTGAGGCCGTAGCTGAGGGCAGGGTCGAACTGCAGGTAGTCCCGGTCCGGGCGCATGCCGCCGTAGCGGATGAGGTTGCGGGCGTCCTGGACGGAGAACAGGTTCTCGCCCGTCGCGATGGAGCCGCTGTAGTGCTCGGACAACACCGCGTTCAGTCGGTAGTCCAGCGGGTCGCCGACCTCCTCGTACCAGAAGAGGCCGTAGGGCTCGATCGCGCGGCCGTAGCGCAACGCGGTGTCCAGGTCGAAGCGGCCGTTGACGTCGACCGCCAGCCGGGAGCCATCACCGTCGAGGACGTCCAGGACGGCCTCGATGCGCTCGAGGTCCTCCGACAGGTCCGCGCCGCCGATCTTCATCTTCACGACGCGGTAGCCCTGGTCGAGGAACGCGCGCATCTCGTCCTGCAGGTCGCTCAGACCCTTCCCGGGGGCGTAGTAGCCGCCGGCGGCGTACACGAACACCTCGTCGTCGGGCTGCCCGTCGCCGTACCGGTCCGACAGGTACCGGTACAACGGCTGGCCGGCGATCTTCGCGGCCAGGTCGAACAGAGCCATGTCGACGACGCCGACGGCGACGGAACGCTCACCGTGCCCACCGGGCTTCTCGTTGTTCATCATGATCGACCAGGCCCTGGTGGGGTCCAGTTCCCCGGCCTCGTCCAGCAGAGCCTCCGGTTCGGCCGCCGTGAGCCGCGGCAGGATCCGCCGACGGAGGATCTCCCCGGCGCTGTAGCGGCCGTTGGAGTTGAAGCCGTAGCCGACCACCGGCTCCCCGTCGCGCACCACGTCGCTGACGATCGCCACGATCGAGCAGTCCATCGAGCTGAAGTCGATCCACGCGTTGCGGATCGAGGAGCTGATCGGGACGACCCCTTCGTGGACTGACTGGATCCTCACTGCACGTCCTCCGTTCGGGAATGGGATCTGGGCGCTGCGGTGGGCCGCTCGGCGGCGAGGCACTCCACCGTCTCCCGCAACTCGTGAGCCTCGCGGTCGCGCAGGGTCTCGACGAGCATCTGGTGGCCGATGAGTGCACCGGCCTCCTCAGCGAGACGACGCGAGAGGATGAGGTTCCGGCTGGGGTGGGCGTCGTCCACGTCGGCCGGGGCGAGCACCTGCTGCAACCCCGGTCGGCGGTGACGACCAGCGCCCGGGTGTCCGGCTCCCCCGCTCATGCGCCCACGCCGGCCGGGGTGCCCGCCCGGTCGAGAACCGCGCGCGTGGAGCCGGCGGTGTCCGCCGTTCCGCCGAGGTCGGCGGTGCCAACGGCGTCGGCCAGCGCGCCGAAGGCGGCGGCGGGCAGCTCGGCGCTGGCGTCGGGGTGTCCCAGGTGGTCGAGCATCATGACCGCCGACCGGATGGCGCCCAGCGGGTCGGCCTCGCCCCGCCCGGCGACGTCGGGATCCGAGCCGTGGACCGGCTCGAACATCGACGGGAACTCGCGCTCGGGGTCGAGGTCGGCCGCCGGCGCGACGCCGATGCTGCCGGTCACCGCGTAGGTGGACGACGCGGGTGACGCCCGTGCGGGGTGAAGACCGCCTCCTGCACCGCCAGTTCGTCGGCGGTGCCGCGGCCCAGCCGGCCGCCGGTCTCGGAGTACTCGCCCTCGACGTTCTCCCGGACCACGACGAGGTCGACGCCCCCCGCGCCGGTGGAGCGCAGCGAGTTGGGTACGCCGGCGAGCACTGTGACCGGGCGCAGGTCGACGTACTGCTGAAAGGTGCGCCGGATCGGGATGAGCAGCCCCCACAGGGACACGTGGTCGGGCACGCCAGGCCAGCCGACCGCACCCCACAGCACCGCGTCGTGGTGGCGGATCCGGTCCAGGCCGTCGTCGGGCATCATCGCGCCTTCGACCAGGTACCGCTCGCAGGACCAGTCGAAGGAGTCGTCGGCGAACTTCATGCCGTGGCGGCGGCCGACGGCGTCGAGCAGCGCCTGAGCGGGAGGCAGCACCTCGGCGCCGATGCCATCACCGGGGACGAGGGCGATGCGGTGGCGCGTCATGGGTCCAGTGGACCGGGCTCCGCCTCGCAGGTCCAAGACGTAGATCCTCGTCTCTCGACAGGTTGCGCCTATCAGCCGGACGGGTCCCCGACCGCCTGCGTCAGCTCGAGGAAGGCCGCGGCGGCCGGGCTGAGCCGGCCTGACCGGTACACCAGAGACACCTGAAGGACGTCAGGGCAGTCCAGCGCGCGGACGGCTGCACCGGCCGACCGGGCGAGTGCCTGCCACGAGTCAGGGACGATGGCGATCCCGACCCCTGTCAGCACGAGCGGCAACACCGCCTCCCGGTGCTCCACCTCGACCGCGAACCGGATGTCGGGGGTCTGCCGGCGCACCGTGTCAGCCACCCGGCGCATCCCGGTCCCCTGCTGGCCGACGATGAGCGCGCGGCCGGCGAGATCGGCCGGGCGCACGGGGTCCCCGGCCGGCAGCGCCGCCGCGTCCTTCGCCAGGAGGGCGAAGCGCTGGGTCTCCAGGTGCAGGACCATCAGCTCCGGCGACGCCGGCGCGGAGGGAGCGGTGGCCACCAACCCGAGTTCGGCGGCGCCGGTGGCGAGCATCTCCTGCACGTCGGTGGGCGTGCTCGCTCCGCGGACGGTGAGCTGCACCAACGGATGCCGGCCAGCGAAGGCGGCGATCATGCCGGTGAGCGGGCTGACCGACTGCGAGGGCATCGTCGCGATGATCAACTCACCGCCCAGCAGTCCCTCGACGGCCTCCACGGTCGCCCGGGCCAGGTCCAGTCCGCGCATCACCTCGCGGGCAGGACCGATCAGTGCCCGTCCGGCAGCGGTGAGCACCAGACGCCGTCCGGTGCGGTGGAACAGCTGACTGCCGAGGTCCCGCTCCAGCACCCGCAGCGCCTGGGAGACCGAGGGCTGGGCGACGTAGAGCTGCTCGGCCGCCCGGTGCACGCTGCCGGCGTCGACCACGGCGAGGAAGTACCGCAGCTGCCGGGTGTCCACGGTCCACCTCCGCTGACAGGGGACGCCCATCACCTTGCCAGCAACCTGATCCTTGACCGATGCGCGCTTGGGCGGTCTCAGCGGCTGCCGATGTGACGGGCGGCACGAAGCGTCGTCCGCGCGCCCAGTCCCCGAGGGGGGCGCCGTGTCCGATGCCTGGCCTCGAGGAAGCCGACGCGTGGTCAGGTGGAGTGTGAGCGGGTGCCCGGCCGTCAGGCGGCGGCCCTGACCGCGTCGGCGGTCTCGGCGGCGCGCTGGGTGCCCCGGGTGGCCACGGTCGCGGCCACGAGGACGGCGGCGGCCAGCAGCAGGCCGGCTCCGGTGAGGAAGCCGGTGGTGTAACCCAGCGCCAGCGCCTCGCCGGCCCGGGCCACGGCGCCGGGATCGTCGACAGCCAGGCCCTGATGCAGCACCTGGGCGGCACCGGGCAGCTGCTCGTCGGCTGCGGCGGTGGAGACGGTGGTCAGCACAGCCAGGCCGAGCGCGGCGCCGATCTGCTGGGCGGTGTTGACCAGCGCCGAGGCGACGCCGGCCCGGTCCTCGGCGACCCGGTGCACGGCGGTCAGGGTCAGCGGCACGAACGCCAGCCCGAGACCGAACGAGGTGAGGAACAGCGCCGGCATGACGTGGCCGGCATAGGAGGAGTCCACGGTCAGCGTCGACAGCCAGAACATGCCGCCGGCGGCCAGCACCAGACCGGGCGCGGCCACGACCCGCGGCGCGAGGCGCTCGACCAGCTCGGAGCTGACACCCGAGGCCAGGATGATGCCGGCGGCGAAGGGCAGGGAGGCCAGGCCGGTCGTCAACGCCCCGAACTGCAGCACCTGCTGCAGGAACAGCGCCAGCAGGTAGAACGAGCCCATCAGGCCGGCGCCGATGAACAGGATCGTGGCGTAGGAGCCGGCCCGGTTGCGGTCGGCGAACAGGCCCAGCGGCAGCAGCGGCTGCGCGGTGCGCCCCTGCAGCACCAGGAACACGGCCAGCAGCACGGCGGCGACGGCGAACGCGACCAGGGTCACCGCGTCGGTCCAGCCGTGCTCGCCGGCGCGGGTGATGCCGTAGACCAGCCCGACCATCGCGCCGGTGCCGCTCACCGCACCTGAGGTGTCCAGCCGGCCGCGGCCGCGGCCGCCCGCGGGCAGGGCGCCGGTGCCGGCGAGCACCGCCAGCCCGATGGGGATGTTGATGAAGAACACCCACCGCCAGTCGAGCAACCCGGTGAGCGCCCCGCCGAGGAGCACGCCGGCGACGATGCCGACCGCGGACATGGCGCCGTAGACGGCCATCGCGGAGTTGCGGGCCTTGCCGATCGGGAAGGTGGTGACGATCAGTGCCAGCGCGTTCGGCGCGGCCAGCGCCGCTCCCAGTCCCTGCAGGGCGCGGGCGGCGATCAGCAGTCCCGTGTTCGGCGCGAGGCCGCCGAGCAGCGACGCGGCGACGAAGACAGCGAGGCTGATCCGCAGCACCCGCCGCCGGCCGAACAGGTCACCGACGCGCCCCCCGAACAGCAGCAGCGCGCCGAAGACGAGCACGTAGGCGTTGATCACCCACGGCAGGTCGGCCGCGGAGACACCCAGATCGGCCTGGATGCTCGGCAGCGCGATGTTGGCGATGCTGTCGTCGAGGACCAGCATCAGCTGAGCCGTGGCGATCACGAGCAGAGACAGGCCCAGCCGTCGGCCGGCGGGGGAAGCCGCGGAGGTCCGCGACCGGTCGGGCGATTCGGCTGACATGGGACGACTCCTGCTGCTCGTAGGTCATGCCAGTTACTTCCGTGCGGTATCAGTGCCCATAGATATACCCCCGGGGGGTATTTTCGCAAGCAGCAGTGATCGGCGTCACGACCGCTGGGCGCCGCCCCCGAGCCCTGCCCTGACCACACGAGGGAGGGGCTTGCGTCGCCTCGCGGCGAGGGGCCCGGTCCGCATCCGGCGACACGATCGACACCTCGCCACCCAGGGCGTCAGCAGAGGTGACGCCGTCCTGCTGGTGCTCGCCGACCAGGTCTCTGGGAGGCGATGCTGGGGATCATGGAGGCCGGGGCGGTGCCGGACACGGCGCACGGCTCGCCGAAGGCGCCACCGGGCGGCACAGTCGTCAGGCCCGGGTGCGGGCCGCCGATGGCAACGATGGTGGTCACAGCGTTGATCGAAGGGCCGCCCAGGGCCGTTCCAGATCCCTCCGGAACGGCCCCTGACCTGCTCTGTCGGGCTGACAGGGTTTGAACCTGCGACCCCCTGACCCCCAGGCAACTTCTCCCCGTCCATGGAAGTTCGCCTGCGTCCTATTTGCCCAGGTGGCAAGGGGCGCGGCGTCCGGTGGAATACGCGACCGTCCGTAAGAGTCCGAGTCGCGTTGCGGTTCCGGTTGCGGTTCCGCGGCTTCGGCAGCCAGCTCCCGCGACCGAGCGCACGGGGCAGGCGTCCCCTACAGCGCCGGAGCACCCCGGGTAGAGCTGAGAGGACTCGAACGGGACTGCTGCACGAGCAGGTGACAGCTGATCTGTGGTGCCGAGAGGCGCCGCTGGAAGGATGTTCACCTGCTCGTGCAGCAGTCCCGGACCAGGTCGAGCGTCGTCGTCGCTGCGGGAGCCCCAGGACCACGTGTTACACACCGCGTGCACGACGTGTGGACCTGTGACGCCATGGAGGCGAACCAGCCGTCGGAGCAGGAATCGGGCACACCCCTCCCCCAGGAGGCCGCCGTGAATCGCAGCCACCGTCTGCTCCGCTCGGCAATCGCAGCCGCCGCGGCCGTCGCGGCCGGCGTGCTGACCCGATCGATGGTGAAGGCCGTCAGTGCTCCCGAGACGGAGACGATGGTCCCGCTTCGGCTCCTCGTGCGGGTGATCCTGACTGATTGAGCGGCACGGGTCGCCTATCAGGGGCGCGACCGCATGGGTGGAGGACGACTGGAGGTCCCTGCTGGCGGACCTACCGCTTGAGCTGCGGCTGTAGGCGCTCGCGGTGCACGAGCTGGCGAGGGATCGAGCGATGGGCCAGCCGCTCGGGACCGCGGCAGCCACCTGGCGTGCTGCGGCTACCGCTGAGGGACTCGATGCAGGTCACGAGTGGGTTCCGGCGGCCGCAGCCCGCATCAGCGTTGACACGGGCCCGTGACCACGCGATGCCGGCTGACCGCCCTGCTGGGCGAGTGGGTGGATTGGTCAACGCTCGGGCTGCCTCGACGCACGTCCAGACGTGCTCGCGGCCGTCGTCGACCATCCAACCGTGCGCGCCCGGCCCAGCCGGGGAGCGCGGTGCGGGCCCAGGCCCCCTCGGCCGGGTCGCGGTCGTCGGCTGGCACCGGCGGACTTTCGACTGCGGCATCGGCGACGTCGACGACGTCGGCGAGCCAACCGCCGCTGGCGGCCACGACGCGGACGCTCACCGGCGACCGCCCGCGCCGCGGGCCGTTCGAGGTCCGCTCCTGATCGAGAGGAGCACCCCGTCAACATGCACCGGCACACGGTCCCGCAGCCACGGGCCCACACCGACCGCCGATGCGCTGCCCTAGCCGAGCCACGGCAGTGGATGCGCCATTGGAGTCAGTGAAGACTCTTGGCCGCCTTCTTTCGTGCCTTCTTCTTCGCCGCCTTGCGCGCGCTCTTGCTGCCCTTCTCCGCAGCCTGGTCCCGTGCCTTCTTGGCTGCCTTCTTGCCGGCCTTCTTCCTGCCGTCCGCAGCTGCGTCCGTGGCAACCACGACCGTTCCCACAGGGGATCCGGATGTGGTGGCCTGCGATCTCTCGTCCGCGGCCTTCGCAACGCCGCCCTCGGCGGCCGCCGACCCGGGCGACATCGCCACGCCGTCGGCTTGGGTGAGCATGGTCTTGAACCCGGTGCCGGCGCGGAAGACCGGGATCACGGACGCGCCCACCCGGATCGCCTCCCCGGTTCGCGGGTTGCGTCCCAGACGTGGCGCCCGCTCGCGGCGGTCGAAGGTCCCGAACCCGCTCAACGACACCCGCTCACCGCGGGCGACGCTGCCCTCGATCTCCTCCAGCACTCCGTTGACGGCAGCCACGGCCGTCGTGCGATCCCCGTTGAGCCGCTCGGTCATCTTGGCGATGAGGTCGGACTTGTTCACAGGCGCTCTCCTTCATCTTGTGGCACGCAAGGAGCAATCCGGTGGAGCGGACAGCGCCTTCACCCAAACCGCAACACCCGCCAGGCACAAGACGGGCATCGCTCGGCACAGAGCCGCGCGGGTGCCAGGTGACGAGTCGACGACTGTCTCTCCGCCGGACGTCCGCGGGAGCGCCGGTGGACAACCGCTACGCGGCGCATCGGTAGGCGAGGCGCGACGCGGCACCCGGCCGGATCACGCGCCGCGGCCGGCATCGGCGAGGTCGAGGACCTGTCGTCCGACCGCGGCGTGAGGCGGTGCCGACCGCCACGGGGAAAGCGGCCGACACCGACGGCACCATGACCGCGGGCAGGACGGGATGGCGCGGTGACCTGGTGGCAGCTACTGGGCTTGCCGCCGGTGCTGATCGGCGCCGGGTGCGCGTGGTGGGCGGTCCGGGACCGATGGGTGCACCGCAGGACGCCGGCGTGGGTGGGCGAGGTCACACCGAGGGTGTGACCTGCGCCGGCCGGCTCACCTACCGTCGCCGGCCTGATCGGCGTAGGCCTTGCGGGCTGACGTCTTCGAACGCATGGCCGACCAGTGGGGGCGCCAGATCCGCTACGGCGAGCCCCGGGACACGCCCGAGCCCGGTAGCGACATCTCGATGGACCGCGCGTTCCCCTCGGAGCTGCGGGTCTCGACCTCGACGACATCCGCCTCCTGCGCTCGGCCGAGCCACGCATCGCCGCGCAGCTTCAGGCGATCTGCGCGGCTGATGGCAGAGCTGAAGGCCGAGCTGCGCAGCGCCCAGCGCCTGTTCCGGATTGGACTACTGACCTCGGAGCGCCAGACAACACAGGGCCCCCAAGGAAGGGCGCCAACTTCATGGATCCCAGACGTGCGAAGCGGATCCACCACGGTCCGCCTTGGTACATCTGCGCAGGTGAAGCGCTGTATGGAACCGTGGCGCATCGCGGTGGACAACCGCGCCGGAGGGATGATGGTGGTCAGGAGGGCGCCACTGATCCGCGGTCAGCTCGGGTGCCCGCCAGACGAGAGGACCTCGGTGTAGTGCTCCCCGAGGAGTCCCCGATGAGGCGCCGCCGACGGTGAGCACCCCCGTCGCAACATCGACGCGGACGCCACCTGGGCCGTCGACCAGCTGAGTGTGGACTGGAACCAGCAGGCCGCCTTGAAGGCTGCGCAGTACCTCGAATACACCTCGTTCTCCCGCCAAGGCCTCGTTGACCAGCTGGTCTTCGAGGGCTTCACCCCTGCGGAGGCTGAATTCGGGGCGAGCCAGGCGTACGACGGCTGATCCTCCATTCACCCAGCCGGTCTCCCCACACGCACCTCCACGCTCAAGGTGTTGCGAGGACCACTTGAATCCGTCCAGTTCCGTGCCCGGACCTTTCGCGCGGTCTTGGCCGCCGCCGGGCTGCAGGGCTCGATGGGTCGCGTCGCCGCCGCCGGAGACAACGCCGCAGTGGAGTCGTTCTGGGCGCTGCTGCAGAAGACCATCCTCGACTGGCGGCGCTGGCGCACCCGCGACGCGCTCCACAACGCGGTCGTGTTCTGGATCGAGCACACCTACAACCGCCGACGGCGCCAGCGCGGGCTCGGCACGCTCACTCCGGTCGAGTACGAACTCGCCGTCATCGACCAAGACGCCGCCGTCGCGGCATGATCAGTCCCAACCGCCGTCAACCGGAGCTGCAGCAGTCCCAACCATGCACGAGGTCGCTCGTCTCCGGACGCGACAGGCGGCTTCGGCCCCGGCGGTTGAGTCCGTGGGGAAGCGTCAGTACCGGACGGTGATCTTCCGGGCCCGGCCGTCGACGGTGATCTCGCCGCCGTGCGGAAGAACGAGCTGGGGGTCTGTGTGGCCGAAGTCCACGTCGAGCACCACAACCGCATCCGGCGCGTACTCGGTCAGCGCTGCCAGCACGGCCTGGTGCTGTTGCTCCCGGTAGGCCTGCCGCTGCTCAGGAGGGTGCGGCGTCCCGAGGAAGCGGGCCTTCGCCCGGCCGACCAGCACGGCGGCGAACTGGCCGAGCAGGCCCCGTTCGCCCAGGCACATCAGCACCCGGGCCACGAAGCTCGCCGAGGGCAACTCCTCGGAGGTCTCCAACAGCAGCACCGCGCCGGCGTACTCCTCATCCGGTTGCATCCAGCGGCCGGTGCGCAGCTGGAAGTCGATGATCTCCAGGCAGCCTCCCCAGCCCGGACCGCTGACCCGCCGTGCGGGGCCATACCAGGACCAGGCCGGGGCGGGCTCCAGCACGGGCGCGGTCGTCAGGGCGGCCGGCTCGGCCCAGTCCGGATCCGCGTCCGTGAAGGCGTCCGGCTCCGGCAGCTCCCACTCCCCCGGCTCGAACAGCGCCCGGCGCAGCGACTCCCGGGTCAGCGGGTGCATCGCCCCCGGTCGGCCCCACTGGACCATGACCGCGCCGCCGTGGTACCCGACGATCCCCAGCCGCCACAGGTAGTGCAGCAGGTTGGTGGCGTCGCTGTAGCCGAACACCGGCTTGGGATGCGCGGCCAGCAGCTGCGCATCGAGATGGCGCAACACCTTGAGCTGATCGTCTCCACCGATGCTGATCAGCACCGCGGCGATCTGGGGATCGGCGAAGGCGGCGTGCAGGTCCTCCGCTCGCTGCTGCGGAGACGCTCCCAGCATGCGGGTGGTCGCGAACTCCACCGGGTCCAGCGCGAACTCCGTCCGCAACCGGCGCAGACCCAGCTCGAACGGGATCGGAAAGACCGCCGGTAGCGCAGCCGACGGCGACAGCACCGCCACCCGATCACCCGGCCGGGGCTTGGGCGGATAGGTGAGACGGGTGGTCACGACGCCCTCCCCACGTCTTGAGCCGTGATGTGGCTGCTGGGGCCGCCGCCACGTGGGGCGGTCACCGCGCACCGGGGCCTGGCCGGCGCCGCGCAGACGTCATGGTGTTCCACCCCCTGCCCATCGGACCACTCCCTCGAGGCCGGGACCTCAATCACTGCCCGCCCCCGAGCTCGACCCGGTGGACCGGTGTGGTCGCGTCTGAGCAGTCCTTCGCAGAACTGACCGAGCACCATCGCGGAGCCGGCCGGGCTGGCGACGACCCGCCTCCAGCGGATGCTGCACCGCTCGGGCTGCGGTCCGGGGTTGCTGGCCACCACCGCGCTCGACCGCAACCCGCGCCATCCGCCGCCGATGACGATCTCCGTGAGCGGCGGGTGTGGCGGCAAGGGCGGTGTGTCCACGCGGATTCGAGGCGCGAGAACTCACCCGATGACTCATCTGCTCTCGCTCCTGCGCCAACTGCGGTGTCGCGGCTCTGAACAGCGCCTCTGGTGCTCGCTGCCCGAAGACGCCGGGCGAGCCGATGCGGGTGCAACCCAGTTGCGCGAGGGCGCGGACCAGCGGAGATGCCTGGGCTGTCGACCTGCGGCTTGCCTGTGGTGGAGCCTGGAGCGAGCAGCTCCCGCGCACTCGGCGGATGTCGCCGGACCGTGCTCGAGTGAGCTGACCGCTGGTCAGCTGACCGCGCCCGGGCCGTCCGACGCGCGATGACCCGGTGGCTGCTCGGCTGCGGCCAGGATGCGGTCGACGTTGTCCGGTGCGAAGAAGTCCGCTGGTGACTCGACCCCGGCGTTGACCCGTGCGAACCGGTCCATCGCCTCTTGGTTGCCGTGGACGGCGGCGAGCAGGCGCCGGAGCTCAGGCGGCGGCGGTTCCAGAGCCGCGAGATCCAAGGTGAACTCGTACATCGGGAGGACCCGTTCATCCCGTCGGGACTGGTACTCGCCCAGGGCGGCGTCGAACGGACGCCCCGCGGAGAAGGTCTCGTGCACGGCGGTGGCGCACAGTTCCGCGTCGTGGAAGGCGTCCTGTATGCCCTGCGCCGTGATGAAGTCCTTGTTGTACCCGGCGTCGCCCACCAGGACCCAGCCGGGCCCGTAGGGCTTGCGGAAGAAGTTGGGCACGACGGCGCCGACGAGGCGGGTCTGGCGGGTGGCCGTGCGCAGCCGCTCGGCGAACGGCCGAGCCAGTGCGAGCGTCTGCAGGTAGTTGCCCTCGAGGTCCTTCTTGTTGGCCTCGAACTCGCGGTACGGCCAGCCGGCGATGACCAGCGTCAGGTCGTCGTTCGTGGCCCATGCGGCGAAGGCACGATTCGGGCGGTCGTACGCCTCCCAGCGGCCGTCCATCGGCAGGTCGCTCCAGTAGGCGTAGTACCCGCACAGCAGCGGCGGGTGCTCGTGGTACTGCTCCGGTCGCACGAGGCGGGCCACGAGCGAGTGCAGGCCGTCCGCGCCGACCACCACTCGGGCGCGCTCGTCGACAGTGCGGCGCTCGTTCCTGCCGTGGCCGCGGATGCCGACGACTGCGCCGTTCTCGGTGACCAGTTCGTTGACCGTGAAGCCCTCCCGGACCTCGGCGCCCGACTCGGCTGCCGCATCGACCAGCAGCTCGTCCAGCGCTGTCCGCCGCGGGGCGTACGCGACCGGGAAGTCCGCGTCCCCCGGTGACCCGGAGAGCGTGAAGGGCCCGAAGTCGAACGCGTAGGTGTCGATCGGTGGACATCCCGTGGTGATGACCCGGTCGAGGAGGCCCCAGCGCTGCAGCGCCGCCACGCCCGGGGGATGGATCAGATGGGTGGAGACGGTGTCGCTGGGGAAGGTCGAACGGTCGACGAGTAGAACCCTGTATCCGTAGCGGGCCAGCAGCATCGCGGTGGAGGATCCGGCACACCGGGCTCCGACGACGATGACGTCGTGTTGGTTCTCGTGCATGTCGCACCGCCCAGACGGTGGAGCTGAGACCACGAACGTAGCGAAACCCAGTACGTGGAGACAGAGCGTGCAGACGTGGTGCCGCATCGCTGCAGGGCCGTCCCGATGTCCCCGGGTTCAGAGAGCACGGTGGGTGCGCGCGTACGCGGGCGTGGAGAGGCAACGACTCGCCCGACAAGTCACCGCCCATGCTTTCCGCCACCTGCAGTTCTGCGACCGTGAACCAGCGCTGTCGACGTTCGCGCCCTGAGGATGCCCGGCGAGCCGAGGCGGGTGCAGCCCAGCCGCGTCAGGCATCCGACCAGCGAAGACGCTTGATCCTGGCGTCCTCGTGGGGCTGGCACAGCGCTCACCAGCCCGATGACCTGCCGCCGGCCGCCGCGGAGGCGACGCGGACGATCCAGCCGGACAGCCGAGAAGTGCGGGCGGTCAGCCGCTGGTCGGAGGCTGGAGGAGAACTGGAGGTCGCCCTGACCGACGGCCTCGAGATCCCCGGACCACCGGAGGACCGCTGCAGATCCTCATCGACGAGGAGATCGCCGCGCTGCTCAAGATCTGCGCGATCCCCGCGGCCGGCCCGCGTGTTCGACCACGCCGTCCTCCTCGGCCGCCGCAATGAGGTGGTGCTGCGGCTGCTGCTCGACACGACGGGGGCGCGCCGCACGCTCTCGGTGTGGGCGCCGGAGGTGAACAGCCCCAGGAACCGGCGTTCGGCTGAAGGTCAACGGCGCTGTGACCCGGTGGCCATCCGGGTTCAGCTCGGCGGCGGGTGGAAGGTGCGCGGCATGACCGGACCGAGTACGTCGGCGGCGACGACCGTGGTGTCCGCCGGCGGGTGCGTGTAGGAGTCCACGACCCGCGTCCTTGCGGGCCGAACCCCGGATCGGGACTGGTGGCCCACGAGCGGGGACGTCGCTGGCGCACGCCTTCGGCCAGCAGGATCCGGCGCACCTGGGACCCGGCGATGTCGATGCCGGCCGCACGGGCCGCGGCGGTCAGCGCATCGAGGGTCCACACCGCCGCACCTGTGGCGTTGGCGGCGACCAACTCGCCCGGCGCCGTTACGGATCAGCCGCTCCGGCGGCGGATTGGCCACCGCGGCGATCAGCTGAGAGCACTGATCCTGGGCGGCGGGCGAGTGAGCAGCAGCTTCGGGATGGTCGATCACCACCACGGCGCCACCTTCGGTGGTCTCTACTCAACCCCTCGTCGAGGAACGCCGCACCAGGAAGGATGGCGGGCGGCGGAGCCGGGAGGAGGTCAGGCACGGGCGGCAGCTGGGGGTGCGCGGCCCCGCCCGGCCAACGAGATCTGACCGTCCGTTGCCGGCACGCCGCAGACCGCTCCGCCGCCGCAGCCCCCGTTGTCGCCGGCCGTCACCGGCGGGAGCATCGCGCCGCGCGGGGGCTGAGTGAGGAGGCGCCATGCCTCGCTACCTGTTCATCGGCAACTACTCACCGCAGGGCTCGAAGGCGCTCCTGACGGCCGGCGGCACCGCTCGCCGAGCCGCCATCGAGACGATGGTCTCGGAGCTGGGCGGTCGGGTGGAGAGCTTCGACTTCGCGTTCGGGTCCGACGACGTCTACTCGATCGTCGAGCTGCCCGACACCCGGACGGCGACCGCCGCCGCGCTCACGGTGAACGGCAGTGGCGCCGCCAGCGTGCGCACCGTCGTCCTCATGACCCCCGAGGAGGTCGACGCGGCGGGCCAGGTGCAGCCGAACTACCAGCCGCCCACCTCCTAGCGCTCTCCCGGGGTGGAACTCCTGTTCCTCGCGACCGTCATGGGCGTGGCAACGGGAGAACGACTCCGTGCCGCCCGACAGGGGTGACGGCTCGGCGTCCAGACCTCGTGATCGTCGGGAGCTGGTCGGCGAAGCCGCGCCGCTCCACCCACTCAGCGGCGAGCGGAGCAGGTCAGCCGCAGCCCGCCGGGGGCCACATTCAGACGGCAGCGCCTGAGACGCACAGAACGGCACAGGTCGGACTACCAGCGACATTCGGTGCAGGAGGCCGACGTCGTGGGGGCCACCTCCCTCGGCCTGAGGTTCGGCGGCGCACACGGCCCGCCCTTAGCTGATGCGGCGCCTTCTCATGGGCGGCTACCTCCGCCGCGACCTGGGGCTACGCACGCGGGTCTCACGGCGCCTGGAGCGAGTTCTCAGGAGTAGGTTCTCGTCGCTACCTGGTGATCTCTGAGTCACTGTCGAGCAGAGGACGTCTGAGATGACGGCTGTGGAACCCCACCCGCCGATCGATCCAGAACTCGAGGCCGTGTGGCCGACGCTGGTCGAGGCTGGGCTGACGTGGACGAACGTGACACCGGATCAGATCCCGCACCTGCGGGAACTCTTCCTGGCCGATCAGCCGACCGACGACTTCCTCCGTCGCGGCGGGACCATCGAAGTCGAGGAGCGCTCCATCCCCGGCCCCGAGGGAGCACCCGAGCTGCCGGCTCTCATCCTGAGGCCGGCCGGGCGCACCGGCCCCCTCCCATGCCTCTACTACACGGCCAACGGCGGCAAGATCCTCCGGTCGACCCGGCTGGCGATCACCGACCTCGAGCTGGACTGGATCGCCGACCTGGGGGTCGTGATGATCAGCGTGGCGCCTCGTGTCGGACCGGAGGATCCGCATCCGGCCCAAGTCGAGGATGCCTACGCCGGCCTGGTCTGGACGGCCGAGCACGCTGCCGACCTCGGAATCGAGGCCGACCGCATCTTCATCTTCGGCAAGAGCGGTGGAGGTGGCGTGGCCGCGGCCACGGCGCTGATGGCCCGCGACCGGAACGGTCCCGCCCTGGCCCACCAGATCCTCATCTACCCGATGATCGATGACCGGGAGACCACGATCTCGAGCAAGTTCGAGGATGTCCTGTGGGACCGCGCCACCAACCGGACCGGCTGGTCAGCCATTCTCGGCGACACCGTCGGCGGACCAGACGTCAGCCCGTACGCTGCCCCGGCCCGAGCAACAGACCTCAGCGGACTGCCGCCCACCTATCTGGAGACCGGCTCGTCGGAGGTCTTCCGGGACGAGATCCTCGACTACGGAACGCGGCTGGCACAGGCTGGCGTGCCGATCGAGCTTCACTCCTGGGCGGGCGGATTCCACGGCTTCGAGCTCTTCGCACCGGACGCCGAGGTCTCCCGTGCAGCCGTTGCTGCGCGAACGAGCTACCTGCGGCGCGCTGTGCGGCCAGCCAAGACCCCAACCGCTCCGGTGTAGAAGCTGCCTGAGCAACTCCGAGGGGATGAATCGGCCCTGCTTCGCATCTTGCGACTGACTCGGCCGTCAGAGCTTTCGGTTGGCGACGAAGTTCGTGGGCTGGATGGTTCGTTCCTAGCTGGAGACCAGTCCGGCGCTCGCGGGCAGGATGGCGTCCAGGTGGTCGCGTCGGCCGAAGTGACGCGTCACAGCGGTGTGCTGGTTGGCTGACGGCTGACGGCTGACGGCTGACGGCTGACGGAGTATCCCGCCCGGTGTGCGGGCGTACTCGATGGATCTGCGGGAGCGGGTGGTGGCCGCGGTCGATGCGGGGCTGACCCAGTCGCAGGCGGCGGCGGTGTTCGGGGTGTCGTTGCGGAGCGTGGAGCGGTACCTGGCCCGCCGGCGGGCGACCGGCATTCTGGCGGCGAGCGAGCAGCGGCACGGGCCGGGAGCCGACGGTGCGCCGCCGGCTGCTGGCCTGGCTGCCCGCTCGGCTGGACGCCGCGGCCGATGCCACGCTGGCCGAGCACGTGGCGGCGTTCCTCGCCGCCAGCGGTGAGCCGGTGTCGCTGGCGAGCATGTCGCCGGCGATCGCCGGCCTGCCGCCCGAACCCGGCACGGAGCTGACCCCGGGCGGGCGTCGGCGGCGGGCGGGGCGGCCGCTGAAGCAGAAGGCCCGAGCGCCACCGAGCGCGACGAGGACGCGCGGGCTCGGTGGCGCGAGCAGATGAGCGGGGTGAATCCGGCGCGGCTGGTGTTCGTCGATGAGTGCGGCCCGCACACCTCGACGACCCGCCGGGGGGCCCGGGCGGCGCGTGGGATGCGGGCCCGCGGGGCGGTGCCGCGCAACCGCGGGCCGGTGACCACGCTGCTGGCCCGGGTGAGCCTGGCCGGGATGAGTCCGGCGATGACGGTGGAGGGCGGCACCGACACCGCGGTGTTCGCCACCTACCTCGAACGCATCCTGCTGCCCGCGCTGCCTGCCGGAACGGTGATCGTGGTGGACAACGTCGGAGCGCACCAGCCGGAGCGAATCCGCGAGCTGGTGTACGCCGCCGGGGGTGAGCTGGTGTCCCTGCCGGCCTACTCGCCGGACCTGTCTCCGGTCGAGGAGGCGTTCAGCAGGCTCAAGGCGTTGGTCAAGGCGGCCGCCGCGCGCACCCGGGCAGCGTTGGACGCCACGATCGCCGCCCTGGCAGCCGTCACCGCCGCCGATGCCGCCGGCTGGTTCTCACACGCCGGCTACCGCACCCGACAAGTCACCTGAACACCGCTGTCAGAGCTCGCCAGTTCTTCAGGTGGCTGATGCCGTGCTCAACGCGGATCCCCTGCGCCGCGGGGCCTGGCGTTCGGCCTGGTGCGCCGCGGCGAGGGCGGGCGGGACCGGCAGCTGGTTCTTCCGCCGGGCCGGCCGCCGGGGTCATGACCGCGCCGGCGGTCTGCGCGCTCAGGCCCTGAGAGCCGGCGTCGGCGAGCAGGGTGACACAAGCATGAGGGTCAGCAGCTCCACCAGCGGCGTCTGCACCATCGGACATACCTGAGCCTCGCCCGAGTCGCCCCGGCCCAGGCGGAGCGGTGACGTGACGCCGGCACTGGCCCGTCGGCGCGCGCCGCGGTCCTCGGCCATGTGCTCACTGTGCACTGAGCGCCAGTACGCACGATCGGTTGTGCCGTCCGGGGGGGCTCGGAGGTGCACGCGGGGCTCGTCCCCGGGACGGCGGACTGACGGGCACTCACTCCCAGTGGCTTCATGGCACCGCCGGGCACCGGCCGACGGTCCTGCACGATCGCCTGCAAGCGGTGGGATCTACCGCTCCACCACGAAGGCGATCTTGCAGTGCACCTTGTAGAGGGACAGGTTGCCGTTCTCGTCGACGTCGGCGTTGCTGCCGATCACCTCGACGCCACGGATGCCGCGGACGGTCTGCGCCGCTGCCTGGACGGCGTTGCGCACGGCGTCGCTGAAGGAGTTCGGCGAACTGCCCACGATCTCGCTGATCCGGACGACAGCTCCGGGGACGTGGTCCTGCTTCTCTGACATGTCTCCTCCTGAAGCTACCGGCGCTAGTGCGCACCGTAGGTGGAGCGACACTGCTCCGCACCAGGACTTTCGACCCTTCTTGTCGAGCGCCTGCCGCGCCCAGCGGCTGACCGGCGTCACCGCGCGGCTCCCGCCCCGAGGGCAGGGCGGTGCGACGGCGAGCGCGGCGACCGCGTGGCCGTCGACTCACAACCGGCGCGGCCACCCTCCTCGGTGAGTTCGCTCGAGTACGCCATGCCGGGCACGGTGCAGGCGCGGCACCCCAGCGCACTGGCATCTCAGGAGGGACCCAGCCACTCGACACACCGGGACGGGCCGGCTATCCCGGGGGTGGCTATGCCGGTTTGGAGCCTGGCCGGCCGCTCGGGCGCGCGAGGGCCCGGGCGCGAACGCCCGGGCCCTCGCCGGGGGTTCCCGGGTCAGGCCTGCGCTCCGGCGCGAGAGCCGATCCGGTCCAGTGCCTGCAGCAAGTACCGGCGGAAGACCTCGTGGTTCTCGCTCATCGGGAAGTGGCCGATGTCCTCCATCTCGATGAACTCGCCGTTCTTGATCTGTCCGGCGGTCCGGCGTCCGTCCTCCGGGGTGGTCAGGTAGTCATACGTGCCGGTCAGCATGACCACCGGACACCGGTCGCCGTCGATCTGGTCGAGCTTGTCCCGCAGGTCGTGGTCGACCGAGTAGAAGTACAGGTCGCCCTTGAACGCCTCGGAGCCCTGCGAGTAGTAGAACCAGGTCTTCCAACGGTCGGCCTCCGGCGACTGCGGAGCCATCAGGTCCCAGACCCCGCTCGCGCACACCTGCGCCGCGTTGGCGTGCGGGTGCTGCCACCAGTCGAGGTAGAAGCCCGGCGAGTAGTCGGCGGCCTCGACCGGAATCACGGCACGGAAGCGGTCCGGGTACCGCAGCGCCAGTTGCAGCGCCACGTTCCCGCCGAAGGAGGAGCCCATGAAGATCGGCTGCTCCAGCTCCAGCTCATCGCACAGCGCGACGATGAACTTCGTGTAGTGCTCGGCAGTGAGCCGGTACTCCTCCTTCCACCACTCCGTGTTCTCGGGCGGGTCCGACTTGCCGTGCCGGGGCAGGTCGTAGGCGATCACCCGGTGATCGGCGGTGATCTCCTCGTCCTCCAGCAGCCCCCGCCACTGGTGGTTGTGGCACCCGGCGGTGTGCTGGCACAGCAACGGCTGACCGGTGCCGTTCTCGAGGTAGAAGACCTTGTACTGGACGTCGTCGACGTCGACGGTCACGTAGTGACCGGTGACCGGCGAGATGCGTGGCATGAGGGCCTCCAACTCAGACGGGCACACCGACGGTGCGCAGGAGTTCGATCTGGCGGGTGATGCAGCGCAGGTTCTGCATCAGGACGAGCACGTCGCCCTCGAGCTTCATGTCCCGGCGGAACGTCGCCGCCCAGATGCCGTGGAACATCGGCGCGGGGACCTCGGTGCCGAACCCGCGCCACGTCTCGGCGCCGGCACGAATCGCGAACTGGTAGCCGACGTCCAGCGGTCCGGGGTCGATGGCGAGCTCAGCCACCTTCCCCGACGTCATCCGCACCACGAAGTGGTGATCGGCCATGTCGAGCAGATAGCCACAGGTGAAGTACTTGCCGTGGGCCTGGATCTCGGGGTCTCGGTCCGTGGCGTCGGTGAACGAGCGAACCCATTCCTCGACGGTCGGTGTCGTCGTTGCAGCGGTCACTGGCGGATCTCCTGACCTGGCTGGTGGTGGCGCAAGCGGGGTGCGCCGATGACGTCACAACAGGCGCGCGGTCGCATCGACTGCCTGGGTGGAGTACTCCTGCGGGGCCCGACCGTGGGCCCCCGACGGGATCGGACGCAGCGGTCCTGCCCGGTGGCGCCCTCGACGCCGCAGGGCTCCCCGGCCGGACTGCGTGCACCCTGTCCCGGAACGGCGGGAGCGCGCTCACCGGCGGTCCCTCCGGGCACGACGGCGGAGCTGGCATCGCGGCCTCGATCCGGCTGGATCCCGGCGACGCTACTCCAGGCTCCTGGGCCGCGCAGAGTGAGCCGGACGATGCCATGGGATGACCCGGCCGGGTGGGGGTGGCGAGGCGCCGGTGGGCGTGACGCCGCCCGAGCCGTGCTGATCAGGTCGTCCGGGGACACCCGTGCCTTCTCGAGCACGGGGTGGGGGCGGTCAGGGGGTAGCGACGACTGAGAGCAGCTGCAGCTTCTCGTGGGTCTCGCTGCCGGGTTCCGCGGTGTAGACCAGTAGCGAGTGGGCCTGCTGCGGGTCTGACAGGGTCTGGCACTGCAGCTCCAGCAGTCCGACCTGCGGGTGGATGAACCGCTTGACCGGTCCCGGTCGGAGCCCGACCTCGTGGGTGGCCCAGACCTCACGGAACTCCTCGCTCCGGGTCAGCAGGTCCTCGGCCAGCGCGGCGGCCCGGGAGCGCGGGCCTCGGCGCGCGATGACCTCCCGCAGCCCCGAGGCCCACGTGCGGGACAGGAACGCGTGGTCGTCGGGGTGGTACAGGTTCCGGGCCGCGGGGTCGGTGAACCATCGGTAGCCCAGGCTCCGACTCGGGCCGGTGCGCAGCGAGGCGTCCCCGAGCAGGGCGGTGCCCATCCGGGTCTGCCGCAGGGTCTCCCCCAGCTCGGTCACCACCTCGGCCGGGGTGTCGGCGAGCCGGTCCAGGACGCGCAGGATGCCCGGGCCGACGTGCTGGCTCTCCGCGCCCCGAGCCGGTGGATGGTGCCCGGCCAGCCGGAACAGGTGGTCGCGCTGGTCCAGCGACAGGTGCAAGCCCTGCGCGATCGCGGCGACCATGCCCTCCGAGGGCTGCGGGCCGCGCTGTCGCTCCAGGCGGGCGTAGTAGTCCGCGGACATGTGGCTCAGCGACGCGACCTCCTCCCGGCGCAGCCCGCTGGTCCGTCGGCGCTGACCCCGCGGCAAGCCGACGTCCTCGGGCTGCAGCGACTCTCGGCAGGTACGCAGGAACTCCGCCAGCCCGCTGCGGTCGATGTCCACGCGCTCTCCTTCGTCCTGCTCCCGGTGTCTCGACCTTCGTACCGGCCGTGGACCCGGACAGGCAGGACCTGTCGATCCCCCTCTCCGGCGCCAGGCTCGGCCTGTGCAGCCACGGATCAACAGGCCGTGGATGCGGCGTCGGAGTGCGCGCAGTGTCGTCGGTGACCCGCTCGACCGCGACCTTGGAGGTCCCCGTGGCCCGCACCCCGATCGACATCACCCTCCCCGACATGACCGGCAGCCGCGCCGTCGTCACCGGCGCCAGCGACGGCATTGGCCGGCACATCGCCACCCGTCTCGCGGCGGCGGGCGCCGAGGTCGTGCTGCCCGTCCGCAACCCCGACAAGGGCCGCACCGCCCTCGCCGCGATCGAGGCGGCCGTGCCGGACGCGCAGGTGTCGCTGCGGACGATGGACCTGTCCTCGCTGGAGTCCGTCGCCGCCTTGGGCGCCACGCTGCGCGCCGAGGGCGTCCCGGTCGGCATCCTGATCCTCAACGCCGGCGTCATGACCCCACCGGAGCGGCAGACCACCGTCGACGGGCACGAGCTGCAGTTCGGCACCAACCACCTCGGGCACGTCGCCCTCGTCGGGCAGCTGCACCCGCTGCTGGTCGCCGGTCGCGCCCGCGTGGTGTCCCAGGTCAGCGTCGCGGCCAACCAGGGCGCGGTGCACTACGAGGACCTGGACTGGGAGCGGTCCTACGACGGCATGAAGGCCTACAGCTCCTCCAAGATCGCGTTCGGGCTGTTCGGGCTCGAGCTCGACCGGCGCAGCAAGGCCGCCGGGTGGGGCATCACCAGCAACCTGTCCCACCCGGGCATCGCACCCACCGCGCTGCTGGCCGCCAGACCCGAGGTCGGCCGGTCCCGGGACACCCTGGGCCGCCGGCTCATCCGGGTCATGTCCGCCCGCGGGATCTTGGTCGGCACCGTGGAGACCGCGGGCCTGCCCGCGCTGCTGGCCGCCACCGACCCGGCCGCCGACGGCGGCCGGTTCTTCGGCCCCAGCGGCCCCCGCAACCTCGGGGGCGCACCGGCCGAGCAGCCCCTGTACGGCCGACTGGCCGACCGGGAGCAGGCCGCCCGCATCTGGGACCTGTCCCTGCGGCTGACCGGCATGACCGGCCTGGGCACCCCGGCCGCCGGACGTGACATCGAGGCCGCGTCGTGATCGACATGACCGACGACGCCCTCGAGGAGTTCCTCGCCGAGGACCCCGGCGGCCCCGTCATCATGCTCAACCTGCTCCGGTACGTCCCCGACACCGGACGGGCCGACTACCTGGCCTACATCGCCCACACCCAGACCATCAGCGGCCGCTACGGCACCGAACCCCTGTGCTGGGGCGACGGCAGGACGCCGTTGGTCGCCGCCGACGAGCAGGTGTGGGACAGCGTGCTGTTGGTCCGCTACCCCAGCAGGCAGGCCTTCGCCGACATGATGGGCGACCTCGCCCACCTGGCCGGGGCACACTTGCGCACCCGCGCCCTTGTCGCCGCGGTCCTGCAGCCCACCGACCAGCGTCTAGCTCGCCCCACACCGGCCGGCCCCGGGGAGGGCAACCCGTGACCGTTCTGTCCTGCCCACCGGCGGTCGCGCTGCTCAGGCGGCTGGTGCTCCTGGCCCAGGCCGTCTCGGCACCGGCGGTGACCGGGGCCATCGCGCCCAGCGGGCGGGCCCTGACCCGGGCGCTGGGCGCGCCCGTCGCCGAACGGGCCGGCGCCGACCTGCGCGTCCTGGAGGTCGGCGCCGGCAGCGGCCCGGTCACCCGGGCGTTGCTGGGGCTGCTGACGCCGGGCAGCCAGCTGGACGTGGTGGAGGCCAACGGTGCGTTCATCCCCGGCCTGACCGACCTGGCTCGCGCAGCCAGCACGCCGACGACCGTCCAGCACGCCCGCATCCAGGACGCGGTCCTGGACCCCGGTCACGACGTGATCGTCTCGGCGTTGCCGTTCGCCAACTTCGCCCTCGCCGACGTGCAAGCGATCGTCGACCGGTACCGGCAGCACACTGGACCCGGTGGGGTCATCACCTGGTTCGGCTACCGCGCCAGCCGCGCCGCCCGAGCCCTCACCGCCGGGCCGGCCGAAGCGGCACGGCACCGCGCCGTCCACGCGCACCTGGCCGGCTACGGGGGCAGCAGCACCACGGTGTGGGCCAACCTGCCTCCAGCTCGCGCGACCCGGCTGCGCCCCCACGGGACATCGCCTCGCGCGACGGACTGATCCGCAGCAACCCCGCGGCAGCAGTGAGACGGCCCGGCGTCGACGCAAGGACGCGCCGCACCTGACCGCGGAACAGGCGCATGCGCTCCTCGAGGCGAGCAGAGGCGACCGGCTGGAGACCTTGTTCCGATTGATGCTCGCCAACGGGCTGCGCCGCGGGGAAGCACTCGCCCTGCACTGGTCCGACGTCGACCTCAAAGCAGGACTGCTGCGAGTCCGCTGGACCCTCTCCCGGACCTCCCGGGGACTGCAGCTCGACGAACCAAAGACCGACAAGTCCCGCAGGACCGTGCCCCTCCCCCGCTCAGCCGTCGAGACGCTCCAGGCCTACCGAACCCGGCAACTGGAGGAACAGCGCACGGCCGTCGGAGCCTGCCAGGAGCACGGGCTGGTTTTCACCACCGAGGTCGGGACACCGCTCGAACCCCGCAACGTCCTACGGCGCTTCGAGGTCCTCGCGGAGCAAGGCGGCCTCCGCGGCGTCACCCCGCACACCCTTCGGCATTCCGCAGCGAGCTTCCTGCTGGCGGCCGGCACCTACACCAAGGTCGTCCAGGAACACCTGGGCCACTCGTCGTACGCCATCACGGCGGACATCTACAGCCACGTCGGCCCCGCCCAGCAGCGCGAGGCCGCCGACCGGCTCGACCAAGCGCTCCGCTGGTGACCGTTGCTGTCCCCAGGCCGCGTTGCTGTACGCGTTGCTGTAGTCGTGCAAGAGGCGGGCCGGCCCTCACGGCCGACCCGCCTCTGACCTGCGGTTCCACTGTCGGGCTGACAGGATTTGAACCTGCGACCCCTTGACCCCCAGTCAAGTGCGCTACCAAGCTGCGCTACAGCCCGAGCGCCGGGCGGCTCCCACCGCCCGATCGCTGCAGGAGCAGGCTACCGCACCCGCCTGCCGGCTCCGCCCGGTGGTCAACCGCCCGCCGGGACCCGGTCCTCGGCCGCCAGCACCTCGCGGAGCTTCCGGGCCACCGCGTCCACGTCCGCGGGCTGGCCGTACTCCGAGTCGAGGAAGCTGCCGTGGTCGCCGGGGAACACGACCGGCGTCGTCCCCAGCCGCTCGGCGACCGCCTCGCCCCCGCGGTGGGCCAGCTCCCCGGCGGACCCTTCTCCGACCGCGATCACGATCCGGCTGGACGCCGCCCGCAGTGCGTCGACGTCGTGCTCGTGGTGGGTGCAGGAGACGATGTTCTGCGCGAGCAGCACGTCGTCGCGGGAGCCGTCGTCGTCGGCGGGCAGTCCGAACGCCGCGGGGTCCGGGGTCGGCCCGAGGTCCGCGGGCACCGGGCCCCGGTGCATCACGAGCCGGATGAACTCGGCCATGCCGGCCCCGAAGCCCGAGCGCTGGTAGGTCTCGCGCACGCGCCGGGAGGCGGCCAGCGCCGTCTCCCGGTCGGGCACCAGCGCGGCCGCCGGCGGCTCGTGGGCCACCAGCGTGCGCACCTGCTCCGGGTGCCGTGCCACGAGCACCAGCGCGTTCACCGCTCCCCCGCTGCTGGCGAAGACGTCGACCGGCCCGGCGCCCAGCGCCGTGATCAGCCGGGACAGGTCGTCGGCGTGCTCCTCCGGCGTCGACTCGGCAGCACCGTCGGTGCGGCGGCTGCGGTCGGCGCCGCGCGGGTCGTAGGTGACCACCGTGCGGTCGGGGAAGTGCGCGGCCAGCGAGGCGAAGCCCGAGGCGCCCATCGGCGAGCCGACGAGCAGCAGCGGCGGCCCGTCACCCGGCCGGACGTCGTAGGTGACGACGGCGCCCGCCGTCTCCAGGGTGTGCGTCCGCGGTGCGGTCATCTCGGCCTCCAGGGGGTCGTGGGTCTCACGGGTGCAGACCGGTCCCGCAGCCCGGACTCATCGGGGCCGCCGCGGGCACCGGTGCACGCGCACCGGTGCCCGCGGACGACCTCGCGACCGGCTCCCGTCAGGGAACCGGCACCGCTGCGGGCTCGGGCAGCCCGGCCGGCCGGCCCGGGGTGAACAGCCAGGCGGTGAACAGGTCGTCGAGCTGCTGGCCGGACACCCCCTCGGCGAGCGCGATGAACTCCTCGGTGGTGCCCGTCTGACCGGCCTGGGAGGCGGCCCACGCACGCAGGACCCGGAAGAAGGAGTCGTCGCCCACCTGGTTGCGCAGCGCCTGCAGCGTCATCGCGCCGCGTTGGTAGACCGCCGGGTGGAACAGCTGGTCGGCGGCCGGGCCCGGGTCCCCGATGGTGACCTCCCAGAAGTCCGCCCCCAGGTCCTCCTCGGGCAGCGAGGCGAGGGAGTCGAAGACCTCCTGCGGGGTGCTGAGGCCCTCGCGCTCCAGCCACAACCACTCGGCGTAGGTGGCGAGGCCCTCGTTGAGCCAGATGTCCCGCCAGGCGTCGAGCCGGACCTAGTCGCCGTACCACTGGTGGGCCAGCTCGTGGACGACGACGCTCTCCGCGGTGACCGCGTCGGTGAAGAAGCTCGACGCGTACACCGGCCGGGTCTGCGTCTCCAGGGCGAACCCCAGGTCGGGCGCGTCGTCGACGATCGCGCCGGCGGCCGTGAACGGGTACGGCCCGAACCAGCCCGAGGCCGCCTCGATGACCTCCGGCTGCCGGGCGAGCGCCGCGTCGGCCACCGCACCGGCCGACGGTCCCTCCGTCTCCGGGTCGAGGTCGAGGGTGGCGAGGTCGGGGTCGACGGCGTCCCAGAAGGCGATGCCGCCGGCCTCGTACTCGCGCAGGTCGAACTCGCCGACCGCCAGCGTGACCAGGTAGGTGGCCATGGGCTCCTCGGCCGACCACGACCACGTCGTCCACCCGTCCGCGGTCCACGAGCCGGACAGCACCCCGTTGGAGACGCCCTCCAGACCCTCGGGGACGGTCACCGAGACGTCGATCGACGCGGCGTCCCTCGGGTGGTCGTTGGCGGGGAACCAGGTCGCCGCGCCGTGCGGCTGCCCGGCCACCACGGCGCCGTCGTCGGTGTGGAAGAAGCCCGAGCCGCCCAGCTCGTCCGTCAGCGTCTGGGGCACCCCGTCGTAGACCACCTCGACGGTGAACCGCCGGCCCTCGCGCAGGGGGTGGGCCGGCGTGACGACCAGCTCCTGGCCCTCCCACGTCCAGGTCGCCGCGCGCCCGCCCACGGTGACCGACCGGACCTCCAGGCCCTGGAAGTCGAGGTCGAAGCGCGACAGGGCCTGGGTCGCCTGCGCCGTGATGGTCGCCGTGCCGTCGAGGACGTCGGTGGCCGGGTCGTAGCGCAGGTCCAGCCGGTAGTGGCGGACGTCGTAGCCGCCGTTGCCGTCGAGCGGGTAGTACGGGTCCCCGATGCCCGGCGCCCCCGGTTGCGGGTCGGCCCGCCCTCCGCCCTCCGCCACGGCGGTGCCGGCGCTCATCGCCACCAGCACCCCTGCCGTCGTCACCACTACCAGCCTTCGGCGCATCGCTGCCCCCGTCCGTGGGTCGGAACCGTTTCAGAACCCGGGCAGTCAAGCGGTGCTGTGAGCACGCTGGGAAGTTGCTGTGAGCACCGGTCGGGTCGGCGGCCGCCGCTCCCGGCCAGTCGCCGCGGGCGGCTACGCCCGGTCCGGGAGCCGCTCGTCAGCCCCGCTTGCGCTCGCTCCCCCGGCCCTCGCGGACCTTCACCGAGATGTCGAGCGGCGTCCCGCCGAAGCCCCACCGCTCGCGGAGCTTGCGCTCGAGGAACCGCCGGTAGCCGGCCTCGAGGAAGCCGGTGGAGAAGACGACGAACCGCGGCGGCCGGACGTCCGCCTGCGTCACGTACTTGATCTTCGGCGCGCGCCCGCCGCGGGCCGGCGGCGGGGTCTCCATGACCAGCTGGCGGACGTAGGCGTTGAGCTCCGCCGTCGGCACCCGGGTCTCCCAGGAGGCCAGCGCGGCCCGCAGGTGGTCGGCGAGCTTGCCGACGCCGCGGCCGCTGGTCGCCGAGATGTTCACCCGGCTCGCCCACCTCACCCGGGCGAGGTCGCGCTCGATCTCCCGCTCCAGCTGGGCGTGCCGGTCCTCGTCGATCGCGTCCCACTTGTTGAACGCGATGACCAGCGCGCGGCCGGCCTCGATCACCTGGGTGATCACCCGCTGGTCCTGCTCGCTGATCACCTCGTCGGCGGCCAGCAGGACGACGGCGACCTCGGCGGCCTGGATCGCGGCCTCGGTGCGCAGGCTGGCGTAGTACTCCGTGCCGCTGGCGGTGTTCACCTTGCGGCGCAGGCCCGCGGTGTCGACGAACCGCCACTCCTCGCCGCCGAGGGTGATGATCGAGTCGACCGGGTCGACGGTGGTGCCGGCGACGGAGTCGACGACGGAGCGCTCTTCCTTGGCCAGCCGGTTGAGCAGGCTCGACTTGCCCACGTTGGGCCGGCCGACCAGCGCCACCCGGCGCGGGCCGACCTCCTCCGGCTCCCCGCGCGGCGCCTCGGGAAGCGCGTCCAGGACGAGGTCGAGCAGGTCGCCGGAGCCCCGGCCGTGCAGCGCGCTGACCGGCTGCGGCTCCCCCAGGCCCAGCGACCACAGCTCGGCGGCGTTGGACTCGCTGCGCTCGTCGTCGACCTTGTTGGCGACGACGATCACCGGCCGGTCGCTGCGGCGCAGGATGCGCGCGGCGGCCAGGTCGGTGTCGGTGGCCCCGACCTGGCTGTCGACGACCAGCACGATGACGTCGGCCGTGCGCATCGCGTACTCGGCCTGCCGGCTGATCGACGCGCCCAGGCCCTCGGCCTTGGGGTCCCACCCGCCGGTGTCGGTGACGGTGAACCGCCGGCCGTTCCACAGCGCCTCGTAGGAGATGCGGTCGCGGGTGACGCCCGGGACGTCCTGCACCACCGCCGCCCGCCGGCCCAGCACCCGGTTGACCAGCGTCGACTTGCCCACGTTGGGCCGCCCGACGACCGCCACCACCGGCAGCGGACCGCCGGTGCCCTCCTCGCTCATGCGTCCACCCCTCGCGCCCCGGTCGCCGTGAGCGCCAGCTCGACCACCCGGTCGACGACGCCCTCCCGGTCCAGGTCGGTGCTGTCCACGATCACCGCGTCCGCGGCCGGCCGCAGCGGGCTGTCCGCGCGGCTGCTGTCGTACTCGTCCCGGCGGCGCAGGTCGGCGGCCAGCTCGGCCACCTCGTCGGGGGTGGTGAGGCCGAGCTGCGCCGCCCGGCGCTCGGCGCGCGCCTCGGGCGCGGCGGTCAGGTAGACCTTCACGGTCGCGTCGGGCAGCACCACGGTGCCGATGTCACGGCCCTCGACGACGACGGCGTCGGCCGCGGCCACCAGCGACCGCTGCTGGTCGACCAGCTGCCGGCGCACCGCGGGTACCGCCGACACCGAGGAGACGTTGCGGGTGACCTCGGCGCCGCGGATGCGCACCGCGACGTCGGTGCCGTCGACCTCCACCCGCTCGGTGTCGGCCGCCGTCCCCACCTCGATGCGCGCGCCGGCCACCACCCGGGCCACCGCCTCGGCGTCCTCGGGGTCGACCCCGGCGTCGAGCACCGCGACCGTGGCCGCGCGGTACATGGCGCCGGTGTCGAGGTAGGCCGCGCCGAGGCGGGTCGCCACCGCGCGCGCGACGCTGGACTTGCCCGTCCCCGACGGCCCGTCGAGCGTCACCTGACCCACGAAGCCGCTCACTGCGCGATGTCCCGTCGCAGCGCCACGGCACCCCGCAGGTAGACGTGCTGGATCTCCGCCCGCGGCTTCTCGGTCTCCACGTGCGCCATCAGCCGCAGGACCCGGGGCAGCGCGTGCGGCACCGAGATCTCGGTCGCGCACATCAGCGGCACGTCGCCCATGCCCAGCTCGCGCGCGGCGAGCGCCGGGAACTCCGAGACGAGGTCGGGGGTCGCGGTGAACAGGATGCTGATGATGTGGTCGTGGTCGAGGCCGTTGCGCTCGACCACCGTGTTCACCAGCTCGCGCGTGGCCTCGAGCACCTGGTCGCGGTCGTCGGCGTCCACCTGTGTCGCGCCCCGGATGGCCCGTACGGCCATGCACCCCTCCTCGGTCGGTCCCGGCTCCCGGATCGGGGCGCCCGGTCGAGTCTAGGTTCCACCCGCCACCGCCCTCCGCCGCCCGCGACGCCCACCCGGGTGCCCGAGCGCTGCACGGCCGCCGGCCGGGTCTCCCCTCACTGCTCCTCGCGGACGGAGGACGACGACCGCGCCGCCGGAAATCCAGGAACTTGGGGATAACGGCACGGCGTGGCGGCTCGGCACCGCCCCGGCTCACAGCGGGCGGATGCCCCAGGTGGACGTCGTCGACTCCCCCGGCGCCAGCCGGCGCACCGCCTCGCCGCTGCGGAACGCGTCCGGCGGGCAGGTCATGGGCTCGACCGCCAGCCCCTGCCGCCGGCGGGACGCCGGCTCGACGACGTCGGCGCTGAACAGCTGCAGGTAGCGGTAGGAGGCGTCCATCCAGACGGCGGCGCCGTGCCCGTCCGGGCCGGTCAGCCGGACCTCGGCGACGCCGTCGGCGTCGCGCGCCAGGTCGGTGAAGCAGTCGTCGAGCCGCAGGTCCCCGAGGCGCCGGCCCGCCCGCAGGTCGTACGGCGTCCCCTCGACCGGCTCGGTGCCCACGGGCAGCAGCCGCTCGTCGGGGACGATGCGGGTGGCCGCCGGCACGGTGAGCTCGTCGCCGTCGAGCAGCCCGCTGGGCGAGGCCAGGTAGGGGTGGTGGCCCTCGCCGTAGGGCAGGTCGGCGTCGCCCTCGTTGGTGGCCGTCGTGCTCACCCGCAGCCCGCCGGTCGAGAGCTCGTACCCGACCTGCAGCCGCAGGCTGAACGGGTACCCCGGCTGCGGGTGCAGCAGGTGCTCGAGGACGACGGCGTCGTCGCTGCGGCCGAGCACCCGCCAGGCGGCGTACCGGACCAGCCCGTGCAGCGCCGCGCCCCGCTCCGGCTCGGTCACCGGTGTGACGTGCCCGGTGCCGTCCCAGGACCACACGCCGTCGCGCAGCCGGTTCGGCCAGGGGGCGAGCACCTGCCCGCGGCAGTCGGCCGCCATCTCGCCGGGACCGAAGCCGTCGACCACGTCGCGGCCGCCGGCCCGGTAGGTGCGCAGCCCGCCGCCGACCTCGACGACGACGGCCTCGGCGTCCCCCGCGCGCAGGACGTGCTGCTCGCCCGTGGGCGGCAGGCTCACCCGAGCCGCTCCCCGTCGGCGGTGGAGAACAGGTGCACGTGACCGGTCACCGGGCGGACGTGCAGCGAGTCGCCCTTCATCGGCGGACGGCGGCCGTCGACCCGCACCGTCACCGTGTGCCGCTGCCTGTCGAGGTCGGCGTGCCCGTACACGTAGGCGTCGGCGCCGAGCTCCTCGACGACGTCGACCTCCACGGGCAGGCCGTGCTCGGCGAGCTGCAGGTCCTCGGGGCGGACGCCGAGCACCACCCGGTCGCCGGCGCGGCCGAGCAGCTCCCGCTCCACCGGGTGGACGGCGTCGCCGAGGCGCACCCCGCCGTCGACGACGGGCAGCTCGACGAGGTTCATCGCCGGCGACCCGATGAAACCCGCGACGAACACGTTGCGCGGCCGGTCGTAGAGCTCGCGCGGCCGGCCCGCCTGCATGAGCAGCCCGTCCTTGAGCACCGCGACCCGGTCGCCCATGGTCATGGCCTCGACCTGGTCGTGGGTGACGTAGACGGTGGTGATGCCCAACCGGCGCTGCAGGGCGGCGATCTGGGTGCGGGTCTGCACGCGCAGCTTGGCGTCGAGGTTGGACAGCGGCTCGTCCATGAGGAACACCTGCGGCTGGCGGACGATCGCCCGGCCCATCGCCACCCGCTGCCGCTGACCGCCCGAGAGCGCCTTCGGCTTGCGGTCGAGGTACTGCTCGAGGTCGAGCAGCCGGGCGGCCTCGCGCACCCGCTCGGCGGCCTCGGCCTTGCCGACCTTGGCCATCCGCAGCGCGAAGCCCATGTTGTCCGCGACGGTCATGTGCGGGTAGAGCGCGTAGTTCTGGAAGACCATCGCGATGTCGCGGTCCTTGGCCGCCACGTCGGTGACGTCGCGGTCGCCGATGAGGATGCGGCCGCCGTCGACGTCCTCCAGGCCGGCGAGCATCCGCAGCGACGTGGACTTGCCGCACCCGGACGGGCCGACGAGGACGAGGAACTCGCCGTCCTCGACCTGCAGGTCCAGCGCGTCGACGGCGGGCCGCTCGGCGCCGGGGTAGACGCGGGTCGCCGAGTCGTAGGTGACGGTGGCCATGGACTTCTCCTCAGGGGTGTCGGCGGCGGTGCCGGCAGGTGGTCAGGTGCCGGACGCCCGGAGGCGGCCGGCGGTGAGGTCGCGGACCTCGGCGTAGCGCTCACGGACGGCCGGCGTCGGGTCGGCCTCGTAGGTCTCGGTGCTGGTGGCCGGCCACACCGGCGGGGTGTCACCGCCGGCGAGCACCCACGCGGCCTGCCGGGCCGCGCCGTCGGCGACGTACTCCCCCGGCGGCGGCACCAGCACGGGGACGCCGAGGACCGCCGGCGCCAGCCGGCGCACGGCCTCCGAGCGGGCGCCGCCGCCGACCAGGAGGACCCGGCGCACCGGGTTGCCCTGGGCGGCGATCGCCTCCAGCCCGTCGGCCAGCCCGCACAGCAGCCCCTCGACGGCGGCGCGGGCCAGGTGCGCGGGGTCGCTCGTGGCCAGGGTCAGCCCGTGCACCGCGCCGGTCGACGTCGGCCGGTCCGGGGTGCGCTCGCCCTCCAGGTAGGGCACCAGCACCAGGCCGCCGGCCCCGGCCGGCGCGGTGAGCGCCAGCCGGGACAGGTCCGCGTGGTCGACCCCGAGCAGCCGCGCGGTCGCGTCGAGGACGCGTGCGGCGTTGAGGGTGACGACCAGCGGCAGGAAGTTGCCGGTGGCGTCGGCGAACCCGGCGACGGTGCCCGACGGGTCGGCACTCGGTGTGGTGGAGACGGTGGACACCACCCCGGAGGTGCCGATGGACAGGACGACGTCGCCGGGCTCGGCGTTGATGCCCAGCGCGGCCGCGGCGTTGTCGCCGGTGCCGGGCCCGAGCACGGCGCCGCCGTCGGCGGCCACCCCGGCCTGCTCCGCGGGGCCGAGCACGCGGGGCAGGACCGGGGTGCGGCCGAAGGCCCGCTCGAGCAGGTCGGGCCGGTAGGCCTCCTCCGCCGGCGACCAGTAGCCGGTGCCGCTGGCGTCGCCGCGGTCGGTGACCAGGGCGTCGAGGCCGGGACTCCCGGCCAGCACCCAGGTCAGCCAGTCGTGCGGGAGGCAGACCGCCGCCGTCCGCTCCGCGTTGGCCGGCTCGTGCTCGGCCAGCCAGCGCAGCTTGGTGACGGTGAACGACGCGACCGGCACCAGCCCGACCGCCTCGGCCCACGCCCGCCGGCCGGCCCCGCCCTCGCCGAGCTCGGCGGTCAGGTCCGTCGCCGCCTGCGCGGAACGGGTGTCGTTCCACAGCAGCGCGTCGCGCACGACGCGGCCGTCCTCGTCGAGGCAGACCATCCCGTGCTGCTGCCCGCCGACGGCGACCGCGGCGACGTCGGCGAGGCCACCGGCCTCCTCGACCGCCGTCCGCAGCGCCGCCTCCCAGGCGGCCGGGTCGACCTCGGTGCCGTCGGGGTGCGGCGCCCGGCCCTCGCGGACCAGGGCGCCGGTCTCGGCGTCCCGCACCACGACCTTGCACGACTGGGTCGACGAGTCGACCCCGGCCACCAGCGTCATGTCAGCGCGCGCCGAGCAGGTGCTCGAGCACCAGCTGGTCGACGCGCACGACGCCGGCGCCGCGCCGGGCGACGGTCTCGGCGTCGAAGTCCTCGAACGCCGAGCGGTCGGCCAGCAGGTCCTCGAAGGTCTCGCCCTCGGCCAGGGTCGGCTGGCGGAGCTCGGGCACCCGCGCGGCGGCCAGCGCCTCCTGCACCTCGGGGTCGGCGCGGAAGGCCGCGGCCCGCTCCTTGAGCAGCAGGTAGGTGCGCATGTTCGCCGCCGCTGAGCGCCACACGCCGTCCATGTCCTCGGTGCGCAGCGGCTTGTAGTCGAAGTGGCGGGGGCCGTCGTAGGCCGGGCCGCCCTGCGGGCCGCCGTTCTCCAGCAGGTCGACGGTGCTGAAGGCCTGCAGCAGGTCGCCGTGGCCGAACACCAGGTCCTGGTCGAACTTGGGCCCGTGCTGGCCGTTGAGGTCGATGTGGAACAGCTTGCCCAGCCAGATCGCCTCGGCGATGCCGTGGGTGAAGTTGAGGTTCGACATCTGCTCGTGGCCGACCTCGGGGTTGATACCGACGAGGTGCGCGTGCTCGAGCTTGGAGATGAAGGCGATGGCGTGCCCGACGGTGGGCAGGAAGATGTCGCCGCGGGGCTCGTTGGGCTTGGGCTCGAGCGCGAAGCGCAGGCCGTAGCCGCGGGCCTCGGAGTAGGCGGCCAGGGTGTCGATCGCCTCGGCGTAGCGGTCCAGGGCGGCGATGAGGTCCTTGGCGGTGTCGACCTCGGTGCCCTCGCGGCCGCCCCACAGCACGTAGGTCTGCGCGCCGAGCTCCGCGGCGAGGTCCATGTTGCGCATGACCTTGCGCATCGCGTACCGGCGGACCTCGCGGTCGTTGGCGGTGAGCCCGCCCTCCTTGAACACCGGGTGGGTGAACAGGTTGGTGGTCACCATCGGCACGACCAGGCCGGTCTCGTCCAGCGCGGTGCGGAAGCGCTTGATGTGCTCGTCCCGCGCGGGGGTGTCGCTGCCGAAGGGGATCACGTCGTCGTCGTGGAAGGTGACGCCGTAGGCGCCCATCTCGGCCAGCCGGTGCACCGACTCGACGACGTCGACGGCCGAGCGGCTCGCCTCGCCGAACGGGTCGCGGCCCGGCCAGCCGACCGTCCAGAGACCAAAGGTGAACTTGTCCTCGCGGGTGGGCTGAGGTGTCGACACGGGGGTTCCTCTCGTGGGTGGTGTGGTGCGGGTGGAGCGGGAGCCTGGGGTCAGTGGAGGGAGACGGCCGTCCAGGAGACCGGGGGCAGGCCGACCCGGAGCCTGCCCCCGATCAAAGCCGCTCGGGTGGTCGGCCGCAGCCGGACCCGGTCCGGCCGGTCGGTCGTGTTCGCCGCGTGCGGGTCCGGGTCGGAGAGTGTCAGTGCCTCCTCGATGGTGCTCATCCCGAGCGCTGCGACGTCGACGGTGACCTCCGCCTCCTCCGTCTGCGAGCGGTTCACGAGGAACAGCGCGGCCGCGCCGGCGTCGACCGTGGCCGCGGCGTCGACGACGGGCACCTCGCCGTGCTCGGCGGTGTCGTAGCCGGGGCAGTCGACGCCCACGTGGAGGGCGACGCCGCGCGCCAGGCGGGCGGTGGTCGCGAACGGGAAGAACGTCGACCTGCGCCACGCCGGTCCCTGCGGCTCGGCCGCGATCGGGGCGATCACGTTGACGAGCTGGGCCATCGAGGCGCTCGTCACCCGGTCCGCGTGGCGGATCAGCGACATCAGGAGGTTCCCCACGACGACGCCGTCCGCCACGGTGTAGGGCTCCTCGCTGATGGGTGGCGCGAGGGGCCAGTCGTCGATGCGCTTCGCGAGGCCCGCCGGTACCCGGGACACGTACCAGACGTTCCACTCGTCGAAGGAGACGTCGATCGTCTTCGGGCTCCTGCGCACGGCCTTCACGTGGTCGGCGGTGGCGACGACCGTCTCGATGGAGCGGTCCATGTCCGTCGCGGAGGCGAGGAAGGAGCCGAGGTCGCCGTCCTTCTCCTCGTAGTAGGCGTGGCAGGAGATGAAGTCGACGTCGTCGTAGGCGTGGGTGAGGACGGCCCGCTCCCACTCACCGAAGGTCGGCATGGCCGCGCCCGACGAGCCGCAGGCGACGAGCTCGAGGTCCGGATCGAGCCGGCGCATGGCCTTCGCGGTCCGGGCGGCGAGCTTCCCGTAGTCCTCGGCGGACAGCTGCCCGAGCTGCCACGGGCCGTCCATCTCGTTGCCGAGGCACCACATCCGCACGTCGAACGGCTGCGGCCGTCCGTTGCGGATCCGCTGGTCCGCGAGCGTCGTGCCGGAGGGCACGTTCGCGTACTCGAGCAGGTCGAGCGCTTCCGGCGTGCCGCGGGTGCCGAGGTTCACCGCCAGCATGAGCTCGGCGCCGACCTTCTCCAGCCACGAGGCGAACTCGTGCAGCCCGACCTCGTTGGTCTCCGTGCTGTGCCAGGCGAGGTCGAGCCGGACGGGGCGGTCCTCGCGCGGCCCGACGCCGTCCTCCCACCGGAAGCCGGAGACGAAGTTCCCGCCGGGGTACCGGACCGTCGTCACCCCCAGCTCCCTGACGAGGTCGATGACGTCCCGGCGGAAGCCGTCCTCGTCCGCCGCGGGATGCCCCGGCTCGTAGATGCCGCCGTACACGCCGCGTCCCATGTGCTCGACGAAGGCGCCGAAGAGCCGGCGGGACACCGGACCCACCGGTCGTGCCGGGTCGACGGTGAGGGAAGCGTGCAGCATCAGACCTCCTGCACCGGCGGTCCGGACCGCTCGGCGGACGCGGTCGGGAGGGCAGGAGGCGCCCCGAGCCGGCTGCGGAGCCAGGCCAGCTGCGCGCGCTGCTGGTGCGCCTCCCCGCCCTCGTGGTCGTTGAACGGGTAGACCTCGATCTCCTTGGGTCCGCCGTACGCGTGGTACGCCGCGAAGACGGTCGACGGCGGGCAGGTCTCGTCCATGAGGGCGACGGAGAACAGCGCCGGCGCGGACGACCGGCGGCCGAGGACCGCGCCGTCGAAGTAGGCGAGCGTCCGGAAGACGCGGTCCACGCGGTCGCGGTGCGCCTTGAGGTACCGCACGACCTCGGCGTACGGGTCGCCGCCGGCGATGCGCGTGGCCCGGGGGAAGTCGCACAGGAACGGCACGTCGGGCAGGACCGCCCGCACCCCGGGGGCGAGCGCCGAGACGGCCAGCGCGATGCCGCCGCCCTGGCTGACGCCGGTCACCGCGACCCGGTCGCCGTCGACCTCCGGGTGGCCGCGCAGCACCTCGAGGGCTCTCGTGGCGTCGGTGTAGACCCGCCGGTAGTAGTACTCCTGCGGGGACAGCACGCCGCGGGTCAGGAACCCCGGCTGGGCGGCTGCGGAGCCCACCGGGTCGCCGGTGTCCCCCACGGTCCAGCCGCTGCCCTGCCCGCGGGTGTCGACGACGAGGTGCGCGAAGCCCGCCGACGCCCAGAGGACGTGCTCGTGGGGCAGGCCCCGTCCGCCGTTGTAGCCCTGGTACTGGACGACCCCGGGCAGCGGGCCCTCGCCCCGCAGTGCGCGGGCAGGCAGGTGCAGCCAGGCCCGCACCGGGGAGCCGCCGAAGCCGGCGAAGGACACGTCCTGGGTCTCGACGGTCACCAGGCCGGTGTCGACCGGTGCGCACGACACGTCCAGCGGCCGCTCGGCCGCCTCGGCCAGGGTCGCCGCCCAGAAGTCCCAGAGGTCGTCCGGGGCCGGGAGCTCCGGGCGGTAGCGCCGGAGCTCCTCCAGCGGGAGGTCGGTCTGCGGCATCAGGCGGGGGCCCCCGGCTCGACGACGGTCCCGGAGTGCAGCACCCGCTCGAACCCGACCGTGCGGCGGCTGCCCGTGAGGGTGGACCGCAGCACCTCCCGCACGTCGGCGCTGGAGGCACCCACCCGCAGCTCCACCTCACCCGGCTCGACGACCCGCCTGCCGTCGCGCCCGGGGAAGGACGTGAGGTCGGCGTGCAGGGTGAACCGCACGGTGGCGGCGGACCCCGCCGCGAGGTCGACCCGCCGGGCGGCGACGAGCGCCTGCACCGGCCGGACCACCTCGGCCGCGACGTCGTGCAGGTAGACCTGCACGACCTCGGTGACCTCGCGGTCGGTGTCGTTGCGGAGCTCGACCTCCAGCTCGGTGGTCCCGTCGGTGCCCCACTCGGGTCCGCTGACCGACCGGACGCCCGCCCAGGTCGCCGAGCCGTACCCCAGCCCGTGACCGAACGGGAACAGCGGGGTCGGGTCCACCACGCTGACGTCGCTGCGCCGGCCCAGGGTCGCCGCGAGGTAGGTCCCGGGCTGGCTGCTGTCCGCGCGGGGGAAGCTCACCGGCAGCCGGCCCGACGGGCTCACCCGCCCGCTGAGGACGTCGGCGATCGCGGGACCGCCCTCCTCCCCGGGGAAGAAGCCGCACACCACCGCGGCGAGCCGGTCGACCTGCCGGGAGAGCTCGTACGGGCGGCCGGCGAGCAGCACGAGCACGACCGGGGTGCCCGTCGCGAGCAGGGCCTCGAGCAGCTCCTCCTGGCGGCCGGGGAGCCGGAGGTCCACGGCGTCGCAGCCCTCCCCCGAGGTGCCGTTGCCGAACAGGCCCGCCATGTCGCCGAGGACGGCGACGCACACGTCGGCGTCGGCCGCGGCTCGCGCGGCGGCCGCGATCCCCTCGTCGTCGCCGCCCAGCACCGGGCAGCCCTCCGCGACGACGACGTCGAACGCCTCCGGGGCTCCCCTGAGCGCGTCGGCGAGCGTCGGGATGTCGACGCCCACGGGCACGTCCGGGTGGTGCACGCCGACGTGCATCGGGAACGAGTAGCAGCCGAGCATCGCCTGGGCGGTGTCGGCGCGGGGACCGACCACCGCCAGGCGCAGCCCGGGCCGCAGCGGCAGCGTCCCGTCGTTGGCGAGCAGCACGACCGAGCGGCGGGCGAGCTCCCCGGCGACGGCGCGGGACTCCTCGGAGTCCAGGCTCACCGCGCCGTCGAGGACCGCCGGCGGGTCCGGCGACCAGTCCGGGTCGAGCAGGCCGAGCTCGCACTTCTGCAGCAGGACCCGGCGCAGCGCCCGGTCCACCAGGCCCTCGTCCACGGCTCCGTCGCGCACCGCCTCGACCAGCGGCCGGCCGTAGCAGTTCACGGTCGGCAGCTCCACGTCGATCCCCGCCTGCAGGGCACGCGCGGCCGCCTCCGCCGGCGAGGCCGCCACGCCGTGCAGGGTCTGGAGGAAGGCGATCGAGAAGTAGTCGGCGACGACGGTGCCGGTGAACCCGTAGGTCTCCCGCAGCAGGGACGTGAGCAGCGCCGGGTCCGCCGCGGCGGGCACGCCGTCGACGTCGGTGTAGGAGTTCATCACCGACCGGGCGCCTGCCCGCAGGGCCATCTCGAACGGCGGGAGGAACACGTCGGCGATCTCCCGGGGGCCGGCGGAGACCGGCGCGAGGTTGCGCCCCGCCCGGGAGCCGGAGTAGCCGACGAAGTGCTTGAGGGTCGCCACGACGCCGCTGGACTCCAGGCCGCGGACGTAGGCGCTGCCGATCGTGCCCACGAGGTGCGGGTCCTCGCCCATGGTCTCCTCGACCCGTCCCCAGCGCAGGTCGCGGGCGACGTCGAGGACCGGGGCGAGCCCCTGGTGGACGCCGAGCCGGCGCATGCCCTCCCCGATGAGCGCGCCCATCCGCTCCACCAGGTCCGGGTCGAAGCTGGCCGCCCAGCACAGGGGCGAGGGGAAGACGGTCGCCGTCCACGCCGCGAGACCCGTGAGGCACTCCTCGTGCACCAGCGCGGGGATCCCGAAGCGGCCCGCGGCCACGATCTGCCGCTGGCTCTCCGCCAGGCCCTTGGCTCCCACGAACGGGTCGACGGGCGCGGTCCCGAACGGCCGGGTCAGCTGCCCCAGCCCGCGGCGGATCAGCTCGTCCCAGTCCACCGGCGCCGCGGCCATGTCGTGCTGGTGCGGGGCCACCTCGCCCTCGGTCTCGTCGATGCCCACCCACACGCCGTACAGCTGGGCGATCTTCTCCTCCAGCGTCATGCGGGAGACGAGGTCTGCGACCCGGTCCTCCGCGGGGACGGCGGGGTCCCGCCACGGCGCCTGTCCGGTGTCCCTGCCGGTCTCGTCGTTGGTGCTCATGCCCTCGGGAGTCCGTCCCATCTCGTCGTCGCGATCGCGGTGGCCGGCGTCGCCGGCGGTGCTGGGGAGTCGGTGCAGCGGTCAGGCCAGGGTGACCTCCGGCAGCGGCTGGTCGCGCCGCAGCGCCCAGGACCCGGAGCCGTCCCCCGCCGACACCAGGTAGTCGCCGGCCCATCCGCGCACCGACACCCGGCCCTCGCCGTCGGTCCGCAGCCGGGTCGGCGCGAGCCACCACTCCCCCTTGACCAGGCCCCGGAGGGCGTCGTAGGCCGGCTTGGGACTGCCGTCGGCGCGCACCAGGCCCGAGGGGGCGCCGAGCCAGGCCCCCCGGTCGGTGATGCCCCAGTACGTCACGGCCTGCACCGCGAGGTGCGACAGCAGCGTCCGGTAGTGGCGGACGACGTCGTCGGCCTGCCGCTCCTCGCCCTCGGGCGTCGAGGGCCACTCGTCGACCCGGTGGTCGTTGAGGTCCACGATCTCCGGCGGCATCAGGTCCCCGGACACCAGGGTCGTCTCGGTCCAGTGCAGCGGGAGGCCGTAGCGGGCGAACCGCTCCAGGACCTCCACCGTCCGCTCCTCGCCCCAGTAACCCTGGTGCATGTGGCTCTGCAGACCGATCGCGTCGACCTGCACCCCGGCCTCGAGGACGCCCTCGACGAGGCACTCGTAGGCCGTCGACAGGTTGAAGTCGTTCAGGACCAGCGTGGTCGCGGGGTTCGCCGCGCGCGCCTCCTCGAAGGCCAGGCGGACGGTCGGGATGCGACCGATGTGGCGGCACAGCCGGGTGATCGCGTTCTGCTCGTCCTCGTTGGCGAAGACCGGCATGATCACGACCTCGTTGATCGCGTCCCAGGTGTCGACCAGCCCCGCGAAGGACGCGACCTCCCGCCGGACCCGCGCCCGCACGATCTCCTCGACGTCGGCGTCGGGGTGCTCCCGCAGCCAGTCCGGGGCCAGCGTGTGCCAGACCAGCGGGTGACCCTTGACGGACACGCCCCGGTCGCGGAACCACGCTGCCGCGGCCTGCAGGCGGCGGGTGTCGGGCCGCCCCTGCACCGGCTCGAAGCCGGCCCAGTAGAACGGGAGGGTGGCGGTGTTGAACAGGTCGAGCCAGAGGTCCTCGAGCCGTTCGGCCGCCGCCGGGTCGGCTCCGCCGAAGACGTTCTCGCGGGACCCGTCCCGCTCCCCGTTGGCCAGCCCCACGAAGTCGAAGCCGGTGTTGCCGAAGGAGAAGTCGTGCCGCACCTGCTGGACCAGCACGTCCCTGTCGGCGCAGGGCGAGCCGTCGGCGAAGCGCACGGTCAGCGTGCCGTCGATGCACCGGCCGGCGTCGGTGGATGTGGAGCAGGTCACCCCGAAATCGTTATCGACAACGATTGACAGCGCAAGCCCTTGCTGCCACCTTCTTCGAATGTGTTCCACGCCACGGCGGCGTGCGGAAGGACGAAGGGGTCAGACATGCGGCGTTCGGGGCGAGCAGCTCTCTCGGTGCTGTGCAGCAGTGCGGTGCTGCTGACGGCCACTGCCTGCGGCGGTGGTGGTGACAGCAGCGCCTCGGGAGGCGACGACGACACGATCACCTGGTGGCACAACTCGAACAACGAGCCCGGCCGGGGTTACTACGAGCAGGTGGCCGCGGACTTCGAGGCCGCGAACCCCGGCGTCGAGGTCGAGGTCGTCGCCATGGCGCACGAGGACATGGTGGACAAGCTGGAGGCCGCCTTCCAGAGCGGCGACGTGCCGGACGTCTACATGGAGCGCGGCGGCGGTGAGCTCGCCGACCACGTGGAGGCCGGCCTGGTCCGCGACCTGTCCGAGGACGCGTCGGAGGAGATCGACGAGATCGGCGGCTCCGCGGCCGGCTGGCAGGTCGAGGGCCAGACCTACGCGCTGCCGTTCTCCGTCGGCGTCGTCGGCTTCTGGTACAACACCGAGCTCTTCCAGCAGGCGGGCATCACGACACCACCGGCCACGATGGAGGAGCTGACCTCCGCGATCGAGGCCCTGAAGGGCGCCGGCATCACGCCGATCTCGCTCGGCGCGGGCGACAAGTGGCCTGCCGCCCACTACTGGTACTACGCAGCGGTGCGCGCGTGCTCCGAGGACGTGCTGACCGACGCGGTCACCAGCCTCGACTTCTCCGACCCGTGCTTCGTCCAGGCGGGCGAGGAGGTCCAGGCGCTGATCGACACCGAACCCTTCAACCCCGGCTTCCTGACGACGCCGGCGCAGGAGGGTGCCACGTCGGCCTCCGGCCTGCTCGCGACCGGGCAGGTCGCGATGGAGCTGACCGGCCACTGGGAGCCCGGCGTCATGCAGGGCCTCACCGAGGACGGCCAGGGCCTGGGCGACAGGACCGGCTGGTTCCCGTTCCCGGCGGTCGAGGGCGGCGAGGGTGACCCCCAGGCCCAGCTCGGTGGTGGCGACGCGTGGGCCGTCGCGCAGGAGGCTCCGGACGCGGCGGTCGACCTCGTGAAGTACCTGCTCTCCGACGAGGTGCAGCAGGGCTTCGCCGGGAACGACATGGGTCTCCCGACGATCCCGGCCGCCGCTGGCTCCGTCTCCGACCCGGCGCTCGCCCAGCTGCTCGAGGTCCGTGACGCGGCGCCGTACGTCCAGCTGTACTTCGACACCGCGTTCGGGGCGTCCGTCGGTGGTGCGATGAACGACGCGATCGCGCTGCAGTTCGCGGGCGAGGCGACGCCGCAGGACATCGTGGACCAGACCCAGCAGGCCGCCGACCAGGAGCAGTGATCCGACGATGACCTCCCAGGGCGCCGTGACGGCGGCAGACCCGGGGGCAGCGGTCACCCGGCGCGCGGACGCGCGCCGGGTGACCGGCCGTTCCGGTCGTGGGACCGGCCGCCCCGGTCGTGACAGGGGCCGCAAGCGCCTGGAGATCCTCTTCTTCGTGGCGCCGGCCCTGGCGCTGATGGCGATCTTCGTCGTCTACCCGGTCTTCTCCGCAGCCAGGATGTCGTTCTACCGCTGGAAGGGCTTCGGCCCGATGGTGGACTTCGTCGGGCTCCAGAACTACGTCCGCGTGCTGGCCGACGACGTCTTCACCGACGCGGTCGTGCACAACTTCGTCATCGTCTTCGCGTCGATCCTCGTGCAGCTGCCGCTGGGTCTGGCGCTGGCGCTGCTGCTCAACCGCCGCATCAGGGGGCGAGGCCTGCTGCGGACGATCATCTTCGTCCCGTACGTGCTGGCCGAGGTGATCGCCGGCGTCGTGTGGTTCCAGCTGCTGCAGCCCCGGTCCGGCCTCCTCGAGACCATGCTGACGTCGGTGGGGTTCCCGGTCCCCGAGCAGGGCTTCCTCGGCACCCCCGACCTGGCCCTGGCCACGGTCTTCGTCGTGCTCACGTGGAAGTACCTCGGCCTGGCCGTGCTCCTCTTCCTGGCCGGGCTGCAGGGGGTCCCCGACGAGCTCCACGAAGCCGCGCAGCTCGACGGCGCCTCGTGGTGGCAGGCCCAGCGCCGCATCGCGATCCCGCTGCTCGCGCCCACGATCAGGACCTGGTGCTTCCTGTCCATGATCGGTTCCCTGCAGCTGTTCGACATGGTCTGGATCCTCACCGGTGGGGGTCCCGCGAACGCGACGACGACGATGGCGACCTACCTGGTCAGCCAGGGCACGCAGCGGAGCAACTTCGGGATCGCCGGAGCCGCGTCGGTCGTGCTGTTCCTGATCGGCTTCGCGCTGGCCGTCGCGTACCAGTTCCTGGTGCTGCGCCGCGACACGGAGGCGGACACGTGACCCCGGTGGACGAGACACGCGAGAGGAGGGCCCGGTGATGGCCCGACGGGCGATGACGTACGGGCGGGGTGGCCCGCTGGTCTACCTGGTGGCGCTCGCGGTCGTCGCGCTCACGCTGGGGCCGGTGCTCTACGGCGCGCTCGGCGGCTTCCGCAGCAACGAGCAGCTGGCGCGCGACCCCGCCGCGCTCCCCGACCCGTGGCTGCTGCGGAACTACGAGGGCGTCCTCGGCAACCCGGACTTCTGGCAGTACGCGCTGAACTCGACGGCCATCGCCCTCATCACCACGGCGGTGGCGGTGCTCGCGGGCGTGATGGCCGCCTACCCCCTGGCGCGCTACCAGTTCAGGTTCCGGGAACCGCTGTTCCTGGTGTTCGTCCTGGGGCTGCTCTTCCCGGCGGCCGTGGCGATCGTCCCGCTGTTCATCCTCGTGACGCGCGACCTGCAGCTCGGCAACACCTGGTGGGGGGTCGCACTGCCACAGGCGGCGTTCGCGCTGCCGACGACGGTCGTGATCCTGCGGCCCTTCCTGATGGCGCTGCCCAAGGAGGTCGAGGAGGCGGCCATGATCGACGGCGCCTCCCGGATCGGCATCTTCTGGCGGATCGCGCTGCCCCTGTCGATGCCCGGGCTGGTCACGGTCGGCGTCCTCGCCTTCGTCGCGTCCTGGAACGCCTACCTCCTCCCGCTGCTCCTGCTCCAGGGCGAGATGCGCACCCTGCCGCTGGGCGTGGCGGACTTCTCGACCGAGCACTCGGCCGACACCGCGGGGGTGCTGGCGTTCACGACCATCGCGATGATCCCGGCGCTGGTGCTGTTCCTGGCCATGCAGCGGCGCATCGTGGGCGGGCTCCAGGGGGCGGTCAAGGGCTGAGCCGGGCTCCCGCGCCCGGAGCCGTGCGGACCGGCTCCAGCCCGGGCCCTCCGTCGCCGATGTCCTGGACAGCGCCGCCCCCTCCCCTGGCACTCTGACCACCGAGGGCCCGACCGAGAAGAGGTTGACCCATGGAACTGGACGCCCCGAGAGACGACGCCGTCGTCCCCGGCCTGCTCGTGGGTCCGGGCGACGGGACCCCCGACGGGCAGCCTCCCGTGCCGTCCCTCCGTGGCCGGGTGACGATGCAGCAGGTGGCCGCGGAGGCCGGCGTCTCGATCTCCACCGTGTCGAAGGTCATCAACGGGCGGTACGGCGTGTCCGCCGAGACCGTCGGCCACGTCACCCAGGTCATCGACCGGCTCGGCTACGAGGCGAGCCTCGTCGCGCGCAGCCTGCGCAACCGTCGCACCAACGTCATCGGCGTCCTCGTCATGGACTTCGAGCCCTTCAGCACCGAGGTCCTCAAGGGGGTGGCCGACGCCGTCCACGGCTCCGGCTACGAACTGATCGCCTACTCCGCCGGCGGGCACGTCGAGGCGCACGTGGGGTGGGAGCGCCGCTCGCTGACCCGGTTGATGGCGACCCTCGTCGACGGTGCCGTGCTCGTCACGCCGACCGTGACGGACGTGCAGGCCGACGGACCGGTGGTGGCGGTCGATCCGCACACCGGTCCGTCGCGGCTGCCCTCGGTGACCGCGGACAACCTCCAGGGCGCCCGGGTCGGCGTGGAGCACCTGCTCGCGTCCGGGCACACCCGGATCGGCATGATCACCGGACGGTCGGACCTGCTGTCCGCGCAGCAGCGCGAGCAGGGCTACCGCGATGCGCTGGTGGCGGCGGGACTGCCCGTGGACGAGACGCTGGTGCGGTCCGGCGGCTTCGATCCGGAGATGGCACGCGAGGCGGCGCGCGAGCTGCTCTCGCACCCCGAGCCGCCGACCGCGGTCTTCGCGGCCAACGACCTCTCGGCGCTGGCGACCCTGGAGGTCGCGACCGAGCTCGGCCTCGACGTGCCGCGGCAGCTCTCGGTCGTGGGCTTCGACAACATCCCGGAGTCCGCGCTCGCCGAGCCCCCGCTGACCACGGTGCAGCAGCCGATCCGGCGGATGGGCAAGGAGGCCGCGGAGATGCTCCTGGCCCTCATCTCCGACGGAGAGGTCCCCGATCAGCACCGCACGCTGACGACCTCCTTCGTCCTGCGGGCGTCCACCGCCCCGCCGGGGCAGGCGTCCTGACCGAGCCGGGGTCCTCCTTCAGAGGCCGACGAGCTCCTCGAGCGCCCCGACCTCCTGCCGGGTCAGCCGGCGGATCGAGCCGCTGCGCATCCGCTGCAGCTGCACGGGGCCGACGGCGGTGCGGGTCAGCCGCGACACCGGCAGGCCGACGGCGGCCAGCAGCCGGCGCACGATGTGCTTGCGGCCCTCGTGCAGCACGACCTCGACCACCGACTGCCCCGCGTGGGTGTCGACGACCTTGAAGGAGTCGACCTTGACCGGGCCGTCCTCGAGCTCGATGCCCGCGCGCAGCCGGCGGTGCACCTCGCGGGACACCGAGCCCGACACCTGCGCCAGGTAGGTCTTCTTGACCCCGTAGGAGGGGTGGGCCAGCCGGTGGGCCAGCTCGCCGTCGTTGGTGACCAGCAGCAGGCCCTCGGTGTCCTGGTCGAGCCGGCCGACGTGCACCAGCCCGGGCGCGAGGTCGCCGACCATGTCGCCGATCGTGGGCCGGTCGCGGTCGTCGCTCATCGCGGTGAGCACGCCGGGGGGCTTGTTGATCGCGTAGGTGACGCGGTCGTCGCGCAGCTCGATCCGCCGCCCGTCGACGGCGATCTTGTCGGTGGCCGGGTCGACCCGCATGCCCTGGACCGCCACGGTCCTGCCGTTCACGCTGATCCGGCCGCGGTCGATCATCTCCTCGCAGACGCGGCGGGAGCCGACGCCGGCGCGGGCGAGCACCTTCTGCAGCCGCTCCCCCTCACGCTCCGCGGGCGTGGCGGCGGTCCCGCGGTCGGCGGGGTGGGCCGGGGCGAGGTCCATGTCCTCCGACCAGCCCTCACCGCCTGGGGTGCCGGGGAGCTCGTCGGGGTGCGGTGCGGTGGTCATCGCGTCCAGTCTCCCACCCCGCCGGCCCGGGACGGACGGCGCTGCGACGCCGGGACCAGCGGTGTCCCCGGCCCGCCGTCCCGCCCCGGTCGCGCTCACCCCTCCGGGAAGGACTCGGCGGCGACGCCGGCCGCGTCGGGCAGCAGCGGCGCCAGCGGCGGCAGCTCGTCGAGGCCGGTCAGGCCGAGCCGCTCGAGGAACAGCGGCGTCGTGCCGTACAGCCCGCCGCCGCTGTCGGGGTCGGTGCCCACCTCGGCCACCAGCCCGCGGGCGAGCAGGGTGCGCATGACGCCGTCGACGCCGACCCCGCGGATCGCCGACACCCGCGCGCGGGTCACCGGCTGGCGGTAGGCGATGACGGCGAGGGTCTCCAGCGCGGCCTGGGTGAGGCGGGTGCGCTGGCCGTCGGCGAGGTGCCGCTCGACGACGGGGGCGAACTCCTCGCGGGTGTAGAGCCGCCACCCGTCCCCGACCCGGCGCAGCGTGATGCCGGCGCGGCGGGCGTCGTAGTCGGCGGCGAGGCCGGTCAGCGCCGCGCGCACCCGGCCGGGCGGGCAGCGCAGGGCGTCGGCCAGCGTGACCTCGTCGACCGGGCCGTCGGCGACGAACAGCAGCGCCTCCAGCCCGCCGCGCAGCTCGGCCGGGTCTGGCTCGGGCTCCGGCGGGGCCGGCAGCTCGAACAGCGCCTCCGGCTCGGGCTCCGGCCGCGGCCCGGCCGCGGCGGCCGGCGGCTCGGGCTCCTCCGGCAGCGGCGCCGGCCCGGCGTCCGGCGGGGGCGGCCGTTCGGCCACGCGGGCGGCGAGCTCCGCGGCGACGGCGTCCCAGACCGTCGGGTCGGCGTCGGGACGCCCCACCGTCTCCTCGCGGGTGGCCGCCAGCTCGGCGGCCAGCGTCTCCCACGAGATCGGGGCCCGCTCGTCGTCCGGGGAGGTCTCCGGGCCGGTCACGACGCCTCCCGGTCGTCGTCCCCGAGTCCGGCGACGGCGGGGACGGCGGAGGGGCCGGTCCAGCGCACGTGCAGCTCCCCGAGCGGCGTCAGCTGCGTGAAGACGACGCGCTGCTGCCGGTAGAGCTCGAGCAGCGCGAGGAAACGGGCGACGACCTCCATCGTCGTCGCGCAGTCGCCGGTCAGCGCGCGGAAGGTCAGCGTGCCGGCTCCGACCAGGGCGCCGCGGACGGCGAGCAGCTGCTCGGCCACGCTCACCGGCGGGGCGTGCAGGTGCGCGACGCCGACCGTCGGCGGCTCCTTGGGTGCCAGCGCCTTCGCGGCCACGGCGGCGAAGCGCTCGGGCGTCACACCGAGCAGCACCTCGGGCAGCAGCTCGGCGAAGCGCGGCTCGAGCGGGACCTCGCGGGCGTGGCGGCGGACGGCGCCGGCCTCGCGCTCACGCAGGAAGGCCGCGGCCTGCTTGTAGGCGCGGTACTGCAGCAGCCGGGCGAAGAGCAGGTCGCGGGCCTCGAGCAGCTCGAGGTCGTCCTCGTCCTCGATCTCGGCGGCCGGCAGCAGCCGGGCGGCCTTGAGGTCGAGCAGGGTGGAGGCGACGACGAGGAACTCGCTGGCCTGGTCGAGGTCGAGCTCGTCGCCCATCGCCCGCAGGTGGGCGATGAACTCGTCGGTGACCACCGACAGGGCGATCTCGGTGACGTCGAGCTGGTGCCGGCCGATCAGCTGCAGCAGCAGGTCGAACGGGCCCTCGAAGTTGGTGAGGTGGACGGTGAACCGGCTCGGCGGCGCGTCGTCGGCGACACGCTCCGCCGTTGCCACCGCCCGTCCCTCACCGCTCACGGACCGCAAGGCTACGGCCGGCCCCCGACAGATCCCGCCATCCACGCGCGAGAGGCGCGCCTCAGCCGCGCAGCCGGCGGACGAGCACCGAGGTGTCACCGTGGTCGGCCAGGTCGGCCAGCAGCACCGCGATCGCCTCGCGCACGATCCGGCCGCGGTCGGCGGCCACGCCGTGCTCGGCGCGCAGCGACAGCCGCGCGCTCTCCAGCGCCAGCAGCTCCTCCGCGGAGATGTAGACGGTGATCTTCTCGTCGTGCCGGGTGCGGGCGCCGCCGGGCGGGCGGGCGGCCTTGCCGCGCGTGCGGGCCCCGGGCGCGGACGGCGGCGGCGCGGCGGGAGCGCGGTAGGCGGCCAGCGGGTCGCCCTGCGCGCCGCCGGGGACCAGGGTCAGGCCGGTCGGGGCGGGCTCCTCGGCCGTCGGCTCGGCGGCGCGCCGGGCCGAGCCCCGCAGCGCGGAGGAGGTGGTGGCCGAGGCCAGGTTCGGCAGCTCGGTGACCTCCGCCGCCGGCGGGGTGTCGGTGCGCCGGAACAGCTCCGCCGCACCCGGGAGCACGGGACGGCGGGTCACGCGACCTCCTCGCCGGCGCTCGTCGGACGCGCTCCGCGACGTCCGGTTCCCATCGGTGACCTCGCGAGCTCGGTCACAGTGCGATGACCTCCTTGGCCAGGTCGCGGTAGGCGGCCGCGCCCGAGGAGGTCGGCGCCCAGGTGGTGATGGGCTGGCCGGCGACGGTGGTCTCCGGGAAGCGCACGGTGCGGTGGATGACCGTCTGGAACACGGTGTCGCCGAAGGCCTCGACCACCCGGCTGAACACCTCGCGGCAGTGCACGGTCCGCGAGTCGTACATCGTGGCGAGGATGCCGGAGATCTCCAGCTCGGGGTTGAGCCGCTCCTTGACCTTGTCGATCGTGTCGACCAGCAGCGCCACCCCGCGCAGCGAGAAGAACTCGCACTCCAGCGGGATCATCACGCCGTGCGCGGCGGTGAGCGCGTTGACCGTCAGCAGGCCCAGCGAGGGCTGGCAGTCGATGAGGACGTAGTCGTACTCGTCGCGCACGGAGTCCAGCGCGCGCAGCAGGGTCTGCTCGCGGGCGACCTCGCTGACCAGCTGCACCTCGGCGGCGGACAGGTCGATGTTGCTGGGCACCAGGTCCAGGCCGGGCACGTCGGTGCCCACGCGGACGTCGGCCAGCGTGGTGTGCCGCTCCATGAGGGCGTTGTAGACGGTGCGCTCGAGCTGCTGGGCCGGCACGCCGAGGCCCACCGACAGCGCGCCCTGCGGGTCGAGGTCGACCAGCAGCACGCGGCGGCCGTACTCGACCAGCGCGGCGCCCAGGTTGATCGTCGACGTCGTCTTGCCGACGCCGCCCTTCTGGTTGCACATCGCGATGACCTGCGCGGGGCCGTGCCGCTCGAGGGGCGGCGGCTCCGGGAGCCGGCGCTGCCGCGCGCGGGCCGGGTCCAGCCGCGATGCGGCGGCACCCATCTCCGTGCCCGTCACGCTGCCGCTCTCGGCCGGGAGCGCGAGGGCCTGACCGGCCGCGTCTCCTCGGATCGCCATGAGTCGCCCTTCCTCCGCTGCCCTGCCGGCGGTGCCGGCCGCGGGCAGCCGTCCTGTCCGCTGGGGTCGTCACAGACGGTAGGGAGGTCGCCGCGCAGGTCGCGGGAGGACACGCCGAGTCTGGCGAGTGTTGCCGTTGCCCCGACCGGACATCCGGATGCCGTGGGCGAGAAGTGCCAGCCGCGGCAGCCCGCCGTCGTCAGCTGAGGGCCCGCGGGTGGCTGCTGGCGTAGACCTCCCGCAGCTTGTCGACGGTGACCAGCGTGTAGACCTGCGTCGTGGTCACCGAGGCGTGGCCGAGCAGCTCCTGCACCACACGGACGTCGGCGCCGCCGTCGAGCAGGTGGGTGGCGAAGGAGTGCCGCAGCGTGTGCGGCGAGACGTGGTCGGCGGTGAGGCCCGCCGCTCCCCCGGCCCGCTCGGCCGCCGTCCGCAGGATCGCCCAGGCGCTCTGCCGCGACAGCGGACCGCCGCGGGCGTTGAGGAACAGCCGGCCGCCGCGGACGCCGCCCCTCCCCGCCGCGGCCAGCGCGGGCCGCGCGCGGACCAGGTACTCCTCGACCGCGCGCAGGGCGTAGCTGCCGACCGGCACGATCCGCTCCTTGCCGCCCTTGCCGGCCAGCCGCACCACCGCCTGGCCGCGGTCGAGGTCGTCGACGGCCAGTCCCACGGCCTCGGAGATGCGCGCGCCGGTGCCGTAGAGGACCTCCAGCAGCGCCCGGTCGCGCAGCCCGCGCGGGCCCTCGAGCGAGCCGGCGGCCTCGATCAGCGCGACCACCGCCTCGACCGGGATCGCCTTGGGCAGCCGGCGGGCCGGTGAGGGCGGGCGGACCTCGGCGGCGACGTCACCGGGCACCAGCCCGTCGAGCAGCGCGAAGCGGTGCAGCCCGCGGACGGCGACCACCGCGCGCGCCGCCGAGGTCGGCGACAGCGGCGGGTGCTCGTCGTCGCCGGCCCGCAGCGCGGCGAGGAAGCCGGAGACGTCGCTCTCGGCCACCTCCCCGAGCCCCCGCACCCCGCCGTCGGCGAGGAACCGCGCGTACCGGCGCAGGTCGCGGCGGTAGGAGGAGATGGTGTTGGCGGCCAGGCCGCGCTCGACGGCGAGGTGGTCGAGGTAGCCGGTGACCACCCGCTCCACGTCCGGCCCGGCCGGCGCCGCCGCGGAGCGCGGAGCTCCCGTCGCTGTCGTCAGGACAGGACCTCCTCCCACGGCACGGCGCTCATCCCGTGCGCCTCGGCGACCTCCGCCAGCACGACCTGCCCCGCGACGACGTTGACCCCGTGCGCCAGCGCGGGGTCGGCGGTGACCGCCGGCCGCGTCCCCCGGTCGGCCAGGGCCATGACGTAGGGCAGCGTCACGTTGGTCAGGGCGTGCGTCGAGGTGTTCGGGACGGCACCGGGCATGTTCGCCACGCAGTAGAACACCGACTCGTGCACGCGGAAGGTCGGCTCGTCGTGTGTCGTGGGCCGGCTGTCCTCGAAGCAGCCGCCCTGGTCGACGGCGATGTCGACGAGCACCGACCCGGGCTTCATCCGCTTCACCAGGTCGTTGCCCACCAGCGTGGGTGCCTTCGCGCCCGGCACCAGCACCGCGCCGATGACCAGGTCGGCGTCGAGCACCGCGCGCTCGACCTCGTAGGAGTTGGACGCGACGGTCTGCAGGTGGCCCTGGTAGATCCGGTCGGCGGCGCGCAGCTTGTCCACGTCTCGGTCGAGGACGACGACCTCGGCCTGCATGCCCAGGGCGATGGCGGCGGCGTTCATGCCCGACACCCCGGCGCCGAGGACGACGACCTTCGCCGCGTAGACGCCCGACACCCCGCCGAGCAGCACCCCGCGGCCGCCGTGCGCGCGCTCCAGGCTGTGCGCGCCGACCTGCGGCGCCATCCGCCCGGCGACCTCGCTCATCGGCGCCAGCAGCGGCAGGGCGCCGTTCGCCGTCTGCACGGTCTCGTAGGCGATCGCCGTGGTGCCCGAGGCGAGCAGCGCCTCGGTGCAGGCCCGCGAGGCGGCCAGGTGCAGGTAGGTGAACAGCGTCTGCCCGGCGCGCAGCCGCCCGTACTCCTCCTCGACCGGCTCCTTGACCTTGAGCAGCAGGTCGGCGTCGGCCCACACGTCGTCGGCGTCGGCGACGATCCGCGCGCCGGCGGCGGCGAAGTCGGCGTCCGGGATGGACGAGCCCTCCCCCGCGCCCTGCTCGACGAGCACCGTGTGCCCCGCCCGGGTCAGCTCCGTGACCCCGGCCGGGGTCAGCGCCACCCGGTACTCCCTGTTCTTGACCTCTCGGGGCACCCCGACCTGCATCGACCCGCTCCTGTCCCCTCGGCCGGACCGAGGTCGTCGGTCCGCGCCCGCTGTGGGTTCGTGTCCTGGGCCACCCGGTGGGGCGACCCGGCCGGAGCCTAGCCAGCACCCGGGCTGCCGCACCCCGGCACAGCGCCGACGATGGCGCAGGTCCGCGTTCCCTCATCCGTCCGGAGGACACCCGCGATGCGCCTCTACGCCTCCCGCCCCGACCGCCGGCTGGTCCAGCTCCTGGCCGACGCCGGGCTGCTCGCGTGGGCGGTGCTGTGGGTGCTGGTCGCGCGGGTGGTGCACGGCGCGGTGCTGGTGCTGGCCGGACCCGGCCGCGCGGTGGAGGACCTCGGGAGCTCGGTGGCCGACAGCATGGGCTCGGCGGCCTCGGCGGCCGAGGACGTGCCCGTGGTCGGCGACGAGCTGTCCGCGCCGTTCGAGGCGCTGGGCGAGGCCGGGAGCTCGGTGAGCGGTGCCGGGCAGTCCGCGCAGGACGCCGTCGCCACGCTGGCCGTCGTGCTGGCCGTCGTCCTCGTCGTCCTGCCGGTCGGCTGGCTGCTGGCGCGCTGGCTGCCGTGGCGGCTGCGCTGGGTGCGCGAGGCGTCCGTGGTGTCCCGGATGAGCGGCCGGCCGGCGGACCTGGAGCTGCTGGCCGCGCGCGCGGTCGCCACCGCACCCCTGCCGCGGCTGGCCGCGCTGCCGCCCGGGACGGGCGCGGCCTGGCGGGCCGGCGACCCCGCGGCGGTGCGGGCACTGGCCGCGCTGGAGGCGGGCCGGCTCGGCCTGCGGCTGCCCGCGCCCGACGCCGCCGGGGCCGGTGCCCGGGGGTCGGGTGCGACGGCGCCGCCGATCTCGGGTTGACCCGGCCGCCCCCGGTGCCGATGTCCTCCACCGATGCGGGAGGTGGGCGTGGGACGGACGGGACGCGACGCGGCACGGCGTCGCCGGGGCACGCGCGCGCGCCGCGGGGCGCGGGCCGGCGGGGTCGCCGGGCGGCTGCTGGTGGGGACGGCGGTCGGCCTGGTGGCGCTGTCGGCGCCGGCCACGGAGATCGCCGCGCAGGTGAGCGCCTCGTGGGCGCCGTTCCGCAACGCCGGCACCGCCGACGGGCCCGAGCCGGCCCCGGTGGTCGGGTCGCCGGAGGTCTGGACCGGCGTGCCCGACCCGGTGGTCGACACCCCGGTGCTCGCCGTCCCGGCGCCGCGCCGGCTGCAGGTGGAGCTGCCCACCCCGCTGGTGCCGCGCGGGGAGCCGCTGGAGACCACGCCGCCGCCGGCCGTCTGCGGCGGCTACGGCAACCCGCGGCAGATCCCGCCGGGCGTGGCGCCGGGCGCGGGCTCGGCGACGGTGAGCTGGCAGGCCGACGGGCACGAGGAGGTGCAGGGCTACCGGGTGACGGCGGTCAGCCAGCAGCTGGTGGCCGGTGAGCAGTCCCCGCCGCCGCAGGCCACCGCCGCCCAGCGCGCCGACTGCGGCGAGGTGAGGCTGACGCTGGCCGGGCTGACGTCCGGCGCGCCCTACGTCTTCTGGCTCGAGGAGCTCGTGCTCGACGCCGCCACCGGCGTCGCCGGGTACGTGCAGGTGGGCTGGTCCTCCCCCGTCGTCATCGGGTGAGGCCGGCCGGGGGCCTCAGGTGGCGTCGACGGGGCGCAGCCGCGTGCCCGACGCGCGGTGCTGGGCGGCGGCGAGCAGGCCGACGACGGCGGCGGAGTTGCGGATCGCGCCGTCGAACACCCGCTGCACCGCCTCGGCCAGCGGCACCGTCTCCACCGTCATGTCGAGCTCCTCGTGCTCGACGGTGAAGCCCTCGGGCCGGTCGACGTCGGACAGCCCCTCGGCCAGGTAGACCAGCACCTGCTCGTCGCAGAAGCCCGGCGTGCTGTAGGTGGTGGTGAGCAGCGACCAGCGCTCCGCGGCCATGCGCACCTCCTCGGCCAGCTCGCGCTGCGCGGTGAGCAGCGGCGCCTCGCCGTCGGCGTCGCGCAGGCCGGCGGGCAGCTCCCAGAGGTACCCGCCGACCGGGTGCCGGTACTGCCGCAGCAGGACGACGTCGCCGTCGTCGGTCAGGGCGACGACGGCGACCGCGCCCGGGTGGCGGACCACCTCGCGGACGCTGTCGCCGCCCCCGGGCATGGCCACGGTGTCGCGGACCAGGGTGATGACCCGGCCCTCGTAGACGGTCTCGGTGCCCAGCACCCGGTAGTCGCCGTCGGCGGCCGGCTCGCTCATCGTCAGATCCCGACCTTCTCGGCCTCGGCGTCGACGTCGACCGGCACGGGCAGCCGCGCGGACTCCTGCCGCTCGATCGCGGCCTGCACGAACGCGGCGAACAGCGGGTGCGGCCGGGTGGGGCGGCTCTTGAGCTCCGGGTGGGCCTGGGTGCCCACGAAGAACGGGTGCACCTCGCGCGGCAGCTCGGCGAACTCGACCAGCAGCCCGTCGGGCGAGGTGCCGCTGAACACCAGGCCGGCCTCGCCGAGGCGCTCGCGGTAGGCGTTGGCCACCTCGTAGCGGTGCCGGTGCCGCTCGGTGATCTCCGTCGAGCCGTAGGCCGCCGCCACGACCGAGCCCCGCTGCAGCGCCGCCGGGTAGCTGCCCAGCCGCATGGTGCCGCCCATGCCGCGCTCGCCGGCGATGACGTCGACCTGGGTGGCCATGGTGGCGATGACGGGGTCGGTGGTGTCGGGGTCGAACTCGGCGGAGTTGGCCCGCTCCAGGCCCGTCACGTTCCGGGCGTACTCGATGACCATGCACTGCAGGCCCAGGCACAGCCCGAGCGTGGGGATGCCGTTGGTGCGGGCGTAGCGGATGGCGCCGAGCTTGCCCTCGATGCCGCGGACGCCGAACCCGCCGGGCACGCAGACGCCGTCGACGTCGCCGAGCGCGTGCGCCGCACCCTCGGGGGTCCGGCAGTCGTCCGACGGCACCCAGCGGATCTGCACCCGGCTGCGGTGGGCGAACCCGCCGGCGCGCAGCGCCTCGCTGACCGACAGGTAGGCGTCGGGCAGGTCGACGTACTTGCCGACGAGCGCGATCGTCACCGTCTGCTTCGGGCTGTGCACCCGGTCGAGCAGGTCGCCCCACACGGTCCAGTCCACGTCGCGGAAGGGCAGGCCCAGCCGGCGGACGACGTAGGCGTCGAGGCCCTCGCGGTGCAGCACCTTGGGGATGTCGTAGATGGACGGCGCGTCGGGGCAGGCGATGACGCCCTCGTTGTCGACGTCGCACATCAGGCTGATCTTGCGCTTGAGCGAGGTGCCGATCTCGCGGTCGGCCCGGCAGACCAGCGCGTCGGGCTGGATGCCGATGTTGCGCAGCGCGGCCACCGAGTGCTGGGTCGGCTTGGTCTTCAGCTCGCCCGAGGGGGCGATGTAGGGCACCAGCGAGATGTGCAGGAAGAAGACGTTGTCGCGGCCGATCTCGTGGCGCACCTGCCGGGCGGCCTCCAGGAAGGGCAGCGACTCGATGTCGCCGACCGTGCCGCCGATCTCGGTGATGACCACGTCGACGGACTCGTCGTCGTCGGTGCCGGCCTCGGCCGCGGCCAGGATGCGGGCCTTGATCTCGTTGGTGATGTGCGGGATGACCTGCACGGTGTCGCCCAGGTACTCCCCGCGCCGCTCCTTGGCGATCACGTCGGAGTAGACCTGCCCGGTGGTGACGTTCGACCGCCCGGTCAGGTCGGTGTCGAGGAAGCGCTCGTAGTGACCGATGTCCAGGTCGGTCTCGGCGCCGTCCTCGGTCACGAAGACCTCGCCGTGCTGGAACGGGTTCATCGTCCCGGGGTCGACGTTGAGGTACGGGTCCAGCTTCTGCATGGTCACCCGCAGGCCGCGGCCGGACAGCAGCGCACCGAGCGAGCTGGCCGTCAGGCCCTTGCCGAGGGAGGAGACGACCCCACCGGTGACGAAGACGAACTTCGTCGGCTGGGAGTTGTGGAGGAGGCGACTCGAGGCGGACTGATCACGTGTTCCAGGTCGACCCACGGGAGACGACCGTAACACGGTCCTCGCCCTCCCCCGGCCCGCCGCCGGGGACGTCTGCGTCACTCCCCGCCGCCCGCGGCGCCCGGGCGGCCATGGCCACCAGCAGCGGCACCAGCAGGGCCGCGGCGGTGGCCGGCAGCGCCACGCCGGAGTCGTTGACCGCCGCGCCCAGCACCAGGCTCAGCGCGGTGGCCAGCAGCCCGGCGCGCAGCACCGCGGTGTCGGCCGGCCGCAGCCCCGAACCGCCGAGGCGCAGCAGCCCGGGCCCGGTGCCGCGCGGGCCGCGGCGGCGGACCAGCCAGACGGCGGCGACCAGCGCCACCGGCAGCACCCACGACAGCGCGCTGCCCAGGAGGATGTCGACGTTGGCCTGCGCCTTGCGGCTGACCACCGTCCACGCCTCGCCGGTGAGCACCTGCTCGACGAACCGGCCGAGGTGGGTGCGCTCGTCGGCCGGCCGCAGCCAGTCCAGGACGGCCAGCGTGCCCACCGCGAGCACGCCGGCGGCGAGCACCGCGCCCAGCCGCACCGCCGTCACCCGCACGCCGGTGAGCAGCATGGCCAGCAGCAGGAAGCCAGGCAGCAGGGCGAGCACACCGCCGAAGTCGCGGCCCAGGCCCGGCGCGCCGACCAGGACGACGGTGAGCAGTCCCGCGGCGAGGACGACGGCCCCGGTGACGCGGCGCCGCCGCCGTCCGCCGTCGTCGCGTCCCCTGCCCGCGCGCCGTCCCGCGGCCGTGGCGAGCGCGGCGGTGAGCAGCAGCGCGCTCCCGGCGAGCAGGCCCGAGGAGAGGTTGCCGAAGCCGGTGAACCGCCCGGCGACGATCGGGTCGTAGCCGAGCAGGCCGTTCAGCTCCAGCGACGAGCCGGTGAGCACGTCCCCGAGCAGCGTCGCCGCGGTGACGGCGAGGACGGCGAGCAGCGGCCCCGGCCGGCGGCGCCGCCAGGGACCCAGGGCGGCGAGGGCGACCACGGCGGCGTTGGCCAGCAGCACCGCGCCGGCCAGCGCGAGGCGCGGTGACCCGGCGCGCTCCCACGGCAGCAGCCCGGCCAGGTAGGTGCCCACGGGCAGCGCGGCGGCGCCGAGGGCGGCCAGCTCCAGCAGCGGGCGCAGGCGGGCGCGCGGCCGGGCGTCGCGGCGCACGCCGAGCACCAGCAGGCCGAGCACGACGACCGCGGCGTCGACGGCGACCAGCGCGGCGAAGAACGTCCCGGCGCTGCGGTGGTGGGTGACCGCGGCGGTGTTGGCGCGCTCCAGGACGGCGACGGCCTCGGCGGTGCCCGGGTGCTCGCCGGTGACGGTCAGCGGCTGCCCGTTGACCGACGCCGGCCGCTCGAGGCCCAGCGCCCGCAGCACGGTCGGGGCGACGTCGATGAGCTGGGTGTAGGGCGCCCGGCCGGTGCTGGCCGAGGTGAGCCAGCCCGGGCCGGTGAAGCCGGGGCCCGACGCGAGACCCACGTGCAGCTGCGGGCGCCCGTCGTTGACCTCCGACACGCCCTGGACGAGCAGCAGCGTGTCGCCGGGCAGCGCGGCCACCGCGGCGCGCAGGCGGGCGAGCTCCTCGTCGATCCCGGCCACCGCGGCCTCGCGCGACTGCGGCTCGGTGCCGGTCTCGCTGCCCTCCCCCGGGACGCCGGCGTCGACCAGGCCGTCGAGGGAGACCAGGGTCAGCGGGCAGGGCTCGAGCAGCGTGGCGACGGCGGCCGGGTCCCGCGGCAGCCCCTCCTGCCGGGTGAGCCCGACACCGGCCGCGGCGACGGCGACCACCGGGGCCCGGCCGACGACGGTGGCGCAGCCGGCCGCCTCGCCGAGGACCGCGGGCTGCGCGCCGAAGCGGGAGGTGGCCTGGTCCTCGGCGACGGCGCGCACCGCGGTGAGCGGATCGGCCAGCCCGACGTCGGCCAGCCGCTCCTGCAGGCCGCAGAACGACAGCTCCGGGCTGGCCGGCGGCCCGGCCGGGACCGACCCCGGTGACGGCGTTCCGCCGGACTCGCCGGGCAGCGGGACGGTGGGCGGCGGGACCGGCGGCAGCGTCTCGTCCGGTGAGGGGAAGCGCGCGCGGTTGCCCGCGCCGAGGGTGGCCCAGCCGTCGAGCAGGCAGGTGGTCGAGCGGGCGGCGCGCACCGACACCGCCCCCATCGGCGAGGTCTCGGCCAGCTCCCACAGCGCGGGGGTGAGCTCGGGGTCCAGGTCGCTCCACAGCAGCCCCGGGACGCCGACGACGAGGACCCGGTCGGCGCGCCAGTCCCCCGCGGCGTCCTCGGCCGCGAGCGCCCCGGGCAGCCCGGTCACGAGCACCGCCAGGACCGCCAGCAGGAGGACGAGCGCCCGCCTCATCGCGCCCTCACCCCGCGTCGCCTCCCGGTGGCCCGAGCAGCTCTCGGTAGACGGCGACCAGCTGCCGCGCGGTGGCCGCCTCGTCGGGCCACCCGGCGGCCCGCTCCCGCCCGGCGGCGGCCAGCGCGGTCGCGCGGGAGGGGTCGGCGAGCAGCGCGCCCACCGCCTCCGCCAGCGCCGCGGCGTCCCCGGGCGGCACCAGCTCGGCTGCGTCGCCGAGCAGCTCGGGCAGGCCACCGGCGCGGCTGGCCACCAGCGGCGTCCCGGCCCGCAGCGCCTCCTGCGCGGTCAGCGAGCGCGCCTCCCACCGCGAGGGCAGGACGGCGAGGTCGGCGGCGGCGAGCAGGTCGGCGACGTCGGTGCGGCGGCCGAGCAGGGTCACCGGCAGCCGCCCGGCGTCGACGCGGGCGGCCAGCTCGGCCTGCAGCGGCCCGTCCCCGGCGACGGCGACCAGCGGCGGGCGCGGCGCGGCGGCCCAGGTCGCCGCGGCGTCGAGGAGGACGTCGTAGCCCTTCTGCGGGTGCAGCCGGCCGACGGCGAGCACCAGCGGGCGCCCGTCGGTCAGGCCCAGCTCGGCGCGGACGTCGTCCCGGGTGCGCGTCGCGGGCGGCAGCGCCGGCGCGGCCACCGGGGCCACCCGCACGTCCCGGGCGCCGAGCCGGCGGGCGTTGCCGGCGAGGTCACCGGAGGCGGCCAGGACGACGTCGGCGGCGCGCACGGTGGCCCGCTCGGCCCGCGCGAGCACCCGCCGCAGCGGGCCGGAGCGGTCGGGCAGGGCGTTGTGCAGGGTGACGACGAGGGGGCGGCGCCCGCCCCGGAGGCGCACCGCGGCCGCGGCCACCAGCCCGGCGCGCAGCCCGTGGGCGTGCACCAGGTCGGCGCCGGCCAGCGCCCGGCGCAGCGCCACCCCGGCGCGGACGTCGGCGACCGGGTCGAGACCGGCGGAGATCTCCACCGGCGAGAACGCGGCGGCCGACGAGAAGCCGAACAGCGCGTCGGTGGCGGCCGGCCCGCAGACGGTGACCGTCGCCCCCGCACCGGCCAGCGCCGGCAGCAACGAGCGCAGGTGGGTGCCGACGCCACCGGTGCTGGTGGCCAGCACCTCGGCGACCCGGCGGCCGGCCAGCGGGGCCTGCTCAGCCACCGTCCACCTCCGTCCGGCCGGGCGTGCGCAGGGCGCGCACCGCCGCGGTCAGCGGCCGGCGCGCCGTCCCCATCATGACCGCCGCGGCCACGACGGTCACGGCCGCCGCGGCGAGCAGCCCGCTGCCCACCGTCGCGGGAAGCGACCCGGTGGGCACCGGGTCGGCGTCCAGCGCCCGGGCCACGAGCAGGCCGGCGGCGGCGCCGAGGACCGCGGCGAGCAGCGCCGGCAGCCCGCAGCGGGCCAGCCCGGCCAGCCCCGCGGACCCCGTCACCCGCGCGGTCACGGCCAGCAGCGCGAGGCCGGCGACGGTCACGCCGAGGCTGTGCCCGGCGGCCAGGGCCGGCGCCCGGTCGGCCGCCGGCAGCGCCGCCGCGAGCACGACGTCGGCGGCGACGGCCAGCAGCCAGCCGCCGAGCACGCACGCCGTCGGGGCCTTCCACAGCCCGCGGGCGTACAGGGCCCGGGTGAGGACGGCGACCAGCCCGTAGCCGGCCAGCCCGGGCGCGAAGGCGAGGATGGTGTCGCGCAGCGCGGCGACGTCGTCGGCGCTGCCGGTGACCAGGAAGACGCGCGCCATGGGCCCGGCGACGGCCACGAGCACGGCCGCCGCCGCGAGCGTGGCGACGACCACCAGCACGGTCACCGGCGCCAGGGCCCGCCGGTAGCCCGCCTCGTCGCCGGTGTCGGCCCGCTCGGCCAGCAGCGGGTAGGCCGAGGTGGCCAGCGGCACGGCGACGGCGGCCCACGGCACCAGGAACAGCGTGAGCCCGGCGGTGTAGACGACCTGGGTGCCGTCGGGGGCGCCGTCGTTGGCCAGCCGGATGGCGACCGCGGCCACCAGCTGCTGGCCGGCCAGCGTGAGCACCCCCGCGACGGCCAGCCGGCGCACCCGCGGCGCGGCACCGACCGGGAAGCGCAGCGACGGCCGCAGGCCCAGCCGCAGCCGGCGCACCGGCAGCACCAGCGAGCACGCCAGCGCCGCCACGCCGAGCGTCGTCCCCACCCCCAGCACCAGCTCGGCCGGCGCCGAGAGCCGCTGCACCGAGCCGGCGCCACCGAGGACCGCGAACAGCGCGTAGGACGCGGCGACCACGACGCTGGACACCAGCGGCGCGATCGCCGGCCCGGCGAAGCGGCGGTGGGCCTGCAGGACGCCGGTGAGCACGACACCGATGCCGTAGAGGACGACCTGCGGGGCGAACACGAGCAGGAAGCGGGCGGCCAGCGCGACCTCGGCGTCGGTGCCACCGCCCAGCAGCAGCCGGGCGATCGGCCCGGCGAGGACGGCGACCAGCGCGGCCAGCGGGACCAGCAGCAGCAGCGTCCAGCCCAGCAGCGCCGAGGCGGTGCGGCGGACCTGCTCGCGGTCGCCGGTGGCGATGCCCCCGGCCAGCATCGGCACCACCAGCGAGGCCAGCGCCCCGCCGGCGACCACCTCGAAGACGATGTTCGGGACGGTGTTGGCGGCGGTGTAGGTGTCGCCGGTGCTGCCGGCGCCGACGGCGTTGGTGAACACCAGCGTGCGGCCGAAGCCGGCCAGCCGGGCCAGCACGGTGAGGACGGCGATCAGCGCCGCGGCGCCGGCCACGCCCTGGGCGATCTGGCGGCGGCGTCCCGGCGCGGTCCCGGTGGCCGCCGGCCCTCCCGGGCTCATGCCGGACGGCGGCCGAGCCGGTCGAGCTCGCGCAGGCCGGGCGTGGCCTCGATGACCGCCGTGAAGCTCACCCGCTCGCTGGCGAGGGTGAGCGCGGTGACCGCGGCCAGCAGGGCCGCCCGCGCCGGTCGCCCGGGGACCGCGGCCAGCCGCAGCCCCAGGACCGCGCCGAGGGCGTTGGCGCCGGCGTCGCCGAGCATCACCCGCTCGCCGAGGTCGGCCGGCAGCACCGCCAGCGCCGCGCCCAGCGGCCCGGCGACCAGGTCGCCGGCCGGGCCGCCCAGGGTGGCCGCCGCGGCCAGCGCGCCTGCCTTGGCCGCCCGTCCCGGGCGCAGGTCGAGCAGGTTGACCAGGTTGGCCGTGCCGGCGACCAGCCCGGTGGTCAGGACGGCGTCGACGCTGGTGAGGCGGTGCAACGGCCCCGCTGCAGGGTCCCGGGCCGAGCGGAGCGAGGCACGGGGGGCAGCGGGGTCCTCCACGAGGAGCGCGGCCACCGCGGCCGCGGCGCCGATCCCGGCGACCTTGACCGCCCCGGCCGACACCCGCCCGGCACGCAGCGCGCGCAGGTGCCCGGCCAGCCCCTTGTCCCGCGCCTGCTCGGGCCGGGCGCCGGCGAGGTCGTCGTAGCCGCCGACCAGCCCGGACACCGCCCCGGCCACGACGGCGGCACCGCGGGTGCCCGCCGGCGCGCCGAGGGCGGCGCCGGCGGTCGCGGCGGCGGCCAGCGCGGGGCCGCCGAGCAGGGTGACCGGCCGGCCGGCGTAGTTGGTGCGCCGCCACGGGGCGCCGGCGGGGCGGGCGTCGAGCGCCGCCGCCGCGGCCAGGCCGGCGCGGGCGGCCGCCGCCCCGGCCAGGGCCAGCAGCGCGCGGCGTCCGGGGGTCACGGGACGGCGGCGGGCACCGGCGGCACCGGCTGGGTGTCCTCGCCGGTGCCGTACTTGCCCGAGGTGCCCTCGCCCTCGCGGCCCAGCGCCAGCACGGTGCTGATCTGGCCGGCGGGGCTGGTCACGTTGTCGACGGTGGAGACCGCCGCGGAGACCTGGGGGTCGGCACGGACGACGCCGACCAGGCCGGTCTCCCCTGCGGACTCGCCGTCCCCGGCGACGACGGCGCCCGAGCCCGCGGCGTCCAGCGCGGTGACCAGGTCGACGAGGGAGTCGGTCCGGTCGGCGGCCTCCTCGGCGTCCGGGGCGCCGGCGGTGAGCACGACGGCGACGTCGGCCGGCGTCACCGCGTCGGAGTCCTGCGAGAGGACCTCCAGCGCGGAGAGCCCGGCGAAGACGGTGGAGACGGCGGCGGTGTCGGGCGCCGGCGCCGCGGGGTCGGCCGGGATCATCAGCACCTGGGCGAGCAGCGCGCCGACGAGCTGGCCGGTGTCGTCGGTCTCCGGCAGCTGCACGCCGGTCGGGCGGCCCGGGCCGGTGACGTAGCTCTGCAGGCCCGGCTCGCTGGCCGGGTCGCTGTACTCGGGCTGCACGGTGATCTGCCCGCTGACCGTGCCGCCGGCCTCGGTCACCAGCGCGGTGACCTCCTCGACGGTGTCGGTGGTGACGTCCTCGGAGGCCAGCACGAGCAGCACGCTGCGGTCGGTGAGGGTGCCCTGGACGAGGGCCGGGGCGACGGCGGACTCGAAGGCGTTGCTCGTGTCGGCCTGGGCCTGCAGGTCCTGCGTCTGGGTCTCCAGGGCCCGCTTGTCCTCCTGCAGCGAGGTCACCTGACCCTGCAGGTTGTCCAGCAGCGGGCCGGACAGCTGGGTCGCGCCGATGACCAGGCCGAGGGCGATGGCGAGGAAGACCGCGATCAGCGAGACCAGGTGGTAGCGGAAGTCGATCACGAGAAGAGGTTCTCCAGCCAGAACACGAAGCTGTCCCATTGGTCGACCAGCAGGTCGAGGTAGATGCGCCCGGCGGTGGTCACGGCCACGGCGGCCATGATCGCCAGCAGCGCGGCGAGGACCAGCACGACCAGCGCGACGCCGGAGATGCGGCTGCGGTAGAGCCGGCTCACGCCCTTGGCGTCGACCAGCTTGCCGCCCAGCCGCAGCCGGGTGAGGAACGTCGAGGCCATGCCGCCGCGGCCCTTGTCGAGGAACTCCACCAGCGTGGCGTGCGTGCCGACGGCGACGATGAGCTTGGCGCCCTTCTCGTCGGCCAGCAGCATCGCGATGTCCTCGCTGGTGGCCGCGGCGGGGAAGGTGATGGCGTCCACGCCGAGGTCCTGGACCCGCTTGAGCCCGGGCGCGCGGCCGTCGGCGTAGGCGTGCACGACGACCTCGGCACCGCTCTTGAGGACGTGGTCGCTGACCGAGTCCATGTCGCCGATGATCATGTCGGGCGAGTAGCCGGCCTCGACCAGCGCGTCCGCCCCGCCGTCGACGCCGACGAGCACGGGCCGGTAGTCGCGGATGTAGGACCGCAGCGCCTGCAGGTCCTCCTTGTAGTCGTAGCCGCGGACGACGACCAGCACGTGCCGGCCCTCGATCGGCGTGGCGACGTCGGGCACGCCCACGCCGTCGAGCAGCAGCGCGCGCTCGCGCTTCATGTACTCCATCGTGTTGGTGGCGAAGGCCTCCAACTGCGTGGACAGGCCGGCCTTGGCCTCGGTCATCGCGGCGGCGACGGAGTCCGGCGTCTGCTCGGTGCCCTCGGCGACGACCTGACCGTCGGCGGTGAACAGCCGGTTGCCCTCGACGCGGACCTGCGCGCCCTCCTTGAGGGCGCCGAACACGTCCTTGCCGACGCCGTCGACCAGCGGGATGCCCGCGGTGGTGAGGATCTCCGGACCGAGGTTGGGATAGCGGCCGGAGATGCTCGGCGCGACGTTGACCACGGCGCCGACGCCGGCGGAGACCAGCGAGTCGGCGCTGACCCGGTCGATGTCGACGTGGTCGATGACGGCGATGTCGCCGGGCCGCAGGCGCTTGGTGAGGTTCTTGGTGCGACGGTCCAGCCGGACGGTGCCGCTCACACCCGGTTCGGTCTCCTGGGCCCGGCTCCGTCGCAGGGTGCCGATGCGCATTGACGCATGCTCCCACGGGGCCCTCGGAGACCTGCCGTCCGACGCGCATCGGCGACGACCCGGTCACGGAGGGTGTCCGACACCACGGACAGGGCGACACGCCCGGCGCTCCTGCACCACCTGCCGCGCCGGAGCTCCCAGCTCCGCTGGCTAGCGTCGCCGCCGTGACACGTGGGGCTCCAGCTGCCAGCGTCCCGGCGACCCCGCCCGGGGCCGCGGACGACGCGCGGACGCCCCTGCCCCCGCCGGTCATGCGCGCGGTGCCCGGCGGCGCCGCTCCGGCACCGGCCCTCCCGCCGCCGGCCGCCGCGCCGCCTGCCGCCGCGCCTCCTGTCGCTGCGCCCGTCGACCCGGCCCCCGAGCCGCCCGCCGTCGACCCGGCCCCCGAGCCGGTCGCCGGTGAGCGCGCCCCCGGCCGGCGCCGGGGCGCCGGGGTGCGCGAGCAGCGCCGGCTGGAGACCCGCGACCGGATCGTCGAGGCGGCCGCGCAGCTGTTCGCCGAGCGCGGCTTCGACGCGGTCAGCGTCGTCGAGATCGCCCAGCGCGCCGGCGTCGTGGAGAAGACGGTGTTCAACCACTTCCCGGTCAAGGAGGGGCTGGTCCTGTCCACCGACCCGCCGATGCGCGCCGCCCTGCTGGGCGCCGTCGCGTCACGGCCGGCCGGTGAGTCGGTGGCCGCGGCCGCGGGGACCTTCCTGGTCTCGGCGATGACGCAACTGGGGGTCCCGGAGGCCGCCGAGGGCGTGGCGGCGATGGCCCGGGTGGTGCGGGGCTCGCGGACGCTGCAGGTCCGCGAGCGGGAGATCCTCGGCGAGCTGACCACCGCGCTGGCCGCGCAGATCCGCGAGGAGACCGGCGCGCCGGCCGGGGCGGTGGAGCCCGAGCTGACCGCCTCGGCGGTCACCGCCCTCTACGGCCGGCTGCTGGAGCTCGCCCGCGACCGGGTGCTGGCCGGCGTCACCGGACCGGACCTCGCCGGCGAGCTGCGCGCGGCGGGGCGGCGCGGCCTGTCGCTGCTGCAGTTCGGGCTCGCCGGGTACGCCAAGCGGCGCTGACCCCGTCGGACTCGCGGACGACACCGCGGGTCCACCCGTCCGGCTGCCCCGCGGGCGGCCCGGCTCCGGCTGTCTCCGGCTCCGTGACCACCCCGAAGCGGACGGCGGTCCTCACCTGCGCAGCCGCCGTCGTGGCGTCGAGGTGGCCGCGGCATCGCTGACCGACCGCCACGGCGGGATCGCGTTCTCCGGGTCCGTGCGGGTCACCCGCTCCGCCGTCACCGTGGGGCCGCCGCCGCTGCCGGGGGTCCGTGGCCGCCGACTGCGCCCTCCCCGACGACGGCTCGGTGCGGACGCTCGCGCTGGAGGTCGGCTTCGCCGACACCTCGGGCCGGGGGATGTCCGGGCTGGCCCTGGACGTCACGCTGACCGCGGCCGACGGCGGCCCGCCCCGCCCGGGCACCGCCGTCCTCGCCGGGTCCTCGGTGCCCGGCACCCGCTGGTGCCAGGGGACGGCCACGCCCACCACGGAGGGCATCGGGACGGGCCCCGGGACCGGCTCTGCGGCCACCGTGGTCGTGTACGTCGTCGCCCGGGACGCGGCGCCGACGAGTGACCTGGTGGTGCGGCTGGACCGGCTCCGCAACGAGGCCGGCTCGAACGCCACGGTCCCGTGGGACGAGGTCACCGTGGCGTCGGGCGCCTGCGCCGACGACGCGTCGGCGCTCTGCCTGCCCTCGGCTGACGCGGGGGCTCAGACCTCCAGCTGCAGTGCGTGCAGCAGCTGGTCGGCGCGGTCGCCGGGGATCGCGGGGTCCCGCGTGAGCAGCGCGACGGCGACCATGTACTCGTCGTCACCGGCCCAGCCGCGGCCCTCGGCGACGAGCCGCCGGACGTGCTCGCGCACCTTGGGCTCGCTGCTGTAGGGGCCGTAGTCCAGCCCCATCGCGAGGAAGTTGACCACCCGGTAGCCGAGGTCGGCCGCCGTCGTCAGCGTGGTGACCGGGTCGGCGTAGCTGGCGACGGCGGTGATCACGTTGTCGTAGCCGGCCTTGAGCAGCTGCAGCGTCAGGTCGTTGCCGCGCACCCCGCCCCACAGCTCGGGCATGAGGATGTCGCGGTCGGGCGCCGGGATGTAGGGCGGGTTGGCGATCGCCGTGCTCACCGGCTCGCCGCCCACCGCGTCGGCCTGGTCGAAGAAGTCGCCGAGCTCGACGGTGTAGCGGTCGGACACGCCGCGCTCGGCGATGTTGGCCCGGGCGCTCTCGACGGAGTCGGCGCTGATGTCGTAGCTGTGCACGCGCAGGCCCGGCAAGCCCGCGACGACGTCGGCGATGGCCGAGGCGTCACCGGTGCCCAGCTCGACGACCGGAGCGGACTGCCACCCCAGCTGCTCGCGGTACTGCTGCAGCAGCATGCAGACGGAGAAGCCGTAGTGCGCCGACTCGTCGGCGGAGTCGAAGCAGCTCATCGCACGCCCCCGGCACGGCGGGCCCGGGCGACCGGGCGGGACGGGTTCGGGGTCGGCTTCAGCGCACGCACGACGGCGACCTACCCGTCCCGGGTGATCCACACTCCTGCGTTCCACCACCCGGTCGTGTGCCACGCTTCGGCCGCTGCGCCGCTCAGTCCACCCGCGCCGCGGCGGCGACGGCGATCAGCTCCCGCGCGTGCGCCTGGCCGGTGTCGCTGTCGGCCAGGCCGGAGAGCATGCGGGCCAGCTCGCGGATCCGGTCCTCGCCGTCGACGGCGCGGATGTCGGTGGCGGTGACCCCGGCGGCGGTGTCCGGGGACTTGTCGACGACGAGGTGGGTGTCGGCGAAGGCCGCGACCTGCGCGAGGTGGGTGACGACGACGACCTGGTGCTCGCGCGCCAGCCGGGCCAGCCGCCGGCCGATCTCACCGGCCGCCTGGCCGCCGACGCCGGCGTCGACCTCGTCGAACACCATCACCGGCACCGGGTCGGCGCCGGCGAACACGACCTCGATGGCCAGCATGACCCGCGAGAGCTCACCACCGGAGGCGCCGCGGTGCACCGGCCGCGGCGGGGCTCCGGGGTGCGCGGCCATGAGCAGCGCGACCTCGTCGACGCCGTCGGGGCCGGGCTCGCCGGGGTGGCTGTCGATCGAGAAGGACACCCGGGCGCTCTTCATCGCCAGGCCGGCCAGTTCCCGGCCCACCTCCGCGGCGAACCCGTCGGCGGCGGCGCGGCGCCCGGCCGACACCCGGGCCCCGAGGTCGTCGACCTCGGCGCGGGCGGTGTCGCGGGCGGCCTCGAGCGCCTCGAGCGCCTCGTCGGAGACGTCGAGCTCCCCGAGCTTGCGCCGGGCGTCGTCGGCCCAGGCCAGCACGCCGGCCAGCCCCTCCCCCGGGTCGGCGTACTTGCGCACCAGCGCGGTGATCGCCGCCCGCCGGTCGAGCACCTCGGCCAGCCGCGCGGGGTCGGCGTCGAGGTCGGCGACGTACCCGGCCAGCTGCACCGACACGTCCGAGACCACGGCGACGGCGTCGGCGAGGTCGCGGGCCAGCAGCACCAGCGCGGGGTCGTCGGTGTGCGCGAGCGCCCGCTCGGCGCCGGCCAGGGCCGCGGTGGCGTCCTGCGGCAGCCCCTCGGCGCCGAGGTCGCCGGTGACGTCGCCGACCAGGGCCATCCGTGCCTCGTCGACGGCGGCGCGCAGCGCGTCGGCGTCGCCGAGCCGCCTGGCCTGGGCGTCGAGCGCCTCGTCCTCGCCGGGCTCTGGCGCGAGGCCCTCGATCTCCTCCAGGCCGTGCCGCAGCACCTCGGCGGCCTGCGCCAGCTCGCGGGCCTGGCCGCGGCGGCGGTCGAGGTCGGCGGCCAGCTCCCGCCAGCGGGCGTAGGCGGCGCGGTAGGTCTCGAGCAGCTGCAGGTGGGCGGCGCCGGCGTAGCGGTCGAGGGCGTGGCGCTGCTCGGCCGGGCGGGACAGCCGCAGCTGGTCGCTCTGCCCGTGCACCGCCAGCAGTCCCTCGGCCAGCTCGGACACCACACCGACGGGCACGCTGCGCCCGCCGAGGTGCGCCCGCGACCGGCCCTCGGCGCTGACCGTGCGGGCGAGGATGAGGCTGCCGTCGTCGTCGGGCTCGGCGCCGGCGTCGGCGGCCCGCGCCCACACCGGGGAGTCCGGCGGCAGCTCCAGGCGGCCCTCCACCCCAGCCCGGCCGGTGGCGCGCACCCGCCCGGGGTCGGCGCGGCCGCCGAAGAGCAGCGTCAGCCCGGTGACCACCATCGTCTTGCCGGCGCCGGTCTCGCCGGTGACCACGGTCAGGCCGCGGCCGAGCTCGAGGGTCACGTCGTCGATGGCGCCGAGCCCGCGGATGCGCAGCTCGGTGAGCCGGCCCCGGCCGTCGTCGGACGCGCGCCGGGCCGGCGCGCCGCCGTCCACGGCGACGTCGGCCGGTGCGGGAGCCGGGATCCCCCCGGCCGGGGCGGTCCGGGTCTCCTCGGCCGGGGCGATGCCGGCGCGGCCGCTGCGGCCGCTGCGGCCGCTGCGCTCACGCGTCGGGGTCCGCGGCGCCACCGCGCACCTCCTCCCGGGTCGGTGCTGCCGCGGCGTCCGCGCCGGGCAGCGAGACGACGTCGCGCATCAGCACGTTGCGGGAGGGCCGCAGCTCGTGGCCCGGGTCGTGCCGCCGGGCGTCGCGGAACCCGCGCACGGGCAGGCCGAACTTGGCCACCAGCCGGTCGCCGAAGGCGCCCGGGTGCACCCGGGCGATGCGCACCGGCCGGGCGGCGCGGCGCACGTCGACGCGGCCGCCGTCGGGCACGTCGAGGGCGCGCCGGCCGTCGGCGGAGACCCGGGCGCGGTTGCCGTCGGGCGGGATGGCCACCGAGAGCACCGAGTCCGGCGAGGTGACCAGCGGCCGGCCGAACAGGGCGTGGGCGTTGGACGGGACCAGCAGCAGCGCCTCGACGTCGGGCCACACCACCGGGCCGCCCGCGGAGAACGCGTAGGCGGTCGAGCCGGTGGGGGTGGCGAAGAGCAGTCCGTCGCAGCCGAAGCTGGTCAGCGGCCGGCCGTCGACGGCGATGACGACGTCGAGGACGCGCGACCGCTCGGCCTTCTCCACCGAGACCTCGTTGAGCGCCCAGGTGCCGCCGACGACGCCGCCGGCCGCGTCGAGGACGTCGACCTCGATGGCCAGGCGCTTCTCCACCGAGTACTCGCAGCCCTCGATGGCCGTCAGCGTCTCCTCGACCGCCTCGGGCTCGGTCTCGGCGAGGAAGCCGACGCGGCCGAGGTTGACCCCCATGAGCGCGGCGTGGCTGTAGCGGGCTAGCTCGGCGGCGCGCAGGAAGGTGCCGTCACCGCCGAAGACCATGACGATCTCGGCTCCGCGGGCGGCCTCGGCGTCGGTGGGGACGACCTCGGCCCCCTCGATCCGCAGCTCGGCGGCCTCGTCGGCGAGCACCCGCACGGTGATGCCGGCGCGCGCGAGCCGCGCGGCGGAGCTGCGGGCGAGCTCGACGATGTCCTGCCGCCCGGTGTGCACCGCCAGCAGCACGTGCCGCCCGCCGCCGGGACGCCACTCGGACTGGCCGGCCTCGCTCATCGGTCCTCCTCGCTGTGCGTCGTGGGACGCCGTCGGTCCCCAGCGTGCTCCTGCCACGCCACCGGCGTCGTGGTGGGGCGGGTGGCGTTCACCGCGGTCCCTCCTCGACGGCGCGCAGCACGTCGTCCTCCCGGGGCCGGCCGGCGTCGCGCCGCAGCCACAGGAAGAACTCGACGTTGCCGGCCGGGCCGGGCAGCGGGCTGGCGACGACGCCGGCGGTCCCCCAGCCCAGGTCGGCGGCGGCCGTGGCCACCTCCAGGACGGCGGCCGCGCGGGCGGCCGGGTCGCGGACGACGCCGCCGGCCCCCAGCCGCTCCCGGCCGACCTCGAACTGCGGCTTGACCATGGGCAGCAGGTCGGCGCCGTCGGTGGCACACGCGGTGAGCGCGGGCAGGACCAGCCGCAGGGAGATGAAGGAGAGGTCGGCGACGACCAGGTCGGCGGGGCCGTGGATCTGCTCGGGCGTCAGCGTCCGGACGTTGGTGCGCTCGTGCACCCGCACCCGCTCGTCGGTGCGCAGCGACCAGGCCAGCTCGCCGTAGCCGACGTCGACGGCGACGACCTCGCACGCCCCGCGGGTGAGCAGCACCTCGGTGAAGCCGCCGGTGGAGGCGCCGGCGTCCAGCGCGCGGCGGCCCTCGACCGGCACCGGGAACGCCTGCAGGGCACCGAGCAGCTTGTGCGCGCCGCGGGAGACCCAGCGGTGCTCGTCGGGATCGGTGCGGACGACCACCGGCGTGCCGGCGTCCACGCCGGTCGCCGGCTTGGTGGCCGCCCGGCCCGACACGGCCACGCGGCCCTCGGCGATCAGCTCGACGGCGTGCTCCCGGGAGCGTGCCAGGCCGCGGCGCACGAGCTCGGCGTCCAGCCGGCTGCGACGGGCCATCAGAGCTGGTCGATCGTGGCGAGCTCGCGCTGCAGGCGGTCGTGCTCGGCCTCGAAGACGGCGACGTGCTCGGCGACCGGACGCCCGGCGAGCCCGGCGTACGGGCCGCTCGCGCCCTCGCTCCCGGCACCGGGGCTCCCGGCACCGTCGCGGCCGGCGGCCGGCGCCCCACCCGCAGCGCCCTCGGGGTCCACGCGCCCGGGCCGCCCGGTACCGGTCGCCGCGGAGCCGGCCGCTGCCGCACCGGTCGCCGGCCGACCGGCGGGACCGGGCCGCGGCGGGCCGGGGACCGGACGCGGTCGGCTCGGCTCGGTCATGGCGCGCACCTCTCGGACGGGGAGCGGGACGGGGACGGGACGGGGGGTCGCCAGGCGGGCGGCACCGGCACGGCGGAGAGGCAGAGGACTGCGATCCCTCCGGCCCGCGAGGGTACCGGCCGGGGACGACACCGACAGGGGCTCGAACGGGATCGACGGCCTCCCGCGGGCCGCCCGGCGCGGACGCGGCCGGGCGCCCGTCCCACCTGCCTCCCGGCCGCCTGGCCGACCCCGAGGAGGGCTGCTGGCCCTGGGGCCGCGTGCGCGGGCAGGCCGGGCTGCGCGACGTGCTGCGGCTGCGCTCGCCGCGCCGCCGGGCGTCACGGCTCGGCCAGCCCCCAGCCGGCGAGCGCGGTCCGGGCCTCCTCGTCACGGGCCCGCACCTGCGCCGGCGCACCCCCGGGCGCCCGCGTCCAGGACGCCAGGCACAGGGCGCGCAGCCCGTCGAGCCCGTCGCCGTCCCCTGGCGCACCGCCTCCGGACACGCCGTCGCCGACCACGCTCAGCTCCAGTGGGCCGGTGCCGTCGGCGGTCGCCAGCCAGCGGCCGCACCGCCAGCCCGCGCCGTCGGGGACGACCGGCGGGTGCGGCACGAGCAGCCCGGCCGCGTCCGCCGCGAGCAGGTCGGGCCGGTGCAGGGGGCCGGCGGCGAGCAGCGTGGCCGGGTCGCAGACACCGCTGAGCACCAGCAGGCTCGCCGCCCCCGCACGGTGACTGCCCTCGATGTCGGTGTCCAGCCGGTCACCGACGACCACCGGCCGCTCGGCGCCGGTCCGCCGGACGCACTCGGCGTGCATCGCCGGGTCCGGCTTCCCGGTGATCAGCGGCGGGCGGCCGGTGACGTCCCGGACCACGCCGACCATCGCGCCGTTGCCCGGCAGCGGCCCGCGGGGCGAGGGGATCGTGGCGTCGGCGTTGGTGGCCACGTGCCGGGCGCCGTTGCGGACGGCGACGACGGCCTCGGCCAGCTGCGCCCAGCCCACCTCCCGGCCGTAGCCCTGCACGACCGCGGCTGGCGCGTCCTCGGCGCGGGCGACGACGGTCAGTCCCGCCGCGCGCAGTGCCGTGGCCACGCCCGGGCCACCCACCGGCAGCACGCGCGCACCCTCACCGAGCATCCCGGCCACCACCGACGCCGCCGCCTGGGAGCTGGTGATGACCTCGTCGGGCCGGGCGGGGACGCCGAGGTCGGTGAGGTGGTGCGCGACCTCCTCCGGCGGGCGGGCGGCGTTGTTGGTGACGAAGCCCAGGCGCATGCCCGCCCCCCGGGCCGCCGCCAGCGCCTCCGGGACGCCCGGCACCGCGTCGGGACCGACGTAGACGACGCCGTCGAGGTCGAGCAGCGCGACGTCGTGGACCTCGGTGGGCGGACGGTCGCAGCCGGCCGCGAGGCGTGGACGGTGCGCCCCGCTCACGGCCCCGGAGACCGGGCCGGGGCTCACGCCGGCCCCGGTCCGGCGGCGCGCCGGGCCCGGACCCCGCGGAGGGCGCGCGCGTAGTGCCCGAGGTCGGGACGCATCGCCACCGCCAGCGCCAGGTGCTCGGCCGCCAGGTCCAGCTGCCCGGCGCGGCTGGCGGCCATGCCGAGGCCGAACTGGGCGTAGTCGTCGGTGGGGTTGACCGCGGTCAGCTCGGTGAAGCTGTCGATGGCCTCGCGGTAGCGCCCGGTGTCGTACTGGGCGCGGGCCAGGGCCTCGAGCACGCTGCGGGAGCCCGGCTCGGCCTCCGCCGCGCGTGCGAGCAGGGTCGCCGCGGCCGCCGGGTCACCACTGGCCAGCAGGTCCAGGCCCCGCCGGTACCACTCGTACACCCCGCCCCCGGGAGCACCCTCGTCCGTGGTGCCTCCCGGCGGGGTCCCTGCTGTCGACACCGCTGTCCTCCCGCTCCTCCGACCGCCGTGCGCGGCCGGCACGCCGGGCGGCCCGGGCGCCCGGGCCGGTCGGGGCGGCAGACCGCGACGGACGGCTCCTACGATCCCGTCGTGCACGCGACGTCGGCGGGACCCCCGCCCCCCGCAGCGACGGGACTGGACGTCCGGCCCTTCCGCGCCCTGACCTACACGCACTGCGACCCCGGGCACCTGGCCCGGGTGAGCTCGCCAGCCTACGACCTGGTGACCCCGGACGGTCGTGACCGCCTGGCCGCCGCCGACCCGCACAACATCGTCCGCCTCATCCTGCCGGGCGGCACGTCCGGTGCCGGCACCGCCGGGGCACCCGACGGCGACGGCACCCTGGTGCGGAACGGCGACGGACAGGCCGTCCACGCGGCACGCACCCTGCGCGAGTGGGTGGACGGCGGAGTCCTCGTCCGCGACGAGCTGTCCGCGTTCTGGCTGTACGAGATGCAGCCGGCCGGGGGGCCGGTCACGGTCGGCTGGCTGGGCGCGGTCTCGGTCGCCGGCGGCGGGCGGGCGGTGCTGCCGCACGAGGACACCTTCCCGGCGGCCGTCGAGGGCCGGCGGGCGCTGCTGGCGGCCACGGCCACCGACCTGGAGCCGATCGTCCTGGCGCACGACCCGGAGGCGGAGGTCGCCGAGCTGACCCGCGAGGCCCTGGGTGGCGTGCCCGCGATGGAGGTCGCCGATCCCGACGGTGTCCGCCACCGGCTGTGGCGGGTGACCGACGGCGGCGTGCTGCGGCGGCTGACCGGCGCACTCGGACGCACGGGCGCGGTCATCGCCGACGGCCACCACCGCTTCGCCGCTGCCCAGGCGCTGCACCGGACCCACCCCGACGGCGACTGCCGCGTGCTGGCGCTGCTCACCCCCATGGGCACCGGGGGGTTGCGGGTCGAGGCGATCCACCGGGTGGTGCCGGACCTGTCGCTCGGGGAGGCCGCGGCGGCGGCCGCACGGGGGTTCACGATCACGGAGCTGTCCCCGCCCGGCGGGCCGGGTGCCCCCGCCGCGGCCGTCGACGCCCTGCTGGACGCCTCCGGCGAGGGGGCCTACCTGCTCACCGACGGCCGGCGGCTGCTGCGGCTGAGCGACCCCTCGCCCGGCGTGCGCGCCACGGTCCCCGCCGAGGCGCCCGCCGCCTGGCGCCGGCTGGACGTCGTCCTGGCCACCACCGGACTGGTCACCGGGCTCTGGGGACGGCCGGACGACCCGGCGTCCCTGCTGGTCGCCCACGACGTGTCCGAGGCGCTCCGTCTCGCGGGCGAGCGCTCGGGCGTCGCCCTGCTGCTGCGACCGCCGTCCCCCGCCGACGTCGCCGCGGTGGCCCGGGCCGGTGCCCGCATGCCGCGCAAGTCGACGCTGTTCGTGCCCAAGCCGCGCACCGGCCTGGTGCTGCGCCCGCACGCCGGCTGACGACCGGCCGTCCTCAGCCATGGGCCGGGCCGCCGTTCACGCGGTCCGGGCGGAGCCGCCCGCCGAGCTCCTCGGCACCTTGCGGCCACGCCGGCAGTTGACCTCGCACACCGAGGCCGTCCCGTTCGGGGTGCGCCAGAACCGGCGCTGCAGCGCACCCTCCACCTCGACCACGTCGCCGGCCTCCCAGGCCGCGACGCGCCGCTGCAGCGCCCGGTCGTAGGTGACGCACGTCAGCACGTCCACCGACGAACCGCGCGCCCGGGGCTCGGGCCGGCGCACCACCAGCCGGAAGGTCACCAGCTCGTCCCCGCTGGGCAGGGTCCTGTGCTCCGCCGGGGCCGACACCCGCCCGCGGAGCACCACGTCGTTCCGGTCGATCACTGCCACGCTCATGACGGCAGCCTGACCGGGCGCCGCGCCGTCCGGAGCCCGTCGGACCCGGTTGTGGACCCGGACCACCGGTGTGGACGGCGCGGCCGCTCCCGTCAGCGGTCAGTGCCCGGAGGTGTCGTCCGGCTCGACCTCGCCGAGCAGCTCGGCGACCTCCCGCTCGACGTCGGCGTCGATGTCCGGGTCGCCGGCCTCGGCGACGTCGTCGGTCGGTCCGACCCCGGTCCGGGAGGCGACGGGCGTCTCGCCGGTTGCGCGCGAGGACCCCTCGGCGTCCGTGGTGTCCGTGGTGTCCGCAGCGGGGACCGGGAGGTCCTCCTCGCCGAACGCGACGTCCTCGTCGTCCTCGGGTGAGGCAGCGGCGACCGCGTCGCGCCACGTCCCGGCCACCGGGTCGTCGGTGGCGGTCAGCAGGTCGGCGTAGGCCGCCGCGAGGCGTCGCGCGCTCTCGTCGGTGAGGTCCACGCCGGTCGGGGTCGGCCGACCGCCCAGCGCGCCCTCGAGCAGCAGGCGCGCCGCGGGGACCTCACCGAGGTCCTGCCGGGCCCCGGCCTCGACCAGCTGCAGCTCGACCGTCTCCCCGGCGTCGGGTGCCTCGGCGAGGGCCTCCCGCACCAGGCGAAGCGCCACCTCGGGACGGCCCAGTGCCCGCTCGCAGTCGGCCAGGACCGCCCGGTAACCGGCATCACCGCTCATCCGGCGGTACGCGCGCAGTTCCCGGGAAGCCTCGGCGTAGTCGCCGGCGTGGTAGGCCGCGACGCCGACCGCCTCGCGCACGACGGCGATCCGGGAGGCACGGTCCCGGGCCGCGCGGGCGTGGGCCAGCGCCTGCTCGGGGTCCTCGTCGACCAGGGCGCCCGCGGCGACGAGGTGGCGGGCCACCCGCTCGGCGTTCCGGGCGTCCAGGCCGCGCAGTGCCGAGCGCACGGACGGGTCGAGCTCCCGCGGGTCGGCCCAGTCGGGCAGGTCGGGTCTGGGCGCCACCGGCGGCGTCGGGTCGGTCCGCGCTCCCCGGTCAGCCGTGGGACGGCGTTCCCGCCAGTCCCCGCCGCCGGCGTGGTCCGGGCGCCCACCGCCGCTGCGCTGCGGACGGGCGCCGCCTCCCTCGGGCCGCCGGTCCCGACCGTCGGGACGCTGCCCTCCGCTGCGGGCCGGACGGTCCCCCTGCGGACGACGGTCGCGCCACTCGCCCCGGGCAGCACCCTGCGGGGCGTCCTGAGGCCGCGGTCGCCGGTCCTGCCACGTCCCCTCGCCGCGCGGCGCCCTCTCGTCCCGAGAGACGGTGGACCGCCCCGCGGCGGGACGGTCGGCGCCCGGTCGCCGGTCGCGCGACTCCGTACCTCGATCCCCCGACGGTCGTCGGTCGCGCCAGTCGCCCGACGGGCGCTCGCCGCCGGGCCGCCGGTCGCGCCAGCCACCACCCGACCCGCCGGACGGCCGCCGGTCGGTCCGCTCACCGTCAGGCCGTCCCCCGGCGGCCCCGCGGTACTGCCGGTCCCCGGCTCCTCGCTGGCCGGTGGGCCGGCGTTCGCGCCAGTCGCCGCCTGGGTGGTCCCCGCCGGGACGGCGGTCCCCGCCACCCCTCTCCCCGTACGCGGGACGCTCGGTGGAACGGGCCTGACCGCCACCGGGCCGGCGGTCCCGCCAGTCGCCCGCGGACCGCTCGCCGAACGCCGGGCGTTCGGTGCGCCCACCCTGGCCGCCGGGACGACGGTCCCGCCCCACGCCACCGGATCGCGCTCCGTACGCGGGGCGCTCGCTGCGCCCACCCGGGGCCCCACCGGAACGACCGCTCGGACCCGGGCGCCCGGTCCGGTCGGCACCTGCGCCGCGGGCTCGGGCGGGATCGCCGCCACGGTCGTCACGGCCGGTGGACCTGTCGACGCTCCCGCCACTGCCTGGCCGTCCCTGCCCGCCGGCAGCGTCGCGGCGGCCCGTTCCACCGGGACGACCGGTGGCCCGGGGTCCCTGACGGTCGTTTCGACCGGATCGGCTCTGGGCACGGTCGTTCGGGCCGTCGGGGCGGCCGCGTCCGGCGGAGCCGCGTCGGGGGGTCGTCATGTCGTGGTCAGTACCTCGCTCGGTGGGGCTGCACTCGTCGGCCAGCGTCGGGTGTCGGGCTCTGAACACGCGAAAACGGGGGTCGGAGCCCTAGGGCTCCGACCCCCGTTCCCGGGAATGGTTGTCCGGCGGTGTCCTACTCTCCCACCCCGTCTCCAGGGCAGTACCATCGGCGCTGAGAGGCTTAGCTTCCGGGTTCGGAAAGGGACCGGGCGTTTCCCTCTCGCCATGACCGCCGTAACACGACGAACGACCAACCGTCCGCCCCCGGGCCGCCACCGGGAAGGCGGGGGGGGGTGGTTGGGTGCGTTCAGAACCGCACAGTGGACGCGAGACACCCTCGATGAGCCTGTCCGGCCCATGAGTCTGCTTGACAGGAGTGGTGTGTGTGGTCAAGCCCTCGGCCTGTTAGTACCGGTCAGCTCCACACCTCGCGGTGCTTCCACTTCCGGCCTATCAACCCGCTGGTCTGGGCGGGGGCCTTACCCCATTGACTGGGTGAGAGACCTCATCTCGAAGCGAGCTTCCCGCTTAGATGCTTTCAGCGGTTATCCCTGCCGAACGTAGCCAACCAGCAGTGCACCTGGCGGTACAACTGGCACACCAGAGGTTCGTCCGTCCCGGTCCTCTCGTACTAGGGACAGCTCTTCTCAAGTCTCTTACGCGCACGGCGGATAGGGACCGAACTGTCTCACGACGTTCTAAACCCAGCTCGCGTACCGCTTTAATGGGCGAACAGCCCAACCCTTGGGACCTACTCCAGCCCCAGGATGCGACGAGCCGACATCGAGGTGCCAAACCATCCCGTCGATATGGACTCTTGGGGAAGATCAGCCTGTTATCCCCGGGGTACCTTTTATCCGTTGAGCGACACCGCTTCCACCTGCCGGTGCCGGGTCACTAGTCCCAGCTTTCGCTCCTGCTCGACCCGTCGGTCTCACAGTCAAGCTCCCTTGTGCACTTGCACTCGACACCTGATTGCCAACCAGGCTGAGGGAACCTTTGGGCGCCTCCGTTACATTTTGGGAGGCAACCGCCCCAGTTAAACTACCCACCTGACACTGTTCCTGATCCGGATCACGGACCGAGGTTAGACATCCAATTCGACCAGAGTGGTATTTCAACGGCGACTCCACGAACACTGGCGTGCCCGCTTCACGGTCTCCCACCTATCCTACACAAGCCGAACCGAACACCAATATCAAGCTGTAGTGAAGGTCCCGGGGTCTTTCCGTCCTGCCGCGCGTAACGAGCATCTTTACTCGTAGTGCAATTTCGCCGAGCCTGTGGTTGAGACAGCTGAGAAGTCGTTACGTCATTCGTGCAGGTCGGAACTTACCCGACAAGGAATTTCGCTACCTTAGGATGGTTATAGTTACCACCGCCGTTTACTGGCGCTTGAGTTCTGAGCTTCGCACACCCGAAGGGCGCACTAACCCGTCCCCTTAACGTTCCAGCACCGGGCAGGCGTCAGTCCGTATACATCGTCTTACGACTTCGCACGGACCTGTGTTTTTAGTAAACAGTCGCTTCTCACTGGTCTCTGCGGCCGGCCGGTGCTGCCCACTGCAAGAGTGTTCACACCCACCGGCCCCCCTTCTCCCGAAGTTACGGGGGCATTTTGCCGAGTTCCTTAACCACAGTTCGCTCGATCGCCTCGGTATTCTCTACCTGACCACCTGAGTTGGTTTGGGGTACGGGCCGCTCGGAACTCGCTAGAGGCTTTTCTCGGCAGCATAGGATCATCGGATTCGCCTCATTCGGCTATGCGTCAGGCCTCACCCTGCGTGCGGCGCGGATTTACCTACGCCACGGGCCACACCCTTGCACCGGTACTACCACTCACCGGCCCGACTACCTTCCTGCGTCACCCCATCGCTTGCCTACTACCAGTCCGGGTCCCCAGCTACTCCCACCCCACACCCGAAGGCGTGGAGCGGTTTCGGTGGGTCAGCATCGCTGGCCTGAGCATGGGCGTTCCTTCGCGGGTACGGGAATATCAACCCGTTGTCCATCGACTACGCCTGTCGGCCTCGCCTTAGGTCCCGACTCACCCTGGGCGGATTAGCCTGGCCCAGGAACCCTTGGTCTTCCGGCGGGGGAGGTTCTCACTCCCCTCTCGCTACTCATGCCTGCATTCTCACTCGCATGGCGTCCACGGCTGGATTCCTCCGCCGCTTCACCCGCCACACGACGCTCCCCTACCCACCCCACCACCTGGCCTCCGGTCCGAAGACAGAAGACGGGTGCACGGCGGAGTGCCACGGCTTCGGCGGTGTGCTTGAGCCCCGCTACATTGTCGGCGCGGAACCACTTGACCAGTGAGCTATTACGCACTCTTTCAAGGATGGCTGCTTCTAAGCCAACCTCCTGGTTGTCTCTGCGATCCCACATCCTTTTCCACTTAGCACACGCTTAGGGGCCTTAGCCGATGATCTGGGCTGTTTCCCTCTCGACTACGAACCTTATCGCCCGCAGTCTCACTGCCGCGCTCTCACTTACCGGCATTCGGAGTTTGGTTGACGTCAGTAACCTTGTGGGGCCCATCGGCCATCCAGTGCTCTACCTCCGGCAAGAAACACGCGACGCTGCACCTAAATGCATTTCGGGGAGAACCAGCTATCACCGAGTTTGATTGGCCTTTCACCCCTACCCACAGCTCATCCCCCAGGTTTTCAACCCTGGTGGGTTCGGTCCTCCACGCGGTCTTACCCGCGCTTCAACCTGGCCATGGGTAGATCACTCGGCTTCGGGTCTAGGACACGCGACTGTCGACACCGAAGTGCCACCGCCCTGTTCGGACTCGCTTTCGCTACGGCTACCCCCCACGGGTTAACCTCGCCACGTACCACTAACTCGCAGGCTCATTCTTCAAAAGGCACGCAATCACCGCCGCACACCCCAAGGTGCGCGCTTCACGGCTCTCACGGCTTGTAGGCACACGGTTTCAGGTACTATTTCACTCCCCTCCCGGGGTACTTTTCACCTTTCCCTCACGGTACTCGTCCGCTATCGGTCACCAGGGAGTATTCAGGCTTAGCGGGTGGTCCCGCCAGATTCACACCGAATTCCACGGGCTCGGTGCTACTTGGGATACGACTCGGGAGACGCAGCGTTTTCGGGTACGGGGCTCTCACCCTCTGCGGCGACCCCTTCCAGAGGCCTTCCCCTAACACTGACGCTTTCTCACTCCCCGCCCGGGCGGCAGCCCCGACAGAATCGTCCCACGACCCCGACCACACAACGCCTGCCGGCTATCACATGCGATCGGTTTAGCCTCATCCGCTTTCGCTCGCCACTACTCACGGAATCACGGTTGTTTTCTCTTCCTGTGGGTACTGAGATGTTTCACTTCCCCACGTTCCCTCCACACGCCCTATGTGTTCAGGCGCGGGTCACACCACATGACTGGTGCGGGGTTCCCCCATTCGGACACCCTCGGATCAACGCTCGGTTGGCAGCTCCCCGAGGCATATCGCAGCCTCCCACGTCCTTCATCGGCTCCTGGTGCCCAGGCATCCACCGTGTGCCCTCAACATCTTGGCCACACAAAAACCCACTCCAACCACCCACGAGGGGCAACCGGAGCGGGACACCTACAAGAAACTCGACCCCGCACGGACACTCCGGACGAACCGGAACCCCCGCGCGGGTCAAAAGATGCTCGCGTCCACTGTGCAGTTCTCAACGACCAACCAGTCACCTTCCGCACGACCCCACCAGACCCCACCCCACCGACCCGCCCACCGGCGGACCAACGAGACGAGCGATGTGAGACCAGGAAGGCCCCGGACCAGAGACAACCACCCCCCGCCCGCACCCGGCACACACCGGACACGACCACGGGGGCCCGTTCCCTCAGGACCCAACAGCGTGCCTACGACCGACCCACCCGCACCCACCCCGTTCCTCACCCCGTCCCCCCGCCAGGGGGCACGACGCCGTACTAGGAGCAGCCACCGGCTGCCGGCCGAACTGGTCAGCGTTCCACCCTCGAGCACCACCCCAACCACCCGCGGTTCCCCACAGTCGAGGACCCGTCGCGGGCCGGGCGCGGCTCTGCACCCACCGGCACAACCGATGAGCGAGATGCTCCTTAGAAAGGAGGTGATCCAGCCGCACCTTCCGGTACGGCTACCTTGTTACGACTTCGTCCCAATCGCCGATCCCGCCTTCGACGGCTCCCTCCCACGAGGGGTTGGGCCACCGGCTTCGGGCGTTACCGACTTTCGTGACGTGACGGGCGGTGTGTACAAGGCCCGGGAACGTATTCACCGCAGCGTTGCTGATCTGCGATTACTAGCGACTCCAACTTCATGGGGTCGAGTTGCAGACCCCAATCCGAACTGAGACCGGCTTTTTGGGATTCGCTCCACCTCGCGGTATCGCAGCCCTTTGTACCGGCCATTGTAGCATGTTTGCAGCCCTAGACATAAGGGGCATGATGATTTGACGTCATCCCCACCTTCCTCCGAGTTGACCCCGGCAGTCTCCCATGAGTCCCCACCATCACGTGCTGGCAACATGGAACGAGGGTTGCGCTCGTTGCGGGACTTAACCCAACATCTCACGACACGAGCTGACGACAACCATGCACCACCTGTGCACGACGCCAAAGGCACCCCGTATCTCTACGAGATTTCCGTGCATGTCAAGCCTAGGTAAGGTTCTTCGCGTTGCATCGAATTAAGCAACATGCTCCGCCGCTTGTGCGGGCCCCCGTCAATTCCTTTGAGTTTTAGCCTTGCGGCCGTACTCCCCAGGCGGGGCGCTTAATGCGTTAGCTGCGGCACGGAGACCGTGGAATGGCCCCCACACCTAGCGCCCAACGTTTACGGCGTGGACTACCAGGGTATCTAATCCTGTTCGCTCCCCACGCTTTCGCTCCTCAGCGTCAGTATCGGCCCAGAGACCCGCCTTCGCCACCGGTGTTCCTCCTGATATCTGCGCATTTCACCGCTACACCAGGAATTCCAGTCTCCCCTGCCGAACTCCAGTCCGCCCGTATCGACTGCAGGCCTGAGGTTGAGCCTCAGGTTTTCACAGCCGACGCGACGAACCGCCTACGAGCTCTTTACGCCCAATAATTCCGGACAACGCTTGCACCCTACGTATTACCGCGGCTGCTGGCACGTAGTTGGCCGGTGCTTCTTCTGCAGGTACCGTCACCTTCCGGCTTCGTCCCTGCTGAAAGAGGTTTACAACCCGAAGGCCGTCATCCCCCACGCGGCGTCGCTGCGTCAGGCTTCCGCCCATTGCGCAATATTCCCCACTGCTGCCTCCCGTAGGAGTCTGGGCCGTGTCTCAGTCCCAGTGTGGCCGGTCACCCTCTCAGGCCGGCTACCCGTCGTCGCCTTGGTAGGCCACTACCCCACCAACAAGCTGATAGGCCGCGGGCCCATCCCCAGCCGGAAACCCTTTCCACCACCAGACCATGCGGCCAGCAGAGGACATCCGGTATTAGCCCCAATTTCTTGGAGTTATCCCAGAGCCGGGGGCAGGTTGCCCACGTGTTACTCACCCGTTCGCCACTCATCACCACCCGAAGATGGATCAGCGTTCGACTTGCATGTGTTAAGCACGCCGCCAGCGTTCGTCCTGAGCCAGGATCAAACTCTCCGTAGATGATTTGACACCAGGCCGAGAACCGAGACCTGACAGATCTCGGACACACAACCTCAAAGAAACCCCCACCAGAACCCCGAAGGACCCCGGCACGAGGATTGTTACTTGGCACTGACTTTCGGCACGCTGTTGAGTTCTCAAGGAACGGACGCACACCAACTCCACCCTCACGGGCTTCCTCGGTGGCTTGTTGTCCAACCCTGCGCCCGCACCGGGTGTTCCCTGCTGGGTCCTCCCCGTCGGCCCTCCCGGGCCGTGCGGCGCGCAGAGAAGAAGTTACGTGGGCTCCGGACCCGTGTCAAACCGGCCCGGCGGTGACGCCGGACACGGATCCGGAACCGGCGCGTTCCCTCGCGTTGACGTGCTCGGCGGTGCCTCAGCCGGCGTCGCGCAGGAGCCGCTGGACCCCCGCCACGGCGCGCTTCCCGCGGCGCAGGACCAGCCAGCCCCCCGGCAGCCAGGCGTCCTCCCCAGGGACGGCGTCGGCGTCGGTCACCCGCTCGTTGTTCAGGTACGCGCCGCCCTCCTTCACCGTCCGGCGGGCGTCGGACAGGCTCGAGGCCAGCCCGGTGCGCTGCAGCAGCTGCGCGACGGTGGGCGTCGCGCCGTCCAGGGTGACGCTGCCGGCCTCCCGCAGCGCCGCACCGAGGGTCTCCTGGCCCAGGGCGGCCAGGTCCTCGCGCCCGAAGAGCGCGCGTCCGGCCGCCTCGGCCTGGCGCAGCTCCCCGGCTCCGTGGACGAGGACGGTGAGCTCCTCGGCCAGCGCCCGCTGCGCCGCCCGGGCCGCCGGCCGCTCGACGCTCTCGGCCACCAGCGCCTCGACCTCCTCGGCCGGGCGCTCGGAGAACAGCCGCAGCCAGGTGCGGGCGTCGGCGTCGTCGGCGTTGAGCCAGAACTGGAAGAAGGCGTAGGGCGAGGTGAGCGCCGGGTCGAGCCAGACCGACCCGCCCTCGCTCTTGCCGAACTTGGTCCCGTCGGCCTTGGTGACCAGCTGCGTGGACAGCGCGTGCACGGTCGCGCCCTCGGTGCGGCGGACCAGGTCGATGCCGGCGGTGAGGTTGCCCCACTGGTCCGAGCCGCCGCTCTGCAGCGTGCAGCCGTGCCGCCGGAACAGCTCGCGGAAGTCGTTGGCCTGCAGGATCTGGTAGCTGAACTCGGTGTAGCTGATCCCGGCCTCGGAGTTCAGCCGCGCGGACACCGCCTCCTTGGCCAGCATCCGGCCGACCCGGAAGTGCTTGCCGAGGTCGCGCAGGAGGTCGATGGCCGACAGCGGCGCGGTCCAGGTGAGGTTGTCGACGTAGACCGGCGCCGGGAGGCCGTCGCGCTCGGCGGGCAGGTCGAGGAAGGGGGCCACCTGGCGGCGGATGCTCTCCACCCAGCCGGCGACGGTGGCGCGGTCGTTGAGCTGCCGCTCGGCCGACGGGCGCGGGTCGCCGATCAGGCCGGTGGCGCCGCCGACCAGCACGATCGGCCGGTGCCCGGCCCGCTGCAGGGCCCGCAGCACCATGAACTGCACCAGGTGACCGACGTGCAGGCTGGGCGCGGTCGGGTCGAAGCCGCAGTAGTAGGTGACCGGCTCGGCGGCGAGGTGCGCGCGCAGCGCCTCCTCGTCGGTGGTCTGGGCGATCAGCCCTCGCCGGTGCAGCTCGTCGATCACGTCAGTCACGGGGTCGATCCTGCCTGGGCGCCCGCGCCCGTGGACGTCCCCCCGGGCGGAAGGGGCTCACCGACGGCGCCCCCGACTCCCAGTACCGCCACGGCAGCTCGGTGGCCACGCTGATCCCCACCCGCGGCCCGGACTCGAGCGGCGCCGCCGGGTCCCCCGCGTGCAGCCGGACCGGCGACGTCGCGTCGAGCAGGTCGGCGCCCTTGTCGTCCGGTCCGATCCCCAGGGCCTGGGTCAGCCGCGCCGGGCCGCGGGCGAGGTCGCGGTCCACCCGGGCCGAGGGGCGGCGGGTGCGGGCCAGCTCCTCCCCCACCACGACCTCCCCGGCGCGCAGCAGCACCGCCGACCCCACGCCCTCCCGGCCGACGACGACGTTGGCGCACCAGTGCACGCCGTAGCTGAAGTAGACGTAGAGCCGCCCGGGCGGGCCGAACATGATCGCCGCGCGCGGGGTGGGGCCGCGGTGCGAGTGCGCCGCGGGGTCCGTCCCCTCCCCCGAGTAGGCCTCCACCTCGGTCAGCCGGACGGCGACGGTCCCCTCCGGCCGGTCGGCCACCACCCAGCAGCCGAGCAGCGCCGGCGCGACGACGTCGACCGGGCCGAGCAGCTCGTCCGCGGTGACGAGGCGGGCAGGGAGGTTCAGAGCGCGGCCGCCACGGGTGAGTCGCCCGACCAGCGGCCGTGCGCGGCGACGACGTCCCTCAGCGCGGCGAGCTGGCCGGCGACCCGCTCGGGCGCCGTCCCCCCGCGGGTGCTGCGCGCGGCCAGCGCGCCGCGGACCGACAGCACCGAGCGCACCTCCGGGGTGAGCCGCTCGTCGATGCCGGCGAGCTGGTCGTCGTCGAGCTCCTCGAGCTCCAGGCCGGCCTCCTCGCAGACGGACACCATCGCGCCGGAGATCTCGTGCGCCGACCGGAACGGGACGCCGTTCCTCACCAGCCACTCGGCGACGTCGGTGGCCAGGGCGAAGCCCTGCGGTGCCGCGGCCTCGAGCACCTCGGGGCGCAGGGTCAGCGTGGCGACCATGCCGGTGACGGCGGGGAGCAGGAGCAGCAGCTGCTCGAGGGAGTCGAAGACCGGCTCCTTGTCCTCCTGCAGGTCGCGGTCGTAGGCCAGCGGCAGCCCCTTGAGCATCGTCAGCAGGCCGGTGAGGTTGCCGACGAAGCGGCCGGACTTGCCCCGCGCCAGCTCGGCGATGTCCGGGTTCTTCTTCTGCGGCATGATCGACGACCCCGTGGCCCAGGCGTCGTCGAGGCGGGCCCAGCCGAACTCGGTCGACGTCCAGAGCACCACCTCCTCCCCCAGCCGGGAGAGGTGGACGCCGACCATCGCGGCGCAGAAGCAGAACTCCGCGGCGAAGTCGCGGTCGCTGACCGCGTCGATCGAGTTGTCGGCGGCGCGGTCGAAGCCGAGCTCGGCGGCGACGGCGTCGGGGTCCAGCGGCAGCGAGGAGCCGGCCAGCGCGCCGGAGCCGAGCGGGCTGACGGCGGCGCGGCGGTCCCAGTCCTGCAGCCGGTCGACGTCGCGGGCGAGGGAGTGGGCGTGGGCGAGCAGCTGGTGGGCGATGAGCACCGGCTGGGCGTGCTGCAGGTGGGTCATGCCCGGCGCCGGGACGTCGGCGTACCGCTCGGCCAGGCCCAGCAGCGCGTACTCCAGCGAGGACAGCTCGCCGACCAGCGCGCGCACGTTGTGCCGCAGGTACAGCCGCAGGTCGGTGGCGACCTGGTCGTTGCGGCTGCGGCCGGCGCGCAGCTTGCCGCCCAGGGCGCCGAGCTTGCCGAGCAGGCCGCGCTCGAGCGCCTCGTGCACGTCCTCGTCGGCCTCGACGGGCGTGAAGGTCCCGGCGGCGACCTCGGCCGAGAGCTCGGTGAGCGCGCCCAGCACCTGCTCGAGCTCGTCGTCGGCGAGCAGGCCGGCCCGGTGCAGCACCCGGGCGTGGGCCCGGGAGCCGGCCAGGTCGTAGGGCGCCAGCCGCCAGTCGACGTCGGTCGACTTGGACAGGGCCGCCATCGCCGGCGACGGGCCGCCGCCGAACCGGCCGCCCCACAGCCGGGTCTGCGACGGCCCCGCGGGGGTGCCGGGTGCGGCGGCGGGGTCGGCCGGGCTCACGGTGCGCTGTCCTCCAGGTCGTCCTTCAGTTCCGGGTACACGGCCGGCGTGCGCCGGGCCATCGCCAGCAGGCGCTCGGCCAGGGCCGGCCCACCGCCCGGCTCGCGGGAGACGGCCAGCAGAGTGTCGTCCCCGGCGATGGTGCCCAGGACGTCGGGGAGGCCGACCTTGTCCAGGGCGGAGGCGAGGAACTGCGCGGCGCCGGGCGGGGTGCGCAGGACGGCGAGGTTGGCGCTGCCCTCGGCGCTGGTGAGCAGGTCGGCCAGCAGCCGGGTGAGCCGGGCCGGGGCGGCGGTGGCCGAGACCGCCGGGCGCAGCGGGGCGTTCTCCGGCGGCAGCACGTAGGACGCCGGGGCGCCGTCGGAGCCGCGCAGCTTCACCGCGCCGAGCTCCTCCAGGTCGCGCGAGAGCGTGGCCTGGGTGACCTCGATGCCCGACTCGGCCAGCAGTGCGGCCAGCTGGGTCTGCGAGGTGACCGGCTGGGCCTCGATGAGCTCGCGCACCCGCGCCTGGCGGGCCGAGCGGGTGAGCGCCGAGGTCACGCGGATCGCTCCAGGAGCCAGATGAGCGCCGCCTTCTGGGCGTGCAGCCGGTTCTCCGCCTCGTCCCACACCGCGCTCTGCGGCCCGTCGATCACCTCGGCGGCGATCTCCTTGCCGCGGTAGGCCGGCAGGCAGTGCAGGACGACGGCGTCGTCGGCGGCCCGGGCGAGGGCGGCCTCGTCGAGGGCGTAGGGCAGGAACGGCGCGACGCGGGCGTCGTACTCGTCCTCCTGCCCCATCGAGACCCAGGTGTCGGTGACCAGGACGTCGGCACCGTCGGCGGCGGCCGCGGCGTCGGGGGTCCAGCGCACCGAGCCGCCGGTCTCGGCGGCGATCTCCCCGGCCCGCTTCAGCACCTCCGCCGAGGGCTGGAAGGACTCCGGCGAGCCGATGCGGACGTGCATGCCCGCGGTGGCGCCGCCGAGCAGGTAGGAGTGCGCCATGTTGTTGGCGCCGTCGCCGAGGTAGCTCATCGTCAGCCCGGCGAGCGTCCCCCTGCGCTCGGTGACCGTCTGCAGGTCGGCGAGGATCTGGCAGGGGTGGAAGTCGTCGGTGAGCGCGTTGACCACGGGGACCCGGCTGACGGCGGCCATCGCCTCGATGCGGTCCTGGTTGAAGGTGCGCCAGACGATCGCGGCGACCTGCCGGTCCAGCACCCGGGTGGTGTCCTCCACCGGCTCGCCGCGGCCGAGCTGGCTGGTGCCGGCGTCGACCACCAGCGGGTAGCCGCCGAGCTCGGCGACACCGACGGAGAAGCTCACCCGGGTGCGGGTCGAGGGCTTGTCGAAGACCACCGCCACCGCCCGCGGCACCCCGTTGGCCGCGCGCAGCGGGACGGGCGCAGCGTCGGTGTGCCGGGTGCGCTTGAGCTCGGCGGCCAGGGCGAGGACCTCGGCCTGCTCGGCGGGTGAGAGGTCGTCGTCCCGGAGGAGGTGACGGGTCACTGCTGCGCCGCCACGTCGAGGGCGGCCGGGAGCGCGGCGACGAAGGCGTCGACCTGGGCGTCGGTGAGCACCAGGGACGGCGCCAGCCGCAGCACGTCGGGGGCGACGGCGTTGGCGAGGAACCCGGCCCCGCGCAGGTGCGTCTCCAGCGCGGCGGCGACCGGCGCGGTGAGGACGACGCCGAGCAGCGCGCCCCTCCCCCGGACGCCGGACACGGCCGCGTGGCCGAGGCCCTCGATGCCGGCGGTGAACCGGTGCTCGAGCTCCTTGGCCCGCTCGAGCAGCCCCTCGTCCCGGATGGTGTCGAGGACGGCCAGCGCGGCGGCCGCGGCGATCGGGTTGCCGCCGAAGGTGGACCCGTGCGAGCCGGCGGTCATGAGCTCCGCGGCGTCGCCGAAGGCGAGCGTGGCGCCGAGCGGCAGCCCGCCGCCGATCGCCTTCGCCACGGTGATGACGTCGGGCTGCAGGCCGTCGGCCTGGTGCGCGAACCAGTGGCCGGTGCGGCCGGTGCCGGTCTGCACCTCGTCGACGGCGAACAGGGCGCCGGCGCCGGCGGCCGTGCGCGCCGCGGCGGCGAGGTAGCCGGGCGGGGCGGGCAGCACGCCGCCCTCTCCCAGCATCGGCTCGAGCAGCACCATCGCCGTCTGCTCGCCGACGACGCCGGCCAGCGCGCCGGCGTCGCCGTAGGGCACGTACCGCACGCCGCCGGGCAGCGGGGCGAAGGCCGCGGCCTTGCTCGGCTGGCCGGTGAGCGCCAGCGCGCCCATGGTGCGGCCGTGGAACGCGCCCTCGGCGGTGACCACCTCGGGCCGGCCGGTGAGCCGGCTGATCTTGAAGGCGGCCTCGTTGGCCTCGGCGCCGGAGTTGCAGAAGAAGACGCGCCCGGGGCGGCCGGCCAGCTCCACCAGCCGCTCGGCGAGCAGGACACCCGGCTCGTGCACCGCCAGGTTGGACACGTGGCCGAGGGTCTGCGCCTGGCGGGTGATCGCCTCGACGACCCGCGGGTGGGCGTGGCCGAGGATCGTCGTCGCGATGCCGCCGAGCAGGTCGGTGTACCCGCGGCCGTCGACGTCCCAGACGGTCGCGCCCTCGCCGCGGGCCAGCGCGACCGGCGGCGTCCGGTAGTTGCCCATCATCACCGCCGACCAGCGGGTGGCCAGCTCCTCCGTGCGGGTCATGCCGGCTCCTCCCGGGTGAGGGTGTGGGCGGGGACGACCATCGTCCCGGTGCCCTCGGTGGTGAACATCTCCAGCAGCAGGGCGTGCGGGGTCCGGCCGTCGACGACGGTCGCCCGCTTCACCCCGCCCTCAACCGCCCGCAGGCAGGCGGCCATCTTCGGGACCATCCCCGCGTCCAGCGTGGGGAGGATCTCGGCGAGCTCGGCGGCGTCGATCTGCTGCACCAGCGAGTCGCGGTCCGGCCAGTCGGCGTAGAGGCCCTCGACGTCGGTGAGGACGACGAGCTTCACCGCGCCGAGCGCCACGGCGACCGCGGCGGCCGCGGTGTCGGCGTTGACGTTGTGCACCACGCCGTCCCGGTCGGGCGCGACCGTGGCGATCACCGGGATCTTGCCCCGCTCCAGCAGCGCGGTGACCGGCGTCGGGTCGACGGCGACGACGTCCCCGACCAGGCCGACGTCGACCGGCTCCCCGCCGACCACCGCCGTCGTCCGCTCCGCGGTGAACAGGCCGCCGTCCTCCCCGGACAGGCCGACCGCCAGCGGGCCGTGCTGGTTGACCAGCCCGACCACCTCCGGGGTGACCTGGCCGGTGAGCACCATGCGGACGACCTCGATGGTCTCCTCGGTGGTGACCCGCAGGCCGCCGCGGAACTCGCTCTCGATGCCGAGCCGGTCGAGCATGCCGGTGATCTGCGGCCCGCCGCCGTGCACGACGACGGGCAGGATCCCGCAGGTCCGCAGGAACACCATGTCCTCGGCGAAGGCACGGCGGCACTCGTCGTCGACCATGGCGTGGCCGCCGTACTTGATCACCACGACGTTGCCGTGGAACTCCTTGAGCCACGGCAGCGCGCCGGTGAGGACGGCGATCCGGCGGGCGTCGCCCTCGGGGTCGTGGGTGCGCATGACCCGGCTGGTCCCGATCCGGCGCTTCGCGGGCGTCGGCGGTGCCGGCTCGGCGACCCGGACGTCGGGCGGGGTGGGGTCCTGGTGGGTGCCGGCGTCGCTGCTCACGTCGAGTACGCCGAGTTCTCGTGCACGTAGGCGACGGACAGGTCGTTGGTCCAGATCGTGGCCTGCTCGCCGCCTGCGCGGAGGTCGACGTCGATGGTGATCGCCCGGCCGGTGAGGTCGACGCCCTCGCGGGGGTCGCCGATCGCGCCGCCCCGGCAGACGGTCACGCCGTTGATCGTGACGTCGACCTGCCCCGGCTCGAACGCGGCGTCGGTGGTGCCGATGGCGGCGAGCACCCGGCCCCAGTTGGGGTCGTTGCCGAACAGCGCCGTCTTGAGCAGGTTGTTGCGGGCGCAGGCGCGGCCGGCGGTGAGCGCGTCCGCGACGCTGGCGGCGTTGCGCACCGTGATCGCGATGTCCTTCGTCGAGCCCTCGGCGTCGGCCAGCAGCTGCATGGCCAGGTCGGTGCAGGCCGCGGTCAGCGCCTCGGTGACCTCCTCGGCCGGCGGGGTGACGCCGCTGGCGCCCGACGACAGGACGACCACCGTGTCGTTGGTGGACAGGCAGCCGTCGGAGTCGACCCGCTCGAAGCTGACCGCGGTGGCCGCCGTGAGGGCCTCCCGCAGGGTGCCGGCGTCGACCACCGCGTCGGTGGTGAGGACGACGAGCATGGTGGCCAGGCTGGGCGCGAGCATGCCGGCGCCCTTGGCCATGCCGCCGACGGTCCAGCCGTCCCGGGCCTGCACGGTGGTCTTGGGCACGCTGTCGGTGGTCATGATCGCGCGGGCGGCGTCGGGTCCACCGTCCTCGCCGAGCGCCTCCACCGCGGCGGTGACGCCGGCGGTGAGCTTGTCCATGGGCAGCCGGACGCCGATCAGCCCGGTGGAGGCGACGGCGACGTCGATCGCGCCGAGGCCCAGCTCGGCCGCCGCGTGCTCGGCGGTGGCGTGGGTGTCCTGGAAGCCCTCGGGTCCGGTGCAGGCGTTGGCGCCGCCGGAGTTGAGCACGACCGCCCGCGCCCGCTCACCGGCGAGCACCTGCCGGCTCCACAGCACCGGCGCGGCCGGGAAGCGGTTGGTGGTGAAGACGGCGGCCGCGGCGTCGTCGGGACCGTGGTTGAGGACGACGGCGACGTCGGGGGCGCCGCTGGACTTCAGCCCGGCCGCGACGCCGGCCGCGGAGAAGCCCTTCGGGGAGGTCACGCTCACGGGGCCACCCCCACGAGCGGCAGACCGGTGGTCTCGGGCAGGCCGAGGGCGAGGTTGGCGCACTGGACCGCCGCTCCCCCGGTGCCCTTGGTCAGGTTGTCGACCGCGGCGATGACGACGAGCCGGCCGGCGTCGGGGTCGACGGCGACCTGCAGCGCGACGGTGTTGGCGCCGAGCACCTGCGCGGTCGTCGGCCACTGCCCCTCGGGCAGCAGGTGGACGAACGGCTCGTCGGCGTAGGCCTTCTCGTAGGCGGTGCGGACGGCGGCCTCGTCGGTCCCCGGGGACACCTTCGCCGAGCAGGTGGCGAGGATGCCCCGGCTCATCGGCACCAGCGTCGGCGTGAAGCTGACGCCGACCGGCTCACCGGCCGCCTGCGAGAGGTTCTGCACCATCTCCGGCGTGTGCCGGTGCACCCCGCCGACGCCGTACGCGCTGACCGAGCCCATCACCTCGCTGCCGAGCAGGTGCGGCTTGGCCGACTTGCCGGCGCCCGACGTGCCACTGGCGGCGACCACGACGACCTCGGGCTCGACCAGGCCCGTGGCCAGCGCCGGGGCCATCGCCAGGGTCACCGAGGTCGGGTAGCAGCCGGGGACGGCGATCCGCCGGGCGCCGGCGAGCCGCTCCCGCTGGCCGGGCAGCTCGGGCAGGCCGTAGGGCCAGCTGCCGGCGTGCTCGGAGCCGTACCACCGCGCCCACGCCTCGGGGTCGTCGAGCCGGTGGTCGGCGCCGCAGTCGACGACCAGGGTGTCGTCGGGCAGCTGCGCGGCGATCGCGGCCGACTCCCCGTGCGGGAGGGCGAGGACGACGACGTCGTAGCCGGCGAGGTCCTCCGCACCGCTGGGCCGCACCTCGAGGTCGGCGTAGGGCAGCAGGTGCGGCTGCAGCTCGCCCAGGCGTCGGCCGGCGCTCGCGTTGGCGTGCACCCCGGCCAGCCGGAGGCTCGGGTGCCCGGCCAGCAGCCGGCACACCTCTCCCCCGGCGTACCCGGTGGCGCCGGTGACCCCGACCGTCCACGTCTGCCCTGTACTCACGGTGCATGACCATACATGTTCGTGCATGACCGTTCACGAGGGGTCCGAGGTCCCCCTCGACGACGGTCGTGCTCTGCCCCCGGTGCGGACCGGAGCACGAGGACCCGCGGAGCAGGATGGCAGCGTGCTGCAGGCCTGCCTCAACGGTGCCCGCCGTGCGCCGGAGCACCCGGCGCTGCCGGTCGCTCCGGACCAGCTGGCCGCCGATGGCGCCGCCGTCCGCGCCTGCGGAGCCGGAGCGGTCCACCTGCACGTCAAGGACGCCGCCGGTGCGGACACCCTGTCCGCCGCGGAGCTGGCCGCCGTCCTCGCCGCCGTGCGGGCCCGTGCGCCCGGACTGCCGGTCGGCGTGACCACCGGTGCGTGGGCCGCGCCCGGCCCGGCCGGCCGGGTGTCCGCGGTCCGGTCCTGGACCGCGCTGCCGGACACCGCCTCGGTGAACTGGCACGAGGACGGCGCCGAGGACGTCGCCGCCGCGCTGCTGGACCGTGGCGTCGGCGTCGAGGCGGGGCTGTGGCACGCCGACGCCGTCCGCGCCTGGCGGGCCTCCCCGCTGCGCGACCGGTGCTGCCGGGTGCTCGTGGAGCTGCCCGACGGGCCGGACGCGGCGGCTACCGAGGAGCGGGCCGCGGAGCTGCTGGTCGCCGTCGGCGCCGGCCCGGACGGCTGGACGCCGGGCGGTGTGCCGGTGCAGCTGCACGGGGAGGGCAGCAGCACCTGGCCGGCGCTGCGCTGCGCGCGGCGGTGGGGGCTGGACAGCCGCATCGGCCTGGAGGACACCCTGGTGCTGCCCGACGGGAGCCCGGCGCCGGGCAACGCCGCGCTCGTCCTCGCCGCCCGGTCCCTCGGCGCGGGGTGACCGGCCCTCAGCCCAGCGGGTCGCCGTCCCCGTAGGGCCGCAGCCGCAGCCTCCGGGCGTCGCCCTCCGGGGTGGTGGCGCGCAGGGTGGCCAGGTCGTCGACGCCGGCGCGGACGAACCGGCCCGACCAGTGGTCGAGCTCCCCCGCGGCCATCGCGACCACCAGGTCGACGACGTCCTCCGGGCGGGTCCACTCGGTGCGGCCCGCGTGCATCGGCATGGCGCGGGTCATCGCCGTGTCGACGACGCCCGGCGCCAGGTCGAAGGCCCGCACGCCGTGCGCGGCGCCGGCCAGGTCGATCGACTCGGTGATCCGCACCTGCGCGGTCTTGCCCGCCGAGTAGGCGCTGTAGTGCGGGTTGGCCCGCGTGCTGATCCCGCTGGCCAGGCCGACCACGCGCCCGCCACCGGCCGCGACCATCCCGGGCAGGACGGCGCGGGCGAGGAGGAACGGCCCGCGCACCTGGCTCTCGACCACCTGCCACCACTGGTCGGGGTCGGCCTCCCACAGCGGCACCTCGGCGGCGTCGATGAGGCCGGCGTTGTTGACCAGCAGGCCCACCGGACCGAGCTCGCCGGTCACCCGCCCGACGGCGGCGTCGACGGCGGCGCGATCGGTGACGTCGGCGGCCACCGCCAGCGTGCGGGCGCCGGTGGCCGCGGCGACCTCGGCCATCGCCGCCGTCAGCCGGTCGGCGCCGCGGGCCAGCCCGGCGACGGCCGCGCCGCGCGCGGCCAGCCCTTCGGCGAGACGCCGGCCGATCCCGGTCGACGCGCCCGTGACGAGCGCGACCAGACCGGAGAGGTCGGGTCCCTCAGGCATCGCCGCTGCGCAGCGTGATGCCCTGCATCCCGACGACCGCGAGGATCCCCTCGCGCACGTGCGCGACGTCGGCGGCGGTCAGCGTCCGGTCCGGCGCCCGCAGCACCAGCGAGTACGCCAGCGAGCGCGCGCCCGCGGGCACCGGCGGGCCGGAGTAGACGTCGAAGAGCCGCACCGACTCGAACAGCTCCCCCGCTCCGCCGCGCACCAGCGACTCGACGTGCGACGCGGTGACGTCGTCCGGCACGACGAAGGCCAGGTCGAGGAAGACCGGCGGGAAGGTGGAGATCGGCGGCCCGACCGGCACGGCGGCGGCCGGCAGCGCGTCGACGTCGAGCTCCGTCACCGAGGTGCGGGCGGGGAGGTCCAGCGCGGCGCACACCCGCGGGTGCAGCTCGCCGGCGTGACCGACCACCCGGTCGTCCACGACCAGCTCGGCGCAGCGGCCGGGGTGCCAGGGCGCGCGCTCACCGGGGCGGACGAACAGCTCGACGCCGGCGGCCGCGGCCACCAGCCGGGCGGCCTGAACGGCGTCGGCCCAGCCGGCCGGGCGGCCCGGGCCCCACCAGCCGCGCGGCTCGCGGGCGCCGGTCAGCGCCACGGCCACGTGCCAGGGCTGCTCGGGCACCGCGCCGAGCAGCGCGGCCAGCGTCTCGTCGTCGGGCCGGCGGTCGACGCCGGGCAGCGGCGCGGGCTCCCGGACCCCGCCGGGGAACACCGACCCGTGCTCGAACAGCGCGACGTCGCGCTGGCCGCGGGCGAGGTTGCGGGCCAGCGTGGCCAGCAGCCCGGGCAGCAGCGTCGTCCGCATGCCCGGCTCCTCCTCCGAGAGCGGGTTGCGGACCAGGAGCACCGAGCGCCGCGGGTCGTCGTCGGCCAGGCCGAGCGCGTCGAGGGCCGGCGCGCCGACGAAGGGGTAGGACGGCGCCTCCACGTACCCGGCCTCGGCCAGCGCGCGGCCCACCGCGCGGCGGCGGCGCTGGGTCTCGGTGAGGCCGCGCCCGGGCGGGGCGGTGGGCAGCACCGAGGGGACGTCGTCGTAGCCGGCCAGCCGGACGACCTCCTCGACCAGGTCGGCGGGGTCGGTGAGGTCGGGCCGCCACGACGGCGGGGTGACCGACAGCCGGCCGCCGTCGCCCTCGACCGCGCAGCCGACCGCACCGAGCAGCTCCACCACGCGCGCCGGGGCGTACGGGACGCCGGCGACGCGGGCGGGGCGGTCCGCGTCCAGCCCGATCGCCGGGCGCGGGGCGCGGGTGTCGACGTCGACCGCGGCCCCGACGACGCGCGCGCCACCGTACTCGGCCAGCAGCTCCGCGGCGCGGGCGAGCGCGGCGAGGGTCATCTCCGGGTCGACGCCGCGCTCGAAGCGGCGGGCGGCCTCGCTGGGCAGCCGGTGCCGGCGGGCGGTGCGGGCGACGCCGGTCGCCTCCCAGTGCGCGGCCTCGAGCAGGACGGCGGTCGTGGCCCTGCCGTCGGTGGACCTGCCGATCTCGGTGGAGGCCCCGCCCATGACCGCGGCCAGGCCGATCGGACCGGTGTCGTCGGTGATGAGCAGGTCGTCGGCGTCGAGCACCCGGGTGGCGCCGTCCAGGGTGGTCAGCCGCTCCCCCTCGCGCGCCCGGCGGACGACGATCGGCCCGCTGACGGCGTCGCGGTCGAAGGCGTGCATCGGCTGGCCGAGCTCGAGCATCACGTAGTTGGTGACGTCGACGGCCAGCGAGATGGTGCGGATGCCCGACTGGGCCAGGCGCCGGCGCATCCACCACGGGCTCGGCGCGGTCGGGTCCAGGCCCTCCAGCGCGACCATCGAGAACCGGTCGCAGCGGTCGGCGTCGGCGACGGTGACCTCCCACGCCGGCTCGCCCGACCAGGCCGGCGGCGTCGCCGCACCCGGGTCGCGCCAGCCGACGGCCAGGCCGGTGCCCATCTCGCGGGCGATGCCGCGCATGGCCAGGCAGTAGCCGCGGTCGGGGGTCACGCTGAGCTCGATGACGACGTCGTCGAGACCGACCACGGGCGCGGCGTCGGCGCCGGGCTCGGGACCCTCGCCGCCGGTGCCGAGCACCAGGATGCCGGCGTGGTCCTCGCCGATGCCCAGCTCGCGGGCCGAGCAGATCATGCCGTCGGAGACGTGGTCGTAGGTCGTGCGGGCGGCGATCGCGAACCCGCCGGGCAGCACCGCCCCGGGCAGCGCGACGACGACGGTGTCGTCCACGGCGAAGTTGGTCGCCCCGCAGACGATGCCGCGCGGGGTGCCCTCGCCGACGTCGACCTGGCAGTACCGGATCGGCTTCTTGAAGCCGGTCAGCTCCTCGATCCCGAGCACCTGGCCGACGACCAGCGGGCCGGTGACCTCGGCCGGGCGGTGCACCTCCTCGACCTCCAGGCCGAGGCGGACGAAGGCGGTGTCGAGGTCCTCGACCGTCGTCCCCGCCGGGACGTCGACGTACTCGGCCAGCCAGCCGACCGGGACCCTCACTGGTCCACCCCGAACGCCTTGGTGAACCGGACGTCGCCCTCGACGATGTCGCGCATGTCGCCGACGGCGGAGCGGAACTGCAGCGCCCGCTCGATGCCCATGCCGAAGGCGAAGCCGCTGTACTCCTCCGGGTCGACCCCGCAGGCCACCAGCACCCGCGGGTTGACCATCCCGCAGCCGCCCCACTCGACCCAGCGCGGGCCGTCGCGGTGCTCGGGGAACCAGACGTCGAACTCCGCCGAGGGCTCGGTGAACGGGAAGTACGACGGCCGCCAGCGGGTGATCGCCTCGGGGCCGAACAGCGACCGCGCCAGGTGGTCGAGGGTGCCGCGCAGGTGCGCCATGGTCAGGCCGCGGTCGACGGCCAGGCCCTCGACCTGGTGGAACACCGGGGTGTGCGTCGCGTCGAGCTCGTCGGTGCGGTACACCCGCCCGGGCGCGACGACGTAGACCGGCGGCCGGCGGGCCAGCAGCGTGCGGGCCTGCACCGGGCTGGTGTGCGTGCGCAGCACCAGGCCGGAGTCCTCGGGGGCGATGAAGAGGGTGTCCATCATCGTGCGCGCCGGGTGGTCGGGGCGGATGTTGAGGGCGTCGAAGTTGAGCCACTCGGCCTCGAGCTCGGGACCGTCGGCGACCTCGTAGCCCATCCCGACGAAGACGTCGGCGATCCGCTCCACGAGCGTGGTCAGCGGGTGCCGGGCGCCGCGGGGGGTGCGGTCCCAGGGCAGGGTGACGTCGACCCGCTCCTCGGCCAGCGCCCGGGCGTCGCGCTCGGCCTCCAGCGCGGCCCTGCGCTCCTCGAACGCCTCGGTGACGGCGACCCGCGCGGCGTTGACCCGCTTGCCGGCGTCCGCGCGAGCGGCCGGCGGCAGCGCGCCGAGCTCGCGGCGGGCCAGCGGCACGGGCGCGCGGTCACCGAGGTGGGCCGGGCGGACGGCGGCCAGCGCCTGCAGGTCGGCCGCCGTCGCGAAGGCCTCCCGCGCGGCGGCGACCGCGGCGTCGAGGGCCTCGGCGGACAGGGCGGCGACCTGCTTGGGGTCGTAGGGGTCGTTGGCGCCGGACACGGGAGGCCATTCTGCCCGGCACCCCGCGGCGGCCGCGCCCGGGTTTGCCGGGGCGCCGCTGCGACGAGATCGGCGGTCTCGTGCGCTCCGGGGTCCAGGGAGCGACGAGATCGCCGATCTCGTCGCGGTGGGGGCGGCTCGACCCGGGCGGGGACGGCTCTCGGGATCCCGGCAGAGTGGGCGCCGTGGCGATGCTGCTGGCCCTCGCGTCGGCCGTCGTCTACGGCATCGCCGACTTCTGCGGCGGGCTGGCCAGCCGGCGCGCGGCCGCGGTCGCCGTGGTCACCGCGTCGCAGGCCGCCGGGCTGGTCGCGCTCGTCCCGCTGCTGCCCGTCCTCGGCGGGGACCCGGGGCGGGCCGACCTGCTGTGGGGCGCGGCCGCCGGCACCGCGGGGGCCGCCGCGCTGCTGCTGTTCTACCGGGCGCTGGCCGACGGGGTGATGAGCGTGGTGGCCCCGGTGACGGCGGTGTCGGCCGCGGCGCTGCCGGTGCTCGGCGGGCTGCTGCTCGGCGAGCGGATCGGGCCGCTCGCCGCGCTCGGCATCGTCCTGGCGCTGGGCGCGGTGGTGCTCGTCGCCGCCGAGGGGGGGCTGTCGTCGCTGCGCGCGGCCCGGCTGGGCACGGTCGCCCCCGCGCTGGCCGCCGGCACCGGCTTCGGGGTGTTCTTCGTGCTGCTCGACCGCACCGGCGAGGACTCCGGGCTCGGCCCGCTGGTCGCCGCCCGCGTGGTGTCTGTGCTGCTGGTCGGCACGCTGGCACTGGCCGCGCGGCGGTCGCTGCGGGTCCCGCGCCCGGCGCTGCCGGTGGTGCTGCTGGCCGGGGTGGGCGACATGGCGGCCAACGCGCTGTTCCTCCTGGCCACCCAGGCCGGCGGGTCGCTGGCGGTCACCGGCGTGCTGGCCTCGCTGTACCCCGTGAGCACCGTGGTCCTGGCCCAGGTGGTGCTGCGCGAGCGGCTGGCCGGCGCCCAGCGGGTCGGCCTGGGGGTGGCGGTGGCGGCCGTCGTCCTCATCACACTGCCCACCTGACCGGGGCCGGTACCCCGTCCGGGTGACCGCCGGCCCGTTCGACCCGTCCGCCGGCCCGGTCCTGCCGACGAGACCAGGGTGAGCCACTCCCCGGAGGCACGGACGCCTCTCCTCACCGACCCGGTGCTCGCCGACGCCCTGCGCGGCGTGCACAGCGTCTTCCAGCCGATCGTCGAGCTCGACACGGGACGGGTGGTGGCCTACGAGGCGCTCGCCCGCGGACCGGTCGGCCCGCTGGAGCGTCCCGACGCGCTGTTCGCCGCCGCGCGCGCCGCCGGCCGGCTGGCCGAGCTCGACGAGGCCTGCCGGGCCGCCGCCTTCCGCGGCGCCGTGGACGCCGCCCTGGTCGCGCCGCTGACCGTCTTCGTCAACGTCGAGCCCGAGGTGCTCGACACCGCACCGCTGGCCGACCTGCTGGCCATCGCCGAGCGCGCCCCGGGCGACCTGCGGGTGGTCATGGAGATCACCGAGCGGGCCATCGCCACGCGCCCGGCCGAGCTGCTGCGGACGGTGGAGCGGGTCCGCGAGCTGGGCTGGGCGATCGCCGTGGACGACGTCGGCGCGGAGTCGATGTCGCTGGCGTTCCTGCCGCTGCTGTGCCCCGACGTGGTCAAGCTCGACCTGCGCCTGGTGCAGGAGCGCCCCGGGCCGGCGGTGGCCGAGATCGTGAACGCGGTCAACGCCTACGCCGAGCGCAGCGGCGCCGTCGTCCTGGCCGAGGGCATCGAGGACGAGGGGCACCTGCGGACGGCGCGCGGGCTGGGCGCGACGCTCGGCCAGGGCTGGCTGTTCGGCCGCCCGGCGCCCGGCCCGGTGGCCGACCGGCCGGTCGGCGAGCTGGTGCTGCCGGGTGCGGGCCGGCCCACCGGCGCCGTCGGCGCGGTCTCGCCGTTCGCGTGCCTGCCCGACGACGTGCCGCTGCGGCGCGCCCCCAAGGCGCTGCTCATCGAGCTGTCCAAGCAGCTGGAGCGGGAGGCCATGCGCCTGGGCGAGACCTGCGTGGTGGCCGCGACCTTCCAGGAGGCCCGGCACTTCACCGTGTCGACCACCCAGCGCTACCGCGACCTGGTCGAGCGCACCGGCTTCGTGTGCGCGCTCGGCGAGGACCTGCCGGTCGAGCCGCTGCCCGGCCTGCGCGGCGCCCACCTCGACCCGGCCGACCCGGTGCGCGGGGAGTGGGACGTCGCCGTCCTCTCGCCGCACTTCAGCGCCGCACTGCTGGCCCGCGACCTCGGCGACGAGGGCCCCGACCACGAGCGCACGTTCGAGTACGCGCTGACCTACGAGCGCACGACCGTGTCCCGCGCGGCGTCCTCGCTGCTGTCCCGGGTGGCGCCCCGCGCCGGCGCCGCCCCGGAGACGGCGGTGTCCGCCGTCCCCCCGGCCGCCGCCCCCGCGAGCCCGCCGGCCACCGGCCTGGCGGTGGGCACCACCGCGGCGGAGGTGCTGCTGCGCCGCGCGCTGGAGGCCACGCCGAGCGGGGTGACCGTCGTCGACACGCGGCTGCCCGACCAGCCGATCGTCTACGCCAACCCCGCCTTCGCCGAGCTCGCCGGCCTGCCCGTCGGCGAGATCCTCGGCCGCAACTGCCGGCTGCTGCAGAGCCCCGACACCGACCCGGGCGCGGTGGCCCGCATCCGTGCGGCCCTCGCGGAGGGCCGGTCCTGCCGGGAGACCGTGCTCAACCTGCGCGGGCCGGAGCGCACGCCGTGGTGGAACGAGCTGCACCTGGCGCCGGTGCACGACGCCGACGGCGGCGTCGTGCAGTACATCGGCGTGCAGGTCGACGTCACCTCCCGCGTGGAGGCCGAGCGCGCCCTGGTGCGCGAGCGGGACCGCACGTCGGCCGCACTCGCCCGCATCCAGGAGCTGGCCTGGACCGACCCGCTCACCGGCCTGCCCAACCGGCGGCGGCTGGAGGAGCAGGTCGAGTCGGCCATCTGGGAGGCCCGCGCCCGCGGCGACGCGCTCGGGCTGCTGTTCGTCGACCTCGACGGGTTCAAGGCGGTCAACGACCGGCTCGGCCACGCCGCCGGCGACGAGCTGCTGCAGGTCGTCGCGCGCCGGGTGCGCGACCGCGTCCGCCGCCGCGACCTGGTGGCCCGCCTGGGCGGGGACGAGTTCCTGGTCGCCCTGCCCGACCTCTCGCCGGAGACCGCGGCGGCCGAGGCCGGCCGGGTGGCCGAGGAGCTGGCCACCTCGATCCGCCGGCCGGTGTCGCTGCGCGGCACCGAGGTGGGCGTGGGCGCCAGCATCGGCGTCAGCGTCTGCCCGGCCGACGGCGTCGTCTTCGCCGACCTGCTGCACCGGGCCGACCTGCACATGTACGACCGCAAGGCCGAGCGGCGCGTCGTGGTCCGCGCGGCGCCGGCCGACGCGGCGCCGGTGCCGGCCCCGCCCGGCTGAGCGGGGAGCGACGGCGTCCGCGCCCGGCGGGCAGCCGGGCGGCGCTCAGGCCCGCCCGGAGGCCTCCCGGGCCGCCCGCTCGACCCGCGCGCGGTGGGTGGCCCAGTCCGCGTCGCCGTCGCGGGTCAGGTTGCCGGAGTCCGGCCGCAGACCGACGGCGCCGTCGACCGTCTCGCGCAGGACGTCGGCGTGCCCGGTGTGCCGGGCGACCTCGGCGACGACGTGCACCAGCAGCGTGTGCAGCGTGGGGTGCCGACGCTCCTCGGGCCACCACGGCACCTCGCCGGGAGCGTCGAGCGGCAGCGCCTCGACGCTGGCGTCGGCGTGCGCGGTGGCCCGGGCGTACAGGGCGAGGACGTCCTCGCGGCTCTCGTCGGCCCGCGCCCACAGGTCGTCGTCGGGACCGGCGTCCTCGTCGTCCCAGGGCATCGGCTCCGGGAACGGCCGGCCCACGACGAAGCCGAGGTAGCCGGCCTCCACGCAGGCCAGGTGCTTGACCAGGCCGAGCAGGTTGGTGCCGGTGGGGGTCAGCGGCCGCCGGACGTCGTACTCCGAGAGCCCCTCGAGCTTCCACAGCAGCGCCTCGCGCGAGGTGACCAGGTAGCGGTGCAGCACCGCCTTGGCCGTCGTCTCGTCCACGCCGGCCACCCTGCCAGCCGGTGCCGGCCCGGCAGGGGCGCCGCGGGGCCGGGGCTCCGGGGCGACAGCGCCCCCGGAGCCCCGGGTCCGCGGGATCAGCGGCGCGGCCGGGGGATCCGCGGCGCGCGCAGCGGGCGGAACGCCGCCCGGACCTCGGTCGCGAACAGCTCGGGCTCCTCCCAGGCGGCGAAGTGGCCGCCCCGGTCCGCCTCGTTGAAGTAGCTCAGGGTGGGATAGGACCCCTCGGCCCAGCTGCGCGGCGTCCGCCAGATCTCGCCGGGGAACGTGGTGAAGCCGACCGGGACCGAGACCTCCGATGGCGCCTGGCGGGCCGCCGCCGCCGAGGCAGCGACTCCGTAGCTGTCCCAGTACGACCGCGCCGCCGAGGCACCGGTGCCGGTCAGCCAGTACAGCGTGGCGTTGTCGACGATCGACTCCCGGGTGAGCCGGCCCGCGGGCCGGCCGTCGACGAAGGCGCGCGAGATCTTCTCGTAGCTGTCCGTGTCGTGGTCGAGCAGCCAGGCGGCCAGGGCGACCGGTGAGTCCAGCAGGGCGTAGCCGATCGTCTGGGGCCGCGTGGCCATCTCCAGGAAGTAGCCGAAGCCGCTCGCCCGGAACGTGGCGATCGCCTCGGTCGCCGCGCGCTCCTCCTCGGTCCCGGCCGGCAGGGGGCCGCCCAGCGCCGTGACGAGCAGGTTGACGTGGATGCCGAGCAGTCCCTCGGGTGCCTGGCGGCCCATCGCGTCGGTGACGCCGGCGCCCACGTCGCCACCCTGGGCGACGTAGCGGGTGTAGCCGAGGCGCGTCATGAGCTCGCCCCACGCCCGCCCGATGCGGCCGACGTCCCAGCCGGGCTCGGTCGGCTCGCCGGAGAACCCGTAACCCGGCAGGGACGGCAGCACGAGGTCGAACGCGTCCTCGGCGCGCCCGCCGTACGCAGGCGGGTCGGTGAGCGGGCCGATCGTCCCGAGCAGCTCGAGGACCGAGCCGGGCCAGCCGTGCGTCATGATCAGGGGCAACGCGTCCCCGTGCGGCGAGCGCACGTGGACGAAGTGGACGTCCACCCCGTCGATCTCCGTCGTGAACTGCGGCAGCGCGTCCAGCCGCTCCTCGCACCGGCGCCAGTCGTACTCCTCCGCCCAGAAGCGGACCAGCGCCCGCATCGTCGCCAGCTGCACGCCCTGCGAGCGGTCCGGGACCAGCTCCCGGGAGGGCCAGCGCGTCGCGGCCAGCCGGCGGCGCAGCTCGTCGAGGTCCTCCTCCGGGACCTGCAGGTGGAACGGACGGATGGCACTGCCGGTCTGGTGCGCGACTGCGGTCATGGGACCCTGCCTCTACTCGGATGCGGGGAAGTCGTGGACCGGGCCGGACCAGCGGGTGCACGGCGGCACGGTCGGCGCTCCCGAGACGGGTGCCACCCTGGCCCGCACGGCAAGCACGGCACCGGGGTCGAAGGGGGCCCCTCAGCCCTGGGCGAGCTGGGTGGCGTAGAGGCAGATCGCCGCGGCGGCGGCGAGGTTGAGGCTCTCCGCCCGACCGCGCATCGGGATGCGCACCCGGGCGTCGGCGGCCCCGGCCAGCTCGGCCGGTACGCCGCGGGCCTCGTTGCCGAACAGCCACAGCACCGGCCCAGCCAGCAGCCCGGTGGCCGCGGCGTCGTCGAGGCCGGTCTCGCCCCCGCCGTCGGCGGCCAGCACCCTGACGCCGCGCTCCTGGAGGCCGGTCACGAGCGGGCCGAGCGGGGCGCTGCGGACGACGTCGACGTGGAACAAGCTGCCGGCGCTGGAGCGGACCGCCTTGCCGCCGTAGGGGTCGGCCGAGCCGGCGCCGAAGACGACCGCGCCGGCACCGCAGGCGTCGGCGGTGCGCAGCACCGTGCCGGCGTTGCCGGGGTCGGCCAGGCCGGCCAGCCCCACGGCCAGCGGCGGCGGGGCGTCGAGCAGCCGCCCGGCCGGGACGTCGCGCAGCGCGCAGACGGCGACCAGCCCCTGCGGCGTCACCGTCTCCGACAACCCGGCCGCGGCCCTGTCGGTGACCAGCCGCACGGGGACGGGCGAGGCGGCCAGCAGGTCGGCGTGCGCCGCGGCGGCCGCCTCGGTGGCGAAGACCTCACGGACGTCGCCGGGCGCGGTCGCCAGCGCCTCGGACACGGCCTGGCGGCCCTCGGCGAGGAAGGCACCGGCGGCGTCGCGGCCGGCGCGCCGGGTCAGCCTGCGGGCGGCGGCCACCCGACCCGACCGCTCGGTCAGCGGCTCGCCCACGTCGTCGTCCTCCCCGGTCCGGTCGAGATCGCGCGATCTCGGCGTCCACGGCGCCCCGAGACGCCGAGATCGCGCGATCTCGGCGGCGGGGGCGTCCCCGCACACGCCGACGCCGCCGGCGCCGGCCCGGGAGGGCCGGTCACCGACGGCGCCGGGAGGTGCTGGATCAGGCGGCCTGCTCGCCACCTGCGGGAGCCGCGGCGACGGCGGCGCGGGCGGTCTCCACCAGCGCGGCGAAGGCGGCCGGCTCGTTGACCGCGAGCTCGGCGAGCACGCGGCGGTCGAGCTCGATGCCGGCCAGCTTCAGGCCCTGCATGAACCGGTTGTAGGTCATGTCGTTCTGACGTGCCGCGGCGTTGATGCGGGTGATCCACAGCTTGCGGAAGTCACCCTTGCGCACCTTGCGGTCGCGGTAGTTGTAGGTGGCCGAGTGGAGGATCTGCTCCTTGGCCTTGCGGTACAGGCGCGAACGCTGACCGCGGTACCCGCTGGCGGCCTCGAGGGTCGTCCGGCGCTTCTTCTGGGCGTTGACCGCCCGCTTCACGCGTGCCACGTGAAGTCTCCTCTCTGGTCGGGGAGGCGGGGGCTCAGATGCCCAGCAGCTTCTTGAGGTTCTTGGTGTCGGCCGGGGAGATGACCTGGTCCTTCTCCAGCCGGCGCTTGCGCCGCGAGGACTTGTGCTCGAACTTGTGCTGGTTGTTGGCCTGCTCGCGCATGAGCTTGCCCGTCCCCGTCACGCGCACCCGCTTGGCGGTGCCCTTGTGGGTCTTCTGCTTCGGCATGTCCTCGTCGTCCTGTTCGTCGGTCTCTCGGCCGGCGCTCGCGCCGTGCGGCAGCACACAGCTGCCGCACGGCACCGTCCGTCTGTGGTGGTGCGGTCCTGCGGCCCGACCGGTCAGCCCGTCGGGGCCTGACCCTCGGCAGCCCGGTCGGCCTTCGCCTGGCGGCGGGCGCCGTCGGTGGCGGCCTGGTTCCGGTGCGGGGCGATCACCATGACCATGTTGCGGCCGTCCTGCTTCGGGTTGGACTCGACGACGCCCAGCTCCTGGACGTCGGCGGCCAGCCGCTGCAGCAGGCGGTAGCCCATCTCCGGGCGCGACTGCTCGCGACCGCGGAACATCACGGTGATCTTGACCTTGTCGCCGCCCTTGAGGAAGCGCTCGACGTGGCCCTTCTTGGTCTCGTAGTCGTGCGGGTCGATCTTCAGGCGCAGCCGCATCTCCTTGATGACGGTGAGCGCCTGGTTCCGCCGGGCCTCGCGGGCCTTCTGGGCGGACTCGTACTTGAACTTCCCGTAGTCCATCAGCTTGACGACCGGCGGCCGGGCCATGGGCGCGACCTCGACGAGGTCCAGCTCGGAGTCCTGCGCCAGTCGCAGCGCCTCGCCGATCGGCACGATGCCGACCTGCTCGCCCTCGGGTCCGACCAGGCGGACCTCGGGGACGCGGATACGGTCGTTGATACGGGGCTCGGTGATGGCCTCTCCTCTGCTTCTGCACGGTGAGGAGTCGCACCCGCCCGGGCGCCGGAGCGACGCGGGCCCCGTGAGCAGGTGCTCACAGGGCCCGTTCGCCGGTGCGGCACGGACCCGCGAGGGGTCGTGCACGTCGCGACCGACCGGCCGGGGCGGGCCGGACCGTCGCGATCCGGGACCTGGACGCCTCGACGGCGCCAGGTGGGAGCGGGCTCCTCTTGGTCAGCGGCCCGGGGCAGGGCCGCTGTGAGTGGTTCGCGCGCCTCGTGTAGCGGGGAGGCTCGCCCATGCTACAGCGCCCGTCGCCCGCCGGTCATTCCCCTCCCACCGGGCACCACCCTGGGACTGCGGAAGGTGGGGAGGAGCGCGGCCCCCGTGCCGGGGCCCGCCGCGAGCCTGGGAAGGGTGGGGGGCACGGGGGTCCTTACGTCAGTCCCAGAGCAGCGGACCGGTGGCCGGGCTGGGGTGGGCGGCGCGGTGGGCCGCCAGCAGCGCCCGCAGCCCCTCGACGGCGTCCGCCGCGCGCTCGCCGTCGGCGGCCTGCACGGCCACGACGGCGACCTCGTCGCCGTTGGCCAGCTCCAGGCTCGCCCACCGGGCGGACCGGTCGAAGCGCACCGCCCGGACGACGTCCCAGGGCAGCTCGTGCCGGCCCAGCACGTTGCGGACCCGCACGCCGGCGGCGTCGGCGTCCAGCCGCGCCCGGCCGAGGAGCAGGATGCCGCCGCCGACGAACAGGCCGAGGCCCAGCACCGCGACCTGGTCGGCGAGGCCGAAGGTCACCACGCCGGTCGAGGACGACGGCAGGAGCGCCGCGACGACCGCCATGACCGCCACGACCACCGCGGCGACGAGCGCGCAGAGCAGCCGCAGGCGGCGCGGGACGGCGGTGACGCGGTCGGGCGGTGGGGTCGGCACACCCCCATGATCCCAGCCCGGCGGCTGGCAGAGTGCCGGGCGTGGAGGTCACCGGAGACGCTCAGCGGGCGGCCTGGCAGGAGCGGACGCTGCCGCCGGTCGAGCACGTGCGGCGGGGACTGTGGTCGGTGCCGGTGCCCATGGGCGGGCCGCTGCGCTGGGTCAACGCCTACGTCCTGGAGCTCGCCGGCGGCGGCCTCGGCCTCGTGGACACCGGCTGGGACGCCGACGAGAGCTGGGCGGCACTGCGCGCGGGCCTGACCGCGATCGGCGGGGACGTCACCGACGTGCGCGGGGTCCTCGTCACCCACCTGCACCTCGACCACGTCGGCCTGGCCGCGCGGGTCCGGGAGGCCTCCGGCGCCTGGGTGGCGATGCACCCCGCCGACGCCGAGGGCATCGCCACGTTCACCGATCGCACGCCCGAGCAGATGTGGGCCGAGGAGGTCGCCTTCCTCATCGGGCTGGGCGCGCCGCCGGAGGACGCACGGGCCGATGCCGGCACACCCGAGCAGTGGATCGGCCTGCGCCGGGTGGCCCGCCCCGACCGGCTCCTGGAGGACGGCGACCGGGCCGACCTGCCCGGCTGGTCGCTGCGCGCCGTCCACACGCCCGGGCACACCGCCGGTCACCTGTGCTTCGCCGACGAGGCGACCGGGCTGTTCTTCGCCGGCGACCACGTGCTCCCCCGGATCAGCCCGAACATCTCCACGCACGCGGGCGGCGCCGCCGACCCGCTGCGCGACTACCTCGGCGCGCTGGCCGGCGTCGGCGGGCGTGAGGCCGGCGAGGTGCTGCCCGGCCACGAGTGGCGGTTCCGCGGGCTGGCCGAGCGCACCCGCGAGCTGCGCGAGCACCACGAGCGCCGGCTGGCCGAGCTGCTGGCCGCCGTCCGCGCGCACCCGGGCAGCACGCCGTGGGACCTGGCCGCGCACCTGACCTGGTCCCGGCCGTGGGCGCAGTACGAGCGGCGGATGCGGATCTTCGCCGTCACCGAGACCGACGCCCACCTGCGACTGCTGGCCAGCCGCGGGCTCGTCGCCGGCGACGGCGGCACGGTCCCGGTCTGGACGGCGGCGCCGGTCCGCTGAGGGCGGTCCGGGCGGTAACCTGGGGCCCCCACAGGCCGCAGCACCTCGAGCCCACGGTGGCGCCCCGGCCGGTAGCGATGAGGTGCCCGTGCACCAGGACGCCAGCCGATCCCTCCCCCTGGCCGACGAGCTGTCGGCCGTCTTCGCGCGCATGTCCGGTCTGCTGCTGTCGGAGGAGACCGTGGCCACCACGGTGGGCCTGCTCAGCTCGCTGACGCGGGAGACCGTCCGGGGGGCGGTGGGAGCCGGGGTCTCGATCGTCGACGACTCGGGGCGGCGCTCGTCGGGGTCGACCGACCCGCGGGTCGAGCACGCCGACGCGCTGCAGTACGAGCTCGACGAGGGCCCCTGCCTGGCCGCGGCCGCCGGCCGCACGCTCGTGCGCGCCGACGACCTCTCCGCCGAGCCGCGCTGGCCGCGCTGGGCGGCGGCCGCCGCGGAGCTGGGGCTGCTGTCCGTGATGAGCGCGCCCATGGTGGCCGGGGACCGCGTCCTGGGCGCCCTCAAGGTCTACGGCGCCGAGCCCGGCGCCTTCACCGACCACGACGTCCCGGTGCTCACCCTGTCCGCGGCCCAGGCGGCCCTGCTGATCACGCAGGTCATGACCCGGGAGCGGGCACGGCGGGCCAGCGACGAGCTGCGGCAGGCACTGTCGTCCCGAGACCTGGTGAGCACCGCCAAGGGCGTGCTGATGGCCCGGCACGGCGTCGGGGAGGAGACCGCGCTGACCATGCTGCTGTCCCGCTCCGGTGGGGAGGGCGTGACGCTGCGGCAGGCGGCCCGGTCCGTGGTCGACTCGACCGCCCGCCGGCGCCGGTGACGGCGCCGCAGGGTCGGGTCCCCGTGGACACCCAACGCACCGGACTGCGGGCCGCGCTCCGGCACGCCGACCTCACCCTCGAGCAGTTGTGGACGCGGTACTTCGCCTACGGCGGCAACGCGGACCTCATCGACGTCGAGGCGCACCTGGCCGGGCTGGTGCGCCTCCCGGACGCCGACGGCGACCTGCTGGCGGTCGCGGTCAACGAGCGCCTCGACGAGCTCTGCGCAGCACGCCGGGTGCCGTACTCCCGGCCGCTGCGCCCGCCCCGACCCACCACCGGCCCGCTCGCGGCCCTGCTGCAGCTGCTCGAGGCCGCGCGCACCGTCCCGCCGGACCGGCTGGTCCCGCTCGCTGTGCGGGCCGCACAGGTCCTCGGCGTCGAGATCGCCGTGCACGTGGTCGACCACGACCAGCACCGGCTGGTGCGGCTCCCCGGCGACGGCCTGCCGCCCACCGGACCGGTCGCCGTCGACGGCACCCTGCCCGGCCGCGTCTACCGGTCGGGACGGCTCCTGCCCTCGGAGGCCGGGGGCCTCCCGCGCCTGTGGGTGCCGCTGCTCGACGGTGCCGACCGGGTCGGCGTCCTCGAGGCACGGGTGCCCGACGTCCGCGACCTGGAGGACCCCGGCCTGCGCGAGCAGTGTTGGTGGCTGGCCTCGATGGTCGCGCACCTGCTGTCCTCGACGGGGGTCTACGGCGACGTCCTGGAGCGTGCCCGGCGCAGCCGCCCGCGCTCGCCGTCGGCCGAGCTGATCTGGCAGCAGCTGCCCCCGCTCACCGCCGCCACCGACGGCTTCGTCCTGGCCGGCCTGCTCGAGCCCAGCAGCGACGTGGGCGGCGACGCCTTCGACTACGCACTGGCCGAGGACAGCGTGTCGATGACCGTCCTCGACGCGATGGGGCACGGCCTGGGATCCGGGCTGATGGCCGCCGCGGTCCTCGCCGCCGCCCGCAGCGCCCGGCGGGACGGACGCGGCATCCACGACCAGGCCCGCACCGTCGACGAGGTGGTCGCCACCACGTTCCCCGGCAGCGCCTTCGTCACCGGCGTGCTGGCCGAGCTCGACGTCGCCTCCGGCCGGCTGCGCTATCTGAGCGCCGGTCACCCCGCACCGCTCCTGCTGCGGGACGGGCGGGTCGTCAAGGAGCTGAGCGGGGGCCGGCGGATGCCCTTCGGGATCCAGACGGCGGACTTCGCCGTGGCCGAGGAGGTGCTCGAGCCCGGGGACTGGCTGGCGCTCTACACCGACGGCGTCACCGAGGCGCGTGACGCCGCGGGGCAGTGGTTCGGCGAGCAGCGACTGGTCGAGTTCCTGACCCGGGCCGCTGCGGACGGGCAGCCGCCACCGGAGACCGCGCGCCGGCTGATGCGCGCGGTGCTCGAGCACCAGGGCGGGTTGCTGCAGGACGACGCGAGCGTGCTGCTCGCGTGCTGGGCCGCGCGTTGACCGCACCGGCGACGTCACACCGCGGCGTCACACGACGGCAACGCGGAGCACGGACCATGGGCACGTGACCTCCACCCCCACCGCTCCCGAGCAGGCGCCCGCACCCGAGCAGGTGGCTCCCGGGCCGGCGCCGCTGGCCGGCTACACGGTGGCCGTGACCGCCGCGCGGCGCCGCGAGGAGCTCGGCGCGCTGCTCGACCGCCGCGGGGCACGGGTCGTCTACGCCCCCGCGATCCGGATCGTCCCGCTGGCCGACGACGCCGAGCTGGTCGCCGCCACCGAGGCGGTGCTGGCCGCGCCCGTCGACCTCGTCGTCGCCACGACCGGGGTCGGGTTCCGGGGATGGCTCGAGGCCGCCGACGCCTGGGACCTGCCGCTGGTCGAGCACCTGCGCCCGGCCCGGGTGCTCGCCCGTGGACCCAAGGCGCGCGGGGCGATCCGCGGCGGCGGGCTGGTCGACGCGTGGTCGCCGCCGTCGGAGTCCTCGGCCGAGGTGCTCGAGCACCTGCTCTCCGGCGCCGAGGGGCCGCTGGCCGGGCGGCGCATCGCCGTCCAGCTGCACGGTGACCCGCTCTCCGACGTCGTCGGCGCGCTGCGGGCCGCCGGCGCCGAGGTGCTCACCGTCCCCGTCTACCGGTGGGTGCTGCCCGAGGACGTCGCGCCGCTGCGCCGGCTGGTCGGCTCGGTGGTGGCCGGCGCCGTCGACGCCGTGACGTTCACCAGCGCCCCCGCCGCCGCGAGCCTGCTGCGCACGGCCGCCGACCTGGGGCTGCACGACGAGGTGGTCGCCGCGCTGACCGGTCCGGTGCTGGCCGTGGCCGTCGGCGCGACGACCGCCGGGCCGCTGACCGCCGCCGGCGTGCCGACCGTGCAGCCCGAGCGCTCCCGGCTCGGCGCGCTGGCCCGCGAGGTCGTCGCCCGCCTGCCCGAGCGCGACCCGGTGCTGCGCGTGGGCGGCGCGGACCTGCAGGTGCGGGGGTACGCCGCGGTGCTCGACGGCCGGCTGGTCGAGCTGCCGCCGGGCTCGATGGCGGTGCTGCGGGCTCTGGCCGCACGTCCGGGGACCGTCGTCGCCAAGGCCGACCTGGTGCACGGGCTGCCCGGCGGCGGGGACGGCCACGCCGTCGAGATGGCCGTGACCCGGCTGCGGGCCGCGCTGGGCCCCGGCGTCGTCGAGACGGTGGTCAAGCGCGGCTACCGCCTCGCCCCGTGATCCGTCGCCCCACCGGGCTCCCACCGCGGCCACCTGCCGTCCCTGACCGCCGCTGAGCCCGACCGCGGCTCCCCCTCGGGAGACCCTGCGGGCCCCCGCTCGGGGGCCCGCAGGGTCTCCTCCCGCTACACGCCGGCGGTGCGGGAGGTCGGCCGCAGGTAGACCACCCAGGTGACGACGACGCAGACGGCGTAGAAGGCGATGAACGCGAGGTAGGCGCCGTCCCCGCTGCCGGTGGTGAGGAACGACTGGCGGAAGGCCAGGTTGACCAGCACCCCGCCGAAGGCGCCCACCGCGCCGGCGATGCCGATGAGCGCTCCCGACATGCGCAGCGCCCGGCGGTCGGCGTCCGCGCCGTCGGCGCCCGCGGCGACGGCCTGCTGGGCCTGGGTGCGGAAGATCGCCGGGATCATCTTGTAGGTCGAGCCGTTGCCGAGGCCGCTGAGCACGAACAGCAGCACGAACCCGACGACGAACAGCGGCAGCGACCCCACGCGGCTGGCGGTGAGGACGACACCGGCGCCGGCGGCCATGGCGACGAAGTTCCAGAAGGTGATGCGGGCGCCACCGAACCGGTCGGCCAGCGAGCCGCCGAGCGGGCGGATGAGGCTGCCCAGCAGCGGCCCGAGCCAGGTCAGCGACGCCGCGGCCAGCGGGGTGGCGAAGTCGCTCGCGAACTGGTTCTGCAGCACCTGGCCGAAGGCGAACCCGAAGCCGATGAACGAGCCGAAGGTGCCGATGTAGAGGAACGACATGATCCAGGTGTGCGGCTCGCGGGTGGCCTCGCGCATGGCCCGCGGCTGGTTGCGGGCCGTGCTCAGGTTGTCCATGAGCAGCGCCGCGCCGACGGCGGCGACGACGACGAGCGGCAGGTAGACCACCAGCACGGTGCGCGGGTGCTCGGCACCGGCGGTGGCGAGCACGAGCAGGCCGACGAGCTGGATGACCGGGACGCCGAGGTTGCCCCCGCCGGCGTTGAGGCCCAGCGCCCAGCCCTTGAGCCGGTCGGGGTAGAAGGCGTTGATGTTGGCCATCGAGCTGGCGAAGTTGCCACCGCCCACCCCGGCCAGGCAGGAGACCACCAGCAGGGTCGTGTAGGAGACGCCGGGCTCGAGGACGACGGCGGTCGCGATCGTGGGCACCAGCAGCAGCGCGGCACTGACGATCGTCCAGTTGCGGCCGCCGAACTTCGCGACGGCGAAGGTGTAGGGCAGCCGGACGAACGCGCCCAGCGCGGTGGGCAGCGTGGTGAGCAGGAACTTGCCGGCCGGGTCGATGCCGTACACCGACTCGGGCAGGAAGAGGACGACGACCGACCACAGGCTCCAGATCGAGAAGCCGACGTGCTCGGAGAACACCGAGAAGAACAGGTTGCGGCGGGCGACGCGCCTGCCGGTGGACTCCCAGAAGGCGGGGTCCTCGGGGCGCCAGTCGTCGATCCAGCGCCCGCCGCGAGGTGGGGCGGGCGCCGCGGCGACGGCAGGTGGGGACGTGCGGGTGGGGGCGGCCATGGTCCGGGAGCGTCGCCGCCGGCCGTTTCCCCGCCGTCGCCGTCGGGCTGTCCTTCTGTTCCGTTGTGCTCACCGCCCGTGCCCCGCTGTGGTGAGGACGCCGGGCGCGCCCCGACGCCGGACGCCGCGACCGGCGATGATCGCTGTCGTGCAGGAGAACGCGGAGGCAGCGCCCGGGCGCGCGCTGGTGGAGTCCGGCGAGCTGGTGGCCGGGTCGATGGCGCGCACGGCGGCGGGGTTGCTGTTCGACGCGGGGTCGTCGCGGGTGCAGCTCGACGCCGGGCTGGCGGCATGGCTGCGGCGGACGGCGACGGCGGCCGACGTCGACCCGCCCGCGCCCGTCCCCGGCCGCGCGCGCTGCCGGGCCGGTGCCGCGCTGGCCTTCGCCGTCGAGCTGTCGGTGACCCGCGCCGCGCAGGGCCGGGCGGTGCGCACCGACGGCCTCCTCGCCCCGGGTCCCGGCGACCGCGCGCGGGCCGACGAGCTGGCCGAGGGCGTCGTCCTGACCGCCCGGGTCACGCCCGAGGAGTGGCGGGTCCGGCACCTGGGCTACCTGCTCGCCGAGGCCGCCGTCTCCCCCGACCTCGACGCCGCCGTGGTCGGCCGCGGGCTGCGGCTGGCCACCGACCTCACCGCCCGCCAGTGGGTGCTGCTGGCCGCGGTCGCCCGGCGCGACCGGGTGCCCCTGCCGATGACGCCGGTGCCGCAGGACCCGCGCGGCTGGACGGCGTGGGGTGCGCTGGAGGACCTCTCCGACCTGCAGCGGCGCGGCCTGCTCGACCCGCCGCCGGCGCAGCCCCGCCCGGGCGGCGCGGCGCTGCCCCGGCTGCGCCCGGCCGACCTGCGGCTGACCCGCCGCGGGGTGCTGGTGCACCGGCTGCTGGCGCTGGACTTCGTCCGCGACGAGGCGGTCGCCGCCGCCCTGGCCGGCCTGGCCTGACCGCCCGCGGATCGGGACCGGCGGTCAGACCCGGCTCGCGGGGTGTGCACGGGTCGCGACCGGCCGGGCCCGCCCGCCGCGACACGTGCACACGACGCGGCGACGCGCCTACACGTCGACGACGAGCACCCCGTCCACCTCGCGGACCGGGTAGCGCCGCAGCGGCCCGGCGCCGCCGGGCGAGGAGCCGTCGCTCCACCGGTAGGCGTAGAGGTGCAGCGGGCAGACGAGCACGTCGGCGTCGGTCTGCCCGTCGGCCAGCGGCCCGCCGGCGTGCGGGCAGGCGGCCTGCGTGGCGTGCAGCGCGCCGTCACGCAGCCGGAAGACGGCGACCTGCACGTCCCCGGCGACGAAGGCCCGCCCCTCCCCCGGCGGCACGTCGGCGGCCCGGCCGACGGCGTACGCCCGCCCGGCCGGCGGCGCGGCGGTGCCGGGGACGGCGACCCCGGTGGCCGGCGTCCCGGTCTCCGTGCCGGGCGTGGTCGGCGCCTCGGGAGCCTGCGTCGAGACGCTCACCGGACCGGCACCTGCGGCAGCGGGACCAGCGGCAGCGACGAGCGGAACTGCCCCGGCGTCGCCGGCTCCCCGGCGTCCTGCCCCCACGGGTCGCGGTAGGCGTCGATCGAGGCCTGCATGCCCGCGTCGAGGTCGGCCACGACGCCCTCGCTGTCCTCGAGCAGCACCCGCCGGATGTGCTCGAGCCCGACGCGCGGCACGAAGTCGTAGGTGCGCTCGAGCCAGTTGGCGTTCTCGCGGTAGTACTGCAGGAACCGGCCGGTCAGCTCGAGCACCGCCTCCGGCGAGTCGACGGTGGCCAGCAGGTCGCCCTTGCGCACCGAGGCCCCGGCGGCGCCGCCGACGTAGACCTCCCACCTGCCGTTGCCGATCGCCACGACACCGACGTCCTTGACGTAGGCCTCGGCGCAGTTGCGCGGGCACCCGACGACGGCGAGCTTCATCTTCGCCGGGCTCTCGATGCCCTGGAACCGCGTCTCGAGGTCGATGCCGAGCTGGGTGGAGTCGCCCAGGCCGAAGCGGCAGAAGTCGCTGCCCACGCAGGTCTTCACGGTGCGGAAGCTCTTGCCGTACGCGTAGCCCGAGGGCATCCCCAGGTCGTCCCAGACGGCGGGCAGGTCCTCCTTGCGGACGCCGAGCAGGTCCAGCCGCTGCCCCCCGGTGATCTTGACCATGGGGACCTCGTACTTCTCGGCCACCTCGGCGATCTTCTTCAGCTGCGCCGGCGTGGTCACCCCGCCCTTGATCTGCGGGACGACGGAGAAGGTGCCGTCGCGCTGGATGTTGGCGTGCACCCGGTCGTTGATGAACTCGCCGTCCTTCTCCGGGACGAAGTCCACGCCCCAGACCATCTTCAGCAGCGAGGTCAGCCCCATCTTCGACCTCGCCTCCTCCGCGCCGCCGGGTGCGAGCGCGGCGAAGACCGCCGAGACGCTGCGCAGGTCCTGCTCGCGGATGGCGGCCACGAGCGCCGGCTTGGCCAGCGGGATGCCCGGCACGTAGTACGAGGCCGCGGGGTCCTCGGCGACGTCGCCGTCGGCGGCCCACTCGACGACCTGCTTCACGAGCGGCTTGCACGAGCCGCAGCCCTTGCCGGCGCGGGTGCGGTCCATGACCGCCCCGACGCTGCCGCAGCCGTCGGCCACCGCGCCGCAGATCGCGCCCTTGGTGACGCCGTTGCAGTTGCAGACCTGGCTGTCGGCCGGCATGTCCGCGACGCCGACCTCCTCCTTGCCGTCGGTGAGATCGACCAGCAGCCGGATCCGCTCCTCGGGCAGCGGGCTGCCGCGGTCGAAGGCCTGGGTCAGGAAGGCGACCTTGCGGGTGTCGCCGAGCAGCGTGGCGCCGACCAGCCGGTCGTCGCGGATGACCACCGACATGTGCACGCCGCGCCTGGGCTCGGAGATGACGAGGAACTCGTCGTCGTCGCGCTCGGGGGTGTTCACGCCCATGGTGGCGACGTCGACCCCGGCGACCTTGAGCTTGGTCGCCGTCCGGCTGCCGAGGTACTCCGCCGTCGGGTCGGTGCCGGTGAGGACGTCGGCGAGCACGGTCGCGTGCTCCCACGCCGGGGCCACCAGCCCGTAGACCGAGCCGCGGTGCTGGGCGCACTCGCCGATGGCGTAGACGTCGGGGTCGTCGGTGCGCAGCTGGTCGTCGACGACGACGCCGCGCTCGACCTCCAGGCCCGAGCGGACGGCGACGTCGGTGTGCGGCCGGACGCCGGCGGCGACGACGAGCAGGTCGCAGTCGAGCCGCCGCCCGTCCTGGAGCAGCACCCCCTCGACGTGCTCGCTGCCGAGGACCTCGCTGGCCAGCGAGTCGAGGTGCACGCCGATGCCGAGCGACTCGACGCTCCTCTTGAGGATGGCGCCGGCCTCGGCGTCGAGCTGGGCGTTCATCAGGTGCGGCATCGCGTGCACGAGCTCCACCTGCATCCCGTGGCCCTGCAGCGCGCGGGCCGCCTCCAGCCCGAGCAACCCGCCGCCCATGACGACGGCCTTCCGGCACCGGGACGTCGCGGCGAGCATCTCGCGGGTCTCGTCGATGGTGCGGAAGCCGTACACGCCGGGCAGCAGGTCGCCGTCCTCGCGCCGGACGCCGGTCATCGGCGGGATGAACGAGTAGCTGCCCGTGGCCAGGACCAGGTGGTCGTAGGGCGTGGCCGTGCCGTCGGCGGCGTGGACGAGCTTGGCCGCGGTGTCGAGGCGCTCGACGCGGACGCCGGCGCGCAGGATCACGCCGTTGTCGGCGTACCAGTCGTGGCTGTTGAGGACGATCTCGTCCTCGTGCGCCTCCCCGGCCAGCACCGGGCTGAGCATGATCCGGTTGTAGTTGCCGTGCGGCTCGTCGCCGAAGACGGTGATCCGGAACTGCTCGCCGCCACCGCGCTCGAGGACCTCCTCGACGAAGCGGGCGCCGGCCATGCCGTTGCCCACGACGACCAGGCGCGCGCGGGGGTCGAGGTCGTCGTCCAGGGAGATCGAGGTCAGGCCCTCGGGCCGACCGCCCAGCACCGCCGTCATCACACCTCCACCAGACCGAGGTCGACCACGAGCTCACCGGTCACGCCCTCGGGCGCCGCCGCGTGCAGCTCCACGACGGTGCCGCCGGTGAGGTCCTCGACCACCCGCAGCGGCACGTGCACGTCGCCCCTGGCGCCGATGGGGAACCAGCGCATCGGCTCGCCGTCGCGGACCAGCAGGACGTAGACCAGCTCGCCGGTGGAGTTGCCGCCGCGGAAGTACAGGGCCTGGGCGGACTGCCCGTTCGGGACCGTGTAGCGCAGCGCGGCGTCGATCGGCCCTGGCTTGGCCAGGCCCTCGCCGGTGATCGGGAAGACGCCTTGCAGGAAGCGTGGGGTGCTCTTCACGCGGGTGCTCCTCGTGCGGGTGGGGTGGCGCGGGGCGGGGGTGGCGGGCCGTTCGTGGCCGCGGGGCTGCGGCTGGGTCGCGGGGACGGGAGGCGCGATGAGCTCGTCGGGACCGCCGGCGCGGGCGACGGCGACCGCGCAGACCTTGAAGGCAGGCATCTTGGAGGTGGGGTCGAGGGCGTCGGCGTCGGTCAGCGCGTTGGCGCTGGAGCCGCCGCCCCAGTGGAACGGCGCGAAGACGACGTCCGGGCGGACGGCGTCGGTGACCCAGGCGTGGAAGCGGGCGCGGCCCCGGCGGGTGCTCAGCTCGACGACGTCGTCGGGGCCGATGCCGAGCCGCCGGGCGAGGTCGGGGTGCAGCTCCGCGCGCGGGGTCGGCGCGACCATCTGCAGGCTGCGGGTGCGCCGGGTCTGGGTGCCCGACTGGTACTGGGCGAGCACCCGGCCGGTGGTGAGCACGTAGGGGTAGTCGGCGTCGGGGCGCTCGTGGACGTCGACGTGCTCGACGCGGAGGAACCGCGCCCGACCGTCGGGGGTGGCGAACCGCTCGGTGAACAGCCGGGGCGTGCCGGGGTGGTCCTCCCGCGGGCAGGGCCAGAAGACGCCCTCCTCGGCGTCGATGCGGCGGTAGCTGATGCCGGAGTAGTCCGCGGCTCCCCCCGCACTGGCCCGGCGCAGCTCGTCGAACACCGTCTCGGGGTCGCTGCTGAAGTGCTCCCCGGCGCCCAGCCGCTCGGCCAGCACCGCCAGGAGCCGGAGGTCGTCGGGCACGCCGCTGGGCGGGTCGAGCGACTTCCGCCGGCGGATCACCCGGCCCTCGAGGTTGGTCATCGTCCCGTCCTCCTCGGCCCACATGGCGCTGGGCAGGACGACGTCGGCGAGCTCGGCGGTCTCGGACAGGAAGAAGTCGCTGACGGCCAGGAAGTCCAGGTCGCCGAGCCGGCTGACGACCCGCCGTGCGTCGGGGGCGCTCACCGCCACGTTGGAGGCCAGCACGAGCAGGGTGCGGACGCCGCCGTCGGTGCCCAGCGCGTCGAGCAGCTCGAAGGCCGACCGCCCGGGCACCGGCAGGTCGTCGGGGTCGATCCCCCACACCGCCGCCACGTGGGCGCGGGCGGCAGGGTCGGCCAGGCTGCGGTAGCCGGGCAGCTGGTCGGCCTTCTGCCCGTGCTCGCGGCCGCCCTGCCCGTTGCCCTGCCCGGTGACGGTGCCCCAGCCGCTCCCCGGCCGGCCGGGGAGACCCAGGGCGAGCGCGAGGTTGATCCACGCCTGGGCGGTGTCGGTGCCGCTCCGGTGCTGCTCGGCGCCGCGGGCGGTCAGGACGATCGCCCGCGGCGCCCGGGCCAGGGCGAACACGGTGCGCCGCTGGTCGGCCACCGGCACCCCGGTGATCCGTTCGACCCGGTCGGGCCAGTACGCGGCGACGCCGGACCGGACGTCGTCGAAGCCGGTGGTGCGGGCGGCGACGTACTCCTCGTCGACCAGGTCCTCGGCCAGGGCGATGTGCAGCAGACCGTTGGCCAGCGCGAGGTCGGTGCCCGGCAGCGGCTGCAGGTGCAGCGCGGCGTTGCGGGCGGTCGCGGTGCGCCGGGGGTCGACGACGACGTGCTGCGCGCCCCGCTCGCGGCCGGCGTCGAAGTACTGCATCGCCGGCGGCATCGTGTCGGCCGGGTTGCTGCCCACCAGGACGACGACGTCGGCCTCGGCGATGTCGGCGAGCGGGAACGGCATCCCGCGGTCCAGGCCGAACGCGCGGTTGGCGGCGCCCGCGGCCGAGGACATGCAGAAGCGGCCGTTGTAGTCGATGGCGCTGGTCCGCAGCGCCACCCGGGCGAACTTGCCGAACTGGTAGGCCTGCTCGTTGGTCAGCGAGCCCCCGCCGAAGCAGCCGACGGCGTCGCGGCCGTACCGGGCCTGCGTGCGCTCGACGGCGTCGACCAGCCGGCCCAGGGCCTCGTCCCACGTGGCCTCGACCAGCGGGCTGGTCCGGTCCCCCGGGGTGCTGCGGACCAGCGGGCGGAGCAGCCGCTCGGGGTGGTCGAGCAGCTCGGTGGACGACCAGCCCTTCGAGCAGAGCCCACCCCGGTTGGTCGGGAAGTCGAGCGGGACCAGGGTGGCCGGCCGGTCGCCGGCGGTCACCGCCATCCCGCACTGCAGCGAGCAGTACGGGCAGTGGGTCTCGGTGGTCCGCGTGCGGGGACCGGCCGGGGCGGCACCGGGGACGACGGCTGCGGGCACGTCCTCGAGGTTCGGGGGGCCCGGTTTCCCCGCAGCGGCGCCGGCGTCAAGCCTGGGTTCCGGAGACCTCACCGCCGGCGGTGCCGGACGGTGCGGCGGACGCCACGCGGCGTGGCGCGGGCGACGCGCCGGAGCCCGCCCTGTCCGTCGTCCCGGCGGGGAACGATGGGCCCGTGCAGGGAGAACTGTGCGACGACGTGCCCTCCGACGACGTGCCCTCCGACGACCCCGCCGGCGACCCCGCCGGCGACGCCCCCGCCGGCGACGCCCCCGCCGGCGACGCCCCCGACCGGGCCGGTCCGGCGGCGCGGGGTGCGACCGCGGTGCTGCCGGCCGGCCCCGCGCCGAACGGGCGGACGCCGCTGGACCGCCGCCGGGTCCTCGGCGCGGCGGTCGAGTACATCGACCGGCACGGCCTCGCGGCGCTGACCATGCGCCGGCTGGGCGCGGCGCTGGGCGTGGAGGCCATGGCGCTCTACCGGTACGTGCCCGGCCGCGAGCAGCTGCTCGACGGCGTCGTCGAGACCGTCATCGACGAGCTCTACGGCGACCCGGACGTGCACATGGAGGCCGCGCACGGCTGGCAGGACTTCCTGCAGCGGCTGGCGCACGGCGTGCGGCGGATCGCGCTGGCCCACCCGGAGGTCTTCCCGCTCGTGGCCACCCGCCCGCCGGCCGCGCCGTGGGTCCGCCCGCCGCTGCGCAGCCTGCGCTGGGTGGAGTCCTTCCTCACCGCGATGACCGACAGCGGCTTCTCCGACGAGGCGGCGGTCGGCGCCTACCGCGCCTACTCGAGCTTCCTCCTGGGACACCTGCTGTTGGAGGTGAGCCAGAAGGGGGTGGCCATCAACGCGGAGGACGTGCCGGGGGACGGCGACGCGTCCCCTCGCACCGACCTGCGGTCCTACCCCTCGGTGGTGCGCCTGGAGTCGCTGCTGTCGCGTGACGAGACGGCCGCCGAGTTCGAGGAGGCCCTCGAGAACCTGCTCGGCCGGCTGGAGACCGTCCGGCAGGAGGGGCGGGCCCCGGGCGACTGAGGACGTCGACCGGATCGGGTTTACGGCGTAAAGGAACGGGCACCCAGCAAGTGGCCCGCTGAGCCCCGGCACGACCGCCGCGAGGGAGCCGGGCCACCCCCGAACGCCACCAGCTGAGGAGCACCCGTGATCACCGAACAGCAGATCAGCAGCGTCATCGGCAGCACCGCCGTCGGCCCCGACGGCAAGCACGGCAGCGTCGGCGAGGTCTTCCTCGACGACGAGACCGGCCGCCCCGAGTGGGCCACCGTCCGCACCGGCCTGTTCGGCACCAAGGAGGCCTTCGTGCCCCTGGCCGAGGCCACCGTCGAGGGCGACGAGCTGCGCCTCCCCTACGACAAGGCCAAGGTCAAGGGCGCGCCGCACGTCGACGTCTCCGCCGGCCACCTCTCCCCCGAGGAGGAGTCGGAGCTCTACGCCTACTACGGCCTCGGCACGGGCGGCACGACGACCGGTCAGGGCGTCGCCGGCACCACCACCGGCACCACCGGCCGCGACAGCGACCGTGACGGCATCCCGGACTCGCTCGAGGGCCGCACCGGCACCTCGGGTCGCCAGGACCTGAGCGGACAGGCCGGCACCGTGGGCCGCGACACCTCGGGCCCGACGACCGACAACGCGATGACCCGCTCCGAGGAGCACCTCGAGGTCGGCACCCAGCGCGTCGAGGCCGGGAAGGCGCGGCTGCGCAAGTACGTCGTGACCGAGACCGAGAGCGCCACCGTGCCGGTCTCGCGCGAGGAGGTCCGGGTCGAGCGCGAGCCGATCACCGACGCGAACGTCGGCAACGCCCTCGACGGCCCGGCCATCTCCGAGGAGGAGCACGAGGTCACGCTGCACGCCGAGCGTCCCGTCGTCTCCACGGAGGCCACCCCGGTCGAGCGCGTCCGCCTCGACACCCAGACCGTCACCGAGCAGGAGACGGTCAGCGGCGAGGTCCGCAAGGAGCAGATCGAGGTCGACGGCGACGTCGACCCGACGACCCGCCGCCGCTGAGGACGTCGCGGACCGGCCGGCTCCCGGCCGGTCCGCGCCCTCGCGACACGACGCTCCGGCGGGGCCCGGCCCCACCGCTCCAGGAAGGCACCATGAGCAGCTCCCTCGGCGGCGATGCCGCGCGCACGACCACCGACGGCGCCTCCGCCACGCGCGGCGCCGCCCGTGACGCCGTCGACGCCCAGCACGCCCGCTTCGGCGGGATCAAGTGGGGCGCGGCGTTCTTCGGCTGGCTGTCGGCCAACGGCCTAGCGGTCGTCCTGCTCGCCCTGCTGTCGGCCGCCGGCGTCGCCTTCGGGCTGACCCAGGTCTCCAGCGTCGACCAGGCCGCCGACGAGGCGACCGCCGCGGCCGACACCATCGGGCTCACCGGCGGCATCGCCCTGCTGGTGGTCCTGTTCCTCGCCTACCTCGCCGGCGGCTACGTCGCCGGCCGCATGGCCCGCTTCGACGGCGTCAAGCAGGGTCTGGCGGTCTGGGTCATCGGCCTGCTCGTCGCCGTGCTCCTCGGGATCGCCGGCGCCGTGCTGGGCTCCCAGTACAACGTGCTCTCGCAGCTGAACCTGCCGAGCCTGCCGATCAGCGGCGACACCCTGACCACCGCCGGCATCGTCGCGCTGGCCGCCGTCCTGGTCGCGACCCTGGTCGGCGCCGTCCTCGGCGGCAAGCTCGGCACCCGGTACCACCGCAAGGTCGACCGCGCCGGCTTCTGAGAGGTCCTCCCTGCCCCCGCCACTCGCACGCTCGCGGCGGGACCCAGCAGGGAGGCCACCACAGCTCCCCTCGACGGGGCCGGTCCTCCTGGAGGGCCGGCCCCGTCGTCGTGTGCGGGGACGGCGCGCCCGCGGCACGCGTGATCTGATCGGGTCATGAGCGAGCCCGGGCCGACGGTCCACGTCGGCGTCCCGCTGGTGCGGCCGGCCGAGCCGCGCGACGTCCCGCGCATCGCCGCCACCCTCACCGTCGCGTTCGCCGAGTCGCGCTGGGTGCGCTGGGCGCTGCCGCTCGACGGGCGCACCCAGCGGCTGACCCGCCTGGCCGAGCTGGAGGGCCACCGCGGCGTCACGACCGGCACCACCTGGGTCAGCGAGGACGTCGACGCGGTCGCCTCCTGGGCGGCGCCCGAGGGGGCGGCGGCGCCCGTGCCCGCCGACGTCCGCGCGGCGCTGGACCGCGAGACGCCCCGGCTGCACGCCGAGCGCGCCGACGCGGTCGCCCGCACCGAGGCGGAGCTGGCGGCGGCGCTGCCCGACGGGCCGCACTGGCGGCTGCGGGCACTGGCCACCCGGCCCCGCTCCCGCCGCCGCGGGCTGGGCGGCGCGGTGCTGGCGCCGGTGCTGCGCCGCTGCGACACCGACGGCGTGCCCGCGGCCCTGGTGGCGCCGGCCTGGGCGGTCGTGCGCTTCGCCCGCGGACTGGGCTTCGAGGTGGTGCAGGCGACCCGCTCGGCCGACGGCCAGCTGCCGCTGTGGGTGGTCGTCCGGCCGCCCGGCGTGCCGATGCCGGAGCTCTAGTCCCAGCTCCCGCGGCGGCGCTTGAGCTCGCCGCGGCGCTTCTTGGCCGCGATCCGCCGCTCCTGCGAACCGCGCGTCGGCTTCGTGCGGCGCCGGGCCGGCACCGGCGGGGCCAGCGCGGCGCGCAGCACCGCGGCCAGCCGCTCGCGGGCGGCCTGCCGGTTGCGCAGCTGCTGGCGGTGCTCGCTGGCCGCCACGGTCAGGACGCCGTCGACCAGCCGGGACCCCAGCCGCTCGGCCAGCCGGGCCCGCTGGGCGTCGGTCAGCCCGGGCAGGTCCAGCGGCGTGACGGAGAGCTCGACCCGCGAGTCCGCGGTGTTGACGCCCTGCCCGCCGGGCCCCGACGAGCGGGAGAACCGCCACGCCAGCGCCGCGGCGGGCACGACGAGGGAGCCGGAGACCGGGAGGTCACCGGCGGCGTCGTCGGCGGCGGGCACGGCCCCAGTGTCGCTCAGGCCGGGACCGGCGGGACGACGGCGGCCAGCAGCCGGCGCACCGCCGCGTCGTCACCCTCAATCCGCACCGCGCCGTCGTCGAGCGCCGCGTCCAGCGACCGGCGGCCGAAGGCGACCGCGCGCAGCACCGCCGGCGGCCCGGCGAGGACGGCGTCCGGGGCGCCCGCCGTCCCCCGGACGGCGCTCAGCCGCCCGCCGTCGACGGTGAGCGCGACCCGGTCGGGGCCGGCCGGGTCCTCCACGCGCAGCTCCACCCGCGCCGACCAGCCGGCCAGCCGCGCCGGGTCGGCGGTGGTGCGCAGCGCGAGCACGAAGGCGTCGGTGCCGAGGTCCCCGGCCGAGGTCTGCACCGTCCGCGAGCCCCAGCGGCCCAGGGCGACGAGCACGTCCTCGAGGTCGTGCCCGCGTGGCGTGAGCTCGTAGACCCGGCCGCCGCCCGGCGGCCCGGCGGCCGACCGGCGCACGATGCCGGCCGTCTCGAGGTCGCGCAGCCGCTGGCTGAGCACGGTCGGGCTGCTGCCGGGCAGGCCGCGGGCGAGGTCGGTGTAGCGCTTGGGGCCGAGCAGCAGCTCGCGCACGACGAGCAGCGCCCAGCGCTCACCCACCACGTCGAGGGCGCGGGCCACCCCGCAGGGGTCGTCGTAGCTGCGCCGGTCGGACACGCGGCCGAGCCTACCCCTTGCGCTACGCCATCCGTAGTGACTACTACTGATTGCGTAGTTGCCAGCCGAGCCGAGGAGTTCCCGTGGCCACCATCACCGCAGTCGAGAACGTCAGCCTGGACGGCGTCGCGCAGGGCCCGGCCGGTCCAGACGAGGACACCCGCGGCGGCTTCGACCGCGGCGGCTGGTTCGCCCCCTACCCCGACGCCGTCCTCGGCGAGGTCATGGGCCGGGGCCTGCAGGCCGACGGCGGCATGCTGTTCGGCCGCCGCACCTACGAGAGCCTGCGCGCCGCCTGGGCCGGGACCACCGAGAACCCCTTCGGCCCGGTGCTCGACGCCAAGCCGAAGTACGTCGTCTCCCGCGACCCCGGCTACGCCGCCGGCTGGGCGAACTCCACGCTGCTCGCCGGCGACGCCGCGACGACGGTGGCCGGGCTCAAGGCCACGACCGACCTCGACCTCACCGTGCTGGGCAGTCCCGACCTGCTGGCCACGCTGCTGCCGGCCGGGCTGGTCGACGAGCTGGTGCTGGCCGTCGCGCCAGTGGTCGTGGGCGCCGGCCGCACCCTCTTCCCGGCCGGCGCGCAGCTGCGGTGGGAGCTGGTCGAGTCGGTGCCCACCACCACCGGCGTCCTGGTCAACCGGTACCGCCCGGTCCGCTGAGCGGGCGTCAGGCCGCGGCGGGCACCGGGTCGGCCCCGCCGGCCGCGCCCGGCCGGCAGCGGAGCAGCCGGCGCAGGGTCAGCCGGCCGCCGCGCCGGGCGCCGTGCCGCTCGATGGCCTCGACGGCGTAGGCCGAGCAGGTCGGGGTGAACGAGCAGCACGGCGGCCGCGCCGGGCTGACCTCGCGCTGGTAGACGCGGACGGCGGCGACCATCCGCTCGGCCATCCGCGAGCCGCGCGTCCCGGTGCCGGCGGCGTGCACGTGCCGCACCGTCGTCGGCACGAGGAACAGCCCGTCCACGCTGCAGCCGATGGCGTTGGCCAGGCAGCAGCCGGTGTTGAGGAACAGCAGGTCGCGCAGGCAGCCGCCGTCGCGGTCGTCGCGGTGGTGCCGCCGGTACCCGTAGCCCGGCGGCGGGCCGTACCGGCGGCCGTACCCGTACCGCCAGCCGGGCCGGGGGCCGTACCCGCGGCGGCGGCGTCGCGGCCGCCAGTTGCTGCTCCAGATGAACACCACACCGCGGATCCTGCTGGCCCGGCGGTGCGCCCGCAGAACGGCCGGGAGGATGGACGGCGTGCTGCCTCCCCTCGCCGACGCGCTCGCCGCCGGTCCCGTCGTCCTCGACGGCGGGCTGTCCACCGAGCTGGAGGCCCGCGGGCACGACGTGTCCTCGGCGCTGTGGTCGGCCCGGCTGCTGCGCGACGAGCCCGACGCCGTCGTGGCCGCGCACGCCGCCTTCGCCGCCGCGGGCGCGCAGGTGGCGACGACGGCGAGCTACCAGGCCACCGTCGAGGGCTTCGGCGCCGCCGGGGTCGACCGGGACGAGGCGCTGGCGCTGGTGGCCCGCTCGGTGGAGCTGGCGCGGCGCGGCGCCCCCGGCGGCTGGGTGGCCGGGTCGGTCGGGCCCTACGGCGCGGCGCTGGCCGACGGCTCGGAGTACACCGGCGCCTACGCCGACCCCGGCTGGACCGGACGCGCCGGCGGCGGCCTCACGGTCGCCGAGCTGCGGGCCTTCCACCGGCCGCGGATGGCCGCGCTGGCCGGGGCGGGCGCCGACGTCCTGGCCTGCGAGACGGTGCCCGCCGCCGCGGAGGCCGAGGCGCTGCTGGCCGAGGCCGAGGTGCTCGGCGTCCCGGTGTGGCTGTCGCTGACCACCGTCGTCGACGAGGCGGGGGTCGCGCGCACCCGGCGCGGCGAGCCGGCCGCGGACGTGTTCGCCATGGCCCGCGGCGCCGGTGCCGTGGTGGCCGTCGGCGTCAACTGCACGGACCCGGCGGCGGTGGGCACCGCCCTGGCGGCCGCCGCCGCGGCCGGGACGCCCCTGGTGGCCTATCCGAACAGCGGCGAGAGCTGGGACGCCGGCGCCCGGCGGTGGACGGGGACCGGCGGGGTCGACCCCGCCGCCGCCCAGGGGTGGATGACGGCCGGGGCGCGGCTGGTCGGTGGCTGCTGCCGCGTCGGGCCGGCCGGCATCGCCGCGCTCGCCCGCACGGTCGGGAACCGGGTCGGACGACGTGACCTGGGCCACCGCGGCCTCTGACAGCGCGTCACCGCCACGCGCGCTCCGGCCGGCTCCCCGGCCCCTGCTGTTCGCCCGAACGGGTGACGCCCCGGCACGCTCCCGCAGGACGTGCGTCGCAGACCCCGCGCGCGTCCCCCGCGAGGAAGGACGACCGCTCCGATGCGCAGGACGATCCTCACGACCGCCGCCGCCACCGTCATGGCACTGGGCGCGCTGACACCGTTGTCCGCCGCGGCGGACGACGGTCCTCCGGGCGACCCGGCGGGTGGCGACCCGGTGGGGGCCGAGGGCTGCTCCCCCGAGGGGGCCGACGTGCCCGTCTGCCCGGCCGACGCCCCGGCGGAGACCGCCAGCTTCCTGGACCCGTCCACCGAGGTCGTCGGTGGCCGGCACGTGACCCTGGCCGAGCAGGTCTACGTCGGCCCCTTCGCCCAGCTGGTCGCCTCGGAGGAGGCGCCGATCTCCGTGGGCGCGGAGAGCAACATCCAGGACAACGTCTCCGTCATCGCCTCCCGCGAGCTGGTCGAGGGTCCCCAGGACGGAGCCGAGACCGGCGGGGACGGGGTCGAGATCGCCGACCGCGTCATCCTCGCGCACGGCTCCTCGGTGATCGGTCCGGCCACGGTCGGCGTGGGCGGCGGCGACATCCCGGCCGACCCGGACGACGACCAGGAGGTCTTCCTCTCCTTCGGCAGCCAGGTCGACGGCGCCGTCCTCGAGCGGAACACCGGCATCTCGGCGCTCGGCCGGGTCGGCCCGGGCGTGACCCTGCGCAGCGGCACGCTCGTCCTCCCGGGCAAGAACGTCACCACCCAGGCCGAGGCGGACGACCCGGCGCTGGGCAAGGTGCGCGCGATCACCGAGGCCGACGTCGCGTTCAACGAGGCCGTGATCGAGGTCAACGTCGCCTTCGCCCGCGAGTACACCGAGCTGTACCGCGAGGACCCCGACGCCCTGCACGGCGTGAACGTCGACCCCGGCGGCACGGAGTTCAACCCGGACCGCGACCTGCCCGACTTCGCCGGGGAGGACCTGGCCGTGCCGGGGCACCGCAACCGGGTCATCGGCGAGGTCGACTTCGCCGACCCGTTCAGCCACTTCGACGCCGTCGCCGGTGACGACGTCTCGCTGCGCGCCGACGAGGGCGAGGACTTCAGCGTCGGCCACGTCGAGGGCATGGGCGACGACGTGGTCTTCCACGCACTGGAGGACACCGACCTCGTCGTCGGCGACGACGTGACCTACGGCGCGGGCGTCATCGCCCACGGCGGTGGCCGCGTCGTGGTCGCCGGCCAGCCCGAGGAGCCGACCGTCATCCACGACGGCGTGACCCTCGAGGACGAGGCCGTGGTCTTCCGCAGCACGATCGGCGAGGGGGCCACGATCGGTGAGCGCAGCGCCGTCGTCGGCACCGACCTGCCGCCGGGCACGGTCGTCCCGGACCGCGTGGTCGTCCTCAACGGCGAGGAGTTCGGCGCCGTCGAGTGGTGACGTGCGGCTGACCCCCGGGCGCCCGGCGGGCGCCGCGGCCGCGTTGCTCGTGCTGGCGGTGGCGCTCGCCGGGTGCACGTCCGCGGAGGTCCCGCCGGGGACGGCGTCCCCGACGACCTCCGCGGCCACCTCGTCGGCACCGGCCGGGCCCGCCGTGGCCGGCGAGCCGGTGCGCCTGGTGTCGGCGACGCTCGAGGACACCGTCGTCCCCGCGGACGACGGGCGGATCAGCTGGACCACCACCTGGCGGGCCTGCTTCGCCCCGGCGGAGGGCTCCCCGGCCGAGCTGGCCCGCTGGGAGGCGCGGCTGGTCACGCCGGAGGGCGCCTCACCGCAGCTCGAGGTGCTCCCGGACGGCTGCGTGGACCTCGAGGTCGCCACCGGAGTGAACCCGGCCGACCGGGGGCTGCTCAACCGCGAGATCCAGCTCTCCGACGCCGCCGGCCTGGCCTACCGCGTGCGGGCGGTCGGCGCGGACGGCACGGCCACCCCGTGGACCGGCCCCGTCCGGGTCACCTCGCAGACCCCGGCCTGACCCAGGCACGCCGTCGCGGGGATCAGGGGACCTGATCGTCGCGCGTCCTCCCCCACCGTGCACCGCCGGGGAGGACGCGCTGGGATCAGGTCCCCTGATCGTCGCGGTGCCTCAGAGGATCGGGTTGCCCCCGGTGACGGCGACCCGCGCGCCGGAGACGTAGGAGGCCTCGTCGCCGGCCAGCAGCACGTAGACCGGCGCGAGCTCGGCCGGCTGGGCCGCGCGGCCCATCGGCACCTGCTGACCGAAGCTGGCCACCTTCTCCTCGGGCATGGTCGCGGGGATCAGCGGCGTCCACACCGGGCCGGGCGCGACGCTGTTGGCCCGGATGCCCTTCTCCGCGTACATCTGCGCCAGGCTGGCCGTGAAGTTGGCGATGCCGGCCTTGGTCATCGCGTACGGCGCCAGGCTGGGACTCGGCATGTCCGAGTTCACCGACGACGAGTTGATGATCGACCCACCCGAGGGCATGTGCGGGACGGCGTCCTTGCAGAGGGTGAACATCGCCGTCAGGTTGGTGGCGACGGTGTGGTCCCACTCCTCGTCCGAGACCTCCTCCAGCGTGTCGTGCGACATCTGGAAGGCGGCGTTGTTCACCAGGACGTCGACCTTGCCGAACGCCTCGACCGCGGCGGGGATGATCGTCTTCGCGTGCGCGCGGTCGGAGATGTCCCCGGGGACGAGGACGCACGTGCGGCCGGCCTCGCGCACGTACTTCGCGGTGTCCTCGGCGTCCTCGTGCTCGGACAGGTAGGAGATCAGGACGTCGGCGCCCTCGCGGGCGAAGGCGATCGCGACGGCGCGGCCGATGCCGCTGTCGCCGCCGGTGACGACGGCGGCCTTGCCGGTCAGCCTCCCGGAGCCGCGGTAGCTCTCCTCACCGTGGTCGGGCCTGGGGTCCATCTCCCCCAGCGTCCCGGGCGGGGTCTGCTGCTGCTCGGGCTGGGACTCGGGGCGGGGTGACGACACGGGCTCTCCTCAGGTCGGGTGCGCGCGTCACCGGGGGTCGTCTCCCCCCGTGTCGCGTCGCCGTCCCGCCTACCCGGCTCCGCTCTCGCGGAACCGGCCCGGCCGCCGGCGGCGGTCGGCCGGGTCAGGCCGCCCGCGGGGCCTGCGGCGCCTCGGCCACCGTGGGCAGCGCCCAGCGCATCTCCATGTGCCGGCGACCGTCCCGGTCGACGACGGGGACCCAGCGGACCAGCGGACGTTCCTCGACGCGCATCGTGCAGCCACCTCTCGTTCACCTGCCGTTCACCTTGCCTCAGGGGAACGACAGAAGCGAGCCCCGACCACAGGTGTCGTGACCGGATCGTGACCGGGACCGTCCGGCGGCCCGGCGGCGGGAAGGCCGCGCGGGTCGGGCACGCTGCACGGCACGATGACCGCGACCGCGCCCCTCCCCCTCCTCGACGACCCCGGCGACCTCTCCGCGCTGCGGGCCGGCGGCGCCGACCCCGATGAGCTGTTCACGTCCTTCGCCGCGTGGGCCGAGGCGGGCGGCACGCCGCTGTACCCGGCGCAGGAGGAGGCGCTGATCGAACTGGTCAGCGGCGCGAACGTCGTCCTGGCGACGCCGACCGGCTCGGGCAAGTCGCTGGTGGCCACCGGCGTGCAGTACGCCGCGCTGGCCGGCGGACGGCGCAGCTTCTACACCGCCCCGATCAAGGCCCTGGTCAGCGAGAAGTTCTTCGCGCTGTGCGGCGTCTTCGGCGCGGCCAACGTCGGCATGCTCACCGGCGACGCGGCGGTCAACCACGACGCCCCGATCATCGCGTGCACCGCGGAGGTGCTCGCGAACATCGCGCTGCGCGAGGGCCCCGACGCCGACGTCGGGCTGGTGGTCATGGACGAGTTCCACTTCTACGGCGACCCCGACCGCGGCTGGGCCTGGCAGGTGCCGCTGCTGGAGCTGCCGAGGGCCCAGTTCCTGCTGATGAGCGCCACCCTCGGCGACGTCACGTTCCTCCGCGAGGACCTCACCCGGCGCACCGGCCGGCCCACCGCGCTGGTCGCGAACGCCGAGCGCCCGGTGCCGCTGCACCACTACTACGCGACGACGCCGATGCACGAGACGATCCAGGAGCTGCTGGACACCAGGCAGGCGCCGGTCTACGTCGTCCACTTCACCCAGGCCTCGGCGCTCGAGCGCGCGCAGGCGCTGATGAGCGTCAACGTCTGCTCGAAGGAGGAGAAGGCGGCGATCGCCGAGACGATCGGCGGCTTCCGGTTCTCCTCGGCCTTCGGGACGACGCTGTCGCGGCTGGTCCGGCACGGCATCGGCGTCCACCACGCCGGGATGCTGCCCAAGTACCGGCGGCTGGTGGAGCAGCTGGCCCAGGCCGGGCTGCTCAAGGTCATCTGCGGCACCGACACCCTCGGCGTCGGCATCAACGTGCCGATCCGCACCGTCGTCTTCAGCGCGCTGTCGAAGTACGACGGCACCCGCACCCGGCTGCTCCAGGTCCGCGAGTTCCACCAGATCGCCGGCCGCGCCGGGCGGGCCGGCTACGACACCGCCGGCACCGTCGTCGTCCAGGCGCCCGAGCACGAGGTGGAGAACCTCAAGCAGTTCGCCAAGGTGTCCGACGACCCCAAGAAGCGCCGCAAGCTCGTGCGCAAGAAGGCGCCCGAGGGCATGGTGCCCTGGAGCGAGGCGACGATGAGGCGGCTGATCGAGGCCGAGCCGGAGAAGCTGACCAGCAACATGCGCGTCTCGACGTCGATGGTCCTCGACGTCGTCGACCGGCCGGGGGACCCGTTCGTCGCGATGCGCCGGCTGCTCACCGAGAACCACGAGCCGCGCAGGAAGCAGCTGCAGCACGTCCGCGAGGCCATCGGCATCGCCCGCTCGCTGCTGCAGGCCGGCGTCCTGGAGCGGCTGGACCCGCCGGAGCCGGACGGACGGCGCTACGACCTGACGCTCGACCTGCCGGAGGACTTCGCGCTGAACCAGCCGCTGTCCACCTTCGCGCTGGCCGCGATCGAGCTGCTGGACGCCGAGTCGGACACGTTCGCGCTGGACGTGGTCTCGGTGATCGAGGCGACGCTCGACGACCCGCGGCAGGTCCTCGCCGCCCAGCTGAACAAGGCCAGGGGCGAGGCCGTCGCGCGGATGAAGGCCGAGGGCATCGAGTACGACGAGCGGATGGAGCTGCTCGAGGAGATCAGCCATCCCAAGCCGCTCGAGGAGCTGCTCGGCCACGCCTACGACGTCTACCGGCAGACCAACCCGTGGGCCGCGGACGCGCAGCTCTCGCCGAAGTCCGTCGTCCGCGAGATGTGGGAGCGGGCCTCCACCTTCCGCGAGTTCGTGAACACCTACGGGCTGACCCGGTCCGAGGGCGCCGTCCTGCGCTACCTGTCGGACGCCTTCAAGGCGCTGCGCTCGGGCGTGCCCACCGCCGCGCGCACCGACGAGGTCACCGACGTCGTCGAGTGGCTCGGTGAGCTGGTCCGCCAGGTCGACTCCTCGCTGCTCGACGAGTGGGAGCAGCTGACCAGCCCGGACGCACCGCTGGACGAGCCGGTCGCCGTCCCCGCCCGGCCGCGGCCGCTCACCGGCAACGAGCGGGCGTTCACCGCGATGGTGCGCAACGCGCTGTTCCAGCGGGTGCAGCTGTGGGCCCGCCGGCGCTGGTACGACCTCGGCGAGCTCGACGCCGGCTCCGGCTGGGACGCCGAGCGCTGGGGCGAGGTGGTCCGGGCCTACTTCGACGAGCACGACGAGCTGGGCACCGGAGCCGACGCCCGCGGTCCCGCGCTGCTGGTCTGGGACAAGGGGACGCCCGGCGTCTGGCGGGTGCGGCAGGTCCTCGACGACCCGGCCGGCGACCACGACTGGGGCATCGACGCCGAGGTCGACCTGGCGGCCTCCGACGAGGAGGGGGCGGTCGTGCTGCGCGTCGTCGACGCCGGCCGCAAGGACTCGTGACCTGGCGGCACCGCACCACGCCGCGGCTGCGCTTGGACGCCGTCGTCCCCGGCGACCTCGACGAGCACTTCCGCCTCCTGTCCGACCCGCGCACCTGAGCCCACCTCCCCTCGCGCCGGCTCACGTCCCCCGAGCAGGTCGCCGTCCGGATCGAGCACTCGCTGGAGGACTGGGTGCACGCGGGGCTACTGGACCGCCCGCCTGCGCGACGACGCCGACGTCCCGGGGCTGCGACCCGGCCAGGTGGTGGGCACCGGCGGCTGCGCGTGCCCGCCCGGCACCTCGTGGTGGAACCTCTACCACCGCTCCACCCCTCCGGCGTGGGGCCGCGGTCTGGCCGCCGAGCTCGTGGCCGCCGCCCTGGACGCCGCCCGCGCCGTCGCCCCCGACCGGCCGGTCGTCGCCTACCTGCTGGAGCACGACGTCGACTCCCGGGGGCGGGCGGAGCGGGCCGGGCTGAGGCTGGTCTGGCGCGGTCCGGACGCCGGCAACCCCGACCCGGCCGCCGTCCGGCTGGTCCACGCCGACCGTCGGCTCGACCCGGCGGTGCTCGAGCGCACCACCGCGCTCGCCTGACCGGTGTCGCCCGGGCGGCCGTCCCGGCCCCCACGCCCGTCGCGGGGAGCGGCGTGCCAGGCTCGACGCGATGACCGCATGACCGTGCTGGAGATGCTCGCGGTCGCCGCTGCCGGGCTGGCCGCGGGCTCGATCAACGCCGTCGTCGGCTCGGGGACGCTGGTGACCTTCCCGGTGCTGCTGGCCACCGGGCTGCCCCCGGTGACGGCCACGGTGACCAACACGCTGGGGCTGGTGCCGGGCAGCGTCAGCGGCGCGGTGGGCTACCGGCGGGAGCTGGCCGGGCAGCGCGGCCTGGTGCTGCGGCTGCTGCCGGCCTCGGCGCTCGGCGCGCTCACCGGTGCGGTCCTGCTGCTGCACCTGCCCGCGGCGGCGTTCGAGGCGGTGGTGCCCGCACTGGTGGGGCTCGCCGTCGTGCTGGTCGCCGTGCAGCCGCTGCTGTCGCGCCGGCTGGCCACCCGCCGCGCGGCGGCCGGCACGCCGGTGCCCCGCGCACGCGGGTGGCGGCTGACCGGCCTGGTCGGCGCCGCCTACGCCACCGGCGCCTACGGCGGCTACTTCGCCGCCAGCCAGGGCGTGCTGCAGATCGGCCTGTTCGGGCTGCTGCTCGCCGAGCCGCTGCAGCGGCTCAACGCGATCAAGAACGTGCTGACGTCGACGGTCAACGCGGTCGCCGCCCTCGCCTACGTCGTCGTCGCCACCGACCGGGTCGACTGGACGGCCGCCGCGCTGGTGGCCGCGGGGTCGGTGGTGGGCGGCACGGTCGGCGCCCGCTACGGCCGGCGGCTGCCCGCGGCCCTGCTGCGGACGGCGATCGTCGTGCTCGGCTGCGTCGCCATCGGCGTGCTGGTGACCCGGTGAGCCCGCTCGAGTGGGGCCTGCTCGTCCTCGCCGGGGTGGGCGCGGGACTGGCCGGCAGCGTCGCCGGGCTGGCCTCGCTGGTGAGCTACCCGGCGCTGCTGGCCACCGGCCTGCCGCCGGTGACGGCGAACGTGACCAACACGGTGTCCCTGGTGCTGACCAGCGTCGGCTCGATCAGCGCCTCCCGGCCGGAGCTGGCCGGGCAGGGCCGGCGGCTGGCACCGCTGGTGGCCGCGGGCGTCCTCGGCGGGGCCGCGGGCGCCGCGCTGCTCCTGCTCACCCCGGCCGCGGCCTTCGAGCGGGTGGTGCCGTGGCTGATCGGCGGTGCGGCGCTGGCCATCCTCCTGCAGCGCCCGCCGGCCGAGCTGGCCGCCGAGGGCCGGCGCGCGCACGGGCGGCGCGACCCGTGGTGGCTGGCGCCGGGCGTCGCCGTCGTGGCCGTCTACGGCGGCTACTTCGGCGCCGCGGCCGGCGTCCTCCTCCTGGCCCTCCTCCTGCTGGGCACCGGCGAGGGCCTGCCGCGTGGCAACGCGGTGAAGAACGTCGTCCTCGGCACCGCCAACGCGGTGGCCGCCGTCGGCTTCGCGCTGCTGTCGCCGGTGGCCTGGAGCGCGGCCCTGCCGCTGGCGCTGGGCTGCCTCGTCGGCGGCCGGCTGGGCCCCCGGGTGGTCCGCCGGGCGCCGCAGACGGCGCTGCGCCGGCTCATCGCCCTCGCCGGGCTCGGACTCGCCGTCGTGCTGGCCGTGGAGGCCTACGCCTGACCCGGTGTGGTGCTCGCGGGCGCAAAGGGCCAGGCTGGTGCCCTGTCCGTCACCGGACGAGCAGCGGGACGACGACGGGACGAGGGAAGGCGACGGTGGAGACGAGCGATGCTGCGGGACGGTTCCTCGAAGCGCTGCGCGAGCCCGCGCCGCCGGGTGAGGACGGTCCCGAGATGGTGCCCTCCCGGCTGTCCCGGGCCTGCGCGCACGCGGTCGGGGTGGACGGCGCCGCGCTGAGCATCCACGAGGGAGCCGGGCTGCGGACGCCGATCGGCGCCAGCGACCACGACACCGCGCACGCCGAGCAGCTGCAGTTCACCGCCGGTGACGGTCCCTGCCTGCGCGCGCACGACACCGGCAGCGCCATCGTCTTCGACCTCGACGACATCGCCCGCAACTGGCCCGACCTGCACGCCGCGATGCTCGGCGAGACGCCCTACCGCGCCGTCTTCTCGGTGCCGCTGGCGCCACCCCTGGGTCCCACGGTGATCGTCGACCTCTACGCCCGCGAGCCCGAGACGCTGACGAAGGTCCCGCGCGACGACGTCGAGGCGGTCGTGGTCACGCTGACCGAGGAGCTGGTGCGCGCCTCCGGGGCGGTGCCGTCCGACGACGGTGCCGCCCGGTGGTGGGACTCCCCCGCGGCCCGGCGCCGCAGCCGGGTGTGGCAGGCCACCGGCGTCGCGACGGTCGCGCTCGGCATGGACGTCGTCGACACCCTCGCCGTGCTGCGGGCACACGCCTTCGTCACCGGCCGGGTGGTCGACGACGTCGCCGACGACATCGTCACCGGCCGGCTCGACCCCGCGGACCTGCGCGAGGACGCCCGCGGGCAGTGAGCGCCGGCGGGGCTCAGCGGCCGACGTAGGCGGCGAGGAAGAGCACGAAGGCGCTGCTGCCCAGCAGCAGCCGGGCCGGGGTGAGCCCGTTGATCAGCCCCGCGGTGGCCTCCACCCAGGCGGGCCGGATGCTCGCCTCGCGGGCGCCCCGGCGCACCAGCCGCACCTCGTCGGCCAGCAGCGCGGCGGCCGCGCCGAGCATGGTCAGCCCGACGACGAGGAAGACCAGCGCCAGTCCCTCGCCGAAGGCGTCGGCGCGCCCGGCCAGCAGCAGGACGGCGACCAGCCCGGCGAGCAGGCCGACGAACGCCCCGGCGGCCGGCGCCCACGGGCCCATCCGCGTGAGCGGGTCGCGGCGGCGGGGACGCGGTGCCGGCGGTCGGGCGGTGACCGGCCCGGTCGCGTGCGGGCCGGTGTCGTCCGGGGCGTCCGCGGGCACCGGTGGGACGGGACCGGGCGTCGCGGGCGCGACGACGGTGGCCGGCCGGGGCACGGGCGGCGGGCCGGGCGCCGGACCCGCCGCGGGACCGGACCCGGCCGGGGCGCCGGGGGCACCGAGTGGGCCGGCCGGGGCCGCGGTCGCGCCGACGGCGGTCGCACCGGCCGGTCCCGCCGTCGTGGGTCCGGGTGCGCCGGAGGTGCCGGCGGGTGCCGGGACGGTCACCGGGGCGGTGGGCGGCCCGGACGGGACCGGGGCGGACGGGACCGGGGCGGACGGGGCGGGAGCGGCGGGATCGGACACCACGGTCACGCTAGGCGCGACCCCCGTCGGTCCCCGCAGGCCCCCCGGGCGCGGCGGGTCCGGACCCGTGGCCGGCCGGGTGATCACGGCGCGCGGCCACGCGCCGTCCCGGCGGCATGACCGGCCGTCGCGGGAACCCGCAGCTCAGAGCAGGCGCCGGCTGTCGCCGGCCACGACCCGCAGCCAGCGGTACCCGAAGCCGTCGAGGGTCAGCTCGACCGCGCCGTCGTCGCCGATGACCGTCGACTCGGTGACCAGCAGGTCCTCCAGCCGGTGCGAGGCGTCACAGCCGTCGAGCACGAGCGGCACGGTGCGCGGCTCGGCGCCGAGGTTGTGCACCGCCACCAGGGTGCCGTCGTCCCACTCGCAGACGTGCGCGAGGACCGCGGCGTGCGGCTGCTCGAGCACGCGGAAGGAGCCCCAGCCGAGCTCGGGGGACTCGCGGTAGCGGCGGATGAGCAGCTTCATGAACGACAGCAGCGAGTCCTCGTCGCGGCGCTGGTCGGCGACGTTGACGAACTCGGGCGCGAAGCCGCCGGAGACCACCGGACCGGGCAGCGCGTCGGGGTCGGCGCTCGAGAAGCCGCCGTTGGGGCCGGCCGTCCACTGCATCGGCGTCCGGACGGCGAGGCGGCCCTCGGCGGAGAGGTCCTCGCCCATGCCGATCTCCTCGCCGTAGAAGAGCACCGGCGTCCCGGGCAGCGAGAACAGCAGGCTGTAGACCATGCGGACGCGGCGCGGGTCGCCGTTCAGCATGGGCGGCAGCCGGCGGCGCAGGCCGCGGCCGTAGACCTGCATCCGCTCCTCGGGGCCGAAGGCGGCGAAGACCTCCTCGCGCTCCTCCTCGGAGAGCTTGTCCAGGGTCAGCTCGTCGTGGTTGCGGACGAAGGTGGCCCACTGGCTGTCCGGGTCCACCTGCGGGCGGCCGGTGAGCGCCTGCACCAGCGGGCCGGCGTCCCCGCGGGCCATCGACAGGTAGAGCGCCTGCATGCCGATGAAGTCGAAGAGCATGGTCAGCTCGTCGCCGTCGCCGCCGCCGAAGAACTCGCGCTGCTGCTCGTGCGGCAGGTTGACCTCCCCGAGCAGCACCCCGCTGCCGGTGCGCCGGCCCAGGAAGGAGCGCAGCGCGCGCAGGTACTCGTGCGGGTCGGCGAACACGTCCTCGTCCCCCTCCTGCGTCTCCAGGAAGAAGGGGACGGCGTCGACGCGGAAGCCCGACAGGCCCAGCTGCAGCCAGAAACCCATGATCTTGGCGACCTCGTCGCGCACCCGCGGGTTGCTCACGTCGAGGTCGGGCTGCTCCTTGTAGAACCGGTGCAGGTACCACTCCCCCGTCTCCTCCGACAGCGTCCAGATCGAGTCCTCCTGGTCGGGGAAGACGACCTGGTCGCTGGTGTCCGGCGGCTCGTCGGCGCGCCACACGTAGAAGTCGCGGTACGGGGAGTCCTTGCTGGCCCGCGCCGACTCGAACCACGGGTGCCGGCTGCTGGTGTGGTTGACGACGAGGTCGGCGATCACCCGGATGCCGCGGTCGTTCGCCGTGCGGATGACCTCGACCAGGTCGCCGTGCGTGCCCAGCCGCGGGTCCACGCCGTAGAAGTCGGTGATGTCGTAGCCGTCGTCGCGCTCGGCGGTCGGGTAGAAGGGCATCAGCCACAGGCACGTGACGCCGAGGTCGGCCAGGTGGTCGATCCGCTGGGCCAGGCCCGCGAGGTCACCGCACCCGTCGCCGTTCCAGTCCAGGTAGGTCTCGACGTCGAGGCAGTAGACGACCGCCGTCTTCCACCACAGGTCGGCCGTGTCGGTGATCCGCATGTCGAGCGAGCCTGTCGATCACCCGCACCGGTGGCAAGTGGACGCCGTCGGCTCGTTCCGGCCGCCCCCCGCCAGTCGATCATCGGCTGCGTGCACGCGACACGCGCGGACACGCCGGCGCGAGCGGCACGCAGCCGAAGGTCAACGCGCGGGCGGCCGACCCTCCGGCAGGACGGTCGGCTGCACCGGCTCGGGCTCCTGCCGCGGACGGCGGGGCCCACCCGGGCCGTCGAGCGCGACGGCGGGCGCCGGCCGGGTGACCCCCAGCTGCGGCAGCACGTGCTCCCCGAAGGCGTCGAGGAACGGCTTCTGCTCCTTGCCGACGTGGTGCAGGTAGACCTCGTCGAAGCCGAGCTCGACGTACTCGGCCAGCCAGGCGGCGTGCTGCCCGAGGTCGGAGCTGACCCGGACGGCGCCCTCGACCGCCTCCTGCGGCGTGTACCGGCTGGCCTGCTCGAAGGCCTCCGGGCCGTCGAGGTCCCAGCACAGCGGCGGCGGGAAGGTGTTGGTGAACCACTGGTCGTAGGCGATGGCCGTCGCGCGCTCCGGGTCGGGGTCCCAGCACAGGTGCACCTGGAGCACCAGCCGCCCCTGGCCGCCCGCGTCCCGGTAGGCGCCGACCAGCTCGCGCAGCGTGTCGTGCGGCTGGTTGATGGTGATGAAGCCGTCGGCCCAGTCGGCGTGCCGCCGCGCCGTCGGGACGCTCATCGCCGGCCCGATGAGGGCGGGCTGCTGCTCGGGCAGCGACCAGATCCTGGCCCGCTCGACGTCGACCAGCCCGCGGTGGGTCACCTCCTCGCCGGCCAGCAGCGCGCGGATGACGTCGACGCACTCGCGCAGCCGGGCGTCGCGGACCCGCTTGGGCGGCCACGGCGTGCCGGTGATCCGCTCGTTCATCACCTGCCCGCTGCCGAGCGCCATCCAGAAGCGGCCGGGGAACATCGCCGCCAGCGTCGCGGCGCCCTGGGCGATCACCGCCGGGTGGTAGCGCTGCCCCGGGGCGTTCACCACGCCGCAGGGCAGGCCGGTGGTGGCCAGCGCGGCCCCGAGCCAGGACCAGGCGAACCCCGAGTGGCCCTGCGCGTGGTTCCAGGGCGCGAAGTGGTCGGAGCACATCGCCGCGGTGAAGCCGACCTCCTCCGCGTGCTGGACGGCGGCCAGGAGATCGGCCGGGTGCACCTGCTCGTGCGAGTTGTGGAAGCCGATCACTGTCATCGGTCGTGCCTACCGCAGCCGGGGCCCGCCGGCCAGGGGACGGCGAGGTGCCGCAGACGCTCAGGCCAGCAGGTCGGCCACCCGCGCCGGGGCGGTGGCGACGTCGAGGTGGGCGCCGCGGCCGTCCCCAGCCACCGCCCAGCCCCGCGCGCGGGCGGCCGCGGCGTCGCCGTCGTAGGCCGGCGACAGGTGCACGTACCGGGGCTCGCCGGACACCCCGGGCACCGGGACGCCGACCGACCACAGGTCCGCCGGCAGCCGGTGCCCTTCCGCGAGGACGGCGCTCCGCACGGCGTCGTCGGGCAGCAGCTGCGTCATCGCGTCGGGACCCCACCACGTCGTCCAGTCGGCGACCCGGCCGTCGTCGGCGACCAGCGGCGCCACCAGCTCGCGCACCTCCGCCGGCCAGTGCCCCGTCCCCTCGTCGGGCAGGACGGCGTCGAGCCACACCACCCGCCGGGCGCCGACGGCGGCGGCGACCAGCGGCAGGACGATGCCGGCGCCGGAGAACCCGACGACGACGTCCGCGGCGACGTCCACCGCAGCCGCCCACCGCCGCGCCCAGCCGGCCGCCGACGGGCCCGGTGCCGCGGGGTCCTGGACCTGCCCGCGCAGGTCGGGGACGGCGGCCGTCGCACCGCGGCCGCGCAGCTCGGCGGCCAGGGGCCCGAGGACCGCGGGGCCGAGCAGCGGCGGGTGCACCAGCAGCCAGGTGTCGTCCACGGACCTCAGGGTGCCCCGCGCAGGGCGGCGATCCACCACTCCACGGCCGGCACCGCCGGCTCGAACGGTGGCCAGCCGTTGAGCACGCCGAGCAGCTGCCAGTACCGCTCGACGCGGGCGTCGGTGAAGGTGGCCAGCCGGTCGGCGAGCGCGGCGCGGCGTCCCGGCGCGGTCGTCCGGCCGTCGTCGAGCAGCTCGGCCACCAGCGCCTCGGCGGCCGGGCTGCCCGGCGCCACCCCGTCGGCCAGCGCGCGGCGGCCGAGGATCTGCAGGCGGCCGGCGTCCACCCCGGGGTCCGGCTCCCCGGGAGTGGCGCCGGCGCCGGCGACGGCCATCCGGCGCACCCGCGCGGCGAACGAGTCGTCGGCGACCAGGCGGGCCAGCTCCAGCCAGGCGGCGACCTGCTCCGGGCCGGGGTCCTCGGGCAGCTCGGCCGGCAGCGACCGCATGGGCCCGGCCAGCCCGGCGCCCGGGGCGTCGTCGGGCAGGCCGGCGAAGGCCCGGTCGACGAACCCGTCGATGATCTGCTGCCGCTCGCGGGCGGACAGCGCGGCCAGGTCGGACACGATCCTCATCTCCTCGGGGGTGGTGCCGGCGCGGGCGACGACCTGCAGCAGGGTCCGGCGCAGCCGCAGCAGGCGGATCTCGGCGTCGAGGGCGCGCACGTGCTCGGCGGCGACCTCGGCCACCGTGCGGCGGGCGGCGAGCAGCTCCCGCACGGCGGTCAGGCCCAGGCCCAGCTCGCGCAGGGTGCGCACCAGGTCCAGGCGGGCGACGGCGGCGGCGTCGTAGAGGCGGTAGCCGCCGGGCGAGCGGGCCGGCGGGTCGACCAGGCCGGCGTCGGTCCAGAACCGCACCGTGCGCACGGGCACGCCGAGCCGGGCGGCCACCTCGCCGATCGTCCGGCGCGTCCCGTCGTCCACACCGGGGACCCTGCACCCTCCAGTCGCTGGAGGGTCAACCGGACGAGACCGGCACCACGTCCGTCTGCGCTGCGATCACCCCCGCGCCCCGTGAGGATCGGGGGGTGACACGCACCCCCAGCACCGACCGGTGGGGCATCGACGCCACCTGGCTCGACGCCCTCGACGAGGAACACGAGGTCGCCCAGGCCACGATCGAGCGCCTGCGGGAGGTGATCGGCGAACCGCCCGAGGACCTCGACTCCCGCGCTCCGATCGTCGCCCGCCCCGGCGACGTCCTGGAGGTCGACGAGGCCGAGGTGACCCTCGAGGACGGCTCCACCCGGCACGTCGACGGCGAGCTGCCCGAGGACTTCCCGCTGGGTTACCACTGGCTGCAGGTCCCCGACGGCCCGCGGCGCCGGCTGGTCGTCTCCCCCGGCCGGTGCTGGCTGCCCGAGGACCGCGCCTGGGGCTGGGCGGTGCAGCTCTACGCCACCCGCAGCCGCGACAGCTGGGGCATCGGCGACCTCGGCGACCTGCGCGCGGTCCGGGAGATGGCGGCCGGGCAGGGCGCCGGCTTCGTGCTCGTCAACCCGCTGCACGCCGTCGCCCCGACACCGCAGCAGGAGGCCAGCCCCTACCTGCCGGCCACCCGCCGCTTCCGCAACCCGCTGTACCTGCGCGTATCGGAGGTGCCCGGCGCCGACGCCGTCGACCTGGAGGAGGACGCCGGCCGGGCGCTGTCGGAGGGCGAGCTGATCGACCGCGACGCCGTCTGGGCCCGCAAGCGCGAAGTGCTGCGCCGGGTCTTCGACGCCACCGGCCGCGACGACCCCGCCTTCCCCGACTGGTGGTGGTTCCAGGGCCAGAAGCTGCAGGACTGGGCCACCTGGAGCGCCCTGGCCGACGTCCACGGCCCCGACTGGCACACCTGGCCCGAGGAGCTGCGCGACCCGCGCGGCGACGCCGTCGCCGCCTTCGCCGCCGAGCACGAGCACGACGTCGCCTTCCACGCCTGGCTGCAGTGGGCGCTGCACCTGCAGCTGGAGCGCGCGACCGAGGGCATGACCGTCATCCAGGACCTGCCGATCGGCGTGGCCGGCGGCGGCGCCGACGCCTGGACCTGGCAGGGCGTCCTGGCCGACGGTGCCTCGGTGGGCGCACCCCCGGACGCGTTCAACTCGCAGGGGCAGGACTGGGGCTCGCCCCCGCTGGTCCCGTGGCGGCTGCGCGAGGCCGACTACGAGCCGTTCGTCGAGTCCATCCGCGCCACCATGGCCGGCGCCGGCGGCCTGCGGATCGACCACGTCATGGGCCTGTTCCGGCTGTGGTGGGTGCCCTCGGGCGAGGGCACCGCCGCCGACGGCGCCTACGTGCGCTACCCGGCCGAGGACCTGCTCGACATCGTCGCGCTGGAGAGCCACCGGGCGCAGGCGGTCGTCGTCGGCGAGGACCTCGGCACGGTCGAGGACGGCGTCCGCGAGGCCCTCGCCGAGCACGGGATCCTCGGCTACCGGCTGCTGTGGTTCGAGGACGACGACCCGGCCGAGTGGCCCGCGGAGGCGATGGCCGCGATCAGCACGCACGACCTGCCGACGGTCGCCGGGCTGTGGAGCGGGGCCGACGTCGAGGAGCAGCGCGAGTACGGCACCGGCACCGACGAGGAGCTCGAGCGCGGCCGGAGGTCGCTGCTCGAGAAGCTGCCCGGGCTGCGGAGGAACGCGAAGCCGGAGACGGCGGTCCGGCGGGCGCACGAGCTGCTGGCCCGCGCACCGTCGCTGCTGCTGTCGGCCACCCTGGACGACGCGGTCGCCGAACGGCGCCGTCCCAACATGCCGGGGACCACCGACCGGCCCAACTGGTCGCTGCCGCTGCCCGTGCGCGTGGAGGACCTGGCCGCGCACCGGCTGCTGCAGGAGGTGGCCCGGACGCTGGCCGAGGGCGTGGCCGCTACCCGCGACCCGGAGGAGGACGCCATCGGCGAGCAGCCCGGCGGGGAGGCCCGCGAGGGCGCCTGAGGACGGACCCTGCCCCCCGACGCTCGCGAGCGTCGGGGGGCAGGCGTCCTCAGGACTCCGCGCCCTCCTGGTCCGCGGTGCCCGCGCCGCGGCCCGGGGTCAGGGTGTCGGTGCCCGGACCGCCGACCAGCGTGTCGTCGCCGGTGCCGCCGTCGAGGGCGTCGGCGCCGAAGCCGCCGAGCAGCGCGTCGGCGCCGTTGTCACCGGCGAGCGTGTCGTCCCCGGTGCCGCCGCAGAGCACGTCGCCGGCGTTGCCGCCGGTGATCGTGTCGTCCCCGCCCAGGCCCATGACCACGTCGGCACCGGCGGTGCCGGTGAGGACGTCGTCCCCGGCGGTGCCGCGGATCGTCGGGAGGAGGCCGTCGCAGCGCTCCTGCAGGTCGATCCCGACCAGCAGCGGGTCGTGGTCGCTGGAGCGGTACGGGTCCGGCGCGTAGAGCCCCTCGTCACCGGTGTACTGGTAGGCGGAGGACTCCACCGAGTTGACGTTCCAGTGCACCGCACCGGTCACCTTGGCGGTCAGCTCGGCGGTGGCCAGCGCGTGGTCGAGCGATCCGGACAGCGCGTCGAAGACGTAGCTGAACCGCTCCGGGTCCGACACCGATCCCAGGTCGGTGAGCCCCGCGCGCCGCAGGGTCTCGATCGGGTCCTCCTGCGTGTAGGCGTTGTAGTCGCCGAGCGAGACGACGTCGGGGTCGCGTTCGCGCAGCTGCCCGATGAACGCGGCCAGCGACTCCGCCTGCCGGACGCGGTCGCCGTTCCAGGCACCCTGCCCGTCCCCGGCGTCCACGTCGTCGCCGGTGGCGCCGGCCGGGGAGCCCTTCGACTTGAAGTGGTTGGCGACGACGGTGAACAGGTCCCCGTCCTTGCCGAAGGTCTGCGCCTGCGGCTCGCGGGCGTTGTCCCAGACGTCCTCGTCGACCAGCCCGACCGGGTCGCCGACCGGCTGCACGACGCCGGCCTGGTAGATGATCGCGTTGCGGATCACGTCGCGGTCGACCGCGTAGAGCTCCTCCGGCATCGGGACGAACGCCCACTTCTCGTACCCGGCGTCCGCGTTCAACCGCCGCACCAGGTCGGCCAGGGCGGCGTCGGCGGTCTCGGCGTAGCCGGTGGAGGCGGTGTCCTCGATCTCCATCAGCGTGACGACGTCGGCGTCGAGCGCGTCGACGGCCGGGACGATCTTCCCCGCCTGCTGCTCGAGCTCCGCCGGGCTGGTCGCGCCGCGGGCGCTCGAGCCGCTGAGGGTGAGGAAGTAGTTGAGCACGTTGAACGCGCCGATCCGCACGTCGCCGCCGACCTCGTCGGGCGCGCCGGGCCGGGTGTCCTGCGGGTCGAACGTGCCCTCCGCGGTGCCGTCGGCCGGCTGCAACCGCCAGGCGCCGAAGCCGTGGCCCAGGACGAGCGGCTGCCGGAAGGTCAGGACGTCGCCGACGCGGACCGGCGTGGTCGGCGACAGGTACGGCCGGGTGGTGACCGACACCCGCGCGCTGACGCCGTCGTCGAGCGTGATGCTGCGCCGGGCGTTCTCGGCGGCGATGGCCGCGGCCTCGGGGCCGGGCCGGGCCAGCTCGGTGGGCTGCACGAGGACGCCGCCCTGCGACAGGGTCAGCTCGCCGAAGCTGGTGAGGTCGAAGACCTCGCTGACGGTGAGGTCGTCGACGGGGTCGACCAGCACGCCCTCGAGCCGCTCGCGGGCGGCGTCGTCGGCGGGCAGGTCGAGCGGCGCCGGGTCGGGCAGGTCGGCCTCGGTGCCGTCGGCACAGACCACCGCGCTGCCGCCGGCGCCGACCTGCGTCTGCCCCGGCTGCCCCGGGTCCCCGCCGAACTCCTGGGCCTGGCCGGTCACCACGACCGTGTCGCCGAGGCCGACCGCCACGGGGCTGAAGACGAAGATCCCGTCGGAGGTGGCCGCGTCGCCGTCGCCGTCGGCGTCCTGCAGGTAGAAGCCCGACAGGCCGGGGACGTCGCCCACCACGACGCCGCGGACGGTGACCTGCTGCCCCGCCAGCGGTGTCACGGGACCGCTGCCCTGGACCGCGCCGATCTCGTGGGTCGGCGGTGAGTCGCAGGTGGTCGTCGGGGTCGGCGTCGGCGTGGCGGCGGGGTTGACAGTGCCGCGCGTGGCGGCGGCCGGCCCGGCCCAGACCAGCGCGTCCGCCGCGGCGTCGTGGGTCCGTGACAGCGACTGGGTGGCCGAGGTGCCGTCGCCCTCGGCCACCCCGATGTCCGTGCTCGGGGTGGAGGCGGCCGGGCCGTTGGTCGCGGTGAAGGTCCCCTCGTAGGAGAGGAACTCCAGGACGCCGTCCGGGCCGACCAGCGCGAGGCCGTCCGGAGCACCGTTCTGGATGCCGGTCCCCGGACCGCTCACGGTGACCACGGCGGGGGCGTCGGCGGGCGCGGTGACCGGGGGCAGCGCGAGCGTGCCGTAGGAGGCTCCGCCGGAGCCGTTGTAGAGGACGACCGAGAGGCCCGCGGAACTCGTGCCGGCCGGGAGCTGGACCTCGACGAACTCGTTCGCGTCGGCACCGGCGTTGTCGTAGTGGATCTCGGAGATGAACGGCGTGGCCGGCGGGGCGGCCTGGGCGACCGCGGGGAGGCCGACGACGGCGAGGGACGCGGCAGCGGTGCCGAGTGCGGCGCGGCGCGCGAGCACGCACCGGGAGCCGGGGGATGAGCGCACGGAGGACCCCTTCGAGCGGTACCGGGACGTGAGCCGGGCTGACCGTCCACGGAGCCCTGCCCGGCAACGGGACGTGACGGTCAGGTGACTCCGTGCGCTCAGTGTGACCCGAGGGCACCTCGGCACGCCAGGTGGACGAGTCGACACGCGCCGTGACCAGCGCGAACGCCGGGACCGCCGACCCGAACACGTGTTCGACGGTCGTGCCAGACTGCCGGGGTGGCTGGCGGGATGCACCGGGGCAGGTCGCGACCGTCGCTGGGCGAGCGGGCCGCCGGCTCGGGCGTCGGCCCGCCACCGGGGTTCGACGCGCCCCCGGTCGACCCCGCTCCCCCGCCGCTCCCGGTCGGCGGCGGGCCCTCCGCGCGGGAGGACCCCGGCCGGCACTGCTGGGTGCACGCCCCGCCCGGCGCGCCCGGCACCGTGCCGGGCCTCCTGGTGGAGTGGCGGCAGCGCCCCGGCGGCTGGCAGGGGCGGGTGGCCTACGCCGTGCCCGGCCCGCACGGCCCGGTACTGGTCGAGGCGTGGCTCCCGGCCGGGTCGCTCGAGCAGCGGTGAGCGGGTTTCCCCCGCGGCGGGGCGGCTATGGCCTCCGGTCGAGACCGATCGACGACGACGCAGCGGAGGTACCGCGATGACCACCCCACCCGACCGCCCCACCCTCGACGACGTCATGGACACCGAGGAGTCGGCGCCCAGGGACCGCCAGGAGCACGGCAAGACCGACCCGCGCCCGAACGACGAGGCCCTGCAGCACCGCACCGAGCAGGAGCGCCAGGCGGTCGACTCCGACGACGCCGACCCGGCCGGCGCCGAGTTCCACGCGGCCACCGACTGAGGAAGGACCCTCCTGCCTCCACGCCTCGCAGGCTCGGCGCGGGCCCCTGCAGGACGGCCGTTCCAGCACCTCACCGGGCTCGGCGCGGGCCCCTGCAGGAGGGCCGTTCCAGCACCTCACCGGGCTCCGCGCGGGCCCCTGGACGGGCGGGCGCCGGCCGGCGCCGGCGCCCGCCCGCGTCAGCGGCCCGGCAGGCTCCGGCTGCGGCCGAGCAGCAGGGCCAGCACGAGCGCGCCGCCCACCCCGGTCCCGGCCACGGCGACCGCCCCGGGCCACCCGGCGCTCGCCCAGGCCTCGCCGGCCAGGGTGCCGCCCACCGAGGACCCCGCGTAGTACCAGAACGAGTACAGCGAGGCCGCCTGCCCGACCGCCCGCCCGCCGAGCGCCGCGCGGGCGGCCACCCAGCCGCTGGCCACGCCGTGCGCGGCGAAGAAGCCGACGGTCAGGACCGCCAGCCCGGCGACGAACAGCGCCAGCGGCGCGGCCAGCGTGAGCAGCAGGCCGGCCCCGGTCACGACGATCGCGACGGGGACGACGACCCGCCGACCGACGCGCTCGGCCAGCCCCCCGGCCAGCGGCGAGCTCACCGAGCCCAGCAGGTAGGTGAGGAACACCAGCCCGGCCAGCGTCGGCGACAACCCGTACGGCTGCGCCTCCAGCCGGAACGTGCCCGCGTTGTAGACCGCGACGTTGCCGCCCATGAGCAGCGCGGCCAGCCCGTAGAGCCCGAGCAGCACCGGGTCGCCGAACCCGCGGGCGAGCTGCTGCAGCACCGGCGTCCCGCGCGGCACCGGCACGAAGCGGCGGGACGCCGGCAGCAGCACCCAGACGGCGGCGGTGCAGGCCACCGCCAGGACCGCGATGGCGCCCAGCGCCGTCCGCCAGCCGCCGAGGTCGGCCAGCGCCCCGGCCACCACCCGGCCGCTCAGGCCGCCGATCGCGGTGCCGCCCACGAACAGCCCGATCGCCCGGGAGCTCACCGAGGCGTCGAGCTCCTCGCGCAGGTAGGCCACCCCGACGGCGGGCAGCCCGGCCAGCGCGAAGCCCTGCAGGCCGCGCAGCACCAGCAGCGGTTCCCACGCCGGCACGAGCGCCAGCAGCACCGCCAGCCCGGTGGCCGTCGCGAGCGCGGTGCGCAGGACGCGGGTGCGGCCGATCCGGTCCGACAGCGGGCCGAGCACGAGGAGTCCGACCGCCAGCCCCGCCGTCGCCGCCGAGACCGACAGGGTCGCGGCGGCCGGCGAGACGCCGAAGGCGCGGGTCAGCTCGGGCAGCAGGGCCTGCGGCGCGTAGAGGAGGGCGAAGACGGCGAGCCCGGCGAGGAACACCGCCACCGACGCGCGGCGCAGGCCCGGCTCCCCGGCGCGGTGACCGTGCGGCAGCCCGGGCCCTCCCCCGGTCAGCGCCGCGGCCCGGGCGGGACGGGGAGGCGGCGCACGGCCCCATCGTGCCTGCCTGCTGGGATGGGCCGGTGCCCCGCCTGCTGCCCGCCGACGTCGCCTGCTGGGTGGTGAAGACCGCCCGCCCGCCGTCGGCCGTCGTCCCCGGCTGGCGCGCCGGCGAGGAGCACGCGTTCTCCCGCTGCCTGCGCCGCTCCTACCGGCTGGAGCTGATGGCACCCGGCCAGCCGGTCCTGCTGTGGCTCTCCGGCCGCGACCGCCCGGGCGTGCACGCCGCAGGCGTGGTGGCCGGGGAGGTCACCGAGGACGCGGGCGGGCCGTCGGTGCACGTCCGGGTGACCCTGCTGCCCGCCCCCGTCCCGCGGGCCGACCTGCTGGCCGACCCGGTCGCCCGTGACGCCGAGGTGCTGCGGATGCCGGCGGGGAGCAACCCCTCGTACCTGACGCCCGCCCAGTACGCCGCCGTCCTCGCCCACCTCCCCGGGCGCCGCCAGCGCTGAGGCACCACCCGGGGAGACCACGGGGAGGCTGGGACCATGGACCGTGTGCCGATGAGACGGATCGCCGGGGGTGCCCTCGCCTGGCTGCTGACGCTGCAGTTCTTCGTCGTCGAGACGGTCGTCCAGCTGCGCGCCGGCCTGCCCTACTCCCGCTCGGCCGACGTCGTCAGCGCGCTCGGCGACGCCACCTGGCCCGGCTCGGCGCTGATGAACGCCTCCTTCGTCGTGCAGGCCGGTCTCATCGGCGCCGGCGCGGTGGCCCTGCTCCCCGCGCTCCGCGGCAGGGCGGCGCGCCCGGCGGTGGCGCTGCTGGGGACGGCGGCGCTCGGCGTGCTGCTGGTCGGCGTCTTCCCGCGGCTGACCTCCCCGTCGCTGCACACCGCCGGCGCCGCCCTGTACCTCGTGGGCGGCGGGCTGGGGCTGATCGCGCTGGCCTACGCCGTCCGGCCGTGGTCGGAGGCGCTGGGCACCACGCTGGCGCTGCTCGGCCTGTTCGGGACGGCGATGACCGTCTTCTACGGCGCCGGGGTGGTCGGGTTCCTCGGCGAGGGCGGCACCGAGCGGGCCGCGGCCTACGTGCTGCCGGTCGGGCTGGCGCTGGCCGGGCCGACGCTGTGGCGGTTCACCCGCACCCGCACCCGCCCGACGCCCGACGCCGACCGCCCCTCCCGCCGGGAGCAGAAGGCGCGGCAGCGGGAGCAGGAGCGCGACGCCCGGGCCCGCGCCGCCGCCGAGCGCGACGACGCCCTCGAGGCCGCCGGCCGCCGGTCCGCGGCGACGCCGGAGCGCCCCGCCGCGCCGGCCGCGCCGGTGACCCGCACCGCCGCCGACGACCGCGCCGACGACCGCGCCGACGACGACCTCGACCCCGAGGACCCCTGGGCCGATCCCCGCCGGCGCCGCGGGCAGTAGCGCGGTCCGGAACCGGTCGCGGCCGGTCCCCGCCCCGGCCACGATGGGGGCATGACCGCCGCGGAGACCGGACCCACGCTGGAGGAGCTCCCCGCCGACGAGTGCCACCGGCTCCTGGCCACCCAGGAGATCGGCCGGCTCACGGTCAACGCCGAGCACCACCCGCTGGTCGTCCCGGTCACCTACGCGATGGACGGCACGACGATCGTCATCCGCACCTCGCCGGGCACCAAGCTGGCCGCGGCCGACCACGCCAACGTCACCTTCGAGGTCGACGAATCGACCCGCGCACCCGCAGCGGCTGGAGCGTGCTGGTCCGCGGCGTAGCCGAGGAGGTCGGCCCCGGGCACCGCGCCGAGCTGGTCGCGCGCACCGAGGCCACCGGCGTGCAGCCGTGGGCGCCGGTCGAGCACGGCCGCTGGCTGCGGGTCATCCCCACGTCGGTGAGCGGGCGGCGGATCGTGCCCGGCGAGCTGCCGCCGGCGGTCGACCCGCGCGCCTACCTCCAGGCCGCGGTCCCGACCTCGGCCCCGGCCACCGCCGGCGCCGGCCTGCGCACCCGCCCGCGGCTGCGCGCCAGGGCCACCCCGGCGAGGCAGACGGCGCCACCGGCGACCGCGAGCGCGGGCGGCACCTCGTCGAGCAGCAGCCACGACGGCAGCACCACCAGCGGCGGCACCAGGTAGGTGGTGACGCCGAGCCGGCCGGCCGGGGTCCGCGCCAGCGCGGAGGCCCACGTGCTGAACGCCAGCGCCGTCGGCACGACACCGGGGTAGACCGTCCCGAGCACCGACGACGCCGGCGCCGCGGCCGCTCCTGCGCCAGGACGCCGGCCCACGGCAGGCAGCGGACCGCGCCGATCGCGCAGGCGGTGAGCGTGACCTGCAGCGGCGGCAGCCGGCGCAGCACCGGCTCCTGCGCCACCACGCCGACCGCGTAGGTGACCGCCGCGACCAGGCACAGCACCACGCCGGCCAGGTCCGCCCCGCCGTCGCGCCCGGCCAGGCCGATCAGCAGCACCCCGGCGAAGGCGACGACCAGGCCGGCCACCAGCCGCCGCGGGAAGCCCTCGCCCAGCCACACCCCGGCGAGGACGGCGATGAGGATCGGGCCGGTGTTGACCAGCATCGCCGTCGTCCCGGCGTCGAGGTGCTGCTCGGCGGCGTTGAGGGCGACGTCGTACACGCCGAACCAGGCCGCCCCGCAGACGGCGACCAGACCCCACTCGCGACGGGTCGGTGCCACCCAGCCGCGCCGCAGGGACAGCAGGGCGAGCACCGCCGTCCCGACCAGCAGCCGGCCCAGCGCCAGCGGCCCGGGCGAGAGGTCGTCGCCGACCGCGCGGATGCCGATGAACGCCGAGGCCCACGCCAGGACGGTGACGACGACGGCGGCCGGCACCGGCGCGGCAGGACTCCGGGTCACGTCCCGACCCCAGGTGCCGGGGACGACGGCCGGCCGGCGGTTCCCGGACGTGGCAGCCCGGGTGCGGAGAAGGGCAGGGACGCCGCGCTCAGGCGCGGAGGTGCTCGGCGTAGGTGCGCCGTCCCCGCTCGGCGCGCGGCCCGGGCAGCACGCCACCCTCGCGGAAGGCCGCGCTGAGCCGGCCGGGCAGCGGCGTGGCGACCACGTGCACGCCCGGCTCGCGGGCGGCCGCCCACGCCCGCGCCAGGTCGGCCGCCGTCAGCACCTCCGGCCCGCCGAACTCGACGACGTCACCGGTGGCCGGCCGTCCGGCCACCTCGGCCAGGAAGCCGGCGGCCTCGGCGACGTCGACCGGCGCGGCCTGCCAGCTCATCGGCACCGGCAGCACCGGCCCGCGGCGGGCGGTGGCGAGCATCTCGTCGACGAAGGTGTGGAACTGCGTGATCCGGACCAGCGTCACCGGCAGTCCGGAGGCCAGGAGCACCTGCTCGGCGGCGAACTTGGCCCGGTAGTAGCCGTAGGGGACCCGGTCGACGCCGACGATCGAGACGTACACCAGGTGCTGCAGCCGGCCGCGGTCGAGCGCCTGCACCAGCCGGCGGGTGCCGGCGACGTCGACCTGCCAGGGGTCCCCGCGCGGGTCGCTGGCGGCGTGCACCACCAGCTCCGCCCCGGCCGTCGCCTGCGCGAGGTCGCGGCCGGTGGCGAGGTCGCCGCGCACCCCGCCCGGCCCCGTCCCGCGGCGCGACATCTGCCGCACCCGGTGCCCCGCGCCCTGCAGCGCGGGGACCAGCGCACGGCCCAGCTGACCACTGCCTCCGGTGACCAGTACGTCCACTCCTGCAGTGTGGCCGGACCGGTCCGCCTCGTTCCACCGGCGCGCCCCTGCGGGGGCATCTCACCTGCGAGATAACGTGGCCTCCCGTGACGGCGACCGACCCGACCCCTCCCGCGACGTCCGCGCCCTCGGTCCTCGCGGCCGGCGCGACCCACCGGATCGGCCTGCTGGTGCGCGACGCCCGGCGGCACCGGGGGCTCACCCAGCAGCAGCTCGCCGAGCGGCTGGGCACCAGCCAGAGCGACGTCGCCCGCATCGAGCAGGGCGGGCAGCACCTCACCCTCGAGCTCCTCGGCCGGCTCTCCGACGCCCTCGACAGCGAGCTGGTCGCCGTCGGGCCCGCCGGTCCCACGCACCTGCGGGTCACCGGAGGCACGCCGCTGCGCGGCAGCGTCACGGTGAAGTCGTCGAAGAACGCCGCCGTCGCCCTGCTGTGCGCCTCGCTGCTCAACCGCGGCCGGACGACGCTGCGCAACGTGGCCCGCATCGTGGAGGTCGACCGGATCCTCGACGTCCTCCGCTCGATCGGCGTCTCGGCCACCTGGGACGACGCCGGCCGCGACCTGACCCTGCAGGTGCCCGACGAGCTGGACCTGGCCGGCATCGACGCCGATGCCGCCCGGCGGACCCGCAGCATCATCATGTTCCTCGGTCCGCTGCTGCACCGGGCCCGCAGCTTCCGGCTGCCCTACGCCGGCGGCTGCGACCTCGGCACCCGCACCGTCGAGCCGCACATGATCGCGCTGCGCCCGTTCGGCCTGGCGATCGAGGCGCACGCCGGTGAGTACCACGCCCGCGTGGACCCGACGGCCACCGCGCGGCGCACGATCGTGCTGACCGAGCGCGGGGACACCGTCACCGAGAACGCGCTGCTGGCCGCCGCCCGCACCGAGGGCACCACGGTCATCCGCAACGCCAGCTCCAACTACATGGTCCAGGACCTCTGCCTGTACCTGCAGCTGCTCGGCGTCGGCGTCGAGGGCCTCGGGACGACGACGCTGACCGTGCACGGCTGCACCGTCCTCGACGCCGACGTCGACTACACGATCAGCGAGGACCCGGTGGAGGCGATGAGCCTGCTCACCGCCGGGATCGTCACCGGCTCCGAGCTGACCGTCCGCCGCGCCCCGGTCGAGTTCCTGGAGATCGAGCTGGCCGTGCTGGCCGAGATGGGGCTGCGCTACACGCTCTCCCCGGAGTACCGCGCCGACAACGGGCACACCCGGCTGGCCGACGTCACCATCTCGCCGTCCCAGCTCAAGGCCCCGATCGACAAGATCCACCCGATGCCGTTCCCGGGCCTCAACATCGACCACCTGCCGTTCTTCGCGGTCATCGCCGCCTCGGCCACCGGCTCGACGCTCATCCACGACTGGGTCTACGACAACCGCGCCATCCACCTGTCGGACCTGACCCGCCTGGGCGCCGACGTCCGGCTCATGGACCCGCACCGGGTGCTCGTCACCGGCCCGACCCGCTGGCGCAGCGCCGAGGTGGTCTGCCCGCCGGCGCTGCGCCCGGCCGTGTGCATCCTGCTGGCGATGCTGGCCGCGCGCGGCACGTCGGTGCTGCGCAACGTCGACATCATCGCCCGCGGCTACGAGCACCTCTACGAGCGCCTGGTCGAGATGGGCGCCTCCATCGAGGTCTTCTCCGACTGACGCCCCCGTCGAGATCGCGTGATCTCGTCCGTCCCGGGCACTCCCGGCGGACGAGATCGCGCGATCCCGCCAGGGGTCAGCGCTCCTGGGCCGCCGGCAGCTCGACGCCGAAGCCGCGGACGGCCAGCCGCAGCAGCACCGGACCCGGACGGCGCAGGTCGTGGACCCGCGCGGCGCTGACCGCCTCGAGCTGGGCGACCCGCCGGGCGTACGCCTCCGGGCCGGCCAGCCGCGCCTCGTGCAGCACCATCGTGTTGGCCCAGACCTTGCGCCGGGACTCGCGCAGCAGCACCTTCGCCGCCGTCCGGTTGGCCCCGGCCAGGAGCCGGTCGACCGGCGTCCGCCGGCTCCCGGCCGCCTGCAGGGCGACGTCCTCCTCCGCCACCCGGCCGGCCAGGACGGCGTCGATGCGCTCGTGGTCACGGCGCCGGCGCTCGAGCACCGCCGCGTCGGCGAGGTCGGCCGGCCCGATCACCCGCACCAGCGACTGCGGCAGGTCGAAGTTGATGTGCGCGTTCATGCCGAGCAGCACGTGCCCCTCCGGCCGGGTGGCCGGGCCCGTGCCGAACGCCTCGCGCCAGGGCGCGGGCGGGGCGGCCGGGTCGCGGCGGTGCGCCTCCAGGGCGTCGAGGTAGAGCCCGGCGAAGTCGACGTCCCAGGCGGTCACCCACTCCGGGTCCTCGAACAGCCCGCCGTCGATCGCGGCGTCGACCGCCCGGGTGGTGCGCAGGTAGGTGCCGAGGAAGAAGCGCCCCGGGTCGCCGGCGGCCTCCAGCGCCGACAGCAGCTCCTCCATCCGGCCGACGAGCTCCTCCACCGGTGCGGTCACCCCGCCGATGGTGCCCGAGCCCGGGGGCACCCGCCCCCGGGCGTCCTCAGACCAGCGCGTCGAAGCCGTCGTCGGGCGGCAGCAGACCGGAGTCGACCGGCGGCCGGTGCGGCTGGTCCAGCCCGCGCATCCGCGCCGCGTGCAGCGCCAGCAGGAGGTTCAGCCGCAGCGTGGGGTCGGTGGTGAAGGGCCCGAGCAGCCGCTCGAGCTTGCCGATGCGGTAGCGCATCGTGTTGTAGTGGAAGTGCAGCCGGCGGGCCGACTCGGCCACGTTGAGGTTGGTCTCCAGCAGCACCCGCAGCGTCTCGCGCAGGTCGGCGGAGTCGGGGTCGGCGGCGTCGGCCAGCGACCCGAGCACCTCGTCGACGTAGGTGCGCAGCTCCGTGCTGTCGGGGATGAGCGACAGCAGCCGGAAGACGCCGAGCTGGTCGAAGTGGGTGACCGCGGCCGTCCCGTGGATCTCCTGGCCCACGCCGAGCGCCCGCTGCGCCTGCTGGTGGGCCTCCCCCAGCGCCGAGAGCGACAGCGCCGGGCGGCCGATGCCGGTGGCCAGCACGCGGCCCACCCGGCGCACCCGCGCGTTCACCCGCGAGGTGACCGCGGTGACCAGGGCGGTGATCTCCTCCGGCGACCGCTCGTCGAGCGGGAGCACCGTGACGATCTCGGTGGACAGCCCCGCCACCGCGGCGCCGGAGACCTCCGACTCCAGCGCCGCCCGCCAGCCGTCGGCCAGCCGGTCGAGGACGTCGAGCGCGCGGGTGGGGTCGGCCTGCGGATCGGCGGCGGTCTCGGTCGCGGTCACCAGGACGACGACCGGGCCGTCGAGCCGCCAGCCGAAGGAGCGGGTCTGGGCCAGGGCCCGCTCGGTGTGCCGCAGCGACCCGGCGACCAGCCGGCGCACCAGGTCGCCCTGGAAGCGCAGCTCGACCGAGTGCACGGCCTGCTGCCGGATGACCGACAGCGCCGAGACGACCGCGGCCCGCTCGAGGACACCGCCGGCGCCGACCACCATCTGCCCGGTCCGGTGGACGGCGACCAGCCAGCCGTGCCGCTGGTCCCCGGCCATGATCGGCGCGACGGCGTACTCCCCGATGCCGCCGGGCAGCTCGTGGTGGCCGGGGACGAGCAGGATGCCGTCGGCCGGCGAGAGGTCGGCGTCGGCGAGCACGTCGGCCGGGGTGACGACGGTCTGGTCGGCGCGCACGCCCGAGACCCGGCTCGAGGGCGCCATGAGGGCCAGCTCGTCCTCGGCCTCGGCGTCGAGCAGCCACAGCCAGTCGCTGATCTCGGCGACCTCGCCCGGCGGGCCAGCGGTGGTGACGATCTCGCGGTCGGGCCCCAGGCCCAGCACCGCGGCGCCCTCGAGGAAGGTGGCCAGCTGGTCGGTCACCTCGGCCAGCCCCCCGCCGGAGAGCGCGACGTCGATGAACTGGTCGTGCATGCGGGCCGAGAGCACGAGCGCCTCGCCCTGCTTGCGCACGACCGCGCCCAGCACCTCCGAGACCGCCTCGTCCAGCCGGACGGTCGCGGGCAGGGCGACGACGGGCAGCCCGCGCCGGTCGGCCTCGGCGAGCACCTCGGCCGGGACCGGCGGCGGCCCCTCGGTGCGGCGGTAGGCCAGCGCGGCGGTGCCGAGCTGGTCGAGCCGCTCGACCAGCGCCCGGCAGTCGGCGGGGTCGGCCGGGGGCAGCCGGGCACCCAGGACGACGAGGACGTCGGGGGCCGCGGCGGCCAGCGGTGCCGCCGGGTCGTCGACGACCATGTGGCGGACGACCCGCTCCACGCCGGCCCGTCCGGCGACCACCTCGGCACCGGCCAGCCGGGGCAGGTGCAGGGCCTCGTCGACCCGCAGACCGACCCGGTCGCGCCACCCGGACCGCTCGTCGCGGGCCGCGGCGGTCCGGGCCGCGCCGGTGCCGTGCCACCTGCGCTGGAACGGCAGTGGTGCGGCGGCGTACAGCCCTGAGGTCATCGAGACCTCACCCTGAGTCACGACTCGCCCTCCTCGTCGGCCATCGTCCTTGTCGAGTTGCAGGAACCTGGCAGGTGTGCCTGGACGGCCACCCTCATTCTTGGCCACATTCGCCATACGAGGACGTGCGACGCGCCGCTTAGCTTCGAGACCCGGTTCGTTCCGTCCGTCGGATGGTAGGCGGTCGCCGCACACGGCGCCCCGGCTGCCACGGCGGGAGGACCGGTCCGGGCGGGAGCCCCGAGTGGAGGGTCGCCCCGCCGAGCGACGGTGAAGGGCCTGCCATGCGCACCATCGACCACACGACCACCGACTCCGAGGCCACCGTCCGCGGGCGCGCCGCCCGCGCGGGCGTCCCCACGATCCCCCTGCCCCGCGCCTCGGCCCAGGAGACGGTGCGCACGGCGGCACCGGCGCGCGCGGCGTCGGCCGTCCCGGCCTCGGCCAGCACGGGCGTCGCCGACCTGCTCCGCGGACCCGTGCGCCCGGCGCGCGTGCTCATGAGCGCACCGGCCGCCGTGTACCTGCAGGTGTCCACCGACCGCGGCAGCGACGTCGTCGGCGTGCTGACCAGCGACGCCGCCCGGCTGCCCCTGGGCTGCGTGCTGTTCCGCCCGAGCAACGGCCGCCCGCTGGTGAACCTGCCGGCCGGTGCGCCCGCCGAGGTCGGCGGTGGCCGCATCGTCGTCGGCGACCTGGTCGTGCGTGCCGCGGCGTGGTGGGACCCGCGGCCGCGGCTGCCCAGCCTGCGCCCGGCGCTGCTGCCGGAGGGCGTGCGGCAGCTGCGCACCACGCTCTACGGCGAGGGCGTCCCGCACAGCGCGTTCACCCTGCCGGGTCTGCCCGCGGGGCCGGGCGGTCCGCTGGCCGCGCTGCGCGGCGCCGTCCGCCGGGCCGACCTCGACGCGGCGCTGCGCACCGCGGCGCGGCTCGTGGGCCTCGGTCCCGGCCTGACCCCGGCCGGCGACGACGTCATGGCCGGCTGCATGGCCGGGCTGGTCCTGCTGGGGCACCCGTCCGCCGAGCGGTTCGCCGCCGGTGTCTACGCGCTGGCCGCCGGGCGCACCACGGAGCTGTCCCGGGCGCTGCTGCGGCACGCCGCGGCCGGCCGGGTCAGCGGCGAGTACGCGGCGGTGCTGCACGGCCTGGTCGGCGAGCGCCCGCTGGGCCCGGCCATCGCCGGCCTGCTGGCCACCGGCTCCACCAGCGGCCGGGCCATGGCGCTGGGTCTGTGCACCGCCATCGACCTGGTCGACCGGACCACGCGGGTGCGCTGAGCCGGTCCTCCGCCGCGGCCCCCTCCCCACCCGGGGCGGGGGCCGCTGTCGTCTGCGCGACGCGCACGGCCACCGGCGTCGCGACGACGTGCGCGGACGCCGCACCGCGGAGCCCGTCGTGCGGCGTCGGCGCACCCGCTCGGCCGGGCCGGGCAGGCGGCTCAGTCGGGCAGCTGGTCGTCGACGCCGACCGGGCCGGGCAGCAGCGGGCCGAGAGAGTCCCACTGGCTGATCCGGCAGCCGTCGGTGCGCGAGAGCGCGAGGTCGACGCCGGACCCGCGCCAGGTCCCGGTCACGCGGGCGGTCTGCGGGCCGCCGTACTCCTCGGTGCAGACCAGGTCGGGCGCCAGCGGCGCGAACGGGTCGTCCATCGCGGCCAGGTGCGCGCAGGCCGCCTGCGGGTCCGGGTGGTCCCCGCCGGGGACCTCGCCGCAGGTCAGCGTGTACCGCTCGGGCGGGCTGCCGTCGCCGCGGTCGACCTCGACGACCAGCTCGTCACCGGTCGCCGTCCCCGGGCCGGTGGTGCCCGGTGCCGCGCCGCCGCCCTGCTCGGCGCAGGCCGCGCACAGCAGCGCCAGCGCGGCGAGCAGCAGCAGCCGGCGCACGGGGGTCCTTCATCAGATCCGGCAGGCGTGGATGCTGGTCACCAGGATGGCGCGGGCGCCGAGCTCCCAGAGCTCGTCCATGACCCGGTTGGTGTCGCTCTGCCGGACCATCGCCCGCACCGCCGACCAGTTCTCCGTCTGCAGCGGGCTGACCGTGGGGCCCTCCAGCCCGGGCGTCAGCGCGGTGGCCTTCTCCAGCAGCTCGTTGGGGCAGTCGTAGTCGAGCATCACGTACTGCCGGGCGACCAACACTCCGCGCAGCCGCCGGCGCAGCTGGGCGACGGCGGGGACCTCCTCGGCGCCCGCCCGGCGGACCAGCACGGCCTCGCTGCTCAGCACCGGCTCGCCGATGATCCGCAGACCCGCCGCGCGCAGCGTCGTCCCGGTCTCGACGACGTCGCACACCGCGTCGGCCACGCCCAGCCGGCAGGCGGTCTCCACCGCGCCGTCGAGCTTGACCACCCCGGCCCTGATGCCCGACTCGTCGAGGAAGCGCTGCAGCAGCACCGGGTAGGCGGTGGCGATCCGCTTGCCGGCCAGCTGCTCGACCGCGTCGATGCCCGACTCCACGGGGCTGGCGAACCGGAACGAGGACCGGCCGAAGCCCAGCGGCATGACCTCCACCGCCGAGTGGCCCTCGCCGTCGGCCGGCGCGGTCTCCAGCAGCATGTCCCGGCCGGTGATGCCGACGTCGAGCGTGCCGGCGGCGACGTAGACCGCGATGTCGCGCGGGCGCAGGTAGAAGAACTCGGTGTCGTTGTCGGGGTCGTACACGGCGAGGTCCTTGGTGCTGCGCCGCTGGCGGTACCCGCTCTCGTCGAGCATCTCGGCCGCGGGCTCGCTCAGGGCGCCCTTGTTGGGGACGGCGACACGCAGCACGGTCTGTCTCCTTCGGGAAGCGGATGGAACGGCCCTCGCGCAGGGGCCCGCGGCGCGCGGAGCGTGCCGTGGGGGGCGCGAGGGTCCTTCTAGAGGTGGGTGTAGACGTCGTCGAGCGTCAGCCCGCGGGCGAGCATCAGCACCTGCACCCGGTAGAGCAGCTGGCTGATCTCCTCCGCCGTCCGGTCGGGGCCCTCGTGCTCGGCGGCCATCCAGGACTCCGCGGCCTCCTCGACCACCTTCTTGCCGGCCGCGTGCACGCCGTCGCGGACGGCGGTCACCGTGCCCGAGGCGGGGTCGCCCGCGGCGACCTTGCCCGACAGCTCGGCGAACAGCTCGTCGAAGGTCTTCACGCGCGCAGCCCCCGCGAGACGGGCGTCGCCTGGAAGCCGGTGGTCTGCTGCGGCGCGCGCAGGCCGCGCAGGGTCAGGGCGGTGGCCAGCGCGGCGACCGTGGCCTCCCAGCCCTTGTCCTCGGCCGAGCCGGGCAGGCCGGCCCGGTCGCGCGCCTGCTCCTCGGTGTCGCAGGTGAGCACGCCGTTGCCCACGGGCCGGCCGGCGTCGAGGGCGACCCGGGTCAGGCCGGCGGTGACGGCGTCGCAGACGTACTCGAAGTGCGGCGTCCCGCCGCGGACGACCACGCCGAGGGCGACGACGGCGTCGTGCCGCTCGGCCAGGGCCTGCGCGACCACGGGCAGCTCCACCGCACCGGGCGCGCGGACGACGGTCGGCTCGGGGACGCCGCTGGCCCGGGCGGCCTCGACGGCGCGGGCCAGCAGGCTCTCGGTGATCTCGGCGTGCCACGTGGTGGCCACGATGCCCAGCGACAGCCCGGCGGCGTCGACCGGGCGGACCTCCGGCGCTCCCGTGCCGCTCACAGCTGCTGCTCCCGCTGCCCGAGGGGGACGTCGGTGCCGGGCACGGTGGTCCCGCCGTCGGCGGTCACCGTCATCCCGGCCGGGACGTCGGCCGGGCCGGACTCGGTCTCGGGCTCGATGATGTCGAGCAGGTGGCCCATCCGGTCGCGCTTGGTGCGCAGGTAGGCCAGGTTCTCGACGGTGACGTGGCTCGGCAGCGGCACCCGGCCGGTCACCTTGAGGCCGTAGCCCTCCAGCCCCGCCCGCTTGGCCGGGTTGTTGGTCAGCAACCGCATCGTGTGCACGCCGAGGTCGACGAGGATCTGCGCGCCGGTGCCGTAGTCGCGGGCGTCGGCGGGTAGGCCCAGGTCGAGGTTGGCGTCGACGGTGTCGATGCCGGCGTCCTGCAGCTGGTAGGCCTGCAGCTTGTGCAGCAGGCCGATCCCCCGGCCCTCGTGCCCCCGGATGTAGAGCACGATGCCGCGGCCCTCGTGGGCGACCGCGGCCAGCGCGGCCTGCAGCTGGGGACCGCAGTCGCAGCGCAGCGAGCCGAAGACGTCGCCGGTGAGGCACTCGGAGTGCACCCGCACCAGGACGTCCTCGCCGGTGCCGATGTCGCCGTAGACGAAGGCGACGTGCTCGCGCTCGTCGTAGGAGCTGCGGTAGCCGACGGCGGTGAAGGTGCCCGGCGCCAGCGGCACGGTGGCCTCGGCGACCCGCTCGACGAGCTTGTCGAAGCGCTTGCGGTAGGCGATGAGGTCGGCGATCGAGATCAGGCACAGGTCGTGCTCGTCGGCGAAGACGCGCAGCTCCTCGGCGCGCGCCATGCCGGTCGGGTCCTTCTCGCTGACCAGCTCGCACAGCGTGCCCGACGGGCGCAGGCCGGCCAGGACGGCGAGGTCGACGGCGGCCTCGGTGTGCCCGGGACGGCGCAGCACGCCGCCGTCCTTGGCGCGCAGCGGCACGATGTGGCCGGGCCGCGCCAGGTCGGCGCTGGTCGTCTCGGCGCCGGCGAGCAGCCGGATGGTGTGCGCGCGGTCGGACGCCGAGATGCCGGTGGTCACGCCCTCGCGGGCGTCGACGGTCACGGTGTAGGCGGTGCCGCGGCGGTCCTGGTTGACCCGGAACATCGGTGGCAGGTCGAGCCGGTCGGCGTCGGCCTCGGTCACCGAGACGCAGATGTAGCCCGAGGTGTAGCGGACCATGAACGCGACCAGCTCGGGCGTGACCAGCTCCGAGGCGAAGATCAGGTCGCCCTCGTTCTCCCGGTCCTCGTCGTCGATGACCACGACCGGACGGCCGTCCTTGACCGCCGCGATGGCGCTCTCGACGGAGTCCAGCCGGACGCTACCGCTCATCGTCGCGCTCCCAGCAGGCGTTCCACGTACTTGGCGATCACGTCGACCTCCAGGTTGACCGGGTCCCCCGGGACACGCCCGCCCAGCGTGGTCTCGCGCAGGGTGGTGGGGATGAGGCTGACCTCGAGCCACGGGTCGGGGTCGTCGGCCGCGCTGAGCGCGCTGACGGTCAGGGAGACGCCGTCGACGGTGATCGAGCCCTTCTCGACGACGTAGCGGGCCAGCTCCGGCGGCACCCCGACCCGCACGACCTCCCAGTGCTCGCCCGGCGTCCGGGACACGACCCGGCCGACGCCGTCGACGTGGCCCTGCACCAGGTGCCCGCCCAGGCGGGTGTGCGCGGTGACCGCCCGCTCGAGGTTGACCGGGTCGCCGTCGGCCAGCGCGCCGAGGCTGCTGCGGCGCAGCGTCTCGGCCATGACGTCGGTGGACCAGACGGCGCTGCCGTCGGCGGCGGGCTCGACGGCGGTCACGGTGAGGCAGACGCCGTTGACCGCGATCGAGTCGCCCAGCGCGACGTCCTCGAGCACGCGGCGGGCGCGGATGCGCAGGACCGCGGCGTCGCCGGCGTCCTCGCGCGTGGCGAGGGAGCCGACCTCCTCGACGATGCCGGTGAACACCTCAGCCCCTCTCGTGCGCGCGCGGTCTGTCCCCAGTGTGACGGGTGGGGCGCAGGCGGATCTGCACGTCCCCGCCCAGCAGGGTGACGTCCCGTACCTCGAGGGAGAGCGCCGCGGAGATCGTGCTGATTCCCAGGTCGCCCACCAGGGAGGGGCCGGCGCCGAGCAGCGTCGGGGCCAGGTGGACGACGGCCTCGTCGACCAGCCCGTCGCGCAGGAACGCCGCGGCCAGGGTGGGGCCGCCCTCCAGCAGCACCCGGCGGACGTCGCGGTCGAACAGCTCGGCGAGCAGCTCCGCCGGGCCGGCCGCGGCGCTGACGTGCGTGGGGGCGGCGGCGTCGAGCACGCGCGCGGTGGCCGGCAGCCGGCCGCGGCGGTCGTGCACCACGCGCAGGGGCTGGCGGGCGGCGTCGCGGCCCTCGGCGTCGCGGACGGTCAGCTGCGGGTCGTCGGTCAGCGCCGTCCCCGAGCCGACGACGACGGCGTCACAGGTGGCGCGCAGCGCGTGGACGGCAGCGCGAGCGGTGGGGCCGGTGATCCAGCGGCTGGTCCCGTCGGCAGCGGCGACCCGTCCGTCGAGGGTGGCCCCGACCTTCCAGACGACCTGCGGCCGCTGCTCGCGCACGCCGGTCAGCCAGGCACCGAGCGCGCCCTCCTCGGCGGCCTCCCGTTCGACGCCGAGCTCGACGTCGACGCCGGCGGCGCGCAACCGGTCGGCCCCTCCCCCCGCCAGCCCGGTCGGCTCCGGGACGGCGACGACGACCCGGGCGACGCCGGCGGCCAGCAGCGCGTCGGCGCACGGTCCGGTGCGGCCGGTGTGCGCGCACGGCTCGAGGGTGACGACGGCGGTGCCGCCACGGGCGCGCTCGCCGGCCTGGCGCAGCGCGTGCACCTCGGCGTGCGGGCCGCCGGGCGGGGAGGTGGCGCCCTCCCCCACGACCGCGCCGGCGGCGTCGAGGACCACGGCGCCGACCGCCGGGTTGGGGCTGGTCGTGCCGAGGACCCCCTCCCCCAGCTGCCGGGCACGGGCCATGGCCGCCGACTCGGCCTCCGGGACGGTCACCCCGCCGCCGACGCGGCCTGGGCGCGCAGCGCGGCGATGGCCCGGGCGGGGTCGTCGGCGCCGTAGACCGCCGAGCCCGCGACGAAGACGTCGGCGCCGGCCTCGGCGGCCTGCTCGATGGTGTCGGCGTTGATGCCGCCGTCGACCTCGACCAGCAGCGTGAGGTGGCCGGTGTCGACCAGCTCGCGGGCGCGGCGGACCTTGGGCAGCACCTCGGCCATGAACGCCTGGCCGCCGAAACCCGGCTCGACGGTCATGACCAGCAGGGTGTCGAAGTCGCCGAGCACCTCCTCGTAGCGCTCCAGTGGGGTGCCCGGCTTGAGCGCCAGGCCGGCCAGGGCGCCGGCGGCGCGCAGGTCGCGGGCGACGTCGCGGGGGTCGCCGGTGCAGGCCTCGGCGTGCACGGTGACATTGCGGGCGCCGAGCTCGGCGTAGCCGGGCGCCCAGCGCTCGGGCGCCTCGATCATCAGGTGGCAGTCGAGCGGGACCGGGCTGACCGCCTGGATCGCCTCGACCACCGGGCGCCCGAGGGTCAGGTTGGGCACGAAGTGGGCGTCCATGACGTCGACGTGCAGCCAGTCGGCGTCGGCCACGCGGGCCACCTCGTCGGCCAGCCGGGCGAAGTCCGCCGACAGCAGGCTGGGCGCGATCATCGGGGTCCGGGGCACGTCTGCCGAGTCTAGGTGCGCCGATCACCCCTCCCGGCCGGTGGGACTACGGCGGGGGCGCCCCGCGCAGCCGCCGTCCCAGGGCCAGCGCCCCGTCGACGGCGGGGAGCGCGAGGCCGGTCGCCAGCGCCCGGAGGACCGGTGAGGACAGCCGGCGCTGCCAGGCCAGCACGGGCAGCGCCTCCCGCAGGGCGGCCGGCGCCACCGCGAGCACCCGCTCCTGCGCGGCGGCCATCGCCTCGGGCAGCGGCCGGGAGAGCAGGTCCTCGGCCAGGCCCGCGGCGTCGGCCACCGCGGTGCTCGCGCCCGCCCCGGCGGTCGGGGGCACCGGGTGGACGGCGTCGCCGAGCAGCGTGACCCGGTCCGAGCGCCAGGGTGTCGGGCCCGCGGGGAGGACGAAGGGGAACGCGGCGACCGAGCCGGGCTCCGCCGCGGCGACCAGGTCGCGGAACCGCGGCGACCAGCCGGCCAGCGCCGCCCCCGCCGCCGCGCCCAGCTCCGCACCGGACGCAGCCGGCAGGCCGTCCGGCCACCGCGCGTCCGGCAGCGCGACCGACCACACGAGGTACGGCGTCTCGGGAACGGCACCGGGGACGGCCGGGCGCGGGCGCGGCAGGTGCGCGGCGAGGAAGACCCCGGCGGCGCCCGGACCGATCGCGAAGGCCGGGCCGCGCTCGAGCGTGCGCGGGAACGGCGGTGCGGGCCGGTCGAGCGGCACAGTGCCCGCGATGGCGGTGATCCCCGCCGGCCGGGCCGCCGGCGCTCCGGTGAGGCGCCGGGTGGTCCGTGAGCCGGCGCCGTCGGCCCCGACCAGGACGCCGACGTCGACCTGCGCGCCGCCGGCGGTGCGCACCCTCACGCCGTCGGGGTGCTCGGTGTGGTCGGTGACGGCGTCGCCCCAGCGGACGGCGCCGTCCAGGCCGCCGGCCAGCACCCGCCGCAGCGCCCGGCGGCCGATGAGCAGCACCTCCCCCTCGTCGTCCACCGGCAGCCGCAGGCGGGTGCGGCCGCGGGAGTCGAGGACGGCGAAGCGGGTGAACGCCTCGGCACCCACCCCGCTGGCGCGCAGGGCCTCGACCAGCCCGCCGGGGAGGACGCGGCGCAGCGCGGCCATGGCCGGTGCGTCCAGGTGCAGGCGGTAGCCGGCGGTCTCGGCGGCCGAGGCGTCCCGCTCGAAGACGGTGACCCGCACGCCGCGCGCCCGCAGCGCCTGGGCGAGGACGAGGCCGCCGATCCCGGCCCCGGCCACGCCGACGTGCAGGGTCACGGCGTCTCCTCGCTCAGCGGGTGCGGCGCAGCAGGGCCATGAACATCGCGTCGGTGCCGTGCCGGTGCGGCCAGAGCTGCCCGTAGGGTCCCCGCTCGACGCCGGGCACGCCGTCGAACAGCGGCGCCACCGGCAGCACGTCGACGTCGTCGCGGGCGGCCGCGGCGTCGGCCACCGCGACCGTCTCCGCGGTGTGCGGCGAGCAGGTCACGTAGGCGACCACCCCGCCCGGCCGCACCGAGGTCAGCGCCGCGTCGAGCAGCGCGGTCTGCAGCTCCACCAGCGGGCCGACGTCCTCGGGACCGCGCCGCCAGCGCACCTCGGGCCGCCGCCGCAGCGCGCCCAGCCCGGTGCACGGCGCGTCGAGCAGCACCCGGTCGAACGACCCCGGCGCCCACGGCGGCTGCCGCCCGTCGGCCACCAGCACCTCGACGTCGTCCTCGTCGCGCAGCGTCGCGCGCACCAGCTCGGCGCGGTGCGGCGCCCGGTCGGCGGCGGTCAGGTGCACGCCGGCCGGACGGACCGCGGCCAGCAGCCCGGCCTTGCCCCCGGGGCCGGCACAGACGTCGAGCCAGCGGCCGTCGGGGCCCTCCAGCGGCGCGCGGGCCAGCAGCAGCGCGGCGAGCTGGCTGCCCTCGTCCTGCACCGCGGCGGCGCCGTCGCGCACCGACGGGATGCGGCCGGGGTCCCCCCCGCCCAGCCGCACCGCGTACGGCGACCACGGTCCGGGCGTCCCGCCGGACTCCTCGGCCAGCACCTCGCGGGGCACGCGGCGCGCGACCAGGTGCACCTCGGGCGGGGCGCCGTCGGCCAGCAGCGCGTCCTCGAGCTCGGCGTCGCCGCCGAGTGCGTCCCGCCACGCCGCGACGACCCACTCGGGGTGGTCGGTGGCCAGGGCCAGCCGCCGGTCGCCGTCGGTCCCGAGCTCGGCCAGCCACGCCGCCCGGTTCCCGCCCGTGGCCACCTTGCGCAGCACCGCGTTGACCAGTCCGGAGGCGCCCGCGCCGACGATCGCGCGGGTGAGGTCGACGGTGGTGGCGACGGCGGCGTGCGCGGGCACCCGCAGGTCGAGCAGCTGGTAGGCGCCGAGGCGGAGCAGGTCGAGCACGCGCCGGTCGAGGTCGGGCAGCGGCCGGTCGACCAGCCGCGCCAGGACGGCGTCGAGCGTGCCCTGCGCGCGCAGCGCGCCGTAGGCGAGCTGGGTGGCGAAGCCAGCGTCGCGCGGCTCGAGGTGGCGCTCGCGCAGCAGCTGGGGCAGCAGCAGGTTGGCGTAGGCCTCCCGCGCGGAGACGCCGTCGAGCACGTCGTAGGCGGTCAGCCGGGCGCCGTCGAGGACCGGGCGGCGCGGCGAGCGGTCGCGGCGGCCGCCGCGGGGACCGGCCGGGCGCCGGGGCGGGCCTATCACGCGCCCAGCCGCTCGTCCGGCGCCGGACGGGCCCCGCGGGCCCAGTCGGCGGCCGGCAGCACCCGCCTGCCCGCCGGCTGCACCTCGCCGAGCCGGACGGCGCCGCGGCCGGTGCCCACCAGGACGCCGTCGGGGCCCACCGAGAGCGCACCGGGTCTCAGGGACGACGACGGCACGGGCTCGACCGGGCCGAGCCGCAGCCGGTCGCCGCGCCACGTCGTCCACGCGCCCGGCGCCGGGGTCACCCCGCGCACCCGGCGGTCGACGACGTGCGCGGGCAGCGTCCAGTCGACCCGCGCGTCGGCGGTCTCGATCCGCGGCGCCAGGCTGACCCCCTCGGCCGGCTGCGGCTGCGGCACGAGGCTGCCGTCGGCGATGCCGTCGAGGGTGGCCACCAGCAGCCGGGCGCCGCTGACCGCGAGCCGGCCGAGCAGGTCGCCGGCGGTGTCCCGCGGGCCGATCGGCTCGGTGACCACGCCGTACACCGGACCGGTGTCCAGCCCCTGCTCGAGCCGGAAGGTGCAGGCGCCGGTGACCTCGTCGCCGGCCATGAGCGCGTGCTGCACCGGGGCGGCGCCGCGCCAGGCCGGCAGCAGCGAGAAGTGCAGGTTGACCCACCCGTGCGCGGGCAGGTCGAGCGCGGCGGGCGGCACCAGCGCGCCGTAGGCGACTACGGGGGCGCAGTCGACGGCGAGGTCGGCGAGCTGCGCGAGGAACTCCGGTTCGCGCGGCGAGCGGGGCTGCAGCACCGGCAGGCCGGCGGCGTCGGCACGCTCCGCCACCGGCGAGCGGCTGACCCTGCGGCCGCGGCCGGAGCGGGCGTCGGGGCGGGTGAGGACGGCGACGACCTCGTGACCGGAGGCCAGCAGCGCCTCCAGCGAGGGGACGGCGGGCTCCGGCGTCCCGGCGAAGAGCAGCCTCAGTGGGGGCTCACCTCCACGCGCGGGACCCAGGCGCCCGCGCCGGTCCACTCGGCCTCGGCCAGCACCGCCAGCGCGGCCGCGCGCGCCTCCGGGTCGAGCCGGTCGACGAACAGCACGCCGTCGAGGTGGTCGACCTCGTGCTGCACCGCGCGGGCCAGCAGGTGCGAGCCCTCCACCCGGACCGGGTCGCCGTGCTGGTTCCAGCCCCTGGCCACGACGTGCAGGTGGCGGCGGCAGTCGAAGCGGTAGCCGGGGATGGACAGGCAGCCCTCCGGCGCCTCCTCGGTCTCCTCCCCGACCAGGTCGACCTCGGGGTTGACCAGGTGGCCGACCTCGCCGTCGACGTACCAGGTGAACACGCGCAGTCCCACGCCGATCTGCGGCGCGGCCAGCCCGGCGCCGCCGGCGGCGTGCATGGTCTCGGTCAGGTCGGCGACCAGCCGGCGCAGCTCGGCGTCGAAGTCGGCGACGGGGGCCGCGGGGGTGCGCAGCACCGGGTCGCCCATCAGCCGGATGGGGGTCACGCTCACCGGTCGATGTTATGCGGCCCTCCTGCAGGGTCCCGCCCCGAGCCTGCGAGCGGCGGAGGGGCGGGAGGGTCCTCTCAGAGCTCGAGGGGGTCGAGCTGCACCCGCACGTGCTCGGCGGCCTTCCGGGCGCTGCGCACGCCCTGCACCTCGGCCAGCGCCGTCGCGAGCGCCAGGCCCTCGCCGCGCGGCACCCGCACCAGGAAGCGCTCCCGCTCGCCCTCCTGGCCGGGCCGCGACGGCTCGGGCACGGGGCCGAGCAGGTCGGCGGCGTCGGGCAGCCGGGCGGCCGCGAGGAACTCCGCCAGCGCCGCCGGCGACCCCGACAGCGACGCCATCCGGGTCGCCGGGGGGAAGCCCAGCTCGCGGCGGTCGGCCAGCTCCCGCTCGGCCAGCCAGCCCGGGTCCCAGCGCACCAGCGCCTGGACGACGGGGTGGGCGGCGTCCGCGGCGACGACGACCTGCCCGGCGGGCCGGACGAGGGCGGCCGCGTTCATCCAGCGCCGCAGGGTCTCCTCCCCCGCCCGCAGGTCCGCGCGGCCCAGCAGCGCCCAGGAGTCGAGCAGCAGCGCCGCGCCGTAGCCCCCCTCGGCCACCGGCTCGGCGCCGGGCGTGGCGACGACGAGGGACGGCCCACCGGACACCGACGGCAGCACGCCCGAGCCCCGCCCCGAGACCCGGACGGCGGCCCCGGGGAACGCCCGGCCCAGCTCCTCGGCGGTGCGCGCAGCCCCGACGACGGAGGCCCGCAGCTTCGTCCCGTGGCAGTGCGGGCAGTCGAAGGTGGCCGCCGGGCGGGCGCACCAGCGGCAGGCGGGCACCCGCGAGCCGCCGGGGCCGGGCGCCGGCGCGATGCCCAGGGGACCCGAGCACACCGCGCACCGGGCCGGCGCGCGGCAGCGCTCGCACGACAGCCCGGGCGCGTAGCCGGCGCGGGGCACCTGGACCAGCACCGGGGCGCCGTCGGCGAGCGCCTGGCGGGCCACCCGGTGGGCGAGGCTGGGCAGCCGCGCGGTGCGCGCGGCGGGGTCGCGGGCCAGCTCGTGGTCCTCGCCGAGCGCCTGCACCCGCGGCGCTGCGGCGCGCAGGGTGGCGCGGTCGGCGGCCAGCTCGTGCGCCCAGCCGCTGGCCACGAGCAGCGCGGCCTCGGCGGTGCGCGCGGTCGCCGCGACGACGGCGGCGCAGGAGGCGAGGTGCGCGCGGTGCAGGAGCACGTCGCGGGCGTGGGCGTAGGGGGCGCGGGGCTCGGCGTGCAGGTCGTCGCCGTCGTCCCAGATCGCCACCAGGCCGAGGTCGGCGACCGGCGCGAACGCCGCCGCCCGGGTGCCGAGCACCACCTTCGCGCTGCCGCGGGCGGCGTCGAGGAAGCGGCGGTAGCGGGCGTCGGGCGCGGCGTCGGCGCGCAGCACGACGAAGGCCCCCTGCGGCAGCGTGGCGCCGGCCGCGGCCGCCAGCCGGTCGAGGTCGCGGCCGTCGGGGACGACGACCAGCGCGCCGCGCCCGCCCGACAGCGCCGCCCGGCACAGCTCGGCGAGCCGGGCCGGCCAGTCCTCCCCGGGCAGGGCCGTCCACACCGCGCGGGCCGGCCGGCCCGTGGCGACGGCGGCCAGCAGCGAGGTGCCGGCCGGGTAGCGGGCGAAGCCGGCCGGGTCCGGCGGCTCCGGCGGCGGCGGGGGCTCGGCCGGCGGGCGCTTCTCCGCGGCGGCGCGGCGCGGTGGGAGGGCCAGCCGCAGGACGTCGGTCAGCGTGCCTCCCCACCGCTGCGCGACCGAGCGGGCCAGCGTGGCCACCTCCGGGGTCAGCACCGGCTCGGAGGAGACGAGCTTGGCCAGCGGCGCCAGCTCCCGGCCGGTGTCGCTGGAGTCGGCCAGCTCGAGCACCACGCCGTCGACCAGCTGCCCGGCGAAGCGCACCCGCACCCGGCAGCCGGCCCGGACCTCGCCGGCCATGGTGTCGGGGACGGCGTAGTCGAAGGTGCGGTCGAGGTGGGCCAGGGGCACGTCGACGACGACCCGGGCCACCCGCGGCGCAGGGGCTCCCGCCCGCTCGGGAGCGGGGTCGTCGGGGACGGGCGGCACGTCCCGGCACGCTACCGAGGGGCGGCGACAGGACCGGCGCGGCTCAGGCGTCGGTGCCGCGCGGGATGCCCAGGGTGGCCAGCAGGTCCTCGTGGAACTGGATCCAGACCAGGTGCAGCGAGTCCCGGTCGTGGCCGTCGACCCAGCCGCGCTCGCCGGCACCCACCCGGCGCAGGGCCGCGTCGTAGAGCCCGGCGTAGCCCTCGAAGCGGGCCAGCCGGGCGGCCAGCTCGGCGCAGAGGGCGGCGAAGGAGCCCTGGACCGAGGTCAGGGTCCGCAGCACCCGCTCGTCCCAGCGCCAGTCGGTGTGGTCGTTGAGGGCCATCGGGTCCAGCCGGGTCGGGTGCACCTGCCAGTCGGTGCACGCGGCGCCGAAGCGGCGGTTGAGCGGCCGGAAGCGGGCGTGCACGCCGGCGACCTCGTCGCGGACGCCGAGCGCGTCCAGCTCGGCGGCGAGCCGGCGCTCACCCTCCCCGCGGCCGGCGTCGCTCAGCGACCAGCCCGTGCCGCCGCCGAAGGAGAGCCGGCGCACCCAGCCGCGCGCCTCGGCGTCGAGCAGGGCCTCCTCGACGGCGTCGTGGTCGAGCCGGAAGCGGCCGGCGACGCGCGCGGTCGTCGGGAAGCCCAGCACCCGGACGCCGTGCAGCGCGAGGTCCTCGACCGGGCTCGCGTGCGGCGTCACGAGCGCTCCCCGACGCGGCCGCTCACCCGGTCGAGGCGCTGCTGCGCGGCCTGCGGGGAGGCCAGCCCGAGGGCGGCGGAGATGCGCGGCCAGGACAGGCCGGCGGCGCGCGCGGTGAGCAGGAGCCCCGCCTCGAGCTGGTCGGCCTCGGCGCGGACGGCGGGCAGCAGCGCGAGGGCGGCCAGCAGCACGTCGTGGTCGGCGCCCTCTCCCCCGGCCCGCCACAGGGCGAACCGGACGAGGTCGGCCGCCGACGGCGGCTGGGTGCCGTGCAGCCACGGCGGCCGGGGCAGGTCGGCCGCACCCGCCCCGAGGAGGAGGGCACGGGCACCCGCCTCGCGTGCCGCGCGGGCCTGGTCGTCGTCGGCGGGGGCCACGACGACCAGGCTGGGACCTCAACGAGTCGTTGTCAACGACCCGTTGAGGTTGAGTGGCGCACGCCGGCGGCCCCACTGCAGGGTCCCGCCGCGAGCCTGCGAGTGGCGGGGGGCAGTGGGGTCCTTCACGCGCCGACGGCGGAGCGCAGCGCCTCGACGCGGTCGGTGCGCTCCCAGGGCAGCTCGACGTCCGTGCGGCCGAAGTGGCCGTAGGCGGCGGTCGGCCCGTAGATCGGCCGGAGCAGGTCCAGGTCGCGCACGATGGCGCCCGGGCGCAGGTCGAACACCGTGGTGACCGCCTTCTCGAGGACGTCGTCGGCGACAGTGCCGGTGCCGTGGGTGTCGACGAACAGACCCACCGGGTGGGCCGCGCCGATGGCGTAGGCCACCTGCACCTCGCAGCGGCGGGCCAGTCCCGCGGCGACGACGTTCTTCGCCACCCAGCGCATCGCGTAGGCGCCCGACCGGTCGACCTTCGACGGGTCCTTGCCGGAGAACGCGCCGCCGCCGTGGCGGGCCATGCCGCCGTAGGTGTCGACGATGATCTTGCGGCCGGTCAGGCCGGCGTCGCCCATCGGGCCGCCGATGACGAACTTGCCGGTCGGGTTGACCAGCAGCCGGTGACCGGTGGTGGGCAGGCCGAGGGCGGCGAGCTCGGGCTCGACGACGAGCTCCTCGACGTCCGGGGTGAGCAGCTGCTCGATGGAGATGTCCTCGGCGTGCTGCGAGGAGACGACCACGGTGTCGACACCGACGGGCCGGTCGTCCTCGTAGACCACGGTGACCTGGGTCTTGCCGTCGGGCCGCAGGTAGGGCACCGAGCCGTCCTTGCGGACCGCCGAGAGCCGACGGGCCAGCCGGTGGGCCAGCGCGATCGGCAGCGGCATCAGCTCGGGGGTCTCGTCGGTGGCGTAGCCGAACATCAGGCCCTGGTCGCCGGCGCCCTGCCGCTCGATCGCGTCCTCGGTGTCGCCGGCGGTGCGCGCCTCGTAGCCGGTGTCGACGCCCTGCGCGATGTCGGGCGACTGGGCGCCGATGGAGACGCTGACCCCGCAGGAGGCACCGTCGAAGCCCTTGCGCGAGGAGTCGTAGCCGATGCCGAGGATGGTCCTCCGGACGACGTCGGCGATGTCGACGTAGCCGGCGGTGGTGACCTCGCCGGCGATGTGCACCTGGCCGGTGGTGATCATCGTCTCGACGGCGACCCGGCTGCGCGGGTCCTGCCCGAGCATCTGGTCGAGGATCGCGTCGCTGATCTGGTCGGCGATCTTGTCCGGGTGGCCCTCGGTCACCGACTCGGACGTGAAGAGGCGGCGTGGCACTCGGTTCTCCCTGCTTCGGTGACGGGGTCCCTCGGGGAACGAGGTCGCGGCCGGGTTCGCCCCGGCCACCCGGTGACGTTACCGGCGTGGCCCGGCGGGCGGCAGCGCGCGGGGGTCGAGGAGGCGGTGGTCGGGGCGGGCGGCGGCTCAGGGCAGCCGCGGCAGGACGGTCGCCCACACGGCCGCGGCCACGGCGTCCTTGCTGCTGCGCGGGACCTCGGTGGCGCTGCCGTCGGCGGCGAGCACGACCGCGGCGTTGTCGGGCCGGCCGAACACGCCGCCGCCGGAGACGTCGTTGACCACGAGCAGGTCGCAGCCCTTGCGGGCGAGCTTGGCGCGGGCGTGGGCGAGCACGTCGCCGGCCTCGTCGCCGGTCTCGGCGGCGAACCCGACCACCAGCTGCCCGGGCGTGCGCTTGGTGACCAGCTCGGCGAGCACGTCGGGGTTGCGCACCAGCGGCACGTCGGGGACCTCGGAGGGGTCGTCCTTCTTCTTCAGCTTGGTGGCCGCGACCGTGGCCGGCCGGAAGTCGGCGACCGCGGCGGTCATGACGACGACGTCGGCGTCCGGGGCCTCGGCCAGCACCGCGGTCCGCAGCTCCTCCGCCGTCCCCACGGGCACGACGCGCACGCCGAAGGGGGCCGGCGCGTCGACGTTGGCGGCGACCAGCACGACCTCGGCACCGCGGGCGGCGGCGACCCGGGCCAGCGCCCAGCCCTGCCGGCCCGACGAGCGGTTGCCCAGGTAGCGCACCGGGTCCAGCGGCTCGCGGGTGCCGCCGGCGCTGACGACCACGCGGCGGCCGGCGAGGTCGGCGCGCAGCACGCCGGCGCCCGCGGTGAGCACGACCTGCGCCAGCGCGGCGACGTCGGCGGGCTCGGGCAGCCGGCCCGGGCCGGAATCGGGGCCGGTCAGCCGGCCGACCGCGGGCGGCAGCACGATCGACCCGCGGCGGCGCAGCGTGGCGACGTTGTCCTGGGTGGCCGGGTGCAGCCACATCTCGGTGTGCATGGCGGGGACGAACACGACCGGGCAGTGCGCGGTCAGCAGCGTGGCGGTGAGCAGGTCGTCGGCGCGGCCGGCGGCGGCGCGGGCGAGCAGGTCCGCGGTGGCGGGTGCGACCACGACGAGGTCGGCGGTCTGCCCGATCCGGACGTGGGCGACCTCGGGGACGTGCGACCACACGTCGGTGGTGACGGGGTTGCCCGACAGCGCCTCGAAGGTGGCCGCGCCGACGAAGTGCAGCGCCGACTCGGTCGGCACGACCCGCACCTCGTGGCCCGCCTCGGTCAGCGCCCGCAGCAGCAGCGCCGCCTTGTACGCGGCCACGCCGCCGCCCACGCCCAGCACGATCCGGCTCATGCGAACGATCCTCCCGCACACACGACGACGCCCCTGGCACAGGCCAGGGGCGTCGTCACTCGCAAGGGACCGGAACGCCAGGTGTGACGCCACCAGCCGCGGCCCCGGTCCAGAGGCTCGCCCCGAGCTCGCGAGGGGTGAGGGGGACCGGGGTCCTTGCTCAGTTCTCGCCGGCGGTGTGGGTGAGCAGGCCCTCGTTGATCTCGCGCAGCGCGATCGAGAGGGGCTTCTCCTGGGGAGCGGTGTCGACCAGCGGGCCGACGTACTCGAGCAGTCCCTCGGAGAGCTGGCTGTAGTAGGCGTTGATCTGCCGCGCGCGCTTGGCGGCGAAGATCACCAGGCCGTACTTGCTGCTGGTGCGCTCGAGCAGCTCGTCGATCGGCGGGTTGGTGATGCCCTCGGGGGCGGGTGCGACTCCGGACACGGGCGGGCGTGCTCCTCGTTCGATCGGCGGGAGTGGTGGGGCCTCGGACGGCCCGGTCACTCGGAGGCGCCGACCGCTCTACCGGGCGACGGCGCAGTCAGCAAGCCTACCAACTCGTCGGCGGCCCGGGCGACGTCGTCGTTGACGACCACGGCGTCGAACTCCCCCGCGGCGTCCAGCTCGGCCTGCGCGATGGCCAGCCGGCGCTCCTGCACCGCCGGCGGCTCGGAGCCGCGGCCGGCCAGCCGGCTCTCCAGCTCGGCCCACGACGGCGGCGCGAGGAAGACCAGCTGCGCCTCCGGAGCGCGGGCGCGCACCTGGCGGGCGCCCTGCAGCTCGATCTCGAGCAGCGCCAGCGCCCCGGTGGCGAGTCGCTCGCGCACCGGGGCGGCCGGCGTCCCGTAGCGGTTGCCGGCGTACTCGGCCCACTCCAGCAGGCCGTCCTCGGCGACCAGCCGGTCGAACTCGGCGTCGGTGAGGAAGGAGTAGTGCACCCCGTCCACCTCACCGGGCCGGCGGGCCCGGGTGGTCACCGACACCGACACCCACACCTCGGGGTACCGGCGGCGGAGCTCGGCGACGACGGTGCCCTTGCCGACCCCCGAGGGGCCGGAGAGCACCGTCAGGCGCGCCGGGGCGGGGGGCTGGGGGGCACTGGGCAACGCGTCGTCCTCGTCCGTACTGCCGGCGTCGTGGAGCGGGTGTCGGGTGCGCTCCCGGTCAGGCGGTCGAGTCGGCGGGCACCTGCTCGGCGACCACCTGCTCGCCGCCGAACTCCGACTCGAGCGCCCGGCGCTGGTTGGCGCCCAGGCCGCGCACCCGGCGGGTCGGGGAGATCTCGAGCCGCTCCATGATCTTCGCAGCCCGTGCCTTGCCGACGCCGGGCAGGCTCTCCAGGACCGCGGAGACCCGCATCTTGCCGATCACCTCGTCGGTCTCGCCCTGGCGGAGGACGTCACCGACCGTGGTGCCCTTGCTCTTGAGCCGCTCGCGGAGCTCGGCGCGCGCCTTGCGGGCGGCAGCGGCCTTCTCCAGCGCGGCGGCGCGCTGTTCCGGGGACAGGTCAGGGAGGGGCATGGTGCGTCCGATCGTGTCGTCGCCGGGGACGGCCCCGGCGTCTCTGTGCGCTGTCTCGAGGGGTTGTCGGTGCCCGTGGTCTCGAGCCCGGCGATCAACCTAGTAACCGGGAATCCGCAGGTCACGCCCACACCGGCGCACGTCTTCGATCTCTCCGCCGACCGCCGATCACGCAGCGTGCGACCTCGCCGTCACGCTCCGGAATGGCTCCTGTTCAGCAAGTATACGAAACGCATTCGTTCTCCCGGCCGTCCGGGACACGCCAGGACGGCGACACGCCGGTGTGCCCGTGCGCGGGGGCCCGGAGGGGTGGGTCGGGCCCCCGCGGACCACCGACCGGGTGCTGCGTCCACCTGCGGCAGGGCGCCTCAGGCGGTGAGCTCCGCCGCCCACCGGGCGGCGGCGGCGCGCAGCGCGGCGGGGTCCGGCCCGGCGGCGAGCACGTCGCGGGAGACGGTGGGGACGACGGCCCGGCCGGTGCCGAAGAGGCGGCGCAGGTCGGCCGCCGAGCCGCCCTGCGCGCCGAGGCCGGGCGCGAGCACCGGCCCGCCGAGGCCGTCGAGGTCGACGTCGAGGTCGCGCAGCGTCGCCCCGATGACGACGCCGACGCTGCCGGTCGCGGCGCCCCAGCGGCTGGACAGGTCCTGCACCGCGCCCAGGTCGGGCAGCGGGTCGCCGACCACCCAGCCGGGGGTGTTCCAGCCGCGGACGGCGTCGACCACGGCCTGCGCGACGGTCCGCTCCCCCACCAGCGCGTGCTGCAGCGTGCCGGCGTCGGGGTTGGACGTCCTGGCCAGCACGAAGAGGCCGCCGCCGTGCCGGCGCGCGGTGTCGACGGCCGGCTGCAGCGAGCCGGGGCCGAGGTAGGGGCTGACGGTCAGCGCGTCGACGGCCAGCGGGTGGCCGGGGCGCAGCACCTCGGCGTAGGCGTCCATCGTCGAGCCGATGTCGCCGCGCTTGGCGTCGAGCAGCACCAGCGCCCCGGCCGCGCGGGCCCGGGCGACGGCGTCCTCGAGCACCGCCAGGCCGCGCGAGCCGTGCCGCTCGTAGAAGGCGATCTGCGGCTTGAGGACGGCGACCTCGCCGGCCAGCGCGTCGACGACGGCGTCGGTGAAGCGGGCCAGCCCCTCCGGGGCGTCGGGCAGGCCCCAGCGCTCCAGGAGCGGCACGTGCGGGTCGATGCCGACGCACAGCGGCCCGCGGGCGGCCACCGCGTCGGCGAGCCGCTGCCCGAACGGCGCGCTCACCGGGCCACCGCCCGCGGCAGGGTGTCGCCGAGCGCGGCGATGCAGTCGCGGGCGAGGAAGGGGTCGGCGAAGGCGCCCGAGGCCGACTGGACGGCGTCCGCGCCCGCCTCGTACAGCGCCGCGAACGAGGCGACGTCGGTGACCCCGCCCATCGCCAGCACGGCGAAGGAGTGCCCGCCGGCCTCGCGCAGCGCGACCAGCCGGCGGGTGAGGTCGAGAGCGGGCCCGCGGACCGCGGCGCCCGACAACCCCGCCACCGCGCGGCCGGGGAACGTCGGCTCCCCGTCGCTGCGCACCACCCGGCTCGGCACGGTGTTGATGCCCGCCACGCCGTCGACCAGCGGGCCCAGCCGCGGCACCAGCGCGGCCAGGCGCTGCTCGTCGAGCCAGGAGAGCTTGGCCACCAGGCCGGTGCGGTCGTCCAGCGCCCGACGCACGCCCTCGACCACGGCGAGCGTCGCCCCGGCGTCCAGGCACAGCGGCGGCTTCACGCCGTCGGCGGTCGCGGCCAGCGTGTTGGGGCAGGACAGGTTGAGCTCGACCACGGTCGCGCCGGCCTCCTGCGCCAGCAGCGCCGTCCGCGCGAAGTCGTCGACCAGGGCCGTCCCGTCGCCCTCCCCCATGACGCTGACCAGCAGCAGCTGGTCGTCGTCCACGGCGGCCAGCGACCGCTCGAGGTCGGGCCCCCACTCCTCCGGCGCCGGCGAGGGGACGCCGAAGGAGTTGACCGTGCTGACGCCCGGCGAGCCGGGCTCGACCCAGTCCCACGGGTCGGAGACGACCACGTCGCCCGGCGGCCGGGGCGCGAAGGTCCAGTTCGGCTGCGCGTTGGGCTCGTGGGCGCGGCTGCGCACCGTCTTGTAGGTGAGCACGCTGAAGCCGTTGCCGGCGTGGAGGCGCACCCACTCCTCGCCGCCGTTCAGCACGCACGCGGGCACGCCGACCGGGAACCCGACGTCGCGGCCGAGCACCCGCCAGCGGCGGTCGCCCGCGCGCGGCCGCTCGGGCAGCCGCGGCCCGATCGGCGTCCGCAGGTTGTCGCGGTAGGAGCCCAGCACGTCGTAGGACGGCGTCCGCACCCCGCAGGCGGCCAGCAGCCCACCGTGGCCGGCGGAGAAGAGCACGCGGGTGAGCAGCGGCAGGTCGTCCTCGCCGGCCTCCCCCGCGGCCAGCCGGGCGGCGAGCCCCTCGGCGGCCGCGGTCAGCCCGTCGAGCTCGGCCTGCGGCGGGCGGGCGAAGCGGGTGACGCCGGCGAGGAACGCCCGCGGCAGCCCGTCAACCAGCCCGCGGGCGACCAGCTCGCCCCGCACGTCCTCGACCGGGCCGCCGCCCCCGCGCGAGGGGCTGCTCACGGGCGCGGGGTGAGCGCCGCGTGGAACTCCTGCAGGCTGCGGACGCCGAGGTCGCCGCGGCGCAGTGCCTCCACGCCCTGCACCGCCGCGGCCATCCCCTGCACCGTGGTGATGCACGGGATGCCGGCGGTCACCGCGGCCGTGCGGATCTCGTAGCCGTCCAGCCGCGGCCCGCTGTTGCCCGGCGAGCCGAAGGGCGTGTTGACGACGATGTCGACGTCCCCGGCGAGGATCCGCTCCACGCAGTTGCCCGGGCCCTCGCTGTACTTGCCGACCACCTCGCACGCCACGCCGTTGCGGCGCAGCACCTGCGCGGTCCCGCTCGTCGCCAGGACCCGGAAGCCGAGGTCGGCCAGCCGCTTGACCGGGAAGACCGCGGCCCGCTTGTCGCGGTTGGCCAGCGACACGAAGACCGTCCCCGAGGTGGGCAGCGAGCCGTAGGCGGCGGCCTGCGACTTGGCGAACGCGGTGCCGAACCCGTCGTCGAGGCCCATGACCTCGCCGGTCGACTTCATCTCCGGCGACAGGACCGTGTCGACGCCGTGGCCCTCGACGGTGCGGAAGCGGTGGAAGGGCAGCACCGCCTCCTTGACCGCGATCGGGGCGTCCTCGGGCAGGTCGGTGCCGTCGCCGGTCGCCGGCAGCACGCCCGCGCCGCGCAGCTCGGCGATCGACTGCCCGACGGCGATCCGCGCGGCGGCCTTGGCCAGCTGGACGGCGGTCGCCTTCGACACGAACGGCACCGTGCGCGACGCCCGCGGGTTGGCCTCGATGACGTGCAGGACGTCGTCCTTGATCGCGTACTGCACGTTGACCAGTCCGCGCACGCCGATGCGGGCGGCCAGCGCCTCGGTGGCCCGCCGGATCTGTGCCAGGTCGGCCGAGCCGAGGGTGATCGGCGGCAGCGCGCAGGCCGAGTCGCCGGAGTGGATGCCGGCCTCCTCGATGTGCTCCATGACCCCGCCGAGGTAGAGCTCGGCGCCGTCGTAGAGCGCGTCGACGTCGATCTCGACGGCGTCCTCGAGGAACCGGTCGACCAGCACGGGGTGCTCGGGGCTGACGTCGGTGGCCTTGGCGATGTAGGCCTCCAGCGAGGCCTCCTCGTAGACGATCTCCATCCCGCGCCCGCCGAGCACGTAGGACGGGCGGACCAGCACCGGGTAGCCGATGCCGGCGGCGATCTCCCGCGCCTCGGCGAAGGTCGTGGCGGTGCCGTGCTTCGGGGCGGTCAGCCCGGTGTCGGCGAGCACCCGGGAGAAGGCCCCGCGGTGCTCGGCGTCGTCGATGGCCTCCGGCGAGGTGCCCAGCACCGGGACGCCGGCGTCCTTGAGCCGCTGCGCCAGGCCCAGCGGCGTCTGCCCGCCGAGGGTGCAGATGACCCCGGCCACCGGCCCGGCCGCGCGCTCGGCCTCGACCACCTCGAGGACGTCCTCGAAGGTCAGCGGCTCGAAGTACAGCCGGTCGGCGGTGTCGTAGTCGGTGGACACGGTCTCGGGGTTGCAGTTGACCATCACGGCCTCGTAGCCGGCGTCCTGCAGCGCCATCACCGCGTGCACGCACGAGTAGTCGAACTCGATGCCCTGCCCGATCCGGTTGGGACCCGAGCCGAGGATCAGCACCGCGGGCTTCTCCCGCGGCTCGACCTCGGTCTCCTCGTCGTAGGAGGAGTAGTGGTACGGCGTGCGGGCGGCGAACTCCGCGGCGCAGGTGTCGACGGTCTTGTAGACCGGCCGGATGCCGAGCCGGTGCCGCAGCAGCCGGACGCCGTCCTCCCCGGACAGCTCCGGGCGCAGCGCGGCCACCTGCCGGTCGGACAGCCCGTGCCGCTTGGCCCGGCGCAGCAGCTCCGGGGTCAGCGCCGGGGCGTCGCGCACGGCCTCGCCGACCTCGCGCACGAGCGCGATCTGGTCGACGAACCACGGGTCGAAGCCGCTGGCCTGCGCCACCTGCTCGACCGTGGCGCCGGCGGCCAGCGCCCGCTCGGCGAGGTAGAGCCGCCCGTCGACCGGCGTGCGCAGCGCCTCGAGCAGCTCCTCCGCGCTGGACCCGTCCTCCGGGCCGGTCCAGAAGCCGGCCACCTTCGTCTCGGTGGACCGCATCGCCTTGCCCAGCGCCTCCGGGAAGTTGCGGCCCATCGCCATGACCTCGCCGACGCTCTTCATCGTCGTGGTCAGCCGCGGGTCGGCGCCGGGGAACTTCTCGAACGCGAACCGCGGGATCTTCACCACGACGTAGTCCAGCGCCGGCTCGAAGCTCGCCGGGGTGACGCCGGTGATGTCGTTGGTGATCTCGTCGAGCGTGTAGCCGATGGCCAGCTTCGCGGCGATCTTGGCGATCGGGAAGCCGGTGGCCTTCGACGCCAGCGCGCTCGACCGGGAGACGCGCGGGTTCATCTCGATGACGACCAGCCGGCCGGTGTCCGGGTGGACGGCGAACTGGATGTTGCAGCCGCCGGTGTCGACGCCGACCTCCCGCAGCACCGCGATGCCGACGTCGCGCATCCGCTGGTACTCGCGGTCGGTGAGCGTCATCGCCGGGGCGACGGTGACCGAGTCGCCGGTGTGCACGCCCATCGCGTCGACGTTCTCGATCGAGCAGATGACGACCACGTTGTCGCTGCGGTCGCGCATCAGCTCGAGCTCGTACTCCTTCCAGCCCAGCACCGACTCCTCGATGAGGACGGTCGACACCGGGGAGTCGGCCAGGCCGTGGCCGGCCATGCGGCGCAGCATCGGCTCGTCGGTGGCGATGCCCGAGCCGAGGCCGCCCATGGTGAAGCTGGGTCGGATGACGACGGGGTAGCCGACCTCCTCCGCCGTCTCCAGCGCCTCCTCGACGCTGCCGCACACCCGCGAGCGCGGGGCGTCGGCGCCGATCGAGCGGACGATGTCCTTGAACATCTGCCGGTCCTCGCCGCGGTTGATCGCGTCGACGTCGGCACCGATCAGCCGGACGCCGTAGCGCTCGAGGACGCCGCTCTCGTACAGGCCGATGGCGATGTTGAGCGCCGTCTGCCCGCCGAGGGTGGCCAGCAGCGCGTCCGGGCGCTCCTTCGCGATGACCCGCTCGACGAACTCCGGCGTCAGCGGCTCGACGTAGGTGGCGTCGGCGACGTCGGGGTCGGTCATGATCGTCGCCGGGTTGCTGTTGACCAGGCTGACCCGCAGGCCCTCGGCGCGCAGCACCCGGCAGGCCTGGGTGCCGGAGTAGTCGAACTCGGCGGCCTGCCCGATGAGGATCGGCCCCGAGCCGATGACCAGGACGTGCGCGATGTCGGTGCGCTTGGGCATCAGGCGTTCTCCCCGGTGCTGTGCCGGACCGTGGTCGGCGGGCTGACCGCCGGCCCGCCGCCGCGGGAGGCGTCCATGAGGTCGACGAAGCGCTGGAACAGCGGTGCGGCGTCGTGCGGGCCGGCCGCCGACTCCGGGTGGAACTGCACGCTGAAGGCCGGCGCGTCCAGCAGCCGCAGCCCCTCGACGACGTCGTCGTTGAGGCCCACGTGGCTGACCTCGACCCGGCCGTGGGGGGTGTCGGTGGGGCGGTCCAGCGGCGCGTCGACGGCGAAGCCGTGGTTGTGGCTGGTCACCCGCACGGTGCCGCTGACCCGGTCGAGCACCGGCTGGTTGAGGCCGCGGTGGCCGAAGCGCAGCTTGTAGGTGCCCAGGCCCAGCGCGCGGCCGAGGATCTGGTTGCCGAAGCAGATGCCGAACAGCGGCCGGCCCGCGTCGAGCACCCCGCGCACCGCGGCGACCGCGTAGTCGGCCGCGGCCGGGTCGCCGGGGCCGTTGGACAGGAAGACGCCGTCGGGACCGGCGGCCAGCAGGTCCTCGGCCGTCGCGGTGGAGGGCAGCACGTGCGTCTCGACGCCGAGCTCGGCGAGGTGGCGCGGGGTGGCGGTCTTGATGCCGAGGTCGAGCGCGGCGATGGTGAACCGCCGCTCCCCCACCGCGGGCACCACGTAGGGCTCGGCGGTGCTGACCCGCGGCGCGAGGTCGGCACCGACCATGCCCTCGGCGGCGCGCACCCGGGTGAGCAGCGCACCGGCCGGATCCCCGCCCAGGCCACCCAGTTCGCTGCTGATGCCCGCGCGCATGGCGCCGCGCTCGCGCAGGTGCCGGGTCAGCGCCCGGGTGTCCACGCCGCTGATCCCGACCACGCCCTGCGCGCGCAGCTCGTCGTCCAGGCTGCCGGTGGCCCGCCAGTTGGCCGGGCGGCGGGCGGGGTCGCGGACGACGAAGCCGGCCACCCACATGCGGCGGCTCTCGTCGTCCTCGTCGTTGACGCCGGTGTTGCCGATGTGCGGCGCGGTCATCGTGACGATCTGGCCGGCGTAGCTGGGGTCGGTGAGCGTCTCCTGGTAGCCGGTCATCCCGGTGGCGAACACCGCCTCGCCGACCGTCGTCCCGATGCTGCCGTAGGCCTCGCCGCGGAACGTCCTGCCGTCCTCGAGCACGAGGATCGCGTCTGTCAACGCACTGCCTTCCCGTCTCGCACGGTCGCCGTCCCCCGCAGGAACGTGGCGACCACCCGGCCGGGCAGCTCCCGGCCGGCGTAGGGGCTGTTGCGGCTGCGGCTGGCCAGCGCGGCCGGGTCGACGACGGCCCGGGCGGCGGGGTCCAGCAGCAGCAGGTTCGCCGGCTCGCCGGGCGCCAGCGGGCGGCCGTGACCGTCGAGGCGGCCGATGGCCGCGGGGCGCACCGACATCCGGTCGGCGACGCCGGCCCAGTCGAGCAGGCCGGGCTCCACCAGCGTCTCGACGACGACCGAGAGCGCCTGCTCCAGCCCCAGCATGCCGGGCCGGGCCTGCGCCCACTCGCTCTCCTTGTCCTCCACCGCGTGCGGCGCGTGGTCGGTGGCGACGGCGTCGATCGTGCCGTCGGCCAGCCCGGCGCGCAGGGCCTGCACGTCCTCGTCGGTGCGCAGCGGCGGGTTGACCTTGAACACCGGGTCGTAGCTCTGCGCGCAGGCCTCGGTGAGCAGCAGGTGGTGCGGTGTCACCTCGGCGGTCACCTGGACGCCGCGCGACTTCGCCCACCGCAGGATCTCCACCGACCCGGCGGTGGACACGTGGCACACGTGCAGCCGCGCGCCCACGTGCTCGGCCAGCAGCACGTCGCGGGCGATGACCGCCTCCTCGGCGGCGGCCGGCCAGCCGGTCAGGCCCAGCCGGGCCGACAGGTCGCCCTCGTTCATCTGCGCGCCGACGGTCAGCCGCGGCTCCTCGGCGTGCTGGGCGACGACGCCGTCGAAGGCCTTGACGTACTCCAGCGCGCGGCGCATGAGCGCGGGGTCGGCCACGCAGTGCCCGTCGTCGGAGAACACCCGCACCCGGGCGGCGGAGTCGGCCATCGCGCCGAGCTCGGCCAGCCGCTCGCCGCGCAGCCCGACGGTGACCGCCCCGACCGGGACGACGTCGACCAGGCCGGCCTCCTGCCCGAGCCGCCACACCTGCTCGACGACGCCGGCGGTGTCGGCGACCGGGTCGGTGTTGGCCATCGCGTGCACCGCGGTGTAGCCGCCCAGCGCGGCGGCGCGGCTGCCGGTCTCGACGGTCTCGGCGTCCTCGCGGCCGGGCTCGCGCAGGTGGGTGTGCAGGTCGACCAGGCCCGGGAGCGCGACCAGCCCGCCGGCGTCGACGACGTCGGCCCCGGTAACGCCGAGCCGCTGCCCGACGGCGGCGATCCGGCCGTCCTCGAGCAGCAGGTCGGCGGACTGCCCGCCGAGGACGCGCGCCCCCTTGATCAGCGTGGTCACGAGGATGCGCCTCCGAGCAGCAGGTAGAGCACGGCCATGCGGACGCTGACGCCGTTGCCGACCTGCTCGACGATCGTCGAGCGGACCGAGTCGGCGACGTCGGCGGCGATCTCCATGCCGCGGTTCATCGGGCCGGGGTGCATGACGATCGCGTCGTCGGAGAGCGCGGCCATGCGGTGGGCGTCGAGGCCGTAGCGGCGGCTGTACTCCCGCGCGCTGGGGAAGAACGAGGCGTTCATCCGCTCGGCCTGAACCCGCAGCATCATCACCGCGTCGGCCTTGGGCAGGACGGCGTCGAGGTCGTAGGAGACCTCCACCGGCCAGGACCCGACGCCCACCGGCAGCAGCGTCGGCGGCGCGACGAGGGTGACCTGCGCGCCGAGTGTGCTCAGCAGCCAGACGTTGGAGCGGGCCACCCGGCTGTGCAGCACGTCGCCGACGATCACGACCCGGACGCCGTCCAGGCGGCCCAGCCGGTGCCGGATCGTGTAGGCGTCCAGCAGCGCCTGGGTGGGGTGCTCGTGGGTGCCGTCGCCGGCGTTGACGACGCTGCCGCGGACCCAGTGCGCCAGCCGGTGCGGGGCGCCGGACGCGCCGTGCCGGACGACGATCGCGTCGCTGCCCATCGCCTCGAGCGTGAGCGCGGTGTCCTTGAGGCTCTCGCCCTTGGAGACGCTGCTGCCCTTGGCGGAGAAGTTGATGACGTCGGCGGACAGCCGCTTGGCCGCCAGCTCGAAGGAGATGCGGGTGCGGGTGGAGTCCTCGTAGAAGAGGTTGACCACCGTGCGGCCGCGCAGCGTGGGCAGCTTCTTGACCTCGCGGCCGGCCAGCGCCTGGTCGATCTGCGCGGCGGTGTCGAGGACGAGCGTCGCGTCGGCCCGGTCGAGGTCCGCGGCGTCCAGCAGGTGCCGCTTCACGCGGCTCCCTCCGTGACGAGGACCTCGTCGGTGCCGTCGACCTCGGTCAGGTGGACCCGCACCTGCTGGGTGCGCGCCGTGGGCACGTTCTTGCCCACGTAGTCGGCGCGGATCGGCAGCTCGCGGTGGCCGCGGTCGACCAGGACGGCGAGCTGCACCGCCCGCGGCCGGCCCAGGTCGCGCAGCGCGTCGAGGGCGGCGCGCACCGAGCGGCCGGAGAACAGCACGTCGTCGACGAGGACGACCAGCCGGCCGTCGATCCCGGCGGGTGGGAGGACGGTGTCCTCCAGCGCGCGGACACCGCGCAGCCGCAGGTCGTCGCGGTAGAGCGTGATGTCGACGGTGCCGACGTCGACCGCGGTGCCGCTGAAGGCCTCGACGCGGGCGGCCAGCCGCCGGGCCAGCGGGGCGCCGCGGGTGGGGATGCCGACCAGGACGAGGTCGGCCAGACCGGCTGCGTCCTCACCCACCCCACCGCCCCCGGCGCACTTCTCGATCAGCTGGTGGGCCATCCGGTCGACCACGCGGGCGACGTCGGCGGGGGCGAGCAGCACCCCGGGAGCGGACTGGCTCTGGGCAGGCTCGGGCGAGCTGGCCATCAGGCCTCCTTCCCCGCCTCACGGGACGGGTCGTTAAAGGAGTGGGTGGACCGCCGCCGACCGTACTGCACCCGATGGTGTGACCGCCGTCGCGCATCGTGGGTGCGCAGGTGGGGAGGCTGTCCGAGGATGCACGTCCAGGGGACGGGCGCTGTCGCCGTTCCGGATCAGCAAGTACGCTGCGTGACGACTGACGGCCAGACACGACGACGGACAGTGAGCGGACACCCATGAGCACCGACTACTCGCGGGCCCTCGGTGCCCGACTTCGCGCGATCCGCAACCAGCAGGGCCTGTCCCTGCAGGGTGTGGAGGACAAATCCCACGGACGCTGGAAGGCCGTGGTCGTCGGCTCCTACGAGCGTGGCGACCGCGCGGTGACCGTCCAGCGGCTCTCGGAGCTGGCCGTGTTCTACGGCGTGCCGGTGTCGGAGCTGCTGCCCGACCCCCGGCCGTCGTCCGCGGTCACCTCGACGACGAAGATCGTGCTGAACCTCGAGTCGCTGGGCTCCCTGCCCGCCGACGAGGCCGGCCCGCTGGCCCGCTACGCCTCGACCATCCAGGCGCAGCGCCACGACTACAACGGCAAGGTGCTCTCCATCCGCGCCGAGGACCTCAAGTCGCTGGCGATCATCTACGACATGAGCCCCGACGAGCTGACCACCCGGCTCATCGAGTGGGGCGTGCTCAACCCCGGCATGGACAACGGCGCCGCCGGCCTCGACGACGAGGACGAGAACTGGGGCGACCGCCGCCGCTCCCCCCGCTGAGGGAGGGCGGGGTCACGGGGACGGCACCGGGAACTGTCGGTGGGCGGACCTAGCGTCGGCGGCGCCGAGAACGCGCAGCCCGAGGAGCAGTCGTGAGCACCGTCCCGCCCGTCCCGACGTCCGACCGCGACACCCTGCTGGCCGCGAACCGCCGGGCGGCGCTGCGCCGCGCACAGCGGCGCGACGCCGGGGCCCGCGCGGTCGCGATGCTGGCCGCCGCCGAGGCCGGCTGCCGCTCCTGAGCCGGGCTCAGGAGGAGGTGGGCACCTCGGCGTCGAGGATGGCGCCGAGGACGCCGTTGACGTAGGCCGGCGACTCGTCGGTCGACAGCGTCTTGGCCAGCTCCACGGCCTCGTCGATGACGACGGCGTCGGGCACGTCGTCGGCCCAGAGCAGCTCGAAGACCGCCATCCGCAGGATCGCCCGGTCGACGTCGGGCAGCCGCTCCAGCGACCAGCCCGAGGCGTGCCGGCCGATCAGCTCGTCGATCCGCCCGGCGTGCGCGGCCACCCCCTCGACCAGCCGGACGGCGTGGTCGGGCACCGGCGGCGAGGGGTCGGCGACCCGCTCCCGGAGCAGCTCGATCGGGTCGGCACCCCGCAGGTCGGCCTCGTAGAGGACGTCGACGGCGCGCTTGCGCGCCTTGGTGCGGGCGGCCATGTCAGGAGGTCCGGGCGGGCGTCAGTTGGCGCGGCCGAGGTACCGGCCGTCGCGGGTGTCGACCTTGAGCCGGTCGCCGGTGTTGACGAACAGGGGCACCTGGATCTGCGCGCCGGTCTCCAGGGTGGCCGGCTTGGTGCCGCCGGTGGAGCGGTCGCCCTGCAGGCCCGGGTCGGTGTGCTCGACCACGAGCTCCATGGTCACCGGCAGCTCGACGTAGAGCGGCGTCCCCTCGTGGACGGCGACGACGGCCTCGGTGTTCTCCAGCAGGTAGTCCGCACCCGAGCCGACCGTCTCCGCCGCCACCGGGATCTGGTCGAACGTGTCGCCGTCCATGAAGACGAAGTCGGTGCCGTCCTTGTACAGGTAGGTCATGTTCCGCTTGTCGACCGTGGCGGTCTCGACCTTGGTGCCGGCGTTGAAGGTCTTGTCCACGACCTTGCCCGAGAGCACGTTCTTCAGCGTCGTCCGCACGAACGCGCCGCCCTTGCCGGGCTTGACGTGCTGGAACTCGGTGACGGCCCACAGCTGGCCGTCGAGGTTGAGGACCATGCCGTTCTTGAGGTCGTTGGTGGTAGCCATCTAGAGGACCAGCAGTTCCTTGCTCGTGAGGGTCAACAACTCGGGCGCGTCCGCCGTGACGACGAGCGTGTCCTCGATCCGGACACCGCCGTGGCCGGGGAGGTAGACCCCCGGCTCCACGGTGACGGCCATGCCGGCGGCCAGGGTACCCGCGCCCAGCGGGCCGATGCCCGGGGCCTCGTGGATCTCCAGCCCCACCCCGTGGCCGAGCCCGTGCGTGAAGTGGTCGGCGTGGCCGGCGGCGGCGATGACGTCGCGGGAGGCCGCGTCGACGGCGACGACGTCGGCGCCCACGGCCAGCGCCGCCCGCCCGGCCGCCTGCGCCGCGGCGACCAGCTCGTAGACCTCGCGCTGCCAGTCGGCGGCGTGCCCCAGGACGACGGTGCGGGTCATGTCGGAGTGGTAGCCGTCGACGGTCGCGCCGAAGTCCAGCTTCAGGAGGTCGCCCGGCCGCAGCTCGGTCCCGTCGGGCCGGTGGTGCGGGATCGCCGAGTTGGCGCCCGCGGCGACGATCGTCTCGAACGACGGCGCCTCGGCGCCCAGCGCGAGCATCCGCGCGTCGAGCTCGCGGCCCACCTGCAGCTCGGTGCGCCCGGGCCGCAGCGCGCCCTCGGCGGCGAGCTCGGCCAGCGCCAGGTCGGCCACCGCGCACGCCCGGCGCAGCGACTCGACCTCCTCGGCGTCCTTGACCGCGCGCGGCTCCTCGACCACCCGGCGCACCGACACCAGCTCGGGCACCGCCGCGCCGGCCGCGCCGTCGGTGAGCACGCGCTCCAGCTGGCCGAGGTCGTCGACGGTGACCTCGTGGCTCTCGTACCCGATCCGGCCCGCTCCCCCGCGCACGGCCTCGCGGGCCAGCGCCGGGACGGTGCCGCGGTCGACGAGCAGCGCGACGTCGGGCACCTGCGTGCCGGCCTGGGTGGTGTAGCGGCCGTCGGTGCCGAAGAGGTCCGGGTGGGCGGAGGACGGGTCGGTGCGCAGCAGCAGCGCGCCGTTGGAGCCGGTGAACCCGGTCAGGTAGCGCACGTTGAGCAGGTTCGTCACCAGGACGGCGTCCAGCCCCCGCTCGGCCGCCGTCGCCCGGAGCCGCTCCCGCCGCTCGGCCGCGCGGCTCATCGCGCGCCCTGCGCGGCGAGGTAGCGCAGCGCCAGCTCGTAGCCCTGCACACCGAGCCCGGCGATCACGCCGTCGGCGACCCCCGAGACGTAGGAGTGGTGCCGGAACTCCTCGCGCCGGTGGATGTTGCTGATGTGCACCTCGACGAGCGGGGCGGTCAGCGTCGCGAGCGCGTCGCGCAGGACGACGGAGGTGTGCGACCAGCCGGCCGGGTTGACCACGACGGCGTCCCCGGCGTCGGCCGCGGCGTGCACCCAGCCGATCAGCTCGCCCTCGTCGTCGGTCTGCCGGACCTGCACCTGCACGCCGAGCTCCCCGGCGACCTCCTCGACCCGTGACACCAGCTGCGCGTACGTCGTCGTCCCGTACTTCTCCGGCTCGCGGGTGCCGAGCCGGCCGAGGTTGGCGCCGTTGAGCACCTGGATGGTCACGTCGTCTCCGATACTGCGGCCCACGCCGCGTCGAGCCAGGCCTGGTCGGGGTCGGCGAGGATCCGCGGGTTGCCGAGCCCGTCCAGGACGACGAACCGCAGCGTCGCGCCCCGGGCTTTCTTGTCCACCCGCATGACCGCCTGCAGCGCGGCCCAGTCGCCGGCGCAGCGGGTGGGCAGCCCCATCGCGGCGACCAGGTCGCGGTGCCGGTCGACGTCGGCGCGGCTCAGCAGCCCGGCCTGCCCGGCCAGCTCGGCGGCGAAGACCAGCCCGACGGCGACCGCCTCGCCGTGCCGCCAGCCGAAGTCCTCGACCCGCTCGATGGCGTGGGCCAGCGTGTGCCCGTAGTTGAGGAACTCGCGCACGCCCGTGTCGTGCAGGTCCTCCCCCACGGCGTCGGCCTTGACCCGCACCGCCCGCTCGATGAGCTCCTCGGTGTCGCGGCGGCCGGTCGGGTCGGCGTCGAGCAGGTCGAGGATGCCGGCGTCGGCGATGAGGCCGCACTTGACCACCTCGGCCATGCCGGAGCGGAACTCCGCCTCCGACAGGCCGCCGAGGGCGTCGGTGTCGGCCAGCACGCCGGCCGGCGGGTGGAACGCGCCGACCAGGTTCTTGCCCGCGGCGGTGTTGATGCCGGTCTTCCCGCCGACGGCGGCGTCGACCATGCCGAGCACGCTGGTGGGCACCTGGACGACGCGCACGCCGCGCAGCCAGGTGGCGGCGACGAACCCGGCGAGGTCGGTGACCGCTCCCCCGCCCACGCCGACGACGGCGTCCGAGCGGGTCAGCCCCAGGCGGCCGAGCTCGTCCCACACGCCGGCGGCGACCTCGGCGGTCTTGGCCGCCTCCCCGTCGGGGACGACGACGGCCTCGGCGGCCACCCCGGCGGTCTGCAGCGTCTCGACGGCGGCCCCGGCCAGCGCCGCCAGCGGCGGGGTGTGCACGACGGCGGCCCTCGGTGTCCCGGCCAGTACCAGGCCCAGCTCGACCTGCGCGCCGGGGCCGATGACGACGTCGTACGGCTCGTCCCCCGCGACGGTCACGCGCCTCACCGGTCGGCTCCGGCGGGGAGGGCGGCGAGGACCTCGGCGACGACGTCCTGCGGGTCGCGGCCGCCGGTGGACACCACGACGGTGGCCACCTCGGCGTAGAGCGGCGCGCGCTGCTCGAGCAGGGTGCGCAGCATGGCCCGCGGGTTGACGCCGAGGATCGGGCGGTCGCGGGCCAGACCCGCCCGCTTGGCCGCCGAGGGCAGGTCGACGTCGAGGTGGACGACGGTCCCGCCGTCGCGGCCGTAGGCGACCAGCAGCTGCCGGCTGGCCGCGCTGAGCACCGCGCCGCCGCCCAGGGCCAGCACGCCGGCGTGCTCGGCCAGCGCCCGGGCCACCGCCTGCTCCTCCATCGCGCGGAAGTGCGGCTCGCCGTAGGAGATGAACAGGTCGGCGACGGTGGTGCCGGCGACGGCCTCGACGTCGGTGTCGGTGTCGCGGAACGGAGCGCCGAGCGCCGTCGCCACCGCCGTCCCGACGGTCGTCTTGCCCGAGGCCGGGGGGCCCACCAGCACCAGCAGCGGCGCGCTCACCGGTACGGCAGCGCGTCGAGGTAGGCCCGCGCGTTGCGGCGGGTCTCGGCCACCGAGTCGCCGCCGAACTTCTCCAGCGCGGCGTCGGCCAGGACGAGGGCGACCATCGCCTCCATCACCACGCTGCCGCGCGGCACGGCGCAGGCGTCGCTGCGCTGGTTGATGGCGACCGCGGCGTCCCCGGTGGCGACGTCGACGGTGGCCAGGGCCCGCGGCACGGTGGAGATCGGCTTCATCGCCGCGCGGACCCGCAGCGCCTCGCCGTTGGTCATGCCGCCCTCGATGCCGCCGGCGCGGTCGGTGACCCGCCGCAGCCGGCCGTCCTCGCTGACGATCTCGTCGTGCGCGACCGAGCCGCGGCGGCGCGCGGTCTCCAGGCCGTCGCCGACCTCGACCGCCTTGACCGACTGCACGCCCATGAGCGCGGCGGCCAGGCGGGAGTCCAGCCGGCGGTCCCAGTGCACGTGGCTGCCCAGGCCCGGCGGCAGGCCGTGGACGACGACCTCGACGACCCCGCCGAGGGTGTCGCCGTTCTTCCGGGCGTCGTCGACCTCGGCGACCATCACCTCGCTGGTGGCCGGGTCGGCGCAGCGCACCGGGTCGTCGTCGATGCCCGGGTTGTCCTGCGGGCCGGGCAGCACGCCGTCGGGCACGGCGACCGGGCCGATGGCGACGACGTGGCTGACGACGTCGACGTCCAGCGTCTGCCGCAGGAAGGCCTTCGCGATGGCGCCGAGGGCGACGCGGGCGGCGGTCTCCCGGGCGCTGGCCCGCTCGAGCACCGGGCGGGCGTCGTCGAAGCCGTACTTCTGCATGCCGGCGAGGTCGGCGTGGCCGGGGCGCGGCCGGGTCAGCGGGGCATTGCGCGCCTGGCCGGCGAGCACCTCGGGGTCGACCGGGTCGGCGGCCATGACCGTCTGCCACTTGGGCCACTCGGTGTTGCCGACCTGCACCGCTATCGGGCCGCCCTGGGTGACGCCGTGCCGGACGCCTCCGGTCAGGGTGACGACGTCCTGCTCGAAGGACATGCGGGCACCGCGGCCGTGACCGAGCCGGCGGCGGGCCAGGTCGACGTCGAGGTCGGCGGTCTGGACCTGCACGCCGGCGGGCAGGCCCTCGAGGATGGCGGTGAGCTGCTGGCCGTGCGACTCACCGGCGGTCAGCCAGCGCAACATGCCTGGGATTGTGCCAGCCGGGCTGCTCGCGCCCTCCCGGGGCGCGGCCGACACGATCAGGTCCCTGATCGTGCAGCGTCCTCCCCGACCGTGGGACGTCGGGGAGGACGCGCGACGATCAGGGACCCCGGTCATCGCGCAGGGCGGCCCGGTTCAGGGCAGCGGGCCCTGCACCGCCAGGGCGAGCGCCGCGCCGAGCAGCAGCGGCGGGCCGAACGGCAGCGCGGTGCGCCAGCCCGCCCGGCGGGTGGCCACCAGCAGCAGCGAGACGGCCGCGCCGGCCAGCAGGCCGAGGAGGACGCCGGCCAGCAGCACGCCCCACCCGGCCCAGCCCAGCACCAGCCCGAGCAGGGCGAGCAGCTTGACGTCGCCGAGACCGAGCCCGGCCGGGGCGGCCAGGGCGGCCAGCAGCGCGATGCCCCCGGCGGCGGCCCCGGCGAGCAGGGCGCGCAGCAGCGCGGGCCAGGTGCCGAGGAGGGCGGCGTCGGCCAGCAGCGCGGCCGCGCACACGGCCCCGGCCGGCAGGGTGACGCGGTCGGGCAGCCGGTGGACGGCGAGGTCGACCTGCGCGAGGACGACGCCGGCGCCGGCGGCCCAGGCCAGCGCGAGGCCGGCCGGGCGGGCGCCGGTGAGCAGGACCGCGCCGCACAGCAGGGCCGCCAGCAGGACACAGGTGACCAGCACCCGGGCGGCCGAGGGCCGGGCGGCGGCGTCGCGGGTGGCCAGCCGGACGGCGGCCCGGGCGAGCAGCGGCCCGACGAGGACGGCGGCCAGCACGGCGGCCGCGAGCAGCACCTCGCGGGGGACGGCGGGGGTCACCGGTGCACGGTCACCCGGGGAGAGCGGCGTCCAGGGCGGCGCGCATCGGGCCGATCGGCGCCGGCTGGCCCGTCATGAGCTCCACCTGGACGGTCGCCTGCCAGAACAGCACCTCGATGCCGCTGATGACGCGGGTGCCGGCCGCCGCCGCCCGCTCGGCCACCGGGGTGGGCCAGGGGGCGTAGAGGACGTCGAGCAGCGTCTGCCCGGCCCGCCAGCCGAGGCCGCCGAGGTCGGGGTGGGCGCCGATCGGCACCGTGCTGACGACCACGGGGGCGTCGACGGCACCCGGCGTGAGCCGCCGGACCTCCGCGGCGACACCGAGCGCGCCGAGCACCCGGACGACGTCGGCGGCGCGGTCGGGCGCCCGGACCAGGACGTCGACGTGCTCGGCACCGAGCTCGGCCAGGGCCACGGCCGCGGCGGCCGCCGTCCCGCCGGCACCGACGATCGCGGCGTGCGCGACCCGCTCGACCCCGCCGGTCTGCAGCGCCATGCCGACGCCGTGGACGTCGGTGTTCTCCGCCCGCCACCCCGCGGCGGTGTGCACCAGGGTGTTGGCCGCACCCAGCAGCCGGGGCAGCGGCTCGACGGCGTCGGCGACGGCCACCGCCGCCTGCTTGCACGGCATGGTCACCGAGAAGCCGCGCCACTCGGGGCCGAGGCCGGCCAGCAGGACGGGCAGGTCCTCGGGACCGAGGTCGAGCGCGTCGTAGGTCCAGCCGGACAGGTCGAGCGCGGCGTAGGCCGCCCGGTGCAGCAGCGGCGACAGGGAGTGCGTGACCGGGCGGCCGAGGACGGCCGCCCGGCCGGCGGACGGGGCTGCGGGCACCGGCCGGTCAGCCACCGCACCCGAGGCCGGCGTCGGCGCACCGCTGCCGCGCGGCCTGGAACTCCGCGTAGTCGCTGGTGAAGAAGTGCCGGCCGTCCTCGGACTCCAGGACGTAGTACAGGAGGTCGCCGGTGGTCGGGGACAGCGCCGCCTCGAGGCTCGCCTCGCCCGGGGAGCTGACCGGCGTCGGCGGCAGCCCGGCCCGCGTGCGGGTGTTGTACGGGCTGTCGGTCTGCAGGTCGGTGACGGTGAGGTCGTTGCCGTTCTTCTGCAGGCCGTAGGCCAGCGTGGCGTCGATGCCGAGCGGGATGCCCTGCGCGAGCCGGTTGTAGACCACCTGCGCGACGTCCGGGCGCTCCTCGTCCAGCCGGGTCTCCGACTGGATCATCGAGGCGACGACGACCACGTCGTAGGGCGAGCGGCCCGACGCGGCGGCGCGCTGCTCGAGCTGCAGGTCGGTGGCGACCTCGGTGAACCGGCCGACCATGGCGCGCAGCACCTCGGTGGCGGTGTCGTCGGGCTCGACGTCGTAGGTGGCCGGGAAGAGGAAGCCCTCCAGCTGGCCGTCGGCGTAGGCCGGCAGGCCGAGGGAGGCGGTGTCGGCGGCGGCCGCCTGCACCTCCTCGATCGGCAGCCCGGTGGCCTCGGCGACGCGCTGCAGGGTCGCCGCGACGGTGAAGCCCTCCGGGACGGTGACCCGCGAGACCAGCCGGCTGGCCGGGTCGAGCAGGAGGTCCAGCGCCGCCTGGCCGCTCATCTGCGCGCGCAGGGAGTAGACGCCGGGCTGGATGCCCATCGAGTCGGGATCGGCCTCGGCGGCGTCGACGAAGGGGCCGGCGGAGGCGATGACGTCCTGCTCGACGAGCGTGCGGGCGATGTCGCTGAGGGTGTCGCCACCCCCGACGCGCACCTCGACGGTGCCGGTGCCCGCGCCGGCGTAGTCCTCGTCCGCGGGGTTGACCAGGCCGATCAGCGCCCGTCCGCCGAGGACGACGCCGGCGATCACGCCGGCGAGCACGACCAGCGCGAGCAGGTTGGCCAGGGGGCTGCGACGGCGGCGTCCGGACCGGGCACCACGTCCGTGGTCGTCGTGGTGGCCGCCGAGGACGTCGCGGTGGTCGTCGTCGCCGTGGTGGTCGTCGTCGTGGTGGTCGGCGTCGGCGTGCTCGGCCGGCGCCGCGCGGCGGGCGCGGCGGCCGCGCCGGCGGCCCTCGTCGCCGCGACCGGAGCCGATGACCTCGAGCCCGCCGGTGGCGTCCTCGTCCCAGTGGTCGTCGGGGTTCGCGTCGTCGGGGTGCGCGTCGTCCCGGTGGGCGTCCCAGCGGGTGGCCGCGGGGGAGTCGTGCGGATCGACGGCCGGGTGCGCCTGGGTGGGCACGTCGACGGCCTCGATGTGGCGGGTCTCCGCCGCGTCGGGCGGGGCGGCGTCGCGGCGCTGCAGCCGCGACCACGCGCCCGCCGGGCGGGGCGGGAGCCCTGTCCCGGGCGGCATGGGCTGGCTGCCGCCGGGCAGCGGGCCGGTGCGGTCGTCGTCGCCGGGGGCGGAGTGCCGGCCGCTGAGGACCGGCAGGCCCCGCTCGAGCAGGCCCGCGCCGCGACCGGAGCCGCCGGGGTGGGTGGGGACGGGGCCGACCGGGAGGCGGGAGGTCGGGGGGACGTCGGCCGGCCGGCCGCGGCCCGGGGTGTCCCACAGGCTGCCGGTGCCACCGAGGGTGTCGGGCCCTGCGTGCCGGCCCCGCCCGAACGGCGGCACCGGACCGGTCACGAGCGCCCCCGCTGGGCGTCCAGATAGGCCTGGAGGATGACCACCGCGGCGGCCTGGTCGATCACGGGGCGCTGGGCACGGCTGTCGAGCCCGTTCGCCCGCAGGGAACTGGCTGCGGTCACGGTGGAGAGCCTCTCGTCGACGAGGTGCACGGGCACGCTGCCGATGCGCCCGGCGAGTGCCCGAGAGTAGGCACGGGCCTCGCGCGCCGAGGCGCCCGACGCACCCGAGAGGTGCCTCGGCTCCCCCACGATCACCTCTGTCACCTCGTGTTCCACCACGAGCGCCGCGATCCGCTCGAGGTCGGCGCCGTCGCGGGCGCGCTCCACGGTCTCCAGCGGGGTGGCCAGCGTGCCGGTGGGGTCCGACAGCGCGACGCCGACGCGCACGGTGCCGACGTCGAGCCCCAGCCGGCGGCCCTGGCGGGAGCGCCGCGGGGGCAGCGGCAGGCCGGCGGGCAGGCCCTGCGACAGGTCGATCTCGGTCGTCTCGTGGCGGACCGGCGGGAAGGCCCCGCGCAGGTCGATCGCCTCGGTGGGGTGGTGCACCGGCTGCTGCGGCGGGGTCCGCCGCGGGCGCGACGGGGGTACCGCCGGGCGGCCCTGCACGCGCCGCTCGCCCATGTCGCCGGTCTCGTCGGGGCGCTGCTCGGGCACTCCGGTCACCTCCCTGCGGCGGTCGCGACCGCCTGTTCACCCGCCTGGAGGGCGGCGGGGATGCCGCCCGGGTCCGTACCGCCGCCCTGGGCGACGTCGGTCTTGCCACCGCCGCGGCCACCGACCGGGCCGGCCGCGGCGCGCAGCACGTCGTTCGCCGACAGGCCGCGCTGCTGCGCGGCGGGGTTGAGCGCCGCGACGAGAGCCACCTTGCCCCCCGACTCCGAGGCGAGCAAGACGACTCCCGGGCGGTCCCCGAGACGCCCGCGGACGTCGAGGGCGAGCGTGCGCAGGTCACCCCCCGACAGCCCGGACGGCGACCCCGCGACCACGGCGACCCCGCCGACGTCACGCGCCTGCGCGGCCAGCTGGCCGGCCGCGGCCTGGGACTGCTGGGCGCGCAGCTCGGCGATCTCGCGGTCGACCTCGCGGAGCCGGGACACGATGCCGCCCACCCGGTCGAGCAGGCCGTCGGTCGGTGACTTGAGCAGCTCGCCGAGCTGGCGGACCAGGTCGCGCTCGCGGGCGAGGTAGCGGAACCCCTCCAGCCCGACGACGGCCTCCACGCGGCGCGAGCCCGCGCCGACCGAGGACTCCCCGGTCAGCGCCAGCGTGCCGACCTGCGCGCTGCCGGCCACGTGCGTGCCGCCGCAGAGCTCGCGCGACCAGGGGCCGCCGATCTCGACGACGCGCACCTGCTCGCCGTAGGTCTCGCCGAACAGCGCCAGCGCGCCGATGGCCCGGGCCTCCGGCAGCGTCATGAAGGAGGCGCGGACCCGGTGGTCGGCGCGCACCGCGGCGTTGGCGACGTCCTCGATGTCGGAGCGCTGCTGCGCGCTGAGCGCACCCTGCCAGGCGAAGTCCAGCCGCAGGTAGCCGGGCCGGTTGTAGGAGCCCGACTGCAGCGCCTGCGGGCCGAGCACCTGGCGCAGCGCTGCGTGCACCACGTGGGTGCCCGAGTGCGCCTGGCAGGCCGACAGCCGCCACTCGCGGTCGACCTCGGCGGTGAGCTCGGCGCCCTGGCCCAGCGCCCCCTCGAGCACCCGCACCTGGTGCACCACCAGGCCCTTGACCGGGCGCTGGACGTCGAGCACCTCGGCGCGGCCGCCGTCCCAGGTCAGGCTGCCGGCGTCGGCGACCTGGCCGCCGGACTCGGCGTAGAACGGCGTGCGGTCGAGCACCACGCGCACGACCTCGCCGGCGCCGGCCTCGGCCGGGCCGCCGTCCTCGCCGTCGAGCTCGGCCACCAGCCCGAGCACGCGGGAGTCGGTGCGCAGGGTGTCGTAGGCGCGCCAGTCGGTCGGGCCGTGCTCGGCCAGCAGCCGCCGGTAGGCCAGGACGTCGACCGAGCCGGTGCGCTTGGCGCGGGCGTCGGCGCGGGCGCGGTCGCGCTGCTGCTGCATGAGCGCCCGGAAACCGGCCTCGTCGACGGTCACGTCCTGCTCGGCGGCCATCTCGAGGGTGACGTCGATCGGGAAGCCGTAGGTGTCGTGCAGGGAGAAGGCCTGCTCGCCCGACAGCGCCGGGGTGCCGGCGGCCTTGGCCTGGGCCACGGCGGTGTCGAACAGCGCCGTCCCGGAGGTCAGCGTGCGGCGGAAGGCCTCCTCCTCGGCGTAGGCGACCGCGGAGATGCGCTCGAAGTCGGTCGCCAGCTCCGGGTAGCTGCCGCTCATCGCGTCGCGGGAGACCGGCAGCAGCTCGGGCAGGGTGGCGGTGTCGACGCCGAGCAGCTTCATCGAGCGGACGGCGCGGCGCAGCAGGCGGCGCAGGATGTAGCCGCGGCCCTCGTTGCCGGGGGTGACGCCGTCGCCGATGAGCATCAGCCCGCTGCGGACGTGGTCGGCCACCACGCGCAGCCGGACGTCGGCCTCGTGGTCCTTGCCGTAGGTGACGCCGGCGAGCTCGGCGCCGCGGCGCAGCACCGGCGCGACCTCGTCGATCTCGTACATGTTGTCGACACCCTGGAGCAGGAAGGCGACCCGCTCCATGCCCATGCCGGTGTCGATGTTCTTCTTCGGCAGCTCACCGACGACCCGGAAGTCCTCCTTGCTCCGGACGTCGGTGAGCTCGTACTGCATGAAGACGAGGTTCCAGATCTCGAGGAACCGGTCGCCGGCGGTGTCGACCAGCGGGCCGCCGTCCGGGCCGAACTCCGGGCCCCGGTCGAAGTAGATCTCCGAGCAGGGGCCGCCCGGACCGTCGGCGCCGGTGTGCCAGTAGTTGTCCTTCTTGCCCAGCCGCTGGATCCGCTCGACGGGCAGCCCGGCGATGCGGTGCCAGGCGTCGGCGGCCTCGTCGTCGTCGAGGTAGACGGTCACCCAGATGCGGTCGGGGTCGAAGCCGAGCCCGCCCTCGGCCAGCGGCCCGGTCACCAGCTCCCAGGCGTGCCGGATCGCGCCGTCCTTGAAGTAGTCGCCGAAGGAGAAGTTGCCGTTCATCTGGAAGAACGTGCCGTGGCGGGTGGTCTTGCCCACCTCCTCGATGTCGAGGGTGCGCACGCACTTCTGCACGCTGGTGGCCCGCGGGAACGGAGCCGGCTCGCGGCCGGTCAGGTACGGGATGAACGGCACCATGCCGGCGACGGTGAACAGCAGCGAGGGGTCCGGCGACACCAGCGACGCGCTGGGGACGACGGTGTGCCCACGCTGCTCGAAGTGCTGCAGGAAGCGGCGGCGGATCTCGGCGGTCTGCATCTGGACTCGGGTCTCCTGCGAGGGGTGGCGGCGGTGCGCGGAGAGGCGCGCCGCCGCCGGGAGGTCAGCGGTCGGCGGCGTGGGCCCCGCGACCGGGCAGCTGGCGACCGGGCAGCTGCCGTCCGGGCAGCTGGACCTGGTCGCGCTCGGGCAGCGGTGCGTCGAGGCCGGTGCCGCTGCGCAGCTCCTCCTCGCGCACCGCCGCCGCGGCGCGCACGTCGGCACCGAAGTCGCCGATGGCGTCGGCGAGGTCGCGCAGCCCGTCGGCGATCGAGGCGCCGATGCCGGCGGGCGTCATCCGCTCGGCGGCGCGGGACAGCTTGCGGACGACGAGGGCACCGATGGTGATGCCCATGGCCAGCCAGAACAGCCGGCGCATCAGGCGGCCCGCCGGGCATCGCGACGGGCACCGCGGCGCTCGCGGCGCGAGGCCTTGTCACGGGCGGCGGCCTCGGCGATCGCCTGCCCCTCGCGGCGCTTCTTCGTCGCGCTGCGCACGCCGTAGCTGAAGGCGGCGACCTTGATCAGCGGGCTGCCGACGGTGGCGGCGACGACGCTGGTCAGCGCCGCGACGTTGCTCGACACGTTGGCCGCGTTGCCGGTGATGTCGTCGACCCGCTCGAGGTTGCTGTTGACGTGGGCCACCGTCGTCTGCGCCTGGCTGAGGATCGGCCCGCTCTGCTCCCGCGTCTGCCGGATGGTCAGCGTGGCCTCGTCGAGGGTGCGCCCCAGCTTGAGCAACGGGACGGCGAGCAGCACCACCAGCAGCACCAGCGCCAGGGCGGCGATCAGTCCGGCCCACTCTCCTGCGGACACGCGGCGTCTCCTCTTGCTCGTCGGCTTGCTCGTCGCTGTCCGGGGTGGTCGCCCCGCCCCGGCGTGGTCACAGTAGTCGCGGGCCGATCCGTCACCGGGAGCGGCGGACGATGGCGCGCAGCTTCGCCAGCCGCGCCCCGATCGTCGCCTCGGCGCCGCGGTTGGTGGGCCGGTAGTAGTCCCGCCCGACCAGGGCGTCCGGCGGGTACTGCTGCGGCACCACGCCGTCGGGGTGGGCGTGCGGGTACACGTAGGTGCCGCCGTGGCCGAGCTTCCTCGCCCCCGCGTAGTGGGCGTCGCGCAGGCCCGCGGGCACCGGGCCGGCCAGCCCGGCGCGCACGTCGGCGACGGACTCGCCCATGGCCGTGGTGACGGCGTTGGACTTCGGCGCGGTGGCCAGGTGGACGACGGCCTGCGCCAGCGGGAAGTGGCCCTCCGGCATGCCGATGAAGGCGACCGCGTCGGCGGCGGCGACCGCGGTGAGCAGCGCCGTGGGGTCGGCCATGCCGATGTCCTCGCTGGCGGCGATGACCAGGCGGCGGGCGATGAAACGGGGGTCCTCCCCCGCCTCGACCATGCGCGCCAGGTAGTGCAGCGCGGCGTCGACGTCGCTGCCGCGGATGGACTTGATCAGCGCGCTGGCGACGTCGTAGTGCTGGTCGCCCTGCCGGTCGTAGCGCACCGCGGCCTGGGCGACCGCCGTCTCCAGCGTGGCGAGGTCGATCACCGTCTGCCCGGCCGCCAGCGCCGCCCCGGCGCCGGACTCCAGCGCCGTGAGCGACTTGCGCCCGTCCCCGCCCGCGATGCGGACCAGGTGGTCCTCGGCCTCCCCGGTGAGGGTCACCGCGCCGTCCAGGCCGCGGTCGCTGGTCAGTGCGCGGCGCAGCAGCGTGCGGACGTCGTCGTCGGACAGCGGCTGCAGGGCCAGCACCAGGCTGCGGGACAGCAGCGGGCTGACCACGGAGAAGAACGGGTTCTCGGTGGTGGCGGCGATCAGGCTGACGATCCGGTCCTCGACCGCGGACAGCAGGCTGTCCTGCTGCGTCTTGGAGAACCGGTGCACCTCGTCGATGAACAGCACCGTGCGCCGGCCGGCGTAGGTCAGCTCGCGCTTGGCGCTCGCGATGACCGCGCGGACCTCCTTGACCCCGGCGTCGAGCGCCGACAGCTGCACGAACTGGCGCTTGGTGGCCAGCGAGATGACGTGCGCGAGCGTCGTCTTGCCGGTGCCGGGCGGGCCGTGGAGGACCAGCGACATCGGCTCGTCGCCCTCGACCAGCCGGCGCAGCGGCGCACGGGGGCCGAGCAGGTGCGACTGGCCGACCACCTCGTCGAGCGAGCGGGGCCGCACGCGCACCGCCAGCGGCGCGCCCGGGTCGACGCCGGCGGGGCCGTCGTCCGGCGCCGGGTCGTCGAACAGGCTGGTCACGCTTGCCGACGCTACCCGCGGGGCACGACACCTCCCGTGCAGCAGCGACGCATCGGGGACGTGCCCGTCAGTGCCATCGGTCTGGGCGCGATGCCCCTCTCCAGCAAGACCGACCGACCCTCCCGGGAGGACGCGATCGCCACCGTGCACGCCGCGCTCGACGCCGGCGTGACGCTCGTCGACACCGCCGACGCCTACGCCCACGACGAGTCGGAGTTCGGCCACAACGAGTCGCTGGTGGCCGAGGCGCTGGCGGCCTACGGCGACGGTGCCCGCGACGTGCTGGTGGCGACCAAGGGCGGGCACACGCGGCGCGGCAGCGACTGGCTGCTCGACGGGTCGCCGTCCCACCTGCGGCAGGCGTGCGAGGCCTCGCTGCGGCGGCTCGGCGTCGACTCGGTCGGGCTCTACCAGTTCCACCGGCCCGACCCGGACACGCCGTGGGAGGACTCGATGGGCGCGCTGCGGCAGCTCGCCGACGACGGCCTGGTGCAGATGGTCGGCGTCTCCAACGCCGACGTCGCGCAGATCGACGTCGCCCGGTCGATCGTCGGCCGGGCGCTGGTGAGCGTGCAGAACCAGTTCTCGCCGGGCTGGCGGTTCTCGGCCGACGAGGTGGCGCACTGCGCCGCGCACGGGCTGGCGTTCCTGCCGTGGAGCCCGTTCGGCGGGGTGAGCGCGGCCGGGTCGCTGCCGTCGACCGCGCCGGCCTTCGCGGAGGTGGCCGACGAGCTCGGCGTGTCGGTGTACCGGGTGACGCTGGCCTGGCACCTCGCGCAGGCCGACGTCGTGGTGCCGATCCCGGGGGCGTCGCGGCCGGCGTCCATCCAGGACTCCGCCGCTGCCGCGGACCTGCAGCTGACCCCCGACCAGCTCTCCCGCCTGGACGCCTGACACAGCTGCGTTGCCGTCGCGTCGGTCATCGGCTCGTCGGCCGCCATCCCCGGCTGAGCAGCGCCCGCCGCGTGCGCCCGACCACGGCGGCCGGACCCGCCAGGTGCCGTCCGGCGAACCGCAGCACCAGCCACCCGTCCGCGGCCATGAGCGAGTACCGGTCGACGTCCCGGCCGAACTGGCCGACGTCGGCGTGGTGCCGCCCCTCGTACTCGACGGCCACCCGGTACCGCGCGTAACCGAGGTCGGCGTGCGCGACGACCCGGCCCCGGCGGTCGAGGACCGGCACCTGCACCTCGGGCGCGGGCAGGTCGCCGGTGGTCAGCCAGTACCGCAGCAGGCTCTCCGGCCGGGACACGGCACCGGGCGACAGCAACCCCGCGCAGGTCCGGGCGCTGACCACACCGCGGACCCGACCGGCCCTGGTGAGACGCCGCTGCAGGGAGGCCGCGTCCAGGGCGCCCGCGCGGAGGAGTGCGTCCCCCGTCGCCACGAGCTCGGCCGGCGGGAGGCGGGCGGCGAGGTCGAGGAAGGTCTGGGCACCGGAGGTGACGCGCAGGCCGCCGGCCTCCACCACGTCCTCCGCGCGCAGGTCGCGGACGTGCACCGCGAGCCCGCGTCGCTGCGGGAGCACCGGCCGGGGCCGCAGGACGACCTCGACCTCAGGTGGAGGGTCAGTCCCCGCCCCGAGCAGGGCCGCTGCGGTGCCGAGGCCGAAGGCCGCGTCCGGTGGCAGCAGACGGGTCCAGGCACTGCAGCGGGTGGCCAGCCCGTCGTCCGCGGCCCGGGAGAGGTACAGGCCCCGCGTCAGCCGGTGCCCGTCGGCAGCCACCTGCCGGCGGCGCGCTCCGGCCCTCCGCGCCTGCACCCACGTGTAGACCAGCGGGAGTTCGACGTCGTCCACGTCCGGGACCGTGCCGTCGACCCGGGCACCGGTCGGGCCGTGGCGGCCGGTTGTGGACGAGGCGACGCCTGTGGACCGACCGCCGCCTCGGAGATGATCATCGGGTCCTTGCCGCTCGCGCCGGCGCGTCGGCGCGTGTCAGCGGTAACGACCCGATGATCAACTGGGCAGGCAGGCAGGCGACGCCCTCAGCCGGTCGGGTCGGTGGGGCCCGGCAGCGGCGGCTCGTCGGCCACCGTGTCGATGCCGGCCTCCTTGCGCTGCGCCTCGGTGATCGGCGTCGGCGCACCGGTCAGCGGGTCGTAGCCGGCACCGGTCTTGGGGAAGGAGATGACCTCGCGGATCGAGTCGACCCCGGCCAGCAGCGCGGTCAGCCGGTCCCAGCCCAGGGCGGCACCGGCGTGCGGCGGCGGGCCGTAGGCGAACGCCTCGAGGAAGAAGCCGAACCGCTCCCGGGCCTCCTCGCGCGACATCCCGAGGGTCTCGAACACCCGCTCCTGCAGCGCGGCGTCGTGGATGCGGACCGAGCCGCTCATCAGCTCGTTGCCGTTGCACACCAGGTCGTAGGCGTCCGACAGCGCCGCGCCCCTGTCCTCGGGGAACCGCTCCCGCCACTCCGGGGTGGGCGAGGTGAACGGGTGGTGCATGAAGGTCCAGTCGCCGTCCTCGGTCTGCTCGAACATCGGGAAGTCGACGACGAACAGGAAGGACCAGGAGCCGGGCTCGATGAGCTCCAGCCGCCGGGCGATCTCGTTGCGGGCCGCGCCGAGCAGCTCCTGCGAGGTCCGGCGGGTGCCCGCGGCGAAGAAGACGCAGTCCCCCGGCTGCGCGCCGACGGCCTGGACCAGGCCGGACCGCTCGGCCTCGGAGATGTTCTTGGCCACCGGCCCGCCGAGGGTGCCGTCCTCGGCGATGGTCACGTAGGCCAGCCCGCGCGAGCCCCGGGAGCGCGCCCAGTCCTGCCAGGCGTCGAACGCCCGCCGCGGCTGCGACCCGCCGCCGGGCATGACCACCGCGCCGACGTAGGGCGCCTGGAACACGCGGAACGGCGTGTCGGCGAAGTAGGAGGTCAGCTCGGTGAGCTCGATGCCGAACCGCAGGTCGGGCTTGTCCGACCCGAACCGGTCCATCGCCTCGCGGTAGGTCATCCGCGGGATCTCGGGCACCTCGTAGGAGGCCAGCTCCCGCCACAGCGTGCCGACGACGTCCTCGGCGACGGCGAGCACGTCGTCGCGCTCGACGAAGCTCATCTCGAAGTCCAGCTGGGTGAACTCCGGCTGCCGGTCGGCGCGGAAGTCCTCGTCCCGGAAGCAGCGGGCGATCTGGTAGTAGCGCTCCAGGCCGCTGATCATCAGCAGCTGCTTGAACAGCTGCGGCGACTGCGGCAGCGCGTACCACTTCCCCGGCTGCAGCCGCACCGGGACGACGAAGTCGCGGGCCCCCTCGGGCGTCGAGCGGGTCAGCGTCGGCGTCTCCACCTCGACGAAGCCGTGCCGCGCCATGACCCCGCGGGCGATCCGGTTGACCTCGCTGCGCAGCCGCAGCACCCGGGCCGGGCCCTGCCGGCGCAGGTCGAGGTAGCGGTACCGGTAGCGGACGTCGTCGGAGGCGGCGGCGTCGGTCTCGATCGGGAACGGCAGCGGCGCGGCGGTCGACAGCACGGTCAGCGCGGCCGCGGCCACCTCGATCGCGCCGGTGGGCAGCTCGGGGTTCTCGTTGCCGGCCGGGCGCTGCCGGACCTCGCCGGTGACCTGCACGCAGAACTCGTTGCGGAGGGCGTGCGCCTCCTCCTCCCGGACGACGACCTGGACGTAGCCGGAGGCGTCGCGCAGGTCGACGAAGACGACGCCGCCGTGGTCGCGCCGGCGGGCCACCCAGCCGGCGAGGGTCACCGTGGAGCCGGCGTCGGAGGCGCGCAGGGTGCCGGCGTCATGGGTGCGGAGCAAAGGAGGGCCTCTCGGGGTCGGGGGGTGGTCGGCTCACCAGCGGTCGTGCACGTGCTCGCGGATGCGCTCGTCGTAGAGCCGCTCGAGGTCGGCGAGCTCGGCGTCGGTCAGCGGCGGGAGGTCCGCGGCCGCGGCGTTGCCGCGGGCCTGCTCGACGGAGCGGGCACCGGGGATGACGCAGGTGACGCCGGGCTGCTGGATGACCCAGCGCAGCGCGACGGCGCTGGGCGTGCGGTCGCCGCAGATCGCCACGAACTCCCGCGCCGCGGCCACACCGACGTCGTAGGGCACGCCGGCGAAGGTCTCGCCGACGTCGAAGGCCTCGCCGTTGCGGTTGAAGTTCCGGTGGTCGTCGGCGGCGAACGTCGTCGACTCGGTGTACCTGCCCGACAGCAGGCCGCTGGCCAGCGGCACCCGCGCCAGGACCCCGACGCCGGCCGCGGCGGCCGCGGGCAGCAGCTCCTCCAGCGGCTTGCGGCGGAACACGTTGAGGATCACCTGGATCGTCTGCACGCCCGGGTGCTGCAGCGCGGTCAGCCCCTCGGCGACGGTCTCCACCGACACGCCGTAGGCCGCGATCGCGCCGTCCGCCACGAGGGAGTCCAGCGCGTCGTACACCCGCCGGTCCGAGTAGACGGCGGGCGGCGGGCAGTGCAGCTGCACGAGGTCGAGGGTGTCCACGCCGAGGTTGCGCCGCGACCGGTCGACCCAGGCCCGCAGGTCCTCCGGCGTGAAGGACGCCGCCTCGAAGGGGTCGGCGCGCCGGCCGGCCTTGGTCGCGACGAACGGCCGCGCGCCCCGGTCGGCCAGGGCCTTGCGGATCCGCTCCTCCGACCGCCCGTCGCCGTAGACGTCGGCGGTGTCGAGCAGCGTCACCCCGGAGTCCAGCGCCGCGGCGAGCACCTCGCCGGCGGTCTGCTCGTCGACGTCGCCCCAGTCCCCGCCCAGCTGCCACGTGCCCAGGCCGACGACGGAGACCTCCGCGCCGGTCCGCCCGAGGGGCCTCTGCTCCATCAACCCGTCACCGCCGTCCGCAGCGCCTCGAACAGGTCGCCCACCGGGACGGCGCGCTGGTCCCCGGTGCGCAGGTCCTTGAGCTGGCCGACGCCCTCGGCCAGGTCGCGGTCGCCGACGACGACCGCGTGCGAGGCACCCGACCGCTCGGCGGCCCGCATCGCGCCCTTGAGCCCGCGGTCGCCGTAGACGGTGTCGGCCGCGATCCCGATCGCGCGCAGCCGCCCCACGAGCGTCACCGCCAGCCGCTTGGCCTCGGCGCCCAGCGGGACGACGAACGCCTGCACCCCGGCCGGGGCCGCGACGTCGAGCCCCTCGGCCTGCACCGCCAGCAGCGTCCGGTCGACGCCGACGGCGTAGCCGATGCCGGAGACGTCGGGCCCGCCGAGTGCGGCCGAGAGGCCGTCGAAGCGGCCTCCGCCCCCGATCGCCGACTGCGCGCCCAGGCCGCGGTGCACGACCTCGAACGTCGTCTTCGTGTAGTAGTCCAGCCCGCGCACCAGGCGGGGCGCCTCGGCCCAGGCGACGCCGAGGTCGGTGAGGTGCTGGCGGACGGCGTCGTAGTGCGCCCTCGTCGAGTCCGAGAGGTGGTCGACCATCAGCGGGGCGTCGTCGAGCTGGGCCTGCACCTCCGGCCGCTTGTCGTCGAGCACGCGCAGCGGGTTGATCTCCGCGCGGCGCCGGGTCTCCTCGTCGAGGTCCAGCTCCGCCAGGTACTCGACCAGCAGCTCGCGGTACTGCGGCCGGCAGGTCGCGTCGCCCAGCGAGGTGAGCAGCAGTTCGAAGTCGGTCAGCCCGAGGTCGCGGTACCCCTGCACGCACAGCGCCACGACCTCGGCGTCCAGCGCCGGGTCGTCGACGCCGAGGGCCTCCATGTCGACCTGGGTGAAGTGCCGGTAGCGGCCGGCCTGCGGGCGCTCGTAGCGGAACGCCGAGCCGACCGTCCACAGCTTCACCGGCAGCGCGCCGGTGTGCAGCCGGTGCTCGATGAAGGCCCGCACCAGCCCGGCGGTGAGCTCCGGGCGCAGCGTCAGCGAGCGGCCGCCGCGGTCGTCGAAGGTGTACATCTCCTTCGTCACGACGTCGGTGGACTCCCCCACCCCGCGGCTGAAGACGGCGGTCTCCTCGAACACCGGCGTCTCGACGTAGCCGTACCCGGCCCGCCGCAGCGGCGCGGTGAGCGCGTCGCGGACGGCGAGGAAGCGCGCCGACTCCGGCGGCAGGACGTCGAAGGTCCCCTTCGGCGCGGTCAGACCGCTCACAGCCCGCGCCCCCCCGGCGCCGCCGCGCCGGCCTCGGCGAGGTAGGGGTTGGTCGCCCGCTCCCGGCCGATCGTCGTCGCCGGGCCGTGGCCGGGCAGCACCACCGTCTCGTCGGCCAGCGGCAGGACGACGTCGCGCAGCGAGGTCAGCATCGCCTCCCAGGAGCCGCCGGGCAGGTCGACGCGGCCCACCGAGCCCGCGAAGAGCACGTCACCGGCCAGCAGCCCGGGCGCCTCGCCGAGGTCGAGGGAGAACACGACCGAGCCCCGCGTGTGCCCCGGCGCGTGCCGCACCGTCAGCTCCACCCCGGCCAGCGACAGGACGGCGCCGTCGTCGAGCGGGCGCACCTCCGACGGGTCGGGCAGCCGCACGCCGGTGATCAGCGGGGCCAGCGCCGGGCCGTGCCAGCGCGCGGGGTCGCTGAGCATGCCGAGGTCGTCCGGGTGCAGGTAGGCCGGGACGTCGTAGCCGTCGCACACCGGCAGGACGGAGAAGGTGTGGTCGAGGTGGCCGTGCGTCAGCACGACGGCGACGGGCTTGAGGCCGTCGTCGGCCAGCATCCGCGCCAGCGGCTCCACCGCGTCCATGCCCGGGTCGACCACGACGCACTCCGAGCGGGGCCCGGAGGCGACGGCGTAGCAGTTGGTGCCGAAGGCGCCGGCCGGGAACGAGCGGATGAGCACCCGTGCAGGTTACGCGGGTGATCCTCGCGCCCCTCCGGTCCGGCGACCGGGGCCGCTCAGGGAGCGCACCTAGACTCGCGGCCGACCAGCGGGGCACCGCGGCGCGGCCGGGAGCCGCAGCGGCCCGACGCCCCGCCGAGCAGCCGTCCGTCCGAGGAGTGTCCGACCCGTGCCGACCAACAAGCAGCGCCGGGTTGCCGCGCAGCGCCGCCTGCAGAAGCAGCTCGAGCGGCGTGCCGAGCTGGCCCGCAGGCGCCGCCGCAACCTGCTCGTCGTGGTGACCGTCGTCGCCGTCGTGCTCGTGGCCGGGGCGGTGGCCCTGGTGGCCGGCCTCGGGGGCGAGGACGACCCGGGCGCCGACGCCGCCGCCAGCAGCAGCGCCGCGGCCACCGCCGCCCCGGCGACGACGAACGCCGACGGCACGGTCACCTGCACCTACGCGCCCGACACCTCGGGGAACACCGACCTGGTCGACGTCGGCACGCCGCCCGACCCCGCCTCGACGCCGGCCACGGGCACCGTCCCGGTGCTGATGAGCACCAGCCAGGGCGACATCCCGCTCACCCTCGACCGCGCGAAGGCGCCGTGCGCCGCGGCCAGCTTCACCCACCTGGCCTCGCAGCAGTTCTTCGACGGGACGATCTGCCACCGCGAGGTCAACCAGCCCACCTTCGGCGTGCTGCAGTGCGGCGACCCGTCCGGCACCGGCTCCGGCGGCCCCTCCTACACCTACGCGGAGGAGGTCACGCCCGAGACCACCTACCCCCGCGGCACGATCGCCATGGCCAACAGCGGGGCGCCCGGCTCCACCGCCAGCCAGTTCTTCCTCGTCTTCACCGACTCGCAGCTGCCGCCCGACTACACGGTCGTCGGCACGGTGGACGAGACCGGGCTCGCGGTGCTCGACACGATCGCCGCGGCGGGCAACGACGGCTCCTTCGAGCCGAGCCCCGGCGGCGGTGCGCCGAACGTGCCGGTGACCATCACCTCGATGACCGTCGTCGCGTGACCCGCCGGGCGTCGGCCGCCGCGCTGGCCGGGGTGCTGCTGTCGCTGGCCGCGTGCGGCGGCACCGCGGCCGGCCCGGCGGCCTCCGAGGGGGACGCCGCCGGGGACGCCGCGGCCGGCAGCGGCGGGCAGGCGGAGACGGCGACCTGCGACTGGGTGGCCGCCCGGTCGGGCAACCCCTACGCCGTGGAGGTCGCCCCGCCGCCGGAGGAGGTCCCCGCGGAGGGCACCGCGGCGCTGCGGGTGACCACCACGCTCGGCGAGCTCACGCTGACCCTCGACCGGGCCGGTGCCCCCTGCGCGGCGGCGAGCACGCTGCACCTGGCCGAGGAGGGGTTCTTCGACGACTCCCCGTGCCACCGCGAGGTCGACAGCGAGGGCCTGCAGGTCCTGCAGTGCGGCGACCCCACCGGCACCGGCGCCGGCGGGCCGACCTACGCCTTCCCCACCGACGTCGACGGCTCGGAGACCTACCGGCGCGGCACCGTCGCGATGGCCAACAGCGGGCAGGGCCTCGACGGCAGCCAGTTCTTCCTCGTCTGGGGCGACAGCCTGCTGCCGCCGGACTACACCGTCGTCGGCACGGTGGACGACGCCGGGCTGGCCGTCCTGGACGTCGTCGCGGCCAACGGCAACGACGGCTCGCTCGACCCCAGCCCCGGCGGCGGCGCACCGACCGTCCCGGTGACGATCACCGCGGTGGTCCCGGTGGGCTGAGGGCCGCTCCGCTGGCCGGCGGTCCCGCCGGTGCAGACTGGGTGCGGTGTCCGCCGACCCCGCTCCCGACCGCGCCGACCACCACGACCCCTACACCGGCTTCCCACCCGGCTTCTTCGCCCGCGACGACGAGCGGCCCGACGCCGACTTCTACGGCCCGCCGCGGCTGGTCACGCACATCGACGACGCCGCGACCGCCGCCGTCGGCGACCTGTACGCCGAGCTGGGCATCGACGGGTCGGCGCGCGCACCGCGCCGGGTGCTCGACCTGATGTCCTCCTGGGTCTCGCACTTCCGCACGCCGCCGGCCGAGCTCGTGGTGCTCGGCATGAACGCCGACGAGCTGGCCGCCAACCCGGCCGCCACCGAGCGGGTCGTGCACGACCTCAACGCCGACCCGCGGCTGCCGCTGCCCGACGACGACGTCGACGCCGCCGTCTGCTGCGTGTCGATCGACTACCTGACCCGGCCGATCGAGGTGCTCGCCGAGGTCGGGCGGGTGCTGCGGCCGGGCGGGACGCTGGCCGTCACCTTCTCCGACCGCTGCTTCCCCACCAAGGCCGTCCGCGGCTGGCTGCTCACCGACGACGCCCAGCACGGCACGATCGTCGCCGAGCTGGTCCGCCGCACCGGCCGGTTCACCGAGCCGGTGGTCGAGCTGCGCACCGAGCCCGGCGTCGGCGACCCGCTCTACGCCGTGGTCGCCACCGCCCGCTGAGCCGGCTCAGGTCACGTCCGCGACGGTGACGTCCACGGCGGCCACCGGCAGCCCGAGCGCCTCCTCCCCCGCCGCGGCCACGCGGGCCCGCACCCGCTCGGTCAGCTCCGGCAGCGGCACGCCGGCGCGGGCGGTCACCGTGAGGGTCACCCGCAGCACCCGCTCGCCGGCCGTCGCGTCGACGGCGACCCGGCACGCGCCGGCACGGACGTCCCCGAGCCCGTCGACCGCGGCCCGCAGCACCCGGACGGCGGCCGCCTCGGCCACCTCGACCCGGGCTCCCGGGGTGTCCGACAGCACGAGCGCGAGGCCCGGGCGCCGCGGCTCGGCACGGACGACGTCCATCACCCGGCGCAGCAGGTCGGGCGGCGGGGGCAGGGCGGCGTCCTCGCGGCGGACGGCCTCGGTGGCGGCGGCCAGCAGGTCGGGGACCGGCGGCTCCGCACCGTCGTCGGCGGGGGTCGCGCCGTCCGGGGTCAGCGCCACGGGGCCATCGCCTCCGCCAGGTCCGCGCGGGCCCGCGCCAGTCGCCCGCGCACGGCCACCGGGGTGGTGCCGAGCGTCCCGGCGATCTCGTCGTAGGACCGCTCGTGCAGCTCCCGCAGCACCCAGACGGCGCGCTGGTCGGGCGTCAGCCGCCGCAGCGCGGCAGCGAGCGCGTGCACGCCCGCGGCGGCCTCGACCACCCGCTCCGGCCGCCCGTCGGGACGCGCGTCGGGCAGCCGTTCCAGCTCCGCGTCGGGCACCGTGCGGCGGTCCCGGAGGTGGTTGAGGCAGCGGTTGGTCGCGCTGCGGTAGAGCCAGCCCCCGACGGCGGCGTCGTCGCGCAGTGCCGGCAGCCGCCGCCACGCGGTCACGAACACGTCCTGCACCACGTCCTCGGCCTCCTGCCGGTCGTCGAGCAGCCGCACCGCGAGCCGGTGGAGCGGGGCCTGGTAGCGCCGCACCAGGACCTCGAACGCCCGCTCGTCGCCGGCGCGTGCCCGGGCCGCGAGGTCGGCGTCGGGGACCTCGTCGTCCGGGCGGTCCCCGGCTCCCGCCGCGGTCAGCCCTCCCCCTCGTGCACCCGGCCACTGTCCCAGCGCCCCGGCGTGCGGGCACCCCCGGGCCCGAGGTCCGACACCACCGTGACACTGGTCCGTCACTGCCCGTACCGACACGAGCGGAGGAGGTGGCTCACAGCGTCGATCCCGGGCGGCACCGTGACGAAGCGGGAAGTGACGTGTCCTACCGAGTGCCACGTCATCCGATCCCGCACCGCGGGTCCTGAGGAGGAAACCCATGAGCTCCCCCACCGCCACGTCCACCAGCGCCAGCACCGCCGTGGCCACCAAGCAGAACGCCGGGACCACCAGCGGCACCCAGCTCACCACCACGCAGGGCAGGACCACGATCGCCGACACCGTCGTGTCGAAGATCGCCGGCATGGCCACCCGTGAGGTCAACGGCGTCCACCGGCTCGGCGGCGGCGTCGCCCGCGCCTTCGGCGCCATCCGCGAGCGCATCCCCGGCTCCGGCGGCCCCAACGTCTCCCAGGGCGTCTCGGTCGAGGTCGGCGAGACCCAGGCCGCCGTCGACATCGACATCGTCGCCGAGTACGGCGTCCCGATCGCCGACCTGGCATCGGGCATCCGCCGCAACGTCATCAGCAGCCTGGAGCGGATGACCGGTCTCGAGGTCGTCGAGGTGAACATCAGCGTCAACGACGTGCACCTGCCCACCGACGAGGACACCGAGCAGCAGCCGCAGCCCAGCCGCGTCGCGTGACGTCCCCGGCCGCTCCCGCCCTCGTCGACGGCGTCGACGTCGACGCGGTGGCCGCCGCGGTGACCGCCTGTCCCGCCGTGGCCCGGCTGACCGCCGGCCGCGCGGGGGCGGGCAGCTACCTGCCGGGCCGGCGGGTGGCCGGCGTCGCCGTCCGGCCCGCGCCGGGCGGCCCGGCGCGGGTGGCGGTGCACGTCGTCGCCCGCACCGGCGTGCCGGTCGGCGAGGTGGCCGGCCAGGTCCGGACGGCGGTCGCGCCGCTGGCACCCGGCTCGCCGGTCGACGTCGCGATCGAGGACGTGCTCGACCCCCTCGCGGACGGCACCCCATGACTGCGCCGTCCGGCCCGGACGGCCCGGCGGCACGTGAGCACCGCCGGGCCGCCCGGGCCTGGATCCGCACGCACCACCCCGACGTCGGCGGCGACCCGGCGGTGTTCGCCGCCGGGCTGGCCGCCCTGCGCGCCGGTCTCCCCCCGGACGCCGGCCTGCCGGGCGCCACCCCTCCCCGGCCGCGGGTCACGGTCGTCCGCAGCCGCGGGCCCCGCGCCTGGCTGCGCCGCCTGCTCGGGCCCCGCCGGCCCGCCCGCACCCTCCACTGAACCGTTCCCCTCAGGAGCTCCCCATGCGCCCCAGCCTCACCGGCCTGCTGGTCGGTCTCGTCCTCGGTCTCGCCGGCGCCCTCGGCGGGTTCGACGCCTTCCTGCTGGTCGCCGTCCTCGGCGCCGTCGGGTTCCTCGTCGGCCAGGTCGTCGAGGGCCGGATCGACCTGTCCTCCTACCTCACCGGCAGCGGTGGGCGGCGGTGACCGCCCCCTCGTCGGCACCCGCGTCACCGACCGGGACGGCTTCCGGGGCCACTCCGGCGACGACGTCCGGGGCCCTCCTGCCCGACGGTCCCGTCCCCGGGCCCCTCGACGACCGCGGCCGACTCGACGTGGCCGACCGGGTGGTCGAGAAGATCGCCGCGCAGGCCGCCACCGAGGTCGACCGCGCCACCGGCTCGCCGCGCCGCGTGCTGGGTGTGGCGCTCGGGTCGGCCGACGAGCGCCCGCAGGTCAGCGCCCAGGTCGACTGGCCGGTCGCGACCGTCTCCGTCGTCATGTCGGTCGCCTGGCCGGCGCCGGTGCTCGAGGTGACCGAGCAGGTCCGGCGGCACGTCGTGGAGCGGCTGGCCACGCTGGCCGGCGTCCGGACGGCCGGCGTCGACATCCGGGTCACGGCCCTGCCGGGGCCCCGCTCCGGCGATCGGCGGGTGAGCTGAGGTGCGCACGTTCGACCGCGTCCTCGCCGTCCTGCTGGCCGTGGCCGGGCTGCTGCTCGGCGGCCTCGTCGTCGTGGAGGTGGTGGTCGCCGCCCTCGGCCGGCCCGCCGTCGTCCTCCCCCACGGCCCGGTGGCCGGGTGGCTGCGGGAGAACCCGTGGTCCGCCGGCATCGTCGTCGCGATCGCCGTCGCGCTGCTGGTGCTCGGCCTGGTCCTGCTGCTCGCCGAGCTCACGCCCCGCCGCCGCACCGACCTCGTGCTGACCGAGCACGACCCCGCCGTGACCACCACGCTGTCCACCCGCAGCCTGGGCCGCCTCCTCGAGACCGCCGCCACGGCCACCCCCGGCGTCGAGCGGGCCTCCGCCCGCGCCCGGGCGCGCCGGGCGCGGTTGTCGGTCCACATCCCGGTCCGCGACGCCGCCGAGGTGGCCCGCATCGGCCGGGAGGCGGAGGCCAACGCCACGTCCGCGCTCGAGGAACTGCAGCTGCGCCGGACGCCGAAGCTCCGGGTCCGTACCCGACAGGAGGCCCGATGACCACCACCGAGGACCGCCCGGCCCCCGCGTCCGACCGGCCCGTCACCTCGGGCCCGGCCGCGCTGCGGCCGCGCACCCGGGCTCGCGGTGTGGTGCGGGCCAACCGCGTCGTGCTGGCCCTGCTGGGGCTGCTCCTGACCGCGGCCGGTGCCGCCGCGCTCGCCGCGGCGGCCGGTCCGTTCGGCTCGCGGCGCAGCGACCGGCCCGTGCTCGACTCACCGGTGTCGGAGTTCGTCGACGCCAGCCCGTGGTTCTGGCCGGTGGTGGCCGTGGCCGGCGGCGTGCTGGCGCTGCTGTGCCTGTGGTGGCTGCTGGTCCAGGCGCGCTCCGACCGCGTGGCCGGGCTGCCGCTGTCCCGCGATCCCCGGCAGGGGTACACCGACCTCGACGCCGCCGCGCTGACCGGCGCGGTGGAGGACGAGGTGGAGGGCTACCGCGGCGTCACCCGGGCGCGTGCCGGGCTCTCCGGCGCCAGGACCGCGCCGCTGCTCACCCTCACCGTCACCCTCGACGGCCGGGCCGACGCCGGGGAGCTGCACACGCGGATCGTCGGCAACGCCGTCGCGCACGCCCGGCAGGCGGTCGGCCGCCCCGACCTGCCGGCCCGCATCGAGCTGGTGCTCCCCCGCAGCGGCCGCCGCGACGTCCGCTAGGCGGTGACGCGCTCGACGTCGAAGACGCCCTCGACGTTGCGCACCGTCTGCAGCACCGCGCCGAGGTGGGCCGGGTCGGCCAGCTCGAAGGTGAACCGGCTGACCGCCACCCGGTCGCGGCTGGTCTGCACCGACGCCGACAGGATGTTGACCCGCTCGTCGGCCAGCGCCCTGGTGACGTCGGAGAGCAGCCGGTGCCGGTCGAGCGCCTCGACCTGGATCGAGACGAGGAACACCGAGCCGGGCTGACGGGCCCACTCGACCTCCACCAGCCGCTCGGGCTTGCGCTGGAGGTCACCGGCGTTGGTGCAGTCGGTGCGGTGCACGCTCACGCCGCCGCCACGGGTGACGAACCCGAGGACGTCGTCGCCGGGCACCGGGGTGCAGCACTTGGCGAGCTTGGCCCAGACGTCGCTCATCCCGTGGACGACGATGCCCGGGTCGCCGCTGGCCGGGCGGCGGTGCGCCGGCGCCCGGGTGGGGATCGCCGTCTCGGCGATGTCCTCCGCCGCGCCCTCGGCACCGCCCAGCGCGGTGATCAGCTTCTCGACCACCGACGCCGCCGAGATCTGGTTCTCGCCCACCGCGGCGTACAGCGCGGTGACGTCGGCGTAGCGGAGGTCCTTGGCCAGGGTGACCAGGGCGTCGCCACCGAGCAGCCGCTGCAGCGGCAGGCCCGACTTGCGCATGGCCCGGGTCAGGGCCTCCTTGCCGGCCTCCACCGCGTCGTCACGGCGCTCCTTGGTGAACCACTGCCGGATCTTGGTGCGCGCCCGCGAGGAGCCGACGAAGCCCAGCCAGTCCTTCGACGGGCCGGCCGTCGGTGAGCGGGAGGTGAAGATCTCGACGACGTCGCCGTTGGACAGCCGGCTGTCCAGGCTGACCAGCGTGCCGTTGACCCGCGCACCGATGCAGCGGTGCCCGACCTCGGTGTGCACCGCGTAGGCGAAGTCGACCGGCGTCGACTCGCCGGGCAGGCTGATCACGTCCCCCTTGGGCGTGAAGACGAAGACCTCCTGCGGACCGAGGTCGTAGCGCAGGGTCTCGAGGAACTCGCCGGGCTCCTGTGCCTCGCGCTGCCAGTCCAGCAGCTGGCGCAGCCACAGCATGTCGTCGGGCGAGCCGACCTTCGCCGCCCCCAGCTCACCCGGCCCCGGCCGCCCGCCGGCCCGCGCCTTCTCCTTGTACTTCCAGTGCGCGGCGATGCCGTACTCGGCGGTGCGGTGCATGTCGTGCGTGCGGATCTGCAGCTCGACCGGCTTGCCCTGCGGGCCGATCACCGTCGTGTGCAGCGACTGGTACATGTTGAACTTCGGCATCGCCACGAAGTCCTTGAACCGTCCCGGCACCGGCTGCCAGTGCGCGTGCATGATGCCCAGCGCCGCGTAGCAGTCGCGGACGGTGTCGACCAGGATGCGGATGCCGACGAGGTCCCAGATGTCGGTGAAGTCCCGGCCGCGGACGATCATCTTCTGGTAGATCGAGTAGTAGTGCTTGGGCCGGCCGGTGACGACCGCCTCGATGCCGGCGGCCTTGAGCTGCTCGGTGACCGAGGCGGTGACCTCGGCCAGGTAGGTGTCCCGCGAGGGCGCGCGCTCGGCGACCAGGCGGACGATCTCGTCGTACCGCTTGGGGTAGAGCGTGGCGAACGCGAGGTCCTCGAGCTCCCACTTGATCGTGTTCATGCCCAGGCGGTGGGCCAGCGGGGCGAGGATCTCCAGCGTCTCGCGCGCCTTCTTCTCCTGCTTCTCCGGCGGGAGGAAGCGCAGCGTGCGCATGTTGTGCAGCCGGTCGGCGAGCTTGATGACCAGCACCCGCGGGTCCCGGGCCATCGCGACGATCATCTTGCGGATCGTCTCGGCCTGGGCGGCGTCGCCCAGCTTCACCTTGTCGATCTTGGTGACGCCGTCGACGAGGTGCGCGACCTCGGGGCCGAAGTCGGCGCTGATGGCCTCCAGCGTCTTGCCGGTGTCCTCGACGGTGTCGTGCAGCAGGGCGGCGACCAGCGTGGTGGTGTCCATCCCCAGCCCGGCCAGGACGGTGGCCACGGCCAGCGGGTGGGTGATGTAGGGGTCGCCGCTCTTGCGCTTCTGCGTCGCGTGCGCGGCCTCGGCGACGTCGTAGGCGCGCTGCAGCAGCACCAGGTCGGCCTTGGGGTGGCTCTGCCGGTGCAGCGAGGCCAGCGGCTCGAGCACCGGGCGCACCACGCTGCTGCGCTGCCCGGTGACGATCCGCCGCGCCAGCCGGTCGCGGACCCGGCGCGGGCGCGGGGCGCCGCCCTCGTCGGGGGGCTCGCTGCCGACGTCCTCGGGACGGCGGACCACCGGCCGGCTGGGGAGCGGCGCGCGCTGGTCGGGCTGGGCACCGGCCGGCTCCTCGGGCCGCGCACCAGCCACGTTGGTGGCGGGCGCGTCGGGGGCCACGGCGACTCCTGCGCTGTTGAGGAGGAACGGCTGTCCCCATGCTAGCCGCGACCGGCCCCGGACAGGCCGGACGGCGCGGGAGACCTCCCCCTCAGGTGGTCCAGAGGGCGTGCACGGCGTGCGGGGCGATCCGTTGGCGCCCGCCGAGGTCGGCCAGCTCGATGACCACCGACACCGCCGTGACCACCGCACCCAGCTCCTCGATCAGGGCGATGGCGGCGCCGAGCGTGCCGCCGGTGGCGAGGACGTCGTCGACGAGGAGCACCCGCTGCCCCCGCCACAGCGAGTCGGTGTGCATCTCGACGGTCGCCGTGCCGTACTCCAGCGCGTAGTCGGCGCTCACCCGCTCGCGCGGGAGCTTGCCGGCCTTGCGCACCGGGACGACGCCGACGCCGGCGTGCAGCGCGACGGCCGCGGCCAGCAGGAAGCCGCGGGCCTCGACCCCGACGACGACGTCGAAGCCGGGGTCGCGCGGGCCGCCGTCGGCGGTGTGCCCCACCGCGGCCGCCCGGGGGTCGGCCGCCTGCGGCGCGGCCAGGCCCTCCACCATCCGGCGGAACGCCGGGCCGTCGGCGAAGACCGGCGTCAGGTCCCGGAAGACCACCCCGGGGACCGGGAAGTCCGGGATGTCGACGGCGAGGCTGGCGATCAGCCCGTCGAGCGGCTGCAGCGCCCCGGCAGCGCTCACCGGCGCTTCTTGCTGCTGGTGCTCCCGGAGCGGCCGCCGGGCCGCTGGGGACGCTGGCCGGGCCGCGGCGCGGCGGTGGCGCCGCGGGTACCGGGGCGGGGGCCGCGGGCCGGCTCCGGGCCCACGGAGGCCGGCGACTCGACGACGACGTCGGCCTGCGCCGGGCCGAGCTCGCCGGGGTCCCGCTCGGCGAGGGCGACCGCGCCGCGGGCGGCGCCGCGGTTGCGGCGGGCGCTGGCGACCGGGCCGGCGGCGGCCCGGGCGCCCTGCCGGGCGGCCGCAGAGCGGCGGGCGAGCACGCGGCGGCGCAGCGCCTGGACCTCGGGCTCGCGCTCCTTGAGGTCGGCGACGATCGGCGTGGCCAGGAAGATCGACGAGTAGGCGCCGGCGGCCAGGCCGACGAAGAGCACCAGCGCGAGGTCCTTGAGCGTGCCCACGCCGAGCAGGCCGGCTCCGACGAACAGCAGCCCCGCGACCGGCAGCAGCGCGATCACCGAGGTGTTGATCGAGCGCATGAGCGTCTGGTTGACCGCGAGGTTGGCCGCCTCGCCCCAGGTCATGCGGGCGCCGGCGGCCAGGCCGCGGGTGTTCTCGTCGACCTTGTCGAAGACGACGACGGTGTCGTACAGCGAGAAGCCGAGGATGGTCAGCAGGCCGATGACCGTCGACGGCGTGACCTCGAAGCCGATCAGCGAGTACACGCCGGCGGTGACCACCAGGTCGTGCAGCAGCGCGGCGATCGCGCCGATCGCCATCTTGGGCTGGAACCGGACGGCCAGGAACGCGATGACGGCGACGAGGAAGACCGCGAGCGCCAGCAGCGCCTGGTCGGTGATGTCCTGCCCCCACTCGGCGCTCACCGCCTCGGGGCTGACGTCCTCGGGGGCGATGCCCGCGGCGCCGGCGACGGCGTCGACGACCGCCCGCTCCTCGTCGTTGTCCAGCGCGCCGGTGCGCAGCAGCAGGGAGTTGCCGCCGACCACCTGGGCCGAGGCGACGTCGGCCCCCGCGTCGGTGGCCGCGTCGCGCACCTGCTCGAGCTCGGCGCCGGTGCCCGGCAGCCGGAAGCTGTTGCCGCCGGCGAAGTCGATGCCGAAGTTGAAGCCGCGGAACACCATCGACGCGATGCAGACCAGCAGCAGCACGGCGGTGACCTTGTAGATCAGCCGGCTGCGGCCGACGACGTCCAGGCCCGCCTCGCCGTTGTAGAGCCGGTGCGCCAGGGACGCCCGGCGGTGCGACCCGCCGGCGGGGGCCGCGCCGCCCTCGGCGGGCAGGCCGGCGTCGGCCAGCGCGGTGTCGTCCGCAGCCGCGGCGGCGTCGTCGGCCGCCGAGCCGGCGGCACCGGCGGCCCGGGCCTCGTCGGCCGCGGTGCCCACGGGCAGCTCGGCGTCGGTCCCGGTGTCCTGCTCGCGGCTCATGCCCGGCTCCTGTCCTGCGGTCCACGGGTGCCACGGCCGCTGCCGGCCCCGACCAGCTCCCGCTCGGCGGGGCTCCGCGGGCCGGTGGTCCGCAGTGTCCGGTCGACCCGGCCGAGGCCGGAGAACCGGCTCGTGCCGAAGGTCCGGAAGCGGGCCAGCACGGCCATCAGCGGGTGGGTGAAGAGGAAGACGACGACCAGGTCGAGCACCGTGGACAGGCCCAGGGTGAACGCGAAGCCCTTGACGTCGCCGATCGCCAGCCAGTAGAGGATCGCCGCGGCCAGGAAGCTCACCGCGTCGGCCGAGAGGATCGTGCGGCGGGCGCGCACCCAGGCGCGCGGCACCGCCGAGCGCAGGGTGCGGCCCTCGCGGATCTCGTCCTTCAGACGCTCGAAGTAGACGACGAACGAGTCGGCGGTGATGCCGATGGACACGATGAACCCGGCGATGCCGGCGAGGCTGAGCGTGAAGCCGATCTCCCGGCCGAGCAGCACCAGGCTGGCGTAGACCACGACCGCCGACAGGAGCAGGCTGACGATCATCACCAGCCCGAGCAGGCGGTAGTAGACCAGCGCGTAGAGGAACACCAGCGCGATGCCGATCGCGCCGGCGATGAGGCCGGCCCGCAGCTGCTCGGCGCCGAGCTCGGTGGAGATCGACTGCGCGGTGGCCTGGGTGAAGGTCAGCGGCAGCGCGCCGTAGCGCAGCTGGTTGGCCAGCTCCTCGGCGCTCTGCTGGTCGAACTGGCCGGTGATCGTGGTCTGGCCGTTGATCGCGCCCTGGATCGTCGGCGCGGAGACGACCCGGCCGTCGAGCGTGAAGGCCACGTTGCTGCCGACGTTGGTGGCCGTGTACTCGGCCCAGGTGGCCCGGCCGCTGGAGTTGAAGTCGAGCAGGACGACCCACTCGCCGGTGGCCTGCTGGGTGCCGGCGCTGGCGTCGGCGATGTCGGTGCCCTCGAGGATCGCCGGGCCGAGCAGGTACTTCAGGGCGCCGTCCTCGCTGCAGGCCGCCACGTGGTCGATCGACCGGTCCACGCTGCCCGCGACCTCCTCGGGCGAGCAGGTCAGCGTGGCGTACTCGGCGGCGGCCTCCTCCTGGGTGACGGCGGGGGCGTCGGCGTCCGGGATGGAGGGGTCCTCGACCGCGCCGTCGGCCGAGGTGGTCTCCGCGGCCGCGCCGTCGGCGGGCGTCGCGCTGTCGGTCGGCGTCGCGGGGTCCGCCGGGGCCGCACCGTCGGTCGGGGCCGCGGGGTCGGTCGGGGTGGTGCCGTCGCCCGCCGTCGCCTGGTCGGCCGGGGCCGCGCTGTCAGTGGCCTCGGCGCCGTCCGTGGGCTCGGCCGGGGCGGCCGGCTCGGGGCCGGCCAGCACCGGCCGGAAGCGCAGTTGCGCCGTCTGGCCCAGCTCGCGGGCCTGCTCGCCGTCGTCGCCGGGGACGGAGATGACGATGTTGGACTCGCCCTCGGTGACCACCTCGGCCTCGGCCACGCCGAGGCCGTTGACCCGCTGCTCGATGATCTGGCGGGCCAGCTCGAGGTCCTCGGGGTCGGGCGCCTGGCCGTCGGGGGTGCGGGCGGTCAGCGTGACGGTCGTCCCGCCGCGCAGGTCCAGGCCCAGCTGCGGCGTCCGGTCGGTGCCGGTGAAGAAGATCAGGCCGTACATGACGGCCGTGATCAGGACCAGCGCGCCGAAGTAGCGGCGCGCGGGGAGGGCGCGGTTGGCCACGGGTCCTCCGGTCAGAGGGTCTTGCCGGAGGGGCCGTCACCGGGACGGTCGTCCCGGGCCGGCAGCTCGTCGGCCACGGGGTCGACCGCCGGGTCGACGGGGCCGGCCACCAGCGGCTGGCGCACCTGGACGACCGCCTGGCGCGCGTAGGTGACCACGACGCCGGGGGCGATCTCGACCTGGATGGTGGCCGGGTCGTCGAGACCCGCGACCGTGGCGTACACGCCGCCGGCCATGGTGACCGGGACGCCGACGGCGAGGGCCGACTGCGTCTGGTTCTGCTGGCGCTTGCGGGCCCGCGCCGGCAGGACGACCAGCGCCACGAACGCCAGCACCAGCAGGAGCAGGGGGAACAGTTCCACGACGGGAGTGCCTCTCTACCGCGCTCGCGTGCACGCGGTCGGTGCGGCCCGGGTCGGGACCGCTCGGGTACGTCGGTCACGGCGCGCACGGCGACCGGCCGCCGACACACGGGTCGCGCGGCCGGGACCGGGTCGACCCGCGAGGGTCGAGTTGCGCGCCAGCGCGGTCGAGTCTAGGCGTCGAACAACGGTTCCGACGACGAACCCGGGTCGCGCGGGACGGCTGTGACCCCGCCGAGGGGGATCCCGCCGCGCGGCACCGGCCGGCCGAGGTGCCGCCAGGCCGCCTCCGTGGCCACCCGCCCGCGCGGCGTGCGCGCCAGCAGGCCGGCCCGCACGAGGAACGGCTCGCACACCTCCTCCACGGTGTGCGACTCCTCCCCCACCGCGACCGCGAGGGTGCTCACACCCACCGGGCCGCCGTTGAACCGGGCGACGAGCGCCTCGAGCACCGCGCGGTCGAGCCGGTCGAGACCGAGGTCGTCGACGTCGTAGAGCGCCAGCGCGGCCTGCGCGACGGCGCGGGTCACCCGGCCGTCGCCCTCGACCTCGGCGTAGTCGCGCACCCGCCGCAGCAGCCGGTTGGCGATGCGCGGCGTGCCGCGGGAGCGGCCGGCGATCTCGGCCGACCCGTCCTCGGTCAGCTCGACGCCGAGCAGCTCCGCGCTGCGGGCGAGCACCAGCTGCAGCTCCGCGGGCTCGTAGAACTCCATCTGCCCGACGAAGCCGAAGCGGTCGCGCAGCGGCCCGGTGAGCAGCCCGGCCCGGGTGGTCGCGCCGACCAGGGTGAACGGGTTGATCTCCAGCGGGATGGCGGTGGCGCCGGGCCCCTTGCCGACGACGACGTCGACGCGGAAGTCCTCCATCGCCATGTACAGCAGTTCCTCGGCCGGCCGCGCGATGCGGTGGATCTCGTCGATGAACAGCACGTCGCCGGGGCCGAGGTTGGACAGCATCGCGGCGAGGTCGCCGGAGCGCTCGATCGCCGGACCGCTGGTGATCTTCACCGAGGTGCCCAGCTCGGAGCCGATGATCAGCGCCAGGCTGGTCTTGCCGAGCCCCGGCGGGCCCGACAGCAGCACGTGGTCCGGCGGCCGGCCCCGGCGCTTGGCGCCCTCGAGCACCAGCGCGAGCTGGCGGGCCACCTTGGGCTGGCCGATGAAGTCGTGCAGCGAGTGCGGCCGCAGCGCCGACTCGACCACCCGCTCCTCGTCACCGGCCTGCGGCGAGACGCCGAGCTCCCGGCCCGGACCGGCCTCGACCTCGCCGGCGAGCCCCCGGTCGAACGGCGCGCTCACGGTGCCTCCCGTCCGCTGCCGGCCGGCGGGTCAGCCGGGCCGCTCACGACCGGCCCAGCAGCTGCAGGGCCTGGCGCAGCAGCAGCGCGACGTCGACCCGGCCGGTGGTGGTGAGCTGCTCGTCGGCCACCGGCGTGAGCGCGGTGATCGCGGTGTCGGCCTCGCGGCTGCTCCAGCCCAGCCCGACCAGCGCCGAGGCGAGCTGGTCCCGCCACGGCGCCACCGGCGTGAGCGGGGCGAGCCCGGCCGGCGCCGACGCCGGACCGTCGAGCTGGGTGTCCGCCGTCGTCGTCCCCAGCCGGTCGCGCAGCTCGAGGATCAGCCGCTCGGCGCCCTTCCTGCCGATGCCGGGCACCTGCATCAGCGCCTTGACGTCGGCCATCGACACCGCGCGGCGGACCTCCCGCGGCGGGTGGATGGCCAGCACCGCCTGGGCCAGCCGCGGGCCGACGCCGTTGGCCGTCTGCAGCAGCTCGAACAGCTGGCGCTCGTCGTCGTCGGCGAAGCCGTAGAGGGTGAGGGAGTCCTCGCGGACGACGAGGCTGGTGGCCAGCCGCGCGTCCTGGCCCACCGTGAGGCGGGCGATGGTGCCCGGCGTGCACTGCACGGCCAGGCCGACCCCGCCGACCTCGACCACCGCGCCGTCGGGCGAGACCGCGGCCACCCGGCCGTTGACGCTGGCGATCACCGGGACACCCCCGTCCACCGCGGCAGCGTCGTCGAGCGCACCGGCGCGCCGATGCCACCGGCGATCGCGGCGACCCGCAGCCGGTCCTGCGCCGGGCCGCGCCACACGTGGCAGACCGCCAGCGCCAGGGCGTCGGCGGCGTCGGCCGGCTTCGGGGCGGCCGGGAGGCCCAGCACCCGGGTGACCATGAGGGTGACCTGCTCCTTGTCCGCGCGGCCGTTGCCGGAGATGGCCGCCTTGACCTCGCTCGGCGTGTGCCAGGCGACCGGCCGGTCGGCCTGCGCGGCGGCCAGCGCCGCGACCCCGGCCGCCTGGGCGGTGCCGGTGGCGGTGCCCTTGTTGTTCTGGGTGAACACCCGCTCGATGGCCACGACGTCGGGCCGGTGCTCGCGCAGCAGCGCCGTCACCTGGGTGTGCAGCTCGAGCAGCCGCAGCTCCAGGTCGAGCTCGGCGGAGCTGCGGATGACCCCCACCCCGACGGCGGCCGGGCGGGCGCCGGGGCGGCCGTCGACCACGCCCCAGCCGCACCGGGTCAGCCCCGGGTCGATGCCGAGCACCCGCATGTGAAGCCGCCTCCGAAAGCCCGAACTGGTGTTCGACGGAAGGCTAACCGCCCGGGACGACGTGACGGCGCGACACGCCCGCGCCTCCGTGCAGGGGCCCGCGGCGAGCCTGGTGACGTTGCTGGAACGGCCCCGCTGCAGGGGCCCGCGGCGAGCCTGCGAGGGGTGGGGGGCAGCGGGGTCCTCCCTCAGCCCACCTTCTCGAGCACCTCGTCGGAGACGTCGTAGTTGGCGTAGACGTTCTGCACGTCGTCGCAGTCCTCGAGCGCGTCGATGAGGCGGAACACCTTCCCGGCGCCCTCCTCGTCGAGCTCGACGGTGACGCTCGGGACGAAGCCGGCCTCGGCCGAGTCGTAGTCGATGCCGGCGTCCTGCAGCGCGGTGCGGACGGCGACGAGGTCGCCGGGCTCGCAGACCACCTCGAACGTGTCGCCGAGGTCGCGGACCTCCTCGGCGCCGGCGTCGAGCACCGCCACGAGCACGGTGTCCTCGTCGACGCCGCCGCTCCGCGGCACGACCACGACGCCCTTGCGCGAGAAGAGGTAGGAGACCGAGCCGGGGTCGGCCATCGACCCGCCGTTGCGGGTCATGGCGGTGCGGACCTCCATGGCCGAGCGGTTCTTGTTGTCCGTCAGGCACTCGACGAGGACGGCGACGCCGCCGGCCGCGTAGCCCTCGTAGGTGATCGTCTGGTAGTCGACGCCACCGGCCTCGAGGCCGGCGCCCCGCTTGACCGCCCGGTCGATGTTGTCGTTGGGCACCGAGCTCTTCTTCGCCTTCTGGATGGCGTCGAACAGCGTGGGGTTGCCCGCCGGGTCGCCGCCGCCGGTGCGGGCGGCGACCTCGATGTTCTTGATCAGCTTGGCGAAGAGCTTGCCGCGCTTGGCGTCGATCCCGGCCTTCTTGTGCTTCGTGGTCGCCCACTTGGAATGGCCGCTCACTGCTCTCCTCCGAGGTCGGGGGCGCCGGCGCCGGCGCCACTGGGGACTGCCACCGCCCGGCCGACCGCGGCCCTGTGCCGCACGATCCCCACGAACAGCGCGTGGACCCGGGTGTCCCCGGTCAGCTCGGGGTGGAAGCTGGTGGCCACGACGTCGCCCTGGCGCACCGCGACGATCCTACCGTCGGCCGGTCCGCCCACGACCCGCCCGAGCACCTGCACCCCCGGCCCGGCCTCCTCCACCCAGGGCGCGCGGATGAACACCGCCGACAGCGGCCCGCCCGGCACGCCGTCCAGCGCGACCCGCGACTCGAAGGAGTCGGCCTGCCGGCCGAACGCGTTGCGCCGCACGGTGACGTCGAGGCCGCCGACGGTCGGCTGGTCCGGCGGGGCGTCGAGCAGCCGGTCGGCCAGCAGCACCAGGCCCGCGCAGGTGCCGTAGGCGGGCAGCCCGCCGCGGACGGCGGCGCGCAGCGGCTCGAGCAGGCCGGTGCGGACGGCGAGCTTCGTCATCGTCGTCGACTCACCGCCCGGCAGGACCAGCCCGTCGACGGCGGCCAGCTCGTCGGGACGCCGGACGGGCACCGCCTCGGCACCGAGGGCGGCCAGGACGGCGAGGTGCTCGCGGACGTCGCCCTGCAGGGCCAGCACACCGACGACGGGGGTCCGGGACACGAGGGACCAGGCTACGGCGCGCCCCTCACGGCCCGGCCGCCCGCTGCGAGCTCCAGGTCAGCAGCCGCTCCAGCGGGCCGCGGCCCAGCCGCAGCCGCCACGCCGTGGCCAGCAGCAGGGCGGTGAGGGTGAAGCGCACCCACTGACCCCAGTCGGCGGAGGACCCCGACTCCACCACCCGGATGGCGACGATCTGCGCGGTGTAGACCGACAGCGCCAGCGCGCCCACCGACGCCAGCGGGTACGTCAGCCGCGGCAGCAGGTCGGCGAGCACCAGGCACCCCCCGACGACGGCGACCGCGAACCCGCCCGAGCCGACCACCTCGAACGGCGTGCCGCTGTGCGGTTGCGCGCCGGCGAACCACGCCGGGTCCCACTCGCCGGAGGAGCCGAAGCCGGCCTCGATCCCGACCAGCCGCCTCCCGGGCGCGAGCTCCCGGGTGCTCAGCAGGCCACCGAGGTACCCCAGCACCGCGGCGGCCGACCCGGCGGCGACCAGGCCCGCGCGCACCCGGGCGGCCCGCAGGTCCAGCCGACCCACCGCCAGCCCGACCAGCACGAAGGCCAGCCAGACCGCCGCCGGGTAGTAGCCGGTGAACAGCAGGAAGGTGAACGCGTCGCCCTCCGCGTCGTGCTCGGTGGCGTACTGCCCGACGGCGACGGTGAGCGGCGGCGCGGCCAGGACGACGACGCCCGCGGCGAGCAGCAGCCGCGGGGGCGACCAGCGCAGGAACGGCAGCGCCAGGACGAAGAGCACCGCGTAGACGCCGAGGACGATCGCCACGAAGGTGTCGAGCAGCTCCAGGACGCCGCCGATGGCGAACACCCACGCGGCCCGGACCAGCACGCGGGTGCGGGCCCGGGCGAGCTCGCGGCCGGCGAACGGGGTGCGGCCGCCGGACAGCAGCGCGATGGAGATCCCGGCCATCGTGGCGAACAGGATCGACGAGCGGCCGTCGACGAGCGCCCGCCACGTGGCCGGGTCCCAGCCGAGGTCGCCGGTGTCGCCCAGGTGGGCGCCGAACATGCCGAGGACGGCCAGCCCGCGGGCGACGTCGAGACCGGCGACCCGCCGTCCGGTCGGGGCGACCGGCTCCGGACCGGCGGGCGCGCCGGCGTCCCCGACGGCCTCCCGCTGCGCCGTCACGCCCGGTTCACCAGCCGCGGGTGGCGTACCGCTCGCTCGGCGGCAGCGTCGCCACGTCGATGCCGACCATCGGCTCGCCGAGCCCGCGGGAGACCTTGGCGATCACGGCGGGGTCGTCGAAGAACGTGGTGGCCTGCACGATCGCCGCGGCGCGCTGGGCCGGGTCGCCGGACTTGAAGACGCCCGAGCCGACGAAGACGCCCTCGGCGCCCAGCTGCATCATCATCGCGGCGTCGGCCGGGGTGGCGATCCCGCCGGCGGTGAACAGCACCACCGGCAGCTCCCCGCGCCGGGCGACCTCGACGACGAGGTCGTGCGGCGCCGAGAGCTCCTTCGCCGCGACGTACAGCTCCGTCTCGTCGAGGGTGGCCAGCCGCTTGATGCCGGTGCGCAGCGCGCGCATGTGCCGGGTGGCCTCGACGACGTTGCCCGTGCCGGCCTCGCCCTTCGACCGGATCATCGCCGCGCCCTCGGCGATCCGGCGCAGCGCCTCGCCCAGGTCGGTGGCGCCGCAGACGAAGGGCACGGTGAAGTCGCGCTTGGCGATGTGGTGGGCCTCGTCGGCCGGGGTGAGCACCTCGGACTCGTCGATGTAGTCGACACCGAGGCTCTGCAGCACCTGGGCCTCGACGAAGTGGCCGATGCGGGCCTTGGCCATCACCGGGATGGACACCGCGTCGATGATCCCCTGGACCAGGTCGGGGTCGCTCATGCGCGCGATGCCGCCCTGCGCGCGGATGTCGGCGGGCACCCGCTCGAGCGCCATGACCGCGACCGCGCCGGCGTCCTCGGCGATCCGCGCCTGCTCGGGCGTGACGACGTCCATGATCACGCCGCCCTTGAGCTGCTCGGCGAGGCCGCGCTTGACGCGGTCGGTGCCCGTGGCCGGCACGGCGGTCGGGGAGGCGGGGACGTCGGCGTGCGAGGACACGGGCTGCTCCAGGAGGGGTACGGCCGGGCCGGACACGGCGCACGGCCCGCCCATCGTAGAGCGGTCAGCGCAGGGCGGAGGTGCCGCTGGTCACGGCGTCCAGGCCGTCCTCGACGTCGAAGAACCGGGGCAGCGGCTGGTCGGCGTGCAGCCGGAGCAGCCGGGGCAGCCGCCGCTCGCGCAGCAGGTGGGTGTCGCGGACGGCGTCGTTGTAGAAGCGGCGGGCCAGCGCGATGCGGTCCTCGGCCTCGGCGAGCGCGCCCAGCAGCGCCGGCGGCACGCCGGGCAGGTCGGCCGGCAGGGCCCGCAGCTCCCGGCCGAGGGCGTTCTCGGCCAGCTCGCGGTCGCCGGCCGGGAGCTCGCGGGCCTCGTGGGCGGCGGTCTTGAGCCGGGTGGTGCGGTCCTCGCCCAGGACGGCGGAGTGCTCGGAGGCCAGGTCGGCGGCGAGCGCGGCGCGCTGCTGCAGCCGGGCGTCGAGCACCGTCCAGGCCCGCGCCATGCGTCCCTCGAGGCGACGGAGGCGGGTCAGCGTCCACGCCGTCCAGGCCAGCAGGAGGACGACGACGCCGGCGAGGAGCATCAGGGCGTCGGGCGTCACTCACCCCACGCTAGCGGCGGACCCCCCGTGGCGGGGACGGCCACGCCCCGTCATCGGTCACCGCGGCCAGGTCCCCGTCGTCGGCGGCCGTGACCCCACCGGCGCCGGGCAGGACGACGGTCTCGTAGACGGCGAGCACCCGGCGGGCCACCACCTGCCAGTCGTAGCCGGCCGCCACCTCCCGGCCGGTCGCGGACAGGCGGGCCCGGCGGTCGGGGTCGGTGAGCAGGTCGGACAGCGCCCGGGCCAGCGCGGCGCTGTCGCCGCGGCGGACCAGCACGCCGGCCGCGCCGTCCTCGAGCACGCGGACGAAGGCGTCGAGGTCGCTGGCCACGATCGGCGCGCCGGCGGCCATCGCCTCGATGAGCACGATCCCGAAGGACTCACCCAGCAGGTTGGGCGCGCAGTACACGTCGACCGACCGCAGGAAGGCAGCCTTCTGCGCCTCGGTGAGCTCGCCGAGCAACGACACGTGCGGGGCGAGGTCCTCGCCGAGCAGCTCCCGGACCGCGTCGGGATCGCCCCGGCCGGCGATCAGCAGCCGCGCGCCGGGGTGCTCGCGGACGACGCCGCGCATGGCCTCCAGCAGCACCGGCAGGCCCTTGCGCGGCTCGTCGTAGCGGCCGAGGAAACCGATCGTCGGCCCGTCCACGCCGCGGGTGTGGCCGGGCAGCGAGGGGCCCTGCGCGAAGGGCGCGACGTGCACCCCGTTGGGGATGATCACCGCGTCGTTGCCCAGGTGCTCGACCTGCACCCGGCGGGCGGAGTCCGACACCGCGATGCGCCCGGAGATCTTCTCCAGCCACGGGCGGATGAGGGGGCCGACGGCAGCCAGCCACTTGGAGCGGATCGTGGCGGCGTGGTAGGTCGCCACGATCGGGCCGGTGGCGATCATGCAGACGACCAGGGAGACCGAGGGTGTCGCCGGCTCGTGCACGTGGACGACGTCGAAGTCGCCCTCTCGCAACCAGCGCCGCACGCGGGTGGCGCTGACCGGCCCGAGCTGCAGGCTGGCCATCGAGCCGTTGTAGGGGACCGGCACGGCGCGCCCGGCCCAGGTCGCGTGCTCGGCCGGCAGCGACTCCTCGTGCTCCGCAGGGGTGAGCACCTCGACGTGGTGGCCCAGGCCGCGCAGCGTCTCGGCGAGGTCGCGCACGTGGTACTGGACCCCGCCGGGGACGTCCCACTGGTAGGGGCAGACCAGGCCGATCCGCATCAGCCGCGCTCCCCCGCCGGCGGGTCCGGCGGCACGTCGGCCCAGATCCGGCCCAGCACGTGCCAGTCCTCGGGGCGGACGGCGAGGTCCTGGGTGAAGGCGTCGGCGACGCCCTGCATCGCGGCGGCGACCCGGTCGCGCAACCTCCCCGGCCCGTCGACCGGCACCTCGGGCCGGACCGCGAACTCCCAGCCGCGGTCGGTGAAGCGGCAGACGGCCGGGTGCAGCGCCGCGCCGGTCTGGGCGGCCAGCAGCGCGGGGCCGCCGGGCATCGTGGCCCGCCGGGCGAAGAGGTCCACGGGGACGCCGCCGGAGCCCAGGTCGCGGTCGACGAGCAGGCAGCTGAAGCCGCCGCCGGCCAGCCACTCGCGCAGCACGGCGGAGCTGGGCCGCGCTCCCCCGGTCAGCGGCAGCACCTCGATGCCGAGGGACGCGCGGTAGTCGAGGAACCGCCGGTAGAGCGACTCGGGCCGCAGCCGCTCGGCGACGGTCGTGAACGGCCCGCCCAGCCAGTCGACGAGCCACACCCCCGCGGCGTCCCAGTTCCCGCTGTGCGGCAGGGCGACGACGACGCCGCGGCCGTCGGCCCGGGCCTTCTCGAGGTGCTCGACGCCGGAGCTGGCGGTGTCGGCCACGATCCGCTCGCCGGGCAGCCGCGGCAGGCGGAAGGCCTCCTGCCAGTACCGGGCGTAGGAGCGCACCGCCCGGACCGTGAGGTCGGCGAGCTCGTCCTCGCTCAGCCGCCCCCCGGTGGCCACCCGCAGGTTGGCCCGCAGCTGGCGCACGCGGCGCCCGTCGCGCCCGGCCGCCCACCGGCCGCCGGCGTCGAACGCGCCGCGGGCCACCGGTTCCGGCAGCCGCTGCACGGCCTGCCAGCCCGCCGCGTAGCCGAGGTCGGTGAGCCGGTCGGCCACGCGGGCGCGCACACCGCTCACCGCGCCGGCGTGGACGCCGCCGGCGCCGCCTCGCCGCGGGCGCCGCGGTGCACGGCGACCACCCGCTGCGCGACGGTCACCGCACCGCCGGCGACCAGCAGCCACAGGCCGACGTCGACGGCGTGGGGCAGGCCCAGGCCGGTGAGGCCGGTGCCGGTGAGCACCAGGATGAGCCGCTCGGTGCGCTCGACCAGCCCGACGTCGCAGGGGATGCCGACTCCCTCGGCGCGGGCCTTGATGTAGCTGGTCAGCACGCCGAGGACGAGGCCGAGCAGGGCGAGCAGGGCGAGCAGCCGGTTCCCGCCGCTGCCGGTGTACCACCACACCAGCGCCCCGAAGACGGCGGCGTCGACGGCCCGGTCGCAGGTGGAGTCGAGGACGGCGCCGAACGCCGACCCGCCGCCGCGGGCCCGGGCCAGGGCGCCGTCGAGCATGTCGAGGAACACGAACAGCGTCACGGTGAACGCGCCCCAGAACAGCGAGCCGTGCGCGATGAGCAGCACCGCGCCGGCCATCGCGCCGAGCGTGCCGGTGACCGTGACCATGTCCGGGGTCACCCCGGCCCGGGCCAGTTGCGCCACCACCGGCGCCCAGAAGCGGCCGACGGCGGCGCGGGCTCCCTGCCCCAGCACGTCAGCCCTCCCGCACCGGGGACGCCGGCCAGTTCTTGGCCAGCAGCGCCCGCGTCTCGGCCAGGACCTGCGGCAGGACCCGGGTCAGCCCGAGGACCGGCATGAAGTTGGTGTCACCGCCCCAGCGCGGCACCGCGTGCTGGTGCAGGTGGTCGGCGATGCCGGCGCCGGCCACCGCGCCCTGGTTCATCCCGATGTTGAAGCCGTGCGCGCCGGTCACCTGTCGCACCACCCGCATCGCCGTCTGCGTGAACGAGCCCAGCTCGGCGACCTCGGCGTCGGTGAGGTCGGTGTAGTCGGGCACGTGCCGGTACGGGACCACCATGAGGTGTCCGGCGTTGTAGGGGTAGAGGTTCAGGACGGCGAACACCGTCTCGCCCCGGGCGACGACCAGTCCCTCCTCGTCCGGCATGGACGGGATGAGGCAGAACGGGCAGTCGTGCTCACCGGTGGGCTTGCCCGAGCCGCGGATGTAGGCCATCCGGTACGGCGTCCACAGGTGCTCGAAGACGGTGGCCGGGCCGCCGTCGTCGCTGGAGACCGGGACGGAGAACCCGTCCGGGCCGGTGGTCACGCGCTCCCCAGCGGCGTCTCGGCCGTGGGGTCGGCGTTGTGGCGCGCGCCCACCCACGCGGCGACGGCCGCGACGGCCTGCTCGACCGGCACGCCGTTGCGCTGGCTGCCGTCCCGGTAGCGGAAGGACACCGCACCGGCCTCGGCGTCGGTCGCCCCGGCGATCAGCACGAAGGGCACCTTCTGCTTGCTGGCGTTGCGGATCTTCTTCTGCATGCGGTCGTCGGAGTCGTCGACCTCGACCCGCAAGCCGCGCTCCCGCAGCAGCAGCGCGACGTCGCGCAGGTGGGGCACCTGCTCGTCGGTGACCGGGATGCCGACGACCTGCACCGGCGCCAGCCACGCCGGGAACGCGCCGGCGTAGTGCTCGGTGAGGACGCCGAGGAACCGCTCGATCGAGCCGAACTTGGCCGAGTGGATCATCACCGGCTGCCGGCGGGTGCCGTCGGAGGCGCTGTACTCCAGGGCGAAGCGCGCCGGCTGGTTGAAGTCGTACTGGATGGTCGACATCTGCCAGGTGCGCCCGATGGCGTCGCGGGCCTGCACCGAGATCTTCGGCCCGTAGAACGCCGCGCCGCCGGGGTCGGGCACGAGCTCGAGCCCGGTCTCCCGCGCCGCCTCCTCCAGCACCGCGGTGGCCACCGCCCACTCCTCCTCGGAGCCGATGAACTTGTCGGAGTCGTCGCGGGTCGACAGCTCCAGGAAGAAGTCGTCCAGGCCGAAGTCGCTCAGCAGGCCGAGGACGAACGACAGCAGGTGCCGGATCTCGCCGGGCGCCTGCTCCGGGGTGACGTAGCTGTGCGAGTCGTCCTGGGCGAAGCCGCGCACCCGGGTGAGCCCGTGGACGACGCCGGACTTCTCGTAGCGGTAGACCGAGCCGAACTCGAACAGCCGCAGCGGCAGCTCGCGGTAGGACCGCCCGCGCGACCGGAAGACCAGGTTGTGCATCGGGCAGTTCATGGCCTTGAGGTAGTACTCGCTGTTCTCCATCTCCATCGGCGGGAACATGGTGTCGGCGTAGTACGGCAGGTGCCCGGAGGTCTCGAACAGCCCGCGCTTGCTGATGTGCGGGGTGCCGACGTACTCGAAGCCCGACTCGATGTGCCGGCGGCGGACGTAGTCCTCCATCTCCCGCTTGACCACGCCGCCCCTGGGGTGGAAGACGGGCAGGCCGGAGCCGATCTCGTCGGGGAAGCTGAACAGGTCCAGCTCCGCGCCCAGCCGCCGGTGGTCGCGGCGCTCGGCCTCGGCCAGGTGCTCCAGGTACGCCTTGTGCGCCTCGCGGCTCTCCCACGCGGTGCCGTAGACCCGCTGCAGCTGCGGGTTCTTCTCGTTCCCGCGCCAGTAGGCCGCCGCCGAGCGGGTCAGGCTGAAGGCCGGGATGGTGCTGGTGCGCGCGACGTGCGGGCCGCGGCACAGGTCGGTCCACACGCGGTCGCCGGTGCGGGCGTCGAGGTTGTCGTACATGGTCAGCTGCGCGCCGCCGACCTCGACGTCGGCGCCCTCCGCGGCCTCTCCGGCGCCGCCCTTGAGGCCGATGAGCTCGAGCTTGTACGGCTCGTGCGCCAGCTCGGCGCGGGCGGCGTCGTCGTCGATCTCGCGGCGGGCGAACCGCTGCCCGGCCCGCACGATCTGCTGCATGCGCTTCTCCAGCGCCTGCAGGTCGTCGGGGGTGAAGGGCCGCTCGGGGTCGAAGTCGTAGTAGAAGCCGTTCTCGACCGGCGGGCCGATGCCCAGGCGGGTGCCCGGGAAGAGGTCCTGCACGGCCTGGGCGAGCACGTGCGCGGTCGAGTGCCGGATGACCCCGCGCCCCTCCGGGCTGGCCGCCGCGACCGGCTCGACGTCGGCGTCGGCCCCGGGCGCCCAGGCCAGGTCGCGCAGGTCGCCGGTGGCCAGGTCACGGACGACGACGGCGCCGTCGGGACCCTTGAGCGCGACCCCGGCGCCCTTGAGCGCCTGCTCGGCCGTCGTCCCGGCCGGCACCCGGATCGGGGCGGCGGCGGCGGGGGTGGGCGCGGCGGACACGGGGTCTCCTGGAGGTCGCTCGGGGTGCGGGTCGGCGTCCGTCCGGTCCGGACGGGCACCGGCCAGCGTAACGAGCCCGTCCGCCGTCCCCGGGCCACCCGACGCCGCGACGGGGCCCGGCTACTCCGTCGTGACGGGATCGCCGACGGCGACCGAGCCCGGCTGCACCACCTCCGCGTAGACGCCCAGGCAGTGCCTCGGCAGGCGGGTGACCTCCAGCACGGCCGAGCCCAGCCGCAGCCGCCGGCCCACCCACCCGCGCTCGTCGTCGCCGGGCAGGTCGAGCACGAGGTTGGCGCGCGGGTCGTCGGCGCCGCACCCGGCCGGGACGACGCCGGAGGCCGCGCGGTCGAGCGCCTGCCGCGAGACCAGGTGCACCGCCGCCCCGCCGTCGGGCCGGCTCCCGAGCGGCTGCAGGCGCACCCGCTCGCCGAGCGCGGCGGTGATCGCGGCGGCGTCGGCGGCGGGGTCACCGGTGGCGCGGACCCCGGCCAGCGCGGGCGCGTCCTTGCCGCGCAGCTGCCGGCCGGCACCGGTGACGGCGACCCACGCGCGGTCGCCGGCCAGGCCCGCGGGACCGACGTCGGCCCGCGGCAGGGGCGTCCCGGCGCACCCGCGCACCGGGTAGACCGAGACCGTGACGACCGTGCCCGCGCTCACGACCGCCACGCTACGGCGGCTGTAGCCACCGCGCGGTGACCGGTGCGGCTCAGGCGGCCTGCCCGCTGCGGCGGCGCAGCCGGCGCAGCTGCGCGTCGAGGTAGGGCCGGGCGCGCCGCTGGCCGCCGCGGACGGTGATCGCCTCGGCCAGCTCGCCGAGGACCCGGCCGAGCCGCTCCTCGTCGGCCGGCCAGCCGCGGCGCAGGCACTCCTCGAGCCACTCGACCGGCGCGGTGTGCCCGCGCGCGGCGTTGCAGCGGCGGCAGGCGGCGACCTCGTTCTCCAGCCACGAGGGGCCGCCCTTGACCCGGGGGACGACGTGCTCGGTCGTCGGGGTCACCTGCCCGGAGAGCGCGCGGCCGCACCAGATGCAGGTGGGGCCGTCCCGTTCCACGGCCGCCTCCAGGCGAGCGGCCCTGTCCAGTGCCATCTCCCCCATGGTGCGCCCGATCGGCGCACGGGCGGCGGCGTCGGGGCCGGACCCCTGGTCGGGCTCCCCCGCCGGTCACCCGGGGCGCCGTGGCAGGGTCGGCGCGCCACCAGCGATGAGTTCCGGTGCCGGCCGTCGTCTCCTCCACGACCGAGCCGCCGGCGCACGAGGGCCCCGGGCCACCGACCTGACGAGGAGCACGACATGGGCGCGATCAAGGTGCACGAGTTCACCACCGTCGACGGGGTCGTCGACGTCCCGATGTGGACGGTCGACTACGGCTTCCCCGACGACCTGTCCGAGTCGATCGGCGCGCTCACCGGCGCCGCGTCCGGGATCCTGCTCGGGCGCACGACCTTCGAGATGTTCGCGCCGGCCTGGTCCACCCGGACCGTGGAGGACGACCCCGGCGCGCCGTTCTTCAACGACACCCGCAAGCACGTCGTCTCCGCCACGCTGGCGGACGCCGAGTCGGTCTGGCGCAACTCCGGCGTGCTCGGCGGCTACGACGCCGGCCGCATCCGGGAGCTCAAGGAGCGCGAGGACGGCGACCTCTACGTCAGCGGGAGCGCCACGCTCGTGCGGGCGCTGCTGGCCGACGGGCTGGTCGACGAGCTGCACCTCTACGTCTACCCGCTGGCCGTCGGCACCGGGATCCGGCTGTTCCCCGACGGCGCGCCGAGGACGCCGATGTCGCTGCTGGGCGCCGAGGCCCTGAGCAACGGCGTGGCGCACCTGTCCTACGGGCCGGCCGCCGGCTGACCCCGGGACGACGAGAGGGCCGGGCACCCGTCCGGGAGCCCGGCCCTCCGGCGTGCGCGGGCGACACCCGGTCCGGACCGGTGACCGCCGGACCACCTCGCCTCGCAGGCGGCGCTGACGCCGGCCGGGTCCGTGGGCTCCGGAACGGTGCGGGTGGGCGCACGACCCGGGCTGCGGTCCGCACGGGTCCCGACGGTCGACGGGACGGACCGGCCGGCCGATCGATGAGTTCCCGGTCCGGCGCAGGTCCCAGCCTCCGGGACGACTCGGAGACCGGCGCGCCCGTACCCGGAGGAGACGCATGGCCAAGCTCATCTACTCGATGATCACCTCGCTCGACGGCTACGCCGAGGCAGCCGAGGGCGACCTCGGCGCGGGGGCCGAGGTCCCGGAGGTGCACGCCTTCATCGGCGACGTCTTCCGCTCCGTCGGCACGTACCTCTACGGCCGGCGCATGTACGAGACGATGGTCTTCTGGGAGACCGCGCACACCGACCCCGCCGCGCCGCCGCACGTCCTGCAGTACGCGCGCGACTGGCAGGCCGCCGAGAAGATCGTCTACTCCACGACGCTGGGGTCGGTGTCGAGCGAGAAGACCCGGATCGAGCGGACCTTCGACCCGGACGCGGTCCGCCGGCTCAAGGCCGAGGCGGGGTCCGATCTCACCGTCGACGGCCCGGACCTCGCCGCCCAGGCGATCGCGGCCGGCCTGGTGGACGAGTACCACCTCTTCGTCACGACGAGCGTGGTCGGCGGCGGCAAGCGGTTCTTCCCCGACGGCGTGCGCCTCGATCTCGAGCTGGTCGAGGAGCGCGCCTTCGACAGCGGACTGGTCTACACGCGCTACCGGACCCGCTGAGCCGCACCCGGCCCCGGCCCTGCCGAGGACAGGGCCGGGGCCGGTGAGCGCACTCCCCCGGACACGACGAAGGGCCAGGTCCCCCGTCTCCGGGTTCACCTGGCCCGTCGTGCCGGTGGGCGATACTGGGTTCGAACCAGTGACCTCTTCGGTGTGAACGAAGCGCTCTACCACTGAGCCAATCGCCCGCTGCGGCGTCCATGATGCCAGACGCTCAGCGCCAGAGCGGTACCCACCCCGGCACCCAGCCGGGGACGCCCATGACGTGCAGGCCGACGACCAGCACGCCGTAGACGAAGGCCGCCGTCAGCGCCGCGATGCCCAGCCGCACCCACACCGGCTGGCGGCCGAGCCACTCGGTCCAGGCGCTGACGTGGCGCTTGGTGAACTCCAGCAGCCGCTCGGCCCACGTGAACTCGGTGGCGAGCACGAACAGCCCGGCGATGACGGTGAGCCACCCGGGTCCGGGCAGCGGGATGGTGACCAGGCCGACCGCGACGACCAGGCCGCCGGTGATGCCGACGCCGAGCCGGTAGCCGGAGTCCAGCGTCCGGCGGGCGGCCACCCGCCTGCGCCAGCGGGTCCCCGCGACCCGCTCGCGGAGGCTGTGGTGACCGTCCTGCGCGACGTGCTCCCGCCGCTGCGCCACGGTCGGTCGTGCCCGCCGCTCCCGGGGGACGGGTGGCACCGTGTCCTGTCCGCTCAGCTGGTCACCTGCCCGTTCGCCACCACGTCCGTCGGTTCCGACGGAGCCTGACGACCGGGCTCGATGCTGATGGCGTACGCCTCGTAGTCGTCGAGACCGGTCGACGCGGAGCCTACGGTCCGCAGGTCCGTCCGTGGGGAGACGACGTCGAAGGTGCCGAGCGCCACGGGGGTCTCCCCCTGCACGCCCCACAGCACGTACGTGAAGTCGGAGCTGTCGTTGACCCGCAGGCCGTGCGCGACGACCTCCACCTGCCCCTCGCGCGCGACGACCGTCGCCACGGGGGTGCCGTCGTCGGTGACGGGGGCGATCGTCGCCCGGCCGGGCTGCAGCAGCGCCTCCACGATCTCGGCCTGCTCGGCGGCCACGGCCCGCGCCTCGTCGCGCGCCGACCCCAGGACGACGTTCCAGGTGCCCAGCGCGAGGATCGCCGCGACCGCCGCGGCCGCCAGCGCGTTGGGCACCACCCGGCGCCACGCCGTCCGCTCGGGGTCCTCGGCCGGTGGGCGGTAGGCGGGGAAGCCGGTGGCCGCGGGCCGGTCGGTCCGCCGCCGGCCGGCGGCCGGGCCGGGCGGCGCGGGCACGGCGGGGCCGGTCGGCGCCGGCAGGCCGGGGTCGGTCAGGGCCGGGTCCCGGATCCCGGCCGGCGGCGGCAGCTGCTCGGTGCGCTCGACGGCGGCCCGCAGCCGGTCGCGCAGGTCCGGGGAGGGCTCGGCGGGCGGGAGGTCGGAGGCCAGCGCGGACATCACCTCGGAGGTCTCGGCGACCGTGCGCGCGCAGCGCGGGCACTGCGGCAGGTGGGCGCCGAAGACGGTCTCGTCCTCGGGCTCGAGCGCGTGCAGCGCCCAGCCGACGGCGAGCTCGTCGAAGGGCTCGTGGGAGTCGGGGCGCGCGCTCACCGGGCGCCTCCGTCGACTGCGGCGGGGTCGCTCAGCGCGCCCCCGGCCGTGGCACCGCCCACCGCTCCGAGCTCCTCCTTGAGGCGGCGCATGCCGGCGAGCATGCGCGTCTTCACCGTGCCCAGCGGGGCACGGGTCAGGGCGGCGACCTCCCGCTGGGTGTAGCCGCCGTAGTAGGCCAGCGTCAGCGCCTCCCGCTGGGCGTCGGGCAGCGTCCCGAGCGCGGTGCGCACCCGCTCGGAGACCACGCGGGCCCACGCCTCGTCCTCGACGTCCCGGGCGGTGGTCGGGGCGGTCAGCGCCAGGTCGTCCCCGGCCCGCGTCTGGCGGCGCCGGTGGGACTCCTCGCGCCGGACCGCGTCGACCGCCTTGTGGTGCACCATCGCCATCAGCCAGGAGGAGAAGCTGCCGCGCGCCCGGTCGTAGGCGTGCGGGTCGCGCCAGACGCTGAGGAACACGTCCTGGACGACGTCCTCGGCGAGGGTGTCGTCGGCGAGGACACGGCGGGCCAGGGCGAAGGCCGGCCGGCGGAACCGGTCGTAGAGGTCGTCGACGGCTCCCCGTTCCCCGGCGCGCACGCGCGCCACGAGGTCCGCGTCACCGGGGTCGCCCTCCGGGCGTCGTGCCGGACGCGTCACGGCTCCCATCGTCACACGCCGCGTTCGTGCGGCGCAGCCACCTCGGTTCACCACGCCGGGACGGCGCCGCCGGGGACCACCCGGACGGGCGACACGCCCGGGGACGAGGGTGCGCAACATCCGGCGGCTCCGGTCGTTCTACCCGTCATGGCCCACCGAGCTCCCCTCGGGTACACCGTCCCCACGACGCTGCACCTGGTCGGTCCGACGTCCTGGACCGAGGTCCCCGCGGTCCTCCGCTACGCGGTCGACGACCCCTTCGCGGTCCGCATCGGCTTCGGGGACGCCGACGACGCGGCCGACGACGGCATCACCTGGCTGCTGGGCCGCGAGCTGCTCGCCGCCGGCCTCGAGCGCCCCGCCGGGGACGGGGACGTGCGCCTGTGGCCGGGGCGCGCCAGCGGTGACGTCCTGTACCTGCACCTGCGCGCGCCCTCGGGCGAGGCGCTGTTCGAGCTGTCGCGGGCGACGGTGGCCGCCTTCCTGCAGCGGACCGAGACGCTGGTGCCCACCGGTCAGGAGACGGCCGCCCTCGACGTCGACGAGGAGCTGGCCGCCCTGCTGTCCAACGGCGGCGCCGACCCCGGAGCGCGCTGACCTGCGGGGCACCCCGCGTGAAAGGGGTCCTCGAGGTCGGGTATGGTCTCTCCCGTACGACAGCAACGCGGACGTGGCTCAGCTGGTAGAGCATCACCTTGCCAAGGTGAGGGTCGCGGGTTCGAATCCCGTCGTCCGCTCGGGACCTCGGGCGCTGGTCGCGAGACCGGCGCCCGTGTGTGCGGTGGAGTGGCCGAGAGGCGAGGCAACGGCCTGCAAAGCCGTCTACACGGGTTCAAATCCCGTCTCCACCTCGCCTCCGCGCCGGTGGAGCGGGTCGGTCGGCAGACCGGACTCGGGCGATTGGCTCAGTGGTAGAGCGCTACCTTGACACGGTAGAGGTCACTGGTTCGAACCCAGTATCGCCCACACCAGCAGGGCCCCAGGTCGTCGACCTGGGGCCCTGGTCCGTTCGCGGGGCCCGCCGTCCGGTGGTCCCGTGGCGGCCGCCGCTCACGAGTCACCGGCGGCTCCCCCGGTGCGCGGGAGGACGCGCTCGGTCCAGAAGCGGTCGACCTGCTCGGCCAGCGACTCCGGCCCGCCGCTGTTGTCCAGGACGACGTCGGCCACCGCCCGCCGCTGCTCGTCGGTGGCCTGGGCGGCGATCCGGGCACGGGCGTCCTCCTCGCGCAGGCCCCGCAGGACCAGCCGGGCCACCCGGGTCTCGAGGTCGACCTCGACGACGAGCACCAGGTCGTGCGCGCCGGCCTGCCCCGTCTCCACCAGCAGCGGCACGTCCTGGACGACGACGGCGTCCGGGTCGGCCCGCTCGATGACCTCCCGCGCCCTCGCCCGCACCAGCGGGTGCACGATCCCGTCCAGGCGCGCCCGGGCCTCGGGGTCGGCGAAGACGATCGACGCCAGCGCGGCCCGGTCCAGCGAGCCGTCCCCGGCCAGCACGCCGGGCCCGAAGGCGCCGACGACAGCGGCGAGCCCCGGCGTGCCCGGCTCGACGACCTCGCGGGCGATGCGGTCGGCGTCGACGACCACCGCACCGCGGGCCGCGAGCAGCGCCGCCACCGTGCTCTTGCCCGACCCGATCCCACCGGTCAACCCGATCCGCAGCATGCACGGACGGTAGCCAGCACGCCGTCCGCGGTCACGGACCGGTAACACCCGCCCGTCCTGCCCGGCGCGTCGCACCAGTCACACCAGTCACAGCTCCTAACGTCCGCCTCGGCGATCCCCCCGCCGGACCGAAGCCCAGGAAGGCAGGCACCCCGATGTCGCAGACCCGCACCGCTCCCCCGTCGGTCGCTCCGCGCTCGCGCGCCGCCGGTCGGCACCGGATCGAGCGTGCGGGCGGCGTCCGGGTGGCCGACCTGCCCGCCGTCCGCGAGCGCCTGGCCCTGCGCGAGGCCGCTCCGCCGCGCCGCACCTTCCTCCGCTGGCTGCTCGACGCCGCGCCCGCCGGCCGGCACACCTGGCAGGGCCTGGCCGCCGCCGGCGGCCGGCCGCGCTCGGCCTTCGCGATCATCCTCAGCCTCTGAGCCGCGGCGCCCGCCCGGTCGGGGAAGCCGGGCGGGCGTCGCTCCCCCTGTCCGTCCCCGGACACGACGGAGGCCCAGGACCTCGCAGGTCCTGGGCCTCCGTCGTCTCGGTGACCGTCAGCGTGCGGTCAGCAGGTCACTCCCCACCGGCGAGCTTGGCCCGCAGCGCGGCGAGCGCCTCGTCGCTGGCCAGCGTGCCGCCCGACGGGGCCTCGGGGCTGGCGGTGTCGCCACCGGAGGAGTAGTTGCCACCGGCCGCAGCCTCGGCGTCGGCCTCGCGGGCCGCCGCGATCTGCTTGCGGTGCGCCTCGAAGCGGGACTGGGCCTCGGCGTACTGCCGCTCCCACGTCTCGCGGGCCTCGTCGTAGCCCTCGAGCCACTCGCCGGTCTCCGGGTCGAAGCCCTCGGGGTAGATGTAGTTGCCCTGCTCGTCGTAGGCCGCGGCCATGCCGTAGGCGGCGGGGTCGAACTGCTCCTCGTCTCCGATGACACCCTCGTTGGCCTGCTTGAGCGACAGCGAGATCCGCCGCCGGTCGAGGTCGATGTCGATGACCTTGACCAGGATCTCGTCGCCGACCTGCACGACCTGCTCCGGGATCTCCACGTGGCGCTCGGCCAGCTCGGAGATGTGGACCAGGCCCTCGATGCCCTCGTCGACCCGGACGAACGCACCGAAGGGCACCAGCTTGGTGACCTTGCCCGGCACGACCTGGCCGATCTGGTGGGTGCGGGCGAACTGACGCCACGGGTCCTCCTGCGTCGCCTTCAGCGACAGGGAGACCCGCTCGCGGTCGAGGTCGACGTCGAGGACCTCGACGGTGACCTCCTGGCCCACCTCGACGACCTCGGAGGGGTGGTCGATGTGCTTCCAGGACAGCTCGGAGACGTGCACGAGGCCGTCCACGCCACCCAGGTCGACGAACGCGCCGAAGTTGACGATCGAGGAGACGACGCCGGTGCGCACCTGGCCGCGGGCGAGCTTGTTGAGGAACTCGCTGCGGACCTCGGACTGCGTCTGCTCCAGCCACTGCCGGCGGGACAGGACGACGTTGTTGCGGTTCTTGTCGAGCTCGATGATCTTCGCCTCGAGCTCGCGGCCCACGTAGGGCTGCAGGTCGCGGACGCGGCGCATCTCGACCAGCGAGGCGGGGAGGAACCCGCGCAGGCCGATGTCGAGGATGAGACCGCCCTTGACGACCTCGATGACGGTGCCGGTGACGACCTCGTCGGCTTCCTTCTTGGCCTCGATCGTGCCCCAGGCGCGCTCGTACTGGGCGCGCTTCTTGGACAGGATCAGGCGGCCTTCCTTGTCCTCCTTCTGGAGGACGAGGGCTTCCACCTCGTCGCCGACCTTGACGACCTCGTTGGGGTCGACGTCGTGCTTGATGGACAGCTCTCGCGAGGGGATGACGCCCTCGGTCTTGTAGCCGATGTCCAGCAGCACCTCGTCCCTGTCGACCTTGACGATGACGCCTTCGACGATGTCGCCGTCGTTGAAGTACTTGATCGTCTGGTCGATCGCGGCGAGGAAGTCCTCGGCGGTGCCGATGTCGTTCACCGCGATCTGGGGGGTGCTGTCAGGACGGACCTGGGTGGAGGTCATGTGGTCGAGTGCTCCGGACGGGGGGTGCGTAGGGACGGGGGTACCGCGGCCGGGTGACCGCGGGGGCGGGGAGAGCCGGCGCGGGCCGATCCCTTGCGGGTACAGCACTGACAGACCTCTGGCGCCGCTCCATGGTACGGACGCGAGCGCGCGCGGGTCCACCTGGGTGGGCGACCTCTGCCCGCCCTCCGCGGCGTGTCACGATCGGCGTGTCATGACCCCGCCGCCCGCTCTCCCCCTGGGTCCCGACGGCTACCCCGCGGCCGGTGGCGTCGAGCGCCGCACGGCCGGGACGGCCGAGTCGGTGCGCGCCAACCGCGGCTGGTGGGACGCCGCGGCGCCGGCCTACCTCGCCGAGCACGGCGAGGACCTGGGCGACGTCGACTTCCTCTGGTGCCCCGAGGGGCTGCGCGAGGCGCAGGCGCACCTGCTCGGGGACGTCGCCGGGCGGAGGGTGCTCGAGGTGGGCTGCGGCTCGGCGCCCTGCGCCCGCTGGCTGCGCCGCGCCGGCGCCGAGGTCGTCGCGCTCGACCTGTCCGCCGGGATGCTGGCCCGCGCCGCCGCGCTCGGCCGCGCCACCGGGATCGACGTCCCCCTGCTGCAGGCCGACGTCGGCGCGCTGCCGCTGGCCGGGGCGTCGTTCGACGTCGTCTGCTCGGCGTTCGGCGGGCTGCCGTTCGTCGCCGACGTCGAGGGCGCCCTGGTCGAGGCGGCGCGGGTGCTGCGACCGGGCGGGCGGCTGGCCGCCTCGGTCAACCACCCGTTCCGCTGGCCGCTGCCGGACTCCCCCGACCCCGGCGACCTGCGCGTCGTGTCCTCCTACTTCGACCGCCGCCCCTACGTGGAGACCGACGGCGAGGGGCGCACGGTCTACGTCGAGCACCACCGCACCGTCGGTGACTGGGTGCGCGCCGTCGTCGGTGCCGGACTGGTGCTCGACGACCTGGTCGAGCCGGAGTGGACGCCGGGCCGCACGCAGGAGTGGGGCCAGTGGTCGCCGGCCCGCGGCGCCCTGGTCCCGGGCACGCTCGTCCTCGTCGCGCACCGACCCTGACCGTCGACCTGAGGTCGAGGCTCAGGTGCGGCCCTGGGCGGCGAGCCAGCGCTCGGCGGCCCGCGCGCCGCGCAGCCGGACGACGACCAGCCCGCGGGTCCGCGCGGCCGCGCCGAAGGCCTGGGCGTTGCTCCGCCGGATCGCCGCGAACCCCCGGCCGTGCACGACCCACAGCGGGTGCGACGGCCGGGCCCAGTTGCGCACCCGCTCGGTGTTGCCGTTGTAGAGCGGCCGGCGGTCCACCGCCCGGACGACGGTGCGGCGCGCCAGCCGCCCCGCGACCAGCCACCACGGGTGGTCCAGCCAGACGACGGCCTCGGCGGCGGCGAGCAGCCGCGGCTGCACCGACGGGTACTGGTACTCCGTCACCCACCGGCCCGAGGCGAGCAGGGCGTCGACGTCGGCCTCGAACTCCGGTCGCGGCACCCAGCCGGGCCCGTGGAACAGGGCGTCCATCTCGGTGTGCGGCAGGTCGAGCCGGCGGGCGAGCTCGCGGGCGAGCGTCGTCTTGCCCGCACCCGGGCTCCCGGCGACGAGGACCCGCTGCACGCCGGTCGGGAGCACCGGGGTCCTCCCTCAGTGGGCAGCGGCGTCCCAGCTGGCGCCCAGGCCGACCGAGACCTCCAGCGGCACCGACAGCTGCGCCGCTCCGGCCATCTCGCGGCGGACCAGGGTCTCCAGCGCCTCCCGCTCCCCCGGCGCGACCTCGAGCACGAGCTCGTCGTGCACCTGCAGCAGCATCCGCGAGGACAGCCCCTCGGCGCGGATCGCGCGCTCGACGCCGAGCATGGCCACCTTCATGACGTCGGCGGCCGACCCCTGGATCGGGGCGTTGAGCGCCATCCGCTCGGCCATCTGCCGCCGCTGGTGGTTGTCGCTGGTGAGGTCGGGCAGGTAGCGGCGGCGGCCGAGCGTCGTCTCGGTGTAGCCGGTCTGCCGGGCGTCGTCGACGACACCGTCGAGGTACTCGCGGATCCCGCCGAAGCGCTCGAAGTAGGCGTGCATCTGCTCGCGCGCCTCCTCCGGGGAGATGCGCAGCTGCTGGGCCAGCCCGTAGGCCGACAGCCCGTAGGCCAGGCCGTAGCTCATCGCCTTGATCCGCCGGCGCATCTCCGGGTCGACCTGCTCGATCGGGATGTCGTAGGCCCGCGAGGCGACGAAGGAGTGCAGGTCCTCCCCGGAGGTGAAGGCCTCGATCAGCCCGGCGTCCTCGGACAGGTGGGCCATGATCCGCATCTCGATCTGGCTGTAGTCCGCCGTCATCAGCGACTCGTAGCCCTGCCCGACGACGAAGGCCTGCCGGATCCGCCGCCCCTCCGCCGTGCGGATCGGGATGTTCTGCAGGTTCGGGTCGATCGAGGACAGCCGGCCGGTGGCGGCGATCGTCTGCTGGAACGTCGTGTGGATGCGGCCGGCGTCGTCGACCATCGGGATCAGCCCGTCGATGACCGTGCGCAGCCGGGTCACGTCGCGGTGGCGCAGCAGGTGCTCGAGGAACGGGTGGCCGGTCGAGGCCAGCAGGCTGGTCAGCGCGTCGGCGTCGGTGGTGTACCCGGACTTGATCTTCTTGGTCTTCGGCAGCCCCAGCTCGTCGAACAGCACCGCCTGCAGCTGCTTGGGCGAGCCCAGGTTGATCTCGTGTCCGATCACGGCGTAGGCCTCGGCGGCCGCGGCGGCCACCCCCTCGGCGAACTCGCGCTGCAGCTCGGTGAGCAGGTCGACGTCGACGGCGATGCCGCGGCGCTCCATGCCGGCGAGCACCACGGTCAGCGGCAGCTCGATCTCCCCGAGCAGGTGGTCGCCGCCCTTCTGCCCGAGCACCTGCTCGAGGGCGTCGGAGAGGTCGTTGACCGCCACGGCCTTGAGGACGTCGGCGTGCGCGGCCTCGGCGGCGAGGTCGGCCTCGCTCGGGCCCAGCCCGTCGAGGGTCAGCTGCGCCTCGGGGGCTGCGTCGTCCTTGAGCTCGCGCCGCAGGTAGCGGACGGCGAGGTCGGCGAGGTCGAAGGAGCGCTGCCCGGGCAGCGCCAGGTAGGCGGCCAGCGCGGTGTCGCTGACCAGGCCCTGCAGCTCCCAGCCGCGGGCCCACACCGCCAGCAGCGGCCCCTTGACGTCGTGCACGACCTTGCCCGCGGCCGGGTCGGCCAGCCAGTCGGCCAGCGCCTGCTCGTCGGCGACGTCGAGGTCGGGGCCCACGTCGACGAAGACGGCGTGGTCGTCGCCCGCGGCCAGCGCCAGGCCGGTCAGCTCGCCGGTACCCCGGCCCCACGTGCCCCGGAAGACGACGCCGGTGCGCCCGGTGCGGGCGTGCGCGTCCAGCCAGGCCGACAGCTGCCCGGCCGGGACGTCGTCGGCGGTGACGTCGAAGCCGCCGTCCACCTCGGGCTCGGCGCTGGTCAGCGTGGCGAACAGCCGGTCGCGCAGCACCCGGAACTGCAGGTTGTCGAAGAGGGTGTGCACCTCGTTGCGGTCCCAGGGGCGCACGGCGAGGTCCTGCGGGCCGAGGTCGAGGGCCACGGAGCGGTCCAGCTCGGTGAGCCGGCGGTTCTGCAGCACCGAGGACAGGTGCTCGCGCAGCTTCTCGCCGACCTTGCCCTTGACCGTGTCCACCCGGTCGACCAGCTCGTCGAGCGAGCCGTACTCGCGGACCCACTTGGCCGCGGTCTTCTCCCCCACGCTCGGGATGCTGGGCAGGTTGTCGCTCGGGTCCCCCCGCAGGGCGGCGAAGTCGGGGTACTGGGCCGGGGTGAGCCCGTACTTGGCCTCGACCTCCTCGGGGGTGAACCGGGTGAGGTCGGAGACGCCCTTGCGCGGGTACAGGACGGTCACGTGCTCGCCGACCAGCTGCAGCGCGTCGCGGTCGCCGGTGCAGATGAGCACGTCCATGCCCTGCTCGACGGCCTGCACGGTGAGCGTGGCGATGACGTCGTCGGCCTCGTAGCCGGGCGCGGTGATCACCGGGACGTGCAGCGCCGCGAGCACCTCCTGGATGAGGCTGACCTGGCCGCGGAAGTCGGTGGGGCTCTCGCTGCGGTTGGCCTTGTACTCGGCGTAGATCTCGCTGCGGAAGGTCTGCCGCCCGACGTCGAAGGCGACCGCCAGGTGCGTGGGCTGCTCGTCGCGCAGCACGTTGATCAGCATCGACGTGAAGCCGTAGACGGCGTTGGTCGGCTGGCCCGTCGTCGTGGAGAAGTTCTCCACGGGCAGGGCGAAGAAGGCGCGGTAGGCCAGCGAGTGCCCGTCGAGGAGCAGCAGCCGCGGCCTCGGCGGGGCGGGCTGGGCTCCGGCGGACGGCGGGGCGGCGGGCGCGGAGGTGGTGACCGGAGCGGACATCGCCACCGATCCTAGTGAGAGGACCCCGCTGCCTCCCGGCCCTCGCACGCTCGGGTCGGGTCCCGGCAGCGGGGCCGCGGCTGGCTACCGTGCCGGGCGTGACGACGTCTCCCCCGGCCTGGATCCCCCAGGACGCGCGCAGCCCCCTCGACGACAAGCTCGGCATCGAGGTCCTCGACTACTCCCCCGACCGGCTGGTGGCGACCATGCCCGTGTCGGGCAACGAGCAGCCCTTCGGCCTGCTGCACGGGGGCGCCACCTGCTCGCTGGTGGAGACCATCGGCTCGTGGGCGGCGGTCATCGGGGCCGGCCCGGGCAACCGCGCCGTCGGCGTCGAGCTCAACGCCAGCTACCTGCGCCCGGCCACCGAGGGCACCGTCACCGCCGTCTGCACGCCGGTGCGCCGCGGCCGGACGCTGGCCACCTTCCTCGTCGAGGTCACCGACGAGCGCGGGCGGCCCACCGCCAGCGCCCGGCTCACCTGCGCCATCGTCCCGGCCTGAGGGAGCACCCCGCCGCGCCGCGCCGCACCGCGGCGGGGCCTCAGGCCTCGGCGGCGGCGCCGAGCGCGGGCAGGCTGCGCGGCAGGGGCCGGCGGTGGGGCACCGGCCGCCGCGGCGGTGCGACGCCCCCGCGCTGCCAGGCGGCCAGCGACCGGACCAGCGTCTCGCGGGGGACGATCCGGCGGGCGGTCAGCGGCGCGAAGCCCATGCGGGCGAAGAAGCGCTGCCGCTCGGCCTCGTGCCCGCCGACGGCGGCCACCACGTGGTCGGCGCCGACGTCCCCGGCGTGCGCCGCGGCCGCGGCCAGCAGCGCCGCGCCCACACCGCGGCGCCGGTGGTCGCGGTGGACGACGAGGTTGTCCACGGTGACCTGCGGGACGCCGAGCAGCGCCGACAGCGGGTCGAGCCCCAGGACGGCCAGGCCCACGGCCACCTCCCCCGTGCGCGCCGCGCCCGGGTCGGGCGCGTTGGCCCCCGGGAGGACGGCGATCACCACGCGGTACCCGGGGTCGGCCAGCAGCCGGCGGAAGCCCGCGGCGGCCGCGGCACCCGGTGTCTGCCCGGTGAGCACCCCCTCCGCGTGCGCCTCGACGCGGTGCTGTCGCACGAGCGCGAGGACGGCGGGCAGGTCGTCGGGACGCGCCGTGCGCGTCACCACGCGGGACCGCTGACCGGTTCCTGACACGGGAGTCCTCCCCTGGACGGTGGGAGGAGCGTGCACCCGGGTCGTCTCCCGACCGGGCCGACGCGCCGGTCGTGGGACGGGAGTGACACCGCGGGCGTGTCGCTCTTCGGTCACAGCTGGGCGACAGGGAACGGCGACGTGACGTGACTGGGTTACCGTCCGGGCTCCACTGCCACGACCTGGGAGGTTGTGTGAGGCACCCGTCAGCCCGTGCCGGGCGGACCAGGGACGTCCGGAGCGCGATCCGCTCCGGCCCCGGGACGGCCGCGCGCCAGGTGCTGCTGCGGCTCCTGCTGGTCCTCGTCGCCGCGACCGGCCTGGCCGTCCTGGTCCCCGGGACCGCGAGCGCCCAGGGGGGTGAGCAGGTCATCGGCACGCTGCAGACCAGCCGCAGCGGCCCGATCGAGGGCATCGAGGTGACGGTCGCGACCACCACCGGGGACGAGGTCGAGAGCGTCGAGACCGACGAGGACGGCCGGTTCGCCATCGACGTCCCCGGGCCGGGTCAGTACACCGTCAGCATCGACGCCGACTCCCTGCCCGAGGGCGTCGTGATCACCGGCGAGGACAGCCGGACGGTCACCGTCGACGCCGGACGACGCCAGCCGGTGCAGTTCGGTCTCGACGACGGCAGCCGGGGCGCCGGGAGCAGCAACGTCGAGGCGATCCAGCTGCTGGTCGACGGGCTGCGCTTCGGCCTGCTCATCGCGATCTCCGCGGTGGGTCTGTCGCTGATCTTCGGCACCACCGGGCTGACCAACTTCGCCCACGGCGAGCTGGTCACCATCGGCGCGCTGTTCGCGTGGTGGGTCAACACCGGCCTGGGCGTGCCGATCATCCCGGCGGGGATCATCGCCATGATCGGCGGCGCGGCCTTCGGTGCGCTCAACGAGCTCGGCCTGTGGCGGCCGCTGCGCCGCCGCGGCACGGGGCTGGTCGCCGCGCTCGTCGTCTCGATCGGCCTGTCGCTGCTGCTGCGCTACCTCATCCAGATCGTCTACGGCGGGTTCTCCAACCCCTACTCGGGACTCGGCACCTCGCGGGCGGTGGACTACGGCCTGTTCCGCCTGACCAACCAGTCGCTGGTGTCGATCGTCATCTCGGTCGTCGTGCTGGTGCTGGTCGCGCTCATGCTGCAGCGCACCAAGATCGGCAAGGCGATGCGGGCGGTGTCGGACAACCGCGACCTCGCGGCCTCCTCGGGCATCAACGTGAACCGGGTGATCCTGGTCGTCTGGATGATGGGTGGCGCGCTGGCCGCGCTCGGCGGCGTGCTGCTGGGCCTGTCCGACCAGGTCCGGTGGGACATGGGCTTCCAGCTGCTGCTGCTCATGTTCGCCGGGGTCACCCTCGGCGGCCTGGGCACCGCCTACGGCGCCCTCGTCGGCAGCGTCATCGTCGGCGTCTTCGTGCAGATGTCGACCCTGGTCATCCCCAACGACGTCAAGTACGTCGGCGGGCTGCTGCTCCTCATCGTCATCCTCGTCATCCGGCCCCAGGGGATCCTGGGCAGCCGCGCACGGATCGGCTGAGCCATGGGCGACCTCCTCAACGCACTGGCCGTCGCCGGCAAGTCGGCGCTCGGCTTCCAGGCGGTGTTCTTCGCGCTGCTGGCCATCGGCCTCAACGTGCACTTCGGCTACACCGGCCTGCTGAACTTCGGGCAGATCGGCTTCGCGATGCTCGGCGGCTTCGGCATCGCCATCTCGGTGACCCAGTGGGGGCTGCCCTTCTGGGTGGGCGTCCTCGTCGGCATCGTCGCCGCCGTCGTCCTGGCGCTGCTGCTCGGCCTGCCGACGCTGCGGCTGCGGGCCGACTACCTGGCCATCGCCACCATCGCCGCGGCCGAGGGGCTCCGACTGCTCTTCCGGTCGGTGTCGGCCAGCCCCGTCACCGGGGGCACCCGCGGGCTGGCGGCCTTCAACGGCGACTTCATCAGCCTCGCGCCGTGGGACACCAGCCGCCGCTACCCGATCCTCGGCACCCGCTGGAGCGGCGGCGAGCTGTGGGTCGCCCTGGTGGGCTGGCTGCTGGTCGGCCTGCTGTGCCTGCTCGTGTGGCTGCTCATGCGCAGCCCGTGGGGGCGGGTGCTCAAGGCGATCCGCGAGGACGAGGACGCCGTCCGCGCCCTCGGCAAGAACGTCTACCTGTACAAGATGCAGTCGCTGGTGCTCGGCGGCGTCATGGGCGCCCTCGGTGGCATGGTCTACGTGGTGGCCACCGGCGCGGCGAACCCGGACCAGTTCCAGAACGCCAACACCTTCCTGGCCTACACCGTGCTCATCCTCGGCGGCGCCGCGCGCGTGCTCGGCCCGGTCGTGGGCGCGGTCATCCTGCTGTTCGTGATCCAGTTCGCCGACACCGGTCTGCGGGCACTGATCACCAACGGCGTCATCCCGGAGGGGCTGCTGTCGGCCACCGACGTGGCGCAGATCCGGTTCGTCCTGGTGGGGCTGGGCCTGATGCTGCTGCTCGTCTTCCGGCCGCAGGGCATCTTCGGCGACCGACGAGAGGTGATGCTCGATGCCCGCTGACAACGCGGAGCAGCCCACCGGCGCGACGGCGGCGTCCCTGCAGAAGGGCTCGCCCGCTCCCGGCCACGCGCCGCAGCGCCTGGCTCAGGCGGCGCTGCGCGACCTGCCCTGGGAGGTGGGCGTCGCCAAGCCCGACCCGGTGGTCGTCGTCGAGAACGTCACCCGCAGCTTCGGTGGCCTGACCGCGGTGTCGGTCGACCGCCTGGAGATCCAGCGCGGTGGCATCACCGGCCTGATCGGGCCCAACGGCGCCGGCAAGACGACGCTGTTCAACCTGCTCACCGGGTTCGACCAGCCCAACACCGGCACGTGGAGCTTCGACGGCCAGCCTCTGGGCAAGCTCGCGCCGCACCAGGTGGCCCGGCTCGGCGTCGTCCGCACCTTCCAGCTCACCAAGGCGCTGTCCCGGCTCACCGTCCTGCAGAACATGCTGCTGGGCGCGCAGGGGCAGCGCGGCGAGAGCTTCCTGCGGGCGCTGGTCCCGGGCACCTGGCGCAAGCAGGAGACGGCCAACACCGAGAAGGCCATGGACCTGCTGCGGCGGTTCAAGCTCGACGCCAAGAAGGACGAGTTCGCCGGCACCCTCTCCGGCGGCCAGCGCAAGCTGCTGGAGATGGCGCGGGCGCTGATGAGCGACCCGAAGGTCGTCATGCTCGACGAGCCCATGGCGGGGGTGAACCCGGCGCTGACGCAGAGCCTGCTCGGGCACGTCAAGGACCTCCGCGAGGAGGGCATGACGGTCATCTTCGTCGAACACGACATGGACGTCGTCCGCGACATCAGCGACTGGGTGGTCGTCATGGCCGCCGGCCGGGTGATCGCCGAGGGCCCGCCCGAGTCGATCAGCCAGAACCAGGCGGTCGTCGACGCCTACCTCGGCGCCCACCACGACGCGCCGCTCACCGTCGAGGAGGAGGACCGGGTCCTCGCCGAGGCGGAGGCGCGCATCGCGCGTGAGGAGCACGGCGAGGGCGAGGTCCTCGGGACCGACACCACCAGCACCGGGAAGGCCGACCGATGAGCGAGCCGCTGTTCGACGTCGACGAGTCCGGGGAGGACGTCACCCGGGCCGACGAGGCCGCCGCGGGCGCCACCGAGCTCACCCCCGCGGAGAAGGCGGCCACCCGCGAGGAGCACCTGCGGCTGGCCGAGGGCGCCCTGGTGCGCGCCGACGACCTCGTCGCCGGCTACGTGCCCGGGGTCAACATCCTGCGCGGCTGCGACTTCTACCTGCAGGAGGGCGAGCTCGTCGGCATCATCGGCCCGAACGGGGCCGGGAAGTCGACGCTGCTCAAGACGCTCTTCGGGCTCATCCCCGTCCGCTCGGGCAACGTCACGCTGCGCGGCGAGGACATCACCTCGGCCCCCGCGCACCGGCTGGTGTCCCTCGGCGTCGGGTACGTGCCGCAGAACAACAACGTGTTCCCCTCGCTCACCATCGAGGAGAACATGCAGATGGGCGTCTACCTGCGGTCGAAGACGTTCAAGGAGCGCTTCGACTACGTCATCGACCTGTTCCCGCTGCTCGGCGAGCGGCGCAAGGGCAAGGCCGGCTCGCTGTCGGGCGGCGAGCGGCAGATGGTCGCCATGGGCCGCGCGCTGATGATGGACCCGTCGGTGCTGCTGCTCGACGAGCCGTCCGCGGGCCTCTCGCCGGCCTACCAGGACGAGGTGTTCATCCGCTGCCGGCGGATCAACGCCACCGGCGTCTCGATCATCATGGTCGAGCAGAACGCCCGGCGCTGCCTGCAGATCTGCGACCGCGGCTACGTGCTCGACCAGGGCCGCAACGCCTACACCGACACCGGCCGCTCGCTGATGACCGACCCGAAGGTCATCGAGCTCTACCTGGGGACCCTCGCCAAGGCCCGGTGAGCGCCTGAGGCCCCGAACGGAGGCCGGCGTCCCGACCCCCGGGACGCCGGCCTCCGTCGTGCCGGGCGCCGGTGCGGGGCCGGCGATGACCGCCGGCGGCTCCTCCCGCGTGCCCGTGCCCACCGCCCCGCCTCAGCCGGTGGCGGTGGGCCGGGGAGTCCTCCGACCACCGGGGCGCTCCACCGCCCGGGCGCTCGGGGGCCGGTCCCTGCAGCACCGGCCGCACGACAGCGGCCCGGCACCCCCTGAGGGGTACCGGGCCGCTGCCGGTGCCGAGCTGCCTCAGCGCCGGGTCACTCCAGCGCCTCGTGCCTCAGCGCTGGGGGCCGATGCCGTTCTCGTTGAGCCCCTGGATGATCCGCGAGGACTCCTCGAACCCGATGACGACGATGCCGTCGGGGTTGAGGTCCACCATCTGCTGGACCTCGGAGTCGAAGTTCGCCGCGTTCGGGTCGTAGGTGATGCTCACGACCTGGTCCTCGGACAGACCGCCGGCCAGCAGGTTCTCGACGGTGTTCTCGGCGAGACCGGTGCCGTACGGGTCGTTGCGGGCGAGGATCCCGACGGTGTTGTTGCCGTCGGCGGCGATCAGGTCGGCCAGGGCGCGGGCCTGCAGGACGTCCGGCGGGGCGGTGCGGAAGTACAGCCCGTTGTCGGCGTACTCGGTGAACTGGTCCGACGTGTTGGCCGGGCTGATCTGCATGACACCGGCACCGGTGATCCGGTCGATGACGTTGAGGCTCACGCCCGAGGACGCCGCACCCACGATCGCGCTGACGCCGGCCTGCAGCAGGCGGTCCACGGTCTGGGTGGCGGTGTCGGTCGTGGCGTCGCCCGAGTCACCCTCCTCGAGGCGGACGTCCTGGCCGAGGACACCGCCCGCGCCGTTGATGTCCTGCACGGCCAGGCGGGCGCCGGCGACCTCCGGGGGGCCGAGGAAGGCGAGGTCACCGGTCAGCGGCAGCAGGGTGCCGATGACCAGCGGCTCACCGGTGGTGCCGGGTGCCGCGGGGGCCGGGCCCTCGTCGGTGGTGGCGTTGGCCTCGTCGCCGGCGAGCACGTACTCGGTCTGCGAGTCGTCGATGACGTTGTCGTCGCCGAACTGCAGGATGCCGAAGCTCGCCGCGGCCGGCTCACCGGCGTCGACGAAGGCCAGCGGGCCGCTGCGGCCGTCGTAGTCGGGGTTGCCACCGGCGTTGATGATGTCGAGGCAGGCCTGGTACGAGTCGCACTTCTCGCCACCGGCGGTGATGCCGTTGACGTAGGCCTTGAAGACGTTGGCGTCGTTGGTGCCCGCCCGCTGCGCGGCCAGCGCGGTGATCACGACGGCGTCGTAGGTCTCACCGGCGTAGTTGAAGGTGTTCCCCAGGTCGGGGTCGATCGCCAGCAGCTGGTCGCGGAAGTCACCCGCCAGCTCGGTCAGGGGCGTGGTGCCCTTCATGCCGGCCAGGGCACCCTCCTCCTCGAAGTCGTCGCCGAGGGTGGAGCCCATGTTGCCGTCGGTGCCGTAGATGTTGACCTGCTTCTCGCCGCCGCCCGAGGCGTCGCCGCCCGATTCGCCGCCGCCCTCGTCGCCGCCACCGCACGCGGTGAGGGCGACCAGGGCGGCAGAGGTGACGGCGATGCTGCGGGCGTAGGTACGCGTGCGCATCCAGCAACTCCCAGTTGTCGTACGTCGGTCCGGGGGCCGGCGCAGGAGCGCCGGCCCCGTCAGCCCGCCGAACCTAACTGCTGTCCTGGGAGATCGAGCCGGCCGGCAGGACACCGATACGGTGTCGTGACCTCGGGTGTTCCGGTCGGGTGACCCTGTCGCTCAGGCGGGTGCACCGTCCGTGGGGATCGGCGTGTCGGGCGCGAGGATCCGCTCGGCGAGCGCCTTCATCGACGTCCGCTCGTTCATGGCGGTGCGCTGGATGAAGCGGAACGCCTCGGCCTCGGTCATGCCCTGCTCGCTCATGAGCCGGCCCTTGGCCCGCTCCACGACCTTGCGGGTCTCCAGCCGCTCCTCGAGCGTGCGCACCTCGCCGTCGAGGGCGGCCATCTCGGTGAACCGGGCGCGGGCCACCTCGATGGCCGGCACGAGGTCGTTCTTGGAGAACGGCTTGACCAGGTAGGCCATCGCGCCCGCGTCACGGGCCCGCTCCACCAGCTCGCGCTGGCTGAAGGCGGTCAGGACGATGACCGGCGCGATCCGCGCCGAGGCGATCTGCTCGGCGGCCGCGAGCCCGTCGAGCACGGGCATCTGGATGTCGAGGATGACCAGGTCGGGCGTCAGCTCCCGGGCGCGGTCGACGGCGGTCTGGCCGTCGCCGGCCTCGGCAACGACCACGTACCCCTCCTCCTCCAGCATCTCCTTGAGGTCGAGGCGGATGAGCGCCTCGTCCTCGGCGATGAGGACCCGGGTCGGCTCGCTGCTCACGCCGGGGAGCCTAGCGACGACGGGCGGTCCCGGCTGCCCGGTTAGGCTGCACCCGCCGTGACATCGGTCGCGGCGGGCCCCCGTACCCCAATCGGCAGAGGGAGCGGACTCAAAACCCGCGCAGTGTGCGTTCGAGTCGCACCGGGGGCACCGGACACCGCCGTCCCGGCCGGGTCGCGCGAGAGCACGGGTGACCCCCGCCATACGGTGGGTCCCGTGAGCGAGCCCGTGCCCCACATGACCCCCGAGCAGTTCCGGCAGCACGGTCACGAGGTGGTCGACTGGATCGCCGACTACTGGACGCGGCTGGAGTCCTTCCCGGTCCGCTCGCGGGTCTCCCCCGGCGACGTGCGGGCCGCGCTGCCGCCGTCGGCACCCGAGCAGGGCGAGCCCTTCTCCGCCGTCCTGGCCGACCTCGACCGCGTCGTCCTGCCCGGGGTCACCCACTGGCAGCACCCGGGGTTCCTCGCCTACTTCCCGGCCAACACCTCCGGGCCCTCCGTGCTCGGCGACCTGCTCTCGGCCGGCCTCGGCGTGCAGGGCATGTCGTGGGTGACCAGCCCGGCGGCCACCGAGCTCGAGCAGCACGTCATGGACTGGCTGGCCGACCTGCTCGGGCTGCCGGCGTCGTTCCGGTCGACCGGCAGCGGTGGCGGCGTCGTCCAGGACTCCAGCTCCGGCGCCAACCTGGTCGCACTGCTGGCGGCCCTGCACCGGGCCAGCGGCGGCGGCACCGTCCGGCAGGGCGTGCGGCCCGAGGAGTACACGGTCTACGTCTCCGCCGAGACGCACTCGTCCATGGAGAAGGCCGTCCGCATCGCGGGCCTGGGCACCGACGCGATCCGGGTGGTGGAGGTCGACGGCGACCTGGCGATGCGCCCGGCCGCCCTGGCCGCGCGGCTCGAGCGCGACACCGCCCGCGGACTGCGGCCGGTGCTCGTCTGCGCCACCGTCGGGACGACGTCGACCACCGCGATCGACCCGCTGGCCGAGCTGGGGCCGGTCTGCCGCCGCCACGGCGCCTGGCTGCACGTCGACGCCGCCTACGCCGGGGTGAGCGCCGTGGCGCCGGAGCTGCGGTCGCTGCAGGCCGGCGTCGAGGAGGCCGACAGCTACACCACCGACGCGCACAAGTGGCTGCTCACCGGCTTCGACGCCACGCTCTTCTGGGTCGCCGACCGGGCGGCGCTCACCGGCGCGCTGGCGATCCTGCCGGAGTACCTGCGCAACGCGGCCACCGACGCCGGCGCCGTCGTCGACTACCGCGACTGGCAGATCGAGCTGGGCCGCCGCTTCCGGGCGCTGAAGCTCTGGGCGGTGCTGCGCTGGTACGGCGCCGAGGGGCTGCGCGCGCACGTCCGGTCCGGCGTGGCGCTGGCGCAGGAGCTGGCCGGCTGGGCCGCCGACGACGACCGCTTCGACGTCGCCGCCCCGCACCCGCTGTCGCTGGTCTGCCTGCGGCCGCGCTGGCCGGCCGACGTCGACGCCGACGTGGCCACCATGACGCTGCTGGAGCGGCTCAACGACGGCGGCGAGGTCTTCCTGACCCACACCACCGTGCGCGGCCAGGTGGTGCTGCGGGTGGCGGTGGGCGCGCCGACGACGACGCGGGCGCACGTCGAGCGGGCGTGGGCGCTGCTGTGCGAGGGCCACGACTGGCTGGCCGCCGACTTCGCCGAGCAGGCCGCCGAGCGGGCGCGGGCCGACGCCGAGCGCCGGGCCGAGGCCGAGCGCCGGGCGGAGGCCCGCCGGCAGGCCGAGGCCGACCGTCAGGCCGAGGCCGACCGTCAGGCGGAGGCGGACCGCCTCGCCGAGGCCCGGCTCCTGGCCGAGGCCGAGCAGCGGACCGAGCAGCAGGCCGAGGTGGCTCGCGCGGCCCGGACCGGGGAGCCGCCGGCGCCCGGGGAGCGGACCGACACCGGGGACACGGTCACCGAGGAGGAGTGGGGAGCGGCCCCGGTCACTCCCCCAGTGTCCGGATGAGCCCCTCCTGGGCGACGGTGGCCACGTGGGTGCCGCCGGCGGACCAGATGCTGCCGAAGCACAGCGCGCGACCGGCCGAGGCGGCCGGGCTGTCGGTCTCGTAGAGGAACCACTCGTCGGCGCGCACCGGCGCGTGGAACCACACGGCGTGGTCGAGGCTGGCGCCCACGTAGCGGCCGCCCCAGCCACCGCCGACCCGCGCGAGCCCGGCCGAGAGCAGGGTCAGGTCGGTGACGAAGGTCAGCGCGGCGGCGTGCACGGCGGCGTCGTCCGGCAGCCGGCCGGCCACGCGCATCCACGCGTGGGTCTGGGTGTGCGGCGGCGTCTTCGGCTCGGGGGCGAACGGGTTGCCCAGCGGGCGCTGCTCCACCGCCCGGCTGATCTCCAGCGCCGGCGCCGCCAGCTCCCCGTGACCGGCCGCGTGGTCGGCCAGCGAGGGCAGCTCCTCCGGTCGCGGGACGTCGGGCATCGGCCGGGCGTGCGCGACGACGGCGTGCTCGCCGGCGTGGAAGTCCGCCGTCAGCGCGAAGACGGCGACGTCCTCCCCGCGGCGCCGCTGGCAGGCGATCACGCGGCGCGAGGAGAACGACCGGCCGTCGCGGATCCGCTCGACGGTGTAGCGCAGCTCCTCGTGCGGGTCGCCGGGCCGCAGGAAGTAGGAGTGCAGCGAGTGCACGCCACGGCCCCCGGCGACCGTCCGCCCGGCGGCCACGAGCGCCTGCCCGGCCACCTGCCCGCCGAAGATGCGCTGCAGCCGGGTGGTCGGCGTCTGCCCGACGAAGACGTCGGGGGCGCGCTCCTCGAGGTCGAGGACGGTCATGAGGGCGGCGGCCTGGGACCCGCCACCGCTCACGAGTCGGTCCCGACTTCGTGGACGCGGATCAGGTTGGTCGACCCGGGGGTGTTGGGCGGGCTGCCGGCCACGACGACGACGCGGTCGCCCTCCCGGAGCCGGCCGATGGACAGCAGGGAGAAGTCCACCTGGCGGACCATGTCGTCGGTGTGCTGCACGGAGGGCACGAGGAAGGTCTCCACGCCCCAGGACAGCGCCAGCTGGCTGCGGACCCGCCCGTCGACGGTGAAGGCCAGCAGCGGCTGCCGGGGGTGCAGCGCGGCCAGCCGGCGGGCGCTGTCGCCGGTCTGCGTGAAGGTCGCGAGCGCCTTGACGTCCATCGCCTCGGCGATGTCGCGGGCCGCGCGCACGATCGCCCCGGAGCGGGAGCGCGACTTGCGGTGCAGGTCGGGCACCCACGCGTCGTCGCTCTCGACGGCGTCGATGATCCGCTCCATCGTGCGGACGGCGCCGATCGCGTACCGGCCCACCGACGTCTCCCCGGACAGCATCACCGCGTCGGCGCCGTCGAGGACGGCGTTGGCGACGTCGGAGGCCTCGGCGCGGGTGGGCCGGGAGTTCTCGATCATCGACTCGAGCATCTGGGTGGCCACGATGACCGGCTTGTTGCGCTCGCGGGCGGCCTGCACGGCGCGCTTCTGCACCAGCGGCACCGTCTCCAGGGCCAGCTCCACGCCGAGGTCGCCGCGGGCGACCATGATCCCGTCGAAGGCCTCGACGATGGCCTCGAGGTTCTCCACCGCCTCGGGCTTCTCCAGCTTGGCGATCACCGGGACGCTGATGTCCTCCTGGCGCATGATGTCGCGCACCAGCTCGACGTCGTCCGGCGAGCGGACGAAGGACAGGGCGACGAAGTCGACCGACAGGTGCAGGGCGAAGCGGAGGTCCTCCTCGTCCTTCTCCGACAGCGCCGGGACGCTCACGGCCACGCCGGGCAGGGACAGGCCCTTGTTGTTGGAGACCTGCCCGCCCTCGACGACCAGGCACCACACGTCGGGGCCGTCGACGGAGACCACCGACAGCGCCAGCTTGCCGTCGTCGACCAGGAGGCGGTCGCCGACCCGGGCGTCGGCGGCCAGGCCCTTGTAGGTCGTCGAGACGCGCTCGGCGGTGCCCGGGACGTCGTCGACGGTGATGCAGACCCGGCTGCCGGTGACCCAGGTGACCGGCCCGTCGGTGAACGTGCCGAGGCGGATCTTCGGGCCCTGCAGGTCGGCCAGGACGGCGACGGCGTGACCGGTCGTGTCGGAGGCCTGGCGCACCTTGAGGTAGGCGGACTCGTGGTCGGCGTGCGAGCCGTGGCTGAAGTTGAGCCGGGCGACGTCCATCCCCGACTCGACGAGGGCGGTGATCTGCTCCAGGGAGCTCGTGGCCGGACCCAGTGTGCAGACGATCTTCGCGCGGCGGCTCATGCCGTAGACGCTAGTAGAAGGCCCCTGCTGACCCCCCACCACTCGCGGGCTCACGGCGGGTCACTGCCGACGGGCCGTCGGGAACGGGCAGGAGCCGGGTCCCGCGGTGTCGCGGGACCCGGCTCCTCGACCCGGGACGGGGTCCTCCGTCAGCGGAGGGCGACCGCCGTGGGGGTCACCGGCCGCGGCAGCATGGAGCTGCCGGTGAGGAACGCGTCGACGGCGCCGGCGGCGGCGCGGCCCTCGGCGATCGCCCACACGATGAGCGACTGGCCGCGGCCGACGTCCCCGGCGACGAAGACGCCGGGGACGCTGGCCATGAACTCCGCGTCGCGGGCGACGTTGCCGCGGGCGTCCACCTCCAGCCCGAGCGCCTCCACGAGGCCCTCGCGCTGGGCGCCGGTGAAGCCCATGGCCAGCAGCACCAGCTGGGCCGGCAGCTCGCGCTCGGTGCCCTCGATCTTCTGGAAGCGGCCGTCGACCCGCTCGACCTCGTGGATGACCAGGGCGCGCACGCGGCCCTCGTCGTCGCCGAGGAAGCGCTCGGTGTTGACCGAGTACAGCCGCTCGCCGCCCTCCTCGTGGGCCGAGGAGATCCGCATGATCATCGGGTAGGTGGGCCAGGGGTTGCCCTCGGACCGCTCGTCCGGCGGCGCCGGCATGATCTCCAGCTGGGTCACCGAGCGGGCGCCCTGCCGGTGCGAGGTGCCCAGGCAGTCCGCGCCGGTGTCACCGCCGCCGATGATGACGACGTCCTTGCCCTTCGCCGAGATCGGCGGGTCGTCCAGCTCGCCGAGCGCCTGGCGGTTGCCGAAGGGCAGGAACTCCATGGCCAGGTGGATGCCGGCGAACTCGCGGCCGGGCGCGGGCAGGTCGCGGCCCACGGTGGCGCCGGCGGCCAGCACGACGGCGTCGAACTCGGCGCGCAGCTGCTCGGTGGACAGGTCGGCCTCGCCGCTGCCCCCGACCTCGACGCCGGTGACGAAGCGGGTGCCCTCGGCGCGCATCTGGTCCAGCCGCCGGTCGAGGACGGCCTTCTCCATCTTGAACTCGGGGATGCCGTAGCGCAGCAGCCCGCCGACCCGGTCCGAGCGCTCGTAGACGGTGACGTCGTGGCCGGCGCGGGTCAGCTGCTGGGCGGCGGCCAGCCCGGCCGGGCCCGACCCGACGACGGCGACCTTCTTGCCGGTGCGCTCGGCCGGTGTCTGCGGCTGGACGTGGCCCCGCTCGAAGGCCTGGTCGATGATCTCCCACTCGATCTGCTTGATCGTGACCGGCGAGTCCTGCAGGTTCAGCACGCAGGCGCCCTCGCAGGGGGCCGGGCACAGCTTCCCGGTGAACTCCGGGAAGTTGTTGGTCGCGTGCAGCCGCTCGATGGCGTCGCGCCAGTCGTCGCGGCGGGCGAGGTCGTTCCACTCCGGGATCAGGTTGCCCAGCGGGCACCCGTGGTGGCAGAACGGGATGCCGCAGTCCATGCACCGGGCGGCCTGCTGGCGCAGCGCCGTGACCGGGTAGACGGCGTCCTCACCGCTGTCGCGGGTGAGGTAGACGTCCTTCCAGTCCAGGATCCGGACGTCGACCGGCCGCCGCGGCGGCATGGCCCGCTCGTACTTCAGGAACCCCGTGGAGTCAGCCACGTGCGGCCTCCGTCGTCTCGTCGTGAGGTGCGCTGCAGGGTCGGGGGCGCGGGTCAGCCACGAGCCGCCTCCATGACCGCGCGGTCCACGTCCGTGCCGGCGGCCTCGGCGGCGCGCCGGGCCTCCAGGGCGCGACGGTAGTCGCGCGGCATGATCACGCTGAACTGCTCGGACCAGCGGCCCCAGTCGGCCAGCAGCGCCGCGGCCACGGTCGACTCGGTCTCGGCCTGGTACCGGACGAGGACCTCCCGCAGCCACTGCGCGGACTCGACGTCCAGCGGCTCGACGTCGACCATCTCGGCGTTGACGCGGTGTCGGGCCAGGTCGAGGACGTAGCCGATGCCGCCGGACATGCCGGCCGCGATGTTCCGGCCGGTCCGGCCGAGGATCACCGCGCGGCCGCCGGTCATGTACTCCAGGGCGTGGTCGCCCACGCCCTCGACGACGGCCACCGCGCCGGAGTTGCGGACGCAGAACCGCTCGCCGACCCGCCCGCGCAGGAAGATCTCCCCGCCGGTGGCGCCGTAGCCGATGACGTTGCCGGCGATGACGTTGTCCTCGGCGGCGAAGCTCGCCTCCCGCGCCGGCCGGACGACGATCCGCCCGCCGGAGAGGCCCTTGCCGACGTAGTCGTTGGCGTCCCCGAGCAGCCGCATGGTGATCCCACGGGGCACGAAGGCGCCGAAGGACTGGCCGGCCGACCCGGTGAAGGTCAAGTCGATCGTGCCGTCGGGCAGGCCCTCGCCACCGAAGCGGCGGGTGACCATCGAGCCGAGCATCGTGCCGACGGTGCGGTTGACGTTGCGCACCGGCAGCTCGAGGGTCACCGGCCGCGCGTCGAGCAGCGCGCCCTCGCACAGCTGGACCAGCGTCTGGTCCAGCGCGGCGTCGAGGCCGTGGTCCTGGGTGCGGACCGCCCGCCGCGGAGCACCCTCGGGGAGCTCGGGCAGGGCGAGCATCCTCGACAGGTCCAGGCCGCGGGCCTTCCAGTGGTCGACCGCCTGGCGGGTGTCGAGCAGCTCGACGTGGCCGACGGCCTCCTCGACGCTGCGGAAGCCCAGCTCGGCGAGGTACTGGCGGACCTGCTCGGCGAGGAACTCGAAGAACGTCACCACGAACTCGGGCCGGCCGGTGAACCGCTTGCGCAGCTCCGGGTTCTGGGTGGCCACGCCGACCGGGCAGGTGTCGAGGTGGCAGACCCGCATCATGATGCAGCCCGACACGACCAGCGGGGCGGTGGCGAAGCCGTACTCCTCGGCGCCGAGCAGCATCGCGACGACCACGTCGCGGCCGGTCTTCATCTGGCCGTCGACCTGCACCACGATCCGGTCGCGCAGGCCGTTGGCCAGCAGCGTCTGCTGCGTCTCGGCCAGGCCCAGCTCCCACGGCGAGCCGGCGTGCTTGAGCGAGGTCAGCGGGGCGGCACCGGTGCCGCCGTCGTGCCCGGAGATCAGCACGACGTCGGCGTGCGCCTTGCTGACGCCGGCCGCGACCGTCCCGACCCCGACCTCGGCGACCAGCTTGACGTTGACCCTTGCTGCGTCGTTGGCGTTCTTCAGGTCGTGGATGAGCTGCTTGAGGTCCTCGATCGAGTAGATGTCGTGGTGCGGCGGCGGGCTGATCAGGCCGACGCCGGGCGTCGAGTGCCGGGTGCGGGCCACCCACGGGTAGACCTTGCCGCCGGGCAGCTGGCCGCCCTCCCCGGGCTTGGCGCCCTGCGCCATCTTGATCTGGATGTCGTCGGCGTTGACCAGGTACTCGCTGGTGACGCCGAAGCGGCCGCTGGCCACCTGCTTGATCGCCGAGCGGCGCAGGTCGCCGTTGGGGTCGGGCACGAACCGGTCGGGGTCCTCGCCGCCCTCGCCGGTGTTGGACCGGCCGCCGAGCCGGTTCATGCCGATGGCGAGGGTCTCGTGCGCCTCCTGCGAGATGGAGCCGTAGCTCATCGCGCCGGTCTGGAACCGCTTGACGATCTCGCTGACCGGCTCGACCTCCTCGATCGGCACCGGCGGGCGCACGCCCTTCCTGACGGTGAACAGGCCGCGCAGGGTGGCCGCGTCCTCCGACAGCTGGTCGACCGTCTGCGTGTACCGCTCGAAGACCTCGTACTGCCGCGAGCGGGTGGAGTGCTGGAGGAGGAACACCGTCTCGGGGTTGAACAGGTGCACCTCGCCCTCGCGGCGCCACTGGTACTCGCCACCGGTCTCCAGCCGGCGGTGCGCGCGCTCGGTCGGGTTCTCCGGGTAGGCGCGCCGGTGCCGCATGGCGACCTCCTCGGCGAGCACGTCCACGCCCACGCCGCCCAGCGGGCAGGAGGTGCCGGTGAAGTACTCGTCGACGACCTCCTGGGAGAGGCCGACCGCCTCGAAGATCTGCGCCATCGTGTACGAGCCGACGGTGCTGATGCCCATCTTGCTCATGACCTTGAGGACGCCCTTGCCGAGCGCCTTGACCACGTTGCGCACGGCCTGCGCCGGCTCGACGCCGGTGAGGACGCCGTCGCGGATCAGGTCCTCGATCGACTCGAAGGCGAGGTAGGGGTTGACCGCGGCCGCGCCGTAGCCGAGCAGCAGCGCGACGTGGTGCACCTCCCGGCAGTCGCCGGACTCGACGACGAGGCCGACCTCCATGCGGGTGCGCTCGCGCACCAGGTGGTGGTGGACCGCGGCGGTCATCAGCAGCGAGGGGATGGGCGCGCGCCGCTCGTCGCAGTCGCGGTCGGAGAGCACGATGACCCGGGCACCGGCCGCGATGGCCTTGCTGACCTTGGTCCGCAGCTCCTCGACGGCCTGCACGAGCGCCGGCCCGCCGCCGGTGACGTCGAAGTGGCCGGTGATCCGGACGGCGGCGAAGCCGGGCAGGTCGCCGTCGTCGTCGATGTGCAGGATCTTGGCCAGCTCGTCGTTGTCGAGGACCGGGTAGGGCAGGAACACCTGGCGGCAGGACGCCGGGGTGGCCGAGAGCAGGTTCTGCTCCGGGCCGAAGGTGCGGCCCAGGCTGGTCACCAGCTCCTCGCGGATGGCGTCCAGCGGCGGGTTGGTCACCTGGGCGAACAGCTGCCCGAAGTAGTCGTAGAGCTGCCGGGAGCGGTCCGACAGCGCCGCGATCGGGGTGTCGGTGCCCATGGAGCCGATCGGCTCGGCCCCGCTGGAGGCCATCGGCGTGAGCAGGACGCGCAGGTCCTCCTCGGTGTAGCCGAACAGCATCTGCCGGCGGACGACGGACTCGTGGCTGGGCCGCGCGCGGCGCCGCTCGGGAAGCTGCGGCAGGTGCACCAGGCCCGCGTGCAGCCAGTCGTCGTAGGGGTGCTCGCCGGCGAGGGCGCCCTTGACCTCCTCGTCGGAGACGATCTGCCCGGAGGTGGTGTCGACGAGGAACATCCGACCCGGCTGCAGCCGGCCCTTGGCGACGACGTCGCCGGCCGGGATGTCGAGCACGCCGGCCTCGCTGGCCAGGACGACCAGGTCGTCCTTCGTCCGCCACCACCGGCCGGGGCGCAGGCCGTTGCGGTCGAGGACGGCGCCGATGACGGTGCCGTCGGTGAAGGCCACGCAGGCCGGCCCGTCCCAGGGCTCCATGATCGAGGCGTGGAACCGGTAGAAGGCCCGCCGGGCCGGGTCCATCTCGTCGTGGTTCTCCCACGCCTCCGGGATCATCATCAGCACCGCGTGCGGCAGCGAGCGGCCGGACAGGTGCAGCAGCTCGAGCACCTCGTCGAAGGTCGCCGAGTCGCTGAAGTCGCTGGCGGTGACCGGGAAGACCCGCTCCAGGCCGAGCTCGCTCGCCGGGCCGGCGGGGCCGTCGAACAGCTCGGTCTCGAGCTTGGCCTCGCGGGCGCGCATCCGGTTGCGGTTGCCCTTGATGGTGTTGATCTCGCCGTTGTGGGCGATGAACCGGAACGGGTGGGCCAGCGGCCAGCTCGGGAAGGTGTTCGTGGAGAACCGGCTGTGCACCAGGGCGATCGCCGACTCGTAGCGCTCGTCGCGCAGGTCGGGGAAGAACGCCGGCAGCTGGTCGGTGGTCAGCATCCCCTTGTAGGTCAGCGTCCGCGACGACAGGGACACGACGTAGAGGGAGCTGCCGGCCTCGCGGGCCTCGCGCTCGGCGCGCTTGCGCAGCACGAAGGAGCGCCGCTCGAGGCGGGTGACGCCGTTGACCACGCGCGGGCCGCCGAACGCGGCGGCGTCGGCGCGGGCGCCCATCGTCTCGGCGACGAACACCTGGGCGAAGTGCGGCATGACCGCGCGGGCGGTGGGCCCGAGGTCGGCGCCGTCGGGGTCGACCGGCACGTCGCGCCAGCCGAGGACGGTCAGGCCCTCCTCGGCGGCGATGCGCGCCACGTCCTCGACGCGGGCGGCGCGCTCGTCCACGTCGACGGGCAGGAACGCGATGCCGACGGAGTACTCGCCCACGGGCGGCAGGTCGAAGTCGACGCTGTCCCGCAGGAGCCCGTCGGGGACCTGGGTGAGGATGCCGGCGCCGTCACCGGAGTTCGGCTCGGCCCCGGCGGCACCGCGGTGGTCGAGGTTGTGCAGCGCGGTCAGGCCCGCGGCGACGATCGTGCGGGAGCGGCGGCCCCGGGCGTCGGCCACGAAGGCCACGCCACAGGCGTCCGAGTCGTTCGCCGGGTCGTAGAGACCGGTGGCGGACGGGACCGCGGAGAACGGCACGGCCGGGGACGTGGCCGCGGAGGCGGCGGCCTGGGGGGCGAGGTCGGGAGACCCGAGCATGACAACTCCCGTCGTCGGCTGCCGCGCCGTCCTCAGGAGGACGGCGCGGGGGCGCTGGGCCCGGCCGGTGGTCAAGGGGGCGGTGCGGCGGCGGTGCGGCGGCGGTGCAGGCGGAGGTGCAGGCGAGGACTGCGGTCGAGCCCGCGACCGGCTGGAGCACGGTGTGCCCGGGCCGACTGGGGTCAGCGGCCCCGCGGGTGGTGCCACGGGGTCGTCGTCCGCGGGGCAGCGCTGGCCCGGTCCGACACGTGCGACCCACCAGGATCACTGGGAGGTCTCACCGGAAGGGTACACAGCCGCGACCCCCGGCTCACCCGCCGAGAGACGGCGCGCGGCGCGTCCCGTCAGGACTGTCCGGGTGCGTCGTGGGAACGGTCACCGGACCGCCGGGCGCCGGGCGCGTCGGTGCTGCCCGGGGCCTCGTCCGCGGTCCCGCCACCGGTCCCGGCGGTGTCGTCGTCGGCACCGTCGCCGGTCCGGTCCCCGGGGTGGATCACCTCTCGCGGCCGGCCGCGCTGCCAGACCAGGTAGGCCACGGCGAGCAGCCCGACGACGGCGGCGGTGACGACGTTGAGCCGGACGCCGAGGACGGTGTTCGCCGGGTCGATGCGCAGCAGCTCGATCCAGAACCGGCCCGCGCAGTACAGCGCCACGTACAGGGCGAACGCGCGGCCGTGGGAGAGCCGGAAGCGCCGGTCGGCCCAGACGACGACGGCCGCGGCGGCGAGGCACCACAGCAGCTCGTAGAGGAAGGTCGGGTGGAACAGCCCGGCCACGACCGGCTGCCCGTCGGCGCCGAGGGCGGCCCGCCCGCCGTCCCACTCGTGGACCCGCAGGGCCCACGGCAGGTCGGTGGGGGAACCGTAGAGCTCGTTGTTGAACCAGTTGCCCAGCCGGCCGATCGCCTGGGCGACCAGCAGGCCGGGGGCGATGGCGTCGCCGAACGCCGGCAGGGGGATGCCGCGGCGGCGGCAGGCGATCCACGCGCCGACGCCACCGAGGGCGATCGCGCCCCAGATGCCCAGGCCGCCCTCCCAGATGGCGAACGCCCGCAGCGGGTCGCCACCCTCGCCGAAGTAGGGCTGCGGCGTGGTGACCACGTGGTAGAGCCGGCCGCCGACGATGCCGGAGGGCACCGCCCAGACGGCGATGTCGAGCACCTCGCCGGGCCGGCCGCCGCGGGCGACCCAGCGCCGCTCGGCGATCCAGCAGGCGGCGACGATGCCGGCGATGATGCACAGCGCGTAGGCCCGGATCGGGAACGGGCCGAGCTCCCAGACGCCTCGGGTGGGGCTGGGGATGGCCGCGAGGGTCACCCCCGCACCCCCGCCCGGCGCACCCCGTCGGCCAGCTCCGCGGAGAGGGCCCGGACCCCCTCCGCGCCGCGCCCGTCGAGCATCTCGCGGACGTAGGCCGAGCCCACGATGACCCCGTCGGCGAAGCCGGCCACCTCGGCGGCCTGGTCGCCGTTGGAGACGCCGAGTCCGACGCAGATCGGCAGGTCCCCGGCCACCGGGCGGGTGCGGGCGACGAGCTCGCCGGCGGCCGTGCTGACGGTGGCCCGCGTGCCCGTGACGCCCATGGTGGAGGCGGCGTAGACGAAGCCCCGGGACGCCGCGACGGTGGCGGCCAGCCGCGCGTCGGTGGACGACGGAGCGATCAGGAAGACCCGGTCGAGGCCGGTGCGGTCGGTCGCGGCCAGCCACGCCCCCGCCTCGTCCGGGATGAGGTCGGGCGTGATCGCCCCCGCTCCCCCGGCGGCGGACAGGTCGTCGGCGAACCGGTCGACGCCGTAGCGCTCAATGGGGTTCCAGTAGCTCATCACCACCGGCACGCCGCCGGCCGCGGCGACCGCACGCACGGCCGGCAGCACGTGGCGCAGTCCGGTGCCCGCCCGGACGGCCACGTCCATGGCCTCCTGGATCACCGGGCCCTCCATGCCGGGGTCGGAGTACGGGACACCGACCTCGAGGGCGTCCGCGCCCCCCTCGATGGCCGCGACCATCGCCTCGATCGACGTGTCGACGTCGGGGTAGCCGACCGGGAGGTAGGCGATCAGCGCGGCGCGGCCCTCGGCCCGGGCGGCGGCGATGCGGTCGGCGAGCAGGCTCACGCCGTCTCCCCCGCCTCGCGGCCGGGCACCGCGTCGCCGGAGGACACCGCGCCCTCGGTGGCCTGCTGGTCGGTGTCCATGCCCGGGCCCGGGTCGACCTCGCTGCGGTCGCCCAGCCCGAACCAGCGCGACGCCGTCTCGACGTCCTTGTCGCCGCGGCCGGAGAGGTTCACCAGCAGCAGCGCGTCCGGACCGACCTCCCGGCCCAGCCGCATCGTGCCGGCGAGGGCGTGCGCGGACTCGATGGCCGGGATGATCCCCTCGGTGCGGCACAGCAGCGCGAAGGCCTCCATGGCCTCGGCGTCGGTGACCGGCCGGTACTCGGCGCGGCCGGTGTCGTGCAGGAAGGAGTGCTCGGGGCCCACGCCCGGGTAGTCCAGGCCGGCGCTGATCGAGTGCGACTCGATGGTCTGGCCGTTGTCGTCCTGCAGCAGGTAGGAGCGGGCGCCGTGCAGCACCCCCGGCGCTCCCCCGGTGATCGTCGCGGCGTGCCGGCCGGTGTCCACGCCGTCCCCGCCGGCCTCCAGGCCGACCAGCCGCACGCCCTCGTCGGGGACGAAGGCGGTGAAGATGCCGATCGCGTTGGAGCCGCCGCCGACGCAGGCGAGGACGGCGTCGGGCAGCCGGCCCTCCCGCTCGAGGAACTGGGCGCGGGCCTCGTCGCCGATCACCCGCTGGAAGTCGCGGACCATCGCCGGGAAGGGGTGCGGGCCGGCGACGGTGCCGAAGACGTAGTTGGTGGTCTCGACGTTGGTCACCCAGTCGCGGAAGGCCTCGTTGATGGCGTCCTTGAGGGTGCGCGAGCCGGTGGTCACCGGGACGACCTCGGCGCCGAGCAGCCGCATGCGGGCGACGTTGAGCGCCTGGCGGCGGGTGTCCTCCTCGCCCATGTAGACGGTGCACGACAGCCCCATGAGCGCCGCCGCGGTCGCCGTCGCGACGCCGTGCTGGCCGGCGCCGGTCTCGGCGATGACCCGCTCCTTGCCGATCCGCTTGGTCAGCAGCGCCTGGCCCAGCACGTTGTTGATCTTGTGCGAGCCGGTGTGGTTGAGGTCCTCGCGCTTGAGGAACACCCGCGCCCCGCCGCAGTGCTCGGCGAAGCGGGGCACCTCGGTGAGCGGGCTGGGGCGGCCGGTGTAGTCGCGCTGCAGCGCGGCGAACTCCTCGATGAACACCGGGTCGACCCGCATGGCCTCGTAGGCCGCGGTGAGGTCGTCCAGCGCGGCGATCAGCGCCTCGGGGACGAAGCGGCCGCCGAAGACGCCGAAGTGGCCGGTGGCGTCGGGCCAGGCGGGGCGCGCCGACTCGAGTCGCTGCTCGGGAGGGTGCACGGCGCTGGTCGTCATGGGCCCAGTGTCCCGCGCCGCGGCGTCCTGGTGGCGGAGGGGGTCAGCGGGTCGTGCGCCACCCGGCCGGGCCCGACCCTCCCCTACCGTCGGGCGGGCCCGCTGCCCGGGCCGGCGCTCACGACGGCCACCGCCCCCGACCACCGCGGCCGGCGCTCCGGGCTGCACCTGCCGGCGGTCCTCGGGCCGGGCGACCGGGTGCTGCTGGTCGACGACTGGGCCGAGCGCGGCAGCCAGGCCGAGGCGGCGGCCGGGCTGGTGCGCCGGTCGGGCGCCGCGCTGGTCGGCGTCTCGCCGGTGGTCGACGAGCTGCCCGACGACGTCCGGGTGCGGCTGGGCCCGGTGACGGCGCTGGTCACGCGGGCCGAGCTGGGCGACCCGGCCGGCCGAGCCCGCGGCGAGGTCAGCGGGTGGTGCGCGGGGTGGCCGGGTGCGACCCGGCGGTGACCAGGTCGGCGACGGCCTGGCGGGCGTCGCCGGCGGTGACCAGCCCCTCGCCGACGAGCACCGCGTCGGCACCGGCGCCGGCGTAGGCGATGAGGTCGTGCGGGCCGCGGACGCCGGACTCGGCGACCTTGACCACCTCCGAGGGCAGGCCGGGGGCGATCCGCTCGAAGGTGGAGCGGTCGACGGCCAGGGTGGTGAGGTCGCGGGCGTTGACGCCGATCACCGAGGCCCCGGCGGCCAGCGCGCGGTCGGCCTCGGCCTCGGTGTGCACCTCCACCAGCGCGGTCATGCCCAGGGACTCCACCCGCTCGAGCAGGCCGGTGAGGGCGTTCTGCTCGAGCGCGGCGACGATGAGCAGGACGACGTCGGCGCCGTGCGCCCGGGCCTCGTGCACCTGGTAGCTGCTGACCACGAAGTCCTTGCACAGCACCGGGACACCGACGGCGGCGCGGACGGCGGCCAGGTCGGCGTGCGAGCCGCCGAAGCGGCGGCGCTCGGTGAGCACGCTGATGACCCGGGCGCCCCCGTCGGCGTACTGGGCGGCGAGGACGGCGGGGTCGGGGATGTCGGCGAGAGCGCCCTTGCTGGGGCTGCGGCGCTTGACCTCGGCGATGACGCCGACGCCCGGCTCGCGCAGCGCCGCCAGGGCGTCGAGGGCCGGCCGGGCGTCCCGCGCGGCGGCCCTCACCTCGGCCAGCGGGGTGGCCACCTCGCGCGCCGCGACGTCCTCGCGGACGCCGGCGACGATCTCGTCGAGGACGGTCACTCCGCCTCCTCGCTGCTGGTCGGTTCGTCCCGCGCGGGACCGGGTAGTCGTCCGGGCCGGCCTCGAACCCGCCGGACGGGTGGACCCACTCTAAGGGCGGCGGCCGGGAGCCCTGGTCGCCGGGTCGTCGGTGGTCGCGGCGACCCCGGGTGCGGGATCGGCGACCGGATCACCGGCGAGGTCGCCGGTGGGGTCCCCGGTCGGGTCGTCGGTCGGGTCGTCGCCGCGGTCGAGGGCCCGCCAGGCGTCCAGCGCGCGGTCCTCGTCGGTGCGCGCGCGGGCCGGCGCGGGTGCGGCGGCGCCCGGCGTCCGCTCGTAGCGGCGGCCCATGCCCGGCCACCGCCGTCCGCGGGCGAGGACCAGCAGCCCGGCGGCCAGCGCGACCGCGGCGGCGACGAGGCACAGCACCGGCCACCCGGCGGACAGGTCGGTGCTCACCGTCTCCCCCGGCGCCGTCGGCACCGGGTCCGGCCCCGCGACCAGGACCCGCCCGCCCGCCCAGGCGAGGACCACCCCGGCGGCGGCGACGAGCACGCCGACGGCTGCCCGCCCGACGCCGCGGACGGCGAGGACGGCGACGGCCGCGGCCAGCAGCAGCAGCCCGGCGGCGGTCGCCAGCGGGGCGACGGCCGACCCCGCGAGCGCCTCGGTGACCGGCGGCAGGGGCGGGGGGCGGGTCACGGTGACCGTCGCCCACGTCTGCCCGCCCGCGGACAGGGCCAGCCCGCCGGCGAGCGCGCAGCCGGCGACGGCCGCACCCAGCTCGCGGCGCGGGTCCGGCGTCCCGGGCCCGCTCCCGTCCGGCGGAGCCGGCGGGACGGCGGAGCCGCTCACCGGACCTCCCGCATCCCCTCGGCCGTGGCGATGGCCGAGAGCACCGCGCGGGCCTTGTGCCGGGTCTCGGCCTCCTCGGTGGCGGGGTCGCTGTCGGCGACGACCCCCGCGCCGGCCTGCACGTAGGCCCGCCCCTGGTGCAGCACGGCGGTGCGGATGGCGATGGCCATGTCCATGTCGCCGCTGGCGTCGACGTAGCCGACGGTGCCCGCGTACAGCGCCCGCCGCGTGGGCTCGAGCGACTCGATGATCTCCATCGCCCGCGGCTTGGGGGCGCCGGAGACGGTGCCGGCCGGGAACGTGGCGTCGAAGACGTCGAGCGCGTCGCGGCCGGGCGCCACCTCCCCCGACACCGTCGAGACCAGGTGCATGACGTGGCTGTAGTGCTCGACCCGCATGAAGTCGGGCACCTCGACCGAGCCCGGCACGCACACCCGGCCCAGGTCGTTGCGGGCCAGGTCGACCAGCATCACGTGCTCGGCACGCTCCTTGGGGTCGGCGAGCAGGCCCTCGGCCAGCCGCAGGTCCTCCTCCTCGGTGGCGCCGCGCGGGCGGGTGCCGGCCGGCGGGTGCACGACCGCGCCGGTGCCCGTGACGGTCACCAGCGCCTCCGGCGAGGAGCCGACGACGTCGAAGGGCGACTCCCGGCCGGCGAAGCGCAGCAGGTACATGTACGGCGAGGGGTTGGTCGCCCGCAGCACCCGGTAGAGGTCCAGCGCCTTGACGTCGGTCTCGGTCTCGAAGCGCTGGGCGAGCACGACCTGGAAGGCGTCGCCGGCACGGATGTGCTCGCGGACGGTCTCCACCCCGGCCTCGTAGACCCCGGGCGCCATCGTGCTGGTCACCGGCGGCGGCTCGGTCGGGGTGAACGTGGCGACGCCGGGGGGCACGGCCTTGCTCAGGTCGGCGGCCATCGCGTCGAGCCGCGCGACCGCGTCGTCCCAGGCGGCCCCGGGGTCGCCGGAGCCGGTCAGCGCGTTGGCGATGAGCAGCACCGTGCCGTCGGTGTGGTCGAGCACGGCGAGGTCGGTGACCAGCATGAGCGCCAGCTCGGGCATGCCGAGGTCGTCGGTGCTGGTGGTCGGCAGCCGCTCCAGCCGCCGGACGACGTCGTAGCCGAGGTAGCCGACCAGGCCGCCGGTGAGCCGGGGCAGGTCGGGGCGGCGCGGGGAGCGCAGCCGGCGGGCGAGCGTGCGGACGGCGGCCAGCGGGTCGGCGGGCAGGTCGTCGGTGAGCCCGGGCAGCGGGTCGCCCAGCCACACGGTGGCGCCGTCGCGCTCGGTGAGCACCCCGGCGGCGCGGACGCCGACGAAGCTGTAGCGCGACCAGCGCTTGCCCTGCTCGGCGGACTCCAGCAGCACCGTGCCGGGGCGGTTGCCGGCCAGCTTGCGGTAGATGCCGACGGCGGTCTCGCCGTCGGCCAGCAGCCGCCGGGTCACCGGCACCACCGGCTGGTCGAGCCCGGCGAACTCCTCGCGCGCCGGGCTGGTCTCACCGAGCCGCACCGGACACCTCCAGCCCGCGGTGGAAGCAGGAGCGCTCGCCGGTGTGGCAGGCCGGGCCCTCCTGGTCGACGAGCACGAGCAGCGCGTCGCCGTCGCAGTCGACCCGCACGTCGCGGACCCACTGCCGGTGCCCGGAGGTCTCCCCCTTCACCCAGTACTCGCCGCGGCTGCGCGACCAGTAGGTGGCCCGGCCGGTGCTCAGCGTGCGGTGCAGCGCCTCGTCGTCCATCCAGGCGACCATGAGCACCTCACCGGTGTCGTGCTGCTGGACGACCGCGGCGACCAGCCCGGCGGGGTCGCGGCGCAGCAGCGCGGCGACCGCGGGGTCGAGCGCCGACTCGGCGGCGGGGACGGCGGACATGCCGTCGATCGTCCCACCGGGCGGGGACCGCTCCGGTCAGCGGCCCCGGCGGCCGCCCCGGGTCACCGGCCGGTGCCGGGAGCGGCGTCGTCGCCCGCGGCCCAGCGGCGGACGGCGCCGACCAGCAGCAGCCCGAGGCCGACCGCCGGGGCGGCGGCGAAGAACAGCACCCCGACGACGAGGACGCCGGAGGGGTCCGAGCCGGTGGTGTCGTCGAGGAAGCCGCCCAGCGCGGACAGCCGCACCAGCCAGTAGAGGGCGAGGGCCAGCTGCGCGGCGACGGCGGCGACCAGGGTCAGCCAGGACGCCCGGCTGCGGCGGTTGAGCACCATGACGCCGCCGACGACCAGCGCGATGGCCGAGAGCAGCTGGACCACCGTCAGCACGGTGGCCTCGGTCACCAGCGCACCCGCCTCGTCGGCGTCCGACGCCCCCGGCACGGTGGCCAGGAAGCCGAAGGTGCTGGCCAGCAGGAGCACGTAGGCCGAGGCGACGGCCACGAGGCCGGCCTGGACGAAGGCCAGCACCGCCGCGGCCACGACCTGTCCCGGCCGGCGCGGGCGGAGCGGCGCCGGCGGACCCCACACGGGGACGCCGTGGCCGGGCCACCCGTACCCCGGGTGCGGGTACGCGGCGGCCGTGTACGGGCCCGGCGGGGGGTACGCGGCGGCCGCGTACGGCGCGGGCGCCGTGACGGGCGGGCCGGCGTAGGCGACCGGGTCGGCCTGCGCGGCCGGGTCCGACCAGGGGCTGCTCACAGCGCCGCCGCCAGTGCCCGGCCGGCCACGCGGCCGGAGAACAGGCAGCCGCCGAGGAAGGTGCCCTCCAGCGACCGGTAGCCGTGCATCCCCCCGCCGCCGAACCCGGCGACCTCACCGGCGGCGTACAGCCCGGGGAACGGGTCGCCGCCGGGCCGCAGCACCCGGCCGGACAGGTCGGTCTCCAGACCGCCGAGGGTCTTGCGGGTGAGCAGGTTGAGCCGGACGGCGATGAGCGGGCCGGCCTCCGGGTCGAGCAGCCGGTGCGGCGGGGCGACCCGGATGAGCTTGTCGCCGAGGTAGCGCCGGGCGCCGCGGACGGCGGTCAGCTGCAGGTCCTTGGTGAACGCGTTGGCCACCTCGCGGTCGCGGGCGAGCACCTCGCGCTCGACGGTGGCGAGGTCGACCACCGGGCCGCCGCCGGTGACGCGGTTCATCCCGGCGACCAGCTCGGGCAGGGTCGTGGCGGTGACGAAGTCCTCGCCGCGGTCGAGGAAGGCCTGCACCGGCCCGGCCACGCCGGCCTTGACCCGGTCGAGCAGCAGTCCGAGGTCCCTGCCGGTCAGGTCGGGGTTCTGCTCGGAGCCCGACAGCGCGAACTCCTTCTCGACGATCTTCTTCGTGGCGAGGAACCAGGTGTGCTCGTGGCCGGTCTGCCCGATGTGCGCCAGCGTCCCGAGGGTGTCGAAACCGGGGAACAGCGGGACGGGCAGCCGGGTGCCGGTGGCGTCGAGCCACAGCGACGAGGGCCCCGGCAGGATGCGGATGCCGTGCCGCGCCCAGACGGGCGAGTGGTTGGCGATGCCCTCGGTGTAGTGCCACATGCGGTCGCGGTTGACCACGTGGCCGCCGGCGGCCTCGGTGGCCTCGAGCATCAGCCCGTCGACGTGGGCGGGGACGCCGGAGAGCAGCCGCTGCGGCGCGGGGCCGAGCCGGGCGGGCCAGTTGCGGCGGACCAGCTCGTGGTTGCCGCCGATGCCGCCGGAGGTGACGACGACGGCCTGCGCGGCGATCTCGAACGGCGCCAGCTCCTCGCGGGAGCTGGCCTCCCCGCGGGCGGCGTCGCTGGGCGCCAGCACCGACCCGCGCACACCGGTGACCGCGCCGTCGTCCACCACGAGCCCGGTGACCCGGTGCCGGAAGCGCAGCTCCACCAGGCCGCGGTCGACGGCGGCGCGCACCCGGCGGGCGAAGGGCTCGACGATGCCGGGTCCGGTGCCCCAGACGATGTGGAAGCGCGGCACGGAGTTGCCGTGCCCGGTGGCGGTGTAGCCGCCCCGCTCGGCCCAGCCCACGACGGGGAAGAAGCCGACGCCCTGCTCGCGCAGCCACGCGCGCTTCTCCCCCGCGGCGAAGTCCAGGTAGGCCTCCGCCCACTGCCGCGGCCAGTGGTCCTCGGCGCGGTCGAAGGCGGCGGTGCCGAACCAGTCCTGGCGGGCCAGCTCCAGGGAGTCGCGCACCCGCAGCCGGCGCTGCTCGGGGGAGTCCACGAGGAACAGCCCGCCGAAGGACCACCAGGCCTGCCCGCCGAAGGACGCCTCCGGCTCCTGCTCGAGCAGCACCACGCGCCGGCCGGCGTCGGCCAGCTCGGCGGTGGCCACCAGCCCGGCCAGGCCGGACCCCACCACGACGACGTCCGTGTCGATCACGCTTCTCCTCGCTGGCGCCGGTCGCCGGCGTGCCCGGCGGTGCTCTGCCCCTGCGTGACCTGGCGAGCCCGGTCACCGACGGCACGCTAGCGGCCGCGGGGTCTCCCGCGGCCGTGCGCGGCCGGGCGGGCCGGCCGGTTCCCCCGCCGGGGGCGGGTCCAGTCCCGGATCGGGCGGCGCACGCAGAGCGCGAACGCCCCGAGCGGGCCGGGCAGCAGGAGCAGGGCCCAGCCGGTGAGCTCGCCGCTGCCGAGGGCGGCGGCGAACAGCACGGTGGTCCCGAGCAGGAGCAGGGCCGTGACCGCGGCGGCCAGCGCGAGGACCGCCCACCCGCGGCCGCGGCCGAGGAACACCAGGACGGCGCCGGCCAGGGCCAGGAACGCCAGCGCGAGCACGCCGGACACGAGCCGGTCCCAGGTCCAGCCGGGTTCCGGGGACTCGACCAGCCAGGCGAGGAAGACGTCCTCGGCGGCCAGCAGCAGGCCGAACACCGCGGCGAACGGGGCGGTCAGCGGGCGCCCGGGTGCGGCCGGCGGGGCGGCGCGGCGGGCGCCGGACGGCGGTGCCGCCGCCCGCGGGGAGCGACGGGTCGTCGTCCGGCGGGGTGGCGACGACGGCATGGCGAGCAGCGTAGGGACGCCGGCGGGGAGCCGCGGCCGTGTCAGGCCGGCTCCCCGCCCCGCGCCCGGCGGGGGCGCCCGGCCAGCCAGGCGGTCACCTGGGGGCTGAACGCGAGGGTGGCGGCGAGCAGCGGGCAGACGGCCACCACGAACGGCCCGATGCCGACGTCCTCGCCGACGGAGGCGGCGACCCCGATCACCAGCCCGGCGAACGCCAGGGAGACCGCGGCGCCCAGCACCAGCGGCCACCGGCCCCGGCGGGCGACCAGCCAGAAGACGGCGAACAGCTGGAGCAGCGGCATGAGCAGCAGGGCGAGGGTCCACCAGGCCCGGCTGCCCTCGGCGTCGGCCAGCACGCCGCCGAGGGCGAAGCCCAGGACGGCGACGATCGCCAGCGGGAGCACGCCGACGGCGCCCAGCGCGGCGGCGGCGATGGCGAGGCCGGGCATCCGGGACGGCATCGAGGACGGCGTCGTCACGCCCGGCAGCCTAGGAGAAGGACCCTCCTGCCCCCCACCGCTCGCAGGCTCGCGGCGGGTCCCTGCAGGAGGGCCGTTCCAGCACGTCACCGGCTCGCGGCGGGCCCGCGCAGGAGGGCCGGTGCCGCGCTCAGGCCACCGGCGACGGCTCGCCGGCCGACGAGCGGCGCCAGGAGGCGTGCAGCCGGGCGTAGGGGCCGACGACGCCCACCAGCTCCGCGTGCGTGCCGCGCTGCACCACCCGGCCGGCGTCGACGACCAGCACCTCGTCGGCGCGCTCGGCGGTGGACAGGCGGTGCGCGATGGTCACCGTCGTCCGCCCGTCGGTGAGCCGGTCGAGAGCGTGGGTGAGCCGCTGCTCGGTGGCGGGGTCGACGGCGCTGGTGGCCTCGTCGAGCATGAGCAGGTCGGGCGCGGCCACGTGCGCGCGGGCGATGGCGACCAGCTGCCGCTCCCCCGCCGACATCGAGTCCCCGCGCTGGCCCACGGGGGTGCGCACGCCGTCGGCCAGGGCGGCCAGCCACGCGCCCAGGCCGAGCTCCTCGAACGCCGCGGTCACCTGCTCGTCGGTGAGGCCGGGGCGGCCGTAGCGGACGTTGTCGGCGACCGTGGCGTCGAACAGGAACCCGTCCTGGGGCACCATGCCGACCCGCCGGCGCAGCGAGGAGAAGGCGACGTCGGCCAGCGGCACCCAGCCGGACCCCTCGGAGCCGAGCAGGACGCGGCCCTCCGTCGGGTCCATGAGGCGGGTGACCAGCTTGGCCAGCGTCGTCTTGCCCGACCCGGTCTCCCCCACGACGGCGACCCGGCGGCGCGGGGCGAGGGTGAGGTCGACGTCCTCGAGCGCCGGACGCGCGTCCGGCGCGTAGCGGAAGCCGACGTGCTCGAGGCGGACGCCGAGCGGGCCGGGCGGCAGCTCGCGGGCCCGCCCGGGCGTGGCGACGGCGGGGTCGCGGACGTCGGGCTCGGTGTCGAGGACGTCGAGCACCCGGCGGAACCCGGCGAGGGCGTTCTGCGCCTCGTTGAGGACCTCGCTGGCGGTCTGCACCGGCGCGACGAACAGCGTGACGAGGAAGAGGAAGGCCACGAGCGTGCCGGCGCTGACCTGCCCAGCCAGTCCGAGCAGGACGCCGACCACGACGACGGCGGCGTTGGCGACGGCGGCCACGAACTCGCCGCTGACGAACACCGCGGCGGTGACCTTCTGCGCGTCGACCTGGGCGCGGTAGTGCCGGTCGACGGCGCGGTCGAGGCGGGCCGCCGTGCGCTCGCGGATGCCGTAGGCGCGCACCGTCGGGGCGCCGACGACGGACTCCGAGACGGCGGCGAGCACGTCGCCGACCCGCTCGCGGACGACGCCGTAGACGACGGCCAGCCGCCGGGCGAAGAAGCGCACCGCGACCGCCAGCGGCACGAAGCAGGCCAGCACCAGCAGGGTCAGCTGCCAGGAGTAGACGAACATGACCACGGTGGCCACGACCAGCTGGCCGAGGCTGACGACGCCGAGGACGCCGCCCCACTGCATGAAGGTCGAGAGCTGGTCGACGTCGCTGGTGACCCGCGAGACCAGGGAGCCGCGGCGCTGGCCCTGCTGGTGCAGCACGGAGAGGTCGTGCACGTGCCGGAAGGCGCGCGAGCGCAGCCCGGCCAGCGCGGTCTCGGTGGTGCGGAACAGCCGGACGTTCATCCGGTAGACCGCGACGGCGGTCAGCAGGACGACGACGGCGCAGGCGAGCACCAGCGTGCGGACGAGACCGAGGTCGGGGCCGCCGGGGGCGAGCAGGCCGCGGTCGATGACCTGCTGGACGGCGATGGGCACCACCACCCGGCCGGCGGTGGCGAGCAGGGCCAGGGCGAAGGTGGCGGGCAGGCCGCGGCGGAACTCCGGCATGGCGCGCAGCCCGCGGCGCAGCGTCGCGACGGCGCCCTCGCGGGGCTCGCTCACGCCGCGACCTCCGCCTGCGAGTACGCGCGCACCAGGGCGGCGTAGCCGGGCACCTCGGCGAGCAGGTGCTCGTGGCTGCCGCGGGCGGTGACCCGGCCGTCCTCGAGCCAGACCACCTCGTCGGCCAGCGCGATGGTGGCCTGCCGGTAGGCCACGACGACCACGGTGGAGGGCCGCTCGGCCGAGCGCAGCGCGTCGAGGATGCGCGCCTCGACGGCGGGGTCGACGGCGCTGGTGGCGTCGTCGAGGACCAGCAGCCGGGAACGGCGGACGACGGCGCGGGCCAGCGCCAGCCGCTGCCGCTGCCCGCCGGACAGCGAGGCGCCGCGCTCGCCGACGCGGGTGTCGAGGCCGTCGGGGAGCCGGTCGACGAAGTCGTCGGCGGCGGCGACCCGCAGCGCGGCCCGGACCTCGTCGTCGGAGAAGTCGCCGCCGAGGGTGACGTTGCCGCGCACGGTGTCGTCGAAGAGGAAGGTGCCCTGCGGGACGAAGGCGGCCTGGGCGCTGACCTCGCCCTCGCGCAGCCGGCGCACGTCGACGCCGTCGAGCAGCACGTGCCCGCTCGCGGGGTCGACCAGGCGGACCAGCAGCCCGGCCAGCGTGGACTTGCCCGAGCCGGTCGGCCCGACGACGGCGACCGTGCTCCCGGCCGCGACGTCGAAGGTGACCCCCGACAGCGTCGGCCGGGCCGAGCCGTCGAAGACGTGGTCGACCGCGCGCAGGCCCAGCCCCGCCCCGCCCGCACCCCCGGCGGCGGCCTCCGGGCCGTGCGGCGTCTCGCCGGTCGCGTCGAGCACCGGGGTGACCCGGTCGAACCCGGCCAGCGCGCGCGGGAGGTCGGCCAGCACCCAGCCGATCGCGCGGATGGGCAGCGCCAGCACGGTGAACAGGTAGGCGATGCTGACCAGCTCCCCGGGGTCGGTGTCCCCGGAGGCCACCCGGCCCGCGCCCACCAGCAGCACGGCCAGCGTGCCCAGGTTGGGCAGCGCCTCCATCATCGGGTCGAACAGGCCGCGCACCCGGCCGACGGCGACCAGCCCGTCGCGCAGCTCCCCCGCCCGCTCGGTGAACCGGGCGCTCTCGACGTCCTCCCGGCCGAGCGTCTTGACCACGAGCGCGGCGTCGAAGCTCTCGTGGGCGATCTCGCTGACCTCGGCGCGCAACTGCTGGGCCCGCTGCATCCGCGGGCTCATCACCTGCGAGTAGACGACGTTGACGGCGAAGACCAGCGGGAAGACGACCAGCCCGACCACCGCCAGCAGCGGGTCGGTGACCAGCAGCGCGACCACGGTGATGGCGATCATCACGAGCGCACCGCAGGCGAAGGGCAGCGGCGAGACGAAGAACCAGGCGGCCTCGACGTCGGAGTTGGCGTTGGACAGCAGCTGGCCGGTCGGGTGGCGCATGTGCCACGACAGCGGCAGCCGCAGGTACTGGCCGGTGACCCGGCGCCGGTAGTCGGCCTGCAGGCGGTAGGCCATGATCCCGGCGAACAGCCGCCGGCCGAGGATGCCGAGGATCTTGAGCAGGGCGACCCCGAGCACGACGGCGACGGCCAGGGTGAGCGCCCCGGCCGTGGTGTCGCCGGCGTCGAACGCCGGCAGGATCACCCGGTCGGTGATCCCGCCGATCACGTAGGCGCTGGCCACGGTCATGGCCCCGTAGAGGCTGCTGGCCAGCAGGGCGAGGGTGAACATCCCCCGCTGCTCGGTGATGGCGCGGCCGACGTGGCGCAGTCCGCGCCGGACCACGGCGTCTCGGCGGCGGGGCACGGATCTCCTCGGGGGTGCGGTCGACCGCGGGCGCTCCCGCACGTCGTCAGCCAGGCTAACCACCTGCCGGCCGGGGGGCCTGCCGGTTTCCGGTGGGGCGTCGGGCTGGGCACCGTCGATAACCTCGCGCGGTGACTCCCTCTTCCCGCTCCCTCGCCGCGCGCGAGCGGGCGGCTCTCGCCGACCTGCTCGACGAGCTCGGCCCCGACGCGCCGACCTGCTGCGCGGGCTGGACGACGGCGCACCTGGCCGCGCACCTGGTCACCCGCGACCGGCGTCCCGACGCGATGCCCGGCTACGCGCTGGAGACGACGCCGCTGGGCGGGCCGCTGCACGCGCACGCGGCCGCGGTGGAGGACCGGCTGCGCACCTCGACGCCCTATCCCGAGGTGGTGGCGCGGGTCCGGCAGGGTCCCCCGCCCTGGCTGCCGGGCGCCTGGGCACCGGCACAGCTGGTCGACGGGCCCGAGTTCGCGATCCACCACGAGGACGCCCGCCGGGCCCAGCCCGGCTGGCAGCCGCGGCACCTGCCCCTGGCCGACGCCGACCGGCTGTGGACGGCCGCGTCCTTCTTCGCCCGCCGCGCCGCGGGCGGCCTGCCCGGCGGGCTGGTGCTGCAGCGCAGCGACGTGCCCGGGCCCCCGAAGCGGATCCGCTCCGGCGACGCCGTGACCACCGTCGAGGGCGAGCCCCTGGAGGTCCTGCTCTGGGCCAGCGGGCGGCGCGACGTCGCCCGGGTGGCCGTGCGGGGCGGCGCGCCGGCCACCTGAGTTCCCGTGCACCTCCGCGGATCTGCACCCCCGCCCTGCTCGGGCGCCTAGCGCAGTGGCGTGTCCGCGGCGGTCCGCACGGGGACGCCGGCCCGCGCGAGACCCGCCTTCACCTCGCCGATGCGCAGCGTGCCGAAGTGGAAGACGCTGGCCGCCAGCACCGCGTCGGCGCCGGCCTCGACCGCGGGCGGGAAGTGCTCGACCGCGCCCGCTCCCCCGCTGGCGATCACCGGGACGCCGACCTCGCGGCGGACGGCGCGGATGAGTTCGGTGTCGAAGCCGGCGCGGGTGCCGTCGGCGTCCATCGAGTTGAGCAGCACCTCCCCCACCCCGAGCGCGGCGGCCTGCACCACCCACTCGACGGCGTCGCGGCCGGTGCCGCGGCGGCCGCCGTGGGTGGTGATCTCGAAGCCGGAGTCGGTGACCGCGCCGTCGCGGACGCGGCGGGCGTCGAGGGAGAGCACGAGCACCTGGTTGCCGAAGCGGTCGGCGATCTCGCTGATCAGCTCCGGCCGGGCGACGGCGGCGGTGTTGACCGCGACCTTGTCCGCGCCGGCCCGCAGCAGCCGGTCGACGTCGTCGGGGCTGCGCACGCCCCCGCCGACGGTGAGCGGGATGAACACGCTCTCGGCGGTGCGGCGGACGACGTCGTAGGTGGTCTCGCGGTCGCCGGAGCTGGCGGTGATGTCGAGGAAGGTGAGCTCGTCGGCGCCCTCGGCGTCGTAGACGCGGGCCATCTCCACCGGGTCGCCGGCGTCGCGCAGGTCGACGAAGTTGACGCCCTTGACCACCCGGCCGGCGTCGACGTCGAGGCACGGGATCACCCGGACGGCGATGCTCACGTGCCCGCTCCCCGCACCGCGTCGGCCTCCACCTCGACCAGCATGTCCGGGTGCAGGAGGGACGCCACGCCGATCATCGCGGTGGCCGGCCGGACGGCGCCGAACACCTCGCCGTGCACCCGGCCCACCTCCTCCCAGCGGCCGGTGTCGGTGACGTACATCCGGGTGCGGACGACGTCGGCCGCGGTGAAGCCGGCGCTCTCCAGCGCGGCGATGAGCACGCCGAAGGCGACCCGCGCCTGGGCGCCGGCGTCCCCGGGGTGCACCACCGCGCCGTCGACGGTGGCGGTGCAGCCGCTCACCCACGCGGCGTCCCCGACCGCGACGACCCGGCTGTAGCCGACGACGTCCTCCCAGGGGCCGCCGGAGCCCAGCCGCAGCGCGGTCACGCGCGCTCCCGGGTGACCGCCAGCGCCTCGGGGAGGGTGAAGGCGCCGGCGTAGAGGGCCTTGCCGACGATGGCGCCCTCGACGCCGACCTCGGTCAGCCCGGCCAGCGCGCGGACGTCGTCGAGCGAGCTGACCCCGCCGGAGGCGACCACCGGCCGCGGTGTGGCGGCGCACACCTCGCGCAGCAGCTCGAGGTTGGGGCCGCGCAGCGTGCCGTCCTTGGTGATGTCGGTGACCACGTAGCGGGCGCAGCCCTCGGCGTCGAGCCGGGCGAGGGTCTCGTAGAGCTCGCCGCCCTCGCGGGTCCAGCCGCGGGCGGCGAGCCGGGTGCCGCGCACGTCGAGGCCGACGGCGATGCGGTCACCGTGCTCGGCGATGGCGCGGGCGCACCACTCGGGCGACTCCAGCGCCGCGGTGCCGAGGTTGACCCGGCGGCAGCCGGTGGCCAGGGCCGCGGCGAGGCTCTCGTCGTCGCGGATGCCGCCGGACAGCTCCACGTCGACGTCGAGCTCGCCGACGACGCGGGCCAGCAGCTCGCGGTTGCTGCCCCGGCCGAAGGCGGCGTCGAGGTCGACCAGGTGCACCCACTCGGCGCCGTCGCGCTGCCACTGCAGGGCGGCGTCGAGCGGGTCGCCGTAGGCGGTCTCGCTGCCGGCCTCCCCCTGCACGAGCCGGACGGCCTGGCCGTCGGCGACGTCGACGGCGGGGAGCAGTTGCAGGATCGGCACGGCGACAGCGTAGGGACCGGCCTCCGGGAGCCCGACCGGCCCGGGGCAGGCTGCGGGGCGTGGAGTTCGCCGACGTCGTCCGCAGGCGCCGCATGGTGCGCGACTACGACCCCGACCGGACGGTGCCGGCGGAGGTGCGGGAGCGGCTGCTCGAGCACGCGATCCGGGCGCCGTCGGCCGGCTTCACGCAGGGCTGGGCGTTCCTGGTGCTCGAGTCGGCCGGGGAGCGCGACCTGTTCTGGTCGGTGACCGCGGGCGAGGGGGCGCCCGACGCCTGGCTCACCCGGATGCGGCGGGCGCCGCTGCTGGTGGTGCCGCTGTCGTCGAAGGACGCCTACCTCGACCGCTACGCCGAGCCGGACAAGGGCTGGACCGACCGCGACGAGGCCCGCTGGCCGGTGCCCTACTGGGACGTCGACGCCGGGATGGCCGCGCTGATGGTGCTGCTGACCGCCGTCGACGAGGGGCTGGGCGCGTGCCTGTTCGGCATCCCCGCCGAGCGGGTGGACGCCTTCCGGTCCGCGTTCGGGGTCCCCTCGTCACACCGGCCGGTCGGCGTCGTGTCCGTCGGGTACCCGGGCGACGGGGACCGGCGCTCGCCGTCGCTCCGGCGCGGTCGGCGGGGCGTGGACGAGGTCGTGCACCGCGGGCGCTGGTGACCGGGCTGGTTGACTGCCCGCCCGTGGCTGACTCCTCGCGCGCCGTCCTCGTCACCGGTGGCTCCCGCGGCATCGGCCGGGCGATCGCCCGGGCCTTCGCCGACCGGGGCGACCGGGTGGCGATCCACTGGGGGACCTCCCGGGAGCGGGCCGAGGCGGTCCTCGGCGGGCTGCCCGGGGCGGGTCACGTGCTGGTGCAGGCCGACATGGCCGACGCCGGGTCCGTGGGGGCGATGGTCGACGCCGCCGCCGGCGCGCTCGGCGGGCTGGACGTGCTGGTCAACAACGCCGGCGTCTTCGTGGCCTCCCCGCCGCTGACGTCGTCGTACGGGGAGTGGCAGGAGGTCTGGGCGCAGACGCTCGCGGTGAACCTGGTGGGTGCGGCCAACGCGACCTTCCGCGCCGTGCCGCACCTGCGGGCCGCCGGGGGCGGCGCGGTGGTGAACGTGTCCAGCCGCGGTGCGTTCCGGGGTGAGCCCGACAACCCGGCCTACGGCGCGTCGAAGGCCGGCATGAACGCGTTCGCGCAGTCGATGGCGCTCGCGCTGGCGCCGCTGGGCATCTCGGTGACCTGCGTGGCGCCGGGCTTCGTGCAGACCGAGATGGCGCGCGAGGTCCTCGACGGCCCCGGCGGGGACGCCGTCCGCGCGCAGTCGCCGCTCGGCCGGGTGGCGCGGCCGGAGGAGGTGGCCTCGGCGGTGGTGTGGCTGGCCTCGCCGGAGGCGCGGTTCAGCACCGGGACGATCGTGGACGTGAACGGGGCGTCCTACCTGCGCAGCTGAGCGCTCCCCGTCAGCCGCCGTGGGCCGAGGCCCCGGCTCGCGGCCCGGCGCGGGTCAGGCGGCGGCGAGGCGGTAGCCCATGCCGCGCACCGTCTCGATGCGCTCGGGGCCGAGCTTCCTGCGCAGGTAGCGGACGTAGACGTCGACGACGTTGGAGCCGGGGTCGAAGTCGTAGCCCCACACGTGGCTGAGCAGCTGCTCCCGGGCCAGCACCTGGCCGGGGTGGCGCAGGAAGGTCTCGGCGAGGGCGAACTCGCGGGCCGACAGGTCGACGGTGCGCCCGCCGACGCTGGCCCGGCGCGTGCGCAGGTCGAGCGAGAGGTCGCCGACGGAGAGCACCGTGACCTCGCCCTGGCGGGCGCCGGCCAGCCGCAGCCGCACCCGGGCGAGCAGCTCCTCGAAGCGGAAGGGCTTGGGCATGTAGTCGTCCGCGCCGCCCTCGAGGCCGGCCACGGTGTCCTGCACGCTGTCGCGGGCGGTCAGCACGATGACCGGCACCCCGCAGCGCTCGGCGCGCAGCGCCCGGAGGACGGCGAACCCGTCGAGCACGGGCAGCCCGATGTCCAGGACGACGAGGTCGAACACGCCGCTGCGGGCCCGGTCGAGGGCGGTGAGCCCGTCGCCGACCACGGCGGTGGCGAAGCCGTTGGCCCGCAGGCCCTTCTCGACGAACGCGGCGATGCGCGGCTCGTCCTCGGCGATCAGCACTCGGCTCACCGGGGTCCTCCCTCGGTCGGGGCGGCCGACGTCCCGGCCGCGGACGCCCCGGGGCCGACGGCCAGGGGCGGGGTCGCGAGCGAGTCGTCGACGGTGTCGGCGGCGGGGACGACGTCGGGTCCGGCGTCGTCGACGGCGGTGTCCGTCCAGCCCGCCCGCGGCGGTGCCGGGCGGGCGGGGAGGACGAGGGTGAACGTCGCGCCCTCACCGGGGCGGCTGTGCAGCTCGACGCGGCCGCCGTGCGCGGCGGCGATGGCCTGCACGATCGACAGGCCCAGGCCCGCGCCGTCGCTGCGCCGGGCGCCGGAGGTCCCGCGGGCGAAGCGCTCGAACACGCGCGCCTGGTCGGCCTCGGCGATCCCGGGGCCGTCGTCGTCGACCCAGACCAGGAGCTGCCCGGCGGTCAGCCGGCTGCCGACGACGATGCGGTCGCCGTCGCGGGTGTAGCGGACGGCGTTGTCGGCCAGCGCGACGAGGGCCTGGGTCAGGCGCTGGGGGTCGAGGAGGAGGTCGGCGCGGGCGGTGCCACCCAGCTGCCACACGCGACTGCCGAGCTGCCGCACCTTGCCGAACACCTCGGTGGTCAGCTCGGCGACGTCGACCGGCTGCGGGCGGACGAACGCCGGCTGCTCGGCGCGGGCCAGGAGCAGGAGCTCGGAGACCATGCGGTTCATCCGCTCGAGCTCGTCGTCGACGAGGGCGACGGTCTGCCGGACGTCGTCGGGGTCGGCGGGGTCGAGCACGTCGAGGTGCCCGCGGACGATGGTGATCGGCGTGCGCAGCTCGTGGCCGGCGTCGTCGAGGAAGCGCCGCTGGGCGGCGACCCCGCCCTCGACCCGGTCGAGCATGGCGTTGACGGCGACGGCGAGGTCGGTGAGCTCGTCGGCGGGCCGGTCGTCAACGGGGATGCGGCCGGAGAGGTCGGTCTCGGTGATGCCCTGGGCGGTGGTGGCGACGGCGCGGACCGGCGCCAGCACACGGCCGGCGACCACCCAGGCGCCCGCGGCGGCGATCAGCAGGGTGACCCCGCCGACGCCGAGCATGAGCTTGGCGGTGTCGTCGGCGGCCTGGCGCTCCTGGTCGGCGAAGTAGGCGACCACGGCCACCCCGCGCGAGGGGTCGCCCTCCAGGGTCACGGGGACGGCGAGGTAGCGGACCTCCCCCGCGCCGCTGGGGTGGCGACCGGACGTCGTCCCGGTCACGGAGGCGACCAGCTCGGTGAACGCGGCGTCCTCGCTCAGCAGCACCGGGGCCTCGATGCGGCTCTGGTAGCGGTACTCGCCGTCGACGTAGCCGAGGAACTTCTCGTTCGGCCGGGCGAGGTTGTAGGTGATCATCGTCTGCAGGACGTCGGCGACCGAGCCGAACGGCTCACCGCTGCGCGGGTCGACGTCGCCCTCGAGGATCCGCCGGAACTCCTCGACCTCGGCCCCGAGCGCGACGTCCATGCGCTCGTTGGTGGCGCGGACGAGCAGCTGCCAGGTGACCAGCGTGACGATCGCCAGCGCCAGCAGGACCATGAGCAGGACCCACCCGATGATCCGGGTCCGGGCAGCCCGGGGCGCGAGCCGGTGCCGGGCGCGGTCGAGCCACCCGGTCGACCTGCGCTCCTCAGTCGTCACCGTCGTCGTCATCGTCTGCACCACCGTCGTCCCCGCCGTCGTCGTCCCCGCCGTCATCGTCGTCGTCGGGCAGGGGTGGTGGTGGGACGACGTCGGTGGGCTCCGGTGCAGGGACGGGTGCGGGGGCGGGCGCGGGGGCCGGCGGTGACGCCGGCGGGCCGGACGGGTCGGAGGGCCCGCTCGGCGACGTGCTGCCGGGTGCGTCGGACGGCCGGCCGGGCGAGGTCTCGGGGGCGGTCGGCGTCCCGCGTGCGGGGACGTCGATCGGCGCGGGCACCGACGGTTCACCGACGCCGGCGGGACCGAGCAGCGCCCACGCCGTCCCGCCCGCGAGCAGGACGACGGCGAGGCCGGACACCACGGCGGACAACAGTCGGCTGCGCACGCCACAGACCGTCGGTCACGCCCGTGACGGACCGGTGAGATCCGCATGAGAGGCCTCTCATCCGGGCGCACCCCCCGGACCCGGCTAAGGACGGGCGGTCGGCCGGGTCGGGCGGGTCGGCCGGGTCGGGCGGGTCGTCGCCGCTGCGCGGGGCGGTCCCCCGGTCGCCGGCCGTTCCCGGTGGCGCGCCGGGCCGCAGCGGTACCGCGGACCCCGCTCCGGGCAGGACGCGCGGTGGGTCGGTGACGCGGGTGATCCCCGACGGCGTGGTCACCTCGAGCCGCCCTCCGGCCAGCAGCCGGAAGCGCCAGCCTCGCGCGTGGGTCTTCAGCCGGTGGTGCCGGCGGCACAGGCAGCAGAGGTCGTCGCAGGCGGTGCGGCCGTGCGGCCACGGCCGGACGTGGTCGAGGTCGGTCCGGCCGACCCGGCGGTTGCGGTGCGGGTGTCGGCACCGGCGGTCGCGGACCTGCCCGAACCGGCGGTGCCCCTGCTTCGGCCGGTAGGCCGTCGTCGGCGGTGGCGGCCGGAGCCCGGCTCGCCGCGCCCCTCGCTCGAGCCCCCGGCGGGTGGCCACCGCGACCAGCTCCCCCGCGTCGTCGTGCACCGCGAGCTCGAGCGTGCCGCCGTCGGGTCGGTGCAGGTCCAGGGCACCCGCCCGGCCGAGCAGCTCCCGGCACTGCGCGGCACTCACCGGGTGCCCGTCGACGTCGGCCGGCTCGTCACCACCGGCGAGCGTCGACAGGGCGGCGTGCACGACCAGGGAGACGCCCACGCTCGGCCGCTCGGCCCACGGCCGCAGGACGAGGTCCTGGAAGACCTCGGCCCGGAGCCGGCCGATCGGGCGCTCGTCCCCGCCGTCGCGCAGCTGCCGGGCCAGGCCGTCGATCACCTCGCCGCAGGCGGCCGCCGCCGGGAGCGTCAGGTCCGCGGCCGTGCGGGCCATCCCGTCCTCGGTGGCCCACCAGCGCACGTCGGCGTCCGCCTGCGCCTGCCGGTGCCGCCGCTCGCACACCTCGGGGTCGAGCCGGTCGATGCACCGGCGGATGCTCGCCCGCAGTCCGTCGGCGTCTGCTCGGGCGCTCCGGGCACCACGAGGGTCTCGACCCGGGCGGCCAGCTGCTCGTCGAGCGGTTCGAGCAGGTCGACCACGGCGTCGGCGCGGGCCTCGTCGATCTCCCCGCGCGCCAGGACATGGAGCGTGGCCGGGAAGCGCGAGGTCAGCGCGAGCGACGTGCGGATCACGCGGCCGGCCCGCCGCTCGCCGTAGGGGTGGACCAGCCCCAGCTCGCAGGGCAGCCACTCTCGCTGACGCCCATCACCTCGGGCACGGGCCGGCCACCGTCCTCGACGGCCGGGCGCTGGTCGGCCAGCTGGGTCACCAGCTCGGCCCGCTCGGCGACCAGGGCGGCCACCCTCCGCTCGACCAGTGCGACGAGCCGGACCACCCAGTGGTCGGGCAGCGCTCGCCGCTCCGCGCTGCCCGGCGGGCACGTCGCCGCCATGAACTCGTCGGTGGACGGCAGCTCGCCGACGGCGGCGCACAGCTCCGCGCGGGACACCGGACTGCCGTCGTCGGCGAAGCAGCCGAGGGACCGGACCGTCCCGTCGGCGCACACCTCGGCTCACTCGAACGCGTGTTCGACCCTGACGGACGACGACCCGGCACTCCACCCGGATCCCCAGGTCAGGACGCTGTCCACAGATCCGTAGCGCGGTCAGCCCAGGTCCGTCGTCGCTCCCACGACCACCAGGTCCGAGCTGTGCGTGCCGGCCGCGTCGACCCCGGCCGGCCGCGGCTCGAAGCCCGGCAGCCCGGACAACCCGTCGCTGCCGTCGACCACCCGCAGGCTCAGCGGCCCGTCGCCCTCGACGGTGAAGGTCGCCTCGACGCCCTCGCGCGGCGGCGCGTGGAAGGTCAGCCACAGCCGGTCCTCCCCCAGCGCGTCGGCCGGCGCGTCCCGCGCCTCGACCCGCGCCGCCACGACCGACCCGCCGTCGGCCCGGAGGTCGAGCACGACCAGCCGCACGTCCCGCTGCGGCGTCACCCGGACGGTCACCGTCCGGCGGCCGTCGGCGGTGCGGTCGTCGAGCACCTGCACGGCCGCCGCCGGCAGGTCGGCGACCTCCGCGGGGCCGGCGGCCACCGAGCGGCCGGCCAGGTACGGGTAGTCGTGCGGCAGCTCCTGCGCGCCGCCGACGTACCGGGCGGTGTACTCCCCGGGATCGGCCTCGGTGCTCGCCCACCATGCCTCGCCGGTGTCGGCCTCCAGCGCGTAGACGAGCTGGCTGGGCACCGGGTGCTGCTGGTCGAAGCGGTCCACGGCGATCCCCACCGCGGTCAGCACGACCACCAGCCCCACGGCGAGCGCGGGCACCGCGACCGACCGCCGTCCGCCCGGCTGGGACGGCGGCGCGAACAGCTCCTCCACCACCGGCAGCAGCGCCAGCCCGAGCAGGGTCGCCACCGCCGCCGGCGCGGCACCGCCGGCCAGCCCGAGCGCCGGGAAGAACAGCGCCACGGTCGGCGCCAGCACGACGACGGCGACCGCCCCGGCCACCAGGCCGCCCAGGAGCCGCAGCCGCTCGGGCAGCAGCCCCGCGAGGACCCCGGCCAGCGCCGGCAGCGCGGCGAGGTAGGACCCACCCGGCGCCAGTGCCGCCAGGACGACGGCGAGCACCGCGAGCACCGCGAGCGCCCCGGTGCGCAGCGCCGCGGGCCCGACGCGCCGCCGCAGCAGCGCGTACCAGGCCAGCACGACCGCGAGCACGACGGCGACCGCCGCCAGCCGGAACCAGCCCGGCCGCCACGGGTCGAGCATCGACGCGTACCCCGGCCGCACGAGCACCAGCAGCCGCCACAGCCCGACCACCGCCAGCGGCGCGAGCACCAGCGGCACGACCGCCGACAGGGCACCCAGCAGGGTCCGCGGCAGCGACGACCCGCGCCGCCGGTCCACGACCGCCAGCCCGACCACGCCGAGCACGGCCGCAGCCGCCAGCGGCCACACCAGCGACCCGGGGTGGCGCACCAGCCCCCACAGCAGGGGGAAGTAGGTGGCGTCGCCGTCGCCGGGCCGGGCGAGGTCGCCCAGGTCGGCGTCGCCCAGCTGCCGGGTGAGGGCCAGCGTGTTGTCCCCGAGCGCCTGCAGGGTCCCCTGGTCGAGGCGCGACGGGGTGTCCTGCGGGGTGTGGTAGGCCGCGTTGCCGTCGATGAAGGCGGTGTTGAGGCCGGTGAAGTCCCCGTCGGCGAGCAGCACGCTGAAGTCGGTGTCGTTGGGCAGCGTCCGGTAGACCTCGACGGCGAAGCTGCTGGCCACCGGGTGCGGCGCCGCGTCGGCGTACCGCTGCGCCAGCCCGGCGTTGCCCGGCGACGTCTCGAACGTGATCGGCGGGCCGGTGGTGCCGCGGGCCTCGAGGTTGAGCACGACACCGCCCTGGGTCGCCAGCGGGTGGCTGGCCGCGAACGCCTCGGCGCCGCACAGGCACGCCTCCTCGGCGTCGGTGAGCACCACGACGACGTCGTTGCGCAGCGGCTCGCCCTCGCGCAGCGCCCGCACCGTCTCGAGCAGCGTGGCCACCCCGGCGGCGTCGTCGCTCGCGCCGGGCCCGGTCTCGACGGAGTCGGTGTGCGCCACCAGGAACAGTCGCCCCGTCGAGCCGGTGCCCGGCAGGACGGCGACGACGTTGCGCACCCGCGCCATCTCGGCCGCGCCCGGCGACGACTGCCACGTGCCGACGGCGTTCTGCACGCGGGTGTCGAGCCCCAGCCCGGTCAGGGTGGTGACCAGACCGTCGACGACGCGGGCGTGCGCCTCGCTGCCGGCCACGTGCGTCTCCGCGGCGATCTCCGCCACGTGACCGAACGCCCGCGCGGCGCTGAAGGACGTCGCGGGGGCGTCGGCCGGCGCCGGCGCCGGCGGCTGCAGGGCCAGCACGCTCCACGCCGTCAGCCCGGCCAGCAGCGCCAGGACGACCAGCGGCGCGAGCAGCCCCCGCGCGGGGACAGCGGGGCGCGATGCGGGCAACGGGTCCTCCTCGACCGGGCCGGGACCGGGTCACCCTAGGTGCGGCGGGAGGACACTCCGGGGATGCCGGCCGTTCCGCTCCCCCGCCGCGCCGGGCGCCGGACCAACCTCGGCCTGCTCGCCCTCCTCCTGGTCGCCGGCGGCACCGGGGTGCTGGCCTTCGGCGTCGGCACGCCCCTGCCGTCGCGCCTCGTGGTCGCCGCGCACGGGGCCGCGGGGCTCGGTCTGCTGCTGCTCGTGCCCTGGAAGGCCGTCGTCGTCCGGCGGTCGCGGACCCGCACCCGCGGCCGCCGCGACCCCGCCTCCGCGTGGGCCCTGGCCGGGCTCGTCGCGCTGACCGTGGTCACCGGCGTGCTGCACACCGTCGCCGGCCCCGCGATCGCCGCCGCGGGGGTCGCCGTGCTGCAGGTGCACGTCGGCGTGGGCGTCGGGACGGGCGCGCTGCTGCTCCTGCACGTCGTCGGCAGCCGGCAGCGGCCGCGGCGCAGCGACGCGTCGCGCCGGGCGCTGCTGCAGACCGGCGGGCTGGCCGTGGGCGCGGCCGCCCTGTGGGCGGCGGTCGAGGGCGGCCTGCGGCTGACCGGCGTGCCGGGCGGACGGCGGCTGGGCACCGGCTCGCACGAGCGGGGCACCGGCGACCCGGCCGCCATGCCGGTCACCCAGTGGTTCACCGACGCCGTCCCGGACGGCACGGACGGCGTCCTCGAGCTCGTCGCCGGCGGCCGCACCACCCGCCTGCGCGCACGCGACCTCGACCGCGGCGACACCGCGAGCGCCGTCCTCGACTGCACCGGCGGCTGGTACGCCGAGCAGGAGTGGCGCGGGGTGCGGCTGGACCGGCTGCTGGCCGGGCTGGACCTGCCCGGCGGTGGCAGCGTCGACGTCGTCTCGGTGACCGGCTACCGGCGGCGGCTGCCCCTGGCCGACGCCGGGTCGCTGCTGCTGGCCACGCACGCCGCCGGCCGGCCGCTGTCGGCCGGGCACGGGGCGCCGGTGCGCCTCGTGGCGCCGGGCCGGCGCGGGTTCTGGTGGGTGAAGTGGGTGCGGCGGGTGGAGGTGGTCGACGCGCCGTGGTGGCTGCAGCCGCCGTTCCCCCTGCAGTGACTCAGAGGGTGGCCAGCCAGTTGGTGAGCAGGTGGGCGCCGGCGTCGCCGCTCTTCTCGGGGTGGAACTGGGTGGCCGACAGCGCGCCGTTCTCCACCCCGGCGACGAACCGGTCGCCGTGCTCGGCCCAGGTCACCTTCGGCGGGGCCAGCGGCCCGGGGCGGCCGTCCTGACCGAGGGAGAACTCGCGCACGCCGTAGGAGTGCACGAAGTAGAAGCGCTCGTCGGCCAGCCCGTCGAACAGGACGGTGTCCGCGGGTGCCACGACGGTGTTCCAGCCCATGTGCGGCAGCACCGGGGCCTCGAGCTGCTCGACGACGCCGGGCCACTCGCCGCACCCCTCGGCGTCGAGCCCGTGCTCGACGCCGCGCTCGAAGAGCACCTGCATGCCCACGCAGATGCCGAGCACCGGTCGGCCCCCGGCCAACCGGCGGCCGATCGTGCGCGGCCCGTCGACGGCGCGCAGCCCGGCCATGCAGTGCGCGAAGGCGCCGACCCCGGGGACGACGAGGCCGTCGGCGTCGAGCGCCACGTCCCGGTCGGCGGTCACGGTGACCTCCGCGCCGACGCGCGCGAGGGCCCGCTCGGCCGAGCGCAGGTTCCCGGACCCGTAGTCGAGGACCGTCACCCTCTTCTTCACGGCTGCCACGGTACCGAGCAGCACCGGCGCACTCGGCCGTGTTCCCGGTCACCTGCCCGGAGCGCGCTCACCCCCCGGGGTGACCGCCGGGACGGCTCCGGCTCAAGGCCCCCGCGGGATCGGGCGATGTGCCGGTCATGCGACCACTGGCACAGGACGAGGAGCGCGTCACCTTCTGGCGCCGGCACACGATCGGCGGTGTCGTGCTGTGCGTCGTGCTGCCCGCGATCGTCGCGCTGCGCACCTGGATCTCCCCCGACGTGCCGAACACCGAGTGGATCCTCCCGATCGCCGCGGCGGTCGCGATCCCGGCGCCCCTGCTGCTGCTGGTCCCGGTCGAGCGGCTGGTCCGTCACCCGCGCGGACGGCTGTTCTACGACACGTGGGAGGCCGCCGGCATCGCGCTGGTGATCGTGCTCTGCCTGCTGGACGGGGGGACGTCGAGTCCCTACGTGCTGTTCCTGTTCGTGCTGCTGGCGCACGCCGCGCTCGCCTACCCCCCGATCGGGGTGGGCCTCGCGGGGACGACCATCGTCGCCGGCTACCTGACGATGGGGCTGGTGGACGGCAGCCTCCGCCCGTCCGACCTGTTCGTCGGCGTCCTGGCGCTGACCGTCGCCACCGGGACCTGCGCCTTCGCCTCGGCCAACCACGTCCGCGCCTACGAGCGCACCGCCGCCTACGCGCAGGAGATCGCCACGCTGGCCCGGCGCGACGGCCTCACCGGGACGCTCAACCACCGGGCCTTCCACGAGCGGCTGCAGGCGGAGGTGCGCCGCGCGGCAGCCGACAACCCGGTCAGCCTGCTCATCGTCGACGTCGACTCGTTCAAGACCGTCAACGACACCTTCGGCCACCCCGCCGGGGACGGCGTCCTGCAGATGGTGGGCGCCTCCCTGACCGGCCTCACCCGCCCCGGGGACTCGGCCGGCCGACTCGGCGGTGACGAGTTCGCGCTCCTCCTGCCGGGCACCGCGCTGCCGGAGGCCACCGCGGTCGCCGAGCGGCTGCGCGAGCGGGTCCGCACCACCGCCGCGGACTTCGGCGCGACCGTCAGCGTCGGCGTGGCCACCGCCACCTCCCCGGACGTCACCGCCCTGCACGCCGCCGCCGACGCCGCTGCCTACCGCGCCAAGCGCGGCGGCCGCGACCGCGTCGTCGCCGCCACCGAGCCGGGGACCGAGCCCGCCACCGAGCCCGCGCTCAGCGCGTCCTGAGGACCGGTCCCCCGGACCGTCAGTCGTCCCAGGGCAGCACGGTCAGCTCCGGCCACACCGCCTGCCAGCGGGCGGCCTTGGCCTCGTACACGTGGCGCGGTGCCGGGCTCCGCCGGTTGGGCCGCACGACCAGGCCGAGCAGGTCGTCGAGGCCGAGGGGCGCGTACACCCGCGGGCCGTCGTCCCCACCCGTCACGCCGACGGCGCAGCAGACCGCCGCGAAGGAGTCGATCGCCTCGGTGCAGTCGCGGAACGGCGCCGGCGCCGGGACGCCAAACCTGTTAGCGTACCACAGGTGGACCCGGGCCTCGTTGCGGATCTCCACCGGCACCGGCAGGCCGGCGAACAGCTCCGCACCGCGGCGGATGACGGCGTCCTCGGCGTCCCAGGAGGTGTCGTCGTCCCAGTAGAAGAGGTCGGCGTCGCGGATCCCCGTGCCCGGCGGACGTCCGGTGAGGCCGTTCCAGGCCGTCTGGAACAGCACCCCGGCGGTGAGCCACCACTCGCCGACCCCGAGCGACGGCGCCCGGTCGAGCACCGCGGCGACGACCGGGTCGCCGAGGACCAGGCCGAGGAAGCGCTCCTCGCCCATCAGACGAGGCGGAGGATCCCCGCGACCGTCGCGAGCAGGGCGGCGACCAGCAGGACGACGGCGAAGGCGACCTGCGGGCCGGTGCGGCCCTTGGTGTCGTGGTCGGCCTTCCAGATGCTCCACGCACCGCCGATGAGGAAGCCCCCGAACACCACGAGGACGACGCCCGAGCTCATCCGGCTACAGCGCGCCCTTGGTGGAGGGGACGTCGGCGACCCGCGGGTCGATCGCGACCGCCGTCCGCAGCGCGCGGGCCAGCGCCTTGAACTGGCCCTCGACGATGTGGTGGGCGTCGCGGCCGGCGTCGAGCACCCGCACGTGCAGGGTGATCCGGGCGTTGAACGCGAAGGACTCCAGCACGTGCTTGGTCAGCGACGTCGGGTAGTCCGGCCCGATCATCGGCGTCATCGTCTCGGGCTCGACGTGCACGAGGTACGGCCGGCCGGAGAGGTCGACGGCGGCCTGCACGAGCACCTCGTCCATGGGGATCGTGGCGTCGCCGTATCGGGTGATGCCCCTCTTGTCCCCGAGCGCCTCGGCGAAGGCCTGGCCGAGCGCGATCGCGACGTCCTCGACGGTGTGGTGGGCGTCGATGTGCAGGTCGCCGTCTGCCTGGACGGTGAGGTCGATGCCGCTGTGCTTGGACAGCGCGGTGAGCATGTGGTCGTAGAAGCCGACGCCGGTGCTGATCGAGCTCTTCCCGGTGCCGTCGAGGTCGAGCTCGACGACGAGCTTGGTCTCGCTGGTCGCCCGCTCGACGCGTGCTGTGCGGCTCATGGGTCTCAGTCTCCCAGGCGGTGGTCGGGGGCGACCTCACCCAGGGCGGTGAGGAACGCGTCGGACTCCTCGGGGGTCCCGGCGGTGACCCGCAGCCAGCCGGGCAGCCCGACGTCGCGGACGAGCACGTCGCGCTCGAGCAGCGCCCGCCAGGCGGCCGGCGCGTCGGCGAACCGGCCGAAGAGGACGAAGTTCGCGTCGCTGGGCACGCTGGTCAGGCCCAGGGCGGGCAGGGCCGCGACGATCCGGTCGCGCTGGTCCTTGACCGCGTCGACGGTGGCCAGCAGCGCGTCGGTGTGCGCCAGGGCGGCCCGTGCGGCGGCCTGGGTCAGCGAGGACAGGTGGTAGGGCAGCCGCACCAGCTGCACCGCGTCGACGACGGCGGGGTCGGCGGCGAGGTAGCCCAGCCTCAGCCCCGCCATCCCGAACGCCTTGCTCATGGTCCGGCTGACCACCAGCCGCGGGCGGCCGGGCAGCAGGGTCAGCGCCGAGGGCGTCCCGGCGCGGGCGAACTCGGCGTAGGCCTCGTCGACGACCACCACCCCGGTGGTCGCGTCGTGGATCTCGGTGATCGTCTCCAGCGCGACCGCGGTGCCGGTCGGGTTGTTCGGGCTGGTGACGAAGACGACGTCGGGCCCGACCTCGCGCACCTGGGCGGCCGCCTGCGCCGCGTCGATGGTGAAGTCCTCGCGGCGGTGCCCGTCGACCCACGCGGTGCCGGTGCCGGCGGAGATGATCGGGTGCATCGAGTACGACGGGGTGAACCCCAGCGCCGTCCGCCCGGCGCCGCCGAAGGCCTGCAGCAGCTGCTGGAGCACCTCGTTGCTGCCGTTGGCCGCCCACACCTGGGCCGGCTCGACCGCCTGCCCGCCGGTGCGGCTCAGGTACGCGGCGAGGTCGGTGCGCAACGCGACGGCGTCCCGGTCGGGGTAGCGGTTGAGCTCCAGCGCCGCGTGCCCCAGGGCCTCGCCGAGGGTGGCCAGCAGCTCGGCCGGCAGCGGGTGCGGGTTCTCGTTGGTGTTGAGCCGGTACCGCACCTGCAGCTGCGGGGCGCCGTAGGGCGTGCGCCCGCGCAGCTCCGGCCGCAGCGGGAGCTCGTCGAGCGGGGTCATGCGCGCTGCCGGGCCCGGACGGCGGCCGCGTGCGCGGGCAGGTCCTCGGCGTGCGCGAGGGCGTCGACGTGCCCGGCCACCTCGGCCAGCGCCCGCTCGTCGTACTCGACCACGTGGACGCCGCGCAGGAACGACTGCACCGACAGACCGCTGGAGTGCCGCGCGCAGCCGCCGGTGGGCAGCACGTGGTTGGACCCGGCGATGTAGTCGCCCAGCGAGACCGGGGACCAGGCGCCGACGAACACCGCGCCGGCGTTGCGCACCCGCAGCGCCACCGCGCGGGCATCGCGGGTGTGGATCTCCAGGTGCTCGGCGGCGTAGGCGTCGACCACCGCGAGGCCGGCGTCGACGTCGTCGACCAGGACGACGCCCGACTGGCTGCCCTCGAGCGCGGCGGTGATCCGGTCGGAGTGCTTGGTGGCCGCGACCTGGGCGGGGACCAGGTCGAGCACGGCGTTCGCCAGCGCCTCGCTCGTCGTCACCAGCACCGCACCGGCCAGCGGGTCGTGCTCGGCCTGGCTGATCAGGTCCGCGGCGACGTGCACCGGGTCGGCGGTGTCGTCGGCGAGGACGGCGACCTCGGTGGGGCCGGCCTCGGAGTCGATGCCGATCAGGCCGCGCAGCAGCCGCTTGGCGGCGGTGACGTAGACGTTGCCGGGCCCGGTGACCAGGTCCACCGGCTCGCAGGAGCCCGCGCCGTGGCCGAAGACGGCGATCGCCTGGGCGCCGCCGACGGCGTGCACCTCGGTGACGCCCAGCAGCGCGCACGCGGCCAGGACGCCGGGGTCGGGCAGGCCGCCGTTGTCGCGCTGCGGCGGGGAGGCCACGGCGATCGACTCGACGCCGGCGATCTGCGCCGGGACGACGTTCATGACCACGCTGGACAGCAGCGGCGCCAGGCCGCCGGGGACGTAGAGGCCCACGCGGCGCACCGGCACCCAGCGCTCGGTGACCGTGCCGCCGCGGACGACCTGGGTGGTGACGTCGGTGCGGGCCTGGTCGGCGTGCACCCGCCGGACGCGGGCGATCGACTCCTCCAGCGCGGCGCGGACGGCGGGGTCGAGGCCGTCGAGGGCCGCCTGCAGCGCCGCGGGCGGGACGGTGAAGTCCTCGGCGTCGACACCGTCGAGGCGGGCGGTGATCTCGCGGACCGCCTGGGCGCCGCGGATCCGGACGTCCTCGCACAGCGGGCGGACGGTGGCCATCACCGAGTCGATGTCGGTGGCGGCACGCGGCAGCAGGCCGGCCAGGTCGCGGACCCCCGGCAGCGCGGAACCGCGCAGGTCGATGCGGGCGAGCACGGGGACCTCCGGGGGGACGACGGGGATCCCCCAGGGTAGTCAGCGCCGTCCGTCCTCCGGGACCAGGAGCGGCCAGGTCGCCGGCCCCACGGTGCGCAGCCCCCGTCCGCCGAGCTCGCAGCCCTCCTCGACCGCGCCGGTCGGGGTGAGGGGCACGTCGCCCCCCCGGGAGGTCGGTGGGACGCCATCGGGTGGCGCGCACCACGACCACGCCGGAGAAGACGGTTGTGCGCCGCCGGTGCCCGTAGGCTCGGCGGTGTGGGCGACCTCATCCCGCTGTTCCCGCTCGGGTCGCCGCTGTTCCCCGGGATCGTCCTGCCGCTGCACGTGTTCGAGCCCCGATACCGGGCGCTGGTGCGTGACCTGCAGGCCCTGCCCGAGGGCAGCGGCCGGCGCTTCTTCGGCGTGGTCGCGATCCGGCAGGGCTGGGAGGTCGAGCAGGTGGCACCGGCCGAGGCGCTCTACGACGTCGGCTGCAGCGCGGTGGTGCAGGCGGTGCGGCCGCAGCCCGACGGCGGCTTCGCCGTCGTCACCGTCGGCGGCGACCGGTTCCGGCTGCTCGACGTCGTCGTCCGTGAGGACCCGCCCTACCTGCAGGCCGAGGTCGAGTGGCTCTCCGAGGAGGAGGCCGCCGAGGAGGCCGCCGGCGACCAGGAGGAGGTTCTGGGCTCCCCCGCCGGCGGGGCGGACCTCGACGAGGGGCTGGTGCGGGAGGTGGCCAGCAGCTCGCTCGACGTGCTGCAGCGCGGTGTCGGCGGCCTGTTCACCCGCTACGTCGCCGCCGTCGCGGGGTTGCAGGCGGGCCTCGGGCAGGACGAGGTGGGCGAGGCGGCGGCCGAGCTGGCCGACGGCGACCTCGACCCGACCGGTGTGGGGGCGTTGCTGCAGGCCGTCGGCGACGACTCCCGGGCGCTGTCCTACCTGGTGGCCTCGGCGGCGCTGCTCACCACCGAGGACCGGCAGGCGCTGCTGGCCGAGTCGGCGACCCGGCGGCGGCTGGTGGCCGAGAGCCGGATGCTGCGCCGGGAGCTGACCCTGCTGGAGACCGTCGGCGCCGTGCCCGCACCGCTGCACCAGTTCGCCGGGCCGACCAGCCTGAACTAGACGGACGGGCCTCCCGGTCCCCCACCGCGCAGGCTCAGTGCGGGGCCGAGGGCGGGGGCGCCGCGACCGGGGAGGACCCGCGGCCGGGCTCCCCGCGGCCGAGGTCGTCCGACGCGGCGAACAGCGCCGCCACGACGTAGACCAGCAGCGCGGTGAACGGCGCCACGGCCAGCGCCTGCGGCGAGGACAACTGCAGCCCGGTGGTCACCCGGGCACCGACGTCGACCAGCTGCGCCGCGGTCGGCCCGGGAGCCAGCGCCTCGCCCAGCTGCCAGGCCAGCACCCCGGCGACGCCCGTCCCGAGCGCGGTGCCGAGCAGCCAGGCCACCCCGCGGCGGCGGCGCACCGCCCACGCCGCTCCCCCGGCCAGCAGCCCCAGGCCCGCGAGCAGCAGCACGAGGACCGCGTCGTCGGCGACCAGCAGCTCCGCCGACGGGCGGCCGAGCGGTACCGCGCCGCCCTCGACGACCTCGAACCGGGCACGCGGCGCCAGCCGGGCCCACAGCAGCCCGACCAGCAGTCCGCTCAGCCCCAGCAGACCGGCCCAGACGACGGCGCCGCGCAGGTCCGACCGCAGCTCGGGCAGGACCGGCGCGCCGGCCCGCCGGGCCGGCGCGGCCGCCACCATCGTGGGGACGGTCGGGCGGCCGGGGACGGCCGACCGGCCGGGCACGCCCGGACCGCCGGGGACCGACGGGCCGTCGGGGACCGGGGAGGGGCTGCTCACGGCTCCCAGTGAACCTCGCCGATCAGAGCAGGGCGACGCTGGTGGGACCCAGCAGCGCCTTGATGTCGCCCATCAGCGCCGTGCTCGGGCGCACCCGCAGCCCCTGGTCGAGCCGCAGCACCGTCTCCCGGCCACCGTTGATCAGCTTGAGCTGCACCTCGGTCGTCCCGGGGTGGCTGCCGAGGACCTCGCGCAACCGCTCCACCACCGGCGGGGTGCAGCGGGCGGCCGCCATCGACACCAGCACCGGGCCGCGGGGACCCTCGCTGAGCTCGGGGATGGTCACCTCGGAGCCGAACAGCGACGGCTGGTCGTCGCGCCGGCTGATCCGCCCCTTCACCGCGACGATCTGGTCGCGGACGATCTTCTCCGAGACCTCCGCCCAGGTCTTCGGGAAGAAGAGCACCTCGATGCCGGACTCGAGGTCCTCCAGCGTCGCGATGGCCCAGGGCGCGCCCTGCTTGTTCGTGCGCGGCGAGACCGAGGTGAGGATGCCGGCGATCGTCACGTTGGCGCCGTCCTCGACGCCGCCGGCGTTGATCTCGGCGATCGGGGTGTCCGCGTTCGCCGCGAGCACGTGCTCCACACCGTGCAGCGGGTGGTCGGAGACGTAGAGACCGAGCATGTCGCGCTCGAAGACCAGCCGCTCGGACTTCGACCAGTCCGCCGTCGGGAGCGCGATGTCCAGGGCCCCGCCGAACGGGTCGTCCTCCCCCGCGCCCTCACCGAAGCTGCCGAACAGGTCGAACTGCCCCTCGGCCTCCTTGCGCTTGAGCGCCATCGCGGAGTCGACCGCCTGGGCGTGGACGGCGGCGATGCCCTGCCGGGAGTGGCCCATCGAGTCGAACGCGCCGGCCTTGGCCAGCGACTCGATGACCTTCTTGTTGCACGCGACCGTGTCGATCTTGCGCATGAAGTCGGGGAAGTCCTTGAACGCCCCCTTCTCCTCCCGCGCCCGGACGATCGAGTCGACGACGTTGTGCCCGACGTTGCGCACCGACGCCAGGCCGAAGCGGATGTCGGTCCCGACGGCGGTGAAGTCCCACGAGGACTCGTTGACGTCCGGGGGGAGCACCTTGATGCCCATCCGGCGGCACTCGGCGAGGTAGACCGGACGGCGGTCCTTGTCGTCGCCGACGCTGGTGAGCAGCCCGGCCATGTACTCGGCCGGGTAGTTCGCCTTGAGGTACGCCGTCCAGTAGCTGACCAGGCCGTAGGCGGCCGAGTGCGCCTTGTTGAACGCGTAGTCGGCGAACGGGACGAGGATGTCCCACAGCGTCTTGATCGCGGCGTCGGAGTAGCCGCGCTCCTTCATGCCGGCCTCGAAGCCGACGAACTCCGCGTCCAGGACCGACTTCTTCTTCTTGCCCATCGCGCGGCGCAGCAGGTCGGCCTTGCCGAGGGAGTACCCGGCGACCTTCTGCGCGATCGCCATGACCTGCTCCTGGTACACGATCAGGCCGTAGGTCTGGCCGAGGATCTCCTCGAGCGGCTCGGCCAGCTCGGGGTGGATCGGCGTGATCTCCTGCTGGCCGTTCTTGCGCAACGCGTAGTTGGTGTGCGAGTTCGCACCCATCGGCCCGGGCCGGTACAGCGCGCCGACGGCGGAGATGTCCTCGAAGTTGTCCGGCCGCATGAGCCGCAGCAGCGAGCGCATCGGCCCGCCGTCGAACTGGAAGACGCCGAGGGTGTCGCCGCGGGCCAGCAGCGCGTAGGTGTCCGGGTCGGTGAGGTCCTTGCTGATCTCGTCGAGGTCGATCGGCTCCTTGCCGTTGGCGACGATGTTGCGCAGCGCGTCGTCGATGACCGTGAGGTTGCGCAGCCCCAGGAAGTCCATCTTCAGCAGGCCGAGCGTCTCGCAGGTCGGGTAGTCGAACTGTGTGATGACGGCGCCGTCGGCCTCGCGCCGCATGATCGGGATGGAGTCGATCAGCGGGTAGCGGCCGATGATGACGCCGGCGGCGTGCACGCCCCACTGGCGCTTGAGCCCCTCCAGCTTGCGGGCCTGGTCGACCACCTCGGCCGCGCCCGGGTCGGACTCGTAGCGCGCACGGAACTCCGCGGCCTCCTTGTAGCGCGGGTGCGCCGGGTCGAAGACCCCCGACAGCGGGATGCCCTTGCCCATCACGTCCGGGGGCATCAGCTTGGTCAGCTCGTCGCCCACCGAGTAGGGCCGGTCGAGCACGCGGGCGGCGTCCTTGATCGCGGCCTTCGCCTTGATCGTCCCGTAGGTGACGATCTGGCTGACCCGCTCCTCGCCGTACTTCTGCGAGACGTACTGGATGACCTCGCCGCGGCGGCGGTCGTCGAAGTCGATGTCGACGTCGGGCATCGAGACGCGCTCGGGGTTGAGGAACCGCTCGAAGATCAACCCGTGCGCCAGCGGGTCGAGGTCGGTGATCCCCATGGCGTAGGCGGCCAGCGAGCCCGCCGCCGAGCCACGGCCGGGGCCGACGCGGATCCCGTTGTCCTTGGCCCAGTTGATGAAGTCGGCGACCACGAGGAAGTACCCCGGGAAGCCCATCTGGGTGATGATCCCGACCTCGTAGTCGGCCTGCTTGCGCACGTGGTCGGGGATGCCGTTCGGGTAGCGCTTGTGCAGGCCGCGCTCGACCTCCTTGACGAACCAGGAGGTCTCGTCCTCCCCCGGCGGCAGCGGGAAGCGGGGCATGAGGTCGGCGCCCTCGGTGAAGGACACCTCGCACTGCTCGGCGACCAGCAGCGTGTTGTCGCACGCCTCGGGCAGCTCGCTGAACAGCGCCCGCATCTCCGCGGCGGACTTGAGGTAGTAGCCGTCGCCGTTGAACTTGAAGCGGTTGGTCTCGTTGAGACGCGACCCGGTCTGGATGCACAGCAGCGCGTCGTGCGCCTCGGCGTCCTCGCGGTGCGTGTAGTGCAGGTCGTTGGTGCCCAGCAGCGGGATGCCGAGGTCCCTGGCGATCTCCAGCAGCGCCGGGCGGGTCCTCTTCTCGATGGCCAGCCCGTGGTCCATCACCTCGGCGTAGAAGTTCTCCTTGCCGAAGATGTCCTGGAAGTCGGCGGCGGCCTGCCGGGCGCGGTCGACCTTGCCGGCCCGCAGCCACATGTTGACCTCACCGGAGGGGCAGCCGGTGGTGGCGATGAGGCCCGTGCCGTGGCGCTCGAGCAGGTCGCGGTCGAAGCGGGGCTTGCGGTACTGGCCCTCCAGGCTGGCCATCGAGGAGATGCGGAAGAGGTTGTGCATCCCCTCGGTGGTGCGCGCCAGCAGCGTCATGTGCGTGTAGGCGGCCTTGCCGCGCGAGGAGCCGCCCTCGCCGTCCTCGTCGATGAGGTTGTCGCCGAAGTCGAAGGGCGCGCGGTCGAAGCGCGACCCGGGCGTGTAGTAGCCCTCCATGCCGATGATCGGCTTCACGCCGGCGGCCCTGGCCTGCTTGTAGAAGTCGTAGGCGCCGAAGACGTTGCCGTGGTCGGTCATCGCCAAGGCCGGCATGCCGTACTCGGCGGCGGCCTTCGTGACCTCGGGCAGCTTCGCCGCCCCGTCGAGCATCGAGTACTCGGTGTGCACGTGCAGGTGCACGAACGAGTCGGTCCCAGGTCCACGGGTCGGACTGCTCACGGCGGTGCGGCGCTCCTCACAGGTCGTGCTGGCCCGGCCGGCGGGTGCTCCGGCGGGCGACCGGCGGGGAAGACCGGGGCGGTGCGGTGCTCCTCGGGCGAGGGACCGTCGCAGGCCCGGGCCGGCCCTCCGATCCTCGCACCGGCGACTGTCTACGCCGAGGGTCTGACAGGACGTGTCTCGGCGCGGCGGGACCGGCCCGTCACACGCCCCTCTCGGAGCGCACGGCGCACGGTGACGTGCGCGACGCCGGGCCCGGCGTGCTCACCGCCCCCGGCGGTGCGGGACGGTGGCCACCGTCCCGACGGGCGCGGTCACCCCGTCGCTCCTCCGGCCGGGCGCGGCGCGGGCAGCACCTCGGGCAGCGCCGACGCCGGCACGAGCAGGAACCGCAGGTCCACCGCGGCGTGCAGCAGCACCGGCAGCAGCAGCGACCCGGTGTCGAGGTAGAGCGCGGCGAAGACCCCGCCGAGGACGCCGGTGAGCACGATCCCGGGGACGCCCTGGTAGGCGTGCGCCAGGCCGAAGGCGACCGCGCCGAGGAGCACCAGCACCGGCACCGGCAGTCCCGCGCCCACCGCGGCCACCACGGCGAGGAAGAAGCCGCGGTAGAGCCACTCCTCGCACACGCCGGCGGTCACGCCGACGACGGCGAACAGCCGCCGCTCGAGCCGGGTGCGGGGCAGCACCGCCAGGGTGGCGGCGCCCTCGGGCTCGGCGTGCCGCCCCTGTCCGGGCGGGGCGGCCGGCCGGCGCGGCGCGCCCGCCCGCACCAGTGCGCCGCCGCGCAGGGCCCGCACCGAGACCAGCGAGAGCACCAGCACCAGCACCGTCGCCGTCCCCGTGACCGGGCCGGGCCAGCCGGTGGGCCAGGCCAGCCCGACGGCCGCGGCGTCCACCCCGGGCGAGGACAGCCACAGGACGACGGCGAGCAGCGCCAGGCCCCACTCGAGGACCAGCAGCCGCCGGTAGAACGAGCGCCGGGCGGCGGGGTCGGTGCGCAGCCGGGCCTCGAACCGGCGGTGCAGCACGTACCCGACGACCGGCTCGCCGAGCACCAGGTAGACGGCCACGACGACGACCGAGAGCGTCGCCGGCCCGAAGGCGGCGAGGGAGGCGGGCGGCTCGGTCACGGTCCGGGGCGCACGGCCTCAGGACTCGGCGCGCAGGATCGTCAGGGCGCCGGCGAGGTCGGGCGGGTAGGGGCTGGTGAACTCCACCCAGCGCCCGTCGGCCGGGTGGGCGAAGCCGAGCCGCACCGCGTGCAGCCACTGCCGCTCGACGCCGAGCCGGGCGGCCAGCGTCGGGTCGGCGCCGTAGGTGGTGTCGCCGACGCAGGGGTGGCGCATCGCCGAGAAGTGCACGCGGATCTGGTGGGTGCGCCCGGTCTCGAGGTGGACGTCGACCAGGCTGGCCGCCGGGAAGGCCTCGACGACCTCGTAGTGCGTCACCGACGGCCGCCCGCCGGTGACGACGGCGAACTTCCAGTCGTGGCGGGGGTGCCGGTCGATCGGGGCGTCGATCGTGCCGCGCGACGGGTCGGGGTGCCCCTGCACGAGCGCGGAGTAGCCCTTGTCGACCGTGCGCTCCCTGAACGCCGCCTTGAGCGCGGTGTAGGCGCGCTCGCTCTTGGCCACGACCATCAGCCCCGTCGTCGCGGCGTCGAGCCGGTGCACCACCCCCTGCCGCTCGGCGGCGCCGGAGGTGGAGACGCGGTAGCCGGCCGCGGCCAGCCCACCGATGACGGTCGGGCCGTCCCAGCCGGGGCTGGGGTGGGCGGCGACGCCGACCGGCTTGTCGACGACCACGACGTCGTCGTCGTCGTGGACGACGGTCAGCCCGGCCACCGGCCCGGGCGCGGGCGGCTCCCCGGGCGGCGGGGGCAGCTCGACCTCGAGCCAGCTGCCACCGGTCAGCCGGTCGCCCTTGCCGCGCACCCGGCCGTCGACCCGGACCCGCTCGGTGTCGGCCAGCTCGGCGGCGACGGCCCGGGACAGCCCGAACAGCCGGGCGAGCGCCTGGTCGACCCGCTGGCCCTCCAGGCCGTCGGGCACCGGCAGCGCACGGTGCAGGCCGGAGGTCACGCCGCCATCGTGTCAGGTGGGGTCGGTCAGCCGCGGGAGACCGCGTCGTCGCCGTGGTCGCGGCTGCGGCTGCCGTCGAACTCGATGCCGCGCAGCGCCAGCACCGCACCGAGCACGCCGCCGCAGACGATCGCCGAGTCGGCGACGTTGAAGATCGGGTACACCTCGCCGTCCGGCGCGAAGACGGAGAGGAAGTCGACGACGCCGCCGCGCAGGAACCCCGGCTCGCGGAACACCCGGTCGACGAGGTTGCCCACCGCGCCGCCGAGGACCAGGCCCAGCGCGACCGCCCAGCCGAGGGAGGCCAGCCGCCGCGCCGTCCGCACGATGACCGCCGCGACGGCGACGGCGATCAGCGTGAACACGACCGTGAAGCCCTCGGCGAAGGAGAACGCCGCGCCGGTGTTGCGCGCGTGCGTGAGGTAGAGCAGCCCGCCGAGGACCCGCAGGTCCTCCCCGCGGTCGATCGTGGCGACGACGAGCAGCTTGCTGCCGAGGTCGGCGAGGAGCACCAGCGCGGCGAGCAGGAGGAGCAGCCGGGTGCGGGGACGGCGGACCGCCGTCCCCGGTGTGGTCCCCTCACCGGGGGTCGCGTCCCCGGACGTCGCGGCGCCGGGCTGCTCGGGCTCGTCGGTCAGGGCGGGCTCCTGGCTGGTGGTGGGCCGGTCGGTCGTGCCCGACGATAGCCGCGCCCGGCCGCCGGCCTGCGCCGCTGCTGCCGGAGGCGCGGTGGCCCGCGCCACTCGAGTGACGGGTGAGGAACCTCATACCGGAACGGGCGCATCTCACACCCGCCGGGGTTCGTGTTCACGCGCCGGTCGGCCGATTGTCGCTAGTGGCACACGTCCACGGCAGAGAGGCAGTCGTGTCCACCGACCTCGGTTCAGCCACCGATCCCGACGTGGTCCTCGTCGGGGGCGGCATCATGAGCGCGACCCTGGCGTCGCTGCTGGGTGTCCTCGCTCCCGAGTGGAGCGTCACCGTCTTCGAGTCCGCGGCCGACGTCGCCGGGGAGAGCTCGGACGCGTGGAACAACGCCGGCACCGGCCACGCCGCGCTGTGCGAGCTCAACTACACCCCCGCCGGTCCCGACGGCCGGGTGGACGCCACCAAGGCCCGGACGATCAACGAGCAGTTCCAGGTCTCGCGCCAGTTCTGGTCGCACCTGGTCCGCACGGGGCTGACCGGCTCCCCCAAGGACTTCATCACCCCGGTCCCGCACGTCGGCTTCGTCACCGGCGAGGCCGGCCGGGCGTACATGCGCAACCGGTACGCCGCGCTGTCGGCCGAGCCTCTGTTCGCGGGCCTGGAGCACACCGACGACCCGGCCGAGCTGGCGCGCTGGGTGCCGCTGGTGATGGACGGCCGCGACCCCCGGCAGCCGGTCGCCGCGACCCGCTCGGTCGCCGGCACCGACGTCAACTTCGGCGCGCTCACCCGGCTGCTGCTCGCCCAGGGCGAGGAGCGCGGCGTGCAGGTGCACACCCACCAGCGGGTCACCGGCCTCGAGCGCCTGGACGACGGCCGCTGGCGGGTCACCGTCACCGACCGGCGCAGCGGCGAGGAGCGCTCGGTGCGCACCCGCTTCGTCTTCGTGGGCGCCGGTGGCGGCGCGCTGCCGCTGCTGCAGAAGGCCGCCATCCCCGAGATCCGCGGCTTCGGCGGCTTCCCGGTCAGCGGCCTGTTCCTCCGCACCCGCTCCCCCGAGCTGGTGACCAGGCACCAGGCCAAGGTCTACGGCCAGGCCGCCGTCGGCGCGCCGCCGATGTCGGTGCCGCACCTGGACCTGCGCCTGGTCGACGGCGAGTACTCGCTGCTGTTCGGCCCCTACGCCGGCTTCTCGCCGAGGTTCCTCAAGGCGGGCTCGGTGTTCGACCTGCCGCTGAGCGTCAAGCCGGACAACCTCGGCTCGATGCTCGGCGTCGCGCGCACCGAGATGGCGCTGACGAAGTACCTGGTCACCGAGCTGCTGCAGTCGCGCAGCGCCCGGCACCGCACGCTGACCGCCTTCGTGCCGCTCGCCGAGCAGGCCGACTGGGAGATGGTCACCGCCGGCCAGCGGGTGCAGGTCATCAAGCAGGACGCCACGACCGGCCGCGGCGTGCTGCAGTTCGGCACCGAGCTGATCGTCGGCTCCGACGGGTCCATCGCCGGCCTGCTGGGCGCCTCGCCGGGTGCCTCGACCGCCGTCTCGGCGATGCTCACGCTGGTCGAGCGCTGCTTCCCCGACCGGGTCGCCGTCCGCCGCGGTGCGCTGGAGGAGGCCATCCCCTCCTACGGCCGCGACCTCTCCTCCGACCCGGCCCTGCTGGCCGCCGTCCGCGAGGAGACCACGCAGACCCTCGAGCTCAACGGCTGACCTCGGCCCCGCTGCAGGTCCCGCCGCGAGCTCGCGAGTGGCGGGGCATCGGTCAGTCCACCTCGGTGACCGCGCCCTCCTCACCCCGCCAGGCGGCCAGCCGGCCGGCGCGGCTGATCGCCCGCAGCCGGCGCTCGGCCTCGGGGCGGGAGCGGCGGGCCGAGACGAGCAGCGCCTGGTCCCCGCGCATGAGCCGGGTGGTCGCGTCCGGCACGAACGAGCGGCCGTCGCGGACGATGAGCACCACCGCGGCGTCCTCGGGCAGCCGCAGCTCGGGCAGGTAGACGCCGTGCAGCCGGGAGCCCTCAGGCACCCGCATCTGCATCAGCTCGGCGTCGAGCTCCTCCAGCGGGGCGGACTCCACCTCGACCTCGCGCGGGGTCAGCGGCGTGGCGATACCGAGCCGGCGGGCCACCCACGGCAGCGACCAGCCCTGCACGAGGGTGAAGACGACGACGAGCACGAACACCGTGTCGAAGACGCGCGCGGCCTCGGGCACCTGCGCGGTCAGCGGGAAGGTGGCCAGCACGATGGGCACCGCGCCGCGCAGGCCCGCCCACGAGATGAACACCTGCTGCGCCCACGGCATGCGGAACCAGACCAGGCTGGCGGCCACCGACAGCGGGCGCGCGACCAGCAGCAGCGCCAGGCCGACCACCAGCGCCGGGCCGATCGCGCCGGGCAGCCGGCCGGGTGAGACCAGCAGCCCCAGCAGCACGAACAGCCCGATCTGCGCGAGGGAGGCCATCCCCTCGGCGAAGCCGATCGTGGCCGACCGGTGCGGCAGCGCCGCGTTGCCCAGCACCAGCCCGCACAGGTAGACGGCGACGAACCCCGAGGTGTGCGCCAGCGATGCCGAGGCGAAGGCCAGCACGCACAGCGCGAGGGTGGCCAGCGGGTAGAAGCCCGACAGCGGCAGCGCCGAGCGCCGCAGCAGCCACGCCCCGCCGGCGCCCAGCACGATGCCGATGACCGACCCGCCGGCCAGCTCGGCGACCACCACGAGCGCGGTCACCCACCAGACCGCCGTCGCCTCGCCGGTGAGGGTGTCGGCCAGCGCGATGACCAGCAGGATGACCGGCGCGTCGTTGAGGCCGCTCTCCACCTCCAGCGCGGCGGCCATCCGCCGGGGCAGCGGCAGCCGGCGCAGGTTGGCGAACACCGCGGCGGCGTCGGTGGAGCTGACGACGGCGCCGAGCAGGAGCGCGAAGGTCCAGTCCAGGCCGAGCAGCGCGACGGCGATCGCGGCCGTCGTCGCCACGCTCACCAGCACCCCGACGGTCGACAGCGCCAGGCCCGGGCCGACCGCCCGCCGGACGTCGGCCCAGCGGGTGGTCAGACCACCCTCGGCGAGGATGACGACGAGCGCGGCGACGCCGAGGGTCTGGGTGAGCGCGACGTCCTCGAACTCGATGCCGACGCCGCTCTCCCCCAGCGCCACGCCGAGCGCCAGGTACAGCAGCAGGCTGGGCAGGCCGAGGCGGTCGGACAGGCGCAGGGCGATCGCGGCGACGAGCACGACCAGCGCCCCGACGGCCAGGGCGACGGTGACCGTGGTGTTCACCGCGCCCCGCCCATGGCCGCATCCTCCCGTACCCCGGGACGGGGGCCGTCGCCCCGGCACCGGGGCACGCTCGACGCCCCCGGGCACCCGGTGCCTCGGCGGCGATCCCGCTCGACGCCTCGGGGATGATGGAGCCGTGAGTTCTCCGTTCCGTGCGCTGCCGCCCCAGGTCGACCTGCCCGCGCTCGAGCAGGACGTGCTGCGGCGCTGGGAGGACCGCGGCGTGTTCGCCCGCTCCCTGGAGGCGACCGAGGGCCGCCCGCAGTGGGTCTTCTACGAGGGGCCGCCCACCGCCAACGGCCGCCCCGGCACCCACCACATCGAGGCCCGCGCGTTCAAGGACGTCTTCCCCCGCTTCAAGACCATGCAGGGCTGGCACGTGCCCCGCCGCGCCGGCTGGGACTGCCACGGCCTGCCCGTGGAGATCGCCGTCGAGCAGGAGCTCGGCTTCGCCGGCAAGCCCGACATCGAGCGCTACGGCATCGCCGAGTTCAACGCCCGCTGCCGCGAGTCGGTCATGCGCCACGTCGACTCGTTCAGCGACCTCACCCGCCGCATGGGCTACTGGGTCGACATGTCCACCGCCTACTGGACGATGGACCCGGCCTACATCGAGAGCGTGTGGTGGTCGCTCAAGCAGGTCTTCGACAAGGGCCTGCTGGTCGAGGACCACCGCGTCGCCCCCTACTGCCCGCGCTGCGGCACCGGCCTGTCCGACCACGAGGTCGCCCAGGGCTACGAGTCGATCACCGACCCCTCGGTCTACGTCCGCCTGCCGGTCACCGACGGCGAGTGGGCCGGGAAGGCCGACCTGCTGGTCTGGACGACGACGCCGTGGACGCTGCCGAGCAACACCGCCGTGGCGGTCCACCCGGACGTCACCTACCTCGTCGCGAGGCGCGGCGAGGACACCCTCGTCGTCGCCGAGCCGCTGCTGGGCGCCGTCTTCGGCGATCCCGACGACGTCGAGGTGCTCGCGCGCACCACCGGCCGCGACTGGGAGCGGGTGCACTACCGGCGGCCCTTCGAGCTGGTCGACTTCCCCGAGGGCGAGGACACCCACTTCGTCGTCCTCGCCGACTACGTCACCACCGACGACGGCACCGGGCTGGTCCACCAGTCCCCCGCGTTCGGCGCCGACGACCTCGCCGTCTGCCGCTCCTACGGCCTGCCGGTGGTCAACCCGATCGACTCGTCCGGCCACTTCCTGCCGGAGCTGCCGCTGGTGGGCGGGCACTTCTTCAAGGCCGCCGACGACGCCCTCGTCGTCGACCTGCAGTCCCGCGGCGTGCTGTGGCGCGAGCAGCGCTACGAGCACAGCTACCCGCACTGCTGGCGCTGCCACACGCCGCTCATGTACTACGCGCAGCCGTCCTGGTACATCCGCACCAGCGCGGTCAAGGACCAGCTGCTCGCCGAGAACGAGAAGACCCACTGGCACCCGGAGACCATCCAGTGGGGCCGCTACGGCGACTGGCTGAACAACAACGTCGACTGGGCGCTCTCGCGCGACCGCTACTGGGGCACACCGCTGCCCATCTGGCGCAACGACGCCGACCCGAGCCGGATGGTCGCCGTCGGCTCGCTGGCCGAGCTGTCGGAGCTGACCGGACGGGACCTCGCCGACCTCGACCCGCACCGGCCCTTCATCGACGAGGTGACCTTCACCCGTCCCGGCGAGGAGGGCACCTACCGGCGGGTCCGGCCGGTCATCGACGCCTGGTACGACTCGGGCTCGATGCCCTTCGCGCAGTGGGGCGCGCCGCACCGCAACCGCGAGGAGTTCGAGGCCGCCTACCCGGCACAGTTCATCTGCGAGGCCATCGACCAGACGCGCGGCTGGTTCTACACGCTCATGGCCGTGGGCACGCTGGTGTTCGGCAGGAGCTCCTACGAGAACGTGCTGTGCCTGGGCCACATCCTCGCCGAGGACGGCCGCAAGATGAGCAAGCACCTGGGCAACATCCTCGAGCCGATCCCGCTGATGGACCGGCACGGTGCCGACGCCGTCCGCTGGTTCATGCTGGCCGGCGGATCGCCGTGGTCGGCCCGCCGGGTGGGCCACGAGACCCTGTCCGAGGTGGTCCGCAAGGTCCTGCTGACCTACTGGAACACCGCCAGCTTCCTCACCCTCTACGCCGAGACCAACGGCTGGGACCCGGCGGGCGGGCGGGACGGCGACCGTGTGCCGCCGCGCGAGGAGCGACCGCTGCTCGACCGCTGGGCACTGGCGCAGCTGGCCGCGGTCACCGAGGGCGTCACCGACGCCCTCGAGGCCTTCGACACCCAGGGCGCCGGGCGGCTGCTCGCCCAGTTCGTCGACGACCTGTCCAACTGGTACGTGCGCCGCTCCCGCCGTCGCTTCTGGGACGGCGACCCGGCGGCGCTGGGCACGCTGCACGAGGTGCTCGACGGGCTGACCCGGCTCATGGCGCCGTTCACCCCGTTCCTCACCGACTCCGTGTGGACGGCGGTCGTGGCGCCCGGCCTCGGCGCGGACGCCCCCGACTCGGTGCACCTGGCCTCCTGGCCGGCCGTCGACGAGGCCGCCCGCGACCCGCAGCTCCTGGCGCAGGTGGACCTGGTCCGGCGACTGGTGGAGCTCGGCCGCTCCGCGCGGACGTCGGCGAAGGTGCGCACCCGGCAGCCGCTGGCGCGGGCCGTCGTCGCCGCGCCCGGCTGGGCGTCCCTGCCCCGCGACCTGGTGGCGGAGGTGGCCGACGAGCTCAACGTCACCGAGCTGGCCGACCTCTCCGCCGTCGGCGGCGACCTGGTCGACGTGCGCGTCAAGGTCGACTTCCGCGCCGTCGGGCGGAGGCTGGGCGGGCAGGTGCAGGCGGTGGCCAGGGCCGTCGCCGCGGCCGACCCGGCCGCGCTGGTGGCCGCCTACCGGGCCGGGACGGCGTCGGTCGAGGTCGACGGCGCGAGCGTGCCCCTCGAGGACGGCGACCTGGTGGTCACCGAGACACCGCGCGAGGGCTGGACCGTGGCCAGCGGCGGCGGGCTGACCGTCGCGCTCGACCTCGAGCTGACCCCTGAGCTGGAGCGCGCCGGCCTGGTCCGCGAGGCGGTGCGGCTGGTGCAGGAGGCCCGCAAGACCAGCGGCCTGGCCGTCAGCGACCGCATCGAGCTGTGGTGGACCGCCGGGGGCGCCCTCGCCGAGGCGCTCACCGAGCACGGCGAGCAGGTCGCCGGCGAGGTGCTCGCCGTGGCGGTGCACGCCGGCGCCGCCGGCGAGGGCCCCGGGGTCGAGGGGCCGCAGGGCTCGCGCTTCTGGGTCGCCCGCGCCTGACGGAGGGCCTGCCTGCCCCCGTCGCTCGCGAGCCCGCGGCGGGACCCTGCAGGCAGGCCGTCGGTCAGGCGCGGCGGGCGGCCCGGCGGGCGCGCTCGACCCCCGCCAGGTGCGCGTCGGGGCCGCACACGGCGCACGGGGTGAACCCGTCGGTGCGCGCCTCGCCGACCGGCAGCGGGACGATCTCCCGGCCGGCCAGCCAGCGGCAGCCGCCGAGGTGGTAGCGCGGGTGCTCGTCGACGACGAGCACCTCGTCGGTCAGGTCGACCACCAGCAGCAGGTCGGTGACCTCGACGTCCTCCTCCGCGGGCTCGCCGGCGGCCGGTGGTCCCCCGGGCGCCGACCGGGTGGCCGGCGGCGCGGCCGGACGGGCGCCGTCCTCCGGGCTCCGGGTGGCCGGGGCCCCGTGCCGGTCGGCGGTCGGCTGCGCCGGAGCCCGGGGGGTGTCACCGCGGGTCGGCCCGTGGTCCGTCGCGGGCGGGACCGGGCGGGCCGGGGTGTCCGGGACCGGTGACCGGTCCCCCGCCGGCGTCCGGAGCCGGGCGACGAGCAGCAGCACCGCGGCGAGGCCGCAGGTGGCCACGCAGGCCCAGTACCAGGTGGCGACGTCGGTCAGGACGCCGGTGACGAACAGACCGAGGCCCGCGAGGACGAGCAGGCCGGCGAGCAGGACCACGAGGCGACTGTAACGGCGCTGCGCTCACGGCGAGTGGCGCCCCGGGAACGCGACAGGGCCCCCGGACGGTCGTCCGGGGGCCCTGTCGCGGCGGGTTCAGGCGGGGGCGTGCTGGTTCTGCCGGCTGGCCGAGGACGGCTCGGCGGAGCCGCGGGTGTCGAGGTCGCGCAGGTGCGACTCGAGGTAGGAGCGGAAGCGCGTGCGGTACTCGCGCTCGAAGGTCCGCAGCTCCTCGATCTTGCGCTCGAGGCCGGCGCGCTTCTCCTCCAGCGGGCCCATGACCTCGCGGTGCCGGCGCTCGGCGTCCTGGTCGAGGGCGGCGGCCTTGGCGCGGGCCTCGCGCTCCATCGTGTCGGCGCGGGTGCGGGCGTCGTTGATCATCGAGTCGGCGCGCAGCTTGGCGTCGTTGACCATCTGCTCGCTCTTGGCGCGGGCCTCGGCCAGCATCCGCTCGCTGTCGGTCTTCGCCGACGCCACCATCTGGTCGGCCTGGGTCTTCGCCTCGTTGACGTAGCGGTCGGCGGTCTCCGACGCCAGGGCCAGCATGCGGGAGGCGCGCGCGGTGTCGTCCTCGCGCGCGGCGGGCTGCGGCGGCGGCGGCGCGGGTGCCGGGGTCGGCTCGGGGGCGACGGGCTGGGCGGTGACCCGGCCGGTGCTCGAGCCCGAGCGCAGCTCGTTGTTCTCCTCGATCAGCCGGGCGAGCTCGGCCTCCACCACGTCGAGGAACGCGTCCACCTCGTCCTCGTCGTAGCCGCGCTTCCCGATCGGCGGCTTCTTGAAGACGACGTTGTGCACGTCGGCTGGCGTGAGTGGCAAGGGGCTCACCTCGGGTCGGACGGCGGGTGGGGGTCGGTCGGGGCGGCGCTCGGTCCCTCGTGCGGACCTGAGGTCACGCGGCGATGGCCAGCGACTGGGTGATGCCCCGCAGGATGTAGACGGCGATCAGGAGCACCATAAACGCGAGGTCCAGCCTGATGGACCCCAGGTTCAGCGGTGGGATCACCTTCCGGATCGCCTTCAGCGGCGGGTCGGTCGTCGCGTAGACGACCTCGAGCCCCGCGGCCACCAGCCCGGACGGGCGCCAGCTGCGCGCCAGGACCATCACCCAGTCCACGACGAAACGCGCGAACAGCAGGATGAGGAAGACGAGCAGGATCGACGAGACGATCTGCCAGAAGAGAGTCACTGTCCTCGTTCGTCCCGGGGCACCCGCGGTGCCGTGCCGACCTGCCTGCACGCCCCGGCCGGACGGACGACCTCAGGACTGGTCGAAGAACCCGCCCTCGCGGATCTTGGCCTTGTCCTCGGCCGTCACGTCGACGTCCTGCGGGGAGAGCAGGAACACCTTGGCCGTGACGGGCTCGATGCTACCGCGCAGCCCGAAGATCAGCCCCGCTGCGAAGTCGACGAGCCGCCGCGCGTCGGCGTGGTCGAGCTCGGTGAGGTTCATGATGACCGGGCTGCCGTCCCGGAACGCCTCGCCGATCGCGCGGGCCTCGTTGTACGTCTTCGGGTGCAGCGTGGTGATGCGGTAGGGCTCGCGCACCGGCGCGGGGGCCGGCTCGGGCACCGCGGCGACCGGCTCGCGGGCGGCCAGGCCGGCGGCGGCGCCGGCGAGACCCCCGCCGACACCGATGCCACCACCCACGCCACCACCCAGGCCGCCGCCCACGGAGCCGATCCGGGACGGCCCGGAGGCAGCGGGCGCGGAGATGCCGCCGGCACCGGCGGACGCCGGCTGCGCCAGGCCCAGGCGGGTCGCCCCGCCGCGGCGCAGCGCGACCGGCTCGGGATCGGGCGCGGGTGCCAGCTCGACGCCGCGGCCCGGGGCGCGGTCGAGGCCCCGTCCACCGTCGCGCTCGTCGTCGTAGCGACGGTCGTCGTAGCGGTCGTACTCGCCGCCGTAGGAGTCGAAGGAGCCGTAGGGGGCCTCGGCACCGTGCGGGTCGGCGGCGTAGCGGTCCTCGTAGCGGCCCTCGTAGCGCCCCTCGGGACGGCGGCGCTCGTCGTAGCGGTCGCCGTCGTAGCGCTCGCCGTCGTACCGGTCGGGCTCGTAGTGGCCGGCCGGGTCGGCCTGACGGGCGTCGTAGCGCCCGTAGGCGCGGGCGTCGTCGTCCTCGACGAGCCCGAGGTAGATGCCCATCTTCCGCATGGCCCCGGCCATCAGACCTCCTCCGGGGACCTCGGTGGGGCCCCTGTGACTGGTGTGACTCCGGGCGAGGCTAGAGGCCGGGGGCCGAACAGCGCGGTTCCGACACGCACCAGCGTGGCGCCCGCCGCGACCGCCTCCTCGAGGTCGGCGCTCATCCCGGCGGAGACCTCCGCGGCCTCGGGGTGGTCGGCGCGCAGCCGCTCGGCGAGCGCGGCCAGACGGACGAAGGCCGGACCGGGCTCCTCCCCGCGCGGGGCGACGGCCATGAGGCCGCGCAGCCGCACGCCGGGCAGCGCGGCGACGTCATCGGCGAGGGCGGGGACGTCCGCGGGGTCGGCGCCGCCGCGCTCGGCCAGCTCCCCCGCGGCGCCGCCGAGGTCGACCTGGAGGAACACACCGACCGGGTGGCCGGTCTCCTCCCCCGCCCGGGACAGCGCCCGGGCCAGCGGCAGCCGGTCGACGGAGTGGACGACCGCGCCGGTGCGGGCCACGGCGGCGGCCTTGTTGCGCTGGAGCTGGCCGACGAAGTGCCACTCGATCGGCAGGTCGGCCAGCGCCGCGGCCTTGCCGGTGAGCTCCTGGGCGCGGTTCTCGCCGAACGCCGTCTGCCCGAGCGCGACCAGCGTCCGGACGTCGTCGGCCGGCCAGGTCTTGCTCACGGCCAGCAGCGCGACCGAGGCCGGGTCGCGCCCGGCGGCCCGGGCGGCCGCGGCGATCCGCTCCCGGACGGCGGCGAGGCGCCGGGCCGCGGGTGTCGCCGGTGCGCTCATGCGGCGATCATCCCGCTGGTCGTGGCCCCCCTGCAGGGTCCCGCCGCGAGCCTGCGAGCGGTGGGGCAGGGGGTCCTCACCCCAGCCAGGTGACGCCGGCCTGGCGCCCGGTGACGCCGTCGCGGCGGTGGCTGAACAGCCGGCGGTCCTCGACGGTGCAGCGCGGGTCGTGCACGACCTGCGCCAGCCCGGCGCGGGTCATCAGCTCGGCGAGGCCGGCGCGCAGGTCCAGCCCCGGCGTCCCCGCGCGGGTGCGCACCGCGGCCGCGGGGGCGACCCGGGCGACCTCGGCCTGCATGGCGCGGGGCACCTCGTAGCAGGAGCCGCAGACGGCCGGCCCGAGCAGCGCGGTGGTGTCGGCGGGACGGCTGCCCAGCCGGGCCATCGCGGCCAGCGTGGCGGCGACCACGCCCTGCCGGACGCCCTCGCGGCCGGCGTGGACGGCGGCGACCACCCCGGCGACGGGGTCGGCCAGCAGCACCGGCACGCAGTCGGCGACCAGCACGCACAGCACCAGGCCGGGCGTGCGGGTGACGACGGCGTCGGTCGCGGGCAGCGGACCCTGGACCGGGCCGTCGACGACGGTGACGCCGGTGCCGTGCACCTGCTCCATCCAGACCAGCCGGTCGCCGGGTACGCCGAGCTCGCGGGCCAGCCGGGCGCGGTTGGCCGCGACGTCGGCCGGGTCGTCGCCGACGTGGTCGCCGAGGTCGAAGGTGTCGTAGGGCGGACGTGAGCGGCCGCCCCGCCGGTCGGTGACCACCCGTCGAGGGCGCACCGCCGGCGGGGCGGCCGAGGTCGCGCTCACCGAGCGGCCCCCGTGCAGAGGCCCGCCGCGAGCTGGTGAGGTGCTGGAACGGCCCCCTCGCAGGGACCCGCGCCGAGCGGAGCGAGGCGTGGGGGGCGAGGGGGTCCTTTCACTGGCGGAGGAACTCCGGGATGTCGAGCTCCTCCTCGAAGTCCTCGTTGCCCAGCGGACGGCGCCCGGCGGCGGTGCCGGGTGCGGCGTTCTGCACCGGCGGCAGCGGCGGGACGGTGATGCCACCGCCGGCGGGTGCCGCGGGCCGGACGGGCGCCGGGGGCACGGCCTGCGCCGGCGGGACCTGGCCCACCAGCCGCTCACCGGTGGCCCGCGGTGCCGCCGGGGCCAGCGGCGGCGGGGCGACCCGGGGCAGCGCCGGCGGGGCGGCCGGGGCCGCCGGGACCGCGGCGACGCCGCCGTCCTTGCGCGCCGAGGGACGCCCGCCGTCGAAGCCGGCGGCGATGACGGTCACCCGCACCTCGTCACCGAGGGCGTCGTCGATGACCGCGCCGAAGATGATGTTGGCGTCGGCGTGCGCGGCGTCCGACACCAGCGAGGCGGCCTCGTTGATCTCGAACAGGCCGAGGTCCGAGCCACCGGAGATCGACAGCAGCACGCCGTGGGCGCCCTCCATCGACGCCTCCAGCAGCGGGCTGGCGATCGCCTGCTCGGCGGCCAGCAGCGCCCGGTTGTCCCCGCGCGCGCTGCCGATGCCCATGAGCGCCGACCCGGCGCCGGACATGACCGACTTGACGTCGGCGAAGTCCAGGTTGATCAGGCCGGGCGTGGTGATCAGGTCGGTGATGCCCTGGACACCGGAGAGCAGCACCTGGTCGGCGGTGCGGAAGGCGTCCATCACGCTGACGTTGCGGTCGCCCAGCTGCAGCAGCCGGTCGTTGGGGATGACGATGAGCGTGTCGCACTCGTTGCGCAGCTCCTCGATCCCCGACTCGGCCTGCACCGCGCGGCGCTTGCCCTCGAAGGAGAACGGCCGGGTGACCACGCCGATGGTCAGCGCGCCGAGCTTGCGGGCGATCGAGGCCACCACGGGCGCGCCACCGGTGCCGGTGCCGCCGCCCTCGCCGGCGGTCACGAAGACCATGTCGGCGCCCTTGAGCACCTCCTCGATCTCCTCGCGGTGGTCCTCGGCGGCCTGCCGGCCGACGTCGGGCTGCGCGCCGGCGCCGAGGCCGCGGGTCAGCTCGCGGCCGACGTCGAGCTTGACGTCGGCGTCGCTCATCAACAGCGCCTGGGCGTCGGTGTTGATGGCGATGAACTCCACCCCCTTCAGACCGACCTCGATCATCCGGTTGACCGCGTTCACACCGCCGCCGCCGATGCCGACGACCTTGATGACCGCGAGGTAGTTGTGCGGAGGTGTCATGTGGGGCTCCCGACCTCGACCCTCATCCTCAAGTAAAGCCTTATAGTTATGTCAACTGGGTCGACGGGACGAAGTTAGGTGGGCCGCGACGGGGCCTACAAGCACCCTCCCCGGCCCGGCGTGTCGGCAGACCGGGACCTCACCGGCCTCCGGCGACCCGCTGGTCACATCTGCACCACCCTCGGTGACGACCCGCCTGCCGCAGGTCTCATCCCCGGGTCGAGACACGGTCCGAGGGCCGGTGCGGGAACGCGCACAACTCATCTGCCGTGTCGGGCGTGTCGCGGCGTCCGGCGTGTCGGCTCGCGGGGTCCCGGCTGCCGTCCGCGCCCACGGGACCACGCTGTGCGAGCAACGGCGGCCCCGTCCCGGGTCCCGCCGCGAGCCTGCGAGTGGTGGGGGCAGGGACGTCCTCGCCTCAGCGGAGGACGACGGCGCCGGGCGCGCTCACGTCGATCGTCCCGGCCGGCTCGAGGTTCCCGGCCGCCACCTGGTCGAGCAGCGCGACGAGCACGTCGGACTTGTCCGCGGCGTCGTCGGCCCCGCCCCACACGACGGTGGTGCCGTCGGTGAGGGTCAGCGTGACGTCCTCGCCGCTGCCGGCCCGGGCGCCGGCCACCGCGGCGCGGACCTCGCGCGGCAGGGACACCAGGGCGCCGAGTGCCGCGCGGGTGGCCGGGTCGTCCGGGCCGGGGGTGGCCACGTCCAGGGGCACGACGCCGTCGGGCGCGTCGCCGGTGACGGTGTCGAACAGGATGCCGTCGGCGTCGACCAGCGACCGGGTGCCGACCCGCTCGACGACGGCGACCGGCCGCCGCTCGACCACGGTGACGACGACGCTGCGCGGCCAGCCGCGGGTCACCTCGACCGAGGCCACCTGCGGGAGCCGGGCCACGCGGGCGGCGGCGGCGTCGACGTCCACCCGCAGCAGCGGTGTGCCCCCGGGGACGCCGGCGGCGGTGCGGACCTGGTCGGCCGTCAGCGTCGTGGCGCCGTCGACCCGGACCGTTCGCACGGCCAGCAGCGGGCTGTACCACAGCGCCCACCACACGGCCGCGACCACGGCGAGCGCCAGGGCGGCGCGCACGACCCGGCGCCGGCGGCGCTCGGAAGGGGTGTCGGGGCGCACGCGGCGGCGGGCCGGCCGGGCGACCTCGACCGGGACACCGCGCTCCCGGTCGGCGGTCGTCAGACCGGAGCGGCTCACCGGTCGGGGTCCGCGCAGCCGCCGCCGGTGGGGGTCGCGCCGCCGGCCGTCCCGTCGCCGGCGAGGGCGGTGAGCACCTCCGGCCCCACCATGGACACGTTGCCGGCGCCCATGGTGATCACCAGGTCGCCGGGTCGGGCACGGGCGGCCAGCGCCGGGGCGGCCGCCGACCAGGAGGGCTCGAAGTGCACCCGGTCGCCGGGCAGCGGGACGGCGTCGGCGACCATGGCGCCGGTGATGCCGGGTACCGGGTCCTCGCGGGCGCCGTAGACGTCCATGACCACCACCTCGTCGGCCAGGCCGAGTGCCTCGCCGAAGGCGGCGGCGAACTCGCGGGTCCGGCTGTAGAGGTGCGGCTGGAAGGCGACCACGACGCGCCCCTCGCCGGCCACCGCGCGGGCGGCGCGCAGCTGGGCGGTCACCTCGGTGGGGTGGTGGGCGTAGTCGTCGTAGACCCGCACGCCCGCGGCGGAGCCCTTGAGCTCGAAGCGGCGGTGCACGCCGCCGAAGCGCTCGAGCCCGGCGATCAGCCCCGCGGCGGGCAGGCCCAGCTCCAGCCCGGCCAGGAGGGCGGCGGCGCTGTTGCGGGCCATGTGCTCCCCGGGCACGCGGATGCGGACCCGGCCGAGCTCGGTGCCGTCGAGGACGGCGGTCCAGCTGGTGGCCTCGCGGCCGACCTCGAGGTCGGCCAGGCGCAGGTCGGCGTCGCCGGCGGTGCCGTAGGTGCGCACCCGGGCCGGGGTGGGGACGTCGCGCAGCCGCGCGGAGCCCGGGTCGTCGGCGCACAGGACGACGAAGCCCTCGGGGGCGACCGTGCCGAGGAACCGGTCGAAGGCGGCCTCCACGGCGGCCAGGTCGCCGTAGTTGTCCAGGTGGTCGGCCTCGACGTTGGTGACGATCGCGCCGTGGGGCGCCAGCAGCAGGAAGGAGCGGTCGCTCTCGTCGGCCTCGGCGACGAAGACGTCGCCCTGCCCCGCGTGCGCGTTGCTGCCCGACTCGTTGAGGTCGCCCCCGATCGCGAACGACGGGTCGACGCCGCAGGCCTGCACGGCCACGGTCAGCATCGAGGTGGTCGAGGTCTTGCCGTGGGTGCCGGCGACGGCGACGCTGCGCCGTCCGGCCATGACCGCGGCCAGCGCCACCGCCCGCGGCAGCACCCGCAGCCCGCGGGCGCGGGCCCCGGCGAGCTCGGGGTTGTCCTCGCGGATGGCCGAGGAGACGACCACCGAGTCGGCGTCGCCGAGGGCCGCCGCGTCGTGCCCGAGGGACACGCGCGCGCCGAGGGCGCGCAGCGCCAGCAGGGTCGGGGTGTCGCGCCGGTCGCTGCCGGAGACGGTCACCCCGCGGGCCAGCAGGATGCGGGCGATGCCGCTCATGCCGGCACCGCCGATCCCGATGAAGTGGACGGCGCCGAGCTCCTCCAGCGAGGGCACCGGCGCGGTCCACGCGGCGGTCGCGTCAGCGGTCACGGGCCACCTCCAGGACGATGTCGGCCAGCCGCTCGTCGGCGTCGGGGACCCCGGCCGCGGCGGCGTGCGCGGCGTACCCAGAGAGCGCGGCCGGGTCGGTGAGCAGCGGCACGAGGGTCGCCTGGATCCAGGCGGCGGACAGCTCGGCGTCCTCCACGAGCAGCCCGCCGCCGGCCTCCACGACCGGCAGCGCGTTGCGGCGCTGCTCGCCGTTGCCGATGGGCAGCGGGACGAACGCCGCGGGCAGCCCGACCGCCGACAGCTCCGCCACGGTGACCGCGCCGGACCGGCACAGGGCGAGGTCGGCGGCGGCGTAGGCGAGGTCCATCCGCTCGAGGTAGTCGACGACGACGTAGGGCGCGGCGCCGGCCGGGCGGGCCGGCACGGTCACGTCGGTGTTCTTCGGGCCGCGGGCGTGCAGCACCTGGATGCCCGCCGCGGTCAGCGCGTCGGCCGCCGCGGTCGCCGCCCGGTTCAGCGAGGCCGCGCCCTGCGACCCGCCGAAGACCAGCAGCGTGGGCCGGTCGTCGTCCAGGCCGAAGGCGGCGCGGGCCTCGGCGCGGCGGCCGGCGCGGTCGAGCGTGGTGATCGCCGAGCGCAGCGGCATCCCGACGTGCTCGCCGCGCCGCAGCGGCGTCCCCGGCACGGTCACCGCGACGCGGGCGGCCAGCCGGGCGCCGACCCGGTTGGCCAGGCCCGGCAGCGCGTTCTGCTCGTGCACCACGATCGGGATCCCCGCCCGCCCCCGCCTGCTCCGCCGCGCGGCGAGGTAGGCCGGCAGGGCGACGTAGCCGCCGAACCCGACGACGACGTCGGCGCCGAGCTCGTCGAGCAGCGCGCGGGTCTCGGCCACCGAGCGGCGCACCCGGCCCGGCACCCGCAGCAGGTCCGGCGTGGGCCTGCGCGGCAGCGGCACGGGCGGGATCAGCCGCAGGTCGTAGCCGCGCGCGGGCACCAGCCGGGTCTCCATGCCGCGGGCGGTGCCCAGGCAGGTGATGCGCAGCCCCGGCTCCCGGCGGCGCAGCGCGTCGGCCAGCGCGAGCATCGGCTCGATGTGGCCGCCGGTGCCGCCGCCGGCCAGGACGACGCTGGTCGCCGTCCCGCCGGCGCTCACCGGGACCGCCCCGGGCGGTCCGCGGGGCGGCCGGGCACCCGCTCGGGACGGCGGCCGGCCGGCGGCGCGCCCCGCCGGTCGGGCCGGGGCCCGTCGGTGGGCCGGCGGACCGGGTGGGCGTCGACCGGGCGGCGGGGCAGCGGGCCGGACCGGGCCGGCTGGGGGTCGAGCTGCGGGTCGAGCTGGGGGTCGAGCTGCGCGGCGAGGCGGGCCCCGGCCCGCGAGACGCCCCCGGCGCCCGGGCGCGGCGCGGGACGCGGCCGGCGGGGCCGGACCGGGTCGACGGCGTGCGCGGGCACCGGCAGCAGCCAGCGGGCCAGGCGGCCGCGCTCGGCGCGGCGGGCGTGCTCGATGGCCTCGGGCTCGGAGCGGGCGAAGCGGATGAGGATCCCCACGACGAAGAGGGTGAGCACCAGCGAGGTGCCACCGGCGGACACCAGCGGCAGCGTGACCCCGGTGACCGGGAGCAGGCCGACCACGTAGCCCGTGTTCATGGCCGCCTGGCCGACCAGCCAGACGGTGATCGCCACGCTGGCCAGCTGGACGAACCGGTCGGCCGAGCGGTGGGCGATGCGGAAGCCGGCGTAGGCCAGCACCGCGTAGAGGGTGACGACGACCAGGCAGCCGAGGAAGCCGAGCTCCTCGCCGATGATCGCGAAGATGTAGTCCGACTCGGCCTCGGGCAGCAGGTTCCACTTCATCGCGCTGTTGCCCAGGCCCACGCCCCACAGGCCGCCGGTGGCCAGCGCGTAGAAGCCGCGGATGGCCTGGAAGCCGGTGTCGGTCGGATCGGCGAAGGGGTCCAGGAACGCGGTGATCCGCTCCAGCCGGTAGGGCGCGCTCACCACCAGCAGGACGACGGCGGTGACGCCGCTCGCCCCGATGACGGCCCAGACCCGCCACGGCGCGCCGCCGGCGTGCAACAGCCCGACCAGCACCAGTGCGAGGCTCACCGCCGCGCCGAAGTCCGGCTCGCGGACGAGCAGGACGGAGAGGACGAGGAAGACCGGGACCAGCGGCAGCAGCAGCGTCCTGACCGTCAGGTGCCGGCCGCGCAGGGCCAGGACGTGCGCGCCCCACAGCGCGAGGACGAGCTTGGACAGCTCCGAGGGCTGGAAGTCGGTGAACCCGAGGCTGATCCAGGCCCGCGAGCCGTTGTAGGTGGTGCCGATGCCGGGCACGAGGACGGCCACGAGCAGGACGGTGACGGCGATCAGGGCCACCGGGGACCAGCGCCGCAGCAGCCCGACCGGCAGCCGCACCGCCACCACCAGCGCGACCAGCCCGAGGGCGGCGAAGACGAGCTGGTCGAGCCCCGGCCGCCACGCCGGCTCGTCGTTGAGCGCCGCCTCGATCGCCGACGCGGAGAAGACCATGACCAGCCCGATGGCCAGCAGCAGCCCGGCCGCGCCGATGACCAGGTGGCAGCTGGTCATCGGGCCGTCGAGCCACGCCGGCCCGCGCAGGCGCGGCCGCACTCCCGGAGCGGCCCGGCCGGGGGTGCGGCGGGTGCCGCCTCGGGACGGAGCGGTCCGGCTGTCCATCCCGCCATCGTCGCCGCTCATCGGGCCACGCCGGGTCAGGGTCGGGGCGTGTCGCGCCGGGCGGACGCGGGCCGGCCCGCTCACAGGCCGGTGACGGTCAGCCAGTCGGCGTAGAACAGCCCCAGACCGAAGGCCACGGCCATCCCGGTCACGAGCCAGAACCGCACGATCACCGTGTTCTCCGCCCACCCGGCCAGCTCGAAGTGGTGGTGCAGCGGCGCCATGCGGAAGACCCGGCGGCGGGTGGCGCGGAAGAACGCCACCTGGATGACCACCGACAGCGTGACCGCGACGAACAGGCCGCCGAGGACGACGAGCAGCAGCTCGGTGCGGGTGACGACGGCGATGCCGGCCATCAGGCCGCCGAGGGCCAGCGAGCCGGTGTCGCCCATGAAGATCCGCGCCGGGCTGGTGTTCCACCACAGGAAGCCCAGGCACGCCCCCATGGCCGCGGCCGCGACCAGGGTGACGTCGAGCGGGTCGCGCACCTGGTAGCAGCCGTCGACCGCGGCGGCGACGCAGTCGTGCGTGAACTGCCAGAAGCTCATGACGACGTAGGCGCCGAACACCATCGCCGAGCAGCCGGCCGCCAGCCCGTCGAGGCCGTCGGTGAGGTTGACCGCGTTGGAGAACCCGGCGATGAACAGGTACGCCAGGACGACGAAGCCGACCGAGCCGAGGAACAGCGGCTCGATGTCGCGGACGTAGGAGACCGACTCCGACGCCGGGGTGATCCCGCCCTCGTCGGGGAAGTTGAGCCCGAGGACGGCGAAGCCCACCCCCACGACCAGCTGGCCGACCAGCTTCGCCGTCTTGTTCAGGCCCAGGCTGCGCCGGTGGCGGATCTTCAGGTAGTCGTCGAGGAACCCGACGGTGCCCAGCCCCACCATGAGGAACAGCAGCAGCAGGCCGGTGGCGGTGACGCCGCGGCCGGGCTGGCCGATCAGGAAGAGGTGGGCGATCAGGTAGCCGCCGACGGTCGCCCCGACGATGACGGTGCCGCCCATCGTGGGCGTGCCCTTCTTCGACAGGTGCGACTCGGGGCCGTCGTCGCGGATCTCCTGGCCGAAGCCGCGGCGCCGGAAGGTGCGCACGGCCAGCGGCGTGGCGAGGATCGAGATGATCAGCCCGAGGGACGCGGCGACGAGGACGGACTTCACGCGCCTGCCTCGGCGGCGAGCAGGTCGGCGGCGAGCAGTTCCAGCCCGTGGGACCGGCTGGCCTTCACCAGCACGACGTCACCGGGCACCAGCACCTCCGACAGCAGTTCGCGGGCGGCCACCCGGTCGGGCACGGACACCACGCCCTCCCCCTCGCGGGCACCGGCGGCCGTGGCACCCGTCGCTATCCCTACCGCATCGGGTCCGACGGCCACGACGAGGTCCACACCCGCGGCGACGGCGTCGCGGCCCAGCCGCTCGTGCTCGGGGACGGCGTCGGGACCCAGCTCGGCCATGCCGCCGAGGACGGCCACCCGGCGGGTGCCGGCCAGCCCCGCGAGCGCGGCCAGGGCGGCCCGCATCGACTCGGGGTTGGCGTTGTAGGCGTCGTTGACCACCGTGACGCCGTCGGCGCGGCGGGTGACCTCCATGCGCCAGCGGCTGCGCGGCTGCGCCGCGGACAGGGCGGCGGCGACGGCGGCCGGGGTCAGGCCGGCGGCCAGCGCGGCGCCGGCGGCCGACAGCGCGTTGGCGACCTGGTGCTCCCCCACCACCTGCAGCGCCACCGGGTGCTCCTCCACACCGGCGGGGCCGCGGGCCACGAGGGTGAACCGGGCGCGGGCGGCGTCGTCCAGCGTCACGGCGGTGGCCCGGACGTCGGCACCGGCGGAGCGGCCGGTGGTGACCACCCGGGCGCGGGTCCGCGGCGCCATGCCGGCCACCCGCGGGTCGTCGGCGTTGAGGACGGCGGTGCCCGGCTCCGGCAGCGCCTCGACCAGCTCGCCCTTGGCCTGCGCGATGACGTCGGCCGAGCCGAACTCCCCCAGGTGCGCCGAGCCGACGTTGAGGACCACGCCGACGTCGGGCCGGGCGACGGCGCACAGCCGGGCGATGTGCCCGATCCCGCGCGCGCCCATCTCCAGCACGAGGTAGCGGGTGTCCGCGTCGGCCGAGAGCACGGTGAGCGGCAGGCCGATGTCGTTGTTGTACGAGCCGGGCGGGCTGACCGTGGGCCCGGTGGTGGCCAGCACCTGGCCGAGCAGGTCCTTGGTCGAGGTCTTGCCCGACGAGCCGGTGATGCCGAGCGTGACCAGCCCACCCCCGGTGAGCCGGCCGTGCACCAGCGCGGCCAGCCGGCCGAGGGCGGCGACGGTGTCCTCGACGACGAGCGCCGGCAGCGGCCCACCGGGACGGCTGGTCAGCGCGGCGACGGCGCCGGCGGCCGCGGCGGCGTCCAGGTAGTCGTGGCCGTCGACGCGCTCGCCGGCCACGGCGATGAACAGGTCGCCGGCGGAGACGCCGCGCGAGTCGAGGGTCACACCGGTGACGGTCCCCTCGGCGGCGTGCGGCAACGCTGCGCCGACGGCCTCCGCGACCTCGGCGAGGGTCAGGGCGATCACCGGCGGGCCGCCCCGGCGGGCGACAGCGCGGCGAGCACCTCGCGCAGCACGGCGCGGTCGTCGAACGGCGTCACGGTGCCGGCGACCTCCTGACCCGTCTCGTGTCCCTTGCCGGCGACGAGCACCGTGTCGCCGGGCCGGGCCAGCTGCACCGCGCGGGCGATCGCCGCGCGCCGGTCGCCGACCTCCTCCACGGCGCCGCGCCGGTCGGCCGGCACCCCGGCGGTCATCGCGGCGCGGATGGCGGCGGGGTCCTCCGAGCGGGGGTTGTCGTCGGTGACGACGAGCAGGTCGCTGCCGAGGGCCGCGGCGGCGCCCATCGCCGGGCGCTTGCCGGGGTCACGGTCACCGCCACAGCCGAGCACGGTGATCAGCCTGCCCCGGGTCGCGCTCCGCAGCGCGGCGAGGGCGGTGGCGACGGCGTCGGGGGTGTGCGCGTAGTCGACGACCGCGGTGAACGGCTGTCCGGCGTCGACCGGCTCCATCCGCCCCGGGACGACCGTGGTGGCGATGCCCTCGAGCGCGGCGTCCACCGGCACGCCGATCGCGTCGAGCAGCGCGGCGGCGAGGACGGCGTTGGTGACGTTGAACCGCCCGGGCAGCCGGACGCGGGCCGGCCGGCTGCCGCGGGGCCCGGTCAGGGTGAACGCCGAGCCTCCGTCGGAGGCGGTGGTGACGCCGGTCGCCGTCCAGTCCGCGGCTGCGCCCTCGGCGGACACGGTCACCGCGCGGCGGCCGAGCATCCCGGCCAGGCGGCGGCCGTGCTCGTCGTCGACCACGACGACCTCGCGGGCGGCACGGCCGTCGAAGAGCAGCGCCTTGGCCCGGAAGTAGTCCTCCAGGTCGCGGTGGAAGTCGAGGTGGTCCTGGCTGAGGTTGGTGAACCCGGCGGCGGCGAAGGCCACCCCGCCGACCCGGCCCTGCACCAGCGCGTGGCTGGAGACCTCCATGACCACGGCGTCGACGCCGGACTCGGCCATGGTGGCCAGCAGCGCGTGCAGCACCGGGGCCTCGGGGGTGGTGCGGACGCTGGGGAGGGCGACCTCGGTGCCGTCGCGGCCGCGGGTGCGCGACTGCACGGTGCCGATGAGGCCGGTGGCGCGGCCGGCGGCGGCCAGGCCGGCCTCGACCAGGTAGCTCGTCGTCGTCTTGCCGTTGGTGCCGGTGATGCCGATGACCGGCAGCCGCGCCGCGGGCTCGCCGTAGACGCGGGCGGCGACGTCGCCGAGGCGGTCGCGGGGGTCGTCGACCACGCAGACCGGCAGGCCGGTCGCGGCCGCCTGCTCGCGGCCGGCCGGGTCGGTGAGGACGGCGACGGCGCCGCGGGCGGCGGCGTCGGTGGCGAAGCGGGCGCCGTGGGTCCGGGCGCCGGGCAGCGCGGCGTAGAGGTCACCGGGCCGCACCTCCGTCGAGGCCAGCGTGACGCCGGTGACGGCGGTGGCGGGGTCGCCCTGCACGGGGTCGCCGACGAGGTCGGCGAGGGCACGGAGGGCGAGCGGGCGGTTCCCCGCTGGCCGGGGCACCGACCCGGGTCCGGTCGGGCTCACGTCGGGCCAATCTACCGGCGGACCCGTCCCGCCCCACGCACCCACGGGCACTCGGCGGTGTCCCGGTCGCGCGCCTCCGCGGAGGTGCACCGCCGGCGCGACTGCAGGGGCCCGCGGCGAGCCGGCGAGTCGTGGGGGGCAGCGGGGTCCTTCCTCAGTCGCCCGCGGCGGGGGTGCCCGTCCCCGTGCCGCCGCCGTCGCCGCCCGGCCTGGCGGCGGCGAGGTCCGCGCCGGTGAGCGCGAAGTCCGGCCGCGCCGTGCCCGAGGGCACCACCCCGCCGTTGGTGAGCACGTAGCGCATGACGTCGGCGAAGACGGGCGCGGCGACCTGGCCGCCCTCCGCGGAGCTGGTGGGCCGCTCGAGGTCGACGGCGACGACGTACTGCGGGTCGTCGGCCGGGGCGAACCCGACGAACGTCGTCACGTAGCCGCCGCCCTCGTAGCAGCCGCACTCGGGGTTGGCCCGCTGCGCCGTCCCGGTCTTGCCCGCCACCCGGTAGCCGTCGACCTCGCCCAGCGGGGCGGTGCCGCCGGGGCCGACGACCGCCTCGAGCACGTACGCCAGGTCCTCAGCGGTGTCCTCGCCGATCACGCGGGTGGCCTCGGGGGCCTCGGGGGTCGACGTCGTCCCGTCGGGAGCGGTCACCGACTCGACCAGCCGCGGCGGGACGCGGACGCCGTCGTTGGCGATGGCCTGGAAGACCGAGGCCATCTGCAGCGTCGTCACCGACAGGCCCTGGCCGATCGGCACGTTGGCCGCGCGGCTCTCGGTCCAGTCGGCGGAGCTCTCGAGGATGCCGGCGCTCTCGCCGGGCAGCTCGATGCCGGTCTCCTCCCCCACGCCGAAGGCGCGCAGGTACCGCTCGAGCGTCGCGTCGCCCACCTCGCGGGCCAGCATGATCGTGCCGACGTTGCTGGACTTGGCGAGGATGCCGGTCACCGTCCAGTCGACCGGCGCGTGGTCGTGGGCGTCGGTGACCACGACGTCGCCGGCCTGGATGTGGCCGTCGACGGTGAGCACGGTGTCCGGGGCGGCCCTGCCCTCCTCGATCGCGGCGGCCAGGGTCACCGCCTTCATGACCGAGCCGGGCTCGAAGACGTCGGAGACCACCGGGTTGCCCAGCAGGTCGGGGTCGGTGCTGCCGGCCCGGGCGGGGTCGTAGCCCGGGCAGGAGCCCATGGCCACCACCTCGCCGGTGTGCACGTCGAGGACGACCGCCGAGGCGCGGGTGGTGGCGCCGTCGGCGCAGGCCTGCGCCAGCCGCTGCTCCATCGTGAACTGGACGTCCTGGTCGACGGTCAGCTCGACGGTGCTGCCGTCGGTGGCCGGGGTCGACTCGTCGATGCCCGACGGGATCGGGTTGCCGCCGCTGCCGACCTCGACCCGCCGCTGCCCGTCGGTGCCGGCCAGGGCGTCCTCGAAGCGCAGCTCCACACCGCCCAGGCCCGCGCCGTCGCGGCCGACCCAGCCCACGACCTGACCCCCGACGGCGCCGGCCGGGTAGAGCCGCACCGGGTCGTCCTCGAAGGAGACGCCGGCCAGGCCGAGCTCGTCGACGGCGTCGGTGGTCTCCGGCGGCACCTGCCGGGCCAGGACGACGTAGCGGCCCTCGGCGGTGAGCCGCTCGGTGAGCTCGTCGACGGGGACGTCGAGCAGCGCGCTCAGCGCCAGCGCGGTGCGCTCCGGGTCGTCGACGACGGTCGGGTCGGCGACCACCCGGGACGCCTCGACGGTGTAGGCGAACGGGTTGCCGTCGCGGTCGACGACGGCCCCGCGCAGCGCCGCGATCGGGTGGGTCTGCAACCGGTCCTGCTCGGCGGCGTTGGCGTAGGCGCCGCCGTCGACGCCCTGCAGCAGCACCAGCTTGCCGGTCACCACCAGCAGCGGGACGACGACGAGCACCAGGCCCCACCACAGCCGGCGCGGCCCCGAGGTCAGCGGCCGCCCGCCGCGCCGGCTGCCCGGGGCACGGCGGGGGGCGAAGGCGCCGGCGCGGCTGGCGCCGGCGTGCGGCCCGCCGGAGCGGGAGCCGGGGTCGCGCGGGCCCGGGTCGCGGGAGCCGCGCGGGACGGCCGGCCGGGACGCGGCCGGGCGCGGTGGTGCGGCGGGACGCAGCGGCGCACCGGAGCGGGCGCCCCGGGCGACCGTGCGGGGAGCCGCGCGGCGGCCCGGCTCGGGGTCGCGGGGAGGGAGCGGCACGTCAGCCCCCGGTCCCCGGCTCGGGGGCGCCGGGCACCGGCGCCGGCTCCGGGGTGCCGCGCAGCGTGGCGCTGCCGTCCGGGGCGACGACGAGGTGACCGGCCGTGCCGGCCGGCACCAGCCCGGCGGCGACGGCGGCCGCGGCGAGCTGGGCGGGCGTGCCCCCGGCGACCACCTGCTCCTCGAGCCGCTGGACGTCCTCGGCCTTCTCGGCGTTGGCGGTGCGCAGCTCGGTGGCCTTGAGCGAGTTGACCGCGATGGCGGTGTTGAGGACGAGCAGCCCCAGCGTGGTGGCGACCAGCAGGCCGACGACGAGCAGCACGAACGGCGCCCGCCGGCGGCCGTCCGCCGTCCGCCGGGCGCGGCCGGCCGTGGCACCGGTCACCAGCCGCAGCTCCGGGACGGGACCGGTCGACCGCGACCGCACCGGCCGGGAGGGGACGGCGCGCACCGGCCGGGAGGGCAGCGCCCGCAGCGGGCGCGCGGCCGCCGCGCCGGTGCGCGGCGGCTCGGCGGGTGCGGTGGCCCGCGGAGCCCGGACGGCGGCGCCGTCGCGGGGCGCGCGGGCGGCGGCGCTCACGAGCCCTCCTCGCCGGCGCTCGTCGGCCGCGTCCGCGGCGCTGTCGTGCCCACCCGTGAGCTCGCCGGCCCGCTCACGCGGCCCGCCGGGTGCGCTCGGCGGCGCGGACGCGGGCCGAGGCCGCACGCGGGTTGGCGGCCACCTCGGCCTCCGACGGCGCCTCGCCGCCGCGGGTGAGCAGCCGCAGGACCGGCCCGTACTCGGGCAGCCGGACCGGCAGCTCCGGCGGCGTGCGGTCGGTGGCGCCGGCGGCCAGGGCCTGCTTCACGATCCGGTCCTCGAGGGAGTGGAAGGTGATGACGGCCAGCCGGCCCCCGACGGCGAGGGCGTCCAGCGCCGCCGGGAGTGCCCGCCGGAGGGCGCCCAGCTCGTCGTTGACCTCGATGCGCAGGGCCTGGAAGGTCCGCTTGGCGGGGTGCCCGCCGGTGCGCCGGGTGGCCGCGGGGATCGACTCGCGCACCAGGTGCGCCAGCCGCTCGGTGTTCGTGAACGGCGCGCGCGACCGCTCGCGGACGATCGCCGACGCGATCCGCGAGGCGAAGCGCTCCTCGCCGTACACCCGCAGCACCCGGGCCAGGTCCGCGGCCGGGTAGGTGTTGACGACGTCGGCGGCGGTGCGGGGGGCGCCGGGGTCCATCCGCATGTCGAGCGGCCCGTCGCCGGCGTAGCTGAAGCCGCGCTCGGGGCGGTCCAGCTGCAGCGAGGAGACGCCGAGGTCGAACAGCACCGCCTGCACCTCGGTCAGCCCCAGCCGGTCGAGCACGTCGGGCAGCTCGTCGAAGACGGCGGGCACCAGGGTGGCGCGCCCGGTGTGGCCGGCGGCGGCGATGCGGGCGGCGGCCTCGGCGCGTGCCTGCGGGTCGCGGTCCAGGCCGACGAGGCGCAGTCCGGGGTGGGCGTCGAGGAGGGCCAGGGCGTGACCGGCCAGGCCGAGGGTGGCGTCGACGAGCACGGCGCCGTCGGCGGCGCAGGCGGGGCCGAGCAGCTCGGTGACCCGCTCGAGCAGGACGGGCACGTGCGCGGGGGTCGAGGGCGCCGGGACCGGGAGCGCCGGGAGCGAGTGCGCCGAGTCCTGCGCCGGGACCGGGAGCGCCGAGTCCTGCGCCGCGGGCGGCACGGCCTCGGGGCTGTCCATCGTCGCTCTCCTCGGGTCGGGCTCCCCGCGCGGGGAGGACGTCCTCATGGTGGCGCGGGCAGCGGGTCGGCAGGGGGAGCTCGGCGGGCGTGCCGTGCGACGGGAGAGGCACGTCGGACGGGCGTGCCGGGAGAGGTGCCGCTCGAGGGGCGGTGGGGACGGGGGTGGGACCCCCGCCCCCGCGGTCCGCCTGGCGCCGGGGAAGTGCGTCAGGAGGCGACCGCGAGGGCGGGGGTGCCCGGTGCCGGTGGCCGGTCCGGCCGGCGGCGCAGGTGCGCCGCACTGCGCGCGTGGACCGAGCCGCGGGGAAGGCGGTTCGGGCCGGACCCGGGTCGAGCCGCGGGGAAGACGGCTCGCGGACGGGTGCGCGGCGGTCGGGGCGACCGGCGGGACGGGATCAGGACAGCGTGGGCATCCCCTCGCTCTCCATGGCGGCGAAGGCCGCCTCCTGCTCTTCCACGTAGGAGTCCCACGTGGCCTGGTCCCAGATCTCGAAGCGCGTGTCGACGCCGACCACGACCACGTCGCGGTCGAGGTGGGCGTACTGCCGCAGGTCGGCGGGGATGGTGATGCGGCCGGTCTTGTCCGGCTCGACCTCGACCATCGACCCGAAGCTCATGCGCGCGCGCATGCGGGCCTCGGCGGTGTCGGCGGGGGCCATCGAGGCGGCGGCGCTGCTCTGCTCGGCGACCCGGGCCATGGTGAGGCCGTAGATGCAGCGCTCCTGGCCCTTCTTGATCACCATGCCGCCGGCCACCTGCTCGCGGAACCGGACCGGGAGTGCGAGCCGGCCCTTCTCGTCGAGGCGCAACGTGTAGCTGCCGACGAACACCGGATCACCTCCCCCATCGGTCCTCCTCGTGTCCGTCTGCGGACCCGGGACGGGCCCTGGCTCCCCACCGCGCCACACCCTAACCCACTACGCCCCACCGAACACCACTCGACACCATGTCGTGACCGGGCGCTCCCACTGCCTGCCGTGCAGGTCAGGGGCACGGGGGAGGTCCGGGGGGCCGGGGTGGGGACGGGTGGGGCAGGTGGTGGGGTCGGGTGGGACGGGAGCCCCCGCGGAGGGGTCCGTGGTGGGGGTCGCGGGAGGGGTCGCGGGAGGGTCGCGGGGCCCGCGCGCCACGTACCGTGGGCCGGGTGACCGACACCATGCGTGCGGCGGACGGGACGGCCGGTCTCCCGGTCGACGTCGCCACGGAGGGCGCGCGGATCGCCGCCAACGTCTCCCGGGTCGTGCAGGGCAAGCCCGGCGTGGTGCACCTGGCGCTCGTGGTCCTGCTGGCCGAGGGACACCTGCTCGTCGAGGACGTGCCCGGGGTCGGCAAGACGACGCTGGCCAAGGCGCTGGCGGCCTCGATCGACGCCAGCGTGCGCCGCATCCAGTTCACGCCCGACCTGCTGCCCAGCGACGTGACCGGGGTGTCGGTCTACGACCAGGAGAGCCGCGCCTTCGAGTTCAAGCCGGGCGCGGTCTTCGCCAACGTGGTCGTCGCCGACGAGATCAACCGGGCCTCGCCCAAGACGCAGTCGGCGCTGCTGGAGTGCATGGAGGAGCGGCAGGTCACCGTCGACGGCGTCAGCTACGAGCTGGCCCGCCCCTTCCTCGTCGTCGCCACGCAGAACCCGGTGGAGATGGAGGGCACCTATCCCCTCCCCGAGGCCCAGCGCGACCGGTTCACCGCGCGCGTCTCCATGGGCTACCCCGACCGGGAGGCCGAGGTCGCCATGCTCGACGACCGCGGCACCACCGACCCGCTGGCCACGCTGGCCCCGGTCGCCGACGCCGCCGCCGTCCGGGCGATGGTGACCGCGGTGCAGGCGCTGCACGTCTCCGACGCCGTCCGCCGCTACGTCGTCGCCCTCGTCGAGGCCAGCCGCCGCTCCCCCGAGCTGCGCCTGGGCGCCTCCCCGCGAGCCGGCCTGCAGCTGCTGCGCACCGCCCGCGCCAGCGCCGCGCTGGCCGGCCGCGACCACGTCCTGCCCGACGACGTCCAGGCGATGGCCACGCCGGTGCTCGCCCACCGCCTGCTGCTCACCCCCGATGCCGCGGCCGCCCGGCGCACGCCCGAGCAGGTCGTGTCCGGGCTGCTGGCCGCCGTCCCCGTCCTGCGAGGGCGCTGAGCGCCGTGACCGGCCCGCTGCGGACCGCGCTCACGTCGCTCACCCTGCGCGGCCGCTGCCTGGTCGCCGCGGGGCTCACCCTCCTCGGGCTCGGCGCGCTGCTCGGTGAGCGGCCCCTGGCCCAGCTCGCCGTCTTCGTGCTGGCCCTGCCGCTGCTGTCGGCCCTGGCCGTGGCCCGGCAGCGGGTCCGCGTCGCCGCCCGCCGCACCGTGTCGCCCACGCGGGTGCCGCGCGGGGAGGACGCCGAGGTGCGGCTCGAGCTCACCAACGCCGAGCGGCGCACCGGTCGGCTGTGGCTGCTGACCGAGCAGCTGCCCCCCGAGCTCGGGCCCTCGCCCCGCTTCGTCGTCGAGCGGCTGGCCGGCGGCGACACCACCGCGCTGCGCTACCGCGTGCACGGGAGCCGCCGCGGCCGCTTCCGGCTCGGTCCGCTGCGGCTGCGGCTGGTCGACCCCTTCGGGCTGGTCCAGCGCACCACCAGCGGCACCGATGACGCCCCGCTGCTCGTGGTGCCGCGGGTGCGGCAGCTGGGGCCGGGCGGCCCGGCCGGTGGGCAGGGCGGCGGCGGCGAGGGCGCCCGCCGGTCGATCGCGGTGCACGGCGAGGACGACGTGAGCACCCGCGCGTATCGGCACGGCGACGACCTGCGCAAGGTGCACTGGCGGGCGACCGCGCGGACCGGGGAGCTCATGGTGCGGATGGAGGAGCGGCCGTGGCGGGCCCAGGCGGCGCTGCTGCTGGACACCCGGGTCCGCGCCCACCTGCTCAGCCGCGCGACCGCGCCCGGTGCGGCCGCCGGGACCGCCGTCCCCGGTCCGCCCGGCGACCCGTCGCCGCCGCCGGACAGCTTCGAGTGGCTGGTGGAGGCCGCGGCGAGCATCGGCACGCACCTGGCCCGTCGCGGGGCGGTGGTGCACGTGGTCACCGAGGCCGGCGAGCTCGGCCCCTCCGACGGGCACGGCGGCCGGGGCCGCGGCGGTCTGGGTCCCGGCGAACTGCTCGACCGGATGGCCGCGCTGGTGCCCTCCCGTGGGGCGCGCCTGACCCCGGCGGCGCACCTGCTCGCCCGGGTGGCCGGCGACGGCCCGGTGGTGGCGCTGCTGGGCGCCGTCAGCCCCGAGGACCTCCCAGAGCTGGTCGCCGCCCGCTCGGGGCCGGCCTCCGACGTCGCCGTCCTGCTCGACGTGGGCAGCTGGGCGGAGGCCGGCCGTGGCCGGCGGGCGCTGTCGGGAGCGGCCCGCGCCTCGCTGACCGCCCAGCTCGAGGAGTCCGCGGCACTGCTGCGCGGCGCCGGCTGGCAGGTCGTGGTCGCCTCGGCCGGCCGCACGGTGGAGGCGGTGTGGGCCGAGCTGGGCCACACGCACGGAGCGGGGACGCGCGCAGCGAGCGGCCTGGGGGTGCCGGCGTGACGACGTTCGCCCCGCCCCCGGTGCGCACCGGCGCGCCCGCCCGGGCCGCCGTACCGCCGCCGGCCGACCCCCGCCCGCCCGGCACGCTGCGCCGCGAGGGCGGCACGACGCTGGCCGCCGCGGTGGCCACCGCCCTGGGCGCCTGCTCGCTCGCGCCGGTCTTCGTCCGCCCGGCCTGGGTGCTGCCGGCGCTGTCCGCCGTCGCCGTCGTCGCCGCCGGCGGGCTGCTGCTGCGCGCGGCCGGCACGGCGCTGTGGGACTGGGCCTCCGGCGGCCGGGCGGTCCCGGCCCGGCTCGCCGCCGCCGGCGTCCCGCTGGTGCCCCTCGGCCAGCTGCTGCTGCTCACCTGCCTGATGACCGCCCAGTTCGCCCCGGACGCGGCCGTCGGCGGCTGGCTGCCCACCCCGAGCTCGCTCGACGCCCTCGCCGGGGTGCTGCTCGACGGCTCGGCCGAGATCCGCGAGCAGTCGACGCCGGCCCTGCCGCTCACCGGGCTGCTCGCGCTCACCGTCCTGCTGGTGGGCCTGGTCGCGGTGACCGTCGACCTGGTCGCCGTGGGCGGGCGGCAGCCGGCGCTGGCCGGGCTGGGTCTGCTGGTCCTGTTCTGCGTCCCGGTCAGCACGGTCACCGGCAGCGTCGGGCTGCTGGCCCTCGCCGCGCCGGCGGCCGGGCTGGCGCTGCTGCTGTGGGCCGACCAGTCCCGCCGGCTGGCCGCCCGCGGGGGCACCGGGACCGGGCGCGGCGCGGGGACACCGGCCGCCGTCGGCACCGCCGCCCTGGCGCTGGCGACGGGGCTGGTGGTCGGCAGCCTGGTCCCGACGCTGCCGGAGGGCCGGCTGGCCGCCGGCTTCGGCCCGGGCGGGGGCGGCGGCGGGTCCACCGGCACCGCGCTCGACCCGGCCGCGGCGCTGCAGGGCCAGCTGACCCTGCCCGAGCCGGTCGACCTGCTGCGCCTGGACAGCTCGGTGCTCGACCCGGGCTACCTGCGGGTGGTGACCCTCGACGTCTACGACGCCGAGGAGGGCTGGACGGTGGGCAACCTGAACGGCGAGGCGTCGGTGGCCCAGGGCGAGGAGCTCGCACCGCTGCCGGGCCGCCGCGAGGGCCGCCGGGTCGAGGCGACGATCACCGCCGTCGGCCACGACGACCGGTTCCTGCCGGTGCCCACCTCTCCCCTGTCGGTGGCCATCGACGACCCCGAGGCGTGGCGGTTCGACCCGGACACCGGCACGGTGTTCGGCCGCGACGCCACCACCGCCGGCCGCAGTTACCGGGTGACGGCCGTGGAGCCGCAGCCCAGCGAGGAGGAGCTGCGCGCGGCCGGGCCGGTCCTCCCCCGGACGCCGATCGCCGAGCGCGACACCGCCCTGCCGGTCCTGGACCCCGGCGTCACGGACCTGGTGGCCGCGCTGACCGCCGGCGCGGCCACGCCGTACGACGCGGTGCGCGCCATCCACGACCACTTCGACCGGGAGAACGGCTTCGTCTACAGCCTCTCCACCGCCCCGGGCACCGGCGACGACGACCTCGCCGACTTCCTGCGCCTCAAGCAGGGGTACTGCGAGCAGTACGCCGGTGCCATGGCCGCGATGGTCCGCGCCGCGGGCATCCCCGCCCGGGTGGCGCTGGGCTACACGCCCGGCCGGGTCCAGCCCGGTGGCGGGCGGCTGGTCACCAGCGACGACGCGCACGCCTGGGTCGAGGTCTACTTCGACGACCTGGGCTGGATCCCGTTCGACCCCACGCCGATCGACACCGAGCGCGCCGTCGAGCTGCCGTGGGCGCCGCGGCCGGCCGACCAGGAGATCCTCGAGCGCCCGACCGACGTGCCGACCGTGCCGACCCCGGCGCCGATCGCACCGGCTCCGCAGGTGGACCGGGCGGCCGGTGGCGTGCCGCAGGGGCAGTCCGCGGCGGAGGGGACGTCGGCGGCGCGCCCGGTGCTCGTGGGCGCCGGGGTGCTGCTCGGGCTGGGGGTGCTGCTGGCCGCCCCGGCCGCCGCCCGCGCGCTGCAGCGGCGTCGCCGGCTGGCCGACGGCGGCCCGGCCGCGGTGTGGGACGAGCTGGCGGCGACCGCCCGCGACCTCGGCCTGCCCTGGGACCCCGCGCACACCCCCCGGCAGCAGGCGGCGGTGCTGGTGCGAGCGGTGGACGGCGCGGTCCCCCGCGGGCAGGGCGGCGGCGCGCACCGCGCCGGCGCGACCGGTGCGGCCGACGCGATCGAGCGCCTGGCCCGCGCGGAGGAGTCGGCCAGCTACGGCCGCCCCGGCGGGACCGGGGACCCGGCGCTGCGGTCGACGCTGGCCACGGCGCTGCCCACGGCCCGGCGGGGGCTGGCCGCGGCGGTCGCGCCGCGGGCCCGGCTGCGGGCCCTGCTGTGGCCGGCCTCGCTGGGCGACGCCGTCTCCGCCGCGGTGACCGCCCGGGTCCCGCGCCGCCGCCGGACCGCCTGACGGCGATGTGCCGATGGGTTGCGGCCGTGGCCTCCGACGCCGGCGGTGGCGTGCGCCGAGGGCTCGTCCTGCAGACCGACATGCGCCGTAGGCGCACATTGCTGCAGGTCACCCCTCCTACCGGGGTCAGCCGACCGGCACCAGCGCCCGCCAGCGTGCGAGCCCGGGGCCGCACCGGCGCCGTGTGCACCCGTCGCGGTCGCGGCGCCCGTCCGGCCGCGCTGCGTGCACGCCCCGCGGCCCGGGCCCGGGAGGGGCCGATGCCCCCGGTGGGCGCACACCCGTCGCCGCCCCGCCCGGGCCACCCCGGGAACGCCGACGGCCGCCGTCCCGGTGGGGACGGCGGCCGTCGGCGACGGGTGTGCGGCTACTGGTCGTAGCGGCGGCGGAAGCGCTCCTCGAGCCGGTTCTTCAGCGGCTGGCGGCGGGGCTTGCCACCCCGGCCGCGGGCCGCGGTGCTGCCACCGCGCGGGCCGGCCGGGCCGGGCTCGACGGCGCCGGTGGCGGAGCGGTAGTTCAGGACGCCGAGCGCGGCACCGCCGAACATCACCAGGAAGCCGAGGACCCCCAGCGGGACGGACGGGGCGACCGCGCCGCCGACGAGGACGGCCAGGCCCACCAGCACCAGCAGCGCGCCGAGTTGCAACTTCCGCCGGGCCTTGAGCCTGCGGTCACCCGTGCGGACGGAGGAGGCGAACTTGGGATCGTCGTCGACGAGGGCGCGCTCGATCTGCTCCAGTAGTCGCTGCTCGTGCTCGGAGAGCGGCACCGAGACCTCCAGGTGGGCGGAGCCAATACCGCCGGTCTCTACCCGGCGGTGACATCGAGGATACGAGCCGATTGCAGGGTGCGAAAGGCGAGTGCGCCGCGACCCGCCGGGAGGCCCTCGTGATCACCCTCGCGGGGGGGCGTCGCGCACCCGGCGGTCGCCGTCGCGGTGCAGGAGGGTGGCCGGGCGGACGGCGCCGGCACCGAACCGGCGGGCCGCCCGGTCGGCGGCGAGCTCGGCGTCGCGGCGGCCGTGCTCGCGGGCGCCGAGCTCGAGCTGGCGGGGTGCCGACCCCGCCTCCACCAGGCGCTCGGCGCGCACGCCGACGAGCCGGATCCGCGCCCGGTCCAGGCCGAGTGCGTCGAAGAGGGCACGGGCGGTCTCGTACAGCTCCTGCCCGACGTCGGTGGGGACGCCGAGGGTGCGGCTGCGGGTGATCGTGGTGAAGTCGGCGAAGCGGACCTTGATGCTCACCGTGCGGGCCAGCCAGCCGCCCGCACGCAGCCGGCCCGCCGTCCGCTCGGCCAGCCGCAGCAGCTCCCGGTGGATCACGGCGGGGTCGTCGACGTCGGTGCCGAAGGTCTCCTCGTGCCCGGCCGACCGCTCCGGCTCGTCGGGCACCACCCGGCGGGGGTCGCGGCCCCAGGCCAGCTCGTGCAGGTGGCTGCCCGCGGCGAGCCCCACCGCGCGCTGCAGCGTGCGGGCCGGGACGTGCGCGAGGTCGCCGACGGTGCGCAGCCCCAGCCGCAGCAGCACCTCCTCGGTCCTGGCGCCCACGCCCCACAGCGCGCCGACCGGCAGCGGGTGCAGGAAGTCGATGACCTCGGCCGGGCGGACGACGAGCATCCCGTCGGGCTTGGCGCGGGTGGAGGCGAGCTTGGCGACGAACTTGGTGCCGGCCACCCCGACCGAGCAGGTGATGCCCTGCTCGTCGTAGACCCGGGCGCGCAGGTACTCGCCGATCTGCGCGGCATCGCCCAGCCGCCGGCCGGCCCCGGCGACGTCGAGGAACGCCTCGTCCAGCGACAGCGGCTCGACCAGCGGGGTCACCGACCGGAACAGCGCCATGACCGACCGGGAGACCTCGGCGTAGAGCGCCATGTCCCCCGGCAGCACGGTCGCGGTCGGGCACAGCCGCAGCGCCCGGGCCGTGGGCATCGCGGCGTGCACGCCGTACGCCCGGGCCTCGTACGTGGCCGAGGTGACCACCCCGCGGTTGCCGGCGCCGCCGACGACGACCGGGGTGCCGGCCAGCTCGGGGCGCCGCCGCACCTCCACGCTGGCGAAGAAGGCGTCCATGTCGACGTGCAGCACGCTGCACCCCTCCGCCCGCCCCCGCGACGGCGTCACGCCCACCCCTCTCCTCGAACACGTGTTCGGACCGACCGGAGGAGGGTAGCGGCCCGCGCGGGCACCCGGCGCGTCGTCGGGGCGGGTGCCGGGGCGTGTCCCGAAACGGCTGGTCGGGGCATGTGTGGCGCAGCGCCGATCGAGGTAGGTGGGACACGACCGACCGCCGTCCGGCGGACGGTCCCCATCCGGATCCGGAGGAGCTCGATGGCGCTCGACGACGACGACATGACCAGCGTGGAGGGTCCGGCCGACAGCGGCGCGGGCGAGGGCACACCGGGCCACCAGGACGGCGGCGCGGACGGCGGTGCCGACGGCGGCGCGGGTCACGGCCCGGCCGACGGCGGTGCCGCGGGCGGCGGCTCGGACGGTGGGGCCGACGGTGGGGCGGACGGCGGCGCCGACGGCGGGGCCGACGGCGGTGCCGACGGCGGCGCGGGTCACGGCCCGGCCGACGGCGGTGCGGCCGGTGGCGGCTCGGACGGCGGCGCCGACGGTGGTGCCGACGGCGGCGCGGACGGTTCGGCCTGAGCCAGGGCCCGACCGCCGTGGGGCCGGGCGGGGGTGACCTCCGCCCGGCCCTGCGCCGGTGCACGCACCTCGACCCCGAGGTCTTCGCCGCGGAGCACTGGTCGCGCCGCCCGCTGCTGGCCCGCGCCGAGGACACCGGGGAGTCCTTCTCCGACCTGCTCACCCTGGCCGACGTCGACGAGCTGCTGTCGCGCCGCGGGCTGCGGACCCCGTTCATCCGCATCGCCAAGGACGGCGCCGTCGTCGACCCGAAGCGGTTCACCACCGCCGGTGGCGCCGGCGCCGAGATCGCCGACCAGGTCTCCTCCGACGCCGTGCTGCGGCTGTTCGCCGACGGCAGCACCGTCGTCCTGCAGGGCCTGCACCGGCTCTGGCCGCCGCTGATCGAGTTCGCCGACGCCCTGGCCGCGGATCTGGGACACCCCACGCAGGTCAACGCCTACGTCACGCCGCCGTCCTCGCGCGGGTTCAGCCCGCACTACGACGTCCACGACGTGTTCGTGCTGCAGGTGGCCGGCGAGAAGCACTGGCGCATCCACGAGCCGGTGCTGCCCGACCCGCTGCGCACCCAGCCGTGGAACGACCGCGCGGCCGCGGTGGCCGCCGCCGCGGAGCGCGAGCCGGTCGTCGACGCCGTCCTGCGCCCCGGTGACGCCCTCTACCTCCCCCGCGGCTACCTGCACTCGGCGGTGGCGCTGGGGCAGACCAGCGCGCACCTGACCGTCGGCGTCCACCCGGTCACCCGGTGGGCGGCCGCGGAGCAGGCGCTGGACCTGGTGCGGGTGCTGGCCGCCGACGACCGGGAGCTGCGGCGCTCGCTGCCGGTGGGCCTGGACCTCGCCGACCCCGCGGCCCTGCGCGACGACGTGGCGACCGTGGTCGGCGCCCTCCGGGAGTGGCTCGACCGGGTCGACCCCGACCAGGTGGCCGACCGGCTGCGCGAGCGGACCTGGGGGCAGGTGCGCCCCGAGCCGGTCGCCCCGCTGGCCCAGGCGACCGCGGCCGCCGCGCTCACCCCCGACACCGTGCTGCGGCTGCGCCGCCGGCTGCGCTGCACCCTCCGGGAGGCCGAGGGCCACCGGGTGGTCCTGCTCGGCGGCCGCCGCCGGCACGAGTTCCCCGCCTCGGCCCGGCCCGCGCTGGCCGAGCTGCTGGCCGCCGGGGAGCTCGAGGTGGCCGACCTGCCGGGGCTCGACCCCGACGACCGGCTCACCCTCGCCCGGCGGCTGGTCACCGAGTCGGTCGCGGTGGTGGCCGACGCCGCCCTCCCCGGCGGGCACGGCGGCGTCGACGGCGTCCCCGCGACCGCGCCGGCGCCGGGCCCGTCCGGTCCCGGCGCCCCGGTGCCGGGCGCCGGCGGGGACGATGGGGAGCGTGCCGACGCCCTCGGGACCGGGTCGTGAGCCCGCCGCCCTGCCTCGGGTGAGCACCGCACCGGCCGAACGGTCCGGCGGTGCGGTGCCGCCCGCCGCCCGGGTGGGCCGGCTGGACGCGACCCGCTGCTCGGTCACGGCCCTGACGCGGGGCGACTCCCCCGAGGCGACGGCCGGGCCGGCGCAGCGCTGGCTGCTGGTCGAGCAGCCGGGGCCGTGGGGCCGCGACGCGCTGGCCCAGTCCCGCTTCGACCCCGGTGTGGCCGCCGGCCTGGCCTCCCGGGCGCGGGCGGAGGGCGTGCGGGTGCTGCTGGTCCGCCGTCCCGGCGACCGGCTGGCCGACTCCGGCCGCCGCTGGGCCTACGCCGACGGCCGCCCCGGCCACGAGGGGCTGTGGTGGTCGGTGCGCGGCGAGGACGCCGACCTGCTCGACGCCCCGTGGGACGGGTCGGTCGGCGAGCGGGCGCACGGCCCCGCCTACCTGGTGTGCACGCACGGCCAGCACGACGCCTGCTGCGCGCTCCGCGGCCGGCCGCTGGCCCGCGCGCTGCCCGCGCCGGGCCCGGCCGACGTCTGGGAGTGCAGCCACCTGGGCGGCTGCCGGTTCGCCGGCAACGTGCTCGTCCTGCCGCACGGCTTCGCCTACGGGCAGGTCCCCGGCGACGGCACCGACCTGGTCGCCGCGCACTCCCGCGGGCAGGTGGCCCTGCCGTGGCTGCGCGGGCGGGCCGGCCTGCCCATGCCGGCGCAGGCGGCGCAGGGAGCCGCCCGCGAGGACCTGGGGCTGCTCGGCGTCGACGACCTGCCGCTGCGCTCCTCGCACCGGCTGCCCGGCTCGGACGCCGAGGAGACCGCCGGCGTGGAGCGGTTCGAGGTGGTGCTGGCCGGCCCGGACGGCGACGTGGTCGTCCGGGTGGAGAGCCGGCCCTCCGACGAGGCGGCGCAGCTGACCTGCCGGGCGCTGCACCCGGCGCACTCCCGGGTGTGGACGGCGCTGTCGGTGTCGCCGGCCGGCTAGATGACTGATTCCAAGGGGTCCGAGTTCGGCGAGCCTTGATGAGCTGATGGGCGAGGGTGCCCAGGCTCGGCGTTGCTGACCCAACGTCGAACCTCGGAGGTCCTCGTGGACGCCGATCTGGACACCCTCGCCACGGCACTCTATGTACGCACCGACGATCTGCTGAAGGCCTCGCCCGGTCGTGCCCCGGCTCGTCCGGCGGTCGGGATCGCACCGCGGATCACCGACGCCGAATTGGTCACCCTGGCGGTGATGCAGGCGCTGCTGGGGCGCACCAGCGAGGCTCGCTGGCTGCGGTTCGCCCACGCCCAGCTGCGGCACCTGTTTCCGTATCTGCCCCAGCAGCCGGGCTACAACAAGCGGCTGCGCGCCCTGGCCGACACGCTGCGCTGGCTGATCGCGGTGCTGGCCCGGGACACGCATCTGTGGTCTGACGACGTGTGGGTGGTCGACTCCACCCCGGTGGAGTGCGCCCGCTCCCGCGAGGCCGCGCACCGCTCGGCGCTGGCCGGCTGGGCCGAGTACGGCTACTGCGCCAGCCACTCCCGCTACTTCTGGGGACTACGGCTGCATCTGCTCTGCACGCTGCACGGACTACCGGTCGGCTTCGCGCTCTCCGGCGCCAAGGCCGACGAGCGCGAGGTGCTGCTGGGCATCCTCGACGCCGACCCCGCGCTGACTGCCAGCCGAGCCGGACAGACGGTGATCGCCGACCGGCACTACTACGGCCGCCAGTTCGAAGCCACGCTGCACGGCCACGGCATCGCGCTGCTGCGCCCCGCCCGCACCGGCGAGCCCAAACGGCCCGGAGCCCGCCTGTTCAAGCCGCTGCGGCAGGTGATCGAGTCGATCAACGACACCTTCAAAGGCCAGCTCGACCTCGAACACCACGGCGGGCACACCCCGCTCGGGGTCTGGGTCCGCGTCCTGCAACGCGTCCTGGCCCTCACCGTCGTCATCTGGCACAACGACCACATCGGCGCACCGACCCCACGATCACTGATCGCCTACGACCACTGACCCTTGGAATCAGTCATCTAGTGCAGCGCCGACCCGCGGGCGAGCAGCAGCGGGATCGCCAGCTCCGCGTCGGTGAGCGAGCCGTGGTAGCCGACCAGCCGGCTCGGGCCGGGCTCGGAGACGCCGGCGGTCATGGCCCACGGGCCGCGGGCCAGGGCGACGACGTCGCCGATGCGGGCGGCCAGGCCGTCGTCGACGGCGCCGAAGACGCCGCTGGCCACCGCCTCCTCGCGGCTGGTGACCCACGCGCGGTCGCCGAGCACGCCGCGCCAGGCGTCGAGGACGTCGTCGGCGGCGCCGGGGACGGCGTGCACGTAGCGCGCCCGCGGCTCACCGGCCAGCAGCGCGACGCCGTCGAGCAGCTCGGGCTCCTCGTCGAGGTCGACGCGGGTGTACGGGGGGACGTCGAGCATGCCGTGGTCGGCGGTGACCAGCAGGGCGGCGTCGCCGGGCAGGCCGGCGACCACCTGCTCGACGAGCCGGTCGGCCAGCGCCAGCTGCAGCCGCCAGCTCTCGGAGTCGACGCCGCGGACGTGCCCGGTCAGGTCGAGCTCGGGGGTGTAGCCGTAGACCAGGCCCGTGGGGGCCGCCGCCAGGGACTGCAGGACGAGGGCGGCGAGGTCGCCGGCGCCGACGGTGCCGGAGTAGCCGGCGCCGCGGTAGGCCGCCGTGCTCAGGCCCGAGCCCCGGTAGGCGTAGGGCGCGACGGCGGTGACCGGCACGCCGGCGACCGCGAGCTGCTCGAAGACCGTCGGCCGGGACTGCCACAGCGCGGGGTCGGGGTCGTCGGCCCACTGCACGTGGTTGAGGGTGCGGTCCTCGCCCGGGACGGCGGTGACGAAGCCGAGCACGCCGTGCCCGCCCGGCGGGACGCCGGTGCCCAGGGTGGTGAGGCTGACCGGGGTGGTGCTCGGGCAGGGGGCGGCGAGGTCGCCGACGGGGGTGGCGAGGCCGGCCAGCACCGGGGCGTGCGCGGCGTGCGCGCGCAGCAGGTGGGCGCCGAGCCCGTCGACGAGCAGGACGGCGACCCGGCGGGCGCCGGACAGGGCCGCGGTGAGGCCGAGCGGGTCGGGCGGCAGGTCCCCGCGGTCGACGGGGGCGCCGAGGGCGGCGGCCACCCCGGGCAGGACGTCGGCGAGGGTGGCGGTGCCGTAGGCGGGGCGGGTGAGGCCGGGCGGCAGCGAGCCCGCGGCGGTCACGGCCGGGTGGCCAGGACGTGCAGGCCGGTGGCGACGTCGCGGTAGGGCGAGGTGCCGGCCAGCGCGAGCTCGAGGCGGCGCACGGCCTCGGGGTCGGCGCCGGAGGCGGCGTCGAGCAGGTCGCTCACGACGGCGACGCCGCGCCACTCCCCCGGCCGCAGCCCGGCCGCGGTGACGAGGGCGAGCAGGTCGTCGGGACCGAAGCGGCGGCGGGCCGGGCGGGTGCGGCCGGGCGCGGGGTCGCGGTCCTCGAGCAGGGCCAGCGCCTCCTTGGGGTGGCCGCCGAGCGCGCGGGCGAGGACGGCGCCGGCGCGGTTGACGGTCGCGACGCTCACCTGGCCGCCGGGGCGCAGCGCGCGGGTGATCTCGCCGAGGGTGGTCGAGGGGTCGTCGACGACCTCGAGCACCGAGTGGCACAGCGCGAGGTCGTAGCCGCCGCCGTCGTCCGTCCCCGGCACGCCGCTGCCGAGGGGGAGCTCGTGCAGCAGGTCGCCGTCGCCCTGCAGGCCCCGCACGCGGTCGCCGACGCCGGCGGTCTGGGCGCGCCGCTGGAGGGTGGCCAGGGCGTCGGCGCTGGGGTCGACGACGGTGACCTCGTGGCCGAGGCGGGCCAGCGGGACGGCGAACACGCCGCTGCCGCCGCCGACGTCGAGCACCCGCAGCGGCGTCCCCGCGCCGACGACCGCGTCGAGCGCGACCCAGACCGCGGCGGTGCGGACGGGCAGCTGCTCGCCGGAGGACGGAGCGGGGGCAGTCGGCGGCACCCGTCGGAGCCTAGTGGCGGGCGGCCGGGCCCACCGGGCACACGCCCGGCCCGCTGCAGGGCCCCGCCGCGAGCGAGCGAGCGGTGAGGGTGGTGAGGTGCTGGAGCGGCCCCGCTGCAGGGCCCCGCCGCGAGCGGAGCGAGTGGTGGGGGGCAGCGGGGTCCTTCGTCAGGCGGGGACGCGGTCGGCGGCCTCCCGGATGGTGGCGACGTCGATCCGGCGCATCCGCAGCATCGCCTCGGTGGCCCGCTGGGCGCGACCCGGGTCGGGGTCGCCGAGCAGCGAGAACATCTCGACGGGGACGACCTGCCAGGAGACGCCGAAGCGGTCCTTGAGCCAGCCGCACTGCCCCTCCTCGCCGCCGTCGGTGAGCCGGGACCAGTAGTGGTCGACCTCGTCCTGGTCGGCGCAGTGGATCTGGAAGGAGATCGCCTCGGTGAAGGGGAACTGCGGGCCGCCGTTGAGGCCGACGTAGGCCTGGCCGTCGAGGGTGAAGCCGACCGTCATGGCGCTGCCCTCGGGCGCCGGCATGTCGGGGCCGTAGCGGGCGACCTGGTCGATCGAGGAGTTCGGGAAGATCGACGTGTAGAACTCCGCGGCCTCCTCGGCGCGGCCGTCGAACCACAGGCACGGGATCTGCTTCGGCATGGCGGGTCCTCCTCGTGGGGGGCCGGGCGGATGCCGGCGTCGAGGAGTAGACCGCGTCGTGCCGCCGCAGTCATCGGTGTGCGACCAGGCGATGTGCAGCTGTGGCGTGTCCGGCGGCGGGAGTGCGCCACGGGCGCACACCACCGCGGTGACCCCTGCGGGGTCCCGGGCCGAGCGTGCGAGGCGCCGGGGGCGGGGCGGTCCTCGTGCTCAGTGGCCCGGGCTGCCGGGGCTGGAGTGCCACAGCTTCCGCGGTGCCGACGCGTCCCGCGCCGTCGTCCCCTGCTGCGCGGCGGCCCGCCGGATCGCGGTCGCGGCGTCGTCGCCGGCGGGTTTGATGTCGGCGTAGGGCGACATGCGGAAGCCGGTCGGGTGCACGAGCACCGGTCTGACCACCACCGGCCGGGACCCGTGCGAGGCCGCCGCCCCGGTGATGGCCTGCTCGGTGTACTCCCCCGGCGCGGCCATGTGCTCGGCCACCGCCGCCGGCCCACCGGTCTCCCACGCCTCGTGCAGCGCCGGCAGCTCCCACGCCCCGGTCGCCCGGATCGACACCCCGCGCGGGCCGGTGCGCCGCAGCACCCCGCGGACGACCAGCAGCCAGGAGTGGAACACCGTCGCGGCGTAGGGTCCCTGCACGTCCTCGAAGAAGGTCGAGTCGGTGCAGCCGGTGCCGTCGTCGAGGGTCACGAAGACCACCCGGCGCCCCGACCGGATCGGCGGGGTCTGGGTGGCCACCTTGACCCCGGCGACCAGCACCTCGGCGCCGCTGCGGCTGCCGAGCAGCTCACCGGCCGGCACCGCGCCCACCGCGGCGAGGAAGGGCCGGTAGAAGTCGACGACGTGCCGGCTGGCGTCCAGCCCGAGCACCTCCAGCTCGGCCCGCACCAGCTCGGCGTCGGTGAACTCGGGCAGCCCGGACCCCGCGCTCCAGGACAGCGCCGTCCCGGCCGGGCCGCCGTCACCGTCACCGTCGGGCTCCCCGGGCAGCTCGACACCGAGCAGGTCGAGGCTGAGCTGCCCCACCGAGCCGGCCCTCGCCCCGCTGCGGCTCCACCGGTCGAGCTCGCTGATCTGCAGCAGCAGGTCGCGGCGGGTCACCGACCCGCGGGCGCGGGTGGGCCGGCCGGCCTCGCGGTCGCGCACCCCGAAGCCGTACAGGGAGTCGAAGCCGCCGGCCAGCACCAGCCGCTCGACCACCGGGCGGGACACCGACGCCCGCGTCCAGAAGTCGGGGAGCGACCGGTACGGCTGCCCGGCGACGATCCGCTCGACCTCCTCCTCGGAGATGCCCTTGACGTCGGCGAGGGCGAGCCGGATCCCGTAGGCCGACGGGTCGCGTATCGCCGGCGGCATCCACTCCGGTGGGCGCCAGTCCTCCCGCCGGTCGGGCCCGGCCAGCCGCTCCACCCGGTAGACCCCCGCCGAGGCGTTGACGTCGAGCCCCAGCACCCGGACGCCGAAGTTGCGGGCGTCGTCGAGGATCAGCCGCTTCGGGTACATGCCCGGGTCGTGGGTGAGCACCCCGGCGAGGAAGGCGGCGGGGTGGTGGGTCTTCAGCCACGCCGACTGGTAGGTGGGCAGCGCGAACGCCGCCGCGTGGGCCTTGCAGAAGCCGAAGGAGCCGAAGGCGACGAGCACCTCCCACACCTGCTCGACCACCTCGACCGGATAGCGCGACAGCGCCACGGGCATGAACCAGGCCCGCACCTCCGGGTGCAGCTCCCTGTCGCCCAGCGCGCGGCGCACCTCGTCGGCCTGGGCCAGGTCGCAGCCGGTCATCTGCGCCACGATCTGCAGCACCTGCTCGTGGAAGACCACGACGCCGGCGGTCTCCCGCAGGTACGGCGCGAGGTCGGGGTGCGGGTAGACCGGCTCCCGCCAGCCGTTCCGGGCCAGGAGGAACGGCGTCACCATGTCGCTCTTCACCGGGCCGGGCCGGAACAGCGAGATGTCGATGACGATGTCCTCGAACGTCTCGGGCCCGAACTTGCCGACCAGCTCGCGCTGCCCCGGCGACTCGATCTGGAACATGCCGAGGGTCCGGGTGCTGCGGATCAGCTCGAAGGTGGTCGGGTCGTCGCGCGGGATCGCGTCGATGTCGACGGTCTCGCCGTCGACCCGGGCCACCTCGTCGAGGGCGTGCGCGATCGCCGACTGCATGCGGATGCCCAGCAGGTCGAGCTTGAGCAGCCCGAGCTCCTCGACGTCGTCCTTGTCGAACTGGCTCATCGGGTAGCCGAGGTAGCTGCTCTCCACCGGCGTGCGGTCGAGCAGCGTCGCGTCCGACAGCAGCACGCCGCACGGGTGCAGCGCGATGTGCCGGGGCAGGCCGTCGAGCCGGGCGACGAGGTCGAAGAGCAGGTCGAGGTCGCCGGTGCCGCCGCCGCGGCGCGAGCCGAGCCGGCTGGCCCGCAGCTCCGGCAGGTCGCGCAGCGCGGCGTGCACCTGGTTGGCCCGGATGTGCGGGAAGGCCTTGGCGACGGCGTCGACCTCGGCCGGCGGCAGCCCGAGCGCGGCGCCGACGTCGCGGATGGCGTGCCGGACCCGGTAGGTGTCCATCATCGAGATGCAGCTGACCCGGTGGGCGCCGAAGCGGTCGATGACCGCGTCGTAGACCTCCATCCGCCGGGCGGACTCCACGTCGATGTCGACGTCGGGCAGCTGGTGGCGCAGCGGGGAGAGAAACCGCTCCATCAGCAGGCCGTAGCGGATCGGGTCGACGTCGGAGATGCCGAGCAGGTAGGTGACCAGGCTGCCCGCGCCCGACCCCCGGGCCGCGGCGCGGACCCGCAGGCCCCTGATGAGGTCGACCACGTCGGCGACGGTGAGGAAGTAGGACGGGTAGCCGAGGGCGTCGATGACGGCGAGCTCGTCGTCCAGCCGCCGGGTGACCTCGCCGGTGGGCGCCACCCCCCGCCGGCCCAGCCCCGCCTCGCAGCGGGCGCGCAGCACCTGGGACGGGCTCGTCCCCCGCTCGCCGGGCGCGGTGACGACGTCGAGCTCGGGATAGCGGACCGACCCCACGCCGAGGTCGCCGGCGACGTCGACGGCGCACTGCTCGGCCAGCCGGGCGGTGCGCTCGAGCAGCCGCAGCGCCGCGTCGCGGTCCGGGCCGGCGAGGTCCTCGGCGACCTCGGCCATCTCCTTGCCCGACTTCAGGTACCCCTCCGCGGTGCGCCGGTCGACGTGCCGGGAGTCGAGGGCGACCAGCCGCCGGGAGGCGTCGAGGACGTCGGCGGTCGGCGCGTCGAGGGCGTCGACGTACCGGACGGCGTTGGTGAGCACCACCGGCACGCCCTCCTCGGCGGCGAAGCGCATCAGCCGCTGCGCGCGGGAGCGGTCGCCCCGGCCGCGGTGGTGCACCAGCTCGACCACCAGCGAGCCGGGACCGAACACCGAGCGCCAGGCCGACAGCCGGGCGGAGGCGACGTCGGCCCGCCCAGCGGCCAGCGCCCGGCCCACCGGCGAGTCCGGCCCCAGCACGGCGACCAGGCCCGGGGTGTGCTCGGCGGCCATCGCCAGCGAGGCGACCGGCTCCCCGCGGGTGCCGCGCAGGTGCGTGGCGCTGGTCAGCCGGCACAGCGAGCGCCAGCCGGCGCCGTCGCGGGCGAGGAAGGTGACCCGCGGCAGCCGCGGGTCCACGCCGGCCCCACCGCGCACCGGGCTGCGCCGGGCAGGGGTCGCCCGCCCCGCGTCACCCCGTCCGCCCGCGCCCTGCTCACCTGCGCGCTGGCGCGCCGCCCTGCGCGCGGACAGCTCGTCGTCGTCGCCCAGCACCTGCGCCCGGGCCGGCGGCACGGCGGTGTCCACCGCGGGGACGACCGCGAGGTCGACTCCGAACAACGGCCGCAGCCCCGCCGACCGGCAGGCGAGCGCGAACTTCACCGCACCGTAGAGGCCGTCCCGGTCGGTCAGCGCCAGCGCCGTCATGCCGTGCTCGGCGGCGCGCGCCACCAGGTCGGCGGGGTGGTTGGCCCCGTACCGCAGGGAGTACCCGGAGGCGACGTGCAGGTGGACGAAGGGGTCGCCGGTCACCGCCCGCGGACGGGACGGTGGGCGGTGCCGCCGACCACCCGCGGACGCGGAGCCGGCTCGGGGGTGCGGCCGAGCAGGTCCTCGACCACGGCGAGGAAGGAGCCGACGTCGCGGACCAGGTCGTCGGCCTCGCGCTCGGTGACCGCGCGGGACAGCCCGGCCTCGGCCGCGGCGCGCTTGGCGGCACCGGCGGCGAAGAAGGTGGCCCACTCCCCCAGCTCCGGGGCGACCTGCTCGAGCAGCACCCAGGCGCTGCGCGGCCGGCGGCGGCCGCTCTCCGGCCGGGTGCGGGCGGCGAGCACCGCCGCGGCCGCCCGGAGCGCACCCAGGTGGGCGGTGGCGTAGCGCTCCCGCGCGTCGGTGGCGCGGGCGGCCTCGCCCAGCGCCCGGGTGGCCTGGTCGAGCAGCTGGGCCGCGGCCGCCGGCAGCGGCGGGGGCAGGGGCAGCTGGTCGGCCATGGCGTGCGCGGCGCCCATCAGTCGTGCACCCGCACGAGCGACCACCGGTTGTCGGCGGCGTCCCAGCACAGGTCGTAGACCCCGGCGAAACTCATCCGCGAGCGCCCGGCCCGCACCGCCTCGACCCGGAACACCTCGCGGGGGGCGACCAGGTCGGCCGAGGCGCCGCCGGGGGTGTCGGCGGGCCGCTGCCACCAGGGCGCGGTCTCCACCCACGAGTCGAGCAGCTCACCGACGACGTAGCGCCACTGCCCGCGCCAGAACTGCGCGGGACCGAGCGGACCCCGCTCGACCCGCACCTCCTCGCCGACCCGCTCGCCGACCTCACCCAGCACCCGGCTCATGCCCGACTCCCCACCCCGTGCTCCTGATCGGCCGGCCTCCGCCCGGGCGGGGAAGGTCCCGGGAGCGGTGGCCGGCCGTTCGAACGCCTGTTCGAACAGGTCGAGTACACCCGACCCCGCCGATCGCGTCAAGCCGGACCCGCCCGGGAGGAGGACCACCCGCTCCCTCCCCCTCCGTGCGCGCCGGACGGTACGGCGAGGCACCGACAGCGGTGGCAGGATCGACCCCATGAGCCGCCCCACCCACCCCCGGGTGGCCGCGTTCGCCGACCTCCTCGCCGGGGCCGGCGCCGTCGGGCGGGTCCACGAGCTCCCGTCCGGCGCGCACACCGCCGCCGAGGCCGCCGCCGCGCTCGGCGTCCCGGTCGGGGCGATCGCCAACAGCCTGGTCTTCGACGTCGGCGGCGCGCCGCTGCTGGTGCTCACCAGCGGCGCGCACCGGGTCGACGTCGGGAAGGTCGCCGCGCTGCTGGGCGTCCTCCGCGTCGACCGCGCCTCGGCCGACTTCGTCCGCGCGCACACCGGCCAGCCCATCGGCGGGGTGGCCCCCCTCGGCCACCCCGCGCCCATCGGCACGCTGGTCGACGTCGAGCTGGCCCGCCACGAGCGCGTCTGGGCCGCGGCCGGGCACCCGTCCGCGGTCTTCCCCACCAGCTACGACGAGCTGCTGCGGCTGACCGCCGGTACCGCCGCGGAGGTCGGCGACGGGCCGGCGCGGACCGCGAGCACCACGACCACCCCGGACCCCGCGGCGGTGGGTCCGTGAGCGAGGAGGGAACCGTGACCGGCACGACACCCGCGACGCGGGTGACCGAGCTCCCCGTCGGGTGGTTGCGCGACCACATGCACGAGGCGCTGTCCATCTACGGCGAGGCGATGGGCTACGACGCCTCGGTGGTGGCCGGCCGCTACGGCTACGCCGTCCAGCACACCGAGCGCCCCGGGTTCCGGGCCGTCGGCGCCTTCGCCGCCACCCCCGACGGCGAGCAGCTGGTCGGGTTCGGCTACGGCTACCTCATCGCCCCCGGCCAGTGGTGGCACGACCAGGTGCGCGCCGCGCTGGACCGGCGCACCGCCAAGCGCTGGCTGCCCGGCGCCTTCGAGGTGTGCGAGCTGCACGTGCACCCCCAGGCGCAGAGCCGCGGCCTGGGCCGCCGGCTGCTGCACGCGCTGGTCGAGGGCGTCCCCGCCCCGGCGGCGCTGCTGTCCACGCCCGACGCCGACACCAAGGCCTTCCGGCTGTACCACGCCGACGGGTTCGTCGACCTCGCCCGCGGCCACCACTTCCCCGGCGACGCCCGCCCGTTCGCCATCCTCGGCGCCCGGCTCCCGCTGCGCGCGAGCGCGTCCTGACCGGCGTGCCGGAGCCCGACCGCGGCGTCGACGCCGTCGTCGTCGGCGCGGGCCACAACGGGCTGGTCGCCGCCTGCTACCTCGCCCGCGCGGGGCTCTCGGTCGAGGTGGTCGAGCGCGACGAGGTGCTCGGCGGCGCGGTGTCGACCGTCGAGCGCTGGCCCGGCGTCCGCGTGGACCGCGGCTCCAGCGCCCACGTCATCGTCCGGCACAGCGGCGTCGTCGAGGAGCTCGACCTCGCCGTCCACGGGCTGCGCTACCTCGACTGCGACCCGTGGGGGTTCGCCCCCGCGCCGGTCCCCGGCGACCCCGGCCCGGACGGCCGGCCGCTGGTCCTCTCCGTCGACCTCGACGCCACCTGCGCCTCGATCGCCGCCGCCTGCGGCGAGGACGACGCCGCCGCCTACCGCCGCTTCGTCGGCGTGTGGGGCCCCCGCAGCCGCGCCGTCGTCGACTCCTTCGGCCGCCGGCCCACCCCGCTGGGCCTGGTCCGCGCGTTCTGGCCGCTCGGCGCGCCCACCGGCGACGCCCCGCGCACGCCCGGCGGCGACCTCGCCGTCGACTTCCTCGGCTCCGGCGACGCGCTGCTCGACCGCTGGTTCACCAGCGAGCGGCTCAAGGCGGCGCTGGCCTGGTTCGGCGCGCAGTCCGGCCCGCCGATGTCCGAGCCGGGCACCGCGGCGATGGTCGCCTGGGTGGCGCTGCTGCACGACGTCCCGCCGGGCCACCCGGTGGGCGGCTCGGGCGGTCTGACGGCGGCGCTGCGCGCCCGGCTGGAGTCCGACGGCGGCCGGGTGACCCTCGGCGACGGCGCCGCGCGGTTGCTCGTCGACGGCGGCCGGGTGACCGGCGTGGAGACGACGTCGGGACGGCGGGTGCACGCCCCGGTGGTCGTGGCCGCCTGCCACGTGCTGGCCACCCGCGACCTCGCCGGCGAGCACGCCCCGGCGGCGCTGGCCGACGCCGCGCCGCCGGTCGGCAACGGGTTCGGGCTGGTGCTGCGGGCGCTCACCGACGCGCTGCCCGCCTATCCCGGCGTCGACCCGGCGGTCTCCGCGCAGGGGCTGCAGCTGCTGTGCACCGACCGGGCGCAGCTGGCCGCCGCGCACGGCGACTGGCTGGCCGGCCGGCTGCCGCGCGAGCCGGTGCCGCTGGCGATGTCCTTCTCCGCGAGCGACGACACCCTCGCCCCGCCCGGGCAGCACGTGGTCACCGTCTGGGGGCAGTGGTACCCCTACGCCCTCGCCGACGGCGGGGACTGGGACGCCCTCGCCGAGACCGAGGCGCAGCGGCTGGTCGCGGCGGTCGACCGGTTCGCGCCCGGCTTCGCCGGCTCGGTGCGGCAGCTCTACGTGCAGACCCCGCTGCTGCTGGAGCGGGAGCTGTCGCTGCTGCGCGGCAACGTCATGCACGTGGAGATGGGCCTGGCCAGCATGTTCGCGTTCCGGCCGACGCCGGCGCTGTCGGGCTACCGCGTCCCCGGCCTGGGCGGGCTGTACCTGGCCGGCGCCTCCACCCACCCCGGCGGCGGGGTCTCGGGCAACTCCGGCCGGACGGCGGCGCGCGTGGTGCTGGCCGACCGCGGCCGGCTCCCCCGCGCCCGGGCCCGCGTGCAGGGCACGGTCGGGCGGCTGGTGCGCACGGCCCGCGCCCGGTGAGCGCCGCGACGGCGCACCTCCGGCGGGCCGGCGCCCCGGCGTGGGCCCGGCTCCCGCTCGCGCTGGCCGTGCTGCTCGTCCTCGCCGCGATCGCCTACCCCCTCACCGACGGCGCCGCCCGCGACGCGGTGTCCTGGACGATCGTGCTGGTGGGCTCGGCGGTCTCGGTGACCTCCGCGGCGGCCGCGCACGGCGCCCGCACCGCGGCCGCGGTCCTCGGGCTGGTCGTCGTCGCCGCGGTGGCCTTCGAGGCGGTGGGGACGGCCACCGGCGTCCCCTACGGCCCCTACACCTACAGCGACGCGCTCGGCCCCACGCTGCTGCGCGTCCCGTTCCTCGTGCCGCTGGCCTGGCTGATGATGGCGTGGCCGAGCCGGGTCCTGGCCGTGGTGCTCACCCGCCGGGTCCGGCCCGGCCGGCAGCGGGCCGCGCGGGTCGTCGTGGCCGCCGCGGTGTTCGCCGGCTGGGACGTCGTCCTCGACCCGCAGCTGGTGCAGGCCGGCTACTGGACCTGGGCGCAGCCGCAGCCGGGCCTGCCGGGCATCGACACCGTGCCGCTGACCAACCTCGGCGGCTGGCTGCTGGCCGGCCTGGTGCTCATGTCGCTGCTCGACCTCGCCGTCGCGCGCACCGCGCTGCCCGGCGGTCCGCGCGCCGGCTCCGGGGCCGCCGTGGCCGCCCCGCTGCTGGTGATCGCGTGGATGGTGCCCGGCGGTGCGCTGGCGCACGCGCTGTGGCTGGACCTGCCCGGCTCGGCGGCCTGGGGTGCGGCCCTGTCGGTACCGGTGCTGGTCACGCTGGCCGTGCAGGCCCGCCGTCCGTGAGCGGTCCGGCGCCGCGGGTCCTGCTCCGGGGTCTGACCGGGCTGGCCGTCGCCGGCGCCGCGCACGCCGCGGTCAACGCCCGACTGCTGCGCCGTCCCCCGGCCGACCCGCCGGAGGTGACCCGGCCGGTCACCGTCGTCGTCCCGGTGCGCGACGAGGAGGCGCAGGTCGGCGGCTGCCTGGCCGCGGTCCTGGCCTCGCGCGGCGTGCCGCGCCTGCGGGTGGTCGTCGTCGACGACGGCTCCACCGACGGCACCGCCGACGTCGTCGGCTCGGTCGAGGACCCGCGGGTGCGGCTGGTGACCGCCCCTCCCCCGCCGGCGGGCTGGCTGGGCAAGCCGCACGCCTGCTGGGTGGGCGCGCGGACGATGACCGAGGACGGCGTCCTGGTCTTCGTCGACGCCGACGTCCGCCTGACCCCCGACGCCGTGGCCGCGGCGGTGTGGCTGCTCGACGCGCACGGCCTCGACCTGGTCTCGCCGTGGCCGCGTCCGGTGGCCGGCACCCTCGCCGAGCGGCTGGTGCAGCCGCTGTCGCCGTGGCTGTGGATGACGACGCTGCCGCTGCGGGCCGCCGAGCGCTCGCCGCGGCCGTCGCTGACCGCGGCCAACGGCCAGTTCCTCGCGCTGACCCGCCGCGGGTACCTGCGCGCCCGCGGGCACGCGGCGGTGCGCGACGAGGTGGTCGAGGACGTCGCCCTGGCCCGCGCGGTGAAGCGGTCGGGCGGCCGGGCGGTCCCGGCCGCCGGCGCCGCGCTGGCCGAGTGCCGGATGTACGACGGCTGGGCGGCGATGCGCGCGGGCTACGGCAAGTCGCTGTGGGCCTCGGTCGGCGGCTCCCCGGCCGCCGGCGTGGCCGCGGCCGCGGTGCTGACCGCCGTCGGGGTGGTGCCGGCCCTGGCCGCGCTGCGCGGCTCCCGGGCCGGGCTGGCCGGCTACCTGGCCGGAGTGGCCGGGCGGGCGGTGAGCGCGGCGGCGACCGGTGGGCGGGTCTGGCCCGACGCGCTGGCCCACCCGCTGTCGCTGCTGGCCCTCGACGTGCTGCTGGCCGGGTCGGTGGCCGGGCACCGGCGGGGCACGCTGACCTGGCGGGGCCGCGTCCTCGGCGGGTGAGCCGTGCGCGGCCGGGCGAGGATGGGGGCGTGACCACCCCCGAGAGCAGCCGCCCGCGGACGCCGTTCGACCCGGCGGGGATGCGCCCGTCGGACTTCTACCGGGTGATGAACTCGATCGTGGTGCCGCGGCCGATCGCGTGGGTGCTCACCCGCTCGGCCGAGGGCGTGCACAACCTGGCGCCGCACTCCTTCTACACGGTGGCGTGCGTGCAGCCGCCGGTCGTGCAGTTCACGTCGGTGGGCCGCAAGGACTCGCTGAACAACGTCGAGGCGACCGGCGACTTCACCGTCAACCTGGTGCCCGAGGACCTGTTCGAGCAGGCCAACGCCACCGGCACCGACTTCCCGCCGGACCAGAGCGAGGCCGAGCACGCCGGTGTGCGGCTCGAGCCCAGCGAGCGCGTCGCCGCGATGCGGGTGGCGCAGTCGCCGGTGAGCATCGAGTGCACGCTGCACGCGACGCTGCGGCTCGGCGACAGCACCGTCGTCTTCGGCCGCGTGCAGTGGGTGAGCGTGGTCAGCGACGCCGTCCGGGACGGCCGGCCGCGCATCGAGGAGCTGCGGCCGCTGGCCCGCCTCGGCGGCAACGAGTGGTGCACCGTCGGCGAGGTGAAGGTGATCCCGCGGATCCCCTACACGACGTGGGCCGGGGACCCCGCGATCGGCGAGCAGGTCCGCGGCGGCTGACCGCTCAGCGGGGCAGGTGCTCGGCCACCTCGGCGGCGGCCTCGTCGCCGAAGGCCGCGGCGAACCGCTCGAGGAACGGCTCGCGGCGCAGCTCGTACTCCTGGGTGCCGACCACCTCGACGGCCTCGGTGGCCACCGCCGAGCCGAGCTGGGTGGCCCGCTCGAGGCCCAGCCCCCACGTGCGGCCGGCGATGAACCCGGCCCGCAGCGCGTCGCCGCCGCCGGTGGGCTCCACCGGCTTGGTCTCGGGGACGGCGATGACCTCGATCGGGTCGGCCCCGGCCGCGCGGACGAGCACGCCGTTGGCCGCGCGGGTGGTCACCCAGGTGCCGACCCGGCCCAGGATCTCGGCGGCGTCCCAGCCGGTCTTCTGCATGAGCAGCGCGGACTCGTACTCGTTGGTGAACAGCAGGTCGGCGCCGTCGACCAGGTCGCGGATCATCTCGCCGTCGGCCCAGGCCAGCTGCTGGCTGGGGTCGGCGGCGAAGGCGATGCCGCGCTCCCGGCACTCGCGGGTGTGGCGCACCATCGCCGTCGGGTCGTTGGGCCCGATCACGACGAGGTCGGGGGTGCCGACGCGGTCGCACACCGGCGCGAGCTCGATCTGGCCGGCCTCGCTCATCGCGCCCGAGTAGAACGACGCGATCTGGTTGTTCACCGCGTCGGTGGTGCACACGAACCGCGCGGTGTGCTTGAGCTCGGACCAGCGCACGTCCCGGGTGTCCACCCCGTGGCGGGTCAGCCAGGCGTCGTAGTCGGCGAAGTCGCTGCCCACCGAGCCGACCAGCACCGGGGACAGGCCCAGCAGCCCCAGCCCGTAGGCCATGTTCGCCCCGGCGCCCCCGCGGTGCTGGATGAGGTCGTCGACCAGGAACGACAGCGAGACGTTCTCCATCTGGCCCTCGACGAACTGGTCGGTGAACCGGCCCGGGAAGGTCATCAGGTGGTCGGTGGCGATGGAGCCGGTGACGACGACGGGCACGGGGGCTCCTCGGACGGTGGGGACGGACGGCCGCGGGACCCGCGGCGGGGGCGAGGGCCGCGCGGCGGCCGGGACGGTGGCGCAGGCCCACCCTAGGCAGCCCGACCGGGAGCGCGCCGCCCGGCGTGGGCGCCCTCCCGGTGGGTGACCGGTCAGTCGCCCAGCGCCCGCCGCAGCGAGAACCCGAGCTGGGCGGTGCCCACCACCCCGAGGACGGCGCCCGCGGCGGCCCCGGCGGTCACCACGACCGCCGGGCCGTCGGCGACCCCGGCCGCCTCCGCCAGCCCGGTCGCGGCGACGATCCCGGCCCCGCCCACGGTGAGGGCGGTCATCACGACCCGGGTGGGCCGCTCCCACACCGAGATCGCCCCGGTCTCGGCCACGCCCGCCTGCCCGGCGCGGGCGCGCAGGTAGTCGGGCAGCCAGCACAGCGCGCCGAACAGCGCGGCCAGCCAGCCCGGCGCCCCGGCGACCCACAGGGTGAGCGCGTACCCGGCCTCGGTGAGCCGGTCGACGGCGGAGTCGAGGACGTACCCGCGCCGCGAGGCGCGCCCGCCGGCCAGGGCGAGCGCGCCGTCGAGGGAGTCCAGCAGCCCCGAGAGCCCGACCAGCAGGCCCGCCGCGACGAGCCACGCCCCGCCGGCGAGCGCCGGGCCGACCGCGGCCAGCGCCACTCCCAGCCCCAGGGCGGTCGCGGCCAGCGGCGGCAGCCAGGCCACCGACCGGGCCAGCGCGTAGGCCAGCGACAGCCAGCCGTGCACGAGCCGGCTGGCCGCCGGGTCGGTGCCGCCGTGCCAGCGCGACCACTCGGCGAGGTACTCCTCGCGGCTCAGCACGGTCGCGCTCCCACCGGCGCAGTCCACCAGCCCCGCCGCCGCCGGGCGAGACCGGGGACAGTGGGAGCGTGCTCGCCGGCCTCGCCCCCGCCCGCCGCCGCCTGGTCCTGGTGCTGCTCGCCCTGGTCGTCGCCGCCGCCGTCGCCGGGACGGCGCTGCTGCTGTCCGCCCGCGCGGACGCCCCGGCACCGGCCGCCCCGGTGTCGCAGGAAGAGCCCGGACCGGTCCTGCTGGTGCCCGGTTACGGCGGCTCGACCCGCTCGCTGGCGTCGCTGGCCGACCGGCTGACCGCCGAGGGCCGCGACGCCACCGTGGTCGCCGTCCCCGGCGGCGGCACCGGTGACCTCGCCGCCTCCGCCGACGCCCTGGACGCCGCCGTCGAGGCCGCCCTGCAGCGCACGGGCGCCGGCAGCGTCGACGTCGTCGGCTACTCGGCGGGGGGTGTGGTCGCCCGGCTGTGGGCCGCCGACGGGGGGGCCGCCGTCGCCCGGCGGGTGCTCACCCTCGGCGCTCCGCACCACGGCACCACGCTGGCCGACCTGGCCGGCGACGTCGCACCCGGCCAGTGCCCGGAGGCGTGCCGGCAGCTGGCCACCGACAGCCCGCTGCTCGACGACCTCAACGCCGGCGACGAGACGCCGGCCGGGCCGACGTGGGTGTCGGTGTGGACGGCGCAGGACCAGACGGTGACCCCGCCGGACTCTGCCCGCCTCGACGGCGCGGTCAACGTGCAGGTGCAGTCGGTGTGCGCCGCCGCGCGGGTCGACCACGGCCGGCTGCCCGGCGACCCGCTGGTCCAGGCGATCGTGCTGGCCGAGCTGGCACCCGGCGACCCCCTGGAGCTCGGCCCCGCCGACTGCGCCCGCCTCGGCGGCTGACCGCCCGCGCGGTGATCAGGTGACCTGGTCGTCGCGTGTCCTCCCCGACCGTGGGCGGTGCGGGAGGACGCGCTCCGGTGCGGGAGGACGTCGCCTCCGCCCCGCCGGCTCGTGCACCCGCCCGGCGTCCCCGTCGGGACCTAGCTGGTGATGTCCTTGGTGGTGAAGTTCGCCCACGCCGCGGTGAGCAGCACGCCCACGTAGACGCCCTGCAGGGCCAGCCCGCGGACGACGTCGCGCCACAGGACCGGGTCGCGGAACAGGTCGACGAAGGCCAGCCAGTACCGCGTGGGCAGGTACGGCGCGATCGGCGAGGCGGCGTCCAGGGTGAACAGCAGCGACGAGGTCACCAGCACCGCCAGCGCACCGAGGGCGGCGGCCAGCGGCGAGTCGGTGAGCGTGGAGAAGAACAGCCCGAACGCGGCGACGCCGAGCATGGACACCGCGACGTAGCCGATGGCCAGCAGCGTCCGGCCGGCCAGCTCCTCCGCGGTGAGGGAGGTCCCCGACACCGACGTCCCGCCGGCCACCGGCTGGGCGTCGAACAGGGTCGTGCCGACGACGTAGCCGACCGCGGCCACCACCACGACCGTGACGACGACGAAGGCCAGCACCGCGACCAGCTTGGCCACCAGCAGCCGGGTGCGCCCGGCCGGGCGGGCGAGCAGGTAGCGCAGCGTGCCGGCCTGGGCCTCCCCGGCGACGGCGTCCCCGCTGACCACCGCGACGGCGATCGGCAGGAACAGCGGCAGCACGATCGCCAGCGCCGCCAGCGGGAACAGCTGTCCGTTGGTGAGCACCGCCGACAGGAACGGCGGCCCCTCCCCCGGCCGCGGCGCGAGGTCGGTGAGCTGCAGCAGCACGGCGACCAGCACCGGCAGCGCGTTGAGGACGGCGATCGTCGTCCAGGTGCGCGGCCGGCGGAACATCTTGCGCAGCTCGACGCCGATCACGACCGGTCCACCCGGTCCGCGCTGGTGCCGGCGGCGGCCAGCACCACCTCCTCCAGGGTCGGCCGCTGCAGCGCCAGCCCGGTCACCGGCACCCCGGCGCCCACCAGCAGCGCGTTGACCTCCGCCGGGTCGGCCCCGCGGACCACCAGGCGGCCGCCGTCGGCGGCGAGCACCCGCCCGTCGAGGAGCGCGCGCACCCGCTCGGGCGCCGGGGTGTCGACGAGGGTGGCGCCGGTCGGGGCGGTGAGCCGGGCCACGTCGTCCTGCAGCACGAGCCGGCCGCGGTCGAGCACGCCCACGCGGGTGCACAGCTGCTCGACCTCGGCCAGCAGGTGGCTGGAGAGGAACACCGTCGTCCCGCCGCGGTTGAGCTCGAGCAGCAGCTCGCGGATCTCGGAGATGCCCTGCGGGTCCAGCCCGTTGGTCGGCTCGTCGAGGACCAGCAGCTCCGGCCGGCGCAGCAGCGCGCCGGCCAGGCCCAGCCGCTGGCGCATGCCGAGCGAGTAGGCGCCGACCGGGCGGCGGCCCACCCCGCCGAGGCCCACCTGGTCGAGCACCTCGGCGATCCGCTCCCGCCGGGTGCGGCGCGACCCGCCGGGACCCGCGGCGTCGAGCAGCGAGAGGTTCGCCGCGCCGGACAGGTGCCGGTGGTGCGCCGGGCCCTCGATGAGCGCGCCGACCCGCGGCAGCACCCGCCGACCGGCGCGCGGCATCCGCCCGCCGAGCAGCTCCACCTCGCCGCGGGTGGGCAGCACCAGGCCCAGCAGCACGCGCACCGTCGTCGTCTTGCCCGAGCCGTTGGCGCCGAGGAAGCCGTAGACGTCACCGGTGCGGACGTCGAGGTCGATGCCGTCGACGGCGCGCACCCGGCCGTACTGCTTGACCAGGCCGCGGGTGAGGACGACCGACGTCACGACGGCGCCCCGGTCAGGGCGCCCGCGGCGTCGGCGAGCGCGTCGAGGGTGACCGTGCCGGTGAGGACGTAGGCGCCGCGGCCGGGCGGCTCCACCAGCATCAGCCCGAGCGGGCCGGCGGCCACGCGGGTGCCGCGCTCGTCGCGGACGGCGTCCGGCGCGGCGGCCAGCGCCTGCCGGAGCCCGGCGGCGAACCGGCCCGGCACCGGCGCCACCGCCAGCAGCGTCACCCCGCTGCCGTAGACGCCGACCGCCCCCGGCGCCCCGGCCAGCGGGCGGCGGGCGAGACCGGCCAGCACGTCGGGCAGCGCGACCTCCGCCAGCCGCCGGTCGGCCTCCCGCAGCAGCCCGTCGGTGTCCTCGCCGGGCCGCACGCGGGCGCCGGGCGGCGGGGCGAACGCGACGACGCCGGCCGCCGGGGTGGTCAGGTCCAGGTCGAGGAAGCGGGTGTCGAGGGCCGGGACCGACGCGCCGTCGGCCACCACCTCGACGGCCAGCGGCAGGCCCGTCCCGGCGTCGGCCCAGACGTCGACGCGGGCCACCGAGGCCGCGGGCGCGGCGGGCACCAGCCGCAGGCCGAGGGCGTCGCGGCCGGCCACCCGGCGGGCGCCGATGCGGGAGAGCTCGTCGTCGGCGGCCTCCGACAGCAGCCGCCGGCCCAGCGCGGCGGGGACGAGGTCCGGCGGCGCGGGCAGCGCGAGCGGCGCCGGGTCGCTGCGCCGGGCGGTCGCCGACTCGTACTCCCAGGTCCACGTGCCGGCGGGGTCGACGTGCACCCCGGTCTCCCCCGCCGCGGTGACGACGTCGACCCGGTGCTCCTCGGGCCCGCGCCACCACACCCGCAGGGTCGTGCGGTCGCTGAGCAGGTCGGCGACGGCGGGCAGCTGGTCGCTCACCGGCAGGGCCAGCCCGCCGGCCGAGACCGCGTAGCCGGAGAAGGCGACACCGGCGCTGGCGAGGACGGCGTCGCGGAGGTCGGGCGCGGTCGTGCCGGCGTCCTCGGCCGGCAGCGCGCCGACGACCGCGGGCAGCGACAGCAGCACGGCCAGCAGCGCGACGACGAGCGCCCAGCGGCGGGCGCGCCCGTGCCCCCGTCCGGCCATGCGGCCACGCTACGACCGGCCCGCAACACCCACGTGAGGGCGGCCCGGCGGCGGGTATGCGCAGGTCATGGCCCCTCCCCTCAGCGACGCCGTCGTCGTCGACGTCCTGCGCCGGCTCGACCGGCTGACCGGCCCCCTCGTCACCCGGCTGGGCCGCCCGCCGGAGCTGCCGGCCGCCGAGCGCGACGACTGGTGGGCCGACCGGGCCTCCCGGGTGGCCGCGGTGGCCGGCGGCCTGCCGCGGCTGGTCGGCCGGCTCGCCGACGTCCTGCCGCTGCAGAACACCGTGGGGACGGCGGTGCAGTCGCTGGTGGTCCTCGGCGTGGCCGGTGAGCACGGCGTCGCCGACCCCGCCGAGCGGGTGTCGCTGCTGGCGCGGGTGCTGCTGGCCCGCGACCTGCCCGCCGAGCGGGTGCGCCCGCTGCTCGAGCGGGTCCGCGGCACCTACGCCGAGGCCGCGCTCGGCGCCCGCGACGACCGGGCCGGGCTGCGCGGCGCCGCGCGCACCGTCTGGCGCGCCGCCCGGCTGCTCAGCCGCATCGACGCGGCGCTCGACGCGCGCCCGAAGGGCCGCCTCGGCGCCCGCGCGCTGGCCAACCTGCCGGTGGTCGGCGTCCTGGGCGGCTACGCGGCCGAGCGGGAGGCGCTGCGCCGGGCGGCCCGGCACACCGCGGAGCTGCTGGAGAGCGGCCCGGTGACGGTGTAGGCCGACGCGTCGAGGGCCGGGGGTCGCCTGCCGCGGGCTGCCGCGGCGCAGCCGATGACGGACCTGGTCGTCGCGCACCTCGCGTGTGACCACCGGCCACGACCAGCCGGCTCCTGTTCGCCGGCGTCGCGGTGACGTGGTGGCCGAGGGCGGTCCCTCGTGACGCGGTGGTGACGTGAGCCACTGACGCTGCACCTGTCCGGTATCAGGTCGGCACGAGCAGCCCTCCTTGAGGGCAGGACCCGCCGCCTGGCTCCAGGAGGGGTGTCCGGCCAGCCTGAGGGGGTGCGGGATCGGTGACCGAGCTGACGGAGCCGCCATCCACGTCGACTGCGGCGTTTCGGCCGGGTCGTCGGCCGAGCACCTGCAGGCACGGGCGGCGGCGGCGACCGCAGGGCGGGGTGGGACCGGAAGGCCCCGGACGTCGTCGCCGACACGCGGCCCGCGCCCGTGCCACCTCGCGGTGCCACGTCGCCCACGGTCCCGATCCGGAGCCTGGTGGAGCAGGACGCGTCGTTTCCGCAGGGGGTGACTCCACATGGGTGTCGAGGGCCTGATCGACACGGTGATCGACACGGTGATCGGCGCGATGACGCTCGTCGCAGTCGCGGACGGGGAGGAGCCGGGCCCGGACTGGGTCGCCATCGGCGTGGGCGCGCTCGGAGCCCTCGCCACACTGGCGTCGGCCTACATCACGGCCAGATACCAGGGCAGGAAGCGGGACGATCGTCGACGCAGCAAGATCAAGGGAAACGACCTCGACGTCAGAGGCATCACCGAGAAGGACTCCTTCTCGGCCCTGGACGTCATCAAGGTGCTCGATCTCCGCAGTTCCCCGGATCTGGGCGGGCGAGCCGGCGGTGGACACGCAGTCCTCACGGACTCACACCTGATCGTGCGGGAGAGGAGCTCGGGGAACGGCGTGGTGTTCTGCTATGCCACCAGCGGCGACTTCGACGGCGTGACGAGCAAGGACCACATCTGGAAGTGGGATGAACTGCAACCCCACTCCCCGCTGAAGAAGGGGCTCGTGGCGAAGTGCTACGGGCTCGGTGTGGACCTCGACACCCTCTCCGTGGACCACGTGTCACGGGTGACGAACCAGATCGTCTACCGGGGGGCGTTCGACCAAGCGGACCACGAGTCGTTCGAGACGCACATCGACCGATCGACCGTGTCCTTGACGTTCGTCATCCTGTTCTCGCCGTCCTACCCGTGCGTCAGCGCAGTCGGCGAGGAGAACACCGTTCGTGACCACTGGGCGCGCGTGGAGGACAACCGCCCCGTCGTGCTCGATGGCGGTCAGTGTCTGTACTGGCGGGTGTTCCGGGACGATGCCGGCTCCTTGCCGCACCGGGCGAAGTACCGGCTGCAGTGGGATTGGCAGCCTGCAGCCGGCGCGACCGCTCCCGGTGACGCCGCACGCACGCGGGCGGGCACTTCCTAACGCACGGAGAAGGGGTGGTGTGGGTGCAGGGTGCGGCGAACTCGGGAGCACCACGCGAGGCCCCGGTTGCGTCATGGCGACCGGCCCGGCTCTTCCCCCAGAGCTATCCGGGGGACTGCCCGGCCTACTCCTACCTCCTGCGGAACGAGCACGTGCTCCCCGTGGTGGCGGACCGATCCTCGTCGACCTACCACGTCGCCATGGACGGTCGGCGCCCCCTGGAGGAACTGCTGAGAGCGGACGGGGCGTGCGACCTCTCGATGCGCACGCCGGTGGTTGCCTACGGAGCGAACCGGAACCCTGCGACAGTGCACATCAAGTTGCAGAACTACGGGGCCGGCGGCCCGGTGCCCGTCCTGCGGGGGAGGTTGGCAGGAGCCGACGTGGTCGCGTGCGGGCTGCACGGTCAGGGCTACCTGTACGGAGAGCTGCTGCTGGCGCGTGAGTACGTCCGGGACACCACCGTGGACGTGTTCGTGCTCCTGCTCGACGACGACCAGCTCCGGGCGATGAACGACAGCGAGGGCCTCACCTCCGGCATGTACTCACTGGCCGCCGTCCCCGGGGTTCGGGTCGAGGGTGTCGACGGTCCGGTGAGGCCTCTGGCGTACGTCGCCAACGAGCGCGTGTGGATCTCCCCGGAGCTCGGGTCTCCCATCGCCTACTCCGCGATAGCCGCCGGCAAGCGGGTGCTGCCCGGCATGGCGGCGCGGCAGGTCCTCCATCACGCCATCCAGACGCTGGGCATCGCCGATGCGGTGGCCGATGCGACCGGACTCGACCCCACCACGCTCGCAGACGATCTGCCGAAGTACATGAACGGTCAGTGGTGGTACGAGTTCCACACGGGCGACCAGCCGCTCGCCGCGCACGGGCACGTGCTGGACGTCTTCTCGGCCAGCATGCGTCGGAACTCCATACCGGTCAGGACGCTCGACCAGCTCAGTCGCGACCGGCTGGTACTCCCCTCGGACGCGGCCTATGCCCCGGGAGCGCAGTTCAGCTGGGGAGCCCTGGTGCCGGGTCGCTGAGAGGTGGCGGCCAGCGGGGAGGGCACCGACATTCCGGTGCCGGCGTCGGTGAGGTTGGTGAAGACCTCCCGCGTCGCCGTCGACCGGTTCATGGTGATGAAGTGGATGCCGGGCACGCCCTCGTCCAGCAGGCGCCGGCACATCGCCGTCGCCACCTCCACGCCGTAGGCCCGCACCGCCGCCCTGTCCCCGGGTGAGTCGCCGTCGAGCTCGGCGAAACGGGCGGCCAGGTCCTCCGGGAAGGCCTGGCCCGACAGCTGCACGATCCGGGTGATCTGCTTGGCGTTGGTCACCGGCATGACCCCGGCGATCACCGGGACGTCGCAGCCGCGGGCGACCACCCGGTCGCGCAGCCGCAGGTAGTCCTCGACGCGGAAGAACATCTGGGTGATCGCGAAGTCCGCGCCGGCCCGGCACTTGCGGACGAACATCTCGACGTCGGTGTCGAAGTCCGGGGAGCGCGGGTGCCGCTCGGGGAAGGCGGCGACGCCGACGGAGAAGTCGCCCATCGAGCGGATCAGCGCGACCAGCTCGGAGGCGTACTCCAGGCCCTGCGGGTGCCTGACCCAGTCGGCCTGCGGGTCGGCGCCCGGCGGGTCCCCGCGCAGGGCCAGCAGGTTGCGCACCCCGGCGGCGGCCAGCCGGCTGACCACGTGCCGCAGCTCGGCGACGCTGTGGTCGACCGCGGTCAGGTGTGCCAGCGGCGTCATCGTGGTCTCGGCGGCGATCCGCTCGGTGACCGCCACCGTGCCCTCGCGGGTGGACCCGCCGGCGCCGTAGGTGACCGACACGAACGACGGGCGCAGCCGCTCCAGCTGCCGCAGCGCCGTCCACAGCTGGTCCTCGCCCTCGGGCGTCTTGGGCGGGAAGAACTCGAAGGACCAGGTGGGCCGCGACGAGGCGAGCAGCTCGCGGACGCTTGGGGTCACGGGGTCCGAGGGTACGTGCGCCGCCGACCGGTCCCCCGCGTCCGCCTGCATCCGTCACGGCACCCCCAGCGGAAGGGACCAGGAACGGCAGTCGAGCGCCGGGAGGCCCCGTTGACCACGCACCCCCACCCCCCGAACAGGACGCGCGCCACTCGATGGGGCGATACTGGCCGGGTGATCAGCGGGACGGCGCAACGTGGGTCCGTGGTCCGTCCCCTCGTCCCGTCGCTGGCGGCGGCCGACCTGGGACGCATCCGCGGCGCGGTCTCGGCCGCGCTCACCGGGTTCCTCGAGGAGCAGCGCACCACCCTGTCGGGCATGGACCCGGCGCTCACCCGCGTCGTCGACGAGGTGTGCGCGCTGGCCGACGGCGGCAAGCGGCTGCGCCCGGCCTTCGCCTACTGGGGCTGGCGCGGGGTCGCCGAGGACGTCAGCGGCCCGGCCGAGGACGACGCCGCGGTGCTGCGCGCCGTCGCCGCGCTGGAGTTCGTGCACGCCAGCGCGCTGGTCCACGACGACGTCATGGACGGCGCGCTGACCCGCCGCGGCCGGCCGGCCACCCACGTCGGCTTCGCCGCCCACCACGGCGACGGCGGCCTGTCCGGCGACGGCGACGCGTTCGGCGTCGGCGCGGCGATCCTGGTCGGCGACCTCGCGCTGGTGTGGTCCGACGAGCTGCTGCGCCGCTCGGGGATCAGCGCTCCGTCGTTGGCCCGCGCCCGCTCGGTGTGGGACACGATGCGCACCGAGGTCACCGCCGGCCAGTACCTCGACCTGCTGCGCGCCGCCGGCGGACTGCCCGGCGCCCAGGGTGCGCTGACCGTCGCCCGCTACAAGAGCGCCGGCTACACCGTGCAGCGGCCGCTGCAGCTGGGCGCGGCCATCGGCGGCGCCGGCCCGCGCGCCGCCGACGTCTACACCGCCGTCGGGCTGCCGCTCGGCGAGGCCTTCCAGCTGCGCGACGACGTCCTCGGCGTGTTCGGCGACCCCGAGGTCACCGGCAAGTCCGCCGACGACGACCTGCGCGAGGGCAAGCAGACCCTGCTCATCGCGCTGGCCGAGGAGGAGGCCGACGACGCCGGCCGCCGCCTGCTGCACGAGTCGCTCGGCGACCCCGACGCCGGCGAGGACCAGTTCGCGGCGCTGCGCGACCTCATCGAGCGCACCGGCGCGCGGGCGCGGGTCGAGGAGCGGATCGCCGAGCGCACCGCCACCGCCCGCGCCGCCATCGCCGACGCCCCGATCGCCGGGGAGGCCCGCGCCGCCCTCGACGCGCTGGCCGTCGCCGCGACCTCCCGCACGGCCTGAGCGTGCGCACCGTCCCCGGGGCGACCGACCGGGTCGTCGTCGTCGGCGCGGGCCTGGCCGGCCTGGCGACGGCGCTGCGGCTGCGCGGCGCCGGCCGCGAGGTCACCGTCGTCGAGCGCGGCGCGGGGCCCGGCGGCCGCGCCGGCGTGGTGCAGCGTGACGGCTACGTGCTCGACACCGGACCGTCGGTCTTCACCGCCCCGGAGCTGGTCGCCGACACGCTGGCCGCCGTCGGCGAGCGGCTGGAGGACCGCCTGACGCTGGTGCCGCTGGAGACCACCTACCGGGCGCAGTTCGCCGACGGCTCGCACCTCGACGTGCACGCCGACGTCGACGCGTTCGCCGCCGAGGTCGAGGCGCTGGCCGGCCCGGCCGAGGCGGCGGCGCTGCGCGGCTACCTCACCGACCTCGCCGAGCTCTACCGGCTGCAGATGGACACGTTCATCGACCGCAACCTCGACACCCCGCTGGACCTGCTCGGCCCCCAGCTGGTGCAGCTGGCCCGCCGCGGCGGCTTCGGCCGGCTGTCGACCCACGTGGCGCGGCACTTCACCGACGACCGGCTGCGCCGGCTGTTCAGCTTCCAGGCCCTCTACGCCGGGGTGAGCCCGTTCCGCGCGATCGCCGCCTACGCCGTCATCGCCCAGCTCGACATCGGCGCCGGCGTCTGGCACCCGGTCGGCGGGATCGGCGCCGTCCCGCGGGCCATGGCCGCCGCCGCGGCCGACGCCGGCGTGGTGTTCCGGTACGGCGCGACGGTCGAGCAGCTCGACGTCCGCGGCCGGCGGGCCACCGGCGTGTGCCTGGAGGGCGGTGAGCGGCTGCCCGCCGACGCCGTCGTCGTCACCACCGACGTCCCCGAGCGGCTGGTGCCCGGCTTCGCGCGGCGCCGCCGGCCGGTGTACTCGCCGTCCTGCGTGACCCTGCACCTCGGCGTGCGCGCCGAGCTGCCCGGGCAGGCGCACCACACGATCAGCTTCGGCGCCGCCTGGGAGCAGGTGTTCGACGAGCTGACCCGCGACGGGCGGCCGATGAGCGACCCGAGCCTGCTGGTGAGCATGCCCTCGCGCACCGACCTCTCCCTGGCCCCGCCCGGCGGCCACGTGCTCAGCGTGGTGGCGCCGGCCCCCAACCTGGACCCGCACAGCGGCGGCAACCCCGGCATCGACTGGGACGCGCTGACCCCGCGCTACCGCGCCGAGGTGCTGGCCACCCTGGAGGCCCGCGGCTGGACGGGCCTGACCGACGTGATCGAGGTGGAGCACGTGGACACCCCGCTGACCTGGGCCCGGCGGGGCATGGCCGCCGGCACGCCGTTCGCCCTGGCCCACACCTTCGGCCAGACCGGCCCGTTCCGGACGCCGACGCTGCCCCGCCGCGGTCCGGAGAACGTGGTGCTGGCCGGGTCGTCGGTGCAGCCCGGCGTCGGTGTGCCGATGGTCGTGATCAGCGGCCGGCTGGCCGCCGAGCGGATCACCGGGCCGGCCCGGTGACCGCCACCGAGCGGCCGCTGTCGACGGCCGAGCGGCAGGCCCGGCTGGACGCCGCCTACCGGCACTGCGCGGCGATCAACGCCCGGCACGGCAAGAGCTACCACCTGGCCACCCGGCTGCTCACCGCCGACCGGCGTCCGGCCATCCACGCGCTCTACGCCGGCGCGCGCACCGCCGACGACCTGGTCGACCTCCCCGGCGCCGACCCCGCCGGCGACCTCGCCGGGTGGTCGCGTGCCGTCCTCGACGAGCTCGACGCCGGCTGGAGCGACGACCCGGTGCGGCTGGCGCTGGTGCACACCTACCGCCGCTACGCGATCCCGGTCGAGCACCTCGTCGACTTCCTCGCCGCGATGACCAGCGACCTCGACGTCACCGGCTACGCCGACATGGCGGCGCTGGACCGGTACATGTGGGGGTCGGCGTCGGTGATCGGGCTGCAGGTGCTCCCCGTCCTCGGCACCGCACCGGGTGTCCTCCGCGAGGAGGCCGCACCGCACGCGATCGCGCTGGGCGAGGCGTTCCAGCTGACCAACTTCCTGCGCGACGTCGCCGAGGACGTCGACCGCGGCCGGGTCTACCTGCCCGCCGACGTCATGGCCGCGCACGGGGTGACCCGCGAGCAGCTGCAGGAGAAGCGGTACGACGCCCGCTTCCGCGCGCTCATGCAGGAGATGGTGGCGATCGTGCGGCGGCGCTACGACGACGCCGCCCCCGGCACGCCGATGCTCGCGCCGGAGTCGCGCGACTGCGTGCGGGCCGCCACCGCACTCTACGGCGGCATCCTCACCGAGATCGAGCGCGCCGACCACCGCGTCCTCGACCGCCGGGTGACGGTGTCCAAGCCGCGCCGGCTCGGCATCTTCGCCCGGCGCCTGGCCAGCGCCCAGGCCGTGCGGCTCGGGAGGCGCTAGAAGGCGAGGGCCTGCGCGCGCCTGGTGACCTCGGTGTGCCGGTCGTCGCGCAGCGCCTGCACCGGCGTGCCCGGCAGCGACTCGTCGTCCCGGAACAGCCAGTCGAAGACCTCGGCGTCGGTGAACCCGCCGTCCCTGAGGACGGTGATCAGGCCGGGCAGGTGCTTGAGGACGGCGCCGTCCTGCAGGAAGTCGGCCGGGATGCGGCTGTTGCCGCTGCCCGGGACGGCCATCAGCTTGCCCTCGCGGACCAGCTGCCGGACCTTGTTCGGCGACACCCCCAGGGCGGCGGCCACCTCGGCGGGCGTGAGCGTCTGCATGGCGTCGCTCGTGACATCGGCGTCCATGGGGTCCGAGCCTAGGTCGGGATCCGGGTGCCGGTCGCCGCGGGAGCACCCCGCCGGAGCGGGCTAGGATCGGCGGCGGCCGTGACTGGCGCATCGAGGTGGGGCACCACCGGGGAGCGGCCTGCTGACTCCGCCGGGCGCCTGGGCACTGACGGCACCGCTGACGACGACCGACCGCGCAGGAGCCCCCCATGACCGACGTCACCCCCGCCTTCGACGCCACCGCCGCCTCCACGGCCTACCGCAGCGCGCTGCAGGTCATCGCCGAGGTCGAGCCCCGCGTCGCCGACGCCATCGGCGCCGAGCTCGCCGACCAGCGCGACTCGCTCAAGCTCATCGCCAGCGAGAACTACGCCAGCCCCGCGGTGCTGCTGACGATGGGCAACTGGTTCAGCGACAAGTACGCCGAGGGCACCGTCGGGCACCGCTTCTACGCCGGCTGCCAGAACGTCGACACCGTGGAGGCGCTGGCCGCCGAGCACGCCCGCGAGCTGTTCGGCGCCCCCCACGCCTACGTCCAGCCGCACTCGGGCATCGACGCCAACCTGGTCGCCTTCTGGGCGGTGCTGGCCCAGCGGGTCGAGGCCCCGGCGCTGGAGCGGGCCGGCGCCCGGCACGTCAACGACCTCACCGACGAGGACTGGGCGACGCTGCGCCACGCCCTCGGCGACCAGCGGATGCTCGGCATGAGCCTCGACGCCGGCGGCCACCTCACCCACGGCTTCCGCCCCAACATCAGCGGCAAGATGTTCGCCCAGTCCTCCTACGGCACCGACCCCGGGACCGGGCTGCTCGACTACGACGCCGTGGCCGCCCGCGCCCGCGAGTTCCGCCCGCTGATCCTCATGGCCGGCTACTCCGCCTACCCGCGCAGGGTCGACTTCGCCCGGATGCGCGAGATCGCCGACGAGGTCGGCGCGACGCTGATCGTGGACATGAGCCACTTCGCCGGCCTGGTCGCCGGGAAGGTGTTCACCGGCGACTTCGACCCGGTGCCGCACGCCCACGTGGTCACCAGCACCAGCCACAAGTCGCTGCGCGGCCCGCGCGGCGGCTTCGTGCTCAGCCAGCCCGAGTACTCCGACGCCGTCGACCGCGGCTGCCCGATGGTGCTCGGCGGCCCGCTGCCGCACGTCATGGCCGCCAAGGCCGTCGCCTTCGCCGAGGCCCGCCGTCCGCAGTTCGCCACGTACGCGCAGGCCGTCGTCGACAACGCCGTCTCCCTCGCCGAGGGGCTGTCGCGCCGCGGCGCGCGGCTGGTCACCGGCGGCACCGAGAACCACCTCGTGCTGCTCGACGTCTCCGGCTTCGGGCTGACCGGCCGGCAGGCGGAGTCCGCACTGCTCGACGCGGGCATCGTCACCAACCGCAACGCGATCCCGGCCGACCCCAACGGCGCCTGGTACACCTCCGGCGTCCGGCTGGGCACGCCCGCGCTGACCACGCGCGGCTTCGGCGCCGCCGAGTTCGACCGCACCGCCGAGCTCATCGTCGAGGTGCTGTCGAACACCAACCCGGCGGCCACGAAGGACGGCGGGGTGTCCAAGGCCCGGTACGTCGTCGACGGCGGCCTGGCCGACAAGACCCGCGCCGCCGCCGCCGAGCTCGTGGCCGCGCACCCGCTCTACCCGGGCCTCGACCTCGCCTGAGGCGCCGTTGCGCCCTCCCGTGACCGGTGTGACGGGAGGGTGCCGGCGGGGCTGGTCCGCCCGCGTGTGCGGGTCGCTTCCGCGTGGGGCGCTCCTAGACTCGATCGCGTGGACACCGCCGTGACCGACCCCGTGGTCGGCCTGGTCCTCGAGGGGCGCTACCGCCTCGAGGAGCGGCTGGCGCGTGGCGGCATGTCCACCGTCTACGCCGCCACCGACCTGCGGCTGCACCGCACGGTGGCGGTCAAGGTCATGGCCGAGCACCTGGCCCACGACCCGACCTTCGTCGGCCGGTTCACCCGCGAGGCGCGGGCCGCGGCGATGCTCAGCCACCCCAACGTCGTGTCGGTCAGCGACCAGGGCAGCGACCAGGGCCTGGTCTTCCTCGTCATGGAGCTCGTCCGCGGCCGCACGCTGCGCGACCTGCTGCAGGCCCGCGGCCGGCTCACCGTCGCGGAGGCCTTCGCCGTCCTCGAGCCCGTGCTGTCCGGGCTGACCGCCGCGCACCGCGCCGGGATCGTGCACCGCGACGTCAAGCCCGAGAACGTGCTCATCGGCCACGACGGCTCGGTGAAGGTCGCCGACTTCGGCCTGGCCCGGGCGCTCACCGGCACCGGGCAGACCAGCCACACCGGCGGCGTGCTCATCGGCACGGTCGCCTACCTCTCCCCCGAGCAGCTCGAGCGCGGCCGCGCCGACGCCCGCAGCGACGTGTACGCCGCCGGGCTCGTGCTCTTCGAGATGCTCACCGGCCACCCGCCCTACGGCGGGGACACCCCGCTGGCGGTGGCCTACCAGCACGTGCACCACGACGTCCCCGTGCCGTCGGCGGAGGTGCCCGGCGTGCCGTGGCAGGTCGACGAGCTCGTCACGCGCACCACCCGCCGCGAGCCCGCCGTCCGCCCGCTCGACGCCGGCGCCTTCCTCGCCGACCTCGAGGACGTGCGCACCGACCTGGGCCTGGCCCGCGTGCCGGTGCCCACCGGCCGCAGCTCCGCCGGGCCCGGAACGCTCCGCCCGACCAACCGGCCCACCCGGCCGCGCCACCCGAGCGACCCCGGCCCGGCCGGCGAGCCGGGCACCGAGGTCCTCGGCGCCGGCCGGGCCTCCCGCGGCCGGGGCACCAGCATGCTGCCCGGCATGGGCGCCGGCCCCACCACCGACGTCGGCGGCCGGCGGCCCGGGCTGGCGCAGCACCGGCCCGGCGTCCCGCAGCACGTCCGGCGCCGCCGCGCCCGGCTGGCCGTCGCCGTCGTCCTGCTGCTGGTGGTCACCGTCGGCGCGGTCGGCTGGTGGATGGGCTCGGGCCGCTGGACGCAGGTCCCCTCGCTCGAGGGCTCCGACCGTTCGGCCGCGGTCGACCTGCTGCAGGGCGCGGGGCTGACCCCGGTGTTCGCCCCCGAGCAGTTCAGCGAGGACGTCCCCGAGGGCGAGGTCATCTCGGCCGACCCCGACGACGGCGAGGTCATCCGCGGCACCGACGTCGAGCTGGTCGTGTCCAAGGGGCCCGAGCGCTTCAGCGTCGACCCGGCGCTGGTGGGCCGGCCGCTGGAGGCGGTGCAGGCGGCGCTCGCCGAGCAGGTCCCCTGGCAGGTCACCGTCACCGAGGCGTACGACGACGACGTCCCGGTCGGCTCGGTCACCGGCTTCGACCCGGAGCCGGGCACGGAGCTGCGCCGCGACCAGCCGGTCACCGTGGTCGTCAGCCGCGGCCGCGCGCCGGTCCAGGTGCCGGACGTGGTCGGGCAGAGCCCCGACGCCGCCCAGGGCAACCTCGAGGCGCAGGGCTTCACCGTCACCCGGACCGAGGGCCGCAGCGCCGACGTCGGCACCGGGCAGGTCATGGCCGTGAGCCCGACGCCGGGCCGGGAGGCGCCCTACGGCAGCCAGGTGACCATCCAGGTCTCCCTCGGCCTGCCGCAGGTCACCGTGCCCGACGTGACCGGCATGAGCGCCCGCGAGGCGTCCGCGGCCCTGGAGGCGGCGGGGCTGACCTACAGCACCTCCACGTTCATCACCGGCGACCGCGTCTACCGGCAGAGCCCGGCGGCCGGCACCGTGGTCGACCTGCGCAGCGAGGTCAGCCTGCTGCTCAGCTTCGGGTGACCCGGCCGCTCCGCACCCCGATCGGCGCGCACGTCCAGGTCGCCGGCGGCCTGGCCTCCGGCGGGCTGCGCCACACCGACGACGTCGGCGCGCAGGCGGTGCAGGTCTTCGTCGGCAACCCGCGCGGCTGGCGGCGCAGCCCCGGCGACCCGGCGCAGGACGCCGCCTTCGTCGAGGGGCTGGCCGAGCGCGGGATCCCGTCGTTCGTGCACACGCCGTTCCTGGTCAACGTCGGCTCCCCCACCGCGGCGACGGTGGACCGCTCGATCGAGACGATCGCCGCCGACCTCGCCCGCGGGGTGGCCCTCGGCGTCCGCGGCGTCGTCGTGCACGCGGGGTCGGCCGTCGACGAGGACCGCTACGAGGCGGCGCTGCGGCAGCTGCGCGAGCGGCTGCTGCCGGTCCTCGACGCGCTGCCCGACGACGGCCCGCGGCTGCTGATCGAGCCGACCGCGGGCGGCGGCCGGTCGCTGGCGGGCACCGTCGAGGACCTCGGTCCCTACCTCGCCGCCCTCGACATGCACCCGGGGGTCGGCGTCTGCCTCGACACCTGCCACGCCTGGGCGGCCGGGCACGACCTGGCCACCCCCGGCGGGACGACGGCGACGCTGGACGCGCTGGAGGCCGCCGTGGGCCCCGGCCGGCTCGGGCTGGTGCACGCCAACGACTCGCTCGACGAGCGCGGCTCGAGGCGCGACCGGCACACCACGATCGGCGCGGGCTCGATCGGGGTGGGCGCGTTCGCGGAGCTGCTGGCCCACCCGTCGGTGGCCGGGGTGCCGGTGGTCGTCGAGACGCCGAGCGCCGACCGCGGCCACGCCCGCGACATCGCCCTGCTGTGCGCCCTGCGCGACGGCGACCCCGCCGAGGACGCCTCCGCCGCCTGAACGGCGCCGGGATCACGGGATCTCGGCGCTCCAGGAGCCCCGGTGTGTCGAGATCGCGCGACCTCCGCGGGTCCCTAGCGGTCGAGCAGGTCGGCCAGGACGTCGGCGGCGCGGTCGACGGCGGCCCGGTCGACGTCGAGGTGGGTGACCAGGCGGATCCGCCGCGGGCTCACCTGCGACACCAGCACGCCGCGGGCCTTGGCGGCCTCGGCGACCACGGGCGCGGGGACGTCGTCGAGCACGACCATGTTGGTCTGCACCGTGGCGGGGTCGACACCGAGCCGCTTGGCCAGCAGGCGGGCGTGCTCGTGGTCCTCGGCCAGCCGCGGCAGGTGGTGGTCGAGGGCGTAGCGGCAGGCCGCGGCCAGCACGCCGACCTGGCGCATCCCGCCGCCGAGCCGCTTGCGCCACAGCCGGCCGGTCGCGATCCGGTCGGCCGACGCCACGAGGACGGAGCCGACCGGCGTCCCGAGGCCCTTGGAGAAACAGACCGACGCGGTGTCGGCCAGCCGCCCGTAGGTGGCCAGGTCCAGCCCGGAGGCCGCGGCGGCGTTCCAGATCCGCGCGCCGTCGAGGTGGACGGCGAACCCGGCTCCGCGCGAGGCGTCCCAGAGCCGCTGCAGCTGCTCCAGCGGCTGCACCCGCCCGCCGCCGCGGTTGTGCGTGTTCTCCACCGCGACCGCGGCGGTGGCGGTCAGGTGCCAGTCGTCGCGCGGCCGCACCTGGGCGAGCAGCGCGTCGGCGTCGAGCAGGCCCCCGTCGCTGACGACCGTGCGGGTGGAGATGCCGAAGACGGCGGCCGCGGCACCCATCTCGTAGGTGACCACGTGCGCGTCGGCGTCGCAGAGCACCTCCTGCCCGGGCTCGCAGACCAGCCGCATGCCGATCTGGTTGCCCATCGTCCCGGAGGGGACGAACAGGGCCGCCTCGTGGCCGAAGAGGTCCGCGACCCGCTCCTCGAGCGCGCGGACGGCCGGGTCCTCGCCGTACACGTCGTCCCCGACCTCTGCCTCGGCCATCGCCCGGCGCATGCCGGGTGTCGGCCTGGTGACGGTGTCGGAGCGGAGGTCGACGAGGCCGGGCCGCCCTTCGTCAGCCACGCAGCATCTCGGCGACCAGGAACGCCAGCTCCAGGGACTGCCCCGTGTTCAGCCGCGGGTCGCAGGCGGTCTCGTACCGGCTGTTGAGGTCGTCGTCGCCGATCTCCATGGCCCCGCCGAGGCACTCGGTGACGTCCTCACCGGTGAGCTCGACGTGGATGCCCCCGGGCCAGGTGCCCAGCGCCCGGTGGACGTCGAAGAACCCGAGGACCTCGTCGACGACGCGGTCGAAGTGGCGGGTCTTGTACCCGCTCGGGGACTCGTGGGTGTTGCCGTGCATCGGGTCGCACTGCCACACGACCTGGTGGCCGCCGGCGGTGACCTTCTCGACGATCGGCGGGAGGACGTCGCGGATCCTCCCGTTGCCCATGCGGCTGATCAGCGTCAGGCGGCCGGGGATCCCGTCGGGGTCGAGCCGCTCGACGAGCTCGGTGGCCTGCTCGGGCGTCGTCGTCGGGCCGATCTTGACGCCGATCGGGTTGGCGATCCGCGACATGAACTCCACGTGCGCGCCGTCGAGCTGGCGGGTGCGCTCGCCGATCCACACGAAGTGCGCCGAGGCGGCGTAGGGCCGGCCCTCGTGCACCCGCAGCAGCGCCTGCTCGTAGTCGAGGATCAGCGCCTCGTGGCTGTTGTAGAGCTCCACGCCGCGCAGCGCGGTGTCGTCGACGCCGCAGGCCTTCATGAACGCCAGCGCGCGGTCGATCTCGCGGGCGATGACCTCGTAGCGGACGCCGGCCGGGGAGCTGGCGACGAAGTCCTTGTTCCAGTCGTGGACGGCGTGCAGGTCGGCCAGGCCGCCGCGGGCGTAGGCGCGGATCATGTTCATCGCCGCCGCCGAGTTGGCGTAGGCGCGCACCAGCCGGCCGGGGTCGGGGATGCGCTTCTCCGGCACCGGCTCCAGCGAGTTGACCATGTCGCCGCGGTAGGACGGCAGCCCCAGGGCGTCGGTGTCCGACGAGCGCGGCTTGGCGTACTGCCCGGCCACCCGGCCGACCTTGACCACCGGCACGCTGGCGCCGTAGGTGAGCACGACGGCCATCTGCAGCAGCGTGCGGGTGGTGCTCTGCAGGTGCGGCTCGGTGTTGAGGTCGAAGGTCTCCGCGCAGTCCCCGCCCTGCAGCAGGAACGCCTTCCCCTGCGCCACGTCGGCCAGCCGGCCGCGCAGCTCGTCGACCTCGCTGGGCGCCACGATGGGCGGCACGGTCGACAGCGTGGACAGCACGGCGTCGAGAGCGCCGCGGTCGGGCCACCTCGGCTGCTGGGCGGCGGGGAGCTCCCGCCACCGGTCGAGACCGGGGACCAGCTGCGCGGGATCGTTCACGCACCGAGGGTACGGCGGGCCCTCAGCCGAAGAAGACCTCCACCTCCGCGTACCGCTCGAGGGGGACCAGCTTGAGCCGGGCGGTGGCCTCGGCGATCGGCACCGGGACGACGTCGGTGCCCCGCAGCGCCACCATGACGCCCGACAGCCCGGCGTGCACGGCGTCGACGGCGCACAGGCCGAAGCGGGTGGCCAGCACCCGGTCGAAGGCCGAGGGTGTGCCGCCGCGCTGGATGTGCCCCAGGACCACGGCACGGGACTCCCGGCCGGTGCGCTCCTCGATGACGGCCGCCAGGGCGGGGCCGACGCCGCCGAGCCGGACGTGGCCGAAGGCGTCGGTCTGCCCGGTCGAGGTGACCAGGTCGCCGTCGGCCGGCCGGGCACCCTCGGAGACGACGACGATCGGCGAGTAGCCGGACTCGAAGCGGTGCAGGCAGTACGCCACCACGGCGTCCACGTCGAACGGGCGCTCGGGGATCAGCACGACGTTCGCGCCGCCGGCCATCCCGGCGTGCAGGGCGATCCACCCGGCGTGGCGGCCCATCACCTCGACCACGAGCGTGCGGTGGTGGCTGTCGCCGGTGGTGTGCAGCCGGTCGATGGCCTCCATGGCGACGCCGACGGCGGTGTCGAACCCGAAGGTGTAGTCGGTGGCGTCGAGGTCGTTGTCGATGGTCTTGGGCACGCCGACCACCCGCACGCCGGCGTCGGCCAGCTTCGCGGCGACGCCGAGGGTGTCCTCCCCGCCCACCGGGACGAGGGCGTCGACGCGGTGCCGGGCGAGGGTGGCCAGCACCCGCTCCGGCCCACCCTCCAGCGCGTACGGGTTGGTGCGCGAGGTCCCGAGCACCGTGCCGCCGCGCGGCAGCAGCCCGCGGACGGCGGCCAGGTCCAGCGGGACGGCGTCGTCGTCGAGCAGGCCGCGCCAGCCGTCCCGGAAGCCGACGACCTCGTCGCCGTGCTCGCCGATGCCCTTGCGGACGACGGCGCGGATGACGGCGTTGAGGCCGGGACAGTCGCCCCCGCCGGTCAGGATGCCGATCCGCATGGTCGTGCCTCCAGGGAAGATCCCGGCCTGCTCGGTGGTTGGTCGGCGTCATGATGCCGCAGGTGGGGGTCCACGTCGCATGCGCCGCGTGATCGCTGTCACAGGAGCCACCGGCGTGCTCGGCCGCCGGGTCGCCGAGCGGGTGGCCGGTGCCGGGGCCGGCACCGCCGTCGACCTGCGGCTGGTCGTGCGGGACGCCGGCCGCGCCCGGTTCCTCCCCGGCGCGGAGGCCGTCGAGAACCCCGGCGGCTACCGCGACCGCGCCGGCCTCACCGCTGCCCTGGACGGCGTGCACACGCTCTACCTGGTCTCCGCGGCCGAGGCCGAGGACCGCGTGCGGCAGCACCTCGCCGCCGTGGCCGCCGCCGCGGACGCCGGGGTGTCGCGGGTCGTCTACACGTCCTTCACCGGCGCCGCGGACGACGCCGTGTTCACCCTGGCCCGCCACCACGCGGCCACCGAGGCGGCGATCGCGGCCACCGGCGTCCGCTGGACGGCGCTGCGGCACGCCATGTACGCCGACTTCGTGCCGTTCTTCGCCACCGTCACCGACGGCCGCGCGGTGATCGCGGCACCGGCCGGGGACGGGCGGGCGGCCTTCGTGTCCCGCGACGACCTGGCCGACGTCGGCGCCGCGGTGCTGCTCGACGACTCCGGCGACCTCGACGGCCGCGCGCTCGACGTCACCGGCCCCGCGGCGCTGTCGCTGGCCGAGGCCGCCGCCGTCCTCGCCGAGGTCACCGGCCGGCCGGCCGAGTACCGGCAGCAGACCGTCGAGGAGGCCTGGGCCACCCGCCGCCCGTCCGGCCACCCCGACTGGGAGGTCGAGGGCTGGGTGAGCAGCTACCTGGCCATCGCCGCCGGCGAGATGGCGACCGTGAGCGACGCCGTCCCGCGACTTGCCGGGCACCCCGCCCGCACGCTGGCCGAGCACCTCCGGGCGCACCCGGAGGACTGGGCGCCGCTGGCCGGCTGAGGGCGGCAGGATCGCCGGGTGACCGCCGACCCCGCCGCGCTGCTGGCCCTCATGCCCTTCGCCGTCGCCACCGGCGTCGAGCTCGACCGCGCCACGCCCGGCGAGGTGACCGGCCGGCTGCCCTGGGCGCCCGGGCGGTGCACCGCCGGCGGGGTGCTGCACGGCGGCGCGCTCATGACGCTGGCCGACACCGTCGGCGCCGTGTGCGCGTACCTGAACCTGCCGCCCGGGGCCTCGACGTCGACGCTGGCGTCCGCCACGTCGCTGCTGCGCGCCGTCCGCGGCGGGACGGCGCACGCCACCGCGCGGCCGCTGCACGTCGGCCGCTCGACCGTCGTCGTGCTGGTCGAGGTCACCGACGACGACGGCCGGCCGGTCGCCTCGGTCACCGCGACCCAGGCGGTGCTCGCCGCGCCCGCCTGAGCACCCCGCCTCTCCCGTGTCTCCCCGCGTCGGCGAGCTCGGCAGCGGGGAGCCCGGACAGCGCCGCGTCAGGAGCGGGCGGCCTCCATCGCGTTCCAGCGGGCGAGGTTGTACCGGGCGTCGACCAGGGCGTCGTGCGTGCCGGCCGGCTTGGGCGGGAGCTCGGGCCGGCCGACGTCGTCCCACCGCTGTCGCAGCTCCCGGGTGAACCGGGGCACCGCCCGCGGCAGCGCCGTCATCGGCCCCCACAGCTGGCACAGCGCCACGTGGTCGTAGGCGGCGAACCACGCCCAGAGCTCCACCTCCCCACCGGGGCCGGTGAGGAAGGCCAGCAGGTCGTCGCGGATGCGCTGCCGGCTGCGCCAGGCCCGGTCGGCCGGCGGCGGCAGCTGGTCGAGCACGTTGCGGCGCACCCACGGGATGGCCCGCCGCTCGTCGAACTCGGTGCTCACCGCGTAGAACTCGCGACCGGTCTCGTCCACGACGCCGATGGAGACGAGGTCGATCGTCGTGCCGTCCTCGATGAACTCGGTGTCGTAGAAGTACCGCCGCACGCGGCCCACCGTAAGCTCCCCCGGCCCCGTCCAGAGGCTCGTCCCGAGCGTGCGAGGGATGAGGAGGACGGGGTCCTTCCTCAGCCGGCCAGCGACTCCGGTGCGCGGTCCCCGGCCTCGTCGACCGGGGGCTGCAGCCGGCCGATGACGTCGGCGGCGCTGGCGCCGGTGGCGTCCATGGCCTTCTTGACCGTCGCGCCGTAGACGTCGACGTACTCCTGGCCCGACAGCGTCATGATCTCGTACATGATCTCGTCGGTGATCGACCGCTCGACGAAGCGGTCACCGGCCAGGCCCTCGTAGCGGGAGAAGTCGAGGGGCTCGCCGAAGCGCACCGAGACCCGGAACAGCCGGCGCCCCAGGGGTCCGCGCCGGGGCGTGTACGTCATCGCCACCGGGACGACGGGAGCGCCGGTCTCCAGCGCCGTGCGGGCCACGCCGGTCTTGCCGCGGAAGAGGCGGCCGTCGGGCGAGCGGGTGCCCTCGGGGTAGATGCCGAGCAGGCGGCCCTGGTGCAGCATCTCGATACCGGTGCGGATGGCACCCTCGGCGGCGGTGGCGCTGGAGCGGTCGATGGGCACCTGCCCGGCGGCGGAGAAGAAGGCCCGCCGCAGGCGGCCCTTGAGCCCGGTGCCGGTGAAGTACTCGGCCTTGGCGAGGAAGGTGACCCGCCGCCGCAGCGACAGCGGCATGAAGATCCAGTCGGCCGCCGCCAGGTGGTTGCTCGCGAGGATCGCCGCACCGCCCGCCGGCACGTGCTCGCGACCCTCCACCCGGGGGCGGAAGACCAGCTTCGCGACCGGGCCGATCGCCACGAACTTGAGGAACCAGTAGAACAACACGCCTCCCTGGGGAAATGCCAGACTAGGGAGCCGGGTGCCCCGCCGACAATCGGCCCCCGGACGCACGCGGCCCGCGCGCGTTCCCCAGCCCGCCGGGCGGCACCGCCGCCGGACGCCGAGGAGGACCACCGTGGCTGGAGACCGGCCGACCGGGCGGCGGGCGCCCGCCGCCGGGACGCGTCCGTGACCGGCCCGCGGCGCGGCCGGGGCCGTCGCGACAACGGCCTGGACGCCGCGCTGTGGGCGCCGCTGCGCGACGTGGACCCGCGGGTCGGGGAGCACCTGCTCGACGTGCTGCGCGAGGCCGGGATCGCCGCCTACCTGGAGCCGGCCGCCGACGTCGAGCCCTACACGCGCACGGTCACCTTCCCCAGCCCGCCGGCCGACCGCCTGTTCGTCGACCGGGCGCGGCTGGGCGAGGGCCGCACCCTGGTGGACCGGCACGGCGACGAGCACGCCCCCGCCCCGGCGGTGCGCGGCCCGTCGGCCGAGCGGCGGGCGGTGCGCCGCGACCTCGACGAGGACGCCGAGTGGGCGCGCATCGTGGCGGCCTACGAGGCCGAGCACGGGCGCACCGTCGTCGAGACGCCCACGCCGCCCGTGGCCGCGGCGGTGCCCGAGGAGGAGCCGCTCGCGGAGGAGCACTACGAGCCGCCGCCGGCGCCGCCGGTCCCGCTGCCCTCGCCCTCCACGCTGTACGCGGTGCTGCTCGCGGCCGCCGGCGCGGTGCTGCTCGGCGCGCCGGGCGTGCTCGGCCTGACCACCGACACCGGCCTGGTGCTCGGCGTGGCCGCCCTCGTGGGCAGCGCGGGGCTGTTCCTGTCGCGGATGCGCGAGCGCTCCACCGACGACGGCGACGACGGCGCGGTCGTCTAGGGGAGGACCCCTCCTGCCCCGCCCTGAGGAGCTCGGGTCAGGGCGCCACCCGGCGGGCGAGGTCCGCGGCGCCGACCAGGCCGGCCTGCGCGCCCAGCGCGGCGCCCACCACCCGCGGGCCCGGCCGGAAGCCGCGGCCGGGCAGCGCCCGGTCGAGCCGCTCGCGCGCGGGCCGCAGCACCATCTCCCCCAGCACGCTGACGCCGCCGCCGATGACCACGACGTCGGGGTCGAGGACCGCGGCCAGGTCGGCGATGCCCTGACCGAGCCACTCCCCGACGTCGCTCACCAGGCTCAGCGCCACCGGGTCCCCCTCCGCGGCGGCCCGCGCGACGTCCTCGCCGGTCAGCCGCGCGGCGTCCCCGGCCACCCGGTCGAGCAGCCGGGCCGCCGCGGCCGGGGAGCGGGTGGCCACCTGGCGGGCGGTCGTGCCCAGCGCGCTGCCGCTGGCGTACTGCTCCCAGCAGCCGCGGTTGCCGCACGGGCACAGCCGGCCGTCGGGGACCACGCGCATGTGGCCCCACTCCCCCGCGACGCCGTGCGCGCCCCGCTGCAGGCGCCCGTCGGCGACGATGCCGCCGCCGATCCCGGTGCCGAGCGTGATGCACAGGGCCAGCTCGGCCCCGCGGGCAGCGCCGAAGCGGTACTCGGCCCACGCGGCGGCGTCGGCGTCGTTGCCCACCCACACCGGCCGCTGCAGCCGGGCGACGAGGTCCCTGCGCAGCGTGCTGTGCCGCCAGGCCAGGTGCGGGCTGAACAGCACGACGTCACCGGCGCGGTCGAACCACCCGGCCGCGCCCACGCCCACCGCGGCCAGCGGCCCGCCGTGCCGGCCGGCGAGCTCCTCGACCACCGCGGCGACGGCGGCCTCGGTCTCGCCGACCGAGGCGGTCGGCGTCGACCGCCGGGCCGTCTCGAGCACCGTGCCGTCGGGCGCGACGACGCCGCCGGCCACCTTGGTGCCGCCGACGTCGACCCCCAGGGCGGGCAGCCCGGCGAGGTCGCTCCCGGCGGCCACTCAGCCGATCTCGATGTGCTGCACCGGCGGCGGCGTCGGCGTCGGTGCCGGGGGGACGCCGTCGTCCGGCGGCCCCGGCTCGACGGGGTCCGCGGCGCGCGGCGCCTCGTCGGCGACGGCGCGCAGCGCGGCGGCGGCGGTGGTCAGGGCGTCGGCCAGCGCCGCGCTCACCTCCGGCCGGCGGGCGACGGCGGCCAGCTGGCACACCGGGCACCAGCGGCAGTCGCCGCCGGGCACGTGACCGGCGGCGCCACCCGGGTCACCCGCCTGCTCGCGGACCTCCGTCCACGCCTCGCTCCAGGTCTGCCCCAGGCCGGCGACCACCCGCCGCGCCTGGTCGAGCCAGTCGGTCCCCTCGCTCACCGCGTCCTCCCCTCGGCCGCCAGCAGGTCGGCCGGCCACAGCTGCGGATCCGCCGCGAACCCCACCTCGAGCCGCGCCGCGGCGGTGCCCGGGTCGGCGAGGCTGCCCGCGGTCACCACGCAGCGGCGCAGCAGCGGGTCCAGGCGCAGCGACCGGCGCGTGCCGGCCGCCGTCACCACCAGGTCGTCCTCCCAGCGGGTCAGCGCCACCCCCGACCGCTCGGCGAAGGGCAGGGGCAGCGTCAGCCGCCAGCCGCCGTCGACGCGCTCGGGTGCGGGGACCTCGGCGCTGCCGGCCGGTCCGGGCAGGTCGGTGAGCAGCGCGGCCAGCGCGTCGGCGTCCTCGGGGACGCGCGCCGACTCGGCGACCGTCCGCACCGGGGCGACGCCGGCCAGCGCGACGAGGGCGGCCTCCTGCTCCGCGGCCCGCGCGGCCCACCACGCACCCGTGCCCCCCTCGGGCAGCACGCGCGCGAGCACGCCGACCGGGCACTGCCCGTGCACCGCCATCGCCGTCGTCGCGGCGTGCAGGCCCGCGACGGCTCCGGGCCGCGGCGGGGCCACCAGCCAGACGGCGGTCCGCGCCGGGTCGGTCAGCGTCACCCGGTCCAGGAGCGCCTCCAGTGCGGGGACCGCGCCGAGGGCGACGTCGGCCGCGCCGCGGCGCAGCGTGCCGGTCCGGACCGCGGCGGCGCGGACCGCGGCCAGCACCCGCAGCCGGGTGGGCACCGCCTGCTCCAGCCACCAGCGCAGCGTGCCGGGCAGGGCCAGCAGCCCGGCCGCCGTCTCCAGCGGTCCGGCGTCGAGGACGACGAGGTCGGCGGGGGCACCGCTGCGGTCACCGGCCACCCGGCCCAGGGCGGCGAGCACCGCGAGCTCGCCGACACCGGGCACCGGCACCACGGACGTGGCCGGCGGCAGGACGAGGTCGGGGACGGTGGCGGTGAGCTCGGCGGCCCAGCCGCCCCACAGCACCTCGAGCTCGGCCTGCGGCTCCGCCCGGACGACGTCGAGGCCCGGCTCGGTGGCCGCTCCGGGCGGCGGGTCCTGGCGGGTGACGAGTACCGTGCGGTGCCCGGCGCGGGCGGCGCGCACGGCGGCGGCCGCGGCGAGGGTGGTGGTGCCGGCTCCGCCGGGACCGGTGAACAGCAGGGTCGGCACGGCCGGGTCAGCCCTCGACGCGCTTCTTGAGCTCCCGTAGCGCGGTGTCGAGGACGACCTTCTCCGCCCGGCGCTTGAGCATCCCGATCATCGGGATCGCCGTGTCCACGGTCAGCCGGTAGGTCACCTCGGTGCCGCCGTCGGTCTCGCGCAGCGTGTAGGAGCCGTCCTGACGCCGCATGATCCGGCTGCTGACCAGGGTCCAGGAGACCTGCCGGTCGTCGTCCCACGTGTAGTCGAGGACGTAGTCGTCGGCGAGGACGGTGGCGTCGATGACGAAGCGCACCCGCCGGGCACGCCCGTCGGGGCCGCTCTCGAGCACGTCGACGGTCTTGGCCGCCTGCACCCACTGCGGATAGGCCGCGAAGTCGGCGATGACCGTCATCACGTCGGTCGCCGGAGCCCTCACGACGATCGACTGGGTGGACTGCTCGGCCATGCGGAGAGGCTAACCGCTGCCGATCCGGCCGCAGGTCCAGCCATCCGGTGGCTACTCACCGGTAGGAAGCTGCCGGTAGATTCGGCGGACGTGTCCCGCTCCGGACCGAGGGCACCGGCGCCCCGGACGAGCGGGGAGGAAGGACGAGGCGTGCGCGAGTTCAGCGTCCCCGCGACGACCGAGGTGGGCCCGCACGAGGCGCTCACCGACATGCTGGCCGAGAACGTCGCCGAGCACGGCGACGAGGTGGGCCTGCGCATCCAGCGCGACGGCCGGTGGGAGGACGTCACCTGGCGGGAGTTCGGTGAGCAGGTCGCCGGCGTCGCGAAGGGACTGGTCGCGGCCGGGGTCCGGGCCGGTGACCGGGTCGCCCTGCAGGCCAGGACCCGCTACGAGTGGACCGTCCTCGACTTCGCCATCTGGACCGCCGGCGCGGTGACCGTGCCGGTGTACGAGACCTCCAGCCCCGACCAGGTGGCCTGGATCCTCGCCGACTCCGGCGCCACCGCGGCGGTCGTCGAGCGCGCCGAGCACGCCGCCGCCGTCGACTCGGTGCGTGACCAGGCCCCCGACCTCGGCCCGCTCTACGTCATCGAGGACGACGCCGTCGGCACGCTCACCGCCGCCGGGGCCGACGTCCCCGACAGCGAGCTCGAGGCCCGCCGGGCGACCCTGGGCGCCGACAGCCTGGCCACGCTGATCTACACCAGCGGCACCACCGGCCGGCCCAAGGGCTGCGAGCTGACGCACGGGAACTTCCTGTTCGAGGTCGGCAACGGGATGGCCCTGCTCGACCGGTTCATGAACACGCAGGGCTCGCTGCTGCTGTTCATCCCGCTGGCGCACGTGCTGGCCCGCGTGATGCAGGTCGGCGCGGTCAAGACCCGCACGGTCATCGGCCACACCCCCGACGTGAAGAACCTGCTCGAGGACCTCGCCGGCTTCCGGCCGACCTTCGTCCTCGCCGTCCCCCGGGTGTTCGAGAAGGTCTACAACTCCGCGAAGGCCAAGGCGGAGGGCGACGGCAAGGGCAGGGTCTTCGACCGGGCCGCGCGGGTGGCCATCGACTGGTCCCGCGCCCAGGACACCGGCGGCGCCGGCCTGCTGCTGCGCGTCCAGCACGCGCTGTTCGACCGGCTGGTCTACGGCAAGCTGCGCGCCGCGCTCGGCGGCCGCTGCCTCGGCGCGATCTCCGGCGGCGCCCCGCTGGGCGAGCGGCTGGGCCACTTCTTCCGCGGCATCGGCGTCACCGTCTTCGAGGGCTACGGACTGACCGAGACGACCGCGGCCGCGTCGGTCAACCACGACGGCGCGCTGCGCATCGGCACCGTCGGCCGGCCGCTGCCCGGCGTCGCCGCCCGGATCGCCGAGGACGGCGAGATCCTGCTGCGCGGCGGTGTGGTCATGCGCGGCTACTGGGAGAACGAGCAGGCCACCGCCGAGGCGATCGACCCCGACGGCTGGTTCCACACCGGCGACATCGGCGAGATCGACACCGACGGCTTCATCAGGATCACCGGGCGCAAGAAGGAGATCCTGGTGACCGCCGGTGGCAAGAACGTCGCCCCCGCCGTCCTCGAGGACCGGCTGCGCGCGCACCGGCTGGTCAGCCAGTGCATCGTCGTGGGCGACCAGCGGCCCTTCATCGCCGCGCTGGTCACCCTGGACGCCGAGGCGCTGCCGCTGTGGCTGGAGTCCAAGGGCAGGCCGGCCGACACCCCGGTGGAGGAACTGGTCGACGACCCCGACGTCCGGGCCGAGCTCGACGCCGCCGTCGCCGAGGCCAACCGGGCCGTGTCCCAGGCCGAGGCGATCAAGAGGTACCGCGTGCTCGCCACCGACTTCACCGAGGACAACGGGATGCTCACCCCGAGCCTGAAGCTCAAGCGCTCGGTGGTCATGAAGGAGTTCGACCCCGAGGTCGAGGCGCTGTACGCCCGGTAGGGACCGCCTCACCGCTCGTGCGATCGCGGCGGGCCCTGCACGGGGCCCGCCGCGGGGCTCACGGTTCGAGCAGGTCGGCGAAGGTGGCCGCGATCGTCGTCCAGGACCAGCGCTGCTCCACCCACGCCCGCCCGGCGGCGCCCATCGCCCGCGCCCGCGCCGGGTCGTCGAGCAGCGCGGTGACCGCGGCGGCCACCGCCTCCGGGGAGCGGGGCTCGCGGACGACGGTCCCGGTCTCGCCGTCGCGCACCGCCTCGGGCGCTCCGCCCGACGTGCCGCCCACCACCGGCAGCCCGCACGCGGCGGCCTCCAGGTAGACCATCCCCAGCCCCTCGACGTCCAGGCCGCCGCGGCGGGTGCGGCAGGGCATGGCGAAGACGTCGCCCGCGGCGTAGTGCTCCGGCAGCCGCGCGGGCGCGACCGGGCCGGTGAGCACCACCGAGGCGGCCAGCCCGCGGTCGGCCACCGCACGCCGCAGCCGCGCCTCGTCCGGGCCGCCGCCGACCAGCAGCAGCCGCGCGCCGGGGTGCCGGGCCAGCACCGCCGGCCAGGCCGCGACCAGCACGTCCTGCCCCTTGCGCGGCACCAGCCGGGACACGCAGACCACGACCGGGCCCTCCCCCAGCCCGTGCCGCCGGCGCACCGCCGTCCCGTCGACGGCGGGGGCGAACCGGTCGACGTCGACCCCCGGCGGGAGCTGGGCCAGCCGCACCCGCCCGCGGAGCGCCGGCGCCAGGCGGCCGCGGGTGTACTCGCTGATGTAGGTCAGCACGTCCAGCCCGCCGGCGATGCGCCGCAGCACGTGCCGCGCGCCGGGCAGCGCGACCCAGCCCGTCTCGTGGCCGTGCGTGGCGCCGACCAGCCGGCGCACCCCGGCCTCGCGGAGCGCCGGCGCGAGCAGGCCCAGGGGCGCCGCGGCGCCGAAGAAGGCGGTGTCGCAGCCGTGCCGCCGGGCGAGGGCGGCCGCCGCGCGGGCCACGCCCGGGGTGGGCAGCAGCACCCCGGTCGGGTGACGCACCACCTCGTACGGCAGCGCCGCGTCGTGGGCCTCCCAGCCGGGCGAGCGGGAGGCCAGCACCACCAGGGAGTCCGGCGGACGCCGGGCGAGCAGCGCGGCGACGAAGGTCTGGATGCCGCCCTGCCGGGGCGGGAAGTCGTTGGTGACGACGAGGGTCCGCCGGGCGCTCACCGGTCGTCCAGCCGCAGCCAGTCCTCGGCGAGGGCGATCCGCTGGGCCGCCGTCGGGTGCGAGCCGAAGAACCACTGCCACGGTGCCGGCGGGCTCGGGTCGGACACGTTGGTCTCGGCCAGCCGGCGCTGCATCTCGATGAAGGCCGCGGCGTCCCCGGTGAGGTCGAGGGCGTGCAGGTCGGCGCGCGCCTCCACGTGCCGGGAGACCAGGTTCTGCACCGGGGTGCCCACCAGCGAGCCCAGGGCGACGAGCAGCAGGACCAGCGGGACCACGCGCGGGTCGCCCGGGGAGTCCGCCCCCGCCCGCCGCAGCAGCGGCGGCCAGGTGAGCAGCCAGCCGAGCAGGGCCACCGCGGCGGCCGCGCCGAGCGCGCCGAGCAGCGTGCCGGTGAGGACGTCGTCGGTGGCCACGTGCCCGAGCTCGTGGGCGACGATCGACTCGACCTCGTCGTCGGGGACGTCGGCCAGCAGCGTGTCGTACAGGACGACGCGGCGGGTGGAGCCGAACCCGGAGACGTAGGCGTTGAGCGACGTCGTCCGCCGGGAGGCGTCGGCGACGAGCACGTCGTCGACCGGGGTGCCGCTCTCCTCGCCCAGCTCCAGCAGGTCGGTGCGCAGCTGCCCGGCCGGCAGGGGCGCGAAGCTGTTGAACGCCGGCTCGATGACCACCGGGTAGAGGAAGGAGCCCACCACCACGAGCCCCGCCGCCCCGGCCGCCGCCCACGCCCACCAGGCGCGCGGCGCCCGACGGGCCAGTGCGACGAGCACGAGCAGGGCGAGCGCGGTGAGGGCGGCGTCGATGGCCGTGGAGACGGCGACGTCGCGCAGCCACAGCGGCCACGAACGGGTGGACAGGCCGTAGCGGTGCCGCACCACCTCGCCGTAGGCCGACACCGGCAGCGTGGCCAGCCGGCCGACGACGACCAGGGCGACCGTGCCGAGCAGCACCTGCCAGACCCAGCGCCCGCCGAGGGGCCGCGCGACGGCGGTCACCAGCCGGCCGCCCAGCCGGGTGAGACCCAGCAGGGCGGAGGCGGTGAGCCCGAGCAGCAGGCCCACCAGCGACGCGGGCCGGATGTCCGCGGCGAGGGCCTCGGCCCGCCGGAGGGCCTCGGCGGGCAGCCCCGCGTCGGCGCTGACCGGTGTGGCGCCGCCCGGCGGTGCGGGCAGCAGGGTCCACGGCGTGCGGACGGCGATGACGACCACGAGCGCGGCACCGAGCACGGCCGCGACCAGCAGGGCGGCGCGAGCGCCTCCCCGGCCCGCCCCGCTCACCCGGCCGATCCTAGGCGGCGTCCTCCGGGCTCCGGTCCTCCCCCGCTGCGGACGCGGCGAGGGCCGGCGACCCGGGTGGGTCGCCGGCCCTCGGGCACCCGACTCCGTCCGGAGGGGCCGTCGCCGGACGCCGTCCGCTAGACGATGCGGCGCATGGCGGTGATGCCGCCCATGGAGTCGACCGACACGACCTTCACCGGCTCGCTGGAGGTCGAGGCGTGCACCATCTGGCCGTTGCCGACGTACATCGACACGTGGCTGACCGGGCTGTAGTAGAAGATCAGGTCACCCGGCTGGAGGGCGTCGCGCGAGACGGCGGTGCCCATGCGCGACTGCATGCTGCTGGAGTGCGGCAGGGTGATCCCCGCCGCGGCGTAGGCGTACTGCGTCAGGCCCGAGCAGTCGAACGCGTCGGGACCGCCGGCGCCCCACACGTAGGCGTCGCCGACCTGCGCCAGCGCCGTCTGCACCGCCCGCTGGGCCGCCGCACTGCCCCCACCGGCCGGTGCCGGGGCCGGAGCGGCGGGAGCCGCCGCGGCGGCCGGAGCGGCCGGGGCCGCCGGAGCCGCCGGCGCCGCCGGGGCCGCCGGGGCCGCCGGAGCGGTCGGCGCCGCCGGGGCCGCGGCCACCGGGGCGCTCTCGCCGACCGTGCCCGCGGACTGCTGCGCGGCCAGGGCCCGCTGCGCGGCTGCCGCTGCCTCCTGCTGGGCGGCGGTCAGCGCGGCGACCTGCTCGCGGTAGTCGGCGATGTCCTCCTGGAGCCGCGCCTCCTGGGCGCTCAGGTCCTCCAGGGTGCGCTCGGCGTCGGCCTCGGCGGCCTCGGCGTCGGCCTGTGCCCGCGTCGCCGCGGCGGCGGCCTCGCCGACCTCGGCCATGACGTCGGTGGTGTGACCGGCGAGCTGGTCGAGCGTGGCGAGCCGGCTGACGAAGTCCTCGGCGGAGGCGCTGGTCATCAGCAGGTCCAGCTCGGGCATGGTGTCGCCGCCGGTGTAGGCGGTGCGGGCCACCTGCCGGATCCGACCGTCCAGTGCGTCGAGCCGGGTCTGCGCGTCGGCGGCGGCCCGGTCGGCCTCGTCGGCCTCGGTCTGCTGCTGGGCGAGCACCTCGCGGGCCTCGTTGACCTGCTCGCTGACGACCTCGAGCCGGTGACCGGCGTCGGCGGCGAGCTGGGCGGCCTGCTCGGGACTGGTGGCCTGCTCGGGGTCGGCCGTCGCGGTGCCGGGCAGCAGGGCCAGCGTCAGACCGGCGGTGGTGCCCACGAGCGCGACCCGGCCGAGACGGCGGAGCAGCGGGCGGCGGCGGTGCGGGCCGGTGACGGGACCGGCGGTACGGCGGTCGGTGGACTGTGCGCGCGCATGCCCCAGGGCAGGGCGGGGGGTCGCCACGGGCGGCGGCTCTCCGTTCTTCCTCAGCAACCGCCTACCGAGTTAGCTGACGGGTTCGGGCTGGGAAGACGTGCCCTATCTCCGCACGCCGGAGGAGGTCCGGCGCGCACGAGAACTCACCCCAGTGCTGCGGTGGGTCCCCGGCTCACCTCGCGACCGCCCGAGGGCGGCGTCCGGTGACTCGGCGGTGTCCGGCCGAGGCCACCTCGTGTCGGGTGACGACCACCCGGCCGAACGGCGGCCACAGTACGGACGTGATGCAGTTGTGACAAACGGGGCCCCCGGGGACTGTGAGAACACCCACGGTGGGCGATCCCGACACCCCGGTGCGTGCCGAGGTGTCCACAGCGGCGCCCGGTGTGTCCTCGTCCGGCTCGGCTCAGCCGGTGCGGCGACGCCCGGCCGGCCGCCCGCCGCGCGCCTCCTCCCGCCCGGCCGTCGAGGGCCGGTGACGCAGGGGTGGCACCAGACCGCCCTCGGCGAGTGCCCGGACGGCGCGCCGCTCGACGTCGTCGAACTCCACCACCACGCCGGGTCGCGGGAGGACGACGTCGTCGGGGCCGGTGCCGCGGGCCGCCGGGACGGGGGGCACCGGCAGCAGCACGGGCGCGGTGTCCCGCTCCCCCGGCGGTGCCCCCAGCAGGGCGGTGACGACGCAGTCGGCGCAGCCGACGCCGCGCGCGGTGCACGTGTCGCAGTCGATGAGCATGGCCGTGTCCCTCCGGTGTCCCGGCCGCGCCGCCCGCTGCCGGGCCGCGGTCGGGACGGTCTCCCTGTCGGTTGCTGCGCACGCTAGGGACGACCACCGACAGTCCCGGCTCAGCCGCCCGCGTACTCCCAGTGCCAGGGCTCCTCGCGGCCGTTGCCCGGGTCGGCCCACGTCGGGTGCAGCCAGCCGAAGCGGCCGGCGTTGGCGACCATCCACGCGTACTGCGGGGTGCCGAAGGTCTCGATGCCGCCGCACAGGTCCACCGCCAGGCCCCAGCCGTGGTTGCTGGTGCCGGGGACCGCCGCGAGCGCCGGCTTCTCGCCGTAGAGGCGCACCTGGCCGGCGTAGGTGCGGTAGGAGTCGGTGATGCAGACCGGCTCGCCGAAGACGTCGGCGAACGCCGCGCTCATCGCCCGCCAGGCCGCCGCCGCGTCGCAGCGCAGCGCGTGGCCGGACACGCCCAGCGGGCACAGCGCGCTCGGCGGGATCAGCCCGTTGGGGTAGCCGCCCCAGGATCGGCCGCCGGAGGAGCTCGGCGGGTACACGGGGTTGCCGCACTCGACCGGCAGCGCGCCCCCGGTCGGCCCGGGCGCCGGCTCCTCCGGCCGCGGCCCGAGGCTCGGCCGGCCGACGTGCAGCACCTCGTCTGCGGGCAGCCGCCGGACGACGACCGCCCCGGCCCGGCCGTCGGCGGCCAGCATCGTCTGCCGGTCCAGGGCGATGCCGACGTGGCCGAGACCGGCCTCCGGCGTGCCGGGGAACACCAGGTCCCCGGGCAGGACGTCGGCGAGGTCGACCGGCGTGGTGACCGCGTAGAGCCCCGCCTGGTCGTCGGGCAGGTCGATGCCGGCGGCACCGTAGACCGAGGAGACCAGCGAGCCGCAGTCCCAGGAGTCCGGACCGGCCGTCCCTGGGGCGTACGGCCTGCCCAGGGCGTCCATCGCTGCGGTGACCGCCGCGACCGTCTCCGCGGGCAGCACCAGCAGCGACGTCGGCTGCTGCGGCAGCTGCGCGGTACCCGGCTGGACGCCCCCGGCGGCCGCGCCGACCGGCGCCAGCCCGACCGGCAGGCCGGCCACCGGGTCGAGGAGGGCCGCCGCCGGCGGCGACTGCACGCCGGCCGCGGCCAGCCGGCCGAGGTGCGCCCGCCAGTTGGCCGCCGTCTGCACGTTGACGTCGGCCTGCTCCCGCTGCAGCCGGGCCAGCTGCCGGTCGACCTCGGCCAGCGCGGCGTCGAGCTCGGCGGTGACCGCGGCCGCGCTCGCCTCCAGGTCGGCCACCTCCGCGGCCAGCTCGTCGGCCCGGCCCCGCGCCTGCGCCAGCGCCCCGTCAGCGGACTCCCGCTCGGCCAGCGCCGCCTGCCGCTGCCGCTCGGCCTCGCCCACGACCTGGGCGGTGTGCGCGTCGACCGCCTCGAGGTAGCCGAGCGCGGACACGACGTCACCGGGGTCCCCGCCGGCGAGCAGGACGGTGAGCGGCGTCAGGGAGCCGCCGTCGCGGTAGGCCGCCGCGGCGTACTGCGCGACCACCGTCCGGTAGCGGGCCAGCTCCGCCTCGGCGTCGTCCACCGCGGTCCGCGCGGCCTCGACCTCGGCCTCGGCGTCGGTCAGCGCCTGCCGGGCCGCGGCCACCTCGGTCTGGCGCCGCTGGAGGTCGGCCTGGACCTCCGCGGCGCGCTGCTGCAGCCGGTCGAGCGCCTCGCTGTCGAGCACTCCGCTCGTGCCGCCGGGCTGGTCGCTGGGCGCCGCCGCCGCCGGGCCGGCCAGGGGGACGGCCACCAGCAGGGCCGCCGCGCCCGCGAGCACCAGCGCCGCCGCCCGCCCGGGAGCGGCCGGCCGGGAGCGGGAGCGCATCGGACCACCTCGACCTGGCCGGGACCACCGTGGCCCGGACCGGAAGCGTGCCGCACCGCCCGCGGCTCGCGCCACAGGTCCGCGCACCCTCCCCCCCGGCCGGGCGAGACACGGTCCACGGGCGTGCGTCCCCGGGACTGTCCGACCCCCGGCCTACCGTCCCGCCGTGCCCCTTCCCAGCGCCCGTCCCGGCGGCACCGGGTCCCGGCTGCCCCGTCACGCGCAGGCCTCCGCCCACCCCGGCCGGGAGCTCCCCCTCCACCACCAGGGCACGATCGACGAGCTGGGGACGCCGCTGGCCGGGGTCACGTTCGTCGTCGTCGACCTGGAGACGACCGGCGGCTCGCCCAAGGACTGCGCCATCACCGAGATCGGTGCGGTGAAGGTGCGCGGCGGGGAGGTGGTCGGGGAGTTCCAGACGCTGGTCGACCCGGGCTGCGAGGTGCCGCCCTACATCAGCGTGCTGACCGGGATCACCACCGCGATGGTGGCCACCGCCCCGCGGATCGGCTCGGTGCTGCCCGCGTTCCTGGAGTTCGCCCGCGGCGCGGTGCTGGTGGCCCACAACGCGCCGTTCGACCTCGGCTTCCTGCGGGCCGCCTGCGCGCAGAACGGCGTCGCCTGGCCCGCGGCCGCGTCGGTGGACACCGCCGTCCTCGCCCGCCGGCTGCTCTCCCGCGACGAGGTGCCCAACTGCAAGCTGGCCACCCTGGCACCGTTCTTCTCCGCCACCACCTCGCCGTGCCACCGGGCGCTGGCCGACGCCCGCGCGACCGTCGACGTCCTGCACGGCCTGTTCGAACGGCTCGGTCCACTGGGGGTCACCTCGCTCGAGGAGCTCACCGGCCTGACCCGCCAGGTCGACCCCGAGCGCCGCCGCAAGCGGCACCTCGCCGAGCACCTGCCCTCCGGTCCCGGCGTCTACGTCTTCCGCGGCCCCCGCGACGAGCCCCTCTACGTCGGCACGTCGAACGACCTGCGCACCCGGGTGCGCAGCTACTTCTCCTCCAGCGAGCAGCGCAGCCGGATGACCGAGATGGTCGCGCTGGCGCAGCGGGTCGACGCCCTGCCCTGCGCCCACGACCTCGAGGCCGCCGTCCGGGAGCTGCGGCTGATCGCCGAGCACAAGCCGCGCTACAACCGCCGCTCGCGCTTCCCCGAGCGGGCGCTGTGGCTGCGGCTGACCGAGGAGCCCTTCCCCCGCCTGTCGGCGGTGCGGCGGGTGCGCCCGGGGGCCGGTGTCTTCCTCGGCCCGTTCGCCGACCGGCGGGCCGCCGCCGCGGCCGCCGCGGCCATCCACGAGTCGCTGCCGCTGCGGCAGTGCACGTCCCGGATCTCCCCGCGGGTGCTGACCGCCGCCTGCGCCCTGGCGGGCATGGGCCGCTGCGGCGCCCCCTGCACCGGCGCGCAGTCGGTCGAGGAGTACGCCGGGATCGCCGCCGTGCTGCGCGCCGCGGTGGCCGGGGACCCGCACGCGCTGGTCGCCCCGCTGCTCGACCGCGTCGACCGGCTGGCCGCCGCGGAGCGGTTCGAGGACGCCGCGCTGCTGCGCGACCGGGTCGCCGTCCTGGTGCGTGCCGTCCGCCGCCGGCAGCGCCTGGAGTCGCTGGCCGGCGTCCCCGAGCTGGTGCTGGCGCGGCCCGACGGCGACGGCGGGTGGCACCTGTCGGTCGTGCGGCGCGGCCGGCTGGTGGCGGCCGGCGGCGCCGCGCGCGGGGCCTCGGTCCGCGACGCGCTGGCGGGCCTGCGCGCCACCGCCGAGACACCCACCGGGCCCGACGGCGAGCTGGCCGCCTCGGTCGACGAGACCGAGCTGGTGCTGCGGTGGATGGAGAAGCCGGGCAGCCGGCTGGTCGAGGTGCACGGCACGCTGGCCTGCCCGGCGCCGGGCACCGGCGGTCTGAGCGGCTTCCTCGCGCGGGTGGAGGCCGGCCGCGCGCTGCGCGACCCGTTCGCCGACGGCCGCCAGCTCGGCACCCGGTCGCGGCCCGAGCGGCTCGCCCCCGGCACGGTGGGGACCGGCGGTCCCGACGCGGCGCCGCTAGCATCCCGGGCGTGATCACCGCCATCGTGATGATCGACGCGGCCACCGACGCGATCGGCGAGGTGGCGCAGGCGATCGCCGACCTCGAGGGGGTCAGCGAGGTCTACTCCGTCGCCGGCGACGCCGACCTCGTCGCGATCGTGCGGGTCCGCGAGTTCGAGCAGATCGCCGAGGTGATCGCCGGCCGGATCAACAAGGTGCCCGGCGTGCTCGAGACCGACACGCACATCGCCTTCCGCGCCTACTCGCGGCACGACCTCGAGGCGGCCTTCTCCCTCGGCCTCGAACCCAGCGGCTGACGGCCTCCGCTGCTGGGTCCCGGGGCGTCACCGGCCGGCGGCCGCCCGGCTGACCGCCACCCACCGGTCGAGCAGCGCCGCGGCCCGACCGTCGTCGACGGCCGCGGCGGCGCGCGCCACGCCCGCCGCCAGGGACGCCGTCAGCTCGCCGCCCCGCTCGTCGAAGGCGGCCAGCGCGGCCGCGGCGTTGAGCAGCACGGCGTCGCGCACCGGACCCTGCTCACCGCCCACCACCCGCCGGAAGACGTCGGCGTTGAACGCCGGGTCGCCGCCGCGCAGTGCGTCGGGCCCGGCGGGGGCGATCCCGAGGTCGGCCGGGTCGACCCGGACGGGCGTCACCGCACCGTCCCGGGCGACCCACACCCGCGACGTCGTGGCGGTGGTGAGCTCGTCGAGGCCGTCGTCGCCGCGGAACACCAGCGCGCGGCTGCCGCGGGCGGCGAGCACCGCGGCGAGGACCGGGGCCATGCGGACGTCGGCGCACCCGACCGCGGCGGCCACCGGCCGGGCCGGGTTGGTCAGCGGCCCGAGGAAGTTGAAGACCGTGCCGATGCCCATCTCCCGCCGCGCCGCGGCGGTGTGCCGGAACCCCGGGTGGAAGACCGGCGCGAAGAAGAACCCGATCCCGGCCTCCTGCACGCAGCGGGCCACGGCCGCCGCCGGGAGGTCGATGACGACGCCGAGGGCCTCCAGGACGTCGGCGGCCCCGGACGACGACGACGCCGCGCGGTTGCCGTGCTTGGCGACCGGGGCACCGGCTGCCGCGGTGACGACGGCGGCCATGGTGGAGATGTTGACCGTGTGCGCGCCGTCGCCGCCGGTGCCGACGATGTCGACCGTGGCCGCCGGCAGGTCCACCGGCGTCGCCCGCTCGACCATGGTGGCGGCCAGCCCGGCGACCTCCTCGGGCGACTCCCCCTTGGCCCGCAGCGCGACGGCGAACGCGGCGACCTGGGCGGGGGTGGCCTCGCCGCTCATCACCTCGCGCATGGCCCAGGCCGTGTCCCCGGCGCTGAGGTCCTCGCGGGCGAGCAGGCGCGTCAGCAGGCCGGGCCACGTGGGCCCGGTCGAGCCCGCCCTCACCGGGAGACGGGACGACGGCCCGACCGGTCGCGGAGCAGCCCGGCGACGACCTGCGGCGCGGTCAGCGGGTCGATCGGCAGGGCCAGCGTGCCGTCGGCGCGCGACCAGTGCGCCAGCCACCGGTCGGGCTGGCGGGCGATGAGGACGCAGATCGCCGGCCGGTCGGCCACCTCGACGACCATCTGCCGCGACAGCGCCAGACCGCCGGTGGGCTGGGCCTCGCCGTCGAGGACGCACAGGTCCACGCCGCCGCCGTCCACGGTGTCGACGACGTCCTCGCCGGTGGCACACTCCACCCACGTCAGCGGGCCGACGTCGGGTGCCGGCCGGCGGCCGACGGCGGTGCGGACGGCCTCGCGGACCTCGGGCCGGGAGCTGTAGACCAGGACGGTGGCCGGCGCGTCGCTCACCTGCGGCAGCCTAGTGGCAGGCCGGGGACGGCAGCGCCCGCCGCCCGGTGCGGGCGCCCCCCGATCGGGGGACGGTCTCGGGCCGGTCACGGCGCCGCCGCGCCACCCCACCCGCGGTCGTCGTGTTCCGGAACCCGGTGCCATGATGGGCGTCGTGACAACGGCCCCCGTGGCGAGCAGCACCTTCGACACCTCGCGGGTGCACTCCCTGACCCGACCGAACATGGTCAGCGTCGGCACGATCATCTGGCTCTCCAGCGAGCTGATGTTCTTCGCCGGGCTGTTCGCCATGTACTTCACCGCGCGCGCCCGCGCGACCGAGGGCTGGCCCCCGGAACCCACCGAGCTGAACCTGCCGTACGCGCTGTTCTTCACGCTGATCCTGGTGGCCTCCTCGGTCACCTGCCAGATCGGCGTCTTCGCGGCGGAGAGCGGCAACGTCTACGGCCTGCGCCGGTGGTTCACCATCACCTTCGTCATGGGCCTGGTGTTCGTCCTGGCCCAGTTCAACGAGTACCGCGTGCTGGTCACCGAGCACGGGACCAGCATCTCCAGCTCGACCTACGGCTCGGTCTTCTACCTGACGACCGGGTTCCACGCGCTGCACGTCATCGGCGGCCTGGTGGCCTTCGTCTACGTGCTCATCCGGTCCACCATGGGCCGGTTCACGCCGGCACAGGCGACCTCGGCCATCGTGGTCTCCTACTACTGGCACTTCGTCGACGTCGTGTGGGTCGGGCTCTTCGCCACGATCTACCTGATCCGCTAGGGAACCGGTGTCCACCACGAACCCGCAGTCCGACACCCAGCCCGACGAGGGGCCGCGTCGCCGGTCACGCTGGTCGCGGCGTCCGGCCGAGGGCACCCCGGCGGCCGCCGCCCGTGCCCGGCGGCGCTCCAAGCAGCGGCGCCGGGTCGCCAACGTCGCCGCGCTCATGGCCGGCCTCGTCCTGACCGGCGCCCTCTACTCGACCCTCGCCCCGGGGGCCCAGGCCGCCGACGAGGGCAGCGAGTCCAGCGCCGAGGCCGCCGGCCGCGAGCTGTACGAGCGCAGCTGCATCAGCTGCCACGGCGAGAACCTCGAGGGCGTGCCCAACCGCGGGCCCTCGCTGATCGGCGTCGGCGAGGCCTCCGTCTACTTCCAGGTGCACACCGGCCGCATGCCGCTGGTGCGCCAGGAGGCGCAGGCCCCCGACAAGCCGGCCATCTTCTCCGACGAGGAGATCGACCAGCTGATGGCCTACGTGCAGGCCAACGGCGGCGGCCCCACGCTGCCCTCCGGTGACCTGCGCGACGGCGACCTGGCCCTCGGTGGCGAGCTCTTCCGGCTCAACTGCGCCCAGTGCCACAACTTCGTCGGCGAGGGCGGCGCCCTCTCCTCCGGCAAGTACGCGCCCAGCCTCGAGGACTCCAACGACCTCGAGATCTACGCGGCCATGCTCAGCGGGCCGGAGAACATGCCGGTCTTCGGGGACAACCAGATCACCCCGGAGGAGAAGCGGTCGATCATCAACTACATCCAGACGATCACCGACATGCCCGACCCGGGTGGCGCGGGCATCGGCCGCATCGGCCCGGTGAGCGAGGGCCTGGTCATCTGGGTCGTCGGCGTCTCGGCGCTGCTGTTCGGCATCTTCTGGATGGGGAGCAAGGCGTGAGCACGCACGACACCCGCCCCGGCTCCACCGGTGGCGCGGACACCCCCGGCCCGCTGCACGGCGGCCCGGACGACGACTACACCCCCGAGCAGCTCGCGACCATCCCCCGCGAGGACCTCGACCGGCTCGGCGCCCGCTACGACGGCGTGGAGATCCTGCACGTCGAGCCGGGCCCGGAGCCCGGCTCGACCCTGGAGAAGCGCGCCGTCCGCCAGGTCGGGCTCATGTTCGGCCTCGCCGGGCTGTGCGCCTTCGGGTTCGTCGTCGTCTACGCCGGTGCCGGCTGGTTCCTGCCCGACTGGCAGTGGGAGCTGGGCAGCAGCTCGTTCAGCGTGCTCTACACGCCGCTGCTGGGGCTGCTCATGGCGCTGGCCTTCACCTTCGTCGGCGTGGGGCTGGTGCTCTACACCAAGAAGCTGCTGCCGCACGAGACCGCGGTCCAGGACAAGCACGACGGCTCCCACTTCGACCGGGTGACCACCGGCGCCACCCTCGTCGGCGGTCTGCACGACAGCGGTCTGGCCCGCCGCAAGCTCATCACCCGTTCCCTGGCCTTCATGGGCGGCGGGCTGGGCCTCATGCTCGTCGCCCCGCTCGGCGGCCTGATCAAGGACCCCAACGAGGGCGACCCGCTGGGCACCACGGAGTGGGCCGAGGGCGTCCGCCTCCTCCGCGACGACGGCACCCCGATCCGCCCCGGCGACCAGGAGCCCGGCTCCCTGGAGACGGTCTTCCCGGCCGTCCCGGAGGGCAACCGGCTCGCCGACGCCGCGACGATGCTCATCCGGCTGCGTCCCTCGCAGCAGGAGTCGGCCGTGCCGCGCAGCGGCCAGGAGGACTTCGGCTACGGCGACTACGTCGCCTACTCCAAGATCTGCACGCACGCCGGCTGCCCGGTGTCGCTGTACGAGCAGGAGACCAGCCGCATCCTCTGCCCGTGCCACCAGTCGCAGTTCGACGTGACCCAGGGCGCCAAGCCGATCTTCGGCCCTGCCACCCGGTCCCTCCCGCAGCTGCCCATCACAGTCGACGACGAGGGGTTCTTCGTCGCACGCAGCGACTACATTGAGGCTGTGGGTCCCACCTACTGGAACCGGGAGCGCATCTGATGGCTCGTAACGCCACCGCGCCGGGGGCGCCGAAGACGCTCCTCGGCAAGGCCGCTCTCGAGGTCGACGACCGGCTCATCGTCGCCGGCCCCCTGCGCAGGACGCTCAACAAGGTCTTCCCCGACCACTGGTCGTTCCTGCTCGGCGAGATCGCGCTCTACTCGTTCATCATCCTGCTGCTCACCGGCACGTACCTCACCTTCTTCTTCCAGGCCTCGATGACCGAGGTCGTCTACGACGGTGCGTACGCGCCGCTGCGCGGCGTCGACATGTCGATCGCCTACGCCTCGACGCTGGACATCTCCTTCGACGTCCGCGGCGGTCTGCTGATCCGGCAGATGCACCACTGGGCGGCCCTGCTCTTCGTCGCCTCGATCGTCGTCCACATGCTGCGGATCTTCTTCACCGGCGCCTTCCGCCGGCCGCGGGAGACCAACTGGCTGATCGGTGTCGCGCTGCTGGTGCTGGCCCTGGTCGAGGGCATGACCGGTTACACCATGCCCGACGACCTGCTCTCCGGCACCGGTCTCCGGATCATCAGCGCGATCATCCTGTCGATCCCGGTGATCGGGACGTGGGCGCACTGGGCCGTGTTCGGCGGCGACTACGTCGGTGAGCTGATCGTCGGCCGGTTCTACATCGTCCACGTGCTGCTGATCCCGGCGATCCTGCTCGGCCTGATCGCGGTGCACCTGCTGATCCTGGTCAAGCAGAAGCACACGCAGTTCCCCGGCCCGGGTCGCACCGAGCACAACGTGGTCGGCAACCGGCTCTTCCCGGCCTTCGCCGGCAAGGCGACCGGGCTGCTGCTCGTGGTCTTCGGTGTCGTCGCCGCTCTCGGCGGGCTGGTCCAGATCAACCCGGTGTGGCTGTGGGGCCCGTACAACCCCGCGCAGGTGTCCGCGGCGTCGCAGCCGGACTGGTACGTCATGTTCCTCGACGGGTCGACGCGACTGTTCCCCGCCTGGGACATCTACCTGCCGGGCAACTACAACATCCCGGCACTGTTCTTCCCGACGCTGGTCCTGCCCGGAATCCTCTTCACGCTGCTGGCGGCCTACCCCATGCTGGAGCGGAAGCTGACCGGCGACACCGCCTCGCACCACCTCCTGCAGCGCCCGCGCGACGTCCCCGTGCGGACCTCGCTGGGCGTCATGGCGCTGTCGTTCTACCTCGTGCTGCTGCTGTCGGGCGGCAACGACGTCATCGCCGACAAGTTCGACATCAGCCTCAACGCGATGACCTGGATCGGCCGCATCGGCCTGATCATCCTGCCGCCGATCGCCTACGTGGTGACCTACCGGATCTGCCTGGGTCTGCAGCAGCACGACCGCGAGGTCCTCGAGCACGGCATCGAGACCGGTGTCATCCGCCGGCTCCCGCACGGTGAGTTCATCGAGGTCCACCAGCCGCTCGGCCCGGTCGACCACCACGGTCACGGCGAGCTCGCCTACGGCGGTGCTCCGGTGCCCAAGAAGATGAACCAGGTGGGCGGTGCCCGCCGCGCCATCCGCGGGTTCTTCTCGCCCATCGAGGAGCCCGCCGCTGTCGAGCTCGAGCAGCGCGGCGAGGAGCGCGGGCTGGCCTCGGCCGACCCGCACCGCGAGCTGACCACGAGCGGCCGTCCGGCCGAGGGCGGACGGCCCTCCGAGGGTGGGCGACCGTCCGAGGGCGGGCGTCCCTCCGAGGGTGGGCGACCGTCCGAGGGTGGGCGGCCGCAGGCGCCGCGCGACTGACGCACACAGCACTCCCAGCAGGGCCCCGGTGGAACCTCCCACCGGGGCCCTGCTGCATCCGGACCCGCTGCTCCTGAGGTCGGCCGTCGTACGGCCGGCCCTTCGGGGAACGGGGGCGACGGCGCCGCGTGATCCCGGCGGCGTCCGGGCGTGACCGCCCGTCCCTACGAGCGGGCTCGGCAGGGGTCGGGTCCCGAGGGGTCCGGAGCGCCGCTCGACCCCTGTCACGCCGTCGGGCACCACCCCACCCGGGAGCAGGATCCCCGGCTCGTCGGCCGCCACAGCGCCTCTCAGGCACCGTCCTCGCCGCACGACGCAGACGTGCAGCCGACCGCCCGGTGGTCAGGGCGGCTCCGCGGTGGCCTGCAGGGCCGCAGACGGACGCCGCCGCCCCGAGTGGGGGGCGACCAGCGGCACCGACCGCAGGGGCCGCGGCGGAGCGGCTCCTGCTCGCGGTGCTCACCGAGCCGTGACCACCGGTCGGACTCCCGGGTCGTGGTCAGGCCCCGTGGAGGACCGGGGTGTCACCCGGCGGACCAGCCCGCGGCCGGGACGCACGTGCGCTCGGCACGCGGCCCGGACGGCCGGTCCGCGACAGGGCGTCCCTCGGGACCGGCCGTCCGCGTCACCGGTGACGGCTCCGCCGGTCGACGGTGGCGCCCGTCGTCAGCGGGCCCCGGTGGGCGACGACGGCGCACCCACCCACGGCACGAGGGCCCTCCCCGCCGGTGCGGGAGAGGGCCCTCGGGAGCTGCGAGACGGTCAGCTAGACTGTGCGTTCTGCCCGACGTAGTACTCGAACAGCAGCCCGCCCACGGTGATCAGGATCGCGACGGTGCCGATGAGGATCAGCCACACGTACCAGTAGGCCAGGCCCAGGCCGGTGATGGCGGCCGAGGAGGCGATGGCGAAGGGCCAGTAGCTGCTCGGGCTGAAGAAGCCGAGCTCACCGGCGCCCTCGGCGATCTCGGCGTCCTTGCGGTCCTCGGGGCGGGCGTCGATGCGGCGGGACACGAACCAGAAGAACCCGCCGATGAGCCCGGTGAGCCCCGCGGACAGGACCAGGGCGGTGGTGCCGATCGGCTCGCGCGACCAGAAGCCGTAGACGGCTGCGGCGACGACGCAGAAGATCGCGATGAGGTTGAAGATCAGCGCTTCGACCTTCACGGTCGTCCTCCCTGCTCAACGGTGTCAGCGACGCGTGCGTGGGCCGGCTCGGTCATCAGTCGGCGGCCTGCTGGTAGTACCCGTCACCCACGCGGAACGGCCGGGTCGTGGTGGCCTCGCCCTCCTGGCCGATGGTCTCGAGGGCCTCGTAGGTGCTCTGGCCGGACTCGCGGGCGGCGAGGTAGGCCTCGTAGTCCTCGGAGCTGACGGCCCGCACCTCGAAGTTCATGTACGCGTGGTAGCTCCCGCACAGCTCGGCGCACCGGCCGACGTAGGAGCCCTCCTCGTTGACGACGACCTCGAAGACGTTGTCCCGGCCGTTGTCGTTACCCGGGATGACGTCGAGCTTGAAGAGGAACTCCGGCACCCAGAACGAGTGGATGACGTCGGCGGAGGCGACCTCGAAACGGACGGTCTCGTCGGTCGGCATGACCAGGATCGGGATCTCGTCGGTCGTCCCCACGGTGTTGACCGGCTCGCCGTCGTCACCGGTGGTCTCCGGGTAGACGAACTGCCAGTTCCACTTGAAGGCGTTGACCGCGATCGTCCGGTCGGGCTCGTCGCTGCGCTCGAGCACGTCGTTCTGCACGACGACGGTGAAGAAGAACAGACCCGCGATGATGATGAACGGGAAGATCGAGTAGGCGATCTCGAGCGGCAGGTTGTACGCCGTCTGCCGCGGGAGCTCGTCGCCCTTCTTCTTGTGGAACAGCACCGACCAGATGATCAGGCCCCACACGATGAAGCCGACGATGAGCGCCGCGATCACCGAGCCGGTCCAGAGCTGACGGACGCCCTCGGACTGTTCGGTGACGCCCTCGGGGAAACCGAAGCGCCAGAACTCGTTGTTCAGGTCGCACCCGGTGAGGGTGAGCGCCCCCAGGAGACCGAGCGCGGCGACCCGCGCGAGCCTGCTGCGTCGAGCCACTGCTCGCTGCCTCCTCGTTCCCCCACCCGGGTGACGGGCGGATCCACCGGCGCGACCGCCCGCGGGGAGCCCCGCAGGTCCGTGCGCCGACCTCAGTCTGGGCCGAGACTAGCCGACCCCGCACGGCGGCCGGCGACCGGAGACGGACGGCGGCGGGTTGGCGCCACGCCGCCGGACTCCGGGCTCGACCGCGGGCCGGATCGCGGGCCCGACGTGCGAGGGGACGACGTCCGGGGACGACGTCCGCGGCACGGCCCCGGCGAGCCCGGACCGGCCGCCGCGGCCCCGGTCCGCCCGGGTCCCCGCGGGCGGACCGCGGGTGCCGGTGACGCCCCTCACCGCAGCGCCGCCCCGGCTGTCGCGGCGGTTAGAGTCGGAGACGTGTGGACGCGTCTGCTGACCTGGAGGTGGGTGCTCCTGCACCTGCTGGTCGCCGCGCTGTTCGTCGCCACCTTCTTCCTCGGCTACTGGCAGCTGAGCAAGGCCGAGGACGGCGGCGGCGCGGTCAACTGGAGCTACGCGCTGCAGTGGCCGCTGTACGGCTTCATGGGCCTGTGGTTCTACGTGCGCATGGTGCGCGAGGAGCTGCACCGGGACCCCGACGAGGACGAGCCGGGCAACGCCGTCGTCCTCTACCAGCGGCCGCGGATCGACACCACGGGCGACCCGGAGCTGGCGGCGTACAACGCCTACCTCGCGGAGCTGAACGAGCGGGCGCTGGGGCAGAAGAGCGCGCATGGCCGCTGAGCGCACCGCGGAGCGCAGCCGGTTGCCGCGCGCGCTCGCCCGCCGGGTCGGGCAGGGCGTCCCCGCCGCTCTCCTCCGCTACCGCGTCATGGCCTGGGTCGTGGGCGTCCTGCTCATCGCGCTGGTCCTGGTCGCGGTGCCGGTCAAGTACCTGGCTGACGTCGACGAGCCGGTCGCCGTCATCGGCACCGCGCACGGCTGGCTCTACGCCGTCTTCTTCGTGACCGCCTGCGACCTCGCCCTGCGCGCCCGCTGGACGCTGCGGGGCACCGTCCTCGTGCTCCTGGCGGGCACCGTGCCCGTCCTGTCCTTCGTCGCCGAACGGATCGCCACCCGCAAGACCCGCGCCGGCGAGCGCGTCTGACCTGCGTCCCGGCCCCCGCGGCCGGGCTCGAGCCGACCCCCGGAGACCTGCGCCTCATGTGCGGCCTGCTGGCCTACCTGTCCACCGACGCCCCCCGGGTCGACGACGACCGTGTCGACGGCGTCCGCGAGGCGCTGCACTGCCTGCACCACCGCGGGCCCGACGACACCGCCGTCTGGGCCGACCCCAACGTGGTCCTCGCCTTCAACCGGTTGTCGATCATCGACGTCGAGGGCAGCCCGCAGCCACTCCCCTACGCCGCGGACCGCTACCGGATCCTCTTCAACGGCGAGATCTACAACTACGTCGAGCTGCGCGAGGAGCTGGCCGCGGCCGGCGCGCAGCTGACCACGCACGGCGACACCGAGACGATCGTCGCCGGCTACCACCTGTGGGGCCAGGACGTCGTCCGGCGGCTGCGCGGGATGTTCTCCTTCGTCATCTGGGACACCCACACCCGGACCGCCTTCGGCGCCCGCGACCCCTTCGGCATCAAGCCGCTGTTCACCGCGCGCCTGGCCGACGGCGGGCTGGTCCTCAGCTCGGAGAAGAAGGCGCTGCTGCAGCTGCTCGGCGGCAGCGAGGCCGCCGGCGGCGTCGACCCGGCCTCGCTGCAGCACTACCTGACGCTGCAGTACGTGCCCGAGCCCGCGACGCTGCACCGCGGCATCCGCCGGATCGAGAGCGGCACGAGCTTCACCGTCGTCGACGGGGAGCTGGCCACGGCCCGCTACTTCCACCCGTCCTTCCGGCCGCAGCCGGTCCCCGCCGGGGGCGAGCAGGACCTCTACGACCGCATCGCGGCGGTGCTCGACGAGTCGGTGGCCAAGCACATGCGCGCCGACGTCACCGTGGGCTCGTTCCTCTCCAGCGGCATCGACTCGACGGCGATCGCCGCACTGGCCCACCGCTACAACCCCGACCTCATGACCTTCACCGTCGGCTTCCAGCGGCAGGCGCAGTCGGAGGTCGAGATCGCCGCGGAGTCCGCGTCGATCCTCGGCGTCGAGCACGTACCGGTCGAGGTCACCGCCGAGGAGTTCGCCGCGGCCATCCCCGAGGTGGTCTGGTACCTCGACGACCCGGTCGCCGACCCCGCACTCGTGCCGCTGTACTTCGTGGCCCGCGAGGCCCGCAAGCACGTCAAGGTGGTGCTCTCCGGCGAGGGCGCCGACGAGCTGTTCGGCGGCTACACCATCTACCGTGAGCCGATCAGCCTGTCCTGGGCGTCGGCGCTGCCGCCGGCCGGCCGCCGGGCGATGGCCCGGATCGCCGACCTGCTGCCCGAGGGCGTGCGCGGCCAAGACCTGCTGCGCCGCGCCTCCACCCCGCTCGAGCAGCGCTACTACGGCAACGCCCGCAACATGCGCGACGACGAGCTCGCCGCGCTGCTGCCCGGCCGCGACCCCGACCTGTCGCACGTCGCGGTCACCGAGGACCTCTACCGGCGCACCCGCGAGGCCGGCTACGACGACGTGACGGCGATGCAGTACGTCGACCTGTTCACCTGGCTGCGCGGCGACATCCTGGTCAAGGCCGACAAGATGACCATGGCGAACTCCCTCGAGCTGCGGGTGCCCTTCCTCGACCCGGAGGTGTTCGCGATCGCCAGCTCGCTGCCGGTCGAGCAGCGGGTGCCCCGCCGCGGCCCCGGAGCCAGGGACAGGGCGACGAAGTACGCGCTGCGCCAGGCGATGCGGCAGATCGTGCCGCCGCGGATCATGAACCGGCGCAAGCTCGGCTTCCCCGTGCCGACGGCGGACTTCCTCGCCGGCCCGCTGCACGACTGGGCCCGCGGCATCGTCACCGACAGCCAGACGCAGGAGTGGCTCGACCGCGACGTCGTCCTCGGGCTGCTCGACCGGCTGCGCGCCGAGGAGGTGCCGAGCAAGCGCATCGCCCGCCAGCTGTGGTCGGTGCTGGTCTTCATGGTGTGGCACGGGATCTTCGTCGAGGAGCGGGTCGTCGTCGACGTCCCGGAGACGGTCTACCCGGTCAAGCTGTAGGGACGCCGACGGCGCCCGCCCCCAGAGGGGACGGGCGCCGTCGTGGTGACGTGCTGGGGCGGCCCCGTCGCGGGGCCCCGGGACTCGCGGAGCGTGTCCCGGGGGGCGACGGGGTCCTTACGTCAGTGGAACGAGTCGCCGCACGCGCAGGAGCCCTGCGCGTTCGGGTTGTCGATCGTGAAACCCTGCTTCTCGATGGTGTCGACGAAGTCGATCACCGCGCCGCCCAGGTACGGGCCGCTCATCCGGTCGACGATGACCTCGACGCCGCCGAACTCGAAGGTCTGGTCACCGTCGAGGAAGCGCTCGTCGAAGAAGAGCTGGTAGCGCAGGCCGGAGCAGCCACCGGGCTGGACGGCGATGCGCAGACGCAGGTCGTCGCGGCCCTCCTGGTCCAGCAGCGCCCTGACCTTGGCCGCCGCCGGCTCGCTGAGCAGCACGCCGGTGCTGCCGGCGGTCTCGGTGTCCTGCACCGTCATGTTCTGTCCTCCCACATCCGAGGGCGTCCGCTGCGGCACTCCCTGCAGCGGAGCAACAGCGCCGTGTCCGGCGCTGTTCCATGGCCGTCGCCCACTGTACGGCGCGCAGCCGGGACGGTCAGTCCCCTGCGCGGACGGACGTAGACTCCCGGACCGTGAAGCTCCGCCTGCCCGGGCGCCGCAACCGCGCCGAGGCCGCCCCCGACCCCGCCGCCGACCAGACCACGCAGCTGGTCAAGGCGGGTGGGAAGGGCCGGCCCACGCCCAGGCGCCACGAGGCCCAGGGGCGGCGTCCCGGTCCCCCGCCGCCGCCGCCCACCACCCGCAAGGAGGCCTACCGGCGGATGCGCGAGCAGCAGGCGCTGCGCAGGTCCGACCCCCGGGCCGGCGGGGGCCGCGGCGACGAGCTGTCCCTGCCCGCCCGCGACCGCGGCCCGGTGCGCAAGCTGGTGCGCGACGTCGTCGACGCCCGCCGCAACGCCGGCAGCTTCTTCCTCGGCGTGGCCGCGCTCGTCCTGGTCGGCTACTTCATCCCGAACCCGGCGGTGCAGAACTACACCGTCTTCGTCTGGTTCGCCTTCTTCCTGCTCATCGCCGGCGACTCGGTGTTCCTCGGCCGCCGGATCAAGAAGAAGGTCCTCGAGCGCTTCCCCGACCAGCCGCACCGCATGAAGGGGCTGGTCTGGTACGGCATCAGCCGGGCGACCATGATCCGCCGCTGGCGCTTCCCGAAGCCCGAGGTGGCGCTGGGCGCCGAGGTCTGAGCGGGTGGGCCCGGTGACGCCGGGCTAGCGTCGGGCGACGTGGAGCATCGACGCCTCGGCCGTTCGGGCCTGACCATCTCCGAGATCGCCTACGGCAACTGGCTCACCCACGGTGGCCAGGTCGAGGAGGACGCCGCGCAGTCCTGCGTGCGCGCCGCCCTGGACGCCGGCATCACGACCTTCGACACCGCCGACGTCTACGCCGGCACCCGCGCCGAGTCCGTGCTGGGGCGCGCGCTGGCCGGCCAGCGCCGCGAGGGGCTGGAGATCTTCACCAAGGTCTACTGGCCGACCGGTCCCGGCCCCAACGACCGCGGCCTGGGGCGCAAGCACGTCACCGAGAGCTGCGAGGCCTCGCTGCGCCGGCTGCAGACCGACCACATCGACCTCTACCAGGCCCACCGGTACGACGAGACGGTGCCGCTGGAGGAGACGATGACCGCCTTCGCCGACCTGGTGCGCGCCGGCAAGGTCCTCTACGTCGGCGTCTCGGAGTGGCGGGCCGAGGAGATCGCCGCCGGCGCGGCGCTGGCCCGCGACCTCGGCATCCAGCTCATCAGCAACCAGCCCCAGTACTCGATGCTGTGGCGGGTCATCGAGGACGAGGTCGTCCCCACCTCGCAGCGCGAGGGCGTCTCGCAGATCGTCTGGTCGCCGCTGGCGCAGGGCGTGCTGACCGGCAAGTACCGGCCCGGCGAGCAGCCGCCGGCCGGCAGCCGGGCCACCGACCCCGAGGCCGGCCGCTTCATCCGCCGGTTCATGGCCGACGACGTCCTCACCCGGGTGCAGGACCTGCGGCCGGTGGCCGACGACCTGGGCCTGTCGATGGCGCAGCTGGCGGTGGCGTGGGTGCTGCAGAACGAGAACGTGGCCGCGGCGATCATCGGGGCGACCCGCCCGGAGCAGGTGCACGACAACGTGAAGGCGGCCGGCGTCCGGCTGGAGGCCGACGTCCTGGCCCGGATCGACGAGGTCCTCGGCGACGTCGTCGAGCGCGACCCCGCCAGGACCGCGAGAGGCTGAGGGGAGGACCCCGGCCCGGACCTCGACGTCAGGTCGAGGTTCAGGCCGGGGCGAGCGCCATGGGGCCGTAGACCCGCTGGTCGCCGTCGAGGAGCGTCACGGTGGCCACGCCACGGCCGAGCAGGTCGCGCCAGTGCTCCCCCAGCCAGGACTCGGCGTCGCCCTGGTTGTCCGACCGCGGCACCTCGACGCCCAGCACGGCCGGGTCCAGGGTCGCACCGCTCGAGTCCTCCAGTCGCCACGTCCAGCTCATGTCCGCGAGGCTAGTGAGCCGACCCGGGTGGGTCCGGGACCGGCCGTGTCGTGGCCGGGGCGTGACCTCCCCGGGGTTAGCACGGTGATCGGCGGGGGCATGTCAGGTGATCGACCGTCCCGTCACGTCCGGAGGACCGATGACCACGCCCACGACGGGCGGCGCCTCGCGCGCCGCCCCGCCTCCCCCCTCGACGGAGGAGACCTCCACCGGCCAGCTGGTCAGCCAGCTAACCGAGCAGGTCTCCCGGCTCGTCCGTGACGAGACCCGCCTGGCGCAGGCCGAGATGACGCAGAAGGCCAAGCGCCTCGGCGTCGGCGCCGGGCTGTTCGGCGGCGCCGGCCTGTTCGGCTTCCTCGGGCTCTGCGTCCTGGTCGCCACCTTCGTGCTGCTGCTCGACCTGGTCCTGCCCGCCTGGCTGGCCGCGCTGATCGTCGCGGTCGTGCTGTTCGCGATCGCCGGCGTCCTGGCCCTGGTGGGCAAGAAGGACGTGCAGAAGGGGACGCCGCCGGTGCCCACCGAGGCGATCGCGAGCACCAAGGCCGACATCGCCGCGGTGAAGGAGAGTGCACGTCGATGAGCACCCCCTCCGGGAGCAGCTCGCCGTCCGGCGACGACGCGCGGCCCGACGCCGCGGCCGCGGGCCCGACCGACCCCGACGCCATCAAGGCCGACATCGAGGCGACCCGCGAGCAGCTCGGCCGCACCGTCGACGAGCTCAGCCACCGCCTCGACGTCCCCGCCCGGGCCAAGGAGGGCGCGGCCCGCGCCAAGGACACCGCCGTCGAGACCTACCGCGAGAGCCCGCCGGCCGTCGCCGGCGCCGGCGCGGCGCTGGCCGGGCTGGTCGGGCTGCTGGTGTGGCGCCGCCGGCGCAAGCGCCGCCGGGCGAGCGCCGAGGCCGCGACCAGCCGGGCCGTCCTGGAGGCGCGGGCCGAGGCCCGGCGGGCCCGCCGGGACGCCGCCCGGCACGCGGAGAAGGCCCGCAGGGCGGTCGCGAAGAACGCGAAGCGCGCCGCGCGCACGACCCGTACGAGGACGCGGAAGACCGCCAGGAGGGCACGCAGGTGAGCAGCAAGAGCGCCAAGCTGGTCTACCGTCCGGTCGGTCTGGCCGGCGGCATCCTCGCCGGTGTCGTCTCCGGCGCGGTGTTCAAGCAGATCTGGAAGCGCGTGTCCGGGGAGGACGACGCCCCCGACGCGCTGCAGAGCGAGTACCGGATGCGCGAGGTCGTGCTCGCCGCGGCCATCCAGGGTGCGATCTTCGCCGCGACCAAGGCCGCCATCGACCGCGCCGGCGCCCGCGGCTTCACCAAGCTGACCGGCAACTGGCCGGGCGACTGACGCGGCGCACGGAGACGGCGAGGGGGACGGACATGGCCGGGACCAGGCACCGCGACAGCGCGGTCGACCGGATCCGCGAGCGCGTCGAGGAGAAGGCGGCCCGGCGTGCGGCCGCGCGGGCGGCCGAGGAGCGGGCCGCCCGCGGTGAGGGCTCCCCGGACCCGGGGCGCGTCCCGCCGGGCGGGCCCTCCCCGCAGCAGCTGCCTGGGATTCACGCCGAGAAGCCCACGCAGATCCCGGCACGCGGCTGGAAGCAGATCGTCAAGCGGGCGTGGGCGGAGCACAACGCCGACAACATGCCGATCATCGGCGGGGGCGTGGCGTTCTTCGCCTTCCTGGCGATCTTCCCCGCCCTGATCGCGACGATCTCGATCTACGGGCTGGTCGCCAGCCCCGAGACCGTCGCCCGCCAGGTCGAGGACCTCTCCGCCCAGCTGCCGGACGAGGCGGCGAGCCTGATCGGGCAACAGCTCACGGCCATCACGCAGAACAGTGGTGGAGCGCTCTCGGTGAGCCTGCTCGTCTCGGTCCTCGGTGCGCTGTGGTCGGCGTCGGGCGGCACGGGGAACCTCATCTCCGCGGTCAACATCGCCTACGACGAGGTGGAGACCCGGTCGTTCGTCAAGCGCAAGGCGCTCGCACTGGGGCTCACCCTCGGCGCCATCGTCTTCGTGCTGATCACCTTCGCGCTGGTCGCCGTGGTGCCGGCGGTGCTCGACATGCTGCCTCTCGGCGTCGTCGGGACGGTCCTGGCGCAGGTCCTGCGCTGGGTCCTGCTGCTCGGGGTCTTCGCCGGGTCCCTCGCCGTGCTGTACCGGGTGGCCCCGGACCGCGACGCCCCGCAGCTGAAGTGGGTCAGCCTCGGCGCGATCGTCGTGACGGTCATCTGGGCGCTGGTCAGCCTGGGCTTCAGCTTCTACGTCAACAACTTCGGGTCCTACGACAAGACCTACGGCACCATCGCCGGCGTCATCGTGCTGATGCTGTGGCTGTACCTCACCTGCTACCTCATCCTGTTCGGCGCGGAGATCAACTCCGAGGCCGAGCACCAGACGGCTCAGGACACCACGGAGGGCGAGCCGGTGCCGATGGGCCAGCGCAACGCCATGATGGCCGACGAGCTGCCCGACCCGCCCGAGCCGACGAAGGAGTCGAAGCAGCAGGCCTGAGACCCCCGTCCGGGGGCGCCTCAGCGCACGTGCGAGGGGACGAACGGCGGGCGCACCACCGCGACCGGCTGCGGCCGCCCCCGGACGTCGACGGCGAGCGCCGTCCCGTCGGCTACCCCGGCCGTGGTGTCGAGCAGGGCCAGCGCGATGCCGGTGCGCAGCGTCGGCGAGAACGTGCCGCTGGTGACCTCGCCGACCCGCGTGCCGTCGGCGTCCAGGACCGCCATCCCCGGGCGCGGGATGCCGCGGCCCGGAGCCCGCAACCCCCACAGCAGACGGGCGGGGCCGGCCTCCCGCTCGGCCAGGAGCGCCTCGCGGCCCCAGAACGCCGGCTTGCCCCAGCCGACGGCCCAGCCGCTGCGTGCCTGGTTCGGCGTGATCGACCGCGACAGCTCGTGCCCGTGCAGGGGGTAGCCCATCTCGGTCCGCAGGGTGTCGCGCGCACCCAGGCCGCACGGCCGGATCCCCTCGGCCGCCCCCGCCTCCAGCAGCCGGTCCCACAGCGCACCCGCCCGGTCGGCGGCAACCAGCAGCTCGTAGCCGTGCTCGCCGGTGTAGCCGGTCCGGCAGACGGTCACCTCGTCGCCCTCCCCGCCGGCGAAGGCCATGTAGGACAGGTCGGCGGCCAGCCCGGCCGCGGCGAGGACGGCGGCCGAGCGCGGCCCCTGCAGCGCCAGGACGGCGACCTCCTCGTGGCGGTCGGTCACCGTGACCCCCGCCGGGGCCGCGGCGGCCAGCCGGGCGAGCACCTCCTGCGCGTTGGCGGCGTTCGGCACCAGCAGGACGTCGTCGGGGCCGTGCAGGTAGACGATGAGGTCGTCGACCACACCGCCGGCGTCGGGCTCCCCGTCGGGAACGCAGCACAGCGTGTACTGCGCCTGGCCCGGCCGGATGCGCGCGAGGTCGTTGGTCAGGCAGGCGTCGACGAGGGCGGCGGCGCCGGGGCCGCGGACGGTGCCGGTGCCCAGGTGGGACACGTCGAACAGGCCCACGGCCTCGCGCACCGCGGCGTGCTCGGCCAGCACCCCTCCCCCGGCGTACTCGATGGGCATCGACCAGCCGCCGAAGTCGGCCAGCTTGGCGCCGGCGACGACGTGCCGCTCGTGCAGGGGCGAGGTCCGCGCGGTCACCCCCGCACGCTATCCGGCGACCTGCTGGAACGGCCTCCGTGCAGGGGCCCGCACCGGCCCCGTCCAGAGGTTCGCCCCGAGCCTGCGAGGGGTGAGGAGGACGGGGTCCTTCGACTTCTAGGATCGAGCGGTGCCGCCGACGATCACCGCCACCGACCGCCCGCTCGAGAAGACCCCCGCCGACGCCGTCGTCGTCGGCATCGGGAAGGGCACCTCCGGCCTGCTGCCGACGCCGGGTGCGGAGGCCGTCGACCGGCTGCTCGGCGGCCGCCTCCTGCCCGCCCTGGCCGACCTCGGCGCCCGCGGCGCCCACGACGAGGTGACCCGGGTGTCCACGCTCGGGCAGGGGCCGTTCCCGGTCGTCGCGGCCGTGGGGCTCGGCGCACCCGGGACCACCGGCGGGTACACGACCGAGGCGGTCCGCCGCGCCGCCGGTGCCGCGAGCCGCGCGCTGTCCGGCCGCCGCTCGGTGGTCACGCTGCTCGCCGCCGTGGGCGGCACGCCCGACGCGGAGCGGCTGCACGCGGTCGGCGAGGGCGCGCTGCTGGGTGCCTACGAGTTCACCGCGTACAAGTCCGACCTGCCCGCGGACCGCCCGACGCCGCCGCGCGAGTTCACCGTCGTCGTCCCCGACGCCGGTGCCGCCAAGGCGCCGCTGGCCCGCGTGCGGGCGGTCGTCGAGGCCGTCACGCTCGTGCGCGACCTGGTCAACACCCCGCCCAACGACCTCCACCCCGCCGAGCTGGCCGCCCGCGGCGCCGCCGCCGGCAGGGCCGCGGGCCTGTCGGTCGAGGTCCTCGACGAGGACGCCCTGGCCGCCGGCGGCTACGGCGGCGTCCTGGCGGTCGGCAGCGGGTCCTCGCGGGGACCGCGGCTGCTGCGCCTGACCTACAGCGGGAAGAAGGCGCAGAAGAAGGTCGCGCTGGTGGGCAAGGGCATCACCTTCGACAGCGGCGGTCTGTCGATCAAGCCCGCGCAGAACATGCACCACATGACCAGCGACATGGCCGGCGCCGCGGCCGTGATCGCGACTGCGTGCCTCGTGGCGAAGCTGGGCCTGCCGGTCGAGGTGACCGCGACCGTCCCGATCGCGGAGAACCTGCCGAGCGGCACCGCCTACCGCCCGGCCGACGTGGTCACCTTCCGCAACGGCAAGAAGGCCGAGATCACCAACACCGACGCCGAGGGGCGCGTGGTCCTGGCCGACGCCATCGCCCGTGCGGCCGAGGACTCCCCCGACGTGCTGCTCGAGACCTCGACGCTGACCGGGGCCCAGCTGGTCGCCCTGGGCTCGCGCACCGCCGGGGTCATGGGCAGCGACGACCTGCGCGACGCCGTCGTGGCGGCGAGCCGGCGCAGCGGCGAGCCCATGTGGGCCATGCCGATGCCCGAGGAGCTGCGCCGGGGCATCGACTCCCCCGTCGCCGACTTCGTCAACGCCAACGCCGACCGGATGGGCGGCATGCTCGTCGGGGCGCACTTCCTCGCCGAGTTCGTGCCGGCCGGCCTGCCGTGGGCGCACGTCGACATCGCCGGCCCGAGCTACAACACCGGCGCCCCGTGGGGCTACACGCCCAAGGGCGGCACCGGGGTGCCGGTGCGCACCCTGCTGGCCACGATCGAGGACCTGCTCGCCCGCTGAGGCACCTCCGGCCGGGGCGTGCACGCCGTCTGGCCGCGGGGGCGCGCCCCGCCGGGATCGGCGCCCTCGGCCTGCGGTTCCGCGGAGTGGCAGGATGGTCGCGGACCACCCCCGCGCCACACGAGCGGGGCAGGCCGAGAGCATCGAGGAGCCCGTCGTGAGCGCACCCACCTCCCCCGCCGACCTGGTCATCCTCGGTGGTGGCTCGGGTGGCTACGCAGCCGCCCTGCGGGCCGCCGAGCTCGGGATGTCCGTCGTCCTGGTCGAGAAGGACAAGGTCGGCGGCACCTGCCTGCACCGCGGCTGCATCCCCACCAAGGCCCTGCTGCACAGCGGCGAGATCGCCGACCAGGCCCGCGAGGGCGAGCAGTTCGGCGTCAAGACCAGCCTGGCCGGCATCGACATGGACGGCGTCAACGCCTACAAGGACGGCGTCGTCGGCCGGCTCTACAAGGGCCTGCAGGGCCTGATCAAGAGCCGCAAGATCACCTACGTGGAGGGTGAGGGCCGGCTGGTCTCCCCCACCGCCGTCGCCGTGGACGGGCAGACCTACGAGGGCCGCCACGTCCTGCTGGCCACCGGCTCCTACTCGCGCAGCCTCCCCGGCATCGAGCTCGACGGCTCCCGCGTCATCGACAGCGAGCAGGCGCTCAGGCTGGACCGCGTCCCGACCTCCGCGGTCGTCCTCGGCGGCGGGGTCATCGGCTGCGAGTTCGCCAGCGCCTGGAAGTCCTTCGGCGTCGACGTGACGATCGTGGAGGCGCTGCCGCACCTGGTGCCGCTGGAGGACGAGAGCAGCTCCAAGCTGCTCGAGCGGGCCTTCCGCCGCCGCAAGATCGCCTTCGAGCTGGGCAGCCGGGTGTCCGGCGTCTCGCACACCGAGAACGGCGTCAAGGTCAGCATGGAGAACGGCAAGGAGTTCGAGGCCGAGATCGTGCTCGTCGCCGTCGGCCGCGGTCCGGTCAGCCAGGGGCTGGGCTACGAGGAGGCCGGCGTGGCGATGGACCGCGGCTACGTGCTGGTCGACGAGTACTGCCGGACCAACGTGCCGACCATCTCCGCCGTCGGCGACCTCATCCCCACCCTGCAGCTCGCCCACGTCGGCTTCGGTGAGGGCATCCTCGTCGCCGAGCGGCTGGCCGGCCTGCCGGTCGTGCCGATCGACTACGCCGGTGTCCCGCGGGTCACCTACTCCGAGCCCGAGGTCGCCTCCGTGGGCCTCACCGAGGTGCAGGCCCGGGAGAAGTACGGCGACGTCGAGACGCTGGTCTACGACCTCGGAGGCAACGGGCGCAGCCAGATCCTCAAGACCCAGGGCGCGGTCAAGCTGATCCGCCAGAAGGACGGCCCGGTCGTCGGCGTGCACATGGTCGGCAGCCGCGTCGGCGAGCTCATCGCCGAGGCCCAGCTGATCTTCAACTGGGAGGCCCTGCCCGACGAGGTCGCCGCCCTGATCCACCCGCACCCCACGCAGAGCGAGGCTCTCGGCGAGGCCCACCTGGCCCTCGCCGGCAAGCCGCTGCACGCGCACAGCTGATCGACGCACCCCACCCATCCGCCCCGCGCCAGAAGGAGCCCTCCCCCGATGCCGACCTCCGTCACCATGCCCGCCCTGGGCGAGAGCGTCACCGAGGGCACGGTCACCCGATGGCTCAAGCAGGAGGGTGAGCAGGTCGAGGTCGACGAGCCCCTCCTCGAGGTCTCGACCGACAAGGTCGACACCGAGATCCCCTCGCCGGCCGCCGGGGTGCTGAGCAAGATCCTCGTCTCGGAGGACGAGACGGTCGAGGTCGGCGCCGAGCTCGCCGTCATCGGTGGCGACGGCGACGGCGGTGCCGCCGCTGGTCCCGCGTCCGCCGACGACGCGACGACGCCGCAGACCCCGGTCGACCAGGTCGAGGACGCCGCCCCCGGGCCGGCGGACGAGCAGCAGCCGGAGCCGGCCACCGCGGCCCCGGCGGGCGACGGCGGCCAGGGCGGCGGCGACCAGGGCGGCGGTCAGGGCGGCGGCGAGGGGACGCCGGTCACCATGCCGGCGCTCGGCGAGAGCGTCACCGAGGGCACCGTCACTCGCTGGCTGAAGGCCGTCGGCGACGAGGTCACCGCCGACGAGCCGCTGCTCGAGGTGTCGACCGACAAGGTCGACACCGAGATCCCGGCGCCGGTGTCGGGCACCCTGCTGTCGATCTCGGTCAACGAGGACGAGACGGTCGAGGTCGGCGCCGAGCTCGCCGTCATCGGCAGCGGCGCCGCCGGCGGTGGCGCCCCCGCCCCGGCCGCTCCGGCTCCCGCCGCGCAGGAGACACCCCAGCAGCAGGCGCCCCGGCAGGAGGAGTCGCCCGTGCAGGCGGCACCGGCTCCCTCGGCACCTCCCGGCGCCCCGCCCTCGGTCCCCGCCGGTGCCGACTACGGCTCCGGTGCGGCCGAGACCGTCGCCGAGCAGCAGAAGACCCCGCCGACGCAGCCCTCCCCCGCGCCGGCCGCCGCAGCTGCGTCGTCCCCGGCCCCGGCTGCTCCGGCGCCCGCCCCGGCCGACGGTTCCGGCACCTACGTCACCCCGCTGGTGCGCCGCCTGGCCGCCGAGCACGGGGTCGACCTGAACTCGGTCACCGGCACCGGCGTCGGTGGGCGGATCCGCAAGCAGGACGTGCTGGCCGTCGCCGAACAGGCCGCTGCCCCGGCCGAGGCCCCGGCCGCCGCGCCGGCACCGGCGTCCGCACCGGCCGCCGCCGGCCGTCCGGCGACGCCGTCGCCGGCGGCGCAGCAGGACACCTCGCTGCGGGGCCGCACGGAGAAGATGCCGCGGCTGCGCAAGGTCATCGCCCAGCGGATGGTCGAGTCGCTGGCGGTCAGCGCCCAGCTGACCACGGTGGTCGAGGTCGACGTCACCCGTATCGCCAAGCTCCGCGACCGGGCCAAGCGGGACTTCCAGACCCGCGAGGGCGTCAAGCTCTCGTTCCTGCCGTTCTTCGCCAAGGCGGCGGTCGAGGCGCTCAAGGCCTACCCGTCGGTGAACTCGTCGGTGGACATGGAGGCCGGCACGGTCACCTACCACGACGCCGAGAACCTCGGCATCGCGGTGGACACCGAGCAGGGGCTGATCGTCCCGGTGATCCACGGCGCCGGGGACCTCAACATCGCCGGTCTGGCGCGCAAGATCGCCGACCTCGCGGAGCGGACCCGGGGCAAGAAGGTCGCCCCGGACGAGCTCGGTGGCGGCACCTTCACGCTGACCAACACCGGCAGCCGGGGCGCCCTGTTCGACACGCCGATCATCAACCAGCCGCAGGTGGCGATCCTCGGCACCGGCTCGGTGGTCAAGCGCCCGGTCGTCGTGCAGGACCCCGACCTCGGCGAGGTCATCGCGGTCCGGTCGATGGTCTACCTGGCCCTCACCTACGACCACCGGATCGTGGACGGCGCCGACGCGGCGCGCTTCCTCACCACGGTCAGGGAGCGGCTGGAGGCCGGTCAGTTCGAGGGCGATCTCGGCCTCGCCTGATCCGTCCCGGTCGGGCCCCGGCGTGCGCGCCGGGGCCCGACCGCGTGCACGCTGCGGGCAACGAGGAGGGTCATGAAGATCGCGGTCACTGGCGCCTCCGGCCTCATCGGCTCGGCGCTGGTCCCGGCCCTGCGCGCCGACGGCCACGAGGTGGTCCGGCTCGTCCGCCGCACTCCGCGGACCGCCGACGAGCACCGCTGGGACCCCCACCACCGGCAGATCGGCCCGGCGGTGCTCCGTGACGTCGACGCCGTGGTCAACCTCGCCGGCACGCCGATCCGGCCGCGTCCCTTCACCGAGAGCTACCGGCAGGCCCTGTTGACCAGCCGCCTGGACAGCACCGCGACCGTCAGCGAGGCGCTGGCCGCCGCGGTCACCGAGGAGCCCACCCGGCCACGGGTGCTGCTGTCGGCCTCGGCGGTCGGCTACTACGGCGACACGGGTGACCGGGTCGCCGACGAGCAGGCTCCCCCGGGAGAGGACTTCCTCGCCCGCGTCTGCGTGCAGTGGGAGGAGGCCACCCGCCCCGCGGCCGACGCCGGCGTGCGCGTGGCCACCCTGCGCACCGGGCTGGTCATCGACCGGGGCGCGATGCTGGTGAGGGTGCTCGGCACGGTGTTCCGCGCCGGTCTGGGAGGCCGGATGGGCACCGGCCGGCAGTTCTGGCCGTGGGTGAGCCTGGCCGACGAGGTCGGCGCCATCCGCTTCCTGCTCACCGCCGACGACGTCTCCGGTCCGGTCAACATCACCGGCCCCGAGCCGGTGCGCAACGCCGAGTTCGTCCGGGACCTCGCCCGGGCCGTGCACCGGCCGGCGGTGTTCCCAGTGCCCGCCGTGGCCATCCGGCTCGCGCTGGGCGAGTTCGGGCGGTCCAGCGTCCTCGCCGGTCAGCGCGCCGTCCCGGCCCGGCTGCAGGCCGCCGGCTACCGGTTTACGCACCCCGACCTCCCCTCGGCGCTGCACGCGGCGCTCGGCCGGCGCTGAGCGCCCGAGGTCACGTCAGCCGCCCCGCCGACTCGATCCGCCAGCCCGTCGCCGTGTCGACCAGCTGCACGGCGACGGCGACCTCCCCGCGGCCGGCCTCGGTGCGGCGGGCCGGACCGTCGGGCTCCGTCGCGGCGACGACCTCGTAGGCCGGCCACTCGTCGACCAGCCGCACCGTGGCCCGGCCGTCGGCGGTGGGACCCGCGGTGAGGCTGACCTCGACCACGGCGGGACGGAAGCCGCGCAGCACCTCGCCCGAGGCCGCCAGCCCCGCCAGGTAGGCCAGGTCGGCCTCCAGGAGCGGGCTGCCGGCGGCGTAGACCTCATCCAGCGCCGCCGGCGAGCCGGTGGTGAGGGCCTGGGCCCGGCGGTCGTAGAGGCCGGTGAGGACCGCCGTCCAGTCGGTGCCGGCCGCGGGGGCGGTCTCGGTGGCGGGCGTTGGCAGAGCCGGCTCGGTGGCGGGCGCCGGCGGAGCCGGCTCGGTGGCGGGCGCTGGCGGAGCCGGTGGCCGGGCGGGCGTCGGTGTCCCGGGGTCGGGGGACGCGGACGCCGGCGAGTCCGGCGCCGTCGACGGCGCAGCGTCCGGTGGCGGAGCCGGCCCGGTCGACGACGCACCCGGCGCGGCGGCCGGGGACGAGGCCGCCGACCCCAGCGGCGCGTCGGCTCCCGCCGTCTGCGCTGCCGGACCCGACCGGCTCCACACCAGGCCGATCCAGACGGCGCCGACGACGAGGGCGACCAGGCCGACCGCCGCCGCGCCGCGCCGCACGAGCGACCCGGACGACGGGGCACCGGACGACAGAGCACCGGACGACAGCGCACCCGACAGCCGCGCCGCGGGCGTCCGCCGCGCCGGCCGGACCTCCCGCGGCTCCGGTCGCCGGTGCCGCCCGGGCACCTGGTGGGTGAGCTCGGTGCGCGGGCCGCGGCCGGTGCGGGCGAGGTCGGCGTCGGGCACGCCGGCCACGGGCAACCGCACCGGCTCGGGACGGCAGGCGTGCCGCAGGTCGAGGGCGAGCGCCGCCGCCGAGCCCCGGTCGTGCGGGTCCGGCGATAGCCCGCGCGCGACCACCTCGAGCAGCTCGGGCGGGGCGTCAGGGGCCAGCTCCACCAGGTCGGGCAGCTCCCCCTCGGCGGCGACGGCGAGCGTGTCGGCGGGCCCGGCCGCGTTCCAGGGCGGCACCCCGGTGAGGGCGTGGAACGCCGCGGCGGCGACGCCGAAGACGTCCGACGCCGGACCGGGCGCCGCTCCGCGGGCGACCGCGGGGTCGACGTAGGCCGGGGTCACCTCACCGGCGGCGTCCTCACCGAGGACCCGCGCCACCCCGAGGTCGGTGAGCACCGGCCGCCCCTCGGCGGTGAAGACGACGTTCCCCGGCGAGAGGTCGCCGTGCACGACGCCCCGATCGTGGGCGCAGGCCAGTGCGGCCGCCACCGGCGCCAGGGCCGTGACCACCTCCCCGGGCCGCAGCCGGCCGCGCCGGGTCAGCAACGCGGCCAGGCTCCCGCCCTCCAGCAGGTCGAGGACCAGGGCCACCCGGGCGGGGCCGCCCCGGCGCGGTTGGTGGACGACCTCGTGCAGCCGGACGAGGTGCGGGTGGTCGAGCGCGCCGAGCAGCGCCGCCTCCCGGGCCTGCCGCTCGGTGTCGCCGGCGACGAGGACCTTGACCGCCACGGCCGTTCCACCGGCGCGCGGGCGCGCCCGCCACACCTCCCCGGACCCACCGCGGCCGAGCAGCCGGTCGAGCCGGTAGCCGGGGACGACCGGCGGCACCGGGTCGCCCGGGCGGTCGGCGGCGGACACAGCGGGATCCGGTGCATCGGGATCCGGTGCATCGGGATCCGGGGCGTCGGGGTCCGGGGAGGCGGGCACGACCGGGACGGTAGGGCGCTCGGCCGCCCGGCCGCTCCCGCTGTCCACAGGCCGCCACGGCGTCCACACCCCCGCCCCGGACGGGTGGCCGGGCCCGACTCGGCCTAGGTTCGGGGCCATGCCGCTGCCCGCCCGTGCCGAGGTCGTCGTCGTGGGCGCGGGTCTGGCCGGCTTGTCCGTGGCCACCCGGCTGGCCGCCGCCGGGTGCGACGTCCACGTCCTGGAGGCCGCCGGGCACGCGGGGGGTCGGCTGGCCACCGACCGGGTCGACGGGTTCGTGGTCGACCGCGGCTTCCAGGTGTTCAACACCGGCTACCCGCGCGCGGCCGACCTCGACCTCGACACCCTCGACCTCGGGTACTTCGTGCCCGGCGCGGTCGTGCGGGTCGGGGGCCGGGCGCACCGGGTGGCCGACCCGCGCCGCCGGCCCACGGCGCTGCCGGACACGCTGCGCGCCCCGGTCGGGTCCCTGCCGCGCAAGGTGGCCATCGCGGCCTTCTCCGCGCGGGCGGGGTACTGGCCGGTGGCGCGGCTGCTGTCCGCCCCGGAGACGACCGCGGCCGAGCACCTGGCCCGGGCCGGGGTCGGGACGACGGCACGGGAGCGGTTCTTCGGGCCGTTCCTCGCCGGCGTGCTGCTGGAGGACCGGCTGGAGACGTCGAGCCGCTACCTCGACCTGCTGTGGCGCAGCTTCGCCCGGGGTGCGACGGGGCTGCCTGCCCGCGGGATCCAGGCCGTGGGCGCGCAGCTGGCCGCCCGCACCGGCGCGGAGCGGCTGCACCACGGCGTCCGCGTCACCGGGGTCTCCGGGACGTCGGTCACCAGCGACGCCGGGGAGGTCCGCGCCGACGCCGTCGTGGTGGCCACCGACCCCGACACCGCGGCCGCGCTCCTGCCCGCCGTCCGGACGAGCGCCCCCCGGCAGGTGACGACGCACTACCACGTGCTGCCGGCCTCCCCCTGGCCCGAGCCGCTCATCGTCCTGGGCGCTCCCGGCGGGCGGCTGGTCAACAGCGTGGTGCTCACCGACGCCCAGCCCGCCTACTCCCCCGACGGCCGCGCCCTGGTGGCCAGCAGCTCGCTGGCGCCGACCCGCGAGGCCGACGTGCGGGAGGAGGTCGCGCGGCTGCACGACGTCGCCGCGACCGACCTCGGGCACCTGACCACCGTCACGGTCACCGGCGCCCAGCCGGCCGCGCTGCCGCCGCTGCAGCTGCGCCGCCCGGTCGACCTCGGCGGCGGCCTGTACGTGTGCGGCGACCACCGCGACACCCCCTCGATCCAGGGCGCCATGGCCAGCGGCCGGCGCACCGCCGCCGCGGTCCTGCGCGCCCTGCGGCCGACGACAGCCGGAGCCGCCTGATGCCCGCCACCGCGCCCACCGTCCTGGCCACCAGCATCGGCTTCGACTCCCGCGGCCGGGGCCCCTACGACTGGGCGCCGGGCCCGGTGTTCGACCTGGCCGTCGACCTCGCCGGCGCCCCCGGGCAGCCGCGGCTGTGCTACCTGGGCACCGCGACCGGCGACGACCCGGTCCGGGTGGCCGGCGTCTACGGCGCCTTCGCCGGCAGCGCCGTGCGGGTCAGTCACCTGAGCCTGTTCCCCATGCCGACCGTGCCCGACGTGCGGGCCCACCTCCTGGCCCAGGACGTCGTCTGGGTCGGCGGCGGCAGCGTGGCCAACCTGCTGGCGGTCTGGCGTATGCACGGGCTCGACGAGGTGCTGGCCGAGTGCTGGCGGGCCGGCGTGGTGCTGGGCGGGGTGTCGGCCGGGTCGCTGTGCTGGCACGTCGGCGGCACCACCGACTCCTACGGCCCCGACCTGCGGCCGGTCACGAACGGCCTGGGGCTGATCCCCACCTCCAACGGCGTGCACCACGACTCCGAGGAGCAGCGCCGCCCGCTGTACCACCGGCTGGTCGCCGACGGGACGCTGCCGGCCGGGCACGCCACCGACGACGGCGTCGGGCTGGTGTACCGCGGCACCGCCCTGGTCGAGGCGGTCGCCGACCGGCCCGGCAAGGCCGCCTACCGGGTGGAGCGCGGGCCCGACGGCACCGCGGTCGAGACCCGGCTCGAGCCCCGCCGCCTGCGCTAGGTGGCCCCGTCCCGGGGTCCCGCCCGAGCCCGCGAGAGGTGGGGAGGACGGGGTCCTTGTCTCTACGCTGGGGGCGTGAGCGAACTGCGCGTCGTCCGGGCCGGCACCGTCCCCTACGAGGAGGCGTGGGCGCGCCAGCGCGAGATCCACGCCGCCCGGGTGGCCGGGGAGGGCCCCGACACCCTGCTGCTGCTGGAGCACCCGTCGGTCTACACCGCCGGCCGGCGCACCGAGCCGCACGAGCGCCCGCTCGACGGCACCCCGGTCGTCGACGTCGACCGGGGCGGCAAGATCACCTGGCACGGTCCCGGCCAGCTGGTCGGCTACCCGATCGTCGCGCTGCCCGATCCGGTCGACGTCGTCGCGCACGTCCGCCGGCTCGAGGACGCGCTCATGGAGGTCTGTGCCGGCCTCGGCGTGCAGACCCAGCGGGTCGACGGCCGCAGCGGCGTGTGGCTCCCCGCCGACGCGCCCGGGCCGCAGAGCCGGTTCCGTCCCGAGCGCAAGATCGCCGCGATCGGCGTCCGGGTCGCGCGCGGCGTCACCATGCACGGCTTCGCGCTCAACTGCGACCCCGACCTGGCGGCGTTCGGCACCATCGTCCCGTGCGGCATCGTCGACGCGGGCGTGACCTCGCTGTCGGCGGAGCTGGGCCGCGACGTCCCCGTCGCCGAGGTCGTCGACGCGGTGGAGGCGGCGGTGCGCCGGGTCCTGACCCTCGCGCCGGTCGCCTGACCGGACCGGCATGCCCGAGCTGCCGCACAGCACCTACGTCAGCCTGACCACCTTCCGCCGCACCGGCGAGCCGGTCCCCACGCCGGTGTGGGCCGCGCCCGACGGCGACGACCTGGTCGTCTGGACCCGCGCCGACTCCGGCAAGGTCAGGCGGCTGCGGCACACCGCCCGGGTGACGGTGGCGCCGTGCGACATCCGTGGCCGGGTGCACGGCCCCGCGGTCGAGGCGACCGCCGGTCTCGTCGACCGCGCCGAGTGGCCCCGGGCCCTCGCGGCGCTGCGCCGCGCCTACGGCCTGCGCTTCCGGCTCGGCTACGTGACCTCCCGGCTGTGGACCCGCCTGACCAGGCCGGGCGCCGAGCGGCACGAGCTCATCCGCATCCGCCCCGCCTGAGGCCTCCCCCGTCGACGGTGACGGGGACGCGGTCCTCACCCGACGACGAAGTTGACCAGCCGCCCAGGGACGGCGACGACGCGCCGCACCGTCTTGCCGGCCAGCTGCGCAGCCACCTTCTCCTCGGCCCGTGCCGCCTCCTCCAGCGCCGTGGCATCGGCATCGGCCGGCACGGTCACCTGCGCCCGCACCTTGCCGTTGACCTGCACGGCGACCTGCACGGTGTCCTCGACCAGCCAGCGCTCGTCGGCGACCGGGAACGGCGCCCAGGCCAGCGAGTCGGCGTGCCCGAGCCGCGCCCACAGCTCCTCGCCCAGGTGCGGGGCCAGCGGAGCCACCATCAGCACCAGCGGCTCGGCCACCGACCGCGGCACGGGCCGCTCGGCGCCATAGGTCGCGGTCAGCGCGTTGGTCAGCTCGGTCACCCGGGCGATGGCGATGTTGAACCGCAGCGTCGTCATGCCGTCGCGGACCCCGGCGATCGCCCGGTGCAGCGCCCGCAGCGTGTCCTCGTCCGGCGCGACGTCGTCGGACGCCCGCACCGCGCCGGTCTCCTCGTCGACGACGACCCGCCAGATCCGCTGCAGCAGCCGCTGCGAGCCGACGACGGCCTTGGTGTCCCACGGCCGCGACTGCTCCAGCGGACCGGTCGACATCTCGTAGACCCGGAAGGTGTCGGCCCCGTAGGCCCCGATCATCTCGTCGGGCGTGACCATGTTCTTCAGGCTCTTCCCGATCTTGCCGTACTCGCGGTTGACCGGCCTGCCCTCGTAGAGGAACCGCCCGTCCTCCTCGACCACGTCGGCGGCGGGGACGTAGAAACCGCGCGCGTCGGTGTAGGCGTAGGCCGAGATGTAGCCCTGGTTGACCAACCGGCGGAACGGCTCCTCGCTGGAGACGTAGCCCAGGTCGTGCAACACCTTGTGCCAGAAGCGGGCGTACAGCAGGTGCAGGACGGCGTGCTCCATGCCACCGACGTAGAGGTCCACGCCGCCGACGTCGCCCGGCGAGCGCGGGCCCAGCCAGTAGCGCTCCAGCTCCGGGTCGACCATCTGCGCGTCGTCGGCGGGGTCCAGGTAGCGCAGGTGGTACCAGCACGAGCCGGCCCAGTTGGGCATCGTGTTGGTCTCGCGGCGGTAGGGCCTGAGCCCGTCACCCAGGTCCAGCTCGACCGTCGTCCACTCGGCCACCCGCGACAGCGGCGGCTCCGGAGCGGACTCGGCGTCGTCGTCGGCGAAGGTCTTGGGCGAGTAGTCGTCGACCTCGGGCAGCAGCACCGGCAGCAGCGACTCGGGCACCGCGCGCGGCAGGCCGTCGGCGTCGTAGACGATGGGGAACGGCTCGCCCCAGTAGCGCTGCCGGCTGAACAGCCAGTCGCGCAGCTTGTACGTGGTCGTGGCCTCACCGGAGCCGTCGCGCACCAGCCAGTCGGTGATCGTGGCGATGGCGGTCGCCTTGTCCAGGCCGTCCAGCGACACCTCGTCGTTCGACGAGTTGATCATCTCGCCGGCGCCGGTCCAGGCGCCGCCGTCCCAGTCGGCCGGCGGCTGCACCGTCCGGACGACGGGCAGCCCGAACGCCGCGGCGAACTCCCAGTCGCGGGTGTCCTCGCCGGGCACCGCCATGATCGCCCCGGTGCCGTAGCCGGTCAGCACGTAGTCGGCGATGAACACCGGCAGCTGGCGGCCGTTGACCGGGTTGACGGCGGTGACGCCCAGCCAGACGCCGGTCTTCTCGCGACCGGCGTCCTGGCGGTCCAGCTCCGAGCGGCGGGAGGCCTGCCGCTGGTACTCCCGCACCGCCTCGCCCGGGGTGGCCGCGCCGCCGGTCCAGCGGGGGTCGGTGCCCGAGGGCCACGCGGCGGTGGTCAGCGTCTCGACCAGGGGGTGCTCGGGTGCCAGCACCACGTAGGTGGCGCCGAACAGCGTGTCGGGCCGGGTGGTGAAGACCTCGATGGTCTCGTTCCCGGCGGCGAACCGGATGCGCGCACCGGTGGAGCGGCCGATCCAGTTGCGCTGCATCTGCTTGACCGAGTCCGACCAGTCCAGCCGGTCCAGGTCGGCCAGCAGCCGCTCGGCGTAGGCGGTGATCCGCATCATCCACTGGGTCAGCGGGCGCCGGAACACCGGGAAGTTGCCCCGCTCGGAACGGCCGTCGGGGGTGACCTCCTCGTTGGACAGCACCGTGCCCAGGCCCGGGCACCAGTTCACCGGTGCCTCGTGCCGGTAGGCCAGCCGGTGAGCGTCGACGACCTTCCGCTTGTCGACGTCGGACAGCTCCGCCCATGGCACCCCCGAGGGGTTGGTGCCCGGTGCGGGCTCGCGGGTCCCGGCGTCCAGCTCGGCCACCAGCTCCTCGACCGGGCGGGCCCGCCCGGCCGCCTCGTCGAACCAGGCCCCGAAGATCTTCAGGAAGATCCACTGGGTCCACCGGTAGTAGCCCGGGTCGATCGTCGCGAAGGTCCGGCGCTCGTCGTGGTCGACACCCAGCCGGCGCAGCTGCGCCCGGATGGCGGCGATGTTGGCCTCGGTGGTGACCCGCGGGTGCTGTCCCGTCTGGACGGCGTACTGCTCGGCGGGCAGCCCGAAGGCGTCGTAGCCCATCGGGTGCAGCACGTTGTCGCCGTCCATCCGGCGGAACCGGCTGGTGACGTCGGTGCCCAGGTAGCCCAGCGGGTGGCCGACGTGCAGGCCCGCGCCCGAGGGGTACGGGAACATGTCCATGATGAAGGACTTGGGCCGGTCGGCGACCCGCTCGAAGCCCTCCGCCAGCCGGCCCGTCGGGTTGGGCGTGTGGAACGTCCCCTCCCGCGCCCACCGGTCCTGCCACTCCAGCTCGATCCGCTGGGCGAGCGCCGGCGTGTAACGGTGCGGCGGGACACCCTCGTCGGCCGGCTCGGTGGTGGGCCGGCTCACCGTCTGGCTCATGGTGGGGATCTCCTCGGCGGTCGTGCGGCGGGCAGAAAAAAACCCCTCACGCAGGAGGGGTCGCCGTGCTGGTCTGCGTCGGTCAGATCAGCACGGCCGGCGAAGGAGCAGCTGCCCGATCACGCGCGCGAGCCTACTCCGCGGCTCCTGCCGGGCGCGCGCGGACACCGGGGCGAGCCGGCACCCCCCGCCTCCCCCCAGCGGGTGAGCCCGCCGCCGGAGCCGCTCCACCCGGGTGCCCGGGCCGCCGAGAAGGGTCGTGTGCGATCGATCGAGTCCCGCGGGGGCAACCGGCTGGCGTCCCGGTGGGCCCTGGTCCTGACGGGGGTGACCCTCGCACTGTTCACCACCGGGGTGGGGTCCCGCCCGGACGGCGCGGCGTGGGCGTCGGCCTACGACCTCGTCCTCTACAACGCCGTCTACGTGGGCGGCGCGGTGGTGTGCGTCCTCGCCGCGGTCCGGCACGCCGCCGAGCGCCTCGCCTGGGCGAGCCTGGCCCTCGCCCTGCTGCTGAGCGTGGGCGGCAACCTCGCCTGGACCCTCGTCCTCGCCCCGATGGGCGAGCCGCCCTACCCCTCGGTCGCGGACGCCTTCTGGATCGCCTACTTCCTGCCGCTCTACGTCGCGCTCATCGGCCTGATCCGCACCCGGGTGGGGCGCTTCCACACGAGCATGTGGCTCGACGGGGGCATCGGCGCCCTCGGCGCCACCGCCGTGGCCGTCGCCCTGCTGCTCGAGCCCGCCCTGCGCCTGACCGAGGGCGACCTCGCCACGGTCGTGACCAACCTGGCCTACCCGCTCGCCGACGTCGTCCTGCTCGCGCTGCTCGTGGCGGTGTCGGCCATCCTCGGTGTCCGCCGCGACCACACGCTGCTGCTGGTCGGCGGCGGCATCCTGGTCAACCTGGCCGGCGACATCGTCTACCTCGACCTGGCCACCACGGGCGTCTACGTCGAGGGCGGTCCCCTCGACCTCACCTGGCTGGGCGCCGTCGTGATGATGGCCGTGGCGGCGCACCGCAGCGACCGCGGGACGCCGCCGGCACGGGACACCGACACCCAGGTCGGCTGGCGCGTGCTGGCCGTCCCCATGGTCTGCAACCTCGCCAGCCTCGCCGTCCTGGGCATCGGCTGGGGCGACCAGATGTCGCCCTGGGCGGCCTGGTGCGCGATCGGCTGCGTCCTGGCCGGTGTCGGGCGGACCACCGTCACCTTCCGCGAGGTGCGGGCCCTCAACGAGGTCCGGCTGGAGGCGCGCACCGACGAGCTGACCGGCCTGCCCAACCGCCGGGCCCTGCTCGAGGCCGCCCGCGCCGTCGTCGCCGAGGCCACCACGGCCCGCCCGGCCGCCCTGCTGCTGCTCGACCTCGACGGCTTCAAGGAGGTCAACGACAGCCTCGGTCACGGCGCCGGCGACGAGCTGCTCTGCCAGGTGGGCCCGCGGCTGGCCCCGGCGCTGCGTCCCGGCGACCTGCTCGCCCGCCTGGGCGGGGACGAGTTCGCCGTCCTGCTGCCCGCGACCGACCTGGTGACCGCGGCGGACCGGGCCGGCGTCGTCGACGAGCTGCTGCGCCAGCCCTTCCCCGTCGAGGGCATCCGGCTGCACGTGGGCGTCAGCATCGGCGTCTCGACCGCGCCCGTCCCCGCCGACGACGTCCAGGAGCTGCTGCGCTGCGCCGACGTGGCGATGTACGCGGCCAAGACCGACCGCAGCGGCGTGCAGGTGTACGTGCCCGACCCGGGCAGCGGCTCCTCAGAGCGGCTGCGGACGATGGAGGAGCTGCGCACCGCCCTGGTCGAGGGCGAGCTCGACGTCCACCTGCAGCCGCAGGTCTCGATGGACGACGGGCGGGTCGTCGGCTGCGAGGCGCTGCTGCGCTGGAACCACCCCACCCGCGGGCTGCTCAGCCCCGCCGTCGTGCTGCCCGCCGCCGAGCAGGCCGGGCTGCTGCGCCCGCTGACCGACGTCGTCCTCGATCGCTCCCTCGACGCGGTCGCGCGGTGGTGGGACACGCACCGGGTGCCGGTCTCGGTCAACCTGGCCGCGGCCAACGTCGCCGACCTCGACCTGCCGGCCAAGGTGGCCGCGAAGCTCGCCCAGCGGGGCCTGCCGCCGGAGGCCCTGACCCTGGAGCTGGTCGAGGACACCCTCATGTCCGACCCCGAGCGCGGCCGCACCGTGCTCGGCCAGCTGCGCCGGCTCGGCGTGCGGACGTCGATCGACGACTACGGCACCGGCTACAGCTCGCTGGCCTACCTGCGGCACCTGCCGGCCGACGAGCTCAAGCTCGACCGCAGCCTCACCGCCGACGTCGCCCGCGACGAGCGGGCCGCGGCGATCGTGCGGCACACCGCGGCCCTCGCCCACGACCTGGGCCTGAGCCTGGTCGCCGAGGGCGTGGAGGACCTGGCCACCGGCCGCCGGCTGGCCGACCTCGGCTGCGACGTCGCCCAGGGGTACGGCATCGCCCGGCCCATGCCGCTCGCGGCCTTCCTGGGCTGGCTGGCCGGTGAGCGCACCGAGCGGCTCCGCACCCCGGTGTGACGACCGCACCGCGGGGCGGGACGACCGGACCGTGACGACGGCGCCCGCAGCCGCCCGGGGTGTGCCGACCAGCCGGACCGGGCAGGATGACCGGGAGTCGATCAACCCGGAGGTTCAGATCCCGTGTTCCGCACACAGTCCCCTGGTCAGGTCATCGGGGCCGAGCTCCAGGAGGGCCTCAGCCACCTCGGTGCTGCCGCCACCGAGGCCGGCCGGGTCGCCGCGGAGCAACTCGTCCCCCGTGTCGAGGCCGCGCGCGAGGCGGCCGGCCCGGTGCTCGACGCCGCGCGGGAGGTGCTCGTCCCGAGGATGGCCGCCGCCGCCGCGGTCGCCGGCCCCGCCGTGACCTCGGCGCTCGACGCGCTGACGCCGCGCGTCGAGGCCGCCCGCGTCGCCGCCGCCCCGACGCTGGAGCTGGCCCGCGACCGGGTCGACGCCGCCGTCGAGGCCCTCATCCCGCGCATCGAGACCGCCCGCAGCACCGCCGGCCCCGCCGTCAGCTCGGCGCTGACCTCCGCCGGGGCCGCGGCCGCCAAGGCCGCCGCCGACCTCGCGCCCCACGTCGAGTCCGCCCAGGTCGCCACGCGCCGGGCCCTGACCGACGAGGTCACCCCGCGCGTCCTGGCCGCCCGCGAGGCGCTGGGCCCCGTCCTGGACAGCGCCCGCGGCGCCCTCGCCACCGGTGTCGCCACCGCGCTGGTAGAGCTCGAGCACCGCCGCGCGGACCTGGTGTCCGGCACCACGAAGGCCACCGCCGACGTCCGCCGGACGACGGCGAGGGCGACGCGGGACGCCCGCCGGGAGGCGGCGCGGCAGCGCGCCCGGCTGGAGAGGACGGCGGCGAGGACCGCCACGCTGGTCAGGCGCCGGGCCGTCGTCGAGCCCGCGCCGAGCCGCTGGCCGTGGCTGGTGGCGCTCGTGGCCGCCGTCGCCGCGGCGACGGTGCTCGCGCGCCGCAGGAAGGACGACCCGTGGACGCCGGCACCCGCCGGTGACGGGCCAGTGCCCAGCTACCGAGAGGACCCCGTGCCCAGCTCCCCGAGCAACGACAACGCCGGCAAGACCGTCTCCTCCGCCCAGATGACCTCGGGCGACGGCACCCCGCCGGACAGCGACCTCGGCTGGCGGACCGACACCGACCAGCCCGCCGCAGGCAGCGCCACCGCGAACGACCCGGCGCTCGACACCGCGACCGCCTCGCCCGACGGCAGCCCGCAGATCGCGGAGGCCAACACCGGGTCGGCGCAGAACCCCGACCTCGACCCGACCAACAGCGACATCCAGGACGGCCCGGCCAAGGCCTGACCCTCCCCTGCCGCGACGACGGCCCCCGGGCAGCCCGCCCGGGGGCCGTCGTCGTCACCGGGCCGGTCGGAGCACCGGGGTACCGTGGGGATCGTGAGCGAGACGGTGACGACCAGCAGCTCCGAGCCGTCGACGATCGGCCCCGCGGGCCGCAAGCTGCTGCGCCTGGAGGTGCGCAACAGCCAGGTCCCGATCGAGCGCAAGCCGGAGTGGATCAAGACCCGGCTCAAGACCGGCCCGGAGTACACCGAGCTGAAGTCGCTGGTCCGCCGTGAGGGCCTGCACACCGTCTGCGAAGAGGCCGGCTGCCCCAACATCTACGAGTGCTGGGAGGACCGGGAGGCCACCTTCCTCATCGGTGGCGACCAGTGCACCCGGCGCTGCGACTTCTGCCAGATCGACACCGGCAAGCCCGCCGACTTCGACGCCGACGAGCCGCGCCGGGTCGCCGAGAGCGTGGCCACCATGCAGCTGCGCTACGCCACCGTCACCGGCGTCGCGCGCGACGACCTGCCCGACGGCGGCGCGTGGCTCTACGCCGAGACCGTGCGGCAGATCCACGCCGCCGTCCCCGGCTGCGGCGTCGAGCTGCTCATCCCCGACTTCAACGCCGACCCGGCGCAGCTGGCCGAGGTGTTCTCCTCCCGGCCGGAGGTCCTGGCGCACAACGTCGAGACGGTGCCGCGGATCTTCAAGCGGATCCGGCCCGGCTTCCGCTTCGAGCGCTCGCTGGCCGTGATCACCGCCGCCCGCGAGGCCGGCCTGGTCACCAAGTCCAACCTCATCCTGGGCATGGGCGAGGAGCCGCACGAGGTCGTCGAGACCATGCGGGCCCTGCACGAGGCCGGCTGCGACCTGCTGACCATCACCCAGTACCTGCGGCCCTCGCCGCGGCACCACCCCGTCGTCCGCTGGGTCAAGCCCGACGAGTTCGTCGGCTTCCAGCAGCAGGCCGAGGAGATCGGCTTCCCCGGCGTGCTCGCCGGACCGCTGGTGCGCAGCTCCTACCGGGCCGGCCGGCTCTACCAGCAGGCCGTCGAGGCCCGCGGGCTGACCCGCTCGATCTGAGGACGTCGCGGCCGGCCCACCGGGGCCGGCCGCGCACGCCCCTATCCTGGGGGCATGGCACGCAGCAAGCCCACAGACTCCCCCGCCCCCACCGGCAAGGCCGGACGGGGTCCCGGCACCGCAGGGCGCGGGCGGTCCTCGGGGACTGCGGCCGGTGCGACGGCCTCGGGCGCGACGGCCTCGGGCGCGACGGCCGCGGGCGGCCCGGGCAAGACGGGCAAGGCGGGTAAGACGGGCAAGGCGGGTAAGACCAAGCTCGGCAAGGACGGGCAGCCGAAGGTCGGCCGGCTCAGGAAGATCGGCAACCAGGCCCGCATGATCAAGCAGGCCTACTCGCTGACGCGCAAGAACGACCCCAAGCTGCCCTGGCTGATGCTCATCGTCTTCGTGGCGGTGGCCGGCGTCGTGGAGCTGCTGGCCGTCCTCTTCGGCGCCCCGTTCCTCTTCATCCCGATCGCGATCGTCCTCGGGGTGCTGGCCGCGATGATCGTCTTCGGCCGGCGGGCGCAGGGCTCGGCCTACCGGCAGGTCGAGGGGCAGCCCGGCGCGGCGGCCTGGGTGTTGGAGGGCATGCGCGGCGACTGGCGGGTCTCCGCGGGCGTCGCCGGCACCACCCAGCTCGACGCCGTCCACCGGGTGCTCGGCCGGCCCGGGATCATCCTCGTCGGGGAGGGCTCCCCCGCCCGGGTCCGCGGCCTGATCGCGCAGGAGAAGAAGAAGATCGCCCGCGTGGTCGGCGACACCCCGATCTACGACGTCATCGTCGGCGACGAGGAGGGGCAGGTGCCCCTGCGCAAGCTCAGCGCGCACGTGATGAAGCTGCCGCGCAACCTGTCCGCCGCGGAGGTCAACAGCCTCGGCCGGCGGATGGCCGCTCTCGGCGGTCCCAAGATGCCCGTCCCGGGCGGCCCGATGCCGGGCGGGCGGCAGATGACGGTCAGCTCGCGGCAGGTCCGCCGCCGCTGACCGACCCGACCCGCCGGGATCAGGGGACCTGATCGTGCGGTGTCCTCCCTGACCGTGGGACGTCGGGGAGGACGCTCGACGACCAGGTCACCTGATCGTCGCCGGGCCCGGGCGGGCCTACAGCCGGGCGAAGGGGTCGGCGTAGCGGAACGTGCCGCGCTGCTCCGGGCCGGCCAGCCGGCGGGCCTGGAAGTGCACACCCCACGCCGGGTCGGGCGGGGCGACGCCCAGGTCGGTCGAGCGGACGAAGCCGAAGCGCCCGTAGTAGCCGGGCGACCCCAGCAGCGCCACCAGGTGCTCGCCGGCCGCCTCGGCGACGGCGAGCAGGGCGTGCACCAGCACGGTCCCGACGCCCCGGCCCTGCGTCTCGGGGCGCACGCCGAGCGGCCCGAGCCCGAGCGCCGCGGCGCCGAGCGGCTCGAGCCACCCGCGGGTGGCGATGAGGTGGCCGATGACGTCGTCGCCGTCGGTGGCGACCAGGGACAGGTGCGGCAGGAACCCGGCGTCCTCGCGCAGCTCACCGACCAGCCGCGCCTCGACGACGTCCGATTCCCCGTCGGGCGGCCCGAACGCGGCACGGTGCAGGGCGGCGACGGCCGCGTGGTCGGCCGGCCGCTCCCGCCGGACGACCATCGTGCGGGGACCGGCCGCGAACTCGCGAGCGGTGGGGAGCACGGGAGTCCCTCAGCGGTCGCGGACGACGGCGGTGTCGGTGAGCCGGTCGTGCAGCCCACGACCGTCCGCATCGACGACGAGCGCCGGCACGAGCAGCATCAGCAGTCCGGTGCGGACGACGGCACGCCACGGGGCGAGCCGTGCGCCCGGGCTCGGGTGGGCCAGCCGCAGCCCGAGCAGGCGCATGCCCGGCGTCTGCCCGGCCACGACGAGGAACACCACCGTGACGACGGCGAAGGACAGCAGGCTCCAGTTGCCCGGCAGGCTCGGCGCGGTGAACAGGCCGGCCACCACCGCGCAGAGGACCGCGTCGACGAGGAAGGCCCCGACCCGGGTGCTGAAGGGCGCCAGCGACCCGGCCCCGTCGGACGGGAGGCCCAGGGAGGCGCCCCGCCTGCGCTCCTGAGAGGGTGGCTGCGCGTCCCTGACCATGTCCACCAGCGTAGGACCCGCCCGCAGCCCGGCTCCCCGGCCGAGCAGCGACGACCGTCCGCGACACGCCGACGACCGTTGTTACCGCCGCGAAACAGGCGGGACACCGGGGAGCAACTCCCCGGCCATAGCGTGCTGAACGGCTGTCCGCCCACTCCCGGAGGATCGATGTTCACCAGTCCCGACGAGGTCGCCGCCTACATCCGCGACAACGACGTCGAGTACGTCGACGTCCGCTTCTGCGACCTGCCCGGCGTCATGCAGCACTTCACGATCCCCGCGTCGACCTTCGGCGAGGACACGTTCTCCGACGGTCTCGGCTTCGACGGCTCCTCGATCCGCGGTTTCCAGGCGATCAACGAGTCGGACATGCTGCTGCTGCCGGACGCCAACAGCGCGTTCCTCGACCCGTTCCGCCGGCACAAGACGCTCAACGTCAACTTCTTCATCCACGACCCGATCACCCGCGAGGCCTACAGCCGGGACCCGCGGAACGTGGCGAAGAAGGCCGAGGCGTACCTGGCCAGCAGCGGCATCGCCGACACCGCCTACTTCGGCCCCGAGGCGGAGTTCTACGTCTTCGACTCGGTGCGGCACTCGACCGGCATCAACGAGGGCTACTACCACATCGACGCGGTCGAGGGCTCCTGGAACTCCGGGGCGCTGACCGGCGAGAACGGCGGCCCCAACCTCGGGTACAAGACCCGGCCCAAGGGCGGCTACTTCCCGGTCGAGCCCTACGACCACCAGAGCGACCTGCGCTCGACGATGATGAGCAACCTGACCCGGGCCGGGCTGGAGCTCGAGCGCGGTCACCACGAGGTCGGCACCGGCGGCCAGGCCGAGATCAACTACAAGTTCGACACGCTGCTGCGGTCGGCCGACAGCCTGATGCTGTTCAAGTACATCATCAAGAACACCGCCTGGGCCGAGGGCAAGTCCGCGACGTTCATGCCCAAGCCGCTGTTCGGCGACAACGGCTCCGGCATGCACTGCCACCAGTCGCTGTGGAAGGACGGCGAGCCGCTCTTCCACGCCGAGACCGGCTACGCGGGGCTGTCCGACACCGCCCGCCACTACATCGGCGGCCTGCTGGCCCACGCGCCGTCGCTGCTGGCCTTCACCAACCCGACGGTCAACAGCTACCACCGCCTGGTGCCCGGCTACGAGGCGCCGATCAACCTCGTCTACTCCGCGCGCAACCGCTCGGCCTGCTGCCGCATCCCGATCTCCGGCGACAGCCCCAAGGCCAAGCGCATCGAGTTCCGCGTGCCCGACCCGTCGGCCAACCCCTACCTCGCCTTCTCGGCGATGCTCATGGCCGGCCTCGACGGCATCAAGAACAAGATCGAGCCGCCGGCGCCGGTCGACAAGGACCTCTACGAGCTGCCGCCCGAGGAGGCCCTGGGCATCGAGAAGGTGCCCGCGTCGCTGGACGCCGTCCTCGACCGGCTCGAGGTCGACCACGAGTACCTCGTCGACGGCGGGGTGTTCACCCCCGACCTGATCGAGACGTGGATCGAGTACAAGCGGGAGTTCGAGATCGACCCGATCCGCCTCCGCCCGCACCCGCACGAGTTCGCGATGTACTACGACATCTGAGTCGGACGCAACGACGAGGGGCCGGTGACCTGCGACGGGTCACCGGCCCCTCGTGCTCGCGAGCTGCTCCCAGTGCGGTCGATCTCCGATTCCTGAGCGAGCACGCAGCACCGCCCCGACGACGGACCGGGTCGCCTCGTCCCGGTCGGGCCACAGGTGTCCCTAGCCACAGGTGTCCAAGGGTGTTCTGCGTCGTGGTGGCCGAGCGGTGCCGGAGCCGGTGCAGCCCCGTCTCCACGTCCGGCCCCGAGGCGATCAGCAACGAGGCGTCGGAGTGCCGCAGGTCGTGGAAGCGAGTGCCGTCGGCGAACTCGTCGTGACGGGTCCCGAGGTCGTCCCTGGTGCCCGGCGCACCGCAGTCGGGGAGAAGCGCCGGATACCGGGGTCGCCGGCGTGCAGCCGGCCGGCAGCCTCAGCAGGTGGAGCGGGGCCGTCACGAGCGGTGTGGGCTCGGGCTCACCGACCGGCGGAGCGCGCTGTCAGATCGTGTCGATGTGCCGGTTCGTCCCGGGCACCAGCGGGACGAACGGGCTCGCGAACTCCATCCGTCCGATGCCTGCTTCGTCGAGCACGTCGGGATGTGGTGTGAAGCGCTCCTGCCAGCCGTCCCGCGGGTCGTCCTCGGTGAACCACAGGAGGGTGAGGCGCTGGTCGGCGTCGTCGCCGTAGGTGCGGGGGATGCGCCGGGTCCTGTTCGCGAGTTCGTCCGGCAGGTCGGCGTCGAGGCAGACGAGGCACATGGCGGCACGGGCCGATCGCAGGTGCGCAGGGATGAAGTCGTGCACGAGCCAGGCGGCGAGCTGCTCGCGGTCGTGTCCCGGCCGTGTGCGCAGGACCTCGAGCACGACACCGCCGAACGGGTAGTCCAACGCGTGGACGTCGAGCGGGCCGTCGGCGTCCGGAGCGTCGTAGACGGCGCCGACGTAGGGCTGGATCCTGCTGAAGACGTGACGGCGTGGGATGTCGTCGACGTACATCCGCCCCTCACCGGCCAGGCCGGCGATGGTGTCGCCGAGTGCGGATCCCACGTCGTCCACGTGCCCCCGGCTGAAGAAGTTGAGGTGGAGGAAGCGGCCGGCCTCCGGAGGCTGGAACGTGCCGTTCCCCTCCGAGATCCGCAGCGCCTGGTGGTCGCGCGGGCTGACCCAGCGTCGCCCGGCGAAGATCCACGGCAGGCTCATCCCGCCGGCGTAGAAGTGGTCGTCGCCGTACCACTGGTTGAACGCGGCTTCGAAACCGGCATCGGGCTCCATGAGGCTGACCCAGACCGCGCCGATCTGGACGTGCTGGTCCCGGAGCCGACCTCGTGGAGCCACTGCGTCACGGGTCGTCGTCATGGCAGGCGTGGGCATGCGCGGACGCTAGACAGCGCACAGCCGCACGGTCGACGCTGTCCTCTCACCCAGTGGGAGGCGGGGCGCCGGTGTCCGGTCGTGCGATCGAAGCGGGCCGTTCGGTCCTGTCGCGAGCGGTGGCGGTGGTGGGCGCCTTCGACGAGGCGCACCGAGAGCTCACCGCGACCGAGGTCGCCGAGCGTGCCGGGCTGCCGCTGTCCACGACGCACCGCCTACTGGCGGAACTGGTCGGTCACGGGCTCCTGAGGCGGCGCGTCGACCGTTACGGCATCGGCCACCGGCTGTGGTCGTTGGGACAGCTCGCCCCGGTCCAGACCGGTCTCCGCGACGTCGCCGCACCGTTCCTGCAGGACATCCACACGACCACCCGTGCCACGGTGCACCTCGCGGTCCGCGACGGGACGTCAGCGCTGTATCTCGACCGCGTGTCGGGTCACACCTCGCTGCGGATCGTCAGCAAGCCGGGCAGCCAGCTGCCCCTCCACGCCACCGGCGCGGGCAAGGTCCTGCTGGCCCACGCGCCGGCCGACGTGCGCGACCGAGTCCTCGGCGACCTCCCGCGGATGACCCGCTACACCGTGACGCACGCCGGCCGGCTCCGCGACCAGCTGCGCCGGGTGCGCGAGCAGGGGTACGCGACGACGTCGGAGGAGATGACGCTCGGCATGTGCTCGGTGGCGGTTCCCGTGGTCCGGGGAGCGGGCCCGGGCACCCCGGGTGGCGGGACGTCCCCCGAGGTCGTCGCCGCGGTCGGCGTGGTGGTGTCGACGGTCGGCCGTTCCCGCCCGCGCCTCGTCGCCGTGCTGCAGGTCGCCGCCCGAGGCATCGGCCGCCAACTGGACTCCGCCGGTCCCCCCACCCGATGGGGCTGAACGACCGGGCCGGACAGAGTTCCACCCAGGGATCTGGGACCTGGCCGGGTCCGCGACCGTGCGTCCTGCGCAGAGCAAGCTGCCACGGAGACGACCCACGGGTCCACCGGCGAGAGCCCGTGGTCGACTCACGCTCGGCGCCCATGGTCTGGGTCGACGCAAGCAGATCGAACGGCATGAGAACGCGCTGTACTACGACGGGTCGCCAGCACAGCAGCGACTCCGGCACGTGAGGACGCGTCGCTGCCCGGCCAGCGGTGCCCCGTCGGTGTCGAGCGCCGTCTTGGCGCTGCCGTGCCGTAGCCGGTGCTGGACGGCCACCTCGGCCAGGGGGGCACCCGACGCCCACGAGCTCCTGGCACGTCACGGCGGGACGACGCCGAACACCTGCGCCGCGCCACCCTAGGCAGACCCCTGCTCACTCGGTGGGGCAGGAAGGTGCCCGAGCTGACTCAGGACCGTCGTGTTGTCCCACGTCACCCACAACTCGGCGATCTTGCCGTTCTCCACCCGCAGGACACCCCCGAAGCTGAACTCCGCCTTCTTCCCTGAAGGCGGGAACGGGCCGAGTCGTCCCGTCTGGGTGCCCTCGTAGGTCGCCCAGATGCCTGCCATGTCCCCCTCTGCAACGACGTGCCTGAAGATCTGGACGTTGTCCGGAAAGGACTGCGTGTTCTGTCTGAGGAAGTCCTTGAACTGCTCCAGGGTCCTGACGTCGACATCCGGAGTCGCCTCACAATGGCGCACGAAGTCCGGGGCGAGTACCTCGTCGAGGAGGTCCAGCTGACGCGTGTTCATGGCCTGCTCCAGACCCTGGACCAGTGCCTTGGTCCGCTCGAAGCCACCGTTCACGATCACGAACCTCTCGTGGAGAGACGACAAGCCAGTTCGCGGGCACCACGAGGCCATCGGGCTCGAGCACGCCACCACCGGTAGGACGTCGGCGCCGCTGAGCAGCGTGACCGCAGCAGCGTCGCCGCTGCGATAACGCCTCCACCCGCGGGACCGGCTGGGCGTCGAGCGGCTCGGAGACCCTCACCGCGTCATCGCGGCTCAGACCTCGTGGCCCGGGAACGATTGGTCGTCGCGTCGTCCTGCGCCATCAGGTGTCCAACCGTCGTCGGGTGTACGGACTCGGCCTGGATCTGTCGACCGAGCTGGCCCGGCTTGCGGTCCACCGCTCATCCGCGTCCGCCGACCACCCACGCACCGGTGCGACGACCCGGCACTCAGGCGCTCGTCCCCGCGATGGGTGGCAGCACGCCGGCCTTCGTCAGCCAGCCGAGCCAGTCGCCGAGGTGCCAGGCCTCGGACACCCTGTCCCCGGACCAGTGCAGGACGTGCGCGCCCTCGGCGGACGTGCGGTTCCCGGTCGGGTCCACCCCCGGTAGCAGCTGCGTCGTCCCGGAGAGCACGGCCTCGGCCGTCCAGCGGTGCACCGAGGTGGTCCCGTCGACGACGTGCTCGTGCACCTGGACGTGGATCTCGGTGAAGCCGGTGCGGAACCCGGTGATGAACTCCCGCAGCTCGGTCCGGCCCATGTCGGGGAACGGAGGCCCGTGGTACGTGACGTCCTCGGCGAAGACCTCGTCCACGGCCGACACGTCGCCCTGCTCCCAGGCGGCCATGAAGCGGATCATCGCCTCACGCGCCCGGTCCTTCGAGACCGTCGAGCTCGTGCTCTGGGTCATGGCACGACTCCTTCGTTCGAGCGTCCGCGACGCCCTCATGCTCCCCTCGGACCGACGGGGGGAGCCAGGGTCGTCCGGCCCCGGCTCGGGCCGGCCGCCCAGGGACCTCGCAGGCGCGACAGCGGGACGGTGCCGTCGAGCGCGGTTGGACGAGCCCGAAGCGGCGGTCGTGGTCCCCGCTGCAGGGCCGTCAGGTCGGGACGGCGGGACCGTGGACCGGTAGCTCGTGCAGCCGCCTCGCCGTCCAGCCGTTCCGACGGTCCCCGCAGCGGGCGGTGACCCGTCACGGCCGGCCGGGCGGCGCGACCGTCCCTCAGCGTCCGGCGCTGGGCCGCGGGTCGGACGGGGCCACCCCGGTCGTCGACTCCGTCCTGCTCGTGCCGGCACCCGGCCCGCCGCGGATCTCGTCCTTGGTGCGGGTCTCGCGCAGCACGAACGCCGAGACGAACGTGATCACGCCCATGAGGCAGATGTAGGCCGACACCGAGGCCGAGGTGCCCGTGGCCGCCAGCAGCGCGGTCATGAGGAACGGGGTGGCCCCGCTCACGAGGATGGCGGCCAGCTGGTAGGCCAACGAGGCCCCCGAGTAGCGGATCCGCGGCTCGAACAGCTCGGCCAGGTAGGCGGCCAGGGGGCCGTAGGTGAGGGAGGACCCGATCAGCCCGCCGACGAGCGCCAGGAAGATCAGGGGCAGCGACGCGGTGTCGATGAGCCAGAAGAACGGGAACGCCCAGAGGGCGATGACCGCCGCGCCCAGCAGGATCGGGGGCCGGCGGCCTATCCGGTCCGACGCCACCCCGCTGAAGTAGATGACGAAGACGGAGATCGCCGAGGCGGCGAGCGTGATGGCGAGCAGCTCGTCGCGGTCGACGCCGAGGTCGCGGGTGGCGTAGTCGAGCACTCCGGCGATGCTGATGTAGAAGATCGCGTTGGTGCCGAACAGCAGTCCCGCGCCCAGCAGCACCGGCCGGCGGTGCTTGCGCACGACCTCCATGATCGGCGCCTGCGCCACCTGGGCCTCGGGAGCGTGGCCGTGGCGTTCCTGCAGCTGACGGAAGACCGGGGTGTCCTCGACCCGCAGCTGGATGAACATGACCACGGGCAGCAGCACGGCGCTGGCCAGGAACGGGATGCGCCATCCCCAGGACACGAAGGCCTCGGCGCTCACCGTGGCGCTCACCACCAGGAAGACGACGTTGCCCAAGATGACGCCGAGGGGGACGCCCATCTGCCCGAAGGTGCCCGCCCGCCCCTGGCGGTCCCGCCCGGCGTTCTCGGTGAGCAGGAGGATGACCCCGCCCCACTGTCCGCCGACCGCGATGCCCTGCAGGAAGCGCAGCGTGACCAGCGCGATCGGTGCGAGCACGCCGATCGAGTCGGCCGTGGGCAGCAGGCCGATGAGGAAGGTCGCCGACCCCATCAGGACCAGGCACGTGACGAGCGCCGGCTTGCGGCCGACCTTGTCCCCGAAGTGGCCGAACACCAGACCGCCGATGGGACGGGCGATGAAGCCGGCCCAGAAGGTGCTGAAGGCCAGCAACGTGCCGACGAGCGGGGAGGCGTTGGGGAAGAACAGCTCCCCGAACACCAACGCCGCCGCCGTGGCGTAGATGAAGAAGTCGTACCACTCGATCGAGCTCCCGATGAGCCCCGCGGCCATGAGTCTGCGCAGCGACCGGGGGTCGAGCGCAGGGGTCTCGCTTCGCTGAGTCGTCATCGCAGTTCCTGTCGCCATCGCAGGGGCGCCATCGACCTCGCTGGCAGGCTATGGGTGCGGTGCGGTGCCGGCAAACGCTGGCGAGAACGCGCCGACCGCGCGCCGGCCCGTCGACGAGCACCCCCGCCGTACCCTGGGGACCCGGTCCGTCGGTCCCGGGAGGACAGCACCGCATGCCCTTCGCGCCGCGTCGCCGCCCGCCCGGCGACTCCCCGCCCGAGCAGCAGTGGACCGACCGGTCGCCCGCCCGGAGCACGTCGCGGCCGGCGGCCGACGACGACGGGCTCCGGCACCACGAGGACCCGTGGGCTGCTCCCCCGCCCACCCCTGGGACCCCTCCTCCGCAGGCGCCGCACCGCCCGGACACCCGGTGGCGTGGGGACGACGTCCCGCCCCCGGACGTCCCGGAGCGCCGGGGACGTCGCCGGCTGCGCCGCGCGGGCCGCATCCTGGTCGTCGCCTTCCTGCTGCAGGCGCTGCTCCTGCTGTCCCTGCGCTGGATCGACCCGCCGACGACGGCGTTCATGCTGGCCAACGACCAGGGCGCCATCCAGCAGTCGGTCCCGGTCGAGCACGTGTCGCGCAACTTCCTCGCCGCCGTCATCGCACACGAGGACCAGCCGCTCCCCTACCGCGACGGCGCCTTCACCTGGGACGAGCTCTCCGGCCGCGCCGAGGCACACCTGCGCGGCGAGGAGGACCCGTCCGGGTCGACCATCCCCCAGCAGGTGGCGAAGAACCTCTTCCTCAACCAGGAGATGAGCGCCTGGCGCAAGGCGGTCGAGGCCGGCCTGGCGGTGGAGCTGGCGCTGGTGCTCGACGACCGTCGCATGCTCGAGCTGTACGTCAACCACGCGCAGCTCGGTCCGCGGGTCTACGGCATCTGCTCGGCCAGCTGGTACTACTTCGACACCCCGCCGTCCACGCTGACCGTCGACCAGGCCGTGCAGCTGGTCGGCCTGCTGCCCTCACCGGGACACGTCCAGCGGGCGCCCGGCGGCGGGCTGGACTTCCAGGTGGACGACGGCCTCGGCTGGCTGTCGCGCTCGCACGTGGTCAACGCGCAGAACCGGGTCCCGCGGCACATCGCGGCGCAGGGCTTCCAGCCGGTCGAGGACGCCGGGATCGAGGGACTCGCCCAGGACCAGCCGGACACCGACGACGACTGCTCGGAGAGGCCCGAGGAGGTCGCCGAGCTCATCGCCGAGGAGGGCGGGCGGTGAGCACCCTGCGCCGGTGAGGCCCCGGCCGCGCAGCTGATCACGGCGGCCGGCAGCGCCGGTGGTCGCAGTCCGGTCGGGACACCGGCGTCTCCCGCCATCGCCGACACGGGTACGACCGTCTCATTCTTCTGGTACGGTCGTACTGGTCGTCACTCGTGTGGGAGGTGGGACGTGGCCTGGGCCCTCGTCGTCGTCGCCGGGCTCTTCGAGACCGCCTTCGCGGTGTCGTTGAAGCAGTCGGAGAACTTCACCCGCCTGTGGTGGACGGTCTCCTTCATCGCCTGCGCCGCGGCCAGCTTCGCGCTCCTGTCCCTGGCGCTGAAGACACTCCCGGTCGGGACGGCCTACGCGGTGTGGACCGGGATCGGCGCCGGCGGCACGGCCGTCGTCGGGATGTTCTTCCTCGGCGACCCGGTCACGACCGTGCGGATCGTGGCGATCCTGCTCATCCTCGGCGGGGTGCTCGCGCTGCAGCTCGCACCGTCCGCCGCGCACTGATGACCGGGCTGACGGCCAAGGGCCGGGCCCGCCGCGCCGCGATCGTCGAGACGGCCGCACGGCTGGTGCTGACCGACGGGCCCGACGCGCTGTCCCACCGCGCCGTCGCCTCCGCGTCGGGGCTCCCGCTGGCCGCGACCACCTACTACTTCGACAGCCTCGACGACCTGCGGACCGCGGCCGTCGAGCAGGTGGTCCGGGCCGAGGTCGCGGAGGCCGAGCAGGCGGTCGCCGCCCTCCCCCGGAGGGCGCGCTCGGCCGCCGCCACGGCCAGGCTCGTCGCCGACGTCGTCCTGGGTCCGGGGCGGCACGGCGACGAGGAGCTCCACTCGCTCTACGAGCGGTTCCTCGCCTGCGGGAGACACCCTGCCCTGCGCCCCGTCCTCCGGAGCGCCCGCGCCCGGATCGACGCCGCGCTGACGGAGACGCTGGACCGGTGCGGCCACGCCGGCGCGGACGTGACCACGCTGGTCGCGCTCGTCGACGGGTCGGTGGTCTCCGCACTCGTCGAGGGAGACGGCTCGGCGCGCCGGCGCGCGGAGGAGGCGGTCACCGCGGCACTGAGCTGACCGCGCCGGTCCGCCGGTCCCGTCCCGCCCGGTCGGTGCAGCCGCCGGCGGCCCGGCGGCTGGCTGTCGAACCGCCGGACCTGGGCGCGCCGGGCTGCCGGCGGCTCACCGCGCCGTGCCCGTTCTGTGCCCCGATCACCGGGGTCCCACGCGCGGTGGTGCACGCGGTCTGCACCCGCCCGAGCCGGTCGCCGCTCGGGACACGACGCGGCCGCGGCGCCGCGGGCCTGCTGCTGCAGCCGCACCGGCGTGCACGGACCGCCCGACGGACCGCTCCCGGGCAGGGCCGGCGGGTACGGTGGCGGTGACGCCGCACCAACGGCTCCTGGCGGGTCACGGCGACCCGGCGGACCGCGGGCCGCTCCAGGGCGGGCCCACTCCGGGGGTCGAGCACCACCGTCGACCGGCCGGACCCGACGGATCGGACCCGCCATGAGCGCCGATCAGCGACCGTCCGGCCTCCTCGACGTCAACGCCGCCCTCGCGGAACTCGGTCGGCTGTCCTACACGGACACGTCGATGGACGCGATGCTGCAGCGGATCGCCGAGCTGTCCAAGCAGGTGATCCCCGGCGTCGCCGAGGCCTCGGTCAGCCTCGTGGCCAACGACAAGGCCCTCACCGCGGCCTTCACCGGCCGGCTCGCGCTCGACCTCGACGAGTCCCAGTACGGCCGCGGCTACGGCCCCTGCCTGGAGGCCGCCGTCGGCGAGGAGGTCCGGGAGATCACCGACGCCCGGGAGGAGACGCGCTGGGCCGACTACGCCGAGGCCTGCGTGGCACGGGGCGCCCTCAGCTCGGTGTCCGTGCCGGTGCCGGTGCGGGCGGGCATCCACGGGGCGCTGAACCTCTACGCGGTCGGGCCGGCGGCGTTCGACGACGCCGCCAAGGAGACCGCCCGGGCCTTCGCCTCCTACGCGGCCGTGGCGGTGCACAACGTGCAGCTCTACGAGAGCACCCGCGAGCTGGCCGAGAACCTGGACGCCGCCATGCGGACCCGGGCGGTCATCGAACAGGCCAAGGGCGTCCTGATGAGCCAGCGCCGCTGCGACGCCACGGAGGCCTTCGCCCTGCTCGCGGGCGCCTCGCAGCGGTCCAACCGGAAGCTGCGGGACATCGCACAGGCGATCGTCGACGGCGTCAGTGGCGGCCACGGGCGAGGCGCTGGGGGATCGCCGCCCGCGTGAGCCACCCGGCGCGGGTGCCCTCCGTGGTCAGGCCCACCGGGTGGACAGCCGCACGCTGCTGCCCCGCTCGTCGCGGCGGATGGCGACGTGGTCGCACAGCTGGCGGGCCAGCCACAGGCCCATGCCGCCGTGGGAGAGGTCCTCGCCGTGCGCCGGTCCGTAGCCGGCGTACGGGTCGTCGGGACCCGGCCCGGAGTCGCGGATGGTGCAGACCACCCGGCCCGGCGCCGTCCACAGCCGCAACCCGGCGGGTGACCTCCCGTGCCGGACGGCGTTGGTCACCATCTCGTCCACGGCCATGAGGAAGTCCTCGAGGACGTCGGCCGGCCCGTCGACGGTGCCGAGGTGCGCCCGGACGGCGTGCCGCAGACCGGGGAAGTCGGCGACGTCGTCGTCGGCCAGCGCCGGCGGCGTCGTCTCCAGCGGCTCGTCGGGCACCGGCAGGGCGCGCAGGTAGGCGGCCGGGTCGACGTAGTCGGGGTTGGCGACCAGTCCGTCCGCGGCGAGCAGTCGCGGGTGGGTCTGCCGGGCGGTGGCCACGAGCGGCTCGGGCAGCCGGGAGTTGAACAGGCAGAGCCCCCACAGCGGCAAGGGAGCGAAGGCGGTGTTGAGGACCGCCTCGTAGGCCTGCCACTCCCGCCAGTCGGCGGCCGTGGTGCCGAAGTCCACCTCCCCGACGACGCGGACGCGCCGTCCGGGGGCGGCGTGCTCGGTGGCGAAGCGGCGGATCGTCGCGATCGCCGTGGGCGTGCGGGACCGGTACAGGCCGTGCCGGTCGACGACCATCACGCGCGGGTCGTCGCCGGTGGCCTCGCGCAGCGGACCGGTGGTCTCCGGAGCGGTGGCGATGACGGCGGCGTCCCCGGCGGCCAGGCCGTCCCGGAGCCAGGTGGCCGCGACCGCGGCCACCTGCTCGACGGTGTCGTAGAGCAGGGCATCGTGCACCAGGCCCGGCGCCGCAGCACCGGCCTCGTCGTGCCCGCCGTCGGCGGTGTCGTGCAGGTGCACGCGTGCTCCCCCGTCGTGGTCACCGGTCTGCCGGCCGTGGACCGAGCCGTCGTCGTCACCGTACGGTCGGGTTTCAGTACCCGTCCCGGCCCGGACTACGCCAGAGGTGGCCACCGGCCGAGAGTGGCCATCTGGGGGGGACGTCCGGGCGGCGCCGGGGTCGCCCACCACCGCCCCGTGCAGGATGGGGGCGTGAGTGCCCGCGACGCCCGTGACGGTGGACCTGCCACGGGTCGCGACCTCGCAGCGGACCCGGGGCGGCTGGCCGCGGTGCGCCTGACCCAGCTGCTCGACGCCGGGGCGGAGGAGTCCTTCGACCGGCTCACACGGATCGCGCAGCGGCTGACCGGCGCACCGCTGGCCTTCATGACCGTGGTGGACGACGCCCGCTCCTACTGGCTGAGCAGCCAGGGCCTGCCGCCCGGGAGCCCCACGGAGAACGCGGTCGAGCAGTCCTTCTGCCAGTACGTGCTCGACGGGGAGCCGCTGGCCCTGGCCGACGTCACCACCGACGAACGCACCGCCGGCAACCCGTCGATCACCGGCATGGGCGTGCGGGCGTGGGCCGGCTTCCCCGTCCGGCTGCCCGACGGGCAAGTCCTGGGCAGCTTCTGCGTCGTCGACACCACGGTGCACCGGTGGACGGCCGAGGACGTCCAGCTGCTCGACGAGCTGGCCGCGATCGCCTCCCGCGAGGTCGCCCTCCGCCTCGCCACCCTCGAGGCCGAGCAGGCCAGGGCCACCGCGCGGGCCGAGGCGCAGCGGGCCGGTCTGCTGGCCCGCATCAGCGACCTGCTCACCGCCGACCTCGCCCCGGGCCACCTGTGGCAGGCCGTGGTCGCCCTCGCCGTCCCCGACCTCGGCGACTTCGCCTACGTGTGCACCGTCGGCCGCGACGGCGGCCTCGTGCCGGTGGCCTCCCAGCACCGCGACCCGGCGGAGCTGCCGACCCTGCGCGGGTGGATCGACCGCGCCGGCCGCCGCGTCGGTGAGGCCACCGGCCCGGGGCACGTCGCGGTCACCGGGCAGGTGGAGCTGATCGACCTGCCGGAGGCGGCGGGCCTGACCGCCGCCCAGCAGGACGCGGTCCGCCTGCTGGACGTGCGCAGCGCACTCGTCGCGCCGGTGATCCGCCGCGGGGAGGTGGTCGCCGTCCTCACCATCGGCCGCCTGCGGGGCGCGCCGCCCTACGGCGAGCGGGAGCGCGAGCTGGTCGCGACGCTCATGACCCGCGCGGGCATGGTGGTGGAGACCGCGCGGGTCGCCTCCTTCGAGAGGGCCGTGTCGGAGACCATGCAGCGCGCGCTGCTGCCGCCGCTGCTCCCCCAGCCCGACCACCTGCAGCTGGCCTCCCGCTACCTGCCCGCGGAGGACGCGCAGCTGGTCGGCGGGGACTGGTACGACGCCTACCTCGACGCCGCGCGCACCACCAGCCTGGTCATCGGCGACGTCGCCGGGCACGACATCACGGCCGCGGCCACGATGGGGCAGCTGCGCACCATGCTGCGGATGGCCGGCCACACCGGGACGGCCGGTCCGGCCGACGTCCTCACCGCGGTCGACGTCGCCAGCGACACCCTCGGGCACCACGTGTTCGCCACCGCGCTGGTCGCGCGGGTCCAGCGGTTCCACGCCGACCGCCCCGCCGTCGACCGCTCGATCACCTGGAGCTCGGCCGGCCACCCGCCACCACTGCTGCTGCACCCGGACGGCACGGTCGACGTCCTCACCGACCGCGTGGGCCTGCCCCTCGGGGTCGACCCGCACCGGCCCCGCCCCGAGCACCACCTGACCCTGCCGGTGCGCTCGACCCTGCTGCTCTACACGGACGGGCTGCTGGAGCAGCACGAGCCCGCTCCCGGCCCGGCTCCGGGCCCGTCCGCCCGGTCCGGCGGCGGGCCGGCACGCTCGGCCGTCCGCGACCTCGACACCGGCATGGCGCGGCTGACCGCGCTGCTCGCCGAGAGCACCGACCTCGACCTCGAGGGCTTGTGCGACCGCATCGTCACCACGCTGATCCCCGAGGGCGGGCCGGCCGACGACGTCGCCCTGATCGCCATCCGCCCCTACTCCGAGGAGCAGCCGCGCCCGGCGCACGCCGGACCCAACGTGCCGACCTGAGCGCCGGCACCACCGGGGTGCCGGCGCCGCGAGCGCGTCAGGCGGCGTCGTCCTCCAGCGCAGCGGTTCCGAAGGCCGGGGAGTCGAGGGCGGCGTCGAACGCGGCGGCCTCGTCCTCGAGGCCGACCATGACCTCGTTGGTCTGCAGCGTCACCAGCCAGGCCAGCGCGTGGTCCTCGACCGGCCGGGCGGAGACCTGCGCGATGGCGTCGAGCTGGGCGGCGACCAGCCCGCGGGCGGCCTGGTAGACGTCGGCGGCGCTCACCGCGACCTGCTGCTCGGCCAGCCAGAGCCGGCCGTCGGCCAGCACGCGGACCTCGGTCTGGCTGCCGACGCCGAGGTCGGCGGCGGCACTGGTCAGGACGGACATGCCGGCGCGCAGCTCGGTCAGGCGGCGGCTCGGGTCGTGGGACGACGGCATGGGCACTCCTCGGACGGGCCCGCAGGCCTCGGGAACGTGCTCTCAGAGTCGGCACCGCGCCCGCCCGCCCTGACCCCTGCTGGGGCGCCGGGGCACCCCTGGGGCGCGCGGGACGAAGCGTTCCCGGAGCGACCCGGACAGGCGGCGCGCGGCAGGGCCTCCCGCCGACGCGGACGTGGCCTGCGCCACGGACCCGGGCACCGACGGGCCGCTGACCAGTCACGCCGCACCGCCGGCGGCACCCGGGGACCGGGTGTGACCGGCGTCACGGCGACAAGTGCCATAACGGAACGTAGCTTCTTGGCTGCGCTCAGCTAAACACGAGCGTGGCACCGGCCCGCCAAACCCTGCCCACCGGCTGCCTCCCACCGATCCCCAGGGCAGGGGTGGGGGACCCAGGTCCACGGCGCGGCAGGGCTCTGACGCCTGCGCGCCTCGGGGTGAAGCCGCGTTCCGCGGCCGGGCACCGATCGCCCGAACCCGACAGCTCACCTCGCCGGCGGTGATCGGAGACCACCATGCCCAAGCACCGCGCACCCCGCTACGTCCGCACCAAGAAGGTCCTCGCCAAGGCCCCGGTCGCAGCCGGCGCCACCGCCGTCGGTCTCGGCGTCCTCGGCTCCCCGGCGGCGGCCGCCGCCACCACCCACGACTGGACCGGCGTCGCCCAGTGCGAGTCGGGCGGGAACTGGAGCACCAACACCGGCAACGGCTACTACGGCGGGCTGCAGTTCAGCCAGGCGACCTGGGCCGGCTACGGGGGCACCGCCCTCGCACCCCGCGCCGACCTGGCCACCCCCGCCGAGCAGGTCGCCATCGCCGAGAACGTCCTCGCCGGGCAGGGCATCGGCGCCTGGCCCACGTGCGGGACGCGCCTGACCGAGGGCACCACCCCGGCCGCCGCCGGGACGGCCGCGCCCGCGGCCGAGCAGCCGGCCGCCCCGGCGACCGCCGCCGGGCAGTCGGCCGAGACCCCGGCGACCGGCCAGGACGACGACGACGACCGCGGCGACCGGTACGACCGCGGCACCTGGGACGGCCAGGACCGCTGGGACGACGCCGACACCTACGGCCGCCACGCCGCGGAGGGCGCCCACACGGTCGAGCGGGGCGACACCCTGCGCGAGATCGCCGCCGCCCACAGCCAGACGTGGCGCGAGCTGTACCAGCGCAACGTCGACGTCATCGGCAGCAACCCCGACCGCCTCACGCCGGGACTGGTGCTGACGACCTCCGGCGCCGAGCAGGCCGCTCCGGCGACCCGGGCCGCCGCTCCGGCCGAGGCGGCCCCCGCCGCCACGACGGCGACCATCGGCACGTCGGCCCCGTCGGCCACGACGACCCCCCTCACCCAGACGGCCGTCGCCGCCGCGCGCATCACCAACAGCGCCGGCAGCGTCCAGCCGCAGGTCCAGGCCGCCGCGGACGCCGTCGTCGCCTCCGTGCCCGGCGCCGCCTCGATCACCCTCGGCGGCACCCGCGCCAGCGCCGTCGACCCCAACGGCCACCCGTCCGGGCTGGCGCTGGACTACATGGTCCTGACCGACGCCGCCCTCGGTGACGCGATCGTCCGGTACCACGTCGACCACTGGGAGGAGCTCGGCGTGGACTACCTCATCTGGGAGCAGCAGATCCTCAGCTCCCCGACCGGCTCGTGGAAGCCGATGGAGGACCGCGGCGGCGTCACGGCCAACCACTTCGACCACGTGCACGTGAACTACACGGCCTGAGCCCCCGGGCCTCCGTGACCGCGGCCCCCTGCCCACACCCGTGGGCAGGGGGCCGCGGTCGTCCGGCTCAGCAGCAGCGGCTGACCGGGTTGCGCTCCCGCTCGTCGGCGCGGCGCCGCTCGAACTCCCGCCGGCTCAGCGGCTGGTGCCCGTGCTCGGCGCAGTGCCGCAGGTGGTCGTCCCAGCGGGCCTCGCCACTGCACTCCCGCAGGTACCACCGCACCCCGCGCCAGGTCCGGACGGCGGCCTCGCGGACGGTCCCGGCGGCGGTCACCGGGACGGACCCTCCTCCGTGAAGGTGCCGTGGCCCCGCGCACCCGCACCGACCATCCGCTCCTGCTCGGCCATCACGCGCTTCTCCTCCGCGGTGGCGAACAGCCCCGCCGGCTCCACGATGGACGACGGCACGGCCGGCTCCTCGGTGGTGGGGACCGGCCCGCCGGCCCGCAGGGCGCGGGCGATCACGACGACCGAGTTGACGACCACGACCAGGGTCAGCAGCGCGAACACCGCCTGCAGCACCCCGTTGAGCGTCGAGTTGTAGACGACCTGCTCCATCTGGTCGACGTCCTGCGCCGGTGCCAGCAGTTCGCCTCGCTCCAGGGCATCGGCGTAGAGCTGGCGCTGCGTGAAGTAGCCGACCCTCGGGTCGCCCGAGAACACCTTCTGCCAGCTCGCCGTCATCGTGACGGTGAGGTCCCAGGCCAGCGGGATGGCGGTGACCCAGGCGTAGCGCACCTTCCCGTGCTTGATCAGCAGCACCGTCACCAGGGTCAGCGCGATCGCGGCCAGCAGCTGGTTGGCGATGCCGAACAGCGGGAAGAGCTGGTTGACGCCGCCGAGGGGGTCGGTCACCCCGACGTAGAGGATGTAGCCCCACAGCCCGACCACCACCGCACTGGCCATGATGTTCGCGGGCCGCCACGACAGGTCACCGAAGCGCTTCCAGACGTTGCCGATCGTGTCCTGGAGCATGAACCGCCCGACCCGGGTGCCGGCGTCGACGGCGGTCAGGATGAACAGCGCCTCGAACATGATGGCGAAGTGGTACCAGAAGGCCGCCATCCCGGTGCCGAACGCCTGGGACAGGATGTTGGCGATGCCCACGGCCAGGGTCGGCGCACCGCCGGTGCGCGAGATCAGGCTCGGTTCCTGCACCGCCGCCGAGGCCGCGGCGAGATCCTCCGCCGAGGTGGGGAACCCGAGCCCGGTGACGTAGGCCGCCGCCGTCTCCGGGGTGCCGCCCGTCACACCGGCCGGGGCGTTCATCGCGAAGTACAGACCCTGGTCGATGACGACGGCGGCGATGAGCGCGCTGATGGCGACGAAGGACTCCATCAACATGCCGCCGTAGCCGATCAGGCGGACCTGGCTCTCCTTGGCCACCATCTTCGGCGTCGTCCCGGACGAGATCAGCGCGTGGAAGCCGGACAGTGCGCCGCAGGCGATGGTGATGAACACGAACGGGAACAGCGACCCGGCGAAGACCGGGCCGGTCCCCTCCCGGGCGAAGTCGGTCACCGCCTCGGCCTGCAGCACCGGCCGGGCGAGCAGCAGACCGATGGCGAGCAGCACGATCACGCCGACCTTCATGAACGTCGACAGGTAGTCGCGGGGGGTGAGCAGCAGCCACACCGGCAGCACGGAGGCGACGAACCCGTAGACGACGAGGGCGAGGACCAGCCACTCCTTCGACAGCGTCAGCGTCTCGGCCAGTCCCATCTGCTCGACGTAGCCGCCGCCGATGACCGCCGCCAGCAGGAGGACGACGCCGATGGCGGTGGCCTCCAACACCCGTCCCGGACGGATCGTGCGCAGGTAGACACCCATGAAGAGGGCGATGGGGATGGTCAGGGCGATGGAGAACACGCCCCACGGCGACTCGGCGAGCGCGTTGACGACGATGAGCGCGAGCACCGCCAGGATGATGATCATGATGGCGAAGACGGCGATGAGCGCCGCGATGCCGCCCACGATCCCGATCTCCTCGCGGACCATCTGGCCGAGGCTCTTCCCGTTGCGGCGCATCGAGAAGAACATGACGACCATGTCCTGGACGGCGCCGGCGAAGATGACGCCGACGACGATCCAGATGGTCCCCGGCAGGTAACCCATCTGCGCGGCGAGCACCGGGCCGACGAGCGGTCCGGCGCCGGCGATCGCGGCGAAGTGGTGCCCGAAGAGGACCCGCCGGTCGGTCACGTCGAAGTCGATGCCGTTGTGCAGCCGCTCCGCCGGTGTGGCCCGCCGGTCGTCGACCCTGAGCACCCGGTAGGCGATGAACCGGGAGTAGAAGCGGTAGGCGATCGCGTACGAGCAGAGTGCGGCGAACAGGATCCACAGCGCCGAGACCGTCTCGCCGCGGGACAGCGCGAGCACCGTCCAGGCGACGGCGCCGACGACGGCCACCACCGTCCAGACGAGGACGCTCTTCAGCGTCGGGCGACGGCGGCCGGTCGGGCCCGGAGGCTGCCCGCCGGTGTCCGGTGTTCTGACGGTGGTGGACACGGGCGCCCTCCCTGCGTGCGAGGACAGCGCCCGGGACGACGCTGTCCTGGTGGACGCAGGGAGCATGCCAAAGCCCCCGGCCGCAGCGCCCGGCAGGGAGCCCGTTCGTGACCGGGCCGTGACCGCCGGCGGCCCCTCCGGGGGTTCCCTCAGCCCCAGACCTCCTGGGCGGTCTCGACCACCAGCGCCAGCTTGGCGACCTGCTCGTCGCGGGTGAGCGCGTTGCCCTCGACGGTCGAGGAGAACCCGCACTGCGGCGAGAGCGCGAGCTGCTCGAGCGGCACGTACCGCGCGGCCTCGTCGATGCGCCGCTTGAGGTCGTCCTTGCTCTCCAGCTCCGGCCGCTTCGTCGTCACCAGGCCCAGGACGACCCGCTTGCCCGGCGGCACGAAGCGCAGCGGCTCGAAGCCACCGGAGCGGGCGTCGTCGTACTCGAGGAAGAACCCGTCGACCTCCAGGCCGCCGAACAGCGCCTCGGCGACGAAGTCGTAACCGCCCTCGGCCACCCAGGAGGAGCGGAAGTTGCCCCGGCACATGTGCGTGGTGACCGTGAGGCTCTCCGGGCGGCCGGCCAGCGCGGCGTTGATCTGGCGGATGTAGCGCTCGTGCTGGTGCTCGGCGTCGCGGCCCTGCGCGGCCAGCTCCGCGCGCTGGGCCGGGTCGTTGAGGTAGGCCAGGCTGGTGTCGTCGAGCTGCAGGTACCGGCAGCCCATCGCGGCGACGCCGCGCACCTGCGCGGCGTAGGCGGCCGACAGCGCGTCCCAGAAGGCGTCCTCGTCGGGGTAGACGGCCGGGTCGATCGCCGCGGCACCGCCGCGGTAGTGGACCATCGACGGCGAGGGGATGGTCAGCTTCGCCGTCTGCCCCTCCCCCACCACCGACTGCAGGTACGCCAGGTCGGGGCCGAAGATCGGCTCCCCGATCGACAGCGGTCCGTCCACGTGCAGTCCGGCCGGGGTGAAGTCGATCGTCCCGTCGGCGTTCCTGAAGTGGACGACGATGTCCTGGCCGGTCACCTTGCTGATGCCGTCGATGGCGTAGATGAAGTCCATGTGCCACGAGGCGCGGCGGAACTCGCCGTCGGTGGCGGTGCGCAGGCCGACGTCGCCCTGCAGCCGGACGACGTCGGCGATCGCGGCGTCCTCGATCCCGCGCAGCTCGGCGTCGTCGATCTCCCCGGCGGCGTGCCGGTCGCGCGCCTCGAGCAGCGCGGGCGGGCGCAGCAGGCTGCCGACGTGGTCGGCGCGGAAGGGCGGGCCGGAGGCGTCAGTCATGTCCGGCAGCCTCGTCGTCCGGCGGGCGTCGCGCAGCCCGTGACCAGGGCCGTCCCCAGTCCGCCCCGGACACCAGCCGCTCGGCGGCGGCGTAGACCAGCAGCCCGGGCACCAGCACCACCGACGGCAGCACCAGCGGCGCGGCCAGCAGCGAGACGGCCAGCACGCCGGGCGCGCTGATCCACCAGCCGGGCCGCCGCTCGGCGTCGGCGAGGGCACCCCAGCGGACGCCGGTCCACATCAGCCAGCGCAGCAGGACGGGCACGCCGGCCTCGCGCATGACCCGCCGGAAGATCCCGTCGGCCTGCCGCGAGGTCACCGCGCGGGTGCGGATGCCCACGGTGCACAGCCAGTCGTGCAGCACCGCCGCGAGCGTGTAGCGGCCCGACCGGGGGACCAGCCACAGCACCGGCCGCGGCACGGTGGCCAGGTCGGTGCGGAAGCCCGCGGGGACGACGAAGCGGTCGCGCTCGCCGACGTAGGACAGCGGCTCGACCAGCGTCCAGCCGTCGGCGCCGGCGGTGCGCAGGACCGCCGACGGTGGGTCGAAGGGCACGCCGGGATCCTCCTGTCCGCCGCCGGTCCGCGCGCGGTCAGCCGGTGCGCTCCGCCACCATGCGCGCCGAGACCGCCCGGATGCGGTCGGTCTGCCGCGACACCACGAGGTCGAGCACCCGGTTGACCGGGAACACCTCGCCGAGCCGGGCCAGGCCCATGACGCGCGGGACCGCCACCGACCGCGACCAGTACGACGTCAGGCACCCGGTGACCGCCGCGGCCACCCGCTCGGCCGCGATGCCGGGGGTGAGGCGGCCGCGGGCGTCGGCGTCGGTGGCCGGTGGGGAGCCGTGGCCGCGGGCCATCCACTCGGTGGCCACCGGCCCCGGCATGACGGTGTGCACGCGGACGCCGCGCGCGGTCACCTCGCGCCGCAGCCCGGAGACGAAGCCCTGCACCCCGGCCTTGGTGGCCGAGTAGACCGTCAGCGGCGGCACCTGGGACAGCCCGGCCGACGAGCTGACCACGAGCACGTCGCCGCGCCCGCTCCCGGCCGCCTGGCGCAGCAGGTGCGGCAGCGCCAGGCGGGTCAGCTCGACGACGCCGGTGAGGTTGGTGGCCACCATCCGCTCCACGGCCTCACCGGGGGTGTCCTCGACCAGCGCCGCGTGGGCCAGCCCGGCGTTGAGGACGACGGCGTCGAGGCGGCCGTGGGCCTCCACCGCCCGCCGCACCAGCAGCTCGCGGTCGGTGCGGTCGGCGACGTCGGCGACCACCGGCGTGACGCCGGGCAGGCCGGCCACCGCCTCGGCCAGCCGGCCGCCGTCCCGGGCGCAGGTGACCACCCGCGCGCCGGCGCCGGCGAGGCGGGCCACGGTGGCGCGGCCGATGCCGGCGCTGCCGCCGGTGACGAGGACGACGCGGTCGCGGAGGTCTGCCATGGGCGCCCCTTACCCGGCGCGGCATCACATCGTGCACGGTGCATCAGAAGTGCCGGCACGGGGCATGGCCCCGGGCATGCGTCTGCCCGAGCCCCGGGGCCCCCTGAGCGCGGCCCTCCGCGACGACCTCCTCGCCGGTGCCGTCTCCCCCGCCACCGTCGACCTGGCCGCCCGCACGGCGGAGACCACCGCCGACCCCCTGCGCGACGACGACCTGCAGCTCGCGCTCGCGGTCTGCTACGAGCTGCACTACCGGGGGTTCGACGACGTCGACGACGCGCTCGAGTGGGATCCCGCCCTGCTCGCGCTGCGCGCGCACCTCGAGCGGCTGCACACCGCCGCCCTGCAGGAGCTGACCGGTCCCCTGACCCCGACGGACGAGCCGATCGACGCCCAGCTGACCGCGCTGATCGCGGCCGACGACGGCCCGTCGCTGTCGCGGCACATGGCCCGGCACGGCACCGCCGAGCAGTGGCGCGAGTACCTGACGCTGCGGTCGGTCTACCACCTCAAGGAGGGTGATCCGCACACCTTCGCCATCCCGCGGCTGCACGGCCGGGCCAAGGCGGCGATGGTGGAGATCCAGGCCGACGAGTACGGCGGCGGTGCCCCCGGGCGCATGCACAGCGAGCTGTTCGCCGGGATGATGCGCGACCTCGGCCTGGACGCCACCTACGGCGCCCTGTGGGACGACGCCCCCGCCGTCGCCTTCACGTCGGTGAACACCATGTCGCTGTTCGGCCTGCACCGGCGCTGGCGCGCCGCGGCGCTGGGCCACCTGGCCTGCGTGGAGATGACCTCGTCGGAGCCCAGCCGCCGCTACTCCGCGGGGCTGCGCCGCCTCGGGCACGACGAGTCCACGACCGTCTTCTACGACGAGCACGTGGAGGCCGACGCCGTCCACGAGCAGATCGCCTCGGTGGACATGTGCGGCTCGCTGGTGTCCGAGGACCCCGCGCTGACCGCGGACGTGCTCTTCGGCGCCGCCTGCTCGCTGGCCCTCGACGGGCTGGCCGCCGGCCACCTGCTGGGCGAGTGGGAGGCGGGGCGCTCCGCCCTGCGGGGCACCGCGCCGCTCGCCGCCTGAGGGACGACGTCCCGACTGCAGTTCGGTCGTGCGCTGCCGAAGAACCGGAGTGCAGGACCGTCGGCGGGACGCCGCCGGTCCCCGACGACCGGAGGATCCCCATGTGGCGGCGCACCGACCAGGCTCCCGTGAGCGCGGTGGCGCCCCCGCCGATGCCGCGCGACATCGAGACCCTCGAGGCGGTGGTCGCCGCCCTCGACGCGGGGGTGCGCACGCCGCTGGACGCCCACGTGGCGGTGGTGCGCACGATCACCGAGGCCTGCGGCCTGCACTACGGCGCCGTGTGGGCACCCACGGGGAGCGGCTCGTTCACCCTCGCCTTCGAGACCGGGCCCCTGGCGGCCTCGGCCGGCGCCGGCTGGCCGGGCGCCGACCGGCTCCCCGAGGCGACCGGCGGCAAGGCGGTGCGCGAGCGGCGCGCCGTCCACCTCCAGAGCGCACCCGCGGCCCGCGGTGCCGACCCGCGCTGGCAGGCGGCGTGGGCGGCCGGCGTCCGGGAGGGGTGCTTCATCCCCGCGGTCGACGACGGGGTGGTCACCGCGGTCGTCGAGTACCACTCGACCCGGCAGCTGCCGTTCTTCGGCTCCCGGACCGAGAAGTGGGAGTCCATCCACCGGCTGTTCGCCTCGATGCGTGCGGCCGCGCTGGCGACGGCGGCGCAGCGCGAGACCGTCGACGACCGGCAGGCGGTCACCACCGTGGTCAAGCGGCTGGGCGAGGCGACCGACGAGGCCTCGGTCCTGCGGACCGCGCTGGAGACCGTGCGCACCGCCTTCGGCTGGGCCTACGGCTCGTTCTGGGCGCTCGACGAGGCCGAGGGCGTGCTGCGCTTCCGGACCGAGTCGGGCTCGGCGGGCGAGGAGTTCCGGCGGGTGACGCTGGCCGCCAGCTTCGCCGAGGGCGTCGGCCTGTCCGGCCGGGCCTGGCGCCAGCGCGACCTGGTGTTCGTGCGCGACCTCGCCGAGGTGACCGACTGCGTGCGCGCCCCCGCCGCCCAGCGGGCCGGCGTCCGGTCCGGGGTCTGCTTCCCGGTCGCCGCCGGCGGCCAGGTGGTCGGCACGATGGACTTCTTCGTCACCGAGACCATCGACCTGTCCGACTCGCGGGCCTCGGCGCTGCGCAACGTGGCCCAGCTGGTCTCCCAGCGGCTGGAGGGCCTGCGCCGGGCCGAGGCCGACGCGCAGCGCTCGCGCGAGCTGCTCGACAGCGTCACCCGGCTGCGCGAGGCGGCGTCGGCGGCCGGTCAGGTGGCCGACAACGCCGTCGCCCAGGCGTCCACGATGACCTCCGAGGTGGCGGCGCTCAGCGAGGCGTCGACGGCGATCGGCGAGGTCATCCGGATCATCTCCGGCATCGCGGACCAGACCAACCTGCTCGCGCTCAACGCCACCATCGAGGCCGCGCGGGCCGGTGAGGCCGGCCGCGGGTTCGCCGTCGTCGCCAGCGAGGTGAAGGACCTCGCCCGCGAGACCGCCGCGGCCACCCAGCGGGTGTCGGACCAGATCGCCGGCATCCAGGCCAGCAGCGAGCAGGTCACCGCCGGCATCCACGCCACCAGCGAGGTGATCGGCCGGCTCGACGCCGTCCAGGCGCGGATCAACGATGTCCTGGAGGAGCAGGTCCGGATGGCCCGCTCCATCGACGCCCGGACCTGAGGGAGGACCCCGTCCCCCGCTGCGGGGCCGACGTCAGGCCGGGGGGTCGCCCTGCCGGCGGATCGCCGCGGCCGGGCGCGGCCGGCTCGGCGCGCTCGGCGCGGAGAAGCCCGAGCGCTTGTGGGTGCCGTCGCAGAACGGCTTGATGCCGGACTTGCCGCAGCGGCACAGCGCCACCGTCCTGCGCCCGGGGTCGATCTCGGTGCCGTCCTGGTCGACCAGCCGGAAGTCGCCGCGCACGATCAGCGGCCCGTCGCGGTAGGGCGTGATGGTGGCGGCGCCGTCGGCCGCCGGGTCGGTCGGCGTCTCGTCGGTCGGGTCGTCGGCGGGCAGGGCTGGGCTCACTCCCCCAGCGTGCCCCGTCCGCGCGACCCGCACACGCGGCCGTCAGCCGGCGGGCCGGCCGTAGAAGACCTGCTCGACCACCGTCCGGGCGTGCCGGGTGGTGCGCCGGTAGTCGTCGAGGAACTGCCCGGGGTCGACGTCGGGGCCGGCGCCGCTGGCCCGGGCCACGCCGGCCAGCTCCACGCCCGGCCGGGGCAGCTGGTCGCTGGGCCGGCCCCGGACCAGGAAGACCGCGTTGCGCGCCCGGGTGGCCAGCTCCCACGCCTCGCGCAGCGCCTCGGCCTGCTCGGTCGCCAGCAGCCCGTGCGCGGACAGCTCGGCCAGCACGTCGACGGTGGAGGGCCGGCGCAGCGCGGGCACGTCGGCCGCGTGCTGGAGCTGCAGGAGCTGGACGGTCCACTCGACGTCGGCCAGTCCGCCGCGGCCGAGCTTGGTGTGGGTGGCGGGGTCGGCGCCGCGGGGCAGCCGCTCGCGCTCGACCCGCGCCTTGATGCGGCGGATCTCGGCGACCTGCGCGTCGGTGAGGCCGCCGGCCGGATAGCGGATCTGGTCGACCATCTCGACGAAGTCCGCGCCCAGCCCGGGACTGCCGGCCACCGGCGTCGCCCGCAGCAGCGCCTGCACCTCCCACACCGACACCCAGCGCTCGTAGTACTCGCGGAAGGCGTCGAGGCTGCGCACCAGCGCGCCCTGCCGGCCCTCGGGCCGCAGGTCGGCGTCGACCTCGAAGGCGGGGTCGGGGGCCGGCTCGCCGAGCAGCCGGCGCAGCGTGTGCGCGACGGCGTTGGCCGCCTGCCCCGCCCGCCCCTCCTCCGCGCCGGCGCGCGCCCGGTGGACGAACAGCACGTCGGCGTCGGAGCCGTAGCCCATCTCGCCGCCGCCGAGCCGGCCCATGCCGATGACGGCCAGCTCCACGGGCACGTCGGCGACGGCGGTGCCGGCCTCGCGCGCCCAGGCGGAGACCGCGACGTCGAGACCGGCCTGCAGCGTGGCGACGGCGACGTCGGTGAGCGCCTGCCCCACCCGGACGACGTCGAGGCGGCCGAGCAGGTCGGCCGCGGCGATCCGCAGCAGCTCGGTGCGGCGCAGGGCGCGCAGCACGCGGATGCCGGCCTGCGGGTCCGGCGCCCGCCCGGCGGCCGACCGCCACGCGCCGGCCAGGGCCTCGGCGCCGCGCGGCTCGAGCTCGTCGTCGTCGGCGAGGATCCGCAGCGCCTCGGGGGTGCGGGTCAGCAGCGCGGTCACGTACTGGCTGGAGCCGAGCAGCCGGGCCAGCCGCTCGGCCACCTGCCCCTCGTCGCGCAGCAGCCGCAGGTACCACTGGTTGCCGCCGAGGGCCTCGCTCACCTGCCGGTAGGCCAGCAGCCCCGCGTCGGGGTCGGCGCAGTCGGCGAGGGTCTGCAGCACCACCGGCAGCAGGTACTTCTGCATCGACGCCGACCGCGACAGCCCGCCGGACAGCGCCGCCATGTGCCGCAGCGCGCCGTCGGGGTCGGCGAAGCCGAGCGCGCGCAGCCAGTCGCCGGCCGCCTTGCTGCCCAGCGAGGCGGCCTCCGGCGGCACCTTGGCCACGGCCGACAGCAGCGGCCGGTAGAAGAGCTTCTCGTGCAGCCGGCGCACCTCGCGGGTGTGCAGCGCGAGCTCGGCGCGCAGCACGTCGACGGCTCCCCCGCGGGAGTCGGGCTTGTAGCCCAGCGAGCGGGCCAGCCAGCGCAGCTGCTGCTCGTCGGTGGGCAGCAGGTGGGTGCGCCGCAGCCGCAGCAGCTGCAGCCGGTGCTCCACGGTGCGCAGGAAGCGGTAGGAGGCGATGAGCGTGGCGCCGTCGTCGCGGCCGACGTAGCCGCCGCCGACCAGCGCGCCCAGCGCCGGCAGCGTGCCGCCGACGCGCAGCCGCACGTCGACCCGGCCGTGCACCAGCTGCAGCAGCTGGACGGCGAACTCGACGTCGCGCAGCCCGCCGCGGCCGAGCTTGAGCTCCCGCTCGGCCTGCGCGGGCGGGATGTTCTCCTCCACGCGGCGGCGCATGGCCTGCACCTCGCCGACGAAGCCGGGCCGCTCGCCGGCCTGCCACACCAGCGGGAACAGCTCGTCGACGTAGGCCCGGCCGAGGTCGGGGTCGCCGGCGACCGGCCGCATCTTGAGCAGCGCCTGGAACTCCCAGGTGCTGGCCCACTGCCGGTAGTAGGCGGCGTGGTTGGCCAGCGTGCGCACCAGCGCGCCGGCCCTGCCCTCGGGCCGCAGCGCCGCGTCGACCTCCCACGCGGCCTCCCGGCAGATGCGCATGAGCGCGGCGGCCACGCGGGTGGCGCTCTGCACCGCGGGGGCCTCGGGGTCGCTCGGGTCGACCGGCTCGGCGACGAAGACGACGTCGACGTCGCTGATGTAGTTCAGCTCGCGGCCGCCGCACTTGCCCAGGCCGATCACCGACAGCCGGCAGGGGGCGGCGCTCCCGGGCTGCTCGGCGACGGCGATCGCCAGCCCGGCGGTGAGCACCGCGGCGGCGACGTCGGCGAGCTCCCCGGCGACGTCCTCGGCCGACAGGCCCTCGCCGAGGTCGCGGCCGGCCAGCGACAGGACGGCGCGGCGGTAGGCCAGCCGCAGTGCCGCCACCCGCTGCGGCGAGGCGTCGGGCGCGGCCTTGCCCAGCCGGACGCCCCACGGCGGGTCGTCGGGGTCGGCGCCGACGGCCACCAGCATCTGCCGCTCCAGCGACTGCGCGGTGGGCCGCACGGGGCCGCGGCCCTCGGAGTCGAGGACGGTCCAGTCGCCGGGGTGGGCGGCGAGGTGGTCGGCCAGGCCCGCGCTGGCGCCCAGCACGGCCAGCAGCCGGCCGCGCAGCGCCCCCGAGCCGCGCAGCCGCGCCAGCAGCGCGGCGGCCGAGGCGCCGGTGGGATCGGCGGCGTCGAGCGCCTCGACCAGGCGGGACAGCGAGCGGACGGCGAGGTCGGGGTCGCCGGCGCGGGCCAGCGCGGAGACGACCGGGGCGGCCTCGGGGTCGGCGGGCTCGTTGCGGTCGAGGTCCCACAGCCCCAGCACCGGGTCCGACAGCAGCAGGGCCGCCTTCTCGGCGTCGAGGAAGCCGAAGCGGGCCAGCCGCACCCGCGCCCGGTAGGGCACCTCCCGGGTCCCGGTCACGGCCTCAGACCCGCGTCGTGCGGGCAGCGCGCACGAGGTCGGCGAAGCGCCCGGCGAACGGCGCCCAGACCTCCTCGACGTCGGGGTGCACCGCGGCGGCGCGCTCGGCGACGGTGGCGGCGTCGAACGGGGTGGCGGCGACGCCCACCGGGTCGTCCTGCGCCCAGCGGCGGACGACGTCGGGGCTGGTCTCGACGTGGAACTGCAGCGCGTAGCAGGCGCGGCCGACTCGGAAGGCCTGGTGGACGTACAGCGGGCTGCTGGCCAGCAGGGTGGCGCCCGGCGGCAGCTGGGAGATCTCGTCGTGGTGCCACTGGACGACGTCCGGGCTCAGCGGGACCGGGGCGAACAGCGGGTCGCGCTCGGCGGCGTCGCGACGGGCCACCAGCGCGGCGCCGACCTCGGGCCCCTCGCTGCCGACCCGCACCCGCCCGCCGCCGGCCTGCGCCATCAGCTGGGCACCGAGGCAGACGGCCAGGGTCGGCGCGTCGTCGGCCAGCGCCCGGGCGAGCAGCGCCCGCACCGGGCCCAGCCCGCTGGTGGCGTTGTCGTCCAGGCTCGACTGGGGGCCGCCCGTCACCAGCAGGCCGTCGTGGTCGGCGAGGTCGGCGGGGACGGCGTCGCCGGCGTCGAGGTGCCGCTCGTCGAGCTCGAGGCCGGCCGCCGTCAGCCACTCCCCCAGCCGGGCGGGCGGCGCGGTGTCGCTCGGGACGACGACGAGCAGGCGGGGGCGGTCCGGCACGTGTCCGAGCCTAGTTCCGCCTCGCCAGCCGGTCCGGCACGACCGCACCGGGGGTGTTCCTCGTGCGCCGCGGGTCCGGCAGCACCCGCAGCGCACGAGGAACGCCCGCGGAGCGGCGCGTCGGCTCCCTCAGAGCCCGGGCAGGTAGCGCTTGAGCTCGAAGGGCGTCACGTTCTGCCGGTAGGAGTTGAACTCCTCCCACTTGTTGCGCAGGAAGAACTCGAAGACGTGCTCGCCCAGCGTCTCGGCCACCAGCTCGCTGCCCTGCATCGCGGTCAGCGCCTCGCCGAGGGACACCGGCAGGTCCTCGTAGCCGGCGGCGCGGCGTTCGGTGTCGGTGAGCGACCAGACGTCGTCCTCGGCCTCCGGCGGCAGCTCGTAGCCCTTCTCGATGCCGCGCAGCCCGGCGGCCAGCAGGACGGCGAAGGTGAGGTAGGGGTTGCACGCGGAGTCGGGGGAGCGCACCTCGACCCGCGCCGACTGGCCCTTGTTCGGCTTGTACGACGGCAGCCGCACCAGCGCCGAGCGGTTGGCCCGGCCCCAGGTGGCCGCCGTCGGCGCCTCGGTGCCGGCCAGCAGCCGCCGGTAGGAGTTGACCGTCTGGTTGGTGACGGCGGTGTACTCGCGGGCGTGGGTGAGCAGCCCGGCGACGAACTGGCGGCCGGTCGCCGACAGCCTCGAGGGGTCCGACGCGTCGTGGAAGGCGTTGCGGTCGCCCTCGAACAGCGAGACGTGGGTGTGCATCGCCGAGCCGGCCAGCTCGGTGAACGGCTTGGGCATGAAGGTGGCGTGCACGTCCTGGGCGAGCGCGACCTCCCGGACGACGTGCCGCAGCGTCATCACGTTGTCGGCCATCGACAGCGCGTCGGCGTAGCGCAGGTCGATCTCCTGCTGGCCGGGCGCCACCTCGTGGTGGCTGAACTCCACCGAGATGCCCATCGCCTCGAGCGCGAAGACCGCCTCGCGGCGGAAGTCGTGCGCCACGTTGTGCGTCGACAGGTCGAAGTAGCCGCCGGTGTCGGCCGGCTCCGGCGGGCGGCCGTCGGTGGGCAGGTCCTTGAGCAGGAAGAACTCGACCTCGGGGTGGGTGTAGAAGGTGAACCCCATCTCGGCGGCCTTCGACAGCGCCCGGCGCAGCACGTGCCGCGGATCGGCCCACGACGGCGACCCGTCCGGCAGCGTGATGTCGCAGAACATCCGCGCGGTGTCGCTGCTCCGCCCCTTGCTCGACGGCATCACCTGGAAGGTGGCGGGGTCGGGCTTGGCGAGCATGTCCGACTCGTAGACGCGCGCGAAGCCCTCGATCGCCGAGCCGTCGAAGCCGATGCCCTCGGCGAAGGCCGCCTCGATCTCCGCCGGTGCGACGGCGACCGCCTTGAGGTAGCCCGAGACGTCGGTGAACCACAGCCGCACGAAGCGGATGTCGCGTTCCTCGAGGGTGCGCAGGACGAACTCCTGCTGTCGGTCCATGCTGGCCATGATCGGGTCCGCTCGTTTCCGGGGTGTGACGTCGCTGCACAGCCTGCCCGGTCGCCGCGCCGGGCACACGGTCCGGCGGCGCTGTGTCGCCCCGGGATCCTCGGCCGGTGTCGCCCGGCGGACCCCCGTCAGACCTCGGAGTCGGCCGCGACCGGCCCTCCCCAGTCCGGCGGCGTCAGCGCCGTGTCGAGACGGCGCAGCTCCTCCCGGTGCAGGGCGCTGAGCCGTCCGAGGATCCGCTCGCCCTCCGTGGTCAGCAGGATCCGGACGGAGCGGGCGTCGTCGGGGTTCGCCGCCCGCGCGACGAGGTCCTGCCCCTGCGCGCGGTCGACCAGCTCGACCACGCTGTGGTGGCGCAGCTGCAGCCGCTCGGCCAGCTCGCGGACCGTGGCCCACTCGCGGCCGGGGAAGCCCTTCAGCGCCAGCAGGAGCTGGTACTGCTGCGGCGTCAGCCCGTGCCGGCGCACGGTCTCCTCGCTGAAGCGCAGGTAGCGGCGGATGCCGAAGCGGAACTCGGCGAGCGCCTCGAACTCCCGCTTGGTCAACGGCGGACCGGCCGGCGCGTCGTCCTCCGGGGCCACGGGCCCATTCGACCACGGATGCGCCGCGCGAGAAGCGGGTCCACGGCGTGAGTATCGCGTTACGATGCAGCTGCCGGTGCGGACCGCCCCGAGGAGGCGCTCGTGCTCAGTGACCCGGACCGCCGGACCCTGCGGGAGCTGGAGTCCGCACTGCTGTCGGACCCGGCCTTCACCCGCGCCGTCCTGCCCGTCGCGCGCCGACTCCAGCGGCTGTCGGCCCCCGTCGTCGTCGGCGTCACCGCCGGCGGCGGGTCGGACCCGGCCCTGGAGTGGGCGGTCGCGGAGGCGGCCGGGCAGCGGCGCCCGTTGCGGATCGTGCACGCCTTCTCCGCGCCGGTGGTGCTCGATCCGCTCGGCTTCGTCCCCACGGTCGACAGCCTGCCCACGCAGCAGGCGGCGGCCGCACGGCTCGTGGACGGCGCCCTGGCGCGGGTGCGCGCGATCGCCGCGGACGTCGACGTCTCCGCCTGCATCATCCGGGGCTCGCCGCGCCGGGTCCTCCTCCGCGAGAGCCGGGGTGCCTCCCTGCTCGTCCTGGGTTCCCGACGGCGCGCGGGCCGGCGGCCGGGCGTCCAGCGCCTCCTGCACGGCTCGTTGACGCTGCAGGTCACGGCCGGCGCCGACTGCCCCGTCGCGGTGGTGCAGCCGTCCGGGGCCGTCGCCCGGGACGCGGTCCCGCCGGGGGTCGTCGTGGGCGTCGACGGCATGCGGCACTCCGACGCCGCCACCGGCTTCGCCTTCCGGGTCGCCTCCCGGCGGGGCCTCGGCGTCACCGCCGTCCACGCGTGGTCGGCGGACTGCCCGGCCGACCTGGAGGCGGTGACCGCCCCCCTCGTCACCACCGAGGCCGCGGCACACGCGCTCGTCGACGGCGCCGTCGCGCGGTGGCGGGAGCGGTACCCGCACGTCCCGGTCACCACCGAGGTGGTCCGCCGCGACCCGGCCGCCGCCCTCATCGCCGGCTCCGCGGGCGCCGCGCTCGTCGTCGTCGGCTCGCGGGGCCGGCGGGCGGGGCTGGGCGCGGTGTTCGGCTCGGTGAGCCGTGCCGTGGTGGACGGGGCCCTGGGCCCGGTCGCGGTGGTGCACCGCCGGACCGAGCCGTCCCCGCCGGAGGCCCACCGGTGGGCCAGCAGGTAGTCCCGCAGCACCACCGCGCTGTCGTGCTCCGCGGTGCAGCGCCGGCGGAACTCCTCCCAGCGCTCGGGGTCGTGGCCGGCCCACGGCGCAGCTCCGTGCTCGGCGCGACGTCGCGCACCCACCCGTCGAGCCCGAGGTCCTCGCGGCGGACGCCGCGTGGCACAGGCGCTCCACGAGGAACCGCCGCCCCCGGGCAGGGACGCGCGGTCGTGCACCCGCGCCCCGTGGACGGCGCCCACCCGGACCTCCGCAGGTCGCGAGGGAGGAGCCGGGACCGGGTCCCGCCTGCGGGAGTCCACCGGCCGCACCACCCGGCGCCGGGCACGTCGTCCCCGTGCCCGCACCGACCGCACCCGACGGGACGACGGAGGCCCAGATGGACGTCATCCTCGTGGTCCTGGCGATCGTGCTCGCCGGGCTGCTGGTCCTGGTGGGGGCGAGCGTCCGCGTCGTCACCCAGTTCGAGCGGGGCGTGGTGCTCCGCTTCGGGCGGCTGCGCGGTGACCCGCGGACGCCGGGGCTCACGCTGATCGCCCCGGTCGCCGACCGCATGCACAAGGTGAGCATGCAGGTCGTGACCATGCCGGTCCCGGCCCAGGACGGGATCACCCGGGACAACGTGACCGTCACGGTCGACGCGGTCGTCTACTACCGGGTGTTCGACCCGGTGCGGGTCGTCGTCGACGTGCAGAACTACCAGGCGGCGATCGCCCAGGTCGCCCAGGCGTCGCTGCGGTCGATCATCGGCAAGAGCGACCTCGACGACCTGCTCTCCAACCGCGAGCGGCTCAACCAGGGCCTGGAGCTGATGCTGGACAGCCCCGCCGTCGACTGGGGCGTGCACATCGACCGCGTCGACATCAAGGACGTCGCGCTGCCCGAGTCCATGAAGCGGTCGATCTCCCGCCAGGCCGAGGCCGAGCGCGAGCGCCGGTCACGGGTGATCACCGCCGAGGGCGAACTGCAGGCGTCGGAGAAGCTCGCCCAGGCCGCCGAGGTGATGGCCGCACACCCCGCCGCGCTGCAGCTGCGGCTGCTGCAGACCGTCGTCGAGGTCGCCGCCGAGAAGAACTCGACGCTGGTCCTGCCGTTCCCGGTGGAGCTCCTCCGCTTCCTCGAGCGGGCGACGCCGCCGGAGACGGACGCCGGGACCCCGGCCGCGGCCGACGGGCTGCCCACCCCGCGCACGACGACCCCGCCGGTGGTCACGGGCTGACCCTCGTCCGGCCGAGGCGTTCAGGAGGAGCAGCCCCGGCCCGCCGAGCTGCCCGCAGCGCCACGGCCAACGCCGTCTCCAGCGTCAGGAAGGCGCCGGTCGGCCAGGCAGTGAGCCGGCGCTCGGCCACGCACCCGGCGAGCCGGGCCGCGGCCATGCCGGCGCTCGCGAGGCCCACCGTCCGCAGGACCGCGTCGTCGCCGGGTCCGGAGCCGGACGCCGCGGCGAGGGACGCCGCGAAGGCCAGCGGGATGCCCGCGTAGACCGCCCGGATCTCCGTCCGCGCGTCCGGCGTGCGCGCTGCACCGCCGAAGACGGCCGGCACCCGGGTGGGTGCGAGGGCGGCGACCAGGCCGATGGCCGCGTAGGTCCCTGCCGCGGACCGGCGCAGGCTGGAGCGGAGGGTCATCGGGCGCATGCCGGACCGTGCGTGACCACGCGGACAGGGTCCCGTCTGGCCGGGGACCACGCACGGCGACGAGGATGGGCGCGTGAGTGGACCGGTGCAGCTCAGAGTGGCGATGGCCCAGGTCGACACCCGCGTGGGCGACCTGGCGGGCAACGCCGCGCTCGTCGTCGACTGGGCGCGGAGGGCCGCTGGCGACGGCGCGCACCTCGTGGTGTTCCCCGAGATGACGCTCACCGGCTACCCGGCCGAGGACCTGGTGCTGCGCGAGTCCTTCGCCGCCGCCAGCGAGCAGGCGCTCGTCGACCTGGCGGCCACGCTCGCCGGGCAGGGCCTCGGGGACCTCGCCGTCGTGGTCGGGTACCTGGCGCACACGCACGGCCCGGCGCCGGCCCCCGTCGACACCCCGCCGGCCGCCGACGGGTCCGACGACGACCGGCCCGGCGACGCCAACCCCCGCCACGGCCAGCCCCGCAACGCCGCCGCCCTGCTGCACGGCGGGCAGGTGGTGGCCCGCTACGCCAAGCGGCACCTGCCCAACTACGGCGTCTTCGACGAGGCGCGCTACTTCGTGCCCGGCACCGAGCTGCCGGTGGTGCGGCTGCACGGCGCCGACGTCGCGCTGACCATCTGCGAGGACCTCTGGGTCGAGGGCGGCCCGTGCGGGGTGGCCGGGCAGGCCGGCGTCGACCTCGTCGTCTCCCCCAACGCCTCGCCCTACGAGCGGGCCAAGGACGACCTGCGCCTGCCGCTGGTGCGCCGCCGCGCGGCCGAGGCCGGGGCGCCGATCGTCTACTGCAACCAGGTGGGCGGGCAGGACGAGCTGGTCTTCGACGGCGACTCCCTGGCCGTGTCCGCCGACGGCGAGCTGCTGGCCCGCGCGCCGCAGTTCGTCCAGCACCTGCTCTGCGTCGACCTCACCCTCGACCGCGGGCGGGCGGCGGAGCGGCGCGAGGGCCGGATCGGGCCGATGACGGTCACCCGGACCGTCCTCTCCGAGGAGCCGGTGGCGCCGTTCGAGCCGCGGCCGGGCTCCCTCGCCGAGCCGCTGAGCGACCCGGAGGAGGTCTGGCGGGCGCTGGTCCTGGGCCTGCGGGACTTCATCGACAAGAACGGCATGCCCTCGGTCGTCTTCGGCCTGTCCGGCGGCATCGACTCGGCGCTGGTGGCCGCGCTGTCGGTGGACGCGTTCGGGCCCGACCGGGTGCACGCGGTCGCCCTGCCGTCGCGGTGGTCCTCGGAGCACTCGATCGCCGACGCCGAGGACAGCGCCCGCCGCCTGGGCCTGCACTTCTCGACCGTGCCGATCGCGCCGATGGTCGACGCGTTCGAGTCCTCGGTGCAGCTGTCGGGCACGGCGGCGGAGAACCTGCAGGCCCGGGTGCGCGGCACGCTGCTCATGGGGCTGTCCAACCAGCACGGGCACCTGCTGCTGGCCACCAGCAACAAGAGCGAGGTCGCCGTCGGGTACTCGACGCTCTACGGCGACGCCGCCGGCGGGTTCGCCCCGATCAAGGACGTGCCCAAGACGCTGGTGTGGGAGCTGGCCCGCTGGCGCAACGCGTACGCCCGCGAGCGCGGCGAGACCGAGCCGATCCCGCAGAACTCGATCGACAAGCCGCCGTCGGCCGAGCTCGCGCCCGGGCAGAAGGACAGCGACTCGCTGCCCTCCTACGAGGAGCTCGACGCGGTCATCGCCGACTACGTCGACCGCGACCTCGGCATGGCCCAGCTGCTCGAGCGCGGCCACGACCCCGAGGTGGTGGCCCGCGTGCTGCGGCTGGTCGACGTCGCGGAGTTCAAGCGCCGGCAGTCGGCACCGGGGACGAAGATCAGCCTCAAGGCGTTCGGCCGCGACCGGCGCCTCCCGATCACCAACCGCTGGCGGGAGAGCCTGCCCAGCGTCCGCGAGGGGGCAGCGCAGTGAGCGAGTCGGTGCTGTACGGCGGGACGTCGACCGCACGGGTGCGCATCCACCACCTGCGCCAGGCCAAGGAGCGGGGCGAGCGGTGGGCGATGCTCACCGCCTACGACACCTACGCGGCCGCGGTGTTCGAGGAGGCCGGCATCCCGGTGCTGCTGGTCGGGGACTCCGCCGGCAACGTCGTCCTCGGGCACACCTCCACCGTGCCGGTGACCGTGGAGGACCTGCTGCTCATGACCAAGGCGGTCACCCGCTCGACGAAGCGGGCGCTGATCGTGGCCGACCTGCCCTTCGGCAGCTACGAGGCCGGGCCGCAGGACGCGTTCGCCACCGCCGTCCGCATGATGAAGGAGGGCGGGGCGCAGGCGGTCAAGCTCGAGGGCGGGGCGCGGGTCGCCCCGCAGATCCGGATGCTGGCCGACAACGGCGTCCCGGTGATGGCGCACGTCGGGTTCACGCCGCAGAGCGAGCACGCCCTCGGCGGGTTCCGGGTGCAGGGCCGCGGCGCCGGGGCCGAGCAACTGCTGGCCGACGCGCACGCCGTGCAGGACGCCGGCGCGTTCGCCGTCGTCCTGGAGATGGTGCCGGCCGAGATCGCCGCGCAGGTGACCAAGGAGCTGGCCATCCCGACCATCGGCATCGGCGCCGGCGTCGAGTGCGACGCCCAGGTGCTGGTGTGGCCGGACATGGCCGGCCTCAACGGCGGCCGGGTGCCGAAGTTCGTGAAGAAGTACGCCGACCTGCGCGGCGAGCTGCTGCGGGCGGCCCGCGAGTACGCCGACGAGGTGCGCAGCGGCGTCTTCCCGGGCCCCGAGCACTCGTTCGACTAGCGCCGCGGCTGCGCGGCCGGTCGCCGGACCGGTGCCGGTGTCAGGTCACCGCGGGCGGAGCAGCCGACCCGTCCCCGCGTCAGCGCGGCGCGTGCGGGAGGCGGCCACCGTCCCGGGCCGCCCGGACGGCGCGCGCGGCCAGCAGGCCGTAGCCGACAGCGTTCAGGCCGAGCGCCACGGTGTACGTGCCGACCTGCGTCCCCGTCGCGTCGACGTCGAGGCCGAGCGGGCCGAACAGGACGTGGCCGAGGAAGCCGTCGCCGTAGGGCGGTGCCCCCGCCCGCTCCCGCAGCGCGAGCTCGAGCGTGGTCAGCGGGCACGGGGCGCCGGCCAGGTTGACGGCCAGGACGGCGAGCGCCACCGGCACGTGCGCCAGCACCAGCCGCGGCCACCGGAGCGCCGCCAGGGCGCCGGTGAGCACGAACAGCACGACGGCCGCGTGCAGGACCGCGACCGCGCTGGCGAGCAGCACCCGCCCATGCTGCCCCGACTCGCGGCCCGAGGGCACGGACCCGGTCGCGGACGATGTGCGCTGACGCCGCGCCGCGGGCCTCGGGACGCGGCCTCAACGCACGCCGTCCGGGCCGGCCACCGCAAGCGCCGGTCAGACGTCGGTGACGCGGATGCCGGCGTGCGCCTTGTAGCGGCGGTTGACCGACACCAGGTTGACCGTCAGCGCCTCGACCTGGCGGGCGTTGCGCAGCCGGCCGGCGTAGACCCCGCGCATCCCCGGCAGCCGCCCGGCCAGCGCCTGCACGGTGTCGGTGGCGGCGCGGTCGTCGCCGACCACCAGGACGTCGCCGTCGAGGGTGGGCCGCGACAGGTCCTCGAGCAGCACCGCCGAGACGTGGTGGAACGCGCCGACGACGGCCGAGTCGGGCAGCAGCGCGGCGGCCTGCTGCGCCACCGACCCCTCGGGGACGTCGAGCACGTGGGCGCCCAGCTCGTCGAAGCCCATCGGCACCACGCAGTCGACGGCGACCTTGCCGGCCAGCGGCGCCGCCAGCCCGGCCAGCGTCGCGGCGTGCCCGGTGAACGGGACGGCCACGACCACCAGGTCGGCGGCGCCGGCGACGTCGGTGTTCGACCCGCCCTGCACCGAGACGCCGCCCTGCACCGCCACCTCGCCGCCCGCCGCGGCCGTGGCGCGCCCGGCGACCTGGGCGGCCACCTCGCCGGCCCGGTCGGCGTCCCGGGACCCGAGCAGCACCCGCTGCCCGACGGCGGCCAGCCGGACGGCGAGCCCCCGTCCCTGCGGCCCGGTCCCGCCGAGCACCCCGATGACGAGCTCGTCCACCGGACGTCCCTCAGCTGCCGCGGTCACGCCGCCCCCTCCCCCGGCGCCGGCCGACCCGGCACACCCCGGCGATCATGCCGCGCGGGTCAGTCGCCCTCCCGCCAGGCCCGGTCCTCGGCGTCCTGGCGCTCGTTGCGCTCGGCCACGGTCTGCAGGGCGCGCTCGGCCTCCTCCCGGGTGTCGTAGGGGCCCAGGCGGTGCCGCTCGGCGCAGCCGTCCCGGTCCTCCACGGTGTTGTGCTTCAGGCAGTAGAACCACGGTCCCTGCGCCATCGGCGCACCTCCTCGACGTCCTCGTTCCCCCGACCCGTGCCCCGGGACGGAGCGGGTCACTCCTCGACCATCACCTGGTCGTGCCGGGCGTAGAAGGCGGTCATCTCCTCCGGGCCGGGCCTGCGGCCGCTGCGGCGCAGCTCGGCCATCTCGGCGAAGAACTGCTCCCGGGCGATGCCCGGGGTGAACAGGATGAGGAAGGACGCCGGCTCGTCGGAGTCGTTGCGGAAGCCGTGCACACCGAACTCGGGGGCCAGCGCGAAGTCACCGGGCCGGTACGGCTGCCAGCTCCCTCCCGCGTAGAGGGTGACCTCGCCGGAGAGGACGTAGAACGACTCGGAGAACGTCTGGTGGTAGTGCGGGGCCGCGCCGGAGGCCTGCGGGCCGAGCCGGTACTCGACCAGCCCGAAGCGGCCGGCGGTGACCGCACCGGGGGCCACCATCCGCAGCGCGTTGGGGCCGGCGTCGACCATCGGGTGGTCGGCCAGCGACCGGACCTGCACCAGTGCCGGGTCGGGGTGCGACATGCCCGCAGCCTGCCAGGGTCGGCGCCGGCCGACACGGCGCCGGGACCCCACCGCCTCGGCGCCGCGGTCTCGCCCTCCCGGGGGAGGTCGGGCGCCCTCCGCGCGGCGGAGCACCCGGACCCGGTGGGTCATGGGGCATCCTCACGCGCGTGAGCCCCGCCCGGCCCCCCGGACCCGACGGTCCGGCGTCGGCCCTGAGCGTCCCCGGTACCGGCGGCCCCGAGCACCGGGTCGCCGCCCTGACCCTCGCCGTCCTGCTCGTCGCCGGTGGCGCGATGGGACTGGTCAACCTGGCCATCGACGGCGTCGTCCGCGACGGCGTCATGCGCTGGACCTACGGCGTCACGATGGTCGCCTGCCTGCTGGCCGCCGTGCCGCTGGTGGTGCGCCCACGGGTGGGCCGGTGGCAGACCTTCGGCCTGGTGCTGCTCGGGGACCTCATCTACGTGGTGGTCGCCCTGTGCATCGAGGACCCGGTCCGCCACGCGACGCCGCTGATGCTGCTCTTCTCCTCCTTCGTCGCGGCCTGGTTCCTCGCGCCGTGGATGCTCGTGGTCAACATGGTGGCCACGCCGGTGGCGGTCTGGATCGCGCTCGCGGACAGCTACCCCGACGTCCTCGGACTGGCCGTCCAGGTCGGCGTGCACGCCGGGATGCTGGACCTGGCCTCCGCCGCCGTCTTCCTCCTGCGCCGCCGCGTCGAGCGGCTGCTGGCCGCCACCGAGGCGCTCTCGCAGCGGGACCCGCTCACCGGGCTGGCCAACCGCCGGCACCTGGTCGACCAGGCGCCGCGCACGTGGCGGCAGGCCCGCCGCGAGGGCGTGCGCGTGGCCGCGATGGTCCTCGACCTCGATCACTTCAAGCAGGTCAACGACGTCCACGGGCACGCCGCCGGCGACGCGGTCCTGCGGGCGGTGGCCACCGCGCTGGCCGACACCGTGCGCCCCAGCGACCTGCTGGCCCGCATCGGCGGCGAGGAGCTCGTCGTCCTCGGGCTGGTCGGCGACCCCAGCGAGGCGAGCCGCCTGGCCGAGCGCCTCCGGTCCGCCGTGGCCGGCAGCCGCAGCGTGCACGGGCACGCGGTCACCGCCTCCATCGGCGTCGCGCTGACCAGCCCGGTCGACGGCGAGGACGCCACCGAGGCGCTGTGGCGGCTGGTCGACCGCGCCGACGCGGCCATGTACAAGGCCAAGCAGGCCGGCCGCGACCGGGTGGCCGACTTCCGCCCGCCCCGCCCGCGCGCCACCCCGGCCGGGGAGCACCTCCCGTCCGGGCGGGACGGTGTGGCGCGCGGGCGCCTCGACCCGCCGACGGTGCCGGGGACGTCCGGCGCGCGGCCGTCGCCCCGCGACCCCGCCTGACCGGCCCGCCGTCTCACCCGGTGGGATCGGCGGTTGTCTGCTTCCCTGGTCCCCATGACGCTGGTCGTCCCCGACCCGACGCGGACGGTGCCGCTGCCCCTGCGGCAGCAGGCCGACGTCCGGGACCGGTGGCTGACCCAGCGCCTGCTCGACCTGATGCCGGGCCTCATGGACCGCGCCGGCATCGACCTGTGGGTGGTCGTCGGCCGGGAGAACAACGAGGACCCGGTGCTCGCGACGCTGCTGCCGGCGACGTGGCTGTCGGCCCGGCGCCGGGTCGTCCTGGTGCTGCACCGCAGCGACGACGGCGTCACCCCGGTCGCGGTCTCGCGCTACCCGGTCGGCCAGTTCCTCCCCGGCTGGACCCCGGAGGACGGCGACGGCCTCGGCGGCGAGCAGGCGCAGTGGGCGGCGGTGCGGCGGATCGTCGAGCAGGCCGACCCGCGCCGGATCGGCGTCGACGTCTCGGCGCGGTGTGCCCTGGCCGACGGGCTCTCGGTGGCCGAGCACGGGCTGCTCACCGAGGCGCTGGGCCCCTACGCGCAGCGCCTGGTGCCGGCCGAGGACCTCGTCGTCGGCTGGCTGGAGACGCGCCTGCCCGAGGAGGTCGCCGCCCTCGACGCGCTCAACGGCCTCACCGACCGGGTCCTGGTCGAGGCCCTCTCCCCCACCGGGCTGACCGCCGGCGCCACGACCGCGGCCGACCTGGCGTGGGCGGTGCACCAGCGGATGGCCGACCTCGGCACCCCGCCCTGGTTCCACCCCGGGGTCACCGTGCAGCGGGCCGGCGTCCCGCTGCGCGCGCACGGGGACGGCGGCGTCGAGCTCCCGGCGGTGCCCCAGCGCGCGCCCCTGGCCCCCGGCGACCTGGTCACCTGCGACGCCGGGCTGACCAGCCTCGGCCTGACCACCGACCTGCAGCGGAGCGCCTACCTGCTCCGGCCGGGTGAGACCGCCGCCCCGCCGGGGCTGCAGCGCGCCTGGGCGGCCGGGACGCGGGTGCAGGCGCTGACCGCCGCCGCCCTGCGCGCCGGCCGGACCGGCAACGAGGTGCTCGCCGACGCCCGCGCCGCCGCGGCCGCCGAGGGGCTGCAGGCCGAGGTCTACTCCCACCCGGTCGGCGTGCACGGGCACGGCGCGGGGCCGGCGATCGGCCGGTGGGACGACCAGCACGGCGTCCCCGGCGACGGCGACCGCGTGCTGCACCCCGACACCGTCTACGCCCTCGAGCTGGCCGTCCGCGTGCCGGTGCCCGAGTGGGACGGGCAGTGCGTGCGGCTGGGCCTCGAGGAGGCGGTCGTCCTCACCGCGGAGGGGACGTCGTCCCTGGGCCGCCCGCAGCGCGAGCTGCTGCTCGTCCCCGGCGGCTGAGTCAGGTCGACGACGGGCGCTTGCGGATCGCCCGCAGCAGCAGCTCGCCCGGCCGCACGACGGCGCCGGCGACCCGGGTCACCGGGCTGGTGGTGAGCACCTGGTCGGCGAAGGCACCCCGCACGCGGCCGGGGCCCGGGGTCGGGGTGTCGAGGATGTCGGTGCCGTCGTCGGGCCGGTCGGTGGTCTGCAGCTGGCGGCCGGTCAGCGACAGCAGCGCGTCGGTCAGGGCGGGGCTGAACCGCTGCCCGGCGATGAAGCCCAGCGCGGCGTCGCCGACCGGGACCTCCCGCCGCGGGTGCACCGACGCCCGCACGATCGCCTCGGCGACCAGCTCGGGCGCGTACACCGGCGGGGGTGGCTTGGGCATGGCGCCGAGCTTGGTGCGGGCGTGCTCGAAGAACGGCGTGGCGATGCCGGCGGGCAGGATCTGGCTCACCTCGACCGGCGACCGCTCCTCGGCCAGCTCCACCCGCAGCGCGTCGTAGAACGCGCGCAGCGCGAACTTGCTCGCGGAGTACGGCGCGTGCAGCGGGATGGAGCGGTAGCCCTCGACCGAGCCGATGCCGATCAGCACGCCGCCACCGGCGCGCTCGAGCGCCGGGACGGCGGCCTGCGCGGCGGCCACGTGGCCGATGTAGGTCACCTCGGTGACCCGGCGGAACTCGTCGAGGTCGATCTGCTCGACCGACCCCCAGATGCCGACGCCGGGCACGGTGACGAAGGTGTCGATCCGGCCGAAGCGCGCCTCGGCGGTGTCGACCAGCGCCCGGACGGCGGCCTGGTCGGTGATGTCGGTGGGGACGGCGACCGCCTCCGCGCCCTTCCGCGTCAGCTCCTCGACCAGGGTGCCGAGGGCCTCCTCCCCGCGGGAGGCGACGACGATCCGGGTGCAGCCCTGCCGCGCGAACTCCAGCGCCGCCGCCCGGCCGATGCCGCTGGAGGCACCGAGGACGACGACCACCTGGTCGCGGACGGGACGTGGGGAAGCAGCCGTGCCGGTCCGCCTACCCCCGCCACCCCGCGGGGGAACGCCGGGCGCTCAGCCCTCGCGGGCCTGGCGCGTCTCCCGGTCGTTCGCCTTCTGGATGGCGTCGACGAGCTCGTCCTTGGTCATCGACGAGCGGCCGTGCACGTCGAGCCGCTTGGCGACGTCCATGAGGTGCTCCTTGGTGGCGTTGGCGTCGACGCCGCCCTTGGTCTCCCGGTTCGTGTCGGCGCCGCCCGCGGCCTGGGCGTCGGACGGTCCCTTGCGGCCGCCCTCCTTCTCCTCCCAGTGGTCGCCGACCTTCTCGTGGGTGTGCTTGACCGCCGCCCAGGCCACCCGGGTCGCCCGCTGCTCGTCGCCGTCGTAGGTCTCGACGGCGGAGTCGTGCGTCTTGGCCCAGGTGCGCTGCGCCTTCTCGTCCGATCGCTGCAGCGTGCTGGGGATCTCGTCCTGCTTCGCGTCGCCGCTCTTCGTCGTCTTGGGCATGACCGGGCGGTACCCAGGCGGCGCCGGGTGATCACGCGGCGAGGACGACACCAGCGCCGCGCAGGTGGCGCGGTCGTCCTCCTCGTCGGCGCGGTCGACGGTCAGGCCGGCGCGGTCGTCCTCGAGCACGGCGCGCACGGTGGCCGTCGTCGGGCGGTGGCCCCGACGACCGGCCGTAGCCGCGCAGGTCGTCGGGGCAGACCACCGTGTGCCCGGCCGCGACCGGCAGCGGCACCACGCTCAGTCCACCTGCCAGCGCGTCCAGTGCGCCCGCTGCTGCTCGGTCAGCGGGCGGGCGGCGTCGGCGGCGTAGTCGAAGTTGACCAGCACCATCTCCGCGCGCAGCGCCACCTCGCCGTCCTGGGTGAGCTCCTGGCGCATCCCGATCGAGCTGCGGCCCAGCCGGGTGATCCGGCTGGCCACCGTGAGGTGCTCGCCCACCCGGTAGTGGATCTGCCGCAGGTAGTCGATCTCCAGCCGCGCCAGGATGATGCCGGCGCCCGGCGAGGAGTCCGCCATCGCCAGCCGCGCGTCCTCGAGCAGCCCGAGCACCCGGGCGTGGTTGACGTGGCCGAAGAGGTCGGAGTCCGACCAGCGCAACTGGACCGGGTGCTCGTGCAGCCCGCCCGGGGCAGCCGCCGCGCTCAGGGCAGGTCCGCCGTCTCCGCGGACTGCCGGTGGGCGCCCTGCGCGTCGTCCGGGTCGGGGTGCACGGTCCGCTCCTCCGACTCGGCGAGGATGATCTCGGCGGCGACCTCCTCCATGCCCGAGCCCTTCATGCCGGACTCCTCGGGCAGCAGGTCGGCCCGGGTCTCGATGTTGTGCTCGGTGACGTTGGCCAGCGCCTCGGGGCTGGGCTCCTTGTTGGTGGTCACCTGGTGCTCCTCAGAACCGCTGCTGCTCGGTGCCCAGGCCCAGTGCCCGGGCGACGTCCTGGACGTTGTCGAACTGCTGCCCGGCGGGCAGCCGCCGCAGGTCGGCCAGCACGCGGTCGGTCGCGTTCGACTCCTGCGCGCGGGAGACGAGGGTGTCCCGGTCGGCCGGCCACACCTCCTTGCCGAGGACCTCGGCGATGGCGGAACGGCGGTCGACGTCGGCCGGGCTGGTGCCGGCCGGGGTGCCCTCCTGGTGGGGATCGCTCATGGTGTTGCCTCCGTCACTGGGGGGTGGGGGTCAAGTCGTCGGTGTAGCGCAGGATCGCCGCGACCGGGATGTCCCCTGGCATGGCCGCGCGCGGCACGACGACGACGCCGGCGGTGCTGGCCACGGCGGCGGCGACCAGCGCCCGCTCGGCCGGCACGGAGTGCACCTCCTGGACGCCGAGGGCGTCCATGTCGCCCTGGTCGACGCCGAGCTCGAGCGGCGAGGCGCCCACGAGCAGCTTCTCGTCGTCCGGCGGGTCGGCGAGCACCAGCGTCTCCACCTGCGCCTTGCGCAGCGCCTCGACGACCGGCGCGGTGCCGGTCACGGCCAGGCCGTGGGCGCCGGCGGAGCTGATCTTCTCGACGGCCTCGGCCTCCTCGCGCGCCTCGTGCTCGGCGACCAGCTCCGCGGCCCGGCGCTCCACCGGCTCGCGGTCGGCGCCGGCGGCCCGGCCACCCTCGTCCATCGACACGACGAGGTCCGACCACAGGCCGCTGGCGCGGTCGGTGAGGATCTGCCGCGCCCGCACGTCCCCGGCCAGCAGCACGAAGCGCGGCTGCGCCCGGCGGACGACCGAGGCGACGTGCGAGGCGACGTCGTCGGCGTTGTGCACCCACTTGTTCTCGGTGTTGTGCTGGTACCGGTGGTGCGCCCACCCGCCGCCCTGGAACTTGCGGATCTGGAAGGTGTCGCCCTTCACCGTCTCCTCCTCCTCGGCCTGGCCGGGGAGGGTGGCGAGGGTGAGGTCGGCGCCGGTGCGGTCGGTGAGGACGACGACGTGCGGGACCCGTCCGGGCAGGGCGCGCAGGACCGGCAGCAGGTCCGGCGTGGGCGCCCACTCGGCCACCTCCTGCCGTGGGACGTCGGCCAGCTGCTGGTCGAGCACGACGCCGCCGTCCGCGGCGACGACGACCGCGCGACCGCGGACGGTGCCGGCCTCGCCCCCCTCGTTGCCCTCGAGCAGCCGGCTGCGGACGGCCTCGACCACGGCCTCCGGGGCGCCCTGCTCGGTGAGCTTCCCGGCGATCGCGCGCACGCGGAGGTCGAGCTCGGTGTCGGCGCTCTCGGTCACGTGGGTGACGTCGGCACAGACGGTGGCGTAGGGGCCGGAGGCGTCGAAGACCGGCGCCAGGAACGACACGTCCATGGGGAGGGGACCACTTCCTCGATCGGCAGTCGGAGCGGGACGGCGCCCGCGGCGGGGCGCGCTCTCGCTGGCCGCCTACCCACCGGCCCGGGCGCCACACACCGTGTCGGATCCAGGGGGTGGGGGTAGGCGGGTCGGCATGACCGAGCACGACCAGCTGCCGCTGCCCGACTACGACCACCTGCCCGTGCAGGGACTGATCTCGCGCATCCGGACGCTGGACGCGACCGGCCTGCAGACCCTCCTGGAGTACGAGCGCGCCCACGCCGACCGGCTGCAGGTGACCATCGCCATGGAGAACCGGCTGACCGCGCTGCGCGCGGGTGCCGAGCCCTCCGGCGGCGACCCGGCGGCCCCGGCCGCCGACGACCCGGTGGCCGCCTCGACCGGCTCGAAGGTGTCCGAGGCGACCAGCGGCCCGCCGGTCAACCCGCCGTCGCAGGGCGACCCGACCAACCCCGCGCAGCCGCGCTCGACCGGCTGACCGGTCCCTGGGAGCGGGGGGCCGGAGGCTCCCCCGAGCAGGGACCGGAGTGTGGGGCTCGGCTCCGGCCGGGGACGGCACCTGGCCGCGGTGTCGGCCGGTGGGCCGACGACGTGCTCAGCCTCCGCCGAAGGAGGTGGCGATGTCCATCGCGGCGGGGCCCATCAGCACGATCAACAGCGTCGGGAGGATGCACAGGACCAGCGGGAAGATGACCTTCACCGGGATCTGCATCGCCTTCTCCTCGGCCCGCTGCCGCCGCTTGAGCCGCATCTCGGCCGCCTGCGTGCGCAGCACGTCGGCGATCGAGACGCCGTAGACGTCGGCCTGCACGACGGCCCGGATGAACCGGCGCAGGTCGGCGACCCCGGTGCGCTCGGCCAGCGCCAGGTAGGCCTCCCGCCGGGGTTGCCCGACCGCGATGTCCTGCAGCGTGCGCACCAGCTCCTCGGCCAGCGGGCCCGTGCCGGTGCGGCCGGCCCGCGCCAGCGCCGACTCGAAGCCCAGCCCCGCCTCCACGGCGATGGTCATCTGGTCGAGGGTGTCGGCCAGCTCCAGGCCGATGGCCTGCTGCCGCTCCTGGCCGCGGCTGCTCAGCAGCAGCTCCGGGAGGAAGTAGGCGGTTCCCGTCACGGCCGTCATCACCAGGGCGAGCAGCGCGCCGGGGTGCGTGCTCGCGATCAGCGTCCCCAGGCCGGCGGCGACGGCGGCGAGCACCAGCTTCGCGGTCAGCACCCGCTCCACCGGCCAGGCGGCCGGGCGGCCGGCGGTCCCGAGCAGCCGGTCGACCCGGGCGACGGTGCCGCGCGGGGTCAGACCGCGGACCAGCCGGGTGGCGCCCCCGCGGCCCGACCCGACCTCGGTGCCGGCCGGCGCGCCGTCGAGGCCGAGCAGCAGGTTATCGCGGACCTGGGCCGCAGCCGCCCCGGGGCGGGCGAGCAGCGCCCAGCCCAGGACGGGCACGGCGACCGCGACGGCCGCGGCGGCCGCGAGGACGGGGGTGGGGAGGGTGTCCATCAGAACCGGATCCGCACCATCTTCTTGAGCCAGAACGCGCCGACGACGAGCAGCAGCACGCAGACGCCGAGCATGAGGAGGCCGGTGGGCGTCTCGGTGAACGCGGACACGTAGCCGGGGTTGGTCAGCGCGATGAAGCCGCTGACGCCGAACGGCAGCGACATGAGCACGACCGCCGAGAGCTTCCCCTCCGCCGCCAGCGCCTTGACCTGACGGCGGATGGCGTTGCGCTCGCGGATCGTCCGGCCGACCACGTCGAGCACCTCGGCCAGGTTGCCGCCGACCTCGCGGTGGATGGCGATGGCCTGGGCGACCCAGGTGAAGTCGTCGCTGCCCATCCGGGCACCGACCTCGTCCAGGGCGTCGGAGAGGTCACGGCCCACCCGGGTCTCGTTGACGATCCGGGCGAACTCCTCCGACGTGGGCGCCGAGGCCTCCTGGGAGACCGAGTCGATGGCGCGCAGGAGGCTGTGCCCGGCGCGCAGGCTGCTGGCCATCAGCTGCAGCGAGTCGTCGAGCTGGTCGGCGAAGGCCGCGCGCCGCCGTCCGGTCCGCCAGGACAGCAGCGCCTTGGCACCGAGCGGGGCTGCCGCGGCCAGGAGCAGGCCGGCGAGCGGGCCGCCGGCCAGACCGCCGAGCAGCCCGAGCCCCATCCCGGCCAGGGCGGTGCGCACGACGAAGTCGGGCAGGGACAGCGACGACCCGGCCCGCTCGAGGGCCGCGGTCCCCGACGCGAGCCGCCCGCGCCGCGCCAGCACCCGCTCGACCGCGGCCCCGGCGGCGACCCCGGCACCGGCCAGCGCCGACCCCCGCGGGGCCGTCGCCGGGTCGAGCCGGCTGAGCGGGACCTGCCGGGTGCCGGCCGGCACGACGGCGAGCACGAGGAGCAGCAGCCCGCCGGTGACGGCGAGCACCCCGACGACGAGCAGGGCCGGCGTCATCCGGCCCGGCCCCGCTGCCTGACCGGCTGCGGCACGCCGAAGACCCGGGGGTCGACGGCGATGCCCAGGTCGGCGAAGCGCTCGGAGAACCGCGGCCGCACCCCGGTCGACACCGGCCGGCCGAGGAAGCGGCCGGAGGCGTCCACCCCGGCGGAGTAGTCGAACAGGAAGGCGTCCTGCAGGGTGACCGTCTCGCCCTCCATGCCCTGCACCTCGGTGACGTGGGTGACCCGCCGCGTGCCGTCCCGCAGGCGGGTGAGCTGCACGACGAGGTCGACGGCCGAGGCGATCTGCTCGCGGATGGCCCGCAGCGGCAGGTCCATGCCGGCCATCAGGACGAGGGTCTCCAGGCGGGCGACGGCGTCGCGCGGGGAGTTGGCGTGCACCGTCGACAGCGACCCGTCGTGGCCGGTGTTCATCGCCTGGAGCATGTCCAGGCTCTCCCCGCCGCGGCACTCACCGACCACGATCCGGTCGGGGCGCATCCGCAGCGAGTTGCGCACCAGGTCGCGGATGGTGACGGCGCCCCGGCCCTCGATGTTGGGCGGCCGGGACTCCAGCCGGACGACGTGGTCCTGCTGCAGCTGCAGCTCGACGGCGTCCTCGATGGTCACGATGCGCTCGCCCTCCGGGATGAAGGAGGACAGCACGTTGAGCAGCGTCGTCTTCCCGGTGCCCGTGCCGCCGGAGACGATGACGTTGAGCCGGGCCTCCACGCAGGCCCGCAGCAGCTCGGCCATCTCCGGGGTGAGGGTGCCGAAGCCGATCAGGTCGTCGACGGTGAAGGGGTCCTTGGCGAACTTGCGGATGGTCAGCGTCGACCCGCTGAAGGCCAGCGGCGGGATGACCGCGTTGACGCGGGACCCGTCGGCCAGCCGGGCGTCGACCAGCGGCGAGGACTCGTCGATGCGCCGTCCCACCCGCGAGACGATCCGGTCGATGACCCGCCGCAGGTGTTCCTCGGAGGTGAACCGGGCGGTGCTGCGCACCAGCCTGCCGCGCTGCTCGACGTAGATCATCTCCGGGCCGTTGACCATGATCTCGGTGACCGTCGCGTCGTCGAGGAGGCGCTGCAGCGGTCCGTAGCCCAGGACGTCGTCGGCCAGCTCGGCGGTCAGCCGCTGCCGCTCGTCGGGACTGAGCGGGATCCGCTCGTCCTCGACCACGGCGTCGAGCTCGCCGAGGACGATGGTCCGCAGCTGCTCCTCACCGAGGTCGGGAGAGTTGATCCGGCTGCCCATGCGCTCGAACAGCGCCTTGCCGACCCTGTCCTTGAGGCGCGCCAGGGCGTCCGTGGCGGCCGGGGCCGGCGCGGTGCCGGCGGCAGCCGGGCGCGGCGGGGGGACCGCCGGGCGGGAGAGGGCGAGGGCGGGGCGGGGAGCCGGGTCGGGCGGCTCGGCCGCCGGCCCCGCGGCCGGACCGGGGGCGGAGTGCCGGCCGCGGGCGGCGTCGAGGCGGGCGGTGAGGTTCACGACGCCGCCCGGTGCGCGGAGGCGGAGGTCACGACGCCGCCCGGTGCGCGGAGGCGGAGGTCACGACGCCGCCCGGTGCTTGGCGCGGTAGCGGCCGGGCCGCACGATCGGGGTCGCCGCGAAGCGGGACACCAGCCGGCGCAGCTCCTTGACGACGGGCTCCCGGCCGCCGCTCTGCAGCAGCGGGACGCCCTGGTTCGTCGAGGCGGGCACCGACGAGGACCGCGGCAGGACGACGTCGACGCCCGTGCCGATGGTGGTCTCCACGGCGCGCACCGACAGGCCGCCCTTGGGGTCGGCGAGGTTCATGACCACGTGCCGGCCCGCCGGGATCATGCACAGCTCCCGCAGGACGTCGAGCTCCTTGCGCAGGCCGCGCACGCCCGGGACGTCCATGCTGCTGAGCATCACCACGTCGGTGGCGCGGTCGAGGGCGGCCAGCGTCTGCTCCGACAGCCCCGGGGCGGTGTCGACGACGACGTAGCGGAACTCCCGCGCGAGCGAGGCGAGCAGCTGGCTGACGTCGGCGGCGGTGACCGCGTCCCCGGCCGCCGGGGACTCCGCGCCGCAGACGGCGTAGAGGCCCGAGGGGTGCTGGGTGAGGAAGGTCTTGAGCACCATCGTGTCCTGGCTGGCCGGGCCGTGGACGGCGTCGGGCAGCGTGTACTCCGGGGTCAGGCCCAGGGCCGAGGCGACGTCGCCGAACTGGACGTCGAGGTCGACCAGCACCGTCGACTGCGGCGCGGCCGCGGTCAGCCCGATCGCCAGGTTGGTCGACACGGTGGTCTTGCCGACGCCGCCCTTCGGCGAGGCCACGGTGATGACCCGGCCGGTGTAGCGGGCGGTCTCCTCCACCGGGCGCAGGACGCGGCGGCGGCCCGTGGCGGCGGCCGCGGCCCGCTCGATCGCGGCCCGGAGGTCCTCGACCCCCGCCTCCGGCGCCAGCAGGTCGCGGATGCCGGCGCGCATGGCGGCCTGCCACAGCTCCGGCGCCGGCCGGGCCACCAGCACGACGCTGATGCCCGGGCACTGCACGTCCAGGCGGGCGGCCAGCGACAGCGCCTCGTCGGCCGCCGCGTCCGGCCCCACCACGAGGACGTCGGGCAGCTCGCCGTCCCAGAGCTGCTCGAACAGGCGCGCGGGGTCACCCGGCAGGCGGCCGGGCGGCAGGACGTGCACGTCGCCGTCGGCGGCGGCCAGCACGCGGCCGCACAGCTCCTGGTCGGCGGCGGCGAGGACGATGCGGCTCACTTCTGCTCCCGGGCGTAGACGTCGGTCGGGGTGAGGACGCCGGTGCCCCCGGTGTCCGCGGTCGCCGGCTCGAGGGAGAGCCAGAGGGTCCCGTGCTCGGCGCCGAAGACGACGGTCTCGGCGTCCTGGGCGGGCAGCGCCAGGGTGACCAGCAGGCTCCCGGTGGGGACGGCGTCGCCCTCGTCGGTGCTCGCGCTCTCGGTGTCGGCCGTGGCGCCGGTCCAGGTGCCCGCGACGCGGGTCACGAGGACGTGGTGCAGCACGGCGTGGGTGGTGGCGGTGCCGTCCTGGAGGACCAGGGAGAGGTAGACGCCGACGGTGTCGCCGGCGACCAGCCGCCCGCCGGCGGCCCGCTCGGGGGACAGCAGGACGCTGATCTCCTCGGCGCCCCCGGGGACGGCGACCGTGCCGGGCTCGCGCAGGTCCTCGGGGTCGCTGAAGCGCGCGGCCAGCAGCTGCTCCCCCGGCTGCAGGTCGACGTCGGCGACCCGGCCGGCCAGCTCCGCGAGGTCCTCGACGCGGCCCTCGGCGGCGGCCTTCGCCGGCAGCAGCTCGGCGCGCACCAGGTCCCCGACCTCGTCGGCCGGCGTCCCCGCGGGGATGGGCCGGTCCACCACGAGGACCTGCACGGTCTGCACGCCCTCGAGGGCGCGGGCGTCGGCGCCCCGGACGTAGGCGACCAGCACGACGGTGCCCACGAAGGCCAGCAGCAGGGCCCCGAGGGCGGCGAGGAGTCGTCTCATGGGCACACCTATCGGATGAGTCGGAGGACGGCGGAGCCGAGATCGGGGGCGTCGGGGTCGAGGGTGAAGTCGTCGGAGAGCTCGACGAAGCGGGTGAAGTAGCCGGTGATGCAGCGGTCGTTGCCGGTGCAGGGCCGCGGGCTGGTGCTGAACTGCCCGCCGAGGTGGAAGCCGGTGATCCGGAAGGCCGCGTAGCCGTGGACGCGGTACCAGGCGTTGCTGCCGGTGTCCCCGAACTCGTCGAAGATCGGCAGCAGCACGGTGCGGCCCAGCCAGCGGGTGAAGTCCGCGGTCGAGCAGTCGGCCGGCGGGCTGTTGCCGGTGGACGACGTCGAGCGGCCGGCCACGGCGCTGCTGGCCCGGCACTGGCCCGGGTCGGTCACCAGGTAGCCGAAGCCACCCGGGACGATGTTGCGCGACGGCCCGGTGCAGTCGGTGGTGCCGGAGGTCTTGGTCAGCCGGATGGTGCGCACGGTGGTGCCCGAGGGCAGTCCCCCGCCGGTCTGCTGGGCGAACTCGCACCAGGAGAAGGTCAGCGGCAGCACCGCCGTCCCCCCGCCCGGAGCGCCCCAGGCCACCGTCGCCGTCGCCGAGACCGCCGTCGCGTCGATGCCCAGGACCGGGGCGAACCAGTGCTCGGTCGGCTGGTTGCCGGTGACCGTGACGCTGGTCGGGCGGCTGGAGAGCACCGGCGGCGCGGCCGTGGCCGTGCCGGCGTTGGCGGCCACCAGCGTGGCGGCGGTGGCCCGCACGTCCCCGCAGGCGCCTCGGGCGCAGTCCTGGGCCACGGCCAGCGCGGCGGCGTCGGCGGCCACCTGCAGCCGCGACTTCTCCGCGTACACGGCGCCGACGTCGACCGCGATCGCCGCGAAGCCGAGCATCGGGACCATGAGCAGGCTCAGCAGCACCGCGCTGGCCCCGCGCTCGTCGTCGAGCCGGCCCCGCAGGCGGCGGAGCGGGTGCCCCGTCAGCCGCCGCACCGCATGACCCCCGTCCCGGTCAGGTCGACGGAGGCGCCGAGGAAGCCGGTCAGGAAGGGCATGTCGTAGTCGACGGTCAGCCGGACCAGCGTGGAGCCGGTGCCCTGGGGGCAGCTGGCCGGGGTGATGACGATCTGGGCGTCGGTGACGGCCGGGTCCAGTGACGAGGCGGCCGAGCGGACGGCGTCGCGGGCCGCGGCCGGGTCGTTCTGCAGCGCCATGAGCCGGACGCCCTCCCGGGCGGCCGCCGACAGCGTGCCCTGCACCTGGAAGCCGCGGCCGAACTCCACGATGCCGAGCACCAGGAGGACCAGCAGCGGCACGATGAGCGCGAACTCGACGGCACTGGCCCCGCGCTCGTCCCGCATCGTCATCTCGGTCCTCCTCCCTGGGTGCGCTCCGGCGCAGCGGCCCCGTGCGGAACGGGGCCGCTGCGCCGGGCAGCGGACGGTTCGGTCGCGGGCAGCGGTCAGGCGGCGGTGCCGGGCAGCTCGTCGACGATGTCCTGGAAGAGGCTGCCGAGCTCCTGACCGAGGGTGGCGACGATGGTGATGATCACGACCGCGATGAGGCCGACCAGCAGGCCGTACTCGACGGCGGTGGCACCCTTCTCCTCCTGCGCGACGCGGTCCTTGGCGAGGGCGACGAGGGTGACGAGGGTGGCGAACGGGTTCTGCACGAGGACTCCCTGTGGGTGGAGCCGGCTGGCACGGGTCGGCTGACCCGCCCTCGCGGCTGTGCTGACGCTGTCGCCACGACGGCCCGGCGACTTGAGGGACCGCCACCCCATGGGAGGACGGGGACCACCCCGTCGGCCGACCGTGGACCCGCTGCGGTCACGCACGGTGACCGGATCAGGACGTCAGACGAGGACGGCCGGCCACCCGGCGGCGAGCGCCGTCCCGACGAGGAGCGCCGGCCCGAAGGGCAGGTCGCTGCGCAGGCCGACCCGGCGCAGCGCGAGCAGCACCAGGGCCGCGGCCGCCTGGACGACGAACCCGGCGAGCACCCCGAGCACCAGGGCCGGCCAGCCCAGCCAGCCGAGGTAGAGCCCCAGCAGGGCCCCCAGCTTGACGTCGCCCATGCCGAGCCGGCCCGGCGCGAGCAGCGCCAGGCCGAGGAGGACGGAGAAGAGCAGCACCGCCCCGGTGACGGCGCGCAGGAGGTCCGGCCAGGTCCCCGGCCCCACGACGGCGACGGCGAGCAGCGCGACCGCCCCGGCGGTGGCGGGCAGCAGCACCCGGTTCGGCAGCACCCGCTCGCGCAGGTCGAGGACGCCGAGCAGGACGCCGGCGGCCGCGAACCACAGCCAGGCCGGCAGCTCCGCGGTGGGACCGAAGCGCAGCGCGGCGAGGACGAACAGGGCCGCGGTCGCTCCCTCCAGGACGCCGCGGGGTGCCGCTCCCCCGCGGCCGCCGAGGACGCCGCCGACGGTCGCCGGCCGGGGCCACGGGAAGCGCGCCGCGGCCCGGTCGACCAGCGCACCCGCGCCCGCACCGAGCACCGCCGCGACGACCAGCACCGGACCGGTCACGGGGCGGGCCGGGAGCTGCGGGCGGACACGCCAGCACGGTGGCACAGCGCCGGGGCCGGCCCCGTCCACCGGCGGGGCTCCGGTCCCCGCGTCGTCCCGGTCGTCACGGACGGCGCAGGCGCCCCACCGCGCGGCGCGGCGGAGGCACCGGCCGGCGAGGACCGCTCCCGAGCCGTTGCCCCGCAGGGGCCGGCGGTGCGAGGTTGACGACGACCCGACGGCCACCGGCAAGGAGGACACGTGGACACCGCGGCCCCGGCACCCCGACACCCGGCCGCGCACGCGGTCCGGCTGCCCGACGGCCGCGACCTCGCCTGGTCGGAGTGGGGCCCGCCGGAGGGCCGGCCGGTGCTGTTCTGCCCGGGCGCGGGGATGAGCGGCGTCCTCGGGTTCGGCGCCGACGTCCTGCCCGGGCTGGGGTTGCGGGTGCTGGCGCTCGACCGGCCGGGACTCGGCCGGTCCACGCACGACCCGGCGAAGACCTACGCGACCTGGGCCGCCGACGTCGGGCACCTCGTGGGGGCGGAGGGGCTGCGGCACGTGCTCGCCGTCGGTTTCTCCCAGGGGGCGCCGTTCGCGGTGGCGCTGGCCGGCGCGGGACTGCTGGACGCGGTGGCGCTGGTGGCCGGGCAGGACGACCTGCGCGCCCAGCGGCACCTGCTGGTGCCCGAGGTGGCCGCGATGCTCGACGCGGTCGACGCCGACCCCGGCGGCTTCGAGCGGGAGGTCGCCGAGCGGGCCGACGCCGCCTGGCTGTGGCAGGTCATCGAGGCCACGGCCGCGCCCCGGGACCGCGCGCTGTACGCGACGACGCCGCTCGGTGCCGCCGTCCGCGCCGCCCTCGAGGACGGCTTCCGCCAGGGCGCCGCCGGCTACGCCCGGGACCTGCGGATCGCGCTGGGGCCCTGGCCGGTGCGGCCGGAGGACCTCCGCACGCCGGTGCACCTCTGGTACGGCGCCGACGACACCAGCACCGTCCACTCGCCCGACCGCGGTCGCGCGCTGGGGCGGCGCATCCCCGGCGCGCGGCTGACCGTGCTCGACGGCGAGGGCGGCGCGCTGCCGTGGACGCGCCCGCGGGAGGTGCTCACGGCCCTCGCCGCGGTCTGAGCGCCGCTACGGTCCCGGGCGTGCACGTGGTCCGTGGTCTGCGTCAGGCGCTGGTGCTGCTGGCCGGTGGAGCGGTCGTCGCCGTCGCCGCGGCCGGTGTGTGGACGGCGGTGGCCGACGGCGGGTTCCGGTCGAAGCTGGGGCTGTCCCTCGTCGCCGTGGGCGGCCTGCTCGCCCTGCTGGGCGGATCGGTGGTGTCCCGGGCGGGGACCTCCGACGTCCGGGCGTTCCTCGGGCTGGGACCGGAGGCCGACCAGCCCGACCTCGTGCCGGCGCTGGGCCCGCTGGGCGTCTTCCTGTTCGTGGCGCTGCCGCTCGCCGTCGTGGGGCTGGTGCTCGCCGGCTGAGGCCGGGTCGTCGGCCGTCCGAGGTCGCCGTCGCCACGGCCGGCCCTGACGGCCACACCGCCCCCACGGCCTGGTGGGCGGTCACCGCGGCGACCCGGCGAGGAACGGGTCGACCGCCGCGCGGAAGGCAGCCGGCTGCTCGACCCACGGGAAGTGGCCGCAGTCGTCGATCACCGCGACGCGCCCGTGCGGGAACAGGTCGGCCACCGCGAGCACCGGGGCCAGGCCGGTGACGGCGTCCTGCGCGCCCGCGACGACGAGCGTGGGCGCGTGGACGGCGCGCAGCCGATCGAGGAGGTCGGCGGGTCCCTCGCCCGCGAGGAAGGCCCGGGCCGCCGCGAGGGAGTACCGCACCGCACCGGCGTGGGCCTGCGTCGTCGCGTCCCAGCGCGCGTACCCGAGGGCCGCGGTGGCGAGGCGCCAGGTGGCGAACGCCCCGTCGCTGCCGAGGTCCGGGCCCTCCTCGGCCGCCGCCGTCGCCGCCCGGAACGCCGGGTCGCCGGAGCGGGCGGCCGCGATCCGCGCCGCGTCCGAGGGGACGTCGACGAGGTGGTCGGCCGGCGGGGTGAGGAGCACGAGGGCGGCCAGGCGGTGCGGGTACCGCGCGGCGTAGGCCACGGCCAGGCGGGTGCCGGCCGAGTGGGCGACCAGCGTGCACCGGTCGAGCCCGAGGGCGGCGCGCAGGGCGTCGACGTCGTCGGCCTGCTGCCACCGCGAGGTCAGCGGGGCGTCGGCCGAGCGGCCGACGCCCCGCAGGTGCGGCACGACCAGGCGGTACCGCTCGCCCAGTCCGGCCAGGTCGCCGAGGTAGGACGGGTGGGCGGCCGCGCCGCCGGCCAGCACGACCAGCGGTGGCGCCGCGTCCGCGCCCAGGACGTCGTGGTGCAGCGCCGCGCCGTCGGCGCCGCGGTACGCCGGCATCAGCGCCGTCCCGCCGTCGCGCGGCCGTAGCCGACGTGCAGCAGGCCGTCGTCCACACCGGTCAGCCGTCCGCCGGCGGCGGCCACGGCCTCCGCGGCGCGGGCCAGCCGCTCGTAGGCGGCCGCCGCGTCGGGCAGCGTCCCGGCCCGGTCCGCGGCGTGCCGGAAGGTCAGCGCCTCGACCGTGCGGACGAGCGCGCCGTCCTCGACGGCGTGGACGTGGAGGGCGCTGCCGTCGGCGACGAGGTCCGCGCCCGGCCCGACCCGCGCCGGCGCGACGCCCCAGCGGCGGGCCCCGAGGTCGGCCGCGGAGACCTGCGGGGCCAGCTCGCCGAGGAGTCCCGGCCGCACCGCCGGGCCGTCCACCTGCCGCAGCACTCCCCCGGTCCAGGCGAGCACCGGCGTCCGCGCGGCCGCGCCGAGGTCGAGGACGTCGTCGCCGGTGACCGGCGGCTCGTCGACGAGGCGCACCCGCCAGCGCAGCACGGGAGGGGCTCCGGCGGGTGGGGGCGGGGCCACGGCGCCGCGGGCCCGCTGCCGCCGGGACGGCCGGGTGGCGAGCAGGTGGCCGTCGCGCATCGGCTGGGCCAGGGTCCAGCCGGCCGCGGCGGCCGCGCGCAGCTCGTCGGTCAGGCCGCGCAGCGCGGCGACGACGTCGTCCAGGGTGCGGACGCCGTCGAGCTGCCAGCGGTGCTCGGTCTCGTGGCGGGAGCCGGACCACGGGGACGGTGGCCGGGCAGGTCGGGGCGGGTTGGTCATGCGCGTCCTCGCGCGGACGGCACCCGTTCCGGCGGGGAGCCGGCAGCGGGCTGCCGGGCCGGCGCCGGGCGGAGGCCGACTCGCGGGTCCAGGGCCGGCGGGTGTCCCCGGGCGGGGTCCGGCGCCGACCCCTCCATCCTGGCACGGCCGGCCGGTCGCTCTCCTGCCCGTTGCGCAGGGGTGCCGATCAGGACGGGACGAGGCCCGCGTCCGGAGCCGTGCGCGCGAGGCCGAGCTGGTCCATCGCCTGCTCGTAGCACTCGTGGAGGAGGACCAGCCGGTCCACCAGCCGGGCCACCCAGGCCGGGGACGTGGTGACCGGCGTCGGCTCGAGCATCACCGACCAGAAGAGCCGGTCGAGCTCCCTGCCGGAGTCGTACCAGCGCCACTCCCGCGGCGGGACGTCCACGCCGAGGGCGGCGGTGAACCGGCGCGCGACCGTCTCGCGCAGGGTGCCGACGGTCTCGGCGTACCCGGGGAGCGCGCGCACGTCCCAGTGCAGCGCCGCCCGCCCGGTCCGTCCGCGGGGGCGGACGGCGAGCGGCTCGGGCACCGCGAGGCCGATGGCGCGCCCCAGGAGGGGCACCAGTCGCCGGCGGTCGGCGTTGGACAGCCGGTCGTTGGCGTGCCGCAGGACGGCGGCGAGCTCGCCGTCGACGCAGGCGGGCGCGTCGCTGAACGGCTCACCGGCCAGCAGGGCCGTGTACTCGAGGAAGCAGGCTCCGCGCGCCGGGCTGCGGTGCCTCCCTCGACCGAGGACCGGCAACCCCTCGGGCACCTGGGACATGGTCGACCGCCTCCGCGAGGACGCATCCGGGGACGCCGTCGTCCCACGGTGGGACGAGCGTAGGCGCGGGTGGCCGCACCTTCGCGTCGATCACTCCTGCCGTCACCGACGCGTCACCGGGGACTCCCGCCCACCGGGCTCTCCGGGCACCATCCGGGTGTGGACGACGACTGGGACGACTCGGTGTCGATGCGCCTGGCCTGCCTGGCGCTGGACCGCGGCCGGCTGACCGACGACCTGGTGACCGCCCTGGCGGTGCGCGGCGCGCTGCTGGTCGACCTCGGCCTGCGGGGGCGGGTCAGCGACACCGACGACGCCGTCGAGGTCGACGACGCACCCACCGGCTTCCCGCCGGCCGACCGGCTCCTCGCCGGGTGGGCGCCGTCGCTGACCGAGCTGCTGCGCCACGGTGCGGTGGACCAGCAGGACCTGGCCGCCGAGCACCTGCGCCGCGGCTCGTGGGTCCTGCGCCGGCGGTGGCCCGGACGGCGCTACGACGACCACCGGGCCGAGCGGACGGCGGCGGACGAGCGGGCGCTCGAGCTCCCGGACCGCGACTGGACACCCGCGGACGCCGCCCTCGCCGCGATCGCGGGCACCCTGGGCCTGCTCGGCACGCCCCGCGAGTGGCCCGCCGAGGAGCTGCTCGCCCGGACCGGGCCGGTGCGCTGGCTGGTCGACCTGGTGGTCGAGGAGGTCGACCGCGCGGTCACCCGCGGGCAGGCCATGCGGGGCGCGGTCACCTTCGCCGACGGCACCCCCGGCTGACCGCCACGGCGGACCTCGCGACGTGCACGCGGCGCGGGAAGCCACCACGGCGGGACCGGACACGGCCTTGCCGCCACTCGCCGGCCACACCGGGCGGGCCGCCCGTCGGTGCGGGAGCCTGAGCCGTGGACTCCTACACGCCCTCCCAGCGCGCCTGGCAGGAGCACTTCGACAGCGTCGCGCTGGCCGACCGGGTCGAGCAGGCCGTCGTCGCCGACCACGTCGACGACTCCCACGGCGGCTTCATCGCCTCGCGGGACTTCTTCTTCCTGGCCACCGTGGACGCGGCCGGCATGCCGACCGTGTCCTACAAGGGCGGGCCGCCCGGCCTGGTGCGGGTCGTCGACCCCGGCACGCTGGCCTTCCCCGACTACGACGGCAACGGCATGTTCCTGTCGATGGGCAACATCAGCGACTCCGCCAGGATCGGCATGCTGTTCATCGACCTGGAGACGCCCAACCGCGTCCGGGTGCAGGCGACGGCGCGCGTCTCCGCCGACGACGACCTGCTCGCCGCGTGGCCCGGCGCCCGCCTGGTCGTGCGCGCCGCCGTCGAGAAGGTGTTCCACAACTGCGGCCGCTACGTCCACCGGCACGTCCGGGCCGCCGACTCGCCGTACGTGCCCGACGCGGCGGCGAGGCCCCCTACCCGGCGTGGAAGCGGATCGACGCGCTGCAGGACGTGCTGCCGCCCCCCGACCGCGGCCGGGCACAGCAGGAGGGCGGCGTCATCACCTTCGGCGACTACCTCGGCAAGCTCTCCACCGGGGACTCCTGACCACCCGGGCCGAGGGGTGACGGCTCACAGGCGCGGGTCGACCGGTTCGGACTCCAGCGCGAGGACGGCGAAGACGCACTCGTGCACCCGCCACAGCGGCTCACCGCGGGCCGCCCGCTCCAGCCCCTCCGTGCCGAGCGCGTACTCCCGCAGGGCCAGCCCGCGCTTGCGCCCGAGGAACCGCTCGCGCAGCCGGTCGAGGTGCCGCGGCTCGGTGTAGTCCGGCCCGTACACCAGCCGCAGGTACTCGCGGCCGCGCACCTTGAGCCCGGGCTGCACGTACCCCTTCGTGCCGCGGGTGAGGTTGGCCGCGGGCTTGACGACCATCCCCTCGCCGCCGGCCGCGGTCAGCTCCTCCCACCACGTCGTCGCGGCGGCCTCGCTCGCCGGGTCGGTGACGTCGACGGCCAGCGAGCGGGTCGCGCGGACCAGCCCGGGATCGGCCTCGGCCAGCCGGTCGGCGAGGGACAGGTGCCAGGCGTGCGGCCGGTCGGCGTACGTCGCGCCGGCCGTGGCGAGCACCTGGAACGGCGCGATCGAGACGCCGCAGAGCCCGTCGGTCGGCCAGCAGTAGCGCCGGTAGACCTCGGTGAACGACCCGGCGTCGTCCGCCCGCCGCCGCTGCCGGTCGAGCAGGTCCCCCACGTCCAGACCGCGCGCCGCGGCGGCCTCCAGCGCCGCGACGGCCGCGGGCAGCGCCGTCCGCGCGGCGGCCCCGACGGCCGCGTACTGGCTGCGGACCAGGTCGCCGGCCTTGGCCGACCACGGCAGCAGCTCGGCGTCGAGCAGCAGCCAGTCGGAGCCGCACTCGTCGAACAACCCGGCCTCCTGCGCCGCGGCCGAGAGCCGGGCCGAGAACGCGGCCGCGAGGTCGCCGGCGAGGAAGGACCGGCCGGTGCGGGTGTGCAGCACCCCGGAGCCGTCCCGCCGCACCAGCGCCACCGCCCGGGAGCCCATGTGCTTCTCCTGGCAGACGACCTCCGCCACGCCCTCGCCGCGGTAGTACGCGAACGCCTCCGCGGGGTGCTCGAGCAGTCCGGGCCGGGTCGACGTGGCCGAGGGGCTCATCGTCGGCGGCAGGTACAGCAGCTGCTCCGGTGCGACGGCGAAGCGGCTCATCACCTCGATCGCCGCCGCGGCGTTCTCCTCCCGCACGGTCACCCGCCCGGCCAGCCGGGTCTCGACGACGCGCTTGCCGAGCACGTCGTCGACGTCCAGGACGCCGTCCGGACGGGTCGCCCCGGCCGGCGGGGCGGCGTCCTCCACGGTCGGGAACGGGCGGGCCGGCGCGTAGTGGGTCTGCCGCGCCGCGACGCTGACCAGCTCCCGCTCCGGGTAGCGCAGCGCGGTCAGCCGGCCGCCGAACACGCAGCCGGTGTCCAGGCAGAGCGTGTCGTTCACCCACTCCGGGGTCGGCACCGGGGTGTGCCCGTAGAGCACCATCGCGCGGCCGCGGTACTCCCTGGCCCAGGGATGGCGCACCGGCAGGCCGAACTCGTCGGTCTCCCCGGTGGTGTCGCCGTAGAGCGCGAAGCTGCGCACCCGGGCGCTGGACCGGCCCTGCAGCGACTCCGTGAGCCCCGCGTGCGCGACGACCAGTGCGCCGCCGTCGAGCACGTAGTGGCTGACCAGGCCGTCGCAGAAGGCCTCGACCTCCCGGCGGAAGTCCTCGTCCTCGGCCTCGAGCTGGGCCAGCGTGCGCTCCAGGCCGTGCGTGACCTGGACGTCGCGGCCGCGCAGGGCGCGGACCAGCTTGTTCTCGTGGTTGCCGGGGACGCACAGCGCGTGCCCCGCGGCGACCATCCCCATGACCAGGCGCAGCACGCCGGGTGAGTCCGGACCGCGGTCGACGAGGTCGCCGAGGAAGACCGCGCGCCGGCCCCCGGGGTGGACGGCGTCGACCGCGCGGCCCCGCTCGTCGCGGCGCAGCGCGTAGCCGAGCTCCCCGAGCAGGTCCTCGAGCTCCTCGCGGCAGCCGTGCACGTCGCCGACCACGTCGAACGGGCCGGTGTCCTCGCGCCGGTCGTTGTACTGCCTCTCGTAGGTGACGACGGCGCGCTCGACGTCGTCCGGGCCGAGGACGTGCACCTTGCGGAAGCCCTCGCGGCCCAGCCCCCGCAGCCCGCGCCGCAGGTCGGCGCGCTGCCGCTGGACGACGCCGGGCGGCAGGTCGCGGTCCGGACGCTCCGCGTTGCGGGCCAGGCACACGCCCTCCGGGACGTCGAGGACGATCGCCACGGGCAGCACGTCGTGCTCGCGCGCCAGCCGCACCAGCGACGCGCGGTCCTCGGCCTTGACGTTGGTGGCGTCGACGACCGTCAGCCGCCCGGCGCGCAGCCGGATCCCGGCGATGTGGTGCAGCAGCGCGAAGGCGGCCGGGGTCGCCGACTGGTCGTTCTCGTCGTCGGCCACCAGGCCGCGGCAGAAGTCACTGGAGAGCACCTGGGTCGGCGCGAAGTGCCGGCGCGCGAAGGTGCTCTTGCCCGAGCCGCTCACCCCGATCAGGACGACGAGGGACAGGTCGGGGACGGCGAGGGTGCGGGGTGCGCCGGTCATGCCGCCACCTCCGCGGCACCGCGGGTGAACACGGCCATCTGCGACGGCCGGCCGACCTCGGGGTCGTCGTCGCCGACGCCGAGCAGCCGGACGGTGTACCCGTACCGCTCCCCCACCGCGGAGGCCCACGCGGCGAACTCCGCGCGGGTCCACTCGAAGCGGTGGTCGCGGTGCCGGAACACGCCGGCCGCCAGCCCCTCGAAGCGCACGTTGTACTCGACGTTGGGCGTGGTGACGACGACGGTCGCCGGCGCGGCGGCACCGAACACCGCGTGCTCGAGCGCGGGGAGCCGGTCGGGGTCGAGGTGCTCGACGACCTCCACGAGCACCGCCGCGTCGTAGCCGCGCAGGCGGGCGTCGGTGTAGGTCAGGCCGCTCTGCAGCAGCCGGACCCGGGCGCGCTGCCGCTCGGGCATGCGGTCCAGCCTCAGCCGGCGCGCGGCCACCTCCAGCGCCCGGGCGCTGACGTCGACGCCGAGCACCTCGGTGAACGCCGGCTCGGCCAGCAGGGCGGGCAGCAGCGCGCCGGCGCCGCAGCCGAGGTCGATCACCCGCTGGGCGCCCGCCGAGCGCAGCGCGGCGAGCACCGCCCCGTGCCGCTGCAGCGCGAGGGGCACCGGCCGGTCGGTGGCCTCGTCCCCGGGAGCCGGCCCGCCGGCGGCCGCGAGGGGCGGGGCGGTGGCGTCGTCCAGGGTGTCGGGCTCGGCGTCGTCGACCTCGGCCAGCCGCTCGATGGCCCGGCGGGTCAGCGCGGCGCGGTGCTTGAGGTAGCGGCTCGTGATGAGGTCCCGGTCCGGGTGGCCGGCCAGCCAGCCGCCGCCGGCGCGCAGCAGCTTGTCGACCTCGTCGGTGCCGATCCAGTGGTGCTTGGCGTCGTCGAGCACGGGCAGGGCGACGTAGAGGTGGTTGAGCGCGTCGGCGAGGCGGAGGTCGCCGGTCAGCCGCAGGTCGACGTAGCGCGAGTCGCCCCACTCGGGGAACCGGTCGTCGAGCGGCACCGGGGTCGCCTCGACCGCCCAGCCGAGCGGGACGAAGAAGCGCTGCGCCATCTCGGCGCCGCCGCGGCAGGACAGCGCGGGGACGTGCACCTCCAGCGGCAGGGCGACGTCGACCAGCCCGGGCCGCTCCCTGCTGACGCCGCGGCGGGCGCTGGCGAAGGCCCTGCCGAGTGCGACGGCCAGCAGGCTGGACGCGGCGTAGGGCCGGTCGTTGACGTACTGCGCGAGGGCCGCGCCCTCGGTCCCGCCGGCGCGGGCGGTGCGCACCAGCCCGACCGGGTCCACCTCGAGCAGCAGCGCGACCGTGCACCGCCGGTCGGTCGCCTCCGGGTAGAAGACGTGCGCCGTGCCGGTCGAGACCTCCACCTGCTGCGCCCGCGCGGGGTTCTTGTGCAGCAGGAACCCGAGGTCGGTGGCGGGCACGTGCGTGGTGGACAGGGTGACGAGCACGCCGCAGTGTCACCGACCCGGAGCCGCTGGTCGACCGGGTTGTGACCCTCGGGGTGCCCCCGCCCCGACCGGACCGACCCGGCCCTGCGTCCAGCCCACCACGACCGAGGCCGCGAGCGCCGGGCGGTGTCACCGGGGCGGACGGGGTCGGCCACTAGCGTTCGGGGGATGACGGGTGTCGGGAGGGACGGGTGAGCCCTCTGCCGGTGCCAGGAGCGGCCCGCCGCGTCCGCCGGGACTGGGCGCTGCTGACGGGCGGCGGCGAGCCGGCGGAGGTGTTCGACCCGTCGATGGTCGCCGACCTGCCGGAACCGGCGCGCCGCTGGCTGGTGCACGCGATCACACCGGGGACGCCGCTGTGGGGGTCGGTGGTCCTGACCATGCGGGGTGAGATCCGCCTGGGCGCCTGGCGGCCCTTCACCGCCCGGCAGGTCCTCGCTCCGCCCCGCGGGTTCGTCTGGGCCGCGAGGGCTCGGTTCCTCGGCCTGCCGGTGACCGGCTTCGACCGGTACAGCTCCGGTTCCGGGCAGATGGACTGGCGGCTCGGCGGGCTCGTCCCCGTCATGACCGCCACCGGCTCCGACGTCACGCGCAGTGCCGCGGGGCGCCTGGCCGGTGAGACGGCACTGGCGCCCACCACCTTCCGCGCGGCCACCTGGACCGCCGGGGCCGACGAGGACCGCACCGTGGTGACCTGGCGCATCGACGACCACGAGGAGCGCGCGGAGTTCCGGGTGGATCCCGACGGACGGTTGCTCGAGGTCACGATGCAGCGCTGGGGCGACCCCGACGGCGTCCCCTTCGGGCGGCATCCCTTCGGCGTCGCCATCGAGGCCGAGGACACCTTCGGTGGCGTGACCATCGGCTCGGTGTTGCGTGCCGGCTGGTGGTGGGGCACCGACCGCCAGCCCGAGGGCGAGTTCTTCCGGGCCCGGATCACCGGAGCCCGGTTCCGCTGATCGGCAGGACGCACGGCCGCGGCAGGACCACCCGCCGGCCGGACCACGTGCGTGGACCCGCCGAGGTCGCGGTGGACGTGCGGACCCGCTCGCGGCGGCCGAGGACAACCGCCCGGACCGTTCAACGGATCGCACCGGCGCCCCGTACACCCGTGTGACTCGCACAGCCGGGTCCGGCCGTCCGGCCGAGAGCAGAGGAGTTCGTCATGCGACTCGCCTTCCGCACCGCAGCAATCGCCACCTTCAGCATCGCCGCCATGGGCCTGGGGACCCCGCTCGCACTCGCCCACGGCGGCGACGGCGACAGCGGCAGCACCAGCAGCGGGGGGAGCTACGGCGCCAGCTACGACCGCGGCGACGGCCGCGACGGCGTCCGCGCCGCCTCCTACGTCAACCGCGACACCGGGGCGCCGACGGAGAACCCCGACGTCGACCGCGGCTCCTCCTGCGCCGACCCCGACCAGCGGGACCGGCAGCGGCTCAGCGACCCCGGCGCCACGAACCGCAACGTGCACAACGACGCCTGCTTCCTCGACCGGCAGGGCCAGAAGGTGAACGGCCCGGCCTCCTTCCAGAGCTCCGGCGTCGGCTCCATCAGCGCCTGCCCCGACCCCGACGGCGCCGCGGGACCCGAGTACTCACGGCTCAGCGACACCAACGGCGACGGCCGCAACGACCTCTGCTTCCAGTCCAGCTACCAGATGACCGGCGCAGCGGGTGACCTCGAGTTCCACGCCCGCTTCAACAACAGCACCACGGCGGGCACCCAGTACGTCGTCTGGTGCGCCGACGCCGACGCCAACGGCTGCCGCGACGAGCGGGTGAAGGACGACGTCACCATCAAGTGGACCAACGCCTGAGGTGACAGCAGCCGCGTGAGCGGCTCCGACCGCTGACACCCGGCGGGGTCGACGGCCTGGCTGCCGGCCCCGCCGACCGGGCGGTCGACGACTCAGCCGCTGACCACGTCGAGGGTGAGCGTCCCGGTGTCGTCCCCGAACTCGACGAGCAGACCGTCACCGTGCGCGGTCCGGTAGGTCCCCGACCCCCCGGTGATGGCGAAGACCTTCTCGGGGGGCGGCGCGTTCAGGAAGGCGAAGGTGATGGTGTCCTCCTCGCCCGACCGGACGGCACCGGTGCAGTTGGCGAGGGGCGTCGCGTCGATGACGACGCAGCTCCCGGCCATGTCACCGACCTGCTCGCCGTCCTGGAGGAGGACGTCGTCGAAGACGATGACGTCACCGGCCGAGAGGCCGGGCTCCCCCAGGTCGACGAGGGTGAACGGGCTGAACTCGACGTCGAACTCCAGGGTGGTGGTCTCCTGGCCGTGACCTCCACCGGGGTCGTCCGCGCCGGCACTGGCCACGGCCCCGGGGACGAGCAGGGCTGAGGCCACCACCACGGTCCCGACCGCCACGACGCGCCGCGTGCGCTGCATGCTGTCCTCCTCACCGGGGGCGCACCGTCGCCCCCTCACCAGGGCCTGCACGGAGGGGGGAGGCTCCTCGCGGCACCGCCGCGGAGTCAACGACCGCGGCGGTCCCCCCGCAGGGGCGCAGCGCGGCGGTCACCGCCCGGGTCCGCCCGTGGCCGCTGGGCGCACCGGGCCGGCCGTCCTAGGGTGAGCGATCACGGTGCGCTCACCATCAGGAGATGACGTCGATGACCGCCGAGCTGAGGACGTTCGTCGACATCGACGCCACACCCGAGCGGGTGTGGCACGTGCTGACCGACCTGCCTGCCTATCCGGAGTGGAACCCGTTCATCACCAGGGCCGACGGGGCGTTCGTCGTCGGAGGTCGGCTGTCGGTCACCGTGCCGCCGGTAAACGCCTTCGTGCAGCCGCGACCGCGTCCCAAGGTCCTGGAGGTGGTCCCCCTCCGGCGGCTGCGGGTGAGGAGCGGTCTGGACATGCTGCGCACACCGGGCCTCTTCAGCGTCGAGGTCACCGTGACCATCACCGAGCACGACGGGGGTGTGCGGCTGTGGTGGCAGGACGAGTTCCGGGGACTGCTGGCACCCCTGCTGATCCGCTCCCTGAACCGTCACCGGCTGGCCGCCTTCAACGCCATGACCGCCGCACTCAAGGCCCGGGTCGAGGGCTCGCCGGAGCCGCGTCCCGGGTGAGGAGGACTGTCCCTGGTGGGCCGGCTCCGCGGCACCCGGCCTGCGCGCAGCGGACGCAGCCGCCTCGACACCAGCGGACCGGACAGTGACCTGTCCAGCCGTTCCCCACCGTGCTCCGGTGGTCAGCCCCGAGCGCGTCACCGAGGTGGCGGCGGTCCTGCAGCACCTCACGCGCTGGGCACGGCGACGGGTGGACGTGCGCGCCCTCGCGCTGGTCGGCTCGTGGGCCCACGGCACGCCGCATCAGGACTCCGACGTCGACGTCGTGCTGCTCACCGGCGCGCCCGAGCACTACGTCCACCGCGACGACTGGACACCCGACCTGGGCGGCGTCCGACTCGTCAGGACGCTCGAGTGGGGAGCGGTCACGGAACGGCGATTCGCTGTCCGCAGCGGCCTGGAGATCGACCTCGGCGTCGGCACGCCCGCGTGGGCGTCGGTCGACCCCGTCGACAGCGGCACCCGGAGAGTCGTCTCCGACGGGATGCGGGTGCTCCACGACCCCGACGGGCTGCTGACGCTGCTCGCCGCTCGGCTGCAGGGGCGTCCCTGAGTCGGCCGCGCAGGGAGACGGGCCGCACCGGGCCCGCGGTCGTCGCAGGCCGGGGCACGAGCTCGGAGGCGGAACCGACGTCAGGAGCTCGTGAGGACGACGAGTCGCTGCGTCGCCCGGGTCATCGCGACGTAGCGGTCGACCGCTCCCTCGGTGCCGGTGCCGAACGACTCCGGGTCGACGAGGACGACCAGGTCGAACTCGAGCCCCTTTGACAGCTCCGGCGTCAGCGACCGGACGCGGGACGTCGCCTCGAACGTGGGGTCCCCGATGACGCACGCGACCCCCTCGGCGTGCTCGGCGAGCCAGCTGTCGAGGACCGGGCGCAGCTCCGGGACGGACCCGTGGGTGACGGGGACCCCGCTGCTGCGGATGGAGGTCGGCACGTTGGCGTCCGGCAGCACGGCCCGGATGACCGGCTCGGCCTCCGCCATGACCTCCTCCGGCGTCCGGTAGTTGATGCCCAGTGAGGCCAGGCGGACCCGGTCGAACCCGACCCGCCCGAGCCGCTCCTGCCACGACTCGGGAAACCCCCTCCGGGCCTGGGCCCGGTCCCCGACGACGGTGAAGCTCCCCGACGGGCAGCGCAGCAGCAGCACCTGCCACTCCGCGTCGGTCAGCTCCTGGGCCTCGTCCACGACGACGTGCGCGAACGGGCCGGCCAGCGGGTCCCGGTCCGCGGTGGGCAGCGCGCTCTCGTCGACCAGGGCGTCGCGGAGGTCCTGGTGGCGCAGGCTCGTCATCAGCAGCAGCTCGGAGTCGTCGGCCGCGATCAGCTCGTCGATGACGCCGGCCATGCGCTCGCGTTCGGCGGCGACGGTGGCGTCGTGCCGCCGCTGCCGTCGGGCCGCCCCGGGGTCGCCGAGCCGCTGCCGTGCCGCGTCCAGCAGCGGCAGGTCGGACACCGTCCAGGCGCGCGCGTCCCGCCGCTGGAGCCTCCGGACGTCGTCCGCGCCCAGCCATGGAGCGCACCTCCGCAGGTAGGCGGGGACCGACCAGAGGTCCGCGACGACGTCGGGCGCCTCCAGCAGCGGCCACGCGGCGGTGAAGGTGGCGCGCAGCCGCCGGTCCTGCTGCAGCGCCCTGCGGACCAGGTCGGGGTCGACGTCGTCGTCGTGCGCGTCCACCAGGATCGTGAGCAGCGCCTCCCAGACCTGCTCGCGGGCCTCGTTGTGCGGGGTGCCGGGGTCGCGCGCCTCGAACGCCTCGGCCCAGTCGTCGGCGCCCAGCCAGACGTCGGTCCAGGGGGTCTCGACCGCCATCCCCTCGGTCGGCGGCTCCTCGTAGAACCGGACCGCCGCCTCGACGGCCTCCACCACGCGCGCGGAGGACTTCAAGCGGGCCACCTCCGGATCGGGCTCGATCCCCGCCGTCGCCCCCTCGGGCACGAGGTCGCGCAGGGTGCAGGTCTGCACGCCCTCCTCCCCGAGGCTGGGGAGGACGTCGGAGACGTAGGCCAGGTAGGGCCGGCTCGGACCGACGAACAGCACCCCGCCCCGGCGGTGACCGAGCCGGGGGTCGGAGTAGAGGAGGTAGGCGGTGCGGTGCAGGGCGACGACGGTCTTCCCGGTACCCGGGCCGCCGTCGACGACGAGGGCGCCGCTGGACCCGGCGCGGATGACGGCGTCCTGGTCGGCCTGGATGGTGCCGAGCACGTCGCGCATCCGGGCCGACCGGTCGCTGCCCAGGCTGGCGATGAAGGCGGACTGGTCGTCGAGCGCGGCGTGCCCCTCGAACCCGTCGGGGGTGAACACCTCGTCCCAGTAGTCGGTGATCCGGCCGCGGGTCCAGCGGTACCGGCGGCGGCTCGCCAGCCCCATCGGGTCGGCGTGGGTCGCGCCGAAGAACGGCTCGGCCGCGGGAGAGCGCCAGTCGACGAGCAGCCGGCGACCGGCACCGTCGGTGAGCCCGAGCCGTCCGACGTACACGGGCTCGGACCCGTCCGCGCCGACGACCCGTCCCAGGCACAGGTCCAGGCCGAAGCGGCGCAGCGTGCACAGCCGGGCGGTCAGCCGGTGGATCTCCAGGTCCCGGTCCAGGGCGGCCTGCCCCTCGCCACCGGGCGCCCTGCGCTCGGCCTCCAGCCGGTCGGACAGCTCGGCGATCGACTGCTCGAGGCTCTCGGCGATGGCCGCGAAGTGCTGCTCGTCGTCGGTGATCAGGATCGGGTCGGCCTTGGCGGCCAGGTGGTCGGGGAGGTCGAACGCGCTGGTGGTCAGTGGTCTCACGTCATCAGCTCCCGTGCGATGTCCGTGTCGCCGGACTGCCGTTCCGGCGCTCACGAGCGGGGCCGGATCCTGCTCTCGCGGATCGGGGCGAGCCGTTCGCGTGCGCAGCTCCCGTCCCCGCAGGTCCTGGCCTCGGGCGGCGATCCTGCGGCACGACCGGGGTCTTGCCGCAAGCCCCGGGGTGCGCTATAGGGTGGAGGTGGAAGGGCGGGATCGCCCTCCTCTCCTCCTCGCCACCCGCAGTCGACGGACGACGTCCGTGCGGGACGTGCGCACCGGCACCGACCGCGACGGGTTGCCCGGCGGGGGCCCCAGCGCGCGGGCCACCGGGGCCCCGGACTCAGACGGGCCGCACCGCCAGCGCGTGCTCCACGGCGGCCGCGGAGGCGTTCGACAGGGGCATCCGCACGTCGAGGGTGGGGATGCGGCCCTCCGCGTGCAGCAGCGCCTCGGCGTGCGCACGCCCGGCCGCGACCTCCCCGGCCAGGCCGTGCTCGATCATGGTCACGAAGCGCTGCGTACACAGGTTGGCCGAGGCGGCGATGGCGCCGGGAGCGCCCATGAGGGTCAGGGGGAACAGGTAGGGGTCGTCGCCGCCGAGCAGGGCGAACCCCTCAGGTGCCCGGGTCAGGACGGTGAGTATGTCGGCGTCGATGCCGTCGACGGCCTGCTTGACCCCGGCGACGTTGTCGGTGGCGGCCAGGTCCAGCAGGGACGCGGCACTCAGTCCCCGCCCGGTGCGGTAGGGGACGTTGTACGTGACCAGCGCGACCGGGGAGCGGGCGGCGACGTGCTGGAGTGCGCCACGACCGCCGCCTCGGAGGGGCGGACGTAGTAGGGGACGACGGCCAGCGAGGCGGTCACGCCGGGCACGCCGGCGAGGGCCTCGTGGCGGGCGAGGGTGGTGCGGGTGTCGTTGGTGCCCGCGCCGACGAGGAGGCCGGCCCCGCGATCGGTGCACACGCGGCTGCAGGCGGCCACGACGGCGTCGCGCTCGGCGTCGTCCAGCGAGGTGGGTTCGCCGGTGGTCGCGAGGGTGACCACCCCGGCGGTGCCGGCGGACAGCACCTCGTCGGCCAGGCGCTCCAGGGCGTCGAGGTCGACGTCGCCGCGTTCGTCGAACGGCGTCACCAGGGGCACGTGGACACCACGGAGCTGCAGTTCCGGCACCACCGGGCAACCCCAACGAGCCTCTCGAGGGTGGCGCGCCGTCGACCGGCTGTGTCGGCGTCCGGTTGTCGACGCGCCCACGCTGCACACCTATTGAGAATCGATAGCTGATGACCGATCCTCGATGCACCATGCCGGCGGGAGAGCCGGCGGCCCGAACCCTCTCGCAGGAGACCACGTGAAGTCGTTCCTCGCCGTCGCCGCCCTCCTCGCCGTCCTCGCCGTCGGCGTCGCCGCCGTGGTGCTGGGGGAGGCCGACGACTCCCCCGGGCTCCAGGGCCTGGGGGTCCTGCTGGTCATCGGCGCGGTCGTGCTCGGCGTGCGGACCGTCCGGCGCGCCAGGTAGCAGTGGCGACAGGAGCGTCACGGGAGCCGCCGCCGGCCCGGGGAGGACCGACGAGTCGGCCGGTGCGCCGGGCACCCCCCGACTCCGCTAGACCCGGAACTGCGACACCAGCCGGGACAGCTCGGCGGTCACCTCGGCCACCCCGTCGGCGGCCGACCGCGCCTGCAGGGCGTCCTGCTCGGTCTCGGTGCTCACCGTCGACACGGTGACGACGGCGTCGGCGATCGACCCGGTGCCCTGGGCCGCCTCCGTGACCCCGCGCGACATCTCGCTGGTCGTCGCGGTCTGCTCCTCGACGGCGCTGGCGATGGTCGTCTGGTAGTCGCTGATCCGGGAGACGACCTCGTCGATGCGGGCGATCGCGGCCACGGCGCTGTCGGTGTCGCCCTGGATCGCCTGGATCCGGCGGGTGATGTCCTCGGTGGCCTTCGCCGTCTCCTGGGCCAGGTCCTTCACCTCGGTGGCCACGACGGCGAAGCCCTTGCCCGCCTCGCCGGCGCGGGCGGCCTCGATGGTCGCGTTGAGGGCCAGCAGGTTGGTCTGCTCGGCGATGCCCGTGATCACCCGCACCACCTCGCCGATGGCCCGGGACGAGTCGCCGAGCTTGGCCACGGTCTGCTTGGTCGTCTGGGCGACGCCCACCGCCTCGCCGGCGATCCGGGCCGCCTCGGAGGCGTTCGAGGCGATCTCGCGGATGCTCACGCCCATCTCCTCGGCCCCGGCCGCGACGGTCTGCACGTTGCGCGAGACCTGCTCGGCGACGGCCGACACCTGCTGCGCCTGCGCGCTGGTCTGCTCGACCGACCCCGCGAGCCGGCCGGAGACGCCGGACATGCCGGCCGAGAGCTCGACCAGCGACCCCGATGCCCGGCCGATGCCGGTCACCGTCTCGGCCACCTTGGCGACGAAGCGGTTGAACGCGGCGCCGAGCCGGCCGATCTCGTCGGTGCGGGCCTCGTCCACCCGGGCGGTGAGGTCGCCGTCGCCGTCGGCGATCTCCTCCATCCGCGAGCGCAGCGCGTCCAGCGGCGCGACGACTCGGCGCGCGACGAGGAAGGTGGCGCCGGCGACCAGCAGCAGGGTGACCAGCGCGCCGACGAGGATCGTCGTCCGGAGGCCGTGGGCGTCAGCGAGGATCGCGCTCTCCGGGATCTCGACGAGCAGCGCCCAGTGCTGCCCGGCACCCACCTCGATCGGCGCGGCCACGTAGACGGTGCTGCCCTGGTCGCCGTCGAGGGTGCGCTGCACGGTCTCGCCGCTCTCCACGGCGGCCGCGGCGATCTCCGCCGCCGACCCCGCTGCGGCGGAACCGGCCTCGTCACCCGGCCGGCCGCTGCCGACCACGAGGCCCTGCGACGACACGAGCATCGCGCGGCCGACGTCGTACGGGCGGATGGCGCCCACCTGCTCCTGGATGGTGGCCAGCGGCACGTCGACGCCGGCGACGCCGATCGCCCGGCCGCCGACGGTGACGGGGGTGGACAGCGAGGTGATGAGGACCTGCTCGCCGGCCACCTCGTAGAGGTAGGGCTCGATCGCCACCGAACGGCCGGTGTCCCGGGGGAGCAGGTAGTAGTCGCCCGCGCCCGGGGTCTCGTAGTCGACGAGGGCGGTCACCGCGATGGCGTCGCCGTCGCGGTACCAGTAGGGGACGTAGCGGCCGCTCGCGTCGGTGCCGGCCGTACCGGCGAAGGCCCGGTCGGACGCGTCGAACGCCTGCGGTTCGAACGCCGCCCAGACCCCGACCAACGCGGGGTCGGCGGCGAGCAGTCGCGCCTGCAGGGCGTCGGCGTAGGCACGGTCGCCCCGCCGGCCCTCGGTCTGGGCGGCCAGCGCCTGCGCCAGGGACTCGGCGGTGCCGCGTCGCCGACCGAGGTCGGCTTCGATCTGGCGTGCCTGGTCGACCGCCACCGCCGTCGCGTTGCGCAGACCGTCCTCCTGCGCCTGGCCGGTGGCCAGGACGGCGATCACGGCCACCAGCCCCGCGAGGGCGACGGTGAGGACGGTGACGATGCTGACCACCAGGCGGGTCTTGACGCTCACAGGACGCTCCAAGCGGACAGGCGACGACGGAAGCTGTGCACCGTCTATCGGCCGCTCGGCTGTGAGGTTGATCGCAGCGGACACGGAACCGCCGACCCGCTTCCCGATCACCGGCGGGGCGCGAGTCGTGCGCTGACGAGGTCAGCCGTACCTGAGGCAGAACTCGTTGCCGTCGGGGTCGGCCAGCTCGACGGCGCCGTCCCCGGTGCCGCCGAGCCGGGTCGCCCCCATCGCGACGAGTCGGTCGATCTCGGCCGCCGGGTCGCCGTCGGTCAGGGCGAGGTCGAAGCGCTGCCGGTTCCTCCGGTGCCTCGGCGCCACGGGCGGGCCACCCCAGGCGACCTTGGTGCCACCGTGCGGGGACTGGACCGCGGTCTCCTGGTCCTCGTCCCACACCAGGGGCCAGCCCAGCGCCTCGGCCCAGAACAGCCCGACCTGCCGGGTGCCCTCGCAGGCGAGCTCCCCGAGGAACCCACAGCCGGCCAGGAACGAGTTGCCGGGCTCGATCACGCAGAACTCGTTGCCCTCGGGATCGGCCAGCACGACGTGTCCCTCTTCGGGGAGCTGGCCGACGTCGAGGTGGCGGGCGCCGAGCTCGAGCGCCGCCGCGACCGTGTCCTGCTGATCGGCGGGGCTGGTGCTGGTCAGGTGGAGGTGCACCCGGTTCGTACCGACCTTCTCCGCTCCGCTCGGGACGAACCGCAGGCCGACCTGGGTGTCGGACCCGGGCAGCAGCGCACCGCGGAGGTCGTCGACGACCACCCGTCCCAGCACGTCGCCCCAGAAGCCGGCCAGACGAGCCGGGTCGTGCGCGTCGGAGGTCAGAGCCAGCAGGTGGGCGGGCACCCCCGCACGCTAGACGCGGTCGGAGCGGTCCCGCACGCGCTCTCAGCAGCAGGGCCGAATCGCAGGGGACCGGTGGTCGGTGGTGGCGGATCCTCGACCGGAGTCGGAACGGCTGGTCGCTCTCCTCGGACTCGGCGAGCCCAGTGCGCGGTACCTGTGGCGTCCCTCCCGTCCCGGTGCACCGCGGCACCGCTGACCCGGGGATCTGTCGCGGCGTGGCGACGGTCCCGTCGGGGCGGATGCGGGGAGGGGTCGTTCCGGACGCGGGCGGCCCGTTCGCCTGCGGGACCGCTCGACGTCGACGCCTAGGGCCGTCGGACGGCGTAGCGCAGCAGGACGACACCGTTGCCGAACCGCCGGTTCTCCACCAGCTCCAGGTCGGTCGGGTGGTCGGCGGTCTCGAACAGCCGTCGACCGCGGCCGACGACGACCGGGTTGACGTAGAGCCGGTACTCGTCGACCAGGTCCAGTCGGCGGAAGGTCTCGGCCAGGTCGACCCCGCCGAGCGTCATGTCCCCGCCGGGCTGCTGCTTCAGGACGCGGATCTCGTCGGGGTCCACCCCTGCCCGCAGCGAGGCGTTGGGGCCGACCTCCCGCAGCGTGCGGGAGAACACGATCTTCGGCACCGCCCGCCAGATGCCGGCGAACTCGTGCATGGTCGGCGGGTACTCGGGGTTCTGGTCGGCGGTCGGCCAGACAGCCTCCATGAGCTCGTAGGTGACCCGGCCCTCGATGAAGGCGCTCATGGTCGCGAGCTGCTCGTTGAAGTGCGCGTGCAGCTCCTCGTCGACGAGGTGCCAGCTCAGATCGTGATCCGGCCCCTCGAAGTAGCCGTCCAGCGACAGCATCATGTGCACGACGATCTTCCGCATGCGTCCTCCTGGTCACGACTCGGTCCGGGAGCTCGGACCGGCCGACGCGGACGATCTCATCGGTCCCGCCGGTCCTCTTGGGCACGGCCGGCCGTGGATGAGCCTGGGGGCTCCGCCGGACGACACGGCCCGGCGCAGGGTGACCGCGGCACACCGCGCGGGTAGCCGGGTACTCGGCGCAGCGCCTCCGCCCGGCGCTCACTCGTCCCGCCTGGGCGGCGGCGGACGTCGAGCCTGACCCGTCAGTCGCCGGGCACCCTGAAGTCCCGCAGCGTCGCCGCGCCCGGCCCGACGGCGGCGAACGATACGGCGAGGTCGAACACCGCCACACCCCCGGCCGGGAACCCGGACTCGACGGCACGCCGGGTCATCGGATCGCTCCGGCCGTCGTCGAGGACGCCCGCCAGCGCACCGATCGAGGGGTTGTGCCCGACGACGGCCACCGACAGCACGTGCTCCGGGGTCTCCCGGATCGCCGCGAGCAGCGCATCGACGGTGTTGTCGCCGATCCGCGCCTCGCCGATCGGCTGCACGCCCGAGGACGACGCGGCGCCGGCCTGCTCCCAGGTCTGTACCGCGCGGCGGGCAGGGGACACCAGCACCCGGTCAGGCACCAGACCGGCGTGCTCCAGCCAGGCCCCGAGCGCCGCGGCCTGCTGCACGCCGTCGGCAGTCAGTGGCCGCTCCCGGTCGACCGGGCCGCCGGCGGCCCTGGCATGGCGGATCAGCAGGAGTCGACGCGGCCGCACCGGTCGAGTCTGGCACCATCCGCGCGTCGCTCGGCCGGTGACACGGCGCCCGCGCGTCGGAGCCTCGGCCGCGGGGCGCGGCCGTCCGGCGTCCATCGACACCGCGGTGCCGGGGATCGACGCGAGCTCCGCTGCCGCCCGTGGGAGCTCGAGACACCTCTCACCCGCGCCACCGGCGCGCTCGCCCCACCTTCCACGCCAAGGCCACCACCGCAACCTTCCGCACCCAGCTGATCGACGTCCCGACGCGGATCGCCTGCTCCGCCCGCCGACTGCGGATGCACCTGCCCCGCGACTGACCCTGGGCACAGGCATGGACCCAACTGTCCGACGCCATCTGCGGACCACCCGCAGCGGCCTGACCCCGACCACCGCCCCAGCGGGCCCGACCGCGAACCAGCAGTGGAAGAGCCGGGACGGACCGGCGGACCACTCATGCCCGAGTCAGATGCACCAAGATCAGGTCAGCGGGTCACCGGCCGACCGAGATCGACGGTGGATCGAGCTCAGCGCAACTCGCTGAACCTCTCGACCGCGCGCGGCAGACCGGACGCGATCACGACGTCCCCGCTCTCCAGGACGGTGTCTCCGGTGGCGTGCGTGAAAGCGCTGCCCGGTCGTTTCACGCCCACGATCGTCACCCCGTGTCTGCGACGTACGCCGGTCTCCGACAGGGGTTTGCCGAGCAGCATGGCCGGAGGCGCTGTCTTGACCATCGCGTAATCGGGCTCGAACTGGATGAAGTCGAGCATGCAGCCCATGACCAGGTGCGCCACTCGGCGGCCCATGTCGTTCTCGGGGTAGACGACGTGGTCGATGCCGAGCTGGTTGAGGATCCGCCCGTGCGCCTCGCTGATCGCCTTCGCCCAGACATTACCGACGCCCAGTGTCTTGAGCAGCGACGCGGTCAGCATGTTGGCCTCGATGTGGGTCCCGATGCCGACGACCGCCCGTGTGAACTCGTGGATGCCGAGCTGCCGCAGCGCGTCCTCTCGTGTGCTGTCAGCACGCACGCAGTGCGTGACCTTGGTGCTCATCTCCTGCACGATCCGCTCGCTGGAGTCGATGCCGAGCACCTCGACGTCGGACGCCATGAGTTCGAGCGCCACCGCGCTGCCGAAGCGACCCAGGCCGATGATCGCGACGCTGTCGCCGCCGCGTGACGCGTTCTGCCTCCCGAGGGAGAAGCGCTCCGGCATGTGTTCCCTCCTGGCGAGTGGTATTCACCCGATGATCGGGCGCTCCTGCGGCAGCTCGTAGAGGCGGGGGCGCGACCGCAGGGCCAGCGCCGACGCCAGCGTGATCGGCCCCAGGCGTCCGATGAACATGAGCACGACGAGCAGCAGTGTGCCTGGCGATCCGAGGTCACCGGTGATCCCGGTCGACAGCCCCACCGTCGCGAACGCCGAGATCACCTCGAAGAGCACCTGGTCGAGCGAGAACGGCGTGAGCACCATCAGCGCGCCCGTCCCGCCGATGACGCCGGCCACACTGAGCAGTGCGACGGTCAGCGCCTGCCGCTGGGCATCGGACGGTATGTGCCGGTGGAACGCGACGACGCTGCGGTCCGCTCGGATCTCGGTGAGGATGACGAAGAGCAGCACGGTGAAGGTCGTCACCTTGATGCCGCCCGCCGTGCCGGCGCTACCACCGCCGATGAACATGAGCACGTCGGTCAGCAGGAGCGACTCGGCGCGCAGCTCGCCGGTCGGCACGGTGTTGAGGCCGCCGCTGCGCGGCATCACGGCGAGGAAGAACCCGGCGATCGCCTTGCCGCCGACACCGAGCGGGCCGAGCGTGGCGGGGTTGCTCCACTCGAGCGCCAGGAAGGCGAACGTGCCGACGGAGAGCAGGACCGATGTCGCGAGCACGACGATCTTGGTGTGCACCGTCCACCGGCGGGGTGTCCGCCACGCCCGGTACAGCTCGAACAGCACGGGGAAGCCCAGTCCGCCCGTGATCACCAGCATGCACGCGGTGAGGCTCACCACTGGGTCGGTCACGAAGCGACTCAGGCCGTCGCTGAAGAGCGCGAACCCTCCGTTGTTGAACGCCGAGACCGAGTGGAAGAGCCCGAGCCACAGCGCGCGGCCCCACGGCTCGTCGTAGGCAGTCGCCAACCGGACGCTGAGCACCACCGCCCCGGCAGCCTCGAAGAACAGGCTGGTGCGCGCCACGCCCACGAGGACACGCCGGACGTCGCCGATGCCGAGCGTCTTGGTCTCCGCCGCCGTGCTCAGCCGCATCCGCAGCCCCAGCCGGTGCGACACCAGCAGGCCGAGCAGCGTCGCCAGCGACATGATGCCGAAGCCGCCGATCTGAATGAGCAGCAGGATCACGACGTGGCCGAAGCCGGACCAGTAGGTGGGCGTGTCCACTGTGTTGAGGCCCGTGATGGTGACCGCGGAGGTCGCGGTGAAGAGCGCGTCGACGACCGGCGCACCGTCGCGGTCGGCCCGGGACACAGGGAGCAGCAGCAGCAGGGTGCCCAGCACCACCGCCACTCCGAACGCCAGGACGACGACCTGCGCCGGGTGCGCGGGTCGCGGCAGGGCGAGCGGGCGGGATCTCATCGGGAGCTCCGCCAGGGCACGCAGAGACGGTATTCGGAACGTGCTCTCAACTCGGTCTCTACGACCTCGTGCACGGTTGGCGGGACGCCTCGCTCGGGACGGACGGGGCAGGGTCGTGGTGTGTCGGGGACGTTGGCGCGTGCCGCTGCTGCTGCCGATCGGCGGGTGACGGGGCTGTCCCCGCAGGTCCTCGCTGACCTGGTCGCCGAGCCAGGGCCCCGCTGGCAGGCGCGCCAGGACGCACGGCTGACCGATCGGCCGCGCCGGTGGGCGGTCGGCGCCGGTGCAAGGCACCGGCTGGTGTTCATCGACCGGTTGCTGGCCACCCTGGTTGCACCTGCGCCATGGGTCACCCACGACGTATCGGCCTGCTGGTTCGGAGTGTCCCGCTCCACGACCAGCCGGGCCGTCGGCGGGGTCCGCCCGCTGCTGGGGCGAGCGCGGCTGCACCGTGGAGGGCGGGGTCCGGCTGCGCACCCTGGCCGATGTGGTCGCCCATCTGGGCGCCCGCGGGCAGCTCGGTCCGAGCGCTACCGGGCGCTGGTCACCCTGGCCGCCGGCACCGGCCTGCGACAGGGCGAGGCCCTCGGGCTGACCGTCGACCGGATCGACTTCCTCAGCGGCGTCACGTTCCACTGGCTACGGCACTGCTACGCCAGCCTGCTCATCCGGCACGGCGAGTCGGTGAAGACCGTCCAGGCCCGGCTGGGCCACGCCTCGGCCTCCGAGACCCTCGACACCTACAGCCACCTGTGGTCCGACTCCGACGACCGGACCCGGGCCGCGGTGGACGCCGTGCTGGCTCCTGCGGCTGAGAGACGTCTGACAGCGGTGTGCCTGTTGGTCGGCGGCCGTAGCCTCCGGCGCCGGCGGTGGTGTGCGCTGAGTGCTCGTTCTGCGGGGGACCAACATGCGCCGTGGGCGCACATCGCTGCAGGTCACGCCTCCCACTGTGGTCAGCCGACCGGCACCAGCGCCCACCAGCGTGCGAGCCCGGGGCAGCACCTGACAATCAACGCGCACACCGCTGTGAGGGACGGGGACCCTCGCCGGACCTGAACGCGCAAGTCAGGCGGGGGACGACGGACGAGTCGGCCTGTACGCCGGGGACTGATCTGGGCCTTTTGGCTGGCGTTGGCAGACACGGAAAATGAGCCCTGAGCAGGGCTTATGCCGTTTGTTCGCGTTGGGGGGGTACGGCGGCACTCGGGCGTTCTGAGGACTGATTGAGGACAGCTCGCCGCTCCCCCGCCGTGCTTCCACCGCTCATACCCCGGGCGCCCGGAGATCGGCCGGCTGCTCCCACACTGCCAGGGCGGCTGGGAGGTGGACCCGCCAAGCAGTCACGCATCGATCTTTTGTCATCACAGACTGTCAGTGCCGGGTTCTAACGTCCCGTGCCATGAGACAACCCGCGCTACTGCCCGACGCCTGGTTCAGCCGTGACCTGCCGGTGCTCGTCGAGGCCGTCCGTCACTTCGACACCTCGACCCAAGCGTTGACGGCCAGCTCCATCGCTGAGCGGATGGGCTGGGACGTCGAGACGGTCAGGGCGTCCGTGCGTGCCCTCGCCCGCGGCGGCTACGTGGTGGAGCAGCGGGCCAGCATGAGCTCGCTGCCGGGAGGCTCCATCAAGCAGGTATCCGCAGAGGCGTACCGAGAGGCCGGCGCCTGGCCCACCGCCGAGGCTGTCGCCGACCGGCTGCTGGCCGCGCTGCAGAAGGCCGTCGACCAGGCCCCCGAGGGCGAGGCCAAGGGCAAGGCCAGGCGAGCGCTCGACGCCTTCCTTGCCGCAGGCCGGGACTTCGCCGTCGACGTAGCCAGCGGCGTCGCCACCGGCGCCATCAGCGGCTCGTAGGCGGGACGTCGCCGTGCGGGTCGCTGCCGGCGTCCTGTTCGTCATCGCCTGCCTGGCCGAGCTGGGCAGCGTCGTCCTCATCGTGCGCGAGGCGCGCACCGCAGCCGGTGTCCTGCGCCGGTGGCAGAGGGCTGACAACCCGGCCAACCAAGAGCAGGGGACGTGGGCTCAGGTGCTGCTGATCAACGAGGTGGTGCGGACGCTGCTCGATGCGCGGGTCAGGATCGCCTCGGCCGTCGCCCTGCTGGTCGTCGGCATCCTCGCCGGCACGGTCGGCAACTTCCTGACCCTGTAGGCGCCGCAGTAGCGCCGGTTAGGCGGCAGAGGCGGCGTCGGGCTCGTCTTGCTGCGTCGACGCCTGACGCTGGGGCTGCTGAGCGGTGAGCATGAGGAACAGCAAGGCGAGCGCCCCCACGCCGGCGACCGGGAAGGCCAGCAGTCGCTGCGATGACACCCGGTCCTCGCAGAGAGCCACGTAGCCGCCGTCGTCGCTGCCGTCACCGCCGCGGTAGGCGTCGGCGATGGCGTCGGCAAATTCTGCCGCGCTGGCCGCGCTGGTGTCCGGGGCTAGGGACTGTCTGACGGATCACGGAAGCCAGGTAACTAGGGCGGCGAGATTGAGCGCGCCGGCGTAGTTGCGGGCGTGCTTGTCATAGCGGGTGGCCAGACCGCGCCACTGTTTGACCTGACAGAAGCCGCGTTCGACGACGTTGCGGCGGGCGTAGCGGGCCGGGTCGAAACCGACCGGTCGGCCACCGGCGGAGCCCTTGCGGCGCCGGTTGGCGGCCTGGTCGGCCGGCTGCGCGATGGTGTGGGAGATGCCGCGGCGGCGCAGCAGCGTCCGGTTGGCCCGGCAGCTGTAACCCTTGTCGGCGACCAGGTAGTCCGGGCGACTCCGCGGTCGCCCCGGCCCGATCCGCGCCACCCGAAGGGCGGCCAGCAGCGGGGCGAACATGGTGGTGTCGTTGACGTTGCCGGCCGTCAGCAGCACCACCAGCACCCGCCCGCGGCCGTCGGTGAGGGCGTGCACCTTGGTGGTCAACCCGCCCCGGAAGCGGCCGATGGCGTGATCGGCCGGCTCGACCACCGCCGGTTCGGCGGGGCAATCAGGCTCGGTCGATGACTCGGCCGGGGCGCCGGCCGCCCCTTCTGATCGTCATCGGCCTGCCCGCGGGCGGTGGCGGTGTTGCCGCCGACCCGCCGGGCGCCCGCCCCGTGCTGATGCACCCGCACCAATGTGGAGTCCGCGGCGATGAGCCAGTCCAGCTCACCGGCGGCATCGGCATCGGCCTGGGCGCGGGCCAGCAACGTGGCCCAGGTGCCATCGGCGCTCCACCGGGTCAACCGCTCATAGGCGGTCTGCCACGGCCCGAAGGACTCCGACACCTCCCGCCACGGGGAGCCGGTGCGGTACTTCCAGGCGATCGCCTCGATCACCTGCCGGTGATCGCGCCACCGCCCACCCCGCCGACCGGCCGAGGAGGGCAGCAACGGCTGCATCCACGCCCACGCCTCATCGGAGACCACCACTCGATGCTGTCGCATCGCCCGGAGCCTGCCGATCCGGACCGCCAAGATCCGTCAGACACGCCCTAGATGTATCCAGCCATCAGGTTGGTGCTATTCGCAGCCGACCTCTTCTTGTACCAATAGGATTGTTAATAGTTCTTGTACCAATAAGATTGTTAATAGGTTGACCTGAGCTCTTCTGATCCCGGCGCTTCTCACGCCTGACCTGGCCATACTTCGGCAGCCCGGGCCCGCTCCGCGGTGTCGGCACCATTCGGCGTCAACTTCCGAGCAATCCTTTCAGTAACGGCAGGCCCCCGCTACGGCCCGCTGTCGGATGGGCTCGGCCTCAGGAGACGGGTCATTCGCGGGTGAAAGTGCCCAGTCCGGTGCGGTCATAGAAGTCGAGCCGGACGCTTGCGGCCGGTCCACCGTCGTCAGGGGTGAAGATCGCCCCGGCCAGCCCGTTGGCGTTCTCGCCGATGGTTTGGAAGGTGAAGTTGTCCCCGGCGTAGTGGGTCAGGGGAAACGTCGTGGGCCGGTCCGATGGCCCCATCGACATGGTCAGGTCGTCTCCGTCGGCAGCCACGGTGAGCGGACCGTAGTAGGGGTTGGCGTAGGTCCCGACGTAAGCCTCCAGCGGCCGCGCCGGGGTTGGGTCGGTGGGCGGTTGCGTCCAGTCGGTTGCCGGTGCGTCGGCTTGTTCGATCTGCTGGAAGATCCCGGAGATGAAGGTGAGCCAGTCGACGGTGGGCTCCCCGTGGGTGGCGACGTCGAGGAATCCGGTGGTGATTGCCTCGGGGATCCCCTGGGGGTGTCCGTTGGTCAGCGCCACGATGCCCAGCTGCTCGACAGGGAGCATCTGGACCGACGTGGCGGCGCCGAGGTTGAACGCGCCGGAGTGGCCTAGCATCACTCGGCCCTGGTTGTCATAGGACACGTTCCAGCCCAGGCCGTAGAAGCCGGTGCGGGCCTGCGGTGTGGCCGGCGGGTTGGAGACCGAGTGCGGAACGTGGGTCATCTGGAGTGCGGCGGGGTCGATCAGCTGGCTGCCGGCGTGCACGCCGTTGCCCAGTTGCAGGCGGATCCACTGGGTGAGGTCCCGGACCGAGGAGCTCGCCCCACCGGCGGGTGCTTCGGCGTCGGCGTCCCGGGTGTACTGGGCCGCCCAGGTCCGGTCACCGGTCGGCACGTGGATCACGGCCTTGTTCGCGGCGTTCTGGTAGTCGGCGTGGCGGTAGCTGGTCGCGGTCATGCCCAGCGGGTCGAAGAGCACCTGCTCCGCCAGGTCCTCCCATGGGGTGCCCGTGGCGTCGGCCGCGGCCTCGGCGCCCGCGGTAAAGCCGAAGTTGCTGTAGTTGTAGCTGGACCGGAACGGGTCTAGGAGCTGCTGGTCTAGGTGGCTGAGGATGTAGTCCCGGTCGAAGCCGAGGTCCTCGAGGAGGTCACCGGCGCCAGTGTGCAGTCCGCTGCGGTGCGACAGCAGGTCGGCGAAGGTGGCGTGCTCGGTGACGTAGGGGTCGTTTAGGGCGAAGGCGGGGTCAGACGCCCGGACCGGGTCGTCCCAATTGATCACGTCCTGCCCGACCACGCCGGCGATGACGGTGGAGGCCAGCGGCTTGGACACCGAGGCCAGCTGGAAGACCGTGTCTGAGTCCACCACCTCGGGCTGGCCGACCTGCCGAACTCCGAAGCCCTTGGAGTACACGACCTGGTCGCGGTAGACCACGGCGACCGCCGCGCCGGGAACTCCGGTGCGGTCCATGGCGTCAGTCACCAGCCCGTCCAAGGAGGCCAGCGCCTGGTCGACCTGCTGCTGGGTCAGCTGAGCAACCGGGGCCGGAGGCACGCTGGGTAGAGCAGGGGGCGTAGTGGATAAGGCCGGAGGCGCGGTGGGCAAGGTCGTGGAAGCCACCGGTGCGTCGGCGGGACTGTCGGCCGCGGCGCACGCCGTCGTCAGCGCCGTCACCGCCGCGAGGACTGCCGCCGCGCCTGCTGAGCGCAGCGGCCGGGGGCGCCGGCGGTGCCTCAGACGGGCAGACCTGGTCGAGCCGAGGTGGCGCCTGCGGTGGTGCGGCGGCCGACCGGCATCGGGGAGCCCTGCAGTCGACAAGTCGGACACGATGCACGATCCAGACTGGCACCGCCGTCCCGGGTGCCCGGCCGTGAGCGCTACAGGTGGGGCCGGCTGGACGCGCAGCACGCGGGCACTCGTAGTGGGGCCAGACCGTAGCGAGGAGTCCGCTCAGGCGTCCAGGACCGTGCGCACGAACCACCGACAGCCAACCGGTGCAGCACCGACCATCCGACGACCGTTTCCGCGCCAGAGGTCATCTGCACGGCGGCCTCGAGTGGAACACTGGCCGCCCATCTCGCTCAGGGGTCGGCTCCACGCTGGGGAGTACGAGCTCGGGAAGAAGTCCTGTGATGATGCGGAACAGGTTCAGGGTCCGTTGGGGTCAGCATGTCCTCGTGGTGGGCTCGGTCCTGGCCGCGGTCGCGCTCGGCTCGTCGGCGGTGGTGTCCGCTGCACCGGCTTCCCCGACCGTGACCCCGCCTCCGTCGTCGGCGCCGGCCATCGCCGACATCGTGGAGAGCGCGATGGCCGACGGGCACCTTCGCGCGGTCATCGTCAAGGTCACCCAGGGCGATCAGGTCGTGATCAGGCAGGCGTTCGGCACGTCGATGGAGGGAGTGCCGGCGACCACCGACATGCACTTCCGCAACGGCGCCGTCGCCTTCTCCTACCTGGCCACGCTGCTCCTGCACTTCGTCGACGAACACAGGATCACGCTCGACGACACCATCGACCGCTGGATGCCAGACCTGCCCGAGGCCGACCAGGTCACGCTGCGCATGCTGGCCAATCAGACCTCGGGTTACCCCGATTATGAGACCGATCCGGCATGGGAAGCCGCGTGGAACGCAGACCCGTTCCACATCTGGACGGTCCAGGAGCGGCTGGACTACGCGTTCTCCCGCCCCGTGCACTTTCCTCCCGGAACGAACTGGAGCTACGCGCACACCAACTTCATGATCCTCGGTGAGATCCTCGCTCAGATCGGTGGTCAGCCGCTGGACGTGCTCCTGAGTGAGAAGGTGCTCGGCCCGATGGGGCTGACCCACACCGTGCAGACGCAGACCTCTGACATTCCCAGCCCGGTTCTGCACTCCTACAGCTCCGAGCGTCGCGAGGCGCTCGGGATCCCGCCGACGACCCCCTTCTACGAGGAGGCAACGTTCTGGAACACCCAATGGGGCACCCCCGTCGGAGCCAACCAGACGACGACGATCGATGACATGGCCACCACTGCAGTGGCGGTCGGCACCGGCTCGCTACTGTCGGAGTCCAGTTATCACGCCATGACCGATCCGAATCTGCTGGGCTTCGGACACCCCGACCCCGCCTGCGCCCCCAGCTGCGGCCAACAGGTCAACGGGTACAACTACGGACTCGGCGTCGTGCGCTCCGGATCGTGGCTCCTGCAGAACCCGCTGCTGAGCGGCTACGGCGCCACGGAGGCCTACCTCCCGTCCGAGGGAATCGCCATCGCGGTGGTCGTGACCTTTCTCCCCGACGCATTCGATGCCCAGGGCACCTACGCCAACGCCTCCGACACGATCTTCCGCTCGATCGGAGCCCTGCTGGCACCGAGCGATCCGCCCCCGACCCGCCAGTGAGCAACCCAGGACATCGCACCGCCGGTGCTCGAGACCCCGCGCCACCGGCAGTCCTTTCTCATCTCCTCGTTAGTGGAGGCTTTTCACGCACCGGGCCGGGTGTCAAGGATGGCGCGAAGCGCCACTCGGCAGAGCGCGAAGCATCCTTGATGCCCGGCCCGGTGCGTTGAAACGATGCTGCCAACGAGGTGATGGCAGATCCTCAAGTTGCGACCTCGTGCATGGTTGCCAGGGCCTCGGAGTGAGGCTCATGGTCGAAGCCTTCCCCGCCCGAGACGCCGGGCCGAACTCTCGCACCGGTGACGTCTGCAACGAGGCCGTCACCGGGCACGGTGCTACGGAACGGGCCCGTGGACGCACGGAGGGCCCACACCCCGACGAGCGGGGCGTGGACCCTCCGAGTGTCCTGCGGGATCAGGCGTCGACGCCCACGGCCTCCTTGGCGAGCGAGGCGAGCTGGGTCTGCGCGGCGCTGACCACGTTCGCCCGGCTCTTGTGGGTCTCCTCGTAGCGGATGATCACGCGGATGTCGTGGGCGTCCTTGAGGTCCTTGATGGCCTTCACGGCGTCGCCGACGGCGAGCTGGTCGAAGTTCTTGATCGGCAGCTCGTCGGCGGAGACATCACCGAGCTCCTCGCGGGCGGTCCGGGCAGCCTTGGCGGCGTCCTTGTTGCCCTCGCGGCGGGCGATCTGCTCGGCGCGACGCAGCGAGGCGCTGCGACCGGCGGCCAGGGTCTCGCGGACGGCCTCGGTGAGCTGCTGCGCCCGGTCGGTCACGGCGGAGACCCGGTCGGAGGTCTCCTCACCGGCGTGCTTGACGGTCTCGACGGCGTTGTTGACCCGGTTCGTCCAGAAACGGGCCGGGGCGTTGACCGCCCGGGCCACGCCGCCGGCGACCTTCTGGACCGGGGTCGCGACGAGCGCGGCGGGGCCACCGAGGGCCTCCTCGGCGAGCACGACGGTCAGCCACTCGACGGTCGCCTGGTGGGCGCCGATGAGCTTCTCGGCCAGCCGGCGCACCTGGGTCTCCTCGGCCTGCTCGGCGAGGACCTTGACGTAGGTGGCACGGTCGAGCAGCTGGTGCTCCAGCGACAGGTCGCTCAGCAGCGCCTCCTCGACGGGAGCCGCCTGCTCGAAGGTGGCCTTCAGGCCGGCGCTGAGCCGGCCGAGGGCCGGGGTGACGACGTCGGGGACACCGCCGAGAGACCGGAGCGCCTCGGTGATCTCGATGGTGCGGGCAGCGGCGTTGTCGGCGTTCTGCGTGAGCTCGCGGCGGACGGCGTCGGTCCGGGCCTGCGAGATGCGGGTGCGCGCCACCTGCTCCTCGGTCTTGGTGAGGAGCACAAGGGCGCGAAGCTGGTTAACAATCTTGTTGTTGTTGGCCATGTCTTCACTGTGCCCGCAGAACCCCGGGTGCTGACTGTTGCAAGCGCCTTGCTAGCAGTGAGTCCTGTCACGCCCGCTCGGCTGACGTAGCCCCAGTTCCTCCTCCGCTCCCACAAACCGACCGTCGCCCTGATCGGGTGCAGCCAGCCGGTCCCCGACCGACGTGCCCCCTCCCAAGGACTCCCCGCGGGACACCGGTGCCCGATTGCTGGACGGCGCGAACGTCGCCGTAGTCGGTTCGGCTTACAAAAACGCCAACCCATGAGGGCGTCGGATGCTGGGATGCGTAAGTTGGTTGCGTCCAGGAGAGCGACCAGATCGCTACAGGCTCAGCACCAGCCGCAACGCGGCATCGACCCGCTGCATCTCCGCGAAGCTCAGACGCCCGGCGCTGGCTCCCAGACGCTGCGGGTCGACCGCGGCCGTCTGCTCGGCCAGCACCCGGGTCAGCTGCCCGTCGACCTCGACCTCGGGCCGGAAGGTCGCCGCCCGCGCCGACGTCGACGTCGGCGCCACGAGCCAGGTCGACAACGGCAGCAGATCCGACTGGACCACCACCGCGAATCGCCGCCCGGACTGTTCGTGACCACGGGTGTCGCGCGGTGCGCGCAGCCGGAAGACCTCACCACGCACGCAAGGTCTCCATGTCCCGCAGTACCTGCGCCGCCTCGGCGCGATCGGCCTCGTCGGCGGCCAGCTCTGCCGCCTCAGCCTGCAGCCGCTCGGCTGCCACCGCCCGGGCGGCCCGGATGAGCGCACTGCGCACGGCCGTCGAGACCGGCGTGCCGTCCTGGGTGAGCACGGCCAGGGCGCGCGAGGCGTCCTCGTCGGGCCGGAAGGTGATGGTGTCCGCCATCCAACAATTGTCACACACACTGTAAGACATTCAGGTCCCGGCGACGCCCCCGCGTCTCGATCCTGCTCTCCCCGTCAGACAGAAGCTGCACCGCCGCCCCGTGGTCCGCCCGAGGACGCAGGCAGCTGGACCTGCCGCGCTCGCGGTCGCCGGCGCCTGACCTACCGCGCCGGCGTCGTGACCGGCGCGCTGCCGACTATGCGGGAGGCCGGTCCCGTTCGGCGACCGCCGCCGCGAAGCGTCACCGCCTGTCCACCACTGGCTGCAGCTCGCTGTGGTCGAGCGCGCCGGCGACCACGGCATCGGCGACGCTGGTGAGTTGTTGCCCGGTCCGTCTGGCGTGGTTACGCATGCGGCTGAACGCCTCGCTCACGCTGATGTCCGCACGTGCCGACAGCACGCCCTTGGCCTGCTCGATGAGGATCCGGCTGTGCAACGCGGTCTGCAGTTGCTCGGCCAGGAGGACCTGGTCGTGCAGCGCTCGCTCGTGCAACAAGCCGATGGTGGCGATGTCGGCCATGCCCTGGGCGACGGCGAGGTGGTCGTCGGTCAGAGTCTGCCGGCCGACGGTGAACAGGTTCAGAGCACCCAGCACCTGACTGCGCAGCCGGAGCGGCAGGGCGTGGCTGTAGGTGTACCCGCTGCGCAGTGCGGCCTCGGTGAACACCGGCCACCGCGCCGCCGATCCGGTCAGGTCCACGTTCGCGATCACCTCACCGGTCGCGAAGCAGTCCAAGCAGGGACCTTCGGCCTTCTGCAGCTCGAACAGCTCGAGCAACCGGGCGGGCTCGTCGGTGTAGGCGACCACCTGCAACCGGCCGCGCTGGTCGTCCAGCATCAGGCCGGCGGCGTCGGTGTCGACCAGTTCCACGCAGCGTTCGGTGAGCACCTGCAGGAAGTCGACGACGTCGAACTCCTCGACCAGGGTGTCGGCGAGCTCGACGAAGACCTCGGCGAGGCGCTGTTCCCGAGCCATCAGGCCCTCCTGTCCCAGTCGACGGGGTTCCATCCTGCAGCTGGTGGTCGCGTGCTGCTGTCAACCACTGTCGTCGACGCTCCCGAAGTCCACTGTCCCGTCGAGGACGTCCCGTGCCAGGTCCCCCAGGGGACGGCCCTCGGCGAAGGCCCGAGCACGCAGCAGGACCAGCGCCTCGGCCAGGCCGACCGCCGCCTGCACGGAGACCACGCCCGTCGCCTGGTGGACTTCGGCCCGCTCGTCGAGGACCGCAACCGCGCCCAGCACCGGGGAACCGGCCTGAGCGTGCAGCAGGACCAGCGTGGCCGCGTCGGCGAAGGACAACGCTTCGGCGAGCTCGTCGGCCGACAGGGAGCCGGCGCGGTCGCGATAGAGGTCCAGCACGCCGACCCGGATCGCACCCACCCGCAGGGGGAACGCGAAGACGGCGCGGATGCCCGCGTCCAGCGCGCCCCCGGCGAAGGCCGGCCAACGCAGCGGCGCGGTCCGCGCCAGGTCCGGCTGCAGCACCGGTCTGCCGGCCCGCGAGGCGTCCACGCACGGCCCCTCCCCGAGAGTGAACTGCAGCTCCTCCAACTCCAGCGCCGCCCCGTCGGTCGCCGCGATGAGCCCCGCCGGCCCTTCATCGGTCATCAACGCCATGCCCACGCCGCTCACCGGCAGGGCACGAGCGCACGCGACGGCCAGACGGGTCGGCAGGTCGCTGCCGTCGGGGGACCCGGCCCAGGCCGCGCGGAGGATCTCCTCCACTCGTCTCGACGCCACATCCACCCCCGGCCGCCCCGACGTCGCAGCAGCATGCCGCCCGGCCGGCGTCTGCGGCCTAGCCCGACGCCGGGCGGCTGCGCAGCACCACCGTCGTGCCCCGTGCCCCGACGCGAAGCGTGGCATCGGCCAGGACGCCCATCAGGTACAGGCCGCGGCCCTGGCCGGCTGCACCGGACGGGGCCAGCCAGCGGCCGTGGTCCTGGATCAGGATGCCGGTCCAGTCCTCACCGACCTCGGTGAGCACGTCGAAGTAGGGCCGGTCGGAGCGGCGAGCGTGCTCGACGGCGTTCTCCGCGGCCTCGGAAGCGGCCAGGACCAGGTCGTCCAGATCGTCGGCCGGCAGGCCGGTGGTGTCGAGCAGAGGACGCAGTGCCAGTCGCATTGCGCGCACCGAGCTCTCCGTCGACGCCCATCGCCACTGGCGCCGCCGCCACCACGGCGGTCCGTACGACGACGTGTCCAGCGGCGACCAGGGCCCAGGATCGGTTCCCGGGTAGGCGCTCGGGGCATCGCGGCCCCGCATCTCCAGCCCCCGGGAGGTGAAGAGGGATTCGGGTGCTCGGGCGCGGGTCGTCCGTCGATGCCCGTTCTCGGCCGGCACCGATCCCCCGGGCCCGGAGGCGACAGGTGCGGCGGCGATCGGGGCCTTGACCGGGGCGTCCCGGTGCGACAGCCCCGGCACCTGGCCGTTGCGCTGGACCCGGTGGCCGTTGAGGCGGATGAGGGGTCCGTCGAGGGCGTCGAAGTAGCCGCCGAGCTCCTCCGCCTGCCGCAGCTTGGGAGGGCCGGCTGCGCTGTCGACGCTGGGAGCGCCGCGGACGTCGGCGGCGGTGTAGGGCAGCTGCACACACGCGCCGAGCCGGCGTGCTGCCGCCAGCGGCACCACGACGGCGCGGCCCGGCTCCCAGGAGACGGTGAGCCAGGTCGGTTGGTGGCTCCGCGGACTCAGCACCACGTCGACGATGCGCCCGACCTGCTCACCGGCGGCGTCCACCACGTGCCCGCCCGCGCCGAGCACGGCACGGACCTGCTGCGGGTGATCACTGCAGTTCCGCGGTCGGCTGGCCGCGTGATGGGCCCATCCATCGGCGCGGACGTAGGCGCACATCGCACGTCGACGAGGGACGGCATGACCTGGAAGTGGTCCTGAGTGACCCGGCTGAGCCGGTGGATGCGGACGAGCGCATGCAGATCTCCCGAGAGCCGGGGAGGTCGCCGGGTCCGGGGCCACCTGAGCGGCAGTGCCGCTCCCAGAGGGCCTCACCCTACGCGCCGGGAGTCCTCCCGTACCAGGCGGAGCTGGTGAGCTTCGGCGTGGTCGGTCGCGTCGACGTCACCCCCTCCGGAGGGTCAGACCCCGTTGGGAGACTTGGGCGACGTTGTATTTCTCGCCCTGCGCATGAGCCGGGCCAGCCGATCGACGTCCACGTGGCGGGTCAGCAGGTCGATGAAGGCGCCGCCGGCGATGTCGGGATAGGCGTAGGGGCTGACCGTCGGCAGTGACACCCGCCCCTCGAGCCGGGCCAGAGCGACCAGCCAGGCATTCGCCGCCTTTGCGCTCAGCGTGGTGGCTGCGTTGGCTGCCCAGAAGCGCTCCAGCAGCCGGCCGGCCTCGGCCGCGCCACCGGTCAGCAGGCCGTACCAGGCCAGCAGAGCGCAGACCGCGCCACCCGAGGTGCCGGACAGGCCCACGACCCGGTGGTCGGGATCGGCCAGCAGACGCTGCAGGGCTCCGCCGGTGAACGCGGTGTGGCTGCCGCCGCCCTGACAGGCGATCGCGACCGTTCTCATAGGTGACCCCTTCCCGGGACAGAGAGGTCCACCATCTCGCGCCCGGCCGGCTTCCCGGGGCGCCAGTGGCCGCCGAGGAGGCCCGCCGACGGACCGGGGCGCGACAGGGGTGCTCGTGCCGGCGAGGTCGTGCGTCACCAGATCCGCACAGTCCGGCCGTCGCCCGCTCGAGGTGCTAACACGGCAGCGCGGTCGACGCCTCGTAGGTGGCCACAGGCCATGCTCGCCCCCAGCTTCTCGCTGCGGCACATGGTGATCATGGGCCGTCACCCGAGCGGGTCGCCGCGCCACCCGCTGGGCGGCTACCTCCATGCGGTGACCGTCTCCATCCGCCTGCTCGATGAGCGTCGCTTCGATTCAACTCGTCAGGTGTGGGGCGCGAACGACGGCCAGTAGTGGCCCGGCGAGCAGAGCGCCTGGCGACTGTGCGACGACGGCTTCGGCTGGCGCGCGGCAGTCACCTGGGTCCAGGAGCACGACTACGGCCGCGGACGGCACTTCACCAGCGTCCCGCCCGACCGCTTCCGCATGTGCATTCTCCGGTGACCCGAGAGGGTCAAAGCGCACGGCGGCAGCACAGCGGCCCAGCGGGACGGAGCGACCGGGCGCTGACGCGGGTATCCCGCACCGCTGCGCTGGGCCGGTCCGGGGCGATCATGGACGCCATGCCCCGTGGGACCCTGCGCATCTACCTCGGCGCCGCACCCGGTGTCGGGAAGACCTACGCCGTGCTCGGCGAGGCGCGCCGCCGGAGCTCCCGGGGAACGGATGTCGTGGTCGGGCTGGTGGAGACGCACGACCGCCCGCACACCGTCGAGCAACTGGACGGACTGGAGATCCTCCCCCGAGCCGAGATCACCCACCGCGGCGTAACCCGCACCGAGCTCGACGTCGAGGCCGTCCTCACCCGCCGCCCGGAGGTCGTCGTCATCGACGAGCTCGCCCACACGAACGCACCGGGTGCGTGCCACGCCAAGCGCTGGGAGGACATCGACCAGGTGCTGGGCGCCGGCATCAGCGTGCTCACCACGGTCGACGTGCAGCACCTGGAGAGCCTCAACGACGTGGTCGAACAGATCACCGGCGTGCGCCCGCGGGAGACGGTGCCCGACGCGGTCGTGCGCCGGGCCGACCAGATCGAACTCATCGACATGTCCCCGGAGGCGCTGCGCCGCCGGCTGGCGCACGGCAACGTCTACCCGGCCGAGGAGATCGACGCCGCCCTGGCGGACTACTTCCGGATCGGCAACCTCGCCGCGCTGCGCGAACTCGCTCTGCTGTGGCTGGCGGATCGGGTCGATGAGGGTCTACGGCGGTACCGGACCGAGCACGCGATCGACCACGTGTGGGAGGCGCGGGAACGGGTGGTGGTCGCCCTGACTGGCGGCCCGGAGGGCGACACCCTGATCCGGCGCGGCGCGAGGATCGCCGCCCGCTCGGCCCGCGGCAAGAAGATCGACCTCCTGGCGGTGCACGTGCTGGCCGGAGATGGACCAGACGGCGCGTCGACCACCGCCCTGCAGCGGCAGCTGGTGGAGCACCTGGGAGGGACCTTCCACCAGGTGGTGGGGGATGACGTGCCGCAGGCGTTGCTGGAGTTTGCCCGGGCCGAGGAGGCCACCCAGCTGGTCATCGGGACCAGCCGCCGCTCCCGATGGGCGCGGGCGCTGCGGGCGGGGATCGGTGCGGAGGTGGTGGCGCGCTCCGGTGAGATCGACGTCCACCTCGTCACCCACCCGGCCGCCGGCGGGCACGGAGTCCGGCTGCCGCCGCTCACTGGAGCGCTCGATCCGCGCCGCCGCTGGCTCGGCCTGGCCCTGACGGTGCTCGGTGTCCCGGCGCTCACCGCGGCGTGCCTGGCCGCCTCCGTCGCTTTGTCGCTGGCCGGGGTGATGCTCGTCTTCCTACTGCTGGTGCTCGCCGTCGCGCTGGTCGGCGGTTTGTGGCCGGCGCTGGCCGCCGCAGTGGTGTCCAGCCTGTCGGTGAACTGGTTCTTCACCCCACCCACCGGGCGGCTGCACGTCGACCGCGTCGACAACCTGCTGGCCCTGGGCGCCTACCTGCTGACCGCGGTGGCGGTGGCCACCGTCGTGGACCGGTCAGCCCGCCGGGCCGCCGACGCGGCCCGGTCCCGCGCCGAGACGGCGATGCTGGCCTCGCTGTCCCGGTCGGTCCTTGCCGGTGACCGGGCGCTGCCCACGCTGCTGGAGCAGATCCGGGAGGCGTTCGGCCTGACATCGGTGTCGATGGTCGAGCGCACGGACGGCGGTGAGCGAACGGTCGGCTCCTGCGGCGATCCCGCCCCGCGGACCACCGACGAGGTCGCCGTCACCGATTCCCTGCTGCTGCGGCTGTGCGGACGCCTCCTGTCAGCGAGTGACCGCCGGGTGCTCGTCGCCTTCGCCGAGCAGGCCGCGGTGGCGCTGCAGCAGGGCCGGTTGACCGCGCAGGCCGCCGAGGCGGCCCGGCTCGCCGCCGCCAACAGCATGCGGACCGCGTTGCTCGCCGCGGTCAGCCACGACCTGCGCACTCCGCTGGCCGGGATCAAGGCGGCGTCCTCGGCGCTGAGGTCGACGGGTCTGCGGCTGTCTGAGGCTGATCGGGCGGAACTGGTCGAGACGGTGGACGCCTCGGCCGACCGGCTCGCCGCGCTGGTGGACAACCTGCTGGACATGAGCCGGTTGCAGGCCGGCGCGGTCACGCCCGCGCTGAGCCCCTCCGACCTGCCCGACGTCGTCGCCCGGGCGCTGTCCTGGCTGGACGGCGAGGAGCAGGACCGCGTCCGCCTGGACTGGCCCGACGAGCTGCCCCCCGTCCTCGCCGACCCGGGCCTGCTTGAGCGCGTCGTGGCGAACCTGGTCGGCAACGCGGCGCGGCACGCGCGCACGGGGCCGATCTCCCTGTCGGCCGGAGCCGTGAGCGGACGGGTGGAGCTGCGGGTCGCCGACCGGGGACCGGGCATCCCGCCGGCCGACCGGGAACGGGTGTTCGTCGCCTTCCAGCGCCTCGGCGACTCGCCGTCCGGCCAGGGGGTCGGGCTCGGTCTGGCCGTCGCCCGGGGCCTGACCGAGGCGATGGGAGGCGTGCTCACCGTCGAGGACACCCCCGGCGGCGGAGTCACGATGGTGGTGTCCCTGGCGGTGGCCGACGCCGCCGCGAACAGGATGGCGACGCCGGTCCCGGCGACAGCCCGATGACCCGGGTGCTGGTGATCGACGACGATCCGCACCTGTTGCGTGCGCTGCGGATCACGCTGCGCGCGGCCGGGCACGACGTGGACACCGCCCCCGACGGTCGCACGGCGCTGCAGCGGGCGGCCGCGGTGCCGCCGGACGTCATCGTGCTCGACCTCGGCCTGCCCGACCTCGACGGCACCGAGGTGCTCGCCGCGCTGCGCCCCTCCTACGCCGGCCCGGTGCTGGTGCTCTCCGCCCGCGCGGACAGCCAGGACAAGGTCCGCGCGCTCGACGCCGGCGCCGACGACTACGTGACCAAGCCCTTCGACATGAGCGAGTTCCTCGCCCGGCTGCGCGCCGCGCTCCGCCGTGGTCCTGGCGAGCCCACGGACCCGGTCGTCACCACCGACCACTTCACCGTCGACCTGGCCAACCGCCGGGTCACCGTGGGCGGCGCCCCGGTGCGGCTGACCCCGACCGAGTGGGCGCTGCTGGAGCCGCTGATCCGCCACCCGGGCAGGTTGATCGGACAGCGGCAGCTGCTGCAGACGGTGTGGGGTCCTGCCTACGAGAAGGAGACCCACTATCTGCGCGTCTACCTCGCCCAGCTCCGCCGCAAGTTGGAGCCGGACCCTGCCCACCCCCGCTACCTGCGCACCGAGTCCGGGATGGGGTACCGCTTCACCCCGTGACGCGGCCACGGCCGCACCGACGCGCCGCAGGGCTCGGTCGCCGTCACCGCAGGAGGCGTGCGGTGCGCCGCGTGCCCCTCGGACCGGCGCGCCGCATCAGACCGACCGGGGCCGGCAGCGTGACGGGCCGGCGCTAAGAATTCGTCAAGGTCCGGCTCGCTCTCAGCCGCCCGTGTCCTCGGGCGCGCATCGTGGGCCGGGGCCGGCCCCGCGTCGGCCCGCGGTCGCCCGGCGGCCGTACGGATGCCCACGTTCGCGCTCCTGTCGGCCCGGCATCGTGGGCCATCGAGGAGCGGCGGAGGGATGGTTGACGGTGGACTCGCCCGGCGCTGCGCCGAGCACTGATGAGCGTCCCGGTGGTGGCTGGGGCCGGGACACGACGTCGGCCGACCTCGCCATTCCCCCGCGAAGACCGGCTGATCGCGTGCGCGCAGACCGATCTACGGCCGATGTGCCGACCGGTGCAGCAGCCTCGGGACCCACCGCGGCAGGACCGGGCCGGACCGCCAGCCCCTCGGCGACGGCGTTCCTGTGCCACGGTCGCGCCGAGCACGTCAGCAGTGGCCTCCCTCGGGTCGGGCTGCGGTGACCCAGGCGTTGCACGGTCGGGCCGTGCGACCGCACTCCTCCAAGGGCTTCCACCACCCTGGCCGGGTCATCGCCGGCGCGTTTGCGGCTGCCGTCCTCGTCGGCACCGGGCTGCTGTCCCTGCCGGTCGCCACCGCAGGGCCCGGGCGCGCCGACCTCCTCACCGCGCTGTTTCACGCAACCTCGGCGGTGTGCGTGACCGGCCTGGTCACGGTCGACACCGGTACCTACTGGTCGGGGTTCGGACAGGCGGTCATCCTGCTGGGCATCCAGGTCGGCGGGCTGGGCATCATGACGCTGGCGACCCTGTTCGCCTTGCTGGTGTCCCGCCGCCTGGGGTTGCGGGCGCGGCTCATCGCCCAGGCGGAGACGAAGGCGCTGTCGGCCGCCGACGTGCGCCGGGTCATCGGCCGGGTCGTGGTCTTCAGCCTCGCGACCGAGGCCGTGGTCGCGGTCGTGCTCGCGGTGCGGTTCGCCACCGGCTATGGCCGGTCGCCGTTGTCGGCGGCCTATTACGGGGTGTTCCACGCCGTCTCGGCCTACAACAACGCCGGGTTCGGGCTCGACGCCGACAACCTCATGCCCTACGTCGCCGACCCGTGGATCAGCCTCACCGTCTGCGCCGCGGTCATCCTCGGCGGGCTGGGCTTCCCGGTGATCTTCGAGCTGGCCCGCGAGTGGCGCACGCCCAAGAGCTGGTCGGTGCTCACCCAGATCACCGTCATCGTCACCGGCGCCCTGCTCGTCGTCGGCACGGCCGGCTTCCTGGTCGCCGAGAGCGGCAACCCCGACACCCTGGGCCCGCTCAGCACGGGCGCGAAGCTCCTAGCCGCGTTCACCGCCGCGGTGATGCCCCGCACCGCCGGGTTCAACAACCTCGACATCGCCGCCTACCAGCCCGAGACGCTGCTGCTCACCGACGGGCTGATGTTCATCGGCGGCGGCAGCGCCGGCACCGCCGGTGGCATCAAGGTCACCACCTTCGGCCTGCTGGCCTACGTGCTGTGGGCCGAGATGCGCGGCGACCCCGACGTCGAGGTCGGCCGCCGAAAGGTGCCGGCGGCCAACCAGCGTCAGGCGCTGGCCATCGCGCTGCTGGGCATCGGCGTGGTCGCCGTCGCCACCTTCCTGATGGAGGCGCTCACCGACTTCACCTTCGACCAGGTGCTGTTCGAGGTGGTGTCCGCGTTCGCCACCGTCGGCCTGTCCACCGGCATCACCGCCGACCTGCCGCCGGCCGGGCAGGTGCTGCTCGTGCTGCTCATGTACGTCGGCCGGATCGGGCCGCTGACCCTCGCGTCCGGGCTGGCGCTGCGCGAGCGGGCCCGCCGCCACCGGCTCCCCGAGGAGAGGACCATCGTTGGCTAGCCACAAGGACCCCGTCGCCGTCATCGGGCTGGGCCGGTTCGGCACTGCCCTGGCCCTGGAACTGGCCCGCGGCGGCACCGAGGTCCTGGCCGTGGACCACCGGCCCGACATCGTCCAGCGGCTGTCCGGGCGACTCGGCCAGGTCGTCATCGCCGACTCCACCGACCCCGACGCGCTCACCGAGATCGGCATCGCCGACTTCCCGCGCGTCGTGGTGGCCATCGGTAACGACCTGGAGGCCAGCATCCTCACCACCGCGCTGCTGGCCGAGCTGGAGATCCGCGACATCTGGGCGAAGGCGGTCAGCCGCCAGCAGGCGACCATCCTCGAGCGCATCGGCGCCCACCACGTCGTCTTTCCCGAGCAGGACATGGGCGAGCGGATCGCCCACCTGGTGGCCGGCCGGCTGCTGGACTGGGTGGAACTCGATCCCCAGTGGGTGTTCGCCAAGACCAAGCCACCACGGGAGCTGGTCGGGGTGCCCCTGGGTGAGTCCGGGCTGCGCAAGAAGCACCACGTCACCGTGGTCTCCGTGAAGCCGGAGACCCAGACGTCGTTCACCCACGCCGACTACGACACCGTGCTGACCTACGGCAGCGTCATCGTCATCGCCGGACGCCCGGCCGACGTCGAGCGCTTCGTTGACGTGCAATGAGCACCGGCCGCAGGCGTGATCGTCGACATGGCTGAGGCCCTGGGCGCCACCCTCGCGATCGTGCTGATCGTCGGCGGCATGGCGCTGGTCGTCTACGCCGGCTACCTCTACTACGTCGCCCTGCCCGGGGAACACGCCCCCCGGCACGTGATCACCCGGACAGCCCTTGCTGTTGTCGGAGCGGGGCTCGTCCTGCTGGGAACCGGGCTCCTCCGGTGAGCGACCTGCGGTCACCTGCAGAAGGCAGCAGCCGTGCCCCAGGTCGGGCCCAGGCGGCCCTCGACCGGACGACGAGGCCGCGGCCCTCGACGGCAGGTGGACACCTCTCTCCGGCACCCATGGGGATCGCATGAACCTCGCCCAGGTGATCTTCGGGTTCTTCGTGGTGCTCGCCGCCACGTTGAACTTCGGGTTCTTCGTCGGTGACATCTCCGACCCCGCCGTACACAACGAGTACGAGCTCTTCACGGCCGTGGTGATCAACCTGATCGCCACAGCGCTCAAGTTCGGTGACCGGACCCATCTGGGTGCGGTGCACCTGGCAACCAGCCTCGTGGCGGACCTCCAGTTGATCGCGGCCACCTTCATGTGGGTGTACGCCGCACAGATCTCATCCGAGGGACTCACCGCCGGAGCCACCGCCAGCGTCGTGTCACTCTCCGGGGGCGCGCTGCTCGCCAACCTCATCTCCGTGGGGCTGCTGGTGACCGAGACCGTATCGTTCCGCGCTTCTCCTCCAGGGGACAGCCGAAGGTAGAGCGGGCATTCGTACGGCGCGCCGCGCCAGACCTCGTGGGCTTCATGCTCGCCACCGACTGTCGCCTCGGCGAAGGAACGGCCGCGACGGGGAGCGATCTCGACCTCGACGCCGGCCACCAGCGGGTCAGGATCTCCTCGGTGTCGAACACGGGGGGCCCGGACTCGGCGGTGAACAGGCGGGCCCTCTACCGGCGGTGAACTGCAGCCGCTGCGCGGCGGCGGTCTCCCCGCTGGCCGCAAGCGGCGTCCGCAGGCCGGGTGCGCGGTGCAGGGGCAGCCCCACCCCGGGTCCGGCTGGTGGCACGATCCGAGGATGGCCGACATCGTCCTCGTGCATGGCGCGTGGGGCGGCTCCTGGTGCTGGCGCCTGCTGCTCCCGCTGCTGTGGGGCGCCGGGCACCGGGTGGTCACCGTCACGCTCACCGGACTGGGCGAGCGGGCGCACCAACTGTCCCCGCACGTCACCCTGGCCACCCACGTCCAGGACGTCGTCACCGCCGTCCGCGCCGAGGAGTGCCGGCACGCGGTGCTCGTGGGGCACAGCTATGGCGGGCTGGTGGTCACCGGGGCCGCCGACCGACTCGCCGACGAGGTGGGACCGCTGGTCTACCTCGACGCCGTCGTCCCCACGCCCGGGGAGTGCTGGTCGACGGGCAACCCCCCGGAGGTCCGGGAGCAGCGACGGGCGGCGATCGAACGCTCCGGTGTGATCCCCCCGCCGGACCCGAGCATCTTCGGGCTGGCCGGAGCCGACGCCGCGTGGGTGGAGCGGCGGCTCACCCCGCACCCCGGCGGGACCTACGACGACCCGCTGGACTTCGACGGTGGGCGCTGGGCGGGACGTCCCCGGTTCTACCTCAGCTGCACGAACCCGGTGCTGCCGACGATCGCACCCTTCCACGAGCGGGTGCGCACGCAGCCCGGCTGGCACGTGAGCGAGTACGACGCGGGCCACAACCTGCAGATCACCCACCCCCAGGAGCTCGCCGCCGCTCTCGAGGAGGTCGTCGCCGGCCGGTAGTCGTTCGGCGCCGGGCGCCGGTGCTCGACCGAGCCGACAGTGGAGGTGGCGCTGCGCTGAAGGCCGATGACCGGCAGTTGATGTGCCAGAGCCGGCCATCACCGCCGCCACCCGCTTCGCTACCGGCCGGCAGAGGTGGCGAAATCCCGACCTGCTGCGTGCCCACTTCCCCGGGGTAGTGGGTGGTCCTCATATTCAATTGGCTGGTCGCTGTTTGCCAACCGGGAGCTTTACTGGCCGACACCGCCGGGTGATCGAATCAGCACTGACCGAGTTGATCGACCACCCGCCGCCAACGATGCACGAGGTCGTTGACCTCGATCTCCACTACACCCAGATCGGCGAGGGGAACCTGGTCGAGCTGGTGGAGCGGGCGCTGCCACTGGTCGGCGCGATCCAGGTGGCCGGCGCCCCCCGTCGCTGCGAGTTCGGCTCCGGCGAGATCCACAGCCGGCCATAGCGGTGACGCTGGACCGGCTCGGCTACGACAGGGGCGTCGCCCTGAAGGGCTGAGCGTCGGGCGACCCGGCCGTGGCCTGGAGCGCTTCTGCTCCGCCTCGCCTCCTCGCTGAAGCTGCCGCCCTGCGGTCGGTCCGGTAGTGCCGGTCCAGCCGTGACCACGCCCCGCTGACCGGGCTCCGGTGGGAGGTCATCGGCGCGGGTCGCGGCCCAGCATGGGCGGCGGGACGGCTCCCCCGCCGGTCGGCGACCGGCGGAGGAGCCGCAACCGGTCGGACGCCTGCAAGGCGACGCGTCGAGCGCGGAAGGAGTCCGCGGGGGGCTCTGGCGTTCGGGCCCGGTCGGCCGGGTCGAGCTCGGCGAGCATCCGGTCGACCGTCGTCAGTAGAGCGGAGTTGAGTCCCCACAGACCGGCGCGGCTGCGCGGGTCGTGAAGGAGGTCCTGCATCAGGGACCGCCCGCTGCGCAGGGCGTCGAGCGCCCCGGCGAGTCGTTGCCGCTCCCATCCCGCACCGGCGCCCACCTCGGTGAGAAGCAGGCTCCCGAACTCGCGCACTGCGCTGCTCATGCGCGCCAGCAGGCTGACGGTGATCCGCTGAATGGCCTCGGCGTAGGCGGGGTCCTCCGCCACTCCCGTCCGTTCCCGGGTGGCGTCGTCGAGGGCGCGGAAGAGGGTCCGCAGCGACACCGAGGTGTGCTCGAGTGCGTCCAGTCCCCGCCGCATCCCCGGGCCGATCGGCGCGGTCTGCAGCGCCCGCACGTTGAGGCGGCGGCTCTCCTGGGCATGGGCCAGCGCCCGGTCCACCCGTGGCGCGTGCCGGTTGAGGCGCCGGGCATCCTCCAGCCAGCGCGTCGAGTCCTCGGCGGTCACCGGTCCGGCCGACAGGGTGGCCGCAGCATCGTCGAGGAGGCCGGCGATCTCGCTGGCGAACTTGTACACGGCTTGCCCCGCATACCGGGTCTGTACCGCGGGTGGGAAGAGCAGATTGACGAGCATGCCGACCGCGGCGCCGATCAGCGTCTCGACGACCCGCCCACCCCCGACCGACTCCACCCCCGCCGTGCCGACCCCGAGGACCAGCATCGCGCTGATGGGCACCTCCACCAGGTGCGGCCCCAGTCTCAGCAGCTGCCCCACGACGATGGACGCCGCGACGAGCGCCCCAAGGCTCCACCACGTCAACCCGACCACGCCGACGACGGCGACCGCCAGGGCGACACCGGCCACGACGCTCGCCACGCGCTGCAGCCCGTTGAGCAGGGTGCTGGTGAGAGTGGCCTGCACCACGAGGAGCGCCGTGAGCGCGGCGATGATCGGAGGCGGGTCGTGCAGTCCGACGCGCTGGGCGATGAGGAAGGCGGCCACCGTGGCGCCGGTCATCCGACCGGCGCGGAAGGCCGCGGACCGGCCCCGCGTACGCACGCGGAGCACGAACTCCGCCGCCGGGCGCGGGAGGCGCAGCGCGGCTCCCCGGCTGCGACGGGTCACCTCGTCATCCTCCACCCCGGACCGGGCCAAGGACCTTCGGCACCGTCGCCGCCTGCGCGAGGAGCCCGGCCGTGGCCGGGCGGAGCCCTCGGACAATCCTGGCACCAAGACCACTCGGGACGACCGAGAGTGGTCCCGGCGTCCCCGAGTCTGAGCGAGTGCGCGGTCCCCACGCAGGCGGTCCCGAGCAGCCGACGCCGGCGGAGTCGCGTCGCGCCGGCGCCGGCCGGTCCCCTGCCGGCCTGAGCCGCCCCATGTGAGCCACTCCTGGGGGCCTCCGTCGGGAGCAGATGCCAACCACGCCATGAAGCCTGGCGCGGCTGATCAGTCGGCGTGCAGATCTCAGAGCCGCTGGCCTGGGTGGCGGTGCTGTGGGACGCCTGCTCAGGATCCTGTCCGGGGAGCCGGGGTGGCTCCGTGGCCCAGGCGCACGTTGACCTGCTTGGTCTGGGTGAAGCCAGCGATCATGCCCTCGAGGGACACCTCCCGGCCGATGCCGCTCTGCTTGTAGCCGCCGTAGGACTGGCCCACGACCTGCCCACCGCCCTGGTTGACCTGCACCCACCCGGCTTCCAATCGGTGCGCGGTGGTGATCGCCAGGTCGATGTCCTGGCACCAGACGTAGGCTCCCAGCCCGTAGGCAGTGTCGTTGGCCATGCGGACGACGTCGTCGACGTCGGTCCAGGCGATGGCGACGACCACGGGACCGAAGATCTCCTCGCGGGCCAGGCGGAAGCTGTTGTCACCGCCGGAGAACAGCGTCGGCACGTGGAAGAACCCCTCGGCCAGCGGCCCGCTGGTCGGCGGCAACCCGCCCACCTCGACGTGCAGCGCGGGATCGGCCAGCCCGTCCTCCAGGTAGTCGGTGATGGAGTCGAACTGGGTCTCGTTGATCACCGCGCCGATGTCGCTGCTCTCGTCCAGCGGGTTCCCGACCTGCATCGACCCCAGCCGCTCCGACAACCGGGCGAGCACCTCGTCGTGCACGTCGCGGTGCAGGTACAGCCGCGAGCCGGCGGTGCAGCTCTGGCCCTGCCGGCTGATCCGCGAGGACAGCACCAGACCCTCGATGAGCTCGTCGGTCACCGCACCGGGGAACACGATCGAGGGGTTCTTGCCGCCCAGCTCCAGCGAGAGGTGGGCCAGCCGCTCCCCCGCCCGGGCGGCGATGCCGCGGCCTACCTCGGTGGAGCCGGTGAAGGAGATCTTGTCGACACCGAGATGCTCGACCAGAGCGTTGCCCGCATTGCGTCCGGTGCCGGTGACCACGTTCAGGACACCGGGGGGCAGGACCTCTTCGCAGATCTCGGCCATCAGCAGGATGGACAGCGGGGCGTCCTCGGCGGCCTTAAGCACGATGGTGTTCCCCGCGGCCAGCGCCGCCGGGACCTTGAAGCCGGCAATCATCAGCGGCGAGTTCCACGGCAGGATCGCGCCGACCACCCCGAGCGGCTCCTGGCGGGTGTATTGCAGCTGCGACGCCCCGGCCGGCAGCGTCGTCCCCTTCACCTCCCCGGCGACACCACCGAAGTAGCGGAACAGATCCACCAGCAACCCCGCCTCGGGGCGCGCCTGGGTGCGCAGCGCGTTCCCGGTGTCGGCGGCGGTGACCCGGGCCAGCTCCTCGGCACGGCCCTCGAGGGCGTCGGCGATCCGCAGCAACACCCGCTGGCGCTCCTTGAAGTGCTGGTCGCGCCAGGCGGAGAAGGCCTCCCGGGCGGCGGCGACGGCGCGGTCGACGTCCGTGGCGTTGCCGCGCGGCACGCGGGCGAGGACATGGCCGCGGCGGCCCGGGCTGGTGATCTCCCGCCACTCGCCGTCGACGGCCTCGACCCAGTTCCCACCGATGAGCATCAGCCGGGTAGGAGGGGACGCGGCGCCGGCGGGTGTGCTCAGGACGCTCTGCTCGGTCATGGTCTTCTCCTCGCGTAGGTGGTGAGGGATCAGCTGGCCGAACCGGACGTCCGGCTGGGTTCACGGGGTGTCACATCCTCAGCGCGTACCCCACCGTCGGCGACCCGGACCCGCCCGCCTCGCCCACCCCGATCGATCCGGCTGGCTCGTGTTGTCCGACCCGTCGGGGTCACCCTGGGTCAGGAGGCGGGTCGGTCCCTGCCCCGCGACCCGCGGCTGCGCGCCTTCAGGACGACGGTGGTTCCGGTCGCCCGGACGCTGAGGGCCTCGTCCAGCACGTCGGCGCCGGAGGGGCTCTCGTCGTAGCGAGAGGTGATGACCTTGCGAGCCTCCCATCTGCACCGTGCGGCAGCGGTCGGTCAGGGTGCGGTGTCATCGGGTAGCGGTGTCTGCGGGAGGTTCGGCCGGGACGGGCCGGCGCCAGGGCCGGTCGCGCCGGCCCCGGGGAGCGCCGTGCCGCCGAAGTGCTTGTCGACCAGCTCGCGGATGGCCGACAGCATCCGGGTGCCGGACTCGCGGGCCTCGTCGTCCCAGCCGAAGACGCAGGTCGTGAGGACGCCGTCGAAGCCGATCCCCGCCAGCGCGGCGAAGGCCTCGTCGGCGTCCACGTCACCGCGGCCGAGCTCCATGTGCTGGTGGACGCGGACGGTGTTGCCCGGGGGGTTGGTGATGTAGCGCAGCCCGTCCGAGGCACGGTGGTCCATCGAGTCGGCGACGTGCACGTGGGTGAGCAGGTCGCCGGCGGAGGCGATGATCCCGGCCGCGTCGTCACCCTGGTGGAACGTGTGCGGCAGGCAGTACAGGAAGCTGACGCACGGCGAGTCGATGCCGCGCACCATGTCGACCGCCGGGTGGCCGAGCTCGATGAAGTCGTCGGGGTGCGGCTCGAGTGCGAGCTTGACGCCCTCGCGCTCGAAGGTCGGCAGCAGCTCCTCCATCGACCGCCAGAACATCGCCTCGGCGAGCTCCGGCGCCTCGGGCCGGCCGTTGAACTCCGAGTTGAGAGTGTCCACGCCGAGCTCGACGCAGATCTCGATCGCCCGCTTCCAGTAGCGGACGGCGGCCTGCCGCTCCACCTCGCCCGGGCCCGACCAGCGCATCACCGGCAGCAGCGAGGTGACCCCGACGCCGGCGTCGGCCAGCCTGGAGCGGAGGGCCCGCACCGTGGCGGTGTCCACCCGCGGGTGCTTGAAGAACGGGACGAAGTCCTCGCGGGGCGAGAGCTCGATCCACTCGTAGCCCATGCCGGCCACCACGTCGGGCAGCTCGAGCAGCGGGACGTCGCGCAGCATCTGCGGGTCCAGCGCGATCCTCACCGCGACCTCTCCTTCAGAGACAGGCTGAGCCCACGCACCGGCGGGACCGACTCGGACGCGCGCGTGGGAAGCACACCGTGCAGCAACAAGGGCGCCTTCATCGCACAACCTCCTCCCGGTCGGCCAGCCGGACCGGGGTGCGCCGGCCAGTGCGCAGCGCGTCGACGCCGGCCGCGCACACCGCCTGGGCGGCGTAGCCGTCCCACGCGCCCGGGCCGTCGATCTCGCCGCGGCGGGCGGCGTCGACCCACCGCTGCAGCTCGATGTCGTAGGCGCGGCCGAAGCGCTGCCGGAAGTCCGGCGCGATGCTCGTCGAGCGGGTCGCGCCCGACGCCCCGCCGGCCTGCCGGACCAGGCTCTGGTCGAGGCCGATCATCGCGCTGCCGTCCTCGCCGACCACCTCGGTGCGCACCTCGTAGCCGACGCCGGTGCTGACGAAGCACTCGACGTCGACCATCCGGCCACCGGTGGTCTCGAACAGCACCAGCAGCGGGTCGGACTGGCCGGCGACGGCGTGCCGGGTCGCCCGCGGCCGGAGCACCGTGACCGCGGCGATCTCCTCGTCCAGCAGGAACCGGGCGACGTCGACCTCGTGCACCACCGAGTCGCTGACCATCATCTCGCTGGTGAAGTGCGGCGGGACGGCGGCGTTGCGGTGCGCGCAGTGCACCAGCAGCGGCTCGCCGAGCCCCCCGGCGTCGAGCAGCGCCTTGAGCTCGGCGTACTCGGGGTCGAACCGGCGCATGAAGCCCACCGTGACCAGCCGGCGGCCGGTGCGCGCCGCGTACTCGTCCTCGGCCCGCACCAGGGCCAGTGAGCTCCCGGCGTCCATGGTCAGCGGCTTCTCGCACAGCACCGGCTTGCCCCGCTCGATGCACGCCAGCACCTGCTCCTGGTGGTACTGGCCCGGCGTGGCGATGAGGACGGCGTCGACGTCGTCGTCGGCGATCGCGGCCAGCGGGTCACCGACCACCCGGCAACCGGGCACCGCGGCCGCCACCTGCTCGGCCTTCTCGGTGAACGCATCGCTGACCGACACCACGGAGACACCCGAGATGCGGCTATACAGGCGGGCCACGTGGTCGGCACCCATCATCCCGACACCGAGCACGGCCACGCGCAGCTCAGCGGCGGGGACCTCGGCCATGGCCGGCAGGACGCCCGCGGAGGTCTCGGCGGTGGTCACGCTCGACCCTCCGTTTGCTGCGGTGCGGGCGCGACCTGGCTGTCCGCGCTCATGCGGTCCTCCTCTGGGACGGGTGGTTCACGGCGGGGTGCGGGTGGGTCACGGCTGGGACGGACCGAGGAAGGGACGCTGGACGGCCTTCCAGCGGTCGTAGACGGCGCGGGCCTCCTGCGTGCTCGACAGCGTCGAGACCTCGCTGACCGGCACGTCCCACCACGACTGGCTGGAGGGCGCGTCGATGAGCGGGTCGGTCTCGACGTGCACGACCGTCGTCCGGTCGCTCGCCTTTGCCTTGCGCAGCGCCGCCTCGAGGCTGGGCCCGTCCTGGGCGATGAGGACGTCGACGCCGAGGCTCGCGGCGTTGGCGGCCAGGTCCACCGGCAGCACATCGCCCTCCAGCCGGCCGTTGGCCGCGCGGTAGCGGTAGCGGGTGCCGAAGCGCTGGGACCCCAGCTGCTCCGACAGGGCGCCGATCGAGGCGAAGCCGTGGTTCTGGACCAGGACGACGACGATCTTGACGCCCTCCTGGACGGCGGTGACCAGCTCGGTCGGCATCATCAGGTAGGAGCCGTCGCCGATCATGACGAACACGTCGCGGTCGGGGCTGGCCATCCGGATGCCGATGCCACCGGGGATCTCATAACCCATGGTCGAGTAGCCGTACTCGACGTGGTAGCCCTTGCGGTCGCGGACCCGCCACATCTTGTGCAGGTCCCCGGGCATGGACCCCGCTGCGCAGACCACGACGTCGCGTGGGGCGGAGACCTCGTTGACGACCCCGATGACCTCGTTCTGGGTCAGCCGGCCGCCCTCGCCGGCGCTGGGCACCTCCGGGTGGTACGCGGCCTCGACGGTGGCCTCCCACTCGGCGGCGAGCTCCGCGGTGCGGGCCCGGTAGGCGTCGTCGACCGACCAGCCGGCCAGCGCGTCGGTGAGCGCGGTGAGGGTCTCCCGCGCGTCGGCCTGCACGGTCACGCCGGCGTGCTTGGCGGCGTCCATCGCGGCGACGTTGACGTTGACGAACCGCACGCCGGGGTCGTTGAAGGCGGTGCGCGAGGCGGTGGTGAAGTCCTGGTAGCGGGTGCCGATCCCGATGACGACGTCGGCCTCGCGGGCCAGCGCGTTGGCCGCCGTCGTCCCGGTGGAGCCGATCGCGCCCACCGACTGCGGGTGGTCGTAGGGCAGGGCACCCTTGCCGGCCTGGGTCTGCCCGACCGGGATGCCGGTGGCGGTCGCGAAGGCGTCCAGCGCCTCGGTGGCCTGCGAGTAGACGACCCCGCCGCCGGCGACGACCAGCGGCCGGCGGGCCGAGCGGATGACGTCGACGGCGCGCTGCAGGGCGGCCGGCTCGGGCAGCGGCCGGCCGACGTGCCAGGTGCGCTCGGCGAACAGCTCGACCGGCCAGTCGAACGCCTCGGCCTGCACGTCCTGCGGGAAGCAGAGGGTGACCGCACCGGTCTCGGCCGGGTCGGTGAGCACCCGCATCGCGCCCAGCAGCGCGCCGGGCAGCTGCTCGGGCCGCCAGATGCGGTCGAAGTACCGCGACACCGGCCGGAACGCGTCGTTGACGGTCACGTCGCCGCTGTCGGGCCGCTCCAGCTCCTGCAGCAGGGAGCCGGCCGAGCGGGTGGCGAAGGTGTCGGCCGGGAGCAGCAGCACCGGCAGCCGGTTGATGGTCGCCAGTGCCGCGCCGGTGAGCGTGTTCGTCGAGCCCGGGCCGACGCTGGTGGACACCGCCCAGGCCTGCAGCCGGTCCTTGGCCCGGGCGTAGGCCACGGCGGTGTGCACGACGGCCTGCTCGTTGCGCCCGAGCACGTAGGGGAGGGTGCCGGGCTCGTCGACCTCGGCCTGCAGCAGCGCCTGGCCGAGCCCGGCGACGTTGCCGTGCCCGAAGATGCCGAAGCAACCGGCGAACAGCCGCTGCCGCTGCCCGTCGCGCTCGGTGTACTGCTGCGCCAGGAAGCGCACCACGGCCTGGGAGACGGTCAGCCGCACCGTCTCCAGGTCGGCCGGCGGCGGGAACTCACTCACGGCCGGGAAGCTCGCTAGGACTCGTGCGCGGGACCGGGCATCCTGCGGTGGTCATGTCGTCTCCTGAGCTGAGGTACTGAGAGATTGGTCAGTGGACCAGTGCGGTCGCTGTGTCCACGGCGGTGGCGACGTCGTCGTCCGGCGGGTAGAGCAGGGTGCGGCCGATGACCAGGCCGCGGACGGCCGGCAGCGCCAGGGCGTCGCGCCACTGCACGTAGGTCTCCTCCGGTCGGCGGGAGGGGTCCCCGCCGAGCAGCAGGGTGGGCAGCGTGGTCGCGTCCATGACCCGCTCCATCTCGGCGACCACCGGCAGCTTGAGCCAGGTGTAGGCCGACGTCGCGCCGAGCCCCTGGGCGATGTGCACCGACTTGATCACCCCGTCGGGGCTGAGGTCGTTGACCACCCGGCCGTCGACCCGCCGGGACAGGAACGGCTCGAGCATCATCACGATCCCGGCACGGGCCAGCTCACTGATGGTGCGGCCGGCGGTCTCCAGCATCCGCACCGTGCCGGGGTCGTCGAGGTCGATCCGGTTGAGCATCTTGGCCGCCTCGAACCGCGCTGCGATCACCCCGGCGACGTCGTAACCGGTCATCCGGTCGTCGAGCTCGAAGCTGGCACCGGCCAGCCCGCCACGGTTCATCGAGGCCACCACGACCTTCTCCTCGAGCGCACCGAGCAGCAGCAGGTCCTCGGCGACGTCCGCGGTGGCGAGCAGGCCGTCGACGCCGGGGCGGGCCAGCGCGGTCCGCAGCCGGTCCAGCATGTCGGTGCGGCTGTTCATCGCCGTCGGCCGCCCCTGGGCGGACAGGGCGCCGCGGGCCGGGTGGTCGGCGGCGACGAGCATGAGCCGACCGTCCTCGGGGAGGAACGCCGGCCGCCGGCGGCGCGCGGCCAGGGCCCGGCCGATGGCCTGCGGATCGCGGCTGCGCAGCTCGGTGACCTCGGCGTACGTGCTGCACTTCGGCGGGGCGAGGACCTCGGTCGGGGGCAAGGCAGTATCAGACACGGGTCCCTCCCAGGGAGGCGGCGACGTGGGCGTCGATCTCGGCGGCGGTCGGCATCGCGGTGGAGCACTCCAGCCGGGAGGCGACGATGGCGCCGGCGGCGTTGGCGTTGCGCAGCACCTGCTCCAGCGGCAGGCCGGCCAGCAGGCCGTGGCACAGCGACCCGCCGAACGCGTCACCGGCGCCGAGCCCGTTGACCACCTCCACCGGCGTGGGTGGCACCACCACCCGCTCCGACCGGGTCCTGGCCAGGACCCCCTTCGGCCCCTGCTTGACCACGGCCAGCTCGACACCGGCCTCCAGCAAGGCGTCCGCCGCGCGGTCGGGATCGGTCTCCCCGACCGCGACCTCACACTCCTCCCGGTTGCCGACGGCGACCGTGACGTGGGGGAGGGCCGCGCGCACCTGCGCCGTGGCCTCCTCCCGCGAGGCCCAGAACATCGGCCGGTAGTCCAGGTCGAGCACGGTGTGCCGGCGCCGGCCCCGGGCCTCCCACGCGGCGTGGTGGGCCGACCGGCTCGGCTCCTCGGACAGGCCGGTCACCGTCGCCCAGAACAGGCCGGCGTCCCGGATGGCCGAGGTGTCCAGGTCCTCGGGACGGATCTGCAGGTCCGGGGCGGTGGGCCGGCGGTAGAAGTACAGCGGGAAGTCGTCGGGAGGGAAGATCTCGCAGAAGGTGACCGGCGTCGGGTGGGCCGGGTCGACCACCACGAGACCGTCGTCGACGCCCAGCTCGCGCAGGGCCCGCCGCACGAACCGGCCGAACGGGTCGTCGCCGACCCCGGTGACCAGAGCGACCGAGTGGCCGAGGCGTGCAGCGGCGACCGCCACGTTGGCCGCGCTGCCGCCGAGGAACTTGCCGAACGTCTCGACCTCCTCCAGCCCCACGCCGACCTGCAGGGGATAGACGTCGACCCCACAGCGCCCCAGGGCCAAGACGTCCACGGCCTCCTCCATGGTGTTCTCCGCCTCTCGCTACCGCACGGATGAGGGGACCCGACCTCAGCCGCCGCGGACGCCGGCCGGGGCCTCGTGGACGAAGTGCTCCGGGTCGTGCGTCCGGAAGTCGTCCTCGAGTTCCTCGAGCGAGCGACCACGGGTCTCGGGCGCGTACTTCTTGACGAAGAACCACGAACCGACGTTGATCAACGCGAAGAGCCCGAACGTCGGGGTCGCACCCAGCGCGGCGACCAGCGGCGGGAACGCGAAGGAGATCGCCGCGTTCACCGTCCACAGCACGAACACCGCGATCCCCATCGCGAAGCCCCGGATCGTCATCGGGAAGATCTCCGAGAGCAACAGCCACACCAGCGTGCCGATGAACGTCTGGACGAAGAAGACGACCAGCAGCATCGCGGCCAGGATGAGGTAGCTCCGGAACGCCGACTCGGGGAGCAGGAAGGACAGGGCGAGGACGGCATGCCCGGCCGCGACACCGGTGAACCCGGTGAGCAGCAGCGGCCTCCGGTTGATGCGGCCGATCAGGTAGATCCCCAGGACGGTCCCGATGATCGCGACCACACCAACGGTGATGGTCAGGATCAGCGACGCGCTGGCCCCCAGGCCGGTCGACTCCAGGATGGTCGGTGCGTAGTAGTTGACCGTGTTGATGCCGGTCGCCTGCTGCACCGTCGCCAGCCCACAACCGATCCAGAGGATGCGGCGCATCCAGGGGAACGCCCGGAGGTCGCGCAGGGCCGCACCCTTGTCCTCGGAGGTGTCCCGCTTCGCGTGCTCGGCGATGACGTTGTACTCCTCGGCCGCCTCCGCCGGGTCCCGGCTCAGGCCCAGGACCTGCCTGGTGTCGTTCAGCCGCCCGCGGACGGCGTACCAGCGGGGCGAGTCCGGCAGGAAGAACATGCCGACGAACAGCGCCACCGCGGGGATGGTGGCGACGCCCAGCATCCAGCGCCAGACGTTGGCGTCCTCGATGACGGCATCCAGCAGTGCGTTCATGGCGAAGGCGAGGAACTGCCCGGTCACGATCATCAGCTCGTTGATGGTGACCATGCGCCCGCGTCGATCGGCCGGTGCCATCTCCGCGAGGTACAGCGGGCAGGTCACCGCAGCGGCACCCACGCCGAAGCCGAGCAGGATGCGGCCCGCCGTCATGATGGCCACGTTCGGTGCAACGGCCGTGATCAGTGCGCCGAAGAGGAACAGTCCCGCGCAGACCAGGAGGCTCCCCTTGCGGCCGAGCACGTCGGCCAGCTTGCCCCCGAGCAGCGCACCGAACGCTGCCCCCGGGAACAACAGCGAACTGACCACCACGGCCTCGGTGATCGGGGTCAGGGCGAGGTCGTCGCGCATGTACAGCAGCGCACCGGAGATGACACCGGTGTCGTAGCCGAACAGCAGACCCCCGAGCGTGGAGATCACCGTCAGTTTGATCAGGAAGCGGTTGACCGCGGGCGAGCGCCGCGCTCCGCCCGCTGTCCTCGGAGAATGGCCACTTCCGTGAGCGTGGCTCGCCGCCATGGCGCCTTCTTCCGATAGTGGGGCCATTCTCGGCCCATTTCCTCAGGCGCGGGTCAGGCCGCCGTCTTGGCTCCTGCAGCCCATCACCCACATGGCGTCGAGCACGTTAAGCGCGAGAGTTCGGGCGCCACAACGCTCGTCGGTGCTCGGGAGCGAACATCTCGCGATCACTTCCGAACACCGCAGGATCCGGCCGGGACGACGTCGGGAGGTGGAGCCGATGGCGGCACCTTCGGGCGAGCACGTCCCTCCCCGCGGACGGCCGGGACCGTCGTCCACGGCTCATCCCCCCACGACGTGTGGCACCACACCCACCCGTCGCAGGGCGCAGGCCAGTTCGGCCGGGGGCCGCTGGTCCGTGATGAGCTTCGTCATCCGGTCGAGCGTCGCGATCCGTGTCGGCGCGGAGGCGCGGAACACCTCCCGGGTGACCACCACGACGACGTCGTCGGCGATGTCCATGAGATGGCGCTCGACGCTCGCCTCGGCGGAAGAGTGCGCGTACAGGCCACGGGCGTCGATCCCGCACGGGGAGAGGAAGAACGTCCGGACCCGCAGCTGGGCGGTGGCGGCCTCCGTCGTAGGGCCGACGAACGCATGTCGACCGGGGAGCAGCTCGCCACCGAGCGCGACCACCCGCTCCGTCCTGCCCTCGGAGAGGTACTGCAGTACGGGCAGGGAATGACTGACGACGCAACCGCCGAAGTCGTCCGGGAGCGCCCGGGCCACCGCATGACCCGTTGCGCCGGCATCGATGGCGATCGTGTCGGTCTCCCCTGCGAGCTCCACGGCGAAGGCAGCAACTCCCTCCCGACCTTCGGCGTCGTCGTCCTCGGTGAAACCGGCGCCCCGCAAGGCGCGTGCCGTGAGGCTGGCCCCACCGTGCACCAACCGGACGTGACCGCCGTTCTCCAGGGCGTGGAGGTCGCGGCGGATGGTCATCTGTGAGACGCCGAGCTGGCGAGCGAGGTCGACGACCGACAGGAAGCCCACCGACCGCAGCGTGGAAAGCATCCACGTCCGACGCTCCGTCGCCGCCTCGTACCGCAGTCCGGCGGTCACGGGGCGGACCGCCGAGCCGGGACAGCGGTGGTCGCGGCCGGACCCGTGCTGGACCGGACGACCAGCTCACCGCAGACCTCCCGCGGACTGTGCACCTCGTCGCCGCGGCCCCGCACGAGGTCCAGCAGCATCTCGATGGCGGCGGTGCCCGCGGCAGCGGCCGGGATGCGCACGGTGGTCAGCCTCGGCGTCACCATCTCCGCGAGCCCGGTGTCGTCGAAGCCGATGACACTGATGTCGCCCGGCACGTCGACCCCCCGGTCCGCGAGCCGGTTGAGCGCACCTGCGGCGATCTCGTCGTTGTAGGCGACGACGGCAGTGGCACCGGAGGCGAGGACGAGATCGGCAGCCCGCACTCCGGCCGTGTATCGCGCCTCGAAGCGGCCGAGCTCGGAGGTCGCGATCCCCAACCGGCTGCAGGCGTCCCGGAACCCGCGCGAGCGGACATGGTCGGCATAGCCGTCGGGCCCGGCGAGGTAGACCGCCGTCCGGTGGCCCAGGGCATGCAAGTGCTCGACGGCGTGACCGGTGGCCTCCTCCGCGTTGGTGAGGACAGCCGGAATCCGATCCAGTCGGCGGTTGACCACGACGACGGGAGCCAGTTCACCCAGGGCCGTCAGTTCCTCATCGGACATCCGTGGGGAGAGGAGCAGCAGCCCGTCCACCTGCTGGGCCAGAGCACGCGCCGAGGACACCTCGTCCTTGGCGAACTCATCGGACCCGGCGACGAAGAGGGCATAGCCCTCGCGGCGCGCCTGTCGATGGACCGCCTTGGTGATCATCGCCGAGAAGGAGTTCGCGATGTCGGGGACGACGATGCCGAGATTGCCGGTCCGCCCCCGCGCGAGGGAACTGGCTGCTGGATGCGGCGCGTACTGCAGCTCCTCGGCCGCTGTCATGACGCGGCGTCGAGTCTCGGCAGCGACCGCTCGGGGCTGCGTGAAGACGCGGGACACCGTGGCCGGGGAGACACCGGCGCGAGCAGCGACTTCCCGGATGGACATCACTCCTCCTCATGTGTCTTGAGACACTATGCAACCGGTTTCAGAAACAGTCAACCTTCCGACGGGGTCCTTCGGGTCGCGCTCCCCGCCCGCACCTCGGCGCGGGCGCTGGTAGGCCTCCCGCGTGTGGTCTGGCGGGCCGTGTCGGCGGATGGCTATGACAGGCGCGGGCCCGGGCGACCGCTCCTACGATTTGTCATGGCGCCTGAGCGGTCGCAAGCGCACGTCCACCTCGGCCACCAGCCCCACCCGAGCCTCGAGCCGTGCTGGAAGCCCGCAGTCCTCTGGGTCGAGCTCGCGACAAGGAACTACGGCTGGCTGGGAGGCTGGCGAAACTAGAAGTGCGTCCTGGGCGGCCGCGCTTGTTCACCGTCATGCCGGCGGGACAGGCCATCTCGCCGGACGACGCGGAAGATGGCCACCGCGTCCACTTCCTCAGCCCGCTACAGCGCATCCCGTGGTAGAAGGCCTACCGGAGAGCCTCGATGAGGCCCGGGATGCCTTTCAGCGGATGATGGACGGCGACCCGACCACCCCGCTGCGCAGCAGTGACGTGCAGCCTCGGGCGTGAGACGACGGCGGTGAACGCCGGCACCTGGGCGGCCGCGGCGAGGAGGTCGGGCGGATCGGCCGGTAACCAGTGCGCGGCCCGGAGGCGCTGCGACTCCTGCAGCGGCCACAGGTCCATGACTCTGCAGAGGTGACGCATCGTGCCGTCCACCCCTTGCTCGTTGGTCGCGCCGGCCTGTCGGCTGGCCCGGCTGAGCACCGGCTTCTCGAACCCGACGCCGACCAGGTGTCGCTGGTCGGCGTCGGGCAGGTGCGAGTGCTCGTCGTCCGCGCAGTCCCCGGCTGGCGTGACCCGGCGTCAGCCGGTGCTACCCGCCTCCCGCGGGGCTCCGGGAATGGTCTCCTCCGCGTCGGGGATGGGAGCAGACGTGTTCCGGGGCAGGATGGTCGGCGCACGCCCCGCTGGAGTATGGCCCTCGGTCAGGTCCTCCCGCGCCGCCTGGAACGAGATGATCAGGTTCCCGCGGTTGTGGGTCAGCCACAGCGCGCGGGCCCAGGTGTAGAGAGTGCCGAGGCGGTTGCCCCAGCCCACCAGGTACAGCACGTGGATGAAGATCCACATGACGTAGGCCGGGAAGCCGGTCACCTTCACCCCGAAGGCGTCGGCGACGGCCGAGCGGTAGCCGATCGTGGCCATGGTGCCCTTGTCGAAGTACTCGAAAGGCGGTGTCTGCCGGCCGGCGAGACGGTCCTTGATGACCCGGCCGACGTACTTGCCCTCCTGGATCGCCGGCTGGGCCACCCCGGGCAGCTTGTCGAGTGACACCATGTCGCCGATGGCGAAGACCTCTGGATGGCCCGGCACCGTGCAGTCGGGACCCACCGGAATTCGGCCTGCTCGGTCGGCCCGCACACCCACCTTCTCGGCCAGCAGCCGGGCCAGCGAAGAAGCCTGGACCCCCGCGGCCCAGATGCGGGTGCCCGTTCGGATCGTCTCCAGCCCGTCCGGTCCCTTGACCGTGATCGACTGGTGGTCCATGTCCACGGCCAGGGTGTTCACCCGTACCTCCACACCCATCTGCTCCAGACGCTTCTGGGTGTACGCCTGCAGCTTCGGCGGGAACGGGGGCAGGACGGTCCCTGCGCCCTCCAGCAGGATGATCCGCGCCTGGTGCGTGTCCACGGAGCGGTAGTCCCGGGGGAGGACCGTGTGCGCCAGTTCCGCGATCTGCCCGGCGAGCTCGACACCGGTCGGTCCGGCCCCGACCACCACGAATGTCAGCCACTCCGCTCGCTCAGCCGGATCGGTGGCGATCTCGGCCATCTCGAACTTGGCCAGGATCCCGTCCCGCAGGTAGCGGGCGTCCTCGATGGTCTTCATGCCCGGGGCGTACTCGGCGAACTCGTTCTTGCCGAAGTAGGAGTGGGTTGCCCCGGCGGCGACGACGAGGCTGTCGTAGGGCAGTTCGAGCAGCCGCCCGTCCGGTGCCCGGGCACGGACCACCCGCCCGTCTAGGTCGAGGTCCTGCACGTCCGCGAGCAGCACGCGGGCGTTCCGCTCCCTCTTGGTCACGCTGCGCAGCGCCGGAGCGATCAATCCCGGGGGCAGGATGCCCGTCGCCACCTGGTACAGCAACGGTTGGAACAGGTGGTGGTTGGACCGGTCCACCAGCGTCACGTCGACATCGGCACGGTCAAGAGCCCGGGTGACGTTCAGCCCACCGAACCCGCCCCCCACGACGACAACCCGATGCCTCTCGGCCACGTTTGCATCCATAACGCCACTCCCTCGTGCCAGGCCGCCCCCGGGGCCGTCAGGACCCTCTCGGCCGGCAGGACCTCGTGTTCCCCGATGGTCTCTCTGCCCAGCGCATGGTCTCCACAGCGGGAGGCCGGATTCTAGGGCGTCCGTCACCAGGTCAGCGCACGCGCTGTGATCCCAGTTGCGGTGTTCGACCGGTAGCGGTACGCCACTCCCTTACTCGTCTGCAGGGGCATCCTGTGCCGGTCCCCGCTGGCCGAACGGCTCGCCGTGGCTTGGGCTGCGGAAGCACTGCGGCACAGCCCCGAGCTCGCCGACGTCCCTCGCACCACCGCGGGCCTGGACGCGGTCACCGGGCGACCGATGGACCCGGACGCGGCGACGGCGCTGGCCACGCGGGACGGCGACCCGGTCGGCTTCCGGTCGCGTGCCTGCACGGCCGAACTGCCGAAGACGCCGACCCAGTGCTCACCATGACGCGCGAGCAGCGCCGAGCCATCCAGGAGGTTGCTCCATGGGGACTGCGCCGGACGTTCGCGCTGCCCGAGGCAGCCGACCTCCTCGGCCGGGCGGACCTGATCGGCATGGTGCTCATGCCGCTCACCCCCCGTGAAACGATATCGACGAGATCGACGATATCGACGAGATCGCCGTGGACCGCGCCCTCGCCGGCGACAACACACCTACGACGACCTCACCCCAGTCGAACAACAAGAGATCGTCCGCCGCCTCAGCGCCCGCGGCACGTTCATCCGCGACATCGCTGCCCTACGCAGCACGGCCAGGAGAACCATCTCCCGCCGGCGCCCATCCCTCGGCGCAGCATGACCATCGGGCTGCGGACAGGCCCAACATCCGCCAGGCCCGGGGCTCTGAGCTCACCGACCGCTTGGCCCGCCGATCGGAGGGGGTTCGGGGGGCTCACCGGAGGGCGAACACGCCGGTCAGGCCGGATACGGAATGACTGCGAACAGCCTCGAACGTCGGTGAACGAGGCGCAATGGTGGTCTAAATGGGGGTCAGCGAGCGGCGCTGCGCGGCCTCGGGTCATGCCTCGCGCGGAGGTGGATGTCGGTCCGCCGGTGTGCTGGGCACGCCGGGTGGCGCGCGGTTGGGTCCGGCCTCCGCGGGTCGGGGCGGATCTTGCGGATGCAGGCGGAGGGCGAGCATGGCGACGTCGTCGTCCGGCGCGGCCGGCAGCATCCGCGTCAGGCCTACCAGCCCGTGACCGTGCCGGCGCGCCACTGGAGCAGCCCGGTGTGCCCGATGAGGTCGACGTCCCCGTCGATGGTCGCGCCTCGCCACAGCATCACCAGCAGGACCGCTCCGAGCACGAGGAGGAGGACAACGACCGCGGTGATCCACGGCCGGGTCCGGTATCGGCGCCGGACCCGAGGAGCGACGGTGACCTTGACCGGGACCGGTGTGCCGAACCGGATCGTCCGATGCGCGGGCTGCGGCGCCCCGTCGGGCAGTGTCACCGTGGGTTCATCGAGGGGTGTCGGTTCGGGATCCGCCGGGGCGGTCTCGGTCGACGGGGGTCTCGGGCGACCGGGTACCGGCGGGCGGCCCACCCGGACGGTGGGCTCGGTGGGCAGCCCCGGCGCCCGTGAGCCGGGGTCGGCCGCTCCTGGTGTGGTCATCGAGCCTCCGTCGTCGTCGGTCTGCGGGATGCCAGCGGCTCCGGTGTGCGCAGCGTGCCCGCTGGGCACCGGCGTACGCCTGCCTCCTCCGACTTCCTCGACCGAGATCGGCGTCGACCGAGCGAGGCCCGATGGGCACCGGCCCCGTGCCGGGCGTGGTGCCCGCACGTCGCGATGGACGCCTCGACCGCTTCGTGCGCACCGACGGGTGCGGATCAGCGGAACTCGCGATCCAGGGACAGGTTCAGCGCCAGGACGTCGACGTAGGGCGCGCCGATGACGCCCAGGTCGCGGCCCGCGGTGGCCGCGGTCAGCAGTGCCTTTGACGTCGGTGACCGGGACGCCGCGCTCCCGTGCCATGCGCTCGAGCTGGCTGGCCGCGTACTCCGGTGCGATGCCCGGGTCCAGGCCCGAGGCCGAGGCGGTCACCGCGTCCGGCGAGACGTCGGCGGGGTCGACGCCCTCGAGTGCAGCGACCGCGGCGCGGCGCTCCCCGACCCGGACGGCCAGCTCCTGGGAGTTCGGGCCGAGGTCGGACCCGCCCGACGCACCTCCCGTCGTGGTCCGAGGCCGACAGGCGGAACGGGAAGTACTGCGGCAGCGGGTCGTCGCCGGCGTCGGTGAAGGCCTGACCGATCAGCGACGAGCCGACCACGGTGCCGACGACCTCGATCAGGGAGCCGTCCGCATGACCTGAGCGATGCCGGTGATCACCAGCGGGTAGGCGATGCCGAGCAGCACCGTGAACCCGGGCACGGCGCGAGTCGCCGCCCACAGCGGGCGCCCGGAGCGGAGGATACGAGGAGAGGAACTCATCGTGACCCGTCGAGTACCGTCTCTGGTCAGTCCGGCGGCCAGCTGCCGGCCGCCGGCCGCCGGCCGCCGGCACCCGCGTCCTCGTCGGTCCGGCCATGCCTGAAGGGGCGCGGCTCCGAGCTCGGGGCGGGTGCGGTCGAGGGGCGGGGGCGGGGGCGGATGAGTGAGGCGCTCTGGCGTCGCCGTCCGGTGCCGGCACCGGGTCCGGACGCGGTACCCGTGGGGCACTGGGAGCCGGCCACACCGATGGACGTGACCGTCATCCGACGGCAGGCGGCCGCCGCGCTGCACGGCGGGGACCGCCGCTGGGCCACCGCTCCGGTGTCGGAGGGAGCCGAGGAGCGCCTGCTGCTGTGCGTGCAGGAACTCGCCTCCAACGCCCTCCGGCACGGACGGGCCCCGGTGCAGGTCGAGCTGACCGCCTCCGACCACTGCTGGCTGCTGACCGTCGGCGACGCCGCGGTCGAGGCGCCGCCGACTCCCGCCGCCGACCGGGACGCCGCCGACGGCGGACTCGGCCTCTACCTGGTCGCGCGCATCTGCAGCGCGCACGGCTGGACGGTCGAGACGTCCCGCAAGGTCACCTGGGTCCGCATCGACTACACCCGGAACGAGGCGCCACCGGAGACGCTGACGGCAGTGCCTCCTCCCCCACTGCAGACCACACGGCGCAACCTGTCCGCACCACCCGGCTGACCGGGCCGCCCACCGTCGAGGACGCGTGAGGCATGCCGGACGTCGACGCGCTCCGCCGGATCGTGACCCTCCTCGCCGGTACGGGAGGCGACCGACGACGAGCAGGTCACGGGGCGACGCATCCCGCTCCGTCACCGCCCTCGTCGCGCCTGCCGTGCGCCATCCCGCGTCCGGGGCGGATCTGGCGGCGAGCCGAGCTCTGGCAGACTCCCCGCCGTGAGGGACGCAGGCGCCTCGGCCGACCTCGTCCGCCAGGCCCGCGGCCTGCAGGCGCTCTTCGACGGGGATGCCGTCGGCATGGCCGCCGGTACCGGGGAGGTCATCGAGCAGGCCAACGACGAACTGCTCCGCATCCTGGGCCGCGGCCGCGCCGACCTCGACGGCGGCATCCGCTGGCCGGCCATCACACCGCCCGACCAGACCGAGCGCGACGCCGGGGCGGTCGACGCCGTCCGGCGCAGCGGCTCGATCCTGTTCCAGAAGGACTTCCTGCGCCCGGACGGCAGCCGGGTCCCCGTGCTCGCAGCCGTGGCCGCCGTGCGCTGGGACCCCTACGAGTGGGTCGCCGTCGTCATCGACCTCAGCCGGCAGGAGCGGCTGCGGCACCTCGCACAGTCCGAGGCCGCCATCGTCTCCACCCTGCTGCGCGACGCCCCGATCGGTTTCGCGCTGATCGACCTCGAGATGCGCTTCGTCCGGATCAACCAGGAACTGGCCGCCATGAACGGCCTGCCGGTCGCCGAGCACGAGGGCAGGCCGGTGTTCGACGTCGTGCCCGACCTGCAGGCCGACGCCGAACCCCTGCTCCGGCGCGTTCTAGACACCGGCGAGCCGCTACGAGACGTGGAGATCGTCGGTGCCACACCGGCCGACCCAGGCACCTCCCACACCTGGATCGAGTCCTTCTTCCCGGTCCGCACCGCCGGGGGCCCCACCATCGGCGTGGCAGCGGTCGCCCGCGACGTCACCGAGGTCCGCCACCTGGAGCAGGAGCTCCAGGCCACGCTGGGCCGTCAGCGCCAGGTGCTGCAGGACCTGCAGAGCAGCCTGCTCCCCTCACTGCCCACGGTCCCCGGGCTCGACCTGGCCGCCCGCTACCTCGGCGCCTCCCGCGAGATCGGCCTCGGCGGCGACTGGTTCGACGTCTTCCACGCCCCCGACGGCCGCCTGGTGCTGGCCATCGGCGACGTCGTCGGCCACGGCCCCACCGCCGTCGGGCTGATGGCCCGTCTCAGCGGCGCCATGCGCGCCCACGTGGCCGACGGCCGCGGCCCGGGAGCGGTGCTGGGCTGCCTCAACCAGCTCCTCATCGGCTCCCTCGCCCCGGCGATGGCGACGGCGGCCGTGCTGCTGCTCGACCTGTCCACCGGCGCGATCGAGTACTCCGCCGCCGGCCACCCGTACGGGCTGCTGCGCGCCCTGCAGGGCCCGGTGACCCTCCTCGACGACGCCCAGGGCCGCGCGCTCGGAGCCACCGCCGACTCGACCTACCCGGTGGGAAGGACGACCCTGGAGGTCGGCGGGACGCTGCTGCTCTACACCGACGGGCTGGTGGAGCGCCGCGACGCGGACCTCGACGAGGGCGTCGACCGCCTCATCACCGTCGTCGCCACCACCTCCGATCCCTCCGGCGGAGCGGCGGAGCTCGTCCGCGACGTCATCGACGGCAGCCACACGGCAGCCGAGCGCGACGACGACGTGTGCGTCCTCGCCGCCGTCCGCACGGCCGCGCTGACCGCGGCCGACGTCTCCCCCGCCTGAGAGGGCCACGCTCCGACGCGGTGATCACCGGTCGAAACGAGCCGATCCACGTCATCGACGACCGGCGCGTCGGGGACTGACCGGTCGCTTCCCGTGCCCGTGGTTCACGACGTCCGAGTCTGCTCCTGCGCGTGCGGCCGCGTCGGGTCGAGCGCCGGGCTCTTCGCCCTGTCCGACCGGCTCCTGCGCCATGTCGGTCGCTCGGGCAGGCCAGGGGTCGTCGCGGAGGTCGTTCATCTCCCCCTTGAGGATCCGCAAGGAGCGGCCCAGGGAGCGGGAGGCGTCGGGGAGCTTCTTGTAGCCGAACAGCAGCATAACGGCGAGCACGACGAGGCCGATCTCGGCAGGTCCGAGGTTCAACGGTTGCCTCCTGGGTGGGGCGGGTCAGGACGGCTGGCTGGGCGGAGTGCCGCCCGGGCCGCCGCCCGGCGGGTCCCGCCGGGCGCGCCGGAGGGAGCACCGTCGCCCGAGAGTTGCCCGCCGGTGGAAGTGGTCGAGGTGTCGACACCGACGGCGAGGGCGACGGTGTAGCCGCTGCTCACGTCACTGGTGACGGTGGCCAGCTGGCCGGCGCCGGCGTCGTCGCCGAAGACGTTGTCGCTGTCGCTGTCGCTGTCGAGGCTGAGCTGGGCGAGGTTGCGCACCGAGGACTCGTAGCCGGGAGTGGCGTAGACGGTGTCGCAGACGTCCTGCGGGAGGGCGACCTGCGAGGTGGCGATCGCGGTGGTCGAGTCGGTGATGCTGGCCTGGTCGGGATAGACCTCGAAGTGGATGTGCGGCCAGCGCCCGGTGTAGCAGGCCGGGACGATGCTGGTGAACGTCACCGCGCCGTCTCCGTCGGCGACCTGCACGCCGCGCAGGTAGTTCTGCTCGGTGATCCCCTCGGAGTACAGCGAGTAGCCGCCGTCGCGGTCACAGTGCCACACGTAGACCGCGACGCCCGCGAACGGCACTCCCCCGTTGGCGAGGTCGCTGATCGTCAGAGTAAGCGTCATCGGCACACCCTCGGCAGTGGCGGAGGCGTCGCCGAAGCTGGACCGGATGTCGCTGCGGACGATGCCGCTCTGCTCCAGCACGTCGGGTCCGTTGGAGCCGTCACCGGGATAGGGACCCGCGGTCTCATCGGGGATCTCGCCCGACGCGGCGACACCCGCCGACGAGGACCCCGAGGCAGCGCCGGAGCCGCTCGTCCCGCCGCTGCAGGCGGCCAGCCCGATGCTGGCAGCGCCGAGGCCCAACAGGCCCAGCAGCCGGCGCCGACTGACCAGGGTGTTCCCCCAGATCGAAGCCGAGGCCCTGGTCGACGACCCCCTCGTCGGGCCGGGGCAGGCGGCGGCCCTCGTAGGTCGGGCTGGACGGTGGGTGCTGCGGCATGAGTGCTCCAGGATTCGGTGGGCCGTTGCTGCTCCCGACCGTCGGCCCCATGCCTCCCCGAGCTCTGACAGACGACTGTGAGGTGGCTGGAGACCCTCCCCTGTCACATCGGCCTTGGCGCCGAGTTGTCTGGCCCCGCTGGTCTCCTCCGGAGGTCAGCGCGCTCCAGGCGCGGATCGACACCGGCGCTGATCCAGGCCACGCAACGGCGCCCAGGCATGGCCGAGCCGACCCACGGCCGCACCCCTGCGGATCGGTCGTCGCCACGGCACTGGGCGTTGCCGGCCCGCTCCACGGCACACAGCAGAAGGCGCCCTCCGCCCCTCGGATACGAGGGGCGGCCCGGCGATGGTCTCCGTCAGGCCTTGCAGCGGCCACCGGCCGCCGCCGGCCGGTGGCCACGTGCATCGGGGTGACCGGCTCCTCGTACGCCAGGGACACCGTGTGGGGCCGAGGATCGGCACCGGACGGCGGCCCCGGAGCTCGTCGCTCGTCCGCTCGTCCGCAGACAGACTCGGGTCGCCCTCGACATCGACGCCGGCTCCGGCCGGTCGCGCCGGTCCGGTGAGTCAGCAGCGCCGCCGGGCCGGGCTCTGGCGGGGTCACCGCCCCGTCTGCGCGCCGCCACGGACGATCCGCAGATGCGGGCGGGTCGGCTCACCGATCGCCTCGGTCATCGGCAGGCCGGCAGCCCGCCGCACCCGATACTCGGTGACCTGCAGGGCTCGGGCCAGCGCGCGGGCCAACCGATCGCCGACGCGGATCCGCTGCCCGCGGGCCAGACCACGGACCGTCTCGGCCGGCACGAGTCCACCGGAGCGCCGGGCGATCTGCGCCGCGGTCACCCTCAACTCCAACAGCCGGCGCCGGATCAGGTCGCCCAAGTCCCGGTCGGGCACCAGTGCACCGTAGGCGCTCACCGGCCGCGGCGGAGGGTCCGTGGTGGTCCTACCCGCGGTCGTGGCTGTGTCCCGCTCATCCTCCACCCCGGAGGTCGGGCCGGTGACCGGTGCGGAGCAGGTTCTGGTCGGTGCGGGCGGCGAAAGCGGGGTGCGCTTCGTCGAGGTCGGGCGTGACCAGCCCAGCACCAGCCGCGTCCGATTGCAGGTCCGCAGCCGCGACCGCCCGCATCTCGCCGCCTCGCCTAGACGGACGGTGGTTCAGCGGTCGCTGTCGGCGTCCTCCTGCAACTGCTCGGAGCGCAGGCGTCGCTCGACCAGGTCGATGGGGACGTAGTCGGCCGTCCGGCCAGCCGCGTAGGCGTAGCCGCGCAGCACCGGGAGCGCGTCCGGCGCCGACGCCGGAGGGCGACGGTCAGCATGCCCACGGCCATCCACAGCCGGCCGCGGCGCCGCGCGTCCGGGGTGTCCGTCCATGTCGGCAGCTCGGTCGGGGTCCACACCGACCAGTCAGCGGCCGCTGCCAGCTGGTCGGAGACGAGCTCGGCGACGCATCGGGCCGCGAACACGTCGACCGCGATCGCCCCGTCGGGGTCGGCCAGGTAGAGGTCCATCGCGCCCATGCCCCTCATCCGCCCGGACAGGGACAGCGCGAGCCCGCTCCGCAGCGGCGTCTGCGTGACCAGCAGGTCGTGGAAGGCCGGCCATCGGCGCGCCAGGATCTCCTCGGTGCCGAACACGGGGAACCCGGACCCGGCGGCCAGCAGGCACGTCCCGCTGCCGGCGGTGAACTGCAGTCGCTCGGCGGTGGCCGCGACCTCCCCGCTGGCCGCCAGCGGGGTCCGCAGGCCGGGCTCGCCGTGCAGGCTCAGCCCGGCCCCCTCGACACGGAGCACGGCCGCGGCGGCGCGGGCCAGCCGCACGGGCAGCAGGTCGGGATCCGCGCCGTCGTCAGCGTCCAGCGCCTCGACGAAGCGGATGGCGACGTCCATGACCAGCTCCAACACCTCCAGTCGAAGCGCGCCGGCGGACGCTCCCCGAGTGGTGCGCAGGATCGGCACCAGTCAGCGTGGTCGTCAGGTGGCGTCCGCCCGTTGCCCCAGCGAGGGCGGGCCGCCGACAGTTCGGCGGAGCAGGCTCAGGTCCCGCTCGGTCGGAACGCATCGAGTCGTGCAGTCGAACTCGACCGGCACCCCGTCGAGCCATCCCACGGCCGCGGTGAGTCCGCAGCCCGGACAGGTCTTCCAGGTGATGTGCCTACTCGCCATGGTTCTCCAGGCCGGCGTCGGACGACCGGCGGATCGGAACCGTCGACCCTGGGCTCGAGCCACAAGCGCCCCGCACAGCCGCTGCGTTCTACCCGTGTGCAGGACTACCGAACCCGGACAGCGAGGCCCCGGGTGGCGACCTCGGGGAGCTGAGCGCGACAGCGCGCGGAACGAGCTGTACCCGACGTGACCGCCGACGTGCCCGGGATCGGCGGGGCCGCCCGCCATCCCGATCCCACCGCCGTCGGGCTCAGCGTCTGTCTCAGCCGTGCCCCGAGTACCCCCGTGGCCGACGACAGCAGCGCGGGAGGGCGCTCAGGTGGGTGTCGTGGTGGGCGCCTCCGATCCTGGCTGGCGCCGGAAGGCGGTCTGGCGCAACACGAGCGCCACCCAAGGTGCACTTGGCACATTCGCCGTCCGACCGACGATCACACGTCGTCGAGCTCGGCCTCCGTCGTCGGCGTCGTACCCGCGCCGAAGGTGCTCACGCTGCTGTACCTCTCGGCCTGGGCGAGTCGGTGGATCCGGAGTGGGCATTCCGTTGGACGCCTGCCGTTGGCATCGACGGCCCGGGTGGCTGCGGACACCACCGCTCCGTGCTCCTAGGACCCGACCCTCTCGCCCGACAGGCCACGCCAGATCGATGGGTGCTCCCCTGGCCCCCTCGCGGTCACCGGCATCGACGTCCACGCCAGGGGCGGACCGGGCGCCCCCGGCCTCGGGTCAGGCCTGCCGCCGGTCTCGACGTGCCCGTGATCCGGTCGACCGGCGGGGCCGAGGACCGCCGAGGCCCCTACGATCGGCGTGATGCCTGACCGCTCACACGCCCAGGCCGCGCTCGGCCAGCAGCTGTACGCGGTGCTCGAGCAGTGCCGGAAGCCGGAGATCCTGTGGGCGAAGCTGGCCACGGGCAACTACGACTGGCTCGGCGTCCGGCGCAACGGCAAGTACGTGCTGGGCCGGCCGCGGCTGTCCGCCGTCATCCAGGAGGGTTCCGGTCCGCCACCCGACGACGCCCGGGAGCCGCACCGCATCGAGGCACTGGGGCCGCTGCAGCGGGCCCCGCGGTGGGAGGCCTACCCGACGCCCGAGGAGGCCCGGGACACCTTCACTCGGCTGGTGCGGGGGGACCCGATCACTCCGCTGCGGACGTCGGGCGTCTGGCGGGCGCGCCTGGTCCTCGACGGCCGCTCGGTCGAGGAGCGGCTCGTCGTCCGCCCACTTCCGCGGCTCCTCTGACCCCGACGACGGCGGTGCCCGCCACCCCGGCGAAGGGGGTGGTGGGCACCGTCAGTGGCGGAGCGGTCAGCCGCCGTGGACGCCGACCGGGGCCTCGCGGACCTCGGCCGGGTGGTGGGTCCGGAAGTCGTCCTCGAGCTCCTCGAGCGAGCGGCCCCGGGTCTCCGGCGCGAACTTCATGACGAAGGTGAGCGAGCCGACGTTCACCAGCGCGAACAACCCGAAGGTCAGGCTCGCACCCAGGGTCGCCACCAGCGGCGGGAAGGCGAACGAGATGGCCGCGTTCACCGTCCACAGGACGAAGACGGCGATGCCCATCGCGAAGCCGCGGATGGTCATGGGGAAGATCTCCGAGAGCAGCAGCCACACCAGCGTGCCGATGAACGTCTGCACGAAGAAGACGACGAACAGCATCGCGGCGAGGATCAGGTAGCTCCGGAACCCCGACCCCGGCAGCAGGAAGGACAGCGCCAGGACCCCGTGGCCGGCGGCAACCCCGGTGAACCCGGTGAGCAACAGCGGCCGGCGGTTGATGCGGCCGATGAGCACGATCCCCAGGATCGTGCCGATGATGCCCACGACGCCGACCGTGATGGTCAGGATCAGCGACGCGCTCGCGCCCAGCCCGGTGGACTCGAGGATGGTCGGTGCGTAGTAGTTCACCGTGTTGATGCCGGTGGCCTGCTGCACCGTCGCCAGGCCGCAGCCGATCCACAGGATCCGGCGCATCCACGGGAAGGCGCGCAGGTCCCGCAGGGCTGCGCCCTTGTCCTCGTTGACGTCACGCTTGGCGTGCTCGGCGATGACGTTGTACTCCTCGGCCGCCTCGGCCGGGTCCCGGCTCAGGCCCAGGACGCGCCGGGTCTCGGGGAGCCGCCCCCGCACGGCGTACCAGCGCGGCGAGTCCGGCAGGAAGAACATCCCCACGAACAACGCGACCGCCGGCACCGTGGCCACACCGAGCATCCAGCGCCAGACGTTGGCGTCCTCGATCACGGCGTCCAGCAGCGCGTTCATGGCGAAGGCCAGGAACTGCCCGGTCACGATCATGAGCTCGTTGATGGTGACCATGCGGCCGCGACGATCGGCCGGCGCCATCTCCGCGAGGTACAGCGGGCAGGTCACCGCCGCGGCGCCCACGCCGAAGCCGAGGAGGATCCGGCCGGTGGTCATGATCGCGACGTTCGGCGCCACGGCCGTGATCAGCGCTCCGGTCAGGAAGAGCCCGGCACAGACGAGCAGGCTGCCCTTGCGGCCGAACGCGTCGGCCAGCTTCCCGCCGAGCAACGCTCCGAACGCGGCACCGGGGAACAGCAGGGAGCTGACCACGACCGCCTCGGTGAAGGGGGTCAGGGCGAGGTCGTCGCGCATGTACAGCAACGCGCCGGAGATGACCCCGGTGTCGTAGCCGAACAGCAGACCTCCGAGGGTGGAGATCACCGTCAGCTTGACCAGGAACCTGTTGTGCGCGGGCGATCGCTGCACTCCGGTGGACGTCCCGCGGGACGAGTGGATCGACATGGGCTGCTCTTTCGAGGAGGAGGCCGTCATGGCCCCGGATGTGGGTGCCAGGGGAACGGAGGGACGATCCGGGCCCCCGTCGGGGCGGGGACACCGGGCGGGCGGACGGCTGGTCCGCGGGGACGCGTCGGGTGGTCGGCTCGACGCGGCAGGGGGGTCCCGGCCGCGCGGCCGGCCACAGCAAGCGCAACGGAAGGGCGCCCGCGGCGGGACGACTCGGCTGCCGGCCGGTGCGGGACGGGACAGGGGGACGGATGAGGCGCGATCGGGTCGCGCCGCGCGGCGAGCCGGCTGCCGCCTCCGGTCGGCGTCGCGGAGCATGACGGCGTGGATTCCGCGCGTCGGAGCTGGCCGGCGTCCGTCCGCGGACGCGCCACCGGGCTCGTGCGCCAGGTGCGCAGGCGCGGCCGGTCCGCGCTCTTCCGTGCCCTGCGGATGACCGCAGCGACGGTGGCCGCCTACCTCGTCGCCCAACTCGCCGGGTTGCACGAGCCACCACCGCTCATCGCGGCGCTCACCGCGCTGCTCGTCGTGCAGGCCACGCTCAGCAGCACCCTGGTCAACGGGGTCCAGCGGGTGCTGAGCGTGGTCGCCGGCGTGGCGCTCGCGGCGGTGTTCGTCGCCGTGGTGGGGCTCACCTGGTGGAGCCTCGGTGCGCTCGTCGCGGCCGCCATCCTCGTCGGCCAGCTCCTCCGGCTGGGACCGCACCTGGTAGAGGTGCCGATCAGCGCGATGCTGGTACTCGGGGTGGGCGCCGTGGGCGCGGAGTCCGTCGGTGGCGACCGGGTCCTGGAGACGCTCATCGGCGCGGCGGTGGGCATGCTCGTCAACGTGCTGTTCCCGCCGGCCGTGCAGACCCGGCACGCGGTCCGGTCGGTCGAGCGGTTCGCCGACGAGATCGCCGCGCTCCTCGATGACGCGGCCGCGGCCCTCGTCACCGGGCCCGTGACCCCGGAGCAGTCCACGCGCTGGCTGCAGGACGCCCGGCGTCTCAACCGGCACGTCCCCCGGCTGGACCGGGCACTCGCCCACGCGGAGGAGAGCCGCCGGCTCAACGTGCGCGCACTCCGGTCCTGCTGGGCGACCACCGACGTGCGTGCCGGGTTGGACGCCCTCGAGTACACGTCGGTCTCCCTGCGCACGCTGTTCCGCGCGGTGGACGACGCTACCCGGGAGCGCACCGGGGTCCGGGACGACGCCGGCTACGCCGCCACCGTCCAGCACACCACCGCCAGCCTCCTGCACCGCATGGGCAGCGTGGTCTGCGAGTTCGGCCGGATCCTCACGGCGGGGCCGGGGGACGCCCGGCGCGCCGGGGAGGACCGGCTGGCCGCGTCCCGCGCGGCGCTGGCCAGCGGCCGGGCGCTGGTGGCCGACCTGCTCGTCGGTGACCCCCGCAGCCGATCGGGGCTGTGGGAGCTCAACTCCGCACTGCTCACAACCGTCGACCGCATGCTCGACGAGCTCGGCCCGGAACCGTCGGAGGTCGCCGTTGTGGTCTAGCCCCCGCACGCTGCCCTGCCGGCGGCCCACCGGTTGCTGCTGGGGCGCCGCCCGTCCTGACGGCGCGGGGCCGGCAGTCACCTCGTCACCCGGAGGCACCACCGGCGCGCACTCCGGCCCGGTCCCGGCACGGGTCCCGTCCGGGACGGCAGGGTCGCTGTCGACGACCTCGTGTCGAGCGGACACGTCGTGCCTCCTTACGGACGCGAGCGGGACGGGGACGAGGAGCGCGGTCAGAGATCGCCCTCCAGGAACTGGGCCCCGCCCAGCCCGAAGGACCAGTCCGCCCGCGTGTTACCGACGACGGACACCGCGAGCCCAGGTGGTCTGCGGCGGCTTCCACTAGGTGCTCATGTCTGGTCAGGCGCTGAGCGCCGGACTGGTCGTCCGGGTGTGCTCACCGCCTCGCTGGTGACTGTCCGATGGCGGGTGTCCCTCAAGGCCTCATGGAGCCACCTGCGGGGCCGTCTTCGTCAGAGGTCGAGGACCAGATGAGGTGTGCAGGCTCGGGAGACGCAGATCCTCATGCAGTCGCCGGCCTGCCGTTGCTCTTCGGCGAGGAACCGAACATCGTTGTCCTCTCGTCGCGCCGGGCCTCTGTCGGGGCGGTCCCGGCCGTGGTGGATGGCGGCTTGCCATGCCCCTGCTCCTGGCTTGCTCGTGCTCGCTGCGGTAAGCACCAGAACTAGAGCGCTCTAGAATCCGCCGTTACGAGTGTGATGTGCCCCACGGCATGCGTCAAGGTTTTGTCCTGACATACTGACAGCGAGGAGGTCGCGTGGACCGGGTGCAAGGTCAACGAGCGGCACGACGGCCGACCCTGGAGGACGTGGCCACCCACGCCGGCGTGTCCCGCGCCCTCGTCTCGATCGTGGTGCGCGGGGTGGCCGGCGCCAGCGCCGAGACGCGTCAGCGGGTGCTGCAGGCCGCAGCCGACCTCGACTACCGGCCCGACGCCCGGGCGCGCCTCCTGGCGAGCGGCCACTCCCGGTTGCTGGGCGTGGTCTTCGGCATGTCCGGCCGGTTCCACCTGGAGTTGCTCGACGGGCTGTACGCGGCCGCGGAAAGCGCCGGGTACGAGCTGATCCTGAGCGCCCTGACCCCCAGCCGGGATGAACGGCGAGCCGTCGAGACCCTCCTTGACTTCCGATGCGAGGCGGTCATCCTGGTCGGGATCGGCGTCGGCGCCCCTGTCCTCGCCGGTCGTCTCCCCGTCGTCGTGATCGGCTGGAACGTGGACAACTCGGCCGTCGACGTGATCCGGACGTCCGATGCCGAGGGGATGCGGCTGGCGGTCGACCACCTGGCCGACCTCGGGCACCGTCGCATCCTGCACGTCGACGGCGGTGTCGGGCCGGTCTCGAACTCTCGTCGCCGTGCATACCGCGCCGCCATGCGCCGGCGCGGCCTCCTGGATCACGTGCGGGTCGTCGGCGGGGGCATCAACCAGGAGGACGGCTCTGCTGCCGCACGCCTCCTGCTGGACGAACCGTCGCTACCGCGCGCCGTGATCGCCTACAACGACGACGTCGCCGCCGGCCTGCTCGAGACGCTCTCCCGAGCTGGGGTTCGCATCCCCCACGACGTCTCCATCATCGGATGGGACGACAGCTCGCTCTCCCGTCTTCCCCATCTCAACCTCACGACTGTCCGTCAGGACGCCGCCCAGATGACCCGCCTGGCCATCGAACGCAGTGCCGCACGACTGGGGGCCCAATCGATCGGGGAGCGGGAACTGGTCCTCTCGCCCACGTTGACCCTTCGCGGCTCGACGGGGCCGGTCACGGCGTGAGTCCCGCGAACCAACACGCCATCGCGAGGCGACCATTGTCTGGAACAGTCACCGTGGCCGTCCTCACGCAGCGGCGGGCCGGCCAAGACGAGCGCCGGCTCGATCGACCTCAGACCATGCCGCACACGCTGGTTTCCGCGGTTGAGGGAAAGCGATCCCCCAGGCCGACGGGAGGTCGGGGCGGCCGAGACAGGCTCCCGAGGACGGTCGGAGCGGGCCCCTGTGAGCGGTCGCTCACCGGGGCATCCGCACATGGCAATGCCCTGCTGTCTTTATGTCCTGACAAAGTCTTGACGCGCATCTGTGCCGCGGAGCACAGTCCCTGGCAGCGCAGGACGACGCACAGGGACGGGGCACACCGTGCAGAACGCACGCGACGTGGTGGTCATGGGCCGCAGCGGCGTCGACGTCTACCCGCCGCAGGTGGGAGGCGGCCTCGAGGACGTCGAGGCCTTCACCAACTTCCTCAACGGCTGCGCGGCCATCGTCCCTGTCGCCGATGCGCAGCACACACCGGAGAGGCCACCACCGCCATGGTTCTGAAGCTGGGTGCCTACACCGCCTGCCTGCACGACCGCCCGCTGACCGAGGCCCTCGACGTGCTGCAGGCCAACGGCCTGACCTCCGTCGAGGTCAACACCGGCGGCTTCATCCCCTCCCCGCACTGCCACGTCGACCTGCTGCTCTCCTCCGAGCAGGCCCGGCGGGACTACCTGGAGACGTTCTCCTCCCGCGGGATGGAGCTGACCGGGCTCAACTGCAACGGCAACCCGCTCAACCCGCTGCCCGGCGTCGGCCCCAAGCACGCCGACGACCTCCGGCGCACCATCGAGCTCGCCGGTCTGCTCGGGGTGCGCAACGTCGTGACGATGTCGGGCACGCCCGGCTCGGACCCCGACGCCAGGTACCCGTCCTGGGTCGTCAACCCCTGGGACGGCGTCTACCTGGACGTCCTGGACTACCAGTGGGGCATCGCGGCGGAGTTCTGGACCGAGATCGACGCCCTGGCCCGCGCCCACGACGTCCGGGTGGCCATCGAGATGCACCCGCACAACCTGGTGTTCTCCCCGGTGACCATGCGCCGGCTGGTCGACCTCGTCGACGCGACCAACGTCGGCGCCGAGATGGACCCCTCGCACCTGATGTGGCAGGGCATGGACGTCGTCGCCTGCATCCGCGACCTCGGCCCGCTGGTGTTCCACGCGGCGGCGAAGGACGCCGCGATCACCCCGGGGGTCGACATCCGGGGCGTGCTCGACACCTCGTTCACCCGGGTGCCGGCCGACGCGCCGGACAAGGTCCCCACCGGCTACGGCTCCTGGTGCGCCGCGTGGCCGGAGGACCCGGCGTGGCGGTTCGTGGCCGTGGGGGTCGGCCACGACGTCGGGTACTGGACCGAGTTCCTGCGCGCCCTCGCCGAGGTCGACCCGGACATGGCGGTGAACATCGAGCACGAGGACGCCGCCTACGACCGCCTCGACGGCCTCACCCTCGCCGCCGAGAACCTCCGGGCGGCCGCGGACAAGGTGTAGGACGCCGGTGGCCACGCCAGGGCGGGCGGACCGCGACGGGGCTCCCGTCGCGGTCGTCACCGGCGCCGGTTCGGGGATCGGCCGGGCGACCGCGCTGCGGCTGGCCGCGGACGGGTACCGGGTCACCCTGGTCGGTCGCCGCCGGCCGGCGCTGGAGGAGACCGCCGACCTCATCGGTACCCCTGACCCGCTGGTCACCGTCTGCGACGTCACCGACGCCGGTGCGGTCACCGCCATGGTCGCCGCCACCGACCGCGCGTTCGGGCGCATCGACGTCGTGGTGAACAACGCCGGGATCTCGCTCACCTCGGCGTTCGACCGGGTGACCTTGACCGCCTGGCGTGAGGTGATGGCCGTCGACGTGGAGTCGGTCGTGCTGGTCACCCAGGCCGCGCTGCCGTTCCTCCTGGAGCGCGGCGGGAGCGTCGTCAACGTCGCGTCGGTCGCGGGCCTCGGCGGCGACCCGGGCATGACCGGTTACAACGCGGCCAAGGGTGCGCTGGTCAACCTGACCCGGTCACTGGCGGTCGAACTCGCCGCGCGGGGGGTGCGGGTCAACGCCGTCGCCCCGTCACTGACCTCGACCGACGCAACCGCGGACATCCCGGCCGAGGACGTCGCGGAGTTCCTCCGGCGCATCCCCATGGGACGAGCCGCCGAACCCGCCGAGGTCGCCGACGTCATCTCCTTCCTGGCCGGCCAGGACGCCCGGTTCGTCACCGGAGTGGTCCTCCCGGTCGACGGAGGGCTCCGGGCCGGCAGCGGCCAACCCCCGCACCGATGACCGCCGGGTCGTCCCGCCCGGACGACCCGTCCACCGACGAACGAGGAACCGGACCGAGGACATGGCCGGACCGCCGTTCCACCCGGACCGCGTCGCAACCCGGGTCGCCGTCATCAGCGGGGTCGCCCGCGGGCGGGGCCGGCAGTTCGCCGTCGACGCCACGGAGAGGGCGACATCATCGGCTTCGACATCCGCGAGGACATCCCGGAGGCCAGCACGGCGATGGCGACCGAGGCCGACCGTCGAGGAGACCCGCACCGCGGTCGAGGCCGCAGAAGGCCGGATGGTGGCCGAGCCGGACCCGCAGCGGCGCCGCGTGGAACGCGGGCGGCTGCCAGATGGGCGCCTTGGAGGCCGCGCCGGCCTACGCCGAGGAGCGGGTGCAGACCGGCCGGCCGATCGCCGGGTTCCAGTTGATCCAGGACCTCATCGCCCGCATGGCCGGCAACGTCACGGCCAGCCTCGGCATGGCCGTGCGCGTGGCCCGGTCTCAGGGGGAAGCCGCCTCCACGACGACCACGCCGCCCTGGCCAAGAACTTCGTCACCAGTCGCGGCCGGGAGACCGTCGCCTGCGCGGGACCTGTTCGGCGGCAACGGCATCCTGCTCGACCGCGACGTCATCCGGTACTCAACGACGCCAAGGCCCTGCACTCCCACGAGGGCACCCGGGAGATCGACCATCCCACTCGTCGGCCGTGCGTTGCCCGGGCACAGCGCCCTCGTGTGACCGCCACCCAGCGTCCACCACCTGGGAGCCCCGCCCGGGGACCTCGAACGGACGACCGGACGGTGGCACGCGACGCGGCGGCCTGCGGCCGTCTCGTCCGGGTCGAGCCCCCGGGCGGACGACCGAGACGACCAGCGGAGCAGCGCCAGGATGACTGCCCCCGGATCCGGGTCGACGTCCCCACTGCACGAGGGCCCACCGGCCGGAGTGGGGTCGGGCCCCAGCCGCAACCCCGCCAGCGCCGTGTACGGCACCGTGCTGGCCGGGTCGCTGATCGCCACCGAGGGAGCCCGCGACTCCGTCGACGTCCCCCGGATGCTCGTCCTGGTCCTGGTGACCCAGCTGGTGTACTGGCTGGCCCATGTCTACGCCGACTTCGTCGGCCAGCGCATCCGCACCGGCCGCCGTCCCCACCGGGCCGACGTCCGTGAGTTGCTGCGCGAGGAGTGGTCGCTGGTCGCCGCCTCATACGGCCCCCTGATCGCCGTGGGCGCCGTGCACCTGCTCGGCTTCCGGGCGAACACCGCGTGCTGGCCGGGCTGTGGGCGACGACCGCCGTGCTGGTCCTGTGGTCGGTGGTCGCCGGTCGGCGCGGTCGGATGCGCGGAGCCGAACTGGCGCTGTACGCGGTCCTCAGCGGGGCCTTCGGTTGCGCGCTGGTCGCGCTGAAGACGCTGCTGCACTGACCGGGGTCCCGGACCTCGATCCGTCAGTCCGGCAGCTGTGGCCGTTCGCCGAGGACGTCGACGTAGAGGGCGTGGCGCAGGGCCGGCTCCCGCGGGTCGTCGCGGAGCCGGAAGCCGTTCGGGTTCATCGGGTAGGCGAAACGCCCGCCCGGTCACGCAGCCCGACGGGACCACGGAGGACGGCGCGTCGGCACACGAGACCGAAGTCGAGGTCGGTTTGTCCTAACAAAGAGTTGACACCTGCTGAGGTGCGGCGCACAGTGCGGAGGCGCTCAGCAGGACGACGCTCAGGACGGAGTGCGCCGTGGAGGACACCGCTGACGTGGTGGTGATGGGCCGCAGCGGCGCGAGCACGGCGGAGGAGGTCGCATGAGCGCGCCACCCGTGCGGATCGGCCTGGTCGGCTACGGCAAGGGTGGCCGCCTCTTCCACGCTCCGCTCATCCGGCACGCTCAGGGCTGCATGCTCGGCGGCATCGTGGTCCGGTCGCCGGAACGGCGCGCCGCCCTGGCTGCCGACTTCCCCGACGTCCCGGTCGCAGCCACCCTTGCCGAGCTGGCCGAGACCGGCGTGGACGCGGTCGTGGTCACCACACCGCTGGACTCCCACCTGCCGCTCGTGCGCGAGGCGGTGGAGCTCGGGCTGCCAGTCGTGTGCGACAAACCCTTCGCCCCCGACGCAACGATGGCGCGGGAGACCGTGCTCGCCGCCGAGCACGCCGGTGTCCTGCTGACGGTCTACCAGAACCGGCGGTGGGACGCGGACTTCCGGACCGTCCAGCAGGTCGTCACCGCCGGCGCGCTCGGTGAGGTGCTGCTCTTCGAGTCCCGGATGGAGCAGCCGCCGCAGCCGGAGGGCCTCCCGGTCACCGGCGGCGGCGCGCTGCTGGACCTGGGCAGCCACGCGATGGACCAGGCCATGCACCTCTTCGGCCCGGTCCGATCGGTCTACGCCGAGGTCCGCATGGCGCCGGGTGGAGACGGGTTCGACGAGAGGTTCTTCGTGGCTCTGCGGCACGACGGCGGGGTGACCTCGCACGTGACGGGCAACTGGGCGCGGCAGGGCGAGGTCGGCTCGCGCTTCCGGGTCGACGGCGCTCACGCCACCCTGATCGTCCCCGACGACGACGGGCAGACCGCGCGGTTGACCGCCAGCCGGACACCCGAGACGGAGGGAGCCGCGTGGGGCACGGTCCCCGAGAGCCGGTGGGGCGCTGTCCACCGCGGCGGCGTCGCCGTCCCCGTGCCCTCGCAGCGAGGCGACTGGAGCGCCTTCTACACCGGTTTCGCCCGCGCCGTCCGAGGGGACGGACCGCCCCCGGTCGACCCCTGGGACGCCGTCACCAGCCTCGAGGTGCTCGATGCCGCACGGGCCAGCGCGGCTACAGGTCAGGTACTCGAGCCCGGTGCCACCGGCCGAAGAACGACGGCGCCTGTGGATCCGTCGAGAGCCTCCGTCGGGTCGGCCCTGGAGGGCGATCGCCCGTCGTAGCCGAGCCGCTGCAGCCTCACGGCGACGGCCGGTCCGCACCCTTCACCGGCCTCGAGTGACCCCAGATCGACGACGAGTCCATGACCAGCAGGCTCGGTTCTGCGGGCTCAGTTCGGCGCGCACGCGTGGGGCGGCCTCGGTGCCCAGCAGTTCGATCGACTTCAAGACCTCTACGGCGGGCAGGCCACCGGTGTCCATCTGGAGGAAGTGACGGGTGCGGCCGCCGTGGCGTGTACCCCGTCCGCCATCGGTGCGGCTGGCAGCGGCACCAGCAGGAGACCAACGAGGACCGAGGACCGTGCAGGCACCCTGCCCGGTCGGCGCGCGGCGTCGGTCATCCGTCGACGTGCCGAACGCTGCAGACCGTGGACCCGGATGGGAACCGTGGGCGCCGCCGCACACGTCTTCTACGAGCTCCTGTCCGGGGTCGCGATGCCACTCGCCTCCCGGGCGGGTCCGCGAGCCGCGGCGACGTTCTGGGCGGGCAGCACGATGACCGCCTATCACCAAGCCGCCCGACAACCGGAGGCACGCGACAACGTGTTCGCCGCCCTCACCGGCCTCTACCTGTCTGCCGTGATCGCGCACTTCCTGGGCCGGCCCAGGACGACGCGGAAGGGCCTGCCGTGGCTGACCGAGTGCGAGGGGCTCACCGGAGCGATCATCGCGCCCTCCAACGTGATCCTCCACGTCTCCGCCGCCGCCGCGATCAGAGGGCTGATCGAGAACCGCCGTGGCCGGGCGTGGGGGGCGCTGGTCCCGGTGGTGACCGTGCCGTGGCTGCTCCGTGAGCAGCGGCGGGAGTTCGGCCGCCTCCTCGTCCAGGCCCAGGAGCATCCCGGCTGGTGGAACCGCCGGCTCAGGAGCCGGGTCACGCCCGCCTGAACCAGCCCAGGTCCGCCTCTCCGGTCACGCTCGGTCGGGGTGTGGCACGAGGCTCGACGGCGTTGTCCTGCAACAGGTTCCACAAGGCGCAACCGACCGCGACGTCGACGCAGCGCTGCCACGAGAAGCGCTGGCCCGAGCCGTCGAGGACCACGCCGCGAACGCCGGTCGCCCGGCCGGGAAGGCCCACCCCTCAGTCCGGCAGTTGCGGTCGTTCACCGAGGACGTCGACGTAGAGGGCGTTGCGCAGGGCCAGCTCGCGGGGGTCGTCCCAGAGCCGGAAGCCGGTCCGGTTCATCGCGTAGGCGAACCCGATGCGGGTGTCGGGGTCGGCGAACCCGAAGGAGCCGCCGGTTCCCATGGTGCCGAACGCCTGCTCGGCGGAGGAGCCGAAGCGAAACTGCGGGAACGGCTTGATGTAACCCAGGGAGTAGTGCGTGTCGACCCCGAGGACGAGGTCCTTCGTCCCGCCGCTGGGGGGCGCCGCGGGCCGGGTCAGGGCCTCCAGGGACGCCGGGTCCAGCCCCAGCGCCGCTCCGCCGGTCGCGAGCTCGCCGTAGAGGCGCGAGACCGCGCGGACCTCCCCGGTGCCGTTGGCGGCCGGGATCTCCGGGGTCAGCACGTCGGGCCGGTTGTAGTTGTCGATCACCCCGAGGACGGCGGGGTTCGTGAACGCCCGCCCGGTCAGGCTCCGCGGGTTCAGGAAGCCGAGGACGAACGCCGGCGGCATCTGCCGCAGGTGCAGGACGAGCTCGGCCGGCTTCCAGCCGTGGATGACCGCGCGCCGGTCGGGGTCGAGGTCGGCGGGGAGATCGAAGAAGAAGTCCAGCTGCAGCGGTCCGGCGATCTCCTCGGCGAAGAACCGCCCGAGGGTCCGCTGCCGGGAATCGATCCGGCGCAGCAGTTCGCCCTCGTACCAGCCGAGGGAGATCCCGCGGTAGCCGTGCCGGCTCCCCGGCGCCCAGTTGGGCGTCTGCGCGGCGAGGGCGTCGGCCATGACGGCCCGGTCGGCCAGATCCGTCACTGAGAGCGGGCGGTCGATGACGGCGAGGCCCGCCTGGTGGGACAGCAACTGGCGGACGGTGACGTGCTCCTTGCCCGCCTGCGCGAACTCGGGCCAGTAGTCGGCCACCGCGCGGTCGTGGTCGAGCAGGCCGCGGGCGTGGGCCACCGCCATCGTCGCGGCCGCGACGCCCTTGGAGGTGGAGAACATCGTGACGACGGTGTCGCTCGCCCAGGGCTTCCGGGCGACGCCGTCCCGGTAGCCGCCCCACAGGTCGACGACCTTCCGGCCGTCCCGGTGGACGACGCAGGCCGCGCCGATCTCGCCCCGTTCGGCGAAGTTGCGGCAGAACGCGTCGGCGACCGCGCCGTAGCCCTCGTCCACGTCGCCGTACACGAGGTCCGGCGCGACGTCCACCTTGAGCCCACCGGCCGTCCTCTCCTCCTCGGGCGATTACGCGCCGGCGGGCGCCGAGGGGCGCGGGCCCTCCGGTCGGGTCTCCAGCCAGTGGCGGATCCGGTCGTAGACCTGCGGGTGGTTGAGCAAGTCGAAGTGGTGCAGCCGGCCGAGCCGGTGCACGTGGTCGGGCGGAAAGGCGAGCCGGTCGTCGTCGCCGGAGTCGCCGGCGGCGCTGCGGGGCGGCACGAGCAGGTCGCCGAGCAGGTCGGCCGTCCGCGCCGCGGGGTCGGCGGCCAGGGTGCCCAGCACGACGAAGTGCCGGGCGCCGTCGTGCAGCGGCACGTGCGTGTGCTGGCCGGGCGTGCGGGCGTCGAGGTCCCGGCCGGACCAGTCGTCCTCGACCAGCGTGCCGCGGCGCAGGTCCTTGATGCCGACACTGCGGGCGGCCAGCAGCGTGGCCAGGGGACGAGTCTCGGGCAGCCGGGCCAGGGTGTGGGTGAGGGCGTGGGCCCCGCGCTCCAGCGGCGCGCCGAGGTGCGGGGTGCCCAGGGTGATCGAGTCGCGCACCAGTCGGGTCCACGGGCGAGCGGCGCCGGTGCCCCCGCCGGCCTGGTGCAGAGCGCTGCGGGCGACGAGGCCGCCCATCGAGTGGCCGATGAGGACGAGGTCCTGCACGGGGACCGGCCAGGCCTCGACCAGCGCGTCGAGCAGGTCGGCCAGCCGGCGGCCGTTGTCGGAGACGTGCAGGCCGGTGTTGTAGCGCAAGAACACCGGAGTGAGGCCGTGATCCTGCTCGAGCAAGGTCCCGTAGGTGACACCCGGCCGCCCGTGGTGGCGCTCGGACTTGTAGCACCAGGCGCCCTCGGTCTCGGTCAGCCCGTGCAGGAACACGGCGAGCCGGCCGGACGGGTCCAGGAAGGCGGCCCGGATCGCATCGGCCTCAACGGGGACGGCCCGTCCGGCCTGCCTAAGGGTCATCGTGGTGGCCAGAGCCGGGGTCTCACGGTCGAGCAGGTCGCCGTGGGCGCCGTTGAGGATGGCCAGCGCGACGCGGGCGGCCGGGGTGTCCTCGAGGGGGCGGCCGTTCACCTGCCGCGAGGCGAGCATGCCCACGGCGGAGGCGCCGGCGCCGAGGGCGGCTCCGACGGTGCGGTAGGTCAGCGAGGACACGGTGTCGTGGACGACCTGGACCGGTCGGGCGGCCGGGCCGACGCCGGCGAACGCGCGTGCGGCGATGCCGGCGTGCAGCTCGGAGATCCGGGTGGTCCCGCCGCTCAGCACGAGGCCTGCGAGGCGGGAGACGGCAGTGGCTTCGTCGGTGCGCATGGGGGCTCCTCGTGCGGGGAGTGGGGACGGCGGGTCGGGCTCAGGCGAACGCGCCGACGCCGGTGATGTCACGACCGACCAGGAGGGTCTGGATCGTCTCGGTGCCCTCGTAGGTGTGGATGGCCTCGACGTCGGCCAGGTGCCGCATGACGTGGTTGTCGAGCAGGATGCCGTTGCCGCCGAGCAGGTCGCGGGCCTCCAGGCAGATCTGGCGGGCCTTGCTGGTGTTGTTCAGCTTCGCCAGCGAGGCGACGGTGTCGTTCAACTCCCCCTTGGCGTGCAGCTGCGCCAAGCGCATGCAGAACAGCTGCATGCCGACGACCTCCTGCAGCATGTGCACCAGCCGGGCCTGGACCAGCTGGAACTCCACCAGGCGCTTGCCGAACTGGGTGCGCTGCGAGGCGTAAGTGAGGGCCGCGTCGTAGGCGGCGACGGCGTGCCCGAGCGCGCTGAACGCGCACTGGCTGCGGGTGCCGGCGAGCACCTTGCCGGTGTCCTTGAAAGTGCGGGCGCCGGGGAGCTTGTTCTCCGCCGGGATGCGGACGTCGCGCAGCGCGATGTCGGCCTGCCAGACCGCGCGGACCGAGCCCTTGCCGGTGATCACGGCGGCCTCGTAGCCGGGCGTGCCCTTCTCGACCAGGTAGCCGCCGACGCGGCCGTCCTCGCCGCGGGCCCACACCACCACGACGTCGGCGATGGTGCCGTTGCCGATCCACCGCTTGGCGCCGTCGAGGACGTAGGCGTCCCCGTCGCGGACGGCGCTGGTCTCCAGCAGCAGCGAGTCCGAGCCGTGGTCGGGCTCGGTGAGGGCGAAGGCCCCGAGGGCCTCGCAGCGGGCCAGCGCGGGCAGCCACCGCCGCTTCTGCTCCTCGGAGCCGAAGGAGTCGATCGAGCGCATCGTCAGCCCGGCCTGCACGCCGGCGAAGGTCGCCAGGCTACCGTCGCCCCGAGACAGCTCCATCGCCACCAGCCCGGCACTGGCCGCGGTCATGCTCGGCACCCCCGGGTAGTGGATGCCGTCGCTGACCAGCCCGAGCTCACCCATCCGGCGCACCAGGTCGACCGGGAACTCCGCCCGCTCCCAGAATCCGTTGATCACCGGCAGGACCTCGTCGTCGACGAACGCCCGCGTCCGCTGCAGGTAGTCGCGTTCCTCGTCACCGAACTCGGTGGCGATCCGGACGAAGTCCGTTCCCAGGGCTGTGCCCACGTCGGTCACGCGCGTCCTCGCATCCGCCGCCACGGCCGGAACGGCGCACCGTCCCGCTGGTACCAGCAGCGTGCCCCGGCCCCCTGCGCCATGCAACATGGAGGCCTCAATGTTGCATCAAGTGGCGCGGCTGCCCAGCAACAGGCGCAGCACGGCCTCGGCGCGGCGCGCCTCCGACTGCTCTCCGAGCAGCACATCGAGGTAGGTGTAGGACTCGATGACCCGCACGACGACATAGGCGAGCTCGTGCGGGTGCATCGGGACGTCCAGGCGGCCAGCGGCCGTCTCCTCCTGCAGCAGGTCCTCCACCGCCCGCAGCAGCCGCGGCTGGAAGCCGGCGGCCCGCTGGGTGAGCAGCCGCATCACCATGTCAGTGTCGGCGGCGAGCAGGTGCTGCATGCCGGGGTTGGCCAGGACGCACTCGATGAAGCCGACGACGACCGCGACGGCCCGGTCGGCGGTGGGTGGAACCTCGCACCGCAGCGAGCCCAGGGCCTCGTCGGCCATCGACCACAGCACCTCGACCAGCAGCCGCTCCCGCGAGCCGACCCAGCGGTAGAGGGTGACCCGGTTGACGCCGAGCTCGGCCGCCAGCGCCCCCATCTCTAGGCGCTCCCCCGCCACGAGGCGCCGGCGGGCCAGCCGCAGCACCTCCGGCGGAACCCGGGGCTCCTCACGGGTCGGCGGAGACGCAGGCGTCGCGGACTCGCTGCTCACCCTCCGAGCATGACAGCGCCGCTCCCGCTCCGGTCCTGCGTGCCCCGGCCGCCCGTGCCACTCCCACGGCGTGGCGTCCACCGAGCGGATGGCGAGTGAGCATGCGGCCCAGCGGTCCGGGCTGGTGCCCTCCATGGGGTCCATCGGCGACTGCTTCGAGCCGTCATCGAGTCCTGCTGGTCCCGCATGCAAGTCGAGCTCCTGGACCGCCGACGCTGGCGCACCCGTCTTGAGCTCGCGAACGCGATGTTCGACTACCTCGAGGTCCTTCCACAACCGCCGCCGCCAGCACTCCGCCCTCGGCTGGCTCACACCCATAAAGTTCGAGAACCAGCCGTCAATCACCGTGGCATGAAGTCCAACAAAGCGACTCCACGGAAGGCGGGGCACACCATCTCCACTGAACCCGGGGCGGTTCAGTGCACTGTCGGCGCGGATCGCCGCTGACCTTGGGCCGCCGCCGGTTGGCTGATGCTTAGGCCAGCGCCGCTCCTCCATCTCCTGGTCGACCTGGAGCTGCGGCCGGACTCATCGACGGCTGAGTCCCTCGACGCCGGTCGCCCGCACGCGGTCGAGGAGGACGTCCAGGCCAGTGACGGTCCACGCGATCCCGAACCAGACGTCCTCCGTACCGGACCAGCGGCGGATCCGGATCTCGTAGGTCTGCCCCGGCCGGGCAGCAAACTCGGCAATCTCGTAGCTGTTGTCCCACGAGGTGCTCGTCGCAACCGTGGCGCCCGCGGAGTCCCGCACGTGCAGGTCGAGGTCGACCGTGAGGTGCGAGGACAGCGGGATGCTGAGCCCCAACAAGCGCAGGACCCTGATGTGCGAGTTCCAGGCCAGCGCAACCTTCACGCGCGGGCGGAGGATCCCGACCCGCGGCACAGTGACTCGGTAGGTCGACGTGGTGAAGCCGTTGCGGTCGACGTCCGCGCTGGACATGGTGCCGACGTCCCATCCGCGGCGGGACCCGTCCCCGCCGCGCCGTTCCCGGTGTCGGGCGATCTGCACGGCGGCACTGGAGTCGAGCGCGCCCGAACCGTCGGCGGCGTCGATACCCGCGACGAGGTCGGCACGCCACGTGCCACCGGATGGGTTGCGCCAGGCGCTGGCCAGCAGGATCGCGCGGCAGCCTTCCGGCCACGAGCGCAGCAGCGGCGCGGTCTGCTGGATCAGGGCCGCACCGCCCGCGACGGCTGGGGCCGCCATGCTCGTGCCGCTCTTCGTGAGCCCGACCGCGGTCACCGCTGTACCGTTCGCGGCCAGCTCGGGTAGCTCCCGGTCGCCGTGCATCGATACCGGGTTGCCGAAGACCGAGGTGGAGGACATCGCCGAGGCCTGGTCGTCGTGGTTGCCGACGGTCAGCCGGTTGAACCCCTTGTGATTGACGAACTCCGAGTCGAGCCCGTTGCCAGCCGCCTCACAGATCGTGGGGTACGGCCAGTGCAGTGCCAGGTGGTCTTTGTAGACGTCGTCGAACGACAGCTCGGATGAGCTCTGTTCGGCCGTGCGGTGGAAGCTCTGACTGATCACGGTGCAGCCCCGCTCGATCGCCGCCCAGCGGATCGCTGCGAGGTCCTTGCTGTTCGCGGAGTGCAGGGAACAGTCCGGCGCGTGGCCGTGCGGCGCCCCTGGCCGCTTGTTGCGGATGATCCCGTGGGTGTGCCGACTGTGATCGCTCGTGGCCGGGTCAGTGCGGAACCGCGCGGCGATGACGAGGTCGGTGGTGGAGTCCGGGCCGTCCTCAAAGACCGCGACATTGACGCCCCGGCCCGTCGCCCCCGCAGCGTGCGCGTCGTCAGCGTTCGCGATGGCGATCGAGTCGGCGAGATCCTCGATTCCCTCGACCTCGTGCAAGAACACCGCCGCGACCTCGGGCCGGTCTGCAAGCGCGGCGACACGACTGGCCGGCAGCCACCCGAACAGCACGGGCGCCGCGTCATCGATCCGTTCCGCCTCGAAGTCCACCTCCCCGGCCGCCGCGGCGAACCGCTCCCCGAGCCGGACCCATTCCTCTCGGGCCGCCTGCTCAGCGCGCGTGGGCTGCAGCGTCGGCTCGTCCTCTGACTTCCCCGCTTCCACCGCGTCTGAAGCGTGCAGCCACACGGCGACGGGCACAGGATCATCGGCGCCGAGGCGCCGCACCCGCGCGTCGAGGTGCGGGTGCACCCGGCCGAACCGCTCGGCGCGGCGGGCGGCGACCCCCGCCAGCAGGCGGTCGATGTCCACCGGCTCCCCCCGATCGTCGAACGCGAGCTGCACCGGCTCGTCACCGCCGCGTCGCGCGGCCTTGAACACGTCTACGAACGGGCCATCACCGGGCGCCATCGGCAGGCGCTCGACGTCGAGCTCGCCGATCCGGAGCCGGACGGCGTGGTGGACGACGACGTCGTCCGGCACCGGCGCGGGCGTGTCGACCAGCACGAACGGGACGGTCACCACCTCGTACCCGTCGCCGTCGCCGTCGTCGTCGCGGCCCGAATTCACCTCGCCGATCCGCAGAACGTGCGCGCCCAGCGGAAGGCCTTCGGTCGACACTGCGGCAGCGCCATCACCGGCTGGCGTCACGGTGACCCGCTGCCCCGGCACCACGACACCACCGACCGCATCCGGCGCGATGCCGCCTCGGGCGCGTACCGAGATGACCGTGCCGCGGCGGACGACCTCACCGGGCTCGATGCTCATGGCCACCATCGGTTCTGCTGTCCTGGCAGTGGATGTCATCTCGAGTCGGCTCCGATCATGTGACTGAGGGATCAACACTCAGGAGCAGCGGGCGTCTCCTCCTGATACGCGGCGGCCGAGGAGGACAGGGCAGCACGTCACCGACGGCGCGGCAGCATCCCATCAGCACGCCGGGCGACAGCCCGGCACGGTGCACGGCGTCGACCAGCGCCCAAGCGCCCGCAGAACGACATCGGCTGGCTCCAAATGACGTTGTGTCACTTCGCCGGTAGGCGTCTGACGCAGATGAGAACGACGGCCAGGCGGGGCCAGCGCGGTGATGGTCGTGGCGTTGCGGTCCGAGCGCAGGGCCAGCCGCTTGTAGGACAGCAGCCACTCCAGGGATTCGTTCGGCCACCCAGCGATGCCGGCCCCAGGCGGGCGCTGGAGTCCGGCCGATGCGGGCGATCCGCGCGGTGATGCCGCCGTGCCGATTGAGGCCGATCACCGAAGTCGGCGCACCAGGCGCCAGGGGCTCTGACGTCGTCTGCAGGCTCACCGAAGAACGCCTGGCCAGAGAGGCGTCAGCTCTTGCGGCCTCAGTCTTGCGCCGCGTGAGTCACAAACCTCGGTGAGGCGGTGGCGTCAGTTGCCGGCGGCTCGGTACTGCTCGACGACGTCGGCCTTCATCCTGCCACGCGGAGACACCGTGATGCCCTGTCCCGCCGCCCAGGCGCGCACAGCAGCCGGGTCGACACCCGAGTAGGCCGGCTTCGTCGGCTCAGCGGCGCGACGACTTCCGCTCGAGGAGACCTTCCGGGCGGCCTTCACGTAGCGGGAGACCGCCTCACGCATCGCCGCGGCGTTCTCGTCGCTCAGGTCGAGTTCGTAGTCGGTCTTGTCGAGGGCGAACGTCACGGTCGTGCTGGCCGGCGTCTCGCCGTCCAGGTCATCGACCAGTACGACCTCGGTCCTGGTAGCCACGAGCCGAGGGTTCAGAGCGGTAATCAGGATGTCAAGATCGAAGCGTTATGGCTCATGAGACGTCGGGCCCGCACCAGAAGTAGCGATGGGCCGCATGTGTTCCCGCAGATGAGGACGTGAAGGGTCCGTCCCATCGGCGCCGCCTGGGTGGACACTGCTCTCTCGTGCTGGCGTCTCGCCAGGAGAGCGTCATGACGAGCATGTGCAGAGATCCCAGTCGCATCCATGCCGGGCCACCCCCCGCCCGCCGACGCCTCGCGTATCCGGGGGTGGTTGTCCGCCGACAGGGGATCGGAATGGCCCTCGTCCCGAGGTTCCCGCGCCGACGGCTTCTGAACGCGTTGCAGGAGAAGGAGGGAAGCATGCGATCAGTGGACGTGTCCGCCGTGTTCCGGCTGAGTCCTGAGGAGACCTGGGACTTCCTGTTCGGCGACCAACTGAGCCACATCGTGCAGTTCTCCCCGACGGTCGCAGCCGTGGAAGGATTTGAGATGCGCCCGGACGGAACACCCCTCTACAGGATGGTCAACAAGCTCGGCCCGCTCCGCGAGCGAAGCACCTCCGACTATTTCATCCACGAACGCCCGACCCGGTCCGCCAACCGCGTTCTCGGCCTCCCACTGGGTGGCGAGTTCCACATGACGTTGGAACCCCGTCCCAAAAGGGACCCGGGTGAGCGGGCATTGGCAGGTGCAGGCACAGAACCGGCTGGCCGGCGCGCTCCCACGCATGATGCACCCGCTGTTGACCTGGTACCTGCAGCGCGAACTGCGCGCTTGGGCTCGGGGGGCCGAACTCAGGGACAGGATTCCCTGATGACCGCATCGGCCATCCCCCGAACGACGTCATGCACGCCTGGCCCGTGGGACGCCGACCCTGCATGACACCCCATGTGTCGCTCACCGGATCACAGGGAGGTTTTCCATGCCGATCGACAACGACGTCTACAACAGGCACGCCGCTGGGTGGTGGGACGAGGACGAACCGCTCAACCTGCTGCACGGCAGCGTCACCCCGGCGCGCTTCGGCTACTTCGTCGCTGTCTTGCACAGGCTCGGGCGGGACCCATCCGGGCTTCGCGCCCTCGACATCGGCTGCGGAGGTGGATTCCTCGCGGAGGAGTTCGCGCGACTGGAATGTCGAGTCGTGGGCGTCGATCCGTCCGTGCCCTCCCTTGAGACCGCTCGCCGTCATGCAGCACAGTCCGGGCTGGAGATCGACTACCGCGTCGGCTCCGGGGAGGACCTGCCAGTGCAGGGCGGTGAATTCGACCTCGCCTATTGCTGCGACGTTCTCGAGCACGTCACCGACCTCAACCAGGTGATCCGCGAGACCGCTCGTGCGCTGAAGCCTGGCGGGATCCATCTGTTCGACACGGTCAACCGCACGTGGGCCAGCAAGCTCCTGGCCATCAAGTCATGCAGGAGTGGCGCATGACGCGCGCGTTCGACACTCCAGTGCACGAGTACGACATGTTCATTAAGCCGAAGGACCTCAGCACCACGATGGCTCGCCACGGTCTGGGCCTACACGAGTCGGTAGGATTGGGACCACGAGCCAAGAACCCGGCGAGCGCCGTCCTCGGCTTCATGCGAGCCCGACGGGGACAGGTGTCGTACGGGGAACTGAGCCGCAAACTCAACTTCGGGCAGACGAAAAGCAAGGCGGTGTCTTACATGGGTTATGCGACACGGGAGGCCGAGTAAGAAGACGTTGCGGAAGTAGGCCTTCGGTCCCTGGCTGGTCATCGCTCGTTGTCGCAGGGTGCGGGGCATGTCGTTGCCGGCGTCTTCCCCGCCGCCGCGGCCGATCAGTGACGAGCTCTGGGCGCCGGTCGAGCCGCTGATCCCACCTCGCGCTCCAGAGGTCCATGGCCGGACCGACCGGCCACGGACCTCTGATCGGGACGTCCTCGAGGGCATCGCCTTCGTGCTCACCACCGCATCGGCTGGACCAAGCTGCCCCGCGAGCTGGGCTATGGGTCGGGCTGGACCTGCTGGCGCCGGATGCACGAGTGAGCCGGGGCCGGCGTCTTCGACCACCTCCACCAGGCCGTCCTCGACCGCCTCGGCGAGCGCGGCCGGCTGGACTGGTCGCATGCCAGCCTGAACTCGGGCAGCGTCCGGGCCACCGGTCGTGCGCCGATCGGGAGAACCTCCATGGATCCGCTGGTAATTCCAGCCGGGCCCGCAGATGCTCACCGCGGGCCCAGCCGTGCACTCACAGGTCCTGACGGAGGGGGACCGGATCAGGCGTCGAGGCCGGTGAAGCTGGGCGTGGCCTCCTCGCCGTCCCAGGTGACTCGGAAGGTGCAGGCCTCCTCGAGCGCCGCACGGTACTGCTCGGCCTCGTCCTCGGTGATGGTGCCGGCGGCGAGCAGGTCGTCGATGACCGGGCTCCAGGACTCGACGAGTGCGTCGATGAGCGTCTGCGGGTCGATGCCGAGGTCCTCGGCGACGGCGGCGAGGTTCTGCCCGGCGTCCATGCGGACGTGCAGCTCGTCGTGGCTGATGGTCAGCACCTCGTCGAGGACGTCCTGCACTGGCTGGTGGCCGCGGTGCAGGTCGAGGCCGGCGTCGCCGTAGGCCTCCTGGATCAGCTCGACCAGCTGGTCCTCAGTGGTGACCGAAGAGATTTCGACGCCGCCCGGGCCACCGCCCTCTCCCGGCCCGTCGCCGGGGAAGCCGGTGTCGGTGGTGCTGCTGCCGGCCGTGCTGCTGGTGCTGCTGGTGGTGGAGGCGGCCTCGGCGGTCGTGCCACATGCCGCGGCGATCGGGACCACGGCGGTCAGGAGGAGGGCGGCGACGGTCTTGCGGAGCTTCATCGTGGGCTCATCTCGGGAGATCGGGGTGAGTCGGTCGAGCTCCACGGTGGAGGGCGTCGCTCGACCATCGCTGGACGTCGGCTGTGAACACACTGTGACACTGAGCAGTCGCGAACAGTGATGCAAGCTCCCAGCCCGCACCCAGGGACCTCCCAGCAACGGCCGTCACGGTCGGACGTCGTGACCACCTTTCCCCGCTCCCGCACGCTCGCCGCTAGCGCCACCCTGAGCGGCGGCCTGAGCGCGGGCCTGGTCATGCTCACCCCCGCCGTCGCCCACGCGCACAGCCTGGACAGCAGCACGCTGTCGGTGCGCGTGGGCGAGGACTCGGTGGACGCCACCATGAGCGTGGCGCTCGAGACCCTCGACGAGGCGCTGGGCACCAACTACACGAGCGCCACGGACGTCGACTCCTACGCCGACGCGGTCACCGCCTACCTCGACGAGCACCTGACCGTGACCGGCACCGACGGGAGGACATGGACCGAGACCTACACCGATGTCGTGCGGGAGTCGGTCGAGGGCATCGAGTCCCTCAGCGTCGAGGTCACCCTCGACCCCGGCAGCGCCGACCCCTCGGCGTTCACGCTCACCTACGACGGGATTATCGACGCCGACCCAGCCCACGAGGCCGTCGTCGTCCTCACCGACGCGGCCGGCGACATCTTCACGGCCGGTGTCCTCACCGCCTCCGACAGCAGTCTGCAGCTCGGCGAGACGACCACCGGCGCGGTCTCCACGGGCCTCACCGACATGGTCGGGTACGGCCTGCACCACGTCCTCGAAGGCGCCGACCACCTGCTCTTCCTGCTCACCCTGCTGCTCGTCGCGCCCCTGGTCGTGGTCGCCGACCGGTGGCAGCGGCGCAAGGGGCTCGGGTCGACGCTGCGCCGGGTGCTCGCCGTCGTCACAGCGTTCACCGCCGGGCACTCGCTCACGCTCATCGCCTCGGCACTGGGATGGGTGGCCGTGCCAGGAGCACCCATCGAGGTGCTCATCGCCGCCTCGGTCGGGGTGGCGGCGGTCCAAGCCATGCGGCCGCTGGCGCGCCGCGGCGAGGTGCTCATCGCCGGCGGCTTCGGCCTCGCGCACGGGCTGGCCTTCGCCGGCATCCTCACCGACCTCGGCCTCGACGGCTCGGCGTCGGTGCCGGCGCTGCTGGCCTTCAACGTCGGCGTCGAGCTCGCCCAGCTGCTCACCGTGGCGCTGGTCTTTCCCTCGCTGTACGTGGTGTCCCGGACCCGGTACTACCCGGCGCTGCGCCTGGCAGGGGCCGCCGTGGCCCTCGCCGCCGCCACCGGATGGGCGCTGGACCGCCTCGGCGTACTCGCCAACCCGCTGTCCGGTGCGGAGGACGCGGTCATCGCCCACCCCTGGTCGGTGGTGAGTGGGCTTGCCGTCGTGGCAGCGTGCTGCTGGGCGGCCGAGCGCCGGCCCCGGTCACGCCCGGCCGGTTCGGTCCCGGAGGAGGTCCTCACCGCCTCGACCCGGTGACATCCGCACCGTCCGGCACCCGGTCGCCCCGCTCGGCCGGGAGGCCAAGCGCTGTCGAGCGGCGCCGGGCGAGGACCACCAGCGCGGCCACGGCCAGTAGCAGCGCCAGCCATTCCGGTGGACACCGCGCCGTCCTGAACGCGATCGTCGGGCAATCTCCATCGTTGTGGCAGGTCCGCGGCCCTGAGGGTGGCGACGAGAGCGCGCTGCTCCTGGCTGCAGCGGCGGCTCAGCTGACGAGGGAACAACGCCGCCGCTGGTGCGTCATCGGCCGCCTCGGCGACGCTGCGAGAGCCTCGGACACGATTGCCGCGTCCGCCACCCGTCCGCGGTGGCATGCCCCATGACACCGCGGGGCACGACCCGCCGGTGACGGACGACTGGAAGTTAGCGCTGGACGAGCTCCCCCTGCAGCAGCGACTCAAAGCGATCGTGGTCTACGACCTGGCGCGCGACCGGGCGGCCGGGCAGCCGCCCGACGTCGCGCACGCCACCTTGCGTGCCGCCGCTCAGGCCGAAGGGCTCGACACCAGCCATCCCTGGCTGGCCGTGGCCGCCGCCAGGATCAGCGCCAGCAACCCCGACACTTGATGCCGGCCTGAGCTGGGATCTAGGTGGACCGGTCGCTGTCGCTCGGTGCCCCGCTGCCGTTAGCCGCGCATGATCTAGCCGGTCGTGTTCCTCGTGCAGCAATCACCGGCGGCCACCTCGAGTGCCCTCGCCCACCTCATCGACACGGCCGCCCATGCGTCCTGCTCAACCGCATCGCCGCGCTGGTGATCGCGGACTTCGGCGCCCATCCCGCTCCACCGGGCGCTACCGGCCCTGCCCGAGGACAAGGCCGAACGGCCCGACCGCACTCTGGCCGAGGAAGGGGCTGCAGACGGATGAAGTACACCCGCCCCGTCACTACCTCCGCCGACCGGGGTGACGTCCCGCTGAGTGGTGGAAGTGGTCCTCACCGTGTGGTCAGCGGTGGGGTGACTATGACGCGATTAGTGCCGGCTGCGCCACCTCCTTGGTCGGGTCAGGTCGGTTGAGCAGGGCCATGGAGCCTTCGGAGAGGTAGCGGCGGTCGGAGACCTGCCATTCGTCGTGGGCCTCGACCAGCACGGCACCGGCCAGCCGCAGCAGCGCTTCGGGGTTGGGAAAGACCCCGACGACGTCGGTGCGCCGATTGATCTCCTTATTCAGCCGCTCCAGCGAATTGGTCGACCAGATCTTCTTCCAGTGCGCGACGGGGAAGGCGGTGAAGGCCAGCAGGTCCTCAGACGCGTCCCGGAGCATGGCCTCGACCTGCGGGAACTGGCGGCCGAGCATGCCGGCGATGACGTCGAGCTGGGAGCGCACGTGCTCGGCGTCGGGCTGGGCAAAGATCGTGCGGATCGCCGCGGCGACCATCTCGGCGTTGCCCTTCGGAACGCGGGCCAAGACGTTGCGCATGAAGTCGCCCGCTCATCACTCGTCAGGCCCGGCGCGCTGCCGGCGTCGATGCGCGCCTGCTGCACCCAGTTGCGCAGCGAGTCCGGCACGACCCCAGCTGCTCACCGACCCGCTTGCACGCAGCGTTGACGCTCAGCTTCTCCGGCCCCTGCACCAGATCGAGCGCGAAGCGGATCGCCCGCTCACGCAGCTCGTCGGGGTACTTCCGCGGTGCCGCCATGACTTCCATCCTTCGGGGGGGTTGGAAAGCCTCCATCAATCCCGGGGCGGTTCAAAGGCGCTGCAGCAACGGCAGCGCTGCGTGCAGCCGCTTGTTGTAGCCCGACTGCCCGGGCAGATGCGGAAAGCGCCGGGCAGCGCGGCGGGCACCAGGCGCAGCCAGCGGGCCCCGGAGTGCAATCCGAGCAGCACCTGGGCGGTGGCCAGGGTGAGCAGCTCGGAGTCGGTCAACCGCGGGCGGCGTCCGGCGCGCACACAACCAGTCAGATGGTCATCGATCCAGAAATACAGTGCGGTCAGGAGGGTGTTAAGGTCGGTACTCACAACCCGAGCGTGAGCACCCTCCGCCCGCGACTACAGCGCCCTTCGACCTTCCCGGCCGATAGGACTTACTCGTCTAGGCCGCTGTCGGAGGCATCTCCTACCGTCCGACCGTGCCCCTCGATCCCGAGCTGGTGGTGCCCACACCGGTGGAGGCCCGGCCGGTGCGGTTGCACTGGAGTGGACCGCAGAGCCGGCTCGACCAACGCGACGGCGCCCGGCAGAACGCCGCCCTGTCCTACGCGCGGATGGCCGAGGGCTACCCGTGGGCGATGACGATCGTCTACCGGTTCCTCGACGCGTGGCAGGAGTACCTGTGGCACGCGCTGCCGCTGCTCGCCGCCGCCCTCCAACCGCTGGCCGACACCGACGTGGAGAGCGTCACCGGCGACGTTTTCGCCAAGTGGGCCGAACTCAGCTGGACGGTGTGGAACCTGTGGCCCGACACCGCGACCGACATCGGCGCCGCCGAGCGGGCCATCGTCCGGCTGCGGGCGGCCTTCACCTCGACCGCCATCGACGTCGCCGCGGTGCACCGCGAGATGCTGGCCGTCGACGCCTTCTTCGGCGGTCTCGAGGCCCGCGCCGAAGCCGTCCTGGACGTCGAGCGGGACGGGATCGGACGCCCGGGCTGATCGTCATCCACCCGAGAACGCGCGAGCCACCGGCCAACAGGTCCACCCGAGGGGACGGCGCCGATAACGAGGGCGCGGGCACCGTGTTGTCGGTAGCTGCTCGTAGGTTCTTGGGCATGGTGATCTACGCGTTGCGCCGCTACGCCGTCGACCACCACGGCGTCGTCACGCGCGCGGCCGCGGCCGGTGTGTCCGCGGCCGAGCTGGCTGGCCTGGTGCAGCAGGGAGTGCTTGAGCACGTCGCCGGTGACGTGTACCGGCTGGTCGACGTCGGGCCAACCTCGTTGACCGAGTACGCCGAGGCGGTTGCGCTGGCCGGCCACGGTGCGGTGCTCGCCGAAGACGCGGTGCTGGCGCTGCATGACTTGACCGCGCTGGCGCGACCGCAGCGGCTGCGGGTGGTCGTCCCCGGGCGCCCGTCCCCTCCTGCTCCGGCGCCGTGGGTGCAGGTGCTGTTCCGCGACCTGCCCGATGAGGACGTCACCGACATCGAGGGCATCTCGGCGATGACGGTGCTGGCGGCACTGCGCGCCTGCCGCGGGCAGGTGATGAGTGAACGGCTGCTACAGGCCGTCGACCGTGCCCGCGAGGAGGAGCTCATCACCTCGGCGACCGCGCAGGAGTTGCGCGGTGAGCTTGCGCCGTCGCCGCTGCCGCCGACGCCGTGGACATAGCGGCGTATCGCACTGTCCGAGCTGATCGACCGCGTACCCTTGGGCGCGCTCGCAGACGAGGACGACGGGTCCTGGCCCGGGGACACCGAACCCCGCGGGTGGGCGATGGTAGCGGCCGACGGCACGCCGCTGCTGTGGTCCGAGTCCGGCTTCGCCAGCCCCGAGGTGGCTGGCGGGCTGCCCGGCCCAATCGCTGATCTGCTCGCCCGCGCCCCCGAGCTCGCCGAGCGGGTGCGACAGCTGAAGGAGCGCCCACCGGCGGTGTCACCAGCGGCGCTCATCCCGGCCGGCATCGAGGCCTTCGCGGCCAACTCGCGCCTAGCCGGACTTCACACCTGTCTTTCGCTCCTGACCTTGATCCCCTCGGCCTCGACGGTCAAGTAGTGATTAGTCAGGCGGCGATAGAACCGTCCCATCACCACGCCCACGGGTCCGGCCTGCTCCACAGCCAGCGTCACACGCGTACTGCCCGCGGCGAGTTCCTCGAGCAGGTGCCGAGCGGTGGTACGGACGCCCGGGCCGGTCGCCACCCAGGTGAACGAGCGACTCGGCTCGAGCTCTGTCACCACGTACTCGGTCGGAGGGATCCGGGGCTGCTCCACCCGGACTCGGGATCCGACAGCCAGCGGCCCGTCGTCCAAGCGTCGCACCGAAGTCACCGTCGGCGCCCACTCCGGCCACCGCTCGACCTCGCGCAGCACCTCCCAGACCCGCTCGACCGGGGCCTCGACGTCGATCCTGGTGCTCTGCTCCACCCGGCCATCCTGCTCCCGGTCGCTACTGGAGACAGACCAAGATCATGAGCCACACACCTGGTGCATCGCGGACGCCACGGAATTCGTGGTGACAGGTTCACGAACGTCACCTCGCACCCTCAGACCCATGGGCAGCAAGGGGAGCAGCGATTACCGCGCGCTCCAGCGTGAGCGCGAACGTCGGCGCCGTCAGCCACGGGAGCGGTCCACACCGCAGCGACAAGCGCTCGACGGCGCACCGGCCAAGGACAACTCAAAGCCTGCGGCGCGCCGGGCAGCGGCCACGACTTGCGGGTGGTGCCACGGGAGCATCACCCCGCGGTCACGGGGACCGATCCCGAAGTGGTGCTCGGCCACCTGCCGGCACCGGGCCTGGGAGCAGCACCGGGCCGCCGCTTCCGGACGCAGCGCGGTTGAGATCGTCGAACGCGTGGTGACCGTCGCGGCCGCGGCGCCAGCAGCACATCCGACGCCTCGCCAGGTCGCCTGGGTGGACCTGCTGCGGCAGCTCACCGTCCAGCTCGAGCAGGGCACGGTCTACGACAGGCACCTGGCCGCCCTCGCCGCGGCGCTGGACGACGCCATGCGCGCCGTGCACCGACGCGGGGGCGGACTGCGGTCATCGCCTCGATGGCCGTAGGGGTGACACCGGGGTGACGTACGGCTCCACGAGGCTTTCAAGGTCACCCCGCCCCGGCTGTCACCAATCGCCTCGTCTTGGCGCCTTCTCACGGTGACGGACCGCTGTCCGTACCCCACCGCCGCTGCCACAGGAGGAACCATGAACGTCCGCTTGCTGACCACCTCGGAGGTGGCCGAGCGTTTCCGCACCAGCCCCTCGACCGTCCGGTACTGGCGCCACCTCGGCATCGGCCCCGCCGGCATCCGCGTCGGCCGTCGCGTTCTCTACGACGAAGCCGAATGCGATCGTTGGTGGCAGTCGAAGGTCGCCGCCGCCGGGAGCGGACTCCCGAACCGCAGTGGTGTCGGCACGCGCACCGGAGGTCACTGATGGCCAGCGTCGACAAGCGCCCCAACGGGACGTGGCGGGCGCGCTACCGGCCGGCTCCCAACAGCGCGCAGAAGACCCGGACCTTCACGCGCAAGGTCGACGCTCAGCGCTGGCTGGACGAGGTCACCGCAGCACTCGTCACCGGGCAGTTCGTGGACCCGAACGCCGGCCGCCAGACGGTCCGGGACTACGCCGAACAGTGGCGGACGAGCCAAGTCCACCGGCCCACCACGGCCGCGCACGTCGAGACGATGCTGCGGCTGCACGTCTATCCGGTGCTCGGCGACCGCCAGCTCGCCTCGGTGCTCCCGAGCGATGTCCAGAGCCTCGTGAAGCGACTGTCCGGCGCCCTGGCGCCCAGCACGGTGGGCGTCGTCCACCGGATCCTCGCCGCGGTCTTCAAGGCCGCCGTCCGCGATCGCCGCATCGTCGCCTCTCCGTGCCTCGGGACGAAGCTGCCGAAGAACCCGAGGGAGCGGATCGAGCCACTGTCCGTCGACGCGGTCCAGACCCTCACCGAGGCGATGCCGGATCGCTACCGCGCCCTGGTGATCCTCGCCGCCGGCACCGGACTCCGGCAGGGTGAGGCCTTCGGCCTCGGCATCAACCGGATCGACTTCCTGCGCCGACAGCTGACCGTCGACCGGCAGCTGATCACCCTGCCCGGCCGGCCGCCCTACCTGGCCGCGCCGAAAACCCAGGCCTCGATCCGAACGATCCCGCTCCCCCAGGTCGTTGTCGACGCCCTCGGCGCGCACCTGAACATCCACCCCGCCGAGGCGCTGGTGTTCACCACCGAGCTCGGGGCGCCCATCCGCCGGACCGCGTTCTCCGCCCGCGTCTGGCGACCGGCGGTGAACGCCGCCGGACTACCGCAGACGGTCACGTTCCACGCGCTGCGGCACTTCTACGCGAGCCTGCTCATCCGGCACGGCGAGTCGGTGAAGACCGTGCAGGCGCGGCTGGGGCACGCGAGCGCCGCCGAGACGCTCGACACCTACAGCCACCTGTGGCCCGACTCGGACGACCGGACGAGGGCCGCGGTCGACTCGGTGCTGAGGACTGCTGAGGACTCATTGAGGACAGCTGAGCCCCCGCCTGCGCGAAAGCGCAGGTCAGGGGCGGACGACGGACGAGTCGGCCTGTACGCCGGGTTCTGTCCTCGGGCGCCTCGCGGCCTCCCGATGGGCGGTCATCCATCTAGGCCCGCCGTTGCCGGCGGGCTCGAGCGGTCCACCCGCAGGCTCGGGCGGGCAGCCCTCGAACGCCTGCGCAGGACGGCGGCCTGGCCGCCGTCCCTTCTCGACCTTGCTCCGGGTGGGGTTTACCGAGCCGCACCGGTCACCCGGTGCGCTGGTGGTCTCTTACACCACCGTTTCACCCTGACCAACGGCGGACCGCTGGCGGTCTGTTCTCTGTGGCACTGTCCCGCGGGTCACCCCGGGTCGCTGTTGGCGACCACCCTGCCCTGTGGAGCCCGGACGTTCCTCGGCGACGGGGTCTCCCCCGCCGACGCGACCGCCCGGCCGACTCGTCCGTCGTACCCGGAGTCTAGGCACCTCCGCGGCCGCGCCGGCGCACTGCCACCCCCGAGCCCTCCGGATCGCACGAGACGGCCCCCATCCGGGCGACACGCCGATCCGGGTGACGACACGCGCACCGCAACCGGCCAACGCGCCGAGTGTGACGGTCCCACGTTGTCACAGGTTCATAACGCCCTTACGGTCGCTGCGTCCGGACGGCCGTCACCTCCCCCACCCGGGGGAACCGCACCGGATGCCGCCGAGTCGCAGCCCACCCCGCGTGGGTGCGAACCGGGGACCCAACCGCACCAGTGGGGTGAGTCCCGCCTCCCGGGCACGTCCCGGGAGCGGGTAGGGCGAATCCCCGCCCGAACCCGTCAGCTGACCCGGTAGGCGGCCATGGGAGAACGGAGAGCCGCCGCGGGGTGCGCCCACGGGCCCGCCCCGCGCCCCTCACACACCCTCGGACAGGGACGCCGACCGGCACCCGTGCACTCGGGTCGGCGTAGTCGCCGCGTGCCCCTGTCCTCCGGCGCCGTGCAGGCGCCGAGCCGGGACCAGCCGGCCTGAACGCGTCGTCCCGCGGTGCAGCGGGCCCGCGCCAGGCGGTGGTCCCGGCCGTCCACACCCCGGCCCCGTGCCGTGCCACGCGTGCCCGCTGAGCAGACGGCGGCACCCGGCGAAAACCGTCGTCAGGAGTTCTCTTCGCCATGCTCTGGAACACCCAGCACCACACCGCGCCCGACCAGCAGATCGTCCCCGCCTCCCGTCCGCGAGGGACGGTCGTCCGCCGGACGGCGGCGGTCGGCGCCTTCGCCGTCGCGTTCGCCTTCGCCGGCCAGTCGGTCGCCCAGGCCGACCCGGGCTGGGGCCGGGGGGACTCGGACCGCTGGTCCGGCAACTCGGCCACGGCTGAAGCGCCGGCCCCCGCACCGGCGGCGGCCCCCGCGGCGGCACCGGCGGCGGCCCCCGCCGCCGCACCCGCCGTCTCGACCAACCTCACGGGCGCGCCGACCTCCACCTCGACCGCCTACAGCGCCTGGGCGCCGCACGTGCGCCCGGTCGTCGCCGAGGTCGCGCAGACCCACTCGGTGTCCACCGTCTACACGCGTCCCGGCCACTCCCCCACGCAGGAGCTCGCCGCCGACTTCATGGTCTACAGCGACAGCGGCAAGGGCGACGCCGTCGCCCAGTACGTGATCGACAACGCCGCGCGGTTCAACGTCGACTACGTCATCTGGGAGCAGCGGATCTACATGATCGGCGGCTCGGGGTGGCAGGCGATGGAGGACCGCGGGTCGGCCACGGCCAACCACATGGACCACGTGCACGTCAGCTTCAACCCCTGACGGCCCCTGCCGCGGGGACGCGGCGCCGAGCCCCTTCGGCGCCGCGTCCCCGCGGCTCGCGGCTCAGCCGGCGTAGAGCGCGAAGCCGGCCACCCGCCGCCCGCCCGAGCGCGGCGAGGCCGCCGTCGCCATCTCCACCTGCCGGCGCGCCTGCTCCTCGACCGAGTCGTCCGACAGCGCGGCCAGGTAGCGCCGGTGCTCCACCAGCGAGGCCACCGCCTGCTCGACGACGTCCTCCACGTCGACGACGTGCGTCACCCCCAGCGGCGTCGCGACGGCGATCCACCGCACGCCCTGCCACGGCTCCGGGTCGGCCAGCTCGGGGAAGATCCACTCGTTGGCCGCGTCGCCGACGGCGTCGAGGACCGAGCGGCCCAGCGCCCGGTGGTCGGCGCTGTTCCAGTAGGCCGGCGCCGCGCCCGGCGGCGTCCACGTCTCGCCGAAGTACATCGTCACGACCAGCTCGGGCCGGTGCCGCCGGATCGCCGCGGCCAGCGCGCGGCGCAGGTCCAGCCCCTCGCTCAGCCGCCCGTCGGGGTGGCCGAGGAACTCGACCACCGACACCCCCACCGCGGCGGCCGACCGCCGCTCCTCCTCCTCGCGCACCGGCCCGGCGGCCTCCGGCGGCAGCCCGGCGATGCCGGCCTCCCCGCTGGTGGCCAGCACGTAGCGGACGTCGCGGCCGGCGGCGGTCCACACGGCGACGGCCGCCGCGGGCCCGTACTCGATGTCGTCGGGGTGCGCGGCGATCACCAGGGCGCGCCGCCAGTCGTCGGGCAGGGGCTCGTAGGGCTGCTCGGACTCGGTCATGGACGCCGAGTCTGCCCGCGCCGGTCAGCGCGCGGCGACCCGCAGCAGCACCCCGGCCAGCTCGGCCGGCGCGCTGACCATCGGGTCGTGCCCGGTCTCCAGCCGCACGACCTCCCACCCCGGCTGCGAGCCGACCAGCTGCTTGGCCGGCCCGACGGTCGCCAGCGCCGGGCTGGTGCAGTCGACGTAGGTGCGCGGGCGCGCGAGCCACCGCTCGAGGTCGAAGGAGACCGGGTCGTCGTAGACCCCGCCCGGCTGCGGCGTCTGCCGGCGCGCCACCCAGTCGGCGTCCGCGCCGGTGAGGCCGAAGGCGGCCGGCGGCGGTGCCGGCAGGACGCCGGTGTCCTCGATCGCCGCGCGCCGGGCCGCCTGCACCTCCGGCGGGTTGCGGGTGGACCACGACTCCCCCGGCAGCGGGACGACGCCGTCGACGTAGACCAGCGCACCGACCTCCTCGCCCAGCCGGTCGGCGGCACCGGTGACCACCACGCCGCCGTAGCTGTGCCCGACCAGGACCGCGCCCCGGCACTCCTCGGCCCGCACCGCGGTGACGACGTCGTCGACGTGCGTGCCGAGCGTGACCGCCGGGGACAGCTGGTGCGCCCGCTCGCCCAGGCCGGTCAGGGTCACCGTCACGACGCGGTGCCCGGCCGCCCACAGCAGCGGCACGACCCGGCGCCAGCTCCACGAGCCGTGCCAGGCGCCGTGCACCAGGACGACGTCGGCCATCAGCGTCCCCGGGCCACCCGCAGCGCCGCGGCGACCAGCGGCGCCTGCAGCGGCAGCCGGACGGCGGCGATCGCCAGCGGCACCGGCCGCCGTCCCGCCAGCCGGAACTGCTGCAGGTGGGCCGGCACGAAGCCCGTGAGCAGTCCGGCGGCCGACCAGCCGCCGGCCCGCCGGGTCGCCGGCGCGGCCAGCAGCGCGGCGGTGACGATCTCCGCCACCCCGGTGTCGAGCACCCAGGCGCGGGCGTCGCCGAGCTCGGGGGGCACCAGCGGCTGGAAGGTCCGCGGCCGCACCAGGTGCAGCACGCCGGACGAGCCGAGGGCGGTGGCCAGCCAGGTCGCCGGGGCGGGGAGGCGCATGCGGTCACCGTAGGCTGCCCGCTCGTGTCCGCCGCCGACCTGCTCGTCGCCGCCGCGGTCGCCCTCGGTGCCGGCGCGGTCAACTCCATCGCCGGCGGCGGCTCGCTGATCCTCTTCCCCACGCTGGTCGCGCTCGGGCTGGGCACCGTGCCGGCCAACGTGACCAACTCGGTGGCGCAGTGGCCGGGCTACCTCGGCGGCATGCTCGGCTTCCGCCGCGAGTACGCCGGCCAGCGCGGGCGGCTGGTCCGGCTCGGCGTGGTGTCGGTGCTCGGCGGCGTCGCGGGCAGCGTGCTGCTCCTGACGACGCCGTCGGAGGCCTTCGACGTCGTCGTCCCCGTGCTGGTGCTGCTGGCCAGCCTGCTGCTGGCGCTGCAGCCGCTGCTCACCCGCCGGCTGCGCGGCCGCGAGGACACCGCCGCCCGCGACCCCTGGTGGCTCTACCTCGCGCTCTTCCTCGCCACGGTCTACGGCGGCTACTTCGGCGGGGCGCTGGGCGTCATCCTCGTCGGCGTGCTCGGCACCGCGCTGCACCGGCTGTCGCTGGCCAACGCGCTGAAGTCGGCGTTCTCCGCGGTCACGGCGACGGTCACCGTCGTCGTCTTCGGCCTGTTCGGCCCCGTCGCCTGGACGGTCGTCGCCGTCGCCGCGCCGGCCAGCCTGGTCGGCGGGTTCCTCGGCGCACGGGTGGCCACCCGCATCCCGGCGACGCCGCTGCGGGTCCTCATCGTGACCTTCGGCGTCGCGGTGTCGGTCTACCTGTTCACCCGGATCTGAGCCGCCCCCTTGGAGTGAGTCGGCTCCACACCGGCACGGCGGCGTCCGATTCCCCTGGCATGTCCGGTCCTGCCCGCGCCCGGCTCCTGCCCGGCCTCCCGCGGTGGGTGCTCCTCGTGGCCCTCCCCGTGCCGCTGGCCGCCGTCGTCACGGTGGTCGTGCAGCGCTCCGTCGTCCCCGGTGCGCCGGGCCCCGGTGCGGCCGGTCTGCTCGGCGGCCTGGGCCTGCAGGCCGCCTTCTGCGGGCTGCTCGTGTGGCGGGCCCGGCGGCAGCTGCACGAGCGGGTGGTCTGGAGCCGGCTGGCCCTCGGCTCGGTCGTCTTCTCCGTCGCGGTGGTGACCGGGGCCGTGCTGGGGCTGTCCGGGGCGACCGCCTCCCTCGCGGGTGTCCCGGTCGCCTGGGCGCCGGTCCTCGCCTTCCCGCTCCTCCACAGTGGGCTGGTGCGGTGGAACCGCTCGAGCGGTCACCTGGCCGACCCGAACGACGTCCTCAACGGCGTCGCGGGGGTGCTCGCCGTGGTGGCCGTGCTGAACGTCGTCCTCGTCCGGTCCGGCTCCCCGCTGACCGCCGGGCCGTGGTGGGAGGTGCAGGCGCTGCTGGCCCAGGTGGCCACCGGGGTGGTGCTGCTCGGCACCGTCCTCTCCGTGACGGCCCTCGCCTCCCTGCAGCACGACCCGCGGCCGTGGCTGGTCGCCGCCGCCGTCACCGTGACCCTGACCGGGGACCTGGGGACGCTGCTCACCGACGGCGGGACGGCCGGCTGGACGACGGCGGCCGAACCCGCCGGCGCCGCCCTCGTCGGCCTGGCGGCGGCGCTCTCGCCCACCCGCGCCACGCCGCGCCCCGCTGACCCCGCGGCGTCGACGATCGGTTCCTTCGTCGTGATCGCGGCCTCGACGGTGGTCCTCCTCCTCGAGCGCGGCCCCACCGTCGCCGGCTGCTGTGCGGCGCTGGCCGTCACCGGCGCCGGCGTGCGGCTGCTGATGAACGTGCGCGAGCTCGCCCAGCTGGCGGTCAGCCGGCGCGAGGCGCTCACCGACGAGCTCACCGGGCTGGCCAACCGCCGTGCGGTGCTGCGCCGGGTCGAGGAACTGGGCGGCGAGCAGCTGCCGGTGGCCCTCGCCCTGCTGGACCTGGACAAGTTCAAGGAGGTCAACGACGGCCTGGGACACGCCGCCGGCGACGACCTGCTGCGGCTGGTCGCCGGGCGGCTCACCCCGCAGCTGCGCACCGGCGACGTCCTGGGCCGGCTGGGCGGCGACGAGTTCGCCGTCGTCGCGCTGCTCGACCCCGGCGCCACCACCGAGGACTGCGCCGCCCTGGGCCGCCGCCTCGCCCGGCAGCTCGACGAGCCGTTCGAGGTGGGCGGCATGTCGGTGCACGCGGCCGCCAGCGTCGGCGTGGCCTTCCGGCCTGGCACGGACGACGGCGGCCCGGACGGGGCGGGGCGCACGACCACCACCGAGCTGCTGCGGCAGGCCGACGCCGCGATGTACTCCGCCAAGCGCACCGGCGGCGGGGCGGCGGTCTACGACGCCGCCCAGCACGGCGACGACCGCGGCAGGCTGGCGCTGGTCGAGGAGCTGCGCAGCGGCCTCGGGACCGGCCGGCTGGTGCTGCACCACCAGCCGCAGGTCGACGTCGCCACGGGCCGGACCGTCGGGGTGGAGGCGCTCGTGCGCTGGGCGCACCCCGTGCGGGGACTGCTGTCCCCCGCCGAGTTCCTCCCGCTGGCCGAGGTGCACGGCCTCATGCGCGCGCTCACCGACGAGGTGCTGCGCCAGGCGGTCACCCAGGCGGCGGCCTGGCGCCGCGCCGGACGGGACCTGCGGATGTCGGCGAACCTGTCGGCGAGCAACCTGCTCGACGTGGACCTGCCCTGGCGGGTGGCCGACCTGCTGCGCGACGCGCAACTGCCGGCCGACCGGCTGGTCCTGGAGATCACCGAGAGCGTGCTGCTCAGCGACCCGGAGCGCAGCCTGGCCGTGGTCGGCCGGCTGGCCGACCTGGGCGTGACCGTGAGCATCGACGACTTCGGCACCGGCTACTCGTCGCTGTCCTACCTGCGCGACCTCCCGGTCGCCGAGCTCAAGCTCGACCGGTCCTTCACCGCCGACCTGCGCACCGACGGCCGGACGGAGGCCATCGTGGCCAGCACGATCACGCTGGCGCACCGGCTGGGGCTGCGGGTGGTCGCCGAGGGGGTCGAGGACGAGCCGACCCTCCTCCACCTGGCCGGGCTGGGCTGCGACGAGACCCAGGGCCACCTGCACTCCGCACCGCTGCCGGCCGCCCGGCTGGAGACCTGGCTCGACCGCGCCGGTGCGCCGCTGGCGGTGTCCTGACCGCCTGGAGGGGCGGGTGTGACGGACGGGTCCACGTCCGGCCCGGACACGCGCCCGCGTGCCGCGGCCGGACGGCGTCGCTGCCTAGCGTCGCGGCATGCGCGAGCGACTCTCCCCGGTCCGGGACTCGAGCGACACCGCCCGGGTCCAGCAGCTGCACCTGATCGCCGCGGCGCGGGCCGCGGCCGTGCGCCCCACGTCGCGGCAGCAGGTCTCCGACATCGTCCGGGTCACCGCCGACGACGAGGTGGACACCCGCACGTTCCGCGCGATCGTCGCCGACATCTCCGCCGACGTCCTGCGCTGAGGGCGGGCCCCAGGGCCCGCCCTCAGCGTCGTGACGTGCTGGAACGGCCCGCCTGCAGGGGCCCGCCGCGAGCGGAGCGAGTGGTGGGGGGCAGGAGGGTCCTTCACTCGCCGCCGCGGCCGGGCTCGCCGATGGCGATCATCGCCTCGACGGCCCGGCGGGCGCGGGCGGCGGTCTGCGGGTCGACGTCGACGGCACCCTCGCCGGTGCGCAGCGTCCGCAGCAGCTTGGCCGGGGTGATCATCTTCATGTAGCGGCAGGCGGCGCGCTCGTTCATCGGGATGAACGCCGTCCCGCTGTTGAGGGCCCGCAGCTGGTGCAGGATGCCGACCTCGGTGGCCACCAGCACCTGACCGGACGACGTCCGCGCCGCGGCCTCGACCATCCCGCCGGTGGACAGCACGCGGGTCCGGTCGGCCGGCAGGTCGCCGTAGCTGACCAGGTCGAGCACCGAGGTGGTGCAGCCGCACTCGGGGTGCACGAGGATCTCCGCGTCCGGGTGCGCGGCCATCTGCGCGCGGACGTCGGCGGGGCTGATGCCGGCGTGCACGTGGCACTCCCCCGCCCACACGTGGATGCCCTCGCGCCCGGTCACGCGCTTGACGTGCGCCCCCAGGAACTGGTCGGGGCAGAAGAGGATCTCCCGGTCGGCCGGGATGGACCGCACGACGTCGGCGGCGTTCGACGACGTGCAGCAGACGTCGGTCTCGGCCTTGACCGCGGCGGTGGTGTTGACGTAGCTGACGACGACGGCGCCCGGGTGCTGCGCCTTCCACTCGCGCAGCTGCTCGGCGGTGATCGAGTCGGCCAGCGAGCACCCGGCGGCGTGGTCGGGCAGCAGCACGGTCTTGTCCGGCGAGAGGATCTTCGCCGTCTCGGCCATGAAGTGGACGCCGCAGAAGACGATCTCGCGGGCGTCGGTCTGCGCCGCGACCCGCGACAGGTACAGCGAGTCCCCGGTGACGTGGGCGACGTCCTGGATCTCGGGCACCTGGTAGTTGTGCGCCAGGATCACCGCGCCGCGCTCCTCGGCCAGCCGGCGGACCTCGGCCGCCCACGTCTCGTACTCGGCGGGCGAGAGGGTGCGCTCGTCGCCGACGACGGCAGAGGTGGCGGGCGCGATGGTCGCGGTCACGGGGCTCCTCGTGGGCAGGCGCGGGCGCTCATGGTCCCCGCCCGGGTCCGGCAGCGGCAGCGTGGGGTGCCCGGGGCGGGTGTCCCGTGCAACAGCTCCCGGGCGGGGGCGCTTCCGGACGCCGCCCCCGCCGGCGACCCGGTGGCTGTGACCCCGCGCACACCTCCGACGTCGAGGCCGGACACGACTCGCGGCGCGGAGCCCGCGGCAGCCGGGGAGGATGCACCGGCAACGCCGGAGCAACGCTGGGGGTCAGGTGACCACACTGCTCGAGTCCGTCGCGTGGATCCACGGCGCGGCGGACTGCTCGGACACGAGCGACCCGCTGATCCAGGTCCACCGCCTGGACCGCGACACGTTCGTCCTGCGGCTGAGCAAGTGCTACAGCTTCGAGGCCAACTTCCTCTTCCTCCTGCTCGGCCGTGACCGGGCCCTCCTGCTGGACACCGGTGCCCGGCCCGACGCCGGCGCGCGCGACCGGACGCTGCCGCTGCGCCGCACCGTGGACGAGCTCCTCACCCGCTGGTCGGCCGAGCGCGGCGTCCCCGAGCCGGACCTCGTCGTCGCCCACACCCACGCCCACGGCGACCACGTGTCCGGCGACGACCAGTTCACCGGGCGGCCGCGGACCTCCGTGGTGGCGCCGACGCTGCCGGCGGTGACCGGGTTCTTCGGCCTCACCGACTGGCCGGACGGGGAGGCCTCGCTCGACCTCGGCGGGCGGCGGGTGACCGTCCTGCCGATCCCGGGGCACGAGCCGACGCACATCGCCGTGCACGACTCCGGGACCCGGGCCCTGTTCACCGGCGACACGCTCTACCCAGGCCTGCTCACCGTGCGGGACTGGCCGGCCTTCCGGCGCAGCGCCGCCCGGCTCGCGGACCTCGTCCGGCGGGAGGAGGTCTCCGTCGTCCTCGGCGCCCACGTCGAGATGACCAGGACACCGGGCGAGCTCTACCCGCTGGGCACGACCCACCAGCCCGACGAGCACCCCCTCCCCCTCACCCCGGCCTCCGTCCTCGAGCTGCACGAGGCCTGCGAGGCGATGGCCGGGGCGCCGCACCTCGACGTCCACGACGACTTCGTCATCCGCCCGCCCCTCCCGGACGAGCCGGCGTCCGGGACGGCCGGCGGCCCGGCACAGCCCGGGACGTGACCACCGGTCGTGGACGGATAATCCACCGGCGCGGCGCGGACGGTACAGATCGGCACTAGGCGCCGGCCCACCCCGCACCTACCTTGTCCGCCACCAGCCGTGTCGCCCACGACACACCGGCCGGCGCGCCGGTCCGCGTCGTCAGGAGGTCCACCCGTGAACCGGTCGCGAGGCCCCGTCGACGCAGCACCGTGCCGGCCGCCGGCGGAGCCGGTCCGGGCATGACCGCGGTGCGCAACGGGGGCTCGGCCGTCGTCGACGCCCTCGTCTCCGAGGGGGTCACCGACGTCTTCGGCATCCCCGGCACCCACAGCCTCGAGCTGTACCGGGCGCTGGCCGCGCGCGGCCTGCGCCACGTCACCACGCGGTCCGAGCAGGGCGCCGGCTACGCCGCCGACGGCTACGCCCGCACCACCGGCCGGCCCGGCGTCTGCCTCGTCACCAGCGGGCCGGCGGTCAACAACGTCGCCGCCCCGGTGGGCACCGCCCACGCGGACTCCGTGCCGCTGCTGGTGGTCGCGCCCGGCCCCCCGCGCGGTCTCGAGGGCGCCGACGTCGGTGAGCTGCACGAGATGCGCGACCAGCGAGGACACATGGCCGCGGTGGCCGAGCGGGCGGTGCGCGCCTCCAGCCCGGAGGAGGCGGCCGCCGCCGTCCACGAGAGCTTCGCGCACTGGCGCACCCACCGGCAGCGCCCGCACTTCCTCGAGGTCCCGCTCGACGTCCTCACCGGAGCCTGGGACGGCGAGGACCCCGGACCGCTGACCGCCCCCGCGCACCCCGGCCCCGACGCCGGCGACCTCGCCCTCGCCGCCGGCCGGCTGGCCGGGGCCGAGCGACCCGCGCTGCTGGTCGGCCGCGGCGCGGTCGCCGCCGCGGACGGCGTCCGCGCGCTCGCGGAGCTGCTGGGCGCGCCGGTGGTCACGACCGTGAACGGCAAGGGCGTACTGCCCGAGCGGCACCCCCTGTCGGTGGGGGCCTCGGTGCGGCTGGCGCCCGCGCAGCGGCTGCTGACCGACGCCGACGTGGTGCTCGTCGTCGGGACGGCCCTGTCCGACGCCGAGGTGTGGGGCTGGGCGCCGGACCTGCCGGGCACGACCATCCGGGTGGACGTCGAGGCCGGTCAGCTGTCCAAGCGGCTGACCCCCACCGTCGGCCTGCACGGCGACGCGGCGACCGTCCTCCCCCGCCTCGCCGAGCTGCTGGCTCCCGACGCCCCGCCCCGCCGGGACGGTCCGGCGCGGGCGCAGCGGGCCCGCGAGGACTGCGCGGGAGCCGCCGCGCCCGAGGCGGGACCCTGGGCCGGGCTCAACCGGGCGCTGGCCGCCGCCCTCCCGCCGGAGACGATCGTGGCCGGGGACAGCTCCCAGGTCACCTACTACGGGACGGCGCACTTCTGGCCGGTGTCCGCGCCGGCGCAGCTGCTCTACCCCACCGTCTACGCGACCCTCGGCTACGGCCTGCCCGCGGCCATCGGGGCCGGGGTCGGTGCCCCGGGACGGCCGGTGGTCGCCCTGGTCGGGGACGGCGCGCTGATGTTCTCGCTCGCCGAGCTGGCCACGGCGGTCGAGCAGCGGCTGCCCCTGCCCGTCGTCGTCGTCAACGACCACGGCTACACCGAGATCCGCGACGGCATGCGCCGGGCCGGCATCCCCCCGTTCGCCGTGGACCTGCACACCCCGGACTTCGCCGCGGTCGGCCGGGCCGTGGGCGCGCGGGGCGTGTCCGCCCGCTCGGTGGAGGACGCGGTCGCCGCGGTGGTGCGGGCCCTGGACGCCGACGGGCCCTCGGTGGTCGAGGTCGACGCCGGCGCGCTGGCCGCCGCGGCGGGGACGCCCTGATGGCCACCCGACCGCCGGCCCGGGACCGCGACCAGGTCACGGTCCTGTCGCGTTCCCCCGCGCGACCTGCCCTTCCGGGCGGGGAGTCCGCAGGATCCACCCCAGAGCACACCCCAGCGAACCCGACCCCAGGAGATCCGATGTCCGCGCGCCGCAAGTCACTGACGTCCCGCCCCGTCCGCGGTGCGGCCCTGCTCGTGGCCGTCGCGGCACTCACCGCCGCGTGCGGCGGCGCGTCCGACGGGGAGGGCGAGGAGACCGGGGCGGCCGCGTCCACGGCCGGCGGCGAGGCCGCGGCCGCGGTGGAGGCCGACCAGGAGCTCAACGCCATGCTCCCGGCCGACGTCCGGGACGCCGGCACGCTCGAGGTCGGCACCGAGGCCCTGTACCCGCCCTACGAGTACCTCGACGAGGACGGCCAGACGATCATCGGGCTCGACCCGGACCTGCTCGACGCGATCACCGGCCGGCTGGGCGTCGAGTACACGCTCACCAACACCGCCTTCGACGGGCTGCTGCCGGCGCTGGACGGCGACCGGTTCGACGTGGTCGCCGCCGCGGTCACCGACACCACCGAGCGGCAGGCGAACTACGACTTCGTCGACTACTTCCTGGCCGGCCAGGCGATCGTGGTCGCCTCGGGCAACCCGGAGGGCATCGAGGCGGTCGAGGACCTCTGCGGCCAGCCGGTCTCGGTGCTGGTGTCCTCGGCGCAGGAGTCCCTGCTCAACCAGTTCAACGGCGAGCAGTGCGCCGCCGACCCGATCCAGATCACGTCCCTGCCGACCGACCAGGACGCGCTGCTGCAGGTGCAGAGCGGGCGGGCGACGGCCAGCTTCACCCAGGAGCCGGTCGGCCGCTACAACGCCGCCCAGATCGCCGGCGGCAACGCCTTCGAGGTGGCCAACTCCGAGACCCTGTTCCCGAGCCCGCTCGGCTACGTCTTCGACAAGGAGGACACCGAGCTGCGCGACGCCTGGCAGGCCGCGCTGCAGTCCCTGATCGAGGACGGGACCTACACCGAGATCCTGGAGTCCCACGGGCTGGAGTCCGGCGCGGTCGACGAGGCCACGATCAACGCCGGCACGCAGTGACCGCGTCCACCCCGTCGCGCACCGCGGCGGCTCCTCCCGACCCCGGCACGCTGAAGGCCGTCCCGGTCCGCCACTACGGGCAGTGGGTGGCCGCCGTCGTCTGCCTGGGGCTGCTGGTCCTGCTGGTCCGCGCCGTGGCGACGAACGAGACGATCCAGTGGGACGTCATCGGGTCCCGGATCTTCTTCGACGCCATCCTCGACGGCCTGGTGACCACGATCTGGCTCACCGTGGCCAGCATGGTCCTGGGCGTCCTCGGCGGCGTGCTCGTCGCGGTGCTCCGGCTGTCGGACAACCTGCTGCTGAGGAGCATCAGCGCCGCCTTCGTGTGGCTGTTCCGCGGCACCCCGGTGCTCGTGCAGATCCTCATCTGGTTCAACCTGGCGCTGTTCTTCCCGCGGCTGGGGTTCGGCAGCGCGAGCGTCTCGACCAACGACCTGATCACCCCGTTCACGGCGGCGCTGCTGGCGCTGACCCTCAACGAGGCCGCCTACATGTCCGAGATCGTCCGCGGCGGGATCCTCGCCGTGGACGGCGGCCAGCGGGAGGCCGCCGAGGCGCTCGGGATGACCAGCGGCCTGGTGCTGCGGCGGATCGTCCTGCCGCAGGCGATGAAGGTGATCATCCCGCCGACGGGCAACGAGCTGGTGACGCTGCTGAAGACGACCTCGCTGGTCGCGGTCATCGGTGCCGGCGACCTGCTCACCCAGGCCCAGGCCGTGGGCGCCACCGACTTCACCCGCCTGGAGATGCTCATCGTCGCCAGCATCTGGTACCTGGTCCTCACGACGATCGCCAGCGCCGGCCAGGCGCTGCTCGAGCGCCGCTTCCTGCGGGGCAGCACGCACGCCCGCGGCCGGTCCTCGCTGCTGCGGCGGATCGCGACGGACCTGCGGCCGGGACGCAACCAGGCGGCCGGCGCGGTCCCCGCGCCGGTGCCCCCGTCCGAGGAGAGGGACGCGCGCTGATGACGACCGGGTCTGCCGCGGAGGCCGCCACCGTGTCCGGAGGTGAGCGGCTGGTGGTGGAGGCGCTGGGCATCCACAAGTCCTACGGGTCCCTGGAGGTCCTCAGGGGCGTCGACCTGCGGGTGCGCCCCGGCGAGGTCACCTGCCTGCTGGGCCCCTCCGGGTCGGGCAAGTCCACCCTGCTGCGCTGCCTCAACCACCTCGAGCGGGTCGACGCCGGGACCGTCCGGATCGACGGGGAGCTGGTCGGTTACCGGGTCAAGGGCGACAAGGTCTACGAGCTGCCCAAGCGCGAGGTGGCCCAGCAGCGCCGCAACGTCGGCATGGTGTTCCAGCGGTTCAACCTCTTCCCCCACATGACGGTGGTGCAGAACGTCATCGAGGCGCCCACCCGGGTGCTGGGACAGCCGAGGGCCGAGGCCCGGGAACGGGCGCGGGAGCTGCTGGCCCAGGTCGGGCTGGCGGACAAGGCCCAGGCCTACCCCGTCCAGCTGTCCGGCGGCCAGCAGCAGCGGGTCGCGATCGCCCGGGCACTCGCCATGCAGCCCAAGCTCATGCTCTTCGACGAGCCCACCTCGGCCCTCGACCCCGAGCTGGTCGGCGAGGTGCTCGACGTGATGCGCCGCCTGGCCGACGGCGGGATGACGATGGTCGTGGTCACGCACGAGATCGGCTTCGCCCGCGAGGTCGGGGACACGGTCGTCTTCCTGGACGGCGGGGTCGTCGTCGAGGAGGGCACGCCCGCCGACGTGCTGGGCCGGCCGCAGCACGAGCGCACCCGCTCGTTCCTCAGCAAGGTGCTCTGATGGCCCCGCCCGCCTGCCCGCCGACCGGCCGGCGGGCGGGGTCAGCCGCGGGTGAGCCGGCGCACCTCGGCGGCCACGGCGTCCCGGTCGGCGGCCAGCAGTGCCCGGAGGGCGGGCACCGAGCGCGCGGACCGGGCGGCCGCGTAGACGGCCCGCGTCCCCGACGAGCGGGCGGCCCACACCGCGGCGTTGACCGCCAGCCGCGTCCGGGCCAGCGGGAGGAGGACCTGCGCCTCCGCGTCGTCCAGCGACGCCTCCCGGCCCCAGCCGGCGACCACGTCGAGCAGCCCCCGCAGCGGATCGGCGGTGAGCCGGGCGGCGTAGCCGGCTGCCACCGCCAGCTCGGCCACCCGCAGCCCCAGCAGCATGTCGCCGAAGTCGAGGACCCCGATCACCCGGGGGCGCCCGCCGACCCGCCCGACGAGGAGGTTGGCGTCGTGCAGGTCCTGGTGCACGACGGTGCGCGGCAGCCCGGCGAGGTGCGGCGCCACGTCGGCGGCGAACCCCTCGGCGGCCGCGGCGGCGAGCTCCCGGACCACCGGGTCCCGGACGTCGGGCAGCGCCTGCAGGATGGTCCGCCGTCCGCGGGAGGCCTCCCACACGTGGGTCAGGCCCGGTGGCGGCGGAGGCGCGGTGGCGAGGGCCGCGGAGAGCCGGGCGGCGGTCCCGCCGACCGCGCGCAGCAGGTCCCGGTCCACCTCGGCCGCGTGCAGCGGGAGACCGGTCAGCCACTCCTCCACCACCACCAGGACGGGGATCCCGCCGGCGTCGGCTCCGGACACGGCCGACCCGCTGCGGTCGGGGAGGACGCCGGGCACGGGCTGCCCCTCGCCGGCCAGGCGGGTCATCACGGCGGTGCGCCACTCGAGCGCCGGGCGCTCCTCCGCCTCGTCCCGGGTGACCTTGACCGCGAAGCCGCGGCCGGCGTCGTCCTCCAGGCGGCAGATGGTGGCCAGCTCCCCCTCGACCGGCTCGATCCGCCGGGGCCGCCACCCGTAGCGCTCGGCGACGAGGGCCCGCACCTGCTCGACGCCGAGGTCGAGGACCCGCCCGCCCGGCGGCTCCGGGGAGGGCTCGCCCACGACCACGCCCACGGCCCCCTGCCGGTCGAGCCCCCCACACTGGTGCCCGATCCTGCTCGTGGCGCGCCGGCCGGCGCAATCCCGGAGGGACCGTGACGTCGCAGCGCATGCACATGGCCAACAGCTACGACCCCGCCGCCGCCCGGAGTCCCCTCCCGCCCTCGGCCGCGGCGCTGCTGGAACGACGCGAGCGCGTGCTCGGCGCGCCCTACCGGCTCTTCTACGACGAGCCCCTGGAGGCGGTGCGGGGCGAGGGCGTGCTGCTCTTCGACGCCGCGGGACGCGACCACCTCGACGTCTACAACAACGTGCCGGCCGTGGGGCACTCCAACCCGCGCGTGCAGCGGGCGGTGGCCGACCAGCTCGGCCGGCTCAACACGCACACCCGCTACCTGACCCACGAGGTCGTCGACTACGCCGAGCGCCTGACCGCCCTGTTCCCCCCGCACCTGCAGCAGGTCGTCTTCTGCTGCAGCGGCAGCGAGGCGGTCGACCTGGCGATGCGGATCGCCGAGTACGGCACCGGCGCCGCCGGCTGGCTCGTGACGCGCCACGCCTACCACGGCACGACCCGGGCGGCGGCCGCCGTCTCCCCCAGCCTCGGCCCGAACAACCCGATCTCCGGGGACGTCGTCCTCGTCGACGCCCCCGACCAGCTCCGGGAGGACCCCGCGGAGGTGGAGCAGGCCTTCGCCGCCCGGGTCGCCGAGGGCGTCGAGACCCTGCGGCAGCGGGGCGTGGCCCTGGCCGGGCTGCTGGTCGACTCCTGCCTGTCCAGCGACGGTCTGCAGCTCGACCCCGCCGGCTGGCTGCGCGCGGCCGTCGACGTGGTGCACCGGCACGGCGGCGTGTACGTCGCCGACGAGGTCCAGCCGGGGTTCGGCCGGCTGGGCACCGGGTGGTGGGGGTTCCCCCGCCACGACGTCGCCCCCGACCTGGTGGTCCTCGGCAAGCCGATGGGCAACGGCCTGCCGATCTCGGCCGTGGTCGGCCGGCCGGCCCTGTTCGACCGCTTCGGGCGGGACGTGCGCTACTTCAACACCTTCGGCGGGAACCCGGTCTGCACCGCGGCGGCCGCCGCCGTGCTGGACGAGATCGAGGACCGGGCCCTGGTCCCGCACGCGGCCGAGGTCGGCCGGCACCTCCTCGACGAGCTGCGGCGGCTCACGGCGGACGACGAGCGGGTCGGTGAGGTCCGCGGAGCCGGCCTCTTCGCCGCCGTGGAGCTGGTGCGGGACCGGGCGGGCCGGACGCCGGACGCGGGCGCCGCCGCGTTCCTGGTCAACGAGCTGCGGCGGCGACGGGTCCTGATCAGCGCGTCCGGCCGGGACGGCAACGTGCTCAAGGTCCGGCCGCCGCTGGTCTTCGGCCACCGGGACGCCGAGCGCTTCCTGACCGAGTTCGACGGGGCGCTCTCGACCCTCGGGGCGTCGCGGTGACCGGGCGCCGGCCCGCCTGCCGCGGCGCTCAGCGCCGGACGTCGTAGACCAGGTGGGTCACCCGGCTGCCCTGCACGACCTGCGGGTCCTCGAACGTGATCTCCGGCGGTCCCCCGGCGCCGAAGTAGGGCTTCCCCGAGCCGAGGACGACCGGCACCAGGGCGAGGACCACCCGGTCGACCAGGCCCTCCCGCAGCGCCTGCCCGCCGACGTCCCCGGCGCTCACCGTGACGTCCCGGTCGCCGGCGAGCTCCCTGGCCCGCTCGATCCCGGACCGCACGTCGGGCGCGAAGCTGAACGGTGCGGTACCCAGGTGCGGCCAGTCGTCGGCCGCCCGGTGGGTCACCACGACGACGTGCTCGCCGTTCGGGGGCACGCCCTCCCAGCCGTTGGTGAGGTCGAACAGCCGGCGCCCGCAGACCATGACGCCCGCCCGCTCGGCGAACGGCCGCATGAACTCGGCCGTCTCCCGCGTCACGTGGAAGGGCCGGTTCCGGTCGCTGAACGACATCTCGACGTCGCCGTTCCCGTACCAGTCGAACAGCGGCCCGGGCACGTCGTCGTCCCGCGCGACGTAGCCGTCCAGCGACACCGCCGCGAACACCACCACAGCGCCCATGGGACACCTCCTCGCTGCCGGCTCCCCGGTGGAGCCGTCCGCCAGGAGGGACGGGCGCGGCGTCCTCAACTCATCGGTTGACGGCGCTCAGCGCAGGTGGGCGGTGTCGTTGACCAGCCGCACCGACGTGCGCCCGTCGGAGCTCCACGCGACCGTGCACAGCGACGCCGCCTCGAGGAACACCCGGTGCACGACCTCGTCGCCGACCCCGAGGCCGGCGGCCAGGAGCAGCTTGATCGGCGTGACGTGGCTGACCACCAGGACCGTCCTCCCGGCGTACCGCTCGAGCAGCCGCGTGCGCGCCCGGGCGACCCGCCGGCTGACGTCGGCGACCGACTCCCCGTTGGGCGCGGCGACCGTGACGTCGGCGCCGAACCGGCGGGCGGCCAGCGGGTGCCGCTCCCGCGCCTCGGCGGCGGTGAGCCCCTCGAGGTCGCCGAAGTCCAGCTCCACCAGGTCCTCGTCGAGCTCGACCGGCAGCCCGAGCGCGCCGGCCACCACCTCGGCGGTCTCGCGGGTGCGCCGCAGCGGCGAGGCGACGACCACCTCGATGCCGAGGTCCCGCGCGCGCACGGCCGCGGCGTCGGCCTCCGCGCGGCCGGTGGCCGACAGCGGCAGGTCGTTGCGGCCGCTGTAGCGGCGCTCGGGCGTGTGCTCGGTCCTGCCGTGGCGCAGCAGGTGGGTGACCGTGGTGACGACCGGCGCCGGCTCGGCGGAAGGCTGGACGTCGTCGGCCACGACCGTGGGCTCGGCGGCGACGTCGCGGTGCACCGGCCGGCCGTCCATGGCGCTGTTGGCCAGCGCGTCGGCGGCGCCGTTCTGCGCCCGCGGCACCCAGGTGTAACGGACGCTGCCCAGCTGCCGGGCGAGGTCACGGGCCTGCAGCGCCAGCTTCTGCATGTCGGGGTGCTTGACCTTCCAGCGCCCCGACATCTGCTCGACGACGAGCTTGGAGTCCATCCGGACCTCGACGTCGGCGGTGGCGTCGAGGTCCAGCGCCGCCTGCAGCCCGGCCACCAGCCCGCCGTACTCGGCGACGTTGTTGGTCGCCCGGCCCACCGAGGCGGCCCGCTCCGCGAGCACCCGCCCGGTGTCGGCGTCGCGCACCAGCGCGCCGTAACCGGCCGGGCCCGGGTTGCCCCGCGATCCCCCGTCCGCCTCGACGACGAACCGCCGGCTCACAGCCCGGACTCGGCGGTGCGCACCAGGATCCGGCCGCAGTTCTCGCAGCGGACCACCTCGTGCGGATCGGCGTTGCGGACCGCGGCCAGCTCGCGGCCGTTGAGCTCGATCCGGCAGCCCTGGCACTGGCGCGCCTTGAGCGGCGCCGCGCCGGTGGCGCCGGTCTGGGCCTTGACGCGGTCGTACAGCGTCAGCAGGGGTGCGGAGATCCCGGCCGCGACCTCGGCGCGGGCGGCCTCGTGCCGGGCGGTGGAGTCGGCGATGTCGGCCAGGGCGTCGTCGCGCAGCTGCTCGGCGCGCTCCCGGTCGGCGGCGGCCTTCGCCCGCCCCTCCTGGGCGGCGCCCAGCGTGGCGTCGGCGGTCTCCCGGCGCTCCATGAACTCGAGCACCTGGTCCTCGAGGTCGGACTGCCGCCGCGCCAGGGACTGCAGCTCCGACTGCAGGGAGGTGATCTCCTTCGCCGTCGCCGCGCCGGAGTCGATCCGTGACTGGTCGCGGGTCGCCCGCTGCCGGACGGTGTCGACGTCGGCCTCCAGCCGCTTCTGCTCGCGGTCGAGGTCGCGCACCTCGGTCTCCGCGCGGACCTCGGCCTCGGCGAAGCGGCGCTCGGCCTCCGCGGCGGCCTCCACCGCGGCGACCTCGGGCAGCGTGCGCCGCCGGTGGGCCAGCCGGGTCAGCGCGACGTCCTCGTCGGCCAGGGCCAGCAGCTTCTGCTGCTCGAAGTGGTCGGCCTTCACCCGGCCAACCTACCGGTGCCTTCCCCGGCTCCCGGCCCCCGTGCAGGCAGGAGGACCCCGTCCTCCTCACCGCTCGCAGGCTCGCGGCGAGCCTCTGGACGGGGCATGGCGCGAGCGTGCGAGCGGCAGGGGCACGGAGGTCCTTCCACCACCCGCGGGCCCCCGTCACCCTCGGGCACGAGCCTCCCCCGCGGCTCCGGGCGGGGCGGACTCGAGCGGGTCGGGCAGGTCGCGGAAGCTCGGGTCCTCCCGCTCGGCGGTGTAGTCGGTGTCGGCCGTGCCGTCGACGCCCGCGGACACCCCGGCCGCCCGCAGCGCCACGGTCACCAGGACGGCGACGACGAGGTTGACCAGCAGCGCGAGCAGGCCGGCGTAGACGCTGGAGGACACGTCGAGGCCGAGCTCGGACAGGGCGAACGACGAGCCGCCGAAGTGCTCGCGGACGACCGTGCCGTCCGGGCCGAGCCGCGGGATGTTGTAGAGCAGCAGCAGGCCCGCGGCCATCCCGGCGGACCAGCCGGCGATCAGCCCGCCGCGGTGCAGCCAGCGGGTGTAGAGGCCGAGCGCGACCGCCGGCAGCGTCTGCAGGATGATCACGCCGCCGATGAGCTGCAGGTCGATGGAGAACTGCGGGTCGATGAAGAGGATGGCCGCGACCGCGCCCACCTTGACCACCAGCGAGGTCACCTTGGCGACCTGGGCCTCCTGGCGGGGCGTGGCGTCCTTCTTGAGGAACTCCTTGTAGATGTTGCGGGTGAACAGGTTCGCCGCGGCGATCGACATGATCGCCGCGGGCACCAGCGCGCCGATGCCGATGGCGGCGAAGGCGATGCCGGCGAACCAGCTCGGGAACATCTCCTGGAACAGCACCGGGACGATCGTGTTGCCGTCCTCGCCGATCGGCGTGACGCCGGCGGCGATCGCCATGAAGCCGAGCAGCGCGATGGCGCCCAGGGCGAGGCTGTAGAGCGGCAGCGCGCTCATGTTGCGCTTGAGCACGTCGCGGTTGCTGGCCGCCAGGATGCCGGTGATCGAGTGCGGGTAGAGGAACAGCGCGAGCGCCGAGCCCAGGGCCAGGGTCGCGTAGCCCAGCTGGCCGGTCGCCGGGAGCAGCACCCCGGCGCCGGTCCCGGCGGAGAACTTCTCCTCGGCCGCGCCGAAGATCGCGTCCCAGCCGCCGAGCTTGGACGGGATGACGATGACCGCGACGATGATCGTCAGGTAGATCAGCGTGTCCTTGACGAAGGCGATCAGCGCCGGCGCGCGCAGCCCGGAGTTGTAGGTGTAGAGCGCCAGGATCACGAACGCGACGATCAGGGGCAGCTCGCCCTCGACGCCCATCGCCTTGAGGATCGCCTCGATGCCCACCAGCTGCAGGGCGATGTAGGGCATCGTCGCGACGATCCCGGTGAGGGCGACGAGCAGCGCCAGGCCCGGGGAGTCGAAGCGCGACCGGACGAAGTCGGCCGGCGTGACGAACCCGCGCACGTGGCTGACCGACCACAGCCGGATCACCACGAGGAACACCAGCGGGTAGATCACGACGGTGTACGGGACGGCGAAGAACCCGGCCGCGCCGGCACCGAACATCAGCGCGGGGACGGCGACGAACGTGTAGGCGGTGTAGAGGTCGCCGCCGAGCAGGAACCAGGTGACCCAGGTGCCGAAGCTGCGTCCGCCCAGCCCCCACTCGTCGAGGTGCATCAGGCTCTCGGCACGCCGCCAGCGCGAGGCGACGAACCCCATCACCGTGACCACGAGGAACAGGACGACGACGATCGTCAGCTCGACGACGTTGACCCCGTCCACTGCTCAGTGCCCCCCGTCGCGGCCGCCGGCGTCCCGTGCGACGGCGGCGCGGGCGGCGGCCCGGTCGGCCGGGCTGCGCCGGGTGGCCCGGTAGACGAGCACGGTGGTGAGGACACCGAGCCCGACGAACAGCAGCTGCACCCAGTAGAAGAAAGGCCAGCCGAGGAGGGTCGGCTCGACGCGGTTGTAGAACGGCACGATCAGCGGCACCACGATCGGCACGAGCAGCAGCCAGTTCCACGGGCTGCGGTCGCTGCGCACCGGCGCGGCGCCCGTCCCTCCCGGCCCGCCCGTCGGTGGTCTCGATGCGCTCGCCATGCCGGCCGTCTCCTCCTCCCGGGCTGCTCCCGGGACTCAGCCGGCCGCGCCCGCGGCCGGCTCCCCACGCCCCCCGGCGCGCACCGTCCACGGGTCGGTGCGGCGGTGCGACGGCGCCGCCTCGACCCGGCCGGACAGGTCCGCGACCAGCACCTCGGCGGCCACGGGCACCCAGGGCCACTCGGACGCGAAGTGTGCCACGTCGCACAAGGCCGGCCCGGGCTGCTCGCCCGCCTCGGAGACCGGGTGGTGCCGCAGGTCGCTGGTGAGCAGGACGTCGGCGCCGGCGGCGGTGGCGGCCGGCAGCAGGGAGCCCCCGCTGCCACCGCAGACCGCGACGGTCCGCACCGGCCGCCCGGGGTCCCCGGCCGCGCGGACGCCGCCCGCCGTGGCCGGCAGCACGGCGGCGGCGTGCGCGGCGAAGCCGGCCAGCGTCGTCGGCTCGTCCAGCCGGCCGACCCGGCCCAGTCCCTGGCGCGAGCCGGGGGCGACCGGTTCCAGCGGGCGGGTGTCCCGCAGGCCGAGGACGGCGGCCAGCGCGTCGTTCACCCCGACGTCGGCGGCGCGGTCGGCGTTGGTGTGCGCCACGAACAGCCCGCACCCGGCGCGGACCAGCCGGTGCACCAGCCGTCCCTTCGGGTCGCCGGCCGGGACGCCGTGCACCGCGGTGAGGAACAGCGGGTGGTGGGTGACCAGCAGGCCGGCGCCGGTCTCGACCGCCTCGTCGACGACGGCGGCCACCGGGTCGACGGCGAACAGCACCCGCTCGACGGGCTCGGCCGGGTCCCCGCACACCAGGCCGACGGCGTCCCAGCTCTCTGCGAGCGCCGGGTCGTAGCGGGCCTCGAGAGCGGCGACGACCTCGCCCAGGGTGGCGGTCACGGAGCCGGACCGTAGCTCAGGCGGCGCGGGCCATCACGACGCGGCGGCCGTGCTCCGGCAGCCCCGCGGCCGCCTCGGCGGCGACCAGGGCCCCCAGCTCCGGGCCGGCGTCGCGGACCTCGGTGAAGCCGCGGGCGGCGTACCAGGGCCCGTTCCACGGGACGTCGGCGTAGGTGGTCAGCGTGACCCGCCGCGCCCCGCACGCGCGGGCGACGCCGACGACGGCCTCCAGCAGCGCCGTCCCCACACCGCGGCGGCCGGCCGAGGGGCGCACCGACAGCTGCTCCAGGTGCACGTCCCTGTCGACCCGCTCCAGGACGGCGAAGCCGACCACCGGACGCCCCGCCACGAGGACCCGCCAGGCGCCGGCCCGCTCCGCCGCCGTCGCGGCCGGCGGCAGGCCGGTGACGCCGAGCGACGCGAAGAGCGCGTCCGCGGCGGCCTCGACCTCCGGCAGCAGCACGAGGTCGGTCGGCTCCGCGTCCCGCACCCCCTCGGCCACACCGTCATGCTGCCGCGGGCGCCGGACGCACGCGGAGCAGCCGAGCCTCCCGGCGCGGGCCGCGGCGTCGACCCGGCGGCATCGACCCGGCGGCGTCCACCCGGCGGCATCGACCCGCGGCGTCGGCCCGGGCGGCATCCTCCCTCACCGCAGCGCGTCCTCCCCGACCGTGCACCGTGAGGGAGGACGCGCCACGATCAGGTCACCTGATCGTCGCGGGCCCTCCCGGGACCGGGGTGGAAAGCTCGCACCCGTGGCGGAACGGGGGCTGCGCGCGCCGGCGTGGCTGGAGGAGCTGGTCCGCACCAGTCCCCCGCCGGTGCCGTGGCGCGACGTCGTCCGCTTCGCCGTCACCGTGCCCGCACCGCTCGCGCTCGCGCTGGTCGTAGGCGGCGGCGCCGCGCTCGGCGCCGGGGTCTTCGGCACCACCGGCGCCCTGGCCGCGAGCCTGGCCCCGCAGGCCGGGCCGCTGCGCGACCGGCTGCGCCGCACCGCCGCCGCGGTCGGCTTCGGCGCCGTGGGGCTGCTCGCCGGCCAGTACGCCAGCGGTGGCGGCTGGCTGCCGGTGCTCGTCGTCGCGCTGCTGTCGGCGGCGGCCGCGGTCATCAGCGCCGTCAACTCGGCGATGTCGCTGGGTGCGCTGCAGCTGCTCGTCTACACGGCGCTGGCCTCCGGGCTGGTCACCTCCCTGCCGGCGGCGGCCGAGGTGGCCTTCTTCTTCGCCGGCGCGGCCTGGGCCACCCTCGTCACGCTGGTGCAGGCCGCGACCGAGCCCAGCGACCCCGACCGCGCCTCGGTCGCCGCCGTCTTCACCCGTATCGCCGCGCTGCTCACCGCGGTGGGCACCGAGGGCACCGACGACGCGCGCCGCGAGCTGACCACCGCGCTCAACGCCGCCTACGACCGGGTGATCCGCACCCGCAGCCTCGCCGCCGGGCGCAACCGGCAGCTCTCCGAGCTCGCCGGGGTCCTCAACGCGGCCGCGCCGCTGGTGGAGGCCGCCGTCGCCTCCGTCCGCGCCGGGGTGCCGGCCGACCCGCACGACGTGACGGCGGTGCACGCCCTGGCCGCCGCCGTTCCCGGCACCCGCGAGCTCCCGGCCGAGCGACCGCCCGCGCTGGAGGAGGGTCCGGCGGTCCGCCGCGCGGTGCGGCACGGGGTGCGGCTGGCATGGGCCGTCGTCGGTGACCCCGAGGAGCGGGCCGGCGCCGCCGTCCCGGCGCTGCGGCTGCCGTGGCGCGACCGGCTGCGCGACCTCGCCGACCGCACCCTCGGCAGCCCCGACACCCGCGACTTCGCCGTCCGGCTGACGCTGTGCATGACCATCGCCGAGATCGCCCGCCAGCTGCTGCCCATCGAGCGCCCCTACTGGGTGCTGCTCACCGTGGCGATCGTGCTCAAGCCCGACTTCGGGTCGGTGTTCACCCGGGCGGTGCAGCGCGGCGCGGGCACGCTGCTCGGCGTCCTCATCGGCTCGCTGCTGCTGTCGGTGCTGCCCGGCGACGCCTGGGTGGTGGCCGCCATGGCGGTCGCCGCCGGGCTGCTGCCGTGGGCGCGCGGGGCGAACTTCGGCCTGTTCTCGGTCTTCCAGACGCCGGTGATCATCCTGCTGCTCGACCTCGCCGCCCCCGGCGGTCCCGGGCTGGTCGGCGCCCGGCTGGTCGACACGCTGATCGGCTGCGCGATCGTCCTGGTGGCCGGCTACCTGCTGTGGCCGCAGACCTGGCGGGCGCCGCTGCACGAGGCGCTGCGCGCGGCGGCCCGGGCCCTCGACGGCTACGTCGGCGCCGCCTTCGCCGACGACCCCGCCGAGCGGCGGCGCGCCCGGCGGCGCAGCTACCGGGCGCTGACCGAGCTGCACACCCAGCTGCAGCGCCGGCTGGCCGAGCCGCCGCCGATCAGCACCCGCGCCGCGGCGTGGTGGCCGGTGATCGTGCAGCTGGAGCGGACCTCGGACGCGGTCACCGAGGCAGTCATCGCCGTCCGCGGCGGCGAGCCGGCGCCCGACCCGGCGCAGGTGTCGGTGCTGCGCCGCGCCATCCGCGGCCTGGAGGACGACGTCCGCGCGGCGCGGCCGCCCGACGACACCGACACCGACGACGCGCAGATCCTCGCCGAGGGGGTCCTGGCGCCGGTGGCCCGCGAGGTCGACGCCGCCCGCCGGCTGGTCCGCGACGCCGCGCCGGGCCGCCGGCCGGAGACGGCGGTGCCGGGCGCCTGAGCGCCCGGCCGGTCGGCGGCGCGGGCGGCCGGGCACCCGGCCCGCGGTTGCAGCGCGGCTGCCGCGGCCCTGTCATGGACAGATGCCCACCGCGCCCGGCTCCAGCTCACCCGTTCCCCGCCAGCCGGGCCCCCCGCCGCCGGGGTCGCGCACCGTGCGCACCGACGACGGCGTCGACCTGCACGTCGAGGTCGACGGGCGGGCGGACGCCCCGCTCACCGTCGTCTTCTGCCACGGGTTCACCGCCCGGCTCGGCGAGTGGGACCTGCAGCGGGAGGCGGTCCGCGACCGCGCCCGGCTGGTGCTGTGGGACCAGCGCGGCCACGGCCGCTCCGGCTGGGCCGACCCCCGCAGCGCGACGATCGACCGCACTGCCCGCGACCTCGACCAGGTGCTCGACGCCGTCGTCCCCGACGGGCCGGTCGTGCTGGCCGGCCACTCGATGGGCGGGATGACGGTCATGGCGTTCGCCCGTCGGCGGCCGGAGCTGTTCGGCGCGCGCGTCGTCGGGGCCTTCCTGTTAGCCACCTCGGCCGGCGGCCTGGTGGCGCACGGCCTGCTCGGTACCGCCGTGAGGCTCATGCGGCGGCTGCACCTGCTGCCGCTGTACCTGTGGTGGCTGCGGCTGCTCGCGCCGACGCTCGAGCGCTTCCGCCGGCGGGGCACGCGGACCGGCCGGTACTTCATGCGCCGCTACCTCTTCGGCCGCGACGACGCGACGCCGGAAGCGGTCCGGCAGGTGCAGGACATGCTCGAGGAGACGCCGCTGCCCATCACGATGGCGTTCTACGGCACCTTCCTCGACCACGACGAGACCCGGTCCCTGCCGGTGCTCGGGCGGGTGCCGGTCACCGTGGTCGCCGCCCAGTACGACCGGCTGACCCCCGCCGCCCACGGCCGCCGGCTGGCCGAGGAGATCGGCGCGAGCGCCGAGCTGGTCGTCGTGCCGGGCGCCGGGCACAGCGTGAACCTCACCCGCACCGCCGTCGTCGACCGGGCGCTGACCGACCTGCTCGACCGGGTCGAGGCCGGCATGGGTCCCGCCCGGCGGGCAGGCTGACCCCGTGCGTGCCTAGTGTGGCCGTCACCACAGGAGCGGGAGGGGAGCCGCGGGCGACGACGGCGGCCCCCGGACGACGAGCAGAGGAGTGACCACCGTGGACCGCCTGAGCGCGACCGACGCCGGCTTCTACTACGCGGAGAGCGAGAACGCGCCGCTGCACGTGGGCTCCGTCGCCGTCTTCGAGGGGCCGGCGCCGTCCTACGGCGACCTCGTGCGGCTGCTGCTGAGCAAGATGCCGCAGGTGCCCCGGTACCGGCAGCGGGTGCGTGAGGTGCCGCTGAACCTGGGCCGGCCGCTGTGGGTCGACGACCCGCACTTCCAGATCCTCTACCACGTGCGGCACACCGCGGTGCCGAAGCCGGGCGGACCCGAGCAGCTGCGCAACGTGGCCGGGCGGGTGCTCGGCCAGCGCCTCGACATGGCCAAGCCGCTGTGGGAGGTGTGGCTGGTCGAGGGCCTGGAGGACGACCGGTGGGCGATCATCTCCAAGGTCCACCACTGCATGGTCGACGGCATCGCCGGGACCGACCTGATGCAGGTCATGTTCGACCTCGACCCGAACGCCGAGCACACGCAGCCGCGCGACTGGTCCCCGCAGCGCACCCCCTCGGGCCTGGAGATGGTGGCCGGTGCACTCACCGAGACCGCCACCGCCCCGCTGCGCCAGCTCACCCACGGCCCCAGCGCCGTCACCGAGGGCGCGAAGGGGTTGGTCGGCAGCGTCCGGGCGGCGGCGTCCACCCTGCCCGCGCTGGCGCGGCAGGCGCTCACCCCGATGGCCCGCACGCTGACCGGCCCGATCGGCCCGCACCGGCGGTGGGCCTGGGCCGACGCGCAGTTCGACGAGTTCAAGACGGCGCGCACCGCGCTCGGCGGGACGGTCAACGACGTCGTCCTGACCGCGATCACCCGTGGCTTCCGCGACCTGCTCAAGGGCCGCGGCGCGCTGGGCGCCGACACCGTCGTCCGCACGATGGTGCCGATCTCGGTCCGCCGCGAGGGCGAGCGCGGCTCGCTGGACAACCGGGTGACGGCGGTCTTCGTGGACCTGCCGGTGGGCGAGCCCGACCCGGTCGCGCGGCTGACCGCGATCCGCCGGCAGATGGACGACTACAAGCGGACGATGCAGGCCGTCGACGCCCGCTCGATCATCGCGATGGGCGACTTCGTCGCGCCGACGCTGCTCGCCCTCGGCGTCCGGGCCTCCATGCAGACCGGCCAGATGTGGTGCCAGGCGGTGACCACTAACGTGCCCGGCCCCCGGGTGCCGCTGTACGTGCTCGGCCGGCGGATGGTCTCCGCGCACCCCTACGTCCCCATCGCCGGGGGCACCCGCATCTCGATCGGCATCTTCAGCTACCTCAACTCGATGACGTTCGGGATCAACGCCGACTTCGACGCCTTCCCCGACGTGGAGGTCCTCGCCGAGGGCATCCGCCGCGGCGTCGACGAGCTGGTGGCGTTGGCGCAGCGGGAGTCGGCCACCGCCGCCCGGTGACGCCCCCGGCGTCCGCCCGTGGTGACCTGGTTCACCCGGGAGGACGCCGGGTAGCGGAACGCGGGTGACCGCTCCCGAGACCGACCTGACCGTCGCCGTCACCGGCCCCACCGGCACCTTCGGCGAGGGCCTCGTCCCCCTGCTGCAGGCCGACGACCGGATCGGACGGGTCGTGGGCATCGCCCGCCGCCCCTTCGACCCGGCCGCCCGCGGCTGGACGAAGATGACCTACCGGCGCGGCGACGTCCGCGACGCCGACGCCCTGCGCGAGGCCTTCGCCGGGGCCGACGTCGTCGTGCACCTGGCCTTCCTCATCACCGGCAACTCCTCCCGGCAGACCACCCGGGCGATCAACGTCGACGGCACGCTCAACGCCTTCCGCGCCGCCGCGGCGGCCGGGGCGCGCCGGTTCGTCTACGCCTCCTCGGTGGCCGCCTACGGCTTCCACCCGGACAACCCGGTCGGCATGACCGAGGAGTGGCCGGTGCGCCCGGCCGCGAAGCTGTTCTACGCGCAGGAGAAGGCCGAGCTCGAGCAGCTGCTGGAGGCCGAGGCGGCCCGGCACCCGGAGACGTCGCTGTACATGCTGCGCCCGCCGGTGGTCCTCGGCCCGCACACCGTCGGCGCCAAGGACGTGCTGCCCGGCCCGCTGGCCCCGCTGGGCCGTCGGCTGGCCGAGCAGAGCACCCGGCGGCTGCCGGTGCCGGTCCCCGCGTTCGTCCCCGCCCTGCCGCTGCAGTTTGTCCACGAGGACGACGTCGGCTCGGCGCTGCTGCAGTGCGTGGTCGCGGCCGGCCCGCCCGGTGCCTACAACATCGCCGGCGACGGCGTGTTGACCGCCGCCGACGTCGCCCGGGAGTACGGCGCGATCCCGGTGCCGCTGCCGGCCGCGCCCGCCCAGCTCGCCGCCCGCGCGGTGTCCCGGCTGCCGTTCCTGCCGCCGGTCGCCGAGTGGGTGGAGGCGGCGAGCCACCCGGCGATCATGGACACCACCAAGGCCCGCGAGGAGCTCGGCTGGCAGCCGCGGTACACCGGGCTGGAGGCGCTGCGGGCCACGCTGCGCTCCGGCTGACCGACCGGACTACCGCGAACGGCGCCGGCCCGGCAGGCTCGGCCCCACCCCGACCGGCCCGGACGGCCGCCCGCCGTCCCGCACGGAGCCGCGGTGGTGGCGAGCGGACGACGGGCCGGGCAGACGGGCCCCGAGGAGAGGTGCGCATGACCCCGCTGGTGGACACCGACGTCCCGCTGATCGTGCTGGTCGACGCGGACAGCGAGGTCGAGCGGCGCCTGGTCGCCGAGGCCCTGCCCGCCGCCGACGGCGGCACGCTCACCGTCCTGCCGCTGCGGGACGGCACCCTGGCCGGCCCGCTGTCGGCCGCCGCCCCCGACACGGTGGTGACCGCGGTGCGCGTGGCCTGGGCGCCGCGCCGCGCGGGCGGCGGCCAGCGGAGCCGGACCCGGCGCGGCCGGCTGCAGGCCGCCGCCCCGTCGCTCCTGCGCCGTCCCCCGGCGGCGCTGCAGGCCGCGGTGCTGCGCCGGGACCCCGGCCGCGCACGGGTGGTCGTCGCCGAGCCCGCCACCGTGGCCGAGCTGTCCGGGCGCTGGGACGGCACCGGGTCGCTGGCCGGCTTCGTCGCCCACCAGGCGCGGCTGGCCCTCGACCGGGCCGAGCGGGGCGTCGTCGGCGACCGGGTCAAGGTGCCGCGGCACGTCACCGAGGCGATCCGGTACAGCCCCGAGTTCCGCCGGGAGGTCGCGGCGCTGGCCGAGCGGCTCGAGCGCCCGGAGGAGGAGGTCCTCGCCGAGGCGGTCCGGGACCTCGACGGCCTGGTCGCGGCGATGGACCCGGTCGCGATCGAGCTGTTCACCGGCCTGCTGCGGCCGGTGCACTCCCGCGCCTGGAACGTGCAGGTCGACGCCGCCCGGCTCGACGGGCTGCGCGAGCTCAACCGGCGCCACCCCCTGGTGTTCCTGCCCAGCCACCGCTCCTACGTCGACCCGCTGGTGCTCGCCGACGTGCTCGCCGCGCACGACTTCCCGCGCAACCACGTGCTCGGCGGGGACAACCTGCGCTTCTGGCCGGTCGGGCCGCTGGCCAAGCGCGCCGGGCTGGTCTTCATCCGGCGCAGTTTCGGCGACGACCAGGTCTACAAGCTCGCCGTCCGCGAGTACTTCGCCTTCCTGCTGGCCAAGCGGTTCAACCTCGAGTGGTACATGGAGGGCGGCCGCTCGCGCACCGGCAAGCTGCGCCCGCCCCGGCACGGGCTGCTGCGCTTCGTCGCCGACGCCGTCGAGGGCGGCCGGGTCGAGGACGCCTACGTCGTCCCCGTGTCGATCACCTACGACCAGCTGCGCGAGGTCTCGGGCATGGCCGCCGAGCAGGGTGGCGCGGCCAAGCGCGGGGAGGGGCTGTCGTGGATGGCCTCCTACATCCGCGAGCAGGTCCGCACGCCCCTGGGCACGGTGCACGTCGGTTTCGCCGAGCCGCTGTCGCTGGCGGCCGCGCTGTGCAGCGGCGCCGACCCGGCCGACCCCGACGCCCGCCGGCTGACCCTGCAGAAGGTGGCCTTCCAGGTCGCCGTCGGCATCAACTCGGTCACGCCGGCGACGGCGACGGCGCTGGTCACCCTCGCCCTCCTCGGCGTCCGCGACCGCGCCCTCACCCTCGCCCAGGTGCAGCGGGTGCTCGAACCGCTGCTGGCCTACCTCACCGAGCGGCGGCTCCCCCACTCCGGCGCGGCCCTGCGCACCGCCCTCGGCGTCCGGCGGGTGCTCGGTGCGCTGGCCCAGCAGGGGGTCGTCACCGTGTACGAGGGCGGGGAGGAGCCGGTCTACGCCATCGAGCGCGGCCAGCACCTGGTCGCGGCCTTCTACCGCAACAGCGCCATCCACCACGTCGTCGACCGCGCGATCGCCGAGCTGGTGCTGCTGCGCGACCCGGTCGACCGCTGGGACGAGGCCTCCCGGCTGCGGAAGCTGCTGGAGTTCGAGTTCTTCTTCCCCGAGCGCGACGCCTACCGCGAGCGCCTGGCCACCGAGCTCGCCCAGCTCGACCCGCAGTGGGAGACCGCCGACGGCCGCGACGTGCTGTGCCGGGCGCCGCTGCTGCTGGCCCACCGGGTGCTGCGCTCCTTCGTGGACGCGCAGCTGGTGGTGGCCGAGCGGCTGGCCGCCCGCGACCCGCGCACGCCGGTGGTCGAGGGCGACTTCCTCGCCGAGTGCAGCGGCGTCGGCCAGCAGATGCTGCTGCAGGGCCGGCTGCACGGGCCCGAGTCGCTGTCCCGCGAGCTGTTCGCCAGCGCCCTGCGGCTGGCCGCGAACCTCGACCTGGTCGACCCCGGCCGCGAGGAGCTGGCCCGCCGCCGGCAGGAGTGGGCCGCTCAAGTACGCGACGTCGTCGGCCGAGTAGGAGTGATCGACGAGTTGGACGCCGCGGCGCGGCGGGAGAGCGTGGGGGTGGAGCCGTGACGGCCGACCAGGAGGCGGCGACCGGCGGCGGGCTGGGCCAGCAGGCCGCGGCGATGGCGCGGGCCGGCGTCTGGACCGAGGAGCAGCTCGTCGCCGACGTCGACGCCGCGCCGCGCGGCCCGCGGGTCGGTGCCTTCTTCGACTTCGACGGCACGGTGATCGACGGCTACTCGCTGGCCGCCTTCGCCCGGCACCACCTGCGCTCGCTGCAGGTGACGCCGGCGGCGATGGGCGAGCTGCTGCTCAACGGCCTGCGCGGGGTCACCACCGAGGAGGACTTCGAGCGCTTCACCGTCGCGGGCATGCGCGCGTGGGCCGGCCGCAGCGAGGACGAGCTGGTCGAGCTCGGCGAGCGGCTGTTCGTGCAGGGCATCGCCGGCTCGCTGTTCCCCGAGGCGTGGCGCCTGGTCACCGCCCACCTGCAGGCCGGGCACACCGTCGTCCTGGCCTCCTCGGCCACCCGCTTCCAGGTCGAGCCGGCCGCCCGCGCCCTCGGCGTGCAGCACGTGCTCGTCTCGCCGGTGGAGATCGTCGACGGCGTCTGCACCGGGCGTCCCGGCGGGCCGCTGCTGTGGCGCAAGGGCAAGGCCGCGGCGGTGCGCTCCTTCGCCGAGGAGCACGGCATCGACCTGCTGCAGAGCTACGCCTACTCCAACGGCGACGAGGACGTCCCCTTCCTGCGCACCGTCGGCCGCCCGCGGGCGCTGAACCCCGGCCGGGGCCTGACCGCGGCGGCGCGGCACTACTCGTGGCCGGTGGCCCGCTTCCGGCGCCGGGGGACCACCTCCCCGGTCGACCTCGCGCGCACCGTGGCCGGGGTCGGCGGCCTGTTCGGCGGGTTCGCCACCGGCCTGGCCGTCGGCGCGCTGAGCGGCTCGCGGCGCGAGGCGGTCGACCTCGGGATCACCCTCGCGGGTGAACTCGGCAGCGCGCTGGCCGGCGTCCGGCTCGACGTGCAGGGCGCCGAGCACCTGGCCACCCGTCCGGCGGTCTTCCTGTTCAACCACCAGAGCCAGCTCGACGTCCTGGTGCTGGCCAAGCTGCTGCGCGGCGGCTTCACCGGCGTGGCCAAGAAGGAGCTGGCGCGGACGCCGGGCTTCGGGCTGGCGTTCCGCCTGGCCGACGTCGCCTTCGTCGACCGCGGCGACCCCGCGCAGGCGCGCAAGGCCCTGGAGCCCGCGGTCGAGCGGCTGCGCGAGGGCATCTCGCTGGTCATCGCCCCCGAGGGCACCCGGTCGGCCACCCCGACCCTGGGGGCGTTCAAGAAGGGCGCCTTCCACGTCGCGATGCAGGCCGGCGTCCCGATCGTGCCGATCGTGCTGCGCAACACCGGCGAGCTCATGTGGCGGGGCGCGGCGACGATCCACCCCGGCGTCGTCCAGGTGCGGGTGCTGCCGCCGATCCCGACCGACGGCTGGAGCGCCGAGGACCTCGGCGAGCGGGTGGCCGAGGTGCACGACTCCTACCTGCGCACGCTGGCCAACTGGTCGGGGCGCAGCGAGCAGCCCGTCGTGTCCGAGGAGCCCACCGCCGACGCCGGCCCCCCGGTGCCCGCCCCGCCGCTGGACTGGGGCAGCGCGCCGGAGATGAACCCGCTGGAGACGGCGATGTGGCGGGCCGAGGCCGCCGATCCGCGGCTGCGCGCCAACGTGGCGCTGCTGGAGCTGCTCGACCCCGCACCGGACTGGGAGCGGCTGCGCGCCGCGCACGAGTGGGCCTCGCGGATGGTGCCGCGGATGCGCCAGCGCGTCGTCGAGCCGGCGCTCGGCATCGGCACCCCGCGGTGGGCGACCGTGGCCGGGCTCGACCTCGACGCGCACGTCGAGCACGTCCGGCTGGAGGCGCCGGGCTCGATGCGGCAGCTGCTCGACGTCGTCGGCGAGTTCGTCTCCGCCCCGCTCGACCGCGGCCGCCCGCTCTGGCAGGCGATGCTGGTCGAGGGTCTGTCCGACGGCCGGGCCGGCTACGTGGTCAAGACCCACCACAGCACCACCGACGGGCTCGGAGCGGTCCAGCTGATGAGCCGGCTGCACAGCCGCACCGCCGAGCACGACCCCGCCCGCCCCGAGCCCCCCGTGCCGACGCCGGACGACGACGTCTCCCGCACCGCCCTGCTCACCGAGCAGCTGGTCGGGACGGCGCGCTCGGCACCGCTGGCCCTGCTGCGCCGCGGCGTCGGCGCGCTGGGGAGCGCCGCGCGCCCGTGGGACGCCGTCGCGTCCGCGCTGGACTCGGCGAGGTCGGCCACCCGCACGCTCGCCCCGCCGGGACCGGGCTCGACGCTGCTCACCCCGCGCGGCGGCGGCTGGCACCTGGAGGTCCTCGAGGTCCCGCTCGCCGACCTCAAGGCAGGCGCCAAGGCGGCCGGCGGGTCGCTCAACGACGGGTTCCTCGCCGCGATGGTCGGGGGCTTCCGTCGCTACCACGAGCGGCACGGGGCCCCGCTGGGCACGCTCGCCGTCGGGATCCCGATCAGCCTCCGGGCCCAGGACGCCCCCGAGGGCGGCAACCGGTTCACCGGCGCCCGCTTCCCCGCGCCCCTCGACGAGGCCGACCCCGCCGTCCGGATCCGGACCATCCGCGAGTTCGTCCTGTCCGTGCGCGGCGACGGCGGCTCCAGCGTGGTCAACGACCTGCTGGCACCGACGCTCAGCTGGCTGCCCGCCCCGGTGATCGGCGCCGTCTCCGGTCAGCTGACCAGCGCCAACGACGTCCAGATCTCCAACGTGCCGGGCGTGACCCACCCCGTCTACATCGCCGGCTCGCGGATCGAGCGGATGTACCCGTTCGGCCCGCTGCCCGGCTGCGCGGCGATGATCACGCTGCTGTCGCACGAGGGGCAGTGCTGCATCGGCGTCAACGTCGACGCGGCCGCCGTGACCGACCCCGCGGGCCTGGTGGCCGACCTGCGGGCCGGCCTCGACGAGGTGGTCGCACTCGGGCGCTGAGCGCGACCTGCCGGTGCCGTCCCCGACGGGACGGCACCGGCAGGTGTACCGGGCACCTCCTGCGGTACTGGACCGGGGTGTAACCCCTGTCACAGCCCAGGAGCGGCCATGAGCTTCAACCTCGCCACCATCCTGCGGGAGTCCGCCTCCGCGCACCCGGACAAGCCGATGCTGCGACTCGGCACGCTCACCCTGACCTACGGCCAGGTCGACCAGCTGTCGGGGCAGGTGGCGGCCGGCCTGCGGGAGGCGGGGCTGGCGCGCGGCGACAGCGTCGCCCTGCAGCTGCCCAACGTGCCCCAGTTCGTGCTCGCCTACTTCGGCGCGCTCAAGGCCGGCATGACCCTCGTGCCGCTCAACCCGCTGCTCAAGGCGCCCGAGGTGGCCTACCACCTGTCCGACAGCGGCGCCCGCGTCCTCGTCACCTTCGACGCCTTCGCCGAGGAGGCGGTCAAGGGCGCGGCCGACGCCGGCGACGTCCGGGTGTACGTGGTGTCCTCCCCCGGCGGCCCGGAGGCACCGCCGGACACCACGCCGTTCGACGCGCTGGTGGCCGCCGGGCAGGGCGCCGACCCCACCGACGTCGAGCAGATGTCCCCCGAGGACACCGCGGTGGTCATCTACACCAGCGGCACGACCGGCCGGCCCAAGGGCGCCGAGCTCACCCACTTCCAGGCCTACATGGCGGCCTCGGTCGCGGCGGAGACCTTCGCCTACCGCGACGACGACGTCGCCATGGCCGTGCTGCCGCTGTTCCACGTCTTCGGCCTGTCCAGCGTCATGAACTGCGCCGTCCGCGCGGGGGCGACCCTGGTGCTGGTGCCGCGCTTCGACGTCGGCGCGGTCCTCGACGCGATGGAGCAGCACCGCGTCACCGTCTTCTGCGGCGTCCCGACGATGTTCGTGGCGCTCATGCACGCCGACCTCACCGGCCGCGACGTGTCGATGCTGCGGATCTGCGTGTCCGGCGGCGCGTCGATCCCCGGCGAGGTGATCAAGGGCTTCGAGGCCGCCTACGACGCGACGATCCTCGAGGGCTACGGGCTGTCGGAGACCTGCGCGGTGGCCACGTTCAACCGCAGCGCCGAGGAGCGCCGGGTCCTGTCGATCGGCAAGCGCCTGTGGGGCTGCGAGGTGCGCGTCGTCGACGCCGAGGACCGTCCCCTGCCGCCCGGGGCGGACAACGTCGGCGAGATCGTGCTGCGCGGGCACAACATCATGAAGGGCTACCTCGGCCGGCCCGAGGCCACCGCCGAGGCCATGCGCGGCGGCTGGTTCCACACCGGTGACATCGGCTACATGGACGAGGACGAGTTCTTCTACATCGTCGACCGCAAGAAGGACCTGGTCATCCGCGGCGGGTTCAACGTCTACCCGCGCGAGATCGAGGAGGTCCTGCACGCCCACCCGGCGGTGCGCGAGGCCGCGGTCATCGGCAAGCCCGACGAGCGGCTCGGCGAGGAGGTCGTGGCCTACGTCAGCCTGCGCTCCGGCGCCTCGGCCGAGCCCACCGAGGTCATCGCGTTCTGCAAGGAGCGGCTGGCGGCCTACAAGTACCCGCGCGAGGTGATCGTCATCGAGGAGCTGCCCAAGGGCCCCAGCGGCAAGGTGCTCAAGACCGAGCTGCGCGCCCGCTGACGCCCCTCCCCGGCCGCCTCCCGTCCCGGCGGGAGGCGGCCGGGGCTCAGGCGCGGGTGCCGGTGACGACGGCCTCGCCCACCCACTCGAGGACGAGCGCGGCCAGCCGGTCGGGCACCTGCAGCTGCGGGACGTGCCCGACGCCGGCGAGCTCCTCGTAGCGCCACTCCGGGTGCCGGCGGGCCACCTCGCGGGCGGCGTCCACGGGCACCAGCCGGTCGCGGTCGCCCTGCACGAGCAGGACCGGGCTGGTGATCCGCGCCATCGCCGACCGGTAGCGGCGCGGGTCGAGCAGGATGCGCAGCAGCGAGCGGGCCGCCGACAGGAACGCCCGGTCCATGCCGGCGACGTCCTCGCGCTGCTCGAGCAGCGTCACGGCCCGGTCGATCACCGGCGCCGGCAGCTCGTCGGGGTCGACGCCGACCAGCCGGAGCATCTCGCGCACCCGGGTCAGCGGCGTCTGCCGGGACCGGCGAAGCGACAGGACCCGCTCCCCCAGCCCCGGGACGGCGTAGAGCGCGAAGGTCAGCGCGACCACGCGGTCGAGGCGGCGGCGCCCACCCGGCAGCGCGGGGTCGAGCAGGACCAGCCCGGAGACCAGGTCGGGGGCGGCCGCCGCGGTGAACAGCGAGACCATCCCGCCCATCGAGTTGCCCACCAGCACGGCCGGCTCCCCGACGACCTCGCGCAGGAAGTCCTGCAGCACGCCGACGTTGGCCTGCACCGTGGTGCGCCGCTGCCCGGGCTCGCTGCGGCCGAAGCCGGGCAGGTCCAGCGCCCACACCCGGGCCGACGGCGTCAGCAGCGGCGCGAGCAGGTCCCAGTTGCCGTGCGAGCCGCCCAGGCCGTGCACCAGGACGACGGGTGGGCCGTCCTCCGCGCCGCCGTAGTCGACGACGTGCACCGGACCGCCGAGGTCCACCGTCCTGCTCGTCCCGGGCGCCTGCGCGTCGTCCACTCCGTGCTCCTCCTGCCGTGCCGGCGGCGCCGGTGCGGCGCCGTGCGTACGGTTCCACGCCGTCCCGCGGGTCGCGCGCGGTGGGGCCGGTGCGACGGCTGTGGCGTGGACCACAGATCGCGTATCAGGACACCCGCGCGCCGACTCGGACAGGTGTGGGCGGGGCGTCACGGTGGTACCCGCCGGTAGCGATGGCGGACCTACCGCCGGGCGAGGAGGACGACGTGGCGCGACAGGACACCGACGGGCCCAGCCTGCCGCTCTACCTGAGCGAGGTGAGCCGGGCCTGTGCCGACTACGGTCTCTACCTCGCCGCGCGGCCGCTGATGCCGAGACTGCCGGTCGGCGACGGCCACCCCGTGCTCGTCCTCCCCGGCCTCCTGGCCGACGACGTGTCCACCCGCGTCCTGCGCCGCACCCTGCGCCGGCTGGGCTACCGCGTGCACGGCTGGCGCCTGGGCCGCAACATAGGCCCGACCGCCGAGTGCGTGGAGGGCATGAGCAGGCGCATCGACGACCTCAGCGACCGCTACGGCCGGCCGATCAGCCTGGTCGGCTGGAGCCTGGGCGGCATCTTCGCCCGCGACCTGGCCCGCAAGACGCCGGACTCGGTGCGCCAGGTGATCACCCTCGGCAGCCCCTTCGCCCTGCAGCGCGACACCCAGACGCGGGCCAACCGGGCCTTCGAGCGGTACTCCCACCTGCACGTGGAGCAGCGCACGCTGCCGCTGCAGAGCGAGTCCACGCCGCTGCAGGTCCCGGCCACCTCGATCTACTCCCACCACGACGGCATCGTCGCCTGGCAGGCCTGCCTGGACCGGCTCTCGCCGCAGACGGAGAACATCGCCGTCTACGCCAGCCACCTGGGGATGGGCCACCACCCGGCGGTCATCTACGCGGTGGCCGACCGGCTGGCCCAGCCCGAGGGCACCTGGCGGCCGTTCCGCGCTCCCCTGGCGCTGCGGCCGTGCTTCCCCCGCCCGGACGTCCCGCAGCCCGCGTTCCCCGTGGCCGCCGCGGCCTGAGTCGCCGACGTCCGCGGGGCCGGGCACGTCCGCGGACGTGCCCGGCCCCACCGGTACCGGGCTCCCTCAGTGGCAGACGGTCCAGCCGGAGCCGCCCCAGGCCGCGCCGTGCGCCCCCGAGCCGTCCCAGTGCCCGTGACCGCCGGCGTCGGCGTCGGCGTGACCGTGGTCCTGCCAGCCCCACCCAGCGGTGTCACCGGTGGTGTCCGGCACGGCCTCCGCCGCGGGAGCCACCGGCACCGGCTCCGCCGCGGGAGCCACCGGCACCGGCTCCGCCGCGGGAGCCACCGGCACCGGCTCCGCCGCGGGAGCCACCGGCACCGGCTCCGCCGCGGGAGCCACCGGCACCGGCTCCGCCGCGGGAGCCACCGGCACCGGCTCCATCGCGGGAGCCACCGGCACCGGCTCCATCGCGGGAGCCACCGGCACCGGCTCCATCGCGGGAGCCACCGGCACCGGCTCCATCGCGGGAGCCACCGGCAGCGCCTCCGTACCGGAGACGGCGTCCACCACGGCCGATCCGACATCGACGCCCGCGCCACCGGCGCCCCCGAGGCCACCGTCCCCACCGGATGCGTCGGCCGTCACGGCGCCGGTTCCGGTGTTGACGATCACCAGCGTGTCGACGGTGGAGTTGTTGAGGACCAGCACGGTGCCCGAGATGGCGGTGGCGACCGCCTGCCCGCCCGCTCCACCGTCCCCGCCGGGCCCTCCGGTGCCGAGGGCCTGCATGGTGGTGCGCGCGGGCAGCAGTTCCGCGTACTGGTCCTCGAACACGAGTGCCTCCTGGTGGTCGGTCCCGGTGAAAGTCGCGGGCGCGGTAAACGCCCCGGGAAGGGAGACGGAAATGGACGTCGGGCGGCCTCCGGCCATTCTCCGTCCCCCGTCCCCGCCTTTGGTGGACTGACATTCTCAGGCGGTACGACGATCGGCAAGTCACGCTTGGGTGTAGACGTGGGCAGGCGCTGTGCGCAGCGCGACCCCGGGGTCCGACGGTGCGCCAGGACACCTATTCGACCGATCGGGCTCCGTATCCTCCATCTCACTGTGCGGGGTCGGACCTGCACCTCTCGTGTCGAGGAGCCCGGGCCGGTCTGTCGTGGTGCGATGTCCTGCCGCTCCGAAATGAAGCGGGACGATTTCCCGCACGCCTTCGGAGGAAGGGCGCGATCTCATACCCAGGTATGCATCGACGTCGACACGTGACGTCATTGTCGGCGCGTTCTCGTGGCCGTCAGCGGTTCTCGGGCGTCGAGGGGCCGAGGTCACTCGCTAGGGTCTGGGCGCTTTCCGGGGGTGCGGTGCCCCTGCAGGAGGGAGTCCGGTGAGCCACAGCCTCGGGATCGATCTCGGGACGACGTCCGTCGCCGCCGCCGTCGCGCGCGACCGCCGCGCCGAGATGGTCCCCCTCGGAGACACGTCGGCGGTGGCGCACGCCGCGGTGCACGTCGGTGCGGACGGCTCGGTCACCGGTGGTGATGCCGCCGCCCGCCGGGCCGTCACCGACCCGGACCGGGTGGCCCAGGACCTCAAACGCCGTCTCGGGGACCCCACACCGGTGGTGCTCGGCGGTGTGCCGTACCCGGTGGCGACGCTCCTGGGCTCCCTGCTGGAGACCGCGTTCACCCGAGCCGTCGGGAGCTCGGGCGGTCAGCCCGACACCGTCGTGCTCACCCACCCGGCCACCTGGGGACCCGTGCAGTGCCGGGCACTCGCCGACGTCGCCGGGGCCGCGGGCCTGACCCGGTACTCGACGGTCACCGAGCCCGAGGCCGCGGCGGCCTACCACGGAGCCACCCGGCACCTCGGGACCGGCGAGGTCTTCGCGGTCTACGACCTCGGCGGCGGCACCTTCGGCGCGACCGTCCTGCGCCGCACTCCGGACGGGACCGAGGTCCTGGGGGTGCCGGACGGCATCGAGCGCCTCGGCGGCACCGACCTCGACGACGCCGTCCTCGCCCACGTGGACGCCGCCGCGGGCGGGTTCCTGCACCGGCTCGACCTCAGCGACGCCCGGACCGTCGTGGCGCTGGCCCGGTTGCGCCAGGACTGCACCGCCGCGAAGGAGGCGCTCTCCTTCGACACGGAGACGACGATCCCGGTGTTCCTCCCCGGCCGGCACACGGAGGTCCGGCTGACCCGCCCGGAGTTCCAGGAGCTGATCCGGGTGCCCGTGGAGTCCACGCTCCGCGTGCTGGACCGGACGCTGCGGACGGCGGGTGTGGCGCCGGGCGAGCTCTCGTCGGTGCTGCTGGTCGGAGGGTCGTCGCAGATCCCGCTGATCGCCGAGACGGTGTCCCGGGAGCTCGGCTGCCCCGCGGTCCTCGACGCCCACCCGGAGCACGCCGTGGCCCTCGGTGCCGCCATCCTCGGCGCGGAACGGCGGACCGGGGTCCCCGCCCCGCACGTGCGGGGAGCCGCCCCGGCCGCCGTCGCCCCGACCGGGCAGCCGGGTCCACCGGCGGAGACAGCGCCGGTCGGGACCGCACCCGTGGGGTCGGCGCCCGGGACCCCGTCGTCCGGCCCCCCGCCGTCCGGCGTCCCCACGGTGGGGCCGGTCACCCCGCCGGACCCGGAGGGGGGTGCGCGACCCGCGGACGACGGGCCGAAGGGGCCGCCCGCCCTCCTGGCGGTGGCGGTCCTGCTGCTGGCCGTCCTGGTCGGGGTGACGGTGCTGACCGCGGGGATCGACCCACCGAGCACCCCGGAGGCCGGGACCGGTCCCACGGCCGCCTCGAGCGCGGTGGTGGACACGCTCCCGGAGCCGGCCGCATTCGCACCGGTGGCGGCGAGCGCGCCGGTCCCGTCGACGACCGGCACCGTCCCGGTCGGTGAGACGCCGGGCTATGCCGTCGCCTCGCCCGACGGCCGCCGGCTCTACGTCGCCCAGCGCGCGGCCGGGACCATCGCGGTGGTCGACACCGCGGTCGACCGGGTGGTCACGACCATCGACGTCCCGTCCGGCCCGCCGCAGTACCTGACCCTCTCACCGGACGGCACGCGGGCCTACGTCAGCGTCTGGGACGACGACCGGACCGTCGCGGCGATCAGCGTGCTGGACACGACGACCGGCGAGTTCGGAGCCACCGTCCCGATGCTCAGCCGTCCCTACGTGTCCGCGGTCAGCCCGGACGGGACGAGGCTCTACGTCCCCAACCACGACTCCGACGTCCTCACGGTCGTGGACACGCGCACGGCGACGCCGGTCGCCGAGATCGAGGTGCCGCCCAACCCGCACTGGGTGGAGCTGACCCCCGACGGCACGCGCGCCTACGTCGCCGACCACGACTCGAACGTCGTCGCGGTCGTGGACACCGCGACCGACACCGTGGTCGACGAGGTGCCGGTCGGGACGAGCCCGCACAGCGTGGCGGTGCACCGGTCCCGGCCGCTGGTCGTCAACGTCAACTTCGACGCGGCCTCGGTCTCGGTGATCGACACCGACAGCGACGAGGTCGTCGCCACCGTCCCGGTCGGGGAGGGGCCGCAGGACGTCAGCTGGTCGGCCGACGGCCGCTTCGCCTACGTCACCAACGTCCGCGACAGCACGCTGTCGGTCCTCAGCGCCGAGGACTTCACGGTCACCGCGACCATCCCGACCGGGACGTCGCCGACCTCGGTCACCGTGCTCCCCGACGGCCGCAAGGGGTACGTCAGCGACCTCGACAGCGGCACGCTGACCGTCCTCGACCTCACCGGCTGACGCCGTCGCACGGACGTGCACCGGCCGCGGAGCCGTTCCGCTCACCGGAGGGAGGCGGTGAACTCCACGCTGTCGGCGCCGACGGCGGTGCACTCCAGGTCGAGTGGACCCGCCGGGACGCGCTGCCCGGGCGCACAGGAGACGTCCTGCTCCCCCACCCGGAGGCCGGCCTGGCCGTCCTGGACCCCGCGGAAGGCGATCGTCGTCCCGAGGACGGTCGCCGTCGACCCGCCGCCCGCCAGCGTCACGGAGCACGTGTTCCCGGAGCAGGACACGCGGCTCACCGAGGAGGACCCGGCGGAGACGGTCGCGGTGGCCGACGCGCTCGCGCCGGGCGAACCCGGCGCGCCAGGGGAACCGGACGCGCCGGCGGACCCCGGAGCGCCAGGGGAACCGGACGCGCCGGCAGAACCGGGAGAGCCGGAACCGCCGGAACCGCCGGCTCCGCCGGAACCGCCGGAGGCGGCCGCACCGGTGGACGCCCGGGAGCTGCCGGAGTCGGCGGAGCCCGAGCAGGCGGTCAGCAGGACGAGCAGCAGCACCCCGGCGAGGGCGCCGGAACAGGGCGGCGCGACGCGGCGTTCCCGCGGCCGCCGGCGACACGGCAGGGATCCGGTCTCGGAGATCACTCGCTCCACCTCCAGTGCGTCGGGCGACGGTCCCACGGTCACATCGGGGTGAACCGGACCCGGAAGGAGACCGGCCACAGCTTGCCGGTGAGCAGGTACTCGTCGTCCCCCAGAGCCGTGATCCCGTTGAGCACGGCATCGGCGTTCGTCCGTCGCTGCGGGTCCAGCAGGGCGGCGGCGTTGACCACCGCGGTCACCGCTCCGGTGCCGGGGTCGATGCGGACCAGCTCGTCGGTCTGCCACACGTTGGCCCACACCTCACCGCCGACGCACTCGAGCTCGTTGAGCCGGGTGACCGGGGTCCCCCGCAGCGTCACGGCGACGCTGCCCGTCTCGGCGAAGGTGCCCGGGTCGTGGAAGTACAGCCGGTCGCTGCCGTCGCTGCGCACCAGCCGCGCGCCGTCGGAGCACAGTCCCCAGCCCTCGCCGGCCAGCGGCAGCTGCTGCCGCAGCGTCAGGGTGGCGCGGTCCCACTCGAGCACCACCCCGTCGCGCCAGGTCAGCTGCCAGACGCTGTCCCCCGTCACCGCGATGCCCTCACCGAAGAGCTGCCCGGGCAGCGGAACGGCCCGCTGCACCTCTCCCGTCGCCGGGTCGAGCTCGCGCAGCTCGGACCGGCCGGCCAGTCCCGTGCCCTCGTAGAGCACGCCGCCGTCCAGCTCCAGGCCCTGCGTGAACGCCGACGGGTCGTGCGGCACCTCGCCCAGCACCTCCGCCCGCAGCACCGGGACCTCCGGCGCGGCAGCCGATGTCGCCGTCGACCGGCTGGTCAGGTGCTGCTCCGCGGCCTGTGGGAGCGCCGCGGGCACGAAGAGCGCGCCGACGAGCACCAGCAGGAAGGCGGGCGCCACGAGAGCCGTCCGCACCAGCGGGTGCGGACGCTCCGCCGCGCGCCGCCGTACCAGCGCGTGGACGGCCAGAGCGGCGAGCACGGCCGCGGCGCACACGGCCAGCGGGAGCACCGCGACAGCACCCGGTGCGGGGAGCAGCGCCACCACGACCAGCGACCCCAGCACCACCGCCGCCCACCGCAGCTCGCGCATGGTCGCCACCGCGGCGACGACGAGCAGCGCGGCGACCACGAGCACCTGCTGCTCGGGGACGGAGAGCACGGTCCCTGCGCGCGTGCGCAGCAGCACCGGGGCCACCAGTGCGGTCAGGACGGCGACCCCGAACGCCGCGACGGCCAGCGGCGTCCACCAGCGCACGGGCCCCGGACCCGCTCCCCGGCGGACCACCACCAGGACGGCGGCCACGGACAGGGGGATGCCCAGCAGCGGCGCCGTGGCGATGCCCACCGCCACCGCCACGGCGCCCGCCCCGCCCAGGAGCCGGTGCAGGAGCTGCACCCGCCCGTCGCCGTCGTCCCCGCGGTCGCGAGCGGCCAGCGCCAGGGCGGTGCCGCCAGCGGCCACCCAGGCGGCCCCGACCACGGCCGGCCCCAGGGTGGCCAGGGCGGACACGGCCGGGCCCATGGCGGTCACCGCCGCCAGCGGGACGGCGACGGCCACGGGCCGCCAGCGGTGCACGACGGAGACCAGGAGCAGGCAGGTGACCAGGACCAGGACGGCCAGGACGGCCAGCTCGCGGCCGCCGCTGAGGACGTCGGCGTGCCGGTCGAAGGCGCCGGTCAGCCCGGCGTAGGCGGCCAGCTGGTCCCGCACGAGCACCTCCCCCGGACCCACGGCGGGAGCGGCCGCGCGCCCGACGTCCAGCACGCCCGCCGCGCTCGCGCCGATCCGGGCCTCGGCGGAGGACAGCGGTGCCGACAGGGCCACCGCGGTGACCCGCAGGACCAGCGCGGCCCCGAGCAGGCCGAGCCCCACGGGCACGGCCCAGCGGCGAGCCGCCGTCCACCGGCCGGGTGCGGCCCACGTCCACCCCCACGACACGACGATGCGGCGCAGGAGTGTCCAGAACATGCCGAGGATCAGGACCATGCCCACCCAGGGCACGAGGAACAGGACCAGCTGGAGGACGCTCAGGACGAGCTGTGCGAGGTCCCCCCGCTCCAGCGCGGCCTGCATCCCGTCGCCGTACGCGAGCGCGGCCTGCCACACCACCGGCAGCACCCGGGGGAGGACGAGGAGGAGCACGACCAGGTAGTACGCGAGCACCGGGACGGCGACCGCCACCCACAGGACGATCAGCCAGCGCGCCCGGGGCCGCAGCGCCTTCAACCGCGGGTCCGCCGGTCGCCCGGGCACCAGGCTCTTGAGCACCGGCCCGACGTAGCCGAACAGGTCCGGCACCCCGACCAGGTCGGCGAGCATGTAGTAGCCGTCGAACCGGAGCAGGGGCAGGAACTGCCGGGTCGTCTCCAGGTGCATGGCGAAGACCGCCAGCAGGAGCCAGGCCTGCCCGGTGCCGAGGTAGGCCAGGCCCACCGCGGTCATGACGATGGCGTTGAAGTAGACGCCGCCCAGGTCGGTGCGCAGGCGCCCGACCCGGCTGAGGCGGTAGGAGTCGGTGACCGTGCTGTAGAAGGCCGGCCAGACCAGGTAGATCCCGACCCCCATGGCGCCCGGGCGCGCGCCGCCGAACCGGCAGGCAGCGGTGTGGCCGCACTCGTGGAACCCCCCGGAGAGGAGGACGAGCGCGAGCAGCAGGAGGGTGAGAGCGGGGTGGTGGACGAACTGCGTCACGCTCGCCGCGAGCCGGCCGACGAGGTCGCCCTGGGCGAGGACCGCGACGTCGACGGCCACGAACGCGGCCATCGCCGCCATCCACACCGGACGCAGGAAGAGCGGGCGGAACAGCACGGCGATGCGCCGGGCGACCCGTTCCGGGACGAGGTCCACCCGGTAGCGCAGCCCCAGCAGCGGGTCGGCACGCACCGGAGGGGGAGCCGCGTCCGCGTCGCCCGCCTCGGTGGCCTCCCGCGCGACGAGCCCGACCGGGCGGAGGCGCTCGTCGACGAGGTACAGCACGTCTTCGGCGGTGAGCTCCCGGCCCAGCCGTGCGCTCAGGTCGGCGGCGACCTCCCCGGCGCTGTGGCCGTCCAGGGACTCCGCCACCCGGTACAGCAGCTCGGGCAACTGCATGACCTGGCCGTCGGCGCGGGACACCAGGTACCTCGGCTCCTGGTAGCCGGAGTCGGCGTAGGCACCGAGCAGTTCGGTGCCCTCGGCGAGGCGACGGACGTGGTGGTCGACCCGGGGTGCCGGCTCGTCGGCCAGGCTGCTCGGTTGCACTGTCTGGGTCACCTGGTGCTCTCGTCCCCTCTCGGGCCGCGCGCTCGCGCGTCACCGGCCGGTGTCGGACGAGGAGGGGGGCGACCGGTGTCCGGTCGCCCCCCTCCTCGTCAGCGCGGTCCCGTCCCGTCAGGCGGTGGGCAGGGACCGCCGTTCAGGCGTACAGGTCAGCCGATGCCGGCGCCGCCGCCGCCACCATCGCCACCGGTGCCACCGGTGGCCTCGGCAGCACCCGAGGTGGCGTTGCCCGTGACGACCTCGTTGATGGCGGTGGCGTCGCCGAACAGCGAGACGGCGGTCGAGGTCTGGGTGACCACCGCCACGTTGGCCGCGAGCGAGAGCGCCAGGGCGGGGCCGCCGGCGCCGCCCTGGCCGCCCGCACCGCCGAATCCCCCGACGTCGACGGTCTGCATGGTGGTGCGCGCCGGCAGCAGCTCGACGTACTGGTCCTCGAACATGGGTCCTCCTGGTTGGTCCGTGTGGGTGGTGCCTACGGTCGTGCCGGGACGGCCGGAGGGCACCAGGACGACGTCACTGCGTCACCTGCCCGGTGCTCCCCCGGCCGGCTGTGTGAGGTCAGCCGCTGATGCCGGCGCCACCGGCACCGCCGGCACCGCCCGCGCCGCCGGTGGCGGTGGCGTCACCAGCGGTCGCGTCGCCGGTGGCGGCGATGTTCGCGGCGGTGGCGTCACCGAACACCGAGCCGGCGCTCGCCGACTGCTGGGCGAACACGACGTTCGCCGCGGCCGAGAGGGCGGCGCCGAAGCCGCCGGCGCCGCCGGCGCCGCCGTTCCCGCCCGTACCGATGACGGTGACGGTCTGCATGGTGGTGCGCGCCGGCAGCAGCTCGACGTACTGGTCCTCGAACACGGTTCCTCCTGAGTGATCTGTGTGATGGGTGTTCACGGTCGTGCGGGACGGCCAGGGGAACACCGGGACGACGTCACTGCGTCACCTGCCCGGTGCTCCCCGGCCGGTTGCATCAGCTCAGCTGATGCCGGCGCCACCGGCGCCGCCAGCGCCACCGGCGCCACCGGCGGCGGCGGCGTCTCCGGCGGTGGCGTCGCCGGTCACAGCAGCGTTCGCGGCGGTGGCGTCGCCGAACACCGAGAAGGCCTCCGCCGTCTGGTTGGCGTCCACGAAGTTCACCGCGGCCGAGAGCGCGGCGGCGAAGCCGCCGGCGCCGCCGGCGCCGCCCGCACCCCCTTCACCGGTGACGCTGATGGCCTGCATGGTGGTGCGTGCCGGCAGCAGCTCGACGTACTGGTCCTCGAACATGGTTCCTCCTGGGTGGTCCGTGTGGTGGGTGTTCACGGTCGTGCCGCGACGGCCGGCGGGCGCCTGGGAGACGTCAGGCACATCGACTCCCAGGCGCTCCACCGACCAGCCGCTCGAGATCAGTCGTCGCCGGCGGTGATGCCGGCGCCACCGGCACCACCGGCGCCACCGTCGCCGCCGTCGGCGGTCGCGTTACCGGCGGTGGCGTTGCCGGTGGCGGCGATGTTCGCGGCGGTGGCGTCGCCGTCCAGCGAGAAGGCTTCGGCGGTCTGGTCGGCGAACACGACGTTGGCCGCGGCCGAGAGCGCGGCGGCGAAGCCACCGGCGCCACCGGCGCCACCGGCGCCACCCGTACCCACGACGTCGACCACGACCTGCATGGTGGTGCGTGCGGGCAGCAGCTCGACGTACTGGTCCTCGAACATGGGTCCTCCTGGTCGTCCGCGATGACGGTCGTCAGACAATGGCCAGAAACCGTGGAGAACGGCACACGAAATGGCCCGCCCGACGTTCCCCCAGCCCCGACCGGTCACCGATCCCCACGTGGCGTCGGCTCACCACGGGTTCGGCGGGGCCGACCATTTCACCCGGCGCCTGCGGGGCGCAACCCGGGAATGACAGATAGTCAGAATCGCGATACCGATGTCGGCGACAATGGGCACCCATGTCGAAATGGGTCACCACTGAGATGTCCGCTCGCACTACGTAGACTCACCCGGACCACCACTGACACCGGGGTCGGCGATCGGCCGGACGGGGATGACGCGGCCGCCCGTGAGTGCGCTCGGGGGCGGCGTGTCGGTCACGGCTCCGCTGCCTCGACAGGCCCGGCGACGCTACACGACGACGGCCCCACGGCCAGCGTCCTGTAGTGCTCATCAGGAGCTATCACTCACCGTGAGGTTACCGTCACGTACTCACGCGCGCCACGCGGCCGTCTCGTAAACACGGAGGAAACGAGAGGGACACGGACGGCCGGCCGCGCCGTCGTCCGCGGGCACGACCAGCGTGCGGCTCCCCGCCGTCCGGGGCGTGACCCCACGGCGGCGGGACCACCGCACCGACGCAGTGACCTGCGGTTCCGCCCGCCGTCGGACGACCAGCGCTCCGGACCGGAGCAGCAACGGGATGTCACATCGCGTGCCGCAGGACCGGCGTGCGGCCTCGGGGACCCCGCTGCAACAGATCCCTGCCGGTGATCGAGTGGCCCATAAGGTACGGCCCCGTGGGGAAGACGACGCGAATTCACCGGAACGGCGGGCCGAACCACCACGCTGGATCCGGGAACGTCGACCTCCTCGACCACCCGTTCGAGCCGAGGGCGCACCCCGAGCGGGACTGGGTCTTCGTCGACCGGGGCGGCGAACTTCGCGGGCTCCTCGAGGGCGTCGACGGCGCCGAGCCCGGTGCCGTGGTGGTCTCCGGTCGGCGCGGGGTCGGCCGGACGCGGCTGGCCCAGGAGGCGATCCGGGTCCTGCGCGCCCGCCGGCGCGGCACGGAGTGGGTCACCTGCACCCGGAGCACCGAGACCATCCCGCTCGGGGCGCTGACCCACCTGGTGCCGGTCAGCGGCGCGTCGTCGGACCCGACGGCGGCCTGGCAGGCCCTGGCCGCCACCCTCGACGCCCGCACGGAGGAGCACGGGCGCGTGGTCGTCGCGATCGACGACGCGCACCTGCTCGACGACCTGTCGGCCGCCCTGGTGCACCAGCTGGTCCTCACGCGGAAGGCCAGCGTGGTCCTCACCGTCCGCGGCGGTGCCCAGCCGCCGGACGTCGTGGCCGCGCTGTGGAAGGACGGGCTGGCCACCCGGGTCGAGCTCCCGCCGTGGTCCCGCGGCCAGGTCGACCGGCTGCTCGCCGCGGTGGTGCAGGGGACGGTGGACAGCCGCACGACGGAGTTCCTCTGGCGCACCAGCCACGGGAGCGTGGCCCACCTGCGTGAGCTGGTGGCGGCCGGCTCCACGACCGGCCGCCTCCGCGAGGTGGGTGGCGTGTGGCGCTGGGAGGGCGACGTCGAGCCGACACCGCGGCTGCTCGACGTGCTGCAGGCGGACACCGGAGACCTCGCTCCCGACGAGCGGGCAGCGGCGGAGCTGCTCGCCGTCAGCGGACCGCTGGACCTGACCGACCTGGTGGAGCTCACCTCCTCCGACGTCGTCGCCTCTCTGGAACGCCGCGGGACGGTCACCGTGGAGCAGACGCCACAGGGGCCGACCGCCCGGCTGACCGAACCCCTCCACGCGATCGGTCTGCGCGCCCAGCTGCCGCACGCGACCGCACGGCACCTCCGGCTGCGCCTGGCCGCGAGCGCCTCGGCGCGGCGGTGGGCCGAGGAGGACCCCGTCCGCGCCGCGGACCTCCACCTCCGGACCGACGGCCCGGCGGTCACGGCCGACGTGCTGGTCCGCGCCGCCCAGCAGGCCGGCGCATCGGGGGACCACCGCACTGCCGAGCGGCTGGCACGGGTCGCACTGACGCGGGACGCCGGCGCCGCGGCCGCGGTCGCCCTGGCGGAGGCGCTCCGGTGGCAGGGACGCCCGGACGAGGCCGAGCGCACCGCGCGGGAGGCGGAGCCGCGCACGGCCGTCGAGGAGGAGCAGCTGGCCGTCACGCGGACGCTCAACCGCTTCTACGGTCTCGGGTCGGTCGAGGAGGCGGATGCCGCCCCCGACACGCGGGGGGAGCAGCTGTCCGGTGTGCGGGCTCTGCTGCGGTTCTCGGCCGGACGACCGCGGGAGGCGCTCGACCTGACCGGGAGCGGGGGCAGCGACCCGGCCGCCCCGCTGTGGGCGTGCGCCGCCCGGACCGGCGCCCTCGCCGTCCTCGGCCGCACGGACGAGGCGCTCGCCACCGCCGCCCGGGGATGGGCCGCGCTCGGCGAGCACCCGACGACGGTGGAGTCGTCCACGGCTCGCGCCGCGCTGGCCCACGGTGAGGTGCTCGCGCTGGAACTGTCCGGGCGGTTCGGGCAGGCCGTGCAGCGGGCCCGCGAGCTGCACCGGACCGCACTGACGCGGTCCGCCGGGGCCGGCGACGCGGTGTCCGCGCTCGGCATCGGCTCGGCGACGCTGGCGGCGGGCCGGCCGGCCGCGGCGGTCCGGTGGCTGACGGAGGCAGCCGCCGGGCTGGCCGACCGTGACCCGCTCGGGCTGCTGTCGCTGTGCCGGGCACGGCTGGCCCAGGCCCACGCCCTCGCCGGGGACGAGATCGGCGCCCGACGGGTGCTGGCGGAGCCGAGCCCCTCCGCCGTCACCGTGTTCGCGCCGGACACCCACCTCGCCCGTGCCTGGACGGCAGCCCTCGGGCGCCCCGAGGACGCGCTCGCCTCCGCACTGGCGGCGGCCTCGTCCGCGGCGGACACGGGACAGCCGGCGGTGGAGGTCCGTGCGCTGCACGCCGTCGTCCGTCTCGGCGGCACCCCGGAGGCGGCCGGACGGCTGCAGGAGCTGGCCGGGGTCGTCGAGGGTCCGCTGGTCCGCACCTGCGCGGCACACGCCGGCGCGCTGGCCGGCGGGCAGGGGGACCTGCTGGACGAGGTCGCCACCGAGTTCGCGTCGATGGGTGCCGACGCCCTCGCCGCGGACGCCGCCGCGCAGGCAGCCGAGGCGCACACGGCCTCCGGCCAGCGGCGCCGGGCGGCCACGTCCGCCGCGCGGGCCGGTGCCCTCGCGCGCGCGGCAGGCGGGGCGCACTCCCCCGCCCTGCAGCGCGTGGGCGTGCGCCCGCTCACCGCACGGGAACGGCAGGTGGCGGCGCTGGCCGCCGAGGGGATGACCAACCTCTACATCGCGCAGAAGCTGCAGCTGTCGGTCCGCACGGTCGAGACCCACCTCGCGAACGCCTACACCAAGCTGGGGATCAGCACCCGGGCCGCGCTCACGGTCGCGCTCGTGACGGCTGCCCGCGGGTGCGTACCGCAGCCCCGCAGCGGTCTCTGACCCGCGGGCCCCGCGCGCTCGGGGACCCGGACGCTGCCGCAGAGGCGCGCCGGGGCGCCCCGGAGGGCGGACGAGGAGTGGGCGCGGCAGGGATCGAACCTGCGACCGCTCGCTTGTAAGGCGAGAGCTCTCCCGCTGAGCTACGCGCCCCGCCCGCCCAGGGTAGGAGAAGGACCCCCTGCCCCCCGCCACTCGCACGCTCGCGGCGGGACCCTGCAGGGGGCCGCTCCTGGGTGGGAGGTCCTTCCTCTACGCGGCCAGCTTGCCGACGGCGTCCTTCCAGCCGGACTGCTCGCGGGCGTCGCCGGGCTGGTTGACCTCGGCGAAGGCGACCTTGCCGTCGGCGTCGACGAGGAAGGTGCCGCGCAGCGCCATGCCGGCCTTGTCGTTGAACACGCCGTAGGCCTGCGCGGTGGCGCCGTGCGGCCAGAAGTCGCTCAGCAGCGGGAACTCGAAGCCCTCCTGCGCCTTGAACGCCTTGAGGCTGAACACCGGGTCGGTGCTGATCGCCACGACCTCGACGCCGGCGTCGGTGTAGGCGGCCAGCTCGTCGCGCAGCTGGCACAGCTCTCCGGTGCAGATGCCGGAGAAGGCGAACGGGTAGAAGACGACCAGCACCGGCGTCCCCCGCAGGTCGGCGAGGGAGACGATCTGCCGGTCCTGGTCGGGGAGGCTGAACTCGGGCGCGACGTCACCGACGGAGAGGCTCATGCCCCCGATCGTGCCCCACCCCCGGTGACCTACTGGAACGGCCCCCTCGCAGGGACCCGCGCCGAGCGGATCGAGGCGTGGGGGCGAGGGGGTCCTTCGTCAGCGGCGGGTGCGCGCCGTCTTCGGGGTCACCAGCCGGATCCCCGACCAGTCCTTGGCCGCCGAGATGCTGCTGGTCTGGGCCAGGCCGGCGGTGGGCGCGGCCTCGGTGACGTCGCCGGGGGCGACGTGGCCGGGCCGGCCGGACTTGGGCACCAGCAGCCAGACGACGCCGTCGTCGGCCAGGGAGGCGATGGCGTCGACCAGGGCGTCGACCAGGTCGCCGTCGTCCTCGCGCCACCACAGCAGGACGACGTCGGCCACCTCGTCGGTGTCCTCGTCGACCATGTCGCTCCCGGAGACCTCGGCGATGGAGTCGCGCAGGTCCTCGTCGGCGTCCTCGTCCCAGCCGAGCTCCTGCACGACCATGCCCGGCTTGATGCCCAGCCGGGCCGCCATGCTGGCGCTGCCCGAGTCGACGCTCATCCCTGCTGTTCCTCCAGAGGCTCGATGGCCACCGGCCCCGGGCCGGCGGGCACGGCGCGCCGGCTCGTGGGCGCGTGGCGGTGCCGGGGGCCGACGGCGGACACGACCGGCGGGGAGTCGTCCCGCTGCCTGGTCATGTCACCCCTCTCCTGCCCGGACGCACGGTGCCGACGGCGTCGGTCCGCGTGGGCAGGAGCGTAGGGCATGCCTGGTCAGGCGCAAGCGCTCCGCGGGGAGCCGCGCCACCCCGGTACCAGGGGGTACGCCGTCGACCCCGGGCTCTGGCGTGACGCGGACAGCCCGGACGCGCGACGATGGGGGGCATGAGCGCACCGCAGCAGGGTGGGGACCCCACCCGCGACGCCGGCCAGCCCCGCGCGGTCATCACCGACGGGCTCCCGAGCCAGCTGGTCGACACCGATCCCGACGAGACCCAGGAGTGGGTGGAGTCACTCGACAGCGTCGTCGAGCACGCAGGCCGCGGCCGGGCCCGCTACCTGATGCTCAAGCTGCTGCAGCGCAGCCGGGAGCAGCAGGTCGGCGTCCCCGCCCTCCGCAGCACCGACTACATCAACACGATCCCGCCCGAGCGCGAGCCGTGGTTCCCCGGCGACGAGGACACCGAGCGCCGCATCCGCGCCTACATCCGCTGGAACGCCGCGATCATGGTCCACCGGGCGCAGCGGCCGGGGATCGGCGTCGGCGGCCACATCTCCTCCTACGCGTCCTCGGCCTCCCTCTACGAGGTCGGCTTCAACCACTTCTTCCGCGGCAAGGACCACCCCGGCGGCGGGGACCAGATCTGGTTCCAGGGTCACGCCTCCCCCGGCATCTACGCGCGCGCCTTCCTCGAGGGCCGGCTGACCGAGCAGCAGCTCGACGGCTTCCGCCAGGAGGTCAGCCACCCCGGCGGCGGGCTGTCGTCCTACCCGCACCCGCGGCTGATGCCGGACTTCTGGGAGTTCCCCAGCGTCTCGATGGGCCTGGGTCCGATGAACGCGGTCTACCAGGCGCGGTTCAACCGCTACCTGCACGCGCGCGGGGTCAAGGACACCTCCGACCAGCACGTGTGGGCCTTCCTCGGCGACGGCGAGATGGACGAGCCCGAGTCGCTCGGCGTGATCGGCCTGGCCGCCCGCGAGGAGCTGGACAACCTCACCTTCGTCATCAACTGCAACCTGCAGCGGCTCGACGGCCCGGTGCGCGGCAACGGCAAGATCATCCAGGAGATGGAGTCGTTCTTCCGCGGCGCCGGCTGGAACGTCATCAAGGTGATCTGGGGCCGGGAGTGGGACCCGCTGCTGGCCGCCGACCGCGACGGCGCGCTGGTCAACCTCATGAACCAGACGCCCGACGGCGACTACCAGACCTACAAGGCCGAGGACGGCGCCTTCGTCCGCGAGCACTTCTTCGGCCGCGACCCGCGCACCCGCAAGCTCGTCGAGCACATGAGCGACCAGGAGGTGTGGAACCTCTCCCGCGGCGGGCACGACTACCGCAAGGTCTACGCGGCGTTCAAGGCCGCCGTGGAGCACAAGGGCCAGCCGACGGTCATCCTCGCCAAGACGATCAAGGGCTGGACGCTGGGCAGCCACTTCGAGGGCCGCAACTCCACGCACCAGATGAAGAAGCTGACCGCCGAGGACCTCGCCGCCTTCCGCGACCGGCTCTACCTGCCCATCCCGGACGAGCAGCTCGACAAGACCCTGCCGCCCTACTACAAGCCCGACCCGGGCTCCGACGAGATGCAGTACATGCTCGACCGGCGCCGGGCGCTGGGCGGGGCGGTGCCGCGGCGGCGGGCGGAGTTCAAGACGCTCAAGGCGCCCGACGACAAGGCGCTCGACGTCCTGCGTCGCGGCTCGGGCAAGCAGGAGGTGGCCACGACGATGGCCTTCGTCCGCCTGCTCAAGGAGCTGCTGAAGGACAAGGAGCTCGGCCCGCGGTTCGTGCCGATCATCCCCGACGAGGCACGGACCTTCGGGATGGACAGCCTCTTCCCGACGCAGAAGATCTACAACCCGGCCGGCCAGCGGTACACCTCGGTCGACCGCGAGCTGATGCTCACCTACAAGGAGTCCGAGCAGGGCGTGATCCTGCACGAGGGCATCAACGAGGCCGGCTCCACGGCGTCGTTCACCGCCGTCGGGACCTCGTACGCCACGCACGGCGAGCCGATGATCCCGATCTACATCTTCTACTCGATGTTCGGGTTCCAGCGGACCGCCGACTCGATCTGGGCGGCCGCCGACCAGATGACGCGCGGCTTCCTGCTCGGCGCCACCGCCGGGCGGACGACGCTCAACGGCGAGGGCCTGCAGCACGAGGACGGGCACTCGCTGCTCATGGCCCACACCAACCCGGCGGTCGTCTCCTACGACCCGGCGTTCTCCTACGAGGTCGGGCACATCACCAGGGACGCCCTGCTGCGCATGTACGGCGAGGACCCGGGCGCCCCGCTGGGCGGCTCGCGCTCCCCCGACGTCATGTACTACCTGACGGTCTACAACGAGCCGTTCAACCAGCCGGCCGAGCCCGAGGGCCTCGACCTGCAGGGCCTGCTCGCGGGCATGTACCGCTACGCACCCGGCCAGGGCGACGGCCCCCGGGCGCAGGTCCTGGCCTCCGGCGTCGCGGTGCCGTGGGCGCTGCGCGCGCAGGAGCTGCTGGCGAACGACTGGGGCGTCGCGGCCGACGTGTGGTCGGTGACGTCGTGGACCGAGCTGCGCCGGCAGGCCGACGCGGTCGAGGAGCACAACCTGCTCCACCCGGAGGACGAGCCGCAGGTCCCGTACGTCACCCAGCAGCTGCAGGACGCCCCCGGGCCGGTCGTGGCGGTGTCGGACTGGATGCGCGCGGTGCCCGACCTCATCGCGCCGTACGTCCCCGGCGGGATGGCGACGCTGGGCACCGACGGGTTCGGCCTGTCCGACACCCGCCCGGCGCTGCGGCGGCACTTCCACGTCGACGCCGAGTCGGTCGTCGTCCGGGTGCTCGCCTCGCTGGCCCAGCGCGGCGAGGTCGACCGGGACCTCGTCCGACAGGCGGTGGAGAAGTACCAGGTGCGGGACGTGCAGGCGGCGCCGCCGGAGGAGCGGTCGGACCCGAGCCCGGCGACCTGAGGAAGGGCCCGTCAGCCGGCCCAGTCGGGCCGGCTGGGGTCCACCTGCCACACGACGACCGGCCCGCTCGGCACCCCGCCGACGCGGGCCGGTTCGTCGTCGAGGCCCAGCACCACGCCGTCGGGGGCCTCGGCCGCCGGCCCGATCCAGAGCCGGGCGTCGGGCCGGTCGAGGTCGACCCAGCCGCGGACGGCGCGGTGCACCGCGTGCGACGGCGGCGCGGCGGGGTCGGCGGCCCGGAGGTACGTCTGGACGACGCGCGCGCCGTCGGGTCCGGCGACCTCGTCGTGCGCCAGCCCGGTGCCGGCCCGCAGCACGCCGACGTCCCCGGCGGCCATCGGGGCGCCGCCGCCCCAGGCGTGGGTGAGCGAGCCGGCCAGCACCACCGCGACGACGTCGACCGCCCGGTGCTCGTGCCGGCCGTAGCCGGTGCCGGGCGCCAGCCGGTCGTCGGTGACCCGCAGCAGCGGACCCAGCGAGCCGTCGCCGGGCTCGAGCAGGGTGCGGCCGGCGAGCCCGGTCACCGCGCCGCACCGCGCGAGGGCAGCGCCCCGGCCCCGCCCGGCAGCCCGCGGGCGACCAGGGCGACCGTGAGCGACCAGGCGACGCCGAGGGAGAGCCCGCCGACGACGTCGGACAGGAAGTGCACGCCCAGCCACATCCGGGTCAGCCCGACGAGGACGGCCAGCGCGACGCCGGCGACGACGGCGACCCGCCGGCCGCGCGCGGACAGCCGGGGCCAGGCCAGCACGAGCCCGACGGTGACCAGCGTGGCGATGCCGGAGGAGTGCCCGCTGGGGTAGCTCAGCGACTCGTAGGTCAGGCCGCCGTTCTCGAACGCCGGGCGCGCGCGGCCGACCAGTTCCTTGAGCCCGGTGGTCAGCGGGCCGATGCCGAGCACGGCCACGACGACCCAGGCCAGCGTGCGCCACACGCGGCGGCGGGCCAGCCAGACCAGGGCCGGCAGGAACACCAGCACGCGGAACCAGGTCACCCCCGGCGTGGTGAGCACCTCGAGCAGGCCGCCGACCAGCACGGAGCGGTCGTCGCCGGCGTAGAGCGCGCGGCTGACCGCGTCGTCGAGGCGGACCTGCGGCGCGAAGCCGGTGAGGACGCCGGCGCCCAGCACGCCGAGGACGGTGAGGCCCGTGCCGACGGCGGCCAGGGCCCGGCGGCGGGTCCGGACGGGCGGGGACGGCGGCGCGGCGGGCGACGTGGCGGGTCGGGCGGCGGACTCCACTCCCCCACTCTCCCCGACCCCCCGGACCGTGACACGCTGACGCTGTGGCCCACCGGGTGAGCGACCGCCCGCCGTCGGCGGCGACGCTGCGGCGGCTCGAGCGCGCCTCGGGCGCCATCGCCACCCGGGCCGTGTCCCGCATGGACGAGGACTTCCCCTGGTTCCGCACCATGCCCGCCGACCAGCGCTCCTGGGTCGTGCTCGTCGCCCAGGCCGGCATCGCCTCGCTGGTCGAGTGGTGCCGCTCTCCCGACCGGCCGCCCCGGCTGACCGGGGAGGTGTTCGGCGCCGCGCCGCGCGACCTGGTCCGGGCGGTGCCGCTCAAGCAGACGGTCGACCTGGTCAAGGTCACCGTCGAGGTGATGGACGACCACGTCGAGTCGGTCGCCGAGCCCGGTGACGCCGACGTGCTGCGCATGGCGGTGCTCCAGTTCAGCCGCGAGGTCGCCTTCGCCACCGCGCACGTCTACGCCACCTTCGCCGAGAACCGCGGGGCGTGGGACGCCCGCCTCGAGGCGCTGGTCGTCGACGCGCTGGTGCGCGGCGAGCACTCCGAGGAGCTGCCCGGCCGGGCCGCCGCACTCGGGTGGGCGGACACCAGTCCCGTCGTCGTCCTGGTCGGCGCGGCGCCGGCCGACGGCGACACGCACGCCACGGTCCGCCGGGCGGCCCGCTCGCAGCACTGCGAGGTGCTGGTGGGGGTGCACGCCGACCAGCTCGTCGTGGTCCTCGGCGGCGCCGACGACGTGGCCGCGGCGACCGACCGGGTGGCCGACGAGTTCGGCCCCGGACCGGTGGTGCGCGGCCCGGCGGTCGACCGGCTCAGCGCCGCCGGCGGGTCGGCGGCCGCCGCGCTGGCCGGCTGGCGGGCGGCGCGGGCCTGGCCCGGCGCCCCGCGCCCGGTCTGGTCGGACGCCCTCCTCCCCGAGCGCGCCCTCGACGGCGACCCGCTGGCCCGGGCGGCGCTGACCGAGCGGGTGGTGCGACCGCTGCGGACCGCCGGCGGCGGCGTGCTCGAGACGGTGCGCGCCGTGCTCGCCGGCGGCGGCAACCTGGAGGCGAGCGCCCGGGCGCTGTTCGTGCACCCCAACACCGTCCGGTACCGGCTCAAGCGGGCCGCCGAGCTGACCGGGCAGGTGGCCACCGACCCCCGCGGCGCCTGGACCCTGCAGGTCGCCCTCGCCCTCGCCGACCTCGACGGCGGCCGCTCCCTCTGGCACTGAGGGAGGACCCGGGTCCCCCCGCCACCCGCGCGCCCGCGGCGGGACCCCGCTCGGCGGATCTACGGCGGTCCGTGTGGTCTCCACCACGGAACGGGGCGACGACGGCCCGGATGCGCCTCCACATTGTGGACATCCTCCAAAGAGCAACGGTGACCTTTCGTTCCGGACACCACCGCAGGGGGACGTGACGCCTGGCACGGTGAGGAGGTGCTCGCCGTCCTCGCGCCCGGACAGGGTGCCCAGAAGCCCGGGATGCTCACCCCCTGGCTGGAGCTCCCCGGTGCCGAGTCCTTCTTCCGCTGGGCCGGCGCCATCGCCGACGCCGACCTGCTGACCCTCGGCACCACCGGCGACGCCGAGGCCATCAAGGACACCGCGGTCACCCAGCCGCTGGTCGTCGCGATGAGCCTGTTCGTGGCCCGCGAGCTCGGCGGCCTGCCCGGCCCGGTCGCGCACACGCCGCAGGACGGGCGCGACGTCGTCATCGCCGGGCACAGCGTCGGCGAGCTGACCGCCGCCGCGCTGGCCGGGGTGCTCAGCGTCGAGGCGGCCATCGCGCTGACCGCCGTCCGCGGCCGGGCGATGGCCCGCGCCTGCGCGCTCACCCCGACCGGCATGTCCGCCGTCCTGGGCGGTGACCCCGACGAGCTGGCCGCGGCACTGCAGCGGCACGGGCTGAGCGCGGCCAACCTCAACGGCGGCGGGCAGGTCGTCGTCGCCGGGCCGCTCGAGGGCCTGGCCGCGCTCAAGGCCGAGCCGCCGGCCAAGGCGCGCGTGCTGCCGCTGTCGGTGGCCGGCGCCTTCCACACCTCCTCCATGGCCCCCGCCCGCGAGGAGCTCGAGGGCCTCGTCGGCGGCCTGCGCCCGGCCGACCCCAGCCGCCTGCTGCTGTCCAACGCCGACGGCGCCGCGGTCGGCTCCGGCGCCGAGGTGCTGTCCCGCCTGGTCAGCCAGGTCACCAGCCCCGTCCACTTCGACGCCTGCCTGGCCACCCTGCGCGAGCTGGGCGTCACCGCGGCGCTCGAGCTGCCGCCGGCCGGCGCGCTGGCCGGCCTGGCCAAGCGCGAGTGGGCGAAGGACGGCGGGGTCGAGGTGCTGGCGCTGTCCGGTCCCGCCGACCTCGACCGGGCCCGCGCGCTGATCGACGCCGCCCGCGGCCGCCCCGAGGCCATCCACCAGCCCGACTGGCGGGTCGTCGTCTCCCCCGTCCGCGGCACGGTCAGCCCCGCCGACGTCGCCGAGGGCACCCGCCTGCCGGCCGGCACCCCGCTGGGGCGCGTCCGCAGCCGGCGCGGCGAGGCCGACGTCACGGCCGGCTACGACGGCGTCCTCGCCGAGTGGCTGGTGCAGGACGGCGACCTGGTCGACGCGGGGGACCCGCTGGCCCGTCTCTACCCGGAGGTCTCCGCGTGACCATCCACCTCAGGAAGGGCGCCGCGGGCGCCCGGATCCTCGGCCTGGGCGCCTACCGGCCCCGCCGCCGGGTGACCAACGACGAGCTCGCCGAGGTGATGGACACCAACGACGAGTGGATCCAGAGCCGCGTCGGCATCGCCGAGCGCCGCTGGGCCGAGAAGGACGAGACCCTCGTCGAGATGGCCGTCGCCGCCGGGGGCAAGGCCCTCGCCGCCAGCGGTCTGGCGCCCGACGAGGTCGACCTGGTCGTCCTGGCCAGCGCCAGCCTCAAGGAGCCCATCCCCGGCATCGGCCCGCAGGTCGCCCACCGCCTGGGCATCCCGCGGCCCGGGGCCTTCGACCTCAACGCCGGGTGCGCCGGCTTCTGCTACGCCCTGGGCGTCGTCTCCGACGCCATCCGGGCCGGCTCGGCGCGCAACGCCCTCGTGGTCGGTGTCGAGCGGCTCACCGACGTCACCGACCTGGCCGACCGCTCGACCGCGGTGATCTTCGCCGACGGCGCCGGTGCCGCGGTGGTGGGCGCGGCCGAGGAGCCGGGCATCGGCCCGGTCGTGTGGGGCAGCGACGGCGACCAGCACAACGCGATCGAGATCGCCGCCGGCACCGGGACGATGACCATGGCCGGCCAGGCGGTCTACCGCTGGGCCACCACCCGGCTCACCGAGACGCTCGAGGAGGCGATGGAGGCCGCCGGGATCGGCCCGGCCGACGTCGACGTCTTCGCCCCGCACCAGGCCAACCTGCGCATCATCGAGTCGATGACCAGGAAGCTCGGGTTCAGGCCGGACACGGTCGTCGCCCGCGACGTCGTGCAGTCGGGGAACACCTCGGCGGCGTCGGTCCCGCTGGCGCTCACCGCGCTGCTGGAGTCCGGCGAGGCGAAGAGCGGGGACCTCGCCCTCGTCCTCGGGTACGGCGCGGGCCTGACCTTCGCCGGCCAGGTGCTCACCCTGCCCTGAGCACCACCACAGACCCCCGGACCACCCGGGACCGACGGCGGGCAGCGCCCGCCTCCACCGAGAGAGAGGACCCCCGCGTGAGCGAGGACATCCAGGCAGGTCTGGCAGAGATCCTGGAGGAGGTCGCCGGGGTCGCTCCCGCCGACGCCACCCCGGAGAAGTCGTTCACCGAGGACCTCGACGTCGACTCGCTGTCGATGGTCGAGATCGCCACGGCCGTCGAGGACAAGTTCGGCGTGGCCATCCCCGACGACGAGCTCGGCAACATCAAGACCGTCGGCGACGCCATGAGCTACATCCAGAAGAACCGGGGCTGAGCCGGGCCCCGGCCCGTCCCGGACCCCCGGCCCCCGGCCGCACCCGCTCCCAGGAGGAACCCGTCATGACCGATGTCGTCGTCACCGGACTCGGTGCGACCACGCCGCTGGGCGGCGACGTCACCAGCACCTGGGACGCGCTGCTGGCCGGGCGGTCGGGGGTCAGCCGGATCACCGACGACTGGGTGAAGGACTTCCCCGCCCAGCTCGTCGCCCGGCTGGCCACCGAGCCCGCCGAGCAGCTCGACCGGGTGCGCGCCCGGCGGCTCGACCGCAGCCAGCAGGTCGCGGTCATCGCCGCCGAGGAGGCCTGGCGGCAGTCGGGGGCCGGCGACGCCGGCGTCGACCCGCTGCGCATCGCCGTCGTCTTCGGCACCGGCATCGGCGGGGCGCTGACCCTGCTCGGCCAGGACGACATCCTGGAGGAGAAGGGGCCCAAGCGGGTCTCCCCCTTCACCATCCCGATGCTCATGCCCAACGGCCCGGCCGCCGCGGTCGGGCTGTCCGTCGGCGCCAAGGGCGGGGTGCACGCCCCGGTCAGCGCCTGCGCCTCCGGCGCGGAGGCGATCCGCTGGGGCCTGGACCTGCTGCGCTTCGACCGCGCGGACGTGGTCCTCGTCGGCGGCACGGAGGCCTGCATCCACCCGCTGCCCATGGCCGGGTTCTCCTCCATGCGGGCCATGAGCACCCGCAACGACGAGCCCGAGCGGGCCTCGCGCCCGTTCGACAAGGCCCGCGACGGCTTCGTCCTCGGCGAGGGCGCCGCCGCCCTCGTGCTGGAGCGCGCCGACTCGGCGAAGGCCCGCGGTGCCCAGGTGCACGCCCGGCTGGCCGGCGCCGGCGGGACCGCCGACGGCTACGACCTGGTCGCCCCGCACCCGGAGGGCGAGGGGGCCGGGCGGGCGATCGCGGCCGCGATCCGCGACGCCGGGCTGACCCCGGCCGACATCGGCCACGTCAACGCCCACGCCACCTCGACGCCGGTCGGCGACACCGCCGAGGCCGCGGCCATCCGCGGCTCGATCGGCGAGCACGTGCTGGTCACCGCCACCAAGAGCCAGACCGGCCACCTGCTCGGCGCGGCCGGGGCGCTGGAGTCGGTGTTCACCATCCTCGCGCTGCGCGACCAGGTGGTGCCGGCGACGGCGAACCTCGACGACCCGGACGACGACGCGGCGGTGCAGGCCCTCGACATCGTCCGCCGCGAGCCGCGGAAGGCCACGCTCACCGCCGCGGTCAACGACTCCTTCGGCTTCGGCGGCCACAACATGGCCCTGGTCTTCACCACCGTCTGACGCAAGGACCCCGCTGCCCGGGCCGGTCGCGTGCCCGCCCGGGCCGTTCCCGCACGCCCGCGCCCGGCCCGTGGAGGTCTCGTGACCACGCTGCACGCCGCTCCTGCCGCCACCGCTCCGGACCCGCGCGACCCCGGCGACCGGCTGGCGCGCTTCTTCGACGCCGGCACGACGTCCCTGCTGGCCCCGCGGGACACGTCGGGTGTCCTGGCGGCGCGCGGCACCGTGTCGGGCACCCCGGCGATCGCCTACTGCACCGACGCGACGGTGATGGGTGGGGCGATGGGCGCCGACGGGTGCCGGCACGTCGTCGACGCGATCGACACCGCGGTGCGCGAGCGGCTGCCGGTCGTGGGCATCTGGCACTCCGGCGGCGCCCGGCTGGCCGAGGGCGTCACCGCGCTGCACGCCGTCGGCGAGGTGTTCGCCGCGATGGTGCGCGCCTCCGGGCGGATCCCGCAGGTCTCCGTCGTCCTCGGCCCGGCCGCCGGCGGCGCCGCCTACGGACCGGCGCTCACCGACCTGGTGATCATGGGGCCGGCCGGACGGGTCTTCGTCACCGGTCCCGACGTCGTCCGCTCGGTCACCGGCGAGGACGTGGACATGGAGAGCCTCGGCGGGCCCGACACGCACGGCCGCCGCAGCGGCGTCGTCCACGTGGTCACCGACTCCGAGGCCGCCGCGCTGGCGACCGCCCGCCAGGCGGTGGACCTGCTGGCCGCGCAGGGCCGGCTCGCGCCGGCCCGGGACGAGCCGGACGTCGACCTGCGGGCCCTGCTGCCCCAGCGGGCCAACCGCGCCTACGACGTCAGGCCGCTCGTCGCCGCCCTCCTCGACGGACCGGGCCTGGAGCTGCACCCGCGGTGGGCGCCGAACGTCGTGACCACCCTCGGCCGGCTCGCCGGGCGGACCGTCGGCGTCGTCGCGAACAACCCGCTGCGGCTGGGCGGCTGCCTGGACTTGGCCTCGGCGGAGAAGGCGGCGCGCTTCGTGCGGATGTGCGACGCGTTCGGCGTGCCGCTGGTCGTGCTGGTCGACGTCCCCGGCTACCTGCCCGGCGTCGGCCAGGAGTGGGACGGCGTGGTGCGGCGCGGCGCGAAGCTGCTGCACGCCTTCGCCGAGGCCGTCGTCCCGCGGGTGACGCTGGTGACCCGCAAGGCCTACGGCGGCGCCTACATCGCCATGAACGCCCGCTCGCTGGGCGCCACGGCGGTCTTCGCCTGGCCGGGCGCGGAGGTGGCCGTCATGGGCGCCAGGGCCGCCGTGGGCATCCTGCACCGCAAGCAGCTGGCCGCGGTGCCCCCCGGCGAGCGGGAGGCGCTGCACGTGCGGCTGGCTAACGAGCACGAGCGGATCGCCGGCGGGGTGAACCGGGCGCTGGAGATCGGCGTCGTCGACGAGGTCGTCGAGCCCGCCCGCACGCGGCAGCGGCTGGTGGCCGCCCTGGCCGGCGCGCCGGCCGGCCGCGGCGCGCACGGCAACATCCCGCTGTAGCGGCGCCGGCGCGCGCGACGATCAGGTGACCTGATCGTCGCGCGTCCTCCCCGACGTCCCACGGTCAGGGAGGACGCGTCATGGTCAGGGAGGACGCGTCACGATCGGGACGCAGGACCGCGCACCGGCCGGACGGCCACCGCGACGACGAGAGGCCCGCCACCGCTGCAGCAGTGGCGGGCCTCTCGGTGTGAGGTCGTCCGGACGCCGCTTCCCCGACGGCGTCCGGACGACCTGGCCAGGAGCCTACGACGAGTTCCCGGGGGACCTCATCTCGTGTGCCCGGATCGTGACCTGCGTGTTTCGTCCCGGACGGCCTCAGACGACCTGGTGCAGCCAGGTGACCGGGCTGCCGTCGCCGGCGTGCCGGTACACCTCGAGGTCGGCGTCCCAGGCCGCGCCGAGCAGCTCGTCGACACCGTGGCGGAACGCCTCGATGGACGTGGCGGTGGCGGCCAGGTGGCGCAGCTGCTGCTCGGTGACGACGAGGTCGCCGTTGGCACTCGTGGGCGCGCGGTACACCCCGTGCCCCGGCACGTAGGACATGCGCTCGCCGTCGTTGCCGTGGCTGGCTTCCTCGGTCACCTCGAAGCGCAGCATCGGCCACGCGCGCAGCGCGGCGACCAGCTTGGCGCCCGTCCCGGGAGCACCGGTCCAGGCCACCTCAGCACGGTAGGCACCGTGCGCCGCGGGCTGGTCGGCCCACGACAGGGAGACCGGCGCGCCGATGACGCGTTCGAGCGCCCACTCGACGTGCTGGCAGAGCGCCTTCGGGCAGGAGTGCACGAAGACGACACCCTGGGTAGACCGTCGCTGCACGAGGCACCTCCATCGACTCGATCGGTCTCGTCTTCCCCAACGGACGATCGATTCGGTGACAGGCTGTGGTCAGTGGCGGTGGACCAGGGGCTCCGGGGACAGTGTGCACGATGAGGTGCCCGGCGCGCCAGTGCAGATGCGACAGCTGTGCCGGATGTGACGGACGCAGCGCCGGGCGCCACGGAACTGCTGGTCAGCGCCATACCACGATGACGACCCAGCCGTCCAACCCGGGCGGGAGTGACGCTGACCGTACACCCCGGGTGCCGGCACGGGGGGTCGCCACCCCCGGTGTCGCATGCAGGACCGGTCCTTCTCGTCATCACGGTCGGTCACCGGCGCGCGGACCTGGCCGTCACCGTGCGAGATCGTGCACCCGGTCCCCGTCGGCCGCCTCGGCCCGGTACACGGCCGCGTCGGCCCGGTGCATCACCCCGGCGACATCGTCGTCGTGCCCGACGAGGGCCCGGCCGACGCTGCCGGTGACACCGTGCGCCGCACCGACCCCGGCGACGGCGATCCGCAGCCGGTCGGCCAGCGCCGCGTCGTCGGCCGGGAGCGGGGAATCGGCCAGGACGGCGAACTCGTCACCGCCGAGGCGGGCCACCGTGTCGGTCCCGCGCACCGCCGCGGTCAGGGTCCCGGCCACCGCGCGCAGGACGGCGTCGCCGGCCGCGTGGCCCTCGAGGTCGTTGACCGCCTCGGAGCCGTCGAGGTCGACGATGCAGACCACCGAGCGCTGCCCCCGTCCGGCCCGGCTCACCGCCCCCTCGAGCCGCTCGAGGAACGCCCGGCGGTTGGGGACGCCGGTGAGCGGGTCGGTGGTGGCCAGCGCCTCCCGTACCTGGCGCACCCAGTACTCGACCCGATCGTCGTCCTCGACCAGCGGCCGCCCGCCCGTGACGCGACACCTCGGGCACTCCTCCGTCCGGGTGGGCGGACACACTCCCGCGCACCCGCGAGGACGCCGGCGGCGATGGGTAGGGGGCCCGGCATGACGACCGACGACGGCGGCGGGCGACCGCAGCGGCAGGGACTGGCCGGGGCCGGCCGGGACGTGGTGGGGCCCATGGTCCTCCACGCCTGGGACGTCTTCCTCCAGCAGGCTGCCGCCGTCGACCTGGACCGTCCGACCCGCCTGCCCGGCTGGCGTGCCCACGAGGTGTGCGTGCACCTGGGCTGCTGGCCCGACCACGCCGCGCTGGCCGACCTGGTCGACTCGGCCCGCGCCGGTGGCACGGGCACGCCGCCCGACGTCGACGGGACCAACGCCCGGGTGACCGCCGCGCACCGTGACGCCCCGCGCGAGGAGGTGCTCGCCGCGCTGCACCGCAGCCGGGAGGCCACCGCCCGCTACCTCGCCGAGGAACCGGGCGGGCTCGACACCGCGTACGCCGTCTCCACGGTCGGCCGGCTGCCACTGCTGTCGGTGGTCCTCGGCCAGGCCTACGAGCTCGCCGTCCACGGCCTGGACCTCGTGCCGCTGGGTGCTCCCCCGCCGCCGCCGGAGGTGCTGCAGGCCGGGCTGGCCGCGCTCGCCGAGGTGACCGGCGCGCTGGCCGCGTCGTCGGGCATCCGCGGCGGCGCCGGACTGGTCACCCCGGACGGCGGGTGGGCCTTCGCGGCCGACCGCGGTGGCTGGACGGTCCGGCGGCTCGGCGCGGGCGAGCGGCCCCCGGGCGCCGTCGTGGAGGCGGCGGCCGACGTCCTGCTGGAGGCCGCCTCGGGGCGGGTCAACCCGGCCGCGGCGCTGGTGCGCCGGCGACTGCGGGTGCGCGACCTGCCGGAGCTGATGATGCTCGCGCCGATCGTGGAGTCCGCGCCGGGCATCCCCGGCGGGCCGATCCTGGCGCTGGCCGCGCGGACCGTCGGCGGGGCCGGTGACCTGCTCGGCCGGCTGCGCGGGCGCCGGTGAGGGACCTCCCCGCCCGGGCGGCGACTAGATGACTGATTCCAAGGGTCAGTGGTCGTAGGCGATCAGTGATCGTGGGGTCGGTGCGCCGATGTGGTCGTTGTGCCAGATGACGACGGTGAGGGCCAGGACGCGTTGCAGGACGCGGACCCAGACCCCGAGCGGGGTGTGCCCGCCGTGGTGTTCGAGGTCGAGCTGGCCTTTGAAGGTGTCGTTGATCGACTCGATCACCTGCCGCAGCGGCTTGAACAGGCGGGCTCCGGGCCGTTTGGGCTCGCCGGTGCGGGCGGGGCGCAGCAGCGCGATGCCGTGGCCGTGCAGCGTGGCTTCGAACTGGCGGCCGTAGTAGTGCCGGTCGGCGATCACCGTCTGTCCGGCTCGGCTGGCAGTCAGCGCGGGGTCGGCGTCGAGGATGCCCAGCAGCACCTCGCGCTCGTCGGCCTTGGCGCCGGAGAGCGCGAAGCCGACCGGTAGTCCGTGCAGCGTGCAGAGCAGATGCAGCCGTAGTCCCCAGAAGTAGCGGGAGTGGCTGGCGCAGTAGCCGTACTCGGCCCAGCCGGCCAGCGCCGAGCGGTGCGCGGCCTCGCGGGAGCGGGCGCACTCCACCGGGGTGGAGTCGACCACCCACACGTCGTCAGACCACAGATGCGTGTCCCGGGCCAGCACCGCGATCAGCCAGCGCAGCGTGTCGGCCAGGGCGCGCAGCCGCTTGTTGTAGCCCGGCTGCTGGGGCAGATACGGAAACAGGTGCCGCAGCTGGGCGTGGGCGAACCGCAGCCAGCGAGCCTCGCTGGTGCGCCCCAGCAGCGCCTGCATCACCGCCAGGGTGACCAATTCGGCGTCGGTGATCCGCGGTGCGATCCCGACCGCCGGACGAGCCGGGGCACGACCGGGCGAGGCCTTCAGCAGATCGTCGGTGCGTACATAGAGTGCCGTGGCGAGGGTGTCCAGATCGGCGTCCACGAGGACCTCCGAGGTTCGACGTTGGGTCAGCAACGCCGAGCCTGGGCACCCTCGCCCATCAGCTCATCAAGGCTCGCCGAACTCGGACCCCTTGGAATCAGTCATCTAGCAGCCGCCGCCCAGGGAGATGCCGCGTGCGCTCAGCCACGGGACCGGGTTGACCCGGCTGGCGTAGAGCCCGCCCTCGTGCACCTCGAAGTGCAGGTGCGGGCCGGTGGACTGGCCCTTGTTGCCGACCTCGGCGATCTGCTGGCCGGCACCGACCACCTGCCCGGCCGACACGAAGAACCGGTTGACGTGGCCGTAGACGGTGATCCGGCCGTCGTCGTGCTGCACGTAGACGGCCTGGCCGAAGCCGCTGGCCGGGCCCGCCTGCAGGACGACGCCGCCCGTGGGGGCGAAGACCGGCGTGCCGATCGGGGCGGCGATGTCGACGCCGTAGTGCATGGTCCCCCACCGCGCGCCGTAGCAGGAGGTCACGCGGCCGGTGGTCGGGGCGGCGGCGCCGCTGCCCGAGGACTGCACGCTCACGGTCACCGCGGCCTGCTGCTCGGCCTGCTGCTGGGCGGCCCAGGCGGCCTCGGCGTCGGCGATGCCGCGCAGTCGCAGCAGCTCGGTCTCGGCCACGCGCAGCCGCTCGTCGAGCGCGGCCTTCTGGACGGCGAGGGCGTCGTAGTCGGCCTGGGCGGAGGCCAGGCGGGCGTCGGCGGCGGCCTGCGCCTCGGCGGCGGCACGGGCGGCGGCGTCGCGCTCGTCCACGGCCGCGCGGGCCAGGGCCTCGGCCTCGGCCTCCTGCGTCTCGAGCAGCTCGAACTCCTCGAGGGTCTCCGCGCGCTGCGTGCCGAGCATGTCGAGGGTGGCGGCCCGCTCGAGCACCTCACGGGGGCCCTCGCTGTCCAGCAGCACCGAGACGTCCCCGCTGAGGTCCCCCTGGCTGCCCATGTAGGCCTCGCGGCCGAGCTCGACGACCTCGTCCTCGGCGGCGGCGACGGCGTCGCGGGCAGCCTGCAGCTCGGCGGCGGCGACGGCGGCGGCCTGCTGGGCGGCGGCCAGCTCGGCCTGCGCGACGAGGGCCGCGTCCGCGGCCGCCTCGGCCTCCACCGTCATCCGCTGCAGCTGCTCCTCGGCGGCGGTGACCTCGCCCTGGATCCGGCCGACCTCGGCGACCAGGTCGCGCTCGGCGGCCTCCGCGGCGGCGACGTCGTCCTGGGGGTCGGCCAGCGCGGCCGCAGGAGTCGCCAGCAGGAGTCCCACGGCGACGCCGGTGGCGAGCACGGCACGGCCGAGGCGGGAGGGCAGGGCGGGGCGGGTCCCCCGGGCGGTCCGGTGGTGCAGGGTCGCCAAGAGGGCGCTTCTCCGTTCGTCGCGGCCGCCTCCCGGGTCCGCGGGCGCCCCGCAGGGCACGCCGCTGCCCGCGTCTGGTGTGCGCGGGCGTGACCGATCCGGGGACCCCCACGGGATCCCCGGTCCCCCGGCACGCGGGCCGGGACGATCAGGCGGGACCCGGCCGGTGCCCTCGGTGCGAGGAGCTGGAGCCGGCTGGGCCGCGGGCGAACGTACTACGCGACCCCGGGCGAATGTCACGGAAAGGTGACGATCGCGGCGCGCCTGTTTGCATCCTCAACGAGCTGAGCTGCGGGTATGACGAACCGTGTGGAGTGCCGCACCTTCCGCCACAACGGCCCCACCTGGCCCGTCGCGGCCGGGTCCGGCGTGCCGTCGCTCACAGGTCCGTCACAGGAACGGCGGGCACCCTGGCCGGCCGGAACGGCACGCAGCGGGAGGAACCACATGGACGACGTCACCGCGAGGCAGGTCCCGCCGATGCGGGCGGGCGACAGCGACCGGGCGGCCACGGTGCACCGGCTGCAGGACGCCGTCGCCCGGGGGCTGCTCACGCCCGACGAGGGCAGCGAGCGGATGGCCGCCGCCTTCGCCGCGGTGCACCTGCGCGACCTGCCGCCGCTGACGGCCGACCTGCCGCCCGCACCGGAGCACGTCACGGCCTACGCCACCGCGCCGGGCTGGCGGCCGCTGGGGCTCATGGCCTGGGAGCAGGTCCGGGCCACCGTCGCCGGCGCGCGCGGCGGCGGCCCGGCGGGGGTGCGACTGGCCCTGACTGCCGTCGCCGCGCTGCTGGTGCTGGTCCTGCTGGGCTCGCTGGTGCTGGACGGCCTGTTCGACGGCGGGCCCGGCGGCTTCGACCGCGGCTGGGGGGACGGGCGCGGCCCGCGCTGACCCGGCGTCAGCCGACCGGCACGAGGGCCGCTGCCGCGTGGACGTCGGCGTCGGTCTACGAGTCCGCCACGGCGGTCCCCGCGGCGCCTGCTCCGCGTACGCACGTCCAGTAGCCGGCTTCCGGGCGGTGGAGCTCCGCGAGGGGGGTGCCGCGACGGCCGTCGCGGATGCACAGCCGCGGGGGGTGGCTGTGTGCCACCTGGACGTTTTGCACACCGGTGACCCGACGTCTGGCAGGCTGGGCGCCGCTCGTCAGGGGCGGTAGCTCAGCCGGTCAGAGCATGGGACTCATAATCCCTGGGTCGTGGGTTCGAGCCCCACCCGCCCCACCAGGCAGTACACAAGGCGCGCGCCGGAGAACCTGTCAGGCTGGCCCTATCCATGTCTTACAATCCGTGAGACACTCCAGCTGTGGCTGACACGATCACCTTCCGTCCCGATGAGGACGCCCGACGTGCCCTGGCCGTGCTCACGCAAGACGGCACCCCCGTCTCCACCGCCGTGCGGGCAGCTCTGATCGAGGCCGCGAGGGTTGCGGCGGAAGGCCGGCTCCGCGCGGAGGCCGCCGCGCTGGTCGACGACGAAGCCGACCGTGCCGAGGCCGCTCAAGTCCTTCGGGACATGGAGACCTTGCGTGCGTGGTGAGGTCTTCCGCCTGCGCTCTCCCCGCGGCACACGCGGCCACGAGCAGGCGGGGGTCCGCTACGCCATCGTCGTCCAGTCCGACCTGCTTCCCCTGTCCACCTGGTTGGTTGCACCCACGTCTACTTCGGCCCGCGCCGCCACCTTCCGTCCGGAGGTCTCCATCGACGGGCGCCCCACCCGGGTGCTGGCCGAACAGACCGCCGCAGTGGATCCGGAGCGCTTGGGAGACTCGGCCGGACATCTCAGTTTCGAGGAACTGCGGCAGGTCGACGCGGCTCTGCGTCTGGTTCTCGGCCTGTGAAGGCCGCTGGACGTGGATGGTGAGCCGCTCCCCTCCGTGCGTCCTCAGGACAGCGGCTTGGCCGAAGCTGTCAGTCGACCCGTCACATGTGCCCGCTCTGACCCCGGCCCGGTCCCCGCCTGTCAACAGCCGGGTACTGGTCCTCGGACGGTCCTCAACGACCTGCGTTTAACCTGGTCAGCACAGCGTTCAGCGAATTTGTGCTCATAATCCCTGGGTCGTGGGTTCGAGCCCCACCCGCCCCACCACCAGGCAACCGCCCCACAACTAGATGACTGACTCCGAGGGTCAGTGGTCGTAGGCGAGTAGGGATCGCCGCACGGGTTGGCCGGTGTGGTCGTTGTGCCAGATTGCCGCGGTCAGTGCCAGCAGGCACTGCAGCACGCGGATCATCACGCCGCCGGGAGTGTGGCCTCCACGGGTCGCTCGCGGCTTGGCCCAACGTCCCGCAGCGCTGGGGTTACGCGCCCCATGGCGGCCGCTCGGGGACACGACAGCAGCTTCGGGAATCCCGAGGTGCCCCTGCGAGATGGCGATCACGCCCGGGCGGGTCTGCTGTGGACGGCCTGCGGACGGACCGTCCGGCGCCGTGGATGCTGTCCGGGTGCCTGCCGTCCCGCGTCTCCCCTCACGGGCCTCGCTCCTCACCGAGCCGCCGCGGGCGGGACTGGACCTCGCCGCCCTCGCGACCACCTGGCCGTTGCTCGCCACCGCCCGCCGCGGAGACGGCCACCCGGTACTGGTGCTGCCGGGCCTGCTGACCGGCGACCCCGCCACCCTGGTGCTGCGAACCGCGCTGCGCGCCCTCGGCCACGACGTGTCCGGCTGGAGTCTGGGCCTCAACCGGGGACCGACGGGCCACGTCGTCCACACGCTGCGCGACCGACTCGAGCGGTTGCACCGCACCTCGGGACGGCGGGTCAGCCTGGTCGGCTGGAGTCTCGGCGGGCTGTACGCGCGCGAACTGGCCAGAGCCGCGCCGGGCAGCGTCCGCGGACTGGTCACCCTGGGCACGCCGGTGGTGCGATGGGCTCCCTGGGTCCGCACGGCCTCGGGCATCGTCGACGGCGGCACCGGCCTCCTCCGCCAGGCAGCAGCGCTGCCCCGGCCCTGGGCCGAGCGCGGCTCCCTGCGCGTGCCCGCCACGTCGGTCTACACGCGAGCCGACGGCATCGTGCACTGGTCCTCGTGCCGGTACGAGGTGGGCCCTCGACGGGAGAACGTGGAAGTGCGCGGCAGCCACCTCGGCCTCGCGGTCAACCCCGCGGTCCTGTGGGTGCTGGCCGACCGACTGGGGATCGCCGAGGGCGCCTGGGAGCCCTTTCGGCCTCCGCTCGGACTCAGCACGCTCTTCCCCCGCTGACGGGACACCGAGGCCGATCGACCTGGTGCCGGCACGACCTCAGAGGTGCGGGACGTATGCACCACGGCTCGCCCACGTGCATCCGTGCAGTTGGAGCTGTATACGGAACCGCAGCGTACTGCGGTGGACGTCCCCAGATGAGGAACACCGGTGATCATCAACGCCGCGGCGCCGCGGTGCCACACCACACCGGTTCCGGTCGGGGAACCCGTCGTCGTCCTCACGTCCGTGCACGGTCTCGTGCGCAGCTGCCCCGGTCGGCTCCGGCCCGCCCGCACCAGCGCCGGTATCACCGGAGCCTGCCGCCTCTCCTGTGGGGCGATGGACCGACCGCGCCCGCGTCGACCGCTGAGCCGCCGTTCGGTGAGGCCGCGGCCACGTCGGAGGGAGACGCTCCGGTCGCGGCCCGACCGGGACGGCGCACGCTGGCTCGTCGCCGCCTGCGTCGCCGACCGACCTGCCGACACCGAGGAGACCCAGACCCGTGGCCGAGCCTGTGCCCGCCTCCAGCATGCGTCTCGCCGTCAGGGGGCTGTACGACCCGACGCCCGCTTGTGGCCATGGCAAGGAGTCCCTGGCCGATCAGCACGACGCCGTCGACCCTCACCCGGGCCCCACCCCCACGTACACGCTCTTCGCCCCCTCCGGCATGCCGCTGACGGCCACCGGCAGCGTGCGGCTCGAGTTCTCCGGGCAGCTGTCGACGCGCGACCCGACGTCCGGGGCTCCATCGGTTCGTCGACACGACACGGTCGTCGTCGGCGACAGCCTGAGCTCGCCGACAGACCGACGGGACGACCCCGGCACGCGACGGGGAGCCGCCGACTCAGACGGCATCGACCCGATGCGGCTGGCGGCGGGCGCGGAGTCGTGGCTGCCCGCGGACGTCGGTGGAGACCGCTCCCGATCGAGGCGACACAGCTCGGAACCGGCCGCCAGGACCGGCTCCGGGCAGCTGCTGCGCGCGGGGCGCCACGAAACCCTCACCCCTCCTGGTGGCGAGGTCGCGCCGCCGGCCGTCCATCCGATCCGGACACCACACCGCTGGACCTCCTCGTGGAGCGGGCCGGCTGGGTCGGCGTCGTCCTGGCCGTGGCGGCCCACGACGCCGTGTGGTGGTCCCGTGGGCCGCCGGGCTGAACCGGTGGCGGGAGACGGCGCACGGGGCCCGCGCCGCGGTCACGTCCTGGTGCGGCATCGGACCCGACCCCGTCGCGTCAGGTGTGTCGGGCTGGTCCACCGAGCCCGGGTCCTCACCGCCCGACGAGCCGCTCGTGGGCCTGCTCGTACGGGTGACGTCCCGGACACCGCGGCGGTCGACGTCCACCGGCTGGACCTCCTGATCGACGCGACCACGCCCGTGCACGGACCACACAGCGGCGAGGTTCTGCCGTTGGCCGAGAACGTGCTCCGGGCCGCCGACCGGTCGGCGCTCGGTCACGGTCCGACGCGTCGACGCGTGATCCCGCACTCCCCACCCATCTCCTCCCCGACCCGGCCCTCGTTCCTCCGCGGAGCCCGTGCCTCCGTAGCGGTCCGGCCCCCGGGAGAGGACGATGCTGGGCCAGGCCAGCAGTGGCGGAAGGAGCGGATCTCCCGTGACCACGTCCAGTCGTGAGGACGACGACCGTTTGCTGGAGGAGCTCCGTGCAGCGCTGCGGGCAGCCGGGGAACCGACGGACGCCATGACCGCCGCCGCTGCGGGCGCGTTCTCCTGGCGCACGGTGGATGCCGAGCTGGCCGGGCTCGACCTCGCGGCGGCGTCACCCGACCCCGTGAGTGGCTCGTCCCCGGACGAGTACGTCCTCGCCCGCGCCAACGGCTCTGATCCGGCGGTCCTCCGATTCACGTCCGGCTCCGCCATCGTCGAGCTCGAGGCGGGTGACGATGGCTGGGCCGGGCTGCTCCACCCGGCCTCTCCCGGCCAGGTCTCTGTGCTGGGGCCGGACGGCACAGCGCTGGAGACGGCCACCATCGACGAACTCGGCGCCTTCTTCATCGCGCCCATGCTCAGCGGCCCGGTCCGGCTGCGCTGCCGGACCGGAGCGGACGAACTGCTCACCGACTGGTGCGTGCTCCGCTGACCAGACCGCATCCCTCATTCCCGTACGCACACCAGGACCGAGGCGAGGACGACTGCGCCGTGGGGACGGTGGCGTGTCCCTCGTGGTGAGGTGCGCTACCGCGCGGGGCCGTCGACCAGCTGGAGCCCGCTCGATGGCACCGCGGCAGCGGCCGGCGATCTCGAGAGCGACCTCCCCGCACCGCGTCTGAGCTGAGTAGCAGCTCTCGCAGCCGAGCCCGGTCCGCATCGGAGAGCACCTTCGACCGCGGCAAGCACGAGTCATCGACTCTCGCCAGGCGACCGTTCGGGGAGCTCTAACCGCCCTTCTGCCGTGGCGGTTCGAACCCCTCGAGCGGGAGGAAGAACGGCGTCAAGGGGTCCCTCGACTCGGGCAGGCCCGCAACGTGCGCCGGCAGGAGACTCGCCCACGCGGCCCTCGCGGACACGCGCCCGGGGATGGTCCTGGCCGCAATGGCCCCGGTCACCTTTGCTGCGGCGAAGGAACTGCCGCTCCACCGGGCGAAGCCGTCGAAATGACTCGTGCCCTCGTCGTACCTCCCGGTCCGCCACTCGTCCTCGGGAAGCGACGGCATGACGTCTCCGATGAGGAAGGTGCTCACCACGTCCTCGCCGGTCGAGTGGACGTCGACCCAGGGCACGCGTTGTGGCGTGGTATCCGCCGGTTCCTTGTCTGACCTGGCGGAGCCCACGGCGATGACGTGAGGCAGCGCTGCCGGCCACGTCGGCCTGCTGGTCCCGTCGGCCTCCCTCTCCCTGCCGTGGTTGCCGGCCGCGGCGACGACCATCGTGTCCCGGTCCAGTCGCTCGACCGCCGTCGCCAGGAGCAGCGAGGGGAGGTCGTCATCCGTGCGGCAGAACAGCGAGAGGTTCAGGACGTCCGGTCTCGACCGGCCGAGCTCCACGATGCCCTTGGCGACCGACCATGCGTCGGCGCGTCCGTTCTCATCGGAGAGGACGCTGCGCACCTCCACGACGCATCCCGGCGCCTGCCGCAGCACCAGACCTGTGACGAAGGTGGCATGGCCAGCCACCGCTCGGAGGGCACCGTCGGCGGCGAGCACGTCCTGCGAACGGGCGATCCAGCCTCCCTGGGTCCAGGGATGGTGCGCGACACGCGTGTCCAGCACGCCGACGCGGACTCCGCGTCCGGGCTCGTCGGAGCGATCTGCCAGGTCCCGCGGTTCGTCCGCCAGGACGGGCTCGTGCCCGCCTCCGTGGGAGATCTTCCCTCCGCCGATCACGCTACCGAGCAACCGGTTCTTCCCGATGGTCGGGGTCCAGCCCGCGTAGTGCTCGGCGAAGTACGCTCGCAGCCCGCGGAGGAAGCGATCGAGGTCCCGGTCGGGTCGATCGGCTTCCCCCTTGTCCGCGAGCAACCCGATGATCGTGTCCGCGGCGTGCTCCTCGATGGATTTCTCGCCGGCGTGCCCCTCGTCCGTCAACCGGAGCAGCGCGAGTCCCAGGAGGTCGCTCCGGTCCACCACCTGGGTGGGCACCCGGTGCTCGCGCTCATCGAGCAGAGCCTTCACCAGCCCCAGGTGGTGCAGCTCGACGACGATGTCCGCGTTGTAGTAGTCGCCGTGGGGACCTTGCAACTCCCTCGCGGGCGGGTTCTCTGCCATGGTCCCCTCCGGCACGGCCCTTCGTGGTGCGCGGCAGTATCACGGTTCCCGCGGCTCGAGAGAGGGTCGTCGACCGACAACTCGATTGACTCGCCAGCGGCGGGGGCGGACCGTCAGTGCGTGAGCTCGGTCCGTGACGCTCCAGTGGCGGAACCGACTGGAGCGTCGGCCGAGCTGCAGGTGTCCGCCATGCGCGCGCTGCAGCGCGCGGCACTCGAGCCACGGGCGGCGCGCACACTGGCGGTCGAGGTGTCCGAGCGGGCCCGGGCCCGGGGTGACTGGCCGGTGGTGAGCACGGCCGAGCGGGCCCTCGGTGTCGCCGCGATGAACCTCAACGACATCGATGCCGCCCTCGACCACCTGCGCGCGGCCGTGATGGCGGGACGGCGTGGCCGCTGCCGCAGCCGCGAGGGCGAGGCGCGGATGAGTCTGGCCTCGGCTCTCGTGCTCAGCGGCCGCCCCACGCAGGCAGCGCGGGAGATCGAGGCGGCTCTCCACGACCTCGAGGGCGTGGCTGCGGCCCGGGCGGGCGTGCAGCGCGCCGCGATCCTGCAGGAGCTGGGCCGCGACGACGCGGCCCTGGAGCAGTTGCGGAGTTCTCTGCCGGTTCTCCGCCGAGCCGGGGACGTCGAGTGGGCCGTACGCGCACTCTCGAACCGCAGTCTCATCCACACCGGCCGCCGCTCGTTCGGTGCTGCTGAGACCGACCTCCGCGACGCCCTGCAGCTGTGCGTGCAGCACGACCTCGAGTTGCCCGCCGCCTACGCCGAGCAGAACCTGGGTTGTGTCAAGGCCAAGCGCGGTGACGTGCCGGCTGCGCTGCGGTCCTTCGCCGACGCAGAGGAGCGCTACCACCGGTTCGGCCTGGTGGAGGCCTCGTTGCTCGTCGACCGTGCCGAGGTCCTCTTGTCGGTGCGTCTCCTGGAGGAGGCACGGGAGGCCGCAGAGGCCGCCGTCCGCGCCTACGAGCGACAACGTCGAGACGTCCACGTGCCCGAAGCTCACCTGCTGCTGTCGACGGTGGCACTGCTGCAGGGGGACACCGTCACTGCTGACGCCAGCGCAGCTGCCGCGATCCACGGCTTCCGCCGGGTCGGCCGCGACAAGTCGCTGTCGCTCGCGCAGTACGCCCGGATCCAGGCCTCCGTGGCAGCGGACGCACGCCGCGTGAGCTGTGCGCAGGCGGCGCGTGCGGCCGACCGGCTGGCCGAGGCCGGTTGGCAGGTCCCCGCTCTCGAGGCGCGCATCCTCGCCGGGAGGATGGCGCTCGAGCAGGGGCACCGCCGCACGGCCCAGCGCCACCTGGCGCTGGCCAGCCGCGCGCGGCACGCCGGACCGGCCGACGTCCGGGCTCGAGCCTGGTTGGCGGAGGCGCTGCTGCGCCGGGCCAACGGGCGCCGAGCCGCCGCCCTGTCTGCGCTGCGTGCCGGGCTGCGGATCGTGGAGGACCACCAGGCGACCTTGGGAGCCACCGAGCTCCGGGCGCACGTGAGCGTCCACCGCGGGGAGCTGGCACGTTCGGGGCTCCGGCTGGCCCTGGAGAGCGGATCCGCCCGCCGGGTGCTCTGGTGGGCCGAACGCGGTCGGACGAGCGCGCCGTGGTTCCGCCCGGCTCGGCCGCCCGACGACCCTCAGCTGGCCCGCGACCTGGCTGATCTCCGCTCCACGATGGCTGAGATCGACGAGGCACGTGACGAGGGCCGCCCCGATGACTCGCTACTCCAGCGACAGGTGCGGCTGGAACGCCGCATCCGTGACCGCTGCCGCACTCTCGGGAGCACCGGGGCGGGGCACGGGCGCTCCACGGAACTGGCCGACATGCTGGCGCCGCTCCGTGAGGCGGTGCTGGTCTCGTACCTGGAGGTCGGCGGTGACCTCCAGGTCGTGACCGTCACCGATGGCCGCTGCCGGCTCCACCGACTCGGTCCGTCGGCTCCGATCCGGCAGTGGCTGGCCCACGCCGGCTTCGCCCTGCGCCGCCTGACCCGCCCTCATCCGGGAACGCCGGACGGCGGTCCAGCCGCCGTCGCGGTGCTGCGCCGTGCTGCCGGCGTTCTCGACGACCACCTCCTTCGGCCGCTGCGCGCGGCCGTGGACGACCGACCGCTGGTCGTCGTCCCGACCGGGACCTTGCGGTCGGTGCCCTGGTCGATCCTGCCGACGTGCCACGGGCGCCCGGTCACCGTGGCCCCCTCGGTGCGTACGTGGTTCCAGGCGGTCAGCCGGTCGCAGCCCTCCACGGACGACGCGGTGGTCGTGGTCGCCGGGCCGGGTCTGCCGGGCGCGGCCGCCGAGGCGAGCGAGGTGGCGCGGCTGTACCGAGGGTCACGGCTGCTGATGGGAGCGGCGGCCACCGCCGGCGACGTCTCCTCGGCGATGGACGGCGCCGCGATGTTGCACCTCGCGGCGCACGGCACCGTCCGCTCGGACAACCCCCTGTTCTCGTCCGTGACACTGGCTGACGGCCCGTTCACCGTGTACGAGTTGGAGCGGCTCGAGCAGGCTCCGCACCACGTGGTGCTGGCGGCGTGCGACACCGCCCGGCCGCAGGTCGTGGCCGGTGAAGAGCTGCTCGGCTTCGGGACTGCGCTGCTGGCCGGCGGCACGGCCACCCTCGTGGCGCCCCTCGTCCCGGTGGCCGACGCCGCCACCGTCACTCTGATGTGCGCCTATCACGAGGCGCTGCGCAGGGGCCGTTCACCGGCCGCCGCGCTCGCGACAGCTCAGCGGAGCCTCGACCCGGACGCCCCGGCCGTCATCGCCACCGGGGCTGCGTTCGTCTGCGTCGGCGCGGGCTGATCAGGGACGAGCGATCACCGGAGTGCCAGGACGTCGGCGACCTCGCGCAACCGGGCGAGCGCCCGTGCGCGGGTGGGGCCGATGCTGCCGATGGGCATGTCCAGCCGCCGGCTGATCTCCTCGTACGACGGCGGGGGGTCCTCGAGGAAGAGCAGCAGCAGGGCACGCTGCCGGTCGGGCAGGTCCGCCAGCGCAGCGAGCAGCTTCTCCTGGCGTTCCGTCGCGAGCATCCGCGAGTCGACCTCGGGAGCGTCGTCCCGTTCGGGCAGTCCCGGCCCCATCGGGTCCACGAGCACGACGTGCCGCCGGGCGCCGAACAGCCGGTAGCACTCGTGCGTCGCCGTCTGCACGATGTAGCGAGGCAGGGCCCGCGGGTCACGCACGTCGCGGAGATGCTCGACCAGGCGCAACCAGACGACCTGCACGACGTCCTCGGCATCGGCCGACGAGAGTCGCTGCCGGCGGACCACGGACAGGACGAGTGGGGTGTAGCGCTCGACGATGGCGTTCCACGACCGATGGTCTCCGGCGAGGGCTTCGGCAACCAGCACGGAGACCGGACGCTCCGCTGCGTCGCCATCCATGCGCGTTCCCCCCGGCGGATCAGCACGGCGTGTGTTCAGCATAGTGGGGGTGGCCCGGCTCCCGAACCTGCGGACACGGACCGGTGCCGGAAGGCCGGGGAGCCCTCGAGGAGGGCCGACGTCACGGCATCGACTCGCGGCGCCTGTCACTCCTCGCTGCGCGGCGGGCGGCTCCCGCACTCCAGGTCGAAGTCCACCGGGTCCGACGTCAGCTCGTTTGGCGACTCGACGATGAGTGAGAGTTGCCCCTCGTCGGCATCGAGATCGATCGGGAGCGGGATGTCCGTGGGGCCGGACTGTTCGATGGCGACCTCCCGTGTCTCACCGTCCTCGTCGTCCTCCCGGAGGCGGAGAACCAACTCCACCGGCGCGTTCTCCACCGTGACCCGAGCCGTCACCTCCGCTTGGAAGGGGGCACTGCACGACGGCGAGTCGGCATCCTGCCGGACGCTCAGCAACTCGACTCCGACCACCCGCCCCACCGGCGCCGGTTGCCTGACGAGCGTCACCAGGACGACGGTCAGGAAGACCAGGGCCAGCGCCCCCGCCACCACTGCTGACCTGACCACGCCACCGTGGGGACCACGCCTGCTCTCAACAGGCTTCGGGCGGGCAGGGAGACCACAGGCCACCGCTGGTCCGCGAGCCTTCGGCGCCGGTTGCCGCGGGTGGAGCGTCCGGGTCTGCGCAGCCACCGGCAGCCGGCGCTCGTCGCTGGCTGAGCGGTCCAGGAGTTCGGAGCCCTCGAGCGGGAGAGCACCGGATCGCTCGAAGGCGAAGCCGTCCTCGTCCAGGAGGAACGTGCGGTAGCTCCCCAGAGCGATGGCACGTGCCCGATCCATGTCGACGTCTGCGGGGAGGGGCTGACCGTCGCCGCGCTGGAGGAGCCCGTAGAGGTACTCGAGTGGCCGCCCGTGCTCGTCGGAGAGGTAGGTGGCCCCCGTCGGGGCGTCGTGGTCCTCACGAGCGGCTTGCATGTCCGCCGGGCGGAGTACCTCCGCTCGATAGCTGACAGTCAGCGGACCGGTGTCCGCGTGTCCTATGACGACGTTGTGCAGCGCTCCGTCGTCAGGCTCGTGCAGGCAGTCAGCCAGGAGCGACTGCAGCCGTTGGCCGGCCAGGAAGTCAGGAACGAGGACCGTCCGGTAGTCCGTCCTCCGGCCGCGGGCCACCAGGAAGGGCCATCCCCGGCTCATGGCGCCCTCAACAACGATTGCGGGTAGTTGTCCTCGAAACGGTGGACCACCCTGGTGAAGTCGTCGAGGACGGCGGACCGGACGGCCTCGACCGACGCGATCTCCTGCTCGGCCTGATCGCGGAAGGTGCCGATGGCTGCACTCTTCGCGCTGTAGGGGCCGGCGAGCCAGCGGAGGAAGAGCGTGGAGACCTCCTGGCCGACATCGCCGCCGAGCGTGCCCTTCAGCGCCGTCCGGACCACCAGGCCCGCCGGCCTGCCGAGCATCGAGGCCGCCACCCCGAGCCACTCGTGCGGCTTGAGGTTCAGGCGGCTGCGCACGGCGGCCTCGACGGCGTCCCTCGTAGCGGTGTCGAGTGAGGCACGAACCTGTTTGAAGTAGTCCGGGACGATCACCGAGAGCGGGACGTCGACGTTCGTCGGCGCCACCGTGCCGTGTGGCCGTTTGACGACGTACCCGTTGCTGTCGACCTCGGCGAAGCCCGCACCCACCGAGCTCACCGGGATCACGCGCACGACCTGTCCGCTGCTGTGCACGTAGACGAGGGCCTTCAGGAAGTCGAACTGCATCAACGCAGCAACGACCCTGCCGAGGCGCTCCCCTTCCGAGAGGCTGCGCAGTGTCGGGACCTCGCAGACGAGGTCCCACTTCGTCAAGATGAAGTGGAGAGGGCAATTCGCCCTCTGCGCGAACTCGAGCATCGGGCGGATCGTGCTGAGGAAGTAGGTGCGGGCGGCCGGGTGGTTCTCGAACAGTTGCCGGATGCGGATGCCGTCGATCATCACGAGGAGCGCGTTGGCTCCGTCGATCCTCTGCTGCAAGTCATGGAATGCCTGACTGGCGCCGTCCATGTGCCGTTCCAGGAGTCCACCGGCGTAGTCGATGAAGCTGAGCGTCAGGACCTTGCGGCGATGTCCCTGCGGATCACGTCCGACGCAGTCGAAGACGTACTCGTGACTGTCGGCGACGAGGGTGGCCTTCGGCCACGGTTGCGTCGTGTCCGTGAGGCGTGCGTAGATGTTGCCCAGGGCTATCGCCTGCTCCGGCGTCGTCTCCAGGTAGTACGAGCGACGACTCGTCCGGAAGTTCATCTCGTGGAACATGGTCGAGAGGAACACCGTCTTCCCTGCACCCGAGCCCCCCAGCGCCACCACCCGGAACGTCGGGCTGGGCACGGTGATCGGAGTGGGCGCAGCGCGGGGAGATCCGGGCGACCCCGGCCCGTGGTGTGCTCGCTCTCGGTCTGCTCGCTCTCGGTGAGCTCCCCAGCGGCCGAGCAGGGAGAGCCCCACCGCGACAGCCAGGAGCAGGATCAACACGACCAGGACGATGGACACGGCACCCCTTCCCATCACTGCCCACTGGTGGGGCTGCGGCGACGCCGGTCGCCGTGCGGTACGGCCAGCAGGAGCGCCCGGACCGGCTCCCTGATACACGTCTCATCCCGCTCCTTCTGGGTTCCTCCTCCTGGCAGGACCACCACTCGTTCGAGAAGCGACTCGAGCCTCAGCAGCTCATCGGGACGCTCCGCAGGGTGAACCACCGGCCCACGGGTCACCGTCGCGGCGGTGGACCGTCGCAACGGCGCGACGCCGCCCACGAGCAGTCACCGTCTCCGTCCGGGACGGCTGCTCCTGCGGCGCCGTCCGCGCCCACCCGCTGTCGGCCCGCGCGCGGTCCGCCGTCGACGGCGTCCTCGCGTGCTGGGAGCTCGACCGGTTCGTCGACGCCAACGGCTCGAGCGGCGGGACCTCCGCGCCGGGCCGGCTCCGGGACGCGGACGACATCCTGCTCGAGTGGTCGGTCGGACTGCCGACGAGCGACGAGGACCTCCAGCGGATCAGCCACGCCACCGCCCTCACGGGCGGCTCCAGGGGCGGCCGCACACCGGCGGAGCCGGTCAGTCGTGGTCGTCGGCGGGGACGGGGTCCAGGGCGCGCAGGGCCTGCGTCACGATGCCGGGGTCGGTGTCCCAGTAGTACGGCAGGGCGACGAGCGCCTGGGAGAGCGCCCAGCCGCGGCCCCGGCGTCGCATCGCCTCGTCGGCCCGCACTCGACGAGGAAGGTGCGGCGGCTGCTGCCGGCGAACGGGTTCCAGGCCGGCTGCAGGTCGCAGGCCGGGTCGCCCACGTCCAGGCCGTCGAGGTCGATGACCGCCGTCAGCCGCCCGCCGGCGGCCAGCAGGTCGCCCGGCAGCAGGTCACCGTGCACCCGGATGTCGGCGCCGTCCCGGACCGGTGCGGCCGGCGACGCTCCCACGAGCGCAGCGCCGCCGCACCGTCGATGCGGTCACCGAGGTCGGCGACGGCCTCGCGGACGCCGTCGTCGCGGTCGGCCAGGGTTGTCCGCGGCCACCGGGTGGGCGCGGCGGCGCCCCGGCGGTGTCGACGGCAGGCAGCGCCGCGACGAACCCGGCCAGGTCGACCGCGGCCTGCTCCCGGTCGAGCGAGGGGCCGCTCGGGTTGGCGCCGGGCAGCCACTCGTGCACCGCCCAGGTGAAAGGGGCAGCCGTCGTCCTTCGCCGCCTCCCCGTCGACCCACCCGATCTGCGGCAGGCGGACGACGAGGTGGTCGCCGAGCCGGTAGACGTCGTGGTCGGTCCCGGAGGAGGGGACGAGCGTGACCGGCAGGTCGGCCCAGTGCGGGAACTGACGGGCCAGCGGACGCCACGCCACCGGCCGCGGGACGGCCAGGGGCAGGTGCGGCGCCAGCCGCGGCGGCCTCGACCTCGTCGGGGTGCATCCGCGTCCTGACCGTCCCCGGCAGCGTGTCGGTGCGGACGGCACGCGGCCACCGACTTGCCGGTGTCACCGTCGCCCGACCGGGTCCCGGAGGCGATCCCGGGGCGGTCGGTCAGCCCGGAGCCCTCACGGCGCGGGGTGTCCGACCGGCGGGTCCTCCCCGACGAGGCCGTCCACCGACTCGCGGATGAGGTCGGCGTGGCCGACGTGGCGTGCGTACTCCTCGATCAGGTCGACGAGCAGGCGGCGCAGGCTGGCCACCTCCCCGTCGGGCCACCCCGAACCCGGCCGGTCCAGGCCGCCGTCGTGCAGCGCCTCGGCGACCACGGCCCGGGAGCGCGCCACCGCGTCCTGCCAGAGGGCACGGAGCTGCTCGGGCGGGTCCTGAGCGGCCGTGTGCCAGACCCAGTCGGGATCGGCGTCCCAGTCGGCCGTCTCCCACGGGGCTCCCGGGCCGCGGCCGAGCAACTTGGTGGAGAAGGTCAGCGCCTCGACGAAGGCCAGGTGCTTGAGCAGCCCACCCAGGGTGATCGACGACGCGCCGACCGTCGCGCGCAGGCCTGCCTCGTCCAGCCCTCCGGTCTTCCACGCCAGCGTGGCGCGTTGCCGCTCCAGGGAGCCGAGCAGCGTCGCGGTCTCGTCACCTGCGAGCGGGGGTCCGGTCCATGCCTGCGCGTCGGGGGCGGTCATGGCGGTGAGGCTAGGGAGCCGGGGCGACACCTCGGGCGACGGACACCCGTGCGGGTGGGTCGAGCACCGTCCGCCGCGGACGCATCCGGAACGCATCCTGCGCACGAAGGAGTTCCGTGAGCGAGCTGTCGACACAGCAACGGTGGATCCTGCAGCCACTGACCGACGCCGGACTGGCGCGCCATCAGGTGCACGGCCTCGTGTTGCGCCTCGCCTTCGACTCCGTCGTCCACGGCGGGTGCCTGCACCCCTCGCACCTGAGCTCCCTGGTCGACGACCAGCCCGTCGGCGTCCGGCGGGCGTGGATCGAGGTCCTCGACCGCATGATCGCGACGCCCGAGGGCCGGCCGGGGACCTGCGGGCCGCTCCGCGCCGAGGAGCCCCCGCGGGTCACCTGACCGGCGTCAGGCGGGCGGCGCGACCTCCGCCAGCGGCAGCCGCACGACGAACCGGGTGTCGCCGGGGACGGAGCGGACCTCGAGCACCCCGCCGTGCCGGCCGGTGACGATGCGCCAGGCCACGTCGAGCCCGAGCCCGGTGCCCTGACCCACCGCCTTGGTGGTGAAGAACGGCTCGAACACCCGCCGGCGCACCTCCTCGGGGATGCCCGGGCCGGTATCGGCCACCTCCACGACGGCGGAGTCGCCGGCCACCGCGGTGCGCAGGGTGAGCGTGCCGGAGCCGTCCATGGCGTCGAGGGCGTTGTCGATCAGGTTGGTCCACACCTGGTTGAGCTCCGCGGCGTACGCCGGCACCGGCGGCAGGCTCCGGTCGTACTCCTTCACCACCCGGATCCCGGGGCCGGTCTTGGCGCTGAGCATGACCAGCGTGGCGTCCAGACCCGCGTGCAGGTCGGTCGGCTGGTGCGGGGTGCGGTCCAGCTGCGAGTACTGCTTGGCCGCACCGACCAGGTGCGAGATCCGGGCGGTGCTCTCGACGATCTCGCCGAGCAGCAGCTCGGTCTCCACCGTGTAGGCCAGCCAGCGCAGCGCCGGCTCCAGGAAGTCCTCCCCGACGGCGTCGGCGACCTGCTGCAGGCACTCGACGTCCAGCCCGGCCGGGACGAACACCGCCGCGAGCTCCCACGGCCGGTCGACGTCGTGGTCCTCGAGCCAGTCGCCGAGCTCGTCCTCCCGGTCCGACCGCTCCAGCGCGCTGAGCTCCCCGGTCGTGCCGATGCGGGCGACGAAGCGCTCCTGCAGGTCGGTCAGCTCGCGCAGCCGCGCGCCGTCGACCCGCCCCTCGGCCAGCAGGGCCAGCTTGTGCCGCATCCCGGCCACCCGCTCGCGCAGCGCCGACGTCGCCCGGGAGGCCGCGGCGGCGGGGTTGTTCAGCTCGTGGGTCAGCCCGGCGGTCAGCTTCCCCAGGGCCAGCAGCCGCTCCCGCTGACCGACCAGCTCCTGGGAGTTCCGCGCGCCCACGAACAACCCCTGGAGCAGGTGGACCGCCATGGGGTACCAGCGGCGGAAGACGGCGGCGAACTCCCCGGCGGGCAGCGCGAGGAAGGTGCAGTCGGTGACCGCCCGCACCGTGGCCGGGTAGACCTGGTCGATCTGGTCGCCCAGGTAGAACTGGACGGCGCCGCTGTAGACGCCCGGGCTGTCCGTCCGCACGGTCTCGACGTCGTCGCGGCCGACGCGGCGGACCATGCTCAGCGTCCCGGACAGCAGCACGTGGAAGCAGCGGGCCGGCTCCCCCTCGACGGAGACCTCGCTGCCGGCGGGGTGGGCGACCACGTCGCCGGCCGCGGCCACCCAGGCCAGCTGGGCGTCGTCGAGGTCGGCGAAGAGGAACAGCTCGCGCAGCCGGTCCGGGGAGAGCCGGGTGGGCGCGTCCGCGCCGGCCGCGCTCACCGCTCCCCCAGGTACCGGTGCACCAGCGTGACCGCCATCGCGCCCTCACCGACGGCGGAGGCGACCCGCTTCACCGACTGCGCGCGGACGTCGCCGGCCACGAACACCCCGGGGACGCTGGACTCCAGGAGGTAGGGGTCCCGATCCGGCCGCCACCCCGGCGGGCGGGCGCCGTCGACGAGCAGGTCCGGCCCGGTCGGCAGGAAGCCGAGCCCGTCCCGGGCCACGACGCCGTCGAGCCACTCCGTCCGCGGCGCCGCGCCGATGAAGACGAACAGGTGCGACGACGGCACCGTCTCCACCGCGCCGGTGGCGTCGCGCAGGTCGAGCTCCTCCAGGTGGTCGCTCCCCCGCGCGGCCACCACGGTGGTGCCGGTGCGGACGGCGACGTTCGGGATCGCGGCGAGCTGCTGCACGAGGTAGTGCGACATCGACGCCTCCAGGGACGGGCCGCGCACCACCAGGGTGACCGACCGGGCGTGCCGGGCGAAGAACACCGCCGACTGCCCCGCGGAGTTGGCGCCGCCCACGACGTAGACGTCCTCGCCGGCGCAGGACGCCGCCTCGGTGATCGCCGACCCGTAGTAGACCCCGCGGCCGGTGAACCCGTCGGCGCCCTCGGCCTCCAGCTTCCGGTAGGACACCCCGGTGGCGAGGACGACCGCGTGCGCGGCGATGCAGCCGCCGTCGGCGAAGCGCACCACCCGCGCCGGTCCCTGGGTGTCGAGCGCAGCGACCTTGCGGGCGGTGAGCACCTCGGCGCCGAACTTGGCCGCCTGGCGGCGGGCCCGGTCGGCCAGCTGTCCTCCGGACACCCCGTCGGGGAAGCCCAGGTAGTTCTCGATCCGGCTGCTCTGCCCGGCCTGCCCGCCGGTGGCCTGCCGCTCGACCAGCACGGTGCGCAGCCCCTCCGACGCCCCGTACACCGCCGCGCCCAGCCCGGCCGGGCCACCGCCGACCACGACCAGGTCGTAGAACTCGGCGCTGGGCTCGACGGTGAGCCCGACCGCGGCGGCCAGCTCCGCCTCGGTGGGCGCGACCAGCGGCTGCCCGCCGGGCGGCAGCACGACCGGGACGTCGTCCGGCCCGGCGCCGGCCGCGTCGAGCAGCCGGCGGCCCTCGGGCTCCTCCGCGCTGTACCAGCGGTAGGGGACGGCGTTGCGGGCGAGGAAGTCGCGGACGGCGAACGACGGCGCCGACCAGTGGTGCCCGACGATCCGGACGTCCTGCACGGCGGCCTCGGGGCTGGCCAGCCAGGTCTCCACCATGGCGTCCACGACCGGGTAGAGCTTCTCCTCCGGCGGCTCCCACGGCTTGAGCAGGTAGTGGTCGACGTCGACGAGGTTGATCGCCTGGATCGCCGCGTCGGTGTCCGCGTAGGCGGTGAGCAGCGCCCGGCGGGCCCGCGGGAAGAGGTCCATCGCCTGCTCGAGGAACTCGATGCCGTTCATCTGCGGCATCCGGTAGTCGGCCAGCACCGCCACGACGGCGTCCCCGCGCAGCTTGAGCTCGCGCAGCGCGGCGAGTGCCTCCTCACCGGAGGACGCGCGCACCACGCGGTAGCGCTCCCCGTAGCGCCGGCGCAGGTCGCGGGCCACCGCCCGGGAGACGCCGGGGTCGTCGTCGACGGTCAGCAGCACGGGCCGGGCCCGCCCGCCGGTGCCGGCCGTGCTCGCGGCGGTCGTGCTCACGTGTCCTCCTGGAGCTCTCGGGAGCGTGCCGGCCGGTCGCCGGTCCCCGGCGGCGCCCCGTCCAGGGCGGCCAGCTCGGCGTCGCCGGGGTTGCGCAGCACCCGCTCGGAGCGCCACACCACCACCGGCAGGTCCTCCTCGGCGACGCCCAGCTCGGCCAGGAGGCCGGCGGCGTCGTCCTCGCCGTCGACGTCCACGACGGCGGCGACGAGCCCGCGGTCGAGGGCGAAGCGGCGCAGCCGGTCGGTGTCCGGTGAGCTCGCCCGGCCGACCACCCGCAGGTCCGCGGCCATCTCCAGCAGCATCGAGCGGCGGGCGAGGAACGCGCGCAGGACGACGTCGGCGAGGTCCCGGTCGGCGGCGAAGGCCGCCTTCACCCGCCCGCGCGGGACGGTGAGCACCTCGGCCGGCCGCAGGACGACGGCGGTCAGGAGCACCGGGCGGTCGCTCCACAGGTCGAGCTCCCCGAGGAAGCGGCGCTCCCCGTGCACGGAGACCACCCGCTGCCCGGCGCGGCCGAGGGCCTCGACCACGGCCACCGCGCCCGACAGCACGACCGGGAGGTCGTAGCCCGCATCACCCTCGCCGAACAGCGTCTCGCCGGGCTGCCGCCGGCTGCGCGACCCGTACCCGTCGAGCAGGCTCACCTGCGCCTCGGTCAGGCGCGGGAAGGCGCCGAGCCGGTCGGGGGTCTCCGGCAGGTCCGGCGGCAGGGGCTCCGGAACGGCTCCCGCGTCGGCTCCAGGGGCCGTGCCGTCGACGTCGCGGCGGGGGCCGAGCGCCGGGAGCACCCGCGGGTCGACCGGACGGTGCGCCGGTGCCGCGATCGCACCGGGACCACCGTCGCCCGCGAGCAGCGCGGCGGCGAGGGTGTCGGCGTCGTAGGGGCCGCGGTGCCGGCGGCCGCCGACGAAGAACGTCGGGGTGCCCGTGACGCCGCTGGCCTCGGCCGACTCGACGTCCTCCTCCACGCGCCGCGCGAAGCGGCTCGCCCCCAGGTCGCGGGCGAAGCGCGGCACGTCGAGGCCGACGGCGGCGGCGTGCTCCAGCAGCGCGACCGGGGTCAGCTCGTCCTGGTGGGCGAACAGCCGGTCGTGCATCTCCCAGAAGCGGCCCTGCGCCGCGGCCGCCTCCGCCGCCTCGGCGGCCAGCCGGGCGTGCGGGTGCACGTCGACCAAGGGGACGTGCCGGAAGACGTAGCGCAGCCGGGTGCCGAACCGCTCGCGCAGCTCGTCGACCACGCCGGTCGCCCGGCCGCAGAACGGGCACTCGAAGTCGCCGTACTCGACCAGGGTGAGCGGCGCGTCGGCCCGTCCGCGGACGTGGTCGCGGGCCGGGTCGACCGGCGGGTCCAGCCACACCGGCCCGCCGCCGGAGTCCGGCGGACGGCGCCGGTCGGCCAGCCGGAACAGGCTCCAGCCCAGCAGCCCGGCCAGCAGCGACGCGACGAGGACGCCGACCCGCGCCTGGTCCGCCGCCACCGGGTCCCCGTCGAGGGCGAGGTCGACGATGAACAGCGAGATGGTGAAGCCGATGCCCGACAGCGCGGCACCGCCGGCCAGCTGCGCGCCGGTCAGCCCCGGCGCGAGGGAGCCCAGGCGCAACCGCACCGCCAGCACCGTGCCCAGCAGGATGCCGGCCACCTTGCCGAGGACCAGGCCCGCGATGACGCCGAGGGTCACCGGGGAGGTCGCCGCGGCCCGCAGCGTCTCGGCGGTGAGCGCGACGCCGGCGTTGGCCAGGGCGAACACCGGGACGATGACGAACGACGTCCACGGCTGCCACAGCTGCTGCAGGCGCTCGCTGGCCGACACCGACCGGTCGATCGACAGCCGGGCGGCGCGGGCGAACTCCGGGTTGGGTGACTGCTGGTAGGACCGGGCGCGGCGGGCGGCGTCGGCGACCTCCTCCCGCCGGGCCGGGTAGGCCGGGGTGACCAGGGCGATGACCACGCCGGCGAGGGTCGGGTGGACGCCGGAGAGGTAGGTGGCGACCCACACGCCGGTGCCGAGCACCAGGTAGGCGGGGCCGCGCCACACGTCGAGCCGGCGCAGCCCGACCATCAGCGCCAGCCCCAGGACGGCCAGGCCGAGCGGGACCAGCCGCAGGTCGTCGGTGTAGAAGACGGCGATCACCCCGAGCGCCCCGACGTCGTCGGCGATGGCCAGGGTGAGCAGGAAGAGCCGCAGCTGCACCGGGCACGCGGGGCCGACGAGCGCGAGGATCCCGAGGAGGAACGCGGTGTCGGTGGAGATGACCACGCCCCAGGCCCCGACGGCGTCGCTGCCCAGGTTGAACCCGACGTAGACCAGGGCGGGCACCACCAGACCGGTCAGGGCGGCCAGCGCGGGGACCGCGGCGCGGTGCCGGTCGGTGAGCTCGCCCATGACCAGCTCGCGCTTGATCTCCAGGCCGACGACGAAGAAGAAGAACGCCATCAGCCCGTCGTTGACCCAGTGCTGCAGGTCCAGCGACAGCTCCGCGCCGCCCACCCGCACGGCGAGCTCGGTGTGCCAGAAGGCCGCGTAGCTGTCGCCGAGCGGGGAGTTCGCCCAGACCAGCGCGACGACCGTGGCCAGCAGCAGCAGGCCCGCGCTCCCCGCCTCGGTGCGCAGCCGGCGGCGCAGCGGCGCGACGCGGGCGAGCAGGCTGCCGCCGCCCGCGGTCGACCGCCCGAGGACGTCCGGCGCGCCGCCCGCGGTCACCGGGTCCGCCCGACGGGGTCCCCGGTGTCGCCGGCGGGCAGGCGCGGGTGCAGCGGCGGGCCGCTGACCCCGCAGTGCAGGCACTGCTCGACGTCCAGCCGCGCCGCCCCCGGCGGGTGCCCGGCACCCTCCCCGCCGAGCGGGCGCCGCACGGAGACGGCGGCGACCAGCGCGCCGGCCACCAGCAGCCCGGTGCAGATGAACAGGGCCGTGCGGAAGCCGTCGCCGAACGCCCCGGGGTCGGTGTAGTCGTCGCCGCCGATCCCGGCCGCGACCGGGATCACGGCCACGGCGAGCAGCCCGGCCGCGCGGGCGACGGCGTTGTTCACCCCCGAGGCCACCCCGGCGAACCGGTCGTCGGCCGAGTCGAGCACGGTCGCGGTGAGCGGGGCGACCAGCAGGGTCAGCCCCGCGCCGAACACGACGGCGCCGGGCAGGACGTCGAACGCGTAGGACGCCTCCGGCCCGATCCGCAGCATGAGCAGCAGGCCGGCCGCGGCCAGCAGCGGACCGCCGGTGAGCGGCGGGCGCGGGCCGATCCGCTGGGCGAGGGCCGCGGCGCGGGCGGAGAACAGCAGCATGAGCACGGTGACCGGCAGCAGGGCGGTCCCGGCGGCCAGCGGCGAGTAGCCCGAGACCACCTGCAGCTGCAGGGACAGCAGCACGAACAGCACGCCGAGGGCCGCGTACACCAGGAACGTCACCACGTTGGTGGCGGTGAACTGCGCGCTGCGGAACAGCGCCGGCGGCACGAGCGGGTGCGGGGAGCGGCGCTGCACGGACACGAGGGCTCCCAGCGCGACCAGGCCGGCGGCCACCCAGAGCGCGGTCTGCGTGCCGCGGCCGGGCCCGCCCGCCGCCGTCAGCCCGTAGGTCAGGCACCCCAGGCCCAGGACGACCAGCGCCGTCCCCGTCCAGTCCAGGCCCGGCGCGGCTGCCGGGTCGCGCGTCTCGGGCACGTGCCGGACCGCCACGGCCACGATGACGGCGGCCAGCGGCAGGTTCACGAGGAACACCACCCGCCAGCTCCACTCGACCAGCCACCCGCCGACGAAGGGGCCGATCGCACCGGCCACCCCGCCCAGGCCCGACCAGGCACCCACCGCCGCGGCGCGGTCGGCGCCGGAGAAGGACGCCGAGATGATCGCCAGGCTCCCCGGGGTCAGCAGCGCTCCCCCGACCCCCTGCAGCGCCCGGGCGGCGACGAGCGTGCCGGTGTCGGGCGCGAGCCCGCAGAGCAGGGACGCGAGGGCGAACCAGACCACCCCGACGAGGAAGACGCGCCGGCGGCCCAGCCGGTCGCTCAGCGAGCCGCCGAGCAGGATCAGCGAGGCCAGGCTGAGCGTGTAGGCGTTGACGGTCCACTGCAGCCCGCTGAACCCGGCACCGAGGTCGGCGCCGATCCGCTCCAGGGCGACGGTGACGACCGTGGCGTCCAGCATCGCCAGGCTCGAGCCCAGCACGGTGGCGAGCAGCACCCAGCGCCCCCGCGGCGTCCCCATCCGCAGCGCACCGGCCGGATCCGGCTCGCCGCCTCCCCCGGCCCCCCGGGGCCGCCGCGACTCAGCCGCCATCGTCCGCGAGTCCGACGGCGTCCCGGGCACGCGGCCGCGCGTGCCCGGTGCCCTCCACGAGCTGCACGGGAAGACCTCCTGCAGGTGTTCCGGAGTCCCGTCCGCCGTCCCCGTCCGGCCCGGTCGCGCTCTCTGGACCAGCAGCCTGGTCCTCGCGGGCCCGGCTGTCCAATGTCCGCGGCGGTGCGGGGGCGGCACGGGGTCGGCCGCCGGCTCCCCGCTGCGCGGTTGTCGGATCCGGTGGCACCCCGCACGCTCGCGGGGTGAGGCGCCCCTCCCCCACCGCGCTGGCCACCTCGGCCGCGGTCACGGCCACCGCGCTCGTGGGCACGGCCGGCACCGACGTCACCTCGCGCTGGTACCGGGGACTGGAGAAGCCACCGTGGCAGCCGCCCGGACCGGTGTTCGGGATCGCGTGGTCGGGGCTGTACGTGCTGCTGGCGACGGCGGGCGCCCGGGCGCTGGCCGCCGCCGGCCCGCGCGAGCGGCGGTCCCACGGCCGCGCCTACGCCGCCAACCTCGTGCTGAACGCCGGCTGGACCCGGGCGTTCTTCCGGCTGCGGCGGCCACCGATCGCCGCAGCCGAGGCCGTCGTGCTCGCGGCGTCCACCGCCGACCTCGCCCGGCGCAGCGCGCGGCTCGACCCCACCGCCGGCCGGCTGCTGCTCCCCTACGCCGCCTGGACCGCCTTCGCCGCCGCGCTCAGCGCGGAGATCGCCCGGCGCAACCGCGGCTGACCTGCGCACCGCGGACGGCCGTGGTCGGATCGGTGCCGTGCAGTGGGTCGAGTGGGCACGCAACACCCCCGGCGTCTCGACGGCGTACTGGGCGGCCTACCGGCTCCCGTTCCGGCTCCGGTACCTGCGGCGCCGGCTCGCCGACGGCGGCCGGGCGCCCGCCGTCGCCTTCGCGCCCGAGCGGCCGCACCCGCTCAGCGTCGCCGCCAAGGTCTGCTCGCTCGCCGGGGCCCGGGTGGTCGGCCCGGACCAGCCGCACGACCTCGCCGTCCACTTCTCCCTGGCCACGCACCGTCCCCTGCCGGCCGAGCTGGCCGCGGACCCCGGCCGGGTCCTCAACGCCGGCTGCACCGACATCTCCAAGACGGCGGTGGAGGCCGCGCACCGGGAGGCCTTCGGCTACGGCCTGGCGGTGGACCCGACAGCGTCGGCCGGCGTCTGCGTCGAGAAGTCCGACGCCAACGCCGAGCACGACGGGCGGGAGCTGCGGACGCCGGTGCCGCCCGACCGGGTGCGGCCCGGTCGCGTCTACCAACGGGTGGTCGACAACGTCACCGCCGACGGCACCGAGGTCGAGGACCTCCGCGTGGTCGTCGTGGGGACGCGGGTCCCGCTCGTGTACCGCAAGCACCGGCCGGTGTCCGACCGGTTCAGCAACGACAACAGCCGCGCGGAGGTGGTGCCCGCCGGCTCGGTGCTCAGCGACGACGAGACCGCACGGCTGCTGCACCTGTGCCGGCTGCTCGGCGCCGACACCGCCGAGCTCGACGTGCTGCGCGACCGGGGCGACGGCCGCGCCTACGTCGTCGACCTCAACCCGACGCCCAACGGCCCGCCCAACCACCTCCCCCCGGCCGACGCCCGGCGCGCGCTCGACGTGGTGACCCGCGCCTTCACCGAGGAGTTCCTGGCGCCCGCGCACTCCTTCGGCTGACCGTGGCCGTCCCCCCTGGCCTGCACCCGGCGGACAGGCGACGATGGGCCGGTCGTCGTCCGAGAGCTCAGGGGGAAGAGCGCGTGGGCAGGACTGCCGGCCGCGGACGCTCCGCGCGCCTCATCCCGGTGCTGGGCGCGAGCGCGTGCGCCCTGGGCGTGACGGCGGCACTCGCCGCGACGTCGGTCCCGCCCACCGCCCGCGCCGACGGGGCGGCCACGTCCCCCGCCGCCAGCACGACGTCGACGGCCGAGGTCGTCGAGGCGCCGACGCCGGCCGGCCCGCTGGAGGTCCCGAGCATCGGCGTGCTCGCACCCGGCTTCGACGGGGGTTGGGCGCCCGCCCCGCCACCTCCGCCATCCTCGCCCCGCCCGTCGCCCCGCCCGCCGACCGCCGCCGAGCCCACCGCGGCGCCGCTCCCGGCACCGGAGGCACCCGAGACGCCGGCGTCGCCGGCGCCCACCGCCGACGCGCCTCCGGTGGAGACGCCGCCCGTCGAGACGGTGCCGGCGGAGCCGCCGCCGGCCGAGCCCTCTCCCGCGGAGCCCGCGCCCACCGAGCCCGCGCCCACCGAGCCCGCGCCTGCCGCGCCCTCTCCCACCGAGCCGGCTCCGACCGAGCCCGCCCCGACCGAGCCCGCCCCGACCGAGCCCGCCCCCGTCGAGCCCGCCCCCGTCGAGCCGTCGACGGTGGAGCCGTCCCCGGCCGAGCCGGCGCTCGACGCACCGCCGGAGGAGGCGCCGGTGGTCGAGGTGCCGCCGGTCCCGGAGCCGGCGCCGCCCTCGACCGAGCCTGCCCCCGCAGAGCCGACCCCCGCAAAGCCGACCCCCGCCGAGCCCACCCCCGCCGAGCCCACCCCCGCCGAGCCCACCCCCGCCGAGCCCACCCCCGCGGAGCCCACCCCCGCGGAGGCGACGCCGGAGCCCACACCGGAGCCGTCCCCCGAGCCCACGCCGGAGCCCACTGCGGCACCCACCGCCGAGACGGCACCCGTCGAGACGATGACGCCGGCCGAGACGACGCCCGCCGAGCCGACGTGCCCGCCGGTGCCGGCTCCCGACCCCGCCGCCACGCCTGCCGACGCTGCCGTCCCGCCGGCTGAGCCCGCCGCGCCGCCGGCCGACCCCGCCGTGCCGGCGGAGGCTCCCGCGACGGAGGCCGCGGTGGTCACCGCGGACACGCCCGACCCCTGCGCGCCCGCGGCGCCTGCACCCCCGCCGGAGCCGGCACCGCCGGCGGAGCCCGTTCCCGCCCCGTGACGACGGAGGCCCTCCACCCGTCAGGGGTGGAGGGCCTCGCGGGGGTGCCTGATGTCAGCGCTCGGCGGCCTTGGCGAAGGAGCTCACGCACTCACCCTGGTTGCGGAACACGGGCTTCGTGCTGGTTGCCCAGCCACCGTTCTTGCACTGCTGCTTGTTCGCGAGCTCGACGTGCCGGGCGAACCTGTGGGTCGTGCCGGCGAAGTCGATCGACTGGATGACCCCGTCGCCCTCGACGCCGGAGCCGAGCGAGAAGCCGAAGGCCTGTACCTCGGCATCCGGGAAGGCACCCCGCCACTCGTCGAGCGTGCCGTGGTCGGTGCTGCCCGAGCCGCCGGTGTGTGACGGAGCACCGTCCTTGACGAACTGAGCAGCCGCGTCGTTCAGCCACCAGTCGCCGTCGTAGACCTCCTCACCGACGAGGATCCCGTCAGCAGTGCCGTCGGCGTCGAAGTCGACGACGAGCTGGAAGCCCGGCACGCCGCCACCTGTGGTGTTCGTGAACTGGAGCGACGGCTCACCCACCTCGGCCAGCGGGGTGTCCGTGGCCACGTACTCGGCGACCTTGTCGGTGCGCGTCGCACCCTGGGTCCAGATGCGCAGGCCGGTCCCCTGCAGCTCGTAGTCCCCGGTGTCCCGGGTGTCACCGAGGGCGGGCACGAAGTCGTCCGGCACGTGATGACGCCGGTGTCGGCGGCCTGGGCGGTCGAGCCGGAGAACAGGACGGTCAGGCCGGCGGCGAGGGCCCCGGCGAGGGCGGTGCAGCGGCGCACGCGTCGTCTCCTCTGAGCAGGCGCCGGTCGCGGGTGTCCGGCGCGGAGTCCGGACGCTAGGCGGGCACGAGTGCAGGACCGGGGAGGTCGGGACCGGGTCCGGCGCACCCGTCCCAGTGCCCACGCCTGCCCCCTGCGTGCGGCCGCCGGGCGGGGATCGCCGCCCTCGCCCACCATGGGGCGTGCCCATCGACGTCACGCAGACCTACGCCGCCGACCCCGACCGCGTGCTCGCGGTCCTCACCGACGAGGCGTTCCTCCGTGAGTGGGCGCGGGCCCTGGAGGCGCGCGTCGAGGAGGTCTCCAGCCACCGGGACGGCGCGGGCACGACGACGACGGTGCGGCTGGACGCCCCCACCACGGGGATCCCGCCGGTCTTCGCCCGCTTCGTCGGCCGCACGGTGCCGGTGCTCGACGTCCGCACCTGGACCCCCGACGGCGACGGCGGCCACCGCGGCACCCTCGACGTCCGCTCGGAGATCATGGGCCGCACGGCGCTGGTCACCGGCGAGCGGCGGCTGCTCGCGGCCGGCGGCGGCACCCGCGCCACGGTCACCGGCGACGTCCGCGTCGACGCGCCGCTCGTCGGCCGGCAGGCCGAGGCCGCCGTGCGGGAGCTGGTCACCCAGGTGGTGCTGCGCCACGAGCACGAGGTGCTGCTGCGCCACCTGGGCGAGAGCGGCTGACCCAGGGGGCGATCGAGCCCCGGCGGGCGACGTCGGAGGGACCGCGGTGCCGAGGCACGACCGGACGTCAGGCCCGGCCCGCGCCTCCGGCCAGTCCGGCCAGCGCCCTGACCAGCACGTCCCGGGTGTCGGCCGGGTCGACGACGTCGTCGACCTCGAAGGCCGAGGCCACGTTGAGCGCCGTGCCCTGCGCGTAGGACTCGGCGACCAGCTCGGCGAAGCGGGCCTGCCGGGCGGCGTCGTCAGGCAGCGCCGCCAGCTCCCGCCGGTGCCCCAGCCGGATCGCCCCCTCCAGGCTCATCGGCCCGAACTCCCCGGTCGGCCAGGCCAGCGTGAGCAGCGGCGCCCGCAGGTCCCCGCCCAGCATCGCCATCGCGCCCAGCCCGTAGGCCTTGCGCAGCACCACGGCCAGCAGCGGCACGTCCAGCTGCGCCCCGGCGACGTAGAGCCCGCCGAAGCGGCGCACGGTGCCGGTGCGCTCGGACTCCGGCCCGACCATGAACCCCGGGGTGTCGACCAGCGACACCACCGGCAGCCCGGCCGACGAGCACAGCCGCAGGAACGCCGCCGCCTTGTCCGCCGACTCCCCGTCGATGGCCCCGCCCAGGTGCCGCGGGTCGTTGGCCACGAACCCCACCGGCCGCCCGTCGAGGCGGGCCAGCGCGGTGACCACACCGCGGCCGAACGACGGGCGCAGCTCCAGCACGCTGCCGCCGTCGGCCAGGGTGGTGACCACCGGCCGCACGTCGTAGCTGCGCACCCGGTTGGCCGGCAGCGCCGTCCGCAGCAGCCGCTGGTCGGCGCCCGCCCCCGGCTGCACCCGGCCGGCCAGCAGGCCGAGCGCCTGCCGGGCCGCGGCGACGGCGGCCGCGTCGTCGGGCACCACCACGTCGACGACGCCGTTGGCGGCCTGCACCGCGGTCGGCCCGACGTCGCCCGGCGCGACCACCCCGAGCCCCCCGGCCTCGATCATCGCCGGGCCGCCCATGCCGATGCTGCTGTCCTCGGTGGCGACGACGACGTCGCAGCAGCCGACCAGTGCGGCGTTGCCGGCGAAGCAGTACCCGGAGACGACGGCCACCGTGGGCACCCGCCCGGCCAGCCGCGCCATCGTGGTGAACGTCGGGACGTCGAGGCGGGAGAAGCCGCCGCCGTCGGTGTCGCCGGGCCGTCCGCCACCGCCCTCGGCGACCAATACGACGGGCAGCCGGCGTTGCGCAGCGACCTCGAGCAGCCGGTCGGTCTTGCGGTGGTTGGTGCGGCCCTGCGTGCCGGCCAGCACCGTGTAGTCGTAGACGAGGACGGCGCAGGCCACGCCGTCGACCTCGCCGACGCCGGTCACCATGCCGTCGGCCGGCGTCCGCTCGACCAGCTCCTCGACCGACCGGCGGGCGCGCTGCGCGGCGATCCCCAGCTGGCCGTACTCGACGAAGGTCCCCTCGTCGACCAGCGCGGCGACCACCTCCCGCGCGGTCATCCGCCCGGCCGCCTGCCGGCGGGCCACGACCTCCGGCCGGGCGTCGTCGAGCGTCGCGGCCCGCCGCGCCCGCAGCTCGGCCAGCTCGGGGCGGACGGCGTCGAGGTCGGCGTCGTCCGGCCCGCCGGCGTCTGCAGCCGCGTCGTCGGACGGGACGACGCCGCCGAGCACGGTCCCGGCGGTCACGACGTCGCCCACGCGCACCGCCGGCCCGGTCAGCACGCCGCCGGCCGGCGCGGCCACGACGTGCTCCATCTTCATCGCCTCGAGCACCACCAGCGTCGCGCCGGCGGCCACGGCGTCCCCCTCGGCGGCGGCGACCTCGACCACCGCACCGGACAGCGGCGCGATCACCGGCAGGACGCCATCGACGGCGGCCGGTGCCTCGGCCGGCCGGTCGGGCACGAACTCGGCCAGGCGGCCGTCGACGAGGTCGGTCGTCGCCCGGCCGGCGGCCATCTCGGGCAGGGCGACCAGCGCGGTGAGCAGGTCGCGGTTGGTGGCGACCCCGGCGACGTCGAGCTCGGCCAGCGCGCGGGCGGCGCCGGCCAGCGCGCGCGGCAGGTCGCGGTCGGCGACGACGACCTTGGCGAGCAGCGAGTCGTAGCGCGGGCTGACCTCGCCCCCGGGCACCGCGGCGGTGTCCACGCGCACGCCGCGGCCGGTCGGCGGCACGAACCGCTCGAGCACCCCGGCCGCCGGCTGCACGGTGCCGTCGGGCAGAAGCGTCTCGGCGTTGACCCGCGCCTGGACGGCGACCCCGCGCGCGGGCGGCGGTGCGGTCAGGCCGAGGCCGGCCAGCGTCGCGCCCTCGGCCAGCCGCAGGCCGACCTCCACCAGGTCGAGGCCGGTGACCTCCTCGGTGACGGTGTGCTCGACCTGCAGCCGCGGGTTGACCTCCAGCAGCACGGCCTCGTCGCCGCGGACGAGGAACTCCACCGTGGCCAGCCCGCGGTACCCGGCCGAGCCGCAGAGGGCGACGGCTGCCCCGGCCAGCCGCGTCCGGACGCCGTCGTCGAGGCCCGGGGCGGGCGCGACCTCGACCAGCTTCTGCCGGCGCCGCTGCAGCGAGCAGTCACGGTCCCCGAGGGCGACGACGTCCGTGCCGTCGCCGGCCACCTGGACCTCGACGTGCCGGGCGCCGGTCAGCAGCCGCTCGACGTAGACCGCTGCGTCGCCGAAGGCCGACCGCGCCTCCGACCGGCACCGCTCCAGCGCCCCGGCCAGCTCCGCGGGGTCGCGCACCGGGCGGACGCCCCGCCCGCCGCCGCCGGCCCGCGCCTTGACCATGACCGCGCCGCCCTCGCCGAGGCCGGCGAGGAACCGGGTGGCCTCCGCGAGGCCGGTGTCCCCCGGGGTGGCCGCGAGCACCGGGATGCCGAGCTCGGCGGCCCGCGCCCGGGTGCGGGTCTTGTCGCCGAACAGCGCGAGGGCGCCGGCGTCCGGGCCGACGAAGGTCACCCCGGCGTCGGCGCACGCGCGGGCGAGCTCCGGGCTCTCGGCGAGGAAGCCCCAGCCGGGGTGCAGACCGTCGGCGCCGGCCCGCACGGCGGCGCCCACCAGCGCGGCCACGTCGAGGTAGGCGGCCGGGCCGGCACCGGGGAGCCGGACCGAGGCGTCGGCCCGGCGCACGTGCAGCGCGCCGGCGTCGTCCTCGGGGGCGACCGCGACGGTGGGCAGGCCCAGGGCGGCGGCGGTCCGCAGCACGCGGACGGCGACGTCGCCGCGGTTGGCGACCAGCAGCCGGGTGAGCGTCATCGGCCGCGCAGTCTAGGTCGGCACCGGGCAGCGGACCGGGCGGATCCGGGGCAGGCTCGCGGTCATGACGACGCCCGACCGCGAGACGCCGGACCCCGCTGCCCCGCAGCCGCGCGACATCGCGCTGGAGATGGAGGACGAGCGCACCGCCGCCGACCTGGAGGCACAGAGCGACCCCGAGGCGCCGACCAACCCGGCGTAGGGCGACTCGGACGGGGGCGTCGGGACGGCCGCGGGCGTACCGTGCGGCCATGTCCGCCGAAACCGGCACCGGGCGGTTGGTCGCCGGGCGCTACGCCGTCACCGGGGTCCTCGGCCGCGGTGGCATGGGCGTCGTCTGGCGGGCGACCGACCAGGTGCTGAACCGCCCGGTCGCGCTCAAGGAGGTCACGTTCCCCGCGCACCTCAGCGACGAGGAACGCGACGCCCTGCGCCGCCGGACGTTCCGCGAGGCCCGGACCGCGGCCCGCCTGGTGCACCCGAACGTCACCACCCTCTACGACGTCGTGGAGGAGGACGGCCGGCCCTGGCTGGTCATGGAGCACGTCGACTCGCGCAGCCTCCAGGAGGTGGTGCAGCGACACGGGCCCCTGCCCTGGACCACGGTCGCCCGCATCGGGCTCGACGTGCTCGCCGCGCTGGAGGCCGCGCACGCGGTGGGCATCGTGCACCGCGACGTGAAGCCGGCCAACGTGCTGGTCGGCCGCGACTGCGCCGCCCACCTCACCGACTTCGGCATCGCGGTCGCCACCGGCGACCCGTCGATCACCACGGCGGGGGCGGTCATCGGCTCGCCGCCGTTCATGTCCCCCGAGCGCGCCCGCGGCGAGGACGCCGGCCCCGCCACCGACCTCTGGTCGCTCGGCGCCACGCTGTACACGGCCGTCGAGGGCCGGCTCGCGTTCCAGCGCGCCGAGCCGATGGCCACCCTGTTCGCCGTCGTCTCCGACGACCCCGCGCCGACCGAGCGCGCCGGGGCGCTGGAGCCGGTGCTGCGCGGGCTGCTCACCAAGGACCCCGCCGCGCGGATGGACGTGCCCGCGGCGCGCCGGGAGCTCCGGCGCGCCCTCTCCGGCAGCGGGCTCGACACCGCGTGGACGCCGCCGGACACCGACGAGTCCGACGACTCCCCCACCGCCGGGGACGGCGCCGCCCTGGGCGGGCGGGTCGAGCGGTTCGACGCCGACGACCTGCGGGCGCTGGCCTCGGTGCTCGGCACGGTGGCCCGGGACGCGCGCGAGCAGGCGCGCTACCTGGCCGACAAGCGCCGGGAACGCAAGGAGCGCAGGGAGCGCCGGCAGGCCGCGTCAGCGGCGCCGTCCCCGCGGACACCGTCCTCACAGGCCCCGTCGCCGCAGGCCCCGTCGCCACAGGCCCCGCCCGTCCAGGCCCCCGTCGAGCAGGCCCCGCCCGGCCGGGCACCGCGCCGGCAGGGTCACCTCGGGCGTGGTCCGCACCGGCAGGCCCCGGCCCCGCCGCCCGTGGCCACGTCGCCGCCCCGGTCCGCGGGCCCGGCGCGGCGCCGGTGGCGGTTCAAGCGCCGCTGGGTCGTCGTCCCGGTGGTGCTGGCCGTGCTCGCCGTGCTGGCCGCCGTCGCCGGCGCGGTCGCGCTGCTGGCCTCGGCGTTCGGCGCGCTCTGAGAGGTCGGCGCCGCCCGGTCAGGGCCGGCCGGTCAGCAGCGCGGGGTCCAGCCGCTCGTCGGCGACGTAGTACAGCGTCGCGCCCTCCGGGACGGGCGTGTCCCACCGCGGGCTGACCTGCAGGCCGTCGTCGGTGCGCAGGGCCAGCACCGTGGCGCCGTGGTCGCGGCCGAAGGCGGTCTGGCACTCGCCGAAGGTCGCGTACGGCAGGCCGTGCGGCACGCGCACCGAGTAGGTGTTGCCGTGCCCGCCGGCGGTCATCAGCTCGTTGTAGACCTGGGTCAGGCCTGGGTCGGCCGCCTCCTCCGACAGCAGGAACGGCATGTGCCACTGCACCACCTGCACGCCGGCGTTGACGTAGCGCAGGCTGTCGCGCCGGCCGAGGTCGCGCACGGCGGCCACCATGTGCACCCGCGGGTTGGCGTGGTCGACGGCGACCGCGATGGCCAGCGTCTCGTTGTCGTCGCGGCCGTCGACGACCGCCGTCCGCGCGCGGTCGACGCCGGCCCGCCGCATGACGTCGGCGTGGGTGAGGTCGCCGCGGACGAAGGACACCGCCGGCTGCTCGGGCATCGGGTTGACCGCCACCTCGTCCCACGCGCACAGCGCCACCTGGGTGCCCGGCTCGACGGTCAGCTCGGCGACGATCCGCTCGGTGCGCCCCGGCGTGTAGCCCAGGACGACGACGTGGTCCCGCAGGTCCAGGGCCACCACTCCTCTCAGCCGCTTGCCCCGCACGGTCTGCAGCGCGGTGGCCAGCTCGGTGAACAGCAGGGTCAGGGTGACGATGCCGCCGACGATCACGTAGGTGCCGACCACGTGGCCGCCGAACGACACCGGGAAGAAGTCGCCGTAGCCGACGGTGGCGGCGGTGACGACGAAGTACCACCAGTAGTTGGCGGGCGCGACGACCTCGCTGCCGGCCGGCTCGACCAGGGCCATGGCGCCCCAGCTGGTGACGAACACCAGCACCGCGACGGCCAGGGGCAGCCGCCAGCCGGGCAGCCGCAGGCGGACCAGGCGCAGCACCCGCTGCAGGATGAACGGCAACGCGGGGACCCCTCGACGGCCGGGCGGACACCGCAACCTACCGTCGCCCGCCGTTCCGAGGCGTCCCCCGCGAGCGGGACGGGTAGCGGTCGGGCATGCGCAGCCGCGACCTCCTCACCCACGCCTACGCGCAGGTCGGCGAGGTCCTGCGCGCCGCCGTCGAGGGCCTGTCGCCCGGGCAGCTGGCGCAGCGGCCCGGCCCCGGCGCCAACCCGATCGGCTGGCTGGCCTGGCACGCGCTGCGCGTGCAGGACGACCACCTCGCCGAGGTCGCCGGCAGCGAGCAGGTGTGGACGGCGCAGGGCTTCGCGGGCCGGTTCGCCCTCCCCGTCGACGACGCCGCGACCGGCTACGGCATGAGCAGCGACGAGGTGGCCGCCGTCCGGGTGCCCTCGGCGGACCTGCTGCTCGAGTACGCCGACGCGGTGCTGGCGCGCAGCACGGAGTTCCTCGGCGGCCTGTCCGACGACGACCTCGACCGCGTCGTCGACGAGCGCTGGGACCCGCCGGTGACCCTCGGCGTCCGGCTGGTCAGCGTGCTCTCCGACGACCTGCAGCACGCCGGCCAGGCGGCCTACGTGCGGGGGCTGCTCGGCGCCTGAGGCAGGTGGCCCGGCAGGACCCGCGCCGCCAGGTCGGCGAGCACCGGTGCGGGCTCGGCGAGGCAGCGGGCGACGTCGGGCTCGACGTCGACGAGCGCACCGGCGCCGATGAACCCGGCCTCCGCCAGCTCGGCCTCGGTCAGCTGCACCCTCCCGGCCAGCCCGACGCACGGCACCCCGGCCGCGCGGGCCCGCGCCAGCACGACCGCGGGCGCCTTGCCGCGCAGGGTCTGGGAGTCCAGGCTGCCCTCCCCCGTCACCGCGAGGTCGGCGCCGGCCAGCGCGTCGTCCAGCCCGACCAGGTCGGCCACCAGCTCCGCGCCGGAGGTCACCGACGAGGTGAGGACGGCGGCGATGCCCGCCGTCGTGCCACCGGCCGCGCCCATGGCCGGCGGTCCCTCCAGCTCGACCCCGAGGTCGCGGCGGACGACGGCGGCGAAGCGGGCGAGCGCCGCGTCGAGCTCGGCCACCTGCTCGGGGGAGGCGCCCTTCTGCGGCCCGTAGACGGCGGCGGCGCCGGTCGGCCCGGTCAGCGGGTTGTCGACGTCGGTGGCCACCTCCACGCGGACGCCGTCCAGCCGCGGGTCGCGGAGGCCGGCGTCGATGCGGTCGAGGAGCGCCAGGCCCGCACCGCCGGGCGGCACGTCGGAGCCGTCGACGTCGAGCAGCCGGACACCCAGGGCCTGCAGCAGGCCGGCGCCGCCGTCGGTGGTGGCGCTGCCGCCGAGGCCGATGACGATGCGCGTGGCGCCGGCGTCGAGCGCGGCCAGCAGCAGCTCACCGACGCCGCGGGTGGTCGCGGTGGTCGGGGCGAGCTCGTCGAGCAGCCCGAGGCCGGCCGCGGTGGCCATCTCCACCACCGCCGTCGTCCCGTCGACGGCGAACTCCGCCTCGACCGGACGGCCGTCCGGGCCGGTGACCGTGACCGTCCGCGGGGTGTAGCCGGCGCGGAGGGCGGCGGCCACCGTGCCCTCGCCGCCGTCGGCCATCGGGCGCAGCAGCACCTCGGCGTCGGGACGCTCGCGCAGCAGCCCGCGGGCGACCGCCTCGGCGGCGTCCGCGGCGGCCAGGGAGCCCTTGAAGGAGTCGGGGGCGATCACGATCCGCACGCACGGCAGCATGCCGTACCCGCGCGTAGCGTCGGACCGTGACCGAGCCGTCGACCACCGACTTCTACGCCCTCGAGGACCTGCTCACCCCCGAGGAGATCGACGTCCGCGACCGGGTGCGCGCGTGGTGCGACACGGAGGTCCTGCCCCGGATCAACGACTACTGGGAGCGCGCGGAGTTCCCCTTCGAGCTGGTGCCGGGCTTCGCGAAGCTGGGCATCGCCGGCGGCACCGTGCAGGGCTACGGCTCGCCGGGCATGAGCGCCGTCGCCGCCGGCCTGGTCGCCGCGGAACTGGCGCGCGCCGACGGCAGCGTCGGCACGTTCAACGGCGTGCACAGCTTCCTGGCCATGCAGTCGATCGCGCTGCTGGGCTCGGAGGAGCAGCGCGAGCGGTGGCTGCCGCCGATGGCCCGCATGGAGGAGATCGGCGCCTTCGGCCTGACCGAGCCCGGGCACGGCTCGGACGCCGTCGCCCTGGAGACCCGCGCCCGCCGCGACGGCGACTCATACGTCCTCGACGGCGCGAAGAAGTGGATCGGCAACGGGTCGATCGCCGACCACGTCATCGTGTGGGCGCGCGGTGAGGACGGCGCGGTCGGCGGCTACGTCGTCGAGAAGGGCACCCCGGGGTTCACCGCGACGGTGATGACCGGCAAGACGGCGCTGCGGGCGGTGTGGCAGGCCGAGCTGACGCTGGAGGGTGTGCGGGTGCCGGCGGAGAACCGGCTGGAGAACTGCCACAGCTTCAAGGACGTCTCGACCATCCTCGACCGCACCCGCTACACCGTGGCCTGGCGCGCCCTCGGCCTGGCCACCGGCTCCTACGAGCTGGCCCTGCAGCACACGCTGCGGCGCGAGCAGTTCGGCCAGCCCATCGCCGGCTACCAGCTGGTGCAGGAGAAGCTCGCCACGATGCTCGCCGACATCACCGGCATGCAGCTCATGTGCTGGCGGCTGTCCAGCCTGGCCGACGCCGGGCGGATGACCCCCGCCATGGCCTCGCTGGCCAAGCGGCACTGCGCGGCGACCGCCCGGCGGATCGTGGCCGACGCCCGCGACCTCCTCGGCGGCGACGGCATCCTGCTCGAGCACCACGTCGCGCGGCACCACGCCGACATCGAGGCCATCTACACCTTCGAGGGCACCGACCACGTGCAGGCGCTCATCGTCGGCCGGGAGATCACCGGCCTGTCGGCGATCAGCGGCCGGCGCCGCTGACCCACCGGATCGCGCTGCTCAGCCGGCCCGGCTGAGCGGCGCGCGCAGCGCCAGCCCGGACAGGCGGCGGCACTCGGGGCAGCCGCTGCGGCCCGCACCCACCCGCTCCCACTGCTGGGAACCCCAGACCTGCACGATCGCGCCGCAGAGCGCCAGTTCCACCTCCCCGTCGAGCTCGGAGGCGGGACGGTGCGCCTCGACGGCGTGCCACGGGTGGCCGTCTTCGGCCGGCCGCCCCCGCGACCACCGGTCCGGCCGGGCGAAGCCGACCGCGTAGGACTCCACGATCCCGGTGTGCCCCGCGTCACAGCAGGTCAACCGCCCACGATCGGGCGACACGGGACCGTGCGGAACGGTGCACGACCGGGTGACCGGGGTACTCCCCCGGCCCCGACCACCAGGAGGCACCCCGTGACCGAGACCGAACGCGACGTGGTGGAACTGCTCAGCGCCGACCACCGCGAGTTCGACCGCGTCTTCACCGAGCTCGAGGGGCTCATGGGCCGGACCGGCGAGGACGTGCTGGCCCGCAAGCGCGCCCTCGTCGACGAGGTCAGCATCGGCCTGGTCAAGCACTCCGTGGCCGAGGAGACCCAGGTCTACCCGCGCGTGCAGGACGAGGTGGACGCCGAGGAGGCCGAGCGGTCCAAGCACGAGCACGACCTGGCCGAGGAGACGATGAAGCGCCTGGAGCGCCTCGACCCGGCCGACGAGCAGTACGACGTGGAGATCCGGACGCTGATCCACGAGATCCGCACGCACGTCGAGCACGAGGAGAGCCGGATGTTCACCGAGCTCAAGGCGACGTTCGACCGGGCGCAGCTGGTGGAGATGGCGCGCCAGGTCGAGCGGGTCAAGGCGATCGCGCCGACCCGGCCGCACCCTCTGGTGCCCAACGAGGGTGGCATCCGGACGGCGCTCGGCCCGGTCGCCGCGCTGGTCGACCACCTCCGCGACGCCGTCAGCGGCCGGGGCAAGCAGGACACCTGAGCCCGGCGCCCGCGGCCCGCTCTCGGGGTGTCGCCCGGCCTCCCGGGGTCCTGCAGCACCCCGGGAGGCCGGAGAACGCCCCGGGAGGGCCGGGCCCCGGGGTCGCCGTCGTCCGGAACGCCCCGGGAGACACCGGCGGGGCACCGCCGTCGCCCTCCCGGCGTTACCGTCGGGAGGCAACGCGGCGGGAGGAGCTCGGACGGTGGAACCAGTCAGCCTGGTGATCGGTGCGGCCCTGCTGGCCGTCGGCTTCGTGGCCGGCCGGGTCGGGCGGCGCCGTCCCGCGGGACCGCCGCCGAACCCGACCCCCCTGTGCGGCTGCGGGCACACGCTGAGCCAGCACGACACCGGGACCAACACCTGCTACGCCGAGCTGCGCCGCGACTCCTACGACAAGCGCGGCCGCTGGGCCGGACACACCTGGGTGCCGTGCACGTGCCGGCAGTACGTCGGCCCGCGCCCGATCGACGAGGTCTTCGTCCCCCGCGTCCTGCCGCCCGGCGACTGAGCAAGGACCCGGGACCGCGACCGTTCCGGTGCCCGGAGAGGACGCCGGGACGGCCGCCCGGGCGTAGCGTCCGCGGGATGGGGGCCGCGGAGTCCGCCGGACCGGCGTCGGACGTCGGACGCGACGACGACGTGGCCTCGCTCATCCCCATGGTGCGCCGCGTCGTCGCGGCCCGGGTGGCCGACGCGACCGCGGTCGAGGACCTGGTCCAGGAGACCCTCGTGCGGGTCCTGGCCGCCGCCGGCCGCGTCGAGCCCGGGATGCTCGAGCCGTACGCCATCGCGACGGCGCGCAACGTCGTCGCCACCTCCTGGCGCGACCAGGACCGGCAGCGCCGCAACCAGCACCGGGTGGTCGACCTGCGGCTGCCGGACGCGCCGGACGAGGGACTGCTGGCCGCCGAGGAGCGGACGGCCGTCGCCGAGGCGCTGGCCCGGCTCCCCGACCGGGACCGCGAGGCGCTGCTCGCGCACGAGGTGTCGGGCCGCGACACCCGCTCGCTGGCCGCGGAGACCGGCTCGACCGCGGGCGCCGTGGCGGCGCAGCTCAACCGCGCGCGGGCCCGGCTGCGCGTGGAGTACCTGCTCGCCCGCGACCACGCCGAACCGCCGACCGACCGGTGCCGGCCGGTGCTGCTGGCCCTCTCCGGCGGGGACCGCCGGCGCCAGCGCGAGGTGGAGGCCGGGCAGCACCTGCTCGAGTGCGACCTCTGCGCGCGGCTCAGCCGGCCCCTGCTCGACCGCGGCCAGCAGCGGGACGACGCCGTCCGGGTCCCGATCTCCGGCGACGCCGACATCGTCGCCGCCCGCCAGGCCGCCCGTGAGCTCGCCGGCCGCCTGGGCTTCGCCCCCACCGACCTGACGCTGATCGCGACGGCGGTGTCGGAGATGGCGCGCAACATCGTGCGCTTCGCCGGCACCGGCGAGGTGGTGGTGGAGCTGCTCGACCGGCCCCGCCGCGGCGTGCAGGTGGTGGCCCGCGACGCCGGCCCGGGGATCGCCGACGTCGGCCTCGCCATGCAGGACGGCTACAGCACGTACCACGGGCTGGGGATGGGACTGCCCGGCGCCCGGCGGCTGATGGACGAGTTCGCGGTCGTGTCCGAGCCCGGCCGCGGCACGACGGTGACGATGACGAGATGGTGTGGTGACCGATGACCCAGGACCAGGGGGCGATCGTGGCCGACAGGATCGACGAGGCGGGTCTCATGGCGACGGCGGAGGACCAGCTGCTCCCCCAGCTGGTGGCGCACCTGCGCGAGCACCGCACCCGGCTGCGCCACGAGTGGGCCGAGCGCATCCAGGGGGCCGGCCTGCTGCACGCGATGACCCCGCAGGAGATGGCCGCGGAGACGACCTCGGTCTACGACAACTACGTCGAGGTGCTCGAGACCGGCAGCGTGCAGGCGCTGCAGCGGTACGCGCGGGACCTGTCGGAGCGGATCATCCCGCGCGGCGTGGAGACGCACGAGGTGGTGGGCATCGTCCTGCTGCTCCGCGACGTGCTCGCCCGGTCACTGTTCGAGAAGTACCAGCGCGACTTCGCCCTGCTCAACCGGGTGCTCGACGCCTACGAGCCGGCGGCCAACCGCATCGCCAACACGGTCGCCGTCAGCTTCGTCGAGGAGCGGGAGCGGGTCATCCGCCAGCAGCAGGACTCGATCCGGGAGCTGTCCACGCCGGTCCTGCCGGTCCGCGAGCGGCTGCTGATCCTGCCGATCATCGGCGTCCTCGACAGCGAGCGGGCCCGCCAGCTCACCGACCAGCTGCTCAACGGGATCCGCACCCACCGGGCGCGGGTCGTCGTCATCGACATCACCGGCGTCCCCGAGGTCGACGAGTCCGTCGCCGACCACCTGGTGCGCACGGTCGACGCCTCCCGCCTCATGGGCGCCAGCGTGATCATCACCGGGCTGTCGCCGCTCATCGCCCAGACGCTGGTCACCATCGGCGTCGACCTCAGCAAGATGGACACCATCGGGGACCTGCAGGGCGGTCTGGAGGAGGCCGAGCGGCTGCTCGGCTACACGGCCGCCCGGGAGGACGGAACGGGCGGACCGTGACGACGACCGGACCCAGGCTCGTCTCGATCCTGCGGCAGGGGCCCTACCTGATCGCCTCGATCCACACGGCCCTCGACGACACCCAGATGACCGACTTCCAGCACGACCTCGTCGAGCGGATCGGGCGGGACCGGTCGCGCGGGGTGGTCATCGACGTCGCCGCGCTCGACGTGCTCGACTCCTTCGGCACACGGACCCTGCGCACCATCGCCGAGGTGGCGCGGCTGCGCGGTGCGGTGACGGTCGTCGTCGGCATCCGGCCCGACGTCGCGTTCGCCATGGTGGCGCTCGGCATGGACACCGGACCGCTGCGGACCGCGCTCGACCTGGAGGAGGGGCTCGACGTCCTCGACCGGCTGGTCGCCCCGGGCCGGTCGACGTCGCGCAGCAGGTCGACGCCGGGCAGCCGGACGGCATGACGGCGACCGGCCAGCTGACCCGCGACTACCGGGTGGCGTTCCTGGCCTACCTGCCGCGCCGCACGGAGGCCGCGCTGCACCGCGGCTACGAGCTGGGACGGGCCGCCGTCACCGACGGGCTGAGCATCCTCGAGGTGGTCCGCGTGCACCACGAGGTCCTGCTCGAGGTGCTGCGCGAGACCCCGGCGGAGGAGGTGCCCGCCGTGGCCGGCGCGGCGTCGGAGTTCCTCATCGAGGTGCTGGCGACCGCCGACATGGCCCAGCGCGGCCTGCTGCACCGGCACTGAGCGGGGCCCTCGGCCGGGTACGGGGGGCACGGTCCCCGGCCGAGGGGTCCGAGGGGTGCGGCCGGGCCGGCCGCACCCCGGTCCGGTCAGTTCTGCTCGAGGTCGACCGGACCCTGGTCGGTGGTGCAGACCGTGGACGTCTCGCCGCTGCGGTCGACGGCGCGCCCCAGGACCGCCACCGGCCCGACCTTGACGCCGCAGATGTTGGCCGCGACCTGGGCCGCCAGCGCCACGTTGACGTCCTCGAGGATCGTGACGTCGCCGACGGCCACGTTGACCAGGCCGTCCTGGACCGGCTGGGCGCCGGCGGTCCCGGCCACGCCGGTGACGAGCGCGGCGCTCGCGGCGAGGCAGAAGGCGCAACGCGTGAGGGTGCGGGTCATGAGGGGTCTCCTGCTCATCCGTCGCCCGGTGCGGCGCCGTCGCCGCTGGGCTGTACGGGTGAAGACCCCCTGGGGCCCCCGGCATGACGCGGGACCCTGCCGGCCGCCGTCCCCTCGAGGACCCGTCCGTCGCGCCCACCTGCGCCGATGCCCGCGCGCCCCGGGCGGCGGGGCGGGAGGCCGGGTGTGGCCCGCGTCATGCCCGCGGGTCGGAGGCGTCCGGGCGGGTATGGGCGCCGGGAACCGCTGCCAGGAGGCGCCCCGATGTCCACCCGATCCGAACCCGCTGGGGCCCGGTCCGCCGACCGCCGCCGAGCCGGCCTGCTCGCGGCGACCGAGCCGGTCCGGGCGGCGGCCAGCGCCGGCGCCCTCGCGCTGACCTACCCCCTGCTGCGCGGCGCCCCGCGCGGCGAGCCGCACGCGGTCCTCGTGCTGCCGGGGCTGCTCGCCTCCGACGCCTCGACGGTGACCCTGCGCCGCTGGGTGCGCGGGCTGGGGTACCCGGTGGTCGGGTGGGAGCTCGGCCGCAACCGCGGGCCGACGAAGGAGATCACCGAGGCGCTGCCGAAGCTGGTCACGCGGCTGGCCGAGCAGCACGGCGGGCCGGTCAGCGTCGTCGGGCAGAGCCTCGGCGGCATCTACGCCCGGCGGCTGGCGCTCCGGGTGCCGCGGCTGGTCCGCCAGGTGGTCAGCCTCGGCTCCCCGTTCGGCCTGGCCGGGCGGCCCGCCGACGGGACGCCCGGCGCCCGCGCCTACGACCGCTACCGGCACCTGCACTCCGTCTCGGGCCGGCCGCGCGGCGGCCTGGGCGGCTCCCTGCCCGTGCCCAGCACCGCCGTCTACTCCCCGTGGGACGGCGTCGTCGACTGGCGCGCCTGCCGGCAGGAGCCCGGCCCGCGCGCGGAGAACGTCGGCGTGCACGCCAGCCACCTCGGCATGGGGCACGACCCGGCGGTGCTGTGGCTGGTGGCCGACCGCCTGGCGCAGACCCGCGAGGACTGGCGGCCGTTCACCCCGCCGGCCCGGCTCCGGCTGCTCTACACCCGGGACGACGAGGACTGACGGCGCCGGGCCCGCAGGACGGTGTCGGCCACGTGCACCGACCCGTGCTCGTGGCCGCGGGCGTCCCGGGGGCGCGTCTCGGCCGCCTCGACCGCCCAGTCGGCGGGGTCGAGGACGGCGGCCATCTGCTCGCCGGTGGCGTACCACCCGGGCAGCCCCGGCCGCTGCACGCCGCGGGAGCAGTCGCCGCCGTCGTGCGCGGTCACCAGCAGCGTGCCGCCGGGCGCGACCGCCGCGGCCAGCCGGCGCAGCACGTCGTCGCGGCGGTCGGGCAGGAGGTGCAGGAACGACGCGGTGACCAGGTCCCAGCGCTCCTCGCCGGGCTCCCAGGCGGTGACGTCCGCGTGCCGCGTCTCGATCCGCACCCCCGCGGACCGCGCCGCCGCGGCGGCCCGGTCGAGCGCGGTCCTCGACAGGTCGAGGGCGGTCACCTCCCAGCCGCGCCGGGCCAGCCAGACGGCGTCCCCGCCCTCGCCGGCCCCGGCGTCCAGCGCGCGGCCCGGTGGCAGCTCGGCGGCCTCGGCGGCCAGGACGTCGTTGACCCGGCCGCTCCACGCGCCGGAGCCGTGCGAGCGGTAGCGCTCCTCCCACCACGCCTCGCCGAACTCCGGGTCCGCCTGCGCGCGGACGACCTCCACCGCGGCCCAGGTCTCCTCCGCCACCAGGTCGGCGTTGATCTGCGCGCCGGCCATCAGCCCCGCGGCCGCCGCGCCGATCACCTGCGCGCCGGGGTCGGCGACGTTGCCGGCGACCCACACCCCGGGCACCGCGGTGGCGCCGCGCGGGTCGGCCGGGATGCGGCTGCCGACCACGTGCGGACCCATCTCGAAGGGCACCGCCTCCAGGCCCAGCCCGGCGAGCACCGCCGAGCGGGCGGTGAACCGGGGCGTGACGACCACCGCCGCGCGGGGCACCACCTCGCCGTCGGCCAGGCGGACGCCGGAGAGCCGGCCGCCGTCGGTCTCCAGCGTGGCGACCGGGCCCTCGAGCACGGTCACGCCCCGCGCGGCGAGCTGCTCGGCCTCCTCGCCGGACAGGACCGCCCCGTGCCGGAAGAGGACGACGTCGCCGCTCAGCTGGCGCCACAGCAGCGCCTGGTGCACCGCCATGGGGCCGGTGGCCAGCACGCCGATCGGCTGGTCGCGCACCTCCCAGCCGTGGCAGTACGGGCAGTGCAGGACGTCGGTCCCCCACAGCTCCCGCACGCCGGGGACGTCGGGCAGCTCGTCGACCAGGCCGGTGGTGACCAGCAGCCGGCGCGCGCCGAGCACCCGCCCGCCGGCCGTCTCGACGGTGAAGGAGCCGGCCGAGCCGCCGACCGCGGTCACCCGGTCGTCGACCAGCGCGACGCCGTAGCCGGCGACCTCGGCCCGGCCGGCCGACCGCAGCTCGGCCGGCGGCGTGCCGTCGCGGCCGAGGTAGTTGTGCATCTCGTGCGCCGGCGCGTTGCGCGGCGTCCCGTCGTCGACGACCGCGACCGACCGCCGCGCCCGTCCCAGTGCCAGGGCCCCCGACAGGCCCGCCGCTCCCCCGCCGATGACCACCACGTCGTACGTCTCGTCCATGCCGGAGACGGTGCACCCGGCCGCACCCACTTGGCAAAAACCCTTGCCGGAGTGGCAAACTCGGCGGCGTGCCCGACGACGTGCCCGACCTCGACGACGTGCTCACCGCCGTCGGCCCCCGGCTGCGCGAGCTGCGCCGCCGCCGCGGGGCGACGCTGACCCAGCTGTCGGAGGACACCGGCATCTCGGTGTCCACCCTGTCGCGGCTGGAGAGCGGACAGCGCCGCCCCACGCTGGAGCTCCTGCTCCCGCTGGCCCGTGCCCACCAGGTGCCGCTCGACGAGCTGGTCGACGCCCCCGAGACCGGTGACCCACGCGTGCGCCTGAAGCCGATCACCCGGCACGGCGCGACGTTCATCCCGCTCACCCGGCGCCCCGGTGGGCTGCAGGCCTACAAGCAGGTGCTCCCGCCGCACTGGGGCGGGGAGCCGGGCGAGCAGCGGTCGCACGAGGGCTGGGAGTGGGTCTACGTGCTGTCCGGGCGGCTGCGGCTGCTGCTCGGCGACGCCGACGTCGTGCTCACGCCCGGTGAGGTGGCCGAGTTCGACACCCGGACCCCGCACTGGCTCGGCAACCCCGACGACCGTCCCGCCGAGCTGCTCGCCCTCTACGGCCCGCAGGGCGAGCGCATCCACGTGCGCGCCGCACCTCCCGGCCGCTGATCAGTCCTCGGGGGCAGCCAGCCAGCGGCGGACCTCCGCGCCGTGCTCGTCGAGCCCGGGCGGCGGCAGCCAGTAGCCCGCCGGGGTGGCCGACAGGCGGATCGGGTGGCGCACCGACGGGACGCCGCCGACGGCGACCACCGGGTCCAGGCCCAGCCGCTGCGCCAGGGCCACGCCCTGGTCCACCGTGTTGATGGGCCCGCACGGCACCCCGGCGGCGGTGATGTCGGCGAACCACTCGTCCTTGGCGCGGGTGCGCAGCCGCTCGACCAGCAGGGCGCGCAGCTCGCGGCGGTTGGCCACGCGGCCCTCGTTGCGCGCGAAGCGCGGGTCGTCGGCGAGCTCCGGCACCCCGAGGACGCCGACCAGCCTCCGGAACTGGCCGTCGTTGCCCGCGGCCACCACCAGGTCGCCGTCGGCACACGGCAGCGGCTCGTAGGGGAAGAGGCTCGGGTGGCTGTTGCCCATCCGGAACGGGACGACGCCGCCGGCGACGACGGCCGAGGTCTGGTTGACCAGCCCCGACAGCGCCGAGGACAGCAGGTCCACCTCGACGTGCTGCCCGCGGCCGGTGCCGGCCCGCGCGTGCAGCGCGGAGAGCACCCCGACGGCGGCGTGCAGCCCGGTGACCACGTCGATCACGGCGACGCCGGCGCGGTACGGGCTGCCGTCGGCGTCACCGGTGAGGCTCATCAGCCCCGACACCGCCTGCACGATGAGGTCGTAGCCGGGCAGCGACCGGCCCTCCGGCCCGCTGCCGAAACCGCTGATCGAGGCGTAGACGACGCCGGGGTTGGTCGCCGCCACCTCGTCGTAGCCCAGCCCGAACCGCGCCAGCCCGCCGGGGCGGAGGTTCTCGACCAGCACGTCGGCGCGGCGGGCCAGCTCGCGCGCGGCGGCGAGGTCGTCGTCGACGCTGAGGTCGAGGACCACCGAGCGCTTGTTCCGGTTGATCCCCAGGTAGTACGTCGAGACGCCGTCGCGCAGCGGTGGCGCCCAGGTGCGGGTGTCGTCACCCCCCGGGCCCTCGACCTTGACCACCTCGGCGCCGAGGTCGGCGAGCAGCATCGTGGCGTAGGGCCCGGCGAGGACGCGCGAGAAGTCGGCCACCAGCAGCCCGGCCAGCGGCCCCCGGGACCGCTCCTCCGTCGACCGTCCCTCAGTCGGCACTGTCACCGGTGCAGGCAACCACGCGGGTGCGATCGCCGCCGCGCGGGTACCGGCGGACCCATGAGCGGGAAGTCGGCGGAGGACTACGCCGAGGACTACACGGACCCGGAGCTGCGCGCACGGCTCAAGGAGGAGATCAAGACCGGGGACAGGGGCGGCCGGCCCGGCCAGTGGAGCGCGCGGAAGAGCCAGCTGCTCGCCTACGAGTACGAGGCGCAGGGCGGCGGCTACCGGCACGAGGGCGAGCGCACCGCGTCGCAGCGGCACCTGCAGGAGTGGACCGAGCAGGACTGGCACACCGCCGAGGGCGGCGAACGGGCGCGCGGCAGCGACGGGACGAAGCGCTACCTGCCCGACGCCGCCTGGCACCTGCTCAGCGACGAGGAGAAGCGGGCCACCGACTCCCGCAAGCGGCACGGCGAGGAGCAGCACGTCGCCGACACCGACGCCGCCAAGGAGGCGCGCAGGGCCGCCGAGCTGGTCGACGTCGACGCCACCGAGGCGCGCAGGCGGGTCTCGCGGATGCACGGCGACTCCCAGCTCGACCGCGCCGAGCAGGCGGAGCGGGAGCTCGGCAAGGGACGCAAGACGGTGCTCGACGCGATCGAGCGCCGGCGCGACCGGGACTGAGGGGTGTCGGCGGCGATGATCAGGTGACCTGATCGTGGCGCGTCCTCCCCGACCGTGGGACGTGAGGGAGGACGCGCTGCGGTGAGGGAGGACGTCCCGACGCGAGGACCTCGACGACGACCCGGTCCGCGTCTGACCCGAGCGTCGTCCACCGACCCGGCCGGCGCCGGGCTCCACCGGGGTCGGCAGGCGGGCGGCCGGGTCAGGGCCCGGTCGGTCGCGGACGCTGGGCGAGCCGGTCGAGCAGCGCCCGCCAGCCGCTGGCCGACTCGCCGGGACCGAGGCTGCGCAGCCGCAGGTCCCCGATCAGCGCGTGTGCCCGCACGACGATGCGCGGGGTGCCCGCCAGCCGCGGCACCGGCGCCAGGTCGACCTTCCGGTCGCCGATGACCGTCCAGCCGTCCAGCTCGGCGTCCACCCCCTCGGCGACGACCACGTCGACGTCGCCGACCACCGTGGTCAGCTCCAGCTCGACCACCCCGGCGTCCGTGCGCAGCGCCCGCAGGTCGACCCGGATGTCGCCCAGTCCGGTCCTGACCCGCTGCGGCAGCGGGGAGCGGGCGTCGAGCCGGACGTCGCCCACGACGGTGGACCGTCGCGCAGGCGGGCGGCTCCCCACGATCTCGACCTGCGCGTCGGCCGCCCGGGCCGGCAGGTCGGCGAGCAGCGGGGCGAGCTGGTCGGTGACCGTCGCCGCGTAGGCGGCCTGGGCCCGCTCCCCGAACTCGTCGACGGTGATCCGCCCCTCCGCCATGGCGGTCTGCAGCCGGGTCACCACCGCCTCCCGTTCGGCGTCGGACGCCCGGACGGCGTGCCGCGGTGTCAGGTCCTCGGTCATCGGCCGACCTCCTCGTCCGCGCTGCCGTCCCCCGTGGGCGCACCCCACCCTGGCACGACCGCCGGTCCGGACGACAGGGCCGCGCTGCGCCGGCGCAGCCGGGCAGCACCTCGCCCGGCACACGTCGGCATCCCGCCGGGACCAGGGCACCGGTGGTGCTACCGGAGTGGCACCGCGGTGTGGAGCTGAGCGTCAGCCTGACCGAGGAGGACGCCGCGGTCCTCGACGACCACGCCGGGACGGCCGGCCCGAGGTCCCGGTCGGCAGCTCTGCACCACGCCATCCGGCTCCTCCGCCACCCGGACCCGGAGGAGGAGTACGCAGCCGCGTGGGAGGAGTGGGCGGGCGTCGGGTGAGGCGGCCGACTGGCAGACGACGGCGGGCGACGGGCGCGACGGTGCTGCGCGGTGAGATCCGCCTCGTCGACCTCGAGCCCGTCCGCGGCAGCGAGGCCGGCACGCGCCGACCCGCGGTGGTCGTCAGCAACGACCGCGCCAACGCGGTGGCCGGTCGGCTGGCTCGTGGCGTGGTGACCGTCGTCCCGGTCATCAGCGACACCACCCGGGTCTTCCCCTTCCAGACCCTGCTGCCGGCCGAGGGCACCGGTCCGCCGGTCGACGGCAAGGCCCAGGCGGAGCAGGTGCGCGCCGGGTGCAGCCTCCCGCTGCACCACACTGGGGTGGGCGCCGTCAGCCGGCGCGCGCGGCCCGTGCCACCGCGACCAGCCGGTCGAGCTCGGCCGGCGGGATGGCGGCGCCGAAGTCGGCGGCGAACCGGCGCATGGGCATCGAGCCGATCATCTGCAGCATGCCCTCGTGCACCTCGGCGGCGCCGTCGGGCATGGACGCCAGGAAGCCCTCCAGCAGCGGCGTCCCGACGACCGGGTGGCCGAACCACTCGGCCACCGACGAGCCGAGCGTGAGCTCCGGGACGACCGTGTCGCCGGCCAGCGTCACCGTCTCCTCGGCCAGGACCTCGGCGGCGTCGGCGCAGACCTGCGCGGTGTACTCGCCCGGCGGCACGACCCAGCCGTGCTCCCGGACGTCCCAGTAGGCGAAGGCGCGGCGGTCCAGGTCGAGGTCCACCGTCCGGGACTCCCCGGGCTCCAGCGACAGCTTCGTGAAGGCGCGCAGCTCCCGGGCCGGGCGGCGGACAGGGCCGGCCGTCGTCGCGACGTAGACCTGCACGACGTGCTTCCCGGCCCGGTTCCCGGTGTTGGTCACGGTCACCGAGACGGTGGCGCTGTCGTCGCCGGTCGCCGTCACCCGCAGGTCACCGGTCTCGACGGTCGTGTAGCCCAGCCCGTGGCCGAACGGGTAGCGCACGGGACGGTCGACGGTCACGTGGTGCCGGTAGCCGACCATCACGCCCTCGCCGTAGCGGACGTGCCCCTGCTCGCCGGGGAAGTTCAGGTGGCTGGGGGTGTCCGCCAGGCGCAGCGGGATCGTCTCGGCCAGGCGCCCGGAGGGGCTCACGGCGCCGGTGAGCAGGTCGGCCAGCGCGCCGCCGCCGGCCTGCCCCAGCAGGAACCCGGCGAGCACGGCGTCGACGTCGTCGTGCCAGCCCTCCAGGGACACGATGCCGCCGGAGGACAGCACGACGACCGTCCGCGCGCCGGCCGCGGCCACCGCCCGGATCAGCTCCACCTGGGCGGCGGGCAGGTCGATCGTGGTCCGGTCGAACCCCTCGGACTCGTCGGACTCGGCCAGCCCGGCGAAGACCACGGTGACGTCGGCGTCGCGGGCCACGGCGAGGGCCTCCTCGCGCAGCGCCACGGCGTCGCCGGACCCGTCGAGGGTGAAGCCGGGGGCGAAGGCGAGGGCCCCGTCGTGCAGGTCCCGCAGGGCGGTCAGCGCGTCGTCGACCCGGGTGGCGTTGACGTGCGAGCTGCCGCCGCCCTGGTAGCGCGGCGCCCGGGCGAACTCGCCGACCACGGCGACCCGCGTGCCCGGCGCCAGCGGCAGCACGGCGCCGTCGTTCCTGAGCAGCACCGCGCAGCCGGCCGCGAGCTCGCGGGCCAGCGCGTGGTGGGCGTCGGCGTCGAAGCCCGCGGTCGGCTCGGTCACCAGGTCGGCGAGCGCGGCCACCCGCCGCACGCTGCGGTCGACGAGGGCCTCGTCGAGCTCCCCGGCGCGGACGGCGTCGACGACGAGCCGGTTGCCGGCGCCGGAGTCGCCGGGCATCTGCAGGTCCAGGCCGGCCGCCAGCGCGGCGACCCGGTCGTCGACGGCGCCCCAGTCGGAGACGACGACGCCCGCGAAGCCCCACTGCTCGCGGAGCACCTCGGTGAGCAGCCAGTGGTTCTGCGACGCGTAGACGCCGTTGACCCGGTTGTAGGCGCACATGACCGTGGCCGGCCGCGCCTCGGTGACGATCCGCTCGAAGGCGGGCAGGTAGATCTCGTGCAGGGTCCGCTCGTCGACGTCGGCGCTGACCTGCATGCGCTGCGTCTCCTGGTTGTTCGCCGCGAAGTGCTTGACCGAGGCGCCGACGCCCTGCGCCTGCTGACCGCGGACGTGCGCGGCACCGAGCACGCCGGTCAGCAGCGGGTCCTCGGAGTAGTACTCGAAGTTCCGCCCGCACAGCGGGGACCGCTTGATGTTCACGCCCGGGCCGAGGACGACCGGCACGCCGAGGGCGCGAGCCTCCACGCCGACCGCCGCGCCGATCCGCTCGGCCAGCTCCGGGTCCCAGCTCGACCCGACGGCGACGGCCGGCGGGAAGCAGGTGGCCGGGAGGCTCTGCAGCAGCCCGATCCGGTCGAAGTCCCCCTCCTGGCGGCGCACTCCGTGCGGGCCGTCGGTGAGCACCACCGAGGGCAGGCCGGCCTCCTCGACCGGCGGGGTGGACCAGAAGTCCTGGCCGGAGAGCAGCGCGGCCTTCGTCTCGAGGGGCAGCGCGGTGACGTCGGCCGGGGTGCGGGGAGCCATGACCGTCACTGTGCCCCGACCGTCGTGGGGACGCGCTCGCAGCACGGCGCCGACGCGGTGACGGTGTCCGTCCCCCGGCCGGCCGGCCCGTCCGCCGACCGGAGCGAGGATCGGACCGAGTGCCTCGTCGTCGAGCGGCACGCCGGTGCCACACCGCTCAGTCGCGGAGTCGCGGGTCGACGTGGACCTTGGGTCCGGCGCCGCTGCCCTCCGGGCGCCCGCCGGCGAGCACCGCACCGACCTGCGCGAGACCGACGGTGGCGGCGACCAGCGGCCGGGGGTCGACCGCACCGGTCCGGTAGGCGGCGATGGTGGGAGCCAGCCCCGGGGACGCCGAGAGGATCCCGACCGCCGTGACGTCCTCGAGCAGCAGCGTCCGGGTGTCGATCGTGCTCGGCGTGCCGGCGATGCCGATGCAGACGATGCGGCCGGCGGGCTCGACGAGGTCCAGGGCCAGCGCCGGGGACCCGGGGGCGGTCGAGGCGTCGACGACGGCGTCGAAGGGCAGGTCCGGGAGGGTGTCGCGGGTCCAGGCACCGGCGAAGCCGAGACCGCGGGCGAAGTCGAGCGAGGGCTCGGTGACGCCGAGCAGGTGCACCTCGGCGCCCACCGCGCGGAGGAACATCGCCGACAGCAGACCGATCGTCCCGGGCCCGATCACCAGCGCGCGGTCGCCGGAGGCCACCCCGGCTGCCCGTGCCGCCCGCCAGGCGTTGCCTCCGGGCTCGACGAGGGCGCCGAGCGCCGCGTCGACGGAGTCGGGCAGCTCGTGCAGCGACCACACCGGGACGGCGAGCTGCTCGGCCAGCGCACCGTGCCGGCCGCCCCGGATGCCGACCTCCTGACGCTCCTCGCACACGTGCTGTCGCCCCCGCCGGCACCGGCGGCAGACCCGGTCGCCGAGCATCGTGTCGCCCGTGACCCGACGACCGAGCCAGGCCGGGTCGACGCCGTCGCCGACCCCGGTGACCCGGCCGCACCACTCGTGGCCCGGCCGGAGCGGGTACGAGGAGTGCCCCGTCTGCAGGTAGGACAGCTCGCCGGTGAAGAGCTCGACGTCGGTGCCGCAGACGCCGACCCGCTCGACGTCGACGACCACCTCGCCCGGGGCGGCGACCGGCGCGGGCACCTCCTCGACCGCGCAGACGCCCGGACCGGAGAGCACGACCGCACGCATGGACCTCGACACGGCGCCAGGATGGCGGGCGTGACCCTGCGCAGCGCGGCCTGGTACTCGGGCGACGTCAAGAACGCCTACATCCACCGGGCGTGGATGCGCCGCGGCGTCCCGGACGACGCGTTCGGCCGCCCGCAGATCGCCATCGCCAACACCGCCTCGGACGTCGTGCCGTGCAACCGGCACCTCACCGAGGTCGCGGCCGCCGTCCGGGACGGGATCCTCGCTGCGGGCGGCACCCCGCTGGAGATGCCCGTGCTCGGTCTGGGCGAGACGCAGGTCCGGCCCACGGCGATGCTCTGGCGCAACCTGGCCGCGATGCAGATGGAGGAGATGTTCCGCGCCAACCCGGTCGACGGGCTGGTGCTGCTCGGCGGGTGCGACAAGACGATCCCGTCGCTGCTCATGGCCGCCGCGTCGGTCGACCTGCCCGCCGCCGTCGTCCCGGGCGGGCCCATGCTGACCGGCACCTTCCGCGGGGTCCCGCTGGGCTGCGGCACCGACGTGTTCCGGCTCTCCGAGGAGGTCCGCGCCGGCACGCTGTCAGCGGAGGAGTTCACTCGGTCGGAGTCGGCGATGATCCGCAGCCGCGGGCACTGCAACACGATGGGCACCGCCTCGACCATGGCGCTCGTCGCCGAGGCGCTGGGCACCGTCGTGCCCGGGGTCGCCGGCACCCCCGCCGCGGACAGCCGCCTCCTGGAGGCCGCGCACGGGACCGGCCGGCTGGCGGTGGAGATGGTGGCCGCCGACCGCCGGCCCTCGACGTTCCTCACCGCGGGGTCCTTCGCCAACGCCGTCGTGGCGCTGGCCGCCATCGGCGGGTCGACGAACGCCGTCGTCCACCTGCTGGCCATCGCCGGCCGGCTGGGGATCGACCTGACGCTCGACGACTTCGACCGCATCGGCTCGGGCGTGCCGGTGCTCGTCGACCTGCTCCCGGCGGGGCGGTTCCTCATGGAGGACCTCCACCGCGCCGGCGGCCTGCGCGCCGTGCTGGCCCAGGTCCGCGACCTGCTCGACCCGACCGCGCTCACCGTCACCGGCAGGCCGCTGGTCGACACCCTCGACGACGCCCCGATCTGGGACCCGCAGGTGATCCGGCCGCGCGCGGAGCCGCTGGTCGCGCACGGGGGCATCGCCGTCCTGCGCGGCAACCTCGCGCCGTCCGGCGCGGTGATCAAACCGGCCGCGGCCTCGCCGCACCTCATGCGGCACCGCGGCCGGGCGGTGGTCTTCGACTCCATCGAGGACCTCCACGCCCGCATCGACGACCCCGACCTCGACGTCGACGCCGGCTCCGTGCTGGTCCTGCGCGGCTGCGGCCCGAGGGGCTACCCCGGCATGCCCGAGGTCTCGAACACGCCGCTGCCGAGGAAGCTGCTGGAGCAGGGGGTGCGCGACATGGTGCGGGTGTGCGACGGCCGGATGAGCGGCACCGCCTACGGCACCGTCGTCCTGCACGTGGCGCCGGAGGCGGCCGCCGGCGGCCCGCTGGCCCTCGTGCGCACCGGCGACGTCATCACGCTGGACGTCGCGGCCCGGCGGATCGACGTCGAGGTCCCCGACGACGAACTGGCCCGGCGCCGGCCGAGCCAGGCGACCGTGGCCGGCTTCGCCGCACCCCGGCGCGGCTGGGAGCGGCTCTACGTCGACCACGTGCTGCAGGCCGACACCGGCGCGGACCTCGACTTCCTCGTCGGCTCGAGCGGGTCGGCGGTGAGCCGCGAGTCGCACTGAGCGCGGTCAGCCGCCCACCCGGGTGACTCCCGACGTGCCGAAGCGCTCCGCGGCCGCCCGCTTGTAGCCCGCCGGGAAGTCGGTGGACGCCGTGCGGTCCAGGGCGGCCAGCCGCACCTGCGCCTCGGCGTCGCCGGCGAAGGCCGCGACCGCGTCCTCGGGCGCGAGGTTGGCCACCGCCACCAGCGCGCCGGCGGCCCCGATCGCGCCGCACAGGCCGACCAGGCTGGTCGCCCCGGTGTAGAGGTCGCCGGCGAAGACGTCGCGCTCGTGCAGCAGCCGGGCGGCGTCCCCCGAGGAGTCCTTGAGCCCGGACACGGGCAGGTCGGGCAGCAGCTCGACGGGGATCCCGGGCGCGGAGGCACCCGGGAAGTGGTACGCCAGCAGCGGCCCGGGGGCCGCCTTCGCGACCGCGTCGTAGTACGGCCGCGGGTCGGGGACCCCGGGCGGCGAGAGCACCAGGACGGCGTCCGCGCCCACGGCGAGGGCGCGCCCGGTCAGCTCCGCCGCCTGCCGGCCGGTGGGCGCGCCGGTACCGGCGAGCACGGGCACCTCCGCCGGCACCGCCGCCCGCACCGCGCCGACGAGCGCGTCCCGCTCCTCGGCGGTCAGGGCGGCCGCCTCCCCCGTCGTCCCGGCGACGAGCACGCACCGCACGCCGAGGCCGACCAACTGCGCCGCCAGGTCGGCGGTGGCCGGTGCGTCCAACGCCCCGTCCTCGCAGAAGAGGGTGACCAGAGCGACACCGACGCCGGTGAACAGGGGCATGCCCGGCATCCTCCCCCGGCGGACGCCTGCTGGCCCGGCTCGGAGGCGGGCCGGCCACGATCAGGTGCCCTGATCCCGGCGCGTCCTCCCCTCCCGGCCACGGCCGGGGAGGACGCGCTGCGGTGGGGGAGGACGGCGGATCACACCTCCGGCCGCGGCTCCCCGACCTGGGGCCGCGGGTCCCCGACCTCCGCCTGCGGGTCCCCGACCTGCGACCGCAGCTCCCCGACCTCCGCCTGCGGGTCCTCGTCCTGCGGCTGCGGGTCCTCGACCTGCGGGTGCGGGTCGCCCCCGCGGTCGCGGGCCCGCACCGCCCCGGGGACGCCCGACGCCACCCGGTGCAGGTCGTCGATCAGCTCGAGCATCGCGTGCAGGTCCGTCGGCACGCGTCCCAGATCGGCGGTGCTGGGCAGGTGGCCGGACTCCAGGCCGCGGAGCAGTCGTGGCACCTGGTCGGCGAGGGCGGCCAGGGCGGCGGTCCGGTCCTCGGTGAGGAGTGTGGGCAGGCGGCTCAGCAGCGTGCCCAGCGCGCGCGACGCGTCGTCGGTGAGCTCGCGGTCGAGCCGGGCGAGCAGGTCCAGCGCAGCTACCGCCTGCCCGTCGCCGAGGACGTCCTCGGCGCGGTCGAGGTGCTCGTCGGACAGCAGCCGGTCGAGCCGGCCGCCGACCCGGGCCACGCGGTCGTCGTGCAGCACCGCGTCGGCGCGGTCCACGACGCGCGGGACGCGGTCGTCGGCGAGCAGGGCGTCCAGCCGGCCGAGCAGCCGACCGGTCCGCTCGTCAGCCGCCAGGTCGAGCAGCGCGCGGACACGGTGGTCGGCCGCCAGCTCGAGAGCCTGCTGCACCCGGCCGCCGGTGAGGATGCCCAGGGTCCGGTCGACCCGGTCGTCGATCACGACGTCGAGGGCCCGCCCGACCCGGTCGTCCCCGACGAGGTCGAGGAGCCGGCCGACCCGCTCGTCGGCGGCCAGGTCGAGGGCCCGCCCGACCCGGTCGTCCCCGGCCAGGTCGAGGGCCCGCTCCACGCGCTCGTCGGCCAGGTGGTCCAGCACCCGGTCGACCCGGGTCAGCAGGTCGGTCGACAGCAGGCGGTCCAGCCCGTCGGCGAGCCGGTCCAGCCGGCCCGAGGACAGCAGCCCGTCGACGGCGTCGAGGACCCGCGGGACGACGTCCGCCCGCGACCGCAGCGCGTCGACCGTGCGGGTCACCGCATCGACCCGGTCCGGAGCCAGCGCGGCGCCGAGCCGGTCGACCAGCGCGCCCACGGTCGCGATCCGCTCGGGGGTCATGGTGGCGGCGAGACGCTGCACCACGTCGGCCGCGACCTCGACGGCCTCGGGGGCCACCGCCGCCGCGCGGGCCACCGCGGGACCGGCGCCGTCGAGCAGGGAGCGGGTGCGGCGGAGGACGTCGTCGGCGAGGGGCAGCAGCGTCTCCACGCGCGGGAGCGCCGCGCCGAGGCTGCGGACGGACTCCGCGAGCGTCCAGGGCAGGTCGAGGAGGTCCGAGGGACCGGGCAGGCGCACGGGCGCCCCCTACCCGTGCGCCCGCCTCCGACTCACCAGCGGCGCCGCAGCATCCCGACCCGCGGCCCGAGCTCCCGCGCCCCGGGTCAGGACGTGCGGCCCCGCCGCAGGGACCAGAACGACACCGAGCTCGACACGGCCAGCAGCAGGCCCACGACGAGGCCGAGCCACTGTCCGGCGTGGGGCTCGTGCGCCAGTCCCGCCACGCCCCAGGAGGTGCACGCGGCCGCCGCGGCGAGAGTGGCCAGGGTGAGGACGATCCGCACCCCGTGCCCGTCGACCCTCCGGCGCCCGGGAGTGTCGATCAGGTGCGCGACGACCGCGGCCGCTGCGCCTCCGACCAGGCTGACCACCACCGGATCCGCCAGTGCCGACCACGGGACCGATGGCCAGAGGGGCTTCCCGTGGTCGCCCCGCCACGCACAGAGCAGGGACACCACGAAGACGACGGCCCCCGCGACGACGACCGCGGGGGACGGCTCGGCCCTCCTCGCGACGACCCGGAGCCAGGCGGCGACCACCGCGCGGCGACCACGGGGGAGCCGCTGCCGCAGGAGCAGGAGCGTGGTCCCTGCGGGATCGTCGAGGAACACCTGGGTGAAGGCGTACCTGGTCCCGAGGGTGCTGGTCCGGGCCGTGAACCGGACCGACCTCCCCTCCTCGATCCGTTCCAGTCGGCAGTGGACCCGGCCGAGCCTCCGGAACCTCGCGTCACAGGAGTCCCGCGGCTCCCTCCACCGGCCGGGCGGGGTCACCTGCCGGACGACGTCGTCGTGGAACCGGGGCCAGGCGTCCGGGGCCGCGGCGTCGCCGAACACCGTGTCGCGGTCCCGCGCGTCCGACTCGCCGAGACGAGCACGGTCCTCGGCCGCACCGGAGTCGTGGCCGGTGGCCCCGCCGACGGCTGCCTGCTCATGTCCCCCCCTTCTCACCGCCGTCGAGCGTGGACGGTCACGACCCGCCGGTCGGGGTGTAGGTCTTGCCACCGACCGAGTCCAGGACGGTCTGCGCCTGCCGGTCCACGAGGCCGGTGACCAGCTGCTGGCTGGCGCCGAAGACCACGGCCCAGGCGATGATCTGCGGCGTGCTGTCCAGGGCGGTCAGCCCGGGGATGAAGCCACCGCGCATCAGCAGCAGACCGAGGAAGGCGGTCAGCGCCCCTGTGGGCAGCTTGAGGACGGTGAGGGCCACCGACACCGCGAACGGCGTCGACGAGCCCCGCAGCCGCCGCAGGGAGACCGCCCCCGTCACCCCGGCGGCCACCATCCCGATGCCCTCGATCAGCGGTACGTCCCACGGACGGGCGGTCTCCTCGATGACGTCGTCGACATCCCCGTCGACCTGCGCCCGACCGGAGGTGGCCGAGCCCACGTCCGCCGCGTCCGCCGCGGCCTGGCCCGAGTCGGCTGGGGCCTGGCCCGAGTCGGTCACCCCGTCGCCGTCCCTGTCGGTGAGGAGGTTCTGTGCGGTGGGGCAGACCAGGACCGACGCCTGCTGCGGCTCGAAGCAGATGGGAACCAGCGTGGGCTCCCGCGCTCCCCAGAACCCGACGAACAGGGCGATCACGAAGAGGATGGCCGTCGCCGCCACGACGATGGTGCGGAAACTCCGGACCCGTTGCTGCTCGCGCTCCGCGGCCGAACAGGCTGCCCGGACCGCGGCGATGAGGCTCTCCCGGTCGAGCCGGGGCAGGCCCCGGTCCGACGGACCGGCCGAGCCCGCGTCCTCGTCCTCGACCTCCCCCTTGCGTGCGAGCTCCGCGTCCCGCTCCCTCCGTATGAGCTCCGCGTCCCGCTCCCTGCGGGCGAGGTCCTCCACCCGCAGCCGGCGCGGGTCGTCCACCGGCAGGTGCCGGCGGACGTGCGCGTCCAGGTTCGGCAGCTCGCCTCGCAGGTACCACCAGGGCGCGCGGCGGAGGAGGTCGGCCTCCGCGGCGTGCAGGTTGCTGGCCGCCCTGGCCAGCCGGGCACCTTCCCGCAGCAGCGGCCAGCCACGCCTGGCGGCTCGGTGTGCCTCCTGCACGTGGTGGGCGATGTCCCTGGCGAGGCACTCGTCGGACCTCCCGCGCTCGGCCCGCGGGCGGTCCTCGGCCGGCAGGCCGGTGATCCAGTCCGACAGGGTCTGGATCTCCGCAGCGCGGGCGAGGGCCTCCTCGCGCCAGGCCCGGCTGGTCAGCTCCGGCAGTGGGAAGGGAGGTCCGGGCGGTGTCACCGTCGCAGGGACGGCGCCTGCCGACGCCGACCGCTCGCCGCCGGCGCCTGCGCGCTGCTCGTGATCCGGTGAGGCACTCATGCGACGGCCGCCTTCCGGACGCACACGACGCAGCCCCGGCGGCGGCGCACCGCGCCGGTGCAGTCGACCACCACGGGCATCACCAGGGCGTCACCGTCCGCGCACGGTTGGCCGCGGCCTCCCTCGTGGCGGCCGCTCGGCCCTCCACCACGGTGGAGGACCGTGCCGGCTCAGCCGGCGATCCCGACCCGCGCCCCGGCGGCGTCCCAGGCGGCCTCCGTGCCCGCCCGCGGCAGGTACAGCTGGGCGTCCTGGGTGCGGGTGAGCAGGGCGCGCAGCTCCGGCAGCCCTCCGGACAGGACGCCGAGCCCGCGGGCCTGCACGAGCACGTTGCCCAGCGCGGCCGCCTCCACCGGGCCGGCGAGCACCGGCAGGCCGCAGGCGTCGGCGGTGAGCTGGCACAGCAGCGTGTTGCGTGCTCCCCCACCGACCAGGTGCACGATCTCGACGTCGCGGCCCGACAGCTCCACGGCCGCGCGGACGGTGCGCCGGTAGGCCAGCGCCAGGCTGTCGAGGATGCAGCGCACCGTCTCGGCCTGGCTCTGCGGCGGCGTCTGCCCGCGCTCGGCGCAGTACGCGGCGATCCGCGCCGGCACGTCGCCGGGCGGCAGGAAGCGGGCGTCGTCGGGGTCGATGACGGCGGTGAACGCGGGCACCTGCGCGGCGGCGGCGAGCAGGTCGGGCAGCTCGGCCGGCAGCCCGTGCGCGGCCCACGTCCGCTGGGACTCCTGCAGCAGCCACAGCCCCATGACGTTGCGCAGGTAGCGCACGGTGCCGTCGACGCCGAGCTCGTTGGTGAACCCGGCGGCGCGGCTGGCCTCGGTGAGCACCGGCTTGTCCAGCTCCACGCCGGACAGCGACCAGGTGCCGCAGGAGACGTAGGCGAACCGGTCGGTGGCCGCCGGGACACCGACGACGGCGGACGCCGTGTCGTGCGAGCCGACCGCGACCACCGGCACCGGCCCGGCCAGCCCGGTCTCCTCCAGCACCTCCGCGGTGAGCTCGCCGAGCCGGTCGCCGGGCTGGCGCAGCGGCGGGAACAGCCCCCGGTCCAGCCCGAGCCGGGCGATCAGGTCCTCGGCCCACTGCCGGCTCGTCGCGTCGAGCAGCCCGGTGGTGGAGGCGTTGGTGACCTCCGCGCCCACCGCACCGGTCAGCCAGTACGCCAGCAGGTCCGGCACCAGCAGCGCCCGGCGGGCAGCGGCGAACCGCGCGCTCCCCCGCGCCGCGGCCAGCTGGAACACCGTGTTGAACGGCAGGTGCTGCAGGCCGCTGACGGCGTAGAGCTCCTCCGGCGGGACGGCGGCGTGCACCGCCGGCACCGCGGTGGCGTGCCGGGCGTCGCGGTAGTGCACCGGGTTGCCCAGCAGCTCGCCGTCGGCGTCGAGCAGACCGACGTCCACGGCCCAGCTGTCGATGCCGACGCCGTCCACCCGCCCGGCCTCCCGGCCCGCGGCGCGCAGGCCGTCGAGGATCCCGGCGTGGAGGCCGAGGACGTCCCAGTGCAGCGTCCCCGCCGTGCGCACCGGCCGGTTGGGGAAGCGGTGCACCTCGGTGAGGTCCAGCCGCCCGGGGCCGACCCGCGCGGCCATCACCCGGCCGCTGGAGGCCCCCAGGTCGACGGCGGCGAGGGTCAGCTCGGTCATCGCAGGAACGCCGCCGCGACGCCGGAGTCCACCGGCACGTGCAGCCCCGTCGTCCGGGTGAGGTCCCCGCCGGTCAGCGCGAAGACGGCGTCGGCGACGTGGTCGGGCAGCACCTCGCGCTTGAGCAGGGTGCGCTGGGCGTAGAACTGCCCCAGCTCCTCCTCCGGCACCCCGTAGACCGCGGCGCGCTTGGCGCCCCAGCCGCCGGCGAAGATGCCCGACCCGCGGACGACGCCGTCGGGGTTGATGCCGTTGACCCGGATCTGGTGCTCTCCGAGCTCGGCGGCCAGCAGCCGCACCTGGTGCGCCTGGTCGGCCTTGGTCGAGGAGTAGGCGATGTTGCTCGGGCCGGCGAAGACCGCGTTCTTGGAGGAGATGTAGACGACGTCGCCGCCCATGCCCTGCGCGATCATGATCCGGGCGGCCTCGCGGGAGACGAGGAAGCTGCCCTTGGCCATGACGTCGTGCTGCAGGTCCCAGTCCTGCTCGGTGGTCTCCAGCAGCGGCTTGGAGATCGACAGGCCGGCGTTGTTCACCACGAGGTCGACCCCGCCGAAGGCGAGCACGGCCTCGCGGAAGGCGGCGGCCACGGCCTCGGCGTCGCTGACGTCGGCGGCCACGCCGATCGCGACGTCGCTGGTGCCGATCCCCGCCGCGGCGTCCTGCGCCCTGGCCAGGTCCAGGTCGGCGACGACGACGCAGGCGCCCTCGCGGGCCAGCCGCTCGGCGATGGCCTTGCCGATGCCGCTCGCCGCGCCGGTCACCAGCGCGACCCGGCTGGCCAGCGGCTTGGGCTTCGGCATCCGCTGGAGCTTGGCCTCCTCGAGCGACCAGTACTCGATGCGGAACTTCTCGCTCTCGTCGATCGGCGCGTAGGTGGACACCGACTCGGCGCCGCGCATGACGTTGATGGCGTTGACGTAGAACTCGCCGGCCACGCGGGCGGTCTGCTTGTTGGCGCCGAAGCTGAACATGCCGACGCCGGGCACCAGCACGATCGCCGGGTCGGCACCGCGCATCGCGGGGCTGTCCGGGGTGGCGTGGCGGGCGTAGTAGGCCGCGTACTCGGCGCGGTACTCCTCGTGCAGCTCCCTGAGCCGCTGCACCACCTCGTCGGTGGGCGCCGAGGCCGGCAGGTCGACGACCAGCGGGCGGACCTTGGTGCGCAGGAAGTGGTCGGGGCAGCTCGTGCCCAGCGCGGCGAGGGACGCCAGCTTCTCCCGCGAGAGGAACTCCAGGACGACGTCGCTGTCGGTGAAGTGGCCGACCTGCGGCCGGTCCGTCGAGGCGAGCCCGCGGATCACCGGCGCCAGCTCGGCGGCCCGGTGCCGGCGCTCGGCCGGCGGCAGCGCCTCGAAGCCCGGCACGACGGCACCGAACGGCTCGGCCTCCCCGCGCTCGGCGAGGAAGCGCTCGGCGGTGCGGATGACGTCGAGGCTGTTGGCCTCGCACTCCTCGCTGGTCGCGCCCCACGCCGTGACGCCGTGGCCGCCGAGGATGCAGCCGATCGCCTGGGGGTTCTTGTCCTTGATCGCGGCGATGTCGAGGCCCAGCTGAAAGCCCGGACGCCGCCACGGCACCCAGACGACGCGGTCGCCGAAGCACTCGCGGGTCAGCGCCTCGCCGTCGGCCGCCGTCGCCAGGGCGATGCCGGAGTCGGGGTGCAGGTGGTCGACGTGCGCCGCCTCGACCAGTCCGTGCATGGCGGTGTCGATGGAGGGCGCCGCGCCACCCCGGCCGTGCAGGCAGAAGTCGAACGCGGCGACCATCTCGTCCTCGCGCTCGACGCCCGGGTAGACGTCGACCAGCGAGCGCAGCCGGTCCAGCCGCAGCACGGCCAGGCCGGCCTCCTGCAGCGTGCCGAGGTCACCGCCGGAGCCCTTGACCCACAGCAGCTCGACCGGCGAGCCGGTGACCGGGTCGGTCCCGGTGCCCTTGGCCGAGGTGTTGCCGCCGGCGTAGTTGGTGTTGCGCGGGTCGGCGCCCAGCCGGTTGCTGCGCTCGAGCAGCGCACGGACGACGGGGTTGGTCACGATCGTGTTCCTTCCGGGGAGGGGGTGCACTTCCGCGGACGTGCACGGGGAGGACGGGGTCCTTCGTCAGGCGCCCCAGCCGGCCTGGGTACCGCCGACGCGCTCGCGAGCGATGCGCTCGGAGTGACCGGAGCGGGCGTAGGCGGCGTAGGGGTCGGCGTCGAGGCCCGTGGACTCGCGCAGCTCGGCCAGCAGCGGGCGGACGTCGGTGCTGAACGCGTCGGTCAGCGCGCCGTGCGCGGCGAGCACGTCGCCGGACCGCTGCGCCGCGGCCAGCGCCTCGCGGTCGACCAGCAGCGCCTTGGCCGTGGCCTCCTGCACGTTCATGACCGAGCGGATCTGGCCGGGGATCTTCGGCTCGATGTTGTGGCACTGGTCGAGCATGAAGTTGACGCCGGCGCCCAGGAGCGCGTCGGCCGCGACGATCTCGTTCATGATCCGGAACAGCTGGAACGGGTCGGCCGAGCCCACGATCAGGTCGTCGTCGCCGTAGTAGCGGGAGTTGAAGTCGAACGCGCCGAGGCGGCCCACCCGCAGCAGCTGCATGACGATGAACTCGATGTTGGTGCCGGGGGCGTGGTGGCCGGTGTCGAGGACGACGGTCGCCTGCTCGCCGAGGGCCAGGCAGTGCAGCAGCGAGGTGCCCCAGTCGGGGATGTCCATCGCGTAGAAGTAGGGCTCGTAGAACTTGTACTCGAGCAGCAGCCGCATGCCCGGGTCGAGCATCGCGTAGACCTGCTGCAGGGAGTCGGCGAGGCGGTCCTGGCGGGCGCGCAGGTCGTCCTGGCCGGCGTAGTTGGTGCCGTCGGGCAGCCACAGCTTCAGGTCGGTCGAGCCGGTGGCGCGCATGACGTCGACGCACTGCGCGTGGTGGGCGATCGCCCGGTCCCGCACCGCCTTGTCGGGGTGGGTCAGCGAGCCGAGCCGGTACTCGTCGTCCTGGAACAGGTTGGAGTTGATCGCGCCGATCGAGACGCCGAGGTCGGCGGCGTGCGCGGCGAGCTTGCCGAAGTCGTCGACGAGGTCCCACGGGACGTGCAGCGACACCCGCGGCGCGGCGCCGGTGAACCGGTGCACCTGCGCGGCGTCCTCGATCTTCTCGAACGGGTCGCGGGCCACACCCGGCTGGCCGAAGACCTTGAAGCGGGTGCCGGAGTTGCCGAACGCCCAGGAGGGCAGCTCGATGGTCTGGTCGGCCAGCGCGGCGAGGGCACGGGCGCGGAGGTCGGTCACGAGGGGTCTCCCGAGGGTGCGGTGGCGGTCTGTGCCAGCTGGGCGTCGAGGTCGAAGACGAGGTCGAGCGAGGCCTTGCCGCGGCCGTCGCCGGTCTCGAAGAAGGGGGCCATGTACTCCTCCCACCGGGCGCTCACCTCGGTGGCGTCCACGGCGGCCTGCGCGGCGGCCAGGCCGCCGACACCGTCGTCGGTCTCCACGATGCCGACCAGCAGGCCGTCGTCGCGCAGGAAGAGCTGGTAGTCGCGCCAGCCGGCGTCGCGCAGGGCGCGCAGCATCTCCGGCCAGACGGCGGCGTGCCGCTCGCGGTACTCGGCCAGGCGGTCGGGGCGGACCTGGAGGGTGAAGCAGGCGCGGGGCACGGGGATCGGTTCCTCTCGGGGGTCCCGGTCCCGCCGCCGGCCGGCGGCGGGACCGGGGACGACTCAGAAGTCGAAGTCGTCGATGTTCTCGGCGTTGAACACGGTCGGCTCGCCGAGGACGACGACGCCGTCGGCGCCGATCTCGTACTCGCCGAGGTCGCCGGCCTCGAAGGTCTCGCCCTCGGCGCCGGTGATCTGGCCGGCGGCCAGGGCGGCGCCGGTGTAGGCGGCGAGGTAGCCGAGGTCCTCGGGGTTCCACAGCGCGAAGGCGGTGACGGTGCCGTCCTGGACGAACTCGCGCATCTGGTTGGGCGTGCCCAGGCCGGTGAGCGCGACCCGGCCCTTGTACTCCGAGCCCGACAGGTAGCGCGCCGCGGCGGAGATGCCCACGGTGGTCGGCGAGATGATGCCCTTGAGGTCGGGGTAGGTCTGCAGCAGGCCCTGGGTCTCCTGGAAGGACTTCTCGTCCTCGTCGTCGCCGTAGACCGTCGTCACGATCTCCATGTCGGGGTGCTCCGAGGCGGCGTACTCCTGCATGAGCTCGATCCAGGCGTTCTGGTTCGTGGCGTTCGCCGTCGCCGAGAGGATCGCGACCTGACCGGCGCCGCCGATCTGCTCGGCCATGAGGTCGACCTGGGTCTGCGCGATGCCGTCGGCAGTGGCCTGGTTGATGAAGACGTCGCGGCACTCGGGCGCGGTGTCGGAGTCGAAGGTGACCACGCTGGCGCCGCCGCTGCGGGCCTGGTCGAGCGCGCTGCAGATGGCGTTGGGGTCGTTGGCCGAGGTGAGGATGACGTCGGCGCCCTGCTGGGTCAGCGTGTTGATGTAGCTGACCTGCGAGGAGGCGCTGGCCTCCGTCGGCCCGACTTGGCTGAACTCGCCGTCGATCTCGCCGACGGCCCGCTCCGAGCCGGTGGCGGCGACGTCGAAGTAGGGGTTGTTGAGCGCCTTGGGCAGGAAGGCGACCGCCAGGTCGGCGGGGATCTCGGCGTCCGGATCGGCCGAGGCACCGGCCGAGCCGCCGGAGCTGCTGCCCTCGTCCTCGCCGCGGGTGGTGCCGCCGCAGGCGGCGGTGGTGAGCACCAGGGCGGCCACCGCCACGCCGGTCAGGCCGCCGCGCAGGTGACGGCCGAGGAGGGATCGCGACATCGGGGTTCCTCTCTGAGGGGGTGTGCCGGGGTTGGGCACGGGGAGGCGGTGCGGGGAAGTGCGGGGGGTGCCGGTCAGGACGCCGGCCGGCGTCGCCGGCGGCCCTTGACGCGGGCGGCGACCTGCGGGGCGACGACGGCGGTGATCAGCAGGACGCCGGTGACGATGTTGAGGACGTCGGAGGGGACGTTGACCAGCTGCAGCGCGTTGCGCACCGAGCCCAGCAGCAGCGCGCCGGCGACGACACCGAGCAGGCCGCCGCTGCCGCCGAAGATCGACACCCCACCGAGCAGGATGGCCGCGATGACCTGCAGCTCCAGGCCGGTGGCGTTGTCGGCGCGGGCGCTGCCGTAGCGGAGCGTCCAGTAGACGCCGCCCAGCGCGCTGACGACGCCGGTCACGACGAACAGCCACAGCTTGGTGCGGCCGACGTCGATGCCGCTGAAGCGGGCGGCGTCCTCGCTGTTGCCCATCGCGTAGAGCGAGCGGCCCACCGGGGTGGCGTGCAGGACGACGCCGGTGACCAGGACCAGCACCACCAGCGGGACGACGACCACCGGGATGCCGGTGGAGCCGATCGAGCTGATCGCCCAGGTCGTCCACGCCCGCGGGAAGTCGGCCACCGCCTGGTCGCCCAGGACGACGAAGGCCAGCCCGCGGTAGAGCGCCAGCGTGCCGATGGTGACCGCCAGCGACGGCAGCCCCAGCCGGGTGACCAGCAGGCCGTTGACTGCCCCGAGGGCGGCGCCGAGCAGCAACACCAGCGGGATGATCGCCTCGAGCGGCAGCCCGGCGAACCACAGCTTGCCCATCACCGCGCTGGACAGGCCGACGGTGCTGGCCACCGACAGGTCGATCTCGCCGGTGACCACCACGAGCGTCAGCGGCAACGCGATGAGCGCGATGACCACGACGTCGAGCAGGAGGAAGCCGGCGTTGCGGGTGCTGGCGAAGCCCTCGACCGACACCGCGGCGATGACCAGGAACAGCACGAGGAACGTGGTGATGACGCTGCCCGAGGGCAGGGTCCGCCCGCGGCGGGCGGGCGCCCCGCCGGCGGCGGCAGAGCCGCCGGACGGGGCCGGGGCGGGCGCGGTCTCAACGGTCACGGCGGGCGTTCCTCCCTCGGAGGCGGGCGGCCAGGCGCAGCGTGAGCGCCCGGTCGAGGGCGATCGCGGCGAGGATGAGCGCGCCGACGGCGGCGTCGCGCCAGAACGGGTCGAGCCCCAGCTGCGGCAGCGCGGTGCCGATCGTGGTGAGCAGCAGCGCGCCGAGCGCGGCGCCGTAGACCGAGCCGCTGCCGCCGAAGATGGCCACCCCGCCGACCACCGCGGCGGCCACGACGAACAGCTCCTGCCCGGTGCCGGCGGTGGTGTCGAGGGTCTGGAAGCGGGCGGCGTAGAGGACGCCGGCCAGCCCCGCGAGGGCGCCGTTGACGACGAAGGCGGTGAGCACCCGCCGGCCGACCGGGATGCCCGAGAGCCGCGCCGCCTCGGGCGCCGAGCCGATGCCGTAGAGCTCGCGGCCGCTGCGGAAGGTGCGCAGGTAGTAGCCGACCAGCAGCACGACCACGACCGCGACGAGGAACAGCACCGGCACGCCGAGCAGCCGGGCGGTGCCCAGGGACTTGAACCCGCCGGGCAGGTCGGCGGCGTTGATCTGCAGCCGGTCGGCGCTGGAGGCCCACAGCGAGTCCAGCCCGCGGAAGGCGTAGAGCGTGCCGAGGGTGACCACCAGGGAGGGCACCCCGGCGGCGGCCACGATCAGCCCGTTGAGCAGGCCGCACACCGCGCCGACCGCCATGCCGGCCAGCACGGCCAGGACCACCGGCGTCCCCGGCGCGACGACGAGCAGCGTCCCGGTGGCGTAGGCCGACAGGCCGAGCACCGAGCCGACCGACAGGTCCACGTTGCGGGTGACGATCACCATCGTCTGCCCCGCGGCCAGGACGGTGAGGATGGCCGCCGACAGCAGCAGGTCGCGCACGTTCTGCCCGGACAGGAAGCGCGGGTTGGCCACGACCGTGACGACGACGAGCAGCACCAGCGCGGCGAGGATGCCGAGCTCGCGCACCACCACGAGGCGCTGCACCAGCGCCGCGCCACGGCGGCCGGTCCGCTCCGGGGCGGCCAGCTCCTCGGGCAGCGGGGCCGGCCGGGTCACCGGCGCGCTCACGGGGCCACCCCGGCGCCGCGGGCGACCTGGCCGGTCGCGGCCAGCATCACGCTGTCCTCGTCGGCGCGGGCGCGGGGGATGTCGTCGACGAGGCGGCCCTCGTGGACGACGAGGACGCGGTCGGCCATGCCGAGCACCTCCGGCAGCTCGCTGGACACCATGACGACGGCCATCCCCTCGGCGGCGAGCTGGGACAGCAGCCGGTGCACCTCGGACTTGGTGCCGACGTCGATGCCGCGGGTGGGCTCGTCGACGACGAGCACCTTCGGGTCGGTCGCCAGCCACTTGGCCAGGACGACCTTCTGCTGGTTGCCGCCCGAGAGGGTGGCGACGGGGTCGCTGAGCCGGGCGGCCTTGACCTGCATCTTCCTCGACCACTCGGCGGCCGAGGCGCGCTCGGCGCGGGAGGAGAGCAGCCCGCCCCGCGCCAGCTTCCACCGCCGGGTCAGCGTGGCGTTGCGCTCGACGGAGAGCCCCATGACCAGCCCCTGCTGGCGGCGGTCCTCGGGGACCAGCGCCAGGCCGGCGGCCATCGCCGCGGCCGGGCTGCCGCCCCTGAGCTCCTGCCCGGCCACCCGCACCGTGCCGGCGTCGTAGCGGTCGACCCCGAAGACGGCGCGGACGATCTCGCTGCGGCCGGCCCCGACCAGGCCGGCGAGCGCGACGATCTCCCCGGCCCGCACGTCGAAGGACACGTCGGAGAACACGCCCCGACTGGTCAGGCCGCGGACCTCGAGCACGACCTCGCCGGGCTCGACGTCGATCTTCGGGAACAGCGAGGCGACCTCGCGGCCGACCATCCGCCGCACGACCTGGTCGACGGTGAGGTCGGCGGCGCGGTCGGTGGAGACCCACTGCCCGTCGCGCATGACGGTGATCCGGTCGCAGAGGTCGAACACCTCGTCGAAGCGGTGGGAGATGAACAGCACCGCGGCCCCGGCGTCGCGCAGCGACCGGGCGACGGCGAACAGCCGCTCCACCTCGACGCCGGACAGCGCCGCCGTCGGCTCGTCCATCACCAGCACGCGGGCGTCGAAGGACAGCGCCTTGGCGATCTCGACCATCTGCTGGTCGGCGATCGACAGCCCGCGCGCCGGGCGGTCGGGGTCCAGTGCCACGCCGAGCCGGTCGAACAGCTCGCGGCAGCGGGCGGCCAGCGCGCGGCGGTCGATGCGGCGGCCGGCGAGGAGGGGCTGGCGGCCCATGAAGATGTTCTCGGCGACCGACAGGTCGGGGAACAGCGTCGGCTCCTGGTAGATGACCGCGATGCCGGCGGCCCGCGCGGCGGCGGGGTCGGCCAGGGTCACCGGCTGCCCGTCCAGGAGCACGCGGCCGGTGTCCGGCCCGTGCACGCCGGCCAGGATCTTGACCAGCGTCGACTTGCCCGCGCCGTTCTCGCCGACGAGCGCGTGGGCCTCCCCCGCGCGCAGCTCGAGCCGCGCGCCGCGCAGGGCGGCGACCGCGCCGAAGCTCTTGCCGACGTCCTCCAGGGCGAGGACGACGGCGCCGTCCCCAGCACCGCCGGGCCGGCCGGGCGCCGGTGGCTGTGACGCGTGGTCCACGCCGACCCCCTTCCTTGTGAAACGATTCAGACAACGTGTGGCGCAGACCATAGGGGCGCGGCCGGAGCCTGTCAACGCCCCGATGTCCCTGCACGCAGGCCGTGTCCGGGACCGCGGCGCGGCGGTTGACACGTTTCAGGCCGTAGGGTGACCATCGCCGCACGGCGCCCCTCCGGGCGCCTCCCCCGGCCAGCGCGAGGAGGCGCCGTGACCGCGAGCATCCGCGACGTCGCCGAGCACGCCGGCGTCTCGGTGGGCACGGTCAGCAACGTCCTCAACCGGCCCGACGTGGTCAGCGCGCCGACCCGGGCCCGGGTCCTCGGCGCCATCGCCGCGCTCGGGTTCGTCCGCAACGAGTCCGCCCGCCACCTGCGCGCCGGGCACAGCCGCACCGTCGGCCTGGTCGTGCTCGACATCGCCAACCCGTTCTTCACCGACGTCGCCCGCGGGGTCGAGGACGTCGTCAACGGCGCTGGCCTGGCGCTGATCCTCTGCAACTCCGACGACCGCCCGGAGAAGGAGTCCGCCCACCTCGACGTGCTCGCCGAGCAGCGGGTGCAGGGCGTCCTCATCACCCCCACCGCGGAGCTCACCCCGCACCTGCAGACGCTGCGCCGCCGCGGCGTCCCGGTGGTGCTGGTCGACCGGCGCGCGCCCGGGCGCGACCAGTGCTCCGTCGCCGTCGACGACGTCCTCGGTGGGCGACTGGCGGCCGAGCACCTGCTCGAGCGCGGGCACCGGCGGATCGCCTTCATCGGCGGCGCGTCGGGGCTGCCGCAGGTGCAGGAGCGGCACGCCGGCGTCGAGGCCGCGGTGCGGGAGGCCACCGGGGGCGACGACGCGCTGCTGGTCCTCTCCCCCGAGGCGCTCACCGTCGAGGCCGGCCGGGAGGCCGCCGCCCGCATCGTCGGCATGCCCGCGTCCCGCCGGCCGACCGCCGCCGTCTGCGCCAACGACCTCATGGCCCTCGGGGTGCTGCAGGAGATGGTGCGCCAGGGTGTGCGGGTGCCCGACGAGTTCGCCATCGTCGGCTACGACGACATCGACTTCGCCGCGGCCGCCGCCGTCCCGCTCACCTCGGTGCGCAAGCCGCGCCAGGAGCTCGGGTCGCGGGCGGCGCAGCTGCTGCTCGACGAGGCCCGCGGCGAGGGGCACGAGCACGTCCAGCAGGTCTTCGAGCCGACGCTCGTCGTCCGCGAGTCCAGCCGGGTCCGCCGCAGCGGCGGACGCTGAAGGGAGTTCCATGAGGGTCGCGCTCTTCGCCACCTGCCTGGTGGACACGGTGGTGCCGCAGGTCGCCCGGGCGACGGCGGCGCTGCTGGAACGGCTCGGCCACGAGGTGGTCGTGCCGTCCGGGCAGGCCTGCTGCGGTCAGATGCACGTCAACACCGGCTACCGGCGCGAGGCGGTGCCCATCGTGGCCAACCACCTGCGCGCCTTCGCCGGCGCGGAGGCGATCGTGTCGCCGTCCGGGTCCTGCGTCGCCTCGATCCACCACCAGCAGGCGATGGTGCTGCGCCGGGCCGGCGAGCACGCCCTGGCCGACGAGGCCGAGGCGCTGGCCGCGCGCACCTACGAGCTGTCGCAGTTCCTGGTCGACGTCCTGGGCGTCACCGACGTCGGCGCCTACTACCCGCACCGGGTGACCTACCACCCGACCTGCCACTCGCTGCGGCTGCTCAAGGTCGGTGACCGGCCGCTGCAGCTGCTGCGTGCCGTGCGCGGGCTGGAGCTGGTGGAGCTGCCGGGCGCGGAGTCCTGCTGCGGCTTCGGCGGCACCTTCTCGGTCAAGAACGCCGACACCTCGACCGCGATGCTCACCGACAAGATGGCCAACGTGCTGTCCACGCACGCCGAGGTCTGCACCGCCGGCGACGCCTCCTGCCTGATGCACATCGGCGGCGGGTTGTCCCGGCTGCGCTCGGGCACGCGGACGGTGCACCTGGCCGAGATCCTCGCCTCGACGGAGGACGCCGTGACCCCGCACCAGACCACCCGCCCGGCGGTGACCGCGTGACCGAGCTCGCGAGGTCACGCACGTGCACGGCACCACTGGGCGCGAGCCCGACGAGCGCCGGCGAGGAGGACTCGTGACCACGACCCCGGAGGACCTGCGCACCGACCAGACGCCGCTGGCACCGGGAGCGCCCCGGTCGGGGACGACGTTCCTCGGCCTGCCGACGGCGCCCCGCGGCGTCGGCCACCTGCGCGGCGACCGCTCCTTCCCCGACGCCGCCCGCGACGCGCTGCGCGACGGGCAGCTGCGGGCCAACCTCGGCCACGCGACGACGACGATCCGCGGCAAGCGTGCCCGGGTCGTCGCCGAGCTGCCCGACTGGGCGCAGCTGCGCGCCGCCGGCAGCGCGCTGAAGACCGCCACCATGGCCCGCCTCGACGAGCACCTCGAGGAGCTCGAGCGGCAGGTGACCGCCCGCGGCGGCACCGTGCACTGGGCCCGCGACGCCGCCGAGGCCAACCGCATCGTCACCGAGCTGGTGCAGGCCACCGGCAGCGACGAGGTGGTCAAGGTCAAGTCGATGGCCACCCAGGAGATCGGCCTCAACGAGGCGCTCGAGGCCGCGGGCATCACCGCGCACGAGACCGACCTCGCCGAGCTGATCGTGCAGCTCGGCGACGACAAGCCGTCGCACATCCTGGTGCCGGCGATCCACAAGAACCGCGCCGAGATCCGCGAGATCTTCCTGCGGACCATGCCGCAGTTCCAGGGCGAGGGCGCCGACCGCGACCTCCCCGACGAGCCGCGCCGGCTGGCGATGGCCGCACGCGCGCACCTGCGCGAGCGGTTCCTGCGCGCCCGGGTGGCGATCAGCGGCGCCAACTTCGCCGTCGCCGAGACCGGCACCCTCGCCGTCGTCGAGAGCGAGGGCAACGGCCGGATGTGCCTGACCCTGCCCGAGACGCTGATCACCGTCATGGGCATCGAGAAGCTGGTGCCCACCTGGCGCGACCTCGAGGTGTTCCTCCAGCTGCTGCCCCGCTCCTCCACCGGCGAGCGGATGAACCCCTACACCTCGACGTGGGCCGGCGTGACCCCCGGCGACGGGCCCCAGGACTTCCACCTGGTGCTGCTGGACAACGGCCGGACGGCGGTGCTCGCCGACGAGGTGGGCCGCCAGGCGCTGCACTGCATCCGCTGCTCGGCCTGCCTCAACGTCTGCCCGGTGTACGAGCGCACCGGCGGGCACTCCTACGGCTCGGTGTACCCCGGCCCGATCGGGGCGATCCTGTCCCCGCAGCTGACCGGCGTCGAGGACAACGCGTCGCTGCCGTACGCGTCGAGCCTGTGCGGCGCCTGCTACGACGTCTGCCCGGTGGCCATCGACATCCCCTCGGTCCTGGTGCACCTGCGCGCCGAGCACGTCGAGGCGCAGGAGAAGCCGACGGCGGAGTCGGTGGCCTTCCGGGCGCTGGCCACCGCGATGTCGCACCCGCGGCTGTGGCGGCTGGCGCAGCGCGCGGCGTCGCTGGGCCGGCTGCTGTCCCGCGGGAAGCCGACGATGCCGAACGCGCTGCCGTTCCCCGCCTCGGCGTGGACCCGCAGCCGCGACCTGCCGACCCCGCCGGCGGAGACCTTCACGTCGCAGTGGGCGCGCGAGCACGGGGGCCGCAAGTGAGCGCCCGCGAGGAGGTGCTCGGCCGGATCCGCACCGCGCTCGGGGAGACCCGCGCGCCGGTGCCGGAGGTGCTGCGCGACTACCGCGCCACCGACGACCGCCCGGCCGACGTCCTGCTCGACGTCCTCGTCGACCGGCTCGAGGACTACAAGGCCTCGGTGCTGCGCTGCGGTCCGGACGACGTCGCCGCCAGCGTGTCCGCGGCGCTGGACGCCGGCCTCGGTGCCGGGTGGGCGCCGGGGTCGGTCGTGGCCGCGCCGGGGCTGCCCGACGCGTGGCGGCCCGGCGGCCTCGACACCGACGACGACCGGCCGCCGGTGCGGCTGGCCGACCGCGCCGCCGCGCTCACCGCCGTCGCCGTGGCGATCGCCGAGACGGGCACGCTGGTCCTCGACGGGACGCCGGCCTGCGGACGCCGGGCGCTGTCGCTGCTGCCCGACTGCCTGGTGTGCGTGGTGACCGCCGACCAGGTGGTCGGCGGGGTGCCCGAGGGCCTGGCCCGGCTGGACCCGCTGCGCCCGCTGACGATGATCAGCGGGCCGTCGGCCACCAGCGACATCGAGCTGGAGCGGGTCGAGGGCGTGCACGGCCCGCGCACGCTGGTCGTCGTCCTCGTCGGCTGAGGCGCCGCGACGATCAGGTGACCTGATCGTCGCGCGTCCTCCCCGGCGGTGCACGATCGGGGAGGACGCGCTGCGGTGCGGGAGGACGAGCGCGGTGCCGCGGGCTCAGCGCCGGTCGATCGGCTCGGGGAACACCGCGCGCACCGCGGGCATGTCCAGCTCGCGGACCGTGGCGACCAGCAGGTCGAGCGAGTCGCCGGGCAGCCAGCCGGGCTCGGCGAACACCAGCACGCCGTCGCGGAAGACCATGAGGGTGGGCGCCGAGCGCACGCCCACCTCGGCGGTCAGCCCGGTCTCGGCCTCGGTGTCGACGGTGGCGAAGACGAGGTCGGGGTGCCGCACCGACGCGGCCTCGAACACCGCGGCGAACGCCCGGCTGGACCCCGACCGGGACGAGCGGAAGTCGACCAGCACGATGCCCGGCACGTGCACCGTGGCCGCGAAGTCGGCGGCGCCCAGCGACACGGTCACCCCGCCGAGTGTGCTCCCCCTCCGGCCCGGGGGCAGCCGACCGGGTCCCCGGGTCACAGCCGCCCCGCCGGGTCAGCGCGCGGTGAGGTAGGCGACGACGAGGTCGCCGAGCATCCGGCGCTGCTGGTCGCGACGCTCCGGGTCGAGCATGTCCCGGCCGAAGAGGGCGCGCCACGTGTACCGGTTCGCCGTCCGGTAGATGCAGAAGCCGCTGATCACCTGGTGCACGTCCAGCGCCTCGACGTCGTCCCGGAAGACGCCTGCCTCCCGCCCGCGGGCGAGGATGCGGCCGAGGACGTCCAGGGCGCGGGTGTTGAGGTTGGACAGCCGCTCGGAGCGGGCGATGTGCTCGGCGCGGTGGATGTTCTCGATGCTGACCAGCCGGATGAAGTCCGGGTGGGCCTCGTGGTGGTCGAAGGTCAGCCCGGCCAGCGCGCGGATGGCGTCGACCGGGTCCAGGTGCTCGACGTCGAGCCGCTGCTCGAGGCCGCGGATCCGGCCGTAGGACCGCTCGAGGACGGCGACGTAGAGCTGCTCCTTGCCGCCGAAGTAGTAGTAGATCATCCGCTTGGTCGTGCTCGTCTTCGCGGCGATCTCGTTGACCCGCGCCCCGGCGTACCCCCGGTCGGCGAACTCCTTGGTGGCCACGTCGAGGATCTCGGCGCGGGTCCGCTCGGCGTCCCGCTGCCTCGGCGGCCCGGGGACGGACTGCACGGAGGGAGTGGACCCGACCGGGCCGACGGGCTCGTCGGGCAGCGGCTGGGCGGCGGTCGACACGGTGCGGACCCCTTCACGTCGGCGGACTGACCCCGAGCCTAGGACGGGCGCGGCCGTCCCCCGGCACGTCCACCGGCCGGCCCGTGCGGGCCGACTCGACGACGGCCTCGAGCACCCGCAGGGTGGCCAGCCCGTCCCGGCCGCCGCAGACCGGCTCGGCCTCGCCGCGGACGACGGCGGCGAAGTGCTCGACCTGGGCCGCCAGCGGGTCGCGGCGCCCGACCGCGACGGTGGCGGTCTCGAACGGCTCCCACCACGAGGGAGGGCCGGCCTGGGTCCGCAGCCGCATGGTGGGGATCGACAGCGACCCGGCCGTGCCGGCGAGGTGGTAGCAGTCCTCGTCCGGGTGGGACGGGTAGGCCGCGTCCTCCCCCGAGGTCTGCTCCCAGGAGCGGGGGGAGGCGGCCGCGTCGGAGAGCAGGACGGTGCCCAGCGCCCCGTCGGCGAAGGTGAGGACCACGGCGGCGGTGTCCTCCACCGGGAAGCCGCGGACGGCGTGCGACGTCGTGGCCTGCACCCGGACGACGTCGCCGACCAGCCACCGCAGGCCGTCGACCTCGTGCGCCAGGTTGAGCAGCACCGGCCCGCCGCCGGCCTGCCGGCGCCAGCCCCCGCCGACCTCGAAGTAGCCGTCGGGCTTGGCGAACAGCGCCGTCCCGACGACGGCGACGACCCGGCCGAGCGCACCGCCGCGCACGACCTCCCGGGCGCGGGCCATGACCGGGCTGTGCCGGCGGTGGTGCCCCACGAGCAGCGGGACGCCGACCGCCTCGGCCGCCTCGACCAGCCGGGTGGCGGCCTCGACCGTGTCGGCGAGGGGCTTCTCCACCAGCACCGGCACGCCGGCCGCGACGCACGCCAGGCCGCCCTCGACGTGCAGCCGGTTCGGCGTGGCCAGCACGACGCCGTCGGGCCGGTCCCGCTCGAGGAGCTCGGCCAGCGACCGGTACCGCGCGGCACCGTGCTCGTCGGCCAGCGCGTCGGCGAGCGGGGCGGGGCCGGCGACCGCGGCGAGCCGGGCGACGGGGCTGGCGGCGATCTCCTCGGCGTGCCGCCGCCCGATGGTGCCGGGGCCGACCACGGCGATCCGTACGGCAGGTCGTCGGGTCACGTTGCCTCCCTGGCGGACGAGGCCGGTGGCCGGGCCGACGTCAGGTCGGCCCGGCCACCGGGGTGGCCCCCTCCAGTTCCCGCCGCGAGCCTCTGAGTGGCGGGAGCTGAAGGGGGCCCCTTCTCAGAGCGAGGCGCGGATGCGCTCGTACTCCTCGCGCGGCACCACCGGGGCGTCGTCGCGGCCCAGGTCGTCCATGTGCACCCGGTGGGTCTCCCGGGCCGACCAGGCGGCCGTCGCCGCGATGATCCCGATGCCGAGGGTGATGCTGCCGACGATCAACGGCACGTTGGCGTCACCAGGGGCGATGACCGCGTACAGGGTGGGCAGGAACGCGGTGATCAGCGTGCCCAGGTTCTGCGAGACCGCGAAGGCGGTGACGCGGGTCCGGGTGGGGAAGAGCTCCTGGTAGAAGGCCGGGAAGACCGCGTTGTAGCCCTGGTAGACGATGCCCCACATCAGGATGGCGAACACGAAGGCCCACGCCACCGACCCCTGGCTGATCGCGTAGAGGTAGGCGAAGGACAGCGCCGTCGAGCCCAGGGCGCCGACGATGATGCAGGGCCGTCGGCCGATGCGGTCGGACAGGTTGCCGACGAAGGGGATCAGCAGCACGGCGACCGCGTTGCCCACCACGGAGATCCACAGGTAGGTGGCGGGGCTGAACTCGATGCCGTATGCCTCCTGCGTGGCGTAGGTGGCGCCGAACACGGTGGTCGCCACCGGGACGGCGTTCATCAGCGCCATGCAGATCACCCGGAGCATGTCCGGGCCGCTCTCCCGCACCGCCTGGACGATCGGCGCCTTGGGCACCGTGCCGTGCACGGCCTCCTCCTGGAAGGCCGGCGTCTCGTCGACCCGGCGTCGGATGATGACGCCGGCGACCACCACGAGGGCGGACAGCAGGAACGGGATCCGCCAGCCCCAGGACTCGAACGCGTCCTCGGGCAGGATCGCCGCCAGCGGCAGGAACACCGCAGCGGCGAGGATCTGCCCGGCCTGCACACCCTGCAGGGTGTAGCTGGCGTAGTAGCCGCGCCGGCCGAAGGGGGCGTGCTCGACGATCATCGCGCTGGCGCCGGAGATCTCCCCACCCACCGCGAAGCCCTGCACCAGTCGCAGCGCCACCAACAGTGCCGGGGCCAGCAGGCCGACCTGCTGGTAGGTGGGCAGCAGCGCGACGAGGAACGTGGACACGCCCATCAGCAGCATGCAGAGCACCAGCACGTTCTTGCGGCCGCGGGTGTCACCCCAGTGGCCGAGGACGAACGCCCCGATCGGCCGGGCGACGTAGCCCACCCCGAAGGTGGCCAGCGAGACGATGATCCCGATCTGCGGGTCGGACTCCGGGAAGAAGATCGTCGGGAACACCAGGGCGGCGGCCTGGGCGTAGATGAAGAAGTCGTAGTACTCCAGCGCGCTGCCCATCCAGCCGCTGGCCGCGGCCTTCCTGGGCGTCTTCTTGAACTCCTGGGGCTCGTGCGAGCCCGGCTCGGCCACTGCGTCGCGCATCGGTCCTCCTGGGACGGGGGGTGCGCCGGTGGGCGCGGGGACGGCGGTGCTCGGTGCGGAGCGACCGTGGTGACCGGCACCACGACTGCAATGAACTACTTGGTACATTAGCGTGGCGCAGAGCACAAGCCCCGCTCCTCAGCGGGCGCGGACGGCTCGCGGAGGCTGGCGCCCAGCGGCCGGACGTGGTGTGCTGAACCACAACTCACCACTTGGTACATAGAGGGGCGGTCCCGTGACGGACGCGCAGGGTTTCCTGGTCGGTCTGGTCGGCAGCGGCATCGGCCCCTCGCTGACCCCACCGCTGCACGAGCGCGAGGCCGACGAGCTGGGCCTGCGCTACCTGTACCGCCGCCTGGACCTCGACCGGCTGGAGAGGCCGGCGTCGGCCATCGGCGAGATCCTCGCCGCCGCCCGGCTGGCGGGCTACGACGGGCTCAACGTCACCCACCCCTGCAAGCAGCTGGTGATCCCGCACCTCGACGAGCTCTCCCCCGACGCCGCCGCGCTCGGCGCGGTGAACACCGTCGTCCTCCGCGACGGGCGGGCGGTCGGGCACAACACCGACTGGTCGGGCTTCGCCCGGGCCTTCGACCGCGGCCTGCCCGAGGCCGTCCTCGGGCAGGTGGTGCTGCTGGGGGCCGGAGGCGCCGGCGCCGCGGTCGGGCACGCGCTGCTCACCCTCGGTGCCGGGCGGCTGACCGTCCTCGACCTCGACGGCGCCCGGGCCGGGGAGCTGGCCCGCGCTCTGGGCGAGCGCTTCGGGGCCGACCGCGCCGAGGGCGGGGACCTCGGCAGGCTGCCCGCGGTGCTGGCGGACGCCGACGGGCTGGTGCACGCCACCCCCACCGGCATGGCCGCCCACCCCGGGCTGCCGCTGGACGCGGGCCTGCTGCGCCCGCAGCTGTGGGTGGCCGACATCGTCTACCGGCCGCTGGAGACCGCGCTCGTGCGCACCGCCCGCGACCTGGGCTGCCGGGTGCTCGACGGCGGCCGCATGGCGGTGTTCCAGGCCGTCGACTCCTTCCGGCTGTTCACCGGCGTCGAGCCCGACCCCGACCGGATGCTGGCCCACTTCACCACGCTGGTCTCCGACGTCCGTGTCCGCTGAGGAAGGACCCCCTGCCCCCCGCCCCTCGCAGGCTCGCGGCGGGCCCCTGCAGGGGGCCGCGGGACGGGGGCGCCGGGCGGTCGCCACCGTCTGCCTGTCCGGGACGCTCGAGGACAAGCTGGACGCGGCGTCGGCCGCCGGCTTCGGCGGGATCGAGGTCTTCGAGCCCGACCTGGTGGCCTCGCCGTGGTCACCGGGCGAGCTGGCCGCCCGCTGCGCCGACCTGGGCCTGTCGATCGACCTCTACCAGCCCTTCCGCGACCTCGACTCCACCGACCCGGACCGCTTCGCCCGCAACCTGCGCCGCGCCGAGGCCAAGTTCGACGTCATGGCCGCGCTCGGCGTCGACACGCTGCTGGTCTGCTCGTCGGTCGCCCCCGACGCCGTCGACGACGCCGACCGGCTCGCCGAGCAGCTGGCCACCGCGGCCGGCCGCGCGCACGAGCGCGGTCTGCGGATCGCCTACGAGGCGCTGGCCTGGGGCCGGCACGTCTCCACCTGGGAGCGGTCCTGGGACGCCGTCCGCCGGGCCGACTCCCCAGCGCTCGGGCTGTGCCTGGACAGCTTCCACGTGCTCTCCCGCGGCGGGGACCCGGCCGGCTTCGCCGCCGTCCCCGGCGAGAAGCTGTTCTTCCTTCAGCTGGCCGACGCGCCCCGGCTGGACATGGACGTGCTCCAGTGGAGCCGCCACCACCGGCTGTTCCCGGGCCAGGGCGCCTTCGACCTGCCCGGCTTCCTCGCCGCCGTGCTGGCCGCCGGCTACGCCGGACCGCTGTCGCTGGAGGTGTTCAACGACGTCTACCGGCAGGCCGACCCGGCCCGGACGGCGGTCGACGCCATGCGCTCGCTGCGGTGGCTGGAGGAGGCGCTGGCGCTGCGCTCCCCGGACGCCGGGCTGCCGCTGCCCCCGGCCGCGCCGGCCCTGTCGGGGTGGTCGTTCACCGAGCTGGCCGTCGACGGCTTCTCCGGGCCGCAGCTGGCCGGCGTCCTGGGTGCGCTGGGGTTCACGCACACCGGGCAGCACCGCTCCAAGCCGGTGCAGCTGTGGGAGCAGGGGACGGCGCGGGTGCTGCTCAACGCCTTCGACACGCGAGCCGACGCGGCGCAGCCGGCGGCCGCGGGCGTGGCCTCGGTGGTCGCCCTCGGCCTGGAGAGCGCCGACCCGCCCCGCTCGGCCGTCCGCGCCGAGGCGATGTGCGCACCGGTGCTCCCCCGCACGCGCGGCGCCGCGGAGGCCGAGCTGTCCGCCGTCGCCGCGCCCGACGGCACGCAGGTCTTCTTCACCCGCACCGGGCCCGACGGCTGGCCGGCCGACTTCCTGCCCACCGGGGAGCGGCCCGGGCCGGGCGCCGGGATCACCGGCGTGGACCACGTCTCGCTCGCCCAGCCCTTCGACGCCTTCGACGAGGCCGGGCTGTTCTACCGCGCGGTGCTGGGGCTGGAGCCGCAGGAGGTCACCGAGCTGGCCGCCCCCTTCGGCCTGGTGCGCACCCGGGCGGTGACCGGGCCGGACCGCGCGGTGCGGCTGGCCCTGTCGGTGTCGGCGCTGCGCCGCGGCGGGTGGGCGCCCGGCGTCCCCGAGCCGCAGTCGATCGCGCTGGCCACCGACGACGTCGTCGCCACCGCCCGCGCGCTCCGGGCGGCCGGCGCGCCGCTGCTCCCCGTGCCGGCGAACTACGCCGACGACCTCGAGGCGCGCGTCGACCTGCCGGAGGAGCTGCTGGCCGCGGTCCGCGAGCACGGGCTGATGTACGAGCAGGACGCGCACGGCGGCTACCTGCACCTGGCCACCGACGTCCTCGGCGACCGGGTGTTCTTCGAGGTGGTCCAGCGCCTCGGCGGGTACGACGGCTACGGCACGACCGACGCGCCGGTCCGGATGGCCGCCCACCGGCGCCGCCGGCAGGCCACGACGTCCGGGAGGCGGTGAGCCGTGCGTGCTGCGAACCGCCTGGCGGTGCACCAGTCCGTCGTCCACCCGCACGACGCCCTGGAGCTCACCGAGGCGCTGCCCGGCACCGGGTGGCACTCGATCGGCCTGCACGTCGGCGGCACCGAGGAGGTCGAGCCGTGGTGGCGAGGGGGCGCCGGCGAGCGCAACCTCGCCCGGCTGGTCGCGCTGCTGCTCGAGACCCGGGTGACCGTCCTCGACGTGGGGCGCGTGCAGCTGGGCACCGGGCTGCCGCGTGACGACGTCCACGCCGGCCACGGCCGGGTGCTCGACCTGGGCGCCCGTTTCGGCGCCCGGTACGTGACCGCCCGCTTCGCGACCGGCGACCTGGGCCCGGCCCAGCGCGCCGACGTCTTCGGGCGGCTCGCCGAGCAGGCCCGCCCCTACCGGCTGCTGCCGCTGCTCGCGCCCGTCCCCGCGGACCGGCCCGACCTCGTCGCCGACGCGGTGGCGGTCGTCGCGCCCAGCGCCGGCGGCGTCGTCCTCGACGTGCCGGTGAGCGCGTGCACGCCCGAGGAGGTCGAGGCCGTCGTCGACGCCCTGGGTGACGCGCTCGGCTACGTGCGGCTCAGCGCCCGCCAGGTGGCCGCTGCCGGGGACGGGGCCGCCGGGCTGCTCGCCACGCTGCCGCCGCACGTCCCGGTCGCGCTGGGCGGCGACGACTCGCTCGGCGTCCTCCGCGACGACGCCGCCGGCCGCCTCCCCCGGCTGCAGCAGCTCGTCGACGGCCTGCTCGAGCACCCGCGGGCCCGCGCCCGCCGCCTGGCCGGCGGCTGACCGGGACGGCACGCAGGCCCGCGCCTGGCGCCCCAATCGTTGGGGCAACACCGGATTACCATCCAGGGGTGCAGTCCGTCGACGCGGCCCCCACCGCCACCGATCCCCTCGCCCTCGAGCGGCAGGTCTGCTTCGCGCTGTCCGTGGCGGCCCGCAACGTCGTCGCGGTCTACCGGCGCTTCCTCGAGCCGATGGGCCTCACCCACCCGCAGTACCTCGTCATGCTGGCGCTCTGGCAGCACGGCCCGCTGTCGATCAAGGAGCTCAGCCGGCTCCTGCAGCTCGACCCCGGGACGCTCTCCCCCCTCGTCAAGCGGCTGGCGGCGGCCGACCTGGTCCGGCGCGACCGCGACCCCCGGGACGAGCGGGCCCTGGCCATCGCGCTCACCGAGCGCGGCCGGGCGCTGCGAGCCGAGGCCGAGGCCATCCCCGCCGGCATCGTCGAGAACCTCGGCATGCCGGTCGACGAGCTGCAGGCGCTGCACTCCGCCCTCACCCGGGTCATCGACGCCTCGCAGCAGGCGATGGACGACGGCGCAGTGACCGATCCGACAGCATGATTGGTGCACCAATGGTTGGCGTACCCATGATCGAGGCGTAGACAGGGACCCGTGCACCCCGACCAGGACACCGCCCCTCCGATCCCCCGGCAGCGGCCGAGCGTCCTGCGCTGGCTGGGGTACGCGATGGGCGCGGGACTGCCCGCCCGCCACCACACGTGGGTGCTGTTCGACACGACGACGCGCACCTGGGTGCTGCGGCACGTGGCCCGCACGCTGGTGCAGCTGGCCGTTCCCGTCGCCCTGGTGCTGCTGCTGGTCCCCGGCCCCTTCTGGATCCGCGGGCTGGCCGCCCTCGGCGGCCTCATCCTCGGCCTGGCCTTCTCGATCGCCTACATGCCCGAGGCCACCGAGAACCGGGTGAAGAAGGCCGGGTACCCGGCCGGCACCGCCCAGGCCCTGCGGGACCGGGCGTCCGCCGGCCGCGACGCGCGCGACTCCGAGCGCCGGCGCGCCGCCGCCGCGAAGCGGGCGGCCCGCTACCGGGACCGCCGCGCCCGCTGACGACTGCGGTCACACCGCGGTGAGCAGGACGTCGTCGATCTGGCCCATCGCGCCGGTCATGCCCTCGACGACGCCCATCGCCAGGACCTGCTCCATCTGCGCCCGGTCGGCGAACCGCGAGCGCACGGTCATGCGCGTCCCCGCCGGGGTCGGCTCCAGGTCCACCCGGGCCCGGATCACGGGCAGGCCGTCGTCGGGCCGGCCGGTGGCATCGGCGAACCCGTCCTCGAACTCCAGCGACCGCGGCTCGTCGAGGGCGGTGATCCGCCACCAGCCGTGTGCTCGCTCGCCGTCCGGACCGGTCATGTGGTACGCGGACCGGCCGCCGACGGCGACGTCGTGCTCGGTGAATGTGGCCGGCCAGGTCGGCGGGCCCCACCAGCGCTCCAGCTGGCGCGGGTCCACCCACACCTGCCAGACGCGCTCCGGCGGGGCGGCGAGCTCGGCGACGATGGTCAGGGTCAGGGCGTCGAGGTCCTGGGTGGTGTCGACGACGGTCATGACGGTCCTCCTCCGGGAGGTTCGGCGAGGACGCCCTCGAGGCGGCCGATCCGGGCGCGCCAGAGCTCCTCGTACGCGCCGAGCAGCCGGGCGGCCGCACGGATGGAGCCGACGTCGCCCCGCACGAGCTGCTCGCGGCCGCGACGCTCCTTCGTGACCAGCCCGGCCCGCTCGAGCACCGCGACGTGCTTCTGCACCGCCGCGAAGCTCATGGCGTAGTTGCGCGCGAGCGCCGAGACCGACGCCTGCTCCCGCAGCACCCGGGCGACGATGTCGCGGCGGGTGGCGTCGGCGAGAGCGGCGAAGACGCGGTCCACGGCGTCCGGATCGGGCTGATCTACAACCACGAGGTTGTACGTTACGCCCGGTCGGTGCACCCCGGCAAGGCCCGGCTGCGCGCCGGAGCGACGGGACGCGGGTCGCGCGCACCGGGGTCCGGGACCCCCGCTGACGTACGCTGCCTCCCGAATGCCGATCGACGACCGGCGCCCCGACCTGGAGCCGAGGTGACTGGACACTCCGTCGGCGAACCCGCTCCGCTGCGTCCCGGCGGCCCGGGGGACGCCGTGTCGCGACTGCCGGCCCTCGCCCCCGTGGCCGGCAGCGAGCACGACCGGGTGCGCTTCCTCGCCGGGGTCACCGACTCCCTGGCGGAGCTGCTCGACACCGGCGAGGCCGCCGACCGGCTGGCCCGCCTGGTGGTGCCGCGGCTGGCCGACTGGGCCACGGTCACCGTGCTCGCCGGCGACGGCGCCCCGGGCCGCACGGCTCGCGCGCACCGGGACCCCGCACGCCTGGCCGACGTCGACACCTACCTCGCCGGGCGGGTGAGCGCCCCGCGCGACCAGTCGGCGCTGACGGCCGCGATGCGGTCGGGTCGGCCGGTGCACCTGACGGAGCTCGACCCCGACGTCGGCCCGGAGTCGCTGCCGGAGGGGCCGGTGCGCGCCGCCTGGCAGCAGCTGGACCCCACGTCGAGCCTGCTCGTGCCGCTGCAGGCCCGCGGCTCGGCGTTCGGGGTGCTGTCGCTGGTGCGCAGCGGCGACCGGCCGCCGCACGGCGAGGCCGACGTCGCGCTGGCCTTGGAGGTGGCCCGCCGGGGCGCCCTCGCGCTGGACAACACCCGGCTCTACGGCCGCCAGCTCCGCGTGGCCGAGACGCTGCAGCACAGCCTGCTCACCCCGCCGCCGCAGCCGGAGGGGCTCGAGATCGCCGTCCGCTACCGGCCGGCCGGGTCGCAGGCCCTGGTCGGCGGCGACTGGTACGACGCCGTCCTCCAGCCCGACGGCGCGACGCTGCTGGTCATCGGCGACGTCACCGGCCACGGCGTCGAGGCCGCCGCGGCGATGGCCCAGCTGCGCAGCGCCGTCCGCACGCTGGCCTACGACTCCCCCGACAGCCCGGCGCGGACGCTGGACCGGGTCGACCGGGTGCTCACCGGCCTGCACCGGGGCACCCTGGCCACCGCGCTGGTCGCCCGCCTCGAGCTCCCGGACGGCGACGGCACGCGGTCGCTGCGCTGGTCGTCGGCCGGGCACCTGCCGCCGCTGCTGGTGTCCCCCGACCGCGAGGTGCGGCTGCTCACCTCCCGCGCCGAGCGGCTGCTCGGCATCCAGGAGCGCTCGCCCCGCACCGACCACGAGGTCGCCGTCCGGCCCGGGGAGACGGTGCTGCTGGTGACCGACGGGCTGGTCGAGGCGGGACGGCTGGACATCGACTCGGGGCTGGTCCGCCTCACCGGTGCGCTGCGCGGCCTCGGCGGGTTGCCGGCCGACGCGCTGTGCGACCGGCTGCTGACCCGCGTGGTCCCCGACCGCACCGACGACGACCTCGCGGTGCTCGCCGTCCGCGTCCTGCCCACCCGGGGCTGACCGGCCGGTCCGCCGCTCCTCGGCGCCCGGTGGCGGACAGCGGCGACCGTCAGAACTCCGAGACGCCGGCGTCGACGGCCATCTCGTGGGCTGTGACGTAGCGGGACTCGTCGGAGGCGAGGAACAGCACGACGTCGGCGACGTCCTCGGGCTGGGTGATGTCGACCGGCAGCAGGTTGCTGAACATCGGCGCCAGCCTGGGGTCCCCGCCGATGGCGGCGCCGAGGACCGCCTGCATGTCACCGCCGCCCATGCCCGTGGCCACGCCGGTCGGGTGCAGGCTGTTGACCCGGATCGAGTGCCTCGCGAGCTCGGCCGCGAAGGCCTTGGCCATCCCGCGCACCGCCCACTTGCTGGTGGTGTAGTGGACCATGAACGGCTGCACCTTGAGGCCCGCCGCGGAGCTGACCAGCACGATCGAGCCGCCGCCGGCCTGCACCAGGTGCGGCGCGGTGGCCATGACGGTGTTCCAGACGCCGGTCACGTTGACGTCCATCGTGTTCTGGAAGACCTGGGGTGCCACCTGGTCCCAGGGCCGCGGGCTGCAGATGCCGGCGTTGGCGACGACGACGTCGAGCCGGCCGAGTTCGGCGACGCCACGGTCGGCGGCCGCCTGCAGGCCGGCGAGGTCGCGGACGTCGACGACGGCGGACACCGCGCGCCGGTCGTGCGCCTCCACCTGCCGGACGGTCTCGGCGAGGTCCTCCTCGGTCGCCGAGGGGTAGGCGACGTCGGGCAGCTCCCCGCAGACGTCGACGACCACCACGTCGGCTCCCTCCGCCGCCAGCCGGACGGCGTGCGCCCGGCCCTGCCCGCGCGCCGCGCCGGTCACCAGCGCGACCTTGCCCTCGACCCGTCCGGCCACGTGCGTCTCCCTCGTCCGGTGGTGTGCCGCAGGTCACGCTAGGCACGGGTTGCACTGAGTGCAAGGTCCTAGGGTCGCGGGCGTGACGCAGACGCCCCGGCAGGCACACCGGCTGGCGACGTGGCGGGCCCTGCGGGAGGCCACCGTGCGCCTGGTCGCCGAGCGCGGTCTCGCCGCGGTGACCGTGGACGACGTCGTGGCGGCGGCCGGGACCTCGCGCCGGACGTTCTTCAACTACTTCCCCACCAAGGCCGCGGCCCTCTTCGACCCCGATCCCGAGCTGACCGGCCTGCTGCAGCGTCTGACCGAGGAGGCGCCGCGGACCGACGACGTGTGGGCCGACGCGTGCGCCATCTGCCGTGCCGTCGTCCGGGAGGGTCCCGGTGACCTGCTCGTGGTCTACCGGCGCGTGGCCGGTTCCGGCGAGCTTCGCGACTACCCCGTGGAGGTGCACCGCCACGTCGAGGCGGCCCTCGAGTCCTGGGCCTCGGGCCGCCTCGCGGGCGACGCCCTGGCCGCCCGTCTGGTGGCCGCGACGGCCGGCGCGGCCCTGACGTCGGCGTTCCGCACCTGGGACCCGGCCACGCCGCCGGAGGAGTTCGCCCGGCTGGCCGACCGGGCGCTCGCCGCGGTCGAGGTGCATCCGACCGGCACGTAGCGCCGGGCGGCCCCGGCAGGGTCCCGCCGCGAGCCTGCGAGGGGCGGGGGGCAGGGGGTCCTTCTAGGGTCGAGCCGTGGTGAGCGGGGACACACCGGGGGCGGGCGCGGCCGGCTCCGCGGCAGCGCGGCGGGACGCCGCCGTCCGGGCGTGGACGGCGCTGCGGCCGCGGCTGGCCGCCGACGCCACCGCCGCCCTGGGTGAGGCCGAGGCCGACGCCTTCGTCACCCGCGCCGAGCTGGCGCTGTTCGACGTGCACGTGCCGCTGGGCCTCCTCTACGGCGACCGCGCCGACGCACTGTTCGAGAGGGCGCTGCGGACCGCCCTGGCCGCGGCGGCCGAGCGCCCGGCGGCCCTGCGGCGGCTCGACCGGCGCCGGGAGATCGACCCGGGCTGGTTCCTGCGGGCGCGGGTGCAGGGCTACGTCTGCTACGTCGACCGGTTCTGCGGCACCCTCGACCGGCTGCCCGAGCACCTCGACCACCTGGAGGAGCTCGGCACCACGTACCTGCACCTCATGCCGCTGCTCGAGCCGCGCGAGGGCGAGAACGACGGCGGCTACGCGGTGGCCGACTACCGCGCCGTCGACCCGCGGCTGGGCACCATGGCCGACCTCGAGGCGGCCGCCGCGGCGCTGCACGCGTGGGACATGAGCCTGTGCATCGACCTGGTGCTCAACCACACCGCCCGCGAGCACCCCTGGGCGCAGGGCTGGCTGGCCGGCGACCCCGCCTACGCCGGCTTCTACAGCGCCTTCCCCGACCGCACCCTGCCCGACGCCTACGACGCGACGATCCCCGAGGTCTTCCCCGACCGGGCGCCGGGCTCGTTCAGCTGGGTCCCGGAGGCGTGCGGGGGCGCCGGCGGCTGGGTGTGGACGACGTTCTGGCCCTACCAGTGGGACCTCGACTACACCAACCCCGAGGTCACGCTGGCGATGCTCGGCGAGATCACCTGGCTGGCCAACCGCGGTGTCGACGTCTTCCGCATGGACGCCGTGCCGTTCATGTGGAAGCGGATGGGCACCAGCTGCCAGAACCAGCCCGAGGGGCACACGCTGCTGCAGCTGCTGCACGCGCTGACCCGGCTGGCCGCGCCCGGCGTCGTCTTCAAGGCCGAGGCGATCGTCGCCCCCGACGACCTGGTGGCCTACCTCGGCGCGCACGAGCGCTTCCGGCCCGAGTGCGAGCTGGCGTACCACAACTCGCTCATGGTGCTGCTGTGGAGCAGCCTGGCCACCGGCGACGTCCGGCTGGCCCGGCAGGCGCTGCGGCGGATGCGGCCGATCCCGCCGACGACCACCTGGGTCACCTACGTGCGCGGCCACGACGACATCGGCTGGGCGATCACCGACGCCGACGCCGGCGCGGTCGGCCTCGACGGCTTCGCCCACCGGCGCTTCCTCAACGACTTCTACTCCGGCCGGTTCCCGGGCTCCTTCGCCCGGGGCGCGCTGTTCCAGGAGAACGAGGCGACCGGGGACGCGCGGGTCTCCGGCTCGGCGGCGTCGCTGTGCGGCATCGAGGACGCGCTGGAGCGGGACGACCCCGCCGCGCTCGACGCCGGCGTCCGGCGGCTGCTGCTGCTGTACTCCGTCGCCTACGCCTTCGGCGGCATCCCGCTGCTCTACATGGGCGACGAGCTGGCGCTGCGCAACGACACCGGGTACCTCGACGACCCCGAGCGGGCGCCGGACAACCGCTGGATGCACCGCCCGCCCATGGACTGGGGCGCCGCGGCCCGCCGCACCGACCCGGCCACGCTGGAGGGGCGGGTCTTCGCCGCGGTGCGCCGGCTCGGGGAGGTCCGCCGCTCGCTCCTGGCGCTGCGCGGCGGCACCGAGCCCGAGGTGCTCGACGCCGGCAGCGACGCCGTCCTCGTCTGGCGCCGCCGGCACCCGCGCAGCGGCACCTTCGTCGGGGTCGCCAACGTCTCCCCGCACCCGCAGCAGGTGGACGCCGACACCGTCACCGGCTTCGGCACCTTCGCCCAGGTGCACGCCAGCGACGGCCCGCTGGGCGTCCGGGACGGCCGGCTGACCGTCCCCGGCCTCGGCTGGGCCTGGTTCGCCGAGCCCTGACCCGACCCGCCACAGCGCCACCCGGGACACCCCCACCCGGGACACCCCCACCCGAGACACCCCACCCGAGAAGAGGGACGACATGGCACGGATGGACCTGCGGGTGCGGCTGCTGGGCCGGGCGCTCGGCCGGCTGTCGGTCGCGACCATGGACGACGAGCGACTGCGCCGTGCGCAGACCCGGCGCATCGGCCACAACCCGGTGACCGACCTGCTCCTCGGCGGCGTCGCGCCCGGCGTGCGGCTGACCGACGGCGCGGCGCGCGGTGAGGCCGGGCCGGTGGCGATCCGGACCTACCGCCCGGAGCAGGCGGCGGGCACGCTGCCGCTGGTCGTGAACTTCCACGGCGGCGGCTGGACGCTCGGCAGCCTGGACGCCGCCGACTGGCTGTGCAGCAACGTCGCGGCGACCGTCGGCGCCGTCGTGGTCTCGGTGGACTACCGGCTGGCGCCGGGGCACCGCTGGCCGGCCGCGGCCGAGGACTGCTACGCGGCCCTGGTCGACGTCGTGGAGCGGGCGGCCGGGCTCGGTGCCGACCCCGCGCGGGTGGCGGTGATGGGCGACAGCGCCGGCGGCAACCTGGCCGCCGTCGTCAGCCTGATGGCCCGCGACCGGTCCGGGCCGCCGATCGCCCACCAGGGGCTGGTCTACCCCTCGGTCGACCTCACGATGAGCAGCCCGTCGATCGACGAGAACGCCTCCGCGCCGATCCTGACCAGGGCCGACTGCCTCGCCTTCCGCGACCACTACCTCGGCGGGCAGGACCCGCGGGCGCCCTACGCCTCGCCGCTGTTCGCTCCCGACCACTCCGGGCTGCCGCCGGCGCTGGTCCAGGTGGCCGAGCACGACCCGATCCGCGACGACGGGTACCGCTACGCCGAGGCGCTCCGGGCGGCCGGGGTCCCGGTGCGGCTCACGCAGTACGTCGGCATGCCGCACGGGTTCCTGGCCTTCCCGCGGCTGTGCCGCTCGGCGTCCCAGGCGCTGGCCGAGCTGTGCGCGGAGCAGACCGCCGCCCTGGCCCCCCAGGGCAGCGGCACCGGTCAGGCCCTCGTCGCCGAGCCATGACGGCCCCCCTGCAGGGGCCCGCCGCGAGCCTGCGAGCGGTGGGGGCAGAGAGGTCCTTCCTCAGTCGGTGAAGACGGCGCCCAGGGCCGCGGCGACGTCGGGGTGCCCGCGGACCAGCCGCAGCCGGCCGCGGCCGAGACGGGCGAGGTCGCGGCCGAGGTCGACGTCCCGCTCCCCCGACACGTCGAGCAGCACGTCCAGCCGCGGCAGCCGGCCGGCGGTCGGCCGGGGGTCGGGGCCGGCGTTGTGCACGCAGTCGCTGAGCAGCAGCACCCGCGCGTCGCGGGCCGGGACACCGGCCAGCAGCCGGCCGGCGGTCTCGAGCGCGAAGGTGACGTTGGTCAGGCCCTGGGTGGGGACCCGCAGCAGCAGGTCCAGGACGGCGAGCGGGCCCACCTGCTCGCCGGGGCGGACGAGCACCGCGGCGTCGGACCAGAAGGCGACGACGCCGACCCGGTCACGGGCGAGCTCCCCGGCCAGCGCGCCGACCGCGGCGGCCGCGGTGCGCACCCGCTCGCCCCTCATCGACCCCGACACGTCGACGACGAGCACCACCGACCGGCGCTGGCGCACCCGCTCCCGGACGACGACGTCGCGGTCCTCGGGGAAGGGCTTCCCGGCCAGGGCGTCGAGCGTGCGCTCCAGGTCCAGCTCGTCGGAGCCGCCGCTCCACGGCAGGCTGCGCAGCTCGCCCACCCCGCGGCGGGGCCGCCGGTCCTGCGGCGGGCGCGGTACGGACAGCCGCCGCGCGATGGCCTGCGCCCGGCGGCGGGTCTCGGCGTCGGCGGCACCCGCCCGGTCGAGGTCGGCCAGCGGCACCAGCTCGGCCGGCTCGTCGGTCGTGCCCGGCGCGCTGCCCCCTGGCGGCCCGGCGGCCGCGGTGCGCCGCCGGTCCCCCGAGCTGAGCGCCAGCCCGCCGCCGCCCGGCGCGGGCCGGTACAGCGCGGGCTCCGCGGTGAGCTGCTTGGGCCGCCGGCGCAGCGGCCGCGCGCCGCGCGGCGCGCCCTCCCGGCGGCGGGTCAGCGGCGAGTCGGCCGCGACCTCTCTTCAACCGGGCCCGGCGGCCGCCGGGCGCAGCAGGAAGTGGTCCTCCCAGATCTCGCGGAGCACCGCCTCGGGCGGGACCTCCACGGTCTCGTCGAGCGCGATGCGCCCCGACAGCGCCAGCAGCAGCGCGTCGAGCACGGCAGCCGTGTAGTCCTCGGGCAGGCCGCGGGGCGGCTCGAGGGCGGGCTCGTCGGGCAGCGGCACCTCGCGCATGGCGGCCAGCTGGGCGGCCACCAGCGCCAGGTCGATCGCGCCGCGCACGCTGCTGCCCTGCCGGACGTCGTCGCGCCCCCGGGTGGCGCGGGTCAGCGCCACGGCGTCGGCCACCAGCCGCGGCGACTCCACGCCGGTGCGCCGGCCGACGATGCCACGCTCGGCGGCGGCGTCCTGGTAGCCGACCGCCAGCCGCACCAGCCGGTCGGTCACCGAGCTCGACAGCCGGGTGGTGCCCACGTTGTCGTAGGGGTTCATCGAGGCGACGACGCGGAAGGTCGGCAGCGCCGCCACGCTGCCCACCCGGGGGACGGCGATCCGGCGCTCGGCCATCGCGGTGAGCAGCGTGTTGAGCGCGTCCTCCGGCGCCCGGTTGAACTCCTCGACGTAGAGGAAGCCGCCGGCGCGCATGGCCTCCACCAGCGGGCCGGGCACGAAGTTCTCCGGCGTGTAGTCCTCCCGCAGCACCCGCGCCGGGTCGTGGTGGCCCACCAGCCGGGTCGGGGTCAGGTCGGCGTTGCCCTCGACGAAGACCAGGGGCACGCCCCACTCGGTGGTGATCGCCCGCAGCAGTGTCGACTTCGACGTCCCCGGCGGACCCTCCAGCAGCACGTCGCGGCCGGCGGCCACGGCCGCGAGCAGCAGGTCCAGCTCGTGCTCGCGGCCGACCAGGTGCCGGGCGACCCGGCGGCGGACCTCGCGGACCGAGGCGCCCTCGGCGGAGGTCACCCGCGAGCCGGTGACGACGGTGTCGTCGACGGGCTCCGGCGCGGGCGGGCCGGACGGGGGCTGCGGCTGCGGTGACGTGGTCGGCTCCTCGGTCGCGGTCCGGGCCGGGTCACCCCGCCCGGTCGGGACGCTAAGACCCTGCGCATGGTTCTGCAACCGCGCTCCCTGGACGCGCCGTCCGGGGCGCGGTCGCCGGCCGGCCGGCACGGCTGACAGGGTGGGGAGGTGACAGACGTCGAGCAGGCCTCCGGGCGCCGGACCCCCGCCGTCAACGACTACCAGGGGCACGGCATCCACGCCGCGCCGGGCGTGCACGAGTACGCGCTGGAGCTGGTGCGGGCCGCCCTGCCCCACGGCGGGCGGGTGCTGGAGGTCGGCTCCGGCTGCGGCGCCCTGGCGCTGCGGCTGCGCGACGCCGGCTTCGACGTCGTCCCCACCGACCTCGACCCGCCGCACGACTGGATCCACCGGCTGGACCTCGACGCGCCCGACTGGACCGACGACACCCGCGGCCCGTTCGACATGGTCGTGTGCGTCGAGACCCTCGAGCACGTGGAGAACCCGCGGCAGGTGCTGCGCTCGATCCGCTCCCTGCTGCGCCCGGGCGACAAGCTCCTGGTCAGCACGCCGAACATCACGCACCCGCACTCACGGCTGAAGATGCTGCTCCGCGGTGCGCCGTACATCTTCGGCCCGCGGCACTACCACCAGCCCGGGCACATCACGATCCTCCCCGACTGGATGCTCAGCGAGCACGTCCGGCTGGCCGGGTTCGACGACGTGGAGGTGACCGCCGGCGGCGACACGTTCTACCGGGGCCCGGTGCGCGTGGCCTACCGGCTGGAGATGGCGCTGCTGTGGCTGGCCGGGATCCGCCAGCGGTCGCAGTACGGCGACGGCATCTGCACCTTCCTGACCGCCACCGCCGTCTGAGCCGGCGGCGCGGCCGGCCGCCACGCGGGCGCGACCCCGGCCGCCCCGCTCGGCGGCGTACAGCGCGGCGTCCGCCGCGGCGTAGAGCGCCCGCAGCTCGGTGGCGTGGCTCGGGGCGTGCGCGACGCCGACGCTGATCGACAGGGCGAGCAGGGTGCCGTCGGCCAGCCGCAGCGGCGCGGCGGCGACGGCGTCCACCAGCTCGTGCGCCCGGGCCGCGGCCACCTCGGCGGAGCACCCCGGCAGGAGCACGGCCAGCTCGTCACCGCCGAGCCGGCTGACGACGGCGTCGGCGGCCCGGACGTGACCGCCCAGGATCCCGGCGATGTGCAGCAGCGCGTCGTCGCCGACCGGGTGGCCGTGGGAGTCGTTGACCGACTTGAACGAGTCGACGTCGACGAGCACCAGCGCCGAGCCCTCGTGGGCCACCGCGGCCGACAGCGCGCTGGTCAGCGCCTCGTCGAGCACCGGGCGGGTCACCAGCCCGGTGAGGCCGTCGACGGCGGCCTGGCGCCGCAGCTCGGCGACCAGCCGGTCGATGCGCTCCATCACCAGGACCAGCAGCACGGTGGTGAGCACCAGGACGGCGGCGACGAACAGGCCGTCGACGAGCGCCTCGGCCACCGGCTGCGCGGCCAGCAGGGCGGAGACGTCGGAGCCGATCGCCAGGGTGGTGACCGACCCGGCCGCCGCGGCGTGCATCTGCGAGGCGGCGAAGAGGACCGGCAGCCCCAGCAGCAGGTGGGCGACGTCGAGCTGGTCGGGGAAGACGTCCGCGAGCACCCCGATCGTGGCGACTGCGGCCACCGGCAGGACCAGCCACACCCCGGCGCGGGTCATCGCCGCCGGTGGGACCACGGACGGCAGGGCCGAGCAGGTCAGCAGCACGACGAACATCGCCCACGACAGCGGGTGGGCGAAGTCCGGCATCGGCACCGGCTCCACCAGCACGTGGACGGCGAGCAGGACCGCGCCGACGAGGAACAGCGCGCTCGAGGCACGCGCGGCGAACGTCTCGTCCCGGGGCTCGCACAGCCGGTGCAGGTCCATGCCCTGCCATCGGCGCGCTGACCTGCGCAGACGACCCCCGCCCCACCCGATCGGGTGGGGCAGGGCGGGCTCAGGCGGGCCGGACGCCGAACGTCCGGGCCAGCCGCTCGATCCGGCGGGCGCGCGCCAGGCGGGGCCTGTCGCTGCCGTCGCGGATGACCTGGCCGCGGGCCTCGAAGTCGGCGAGGAAGTCCTGCGCCCAGGCGACGTCGGACGGCGCGGGGCTGATGACCTCGTTGACCACCGGCGCCTCGTCGGGGTCGAGGCAGAGCTTGCCGGTGAGGCCGAGGGAGACGGTGACCGCGCTCTGCTCGCGCAGCACCGGCAGGCTCGCGCTCACCGTCGGTCCGTCGATGGGGCCGGGCAGCCCGCCGATGCGGCTGGCCACGACCAGGCGGGAGCGGGGGTAGGCCATGGCGAGATCGTCGGCGCCGGTGCCGGTGTCGCGGCGGTAGTCGCCGCTGCCGAAGGCGAGCCGGAAGGTGCCGCGGGCGCGGGCGATGCCGACCGACTCCTCGATGCCCAGCGCCGACTCGACCAGCGCCAGGACCGGCGTCGACCCGCCGAGGCGGTCGAAGGTCTCGGTGACGTGCTCGGCGGCCTCCGCCTTGGCCAGCACGACGCCGAGCAGCCCGGGCACGCCGGACAGGGCGGCGACGTCGTCCTCCCAGAACGGCGTCTCGTGGTCGTTGATGCGCACCCACGCCGACCGGTCGCCGTCCGACAGCCACTGCACGACCCCGGTCCGGGCCTCGTCCTTGCGCGCGGGGTCGACGGCGTCCTCGATGTCGAGCACGACCTGGTCGGCGCGCGACCCGTGGGCGGCGTCGAACAGCTCGGGGCGGGCGCCGTCGACCAGCAACCACGACCGGGCGTCGTCGGGACCGACTCTGCTGCGCGCCATCACGCGTCCATCCTCGTCGGCAGCCCGGCCGCCCCCGCCGCCCGACGCGCGAGGCCGGCGTGTGGGGAGGCCCACCGTGCCCGCCCCGGCCGGCGGGCCGGGGCCGCCGGCCGGCGCAGGCGTTAGCGTGAGCCGGGTCACACCCCCGCCTCCGGAGGCCCTCCCTTGCCCCTCGTCACGGTGCTCGCGACCGGCGGCACGATCGCCACCCGCACCGACGACCGCGGTGCGTCCACGGCGCAGGACAGCGGAGCCGACCTGCTCACCCGGCTCGGCCACCGCACCGCTGCGCAGGTCCGGGTGCGCGACGTCGTGCGCGTCGGCAGCTACCGGATGACGCTGGCGCTCGGCACCGAGGTCGCGCGCGCGGTCGCCGGGGAGCTGGCCGACCCGGAGGTCACCGGCGTCGTCGTCACCCACGGGACGGACACGACCGAGGAGACGGCGTTCCTCCTCGACCTCTTCCACGCCGACCCCCGCCCGGTCGTGCTCACCGGCGCCCAGCGCCCCGCCGACGCGCCCGACGGCGACGGGCCCCGCAACCTCGCCGACGCGATCGTCGTCGCCGCCAGCCCGGCCGCCCGGGACCTCGGTGTCCTGGTGTCCTTCGGCGGGCGGGTGTTCCCGGCCCGCGGCACGCGCAAGGGCCACACCCTGGCAGCCGACACCTTCGGCGCCCCCGACGCCGGCCCGCTGGGACGGGTGGACGGCGACGCGTTGCGCGTCGAGCGGCTGCCGGTGCGCCGCCCGCCGTTCGACCTGGCCCGCTTCGACCCGGCCGGCGTCCGGGTCGACGTCGTCGCCTGCCACCCCGACGCCGACGCCACCGGCCTGCACGCCTTCGCCGCGGCCGGCGCCCGCGGGATCGTCCTGGAGGCCACCGGGGCGGGCAACGCCAACCCGGCGATCTGCCGGGCGGTGGGCGAGCTCACCGCCGCCGGCGTCGTGGTCGTCACCTCCACCCGGGTGCCGGCCGGCCCGGTCGCGGCCCTCTACGGCGACGGCGGCGGCACCGACCTGCTGGCGGCGGGGGCGCTGCCGGCCGGCCTGCTGCGCCCCTCCCAGGCGCGGGTGCTGCTGGCCGTCCTCCTCGGGCTGTACGCCGACCCCGACGCGGTCCGCGCCGGCTGGACCGCCGCCGCCTGACCGCCACGCCCGGCTCCGCACCGACCCGGCCGCAGATCGCGACCGGGGCACCACGAGAGGAGAAGCGCATGCCCAAGGAGATCCTGTGCGCCTTCGGCGTCGACGTCGACGCGGTGGGTGGCTGGCTGGGGTCCTACGGCGGGGAGGACTCGCCCGACGACATCTCCCGCGGCGTCTTCGCCGGCGAGGTCGGCGTCCCCCGGGTGCTCGAGCTGTTCCGCCGCCAGGGCCTGCCCTCGACCTGGTTCTGGCCGGGCCACTCGATCGAGACGTTCCCGGAGCAGTTCGACGCCTGCGTGGCGGCCGGGCACGAGATCGGCGTCCACGGCTACAGCCACGAGAACCCCATCGCGATGAGCCGGGAGCAGGAGTCGGCGGTGCTCGACCGCTGCATCGACCTCATCGAGAAGCGGGCCGGACGCCGTCCCAGGGGCTACGTCGCGCCCTGGTGGGAGTTCTCCCCGGTCACCAACGAGCTGCTGCTCGAGCGCGGCATCACCTACGACCACTCGCTCATGCACCGGGACTTCGAGCCGTACTACGTCCGGGTGGGCGACAGCTGGACGAAGATCGACTACTCGCAGCCGGCCGACACCTGGATGCACCCCCTGGTCCGCGGCGAGGAGACCGACCTCATCGAGATCCCGGCGAACTGGTACCTCGACGACCTGCCGCCGATGATGTTCGTCAAGGCCAGCCCGAACAGCCACGGCTTCGTCAGCCCCCGCCACCTCGGGGAGATGTGGCAGGACCAGTTCGACTGGGTGTACCGGGAGATGGACTACGCGGTGGTCACCTTCACCGTGCACCCCGACGTCTCCGGCCGCCCGCAGGTGCTGCTGATGCTCGAGCGGCTCATCGCCCACGTGAACGCCCACGCCGGCGTCCGCTGGACGACGTTCGAGCAGATCGCCGACGACTTCGCCGCCCGCTCCCCCCGCCGGGCCTGACACCCGGACCCACCGGAGGTCCGGCGTGTGCGGTGCGTGCGGTGCCCCCTCGGCCGCGGACCGGGCCTCGCCCGTCCTCGGGTCCCGCACGGCCCCTGCCACCGGCACCGGGCGCGGACCTGCCGCCGCCGGACCGCCGCCGTCCCGTGACGCTGGTGCACGGGACCGCGGCCGGCGGGCTGGACACCGGCGGCGACGCCTGGGCCGAGCACGTCGCGCGGGCCGGACCGCCGCTGGTGGTGGCCGCACCCGGCGCACCCGGCAGGGTGCTCGACCGCCTGCTCGCCGACCCCCTGCGCCGCTCGGTGCGCGTCACGGACCTCGTCGGCGGGACGCTGCCCGGACGGGGCGACGCACCGGTGCGCCTGCCCGGCGTCCCCCGCGCCGTCCCCCGGGACCGGGTGCCGGCTCTCGGCGCCCTGCTCGCCCTCCGGCTGGCCGGTCCCCCGTCGTCCGGGCGGAGCCGGACGCTCGCCGACGTCGAGGGCACGACGGTGCTGCTCGAGGCCCTGGGCGGGCGCGTCCTCACCTCCTGCGCGGACGGCCGCTGAGCCGACGCGGCCCGGGACGCAGCGGAGCCGGGAGGACCGCGGCCCGCCGGCTCCGTGGTGCCGTGCGGGTGTCAGCCGGCCAGGCGCTGGGTCAGCCAGTCATGGAAGGCCCCGATGTGGTGCTCGGAGGGGACGAGGACCCCGCCGTCGGCGTAGGCGCGCGAGGACATGGCCGGCTGCGTGCGCTCGCAGGCGGCGAAGTCCTGCTCGTTGACCCGGTGGAACAGCTCGACCGACCGCGACACGTCCCGGCCCGACTCCACGACCTCGCGGGAGTAGAGCCAGTCGCACTCGACGACCGTGCGGTCGACCGACAGCGGGTACATGCGGTGGAAGATCACGTGGTCGGGCACCAGGTTGACGAAGACCGTCGGCTTGACCGTGATGGCGTAGTAGCGGCGGTCCTGGTCGTCCTCGACGCCGGGGAGCTTGCCGAAGCCCTCGCTGCCGTCGACGGTGAAGCCCTGCACGTCCTCGCCGAACTCGGCGCCGTGCCCCACGAAGTACTGCGCGGCGTAGCCGTCGGCGAACTCCGGGAGCACCTCGGTGAGCTCCGGGTGGATCGTCGCGCAGTGGTAGCACTCCATGAAGTTCTCGACGATGAGCTTCCAGTTGGCGGCGACGTCGTAGGTGATCCGCCGGCCCACCGACAGCGTGTCGAGGTCGTAGCGCTCGATGGCGGCCAGGTCGCCGAGCCGCTCGGCGATCGCGCCCTGCACGTCGTCCTCGAACGACGGCGGCTCGTCGGCCGGGCACACCCACGCGTAGCCCAGCCACTCGCGCAGGTGCACCGGCACCAGGCCGTACCGGTCCCGGTCGACGTCGGGCATCTTGGTGAGGTTGGGCGCCGCGACGAGCTTGCCCGACAGGTCGTAGGTCCAGGCGTGGTACGGGCACTGCAGGGACCGCTTGACCTGGCCGGCGTCCTCGGTGCAGATCTGCGCGCCGCGGTGCCGGCAGATGTTGAGGAACGCCCGCAGCTGCCCGTCGCGGCCGCGCACCACCAGGACGCTCTCGCGGCCGACCTGGACCTTGCGGAAGGCGCCGGGGGCCGGGAGGTCGGCCGAGCGCACGGCGCAGGTCCACATCGTCTCGAGGACCCGCGTCTGCTCGAGGGAGAAGAGGGCCGGGTCGGTGTAGTACTGACCGGGCAGCGTGCGGATGAGGCTGGCGGGCAGGTCGGTCGCGGTCATGCGGGCACCTCGGGGTGGCGTCGGGCGCCCCGCGGGAGGACGCCGGCGGTCGGACTGAGCACTGCGAGCACGGTGGACCCGTCGTCCCTCGCGGCCAACCGGTCGGGAACGCTGTTGCAGATTACGCCGAGCGTTGCGTCTTGCACAACACCCGGCGCGGGTGTCGGGTCAGCCGAAGTAGCCCAGGCGACGGCTGAGCTCGTCGGCCGCCGCGACGACCCGCGACCCGAGCCCGTCGAGGGACTCCGGCGAGAGCCGGAACGACGGGCCGGACACGCTGACCGCCGCGATGACCTGCCCGTCGGGGTCGCGCACCGGGGCGGCGACCGCGTTGAGGCCGATCTCGAGCTCCTCCACGGTGGCGCCCCACCCGCGCACCGCGATCTCCGACAGCTGCCGCTCCAGGACGTCGGGGTCGGTGACCGTCGCCTCGGTGAAGCGCTCCAGCGGATCGGAGAGCACCTCCTTGCGCACCGGCACGGCCGCGTACGCGAGGAGCACCTTGCCGCTGGAGGTGGCGTGCAGCGGCGTCCCGTGCCCCACCCAGTTGTGCGTGCTGATCGTGGCGCTGCCGCGCACCTGGGTGACGTTGACGGCGCGCCCGCTGTCGAGGATGGCGACGTTCACCGTCTCGCCGACGTCGGCGGCCAGCTCCTCGCAGACTCGTCGCCCCTCCTGGGCGAGGTCGAGCTGGGCGACCGCGGCGCCGGCCAGCCGGACGATGCCGAACCCCAGCCGGTACTTGCCGCGGTCGGCCAGCTGCTCGACGAACCCCCGGCCCTCGAGCACCGCGACCAGCCGGAAGGCGGTGGACTTGTGCACCCCGAGCTCGGCGGCGATCTCGGTGACCCCGGCCTCGCCGCGCCCGGCCAGGAACTCCAGGATCTCCAGCGCACGGTCGACCGACTGGACCAGGGCCGCCGGCCCGCGCTCCCCGGTGGGGACCTCGACGCTCACTCCCCCAGCGTAGAGACCGCGCTCACAGCGGGTCCCTTGACGCCACTCCGCTTCCTTGTCAGGCTGTTCCGCCAGAAGCACGACGTTGCGTCTTCCGCAACCACGGAGGTCCGATGATCCCGGTCTGTCCCACGAGCGCCCTCCCTCCCGGGGAGGCGACCCGCGTGGCCGCCGACGTCACGGGCGACGTGGCGATCGCCGTGTTCAACGTCGACGGCGAGTTCTACGCGATCGACGACACGTGCACGCACCAGGACGCCTCCCTGGCCGACGGCTGGCTCGAGGGCTGCACCGTCGAGTGCCCGCTGCACGCCTCCTGCTTCGACCTCCGGACCGGTGAGCCCTCGGGTCCCCCGGCCAAGACGCCCGTGCGCACGCACGCGGTGGCGGTCCTCGACGGCGTGGTCCACGTGCGCGTCGCCTCGTCCGAGGAGGGCGCGGCGTGACCGCGACCGTCGCGGTCGTCGGGGCGTCCCTGGCCGGGCTGTCGGCCGCCCGCGCGCTGCGCGCCCGCTCCTTCGACGGCCGGCTCGTGGTCGTCGGCGACGAGCCGCACGCCCCCTACGACCGCCCGCCGCTGTCCAAGGACCTGCTCGCCGGCACGAGCACGCCGGACGACGTCGCCCTGGGCACCGCCGCCGACGAGGCACTCGACCTGGAGTGGCGGCTGGGCACCGCGGCGGTCGGCCTCGACGCCCCGACGCGCACGGTGCGGCTGGCCGACGGCAGCGAGGTCCGGGCCGACGGCGTCGTCCTCGCCACCGGCGCCCGGGCCCGGCGGCTGCCCGGCACCGGCGGGCTGGCCGGCGTGCACGTCCTGCGCACCCTGGACGACGCGGTGGCGCTGCGCGCGGACCTGCTCGCCGGCCGGTCCCTGGTCGTCATCGGCGCGGGCTTCATCGGCGCCGAGGTGGCCTCCACCGCCCGCGGCCTGGGGCTCGAGGTCACCGTCGTCGAGGCCCTGCCGGTCCCCCTGGCCGGCCCGCTGGGGCCGGAGATGGGCGCGGTCTGCGCGGGGCTGCACGCCGACCACGGCACCCGGCTGCTGACCGGGACCGGCGTGGCCCGCCTGGTCGGCTCCCCCCGCGTGGAGGCCGTCGAGCTGGCCGACGGGCGCCGGCTGCCCGCCGACGTCGTCGTCGTGGGCATCGGCGCCGTGCCGAACGTCGAGTGGCTGGCCGGGTCCGGCCTCGCGCTGGCCGACGGCGTCGTCACCGACGCCCACGGGGCCACGAACGTGCCGGGGATCGTCGCCGTCGGCGACTGCGCGGCGACCTGGTCGGCCGAGGCCGGCCGCCCGCTGCGCAGCGAGCACTGGACGGCCGCCCTCGAGCAGCCGGTGGGCGCGGTCGCCACGCTGCTCGGCGAGGAGCCCGCCGCGCGGGCGCCGGTACCCTACTTCTGGTCCGAGCAGTACGGCTCCCGGATCCAGTTCGCGGGCCACCGCCGGGACGGCGACGCCGTCCGGGTGATCGAGGGCGATCCCGGGGAGCGCAGCTTCCTGGCCGTCTACGAGCGCGACGGCCGCCCGGTCGCCGTGCTCGGGATGGACCAGCCCCGCCTGTTCACCCGGTGGCGGCGGCAGCTGCGCGCCGCCGAGCCCGCCGTCCCCTGACCCCGGGGCCGCCCACTGCCCTCCCCAGCGACCACCTCCGCCCCGCGCGCGACCGCGACCACGAAGGAGCACCCGTGTCCGACCGGCAGTACGACTTCGTCGTCGTGGGCGGCGGATCGGCGGGCAGTGCCCTGGGCAACCGGCTCAGCGCCGACCCCGGTAACCGGGTGCTGGTGCTGGAGGCCGGCCGCCGGGACTCGCTGTGGGACGTCTTCGTGCACATGCCGGCGGCGCTGACCATCCCGATCGGCAACCGGCTCTACGACTGGAAGTACGAGAGCGAGCCCGAGCCCTGGATGGGCGGGCGCCGGGTCCACCACGCCCGCGGCAAGCTGCTCGGCGGCTCCAGCAGCATCAACGGGATGATCTTCCAGCGCGGCAACCCGCTGGACTACGAGCGCTGGGCCGCCGACGACGGCATGCAGACTTGGGACCACGCCCACTGCCTGCCGTACTTCAAGCGCATGGAGAACTGCCTGGCCGCCGCGGCCGACGACCCGTTCCGCGGGCACGACGGCCCGCTGGTCCTCGAGCGCGGCCCGGCGACCAGCCCGCTGTTCCAGGCCTTCTTCGCCGCCGTGCAGGAGGCCGGGCACCCGCTGACCGACGACGTCAACGGCTACCGACAGGAGGGGTTCGCGGCCTTCGACCGCAACGTGCACCGGGGCCGCCGGCTCAGCGCGTCCCGCGCCTACCTGCAGCCGGTGCGGTCCCGCCCCAACCTGACCGTCGAGACCCGGGCCTTCGTCACGAAGGTCCTCTTCGAGGGCGAGCGGGCCGTGGGCGTGCAGTACCGCTCCGGTCGGGGTGCGGTGCGCACGGTGCGCGCCGCGGAGGTCGTGCTCAGCGGGGGGGCCGTCAACACCCCGCAGCTGCTGCAGCTGTCCGGTGTCGGCAACGGCTCGGAGCTGCGGGCGCTCGGGGTCGACGTCGTCGCCGACCTGCCCGGCGTCGGCGAGAACCTGCAGGACCACCTCGAGGTCTACATCCAGCACGCGTGCAAGCAGCCGGTCTCGATCGCGCCGGGCATGAAGTGGTGGCGCAAGCCCGGGATCGGCGCCGAGTGGCTCTTCCTCCGCAGCGGGCTGGGCGCGACCAACCACTTCGAGGCCGGCGGCTTCGTCCGCAGCAACGACGACGTCGCCTACCCGAACCTGATGTTCCACTTCCTGCCGATCGCGGTCCGCTACGACGGGACGATGCCCGCCGGCGACCACGGTTACCAGGTGCACGTCGGGCCGATGTACTCCGACGCCCGCGGCACCCTGAAGATCCGCTCGGCCGACCCGCGGGTGAAGCCGGCGATGCGGTTCAACTACCTGTCCACCGAGCAGGACCGCCGCGAGTGGGTCGAGGCCGTCCAGGTGGCCCGGGAGATCCTCGCGCAGTCGGCCTTCGCCGAGTTCAGCTCCGGCGAGATCTCCCCCGGGCCGGAGATCGAGACCCCCGAGCAGATCCTCAGCTGGGTGGCCAAGGACGCCGAGACCGCGCTGCACCCCTCCTGCACCGCCCGGATGGGCACCGACCCGCTGTCGGTGGTGGACCCGCTGAGCATGCGGGTGCACGGCCTGGAGGGCCTGCGGGTGGTCGACGCCTCGGCGATGCCCTACGTCACCAACGGCAACATCTACGCGCCGGTGATGATGATGGCCGAGAAGGCCGCCGACCTGATCCTCGGCAACACCCCGCTGGCGCCCGAGCACGTCGAGTTCCACCGCCACCGGCCCAGCCCGGTCACCGGGACCGCCGAGTCCGTCCAGCCCGCCGGCCAGGCCTGAGGAAGGGCCCTCCTGCCCTAGTGCACGCGCAGCCGCGCCTCGGCACCGGCCAGCGTGCCGACCGTCTCGGCACCGCCGTCCTCGAGGAGGGTGGCCAGCGCGACGAACACCTGTGCGGTGGTCAGCGCGTCCCCGCTGGCCTCGTGCGGGCGGTGGCTGGGCAGCCCGAGCGCCTCGGCGAGGCCGGCCAGGGACACCACGGCCGGCGGCGTCGTCCCGGTGCCGGCGAGCCACAGCCGGCCGAGCGCGCAGGTGTCGAGCACCGGGGTCCGCAGCCGCATGCCGCGGGCCGCCAGCGCCCGGCCGAGGAAGCCCCGCTCCACCCAGGCGGCGTGCGCGACCAGGACCCGCCCGGTCATGACCTCGAGCAGGCCGTCGACGGCCTCCGGGAGCGACGGCGCGCCGGCCAGGTCGGCCGGGCGCAGCCCGTGCACCCGCACCGACTCCTCCGGAACGCCGCGCTCGGGGCGGACCAGGCCCTCGGCGGCGGTCCCGCAGACCACCCGGCCGCCCTCGACGCACACCGCGCCCCAGGACACGATCTCGTGCCGGCGGGGGTCCAGGCCGGTCAGCTCGAGGTCGACGACGCAGAACGACGCCTCCCGCCACGGCGTTCCGGCCGGCACCCGGGCCGCGTCCCGGTAGGCCCGGGCCGCCGCGCCGGCCGGCCGCCGTGCCAGCGGCCGCCTCACAGCACGCCCTGCCGCAGCTGACCGGCCACCCGCCGCTGGACGGCGGCCACGGCGCGGAACGCCTCGCGCAGCGCGCCCCGGGTCACCGGGTCCAGGACCGCGGGGTCGAGGTGGTCGTCGGGCTGTCCACCGGCGCGCAGCTGCTCGACCTGGTGGTCCAGGCGGAGCTCCAGCACCAGGTCGAAGGCCTCCCGGAGGCTCCGGGCGTCGTCGGCCGGCAGGGTGCCCGCGTCCGCGGCGGCCCGCAGCCGCGCGGGGGTCGACGCGCTGGCCACCCCCGCGGCCATGCCTGCCCACCGCGCTAGGTCGACGATCGGCTGCAGTCCGCCGCGCTTGAGGTCGAGGCGGCCGGCGTGCGCTCCCCCGTGCTCGACGACGAAGTCGCGGAGGAAGCCGGTGGGCGGCCGGCGGCCGAGCGCGAAGCGGGCCAGCAGGGAGAGGAACAGCGGGTGCCGGCGGGCGTCGCGGAAGACCTCGGGCAGCGCCGGCCCGCTGCGGATGCCCCAGACCGGGCGGCCGTCGACGACGAGCGAGACGAGCACCAGCGCCTTCTCCTGCGTCGGGTCGGCCAGCCAGCTCGCGGCCGCCTGCCGCCACCCCGCGTAGGAGCGCATGAACAGCGGCTGGGCGGCGACCGCGCCCTGGGTGTCGGCCGGGAACCCGCACGCCTCCAGCCCGTCGACGACGGCGCGGGCGACCCGGCGGAGCTCGGCCTGCATGTCCTCGTCGGCCGACCCGTACCAGACCAGCGCGCTGTCGACGTCCGAGGAGGGCACGGCCTCCCGCCGCGCGAGACTGCCCAGCGCCAGCCAGGTGAAGGGCACCGCCGGCGTGCCGAGCCCGGCGACGGTCAGCTGCACCAGCCGCCGCGTCAGCGCGTCGGAGACCACCGAGTAGACGCCGGTGACGTCGGCGGCGGCCACGCGCGCGTCGTGCAGGGCGAGCACCGCCGGCCGGAGCCCGGCGGAGGCCTCGACCAGCTCCTGCACCGTGCGGGCCCGGGCGATGGCCGAGCGGAGGTGGAAGCTGCTGCGCGGGGCGGCGGCCAGCAGGTCGGCGTCCTCGAGGACGCCGAGCACCCGGCCGCCGGGGCTGACGACCGGCAGGTGCCGGATCCCCCGCTCCAGCATGTCCAGCAGGACCTCCCCGCTCATCCGGTCGGCGGCGACCGTGTACGCGGGGAAGGTCATCACCTCCTCGACGGGGGTGTCGGTGCTCGCGCCGCTGGCCAGGATCCGGCTGCGCAGGTCCCGGTCGGTGACGATGCCGAGCTCGCTGCCGCGCACGGCCACCACCGCCGCCGTCGCCCCGGCCTCGGTCATCCGGCGGGCCGCCTCCCGCACCGTCGTCCCGGGGAGGCAGACGACCGGCCGGGCACGCAGCAGGTCGGTGACCGGCCGGCGGGCGGCGTCGACGACCGGCTCCACCTCCAGCCGCCGCGGCACGGGGTCGGCCAGCAGGGAGCGGGTGAGGAACCGCAGCCCCTCCGGCCGGGCGAGCACCGGCCGGGCGACGGCGGCCGGGATCCGGTAGCAGAGCGTGTCCTCGGCGGCCACGACGCTGAAGCGGGCGGGCAGGCCGGCGAGCATCGAGGCCTGGCCGACCAGCTCCCCGGGACCGAGCTCGTCGAGGACCCGGCCGTCGTGCACGACGTCCAGCGCCCCGCGCCGGACCACGTACAGGTGCTCCAGCGGCGCCTCCCCCTGCTCGACGGCCACGGCCCCGGCGCGCAGGAACTCCACCTCGGCGGCGGCGGCGACCCGGTCGAGGTCCTCGGCGGCGAGGGCGTCGAACGGCGGCCGGGCGCGCAGGAAGTCGGCGACGTCCCTCACTGCCCGACCCGGCTCCCCTCCAGGGTCCCGCCGCGAGCTCGTGCGTGGCGGCGGGCAGGGGGGTCCGTCCTCAGCGGAGGCCGCCGACGGGGACGTCGGTGCGTCCCGGGTCCTCGTCGGGGTCGCCCAGGCGCTGCTGCGCCGGCCCGGCCTCGACCGGTGATGCCGCCTCCGCCGCGTGCTCGGGCAGCACGCCGGTGCGGTGCCGCGCCGAGAGCAGGTAGTAGGCCAGCCCGACCAGGGCGATGGCGCCGATGAAGACGAAGGCGCCCCACTGCAGGTACCAGTGGTACGGCTCGGTGGCGTTGTAGATCGCCCGGCGCGGCCAGGCGAGATTCAGCGCCATGCCCGCGCCCCAGAGGACGGCGAGGACGTTCACCAGCAGTCCCCAGCGGCCGAGCGAGAAGTACTTCCGGTCGCTGCGGGCACCCGGCCCCGGCCAGGTCCCACGCAGCCGGGCGAGCAGCATCGGCACGGTGACCAGCAGGTAGGCCAGGTAGATCATGATGATCGCGATGCTGGTGATCACCGTGAAGATCTGCGGCTGACGGATGTTGATCAGCAGGATCGACGCCGACAGGACGCCGATGACGACGGCCGGGACGACCGGGGTCTTGCGCTTGGGGTCGACCTTGGACAGCCGCGAGCTGAAGGGCAGGTTGTTGTCCCGGGCCATCGCGAACATCATCCGGATCGTCGCGGTGTGCACCGCCAGGCAGCAGACGGTGATGGCGACGACGATGCAGGCGAGGAAGACCTTGCCCAGGCCCGAGCCCGCCACCTGCAGCAGCACGTACTGCAGGCCGCCGGTGCTCGAGGACAGGTTCGGGTCGTCGAGGTCGCGCACCGCCATGAGGCCGAAGAGCAGGATCAGCCCGCCGAGCAGGAAGGACGCGGTGACGGCACGGACGATCGCCTTGGGCGCGGTGCGCCGCGGGTCGATGGTCTCCTCGCCGAGCGAACTGGCGGTGTCGAAGCCGTACATGACGTAGGCCGAGGCCAGGGCCGCGACCAGGAAGGCACCCAGGTAGCCACCGGTGACGCCCTCGCCGCGGCCGCCGGTGTCGGTGAGGACGTCGACCGGGCTGCGGGTCATCGACACGGCCAGGATCACGATGATCAGCACGGCCGCGACCAGCTCGATGAAGACACCGGCGCTGTTGATCCGGGACATGAGCTTGACGCCGTAGGCGTTCACCACCGTGGTGAACAGGATGAGGAGGCTGCCGAGGATGACGGCGTTGACGGCGAAGTCGTAGGTGCCGGTCCCGTCACCGACGAGCTGGAAGCCCGACCACAGCTGGGGCAGCGTGATCTGGTAGGCGAGCACCGTCGCCGACAGCGTCACGATCGACGCCGTCAGCATCATCCAGCCGGTCATCCACGCGGTCGTCCGGCTGCCCAGGCGCTTGGTCCAGTTGTACAGCGACCCGGCGACGGGGAACCGCGCCGCCAGCTCGGCGAAGCACAGCGCCACCATCAGCTGGCCGACGAACACCATCGGCCAGGACCAGAGGTAGGCCGGCCCGCCGGCCCCGAAGCCGAAGTAGAACAGCTGGAAGGTCCCGGTCAGGATCGAGATGTAGCTGACCCCGGCGGCGAAGCTGGAGAACTTCCCGATGCTGCGGTCCAGCTCCTGCTTGTAGCCGAACTCGGCGAGGTGCGAGTCGCCGTCCTGCGTGGGGTGCGCGGTCACGGGGCGTCCGTCCGTCGGGGGTCGAGGTGCGCGGTCAGCCGGTGAACCAGCGGGCCGGCTGAGGGGCGGTGTTGTGCCAGATGTGCTTGGCCTCGCGGTACTCGGCCAGACCCGACGGGCCGAGCTCGCGCCCGTTGCCGGACCGTCCGAACCCGCCCCACTCCGCCTGCGGCAGGTAGGGGCCGAAGTCGTTGATCCACACCGTCCCGTGCCGCAGTGCCCGGGCGACCCGCTCGGCGCGCGCGGTGTCGGCGGTCCACACCGCGCCGGCCAGACCGTAGTCGGTGTCGTTGCCGAGCGCGATCGCCTCCTGCTCCGTGGCGAACCGCTCCACGGTGAGGACCGGCCCGAAGGACTCCTCCTGCACGACGTGCATGTCCCGCCGGCAGTCGGCGAAGACCGTCGGCAGGTAGAAGAAGCCACCGGCCAGCGCCGGCTCCTCGGGACGGCGGCCGCCGGCGACCAGCCGGGCGCCCTCGCGCAGTCCCGTGGCGACGTACTCCTCCACGCTCGCCCGGTGCTCCGCGGACACCAGGGGTCCGCTCTCGGTCGCCGGGTCGAACCCGTTGCCGAGGCGGATGCGCCCGGCGCGCTCGGCCACGGCCGCGACGAACTCGTCGTGGATCTCGTCCTGAACGATCAGCCGGGTCCCGGCCGAGCACACCTGACCGGAGTGCAGGAAGACCGCCGTCAGGGCGTTGTCGACGGCGGTGTCGAGGTCGACGTCGGCGAAGACGATGTTGGGGTTCTTGCCGCCGAGCTCGACGGTCACCTTCTTCACCGTCTCCGCGGCGGCACGCAGGATCCACTGCCCCGTGGCCAGGCCGCCGGTGAAGGAGACCAGGTCGACGTCGGGGTGCTCGACCATCGCGGCGCCCACCTCGCGGCCGCCGAGGACGAGGTTGACCACCCCCGCGGGGGCACCGGCCTCCTGCAGGAGCTCGGCCAGCCGGATCGTCGTCAGCGGGGTGACCTCGCTGGGCTTGACGACGATGGTGTTGCCGGCGGCCAGTGCCGGGGCCACCTTCCAGCACACCTGCAGCAGCGGGTAGTTCCACGGCGTGATGAGCGCGCACACGCCCACCGGCTCGTAGACGACGCGGCTGACGACGTCGCGGCGTCCGGCGTCGACCAGCCGGCCGGGGTCCTTGTCGGCGAGGTCGGCGTAGTAGCGGAAGACGGCGGCGACGTCCTGCACGTCCTGCCGGCTCTCGCCGACGGTCTTGCCGGTGTCGAGGGTCTCCAGCCGGGCGAGGTCGTCCTCGTCGCGCAGCAGCAGGTCGGCGACCCGGCGCAGCAGGGCACCGCGCTCGCCCGCCGGGGTGCGCGGCCACTCCCCCGCGCCGTCCGCGAACGCCGCCGTCGCGGCGCGCACGGCCGCGTCGACGTCGTCCGCGGTCGCCTCGTCGACCTTGGCGACGACGCTCTGGTCGAAGGGGTTGACCACCTCGCGCTGGGCCCCCGAGGACCCCGCGCGCCAGTCGCTCCCGATCAGCAGGTTGGCCATGACACTCCGATGCGAGTCGCGTCATCCGGGACCGTTCCGGCCGGCGAGGCAGCCTGGCGGGTGCCCGGGGGCACGTCAAGCGCGCCCCCGGGCCGCCCGCACACGGTCACCGGAAGACCACCGTGCTGCTCCCGTTGAGCAGCACCCGCTGCTCACAGTGCCAGCGCACCGCGCGGGACAGCGCGAGGGCCTCCGCGTCCCGGCCCACCGTCGCCAGCGCGCGCGGGTCGTGGGTGTGGTCGATGCGGATCACCTCCTGCTCGATGATCGGCCCCTCGTCGAGGTCGGGCGTCACGTAGTGCGCCGTCGCGCCGACCAGCTTGACGCCCCGGTCGAAGGCCTGGTGGTAGGGCTTGGCGCCCTTGAAGCCCGGCAGGAACGAGTGGTGGATGTTGATCGCCCGGCCGCGCAGGGCGGCGCACGTCTCGTCGGAGAGGACCTGCATGTAGCGGGCCAGCACGACCAGGTCCACCCGATGCTCCTCGACCAGCTCCAGCAGCCGCGCCTCGGCCGCCTGCTTGCCGCCCGGCGTGACCGGCACGTGCACGAAGGGCAGCCCGGCCGCCTCGGCCATCGGGCGCAGGTCCTCGTGGTTGGAGACCACCGCGACCAGCTCGCCGCCCAGGCTGCCCGCGCGCCAGCGGAAGACCAGGTCGTTCAGGCAGTGGCCGAGCTTCGACACCATGACCAGCAGCCGCTGCGGACGGTCGCCGGCGACCCGGTAGTCCATCCCGAACTCCTCGGCGACCGGGCGGAACGCCTCGGCCATCCGGCCGGCGTCGGTGCCGTCGAGGCAGGCGAACGCCGTCCGGAGGAACAGCTGCCCGCGGACGGCGTCGTCGAACTGCTGGTGCTCGACGATGTCGCAGCCGTGCGCGAACAGGAACGAGCTCACCGCGCGCACGATGCCGGGACGCTCGGGACAGCTGAGCGTGAGGGTGAGGGCGTGGGACACGGGTGCCTCCTCAGCACTCGACGACACTGACGGGGACGACGCCGGCGGGGACGACGTCGAGGGGGGAGCCGGTCGACACGGCGCGGGCCAGCCCACCCCGCGCGGTCTCCTTGTAGGCGTCCTTCATGTCGGCACCGGTGGCGCGCATGGTGGCGATCGCCTCGTCGAGGGAGACGCGGTGCACGCCGTCGCCGCGCACGGCCATGCGGGCGGCGGTGACGGCCTTGACCGACGCGACGGCGTTGCGCTCGATGCAGGGGATCTGCACGAGGCCGCCGATGGGGTCGCAGGTCAGCCCGAGGTTGTGCTCGATGCCGATCTCCGCGGCGTTCTCCACCTGCTCCGGCGTCCCGCCGAGGAGCTCGGCCAGCCCGGCGGCGGCCATGGAGCAGGCCGAGCCCACCTCGCCCTGGCAGCCGACCTCGGCGCCGGAGATCGACGCGTTCTCCTTGAACAGCGAGCCGATCGCCCCGGCGGTGAGCAGGAAGCGGACGACGGCGTCCTCGTCGGCGGCGTCGACGAAGTCGCGGTGGTAGTGCAGGACGGCCGGCACGATCCCGGCAGCGCCGTTGGTCGGGGCGGTGACCACCCGGCCGCCGGCGGCGTTCTCCTCGTTGACGGCGAGGGCGTAGAGGGTCACCCACTCCATCGCGCGCAGGGCGTCGGTGTCGTCCTGGTCGGCCTCCAGCCGGGCCCGCAGCGCCGGCGCGCGGCGGCGCACCTGCAGCCCGCCCGGCAGGACACCCGCGGTCCGGGTGCCACGGTCGACGCACTGCTGCATGACCGCCCAGACGGCCAGCAGCCCGTCGCGCACCTCGGCCTCGCTGCGCCAGGAGAGCTCGTTGGCCAGCACGACGTCGCTGATCCGCAGCCCGGTCGCGCGGGTGTGGCCGAGCAGCTGCGCGGCGGTGGTGAACGGGTAGCGGACCGGCGCACGGTCCTCGTCGGGCGCGGGGGCGGCCGCCTCGTCCTCGTCGAGGACGAACCCGCCGCCCACCGAGTAGTAGGTGCGGCACAGCAGCTCGGCACCGGCGCCGTCCAGGGCGCGGAACACCATGCCGTTGCTGTGGAAGTCCAGCCGGCGGCGGCGGTGCAGCACCACGTCCCGGTCGACGGCGAAGGCGACCGGGTGCGCGCCCGCCAGGCGGAGCGGGTCCCCGGCGCGGACGGCGTCCACCCGCGGTCCGGCGACGACGGGGTCGACCCGGTCGGGCCGCTCCCCCTCCAGGCCCAGCACGACGGCCCCGACGCTGCCGTGGCCGTGCCCGGTGGCACCGAGGGACCCGAACAGCTCGCAGCGCACACCGGCGGTGCGCGCCAGCAGCCCCTCGTCGCGCAGCCGCGCGGCGAAGGCGCCGGCGGCCCGCATCGGCCCCACGGTGTGCGAGCTCGACGGCCCGACGCCGACGCGGAACAGGTCGAAGACGCTGATCGTCACGCGGGGTCCACCCGAGCGGACCGGCAGGGTTGCACGGTCATCCCCGCCTCCGTCCGCCGTCCTGGTATATCAGTCAAGTCAGGACGATATGCATCTCACCCGGCAGTAGCAAGACCCTCGGGACGCCAGCCCCTACGATGCGGTGCGTGACCGCGCTGCCGTCGGACGTCGAACCCGTCGGGACGTCACTGGCCGACCGGGCCTACGTGGCGATCCGCGACCAGCTGATCATGCTGGAGATCCGCCCCAGCGAGCCGATCGACGACGACGCGCTGGCCCAGGCCCTGGGCGTGGGACGCACGCCGGTCCGGGAGGCGCTCAAGCGGCTCGAGGGCGACCGGCTGGTGGTGACCTTCCCCCGCCGCGGGACCTTCGCGACCGGCATGGACATCACCGACCTGGCGCACATCTCCGAGATCCGCGTGCAGCTCGAGCCACTGGCCGCCCGCCGCGCCGCCGAGCGCGCGCCGCGGGCGGTGCGCGAGGAGCTCGACGCGCTCGCCGGGCAGATCGAGCACCTCGACGTCGGGCAGGTCGACCGCACCGGCCTGATGCGCTGGGACCTCGCCGTCCACCGCTCGATCTACCGGGCGGCGGGCAACCCGCACCTGGAGGACGTGCTCGTCCGCTACGACAACCTCGCGACGCGGATCTTCTGCCTGTTCCTCGACCGGCTGGCGTCGGTCGACGAGCACGTCGGGGAGCACGTCGAGCTGCTGCGGTCGATCGCCGCCGGCGACGCCGACCGCGCCGAGCACCTCGCCCGCGTGCACGTCACCGGCTTCGAGCAGGCCATCCGCGCGGTCGTGTGAACGCCCGTCCGGCCCGTGGCGGCGCCACGGGCCGGACTGCGGACTCCCTCAGCCGCGGATGCGGGTCATCTCCGGGTCGACGAGCGGCTCGGCGGAGACGGTCGCGCGGACCCGGCGGTCGAAGTACTGGATCTCCACCGCCGTCCCGACGCCGGCCGAGGCGGGCAGCCACGCGTAGGCGACCGGCCGGCCCACGGTGTGCCCGAACGCGGCGCTGGTGACGTAGCCGGCCGGGCGGCCGTCGAGGTACACCGGCTCGTGCCCGAGGACGACGCTGCGGCCGTCGTCGACGGTCAGGCAGCACAGCCGCCGGCGGACGGTGTCCTCGCCGCGCCCGGCGAGGGCCGCCGCGCCGACGAACCCCTCCTGCTTGCGGACGGCGAAGCCCAGGCCCGCCTCGTACGGGTCGTGCTCGGTGGTCACGTCGTGACCCCAGGAGCGGTAGCCCTTCTCCAGCCGCAGGCTGTTGAAGGCCGCCCGCCCGGCGGCGACCACCCCGAGGTCCTGCCCGGCGTCCCACAGCGCGTCCCACAGCCGCAGGCCGTGCTCGGCGCTCGTGTAGAGCTCCCAGCCCAGCTCGCCGACGTAGGACAGCCGCATGGCCGTCACCGGCACCCCGCCGATGCGCACCCGCTTCGCCCGGAAGTACTTCAGCCTGGCGTTGCTGAGGTCGTCGGAGGTCACCCGCTGCACCAGGTCGCGGGCGCGGGGGCCCCACAGGCCGATGCAGCAGGTCCCCCCGGTGACGTCGCGCACCGAGACGCTGCCGTCGGCGGGAGCCTGCCGGCGCAGGTGGTCGAGGTCGAGGTTGCCGTTGGCGCCGACCTGGAACAGCTGCTCCCTCAGCCGGGCGACGGTGAGGTCGCTGCGCACTCCGGCGGCCTCGTCGAGGGCCAGCGTGTAGGTGACCGAGCCGACCGACTTGTCCATCTGGCCGGTGGTCAGTCGCTGCAGCAGGTCCAGCGCGCCGGCGCCGCTGACCTCCAGCCGCTTGAGCGGCGTCATGTCGTACAGCGCGACGGCGGTGCGGGTCCGCCACGCCTCGGCGGCGGCGATCGGCGACCAGTGCCGCGCCGCCCAGTCGTCGCGCTCCGGCGGCACCCACTCGGCGGGCAGCTCGTCGAGCAGGCCGGCGTTGGCCTCGTACCAGTGCGGCCGCTCCCACCCGGCGGCCTCGAGGAACACCGCGCCGAGCTCGCGCTGCCGCGCGTGGAACGGGCTGACCCGCAGGTCGCGGGGGGACTGCCGGGGGTCCAGCGGGTGCAGGACGTCGTAGACCTCGACGAAGTTCTGCTGCGCCGTCTCGCGCACGTACTCCGCGCCGAGCTGGACCTCCTCGAAGCGGGCGACGTCGCAGCCGTGCAGGTCCACCTCGCTGCGGCCCTCGACCAGCAGCTGGGCCACCGCCCGCGCGACGCCGGCGGAGTGGGTGACCCAGACCGCCTCGGCGATCCAGAAGCCGGCCACGTCGGGTGACTCCCCGATCAGCGGTCCGCCGTCGGGGGTGAAGGAGAAGACGCCGTTGAAGCCGGAGTCGACCTTCGTCCCGCGCAGGGAGGGCAGCAGCTGACGGCTGTGCTCCCACGGCTCGGCGAAGTCCTCCTCGGTGAACGGGAGCATCGACGGCATGGCCGCGTCGGTGACGTCGCCCTCGGGCAGGTCGCCGAGCTCCACCGGCATCGGGCGGTGGGCGTAGGAGCCGATGCCGAGCCGGTCGCCCTTCTCCCGGTAGTACAGGTCGCGGTCCTGGTGGCGCAGGATCGGCAGGCCGGCCTCGGTCAGCTCGTCGTTGCGGCCGGCCAGCTCGGCCACCTGGCCGGTCCAGACGAACTGGTGGGCCAGCGGCAGCAGCGGCACGGCCATGCCGACCATGTCGCCGACCGCGGGCCCCCAGAAGCCGGCGCAGGACACCACGACGTCGGCCGGGACCACCCCGCCGTCGGTGCGGACGCCGGTCACCCGCCCGCCCGAGGACTCGATGCCGGTGACCCGCGTCGAGCCCTGGAAGCGGGCGCCGCGGGTCTGCGCCCGGCGGGCCAGCGCGACCACCGCGCGGGAGGCCTTGGCCAGCCCGTCGGTGGGGGTGGAGAAGCCGCCGAGCACCTGGTCGCGGTCGAGCAGCGGGTGCAGCGCGACGCACTCGTCGGGGTCGACCACCCGGCCCTCGACGCCCCAGGAGGTGGCCCAGCCCTGCCGGCGGTGCAGGTCGGCCAGCCGCTCGGGGGTGGTGGCGACCTCCAGCCCGCCCACCTGGTTGAAGCACCACGCGCCGTCGACGTCGAGGGCGAGCAGCTTCTCGACGGTGTAGCGGGCGAACTCGGTCATCGTCTTCGACGCGTTGGTCTGGAAGACCAGGCCGGGGGCGTGCGACGAGGAGCCGCCGGTGAGCGGGAGCGGTCCCTGGTCGAGCACGGTGACCCGGTCCCATCCGCGGGCGGTGAGCTCGTCGGCCAGGTTGGCGCCGACGATGCCGGCACCGATGATCACCACGCGAGGGCTGGCGGTCATGTCTGTTCTCCCTACTGCGCGGGGGTCGTGTACTCGAGGGCCGCGTCGAGCAGCCAGGTGGCGAGGTGGCCGGCGAAGGAGGACCGGACGAGCAGGGCGAAGTCCTCGGCGTCGTCGCCGAGGACCAGCAGGACGACGGCGGCGTGCGCGAGCGTGGTCTGCGCGCTGCGGCCCCGGCGCGACACCCGCGGGTGCAGGTCGATGCTGCAGCCCTTGGCCAGCACCTCGCGGGCGCGCGGCCCGGTGACCCGCAGGACGGTCCGCTGGGCGGAGACGTCGACGGCCACGCCGCCGGCCGGCGCCAGCACCTCCCGCAGCTCGGCCTCGAGCCGGTGCGGCGCGGTGCCCGTGCTGGTCACCAGCCACTCGTCGGGGCCGAGCCAGACCACGAGGCCGTCGTCGGTCGGCGTCCAGGTGCCGGCGGTGGTGGGCAGGGCCGCGCCGCGCACGGGCGGCGCCGCGGCCGGGTCGACCCGGACGTCGGCCATGGCGACGTACGGCTCGGCGGTGACCGACACGGCGCCGGGCAGCGCCCCGAACGCGGGCACCCACGCCTCCAGGGGGTGCGTGCGGGTGAGCTGGTCAGCCATCGCGGCGGGCTCCTTCCGGGTCGACCAGGACCGAGCCGGTGACCTCGACGGGGACCAGCGCGCCGCCCACGGGCACGTGCACGGTCTGCCCGATCCGCTCCCGGCCGCCCTTGACCAGGGCGAGGGCGAACGGGCGGCCGAGCTCGGCGCTGCGGTAGCTGGAGGTGACGTGGCCGAGCATCGGCACCGGGGGCGGCGGCAGCTGCCCGCCGGCGGCGAACTCCACGACCTGCGACCCCTCGGGCAGCACGGTGTCGCGGTCGAGCGGCAGCAGCCCGACGAGCTGCTTGCGCATCGGGTTCTGGTTCTCGGCGCGGGCGAAGGAGCGCTTGCCGACGAAGTCCTTCTTCTTCTTGGACACCGCCCACGCCATCCCGAGGTCGTGGGGGGTGACGGTGCCGTCGGTGTCCTGCCCGATGATCGGGTACCCCTTCTCCGCGCGGAGCACGTGCATCGTCTCGGTGCCGTAGGGCGTGATGCCGTGGGCGCGGCCGGCCTCGACCAGCCGCTCCCACACCGCGCGGGCGTGCCAGCCGTCGACGTAGACCTCGTAGGCCAGTTCGCCGGAGAAGCTGATCCGGGCCAGCCGGACGGGCACGCCGCCGAGCGTGGTGTCCCGCCAGGTCATGAACGGGAACGCCTCGGCGCCGACGTCGACGCCGGGGAAGACCGCCCCGACGACGTCGCGGGAGCGCGGGCCGACGACCGGGAAGGTCGCCCACTGCTCGGTGACCGAGGTCAGCCGGACCCGCAGGTCGGGCCACTCGGTCTGCAGCCACTCCTCCATCCAGTCGAGGACCTTCGCCGCACCGCCGGTCGTGGTGAGCACGAGGAAGCGGTCCTCGGCCAGCCGCAGCACGGTGCCGTCGTCGACGACCATGCCGTCGACGCCGCACATGACCCCGTAGCGCACCGAGCCGACCTTCAGGCTGCTCATCAGGTTCGTGTAGAGCCGGTCGAGCAGCACGGCCGCGTCCGGGCCGGAGACGTCGATCTTGCCGAGTGTGGAGCCGTCGAGGATGCCGACGCCGCCGCGGACGGCCGCGCACTCGCGCAGGACCGCGGCCTCCATGTCCTCCCCGGGCCGCGGGTAGTAGCGCGGCCGCTTCCACTGGCCGACGTCCTCGAACACCGCGCCCTCGGCGACGTGCCAGTCGTGCACCGGGGTGACCCGCTCGGGGTCGAACAGCCGCCCGCGGTCGCGGCCGGCCAGCGCGGCGAAGGCGACCGGCGTGTACGGCGGCCGGAAGGTGGTGGTGCCGGTGTCCTGCACCGCGACGCCGAGCAGCTCGGCGGTGATCCCCGAGGTCAGCACGCCGGAGGTCTTGCCCTGGTCGTGCGCGGTGCCGATGGTCGTGTACCGCTTGACGTGCTCCATCGAGCGCAGCCCGGCGCCGACCGCGCGGGCGACGTCGGCGACCGTGGCGTCGCGCTGCAGGTCGACGAACTGGGTGCGCCCGTCCTCGCCGGAGGCGTCGGGCACCCGCCACAGCGTCAGCGGCGCCATCGGCTCCGGTGCCGGCGCGACCGTCGGCAGGGCGACGGCCGGGGACGGCGGCGTGGCCAGTGCGGCGGCACCGGCCCGCTGCCCCTCGGCCAGGCAGCCGGCCAGGTCGAGCACGCCGGCCGCGGCGCCGGCCACGGTCACGCCGTCGAGCTGCTCGGCCGGGAGGAAGGCGCCCAGGGTGTCGTCGAAGCGCAGCCGGCCGCGGGCCTGGCTGTACAGGTGCACCGCGGGGTTCCAGCCGCCGCTGACGAGCAGCAGGTCGCAGGCGACCGGCTCCACCGCACCGAGCCGGCCGCCGGACAGCGGCGCGACGTGCGCGGCGGTGACGCGGTCGGTGCCGTCGGTGCGGGTGACGGCCGATCCGGTGCGCACCGGGATGCCGCGCCGCTCGCACTCGGCCCGCCAGTGGTCCGGGGCGGCCGGCCGGGCGTCGACGACGGCCGCGACCCGGGTCCCGGCGTCGGCCAGGTCGACCGCGGCGGCGTAGGCGCTGTCGTCGGTGGTGAAGACGACGGCCTCCGAGCCGGCCCGCACGCCGTAGCGGTGCAGGAACGTGCGCGCCGCGCCGGCCAGCATGGTCCCGGGCCGGTCGTTGTCGGTGAAGACGACCGGGCGCTCGTGCGCGCCGGTGGCCACGACCACCGAGCCGGCGCGGAGGCGCCACACCCGCTGCCGGGACAGGTGGCGGGGCGCGGCGCCGCCGAGGTGGTCGGTGCGCCGCTCCAGCGCCAGGACGAATCCGTCGTCGTAGAGCCCGAAGGCCGTCGTCCGCTGCAGGTGCAGCACCTCGGGGGACGCGGCCAGCTCGGCGACCGCGGCCGCCACCCACTCCAGGGCGGGGGCGCCGTCGAGCTCGTCGTCGGTGCCGAGCAGCGCGCCGCCGGCCTCGGCCTGCTCGTCGACCAGCGCGACCCGGGCGCCGGCGCGGGCAGCGGTCAGCGCGGCGACCAGGCCGGCCGGGCCGGCGCCGACGACGAGCACGTCGACGTGGTGGTGGACCGCGTCGTAGCGGGCGGAGTCGGGCACCTGCGCCAGCCGGCCCTGGCCGGGCAGCCCGGAGGCGACCAGGCCGTCGTACAGCTCGACGGTGGTGGCCAGCAGCATCGGCTCGGGGAAGGGCTCCTCGACCTGCACGAGGCCGCAGGGGTCCTCGGCCCAGGCCGCGGCGATGCCGCGCGGGCGGCCGAGCTTGACGCTGGTGGCGACCGCGTGCCGGCCGGCGGCCAGCAGCGCCGAGGCGAGGGTGTCGCCGGGGTGCCCGGTGTAGGACCGCCCGTCGAAGGTGAACGCCAGGTCGGTGCCGCGGTCGACGCGCCCGCCCGCGGCGGTGCGGAAGGGAGCGCTCACGTCGTCACCGGCCGGGGCTCGTCGGGGCGGTAGACGGCCTCGAAGCGGTACGTGGCGGTGTCGCGGACGGCGTTGAACCAGCGGCGGCACCCGGCGCTGTGGCACCAGCGCTCGGCGAAGCGGCCCTTGGTGTTGTCGCGGAAGAACACGTAGTGCGCCCACTGCTCGTCGTCGAGGGCGGCGGGGTCCTCGGGGTAGGGGACGTGGGCCTGGCCGCCGTAGGAGAACTCGACCTCCTCGCGCGGGCCGCACCACGGGCAGCTGATCAGTTGCACGGTTCTCTCCCGGTCAGTGGGCGACGGCGGCCGCGCCGTGCTCGTCGACGAGCGCGCCGGTGACGAAGCGGTCGAGGGCGAACGGCGCGACGTAGGGGTGGGGCTCGTCGTTCGCGATGGTGTCCGCGAGGCACCAGCCGATGCCGGGGGTGGCCTTGAAGCCACCGGTCCCCCAGCCGCAGTTGAGGTAGACGTTCTCGTACGGCGTGCGGCCGACGACCGGCGAGGCGTCGGGGCTGACGTCGACGATCCCGCCCCAGGTGCGCAGCAGGTGGGCGCGGGCGAAGACGGGGAACAGCTCGACGGCGGCGGCCATCTGCCGCTCGATGACGTGGAACGCGCCGCGCTGGCCGTAGCCGTTGTAGGAGTCGACCCCGGCCCCCATGACCAGCTCGCCCTTGTGCGCCTGGGAGACGTACACGTGCACGGCGTTGGACATGACGATCGTCGGGTGCACCGGCTCGAGCAGCTCGGAGACCAGCGCCTGCAGCGGGTGGCTCTGCAGTGGCACGCGGAAGCCGAGCATGTCGGTGAGCACCGAGGTGTGGCCGGCGGCGCACAGGGCGACCTTCCCGGTGGCGATGGTGCCCCGCGTCGTCCGCACCCCGGTGACCCGGTCGCCGGAGGTGGTGAAGCCGGTGACCTCGCAGTCCTGGATCAGGTCGATGCCGGCCTGGTCGGCGCGGCGGGCGAGGCCCCAGGCCACGTAGTCGTGCTTGGCGATGCCGGCGCGCGGCTGGTAGGTGGCGCCCATCACCGGGTAGCGGATGTCGGCCGAGGTGTTGACGATCGGGCAGACCTTGGCCACCTCGTCGGGCTCGAGCCACTCGGCGTCGATGCCGTTGAGCTTGTTGGCCTCCACCCGCCGCACGCTGTCGCGGACGTCCTGCAGCGTGTGCGCCAGGTTGAGCACGCCGCGCTGGCTGAACAGGATCGGGTACCCCAGGTCCTCCTCGAGCCCCTCCCACAGCGTGAGCGCGTGCTCGTAGATGGCCGCGCTCTCGTCCCACAGGTAGTTCGAGCGGATCAGCGTGGTGTTGCGGGCCATGTTCCCGCCGCCCAGCCAGCCCTTCTCCAGCACCGCGACGTTCGTGATGCCGTGGTTCTTCGCCAGGTAGTGCGCGGTGGCCAGGCCGTGCCCGCCGCCGCCGACGACCACCACGTCGTAGGAGGCCTTCGGCTCGACGTCGCGCCAGAGGAGGTCGGGGTGCTCCGGCAGGTCGGCGCCGGGGGGTCGCGGGCTCATCGGCCGGTCTCCGTCAGCTCGGGGTAGAGGGGGTGGCGGCCGGCGAGGCGGGTGACCCGCTCGCGCAGCCGGGCGAGGCGGCTCTCCCCCACGGTCGGCCGCAGCGCCTGCGCGACGACGTCGGCGACCTCGGTGAAGTCCTCGACGTCGAAGCCGCGGGCGGCCAGGGCGGGGGTGCCGATGCGGACGCCGGAGCTGACCATCGGCGGCCGGGGGTCGAAGGGCACCGCGTTGCGGTTGACCGTGATGCCGACGGCGTGCAGCCGGTCCTCGGCCTGCCGGCCGTCCAGCGGCGAGTCGCGCAGGTCGGCCAGGACCAGGTGGACGTCGGTGCCGCCGCTCACCACGCCGACCCCGGCCTCGCGGCAGTCGGCCTGCAGCAGCCGGTCGGCCAGGATCCGGGCGCCGGCGAGGGTGCGCTCCTGGCGCTCGCGGAAGGCCGGCTCACCGGCCAGCTTGAACGCCACCGCCTTGGCCGCGATGACGTGCTCGAGCGGGCCGCCCTGCTGACCCGGGAACACCGAGGAGTTGAGCTTCTTGCCCAGGTCGGCGGTGGCGAGGACGACCCCGCCGCGGGGGCCGCCGAGGGTCTTGTGGGTGGTCGAGGTGACCACGTGTGCGTGCGGCACCGGGGAGGGGTGCAGCCCGGCGGCGACCAGCCCGGCGAAGTGCGCCATGTCGACCACGAGGTAGGCGCCGACCTCGTCGGCGATGCGGCGGAACGCGGCGAAGTCCAGGTGGCGGGGGTAGGCCGACCAGCCGGCGATGACCAGCTTCGGTCGCCGCTCGTGCGCCAGCCGCTCGACCTCGGCCATGTCCACGAGGTGGTCGTCGGCCCGCACGTGGTAGGCGGCGACGTCGTAGAGCTTGCCGGAGAAGTTCAGCCGCATGCCGTGGGTCAGGTGCCCGCCGTGCGCCAGGTCCAGACCCAGGATGGTGTCGCCGGGCTGCAGCAGCGCGGACATGACCGCGGCGTTGGCCTGGGCACCCGAGTGCGGCTGCACGTTGGCGTACTCGGCACCGAACAGCGCCCTCAACCGGTCGATCGCCAGCTGCTCGATCACGTCGACGTGCTCGCAGCCGCCGTAGTACCGCCGGCCCGGGTAGCCCTCGGCGTACTTGTTCGTCAGCACCGAGCCCTGGGCCTGCATGACGGCGACGGGCGCGGAGTTCTCGCTGGCGATCATCTCCAGCGTCGTCTGCTGGCGGTGCAGCTCGGCGGCGACGGCCGCGGCCACCTCGGGGTCGGCGTCGGCGAGCGGGCGGCCCAGCACCGGGTCGGGGACGGCCGGCGCCTCCGCGGTCCGGTCGGCGAGCACGGTCATGCATTCCTCCGCGGAGCTTGATCGCCACACTGGTATATCAGTTACCAGCACACTAGGCGGCCATCGATCGGCGGTCAAGGACCCCGGGTGTCCCCCGGCCGGTCGCCGGTGGGCTCCAGCGCGGTCGCGCCGTGGTGGTCGGGCGACGCACTCGCCCGTCCGTCGACGAACGGGCCCCCGCGCCGGGGTGCGCCCACGGAGCCCCCGCTGCGGGCGCGCGACGACCAGGGTCCCTGATCATGGAGCGTCCTCCCTCACCGTGGGACGTGAGGGAGGACGCTCGACGATCAGGTCACCTGATCGTCGCGTGGCGGGGCGGCCGCCGTCTCAGTCGTCGAAGACCAGCGACGGGGTGTCCACCCTCAGCGTCTCCCCGCGGAAGAACTCCGGGTGCCGCGCCCGCCAGGCGAGCATGAGCACCACGCCGGCCAGGAGCAGGCCGATCCCGATGACGAAGACGCTGCCGACGCCGAACACCGAGGACCCGCTGCCGTAGGCGGGGTCGAGGGTGTCGACCGCCGTCTGCAGGAACACCGCGGTGAGCATGAGCGCGCCCAGCAGCGGCAGGACGCCCTTGAACACCAGGTCGCGGGCACTGCGGCGCAGCTCGTGCCGGAAGTACCAGACGCAGGCGTAGGCGGTCAGGCCGTAGTAGAAGCAGATCATCAGGCCGAGCGCGTAGATGGTGTCGATGAGGACGTTCTCGCTGATCAGCGTGATCCCGACGTAGAACGCCGCCGTGCCGACACCGGCGACCAGGGTGGCCGTCGAGGGCGCCAGGAAGCGGGGGTGCACCTCGGCCAGGCGCTTGGGCAGCGCACCGTAGGTGCCCATCGCCAGCATGGTGCGGGTCGTCGGCAGGAAGGTGGTCTGCAGCGAGGACGCGGAGCTGGCGACCACGGCGAGGAACAGCAGGAAGGCCAGCCCCGGTCCGAGCACCGGCCCGGCCAGCGCGGCGAACACGTTGTCCCCGGTGTCGGGGTTGCCCAGCCCGGTGCCCTCGGCGCCGATGCCCGCGTACATCTGGACGGCGATCGCGACGCCGACGTAGGTCACGATGATCACCAGCATGGTCAGCAGCGCCGCCCGGCCCGGGGTGCGCGAGCTCCCGGCGGTCTCCTCGTTGACCGTCAGGCAGGTGTCCCAGCCCCAGTAGATGAACAGCGACAGCGACAGGCCGGCGGTGAAGGCGCTGAAGGAGGTGATGGCGGTCGGGTCGAGCCAGGAGAGCTCGAAGGCGATCCCGCCCGGCGCGGAGCCGGCCTTGACCAGGGCCAGGACGGCGAACACCGCCAGCACGACCATCTGGAAGCCGACGAGCACGTACTGCACCCGCTTGGTGGCCTCGACGCCGCGGTAGGTGACCCACGTGGCCAGCGCCACGAAGGCGACGCAGGTGAGGACGTTGACCAGGGTGTCGTCACCCAGCGCGCCGACGCTCTCCGAGCCGGTGATCTCGCCGAGCAGCAGGTAGAAGAACGAGACGGCGACGCCGGCCAGGTTGGACAGCACGATGATCGTCGCCAGCAGCGCGCCCCAGCCGCAGAGCCACCCGACGTAGGGGTTGAACGCCTTGGTCGTCCAGGTGAACGACGTCCCGCAGTCCGGGGCGACCCGGTTGAGCTCCCGGTACGCGTACGCGACCAGCAGCATCGGCAGGAAGCCGGCCAGGAACACCGCCGGCATCTGCAGGCCGACCTCGGTCACGGTCGGGCCCAGCGTCGCGGTCAGCGCGTACACCGGGGCGATGCTCGAGACACCGAGCACCACGCTGGCCAGCAGGCCCACCGAGTTGGTGGACAGCCCCTTCGCCCGGAGATCGGCCTGCCGGCCGGTCACCGGCCCCTGCTCCACCGCCATGCGGTCCTCCCTCGTCGTGCCGCCGGAGCGGCTCGCGTCAGCCGGCGGGTGTGCCGCGCCTCACAGGCCGACAGCCAGCCAGGATCGGGCTCCCGGCGGAAGTGGACACGGTGTACACCCTGCGCGGGCCCCGTCGACAGTCCGACATGACCGTCGTCCACGGATCCGAGCGCGGTGAGCATGCCGCACGACTGTTTCGCGCGGATAACGACGCCGTCCAGCCTGATTCCGTGGCGTTCCGCGGACGGCGACAGGGGACGGCGCCATCCGGCCGCCGGGCCGTGCCGACGACAGGAACGGTGGCTCCGGGTACTGGACCCAGGTGAATCCGTCGTCTACCGTGGCCGAATATACGGAATCGGTTGTCCGTCGGAGTGAGGGCAGCGCACCACCGCCCCCGACCGACGCCGGCACCGACCACCCACCGACGCACCCGAACGAGGGATCGGAACCGACCCGATGACGCGATACGGCGCCCAGTACGGCCCGGACATCACCTACCTCGGCGTCGACCGCTGCGACCTCGGCGACCCGGCGTCGTTCGCGGACGCCGACGTCGTCGTCCTCGGCGCCCCGTTCGACGGCGGCACCTCGCACCGCCCGGGCACCCGCTTCGGCCCGCAGGCGATCCGGATGACCGACTACCTGGCGCACGACGGGTCGCGGCCGAGCCTGGCGCTGCGCACCGACGGGCTGCGCGACCTGCGCGTGCTCGACGCCGGGGACGTCGAGATGTACTCCGGCGACATCGAGACCGCGCTGGGCGCGCTGGAGGCCGCGGTGGAGACCGTCGCCCGCGCCGGCGCCATCCCGGTCGTCCTCGGGGGCGACCACTCGATCGCCTTCGCCGACGCCAAGGGCGTGGCCAACGTCCTCGGGCACGGCCGCGTCTCGATGGTCCACTTCGACGCGCACGCCGACACCGGCGACATCGAGTTCGGCTCGCTGTGGGGCCACGGCCAGCCGATGCGGCGGCTCATCGAGTCCGGGGCGCTGCGCGGCGACCGGTTCCTGCAGGTCGGCCTGCGCGGCTACTGGCCGCCGCCGGAGACGCTGGACTGGATGGCGGCGCAGCGGATGCGCTCCTACGAGATGACCGAGATCGGCTCCCGCGGGCTGGACGCCTGCCTCACCGAGGCGTCGGCCATCGCCACCGACGAGTGCGACGGCGTCTTCCTCTCCGTCGACATCGACGTCTGCGACCCCGGGCACGCCCCCGGCACCGGGACCCCGGAGCCGGGTGGGCTGACCGCCCGCCAGCTGCTGGACGCCGTCCGCCGGCTGTGCCTGGAGCTGCCGGTGGTCGGCGTGGACGTCGTCGAGGTCAGCCCGCCCTACGACCACGCCGACATCACCGCGGCCCTGGCCAACCGGGTCGTCCTCGAGGCGCTCTCGGCCATCGCCCGCCGCCGGCGCGACGCCCGCGACGGCACCCGCTGGGACCCGGCCCTCCCCCTGCTCGCGAACCGTCCCGACACCACCCAGGAGAACCCGTCATGACCGAGCTCGCGACGTCGTGCCACAGCCCCGGCGCGACCGCCGGGCCCGCGGCCGCCGGCACCCCGCACCCCCTCGACCCGTTGAGCGCCGAGGAGTTCCGCGCCGCCGCCGGCATCCTGCGCCGCGACCGCGGGGTGGACGAGCGCTGGCGGTTCGCCTCCATCGAGCTGCGCGAGCCGGCCAAGGACGTCGTCCGCGCGTTCTCCCCCGGCGACCCGATCCGCCGCGAGGCGCGGGTGACCGTCTGGAGCCGCGACGAGGGGACGCCGTACAAGGCGGTGGTCTCCCTGACCGACGACGCCGTCGTCTCGTGGGAGGCGGTGCCCGGCGAGCAGGCCAACATGACCCTCGACGAGTGGCACGAGGCGCACGAGGTGCTCATCCGGCACCCCGACGTGATCGCGGCGCTGGCCGGGCGCGGCATCACCGACCTCGACCTCGTCCTCATCGACACCTGGGCCTACGGCCACTCGCTGATCCCGCAGGGCCTGCAGGACCGCCGGGTCGGCTGGACCGACGTGTGGCGCCGGTCGGTGCCGAACGGCAACCCCTACGCCAACCCGGTCATGGGCCTGCACTTCGTCGTCGACCTGAACACGATGGAGCTGCTGCAGGTCGAGGACACCCCGCCACCGGCGCAGCCCGCCGTCATGGGCGAGTACCTGCCCTCCCTCGTGCCGGGCCTGCAGCAGCGCACCGACGTCAAGCCGCTGGAGATCACCCAGCCCGAGGGCGTCTCCTTCGCCCTCGACGGCCACGAGCTGCGCTGGCAGAACTGGACGATGCGGCTGGGCTTCAACCACCGCGAGGGCCTGGTCGTCCACCGGGTCGCCTACGACGGGCGCCCGGTCGCGCACCGGATGTCGTTCGCCGAGATGGTCGTGCCCTACCGCGACCCCAGCCCCGACCACCACCGGCGCACCGCCTTCGACATCGGCGAGTGGGGCCTGGGCTTCATGACGACGTCGCTGAAGCTCGGGTGCGACTGCCTCGGCGACATCACCTACGTCGACGCCGTCCTGCACGACACCCGCGGTGAGCCGTACACGATCGAGAACGCGATCTGCCTGCACGAGGAGGACGACGGCGTGCTGTGGAAGCACGTCGACGAGCAGGCCGGGTCGGAGGTGCGGCGCTCGCGGCGGATGGTCGTGTCGTTCCACGCCACGGTGGCCAACTACGAGTACCTGACCTACTGGCGCTTCTACCAGGACGGCACGATCCAGTGCGAGGTCCGCGCCACCGGGATCATGGTGACCAGCGCCTACGAGGGCTCCCCGCCGGCCTACGGCACCGTCGTCGACGAGCGCACCTACGCACCGATCCACCAGCACTTCGTCGTGGCGCGGCTGGACATGGAGGTCGACGGCCCGGAGAACACCGTCGTCGTCACCGAGAGCGAGGCGCTGCCGGTGTCGGAGGACAACCCGTACGGGCTCGCCGTCGTCGCCCGCAGCCGGCCGGTGGAGACCGAGTCGCAGGGGCGCCTGGACGTCGACTTCGCCACCCAGCGCAGCTTCAAGGTGGTCAACCGGACGAAGCCCAACCGGCTCGGGACCGCACCCGGCTACAAGCTGTACCCGAACTCGGCGCTGCCCTCGATGGCGCACGCGGACGCGCCGTTCCGGCAGCGGGCGCAGGTGATCGACCACCCGGTGTGGGTCAGCCGCTTCGACGAGGAGGAGCGCTGGCCCTCCGGGGAGTTCTGCAACCAGAGCCGCCGCGACGCGGGACTGCCCGCCTGGCAGGAGGCCGACCGGCCGCTCGTCGACACCGACCTCGTGCTGTGGCACGTGTTCGGCATCCACCACGTCCCGCGGCCCGAGGACTGGCCGGTCATGCCGGTCGACGTCGTCTCCTTCGAGCTCAAGCCGGTCGGCTTCTTCGACCGCAACCCCGCGCTCGACGTGCCCCCGGCCCCGGGGAAGTGCCACCCGGGATGACCGACGTCGCCCTCCAGCCCCTCGGCGCGGGTGCCCTGCCGCGGTTCCTCGCGCACAGCGCGGCGGGGGCCGCGGCGGGGTGCGCCGCGGCGCACGGGCTCGGGCTGGCTCTCTCGTCACACCCGCGCGCGGCCGGCACCGCGCTGCTCGCCGCGGCCTGCCTGGTCTGCGCGGTGCACCTGTGGCGCCGGCCGGGCCGGGCGGCGTGGGCGGCGCACGTCGTCCTGACGACGGCGATGCTCGTCGCCCACCCGCCGGTGCTCGGCACGCACACGCACCACGCCGCCACCGGCCCGGCCGCGTGGGCCGGGCCGGTGGCGGGGCTGCTCGCGGTCGTGGCGCTGCTGCTGGCCGCGGCCCGCGGGTACGGCGCCGTGCGCCGGGCCCGCTGAGACCTCTGCACCCGGGCGCGAGGCCCGCCCTCGTGAGAACCGGCGTGCCCTCCCCGGGATCGTTCGTGTGGCTCGCCGATCAGCCGCTGAGCCGGGACTTGAGCAACTTCTTCCCCTGCTCGGCGCCCTTGCGGCTGTCGGCCTGCGCCTTGCGGAAGAGATCGGCGAGTTCGCCGTCGCCGTCGCGGTCGGCGTCCTGGACGTAGGTCTCCAGCCGGAGCGCGTTGCTCAGGCACTGCTCGGTGAACCAGATGAGGTTGTAGTCCTTGTCCCGGGTGCCGGTGACCTGTCCGGCCTCCTGGCCGCCACCACTGGTCATGTCCCGCTCCTTCGCTCGAGTGAAGCGTCCGGTCTACTCGCCGACGGACGGCCGCGTCCACCGGTACGTGCCTGGTGCTCCACGTCGGCGTCCGCGATCGCTCGGACGACGCTGCACGCCGTCGGCCGATCCGCCCGTCCCCGGCCGGGACGGCGACGTCGGGCAGGCCCCCACGACGAGTCCGCGGGCCACCTGGGCGCCGCCTCGGGGACGGTCGGCATCCTCACGTCGACCTCGTGCCACGAGCCCTGTGCCCCCGTGGCGGCGCACTGCTACCGTCGCCGGGCTCCGCCGTGGCACCCCACCCGACTGACGGGGAAGAGCCCGATGAGGAAGCCCGTCCTCCTCGCGTCGTTGCCGGTGATCGCACTCGTCCTGTTCGCGGTCCCGTCCCGGTTCGAGGGCCCCGTCCTCGTCCCCATCAGCCCCGGCCACGGGCTGTCCCTCGTGGACCTCGCGGCGGTCGTCCCGCTGATCGCGGGACTGTCCGCCCTCGGGGTGTTCCTCGTGCGGAGACGTGCGGGCCTCGAGCGCACGATCCGTCTGCGGCCCTGGGCGGCGGCGACGGTGCTCTTCGGCGCGGGAACGGGCCTGGGACTGCTGTTCGCGTCCGTGTTCCCGTTCTTCTGGTGGTGGGCGGTGGGAGCGGCCCTCCTCACCCTGGCGCTCGTCCTCGTGGCGCTTGCCGCAGCCGGGCGCGTCCGCGCGCGACCGGCCGCCGATGCCCACGCCGGGGGCTGACCCGAGGTCCTCCCCGGCAGGCGAACGGGACCACCTCCGCACCCCTGCGACGGGCACGTCACCGTCCGGTCCGCGGCTGGTCGGGCGGCCGCGTCCGCGGCGCGCCGACCCGGACGCCGGCCGCTCACCGAGCCGGCCGCCGTCGTCGCTGATCCGAGGGCCGTGACGACGGCGCCGTACCGGGAATGGCTCGGCCGGTGCTCGGCTTCCCGCGTACGTGACGACCATCGGACTCATCGGCAGCGGGAACATCGGCAGCACCGTCGCCCGCCTGGCGGTCGACGCCGGCCACGACGTGGTGCTCAGCAACAGTCGTGGACCCGAGACCCTCACCGACCTCGTGGACCAGCTCGGTCCGCGGGCACGAGCGGCCACCGCGGCCGAGGCCGCCGCGGCCGGCGACATCGTCGTGGTGACCGTCCCGCTGAAGGCCTACCGCGAGGTGCCGGTGGAGCCGCTGCGCGGCACGGTGGTCATCGACACCAACAACTACTACCCCGAGCGCGACGGGCACATCGCCGAGCTCGACGACGAGTCCACGACGACCAGCGAGCTGCTGCAGGCGCACCTCCCGGAGTCGCGCGTCGTGAAGGCGTTCAACAACGTCTACGTCAGCCACCTCGGCAGCCTGCAGCGTCCGGCGGGGCACCCCGAGCGCTCCGTGCTCGCGATCGCCGGCGACGACGCGGCGGCCAAGCAGACGGTGACCGAGTTCCTCGACTCGATCGGGTACGACGCCTACGACGTCGGCCCGCTCGCCGAGGGCTGGCGCTTCCAGCGTGACACCGCCGCCTACGTCCGGCCCTACGCGGTCCCTGGGACCGAGTACCCCTCGTGGCCCGGACGTCAGGTCACGGCGGAGGTGCTGGAGGAGCAGCTGGACGCAGCCGTGCGCTACCGGGACGTGTGACAGCGGTGTGCGCGTTGGTTGCCAGGTGCTGACCCCGGCTCGCACGCCGGCGGGAGCTGGTGCCGGTCGGCTGACCACGGTGCGAGGCCTGACCTGCAGCAGTGTGCGCCTACGGCGCACGTCGGTCTGCAGGATGAGCCCTCAGCGCACATCGCCGCCGGCGTCGGAGGCCACGGCCGCCAACCGATCGGCACACCGCTGTGAGACTGGGCGCGGCCGGCACGAGCAGCCACAGCAGCCGGTACACGAGGATGCCGGCGCCCGTCACCGCCAGGGCGACGAACCCGACGCGCCACGGCAGGGGGTGGTGCCTGCTGCCAGGACGGCTGATCCGGTCGAGGGGGCTCGCCGGGAGACGGGATGGCAGAGGTCGAGGGATCCGGGAACGGGCTCGCTGTCAGGGCGTGGAGCCCTGCTCGGGCACGCGCCGGTGGACACGGGACGAGGTCCCCGTGTCGACCCCGGCGACCGTGCGCCGACGTCCGAGGTGTCCCCGGGGTCGCCCGGGGGGCGCGTCAGCGGCGAGGCAGCCCGATCAGGAGCTCGTCCGCTTCGTTCGTCTGGCGCGCCGGGTGGGTGTCCACGCCGGTGACCTGCCGGACCGTCCGCCACTGGCCCGGTGCCCAGGCACGCGTCAGCAGACCGTCCTCCGACAGCGCGACCAGGGCTCCGCTCTCCGTCGCGAGCAGCCCGGCCTCGATCTTCTCGTCCCCGCCGTCAGTGCTCTGCACCGTCCAGATCGGCATCCCGCGCTCCCCCTGTTCCCGGCACCGCCTCTCGGCACCGATCCCAGCAGACAACGGGGCCGGGAGGGAGGTGGCAACCGTCCCTGGGCGCGTCATCGCTGTGTGTCAGCGGAACGGCATAGGACGAAACCATGGGGGTCGGGATCAGGTGCCACCTCTGCGCCTTCGGGCCGGCCGGGCTTCCCGGGCGGCGCGAGGTCCCCACGTCGAGGCGGCGCCGCAGCGAGCAGCACGCCCACCGCCGGTCCGGGGCAGCGACCGCGGGGTCCCGGTCCTCGTCGGCGGGCGCTTCGCCGAAAAGCCGTAGCCACCGGGGCCGCGATCCCGACAGTCTGGCCGCCCGGGACACCACCGAGGGACGAGGCTGGTCATGGTCGAGGACGCTGCGCCGATCGTCGCTGGTACGGCCGAGGAACCGCTCGCCGGGGGCAGGACCTCGCCCGGGGTCGTCCGCATCGGGGAGGCGGTGCACCGCCCGGTCCGCCGGTGGACGACGACGGTGCACGCGGTGCTGCGGCACCTGGAACAGGCGGGCTTCGCGGAGGCGCCCCGGGTGCTGGGGTTCGACGACGCGGGACGGGAGGTGCTCACCTACCTGGCGGGGGAGACGGCCGGTGAGGCGCCCTGGCCGGCCTGGGTGTCCTCGGACGAGGCCCTGACGCAGGTCGGCTCCTGGTTGCGGCGGCTGCACGATGCGACGGTCGACTTCGTGCCGCCGGAGGACGCGGTGTGGTTCGCCGGCCAGCACTGGCGACCGGGTCTGGTCATCGGGCACCACGACGCGGCGCCGTACAACGCGGTCTGGCGGCAGGGACGGCTGGTCGGGTTCGTGGACTGGGACGTCGCGGGGCCGTCCTCGCGGGAGTTCGACCTGGCGTACTCGGCTCTGATGTGGGTGCCCCTGCTCGCCCCCGGGTCGGCGTGGCCGATGGCGTCCCGCCCCCTGGAGGAGCGGTACCGGCGTCTGCACCTGCTGCTGGACGCGTACGGGTACGGCGACGACCGCTCCGCGCTGCAGGAGGCCGTGCCCGCGCGCGCCAGGAGGAACGCCGAGGTGACCCGTCGGCTGGCCGACGGCGGCGACCCGGTGTTCCAGGCGCTCCGGGGCCAGGCCGCCGACCTGGACCGATCCGCGCAGCAGGTCGACGAGCTCCCTGGGTCCTTCTGGCGGCGACCCGCGGCGGACCCCGGACCTCGCCAGCAGGCGTCAGCTCGGGGAGGAGCAGGGGGACCGGGTGAGTGACCGCCCCTGCCCGAGGCTCCTGCTGCGCCGAGTCTGCAGTCGCGGCTGCCTTGGCTGTCTCGGTCCCTCAGCGGCCCACGTCGGGACACCCGACTCCCGGAGCCGCCGCAACCGGTCCGCCCGCCGCGGACTCAGAAGCGGTACGTCGTCTGGCCGTGCCCGTCACCGAAGGCGATGACCTTGTCCGGGGCGACCCGGTACACCCATGCGCCGCCCGCGGTGCCCGCGCCGGAGTCGCTCAGCTCCACGAACTCCTGGCCGCGGACGTCGAACCTCCAGTCGTCGCCGTACTTGGCGAACCACGCCGTTGCCAGCGCCCGCAGCGCCTCGGCATCCGTCACGCGCACCGCCGTGCCCTCGACCACGACGTCCTTCCCGCTGTTCCAGCCGTTCGCCCCGGTGCTCCCGGTCGTCACCGCGACGTGCGCGTTGACGTCGAGGTTGCGCTGCTTCTGCTCGTCGGGGCCCGTGCAGAACGCGAAGGCGCCGTCCTGCCAGACACCCACCAGCGGCACCGCGTGCGGACGACCGTCCGCACGGACGGTGATGATCCAGTAGAGCTGCGCCTCCGTCAGGAAGCGCTCGATGGCAGCCCACGGTGGTGGGGTCGCCGACGGGTCGCCGTACCTGGGATCGATGACTCCAGTCGCCATGCCCCATACGACTCGATCGACGACGGCGACTCATCGCCGGTGCCGAGACGGTGCCGGCGGGACGACGGCGACAGCGGCGACGAGGGCCCGCGACTGCCCGTGGATCCACCCTCCGGGACCGGCCGCGAAGACGCGCGTCGGCGTCGCGACCGCCTGGTCCGGAGGCGTCCGGCACGGACCGCCCGGACGAGGCGGTCGGCGCGGAGGGTCGCGAGTCGCGCCGGAGCGATGAGTTCACGCGGCTCACGCCGTCCACCCCGTGAGCGCCGAGGAGAGGAGACCACACCGATGTTGACCGACACGAGGGCCTACAGCGGCATCGCCGTCCGCGACCTGGCGGCGGCTCGGCAGTTCTACGGCGAGGTGCTGGGGCTGCGCACGTCCGAGGACCACGGCAACCTGTGGCTGCACCTGGCCGGCGGCCGGGACACCTTCGTCTACGAGCAGCCCACCGCCACTCCGGCCAGCTACACCGTCCTGAACTTCGAGGTGGACGACGTCGGAACCGTCGTCGGCGAGCTGACCGCGCGTGGCGTGCGCTTCCAGCGCTACGACGGGATCCCCCAGGACGAGCACGGGGTCATGCGTGGGGAGGGCCCGGACATCGCCTGGTTCACCGACCCCTCGGGCAACGTCCTCTCGGTGATCGCCGCCGACTGAGTCGCGCCGAGAGCGCCCCTGCCGACGCGGGCACGTGCTCCTCGGCTCGAGTCGGACCCGTCTCCGAGGGAGACTCCCGGTGCGCCGCGTGACCTGCTCGATGGGCGTCTCACTCGACGGCCACACCGTCGGGCCGGACGGCGACTCCGACTGGACGGCGCCCGACAAGGAGGTCTTCCCTTCAAGACCTGTCCTCCGAGCCGCCGTCACGGCCGCCGGCGTGGGTGTCCCAGAGCGGGCCACTCCAGGGATTCGGGAGAGGAGGACCTGGCGGGCCGGGCGGTACTCCCCTTCCCGGCGGGATCGGCGACTCCTAGCGTCGGCCCATGACTCGGAAGCCACTGCGGTGCCGGTTCGGGTTCCACTCCTACGTCCAGCGACACCCTGACGGCGAGCAGCCCTCGAGTCCGGACGACAAGATCTGCCGGCGGTGCGGGAAGCGCACGGGCGCCCCGTTCGGGAACGCGCCGTGGGTCTTCCCCGGGTGACGTTCTCGGTAGTGCGGTGGAGGCGTCAGTGGCTTCTGATACGACCTCTGACGCCGAGGTCGCCTCACCGCCGGATGCGACTTCGCGACCGGCCCGGCGTGCGGAGCTCGAGCGTCGCGTGTCCTCTTCGACCCGGCGACGTCCGGCGGACTGATCCCGCTCGACAACGAACCGCCCGCGACCTCCGGTCCGGGGCGGTTCGTCATCGTGCGAAAGATCTCCCAGCAATCCGCGAAGACCTCCGGTGACGCCCCCGGTGCGACGACCGCCTGAGCGCGCCGCCCACCAAAGGACACCTCAGACATTCCGGGGGCATCCCTCTCGGCTGGTTCTCTCGCGTCGCGTCAGGACAACGGCCGCGACGATCACGCCAACGAGCCACGTCACCACAGCGGCGATCCAGAGTCCCCGACTGGCCGAGACGATGGCGATGGCGGTCACCACGAGGGCCACGACTTGGTCAGCCGACGGCCACGTGCGCCGGCCTACCGCCGTTTCGTCGCCGCCGGGCACCGGCTGAGCCTCGTGCTGTCTCCATCGGTCCCGACCAGCGGCGACGTCCCTGGGGCCGCTGTTGGGGCGAGCGGTCGGCGGTGGCCCCGAGCGGGCTGCTGTCCTACACACGCCTCGCCCTGCGCCATGACCGCACCGCCACAACGACCACTGCGCTGGCCCGCCTGGCCGCCACCCTCATCTGTGCCCGCCGCCCACCGAGCATCTGGTGCAACGTCTTCTCAGACGGTGCGCGGTCGCCATGGCTCGTGCTCGTGCGCGAGCCACACCAGCTCGGGGTCGAGCGCACGCACCAGCAACTGGCCGTCGGTGCTCGGCTCGTCGAGCTCGCCGGACCAAACCGCCACGTCGCCTGCGACGACGACCGGACGCCCACCGTTCTCGACGACGACCACCTGCGTTCCGCGTGTGTGGCCCGGTGCCGGGACGAGTCGGAGCCCGGGGAGCAGCTCGAGCTCGCCGTCGACCGGCACGTACCGCACGCCGGGCGCGTCGACCCACTCGCGGATGGTGTAGTCGTCCTGGCTGCGCGCGTCGTCGAGCTCCCGACGCTGGACGTAGGTCGGCCTGCCGGCGAAGAGGTGGTTGCCGCCGCAGTGGTCGAAGTGCAGATGGGTGTTGACGACGATGTCGATGGCGGCCAGATCGAAGTCCTGCTCGCTCAGTGGCCGAAGCCGGGGATCCATGTCGGCCACCGCTGGGTGGAGCTCCGTCAGGCCGGTGTCGACCAGCACCCGCCCCTCGGGATGGTCGATGACGTGCACGGAGACCGGGATCCGCTCGCCCTCGGCGAGCAGGTCGGCAACGCAGACCGGCGTGATGGTGGGGGCGTTCATCGTGCGGCGACCGCCGCGGTGGTGGTCGAGATGAGAGTCATGACGAGCTCCTTCACCTCTCCTGGCTGGCGCGCAGCCCACTGGAGAGGTCGGTAGTCGACCAGCCGATGGCTGCTGGGGTCACGCTCATGCGTAGACGGTGCGAGCTGTCGTGACTCATCGGTGCGCCCGATGAGGACTCTCGCGACGAGTGGACCAGTTCCCGGGCCCGGCCGGGCCGGCCCCTTGACGGCGCCTGACCACTTCAGCAGTCAACGACTGTGGGATCTGCTCGGCCCGCGCGAGGAGTGCGGCCGAGCCGGACCGCCACCGCGGTCAGAGGCCGGCGACGGCCGGACCTCCGTGTCCCTGCAGCCGCCTCCAAGGCGCTCGCGGGCCGGGTGAGCGCCCGCGGATCAGCGGGTGCCGCAGCCGCCTCGCCCGTCCGGGATCTCGAGCCACCCGTCGCCGCCCGACTCGTGCGGCGAGCCGGGGTCACTGCCGACAGCCCCGGCCGTCGCAGACGTCAGCACCGAGCAGGTGCGGCCCGTCGAGGTCCCCACCGGACCGGTCCCGCCGTGTCCGCGGCACCTCGGCGACGACGGGACGGGGCCGCACCCGGGGCGGCGCCGAGGGATCAGTCCTCGGGCAGCCGCACCGGCGCGAGCTCGTCGAACAGGTCACCGGGGCCCGGGTTGTCCGGGTGGGTGCGCCCGCCGAGGTGGTGGACGACGCCCCACACCGCGTTGAGCGCCGTCTGCACCGCGCCCTCGGCCCAGCCGGCGGTCCAGGAGACGTCGTCGCCGGCGAGGAACAGGCCGCGGTACTCCTCGGGCAGGTCGTCCTGCTTGAAGTGCGTGAACAGCCGCCGCTGGTAGCGGTAGTGGCCGGGCAGGTTGGCCTTGAACGCGCCCATGTAGTCGCGCTCGGACTCCCACGACACCGTCACCGGCGAGGCGATCACGTGCCGGCGCAGGTCCACGTCGGGGTAGATCTCGCGCAGCGAGGCCAGCATGACCTCCATGCGCTCGGTCGCCGACAGCGGCAGCCACTTCAGCGAGTCGTCGGCCCAGGTGTAGCTCAGGCAGATCAGTCCCGGCTGCCCCTCCCCCTGGTCGAGCAGGTAGGTGCCGCGGGTCATCCGGTCCGACAGCGTCATGCTCATCCGGTGCCGGCCGGTCTGCGGGTCGACGTCCTTCCAGAACGGCCGGTCGACCAGGCAGAACAGCTTGGTCGAGCCCATGTAGTGGGTGCGCTCGATCGCCGTCCAGTGGTCGATCGGGAACAGCGACTCGTCGCAGACGATCCGCGAGAGCAGGTTCCAGCTCTGCGCGGTGAACACCGCCGCCCGGTACGTGCGGATACCACCCGCGGCGTCGGTCACGGTGAGGCAGTTCGGCGCGGTGCGGTGCAGCCGGGTGACGGCGGACAGCGGCCGCCCGCCGGGGTGCAGCGAGGCCACGCTGGTGCCGGCCGGCCAGTGCACCGGCGCCTCCACCGCGGCGCGCCACAGCCCGACCGGCACCTGCTGGGAGCCGCCCACGATCGACAGGTGGTCGTCGTCGGCGGCGGTGTAGACCACCCGCAGGATCTCCAGCATCGAGTTCGGGTAGTCGGTGTCCCAGCCGCCGGTGCCGAACCCGACCTGCCCGAACACCTCCCGGTGCCGGAAGGAGCGGAACGCCGGCGAGGCGGCGAGGAACCCGTAGAACGTCGTGTCGTCGAGCTGCTCGACCAGCTCGTCCCACAGCACCTTGATCGCCTTGACGTCGCGGTCGCGGATCGCCGCCTGCATGGCCTGCAGGTGCGCGCGGCCGGCCAGCGTCTCGTGCCAGGCGTCGGCGACCTCGCGGTAGAGCGGCGGCAGGTCGTCGAGGGTGCGCGCGTAGTGCGTCTCGCCCTTGAGGTCGACCACGGTGCTGGGCGTGGCGACGTCGAGCGGGTTCGGGAAGCGCTGCGTCCGCAGGCCCAGGCGCCGCACGTAGGAGAAGAAGGACGTCGACGACGGCGGGAAGCGCATCGCGCCCATCTCGGCCACCACGCCGGGGTGTCCCTCGAAGCCGACCGAGCGCAGCCGGCCACCGATCTCGTGCGCCTCGTAGACGACCGGCCTGAGCCCGAGCCGCATCAGCTCGTAGGCGGTGACGATGCCCGACAGGCCGCCGCCGATGACGGCCACCTCGGTCCCGCGCGCGGCCTCGGGGACCTCGCCGAGCCCGGCCGGGTGGGCCAGCCAGTCGTCGTAGGCGAAGGGGAAGTCCGGGCCGAACATCGTCAGCGGCCGGGCCGGCCGCTCCTCGCCCGGCTCGTGGGCGGCGACGGGGATGGCGGAGGTCATGCGCGGTTCTCCGTGGGGTAGAGCTCGGGGCGGCGGTCGGTCAGGTGGGTGTTCACCCGGCGGGAGGCGGTGAGGACGGCGGGGTCGACGTCGGCGAGCAGGAGCTCCTCGCCGCGGCCGGCCCGGGCCAGCTCGGTGCCGTCGGGGGCGATGACGCAGCTGGCGCCGCAGTACACGAACTCCCCCTCCTCACCGGTGCGGTTGGCGTAGGCGACGAACAGCTGGCTCTCGTAGGCGCGGGCCGGCACGAGCACCGTGCCGACGTGGCCGTAGGGGTCCATCAGCCCGGTGGGGACGACGAGCAGCTCGGTGCCGGCCAGGGCGTGCGCGCGCACCGCCTCGGGGAACTCGACGTCGTAGCAGACCAGCAGGCCCACCTGCAGGTCGTCGAGCCGGAACTGCACGACGCCGACGTCGCCGGGCACGAAGGCGTCGCGGTCGACGTCGCCGTAGAGGTGGGTCTTGGCGTAGCCGGCCAGCAAGGCGCCGTCCCGGTCGACGACCACGACGGTGTTGGCCACGCCGGCCGGGGTGCGCACCGGCAGCCCGACGGCGATGGCCAGCCCGTGCTCGGCGGCGATCGCGGCGACCCGCCCGGTCAGCGGCCCGGGCACCGGCTCGGCCAGCTCGGCGACCCGGTCGGCGCCGATGGCGTAACCGGTCAGCGACATCTCCGGGGTGACCAGCAGCCGGGCGCCGGCCGCGGCCGCGCGGGCGGCGGCGCCGGCGACCGCGGCCAGCCCGGCCTCGGGGTCCGGCGTCTCGGCCGGCCCCTGCAGGAGTGCGATGCGCACGGTCTCCCCCTCCTGTGCGGGCTCAGGCACCGGCCGGCGGCGTCCGCAGGGCGGAGTGGCGGTACCCGTAGCCGGCGTAGACCGCCAGCCCCACCAGCATCCACGCGAGGAACACCAGCCAGGTCGCCGTGCCCAGGCCGAACACCAGCAGGACGCAGAACAGCACGCCGAGCACCGGGGTGAGCGGGTACAGCGGCGTCCGGAAGGTGCGCGGCAGGTCCGGCCGGGCGCGGCGGAGCAGCACGACGCCGATGTTGACCAGCGCGAAGGCGAACAGCGTGCCGATGCTCGTGGCGTTGGCCAGCTCGCCGAGCGGGACCAGGCCGGCCAGCAGCGCGATGAGCACGCTCACGATGACCGTGTTGGCCACCGGGATCCGCCGGCGGGCGCTGACCTTCGAGAACACCGGGGGCACCAGGCCGTCGCGGGACATCGCGTAGAGGATGCGGGTCTGCCCGTAGAGCACGGTGAGCACCACGCTGGCGATCGCGATGACGGCACCGATCGAGAGCAGCACCGCCGTCCAGGTCTGCCCGGTCGCGATGCTGAGGACGTCGGCGAGGGCGGCCTCCGAGCCGCTGATCTGCGGCCACGGCACCGCGCCGACGGCGGCCAGGGCCACCAGGCAGTAGACGACGGTGACCACCAGCAGCGAGAGCACGATCGCCCGCGGCAGGTCGCGGCGGGGGTCGCGGGACTCGTCGCCGGCGGTCGAGGCGGCGTCGAAGCCGATGTAGGAGAAGAAGGCCTGCGAGGCGGCGGCGGTGATGCCGGCGACGCCCATGGGCACGAACGGCGCGAGGTTGCCGGCGCGGAAGGCGGTGAAGGCGACCGCGCAGAAGAACAGCAGGACGCCGACCTTGAGCACGACCATCGCGGTGTTGACCTTCGCGCTCTCGCTGGTGCCGCGCAGCAGCAGCGCCATGGCGAGCAGCACGACCACGATCGCCGGGACGTTGACCACCCCGCCGTCACCGGGCGGCGCGGACAGCGCCTCGGGCAGCACCGTGCCGACGGTGTTGGCGGCGAGGTCGTCGATGTAGGCACCCCATCCCACGGCGACGGCGGCCACCGAGACGCCGTACTCGAGCATCAGGCACCAGCCGCACACCCAGGCGACGAGCTCGCCCATGGTCGCGTAGGTGTAGGAGTAGGACGACCCCGAGACGGGGATGCTGCCGGCCAGCTCGGCGTAGGACAGCGCCGAGAACAGCGCGGTCACCGCGGCGAGGACGAAGCCGAGCACGACCGCCGGTCCGGCCAGCGGCACCGCCTCGCCGAGGATCACGAAGATGCCGGTGCCGAGGGTCGCGCCGATGCTCAGGGCGGTGAGCTGGAGCAGGCTCATCGACCGGCGCAGGCCGTGCCCGCCCTGCTCCTCGTGCTGGGCGACGATGGCGTCGACCGACTTGAGCCGGAACAGCTGGCCGCGGCGGGCCGGCGCCCCACCACCGACCGGGCCGCCCGGTCCGGCGCTGACTGTGCTCACGGGTGCTCCTCTGCGGCCGTTCTGTGGTCTGGGTCGCAGCGAGCATCACCATCGGTTGCGTAGATGTCAACCACGGTTTCCTACAAGGGCGGCCGCCCGGCGGACAGCGCGGGCGCGAAGACCCACAGCACGCGGGTGACGCCGTCGGTGCGCAGCGAGCGGAAGCCGTGCTCGGCGCCAGGGGAGAAGGTGAACGCGTCGCCCGGGCCGAGCCGGGTGACCTCGCCGGCCACGGTGACCTCGAGGTCGCCCTCGAGGACGAAGACGAACTCCACCTCGGCCGGCAGCGCGTAGGGCTCCTCGCCACTGCCCCCGCCGGGCGCGACCTCCGACAGGATGGCCTGCACCCGCCGCTCCCCCGCGGGCGTGAGCAGGTACTCGGTCAGCCCGCGACCGCCGAAGGCGATCGGGGGGTAGCTGCCGGCGCGGACCGCCTCGCCGCCGGGCGCGGCCTCGAAGAGGCTGCCCGGCGAGATGCCGAGCGCGGCGCACACCCGGACCAGGGCGGCCACCGAGGCACTGGCCTGGTCGCGCTCGAGCTTGCTGAGGAAGCCCTTGGTCAGCCCGCTGGCCTCCGCCACGTCGGTGAGCGTGAGCCGGCGGGCCTGCCGGACCGCCTTGAGCCGATCGCCGATGCGCGGCACCCCCGCCTCGGGCACTGCCCCCATCCCCACCTCCCGATCCCCCGCGGACACTAGTTCCCGGCCCGGCGTTGACAAATGGGAAACACGAGTTGACAGTGACGGCCGACCCGGACGGGGGATCCACCCCCGTTCCCGCACCCCAGGAGACCCCGTGCCGGAGCAGACCCCGATCGGTCCCGTCGACGCCACCCAGGTCCCCCGCTATGCCGGGCCGGCCACCTTCGCGCGGCTGCCGCGACTCGACGAGGTCTCCCGCGCCGACGTCGCCGTCCTCGGGGTGCCCTTCGACTCCGGGGTCAGCTACCGGCCCGGCGCCCGCTTCGGCCCCGGGCACGTGCGGGCGGGCTCGAAGCTGCTGCGCCCCTACAACCCGGCGCTCGACGCCACGCCCTTCGGCACCCAGCAGGTGGCCGACGCGGGGGACGTCGGCGTCAACCCCTTCGACCTCGGTGAGGCGATCGAGACCATCGACCGCGAGGTGACCGCCCTGCGCGCCGACGGCGCCCAGCTGCTCACCATCGGCGGCGACCACACCATCGCGCTGCCGATCCTGCGCTCGCTGGCCCGCGACCACGGCCCGGTGGCCGTGCTGCACTTCGACGCCCACCTCGACACGTGGGACACCTACTTCGGCGCCCCCTACACGCACGGCACGCCGTTCCGCCGCGCCAGCGAGGAGGGGCTGATCGACCTGGAGCGCTCGCTGCACATGGGCATCCGCGGCCCGCTGTACAGCAAGCAGGACCTCGAGGACGACACCGTCCTCGGCTTCCAGGTGATCCGCTCCGACGACTACGAGGTCGACGGCGTGCGCAGCATCGTCGAGCGGATGCGCGCCCGGCTGGCCGGCGGCCCGGTCTACGTCTCGGTCGACATCGACGTCCTCGACCCCGCCCACGCGCCGGGCACCGGGACGCCGGAGGCCGGCGGGCTGACCAGCCGGGAGCTGCTCAACACGCTGCGCGGGCTGGTCGGGCTCGACGTGGTCGGCGCGGACATCGTCGAGGTGTCCCCGCCCTACGACCACGCGGAGCTGACCGGCATCGCGGCGGCCCACGTCGGCTACGAGCTGCTCTCGGTCCTGGCGCTCAACCGCGGCTGAGCACGACAGCAGGGTGGTGCCCTCGCGACCAGCCACCCGTTGCTCCGCGCCGGTCCGTCGGACAGAGGTCCCCGCCCGGCCAGGGCTGGGTTGGCCGACGACCCCGTCCATGCCGCTTGACCCTCATGAGCACCCGGCGCCATCGCCCCCTCGGCCCACCTGTGCACACAGCGCCTCGTCACGATGATCGAGTACGGCCTCGCCAGGGAGGTCCACCCGGGCAGGCACACGCCGAGGCGCTGCTGCCGGACGCCTCCGCGGCGGCCGTGGGGACAGACCCTGACGGTGCGCCCCCCTGACCCACGGGACCGGGCACAGCACGGCCGCGAGACGACCTCCGCTGCGTCTCACGACCACTGCGATGACGACGGGATCCTGCGCATCCTGCCCGCGGCGACTCGTGTCCCTCAAGGCGGGGCGGACTCAGGGACACCGGCGTCACCGGGCGCGCAGATCCTCCACAGGACAGACCTAGGCGGGCGGAGCGAAGAACTCGAGCGGAAGGCCATCCGGGTCCCGGAACGAGAGGCCGAAGCCGTAGCTGGCCTCCTCGATGCCGCCGTGCCGGATCCCGAGCTCGTCGAGCCGGGCGGCCCACCGCCCCAGCTCGGCCTGGTCGACGCATGCGAAGGAGAGGTGGTCGAGGCCCGGTCGACGCTCGTCGAACGGCACGTCGTCGAGGCCGTCCGGGAACTCGTGCAGGCCGACCAGCGTGTCGCCCAGCGACCACACGACGTGCCGGAACGGACCGGTGTCCTCGTCCAGGACTGGCTCAGCGCCGAACAACTGCCGATACCAGGGGACGCTCCGCTCGAGATCGGCGACCGTGAGCGCGACGTGGGCGATGCGGGGGAACGACATGGTGGAGCCTCTCCAGGCGGGAACCTCCCGGCGAAGGTCGTCCTGCATCGTGTGGAGTCCAGGTCGACGCGTCAAGGGCCGCGCTCCCCCGGACCCGGTCCCTCCGCCTGGACCCGCTGCTCGACCTCAGACGGCCCCGGAGGTCCTCGGGTCGGGCCGTGCGACCGCCGCAGCGGCCGAGGCGCACCGGCGGGCCACCGACCGGGCGGCTGTCGCGCCCGGTGTCCCTGAGTGGGCCGCTCAGGGACGTACGCAGCAGTAGCGGCGCACACGATCCGCAGGACAGCTCCCGAACGGTCAACCCACGGTGCGGTCCACGACCGCCGTCGCGACGACGAGGTCCTGCCACGACATCCCGACGCTCTTGAAGACCAGCGGACGGTCGGCCGGCACCGCGACCGCGCCGGTGACGACGTCGCGCACCGGCACCAGGTCGTCCGGGGTCAGCGTGCCCTCGGCGATCGCCAGCACCACGTCCCCGGCCTCGCGCAGGGTGGTCGCGACGTCCTCCACGACCACGGTGGCGCGCCCGAGCAGCGCGGCGTCGAGCTCGCGGGCGTCGGGCGCGTGGGAGCCGACGGCGACCACCACGGCGTCGTCGCGCAGCAGGGCGGAGTCGAACACCGGGGACCGTGCCGAGGTCGCGCAGACGACGACGTCGGCCGACCGCAGCGCCTCCTCGGCCTGCGGCGACCCCAGCGCGACCGCGTCGAGCGGCGTCCGGGACGGGTCGCGGACCAGGTGGGTGGTCGACTCGACCGGCCGGACGGCGGCCAGCGTGGTGGCGTGGCCGGTGGCCTGCGGGCCGGCACCCACCACCGCGAGCCGCAGCGGGCGCTCCGGCAGCCGCGGGAGGACGGCGGCGACCGAGACCGCCGGGGTGCGCAGCGTGGTCAGCGCGGTCCCGTCGAGCACCGCCCGCAGCGCGAGGGTGCCGGCGTCGAAGAGCAGGTAGACGGCCTGGATGCGGGGCAGTCCGCGGGCCGGGTTGTCCGGGGCGACGGTCACCACCTTCACCCCGGCCGCGGCCGGCACCTCCGACGGCATCAAGAGGAACTGGCCGTGCGCCAGGCCGACCGGGACGCGCGGCGGGTCCGCGGCGGGGTCGAGCCCACTGCGCAGCGCCTCCGCGATCGCCCGGACCGCGGCCGCGGGGCCCAGCGCGGCGACGGCGTCCGCGTCGAGGCTCACCGCAGCGGGCACCGCGGGGGTCACAGGCCGGCGTCGGCGGGGCCCTGCGGGCCGCGGGTGCCCCAGGCGTAGGTCTGCTTGGCCAGCCCCAGGTACAGGTGGGTCTCGGTGGACTCCACGCCGTCCACCCCGCGGATGCGGGCGACGACGTCGAGCAGCTGGTCGTCGTCCTCGCAGACCACCTCGACCAGCAGGTCGACCGACCCGGCCGTGATGACGACGTAGTCGACCTCGGTGAACGCGGCGATGCGCTCGGCCGCGATCCGCGCGTCGCCGCTGGTGCGCACGCCGACCATCGCCTGCCGCGAGAACCCCACCTGCAGCGGGTCGGTGACCCCGACGATCTGCATGACGCCGGCGTCGAGCAGCCGCTGCACGCGCTGGCGGACGGCCGCCTCCGAGAGGCCCACCGCCGCGGCGATGCGGGCGTAGGGACGGCGACCGTCCTCCTGCAGCTGCTCGATGATCGCCCGGGAGACGTCGTCCAGCACGAACTGCCGACGGATGGTCACCGGTGGCCCTCCCGCCTCGGTCACGTCGACCCGGCGGCTCCGGGCCCGTTGATCGTAACGAGGCCCGCGGTGGCCCGGCGCGGCCCTCACCGGGCGGGCGGGGTGCCCGGTGAGGCCTGCAGCGCCAGCCACAGGTCGACCCGGTCCGCGGTGCTGTCCAGCCTCCGGCCGGTCAACTGCTCGACGCGGGCCAGGCGGTGGCGCAGCGTGTTGACGTGCACGTGCAGGCGGTCGGCGGTCTCCTGCCACCGGCCTCCTGAGTCGAGGAAGGCGCGCACCGTGGCGAGCAGCTCCGAGGCGTGTCGCCGGTCGTGGTCCTCGAGGCCACCCAGGACCGTCTGCCGGAAGTCCTCCACGTCGCCGCGGTCCTGCAGCGCCAGCAGGTACGCGTGCCGGCCCCGCAGCTCGTCGGAGAGGACCGCCCCACCACCGTGCCGGTGCGCGAGCTCGGCGGACTGCTGCGCCTGGGTCGTGGCTCGCCGCAGGGTCGCCACGCCGTCGGCCGCGGAGCTCACGCCCGCCCCGGCCGCCCGCACCCGGTGGGCGAGCGCTCTGCCGACGGCCAGCGGTCCGCCGGCCTCGTGCACCGCGGCGCCGGACAGGACGGCGAACAGCTCGGCCCCCCGGAGCGCGAGGACGGCGTCGACCCCGGCGTCCTCGCGCCAGCTCTCGGCCGAGGCCAGCGCCCCCTCGGCGTCACGGACCCGGCACACCACCACGACCAGGGGCCGCTCGGGGTCCAGCCGGTAGGTCGCCAGCCGCGCCGCCGCGAGGTCGTCCTGGCGACCGAGGACCAGGGACACCACTTCTCCGGACAGCCGGCGCTCCGTCTCGCGCACCGCCCGCTCGCGGGCGAGCACGAGGCCGACGATGGGCGCGGCGGCGTCCGTGCGGGCCCGGACGAGCAGGTCGTCGCCGGTGACCGGGACGGCGAGCAGCGCCGCCCGGCGACGGCCGGCCATCACCGACCGCACCCGCCAGGTGCCACGCCCGGGCACGTCGACGTCGTGGGGCGGGTCCGCCGCCGCGCCGGGCCCGGCCTCCTCGGTCAGGGCCCGGCACGCCTGGTCGTCCGGCGGCGTGCCCGTCCAGGCCAGGACCTCCCCGCCGCCGTCGACGATCCACACCTCCCGCCCGATCGCCCGGCCCAGCACGGTCGCCACCGAGCCGAGGGCCGCCCTGGTCGGCTCCGTCTCCGCGGCGGCGAGCAGGTCGGTGGTGAGCCGCAACGAGCCACGCAGCACCGTCTCGTTCTCCCGGGTCAACCGGTCGACGAACCACTGGGAGATGGCCAGGAAGGGCGTCTGCACGCCCACGGCCACCAGCGGCAGGCCCTGCTCCCGGCAGGCGCGCACCAGGGCCGGCGGCACCCGCTCCCCGGGTTCGAGGAGCCCGTAGCCGACGCCGGTGGCGGCGCGGCCGGTCACCGCGCGGACGAAGTCCGCCGCCGAGGCGCCCCGCCGTCGCCACAGCCCGGCGGTGAGCAGCAGCTCCTCACCGACCAGGTAGGGCGAGGGATCGCTCAGTTCCGTGACGTGCACCCAGCGGATGGGGCGGTCCAGGTCCCCGTCCACGACCAGGTCGACGGAGAGACCCGACGTCCCGAGGAGGTCCCTCAGGCTGCTCGGCATCGGAGGAACCTACAACACCGAGGGGCGATCAGTGGAGGTTGCTCCGACGACCTGCCCACAACGGTCTGTCACGCTCTCCGGCGGAGTCCGCCGGCGCGTCCGCCGGGGCCTGCAGTGGAGGACCTCATGAGCGAGACAGCACGCCGGCCCGAGCGCACGCGGATCGAGGTGCGGTCGATCGACTACGTGCCCCGCGCCGAACGCCACGGCAAGGTGTGGCACCAGGGGCCGTTCTGGTTCGCCGGCAACTTCGTGCTGGTGACCATGGTGACCGGCTTCATCGGCGTCTCGCTGGGCCTGTCCCTGGGGTGGACGTTGCTGGCCATCGTGCTCGGCGTCGGGTTCGGCACCTTCTTCATGGCCTTCCACGCCAACCAGGGGCCGCGGATGGGACTGCCCCAGATGATCCAGTCACGGGCGCAGTTCGGGTCGCGCGGGGCCGTCCTGCCCTTCGCCGCGACGGTCTTCGTCTACGTCGGCTTCATCGTGTTCGACCTGATCCTGGCCACCCAGGCGCTGCAGCTGGTGCTCCCTGGGGGGCCGTGGTTCTGGTACCCGGCGCTGGCCCTCCTGAGCATCGCGATCGCCGTGGTCGGGCACGACCTGCTGCACTTCGTGCAGCGCTGGCTGACCTACGTCCTCCTCGCCTTCTTCGGGGTGTTCACGGTCTGGGCGATCGTGCACCTCGGCGACGCGGCACAGCCCGTGCAGACCGGCTGGTCGCTGACCGGGTTCCTGACGATGTTCTCCGTCGCCGCGGGCTACCAGATCAGCTACTCCGTCTACGTCTCCGACTACTCCCGGTACCTGCCGGCCGACACCCCCGCCGGGAAGGTCATCGCCTGGACCTACCTGGGCGCGGGTGGCTCGGCGATCTGGCTCATGGGGCTGGGCGCGCTGCTCGCCGACCGGCTCGAGGCGCCGGACGCCATCGGCAGCCTGGTGACGGTGGGCAACGAGCTCTTCCCGCACTTCGGGACGGCGCTGGTGCTGGTCTCGGTCCCGGCCCTGATCGGGATCATGTCGGTCAACGCGTACGGCGCCATGCTCACCAGCGCGAGCGCGGTCGACGGCTTCCGGCGGATCTCCCCGGGCGTCCGGACGCGGATCACCGGCATCGTCGTCGTGATGATCCTGTCCGTCGTCATCGCGCTGGTCCTGCCCGAGGACTACCTCGGCAGCTTCAACACCTTCGTGCTGCTGATGCTCTACTTCCTCATCCCGTGGACGGCGGTCAACCTGGTGGACTTCTACTTCGTCCGCCGGGGCCGCTACGCCATCACCGAGATCTTCAGGCCCCGGGGCATCTACGGCACCTGGCCCGCCCGCGGGCTGGTCCCCTACCTGGCCGGCGTCCTCGCGATGGTGCCGTTCGTCGTCACCACCGCCTACACCGGGCCGGTGGCCGAGGCGCTCGGCGGCGTGGACGTCTCCTTCCTGGTGGGGCTGGTCGTCGCCGGCGGCCTCTACCTCGTGCTCAGCCGCAGCCTCGACACCGCGGCCGAGGAGCGGGCCCGGGTCCGCAGCGACGAGGAGCTCGAGTCGCTCGTCCGGCAGGGTCGGACCCACTCCCCCGACGGCTTCGAGCCGCTGGCATGAGCGGCCCGCGTCCCGCCGCCGGCCGCCCCCGGGTGGCCGTCGTCCAGGAGCCGCCGGCCGTGCTGGACCTGACGGCAGGTGTCGCGCGTGCGGTCGCTGCCGTCGCCTCTGCCGCCGCCGACGGTGCGCAGCTGGTGGTCTTCCCCGAGACCTGGCTGACCGGCTACCCGGCATGGGTGTTCGGCCTGGCCGGCTGGGACGACGCGGGGGCCCGTCACTGGTACGGCCGCCTGCTGGCCCAGTGCCCGGCCGTCGACGGGCCCGAGCTGGACCCCCTGCGGGCCGCGGCCCGCCGGCACGGCGTGCTGGTGGCGATGGGCCTCAACGAGCGGTCCGGTGCCGCGGGCGGGTCCCTCTACAACTCGCTGCTGTACGTGGGCCGCGACGGCGCGACGCTCGGCGTCCACCGCAAGCTGGTCCCGACCCACACCGAGCGGATCGTGTGGGCGCCGTCCCCGGACGCCGCCGGCCTGCAGGTGCACAGCACGGAGGTCGGCCGGGTCGGCGGCCTGGTGTGCTGGGAGCACTGGCAGCCGGTGATCCGCCAGGCGCTGCACGCGCAGGACGAGCAGGTGCACCTCGCGCTGTGGCCGGACATGACCGAGATGCACGCCGTGGCGGCCCGGACCTACGCCTTCGAGGGCCGCTGCTTCGTCGTCTCCGCGGCCCAGTTCCTCACCGCCGACGACGTCCCCGGGGACCTCCGCGAGGCCTACCGGCTCGGCGTGGGCCCCGACACCCCCGCCACGGGGACCTGGTTCCCGGGCGGCAGCGCCGTGGCCGGGCCGGACGGCTCCTGGCTGGCCGAGCCGCTCACCGGACCCGGGATCGTGCACGCCGAGCTGGACCTCGAGCTGACGACGGCCTTCAAGCACGACCTGGACGTGGCAGGCCACTCCAGCCGGGCGGACCTCTTCAGCCTCACCGTGGACCGCCGCCCCCGGGCGGCCGTCTCGTGGCGCCACGCCGACACCCCTGCGGACGTCGACGCACGGCGGACCGGGAACGGCTGACCGGGACACCCCGCCCCGGCCGGCCGCCCCGGCTCAGCCCACGACCTCCACCAGCCGGCGCAGCTCGGCGGCCACCACGCCCGCCCGCGCCAGGACGTCGTCGCGGGCGGACGCGGCCTGCTCGCGGACGGCGGTGAAGCGGGCCAGCGCGGTCGCGTGCCGCCGGGCGAAGGCGTCCGCGTCGCCGTCGGCGTCCCGCAGCAGCGCCGCCACCAGGGCCCACCGCAGCCGGTCGACCTCGTCGCGCAGCGCCGCGCGGGCGGCGACGCCCCAGTGCGAGATGCCCGCCTGCTCGGCGGTCCAGGCCTGCACCCGCGGCAGCTCCAACAGGCGCTCGAGCGCGGCGTCGGCCTCGACCACCCGGCCGGTGCCGATCCCCGCGGAGCGGGCCACGCCGGCCAGGTCCACCACGTCGGCCCGGCAGCCGAGGACGGCGACCCGCGCGGCGAGCTCCGCACCCGCGCCCGCGGCGGTCAGCTCGGCCCGCAGCGCGCGGGCGCGGTCACCGGCCGCACCCGGCCGGGCCAGCCACGTGTCCGGGTCGAGCTCGCCGGCCACCGCGGCCAGCGCGGGTGCCGCCGCGGTCAGCGCCGCGGGGTCGGGGTGGGCGCGCAGCAACCGGTCGGCCGCCCGCTCGGTGGCCGCCTGCAGCTCGGGCAGCGCCAGCCGCTCCACGGCCAGCGGCACCTCGTCCCCGGAGAGGCCGTCCACCCGCGCCCACAGCGGGTCGAGGTCGAGCACCCGGGTGGCCACGGTGTACGCGCGGGCCGCGACCGGCGTGGGGACGCCGTGGCGCTCCTCCAGGCGCAGCAGGAACCCCGGGCCCACGCGGTTGACCAGGTCGTTGGCCAGCTGCGTGGCGGTGATCTCCCGGGCCAGCGGGTGGGCGGCCACCCGGTCGGGCCAGCGCTCGCGCACCTCGCGGGGGAAGTAGGCCGCCAGCACCCCGGCCACCGACGGGTCGTCGGGCAGGTCGCTGCGCAGCAGCTCCTCGCGGACCAGGTTCTTCGAGTGCGCGAGCAGCACCGCGGCCTCGGGCCGGGTCAGCCCGGCCCCGGCCTGGCGCAGCCGCTCGACCTCGGCCTCCGACGGCAGTCCCTCGAGGTCGCGGTCGAGGCCGTGCCGCTCGAGGTCGCCGATCAGCTGGGCGTGCCGGTCGAGCAGGAACGGCGCCTGGGCCGCGCACACCGACAGCGCCCGCGCCTGCAGCGCGTTGTCGGCCAGCACCGCCGCGGCCACCTCGTCCCCGACCGCGCGCAGCACCGCGTCGCGCTCGGCGCGGGGCACCCCCGAGAAGGCGATCTTGAGGTTGACCTCGCGGTCGGAGGTGTCCACGCCGGCGGAGTTGTCGATGAAGTCGGTGTTCAGCGCGACGCCGGCCCGCGCCGCGGCGATCCGGGCGCGCTGGGTCAGCCCCAGGTTGCCGCCCTCCCCCACCACCCGGCAGCGCAGCTCCCCGGCGGTCACGCGGACGGCGTCGTTGGCGCGGTCGCCGACCTGCGCGTCGGTCTCGTCGGCGGCGCGGACGTAGGTGCCGATGCCGCCGTTCCACAGCAGGTCGACCGGGGCCCGCAGCACCGCCTGCACCAGCTCGGCCGGGGACAGCTCCTCGGCGTCCACACCGAGCCGGGCCCGCACCTGCGGGGACAGCGGCACGCACTTGGCGTCGCGGCGGTGCACGCCACCGCCCGGGGACAGCGCCGAGCGGTCGTAGTCGTCCCACGACGAGCCCGGCAGCGCGAACAGCCGGCGGCGCTCGGCCGCCGACCGGACCGGGTCGGGGTCCGGGTCGAGGAAGACGTGCCGGTGGTCGAAGGCGGCGAGCAGCCGCAGCTCGTCCGACAGCAGCACCCCGTTGCCGAAGACGTCGCCGGACATGTCACCGATCCCGACCGCCGTCAGCGGCCCGTCGGGGTCGGCGCCGAGCTCGCGCAGGTGGCGGCGCACCGACACCCACGCGCCGCGGGCGGTGATGCCCATGGCCTTGTGGTCGTAGCCGCTGGAGCCACCGCTGGCGAAGGCGTCGCCCAGCCAGAAGCCGCGGCGCTCGGCGACCTCGTTGGCCAGGTCGGAGAAGGTCGCCGTCCCCTTGTCGGCCGCGACCACGAGGTAGGGGTCGGGCCCGTCGTGCACCACGGTGCGGGCCGGGTGCACGACGCGGTCGCCGTCGCGGTCGTCGGTGACGTCCAGCAGCGCGTCGACGAAGGTCCGGTAGGCGCCGGCCACCCGCTCCTGCACCGCCGCGCGGTCCAGGCCGCGCAGGTCGCCGCGGACGACGAAGGCGCCCTTGGCCCCGGCCGGCACGATGACCGCGTTCTTGACCATCTGCGCCTTGACCAGGCCGAGCACCTCGGTGCGGAAGTCCTCGGGGCGCTCCGACCAGCGCAGCCCGCCGCGGGCCACGAGGGCACCGCGCAGGTGCAGCCCCTCCGTGCCCGGCGAGCAGACGAACGTCTCCACCGCCGGGCGCGGCGCGGGCAGCAGGTCCAGGTGCGCGGAGGCGATCTTCAGCGCCAGGGCCGGCCGCGGCGCCCCGGCGCCGTCGACCTGGTAGCGGTTGGTGCGCACGACGGCGGCGAGCACGTCGCGCAGGCCGCGCAGGATGCGGTCCTGGTCCAGGCTCGTCGTGCGGGTCAGCAGCTCGGCCAGGTGCGCGGCGGCCGAGGCCGCGGCCGCGGGATCGGCGGCGTCCGGGTCGTGCCGGGCGGCGAAGTGCGCCAGCAGCGCGCGGGCGAACCCCGGCGCCGCGAGCACCGTCTCCTCGACGTAGCCGCGGGACAGGCCCAGCCCCACCTGCGCCAGGTAGCGGCAGGCGGCGCGCAGCACGGCGACGTCCCCGACCGGCAGGCCGGCGCCGACGGTCAGGCGGGACAGGCCGTCGAGCTCGGTCTCCCCCGCCCAGGCGGAGGCCAGGGCCTGCTCCAGCCGGGGCAGCGCCGTCGCCGGCGCCGTCCCGGGTGGGAGGAGCAGCTCCAGCCGGGTGGCCGGCGCGCCGTCGTCCCCGGGGACGGCGGCGGCGTCGGCCACCCGCACGCCGAGCCGGTCGAAGACGGGCACGACGTCGGCCAGCAGCGGACGGGCCGCCGGCCAGGTGACCAGGCCGCCGACCCGGCCGTCGCCGGCCGGGCCCTCCGGACGCAGGGTCAGCCGGCGGCGCGCGCCGGCGGCCGGGGCGCTCACTTCCCGGCGTGCGCGTCGAAGACGGCGTCGAGGACGTCGAGCCCCTCGGTGAGCAGGTCCTGCCCGATGACCAGCGGGGGCAGGAAGCGCAGCACGTTGCTGTGCGTGCCGGCGGTCAGCGTGATGACGCCCTCGGCGTGGCAGGCCTTGGAGATCGCGTTGGTCAGCGCGGCGTCGGGCTTCGTCGTGCCCGGCTCGACCAGCTCGACGGCCAGCATCGCGCCGCGGCCGCGGACGTCGCCGACCACGCCGGTGCGCTCGGCCAGCGCGTGCAGCCGCGGCAGCATGGTCGCCTCGATGGCGCGCGCGGCGGCGTTGAGGTCGTGCTCGCGCATGGTGCGGATCGTGGCCAGCGCGGCGGCGCAGGCCACGGGGTTGCCGCCGTAGGTGCCGCCCAGGCCGCCGGTGTGGACGGCGTCCATCAGCTCGGCCCGGCCGGTCACCCCGGCCAGCGGCATCCCGCCGGCGATGCCCTTGGCGGTGGCGATCAGGTCGGGGACGACCTGCTCGTGCTCGGAGGCGAACCAGGCGCCGGTGCGGCAGAAGCCGGTCTGCACCTCGTCGGCGATGAACACCGCACCGGAGCGGCGGCACCAGTCGGTCAGGGCCGGGAGGAAGCCCGGCGCCGGGACGACGAAGCCGCCCTCGCCCTGGATCGGCTCGATGAGCACCGCGGCGACGTTGGCCGCGCCGATCTGGGTCTCGATCAGGTCGAACGCCCGCGCGGCGGCCTGCTCGCCGGTCATGCCGGCCTCGTCGCGGAACGGGTAGGACATCGGGACCCGGTACACCTCGCCGGCGAAGGGCCCGAAGCCGTGCTTGTACGGCATGTTCTTCGCCGTCAGCGCCATCGTGAGGTTGGTGCGGCCGTGGTAGGCGTGGTCGAAGACGACGACAGCCGATCGGCCGGTGGCCACCCGCGCGACCTTGACCGCGTTCTCCACGGCCTCCGCGCCGGTGTTGAACAGCGCCGAGCGCTTCTCGTGGTCGCCGGGGGTCAGCCGGTTGAGCTCCTCGGCGACGGCGACGTAGCCCTCGTAGGGCCCGACCATGAAACAGGTGTGGGTGAAGGCGGCGACCTGCGCCTGGACGGCGGCCACCACCTCGGGCGAGGCGTGGCCGACGTTGGTGACCGCGATGCCCGAGCCGAGGTCGATGAAGGAGTTGCCGTCGACGTCGACGACCACGCCGCCGGACCCGCGCTCGACGTACACCGGCAGGACGCTGCCGACGGCGGAGGTGACCGCCCCGGCACGGCGGGCGGCCAGCTCGCGCGAGCGCGGTCCGGGCAGCTCGGTGACCAGGCGCCGCTCCTGGGCGACGGTGTCGGGTCCGGTGAGCAGGTCGGTCATCACGGTCTCCTCGTGCGCAGGCGTCCCCCGACGGGGGAGGTTCCGGTGTCCAGGGTGGGTGGCGCACGTCTCTCCCGGTACCGTCCGAAACGGCACCCTCGGGTCGTCCGGGTGTCCACATCGTCGAGTCGAGAGGTGGTCGCCGTGCCGGTCACCGTCGCGACCCTGCTGGGCACCGCGCCGCTCGGGTTGACGCTGCACACCCGCGGTGCGGCGGTCGACCGCGCCGTCTCCTGGGTGCACGTCAGCGAGCTGGCCGACCCGACGCCGTTCCTCGAGGGCGGGGAGCTGCTGCTGACCACGGGCCTGGCACTCGCGTCCGGCGGTGCCGACGTCGCCGACTACGTCCGCCGGCTGGCGGAGGCCGGCGTGGTGGGCCTCGGGCTGGGCACGGGCCTGAGCCACGCGCAGGTGCCCGCCGACCTGGTGGCCGCGGCCGACGCGCACGGGCTGGCCGTCCTGGAGGTGCCCCGGCAGACCCCGTTCATCGCGCTGTCGCGGGCGGTGTCCAGCGCGCTCGCGGCCGAGGAGTACGCGGCGGTCACCCGGACGTCGACGGTGCAGCGGGAGCTGACCCGCGCCGCCGTGGCGCCCGGCGCTCCCGGCACCGTGGTCGACCGGCTGGCCCGGCACCTCGGTGGCTGGGCCCTGCTGGTCGACGCCACCGGGACGCCGCTGGAGGCCGCGCCGCCGTCCGCCCGGGGACGCGCCGGCGACCTGACCGCGGCGGTCGACCGGCTGCGCACGACCCGGCCCCCGGCCGGCGCCGCACTCACCCAGCCCGGCGAGACGGTGCTGCTGCAGTCGCTGGGCACCGGATCCCGGGTCCGCGGGTTCCTCGCCGTCGGGCGGCCGGGACCGTTCCCGGCGGGCGACCGGCACGTGGTCAACGCCGCCGCGCTGCTGCTCACGCTGCGGCTGGAGCAGTCCCGCGCGCTCGACAGCGGCACCGCGGCGCTGCGGGCGGCCATCCTGCGGCTGCTGCTCGCCAGTCAGACCGCCGCGGTCGGCCCGGTGGTCGAGGCGCTCGGCGAGCGGCTGCCGGCCGAGCCGGTGCTCGCGCTGGCGGTGCTGGGCAGCGTCGAGCAGCGCGCCGCCGCGGTCGACGTGGCCGCCGACGCCGCCGCCCACGCCGGCGAGCCGGTGCTCTCGGCCGGTCTCGACGACGCCCTCGTCGTCCTCGTGCCGGCCGACGGCCCGCTGGCCGCGCAGCTGGCCGTCCTCCCCGAGCGGGTGCCCGGCGCCGTCGTCGGCACCGCGCCGCCGGTGCCCTGGGACCGGCTGGCCGACGGCGTGCGCCAGGCCCGGCAGGCGGCCGGGCACGGCCGGACCGCCGGGCGGGCGGTCACCGCGTTCGCCGACCTGGCCGGCCGCGGGCTGGCCGGTCTGCTGGACCCGGCGGCCACCACCGCCTTCGCCGAGGCGGCGCTCGCGCCGCTGGTCGCCGCCGACCGGGCCGGCCCCGGCGACCTGGTCGAGTCACTGCGGGTGTGGCTCGCCGCGCACGGCCAGTGGGAGCCGGCCGCGGCCCGCCTCGGCGTGCACCGGCACACGCTGCGCAAGCGCATCCGGCGCGCCGAGGAGCTGCTCGACCGCGACCTCGACTCCCCCGGCGTGCGCGCCGAGCTCTGGCTCGCCCTCCACCCGCCCACCGGCTGAACGGGCATCTCCGCGGACGTGCACCGTGCACGTCCGCGGAGATGCCCCACCCTGCGCGTGTCGTACGCGCGCCGCTCAGGCGAACGCGGGCATGACCTCGTCGTGCAGCAGGCGCAGCTGCTCCTCCACCGTGGCGACGCCGGCCAGCTCGCGGCCGGTGAAGGCCTTGACCATGGAGGCGTCGGTGATGGCGGCGATGAGGTGGTTGACGCCGGCCGGCTCGATCTCCTTGATCTTCGCCGTCACCTCCTCGGGCGTGCCGGAGAACGACAGCTTGTCGGCGAGCTCCGGGCTGGTCAGCTCGATGCCCTTGGCGAGGTCCCCGCCGGCGATCGCGTCGACGATCGGCGTGAGGTCGTCGGGGTCCACGCCGTTGCGCTCGAGCTGCTCGGCCGGCATCGACGAGGCGTAGATGCCCACCATGCTGCGGGCGGCGTCCTTGGCCGCCGCGGAGTCCCGGCCGACGGAGAGGACGACCCACGCGCCGAAGTCCAGCGACGTCCAGTCCTTGCCGGCCCGCTCGGCGCCGATCCGCAGGTGCTCGGCGGCGTACTCGTAGGCCTCGCGGGTGTAGCTCAGCGCGTGGTGGCAGCCGGCGGAGTGCTCGGCGGCGGCCTCGAACGACTTCGGCCCCCGCATCGCGCCCATCTTCACCGGCACCCGCTCCTGCACCGGCCGGGCGAAGGTGAACAGGCCGTCGTAGCGGAAGAACTCGCCGTCGAAGGTGATCGCACCGTCGTCGAGGAACGTCCGCAGCACGTGCACGCCCTCGACGACCCGCGACAGCGGCCGGGTCTTCGTCCAGTCCAGCTTGTACTGCGCGAGCAGGCCGAAGTTGCCGCTGGAGAGCACCACCTCCGCCCGCCCCCCGGTCAGCTCGTCCAGCGTGGCGGCGGCCTGCCCGATCAGCGTGGGCTCGCGCAGGGTGACCGCCGAGACGCTCGGGCCCATGCGCACCCGGGAGGTCCGGGCGGCCGCGGCGGCGAACAGCAGCCAGAGGTCCTTGTGCCAGGTCTCGTCGGCCGCGTACACCGCGTGGAAGCCGAGCTCGTCGGCCAGCTCGATCGCCCGCAGCGACTCCTCGAGGGGGTAGTCGGGGAGCATGGCGTAGCTGAACTTCATCGGATCTCCTCGCTCGCCTGGGCACGGGCCTGCACCGAGGTGCCGTGCCGGATCTGGTCGTGCCGGATCTGGTGGAGCCGTGCGGCCACCTCGCGGGCGTCGCCCTCGGGGACGTGCGCAGAGTGCCGGTCCGGACGGGCGGTGAACAGGTAGAGCAGCCCCGTACCTGCGACGACGGCCAGGCCGACGGCCACGATCCAGCGGTCGAGGAAGGTCTCGGTCCCCGGAGCCGGCTTGACCAGCAGGACGATGGCGAAGACCCCGTAGGCCAGGGCCAGGACGTTGACGACCAGGCCGGCCGAGCCCAGGTTCCACAGGCCGGCCGGGCGCCAGCCCCTGAGCCGCTGCCGGAGCGCGGCGAGGACGACGGCCTGGAAGGCGATGTAGATGCCCAGCACCGCGAAGGCGGTGACGCGGGCGAGGCTGTCGGGCTGCCAGTAGACGAACAGGCAGATGAGCGCCGGCACCACGCACACGACCAGGAGGGCGTTCGTGGGGACGGCGTGCCGGTCGGAGACGTGCGACAGCCAGCCGCTGGCCGGGAGCATCCGGTCGCGGGCGAAGGCGTAGAGCAACCGGATGCCCGCCGCCTGCAGCGAGAGCACGCAGGAGACGAACGCGACCACCGTGACGACGAGGAAGACCTTGGAGCCCACGGTGCCCAGTGCGCTCACCAGGATCGTCGGGATCGGGTCCACGTCCTCCCCCGCCACGATGGCCTGCAGCTGGGCGTCGGGCGCGGCCAGCACGTAGCCGGCGTAGGAGAGGAGCCCGGAGACGCCGCCGACGAGGATCGTCAGGACCATCGCCCTGGGGATGCGGCGGGTCGGGTCGGCGACCTCCTCGGCCACGTCGCCACAGGCCTCGAAGCCGTAGAACAGGAACAGGCCGGAGAGCGCGGCGGCCAGGAACGTGCCGACGTAGCCCGCGTCGCCACCGGCGCCGAGGGTGTCGAAGAAGACCGAGAACGACTGCTCCCGGCGGAACAGCAGCAGGAACAGGCCCAGGGCGACGACGCCGACCAGCTCGGCGGCGAGGCCGACCTTGGCGATGCGGGCCAGCGTGCGCGTGCCGCTGTAGTTGACCACGAAGGCCACGACCAGCAGCGCGACGGCGGTCAGCAGGACCACCCCCGGGGTGGCGTCCACGCCGAACAGCGCGGCCACGAACCCGCCGCCGAACTCGGCGACCGCGGTGACGGTGACGATGATCGCCCAGATGTAGACCCACGAGACGATCCAGGCGTACCGCCGGTTCCACAGCCGCCTGGTCCACGGGTAGATGCCGCCGGCCAGCGGGTACTGCGAGACCACCTCGCCGAAGACCAGCGCCACCAGCAGCTGCCCGACGCCGACGATGACGATCCACCAGATCGCCGGCGGGCCACCGATCGACAGGCTGTAGGCGAACAGCGAGTACACGCCCACCAGCGGCGAGAGGTAGGTGAACCCGAGGGCCATGTTGGCCCACAGGCCCATGCTGCGGTGGAACTGGCCGGTGTAGCCCAGCGCGGCGAGCTGTGCGTCGTCGGCGGTCGGGCCGCCGTGTGCTCCGGGTGGTGTCACCGGGTCTCCTCGGCTCGGTGGCGCGGCCACCGACGGACGTCGGTGTGCCCCAGGCCACAAGGTCGGCGGGAAACCTATAGAGCCAGAGTTCACAGGACAAGACGCCCGGCGTTGCCTTCCGGTCTCGTTCTGGTCTCCGGGCCCGGGACCCGGGTCAGGCGGTGAGGAGACGCCCGCCGTCGACGAGCAGCAGCCGCCAGGGCACACCGGGGACCGGCGCCTCCGACCCCGGCGTCCCGGCGCCCGTCGCCAGCAGACTGCCGACGAGGTGGCGCGGCGCCGTGGAGAGGACCACCCGGTCCTCGTCGTTGAGCAGGACGAAGGGCGCCGGGAGCCGCCCGAGGGCTCGCAACAGGTGGGTCTCGAAGCGGCGCACCGGGACGTCGGCGCCGGCCACGCCGACGAACCCGCTCCCGGCCACGACCGGCTCGGTCAGCGTCAGCACGTAGCGCCCGGTGCCGTGGACGTCGACGTGGGGGCCGAAGGCGTGGCGCCGCCCGGTCCGCCGCGGGACGTCGTACCACTCGGTGACCGTGTAGTCGTAGTAGCCCAGGCTCGTCGGCCGCAGGTCCGGCTCGAGGGTGTGCAGCTCTCCACCGTCCGGGTCGACCTGCCACCACTCCAGCCGCTGCGGCAGGCCCTGCTCGGGCCGCGGCGCGACGACGAGTCCCAACCCGACGGCGAGCTGCCCGGGCTCGCGCAGCAGCTCCTGCACGCCGTCGGGCAGGACCCACCTCCCGGCGCGCAGCCCGTCGCGCTCGACCGACCGCAGCACCGCCTCGCGCACCCGGGTGACGGTGACGAACACCTGCTCGACGAGGTCGGACACCGCGGCGGCGACCCGCGCGACCTCGTCGGCCCCCTCGGGGGTCACGAGACCTCCCGCTGCGGTGCGGTCAGGTCCCCGAGACGCTGCAGCCGCAGCTCGATGGCCCAGAGCGTGCGGGTCTCGATGTGCGCCTCGGTGAGCGCCCGGGCCCGGGCGGCGTCGCGGTCCTCGATCGCGTCGACGACGGCCCGGTGGCCGGCGACGATGACGTCGAGCAGCCCGGGCGCGTGCGCCGGCGGCCACGGCAGCTGGCCGAGCTCCAGGTGCAGGTCCATCTCCTGCATGGTCAGCCGGACCGACTGGGCGCAGGCGGCGAGCTCGATGTAGTACCGGCCGTCGGTCCGCCGCTGGCCGGTCACCGACCCCGCCGAGGCCAGCCGGTCGACAATGTCGCGCAGGCGGGCGATCTCGGTGCGCGAGGCCCGCGAGGCCGCGAGGCGGGCCGCCGCCGCCGCGACCGCGCTGTGGACGTCGCCGAGCTCGCGCAGGTCCGTGGTGCCCAGCTCGGCCAGGCGGGCGTCGGCGAGCTCGGTGAGGACGTCGTCCCGCGACCGGACGAAGCTGCCGCCGCCGCGACCGCGGCGGGTCTCGACCAGACCCAGCTTGCGCAGCTCGGCCAGCGCCTCGCGCAGGGTCACCGTCGAGACCTTGAGCATGGTGGCGAGGTCGGTCTCCGTGGGCAGCTGCTCGCCGTCGGCCAGCAGGCCGAGGGCGATGGCGCTGCCCACCCGGCGGACGACGGCCTCGCTGCGCAGCGCGCCGTCGTCGAGCGGCGCGAAGACGGCGCGCCGGGCGTCACCGCTGAGCAGTTGCACGCACGCCTCCTGTGCCTGTGGTGACTGCGAGTGTCCCACCCGCGACCCGAGGGCTTAACCGTTGATTCCATAGGTTTTGACCGTTAGCGTGGCGCAGACCCAGCCACCCTGTGACGAGGAGCACCCAGTGACACAGGTCCAGCCCGAGCGGGCTCCGGGAGCGGACGCCCTCTCCGAGCCGTTCACCCCGGGCGCCCCGTCCAACCCGCCCGAGCTGGCGGACTACCCGGAGACGCTCGCCGGCCCGGTCCCGCCGCCGAACCAGGACCCGAGGACCGCCGCCTTCGTCGAGCAGTGGCGCAACACCTCGTACAACTGCTTCTCGTCGGGCCACAAGTTCTGCCGCGAGGTCTGCCCGGTCACCCAGGTCGAGCGCAACGAGTCCTGGACCCCCACGGCCTTCCACGCCAACGTCATCGCGATGGAGCGCGGCGAGCTCGACATCGCCGACATCGCCGCCGACTACGTCAACTGCACCCAGTGCGGCGCGTGCGAGCTCCGGTGCCCGAACACGCTGTTCACCGGCGACTTCTACCGCTTCCGCACCCGCACGGTCGACGTCGTCAAGGCGGTGCGCTCCCTCGCCGTGGAGAGCGGCGTGCACCAGCCGAACTGGCAGGTCTGGAACGAGCGCACCGACCTGCGCACGCACGAGCCCGTGCTCGGCGACACGCCGGTCAGCCAGGAGGAGGTGCGGGACTGGGCCGAGGGCCTCGACATCCCCGTCGGCGGGGAGACGGTCCTGTTCGTCGACTGCGAGGCCGCCTTCTACCGCACGTCGGTGCCGCGCGCGGTCGCGCAGATGCTGCAGATGGCCGGCTACGAGTTCGGCCTCATGGGCGAGCAGTGGTGCTGCGGCGGCCCGGCCGCCGAGATGGGCTACGCCGAGCAGGCCCGGCGCTTCGCCCGGCACAACCTGGACGACTGGCGGGCCACGGGCACCAAGCGGCTGCTGGTGCTCGACCCGCACGACTACATCAGCTTCACCGAGGACTACCCGAGGTACTTCGGCGAGGAGTTCGACATCGAGGTCGTCCTCGTCATCGAGGTCCTGGCCCAGCTGCTGCGCGAGGGCCGGCTGACGCCGAGCGTGCCGGTGGACCGGGCGATCACGTACCACGACCCGTGCCGGCTCAACAAGCGCAAGGGCATCTGGGCCGAGCCGCGCGAGCTGCTGCGCGCCATCCCCGGGCTGCGGTTCGAGGACGTGGACCGGGTGACCCAGTGGTCCTACTGCTCCGGCGGTGGCGGCGGGCTTCCGGTCGAGAAGCCCGAGCTCACCGCGAAGATCAGCGCGATGCGCCTGGAGCGGGCCGCCGAGCTCGACGTCGACACGCTGGTCAGCGCCTGCCCGTGGTCGGAGCGGCCGCTGTCGGAGGCCGGCGACGCGCAGGACATCGACGTCGTCGACCTGCACGAGCTGTTCGCCCAGTCGCTCGGCATCACCGTGGGCGGCTCCCGGGGCGACGTCGGCGACCGCCGGCTCGCGCAGGAGCGCACCGGCGTCCCGGGCCGGGCCCGGCGGGCCTCCGGCAGCTCACGCGGCGGCTGCGGTGGCGGCGGCTGCGGCGGCGGGTGCGGCAACGGTTCCGGCGGCTGCGGGTGCGGGGGGCACTGACCATGACGACGACCGAACCGACCATCGGCACGGCACCGTTCACCACGGAGCCGATGGACGACGCCCGCCTGGCCACCCTCGTCGCCGCGCTGCGGCCGGTGCTCGCCGACGACCAGATCCTCCTGGCGAAGACCGACCGCTACAACCGCGCCCGGGTGCCCGCGCCGTTCCCGGTGCACCGCTGGTCCGAGCGCGTGCCCGACCTCGTGGTGCTGCCCACCTCGACCGAGCAGGTGGCGGCCGTGGTGCGGATCGCCAACGACCTGCGCGTCCCGGTGGTCCCCCGCGACGGCGGCACCGGGCTGACCGACGGCGCGGTGCCCATGCGCCGCGGCATCGTCGTCGACGTCAAGCGGATGAACCAGGTCCACGAGCTCGACCTGGTCAACCGCACCGTCACGGTCGGCACCGGCATCAGCATGATGAAGCTCAACGAGCGGCTGGCCCAGCACGGGCTCTTCTACCCCGACGACCCGGCGTCCTACCCGTGCTCGCTGGTGGGCGGGCGGATCGGCACCAGCGGCTGGTCGCTGATCGGCTCCCGCTACGGGCACACCCGCGACCTGGTGCTCAGCTTCGACCACGTGCTGCCCACCGGCGACGTGCTGCACGTCGGCGACGGCATCGGGCGCAAGATCAGCAAGAGCTCCAGCGGCTACCAGCTCAAGCACCTGTTCATGGGCCACCAGGGCACCCTCGGCATCGCGACGAAGGCGACGCTGAAGCTGTTCCCCAAGCCGGAGGCCGAGCTCTCGCCGTTCTGGGCGTTCGACAGCTACGACGACGCCCACGCCTGCACCGGCGCCCTGGCCCGGGCCGGGGTGGCCACCTTCGCCGGCGCGGTCCTCTTCGACGAGCACAAGGTCGCCTACCTGCGCCGCGACGACGAGGCCTACATCCCGCAGCCCTCCGACGTCCGGGCGCTGGTCTGCTCGGTCATGTACGGCTACGAGGACGAGGTCCGGGCCGGCGGCAGGCGGCTGTTCCGCATCGCCAAGGAGCACGGCGCCCGCTACCTGGGCGACGAGATCTCCGAGGGCGACTGGGCCGCGCGGCACGACCGCTACGCCACCCCCCTGCACGGCCGCACCAAGGACGGCCAGGTCATCCCGATGTCCTGGCACTGCGAGGACGCCGCGGTCAACTTCTCGAACGTGCCGGCGGTCAGCCGGGCCTGGCACGAGATCCTCGCCGACCTGCGCCGGAAGACCGACGTCTTCGACGACTGGGGCATGTTCGCCTACACGTCGGCGAGCACCGGGGTCGACTACCTCACCGAGATCGACGTCGGCATCTGGGAGCAGCGCCTCGACGACGCCGCCTGGGCGGCCTGGGTGCAGGCCAAGCGGGACATCGCCGCGGTGGCCATCGCGCACGGCGGCTCGATGAGCGCCTGCCACGGGTCCTGCCGCGAGGGCGAGGTCGACCTGCTGCCGCAGGAGCTCGGCAGGGGCTTCGACGTCATGCTCGAGGTCAAGCGGGCGCTGGACCCCAACAACGTGATGAACCCGGGCAAGTACCTGCTCGACCGCGCCTACGGGGAGGACCCCGATGTCCGGGACTGACCAGCCCGCCGGACCGGCGGCCACCGCGCCGTACCGGTTCGCCGAGCAGCACACCCCGCCGCCCGCGCTGCGGGCCAGCGAGGTGGCGCAGACGACCTTCGAGCACGTCTACGAGGTCGACCCGCGACTGATGCAGGAGCACGTGCTGCAGCAGGTGTTCCCCAACTGGGACACCCTCCGGATCATGCGCAGCCGGCACGACCACCTCGCGTGGATGCACCGGCACTTCGCCGAGACGGTGGTGACCGGGTCGCAGATCCTCGCCGAGGTCGAGGCCGAGGCTGCCGGACCACCGAATCCGCAGGTTTCAGGCCCGGAGGCTGGACCCATCGACGGTCCCGAGGCACGATGACGACCGAATCAGCACAGTCGAACGAGAGGGACCTGCGGTGAGCGAGAAGCTCGAGCTGCGCAACTTCGTCGGTGGGGAGCACGTCGACGCCACCGACGGTCACCGGATGGACCTGGTGGACCCGGCCACCGGCGAGGTGTTCGCCTCCGCCCCGGTGTCGTCGGCCGAGGACGTCGACCGTGCCTACACCTCGGCGGCCGGGGCCTTCCCGGGCTGGCGGGACGCCACGCCGTCGGAGCGGTCCCTGGCGCTGTACCGCCTCGCCGACGCCATCGAGGCACACGGCGAGGAGCTGGTGGAGCTGGAGAGCCGCAACACCGGCAAGCCGCTCGGGCTGACCGCCAGCGAGGAGATCCCGCCGATGGTCGACCAGATCCGGTTCTTCGCCGGCGCCGCGCGCAACCTCGAGGGCAAGGCCGCGGCGGAGTACCTGGCGGGGCACACGTCCTTCATCCGGCGCGAGCCGGTCGGGGTGATCGGCCAGGTGACGCCCTGGAACTACCCGATGATGATGGCGGTCTGGAAGTTCGCCCCCGCGATCGCGGCCGGCAACACCGTCGTCCTCAAGCCCAGCGACACCACCCCGGCGACGACGCTGCGGATGGCCGAGCTGGCCGCGGAGTTCCTCCCGCCGGGCGTCCTCAACGTCGTCTGCGGCGACCGCGACACCGGCCGGGCCCTGGTGGAGCACCGCACCCCGCAGATGGTCTCGATCACCGGGTCGGTGCGCGCGGGCATTGCGGTGGCCGAGTCGGCCGCGCGCGACGTCAAGCGGGTGCACCTCGAGCTCGGCGGCAAGGCCCCGGTGGTGGTCTTCGACGACGCCGACCTCGAGGCCGCCGCCGAGGCGATCGCGGTCGCCGGCTACTTCAACGCCGGGCAGGACTGCACGGCCGCCACCCGCGTGCTGGCCGGGCCGGGCATCCACGACGACTTCGTCGCGGCGCTGTCCGAGCAGGCCCGCAACACCCGGACGACGTACGAGGGCGGCGCCGGCGACGAGGACGCGCTCGTGCCCCCGGTGAACAACGCCAACCAGCTCGCGCACGTCACCGGCTTCCTCGACCGCGCGCCCGACCACGCCGAGATCACCGCCGGCGGCCGCCGCCAGGGCGACCGCGGCTTCTTCGTCGAGCCCACCGTCGTCGCCGGGCTCCGGCAGGACGACGAGCTGGTGCAGCGGGAGGTCTTCGGCCCGGTCATCACCGTGCAGCGCTTCTCCGACGAGGAGCAGGCCCTCGCCTGGGCCAACGGGGTCGAGTACGGGCTGGCCTCGAGCGTCTGGACGCGGGACTTCGGCCGGGCGATGCGGATGAGCCGGGCGCTGGACTTCGGCTGCGTCTGGATCAACACGCACATCCCGCTGGTCGCCGAGATGCCGCACGGCGGCTTCAAGCACTCCGGCTACGGCAAGGACCTGTCGATGTACGGGTTCGAGGACTACACCCGCATCAAGCACGTGATGGCCAACCTGGAGAGCTGAGGCGCCCGGCTCGTCGATCATGGAGTCGTTGCCGCCCCGCACAGCGTGTCGGCGCGTGTCGGCGGCAACGACTCCGTGATCAATCCGTCGGCGGGGCCAGCCGGACGGCGTCCAGGGCGACGAGCGCGCCGAGCTCGTCGGCGACCATGACGATCTCGCTGATCCGGCCGCCGGTGAGCGTGAGGACGTCGATGACGCGCAGCTCCAGGTGCCGGCCGGTCGGGGGCAGCGGGCCGGCCGAGGTCTGCAGCGGCCCCACCTGCCGCCCACCCATGCGGAAGGCCACCGCGACCCGGTCGCCGTCCTCGACGACCGAGACGACCCGCCGCTCGACCTCGTCGAACGCCCCCTGGACGGCGCGCGCCCGGACGACGAGGTCGGCGACGGTCAGCGCCTGGCCGTTGACGGTGACGGGGTCGGTGTAGAGCACGCGGAAGGCGTCCTCCGCGGCCGGCCCGTCGGGCAGCGGATCGCTCCAGAGCTGCAGCAGGCGCTCGACGTCGAAGGTCGCGGTACCGGTCACCGCCCCATGGTGGCCGCCCCGAGAGGCGGCCACCAGGGCCGACGGTACGGCTGGTGAGGCCCCGTCCAGGGGCTCGCCGCGAGGTCGCGAGCGGTGAGGGGGACGGGGTCCTTCGTCAGACGGCGATGCCGGTGAGGACGAGCACGCGCTCCTCGGTGAGGTCCTCCATCGCCGCGTGCACGCCCTCGCGGCCGGTGCCGGAGTCCTTCACGCCGCCGTAGGGCATCTGGTCGGCGCGGAAGCTCGGCACGTCGCCGACCACCACGCCCCCGACCTCGAGCACCTGCGCGGCGCGGAAGGCCACCTGCAGGTCGCGGGTGAAGACGCCGGCCTGCAGGCCGAAGCGGCTGTCGTTGACCCGCGCGAACGCCTCGTCGACGGAGTCGACGGTGTCCAGGACGACGACCGGCCCGAAGACCTCCTCGCGGGACACCTTCGCGTCGGCCGGCACGTCGGTGAGCACCGTGGGCGCGTAGGAGGCGCCGTCGCGCGTGCCGCCGGTGAGGACCCGCGCTCCGGCGACCACGGCGTCGGCGACCCAGCTCTCCACCCGGCGGGCGGCCTGCTCGTCGATCAGCGGGCCGACGTCGGTGGCGTCGTCCGTGGGGTCGCCGGTGACCAGCTTGCCCACGGCCTCGACCACCCGCGCCGTCAGCGCCTCGGCGACGGCGGCGTGGGCGAAAACCCGCTGCACCGAGATGCAGGACTGCCCGGCCTGGTACATGGCGAAGGTGGCGATGCGCGAGGCGGCCCAGTCCAGCGCCGCGTCGTCCTGGTCGGGGGCGACGACGGCCGCGGCGTTGCCGCCGAGCTCGAGGGTCACGTGCTTGCGCGGCGCGGACTCCCGGATCGACCAGCCGACCGGCACCGAGCCGGTGAACGAGACGACGGGCAGCCGCGGGTCCTGCACGAGCTGCGCGGCCACCTCGTTGGGCACCGGCAGCACCGACCAGGCGCCGGACGGCAGGTCGGTCTCGGCCAGGAGCTCGCCGAGCAGCAGCGCGGTCAGCGGCGTGGCCGGCGCGGGCTTGAGCACGATCGGCGCCCCGACCGCGATCGCCGGGGCGACCTTGTGGGCCACCAGGTTCAGCGGGAAGTTGAACGGGGCGATGCCCAGCACCGGGCCGCGCGGCACGCGCCGCACGAGGGCCAGTCGACCGGTGGCCGCGGGGTCGGTGTCCAGCCGCTGCAGGCTCCCCGACCAGCGCCGCGCCTCCTCCGCGCCCCAGCGGAAGGTCGACACCGCGCGGGTCACCTCCAGCCGCGCCCACTTGAGCGGCTTGCCCGACTCGGCGGTGATCAGCGCGGCGACCTCCTCGCTGCGCTCGGCCAGCCGCCGGGAGACGGTGTCGAGCGCGGCGGCGCGCACGTGGGCCGGCGTCGCGGCGTACTCGGCGCGGACCGCCTCGGCGGCGGCGACCGCGGCCTCGACGTCCTCGGGGGTGGCGGTGGTGGTCGTCCCGGCGAGCGCGCCGTCGTGCGGCGAGCGGACCTCGAGCACCTCGGTGCCGGTGACCGGCCGGCCGGCGACCCAGTAGGGGGTGGACATGCGCGCCTCCTCAGGAGTGGGAACCGCCCGAGCGTCGTGGACGCCGACTGTCGGCAGCGAGAGCCAGATCGTCCACCCCCCACCCGCCCGGACGCCGACCTGGCACGTGTCCGCGCCTCTCTACCGTTGCCCGCGCACACCCGCACGGACGTCGTCTGGAGGAGCCGTGGCCCACACCGAGACAGACCCGGTCGGGAGGAGCGCGCTGCGCAAGGTCGCGTGGCGGCTGGTGCCCTTCCTCGGGCTCCTCTACTTCGTCAACTACCTCGACCGCACCAACATCGGCTTCGCCAAGCTCACGATGAGCGAGGACCTCGGCCTGACCGAGACGATGTTCGGGCTCGCCTCGGGGCTGTTCTTCATCGGCTACCTGTTCTTCGAGGTGCCGAGCAACCTGGCGCTGCACCGGTTCGGCGCCCGCCGCTGGATCGCGCGGATCATGGTCACCTGGGGCGTCGTCGCCAGCGCCATGGCCTTCGTCGACTCGGCGGGCTGGCTCTACGCGCTGCGCGTCCTGCTCGGCATCGCCGAGGCCGGCTTCTTCCCCGGGGTCCTGCTGTACCTGACCTGGTGGCTGCCGCGCGCGCAGCGGGTGCAGCTGATCGGCGCCTTCCTGGTGGCCGTCCCGCTCTCCTCGGCGCTCGGCGCGCCGTTCTCGGGTGCGGTCATCCAGTACGGCGACGGGCTGTTCGGCCTCGAGGGCTGGCGGGTGATGTTCCTCGTCGAGGGCCTGCCCGCCGTCGTGCTGGGCGTCGTCTGCTGGTTCTACCTGACCGACCGCCCCGCGGACGCCCGCTGGCTCACCGCCGACGAGCGCGGCTGGCTGGCCCGGACCATCGCCGCCGAGGGCGAGACGCCCGGCCGGGAGGCCTCACCGTGGCGGGCGATGGCGAACCTGCGGGTGGTCGGCCTCGGGATGGTCTACTTCGGCGTCGTCTACGGCCTGTACGCGGTCTCCTTCTTCCTGCCGACCGTCGTGGCCGGCTTCGCGGAGCGCTTCGACGCCACCTACTCGATCTTCGAGACCGGGGCGATCGTCGCGGTGCCCTTCCTGGCCGGCGCGGCCACGATGGTGCTGTGGGGCCGGCACTCCGACCGGACCGGCGAGCGCCGCTGGCACCTCGCGCTGCCGGCGGCCCTGGGCGGCGTCACCATCCCGGTGGCCCTCTACCTGGACTCGCCGTTCACCGTCATGGCCGTCATCACGCTGACCGCGGTCGGCATCTGCTGCGCGCTGCCGGTCTTCTGGCACTTCCCGCCGCTGTTCCTCACCGGCGCCGGGGCCGCGGCGGGCATCGCGCTGATCAACTCGCTGGGCAACACCGCCGGGTTCGCCGCTCCCTACCTGACCGGCTGGATCTCCGACGCCACCGGCAGCATCCGGCCGGCGCTCTGGCTGGTCGGCATCGCGATGCTGCTCTCGGCGGCCGGCGCCCTCCTGCTGTCGCGGCGCGCCCCGGCACCCGTCGCCGTGGCAGCGACGACGGCGGCCGGGCGGGACCCGGCGCTCGACTGAGCGCCGGTGCGGCCGGCGGGCGGTGCTTGACTGGGGGGCGTGACACAGGCTCCTGCGCTGCGGTCCGGCGTCGTGGCGGCCCTGCTCGCGGCCCTCCCCGCGGACCGGGTCCTCGGCGACGACGACGTCGTCCGCTCCTACGTGCACGACGAGGCCGAGTGGGCGCCGTTCGGCACCCCGCTCGCGGTGGTCCGCCCGCGGTCCACCGCCGAGGTGCAGGCGGTGGTGCGCGCCTGCCTCGAGCACCGGACGCCGGTGGTGCCCCGCGGCGCCGGCACCGGCCTGTCCGGCGGCGCCAATGCCGTCGACGGCTGCGTCGTGCTCTCCACCGAGCACATGCGGGACGTCGTGGCGATCGACCCGGTCGAGCGGTACGCGGTCGTGCAGCCGGGCGTGGTCAACGACGACCTGCGGGCCGCCTGCGCCGCCCAGGGTCTGTGGTACCCGCCGGACCCGGCCAGCTCGCCGTGGTCGACCATCGGCGGCAACGTGGCCACCAACGCCGGCGGCGTGTGCTGCGTGAAGTACGGCGTGACCCGTGACTACGTCCTGGAGCTCGAGGTGGTCAACGGCCTCGGCGAGGTCGTCCGGCTCGGCCGCCGCACCGCGAAGGGCGTCGTCGGCTACGACATGGTCGGGCTGCTGGTCGGCTCCGAGGGCACCCTCGGCGTGGTCACCGAGGTGACCGTGCGGCTGCGCCCGGCGCGGGCTCCCGAGCGGACCGTCGTCGGCTACTTCGACTCCGTCGTCGACGCCGGGCGGGCGGTCGAGGCGGTGGGCGCGGCCGGGGTGACGCCCTCGGCGCTCGAGCTGGTCGACCGGCACTGCCTGGCCGCCGTCGACGAGTGGAAGAACATGGGCCTGTCGCTGGAGGCGGCCGTGGTGCTGCTCGGCCGCACCGACGTCCCGGGCCCGGCGGGGGACGCCGAGGCCGACGCGATGCTGCAGTGCTTCGAGGCCGGCGGCGCCACCTGGGCCGCGGCGTCCACCGACCCGGTCGAGGCCGAGGCGCTGTTCTCCGCGCGCCGGCTGGCCTACCCGGCGCTGGAGCGGCTCGGCCCGCTGCTGACCGAGGACGTCTGCGTGCCCAAGGCCGCCGTTCCGGAGATGCTGGCCCGCATCGAGGCCGCGGCCGTCCGCAACGACGTGCTCATCGCGAACATCGCGCACGCCGGCGACGGCAACCTGCACCCGCTGCTCATCACCCCGCCCGGCGACGCCGAGGCGCGGGCGCGCGCCCAGGTCGCGTTCACCGAGATCATGCGCGACGCGGTGGCGCTGGGCGGGACGGTGACCGGCGAGCACGGCGTCGGCCTGCTCAAGCGCGACGGCCTCGCGCACGAGCTGTCCCCGGAGGTGGTCGCCATGCAGCGGGCGGTCAAGGCCGCGCTCGACCCGCACGGGATCCTCAACCCCGGCAAGGTGTTCCCGGACCCGGCAGCGTGACCGCCGGGGAGTTCGGCGAGCACGCCGAGGTCGGGCGGCCCGACGGCCGGGTGGTGCACGCGTGGCGCCGGCCCGGCAGCACCCGGCCGGTGCTCGCCGTGCACGGTCTCAGCAGCACCTCCCGGCTGTGGACCTGGCTGCTGGCCGAGGACCCGGACGTCGACCTGGTCGCCGCCGACCTCAGCGGCCGGGGCCTGTCCACGCCGCGGTCGGACGCCTCGACCCTCGCCGGACACGTCGAGGACCAGCTCGCCGTCCTCGACGCCCTGGGCCTGCGGGAGCCGGTGCACGTCGTCGGCATGTCGCTGGGCGGGTTCGTCGCGGTGCAGCTCGCGGCCACCGCACCGGAGCGGGTGCGCAGCCTGACGCTGCTCGACGGCGGGTCGCCGATGGTGCGCCGGCCGACCAGCCGCGACCAGCTGGAGGCGGCGTTCGCCGACCGCACCGCCCGGCTGGCCACCGACTGGCCCGACCTGGCGAGCTACGTCGAGTTCGTCGTCGCCCACACCGCGCCGCTGCTCGACCCGGCCGACCCGCACCTGGCCACCTGCCTGGCGCACGACCTGGAACGCGGCCGCGACGGCGGCCGGGTGCGGCTGGACGGGCGGGCGCTGGTCGACGACGCCGCGGACACGTTCCTCACGGACACCGCCGCCGACGCGCTGCGCCGGCTCGCCGTGCCCACGCAGCTGCTCCACGCCGAGTGGAGCGCCGGCGCCGGTTCGCCGCCGGCCTACACGGACGACGAGGTCGCCGCGGTGGTGGCGGCGTCGGACGGGCTGGTGACGGCGGAGCTGCTGCCGGGGCACGACCACGCGGGCGTCGTGATGACCGCCTCGGGGGCCGCGGCCTCGGTCCGGGTGCTGCGCCGCTCGCTGGCGACGGGCTGAGCCGCGCGAGCCCTCGGCCGGCTCAGCCGAGCAACCGCCCCAGCCGACCGGCGTACTCGCGGGCCGGAGCCGTCTGCGCCGCCGGTGCGGCCGGGTCGGCACTGCGGACGGTCACCACCACCGCGGCGACCAGCACACCCGCGGGCGAGCGCACCGGGACCGCCGCGCAGGCGAGGTCGTCGTGGACCTGGCCGGCCTGGACGGCGCAGCCGCGGCGGCGCACCACCCGCAGCTCGGCGTCGAGATCCGCCGCCCGCGCCACCGTCCGGTCGGTGAGGCGGTGCAGCCGGTGCGGCTGCAGGACGTCCTGCCAGTCCGGCTGCTCGGCGAGCAGGAGCTTCCCCGGGGCGGAGGCGTGCAGGTGCCGCTCGAGGAGCTCCGGCGCCTGGAGGGGGTGGTCGGGATCGACGTCGGCACAGTGCAGCGACGTCGCCGTGTACAGGACGAGGTGCACGCCGCAGCGCACCCGCCCCCGGAGCTCCGCGACGACCTCCCGGGCGGCCGTCGACAACGGGACGACGCCCTCGCCGCGGGTCAGCGCGGAGACCTTGCGGCCGAGCGCGAACCCGTGCAGGTCGGGCAGCCGCACCAGGTACTCCTCGCCGACCAGCAGGTTGAGCAGCCGGTAGGTGGTGGCGGGAGGGAGTCCCAGCTCCTCGGCCACCTCCCTCGCGGTCACCCCGGCGCCGGCCCGCGCGACGGCCTCGAGGATCGCCAGCGCGCTCTGCACGGCCTTCGGCTGGCGACCGGTCAGCCCGCGGTCGACCGCCGGTGTCATGGCACCGGCTCGACCGGCACGCTGCCGGGCAGCACGCTGCCCACCGTCGCGACGTCGTAGACGCCGACCGCCGCCAGCCGCCCCGGTGCGCGCCACCGCAGCCAGCAGGCCCACAGCAGGCCCGGGGCCAGCGCGGTGAGGAACACCGAGGTCATGGCCTGCCCGCCCCACAGCGACGCGCCACCGAGGGCGACTCCCAGCCCCAGGACGCCCGCCACCGCGGCGAGCGACCCGGCGACCGCCGGCAGGGGGGTCAGCTCGCCGATGCTCCGGAGGAACAGCGGCATCGCCAGGCAGGCCAGCACGTAGGCCAGCACGTAGCCGAACGCGGACACGGTGAGCGCACCGGTCAGCACCGCCCGCGGCCCCGAGCCGCTGAGGAGGACGACGACCGGGACCCCGACGACCGCGGGCAGCGCCAGGGTGAGGGCGTGGTGCGGCGTCTCGAACCGCGGGTGCGTGCGGCCCAGCGCCGCCGGCAGCACGCCCTCGCGGGCCATGGTGAACAGCACCCGGCCCAGCGCGTTGGTCGACCCGGTGACGCAGGCGAAGAAGGACGTGGCGATGCCCAGGTCGAGCAGCCGGCGCAGCAGGCCGAGCCCGTCGCGCTCGGCCAGCTCGGCGACCGGGACGGGACTGGTCAGGACGTCGAGCGGCGCGCTCCGCAGCAGCACGACCTGCGCGGCGGCCGCCGCCAGCAGCAGCACCCCGGCCACGACCGGTGTCCACAGCACCGCCCGGGGGACGGACACCAGCGGGCGGCGGGCCTCCACGCCGAGCGTGGCGGCGCTCTCGAAGCCCATGAAGGCCGTCACGCCCAGCACCACCCCCACGGCGGCACCCCAGTGCACCGGGCCGTCCACGACGGCCGCCGCCGTGCCCGGCGTGCTCCTCGGCGCGAGGAGGAGGACCGCGAGCACGGTCAGCACGAGGGAGATGGAGAGCACCTCGAGGACCAGCGCGACCCGCGCGGAGAGCTGGATGCCCCGCACGGTGCACAGCGTGCCGAGGAGGCCGAGCAGCACGCAGGCCCCGGCGACGACGGGCGGTGAGGGATCGAGCCCGAACAGGCCGGCGAGGTAGACCGCCGACCCCACGAGTGCCGCCATGGCGACCGCGGCGTACCCGATGAGCAGGGCCCACCCACCGACGAGCGCACCGACCGGCCCCAGCCCCCGGGCGGTGTAGCTGTACGTGCCGCCGACCGCGGCCATCCGCCGGGCGAAGTGGGTCAGGCACCAGCCGATCAGCACCACGAGGGCGGTGGCCGCCAGGAGGACGGGCAGCGTGGCCGAGCCGGACTCGAGCAGGACGATCGAGGGGACTGCCACCATGGCCGCCGAGGGAGCCAGCCCCGAGACCGACTGGGCGAGCACCTCGAGGAAGCTCAGCCGCCGGCGGCGCAGCCCCGCGACCGGCGACTGCACGGGCAGCCGCACCCCTGCGCTCCGCTGCGCCATGCCGCTCCCTCCCTGGTGGGGGGCGAGCGTAGCCACAGCCGGTGTCGCCGGGGCTCTCCCCGAATGAGAAACCTGTGACCGGCGTCTCCCATTCGGTGTAACGCAGGTGTTTCCCACTGATGACGAACGTGTAACCGACCGCGGCCCTCGACGGCCCAGGCTCCTCGGTGACACCGTCCACCCGGCAGCCGAGCTGCCGCCTCCCCCGGAGGTCGCCTTGGCTGCCGTCTCCGACCCGCCCCCGGTCACCGCCCCGCACGCCGGGGCGCCCTCCTCCCGCCTGCGCGGCCGGCTCGGCCCCGGTGCCATCGTGTTCATGGTCGTCGCCGCCGCCGCGCCGCTCACCGTCGTCGCCGGGTCGGTGCCCATCGGCATCGCCGCCGGCAACGGGGCCGGCTTCCCCGCGATGTACGTGGTGGCCGCGGTCGTGCTGGCCTTCTTCGCCGTCGGCTTCACCGCGATGACCCGGCACGTGCCGAACGCCGGCGCCTTCTACTCCTACGTCGGCACGGGCCTGGGCCGCGGGCCGGGGCTGGGCACCGCCCTGGTCGCGCTGGTCAGCTACGTGACCGTGCAGGGCGCCGTCTACGGCTACATCGGCTACGCCCTCGGTGACCTCGTCGACCGCTGGGGCGGGCCGGCGCTGCCCTGGTGGTCGTGGACCGCCGTCGTCCTGGCCGTCACCGCCGTGCTGGGCTACCGGCACATCGAGTTGTCCAGCAAGGTGCTCGGCGTCCTGCTGGTCGCGGAGGTCGGCATCGTCCTGGTCCTCGACGTCGCGGTGATCGGCCGGGGCGGCGGCGAGGAGGGGCTGTCCTCGGCGTTCCTGCGCCCGGCCGACGTCCTCTCCGGCTCCCCCGGTCTGGGCCTGATGTTCGCCATCGCCGGGTTCATCGGCTTCGAGGCCACGGCGATCTTCCGCGACGAGGCCCGCGACCCCGAGCGCACCATCCCGCGGGCCACCTACGCCGCCCTGGCCCTGATCGGCGTGTTCTACACCGTCTCCGCCTGGGCGATCGTCAGCGCCTGGGGCGACGGCGCGGTCGTCGCCGAGTCCGTCGCCGACCCCGGCGGTCTGGTGGTCGCCACCACGCAGGCCCACGTCGGCACGGTGGCCGCCGACGTGATGCAGGTGCTCTTCGTGACGAGCCTGTTCGCCGCGGTGCTGGCCTTCCACAACGTGCTGTCGCGCTACTTCTTCGCCCTGGGCACCACCGGCGTGCTGCCGGTCGCCTGCGGCCGCAGCCACGTCCGGCACGCCTCCCCGCACGTCGCCAGCCTGCTGACCACGGCGGTCGGCGGTGTCCTCATGGCCGTCTGCGCGCTCGCCGGCCTCGATCCCGTGCTGGAGATCTTCACCTGGCTGGCCGGCATCGCCAGCGTCGGCATCGTCGTGCTGATGCTGCTCGCGTGCCTGGCGGTCATCGTGTTCTTCCGCCGCACCCGCGCCGACCGGCGGCCCTGGCAGACGCTCGTCGCACCGTCGCTGGGCCTCGTCGGCCTGGCGCTGATCCTGGTGCTCCTGGTCGAGAACCTGCCGCTGCTCATGGGCGGCTCGACGGCCCTCGGGGTCGGCGCGGGCGTGCTGCTCGTCGCCGCCCTGCTCGGCGGTCCCGTCCTTGCCAGGCTCCGCCCGACCGCCGCCCGCGACCTGGTCCGTGCCCCCCGTTCCGCCGACGTCCCGCAGATCTGAGGAGAACAGCCATGACCCTGATCGACTCGCCCCGCACGACCGTCAGCCACCCGCTGTCCCGGCTCACCGCCGAGGAGATCACCGCCGCCACGGCCATCGTCCGCGCCGCCGGCCTGGTGCAGGAGAGCAGCAAGTTCGTCTACGTGGGCCTGGAGGAGCCGCACAAGCGCGACGTCCTGGCCTGGACGCCCGGCGACCCGATCGAGCGCCGGGTGCGCGCCCTGCTGCTCGACCGCGCCACCGGCAACGGCCGTGACCTCACCGTCTCCGTCACCGGGGGCACGGTCGTCACCGACGTCGAGATCGACGGCGTGGCCGACGGGCAGGTGCCGATCCTCGACGCCGAGTTCGAGGCGATCGAGCCGATCCTCGCCGCCGACGAGCAGTGGATCGCCGCGATGGCCAAGCGGGGGCTGGACGTCGCCGACGTCCGGTGCGTGCCGCTGTCGGCCGGCTCCTACTTCCCCGGCGAGTACGGCCACCGGATCGCCCGGGTGCTCGGCTTCCACCAGGCCGACGAGTCCGACCTGCCCTGGGCGCACCCGGTGGACGGCGTGGTGGCCTTCGTCGACATCACCCGCGGCGTCGCGCTCGACGTCCAGGACCACTACGACCTGCCCGTGCCCGCCGAGCGCGCCGACCTGACCCCGGACGTCCACCCCTCGCCGGTCCGGGACCTGCGGCCCATCGAGATCACCCAGCCCGAGGGCCCGAGCTTCACCGTCGAGGACGACGTCGTCCGCTGGGCCGGCTGGGAGTTCCGGGTCGGCTTCGACGCCCGCGAGGGGCTGGTGCTCAACCAGCTGTCCATCGACGGCCGGTCGGTGGTGCACCGCGCCTCGATCGCCGAGATGGTCGTGCCCTACGCCGACCCCTCCCCGGTGCGGTTCTGGCAGAACTACTTCGACGTCGGCGAGTACGTCTTCGCCCGCTACACCAACTCCCTCGAGCTGGGCTGCGACTGCCTGGGCGAGATCCACTACCTCGACGCCACGCTCGCCGACGAGGACGGCGCCCCCCGGGTGATCCGCAACGCCGTCTGCCTGCACGAGGAGGACTACGGCGTCGGCTGGAAGCACACCGACCTGTTCAACGGGATGGCCGAGACCCGCCGGTCGCGGCGGCTGGTGATCAGCTTCTTCACCACGATCGGCAACTACGACTACGGCTTCTACTGGTACCTCTACACCGACGGCACCATCCAGCTGGAGAGCAAGGCGACCGGGATCGTCTTCACCTCGGCCTACCGCGGCGAGGAGCACCCGTACGCCACCGAGGTCGCCCCGGGCCTCGGGGCGCCGTTCCACCAGCACCTGTTCTCCGCGCGGCTGGACATGGCGGTGGACGGCGCCGACGGGTCCGGCAACACCGTGCACGAGGTGGACGCCGTCCGGCTGCCGATGAGCGACACCAACCCCTACGGCAACGCCTTCGCGCGCCGGCTGACCCCGCTGACCCGGGAGTCGGAGGCCCAGCGGCTCACCGACGCCACCGTCGGGCGGACCTGGCACGTGGTCAACCCGTCGAAGACCAACCGGCTCGGGCAGCCGGTGGGCTACGCGCTGCACCCGCTGAACGGCCCGGTGCTGCTGGCCGACGAGCAGTCCTCGATCCACAAGCGCGCCACGTTCTCGACCAGGAGCCTGTGGGTCACCGAGTACGACCCGGCCGAGCGGTACCCGGCCGGCGACTTCGTCAACCAGCACCCGGGCGACGGTGGGCTGCCGGCGTTCGTCGCCGGCGACGCCCCGCTGGAGGACACCGACGTCGTGCTCTGGCACACCTTCGGGCTGACCCACTTCCCGCGGCCCGAGGACTGGCCGGTCATGCCGACCGACTACTCCGGTTTCACGCTCAAGCCGGTCGGCTTCTTCGACCGCAACCCCGCGCTCGGCGTCCCGCCGTCGACGTCCTCGCACTGCTCGCCCGGCGAGGGGCACTGCGGGTGACGACGGTCCTCGCTCCTCCCCGGCCGGGGGCAGCCGCCCTCGGCCGGGGAGCCGCCGTCGTGGCGGTGGTCTCGGCCGCCGTGCACCTCGCGCTGCTCGACCCGACCTCCCTGGGCTCGCTGGCGATGGCCCTGATGGCGGTCGCGTGCCTGCCCTGCGCCCGGCAGCTGTGGCGGGCGCCCACCCCGTCGGCCTGGGGCACGACCGCGCTGCTGGACGCCGGGATGCTGGCCGTGCACGCCCAGCTGACCGCCGGAGCGGCGCACGTCCACCACGGGACCGGCTCGTCGGGCACCGCGCTGGGCTGGCTCGCGGTCGGCCTGGGCTGCACGCAGCTCCTCCTCGCGGCGCTCGCTGCGCTGCGCCGGTCGCCGGCGGGCCGAGCCGGGGCTACCGTCCCCGCGTGGCCGACCTCTCCCGCACCGCCCGCGTCGACGTCCTCGTCGAGGGCTACGCCCGCCTGCCGAACGTCGCCGGCACGGTGAGCCTGGTCCGCGACGCCGACCGGGTCGTCGTCGTCGACCCCGGCATGGTCGCCGACCGCGAGCTGATCCTCGCGCCGATGCGCGCGCTCGGCGTCGCGCCGGAGGACGTCACCGACGTCGTCCTGAGCCACCACCACCTCGACCACACGCTCAACGTGGCGCTCTTCCCGGTGGTCCCGGTGCACGACTTCCAGTCGGTCATCGAGGGCGACGTGTTCACCCCCCGCCCGGCCGACGGCGTCGACCTCACGGCGTCGGTCCGGCTGCTGGCCACGCCCGGGCACACGCCGCAGGACATCACGACGCTGGTGGGCACGGCCGACGACGTCGTCGCCCTCACGCACCTGTGGTGGACCGGCGAGGGGCCGGCCGAGGACCCCTACGCGCCCGACCGCGAGGAGCTGCGCCGGCAGCGGGAGCGGGTGCTCGGCCTGGCCAGCCTGGTCGTCCCCGGCCACGGTGCGCCCTTCCGCCCGGGCACCGCGACGCCCCGCTGAGCCGGCGACCGTAGGGTCCCCGGGGTGATCGCCGAAGCGCCGGCCTGGTTGCCGACGGACCTCTCCAGTGCCCTCGACGAGAAGCTCGGCATCGAGATCACCGACTGGGACCCCGCCCACGTCGTCGCCCGGATGCCCGTCGAGGGCAACACCCAGCCCCACGGCCTGCTGCACGGCGGCGCCACCTGCAGCCTGGTCGAGACCGTCGGGTCCTACGCCGCGGCGCTGCAGGCCGGGCCCGGCGCCACGGTCGTCGGGATCGAGCTGAACGCGAGCTACGTCGCGGCCGTGACGTCCGGCTGGGTGACCGCGGTCTGCACGCCCGCCGGCGCGCAGCTGCCGCTGTCGACCTTCCGCATCGAGGTGACCGACGACCGGGGCCGGCTGACCGCCAGCGCCCGGCTGACCTGCATGGTCAGGCCGGCCCGCGCGTCGGGCTGAGCGACCGGCCGAGCAGCCACACCGTCACCGCCGTCCGGCCGGGGTGGGTGCGGCGCCGGACGTCGCTCACCCGGTCCAGACCCCGCTCCCGGGCCGCCTCCCCCAGGCGGACGGTGCCGAAGCCGGCGGCCCCCGTGGCCGCGCCGGCGCTCGCGACGGCCAGCAGCGCCACCGCCCGGCCGGCGACCTCGTGCAGCCAGCAGGAGGCCACCACCGCCCCGCCGTCCGTGACGTCCCACCAGGCGCCGGGCAGCCGGCGGCCGGGGACGCGCAGCCCGGCCGGGAACAGCTCGTCCGGGACGGTGGCGAAGAGCGCCTCCCGGTGCGCGTCCCACCGCGGGTCGGGGTCCTCGGCCCAGCCGAGGGTGTAGGACGACGCGGCGTCGGCCGCGCGCACGGCGCCTCCCGTCACGGGACCGCGGGCGCCAGGCCGGCGTACACCCGCAGCGCGTTGCCGCCGAGGACGAGCGGGACGACGTCGTCGGGCAGGCCGAGCGAGGCGACCGCCCGGGCGTTGACCGCCTGCCCGGGGACGCCCGGCCAGTCGGTGCCGTAGACGAACCGGCGCGCCAGGCGGCCGAGGTCGAAGCGCGCGTAGTACTCGGGCAGCCGCTCGGGCGGCAGCCCGGAGAGCTCGATCCACACGGTGGGGCGCGAGAGGGCGAGGAAGGCCGCCGCGTCGTACCACCAGCCGCGGCCGCCGTGGGCCAGCACCACGTGCAGGTCGGGGAAGTCGCGCAGGACGGCGTCGAGCAGCTGCGGGTCGGCGTAGGCGTTCGTCGACCCCGGGAAGCTGCTCGTCCCGCAGTGCACGACGAGCGGGACGCCGCGCTCGACGAGCACCGCGTAGGCCGGGTACATCGCCGCGTCGTCGGGGCGGAAGCCGCCGTGCACGGGGTGGATCTTCAGGGCGGCGGCGCCCAGGTCGAGCTGGCGCTCCAGCTCGCGCGCGATCGGGAAGTGCAGGTGCGGGTTGACGTTGGCGACAGGCCGGAACCGCCGCGGGTTGTGCGCCACGATCGGCAGCAGGTCGTCGAAGAGCTGGTAGCCGGTCGCCCTGGGGCTGTACTCGCAGAACAGCAGGGCGACGTCCACGCCCTCGTCGGCGAAGAGGCGGTCGAGCGCCGCCGGGTCCGGCGTCCCGTCGGCGTGCCAGACCTCCTCCAGGACCCCGGGCCGCCCGAACCGCCGCGCCCACTCGACCCACGCCGGCGCCAGCGAGGACAGGCGGGGCACGTGGACGTGGGCGTCCACGAGGACGTGCCCGTCGAGCATGGGGTGGTCCTCCCGTCCCGGCCGCCCGGAGCGCCGACGGTAACACCTCGACGTCCTACAGTGACACGTCACCGGGTCGATCGGCGTGTAGCCCGTCCGGGTTCCCTCGGGTGCAGCCAGCACGGTGTGCTGACAGCCGGACGGGCCGGGGGCACGATGCGACCGGGGCCACGGACCCGCGCGCCGAGCGGAGGAGCACTCATGACCGAACGACCGGGCGTCCCGGCCCGCGAGCTGTCCGACGAGGACCTGGAGCGCCAGGGGGTGCACGCGCACGCCATGCGCCACTGGGTGTTCCTGCACGGGACCGCCGAGCAGTTCCGCACGCACACCGAGCGGATGCTCGAGCTCGAGCAGGAGTACCTGCGCCGCCACCCGCAGCGCACCTGGCAGGGGTCCGGGGGCGGGGCGGCCACCCCCTCGCGCGACGACCGGATCCGCGACCTCGTGCAGACGTTCTCCCGGGCGGTCACGTCCCTGCTCGACGAGGAGCCCGCCCCGGCCGCGGCCGACGGCTCCGCCCGCGACCCCGCGGAGGTCCAGGCGGCGCTGCTGCGGCGCTTCGCCGAGGCGCCGGGCGGGCGGCTGCACAAGCTCGAGGCGCACCAGATCGCGCGCCAGCTGGCCCCGGACAGCCACCTCGTCGCCCGGCTCTACCGCCAGGACCCGCCGCTGCTGCAGGCCGAGCGGGACATGCGGGTGCTCACCGACGCCGGCCGCTCGTGGCTGGCCGCGCACGTCCCGACCGCCTGACGGCCCGGGACGGCCGGCGCGGTCCCTCAGCCGTCGCGGCTGAGCTCGCGCCAGGCCGTCTGGGCCCGCGGCGCCCAGGCGGCGTGCCGCTCGCGGAAGACCTCCGCCGCCCGGTTGCCGCTCCACCGCGGCGGCAGCAGCTCGCGCGGCAGCCCGGGGTCGAGGAGCGGGAACCGGCGCCACTCCTGGACCAGCCGCACCTGGGCGACGAGCGCCTGCCGGTCCGTGCGCGGCCGGCGGGTCCCGACCAGCTCCAGGAAGTCCTCGTAGCGGCCCTCGATCGCGTCGAGGTCCCACGCCGTGCGCGTCAGGGAGCGCTCGTCGCCGACGACGCCGGCCTCGGCGACGAACGACCAGCTGCCCGACAGCAGGCCCAGGTCCTCGAGCACCCGGCGGGCCGCCTGCTCCCGGTCGATGCGCGGCGTGACCCACGTGGTCGTGTCGATCGACCCCAGGCCGGCCCAGCCGAGCTGCGTCCGAAGCCGCTGCCGCAGGGGGCGGGCGTTCTCCGGCACGCCCACCGCGAGCACCAGCCAGCGCCCGTCCCAGGCGCGGTCCTCCGCCGCGAAGCCGTAGATGCGCTCGGTGCCCTCGCGCAGCAGCGCCGTCCCGGCCTCGGTGAGCGACCAGCGGGTCTCCCGGCCGACCCGGCTGCCGGCGATCCACCCGCTGTCCGCGGTGCGCATGATCGCCTGCCGGGCGGCCTTCTCGGCGACGTCGAGGTCGGCCAGCAGGTCGATCAGCGTCGCCGTCCACACCGGGGCGCCGCTGGGCAGCACGAACTCGCCGAGCACCGTGAGGAGCAGGCTGCGTGCGCTGGCCGCCCCCAGCTCCTGGCGCCGCGTCACGACCGGCCCCTCGACGAGTTCCACGCACACATCGTGACACCCCGACCACACTCCCCCGGCGGCCGACCACGACGCGGCCGGGCGAGGGCACCCGGCGACCGCGGGCAGAGGTGTGAGCCTTGACACACCTGGACCGTCTGCTACATGCTCGGCTGCTGACAGACGTGTGGCTGTAGCACGTCCTGACTCGACGGAGAGTTACATGACGCTGCACGGCCTGTCCCGGGGGCGGCTGCTCGGTTCGCTCGGCGCGGTGGCGCTGCTCTCGGCCACGACCGCCTGCGGCGGCGGGAGCCTGGGCGGCGGCGACGAGGACACCGGCGGCGAGGGCGGCGGCGGAGGTGGCGGCACCGTCCGCGTCGGCCTCGTGATCCCCCAGGCCGGCGTCTACACCCCGCTCGGCGAGGACATGCAGCAGGGCTGGGACCTGTGGCTCGAGCAGAACGACGGCCGGATGGGCGACTACGAGGTCCAGACCGTCGTCGCCGACGAGGGCGAGGGCCCCGACACCGGCGTGCCCGCCATCCAGCGCCTGCTCCAGGAGGAGCAGGTCGACGTCGTGGTGGGCATCGTCAACTCCGCGACGGCCCTCGGCGCGGCCGACCAGTTCACCGAGGCGCAGAAGCTGCTGGTCGTGGCCAACGCCGGGGCCGGCGCGATCACCGGCGAGGCCACCTCCCCCTACGTCTGGCGGACCTCGTTCACCAACGCCCAGGTCGCCGCGGCCATGGGGCAGCACCTGGCCGAGGAGGGCGTCGGCCCGGTCTACGTCATGGCGCCGGACTACGCCGCCGGGCAGGAGGTCGTCGCCGGCTTCACCGAGGCCTACGAGGCCGGCGGGGGGACGGTGGCCGGCCAGGCGCTGACCCCGTTCGGGACCACCCAGGACTACCAGCCGTTCCTGTCGGGGATCCGCGAGTCCGGCGCGGCCGCGACGTTCGTCTTCTACTCCGGCGCCGAGGCGGTCAGCTTCGTCCAGCAGTACGACTCGTTCGGCCTCAAGGCCGAGATCCCGCTGTACGGCTCCGGCTTCCTCACCGAGGGCAGCGTCCTGGAGGCCCAGGGGCCCTCCGCCGTCGGCGTGCAGACGACGCTGCACTACTCCACGGAGATCGACAACGAGGCGAACACCGAGTTCGTCGAGGCCTACGAGGCGGCCTACGACGAGCCGCCGACGGTGTTCGGCATGACCACCTACGACACGGCCAACGTGCTCGCCGACGCCCTCGCCGAGGCGGGCGGACTGAGCGGCGACGAGCTGTCGGCCGCCCTCGAGGGCCTCGGCGAGATCGAGGACAGCCCCCGCGGTCCGTGGAGCTTCAACGGCCAGACCCCCGAGCAGAGCATCTACCTGCGCGAGGTGACCGACGAGGGCGGGACGCTCGTGAACAGCGTCCTCACCGACCTCGGCACCTTCCCCCAGCCGGGCAGCTGAGCCCGGTGTCCCCGTCGCCGCCCTCCCCCGCCGCCGCGGCGGGAGGGCCGGGAGGAGGCCGCAGACCGTGATCGGCTGGTTCGACGAGAACCTGGTCAGCATCCTCAACGGCTTCGCCATCGGCTCGCTGCTGTTCATCCTCGCCGTCGGCCTGTCCATCGTCTTCGGGATGATGGACGTGCTGAACCTCGCCCACGGGGCGCTGTTCCTCGTCGGCGCCTACCTCGCCTGGAGCCTGCTCTCCGACGGCGCGACGTGGGGCGGGTTCCTCGCCGCGCTGGGGATCGCCGCGCTCGTGGGGCTGCTCGCCGGCGGCGCCCTGTCGGTGATGACCGAGCCCCTGGCCCGGCGGCCGATCCTCGACCAGGCGCTGCTGACCCTCGGGGTGTCGCTCGTGGTCGCGGAGGTGCTGTCGATCGTCTACGGCAACGACGCGCTCTCCGTCGGCGCGCCGCCCGGCCTGGCGGAGAGCGTGTCCTTCCTGGGCCGCTCCTACCCGGCCTACCGCCTGGCGCTCATCGGCGTCGGCCTGGTCCTCGCCGCCGTCGTCTACGTCGTGGTCGAGCGGACCTCGGTCGGCGCGCTGGTCCGCGCCAGCGTCGCCGACCGCGAGATGGTCTCGGCCATGGGCATCGACAACCGCAAGGTCAAGGTCGCGGTGCTCGGCATCGGCTCCATGCTGGCGACCGTGGCGGGGGTGCTCGGCGCGCCCGTCTACGGCGCCCGGCCCGGCCTCGACGACACCATCCTCATCCTCGCCCTCGTGGTCGTCGTCATCGGCGGGCTCGGCTCGGTGAAGGGCGCGCTCGTCGGCGCGCTCGTCATCGGGCAGGTCGAGTCGCTCGGCCGGGCGCTGCTGCCCGACGTGGCGTCCTTCATCCTGTTCGGCACCCTGGCGCTGGTGCTCGTGCTGCGGCCGCGCGGGCTGTTCGGCCCGAGGAAGCTGGCGGGGACGTGAGCGCCACCGTGGCGTCCACCGTGGCCGACACCGCCGTGTCCGCCGGCCGGCCCGGCGGGCGACGGCGTCCCCCCTCGCTGCTGCGGGCGCTCCCGGCCGTCCTCGCCCTGGTGCTGCTGGCCGCGGCCCCGTTCTTCCTCGCCCCGTTCGCCACGACGGTGCTCGGCCGCGTGCTGGTGTTCGCGCTGTTCGCCGTGAGCCTCGACCTCCTGGTCGGGGTGACCGGCCTGCCGTCGCTGGGTCACGCCGCCTACTTCGGCGCGGGGGCCTACACGGCCGGCCTGGTGTCGATCCACGTCACCAGCGAGGGGCTGGTCCCGGTCCTGGCCGCCGGACTCGCCGGGGCGGTCGCGGCCGCCGCGACCGGCTGGCTGGCGGTGCGCAGCAGCGGGGTCTTCTTCCTGATGCTGACCCTCGCCATCGGCGAGATCGTCTTCCAGCTGGCCACGACCCTGGACTCGGTGACCGGCGGCTCCAACGGCCTCTACGGCATCCCCGCCGTCCGGCTCGGGGGCACGCCGCTCACGCTCGCCGGCCACGTGTACTGGTTCGTCCTGGCGGTGGCGGTCGCCGGGTTCGCCTGCCTCTGGCTGGTCTCACGCTCGCCCGTCGGCGGTGTGCTGCGCGGCATCCGCGACAACGAGCCCCGCCTGCGGTCGCTCGGGTACTCCCCGTTCCGCTACAAGTACGTGGCCTTCGTGATCGCCGGCGCCTTCGCCGGGGTGGCCGGTGGCCTGTTCGCCGCGCAGGTCCGCCTGGTCACGCCGAGCGAGGCCGGCTTCACCACCGGCGCGCTGGCCCTGCTCGCGGTCGTCCTGGGCGGGGCGGGCTCGCTGTGGGGGCCGGTGCTCGGCGCCGCGGTCGTCGTCCTCGTCCGCGACGCCCTGGGCCCGACCCTCGACGGGCACGGCCCCCTCGTCCTCGGCATCGTCTTCGTGCTCGCCGTCTACCTGCTGCCGCGGGGCTTCGCCGGCCTGGCCGGGGTCTCCGGGGCCCTGCGGCGCCGGCGCACGGCCCGGGGAGGGACGACGTGAGCGACGCCCTGCTGTCCCTGTCGGGGGTGAGCCGGCACTTCGGCGCGCTCACGGCGGTCGACGACGTGACCCTCGACGTCCCCGCCGGGGCACGGCACGCGCTGATCGGTCCCAACGGCGCGGGCAAGAGCACCCTGTTCAAGCTGGTGACCGGCAGCATGCCGGTGTCGGCCGGGCGGGTGTCCTTCGCCGGTACCGACGTCACCCGGCTGCCGGAGCACGCCCGGGCGCGGCTGGGGATCAGCCAGACCCTGCAGCACTCCAGCCTGTTCACCTCGCAGACCGTCGAGCAGAACGTGCTGCTCGCCGCCCAGCGGCGCCGCGGGTCGCGCGCGTCCCTCGTGCCGCGGCGGCAGGCCGCCGCCCGCGAGCGGGTCGCCGCCCTGCTCGCCGACGTCGGCCTCGAGTCCCGCAGCGGCAGCCCCGTCGCCGACCTCTCCCACGGTGAGCGGCGGCAGCTGGAGGTGGCCGTCGCCCTGGCCTGCGACCCGCAGCTGCTGCTGCTCGACGAGCCGGCGGCGGGCATGTCCCCCGCGGAGAGCGCGCGGCTGGTCGAGCTGGTCCGGGCGCTGCCGGCGTCGGTCACCGTGGTCATCGTCGAGCACGACCTCGACGTCGTCTTCGCGCTGGCGCGGTCGGTCACCGTGCTCCACCTGGGCCGGGTGCTGCTGACCGGCGCACCCGAGCAGGTGCGCGCCAGCGACGCGGTGCAGCAGGCCTACCTCGGCCCCGGCCGGGAGTCCCTGTTCACCGACTCGGCCGGACCGGCCTCCCTGGGGGTGGGCTGAGTGCTCGAGGTCCGCGGACTGGAGTCCGGTTACAAGCGCAGCACCGTGCTGCAGGGCGTCGACCTCGACCTGCCCGAGGGTCGCGCGCTCGGCGTGCTCGGCCGCAACGGCGTCGGCAAGACGACGCTGGTCAACACGCTCATGGGGCTGGTGCGCGCCTCCGCCGGCACCGTCCGGCTCGGCGGGGTGGACCTCACCGGCCGCCGCCCCGACGTCGTCGCCCGGGCCGGCGTGGCCCTCGTGCCGCAGGGCCGGCGGGTCTGGGCGCCGCTCACCGTGATCGAGCACCTCGACCTGGCCGCGCGCCGCGGCCGGGGGCGCGGCCCCTGGGACACCCGCCGGGTGGTCGAGCTGCTGCCGCGGCTCGGCGAGCGCCTGCGGCACGGCGCCGGGCAGCTCTCCGGCGGCGAGCAGCAGATGCTGGCCATCGCCCGGGCGCTGCTGACCAACCCGCGGCTGGTGCTCATGGACGAGCCGTCGGACGGGCTCGCGCCCACCGTCGTCGACGCCATCGGGCAGGTCGTCGTCGGCATGAAGGCCGAGGGCGTGACCCTGCTGGTGGTCGAGCAGGACCTGCACCTGGCCTTCGCCGTCGCCGACGAGATCGCGGTGGTGCAGAAGGGCCGGATCGTGCACCGCTGCTCGACGCCGGAGTTCCGCAGCGACAGCTCGGTGGCCCACCGTCTCCTCGGCGTGGCCTGACTCCCCCGTGACCGACCCCGGCCGGTCGCGCCTGCAGCGGCTCGGTGTGCCCGCGCTCTTCGTGCTGCTGTGGAGCACCGGCTTCGTGGGCGCGCAGTACGGCCTGCCCCACGCCGAGCCGCTGACCTTCCTGGGGCTGCGGATGGTGATCGCCGCGTCGCTGCTGGCGCTGATCGCGCTCGTCCTGCGCGCGGCCGTGCCCGCCCGGCCGGCGCAGTACGGCCACTCCGCGGCGGTCGGGCTGCTGCTGCACGCCGGCTACCTCGGCGGGGTCTTCGTCGCGATCTCGCTCGGGACCCCGGCGGGCGTGTCGGCGGTCGTGGTCAGCCTGCAGCCGGTCCTCACCGTCGTGCTGGCCGGGCGGGTGCTCGGGGAGCGGACGGCGCCGCGCCAGTGGCTCGGCCTCGCGCTCGGGGTGGCCGGCGTGGTCGTGGTCGTCTGGCCGGGACTCACCGCGGCGGCCGGCCAGGCCGGGGCGCTGTCGACGCCGGGCCTCCTCGCCTGCCTGGTGGCGCTCGCCTCGGGCACCGCCGGCACGGTCTACCAGAAGCGGTACGGCGCCGGCGTCCCGCTGCTGTGGGGCACGGCCGTGCAGTACGCGGCCGCGGCGGCGGTCCTGCTGCCGGGCGCGGTCGCGACGGAGCGGATGACCGTCCGGTGGACCGGCGAGTTCGTGCTGGCGATGCTCTGGCTGGTGCTCGCCCTCTCCCTCGGCGCGGTCCTGCTGCTGATGCTGCTCCTCCGGCGGGGCACGGCCGCCGAGGTGTCCAGCCTCTTCTACCTGGTGCCGCCGGCCGTGGCCCTCGAGGCCTGGCTGCTGTTCGGGACCGTCCCGGCGGCGGTGTCGCTGGCCGGCGTCGCGCTCACCGCCGGAGGTGTCGCGCTGGTGGTCGTCCCCCGGCGCCGGCCGCTGCCGGTCGGGCAGCCGGCTCAGTAGCGGTGCTCCTCCGGGTCGACGTACCCGCCGCTCTCCTCCTCGCCGGGCCCCCGGTCGGCACCGACGACGGCGGTCTCGGTCTCCGGCCGGGGCCGGCTCTCGGCGCGCCCCCGCTCGGCGAGGTACCGCGCCTGCCGGTCCCCCTCCGGGGGCGTCGCCCGGCCGGTGCCCGGCCGGCCGGCCTGGTGCTGGCCGACGTCACGGTCCCGGTCGCCGACCCGCTTGCGCAGCCGGCCGTCCTCGGCCGCCGTGAAGCCCCGCCGCTCCAGCCACGCCGTCACCGCCGCCCGCTCCGGGTGTGTGTCGCGGACCACGTTGAGGACGTAGTTGAGTCCCCGCGCGGCGGCCTCCTCCTCAAGGTGGCGCAGGGCGAAGGCACCCACCCCGGTCCCCCGCGCGCCGTCCTCGACGGCCAGCAGGACCTCGGCGTCGCCCCAGACGTCGTCGAGCCAGCCGTAGCCCACGACCGAGCCGGCGCGCTCGACGCGCCACCAGTCGCTGGACAACCGCTCGCCGGGCCTGCGGGAGTCGCTGCGGAAGACGCCGCCGGGGACGGTCGCGAAGACGCGCTCGCGGTCGGCGTCCCACCGGGGGTCGTCCTCGTGCACCCAGCGCAGGGCGACCGCCTGCGTGTCGGGAACGGCCATGTCCGACCCCCGTCCGGGATCCGGAGCCGCGCGGCGCACACGACCCACGGGGCTGTGGTCTGTGCCACATGTCTACAGGCGAGGAGCCCCTTGCGCAAGGTCGTGTAGCACGTCACGATGGGTGCCGGCAGGCCCGTGCACCGTGGCGCCCGCGACTCCCTGGAGGCACCGTGACGACCCTCGACGACCGCTCGGCGGCGACGGAGGGCCCGGCCCCCGTCGCCGAGCCGGCCGCCACGACCGAGGTCTCCTTCGACACCTCGCCGGAGCGGTACCGGCACTGGACGCTGTCGGTCGACGGCGAGGTGGCCACGCTCGTCCTCGACGTCGCCGAGGACGGCGGGATCGTGCCGGGCTACGAGCTGAAGATGAACAGCTACGACCTCGGCGTCGACATCGAGCTGCACGACGCGGTGCAGCGGATCCGCTTCGAGCACCCCGAGGTCAAGGCGCTCGTGGTGACCAGCGGCAAGGAGCGCATGTTCTGCGCGGGCGCCAACATCAAGATGCTCGCGGCGTCCCCGCACAGCTGGAAGGTGAACTTCTGCAAGTTCACCAACGAGACCCGCAACGGCCTCGAGGACGCCTCCGCCCACTCCGGCCTGCGGTCCGTCGCCGCGGTCAACGGCACCGCCGCCGGCGGCGGCTACGAGCTGGCCCTGGCCTGCGACGAGATCGTGCTGGTCGACGACAACTCCTCGGCGGTCTCCCTGCCCGAGGTGCCCCTCCTCGGCGTGCTGCCGGGCACCGGTGGCCTGACGCGGGTGGTGGACAAGCGCGGCGTCCGCCGCGACCTGGCCGACGTCTTCGCCACCACCGCCGAGGGCATCCGCGGCGAGCGCGCCGTGCAGTGGCGGCTGGTCGACGCCAGCGTCAAGGCCCGCGACTTCGACGCCGAGGTCGCCCGGCGGGCCGCCGAGGCGGCCGCCGCGTCCGGCCGGCCGGGCGCCGGCACCGCCGGCGTGCCGCTCACCCCGCTGCGCCGCGAGGTCGACGGCGACACGACCCGGTACGAGCACGCGCGCGTCGTCCTCGACCGCGACTCGGGCACCGCCACGATCACGGTCCTCGGCCCGACCGCCGTCCCCGGCAGCGTCGAGGAGCTGCACGAGCAGGGCGACGCCGCCTGGCTGCTGGCCACCACCCGTGAGCTCGACGACGCGATCCTGCGGCTGCGCACCAACGAGCTCTCCGTCGGCACCTGGCTGCTGCGCACCGAGGGCGACGTCGCCACCGCGGCCGCCTACGACGAGTTCCTGCTCGCCCACCGCGGGCACTGGCTGGTCAACGAGACGACCGGCTTCTTCCGCCGGACCCTCAAGCGGCTCGACACCACCAGCCGCAGCCTCTTCGCGCTGGTCGAGCCCGGCTCGTGCTTCGTCGGCGCCCTGGCGGAGATCGCGCTGGCCGCCGACCGCCAGTACATGCTCGAGGGCCAGTTCGAGGACGACGAGCGCCCGTTGCCGCCGGCGGTCGTCCGGCTCGACGAGTTCAACACCGGCCTGCTGCCGATGGGCAACGGGCTGTCCCGGCTGCAGGTCCGCTTCCTCGGCTCCGCCGCGGAGCTGGCCGCCGCCGAGGCCGCCGTGGGCCGCGACCTGGCCGCCGCCGACGCCGCGGAGCTGGGCCTGGTCACCAGCACCCCGGACGACATCGACTGGGAGGACGAGGTCCGCCTGGCCGTCGAGGAGCGCGCCAGCTTCTCCCCCGACGCGCTCACCGGCATGGAGGCCAACCTCCGCTTCGCCGGCCGCGAGACCCCGGAGACCAAGGTCTTCGGCCGGCTCACCGCCTGGCAGAACTGGATCTTCCAGCGGCCCAACGCCGCTGGCCCCGAAGGCGCACTGCGCCGCTACGGAACCGGCAAGCGGGCCGACTACGACAGGAAGCGGGTCTGACCATGACCACGACGGAGAGCAACCCCCAGGACGGCACGGTCACCGGCGAGGCCCCCACCCCCACCGGGCCGCTGTCGCGGATCGACTACAGCGAGCGCATCCCGAACAACGTCAACCTCGCCGGCGACCGCAAGCTGCAGCGGGCGCTGGAGGGCTGGCAGCCGAAGTTCCTCGACTGGTGGAAGAACCTCGGCCCGTCCATCCCGACCCACGACGTCTACCTGCGCACGGCGATCGCCGTCGGCCGCGACGGCTGGGCGCACTTCGACCGGGTGCCGATGGAGGACTACCGCTGGGGCATCTTCCTCGCCGAGCGCGACCCGGACCGCAAGGTCAACTTCGGCGACAAGAAGGGCGAGCCGGCCTGGCAGGAGGTGCCCGGTGAGCACCGCTCGGACCTGCGCCGGCTGATCGTCGTCCAGGGCGACACCGAGCCCGCGTCGGTGGAGCAGCAGCGGCACCTCGGCATGACCGCGCCGTCGCTCTACGACATGCGCAACCTCTTCCAGGTCAACGTGGAGGAGGGCCGGCACCTGTGGGCGATGGTCTACCTGCTGCACGCCTACTTCGGGAAGGACGGCCGCGAGGAGGCCGAGCAGCTGCTCAAGCGCAACTCCGGTGACTTCGACTCGCCGCGCATCCTCGGGGCGTTCAACGAGGAGACGACCGACTGGCTGTCGTTCTTCATGTTCACCTACTTCACCGACCGGGACGGCAAGTACCAGCTCGGCACGCTGAAGGAGAGCGGCTTCGACCCGCTGGCGCGCACCTGCGAGTTCATGCTCAAGGAGGAGGCGCACCACATGTTCGTCGGGACGACCGGCGTGCAGCGCACCGTCCAGCGGACCGCCCAGCTCATGAAGGAGCACGGCACCGACGACATCTGGCAGTACGGCGGCATCCCGCTGTCGGTGGTCCAGAAGTACCTGAACTTCCAGTACTCCGTCTCGATGGACCTCTTCGGCTCGGAGACCTCGTCGAACGTGGCCGCGTACTACACCGCCGGGCTCAAGGGCCGGTGGATGGAGACCCGCCGCAAGGACGACCACCAGCTGCACGACCTGACCATGGACGTGCCGGTCGTCGAGGACGGGCGGCTGTCCACCCGCACGGTGCCGATGCTGACCGCGCTCAACCTCGACCTGCGCAACGAGTACGCCGCCGACTGCGAGAACGGCGTGCGGCGGTGGAACCAGGAGCTCGAGGAGGCCGGGCTCGAGCAGCGGCTGTTCCTGCCGCACCAGGGCTTCAACCGCAAGGTCGGCGCCTTCGCCGGACACCACGTCACACCCGAGGGGGACGTCGTCGACGCGGCCACCTGGGAGCAGCGGGTCGGCGACCACCTGCCCACCCGCGAGGACCGCGAGCGCGTCGCCGGGCTGATGGTGCCGCACTACGAGCCCGGCGAGTTCGCCGGCTGGATCGCCCCGCCGTCGGTCGGCATCAACTCGCTGCCGGTCGAGTACGACTACGTGCGCTTCTGAGGGAGGACCCTCCTGCCACCGCTGCGGCCGGGTCCACGACCGGACCCGGCCGCAGCCGCGGCCCGTCCCGCGCACCCCCTGCCCCGGCCGGGCCCCGCCGGACCGGTCCCTGCGAAGGAGTGAGCACCGTGGCCACGCTCGACACCGCCCCGCCCGCCCCCGGCGCCGTGCCCGCGGTCGCCGCGTCCTCCCCGACCGAGGTGTTCAACGCCGCCGAGTGGCTCGTCACCCGCCACGCCCGGGCCACGCCCGGCAAGCGGGCGATCACCGCGATCGACCTCGACGGCGGCGTGCGGACCCTCACCTACGCCCAGCTCGACGACGACGTCCGGCGCTTCGCCGCGGCCCTGGTCGCCTCCGGGGTGCGCCCCGAGGAGCGGTTGCTGTTGTGCATGGGCGACACCCCGGAGCTGCTGACGGCGTTCCTCGCCGGGCTGCGCATCGGCTCGGTCCCGGTGCCGGTGAGCACGATGCTCAAGCCCGCGGACATCGCCACGCTCGCGCGCGACAGCCGGGCCCGCCTGGTGGCGCTGAGCTCGGAGTTCGCCGGCCTGGGCACCGCGGTGAGCGGGTGCCGCGACCTCGCCGACGTCGTCGTCCTCACCGGCGACGAGCTGCCCGAGGTCACCGGTGCCCGGGTGCGCAGCTGGGACTCCTTCGTCTCGGCCGGCGCCGACTTCCTGGAGGCGGTCGCCGAGCCCTACCCCACCATCGCCGACTCCCCCGCCTTCTGGCTCTACACCTCCGGCACGACCGGCACGCCCAAGGGCGCCATGCACCGGCACGGGTCGCTGCGCGACACCGCCGAGACCTACGCCCGCGACGTGCTCGGCATCGGCCCGGACGACGTCACCTTCTCCGTGGCGAAGTTCTTCTTCGCCTACGGGCTGGGCAACACGCTCACCTTCCCGTTCTCCGTCGGCGCCGGCACGGTGCTCGACCGGTCCCGGCCGAGCCCCGCGGGCACCGAGCGGGTCCTGCGGGAGCAGCGGCCCACCCTGTTCTTCGCCGGGCCCACGTACTACGCCGCGCTGCTCGCCGCCGGCCTCCCCCGGGACACCTTCACCGGCGTGCGGGCCTGCGTCTCGGCCGGGGAGGCGTTCCCCGCGGCCCTCTTCGAGCGGTTCACCTCGACCTTCGGCGTGGAGATGCTCGACGGGATCGGCTCGACGGAGATGCTGCACATCTTCATCAGCGGCCGCCCCGGCCGGACCCGGCCCGGCTCCACCGGCGAGATCGTGGCCGGCTACGAGGCGCGGATCCTCGACGACGACGGCCGGCCCGTCCCCGACGGCACCCCGGGCAACCTGTGGGTGCGCGGCACGTCCGCGGCCACCGGCTACTGGTCGCGCACCGCGGTCAGCCGGCGGGTCTTCCAGGGCGAGTGGGTGCGCACCGGCGACACCTACGTGCGCAGCGCCGACGGCTACTACTCCTCCCTGGGCCGCACCGACGACATCATCAAGGCCGGCGGCATCTGGGTCTCGCCCACCGAGGTCGAGGAGCGGCTCCGGGCCTCGCCCGAGGTCGCCCAGGCGGTCGTCGTCTCGGTGCCCGACGAGACGGGCCTGGACAAGCCGGTCGCCTGCGTCGTCCTCGTGCCGGGCTCGGCGGCCGGCGCCGAGGACCTGGTCGCCTTCTGCCGGGAGGGGCTGGCGGCGTTCAAGCGGCCGCGGCACATCCTCGTCTTCGACGAGCTGCCCACCACCGCCACCGGCAAGCTGCAGCGCTTCCGGATCCGCGAGCTGGCCCTCGAGCGCCTCGGCGGCGCCGCGAAGCCCGACCTCACACCCATCACCGGGGATCCGGAGTGACCGTGACCGCGACGGCCCTCCGCACCCCGGCCGGCCACGTCAGCGACGACCCCGCCGGCACCGGCGCGGCCGTGCCCGCCTGACCCGGCTTCCCGAACCGCGAGGAGACCACCCCGTGCCCTACGTCATCGGCGCCGAGTGCATCGACACCACCGACATGTCCTGCGTCGAGGAGTGCCCGGTCGACTGCATCTACGAAGGCGACCGCAAGCTCTACATCAACCCCAAGGAGTGCATCGACTGCGGGGCCTGCGAGCCGGTGTGCCCCGTCGAGGCCATCTCCCAGGACCGCCGGGTCACCGACGAGAACGAACCGCACATCGCCGACAACCGGCGGTTCTTCGTCGAGCCCCTGCCCGGCCGGGACGCCCCGCTCGGGAGCCCCGGCGGCGCGTCCAAGGTCGGCCGGATCGGCGTGGACACCGAGCTCGTGGCCGACGACTCGTGAGCCTCTGGGCGCTCGACGGCGTCGCCCCGGAGGTGCACCCGACGGCGTGGGTCCACCCGGACGCCACGGTGGTCGGCCGCGTCGTCCTCGGCCCGGACGTCAGCGTCTGGCCCCAGGCCGTGCTGCGAGGTGACTACGGCGAGATCCGCGTCGGCGCCCGCACCTCGATCCAGGACGGCACGGTGCTGCACACCACCGAGACCCACCCGACGGTCGTCGGCGAGGACTGCGTCGTCGGCCACCTCGCCCACCTCGAGGGGTGCACGGTCGGCGACCGCTGCCTGATCGGCTCGGGCTCCGTGGTGCTCAACCGCGTCGTCGTCGGCGACGGTTGCCTCGTCGGTGCCGGTGCCCTCGTCGCCGAGGACACCGTGGTGCCCCCGGACTCGCGGGCGCTGGGCATCCCCGCGAGGATCCGTGCAGGCGCGGGGATCGCGGCGCAGGTCGACTACGCCGTCCCCCTGTACGTGGCCAACGCCCGGCGCTACCGGGACCGGCTCACGCGGGTCGGCTGAGAGCACCGCAGGAGGAGGCAGCCGTGCGGGTGGTCCTGACGCTCAGCTCCGACCAGCAGGCGGTGGCCGCCGAGGCGCGCGCCGCCGAGGACGCCGGCTACGACGGGATCGGCACGGGCGAGCACCTGTTCTTCCACAGCGCGCACCCGAACGGGTTCGTCGCCCTGGCGGCGGCCGCCGGGGCCACCCGGTCGATCCGGCTGCTCAGCTCGCTCACCGTGCTGCCGCTCTACCCGGCCGCGCTGGCCGCGAAGCTGGCGACCACGCTCGACCAGGTCTCCGGCGGGCGCTTCGACCTGGGCGTCGGGGTGGGCGGTGAGTACCCGCCGGAGTTCACCGCGGCCGGCGTCGACGTCGGCGAGCGCGGCGCCCGCACCGACGAGGCACTGGAGCTGATGCGGCAGCTGTGGAGCGGCGGCCCGGTCGACTTCGCCGGCCGCTTCACCCGCGTCGAGGGTGTCGCCCTCTCCCCCGGCCCGGTCCAGCCGGGCGGCCCGCCGATCTGGCTCGGTGGCCGCAGCCCCGCCGCGATCCGCCGCGCCGGGCGCTCCGCGGCCGTCTGGATGCCCTACATGTACACACCCGAGCAGATGGCCGAGAGCCTCGGGCAGGTGCGCGCCGCCGCCGAGGCGGCCGGCCGGGACCCCGCCGGCGTCCGGGGTGCCGTCTTCTGCTGGGGTGGCGTGGACGCCGACGCCGCCGTGGCCCGCCGGGACGTCGTCGAGCACGTCAGCGCCGTCTACCAGCAGGACTTCAGCCGCCTCGCCGACCGCTACCTCCTGCACGGAGACCCCGACCGGGTGGTCGCGCGCGCCCGCGAGTACGCCGACGCCGGTGCCGAGACACTCGTCTTCTCCCCGGTGGGGTCGGGCGAGCGGCGCCGGGCGGCCGTCGACCTGTTCACCGCGTCCGTGCTGCCGGGGCTCCGCGCCGCCTGACGCCACCCCGACCCGTCGGGCCCGCGCCGTCGGCGGGGTCGCATGCTCAGCGGGTGACCCCCGACCTGCAGCGCTTCGTCGACGCCCAGTCCGGCACCCACGACCGCGCCCTGGCCGAGCTTCGCGCCGGGCGCAAGACCAGCCACTGGATGTGGTTCGTCTTCCCCCAGGTCGCCGGCCTCGGCCGCAGCGCCACCGCGCAGCACTACGCGATCAGCGGGCTGGACGAGGCCCGCGCCTACCTCGCCCACCCGGTGCTGGGCCCGCGGCTGGTCGAGTGCGCGCGGGCGCTCACCGCGCTGCCGGGGTCGGACCCGGTGCGGGTGCTCGGCCCGGTGGACGCGGTGAAGCTGCGCTCGTCGATGACGCTGTTCGCGCACGCCGCTCCGGACGAGCCGGTGTTCCGGGCGGTCCTCGACCAGTACTTCGGCGGGGTCGAGGACGAGGCGACGACGTCCCGGCTGTGACCGCTGCCGACGCTCGTGCTCCGGTCCCCGTGCGGACCGGAGCACGAGGCCGGGCGCAGCACTCCCCGCGCGGCGCCGACCGGCGTCGGCGAGGCTGGACGGCGTGAGCGACGACACGGGATCCGGGTACGTGGCCAACGGCCAGGAGTACAGCCGGGACACCAACTACCTGACCGACCGGATCACCTCCGACGGGTCGAGCCCCTGGCCGGTCGAGCCCGACCGCTACCGGCTGGTCATCGCCCGCGCCTGCCCGTGGGCCAACCGCGCCGCGATCGTGCGCCGGCTGCTCGGCCTCGAGCCGGTCATCTCGATGGGCATCTGCGGGCCCACCCACGACGAGCGCAGCTGGACCTTCGACCTCGACCCCGGCGGCCGCGACCCGGTGCTCGGCCACGAGCGGCTGCAGGAGGCCTTCCTCGCCCGCGACCCCGGGTACCCGCGTGGCATCACGGTGCCGGCGATGGTCGACGTCCCGACCAAGGCCGTCGTCACCAACGACTTCGTGCAGATGACGCTCGACTTCTCCACCCAGTGGACGGCGCACCACCGCGACGGCGCCCCCGACCTCTACCCCGAGCACCTGCGGGACGAGATGGACGACGTGATGGAGCGCGTCTACACCGAGGTCAACAACGGCGTGTACCGGTGCGGCTTCGCCGGCTCGCAGCACGCCTACGACCGGGCCTACGACCGGCTCTGGACGGCGCTGGACTGGCTGGAGGAGCGGCTGTCGACGCAGCGCTTCCTCCTGGGCGACACGATCACCGAGGCCGACGTCCGGCTGTTCACCACGCTGGCCCGCTTCGACGCCGTCTACCACGGCCACTTCAAGGCCAACCGCCAGAAGCTGGCCGAGATGCCGGCGCTGTGGGGCTACGCGCGCGACCTGTTCCAGACGCCGGGGTTCGGGGACACCACCGACTTCCCGCAGATCAAGGAGCACTACTACGTGGTGCACGCCGACATCAACCCGACGCAGGTCATCCCGCAGGGCCCGGACACGTCGAACTGGCTGACCCCGCACGGCCGCGAGGAACTCGGTGGCTCACCGTTCGGCGACGGCACCCCGCCCGGACCGGTCGCGCAGGGCGAGGAGGTCCCGGCCGACCACGGGCCCGGCGGCATCGGCCACCGTCCCGACGCGGAGCGGCACCGGCCCCGGCCGGCCTGATCGGCCGGTCAGGAGGTCAGAACCCGCCGCCTCCGCCGCCGCCGTCACAGCCTCCGCCCCCGAGACCGCCGTCGAACCCACCGCTGACGACGCCGCCGGCGGCGAGGTACCCGACGTCGTGGGCAGGCCTCGACCGCAGGCCGGGACCGGATCTGCCCCCGGCCACCCGGCTCCGCCGCTCGGCGACCGCCCAGGAGCGCCGCAGGCCCAGCGCCATGAGCAGGAGCACCGTCACCATCCCGACCACCACGACTGCCGTCATGGCGGAACTGTCCCGCGCCGGGGGTTCGTGCGCGAGTCCTCGCCGCGCGGCGGCTGCGGGACGGGCGAGTCGGTGCCCACCGCCACCCCCGCCGTCGGAGCCGCCACCGTCGGAGCCCCCGCCGTCGGAGCCCCCACCGTCGGACGAGGACCACGACCGCCGTCGAGCCGCGCACCGTGCCGAGGGGGCGCGACGCGGCAGGAGTCCGCACGCGACAGGTTTCCCGCCGCGTGCGGACGTCCTGCACGCCGGACCGCGGGGACGGCGCCCAGGAGCGCCGCCCCCGCCGTCCTCTCGGGATGGACGGGGAGGTCAGGGGTCCCCGGCGCGGCAGCGGCCGCTGTGCCTGGTACCCCCAGCCCCGATACCTCCCCGCCCGGTGGCCCCGGCCCAGCCGGAGCCAGGTCGGGGTCACGCCGGGGAGGCGTGCACCGACGACCTGGTGCGGGGAGCGGACAGTGCTCTCCCCCGCGACGGCCGTGTGCACGCCGGAGGGAGGTCAGTCGGGGGAGAAGCCGGGGTCGGACAGCGTCGGGCCCACCGGGTCGTGGACCGGGGACTGCACCAGGACGCCACCCGCAGCGGGGAGCGGTAGGCCGGAGTCCAGCACCGCGGCGAGGGCGGCCAGCGGTGTCGACGACGAGGTGAGCGTGGAGGGCCCGGCCGGAGCGGGTGCAACCGGGACGGGCGCCGGCTCGGCAGGCGGGGGCGGCGCCGGCTCGGCGGCCGGGACCGGCGGTGGAGCGGCCGGGTCGGGGGAGGGCCGGTCGGCCCTGGGCCTCCCCTGCTGCAGGAGGTCGGCCCTGGGCGTCCCCTGCCGCAGCAGGTCGGCCACGACCGAGTGCGCGCAGGGCGGCACGGGGACCGCCACGACGGTCGGCGGAACGGCGACCTCGCCGGCCGGGACGAGGCCGGGGTCGGCCGCCGAGCTCGTCGTGGTCGTGGTCGTCGTGCTGTCGGCGACGGCCGGCTCCGCGGTCCCGGCGCTCGCCGGGTCCGCGGTCGCGGTCGCCGGCTCGACCCCCGCGCTCACCTCGTCGGTCACCGGCTCGACGGTCGCCACCGTCTCCGGCGACGGCTCGACGACCGGGGTCACGTCCTCGGTCACCGGCTCCGGGGCCGGCACGGCGGTCGGCGGGACGTCGGTGACTCCCTCGGCCTCGGGGACCGGCACGTCGGTCACCGGGAGGGGGACGTCGTCGACGGGCTCGACCACCGGACCGGAGGTCTCCACCGGGGGGACCGGAGCCTCGCGCACCGGGACGACGACCTCGGCCACGGGGGCGGCGGTCTCGACCACCGGTGGCACGCGGTCAGGCAGCGGCTCCACCACCGGCGCGACGACCTCGACCACCGGCCGGGACTCCTCGACCAGCGGCGGGACGTGCGGGGCGACGGCCCTCGGGACGCGGTCAGGCCGCGGCTCCGCGACCGGGGTCACGTCCTCGGTCACCGGCTGGGTCACCGGCGCCACCGGTTGGGCCGCTGGGGGCACCGCGTCGACCACCGGCTGGGTGACCGGGGCCACCGGGTGGACCACGGGGCGGACGACGTCGACGACGGGCGGCGGTGTCTCCGCGGGGGCGCCGACGGCCGGGGGCCCCGCGTCGACGGTTGGCTCGACGACCTCACCCACCGGCTCCGCCACCGGAGCCACGACCTCGCCCACCGGCTCCGCCTCGGCCACCGGTGGGGCCACAGGCCGATCAGCCGGTGGACCCGGCGGGACCACGGGCCGGTGGTCGGCCGGCGGGCCGGGCGGGACCACGGGCGGGTCGGCCGGTGGACCCGGCTCGGCTCCCGGCCGGTCCGCCGGCGGGCCCACGGGCCGGTCGGCCGGTGGACCCGGCTCGGCTCCCGGCCGGTCCGCCGGCGGGCCCACGGGCCGGTCGGCCGGCGGACCGGGCGGGACCACAGGCAGGTCGGCCGGCGGGCCGGGCGGGACCACGGGCGGGTCGGCCGGTGGACCCGGCTCGGCTCCCGGCCGGTCGGCCGGCGGGCCCACGGGCCGGTCGGCCGGCGGACCCGGCTCGGCTCCCGGCCGGTCCGCCGGCGGGCCCACGGGCCGGTCGGCCGGCGGACCGGGCGGGACCACGGGCCGGTCCGCCGGCGGGCCGGGCGGGACCACGGGCGGGTCGGCCGGTGGACCCGGCTCGCTTCCGGGCCGGTCCGCCGGCGGGCCCGGCGACGCCACGGGCGGGTCTGCCGGCGGGCCCGGCGGGACCACGGGCCGGTCGGCCGGCGGGCCGGGCGGGACCACGGGCGGGTCGGCCGGTGGACCCGGCTCGGCCCCCGGCCGGTCGGCCGGCGGACCCGGCTCGGCCCCCGGCCGATCGGCCGGTGGACCCGGCGACGCCACGGGCAGGTCGGCCGGTGGGCCCGGCGACGTCACGGGCAGGTCGGCCGGTGGACCCGGCTCGGCCCCCGGCCGGTCCGCCGGCGGGCCCGGCGACGCCACGGGCGGGTCCGCCGGCGGGCCCGGCGGGACCACGGGCCGGTCGGCCGGCGGGCCGGGCGGGACCACGGGCGGGTCGGCCGGTGGACCCGGCTCGGCCCCCGGCCGGTCGGCCGGCGGACCCGGCTCGGCCCCCGGCCGATCGGCCGGTGGACCCGGCGACGCCACGGGCGGGTCGGCCGGTGGACCCGGCGGGACCACGGGCGGGTCGGCCGGCGGACCCGGCGACGCCACGGGCGAGTCGGCCGGTGGACCCGGCTCGGCTCCCAGCCGATCGGCCGGCGGATCCGGCGGCACCACAGGCGGGTCGGCCGGTGGACCGACCGGCTCGACGACCGGCGCCCCCGCGTCCACCGGCTCGGTCACCGGGGGTAGGTCGGCCGGCGGACCGACCGGTTCGGCCCCCGGCCGGTCAGCCGGCGGACCCGGCGGCACCCCGGGCACATCGGCCGGCGGACCGACCGGCTCGACGACCGGCGCCCCCGCGTCCACCACCGGGGGCACCTCGTCGACCACCGGGGGCAGGTCCTCGACCACGGGAGCCACCTCGTCGTCCGCCGGCTCCGGTGTTCCCGCGGGAACGTCGACCACGAGCTCGACCACCGGGACGACCACCGGGACGACGACCTCGGCCACCGGCGGCACGACCTCGGCCACCGGCGGCACGACCTCGGCCACGGGAGCCACCGCGTCGTCCGCCGACTCCGGCACCGGCTCGGTGACCGCCTCGGTCAGCGACTCGACGGGCGCCACGGCGTCGGGGACCGCACTCGGCAGGCCGTCGCCGTCCTCAGCACGCGCGCTCCCGGACGAGACCAGCAGGAGGGCGTAGAGGCAGCCCACCAGACCCAGCAGGAGGAGGACGCGATCAACCCAGCAGGCATAAGCCGCGGACCCCGCAGCCGTCCGTGCCGAGTTGTTCCCGTGCACGGACCCAGGCTAGGGCCGGGTGGGCTGCTCCGCCCGCGGAACGGCGAGAAAACGGAACGAGAGGACGACAGAACGCCGTCCGCGGCAGTCAGACGATCCGGACGCGCAGCCGGCGGAAGCCGCGCCCCTTGTTCTCCATCTTGACCACCTCGACACGGCCGACCATCGCCGTGGAGGCCACGTGCGTCCCACCGTCGGCCTGGGTGTCCAGACCGACGATGTCGACGATCCGCACGACCTCGATGTCCGGCGGCAGCAGGTTCGTCGCCGTCCGGATGACGTCGGGGATCGCGAAGGCCTCGTCGCGCGGCAGCGTCCGCACCTCGATCGGCCGGTCGGCGGCGATCTCGGCGTTCACCGCCTCGGCGACCCGGTCCTTGAAGTCGGCCGGCACCTCGGCCAGGTCGAAGTCCATGCGCGCGGTCAGCGGCTCCATGTTGCCGCCGGTCACCAGGGCCCCGAAGTCGCGGAAGACGACGCCGGTGAGCACGTGCAGGCCGGAGTGCGTGCGCATCAGCCGGGTGCGCCGCTCGTCGTCGAGCGCGCCGCGCACGGCGGTGCCCGGCGGCGGCACGGGGTCGCCCTCGACCGGGACGAGGTACAGCTCGTCGCCCTTGCGGGTGCCCGCGATGCGGGTGCGGACACCGCCCCACAGCAGCACGCCCTCGTCCGGCGGCTGCCCACCCCCGCCCGGGTAGAACGCCGACCGGTCGAGCACGACGCCCTGCTCGGGATCGGCGGCCACCACGGTCGCGTCCCACTCCCGCACGGTGGCGTCGGCGAGGTCGAGCCGGTGGGTGTGTCCGTGCCGGTCAGCGCTCACCGGTGCATGGTGCCGCGCGCGGCGGCCTGCGGGGAGTCCGGCCCGTCGTGATCACCGGGGCACACCGCCTCACGCCGCCGTCCCGTCCTCCGCCGCCGACCCGTCGGCCCGGGCGAGGAACGCCTCCACCAGCCGCGCGCAGGCCGCCGCCGCCTCGGGCGCGCGGGCCGCGATCTCCCTCCGGAGCCCGGGCACCAGCGCGGCGGCCTCGGGCGGCGGCGGGCCGGTCAGCTCCCAGGTCTCCTCCCACGCGGAGAAGGCACCCGGGTCGATCTCCGGGTGGAACTGCACGCCCAGGTGCGGCCCGTACGTGAACGCCTGCACCGCCCGCTCGGTCCACGCCACCCCGACCGCGCCGGGCGGCACCGTGAACCGGTCGCCGTGGTACTCGAACCACGGCCCGGCCGGCACGAGGGCGGGGTCGACGGTCGCGACGTCGAGGAAGCCGTGCTCCCCCGCCGGCGCCTCGGACACCACCCCGCCGAGCACCCGCGACAGCACCTGGCCGCCGAAGCACACCCCGAGCACCGGCGTCCCGGCGTCCACCGCCCGCCGCAGGTAGGCCAGCTCCGCGCCCAGCCACGGCACCGTGTCGTCGTAGGCGGCCGCGCCCGACCCCATGACCACGAGCGTGCGCAGCGCGCCGGGGTCGGGCAGCGCCGTCAGCAGCGGCGAGGGCCCGACCGCCGTCCCGACGACGACGGTGAGCCCCTGGGCCTCCAGCGCCGGGCGCAGGCCGCCGACCAGCCGGTGCCCGCGGGAGGGGTCGGCGTCGTGGACGAGGACGAGCGCGGTTCCCATGCCCCCAGTATCGGCAGGGGCGCGCCGGGCCCCGGACGTCCTGGACACGAGGGCTTCCCCCGGACGGTCGCTGCGAGGACGCTGGCGGGCGCGGCGGGCCGCGCGGGTGCCGCCGTCCGACGAGGAGGACCGGCATGTACGCACGCTCGACCACGATCAACGGCACCCCCATGACCGTCGACGACGGCATCGCCTACGTCTGCGACGAGGTCATGCCGGCCGTCACGGAGATGCCCGGCTGCGTGGGCCTGTCGATGCTGGCCGACCGGGAGAGCGGCCGCTGCATCGTCACCTCGTCCTGGCACGACGCCGAGTCCATGCGGGCCAGCGACGAGGGCATCCGCGGCATGCGGGAGCGCGCCGGGAGCATCTTCGGCGGTCCCCCGGAGGTCCAGGAGTGGGAGGTCGCCGTCATGCACCGCCGCTCCGAGGCGCCGTCGGGCGCCTGCACCCGGGTCACCTGGAGCCGGTGCGACCCCGCCGACGTCGACCGGGTCCTCGACGCCTACCGGGCGGTGATGGTGCCGCGGATGGAGGACTACGGCGGCTTCTGCAGCGTGAGCCTCATGATCGACCGCGCCACCGGCCGGTCCGCCTCCGCGGTGACCTTCGAGGACCGCGAGTGCATGGAGGCCAGCCGCACGCACGCCCGGGCCAGCCGCGACGACTTCGCCCGCCTCATGCGGCTCGAGATCACCGACCACGACGAGTTCGACCTGGTGCTCGCCCACCTGCGCATCCCCGAGACCGTCTGAGGACACCCTCCCGCCCCCCACATGGCCTCCCTGCAGAGGCCTGCAGCGAGCCCCCGAGCGGTCGGGGGTGGGACGGGGTCCTCCCTCAGACGACGCGGGTCAGCGCCGGCCAGAGGTCGTCGCCGCCGGCGGCGACCAGGCCGGCGCCCAGCGTCCGCGACCACGCCAGCTCGGTGCCGCCCTCGTCGCGCCAGGACCAGCAGCGGCGGGTGAGGTGGTGCAGCCGGTACTCCTGGGTGAAGCCGATCGCACCGTGCACCTGGTGGGCGAGCTTGGCGACCACCTCGACGGCGGCCCCGGCGCGCACCTTGGCGGCCGCGGCAGCCAGCACGACGGTGTCCTCCCCGCGGTCGAGCGCCTGCACGGCGGCGTCGACCAGAGCGGCGGTCGAGGTGACCTCGCCGGCCATCTGCGCCAGCTCCATCTGGATGGCCTGGAACTTCCCCAGCGGCCGCCCGAACTGCACTCGCTCGCCGGCGTACTGCACCGTCCAGGCCAGCACCTGCTCCAGCGCCGCGGAGATCTGCACCGCCCGCGCGAGCGCGTAGCGGGCGCGCACCATCCCCGCCTGCGCCGGGCCCAGCAGCGCCCCGGGCACGCCGACACCGTCGAGGACCAGCGACCCGCGCGGCTCGCCGGCCAGGTTGACCGCCCGAGAGGCGTCGAGCCCCGCGGTGTCGACCACGGCGAGCACCGCGCCCTCGATGCCGGCCGGCGGGGTGGCGAGCACCGCGACGTGCCGGGCAACCCCCGCCCAGGGGACGTCGACGGCGGTGCCGGTGAGGGTGAAGCGGCCCGGGCCGTCGCCGTCGTCGGACGGCTCGGCGGTGACCGCGCCGTCCACCGCGATGGTCAGCGGCTCCTCCGGCGCGGGCAGGTCGAGGTCGGCGGCCAGCAGCGCCGGCGCGGCCACGAGCAGCTGCTCGGCCACCGGCACCGCCCCGGCGCCGGCGGCCAGCGTGCGCACGACCGCCACGGCGTCGGCCAGCTCGCCACCGGAACCGCCCGCCTCCTCGGGCAGGCCGACCCCGGTCAGCCCGGCCTCGGCCAGCGCCGTCCACAGGCCCTCGTCCCACGGCCGCTCGGCCGAGAGCAGCAGCGGCTCGTGCCCGGCGAGGACGTCCCGGACGGTCTCGACCACCAGGTCCTGATCACTCATCGCAGTCCCAGCCCTCGTGCCACGATCCCGCGCAGGATCTCGTTGGTCCCGCCCCGCAGCGTGTAGCCCGGCGCGTGCAGCTGCGCCTCGGCCAGCGCCCGGCCCAGCGGGTCCGGGGAGTCCAGCGACGGGACGACGTCGACCACCCGGCGCACCTCGTCGACGACGTCCTGCTCGAACGTCGTCCCCACGTCCTTCACCAGCGCGGCCGGGATGTCGGGCAGCTCCCCGCGGTCCAGCGCCGCGGCGATGCGCAACGACAGCTGCCGCAGCGCCAGCGCCCGCGCCGACAGCCGGCCCAGGGTGGCCAGCTGGGCGGGGTCGCCGGTCGCGGCGGCGCGGCGGCCGAACTCGGCCAGCAGCGGCCAGGTGGACAGGAACCGCTCCGGTCCCGACCGCTCGAAGGCCAGCTCCGCGGTCACCTGGTGCCAGCCGGCGCCCTCGGTGCCCAGCAGCATCCCGGCGGGGACGACGACGTCGTCGAACACCACCTCGTTGAAGTGGTGTCCGCCGTCGAGGATGCGGATGGGGTTGATCGTGATGCCCGGCAGCGACAGGTCGACCAGCAGCTGGGTCAGCCCCTGGTGCTTGCCGCGGGGGCCCTCCCCGGGCGGGCCGGTGCGCACCAGCACGATCCCGTAGTGGGAGTGGTGGGCGTTGGACGTCCACACCTTGGCGCCGTTGACCACGAAGTCGCCGTCGCCGTCGCGGGTCGCCCGCGTGCGGATGGAGGCCAGGTCGGAGCCGGAGTCGGGCTCGCTCATGCCGATGACGAAGTAGCACTCGCCGGCGGCGATGCGCGGCAGGATGTCCTTGCGCTGCTCCTCGGTGCCGTAGCGCAGCAGGTTCGGCCCCGACTGCCGGTCGGCGATCCAGTGCGCGGCCACCGGCGCACCGGCGGCCAGCAGCTCCTCGGTGACGGCGTAGCGCTCCATCGCCGTCCGCTCGTGGCCGCCGTACTGCCGGGGCCAGGTCATCCCCAGCCAGCCGCGTGCGCCCAGCTTCCTCGAGAACTCGGGGTCCACGCCGGACAGCCAGGTGTCGACGTGCGTGCTGAAGGTCCCGGCGGCCAGCTCCTCGGCCAGGAACTGCCGCACCTCGAGCCGGACCTGCTCGGCGGCCTCCGAGGGTGGCGCGGGCGCCAGGGTCAACGAGTTGCTGCTCATAGCGGATCCGTCCCCACGTCGGCGTGGCAGTTCTCCTGCGTCGGTTGTACAGGGCGCGGGCCGCCCGGTCTCCTCAGGGGGACGGGATCAGCGGTCCTCGTCGCCGCCGGGCCGGACGTCGCGGGCCAGCTGCCGCAGCTCCCCGACGACGTCGCCGGCCACGCCCGAGAGCCGGTGCAGCGCCCCCGACACCAGCCGGCGCACCGACGCGGGGTCCAGCCCGAGCGCCATCCCCAGCCCTGCGGCGACGTCGAGCCCCGTGAAGCCGGCCGCGGGCGCCGGCGGCTCCGCCCGCTCCGGTGACCAGCGCATCGCGTCGCCGGATACGGTGACGTCACCGCCGGCCCCGTCGAGCGCGTCGGCCAGGTCGGGATCGGGCGCGGGGACGACCGCGGGCAGGGCCGGGCCCGGGTCCGGGCCGGGCACGGCGACGTCGCCGGCTCCCGTCCCGTCCCCCGCCGTGCCGGACAGGCGGGTGAGCACCAGCAGGGCGACGTCGTCGGCCCGGCGCGGACCGGTGAGGACGGCCAGCAGCCGGTCGCACAGCACGTCCGGGTCGGCCGGCCCCTCCGACTCCGCCGCCACCTCCTCGGCGACCGCGCGCAGCCGGTCGAGCCCCGCGTCGAGGTCGGCGGTGCGGCTCTCCACGAGCCCGTCGGTGAACAGCACCAGCGACGCGCCGGCCGGCAGCCGGCCCGACCACTCCGGCGCCGGGCCGGGCGGCGCCCCCAGGACGCGGCCCGGGGACACCGGCAGCAGCTCCGCGCGCCCGCCGGTCACCAGCAGCGGCGGCAGGTGCCCGGCCGAGGCGATCCGCAGCTCCCCGGTCGACGGGCGCAGCGTGGCGAACAGCGCGGTGGCCATCCGCGGCAGCCCGAGCAGCGGCCAGCTGTCGTGCAGCCGCTCGACCAGCGCCCCGGGCCGCGGCCGGTCGACCAGCAGCGCCCGGTGCACGCTGCGCAGCTGCCCCATCGTCGCGGCGGCGGTGACGTCGTGGCCGACGACGTCACCGACGGCGAGCGCGACGTCGGTGCCGCCGGGCAGCGGGACGACGTCGTAGAAGTCCCCGCCGACGTCGGCGCCGCGGCTGCCCGGCAGGTAGCGCACCGCCAGGGCCAGCCCGGGCACCTCGGGCGGGTCCGGCGGGAGCAGGCTGCCCTGCAGCGTGTGGGAGGTGCGCGACTCGAGCTCGAAGCGCTGGGCGACGTCCATGCCCTGCGACATCTGCAGCGCCAGCTGCTCGGCGGTCTCGACGTCGGCCTCGGTGAACCGCCCGCGGCGGGCGTCGGCGCCCAGCGAGATGACACCGAGCGGCCGGCCCTCGACCATCAGGGGCACGCAGATGAGGTCGGCGAGCTCGAGCGCCCGGGTGACCTCCAGGTGCTCCGGCGAGGTGCTCAGCAGCTCCATCAGGGGCGGGTCGACCCCCCGCGCCCAGATCGTGCGGTGCTCGACCATGGCCCGGACGCTCGGGTGGCTGCCGTCGCGGCGCGGCAGGTGCTCGTCGCGCAGCTGCTCGACCAGGTGCCGGCGGGCCGGGTCGGCGTGCGCCACCACCGGCGCGACCAGCCCGCGCTCGGTCACCAGGTCGATGACGCAGATGTCGGCCAGCTGCTGCACCGCCAGCTCGGCCAGCCGCTCGACGGTCTCCCCGACCTCGCTCGGCGCGGCCAGCAGCCGGGCGGCGTCGAGCAGGAACGCCGAGCGGGCCGCCTGGCGCACCGTCTCCTCGTACAGCCGGACCCGCTCCAGCGCCTGCCCGGCCTGGCGGCCGAGGGTGGCCAGCAGCTCGGCGTCGGCCGGCACCAGCGCGCCGCGGGTGCCGGGCTCGGAGAGGCTGATCAGCTCGCTGTCGTCGGTGACGCCGAGGACGAGGACGAGGGCGCCCAGGTGGCGGTCGTCGGCGGCCGACACCGGGACGACGACGAGCGCCTCCTGCCCGGCCTCGGTCATGGTCGCGGCCAGGCCGGGCCAGCGCTGCCGCAGCTCGGGCCCGACCGGCGCCGCCCGCACCCCGCCCGTGCGCACCAGCTCGGCCCCCGCCGGTGCCGCCGTGGCCAGCTCGACGAGCAGCTCGGCCGACAGCCCGTCGGCGGCCGCGAGGGTGACCGGGACCGGCTGCCCCTCGACCCGCTCCCCCGGGACGGGCTCGGCCAGCCACAACCCGGCGCCGCCGGCCTCGACCGCCGACCGCGCACGGCGCACCACCACGTCGGCGACCTGCTCGGCCGAGGAGGCGGCGGCGAGCTCGGACACCACCTGCTGCAGGGTCCGCGCCCGGGCCTCGGAGTCCGCGGCGGCCCGCTGCGCGCTCAGCAGCGCCCGCTCGTAGCGCCGTCGCGACGTCGCCTCGAAGACCGTGGCGCGCACGAGCACCGGCTGCCCCTCGGCGTCGCGGACCTCCACGGCGTTGAGCAGGCAGGGCAGCACCGACCCGTCGGCGCGGACGACGTCGAGCGCCACCTCCCGCACCGCCCCCTGCAGCCGCAGCAGCGGCGCGAGGTGGGTCTCGTAGAACACGCGGCCGCCGGCGCTGAGCAGGTCGGGCAGCCGCCGGCCGCGTACGTCGTCGGGGTGCCGTCCGGTCCAGGCGCAGAAGGTGCCGTTGACCTTGACCACGCGCCCGTCGGGGACCATCGACAGGTAGCCGCAGGGCGCGTTCTCGTAGAGGTCCGCGGGGTCCTCCTCGAGCAGCCGGGCCAGTCCCTCGTCCCGGGGCCCGTTCTCCGCACGGTCCATGCCGGCCGGCCCGGTCAGCTCTCGATGCGGCGGAGGAAGGCGCGGATGGCCGCCGTGGTCTCCTCCGGCGCCGACAGGTGCGGGCAGTGCCCGGTGGCCGACAGCTTCGTGAAGACGCTGCCGGGCACGTTCTCGTGCACGTAGCGGCCCACGGCCTCCGGGGCGATCGCGTCCTCGCTGCACTGCAGGACCAGCGTCGGGACACAGACCCCGGGCAGGTCGGCGCGGTTGTCGGACAGGAAGGTGACCCGCGCGAACTGGCGGGCCACCGTGGGGTCGGTGCGGCAGAAGCTCTCGGCCAGCTCCTCGGCCACCCCCGGGTTGCCGGGGCCCGCGACCACCGGCGCCAGCGCCGCCGACCACTGCAGGGGGTTGCTGTCCAGGGAGTCCAGCAGCGCGGCGACGTCCGCGCGCGAGAAGCCACCGGAGTAGCCCTGCTCGTCGACGTAGCGGGGACTGGGGCCGACCATCACCATCGCGCCGAACAGCTCCGGCGCCTGCGCGACGGCGAGGACGCCCATCATCGCGCTCACCGAGTGGCCGACGTAGACGACGTCGGTCAGCTCCAGCGTCCGGCAGATGTCGACGACGTCGTCGGCGTAGCCGCGCAGCGATCCGTAGCGCTGCGGGTCGTAGGCCGAGATGTCGGAGCCGCCCGAGCCCACGTGGTCGAAGGTGACCACCCGGTGGTCGGCGGCGAAGCCGGGCGCGACGGCCCGCCACATGGTCTGGTCGCAGCCGAACCCGTGGGCGAACAGCATCGGCCGGCCGGCCTCCGGGCCGCTCACGCGCACACAGTTCCGCGTGATCGCGCTCACGCTCCGAACGTAACGGACGGCGCCGTCCCTGTCGCCGTCCGGGGGCGCACCGCTCCGAGCCGGAACCGCGCCGCGACGCCCGTCGGGCCGTCGACCGCGCCGGGCGGGCAGGACGGGTGCTGGAGGAGGGGGGTCCCCTACCCCGCACCGGGGGAGGGACCCGCAGGGAGCCGGGTGCGAGGGGTCACCAGCGCGACGTGCCGCAGTCGGTGCAGCGCTTCTTGGCGGTGGTGGTCTCGACGCGGCAGTTCGGGCAGGTCCAGGTCATCCGACCCGTCGCCCGGTCCGTGGTCCGCTCGGTCGTGGTGGTGCTCATGGTTCTCCTCGTCGTCCGGGTGAGCCCCCGACGGTAGTCACCCGTCATGACGTCTCGATGACATCGCGGTTGCGAGCGGACACCGGCGCGTCACGCGGCTCACGCGGGCCACCGGCGCCCGTCCTGCCGCCACAGGCGGTCTGCAAGCCGGCGTCCAAGACGGGTCCCAGTGCGGTGCAGGTGGCCCGCGTCAGCGTCCCGGCAGCGAGCCGACGACGGCTCCCGACCGAGGAAGGGCCCCGCCATGACCCGCACCCGCACCACCCGCACCCTGCTGCGCACCGCCGTCCCCGTGGCCGCGCTCGCCACGGTGTTCGCCACCGCGGGCACCGCGTCGGCCGACCCGTACGCCCACAACGCCTACGACACCGACGCCGACGGCCACCACGACGCCTACGCCTTCGACGACAGCGGCGACGGCTACGAGGACACCTGGGCGATCGACCGGGACGAGAACGGCCTCGTCGAGCAGGTCGCCGTCGACACCGACCTCGACGGCTGGGCCGACACCTTCGCCTTCGACAGCGACGAGGACGGCCACGTCGAGGAGGTCGGCGTGGACACGACCGTCAACGCGCTGCCCGACGTGTGGGGCGCCGACACCGACCTCGACGGCTCCATCGACACGCTGGCCCACGACCACGACGACGACGGCTACGCCGACTGGTCGGAGCCGGCGTACGTGACGTCCTACGAGTACGCGTCGGTCAGCTACGTGTTCGCCGAGGCCGACGGCTGGCTCTACTGGGAGACCACCGTCGAGTACGGCTACGGCCTGGCCTCCGACGACGCCGTCGCCGACGGCGGCATCCGCTCGCTGACCGGCGAGGAGCCGGCGGTCCCCGCGCAGATGGAGGACGCCGAGCCGACCGGGGGCCTGGTGGCCGAGGCGCTGCGCACGCTCTTCTGACCGGCGCCGGCCGATGAGTCCCGGGCCGCCGGGCGGTCAGGAGCAGGTGGACACCACCTTCCTCCTGGTCCCCGGTGCCGGCGGGCGCGCCTGGTACTGGCACCGCCTGGTGCCCGAGCTCGAGCGGCGCGGGCACCGGGCGGTCGCCGTGGACCTGCCGGCCGGCGACGACGCCGCGGGCCTGCGCACCTACACCGACGTGGCGCTCGCCGCCCTCGGGTCGGCGGGCGCCGACGGTGGTGCGGTGGACGGCGACGTCGTGGTCCTGGGGCAGTCGATGGGCGGGCTGACCGCACCGCTGGTCGCCGCGCGCCGGCCGGTGCGGCTGCTGGTCCTGCTCAACGCGATGGTGCCGCGGCCCGGGGAGACCGGCGGGCAGTGGTGGGAGGCGGTCGACCAGGCCGGCGCCCGCGCGGCGTGCGCGCGGGCGCAGGGCCGCCCGGAGGACGACGACGTCGGGTCGGACTTCTCGCACGACGTCCCGGCGGAGGTGTGGGCCGCGGGCGCCGCGCACGCCGGGGAGCAGTCGGGCACCCCGTTCACCGAGCCGTGGCCGCTCGCCGCCTGGCCGGCCGTTCCCACCCGGGTGCTGGCCGGCCGCGACGACCGGTTCTTCCCCCCGGCGCTGCAGCGGCGGGTGGCCCGCGAGCGACTGGGTCTCGACGTCGAGGAGGTGCCCGGCGGTCACCTGGCCGCCCTCAGCCGGCCCGCCGAGCTGGCCGCGGCGCTCGACGCCTGCCTGCGCGAGACGCGGCACACGTCGGGAAGGGGTGACAGCGGGGCCCGGAATGGCGCAGGATGGTCGATTGCCGCGCGCGCCGGGAATGGCGCGGAAATGGCGGCGGAAGAGAACTGACGGCCATTCTAGCAGAGGACGTGCATTGTCGACGACCCGGTCCGACGTCGTCCCCCACCCCGAGCTCACCCGCGAGCAGCACTACGTCACCGACCTCTACACCCGGCTCGACGCCGCCCGGGAGCTGGCCACCCGGCGGCTGCGCCAGGCCATCACCTGGCCGGCCGTCGACCCGCAGGCGCTGCAGGAGCGCGACGCCACCGTGCGGTTCCAGACCGAGCGGGTCACCGCCCTCGACGCCGCCGAGGCGGGCCTGTGCGTGGGCCGCATCGACCGTCTCGACGACGGCCCCCTCTACATCGGCCGGATCGGCCTGCCCGCCGACGACGCCGCGAGCGACCCCGCGCTGGTCGACTGGCGGGCGCCCGCGGCCCGGCCCTTCTACACGGCCACCCCCGTGCACCCGCTGGGCATCGGGCGGCGCCGGCACATCCGCACCCGCGGGCGCACCGTCGTCCGGCTCGACGACGAGGTGCTCACCGACGGGGTCGCCGGGTCCGGCCTCACCGGCGAGGCGGCGCTGCTGGCCGCCCTGGACGCCTCCCGCACCGGGCGGATGACCGACATCGTCCGGACCATCCAGGCCGAGCAGGACCGGGTGATCCGCGCCGACGACCGCGGCGTGCTGGTCGTCCAGGGCGGGCCGGGCACCGGCAAGACGGCGGTGGCCCTGCACCGCGCGGCCTACCTGCTGTACACGCACCGCGAGCGGCTGGCGCGGCGCGGCCTGCTCGTCGTCGGGCCCACACCGACCTTCCTGCGCTACATCGCCGACGTGCTGCCCTCCCTGGGCGAGACCGGCGTGCTGCTCGCCGGGCTCGGCCAGCTGCGGCCGGGCCTCGACGCCCGCGGGGAGGAGTCACCGCAGGCCGCGGCGGTCAAGGGCCGGCTGGAGATGGTCGACGTGCTGCGCGCCGCGATCGCCGACCGGCAGGTCGTGCCCGACTCGCCTCGGGAGGTCCTCGTCGACGGGTTCGCGCTGCGGCTGCGGCCGATCGACGTCGTCCGGGCACAGAACGCCGCGCGCCGCGCCGACCCGCTGCACAACCTGGCCCGGCCGGTGTTCGTCCGGCGGGTGGTCGACCTGCTCACCCGCCGCTACGCCGAGCGGATCGGCGCGGGCATCGACGTCGGCCGGGACCTGTTCGACTCCGACGACCTCGCCGCGCTGCGCCGCGAGGTGGCCGGGGAACCCGGCGTCCGGTCGCTGCTGGCCCAGCTGTGGCCGGTGCTGACCCCCGAGCGGCTGCTGGCCGACCTCTACGCCGACCCGGCCCGCATCGCGGCGGCCACCCCCGGGTGGTCGGACGCCGACCGGGCGCTGCTGCACCGCCCGCGCGGGAGCGCCGCCTCCCCGGCAGCCTGGACGCCGGCCGACGTCCCCCTGCTCGAGGAGGCCGAGGAGCTGCTCGGCTTCGACGACAGCGCCCAGCGGGCCCGCGCCGACCGCGACCGCCGGCGGGCGCTGGCCCGGGCGCAGGAGACGCTCGACGTGCTGCACGGCTCCCGCTCGGTGGACCTCGAGGACGAGCACCTGGAGGCGGAGGTGCTCAGCGCCGGCGACCTGCTGTCGGCCGAGGACCTGGCCGACCGGCACCGCGAGCTGGACCTGCGCACCACCGCCGAGCGGGCCGCCGCCGACCGCACCTGGACCTTCGGGCACGTGGTCGTCGACGAGGCGCAGGAGCTCTCTCCGATGGCCTGGCGGCTGCTGGTGCGCCGCTGCCCCACCCGGTCGATGACCGTGGTCGGCGACGTGGCGCAGACCGGCAGCCTGGCCGGTGCGGACCGCTGGGACGCCGTGCTGCGCCCGCACGTCGGTGACGCCTGGCGGCTGGAGGAGCTGACGGTCAACTACCGGACGCCGGCCGAGGTCATGGAGGTCGCCGCCGACGTGCTGGCCGCCGGCGGCTCGGACGCCCGGCCGCCGCGCTCCGTGCGCACCGGGGGGAGGCCGCCGGTGGCCGAGACGACCGGGTCGGCGCGGCTGGCCGGGCGGGTGGCGTCGGTGGCCGCGGAGCTGGCCGGGAACGAGGGGACGACGGCGGTGCTGGTGCCGCCGAGCCGGGTGGCCGGAGTCGTCGCGGCGCTGCGTGAGCTGCGCCCCGACGTGCAGTCCGGCCCCGGCGCGGACTCCTCGCTCGGCCCGGTCGTGCTGACCCCCGGCGAGGCCAAGGGACTGGAGTTCGACGCGGTGGTCGTCGTCGACCCGCAGGGGGTGCTCGACGAGGGCGTGCGCGGGGTCAACGACCTCTACGTGGCGCTCACCCGCGCCACCCAGCGGCTGGTCGTGCTCGCCCCCGGCCCGCTGCCGGCGGTGCTGTCCCGGCTGGAGACCGCCGCGGCCTGACGACGGGCCGTCCTGCAGGGCCCCTGCAGGACGGCCGGGCCTCAGCGCGCGGTGGGCCGGAGGACGACGCCGCTGGCCGGGCGTGCCGGGATCCGGCGCAGCGAGATCGTGAGGTCCTGGTCGGCGGGGATCTCGAACGGCGCCCTGGCCAGCTGCGGGGCCAGCGCGGCCAGCAGCGCGACGGTGATCTGCTCGCCGGGGCAGCGGTGGTTGGTCCGCGGGTCGCCGCCGCCCTGGGGCACGAGGTCGAACTCCCCGATCTCCCGGCCGAGGAAGCGCTCGGGCCGGAAGGTGTAGGGGTCCTCCCACAGGTCCGGGTCGTGGCCCTGCCCGTAGACGTCGAGCAGCACCATGGAGTTGCGCGGGATCGTCTGCCCCCCGAACTCGAGCCGCTGCGGCGCCCGGCCGCCGATGAACGGCGCGAACGGGTAGAAGCGGCGCACCTCGTGCGCCCAGGCCTCGGCGAACGCGGCGTCGGCGCCGGCCAGCCGCGCGCGGTGCTGCGGCCACCGGGCCAGCGCGTGCCCGGAGAAGGCCGTGAACCAGGCGACGGCGGTGGTCGGGCGGATGACGTTGAGCAGCTCGACGGCGGCCACCCGCGGGTCCAGCAGCCCGCCGTCGGCGTCGCGGTGCGCGGCCACCACCTGCAGCACCGACCCCGGCGGCGCCACGTCCTCCCCCGCGCGGACCTGCTCGACGATCCCCGCCAGCCAGTCCTCGCGGCGGCCCCGCGCCCGCCGCGCCCGCCAGTGCCGGGGGCCGGCGCTGGCGAAGCTGTCGACCATCGCGAGCAGGTCACGGGCCAGCGCCGGTACCTCGTCCCGCGTCAGCGGGACACCGGCCCACCGGGTGACCGCGCCGGCGATGACCCGCGCCGACTCGTCGAACAGCACGACCTCCGGCCGGGTCGCCCACTCCCGCGCGGCGGTGTCCCAGTCCGCGCAGGCCCGCTGCACCAGGGCCTCGACGGCGGCGGGGTCCATGAGCACCGACACGAACATCGCCTTGCGCACCCGGTGGGCCTCCCCGTCGAGGGTGTGCACCGCGCCCTTGCCGAACAGCGTCCCCTGCACCGGCTCGGGGATGGCGTGCGCACGGTGCACGTGGTCCTCGTCGTAGAGGAACCGCGCGGCCTCGGGACCCTCGACGGCGACCGCGGGCAGCCCGCCGAGCCGGGTGCCGGCCGCGCGCAGGCCGCGGGCGCGGCGCAGGTCGGGCATCCAGGCGTAGCCCTTGGTCAGCAGGGCGAGGCCGTTCTCCAGGCGTGGCATGCCGGACCCCCTGCCCAGGGCCGTGGCCGGACAACCGCGGTCGGCGTCGCCGCGACCGCCGGTCCCGCCACGTCGCTCACCCGGGGGCGCTCACCCGGGCCGCTGCTCCTGCACGCGGTCGTCGCGCGGCTCGGTGGCCCCGTCCGGGGGGCTCTCGCCGGGCGACCGGTCGTCGCGGCGGCCCGCCGAGCGGCCGTGACCCAGCCGGCGCAGCAGGGCGGCGACCTCCCCGGCCGCCGACGTCGTCGCCGACCCCTCGGGCACCCGGGCGGCGACGGCCTGCAGCGCCTCGGCCAGCCCGCGCTCGTCGTCGTCGAGCATCCCGCGGTAGGCGGGGTCGAGCAGGTACCCGGTGGGCGGGGTGGACAGGCAGCCGATGAGGTCGAGCAGCACCTCCAGCCGCCGGGCGGCCTCGGGGGCCGGGGTGTCGGCGCGCGACATCGCGACGGTCTCGACGTCCTGCTCCCACAGCCGGCTGCGGGCGGGGTCCTCGCGCAGCGCCAGCACGGTGCCCGACCGGTGGCGCGGCTCGCGGCCGGGCCCGTTGACGGCGCTGCGCACCTGGTGGGCGATGCGGATCAGGTCGTCGTCGAGCATCGAGGTGCCCACGAAGAGCACGTGCCGGGTGAGCAGCAGCGAGTGCAGGACACCGGCCAGCGCGGCCCGCGAGTCACCCAGCTGCAGGTACTCCTCGCGGGTCAGCACGACGCTGGCGGGGTGCGCGGCGTCGCCGTGCAGCTTGAGCAGCCACGGCCGGCCCGGCTGCGCCTCGTCGTAGGGCAGCACCGACAGCTCCCGGCCGATGTCGGCGGCGGCCAGCTCGACCAGCGGGTCGTAGTTGGTGGTCACGAACTCCTGCACCGGCAGGTCGGCGATCAGGGCGTGGGCCAGCGCGTAGGGGCCGGGGCCGAAGCGCTCCTGCACGAACTCCTCGAGCCGCTCGCGCCCCAGCTCGCGGGCCAGCAGCGCCGCGGAGTCCTGCGGGGGCAGCTGGGACAGCCCGGCGCGCAGGTCCCCGTCCAGGCCGGAGCGCCCGGCCAGCTCGTCGAGCAGCTGCTCCCAGGTGGGCAGCCCCGCCGCGGCGCTGACGCCGGCGCCGATGAACAGCGCCAGCTGCCCGCGGCGCGCCCGCTCCCCCAGCTGCTCGGCCAGCGCCCGCAGCGGGTCGGGCAGGTCCCAGCCGGCCGTGCCGCGGCGGATCCGCTGGGCGGCGGCCAGGTCGCTGGGCCCGCGCAGCACCAGGGCGACGTCGAAGCCGTGCTCGGCGGCCGCGTCCCGCAGTACCGGCAGCAGCTGCTGCAGCAGGTCGCCGCGGCGCCCGGCGGCCCCGCCCCAGCCGGTGCCCAGGGCCGGCAGGCCGACCAGCCGCCGCGCCCGCCCGTGCACCGGCTCGCCGACCGCGCGGCGGGCGACGGCGGCCAGCGCCTCGCGGGCGCCCTCGAGCAGCCAGTCCAGGCCGCGGCCGCAGTCGTCGACGGTGTCGAGCAGCCAGACCCGCCGGTCGCCCGTCCCGGGGACCTGCACCACGCGCTCGGCGCCCGACCAGGCGAGGTCGACGCAGACGCCCTCGGCGTCCTCGTCGGCGACCAGGTCGTCGGGCAGCAGGTCCCGCCAGCTGCCGGCCACCCGCAGGCTGCGGCCGGTGGGCACGAGGACGTCGTCGCAGACCAGGCGGGTCAGGTCGGCGCCGACGACGAAGACGTGTCCGCTCACGCCCGGCTCCTACCCCGGGACTCCCCCGGCCGGAACCAGCCCGGGCTCAGGCGCTGCCGCAGCCGCCCGCCGCGCACGCGCAGCCGGCGCACCCGGCCGGGCGGGCCGGCACCGGCCGCGCGGCGACGGCGCGCAGCCCGGCCGCGCCGACCAGGAGCGGCACCGCGGCCAGGCCGGTCACCAGCGCGGCGACGGCCGTGGCGACGCCGGCCGCGCGGTCGGTGCCCACGACGGCGGCGGTCGCGGCCAGCAGCCCGGTCACCAGGACCGCCCAGACCGTCAGCGCGGAGCCCGCGCGGCGGGTCGTGCCGCCGCGGGCGAGGGCGACCGCCGCGGCGGCGAGCAGCGCCAGCGGCACGCCGGCGAGCAGCACCCAGGCGGTGGCGGCCGCGGAGACGACCGCCACCACGGCGGCGGCGACGCCCTCGGCGACGGCCAGGCCGCCGGGCAGGGCCGCGCCGGCGCGCAGCAGGACCGCACCGCGGAGGGCGGCGAGCACGCCGAGGGCACCGAGCAGCAGCCGGGCGCCGAGGTCACCGGTCACCACGGCGACCACCGCGAGGACGACCAGCAGCACGCCGAGTCCCGCCCGGACCGGCCACGCCCGCCGCGCCGTCTCCTGCGCGCTGCGCGTGCCGGTCGTCGTCCGTCGTGCCGTGCGTGCCGTCGTCCCGTTGACCACGGGCCCAGTGTCCCGCACGCCCGCCACCCGCTCCGCGGCGCACCCGGCGGGGCGCTGGACGGGCCGGTCGACCCGGCGATCGCCACCCGCGGGCCGACCGCGCCGGACGACGCGGCGGGCGGGGGCCCGTTGTGCCACGCTGATCCGTCACACGGGGGCGCCGAGAGGAGACCGACCATGGGCGGGCAGCGCACGACGACGGGTGCCGCCGGCCGGGCGGGGGACAGCGACGCCCTGGAGCACCTGGCCCGGGTGGGGCTCATCGCCTACGGGGTGGTGCACGTGCTCGTGGCCTGGCTGGCCCTGCAGCTGGCCTGGGGCGGCGGCGGGCAGTCGGCCGACCAGTCGGGCGCGCTGGCCACGCTGGCCGCCTCACCGGTGGGTAAGCCGCTGCTGTGGGTGCTGGCCGTCGGCCTGGTCGCGCTGGCGCTCTGGCAGGCCGCCGAGGTGCTGCGCTGGCGGTCGGGCTGGTCGGCGTCCGGCGACGTCCGGAAGCGCGCCGTCACCAAGACGGTGAAGGCGGTGGCCAAGACCGTCGTCTACGCGGCGCTGGCGGTCCTGGCGTTCCGCTTCGCCACCGGCGGCGGGCAGTCCAGCGCCGGCCAGCAGCAGCAGGCCACGGCGGGCGTGTTCGGCTGGCCTGGCGGGCGCTGGCTGGTGGGCCTGGCGGGGCTCGTCGTCATCGGGGTGTGCGTGCACCACGTCCTCAAGGGCCTGAAGAAGAGCTTCCTCGAGGAGATCGACCTCACCGCGGCGCCCCCCGGTGCCGAGCGCCTGGTCACCCGGCTCGGCCAGGTCGGTTACCCGGCCAAGGGCATCGCGCTCGGCGTCGTCGGGGCGCTGCTGGTGTACGCGGCGGTCACCGTCGACCCCGCGCAGTCCGCGGGACTCGACGGCGCGCTGCGGACCATCCTCGACGCACCGTTCGGCCGCGTGCTGCTCACGCTCGTCGCGCTGGGCATCGCCGCGTTCGGCGCGTTCTGCTTCGTGCGGGCGCGCTATCCCGAGCGCACCTGATGGAGGACCCCCTCCTCCCCACCCCTCGCACGCGCGGGATGGGCCCCGGGAGGGGGCCACGGGCCCTGCTGGACCGTGTGCACCGGGCGGTGGAGGCGGCTCGGGAGGTCACCGACCACCCGGTGCTGGCCGCCGCGGCGCGCGTCGGGCTGGTGGCCTACGGCGTCGTCCACCTGCTCATCGGCTGGCTGACCTGGCAGGTGGCCCGCGGCGCGGGGAGCACCGACGCCGACCAGACCGGCGCACTGCAGACGGTCGCAGGCACCCCTGGCGGGTCGGTGCTGCTGTGGGCGATCGGCCTGGGGATGCTGGCGCTGGCGCTGTGGCAGGGCGGTGAGGTGCTGCTGTGGTGGCGGGGGCTGCTCGACCGCGAGCACCGCACCCGGACGGCGGTCGTGTGCGCCAAGTGCCTGGCCAAGTCGGCCGTCTACGCCGTGCTCGCGGTCACCGCGCTGCTGTTCGCCGTGGGCGCGGAGTACGAGGCCGACGAGCGGCTGCGCGAGCTGACCGGCGAGACGCTCGAGGTGCCCGGCGGCGCGGTCGCGGTGGCGGCCGCCGCGGTCGGCGTCGTCGGGCTCGGGGCCTACTCGCTGCTGCGCGGGGTCACCGGCGGCTTCATGCGCGACATCGACCTGCCCGCCGCGCCCGACCGCTGGGAGCCGGTCATCGAGGTGATCGGGCGGGTCGGCTACGCGGCCAAGGGCGTGGCGTTCGGCGTCGTCGGCGTCCTGCTGTTCCGCGCGGCGACGACGGCCGACGTCAGCACCGCCACGGGCCTGGACGGCGCGGTGACCGCCATCGGGGGCACCGGCGCCGGCCCGGTGCTGCTGACCGTCGTCGCGGCCGGGTTCGCCGCGTTCGGGGTGTACGCGCTGGCCCGCGCCCGCTATCCCGACCGCGACCCGTCGTCCTGACGGCCCCCCTGGCGGGGCCCGTCAGGTGCGGGGGCCGCCGGCGACGTAGACGACCTGGCCGGAGACGAAGCCGGCACCCTCGCTGACGAAGTACGACACGGTGTGCGCGATGTCCTCGGGCACACCGGCCCGGGCCACCGGGATGGCCGCGGCGCGCTCGGCCACGTACTCCTCCCAGTCCCGGCCGATCCGCTCGGCGGTGGCCTTGGTCATCTCGGTCTGGATGAAGCCGGGGGCGACGGCGTTGGCGGTCACGCCGAACTTGCCCAGCTCGACGGCCAGGGTCTTGGTGAAGCCCTGCAGGCCGGCCTTGGCGGTGGCGTAGTTGGCCTGGCCGCGGTTGCCCAGCGCCGAGGTGCTCGACAGGTTGACGATCCGGCCCCACCGGGCGTCGACCATGTACCGCTGCACGGCGCGGGCCATGAGGAACGAGCCGCGCAGGTGCACGTGCATGACCAGGTCCCAGTCGGCGTCGGTCATCTTGAACAGCATGTTGTCGCGGGTGACGCCCGCGTTGTTGACCAGCACGACCGGCGGGCCGAGCTCGGCGGCGACCCGGTCGACGGCGGCCTGCACCTGCTCGGGGTCGCCCACGTCGGCCCCGACGCCCAGCGCGCGTCCCCCGGCGGCCTCGATCGCCTGCACGGTGCCCGCGGTCGAGGACTCGTCGAGGTCGATCACCGCGACGGCGAAGCCGTCGGCGGCCAGGCGCAGCGCGGTGGCCGCGCCGATGCCGCGGGCGGCGCCGGTGACGATCGCGACGCGGGCGGGGGTCTCGCTCATGGGGGCGTTCTCCTGGGGCTCGGGGGCTGCCGGCCGATCATGCCGGGCAGCCCCCGTCCCCGCCGGGCGGGGTGCTACACCCGCTCGAAGAGCGCGGCGAGGCCCTGCCCGCCGCCGATGCACATGGTCTCCAGGCCGTAGCGGGCCTCGCGGCGGGCCATCTCCCGGATCAGCGTGGCGAGGATGCGACCGCCGGTGGCGCCGACCGGGTGGCCGAGGGAGATGCCCGAGCCGTTGACGTTCATCCGGTCGAAGTCGGCCTCGGTGAAGCCCCACTCGCGGGTCACCGCGAGGACCTGGCTGGCGAAGGCCTCGTTGAGCTCGATGAGGTCGACGTCGGAGAGCTTGAGGCCGGCGAGGTCGAGCGCCTTGGCCGTCGCCGGGACCGGGCCGATGCCCATGGTCTTCGGCGGGACGCCGGCCACCGCCCACGACACGATCCGGGCCAGCGGGCGCAGCCCGAGCTCGGCGGCCTTCTCCGGCGAGGTGACGACGCAGATCGCGGCGCCGTCGTTCTGGCCGCTGGCGTTGCCGGCGGTGACGGTGGCCTCGGGGTCGTCCCTGCCCATGATCGGGCGCAGCTTCGCGAGGGTCTCGACGTTCGAGTCGGGGCGGATGTGCTCGTCGCGGTCGACGACGGTGTCGCCCTTGCGGCCCTTGACGGTCACCGGGACGATCTCGTCGGCGAAGCGGCCGGCCTCGGTGGCGGCGGCGGCGCGCCGGTGGCTGCGGACGGAGTACTCGTCCTGCTCCTCGCGCCCGATCTCGTAGTCACGGCGCAGGTTCTCGGCGGTCTCGAGCATGCCGCCGGGCACCGGGTGGTCGACCCCGCCGGCGGTGACGCGGCCGCGGGCCAGGCCGTCCTGCAGCAGGACGCCCGGGCCGGCCTTGACGCCCCAGCGCATGGCGGTCGAGTAGAACGGCGCGTTGCTCATCGACTCGGCACCGCCGGCCAGCACGACCTCGGCCGAGCCGGTCTGCACCTGCATCGCCGCGTAGAGCACCGCCTGCAGGCCCGACCCGCAGCGGCGGTCGACCTGGATGCCCGCGGCGGTCACCGGGAGGCCGGCGTCGAGGGCGGCGACCCGGCCGATCGCCGGTGCCTCCATCGTCGGGTAGCAGTGGCCGAGGACGACGTCGTCGACCGACTCCGGCGGCAGGCCGGTGCGCTCCATCAGCGCGCGGACGACGGTGCTGGCCAGGTCCTGCACGGGCACGTCCCGCAACGAGCCCCCGAAGCCCCCGACCGGGGTCCGCAACGGCTCACAGATGACCGCGTCGCGCACGGCGTCCTCCTCCTCGACTCGGCCGGCACCGTCTCGTCCCGGCGCCGCCGAGTGTGCTCCCCCGGACCGGCGTCCGCGCAGCCGGACCGGGGAGGGAGGTCCTTACCTCAGGCGGCGCCGGCGCCGGGCTCGACCTGCTCGACGCCGAGGAGGTCCCACAGGCCGGTGACCTGCAGTGCCCGGGCCACGGCGCGGGTCCCGACCAGCACCCGCAGCCGGACGCCCTGCGCCGCGGCGGTCCGGTGCGCGATGGCCAGCGTCGACAGGCCGGCCGAGTCCAGGAAGGTGACCGCCTCGAGGTCCACGGTGATCCCGCGCGGCTCGTCGGCGAAGGCCGCATCGAGGGCACGGCGCAGCAGCGGGGCGGTGGAGCAGTCCACCTCACCGGCCAGGACCAGGCGGGCGGTGCCGTCGACGGTGGCGCTGTCGACGGTCAGCAGTTCGTCGGTGGGGCTCGGTGAGAGGGTGGTCACGGTGCACTCCTCGCGGGAGAGCGGGCCCGTACGGAGGAGAGCGGCGAGGGCCGCACCACGGCGCGGAGTCCGGTGCTGACGTGCACGGCTGATGGTTGAACCGCACACCGGACGGTAGGCGCGGGGCCTGTGGCGCGCAAGGGTCCGGGTCCGTCTCACATCTGCTGCCCGGCGTCGTGCAGCCGCTGCTCACCGGCCCGGTGCAGCCGCCACCGGCCGGTGGCGGGCGCGGGGATACTGGTCGGCGTGAGCAGGTGGCGGCTGGTGCTGGCGGGTCTGATCTGGGCGGCGGTGTCCGTCGTCGCGTTGGCCGCCGTGGGCAACGTCATCGTCGCCACCGCGTTCATCGTGTTCGGCTTCGTGCTGCTCGTCGTCCTGGCGATGGCCGGCGACTGGGAGCAGCACCCGGACTTCGAGCAGCGGGAGCTCGCCCGCGCCCGCCGGCGCGCGGTCAAGCGCCAGCGCACCGCCGGCGCCCGCGCCCGCGACCGGGAGCGCTGGGAGGCCCACCAGGCCAGGCAGGCGGAGAAGGCCGCCCGGGCCGCCGGCACCCGGACGCCGGGGGACGACGGCCGGGGCTGACCCCGGAAAAGCGGTCGACCGGCGGGGACCGCCGACCTACGGTCCCCCCATGCGCTCCTGAGCCCCCTCACGACGACGCCCGCGTCCCCGCCGGGACGCCCGCGGGTCGAGCCCCGGTTCCCCGCTCCCCCTCCGCCCGTCCGCCGGGCGCGTTCCTCCCTGGCTGCCGGCTGCCCGCGGCCGGTCCGACCTCCTCCAGGAGGCACCCGTGTCACGTCCCGTCCGTCCCCTCGGCGCCGCGGCCACCGCCGCCCACGCCGCGCTCCCCCCGTCCGACGCCGACGCCTTCGACCGGCTCGCGTCCGCCGTCCTCGCCTCCCCGGGCGCCGCGCTCGGAGCGGTGCTGCGGGCCCGGCTGCCGGGGCTCGCCGGCGTGCGGTGGCTGCGGACCGCCGGCCTGCCGCCCACCGCCCGGGCGTCAGCGCTCACCACCGAGCAGTGGCTGTCGCTGTACCGGTGCTGGCGGTCGAGCGCCCCGGCGCCGGGTGCGGGCCCGTCCGGCCGGGCGCCGGTCGGACGGCCCTCGGCGCACGGGCACGCGCCCGGCGCGCTGGCCGCCCCCCGCTGGCAGTAGGGGGACCCCCTGCCTCCCCCGGCGCGGCCCCGCGGCGGGGGCAGGGGCCGGGGTCCTCCGCTAGCCGACCGCGTCCTCCGCGGCGAGGTCGGCGGCGCGGCGGGGCTCGGCGAACGCCTCGGCCAGCGCCTGCCGCAGCGGCCAGACCCCGGCCCGCCAGGCCAGCGCCCGGCCGAGGGCGCCCGGGGTGCCGTCCACGTGGTCGACGTCGGCGTCCGGCCACCAGGGGACCGGCCGGCCGCCGGCGAGCAGCGGCTCGTGGACGGCGACCTCGCCGGTCAGCTCCGCGACCCCGAGCCGGGCGGCGGCCAGCCCGGCCCCGGGCACGGCCGGCCACGGCTGCCGGCGCGCCGGGACACTGGTCACCGTCGCCTGCACGCGCTCGCTCGCCAGGGGCAGGTCGAGCAGGTCCGCGACCGGTCCGGGCGCGCCGCCCGCGGGCACCAGCAGCGCGTCGACCAGCGGCTGCAGCCACGGGGCGTCGAGCACCACCACCGGCTCGCGGCCCGGGTCGGCCACCCGGTCGGGAGCCACCCGGACCCGCGGCGGCGGGTCGACGTCGACGTCGTCGAGGGCGACCGCCAGCCGGGCGTACACGGTGCGCAGCACCGGCGGCAGCACCGTGCGGGCGGGGTCGCCGAGCCGGTCCAGCAGGTCCAGCGCGCCGTCGACGTCGGCCAGCACGTCGGCCACCGTGGCGGGGACGCGCAGCCGCCCGAGCACCTCCGGCGGCCCGTGCGCCTCGTCGTAGAGCCCCTGCAGCTCCCGGCTGCCGGGGGCGCGCAGCCGGTCGGGGCGCTGCCCGCCGAGGACCGGGTGCGTGGTCAGCCACCACCGCAGGTAGCCGGGCACCGCGACGCCGTCGAGGAGGACGTCGGCCCACGCCTCCTCCCCGACCGCGGCCAGCAGGGGCAGCGCGCCGGCCCAGTCGGCGACCAGCTCGAGGTCCCGGACGGCGGTCAGCGGCGGCCACGGGGGCGGCGGCGTCCCGGCCGGCAGCCGGTCGAGGACGGCGTCGGCCCACTCGTCGGCGGCGTCGACGTCGAGGTCGTCGGGGTCCTCCGCGCGGACCAGCCCGAACGTGGCCAGGACGCCGGCCGCCCGCAGCGCCGCGGGGTCGGCGGTGGCGGCGAAGTCCGGGTCCAGCGTGCCGAGCGCGCCGTCGCCGAGCACCGCGGCGAGCGGCGCGCCCGGCAGGAGCAGCTCTCCCGCCGGCGCCCACGCGCCCCCGCCGTCGGGAAGCGCGAGCTCGGCCAGCCACGGCAGCTCACCGGGTGCGGTCCCCGCCGCCGCCACCAGGGCGAGCACCGCGGCGGCCAGCTCGGCCGGGTCGGCGTCGGACCAGCCCTCCTCGACGGCGTCCACCGACTGCTCGACCGCCGCCCGCACCGCCGGGTCGGCGAGCACCGCGGCCGCGGTGGCCGGGCGGGCGCCGAGGCGCTCGAGCAGCCGCCGGGCCGCGGGCGGCGCGACCGCCTCCGGGTGGGCGACCCGCAGCGACAGCGGCCCGAGCCGCTCCACCGGCAGGTCGTCGGCCGGGAGCAGCACCCCGGCCGGGCCGGGCGCCGTGCGGCCGTCGGCCAGCGGCACCGGGAGGGCGCCGAGCTCCTCGCGGTCGGCGCCGTCGAGGGCCGCGTAGAGCCGGGCCCACCACGCCGGTGGCCGGGCCACCCCGCCGACGGCCTCCACGACCTCGGCCAGCCCGACCCGCCGCACGCCGAGCGCGGCGAGCGCGGGCGCCCCGTCCCGCCGGGACCAGCCGGCCGGCAGCAGCCCCGGCACGACACCGGCCAGGACGGCGACCCGCTCGTCGGGGGCCTCGTCGAGGACGGCGGCGCGGTCGGGGGTCAGCCGGGTCTCCCCCGCTCCGTCCGGACCGGCGACAGGCAGCCAGGCCGTCGTCCGCAGCCGGTCGAGCGCGGCGCTGCCCAGGGCGGCGTCGAGCTCGGCGGCGACCAGGCCGATCCGCGGCACGAGGGCGAGCACCGCGGGGTCGGGCGGCAGCGCGGCGAGCAGGTCGGCGTAGGCCTCCGCCGCGACGGCGACCAGCGCGTCGGTGACCGGTCCCGGCGCCACGTGGCGGCGGTCGGGGCCGAGCGGGAAGGGCGCGACCAGGCGCACGGGCAGCGACAGCGGCTCGTCGCTCGGCGTCGGCGCGTGCACCACCTGGCGCACCGGCAGGGGCAGCGGCCGGCCGTCGTCGTCGAGCGGCACCGCCCAGGTGACGGTGTACCCGCGGCGGGCGCGCTCCTCGACCGGGCGGTCGGCGAACAGCTGCGCCGGCAGCTCGCCGGTGCGCTCCTCCACCCGCCAGGTCGTCGTCCGGTCGCCGTCGCGCAGCCGGGCCAGCGGGCGGGTGCGCGTGCAGGACAGCGTCCGCACCGCGCCGTCGACCACCACCTCGACCTCCGCGAGGCCGGGCAGCGCGAGCAGCAGCTCGGCCTCGAGCTCCTCCAGCGCCGCGCGGACGGCGGCCCGCGAGCCGGGGCGCAGCGGCAGGACGACCTCGGTGGCGTAGCCCGCCGGCGGCGCCCCCTCGGCCGGCCACGGCAGCCGCAGCACCGGGACGACGCCCTCCCGGCGGGCCACCTCCTCGGCGAGCGCGGGCACGTCGGCGACCTCGGCGCGGGTGCGTGCGGCGCTGAAGCGCACGCCGCCGCCCGTCGAGTGCACGGCCGGCTCGTCGCTGACGGCGAGCACCGCGGCGAAGCCCACCCCGAACCGGCCGACCGTCGGGAGCCGTGGCCCCTCCGGATCCGCGGGCCAATCGACGGTCGCGGGCTCGTCCCGCTTGGCCGAGGCCCGCAGGCTCGCCAGTCCGCTCACCCCGTCGGCGTCCAGCGGCGCCCCGGTGTTGGCCGCGTGCAGCACCTCTCCCCCGCCCCCGACGTCGGCCAGCTCCAGCCGCAACCGGCCCGGCACGCCGGCGCGGACCGCGGCGTCGGCGGCGTTCTGCGCGAGCTCGACCAGCAGCCGGTCGCGGTAGCCGCCGCGGACCAGGTCCTCCTCGGCGTTGGCGTCCTCGCGGAAGCGCGCCGGGGAGTCGCTCCAGGCGGCGAGCACCCGCCGGCGCAGCGCCGCGGTGTCGAAGGGGTCCACCACGGGGGTCAGCATGGCAGCGCGCGGGTCCCCCGAACGGGTCCACGACCGGCGCTACGCACCGGTAACTTCGCCGGTAACCTGCGCCACATGTCGCCCGCGGAGCAGCTCGACACCGTCACCGACGCCACCGCCGGCACGGTCGACCGGCACGCCACCACCGAGACGTTCGAGTCGACGGACCCGGCCACCGGCGCCGTCGTCGGCGTCTTCCCGGTGCACGACGCGCAGGCCGTGCAGGAGGCCGTCGACCGGGCCCGGGCCGCCGCGCGGCCGTGGGCCGACCTCGGCTTCGACGGCCGCCGGCAGCGGCTGGCCGCCTACCGCGGCTACCTGGCCCGGCGGGTGCACGAGCTGGCCGACCTGGTGCACCGCGAGAACGGCAAGCCGCGCGCCGACGCGATCCTCGAGATCACCCTCGCCGTCGACCACCTGGCCTGGGCCGGCGCGCACGCCCGCCGGACACTGGGCCGGCGCCGGGTGCGCGCCGGGCTGCTGGCGGCCAACCACGCCGCGTACCTGGAGTACCAGCCGCTCGGGGTCGTCGGCGTCATCGGCCCGTGGAACTACCCGGTGTTCACGCCGATGGGCTCGATCGCCTACGCGCTGGCCGCCGGCAACGCCGTCGTGTTCAAGCCCTCCGAGCACACGCCCGCCGTCGGCGCGTGGCTCGCCGCCGCCTGGCGGGCCGCCGTCCCCGACGTCGCCGACGCCTTCCAGGTCGTCACCGGCTTCGGAGAGACCGGTGCGGCGCTCTGCCGGGCCGGCGTCGGCAAGCTCGCCTTCACCGGCTCGGCGCCGACCGGCCGGCGGGTCATGGCCGCCTGCGCCGAGACCCTCACGCCGGTGCTCATGGAGCTCGGCGGCAAGGACGCGATGATCGTCGACGACGACGCCGACGTGCCCGCCGCGGCCGACGCCGCCGTCTGGGGCGCGATGAGCAACGCGGGGCAGACCTGCATCGGCATCGAGCGGGTCTACGCGACCGCCCCGGTCTACGACCGCTTCGTCGCCGAGGTGACCGAGCGGGTGCGCGGCCTGCGCCCCGGCTCGGACGACGAGGCCGCCTACGGCCCGATGACGATGGCCGCGCAGGCCGACGTCGTGAGGCGGCACCTCGACGACGCGACGTCCTCCGGCGGGCGCGCGGTCCTCGGCGGCACCGTCGACGGCGGGTTCGTCCTGCCGACCGTGCTCCTCGACGTCCCCGAGTCGTCGTCCGCGGTGCGGGAGGAGACCTTCGGGCCGACGCTCACCATCACCCGGGTCGCCGACGCCGAGGAGGCGCTGGAGCGGACGAACGCGACGTCCTACGGGCTGGCCGGCGCGGTGTTCTCCCGCTCCAGGGCGCGCGCGATGGACCTCGCGCGCCGGATGCGCAGCGGCATGACGAGCATCAACTCGGTTCAGACCTTCGCCTCGGTCCCGGCGCTGCCCTTCGGCGGGGTCGGCGAGAGCGGTTTCGGCCGGATCCACGGCGAGGACGGGCTCAAGGAGTTCACCCGGGCCAAGGCGATCACCCGCCGGCGCTTCCCGCTGCCGGTGGACCTCACGTCGTTCACCCGCCCGCCGGCCGCGGCCGACGCGCTGGCGCGGGTCGTGGGCGTGGTGCACGGCCGGCACCGGTGAGCGACGGTCGTGGTCGCCGAGCGGGCCGCCGACCTCGTGACCGGCCGCACCGTCGACCCGGGGCTCGCCGCCACCGCCGCCCGACCGCGGCCGGGACGGGCGCCCCGGGGGTGTTCCGCGGCCTCCTCGAGTCCTGCAGGACCCCGGGAGGACGAGGAACACCCCGGTCGCGGCGTGCGCGGAGGGCTGTCCATCGGGCGGGCCCGCGGTGGATGCTCGGGCGCCCGGACGGCCACCGCGACGAGGAGCAGCCATGGCCCGCACCCCGCAGGAGATCTTCGCGGCGCACGTGACCGCGATCGGCAACGCCGACCTCGACGGCATCGCTGCCGACTACGCCGAGGACGCCCTGTTCATCACGCCCGACGGGGTGGTCAGGGGCAGGGACGGCATCCGCAGCGCCTTCGCCGGGCTGCTCGGCGAGATCCCCGACGCCGCGTGGGACATCCCCACCCAGCACTTCGTGGACGACGTGCTCTTCATCGAGTGGACGGCGGTCTCGGAGAAGGCGCGGGCCGAGGGCGTCGACACGTTCGTCTTCGCCGGCGACTCGATCCGTGTGCAGACGGTCCGGTTCACCCTGGAGCGCACCGGCTGACCGGGCCGCTCCACCGGCCGATCCGCCGTCAGCCGTGGGTGGTGGCGGCGGAGGCGGTCGTCGGCTCGGTGGGGACGGCGGGCGGCGCGGCCGGGACCGGGCGGCGGCGGATCGAGACCGACAGCGCCGCGGCCACCAGGCAGAGCGCGCCGGCGCCGAACCAGGCCAGGTCGTAGGAGCCGGTGACGTCGCGGACGACGCCGCCGCCGAACGCGGCCACCGCGGACCCCACCTGGTGCGAGGCGAACACCCAGCCGAAGACGACGGGCGCCCGCGCACCGAAGTGCTCGCGGCACAGCGCCAGGGTCGGCGGCACGGTGGCCACCCAGTCCAGGCCGTAGAAGACGATGAACGCGATCATGCTGACGTGCAGGTCCGGCCCGAACAGGGGCGGCAGCAGGAACAGCGACAGGCCGCGCAGCGCGTAGTAGGCGAGCAACAGCACCCGCGGGTCGGTCCGGTCGGTGAGCCAGCCGGACAGCACGGTGCCGGCGATGTCGAAGACCCCGACCACCGCGAGCAGCGCCGCCGCCGTCGTCACCGGCATGCCGTGGTCGTGCGCGGCCGGGATGAAGTGCGGCTGCACCAGCCCGTTGGTCGACGCCCCGCAGATGAAGAAGCCCGCCGCGAGCAGCCAGAAGGGGCGGGACCGGGCGGCGTCGAGCAGCCCGCGGACGGCGGTGCGCGCCGCTCCCGAGCGCACCGGGTCGACGTCGTCGGCCGCCGTCCCGCCGTAGGGGACGGCACCGACGTCGCGCGGCCGGTCGCGCAGCAGCCAGGCCACCAGCGGGACGACGGCGAGCGCGGCGGCCGTGGTGCCCAGCGACGCCGCCCGCCAGCCTCCGCTGGTCTCGGCGACCGCGGCGACCACCGGCAGGAACACCAGCTGCCCGGTCGCGCCGCCGGCGGTGAGGATCCCGGAGACCAGGCCGCGCCGGGAGACGAACCAGCGTCCGGTCACCGTGGCGACCAGCGACAGCGCCATCGACCCGGTGCCGAGCCCGACCGCGAACCCCCACAGCAGCACCAGCTGCCAGCTCGCCGTCATGAAGACGGTGAGGCCGCTGCCCAGCGCGGTCAGCAGCAGCGCGCAGACGACGACCCGCCGGATGCCGAAGCGCTCCATGAGCGCCGCGGCGAACGGCGCGGTCAGCCCGTAGAGCGCCATGTTCACCGCGACGGCGGCCGAGATGGTCGACACCGACCAGCCGAACTCCGCGCGCAGCGGGTCGATGAGCACGCCGGGCACCGCGCGGAACGCAGCGGCGCCGACGAGGGCCAGGAAGGTCACCGCGGCCACCCACCAGGCGGGGTGCACGCGGCGGCTCCGGGCGGGCGCGGTCGTCGTCACGACCGGAGAGCATGACCGATGCCGTCGGCGACCGGCCAGTGGCCCGGCGGCCACCGTGTGTCAGGATCCGGCCATGACACACGGCTCGGTCCCGGCCATGACGGGCACCCCCGGGACCACGGCACCGCACGAGGTCGTCGTGCTCGCGCTCGAGGACGTCGTCGGTCTCGAGCTCGGCCTCCCCCACCGGCTGCTCGGCATCGCCGAGGACGCCGAGGGCCGCCCGCTGTACCGGGTGCGCGTGGCCACCCTGGACGGCCGCCCGGTGCGGACGGCGGACGGCTGGTCGGTGGTGCCCGGGCACGACGCGGCGGTGCTCGGGGAGGCCGGCACGGTCGTCGTCCCGGGCACCGAGGGCGGCACGGCGCTGTCCGAGGGCCGGATCCCCGACGCGCTGCGCGCCGCCCTGGTCCGCGCCTCGGGGCACGCCCGGCTCGTGTCGCTGTGCACCGGCGCCTCGGTGCTGGCGGCCGCCGGCCTGCTCGACGGGCGGCCGGCCGCGACGCACTGGCGCGACGCCGACCGCTTCCGCCGGCTCTTCCCCGCCGTCCGCCTCGACCCCGACGTCCTCTTCGTCGACGACGGCGACGTCCTCACCAGCGCCGGCGTCGCGGCCGGCATCGACCTGCTGCTGCACCTGGTGCGGCGCGACCACGGCAGCGAGGTGGCCAACCGGGTGGCGCGGCGCAACGTCGTCGCCCCGTGGCGCGAGGGCGGCCAGGCGCAGTTCGTCGAGCGGCCGCTGCCCGACGCCGGCGAGGCGGGGACGGCGGCCACCCGGGCGTGGGCGGTGGAGCACCTGGCCGAGCCGCTGACGCTGGCCGACCTCGCCGCGCACGCGCGGATGAGCGTGCGCACCTTCACCCGGCGCTTCCGCGAGGAGACGGGCCTCTCGCCGCTGCGCTGGCTGGCCGCGCAGCGCATCGCCCTGGCCCGCCGGCTGCTGGAGTCCACCGACGCCTCGGTCGACCGGGTCGCCGAGGAGGCCGGGTTCGGGACGACGGCGTCGCTGCGCGCCCACCTGCGGGCCGCGCTCGGCGTCGCGCCCGGGGCCTACCGCCGCACCTACCGCGGCGCCGGCCGCACCGCCTGAGAGGTGCCCGCTGCGCCAGGGAGGCACCCGGACGGGTGAGGTGTGACGGGCGACTCCCCGCGCCTGCGGCAGGAACGGCGCCCGCGTCTGGTTGAGTGGGGTGTACCGGCGTTGCCCTCGCTCATCCGGAGCTGCAGGACTCGACGTCGGGCTGGAGCAGCGCCACGGAGGCGCGCCCGGCTGTCCGACGTCGCCGACGGCGCGACCCGCCCCTCCCCGGGGCCGGCGTGCGCCCGCGTGCGGTGACCGAGGACGGCGACCCGAGAACGCCCGAGGACCCCATGACCTCCCCGCAGTCCCCCTCCCCCGCCGGCTCCCGGCCGCGCCGCCGTCGCGGCGGCCGCGGCCGCGGCACGGGCACCGGCACCGGCACCGGCAGCACCGCCCAGACCCCCCAGCCGCGCCCCGCCCCGGGCACGGAAGCACCGGCGCCCGCCGTCGTCCCCGCCGGCGACGTCGCCACCGTGCTGCCCACCGACACCACGTTCGAGGCGCTGGGCGTGCCCGCCCCGCTGGTCGAGGTGCTCACCGCCAGCGGCATCACCGCGCCGTTCCCCATCCAGGTCGCGACGCTGCCGGACTCGCTGTCCGGCCGTGACGTGCTCGGCCGCGGCCGCACCGGCTCGGGCAAGACGCTGGCCTTCGGCCTCCCGCTGGTCGCCCGGCTGGCCGCCTCGACCACCCGCCGCCAGCCGAAGCGGCCGCGTGCCCTCGTCCTGGTGCCGACCCGCGAGCTGGCCAACCAGGTGCTGGCCGTCGTCGAGCCGCTGGCCCGCGCCCTCGGCATGAGCGCGACGACGATCTTCGGCGGCGTCGGCCAGAACCCGCAGGTGCAGGCGCTGGCCCGCGGGGTCGACGTCGTCATCGCCTGCCCCGGCCGGCTCGAGGACCTCATCGGCCAGGGGCACTGCGACCTCGGCGCCGTCGAGGTCACGGTCCTCGACGAGGCCGACCACATGGCCGACCTGGGCTTCCTGCCCGGCGTCAAGCGGATCATGGACCGGACGCCGGCGGTCGGTCAGCGCATGCTGTTCTCGGCCACGCTGGACAACGGCGTCGACGTCCTGGTGAAGCGCTACCTGACGGCCCCGACCACCCACTCGGTGGACCCGGCCGTCGCCCCGGTGGCGACCATGACCCACCACGTGCTGCACGTGGCCGCGGCCGACAAGCCCGAGGTGGTCCGCCAGCTGGCCTCCGGCCAGGGCCGCAGCGTGCTGTTCACCCGCACCAAGCACCAGGCCAAGAAGCTGGCCAAGCAGCTCACGGCCTCCGGCATCCCCGCCGTCGACCTGCACGGCAACCTCAGCCAGAACGCCCGCGAGCGCAACCTCGAGGCGTTCAGCTCCGGCGAGACCCGTGTGCTGTGCGCGACCGACATCGCCGCGCGCGGCATCCACGTCGACGACGTGGCGCTGGTCGTGCACGTCGACCCGCCGACCGAGCACAAGGCCTACCTGCACCGCTCGGGCCGCACCGCCCGCGCGGGGGCCGGCGGCACCGTGGTGACCGTCTCCACGCCGGACCAGAACGGTGAGGTCCGCACGCTGACCCGCCAGGCCGGCATCTCCCCGATCGTGACGGCGGTGCGACCGGGCGCCGAGCAGATCGCCGAGCTCACCGGCCCGGCCGCGCCCCACGTCGAGCCGGCCCCGGTGCCCGCCGCGCAGCCGCAGGGCCAGGGCGGCGGACAGGGCGGCGGACAGGGCGGCGGCCGGCGGCGGCGCTCCGGGGGCTCCGGCTCCGGCGGGTCGGCAGCCACCCCCGCGGCCGGCGGCCGCGGCGGCTCGGCCGCAGGCAAGCCCGGTTCGGGCCGCGCCACCGGCCCGGCGCGCACCCGCGCCGAGCTGGCCGCCCGGGCCGGCACGCACACGGCGGCCTCCTTCAGCGGCCGGGCACGGCGCGGCGGTCGCTGACCCCTGCGGGTGTCGTCGTCGGGACGGTCGGGAAGAGTCCCCCCGACCGTCCCGACGACCCAGCGAGGTAACCCGTGGCTCTGCCCATCACCCTGTCCGAGATCGGCCCGCGGATCTCGGCCGGTGCCTTCATCCTCAACAGCGGGCTGGGCAAGCGCGCCGCCGACGAGCAGACCGCGGCCGGCCTGCACGGCTTCGCCACCGGCACCTACCCGTTCCTCAAGGACGTCGAGCCGCGGCAGTTCGTCCAGGCGCTGTCCACCGCGGAGATCGCGATCGGCGCGGCCCTGTTGACGCCGTTCGTGCCCACCGCCGTCGCCGGCGCCGCGCTCACCGGCTTCGCCGGCGGCCTGCTCGGCCTCTACCTCAAGACGCCGGGCATGCGCAAGGAGGGCAGCCTGGCGCCGACCGAGCAGGGCCTGTCCGTCGCCAAGGACGTGTGGCTGCTCGGCATCGGCGTCGGCCTGCTGACCCGCGGCACCGTCGACCGCGGCGGCAAGCGCGTCACCAAGGCCGCCAAGATCCTCGCCAAGGCCAACAAGCGGGTCGCCCGCGCCGAGCGGAAGGCCGAGCGCCAGAAGGTCGCCCAGCGGGCCGCTCGCGCCGCCAGGACCGCCCGCGCCGCCTGAGACGGCCGGGGACCGAGGGAGCCGGGACCGCCCGGTTCCCTCAGTCCCCGGGCAGCAGCACGGTGCTCACCAGCCGCCGGCGGCGTCCCTCCCCCGGTCCGGCGGCCGTCCGGGCACGCAGCACCTCGCGCAGGTCGGCGACCAGCGCGGTGAGCTCCGCGTCGGTGAGCCACAGCGCGACCTGCCGGTAGCCGACCCCGTCCTCCGCGGGGCGCAGCCCCTCGTCGCCGGCGCCGTCGACCCAGCGGTCGAAGTCGGCCAGCAGCGCGGCCACGAAGGTCCCGAAGGCGCGGCGGTGCTCCTCGGGGGTCATGCCCGCCGCCTCGTCCAGGCCGACCGAGGCGGCCTCGACCACGAGCCGGTAGGTGCGCTCGGTGCTGCCCCGCACCCGCCGCTGCGCGACCACCTCGAGGACACCGGCGTCGGCGAGCAGGCCGACGTGCCGGTACAGCGTCGCGGCCGGGACGTCGGGCAGCTCGGCGTGCAGGTCCCCGGTGGTCATAGCCCGGTCCCCCAGGAGGGCCTGGACGACCCGGAGGCGCACGGGGTGCAGCAGCAGGTCCGCAGATGCCACGCCAGCCACCTTTCTCATGATTGACAACGGTCTCATCGCTGAGAACAATGGTCCCATGGCGACGATCGAGACGACATCCGGGACGCTGCGCGTCTCCCTCACCCGGACCGAGAAGGTCCTCGGGCTCCTGCGCGACCTCGAGGTCCCGCTGAGCGCGGTGCGCTCGGTGGCCGTCGTCCCCGACGGCGTGGCCGCCGCCCGAGGGGTGCGCGCTCCCGGGCTCGGACTGCCGGGTCTCCGGCTGATCGGGACGTGGCGACGGCGCGGCAGCCGGACCCTCGTGAGCGTGCGCCGCGGCCGGCCCACGGTGCGCGTCGAGCTCGCCGGTCAGTGCCACGACACCGTGCTGGTGTCCGCCGACGACGCGGCCGCGGTCGCCGCCGCGCTGGACGCGCAGCTGGCCGGTCGCCGGTGACCGTGCGCGAGGTCGGGCTGACGGTGCCCGGCGACCCCCCGCTGGCCGGCACCCTGACCCTGCCGGACCGACCGGGCCCCGTGCCGGCGGTGCTGCTCGCACCCGGCTCCGGGCCGCTGGACCGCGACTCCGACCACCGGCGGGCCCGCTTCGGTGTCACCCGGGAACTGGCGCACGCCCTCGCCGAGGGCGGGCTGGCCTCCCTCCGCCACGACAAGCGCGGCGTCGGCGGCACCCCCGGGGACTGGCGGCGGGCCGGGCTGTACGACCACGTCGACGACCTGGTGCGCGCTCGCGACGCCCTGGCCGCCCGGCCCGAGGTCGACGGCGGCCGGGTCGTGCTGGCCGGCCACAGCGAGGGGGCCCTGCTGGCCGCCGCGGCGGCCGCGCGCGGGGTGCCGGCCGCCGGCGTCGTGCTGCTGGCGGGGTCGGCCACGCCGGGCGACGAGCTGCTGCGCTGGCAGGCCCGGCAGATCGCCCCGACCCTGCCGGCTCCCGTCCGGGCACTGCTGCGGCTGTTCGGCACCGACCTGGAGCGGAAGGTGGCCGCGAACCACGAGCGGATCCGGGCCACGACCACCGACGTCGCCCGCATCGGCGGCGTGCGCGTCAACGCGCGGTGGCACCGGGAGTTCCTGGCGCACGACCCGCGCACCGACCTGGCCCGCCTGACGGTGCCGGTCCTCGCCGTGACCGGCAGCAAGGACCTGCAGGTCCGCCCGGACGACCTCGACGCGATCGCGGCGACGGTGCCCGGACCGGTCGAGACGCTCCTGGTCCCCGACCTCACCCACACGCTGCGCCGCCAGCCCGGCCCGGCGTCGCTGCGCGCCTACCGCGGCGAGCTGCGCCGTCCGGTCGACCCGGAGGTGCTGGCGACGGTGGTGGGCTGGTGCCGGCGGGTGAGTGGTGTCCCGTCCGTGCCCTGATCCCGCGGGTCGGGGGTTCCGCGAACTGCTCCAACGCCGCAGGATCTCCGCCACGGGGCGCCGCCGCCCGGCGGGGCCACCACCCGGTCCCCAGGAGGCCTGCGTGTCCCACCCGACCCGCTCCACCCGCCGCGCCGCGGCCCTCGCCCTCGCCGTCGGCCTGCTGAGCGCCTGCTCGGACTCCGGCGCGAGCGAGGACGCCGCCGGCGCGTCGGCCTCGACGAGTGCCACGTCCGAGAGCGCCGCGACCAGCAGCGCGGCCCCGGAGAGCAGTGCGGCGGCCGAGACCAGCATCGCCGCACCGGCACCGTCGACGGCAGGAGCGCCCACCGAGGCCGAGGCCCGGACCGTCACGGCCACCGAGGGTGAGATGTTCATCGAGCTGTCCGAGGACTCCTTCTCCCCCGGCAGCTACACCATCGAGGTGGTCAACGAGGGCAACGCCACCCACGACCTGGTGGTCGAGCGGGACGGCGAGGACGTGGCCGCCACCGAGAACATCGCGCCGGGACAGTCGGCGACGCTGACGGTCACCCTCGAGGCGGGCGAGTACGTCTTCTACTGCTCCATCGGCAACCACCGCGCCATGGGCATGGAGACTCCCGTGACGGTGAGCGCATGAGCCGGGACACCACGACCCGGACCTCGCGGACCGGCGTCGCGATCGGGCTGCTGCGGCTGGCCGGGGCGGTCCTGCTCGCGGTGATCGCCGTCATCCACGGCTACCTGTGGCAGATCGGCTACGACGGCATCGACGTCATCGGCCCGGCGTTCCTCGTCCAGACGGTGCTCGGCGCGGGCGGCGCGCTCCTGCTGCTCGCCGTCCCGCCGCGCCTGGTGAGGTGGGTGGCCGTGCTGTGCGCCGCCTTCGCCGCCGGGTCGCTGGCCGCCCTGCTCCTGTCGACGACCGTCGGGCTCTTCGGCTTCGTCGAGACCACCACGGCGACGCTGTGGTGGGAGTCGTTCTGGGTGGAGGTCGCCGCCGTCGTCGTCCTGACCGCGCTCGCGGTCCTCGCCGGCCGGCGGACCGGCCGCTGACCCCGGGCGGTGGACGGCGGGTCCGGCCCGCCGTCCACCGCCCGCCGGCTCAGCGGGCGGAGAAGGCCGCGTCGAAGGCGGCCGCCGGCGGGTCGAACGCCAGCCGGCGGACGAACTCCAGCGCCTCGGGGGCACCGACCAGGCGGTCCATGCCGGCGTCCTCCCACTCGACCGAGATCGGCCCGTCGTAGCCGATCGTGTTGAGCATCCGGAAGCAGGCCTCCCACGGGACGTCGCCGTGGCCGGTGGAGACGAAGTCCCAGCCGCGCCGCGGGTCGGCCCACGGCAGGTGCGAGCCCATCCGGCCGTTGCGGCCGTTGCCCACCTGGCGCTTCGCGTCCTTGCAGTCCACGTGGTAGATCCGGTCCCGGAAGTCCCACAGGAACGAGACCGGGTCGAGGTCCTGCCAGACGAAGTGGCTGGGGTCCCAGTTGAGCCCGAAGGCCTCCCGGTGGCCGATCGCCTCCATCGCCGCGACCGTCGTCCAGTAGTCGTAGGCGATCTCCGAGGGGTGCACCTCGTGGGCGAAGCGCACGCCCACCTCGTCGAAGACGTCGAGGATCGGGTTCCACCGGTCGGCGAAGTCGCGGTAGCCGGCCTCGACCATGGACTCGGGCACCGGCGGGAACATCGCCACGGTCTTCCAGATCGACGACCCGGTGAACCCGACGACGGTCCTGACGCCCAGCTTCGCCGCGGCGCGGGCGGTCGCCTTCATCTCCTCGGCGGCGCGCTGCCGCACGCCCTCGGGGTCGCCGTCGCCCCACACCCGCGGGTTGACCATGCCCCGGTGCCGCTCGTCGATCGGGTCGTCGCAGACGGCCTGCCCGTTGAGGTGGTTGGAGATCGCGAACACCTGCAGGCCGTGCTTTCCCAGGAGCGCCCTGCGGTCGGCGACGTAGGAGTCGTCCTCGGCGGCGCGGACGACGTCGAGGTGGTCGCCCCAGCAGGCGATCTCCAGGCCGTCGTAGCCCCACCCGGAGGCCAGCCGGCACACCTCCTCGAACGGCAGGTCGGCCCACTGGCCGGTGAACAGGGTGACGGGACGGGGCACGGGGGTCCTCTCGGTCGAGCGGCTGGGGCGGCCTCCCCGCAGGGAGGTCCTTCGATCAGTTGGGGACGTCGGTCCAGGTCGAGCGGTTCGCGGCGCTGCGCTCGACGGCGTCCAGCACCCGCTGGACCTGCAGCCCGTCGGCGAAGGACGGCGCCGGGTCCTCGTCCTTGGCGATGGCGGTCACCAGGTCCACGACCTGGTGGGTGAAGCCGTGCTCGTAGCCCAGCCCGTGGCCGGCCGGCCACCAGGCCGCCACGTAGGGGTGCTCGGGCTCGGTGACGATGACCCGGCGGAACCCCGCCCGCTCGGCGGGCTCGGTGCCGTCGAAGAACTCGAGCACGTTCATGTCCTCGAAGTCGAAGGCCAGGCTGCCCTCGGACCCGTTGACCTCCAGGCGGATCGCGTTCTTGCGGCCGAGGGCGAACCGGGTGGCCTCGAAGCTGGCGAGCGCGCCACCGGTGAGGCGGCCGAGGAACAGCGCGGCGTCGTCCACGGTCACCTCCCCCATGCCCTCGCCGGCCACCCCGGACAGCGAGCCGGCCGACGCCGGCAGCGGGCGCTGACGGACGAAGGTCTCGAGGACGGCGCTGACGCCGGTCACCGCCTGGCCGGTGACGTACTGCGCGAGGTCGACGACGTGCGCGCCGATGTCGCCGAGCGCGCCGGAGCCCGCCCGGTCCTTCTCCAGTCGCCACGACATGGGGGCCGAGGGGTCGGCGATCCAGTCCTGCAGGTACTGCGCGCGCACGTGCCGCACCTGGCCGAGCCGGCCCTCGGCGACGAGCCGGCGCGCCAGCCCGATCGCCGGCACCCGGCGGTAGGTGAAGCCGACCATCGAGCGCACCCCGCGGGCGGCGGCCCGGGCGGCGGCCTCGGCCATGGCCTCGGCCTCGGCGACGGTGTTGGCCAGCGGCTTCTCGCACAGGACGTGCTTGCCGGCCTCCAGCGCCGCGACGGCGATCTCGGCGTGCGTGTCACCGGGCGTGCAGACGTCGACCAGGCCGACGTCGTCGCGCTCTAGGACCTGCCGCCAGTCGGTCTCCACCGACGCCCAGCCGAGGCGGGCGGCGGCGTCGGTGACCCGGTCGCGGTCGCGGCCGGCGAGGACGGTCAGCTCCGGGCGCAGCGGGAGGTCGAAGAAGTGGGGGGCGGTGCGCCAGGCCTGCGAGTGCGCCGCGCCCATGAAGGCGTGTCCGATGAGGCCGACCCCGAGGGTCGGCCGGTCAGCTGAGGTCATGGGGACTCCCGGGGGAGGGGCGGGGCCGCCGGCGGACCGGCGACCCCGCCCGGGCGATCAGGACTCGAAGGCGCTGTCGATGTACTGGTCGACGTTGTCGGCGGTGACGACCGGCGCGTTGAGCACGATCTGCCGCGGGACCTCGAGCTCGACCAGGTCGGACAGGGACTTGTCCTGGGCGATCAGCCGGGCCAGGCGGATGCCGTCGGCCGCCTGGGTGTGCGGGTAGATGACCGTCGCCTGCAGCACCGAGTCGCCGGCCTGGATCTCCCGCATGGCGTTGGCCGAGCCGGCGCCGCCGACCATGAAGAACTCGTCGCGGCCGGCGGCCTCGATCGCGGCCAGGACGCCGACGCCCTGGTCGTCGTCGTGGTTCCAGACCGCGTCGATCTGCGGCGCCGCCTGGAGCAGGTTGGCCGCCGCCTCCTCGCCGCCCTCGACGGTGAAGTCCGCGGACACGCGGTTGCCCACCTCCAGCCCGCAGTCACCCAGCGCGTCCGCGAAGCCCTGGCTGCGGTCCTGGGTCAGCGGCAGCGAGTCGATGCCGGCGATCTCGGCGACCACGGCGTCGGGCTGGTCGCCCAGCTGCTCGCAGATGTAGGTGCCGGCGGAGACGCCCATGCCGTAGTTGTCGCCGAGGATCGTGGTGCGGGCGGCGAACGGGCTGTCGAACTCGCGGTCGACGTTGATGACCGGGATGCCGGCCTCCATGGCCTGCAGCGCGACCGGGGTGAGCGCGGCGCCGTCGAAGGGCAGCAGCACGATCGCGTCGACGCCCTGGTTGATGAACGTCTCGACCTGGCTGATCTGGGTGCTGACGTCGTTGGTGCCCTCGGCGAACGCCAGCTCGACGTCCTCGTACCCCTCGGCCTCGGCGCGGGCGGCCTCGGTGATGCCGGCGATCCAGCCGTGGTCGGCGGCCGGCGCCGAGAACGCGATGGTCACGGTGTCGCCGGTCTCGTCGTTGTCGCTGGCGGCCTGGTTGCCGCCGCCGCCGCCGGAGGCCTCCGGGGTGTTGCTGGTGCAGCCGGCCACGAGCACGCCCGCACTGAGCAGGGCGACCGTGGCGTACGGCAGACGGCGGAACGGACGCTGCCTCGTTGCAGACATGCTCTCTCCTCGGGTGTCGCCTCCCTGTCCGGGAGCCGGGTGGGACGCCACCGGACGGGGCGTCCGGTGGGTGGTGCCGGCCGGCGCGCGGACCGCCGCGCGCCGGTGGATCAGCGGGTCGGGGCCTGGACGGTGCCGCCCGGGGCGCCGTCGGCCGTGGTGCCTCCGGAGACCGCGCCGGCCGGTGCGCCGGCCGTGACCGGACCGCCGGCGGGGGGTCCGGCCGTGGGCCGGCGGAAGCTGAAACCGCCGGTGGCCAGCCGCTGCTGCAGCATGACGGCGAGGATGATGATCACGCCGCGGGCGACGGCCTGGGCCGAGCTCGACAGGTTGTTGAGCGTGAACACGTTGCCCAGCGTCGTGAAGATCAGGACGCCGAGGACGGTGCCGACGATCGTCCCGCGCCCGCCGATGAGCAGCGTGCCGCCGATGACCACCGCGGCGATGGCGTCGAGCTCCCACAGGGTGCCGTGGGTCGAGCTGCCGGTCGTCGTCCGCGCCATGATCATCACGGCCGCGATGCCGCAGGTGATGCCGGAGAGCACGTAGAGCTTGACCGTGTGCCGCTGCACCCGGATGCCGGCCAGCCGCGCGGCCTCGGCGTTGCCGCCGACGGCGAACGTGCGCCGGCCGAAGGTGGTCCGGTTGAGCAGCACCCACCCGGCGACGGCGACCAGCGCGAAGATGATCACCAGCGTCGGGACGCCGAGCACGTCGCCGGCGAAGAAGGACAGGAAGTCCTGGTCCCGCACGATCTGGGTGCGGCGGTTGGCGATGATCTCGGCCAGGCCGCGGGCGGCGGCGAGCATCGCCAGCGTGGCGATGAAGGCGGCGAGCCTCCCGTAGGCGATGACCACGCCGTTGACCAGGCCGGCCACCGCGCCCACCGCCAGCGCGGTGAAGACCATGACGATCCAGTGCACGTCCTCGGCCATCTGCTGCGTGGCGAGGGTGGTGGCCCACACCGACGCCAGCGCGGCGAGCGCGCCGACCGACAGGTCGATGCCGCCGCCGATGATCACGAAGGTCATGCCGATGCTGACCACGCCGATGACCGAGGCCAGCCGGAGGATGGTCAGCACGTTGTCGACGTCGGCGAAGCGGTCACCGGCGGTGACGATGCCGACGATGCAGAGGATCACCAGCGCGACGACCAGGCCCAGGTTGCGGCCCACAGGTCCGGCGGCGAAGCCGCCGCCGGAGCGCCCCCGGCGGCCGGCGCCGGACTCCCCCGTCCCCGCCGTCAGCGTGGTGCTGCCGCCGCTGGTGTCGCTGCTCATGCTCCGGTCCCTTCGTGCTGCGCCGTCCCGACGCCTGTCGTGTGGTGGAGTTCCGGCGCGACGCCGTGCGTGGTGGTCCCCTGCATCACCAGGTCGAGCACCCGGTGCTCGTCGAGCGCCTCGGCCGGTTCCTGCGCCAGCACCCGGCCCTCCGCGAGCACGAGGACGCGGTCGGCCAGCCCCAGCACCTCGGGGATCTCGCTGGAGACGACGACGACGGCGACACCGCGGTCGGCGAGGTCGCGCACGAGCGCGTAGATCTCCGAGCGGGCGCCGACGTCGACGCCGCGGGTGGGCTCGTCGAGCAGCAGCACCCGGCAGTCGCGCAGCAGCCAGCGGGCCAGGACGACCTTCTGCTGGTTGCCGCCTGAGAGGGTGCGGACCTCGCGGGTCTCGTCGGCGGGACGGACGTCGAGCGAGCGGACCTGCTCGCGCGCAGCGGCCCGCTCGGCGGCACCGGACAGCAGCCCGCCCGTGGCGAAGCGGGCCAGGCTGGAGATGGTGATGTTGCGGGCCACGGACTCACCGAGCAGCAGCGCCTGGCTCTTGCGCTCCTCGGGTGCGAGGCCCACGCCGGCGGCGACCGCGGCGCCGACGTCGCCCGGGCGCAGCCGCCGGCCGGCCACGCGGACCCGGCCCGAGGTCGCCCGGCGCGCGCCGTAGACGGTCTCCAGGACCTCCGAGCGGCCCGAGCCCACGAGCCCGGCCAGCCCGACGATCTCGCCCGGCCGGACGGCGAAGGAGACGCCGGCGAAGGTGCCGTGCAGCCCGAGGTCCTCGACCTCCAGCAGCGGCTCCTGGTCCCCGGCCACCGGCCGGCGGCGCTCGGGGAAGACGTACTCGATGGTGCGGCCGGTCATCAGGGTGATGACCTCGCGGGTCGGCGTCTCCCGGGCCGGGAGCCCGGTGGCGACCGTCCGGCCGTCCTTGAGGACGGTGATGCGGTCACCGATCTCGCGGATCTCCTCGAGCCGGTGGGAGATGTAGACGACGGCGACGCCCTCGGCGGTGAGGTCGCGGATGACGGCGAAGAGGCGCTGCACCTCCTCGTTGTCCAGGACGGCGGAGGGCTCGTCCATGATGATCAGCCGCGCGTCCTGCGACAGCGCCCGCGCGATGCTGACCATCTGCTGCGAGGCCGCGGACAGGGAGCCCAGCTCCGCACCGGGCCGGATCTCGGGGTGACCGAGCCGGGTCAGCAGCGCGGCGGCCCGCCGGTTGATCTCCCCGGGGAAGGTGAGCCCGAAGCGGGACTGCTCCCGGCCGAGGAAGACGTTGTCGGCCACGGTCAGGCCGGCGACGAGGTCGAGCTCCTGGTAGATCGTCGCGATCCCGAGCCCGAGGGCGGCCTGCGGGTCACCGAGCCGGACCCGCTCGCCGCGCCAGTGGATCGTGCCCTCGTCGGGCTGGTGGGCCCCGGCGAGCACCTTGATCAGCGTCGACTTCCCCGCGCCGTTCTGACCCAGCAGGCAGTGCACCTCGCCCGCCCGGACGTCGAGGTCGACGCCGCCGAGCGCCCGGACGCCCGGGAAGGTCTTGACGATGCCCTGCATCTCCAGCAGCGGCGCCTCGCGCAGCGCTGCCTCCCGTGCCGGCGCGGTCACCGGGCGGCTCGCCCGGAACCGCCGGCGGTCCGGCGTCGTCCCTCGGTGACCACAGCGTCACTCCCGACTTCTGCTCATTGTTGACCATTAGTCCGCTGAGCGCAGAACATATGGGGCGAGTCACACGCGGTCAAGGCACCGGCAGGCCGGTTACCGAATCGGGATGAAGCGGGGACGGAGCGGCCTCCGGACCGCACCGCGGCCAGGTGCCGTCCCGGCTCGCGCCAGGGGCCGCCGCGAGCGTGCGAGCGGAAGGGACAGGGGGCCCTACCTCAGCGGGCGAGCGCCTGGTGGACCGAGTCCTCGTCGAGGTGGCCCTCGATGGCCATGAGGGCAGCGCCGATCCGGCCCGACAGGTCGGGGGCGTCGCTGACCGTGATCTCGAGCGCGCGGGCGGCCAGCGGGAGCGAGCGGCCGTAGACGGCCTCGCGGATGCCGGCGAGCAGCGGTGCGCCGGCCTGGGCCACCCCGCCGGTCATGACGATCCGGTGCGGGTTGAAGAAGTTGACCAGCGCGGCGAGCACGGTCCCGATGGTGCGGCCGGCCCGCCGGACCAGCTCCAGCGCCGGCCCGTCACCCTGGGCGGCGCGCTCGACCACCTCCCGGGTGCTGCTCACCGGCAGGCCGGCGGCGAGGGCGTCGCGCAGCAGGGCACCGCCGCCGGCGATGGCCTCGAGGCAGTTCTCGTTGCCGCAGCGGCACAGCACCGTCCGGCCGTCGGGCTGCGGGACGTGGATGTGCCCGATGTCCCCCGCGCTGCCCTGGGCACCCCGGTAGACGGCGCCGTCGACGATGATCCCGCAGCCGATGCCGGTGCCGACCTTCACCACCAGGACGTCCTGCACCGACCCGGCCACGCCCATCTCGCCCAGGGCCATCACGTTCACGTCGTTGTCGACGAACACCGGGCACCCGTAGCGGCCGAAGGCGCTGGGGATCGGGTGGTCGTGCCAGCCGGGCATGATCGGCGGGTGCGACGGCCGCCCCGTCGAGAACTCCACCGGGCCGGGGATGCCCACGCCCACGGCGCAGACGTCGGCCGGCGTGAGCCCGGCCTCGGCCAGCACCTGCTGCGCGAGCCGGTCGACCTCGGCCAGCACCGGACCGGGGCCGTCGGCGATGTCGATGGGGTGCCCGACCGTGGCGAGGACCTGCGCCGACAGGTCGGTGACCGCGACGTCGACGCTGGTGACGCCGAGGTCGACGGCGAGCACGCACCCGGCCCGGCTGTTGAACCGCAGCAGCGTCGGCGGCCGGCCGCCGGTGCTCCAGCCCCGGCCGCCCTCCTCGAGCAGCCCGGCGGCGATCAGCTGGTCGACCCGCGCGCTGACGGTGTTGCGCGCGGCCCCGGTCAGCGCGACCAGCTCGGCCCGGCTCCGCGCGCGGCCGGTGCGCACGTGGTGCAGCAGCGCGCCGGCCGAGGCGGAGGAGGTGGCCACGCGGTCATGGTGACACGCCGCTGGCCCGGTCTCCGCCGCCCGGCCCGGGCACGTCCGCGAGGGCGGCCCGGAGGACCGCGGCGACGTCGTCCGGGTGCGTCTGCACGGCCATGTGTGCTGCACCCGGCAGCTCGTGGACCCGGCCCAGCGGCGCGGCGGCGGCCACCTGCCGCGCCCAGTCGGCGCGGCACAGCCGGTCGCGGGTGCCGCGGACGACGGTCACCGGCACCCGGACGGCGGGCAGCCGGGCGTCGATGCGGTCGGGCGCGGCGACCCGCCACAGCGCCCGCATCGCCCGCGGGCCGGTCGACAGCCACTGCGCCAGGACCAGCGGCAGCTGCCACCACGGCTCGCGGACCGCCGTCTGCAGCCACCACCCGGCCAGCCGGGGCAGCGGGCGCAGCCGCGGGTCGGTCGTCGGCCCGAGCAGGACCACGCCGGTCACCCGCGGGTCGACGGCGGCCGCGGCGACCACCTGGCAGCTCTGCGAGTGGCCGACCAGCACGACCGGCCCGGCCCCCAGGCGCCTCCTCAGCCGGGCGGCCAGCACGTCCAGCGGCGGAACGGGTGCAGACCGGCCCATCCCGGGTAGGAGGACGACGTCGGCGGGCACCCGCCGGCGCAGCCGCGACGACGACCGTCCGTCCAGCCCCAGGCCAGGGACCAGCACGAGCCGGGGGATGACGGTGGCCACCGGCCCGGTTGTACTGGTCGGCGGCGCCGACCGCGATCGGACCGGACGACGGCCGTGAGGGGGATCACCTCCTCACCCGGCCCGCCACCGGACGCTGGAGTTCCTGACAGGGAAGGATCAGTCATCATGACGACATCACCTGCGCCCACCACTGCCGGCACCCCCGCGACCGGCCGGCCGCGGGTGGTCGTCGTCGGCTCCGGCTTCGGGGGCCTGTTCGCCGCCAAGGCGCTGCGCAAGGCCCCGGTCGACATCACCGTCATCGGCAAGACCGGCCACCACCTGTTCCAGCCGCTGCTCTACCAGGTGGCCACGGGCATCCTGTCCGAGGGCGAGATCGCCCCGGCCACCCGCGAGGTGCTGCGCCACCAGGCCAACGCCCGGGTGGTCCTCGGCGAGGTGGTCGACGTCGACCTCGCCGCGCGCACGGTGACCTCGACGGTCCTGGGCCGCACCACGGTGCACCCCTACGACGAGCTCGTCGTGGCCGCCGGCGCCGGGCAGTCCTACTTCGGCAACGACCACTTCGCCGAGTTCGCCCCGGGCATGAAGAGCGTCGACGACGCCCTCGAGCTGCGCGGGCGCATCTTCGGCGCCTTCGAGCTGGCCGAGCTCGCCACCGACCAGGCCGAGATCGACCGGCTGATGACCTTCGTCGTCGTCGGCGCGGGCCCCACCGGCGTGGAGATGGCCGGGCAGATCGCCGAGCTGGCCCACCGCACGCTGCGCCGCGACTTCCGCTCGATCGACCCGCAGCGGGCGCGGATCATCCTGCTCGACGCCGCGCCACAGGTGCTGCCGCCGTTCGGCCCGAAGCTGGGCGAGAAGGCCCGCCGGCACCTCAACGAGATCGGCGTGGAGGTCCAGCTCGGCGCGATGGTCACCGACCTCGACGCCGACGGCCTCACCGTCAAGGACGCCGACGGCGAGCTCCGCCGCATCCCCGCGGCCACCAAGGTGTGGGCCGCCGGTGTGCAGGCGTCGCCGCTGGGCCGGCTGCTGGGGGACCAGGCCGGCGCCGAGGTCGACCGCGCCGGCCGCATCTCGGTGCAGCCGGACCTGACGCTGCCCGGGCACCCCGAGGTGCACGTCATCGGGGACATGGCCAACCACCCCGACAAGCTGCCCGGCGTGGCCCAGGTGGCCATCCAGGGCGGGCGCTACACCGCCGACCAGATCCAGCGGCGGCTCGCGGGCAAGGCGCCCCGGGGTCCGTTCCGCTACCGCGACAAGGGCAACATGGCGACCATCTCGCGGTTCTCCGCCGTCGCCGACATCAAGAACATGAAGTTCGAGGGCTTCATCGCCTGGGTGATCTGGCTGGTGGTGCACCTCTTCTACATCATCGGCTTCAAGAGCCGGATCACCACCGTGCTGCACTGGATGGTCAGCTTCCTCGGCCGCGGCCGCTCGCAGCGGGTGGCCACCCAGCAGCAGGTCTACGGCCGCCTGGCGCTGGAGAAGCTCGGTGACGGCTTCGCGACGTCGAAGACCGGTGGCCCCAAGGACCACCCAGCCCAGCCCGACACGGTCAACCCCGAGCAGCAGCAGGACCTGGTCGGCCGCCGCACCGCCTAACCGGCGTAGCCCCCGCGGAGGGGCGGCCCCGGCCCGTCCGGCTCCTGGCCGGGCGGGCCGAGCCACGTCCGCAGCGCGGCGGTGACGAGGTCGGGGGTCACCACGTGGCCGCCGTCGAACTCCTCGTAGACGACGTCGTAGCCGGCCGCCGCGAGGTCGCGCGACACCCGCCGGCCGCAGCGCGCCACCGGCAGGACGCGGTCGTGGGTGCCGTGGGAGATCCAGACCCGGGGGCGGCCGTCGCGTCCGGGCGGGGCGACGAAGCCGGGCGAGAAGGCGAGCAGCGCCTCGAACAGACCGCCGTTGGCCAGGCCCAGCGACAGGGCGTACGAGCCGCCGTCGGAGAACCCGCCGAGGGCCAGCCGCGCCACCGCCAGCCCGGCCGCGGCCTGCTCCAGCGCGGCGTCGAGGACGGCGACGTCGCGGCCGAGCCCGCCGGCCAGCAGGTCCCACGTGGAGGCCACCGAGGTCGTCGCGAGCACCGCGACCCCCCGCGCGGTGGCCGCGTCGGCCACCGCGCCCAGGCTCTGCCCGGCGTTCCCGCCGGCGCCGTGGCAGAACACGAGCAGGGGCCGCGGTCCGGGGGGCCCGTCGGGCACCGCGACCAGCGCCTCGGCTCCTCCGAGGTCGAGCGCGGTGGTGCCGGGCGGCAGCGGCGGCCCGGCGGGATCGGCGCCGGGCCGGGTGCCGAGGCGGCCGTCGCGGGCCGGGCGCGGCCCCGTGCCGGGTCCCGCGGCGAGCGTGCGGGTGGTGGGGGGCACGAGGTCACCCGCGTCGCGCAGCGGCAGCGCCGGTGCCCCGAACCCGTCGCCGCCCATCAGGTCCTCCCGGCCGCCCCTCGCGGACGACCTGCTCGGCGACCGCCCGGCGGTCGCCCGTGCGCAGCCAGGTGCTCCGCTGCCGCGCCGCCGAGGTACCCCGGCCGAGCAGGTCCTGCACGCGCGCGGTGACCTCGTCCCACTCGCCGGCGTCGGCGAGGTCGGCCTCCAGCTCGGCGAGCAGGGCGCCGACGGCCGCCCCCGGGTCGACCAGCTCACCGCGCAGCGGGTCGAACAGCGGGGCGGACAGGCCGGAGCGCGCCGCGCGCCAGCGGGCCGCCCGCAGCTGCTCCGGCCGCAGCTCCGGCACCGGCTCGCCGCGCCACGCGCGCCCGGCCAGCACCCGCACCAGCGAGCGGACCAGCGCGGCGTGCAGGACGGCGTCGTCGAGGGTGGTGCAGACGTCGGCCAGCCGGAACTCCAGCGTGGGCAGCCGGGCCGAGGGGCGCACGTCCCAGTACAGGTGCGAGCCGTCCTCGACCACGCCCGAGGCGACCAGCCCGGCCAGCACCCGGCGGTAGCCGTCGGCGTCCCCGAGCGGTTCGGGCGCCCCGGCGTGCGGGAAGCGGGTCCACCACAGCGTGCGCCAGGACTCGTAGCCGGTGTCCACGCCGTCGTGGAAGGGGGAGCTGCCGGTCATCGCCAGCAGCACCGGCAGGTAGGGCCGCGTGCGGTCGAGGACGGCGACGGCGGTGTCGAGGTCGGGGACGCCGACGTGCACGTGGCAGCCGCAGATGTCCTGCTGCTGGGCCAGGCCCGCCCAGCGCTCGACCATCGCCTCGTACCGCCGCCCCGGCGTCACCGGCATCGTGTGCCAGGAGCTCCAGGGGTGGGTGGAGGCGGGCAGCAGCACCAACCCGTCGCGCTCCGCGGCCGCGGCCGCCTCGGCGCGGGCGCCGGCGAGCTCGGCGCGCAGCTGGGCGAGCGAGGTGCACACGCCGGTGGCGGTCTCCAGCTGCGTGGTCGCGATCTCCGGGTGCACGTGCGGACCGGCCTCGCCGGCCAGCGCCGCCGCGGACGCCCGCGGTCCCGGCGCCACCTCGAGGGTGTCGGGGTCGACGAGGTGGAACTCCTCCTCGACGCCGAGGGTGCGCCCGACGGCGCCGCGCTCCTGTGTCCTGGTGGACCCCTGTCTGACGGGGTGCTGGCCGTCGGTGTCCACGCCCCTCCTCGGTGCCGGTCCGGTCGCCGGGGAGGCCGACGCTACGGCCGCGCCGTCCGGGTCGCACCCGCTCGCCCGGGTGCGGCCCGGGCCCCGTCCCGGCTGATCGCTCACGGCGTAGCGCGAGGGGTGGCACCGCAGGCCGTGGCAGGCGTCTCCTGGTCAGTGCAACTGTGTAATCAGAGGAGGTGCGTCGTGACCCGACCGGACACCGACGCGGCGCTGGACGCCTACTCGCAGGTGGTCACCGCGGTGGCCGCCGACCTCGGCACGCACGTGGCCGCGCTGCAGGTCACCGCCCGCGACGGCCGCCCCGGCGCGGGCTCGGCGGTGGTCGTCCCCGGCGACGGGCTGCTGCTCACCAACGCCCACGTCGTCGGCCGCGCGCGATCCGGGCGCGCGGTGTTCGGCGACGGCAGCGAGACGCCGGTGGAGGTGGTGGGCACCGACCCGCTGTCCGACCTCGCCGTCGTCCGCGCGACCGACGGCGCGCCGGAGCCGGCCGTGCTCGGCGACGCCGCCGGCCTGCGGGTCGGGCAGCTGGTCGTGGCCGTGGGCAACCCGCTCGGGCTGGCCGGGTCGGTCACCGCCGGGGTGGTCAGCGGGCTGGGCCGCTCGCTGCCCACCCGGGACGGGCGGACCGCGCGCGTGGTCGAGGACGTCATCCAGACCGACGCCGCGCTCAACCCCGGCAACTCCGGCGGCGCGCTGGCGGACTCCACCAGCCGGGTGGTCGGCATCAACACCGCCGTGGCCGGGTGGGGCCTGGGCCTGGCCGTGCCGGTCAACGACACCACCCGCCGCATCATGGCCACCCTCGTGCGGGACGGCCGCGTGCGGCGGGCCTACCTCGGCCTGGTCAGCAGCCCGGCTCCGCTGCCCGCACCGCTCGCCGAGCGCACCGGACGGCGCCGGGGCCTGCGGGTGGTCGACGTCGTCGCCGGCTCACCGGCCGACCGGGCGGGGCTGCGGGCCGGCGACCTCGTGCTCGAGGCCGGCCGCGCCCCGGTGGCCGAGGCGCAGAGCCTGCAGCGGCTGCTGTTCGCCGAGGCGGTCGGCCGGCCGCTGCCGGTCACGGTGTACCGGCGCGGCGCGATGGTCGACGTCGTCGCCGTCCCCACCGAGCTGACCGGCTGACGACGTCCGTCCAGCTCCGCAGCGGCCACCGCCCCACGGGTCGCCGCCACCTGTGACGATGCCCCGGCGACGGAGGGGGGACCGGGTGCACGGGGACCACAGGGGCGGACTCGGCCTGCTCGCGCTGCTGCACGCGTGCGCCGGCGGGCTCTGCGCGGCCGGGGCGATGTGGCCGATGAGCCCGCGGACGCCGGTGGCCCTGCTGTCGGCCCTCGCCGTCGTCGGCGGGCTGGCGTCCGCCGCGTGCTGGTCGGGCCGGGACCGGCTGCCCGGAGGTGCGGTCCACGCGGGCCTGGGGCTGTTCACGCTGGCCTCGGCCCTGCTGGCGTGGCGCTCGGCCACCGCGGTCGGGATCGTCGGCCTGGGGTGCACGCTCGTCGCCCTGGGCGTGCTGGCCGGGCACGTGCTCCCGCCGGCACCGGCCCGCTGGCACGTGGCCGGCGCGGTCGCCGCCGTCAGCGCCGGCGCGGCCGCCGCCGCGCCCACCGGCTTCGCCTCGCCGTGGGTGGCCGCCGTGGTGACCGCCGTCGTCCTGACCGAGGCGCAGGTGCGCCAGTCGGGCGCGCTGCGCCGGGCGGCCACCACCGACCCGCTCACCGGGATGGCCAACCGCCGCGCGTGGGAGCTCGGGGCCGGCCGTCTCCTGGCGCACGCGCAGCGCACCGGCGAACCGCTGACCGTGGCCGTCCTCGACCTCGACGACTTCAAGGCGGTCAACGACACCGAGGGCCACGCGGCCGGCGACGCGCTGCTGCGGGCGCTGGCCACCGAGTGGCACGGCGAGCTGCGCCGCTCGGACCTGCTCGGCCGGCTCGGCGGCGACGAGTTCGTGCTCTGCCTGCCCGCCACCGACACGGCCACCACCGAGGACCTGCTCGACCGGCTGCGCCGGGCCTCGAGCGCGGCCTGGTCGGCGGGGACGGCGACGGCGCGGCCGGGCGAGGGCCTCGACGAGCTCCTCGCCCGCGCCGACGCCGCCCTCTACCGGGCCAAGCGCGCCCGCCGCTGACCCGGTCGCGGCAGCGCTCCCCCACCCTGGGTGCCGCCGCGCCCGGGAGCGGACCGCGGCGCGCCGCCGGCCGGTCCGGGCGGCCGTGCACCGTGGCAGCGTGCGGTGCGCCCGGCGGCCCGGCCGCTTGCGCCGGCCCGGGCGTGGAGACGGCGATGGCCTCGATCGTGGTGTGCGGCGGCAGCGTGGTGGGCCTCAGCGCGGCGATGATGCTGGCCCGGGACGGCCACGAGGTCACCGTCCTGGAGTCCGACCCCGACGGCGCTCCGGCCACCCCGTCGGAGGCCTGGGAGTCCTGGCGCCGGCACGGCGTCGCCCAGTTCCAGCAGCCGCACACGGTGTTCCCGCGCTTCCGCGCCGTCGCCGACGAGGAGCTGCCCGGGCTGACCGACCGGCTGCTCGACGCCGGGTGCATCTGGGTGGACCGGCTCACCTCGATGCCACCCTCGCTCACCGACCGCGCACCGCGACCGGGTGACGAGCGGCTGCTCGGCGTCACCGGGCGCCGCCCGGTCGTCGAGTCGGCCGTGGCCGCCGCGGCCGAGGACGCACCGGGGGTCACCGTGCGTCGTGGCGTCCGGGTGGCCGAGCTGCTCCCCGGCACGCCGACGCTGGACGGGGTCCCGCACGCGGCCGGGGTCCGGACGACGACGGGTGAGGACGTCCGCGCGGACCTCGTCGTCGACGCCACCGGCCGGCGCAGCCCGTCGACGGGCTGGTTGGCCGCGCTCGACGCCCGGCCGCCGACGACACGGGCGCAGGACTCGGGGTTCGTCTACTACACCCGCTACTTCACCGGGCCGCAGCGGCCGGCCGCGTTCGGCCCACCGATCAGCCCGCTGGGCAGCATCTCGGTGCTGACGCTCGACGGCGACAACGACACCTGGTCGGTGACCGTCTTCGCGCAGAGCGGGGACGCGCCGCTCAAGGCCCTGCGCGCCCCGGAGGTCTTCGACCGCGTCATCGGGGCCTGCCCGCTGCACGCCCACTGGCTCGACGGGCAACCCACGGGCGGCGTGCTGGCGATGGCCGGCGGCCTGGACTGCTCCCGGCGCTTCGTCGTCGACGGCCGGCCGGTGGTGACCGGGTTCGCCACCGTCGGTGACGCCTGGGCCTGCACCAACCCGTCGGCCGGCCGCGGGCTGTCGGTGGGGCTCGTGCACGCCGCACTGCTGCGCCACCTGGTCGCCACGCACCTCGACCGGCCCGCCGACCTGGCCGTGGCCTGGGACGAGGCCACCGAGCGCACGGTCGGACCGTTCGTCGAGGAGCAGCTGGTCGAGGACCGGTCGCGGCTGGCCGGGATGGCCGCCGCCCGGGAGGGGCGGCCCCCGCCACCGCCGCCGCCCGGGCTGGCCGCCTTCCTCGGCGCTGCCGGGCAGGACGCCGACCTCTTCCGCGCGATGCTCGAGTACCGGACGTGCATGGCGCCGCTGGCCGAGCTGCTCGACCGGCCCGCGGTCCGCGAGCGGATGGCCGCGACGGAGCGCCGTCCGTCGGCGCCCCTCCCCGGTCCCGACCGCGGTCGGTTGCTGGACCTCCTCGCGGGCTGATCGCCGGGTGGCCGGGCGGGTCGTCAGGGGCGGCGCCAGTCGTCGCCGGTCATGTGCGAGCCGGCCATCGGGCCCATCTGCAGCATGCCGCCGTCGACGGCGTAGGAGGACCCGGTCACGTAGGACGCCTGCGGCGAGGCGAGGAAGGCGACGACGGCGGCCACCTCGTGCGCGTCGCCGGGCCGGCCGACCGGGACGCCCGGCCGCTCGTGCCCGGGCGCGGTGGGGTCCTCGTCCTCCTGGCCGGTCATCGGCGTGGCGATCTCGCCCGGGGCGACGGCGTTGACCGTGATCCCGTGCTCGGCCAGTTCGATGGCCGCCACCCGGGTGAGCAGGCCGAGCCCGCCCTTGGCCGCGCAGTAGGCGGCGGCACCCACGCGCGGCTGGTGCTCGTGGACGCTGGTGACGTTGACGATCCGCCCGCCCCGGCCGGCGGCGACCATCCGCCTCGCCGCGCGCTGCAGGCAGAGGAACGCCGCGTCGAGGTCGGTCGCCAGCACCTCGCGCCAGGTCTCGTAGTCGGTGTCGAGGAGCGACGTCGAGTGGCCGGTGCCGGCGTCGTTGACCAGCACGTCGATGCCGCCCAGCGCGTCGGCCAGCTCGTCGACCACGGCCGCGGCACCGGGCAGCTGTCTCAGGTCGACCGGGCGGACCTCCGCGCGCCGACCGCGCGAGCGCACCTCCTCGGCCGTGCCCCGGGCGGCGGCCTCGTCGCGGTACCAGGTGATGCCGACGTCGCAGCCCTGCTCGGCCAGCGCGACCGCGACGGCCCGCCCGATGCCCGACTCCGACCCGGTGACGACCGCGACGCGGCCCACTGCATCCGTCATGTGCCCCATGCTCGGCGCGGCCGCCGGTCCCCGCCGGGTGACCCCTCACCGTGCGCAGTCCGTCCGCGACCGGCTGGTGCGCCCGCCCGCGCGTCGCCAGGTGGCCCGGCAGGCCGGCCGATCGGCACGAACACTCGGGAGGTGACGGAGACGACCGTCACCTCCGGCTCCACCGGGAGACGCTCCTGCCGCTCCAGACCTTCGGCCCCTACGAGCTGGACGAGCTCCTGGGCCGCGGCCACACGGGCGAGGTCCACCGCGCCTGGGACACCCGCCGCCACCGCACCGTCGCGCTCCGGCTGCTCCGGCCCGAGCTGACCCACGACGAGCAGTTCCGTGCCCGTTTCCTCCGCGAGTGCCGGGCCGCCGCGGAGCTCGACGAGCCGCACGTCGTCGCCGTCCACGACTCCGGCGAGATCGACGGCCGGCTCTACGTGGACACGGAGCTGGTCGACGGGCGGGACCTGTCCGCGGTGCTCGCCGCCGAGGGACCCCTCCCGGCCGACCGGGCCGTCGACGTCGTCGGCCAGGTCGCGGCCGCGCTCGACGCCGCGCACGCCCGCGGGCTCGTGCACGGCGACGTCCGGCCGTCCCACGTCCTGCTGTCCGGGCACAGCAGCCACCCGCAGTGCCACCTGACCGGCTTCGGCACCGGCGGGGCCGTCGGGGGACCTCGGTACGCCGCCCCCGAGCGCCTGACCGGCCGGCCCGTCGACCACCGGACCGACGTCCACGCGCTGGCCTGCCTCCTGCACGAGGCGCTCACCGGCGCACCGCCCTCCCGCGCCGCCGGCACGGCGGAGGCAGGCGCCGGCCGGGTGCCGCCGCGCCCCTCCGCGGCAGCGCCCTCCGTCCCGCGGGAGCTGGACGACGTCGTGGCGCGCGGCACGGCCGAGGACCCCGACGACCGCCACCCGAGCGCGGGGGCGCTGGCGCTGGCCGCCCGCGCGGCACTGCACCCGGCGGCGCCTGCACGGCCCGCCACCGGAGGCGCCCGGGACACCGTCCCCGTGGCCGCGGTGCCCGCCGTGTCCCGGGCGGGCACCGCCGCAGTCACCCGTGGCACGCCCCCGGGGACCGCCGGCACCGCCGGGCGACGGCGCCACGCGCCCCCGCCACCGTGGTTCGTGCGGCGCAGGGGACTCGCGGCGGCCCTGCTGGCCGGGGTCCTGGTCCTGGCCGGTGCCGGTGGGGTGGTCGCGACCCAGCTGGCCTCCGACGCCTCTGAGGCGACGCCGCCGACACCGGTCGTCGTCGAGCCGGCCGACGACCCCGCCGAGGACCCGTTCGTCCCGCCGTCCGCGCAGGCACCGCCGGGGACGGCCGACCCCACCACGGGCGACCCCACGTCGGGCACGGACGGCCCCACCGGCGGGACGGCGGACCCGACAGACGGGATGGGGACCACCACGTCAGCAGCGGACGGGCCCGCGTCGGGCGCGGGTGACCCCACCGCGGGGACCGGCGGCAGCCGGCCGGGTCAGGGCGCGCCCGCCGCGGCGACCGGCGGCCAGGTCACGGGTGACCGGCCCGGTCTGTACGGGGGCACCGGCGACGAGGTCTGCGACCCCGCGGGCATGACCGAATACCTCGCGGAGCACCCCGAGGTGGCCGAGGCGTGGGCCGACGCGCAGGACGTCCCGGCGGACCGGGTGGGTGACTACCTCGCGACGCTGACGCCGGTCGTCCTGCGGTTCGACACCGCGGTCACCAACCACGGCCTCGTCGACGGGCGGGCCGTTCCCTTCCAGTCGGTGCTGCAGGCGGGGACCGCCGTGCTGGTCGACGACTCGGGTGTCCCGCAGGTCCGCTGCATCTGCGGCAACCCCCTGGACGCGCCCGCCTCCCGGCCCGCCCCGGAGTACCAGGGCGACCCGTGGCCGGGCTTCTCGCCGGCCACGGTCGTCGCGGTCGAGGGCAGCCCGGCGCCCGTGCCCGCCTTCGTCCTCGTCGACGACGCCAGCGGCGTCGTCGAGTCCCGGCCCGTGGGGACCACCGGCGACGCCGACCTGGGGGTCGACCCGGCACTGGCCGAGACGGCCCGCCTGTTCCGGACGGCCGGGGCACCGTCCTCCTCGGACAGCAGCACGTCGTCCAGCGGCGGGTCGGCCGGTACCGGTCCCACGTCGGCCGGCGGCGGGAGCCCACCGGAGGGGACCGGCGAGGAGCCCGAGGGCGCGACCCAGCCCGACCCGGGCCCCGGGACCGGAGGCTTCCCGGACGGGGATCCGCCGAGCCCCGGCGACGCGGAGCAGCCGGACGCCCCCGCGCCGGACGGCGGGACCGACGGGGACGGGCCCGCCTACGAGCCGCCCGCGGAGCAGCCACCCGACGACGAGGCACCCGCTGGGGAGACGGGCACGGAGACACCGACCGACGAGGTGCCTGCCGAGGAGGTGCCCGCGGAGGAGACACCCGCCGAGGAGACACCCGCCGAGGAGACACCCGCCGAGGAGACACCCGCCGAGGAGACGCCTACCGAGCAGACACCTACCGAGGACACACCCACCGAGACAGCGACCGACGAGGCGCCCGCCTACCAGGCACCTGCCGGTGAGACGCCCGCCGGAGAGACACCCACCGACGGGGCACCCACCGAGGCGACGTCCTCGGCGGAGGCGTCGACGGCGGAGGCGCCCACGACGGAGGCACCCTCGACAGGCACGCCCACCGCGGGGACGGCCACTGAGGAGCCGACCGTCCCGTGACCGGCGACCCCGGGGCCTGAGCGCTCGGACTGCCGCGGTGGCGCACCGCCCGGTGACGACACGCCCTGTCCAGTCACTTTGCGAGCTCCTCCGCCCACGGCCCGGCGTCCCGCTGCCCGGTCGGTTCGAGACGAACCGGTCCCCCTCACCGTGCGCAGTGCGGCGGCGACCGCGTGCGGGACCACGCCGCGCCCACCCTCGGGCACCCCCCGGCGCGGGGAGTAAACGGGTGGACACATCGCCGGGACGGTCGGGAAGACTCCGGCGTCCGATGGAGTACCCGTCGTCAGCGGCCCCGACGGGAGGTCACCCGTGAGCCCTGAGACCTTCGGTCCGTACGAACTGCTCGAACTGCTCGGCCGTGGCGGCATGGGCGAGGTCCACCGCGCCTGGGACACCCGCCGCGAGCGGGTCGTGGCACTCAAGCGACTCCTGCCCGAACTGGCCGACGACGAGCAGTTCCGCGCCCGCTTCTACCGGGAGTGCAACGGCGCCGCCCGGCTCAACGAGGCGCACGTCGTCCCCATCCACGACTTCGGCGAGATCGAGGGCCGGCTGTACCTCGACATGCGCCTGGTCGACGGCCGGGACCTGTCCGAGCTCCTCGAGCAGGAGGGGCCGTTCCCGGCCGACCTGGCCGTCACCGTCGTCGAGCAGGTGGCGGCAGCGCTGGACGCCGCGCACGCGGCCGGGATCATCCACCGCGACGTGAAGCCGTCGAACGTGCTAGTGACCGGCACGGGGTCGGTCCCGCACTGCTACTTGGTGGACTTCGGCATCGCCGGGACCACCGGGGGCAGGACGACCGGCTCGCTGACCCGGACCGGCATGTTCGTGGGCACCCTGGAGTACGTCGCTCCCGAGCGCCTGGGCAACGGGCCGACCGACCACCGCGTCGACGTCTACTCCCTGGCGTGCCTGCTGCACCAGCTCCTCACCGGCCAGCCGCCGTTCCCCACGTTCGACCCGGCCGCGCTGTGCGCCGCGCACCTCTACCGCGAGCCGCCGCGGCCGTCGGCCACGGTTCCCTCCCTCCCGCCGGCCCTCGACGCGGTCGTCGCCCGCGGGATGGCCAAGGACCCCGACGCACGGTTCCCGAGCGCCGGTGCCCTGGCCTGGGCGGCCCGGGCGGCTCTCGGCGGCGACGACGTCCGGACGCCGGTCGTGCCCCTGCGGGGTGCACCGCCGACCGTGACCCCGCCGCCCCTGACACCGCCGGCGCCGGCGACGACCGGTGGGCACGGGGCACCCGCGTCCACGCCACCGGTCCCCGCCGTGACCGCGGCGGCCCGGTCCGAGGGGGCGCTCCCCCCGACCGTCACCGGGACGGCACCGCCGTCCCGGGACGAGCCACCCGACCCACGGCAGCCGGTGGGGAGGCGGCCGGCCCGGCGACGTCTGGCAGGGGCGCTGATCGCCGTCGCGGTCGCCGCCGCCGCCGCGGGTGGCGTGGTCGCAGCACGGGTCCTCGACGGGGACAGCACGCCCGTGATCACCGAGGCAGCCGACGACCCCGGCGACTCCCCGTTCCACCGCCCGCCAGGGGGAGGCGGCCAGATGGGGGAGCAGGTGCCCGCGCCCGAGCAGTCGTCCGCGCCGACGGAAGGTGTGTCCGGTGATCAGCCCGGCCTGTACGGCGGGACCGGCGCGCAGGTCTGTGACGCAGCAGGGCTGACGCGGTTCCTCGAGGCGAACCCCAGCCAAGCCGCCGCGTGGGCCGAGGTCCAGGGGATCGAGCCCGAGGGGATTGGCGCCTTCATCGCCGACCTGACCCCGGTGGTGCTCCGCTTCGACACCGCCGTCACCAACCACGGGTTCGTCGACGGCCGGGCGACGCCGTTCCACTCGGTGCTGCAGGCCGGGACCGCCGTCCTCGTGGACGAGTTCGGCTCCCCGCAGGTGCGCTGCGCGTGCGGCAACCCGCTCGACCCGCCCGCGCCGCGTCCGTCCCCGGAGTACGAGGGAGAGCCGTGGCCGTCCTTCTCCGAGGACGTCGTGGTGAACGTGACCCCGGCGCCGGTGGTTGTGAACGCGCTGGTCGTGGTCTACGCCGACGGGCAGATCCGCGAGCGGCCGCTGAGCACCAGCGGTGAGGAGGACAAGACCCCGCCGCCCGAGGTGTTGATGGATGCCGAGGAGTTCGTCGAGGACCCGACGACCGCCACCCCGCCCGCCTCGGCTCCGGCCTCGCAGAGCTCGCCGAGCACGAGCCCGCCCGCCTCGGCTCCGGCCTCGCAGAGCTCGCCGAGCACGAGCCCGCCCGCCTCGGCTCCGGCCTCGCAGAGCTCGCCGAGCACGAGCCCGCCCGATGACGGCACCGGCGGCACCGGCACCGGGGAGACCAGCAACCCCGACACCGGCGGCACCGGCACCGGGGAGACCACCAACCCCGACACCGGCGGCACCGGCACCGGGGAGACCACCAACCCCGACACCGGCGGCACCGGCACCGGGGAGACCACCAACCCCGACACCGGCGGCACCGGCACCGGGGAGACCACCAACCCCGACACCGGCGGCACCGGCACCGGGGAGACCACCAACCCCGACACCGGCGGCACCGGCACCGGGGAGACCACCAACCCCGACACCGGCGGCACCGGCACCGGGGAGACCACCAACCCCGACACCGGCGGCACCGGCACCGGGGAGACCACCAACCCCGACACCGGCGGCACCGGCACCGGGGAGACCACCAACCCCGACACCGGCGGCACCGGCACCGGGGAGACCACCAACCCCGACACCGGCGGCACCGGCACCGGGGAGACCACCAACCCCGACACCGGCGGCACCGGCACCGGGGAGACCACCAACCCCGACACCGGCGGCACCGGCACCGGGGAGACCACCAACCCCGACACCGGCGGCACCGGCACCGGGGAGACCACCAACCCCGACACCGGCGGCACCGAAACAGACACCGACACCAGTGGAGGCAACGGCGAGGACACCAGCACGGGCGGCTGATCCAACGGCTCGGCCACGGACGCCCGCTGCCGCGGCCAGTAGCGCGCCGGCCGAGGAGTCGGCCGCGGTCCCGGTCAGCTAAGGGCGGCGCCGGCGGCGGTGTACCGGGCGGCGAGGTCGCGCAGGTGCGGCCCCATCTCCGGCGGGGACAGCACGGTGAACGGCGCGCCGGTGACGCCCAGGGCCAGCGCCGCCCAGTCGAGGTCGTCGGCCTCGATGCGCACGCGGCAGCCCCCGTCGCCGTCGTCGGTCACCGCGGCCCAGCGGCCGATCCGCTCGCGCACCCGCCCGGCCGGGGCGGCGACGACGGCCTCGACGACGAACCGCGTCCAGGCGCTGCCGATCCGCTCGCGCACGTAGGCCGCGGCGTCCTCGGCCGGGAACCGCCGGGGGCCGAAGACGGCGCCGGTGCCGCGTGGGGCGTCCAGCCGGTCGAGCCGGAACACCCGCCAGTCGCCGCGATCGAGGTCCCAGCCGACGAGGTACCAGCGGCGGCCCAGCGCGACCAGCCGGTGCGGCTCGACCGTGCGCTCGGACCGCTCCCGGCCGGGCGGCGTGTAGCCGAAGACGGTGCGCTCGGTGTCGCGGCAGGCCAGCGCGACGGCGGTCAGGACAGCGGGGTCGACGGCGTCGTCGGTCGAGGTCGGTCCCCACCCGGCCGGGACGGTCATCGCGCGCAGCGCGTCGACCCGCCGCCGCAGCCGGGCGGGCATCACCTGCACCAGCTTGGCCAGCGCCCGCACCGACGTCTCGGCCATCCCGGCGACCGGGCCGGCCGCGGCCGCCTGCAGTCCCACGGCCAGGGCGACGGCCTCGTCGTCGTCGAGCACCAGCGGCGGCAGCGCGGCGCCGGGTGCCAGCGCGTAGCCGCCGTCCACCCCGCGCGAGGCCGACACCGGGTAACCGAGCTCGCGGAGCCGGTCGACGTCGCGGCGCAGCGTGCGCACGGAGACGCCCAGGCGGCCGGCGAGGTCGGGGCCGGGCCAGTAGCGGCGGGCCTGCAGGAGGGAGAGCAGGCGCAGGGTGCGGGCGCTCGGGTCGGTCACGTCCCCATCCTCGGCGACACAGCGGTCAGGATCTGACCGCAATGCGCGGGACCGTGGTCCCGGCAGCCCCCACCACTCCCCCGGAGGACACCGTGACCGCTCCCACCGCCCCCGCCCTGGACACCGAGCGCGCCGACCTGCTGGAGACCCTCGGCACCCATCGGGCGTTCCTGCGCTTCACCGTCCGCGGCCTGACCGACGAGCAGGCCACCCGGCGGACGACGGTCAGCGCGCTCACCCTGGCCGGCCTCGTCAAGCACGTGGCCGCCACCGAGGCCACGTGGGCGGACTTCGCCGTCCGCGGTCCGGCCGCGTTCGCCGACACCACGCCGGAGGTCTGGGCGCAGGAGTGGGTGCTCGAGCCCGGCGAGACGCTGGCGGACGTGCTGGCCCGCTACGAGCAGGTCGCAGCCCGCACCGACGAGCTGGTGCGCACGATCGACCTCGACCGCACCCACCCGCTGCCGGAGGCCCCGTGGTTCACGCCCGGAGCCACCCGCTCGGCGCGCCGGGTGTTCCTGCACCTGGTGGCCGAGACCGCCCAGCACGCCGGGCACGCCGACATCCTGCGCGAGTCGCTCGACGGCCAGAAGACGATGGGCTGAGGACCGCCTACCCCTCCAGCGGCGCCCGCTCCAGCTCCTCCACCCGGGCCGCGGCGCGGTCGTGCTCCGCGGCAGCCCGCTCGGCGGCCCGGTCGGCGGAGGTGGCCCGCCGCCGGGCCCGGCCGGCGTCGCCCTCGGCGGCGGTCGCCTCCTCGCGGACACGGGTCAGCTCGGCGGCCAGCTCCTCGGCGCGGTCGAGCAGCTCCTGCTGCCGCTCGGCGGCGCGGGCGGCCCGGTCGTGCGCCGCCCGCGCGGCGTCGGCCGCCTCCTCCGCGGCCGCGGCGGCCGCGCGTGCCTCCTCCCGGGCGGCCTCGACCTCGCGTCGGCGGCGCTCCTCCGCGGCCCGACGGCGCTCCTCCGCCGCGCGGCGGGCCCGCTCGTCCTCGCCGGACCGCGACCGGCGGGCCGGCGCCTCCGCCGGTGTCGCGGGGCGGGCCGGCCGCGGCGGGGGGACCACCCGCAGGTCCGGCCGCGACCCGAGGCCGGGGCCCAAGCCCTGGTAGGACAGCGCGCCGGTCAGCCGGCCGGCCAGCAGCGCCTCCCCGGCGTCCGGGTCGGCCAGGGCGGCCCGCAGCGTCTCCTCGACCTGGCCGGCGACGGCCTCGCTGAGCGGGTGCCCCAGCCGCGCCGCCAGCACCCGCGCCTGCCGGGTGAGCGCGGCCAGCAGGCGGGAGCGCTGGGTGCCCAGCGCCCTGAGCTCGTCGCCGGCCAGCGTCTGCTGTGCCTCGCGGAGCAGGTCGCCGAGCTCGACCAGCCCGGCGATCTCGTCGGGCCGGTCGCGCACCAGCGCGTTGCACGCCCACGCGGCGGTCGAGGGCCGGCCCAGCGCGCCGATCTCCCCGGCGAGGGCGCGGTCCCCGGCCGCACGGGCCCGCCGGGCGGCCTCGGTGCGGGCGGCCACGAACTCCCCCGGCGGCAGCCCGTACAGCTCGTCGGCGACCTCGTCGAGGTCCACGGCACCTCCTCGACCGGCCGGACGTCCCCGCCAACCTGCCACGACGCCCGGGGGAGGCGCCGCCGGGAAGACACCGGGCACGGGACGGCGTTGCCGCCGTCGTCGTGCGGGTGGTCGACTCGCCGCGACGACGAGAGGGGTGGCGGGATGACGACGTGCGGACACCTGGACCAGATCCGGGACGTGACGCCGGACTCGACGGAGGGCTGCAGCGACTGCCTGGCGATCGGCTCGGGCTGGGTGCACCTGCGGGAGTGCCTGACGTGCGGCCACGTCGCGTGCTGCGACTCCTCGCCGAACCGGCACGCGACCGCCCACGCCGACGGCAGCGGTCACCCGATCGTCCGGTCCTTCGAGCCGGGTGAGGACTGGCGGTGGTGCTACCCGGACCAGTCGCTGGTCTGATGGAGCTGCCGGTCATCGCCCTGCTGGCCGGCTCGTTCGCGGTCACCGCGCTGGCGCGGCGGCTCGGCGTCTCGCCGCCGCTGGTCCTGGTGCTCGTCGGGCTGGGTCTGTCCTCCGTCCCCGGGGTCCCGGACTACGCGCTCGACCCCCAGCTGATCCTCACGCTGGTCCTGCCGCCGCTGCTGTACTCGGCGGCGCTGGACAGCTCCTACCTGCGGCTGCGCGCCAACCTGCGGCCGATCGGGATGCTCGCCGTCGGCGCGGTGCTGCTCACCACGGTGGCCGTCGGGCTGGCGGCGTGGTGGCTGGTGCCCGGGCTGCCGCTGGCCTCGGCGCTCGTGCTCGGCGCCGTCGTCGCGCCGCCGGACGCCGTCGCGGCCACCGCCGTGGGCCGCCGGCTGGGCCTGCCGCGCAAGGTGACGACCATCCTCGGCGGCGAGAGCCTGGTCAACGACGCCACCGCGCTGACCCTCTACCGGGTCGCCGTCGCGCTGGCCGCCGGTGCCGGCTACGGCATCGTCGAGGGGCTCGGCGTCTTCGCGCTGGCCGCGGTCGGCGGCGCGGCGATCGGCTGGGGGCTCGGCTGGCTGGTGCACCGGGTGCGGCTGGCCCTCGGCGACGGCGTGCTGGAGAGCGCGCTCGGGCTGCTGGTCCCCTTCGTCGGCTTCGTCGTCGCCGAGGAGGTGCACGCCTCGGGGGTGCTCGCCGTGGTGCTGGCCGGCCTGTACCTCGGCCACCGCTCGCCGCAGGCCGACCCGGTCGCCCGGCTGCAGGACCGCGCGGTGTGGAAGGCCGCCGACACGCTGCTCGAGGCGACGGTCTTCGCGCTCATCGGCCTGCAGCTGCCCACCGTGCTGGAGGGCATCGGGCCCGGGGTGGCCACGCTGACCGCGGTGGGCCTGGCGCTCGTCGGCGTCGCGTTCCTCGCCCGGGTGGCCTTCGTCTTCCCCACCGCCTACCTGCGGCCACTGGCCCGCCGCCGTCCCGGCTGGGTGTACCCGCCGTGGACGCACGCCGTCGTCGTCTCCTGGGCCGGCATGCGGGGGGTGGTCTCCCTCGCCGCGGCGGCCGGCATCCCGCTCACCACGATGTCCGGCGAGCCGTTCCCCGGGCGCGCGGAGGTGCTCTACCTGACCTTCGTCGTCACGGTCGGCACGCTGCTGCTGCACGGGCTGACGCTGCCGGCCGTCATCCGCCGGCTGGGCGTGCAGGGATCCGAGGACTCCGCCGACGCGCTCGCCGAGGCGCAGGCGCAGTCGGCCGCCGGGCGGGCCGCCGCCGCCCGGCTCGAGGAGCTCGACGACGGCGACCCGCTGCACGCCCAGGCGGTGACCGAGCTGCGCCGGCGCATCGAGGCGCGCACCAACGCCGCGTGGGAGCGGCTCGGTGGGCCGGTGGCCCACGGCGGGGAGACGCCGAGTGCCCGCTACCGGCGGCTGCGGCGGGCGATGCTCGAGGCCGAGCGGGAGGTGTTCGTGTCCCAGCGCGACCAGCGGCGCATCGACGACGAGGTGTTCCGGCGGGTGCAGCACGAGCTGGACCTGGAGGAGGTCACGCTGCTGCGGGAGTGAGCTGGCGCACGCGCGGGCGCGGTGGCACGGTGTACCCGGGAGACGGCGTGGTCCCCCGGCCGGACGACGTCCCGCCGCGCCGGCGCACCGCCGACCTCTCCCGGAGGCAGCCGTGGTCCCCTCCCCCGCCAGTCAGCCCAGCGCCGTCCCGTCGCCGGTCGGCCCACCGACGGTCCTGTTCGTCGGCGCGCACGACGCCGCGACCTCGCAGATGGCCGCCGCACTGCTCACCACCCGTGCCGGTGGCCGGGTGCGCGCGCTGTCGGCCGGGTCCGCGCCCGCGGTCCGGGTCGACCCCGCCGCGGTCGCCGCGATGGCCGAGGTCGGGGTCGACCTCACCGCCCGCTTCCCGAAGCCGCTGACCGCCGACGCGGTGCACCTCTCCGACGTCGTGGTGGTCCTCGGCGGGGCCCAGCCGTGCCCCCTGCTGCCCGGGACGCGCTACCTCGACTGGCCGGTCGAGGACCCCACCGGCCGCGACGTCGCGGGCGTCCGGCCGGTGCGTGACGAGCTGGACCGCCGGGTGCGCGGGCTGCTCACCGAACTGGCCGACTGACCCGCCGGGCGGCGCCCGGGCACGGCGGGGAGCGGGTGCTCCCGCGCCGCACCCGGGGCGGCGCGAGCCGGCCTGCGCGCACCCGCTCGGGCCTAGGCTGGCCGCACCCACCCCGACGGCGTCCCGGAGGTCACCGTGCTGCTGCGCCTGCTCGGTCTGCTGCTGGTCGTCTGGCTGGTCGTGACCGTGATCGGCTGGGTCGTCGAGGGCCTGTTCTGGCTCACCGTCGTCGGCCTCGGGCTCTTCCTCGTCACGGCCGCCGTGGGCATGCGGCGACGCACCGGCTCCTGACCCGGCCGGCGGCGCTCAGGCGGGTGCGGGCGACCGGCTGCTGAGCACGAACCCGTTGCCGTCGGGGTCGCGGAACACCGCCTGCCGGCCCCACGCCTCGTCCGACGGCGGTCCCTCGACGGGCACGCCCACCGCCGACAGCCGCGCGAACGCCGCGTCGACGTCGTCGACCTCGAACACCACCCCCTGCAGGGACCCGGGCGGCATCTGCTCGAACCAGGTGACCAGCGACAGCGACGTCCCGCTGCCGGGTGCACCCACCTGCACCCAGCGCATCCCAGGGGCGAACTCCGCGTCGGCGAGCACCTGCAGGCCCACCTGGCCGGTCCAGAACCGGACGGCGGCCTCCTGGTCGCGCACGGGGACGGAGACGACGGCGACGTCCACGGGGACCTCCTCCGACGACGGGGAGCCGGAGGGCCCAGTCCACGACGACCGGGTGCCGGCGTCAAGGCGCCCCGGCCCCGCGGACGCGGGTGCCGGGGCGCCGCGCGGACGTCAGTGCGCGACCGGTCCGACCGGCTCGACGGGGCGGGCGGGCCGGGCCAGCCGCACGGCGACCGCGGCGAGCACGCTGACCACGCCGAGGACGACGAGCGCCGCGGTCAGGCCGCCCAGCGCCCCGCTGAGCGCGAGCACCACCAGCGGGCAGACGAACTGGCCGAGGAAGACCGCCGAGGTCCAGACGCCGGTGCCGCGGCCGCGCTGCTCGAACGACAGCGGGCCCAGCGCCCAGGTCAGCAGCGAGGGCAGCAGCAGGCCGTTGCCGAGGCCGGTGACCACCGCCGCGACGACGACCGCCGGCACCGTGTCGGCGACGCCGAGGGCGACCAGCCCGACACCGGAGAGGGCGAAGGCGGCCGGCACGGTGACCGCCGGGCCGAGCCGGGCCACCCGGCCGAAGGAGAAGGCGCCCACGGCGGTGCCGAGGGAGCCGATGGCGCTGATCGCACCGATGGCGCCGGTGGACTCCACGCCGATGGTGTCGAGCGTGAAGGACAGCTCGACGATCAGGACGTAGAAGACCAGACCGCCCACCAGGGTCACCGCGACCGGCACGGCCAGCTGCGCCCAGGGCAGGCGGGGCAGCCGCCGCGAGCGGGCGAGCCGCGGCGCGGGCTGCCAGACGTACCGCGCCGCCAGGGCGGCCAGCGGCAGGCTGACGGCGTAGAGCCAGAACGGCGTCCGCCAGTCCTGGGCACCGAGCGCGCCGCCGACACCGAAGAAGACGGTCGCCGAGACGGTGGTGAACACGACCTGCAGGCCGAAGTAGCGCTCGCGCGCCGGGCCGGAGAAGTAGTCGGCCAGCAGCGTGGTGCAGCAGGTCATGATCGCCGCCTCGGTGAGGCCGACGAGCACGCGGCTGGCCACGATCAGCTGCAGCGAGTCCAGCCACAGGGGTGCGGTGCCGCAGAAGGCGTAGGCGACCAGCGAGCCGACGAGCAGCCGCTTGCGACCCACCCGGTCGACGATGCGCCCGGCGATCACCGCGGTCAGCCCGATGACCAGCGCCGGCGCGGTGAGCACGACCGGGGTCAGCGTCTCCACCCCCGCGGTGCCGGCGAAGGCGTCCTGGATCCGCGGCAGGACGGGGGCCAGCAGCACTGCGCCCAGCACGGACAGGCAGCTGGAGAACAGCAGCACCAGCGCCTGCGCCCGGCCAGCAGGGCGGCCGGTGGCGGGGTCGACGGCGACCTCGTCGGCGGGGGGTGCGGCGTCGTGGACCGACACGGGCGTCTCCGGGGGGACGGGTGCCGGTCCCGGTGACCGGCATCACTGGACGGCGAGTGTCGGCACCGCGGCGCGGGAGCGGAAATCACTTCTCCCGGGGTGCGGTATCAGTCAGGTCGATGCCCTCCCGGGCGCCGGGCGAGACGGCCAGCTCGGCGGCGCGCGAGACGACGTCGCGCAGGTACCGGTGCTCGGGGTCGTCGTCGTAGACGGGGTGCCACCACATCGCCTCCACCAGCGGGCCGGCCTCGAACGGCGGCGGCAGCGCCCGGATGCCCGAGCCCAGCGGCAGCAGGTCGACCAGCCGGCGCTGCAGGAGCGCGATCCGGTCGCTGCCGGCGACCAGCGCGGGCACGGTCAGAAAGCTCTCGTTGACCACCTGCACGCGGGGCTCGATGCCGAGCTGGCGCATCTGCCGCGCGGCCGGGGTGGACGCCGTCTGGCCGTGGTAGGTGGCCACCCACGGCAGCGCCTCGAGGTCCGCCACGGTCAGCCCGCGCTCGACGACCGGGTTGTCGGCGGCGACCACGCACACCCACTCGTCGCGGTAGAGGTCGCGGTGGGACAGGTCGGTGACGAACCCGTGCGGCAGCAGCAGCAGGTCGGCGGTGAGCAGCACCTGGTGGGCGCTGTCGACGACGGCCGGCGAGTGCGGGGTGAGCCGCAGCCGGGTGTGCGGCGCCTCCTCCGCGAGCAGCCCGGCGATGGTGTCCCCGAGGACGACGACCACGTAGTCGCTGACCAGCACGGAGAACTCTCGGGTCGACGACGCCGGGTCGAAGCCGGGCTGGGCGGTGAAGACCCGCTCGACACCGGTGAGCGCCACCCGCACCAGCTCGCGCAGCTGCACCGCGAGCGGCGTGAGCCGGTACTCGTTGCCGACCCGGGTGAGCAGCTCGTCGCCGAAGTGGCGGCGCAGCCGGGCCAGCGACGCCGACAGCGCCGGCTGCGACAGCCCCATCTGCGCCGCGGCGCGGGTGACGCTGCGCTGCTGGAGCAGGGCGTCGAGGGACACGAGCAGGTTGAGGTCCAGGCTCGCGAGGTTCACGGCGCCGACGGTATCGGCGCCGTCGATGCCCCTCATCAGACATCTCGTCTTCCCCTCCCCCGCACGGATGACCGACGGTGGTCCGCGTCACGACGAGGAGGACGCGACGTGCCCGACCGCACCTGGCTGGACCCTGCAGGGCTCGACCGCACCGACCCCGAGGGGGCGATCGCCGCGGCCGCGAAGCGCTGCTCGAACTGGGGCCGCTGGGGCACCGACGACGTGCTCGGCACGCTCAACTTCCTCGACGACGCCAGGCGCGCCGACGGTGCCGCGCTGGTCCGCCGCGGGGCGAGCTTCTCGCTGTCGCAGCGCTTCGACGCCGACGGCCCGCAGAAGGGCTGGCGCCGCCGCACCAACCCGGTGCACACCATGCTCGACACCGGCACCGACGCCGAGCGCGGCGTGCAGGGCTTCCCGCACGGCATCGGCGGCGCCGACGACGTGATCGCGATGCCGCTGCAGGCCTCCACCCAGTGGGACGGCCTCGGCCACATCTTCGACCACGGCAACGCCTGGAACGGCCGCCGCGCCGGCGACGTCGTCACCAGCCTCGGCGACTCGGTGACCGGCATCGAGACCGCCGCCGACCGCATCGCCGGGCGTGGCGTGCTGCTCGACGTCGGCCGGGCGCTGGGCACCGACGGAGAGCTGCCCGACGGGTTCGCCATCACCCCCGCCCACCTGGAGGCCACCATCGCCGCGCAGGGCGACACCGCCCGCGTGGGCCGCGGCGACCTGCTGTGCGTGCGCACCGGGCAGCTCACCCGCGCCCTCCGCTCGGTGGCCGCCGGACGGGGCTGGGGCGACTACGCCGGCGGCCCCGCGCCCGGCCTGAGCTTCACCAGCGCCGACTGGCTGCACGCCACCGAGATCGCCGGCATCGCCACCGACACCTGGGGCTTCGAGGTGCGGCCCAACGAGTTCGACGTCGCCTTCCAGCCGCTGCACCAGGTCGCCATCCCGCACATCGGCCTGTTCCTCGGCGAGCTGTGGGACCTCGACGCCCTCGCCGCCGACTGCGCCGCCGACGGCGTGTGGGAGTTCTTCCTCACCGCCGCTCCGCTGCCCGTGACCGGCGCCGTCGGCGCCCCGGTCAACCCCATCGCCGTCAAGTAGGAGACCGCCGTGCCCGCCGTCAACAGCGTGCTCGTGGTCGGGGCCGGCCTCGCCGGTGCCGCCACCGCCATCCGCCTGGCCGAGGCCGGCGTCGCCGTCGACCTGGTCGAGATCAAGCCCGACACCGCAGCGCTCGGCTCCGGCATCACCCTGCAGGGGAACGCGCTGCGCGAGCTGCGCACCCTCGGCGTCTGGGAGGAGGTCTCCGCCGCCGGCTACGCCTTCGACGTGACCGGCATCCGGGCGCCCGACCCGGACGGCACCGTCGTCGCGGAGATCCCCGACGCGCGCACCGGCGGCCCGGACCTGCCGGCCGCCATGGGCATGCCCCGGCCGGAGCTGGCGCGGATCCTCACCGACCGCGCGACCGAGGTGGGCGTCGAGGTGCGCTGCGGGACCACGCACACGGTCCTCGCGCAGGACGACGCCGGCGTGGACGTGACCTTCGCCGACGGCTCGACCGGCCGCCACGACCTCGTCGTCGGCGCCGACGGGCTGCGCTCGTGGACCCGCCGGGCGATCGGCGTGGAGCTGGAGACCAGGCCGGTCGGCATGGGCATCTGGCGCGCGTTCGGCCCGCGGCCGGCGAGCGTCACCCGCACCGACCTGTACTACGGCGGGCCCTCGTTCATCGCCGGCTACTGCCCGACGAGCGAGGACTCCCTCTACGCCTACGTCGTCGAGCCGGCGCAGGACCGCTCCACGCTCACGCCCGAGGAGCAGCTGGCCACGATGAAGGAGCTCGCCGCGGCCTACCACGGGCCGTGGGACGAGATCCGCGAGCAGCTCACCGACCCGGCCCGGGTGAACTACACCTGGTTCGAGACGCACGTGCTGCCGGCGCCGTGGAACCGCGGCCGCGTCGTCCTGATCGGCGACGCCGCGCACACCTGCCCGCCGACCATCGCGCAGGGCGGGGCCATGGCCCTCGAGGACGCCGCCGTCCTCAGCGACCTGCTGCTCAGCCGCGACGCGCTCGACCAGGACCTGTGGGACGCCTTCCACGGCCGCCGGTTCGAGCGCGCGAGGACCGTCGTCGACGCCTCCAACCAGCTCGCCCAGTGGCAGCTCGAGCACGTCCGGGGCGACATCCCGGGGCTCATGCGCTCGATCGCCCAGCTCGTCGCCCAGCCCGCCTGAATCGAGGAACCCCGTGACCCAGCGACTGATCACCCACCTGCGGCACGTCGACCTCGCCGTGCCCGACTTCGGCAAGCAGCTCGACTTCTACACCGGCACCTGGGGCCTGACGGCCGAGCACAGCGACGCGGGCCTGGCCTTCCTCGCCGCCGAGGGCAGCCCGGAGCAGTACGTCGTCCGGCTGCGCGAGTCCAGCGACAAGCGGATCGACCTGATCTCCTTCGGCGCCGCGAACCGGGCCGACGTCGACACGCTGGCCGGCGGCCTGGCCCGCGACGGCGTCCAGCTGGTGCACGAGCCGCGTGACCTGCAGACCCCCGGCGGCGGCTACGGCTTCCGGTTCTTCGACAACGAGGGCCGCACCGTCGAGATCAGCTCCGACGTCGCCGTCCGGCAGCACCGGGCGATCGAGGAGGGCGAGTCGATCCCGGTCCGCCTCTCCCACGTGGTCGTCAACTCCGCCGACCCCGAGGGCACCCGCGCCTTCTACGAGAAGCACCTGGCCTTCGCCCTGTCGGACACGCTCATGCACCCGCGGATGGGCGAGATGATGTGGTTCATGCGGGTCAACGCCTGGCACCACTCCATGGCGATCGCCCGGGGCCCGCACCCCTCGCTGCACCACGCCAGCTTCGAGATGCGCGGCATCGACGAGTACATGCGGGGCACGGGTCGCCTGCTGCGCGCCGGCGTCGAGAAGATCTGGGGCCCGGGCCGGCACATGGCCGGCAACAACACCTTCAGCTACTTCCTCGACCCGCACGGCAACACCGTCGAGTACACGACCGAGCTCGAGGTCCTCGACGAGGACACCTGGCACCCGCACGTCTACGACTTCAGCGACCCCGAGGTCTCCGACCAGTGGGGCACCGCGAACGCGATGAACGAGTTCGTGGCGAAGAAGTCGTTCAACGACCCCGACGAGGGTCTGTTCGTCGCCCCGCCGGTCTGATGCGGTTCGCCACCTGGGAGGCGGACGGCCGGGTCCGCGCCGGCGTCGTCAGCGACGCCGGGCTGCACGAGCTCCCCGCCCGGACGACGGTGCTCGACCTCGTCCGGGCGGGGCTGCCCGCCGCGCTGGAGGCCGGTGCCGAGGCACTGCGCGGACCGGCGGTGCCGGTGTCCGAGGTGCGGCTGCTGCCGCCGCTGGAGGCGCCGACCGTGCGCGACTTCGTCGCGTTCGAGGAGCACGTCGAGGGCGTGCGCAAGGCCATCGACGGCGTCGCCGGCGTGGTCGAGGAGTGGTACCAGGCGCCGACGTTCTACTTCACCAACCCGTACGCGCTCGTCGGCGCGCACGACGACGTCGCGGTGCCCCCGGGCTCGCAGCGGTTCGACTTCGAGCTCGAGGTCGCCGTCGTGGTCGGCCGCGACGGCGCCTCGCTGTCGCCGGAGGCCGCCCGAGAGCACGTCTTCGGCTACACGGTGCTCAACGACTGGTCCGCCCGCGACCTGCAGGCGCGGGAGATGCGGGTCAACCTCGGCCCGGCCAAGGGCAAGGACTCCGCGACCACGCTCGGACCGTGGCTGGTGACCGCCGACGAGCTCGAGCCCTACCGCGACGAGGAGGGCTTCCTGGCCCTCGACATGCGGGTCTCGGTCAACGGCACCGGGGTCGGCCAGGACCTGCTCTCGAACATGGGCTGGCCGTTCGAGGAGCTGATCAGCTACGCCTCGCGCGGCACCCGGGTCCGCGCCGGTGACGTGCTCGGCTCGGGCACCTGCGGCAACGGCGGCTGCCTGGCCGAGCTGTGGGGACGGCGCGGGGAGTCCGCCCCTCCCCCGCTGCGGCCCGGCGACGTCGTGGAGATGACCGTCGAGGGCATCGGCACCATCCGCAACCGCGTCGTCGAGGGCGCCGACCTGCCACCGGTCCGGGCCGCCCGCCCGCGGCCCCGTACCCGCACGCGCACCGCCTGAGAGGAACCACCCGTGTTCGAGTACTTCCCCACCGGCCCCTACACCTGGAACCTCAGCGTGGTCGCCACGCTGAACTCCGGCGGGCTCATCGACGAGGTCGACCGCGCGTGCCGGCCGATCAAGGACGCCGCGAACAACGGCGAGGACGCCGGGACGCCGAACTTCCTGCGCGCCTGGACCACCCTGACCGACCAGCTCGTCGGCCAGGCCGAGGAGGCGGAGAAGGCCGGGCACACCCGCACCGCCGGGCAGCTGTGGTTCCGCGCCAGCAACTACCTGGCCCAGGCCGAGCGGATGCTGGCCCACTCCGACCCGAACCGGGTGCCGACGTACCGGCGGATGCTCGAGCTCGCGCAGAAGGCGTTCGAGACGCACAGCCCGCGGGTCAGCCGGGTGGAGGTCCCCTACGAGGGCACCACGCTGCCGGCCTACCTCAGCCGGGCGCCGGCCGCCGACGACGGTCCCGTGCCGGTGGTGGTGCTGGTCAACGGGCTGGACTCGACCAAGGAGCACATGTACGCCTCCAGGCACTGGGAGGAGCTGGCCGCGCGCGGGATCTCCTGCCTGATGCTCGACCAGCCCGGCACCGGCGAGGCACTGCGCCTGCAGGGGCTCACCGGGCGCGTGGACGCCGAGGCGTGGGGCGCGGCGGCGGTCGACTTCCTGCAGGCCCGCGACGACGTCGACGGCGACCGGATCGGCGTCGTCGGCTGGTCGCTGGGCGGCTACTACGCGCCCCGCGCGGCGGCCTTCGAGCCGCGGTTCGCGCTGTGCGTGGCCTGGGGCGCCAACCACGACTGGGGCGCGGTGCAGCGCCGCCGGCGCGAGCGCGAGGGTGAGCGTCCCGTGCCGCACTACTGGGAGCACGTGCTCTGGGTGTGGGGTCACACCGACCTCGACGAGTTCATCGAGTTCGCCGACCAGGTGAACCTGGAGGGCACCGTGGAGCGGATCCGCGTGCCGTTCCTCGTCGCGCACGGCGCGAACGACCGGCAGATCCCGCTGGAGATGGCCCACCGGTCCTACGACCAGGCGGTCAACTCCCCCAAGCGGGAGCTGCGCGTGTTCACACCCGACGAGGGCGCGACCGAGCACATCGGCCTGGACCACCTGCCCCACGTGAGCACCTTCATCGCCGACTGGGTGGCCGACACCTTCGCCGAGCTGGCGCACCGGAAGGCCGGGGCGGCGTCGTGAGCATGCTGTTCGTCAAGCTCCCGGTGCGCGACCTGGCGGCGGCCCGGGCGTTCTACGAGGCCCTCGGTTTCCGGATCGAGGAGACCTCCTCGGACGAGGGCGAGGCCGCGGTGGTGCTGGGCGAGGAGATCGTCGTCGCGCTGCACACCCGCGAGCGGTTCGCCGACCTCGTCTCCGGGGCGGTGGGCGACCCGGTGCAGGGACCGACGGCGGTGCACTGCCTGACCGCGGACAGCCCCGCGGCGGTCGACGAGCTCGTCGGCAGGGCCGTGGACGCCGGCGCCCGGCCCGGGCCGTCCGCGCAGGAGGAGGACGTCCGGTACAGCCGGACCTTCACCGACCCGGACGGCAACGCCTGGGAGATCGCCTGGATCGGTCAGCTGCACGTCGTCAACTGACCCGGTCGCCCCGCCGCCCCGGGGACGGCCGGGCCCCGGGCGGACCGGCCGTGCGAGGCTGCCCGTCGCCCCCGACGAGAGGTCCCCGCCCGTGCCGTCCCCCGACGTCGTCGCCGCCCGCGTGCAGGGCGTGCTCGACATCCCCCTGCACCGCTTCCTCGGCGTCCGGCTGCGCGACCCGGCCGAGCCGTCCGCGGGCATCTGGTTCCCGGTCGACGACGCGGCGCAGAACCAGGCCGCGCTGCTGCACGGCGGCGTCGTCTACACGCTGCTCGACGTCGCGGGCTTCCTGGCGCTGCTGCCCTCCCTCGGGGACGCCGAGCACGCCGTCACCCACGACCTGTCGGTGTCGCTGCTGCGGCCGGTGCGCGCCGGCGCGCGGGTCGACGTCACCGGCTCGGTCCTGCGCCGCGGCCGGGCAGTGGCCTTCCTGCGGTCCGAGGCCACGGTGGACGGCGTGGTCGTCGCCTCCGGCCAGGTCACCAAGAGCGTCGTCCCCGCGGGCTGAGGGGCGGGGGCCGGTCAGCCGAGCAGCGGGCGCAGGTTCTCCGTCCACACGTCCCAGCCGAGCCGGACGATCAGCGCCGTGACCACCACGAGGAACACCGCGCGGATGAAGCCGGTGCCGCGGCTGGTCGCCGTCCGGGAGCCGAGGTAGCCGCCGAGGGTGTTCGCCGCGCCGAGGAGCAGGCCCAGGCCCCAGACGACGGACCCGTGCGGCACGAAGAACGCCAGCGCCCCGAGGTTGGTGGCGACGTTGACGATCTTGGCCTTGGCGCTGGCGTTGAGGAAGTCGTAGCCCAGCAGCGACACCAGCGCGAAGACGAGGAACGAGCCCGTGCCCGGCCCGAGGACGCCGTCGTAGAAGCCGATCCCCGCGCCGACGGCGAGCGCGGTGCCGTGGTGCCGGCGACCGGCGTGCCGGAGCGCGGTCACCTCCCCCAGCGCCGGGCGGAACGCGGTGAACAGCGCGATGCCCACCAGCGCGAGGACGATGACCGGTTTGAACACCGGCGCCGGCAGCAGCGCGGCCACCGACGCCCCGCCGGCGCTGGCGGCCAGCGCGACCGCGGCCATGGGCAGCGCCGTCCGCAGGTCGGGGTGCACCCGCCGCTGGTAGGTGACCGCGCTGGTGGTGGTGCCGAAGACCGACCCCAGCTTGTTGGTGGCCAGCGCCTGCACCGGGGAGAGCCCGGGCACGAGCAGCAGCGCGGGCAGCTGCACCAGCCCGCCACCGCCGACGACGGCGTCGACCCAGCCGGCCGCCAGCGCCGCCACGAGCACGAACGCGAGGACCGACGGCGTCAGCCCGTCGGGGAGGAAGAACTCGCTCACCGGGTCCGCGTCCCCGCCCCGGCACCGCTCCCGCCTCCCCGCACGCCTGGCGTCCCCCTCTGCTCGTCGGGGGGCGAGCCTGCCCCAGGCGGGATGGCGGCGGACGGGCGGGGTCGGGTGTCCCCGGCTGTCACACTCACGCCGTGGTCGGCCCGCGCGGCGGGGCTCCGGCTGACGGCGGACGAGGCGAGGAGGACCGGTGGGCCACGTCGTGCGGGCCACGTGGACGGCGACCGGGGAGTCGGTGGACGCCGTCCGGTCGGCGCTGGCCGAGCTGGGGCCGCTGTCGCGGGAGGAGCCGGGCTGCCGGCACTGGATCGCCCACCAGGACCCGGCCACCCCGCTGGTGTTCGAGCTGTTCGAGGTCTACGACGACGCCGACGCCTACCGGGCGCACCAGGAGTCGGCGCACTTCCAGCGGCACGCCGTCCCCACCATCCCGCTGCTGGCGAGCCGGAAGCGGCTGTTCTCGGAGACCCTCGACCTCTGACGCCCCTCGACCTCTGACGCCGGGAGCGACCGCCTCAGGCGACCTGGAACGAGCGCCTGGCCAGGCCGATGAAGAAGCCGTCGATCGTCGTGGTGACGCCGGCCGCCGGGTCGGTGGCGGCACCGAGGGTGACGAACAGCGGCGTGAAGTGCTCCACGGTCGGGTGGGCGTAGCGAAGCCCCGGCGCCCGCAGCCGGAACCGCGCGAGCTCCTCGACGTCGCCGCGGTCGAGCGCGTCGGCGGCCCAGGCGTCGAAGTCCGCCGACCACTCCGGGACGGCGCCGCCGAGCATCTCCCGGGTGAGGTACGGCAGGCCGTGGGTCATGAACCCCGAGCCGACCACCAGCACGCCCTGCTCGCGCAGCGGCCGCAGCCGCTCGCCCAGGGCCAGCAGCGTGGCGGTGTCGTGCGTGGGCAGGCTCAGCTGCAGCACCGGGACGTCGGCCTCCGGGTACATGACCTTCAGCGGCACCCACGCGCCGTGGTCCAGGCCGCGGCCGCGGTGCTCGAACACGTGCGCCGTCCCCGGCAGGACCGCCCGCAGCTGCCGGGCCAGCGCACCCGCCTCGGGGGTGTCGTAGCGCATCCGGGAGTACATCGGGTCGAAGCCGCCGAAGTCGTAGACCAGCTCGGTCGGCACGGTGCTGGTGATGCCGAGGGAGTCCGACTCCCAGTGCGCGCTCACGATGAGGACCGCGCGCGGCCGGGGCAGGGCGCGGGCCCAGGCGGCCAGCTCGCGCATCCACGGCGCGTCCTCGAACAGCGGCGGGGCGCCGTGGCTCAGGTAGAGCGCCGGCAGCGGGCCGTCGTCCGGCGTCCAGGGGCGGTGCTCCCCGAGCCCGGCGACGTGCCGCAGGTGCGCGGCGAACGGGTGCCGCGGGTCAGTGCGCGCGTCGGCGGCGGCGGTGGTGTCCACGGGTCAGCCGGCCAGCGAGAGGTCGAGGGTGTGCGCGGTGTGGTCGCGCTTGACGGTCAGGTACCGCGCGTTGGCCGCGGACAGGTGCACGCCGGTGGCCACGCGCTCGGTGACGGCGACGCCGAGCAGCTCCAGCTGCAGCGCCTTGTCGGGGTTGTTCGACAGCAACCGGACCCGCCCGGCGCCCAGGGCCTGCAGCATCTGGGCGGCGACGGTGTAGTCGCGCTCGTCCTCGCCGCGGCCCAGGGCCAGGTTCGCCTCGTAGGTGTCCAGGCCCGCCTCCTGCAGGGCGTAGGCGTCGAGCTTGGCGTACAGGCCGATGCCGCGGCCCTCCTGGCGCAGGTAGAGCAGGACGCCGCCGGCCTCGGTGATCCGCTCGGCCGCCTCGCGCAGCTGCGGGCCGCAGTCGCAGCGCTGCGAGCCGAAGACGTCGCCGGTGAGGCACTCGCTGTGCGGGCGCACCAGCGGCGCCGGCCCGCCAGCGGCGGCCCGGTCCACGGCGCCGCGCCAGTCCCCCAGACCCAGCGCCAGGTGCTCCCTGCCGTCGGACAGGCCGGTGAAGGTGAACACCTCCGCGGTCGTGGCGTAGCCGTCGGCGAAGTGCAGCGGGACCGTCACCCGGGTGCGCACCGCCGCCGACGGGACCGGGGACACCACGTCGGCGCCGAGGGTGAGGGTCATCGCGACCTCCGGATTCGTTGTACCTACAACTGAGACGTTAGCGCGCAGAGGTTGAAGCTACAAGTACCTCGGTGGGACGATGTCGTCGTGGAACCGCGGTGGCTGGACGAGACCGAGATGGCGGCGTGGGTGCGGCTGGTCGCCGTCGTGGAGCTGCTGCCCGGCGTCCTCGACGGCCAGCTGCGCCGCGACGCCGGCCTGACGCACTTCGACTACCACGTGCTCGCGATGCTCTCCGAGGCGCCGGAGCAGACCCTGCGCATGACCGAGCTGGCGACGCGGACCAACGCCACGCTCCCCCGCCTGTCCCACGTCGTGCGCCGGCTCGAGGAGCGCGGGCTGGTCGAGCGGGCACCGTGCCCGTACGACGGCCGGGCCACCAACGCGCGCCTGACGCCGGCCGGCTGGGAGAAGGTGCGGGCGACGGCACCCGGGCACGTGGCCACGGTCCGGGAGCACGTGCTCGACGCGCTGACCCCCGAGCAGGTCACCCAGCTCGCGGACGTCGCGGGCGCGGTGCTCTCCCGGCTGGACCCCGACGGGCGGATGGCCGCCGCGACGGGGCTCCCGGCCGCCGGCCGCTAGCGCTCCCCGGCGGTCCTCCGCACGAGCTTGCGGACGCCGGCCAGCCACTTCTCCGGGGCGGCGGCCTTCTGCGCCCAGTAGGTGCCGACCTCGGGGTGCGGCAGGACGAGGAAGCGGTCCTCGGCCAGGCCCTCGACCACCGCCTGCGCCACGTCCTCCGGCGTGATGACCGCGCCCGACGCCGCGACCACCGAGGCCGCGGACCGGCCCTGCTCCAGCGGGTCGAGCAGCAGCGGGGTGGCGACGCCGAGCGGGCAGACGACGCTGACGCCGATGCCGCGGTCGCCGTAGGTCACCGCCAGCCACTCGGCCAGCGCGACCGCGCCGTGCTTGGTCACGGAGTACGGGGCGTCGCCGGGGGTGGTGAGCAGGCCGGCCGCCGAGGCGACGTTGAGCAGGTGCCCGCGGCCGCGCTCGAGCATCGACGGCAGCACCGCCCGCGCGGCGTAGACGTGGGAGAGCACGTTGACGGCGAAGACCCGCTGCCACTCCGACGTCTCGACCTCCAGTCCCCCGCCGGTGAACACCCCGGCGTTGGAGCAGAGGAGGTCGATCCGCCCGTGCGCGGCCAGCGTCGCCTCGACCAGCGCGGCGACGGCGGCCTCGTCGGTGACGTCGGTGGTGTCCGCCGTCCCGCCGACCTCCTCGGCCACCCGCTGGGCGGCCGCGCCGTCGCGGTCGCTGACCACGACGGCGGCCGCGCCCTCCGCGGCGAACCGGCGGGCCAGCGCGGCACCGATGCCGCTGCCCGCCCCGGTGACGACGGCGACGGCGTCCTGGAGATCCATGCCCGCGTCCTACCCCGAACCGCCGTCGACCGCGCAGGACCGCGCCCTCACGCCTGGGGCCGATCGCCGGGACCGGCGTCCCGGGGGAACCGAGCCGTCCGCGGCGCGTCGTGTGCGGCCGCGGGGGCACGGGTAGGGGCCCGCTGACCTGCACCTTCCAGCCCGGGGAGCCTCCATGACCACGCCCGAGACCACCACCCGCGACGCCGCCACCGGCCCGCGCGACATCAAGTCGCACGAGACCACCAGCTTCGCCGACCTCGGCAAGGAGATGTGGTCCTACCTCACCGGGAAGGGCGCCGCGATCAACTACGAGTTCGTCGACATGACCGTCGAGGTGCCGCGCGAGACCGGCCCCCAGGCGCCGCGGGCGACGTGGAAGCTGAACGGGACGCTGCGCATCACCACCGCCGAGAACGCCAGCCGCGGATGACGCCGGGGGGCGAGCGCGCCCTCGACGTGACCGCCGACCTCTCGCTCGAGGTCGATGGCGTGCCGGTGCAGATCCGGGCGTCGGGGTCCGACGTGTCGGTGACCTCCGGGGACGTCCGCCGGCTCGTGTCCGCGGTCCGGTCGGCCGGGGGCGCGACGACCCAGGGGACGCCGGGGCGGGCGCAGCTGGCCCGGGTGGCCGACACGCTCGCCGGCCACGGCCTCACCGCCCGGCTCGACGGGCCGGCCGGCCGGGTGCTGACCCTGGGTGCGGCGGTCGACTCGGCGGCCGGGGCCGGCCTGCTCGGGACGCGGCACGCACGCGTGCACCCGGCCGGCGCGCTGCGCAGCAGTGGGCCGGCCGGTCTGGCCGCCGCGGCGTCCCTGCTGCTGCTCCTGGCCGTCCTGGCGCGCCGGCGCCGCTGAGACCCGGGCCGGCCCGCATCCGTGGGCCGGCCCGGTGCGCCGTCAGGAGCCCGTGCGGGCCCCCGCCCAGAGGTCGATGCCGGCGTCGACGGCGTGCCGGTCGATGCGGGCGAGCTCCTCGTCGGAGAAGTCGAGCCGGTCCAGCGCCGCGACGTTCTGCTCGAGCTGGGCGACGCTGCTCGCCCCGATGAGCACGCTGGTCACCCGCGGGTCGCGCAGCGCCCAGGCCAGCGCCATCTGCGCGAGCTCCTGCCCCCGCTCGCGCGCGAGCTCCCCCAGCGCGCGGACGTGCGCCAGCGACTCCTCGCTGAGCAGGTCGGGCGAGAGCGACTTGCCCTGGCTGGCCCGCGAGCCCTCGGGGATCCCGTCGAGGTACTTGTTGGTGAGCATCCCCTGCGCCAGTGGGGAGAAGGCGATGCAGCCCGCGCCCACCTCCTGCAGCGTGTCGAGCAGCCCCTCGGTCTCCACCCAGCGGTTGAGCATCGAGTAGCTCGGCTGGTGGATGAGCAGCGGCGTGCCCAGGTCGGCCAGGATCGCCGCCGCCCGGGCGGTGTCCTCCGGCGAGTACGAGGAGATGCCGGCGTAGAGCGCGCGGCCCGAGCGGACGGCGGTGTCGAGGGCGCCCATCGTCTCCTCGAGCGGCGTCGTCGGGTCGGGCCGGTGGGAGTAGAAGACGTCGACGTGGTCCAGGCCCATGCGGCGCAGCGACTGGTCGAGGCTGGCCAGCACGTACTTCCGCGACCCGCCGCCCTGCCCGTACGGGCCGGGCCACATGTCCCAGCCGGCCTTGGTCGAGAGGACGAGCTCGTCGCGGTAGGGCGCGAAGTCGTCGCGCAGGTGCCGGCCGAAGTTGGTCTCCGCCGAGCCGTAGGGCGGGCCGTAGTTGTTGGCGAGGTCGAAGTGCGTGATGCCCAGGTCGAAGGCGCGGCGCAGGACGGCGCGCTGCCGCTCGAACGGGACGTCGTCGCCGAAGTTGTGCCAGAGCCCGAGGCTGATCGCCGGCAGGTCCAGGCCACTGCGGCCGGTGCGGCGGTAGGTCATCGTCTCGTAGCGGTCGTCGGCGGCGGTGTAGGTCATGCCCGGGTCCTGCCCAGGCGGCGCCGGGCGCAGTCACCCCACCGTCCGGGCGGCTGTCGGCCCCGCCCATCCTGGGCGGCGCACCGGTCGCCCGACGGCGGGTACGGAGCGGGCCCGGGGCGAACGGGGGTGGACACGGGTCAGGGAGTCGGCCGCGACACCGGGGTGAGCTCGGCACGGGCGCGGGACTCCACGTCACGGGGCTGCGTCGCGGTGCCCGAGCCGACGCCGCGTGACCGAGGCGGACGGCCGGCAGGTGCTGCCCGGCTGCCTGCTCGCGGTGCGCCGCTCGGCAGACGGCGACCTCGGGGCGGTCGTCGCCGTGCACGGGGACCCGCGGACCAACGTGCACAACCCCGCCGGACCGGACCGAGACCTCGCCGCGAGTCGTGCGCGGCTGTCGCCGTAGGGCTTGTCACTCCGGGCGCAGATGCCCCAGGCGTCCGCAGCCCCGGACCGCCAACCCCCACGCCCGCGTCGGCAGCTCCGCGGTCGTGGTGGCGCGCCCCCTGGGCGCCCGCCCTGCCACCTGCTCGACCCCACCCGTAGCGGCTCTCGAGCCGCGGACCGGCGAGGTGCAGGCGCTGCGCGGGCCGGCCTTCGCCTCGGTGCAGTTCCACCTCGAGTCGCTGCTGTCCCCGGACGGCGCCGACGTCCTGGCCGACCTCACCGGAGCACTGCTGGCCGGGCGAACCCGTCGGGACGGGCGCGCCGACGGCCGGTGACGCCACCCCCCGGCTCTGCTTGCATGACCGCCCATGAGCGGTGAACCGGCCCGGGACCCGTCCGACGCCCTGCGCGTGGCGGTGCTCGGCCCGGGCGGGGTCGGCGGCCTGCTGGCCGCGCTGCTGACCCAGGCGGGGGCGAGCGTGACCTGCCTGGCCGGCGCGCGGACCGTCGAGGTGCTCCGCACCCACGGGCTGCGGGTGGAGAGCCGGCTGCTCGGGGTCGTCACCACGCGGGTCGCGGCCGCCGAGCAGCTGACCGCGCCGGTCGACGTCTGCCTGGTCTGCGTCAAGGCCACGCACCTGGACGCCGCGCTGGAGCGGGTGCCGGCCGACGTGCTCGGCAACGCGCTGGTGGTGCCGCTGCTCAACGGGATCGAGCACGTCGCCGAGCTGCGGCGCCGCCGTCCGCGTGCCGCCGTCGTCCCGGCCGCGATCCGCGTCGAGAGCACCCGCATCGAGCCCGGTGTGGTGCGCCACGACAGCCCGTTCGTCACCGTCGACCTGGCCGCGACCGCCGGGCTCCGGGAGCGGGTGGACCGGCTGACCGGTGTCCTGGAGCGGGCCGGCGTGACGGTGCGGACCAGTGGTGACGAGGCGGCCGTGCTGTGGGGCAAGCTCGCCTTCCTCGCGCCGTTCGCGCTGCTCACGACGTCGGCACGGGCGCCCGTCGGCCAGGTGCGCCAGGAGCGGCGCGAGGACCTGCTGGCCCTCGTGCACGAGGTCGCGTCGGTGGCCCGCGCCGAGGGCGTGCCGATCGACGCCGAGCTGGTCGTGGCGTTCCTCGACAGCGTCCCCGAGGGCATGCGCTCGTCCATGCAGCGCGACGCCGCCGCGGGCCGGCCGACCGAGCTCGACGCGATCGGCGGGGCCGTCGTCCGGGCCGCCGGCCGCCACGGCATCGCCGTCCCCGTGACCGCCCGCTACGTCGCGGAGCTGCGCGCCGCGACCGACTGACCGGTCGCCGGCGGCCGGGTGGCCCCGGCGGCCAGCAGGCCCGCGGCCAGGACGACGAGCACCACGAGGAGCGCGTCCACGACGCCGACGACCTCGGCGACGAGGCCGATCAGCGGCGGCCCGGCGAGGAACGCCGTGTAGGCGATCGAGCTGACCACCGAGACCCGCGCCGCCGCCCGCACCGGGTCGTCGGCGGCCGCGCTCATGCCGACCGGGAAGCCGAGCGCGGCGCCGGCACCCCAGAGGACCGCACCGGCGACCGCCAGGGGCAGCGCCGGCGCGGTCACGAAGAGCAGCAGCCCGAGGACGGCGGTGACGCCGCCCGCCCGCAGGGTGGCCACCCGCCCCCACCGCTGCAGCAGCGCACCGCCGAACAGTCGGACGGCGGTCATGGCGGCGACGAAGCAGGCGAAGCCGACGGCGGCGGTGGCCTCCGAGACGCCCTGCCCGTCGACGAGCGCGACGGCGAGCCAGTCGTTGGCGCTGCCCTCGGTGAACGCGAACGCCAGCGTCAGCACGCCGACGAGCAGGGTGCGCGGCTCGCGCCAGGCGCGGCCGACGCCGGAGCCCTGCCGGCGGGCGACCGCCGACTCGTCCGGGTCGGCGGGCAGGAAGGAGCGGACGGCGAGGGCCACCGTGCCGAGCGAGAGCACCGCGACGAGCACCAGGTGCGCCGCCAGCGGGAAGGCCAGCGCCGCGGCCGCCGCGCCGATCAGCGCACCGGCGACGGTGCCGAGGCTGAAGCCGGCGTGCAGGCGGGGCATCAGCGGCCGGCCGAGCCGCTGCTCGACGGCGGCGCCCTCGATGTTCATGGCGACGTCCCAGCCGCCGACACCGACGCCGATCAGCGCCAGCCCGGCGCCGGCCAGCGGGACCGACGCCCAGCCGAGGGCCGCGCCGAGCAGGACCAGGCCGGTGGTGGCGACGGCGGCACCGGCCAGCACGCCGCGGGCCGGGCCGATGCGGTGCACGACCGGGCCGGTGGCCGGCAGCGCCACCGTCGACCCCGCCGCCACGCACAGCAGCAGCAGGCCGAGCCCGGCCGCCGACAGCGACAGCGTGTCGCGGGTGGCCGGGACGCGGGAGATCCACGACGCGAAGGCGAACCCGTTGACGACGAAGGCGACCGCCACGGCGGTCCGGGCGCGCCGCACCCGGACGGCGGCTGTGGTGTCGGTGGGCCGCACGGCACTCCCTCGCGTCGTCGGATCCACCGCACGGTACGGGCGCCGCCGACGAGGGCCCGTGCCCGGCGCCCGGCTCAGCCGGAGGCGGGGACCCCGCGCCGCTCCCCTCCCTCCGGTGCCGCGGCCCGCCGGGGCTCCGGAGGGACGCCGTCCCCGCGGGTCAGGCCCAGCACGAGGCCGGCGGCGACGAGGGCGACGCCGGCCCACACCGGCGCCGCGGGGACCGCGCCGCCCAGGAGGACGCCGGTCCCGGCCGCCGCCACGGGCGCGATGCCGGTGAGCAGCCCGGCCCGGCCGGCACCGAGACGGGTCACGGTGGAGTACCAGAGCACGAAGGCGACGGCGGTGACGGCGACCGCCAGGTAGGCGGCGGCCAGCAGGTCCCGCAGGCCGAGGCCGCCGACCGCCGCGGGCCCCTCGACCGCGAGCCCGAGGACGGCGAACACACCGCAGGCGACACCGGTGCTCCACGCCGACACGCCCCACGGCCCGTGCCGGCCGAGCACCGGGACGGCGAGCAGCGTGAACCCCGCCTCGCCGGCGAGCACGACCAGGGCCCAGCCGGTGCCCACCGCGTCGGCCCGCCCGAGGCCCTGCACGAGCACCGCGCCGCAGGTCACGACGACGCCGGCGGCCAGCAGGGACGGGGCGGGTCGCCGCCGCTCCAGCGCCGCGCCGCCCACGGCCAGCGCCACGGGCACGCAGGCGACGGCCACGCCGAGCACCGCGGGCTCGGCGTGGCCGGCGCCGTGCACGAGGGCCACGTTGAACACCACGAGACCGGCCACGGCCACGCCCAGCAGCCACGCCCACTCGGTCCCCCGCGGGCGCACCAGCCGCTGACCGGCGAGGCGGGCGAACCCGACGAGCAGCGCGCAGGCGACGGCGTAGCGCACGGCCTGCGCGGTGAACAGGTCCGCCGGCGACAGCAACCCGGACACCGCGACGCTGCCGCCGACGAAGCCCATCGCCACCGCTCCGGGCAGGGCCGCCCACCACCGCTTGACCACCCGGCCAGCCTGGACGCTCGATGGTCCAGCGTGCAGGGCCGATCGAGACGCCCGCAGGTGGACCAATGGGAGGAGGCGCCGGTGCGGTCGCCGAGCGGGACGGACTTCCTCCAGCTCCAGCGGAGAGCGGCTCCCCCGCGCGGGCTGACCGCGTGGCTGGTCGCCGAGGTCCGGACCGCCGTCGCGGACGGGCGCCTGGGTCCCGGCTCGGCCCTCCCGCCGACGCGGACGCTCGCCCGCGACCTCGGCGTCTCCCGCGGAGTGGTCGTGGAGGCCTACCAGCGCCTGGCCGACGAGGGCGTCGTCGTCGGCCGGACCGGGTCGGGCACCGTCGTCGCCGGACGACCCGCCGCGGTCGCCGTCCCGCCCGCCGGGTCCGCCGACGTCGCCGTCCCGCTCCTGCCGGCCCGGCCACCCGCCGGGGTGGACGCCGACCTCTCCCCCGGCGTGCCGGACCTGTCGGCGTTCCCGCGCGCGGTGTGGCTCCGGGCCGAGCGGGCCGTCCTCGCCCACGCCGCCGCGGCCGACCTCGGCTACGGCGACCCGCGGGGCAGCGCCCGGCTGCGCGGCGAGCTCGCGACCTGGCTGGCCCGCACCCGCGGCCTGCGCGTCCCCGCCGAGGGGATCGTCGTCGTCGCCGGCGTCGCCCAGTCGCTGGCGCTGCTGGCGCAGGTCCTCCGCGCCCGCGGCGAGACCGCCGTCGCGATGGAGGACCCGGGGTCGCGCGGCGCCCGCGACGCGATCGGGTACTGGGGACTGGACGTCCTGCCCGTCCCGGTCGACGGCGACGGCGTCCGGGTGGACGACCTGACCGCGACCGGCGCCCGCGCCGCGGTGCTCACCCCGGCACACCAGTTCCCCACCGGCGTGGTCCTGGCCCCCCGGCGGCGGCGCGAGCTCCTGGCGTGGGCCCGGGCGGCGGACGGCCTCGTCGTCGAGGACGACTACGACGCCGAGCACCGCTACGACCGCGCACCGGTCCCCGCCCTGCAGGCCGGCGCCCCGGACCTGGTCGCGCACACCGGCAGCACGTCCAAGACCCTGGCGCCGGGCATGCGGCTGGGGTGGCTGGTGCCGCCGGCCGCCCTGGTGACCGAAGTGGTCGCCGCCAAGCACGCCAACGACCTGGGCAGCCCCGTGCTGCCGCAGCTGGTGCTGGCCGAGCTGCTCGTGAGCGGGGCCTACGACCGGCACCTGCGCCAGGTCCGTGCCCGGCAGCGCGCCCGGCGCGACGCCGTGGTGGCCGCCGTCCGCGAGCACCTGCCCGCCGCGCGCGTCGAGGGCGCCGCCGCCGGGCTGCACCTGCTGCTGACCCTGCCGGCCGGGGACGACGTCGACCTGGCGGCGCGGGCCCGGGACGCCGGCGTCCTGGTCCACCCGCTGTCCTGGCACCGGCAGCGACCCGGCCCGCCCGGCCTGGTCCTGGGCTACGCCGCGCACACCCCCGACCGCCTCACCGACGCCGTGCGGCGGCTCGGCCGCGCCCTCGGCGGTTCGGCTCTGGCACGGTGACGGCGTGACGGACGCCGCCCTCCCGCCCGTGCGCCTGCTGTACGTGCCGTACGACTCCGGCGTCCACGACGCGCGGATGGGCGCCGGCCCGCTCGCCCTGCGCCGCGCCGGTGCGGCAGCCCGGCTGCGGGCCGGCGGCTCCGACGTCGACGAGCAGGTGCTCGAGCCGACGTCGGCCTGGCGCGCCGAGGTACAGACCGCCTTCGAGTTGCACCGCGTGGTGGCCGGCGCCGTCCGCGAGGCCCGCGGGGACGGCCGGCTGCCCGTGCTGCTGGCCGGCAACTGCAACACCACGCTCGGGGTGCTGGCCGGGCTGTCGCCGCCCGGCCGGCGGGTCGGGCTGGTGTGGCTCGACGCCCACGGCGACCTCAACACGCCGGAGACGACGTCGACCGGCTTCCTGGACGGGCAGGGGCTGGCGATGGTCCTCGGGTGGTGCTGGCGGACGGCGACCTCCGGCGTCGAGGGGTTCGTGCCGCTGCCCGAGCAGCAGGTGGTGCTGGTCGGCGCCCGTGACCTCGGCACGGCGGAGGAGGCGGCGCTGCGCGCGTCCGGCGTCCGGTGGCTGCCCCCGGACGGCGCCCGGCGGGCCCGGGTCGTGGCGGCCGCGCTCGACGACCTCGCCGCCCGGGTCGACGTCCTCCACCTGCACGTCGACCTCGACGTGCACGACCCCGACGCGGTGGCCCCGGCGAACGGCTACGCGGTCGGCGACGGGCTGCTGGCCGCGGACGTGCTGCGGCTCGTGCACCGGGCGGCCGAGCGGCTGCCGGTGGTGTCGGCGACCCTGGCCGCCTACGACCCCGCCCACGACCGGGCCGGCCGGGTGCAGGACACCGCGCTCGACCTGCTCGCCCATCTCGCGGACGTGGGGACCGGCGGCGAGCCGTGAGCGGCACCGGCGCGGTCGGCAGCCGGACGTCGTCAGTCCCAGGCGGCGAGCTTGCGCCGGAGCAGCTCCCGCTCGCGGTCGTTGCCGCAGAGCTGCAGCGCACGCCCGATCTCCTGCCGCGCCTCGTCGAACCGGTCGAGGCGCGCGAGCAGCTCACCCCGGACGCTCGGCAGCAGGTGCGAGCCCGGGAGGTGGCCGGCTGCGGCCAGGTCGTCGACGATCGCGAGTCCGGCGGCGGGGCCCTGGGCGACCGAGACGGCGACCGCCCGGTTGAGCTCGACGACCGGGGACGGCGCGAGCCGCCCCAGCACGTCGTAGAGCAGCACGACGCGGTCCCAGTCCGTCCGCGCCACCGACGGCGCGACCGCGTGGCACTCGGCGATCGCGGCCTGGACACCGTACGGACCGAGGCCCCGCCCGACCCGGCCGGCCCGGACCAGCGCCGCCCGCCCGCGCCGGATCGCCGCCCGGTCCCACCGCCGGCGGTCCTGCGCCTCCAGCAGGACCGGCTCGCCGTCCTCCCCGACCCGTGCCGGGAACCGGGCTGCGGTGAGCTCGAGGAGGGCGAGCAGGCCGTGCACCTCCGGCTCGTCGGGGACCAGCTGCGCCAGCACGCGGGTCAGCCGGACGGCCTCGCGGGCCAGGTCCGGCCGGATCCACTCGCTGCCGGAGCTCGCCGTCGACCCCTCGGTGAAGACCACGTACAGCACGCTGAGCACCGAGCCGAGCCGTGCCCGGCGCTCCTCGGGCGGCGGCACGCCGAAGGGCACCTGCGCGGCCGCGAGCGTCTTCTTGGCCCGCGTGATCCGGGCCTGCACGGTGGCCGTCGGCACCAGGAACGCGCGGGCGATCTCGTCGCTGGTGAGGCCGCCCAGCACGCGCAGGGTGAGCGCGACCTGCGCCTCGCGCGCGAGCACCGGGTGGCAGGCGGTGAAGGCGAGCGCCAGCACGTCGTCGTCGATCCGGTCGGGGTCCCAGAGCAGGCCGGGCTCGGGGTCACCCGGGCCGGTCCTGGCCGTCCCGGTGACGGCGCCGCCCTCGGTGAGGTCCCGGGACAGGACGGCGTACCTCTCGTCGAGGGCCGAGCGCCGGCGGTAGGCGTCGATCGCGCGGCGTCGCCCCACGGTCAGCAACCACCCGGCGGGCTCGCGCGGCACGCCGTCCCTCGGCCAGGCGACCAGCGCCTCGGCGAGGGCCTCCTGGGCGAGGTCCTCGGCCAGGGCGAGGTCCCCGGTCGAGCGGGCCAGCGTGCCGACGATGCGCGCGGACTCGATCCGCCACACGGCCTCGACGGCCTCCCGCCCGCCGGCGGTCCGGGGGGTGGCCGCGGGGCCACCCCCCGGACGGCTCACAGCTGGCCGGTCGCCACCCGCCACTCCCGCTCCTTCCGGATCCACTCGTTGTCCTGCGGGAACTCGTCGATGCTGGCGACGCGGCGGATCTCGGTCTTCGAGCCGGGACCGGCCATCGGTGCGCGCTTGGCCCACTCGACGGCCTCCTCCTGGTTCGCCACGTCGAGGATCCAGAAGCCGGCGAACAGCTCCTTGGTCTCCCCGTACGGGCCGTCGGTGACGACCGGCGGCTGCGAGGAGTAGTCGACGACGACGCCCTCGGCCGCCTCGTCGAGGCCCTCGGCCGCAACCAGGACGCCGGCCCGGACCAGCTCGTCGTTGAACCGGCCCATCGAGTCGAGGACCTCGGTGAGGTCGACGTCCTGGGAGGCGGCCCACGTCTCGTCGGTCGCGCGCATGATCAGCATGTACTTCACGGTGGTCTCCTCCTGCTCGGGGTCCCCGTCGGACCCTCTCACCCCCAGGTCGAACGGAGGGGCTCCCGGATCGACACCGGGGGAGCCGGTTGCGGCCACCGTGCCGCGCGGTCAGGCCCTGCCGGTCCCGGTTGACACGGCGCTCGGCGCGGGCGTCGACTGCCGTCGTGACCGACCTCGACCCGGGCAGCTCCCTGCCACTGGCCTGCACGCTGGGACCGCAGGACGGGCGCGACCGGCTGCGGCGCTGGGAGGCGCTGCACCGCAGCGCTGCGCCGGTGAGCTCCCTCCGGCACGGCGTCCTCGAGGTCCGCTACCCCGGTGCACCGGGCGTCCTCGCCGAGCTGAGCGCCCTGGCAGCCGCCGAGCAGAACTGCTGCACCTTCGTCGACTGGAGCGTGGCGCAGGCCGGGGGCGACGCCGTCCTCACCGTGCGCGCGCCGGCCGGGCAGCCGGAGGCCGTCGAGCCGATCGCCGCGCTGTTCGCGACGGGGGCGTGACGGCACCGCTCCGCCACGCCCGGGTCACCGCGAGGTGTACGGCCCGGTGCTGACCGGGTGGTAGCCCTTGGCGCCGACGGCCGCGGCCAGCTCGCTGCGCGGCGGCCGGCCCTCGGCGAGCAGGTCGAGGGCCCGGCGGAAGTCGTACTCCGGTGTCCACCCGAGGTCGGCGCGGGCGGCGTCGTTGACGTACACCCGGTCGATGTCGGGGAACACGCGCCAGCCGAGCTGCCGGTAGAGCCCGACGGAGTCGGGGAACAGCCGGGCGACGACGGCCGGGGCGTCGGTGCGCAGTTCGGCGAGGTCGTCCTGCCGGAACGGCGTGGTGGCGCTGACGACGTACCGGCCGAAACCGAGCGCGGGCGCCCGGTCGAGGGCGGCGCGGTGGGCGGAGACGACGTCGGCGAGGTCCACGCGCCGGTACAGCAGCTCGTTGACCTTGGCGTTGTCGTCGGCGTAGGCGGTGCGGACGTCGTCGGCGTCGTCGCCCTCGGGGAAGAAGCGCGACGTGCGCAGGACGACCACGGGGAGCCCGGCGTCGCGGGCGACGAGCTCGCAGAGGTCCTCGGCGGCGACCTTGGTGGCGCCGTAGACGTTGCGCACCCGCGGGGGCACCGCCTCGGTGATCCAGGCGGCCGGCTCCCCGGGTGCGGGGACCAGCGCGCGCCCGAACGCGCTGGTCGTGCTCGTGTACACGAACCGGCCGACGCCGGCGGCCACCGCCTCCTCGAGCACGGTCAGCGTGCCGGTCACGTTGGTGTCGACGAACGCCTGCCGGTCGTGCGAGCCGACGTGCGGCTTGTGCAGCGTCGCGGTGTGCAGGACGGCGTCGGCACCGGCCAGCGCCGCGCGCACGGCGGCCCGGTCGGTGACCGACGCGACGACGTCGGTCCACTCCGACGGGAGCACGTCCAGGCCGACGGCGTCGTCCCCCGTGGCCCGCAGCTCCCGCACCAGCGCCTCACCGAGGTGTCCCGAGCTGCCGGTGACCAGGATCCGCACCCGCCCACCCTGACACGGGATCCGCGGCGTCGAGAGGGACCGTCCTCGGCCCAGATAGCGCCGGCACCGCGGCTCGACCACGAGCTCCACTGCTGACGACATCCCGGGGCAGGGCGGGCAGATCCTCCTCCCTCCGGCCGGGCTCAGGTCCCGGCGAACAGCGCCCGGGTCAGCGCGGTCCGGCGGACCAGCAGGTCGTACGCGAGCAGCGTGAGGACGGCGGACACGGCGCAGACGAGCAGGTACTCCAGCACGGGGTGCAGCGGGCTGCCGACGACGAGGTAGGCGACCGCGACGACGACCGGCTGGTGCAGCACGTACCAGGCCAGCACCGCCGGAGCGGCGTACCGGACGACCCGGCCACCCCGTGCGCCGGCGGGCCCCGCACCGCCCGAGGACGGTCGCCACCGGGCCAGCCCGCCGACGATCGCCACGACCGCGCACCACCCCGCCGCACCGAACGCCGCCCTCCCGGCGAGGTGGAGCGGATCGCGGCCGAGCAGGAGGTCGCCCTCGCCGCCGAGCAGGAGGGCCGCGCCGGCGACCACCACGAGCCCGACCGCCACCACGGCCGCGAGGCCCGCGTCGCGGCGGAGCACCTCGCGGAAGCGCGGGTCGGCCGCCAGGACGGCACCGGCCGCGAAGAAGAGGAGGTAGCCGAGGGTGGTCCCCGCAGCGATCCCCTCGTCGAGGCCGAGTGCGGCGGCCACGGCCCCCAGCAGGACCGCGGGCAGCAGGACCACGCCCCGCCGCCCCGCCGAGTCGGCCAGCGCAGCGACCACGCGCCCGCCGCCGGCGGAGCCCAGCCACCGGAGGAGCGGCAGCACGGCCAGCGAGTAGAGGAGGAGCAGGTACACGAACCACAGGTGGCCGGTCTCGAAGCCCCGGCCGTCGGCGGCGGGCCGGAGGACGAACGGGAACTCCGTCCAGTCCCACCGGACGCGGAAGAAGCGGGGCCAGAAGGCGGCGTAGGACTCGGTGTACCCGGGGTCCGCGCGCAGCCGGAGCCAGACCGGCAGCGGGACGAGCAGCACCGTGCCGGCCACCAGCGGCACGAGCAGCCGACGCACCCTCCGGAGCAGGTACGCACCGGTGCCCCGGGCCGACCAGGAGTGCCACGCACCGATCCCGGCGACCAGGAAGAGCAGGGGCATCGCCGCCACGACCACCGGGGCGGCGAACGGCACCAGGTCGGCGGTGCGGTCGCTCTTCACGTAGAAGTCGTCGGTCGCGTCGAAGACCAGCGCGGCGTGGAACGGGATCAGGCCGCCGACGACGACCACCCGCGCGAGGTCGAGCCCGGCCCAGCGGTCGACCTGCCCGGACGTCTCCGCCGCCGCCGACGCCATGGGGATCCCCCTCCGCGCTGCCCGGTCGCCAGCACGGTCGCAGGCCCGCCGTGGCCTGTCGAGAGGCCGGCGTGCCACGGCCGGGACGGGGCGTGGGCCGGACTCCGTGTCGGGCACCATCTCCGGCCGTGGACCCCGAGCAGATGCTGCGGACGGCGGCCGACCGGCTGGACGCGCTCGCCGCCCGGACGACCCCCGGCGACTGGCGGGCCGGCGGACTGCTGGCGACCCGCCCCGAGGTGGTCGCGCACCTCCCCGACGGGAGCACCGAGCACGTGGCCGAGGCGCGGGCCCGGACCGGTGCGTGGATCGCGACCCTCTCCCCCGCGCTGGCCGCGCCCCTGGCGAACTGGCTGCGCGCCGCGGCGACGCACGAGCCGGTGGCACCGGCCGCCGAGGCGTTCGCCCGGGCACTGCTCGCGCGGCTGCCCTGACCGGGCGGGGCGTCGCCGCGTGGCCGGGACGCCCGGAGCACGACGGCGTCCTCGATGCGCTCGAACGGCAGGGAGTCGACCAGCGCCACGTCCTCAGCAGCCCCGACCCCACCGGCTGCTCACCAGCCGAGGTGGACGTCGGCCACGATCCCGGCGGCGATGAGGGCGGCGACGACGTCGACGGCGATGACCCTGCCCCGCCCGTCGGCCACGCCGAACCCGATGGAGACCACAGCGATCAGGACGAGCCCCAACGCGTGGACGGTGGCGTCATCGAGCCAGGAGAAGGCCAGCGGTGACGCCGCCTGCAGACAGCCCCGGACCACCCCCCAGGTGATCGGTGTGCGCAGGCCGCGCGCACCGACGGCCGTCGCGGTGCGGCGCTGCGCGTCCGGGGCACGCTCAGGGGCGGTCACGCCCTCATCCCTGGTCCCGGTCGATCGCGGAGGGTCCGGCAGGACGGGACGATCCACGGTCGTCGGCTCGGACGCGGAGGTCAGCGTCCGGCACGGGTCAGCCGCTTGGCGCGTGCGGTGACGACCGGCGCGGTCAACCCGATCGCGCCGCGCACTGCGCGGGGCAAGCGCGGGATGTGGGCGTAGTCGATGCCGCCCCAGGGCGGTTGCGGGTCGTAGTCGATGGCCCGTTGCACCCGGCGGGCGGTGGCCTCGTCGGTCAGGCGGGCCGCGAGGTGCAGGGCCATGTCGATGCCGGCGGAGACGCCGGCGGACATGATCAGGTTGCCGTCCTCGACCCACCTGCGCTGGTGGTACGCGGCGCCCAGGTCCTCGAGGACCCCGGAGTAGAACCAGTTCGTCGTGGCGTCGCGCCCCTCCAGGAGCCCGACGGCGCCGAGGATCAGCGAGCCGGTGCACACCGACGTGACCAGGTCCGCGGACGCAGCTGTGGCGCGCACGTAGTCGCGGACCAGCGGGTCGCTCATCGCGCGGATGGTGGGCATCGCGCCGCCGGGCACGAGCACGATCGCCGGGTGCGGGACCTCCTCGAACGTCCGGTCGGGGATCACCGGCACACCGGCGTCGGTGGGCACCGGCTCGCGGCGGGCCCACACGGTCACGGTGCGGTAACCCGGCGCGAGCCGCTGCAGCATGGTCAGCACCTGCAGCGGGCCGACCAGGTCCAGCACGGTCAGCCCCGGGTAGAGCACGAAGGCGATGAGCCGCTCGTCGCCCGTGCCCGGATCGGCGGTGGGCGCGCCGCCGGGGTCGCGCAGCATCCGGGCGAGCTCGTCGTCGGAGGGATCCGGCCCGACCCGACCGAACGGGGGCTGCGGGTCGTACTCCCAGGTCAACTGGCCCAGCCGGGCGATGGCCTTGCCTCGCAACCGGGCCAGCAGGGGCAGCGTCATGTCCATGCCGGCCGTGCCGCCGGCGGCGGTGTGCAGCCGGCCGTCGGCCAGCCACCGGTCGGCGGCGGGGATGGCGCCCAGCTCCTCCAGGGGCTCCCGGTAGGCCCAGTGGACGGCCGCCCGCCTGCGGCGCAGCAGGTCGGCCGCGGCCAGCACGAGCGCTCCGTTGCCGGTGGAACCCACCACCTCCGCCCCGACGGCGGCCGAGCCGACGTAGGACAGCAGCGGCCCGTCCTCCGTCGCGGCGAGGGTGGCCGCGCCGCCGCCGGGCACGATCACCGCCCACGGGTTCGGCACGTCGGCGAAGGTGGCGACCGGCAGCAGCCGCAGCGGCGTGTCGGTGGCCAGTGGTTCGGCGCGCTCGCCGACCACGACGGTGCGGTACCGCGCGCCCCGGATGCCGGGGACCTTGAGCGCGGTGAGCGGGCCGATGAGGTCCAGCGGCGTCACGCCGGGGTAGATCGGGAACGCGAGGACCTTCTCGTTGCCGGGCACGGCGGTCTCCCTCCGGTGCTCTGGGGTCAGTCCCGCACGGGGTCCGGTGCCGCCTGCGCCTCGGCCGCACCGCGCGGTTCGGGTACGTGGGCGCGGCTCCTCGCGGCGGCCGTGCGAGCCACGTGGGCGACGACGTGGGCGACGACGTGGGCGGCGTCGTCGGCGACGAAGCCCAGCAGCGCCGAGCCACGGGTGTGCTGCCAGGACAGACCGAGGACGTACACAGCCCGGGGACGTCGGTGACGCCACGGCGATGGACGACGCGGCCGTCGCGCAGCACGCCCGGACGTCGATCCAGGAGTGGTCGGGCCGGTAGCCGGTCGCCCAGACGACGACACCCACCTCCCCGCTGCTGCCGTCGGCGAACCGCGCCGTGCGACCGGCGACCTCGACCAGCCGCGGCCGGAACCGGACGCCGGCCCGCTGCAGCCCGCGCCGGCTGCTGCCGATGAGGAACTCGCCGCGGGACTGCACCCGGCGGCCGAGCCGGGAGCCGGCGGTGACCCGCATCAGCCGCAGCCGGGTCAGCCACCAGAACAGGTCGCGGCCGAGCAGCCGCTGCGGCAGGGCTGGGTAGGCCGAGCCGACCGACAGATCCACCGGCCGGGTGGCGGCCAGCTCCTCGGCGATCTGGAAGCCGGAGTTGCCGCCGCCGACCACCAGTGCGGGCCCCCCGGGCAGCGCGCCGGGGCTGCGGTAGGCGGAGCTGTGCAGCTGGGTCACCGACGCGTCCAGCCCGGCGGCCAGCGGCGGGACGAACGGCGTCTGGAACGGTCCGGTGGCCACGATCACCTGACGGGCAGCGAACTCCTGGTCGGCGGTGCGGAGCCGGAACCCGGCGTCGGTGCGCCGCAGCCCGGTGACCCGCGCGCCCAGCGCCACCGGCAGGTCGAAGGCGGCGGCGTGGTCGCGCAGGTAGTCGACGACCGCCTCCCTGCCCGGGTGGGTGCCCGCCGGCGCCGGGAACGGCCGGCCGGGCAGTGCGTCGTGCTCGGCCGGGGTGAACAGCCGCAGCGACTCCCACCGCGTGCGCCAGGTGTGCCCGAGCTCCGCCGCGGCCTCCAGGACCAGGAACCGCATCCCTCGCCGCCGCAGGTGCCAGGCGGCGGCCAGGCCGGCCTGCCCGCCACCGACGACCACGACGTCGTACGGCTCGACCGGGGCGGTCACGAGGTCGCCGCTCGGTCCACGGTGAAGCTGAACATCATCCCCGAGTGCATGTGCTCGGCGATGTGGCAGTGCGCCATCCACAGGCCGGGGTTGGTGACGTCGAGGAGGATGTCGACGGTCTGCCCGGTCGGGATGAGCACGGTGTCCTTCCACACCAGGTTCGGCTCGGGTGTCCCGTCCCGGGCCAGCACGAGGAAGCGGCCGGCGCCGTGGATGTGGAACGGGTGGTGCATCGGGTGGTCGGAGTCCATCTCGTTGACCAGCCGGAGCTTGACCCGCTGCCCGGCGGTGAACCGCCAGTCCACCGGCAGCCCGTCGCGGCCGGCGGTGCGGTCCAACAGCTTCCAGCGCGTCGTCTCCGCGGTGGTGGCCCGGTTCGTCTCGGCCATCTCGTCCTCCCACTCGATCCCGTCGGCGGTGGACGAACCGTGGTGGTGCGCGTGCGCGGCGCCGGGGCCCGTCGCTGACGTCTCCGGGAGGGCGGCGCTGTGGCCCGTGTCGTGACCCGTGTCGTGGCCGGCGACGGCGCCGGCCGGGGCGGTCGCCATCAGCTTCATCCCGCACCTCGGGCAGCGCCCGGGCTGGTCGCTGACCACCTCGGGGTGCATGGGGCAGGCGTAGCTCGCCGGTCCGGCCGGAGGTGCGGCAGGGTCGTCCATCTCCGCGACGATGGCGAGGACCTCGTCCGGCGGCGCGGCCAGCCACGTCTCCAGTTGCGCACGCTCGGCCACCAGCTCCGGCGCGGTGCGCAGCACCTCGAACTGCTCGGCCAGCGGCGGCTCGGCGACCTCACCGGTGACGGTGATCGCCGCCAGCCGGTAGGTGCGCTTCGGGGTGCGGTGCTCCAGCGCGAACTCCCCCGCCCGGTCGAACAGCACGTCGACCACCGCCCGCTCCGACGGGGCGAGCACCACGTCGTCGACGAACTCCTCGTGCTCCACCCGGCCGCTGTCCCCGCCGACCAGCTTCATCCGGGCTCCGGGCACGGCGACCCGGAACACGCGGCTGTTGGCGGTGCCGATCAGCCACAGCCGCACCACCTCGCCGGTCCACGCGGTGAAGGCCGGGGCCGTCTCGCCGCCGGTGAGCATCACGTTGCCGTAGCGGCCCATCGCCGCGTAGTTGGTCCCGGTGCGGCTGAACGGGGCGATCAGGCCGTCCTCGAGCAGCAGGTCGTCGAGGGTCAGCACCAGGTCGCGGTGCGCCGGCGGCCAGTAGTCCGGCCCGGTCGGCTCGACCAGGATGCTGCCGTAGAGGCCCAGCTCCTGGGTGACGTCCTCGCGGATGTGCGGGTGGTACCAGTACAGGCCCGGATCGGGGAACTGGATGCGGTAGGTGAACTCCCCGCCCGGCGGGATCGGTGCCTGCGTCTCGTGCGGCACGCCGTCGTAGCGGTTCTCCAGGCGAAGCCCGTGCCAGTGCACCGTGGTGTCCAGGTCGGTGCCGTTGGTGACGTGCACGACGATCTCCGAGCCCTGCCGGACCTTCAGCGTGGGGCCGGGGATCGAGCCGTTGTAGCCGAGCATCCGCACCGTGCTGTCGCCCAGCCGCTTGGCCACGGGAGCGGGGCGCAGCCGCAGTTCCTCGCCGTCGCCGAGCTCGAGCAGCTCGGGCCGCGTGGCCTCGGGCAGGCCGGTGAGGTCGGTGGAGAAGGTGTCCACGGGACGTCCTCCTGTCGGTGAGCGTGGAGTCTCAGCTCCGGATGCCGCTGGCGGCGTGAGGGGATCCGAAGGAGTCCGCGGCGCCGCGCACACCGGCGCGGGCGGGCTCGGCGACGTGCTCCGCGGTCATGGCGCCTCCTGTGCGGACTGGTAGTCCACCGCCGCCAGGACGTGCTGTCCAGACGCTGGCCGACGATCTGGCCCGGCAGCGTCCGGAACGGGACAGCGGCCCACGCCGGCGGGTTCGTGCGGGGTCCGGTCCGCGCCGCATGGGGGTGGTGCGGCATCCCGCTGGCGGTGCGCCGCCCTCGCCGACGACCTGGGCGAGCTGCTGACCGAGCACTCCTCGGTCGTGGTCGTCGAGGAGGCCCACCGCGCCCAGCGGCGCAGCCCGGACCGGCTGATCGACCTCGAGGAGACCGCGCCGGAGTGGACGCTGGTGCTCGTCGGCAGCGATCTGCCCGCCGCCGCGGGCCGGGTGCCGGGCGTGCGCGGCCGGGTCCGCGGTCGGACCGCCCGGTTCGACCGCGGACCGGCGCGGAGCTGGCTGAGCACCCTGCACGCCTGGCACCCGCTGCTCGCCGAGGCCGACGAGGTGCTGCTGCAGTGCATCGACGCCCGCCACCGCACCGGCAGACGGCGCGACCGGGCGCACCTCCTGCGCGCCGCCCGCGGCCAGCCCACCCACCGGACCTGACCACCGAGCTGCTCGGCCACGCCGTGGCGCTCCCCGGCTTCGACGCACGGGAGGTGCCGGCGTGACGTGACTGAGGGGCGAGGCCGTCATGAGCCTCGCCCCTCAGTCACGTCACGGGCCTTCTCGCCAGCCGTTGCTGCGCACTACCCGTGACAGGCCCTGCACGATTGCCGATAATGCGTGCACTGTTCGCGACAGCGCCGTGCACCACTCGTGAGAGCCGTCATCAGCTGCAGCCGCTGGTGGAGCCGCAGCCCTCGCAGACGTAGCAGCTGCCGGCCGGGCGCATCTTCGTGCCGCAGGTCATGCACAGCGGCGCGTCGGTGGCGGTCCCGGTGACCAGCTCGAACAGCTCGGCCGAGGAGTGGGCCTCCTTGACCGGCTTGTCGGCCACCTCGGGCTTGGCCGGGCCCTCGGTGGGCACCGAGCTGCGCAGCGCCTCGACGTCGACCTCCTCCTCCTCGACGACGGCGGCCGTCGACGCGGAGGTGCCGTAGCCCGCCACCTGCGCCGCGCGCTCCTCGGCGGTGAAGATGCCGAGGGTGGCGCGGGTCTCGACCGGCAGGTGGTCCAGCGCCAGGCGACGGAAGATGTAGTCCATCACCGACTGGGCGATCCGGATGTCCGGGTCGTCGGTCATGCCGGCCGGCTCGAAGCGCATGTTGGTGAACTTCTGGATGTAGGTCTCCAGCGGCACACCGTGCTGCAGCGCGATCGAGATGCCGATCGAGAAGGCGTCCATGACACCGGCCAGGGTCGAGCCCTGCTTGCCGAGCTTGAGGAACACCTCGCCGAGGCTGCCGTCCTCGTACATCCCGGCGGTCATGTAGCCCTCGGCGCCGGCGACGCTGAACGACGTCGTCATGCTCTGCCGCTTCTTGGGCAGCCGGCGGCGCACCGGGTGCGACGTCGTGGTGACCGGCGCGGCGGCCTCGACCGGGGAGTCCGCCTTCTTGGTCTTGGCCTTGGCGTCGGACAGCGGCTGGCCGACCTTGCAGTTGTCGCGGTAGATCGCCAGCGCCTTGAGGCCGAGCTTCCAGCCCTGGAAGTAGATGTTCTCGACGTCCTCGACGGTCGCCGTCTCCGGCATGTTGACCGTCTTGCTGATCGCGCCGGAGATGAACGGCTGCACCGCGGCCATCATCCGGACGTGGCCCATCGGGGAGATGGCCCGCTCGCCCATCGCGCAGTCGAAGACCTCGTAGTGCTCCGGGCGCAGGCTCGGGGCGTCGACGACGTGGCCGTGCTCGGCGATGAACTCGACGATCGCCTCGACCTGCTCGTCCTGGTAGCCCAGGCTCTTCAGCGCCCGCGGGACCGTCTGGTTGACGATCTGCATGGACCCGCCGCCGACCAGCTTCTTGTACTTGACCAGCGAGAAGTCCGGCTCGATGCCGGTCGTGTCGCAGTCCATCATGAAGCCGATGGTCCCGGTGGGGGCCAGCACCGAGGCCTGCGCGTTGCGCCAGCCGTTGTCGGCACCGATCTCCAGGCACTCCTGCCACTGGGCGGTGGCGACCCGCAGCACGTCGGCGTCGTCGGCACCGACCGGGCGGATGGCGTCGTTGGCCGCGGCGTGCTTGCGCATGACCCGGGCGTGGGCGTCGGCGTTGCGGGCGAAGCCCTCGTAGGCGCCGACGATGCCGGCCAGCTCGGCCGAGCGCCGGTAGGCGGTGCCGGTCATCAGCGAGGTGATCGCCGCGGCCAGCGTCTGGCCACCGCGCGAGTCGTAGGCGTGGCCGGTGGCCATGAGCAGCGCGCCGAGGTTGGCGTAGCCGATGCCCAGCTGCCGGTAGGCGCGGGTGGTCTCACCGATCGGCTCGGTCGGGAAGTCGGCGAAGCAGATGGAGATGTCCATCGCCGTGATGACCAGCTCGACGGCCTTGACGAAGGTCTTGGCGTCGAAGGTCCCGTCGTCCTTCAGGAACTTCATGAGGTTCAGCGACGCCAGGTTGCACGAGCTGTTGTCCAGGCTCATGTACTCCGAGCACGGGTTGGACGCGTTGATCCGCCCGGTCTCGGGGTTGGTGTGCCAGTCGTTGATCGTGTCGTCGTACTGGATGCCGGGGTCGGCGCACTCCCAGGCGGCCTTGGTGACCTTGCGGAACAGGTCCTTGGCGTCGACGGTCTCGATCACCGAGCCGTCCAGGCGGCCGCGCAGCGCGAAGCCGCTGCCGTCCTCGACCGCGCGCATGAACTCGTCGGAGACGCGGACGGAGTTGTTGGCGTTCTGGTACTGGACGCTGGTGATGTCCCGGCCGCCGAGGTCCATGTCGTACCCGGCGTCGCGCAGCGCGCGGATCTTGTCCTCCTCGCGCGCCTTGGTCTCGATGAACTCCTCGATGTCGGGGTGGTCGATGTCGAGGACGACCATCTTGGCCGCGCGGCGGGTGGCGCCACCGGACTTGATCGTCCCGGCGGAGGCGTCGGCGCCGCGCATGAAGCTGACCGGGCCCGAGGCGGTGCCGCCGGAGGACAGCAGCTCCTTCGACGAGCGGATGCGGGAGAGGTTGAGGCCGGCGCCGGAGCCGCCCTTGAAGATCAGCCCCTCCTCGCGGTACCAGTTGAGGATCGAGTCCATCGTGTCGTCGACGGCGAGGATGAAGCAGGCGCTGACCTGCTGCGGCGCGCTGGTGCCGACGTTGAACCACACGGGGCTGTTGAAGCTGAACACCTGGTGCAGCAGCATCCAGGCGAGCTCGTGCTCGAAGATCTCGGCGTCGCCCTCGCTGGCGAAGTAGCCGTGCTCGCGGCCGGCCGCGCCGTAGGTGAGCACCACCCGGTCGATGAGCTGGCGCAGGCTGGTCTCGCGCTGCGGGGTGCCGACGGCGCCGCGGAAGTACTTCGTGGTGACGATGTTGGTGGCGTTGATGCTCCACTCGGCGGGGAACTCGACGCCGCGCTGCTCGAAGTTGACCGAGCCGTCACGCCAGTTGGTCATGACGACGTCGCGCCGCTCCCAGGTCACCTCGTCGTAGGGGTGCACCCCGGCGGTGGTGTAGACGCGCTTGACCTTCAGGCCCTTCCCCCGGGTCGGCGCCTTGGCGGTGGCGCGACGCGTGCGGCCTGTCAAGCGGTCCTCGGTCTCGGTCACGGAGCTCTCCCTCGTGTGGTGGTCGGCGGCTGGGGAAGAGCCGCGACCGTTCTATCGGTCGGTACTGACGTTTCGTGGGTGCCGGCGGGTCGGGACGACGGTCGGTCGGAGGACGGCGGTCAGGGGGACGGCGTGCGGTCGGCCGCGGGCTGCGCGCGCCCGCCGCCGCGGCGCCGGGGCGCCGGTGGGTCGAGCTGCATCCCGGGCAGCGGCGGGGTGCCGCCGGCGAGGTGGCGGGCCCGCAGCTCGGTGATCGCCTTCTCGAAGTCCTCGAGCGAGGTGAAGGCGCGGTAGACGCTGGCGAAGCGGAGGTAGGCCACCTCGTCGAGCTCCCGCAGCGGCCGCAGGATGGCCAGCCCCACCTCGTGGCTGGGGACCTCGGCCGCCCCGCTGGCGCGGATGGCGTCCTCCACCTGCTGGGCGAGCTGCTGCAGCTGGTCCTCGTCGACCGGCCGGCCCTGGCAGGCCCGGCGGACACCGGCGACGACCTTGGCCCGGTTGAACGGCTCGCTGACGCCACTGCGCTTGACGACGGCGAGGACCGCCTCCTCCACGGTGGTGAAGCGGCGACCGCAGGCCGGGCACGAGCGGCGACGGCGGGTGGTGGCCCCCTCGTCGGCCTCGCGCGAGTCGATCACCCGGCTGTCGGGGTTGTGGCAGAACGGGCAGCGCACTGCGGTTCACCTCCCTCCGCGGACGGCCCGGCGTCGGTGACCGGTGTCCCGGTCCCGGCGGCTGGTGCCGGCGGCCGCTGGTCACCCCCCGGCGTCCGTCTGTGGACCCCGCTGGGGACATCCGGTGGATGCCCGGGGGAGGTCCTGAGGACGGGCCTGTGGAGAACTCCCGGCGGTGCAACTACTAGATGTAGGGGGACCCTAGGCCGGGCCCCACTACATCTGCAAGCCGGATGCGGGCGTGTCTCTTCCGCCGAGACGCGGTCGTGACCCACTGGTGACCAGGCGCGAGCACGCTTCCCACCCGTCACACGACACGCCGGGACGCCGCGCGTGTCGGCGTGCGGAACGGGCCGGGGCAGGGGTATGGGCGCGACCGGACGGGCACCGGACCGAGGCCGGAGGCCCGTCGCACCGACGCCGACGGGTCCCCTGTGACGGAGGCTCGGAGGACGCGCCGGGGCCCGGAGCGCGGTCCAGGGGCGCCCGACGGGGACGCGGGACCGGACGGCTCAGACGGAGGGGCGGACGGCCGGACGGCCGGGCCGCGGGTGTGAGGCCAGGTCGTCGAGGCGGATCGGGCGGGTCAGCAGGTCGGGCTCACCGGCGGCGTCGGCAGCAGCGGCGGGGGTGTGGGCCGGTGCGCCGAGGGCGATCGCGGGCGTCTCGGCGGTGAGGGCGCGGTGGCGGCCGGCGTCGGCGGGCGCACGGTGCCGGCCGGCGCCGGCGGGGCCGACGGCGGACTGCTCGGCGGTGCCGTCGGCGCCGTGGCGGCGGGCGGCGCGGAAGGCACGGCGGGCCGGCGTGACGGCGGTCATGACCACTGTCGCGTCGGGTCGCGCCGCGGATCCCTGCCCGCCGGTGTGGGCCGCCGGCGGTGCGGCCGGCGCCTCTGCGGAGGCGAGGGAGAGGTGCCGCTCCGGCAGCCGCACGGCCGCGAGGTCGACCCAGGTCGTCTCCCCGTCGGCCCCGTCGCGCCACCGGACCTGCGCCTGGCAGCCACCGGTCTCGTCGTGCCGCCAGCCCAGCATGGCACCGGGGACCCAGGCACCGTCCACCAGGACCTCGACGTCCTGCGGCGAGCGGAAGGCGACTGCGGCCCGGCTGTTCACGGCTGCTGACACGCCCCCGACCGTATGCGCCGGAACGGCTCCGGTCCGTGAGCGACCTCGCCCGGAGGGTTGACGAACCGGACGCGGCAGCCTCGTCCAAGTCTGCCGGGACGGGGCCGGGGCGCGGCGTGCACGCCGGGTGCGCCCCCGCGGGTCGCGCCCGTGCTCACGGCAGCTGGAGGACCTGGCCGGGCACGACCACCGAGTCCTCGAGGTCGTTGAGCTCCTCGATGGCGTCGACCACGACCCGCACGTCCTGCCCGTCGCCGGTGACCTCCCCCGCGATCGACCAGACCGTGTCACCCGGCTCGACCACGACGCTGCTCTCCCCCGCCAGCCGCAGCCCGCCGTCGCCGCCGGGGAGCAACGGCGAGACCCACGAGCCCAGGGCGACCGCCGCGCCCAGGGCGAGCGCGGTGAGCAGGCGGCGGCCCCGGCGGGTCAGCCGCACGGCGGACGGCGCCGGCGCGCACCCGCCGCGGACCGCGCCCGCGGTGGTCCGGGAGCGCAGCGGGCGCCCACTCGGGCGGGCCGGGTCGCGGCGGGTGCGCGGCGCCTCGGCGGACGGTCCGGCGCCGGCCCCGCCGGTGCGCGCCTCGGCGGTGGCCGGCCGGTCGGGGACCGGGCGCAGGTGCGCCGCGACCCGCGGACCGGAGCCCGGCAGGGCAGCCCGCTCCACCGGCCACGCAGGGCGATCGGGAGCCGCCGCACCCCCACCGGCTCCCGCTCCGAGCAACGGCCGCCACGGGACCTGGACCGTCGCGTCGAACTGCAGCACGTCCTGCCGCACGCTCCCCATGACCACTCCTCCTCCTCCTCGGACCCACCTGGTCGAACACGTGTTCGACCGAACGCCACTGCGATTCCTACCGCACGCCTCCGACAGGGGCGACCCGACACGTCCCCGGCGGTTTCGAACACACGTTTGAAGTACCGGCGCCGAGGCGCTACCGTCCGATCAGCACCCGTCCGCCGTCGTCTCCGGACGTCGTGGGGGTCACGGCCGGCTGCGGATCCCGCACGGGACGGCGGCCGGACCGGGCACCCCGGGCGGAGGGGCAGGACACGAGGGCTGTGGCGGCACAGTCGGCGAGGAGGAGACGTGGCGGGCACGAGCGGGACCGGCCAGCGCACGCGGACCGGTGGGACGGCGACCCGGCGCGGCGCGAAGGCCGGCGCGACGACGGAGACCCCGGCCGCGGGCGACCAGGCCGGCGCGGTGCGCACCTTCCCCGACCGCACGGAGGCCGGCGACGGTCTCACCCAGCGGCAGCGCCGGGTGCTCGAGGTCATCCGCGACTCGATCGAGCGGCGCGGCTACCCGCCCTCGGTGCGCGAGATCGGCGAGGCCGTCGGCCTGTCCTCCGCGTCGTCGGTCGCCCACCAGCTCTCGGTGCTGCAGAAGAAGGGCTGGTTGCGGCGCGACCCCAACCGCCCCCGCGCGCTCGACGTCCGGCTCCCCGGCGAGACGCCCGGCGAGGCCGGTGCACCCGCGGCGCCGGCCGCCGCGGCCGACGCCGGCGCACCCACCTACGTGCCGCTGGTCGGCCGGATCGCCGCCGGTGGCCCGGTGCTCGCCGAGCAGGCGGTGGAGGACGTCTTCCCGCTGCCCCGCGAGCTGGTCGGCGAGGGCACGCTGTTCATGCTGCGCGTCGCCGGCGACTCGATGGTCGACGCGGCCATCTGCGACGGCGACTGGGTGGTCGTGCGCCAGCAGCCCACCGCGGAGAACGGCGAGATCGTCGCCGCCATGCTCGACGGCGAGGCCACGGTGAAGACCTACAAGCGGCGCGACGGGCACGTGTGGCTGCTGCCGCACAACCCCGCCTACGAGCCGATCCCGGGCGACGAGGCGACCGTCCTCGGCCGGGTCGTCACGGTGCTGCGCCGCGTCTGACCACCGCTGGCGCCCTCACGGCCGCTCCGGTCCGACGGCCGTCCCGCGCCTGCGGGGCGGCCGTCAGCCGTTCCGGGGTGGGCCGGCCGCGGGGCGCCGCCGGAGCAGCCGCCCCCCGATCCAGACCAGCGCGGTCGCGACGGCCGCGGCGACCAGCCCGGCGGTGACCGGCGAGACGCCGCTGCTGCCGTCGGAGAGCAGCTCCGGCAGCGACGGGTCGGCGGGGGCCGCCGCAGACGACGGTGCCGTGGTGGCGGGGACGGGGACCAGCGTGACGTCGCCGGGGACGCCCTCGCCGGCCACGAGCAGGGCGCTGCCGTCCGCGGTGAAGCTGACCGCCTCCCCCTGCGGCGCGGCCGGCAGGGCGACGCGGACCGGCTCGCCGGCCAGCGCGCCCGGGACGTCGGAGCCGGCCAGCGGCCAGACGTAGGCGTCGGTGTAGGTCCGCAGCGCGAGCCGGCTGCCGTCACGGGCGACCGCCCCGCCGGTCACCAGCAGCTGGCCGGCGCGCCCCACCGGGCCCCCGGGCGTGCCGGTGAGCGTGACGGTCACCGTGCCGACGTCGGCCAGCCCGACCGTCCCGCCGTCGACCAGCGCCGTCGCCGGCCGGTAGACGTGACTGGCGCCGAGCACCTCCTTGGTGACCACGTACGGCGTGCCGTCGGGCGCCAGCAGCAGTGCCTCGGCGTCGTGCGGGCCGTCGGGGAAGGTCATCCGGTACAGCCCCGTCGTCCCGTCGGGGCGCAGCGCGAGGAGCGCGACAGTGGCGCGGGTGGCGTTGTTGTCCCCGGTGTCGGCCAGCCAGACGGTGCCGTCGGGACCGACGGCGAGGTCCTCGGGGTCGTAGGGGTCCAGCGGCGCGGTGACCACGTCGACGACCTGGCAGGCGCCGTCGAGGACGTACACGGCCGCCTGGTCGCCGCCGTCGACCATCGCCAGCACGCGGTCGCCGACGTCGACCAGCCCGGAGAGCTCGGCCAGCCGCGGATCGGTCACCTGGCAGCGCGTCGACGGGGCGACCGGCTCCTCGGCGGCGGCGGCGGGCGGCGCGGCTCCCAGTGCCAGGCCGAGCGCGGCGCCGGCGAGGGCGACCGCACGGACGCACCGGCCGGGGACGGACCGGGCGCCCGCGTCAGGTCTGCGCCGGTGGGCGGCCGGCTCGGACACGTGCCCAGCGTGACAGCACGGATGAGTCGAGTCCGCGAACCACGCCCAGCAGGAGCAGTCCGACGGCCGCGCCGACCACCGCGTCGGTGACCCAGTGGAAGTCCAGCGACACCATGGCCACACCGGTGGCCACCGGCCCCAGGACGGAGAGCCACCACAGGGTGCGCTGCAACCAGGGCCGGAGCCGGTACTCGACCGCCTGCCAGCGGGCCACGCCCCACATGAGCACGGCGTTGGCCACGTGACCGGAGGGGTAGGACGCCCCGTCGCGGTGGAAGAACGACCCGGGGTAGGCCGGTGCGGTGCGCCCGGTGCCGAACTTGACGGCGTAGACGACGACCGTCAGCAGCAGCAGCGCGGCGAGGACCCGCACGAGCGGGAGCAGCGTCCGCCGCCGAACGCACAACCAGCCGACCAGGACGGCCAGCACGGCCAGGATGGTGCCGCGGCCCCCGATCTGGGTGACCACCCAGACCGGCCAGTAGGCCGGTGAGTTCCGCAGGTCCCAGCCGCTGACCACCTCGGAGACCTGCAGGTCCACCCGCTCCAGGTAGCCGCGGGTGAGCAGGTCGGCGGTGACGGCGACGGCGACGAGGAGGGCGCCCAGCAGCAGCCACCACGGCGGCCGGCCGGACGTCACCACGCGCCCGGACGGGGCCGCGTGCTCACCCGGCTCGTCGCCGGACGGCGCGCCGGCCGGGCGTCGCGCCACGCCGCTGGTCACGCGGTCACGGTACCGGCCCGTGACCGGCCCGTGACCTCGGAGCGGCCGACGGCGAGCCGCCCGGGTGCCCGGCGGGGAGCCGGGCACCCGGGCGGCGGGGGCAGGGGACGGGTCAGCCGACGGGTGCGGCGAACGCCTCCAGCGCGGCGGCCAGGCCGCCGTCGACCCGGGCGGACAGCCGGGTGCCGGCCACCTCGTGCTGCTCGGTGAGCACCTCGCCGTCCCGGTGCACGCGGGCCACCAGGTCACCGCGGTCGTAGGGGACGAGCACCTCGACCTCGACGTCCGGGTGCGGCAGGCGGGTGGCGACGATCTCGCGCAGCGTCTCGATGCCCTCACCGGTGCGGGCCGAGACCCACACCGCGCCGGGCAGGGCGCGGCGCAGTGTCAGCACGTCGTCCTCGGTCATGGCGTCGACCTTGTTGACGACGATCAGCTCGGACACCGCCGCCGCGTCGATCTCCCGGAGGACGACGTGCACCGCGTCGATCTGGCCGAGCGGGTCGGGGTCGGAGCCGTCGACGACGTGCAGCAGCAGGTCCGCGCCGGCCACCTCCTCGAGCGTCGACCGGAACGCGTCCACCAGCTGGTGCGGCAGGTGCCGCACGAAGCCGACGGTGTCGGTGAGGGTGTACTCGCGGCCGTCGGGCGACTGCGCGCGGCGCACCGTCGGGTCGAGGGTGGCGAACAGCGCGTCCTCCACCAGCACGCCGGCGCCGGTCAGCCGGTTGAGCAGGCTGGACTTGCCGGCGTTGGTGTACCCGGCGATCGCCACGCTGGGGACGGCGTTGCGGTCCCGGCCCGAGCGCTGCGTGGCGCGGGCGGTGGCCATGCCGGCGATCTCGCGGCGGAGCTTGCTCACCCGCGACCGGATGCGGCGCCGGTCGGTCTCGATCTTGGTCTCACCGGGACCGCGGGTACCGATGCCGCCACCACCGGCGACGCGGCCACCGGCCTGCCGGGACAGCGACTCACCCCAGCCGCGCAGCCGCGGCAGCATGTACTGCATCTGGGCGAGCTCGACCTGGGCCTTGCCCTCCCGGCTGGTGGCGTGCTGGGCGAAGATGTCGAGGATCAGCGCGGTCCGGTCGACCACCTTGACCTTGAGGATCTTCTCCAGCGCGTTGAGCTGGCCGGGGGTCAGCTCGCCGTCGCAGATCACGGTGTCGGCACCGCTGGCGGCCACGATGTCGCGGATCTCCCCCGCCTTGCCCGAGCCCACGTAGGTGCCGGCGTCGGGCTTGTCGCGCCGCTGGCTGACCGCCTCGAGCACCTCGGAGCCGGCCGTCTCGGCCAGGGCCGCGAGCTCGGCCAGCGACCGGTCGGCGTCGGCCTGCGTGCCCTCGGTCCAGACGCCGACCAGCACGACCCGCTCGAGGCGCAGCTGCCGGTACTCGACCTCGCTGATGTCGGCGAGCTCGGTCGACAGCCCGGCCACGCGGCGCAGTGCGCCACGGGCCTCGAGGTCGTAGGAGCCGGTCGAGTCGTCGTCCCACTGACCGTCCGGTGCGGGGCGCGGGGTGCCCTCTGCTCGCTCGGCCCGGTCCTGCGCGTCCGTGAGCACGGCGCGGTTCTGTGCAGTCGTCATCGGGTCCAGCGTGGCACGTGCGCCGTCCCCGGTCATCTCACTTACCTGTGCAGTCCTCATACGCGCCGTACAACACCGCTGGACGGCGATCGCATCCCGGCGTTCACGTCCGGGGGCCCACCGGGTAGGGCCGGGGTGACCGCAGCGATCCCCCAGGAGGACCCGTGAGCACGAGCAGCGACGAAGCTACTGACGACCCGGGCCGCGACCCCGTGGGCCTCGAGGTCCCGCGCAACCCCTTCGGCGGCGCCGACCAGGACACCGGGGCGGGCAAGCCGCGCGGCACCGGGAACGTGGGCCCCGGCGACAAGCCGGAGGCGCCGACCGACGAGCCGGAGACCCGCGCCGACACCCCCGACAACCCCTAGCCGGGCGTCAGCCGTCCAGCCACTCGCGGGTGAGCTCCCCGGCGGCCACCACGACGGCGGGGCCGCGCAGCACCGTCGTCTCCGGGGAGACGTCGACCGACAGCCGCCCGCCGGGGACGTCGACGACGACCGTGCCGCGCACCGAGCCGTCGCCGGACCCCGCGGCCGGCCGGGCGTGGGCCAGCGCGGCGTAGGCGGTGGCGCAGGCGCCGGTGCCGCAGGAGCGCGTCTCCCCCACGCCGCGCTCGTGCACCCGCAGCCGCACGTGCGCGTCCGCGCCCTCGACGTCGGCCGCCAGCACCCGCACGAACTCGACGTTGACGCCGTCGGGGAACAGCCCCGGGTCGACGTCCGGCCGCGCGGTGAGGTCGAGCGCATCGAGGTCGGCGTCGGTGAGGCACACGAGGTGCGGGTTGCCCATCGAGACCGCCTGACCGGGGAAGGTCCGCCCGCCGACGGCCGCCTCGCCGCGGCCGAACGGCCGGGCCGGGCCCATGTCCACCCAGTAGGTGCCGTCGGGTCCGGCGCCCACGCGGCGCGGCCCACCGCGGGTGCCGACGAGCACGCCGTCGGCGCAGGCCGACCGGTCGAGCAGCCCCTCGCCGACGAGCACGTGGAGGAACAGCCGGACGCCGTTGCCGCACATCTCGGCGTGGGAGCCGTCGGCGTTGCGGTGGTCCATGAACCACTCGCAGCGGTCGAGGTCCGCGCCGAGGACGGCGGGCGCGTCGGGCACGTGCCGGCTGCGCACCACCCGCAGGACGCCGTCGCCGCCGAGGCCGGAACGGCGCTCGCACAGGCGCGCGACCAGCGCGGCGTCGAGGCGGTCCTCGGGCCAGCGGTCCCCGTCGGGGTCGGGCAGGACGACGAAGTCGTTCTCGGTGCCGTGCCCGAGGAGGAACCGGTCGCTCACCGCCCGATCGTACGGCCGCCTACCAGTGCCCCGACGGCGTCGGCCAGGTCGGGGCGGGCGGCGTCGAACCAGGTGGTGGCCGCGTCACGGCGGAACCACGACCGCTGCCGCCGGACGAACCGCCGGGTCGCGGTGACCGTCCGCTCCCGCGCCTCCTCCGGCGTCAGCACGCCGTCGAGCTGGGCGAGCACCTGCGCGTAGCCGAGCGCACGCGAGGCGGTCGGCCCCTCGCGCAGCCCGTCGGCGGCCAGCGCCTCGACCTCGGCGACGAGCCCGGCGGCCCACATCCGGTCCACCCGCTGCGCCACCCGGGCGTCGAGCTCGGCCGGCTCCCGGTCCAGGCCGACGACGACGGCCGGGTAGTGCGGCCGCGGCTCGGGCAGCGTCGCCCGGAACGGGCCGCCGGTCAGCTCGACGACCTCCAGCGCGCGCACGATCCGCCGTCCGTTGCTCGGCAGGACGGCGGCCGCGGCGGCCGGGTCGACGGCGGCCAGCCGGGCGTGCAGCGCGGCCGGCCCGGCGTCGGCCAGCTCGCCCTCCAGCCGGGCTCGCACCGCCGGGTCGGTGCCGGGGAAGTCGAGGTCGTCGAGGACGGCGCGCACGTACAGGCCGGACCCGCCGACCAGCAGCGGCAGGACGCCGGCCGCGCGCAGCCGGTCGACCTCGGCACGCGCGAGGCGCCGGTACGCGGCCACCGAGGCGGCCTCGCGGACGTGCCAGACGTCGAGCAGGTGGTGCGGCACGCCCTGCCGCTCGGCCGCGTCGGGCTTGGCGGTGCCGACGTCCATGCCGCGGTAGAGCTGCATGGAGTCGGCGTTGACCACCTCGCCGCCGAGCCGCTGCGCCAGCGCGACGGCCAGCGCCGTCTTGCCGGTGGCGGTGGGCCCGACGACGGCGACCACGGGCGGGCGCCCGTCGTCCGCAGAGCTCACCGGGCCGCCCAGGCGGCCACCAGGTAGCCGACCCCGTACGGCGCCTCGTCGGCCAGCAGCCGGGCGCCCACCTCGCGGCCGGCCAGCAGGGTCCCGACCGCCCGCCAGACGGGCACGCCGGCCGCCAGCAGGCGCCGGCCCTCCCCCGGGTCGAGGGCGGCCAGCGCGGCGGCGTCGCCGGCGGCCAGCGCGGCGGCGACCGCGGCGTCGAAGGGTGCCGCCGCGGCGTCGAGGTGGCCGGGGGCCTTCACGCTGCGCCGGGCCGAGCCGTCGCCCACGGCCAGGACCCCCACCGGACCGGGGAGGCCGGCCACGACGGCGGCCAGCTCCTCCGGTGCGACGCCGACCCGGGCGCCGGCGTGCCCGGCGGCGTCCAGCAGGGCCGCGCCGACGGTGAGCGCCGGCGGCATGCGGCGGCCGCCGGGGCGCACCCCGCCGGACAGCGGCACCTCCACGTCGACGCCGAACCCGCGCAGGTCGCCGGCGTCCCCGGGACCGAAGCGGCCCTCCGCGCCCGGTCCCACGACGACGACCACCTCGGGCCGGGCGGCGAGCACCGTGTCCACCGCCTCGGCGCAGGCCGCGCGCAGTCCCGCGGTCTCCCCGGCCGCCCGCCCGGCGACGGCGGGGAGCAGCAGCGGCGGGCACGGGCAGAAGGCGACCGACACGGCTGCGGTCGCGGGTCCGGCAGGGCTGCTGCTCACCGCAGCAGTGTCGCCGATGCGGCGTGGGACACTGCGGTGCGTGTCGAGCACGGAGAGCCCCGGAGACGGGTCGCAGCAGGTCCCCCCGCCCGAGACGGCCGGTCCCGACGTGACCACCCCGGACGCCGCAACCCCTGACGCGGCCCCCGACGCCGCCGCCCCGGACGCCGTCGCCCCGGACGCCGCCGCCCCGGACGCCGTCGCCCCGGACGCCGCCGCCCCGGACGCCGCGACCCCTGACGCGGCCCCCGACGCGGTGACCCCGGCGGCCGGGACCCCTGACGCGGTGACCGCGGACGCCGGGACCCCTGCCGCGCCGACCCCCGGGGCAGCGGCGCTGCCCGACCCGACGGACGACGGCGCCGCCGCGAGCGCCCCCGAGGCGGCCACCCCGGCCGCGGCGCCGACGGCCCCGGTGGTGCACGTGGTGTCCGACCCCGCGCGGTGGGGCCGGGTCGACGAGGACGGCACCGTCTACGTCCGCACCGCCGACGGCGAGCGGGCGGTCGGCTCGTGGCAGGCCGGTGACCCCTCGGCGGGCCTGGCCCACTTCGCCCGCCGCTACGACGACCTGGCCACCGAGGTCTCGCTGCTCGAGGCGCGCCTGCGGGCGCACACCGGCAACCCGTCGGAGCTCAAGGCCAAGGCGCAGGCGCTGGCCGAGACCATCCCCACCGCGACCGCCGTCGGCGACCTCGACGGGTTGGCCGCGCGCGCCCGGGCGATGGTCGGGACGGCCGACTCCGCCGCCGCCGAGTCCCGCGCCGAGAAGGCCGCCGCCCGGGCCGCGCAGGTGGCCCGCAAGGAGGCGCTGGCCGCCGAGGCGGAGCAGATCGCCGCGGAGTCGACGTCCTGGAAGGCCGCCGGCGACCGGCTCAAGTCGATCGTCGAGGAGTGGAAGACCATCCGCGGCATCGACCGCAAGACCGACGAGGCGCTGTGGACCCGGTTCGCCGCGGCCCGGGACGCCTTCGGCCGCCGGCGCGGCGCGCACTTCGCCGCGCTCGACGCGCAGCGCGGCGAGGCCCGCGCCGCCAAGCAGGAGCTCATCGCCGAGGCGCAGCGGCTGTCGACGTCGACCGACTGGGGCGCGACCAGCGCGGCGATGCGCTCGCTCATGGACCGCTGGAAGGCCGTGCCGCGCACCAGCCGCGACGGCGACGACGACCTGTGGAAGCAGTTCCGCGCCGCCCAGGACGTCTTCTTCACCGCCCGGTCGGAGTCGGACAAGGCGCGCAACAGCGAGCAGCTGGCCAACCAGCAGGCCAAGGAGGAGATCCTCGCCGAGGCCGAGAAGCTCGACCCGTCCGGCGACCTGCGGCAGGCCCAGAACGCGCTGCGCAAGCTGCAGGAGCGCTACGACGCCATCGGGCACGTGCCCCGCGGCGCCATGCGCTCGCTCGAGGACCGCATGCAGGCCGTGGAGCAGCGCGTGCGCGGCGCCTCCGACGCCGGGCGGGTGCGCACCGCGCCGGAGAACCCGATGGTCGCCTCGATGCGGGCCGCGGTCACCAAGGCCGAGGAGCAGCTGGCCAAGGCCGAGGCCGCCGGCGACGCGCGGCGCGTCCAGGAGGCCCGCGCGAACCTCGAGACCCGCCGGGAGTGGCTGGCCGAGGCGGAGAAGACCGCCTCCCGCCGGTGAGGACCCCCCTGCCCCCACCGCTCGCAGGCTCGCGGCGGGCCCCTGCAGGGGGCCTCAGGCGGGGGCGCCGACGCGGGGCATGCCGAGCAGCACACCGGGCGTGCTCGGCCGGGTGCCGGCCTCGTGCGCGTCGCCGGCGCGGGTGCGCCGGTGCGACAGCAGCGGACCGTCGGCGACCAGGTGGTGTGGCGCGGCCTGGGTGACGACGGTCTCGACGACGTCACCGGGCCGGACGCCGTCGGCGGCCGTGAAGTGCACGAGCCGGCCGTCGCGGGCGCGGCCGGACAGCCGCCCGGTGCGGGCGTCCTTGCTGCCCTCCCCCGCGGCGACCAGCAGCTCGACGGTGCGCCCGACCTGGACGCGGTTCTCCGCCCAGCTGATCTCCTCCTGCAGCGCGGTCAGCCGCAGGTAGCGCTCCTGCACGACCGCCTTGGGCAGCTGGCCCTCCATCTCGGCGGCGGGCGTCCCGGGGCGCCTGGAGTACTGGAACGTGAAGGCGCTGGCGAAGCGGGCCTGGCGGACCACCTCGAGGGTCTGCTCGAAGTCGGCCTCGGTCTCGCCGGGGAACCCGACGATGACGTCGGTGGTGATCGCCGCGTCGGGCATCGCGGCGCGGACGCGGTCGATGATGCCGAGGTAGCGCTCCTGCCGGTAACCGCGGCGCATCCGGCGCAGGACGTCGTCGGACCCGCTCTGCAGCGGCATGTGCAGCTGGTGGCAGACCGCCGGCGTCCCGGCCATCGCCTCGATGACGTCGTCGGTGAACTCGCGCGGGTGGGGGCTGGTGAAGCGGACCCGCTCCAGGCCCTCGATGCGGCCGGTCGCGCGCAGCAGGTCGGCGAAGGCGCCCCGGTCGCGGAACTCCACGCCGTAGGCGTTGACGTTCTGGCCCAGCAGCGTCACCTCGAGCACGCCCTGGTCGACCAGCGCCTGCACCTCGGCCAGGATCTCGCCGGGCCGGCGGTCCTTCTCGCGGCCGCGCAGCGCCGGGACGATGCAGAACGTGCAGGTGTTGTTGCAGCCGACGCTGATCGACACCCAGCCGGCGTAGGCCGAGTCCCGCTTCGCCGGCAGCGTCGACGGGAACACCTCCAGCGCCTCGGCGATCTCGACCTGAGCTTCGGCGTTGTGCCGCGCGCGCTCGAGCAGCGCCGGCAGCGAGCCGACGTTGTGCGTGCCGAAGACGACGTCCACCCACGGGGCCCGCCGGACGATCTCGCCGCGGTCCTTCTGCGCGAGGCAGCCGCCGACGGCGATCTGCATGCCGGGGTGGGCGTCCTTGACCGGCCGCAGGTGACCGAGGTTGCCGTACAGCCGGTTGTCGGCGTTCTCCCGCACCGCGCAGGTGTTGAGGACGACGACGTCGGCGTCCTCCCCCTCGGCCGCGGCGGCGTAGCCGGCCGCCTCCAGCAGCCCGGAGAGTCGCTCGGAGTCGTGCACGTTCATCTGGCACCCGTAGGTGCGCACGCGGTAGGTGCGCAGCGGGGTCTCGACCTCGGTTCCCATGGCTCCTGCGAGGGTACGGGCCGCGACCTTCGTTACTGCTTCGTGATGACCTCGGGACCTCCCCGTCCTCGGCCGGCCCTAGGGTTCCCCGGGTGACCAGCCAGCTCGCCGGAGGACCTCTCGTCCAGCTGACCGGCGTCAACAAGTGGTTCGGCGAACTGCACGTCCTGCAGGACATCGACCTCTCGATCGACCGCGGCGAGGTCGTCGTCGTCATCGGCCCGTCGGGCTCGGGCAAGTCCACGCTCTGCCGCACGATCAACCGGCTCGAGTCGATCGAGCAGGGCGAGATCTCCATCGACGGCCAGCGGCTGCCCGAGGAGGGCAAGGAGCTCGCGAGGCTGCGCAGCGACGTCGGCATGGTCTTCCAGAGCTTCAACCTCTTCGCCCACAAGACGATCCTGCAGAACGTCACGCTCGGCCCGACGAAGGTGCGCGGGCAGTCCAGGGCCGACGCCGAGAGGCGCGCACGCGAGCTGCTCGACCGCGTGGGCGTCGGCGTCCAGGCCGACAAGTACCCGGCACAGCTCTCCGGCGGTCAGCAGCAGCGCGTGGCCATCGCCCGCGCCCTGGCGATGGACCCCAAGGTCATGCTCTTCGACGAGCCGACGTCGGCCCTCGACCCGGAGATGATCAACGAGGTCCTCGACGTGATGATCTCGCTCGCCCGCGAGGGGATGACAATGATCGTCGTCACCCACGAGATGGGCTTCGCCCGCCGGGCGGCCAACCGGGTCGTGTTCATGGACGGCGGCCGGATCGTCGAGTCCGCCGACCCGGAGACGTTCTTCACCGCCCCACGCTCGGACCGGGCGCGCGACTTCCTGTCCAAGATCCTCAACCACTGACCCACCCACGGGAGGACACCCATGCGCAGCACCCGACGGTTCGCGGCGTTCGCCGCACTCGGCCTCACCCTCGCCGCCTGCTCCAGCGAGGCGGGCAGTCAGGCCGCCGACCAGGCCGAGAGCACCGCCGAGGTGCAGGAGGACGTCTCGTTCGACGCCGGCACCACCATGGCCGAGCTCAACGAGGCCGGTTCCATCACCATCGGCACCAAGTTCGACCAGCCCGGCTTCGGCCTGCTCAACCCGCAGAGCGGCGACCCCGAGGGCTTCGACGTCGAGATCGCCAAGCTCGTGGCCGCCGAGCTCGGCATCGCCGAGGGCGACATCAACTGGACCGAGACGGTGTCGGCCAACCGCGAGCCGTTCATCCAGAACGGCCAGGTCGACATGGTCGTGGCGACGTACACGATCAACGACGCCCGCAAGCAGGTCGTCGACTTCGCCGGGCCGTACTACGTCGCCGGCCAGGACATCATGGTCGCCGCCGGCAACCCCGAGGGCATCGAGGGCCCCGAGGACCTCGCCGGCAAGAGCGTCTGCTCCGTGGAGGGCTCGACGCCCGCGCAGAACATCCGGGACAACTACCCCGAGGCCCAGCTGGTCACCTACGACGTCTACTCCAAGTGCGCCGACGACCTGGCCAACGGCAACGTGCAGGCGGTGACGACGGACAACGTCATCCTGACCGGCCTGGTCGCCGGCAACCCCGAGGGCTTCGAGCTGGTCGGCAACCCGTTCACCGAGGAGCCGTACGGCATCGGCCTGCAGCTGGGTGACACCGAGTTCCGCGACTTCGTCAACACGGTCCTCGAGGAGTCCTTCGAGGACGGCCGCTGGGCCGACGCCTGGGACCGCACCGCCGGCCGGATCACCGGCGAGGAGGCCCCCGAGCCCCCGATGGTCGACCGCTACTGAGCCCTCGCGGCTCCTGAGTCCGAGGCGCCGCCGGGCGGGTCCACCGCCCGGCGGCGCCACCCGTCACCTGACACATCGAGGGCGCGGTGCAGTTCCTCAGCGACAACGCAGACCTGTTGTGGAGCGCGTTCCTGACGACGCTCTCGCTCGCGGTCGTGAGCGGCGTGTGCGCCCTGGTGCTCGGCACCGTGCTCGCCGCGATGCGGGTCAGCCCCGTGGCGCCGCTGCGGGGCCTGGCGACCTTCTACGTGGAGGTCTTCCGCAACACGCCGCTCACCGTCGTCTTCTTCTTCCTGGCCTTCGGCATCGTGCAGATCGACCTGCAGTTCCCGAGCCGGTTCATCACCGCCGTCGCTGCGCTGTCGCTCTACACCGCCGCGTTCGTCTGCGAGGCGCTGCGCTCGGGCATCAACGCCGTCCCGCCGGGCCAGGCCGAGGCCGCCCGCGCGCTCGGTCTGACGTTCGGGCAGTCGCTGCGCCAGGTCGTGCTGCCCCAGGCGTTCCGCACCGTGGTCCCGCCCCTGGGCAACGTCTGGATCGCGCTGGCGAAGAACACCTCGATCGCCGCGGGCTTCGCCGTCACCGACCTCACCGCCGCGCTGCAGCGGCTGGCCAACGCCAACGCCGACCAGCTCCTGGCCGTCTTCGCCGCGGTCGTCCTCGGCTACCTCGTCATCACGCTGCCCTCCGCCTGGCTGATCCGGGCCATCGAGACCCGGGTGGCGATCGTCCGATGAGCACTAGCGTCCTGTTCGACCTGCCCGGTCCGAGCGCCCGCCGGCGCCAGCGCATCGGCACCGCCGTCGGCGCGCTGGTCGTCCTCGGTCTGATCGGCCTGGTGCTGTGGCGGCTGGGCGCCAACGGTCAGCTGCAGCCCGACCGCTGGGCGGTGCTGTTCGACCCCGCCTCGGGCGTGCCGCAGGCCCTCGGTGACGGCCTGGTCAACACCCTCGCGGTCGCGGCGGTCGGCATGGTGGCGGCCACCGTGCTCGGCGCCCTGCTGGCCGTCGGACGGCTCTCCGACCACGCCTGGGTGCGCATCCCCGTCGGCGTGGTGATCGAGTTCTTCCGCGCCGTGCCGCTGCTGATCCTGATCCTGTTCTGCCTGCTGTTCCTGCCGACCGTCGGCGTCCCGATGACGGCCTTCCGGGCGCTGGCCCTGGGCCTGACGCTCTACAACATGGCCGTCCTGGCCGAGATCTTCCGCGCCGGGATCCTATCGGTCGACCGCGGTCAGCGAGAGGCGGCCTTCGCGCTGGGCATGCGCAAGACGCAGGTGATGACGCTGGTCCTGCTGCCGCAGGCGGTGCGCCGCATGCTGCCGGTACTGGTCGCGCAGCTCGTCGTCCTGCTCAAGGACTCGTCACTGGGCTTCATCGTCGGCTACGTCGAGCTCCTGCGGACCGCGCGCAGCCTGGTCGAGTTCTTCAACTTCCAGTTCGGCAGCCAGTACACCTTCCAGCTCTACGTGGCCGCCGGCCTCATCTACATCGTCCTCAACGTGGTGCTGTCACAGCTGGCGCGCACCATCGAGAAGCGCACCCGCAGCAGCAGCAAGACGGCAGCGGCCAAGGAGATCGAGCTCCCGGCCGACGTGCAGATGGGCGGGGGCGGCGGTCCCGTCTGACCGGCGGGACGGGACACGGAACGGTCACGCGGAGTCCCGCGCGCACCGTGGCGCACCGTGGCGCACCGCCGGCGCGCGGGCGGTCAGGCGTGGCGGCGGGCCTGCCGAGAGAGGGAGCGTGGACACCGCTCTCCGCCCCGTCGTGCCGCCGCTGCCCGCCGTGGTGCGCCAGCCCGAGGGGCAGGTCGACGCCGCCCAGGAGTTCGTGGACCGGCTGCGCGGGACCGCCGGGCACTTCGCGCTCGCCGCAGGCGCCGAGTCCGCCGTCATCCGCGAGGTGGTCCCCCCGGCGCGGCACCGTCGCGCGCGCTGCCGCATCGTCCTGCGGACCCGCGACCGGGACGAGCTCGACCTGACCTTCCTCGGCCCGGTGAGCCGACCGGCCGCACGCCCCGAGCGCAGCTTCGAGGCGCTGATCCAGCAGTGGCTGCGCGCCGGTCACGACACGGCGCACGGCGGCCGGGGTGCCTGGCTGGTGGCCGACGACGAGGCCCCCGACGGGCGCGCGGTCGACCTCACCGCGTGGAGCGCCACCGCCGGCTGACCTCCGGGACGCCGGTCCCCCCGACACCCGACGGGCCCCGTCGCCGGCCGCTGCCGCGGTCGCGACGGGGCCCGTCGTCGTGCGTGCTGCCTCTCAGGGCAGGTCGTCCTCCCAGCCGTCCCCCTCGGGGTGGGTGCCGAAGCCGGTCTCGTCGAGGACCTCGCGGACGACGGCCCCGGCCAGCCCTCCGCCGTAGCCCTTGCGGGCGAGCATGCCGACGAGCCGGCGGGTGGCGGTGACCCGGTCGACGCGGCGCAGGCTCGGCAGCCGCCGCTCGACGAGCCGCCGGGCGGAGACGCGCTCGTCCTCGTCGTCGACGAGGGCGAGGGCCTGCTGGGCGTCCTCCCCGTCGACGCCCTTGGCCCGCAGCTCGGACTTGAGCGCGCGGCGGGCCAGGCCGCGGCCGGCCTGCCGGGAGCTCACCCAGGCACGGGCGAAGGCGGCGTCGTCGATGAGTCCGACCTCGCCGAACCGGTCGAGGACGGCCTCGGCGGCCTCCTCGGGGACACCGCGCCGCGCGAGCAGGTCGGCGAGCTGCTGGCGGGTCTTCGCCGAGCCGGTCAGCGCCCGCAGGCAGATGGCGCGGGCGACGGACTCCGGGTCGCCCGGGTCGTCGGCGGGGTCCCCGGGAGGCGCGTCGTCCGCGGCGGGCACGGCGGCCGGACCGTCCGGGTCAGGGGACGGTCCGGACCGCCGTCGGCGGGCGGCGCGGTCGCGTGGCGCGCGACCCCGCCGGCCCCCGGGTCGGTCGGACTGCTCGGGGTCGGCCCACCCGGGAGCCGAGCCGGACCAGCCGGTCACCGCGTCGCTCAGAAGTCGACCGGAGCAGCGGCCGGCTCAGCGACCGGGGCATCGACCTGCGGGCCGATGCCCAGCTTCTCCTTGACCTTCTTCTCGATCTCGTCGGCGAGGTCGGGGTTGTCGCGCAGGAAGGTGCGGACGTTCTCCTTGCCCTGGCCGAGCTGGTCGCCCTCGTACGTGTACCAGGCGCCGGACTTGCGGATGAAGCCCTGCTCGACGCCGGCGTCGATGAGGCCGCCCTCACGACTGAAGCCCTGACCCCACAGCAGGTCGAGCTCGGCCTGCTTGAACGGGGCAGCCACCTTGTTCTTGACGACCTTGACGCGGACCCGGCTGCCGACGGCGTCGGTGCCCTGCTTGAGGGTCTCGATGCGGCGGACGTCGAGGCGCACCGACGAGTAGAACTTCAGCGCGCGACCACCGGTGGTGACCTCGGGCGAGCCGTAGACGATGCCCACCTTCTCGCGCAGCTGGTTGATGAAGATCGCGGTGGTGCCGGAGTTGTTCAGGGCACCGGTGATCTTGCGCAGCGCCTGGCTCATCAGGCGGGCCTGCAGGCCGACGTGGCTGTCACCCATCTCGCCCTCGATCTCGGCGCGGGGCACCAGGGCCGCCACGGAGTCGATGACGATGACGTCGAGGGCGCCGGAGCGGATCAGCATGTCGGCGATCTCGAGCGCCTGCTCACCGGTGTCGGGCTGGCTGACCAGCAGCGCGTCGGTGTCGACGCCGATGGCGCGGGCGTAGTCGGGGTCGAGGGCGTGCTCGGCGTCGATGAAGGCCGCGATGCCGCCGGCGGCCTGGGCGTTGGCCACCGCGTGCAGGGCGACCGTGGTCTTGCCGGAGGCCTCCGGGCCGTAGACCTCGACGACCCGGCCGCGGGGCAGGCCGCCGATGCCGAGCGCGATGTCGAGCGCGATCGAGCCGGTCGGGATGACCTTCATGGCCTGGGCCGGGGTGTCGCCCAGCCGCATGACCGAGCCCTTGCCGAACTGCTTGTCGATCTGGGCCAGGGCCATGTCGAGGGCCTTGTCGCGGTCGAGCGTTGCCATGGTGCTCACCTTCGGGAGAGTCGCGGTGCGGAGTCGTGTGGGTGTCGGGGGCGACGCTATGTCGGGGGTCTGACACTTCCCGGTGACGTGCCGGACCTGTGGAGGAGCGACCTCCCTGTGGACGCCACTGTATGGCGAACACGTGTTCGAGTCGAGCGACACGCAGGCGCGCGGGCGAGCGCGCGGCAGGGGCGCCGGGGAGGGCGGGGCTCAGCGGTCCCTGGGCGGGACGTCGTACTCCTCGCAGATGGCCAGCCACACCCGGCGCACCGGCAGCCCCGCCTCGATGGCGTCCGTCGCGGTGCGGCCACCGAGGGCGGCGAAGACGTGGTCGCGCGCCACGCTCTGCGCCCGCATCGACCCGAAGTGGGCCTCGAGCCGGGACCAGAACTCCTGCAGGCGCACGACCCGACGCTAGCGCGCGTCCCCGTCGGGGGTGGCGGCCGCCGTGGCGATCCCGGCCCGCAGCCGCCGCACCAGCGCGGCCGGGTCGTCGGCGGCCAGGCGCAGCTCCGTCACCGGCCGCCCGCCGGTGCGCGCCAGGGGGAGCACCAGCGGCGTCCGGAGCTCCACGTCGACCTGGGTGGACGACACCACGGTGACCGACACCGCCCGCCGCTCCCCCGCCTCCTCGACGACGACCGTGCGCGAGCCCTCCACGCTGCGCCGGCGCACGCGGGCGGCGGCGATCTCCTCCCACGGCACCCGGACGTCGACGGAGGACCCCGACCGCACCCGGAGGCCGTCGTCGCCGACGGTGTGCGGGTGGACCTGCATCGACGCGAGCAGGCCGACCATCCACAGCAGCCCGTAGGCGCCGACGACGAGCAGGGCGACGCGCAGCGACGGCCACGGCAGCAGCCAGTCGACGAGCGGGATCTCCACCGCGGGCAGCACGACGAAGGTCCACAGCACCGGGGTCGCCGCCGATGCGTACGGGAACGGCTCCGCGCCGGTCGGGACGTCGGGCCGCCGGCGGACCCAGCGCGCCAGGCTCCGCCACGTGCCGACCTCGGACGCGACGGCCGCCCGCAGCAGGCCGCGGACCGTCACGACGCCGCTCCGTCCGGGACCAGGGGCCGCAGCCGCCCGAGGACCTCGTCGAGCGCGGACACCAGCCCGTCGAGCCGCTCCGGCGACAGGCCGCCGAACAGCTGGTCCGCGAGCTGCGCCTGCTCGACGGCCATGCCGGAGAGCAGCTCCTCGGCGCGGGCGGTGAGGGTGACGAGGGTGGCCCGCCGGTCGGTGGGGTGCGGCTCCCGGGTGACCAGGCCGGCCCCGGCCAGCCCGTCGACCAGCCCGGTGACGTTGCGCGCACTGGTGCCGAGGGCGTCGGCGAGCGCGCGCTGGGTGCTCGGCCCGGTGGCGCGCAGCTGCCACAGCAGCGTGGTGCGGGCGACGGTCAGGCCCGAGGCGGCCAGGGACGACGTCATGTCGCGGCCGAGGAGGACGGTCACCTCCAGCACCCGGTCGAGCGCGGCCACCCGGCGGGCGTCGGCGGACGTCGAGCCGGACATGCTGTGCCCCCTTCACGGTGAAGTCACCTCACCATAGCGCGGGACCTACGCTGGACGCGTGTTCCCCACCACCGGCTCGGCCGTCTGGGACACCGTCCTGGAGATCGGCATCGCGCTGTGCATGCTGGTGACGCTCGTCCTGCTCTGGCGCAACATGCGGGGTCGCTGAGCGGCACGCGGGCCGCTGCGCGGTCAGCCCGCCGCCCCCCTCCGCAGCCACACCGCGACCAGCGGCAGCACCAGCGCCGCCGAGACGGCGGCCACCAGACCGAAGCCGCCGAGGGCCAGCAGCGGCCCGCCGACGGCGCCCGCGACGGCGGCGCCCAGGCCCATGAGCAGGTCGGTGCCGCCCTGCGCCGTCGGCCGGACGTCGGCGGACACCGACTCGGTGACGAGGGTGGACCCCGCGATCAGGCCGCACGACCAGCCGAGCCCGAGCAGCAGCAGGCCCGCGCCCAGCCGGCCGGCGGCCTCCGGCGGCGCCGTCCCGGCCAGCGCGGCGGCGGCGAGCAGCAGCCCACCGCCGACCGCCACCGTCGTCCGCCGTCCGGCGCGGTCGGCCAGCAGGCCCACCAGCGGGCTGAACAGGTACATGCCGGCGACGTGCACGCTGATCACCACGCCGACCAGCCGCAGCGTCGTCCCCTCGGGGCCGCCGGCGTGCCCCATGTGCACCGGGGTCATGACCATGACGCCGACCATCACCGCGTGGGAGACCACGACGGCGACCAGCCCGAGCCGGCCGCCGGGGTCGGCCCACACCGCCGCCAGCGCCGCCCGGGTCGCCCGCCGCGGACGGTCCGCGGTGGCGGCCGGGCCGCGGAGCCGGCGGGCCAGCAGCAGCGGGTCCGGGCGCAGCGCGAGCCACAGCCCGGCGGCGACGACGGCGAACACCGCGGCGGAGACGACGAAGCCGCCGCCGAGCGACGGCAGCCCGAGCGCCCGCCCCAGCCCGGCGCCGGGGGCGGCGAGGTTGGGTCCGAGCACCGACCCGACGGTCGTGGCCCAGACGACGAGCGACAGCGCCCGGCCGCGCCGCTCGGGAGCGGCGAGGTCGGCGGCGGCGTAGCGGGCCTGCAGCCCGCACGCGGTGGACGCGCCGAAGGCGAACAGCCCGGCCAGCAGCAGCGGCAGCGACGACAGCGCCGCGGCGAGGACGGTCAGCGCGGCACCGGCGACGGCGACCGCGTACCCGGCGGCCAGCCCCGCCCGCCGGCCGGCCCGGTCCGACAGCCGCGCCAGGGGGACGGCGAGCACCGCGGCACCCAGCACGCCCGCCGTCTGCCCGAGGCCGGCGGCGGCGTCGCTGCCGGCGACCTGGCGGGCGAGCAGCCCGCCGACGGTGATGCCGACGGTCACGCCCAGCCCGCCGAGCGCCACCGCGGCGGACAGGACGCCGACCGTGCGCCGCTGGACCCGCTCGACGTCGAGGGCGGCGGGGACCCCGGTCGTCACGGGCGGCTCACAGTCCCAGCGAGCGGCCGATGATCTCCCGCATGATCTCGTTGGTGCCGCCGTAGATCGACTGCACGCGGGCGTCGCGCCAGGCCTTGGACACCGGGTACTCGTCCATGTAGCCGTAGCCGCCGTGCAGCTGCAGGCAGCGGTCGGCCACCTTGTTCTGCAGCTCGCTGGTCCAGTACTTGGCCATGGCCGCGTCGACGGCGGTCAGCTCGCCGGTGTTCAGCTGCCGCACGCACTCGTCGACGAAGGTGCGCGCGATCGTCGTCTCGGTGTGCAGCTCGGCGAGGACGAAGCGGCTGTGCTGGAAGCTGCCGACCGGGCGGCCGAACGCCGTCCGGCTGCCCACGTACTCGCGGGTCTGCGCCAGCACCGTCTCGCAGGCGGCGACCGCGCCGACGGCGATCGACAGCCGCTCCTGCGGCAGGTTGGCCATCAGGTGGGCGAAGCCGCCGTTCTCCGTGCCGAGCAGGTTCGCGGCCGGGACCCGGACGTCGTCGAAGAACAGCTCCGCGGTGTCCTGTGCCTTCAGGCCCACCTTGTCGAGGTTGCGGCCACGGGTGAAGCCGGGCATCCCGCGCTCGACGACGAGCAGGCTGGTGCCCTTCGCGCCCGGCGCCTCGGGGTCGGTGCGGGCCACCACGATCACCAGGTCGGCGTTGATGCCGTTGGTGATGAAGGTCTTGGCGCCGTCGAGCACCCAGTCCCCGCCGTCGCGGCGGGCGGTGGTGCGGATCGCCTGCAGGTCGCTGCCGGTGCCCGGCTCGGTCATGGCGATCGCGGTGATCAGCTCGCCGCGGCAGAACGCGGGCAGCCACCGCTGCGCCTGCTCCTCGGTGCACAGGTCGCGCAGGTAGGGCGCGACGACGTCGTTGTGCAGCCCGAAGCCGACGCCGCTGGCGCCGATGCGGGTCATCTCCTCGTCGAGGACGGCGTTGTAGCGGAAGTCGCGGACCCCGCCGCCGCCGTACCGCTCGTCGACGTCGAAGCCCAGCAGGCCCTGCTCCCCGCCGGAGAGCCACAGCTCGCGCGGGACGATGCCGTCGCGCTCCCACTGGTCGTGGAAGGGGGCGACGTTCTTCTCCGCCCAGTCCCGGACCATCTGCCGGAAGTCCTCGTGCTCGGCCTCGTGAAGCGAGTGGCGCATGCCCGGCAGTGTGCCGCACGCCACGACCCGGACGGGCGACCCCTGCGCGGGGGCGCGTCCGCGCAGGCCAGCGGACTGTCGTACCCGCGGGGACACTGGACGCGTGCCCGCTCTCGACCGGTTCTCCGAGCCCACCCGGGCGTGGTTCACCGGCGCCTTCGCCGAGCCGACCGCCGCCCAGGAGGGCGCCTGGGAGGCCATCAGCAGCGGCGGGCACGCGCTCGTCGTCGCCCCGACCGGGTCGGGCAAGACGCTGGCCGCCTTCCTGTGGTCGCTCGACCGGCTCACCGCCACCGCGCCGGCCGACGAGAGCCGCCGCTGCCGCGTCCTCTACGTCTCCCCGCTCAAGGCGCTGGCCGTCGACGTCGAGCGCAACCTGCGCGCCCCGCTGACCGGCATCGGCCAGGCGGCGATGCGGCTGGGCCTGCCCCGCCCGGATATCTCCGTCGGCATCCGGTCGGGCGACACCCCGGCCGACGAGCGGCGAGCCTTCGCCCGGCGGCCCACCGACATCCTCATCACGACGCCGGAGTCGCTGTTCCTGCTCATGACCAGCGCCGCCCGCGAGGCGCTGCGCGGCGTCGAGACGGTGATCGTCGACGAGGTGCACGCCGTCGCCGACAGCAAGCGCGGCGCGCACATGGCCGTCACGCTCGACCGGCTCGACGAGCTGCTGGAGCGCCCGGCGCAGCGGATCGGCCTCTCGGCCACCGTCCGGCCCATCGAGGAGGTCGCCACGTTCCTCGCAGGCGGCCGGCCGGTGCAGGTCGTGCAGCCGACGTCGGTCAAGCAGTGGGACCTCTCGGTCGTCGTCCCGATCGAGGACATGAGCACCCTGGGCCAGCCGACCGGGGAGCTGGAGGGGTCGGCGGCCGGCGACCAGCCGCGGACGTCGATCTGGCCGGCGGTCGAGGAGCGGGTGCTCGACCTGGTCGAGGCGCACCGCAGCACGATCGTGTTCGCCAACTCCCGGCGGCTGGCCGAGCGGCTGACCAGCCGGCTCAACGAGATGTCCTACGAGCGGACCACCGGCGAGACCGTCCCGCCGGGCACCAACGCCGCCGCGCTCATGGCGCAGGCCGGCTCCGGCGGTGGCACCCCCGAGGGCTGGCAGCCGGTCGCCGCGGCCCACCACGGCTCGGTCTCCCGGGAGCAGCGGGCGGTCGTCGAGGAGGCGCTGAAGTCCGGGCGGCTGCCGGCGGTGGTGGCGACGTCCTCCCTCGAGCTCGGCATCGACATGGGCTCGGTCGACCTCGTCGTCCAGGTGGAGGCCCCGCCCACCGTCGCCGCCGGCCTGCAGCGGGTCGGCCGCGCCGGGCACCAGGTCGGCGCGGTCAGCCGCGGTGTGCTGTTCCCCAAGTACCGCGGCGACCTGGTGCAGTGCGCGCTGGTCGCCGAGCGGATGAAGGCCGGCGCCATCGAGTCGATCCGCTACCTGCGCAACCCGCTCGACGTGCTCGCCCAGCAGATCGTGGCGATCGTCTCCGAGGGCCCGCGCACCGTCGAGGAGGTCGGCGCGCTGGTCCGCCGGTCCGCGCCGTTCTCCGGGCTGCCCGACTCCGCGCTGCACGCCGTCCTGGACATGCTCGCCGGGCGCTACCCCTCCGACGCGTTCGCCGAGCTGCGCCCGCGGCTGACGTGGGACCGGGTGGCCGACACCCTCACCGCCCGCAGCGGCGCGCAGCGGCTGGCCGTGACCAGCGGCGGCACCATCCCCGACCGCGGGCTGTTCGGCGTCTTCCTCGTCGGCGGCGAGGGGTCCGGCGGGCGGCGGGTCGGCGAGCTCGACGAGGAGATGGTCTACGAGTCGCGCCCCGGCGACGTCTTCCTGCTCGGCTCCTCGTCGTGGCGGATCGAGGAGATCACCCACGACCGGGTGCTGGTCTCCCCCGCCCCCGGCCAGCCCGGGAAGATGCCGTTCTGGCACGGCGACGCCCCCGGCCGGCCGCTGGAGCTGGGCCGGGCGCTGGGCGCCTTCCTCCGCGAGGTCGGCTCGGCGACCCAGGAGGTCGGCCGGGAGCGAGCCCGCGCGGCCGGGCTCGACGAGTGGGGCGCGGCCAACCTGCTGGCCTACCTCGCCGAGCAGAAGGCGGCCACCGGCCACCTCCCCGACGACCGCACGCTGCTGGTCGAGCGCTTCCGCGACGAGCTCGGCGACTGGCGGCTGGTCGTCCACTCCCCCTTCGGCGCCCAGGTCAACGCCCCGTGGGCGCTGGTGCTGGCCGCCCGGCTGCGCGAGCGCTACGGCGTCGACGTCGCCTCGATGCACTCCGACGACGGCATCGTGCTGCGGCTGCCCGACACCACCGGCGAGCCGCCGGAGGCCGACCTCGCCGTCCTCGACCCCGACGACGTCGAGCGCGAGGTGACCGCCGAGGTCGGCAGCTCGGCGCTGTTCGCCAGCCGCTTCCGAGAGTGCGCCGCCCGGGCGCTGCTGCTGCCCCGCCGCGACCCGCGCCGCCGCACGCCGCTGTGGCAGCAGCGCCAGCGCGCCGCCCAGCTGCTCTCCGTGGCCAGCGAGTTCTCCTCCTTCCCGATCACGCTCGAGGCCGCCCGCGAGGTGCTGCAGGACGTCTACGACGTGCCGGGCCTGGTCGAGCTGATGCGCGACGTCCGCTCCCGCCGGGTGCGCGTGGTCGACGTCCAGACGCAGGCGGCCTCACCCTTCGCCCAGTCGCTGCTGTTCGGCTACGTCGGGCAGTTCCTCTACGAGGGCGACGCCCCGCTGGCCGAGCGGCGGGCGCAGGCGCTGGCCCTCGACACCGGCCTGCTCGCCGAGCTGCTCGGCCGCTCCGAGCTGCGCGAGCTGCTCGACGCCGAGGCACTGGCCGAGGTGGAGCGGGAGCTGCAGCGGCTGCCGGCCGAGCGGCACCCGCGCGACGTCGACGGCGCCGGCGACCTGCTGCGGCTGCTCGGCGACCTCACGCCGGCCGAGGCGGCGTCCCGCGGCGTGCCCGCCGAGTGGCTCGGGGAGCTCGTCGCCTCCCGCCGGGCCATCGTCGTGCGGATCGCCGGCGAGGAGCGGCACGTCGCCATCGAGGACGCCGGCCGGCTGCGCGACGCCCTCGGCACCGCGCTGCCGGTGGGGGTCCCCGAGGCGTTCACCGAGCCGGTCGCCGACCCGCTCGGCGACCTCGTCGGGCGCTACGCCCGCACCCACGGGCCGTTCCAGCCGGCCGAGGTCGCCGCGCGGCTCGGCCTCGGCGTCGCGGTGGTCACCGCCACGCTGCAGCGGCTGGTGGGCACCGGCCGGCTGGTCACCGGCGAGTTCCGGCCCGGCGGCAGCGGCCAGGAGTGGTGCGACGCCGACGTGCTGCGCTCGGTGCGCCGCCGCAGCCTGGCCAAGCTGCGCCAGGAGGTCGAGCCGGTGCCGATCGGCACGCTGGCCCGGTTCACGCCGTCCTGGCAGTCGGTGGGCAGCCGGATGCGCGGGGTCGACGGCGTGCTGGCCGTGGTCGAGCAGCTGGCCGGCGCGCTGGTGCCGGCCAGCGCACTGGAGACGCTGGTCCTCCCCTCCCGGGTGCGCGACTACTCCCCGGCGGTGCTCGACGAGCTGACCAGCGCCGGCGAGGTGCTGTGGGCCGGCGCCGGCGGGCTGCCCGGCGGCGACGGCTGGGTGAGCCTGGTGCCCGCCGACCTGGCGCCGCTGCTGCTGCCCGACCCGCTGGAGCTGCCGCAGGAGGGCGGGTACGGCGCCGCCGTCCTCGAGCACCTGGCGGCGGGCCAGGCGGTGTTCTTCCGCGGCCTGTCGGACCTGGTGGGCGCCACCGACGACACCGCGATGGCCGACGTCGTCTGGGACCTGGTGTGGGCGGGCCTGCTCACCAACGACACGCTCGCCCCGCTGCGCACCCGCCTGGCCGGCGGCGGCACGCACAAGCGGCAGCCCGCGCCGCCCCGGGCCCGCGTGGACCGCACCCGCTACGGGCGCACCCGGCTGGGCCGCCCGGCGATGCCCACCCGCACCGGCCCGCCCACGGTGGCCGGCCGGTGGTCGCGGCTGCCCGAGCGCGAGCCCAACGCGACCCGGCGCACCACCGCGCGCGCCGAGGCGCTGCTGGAGCGGCACGGCGTGCTCACCCGCGGCGCGGTGATGGCCGAGCAGGTGCCCGGCGGCTTCTCCGCCGTCTACCCGGTGCTGCGCGCGTTCGAGGAGAACAACCGGGCGCGGCGCGGCTACTTCGTCGAGACCCTCGGCGCCGCGCAGTTCGGCACCCCCGGCTCGGTCGACCGGCTGCGCGCCTTCGCCACGCCCGACCGCGCGCCGGAGGGACCGGTCGTGCTGGCGGCCACCGACCCGGCCAACGTCTACGGCGCCGCGCTGCCGTGGCCCGACCGCACCGGCCCCGCCGACGGGGACGGCGCGGAGCAGGTCGCCGTCGACGTCGGCGAGGGCACCGGCGGGGGGCGGAGGGCCACCGGGCACCGCGCCGGGCGCAAGGCCGGCGCGCTGGTGGTGCTGGTCGACGGCGAGCTCGTCCTCTACGTCGAGCGCGGCGGGAAGACCCTGCTGTCGTGGACCGAGGACGAGACGACCCTCAAGGAGGCCGCGACGGCGCTGTCGGGGGCCGTCGCGGCCGGGGCGCTGGGCCGGATGGTGGTGCAGAAGGCCGACGGCGCCTCGGTGCACGAGTCCACCCCGCTGTCGGCGGCGCTGCAGGCCGCCGGGTTCGCCGCCACCCCCCGCGGGCTGCGGCTGCGCGGCTGACCGGCCCGCCGGCGGTCCCGCGTACCGTTGGCCGACGCACGACGTGAGGGATGAGGGAACAGACATGGCTGCCGGCACGGTCCGCTGGTTCGACGCGGAGAAGGGCTTCGGGTTCATCGAGCCGCAGGAGGGCGGGGACGACGTCTTCGTCCACTTCTCGGCCATCGAGGACACCGGGGGCTTCCGCACCCTCGAGGAGGGCCAGGCGGTCGACTTCGACGCCACCGCGGGCCCCCGTGGTCCGCAGGCCGAGCGGGTGCGGCCCGTCGGCGGCGCCCCGCGCGGCCGCCGCGACGACCGTGACCGGGGGCGCGACGACCGGGGCGACCGGGACCGCGGCGGCGACCGGTACCGCGACGACCGCGGCGACCGCGGCCGCTCGGGCAGCCGCGCCCCGCGGGGCCTCGTCGTCCAGGGCACCGTTGCCCGCTTCGACCCCGACCGCGGCTTCGGCTTCATCGTCCCCGAGGACGTCTTCGTGCACGTCTCCGCGGTGGGCCGCGGCGGCGAGCTGGAGGAGGGCGACCGGGTCGAGTTCGAGCTGGTCGAGGGCAACCGCGGGCTGCAGGCCGAGGCGGTGCGGCTGCTGCCGCCGGCCCGGCGCGGCGGCTACGACCGGCCGGCGCGCGACCGCGGCGACCGCGGCGGCGACCGGGACCGGGGCGGCGACCGGGGCGGTGACCGGGACCGTGGCCGTGAGCAGCGCGCGGCGCCCCGGGGCGGCCGCGGCGGGGACGACGGCGGCGCGCCCGGCGGGTCCGCCGAGGGCACCGTGCAGTGGTTCAACGGCGAGAAGGGCTTCGGCTTCATCACCCCCGACGACGGCGGCGAGGACGTGTTCGTGCACTTCTCCGAGATCGCCGACGACGGCGGCTACCGCGAGCTCGAAGAGGGGCAGCGGGTCGCCTTCACCCGCACCTCGGGCGCCCGCGGCACGAGTGCGACCGGCGTCCGCCCCCTCGGCTGAGAAAGACCCAGACCCTGCTGCGGTAGGGCCGCCACCGCTCGGCGAGCGCCGCGAGCCCGGCCGGCGACGGGTCGGTCAGGCCGTACAGCTCGGCCAGCGAGGCGGTCAGCCGCGGCTCGGCGGTCGGCAGGACGTCGGGCGCCCCGGCGCCGCGGACCACCACCAAGTCGGCGGAGAACGGCCCGATGCCGGGCAGCTCGCGGACCGCCGCGCGTGCCTCCCCGGCCGGCACCGACCGCAGCTGCGCGCGTCGAGCCGGCCGTCCAGAGCGGCCTGGGCCAGGCCGGCCGGCCGGTGCCGCGTGACCTCCGGCACGGGCAGCTCGCCGGCGACGACGCGCAGCCGCTCCGGCGTCGGGAACGCCCACAGCTCGACTCCGTCGACGTCGTGCCGGGTGCCGAACCGCTGCGACAGGCGTTCCTCCACCGCGGCGGCCTGCACGATGGACGAGCGCTGCGGGAGCACCGCGCAGCAGGCCGCCTCGTACGGCGAGCAGAAGCAGACCCGGCGCAGCCCGCGTACCGCGCCGCCAGCGCGGCCACGACCGGGTCGGCTGCGGCGACCGCCGGGAAGTCCGAGCCGTCGACGTCGAGGCCGAGGATGCGCGCCACCTGGTCAGCCAGCCGGTCGGGCACCGCCCCGTCGGTCCCGACGCCGGCTGTCTACGCCGGGGGCGACGCTCCCCGACCGGTTCCGGCGACCGGGGGTCAGCGGCGCGGGTGCAGCCAGCCGCGGAACAGCCGGGTCAGGGCCGGCATGACGACGTAGCCGAGCAGCACCACGACGACGACGGCCGACAGCAGGAGCCGCACCGGCAGCGGCCAGCCCGTGACGTGCGGCGCGACCAGCAGCGAGAAGGCCAGCGTGATGGCGAAGACGGCGGCGACGGTGAGCACGGTCATCCGCCAGCGCGGCCCCGGCCGGGAGGGGGTCAGCGCGGTGAAGAAGGTGTCCAGGCCGGCGACGTGGGCGTAGTCGACGCGGTCGGTCAGGTGCTCGACGCGCTGCAGCGCCGCCCGCCGCTGCGCCGAGCGCTCCCAGCGGGCCAGCGACTCGCCGTCGGCGAAGCGGTAGACCAGGTGGTAGCGGGTCGAGCCCGGGCCGGGGCGCAGCAGGCTGGTGCCCAGGTTGCCCGGGAACTCCGCGGCCATGCCCAGCACCTCGGCGGCCCACCGCTCGAAGGCCTCCCGCTGGTCGGCACGCACGTCGCGGGCGACGGTCACCGTCACCGGCTCCGCGGCTGCGACCACCGCCTCGGGCGCGTCGACCGGGGAGCTCGGGGCACGGTTCCGTCGCTGCACGAGACGCTCAGCACCGCGGCGGACCTGCGCGTTCCCGCCACCGGGGTGACCTGCGCCGCGTCCGCGCGCGGGGTGGGCACGCGGGGGACACTGGAGCGCGTGCCCGAGGGAGACACCGTCTGGCTGGCGGCCAAGCGGATGAACACCGCGCTCGGCGGCGCGACGCTGCGCCGCGGTGAGCTGCGGGTGCCCCAGCTGGCCGCCACCGACCTGAGGGGCCGCACCGTCGCCGAGGTGGTCCCGCGCGGCAAGCACATGCTCACCCGGTTCACCGACGGCTGGACCCTGCGCACGCACTACCGGATGGACGGCAGCTGGCACATCTACCGGCACGGCGCGCGGTGGCGCGGCGGCCCGGCGTTCGCCATCCGGGCGGTGCTCGCGACCGACGAGTGGGAGTGCGTCGGCTACCGGCTGCACGACGTCGCCATGGTGCGCACCGAGCACGAGGACCAGCTCGTCGGCCACCTCGGCCCCGACGTGCTGTCCCCCGACTGGGACCTCGACGAGGCGCTGCGCCGGCTGCGGAGCCACCCCGCCGAGCAGATCGGTGCCGCGATCCTCGACCAGCGCAACCTGTGCGGGCCCGGCAACCTCTACAAGGTCGAGGGCCTGTTCGTCTGCGGCGTGCACCCGTGGATGCGGGTGGCCGACGTCGAGGACCTCCCCGGGCTGGTCGAGCGCACGCGGTCGCTGATGCTCGCCAACCGCGACCGCCCGGAGCAGAGCACCACCGGCGACCTGCGCCGCGGCCGGGACCACTGGGTCTACGGCCGCAAGGACAAGTCCTGCTACCGGTGCGGGACCGCGATCCTGCGCGGCGACCAGGGTCCCGATCTGCAGGAGCGCATCACCTACTGGTGCCCGCGCTGCCAGGCCACCGGCGCCCCCGTGGACCCGATGGCGCGCACCGGCGAGCCCGACCACCCGCCACCGCTGCCCAGCGCCACCTGAGACGGGTCACCCGTACGGGCGCCGCCGGGAGCCACCGCTCATCCCGGCGGGAGCAGGCGCCCCACCGCGGCGGCGTAGCGCTCGGGGTCGAGGTCGCCGAGCAGGGCGTGCTGCAGCACCGCCCCCACGAGCAGCGAGAACAGCGCCTGGCCGAGCGCCTCGGCGTCGGTGTCCGGCGGCAGGTGGCCGGCGTCGCGCCAGTGGGCCACCCGCTCACCCAGCCGCCGGCGGACCATCCCGTAGGTGCGCGTGGCGATGCCGTGGACCGTCGCGTCGCGCAGTGCCTCGCCCCACGCCGTGACCGCCACCCGCGTGTAGTTCGCACCGCCACCGACCGCGATCGGCCACACGCCCAGCAGCACGCCCTGCACGACCTCGGCCGGTGAGCGCCGGCCGTCGGCCAGCACCCCGTCGAGCACGCCCGTCACCGTCTGGATGATCGGCTCGACGACGGCGACGACGAGGGCGTCCTTGCTCGGGAAGTAGCTGTAGACGGCTCCGGCCGACAGCCCCGACTCGCGCACGACGTCGCGGACGGACGTGGCGTGGAAGCCGTCGCGCTCGAAGCAGCGCAGCGCGGCGTCGAGGACCTGGCGGCGTCGGGCGGCGAGGTGGTCGTCGGAGACTCGGGGCACGTCGGCGAGCATAGAGAACGGTCGTCCGTCTTGCATCGCAGGCGCACGAGGTGGACACTCGAACCACCCACTGAACGAGCGTCCGATTTGCAGCTCAGGAGGTCACCGTGACCACCACTCCGCTCCTCTCCTCCCCGCCCGGGCACGCCGGCGCGGAGGCGACCGCCGTCACGCCCTGGCCGCGCGTCGTCGCGCTGGCCGCCGCGGTGGCCGTCGGCCTGACCGTCCTGCTCGCCGCCTTCGCGTGGCCGGCCACCCGCACGGCCCCGCGGGACGTCCCGGTCGCGGTGGTGGGGCCCCCGGTCGCCGTGGAGCAGGTCCGCGCCGCCGTCGAGCAGGCCCAGCCCGGGGCGCTCGACCTGCGGCCCGCGGCCGACCTCGTCGAGGCCCGCCGGCTGGTCGAGGACCGTGAGGTCTACGGCGCCCTCGTGCTCGACCCGGCGGCGCCGCAGGTCGTCGTCGCCACCCAGGCCGGTCCCCCGGTCGCCCAGCTGCTCACCTCCGCGGCCGCCGCTGCGACCGGCGGCGCGGCGGTGCAGGTGGACGACGTCGCCCCGGCCGCGGCGGGTGACCCGCGCGGCGCGGGGCTGGCCGCCGGGGCCCTGCCCATCGCACTGGGCGGCGGGGCCGGCGCGGTGCTCCTGGCGCTGCGGGTGCGCGGCCCGGGACGGCAGGCCGCGGGCGCGGTGGTGCTGGCCCTGCTCGGCGGTCCTGCGGCGGCCGGCGTGCTGCACGGCTGGCTGGGCGCACTGAGCGGGCACCCCGTCGCGGAGGCCGCGGTGCTCTCGCTGGGACTGGCCGCCACGACCCTGGGGGTGCTCGGGCTGGCCGCCGTCGCCGGGCGGGTGGGTCTCGGGCTGGGCATGGCCACCGTGGTCGCCCTCGGCAACCCGCTGTCGGCCGCGGCCGGCGCGCCGGTGCTGCTGCCGGACGGCTGGGCGCAGCTCGGCCAGCTGCTGCCGCCCGGCGCCGTCGTCGCCGCGCTGCGGGCGGTGTCCGGCTTCGGTGGCACGGGTGCCGCCGGTCCGGTCACGGTGCTGACGGCGTGGGCGGCCGGCGGGCTCCTGCTGCTCGCCGTGGGCGCGGTGCGCGGCCGGCGGCGCGCCGCCTGAGCGCCCCGACACACCGGGGGCCGGCCGCGCGCGTGCGCGGCCGGCCCCCGTGTCTCAGGTGCCCTGCTGCCCCGGGCGGTCGGCCGGCTGGACGGCCGGCTGGTCGAACGACTGCTTCTCGAACGACGGGGCGCCCGGGCCCAGGGCCCCGGCGGCGCCGGTGCCGCCCTCGATCGCCTGGCCGCCGGCCTCCTGCCCGCCCATCGCGGCGCGGATCTGCTCCAGTCGCGAGGCTCCGGCGACGTCGAGGGTGGCCTTCTGCACCTCGAGCATGCGGCCCTCGACGGAGGTCTGGGCGAGCTCCGCCTGACCCAGCGCGTTGGCGTAGCGCGCCTCGATCTTGTCGCGCACCTCGGCCAGGCTCGGCGTGTTGCCCGGCGCGGACAGCTCGTTGACCTGGCGCATCGAGGCGGCCACGTGCTCCTGCATCTTGGCCTGCTCGAGCTGGCTCATCAGCTTGGTGCGCTCGGCCAGCGTCGTCTGCAGCCGCATGCGGCTCTGCTCGACCGCCCCGCGGGCCTGCTCGGCGGCCTGCAGCGCCTCGTCGTGGCTGCGCTTGAGGTCCTCCATCGCCTGCTCGGCGGCCACCAGCTGGGTGGCGAAGGCCTGCGCGGCCTGCTCGTACTCGGCGGCCTTGGCCGCGTCGCCCCGGCCGCGCGTCTGATCGGCCAGCACCAGCGCCTGGCGCGCGGAGGCCTGCAGCTTCTCGACCTCCCCCAGCTGCCGGTTGAGCCGCATCTCCAGCTGCCGCTGGTTGCCCAGCACCGCGGCGGCCTGGTTGGCCAGCGACTGGTGCCGCTGCTGCTCGGCCTCGATGGCCTGGGCGATCTGGATCTTCGGGTCGGCCCGCTGGTCGATCTGCGCGTTGGCCGACGCGGTCATGTACCGCCAGAGCTTGACGAACGGGTTGGGCATGGCTCCTCCTGCTCCGGCGCGGTCCGCGCCGCTCGTGGCTCCTCGGGCCGCCGTGGTCGACGACGGTCCTCCCCCGCCATCGTCCCAGGAGGACCGGCACCCCGGCCAACAGGGAGGTTCCCCGTCCTCCCTCCGGGGATCCCCGGGTGCCGGCGGCCGCGGGGCCCTAGGGTCGGGCGATGGACAGCGACGTCCCCGCCCTCACGGTCCTCGGCGAGTTCGTCGTCGACCTGCTCCCCGACCCGTCGGCCGGCGCCGGACCGGAGGGCACCACCCCCCACTACGTCGCCCGCCCCGGCGGCAACGCGCTCAACGTCGCCGTCGCGGCCGGCCGGCTCGGCACGCCGGTCGCGCTGCTGGCCCGGCTGGGCACCGGCCCGCTGGCCACGCCGCTGCGCCGGCACGCCGAGCTGTCCGGGGTCGACCTGGCAGGGGTCGTCGACGCCGTCGAGCCGGTCAGCCTGGCCGTCGTCGGCCTCGACGACTCGGGCTCCCCCGACTACGGCTTCCACGTGCAGGGCGCGGCCGACTGGCAGTGGACCGACGAGGAGCTGGCGGCGGCGCTGCCCGGGGCCACGGCGGTGCTGCACGTCGGCTCCATCTCCTCCTGGACGCCGCCGGGGTGCGACGCGATCGCCCGCCTGGCCGAGCGGGTCGCCGGGCGGGCGCTGGTCAGCGTCGACCCCAACCTGCGGCCGATGCTCGCCGGCGGCCCGGTCGGCGCCTCGCTGGGCAACGACCCGGACGCCGTCCGCGCCCGCCTGGACCGGCTGGTCGCCGTGGCCGACGTCGTGAAGGTCAGCGCCGAGGACCTCGGGTGGCTGGAGCCCGACGCCGGAGCCGACCTCGACGGCGCCGCGCAGCGGTGGGCCGGACGCGGTCCGGCGCTGGTCCTGCTCACCGACGGCGGCGCCCCGCTGCGGGTGGCGCGGCCGGGACGCCCGCTGCTGCACCGCGCGCCGCCGCCGGTGACCGTCGTCGACACCGTCGGCGCCGGCGACTCGCTGGCCGCCGGGCTGTTCGCCGGCCTGCTGGCCGCCGGGGTGACCTCCCGCGCGGCGCTGGAGGCGCTGTCCGACGACGACCTGGTCCGCCTGGTCGACGACGCCGCCCTGGTCGCCGCGCTCAACTGCACCCGCGTGGGTGCCGACCCGCCGACCGCCGAGGAGCTGGCCGCCGCCCGGGCGGAGCGGGACGCCGACCCGGGCCGCTAGCCGGTCGCCAGCCAGGCGGCGGTGTCGGCGGGCCGGTCGCGGCGCAGCCGCAGGGCGGCCCGGTGGAGCGACAGCGTGGACGACGGGTCCTCGCGCTGGGCGGCCACGGTGAGGTCCCGCCACGCCGCCGGCTGCGGCAGCCGGGGGGCGACGCCGTCCGCGCTGAAGCCGAACGGCGGGCGGTCCCCGGACCACGGGGGACCTTGGCCACGGCGGGCGCCGCGTGGACGCGGATGCCGTCGACACCCCGGTCGAGCCGGAAGCGGACGATCCCGTCGAACTCCTCCCGGACACCGGGGTGCTCCCAGTCGAGGTCGGGCTGCTCGGGGGCGAACAGGTGCAGGTACCACTGCCCCGGCCGGCCACCGGGCTCGTCGACCCACGTCCACGCCGGGCCGCCGAAGGCGCCGATCCAGTCGTTGGGCGGCTCGGCGCCCCCGGCCCGGCGTCCCGGAAGGAGTACCGCCCCCGCTCCGGTGACCCAGGACCCGCGCCGGGGGCTGCCCGGAACCACGGGTGCTCCGCCGAGGTGTGGCTCGCCACCAGGTCGACGACGACGCGCAGCCCCAGGGCGTGGGCGTCGGCGAGCAGTGCGTCGACGTCGGCGAGGGTCCCGAAGCGCGGGTCGACGTCGCGGTACTCGGCGACGTCGTAGCCGCCGTCGGCCATCGGGGACGGGTACCACGGGGTCGTCCAGAGGGCGTCCACGCCGAGGTCGGCGAGGTGCTCCAGCCGGCTGCGCAGACCCCGGACGGCACCGAGTCCGTCGCCGTCGCCGTCGGCGGAACTGGGCAGGTGAACCTCGTAGACGACCGCCGTCCGCCACCACGGACGGCGGTCGTCCGACGTCGGCACGGTCCCGGCTCCCTCCCCGGGCGTCCCCGAGTGCGGGCGGCCGCGTCCTCCCGCCCCGGGCCTGCGAGGAGCGGGAGGACGGGCGGCCCCTGCCGGGCCCACCGCGGGCCCGGGAGCGGTGGGAGGCAGGCGGCTCTGCTAGGCGGCGCCGGCCCGGTGCGCCCCGGAGCCGACGCTGCCGCCGCCACCGTCGCCGGTGCCGCCCCGGCCCTGCGCGTCCTGCACCTGCTCGACCCGGTCCTCGGCGGCCATCTGCGTGAGGCGGGCGCCGGCCTCGGCGTCGCGGGTCAGGTTGTCGCCCGTCTGCGGGTCGAAGACGTGCACCTTCCGGCTGTCCAGCCAGAACTCCGCCTCCCGGCCCTCGCGGATCCGGCTGGTCGAGTCGATGGACACGATCGCCTGCGTCCGCAGCTCCTCGGAGTCCAGCTCGCGGGACAGGCTGCGCAGCTGGGCGGTGATCGCCTCCGGCGCCTCGTACGGGATGTAGGCGTACTGCGAGTCGCCCAGCCACTCCGTGACGTCGACCCGGGCGCGGAACACCGACCCGAGGGGGCGCTTGGCCTCGTCGACCAGGCTGGCGTCCTCGAAGTACTCCGGCCGGATGCCCACCAGCAGCAGGTCCCGTCCCCGGACGGCCGCGACCCGCTGCTCGTCGAGCGTGACCGACCCGAACGGCGTCGAGAGGGCGTTGCCCTCCAGCGTCGCGGGCAGGAAGTTCATCGGCGGGGAGCCGATGAACCCGGCGACGAAGAGGTTGACCGGCTGCTCGTAGAGCTCCCGGGGCGAGGCGACCTGCTGGATCTTGCCCTTGCGCAGGACGCAGACCCGGTCGCCGAGGGTCATGGCCTCGGTCTGGTCGTGGGTGACGTAGACCGTGGTGATGCCCAGCCGGCGCTGCAGCCGCGAGATCTCGGTGCGCATCTGCCCGCGCAGCTTGGCGTCGAGGTTGGACAGCGGCTCGTCGAACAGGAACGCCTCGGCCTGGCGCACGATCGCCCGGCCCATCGCCACCCGCTGGCGCTGACCGCCGGAGAGGTTGGCCGGCTTGCGCTCCAGGTGCTCCTTGAGCTCGAGCACGTCGGAGGCCTCGTTCACCCGGCGGCGGACCTCGTCGTCGGGCGTCTTGGACAGCCGCAGCGGGAAGGCGATGTTCTCGTACACGGTCATGTGCGGGTACAGCGCGTAGTTCTGGAAGACCATCGACAGGTTGCGCTCGCGCGGGGCGAGGTCGTTGACCCGCTTGCCGCCGATGATCATGTCGCCGCTGGTGATGTCCTCCAGCCCGACGATCATCCGCAGCAGCGTCGACTTCCCGCAGCCGGACGGGCCGACCAGGATCATGAACTCGCCGTCGGCGATGTCCAGGCTGACGTCGTTCACGGCCGGGTAGCCGTCGCCGTACTGCTTGACGATGTGCTTCATCTCGATGGAGGCCATCAGATCTCGTCCCCTCTGGACGTGAGTGGAGTGGGGAGCACAGCCGGGTCAGCCCTTGACCGCGCCGTTGGTGAGGCCGGCGACGATGCGCCGCTGGAACAGCAGGACCAGGACGACGACGGGGATGGTGACGATCACCGCGGCCGCGGCGATGGCCCCCGTCGGGTCCTCGAACTGCGAGGCGCCGGTGAACAGGCCCAGCGCGGCCGGGACGGGACGGGACGCGTCCGTCGACGTCAGCGAGATGCCGTAGGCGAAGTCGTTCCACGCGATGAAGAAGGCGATGATCGCGGTGGTGAAGACGCCCGGGGCGGCGAGCGGGACGATGACCTTGCGGAACGCCTGCCACGTGGTCGCACCGTCGACCTGCGCGGCCTGCTCCATCTCCCAGGGGATCTCCCGGAAGAACGCCGACATCGTCCAGATGGAGATGGGCAGGGTCAGTGACAGGTACGGGATGATCAGCCCGGGCCAGGTGTCGTAGAGCCCGATCTGCCGCCACAGGTTGAACAGCGGCGTGACGATCGAGATCACCGGGAAGATCGCCACCCCCAGCGCGGTGCCGAGGATGACCTTCTTGCCCGGGAAGTCCAGCCGGGCGATCGCGTACGCGGCGAACATCGACAGGATGCAGGAGATCGCCGTGGCGATCAGGCAGATCCCGAAGCTGTTGCGCAGCGCCGGCAGGAACAGGTCACTCGCCGACCCGGTGAGGATCGTCGAGTAGTTCACGAACGAGAACTCGGTCGGCAGGAACTGGCCGTTGGCCACGTCCGACGGCGCCTTCAACGACAGCGAGATGATCCACGCGATCGGGAACAGGCAGTAGACGATGATCAGGACGCCGCCGACGACCCACCAGACCTTCGACCTCGTCGACATCAGCGCTCACCCCTCGCCTGGGCCAGGTCGACCTTGAAGCCCTTGATGAACAGGAACGCGATCAGCACGACCGCGAGGAAGAGCAGGACCGAGACCGCCGAGCCGAGGCCGATCTCCAACCGCGCGATGGTCTGCCGGTAGGCGAGGAAGGACACCGACTCGGTGCCGTTGGCCCCCGCCGTCATGATGTAGATGCTGTCGAAGACCCGGAAGGCGTCCAGCGTCCGGAACAGCAGGGCCACCATGATCGCGGCCTTCATGTTCGGGATGGTCACCTTCCACAGCCGCTGCCACCGGGTGGCGCCGTCGACCTTCGCCGCCTCCTGGAGCACCTCGGGCACCTGCGCCAGGCCGGCGAGCAGGAGGAGGGAGATGAACGGTGTGGTCTTCCAGATCTCGGCCAGGCAGATCACCAGCAGCGAGGTGCCGGTGCCGCCGAACCAGTCGGTGGTCGAGGCGATCCCGGGGAGCCACGCGAACCAGCTGTTGACGAAGCCGGTCTGGATGTTGAAGGCGAACTGCCAGGCGAAGGCGGACACGACCGTGATGACCGCGTACGGGATGAGGATCGCCGCCCGGACGACGGGCCGGATCGACGACAGGGCCTTGACCATGACCAGCGCCAGGGCAAAGCCGAGCACCAGCTCCACGGCGACGGTGACCACCGTGATGAGCACCGTGACGCCCACCGACTGCCACCACAGGGGGTCGGTGAGGACCACCCAGTAGTTCGACAGCCCGTTGAACGCCCGGTTCTCGGGGTCGGTGAGCCGGTAGCTGAACAGCGAGTCGTAGACCGCCTGCAGGATCGGGTACGCGGTCACCAGGAGCATGACCAGGAACGCCGGTCCGGCCAGGAGCCAGCCGAGTTTGCGCTCGGCCCGCGATCGGTCGCTGATCGTCCCGCGAGGTGAGGAGACCGGCTGGGTCTTCTCGACCGGCGGGAGGGTGGTCTGGGTCATAGCAGCTGCTCTCCGCTCAGAACGGCGCTGATGAGTTCGGCGGCCCGCTGGGCCGTCTCGGGTGAGGCCGACGACGGCGGGTGGTACTCGCGCTGGAGGCCGCCGGAGACCTCGCTGTAGTAGGGGGTCTGCGGCCGGGGTGCCGCCAGCTCCAGGGAGTCCCGGATGGTGGCCGCCATCGGGAAGGCCTCCTGGACCTCCGGGTCGTCGTACACGGCCACCGACGACGCCGGGTTGCCGTTGGTGATCATGTACTCGGCCTGGTTCTCGTCGGTGGTGATGCACTCGGTCGCCTGGTAGGCGAGGTCGACGTTGTCGCTGAAGGCACCCACGCCGAGGTTGATCCCGCCGTACGGCGGCGCGCTCGGGGTCTCGGCGTCCACCCGCGGGTAGATCGTCCACCCGTAGTCGTCGGGCACCGAGGCGTCGAGCGTGCCGGCCTCGACGGCGCTGAGGGCGCGGGACCAGACGAACGGCCAGTTGACCATGAAGCCGCCGTCCTCGCTCTCGAACTGCGTGGCGGAGGTGTCCTCGCTCGAGGTGGAGAAGGCCGCCCCGACGACGCCGGAGTCCGCCACGAGCGCCATGACCTCGGCGGCACGCTCACCGGCCGGGCTGGTCAGGCCGAGCTGGATCTGGTCGGGGTCGGTGGAGTTCTCCTCGATGACCGAGCCGCCCGCCGACTCGATGAGCGCGTTGAACCACACGGTGAGCGACTCGGCTCGCCGTCCCTGGGCGCTGACGATCGTCCCGGTGTCCTGGGCGGCCTGGACGATCTGCTCCCACGTGACCGGCTGGGTCATGTCCAGCCCGGCGGCCTCGGCGACCGACTTGCGGTACCAGAGCAGCTGGGTGTTGGCCCAGAACGGCACCGTGACCAGCTCCTCGTTCCAGGTCGAGCCCTCGATGGAGCTCTGGACGACGCCCTCGGTCACCCGGTCGGCGAGGTCCGCCGGGACGGGAGCGAGGAAGCCGGCCTGGGCGAACTCGGGGATGTAGGGCGGGTCGAGGCTGACGATGTCGATCGAGGCGTCGTTGGCCGCGAGCCGGCGGACGAGCTGCTCGCGCTGGGCCGAGGACTCCCGTGGCAGGATGGACACCGCGATCCGGTAGGCGCCGTCCGACTCCTCGGAGCACCTCTCGGCGATGGTCGCCTGTCCCCCCGAGTCGGGGTTGATGTACCAGTTGAGGACCGGGGTGGCGGAGTCCTCTCCCCCGCCACCGCAGGCTGCCAGGGTGGACGCCAGGACGAACGCGGTCGCAGCCCCGCCCAGCACGCGTCGGCGTCGCCTGCGTGGCGTGCGGGACGGTCGGCGCCCCCCGGCGTCCGGCCCCGGTCGTTTCCCGATGGACAACCTCATCGCCTCCCGATTCGGCGAGCTCTGACGATCACCGCTCCCGTACGGTGGCCCACCTCACAGGCCGCCGCAACCCGGTCGTGTCCCTCGTGTGACCAGGGGTGCGGCGTTCCGGACGGATCAGGGCCGGGTGGCGATCACCGAGGGCGTCGTGAGCTCCACGGGGGTGGCCGCGAGGACGGTGCTGACGTAGGACCGGGTGGCCTCCGTCGTGCCGACGTCGCGCCCGGCCTTCTCCGAGAGGAACCACCGGTGCTCGAGCACCTCGTGGAAGACCTCGGCCGGTGCCAGCCGCCCGGCGAGCTCCGCGGGGATGGCGTCGACCACGGGTTGGTAGACCTCGGACAGCCAGCGGGCCCCGGCCACCGCCTCCGACACCGGGGCGCCGCTCCTCTGCTCCAGGTAGGCGCGGTAGGTGCGCAGGTCGTTGAGCAGCCGCCGCGCCTGGTTCTCCTGCACCTCCAGGCCGGTGAGCCGGAAGAGCTCCCGCCGGTGCTGTCCCGGCGCGGAGACCCGGGTCTCGACCCGCAGGCGCGCACCCTCCTCGGAGGTCACCAGCTCGACCTCGCCGACGTCGAAGCCGAGGTCGTTGAGCCGCCGCAGCCGCTCGGCCACCCGGTAGCGCTGCTCCTCGGCGCGGAAGGCCTCCTCGCGGTTGACCTCCTCCCACAGGGACTCGTAGCGCACGGGCAGGCTGTCGGCGACCTCGATCGGGTCGACGCCGGCCGGCAGCAGCTCTCCGAACTGCAGGTCCAGCAGCTCGGCGCCCACGCGCTCCCGCGCCAGGTCGACGTCGTAGCCGCGCTGCCCCCGGCTCAGCTGCGGGTGGCGCTCGGCGGTCTCGGCGTCGACGAGGTGGGCCGCCAGCGCACCGGCGTCCAGCCGGAAGAGCGTGTTGGACAGCGAGCAGTCACCCCAGAACACCCCGGCCAGGTGCAGGCGCACGAGCAGCACGACGAGGGTGTCCATGAGCTGGTCCACCGACTGCCGCGCGCTGGGCCGGGAGAACAGGTAGCGGTAGGACATCGAGTACTCGAGGTAGCGGGTGACGAGGATGGCGTCCTGCCCGTGGGGCCGGTCCACGCAGATGCCCAGCACGGAGACCGCCGGCAGGCCCTCCGCCTCGAACTCGCCGAGCAGCGCGTACTCGTGCCTGGCCAGCGGCTCGGCGATCTCCTTGAGGGCGAAGACCGCGCCCTGCTCGGCGACGAAGCGCACGACGTGCCGCGAGATGCCGCGCTGCGGCACCTCGAGCAGGAGTCCGGGGTCCCACTCCTCGAGCGGCTGGTCCCAGGGCAGGGCGAGCAACCTCGCGCCGTCCGTCCCCGGGGGACGGAACAGGTACCGCACGGCGACCTCCGTGGCTGGGCGGTCGGCAGCCGACCGCACACGGTGGGGCTGCCGGCCTCACCATGCCACGACCGTGACGCCGTCGCGCGCCTCCGGCGACCCTCCGCTGTTCCCCGGGCGCGTCGCCCGCCCGTCCTCGGTGTCCCCCGCTGCCGGCCCCCTCGGGGCGTCCCGCCGCGGGCGCCGCGACCGGCCTCAGGCGGCCAGGGAGACGGCGCTGCCCGCGCGGTGCGCGGCGCGGGTGGTGGTGCCGACCAGCGCGAGCGCGGGCTCGGGCGCCGGGGTGCCGGCGTCGGCGGGGACGGCGACCGGCTCGGCCGGTGCGTCCTCCACGGGGCCCCCGACGGCGGCGCCGGCCGTGGCGGGGGTGAGCGGACGGACCCGGCCGTCGGGCCCGCGCAGCTCGGTGCTGATCTCGGCGAGCAGGTCGGCCAGCTCGACGTCGAGGGCGTCGCAGATGGAGGCGAGCAGTTCCGAGGAGGCCTCCTTCTGGCCCCGCTCCACCTCCGAGAGGTAGCCCAGGCTCACCCGGGCGGCACCGGAGACGTCGCGCAGCGTCCGCCGCTGGCGCAGGCGGTGACCACGCAGGGTCCGCCCGAGCTGGGTGCGCAGCAGCGTCATGGCCGTCTCCTGTCTGGCGGGGGAAGAGCGGCGGCACCCGCCGGTGCCGTGCGCCCACGGTACTTGGCCGGTCTGACGCGCACCGGCCCGGCGCGGTCACGTCCGCTCATGGCGTAACGCCGCCACCGACCAGGACGTTCCGTCCCCGACCGGTGGGCGCGTCGGGGTCAGGCGACGGTGTCGCTGCGGGAGCCGGCCGGCCCGGCGGCACGCCGGGCGGTGGCCGCGCGCATGGCCCGGGCACTGGTCCGGCGCAGCGTCAGCGCTCGGTAGACGTAGTCCAGGCCGGTGGCCAGGGTCAGTACCAGCGCGGCGGCCATGACCCACCAGCGGGCGCTGGCCAGCAGCCCGGTCAGCGGCAGGATGTAGAGGCCGATCGCCAGGGCCTGCACGACGGTCTTCGCCTTGCCGCCGCGGCTGGCGGCGATGACGCCGTGGCGGATCACCCAGAACCGCAGCAGGGTCACCCCGACCTCGCGGACGAGGATCGCCAGCGTCACCCACCAGGGCAGCAGCCCGAGGACCGACAGCCCGATGAGCGCGGTGCCGGTGAGCGCCTTGTCGGCGATCGGGTCGGCCAGCTTGCCGAACTCGGTCACCTGACCGGTGCGCCGCGCGATGAGCCCGTCGTAGCGGTCGGTGATGATCGCCAGCCCGAAGAACACCGTGGCCCACACCCGCCGGCCGTCGTCCACCCCGCCGTCGGAGATCAGCAGGGCGGCGAAGACCGGCACGACCGCCAGCCGCAGCACGGTCAGCGCGTTGGGCAGGTTGACCAGCCGCGCCGACTGCGGGGGCGTGGCCGCGGGGTCGGGGGCCACGTCGCTCACCGGGCGCTCACCGGGTGGCCGGCCCGGGGAGGGCGGGTTCGAGCGCGGCGGCGACGAGGTCCACGCCCTCGGTCGCGACCACCTCGGCGGTCAGCAGCTGTCCCGGCCGGGCGTCCGCGGGCACCCCGGTGACCCTCGTCGTGCCGTCGGCGTCGGGGTCCTGGTGGGCGGCGTGCCCGGCCCACACCCCGGGCCCCTCCTCGCTGTCCGGGGAGGCGGCGAGGTCCTCGGTGAGCAGCACCTCGACCCGCGAGCCGACGCGCTCCTCGGCGCGCTGGGCGGTCAGCTCCTCGACCAGGTCGGTGATCCGGCGGACCCGCGCGTCGATCCCGGGCTGGTCGAGCTTGCCGGGCAGGCCGATCGCCTCGGTGCCCTCCTCGTCGGAGTAGCCGAACACCCCGACGGCGTCGAGCCGGGCCTCGGTGAGGAAGCGCTCGAGCTCGGCGACGTCGTCCTCGGTCTCCCCGGGGAAGCCGAGGATGACGTTGGTGCGGAAGCCGGCGTCGGGCGCCAGCGCCCGGGCCCGCTCGACGAGCGCCAGGAAGTCGTCGGTGCCGCCGAAGCGGCGCATGCGGCGCAGCAGGCCGGGCGAGGAGTGCTGGAACGACAGGTCGAAGTAGGGCGCGATCCCGTCGGTGGCGGCGATGACCTCGAGCAGGCCCGGCCGCAGCTCGGCCGGCTGCAGGTAGGCCACCCGGACGCGGACGACGCCCTCGACCGCGGCCAGCTGGGGCAGCAGCCGCTCCAGCGAGCGCAGGTCGCCGAGGTCCTTGCCGTAGGAGGTGGAGTTCTCGCTGACCAGCACCAGCTCGGTGACGCCCTGCCCGGCCAGCCAGCGCGCCTCGGTGAGCACGTCGGCCGGCGGCCGGGAGACGAACGAGCCGCGGAAGGTGGGGATGGCGCAGAAGGCGCAGCGGCGGTCGCAGCCGGAGGCGAGCTTGAGTGCCGCCGTCGGTCCCGCGGCCAGCCGGCGGCGCTGCACCCAGCCGTGGCCGGGGATGGCCGGGGCCTCCGGGGCGGTGGCCGCCGCGGTGCGGGCCACCGGGCTGATCGGCAGCAGCGTGCGTCGGTCACGGGGCGAGTGCGGCACCAGCGGGCGGCCGGTCAGGACGTCGTCGAGCCGGTCGCCGATCGCGGCGTAGTCGTCGAAGCCGAGGACGGTGGCCTCCGGCAGCGCCCCGGCGAGCTCGGCGCCGTAGCGCTCGGCCATGCAGCCGACGGCGACCACCTCGGCACCGGAGTCCGTGGCGGCGAGGATCGCGTCGACGGAGTCCTTCTTCGCCGACTCGATGAAGCCGCAGGTGTTCACCAGGACGGCGTCGGCGCCCTCGGCGTCCTCGACCAGCCGGTAGCCGTCGGCGGCCAGCCGGCCGGCCAGCTCCTCGGAGTCGACCTCGTTGCGGGCGCACCCGAGGGTCACCACCGCCACTCTGCGCGCAGGGGAGGGCGGAGCTGTCACCGGTCCATCGTAGGCGCCGTCCGCGACGGGGTCCTCCTACTCGCCGGCGGGCAGCGTGCCGCCACGCAGCGTGAACAGCACCGACTCGAGCTCGTCGGGCTTGACCAGCACGTCGCGGGCCTTGGAGCCCTCCGACGGGCCCACCACGCCGCGCGTCTCCATGAGGTCCATGAGGCGGCCGGCCTTGGCGAAGCCGACCCGCAGCTTGCGCTGCAGCATCGACGTCGACCCGAACTGGCTGGTGACGACGAGCTCGACGGCCTGGACCAGGAGCTCGAGGTCCCCGCCGATGTCCTCGTCGATCTCCTTCTTCTCCGCCGCGGCGGCGCTGAAGACCTCCTCGCGGTACTCCGGCTCGGCCTGCCGCTTGGTGAACTCGACGACCGCCTCGATCTCGGCGTCGGAGACGTAGGCGCCCTGCACGCGGATCGGCTTGCCGGCGCCGATCGGCAGGAACAGGGCGTCGCCCATGCCGATCAGCTTCTCCGCGCCGGGCTGGTCGAGGATGACCCGGCTGTCGGTGAGGCTGGAGGTGGAGAAGGCCAGCCGCGAGGGCACGTTGGCCTTGATCAGGCCGGTGACGACGTCGACGGAGGGCCGCTGGGTGGCCAGCACCAGGTGGATGCCGGCGGCGCGCGCCTTCTGGGTGATCCGCACGATCGACTCCTCGACGTCGCGCGGGGCCACCATCATCAGGTCGGCGAGCTCGTCGACGATCGCCAGGATGTAGGGGTAGGGCCGGTACACCCGCTCGCTGCCGGGCGGCGCGGTGATCTCGCCGCGCTCCACCTTGCGGTTGAAGTCGTCGATGTGCCGGACCCCGGTGGCCCGCATGTCCTGGTACCGCTGCTCCATCTCCTCGACCAGCCAGGCCAGCGCGGTGGCGGCCTTCTTGGGGTCGGTGATGATCGGCGTGATCAGGTGCGGGATGCCGTCGTAGGGCGTGAGCTCGACCATCTTCGGGTCGACCAGGATCATCCGCAGCTGGTCGGGCGTGGCCCGCAGCAGCAGCGAGGTCAGCAGCGAGTTGATGCAGCTGGACTTGCCGGCGCCGGTGGCACCGGCCACCAGCAGGTGCGGCATCTTCGCCAGGTTGGCGCAGACGAAGCCGCCCTCGATGTCCTTGCCCAGGCCGACAAGCATCGGGTGCGGGTCCTGCTTGGCCGCCGACGAGCGCATGACGTCGCCGAGGCTGACCGTCTCGCGGTCGGTGTTGGGCACCTCGATGCCCACCGCCGACTTGCCGGGGATCGGCGCCAGGATGCGGATGTTGTCGTTGGCGACGGCGTAGGCGAGGTTGCGCGTCAGCGCGGTGATCTTCTCGACCTTCACCGCGGGGCCGAGCTCGACCTCGTAGCGGGTGACCGTCGGGCCGCGGGTGAAGCCGGTGACCGCGGCGTCGACGTTGAACTGCTCGAGCACGCCGGTGATCGCCTCGATGGCGACGTCGTTGGCCTGCGAGCGCGCCCGCGGCGGGGTGCCGGGCCGCAGGGTGCTGATCGAGGGCAGCACGTAGTCGCCCTCGACCGGCTGGATGACCAGCTGCTGCGGCTCCTCGATCGGCGGCAGGTCCTCCGGCGGGGCGGTGCGGTCCTCCACCGGGCGGCGCGGCGCGGGCGCGGGGGCCGGCTCGTGCCGCACGGCCTCCTGCACCTCGGCGGCCGGGACGTGGTCGATCGGGCCGGTGCTGGTGAGGTCGGGCGAGGGGTCCTCGGCCAGCGCCTCGGCGAGCGCGGCCTGCTTCGAGCGGCGCGGGCGCGGCGCCTCCTCCGGCTCCTCCTCGTACCCGTCCTGCTCGTAGCCGTCCTCGTCCCACTCCCCGTCCGAGCGGCCGGTGGCCCGGTCGGCGAAGGCGCGCAGCCGCTCGGGCACCTGGTGCAGCGGCGTCGCGGTGAGCACGAGGACGGCGAAGACCGCGAGCAGGGACAGCAACACGACGGCCACGACGGCGCCGAGGCCGGCGGTCAGCGGCGTCCCCACCGCCCAGCCGACGAGGCCGCCGGTGCCGGGCCGGCCGGCCAGCGGGTCGCCCTGGGTGCCGACCACCGAGGCGATGCCGAGCACGGCGAGCACGGCGCACAGCCAGCCGATCGCCAGCCGGCCGCGGGCCTCCGGTCGGGGGCCGCGGCGCAGCAGCCGCAGCGCGGCGAGGAGGAGCACGACGGGCAGGACGACGAGCAGCGAGCCGACCACCCAGCGGACGGCGTCGGCCAGGCCGGCACCGACCGGGCCGATCCCGTCGAACCACGCGGCGGCACCGAGGACGACGGCGAGACCGAGGACGGCCAGGCCCGCACCGTCGCGGCGGTGCTCGGGGGCCAGTGGCTCGGCCTCCTCCGGGCGGGCGACCGAGCGGGCCAGCCCGCCGGCGCCGCGGGCGAGCAGCGACCAGGCGCCGGCGGTGGCCCGCCAGACGCCGGCGGCCGCGCCCGGCCCCTGCTTCGGGGCGGGCCGGCGGGCCGGGGGCTTGCGGTTGCCGTTGCGGGCAGGGGTGCGCGGGGCCGGCCGCTTCCCCGAGGCCGTCGACCCGGACCGGCCCTTCGGGGCCGAGCCGGCCGGCCGGCGCGAGGGCGTGGTGCGGGCAGGCATGCGCCGACGGTAGCCGCCACCCAGCCGTCTCCCAGGCAGGCGCAGCGTCGTGTCCCGGCCCTACGGTCGGGCGCATGCCCACCGCAGCACCCCTCCCGTACGGCAGCTGGCCCACCCCGGTGACCTCCGCGCTCGTCGTGCGCGCCGCCGCGCGGCTCGGCGAGGTCGCCGTCGACGGCCCCGACGTCTGGTGGGCGGAGTCACGCCCGGCCGAGGGCGGGCGCACCGCGCTGGTGCGCCGGTCGGCCGACGGCACGGTCACCGACGTCCTCCCCGCTCCGTGGGACGCCCGGACGCGGGTGCACGAGTACGGCGGCGGGGCGTGGACGGTGGCCGGCGGCGTCCTGTGGTTCGCGCACCTCCCCGACCAGCGGCTGTACCGGCTCGGCCCCGGCGACGCCGCGCCGGTCGCGCTCACCCCGGAGCCGGAGCTGCCCGCCGGGGTCCGGTACGCCGACCTGCACCTCGACGCCGACGGGGTCTCCCTGCTCGCCGTCCGGGAGACGCACACCGCGAGCGGGGCCGCGGCCGACGTGCGCAACGAGGTGGTGCGGATCGCCCCCGACGGGACCGTCGAGGTGCTGGTGACCGGGCCGGACTTCGTGTCCGACCCGCGTCCCGGCCCGGAGGGGCAGCTGGCGTGGCTGCAGTGGGACCACCCGGCGATGCCCTGGGACGCCGCGCAGCTGGTGGTCCGCGCCGCCGACGGCACCGAGACCGTGGTGGCGGGGGGACCGGGTGAGTCCGTGGTGCAGCCGACCTGGGACGCCGACGGCTCGCTCCTCTTCTCCTGCGACCGCACCGACGTGTGGGCGCTCTGGCGCCGCCGGCCCGGCGGCACCGCCGAGCTCGTGCTGGACACCGGCGCCGACCTCGCCCAGCCGCAGTGGCGCTTCGCCGCCAGCCGGTCCACCCCGCTCGGGGACGGCCGGGTGGCGCTCGCACTCCCGCGGGACGGCGCCGACCGCCTCGCCGTCCTGTCCCCGGGCGGCGACGTGCACGAGGTCGATCTCCCGTACCCAGCGCTCACCCAGGTGCGGGCCCAGGACGGCGCCGTCGTCTGCGCGGCCGCGGGTCCCACGACCGAGCCGGTCGTCGTGCGGGTCGATGTCGGCGACGGCGCCACCGAGGTGCTGCGCCCGGCCCGCGACCCGGGCCTGGACCCCGCGTGGATCTCGGTCCCGGAGCCGGTCACCTTCCCGACCGAGGACCTCGGCACCGGCATCCCGTTCGCCCATGCGGCGGTCTACCCGCCCACCGCGCCGGAGGTGGGCGCGCCCGAGGGCGACCTGCCGCCCCTGGTCGTGATGGTCCACGGCGGCCCGACGTCGGCCCATCCGCGGACGCTGGACCTCGAGATCCAGTACTTCACCTCCCGCGGCTTCTGCGTCGCGCACGTCAACCACCGGGGCTCCACCGGTTACGGCCGCCGCTACCGCGACGCGCTGCAGGGCAGGTGGGGCGTGGTCGACCTCGACGACGTCGTCGCCTGCGCGCGGCACCTGGCCGGCACCGGGCGGGTGGACCCCGCGCGGATGGCGATCCGCGGCGGCTCGGCCGGCGGGTTCACCACGCTGGCCGCGCTCACCCGGCGGCCGGGGGTCTTCACCGCGGGCGCCAGCCACTTCGGAGTCGCCGACCTCGCCGCCCTGGCGCGTGACACCCACAAGTTCGAGTCCCGCTACCTCGACGGGCTGGTGGCGCCCTGGCCCGAGGGCGCGGACGTCTACGCCGAGCGCTCGCCGATCACGCACGTCGACGCGCTGGACACCCCGCTGGCGGTCTTCCAGGGCGACGAGGACCGCGTCGTCCCGCCGGAGCAGGCCGAGGTGCTGGTGGCGGCCCTGCGGGACGAGCACGTGCCGCACGCCTACCTGCTGTTCCCCGGCGAGCAGCACGGCTTCCGCAGGGCGGAGAACATCCGCGCCGCCCTGGACGGCGAGCTGTCGTTCTACGCGCAGGTGTGGGGCTTCGGCCTGCCCGCGGAGGAGGGCATCGTGCCGATCGAGGTCGTGCGCTGAGTCGCTGAACGGCCGGGGTCTCGCGTGCGTACGTCCCCGTGACAGGGTGACCCGAGGCCCGGGAGGGTGTGGATGGGACGGCACACACCGGTGCCGGCGGCACCGCTGGACGTGCGGGCCGCCTACGCCGCGCACGGTGCGGAGCTGTACCGCTTCGCCCTGCGCCAGCTCGGGGACGGCGGCGCGGCGCAGGACGTCGTCCAGGAGGTGTTCCTGCGGGCCTGGCGGGCGTCGGGTTCCTACGATCCCCAGCTGGCCAGCCTGCGCACGTGGCTGTTCGCCATCGCCCGCAACGTGGTCGTCGACGAGGCCCGCCGCTTCGCCGTCCGGCCGTGGCAGCAGCAGCTCACCGACGGCGCCGACCTCGAGGCGCCCGCGGCGGCCGCCGCCGACGAGGGACTGGTGGACGCCTGGGTGGTCGAGGAGGCGCTGCGCCGGATCAGCGAGGAGCACCGCACGGTGATCGTGCAGACGCACCTGCGCGGCCGGCCGTACGCGGAGGTGGCGGCCGAGCTCGGCGTCCCCGTCGGGACGCTGCGCAGCCGGGTGTTCTACGGGCTCAAGGCGCTGCGCCTGGCCCTCGACGAGATGGGGGTCGAGCCGTGAGGGACGAGCACCGGGAGCTCCGGGAGCTGCTGGGCGCCTTCGCGCTGGGCCACCTCGACCCGCCCGAGCGCGACCGGGTCCGCGCCCACCTCGACGGGTGCGCCGCCTGCCGGGCCGAGCTGGCCGAGCTGGTGCCGCTCGGACGGCGGCTGTCCGCCGTCGACCCCGACGCCCTCGACGAGACGCCCACTCCCCCACCGGGCCTGGGCGAGGCGGTGCTCGCCCGCATCGCCGAGGAGGAGCGCCGGGTCGTGCCACTGCGCCGCAGGACGACGGTGCGCCGCCGGGTCGCCCTGGGTGCCGCCGTGACCGGGGTCGCCGCGGCCGGCGCCGTGGTCGGCTGGGTCGCGCGCCCGGTGCCCGACCCCGTGCCGCTGGAGCCGGTGTCCGTGCAGGCCGTGGCGTCCGACGTCGAGGCCCGCGCCGACCTGGTGCCGCACACCTGGGGCGTCGAGGTGCGGCTCACCGGCACCGGCTTCGACGCCGGGGAGGTGTACCGGGTGGCGGTCACCGCCGACGACGGGCGTGAGGTGCCGGCCGGGGAGTTCCTCGGGGTGGGCCCCCAGCCGATGCGCTGCAACCTCAACTCCTCGGTGCTGCGGGCCGACGCGGTCGCCTTCGAGGTGGTCGACGCCGACGGCGACGTGGTGGCCCGCTCGGAGTTCTGACCGGCCCCGGACGCGCAGCGGGGGCGCCGCCCCGTGGTCGGCGCCCCCGTGCGGGTCGGTGGTCAGGCCTCGCCCGGCACCGTCGGGCCGTCGACGCCGGCGCCGTCCCGGAGCACGGCGAGCAGGAGCAGTGCGACGGTCGAGGGGCCGCCGGCGGTGCCGGCACGCCGGGTCGTGGATCGCACGGCAGCTCCCCTCGGGGTCCGCGACGTCCGCCTGCCGGACGCCGCACAGAGGGGGATACGGCGGCGAGCCGCGTCCCGTTCACCACCCGGACACGAATTCTCGGGAGCGGCCGGGGCGCTGCCGGGCCTGAACGCCGGACGGCCCGGCCCCGTACCCCCTGGTGACCACCGTCCCCGCACCGAGGAGCGCCCCGTGTCCCGACTCCACTCGTCCCTGGCCCGCACCGCTGTCGTCACCGGGTTCGCCGGAGCCGCGGTCCTGGTCGGCTCCGGCGGTGCCTCCGCCGAGACGGAGGTGGCCGAGCCGGCCACCTTCACCAGCGCCTTCACGGCGATGGCGACGCCCGATGCGGTCATCAACAGCGACGGCGTCCCCACCCCGGGCACGCCGGGTGCGTCGGGGACCTTCACGTACCGGATCAACTCCGACCTGGAGATCATCTGCTACGACATCACCCTCTCCGGGGTCACGCCGCCCTTCCAGAGCCCGGCGAAGACGGCCACCCACGTCCACCAGGCGGCCGCCGGCCAGGCCGGGCCGCCGCGGCTCGCCTTCCCGAACCCCGAGGACGACGGCTCGGGCCGGCTGGTGAGCAGCGGCTGCCTGCAGGGGCCGTTCACCACCGGCGTCGTGACCGACGGGGCCGACACCGGCGCCGGCTTCAGCCTCGCGCAGCTCGAGGCCGACCCGTCGTCCTTCTCCACCGACACCCACACCGCCGCCTCACCGGCCGGCGCCGTGCGCGGTCAGCTGACCCCGGTCCCGGCCGGGGGCGTGGAGACCGGCGCCGGCGGCACGGCGGAGGACACCGCGGACGGGGCGGCCCTGCTCCCGGCGGCCGGCCTCGCTGCGCTGGTCGCCGCCGGCGCGGTGGCGCTGCGCCGTCGGACCACGACCGGCGCCTGAGGGTGCGCCCCGGCCTCGCGGTGACGCTGGCGGTGACGGCGGTGCTGCTCGCCGGCTGCGCCGCCTCGGGCACAGCCGGGTCCGGGGCTCCCCCTCCGCCCACCGCGACGGCGGACCCGTCCGGCCCGGTGCCGCCGTCGGCGGTGCCTGCGCCGGGCGGGCCGGCCGTCGTCGACCCGGCCACCGTGCCCGAGCCGGTCGCGGTCTCGGTGCCCGCGATCGGGGTGAGGGACGAGCTCCTCGAGCTGGGCGTCGGCGCCGACGGCACCGCCGAGGTGCCCGCCGACTTCGACCGGGTCGGCTGGTTCACCGGCGGCGGCCGGCCCGGGGCGCGCGGGCCCACCGTCCTGCTCGGGCACGTCGACTCCACCGCCGGTCCCGCCGTCTTCCACGACCTGCGCGACCTCGGTCCCGGGGACGTCGTCGAGGTGACCGTCGCCGACGGGTCGGTGGCGCGTTACGAGGTCGTCGGTACCGAGCAGTTCCCGAAGGACGAGTTCCCCACCGCAGCCGTCTTCGGGGCCACCGCCGACGACGTGCTCCGGCTGGTGACCTGCACCGGCGCCTTCGACCGCGGCGCCCGCAGCTACGTCGACAACCTCGTCGTCACCGCCGCGCGCAGCACTCCGTGACACCCGCGGCCTCCCCGCAAGTGGGGGGCAGGGCGGTCCGTCCTCAGACCTCGAGGACGGTGGGGATGATCATGGGACGACGGCGGTGGGTGTCCGAGACCCACTTGCCGACGGTCCGGCGGATCACCTGGGAGAGCCGGTGGGCGTCGCTCTGCCCGTCGGAGAGCTCCCGCTTGAGGTTGTCCTCGACCAGCCGCAGCACCTCGTCGAAGGCCGTGGGGTCGTCGGAGAAGCCGCGGGTGGACAGGTGCACCGGCCGCACGATCGTGCCGGTGGACGGCTCGACGACGACGGTGAGCGCCACGAAGCCCTCGTCGCCGAGGATCCGCCGCTCCTGCAGCGACTCCTCGCCGACGTCGCCGACGTTGAGCCCGTCGACGTAGACGTTGCCCACCGGCACCGACCCGGAGATCGAGGCCTTGCCGTCCACGAGGTCCACCACGACGCCGTCCTCGGCCAGCAGCACCCGGTCGGCGGCCATGCCGGTCTGCTCGGCCAGCGCCGCGTGCGCCCGCAGGTGCCGCCACTCGCCGTGCACCGGCATGAGGTAGCGCGGCTTGGCCACGTTGAGCAGCGTGCGCAGCTCCCCGGCCGGCGCGTGCCCGGAGACGTGCACCATCGCCGTCTCCTTGTGCACGACCGTCGCACCCAGCCGCGCCAGGCCGTTGATGACCTTGTAGACGGCGGTCTCGTTGCCCGGCACCAGCGAGGAGGCCAGCACGATCGTGTCGCCGGCCTCGATGGTCACCTGGTGGTGCTCGCCGCGCGCCATGCGGCCCAGCGCCGACAGCGGCTCGCCCTGCGACCCGGTGCTCACCAGCACCACCTGCTCCGGCGGCATCGACGTCGCCTCGTCGAGGCCGACCATGAGGCCGGGCGCGACGCGCAGCAGGCCGAGGTCGCGGGCCACCCCCATGTTGCGCACCATCGAGCGCCCGACGAGGGCGACCTTGCGGCCGTGGACGTCGGCGGCGTCGAGCACCTGCTGGATGCGGTGCACGTGGCTGGCGAAGCTGGAGACGATGAGCCGCTGCGTGGCGCGGCGGAACACGTCCTCGAGCACCGGGCCGATCGCCCGCTCCGGGACGACGAAGCCGGGGATCTCCGCGTTGGTGGAGTCGGCGAGCAGCAGGTCGATGCCCTCGATGCCGAGCCGGGCGAACGCGCCGAGGTCGGTGAGGACGCCGTCGAGCGGGAGCTGGTCCATCTTGAAGTCACCGGTGTGCACCAGGACCCCGGCGGGGGTGTGCACGGCGACGGCCAGCGCGTCGGGGATCGAGTGGTTGACCGAGATGAACTCGCAGTGGAACGGCCCGGCCACGTGGTCGTCGCCGGCGGCCACCTCGACCAGCACCGGGTCCAGCCGGTGCTCGCGCAGCTTGGCCTTGACCAGCGCGAGGGTGAACCGGGAGCCGACCAGCGGGATGTCGCCGCGCAGCCGCAGCAGGTAGGGGATCGCGCCGATGTGGTCCTCGTGCCCGTGGGTGAGGACGACGGCGGCGACGTCGTCGAGGCGGTGCTCGATGACGCCGAAGTCCGGGAGGATCAGGTCGACGCCGGGCTGCTCGGCCTCGGGGAACAGCACGCCGCAGTCGATGACCAGCAGCGTGCCGTCGAACTCGAGGACGGCCATGTTGCGGCCGATCTCGCCCAGCCCGCCGAGGGCGATGACCCGCAGGCCGCCGGTCGGCAGCGGCGGCGGGTGCTTCAGGTCCAGGTGCGGCTGGCTGGCCTGTCCAGCGGAACTGACGGTCATGGAGCGGTGCTCACAGGGCGATGCCTCCGTCGGCGAGGTCGGTGCGCAGCTGCGCGATCTGCTCGGGCGTGGCGTCGACCAGCGGCGGGCGCACGGGGCCGGCGGGCAGCCCCAGCTCGCGCAGCGCGGCCTTCACCATGATGACGCCCTGGGTCCGGAAGACGCCGGTGTAGACCGGCAGGAGTGCCTGGTTGACGCTGCGCGCCCGCTCGAGGTCGCCGGCCTCCACGGCGGCGATCAGCTCCGCCAGCCGCTGCCCCACCAGGTGGCCCACCACGCTCACCACGCCGACGGCGCCGATCGCCAGCAGCGGCAGGTTGAGCATGTCCTCGCCGGAGTAGTAGGCGAGGTCGGTGCGGGCCAGGGTCCAGGCGACGGCGCCGAGGTCGGCCTTGGCGTCCTTCACCGCGACGATCCGCGGGTGCTCGGCGGCCCGCACCAGCGTCTCGACCTCGATCGGCACGACCGACCGGGGCGGGATGTCGTAGAGCATCACCGGCAGACCGGTGGCGTCGGCGACCGCGGTGAAGTGCCGCAGCAGACCGGCCTGCGGGGGCTTGTTGTAGTAGGGGGTGACGACGAGCAGGCCGTGCACGCCCAGCCGCTCGGCCTCCCGCGCCCGGTCGATCGAGTGCGCCGTGTCGTTCGTGCCGACCCCGGCGACCACGGTGGCGCGGTCGCCGACCGCGTCGAGGACCGCCTCGAGGACGGCCCGCTGCTCGGCGTCGCTGGTGGTCGGCGACTCCCCCGTCGTGCCGTGGACGACCAGTCCGTCGTGGGCCTGCCGGTCGACCAGGTGCGCGGCCAGCTCCTGGGCCCCGGCGAGGTCGATCGAGCCGTCCTCGGCGAACGGGGTGACCATCGCCGTGAGGACGCGCCCGAACGGCCGGGCAGGGTCGGTGGTCATGCGGCTGAATCTACCGACCGGCGCCGGTGCCGACCGGCCCGGCGGCGGAGGCGCGCAGGTACTCCGAGACGGCGTAGGCCAGCCCGGTCGTCGACGTCGCCCACCCGTCCTCGGGTGTGCGGGAGATCCGCCGCCAGCCGGCGTCCAGGACGGGGGCGCGGGTGTCGCCGTCGACGGCCAGGTCGACGTCGGTGACGACGAGCCGGCCGGCGTGCGGCAGGAACGCCGCGTACACCGCCGCCCCGCCGATCACCCAGCAGTCGGGGTGGGACGCGAGCACCTCGCCGGCCGAGCCGGCGCGCCGCGCGCCGTCGGCCGACCAGGAGGGGTCGGTGGTGAGGACGACGTTGACCCGGCCGGGCAGCGGGCGGTTGCGCTCCGGCAGCGACTCCCAGGTGCGCCGGCCCATGACCACGGTGCCGCCGGTGGTCAGCCGCCGGAACAGCCGCAGGTCCTCGGGCAGGTGCCAGGGCAGCCGGCCGCCGGCGCCGATGACCCGGTCGTGGGCCTGCGCCCAGATGCAGGCGACCGTCACACCGCGACGGCGGCGCGGATCGCCGGGTGCGGGTCGTACCCGCGCAGGGCGAAGTGCTCGAAGGAGTAGTCGAACAGCGAGGCCGACGGCGCCAGGTCGAGGTGCGGGAAGGGCCGCACCGGGCGGGAGAGCTGCTCGCGCACCTGCTCGACGTGGTTGCTGTAGACGTGGCAGTCGCCGCCCACCCAGATGAACTCCCCCGGCAGCAGGCCGGCCTGGTCGGCGACCATGCGGGTGAGCAGGGCGTAGCTGGCGATGTTGAACGGCACACCGAGGAACATGTCGGCGCTGCGCTGGTACAGCTGGCAGGACAGCCGCCCGTCGTGGACGGCGAACTGGAACAGCGCGTGGCACGGGGCCAGCGCCATGTCCGGCAGCGCCGCGACGTTCCAGGCCGAGACGACCATGCGGCGCGAGTCGGGGTCGGCGCGCAGCGTGTCCAGGACGCCGGCGATCTGGTCGACCGTGCCGCCGTCCGGGGTGGGCCACGACCGCCACTGGACGCCGTAGACGGGCCCGAGGTCGCCGTTCTGGTCGGCCCACTCGTCCCAGATGGTGACGCCGTTGTCGCGGAGCCAGCGCGTGTTGCCGTCGCCGCGCAGGAACCACAGCAGCTCGACGGCGACCGACCGGAAGTGCACCTTCTTGGTGGTGACCAGCGGGAACCGCTCGGAGAGGTCGTAGCGCAGCCGCTCACCGAACAGGCTGACGGTGCCGGTGCCGGTCCGGTCGGACTTCGGCCTCCCCTGCTCGAGGATGCGCCGGAGGAGGTCCTCGTACTGCGTGTCGACCGGTCCGCTGGTGCTGCCCACGGCCGCCGAGCCTAGGCGACGTCGGCCGGCGAGGAGGCCAGTGCGTTGGTGAGGTCGGCCGCGAGGTCACCCCGGTCGGCGACGGTGACGTCGTCGAGCTCCAGCCACCCGGCCATGAGCCGCAGCTCGGCGGCGAGCGCGTCGGCCACCTCGGCCCGGTCGACGCCGTGCTCGGCGTGCGTGGCCTGGGCGCGCAGCACGCCGGACTGCCGGTCGGCCTTGAGGTCGACCCGGGCCACCAGTCGGTCGCCGAGCAGGAACGGCAGCACGTAGTAGCCGTGCACCCGCTGCGCGGCCGGCGTGTAGATCTCCAGCCGGTAGCGGAAGCCGAAGAGCCGCTCGACCCGCGGCCGCTCCCACACCAGGCTGTCGAACGGTGAGAGCAGGGCGCGGGCGCGCACCCACCGCGGTCGGCGCGCGGCCGGGTCGAGCCAGGCGGGCGTCCCCCAGCCGGCGACCTCGACCGGCAGCAGCTCACCGGCGTCGGCGAGCTCGGCGACGGCCGCGCGGGCCGGTCCGGGCCGGAGGCGGAAGTAGTCGCGCAGGTCGCGCTCGGTGGCCACGCCCAGCGCCCGGGCGGCGGTGCGCACCAGCTCGCGCACGGCGTCGGCCGGCTCGGGGGTCGGCGTCTGCAGGACGGCGGCCGGCAGCACCCGCTCGGTGAGGTCGTAGACCCGCTCGAAGGACGTCGTCCGCGCCCGCGCGGTGAGCACGCCGGTGTAGAAGAGCCACTCGAGCGCCACCTTCCCGGCGTGCCAGTTCCACATGGTCCCGGGCCGGTCGGGCCGCGGCTCGGCGAGGTCGCTGGCCCTCGTGGGCCCGGCCTCGCGGACGCGGTCGAGGACCTCGGCGACGTAGCCGGGCCGCTCGCGCTGGATGCGGACCATCGAGCCCCAGGCGTGGTCCTCGGCCGCGGCCATCCGCCAGCGCAGGTGCGGGTGCAGCCGCACCGGCAGGTAGGAGGCCTCGTGCGCCCAGTACTCGAACACCTCCGACCGGCGGGCGGTGAAGGCGTCGAGCACCGGCCGCCGGTAGGCGCCGAGCCGGCTGAACGCCGGCAGGTAGTGCGAGCGCGAGAGCACGTTGACCGAGTCGATCTGGACGACGGCCAGCCGGTCGGTCAGCCGGCGCAGCTGCCGGCTGTCGACGACGCCTGCCGGCCGCGGGTCGGCGAGACCCTGGGCGGCCAGGGCGATCCGTCGGGCCAGCGCTGCGGGGAGCCGGTCGACGGCGGGGGCGGCCACGGGCCGATCCTGCCGTGCCCCGGTGACGGTCCGCCGCCGGTGCGCGCCCACCTAGGCTGCCCGCGTGGACCCCCGGCCCTCCTTCCCGCGCCTGACCGGCACCGCGGACGTGTCGGTGCGCCCGGCGGTGCCCGCCGACGCCGCCGACGTCGCGCGGGTGCAGGGCACGACCTGGCAGGCCGCCTTCCGCGGCGTGCTGCCCGACGCGGTGCTCGACGAGTGGGACGCCGCGGCCGCGGCGGCGGCGTGGACGGCCGCGGTGACCGCTCCCCCGACGCCCGCGCACGGCGTCCTCGTGGCCCTCGACGGGGCGCAGGTGGTCGGCTTCGCCGCCTACGGGCCGCCGGAGCTCGGCGCGGGCGAGGAGCCGCACCCCGAGGGCCCGAGCACGGAGCTGGCCGTCCTGCTGGTGGAGCCGCGGTGGGGACGGCGCGGGCACGGCAGCCGGCTGCTGGCCGCGGTGGCGGACCTCGCGGCCGGGACCGGGGCGGCGCGCCTGCAGGCGTGGGTCGCCGAACGCGACGCGGTGACCGCCGCCTTCCTCGAGTCCGCCGGGTGGGCGCGCGACGGCTGGGCCCGCACCCTGGACGCGGCGGGGACACCCCTGCGCGAGGTGCGGTGGCACGCGCTCCTGGGAGGGGACGCATGACGTTCGAGGGCTTCCCCGACGAGGGTCTGATGTTCTACGAGGGTCTGGAGGCGGACAACTCGAAGACCTACTGGACCCGGCACCGCGCGGTCTACGACGCCTGCGTGCGCGCGCCGGTGCAGGCCCTGGTCGACGAGCTGGCCCCGGAGTTCGGGACGGCGAAGCTGTTCCGTCCGTACCGGGACGTGCGCTTCAGCAACGACAAGACGCCGTACAAGACCCACCAGGGCGCCGTGGTGAACCCGGAGGGCCGCGGCGCGGGCGCCTGGTACGTGCAGATCTCCGCCGAGGGGCTGCGCGTGGCCGGCGGCGCCTGGCGTCTGGAGTCCGACCAGGTGGACCGCTACCGGCGCGCGGTGGCCGACGACGTCCAGGGTCCGCGGCTGCGGGCGGAGGTGGACCGGCTCGCGGGTGGGGACTGGGAGATCGACGGGGACCGCCTCACCCGCGTCCCCAAGGGCTACCAGGTCGACGACGCCCGAGCCGACCTGCTGCGTCACCGCTCCCTGCACGCGGGCCGGCTGTTCCCCTTCGCCGACTGGCTGCACCGACGGGAGGCGCTCGACCACGTGCGCTCGGCCTGGCGGGACGTGGTGGCCCTCAACGCATGGCTGGCGGACAACGTCGGCGCCACCACCAAGGAGCTCCGCCGCCGCTAGGGCAGTGGCCGCTGCGAGCGGTGGGTCCGGGACACCGGCCCCGGACGCGTCCTGGTCGCCCTCGTCGCGCTGCCGGGCCCCGGGCGGGTGTCGGCGGCGAGTGCATCGTGGCGGGAATGCCTGAAGGGCCCCGGCCGTGGTGGCTGAGGCCCTTCAGGGAATGGTTGTCCGGCGGTGTCCTACTCTCCCACCCCGTCTCCAGGGCAGTACCATCGGCGCTGAGAGGCTTAGCTTCCGGGTTCGGAAAGGGACCGGGCGTTTCCCTCTCGCCATGACCGCCGTAACACGACGAACGACCAACCGTCCGCCCCCGGGCCGCCACCAGGAAGGCGGGGGGGGGGTGGTTGGGTGCGTTCAGAACCGCACAGTGGACGCGAGACACCCTCGATGAGTCTGCTTGAGGGGTGGAGTGTGTGGTCAAGCCCTCGGCCTGTTAGTACCGGTCAGCTCCACACCTCGCGGTGCTTCCACTTCCGGCCTATCAACCCGCTGGTCTGGGCGGGGGCCTTACCCCATTGACTGGGTGAGAGACCTCATCTCGAAGCGAGCTTCCCGCTTAGATGCTTTCAGCGGTTATCCCTGCCGAACGTAGCCAACCAGCAGTGCACCTGGCGGTACAACTGGCACACCAGAGGTTCGTCCGTCCCGGTCCTCTCGTACTAGGGACAGCTCTTCTCAAGTCTCTTACGCGCACGGCGGATAGGGACCGAACTGTCTCACGACGTTCTAAACCCAGCTCGCGTACCGCTTTAATGGGCGAACAGCCCAACCCTTGGGACCTACTCCAGCCCCAGGATGCGACGAGCCGACATCGAGGTGCCAAACCATCCCGTCGATATGGACTCTTGGGGAAGATCAGCCTGTTATCCCCGGGGTACCTTTTATCCGTTGAGCGACACCGCTTCCACCTGCCGGTGCCGGGTCACTAGTCCCAGCTTTCGCTCCTGCTCGACCCGTCGGTCTCACAGTCAAGCTCCCTTGTGCACTTGCACTCGACACCTGATTGCCAACCAGGCTGAGGGAACCTTTGGGCGCCTCCGTTACATTTTGGGAGGCAACCGCCCCAGTTAAACTACCCACCTGACACTGTTCCTGATCCGGATCACGGACCGAGGTTAGACATCCAATTCGACCAGAGTGGTATTTCAACGGCGACTCCACGAACACTGGCGTGCCCGCTTCACGGTCTCCCACCTATCCTACACAAGCCGAACCGAACACCAATATCAAGCTGTAGTGAAGGTCCCGGGGTCTTTCCGTCCTGCCGCGCGTAACGAGCATCTTTACTCGTAGTGCAATTTCGCCGAGCCTGTGGTTGAGACAGCTGAGAAGTCGTTACGCCATTCGTGCAGGTCGGAACTTACCCGACAAGGAATTTCGCTACCTTAGGATGGTTATAGTTACCACCGCCGTTTACTGGCGCTTGAGTTCTGAGCTTCGCACACCCGAAGGGCGCACTAACCCGTCCCCTTAACGTTCCAGCACCGGGCAGGCGTCAGTCCGTATACATCGTCTTACGACTTCGCACGGACCTGTGTTTTTAGTAAACAGTCGCTTCTCACTGGTCTCTGCGGCCGGCCGGTGCTGCCCACTGCAAGAGTGTTCACACCCACCGGCCCCCCTTCTCCCGAAGTTACGGGGGCATTTTGCCGAGTTCCTTAACCACAGTTCGCTCGATCGCCTCGGTATTCTCTACCTGACCACCTGAGTTGGTTTGGGGTACGGGCCGCTCGGAACTCGCTAGAGGCTTTTCTCGGCAGCATAGGATCATCGGATTCGCCTCATTCGGCTATGCGTCAGGCCTCACCCTGCGTGCGGCGCGGATTTACCTACGCCACGGGCCACACCCTTGCACCGGTACTACCACTCACCGGCCCGACTACCTTCCTGCGTCACCCCATCGCTTGCCTACTACCAGTCCGGGTCCCCAGCTACTCCCACCCCACACCCGAAGGCGTGGAGCGGTTTCGGTGGGTCAGCATCGCTGGCCTGAGCATGGGCGTTCCTTCGCGGGTACGGGAATATCAACCCGTTGTCCATCGACTACGCCTGTCGGCCTCGCCTTAGGTCCCGACTCACCCTGGGCGGATTAGCCTGGCCCAGGAACCCTTGGTCTTCCGGCGGGGGAGGTTCTCACTCCCCTCTCGCTACTCATGCCTGCATTCTCACTCGCATGGCGTCCACGGCTGGATTCCTCCGCCGCTTCACCCGCCACACGACGCTCCCCTACCCACCCCACCACCTGGCCTCCGGTCCGAAGACAGAAGACGGGTGCACGGCGGAGTGCCACGGCTTCGGCGGTGTGCTTGAGCCCCGCTACATTGTCGGCGCGGAACCACTTGACCAGTGAGCTATTACGCACTCTTTCAAGGATGGCTGCTTCTAAGCCAACCTCCTGGTTGTCTCTGCGATCCCACATCCTTTTCCACTTAGCACACGCTTAGGGGCCTTAGCCGATGATCTGGGCTGTTTCCCTCTCGACTACGAACCTTATCGCCCGCAGTCTCACTGCCGCGCTCTCACTTACCGGCATTCGGAGTTTGGTTGACGTCAGTAACCTTGTGGGGCCCATCGGCCATCCAGTGCTCTACCTCCGGCAAGAAACACGCGACGCTGCACCTAAATGCATTTCGGGGAGAACCAGCTATCACCGAGTTTGATTGGCCTTTCACCCCTACCCACAGCTCATCCCCCAGGTTTTCAACCCTGGTGGGTTCGGTCCTCCACGCGGTCTTACCCGCGCTTCAACCTGGCCATGGGTAGATCACTCGGCTTCGGGTCTAGGACACGCGACTGTCGACACCGAAGTGCCACCGCCCTGTTCGGACTCGCTTTCGCTACGGCTACCCCCCACGGGTTAACCTCGCCACGTACCACTAACTCGCAGGCTCATTCTTCAAAAGGCACGCAATCACCGCCGCACACCCCAAGGTGCGCGCTTCACGGCTCTCACGGCTTGTAGGCACACGGTTTCAGGTACTATTTCACTCCCCTCCCGGGGTACTTTTCACCTTTCCCTCACGGTACTCGTCCGCTATCGGTCACCAGGGAGTATTCAGGCTTAGCGGGTGGTCCCGCCAGATTCACACCGAATTCCACGGGCTCGGTGCTACTTGGGATACGACTCGGGAGACGCAGCGTTTTCGGGTACGGGGCTCTCACCCTCTGCGGCGACCCCTTCCAGAGGCCTTCCCCTAACACTGACGCTTTCTCACTCCCCGCCCGGGCGGCAGCCCCGACAGAATCGTCCCACGACCCCGACCACACAACGCCTGCCGGCTATCACATGCGATCGGTTTAGCCTCATCCGCTTTCGCTCGCCACTACTCACGGAATCACGGTTGTTTTCTCTTCCTGTGGGTACTGAGATGTTTCACTTCCCCACGTTCCCTCCACACGCCCTATGTGTTCAGGCGCGGGTCACACCACATGACTGGTGCGGGGTTCCCCCATTCGGACACCCTCGGATCAACGCTCGGTTGGCAGCTCCCCGAGGCATATCGCAGCCTCCCACGTCCTTCATCGGCTCCTGGTGCCCAGGCATCCACCGTGTGCCCTCAACATCTTGGCCACACAAAAACCCACCCACATCCCCGCACCGGACCCCGATCCCCGAAAGGACCAGACCCGGTGCGAACCATGCGGGCGGGACACCTACAAGAAACTCGACCCCGCACGGACACTCCGGACGAACCGGAACCCCCGCGCGGGTCAAAAGATGCTCGCGTCCACTGTGCAGTTCTCAACGACCAACCAGCCACCTTCCGCACGACCCCACCAGACCCCACCCCACCGACCCGCCCACCGGCGGACCAACGAGACGAGCGATGTGAGACCAGGAAGGCCCCGGACCAGAGACAACCACCCCCCGCCCGCACCCGGCACACACCGGACACGACCACGGGAGGCCCGTTCCCTCAGGACCCAACAGCGTGCCTACGACCGACCCACCCGCACCCACCCCGTTCCTCACCCCGTCCCCCCGCCAGGGGGCACGACGCCGTACTAGGAGCAGCCACCGGCTGCCGGCCGAACTGGTCAGCGTTCCACCCTCGAGCACCACCCCAACCACCCGCGGTTCCCCACAGTCGAGGACCCGTCTCGGGCCGGGCGCGGCTCTGCACCCACCGGCACAACCGATGAGCGAGATGCTCCTTAGAAAGGAGGTGATCCAGCCGCACCTTCCGGTACGGCTACCTTGTTACGACTTCGTCCCAATCGCCGATCCCGCCTTCGACGGCTCCCTCCCACGAGGGGTTGGGCCACCGGCTTCGGGCGTTACCGACTTTCGTGACGTGACGGGCGGTGTGTACAAGGCCCGGGAACGTATTCACCGCAGCGTTGCTGATCTGCGATTACTAGCGACTCCAACTTCATGGGGTCGAGTTGCAGACCCCAATCCGAACTGAGACCGGCTTTTTGGGATTCGCTCCACCTCGCGGTATCGCAGCCCTTTGTACCGGCCATTGTAGCATGTTTGCAGCCCTAGACATAAGGGGCATGATGATTTGACGTCATCCCCACCTTCCTCCGAGTTGACCCCGGCAGTCTCCCATGAGTCCCCACCATCACGTGCTGGCAACATGGAACGAGGGTTGCGCTCGTTGCGGGACTTAACCCAACATCTCACGACACGAGCTGACGACAACCATGCACCACCTGTGCACGACGCCAAAGGCACCCCGTATCTCTACGAGATTTCCGTGCATGTCAAGCCTAGGTAAGGTTCTTCGCGTTGCATCGAATTAAGCAACATGCTCCGCCGCTTGTGCGGGCCCCCGTCAATTCCTTTGAGTTTTAGCCTTGCGGCCGTACTCCCCAGGCGGGGCGCTTAATGCGTTAGCTGCGGCACGGAGACCGTGGAATGGCCCCCACACCTAGCGCCCAACGTTTACGGCGTGGACTACCAGGGTATCTAATCCTGTTCGCTCCCCACGCTTTCGCTCCTCAGCGTCAGTATCGGCCCAGAGACCCGCCTTCGCCACCGGTGTTCCTCCTGATATCTGCGCATTTCACCGCTACACCAGGAATTCCAGTCTCCCCTGCCGAACTCCAGTCCGCCCGTATCGACTGCAGGCCTGAGGTTGAGCCTCAGGTTTTCACAGCCGACGCGACGAACCGCCTACGAGCTCTTTACGCCCAATAATTCCGGACAACGCTTGCACCCTACGTATTACCGCGGCTGCTGGCACGTAGTTGGCCGGTGCTTCTTCTGCAGGTACCGTCACCTTCCGGCTTCGTCCCTGCTGAAAGAGGTTTACAACCCGAAGGCCGTCATCCCCCACGCGGCGTCGCTGCGTCAGGCTTCCGCCCATTGCGCAATATTCCCCACTGCTGCCTCCCGTAGGAGTCTGGGCCGTGTCTCAGTCCCAGTGTGGCCGGTCACCCTCTCAGGCCGGCTACCCGTCGTCGCCTTGGTAGGCCACTACCCCACCAACAAGCTGATAGGCCGCGGGCCCATCCCCAGCCGGAAACCCTTTCCACCACCAGACCATGCGGCCAGCAGAGGACATCCGGTATTAGCCCCAATTTCTTGGAGTTATCCCAGAGCCGGGGGCAGGTTGCCCACGTGTTACTCACCCGTTCGCCACTCATCACCACCCGAAGATGGATCAGCGTTCGACTTGCATGTGTTAAGCACGCCGCCAGCGTTCGTCCTGAGCCAGGATCAAACTCTCCGTAGATGATTTGACACCAGGCCGAGAACCGAGACCTGACAGATCTCGGACACACAACCTCAAAGAAACCCCCACCAGAACCCCGAAGGACCCCGGCACGAGGATTGTTACTTGGCACTGACTTTCGGCACGCTGTTGAGTTCTCAAGGAACGGACGCACACCAACTCCACCCTCACGGGCTTCCTCGGTAGCGGCTTGTCCTACTGTACGCCGGCTCGTGGAGCTCCGCACCGCTCGGGTGCTCTCCGCGGCCCTCCCGGGCCCGTCCGGCGCGAAGAGAACAGTACACCACTCCGCGGGGGCGCGCACGGGGTGTCCGGCGGGGACCGGACCGTCGGGATCAGAGACCCATGAAGCTCTCGATGCCCACCGTGAGGCCCGGCCGGCGGCCGACCTCACGGACGGCCAGCAGCACCCCCGGCATGAAGGAGGCACGGTCGAACGAGTCGTGCCGGAGGGTGAGGGTCTCCCCCGGTCCACCCATGAGCACCTCCTGGTGCGCCACCAGTCCCGAGAGCCGGACGGCGTGGACGGCCACCCCGTCGACATCCGCACCGCGGGCGCCGGGCAGCGCGTCGATCGTGGCGTCCGGCGACGGCGGGAGGCCGGCCGAGCGGCGGGAGGCCGCGACCAGGGTGGCGGTGCGCACGGCGGTACCCGACGGGGCGTCCACCTTGTTCGGGTGGTGCAGCTCCACGATCTCGGTCGACGGGAAGAAGCGGGCCGCCTCCTGCGCGAAGCGCATGAGCAGCACCGCGCCGATGCCGAAGTTCGGCGCGATGACGACGCCGACGTCCGGCTTGGGCTCCAGCCACTGCGCGACCGTGGCCAGTCGGTCCTCGTCGAAACCGGTGGTGCCGACGACGCAGTGGATGTCCTGGTCGATGCAGAAGCGGATGTTGTCCATGACGACGTCCGGGCGGGTGAAGTCCACGACCACCTGGGCGCCGGCGTCGGCGACGTTGAACAGCCAGTCGCCGTCGTCGACCATCGCCACCAGCTCCAGGTCGTCGGCGGCGTTCACCGCCCGCACCACCTCGGTGCCCATCCGGCCCCGCGCGCCCAGGACGCCGACCGAGATCCGCGGCGGTTCCGCCGCCTCTGCGCCCGGTGCCTGCTGGTGCGGTGCGGGGGAGCTGGTGGTCACCGGATCAGGCTTCCCGGCGGCCTGACCCGGCGCAAGGCGGCCCCGGGTCGGGGTCTCAGCGCAGCGCGGAGCGCCGCTCCCCCACGGCCCAGGCGGCCACCCCGAGGACGACGCCGGCGGCGTCGGCGAGCCAGTCGACGACCGACCCCGACCGCTGCAGCGGCGCGAGCGCCTGGACCACCTCGCTCACCGCGCCGTAGGCGAGGAGGAGGACGACCAGCGGCGCCGGCCGGACCCCCGCCCAGCGCCCGGCGAGGACCAGCGCGAGGAAGAGGGTCAGGTGCACCACCTTGTCCACGCCGGGAGGTGCCGACGGCACGTCGGAGCCCGGCGCGAACAGGACGGCGAGGGAGACGAGCACCGTCACCGCCAACGCGCCGCGCGAGAGCGTCCCGTGCACCTGCAGTGCCGGGTGCGGACGGCGGACGGTCATGCGAGCGCTCTCCGGGACGGACGGATCAGGAGCCGGTCGGGGTCAGAGCCGGTCGAGGTCGGACTCGCGGTACGGGCCGACGACGGCCAGGCAGGTCTCCCGCCCGAGCAGGTCGGCGGCCACGTCGCGCACCTGGTCCTCGTCGACGGCGGCGATCCGGTCGAGCGCCTCGCGCACCGGCACGTACTCCCCGTGCGACAGCTCGCTCTTGCCCAGCCGGCTCATCCGCGAGCCGGTGTCCTCCAGCCCGAGGACGGTCCCGCCGCGCAGCTGGCCGCGACCACGGCCGACCTCCTCGGCGGTGAGCCCCTCGGCGGCCACCCGGGTCAGCTCCTCGCGGACGAGGCGCAGCACCTCGGGCACCCGCTTCTTGGCGCACCCCGCGTAGACGGAGAACGACCCGGTGCCGGCGTAGGAGGTCAGGGCCGAGCCGACGCTGTAGACCAGCCCCCGCTTCTCCCGGATCTCCTGGAACAGCCGCGAGCTCATCCCGCCGCCGACCGCCGTCTCGAGCACCGCGGCGGCGTAGCGCCGCTCGTCGAAGCGGCTCAGGCCCAGGCTGCCGAGCAGCAGGTGGGTCTGCTCGGTGCGCCGGGACACCAGCCCGGCCGGCCGCGCGGGCCGGTCGAGGGAGACGTCCTCGCCGCGACGCAGCGGCGTCGGCTCGACCGACCCGGACAGGCGGTTCCTGAAGACCGCCGTCACCAGGTCGACGACCTGCTGGTGGTCCACCCGGCCGGCGGCGGTGACCACCATCGAGGGGACGGCGTAGCGGGAGCGGTACCAGCCGTCGACGTCGTCGCGGGTCAGGCCCTCGATGGAGTCCACGGTGCCGAGTACGGACCGGCCCAGCGGCGTCCCGCCGAAGAGCGTCTCGGAGAACAGGTCGTGCACCAGGTCGGCGGGCTCGTCGTCGCGCATGGCGATCTCCTCGAGCACCACCGTCCGCTCGGACTCCAGGTCCTCGGCGGTGTTGAGCGCATCGGTCACCAGGTCGCCGAGCAGCGTGACGGCCAGCGGCAGGTCGCTGGCGAGCACGTTGGCGTAGTAGCAGGTGTGCTCCTTGGCGGTGAAGGCGTTCATCTCACCGCCCACGGCGTCCATGGCCGTCGCGATCTGCAGCGCGCTGCGGCTGCGGGTGCCCTTGAAGAGCAGGTGCTCGAGGAAGTGCGAGGCACCGGCGACGCGGTCGGTCTCGTCGCGCGAGCCGACGCCCACCCAGATGCCGAGCGTGGCCGAGAGCACGCCCGGCATCGTCTCGGTGAGCACGCGCAGCCCGCCGGGCAGCACCGTGCGCTCCACCCGGCCGCCGACCTCGTCGACGTCCAGGACACGGGGGACACCGACCGGGGCCGGGGCGGTGGCCAGGTCCGCGGACGCAGCTCCCACCCCGGCCCCGGTCGTGATCGGGTCGGCGGCCGTGTCAGGCCTCCGCGGGTGCGGGGGTCTCGGCCGGGGTAGCGGCGTCGCCGTCGCCGTCGCCGGCACCCTCGGCGGCCACCGGGACCAGGCTGATCTTGCCGCGGGCGTCGATGTCGGTGATCTCCACCTGCAGCTTGTCGCCGACGTTGACGACGTCCTCGACCTTGCCGATGCGCTTGCCGCCACCGAGCTTGCTGATGTGCACCAGGCCGTCCTTGCCCGGCAGCAGCGAGACGAAGGCGCCGAACGGCGTCGTCTTGACGACGGTGCCGAGGAAGCGCTCGCCGACCTTCGGCATCTGCGGGTTGGCGATCGCGTTGATCCGGTCCACCGCGGCCTGGGCCGAGGGGCCGTCGGAGGCGCCGACGTAGATCGTGCCGTCGTCCTCGATGGTGATGTCGGCGCCGGTCTCGTCCTGGATCGAGTTGATCATCTGGCCCTTGGGGCCGATGACCGCGCCGATCTTGTCGACCGGGATGCGCACCGTGGTCACCCGCGGGGCGTAGGGGCTCATCTCGTCGGGGCCGTCGATGGCCTCGTTCATCACGTCGAGGATGTGCAGGCGGGCGGCGCGGGCCTGGGTCAGCGCCTGGGCGAGCACGTCGGACGGGATGCCGTCGAGCTTGGTGTCCAGCTGCAGGGCCGTGACGAAGTCCTTGGTGCCGGCGACCTTGAAGTCCATGTCACCGAAGGCGTCCTCGGCCCCGAGGATGTCGGTGAGCGCGACGTACTCGGTCTTGCCGTCGACCTCGTCGGAGACCAGGCCCATGGCGATGCCGGCGACTGGGGCCTTGAGCGGCACACCGGCGTTGAGCAGGGCCAGGGTGGAGGCGCAGACCGAGCCCATCGACGTCGAGCCGTTGGAGCCCAGCGCCTCGGACACCTGCCGGATCGCGTAGGGGAACTCCTCGCGGTCGGGCAGCACCGGCAGCAGCGCCCGCTCGGCGAGCGCGCCGTGACCGATCTCGCGCCGCTTGGGCGAGCCCACGCGGCCGGTCTCGCCGGTGGAGTACGGCGGGAAGTTGTAGTTGTGCATGTAGCGCTTGCGCGTCTCGGGCGAGAGCGTGTCGAGCTGCTGCTCCATGCGGAGCATGTTCAGCGTGGTGACGCCGAGGATCTGCGTCTCGCCGCGCTCGAACAGCGCCGAGCCGTGCACCCGCGGCACGACCTCGACCTCGGCCGACAGCGGCCGGATGTCGGTGACGCCGCGGCCGTCGATGCGGACCTTGTCGCGCAGGATGCGCTGCCGGACGACCTTCTTGGTGACGGCGCGGAAGGCGGCCGACACCTCCTTCTCGCGGCCCTCGAACTGGCCGGCCAGCGCGGCCTTGACCCGCTCCTTGAGCTCGTCGGTCGCGGCCTCGCGCTCCTGCTTGCCGGCGATGGCCTGCACCCGGGTGAGCTCGTCGCCCACCTGCGCCTCGACGGCGGCGTAGACGTCGTCCTGGTAGTCGAGGAAGCGCGGGAAGTCCGCGACCGGCTTGGCGGCCTTGTCGGCCAGCGCGCTCTGCGCCTCGCACAGCGCCTTGATGAACGGCTTGGCCGCCTCGAGGCCCTGGGCGACGACCTCCTCGGTCGGGGCGGGCGTGCCGCCGGCGACCAGCTGGATCGTCTTCTCGGTGGCCTCGGCCTCGACCATCATGATCGCGACGTCGCCGTCCGGGAGGAGGCGGCCGGCCACGACCATGTCGAAGACGGCGTCCTCGAGCTCGGCGTGGGTGGGGAAGCCGATCCACTGACCGTCGACCAGCGCCACGCGGGTGCCGCCGACCGGGCCGGAGAACGGCAGGCCCGAGAGCTGGGTGGAGGCCGACGCGCCGTTGATCGCGAGCACGTCGTAGAGGTGCTCCGGGTCGAGGGCCAGGACGGTGATGACGACCTGGACCTCGTTGCGCAGGCCCTTGGCGAAGGTGGGGCGCAGCGGCCGGTCGATGAGCCGGCAGGTGAGGATCGCGTCCTCCGAGGGCCGGCCCTCGCGGCGGAAGAACGAGCCGGGGATGCGCCCGGCGGCGTACATGCGCTCCTCGACGTCGACCGTCAGCGGGAAGAAGTCGAAGTGCTCCTTGGGCTGGCGACCGGCCGTCGTGGCCGACAGCAGCATCGTGTCGCCGGTGCTGACGACGACCGAGCCGGCGGCCTGCTTGGCCAGGCGGCCGGTCTCGAAGGTGATGCTGCGGCTGCCGCGGCTGCCGTTGTCGATGACCGCGGTGGCGGTGGTGACCCCGTCCTCGGGGTCGAACTCGGCAGCGGTGCTGCCCTGGGTGGTGGGTGCGGACACGGTGTCCTCTTCCTTCGTCGCATGCGGCGACGTCCTCTGCGGCGCGGACTCGCGCCGGCGTCCTCCTCGGCGCCCCCTGCGCCGACGGCGTCCGGGGCGACCGGTCTTCGATCGAAGCCCCCGGGACCCGTGTCCCGCTCGGGGACCGGTCCTGCCCGGGAGCCACCACCGAGGACCGGTGCGCTGCGCGCCGTGGGTGGCCGGGGGTCGTGCGGCGGGTGCCGCACGAGAGAGGGGACCCTCCCGGCGGGACGGTCCCCTCGACGTGCTAGCGGCGCAGGCCGAGCCGCTCGATCAGCGACCGGTAGCGGTTGATGTCGGTCTTGGCCAAGTAGTTCAGCAGCCGGCGACGACGGCCGACCAGGAGCAGCAGGCCCCGGCGGCTGTGGTGGTCGTGCTTGTGCTGCTTGAGGTGCTCGGTCAGGTCACTGATCCGGCGGGTGAGCATCGCGACCTGGACCTCGGGCGAGCCGGTGTCCCGTTCGACCGTCGCGTAGTCGGTCATGATCTGCTGCTTCGTCGCGCTGTCGAGCGCCATATGCGGGCCTCCGGGGTCCGGTCACGTGTGGCCCCCGGTCCGGGTCACGGGGGCAGGTCGCACACACGTCGGGCAGGGCCCGACTCCCCCGAGGCTACCAGCGTGCGTCCGGGAGCCCCGTCGCGGTGATCACCCGGCGGACGGCATCCCCAGCACGGTGCGGGTGCGGACGACGTCGTCGGCCATCGCGGCGACGAGCTCGCCGATGCCGGCGAAGGAGGTCATCGGCCGCAGGCGCTGCACGAACTCGACGCCGACGTGCTCGCCGTAGAGGTCGCCGGAGAAGTCGAGCACGTGGGCCTCGACGGTGCGCCGCGAGCCCTGGAAGGTCGGGTTGGTGCCCACCGAGACGGCGGCCGGTGCGCTGCCGAGGGTGGCGCCGGAGACGTCGCGGGTGACCAGCGAGCCGGCGTAGACGCCGTCGGCGGGGATGGCGGTGAAGGGCGGGGTCTCGACGTTGGCCGTCGGGTACCCCAGCTCGCGGCCGCGCCGGTCGCCGCGGACGACGACGCCGTCGACGCGGTGCGGCCGGCCCAGCGCGCGGGCCGCGCTCTCCATGTCCCCGGCGGCGACGCAGGCGCGGATGTAGGTCGAGGAGATGGTGACCTCGCCGTCGGCCGAGGCGTCCCCGGCCAGCGGCACGCCCTCCACGGCGAAGCCGAACCGCCGCCCCTCCTGGGTCAGCGTGGTCACCGTGCCGGCCGCCCTGTGCCCGTAGGTGAAGTTCTCGCCGACGACGACCGCGGCGGCGTGCAGGTTCTCCACCAGCACGCCGTGGGCGAACTCCTCGGGGGTCAGCCGGCTGAACTCCGGGGTGAACGGCAGCACGCACATGCCGTCGACGCCGAGACCGGCCACCAGCTCGGCCTTGCGGTCGAGGGAGGTGAGGATCGCCGGGTGCGAGCCGGGGCGGACGACCTCGGTCGGGTGCGGGTCGAAGGTGACCAGCACGCAGGGCCGCCCCAGCGCACGGGCACGGGCGACGGCGGCACCGATCAGCTGCTGGTGCCCGCGGTGGACGCCGTCGTACATGCCGACGGTGACCACGGTCCGGCCGAGGTCGGCCGGGGTCGCCGCGAGCCCGCGCCAGCGCTGCACGCGCCCGCTCTCCTGACCGCTGCCCGGGTCGCTCAGGCGACCCGGTGCAGCCAGCCGGAGGTGTCGGGCACCCGGCCGTGCTGGATGTCGAGCAGGTGCTCGCGCAGCTGCATCGTCACCGGGCCGGGGCCGCCGCCGCCGACGGTGAAGTCGCCGGTGCGGGCCTTGACCTCGCCGACCGGCGTGATGACGGCGGCCGTGCCGCAGGCGAAGGTCTCGGTGACCGTGCCGTCGGCGACGCCCGAGCGCCACTCGTCGACGCTGAAGCGGCGCTCGGTGACCCGCATGCCCTTCTCGCGGGCGACGGCGATGAGCGAGTCGCGGGTGATGCCGGGCAGCAGGGTGCCGGTGAGCTCGGGGGTGACCAGCTCGGCGTCGTCGCCGGAGCCGAGGACGAAGAACAGGTTCATCCCGCCCATCTCCTCGACGTGGCGCTTCTCGACCGCGTCGAGCCACACGACCTGGTCGCAGCCGGCGGCGATGGCCTGCTCCTGGGCCAGCAGGCTGGCGGCGTAGTTGCCGGCGCACTTGACGTCGCCGGTCCCGCCCGGCGCGGCGCGGATGTAGTCCTCGGAGAGGTACACCGACACCGGGTGCACGCCGCGCGGGAAGTAGGCGCCGGCGGGGCTGGCGATGACGAGGAACAGGTACTCGTGGGCCGGGCGCACGCCGAGGAACGGCTCGGTGGCCAGCTGGTAGGGCCGGATGTAGAGCGTCTGGTCGGGCCCGGTGGGCACCCAGTCGCGGTCGGCGTCGACGAGGGCGTCGACGGCGCTGATGAAGGCCTCCTCGGGCACCGGCGGCATGGCCAGCCGGCGGGCACTGCGCGCGAAGCGTGCGGCGTTGGCCTCGGGGCGGAAGGTGGCGACGCTGCCGTCGGGCTGGGCGTAGGCCTTGAGCCCCTCGAAGATCGACTGCGCGTAGTGCAGGGCCGCGGTGGCGGGGTCCATCTGCAGCGGCGCGTAGGCGGTGAGCCGGGCGTCGTACCAGCCACGGCCGGCCTCGTAGCGGGCCAGGAACATCGAGTCGGTGAAGTGGCGGCCGAACCCGGGGTCGGCCAGCACCGCCTCGCGCTCGGCGGCCGGACGGCGGGGCACGTCCTCCACGGTCACCGGCACGCCCTCGGTGAAGACCCGGGTGGTGGTGCGGCTGTCGGCGAGCGTGTCGGTCATGTCTCCCACCTGCGCGTGCTCGGAGCGGGACCGGCGGACGACCGGTCCTGCGCTCACAGTAGCGCCGGGCCCGGCGGCGGCCGGGAGCCGACCGCCGCCGCCCACCCGCGCGGTGTCAGGGCCGGTCGGGCGCCGAGCTCTCGATCACCTCGTAGGACCACAGGTGGTGGGAGTCGCTGGCCGCGGGGGCGAGCTCGTCGCCCCCGCCCTGGTGGGCCCGGGCGAAGTCCTGGCTGCCCTCCCAGGAGCGGTAGGCCTCCTCGCTCTCCCACCGCGTGTAGACGAGGTACTGGTCGGTGCCCTCGATCGGGCGCAGCAGCTCGAACCACTCGAAGCCGGGGGTCTTCTCCACGGCCCCGCCGCGCCCGCGGAATCGCTCCTCGAAGCGCTCGTGCGCATGGTGCGGGACGCTGATCGCGTTGATCTTCACGACGCTCATGGCAGCCCCCTTCCCGCCGGGGGTGCCGGCCAATCCACTGCGGGGGTCCACGGCCCGGGCGAGGATGGCGCGGTGACCCCGGACAAGCGGCCCGGCGTGCTCCTCGACGTCGACGGCACCCTGCTCGACACGAACTACCTGCAGGTCCTCGCCTGGTGGCAGGCCTTCCGCGACACCGGGCACGACGAGGTCTCGATGGCCGACTGCCACCGGTCGATCGGCATCGGCAGCGAGGAGCTCGTCGTCCACCTGCTCGGCGACGACGCCGACGACGTCTCGGAGGCCAAGACCCGGCGCTACGAGCCCCTGCGCGAGCTCGTGGCCGCCTTCCCCCGCGTGGACGAACTGCTCGCCGCGTGCCGGGAGCGGGGCCTGGCCGTCGTCCTGGCGACCAGCGGCGAGGAGTCGGACCTGGAGTGGATGGTGCCGGCGATCGGGGGCGAGGACGTCGTCGACGGTGCGACCACGTCGGCCGACGTCGAGTCGGCCAAACCGGCGCCGGACCTGCTGCAGACCGCCGTCGCCGACCACGGCCTGGACCCGCGCCGCACCGTGGCGGTCGGGGACACGATCTGGGACGTGCGGGCGGCCCGGGACGCCGGCCTGCCCTGCATCGCGCTCACCTGCGGGGGCATCTCCCGTGCCGAGCTGGAGGAGGCCGGGGCCGACGAGGTCTACGACACCCCCGCCGACCTGCTCGACCACCTCGACGACTCGCTGATCGGCAAGGCCGCCCGCGGCTGACGAAGGGCCCCTTGCAGCGGTGTGCCGATTGGTTGGCGGCCGTGGCCTCCGACGCCGGCGGTGCTGTGCGCTGAGGGCTCGTCCGGGAGACCGAGATGAGCCATGGGCGCACATCGCTGCAGGTCACGCCGCCCACCGTGGTCAGCCGACCGGCACCAGCGCCCGCCGGCGTGCGAGCCCGGGCCAGCACCTGGCAACCAACGCGCACACCGCTGTCAGACCGGTGGGAAGCCGACGGCCACGCGGGTGGTGGACCCGGCGTCCTCGACCAGCGCCACCAGCCGGCCGCCGGGGTCGACGGCGGCGGTGAGCCCGGGCCGGCCCGTGGCCGCCACCCGCTGGCCGTACCCGAGCGCCGTCGCCTCCTCGGCCGTGAGCCGCCGCTCGGGGAAGACCGCCGTGGCGGCGTCGGTCAGTGCCAGTACGCCGGGGCCGCCGCCGGCCGCCAGCGCGGCGGCCGCCGCCTCGACCGGTGCGGCCTGCGCGGTGGTGAACGGGCCCGAGGCGGTGCGGCGCAGGGCGGTGAGGTGGCCGCCGACGCCGAGCGCGGCCCCGGCGTCGCGGGCGATCGCGCGCACGTAGGTGCCGGCGGTGCACGCGACGGTGACCTCGACGTCCACGAGGTCGGGGGTGGGCCGGGTCAGGCGGTGCACGTCGATGCGGTGCACGGTGACCGAGCGGGGCTCGAGGACGACCTCCTCCCCGGCGCGCACGCGGTCGTAGGAGCGGCGGCCGTCGACCTTGACGGCGCTCACGGCGGAGGGCACCTGCTGCAGCGGTCCGGTCTGGCCGGCCAGGGCGGCCCGGACGGCGTCGTCGTCGAGGTGCGCGGCCGACGTCGTGGTGAGGACCTCGCCCTCGCGGTCGTCGGTGACCGTCGTCTGCCCGAGCCGGACGGTGGCTTCGTAGACCTTGTCGGTGCCGCCGAGGTGACCGAGCAGGCGGGTGGCCGCGCCGACGCCGAGGACCAGCAGCCCGGTGGCCATCGGGTCGAGGGTGCCGGCGTGTCCCACCCGGCGGACCGAGAGCACCCGCCGGGCCCGGGCGACGACGTCGTGCGAGGTCGTGCCGCCGGGCTTGTCGACCAGCAGGACGCCCGGGGTCACGTCGGCGTCGGCGGCTCGGCGTCGGCTCATGCGCCCACCGTCGCAGGTGCCGCGAGCCACCGGTCCCCTGCCACCCGGACGAGGACGGCGACCAGCCGCAGCGCGATGAACAGCGTCAGCCCCGTCCAGACGCCGGCCAGGCCCCAGCCGAGCGGGCCCGACAGCAGCGACAGCGGGAGGAAGCCGGCCAGGGCGGCGCCGACGGTCACGGTGCGCAGGTAGCCCACGTCGCCGGCGCCCATGAGGACGCCGTCGAGGGCGAAGACCACCCCGGCCAGGGGCTGGAAGCCGGCGAGGAACCACCAGACCAGCTCGGCCTGGGCGCGGACGGCGGGGTCGCCGGTGAACAGCGGCACGAGCAGGTCGCGGCCGGCCAGCAGCAGCACGGCGACCAGCAGGCCGGTGCCCAGGCCCCAGACGGTGACCCGCCGGGCGGTGGCGCGGGCCTCCGCGGGCCGGCCGGCGCCGAGGGCGTGGCCGACCAGCGTCTGGGCGGCGATGGCGTAGGCGTCGAGCACCAGTGCCAGGAAGAGGAACAGCTGCAGCGCGATCTGGTGGGCGCCCAGGGCCGCCTGCCCGGTGCGCGCGGCGACGCCGGCGGCGACGAGGAAGGCCAGTTGCAGGACGGTGGCGCGCAGCAGCAGGTCTCGGCCGAGCACGAGCTGCGCCCGGACGGCCGCGGGGCGGAACCGCCAGTCGGCGCCCTCGCGCAGCAGGGCTCGCAGGAACAGCGCCGCGGTGAGCGACTGCCCGGCGAGGTTGGCCACCGCGGAGCCCACCAGGCCGAGACCGGCCGGGTGCACCAGCGGGGGACAGAGCACCAGGCTCAGCAGGCTCCCGGCCAGCACGAACCGCACCGGCCGGCGCAGGTCCTGCACACCGCGCAGCCAGCCGTTCCCCGCCAGGGCGACCAGCAGCAGCGGAGCGCCGCACCCGGCCACCCGCAGCCACTGCTCGCCGGCCGCGGCCACCTCGCCCGGCCCCCCGGCCAGCGCGCGGGTCAGCGGGCCGGCGAGCACCTGGAAGAGCAGCACGACCGCAGCGCCGAGCAGCAGCGCCAGCCAGGTGGCCTGCACGCCCTCGGCGACGGCGCCGGCGCGGTCACCGGCGCCGGCCCGGCGGGCGGCACGGGCGGTGGTGCCGTAGGCGAGGAAGTTGAGCAGCGCGGCGGCCCAGGCCAGCAGCCCACCGCCGACGGCCAGTCCGCCGAGCGGCACCGTGCCCAGGTTGCCGACGACGGCGGTGTCGACGAGCAGGTACAGCGGCTCGGCGGCCAGCACGAACAGCGCCGGCAGCGCCAGCGCGAGGACACCGGGCCGCCGCGCGGGCGCGCGGTCGTCGCGGTGCGGGGGCCGGAGGCTCCCCGGCGCGGCGGCCGGGTCCGGCTCAGCGCCCGTCGGGGACGGCACCTGGACGCGGTCGTCGCGGTGCGGGGGCCGGAGGCTCCCCGGCGCGGCGGCCGGGTCCGGCTCAGCGCCCGTCGGGGACGGCACCTGGACGCGGTCGTCGCGGTGCGGGGGCCGGAGGCTCCCCGGCGCGGCGGCCGGGTCCGGCTCAGCGCCCGTCGGGGACGGCACCTGGACGCGGTGGGAGGCCGGAGGCCGACAGAGAGCACAGCTGCTCGCGGACCTGCGCGAGGGTGCCCTCGCGGTCGAGCCACGAGGTGAAGCCGGCGGCCGCGCGGTGTCCGCCGCCGCCCAGGGTCATCGCCACCCGGGCGACGTCGGTGGCCCCGCGGGAGCGCAGGGACACCGACCAGCTGCCGTCGTCCTGGCCCTTGAGCACGCAGGCGACGTCGGCCTCGGCGGTGGTGCGGACGACGTCGACCAGCGCCTCGAGCTGCTCGCCCGGCAGGCCGTGCTCGGCGGCCTCCGCGGTGCTCGACCAGGTCCACACCAGGCCGGCCCCGACGGCTGGCTCGAGCACCGCGCGGCCGGTCACCGCCGAGAGCAGCCGCAGCCAGCCGAAGGGCGCGGTGTCGAAGAGCCGCCGGCTGATCGCGGCGTGGTCGATGCCGGTCGCCAGCAGCCGGGCGGCCAGCAGGTGGGTGTCGGGCCGGGTGCTGCCGAAGCGGAAGGAGCCGGTGTCGGCCGTCAGGCCCGCGTACAGGAGCGTGGCCAGCTCGGCGTCGAGGGCGACCCCCAGCTCGTCGAGCAGGCCGGCCACCAGGACGACGGTGGCGGGAGCGGCCGGGTCGACCAGGCGCACGTCCCCGAACCCCGGGTTGCTGGCGTGGTGGTCGACGACGAGCGACGTACCGGCGTCCGCGAGCAGCGCCGCGAGCTCCCCCAGCCGGCCCGGCGAGGCGGCGTCCAGGCTGACGAACACGTCCGGGCAGCCGGGGACGGCGGTGGACGGGACCAGCCCCTCCGCGCCCGGCAGCCAGCCGAGTGAGGCCGGCAGGGCGGGCGGGCCGGGGAAGGTGGCCAGCACCCGCGCGCCGCGGCGGCGCAGGCCCTCGGCCAGGGCGAGCGTGCTGCCGAGGGCGTCGGCGTCGGGCTGGACGTGCCCGGACAGCACGACGGTGGCCCGGGCGTCGGCGGCCGCGGCCAGCACCGCGGCCGGCGTCCGGGCCGCACCGGCGGCCGGGGTCACCGGCCACCCCGGTGACACGACGGTCACCGGGTCAGGCGTCGGGGCCGGGATCGGCCACCGGGGGTGCGTTGCGGTCCTCGGTGACCAGGCCGCCACCGGGCGGCAGCGGCGGACCGCCGTCGTCGGGCTCGTCCTCGGCGATGCTGGGCACCTCGCCGATCTGGCCCTCGCGGCCGCCCTCGGTGGGGTCACCGGCGTTCGGCTCCGCGCGCCCACCGAGCTCTGAGCGGCCCTGGCCCTCGGCCGGGAGGTACGGGTCGGGGTCGTTCTCGCTCACGAGGCGCTCCTGCGGTCGGCGGCGGAGGTGGCGTCGAGGTCGGCCTCGTCGAGGTCGGTCTCGTCGTCCGCCGGATGACGGTACGGGTCGGCGTCCCCGGCGTAGGTCGCGTGCTCGCGCAGCCGGGCGAGTTCGGCGTCGGCGGAGCGGACGCGCTCGAGCGCCTCGTCGAGCTCGCGGGCGGTGTCGGGCACGTGGTCGGCGACGAAGGTGAGCGTCGGCACGAACTTGATGCCGGTCTGGCGGCCGACCGTGGAGCGGAGGACGCCGGTGGCGCTGGCCAGCGCCCGGGCGGAGTCCTCGACCTGCGTCGGGTCGCCGTACACGGTGTAGAAGACGGTGGCCTCGCGCAGGTCGCTGGTGACGCGCGCGTCGGTCACGGTGACCATGCCCAGCCGCGGGTCCTTGATCTGGGACTCGATGGCGGAGGAGACGATCTGGCGGATGCGCACCGCGAGCTTGCGGGCGCGGGCGGGGTCGGCCACGGCGGACCTCCGTGGGTCGGGGCGTCACGAGGACGCCGGTGGACAATCGGCACGCAGCCCGAGGTCCGGCCCCCTCCCGGGTCCCGCCCCGAGCGTGCGAGGGGTGGGGAGGAGGGGGTCCTTCGTCAGTCGGTGTCGCTGAACAGCTGCCGGTGCGTCGACAGAAGCGTCACCTCGGGCCGCTCGGCCAGCAACCGCTCGCAGGCGTCGAGGACGTCGGTCACCTGACCGGCGTCCCCGGCGACGGCGGCGACCCCGACCTGCACGCGACGGTGCAGGTCGAGGTCGCCCACCTCGGCTGCGGCCACGGCGAAGCGGCGCCGCAACTCGGCCACGATCGGCCGGACGACGGCGCGCTTGCCCTTGAGCGAGTGGACGTCGCCCAGCAGCAGGTCGGCGGTGAGCGTGCCCGTGAACACGCTCACCGCCTCCCTACTGCCGAACCGGTCCGACCGTGGCCCCCTTGCAGGGCCCCGCCCCGAGCTCGCGAGGGGTGGGGGGCAAGGGGGTCCTTCCTCAGTCGCGCGGCTTCTCGCGGACCTCGAAGGTCTCGATCACGTCATCGATCTTGATGTCGTTGAACGACCCCAGACCGATACCGCACTCGTAGCCCTCCCGGACCTCGGTCGCGTCGTCCTTGAACCGGCGCAGCGACTCGACGGTGAGGTTGTCGGCGACGACCACCCCGTCACGCAGCAGCCGGGCCTTGGAGTTGCGGACGATGGTCCCGCTGCGGACCAGCGAGCCCGCGACGTTGCCGATGCGCGGCACCCGGAAGACCTCGCGGACCTCCGCCGTGCCGAGCTGGACCTCCTCGTACTCGGGCTTGAGCATGCCCTTGAGGGCCGCCTCGATCTCGTCGATCGCCTGGTAGATGACCGAGTAGTACCGGACGTCGATGCCCTCGCGGTTGGCCAGCTCCGTGGCCTGACCCTCGGCCCGGACGTTGAAGCCGAGGACGATGACGTCGTCGGCCAGCGCCAGGTCGATGTCGCTCTTGGTGATCGAGCCGACGCCGCGGTGGATGACCCGCAGCGAGACGTCGTCGCTCACCTCGATCTTCATCAGGGCCTCCTCGAGCGCCTCCACGGTGCCCGAGTTGTCGCCCTTGATGATCAGGTTGAGCTGGCGGTTCTCCTTGAGCGCGGCGTCGAGGTCCTCGAGGCTGATCCGCTTGCGCATGGAGGCGTTCTGCGCGTTGCGGATGCGGGCCTGCCGTCGGTCGGCGATCTGCCGGGCGACGCGGTCCTCCTCGACGACGAGGAAGGTGTCACCGGCACGCGGCACCGAGGTGAGGCCGACCACCTGCACGGGGCGGGCGGGGCTGGCCTCCTTGAGCTTGGTGCCGTACTCGTCGAGCAGCGACCGGACGCGGCCGTAGGCGTCGCCGGCGACGATCGAGTCGCCGACGCGCAGCGTGCCGCGCTGGACCAGCACCGTGGCGACGGGGCCGCGGCCCTTGTCCAGCTTGCCCTCGATGACCACGCCCTGCGGGTCCTGCTCGGCGTTGGCCCGCAGGTCCAGCGAGGCGTCGGCGGTCAGCAGGATCGCCGCGAGCAGGTCGTCGAGGCCCTGCCGGGTGGTCGCGGAGACGTCGACGAACATCGTGTCGCCGCCGTACTCCTCGGCCACCAGGCCGTACTCGGTGAGCTGCTGGCGGATCTTGGCGGGGTTGGCCCCCTCCTTGTCCACCTTGTTGACCGCGACCACGATCGGCACGCCGGCGGCCTGGGCGTGGTTGAGCGCCTCGACCGTCTGCGGCATGACGCCGTCGTCGGCGGCCACGACCAGGACGACGATGTCGGTCACCTTCGCGCCACGGGCACGCATCGCGGTGAACGACTCGTGACCCGGGGTGTCGATGAAGGTGATGGGCCGGTCCTCGCCCTCCAGCTCGCTGGCGACCTGGTAGGCGCCGATGTGCTGGGTGATGCCGCCGGCCTCCCGCGCCACCACGTTGGTGTTGCGGATGGCGTCGAGCAGCTTGGTCTTGCCGTGGTCGACGTGACCCATGACGGTGACGACCGGCGGACGGGCCACCCAGTCCTCCGCGTCGCCCTCGTCGCCGAAGGTGAGGTCGAAGGTCTCGAGGAGCTCGCGGTCCTCGTCCTCGGGGCTGACGACCTGGATGTCCCAGCCGATCTCGGCACCGAGCAGCTGCAGCGTCTCCTCGTTGACCGACTGCGTCGCCGTGACCATCTCGCCCAGGTGGAACAGGGCGGTCACCAGCGCCGCCGGCTGGGCGTTGATGCGCTCGGCCAGGTCGGTCAGCGACGCGCCGCGGGGCAGACGGACGGTCTGCCCGTTGCCGCGGGGCAGGGAGACGCCGCCCATGCTGGGCGCCGCCATCTGGTCGAACTCCTGACGCCGCTGCTTCTTGCTCTTGCGCCCGCGGACCGGGCCACGCCCGCCCGGACGGCCGAAGGCACCCGCGGTGCCCGCACCGGAGCCACCGCGGCCACGACCGCGGCCACCGCCGCCACGGAACCCGCCGGCGGGAGCACCGCCGCCGCCGCCACCGCCGCCGCCAGCGCCGGGAGCTCCGCCGCCACCGGGACGGAAGCCGCCACCGCCACCGGGACCACCCGGACGGCCACGGCCACCGGGACCACCGGGGCCACCACCGGGACGGCCGGCACCGGCCGGACGCGGCGGCATCATGCCCGGCGAGGGCCGGGGCGGCATCATGCCCGGGTTCGGCCGGGGACCACCCGGACCGGCCGCGGGACGCGGGCCACCGGGACGCGGGCCACCGGCACCCGGAGCGGGACGCGGCCCACCGGCACCCGGGCCGGGGCGCGGTCCACCGGCCGCAGGACCCGGACGCGGGCCACCGGCCGCCGGACCCGGACGCGGGCCGCCGGACGCGGCCGCCGGACGCGGGGCGCTGCTGAAGGGGTTGTTGCCCGGCCGCGGAGCCGGACGGGGACCGGGCCGCGGACCGGCGCCCGGGGCGCCGGGACCGGCGGGACGGCCGGCGCCCGGACGGGCGGCACCGGGGACGGGGCCACCTGCCTGACGCGGGCCCGGGGCCGGAGCACCCGGACGCGGAGCGCCCGGCGCGACCGGGCGTGAGCCCTGCACCGGAGGCTGCTGAGCCGGAGGCTGCTGAGCCGGGGGCTGCTGCACCGGGGGCTGCTGCACCGGGGGCTGCTGCACCGGGGCACTCGCGGCGGGCGCCTGGGGAGCGGGCGTGACCGGACGCGGGCCCGGCACGCCGGGACGCGGGGCGCCCGGACGCGGGCCGGGGGTGACGCCCGCAGGAGCGGGCGCCGCCGGAGCCGCCGGAGCCGCCGGAGCACTGGCCGCCGGGGCCTGCGGGGCACTGGCCGCCGGGGCCTGGGGGGCACTGGCCACCGGCTGCGGAGCCGGACGAGGGCCGGGACCGGGACGGGCCGCGGGGGCCCCGCCGCCGTTGCCGCCGTTGCTGCTGCCGCCTGTGGCAGCGCCGAGGGCCTCCCGGAGCCGCCGGGCCACGGGGGCCTCGACGGTCGAGGAGGCGGACTTCACGAACTCGCCCTGCTCCTTGAGCTTGGCGAGCACGGTCTTGCTGTCGACCCCGAACTCCTTGGCGAGTTCGTGGACGCGGGCTTTGCCTGGCACGGATCTCCTCTGGTGAGGCCGGCGGCTCGCCCGCGCGACCTCGTCGTCAGTGGTGCATGGTCTGGCTTGTCATCGTGGGGACTTCACGGCTGACTCATCCGACGACGTCCTGCTCTCGACGTGCGGACCGGCCGGTTGCCGGTCCGTCGGGGGAACTGCGGTCTGTCGTTCGTGTGCGTTCGCCCGCCCGGGCGGCGCCTCCCCGGGCGCCGTGGCGCCGAGGACGTGAGCCCGGAGCGGACCTGCCTCCACCGGGGCGCTGCTGCCGCCGGGGAGGCGCAGCGCCCGGGGGAAGGCCCGGCGTCGCTCCGCTGCACGCAGGCACTCCGGGGTGGGGTGCAGCGAGGCACCCCGTCCGGGGAGCCGCCGCCGCGGGTCGGGCACGAGGGCCCCGGCCCGGAGGACGACACGCAGCAGGTCGGTGACCGGAGCGCGTTCCCGGCAGCCCACACACGTGCGCACCGGGACAGACGTTTCGGCCACCCGTCATCCTAGCGCGCTGCGGGACCTCGTTGTTCCGGGCGCCGCTGACCGGGGCGGAGGGCACCCCCACCGGGGGACGGGCGACCCCCCGGGGCCCCGGCGCGCACCGGCGGCGGCCCCGAGCGCAGCGGCGGTCGGCCCACCCCGGGCGAGGGGATGGCGTCGTCGGGCTGGGCGTCGCTGCGGATGTCGATGCGGCACCCGGTCAGCCGCGCGGCCAGGCGGGCGTTCTGCCCCTCCTTGCCGATCGCCAGCGACAGCTGGTAGTCGGGCACCACGACGCGCACCGCCTTGGCCTTGGGGTCGACCAGCACCGCGCTGTTCACCCGTGCCGGGCTCAGCGCGGAGGCCACGAAGGTCGCGGGGTCGTCCGACCAGTCGACGATGTCGATCTTCTCGCCGTGCAGCTCGCTCATGACGTTGCGCACCCGCTGGCCCATCGGGCCGATGCAGGAGCCCTTCGCGTTGAGCCCGGGCACCGAGGTGCGGACGGCGATCTTCGAGCGGTGCCCGGCCTCCCGGGCGACGGCGACGATCTCGACGCTGCCGTCGGCGATCTCGGGGACCTCGAGGGCGAACAGCTTGCGCACCAGGTTCGGGTGGGTGCGCGAGACGGTCACCTGCGGGCCGCGGTACGTGCGGGCCACCGACACCACGTAGGCGCGCAGCCGGCTGCCGTGCGGGTACTTCTCGCCGGGCACCTGCTCGGCGGCGGGCAGCACGGCCTCGACCTTGCCGATGTCGACCAGCACCGAGCCCTGCGCGTTGCGGCGGGCGTCGGCCTGGACGACGCCGCTGACGATGTCGCCCTCCTTGCCGGCGTACTCGCCGAAGGTCTGCTCGTGCTCGGCGTCGCGCAGGCGCTGCACGATGACCTGCTTGGCGGTGCTGGCCGCGATCCGGCCGAAGTCCGAGGGGGTGTCGTCCCACTCGCGCACGACCTCGCCGTCGGTGCCGAGCTCCTGGGCGAGCACGGCCACCTCGCCGGACTTGCGGTCGACGTGCACCCGCACGTGCTTGGCGGCGCCGTCGGCGTGCCGGTAGGCGGTCACCAGCGCCGTCTCGATGGCCTCGATGACCGTGTCGGCGGGGATGCCCTTCTCCCGCTCGACCGCCTTGAGGGCGGTCACGTCGATGTTCACTGTCCTCCTCCGTCGTCGCCCTCGTCGTCGCCCTCGTCGTCCGTGTCGGCGTCCGCACCGTCGTCCGTGGCGTCGTGCGCGTCCTCGTCGTGGCCGGGGCGGGCGAACTCCACCTGCACCCGCCCGGCGCCGAGCTCGGCCCAGGGCACCTGCCGCGGGGTGGGCGGCTTCCTGCGGGCGCCCGGCTTGCCCGGCTTCTCGACGGCGAGGGTGACGCCCGCGTCGTCGACGGCGGTGATCCGGCCGGTCACCTGCTCGGTGGCGCCGGCCGGGCCGACGGCGACGGCGACCATGCGTCCGCTGTTGCGCCGCCAGTGCCGCTGCTCGGTGAGCGGCCGGTCGACGCCGGGGCTGGTCACCTCGAGCACGTAGGGCGCGCGGCCGAGCTCGCCGTCGTTCGCGTCCAGCACCGCCGAGACCGCGCGGCTGACCTCGGCGACGTCGTCGAGGCTCACGCCCTGGTCGCGGTCGACGACCACGCGGACGACGCTGCGCCGGCCGGCGGGGGTCACCACCAGCTCCTCGAGGTCGTAGCCGGCGGCACCGACCACCGGCTCGATCCACCCGGCCAGCCGCGTGGCGGCCGGGTCGTCGTGCCGTCGCGTGGACACGGGCTGCCTCCCCTCCTGCACCGGTCGGAGCTCGTCCTCGGCGGACCGCACCGCCCGGGACCGCGCCCGGCGGCGCGCGTCGCACGGCACCGGCCGGCGGCGTACCCGGGGAGTGGCCAGGCTACCGCTCCCCCGGCCTCCGGTCCCCGGACGCCGGGCGGGGGCGACGGACACGGCACGGGTGCCCGTCGCTGCGGGCCCGGCGGGACGGCGCCTGGGAGGATGGCGGCGATGTCCGCACCGCCCGCACCGCCTCCCCCGCCGCCCGGCTTCCCGCGGCGGACCCTGCTCACCGCCACGGCCGGACTGGCGCTGCTGGCCGCGGCCGCGTGCACGCCCGGCGGGTCCGGGGAGGCGGCCGGGGCGACCGACGGGCAGGCGGACCGGCTGGCCGCGCAGGTCGCCGTCCAGGAGGCCGCCGTGGCCGCCTACGACGCCGCGGCCGCGGCCGACCCGGCCCTCGGGGGCGAGGTCGCGGTCCTCGCCGACCAGGCCCGCGCGCAGCTGGAGCGGCTGCGCGCCGCGGCGCCCGGGGCGGCGACCTCCTCGCCGGCCGGCCCCCCGGCCGCACCACCGGCCGGCGGGGACGTGCGGGGCTGGCTGCGCGCGCAGGTCGGTGCGGCCGCCACCGCGCACGCCGGCGCCTGCGTCGACGTCTCCGGTGCCCGGGCGGCACTGCTGGGGGCGGTCGCGGCCGGGCTGCGCGGTCACGAGGCCGCGCTCGCGTGAGGGAGGACCGGGATGGCTGAGGACGGCACCGCGAGCGGGGAGGACGGTGCCCTGCGCGACGCGCTGGCCGCCGAGCACGCCGCCGTGTGGGGCTACGGCGTGGTGGGCGCGGCGCTGCCCGCCGCCGGCCGGGCCCCGGCGGTCGGGGGCGAGCAGGCCCACCGCGACGTCCGCGACCGGCTGGCCGCGCTGCTGGAGGACCGCGGGGCGGACCCGGTGCCCGCCGAGGCCGGCTACACGCTGCCCTTCCCCGTGCTGTCCGCGGTCGACGCGGCGGCGCTCGGAGTGGTGCTCGAGGAGGGCGTCTGCGCGTCGTGGGTCGCCCTGCTCGACGCCGCGGAGCAGGCGTCGGTGCGCCAGCTGGCGGTGCTCGAGCTGCAGGCCGCGGAGACCCGCGCGGTGGGCTGGCGCGTCGGCGCCGGGCGGACGCCGGTCACCACCGCCCTGCCCGGCCTCCCCGACGCCTGAGGGAGGACCCCCTCGCAGGGGGCCGTCTCAGCCGAGGTTGCCGAGGAAGGCGTCGGTGACGCCGACGGCGGCGCTGCTGGACTGCCCGGCCTCGACGAGCACGGCGAAGGCGATGTCGCCCTGCGGGCCGGCCAGCTGGTAGCCGATGAACCACCCGTGCGAGTCCGGCGGGGTGTTGCTGCCGAACTCGGCGGTGCCGGTCTTGCCGTGGACCTCGCCGCGGTCGGCCAGGGCGGTCGCCGTCCCGGTGAGCACCACCTGGCGCATCAGCGGGCGCAGCTGGTCGAGCACCGCCTGCCCCGGTCCCTCCGGTGCGGGGCCCGCCGCCGGGGCGCCGACCACCTCGACCGGCGCGGCCGGGGTGCCGCTGGCGATGCCCGCGGCCACCAGGGCCATCTGCGCCGGGCTCACGAGGACCTGGCCCTGGCCGATGGCGTCGGCGGCCTTGGTGGTGCCGGCGGAGTCGGCCGGGACGCTGCCGGAGAAGACGTCGACCGGCAGCTGCCAGTCGGTGCCCACGCCGTAGGAGGCGGCCGCGGCGGCCAGGGCGTCGTCGGGCAGCTGGAGGCCGGCCTCGATGAAGGTGGTGTTGCACGACTGCGCGAAGGCCTCGGTGAAGGGCACGGTGCCGAGGTCGAACTGGTCCTGGTTCTCGAACTCGCGGCCGTCGACGACCGTCGTCCCCGGGCAGGCCACCGGGGTGGCGGGGGTCAGCGTGCCGGCCGACAGCAGCGCCGTGGCGGTGATCGCCTTCATGCTCGAGCCGGGCGGGAACTGGCCGGTGAGGGCGTTGCCGGCGGCCGCGGCCTCGTTGGAGGAGACGGCCAGGACCTCCCCGGTGCCCGGCCGGACGACGACGAGGTGGGTGGCCAGCGGCTGGGTGGCGACGGCGGCGTCGGCGGCCTCCTGCAGCGGGCGGACCAGCGGCGTCCGCACCGGCTCGCCCGGCACCGGCTCGACGGCGGCGACCTGCCGGCCGGCGTCGCCCGTGGTCTCGTCGGTGCTCACCACCGACACGGTGAACCCCGGCGTGCCGGTCAGCTGCTCCTGCAGCGCCCGCTGCAGGCCGGACAGGCCGAGCTGGTCGCCGGCGGCGTAGGCGGCCACGCCGTCGTCGGTGGTCTCCTCGATGACCTCGGCGGTGGCCGAGCCGACCCGGCCGAGCAGCGCGGAGGCGAACCGGGCCGAGGGCGCGAGGAGCCGCGTCTCGGTGGGGAAGACCGCGCCGGGCAGGTCGAACACCTGCGCGCGGATGGCCTCGAAGTCCGGACGGCGCAGGGTGATGACCGGGACGAACTGGCCGGGCGGGGCGGCCTGGACGTCGGCGGTGATCTCCTCGGCCGCCACGCCGGTGGCCGCCGAGAGCGCCGTGGCCAGCGCGGGCAGGTCGGTGACCTGGGCGGTGTCGACGCCGACGTTGACCACCTCGGTCGGGGCGAACAGCGGGGCACCGGCGGCGTCGGTGACGGCGGCGCGCTCGGGCAGCGCGCGGGTCAGCTGCAGGCGCTGTCCCTCCCCCAGCTCCGGGTGGACGACGGCCGGCTCGGCGACGACCTGCCAGCCCTCCTCGCCCTCCTGCAGCTCCAGGGTGGCGTCGTAGGTCCAGTCGGGGGCGGCGGCGAGGTCCCAGGTGGCGCTCCAGCCGGCGGTGGCGGTGCCGTCGTCGACGGTGACGTCGCCGAGCTCGGCGGTGAGCGCGGCCCCGGGCAGGTCGGTGGCGGTCTGCCGGAGCAGCGCTCGGGCCGCGTCGGGGTTGGTGGTGGCCGCCGCGGCGGCGTCGGCGTCGCCGGCGGTCCAGTCGTCGAGGAACGCCCGGGCGGCGGCGCGGACGTCGTCCTCGGAGCTGCCCGAGCAGGCCGCCAGCGCCGGTGCGGCGAGGAGGGTCAGGACCGAACCGAGGACCGCCGTGCGTCGTGCTCCCACGGCTGCCCACCCTGTCAGACCGGGGGGACGATCCCGGGCAAGCGGCCCCTCTGCAGGGCCGCGCCTAGCGCCAGCGAGGCGTGGGGGGCAGCGGGGTCCTCCTAGAAGAGGACGCTGGCGTAGCAGCCGACCTCGCGGAAGCCGACCCGGCGGTAGACGGCGCGGGCGGGGGCGTTGTAGTCGTTGACGTAGAGGCTGACGACGGGCGCGATGGCCGTCCGCGCGTACTCGACGACGGCGGCCATGCCCGCGGCGCCCAGGCCGCGGCCGCGCCAGGCGGGGGCCACCCACACGCCCTGCACCTGGCAGGCCGCGCGCGACACCGCGCCGATCTCGGCCTTGAACAGCACCTCGCCGCGCTCGATCCAGGCCAGTGACTGGCCGGCGCGGACGAGGTCCTCGACCCGGGCCCGGTAGCCGGCGCCGCCGTCGAGCCGCAGCGGGCTGACGCCGACCTCCTCGGTGAACATCGCCACGGCCGCCGGCAGGAGGACGTCGACCTCGGCCGGGCGCACCGGGCGCACCCGTGGCTCGGGCGCCACGGCGGGCGGTCCCTCGATCGCCAGGAGCGGCTGGCGCGGCCGGTGGTCGCGGGCCGGGCCCCAGGAGGGCTCGAGCAGCTCCCACAGCGGGTCGACGGCGGCGGCCGGCCCGACGATCGTCGAGCACCGCCGGCCGGCGCGGCGGGCGCGCTCGGCGAAGGCCGTGGCCGCGGCCCGCTCGGCGCCGGGGACGGCGAACGGGATCAGGTTGGCGCCGGCCAGGCAGACCGCGTCGAGGTCGCGGCCGGTGCCGATGCCCCACAGCGGCGCGCCGAGCGCGGCCGGCGCGGTGCCCGTGACCTCCACCCGGCCGGCGAGGACGCAGGCCCCGACCGGGTCGGCGGCCAGGAGCCGGCGGACGGCCGGCTCGTCGGTCTCGTCGAGGACGCGGGCGGTCGGCGAGCGGAGCACGGGAGCGCGGGCAGGTGCGGAGTCAGCCGACGCTGACGACGGGTGGGCCGGACGGGACGCCGTCGTCGGTCTGCTCGCCGGCCAGTCGCATGGCCTCCTCGATGAGCGTCTCGACGATCTGCGACTCGGGCACGGTCTTGACGACCTGGCCCTTGACGAAGATCTGGCCCTTGCCGTTGCCGGAGGCCACGCCCAGGTCGGCCTCGCGGGCCTCGCCGGGGCCGTTGACGACGCAGCCCATGACGGCCACGCGCAGCGGCACCTCGAGCCCGTCGAGCCCGGCGGTGACCTCGTCGGCGAGCTTGTAGACGTCGACCTGCGCCCGGCCGCACGAGGGGCAGCTGACGATCTCCAGGCCGCGCTGCCTGAGGTTCAGCGACTCGAGGATCTGGTTGCCGACCTTGACCTCCTCGGCCGGCGGGGCCGACAGCGAGACGCGGATCGTGTCGCCGATGCCCTGGGAGAGCAGCGCGCCGAAGGCCACGGCGGACTTGATCGTGCCCTGGAACGCCGGGCCGGCCTCGGTGACGCCGAGGTGCAGCGGGTAGTCGCACCGCGCGGCGAGCAGCTCGTAGGCGCGGACCATGACCACCGGGTCGTTGTGCTTGACCGAGATCTTGATGTCGCGGAAGTCGTGCTCCTCGAACAGCGAGCACTCCCACAGTGCCGACTCGACCAGCGCCTCGGGCGTGGCCCTGCCGTACTTGGCCAGCAGCCGCTTGTCGAGGGAACCGGCGTTGACGCCGATGCGGATCGGGATGCCGGCGCCCGTGGCCGCCCGGGCGATCTCGCCGACCTTGTCGTCGAACTTCTTGATGTTGCCGGGGTTGACCCGGACGGCGGCGCAGCCGGCGTCGATGGCCGCGAACACGTACCGCGGCTGGAAGTGGATGTCGGCGATGACCGGGATCTGCGACTTCCTGGCGATGACCGGCAGCGCCTCGGCGTCGTCGGTGTCCGGGACCGCCACGCGCACGATCTGGCAGCCCGACGCGGTCAGCTCGGCGATCTGCTGCAGCGTCGCGTTGATGTCGGCGGTCTTGGTCGTGGTCATCGACTGCACGCTCACGGGGTGGTCGCTGCCGACCCCGACCCCGCCGACGTCGAGCTGACGGGTCTTCCGGCGCGGGGCCAGGACGGGCGGGGGTGCCGCGGGCATGCCGAGACCGACGGGGATGGCCATGACCACCAGTATCCGCGTCCGGGCAGGTCGGTGCCGCGAGCGCCGCGGATGCCTACTGCAGTGTGATCGGGTTGACCACGTCGGCGATCAGCAGCAGCCCGGACAGGGCGATGAACAGCCCCGCCACCAGGTAGGCGACCGGCATCAGCCGGGCGATGTCGAACGGGCCGGGGTCGGGGCGGCCGCGCCAGCGGGCGACCACCGAGCGGGCCTTCTCGTACAGGGCCCCGGCCACGTGCCCGCCGTCGAGCGGGTAGATGGGCACGAGGTTGAACAGGAACAGCACCAGGTTGACGCTGGCCAGCAGGCTGAGGAAGAAGCTGAGCTTCTCCGCGCCGCTGAACTCCTGGATGGCGAACACCTCACCGGAGATCCGCCCCACCCCGACGACGCCGATCGGGCCGTTGACGTCGCGCTCCTCGCCGAGGAAGGCCGCGCGGAACAGCTGCGGGACCCGCTCGGGGATCTCGATCAGCCGCTGCACCGACTGCGACACGACCATCCCGAAGTAGCCGGGCAGGTCCGAGGCCGACTGGCGGGCGAAACCGAACACGGGGCTGACGCCGAGGTAGCCGGCGGTCACGGTGCCCTCGCCGTCGTCGTCGGCGACGACGTTCTCGATCGGGGTGACGGTGAGCTCCCGGCGGTCGCCGTCGCGCTCGACGGTCAGCGCCAGGGGCTCGCCCGCGGACCCGCGGATGGCCTGCTGCACCGCCGTCCAGCTGTCGTAGGCGGTGGGGTCGACCTGCTGCCCGTCGATCGCCACGATCGTGTCGCCGGGCTGCAGGCCGGCCCGCGCGGCGGGGCTGGGCGCCGGCCGCGCGCACCCGGGGGTGCCCTCCTCGCAGACCTGACCGGCGTCGGCGCCGCTGGTGACGATCGGGATGCCGCACACGTCGCGGTCCTGCTCGTCGGCGACGGCGATGCTCTCCGCGCCGGCGGGGACGACGCAGGCCGGCACGGTGTCGAGCTGGGTGGTGATGACGTTGGTGCCGATGGCCGTGAGCGTGATGGTGAAGAACAGCACCGCGAGCACGAGGTTGTGGAACGGCCCCGCGAACATGACCACGACCCGCTGCCACCAGGGCTTCCTGTAGAACACCCGGTCGCCGTCGGTGGGCAGCACGTCGTCGAGGGCCTGGCCGCGCACCTCGGCGATGAACCGGCGCATGCGGGTGGCGCGCGTGCTCTCGTTCTCCTCGGCCGGGGGGATCATGCCGACGATGCGGATGTAGCCGCCGAGCGGGATGGCCTTGACGCCGTACTCGGTCTCGCCGCGGCGCCGGGAGAACAGCGTGGGCCCGAAGCCGACCATGAACTGCGGCACCCGCATGCCGAACTTCCGCGCCCACCAGAAGTGCCCGGCCTCGTGGAAGGCGATCGAGGCCAGCAGCCCGACGAAGAAGGCGGCGATCCCGAGGACCGTCAGGAGGGTGCTCAGCTCTGGCCTCCGGCGAGGGCGGCGCGGGCGTGCTGCCGGGCCCAGCGCTCAGCGGCCAGCACGTCGTCCACGCAGGTGGGGGCGCCGAGGTCCGGCGCGTCGTCGAGCGTACGCGCGACGAGACCCACGACGTCCGGGAAACGCAGCCGACCCGCCAGGAACGCCGCGACCGCCTCCTCGTTGGCCGCGTTGTACAGCGCCGGGACGACGCCGCCGGACTCCCCGGCCGCCCGGGCGAGCCGGACCGCCGGGAACGCCTGCTCGTCCAGCGGCGCGAACTCCCAGGTGCTCGCCGCCGACCAGTCCAGCGCCGCCTGCACCTGCGGCAGCCGGTCGGGCCAGGCCAGCGCCAGCGCGATGGGCAGCCGCATGTCCGGCGGGCTGGCCTGGGCGATGGTGGCGCCGTCGGCGAAGGTCACCATCGAGTGCACGATCGACTGCGGGTGCACGACCACGTCGATGTCGGCGTAGGGCACGTCGAAGAGCAGGTGCGCCTCGATCAGCTCCAGGCCCTTGTTCACCAGGGTGGCGGAGTTGACGGTGACGACCGGGCCCATGTCCCAGGTCGGGTGCGCCAGCGCCTGCTGAGGAGTGACGTCGGCCAGCTCGTCGGCGCGGCGCCCGCGGAAGGGGCCGCCGCTGGCGGTGAGCACCAGCCGGGCCACCTCGCTCCTGTGCCCGCCGCGCAGGCACTGGGCCAGCGCGGAGTGCTCGGAGTCCACCGGCACGAGCTGACCGGGCGCGGCCGCGGCGGTGACCAGGTCGCCGCCGGCGACGAGCGACTCCTTGTTGGCCAGCGCCACCACGGTGCCCGCCTGCAGGGCCGCCAGGGTCGGCCCCAGCCCGATGGAGCCGGTGATGCCGTTGAGGACGACGTCGGCGGGGCGGACGGCCAGCTCCTCGGCCGCCCGCGGGCCGGCGAGGATCTCCGGCAGCGCGTACTCGCCCCGCGCCCAGCCGCGCTGCGAGGCCGCGGCGTAGAAGGCCAGCTGCAGGTCCTGGGCCGCCGTCGCGCGGGCGACGGCCACCGTGCGGACACCGAGCGCCAGTGCCTGCTCCGCCAGGCGGGCGACGTCCCCGCCGCCGGCGGCCAGTGCGGTGATCCGCAGCCGGTCGGGGTTCTGCTCGGCGACCGCGATCGCCTGCCGGCCGATCGACCCGGTCGAGCCCAGCACGGTCACCTCGCGCGGCTCGCTCATGGGGCGATCCTGCCAACCCGCCCTCCGCCACGAGCGCACCGGCAGCCTCGTCCGGTGCGGCGCCGCCCCTGCTGGCAGGATGGACGGCGTGAGCGAGCAGCACCGCGCCCGGATCGCCCAGGACAACCCCGCCACCACGCGGGTCAACCAGCCGGGCCGCGAGGAGGCCGTGGTCCGCGCCGGTGAGCACCCGATCGAGCACGAGCGCCCCGAGGACTGGGGCTGGCACGGCCGCGCCGGCAAGTGGGGCCAGGTCGCCGGCTGGCTCGGCGTGCTGTCGCTGCTGTCCTACGTGTGGGGCAACCACGAGGGCCGCATGGAGGACCTCTGGCTGTTCGGCCTGGCCGCGGCCCTGGTCGTCCTGCTGCTGTGGGACCTCCGCCGCAAGCGGACCGCCTGGCGCCCCTGAGGCAGGGCCCGCAGGGGCCGATCCCTCAGGCGGCGGTGACCCCGATGGCGGCGCCGATCGCGTAGGTCGCGCCTGCCGCGACCGCCCCGAACAACAGCTGGCGCAGGCCGGCGTACCACCACGGCTGCGCGGTGAAGCGCGACGACAGCGCGCCGGCCGCCACCAGGCCGATCCCGCCGCACAACAGCGCCACCCACAGCACCGACAGCCCGAACAGGTAGGGCAGCAGCGGGAGCACGGCGCCCAGCGAGAAGGTCAGGAACGACGACACCGCCGCCGTCCGCGGTGAGGGCTTCTCCTCCGGGCTGAGACCCAGCTCGGCCACGATGTGCAGCCGCAGCGCGACCTCCGGGTCGCGGGAGAGCTGGACGGCGACCTCGCGGGCCAGCCCCTCCTCGACGCCGCGCACGCGCAGCATCGCGACCAGCTCGGCCAGCTCCTCCTCGGGGTGGTGCTCGAGCTCGCGCCGCTCCTTGGCCACCTCGAGGTCGAGCTGCTCGTTCTGCGTCTTCACCGACGTGTACTCGCCGAGCGCCATCGAGATCGCGCCGGCGACCAGGCCGGCGACGCCGGAGAGCACGATCGTGCGCGGGGCCGCTCCCCCGCCGCCGACGCCGGCCACCAGGGCGGTGTTGGTGACCAGCCCGTCCATGGCGCCGAAGACGGCCGCGCGCAGCCAGCCGCCGGAGACGTCGGCGTGGTGGTGCTCGTGCAGGGCGGCCGGCTCGTCGTCCGCGGGGACGCCGTCGGCGGGGATCCGGTCGGTCCGGGACGTCACGCGTCGCCCTCGGCGCCGAGCGCCACGGGCGCCTCCGGCGTCGAGGTGGCGACGACGGGGACGCCCAGGAGGACCCCGTCCCCCTCGTCCCGCGCACGCTCGGGGTGGGCCTCCGGGCGGGGCCCCGTGTCGGCCGCGGCGAGCTGGCCGCAGGCGCCGTCGATGTCCTGGCCACGGGTGTCGCGGACCGTCGTCGGCACGCCGGCGGCGCGCAGCCGCGCGACGAACTCCCGCTGCGCCGGCAGGGGGCTGGCGTCCCACGGACTGCCCGGCGTCGGGTTGAGCGGGATGAGGTTCACGTGCGCCAGCTTCCCGGCCAGCAGCCGGCCGAGCAGGTCGGCGCGCTCCGGCTGGTCGTTGACGTCGCGGATGAGCGCGTACTCGACCGAGTAGCGGCGGCCGGTGCGGGCGGCGTAGGCGTCGGCGGCGTCGACGACCTCGCCCACCGCGTACCGCGTGTTGATCGGCACGAGCGTGTCGCGCAGCTCGTCGTCGGGGGCGTGCAGGCTGACCGCCAGCGTGACCGCCAGACCCTCCTCGGTGAGCCGGCGGATGGCCGGCACGAGGCCGACGGTGGAGACGGTGACCGAGCGCTGCGAGAGGCCCAGGCCGTAGGGGGGCTGCCCGAGCAGCGAGCGCAGCGTCTGGCGCACGCGCGGGTAGTTGGCCAGCGGCTCGCCCATGCCCATGAACACGACGTTGGACAGCCGGCCGGGACCACCGGGGATCTCCCCGTTCGCCATGGCCGCCGCGGCCGCGACCGCCTGGCCGGTGATCTCCGCGGCCGACAGGTTGCGGGTCAGCCCCTGCTGCCCGGTGGCGCAGAACGGGCACGCCATGCCGCAGCCGGCCTGGCTGGAGATGCAGACGGTGGCCCGGTCGGGGTAGCGCATGAGCACGCTCTCGACCAGCGCGCCGTCGTGCAGCCGCCACAGCGTCTTGCGGGTGCGCCCGCCGTCGGCCGACTGGTGCCGGACGGGGGTGAGCAGCCCGGGCAGCAGCGCCTCGGTCAGCGTCTCGCGGACCGCGGCGGGCAGGTCGGTCATCTGCGCCGGGTCGGTGACGCCGCGGTGGAAGTGCCGGGCGAGCTGGTCGGCGCGGAAGGCCGGCTGCCCGAGCTCGGCGACGGCGGCGCGCGCCTCCTCGCGGGTGAGGTCGGCGAGGTGGCGCGGCGGCTTGCCCCGGCGCGGGGCGTCGAAGACGAGGGGCAGGGCAGTCATGGCATGTCCATCGTCCCACCCGCCGGCGGTGCGTGGGCTCGGCTGCGGGTGAGGTCGCTCGCTCAGGGCACCCGTGCCCCGAGGGTGGGAGGAGTGGGCACCGGCGTCCCGGTGGCGTCCGGACCGGTCCCGTCGCCGTCCGTCCCGTCCGGCGCCTGGTCCGTCGGGTCCGTCGAGGGGTCGTCGGGGTCCGTCACGCCGGGGTCCGTCACGCCGGGGTCCGTCACGCTCGGGTCCGTCACGCTCGGGTCCTCCTGGACGGGGCCGTCCACCTCGGGGTCCTCGACCTCGGGGTCCGCCACGTCGGGGATCCCCACTTCGGGCTTGGCGACCTCGGGGTCGGCCACCTCGGGGTCCGCCACCTCGAGGTCCCCCGCGTCGGGATCCGGCGGTGGGGACGGAACCGGGGGCCCGCCTGTCGGCACCGGGCCATCGACGGCCCCGGCGGGTCCGGTCTCCCCAGCGGGCTGGTCCGCGGGGACCGTGACCGGCGATCCGGGTGGCGGCGGGGCGACCACGGGCAGCGACGCGTCCGCGGTCGGGACGGTCGCCGCTGGTGCGGTTCGGGACCCGGCGACGCGCACCGGCACCGGAGCCGGGTCCGTGTCGGCCTCCTGCGCCGGGACGGCCGGTACCGGGACGCTGGTCGTCGGTGCGGCCGGGACGGCGTCGGTGATGCCCCAGGGCCGCGTCGGGATGACGGTCCGCGTCGGTGGGGCGACCGCACTCGGCGACGACTGGACGGCGGCGGACGGGACCGGGCCGGAGGAGGACCCCGCCAGCAGGACCGCGCCCGCGATGCCGCCGGCGGCGAGGAGCCCCACCACGACCGCGGTCCCCACGCGGCGCCGGGGCCGCACCCGCGGGCCGACGACGACCTGCGGCGGCACGGTGTCGACGACGGTCGTGCTGTCGGCGGCGACGGGGTGGGAGTCGGCGAGGGTGTCGAGGCCCGGATCGCCGTCCTCGGGCGTGGCCGGCTCCGGCACGAACGCCTCGAGGTCGTCCCCCGGGTCGGCGTCCTGCGGGTCGGCGTCCTGCGCGTCGGCGTCCTGCGCGTCGACGCCCGCGGGGGCGTCCCCCTCGGGGGCACCCGCCGCGCCGGGCCGGTCCGCCACGGCCGGGGGTCCGGTCAGCCAGTCGGGCAGCCAGTCCTGCCAGTCGTCCGCCGGTGGCACGCGGACCTCGTCCGGCAGCTGGTCGACGGGGGGTCCGGCGGCGGCCGACGGGATCGCGGCCGGCCCGGGGACGCCTGGGACCTCGTCGTCCTGCCGTACCGTCATCCCACCTCGCATCCACTGACAGTCACCGACAGGTGACCTACCGGAGCCGACCATGGTGCCGCACGGACCCGGCCGGTCCGGGGAGGCGCGACCGGGCGCCAGCCGCGAGGCCGGCCACACCGACCGGCTCGCCGCACGCGGTCGCGACCGCCACGGCCCGAACCGGCGGACCGGCGTGGGCGGCTAGCGTCGGCCGGGTGACGGAGGTGGAGAGGCCGCCCGCGCCGCCCGACGGCGTCGGCGTGGGCCCGTGGGTGGGGCCGTGGCCCGAGGACCCCCGGTACGACCCCGAACTGCTCACGCACGGCGACCGGCGCAACGTCGTCGACCGGTACCGCTACTGGACCGTCGAGGCGATCGTGGCCGACCTCGACCCGCGGCGGCACGCCTTCCACGTCGCCATCGAGAACTGGCGGCACGACCTGAACATCGGCACGGTCGTGCGCACCGCCAACGCCTTCCTCGCCGCCGAGGTGCACGTGGTCGGCCGCAAGCGCTGGAACCGCCGCGGCGCGATGGTCACCGACCGGTACCTCTCCGTGCGCCACCACCCCGACGCCGACGCGCTCGGCGCGTGGGCGCGCGCCGCGGGGCTGCCGGTGCTGGCCGTCGACAACCTGCCCGGCGCCCGCCCGCTGGAGACCGCGGTGCTCCCCCGCGGCTGCGTGCTGCTCTTCGGCCAGGAGGGCAGCGGCCTGTCGGCGCAGGCGCGGTCGCTGGCCGACGACGTGCTGTCGATCGCGCAGTACGGCTCCACCCGCTCGATCAACGCCGGCGTGGCCGCGGGCATCGCCATGCACGCGTGGATCCGGCAGCACGCGGAGCCGGTGTGACCGTGGACGACGACCCGGACCTCGCCGCGGCCCGCCGCGGGGACGAGGCGGCGTTCGCCCGCCTGGTCGGCCGGCACCGCCGGGAGCTGACCGCGCACTGCTACCGGGTGCTCGGCTCGCCCCAGGACGCCGAGGACGCCGTCCAGGAGGCGCTGCTGGCCGCCTGGCGCGGCCTGCCCGGGTTCGAGGGCCGCAGCTCGCTGCGCACCTGGCTGTACCGGGTGACCACCTCCGTCTGCCTCCGCCAGGCCCGCCGCCGGCCCCGCCTGCTGTCCCCGGACGCCGGACCGCCCCGGTCGGACGTCGCCGACCTCGGCGAGCCGGTCCCCGGGCCGGTCTGGCTGGAACCGCTGCCCGGTGACCTCGTCGACGACGGGGACCCGGCCACCGCCTACCTGCGCCGCGAGAGCGTGGAGCTGGCCTACGTCGCCGCCCTGCAGCACCTGCCGGCCACCCAGCGCGCGGTCCTGCTGCTGCGCGAGGTGCTCGGGTACAGCGCGGCCGAGGCCGCGGACCTGCTCGACACCACGCCCGCCTCGGTCAACAGCGCCCTGCAGCGGGCCCGGGCCGGTGTGGGCGAGCGGGTCCCGCCGGTCAGCCAACAGGCCGAGCTGGCCCGGCTCGGGGACGCCGGCACGGCTGCGCTGGTGGACCGGTTCGTCGCCGCGTGGGAGCGCGCCGACGTCCCCGCCCTCGTGGACCTGCTCACCGAGGACGTCCGGTTCACGATGCCGCCGCTGCCGGCGTGGTTCTCCGGCCGGGCCGACGTCGGCCGGTTCCTCGCCGAGCGGGTGTTCGCCACGCCCTGGCGGCTGACACCGGCGCCGGTCAACGCCTCGGTCGGGCTGCTCTGCGAGCAGTTCGCCGACGGGGCCTGGCGTCCCGGTTCGGTGAACGTCCTGGGCCTGCGCGACGGACGCGTCGCCTGGATCGCGGGCTTCGTCGACCCCGCCCTGCACGAGCGGTTCGGGACGGGGTCCGCCCGCGACCGATGAGTCGGCGCTCCCGCGTGTCTCTGTACGGGTGACGGACCCCACCGATCCCCGAGGAGCACACCGTGAGCGCAGTCGTCGTCAGCACCCTCGTGTCCCTGGACGGGTACGTCGCCGGCCCCGGCGGCGACATCTCCAGCCTGCCCCTGGACGCCTCCTTCGACGCCCTGAACCTGGAGCGGCTGCGTGCCGCGGGCACCCTGCTGATGGGCGCCACCACCTACCGCCAGATGGTCGGCTGGTGGCCGGCCGTCGCCGCGGACCCGACGGTGTCCCCCGCGGTGGCGCTCGACCCGTCGGCCGCCGACCTGCACCGCGAGACCGGGCAGCGCAACGCCGCGCTGCCGAAGGTGGTCGTCTCCGACTCCCTGACCCCGGCCGACACCGGGCCCTGGGCGGACACCACGACGATCGTCCGCCGGGCCGACGCGCACGCCGCTGTGGCCGCGCTGCGCGCCGGGGCCGGCGGGGACGTGCTCGTCTTCGGCAGCCGGACGCTGTGGGGCGACCTGCTCGCCGCCGGCCTGGTCGACGAGCTGTTCCTCCTGGTGGGCCCCGTCGTCCTCGGCGCGGGCCTGCGCGCCTTCCCGGACGGCGTCCCGGCGCACCTGCGGCTGCGCGAGGCGTCCCGGCGTCCCGGCTCGGACAACGTCCTGCTGTCCTACGCCGTCGGCAGCGGGGACGCCCGGTCGAGCTGACAGCCGCGCCCGCGTGGGCCAGGCTCGACCGGGTGAGCCGACTCGACGACGTCGACCTGTCCGCCCGGCTGTCCAAGAAGGAGGGCAAGGAGCAGCTCGCCGCGGCGCAGCAGCGGCTGGTGCACCTGCGCCTGCTGCTCGGCGGTCAGATCGGCTCCGGGGAGCTCGGTCCGCCGCTGTGCGTGCTCTTCGAGGGCTGGGACGCCTCCGGCAAGGGCGGTGCCATCAAGCGGCTGGTCGACGAGCTCGACCCCCGGCACGTGCGGGTCGCCCAGTTCGCCGCCCCCTCCTACGACGAGAAGCGGCACCACTTCCTGTGGCGGTTCTGGCCGGTGCTGCCCGGCTGGGGCGGCATGGCCGTGCTCGACCGCACCTGGTACGGCCGCGTGCTCGTCGAGCGGGTGGAGGGCTTCGCGACCGAGGAGCAGTGGCAGCGGGCCTACGGCGAGATCGTCGACCTGGAGACGACGCTGGCGGCCGAGGGCACCGTGCTGGCCAAGTTCTGGATGCACGTCTCCCCTGAGGAGCAGCTGCGCCGCTTCGAGTCCCGCCGCGACGACCCCTACCGCGCGTGGAAGCTGACCGACGAGGACTGGCGCAACCGCGAGAAGCGGGAGGCCTACGAGGTCGCCGTCGAGGAGATGCTGCAGCGCACCGACCACGAGGGCGGGCGCTGGACCGTCGTCCCCGCCGACGACAAGCGCCACGCTCGGGTCGCCGTCGTCCGCACGGTGTGCGAGGCGATCGAGACGGCGCTGGCCGCCCGGGGGATCGACCCGGACGGGCTGCCCGGGTGAGCCCGCTGCTGCACCTGTGCGAGCCGGCTGCCTGGCGGGCGGCGCTGACCACGGGGCAGCTGCGGCCCCCGTCCGAGGCCGGGTTCGTGCACCTGTCGCACCCGGACCAGGTGCACCAGCCGGCGGAGCGGCTGTTCCCCGGGCGCCGCGACCTGGTGCTGCTCGTCGTCGACCCGGCGCGGCTCGCCGACCCGGTGCGGGAGGAGCCCGCGGTCCTCCCCGGGCCGCTGCCGACGGCCGCCGTGGTCGCCGTCGTCCCGTACCGGCCACCGGCCGAGCCGGTGCTCCCCCGGCCGGACGACGCGCTGGGCCGGGCGCTCGCGCTGTCCCTGTCGCTGCGCACGAGGCGGGCCGCCGAGGTGCGCGACGTCCCCGGCGGGGTCGCGGTGCTCGACCCGCGGTTCCGGCACTCCCGGGACGACAACCGGCTCGTGCTGTGGGAGCCGGTCGACGCCGCCACGGTGGCCGCCGCCGCCACCGGCACGGGCCTCTCCCACGCCGCCGCGACCCTGACCTGGCCCGGTGCCGACGGCGTGGCGGCGGAGCTGGCCGGTCGCGGGTGGCAGGCCGAGGAGGTGCTGGTGATGGCCCGCCCCGCCACGCCTCCGCTGCCGGGGCGCCGCGCCGAGCCGGTCAAGCAGCGCGAGGTGCACGCGCTGTGGGAGGCCGGGTGGCGCGCCGACCTCGCCGGGGAGCCCGACCTCGACGAGGTGGTCGCCCAGCTGGTCGGCCGCGAGCACCGCAACGACACGGTCGTCGCGGTCACCGACCTCGCGGTGCGGGAGGAGGGGCGGGTCGTCGCCGCCGGTCAGCTGCGTGTCGACGGCGCCACCGCGGCGGTGGAGTCGGTGGTGACCGAGCCGGCCGCGCGCGGCCGCGGGCACGGGGACGCGGTCCTGGCCGCCGCGCTCGACCGTGCCGCGGCCGGCGGCTGCGACCTGGTCGTGCTGGAGGCGGCGGCCGAGGACTGGCCGCAGCACTGGTACGCCCGGCGCGGCTTCGCCACGGTCGGGTCCACCTGGGAGGTGACCGCGCCCTTGGCGGGGGTCCCTCATCAGGCCGGGGGCGCCACCCACGACAGCAGCAGGTAGGCGACCACGGCCGAGGGCAGCAGGCTGTCGAGCCGGTCCATGATCCCGCCGTGACCGGGCAGCAGGGTGCCCATGTCCTTGATGCCGAGGTCGCGCTTGATGAGCGACTCGCCGAGGTCGCCGGCGGTGGCCGTGACGGCGAGTGCGGCGCCGAGGAGGACCCCGCTCCACCACGGCCCGCCGAGGCCGAGCACGACGATCGGGGTGGCGACGGCGACGCACGCCACGACGGAGCCGACCATGCCCTCCCACGACTTCTTCGGGCTCACCGAGGGCGCCATGGGGTGCCGGCCCCACAGCACGCCCGCGGTGTAGCCGCCGACGTCGTTGCCCACCACGGTGGCGATGAAGACCAGCACCCGCAGCGCGCCGTCCTCCGGGACGAGCAGCAGGACCGCGAAGCCGGCCAGCAGGGGTACGTAGAGGGCGACCAGCACGCCGGCCGAGGCGTCGCGCAGGTAGCTCTCGGGCCCGTCGCCCAGCCGCCACAGCAGGACGGCGACGACGGTGAACAGGAACGCCGCGACCAGGCCGTCGGGGCCACGGGTCCAGGCCAGCGCGAACATCGCGACCGTGCCCACGACCAGGGGCGCCAGCGGGGCCCGCGCCCGCCCGGCCTCCAGCGCGCGCACGAGCTCGACCACGCCCAGGAGGATCGCCGCGGTGAGGACCAGCAGGAACGCCGGCCGGTAGACCAGCAGCGAGGCGAGGATGACCCCGCCGAGGCCCAGCCCGACGCCGACGGCGGCGACCAGGTCCCGCCCGGCGCGGCCGCTGCCGCGCCGGGCCGCCGGCCGGGAGGCACCCGCCGGGAGGGACTCCTCAGGGAGCAGCGCGGCCGGGAGGTGCTCGGTCGGGGGCGCGGCCGCGGTGGGCGGGACCGCCATCTCCGCGGTGGCCGGCGGGACGGCGGTCGGGCCGGTGGGCGGCGCCACCGCCGCGGCCGGGGCGCCGCGGGTCGGCGGCGGGGACGGCCGCCCGGCGACCGGGATCGGGCCGGTGTCGGGCGTCGCCGGCAGGGGTGACTCGGCCGTGCGGGCGGCAGGCCGACGTGGGCCACCCGGGCCGGAGGGACCGGCCCCGGCGGCGTCGGGACGGGAGGTCATGGTAGGGACGGGGTGAGCGCTCAGACCTCGAGCAGCTCGCCCTCCTTGTTCTTGACCGCCTCGTCGATGCTCGAGACGTGCTGGGCGGTGAGGTCGTCGAGCTCCTTCTCCGCGCGGCGCACGTCGTCCTCGCCGGCCTCGCCGTCCCTGGCGATGCGGTCGAGCTCCTCCTTGGCGCGCCGGCGCACGTTGCGGATGGCGACCTTGGCGTCCTCGCCCTTGGACCGGGCCATCTTCACCAGGTCGCGGCGGCGCTCCTCGGTCAGCTGCGGGAACACCACGCGGATGATCTGGCCGTCGTTGGTGGGGTTGACGCCGAGGTCGCTGTCGCGGATGGCCTTCTCGATGGCCGACAGCTGGCTGTTGTCGTAGGGCTTGATGACCGCCATGCGGGCCTCGGGCACGGTGATCGAGGACATCTGCGGCACCGGCGTGGGGGCGCCGTAGTAGTCGACCAGGATCTTGTTGAACATCGACGGCGCGGCCCGGCCGGTGCGCACCGAGCCGAGGTCCTCCCGCGCGACCGACAGGGCCTTGTCCATCCGCTCCTCGGCGTCGAGCAGGGTGTCGTCGATCACGGGTCTCTCCTCCTGCGGCGGGGTGTCCCGCCGTCCCTCTGGGTGCGGCTGCGCGTGGCGGGCGCCGGGCTCAGTCCGGCTGGCTGATCAGCGTGCCGATCCTCTCACCTGCCACGGCGCGGGCGATGTTGCCGTCCTGCAGCAGGTTGAACACCACGATCGGCATCTGGTTGTCCATGCACAGGCTGATGGCGGTGGCGTCGGCGACCTTGAGCTGGTCGGCCAGGACCGTGGCGTAGTCCAGGTCGTCGTACATGGTGGCCGCGGGGTTGGTGCGCGGGTCGTCGTCGTAGACGCCGTCGACGCCGTTCTTGGCCATCAGGAGGACCTGGCAGCCGATCTCCAGCGCGCGCTGGGCGGCGACGGTGTCGGTGGAGAAGTAGGGCATGCCCGCGCCGGCGCCGAAGATGACCAGCCGGCCCTTCTCCAGGTGCCGGACGGCCTTGCGCGGGATGTAGGGCTCGGCGACCTGGCCCATGGTGATCGCCGTCTGCACCCGGGTCTCCAGGCCCACCTGCTCGCAGAAGGCCTGCAGCGCCAGGCAGTTCATGACCGTGCCCAGCATGCCCATGTAGTCGGCGTGCCGGCGGTCCATGCCCGCCTGGGAGAGCTCGGCGCCGCGGAAGAAGTTGCCCCCGCCGACGACGACGGCGACCTGCGTGCCGCCGTGGACGACCTCGGCGAGCTGCTCGGCGATGCTGTGCACGATGCCGGAGTCCACACCCACCTTGCCGCCGCCGAAGGCCTCACCCGACAGTTTGAGCAGGACGCGCTTGTACCCCTCGCCGTCGGCGGGCGCGAAGGCCGTGGGCGCGGAGGTCGGTGCGGTCGTGGGCGCGAAGGTGCTGGGCGCGGCGGTGTCGGTCAACTGCTCATCCCTCGCTCGACGTCGTTCCCGTGATCCTGCCAAACCGCGGGCCCGGCGCCAGTGGGGCCCGGACGCACCACCGGCCCCGTCCCTGGGCGGGGACGGACGAAAGACCCCGCCACCCCCCACGCCTCGCGTGCTCGGCGCGTGCCCCTGTGGCGGGGCCGATCGGGGGGTGGCGGGGTCCTTCCCCTGCCGCTGGTGTTACGCCTGGCCGACCTCGAAGCGGGCGAACCGCTGCACGGTCAGGCCGGCGTCGTCGAGGATCTGCTTCACCGTGCGCTTGGGCTCGGTGATCGACGGCTGCTCGAGCAGGACGAAGTCCTTGTAGTAGGCGTTGACCCGGCCCTCGACGATCCTGACGATCGCCTGCTCGGGCTTGCCCTCCTCCTTGGCGGTCTGCTCGGCCACCCGGCGCTCGGTCTCGACGGCCTCGGCCGGGACCTCGTCGCGGGTGAGGAACCGCGGGCGGGCGGCGGCGATGTGCATGGCCAGCGAGCGCGCGGCGTCCTCGTCGCCACCGGTGTACTGCACCGCGACGCCGATGGCCGGGGGCAGGTCGGTGGCGCGCTTGTGCAGGTAGACCGCGGTCGGGCCGTCGAAGGCGGCGAAGCGGGAGAGGACCAGCTTCTCGCCGATGCGCGCGGACTCGGCCTCGACCAGCTTGGCGACGGTCTGGCCGTCGACCTCGGTGGCCAGCAGGGCCTCGGCGTCGGCCGGCTTGCTCTGCAGCGCGAGGTCGAGCAGGCGCTCGGCGAGGGCCACGAACTCGGCGTTCTTGGCGACGAAGTCGGTCTCGCAGTCGAGCTCGAGCAGCGCGCCGTCCCGGCTGACGACGATGCCGTTGGTCGTCGAGCGCTCGAGGCGCTTGCCGACGTCCTTGGCGCCCTTGATGCGCAGCAGCTCGATGGCCTTGTCGTACTCGCCGTCGGCCTCGGTCAGGGCCTTCTTGGCGTCCATCATGCCGGCGCCGGTGGCGTCGCGGAGCCGCTTGACGTCGGCGGCGGTGAAGGCAGGCATGTCACTTCCCTACGGGTCTGGATGCGGGTGGGTGCGGACGTGCCGCGGCGCCGCTGCCCGGCCACGGGGGCTGGGCAGCGGCGCCGGCGGGTCAGCCGTTCTGGGCGCCCTGGGTGCCGGTGGACGTGTCGCCGGTGGCGGGCACGCCCTCGACGGGGGCGATCTCCTCGGCGGTCACGGCCGGCGGGGCGGCCGGGGTCTCCGGGAGCGGGGTGGCCTCGGCGGCGGTCGCCTCGGCGGCGCCGTCGGCCTGCCCGGTGAGCAGCTCGCGCTCCCAGTCCGGCAGCGGCTCGTCGCCACCGATGACCGGGGCGCCGCCCTCCTCGCGCCCGGCGTTGGCCTGCGCGGCCGAGCGGGCCATGAGGCCGTCGGCGACGGCGTCGGCGACCACGCGGGTCAGCACGGTGATGCTGCGGATCGCGTCGTCGTTGCCCGGGATCTTGAAGTCGACCTCGTCGGGGTCGCAGTTGGTGTCGAGGATCGCCACGACCGGGATGCCCAGCTTGCGGGCCTCGCCGACGGCGATGTGCTCCTTCTTCGTGTCGACGATCCAGATGGCGCTGGGCACCTTCTGCATGTCGCGGATGCCACCGAGGCTGCGCTCGAGCTTGGCCTTCTCGCGGGTCAGGCCGAGCTGCTCCTTCTTGGACAGGCTGACCAGCACGCCGGTCTGCTCCATGTCCTCGAGCTCCTTGAGCCGCTGGAGCCTCTTGTGCACGGTCTGGAAGTTGGTGAGCATGCCGCCCAGCCAGCGCTGGTTGACGTAGGGCATGCCGACCCGCTGCGCCTGCTCGGCGACGACCTCCTGCGCCTGGCGCTTGGTGCCGACGAAGAGGATCGAGCCGCCGTGGGCGACGGTCTGCTTGACGAACTCGTAGGCACTGTCGATGTACCCGAGCGTCTGCTGCAGGTCGATGATGTAGATGCCGTTGCGCTCGGTGAAGATGAAGCGCTTCATCTTCGGGTTCCAGCGACGGGTCTGGTGCCCGAAGTGGACGCCGCTGTCGAGCAGCTGCTTCATGCTGACGACTGCCATGTGCAGCCTTCCTGTCTGTGCGCACGGCCGACGGGCGGCCGCGCTCCTCGGTTGACGCGGGCGCCGGGTGGCGCACCGCCCTGGCGTCCAGCGGCGCCACCGACCCGGTGGGGACCGGGACCGAGGTGGGGCTGCCCCGCCGGAGCGGCGGGAGGAGGACGCGCGGAGTCGGCCCGCCGGAGCGGGCCGCACCGGACAGCATACGCCGCGGCCGGTGTGCCCCTCCCCCGCCGTCGGCGCCGTCCACAGCCCGGCGGCCTCGTCGTCCCGCGGCCGGGTGGACGGCGAGGCTCCCGGGGTGCCCGTCCTCGTGCCCGCCCGGCCCCTCGTCGCCGCGCTGCTCACGGTCGCCGCGGTCCTCGGGCCCGCTCCGGCGGTCGCCGAGCCCCCGTCCCCCGTCGCCGGCACCGCGGCGTGGACGTCCCCGCTCGGGGACCCGCCGGCGGTGACCCGGCCGTTCCAGCCGCCCGCGTCGCCGTACGGGCCCGGGCACCGGGGTGCCGACCTCGCCGGGGCGCCGGGGACCGTGGTCCGGGCCGCCGGCGACGGCGTGGTCGCCTTCGCCGGGATGGTGGCCGGGCGCCCGGTGGTGAGCGTGGACCACGCCGACGGGCTGCGGACGACCTACGAGCCGGTCGCGCCGGTGGTCGCCGCGGGCCAGGGGGTGGCCCGCGGCTCGCCGCTGGGCACCGTGCTGGCCGGTCACGAGGGCTGCCCGGCCGCGGCGTGCCTGCACTGGGGCCTGCGCCGCGCGGAGACCTACCTCGACCCGCTGGCGCTGCTGCGCCCGCCCGAGGTGCGGCTCCTGCCGCTGGGGTGACCCCACGCGTCCCCGGTGGAGCAGGGCCGGCGGCCGGGCGGCTCAGGCGATGTCGGCGAGCTTGGTGCGCAGGTGCAGGACGGCCTTGGTGTGCAGCTGGCAGATCCGGCTCTCGGTGACGCCGAGGACGCGGCCGATGTCGGCCAGGGTCAGGCCCTCGAAGTAGTAGAGGCTGACGACCACCTTCTCCCGCTCCGGCAGCTGCTCGACGGCGCGCGCGAGCATCTGGCGGGCCTCACCGTGCTCGGCGACGGCCTGGGGGTCGAGGGCGTTGGCGTCCTGCAGGGTGTCGACCAGCCGGGGCGCGCCGCCGTCGTCGTCGGTGAGCAGCTCGTCGAGGGCCACCACGTTGACCAGCGAGAGCTGCCCGAGGAACTTGCGGACCTCCTCGACGTCCATCTCCATCTCGGCGGCCACCTCCTCCTCGGTCGGGCTGCGCTGCAGCCGGGTCTCGAGGGCGGCGACGGTGCGCTCGAACTGGCGGGCCTTCATCCGCACCGACCGCGGGATCCAGTCGGTGCTACGGAGCTCGTCGATGATCGCGCCGCGGATGCGCGACATCGCGTAGCTCTCGAACTTGACCTCGCGCGAGGGCTGGTAGCGGGTGATGGCGTCGATCAGCCCGAAGGTGCCGTAGGAGACCAGGTCGGCGTGCTCGACGTGCGCGGGCAGGCCGCTGCCGACCCGGCCGGCGACGTACTTCACCAGTGGCGCGTAGTGCAGGATCAGCCGGTCGCGGAGGGCCGGGGCACGGTCGCTGACGTACTGCGCCCACAGTTCGGCGAGCGCTGCGTCGGCGTCCTCGTCGGACTCGCCGATCCGGTGGATGGTCGCCTCGGGCACGGTCTGCACTCCCGCTGGGAAATGGGCTCGCGGCCCGATGGACGTCGTTCGGGTGGGCACGACGGTCATGCCCGGGGGTGCGCCTGCGCGTGCACCGCGCGGAGGCGCTCGACCGTCACGTGCGTGTAGATCTGCGTCGTGGCGAGGCTAGCGTGGCCGAGCAGCTCCTGGACCGACCGCAGGTCGGCGCCGCCCTCGAGCACGTGGGTCGCCGCGGAGTGGCGCAGCCCGTGCGGGCCGACGTCTGGGGCGCCGGGCGCACGGGCCACGGCGGCGTGCACGGTGCGGCGGGCCTCGCGCGGGTCGAGCCGCCGGCCGCGCAGCCCCAGCAGCAGGGCCGGGCCGGAGTCCGCGGTGGCCAGGGCGGGGCGGCCGCGCGTCAGCCACTGGTCGAGCGCCCGCTCGGCCGGCGCGCCGTAGGGCACGCTGCGCTCCTTGCGACCCTTGCCGAGGACCCGCAGCAGCCGCCGGCCGCGGTCGACGTCGTCGACGTCCAGCCCGACCAGCTCGCTGACCCGGATGCCGCTGGCGTAGAGCAGCTCGAGGACGACGGCGTCGCGCAGGCCGGCCGGGTCGTCGGAGCCCCCGGCCGCCTCGACGACCGCGCGGGCCTGGTCGGGGGCGAGCACGTCGGGCAGCGTGCGGTGCGCCTTGGGGCTGACCAGGCGCAGGCCGACGTCCTCGGCGGTCACGCCCGACCGGCGCAGCCAGGCGGTGAACGACCGGGCGGCCGCGGCGCGGCGGGCGGTGGTCGCCCGGCTGGCCCCGCGGGTGCGGCCCTGGGCCAGCCAGCTGCGCAGGACGGCGAGGTCGAGCTCGCCGACCCCGGTGCCGCCCCGCCGGGCAAGGTGGTCGAGCAGCCAGACGGCGTCGGTGACGTAGCCCCGGACGGTGTGCCCGGAGAGGTCGCGCTCCTCGTGCAGCGCCCGCTCGTAGCCCTCGAGCGCCGCGGCGAGCGCCGGGGGCAGCGCGGCGCGGGCGTCGGCGGTGCGGGCGGTCACGCACCGACCGTCCGACGGCGTCCCCCGGCGGTCAAGCCGCCGCGCCGGTCGGTTGCCCGCGACAGGAGTCGGGCGCCACCGCCGCACCAGCCGTCGCGCGTCCCCGCGGACGGCGGGGTCGGCCCGGCCGTGCGGGGACCCCCGTGCGGGGACCCCCGCGCGAGGGCGTTGCGTGGGGGCGTCGCGAGGGGGCGTTGCGCCGGCCCGGCAGGACCCCCAGGCTCTGACCGGACGAGGGGGACGGGGTGGACGCGGCGACCGACAGCTTCCTGATCGAGGGCGCCCGGGTCTTCGACGGGCACCGGTTCCTGTCCCCCGGTGCGTTGCTGGTCGTCGAGGGGCGCATCGCCGCGGTCGACGCCCGGCTGACCCCGCCGGCCGGCACACCCGTCCTCGCGGCCCGCGGCGGCACCGTCCTCCCGGGCCTGGTCGACGCACACGTCCACGTGCACCCCGGCGCCCTGCAGACAGCGCTGCGGGCGGGCGTCACGACCGAGCTGGACATGTTCGCCGACCCGGCCCTCGTGCGCTCGCTCCGGCGGCAGGCGTCGTCCGACCCCGGGATGGCCGACCTGCGCTCGGCCGGGACCGGCGCCACGGCTCCCGGCGGGCACCCGACCGCGCTGGTCGACAGGGGCCTGCTGCTCCCCTTCCCCACCGTGGCGGGACCGCAGGACGCCGAGGCCTTCGTCGCGGACCGGGTCGCGGAGGGCTCCGACCACCTGAAGATCGTCCTCGAGGACGGCACCACCACCGGGCGCCCCTGCCCCTCGCTGACGGCCGACACGGTGCGGGCGCTGGTCCTCGCGGCGCACGCCCGGGGCCTGCTCGTCGTCGCGCACACGCTCACGCAGGCCCACGCGCTGCTGGCCGTCGACGCGGGCGTCGACGGGCTGGCCCACCTGTTCGTGGACGAGCCGGCGTCGGCGGAGTTCCTGGACGCCGCTGTGCGCCGGGACGTGTTCGTCGTCCCCACGCTGACCTCGCTGGCCGCGCGGGCGGGGCGGAGCCGGGGCCCGGCCCTGGCCGCCGACCCGGACCTCGGACCGGGCATCGACCACGGGCAGCGCACGCTGCTCGGGACGGCCTTCCCGGTCGGGCCGGGTGCGCGGGCCGACCTGGACGTCGCGACGTCGACGGTCGGCCGGCTGCACCGGGCCGGGGTGGCGCTGCTGGCCGGGACCGACGCGTCGAGCCCGGGCGTCGCCCACGGCGTCAGCCTGCACGACGAGCTCGTTCTGCTGGTGCAGGCCGGCCTGTCCCCGGCAGCGGCGCTCGCGGCGGCGACCAGCGCAGCGGCCACGGCCTTCCGCCTCGCCGACCGCGGCACCCTCGCACCGGGGAGGCGCGCGGACCTCGTGCTCGTCGACGGCGACCCCGGCCAGGACATCACCCGCACGCGGGCGATCACGGCGGTCTGGCGCGACGGCCGCCGGGCGACGGGACCGCAGGTCGTGCCCGCGCCGGGCCGGGCGCCCTGACGGTCCCCATGGTCGCGCAGGGGCCGGCCTCACCCGCCCGCGCCGCGGCCCTCCCTCCGCTCCGGCGGCGGGGCCAGTCGCCAGCCGGTGCCGGTCCACTGCACGAGGTCGGCCAGCTCCAGCGCCGGCAGCACCCGCAGCGCCTCCAGCGGGTCGCAGCCGGCGACGGCGGCCAGCCGCTCGGCGCTGACGCCGGCGCGGACTGGGCAGGCGTCGAGCACCCGCCTCGCCAGGTCGGAGAGGCCGTCGCGCGGGCCCGCGAGCCGCTCCGGTGGCTCGGCGAGGTCGGTCCCGATGCCGCCCACCGCCTCGACCACCTGCGCCGCGCCGGTCACCAGCCGCGCGCCCATCTCCTCGTCGCGCAGCAGCTCGTGGCAGCCGACCGACATCGCGCTGGTCACCGGACCCGGCACCACCAGCACCTCCTTGCCCAGCCCGCGCGCCCGCCGGGCCGTGGCCTGCGCGCCGGAGCGGGCGGCCGCCTCCACGACCACCGTGCCGCGGGTGAGCCCGGCGATCAGCCGGTTGCGCACGAGGAAGCGGTGCCGGTGCGGAGCCGCACCCGGCGGCCACTCACTGACCAGCAGGCCCCCCGTGTCGACGATGCGGGCGAACACCGCCGAGTGCGCCACCGGGTAGGGCCGGTCGACACCGCAGGCCAGCACGGCGACCGTCGGCGCGCCCGCGGCCAGGGCGCCGCGGTGCGCCGCCGCGTCGATGCCGTGGGCGCCACCGGACACCACGGTCCAGCCGCGCTCCCCCAGCTGATGGCCGAGCTCGGCGGCCACGTGCTCGCCGTAGGCGGTGGACGCCCGCGCGCCGACCACGGCCACCGAGCGGTCGGCCACCTCGTCGAGACGGGCGGTGCCGCGCACCCACAGCGCCACCGGCGGTACCAGCGCCGTCGTCCGGTCGGCCTGCTCGCGCTCCCCGTCGTGGGCGACGACGGCCACGGTGAGCGCGTGCAGCGGCAGCGCCGGCCACTCGTCGTCCTCGGGGACCACCAGGCGGGCACCGCAGCGCTCGGCGCGGCGCAGGTCGGCGAGGCTGCCGTCCTCCCCCGCGCGGGCGCCGACCAGCGCCCGGGCGTGCTCCGGGGCCGTCCCCGCCCGGAGGGCCCGCACGGCCGCGACCGGCCCGACGTCGTCGACCCAGCGCCACAGGCCGACCGAGCCCGGTTCGGCCGCGCGGGTCAGCCACGCCCGCGCCCGCCGGACGCCCGGGACGGCCCCGCCCTCGACCGCCGGCGGCCCGGCGAGCGCCTCCTCGAGGTCCTCGTCGAGGGTCGGGGCGGTCACGCCGCCACCCGCTGCAGCCGCATCCCGAGCGCCTCGGCCACGTCGTCGCCGTCGGGGACCGTGCGCCCGCCGAGGTCGGCCAGCGTCCAGGCGACCCGGAGCACCCGGTCCAGGCCACGGACCGACAGCACCCCGCGGTCGAGCGCCCGCTCGGCCAGCGCCAGCGCCGGCCGGGGCACCGCCCACCGCTCGCGCAGCAACCGGCCGGGCACCTGGCTGTTGAGCGTCAGGCCCGTGCCGCCCAGCCGGGCCGCGGCCGCCGCCCGCGCGGCCGCCACCCGGGCGGACACCCGGGCGGTCGACTCCGGCGGCTCACCGCCGCCCAGCCAGGCCGCGCGGGTGACCGGGGGCAACTCGACCCGCAGGTCGATGCGGTCGAGCAGCGGGCCCGACAGGCGGGCCTGGTAGCGGCGCCGCTCCAGCGGACTGCACGTGCAGGCGGCGTCCCCCGCCGCGCGGGCGCAGGGGCACGGGTTGGCGGCCAGCACCAGCTGTGCGCGGCAGGGGAAGGTCGCCGACCCCGCGGCGCGGGCGATGGTGACCGCGCCCCGCTCCAGCGGCTGGCGCAGCGTGTCCAGGGTCGACCGGGGGAACTCCGGCGCCTCGTCGAGGAAGAGCACGCCCCGGTGGGCCCGGCAGAGGGCGCCGGGACGGATGGCGCCCGAGCCGCCGCCGACCAGCGCCGCCATCGTCGCCGAGTGGTGCGGCGCCTCGAACGGCGGCCGGCTCACCAGGGGCGACCCGGGCGGCAGCGTGCCGGCGACGGAGTGGATGGCGGTGACCTCCAGGGCGGCCCGCTCGTCCAGGACGGGCAGCAGTCCGGGCAGGCGCTCGGCGAGCATCGTCTTGCCCGCGCCCGGCGGCCCGGTGAGGTACAGGTGGTGACCGCCGGCCGCCGCCACCTCGACCGCCCGCCGCCCGGCGGCCTGACCGACGACGTCGCCGAGGTCGGGCGCCGGCGCCGGCGCGGGCAGCGGGCCGCGGACGTGCGGGGACAGGCGGGCGCGGCCGGACAGGTGGGCCACCAGGTCGCCGAGGGTGGCGGCCGGCAGGACCTCGAGGCCGTGCACGAGCGCGGCCTCCTCCGCGTTGCCGGCCGGGACGACGACGGCGCCGTGCCCGGCCGCCGCGGCCGCCAGCACCGCCGGCAGGACGCCCCGGACCGCCCGCACCGAGCCGTCCAGCCCGAGCTCACCGAGCAGGACCAGCCCGTCGGCGGCGTCGGCGGGGACGGTGCCGGCGGCGGCGAGGACGGCGGCGGCCAGCGCCAGGTCGAAGCCGCTCCCCTGCTTGGGCATCGAAGCCGGGGACAGCCCGATGGTGATGCGGCGCAGCGGCCAGGCCGCGCCGGTGTTCACCACCGCCGCCCGGACGCGGTCGACCGACTGGCGCACCACGGCGTCGGGCAGGCCGACCAGCACCACCCCCGGCATCCCGGCGGACATGTCCACCTCGACCTCGACCATCGCGCCGGTGACCCCGGACAGGCCGACCGACCAGGTGCGCGCGAGCGTCACGAGAACGCCCCGCGCAGGTGCGTCACCAGGGGCGGGCGCTCCGGCCGCACCAGCACGCCGACCACGTCGAAGCGCAGGTCGGGAGCGTGGTGGTCGTGAGCGGCGAGCCAGCGTTGGGCCAGGGTGCGCAGGCGCCGCTGCTTGGCCGCCGTGACCGCCTCGACCGGGTGGCCGAAACCGGTGGCGCGGCGGGTCTTGACCTCGCAGAAGACGATCGCCGTCCCGTCGCGGGCGACGATGTCGAGCTCCCCGTCGCGGCAGCGCCAGTTGCGGTCGAGGACGCGCAGCCCGGCGTCGGTGAGGTAGGTCGCGGCGACGGACTCGCCGTGGCTGCCAAGTTCGGTGGTCGTGGACACCCGCCGACCGTGACCCGGCCGACGACCCGCGAGCGGCCCGCACGGAGATCTGTGGACGGCGCAGCGGCCTGTGGAGGGGCCCTCCGCTCCTGTCGGTCCGCAGCCACAGGCTCCTCCCGTCGCCGCGTCCCGTCCCGTCCGGGTTCGGCAGGGAGGGGTGGGTCGCCGTGATCCTGGTCGTGGGTGCCACCGGACAGCTGGGCCACCAGGTCGTCCGGCAGCTCAGGGCGCGGGGCCGTCCGGTGCGGGCGGTCGTGCGGCGGCCGGCCGCCGCGCAGGACGTCGCCGCGACCGGCGCGGGACTCGTGGCGGCCGACCTGCGGGAGCCGGGGACGCTCGACCGGGCGCTGGCCGGCGTCCGCACCGTCGTCGCGACGGCGGACGTGGTCACGCCGACACGGGCCGGCGACACGCACGCCGCCGGGGCCCGGTCCGGGCGGAGCTCCGGGCCGAGGAGCGACTCGCGGCGTCCACGCTGTCGTGGGTGTCGCTGCGGCCGGCGCCGTCCACCGAGGTGTGGCTGGCGCTCGTCGGCAGCTCCCTCCCGCTCCGGGACGAGCCGCGCGCGACGGTGTCGCGGCCTCATGTGTTTCTGCAGCGGTTCCGCCGCCTGACCGGTCGCAGCATCGACGACCACGGCCTGGTGCTCCTGCCCGGACCGGCGTGCGCACGGCACGCGTTCATCTCGGTGCACGACGTCGCCCGGCTCGTGGTCGCGGCGGTGGACGCCCCCGACCTCGACGGCACCGTGGACGTCGGCGGCCCCGAGGTCGGAACGTGGGCCGACGTCGCCCGGCTCTTCGAGGAGGTGCCGGGCCGGCGGGTCCACGTGCCGCGCACACCCGCCACCGTCCACGCCGTCGCCCAGCGCGCGTTGGCGTCCGTGGCGCCGGCCGCGGCCACCGTCATGGGCCTCGACCGCCGTCTGGCGTGCCTGCAGGCCCCCGTGGGACACCGGCGAGCTGACCCGGCGACCGGACCTGGAGCGGATGCGCACGGTGGCGGAGGTGCTGCGCGAGGAGGCGCCCGCCCCGGCCGCCACCCGACCCGGCAGCGGGCGGCCGGGCGTGGCGGACCGATCAGGGCAGCCGGGGCCCGTCGGGCAGCTCGAGGTCGGGCTTGTCCAGCTCCTCGACGTTGACGTCCTTGAACGTCAGGACGCGGACGTTGCGCACGAAGCGCGCCGGCCGGTACATGTCCCAGACCCACGCGTCGGACAGCTTGAGCTCGAAGAACACCTCGCCGCCGGCCTCGCGGACCTGCAGGTCGACGGAGTTGGCGAGGTAGAAGCGCCGCTCGGTCTCCACCACGTAGGTGAACTGCCGGACGATGTCCCGGTACTCGCGATAGAGCTGCAGCTCCATCTCGGTCTCGTACTTCTCCAGGTCCTCGGTGCTCATCGAGGCTCTCCGGACACAGCGCGCATGTGCCCATCATCGACCATGCCGCCGGGACCGGTCAGCTGGAGCTCCCGACCGGCGTGTGCGTCGCGGGCGCGGACCACGTTGACGAAGCGGGACCGGTGCTCGGGGCAGGGGCCGTGACGCTCCAGCGCGGCGGTGTGCGCCTCGGTCGTGTAGCCCTTGTGCACCGCGAAGTCGTACTGCGGGAAGCGCTCGTGCAGGTCGAGCATGATCCGGTCCCGCGTCACCTTGGCCAGCACGGACGCCGCGGCCACGCAGGCGGCCACGCGGTCGCCCTTCCAGACGGCGAGGTTCGGCCGTCCCAGCCCGGGCACGACGAACCCGTCGGTGAGCACGTAGTCGGCCGGGGGGTCGAGCGCGACCACCGCGCGGCGCAGCGCCTCGAGGTTGGTCACGTGCATGCCGCGCGCGTCGAGCTCGGCCACCGGGATCACCACGACCGACCAGGCGAGCGCGCGGTCGACGACCTCGTCGTGGACCCGGTCGCGGGCGGCGGCGGTCAGCAGCTTGGAGTCGGCCAGCCCGGGGACGCGGCCGCGCCGGCCGGCGGGCAGGATGCACGCCGCGGCGACGAGCGGCCCGGCGCAGGCACCGCGCCCGGCCTCGTCGGCACCGGCCACGGCGGCGAACCCGCGGCGGCGCAGCGAGCGCTCCATGTCCCAGAGGGCGTCGGTGCGCTCCTCGAGCGGGGAGGGACGGCGGGTGCGGGCGGTCGGTGCCGCGGAGACCCGGTGCGGGAGGGGAAGACGGCCGGCCATCGCCGTCCGACAGTACGACGGTGCCGGGTCGGTCCGGAGGGCCGGCCGCCGGACGGCCGCGGGCCGGTCCCCGGGGGCAGAGGGGACCGGCCCGCGGACCGGAGCCGGGCCCGGGAGGGCGCGCGGCGGGGCACCCGTGCGGGCCGCCGAGGAGGCGGGCGGTCCGGTTGGGGTGCGCCGGGCCCGGCGCGGTGACGCGCCGGGCCCGGGCGTCGGTGGGTCAGACCTCGGCCGGGGCCGGGGCGGTCAGGCCGTGGGCGCCGCAGGTGCAGGTGCCCGAGCTGCGCGACGAGAGGACCAGCGAGACCGCGTGGGCCCGGTCGCGGGCACCCAGCTTGCGCAGGATCGCCTTGACGTGCGACTTGACCGTGTCCTCGCTGATGAAGAGGTTGCGGCCGATCTGGCGGTTGGACTGGCCCTGGAGCAGCTCGTCGAGGACGTCGGACTCGCGACGGGTCAGCGGCACCTCGGGCGTCAGCGGCTTGCCGACCGGCGTGGCCGAGGGCTCGACCCGGCGGATCTGCGGGTCGACCACGGTGCGGCCGGCGCGGACGGCCAGGACGGCCCAGCCGAGCAAGGTCGGAGAGGTGTTGAGCATCAGGTAGCCGCGGACACCGGCGGCGATCGCCTCGTTGACCACGGCGGGGTCCTCGGAGGTCGCCAGGGCCACGATGGCCACCCGCGGGAAGCGACGGCGCAGGTCGCGGACGACGTTGAGGGTGGCGGCGCGGCCGGCGCCCATCTCCACGACCACGGCGTCGGGACGGGCGGTCTCCACCAGGGTCAGCCCGCGGCGCAGCTCCCCCGGGGTGCCGACCGACTGCATGCCGGCGGTCTCGTTGATCATGCTGATCAGACCACGGCGCAGGACGGGGGCGTCGGCGAGGACGAGGACGCGGGTGACGCCTCGGGCGGCGCTCGCCATGGGTGCGGACACGACGTACTCCATTTCGGTGGACCGAGTTGCTCTCGAACACCTCATCGGAGTGGAATGGTGCTTGCTTGAACACTTTCCGAGGATTTCTCCAAAGAATGTCCGGCGGGCGACAATGCACCGGCCTCGCCACAGGAGAAACACCGACCGGTGACCGGTCGGCCGATCGTCGACATGGTGACGCCATTTCGGAAATGGCGGCGGAACGGTCGCGGGCACGGACGATGACGGCGTCGCCCCCGGGGGACGACGCCGTCGCGGTGCGGGTGCGGGGCTCAGCCGGGCCGGTGCCGGGCCGCGCGGCGCGACCGCCGTCGGTGGTGCCAGACGGTCACGGGGAGCGCGCCGACCAGGCCGGCCCCCAGCGGCAGCACCGACGCCACGGGGTGTGCGGTGCCGGCCGAGCCGGACGGGCGTGCCGCCGACGCCCCGACGTCCTGGATGTCGGGGTCGTCGAGGGTGCCGAAGCGGTTCACCGGCCAGACGATGAGGGCCGCCTTGCCGATGACGTCGTCCACGGCGATGGTGCCGCTGTAGCGGTCATCGACGTGCGAGCGCGAGTCGGCGGAGGCCGAGCGGTGGTCGCCCATCACCCACAGCCGGCCCTCGGGCACGGTCACCGCGTCGAACGCGCGGCTCTCGGGCGGGGTGTCCTGGTAGACGTAGGGCTCGTCGAGGGGCTGGCCGTCGACGGTCACCCGGCCCTCGGCGTCGCAGCACTCCACGGTCTGGCCGCCGGTGGCGATGACCCGCTTGACGTAGTCGTCCTCGCTCGGCGGCGCGACGCCCACGGTGCGGCCCAGCCACAGCAGGGCGCCGGTGAACCAGTTCGCCGGCTCGTCGACCTCGACCTCCGGCGCCCAGGTGTCGGGGCCCCGGAAGACGACGATGTCGCCGGGCTCGGGCTCGCCGAACCAGTACGGCACCTTGTTCACCAGCACCCGGTCACCGGTGCAGCCGGGACAGCCGTGCAGCGTCTGCTCCATCGACCCGGAGGGGATGAAGAACGCCTGCGCGAAGAAGGTCTTGACCACCAGCGCCAGCACGAAGGCCACCAGCAGCAGCACCGGCAGCTCGCGCAGCAGCGAGCTCTCCGGCTTCTCGCGCCGGCGGCGGGACCGGCGGCCGGTGTCCTCCGCTCCGGGCGGGGACTGGTCCCCCGGGACGACGTCGGCGGGCTCCCCGGACCGGTCGCTGCTCATCGGGAGCCAGCGTACGGCCGCGGGGAGTCCGCCGCGGTCAGGCCGGGTCGAGCCGGCCAGGAGGTCCTCAGCGCGCGACGGGCTCGCGACGCTCCTTGATCTTGGCGGCCTTGCCGCGCAGCTCGCGGAGGTAGTACAGCTTGGCGCGGCGGACGTCACCGCGGGTCACGACCTCGATCCTCTCGACGACCGGGGTGTGCACCGGGAAGGTGCGCTCGACACCCACGCCGAAGCTCACCTTGCGGACGGTGAAGGTCTCGCGGATGCCACCGCCCTGGCGGCGGATGACCACGCCCTGGAAGACCTGGATGCGCGACCGGTTGCCCTCGACGACGCGGACGTGCACCTTGACGGTGTCCCCCGGGCGGAACGTGGGGATGTCGTCGCGCAGCGAGTCGGCGTCGAGTACGTCCAGGGTGTTCATCGCAGCATTCCTCGGTCTCAGCAGTGGCTCGTCATCGGACCGGGCAGCGGGGTGCCCCGCGCTCGGGTCCAGGTGGCTGCGACTCCGGGAGGGAGCGCCCGTCGGCGGGCGCCTCCGGTCTGCAGCAGCTCTCTACTGTGCCACATCCTCACCGGGCTGCCGAGGCTGCCCCGGGGACGGGCGGCTCAGTCGACCACCCGTGGCGGCCGCCGCCACGGCCGGGCGAGCACCTCGGGCAGCACCGCGGCCAGCTCGCGCGGCGCGAACTCCTCACCGCTGGCGACGATCTCGCCGACCGACCACCAGCGGTGCGGCTCCTCCCCCAGCAGCTCCAGCTCGGTGCGCCCGGCCGGGTCGACCTCGTGCACCACGTCGCGCAGGACGAAGAAGGTCTCCCGCGAGTCGACGTCGACCCCGGCGAAGGCACCGACGTGCCGGCGGAACCACACCGGGCCCTCGAGCGCCGCGGGCTCGACGACCAGGCCGATCTCCTCGGCCAGCTCCCGGGCGGCGGCCTGCCGGACGCTCTCGCCGTCCTCCACCCCGCCGCCGGGGGTGTACCAGAACAGCACGTCGCCGGGCGGGACGGCGGGGTCGGTCAGCCGCGCGCCGAGCAGGAGCACCCGGCCGGCGGGATCGAGGACGACGACCCGCGCGGTGGGCCGGACGACCGCTCGCCCCCCCACCCGCTTCTCAGGCACCGTCGAGCACGGCCCGGTCGGCCGGCGAGAGGGCGTCCCCGGGGAGTGCGGCGAGCAGGTCCGGACGCCGCGCCGCCGTCCGCCGCAGCGCCTCCGCCCGCCGCCACCGGGCGATCGCCGCGTGGTCGCCGGAGAGCAGCACCGGCGGGACGTCGAGCCCGCGCCACGAGGCCGGCCGGGTGTAGGAGGGCCCCTCGAGCAGCCCGTCGGTGTGCGAGTCGTACTCGACGGACTCGCGGTTGCCGACGACGCCGGGCAGCAGCCGGGTCACCGCCTCGACCATCACCAGCACCGCCGACTCGCCACCGGCCAGCACGTAGTCGCCGATCGAGACCTCCGAGACCGGCCCGGACGCCGCGGCCCACTCGGCCACCCGCTGGTCGATGCCCTCGTAGCGCCCACAGGCGAAGACCAGGCCGGGCTCGGCGGCCCACTTGGCGGCCACGGCCTGGGTGAAGGGCCGCCCGGCCGGGGTCGGCACGACCAGGCGGGTGCCGGGCGGGCGGACGGCCTCCAGGGCGCGGGCCCACGGCTCCGGGCGCATGACCATGCCGGGGCCGCCGCCGTAGGGGGCGTCGTCGACGGTGCGGTGGACGTCGTCGGTCCACTGCCGCAGGTCGTGCACGCCGATGGCGACCAGGCCGCGCTCGGCGGCCTTGCCCAGCAGCGACTGCCGCAGCGGGGCGAGGTACTCGGGGAAGATCGTGACGACGTCGACCCGGTACGCGCTCACAGGTCGAGCAGCCCCTCGGGCGGGTCGACGACGACGACGCCGCCGGCCAGGTCGACCGTGGGCACGATCGCCGCGACGAAGGGGACCAGCAGCTCGCGGCCCCCGTCCCGGGCGACGACGAGCAGGTCGGCGCCCTCGTGGCGCACCGCGGTGACGGTGCCCAGCGCCGAGCCGTCGGTCAGCCGGGCGGCCAGCCCGACGAGCTGGTGGTCGTAGTAGGCGTCGGGGTCCTCGAGCTCGGGCAGGTCGGCGACCGGCACGTGCAGCTCGGTGTCGCGCAGCTCCTCGGCCGCCTCGCGGCTGTCGACCGGCGAGCCGTCGGGGCGCTCGATGCTCAGCAGCAGCACCTCGCGGTGCCAGCGGGCGCCGGCCACGGTCAGCGGGCCGCGCGCGGCGGGCTCGGTGCGCAGGACGGCGCCGGGGACGAAGCGGTCGTCCGGGTCGTCGGTGCGGACCTCGACGGTCACCTCACCACGGACACCGTGGGGCCGGCCGATGCGGCCGACCACCACGGTGTCGGGTGGGTCCTGTGCGTCCAAGGGACGGCGGCGCTCAGCGCCCGTCGGTGTCGACGACGTCGACCCGCACACCGCGGCCGCCCACGCCGGCCATGACCGTCCGCAGCGCCTTGGCGGTGCGGCCGCCGCGGCCGATCACCTTGCCGAGGTCGTCGGGGTGGACCCGGACCTCGAGGGTCTTGCCGCGGCGCCCGCCGACCATGTCGACGGTGACGTCACGCGGGTGGTCGACGATGCCCTTGACCAGGTGCTCGAGCGCCTCTTCGAGCACGTCTTACTCGGCGGGCGTCTCGGCCGGGGCGCCCGCCGAGGGGGCGGCAGCGGCGTCGGCTGGAGCCGGGTCCTCGGCGGGGGCGTCGGCCCTCGGGGCGGCCTTCTTCTTCGGGGTGGTGGCGCCGGCGGCGGGCTCGTCGCCGTTGTTGCGCACGAGCTCCTCGTAGAGGGCCTTGCGGTCGGGCTTGGGGGCGGCGACCTTCATGGGCGGCGGGGCCGGCTCGCCCTTGAACCGCTGCCAGTCGCCGGTGACGCGGAGGATGGCCGCGACGGCCTCGGTCGGCTGCGCGCCGACACCCAGCCAGTACTGGGCGCGCTCGCTGTCGACCTCGATGAAGGAGGGGTCCTCCTTCGGGTGGTACTTGCCGATCGTCTCGATCGAGCGACCGTCCCGCTTGGTGCGGGCGTCGGCGACGACGATGCGGTAGTACGGGGCGCGCATCTTGCCCAGTCGCATGAGCTTGATCTTGGTGGCCACGGTGGCTCGTGTTCTCCTCGAACGCTGTCTGTCGGTGCTCGCCGGACGGACGCGTGGGGGTACGCCGGGGCGGAGCCAGGGACACGGCCGTCGGGGGTGAGAGGGCCACCCGTGGCCGTGTTCGACGGTCCATGATGCCAGATGCCGGGAGGCGTGCAGTGACCAGCCGGGGACTGCTCCACCACGTGGAGCTGTGGGTGCCCGACCTCGCCCGCGCCGAGCGCTCGTGGGGCTGGCTGCTCCCCGCCCTCGGCGCGCGGCCGTACCAGTCCTGGGAGCGCGGCCGGTCGTGGCGGCTGGGCGGGGTCTACGTCGTCGTCGAGCAGTCCCCCGCGCTGACCGGCGGGACGCACGAGCGGTGCCGGCCGGGCCTCAACCACCTGGCGTTCTGGGCGGGGTCGGCCGCCGAGCTCGACGCCCTGGTGGCCGCGGCGCCGGCGCACGGGTGGCGGCTGCTGTTCGCCGACCGCCACCCGTTCGCCGGCGGCCCGCAACACCGGGCCGCCTACCTCGAGGACGCCGACGGCTACGAGGTGGAGCTGGTCGCGGTCCCGGACTGATGCGACGTCCTCCCGCACCGCAGCGCGTCCTCCCCGACCGCCGACGGTGAGGGAGGACGCGCCACGATCAGGTCACCTGATCGTGGCGCCCGCCCGGCGTCACGTCCGGACGGCGGCCAGCACGCGGGCGGCGGCGTCGCCGACCGGCACCTCCTCGCGCTCCCCCGTCGCGCGGTCGCGCAGCTCGACGACGCCCTGCGCCAGCCCGCGGCCGACGGTGACGATCGTCGGCATCCCCAGCAGCTCGGCGTCCTTGAACTTGACCCCCGGCGAGACCTTGGGCCGGTCGTCGTAGAGCACGGTGAGCCCGGCGGCGACCAGCTCGCCGGCCAGCGACTCCGCGGCGTCGAAGACCGCGGCGTCCTTGCCCGTGGCCACCAGGTGCACGTCGGCCGGGGCGACCTCGCGGGGCCAGACCAGGCCCAGCTCGTCGTGCGTGGACTCGGCGATCGCGGCGACGGCGCGGGAGACGCCGATGCCGTAGGAGCCCATGGTCACGGTGACGAGCTTGCCGTTCTCGTCGAGTACCTCCAGGCCCAGGGCGGCGGCGTACTTGCGGCCCAGCTGGAAGATGTGGCCGAGCTCCACGCCGCGGGCCAGCTCCAGCGGGCCGGAGCCGTCGGGCGCGGGGTCACCGGGCAGCACCTCGGCGGCCTCGATGGTGCCGTCCCAGGAGAAGTCGCGGCCGGCCACCAGGTCGAACACGTGCTTGCCGGGCTGGTTGGCGCCGGTGATCCAGCGGGTGCCGGGCACCACCCGCGGGTCGACGAGGAAGCGGATGCCCGACGCGCTGTCCTTGCCGAGCACCTCCGGGCCGATGTAGCCCTTGACCAGCGCGCGGTGGCCGTCGAAGTCGGTGAACGGCTCGACCTCGGCCGGGGCGACCTGCGCCTCGAGCCGCTTGGTGTCGACGTCGCGGTCCCCGGGGATGCCGATCACGAGCGGCTCGCGGGTGCCGTCGGGGTGCACCAGCGTGACGACGACGTTCTTCAGCGTCGAGGCGGCGGTGTAGCCGGCGTCGGGGAACATCTCCCGCGCGACGGCGACCAGCGTCTCGATGGTCGGGGTGTCGGGGGTGTCCTCGACGTGCGCCTCGGGCAGCCCGTCGAGCGGGAGCGGCTCGGGGACGACGGTGCTGACCGCCTCGACGTTGGCCGCGTAGCCCCCCGGCGACCGGACGAAGGTGTCCTCGCCGATGTCGGTCGGGTGCAGGAACTCCTCGCTCCGTGAGCCGCCCATGGCCCCCGACACCGCCGAGACGACGACGTAGTCCAGGCCCAGCCGGTCGAAGACCCGGATGTAGGCGTCGCGGTGGGCGGCGTAGGAGGCGTCCAGGCCGGCGTCGTCGACGTCGAAGGAGTAGCTGTCCTTCATCGTGAACTCGCGCCCGCGGAACAGCCCGGCACGGGGCCGCGCCTCGTCCCGGTACTTGGTCTGGATCTGGTACAGCGACAGCGGCAGGTCCTTGTACGACGAGTACAGGTCCTTCACCAGGAGCGTGAACATCTCCTCGTGCGTGGGGCCGAGCAGGAAGTCCGCCCCCCGGCGGTCCTGCAGGCGGAAGAGGTTCGGGCCGTACTCGGTCCACCGGTTGGTCGCCTCGTAGGGCTCGCGCGGCAACAGGGCCGGGAAGTGCACCTCCTGCGCGCCCATCGCGTCCATCTCCTCGCGGACGACGCGCTCGACGTTGCGGAACACGCGGTAGCCCAGCGGCAGCCAGGTGAAGCCGCCCGGCGCGGCCCGCCGGATGTACCCGGCCCGCACGAGCAGGCGGTGGCTGGGGACCTCGGCGTCGGCCGGGTCGTCGCGCAGGGTGCGCAGGAACAGCGTCGACATGCGAAGGAGCACGGACGTCATCCTCCCAGGCCGTGCACCGGCTCTCCCGCGGCCACCGTGCCGGAGGGGCCGGACCGATGAGTCCGCCGTACCGTGCCGGTCTCCTCGGCAGCAGAGGACCGCACGGAGCGGGGCGACGGGTGACCGAGCAGCGCAGCGTGACGTTCGAGACGACGGTGGCCGCGAGCGGCAACAACACCGGGATCGAGGTCCCGCCCGAGGTCATCGACGAGCTGGGGGCGGGCCGGCGACCGCCGGTCGTCGTCGACGTCGACGGCTACGAGTACCGCAGCACCGTGGGGGTCGTGGGCGGCCGGCACCTCGTCAGCATCAGCGCGGCCGTCCGGCAGGCCACGGGGCTGGCGGCCGGGGACCCGATCCGCGTCACCCTGACCGTGGCCGACACCCCGCGCGAGGTGGCCGTCCCCGCCGACCTCGCCGCCGCCCTGGCCGCCGACGAGCGGGCCGGGGCCTTCTTCGCGACGCTGTCGAACAGCCTGCAGCGCCACCACGTCGACACGGTCACCGGCGCGAAGACCGCCGAGACGCGGCAGCGGCGCATCGAGAAGGCCGTCGCGCTCTTCCGCGAGGGCAGGAAGCGGTGACGGCCGCCACCGGGCCGCGCACCGGCCGGGCGCCGGTCAGACCACCCGGCCGCGGAGGACGGTGAGCACCGGCCGGGCGAGGGTGCCGAGGTCGGCGCGCGGGTCGGCGTCGTAGACGACGACGTCGGCCGGCGCCCCCTCCTCGATGCCGCGCAGCCCCAGCCACTCCCGCGCCGCCCAGGACGCCCCGGCCAGCGCCGCCTCGGCCGGGATGCCGGCCTGGCACAGCGCCCACACCTCCTCGGCGATCCGGCCGTGCTCGATGCCGCCGCCGGCGTCGGTGCCGGCGAACACCGGCACCCCGGCCTCGTACGCCGCCCGGACGACGGCGCCGGCGCCGGCGTACAGGCGCCGCATCGTGCTGGCGTAGGTGGGGAACCGCTTCTCCCCCGCCTCGGCGAAACCCGGGAAGTTCTCCACGTTGACCAGCGTCGGGACGACGGCGGTCCCGCGGGCGGCCATCTCGGCGAGCAGGTCCTCGGTCAGCCCGGTGCCGTGCTCGATGCAGTCGATGCCGGCACGGATGAGGTCGGGCAGCGCGTCGGTGCCGAAGGTGTGCGCGGTGACCCGGGCGCCCTCCTCGTGCGCCGCCGCCATCGCCGCGGCCAGGACGTCGGCCGGCCACTCGGGCGCGAGGTCGCCCACGCCGCGGTCGATCCAGTCGCCGACGAGCTTGACCCAGCCGTCGCCGCGGCGGGCCTGCACGCGCACCTCCGCGACGAGGTCCCCGGGCTCGCGCTCCACGCCCAGGCCCGGCAGGTAGCGGCGGGTGCGGGCGATGTGCCGGCCGGCCCGGACGATCCGCGGCAGGTCGGGCTCGTCGTCCAGCGCCCGGGTGTCCACCGGTGAGCCGCAGTCGCGCAGCGCCAGCACGCCCGCCGCGCGCTCGGCCAGCGCCTGCTCGCGCAGGCCGGCGAGGTCCTCGACGAACACGCCGCCGCGGCCGATGCCGACGTGGCAGTGCGCGTCGACCAGCCCGGGCAGCAGCCAGCCGCCGGCACCCACCGTCTCCGCGCCGGGCACCGGCTCGAACGTGATGCGCCCGTCGCGGACCCACAGGTCGCGGTGCTCACCCGCGGGGAGGACGACCCCGGAGAGGTGCAGGTCCGGCAGCCGCGGGTCGCTCACCGGCCGGGCCGCTCGTCCTTGAACTGGCTGAAGTCGAGCTTGCTGAGGTCGGGCAGCGCCTGACCGGGCGGGAGCGAGGGCATGCCGCCGGGCAGCTGGCCGGGGAACCCGGCGCCGGTGGGCAGCCCCGGGGCGCCCGCGGGCCGGCGGGCGGGGGCCTTGCCCTTGCCCTTCTTGCCGCCCTTGCCCTTCTTCGACTGGGCCTGCATCTGGCGGCCGCGGGCCTTCTTCGACATGGGGCCCATCCCGGGCAGGCCCATGCTCCCGGCCATCTGGCCCATCATCTTCTGCGCCTGCGCGAAGCGCTCCAGCAGCTGGTTGACCTCGGTGACGGTCACGCCCGAGCCGTTGGCGATGCGCACGCGGCGCGAGGCGTTGATGATCCTGGAGTCGACCCGCTCCTGGGGCGTCATCGAGCGGATGATCGCCGCCGTGCGGTCCAGGTCGCGGTCGTCGACCTGCTTGAGCTGCTCCTTCATCGCCCCGGCGCCGGGCAGCATGCCGAGCAGGTTGGCGATCGGGCCCATCTTGCGGATGGCCATCATCTGCTCGAGGAAGTCCTCGAGCGTGAAGCCCTCGCGGCTGGCGAGCTTGCCGGCCATCTTCTCGGCCTGGTCGGCGTCGAAGGCCTGCTCGGCCTGCTCGATGAGGGTGAGCACGTCGCCCATCCCGAGGATGCGCGAGGCCATCCGCTCGGGGTGGAAGACGTCGAAGTCGCTGAGCTTCTCGCCGGTGGAGGCGAACATGATCGGCTGCCCGGTCACGTACCGCACCGAGAGGGCGGCGCCACCGCGGGCGTCGCCGTCGAGCTTGGTGAGGACGACACCGCTGAAGCCGACGCCGTCGCGGAACGCCTCGGCCGTGGTGACGGCGTCCTGGCCGATCATCGCGTCGACGACGAACAGCGTCTCGTCGGGGCGCACGGCGTCGCGGATGCCGGCGGCCTGGGCCATCAGCTCGGCGTCGATGCCCAGCCGGCCGGCGGTGTCGACGACGACGACGTCGTGCTGGGTGCGGCGGGCGTGCTCGATCGAGTCGGCGGCCACCCGGATCGGGTCGCCGACGCCGTTGCCCGGCTCGGGCGCGTACACGTCGACGCCGGCCTGCTGGGCGACGATCGAGAGCTGGTTGACCGCGTTGGGCCGCTGCAGGTCGCAGGCCACCAGCAGCGGGGTGTGGCCCTGCGACCGCAGCCAGCGGCCGAGCTTGCCGGCCAGCGTGGTCTTGCCGGAGCCCTGCAGGCCGGCGAGCATGACCACCGTGGGCGACTGCTTGGCGTAGCGCAGCCGGCGGGTCTCGCCACCGAGGATCTGGACGAGCTCCTCGTTGACGATCTTGATGACCTGCTGCGCGGGGTTGAGCGCCTGCGAGACCTCCGCCCCGCGGGCCCGCTCCTTGACGGCGTTGATGAAGGCCCGCACCGCCGGCAGCGCGACGTCGGCCTCCAGCAGCGCGATGCGGATCTCGCGCGCGGTGGCGTCGATGTCGGCGTCGGTCAGCCGGCCCTTGCCCCGCAGGCCGGTGAAGACCTTGTCGAGGCGGTCGGAGAGTGTCTCGAACACGAGCAGTCCTCAGCAGTCACGGGCACGGACGGACCGCGCCACCTGACCCCAGGGTATCGAGCCTGCAGGGCGTGGCCGGGTCGGTGCGCTGCTAGGCCGCGCGCCGCGCCACCGCCTCGACGACGGTCTCCAGGCCCCCGAGGAAGAACGCGGCGCCGCAGCCGGTGCACACCCACTCCGGGCACTCGGCGCCGTCGTCGGTGTGCCCGTCGGCGCACGGCGGCTGCTCGAACACCCGGGTCTCGGCGCAGGTGGGGCAGGGCCACTCGGGCTGCACGGACAGCTGGGCGTCCACGTGGGGCTCCTCTCGCGGGTCGGCGGCGGGACGCTCCGGTCCCACTCGTCCGCGACCGTCGCACGCCCCTCCGACAGTCCCGGGCGGACACGCCCCGCCGGCCGCGTCCGGCTGGGGTCAGCCCGGACCGGGCTCCCCGGGCGCCCCGCCGCTGTGCGCGGCGGCCGGCACCGCGCCGCGCGTCGCGGCGACCAGGGCGGCCTCCACCCGCGCCCGCTGCTCGGCGTCGATCGGGCAGCCGGCCGGGTTGGAGACGTAGAAGTAGTCGGCCGCGTCGGCACCGAGGGTCTCGATCCGCGCGCTGGTGACGTCGAGCCCCTCGGCGGCGAGCGCGGCGGTGAGCCGGTACAGCAGGCCCGCCCGGTCGGTCGCGCGCACCTCCACGATGCTGGTCGCCTCGCCGCTGACCTCCGAGTCGTGCCAGGAGATCCGCGGCAGGGCCGCCCGGACGGCGTCCTGCCGGTAGTCGGCCTCGCGCTGGCGGAGCCGGTCGGCCAGCGGCAGCGTGCCCTCCAGCGCGGCGCGGACGGCGTCGGCGAGGATCGTCGGCTGCGGCGCGCGGCCGAAGCGCGGGCGGACGGCGAAGACCGCGGTCGCCCGGCCGCCCAGCACGTTGACCTTCGCCGCCCGGACGTCGAGCTGGTTGAGCGCGAGCACCCCGGACAGCCGGCTGAACAGCCCCGGCCGGTCGGGCGCGCCGATGGTGACCTGCTGGCCGTCGGCGACGTCCTCCACGCCCACGGTGACCGTGTCCGCGGCGTCGTCGCCCGGCCGGTGCACGCTCGGCTCGGTGGGGTGCAGCACCGGGTCCGGGTCGCGGCCCGCGGTGACGGGGGCGCCCAGCCGGGCCTGCACGCGGGCGACGAGGTGCGCGACCAGGTGCGCCTTCCACGGCGACCACGCCGAGGTGCTCGTGGCGGCGCCGTCGGCCTGGGCCAGGGCGTGCAGCAGCTGCAGCACCTGCGGGTCCTCGCCGATCGTCGTCGCGACGCGGTCGATGGTGGCGGGGTCGTCGATGTCGCGGCGCGTGGCGGTGTCGGGCAGCAGCAGGTGGTGGCGCACGAGCGTGCCGACGGTGGCCACGTCGGCGTCGCCGAACCCCATGCGGGCGGCGATCGCGGCGGCCACCGGCGCGCCGACGACGCTGTGGTCGCCGGGCCAGCCCTTGCCGACGTCGTGCAGCAGCGCGGCGACCAGGAGCAGGTCGGGCCGGTCGACGTCGTGGGTGAGCTCCGCGGCGGCCGCGGCGGCCTCGACCAGGTGCCGGTCGACGGTGAAGCGGTGCCACGGGTGGCGCTGCGGGAGCGAGCGGATGCGGTCCCACTCCGGCAGGAACCGCGCGAGCAGCCCCTCCTGGTCGAGCTGCTCGAGGACCGGCACGGCCGGGCGGCCGCTGGCCAGCAGCCGCAGGAACCACCAGCGGACCTCCGCCGGCCAGGGCTCGGGCACCGGCGGCGAGTGCACCGCGAGCACGCGGAGCGTGTAGGGCGACAGCAGCAGGTCCGCGCGCGCGGCGGCGGCCGCCCCGCGCAGGGCCAGACCCGGGTCGGCGGCCGGGCGGGCGTCGCGGGCGAGGACGACCTCGTCGCCCTGGCGCACCACGCCCTCGGCCAGCGGCTCGCGCTGCACCCGCCGGTAGCGGGCGCGGGGACGGCGGACCAGGGCGGCCTCGACCCGCCGCCAGGTGTCGTCGGCGACGAAGGCCAGGCGCCGGCCGGCGAGGCTGACCTCGCGCAGCAGCTGGTCCTCGTCGGCCAGTCCGAGGGCGGCGGCGACCGGGCGCTGCTCCTGCCGGACCAGGACGTCGCCGGCCCGGCCCGACCGGCGGCGCAGCTCGTCGCGCACGTCGAGCAGGAAGCCGTAGACCGCCTCGAGCTCGGCGGAGGGCTCGTCGACCAGCTGGGCGGCGGCCACCGCGCGCAGCACCTGGCCCTCGCGCAGGCCGCCGTAGGCCTCCTTGAGGTCGGGCTCGAGGAGGAAGGCCAGCTCGCCGACCTGCCGGGCGCGGGTGCGGCGCAGGTCGCGCAGCTGGGGCAGCAGCCGCCCGGCCGACTGGCGCCAGCTGGCCAGGGTCGCGGTGCGCAGTGCGGCGGCGAGCCCGGTGTCCCCGGCGACCAGGCGGGCGTCGAGCAGCCCGAGGCCGGCCTTGACGTCGGTGGAGGCCACCGCGACCGCCTCGGCGACCGACCGGACCGAGTGGTCCAGCCGCACCCCGGCGTCCCAGATCGGGTACCAGACGGCGTCGGCCAGCGCGGCCACCTCCGGCCGGCCGTCGTGCACCAGCACGAGGTCGAGGTCGCCGTGCGGCGGGGGCTCGCGCCGGCCGAGGCTGCCGACGGCGACCAGGGCGACACCGTCGGTGCCGGTGCGCGGCGGTTCCGCTGCACGCCCACCCGGGCCCCGGCGCTGCCGTGCCGGCGGCGTCCCGGTGACCGCGTCGGTCAGCAGGCCGCCCAGCCAGGCGTCGAGGACCCGCACCCGCTCGGCGCGGGGCAGGTCGGGCAGTGCCCCGAGGTCCAGCACGCTTCCCCCAGTCGGTCGTTCAGGAGGTGGGACGGCGTCGGCCGGGGCGGTGGACTCCCCCACCACCCCGGCCGACCGGCCCCCTTGCAGGGTCCCGCCCCGAGCCTGCGAGGGGTGGGGGCAAGGGGTCCTTCTCCTACAGCGCGTCCTCGCCGCGCTCGCCGGTGCGGACCCGCACGATCTCGTCGATCGTGGTGACCCACACCTTCCCGTCGCCGATCTGGCCGGTGGAGGCCGACTCGACGACGGCGTCCACCACGCGGGCGGCGTCGATCTCGCCGACGACGACCTCGATGCGGACCTTGGGGACGAAGTCCACCTGGTACTCCGCGCCGCGGTAGACCTCGGTGTGGCCGCGCTGGCGGCCGAAGCCCTGGACCTCGCTGACCGTGAGCCCCGTGATGCCGATCAGCTCGAGGGCGTTCTTGACGTCGTCGAGCTTGAAGGGCTTGACGATCGCGGTGACGAGCTTCACACCCGGCTCCTTTCCGTGGAGAGGTTCGTGCCCCGGGCCTCGGCGCGGGTCTGGCCGGCGGCCGTCAGGGCGGAGCCCCCGCCACCGCCGAGGGACGCGAGGTCGTACCCGGTCTCGGCGTGGACCACGCCGTCGATGCCGGCGACCTCGTCCTCCTCGGTGATGCGGAAGCGCATGACCCGGGAGATGACGAAGCCGATGACGAGGGTGAGGACGAAGGAGTAGACCAGCACGGCCAGGGCGCCCAGCGCCTGCCGCCACAGCTGGTCGACGCCGCCGCCGTAGAGGAGCCCGTCCACGCCGGCGGTGGTGGCGCCGGAGGCGAACAGGCCGACGGCGATGGTGCCCCACACGCCGCCGACGAGGTGGACGCCGACGACGTCGAGGGAGTCGTCGTAGCCCAGCCGGTACTTCAGGCCGACGGCCAGGGCGCACAGCACGCCGGCGACCAGGCCGATGGCGACGGCGCCGAGCGGCGTCACCGAGGAGCAGGCCGGGGTGATGGCGACCAGTCCGGCGACGACGCCCGAGGCGGCACCCAGCGAGGTGGCGTGCCCGTCGCGGAACTTCTCGGTGACCAGCCAGCCGAGCACGGCGGCGCCGGTGGCGGCGAGCGTGGTGACGAAGACCTCGGCGGCCTGGCCGTTGGCGGCCAGCGCGGAGCCGGCGTTGAAGCCGAACCAGCCGAACCACAGGATGCCCGCGCCGATCATCACCAGCGGCAGGTTGTGCGGCCGCATCGGGTCGCGGCCGAAGCCGCGCCGCTTGCCGAGCACCAGCGCGAGCGCCAGGCCCGCGGCACCGGCGTTGATGTGCACCGCGGTGCCGCCGGCGAAGTCGATGGCCAGCAGGTCGTTGGCGATCCAGCCGCCGGTCTCGGACTCCGCGCCGTCGAACGCGAACACCCAGTGGGCGACCGGGAAGTAGACCAGCGTGGCCCAGACGCCGGCGAAGACCATCCACGGGCCGAAGCGGGCGCGGTCGGCGACGGCGCCGGAGATCAGCGCGACGGTGAGGATCGCGAAGACGCCCTGGAAGCCGACGAAGGCCAGCGACGGGATCGTGAAGACCAGGTTGTCCGGGGCGAAGGCGCCCTCGAGACCGGCGGTGCCGATGAGCGAGGACAGGCCGAAGAACTCGAACGGGTCGCCGAGCAGGCCGCCGCCGACGTCGTCGCCGAAGGCCATCGAGTAGCCGTAGAGCACCCAGAGCACGCTGATCAGCGCGAGCGCCCCGAAGCTCATCATCATCATGTTGAGGACGCTCTTCGCGCGGACCATGCCGCCGTAGAAGAGCGCCAGACCGGGGGTCATGAACAGCACCAGGGCGGCACTGATCAGGACCCAGGCGGTGTCGCCGGTGTCCACGGCAACCTCCTGACGGTGTGGTGTGGCGGGGCCACAGGACGGACCCGGGACCAGGAGGGGCCCGGGGGTGTGGCTGGTCGCGCCCGCCACCAGCCGTGGTGGGCCGGCGGTGGTGGGCGTTGCGGCGTTCACGGTGCCGGGCCGGTGTTTCCAGGGCCGGCGTCCGCCTGTTTCCGGACGGTGAACTCCGCGCCGCGTGTCCCGTGTCGTGTGTCGGCGGTGTTGCCGGGCCGCGGGCCCGTGGCCGCCGCCACACAACCCTTTCCGGCACCCCTGCCCGATGCGACAGGTGTGCAGTTGCAACTCGTGTGCAATAAGGTCGCTGCGGCTCGACGCCGGATCCCGAGGAGGCAGCGTGCGTGCTCCCACCGTGTCCGCCCCGCCCGGCGTGGCGACCGCCCGCTCCGGGACGGCGGGCTTCAGCCGGGCCGAGTGGCGGTCCATCGGGGGGATGACCGCCTTCGTGCTCCTCCTGCACGTGGTGGGCTGGGGCGTCCTCGTCCTCGCCGTCGCGCCCGCCGAGTACCAGCTGGGCAGCACGGGCGTGCTCGGGGTCGGCGTCGGCCTGACCGCCTACATGCTCGGGGTGCGGCACGCCTTCGACGCCGACCACATCGCCTCGATCGACAACACGACCCGCAAGCTGGTCGACGAGGACAAGCCGTCGGTGAGCGCCGGCTTCTGGTTCTCCCTCGGGCACTCCTCGGTCGTCTTCGCCGCGAGCCTGCTGCTGGTGGCCGGCGTCCGCTCGGTCGCCGGCGTCGTCCAGGACGAGGACTCCTCGGTCGGTCAGACGCTCGGCCTGGTCGGGACGCTGGTGGCCGGCACGTTCCTGCTGCTCATCGGCCTGATGAACCTGAGCTCGGCCCTGGGCATCGCCCGGGTCTTCCGCCGCATGCGCTCCGGGCAGTACGACGAGGCCGAGCTCGAGCACCACCTGCACAACCGCGGGTTCCTCGCCCGGCTGCTCGGCCGCGTGACCCGCCGGGTCAGCCGGGCCTGGCACCTCTACCCCGTCGGGCTGCTCATGGGCCTGGGCTTCGACACCGCGACCCAGGTGGCCCTGCTCGTGCTCGCCGCCGGATCGGCGGCCTTCGTGCTGCCCTGGTACGCGATCCTGGTGCTGCCGGTCCTCTTCGCCGCCGGGATGAGCCTGTTCGACACCGCCGACGGCGTCCTCATGTCCCGGGCCTACGGCTGGGCGTTCCTCCGGCCGGTCCGCAAGGTGTTCTACAACCTGACCATCACGGTCCTGTCGGTGACGGTCGCCCTCGTCATCGGCACCCTGGTGCTCGTCGGGCTGCTCGTCGAGCGGCTGCAGCTCGAGGCGGCGCCCCTGGTGTGGCTGGCCTCGCTGGACCTCGGGTTCGTCGGCTTCGCCATCGTCGGGCTGTTCCTGCTCACGTGGGCCGCAGCCGTGGCGGTGTGGCGGTTCGGCCGCATCGAGGAGAAGTGGTCCGAGGGGCTGGCCCGGCCCGAGGTCTCCTAGGACCCTGCGGCGATGAGCAGCAGCACGCGCGCGGTCGCCGAGGCCTTCTCCGGGCACCGATTCGCCGACGCCTACCCCGCCCTCGCCGACGACGTCCGGTGGGACCTCGTCGGTCAGGACACCCTCGTCGGCCGGCAGGCCGTGGTCGACGCCTGCGAGGGCACCCTCGCCGAGCTGGCCGGGGGGACGGCGGAGGTCGAGCGCTTCGTCGTCGCCGGGGACGGCGACGTCGTCGCGGTCGACACGACCACCCGCTACGTCAGCGCCGACGGCGAGGCCGGCCGGGTGGCCTCGTGCGACGTGTACGAGTTCCGCGACGGCCGGGTGACCGCGATCCGGTCCTACGCCGTCGAGGTCGACGCCTGACCCGGCGCTAGTCGGCCCCGCCGACCAGGCCCTCCGCGAAGGCCTCCGGCTCGAACGGCGCCAGGTCGTCGGCGCCCTCCCCCAGGCCGATGAGCTTGACCGGGATGCCGAGCTCGCGCTGCACCGAGACGACGATGCCGCCCTTGGCGGTGCCGTCGAGCTTGGTGAGGACGACGCCGGTGACGTCGACGGCCTGGGTGAACACACGGGCCTGCACGATGCCGTTCTGGCCGGTGGTGGCGTCGAGGACCAGCAGCACCTCGGTGACCGGGCTCTGCTTCTCCACGACCCGCTTGATCTTGCCGAGCTCGTCCATCAGGCCGGACTTGGTGTGCAGCCGCCCGGCGGTGTCGACGACGACGGTGTCGACCTCGGCCTCGACGCCGGTGCGGACCGCCTCGAAGGCCACCGACGCGGGGTCGGCGCCCTCGCGGCCGCGGACGGTGAGCACGCCCACCCGCTCGCCCCAGGTCTCGAGCTGGTCGGCGGCCGCGGCGCGGAACGTGTCGGCGGCCCCCAGGACGACGCTCCTGCCGTCGCCGACGAGCACGCGGGCGATCTTGCCGACCGTCGTCGTCTTGCCGGCACCGTTCACCCCGACGACGAGGACGACGCCGGGCCGGCCCTCGCGCCGGTCGGTGCCCAGCGTGCGGTCGAGGTCGGGGCCCAGGACGGCGGTCAGCTCGCGCACCAGCAGCGCCCGCAGGTCCGCCGGCGAGGCGGTGGCCAGCACCATCGACTGGGTGCGCAGCCGCTCAACGATCTGCGTGGTGGCCGCGACGCCGACGTCGGCGGCCAGCAGGGTCTCCTCGACCTCCTCCCAGTCGTCCTCGGTCAGCCGCTCGCGGGCCAGGACGGTGAGCAGGCCGCGGCCCAGCGAGGACTGCGAGCGGGCCAGCCGGGAGCGCAGCCGGACCAGCCGGCCGGCCGAGGGCAGCGGGGTCTCGAAGACCAGGTCCGGCTCGGGGACGGCGGGTGGCAGCTCGACCGACGGCGGCGCCTCGGGCGAGACCGCGTCCGGGTCGGCCGGTGCCAGGCCCAGGCCGGAGGCGGTGGCGCCGCCGGGCGGCGGCGGCTCGGCCGGTGGTGCGGCGGGTGGCCGCGGGCGGGTGAGCGTCGTGCCGGCGGCCGCGTCGTCGTCGAGTCGGGTGGTGCGCCGGCCGCGGCCGACGAGCAGGCCCACCCCCGCCACCAGGGCCACCAGGACGATCGCGATGGCGATGAGCACGAACTCCATGGCCGCCAGTCTCCCAGCCCCCGCACCGCAGGGTCTGGGCGGAACCCAGGTCGGTGGGACAGTCTGAGGGCATGCCGCTGCCCACCGGGGACACCCCCGCCCTCCTGCTCGGTCCCCTCCTGCGGCACGTCGACCCGGTGTCGGCGACCGTGTGGGTGGAGACCGACCGCCCCTGCGAGGTCGAGGTGCTCGGCCGGACCGTCCGCACCTTCCGCGTCGGCGGCCACTTCTACGCGCTGGTCCTGGTCGAGGACCTCGAGCCGGGCAGCACGACGCCCTACGAGGTGCGCCTCGACGGCGCCCGGGTGTGGCCGGAGGAGTCCTCGCCGTTCCCGCCGAGCCGGATCCGCACGCCCGGCCGGCCCGGGCCCTTCCGGCTGGCGTTCGGCTCCTGCCGCTACGCCGCGCCGACCACCGTCGACGTGGCCGAGGGCATCCCGCCCGACGCCCTGGACGCCTACGCCGAGCGGGTCGCCGCCCTGCCCGCGGACGAGTGGCCCGACGCGCTGGTGCTGCTCGGCGACCAGGTCTACGCCGACGAGCTGACGACGGCGACCCGCTCCTGGCTGGGCCTGCGCCGCGGCGAGCCGGTGCCCGAGGACGCCGAGGTGCGGGGCATGGAGGAGTACACGCGCCTCTACGCGGAGTCCTGGAGCGACCCGCAGGTGCGCTGGCTGCTGTCGACGATCCCGTCGTCGATGGTCTTCGACGACCACGAGATGATCGACGACTGGAACACCTCGGCGGCCTGGCGCAGGAGGATCACGGCCACGGACTGGTGGGACGAGCGGATCGCCGGCGGGCTGGTCAGCTACTTCGTGTACCAGCACCTGGGCAACCTCAGCCCGCAGGAGCTGGCGGAGAACACGACCTGGCAGGCGGTGCAGGCGCTGCCCGCCGACGCCGACGCCGAGCCGGTGCTGCGGGGGATGGCGCTGGCCGCCGACCGCGACCCGCGCTCGGTGCGCTGGAGCTACGTGCGCCACTGGGGCGAGGCGCGGCTGCTCATGGTCGACAGCCGGGCCGGCCGGGTGCTCGACGAGCAGGCCCGCCGGATGGTCGACGACGAGGAGTTCGCCTGGATCGAGGCGGCGATGCGCCAGGCGGTCGAGGACGGCGTCGAGCACCTGCTGATCGGCACGTCGCTGCCCTGGCTGCTCCCCCACGCCATCGACTCGATCGAGCGGTGGGACGAGGCGCTGGCCGTGCGGCACGAGGGGCGGCCGCTGGGCCGGCTGGCCGAGGCGCTGCGGCAGGCCGCCGACCTGGAGCACTGGGCGGCGTTCGGGCACTCCTTCGACCGGCTCGCCGCCGCGCTGCTGGCCGTCGCCCGCGGCGAGCACGGCCGGGCGCCGTCGACGGCGCTGGTCCTCTCCGGGGACGTCCACCACGCCTACGCCGCCGAGGTCGTCGACCCCGGCGGCCTGGCGGCCCGGGTCCACCAGCTCACCGTCTCCCCGCTGCACAACCAGGCGCCGCACCCGATCCGGGTGGGCTTCCGCATCGGCTGGAGCCGCTGGGCCCGGCGGCTCACCGGGACGATCGCGCGGATGGCCCGGGTGCGGCCGGCCTCCGTCGAGTGGGCCAAGGCGGCCGGGCCCTACTTCGGCAACCAGGTGGGCGAGCTGGTCCTGGAGGGCCGGCAGGCGCGCTTCGTGCTGCACGTGAGCGACCACCGTCCCGACGGCGACGACGGCCTGCACCAGGTGCTGGACCTGCCGCTGGCCGACCCGACCGCCGACCCGACGGCCGGCCGGACGGCCGACCCGGTGCCCGCTGCGACGGCTCCCGCCGGGTGACAGGCTCGCGGGCGTGACCAAGCCAGCGCCCGGACCCGACCAGCCGCCCATCCCGGTCCGCCTGGTCACCTTCAACACCCACCACGGCGTGGGCGACGACCGCCGGCACGACCTCGCGCGGCTGGCGAAGGTGCTCGCGGCCGCCGACGCCGACGTCATCTGCCTGCAGGAGGTCGACAGCCACTTCGGCGACCGCAGCGAGGACGTCGACCAGGCGGTGCTGCTGTCGCGGGCGCTGGACATGCAGCTGGCGTGGGGCCCGGCGATCGACGAGCCGCGGCCAGGCGAGGCGCCCCGCCGTCAGTACGGGAACGCGCTGCTGTCGCGGCTGCCGATCCTGGTCAGCGACGTCCACCGGCTGCCCGGTGGTGGCGAGCCGCGCAGCGCGCTGCGGACGCTGGTCGAGCTCGACGGCGGCGCGCTGTGGGTGACCACCACCCACCTGTCCACGCGGTCGGCTGCCGAGCGCGCCGAGCAGGCCGTCCTGCTGCGCGACCTGTTCACCGAGCCGATGGCGACCGGCGTCGTCGTCGGCGACCTCAACGCCGGGCCCGACGCCCCCGAGCTGGCGCCGCTGCGCGAGTCCTTCGCCGACGCGTGGGCGCTGGCCACCGAGCGGGACGACCAGGCCCGGTGGCGGTTCTGGCAGCGCGAGGAGGGCCTGACCCACCCGGCGCGCGCGCCGCACGTGCGGATCGACCAGGTGTGGGTGACGCCCGGCATCGAGGTGGCCGGCGCGCGGGTGCTCGACGGCGGCGGCGCCTCGGACCACCTCCCGCTCGCCGTCGACCTGCTCGTCCCCTCCGGTGTGTAGCGGAAGGACCCTCCTGCCCCCCACCGCTCGCAGGCTCGCGGCGGGCCCCTGCAGGAGGGCCGTCAGACGGGCGCAGCGTCGGGTTCGCGCAGGCGCTGGCTGATGACGCCGGTGATGCCGTCGCCGCGCATGCTCACGCCGTAGAGCGCGTCGGCGATCTCCATCGTCCGCTTCTGGTGGGTGATGACGATCAGCTGCGACGTCGACCGCAGCTGCTCGACGAGGGTGAGCAGCCGGCCGAGGTTGACGTCGTCGAGGGCGGCCTCGACCTCGTCGAGCACGTAGAACGGCGACGGGCGGGCGCGGAAGATCGCCACGAGCAGGGCGACGGCGGTCAGCGAGCGCTCGCCGCCGGACAGCAGGGAGAGCCGCTTGACCTTCTTGCCGGGCGGGCGGGCCTCGATCTCCACGCCGGTGGTGAGCATGTCCTCGGGGTCGGTGAGCACCAGCCGCCCCTGACCGCCGGGGAACAGCGTGGCGAACACACCCTCGAACTCCCGGGCGACGTCGGCGAACGCGGCGGCGAAGACGTCGTGGATGCGCCCGTCGACCTCCCGGACGACGGTGAGCAGGTCGCGCCGGGTGGCCCTGAGGTCCTCGAGCTGGGTGGCGAGGAACGTGTGCCGCTCCTCCAGCGCCGCGAACTCCTCCAGCGCCAGCGGGTTGACCTTGCCGAGGGTGGTCAGGTCGCGCTCGGCCCGGGCGGCGCGGCGCTCCTGGACGGCGCGGTCGTAGGGCACCGGCTCCGGCTCGGGCTCCCCCGCGGCCTCGGCGGCGGCCACCTGCGCCGGCGTCGGCGGCACCGGCGCGGCCGGCCCGTACTCGGCGACCAGCGTGGGCAGGTCGACGCCGAACTCCTCGGCGGCCCGCTCCTCCAGTGCCTCGATGCGCAGCCGCTGCTCGGCGCGGGCCACCTCGTCGCGGTGCACCTCGTCGGTGAGCCGCTCGAGCTCCGCCGTCGCCGTGCGGACCCGCGTGCGGACCTCGAGCAGCTCGGCCTCGCGGGCGGTGCGCTGCCGGGCCAGCTCGTCCCGCTCGGCGGCGGCCCGGGCCAGCGAGGTGACCAGCGCGGCGAGCGCCTCCTCGGCGCCGGCCCGCACGCGCGCGGCGACCTCGGCCCCGCGGCGGCGGGCCAGCCGGGCGGCGGCGGCGCGCTCGCGGGCGGCCCGCTCCTGACGGGCCTGGCGGCGCAGCGCGTCGGCGCGGCCGGACAGCGCGCGGGCGCGCTCCTCGGCGGTGCGCACGGCCAGCCGCGCCTCGGTCTCGGCCTGCCGGGCGGCGGTGACCTCCAGCCGGAGCCGGTCGCGCTGCTCGGGCGAGGGCTCCTCCTCCAGCGGGGCCGCCTCGGCCTCGGCCAGCCGCGCCTCCAGCTCGGCCAGCGCGGACGCCGACTCCTCCAGCGCCCGCTCGGCCCGCCGCTGCGCGACCGCGGAGCGCTCCGCCTCGGCAGCCGCCGACCGGGCCGCGGCACCGAGCTCGGCGAGCTCCGCGGCCAGCGTCGAGCGGCTGCGGTCGGCGGCCTGCCGGGCGGCCAGCGCGGCGTCGACGTCGGCGGAGCGGGCGCGGGCGGTCTCGCGGGCGGCGGCCAGCCGGTCGGCCAGGTCGGCGGCGCGCTCGGCGGCGGCGGCCAGCTCGCGCCCCGCCTCGTCGACGCGGGCGCGCACCTCCAGGTTCGACGGGGTGTTCGCCGAGCCGCCGGTGGCCCAGTCGGCGCCCACGAGGTCGCCGTCGGCGGTCACCGCCCGCACGCGGGGGTGGGTGACCACCAGCGCCCCGGCCGCCTCCAGGCTCGGGACGACGGCGACGCGGTCGAGCGCGCGGTCCAGCGCCGGCCGCAGCTCCTCGGGCGCCTCGACGAGGTCGCGCGCCCACCGCAGGCCCTCGGGCAGCGCCGGCCAGCCCTCCCGCGGCAGCGAGGGCGGCCCGCCGGTGACCAGCAGCCCGGCCCGCCCGGCGTCGGCCTCGCGCAGGTGCGCCAGCGCGGCCGCGGCCCCGGCCACCCCGGTGACGACGACGGCCTCGGCCAGCCCGCCGAGCGCCGCGGCCAGCGGCACCTCGGCGCCGGTTGCGACGGTGATCCGCTCGGCGACCGGTCCCCGCACGGCCGCCAGCCCGGCCGAGAGGACCGCGGCGGCGCCGTCGGCCGGGGCCAGCCCGAGCGCGAGCGCGTCGCGGCGGGCCGCCCAGGAGGCGCGGTCGCGCTCGGCGGCCCGCTCGGCGTCGGCCAGCTCGGTGACCGCGCGGGCCGCGGCGGTGTGCGCGGTGACCGCGTCGGTGTGCGCGGCGACCAGCGTGGCGTCCTCGTCGTCGGCGTCGGCGACCGTGGCGCGGCGCTCGGCCAGTCGGGCCTGCGTGGCGTCGGCCCGCTCGGTGGCCTCGGCGCCGGCCTGCGCCAGCCGCTCGACCTCGGCGGTCCCGGCGGCGGCGCGCGACCGCGCGGCGGCGACCCTGCCCGACAGGCGGGCCAGTCCCTCGCGGCGGTCGGCCAGCGCGCGGGTGGCGGCCACCCAGGCGCGCTCCTCGGCGGCCAGGGTCTCCTCCAGCCCCGCGCGGGCGGTGACGGCGGTGGCCAGCCGGCCGCGCTCGGCCTCCAGCCCGGAGGCCAGCTCGGCCTCGGTGGCCGCGACCCGGTCGGCCTCGGCCTCGAGCTGGTCGGGGTCGCGGCCGCCGGTCGCCGCGGGGCCGGCGGCGATGAGGTGGCGGTGCCGCTCGGCGGCCAGCTGGGCGACGCCGCGGAAGCGCTCGCCGAGCGAGGAGAGCCGGTACCAGGTGTCCTGGGCGGTGCCCAGGCGCGGGGCGTCGGCGGCCAGTGCGGCCTCCAGCTCGCTCTCCCGGCGCGCCACCCCGGCCAGCTCGGCCTCGACGACGGCCCGGCGCGCGCGGGCGGCGGTCTCGTCGGCGACGTCCCTGTCCAGGGCGTCGCGCAGGCCGACGAGGTCGTCGGCGAGCAGCCGCAGACGGGCGTCGCGCAGGTCGGCCTGGACGCCGGCCGCCCGCCGGGCGACCTCGGCCTGGCGGCCCAGCGGCTTGAGCTGGCGGCGCAGCTCCGCGGTGAGGTCGGCCAGCCGGTCGAGGTTGGCCTGCATCGCGTCGAGCTTGCGGAGCGCCTTCTCCTTGCGCTTGCGGTGCTTGAGGACGCCCGCGGCCTCCTCGACGAAGGCGCGGCGGTCCTCAGGGCGGCCGGAGAGGACGGCGTCGAGCTGGCCCTGGCCGACGATGACGTGCATCTCCCGGCCGATGCCGGCGTCGCTGAGCAGCTCCTGGACGTCGAGCAGCCGCACCTTGTCGCCGTTGATCTCGTACTCGCTCTCGCCGGAGCGGTACATGCGGCGGGTGACCGAGACCTCGGTGTAGTCGATCGGCAGGGCGCCGTCGGTGTTGTCGATCGTGAGCGTCACCTCGGCCCGGCCGAGCGCGGCGCGGCCGGCGGTGCCGGCGAAGATGACGTCCTCCATCTTGCCGCCGCGCAGGCTCTTGGCGCCCTGCTCGCCCAGGACCCAGGCGATGGCATCGACGACGTTGGACTTGCCCGAGCCGTTCGGGCCGACGACGGCGGTGATGCCGGGCTCGAGGCGCAGCGTCGTCGGGGACGCGAAGGACTTGAAGCCCTTGAGCGTCAGGCTGGAGAGGTGCACGGGCGGCCCCCTGCAGGGCCCACCACGAGCCTGCGAGTGGCGGGGAGCAGGGGGTCCTTCCTCAGGCCAGCGCGGGCTCGGCGTTGTCGCCGGCGAGGCTGAGCAGCTCGGAGGCTATGGCGGCGTCGCGGGCCGCGTCGCGCTGGGTGCGCAGCTGCTCGAGCTCGCGCTCCAGCCGGCGCACCCGGGCCCGCAGCACCGCGTTCTCCTCGAGTACGCGGAGCTCCGCGCCCGACACGACGGAACCGAACAGGGCCTTGGCCATGGCGAAACGGCCTCTCACAGCTCGAGGGGTGCCCAGCGCCCCAGACGTGGTCGGCGCGGGCTCGGTGCCTCAAGGGTGACACCCACCGACACGCAGGTCAACGGCAGGACGGGACACCCGCCGTGTCGGGGGGATGTCGTCTTCGTCACGCGGTGGTGAAGCCCGATCCCCCCTGCACCGGGCGCTCCTCGTGCACCACGCCGGTGACCGAGCCGGGCGCGCGACGGCCGTCGAGCGCGGCGACGACGGCGCGGACGTCGTCCTCCGGGCCCTCCAGCTCCACCTCGACGCGGCCGTCGGGCAGGTTGCGCGCCCACCCCGACAGGCCCGCGGTGTCGGCCAGGCCGCGCACGAACCAGCGGTAGCCGACGCCCTGCACCACGCCGGAGACGAGGGCGTGCACCCGCACGGTGCTCACCGGCGGGCCCGGGGGCGGGGCTGACAGCGCGGGCAGCTGTAGCTCGACCGGTTCATGAAGGACTCCCGGACGATCGCCGTGCCGCAGCGCGGGCAGGGTCGGTCGACCTGGCCGTAGACGGCCAGGAAGCGCGAGAAGTAGCCGCTCTGCCCGTTGACGTCCACGTAGAGGGAGTCGAAGGAGGTGCCGCCCTGCGCCAGCGCCTCACCGAGGACGCTGCGGACGCCGTCGAGCAGGCCGGCGACCTGGGCGCGGGTGAGCCGGTCGGTGGGCCGGGTGCCGTGCAGCCGCGCCCGCCACAGCGACTCGTCGGCGTAGATGTTGCCGACGCCGCCGACGAGCGTCTGGTCGAGCAGGGCGCGCTTGACCTCGGTGCGCCGCCGGCGCAGCGCGGCGCTGAAGCCGGCCTCGTCGAAGGAGGGGTCGAGCGGGTCGACGGCGATGTGCGCCAGCCGGGGTGGGATGTCGTCCCCGCCGGGGGCGTCCTCCACGACCAGGCCGCCGAAGGTGCGCTGGTCGACGAAGCGCAGCTCGCGGCCGCCGTCGGTGAAGGTGAACCGGGCCCGCAGGTGGGTCTCGTCGGGCTGCGCGGGCTTCTCCACCAGCAGCTGGCCGCTCATGCCCAGGTGCGCGACGAGCGCCCGGCCGGTCGGGCTGCCGTCCGCCTCGGCCACGGGCAGCCACAGGTACTTGCCGCGGCGGTGGGCGGCGGTGAGGGTGCGGCCGGTCAGCGCGGCGGTGAAGTCGTCGGCGCCCTCGAGGTGCCGGCGGACCGCGCGCGGGTGGTGCACCTCGACGGCGGCCACGGTGCGCCCGGCGACCCAGCGCTCCAGGCCGCGCCGCACCACCTCGACCTCGGGCAGCTCTGGCACGGTCAGCTCCCGGCCGAGATCGCCAGCCAGGCGGCCTCGGCGGCCTCCTGCTCGGCGGCCTTCTTGGTGCGGCCGGTGCCGCGACCGCGGACGACGTCGGCGAGCGACACCGCGGCGGTGAACGTCTTGGCGTGCGGCGGACCCTCGTCGGAGACGTCGTAGACCGGCGCACCGAGGCCGCGGGCGGCCCCGAGCTCCTGCAGGCTGGTCTTCCAGTCCAGGCCCGCGCCCCGCGTGGCCGCCTCGCGCAGCAGCGGGTCGAACAGGCGGTGCACCAGGGCGCTGGCGACGTCGAGGCCCAGGCCCAGGTGCACCGCGCCGATCAGCGCCTCGAGCGCGTCGGCGAGGATCGAGTCCTTCTCGCGCCCGCCGGTGGTCTCCTCGCCGCGGCCCAGCAGCAGGTGCGGGCCCAGCCCGCCGGCCCCGAGCCGCCGGGCGACCCCGGCCAGGGAGGTCATGTTGACCACCGAGGCGCGCAGCTTGGCCAGCCGGCCCTCGGGCAGGTCGGGCTGGCTGCGGTAGAGCTCGTCGGTGACGACCAGGCCGAGCACCGAGTCGCCCAGGAACTCCAGGCGCTCGTTGGTCGGCAGGCCGCCGTGCTCGTAGGCGTAGGAGCGGTGGGTCAGCGCCAGGGCCAGCAGGCCGCCGGGCAGCTCGACGCCCAGGGCGTCGAGCAGCCAGGCGGCCGCGCGGTCGGCGTGCGCCTGACCCGCGGGCGCGCCGTCCGGCACGACCGGGGTGCGGGAGACGGCGCTGCCCACGTCCGGCCGGGTCAGACCGAGAGGACCTGGCGGCCGGCGTGCTGGCCGCAGTTCGGGCAGGCCTGGTGCGGCGGCTTGAGCTGACCGCAGGCACGGTTCGGGCAGGGGGTGAGCGTGGGGGCGCTCGCCTTCCACTGCGACCGGCGGGCGCGGGTGTTGGCGCGGGACATCTTCCGCTTCGGGACGGCCACGGTCAGTTCTCCTCAGGGTCGTCCGGACGGTCGGTGACCGCTCCGGTGGTGGCGAAGCCGGCGAGCCCGGCCCAGCGGGGGTCGAGCAGCTCGTGCGAGTGGTCGGCCGGCAGGTCGTCGAGGCGCTGTCCGCAGCCCGAGCACAGGCCCGCGCAGTCCTCGGTGCAGGTGGGCGAGAGCGGTAGGGCCAGGACCACGGTGTCGCGGACCATCGGCTCCAGGTCGATCCGCTCGCCCTCGACGAGGCGGACCTCGTCCTCCTCGCTGGTGGCCTCGGTGGTGCTGCCCGGGTAGGCGTAGAGCTCCTGGACGTCGAGCCCGAGGGTGTCCCGGACCGGGTCGAGGCACCGGGCGCACTGGCCCTCGACCGGGACCTCGACGTCCCCGGAGACCAGCACGCCCTCCATCACCGACTCCAGCCGCAGCCGCAGGTGCACCGGCGCCCCCTCGGGGACGCCGATCAGCTCGAGCCGCCAGTCCGGGGGCGCGGGCACGGTGCGGTCGAGCTCCTGCATCGAGCCGGCCCGGCGGCCGAGCTCGCGCAGTTCGACGGCCCAGGGGTTGACGGTGGGACGCCGGGCGTCCGTGGACGCGGCGCCTGAGCGGTGCGGTGCGGCAGGCATGTCAGTACTCGCGGTCGTCAGTGGGGGGATCCGGCCCGGGGAGGTCACCGGTGGACCAGCACCCGAGACTACCCGATCCCCCGACGACGCCGTCCGCCGCAGCGGGAGTCCCCGCAGGTGCCCACGGGAGGACGCGATGACCAGGGTCCCTGATCGTGCGGTGTCCTCCCCGACCGTGCGGTGTCCTCCCCGACCGTGGGACGTCGGGGAGGACGCGCGACGATCAGGTCACCTGATCGTCGCGGGCTCAGGAGTCGCGCAGCGTCGAGCGGGCCTTCTCCACCGAGCGCAGCATCCGCTCCAGGGTGGTGCCGAAGTCGGCCAGCCGGGTGTCGACGTACTCGTCGACCTCGGCGCGCATCCGGTTGACCTCGGCCACCGTCTGGGCGCCGAGCTCGTCGGAGCGGCTGACCGCGCCGCGGTAGACCTCGGTCTCGGTGACCAGCCGGTCGTGCTCGGCCTGGGCGGCGGCGAGGATCTCGGCCTGCTGGGCCCGGGCGTCGGCGAGCAGCGCCTCGTGGTGGGCCTGCGCCTCCCCGAGCAGCCGGTCGGCCTCGGCCTCGGCCTGGGCGAGCAGCTCCTCGGCCTCGGCCTGCGCCTGGGTGAGCAGTTCGTCACGCTGCCGCCGGGCGGTGCCGATGACCTCCTCGCGCTGACGGCGCGCGGCGGCCACCAGCCGGTCGGCCTCCTCGCGGGTGCGGCCGGTCAGCTGCTCGGCCTCGGCCTGGGCCTGCTCGAGGATCTCGGTGCGCTGCTCGACGATCGCGCCGGCGGCGTGCACCTCCTCGGGGAGGTTCTCCCGCAGGTCGTCGAGCAGGTCGAGCAGGTGGTCGCGCGGGACCATGCACGAGCCCGACATCGGCACGCTGCGGGCGCTCTCGATGACCCGGCTGAGCTCGTCGACGACCTCGTAGAGCCGGTAGACGACCTCCGTCACGGTCGGCCGCCGTCCTGCTGCGCCGCGTCCGGCTGCGCGGCGTCCTGTGTCGCTGCCTCCTGCTGCGCCAGGAGCCGGTCGAGCACGCCCTTGGGCACCAGCCGCGACACGTCGCCGCCGAAGGTGGCGATCTGCTTGACCAGGCTCGAGGACAGGTGCCCGACCTGCGGCGCCGTGGGCACGAACAGCGTCTCGACGCCGGCCAGCTCCCGGTTCATCTGCGCCATCTGCAGCTCGTACTCGAAGTCCCCGACGGCGCGCAGGCCCTTGACCACCACCGGGATGTCGTGGCTGAGGCAGTAGTCGACCAGCAGTCCGCTGAAGCTGTCGACGACGACGTTCGGCAGCTCGGCCACCGCCTCGCGCAGCAGTTCCATGCGCTCGTCGACGGTGAACAGGCCGGCCTTCCCGGGGTTGACCAGCACGGCCACGACCAGCTCGTCGTACAGCGCGGCGGCGCGGTTGATGACGTCCACGTGGCCGTTGGTGACCGGGTCGAACGACCCGGGACAGACCGCTCGCCTCACGGGAACCGACCGTACCGGAGCAGGGCCTCCCCGTAGCGCCGGTCGCGGATCCCCTCCAGGGGTGTCGGCCACTCCTCCGGCTCCCCGCGCGCCGGCCGCTCCACGACGACCACGGCCCCGGGCGCCAGCCACTCCCCCGCCACCAGCGCGGACAGGACGTGGCGCACCTCGCCGGCGGACGTCGAGTACGGCGGGTCGGCGAGCACCAGGTCGAAGCGCGCCGGCGGCGGGCCGGACACGACGGCGCGCACGGGACCGGCCACGACGCGGGCCCCGGGCAGGCCGACCGTGGCGACGTTGCCGCGCAGCACCGGCAGCACCCGCGGGCCGTTCTCCACGAACACCGCCGCGTCGGCACCGCGCGAGAGCGCCTCCAGGCCCAGCGCGCCGGAGCCCGCGTAGAGGTCGAGCACGGTGGCGCCGTCGAGGTCGAGCAGGCTGCCCAGGCTGTTGAACAACCCCTCGCGGGCGCGGTCGCCGGTGGGCCGGACGCCGCTCGGCGGCACCTTCAGCCGCCGTCCCCGGGCGACGCCGGAGATCAGCCTCGTCACCCGCCCGCCTCCCTCAGGCCTTCTCGAGGTAGGTCGCGCGCTCGTCGGTGGCCAGCGCGGCGACCTCGGCGGCCAGGCCCGGGTGGTCGGCCAGGCCGCGGTCGGTGGCCAGCAGCGCGGTGGCCTCCGCGCGGGCGGCGGCGATGAGCTCCTCGTCCTCCAGCAGGGACAGCAGCTTCACCGTCGAGCGCCGGCCGGACTGGGCGGCGCCGAGGACGTCGCCCTCGCGGCGGGTCTCGAGGTCCAGGCGGGCGAGCTCGAAGCCGTCGGAGGTGCCCGCGACGGCGGCCAGCCGGTGACCGGTCGCCGTCGTCTCCCGGGCCTCGGTGACCAGCAGGCACAGCCCCCGGTGCCTCCCCCGGGCGACCCGGCCGCGCAGCTGGTGCAGCTGGCTGACGCCGAAGCGGTCGGCGTCCATGACCACCATCACCGTGGCGTTGGGCACGTCGACGCCGACCTCGACGACCGTGGTGGCCACCAGGACCTGGGTCTCCCCGGCGGCGAAGGCGCGCATGCGGGCCTCCTTGTCCTCGGGCGTCAGCCGCCCGTGCAGGACGTCGATGCGCAGGCCGGCCAGCGGCCCCTCGCGCAGCCCCTCGGCGACGTCGAGGACGGCCAGCGGCGGGCGGCGGTCGCCGTTCCCGCCGGCGTCGTCGTCCGGGGCGCCGTCGGCGTCCTCGGGGGCGTCGGTCTCGGCGCTGCCGGTGTCGTCGTCGCCGATGCGCGGGCAGACGACGTAGGCCTGCCGGCCGGCGGCGACCTCCTCGCGCAGCCGCTCCCACGCCCGGTCGAGCCACGCCGGCTTGTCGCTGACCGGCACCACCGAGCTGGCCACGCCGCCGCGGCCGCTGGGCAGCTGCCGCAGGACGGAGGTCTCCAGGTCGCCGTAGACGGTCATCGCGACGGTGCGCGGGATCGGCGTGGCGGTCATGACGAGCACGTGCGGCGGCCGGTTGCCCTTGGCCCGCAGGGCGTCGCGCTGCTCGACGCCGAAGCGGTGCTGCTCGTCGACGACGACCAGGCCGAGGTCGGCGAAGTCGACGCCCTCCTGGAGCAGCGCGTGGGTGCCGACGACGATGCCGGCGCTGCCGTCGGCGACCGCCGCGCGGGCGGTGCGGCGGGCGGCGGCCTTGAGCGAGCCGGTGAGCAGCACGACCTCCGTGCCCGCGGGGTCGCCGTCGAGCTCGCCGGCGCGGGCGAGCGGGCCGAGCATGCCGGCGATGCTGCGCGCGTGCTGGGCGGCCAGGACCTCGGTGGGGGCCAGCAGCGCGGCCTGGCCGCCGGCGTCGACGACCTGGGCCATGGCGCGCAGCGCGACGACGGTCTTGCCCGAGCCGACCTCGCCCTGCAGGAGGCGGTGCATGGGCCGGTCGCTGTCGAGCTCGGCGGCCAGCTCCTCCCCCACCTCGCGCTGACCCTCGGTGAGGGTGAAGGGCAGCGCGGCGTCGACGGCGTCGAGCAGGCCGCCGGGTCGGCGCGGGCGGGCGGTGCCGGGCTCCAGGGAGGCGGCGCGGCGGCGAGCGGCGAGGACGAGCTGCAGGGTGATCGCCTCGTCCCACTTGAGCCGGTCCTCGGCCCGCTCGACGTCGGCTTGCGAGGTGGGCCGGTGGACGTCGAGCAGCGCCGCCGGGAGGCTGAGCAGGCCGTGGCGGGCGCGCAGGTCCTCGGGCAGCGGGTCGTCGACGAAGCCGAAACCGCCGGCGGCGTCGAGCAGCAGCTTGACCGACTTCTGCACCACCCAGCTGGAGACGTCCTTGCTGGCCGGGTAGATCGGGATGAGCGCGCGCGCCCAGTCCTCGTCGTCGTCACCGCTGATGAGGTGGAAGTCGGGGTGGGCGAACTGCTTGCTCCGCCGGTACTCCCCGACCGTCCCGGCGAACAGCCCCCAGGCGCCCTCGCGGAGCTGGCCGTGCTTCCGGTTGAAGAAGACCAGCTGCATCTCCCCCGCGCCGTCGCCGACGGTGACCTCGGTGAGGGAGCCGGGCCGGTTGCGCATCCTCCGCGTGGTGACCCGGCGGACCTGGGCGAGCACGGTGACGCGGTCGCCGACCTGCAGGTCGTCGAGCCTGGTCATCTCGCCGCGCCGGGCGTAGCGGCGCGGGTAGTGGCGCAGCAGGTCGCGGACGGTGCGCAGGTCGAGGGAGTCGGCCATCGCCCGGGCGGTCTTGGCGCCGAGGACGCGGGAGAGGTCGGTGTCGAGGGTGACCGCCACGTCACTCCACCCCTGCCTGGAGCGGGATCGCCGCCCCGGAGTCGTAGCGGACGACCTCGACCGTCCGGTGGGCGGTGGCCAGGTGCGCGCAGACGGCGTCGCCGAGCGCGGCGTCGGCGCCGACGAGGAGGGTGGCCATCTCCCCGCCGGCCGACAGCAGCCGGTCGAGCAGGTCGCAGGCGACGACGGCGAGGTCGGCGCCCACCACCACGACGTCGCCCTCGGCCGAGCCGAGCACGTTGCCGGGGCGGCACGGGCCGGCGCTGGTGAGGGCCTCCTGCTCGGCGACGGTCACCTCGGCCCAGCGGGTGGCGGCCGCGGCCTCGGCCATGCCGACGACGTCGTCGCCGAAGCGGCGGGCGGGGTCGGCGACGGCGACGGCGGCCAGGCCCTGCACCGGGGAGCGGGTCGGCACGACGGCGACGTCGCGGCCGAGGTCGCGGGCGCGGTCGGCGGCCCGGGACGCCGCGGGGGTCAGCGTGGGGTCGTTGGGGAGCAGGACGACCTCGGCGGCGGCGGAGGCCACCACCTCGGCGAGCACCTCGTCCTCGGTGACACCGCCGGGCCCGCAGGTGACCACCCGGACGCCCTCGCCGGTGAACAGCTCCGCCAGGCCGTCGCCGGGGACGATCGCCACGACGGCGCGGCGGCCGGGCACCGGGGCGGCGGGGAGGACCGGCGCCAGCGGGGTGACGGTGATGCCGTGCGGGCGGCCGGCCTCGATGCCGGCCTCGATGGCGCCGCCGACGTCGCTGGTGTGCACGTGCACGTTCCACTGCCGGCCGGCCGGGGTGTCGACGCCGACGACGACCAGGCTGTCGCCGAGGGCGGCCAGCCGGGTCTGCAGCCGGGCGACGGCGGCCTCGCCGGAGTCGGCCAGCAGGTACTGCACCTCGCTGCCCGGGCCGGGCGGGGGCTGGTGCGGGGTGTGCCCGGGGTCGCTGCGCCGGGCCGGGCGGGTGCGCAGCGCCGGGCGCGCGGGCTCCACGCCGGTGACCGTGGTGACCAGCGCGTCGAGGACCAGGCACAGGCCGGCGCCCCCCGCGTCGACCACCCCGGCGTCGCGGAGGACGTCGAGCTGCGCGGGGGTGGCCTCCAGCGCGGCCCGCGCACCGTCGGCCGCGGCCACGACGACGTCGGCGAGCGCGGTGCGGCCCGCGGCGACGGCGGCCCCGGCCGCCTCGGCGCCCGCCCGCGCGACGGTGAGGAAGGTGCCCTCCTCGGGGTCGGCGACGGCGGTGTAGGCGCCGTCGGCGGCCTTCTGCAGCGCGGCGGCGAGCACCGGGCCGTCGGCGGGCGGCTCGCCGGCCAGGTGGTCGGACAGGCCGCGCAGCAGCTGGGCGAGGATCGTGCCGCTGTTGCCGCGGGCGCCGAGGACCGCGCCCCGGGCGAGCACCGCCCAGGCCGGCTCGCTCCCGCCGGCACCGGCGTCGTCGAGGGCCGCCACGGCGGCCTGCGCGGTGAGCAGCAGGTTGGTGCCGGTGTCACCGTCGGGCACGGGGAAGACGTTGAGCTCGTCGAGCGCGTCCCGGCCGGCGGACAGCGCCGTGACCGCGGCCCGGCACCACCGGCCGACCGCGGCGTCGTCGAGCGCCTCCAGCACGGCCGGAATGTACCTGCGGACACCGACGGCCCCGTCCGCCGCGCACCCGGCGGACGGCGGCCCCTGCGGCCTCGGCGACGGTCCCGCGGGCGAGCGGTTAGACTGACGGACGGTCTCGCGGTCGCCTCCGTGCGCCGCCGTCTCGATAAACGAACCTCTGGGAGTGATCCACCGTGGCTGCCGTGTGCGATGTCTGTGGCAAGGGGCCCGGTTTCGGTATGTCGGTGTCGCACTCGCACCGCCGCACGCCGCGCCGTTGGAACCCGAACATCCAGTCGGTGCGGGCGCTGGTCGCCCCCGGCAACCGCCGCCGCATCAACGCCTGCACCTCGTGCATCCGCGCGGGCAAGGTCGTCCGCGCATAACGCGCCGGGTGGCGCCCGGTCGCGGGCCCGCCGAGCGCACCCCGGCCACGGCCGGGCGGACCCCGGAGGTCAGCTGACCTCCGGGGTCCTTCCTGTCGCCGGGAGGGGTCGTCGCGGTCAGCCGCGACGGCGAGCACCGGTTCGGCGAGGCCGTGGTCCCGGCGGTGCGCCCGGTCGAGGGCCTGGGCGTGGCCGGTGACGCGCACGCCGGCGCGACCGTGCAGCACCGCTCCCGGGTCGCCGTCGACCCCTCCCGCCCCGACCTGCGGCAGGTGCACCTGATCGGCGCCGTGCCGCGGCCGGGCGCCGCCGCCGGGGCAGCGGCGTCAGTCCGCCCCGATCCCCCGGGCCCGCGCCGCGGCGACGACGAGGTCGGCGACGGTGCCCAGCGGCAGCGCCGTCCCGTCGACGACGAGGTGGTAGTGCTGCGCCGCCGCCGGGTCGCAGCGGTAGAAGTGCCGCACGTAGGCCTCCCGCGTCCGGTCGTTGGCCTGCATCTCCCGCCGCAGCTCGTCCTCCGGGCGCCCGTAGCGCTCCACCGCCGCCCGCAGCCGCGCCTCCGGTGGCCCGTCGAGCCGGACGTGCAGCGCGTCGCCCCGGTCGCGCAGCACCAGGGCCGCCGCCCGGCCGAGGACGACGCCGCCCGCGCCGTCGGCGATCTCGTGCAGCACCTCCTCGGTGTGCTGCCGGTAGGCCCGCTCGTCGGGCTGCGGGGGCACGGGCACCACGCCGCCCACCGGGTCGGGCATGGCGCCGAGCGAGGCCACCAGCCGCCACAGGCCGCGGACCACCCGCTCGTCGTTGGCCTCGGCGTCGTCCTGCGAGACGCCCAGCCGCCCGGCGACCTGCGCCGGGATCGCGCGGTCGTGGAACGGCAGGCCGAGCCGCTCGGCCACGGCCGGGCCCACCTCCGGGCCGCCCGCGCCGTAGGACGCGGAGATCGTCACGACGCCCGCCCTCACGCCGTCCACCCTCACGATGCCCGCTCCTCGCTCTCGTCCGCCGGCCCGCTCAGCCGCTTGCCCAGGAACACCGCGCCCGGCCCGCCGGCGTAGATGCCGTACCCGGCGACGGGCCCGTACCCCAGGCCCTCGTAGAGCGCGATCGCCTCGGGTTGCCGGTCACCGGAGTTGAGGACCACCGAGCGGTACCCGGCGCGGCGGGCCGAGTCCTCCAGCGCGGCCACCAGCACCTGCGCCAGTCCCCGGCGGCGGAACGCCGGCTCCACGTAGACCCGCTTGACCTCGGCGACCGTCGGGTCGTCGCCCTCGGTGTGCCGCCGCCACGCGCCGCAGCCGGCCGGCACGCCGCCGACCTCGGCCACGAGGAACAGGCCGGCCGGCGGCACGAACTCCGCGGGGTCGACGGCGGCCTCGTCCGGCCCGCCGTAGCGGGCGACGTACTCCTGCTGCACCCGCGCGACGAGCGCGCGCGCCACGGGGTCGTCGTAGGGCACCGCCCGCAGCAGGGCCGTCGAGCCGTCGCGCAGCCGCACCTGCGCCCGGGGGGACTCAGCCGAAGTGGACATGCCCGGCCCTCCCCGCCCCGACGGCGGTGACGACGGCCGCCGCCGGCTCCCCGCCCACGAGCACCCCCGGGTCCCCCGCCCGGACCTCCCCGATCGTCACGAAGCCCTCCGGCAGCGCGGCGCCCGCCGGGAAGGTGGCCAGCAGCGCGTGGTCCTCGCCACCGGTGAGCACCCATGCCAGCGGGTCGACGCCGAGCGCGGCGGCCACCTGCTGCATCGGCCCCGGCGGCTCCAGCGCCGCCCGCACGAGCGCGGCCCGGTCGACGTCGACCACGACGCGGCTGCTCTCAGCGAGGTGGCCGGCGTCGGCGAGCAGGCCGTCGCTGACGTCGCACATCGCGGTGGCCCCGGCGTCCGCGGCGGCCGGCCCGGCGGCGTAGGGCGGGGTCGGACGGCGGTGCGCGGCCACCGCGGCGATCGGGCTGCTGAACCCGCGGCGCAGGACGGCCAGCCCGCACGCCGACCAGCCCAGGCGGCCGGCGACGGCGAGGACGTCGCCGGGCCGGGCGCCCGAGCGCAGCACCGGCGCCCGCCCGCGCAGGTCGCCCAGGGCGGTCACCGACAGGACGACCGACCCGCTGTCGGGTGCGGAGGCGACGGTGTCCCCGCCCACCACCGCGGCGCCCAGCGGAGCGCACTCGGCGGCCATGCCCGCGGCGACTCCCTCCAGCCAGGACGTGGGCGTGTCCGCCGGGCAGGCCAGCCCGACCAGCAGTGCGGTCGCCACCCCGCCCATCGCGGCCACGTCGGCGAGGTTGGCGGCGGCGGCCTTGTGTCCCACGTCCTCGGCCGAGGACCAGTCGCGGCGGAAGTGGCGGCCCTCCACGAGGACGTCGGTGGTGGCGACCACCCGGCCGTCGGGAACGCGCAGCACGGCGGCGTCGTCGCCCGGGCCGACCTCGGCGGCCTCGGCCGACCCGGCGCGGGCGACCACCCGGGCGATGACCCCGAACTCGCCGACGACCCGCACGCTGTCGGCGAGGTCGCCGCGGCCGACCAGCGGCCGGGGCCGTGTCACCGGGCCCCCCAGGGAGCTGCGGTAGGTTGCGAGCCGATCCGCCCGCCGGTGCCGGGGCACCGGCAGCGCCGCCCGAGGAAGGTCGTCCCGTGGTCCACGCCTACATCCTGATCCAGACCGAGGTCGGCAAGGCCGCCCAGGTGGCCACCACGATCGGCGAGATCGCCGGCGTGACGAAAGCCGAGGACGTCACCGGCCCCTACGACGTCATCGTCCGCGCCGAGGCCGAGACGGTCGACGAGCTGGGCCGCCTGGTGGTCGCCCGCGTGCAGTCGGTCGACGGCATCACGCGCACGCTGACCTGTCCCGTCGTCAACATCTGAGCCGCTGAGCGAGGACACCCCCGCCCCGAGCGACACCCCGGACGGCACGGCCGCCGGGCCGGCGCCGCGCCCCGACCCGCTGCGACGGGTCGCGCTGATCACGACCGCCGTCGTCGTCCCGGTGCTGGTCGTGCTGGCCGTGCTGGTCAACGTGCTGGGCGGTGAGGAGCAGGACGACGCCGCCGCGGTGGCCGACGTCGGCGGCACGACCGGGGAGCAGCGCGCGGACCTGCCCGTCCTCCCGGTCGACGTGCCGCCGCCGACCCCCGAGGCCGACGCGCACTGCCCGCCGCTGCTGCAGGCCATCCCCCTCGACCTGCTCGGCGAGCCCTCCCGCCTCGTCGACTCCGACACGCCCTACGCCGCCGCCTGGGGCGAGCCGCCGGTCGTGCTCGTCTGCGGCGTCCCGCAGCCGGCCGGACTGGTCCCCGGGGAGGGGCTGTTCACCATCAACGGGGTCACCTGGTACGTCGACCAGTCCGACCCCGGGGCGACCGTGTGGACGGCGGTCGACCGCGCCGTGTACGTGCAGGTGACCCTGCCCGCCGACGTCGACAGCGCGCCGGTCACCGCGCTCAGCGACGTCCTGGTCGGCACCGTCCCCGCCCGCTGAGCCGGCCCGCGCGAGGGCCTCACGCCGGTGGCAGCCGGGCGAACTGGGCGAGCACGACCTCGCGCACCTCGTCGGTGGCCTGCTCCTCGCTGGTGGAGACCACGGTCACCCCGACGCTGAACACCCCGTGCCCGCACCAGGCGAACGCCGCCGGCCCGCTCAGCCGGGTGGCCGGGTCGACCTCGGCGACGGTCAGCAGGCTGCACCCCTCGGGCAGGTCCGCCGGGTCGCGCCGCAGGACGCCGTCGTAGACCGCGGCGTCGTTGCCCACGAGGTCCTCGGCGTAGGCCGCCGCCCCGCCGGGGTCGTCGAACTGGTCGACGAAGACGGTGGTCAGCGGCCCGGTCGTGACCCCCCAGAAGCGCTCCCACCCGTGGCGGTAGCCGTAGTCGCGCAGCACCGCCCGCTCGCGGGCGGGGTCGTCGGCGTAGCCGGCCACGTCGTCGACGGTCTTGGCACCCGCCGGGGGCTGCAGGTCGGCGTCGGGGATGCGCGGCAGGCCGGAGGGCACGTCGGGCAGCACCAGGGCGCCGAGGTCCTCGACGCTCTCCGGCGTCCCGGAGGCCGCCGCGGGGGTGGCGGTGCCGGCCACCGTGGGCGTGCAGCCGGCGGTGATCCCCAGGGACAGCACGCCGGTGAGCAGCGCGGGGAGCCGGCCCGCGGTCACCGGGGGGTCCGGACGTCCCCCGGCCGTCCCGCGCGCGCCAGCGCCGAGGCGACCAGCCGGTCCACCAGCTCGGGGTAGGACACCCCGCTGGCCGCCCACATGCGCGGGAACATCGAGATCGGGGTGAAGCCCGGCATCGTGTTGACCTCGTTGACGACCAGCCGCTCGGCGCCGTCCGGGCCGGTGCCGAGGAAGAAGTCGACGCGGGCCAGGCCCTGGCAGTCCATCGCGAGGTAGGCCCGGCAGGAGGCCTCCTGCACCGCCCTCGTCTGCTCGGGCGTCAGGTCGGCCGGCACGTCGAAGTCGACGGCGTCCTCGAGGTACTTGGCGTCGAAGTCGTACCAGTCGGTGCCCGGCCGCAGCCGGATCTCCGCCGGCAGGCTGGCCTCGGGCCGCCCGCCGTCGCGGCCGGCCAGCACGCCGCACTCGATCTCCCGCCCGGGGACGGCGGCCTCCACGACCACCTTCGGGTCGACGGCGGCCGCGGTGGCCACCGCCCCGGGGAACTGCGCCCAGTCGGTGACCTTGGTGATGCCGATGCTGGACCCGGCGCGCGAGGGCTTGACGAAGACCGGCAGCCCCAGCCGCTCGCGGTCGGCCGCGGTGAGCAGGTCGGGGTCGGCGCACACCGCCCCACCGGCGTCGCGCAGGACCACGTGGTCGCCCTGCGCGAGGCCCGCGGCGGCGAGGAGCTTCTTGGTGTGCTCCTTGTCCATCGACGCGGCGCTGGCGAACACCCCCGAGCCGACGTAGGGCAGGCCGCTCATCTCCAGCAGGCCCTGGATGGTGCCGTCCTCGCCGTAGGTGCCGTGCAGCACGGGGAACACGACGTCGACCTCGGTGAGCGCCGGGCCGATCGCGGCGGCCGGCTCGAGCACCGCCAGGCCGCGCCCGCCCGGGTCGCCGACCAGGGACACCGCCGTCCCGCCGGTCACCTCCGGCAGCCGCCCGTCGGTGATGGCCAGCCGCTGACCGGGGTCGGGCAGCACCCAGCGGCCGTCGCGCGCGATGCCGACCGGCACCACCTCGTAGCGATCGGGGTCCAGCGCCGCCATGACGCTCCCGGCGGAGACGCAGGAGATCGCGTGCTCGGCGCTGCGCCCCCCGAACACGACCGCGACGCGCACCCTGCCTGTCCCGCTCATCGCGGCCGACCCTAGTGGACGTCCTCCGCGCGTCCGGCGTCTCCCGGAGGGCCGACACACCGCCGGTGTGGGAGCCTCGACGCGATGCGGGAGAACGCGGCCCCTCCGGTGGACCCCCGACCTCCGGCGACGACGGCTCAGCAGGGGGACGACGAGCACGGGGCTGCTCCTGCGCGCCCGTTCCCGCTCCCGCTGCGGGTCGCCGGCGCGGCCGTGCACGTCTACACCGCCCTCGGCTCGGTGCTGGCGCTGCTGGTGGTGCTCGCCGCGCTGGACGGCGACGCGGTCACCGCGCTGTGGATCGGCCTGGCCGCCCTGGTCATCGACGGCACCGACGGGATGCTGGCCCGGCGCGCGCGGGTCAAGGAGACCATCCCCTGGTTCGACGGCGCCCTGCTCGACAACATCGTCGACTACCTGACCTACGCCTTCGCCCCCGTCGTGCTGCTGTGGACCACCGGCGCGCTGCCCGAGGGCCCGCTCGGGTGGGTGCTGGCCGCGCTGCCGCTGCTGGCCTCCAGCTACCAGTTCTGCCGGGTCGACGCGAAGACCGACGACCACACCTTCCTCGGCTTCCCGAGCTACTGGAACGTCGTCGCCTTCTACGTCGTCGTCCTGGACCTGTCCCAACCGGTCGTGGCGGCGCTGCTGATCGTCTGCTCGGTGCTGGTGTTCGTGCCGGTGCGCTACCTCTACCCCTCGCGCACCGAGGCGCTGCGCAGCCTGAGCCTGGCGCTGACCGCCGTCTGGCTGGTCACCTACGCCGTGCTGCTCGCCCAGCTGCCCGACCCGCACCCGGCGGTCCTCGTCCTGTCCCTGGGCTACATCGGCTACTACGTCGCGATCAGCGGCTGGCTGACCGCACGGGCCGCCGCCCGCCGGCGCTCGGCGGCCCGCAGCGCCGCGCGCAGCAGCTGAGGCCGCCGCCCTCAGCCGGCGGCGTCGAGAGCGGTGACGAGGTCGGCGACGACGTCGGCGGTGTCCTCGACGCCGCAGGAGAACCGCAGGAACCCGGCCGGGACGGCGTCCCCGCCCCACTGCGCCCGCCGGTCGACGGTGCTGTGCACGCCGCCGAAGCTGGTCGCCGCCGTCCACAGCCGGCCGGCGGCCAGGAAGCGGGACACCGCGTCCTCGTCGGCCAGCTCGGCGGAGACCACCCCGTTCGGCCGCAGCATCTGGCGCGTGGCCAGCGCGTGGGAGGGGTCCCCGGGCCGCCACGGCCAGCGCACGCCGGTCACGGCCGGGTGGTCGGCGAGCACCGCCGTCACCTCCGCGGCGGTGGCCGCCTGGCGGGCCAGTCGCAGGTCCAGCGTGCTCATCGACCGGTGGCCCAGCCACGCGTCGAAGGCCCCCGGCGTCGCGCCGGTGTGGTCGCGCCAGCCCTTGACCCGGTCGTACAGCTCGTCGGAGGCGGTGCTGACGTGGCCGAGCAGCAGGTCGCTGTGCCCGGTGAGCGCCTTGGTGTCGGCGCCGATGCTGAGGTCGGCGCCCAGGGCCAGCGGCCGCTGCCCCAGCGGGGTGGCGGTGGTGTTGTCGACGGCGAGCAGCGCGCCGGCGGCCCGGGTGGCCCGGGCGACGGCGGCCACGTCGCAGACGTCGAGGTGCGGGTTGCTGGGCGTCTCGAGGAGCACCATGCGTGCGCCGTCGAGGTCCCCGCGGGCGGCGAGGTCGTCCATCTCGACGGTGGGCACGTACTCGACGCGCACGCCGAGCCGCGCCAGCTCGTCGCGGGCCAGCAGACGGGTGGCGTAATAGCCGTCGGCGGGCAGCACCAGCCGGTCCCCCGCCGAGACCAGGGCCATCACCGCCGCGCCGACCGCCGCCATCCCGCTGGCGAAGGACAGGCAGCGGCCACCGTCGAGCTCGCCGACCGCCGTCTCGAACGCCCGGTACGTGGGGTGCTCGGTGCGGGCGTAGGCGTCGGCGCCGCCGGCCCGCGGCGGGAGGTCGCCGAGGTGGAAGGGGGCGGCGAACACCGGCGAGGGGCGCAGCGGCGTGCCGGGCACCGGGGGCAGGTCACCGGCGCGCACCGAGCGGGTGCCGTCGCCCCACCCGGCCGGGAGGGCCGCCCCGGCGCCGTCCCCGGGCCGGTCGCTCACTCGGGCTTGGCTTCCCGGGACATGATCTCCTTGACGATCTGCGCCGCGGACACGCCCTCGTGGCACACCCGCACGACCGCCTCGGTGAGCGGCACGTCGACGTCGTGCGCGCGGGCCAGCTCCAGCACCGGGCGGCAGCTCTTGACGCCCTCGGCCACCTGCCGGGTGGTGCGCTGGACCTCCTCCAGCGACATCCCGCGGCCGAGCCGCTCCCCGAAGGTCCGGTTGCGCGACAGCGGCGAGCTGCAGGTGGCCACCAGGTCGCCGAGTCCGGCCAGCCCGGCGAAGGTGGTCAGCTCCGCGCCGAGGGCGGTGCCGAGCCGGGCGGTCTCGGCCAGCCCGCGCGTGATGAGCGAGGCGCGGGTGTTGTCGCCGAACCCCATGCCCTCGGCCATGCCGCAGGCCAGCGCGATCACGTTCTTCACCGCGCCGCCCAACTCGCAGCCGACCAGGTCGCGGTTGGTGTAGGGCCGGAAGTACGGCGTGTGGCAGGCGGCCTGCACCGCCTCGGCGCGCTCGACGTCGGGACAGGCGATGACCGTGGCCGCCGGCTGCTCCTCGGCGATCTCGCGGGCCAGGTTGGGCCCCGACAGCGCGGCCACCCGGTCGGGCCCGGCGCCGGTGACCTCGCGGATGACCTCGCTCATGCGCTTGGTGCTGCCGAGCTCGACGCCCTTCATCAGCGACAGGAGGGTCGAGTCGGGCGGCAGCAGCGGCGTCCAGGCCAGCAGGTTGTCCCGCAGCGACTGGGAGGGGACGGCGAGCACGACGACGTCGGCGCCGTCGAGGGCCTGCGCCGCGTCGGTGGTCGCCGTCAGCGAGCCGGGCAGCTTGACGCCGGGCAGGTAGTCGGGGTTCTCCCCCGTCTCGGTGATGGCCTGGCACAGCTCGGGACGGCGGGCGTGCAGCGACACCGTGCAGCCGGCGTCGGCGAGCACCTTGGCGAACGTCGTCCCCCAGGACCCGGCACCCAGGACGGCGGCGCGGGTGCCGCGGCCGGAGCGCTCGGGACCGCTCACGCGGCGCTCCCCGGCACGTCGCCGGACAGCCGCCGTCGCGGGCGGGCGGCGAAGCCCGGGGGCGCCGGCTCACCGCGCAGCTCGGCCAGGAGGTCACGCACCCGCCCCATGATGAGGTCGGTCGTCTCCCGCAGCAGCTCGGGGGTCAGCGGCCGGCCGGCGCGCACCTCCGCCCGCAGCGCGCCGAGGTCGACCGGCTCGCCGAGGGAGTACTCGGTGGGCGTGCGCGGGCGCAGGCGCAGCTGCTTGGTGTGGTAGTCGTGCACCCGCTGCGGCCCCCACTGCGCCACGGGCAGCACGACGGCGTCGGTGGTGAGCGCCAGCCGGGCCACGCCGGTGCGGGCCTGCATGGGCCACCAGCGCTCGTCGCGGGTGACCGAGCCCTCCGGGTAGATCACCACGACGTTGCCCGCCTCGAGGTCGGCCACGGCAGCCGCGAGCGACCCCTTGGCCTCCGACGAGCCGCGGGCCACGGGGATCTGCCCGGCGTCACGCAGGATCCGGCCGGCCAGCCCCTTGAACACCGCCTCCTTGGCCAGGAAGTGCGGGATCCGCCCGTGGTCGTAGACCAGCCGGGCGCAGGCCAGCGGGTCGAGCACCGAGACGTGGTTGGCCACGAGCAGCACCGGCCCGGTGCGGGGCAGCCGCTCACCGTGCCGGTAGCGCAGCCGGAACAGCAGGGAGGCGACCGGGTGGATGACGACGACCGCCAGCTTCAGCGACCACGGCAGCCGGCCCCGCTCGTGCAGGGCCCGGGCCCGGTGCTGCGCCCCGGCGGACTGGTCCTCGGTCACCGGCACCCCCTCCGCTCGGTCGGAACCACCCGCACATGATCGCACCGGGGTCTGCGGCGGCGTCCGGGCACCGGTCGGGGTGTGCTCACATGGGACCGTGCGCTGGTCCCTGGTCGTCCCGGCGAAGCGGCTCGGCGCGGCCAAGACCCGCCTGCGGCCGCTCACCGGCGGCCCCGCCGACGGCGGCCTGCACGCCGAGCTGGTGCTCGCCCTGCTGGCCGACACCGTCGCCGCGGCCCGCGCCTGCCCGGCGGTGGCCGACGTCGTCGTCGTGACCGACGACGAGCGCGCCGCCGCGACCGTGCGGGCGCTGGGTGCGCGGACCGTGCCCGACGTGCCCGACCGCGGCCTGAACCCCGCACTCGTCCACGGCGCGCGGACGGCGGCCACCGGCGCCGTCGCCGCCCTCTCCTCCGACCTGCCGGCGCTGCGCCCCGCGGAGCTGGCGGCCGCGCTCGCCGCGGCGGCGGCCGTGCCGCGGTGCTTCGTGGCCGACGCCGCCGGCACTGGGACGACGCTGCTGGCGGCGGCCGGGGTGCCGCTGGACCCGCGCTTCGGCCGGGGCTCGGCCGCCGCGCACGCCGCCACCGGCGCCGCGGCGCTGGCCGGCGACTGGCCCGGTCTGCGCCGCGACGTCGACACCCCCGCCGACCTCACCGCGGCGGTCGTCCTCGGCGTCGGGCCGGCGACGGCGGCCCTGCTGCCCGGGCTGCCGCGGCCCGCCGCCTGAGCGGACCGGACGCACGCCCTTCGCCGTTCACCCGGGTGGGGCACGATGAGCCCGTGGCAGCCGAGACGACGACCCCGGAGACGACGACCGAGGGCCCCGCCGCCCCGGGAGAGCCGCCGGTCCTGCCCACCGACCGCTACCTCAACCGCGAGCTGTCGTGGCTGGACTTCAACGCCCGGGTGCTCGAGCTGGCCGAGGACGAGACGCTGCCGCTGCTCGAGCGGGTCAAGTTCCTGGCGATCTTCGCCAGCAACCTCGACGAGTTCTACATGGTCCGCATCGCCGGCCTGAAGCGGCGGCAGAGCACCGGGCTGACCGTCCGCTCCCCCGACGGGCTGACCATCCGGGAGCAGCTGACGCGGGTGACCGAGCGCAGCCAGGAGCTGGTGCACCGGCAGGCCGTGGCCTTCCAGCAGGACATCACCCCGCGGCTGGAGGCCGCCGGCATCCGGATCGTGCACTGGTCCGACCTGGCCGAGCCCGAGACCCGGCGGCTGCGGGAGTACTTCCGCGACCAGGTGTTCCCGGTGCTCACCCCGCTCGCGGTCGACCCGGCGCACCCGTTCCCCTACATCAGCGGCCTGTCGCTCAACCTCGCCGTCCAGGTGCGCGACCCCGACACCGGCGCGCCGCACTTCGCCCGGCTCAAGGTCCCCAACAACGTGCCGCGGTTCGTGCCGGTGGGGTCGGTCGACGCGGCCGCCTCGGCGACGTTCCTGCCGCTCGAGGACCTCATCGCCGCGCACCTGCCGGCCCTGTTCCCCGGCCTCGACGTCGTCGACCACCACCTGTTCCGGGTCACCCGCAACGCCGACGTGGAGGTCGAGGAGGACCGCGACGAGGACCTGCTGCAGGCCCTCGAGCGGGAGCTGGCGCGCCGCCGCTTCGGCCCGGCGGTGCGGCTGGAGGTGACCGAGACGATGGACCCGCAGATCCTCGGCGTCCTCGTCTCCGAGCTCGAGGTGGGGCCCCAGGACGTCGTCACGGTGCCCGGGCTGCTCGACCTCGCGTCGCTGTGGGCGCTCTACGCCCTCGACCGGCCCGAGCTCAAGGACGAGCCGTTCGTGCCGGCCACCCACCCGCGGCTGTCCGAGGGCGAGACGCCCAAGAGCGTCTTCGCCACGCTGCGCGAGGGCGACGTGCTGGTCCACCACCCGTACCACTCGTTCGCGACCAGCGTGCAGCGCTTCATCGAGCAGGCCGCGGCCGACCCGCACGTGCTGGCGATCAAGCAGACGCTGTACCGGACCTCCGGCGACTCCCCCATCGTCAACGCGCTCATCGAGGCGGCCGAGGCCGGCAAGCAGGTGGTCGTCCTGGTGGAGATCAAGGCGCGCTTCGACGAGGAGGCCAACATCACCTGGGCCCGGTCGCTGGAGCGGGCCGGCTGCCACGTCGTCTACGGGCTGGTGGGCCTGAAGACCCACTGCAAGACGGCGCTGGTGGTGCGGCGGGAGAACGGGGTGATCCGCCGCTACGTGCACATCGGCACCGGCAACTACAACCCCAAGACCGCGCGGATCTACGAGGACGTCGGCATCCTCACCGCCGACCCGCGGGTGGGCGCCGACCTCACCGACCTGTTCAACACCCTCACCGGCTACTCGCGGCAGACCGCCTACCGGCAGCTGATGGTCGCGCCGCACGGCATCCGCAGCGGCCTGGTGGAGAAGATCCGCCGCGAGGCCCGCCACGTGGCCGAGGGCCGGCCGGCCGGGATCCGCGTCAAGGTGAACTCGCTGGTCGACGAGCGGGTCATCGACGCCCTGTACGAGGCCGCGCAGGCCGGCGTGCCGGTGGAGCTGTTCGTCCGCGGCATCTGCGCCCTGCGGCCCGGCGTGCCGGGGCTGTCGGAGGGGATCCGGGTGCGCTCCATCGTCGGCCGCTTCCTGGAGCACTCGCGGGTCATCGCCTTCTGCAACGGCGGCGAGCCGGAGTGGTGGATCGGCAGCGCCGACCTCATGCACCGCAACCTCGACCGCCGGGTGGAGGTGCTCCTGCGGGTGTGCGACGAGACCGCCCAGCGGGAGTTGCAGGGGGTGTTCGACGCCGCGATGGCGCCCGGCGTGCGGTGCTGGGAGCTGGGGCCCGACGGCGCCTGGGTCCGCGGCGGTGAGCGCGACTACCAGGCCGGGCTCACGGCGGCGGTGACCGAGCATGCCGGCTGAGCGGACGCGCGGCGTCGTCGCGGCGGCCGGCGGCGCGGTCTGGCGGACGGCGCCCGACGGCGGCCTGGAGACCGTCCTCGTGCACCGCGAGCGCTACGACGACTGGTCACTGCCGAAGGGCAAGCTCGACGCCGGGGAGAACGCCCTGGCCGCCGCCGTCCGCGAGGTGCGGGAGGAGACCGGGCTCGACGTCGTCGCCGGCCGGCGCAGCGTGCGCACCCGGTACGCGGTAGCCGAGGGCGCCAAGCACGTCGACTACTGGCTGATGCAGGCCGTGGGCAGCGAGGAGCCGTTCGCGGCCAACGCCGAGGTCGACGAGCTGCGCTGGCTGCCGGTCGCCGACGCCGCGGAGCTGGCCACCCACGAGCACGACCGCACGGTGCTCGCCGACCTGGCGCGCACCGACGTCCCGCGCGCGCCGACGCTGCTGCTCGTGCGGCACGCCAAGGCCGGCAGCCGCAGCGACTGGGACGGCCCCGACGACGAGCGGCCGCTGGACGCGCAGGGCCGGCGGCAGGCGCAGCAGCTGGCCGCCGTCCTGCCGGTGTTCGGCCCGGTCGGGCTGTTCGCCGCGGAGCGGGTCCGGTGCCGCGAGACGCTGGAGCCGCTGGCCGGGGCGACCGGGCTGCCGCTGTGCGCGCTGCCCGAGCTCGGCGAGGAGGAGTTCGCCGCCGACCCGCAGGCGGGCCTGGCCGTCGTCGAGCGCCTGCTCGAGCCCCGGGACCGGCCGGGCGTCACCGTGGTCTGCAGCCAGGGCGGGGCGATCCCCTCGGTGCTGATGGCCCTCGGCGTGCGCTGGGAGGGCTCCCGGCTGTACCCGCCGGCGGCCAAGGGCAGCGTCTGGGCGCTGGGTGGCCGGACCGGCGCCCTGACCGCCGACTACTACCGCGACCTCGGCCCCGACCCCGACGCCCCCTGACGGCCCCGTCCCGGGTGGCCGTTCCACCACGTCAGCGCGCGGAGAGCGCCTTCGGCAGCCAGGCCGGGCGGCGGGCCTCGTAGGCCTCGATGTCGGCGAGGTGCCGCTCGGTGAGACCGACGTCGTCGAGCCCCTCCAGCAGCCGCCAGCGGGTGTAGTCGTCGGCCTCGAACGGCACCGTCGTGTCGCCGTGGTTGACGGTCTTGGCCTGCAGGTCGACGGTCACCGGAGTGGTCGGGTCGGCCTCGACGGCCGCCCAGAGCGCCTCGACCTGGTCCTGCGGCAGGACGACGGTGAGCAGGCCCGACTTGGTCGAGTTGTTCTTGAAGATGTCGGCGAACCGCGAGCTGATGACCACCCGGAACCCGCCGTCGAGCAGCGCCCAGCAGGCGTGCTCGCGGGAGGAGCCGGTGCCGAAGTCGGGCCCGGCGACGAGGACCGTGGCGTCGGCGTACTGCGGCTGGTTGAGCACGAAGTCGGGCTCGTTGCGCCGCCAGGCGACGAACAGGCCGTCCTCGAACCCGGTGCGGGTGATCCGCTTGAGGTACTCCGCCGGGATGATCTGGTCGGTGTCGACGGCGCTGCGGCGCAGCGGGGCGGCCGTGCCGGTGTGGGTGGTGAAGGGCTGCATCGGACTCAGACTCCAGCCAGCTCGGAGGGCTTCAGGTCGGCGGGGGCGGTCAGCTTCCCGGTGAGCGCGGTGGCGGCGGCGACGGACGGCGAGACCAGGTGGGTGCGCCCGCCCTTGCCCTGCCGGCCCTGGAAGTTGCGGTTGCTGGTCGACGCCGAGCGCTCCCCCGGCTGGAGCTGGTCGGGGTTCATGCCCAGGCACATCGAGCACCCGGCGCCCCGCCACTCGGCGCCGGCCTCGGTGAACACCCGGTCGAGACCCTCGGCCTCGGCCTGCAGCTTGACGCCGACCGACCCCGGGACGACGAGCATCCGGGTGTTGCCGTCGATCCGCTTCCCGCGCAGCAGCTCGGCGGCGATCCGCAGGTCCTCGATGCGGCCGTTGGTGCAGGAGCCGAGGAAGACCGTGTCCACCTCGATCTCGCGCAGCGGTGTGCCGGGCTCGAGGCCCATGTAGGCCAGCGCCTGCTCGGCGGCCCGGCGCTCGTTCTCGTCGGTCATCGCCGCCGGGTCGGGCACGGAGGCCGCGATCGGCAGACCCTGGCCGGGGTTGGTGCCCCAGGTGACGAAGGGGGTGAGCTGGGCGGCGTCGAGGACGACCTCGGTGTCGAAGACCGCGCCCTCGTCGGTGCGCAGGGTGCGCCAGTGCTCGACGGCGGCGTCCCGGTCGGCGCCCTGCGGGGCGTGCGGGCGGCCCTGCAGGAACGCGAACGTCGTCTCGTCGGGGGCGATCAGCCCGGCGCGGGCGCCGGCCTCGATCGACATGTTGCAGATCGTCATCCGGGCCTCCATCGACAGCGCCTCGATGGCGCTGCCGCGGTACTCGATGACGTGGCCCGCGGCGCCGTTGGTGCCGATCTGCGCGATGACGGCGAGGATGACGTCCTTCGCCGACACCCCCTCGGGGAGCTCGCCGTCCACGGTCACGGCCATCTGCTTCGGCCGGTACTGCGGCAGCGTCTGGGTGGCCAGCACGTGCTCGACCTCGCTGGTGCCGATGCCGAACGCCAGCGCGCCGAACGCGCCGTGGGTGGAGGTGTGGCTGTCGCCGCAGACGATGGTCATCCCCGGCTGGGTGAGCCCCAGCTGCGGGCCGATGACGTGCACGATGCCCTGGTCGCGGTCGCCCATGGGGGCCAGCCGGATGCCGAACTCGGCGGCGTTGGTCCGCAGCGCCTCGACCTGGGCACGGCTGACCGGGTCGGCGATGGGCTGGAGGATGTCCAGCGTCGGGACGTTGTGGTCCTCGGTGGCCATGGTCAGGTCGGGACGGCGGACCGTGCGGCCGGCGGCGCGGAGGCCGTCGAAGGCCTGCGGGCTGGTCACCTCGTGGACGAGGTGCAGGTCGATGTAGAGCAGGTCGGGCTCGCCCGCGGCGCTGCGCACGACGTGGGCGTCGTAGACCTTCTCCGCCAGGGTCTTCGGCACGCTGGTCCTCCTGGGTGGTCATCTCACTAGGTGAGATGAGAGTATTGCTGTGTGGGACAACCTAACCCCGTTGCCGTGCTGGACAAAGCGGTGGCCATCCTGCGCGCCGTCGCGCAGGAGCCGGCGTCGCTCGCCGACCTCGTCGCGCGCACCGAGCTGCCGCGTGCCACGGCGCACCGGCTGGCCGTGGCCCTCGAGGGGCACCGGCTGCTGCGGCGCACGCCGGCGGGCACCTGGGCACCGGGCCCCGCGCTGGCCGAGCTCAGCCACGGCAGCGCCGACCTCGCCCGGGTGGCCGGCCGGCACCTCGTGGTGCTGCGCGACGCCAGCGGGGAGAGCGCCCAGTTCTACGTGCGCGAGGGCGGCTCCCGGGTGTGCGTGGCCTCTGCCGAGCGGGCACACGGCCTGCGCGACACCGTGCCGGTCGGGGCGCGGCTGCCCATGACGGCGGGCTCGGCGGCGCACGCGCTGCTGGCCTTCGCCCCCGCCGAGGAGGTCACGCCGCTGCTGCCGAGCGCCAGCTTCACCGCGCGCACGCTGCTCGACGTCCGCCGGCGCGGGTGGGCGCACAGCGTGGCCGAGCGCGAGCCGGGGGTGGCCTCCCTGTCGGCGCCGGTGCGCGACCCGGCCGGTGCGGTGCTCGGCGCGGTGTCCATCTCGGGGCCGGTGGAGCGCCTGGGTCGCCGCCCCTCCCCCGAGGTGGTCGGCGCCGTGCTCGAGGCGGCGTCGGCGATCGCCCGCGCCGCGAGCTGAGGCCTGCAGCGGCGCTCGCGGCAGACCCCGGTGACCATCGGTGGGTGGTAGGCCCGGGAGCCCGTCGCGCCGGGCAGCCCGGTTGCCGATGACCACGACAGCGCACCCGAGAGGAGCGCCGCCGCGAGCGGTCGCGCGGTCAGACCTGGCCGAACAGGTCGGCGACCGGCAGTCGCAGGCCCGGCAGCACGTCGCCGCCGTCGAGCTCCTCCCTCTCACCGACGTGCGTGACGGCGCCACCGGGGGCGTACACCGCAACCAGGCGTTGACGTGGGTAGACGACCCAGACGAGCACCACTCCGGCGGTCAGCCACGCGAGGGCCTTCTCGGTCACCTCGGTGGCGCGGTCGGACGGACTGACCACCTCCACGACGAGGTCAGGGGCCAGCTCGAGGAGACCATCCAGCTCGTCCTCGTCGGAGGGCAGCCGGTGCGCGGCGATGAAGGACACGTCGGGCGCCCGGACCGTGTCGGGCTGGCGGGTCAGCCGGAAACCCGTCCCTGCTCCGGCGACGGCGCCCAGCTCGTGGCTCTCGACGGACTCGTCGAGTCGCCGGGCGGTGCGCGCGGCCACCCGGCCGTGCCGGAAGCCGGCCGGCGCCTTCTCCCTCAACTCCCCGTCCACCAGTTCGCGGCGCCGGCCGTCGTCCGGCAGGTCCATCAGCTGCTCGGCCGTCATCGGCGCCACCGCAGCAGCGGGCTGTGCGCTCACGACCGCACCCTACGGCGGCACAGGTCGACGAGGTCGGCCAGCGATCGCCGGCCGACCTGACCACGCTCCTGCGGCAGCTCACCGCCACCGGCTGGCTGCGGCCGACGTCGCGTGGCGCCTACGCCGTCCCCGCCGGGCGGGTCGTGCCGAGCGGGTCGTGCCGCTGCACGTCGTCCTCGCGGTGGCGAGCGGCTGACGGCCCCCGCCCGACCGGAGGGTTACGGAGCGGCCGGCCCCGGCGGACACTGCCCGCATGACCGCCACCGAGCCGCTGCACCGCGGACGCGCCCGCATCGCCGAGCCGGGCGAGGGCATCGGCCTCGACGAGCTGGCGCTGGCCACCCGCAACCACGGGATGCCGCTGGAGGCGCTGCGCTACGACGTCACGCCGCCGGGCCTGCACTACGTGCTCACCCACTACGACATCCCCGCCGTCGACCCGGGCACCTGGTCGCTGGAGGTCGGCGGCGCGGTCGCGCGGCCGCTGCGGCTGGACCTCGAGGACCTGCGCCGCCGGCCGGCCGTGACCGCGCGGGTCCTGCTCGAGTGTGCCGGCAACGGCCGCGCCCGTCTCGAGCCCCGGCCGGTCAGCCAGCCGTGGCTGCTGGAGGCCGTGGGCACCGCCGAGTGGACCGGCACACCGCTGGCCCCGCTGCTCGAGGAGGCCGGCGTCTCCCCCGGGGCGGTCGACGTCGCCTTCACCGGCGCCGACCACGGGGTCGAGCGCGGCGTGGAGCAGGACTACGCCCGCGGCCTGCCGCTGGCCGAGGCGGTGCGGCCCGACGTCCTGCTGGTCTGGGGCATGAACGGGATGCCGCTGCCCCCGCAGCACGGTGCTCCGGTGCGGCTGCTCGTGCCCGGCTGGTACGGGATGGCGCACGTCAAGTGGCTGACCCGCATCGAGGTCCTCGAGACGGCGTTCACCGGCTTCCAGAACGCGGTGGCCTACCGGGTGCGGACCGGTGGCGACGACGACGGCGCCCCGGTCACCCGCATCGCCCCGCGGGCGCTGCTGGCCCCGCCCGGCTGGCCGGACTTCATGACCCGCGAGCGGTTCGTGCCCGCCGGGCCGGTGACGCTGACCGGACGGGCGTGGTCCGGCCGCGCCCCGGTGACCGGCGTCGAGGTCAGCGCCGACGGCGGGAGCACGTGGACGCCGGCCGACCTGGCCCCCGCCGACCCCGCGCACCCGCACGCCTGGCGGGCGTGGGCCTGCACGTGGGACGCCGCGCCGGGCCCGCACGAGCTGGTCGTGCGGGCCGCGGACGCGGAGGGGTCCCAGCCCACCGAGGCGCCCTGGAACCGCCAGGGCATGGCGAACAACCTCGTGCAGCGGGTGCCGGTGACGGTCCTGGACCAGCCCTCCGGGCAGTGACCCCCGGTCCTAGTGGCCCTTGGTCAGGGAGGTGCCGCTGCCGTCGTCCTCGGGGTCCTGCCGGTCCGGCGGGGCCTCGACGACGATCGGGCGCAGCCGTACCCACAGCACGAACGCCGCGGCGAAGACCAGCATGGCCAGCCCGGCCCACAGGTTGGCGTTGACGTCGCCGGTCCGTTCCCGGTCGGCCGCGGTGTCGCTGAACAGCCCCAGGAGGACCAGCACGACGCCGTAGAAGCCGATCAGCGCGGCGATGACGTTGCGGACGTCGAAGGCGCCGGCCGACTGCTTGGCCGGTGTGGCGCGGTTGCTGCTGCTCATGACCGGGCTCCTGACGTCAGCGGAAGATCACGTTGAGGACGATGACCATGACCAGCGCGATGCCGGCCAGCTTGGTCGGTGACTGGTACCAGGGCAGCCGGTGGGCGTCGGGGTCGGTCCGCTGCTCCTTCGGCGTCTCGGAGTAGACCAGGCCGGCGAGCTGGGCGACCGGCTTGGGCGCGGTGACCTGGCTGACCACGACGCTGACCACGATGTCGACGAGGAAGGCGGCGCTCGCGGCGACGAAGCTCGCGCCCTGGCCGCCGATCGGGAGCACGCCCAGCGACGCCGTCCCGAACGCGTCCTCGCTGAGGAAGGCGACGGCGACCGCGGCGAGCGTCCCGGACACCAGGCCCATCCAGCCGGCGGTCGGCGTCATCCGCTTCCAGAACATGCCGAGGATGAAGGTGGCGAACAGCGGGGCGTTGAAGAAGCCGAACAGCGTCTGCAGGTAGTCCATCAGGTTCGTGTAACCGGAGGCGATGATCGCCGTCCCGATGGCGGCCACGGTGGCGCCGACGGTCGCCCACCGGCCGACGGCGAGGTAGTACCCGTCGGGCCGGTCCTTCTTCACGTACTGCTGCCACAGGTCGTAGCTGAAGACGGTGTTGAAGGCGGAGATGTTGGCCGCCATGCCGGCCATGAACGCCGCCAGCAGGCCGGCGAGGGCGACGCCGAGCAGGCCGTTGGGCAGGGTGTCGCGGATGAGCAGCAGGATCGAGTTGTTGTAGTCGAAGTCCGTGGCCGACGCCGCCCTGGCCTCGACCACCTCCGGGACCAGGACGGTGGCGATGATGCCCGGGATCACGACGATGAACGGGACGAACATCTTCGGGAAGGCGCCGATGATCGGCGTGCTCCGGGCGGCGGACATCGACTTGGTCGCCATCGCGCGCTGGACCTCGACGAAGTTCGTCGTCCAGTAGCCGAAGGACAGCACGAAGCCGAGGCCGAAGACGATGCCGATCACCGACAGGACGGGGCTGCCGATGCCGGACAGGTCCGTGGCCGGCCACGAGGTGAGCTCCTCGCCGCGGCCGGAGTCGGTGACCCTGTCCACGAGCCCGCCGACGCCACCGACCCGGTTCAGGCCGATGAGCGTCAGCGGCAGCAGCGCGGCCACGATGACGAAGAACTGCAGCACCTCGTTGTAGATGGCCGCCGACAGCCCGCCGAGGGTGATGTAGCTGAGCACCACGGCCGCCGCGACGATCAGGGACAGCCACAGCGGCCAGCCCAGCAGCGCCTCGACGATGGTGGCCAGCAGGAACAGGTTGATGCCGGCGATGAGGATCTGCGCGACGGCGAAGCTGAGGGCGTTGACCAGGTGGGCGCCGGTGCCGAACCGGCGGCGCATGAACTCCGGGACGCTGCGGACCTTCGACCCGTAGTAGAAGGGCATCATCACCACGCCCAGGAACAGCATGGCCGGGACCGCGCCGATCCAGAAGTAGTGCATGGTGCTCATGCCGTACTGCGCGCCGTTGGCCGACATGCCCACGATCTCGACGGCCCCGAGGTTGGCCGAGATGAACGCCAGGCCGGTGACCCACGCGGGCAGCGAGCGGCCCGACAGGAAGAAGTCCAGGCTGTCGGACACCCGCCTGCGCGCGGCGGCGCCGATCAGCAGCACGACGGCGAAGTAGGCGGCCACCAGCAGGTAGTCGACGAACGACGCGTCCAGTCTCAGATCGTCCACTCGGGCCTCCACTCGGTTCGGGTCATGTCAGCCGCCGCGCCCCCGGCGAGGGGACGACGACGAACGCGCGCGGGGCACCGGCGCCCTCGAGCGCGAAGCGGTCGGCCACGGCCGCGGTGACGGCGTCCACCACCGTGGCGTCGACGAGCGCCACGGCGCTGCCGCCGAAGCCGCCGCCGACCATCCGGGCGCCGTGGGCACCGGCCTCGACGGCCGCCTCGACGAGGGCGTCGAGCAGCGGCACGGAGACCTCGAAGTCGTCGCGCAGCGAGGCGTGGCCGGCGGTGAGCACCGGGCCGACGGCGCGCGGGTCCCCGCCCTCGCGCAGCATCCCGACGACCTCGCGGACGCGGGCGTCCTCGCCGACGACGTGCCGCGCCCGGCGCAGCAGCAGCGCCCCGCGCTCGGTGCCGTCGTCGAGCCGGTCGAGGTCGGCGACGTCGCCGACCGCGCAGAGCAGGTCGACGCCGAGGCGCTCCGCGGCCTCCTCGCACTCCCGGCGCCGGTCGCCGTAGCCGCTCTCGGCGTGGTCGTGCGTGGTGCCGGAGTCGAGGACGAGCAGCGCCAGGCCGGTGGCGGCGAGGTCGAGGGGGACCTGCTCGCTGCTGCGGTCGCGGGTGTCGAGGTACAGGGCGTGCCCGGCGGTGCACAGCACCGAGGCGGACTGGTCGAGGATGCCGGTGGGCGCGCCGACGAAGTCGTTCTCCGCGCGCCGGGCGACGTCGACCAGGTCGTCCGGCCCCAGGTCGAGGCCGAGCAGGTCGCGCAGCGCCAGTGCGACGGCGCACTCCAGCGCGGCCGACGAGGACAGCCCCGCCCCGGCGGGGACGTCGCCGTCGACGAGCAGGCTCAGCCCGCCGGGGACGGACGCGCGCAGCTCGGCGACGACGCCGGCCGGGTAGCCGGCCCAGCCGCCCGGGGTGCCGGGCGCGAGGTCGGCGACGGCGACGTCGGCCTCGGCGCCGGGGTGCTGCAGCGAGACGAGCACCAGCCGGCCGTCGTCGCGGCGGGCGACCGCGGCACGGGTGGTGTGCGGCAGGGCCACCGGCAGCACGTGCCCGCCGTTGTAGTCGGTGTGCTCCCCGATCACGTTGACCCGGCCCGGTGCCGCCCAGACACCCTCCGGCGCGGCGCCGAACCGCTCGGTGAACGCGGCGACGGCGCGTTCGGCCGCGGCCGCGTCGTCCAGGGGCCCGTCGCTCACGGGACGACCACGGTCCGCAGCTGCTCGGCGACGTCCTCGGGGTTGGTGTCGGTGATGAACGCGCCCATCCCCGACTCCGAGCCGGCCAGGTACTTCAGCTTGCCCGGCGCCCGGCGCAGCGAGAACAGCTGCAGGTGCAGCCACCAGTCCTCGCGCCCGTCGTGCACCGGCGCCTGGTTCCAGGAGGCGATGTAGGGCATCGGGGTGTCGAAGCGGTGCGCGAAGCGGCCCAGGACGTCGAGGTAGACGGTGGCCAGGGCGTCGCGCTCGGCGTCGTCGAGGGCGGGCAGGTCGGGCACCCGCCGGGTGGGGAACAGCTGCACCTCGTAGGGCCAGCGCGCCGCGGCCGGCACGAAGGCCACCCAGTGCTCGTCGGCGGCCACCACCCGCGGGCCGGCGCGCTCGGCGTCGACGACCTCGGCGAACAGGTCGCCGCCGGTCCGCTCGCGGTGCCGGCGCGCCGAGCCGAGCACGCGCTCCACCCGCGGCGTCACGAACGGGTAGGCGTAGATCTGGCCGTGGGGGTGGGCGAGCGTCACCCCGATCTCCTCGCCGGAGTTCTCGAAGCAGAACACCTGCTCGACGCCGTCGATCGCGCTCAGCTCCGCGGTCCGCTCGGCCCACACGTCGACCACCAGGCGGGCCCGGTCGTGGCCGAGGCCGGCGAAGTGCTGGTCGTGGTCGCTGGTGAACAGCACCACCTCGCAGCGGCCGAAGCCGGGACGCAGCTCGGCCAGGGGCGCGCCCGGGGCGGACGGCGGGACGTCGCGGTCGACGGAGGTGGCCAGCGACGGGAAGCGGTTCTCGAACGCGACGACCTGGTAGTCGGGCTCCGGTACCTCGGTGGGCCGGCCCGGCCGGGAGGGGCACAGCGGGCACTGGTCGGCCGGCGGCAGGAAGGTGCGGCTCTGCCGGTGCGCGGCGATGACCACCTCCTCGCCGAGGAGGGCGTCCCGGCGCAGCTGCGAGCGGGTGCTCACCGGCGGGAGGTCGCGGGTGTCCTCGGCCACGTGCTCGGGAGCCGGGGAGTCCTCCGCGTCGAAGTAGAGGATCTCCCGGCCGTCCGCCAGCCGACGACTCGTCCGGATCACCGCGTCCTGCCTCCCGTCGCGACCCGCGGGTCGGGCCCCGGGAACGCTAGCCCCGACGGTGATCGCCCAGCCACTCGAAGCCGGGACCGGGACGCACCAGGGCCCCCGGCCGGGAGGCCGGGGGCCCGGGGAGGTGGTGCCGCTGTAGCCCCGAAGGGATTCGAACCCTCGCTACCGCCGTGAGAGGGCGGCGTCCTGGACCGCTAGACGACGGGGCCGGACGGCGTCCATGGTGCCACGGGCGCCCGCGCGCCCGGCGACCGGGACGCGGACGCACGAGAGCCCCCGGTCGGTGACCGGGGGCTCTCGCTGCGCTGTAGCCCCGAAGGGATTCGAACCCTCGCTACCGCCGTGAGAGGGCGGCGTCCTGGGCCGCTAGACGACGGGGCCGTGCGGTGTTTCCGGTGGTGCTGAGGTGGTGCTTCCTCGCTGGGGTACCAGGACTCGAACCTAGACTAACGGAACCAGAAACCGTCGGGCTGCCAATTACCCCATACCCCAAGGCTTGGCCGGCACCTCGCGGCGCCGGGGAAGACGATACCCGATGTCCGCGGGCAGGGTGTCACCACCCCCGGGTCCGCGGGTCGCCGGCGGGGACGCGCAGGTCCAGGGCGGGCGTGACCAGCTCGGGGTGCAGCCGCCGCCGCGAGGCCGCCACCACGGCCACGTAGGCGCCCATGGACAGCAGCGTGAGCAGCAGGGACAGCAGGCCGACGCCCGCGGGGACCTCCTCGGTGGCCACGCCGTCGCCGAGCGACCCGGCCAGGAAGAACACCAGCACGTTGTTCACCGCGTGCAGCACGATCGCCGCCTCGAGCCCGCCGGTGAGCCACACCACGGCCGAGGCGGCCAGGCCGAAGGCGAACCGGTCGAGGAAGGTGACGACGTCGCCGGGGGCGTGCGCGGCCGAGAACAGCGCGGCGGTGACGACGGCGGCCACCAGCGCGCCGGCCCGCGGGCTGCGGATCCACCCGGCGATCGCCTGGCTGAGGTAGCCGCGGAACACGTACTCCTCGGCGGCCGACTGGATCGGCGTGGTGAGCACCACCACGAGCAGCAGCCAGAGCAGGTCGTCGACCGGGCCGGTGACCGCGCCGTCGTCGAGCAGGAACCCCAGCAGCACCGACAGGCCGATGCCCACGCCGAGGGTGGCCAGGGCCCGCAGCGTCAGGGGCAGGAACAGCCGCCAGCGCAGCCGGGCCAGCACCGACGACGACCAGCCCGGCCGCATGCCGTGGGCGGCCACCCACAGCAGCCAGACGATGGGGATCGCGACGATCAGCGAGAGGTTGGTCAGCAGCAGCACGCCGGGGTCGACGAGGTCGAGCAGCTGCAGGTCCGGCGCGACGCCGGTGAGGAGCACCAGCAGGACGACGACGAAGGCCGCCACGCCGTAGGCGACGACGAACAGCAGCAGCCCGAGCAGCGGCCGCCACCACGCCCAGTCCCGCGAGCGCATGGCCAGCAGGTAGGTCACCGGCTGGTCGTGCGGCGGCGTCCCGGGTGGCGGCGCCATCCGCACGCCCGGCGGGAACGGGGCCGGCGGCGGTGGGCCCGGCCGCCACTCGAGGACCGCCTGCTGCCAGGGCGGGGCGCCCGGCAGGTGGGTGTGCGGGCCCGGCTGCGCCGGCACCGGCCCCAGCGGCCAGGGCACCGGCCCGGCCGCCCCGGGGGGCGGCGGGTACCCGCCACGGTGCGCCCCCGGGACGAACGGCGGCGCTGCGTAGGGACCCGTGGGCGGGGGCCCGGTGTAGGGCTCGTCGCCACCGGGGTACGGGCCCGGCCAGGGCGGGCCGGTCACCCGACCACGTCCCGGGCCGCCGCCAGGCGGGCCAGCGTGCGCTCGCGGCCCAGCAGCTCCATGGACTCGTACAGCGGCGGGGACACCGTGCGGCCGCTGACCGCCACGCGCACCGGCCCGAACGCCTGCCGCGGCTTGCGCCCGAGGCCCTCCACCAGCGCCTCCTTGAGCGCCGTCTCGATCGCCGCGGTGGACCACTCCCCCAGGCCCTCGAGGGCGGCCGAGGCCGCGGTCAGCACCTCGCCGTCCTCCGGGCGCAGGTTCTTCGCGGCGGCGGGGTCGACGGCGACCTCGTCGGTGAACAGGAAGCCGACCAGCCCGACGACGTCGGAGAGCACGACGGTGCGCTCCTGCGCCATCGGCGCGATGGCCCGCAGCACCCGGTCCTGCTCGGGCGTCGGCGGGTCGGCGACCAGGCCGGCGCCGGCGAGGAAGGGCACGGCCCGCGCGACGAACTCCTCGACCGGCAGCTGCCGCACGTGCGTGGCGTTGATCGCCTCGGCCTTCCTGACGTCGAAGCGCGCCGGGTTGGCGCTGACCCGGGTGACGTCGAAGGCCTCGACCATCTCGGCCATCGAGAACACGTCGCGGTCCTCGGCGATCGACCAGCCCAGCAGCGCCAGGTAGTTGGCGAACCCCTCGGGCACGAAGCCGCGCTCGCGGTAGACGTCGACGTTGGACGTGGGGTCGCGCTTGGACAGCTTCCTGTTGCCCTCGCCGGTCACGTAGGGCAGGTGGCCGAAGCGCGGGGGGCCGCTCGCCACGCCGACGTCCTGCAGGGCCGCGTAGAGGGCGAGCTGACGGGGCGTGGAGGGCAGCAGGTCCTCGCCGCGCAGGACGTCGGTGATGCCCATCAGGGCGTCGTCGACGGGGTTGACGAAGGGGTAGAGCGGCACGCCGTTGCCGCGGACGATGACGAAGTCGGGCACCGACCCGGCGGCGAAGCGGACCTCGCCGCGCACCAGGTCGGTCCAGGTGAGGTCCTCGTCGGGCATCCGCAGCCGCAGCACCGGCTGGCGGCCCTCGTCGCGGAAGGCCGCCTTCTGCGCGTCGGTGAGGTACCGGTCGGCGTTGTCGTAGCCGAGCTTGGGGTCCTGGCCGGCGGCGCGCCGGCGGGCGTCGACCTCCTCGTTGGTCGAGAACGACTCGTAGGCGTGCCCGGCCTCGAGCAGCGTCGCGGCCACCTCGCGGTAGACGTCGTGGCGCTGCGACTGCCGGTAGGGGCCGTGCGGGCCGCCGACCTCCGGGCCCTCGTCCCAGTCCAGGCCCAGCCAGCGCAGGCTGTCGAGCAGGTGGCGGTAGGAGTCCTCGGAGTCGCGGGAGGCGTCGGTGTCCTCGATGCGGAAGACGAACGTGCCGCCGGTGTGCCGGGCGTGCGCCCAGTTGAACAGCGCGGTGCGCAGCAGGCCGACGTGCACCATCCCGGTCGGCGACGGGCAGAAGCGCGTGCGCACGTCGCTCACCGGGCGCCCCCGGCGGTGGAGGTCGTGTCGGCCCCGCTGACGCCGTTGGTCAGCGAGCCCAGACCCTCGATCGCGCACTCCACGCGCTGGCCGGGTCGGATGGGCCCGACGCCGGCAGGGGTGCCGGTCAGGACGACGTCGCCCGGCAGCAGGGTCATGACCTGCGAGATGTAGGACACCAGCGTCGCGACGTCGAACAGCAACTGGCTGGTGCGCCCGGACTGCCGCAGCTCGCCGTCGACGGTGCAGGTGATCGCCAGGTCGGCCGGGTCCTTGCCCAGGCCGCCCAGGTCGGTCTCGATCCACGGGCCCAGCGGGCAGAAGGAGTCGAAGCCCTTGGCGCGGGTCCACTGCCCGTCGGTCCTCTGCATGTCCCGCTCGGTGACGTCGTTGGCGATCGTGTAGCCGAAGACGCTCGCCGGGACCTGCTCGGGGGCGATCGAGCGGGCGCCGCGGGCACCGATGACGACGGCCAGCTCCACCTCGTGGTGGACGTTCGTGCTGCCGGCGGGGATGCGGATGGCGTCGCCCGGGCCGATGACCGACGTCGAGGGCTTGAGGAACAGCAGCGGCCGCTCGGGGGCGTCCCCGGTGTCCATCTCCTTGACGTGCTCGGCGTAGTTCTTGCCGACGCAGACGACCTTGCTCGGCAGGATCGGCGAGAGCAGCCGGACGTCGGCCTGCGGGAAGCGCTGGCCGGTGAAGGAGATGGTCCCGAACGGGTGGCCCTCGATCTGGGCGACCTGACCGTCGCCGTCGAGGACGCCGAAGGACATGCCGGAGGGCGAGGCGAAGCGGACGATGCGCACGTCGTCGAGGCTACTGACCGGCCCGCGGCCGGGCGCCGCTGCTTCCCGGCCGTGCTGCCCGGCCGGCGGGGGCCCCCTACGGTCGGGGCGTGGCCGCCCGCTTCAGTGAGCTCGTGATCGACAGCCGCGACCCCGAGGCGCTGGCCGCGTGGTGGGCGGAGGTGCTCGGCTACCGCGTCCTCGGGCGCGACGAGGACGGGGCGGTGGAGATCGGCCCGGAGGCCGGCTTCGGCGGCGCCGCCCCGACGCTGGTGTTCGCGCCGGTGTCCGACCCCTCCCCGGGCAAGCCGCGTCTGCACCTGGACCTCAGCGCCACCGACCGCGACCAGGACGCCGAGCTGCAGCGGCTGCTGGGCCTGGGCGCCACCCCGGCCGACGTCGGCCAGACCGGCGAGGAGAGCTGGCACGTGCTGGCCGACCCCGAGGGGAACCCCTTCTGCCTGCTCCGCCGACGGCTCGACCCGCTGTGACCGACCCCAGGAGGACCCCGTGATCCTGATCGTCATCAAGTTCCCCGTCCGCTCCGACCGCATCGAGGAGTTCCGGACCCACGCCGACGAGTACGCGCGGGCGGTGAACGCCGAGGAGGGCAGCCTGTTCTTCGAGTGGTCCCGCAGCGTCGAGGACCCGGACACGTTCGTCTGCATCGAGGGGTTCCGGGACTCCGACGCCGGTGCCTCGCACGTGGCCACCCCGCACGCCAAGTCGGCGTTCGACTGGATGTCGGACCTCGTCGCCGAGCAGCCGCAGATCATCTACGTCGACGCCCCCGAGGTCAGCGGCTTCGGCCCGATGGGCGAGGTGCAGCCGAGGACCTGAGCCGACGCACGCGATGATCAGGTGACCTGATCGTCGAGCGTCCTCCCTGACGTCCCACGGTCAGGGAGGACGCGTCACGATCAGGGACCCTGATCGTGGCGGCGCCCCTACCGGCAGCGGACGGCGTAGGTGAGAGCGTCGACCAGGGCGTGCCAGGAGGCCTCGACGATGTTGTCGTGGACGCCCACGGTGGTCCACTCGCCGACGCCGTCGGTGGTGTCGACGAGCACCCGGGTCGTGGCGCTGGAGCCGCCCTTCCAACCGAGGATGCGCACCTTGTAGTCGGCCAGCGAGACGTCGGCGAGCTGCGGGTGGCGGCTGACCAGCGCCTGGCGCAGCGCGTTGTCCAGCGCGTTGACCGGGCCGTTCCCCTCCCCGGTGCTGATGACCCGCTCGACCGTGCCGTCGGCGTTGGGCAGCAGGACCTTCACCGTCGCCTCGCTGACGACGACGCCGTTGCCCCAGTGCTCGACCGTCGTCCGGTAGCTCTCCAGCTCGAACAGCGGGTCGGGGGCGCCGGGCAGCGAGGCGCGCAGCAGCAGCTCGAAGGAGGCGTCGGCGGCCTCGAACGACCAGCCGTCGGCCTCGAGCACCTTGACCTGGTCGACCACCCGGCCGACGACGTCGGCGTGCCCGTGGAGGTCGACGCCGAGCTCACGGCCCTTGAGCTCCACCGACGCGCGGCCGGCCATCTCGGTGACCAGGATGCGCATGCCGTTGCCGACGAGCGCCGGGTCGAGGTGGTTGTACAGCTCGGGGCTGACCTTGATCGCGCTGGCGTGCAGCCCGGCCTTGTGCGCGAAGGCCGACGCGCCGACGTAGGGCTGGTGGTCGTCGGGGGCGATGTTGGCCAGCTCGGCGATCGCGTGGCTGACCCGCTGCAGCTCGCCCAGGCACTCGGCGGGCACGACCGGCAGGCCCATCTTGGTGACCAGGTTGGCGACCAGCGCGAAGGTGTCGGCGTTGCCGGCCCGCTCGCCGTAGCCGTTGGCGGTGCCCTGCACGTGGGTCACCCCGGCCTCGACGGCGGCCAGCGAGTTGGCGACGGCGCAGCCGGTGTCGTCCTGGCAGTGGATGCCCAGCCGGCCGCCCACCCGGGCGCGGACGTCGGCCACCACCCGGCCCACGCCCATCGGCAGCATCCCGCCGTTGGTGTCGCAGAGGACGCCGACCTCCGCGCCGGCGGCGAAGGCGGCCTCGAGCACCCGCACGCCGTAGTCGGGATCGGCGGCGTACCCGTCGAAGAAGTGCTCGCAGTCGACGAAGACCCGCCGGCCGTGCGCGACCAGGTGGGCCACGGTGTCGCCGACCATCGCGAGGTTCTCCTCGAGCGTGGTCCGCAGCGCGTCGCGCACGTGCCGGACGTCGGACTTCGCGACCAGGCAGACGACCGGCGTCTCGGCGTCCAGCAGCGCCTGCACCTGCGGGTCGTCCGCCACCGGCACCCCGGCCCGGCGGGTGGCGCCGAAGGCGACCAGCACCGCGTGCTGCAGCTTGAGCTCGGTGCGGGCGCGGGCGAAGAACTCGGTGTCCTTGGGCAGCGCCCCCGGCCAGCCGCCCTCGACGTACCCGACACCGATCTCGTCGAGCAGCCGGGCGACGGCCAGCTTGTCGGCGACGGAGAAGCTGATCCCCTCGCGCTGGGCGCCGTCGCGCAGCGTGGTGTCGAAGACGTGGAAGGTGCTGGGCGGAGTGGGCACGGTGTCCTCCGGGAGACGTCACCTGCCCCGGACACGAGAAAGACCCCCCGGGTACGGAGGGTCTGCGCGCAGTCGGGGAGGTGACTGCGCGCTACGTGATGACGATGACGGGGGCGGTGCTGGACATCGCGTCGAGTAAAGCACGCACCCGGCCACACCCCACCCCGGCCCCTCCACGGGCCCCGCCGCGAGCCCGGGAGCTGGGGTGGTCCTCCCCTCAGCCGCCGGCGAGGGCGGCCAGGCGGTCGCCCACCTCGGCCGTCCGCACCGGGCCGCGCGGGTCGCGGGTGGACAGGTCGAAGGCCACGGCGGCGTCGACCTTGCGCGCCTGGTCGGCGCGGCCGAGGTGCTCGAGCAGCAGGGCGACCGAGAGCACCGTCGCCGTCGGGTCGGCGATCCCCTGCCCGGCGATGTCGGGGGCCGAGCCGTGCACCGGCTCGAACATGCTCGGGTTGGTGCCCGACGCGTCGAGGTTGCCGCTGGCGGCCAGCCCGATGCCGCCGGTGACCGCCGCGGCGACGTCGGTGACGATGTCGCCGAAGAGGTTGTCGGTGACGATGACGTCGTAGCGGCCCGGGTCGGTGATGAAGAACATCGACGCCGCGTCGACGTGCTGGTAGGCGACGGTGACCTCGGGGAACTCCGCCCCCACCTCCTCCACCGTGCGCGACCACAGCGACCCGGCGTGCGTGAGCACGTTGGTCTTGTGGATCAGCGTCAGGTGCCGGCGCGGGCGGGCCTGCGCCCGCTCGAAGGCGTACCGGACGACGCGCTCGACGCCGAAGGCGGTGTTGAGGCTGACCTCGGTGGCCACCTCCTGCGGGGTGTCGCGGCGCAGGACGCCCCCGTTGCCGGCGTAGGGGCCCTCGGTGCCCTCCCGGACGCAGAGCATGTCGATCTCGCCCGGGTCGGCCAGCGGGCTGTGCACGCCGTCGAAGAGCCTCGCCGGGCGCAGGTTGACGTGGTGGTCGAGCTCGAAGCGCAGCCGCAGCAGCAGCCCGCGCTCCAGGATGCCCGGCGGGACACCGGGGTCGCCGATGGCGCCGAGGAGGATCGCGTCGTGCCCGCGCAGCTCGTCGAGCACCGTGTCCGGCAGCAGCTCGCCGGTCCGCTGCCAGCGGGCGGCGCCCAGGTCGTACGGCGTCGTCTCGAGGTCCGGGGCGATCCCGCCCAGGACCTTGAGGCCCTCGGCCACCACCTCCGGGCCGATGCCGTCTCCCGCGATCACTGCCAGGCGCATGCCGACGACCCTAGGTCAGCGCGGGTCGAGGTCGGCCGAGCGGGCCTCACGCGCCCCGATGCGCCCGGCGATGTCGCCGAGCATCTCGGCGCTGACCGGGCTGTCGACGGTGACCGCCATGAGCGCCTCGCCGCCGCGGGTGGTCCGGCTGACCTGCGCGCCGGCGATGTTGACGCCCGCCTCCCCCAGCGCCGCGCCGACGGCACCCACGACGCCCGGGCGGTCGGTGTAGAGGAAGAAGAGCAGGTGGCCGGACAGGTCGAGGTCCATGTCGAAGCCGTCGACCTCGACCAGCTTGGGCACCTGGTTCTTGCCGAAGAGCGTGCCCGAGACGGCCACCTCGCGGCCGTCGGCCATGACGCCGTGCACCCGGACGAGGTTGCGGTAGTCGGGGCTCTCGAGGTCGCTGGAGAGCGTGACGTCGAGGCCGCGCTGCTGCGCCAGCAGCGGGGCGTTGACGTAGGTGACCTGCTCCTCGACGACGTCGGAGAACACGCCCTTGAGGACGGCGAGCTGCAGCACCGAGTCGTCGAACTCGGCGAGCTTGCCGCGGACCTCGACCGTGACCGACTGGGCCAGACCGCCGGCGACGGCGGTGAAGACGGTCCCGAGCTTCTCGGCCAGCGGCAGGCCCGGCCGCACGTCCTCGGCGACGACCCCGCCGGCCTGGACGTTGACCGCGTCGGGCACGAACTCCCCCTGCAACGCCAGGCGCACCGAGTAGGCGACGGCGGTGCCGGCCTTGTCCTGCGCCTCCGTCGTCGAGGCGCCCAGGTGCGGGGTGACCACGGTGTTGGGCAGCCCGAACAGCGGGCTGTCGGTGCAGGGCTCCGTGGCGTAGACGTCGAGACCCGCGGCCCCCACCTGGCCCGAGGCCAGCGCGTCGGCCAGCGCCGCCTCGTCGACGAGCCCGCCGCGGGCGGCGTTGACGACGATGACGCCGCGCTTGGTGGTGGCCAGCTCGTCGGCGCCGATGAGCCCGAGCGTCTCGGGCGTCTTGGGCAGGTGGATGCTGATGAAGTCGGCCTCGCGCAGCAGCTCCTCCAGCGACACCATGCGCACGCCGAGCTGCGCGGCGCGGCCGGGCTGGATGTAGGGGTCGTAGGCGATCAGCGTGGTGCCGAAGGCGGCCAGCCGCTGGGCGACCAGCTGCCCGATCCGGCCCAGGCCCACCACGCCGACCACCTTGTCGGTGACCTCGACGCCCATGAACCTCGAGCGCTGCCAGGTGCCCTCGCGCAGCGACGCGTCGGCGGCCGGGATCTGCCGGGCGGCGGCCAGCAGCAGGGCGACGGCGTGCTCGGCGGCGCTGACGATGTTCGACGTCGGGGCGTTGACCACCATGACGCCGCGCTCGGTGGCCGCGGCGACGTCGACGTTGTCCAGTCCGATGCCGGCGCGGGCCACCACCTTGAGGTTCGGGCCCGCGGCCAGGGCCTCCGCGTCGATCTGCGTGGCGCTGCGGATCATGACCGCGGCGGCGTCGGCCAGCGCGGGCAGCAGTGCGGACCGGTCGGCTCCGTCGACGTGGCGGATCTCGACGTCGCTGCCGAGCACCTCCAGCACGCTCGGGGCGAGTTGCTCGGCGATCAGGACGACGGGCGCGCTCTCGGTCACGGGAGCACAGCCTAAGGAGGCGACGGGTCCGCGCCCCCGTCAGCCCTGACGCCGGTCACCGAGCGTGGACGGGACGCCCAGCCACCACGAGGCCTCCCCATCAGGAGTGGCCTGCTTGCCCCTGCCGACGCCGCCTGCGCATCCTGGCGGCGAGCGATACCGGCACCGGCCGGCGCCTGCGGAGGGGACCATGAGCAACTACGGCAACGACCAGGGCTCGGGCGGGGCCTCCCCGTACGGCCAGGGCCAGTACGGGCAGGAGCCGCACGAGCAGCAGTACGGGCAGCAGGGACGGTCCTCCGGCGACCAGCCCGCCGGCGCCTCGGCCTCGGGTCAGCAGGCTCAGGAGCAGTACCCGCAGCAGGAGCAGGGGTACGGCCAGCAGTACGGCCAGCCCGGCTCCGCGCCGCAGTACGGGCAGCCCGGCTACGGCCAGCAGGCATACGGCCAGCCGGGCTACGGCCAGCCCGGCTACGGCCAGCCCGGCTACGGCCAGCAGGGGTACGGCCAGGCGGGATATCCCCAGCAGTACGGTCAGCAGCCCGGCTACGCCCAGCAGTACGGGCAGTACGGCTACGGGCAGCAGTACGGCCAGGGCGCCGTCCCGGCCAAGCCCGGAGGTGTGGTGACCGCGGCCGTCCTCGGCTTCGTCTTCGGGGCCATCGGCGTCCTGTTCAGCATGCTCCTGATCTTCGCCGGGGTCTTCGCCACCGGAGCTGCGTCGGGTGACCTGGAGAGCGAACTGCCCGGCTTCGAGTCCGTCGCCGGCGCGGTCGGGGGCGTCATCCTGGTGATCGGCCTGCTCGTCCTCGTCTGGACCGTCGTGACGATCTGGGGCTCGGTGTGGGCACTCACCGGACGCAGCCGGGTGATGCTGCTGGTGGGCGGCTCGATCGCCCTGGCCTTCACCCTGTTCGGGCTCATCGGCAACCTGGCCGACGCCGACACCGCCGGGGCGGGGGGCATCATCACCAGCCTGCTGTTCTTCCTGGCCGCGCTGGCGATCGTCGTCCTGCTGTCCCTGAAGCCGGCCGCCGCCTTCTTCGCCGCGCACCGCGCCCGCCGCGGGCGCTGACCGCCGTCACCCCGAGGGGGTCCGCCCGCCCGGGCGGGCCCCCTCGGGGTGTCCGGAGCCCATACACTCCGCCACCGGCCGCCGACCCGGCGCAACCGCAGTCCAGGAGGAACGATGACAGGTCCCGACTTCGAGAAGAACGACGCGGCGGGAGGTCAGCCCGGGTCCGGCACGCCGGGGCAGCAGCCCCACGGCCAGCAGCCGGGCTACGGGTCCCAGGGGTACGGGCAGCAGTCCTACGGCCAGCAGCCGGGCTTCGGGCAGCCGGGGTACGGACAGCCGGGGTACGGACAGCAGCAGTACGGCTACGGGCAGCCGGGCGCTGCGGCGCCCTACGGCGGCGGCTTCGGCGGCCCCTCCCCCTACGCCGCGACGCCGATGGGCTTCGCCGACGCCGTCCGCAGTGTCCTGACGAAGTACGCCGACTTCTCGGGGCGGGCACGTCGCGCCGAGTACTGGTGGTTCTTCCTCTTCGCCGTCGTCGTCTCCCTGGTCGCCGCCGTGCTCGACGGCGTCATCGGCGCCCCGGTGTTCTCGCTGCTCACCGCGCTGGGGCTGCTCGTCCCGAACCTGGCCGTGAGCGTGCGACGCCTGCACGGCACCGACCGGTCGGGCTGGTGGCTGCTCCTGAACCTGGTCCCCTTCGGCGGCATCGTGCTGCTGGTCTTCTACTGCCTGGAGGGTCAGCCGGGCCACAACCGCTTCGGCCCCTCCCCGAAGTCCCCGGCGATCGGTGGCTGGCCCGCCTGACCGCGGAGGGCGTGCGGCCGGCTCCGGCGCACGCACGGGAACGGCCTCCGCTGCCTGGTGGCAGCGGGGGCCGTTCCCGTTCAGCCGCGGGCGGCAGTGCCGGTGTAGTCGTCGGAGGCCGACACCCAGCTCATGAGGCCGCGCAGCTTGCGGCCGGTCTCCTCGATCGGGTGTGCCTCGGCCTCGGCGCGGCGACGCCGGAAGTCCGGGGCACCGGCGTCCTGGTCGGCGATGAACTCCGCCGCCCACGAGCCGTCCTTGATCCGCGCCAGCACGTCCTTCATGGCGTCCTTGACGTGGGCGTCGATGATCTTCGGACCCGAGGTGTAGTCGCCGTACTCGGCGGTGTCGGACACCGACCAGCGCTGCTTGGCGATGCCGCCCTCGTACATGAGGTCGACGATCAGCTTGAGCTCGTGCAGGCACTCGAAGTACGCGATCTCGGGCTGGTACCCGGCCTCGGTGAGGGTCTCGAAGCCGGCGGTGATCAGCGCGCTGGCGCCACCGCAGAGGACGGCCTGCTCACCGAAGAGGTCGGTCTCGGTCTCCTCGGCGAACGTCGTCCTGATGACGCCGGCGCGGGTGCCGCCGATGGCCTTGGCGTAGGACAGCGCCAGCTGCAGCGCCTGCCCGCTGGCGTCCTGCTCGACGGCGACCAGGCAGGGCACGCCCTTGCCGTTCTCGAACTCGCGGCGCACCAGGTGGCCGGGGCCCTTGGGGGCGACCATGGCGACGTCGACGCCGGCCGGGGGCTTGACGTAGCCGAACCGGATGTTGAAGCCGTGGCCGAAGAACAGCGCGTCGCCGTCCTGCAGGTTCGGCTCGATCGACTCGGTGTAGAGGGTCCGCTGGACGTGGTCCGGCGCGAGGACCATCACCAGGTCGGCCTCGGCGGCGGCCTCGGCCGGCGTGACGACCCGCAGGCCCTCGGCCTCGGCCTTGGCCCGGCTGGCCGAGCCCTCCTTCAGGCCGACGCGGACGTCGACCCCCGAGTCGCGCAGCGACAGCGCGTGGGCGTGGCCCTGGCTGCCGTAGCCGATCACGGCGACGGTCCGCCCCTGGATGATCGAGAGGTCGGCGTCGTCGTCGTAGAAGATCTCGGCGGCCATGCGGTGGTGCTCCTTCGGTGGGTTCTCGTGGTGGGGCAGGAGGCCTCGTTCAGGCGGTTCGGTCGACCGGGCGCAAGGTACCGGCGCCGCTCATCGAGCGCGGCCCCCGGCCCAGGGCGACGGTGCCCGACTGCGCCATCTCCTTGATGCCCAGCGGGGCCAGGACGGCGAGCAGGGCCTGCAGCTTGTCGGGGGTGCCGGTCGCCTCGAGCGTCACGGTGTCGGTGTTGACGTCGACGACGCGCGCGCGGAACAGCTCCGCCGTCTGCAGGACGGTGGTGCGCTCGGCCAGCGGCGCGCGCACCTTGACCAGCAGCAGCTCGCGCTGGACCGCCGCGCTGCCGTCCAGCTCCACGATCTTGATGACCTCGATCAGCTTGTTGAGCTGCTTGGTCACCTGCTCCAGCGGCGCGGACTCGGCGTCGACGACGATCGTCATCCGCGACAGGTCGGGGTTCTCGGTCGGGCCGACGGCCAGCGACTCGATGTTGAACGCGCGCCGGCTGAACAGCGCCGAGACGCGGGCCAGCACGCCGGCCTTGTTCTCGACCAGGACCGACAGGGTGTGGCGGGTCATGCCCAGGGTTCCTTTCCGTGCCGAGCGGCACCGGGGCGGCCCCCTCCCGGGGGCCCGCCGCCGAGCGGAGCGAGGTGGTGGAGAGGGAGGGGTCCTCCCTCAGACCTGGTTGTCGCCGAAGACCGGGCGCAGGTCGCGCGCGGCCAGGATGTCGTCGTTGCTGGCGCCCGCGGCGACCATCGGCCACACCTGGGCGTCGGCACCGACCACGAAGTCGATGACCACCGGGGCGTCGGTGATCGCCATCGCCTTCTCGATGACGGCGTCGACGTCCTCCCTGGACTCGCAGCGCAACCCGACGCAGCCCAGCGCCTCGGCCAGCGTCACGAAGTCGGGGATGCGCACCGGCTTGGGCGTCCCGTCGGGGTTCTGCGCGTGCAGCTTGGTGTTGGAGTAGCGGCCCTCGTAGAAGAGGGTCTGCCACTGCCGGACCATGCCGAGGTTGCCGTTGTTGATGACGGCGACCTTCACCGGGATGCCCTCGATGGCGCAGGTGGCCAGCTCCTGGTTGGTCATCTGGAAGCAGCCGTCTCCGTCGATCGCCCAGACGGTGGTGTCCGGGCGGCCGTACTTGGCGCCCATCGCGGCGGGGACGGCGTAGCCCATCGTCCCGAGGCCGCCGCTGTTGAGCCAGGTGCCCGGCTTCTCGTACCGGATGAACTGCGCGGCCCACATCTGGTGCTGGCCGACGCCGGAGGCGTAGATCGCGTCGGGTCCGGCGATCGCCCCCAGCCGCTCGATGACGTACTGCGGGGACAGCGAGCCGTCGTCGGGCCACTCGTAGCCGAGCGGGTAGCGCGACCGCCAGTCGTCGAGCTGCGCCCACCAGGCGGTGAGGTCGGGCGTGCGGCCGGCCCGGTGCTCGGCCTGCAGCGCGGTGACCAGCTCGGCGATCGTCTCCTTGGCATCGCCCACGATCGGCACGTCGGCCTTGCGGTTCTTGCCGATCTCGGCCGGGTCGATGTCGGCGTGCACGACCAGCGCGCCCGGGGCGAACGACGACAGCTCACCGGTGACGCGGTCGTCGAAGCGGGCGCCGAGGGCGACCAGCAGGTCGGACTTCTGCAGCGCGGTCACCGCGGTGACGTTGCCGTGCATGCCCGGCATGCCGAGGTTCTGCGGGTGGCTGTCGGGGAAGGCGCCGCGGGCCATGAGCGTGGTGACGACGGGCGCCCCGGTCAGCTCGGCCAGCTCGGCCAGCTCGGCCGTGGCACCGGCCTTGAGGACCCCGCCGCCGACGTAGAGCACCGGACGGCGGGCGGCGGCGACCAGCGCGGCCGCCTCCCGGACCTGCTTGCCGTGCGGGCGGGTGGTCGGCTTGTAGCCGGGCAGCTCCATCCGCGGCGGCCAGGTGAAGTCGGTGGTGGCCTGCAGGGCGTCCTTGGAGATGTCGACCAGGACGGGGCCGGGCCGGCCGGTCGCGGCCAGGTGGAACGCCTCGGCGATGCGCTGGGGGATCTCCGCGGCGTCGGTCACGAGGAAGTTGTGCTTGGTGATCGGCATCGTGATGCCGCGGATGTCGGCCTCCTGGAAGGCGTCGGTCCCGATCGCGTGGCTGGGCACCTGGCCGGTGATGGCGACCATCGGGACCGAGTCCATGTAGGCGTCGGCCAGCGGGGTGACCAGGTTGGTCGCGCCCGGGCCGGAGGTGGCCATGCAGACGCCGACCCGGCCGGTGGCCTGCGCGTACCCCGTGGCCGCGTGCCCGGCACCCTGCTCGTGGCGGACGAGGACGTGCCGCACGTGCGAGTCGAACAGCGGGTCGTAGGCCGGCAGGATCGCCCCGCCCGGGATGCCGAAGACGACCTCGACGCCGACGGCCTCCAGCGACCGGACCAGGCTCTGCGCCCCGGTGATGCCGGTGGCGGGCTCGGCGGCGGACTCGGCGATCGAGCGGGCCGTGGTCTCGACGCCGGTGAGGGCCGCGGCGGCCTCTCGGGTGGCGGACTCGCTCGGGGTGGTGGTCATGGCGGTGAGTCTCCTGGGCCGGTCGTGCAGGTGGTCGTGCGCTGCGGGTGTCTGCTCGTGTCGCGGTGGGAGCGGCAACAAAAAACCCCTCGTGCCGCGGGCACAGAGGGGTGTAGCGCGTCGGTCGGGCGACCGGCGCGCTAGGCGACTACGAGGAGCAGGCAGGCGGAGGGCACGGCAACACTGTGCGCTCCCGCCGCCGCGACGTCAACCACACCGTCCCACGCAGTGGAACGCGTCAGCCGTTCCATGGGACGGGCAGCGGCGCCACCGTCGGGTGGCCGAGCAGTGCCGGGTCGAAGCCGTCGATCACCGCGGGCAGGTCGGCGGCCGGCACGGGACGGCCGGTGAGCCAGCCCTGCAGGAAGGTGCAGCCCAGGCCCACGAGCACCTCGCGCTGGGCGGGGGTCTCCACGCCCTCGGCGACGACGTCCATGCCGAGCGTGCGGCCGAGGTCGACGACGCTGCCGACCAGCGCGGCCCCGCGGGGGTCGGTGTCGATGCCGGACACGAAGCCGCGGTCGAGCTTGAGCACGTCCACGGGCAGCCGGGCCAGGTAGGCCAGCGACGAGTAGCCCTTGCCGAAGTCGTCGAGGGAGACCACGCAGCCGAGCGCCGAGAGCTCCGCGAGCTCGGCGAGCAGGCGCTCGTCGTCGTCCATGAGCACGCTCTCGGTGACCTCGACCATCAGCAGGTGCGCCGGGAGGCCGGAGCGCTCCAGCGCCCGGACGACGTCCTGGACCAGGCAGCGCGCCTGCAGGTGCCGCACGGAGATGTTCACGCCGAGCCGCAGGTCGCGGCCGGTGTCCACCAGGCGGGCGTGCTCGGCGGTCGCCGTCTCGAGCACCCAGCGCTGCAGCGGCACGATCAGGCCGTCGTCCTCGGCCAGGCCGATGAACTCCTCGGGCGAGACCGGACCGAGGACCGGGTGGTCCCAGCGGACCAGCGCCTCCACCCCGAGCACGCGCCGCTCGGCGACGCCGACCACCGGCTGGTGCACCAGCCGCAGCCGGCCCTCGGCGATCGCGCCCGGCAAGTCGCGGGCCAGGCGGCTGCGCCGCGCCGACTCCTCGACCAGGCCCTCCCCCGATGCCCGGACGCCGTTCTTGCCCTGCGCCTTGACGGTGCGCAGCGCCAGGTCGGCCTCGCGGACGGTGGCCGAGGCGTCGATCCCGGCGACCACCTCGGCCAGCCCGACGCTGGCCGACACCCGCAGCAGCGGGCCGCTCTCGTGGTCGCCCGGCGTGCCGCCGTGGCGGCGGGTGCGGTCCAGCGTCGCGACCAGCCGCTCGGCCAGCGCCATCGCCTCGTCGGGCCCGGCGTCGACGACGAGGGCGAACTCGTCCCCGCCGAGGCGGGCGACCAGGTCACCCGACCGCGCCTCGGCGCGCAGCGCGTCGGCCACCTCGCACAGCAGCCGGTCACCGGCGTCGTGGCCGGCCACGTCGTTGACCGCCTTGAACCCGTCGAGGTCCACCAGCAGCACGCAGGCCCGCCGGCCGCGGGCGGCCCGGTCGAGAGCGCCCTCCAGCGCCGCCATGAACCGGGCGCGGTTGGGCAGCCCGGTCAGGGAGTCGGTGTAGGCCAGCCGCTCCAGCTCGCGCTGCCCGGCCCGGCGCTCGGTCACGTCGCGCAGGTGCAGCACCAGCCCGTCGTCGGACCGGCGGCTGCCGGTGCGGGCCGCGCCGGAGACCTCGACGTCGCGCCACCCGCCGTCGGTGCTGCGCAGCCGGCCGGTGGCCGGCAGGCCGTCGGGAGCCCCGTCGCGCAGTGCCGCGGCGACCCGCTCGACGAGGTCGCGGTCGTCGGCGTGCAGCAGCGTCACGAGCGCGGCACCGAGGAGGTCCTCCTCGGTCCGGCCGAGCTGGTCGGCGACCGGACCGGACACCGACGTCACGCGGCCGGCGGCGTCGAGGACGACGGTGACGGCGTCGCCGCTGTGCACCAGCGCGCGGAACCACCCCTCGGTCCGCTCCAGGCGCCGGGTGAGCCGCGCGGCGTCCAGGGCCCAGGACAGCGTGCGCGCCGACGTCAGCAGCAGCAGGAACGTGGCCGCGGCGGCCTCCGGGGCGGTCACGGGGCGGCCGGTGAGCACGCCGGCGGTGACGGCGAGCAGGGCGGCGGTCGACGTCCCGCAGGCGAGCACCGCGCCGCGCAGCGGCAGGGCGCGCCGGCCGCCGGGCAGCTCGCCCGACCGGTCGGCCGCGGCGGCACACAGGCCGGTGCCGAGCATGGTGAGCCAGGCGAGGACGGTGACCACGTCCCACAGCGGACCGTCGGTGGCCGACGCGCGGCCGAGCGCACCGCCGAGCGCCACGGTGGCCATGGCGACGAAGGAGGCCAGCAGCCAGGTCGCCGAGCGGCGGCGCGCCTCGGTCACCGCGGTGACGGTGACCAGGCCGACGCCGCAGAGGACCGCGCCGACGAGGGGGTAGCCGGCGGCGATGAGCCCCTGGCCGGGTCCGGCGATCCGGGCGAGGAGCTCGTCGAGGACCACGCTGCCGAGCAGCGCGACCCCGACGGTGAGCAGGGCGCCGTCGAGCAGCACCCGCGAGCCGACCCGCCGGCCGGCCCGCGGGGGCAGCAGCAGGACGGCGACCGCGACGGCCACCGGGACGGCGAGCAGGGTGGGGAGGTCCTCGATGCCGCCGGTGGACATGTCGCGGTGCGGGCGGGCGACGGCCAGCACCTGCCCGAGCGCCAGCAGGCCGGCGGCCAGCGACAGCGCCCGCCAGGGGCGGCCGGGACGGCCGGGGAGGCGGGTGGCGCAGCGGGCGAGGACGGCGGCGCCGGCGCCGGAGGCCAGCGCCAGGGCCGCGGGGACGAGCACCGCCGACCCGGGTGCGCCGGTCAGCTGCAGGGCGGTGGTGCCGGAGCCGAGCAGCACCAGCAGGGACAGCACCCCCACGACCGCGCCGGGACCGACCAGCCGTGCGCCGGCGGACCCGGTCGCCGTCTCAGGCACCGCGCACCGCCTCGACGTCCGGGGTCCCGCCCACCGACCCGAACGCGTCGGGCGACAGGCCGACCAGACCCGGCCACAGGGCGCCGGCGCCCTCGTCGAGGACGCGCAGGAGCTCGGCCAGCGGCAGCGGCCGGGACAGCAGGAAGCCCTGCGCGAAGCCCAGGCCCAGGCCGCGCAGCGCGCCGAGCTGGGCGGGGGTCTCCACGCCCTCGGCGACGACGTCGAGGCCCAGCGCCCGGCCGACGGTCACGACCGCCTGGCAGAGCGCGCGGCTCCTCCCGTCGCGGTCGACGCGGGAGACGAAGGTGCTGTCGAGCTTGAGGACGTCGATCGGCAGGCGGGTCAGGTGCACCAGCGACGAGGTCCCGGCGCCGAAGTCGTCGAGCGCCACGTGCACGCCCATGAGCCGCAGCGCCTGGATGTCGGTGACCACGAACTCGCCGTCGTCCTGCACGGTCGCCTCGGTGACCTCCAGGACGAGCCGCTGCGGGGCCAGCCCCGAGGTCGTGAGCGCCGTGGCGACGTCGTCGACCAGGGTCCGGGCGGCCACGTGCGAGGCCGAGATGTTGACGCCGAGCTGCAGCGGCACGCCACCGGGCTCGGGCAGCGCGACGGCGGCCGCGGTGGCCTCCCGCAGTGCCCAGCGCTGCAGCTCGCCGATCACGCCGGCGCGCTCGGCGATCGGCACGAACTCCCGCGGGGGGACGTCGCCGAGCTCTGGGTGCCGCCAGCGCAGCAGGGCCTCGACGCCGGTGACCCGCTGCTCGTCCATGGACACGACCGGCTGGAACGCCAGCCACAGCTCGCCGCGCTCGGCGGCGCCGGGCAGGTCCCCGCGCAGCCGGTCGCGGCGGGCGGCGGCCGCGCCCAGGGTCGGCGTCCAGCGGGTGGCGCGGGACCGTCCGCCGGCGCGGGCGGCGGAGACGGCGAGCTCGGCGCGGGCGGTGAGGTCGGCGACGGTCAGGCCGCGCTCGACGACGACGACGCCGACGTCGGCGGTGAGGTCGAAGACCCCCGCGGAGGTGCTCACGGGCCGCTCGAGGACGGCCAGGCACCGGTCGGCGAGCCGGTCGGCGGTGTCGCCGTCGCCCGCGCCCAGCACGCCGAAGGCGCCCCCGGCGATCCGGGCGACGACCTCGTCGCCGCGCACGGTCTCGCGCAGTCGCCGGCCGAGCTCGACCAGGACGTCGGCCACCACCTCGCGGCCGGCGTGCTCCCGGACCTCGGCCAGCCCGGAGACCTCGATGACCAGCAGCGTCTCGTCCGGGTCGGCGCCGGCGCGGCCGGCGGCCCTAGCCAGCGCGGTGTCCCAGCCGGCCCGGTTGGGCAGGCCGGTGAGGGTGTCGGTGAAGGCGACCTCGGCGAGCGCCCGCTCGCGGGCCTCCCGCCCGGTCACGTCGCGGCAGTGCAGGACGACCGAGCCGACCGCGGCGTCGCCGCGCAGGTCGGAGACGCTGGCCTCCAGGCAGCGCCGCTCTCCGGCGGCGTCGCGCACGTGCAGGGTCAGCAGGCCGGTGTCGGTGGCGGCGCCGGAGCCGAGGACCCGCCGGAGCTCCGCGGCGTCCTCGGCGTCGACGGTCCCGGCCGCGCCGTCACCGGGGGTCGCGCCCAGCAGGTCGCGGCCGGCGAGCCCGGCCGGCGTGCTGCCCAGGAGCGCGGCCAGCGCCGGCGAGGCCCAGCCGACGCGCAGCCGGCCGTCGAGGACCAGCACGGCCTCGCGGGTGGAGGAGGCGAGGCTGCGGAAGTAGGCCTCGTCGCGGCGCAGCCGGGCGCCGCGGAGGTGGTCCTCGCGGGCCCCGACCCAGCGGTGGGTGGCCGAGAGTCCCACGCACAGCAGCGCACCGGCGAGGGTCACGAGCGTCGGCGCCGTCCCCAGCGCCGGGGGGACGACGACGGTGCCCACGACGACGACCAGCGCGAGCTGCGGGAGCACCGAGCGCAGCTGCTCGGCACGTTCGCTGCCGGCGTCGGCCGGGGTCGCCGGACGGCGGCCGGGATCGAGGAAGCGGGCCAGCACCAGCAGCGCCAGCCCGACGACGACGGCCACCCGGGCGACCGGGACGGCGTCGTGGGCGCCCAGCAGCGTGGCCGACGTGCCGGTGCCGCGGCCGACGCACAGCGCCACGAGGCCGCTGAGCAGGGCCACGGCCATGCGCTGGCGGTGCGCCTCGACGGCGCCGAGCACGGTGAGGCCGGCGGCCATCGTGGCCGAGGTGGCGAGGACGGCGGCGCCGAGGACCAGCTGGGCCCCCGGCGACAGCGTCGTCCAGCTGTTGCCCGGGCCGACGAGCAGCACCTGCATGACGACGAGCGCGGCGACGCCGAAGAGCGCGAGCTCGAGCAGCGTCCGCCGGCAGGTCCGCCGCAGGCCGGTGCGCCCGACCATGCCGAGCAGCGCGACGACGGCGACGACGTAGGCGGGCACGGTCGGCAGCCAGCGCAGCACCACGGCCTCGAGGACCGAGCCGGGCTCCGCGAGGGAGCTGACCAGGGACCCGGCGACCGGGAGCAGCGGGGCGACGGCGAGCAGCCGCCACGGGCGCTCGCCGGGGTCGGCCGAGCGGCTGCTCAGCCAGAGGACGACGGAGGTGACCAGCCCGGCGAGGGCGGTGACGACCTCCCCGACCGGGTCCAGGACCGGGACGACGGCGGCCACCCCGCACGCCACTGCGGCCGGCACGGCACACGCCAGCAGCCACCTGTTCCGCCTGTCCACACCCGGGGTGTCGGCAGCCCGGGTGGCCGACCGCAGACGCGGCGGGCTCCCCTCACCCCATCGGGGGGAGCCCGCCGGGCGTCGTCAGGGGCACGCCCTCACGTGCAGATGGCGCCCCGGGCCGCCGAGCCGACGAGCTTGGCGTACTTGCCGAGCACCCCGGTGGTGTAGCGCGGGGGCAGCGGCGCCCAGTCCTGCCGGCGGCGGGCCAGCTCGTCGTCGTCGACCAGCAGGTCCAGCGTGCGGGTCGAGAGGTCCAGCCGGATCCGGTCGCCGTCCTGCACCAGGGCGATCGGGCCGCCGTCGGTGGCCTCCGGCGCCACGTGCCCGATGCACAGCCCGGTCGTGCCGCCGGAGAAGCGGCCGTCGGTGAGCAGCAGGACGTCCTTGCCGAGGCCCGCGCCCTTGATGGCGCCGGTGACGGCGAGCATCTCGCGCATCCCGGGTCCGCCCCTGGGCCCCTCGTAGCGGATGACGACGACGTCGCCCGGGTTCAGCGTGCCCTCGGTGACCGCGTCCATGGCGCCCTGCTCGCCGTCGAAGACCCGGGCGGTGCCCTCGAAGACCTCGGCGTCGAAACCGGCCGACTTCACCACGGCGCCGTCGGGCGACAGCGAGCCACGCAGGACGACCAGCCCGCCGGTGCGGTGGATCGGCCGGTCCATCGCGTGGATGATCGTGCCGTCGGGGTCCGGCGGGGCGATCTCGGCGAGGTTCTCGGCCATCGTCCTGCCGGTGACGGTGAGCACGTCGCCGTGCAGCAGACCGGCGTCGAGCAGCGCCCGCAGCACGACCGGGACGCCACCGATGCGGTCGACGTCGGTCATCACGTACCGGCCGAACGGCTTGACGTCGGCCAGGTGCGGCGTGCGGTCGCCGATGCGGTTGAAGTCCTCGAGCGTGAGGTCCACCTGCGCCTCGTGCGCGATCGCCATCAGGTGCAGGACGGCGTTGGTCGAGCCGCCCAGCGCCATGACCACGGTGATCGCGTTCTCGAACGCCTCGCGGGTCATGATCTGCCGCGCGGTGATGCCCTGCCGGAGCAGGTTGACCACGGCCTCGCCGGACGCCACCGCGAAGGCGTCGCGGCGGCTGTCCGGGGCGGGCGGGGCGGCGCTGCCCGGCAGGGCCATGCCGAGCGCCTCGGCGACGCTGGCCATGGTGTTGGCCGTGTACATGCCGCCGCACGACCCCTGCCCGGGGCAGGCGGCCTTCTCGATCGCGTCGAGCTCGTCGCGGGTGATCAGCCCGCGGGCGCAGGCGCCGACGCCCTCGAACACGTCGATGATCGTCAGGTCCCGGTCCCCGAGCCTCCCGGGCATCGTGGAGCCCGAGTAGAGGAAGACGCTGGCCAGGTCGAGCCGGGCGGCGGCCATGAGCATGCCGGGCAGCGACTTGTCACAGCCCGCCAGCAGCACCGAGCCGTCGAGCCGCTCGGCGAACATCACGGTCTCCACCGAGTCGGCGATCACCTCGCGGGAGACCAGCGAGGCGCGCATGCCCTCGTGGCCCATGGAGATGCCGTCGGAGACGGAGATGGTGCCGAACTCCAGCGGGAAGCCGCCGGCGGCGTGCACGCCCTCCTTGGCCCGCTTGGCCAGCCGGTCCAGGGAGAGGTTGCAGGGGGTGATCTCGTTCCAGGACGACGCGACGCCGATCTGCGGCTTGTCCCAGTCGTCGTCGCCCATGCCCACCGCGCGCAGCATCGCCCGCGCCGGGGCCTTGGTGATGCCGTCGGTCACCTCGCGACTGCGGGGCTTGACGTCGGCGGTGGTGCGGGGTTCCTCGACGGTCGTCACGAGGCCCGAGCGTAGGCCGGACGGCGCCCCGTGCCGAGGCGCCGCCGATACTGGTACCGGCACCACCACCGATCCCGGAGCAGCCCGTGTCCGCCACCGCCCGCCGTGAGCTGGCCGAGTTCCTGCGCTCGCGCCGCCGTCAGGTCGACCCCCGGGTCGCCGGGCTGCCCGCCGGCGGCGCGCGGCGGACGCCGGGGCTGCGCCGCGAGGAGGTGGCGCTGCTGTCCGGCGTGAGCCACACCTGGTACACGTGGCTGGAGCAGGGCCGCGACATCCGGCCGTCGCGGCAGGTGGTCGACGCGCTGGCCCGCACCCTGCGGATGTCGCCGGCCGAGCACGAGTACGTGCTGCGGCTGGCCGGGCACGGCGGCGCCACCGCGGCCGGCTCGGCCGACGGGATGCCGGGGCACGTGCAGCGCCTGCTCGACGCGCTCGGTCCCTCCCCCGCCTACGCGATCACCGCGGACTGGTCCATCGCCGGGTGGAACCGGGCCTACGAGCGGCTCTACCCCGGGGTGGCCGCCGTCCCCGCCGGCGAGCGCAACCTCCTCTGGCTGGTCTTCACCGACCCGGCCGTCCGCCGGCTGCTCGCCGACTGGGCGGGTGACAGCCGGCGCTTCCTCACCCAGTTCCGGGCGGAGGTCGGCCCGCGGCTGGCCGACCCGGGCGTCGTGGACCTCGTCGCCCGGCTCGAGGCGGCCAGCCCGCACTTCCGGGCCGGGTGGGCCAGCCACGACGTCGACCGGTTCAGCTCCGCCGAGCGCCGGTTCGAGCACCCCGAGGTCGGCACCCTGCTGCTCGAGCACCACCAGCTGACGCCGTCCGACGCGCCCGGGCTGCAGCTGGTCGTCTACACCGCGGTCGAGGGCAGCGACGCGGCGCAGCGGCTCACCGCCCTGGCGGGGTGAGCGTCAGGGGGCGTCGATCCGCCCGCCCGACAGCGCGGCCAGCCGCGGGAGGTCGCGCGCCCGCAGCACGGGCAGCGGCACCTCCCCGCCGGCGGTGGTCACCAGCCGCAGCCGGGCGTCGCGGTCGATGCGGATGCCGGCCAGGTCGTCCCAGGCCACCCGCCGCGGCCGCAGCAGCGAGTGGGCGGTGATGCCGCCCTCGTCGACGTCGACCCCGACCCGCAGCACCCAGGCCGCGGCGAGCAGCGGGAGCAGCAGGACGACCGCGGCCCAGGGGGCGGCCGCCGCGAAGGGCAGCACGCAGACGGCGAGGACGACGACGGGGACCAGCGCGACCCGGCTCAGCCGCATGCGTGCGAGGGCAGCCACGGCTCCCCATGGTCCCAGGCGTTCAGTACGCGGCCACCACGTTGACCAGCGGGTCCCCCGCCAGCACCCGCCGCAGCTGGTCGAGGACGGCGGCCTCCGCCCGGGCGTCGCTGTCGGGGACCGCGCCGGCCACGTGCGGGGTGAGCAGCAGGCCGGGCGCCGACCACAGCGGGTGCCCCTCGGGCAGCGGCTCGGGGTCGGTGACGTCGAGGGCGGCCCGCAGCCGGCCGGCGGTGAGCTCGGCCAGCAGCGCGCCGGTGTCGACGACGACCCCGCGGGCGGCGTTGACCAGCAGTGCGCCGTCCCGCATCGCGGCGAGGAACGCGGCGTCGACCAGGCCGGTGGTCTCGTCGGTCACCGGGACGACGACGACCACGACGTCGGCGTCCGGGAGCAGCCGCGGCAGCTCGTCGATGGCGTGCACGCCGTCGCGCGCGCTGCGGGCCACGTAGGTCAGCTCGACGTCGAAGCCGGCCATCATGCGGCCCACCCGGCGGCCGATGTCCCCGGCGCCGACCACCAGCACCCGCGCCCCGACCAGCGAGGAGTACGTGCCCGGCGTCCAGCGCCCGGCGTCCTGCTCGCGGACCAGGTCGGGCAGGCCCCGCTGGGCGGCCAGGGTCGCGGCCACCACCCACTCCGCCGTCGACGGTGTGTGCGCGCCGCGGGCGTTGCACAGCACGACGCCCTCCGGCAGCCGGCCGACGAAGCGCTCGGCCCCGGCGCTGACCAGCTGCACCAGCCGCAGCCGGGGCAGCGCGGCGAGCAGGTCCGGCGACGGCCTGGCCCCGCCGCTGGGCGGCACCCACACCTGGGCCCGGGCGGCGTCCCCGGTGGGCGGACCGTCGTCCGGGGCGACGGGGAACGCGCGCACCCGCGGGGAGAGCGCCTCGGCGGCGGTGGCCATCGACCGGGTGGGGACGAGGACGGTCAGCGTCTCGTCGGGTCCGGCGACGGCGGTGCCCGGGACGGTGGGTGCGGCTGCGGCCATGTCCGGCGACCCTAGGAGGACCCCCGGCCCCCGCCGCTCCCGGGCCCGCAGCGGGCCCCTGTGGGGCGCCGTGTCCCTGCCCTGCGGACACCCGCCGCGGGCCCGTGCGCCCGTACTGTGGAGCGGGTGAGGCGGCAGCGGGGTCGGCGCGGTGCCGCCGCGTGCACGGTGGCCCTCACGCTGGTCCTGGCCGGGTGCGGGGACGACGGCTACGAGCCCGCCGGGCCCTTCCGGCCCCTGCCCGAGGGCCCGCCCCCGGAGGTCGGGCCGCCGACCGAGTCCGCCCCGGCGCCCGGTCCCGGCGACCCCGCCGACCCGAACTCCGGGACCGGCCCCGGTGACCCGAACGTCGTCGCCACCGGGCTGACCGTGCCCACCGGGCTGGTCGTGCTGCCCGACGGCACCGCCGTGGTCGGCGAGCGGGAGACCGGCCGGCTGCTGCAGGTCTTCCCCGACCGCTCGCCGGCCCAGGAGCTGATGACCGTCCCCGGCGTCGACACGGCGGGCGACGGCGGGCTGCTGGGCCTGGCCCTGTCCCCCACGTTCGACGAGGACGGCCTCTACTACGCCTACGTGTCGACGCCGACCGACAACCGCGTCGTCCGCTTCCCCCTCGGCGGCACCCCCAACCCGGTGCTCACCGGCATCCCGCGCGGTGAGGTGCACAACGGCGGCGGTCTGGCGTTCGCCCCCGACGGGACCCTCTACGTCGGCACCGGGGACACCGGCGACCCGGCGCTGGCGCAGGACCCGGCGTCGCTGGCCGGCAAGGTGCTGCACGTCGACGTCTTCGGCCAGCCGGTCGGCGCCGGGCCCGTGTACAGCCGCGGGCACGCCGACGTGACGGCGCTGTGCCCGGCCCTCGACCAGACGGCCGCCCTGTTCGCGGTCGACGAGTCCACCGCCGGGCCCGACGAGCTCAACGTCGTCCTCCGGGACAGCGACCACGGCTGGCCGGCGGCGGGACCCGACAGCACCGCCCCGCTGTTCGAGGTGCCCGACGCCGAGGGCGGGCTCGGTGGCTGCGCGGCCGCCGGGGGCACCGTCTTCCTCGGCGCCCTCGACGGCCAGCGCGTGTACGTCGTCCAGACCGAGGCCGGCGGCGTCCCCGAGGAGCCGACCGAGCTCATCGCCGGGCGCTACGGCCGGCTGCGCACCGTCGTCCTCGACGCCGAGGGCGGGTTGTGGGTGACGACGTCGAACCGGGACGGCATCGGCACCCCCGCCGAGGACGACGACAAGGTGCTGCGCATCCTCCCGCCGTCGGCCACCGGCGCCAGCCCGGTCTGACAGCGGTGTGCGCGTCGGTTGCCAGGTGCTGGCCCGGGCTCGCACGCCGGCGGGCGCTGGTGCCGGTCAGCTGACCACGGTGGGCGGCGTGACCTGCAGCGATGTGCGCCCACGGCGCATCTCGGTCTCCCGGACGAGCCCTCAGCGCACACCACCGCCGGCGCCGGAGGCCACGGCCGCCGACCGACCGGCACACCGCTGTGGCCCGCTCCACGGGCTCGTCCCGTGCTCTGCGGGCACGATACGGCCCGCAGGGCACGGAACGAGCCCGCAGCGCACCCGAACGGGGCCACGAGCGGCGCCCGGTCAGCCGACGAGGACGCGCTCCTCGAGCATGCGCTTGACGGTGGCCGCGTCGGCCTGGCCGCGGGTGGCCTTCATGACCGCGCCCACGAGTGCACCGAGGGCCTGCACCTTGCCGCCCTGCACCTTGGCGACGACGTCGGGGGCCCCGGCGATGGCGGCGTCGACCGCGGCCACGAGCTCGTCGGACTCCCCCATGACCGCCAGGCCGCGGGACCGCACGACCGCCCGCGGGTCGCCCTCGCCGGCGAGCACGCCGTCGAGCGCCTGCCGGGCGAGCTTGTCGTTGACGGTCCCCTCGGCGACCAGCGCGGTCAGCTCGGCCACCTGCGCGGGGGTGACCGCGAGGTCGGCGAGCTCGACGCCGGCGTCGTTGGCCCGGCGGGCCAGCTCGCCCAGCCACCACTTGCGGGCGTCGGCCGGGGAGGCGCCGGCGGCCACGGTCCGCTCGACCAGCCCGAGCGCCCCGGCGTTGACCAGCCAGGTCATCTCGGTGGCCGGCAGGCCCCACTCCTCCTGCAGCCGCGCGCGGCGGGCGGCAGGCAGCTCGGGCAGCCCGGCGGCCAGCTCCTCCACCCACGCGGTGTCGGGGGCCAGCGGCACGAGGTCGGGCTCCGGGAAGTACCGGTAGTCGGTCGCCTCCTCCTTGCTGCGGCCGGACGACGTGCTGCCGGTGTCCTCGTGGAAGTGGCGGGTCTCCTGCACCACCCGGCCGCCGGCGTCCAGGACGGCGGCCTGCCGGCGCATCTCGTAGCGGACGGCGCGCTCCACCGACCGCAGCGAGTTGACGTTCTTGGTCTCGGTGCGGGTCCCCCACTCCAGGGCGCCCACCGGGTTGAGCGAGAGGTTCACGTCGCAGCGCAGGCTGCCCTGCTCCATCCGGACGTCCGAGGCGCCGAGGGTCTGGATCACGTCGCGCAGCTCGGTGACGTAGGCCCGGGCGACCTCGGGGGCCTTCTCGCCGGCGCCGGCCACGGGCCGGGTGACGATCTCGACCAGGGGGATACCGGCCCGGTTGAAGTCGACCAGCGAGTGGTCGGCGCCGTGGATGCGGCCGGTGGCCCCGCCGACGTGCAGGTTCTTGCCGGTGTCCTCCTCGAGGTGCACCCGCTCGATCTCCACGCGGTAGGTCTTCCCGTCGACCTCGACGTCGAGGTGGCCGGCGGTGCACAGCGGCTCGTCGTACTGGCTGACCTGGAAGCCCTTGGGGATGTCCGGGTAGAAGTAGTTCTTCCGGGCGAAGCGCGACCAGCCGGCGATCCGGCAGCCCAGGGCCAGGCCGATCCGGATGGTCGACTCGACGGCGGCGGCGTTGGCCACCGGCAGCGACCCCGGCAGGCCGAGGCACACCGGGCAGGTCTGCGTGTTGGGCTCCGCGCCGAAGGTCGTGGCGCAGCCGCAGAACATCTTCGACGCGGTGCCCAGCTCGACGTGGGTCTCCAGGCCGATGACCGGCTCGTAACGGGTGAGGACGTCGTCGAACTCGACGAGGGTCTCGCTCACGGGCGGGGATCTCCCTTCGGGGCGGTGCTGCGGCCGGTGACCCAGGCACCGAGGCCGGTCAGCACGCCCAGGACGATGAAGACGGCGAAGACGGCGCGTCCCGTGGTCAGCCAGAGCACCAGCCCGGCCAGGACCACGAACGCGACCAGGCCCCAGGCGGCCTTGAGTGCTCCGTTCACGCGGCACTCCCCGTCCGGGCGCCGAGCTGGTCGGTGAGCGGGCTGCCCAGCGCCGCCTCGACGGCGGCCGCGACGCGGTAGCAGCGGTCGTCGGCCAGCGCCGGCGCCATCACCTGCAGCCCCACCGGCAGGCCCTCGGACAGCCCGCAGGGCACCGAGGTGGCCGGGACGCCGGCGAGGCTGGCCGGCAGCGTGCACAGGTCGGCGGCGTACATGGCCAGCGGGTCGTCGACGCGGGCGCCGATCGGCCAGGCGACGGTCGGGCTGGTCGGGCTGACCAGCACGTCGACGTCGTCGAAGGCGGCGGCGAAGTCGCGGTTGATCAGCGTGCGGACCTTCTGTGCCTGACCGTAGTAGGCGTCGTAGTAGCCGGCCGACAGCGCGTAGGTGCCGAGGATGATGCGCCGCTTCACCTCGGCGCCGAAGCCCTGCTCGCGGGTGAGCGCCATGACGTCGTCGACGTCGCGGCTGCCGTCGTCGCCGACGCGGATGCCGAAGCGCATCCCCTCGAAGCGGGCCAGGTTGGACGACGCCTCGCTCGGGGCGATGAGGTAGTACGCCGGCAGCGCCAGCCCGAACGACGGGCAGGACACCTCGCGGACCTCGGCGCCGGCGGCCTGCAGCAGCGCGACGGCCTCGGTGAACCGGTCGAGCACGCCCTGCTCGTAGCCCTCGCGGGAGCCCTCGCCGCCGAGCTCGCGGACGACGCCGACCCGCAGCCCGGACAGGTCGCCGCCGGCACCCCGCCGGGCGGCCTGCACCAGCGTGGGCACCGGCGCGTCGATGCTCGTGGAGTCGCACGGGTCGTGCCCGCCGATCGCCTCGTGCACCAGCGCGGCGTCCAGCACCGTGCGGGCCATCGGGCCGGCCTGGTCGAGGCTCGAGGAGAAGGCGATCAGGCCGTAGCGCGACACCGACCCGTAGGTGGGCTTGTGACCGACCAGGCCGGTGAGCGCCGCGGGCTGGCGGATCGAGCCGCCGGTGTCGGTGCCCAGGGCGAACGGGGCCAGCCGGCCGGCGACCGCGGCGCTCGACCCGCCGGAGGACCCGCCGGGGACCCGGTCGTGGTCCCACGGGTTGCGGGTCGGCCGGTAGGCGGAGTTCTCGGTGGAGGAGCCCATCGCGAACTCGTCCATGTTGGTCTTGCCGAGGAGCACCGTGCCGGCGTCCTTCAGCCTGCGCGCGACCGTGGCGTCGTACGGCGGACGCCAGCCCTCGAGGATCCGCGAGCCGCTGGTGGTGGGCACGCCCTCGGTGACGACGACGTCCTTGAGCGCCACGGGGACGCCGGCCAGGCCGGTGCCCGCGGTGCCGGCGGCGTCGACCTCGCCGGCCCGCCGGAGCGCGCCCTCGTGGTCGACGTGCAGGTAGGCGCCGAGCGCGCCGTCCTCGGTCGCGATGCGGTCGAGGTGGGCCCGGGTGACCTCGGCGGCGGAGGTCTCGCCGTCGGCCAGTGCCCGCTGGAGCTCGGCGACGGTCAGCGCGGTGAGGTCGCTCACGCCTCCTCCCCGAGGATGCGCGGCACGCGGAAGCGGTCGTCCTCGGCGGCGGGGGCACCGGCCAGGACGACGTCGCGCGGGAGGCTGGGGCGGGTGACGTCGGGCCGCACCACGTTGGTCAGCGGGACGGCGTGCGTCGTGGGGGCGACGTCGTCGACGTCGGCGCGCTGCACCTGGGCCACCGCGTCGAGCACCGCCCCCAGCTGGCCGGCGAAGCGGTCGAGCTCCTCGTCGGTGACGGCCAGCCGGGCCAGCCGCGCGAGGTGCGCGATGTCCTGGCGGTCGAGGGCCGGGTGCACGCCGGCTTCGGGGGTGGGCTCGGTGCTCATGCTGGGGCGGGACTCCTGTCGTCGGCGCCGGCCGGCGCCAGGGACGCAACCCGGCCACTGTACGTGGGCCGGTCGCCGCACCGGTCCGGGCGGGACGGCGGCTCGACCCGGGAGGCCCGCATGGGGGAAGCTGCTCCCGCCACGCGATCGACGAGGATCGGGCTGCACCTCGACGTCGTCTGCGGAGGAACCCCGTGTCCTATCTCCTGCGGCTGGTCGTGCCCGACCGTCCCGGCCTGCTCGGCGCGGTGGCGACCGCGCTGGGCACCGCGGGCATCGACATCGTCTCGGTCGACGTGCTCGAGCGCGGCGGCGGCGTCGCCGTCGACGACGTCGTGGTCGAGCTCCCGCGGGACCGGCTGCCCGACAGCCTGATCACCGTCGTCCAGGCGGTGCCGGGCGTGCAGGTGGAGGCGCTGCGGCCCTTCGCCGGTCCGCTGGACACCCACCGCGAGCTCGACCTGCTGGAGGCGCTGGCCCGCGCCGCCACGGATCCCCCGCCCACCCTGGCGGTGAAGCTGCTGGCCGCCGAGCTGCCCAGGGTCTTCCACAGCGGCTGGGCGGCGGTGCTGCAGGCGGCCGACGGCGGCGGGTGCGAGGTGCTGGCCGCCTCCGACGCCGCGCCGACCTTCGACGGGGTGCACCTGCCGTGGCTGCCGCTGTCCACGCCGCGGCTGCTGCCCAGCGAGGACGACTGGCTGCCCGAGCGCTGGCGGGAGATGGCGATCGAGATGATGGCCGCGCCCTTCGGCGACCCCGGCACGGCGGTGGTGCTCGGCCGCTCCGGCGGGCCGGCCTACCGCCGCTCGGAGCTGCTGCGGCTGACCCACCTCACCGGCATCGCGGCCAGCGTCGCCCACCTGCCGCCGGTCTGAGCGGCCGCCGGGCCCCCGGGGGCGACGAGCGGCCTCACCCCTGCGCGGACCCGCTCTCCGCCGGCCCGGCCTCCTCCGGCTCGGACCCTCCCGGCTCGGCCTCCTTCCGCCGGCCCCTCGGCCGCGTCGCCTTCACGGGCTGCTCCCCGTCCGCGGCCGGCTCGGCACCCGACGGGGCGGGCTCCGCCGGCTCGCTCCCGTCACCGATCGTGGCGACCGCGCGGGCCGCGTCGGGACCCTCGTCGAGCAGCACCCGCAGGCCGTCGTCGTCCAGGATCGGCGCCTTGGCCTGCACGGCCTTGTCGTACTTGCTGCCGGGGTCGGCGCCGACCACCACGAAGCCGGTCTTCTTCGAGACCGAGCCGGTGACCTTGCCGCCGCGCTCCTGCACCGCGGCGATGGCCTGGTCACGGGACAGGTCGCGCAGCGACCCGGTGATGACCACGGTGACCCCGGTGAGCGGTCCGGGCGGGGCGTCCTCGCCGGCGTCGGCCAGCCGCACACCGGCCCGGCGCCACTTCTCCACGACCTCGCGGTGCCAGTCGACGGCGAACCAGTCGCGGACCGAGCGGGCGATCGTGGGGCCGACCCCGTCGGCGGCGGCCAGCTCCTCCTCCGACGCCGTGGCGATGCGGTCCAGGGAGCGGAAGTCGCGGGCCAGCGCCTGCGCGGCGGTCGGGCCGACGTGCCGGATCGACAGCGCCACCAGCACCCGCCACAGCGGGACGTCCTTGCGGTGCTGCAGGTTGGCCAGGAGCTTGTGGGCGTTGGCCGTCAGCCCGGCGTCCTTCTTCCTCGTGAAGAACGGCGAGCGCGACAGCGCGTCCTCGCCGAGGGAGAACAGGTCGCCCTCGTCCTCGATCAGGTGGGCCTGCAGCAGCGCGATCGCCGTCTCGTACCCCAGCGCCTCGACGTCGAAGGCCCCGCGGCCGGCGACGTGGAACACCCGCTCCCGCAGCTGCGCGGGGCACGAGCGCGCGTTCGGGCAGCGGATGTCGGCGTCGCCCTCCCTCTCGTGCCGCAGCTCGGTGCCGCACTCGGGGCAGTGCGTGGGCATCACGAAGGGGCGCTCGGAGCCGTCGCGGGCGGCGGCCACCGGGCCGAGGATCTCCGGGATGACGTCGCCGGCCTTGCGGACGACGACGGTGTCGCCGATGAGCACGCCCTTGCGCTCGACCTCGCTCGCGTTGTGCAGCGTGGCCAGCTGCACGGTGGAGCCGGCGACCTTGACCGGCTCCATGTAGCCGAAGGGGGTCACCCGGCCGGTGCGGCCCACGTTGACCCGGATGTCGAGCAGCCTGGTGGTGGCCTCCTCCGGCGGGTACTTGAAGGCGATCGCCCACCGCGGCGCCCGCGCGGTCGAGCCCAGCCGCCGCTGCAGGGACACCTGGTCGACCTTGACGACGACGCCGTCGATCTCGTGCTCCACCGAGTGCCGCTGCTCGCGGAAGCGCTCGATGTAGGCCCGTACCGCCTCGAGGTCGTCGACCACCTCGTAGCGGCTGCTCACCGGCAGGCCGAGCCCGCGCAGTCGCTCGTAGGCCTCCGACTGGCGGGCCGGCTCGAAGCCACGCCGCGCGCCCAGGCCGTGCACGACCAGCCGCAGCGGCCGCGACGCCGTCACCCGCGGGTCCTTCTGCCGCAGCGAGCCGGCCGCGGCGTTGCGCGGGTTGGCGAACGGGGGCTTGCCCTGCTCCACCATGCCGGCGTTGACGTCGGCGAACCCCTCGATCGGGAAGTAGATCTCGCCGCGGACCTCGAGCAGCTCGGGGACGTCGTCCCCGGTGAGGTGCTGCGGGACGTCGTCCATGGTGCGGACGTTGGCGGTGACGTCCTCCCCCGTCGTCCCGTCGCCGCGGGTGGCCGCGCGCACCAGCCGGCCGCGCTCGTAGACCAGCGCCACGGCGACGCCGTCGACCTTCAGCTCGCACAGCCAGGCGATCCCGTTCCCGGCGTCGCGCACCACCCGGATCGCCCAGGCGGAGAGCTCGTCGCCGTCGAAGACGTTGTCCAGGCTCTGCATCCGCTCGAGGTGGGCGACCGGCGCGAAGGTGGCGGTGAACCCGCCGTTGACCTTCTGGCTCGGCGAGTCGGGCGTGAGCAGCGCCGGGTGCTCGGCCTCCAGGGCCCTGAGCTCGGCCATGCGCTCGTCGTACTGGCCGTCGCTGACCAGCGGCGCGTCCTGCACGTAGTAGGCGAACGCGTAGCGGTCGAGCTCCTCGGACAGGTCGCGGTGACGGGTGCGCGCGGCGTCGGGGACCTCGGTGATGTCCTCCCGCTCGACGGTGGCGGCGACCTGCGGGGTGTCCTCGTCCGTGGCGGCGTCCGTGCTCACGTCGTCGACCGTATCCGCCGGGCACGACAGCACACCTGCCGCGCTCACCCGTTCGTGATCACTCCGGGACGAGGTACCGCGCCGCCTCGCGGACGTGGGTCATCGCCGCGCGGGCGTAGGCCGGGGTGGCCCCGGCCAGCCCGCAGGCCGGGGTCAGCGTGACGGCCTCGTGCAGCGCGTCGGCGGGGAAGCCGAGCTCGCGCCACCACGCCCGCAGCCGGGAGGCGGTCGCCGCGGGCGCGGGCAGGGTCGCGTCGGTGCCGGGGGCGACGCCGACGAGCAGGTGGGTGCCGGCCTCGACGGCGGCACCGAGGGCGTCGAGGTCCTGCACCAGGCCGAGGTCGAACGACAGCGCGTCCGCGCCGGCGGCGCGCACCAGGTCCAGCGGCGCCCGGTGCGCGCAGCAGTGGACGACGACCGGCCCGGGCACCGCGGCGACCACGGCGGCCAGCTCGGACTCCACCACGGACGCCTCCACCGCGGAGAGCCGGCCGAACCCGCTCACCGTGGGCAGCGACCCCTGCAGGACTCCGGGCAGCGACGGCTCGTCGAGCTGCACGACCACCTGCGCGCCCGGCACGCGCGCGGCGACCTCGGCGACGTGCGCGCCGATCCCCTCGGCCAGCGACTGGCCGAGGTCGCGGCGGGCACCGGGGTCGACGACGGCCCGCTCACCGCGCTCGCGCTCCAGCCCGGCGGCCAGCGTCCAGGGCCCGGCGGCCTGCACCTTGAACGGGCCGCGGTGGGTCCCGGCGACGTCGTGCAGGACGTCGAGGTCGCGGGCGAGGAACTCCTGGGCGCGGCGCAGGTCGACGCCGCCGCGGGGCACCAGCCGCCAGCCCGCGGGGGTCAGGTCGACGGCGAGGTCGACCAGGAGCGCGGCACTGCGGCCGATCAGGTCCGCGCCGGCGCCGCGCGCGGGCAGCTCGGGCAGGTGCGGCATGCCGGGCAGCTCGCCGAGGACGACGCGCAGCGCCTCGGCCGGGTCGGTGCCGGGCAGGGACCCGACGCCCGAGGCCGGGCCCCACGGTGCGGGGGCCGGCCCCGGGTCGGTGCGGTCGTCGGCGTGCGTCGGGTCGGTCGGGGAGGCCACGGCGGCGACGGTAGTACCGCCGCCGCCGTGGTCCCGAGGGGTCAGCCCGAGCAGCTCGGCGTGGTCACCGGGATCGCGTGGTCGCCCGTGGGCGGCGTCAGCGGGGTGTTGGCGCGGAGGTACTCGACCGAGGTGTCCACGTCGACCGGCCCGGTGACCTGGTCGGTCCCGGTCCGGAAGGCGGTGAACGCGTCACCGCCGCCGGCGAGGAACGAGTTCGCCGCGACCCGGTAGGTGCCGGTCGGGCTCACCGGCGTGCCGTCGACGGTGATCGAGCAGTCGAACACCCGGTCACCCTCCGGACGGCTGCGGTCGTACTCGTAGCGGAAGCCGTCCGAGGTCGAGAGCACGAGGTCGGTGGTGTTGGTCGCACCGCGGAACTGCTGCTCGAGGACGTCGTCGATGGCCGCGCCGGTCAGCGTGAGCGTGTTCACCGTGTTGCTGAACGGCTGGACGTCGAACAGCTCGCGGAACGTCACCTCACCGGCGGTGATGTCGGTCCGGAGCCCGCCGGGGTTCATGAAGGCGACGACGGGGTCGCCGAGCTCCGGGCGGGTGCGGGCGACGGCCAGCTGGGCGTTGGCCACGAAGGTGCCGAGCACGGACTCGTCGTTGCGGACCACGGCGGTGCCGTTGCGGGCGCGCAGCAGGTCGCCGGTGACCGTGCCGACGACCGTGTTGCCCGGTCCCGCGGCGCGGGCGTTCCAGTAGTCGACGATCGACTGCACCCCGGGGTCGGCGGCCTCGCGCGTCACCGGCACGTTGGTGGCCGCGTACGCGGCGGAACCGCGGTCGACGTCACCGGTGGCCCGGTCGACGGGCAGCCGGATGTCGGTGACCAGGCGGCCGTAGAAGCCGGCCTGGGTGACCAGCCGCGGGGTGCCGTCGGGGTCGGCCAGCCGGCAGTTGTACGCGTTGTGGGTGTGCGCGCTGACGATCAGGTCGACCGCCGCTGACGTGCGGGCGTTGATGTCGACGATCGGGCCGGTCAGGCCGGTGCAGTTGTCGGCCGTCGGCGCGGCGTTGGGGTCCGTGACCGTCCCGCCCTCGTGGACCAGCACGCCGATCGCCTCGATGCCCTGGCGCTGCAGCTCGGGCACCCAGCGGTTGACCGCCTCGGCCTCGTCGGTGAACGTCACGTCGGTGACGCCGGTCGGCGAGACGATCGTCGGGGTGCTCTCGGTGACCACGCCGATGAGCGCGATCCGCTGGCCGGCCGGGGTCCGGAGGACCTGGTACGGCGGGAGCATCGGCTCGCCGGTCTCGCGGGAGACGACGTTGGCGGCCAGGTAGGGGAACTCGGCGCCCTCGAAGGCGTGCTCGCCCTCGCCGAAGCAGCCGTCGACGCCCGGGGTGATGCCCTCGCAGGCCTCGACGTCGTCGGTGTACGTGCCGTCGGTGGCGGCCGAGATGCGCCGCAGCTCCTCCGTGCCCCGGTCGAACTCGTGGTTCCCCACGGAGGACACGTCCAGCCCCATGGCGTTCAGGGCCTCGATGGTCGGCTCGTCCTTGAAGACGCTGGACTCGAACGGCGAGGCACTGACCAGGTCGCCGGCGCCGACGAAGAAGGAGTCGGCCGGGCCCTGCGTGGTCTCGCGGAACGTCGTCTCCAGCCGCTGCACGGTGGCGGCGACGTGGGCCGCCCCGCCCACCGGGACGATGACGTCGTCGGCGTTGCCGTAGGTCCCGTCCGGGCCGGGCGAGGTCGCCAGCGCCCCGTCCGCGCCGGTCTGCGGCGTGATGCGGCCGTGGAAGTCGTTCATGGCCAGCAGCTGGACCGTCACGTCCTCGGGCGCGGCCGAGGCCACGGACGGGGCGGCCAGAAGCCCGGCCGAGGTGGCCACCGCGGCGGCGGCGGCCAGGGTGAGGCGCGTTCTGCGCAAGGAGTCCTCCGAGGACGTGCGGGACCTGTCCGCCGGGACCGGCGGTCGTGAGCCGAGCGACGGGTGTGCCCGGGGAGTGGCTCGTCGCACACGTTAGGTGAGGGACCAGTCCGGCACCAGGTCCGCCCGGTGACGGAGGAGGAACGGCTAGGGGACGGCGACCGGCGCCTGGCCGAGCACCAGGTCGCCGCGCACCGGGTCGGGCGCGTAGAGGACGGCCGACTGCCCGGGAGCCACCCCGCGCTGCGTCGTGGCGAGCGCGAGCACCAGCCCGCCGTCCGCACCGGCGGTCACCTCGCAGGCGACGGCGGCGGCGTGCGCGCGCAGCTGGACCTCGGCGCGCAGCGGCAGCGCCGGTGCCGCGCCGGTCCAGGTGGGCGGACCGGTGCGGACGACGTCGACCCCGGTCAGCTCCGCCGTCCCGACCGTCACCGTGCGGGTGACCGGCTCGATCGAGAGCACGAAGCGCGGCCGCTGGTCGCCCACCGCGAGGCCCAGGCCGCGCCGCTGCCCGACGGTGAAGCCGTGGGTGCCCTCGTGCGTGCCCACGGTGGCGCCCGTGGCGGCGTCGACCACCGGCCCCGGGCGCGCGCCCAGCCGGCGGGTGAGGAAGCCGCGGGTGTCGCCGTCGGGGATGAAGCAGATGTCGTGCGAGTCGGGCTTGGTGGCCACCGCGAACCCGCGCTCGGCGGCGATCGCGCGCACCCGCTCCTTGGTCATCGACCCCAGTGGGAACAGCGCCCCGGCCAGCTGGCCGGCGGTGAGGACGCCGAGGACGTAGGACTGGTCCTTGGCCGCGTCGACCGACCGGCGCAGCTGCCCGCCGGCCAGCCGCGCGTGGTGCCCGGTGACGACGGCGTCGAAGCCCAGCGCCAGCGCCCGGTCGAGGACCGCGGTGAACTTGATCCGCTCGTTGCAGCGCAGGCACGGGTTGGGCGTGCGGCCGGCCGCGTACTCGGCCACGAAGTCGTCGACGACGTCCTCGGTGAACCGCTCGGCGAGGTCCCAGACGTAGAACGGGATGCCGAGCTCGTCGGCGACCCGGCGGGCGTCGTGGGCGTCCTCGACGCTGCAGCAGCCGCGGGCACCGCTGCGCAGGGTCTGCCGGTCGGGCGAGAGCGCCAGGTGGACGCCGGTGACGTCGTGCCCGGCGTCGACCGCCAGCGCCGCGGCCACCGCCGAGTCCACTCCCCCGCTCATCGCGGCCAGCAGCCTCATCGGCGCCCCAGCCCGGCGCGGCGGGCCCGCTCCACGACCGGGCCGATCACGGCCAGCAGCGCGTCGACGTCGGCGCCGGTGCTCGTCGAGCCCAGGCTGAAGCGCAGCGAGCTGCGCGCCCGGGCGGTGTCGGCGCCCACGGCGGTGAGCACGTGGCTGGGGCGAGCCACCCCGGCGCTGCAGGCCGAGCCGGTCGAGCACTCGATGCCGCGGGCGTCGAGCAGCATGAGCAGCGCGTCGCCCTCGGCGCCGGGGAAGGACAGATGGGCGTTGCCGGGCAGCCGGCCGGGGCCACCGGCGACGACGTCGCCCAGCGGGGGGCCGTTGAGCTGGGCGTCGGGCACCTGCTCGAGCACTCCGGCGACCAGCCGGTCGCGCAGTGCGGCCAGCCGGACGGCCTGCTCGCCACGCCCGGCGACGGCGGCACCGGCCGCGACCGCCAGGCCCACGATGGCCGGCACGTCGAGGGTGCCGGAGCGGACGTCGCGCTCCTGCCCGCCGCCGTGCAGCAGCGGCGTGCACTCCGCGTTCCGCCGCAGCAGCAGCGCGCCCGCGCCCATGGGACCGCCGAGCTTGTGCCCGGTCATGGTCAGCGCGTCGACGCCGCTGGCGGCGAAGTCCACCGGCACCTGGCCGACGGCCTGCACGGCGTCGGTGTGCAGCGGCACGCCGACGGCGTGGGCCACCTCCGCCAGCGCCGCGACGTCGCTGACCGTGCCGATCTCGTTGTTGGCCCACATGACGCTGGCCACCGCGACGTCGGACCCGTCGCCGAGCGCGTCGGCCAGTGCCGCCGGGGTGATCCGGCCGGTGGTCTCCGGCCGCAGCCAGGTCACCTCCGCACCCTCGTGCTCGGCCAGCCACTGGGCGCTGTCGAGGACGGCGTGGTGCTCGGCAGGGCTGACGACGAGCCGCCGCCGGCGCGGGTCGGCCTCCCGCCGGGCCCAGTACAGGCCCTTGACCGCGAGGTTGTCGCTCTCGGTGCCGCCACCGGTGAACAGGACCTCCGACGGTCGGGCGCCCAGCGCCTCGGCCAGCCGCTCGCGGGCCTGCTCGGCCGACCGGCGCGCGGCGCGGCCGCCGGCGTGCAGCGACGAGGCGTTGCCGACCCGGCCCATCTGCTCGGTCATGGCGGCCAGGGCCTCGGGCAGCACCGGCGTGGTGGCCGCGTGGTCGAGGTACGTCACCTGCTCTCCTCACCACCGCTCACCGGGCCGCGCCCCGGACGGTCTCCCCTGGATGACCGCCCGGTCACCGAGGCCAGGGTAGTCGCGCGGGACGACCGGCCGGTCGGGACCGCCGGGGGCCGGCGGGCACGGTCGCGAACGCCGCGGGGAGGCCGCGGCGTCGGCCGTTGACACCTCCCCGGGCACCCACCACCGTGGACCCGACCCCGGACCGGCGAGACGGGACGCGGGGGCCGGAGCGCCGGGCGCGGGAGGCGACCGGACGGCCGGGGTCGGGAGAGGCCGTGTGCCGGGGCGCCGTCCCGGCGACGGGGACGCGACCGCTCGGTGGGCACCCCGCGGCGTGGTGCCCGGTCAGGGCGGCGGACCGCCGCTCACGGGTCACTCGGAGCGGAGCCGGAAGCGATGATCACCGCACTCGTCGGAGTCCAGGGACGGCTGGAGGGGCAGCGGTTCCCGCTCGGCCGCACCGCCGTGACGCTGGGCCGGGGCGACACCAACGACGTCGTCCTCGCCAGCCGCTTCGCCTCGCGGGTGCACGCCGAGGTGCGCCGCGAGGGTGAGGGGTTCGCCCTCCACGACCTCGACAGCGACAACGGGACCTGGGTCAACGGCGCCCAGGTCTCCGTCCACCCGCTCGAGCCGGGCGACGAGATCCGCATCGGCGACGAGGTCTTCCGCTTCGAGAGCTGGGAGTCGGCCACCATCGCCGGCCCGGTCGACCACCTCGCCGCCGGGTCACCGGACGTCCTGCGGGTCACCATCACCGGCGGCGGGCCGGTCGGCCTGACCCTGGCCCTGCTGCTGGACCACCTGATGGGGCCGCGGGTGGCGGTCCGGGTCCACGACCGCCGGTGGATGCGGGTCGGCGACCACCTGGAGTGGACGACCTACGAGAAGGGCAACGTCCGCCGCGAGCAGGTCGTCACCCTGCAGAGCCGCCAGTACCTGCGGCTGCCGCCGCACGTGCAGGAGCGGCTGTTCGCCGCTGCCGAGGACTGGTCGCAGATGTGGCCGCTCGGCCCGGACTCCGTCGAGGGCGCCGCGCCGCGCAACACCCCGGTCCGGTTCATCGAGGACAAGCTGCTCGAGCTGGCCAACGAGCGGTCCGAGCGGATCACGCTCGTCCCGGAGCTGTTCGACGCCGCCGAGGCCCGCGACGACCTGGTGCAGCAGCACGTGCTGGCCATCTGCGAGGGCGGCCGCTCGCGCACCCGCGACCACTTCGCCGACCGGTTCGGGACACCGGACACCTCGATGTACTCGGTGGACGGCGAGCACGTGCAGGACATGGTCCTCGGCCTGCGGGTGGCCTCCCAGCTGCCCGACCCGACCGCCGTGCTGCTGACCGTGTCGCAGAACCGGTTCCTGCTCAACTCGCTGCGCGGCGAGGGCTTCCTCAACATGCGGCTGACCGACCAGGAGGCGCAGGAGGCCGTGGGGATCAACCCCGTGCGGCAGGTGTTCTCCCCCTGCATCCAGTCCGCGCCCTGCGTCCTGGAGCGGCAGCCGGACGGCGAGTACGTGTGCGAGACCCACCGCACGTTCTTCCTGCCGGCGCTGCTCAAGGGCTCGGCGCTGTGGACGCGGGTGCAGGAGGGGCTGCGGCTCTTCGGCGTCCCCGAGGACCGGCTGACCGCCGTGACCGGGTTCCGGCTGGACATGGTCCAGCGGCCCCGGTTCACCGCGCAGCTGTACCCGCCGACCCGCACGACCCCGGGGACCTTCGCCTTCCTGCTCGGCGACGCGGGCAACGCCATCCACTTCTGGCCCGGCCGCGGCCTCAACAGCGGCCTGGCCTCGGCGATCTCCCTGGCGCGCAACCTGGCCACGGCCTGGCGCGGGATGCCGCTGCGCGACGCGGACCTCGTCCGCCACGAGGCGGTCATGGCGATGCTGCAGTACCGGCACAAGACACGCGCCTGGCGGCAGATGGTGACCGTCGACGCCACCGGCCGGCCGCGGACGATCAAGGGCCAGCTCGCCCAGGGCATCGCGGAGGGCGACCAGGGCGCCTTCGACCGGGCCGCCGACCTCGAGGTCCTGATGGAGCGGCTGCGGCGCAACCGGACCCGGCTGGAGTCCCGCCTGGCCGGGCTGCCCGACGACGCGGCGCTGCGCGCCCAGCTGGAGCCGCTCGCCGGCCCCACGCTGCACACGATGGTCGCCGGCGGCGCCTGGGACACCGGGAACGTCGGCGGCGAGGAGGTCGACGTCGGCTGGCTGCTCCCCGAGCCGGCGACCGTCCCGGCACCGGCGCCCTCGGCCGCCGAGCTCCGGGCCACCCGGCGCGTGAGCGCCGACCGGCTCGCGGCCGCCCCGGTGCCCGCGCCCCGTGAGGCCGCACACCGGGACCCGGCGCCTCCCGCACCGGGCCCCCGGGCCTGAGACCGGCCCCGGGGACGCAGCAGGCGCCGGCCCCACGGACGGGGACCGGCGCCTGACGTGCCGTGTGGAACGGCCCCCTGCAGGGGCCCACCCCGAGCGGAGCGAGGGGTGGGGGCGGGGACGGCCCCCTCGCAGGGCCCCGCTGCGAGCCTGCGAGCAGTGGGGGGCGAGGGGGTCCTCTACTTGCGGGCGGCGATCTGCTCGGTGGCGGCGGGGACGACCTGGAACAGGTCCCCGACGACGCCGAAGTCGGCCAGCTCGAAGATCGGGGCCTCCGGGTCCTTGTTGACGGCCACGATGGTCTTGGACGTCTGCATGCCGGCGCGGTGCTGGATGGCACCGGAGATGCCGACGGCGATGTAGAGCTGCGGCGAGACGGTCTTGCCGGTCTGCCCGACCTGGAAGCTGTGCGGGTAGAAGCCGGAGTCGACCGCGGCGCGCGAGGCGCCGACGGCGGCACCGAGCGAGTCGGCCAGGCCCTCGATGATCGAGAAGTTCTCCGCACTCGCCACCCCGCGACCGCCGGAGACGACGATCGCCGCCTCGGTGAGCTCGGGCCGGTTGCTCTTCATCTCGACGACCTTGTCCACGACCCGGGTCTGCCTGGCCTGCTCGGAGATCGAGACCTGCACCGGGACCTCCTCGCCGGCGGCGGGGGCCGGCTCGGGGGCGACCGAGTTGCCGCGCAGCGTGTAGATCGGCGTGCCGGTCGTCACCTTCGAGTGCACGATCTGCGCTCCGGCGAAGACGACCTGGGTGGCGGTGCCGTCGGCGGCGATCTCGGTGACGTCGGTGAGGAAGCCGCTGCCGGTCTTCAGCGCCAGCCGGCCGGCGACCTCCCGGCCCTCCGGGGAGGAGGGGATGACGACGGCGGCCGGCGACACCTGCGCCACCAGCTGCGCGAGCACCTCGGCCTTCGGCGCGACCAGGTACTCGTCGATCTCGGGGGACTCGGCGACGTAGACCTTCGCCGCGCCGTACTCGGCGAGCCGCTCGCGGGCGCCGGCGGCGACGCCGGGGCCGCCGGCGACGACCGCCGAGACCTCACCGAGGACACGCGCGGCGGTGAGCGCCTCGAGCGTGGTCTTGCGGACGGTGCCGTCGGCCGGGTTCAGCTCGACCAGGACCAGGACCTCTGCCATGGCTGTTCAGTCTCCTCTTCGCTGCGATCCGGGCCGGGTCAGACGAGCTTCTGCTCGGCCAGGAAGCCCACGAGCTTCTCCGCGCCGTCGCCCTCGTCGGTGACCTTCACGCCCTCGCCCTTGGGCGGGCGGCCGGCGAAGTCGACGACCGCGCTGGTGGCGGTGGCCAGGCCCACGGTGGAGGGGTCGACGCCCAGGTCGGCCAGCGACTTGGTCTCGACCGGCTTCTTCTTGGCGGCCATGATCCCCTTGAACGAGGGGTAGCGCGGCTCGTTGATGGTGTCCCAGGTGGACACGATGGCCGGCAGCTGCGCCTCCAGCGCCCAGAAACCGCCGTCGGTCTGCCGCTCGACCTTGACCGTGGAGCCCTCGACGGTGAGCTTCTGGGCGCCCGACAGCTGCGGGATGCCCAGCCGCTCGGCCAGCAGCGCCGGCATGACGGCGACCTGGCCGTCGGTCGACGTCGCACCCATGAGGATCAGGTCGTAGTCCAGCTGCTGCAGCGCCGCGGCCAGGACCCCGGAGGTCTGGATGGCGCACGAGCCGTGGATGGCGTCGTCGGTCACGTGCACGGCCTTGTCCGCGCCCATCGACAGCGCCTTGCGGATGGCGTCGGTGGCGCTGGCCGGGCCGACGGTCAGGATGGTGACCTCACCGCCCTGCGCCTGCTTGACCTGCAGGGCCTCCTCGATCGCGTACTCGTCGATCTCGTTGATGACGTTGTCCGCGGTGGCGCGGGCGACGGTGTTGTCCGACGGGTCCAGCGAGCGCTGGGTGCCGGAGTCGGGGACCTGCTTGACCAGAACGACGATGTTCATCGCCAGACCTACCTCCGCGATCGGTCATGGGGGACGCGGGCCGCGGCCCGCCTGGCTCCGATAGTGGAGGTTACTGCGGGGTAACGGGGCGGCGTGCCCGGGCCCGGGTGACGACGGTCACGCCGTCCACCGGCCGGTCGCGGTGAACTCCTCCAGGACCGCCGTGTGCGGCGCGAGGTCCAGCCCCTGACCGGCCACCCAGTCGTCGGAGTAGAGCGTGCGCCCGTAGCGCTCGCCGCCGTCGCAGAGCAGCGTGACGACGCTCCCGGTGCGGCCCGCGGCGAGCATCTCGGCGACCAGCCGGAACGCCCCCCACAGGTTGGTGCCGGTCGAGCCGCCGGCCCGTCGCCCGGTCACCCGCTCGAGGTGGCGGGTCGCGGCCAGGGAGGCGGCGTCGGGCACGCGGATCATCCGGTCGACCACCGAGGGCAGGAACGAGGGCTCCACGCGCGGCCGGCCGATCCCCTCGATGCGCGAGGGCATGCCCGTGGCCCAGGCCGGCTCGTCCTCCACCCAGCCGGGGAAGAACGCCGAGTTCTCCGGGTCCACGACGGCCAGCCGGGTGGGGTGCCGCCGGTAGCGCAGGTAGCGGCCGAAGGTCGCGCTGGTGCCGCCGGTGCCCGCCCCGACGACGACCCACTCCGGCACCGGGTGGCGCTCGAGCGCGAGCTGCTCGAAGACCGACTCGGCGATGGTGTTGTTGCCGCGCCAGTCGGTGGCCCGCTCGGCGTGGGTGAACTGGTCGAGGTAGTGCCCGCCGCACTCGGCGGCCAGCCGGCGGGCCTCCTCGTACACCTCCGGCGCCCGCTGCACGTAGTGGCAGCGCCCGCCGTGCCGCTCGATCAGCGCGATCTTCTCCCGGCTGGTCGAGGCGGGCACCACCGCGACGAACGGCAGGCCGAGCATCCGCGCGAAGTACGCCTCGCTGACCGCCGTCGACCCGCTGGAGGCCTCGACCACGGTGCTGCCCTCGGTGATCCAGCCCGAGCACAGCGCGTGCAGGAACAGCGAGCGGGCCAGCCGGTGCTTGAGGCTGCCGGTCGGGTGGGTCGACTCGTCCTTGAGGTAGAGGTCGACGCCCCACTCCGGCGGCAGCGGGTACACGAGCAGGTGGGTGTCGGCGCTGCGCCGGGCGTCGGCCTCGACGGCGGCCACCGCGCGGTCCACCCACGCCCGACCGGCGGGGTCGGAGCGGTCGACGTCGATGGGGTCGGGCCCGGCGCTGCTCACCGCGCCATCCTCGTGCACGAACCGCCGCGGGCCGGCGTCACGCAGCGTCGCCACGGAACTGCGTCGCGGCGGGACGCGGCGGGCGGGGAGCCCGGCCGGCGGGTGCCCGGGTCACGGCCGGTCCGCGCGCACGCCGGTCTCCCTACGCTCCGCGCCGCCACCAGCGCCTGCCCGGCCGGCCCGCGGCACCGGGCCGGCCAGCCGAGGAGCACGCCCATGAGCGCCCGAGAGTTCGGCCACTACCGCCTCGAGGAGATGCTCGGCGTCGGGGGCATGGGCGAGGTGTGGCGCGCCCGGGACACCCGCCGCGACCGGCTCGTGGCCCTCAAGCTGCTGCCGGAGCACCTCAACCGGGACTCCGAGTTCGCCAGCCGGTTCCGCCGCGAGTCGCACGTCGCCGCCCGGCTGCGCGAGCCGCACGTCATCCCGATCCACGACTACGGCGAGCTCGACGGCCGGCTGTTCATCGACATGCGGCTGGTCGACGGCCGCGACCTCGGCCGGCTGCTGGAGGACGGCCCCCTGGCCCCCGAGCGGGCGGTGGCCCTGGTGTCCCAGGTCGCCGACGCGCTGGAGGCCGCCCACGCCGACGGTCTGGTGCACCGCGACGTCAAGCCGAGCAACGTCCTGGTGACGCCGAACGACTTCGTCTACGTCGTCGACTTCGGCATCGCCCGCTCGATCGGCAGCACGCGGACGTCGCTGACCATCACCGGCGCGACGGTCGGGACGCTGGACTACATGGCGCCCGAGCGCTTCACCGACCAGCCGATCGACGGCCGGGTCGACGTCTACTCGCTGGCCTGCGTGCTCTCCCAGTGCCTCACCGGCCGGCGCCCGTTCGGGGGCGAGGACCTCCCGGCGCTGCTCTACGCCCACCTCTACGCCGACCCGCCACGGCCCAGCCAGCTGGTCCCGGGCGTGCCCCCGGCACTCGACGACGTCGTGGCCCGCGGGATGGCCAAGCGCCCCGAGGACCGCTACGCCACGCCGCGGGAGCTGACCGACGCAGCGCGGGCGGCCCTGCACGAGGCCCCCGCCCCGGTCGCCGCCGCGTGGGGGACGCCCGCCGCGACGGCGACGGCCCCGCGGTCGGTCGAGCCGGCCGGGACCGCGACCGCCCCGCCCACCGTGCTCGGCCTGCGCTCCGGCGACGGCACGCACAACTCGGTCCAGCAGCTGCCCTCGGGGCCGGCCGGTCCCCCGTTCGGCGGGCCTCCGCACCCCGGTCCCCCCGGGACGCCCGGCTCCCCGCCGCGCCGGCGCCGCGGCCGGCGGGTCGCGCTGGTGACCGCACTGGTGCTCGTCCTGGTCGCGGCCGGGGTCGTGGGCTGGCTGTGGCAGCGCGACGACGGCGGGAGCGGCACGGGCGCGGCCGGCACCGGCACCCCGGGCGGCACGACGGAGAGCACCCCCGGGAGCACGCTGGCGCCCGAGTCGAGCGCACCGGCGACCCCGCCGAGCGAGCCGCCGGCGACCAGCCTCGCCGTCCCCACCCAGGTCGGGGACCCGATCCAGGTGCCGCCGACGCCCGGTTTCCTGGCGGTCGCGCCCAACGGCCGCTACGCCTACATCGCGCACCGCGCGGAGGGCATCGTCAGCGTGCTCGACCTGAACTCCCTGGGCGTCGTCTCACGGATCCGGATCGAGGCCGGCCCACCGCAGTTCATCACCTTCTCCCCCGACGGCAGCCGCGCCTACGTCACCGTCTCCAACGCCGACTACACCGTGAACGCCGTCGCCTTCCTGGACACCACCACCAACCGGGTGATCCAGTCGGTCCCCGTGGGCCTGCGGCCGTTCGCGCCGGCCACCTCGCCGGACGGGCGGCTGCTCTACGTCCCGCTGCACAACGAGGGCCGGGTGCAGGTGCTCGACACCACGTCCGGCACGCAGGTGGCCTCCTACACCGTCCCGGCCAACCCGCACTGGATCGCGGTCTCCGCCGACGGGCGCACCGGGTACGCCGCCAACCACGAGTCCGACGTGATGAGCGTGCTGGACCTCGCCGACGCCGGCCGGGTGCTGCAGCAGATCCCGGCCGGTGACTCGCCGCACAGCGTCGCCATCTCACCCGACGGCAGCCTGGTCGCGGTGGTCGCCTACGACAGCAGCGAGCTGCGCCTGCTCGACACCGCCAGCGGCGAGGTGCGGACGCTGCCGATCGGCCTCAGACCGCAGGACGTCTCCTGGGCGGCGGACGGCCGGCACCTCTACACCGCCGACGTCGAAGGCGACACGATGTCGGTGGTCGACACCGAGATCCTCGAGGTGACCGCGAGCCCCACCACGGGCAACAGCCCGACCAGCGTCGCGGTGTCACCGGACGGGGAGCGCGCCTACGTCACCAACCTCGACGACGCGACCGTGGTGGTCTACCAGCTCACGGCGTGACCCCGGCCGGCTCGACCAGCGCCGGGCGCTCGGCCGGGGTGACGGTGACCGCGGTGCCCGGGGTGAGGCCCTGGCTGTCGGCGCTGGGGACGTCGGCCTGCACCTCGAGGCCGTCGGGCAGCGCGACCGCCAGGCGCGTGGTGGCGCCGGAGAAGGTGCGGGTGACCACCCGGCCGCTCCCCCGCGGGTCGGCCTCGACCAGCAGCGCCTCCGGCCGCACCAGCGCGAACGCCGGACCGGCCGCGGCGGGGGCGCCCAGGACCTCGCGGCGCACGCCGAGGAACTCGACGTCGCCGTCGCCGATGACGGCGGGGATGCGGTTCATCGTGCCGACGAAGCCGGCCACGAACGCCGTCGCCGGGCGCTCGTAGAGCTCGTCGGGCGAGGCCACCTGCTCCAGCCGGCCGGCCCGCATGACCCCGACGCGGTCGGCCACCGAGAGCGCCTCGGCCTGGTCGTGGGTGACGAACACCGTGGTGGTGCCGAGCTCGAGCTGGATGCGGCGGATCTCCTCGCGCAGCTGCACGCGCACCTGGGCGTCGAGGGCCGAGAGCGGCTCGTCGAGCAGCAGCACCTGCGGCGCCACGGCCAGCGCCCGGGCCAGCGCGACCCGCTGCTGCTGGCCACCGGAGAGCTGGTGCGGGTAGCGCCCGCCGCGATCGGCCAGCCCGACCAGCTCGAGCAGCTCGGCGGCCCGGCCGGCGCGCTCCTCCCGGCCCCGGCGGCGCACCCGCAGCCCGAAGGCGACGTTGTCGGCCACGGTCATGTTCGGGAAGAGGCTGTAGGCCTGGAACACCATGCCGACGTCGCGCCTGCTCGGCGGGACGCCGGTGACGTCGCGGCGGTCGAACCACACGCGGCCCTCGTCGACCTGCTCGAAGCCGGCGATCGCCCGCAGCGCCGTCGTCTTGCCGCAGCCCGAGGGCCCGAGCAGGGCGAGGAACTCCCCGCCGGCGACCTCGAGGTCCAGGCGGTCGAGGGCGAGCACCGAGCCGTAGCGGCGGGTCAGCCCCTCCAGCCGGACGGCGACCCCCGGCTGCGCGCGCAGGTCGGCGGGGGCGGTGACGCCCGGGGCCGGGACGGCGGTCATGCGGGCTCCTCCTCGCGGCGCCGGCGGTCCAGCGCGGAGATCAGCAACAGCAGCAGCCAGGTGAGCAGCAGCGACAGCACCGAGACGGCCACCGACAGCTGTGGCTGCGAGCCCGAGACGCGCACGATCCAGGTCGGGAAGGTCTCGAAGCCGAGGATGTTGGCCACCGTGAACTCCCCGAGCACCAGCGCCAGGGTGAGGAACGCGGCGTTGAGCACCGACGTGCGCAGCACCGGCAGCACCACCGAGGCCATCACCCGCGGCCACGAGGCGCCGAGCACCCGGGCGGCCTCGGTGAGCGTGCGCAGCTGCGCGCCACGGACGCCGGCGTCCAGCGCCCGGTAGACGAACGGCAGCGCCAGGACGACGTAGACCAGCACCAGGATCCACGGCAGGGCCGGCTCCTGGAGCGCGAAGAACACCTCGGCCAGCGGCGTCCCGAAGAAGTACTCCGGTGCCCAGGCCAGCACGCTGCGCACGCCCACGACCAGCGCGATCGGCGGCAGCAGCAGCGGCACGAGGGTGAGCAGCTCGACCAGCGGGCGCAGCCGCGGCAGCCGCAGCTCCACGAGCACCACGGTGGGCACCACGAGCAGCAGGACGACCAGCACGGTGAGCGCGGCCAGCGCCAGCGAGCGGCCGAAGTTCTCCGCGAAGCCCTCCGCACCCGGGATGCCCGTGTAGGCGTCCGCGGTCAGCCCGCCGCGCCCGCGGTCGCGCACGGTGAACCACAGCGAGGCGGCCAGCGGCACGAGGAAGTACAGGCCGAGGACGGCGAAGACCGCCCAGCGCCACCCGCCACGACCCCGGCGGCCGGCCCGCACCGGCGCGTCCGGCTCGACGCTGCCGGCGCCGGTCACGCCCGCCGTCAGCGCGCCCGGGGCCGGGCCGGTCGTCGCGCTCACGCCAGCCACCGCGACGTCCGCCGCTGCACCCACGTGTAGAAGACCATCACCAGCCCGACGAGCACGACCATGCCGAGGGCCAGCGCCTTGCCGAGGTTCTCCGCGCCGACGACGACGTTGCTCGACAGCGAGTCGGCGATCTGCAGCGTCACCAGGGGCACGCTGCTGCCCACCAGCGCCTTGGCGGTGGCGTAGGCGGCGAACGCCGAGGCGAACAGCAGCATCGTGGCGCCGAGCACCGGTGGGGCGAGCACCGGCCCACCGACGCGGCGCCAGTACTGCCAGCCGCTGGCGCCGAGGACGTCGGCGGCCTCCCGCCACTGCGGGCGCAGCGCCTCGATCGCCGGGATGATGGTCAGCACCATCAGCGGGACCAGGAAGTACAGGTAGACGACCGCCAGCCCCGCCGTGGAGTAGAGCGAGAAGCCGTCGAGGCCCAGCGGTCCGGTGAGCACGGCGGTGACCACCCCGGCGTTGCCGATGGTGGCGAGGAAGGCGAAGGCCAGCGGGACGCCGCCGAAGTTGGCCAGCACGCCGGAGGCGGTGAGCACCAGCCGGCGCAGCAGCCGGCCGCTCCTCGTGCCCTGGCGGGTGCGGACGATCGCGAAGGCCAGCGCCAGCCCGAGGACGGCGCCGAGGACCGCGGTGACCGCCGACAGCTGCAGGCTGCCGAGGTAGGCGCGGGCGTAGGCGCCGCCGGTGACCGTGCCGATGTTCGCCGTCGACCAGCTGTCCTCGAAGGTGACCGGGTCGGTGGCGCGGAACGCCTCGACCGCCAGGACGCCGACCGGCAGCAGCAGGAAGACCGCGACGTAGAGCAGGAAGGGCACCAGGCCCAGCGCGGGCAGCAGACCACCGCGCCGGCGCCCCCTGCGGGACGCCGGCGCGGGGGTGTCGACGTCGGTGCTCAGCCGGAGATCTCCTGGTTCCAGCGGGTCGCGACCACCTGCTGGGCGGCGCTCTCCTGCTCCTGCGTCGGGAACTCCGCGGTGCCCTCGACCGCCGGCAGGGCGGCCAGCGCCTCGGCGTCGGCGGTGCCGGCCTCCTGCATCGACGGCAGCCGGACCGGCCGGGCGCCACCGGCCAGGTACAGGTTCTGGCCCTCGTCGCTGTAGAGGAACTCCTGCCACAGCCGCGCGGCCGCCGGGTGCGGGGCGTAGGCGCTGATCGCCTGGCTGTAGTAGCTGCCGAAGAGCCCGTCGGAGGGGACGGCGACCTGCCACTCGACGCCCTGCTCGGCCAGCGTGGGGGTCAGGGCGGCGTTGTTGTAGTCCCAGTCGATGGCCAGCGGCGTCTCGCCGCTCTGGATGGTGGCCGGGGTGATCTCCACCGGGTTGAAGTTGCCGACCTGCTTGACCTGGGCGAAGAAGTCGATGCCCGGGCCGATGTCGTCGAGGCTGCCGCCGTTGGCGAGCGAGGCCGCCCAGACGCCGGAGAAGGCGGCCGCGGCCTGGGTCGGGTTGCCGTTGAGCGCCACCTGGCCGGCGTACTGCGGGTCGAGCAGGTCGGCGAAGGTGGTCGGGCACTCGGCGATCACCGTGGCGTTGCAGCCGATGGAGATGTAGCCGCCGTAGTCGTTGTACCAGTGGCCGTCGGGGTCCTTCTGCCCCTCGGGGATCTCGTCCCAGGTCGCCACCTGGTAGGGCGCCAGGAAGTCCTGCGCCTGCGCCTGGCGGGCGAACGCGGTACCGAGGTCGAGGACGTCGGGGGCACGGTCCTGCCCGCGCTGGCTCTCGACGGCGTTGAGCTCGTCCTGGCTGGACCCGTCGGGCGAGGCGCTGTTGACGGTGATCCCGTACTCCTCCTCGAAGGTGGAGATGATCTCGCCGTAGTTCGCCCAGTCCGGCGGCAGCGCGATGACGTTCAGCTCGCCCTCGGCCTGCGCGGCCTCCACCAGGGCGTCCATGCCGCCGAGGTCCTCCGCCGAGCGGGCGCTCGCCGCGTCGGAGCCCCCGCCGCTGCCGCCGCCCGAGCCGCCGTCGTCACCCCCGCCGCAGGCGGCCAGCAACAGGGTCGCGGCGGCCAGCACGGCCGCCGTCCTCGGGGTGGGGGTGGCAGGGCGTCGCACGGGCGTCCTCCTCGACGAGTGGTCCGGGTGCCCACCGCAGCGGCGGGCCGCCGGCGGTGGGGTCCCGCGGATCGTGACAGAACGGAACCGCCCGCGGCAGGCCGTGCGGGGAGACCTTGGCGAACTCGTGATGACCGGCGACCGGCGCCGGTGGGCTCAGCGGCCGGTGAAGGTGGCCTTGCCGGGGCCCTGCTCGAGGAACGAGCGCATCCCCTCGGCCTGGTCCTCGGTGTCGAACAGCTCGGCGAACAGCCGGCTCTCCAGCCGCAGGCCCTCCCCCAGCGGGAGGTCGAGCCCGTCGTCGATGGCCCTCTTCGCCGCCGCCAGGGCCAGCGGGGGGCCGGCGGCGAACTTGCGGGCCATGGCCACGGCAGTGCCGTGCACCTCGTCGTCGGGGACGACGGCGTCGGCCAGGCCGATCTCCAGCGCCTCCTCGGCGCCGACGTGCCGGCCGGTGAAGACGAGGTCCTTGGCCTTGGCCGGGCCGACCAGGCGGGCGAGCCGCTGGGTGCCGCCGGCGCCGGGGATCACGCCGAGCAGGATCTCCGGCTGGCCGACCTTCGCGCCGGCGCCCATGACCCGGAAGTCCGCGCACAGCGCGAGCTCGTAGCCGCCGCCGAGGGCGTAGCCGGTGATCGCGGCGATGACCGGCTTCGGGATGTGCGCCACGGCGGTGAAGCTGTCGGTCAGCTCCCGGCCCCACGCGACCATCGACCGGCCGTCGAGCTGGGACATGGCCTTGATGTCGGCGCCCGCGGCGAACACCCGCTCGCCGCCGTAGAGGACGACGGCGCGCACGTCGGCCCGCTCGCCGGCCTCCAGCGCGGCCGCGCGGACCTCCTGGTGCAGCTGCTCGTCGATCGCGTTCATCTTCGGGCGGTCGAGGCGGATGGTGCCCACCCCGGCCTCCACCGACAGGGTCACGAACTCCGGGGCTGCTGCCATGGGGGGCACCATAGCCACGGCCCCTCCCGGGTCCCGCCCCGAGCCTGCGAGGGGCCGGGAGGAGGTGGTCCCCTAACCGCGGCGGCGGGCGGTGTAGCGGCCGTCGGTGCGCTCGAGCGCCAGCGGCAGGCCGAAGGTCTCCGACAGCGCCTCGGCGGTCAGCACGCCGTCGACCGGTCCCACGGCGACCACCTCGCCGCCGCGCAGCAGCAGCGCGTGGGTGTAGCCCGACGGGATCTCCTCGACGTGGTGGGTGACCAGCACCTGGGCCGGCGCGTGGGCGTGGCGGGCGAGGTCGGACAGCCGGCCGAGGAGGTCCTCGCGCCCGCCGAGGTCCAGGCCGGCGCCGGGCTCGTCGAGCAGCAGCAGCTCGGGGTCGGGCATGAGCGCGCGGGCGATCTGGGCCCGCTTGCGCTCGCCCTCGCTCAGCGTGCCGAAGGGTCGGTGCGCGATGCCGGCGACGCCCCACTGCTGCATGAGGACGGCGGCGCGGGACAGGTCGTGGATGTCGTAGCGCTCCCGCCAGCGGCCGACGACGGCGTACCCCGCGGAGACGACGACGTCGCCGGTCCGCTCCCCCGGCTCGATCCGCTGGGCCAGCGCCGCGCTGGTCAGGCCGATCCGCGGGCGCAGCTCGAACACGTCGACGGCGCCGAGCGTCTCGCCCAGCAGCCGGACCTCGCCGCGGGTCGGGTGCACGTGCGCGCCGGCCAGCTGCAGCAGCGTCGTCTTGCCGGCGCCGTTGGGGCCGAGGACGACCCACCGCTGGTCGGGCAGGACGGTCCAGTCCACCTCCCGCAGGAGGTGCGTCTGGCCGCGGACGACGTCCACGCCGTGCATCTCGACGACCGAGTCAGGTCCGGCGGGGTGGTCGGGGACCGCGCTGCTCGACACGACCCCATCCAACCCGTCTCCGCCGCCTCCCGCCGACGCGGGTGAGGAGTTGGCAGGATCGCCGGGTGAGGACTCCCGAGGACGTCGAGGTCTGGCCCGGCTCGAGCGCCCCGCTGGGCGCGCACTGGGACGGCACCGGCACGAACTTCGCGCTGTGGTCGGCCGGCGCCACCGCCGTCGACCTGTGCCTGTTCGACCCCGACGGCACCGAGCACCGGCACCGGCTGCGGGAGACCACCCACCAGGTCTGGCACGGCCGGCTGCCCGGGGTCGGCCCCGGCCAGCGCTACGGCTACCGGGTGCACGGCCCCTACGAGCCCGGCGCCGGCGCCCGCTGGAACCCGGCGAAGCTGCTGCTGGACCCCTACACCCGCGCCGTCGACGGCGAGCTGACCCTGGACCCGTCGCTGTTCGGCTTCCCGTTCGAGGGCGGGGACGCCGGCGCGCCCGACCCGCGGGACTCCGCGCCGTACGTGCCGCGCGGCGTCGTCGTCCACGACTCCTTCCCGTGGGACGGCGACCGGCGGCCGGGCACCGCGTGGTCGGACACCGTCATCTACGAGGTGCACGTCAAGGGCGCGACCATGCGCCACCCCGACGTCCCGCCGGCGCTGCGCGGCACCTACGCGGGCCTGGCGCACCCGGCGTTCGTCGAGCACCTGCAGTCGCTGGGGGTCACCGCCGTCGAGCTGCTGCCGGTGCACCACTTCGTCAGCGAGCCGCACCTGCTGCGCCGCGGGCTGACCAACTACTGGGGCTACAACACCCTCGGCTACTTCGCCCCGCACGCCGCCTACAGCTCCGCCGGGTCGGGCGGCGCGCAGGTGACCGAGTTCAAGGCGATGGTCAAGGCGCTGCACGCCGCGGGCATCGAGGTGGTCCTCGACGTGGTCTACAACCACACGGCCGAGGGCGACCACAGCGGCCCGACGCTGTCGCTCAAGGGCATCGACAACGGCGGCTACTACCGGCTCGCCGGCGGCAACCCGGCCCGCTACACCGACTACACCGGCTGTGGGAACACCCTCGACGTCCGCCGTCCGGCGGTGCTGGCACTGCTCATGGACTCGCTGCGCTACTGGGTGACCGAGATGCACGTCGACGGCTTCCGCTTCGACCTCGCCAGCGCGCTGGCCCGCTCCTTCCACGACGTGGACCGGCTCTCGGCCTTCTTCGACGTCGTCCACCAGGACCCGGTGGTCAGCCGGGTCAAGCTCATCGCCGAGCCGTGGGACGTCGGCGAGGGCGGCTACCAGGTGGGCAACTTCCCGCCGCTGTGGACGGAGTGGAACGGCAAGTACCGCGACACCGTCCGCGACGTGTGGTCCGGCGCGCACGTCGGCGTCCGCGACCTCGCCTACCGGCTGACCGGCTCCTCGGACCTCTACCGCTCCGACGGCCGGCGCCCGTTCGCCAGCGTCAACTTCGTCACCGCCCACGACGGCTTCACCCTCGCCGACCTGGTCACCTACGAGCGCAAGCGCAACGAGGCCAACGGCGAGGACAACCGGGACGGCGAGAGCCACAACCGCAACTGGAACTGCGGCGTCGAGGGCCCCACCGACGACCTCGACGTGCAGGCGCTGCGCGCGCGGCAGGTGCGCAACCTCCTCGCCACGCTGCTGCTGTCGACCGGCGTGCCGATGCTCACCGCCGGCGACGAGCTCGGCCGCACCCAGGGCGGCAACAACAACGCCTACTGCCAGGACACCGAGGTCTCCTGGATCGACTGGGCCCGCGCCGACGGGGACCTGCTGGCCTTCGTCCGCCGGCTGGTGGACCTGCGCCGCCGCTCCCCGGTGCTGCGCCAGGAGGCCTTCTTCGAGGGCCACGAGATCCCCGGCACCGCGCTGCCCGGCACGCACGGCACCCGCGACCTGGCCTGGTTCGCCCCCGACGGCGGGCAGCTGACCACCGCCGACTGGTTCGACACCGGCCTGCAGACGATCGGCATGTACCTCGACGGCCGTGGCATCCGGCACCGCGACGCGCGCGGCCGGCCGGTGGTCGACGACTCCTACCTCGTGCAGCTGCACGCCGGGCCGGAGCCGGCGACCGTGGACCTGCCCGGGCCGCCGTGGTCCGACGGCTACGAGTTCGTGGTCAGCACGGAGTACCCGACCGGGGCGCCGCCGCGGCCGGCCGTCGTCGCGCCGGGGTCCATCACGGTGCCGCCGCGGACGGTCTGGCTGCTCCGCGTCCTCCGCCGCACCTGACGCGGGGCGCGCGACGATCAGGTGACCTGATCCCGGCGCGTCCTCCCCGGCCGCCCACGGTCAGGGAGGACGCGCTCCGGTGCGGGAGGACGACCTCTCGGCCGGTGGGCGGACGGCGCGCCCGGTCCTGGCGCCTAGTCCTGCGGGACCTCGTAGGTGATGACCGTCCAGCCCAGGAGCAGGCGGTCACCGTCGGAGAGCGGGTGGGCGACGCCGGGCTCGAGCTGGGTCCACTCGGTGGCCTCCGGGCCGGCGACGTGCGTGCCGTTGAGCGAGCCGAGGTCGGTGAGGCTGACCTCGCCGCCGCTGCGCTGGATGGCCGCGTGCGCGGAGGAGAGCACGTTCTGGGTGTCGGCGATGGGCACCGGGCGAGCGGTGCCGCTGGTGACCAGTTCGTGGCTGTCGGGACGGCGGCCGAGGACGAGGTCCTCGTCGACGGTCACGACCAGGCCGTCGTCGAAGCGCAGCACCGGCGCCGAGGCGGCGTCGGGCTTCCAGAACGCCGTCTCCTCGCCGCCGTCGTCGGTGCGCGCCGCCACGCCGGACGCCGACGAGCCACCGGTCGAGCCGTAGGACGCGGCGCCGGCGAACCCGGCGTCGGAGCCGGCGGTGAACGGCGACGACGCGGCGGTGGCCGGGGGGACGGCGGCGGAGACGTGCGCGGACGCCGCGAGCTGCAGCATCGCTCCGGAGCCGGGGACGGTGCCCTCGGTGAGGTCGTAGGCGACACCCGGCGGCATCTGCGGCGCGGCCTGGCCGGGGCCGACGTAGAGCGTGGCGCCGAGCGGGAAGCCCGCGGCGATGCTGCACCCGCCGTCGACCGGCTGGCCCGACACCGGGACGCCGTCGACGGCCGGCTGGCCCTTGCCCGACCACAGCGCGACGCCGGTGCCCGAGCCCCCCGCCGAGTCGACGAGGACGAGCGCGAAGGACGCCGAGCCACCCCCGAGCGAGGCGGTCTGGGTGGCGACGGCCGCCAGGACGCGGTCGGCGCCGGGACCCGCGATGCCGAGGCAGGCGTGCAGCGCGGCGACGAGGGCGGGCGAACCGGGAGCGTCCACCCAGAGCAGACCCCCGCCGCGTCGGGCGACGACGGCGTCTCCGGGCAGGACTTCACAGCGGTCGGGCATGCGCGCCAGCCTAGTGACCGCACGCGGGAGTGGGAGGTCGAGCGCCACCGCCACGCCGGTCGCGGCGCCCCCTGGGGACGCTGCGACCGGCGTGACGGATGAGCCACCCGGTCGGGGCGACCCCGTCCCGGGCCCGCCCCGAGCCCGCGAGCAGTGGGGCGGGACGGTGCCTGCTCAGGCGCTGCGGACGAGCCCCAGCTCGGCGGGGTCGGCCAGGTGCTCGGAGTGCGGCAGCACCCGCACCGTGTACCCGAAGGCGCCGGTGCGCTCGAGCGGCACCGTGGCGGTGAACCAGTGCCGGGAACCCTCGGTGTGCTCGTGCTCCATGGGCACCGTGGTCACCTCGTGCAGACCGTCGGCGTCGTCGACCCGCCCGTAGGCCGCCTGCACCTCGATGTCGCCGGGGGTCAGGTGCGGCAGCTCGACCTCCGCGCGCAGCGCCAGCGTCGAGCCGATCTCCGGGGTGTCGCCGCCGCTGGTGGCCTCGACGTGCGCGACCCGCACGCCGCTCCAGTTCTCCTGCAGCCGCGCCCGCCACTGCGCCTCGTCGCGCGCCGGGGCGTAACCGCCGTCGGCCATGGTCCGCGCCGAGCCGACCGCCGGCACGTACAGGCGCTCGACGTAGTCGCGCACCATCCGGGTGGCCAGCACCTTCGGGCCGGTCTCGCGCAGGGTGTGCCGCACCATCTCGACCCAGCGGCTGGGGACGCCGTCGCGGTCGGTCTCGTAGAACCGCGGCACCACCTGGGTGCTCAGCAGGTCGTAGATGGCCCGGGCCTCGACGTCGTCGCGGCGGTCGTGGTCGGTGACGCCGTCGGCGGTGGGGATCGACCAGCCGTTCTGCCCGTCGAACCACTCGTCCCACCAGCCGTCGCGGATGGAGAGGTTGAGCCCGCCGTTGAGCGCCGCCTTCATCCCGGAGGTGCCGCAGGCCTCCAGCGGCCGCAGCGGGTTGTTCAGCCAGACGTCGCAGCCCCAGTACAGGTAGCGGGCCATGCCGATGTCGTAGCCGGGCAGGAACGCGATCCGGTGCCGGATGGCCGGGTCGTCGGCGAACTTGACCATCTGCTGGATGAGCTGCTTGCCGCCGTCGTCGGCCGGGTGGCTCTTGCCGGCGATGACCAGCTGCACCGGCCGGTCGGGGTCGAGCAGCAGCGCCCGGAGGCGCTCGGGGTCGCGCAGCATGAGGGTGAGCCGCTTGTAGGACGGCACGCGGCGGGCGAAGCCGATGGTGAGGACGTCGGGGTCGAAGGCGGAGTCGGTCCAGCCGACCTCGGCCTCGGCCGCGCCCCGGGACAGCGCGGTCTCCCGCAGCCGCCGGCGCACCTCGTCGACGAGCCGCCCGCGCAGCATCCGGCGGGTGGTCCACAGCTCGCCGGAGGGGATGCGGTCGACGCCGTCGAAGGACGCCGGCCCCTGGCCCTCGAACGGGTCGCCCTCGCTGGAGGTCTGCGTGCCGAGCTCGATCAGCTCGCGGGCGGTCCACGTCGGCGCGTGGACGCCGTTGGTGATCGAGCCGATCGGGACGTCGCCCTGGTCGAAGCCCGGCCACAGGTCGCTGAACATCGACCGGCTGACGTGCCCGTGCAGCTGGCTGACCCCGTTGGCGCGCTGGCCCAGCCGCAGGCCCATGTGCGCCATGTTGAACTTCGACGGGTCGTCCTCGGAGCCGAGCGGGATCAGGTGCTCGAGCGGGACGCCGAAGCCGGCGAAGTAGCGCTCGATCAGCGCCCGGGGGAAGCGGTCGATGCCCGCGGGCACCGGCGTGTGGGTGGTGAACACCGTGCCGGCGCGGACGGCCTGCAGCGCCTCGGCGAAGGACAGGCCGTGGGACTCGGTGAGCTCGCGGATCCGCTCGACGCCCTGGAAGCCGGCGTGGCCCTCGTTGGCGTGGAAGACCTCCGGCTGCGGGGTGCCGGTGAGCTGGCAGTAGGCCCGCAGCGCCCGGACGCCGCCGATGCCGAGCAGCATCTCCTGGCGCAGCCGGTGGTCCTCGTCGCCGCCGTAGAGCCGGTCGGTGACGCCCCGCTCGGCCGGCGCGTTCTCCTCGATGTCGCTGTCGAGCAGCAGCAGCGAGACCCGGCCCACCTGGGCCCGGTACACGTGGGCGTGCAGGGTGCGCCCCTCGGGCAGCGGCACGCTGACGACGACGGCCGAGCCGTCGGGCTGGCGCAGCAGCTTGACCGGCAGGCCGTGCGGGTCCAGCGACGGGTAGCGCTCCAGCTGCCAGCCGTCGGCGGACAGGCCCTGCTCGAAGTAGCCGGCGCGGTAGAGCAGGCCGACGCCGATCAGCGGCACACCGAGGTCGGAGGCGGCCTTGAGGTGGTCGCCGGCGAGGATGCCCAGGCCGCCGGAGTACTGCGGCAGCACCTCGGTGATGCCGAACTCGGCGGAGAAGTAGGCGATGCTGCGCGGCGCGTCCGGCCCCAGCGACTGGTACCAGTGCGCGGAGGACAGGTAGTCCTCGAGGTCGTCGACGGCGTCCTGGAGGTGGCGCAGGAACCGGCGGTCGCGCGACAGGGTGGCCAGCCGCTCGGCCGACACCTCACCGAGGACCTTGACCGGGTCGTTGCCGCAGGCCTGCCAGAGCTCGGGGTCCAGCGCCTCGAACAGGTCGCGGGTCTCCGCGTGCCACGACCAGCGGAGGTTCATCACCAACTGGGAGAGGGGTGTCAGGGCCTCGGGGAGGGCCGCCCGGACGGTGAACCTACGCAGTGCTCGCACGCCGAGAGACTAGTCAGGCCCGGCGGCCCGGACCCAGCGGCGTGCCCCTTTCCGGGGGGCCGGTTACGGCCCTGCGCGGTCCCCTCCGACCGGCCGCCGGGCCGAGGTGTGGCGGGCCTGGGACCTGGATAGCGTGGCCGGGATGACTCGCCGCACTGACCTCCGCCTCGGCATCACCGATGTCGCCCCCGTCGTGTCCTGCGGGTCGTTCTCCGCCCGCGCCGTGGTCGGCGAGCACCTGCCGGTCACCGCCACCGTGTTCCGCGAGGGCCACGACGCCGTCGCGGCCGACGTCGTCTGGACCGCTCCCGACGGCACGCGTGGACCGTTCACCCGCATGCGCCGCTACGGCGACCAGCCCGACCGGTGGATCACCACCGTCGTCCCGGACCGGGAGGGCCGCTGGACCTTCCGGGTCGAGGCCTGGAGCGACCCGCTGGCCACCTGGCACCACGCGGTCGAGGTGAAGATCGAGGCCGGGCAGGGCGCCGGCGAGCTGGCCAACGACCTCGAGGAGGGCGCCCGGCTGCTCGAGCGGGTCGCCGCCGACGCCGACGCCGAGTGGTCCGGCCGGCTCACCGAGGCCGCCGCCGCGCTGCGCGACGACTCGCGCGACCTGCACGACCGGGTGGCCCCGGCGCTGACCGCCTCGCTGCAGCGCCACCTCGACGAGCACCCGGTCCGCGAGCTGGTCACGCCCTCGCCCGAGTACGAGGTGTGGGTCGACCGCCCGCGCGCCCTGTACGGCTCCTGGTACGAGTTCTTCCCCCGCTCGGAGGGCCCGGTGGTCGGCGGCACCGCGACGCACGGCACCTTCGCGACGGCGGCCGACCGGCTGCCCGCCGTCGCCGACATGGGCTTCGACGTCGTCTACCTGCCGCCGGTCCACCCGATCGGGAAGGTCAACCGCAAGGGGCCCAACACCGCCGTCTACCCCGGCGGCAACCCGCACGAGATCGGCCCGGACGACGTCGGCTCGCCCTGGGCGATCGGCAGCGACGAGGGCGGCCACGACGCCGTGCACCCGCAGCTGGGCACCATGGAGGACTTCCGCGCCTTCGTCGACCGCACCCGCGAGCTCGGCATGGAGGTGGCGCTGGACCTCGCACTGCAGGCCGCGCCCGACCACCCGTGGGTGAAGAGCCACCCGGAGTGGTTCACCACCAAGCCCGACGGCACGATCGCCTACGCGGAGAACCCGCCGAAGAAGTACCAGGACATCTACCCGGTCAACTTCGACAACGACCCCGAGGGCCTCTGCGCCGAGGTGCTGCGGGTCGTGCGCGTGTGGATGGACGCCGGGGTGCGCGTCTTCCGCGTCGACAACCCGCACACCAAGCCGCTGGACTTCTGGTACTGGCTGATCTGGCAGGTCAAGGAGACCGACCCGGACGTGCTCTTCCTCGCCGAGGCCTTCACCCGGCCGGCGATGATGCACCAGCTGGCGCGGCTGGGGTTCACGCAGTCCTACACGTACTTCACCTGGCGGACGGCGCGCGGCGAGATCGAGGACTACGGCCGCGAGCTGGCCGCCAACGCGCACTACATGCGCCCCAACTTCTTCGTGAACACCCCGGACATCCTCCACGAGAGCCTGCAGTACGGCGGCCCGCCGATGTTCAAGATCCGGGCCGTGCTCGCGTCGATGCTGAGCCCCACCTGGGGCGTCTACTCCGGCTTCGAGCTCTACGAGCACGTGGCCGTGCGCCCGGGCAGCGAGGAGTACCTCGACAGCGAGAAGTACCAGCTGCGCCCGCGCGACTGGGCCGGCGCGGAGGCCTCCGGGCGGACGCTGGCGCCCTACCTGCGGCGGCTCAACGAGATCCGGCGGCAGCACCCGGCGCTGCAGCAGCTGCGGACGCTGACCTTCCACCCGGTCGACAACCCGAACCTGCTCTGCTTCTCCAAGACCGACCCGGGCTCGCAGGACGCCGTCCTCGTCGTCGTCACCCTGGACAGCCACGACCGGCAGATCGGGACGACGTCGCTGGACCTGCCGGTGCTCGGCCTGGACTGGCACGAGCGCTTCGGCGTCACCGACGAGCTCACCGGCGCCCAGTACGGGTGGGGGCAGTTCAACTACGTCGAGCTCGACCCCTACCGGGAGCCGGCGCACGTCTTCTCCCTCGCCCTGCCGCGACAGGTGACCTGGCCGCCCACGGCCCGCTGACGAAGGACCCCCGTGCCCCCCACCACCCGCAGGCTCGCGGCGGGACCCTGCAGGGGGGCCACCCTGCCCCCCACCAGCCACTCACCGACCCGAGGGCCCCAGCACCGATGACGCTCCCCGTGCCCGACTCCCCCGACGCGGCGTCCGCGCTGCCCGCGCAGGGCTCCGACCCGACCTGGTACAAGCGCGCCGTCTTCTACGAGGTGCTCGTCCGCGGGTTCGCCGACAGCAACGCCGACGGCATCGGCGACCTCCGCGGCATGATCGACAAGCTGGACTACCTGCAGTGGCTGGGTGTCGACTGCCTCTGGCTGCCGCCGTTCTTCGCCTCGCCGCTGCGCGACGGCGGCTACGACGTCAGCGACTACACCGCCGTGCTGCCGGAGTTCGGCGACATCGAGGACTTCAAGGACCTGATCGGCGAGGCGCACTCGCGGGGCATGCGGCTGATCATCGACTTCGTCATGAACCACACCTCCGACCAGCACCCGTGGTTCCAGGCCAGCCGCAGCGACCCCGAGGGCCCCTACGGCGACTTCTACGTGTGGGCCGACGACGACACCGGCTACGCCGACGCGCGGATCATCTTCGTCGACACCGAGAGCTCGAACTGGACCTTCGACCCGGTGCGCAGGCAGTACTTCTGGCACCGCTTCTTCTCCCACCAGCCGGACCTGAACTTCGAGAACCCGGCGGTCCAGGAGGCGATCATCGACGCCCTCCGGTTCTGGCTGGACCTGGGCATCGACGGCTTCCGCCTCGACGCGGTCCCCTACCTGTTCGAGGAGGAGGGGACCAACGGCGAGAACCTGCCGAAGACCCACGAGTTCCTCAAGCACGTCCGCAAGGTGGTCGACGCCGACTACCCCGACCGGGTGCTGCTGTGCGAGGCCAACCAGTGGCCGGCCGACGTCGTCGAGTACTTCGGCGAGGACGGCGACGAGTGCCAGATGGCCTTCCACTTCCCGGTGATGCCGCGCCTGTTCATGGCCGCCCGCCGCGAGCAGCGGTTCCCGATCTCGGAGATCATGGCCCAGACGCCGCCGATCCCCGACAACTGCCAGTGGGGCATCTTCCTGCGCAACCACGACGAGCTGACCCTGGAGATGGTCACCGACGAGGAGCGCGACTACATGTGGGCGGAGTACGCCAAGGACCCCCGCATGAAGGCCAACATCGGCATCCGCCGCCGGCTGGCGCCGCTGCTGGACAACGACCTCAACACCCTCGAGCTGTTCAACGCGCTGCTGCTGAGCCTGCCCGGCTCGCCGGTCCTCTACTACGGCGACGAGATCGGCATGGGCGACAACATCTGGCTCGGCGACCGCGACGGCGTCCGCACGCCGATGCAGTGGACGCCCGACCGCAACGGCGGCTTCTCCACCGCCGACCCGCAGCGGATGTACCTGCCGCTCAACCAGGACCCGGTCTACGGCTACCAGACGACCAACGTCGAGGCCCAGCTGCGCAACAGCAACTCGATGCTGCAGTGGATCCGCCGGATGATCGCCGTCCGCAAGGAGCACCCGACCTTCGGCCGGGGCACCTACGAGGAGATCGGCTCGCGCAACCCCACGGTGCTGTCGTTCGTGCGGGCCTTCGGCGACGACGTGGTGCTGTGCGTGAACAACCTCTCGCGGTTCCCGCAGCCGGTCGAGCTCGACCTGCGCCGCTTCGAGGGCTACACGCCGATCGAGCTCACCGGCCGGGTGGAGTTCCCGCAGATCGGGGTGCTGCCCTACATGCTCACCCTCGCCGGCCACGGCTTCTACTGGTTCGAGCTGGCCAGGCCGCCGGAGGAGGCGCCCGAACCGGTCGCGGAGCCGGTCGAGGAGACCAGTCCCGTCGCCGACTCGCTGCTGGCCGCGGGCGTGTTCACCGCCGCCGAGGAGATCCCCGGGGGCAGCGACACGCGCACCGGCGACGACGTCCCGCCCAGCACCGGAGGACCCCGATGAGCACCGCCCTGGCCGAGCTGCTGCGCGACTGGATGCCGCACCAACGCTGGTTCGGCGGCAAGGGCCGGGAGTGGGCCGACGTCGCCGAGGAGGGCTTCCTGCTCTCCAAGACCGAGCCGGTGCTGTCGGTGCACCGCGTCCGGGTCACCTACACCGACGGCGCGACCGAGACCTACCTGGTCCCGCTGTCGTGGCGGGCGCACCCGGAGGAGGAGCTCAGCTCGGCCTTCATCGGCGCCGTCCCGGGTGCCGACCGGGAGAACTACGCCTACGACGCGATGCGCGACCGCGACGCCACGATCCCCTGGACGACCCACCTCGTGGCCGCCTCGACCGTCGGGCCGATGCACTTCCACCCGGCCGGCGTCGCCCCGATCCCCGAGGGCGTGCCCGGCGACGTCGTGTCCACCGAGCAGAGCAACACCTCGCTGGTCTACGGCCAGGACGCGATCCTCAAGCTGTTCCGCCGGCTCGAGCCCGGGCTCAACCCCGACGTCGAGATCCACGCCGCGCTGCGCCGCACGGACAACAAGCACATCGCGCCGCTGCTCGGGCACATCGAGATCGACGACCCCGACCAGGGCGTGCAGCCGGCGACGGCTGCGATGCTGCAGACCTTCGTGCCCAACGCCAGCGACGGGTGGCGGCTGGCCACCGCCAGCGTCCGCGACCTGTACGCCGAGGGCGACCTGCACGCCGACGAGGTCGGCGGTGACTTCGCGGCGGACAGCGAGCGGCTCGGCGCGGCGACCGCCGCCGTGCACGCCGACCTCGCGCAGGTGCTGCCCACCGAGCCGGCCGACCGCGACTGGTTCGCGGCCACGGCGCAGGCCATGGCCGCCCGCCTGGAGCAGGCGCTGTCGGTCGTCCCGCAACTGGAGGAGCACCTCGGCGGCCTGCGCGCGGTCTACGCCGCGGTGGCCGGCAGCCCCGAGACGGTCGTGCGCCAGCGGGTGCACGGCGACTTCCACCTGGGCCAGGTGCTGCGGACGGCGACCGGCTGGGTGGTGCTCGACTTCGAGGGCGAGCCGGCGCGGCCGCTGGCCGAGCGGCGCCAGCTCGACAGCCCGATGCGCGACGTCGCGGGCATGCTGCGCAGCTTCGACTACGCCGCCCGGCACATGCTCGTCGAGCAGCCCGAGGACGCCCAGCGCGCCTACCGGGCGCAGGAGTGGGCAGTGCGCAACCGCGGCGCCTTCTGTACGGGGTACTCCGCGGCCAGCGGCATGGACCCGTGCGGCGACTCCCCCCTGCTGCGGGCCTTCGAGGCGGACAAGGCGGTCTACGAGTGCGTCTACGAGGCGCGCAACCGGCCGAACTGGCTCATGATCCCGCTGCAGTCGCTGTCCCGGCTCACCGCCGAGGCGTGACCGCCGGGTCCGGCAGCACGGCACGACGGCACGGCACCGCAGCACGCACGCAGACGACGAGGCAGAGGACGGCAACGAGACGATGACGACGAGCGACTCGACACCCCCGCCCGGGACGACCACCGCCCACGAGACCGCGGACGCGCCGGCCACCAAGGAAGAGCTGCAGCGGGTGGTCCAGGAGCGGGCCGCCCAGGCGGAGGCGGCCGAGAGCGAGCCGGTCGTGAACCCCACCCCGGCGAAGAAGCGGGCCCCGGCGAAGAAGGCCGCCGCCAAGAAGGCCCCGGCCAGGACGGCGGCGGCGACGAAGGCCCCGGCGAGGAAGGCCCCGGCGGAGAAGGCCCCGGTCGAGGAGGGCGCCGCGGCCGGCGGGGGCGCCCCGGTCAAGGCCACCCGCAAGCGCGTCCCGGCGAAGCGGACCGTCGCCGACACGGCGGCCGAGCCCACCGCCGACGTCGTCGCCGACCAGGGCGGCACGGCGGCCCCGGTCGTCGCCCCGGCCCCGATCGCCGAGCCCGGCTCGCCCTCCGGTGCGCCCGCCGGTCAGCCCACGGCACCCGACCCCGACCCGGCCGAGCCCATGACGCCGCAGGCGCCCGAGCCCGGCAGCACGCCCGAGGCCGCGCCCGAGCCCGAGCCGACGTCAGCACCTGGGACGACATCGGCACCGGGGTCGACGTCGGCGCCCGCACCCGAGGGCGTCCCGGAGGGCACGCCCGGGGAGCAGGCCGGCGGGCCCGTCACGAGTGAGGCCGCCCCCGACGACGTCCGCGAGGAGGACCTGCGCGCGATCGTCGACGGGTGGTCGCGCGACCCGCACCGCGTGCTCGGCGCCCACCCGGCCGCCGACGGCTGGGTGGTGCGCTCGCTGCGCCCCAACGCGGTCGCGGTGGCCGTCGTCGACCAGGACGACGCGCGCTACGAGGCCCGGCAGATCCACGACGGCGGGGTCTTCGAGGCCGCCCTCCCGCGCCAGCCCGGCGACTACCGCATCGAGGTCACCTACGGCAACGCCGAGGGCGGGCAGGACACCTTCAGCGTCGACGACCCCTACCGGTGGCTGCCGACGCTGGGCGAGCTCGACCAGTACCTGATCGGCGAGGGCCGGCACGAGCAGCTGTGGCAGGTGCTCGGCGCGCACGTGCGCCGCTACGACACCCCGCGGGGCACCGTCGAGGGGGTGTCCTTCGCCGTCTGGGCGCCCAACGCCCAGGGCGTCAAGGTCACCGGGGACTTCGACTACTGGGAGGCCCGCGCCTACCCGATGCGCCAGCTCGGCTCCATCGGGGTGTGGGAGCTGTTCGTCCCCGGCGTGCAGACCGGCGTCCGGTACCGCTACCACGTGCTCGGTGCCGACGGCGTGTGGCGGCAGAAGGCCGACCCGATGGCCTTCGCCACCGAGGTGCCCCCGCTCAACGCCTCGGTCGTCGTCGAGTCCACCCACGAGTGGAACGACGAGGCGTGGCTGGCCGACCGGGCGGGCGGGAACTGGCACGAGCGGCCGATGAGCGTCTACGAGGTCCACCTCGCCTCGTGGCGGCAGGGGCTGTCCTACCGGGAGCTGGCCGAGGAGCTGGTCGACTACGCCGTCTCCGCGGGCTTCACCCACCTGGAGTTCCTGCCGGTCGCCGAGCACCCCTTCGGCGGGTCGTGGGGCTACCAGGTCACCAGCTACTTCGCGCCGACGTCGCGCTTCGGCAGCCCCGACGACTTCCGGTACCTCGTCGACCGGGCGCACCAGGCCGGCCTCGGGATCATCGTCGACTGGGTGCCGGCGCACTTCCCCAAGGACGAGTGGGCGCTGGCCCGCTTCGACGGCACCGCGCTCTACGAGCACGCCGACCCCCGCCGCGGCGAGCAGCCGGACTGGGGCACCTACGTGTTCAACTTCGGCCGCACCGAGGTGCGCAACTTCCTCGTCGCCAACGCGCTGTTCTGGTGCCAGGAGTTCCACATCGACGGGCTGCGGGTCGACGCCGTCGCCTCGATGCTCTACCTCGACTACTCGCGCAAGGCCGGCGAGTGGGTGCCCAACGTGCACGGCGGCCGGGAGAACCTCGAGGCGGTGTCGTTCCTCCAGGAGGTCAACGCGACCGTCTACCGCGAGGTGCCGGGCGTGGTGACCATCGCCGAGGAGTCGACCGCCTGGCCGGGCGTCACGCGGCCCACCCACCTGGGCGGCCTGGGCTTCGGCTTCAAGTGGAACATGGGCTGGATGCACGACTCGCTGGCCTACGTGCAGCGCCAGCCGGTGCACCGCAGCTACCACCACAACCAGCTGACGTTCTCGATGATGTACGCCTACTCCGAGAACTACGTGCTGCCGATCAGCCACGACGAGGTCGTGTACGGCAAGGGCTCGCTGCTGCGGAAGATGCCCGGCGACCGGTGGCAGCAGCTGGCCAACGTGCGCGGCTACCTCGCCTACATGTGGGCCCACCCCGGCAAGCAGCTGCTGTTCATGGGCTCGGAGTTCGCGCAGGACTCCGAGTGGGCCGAGAGCCGCTCGCTGGACTGGTGGCACCTCGACGACCCGGCGCACCGGGGCGTGCTGGGCCTGGTCACCGACCTCAACGCGCGCTACCGGGAGCTCGAGGCGCTGTGGTCCCTCGACGTCGACCCGGCCGGCTTCCAGTGGATCGACGCGAACGACTCCTCGGGCAACGTCATCACGTTCCTGCGGTTCGGCCGGTCCTCCGGCGGCGACGGCGCGGGCCAGACGTCGGGGCAGGCGCTGGCCGTCGTCTGCAACTTCTCCGGCTCCCCGCACCACGGCTACAGGGTCGGCCTCCCCCGCGGTGGCCGGTGGCGCGAGGTGCTCAACACCGACGCCGAGGGCTACGGCGGGTCCGGCGTCGGCAACTACGGCGGCGTCGAGGCCGTCGAGGAGCCCTGGCACGGCCAGCCGTACTCCGCGACCCTGTCCGCGCCTCCCCTGGGCACCGTCTGGCTGCTGCACGAGTAGGAGGACCCCCGTGCAGGGCCGTGGCACCGGCCGGCGTCCGCACCGGGACGGACGCCGGCCGGGTACCTCGGCGTTCGGGACCGCGGTCCCCGGGTAGGAGGCCCCCGATGGACCTGACCGCGCGTTCCCGGGGCCTGCTGGCGCTGATGACCCTGGGTGTCCTGCTGACCTCGGCGTGCTCCTACGTCGTCATCGGCCGGCCGAGCTCCCAGCTCGCGCCGCAGGAGTCGGTCGGGGACGGGACCGTCCCGATCGTGGGCGCCAGCGAGGGCCCGATCGACACGCTGGCCCGCAACGCCCTGGCCGACCTGGAGACCTTCTGGGCGGAGCGCTTCCCCGACGTCTACGGGGGTCCCTTCGAGCCGCTGAGCGGCGGGTACTACAGCGTCGACCCCGACGACGTCGACCCGTCCCTGTACCCCGACGGCATCGGCTGCGGCACCGACCCGCGCGACCTGGAGAACAACGCCTTCTACTGCTCGTCGCAGGAGGCGCCCAACTCCGACTCGATCAGCTACGACCGCGCGTTCCTCGCCCAGCTCGCCTCCGAGTACGGCGAGGTGCTGCCGCAGCTGGTGATGGCGCACGAGTTCGGCCACGCGGTGCAGGCGCGGGTCGGCTACCCGCCGACCTCGATAGCCACCGAGACGCAGGCCGACTGCCTGGCCGGTGCCTGGACGGCGTGGGTCGCCGACGGCAACGCCCGGTACTCCGAGATCGACACCGCCGACCTCGACCAGCTGCTGCGCGGCTACTTCCTGCTGCGCGACCCGGTGGGCACCGGCAGCGGCGAGCAGCAGGCCCACGGGTCCTACTTCGACCGCGTCTCCGCGTTCCAGGAGGGGTTCGACGACGGCGCCGAGGCCTGCCGCGACCGGTTCGGACCCGACCGCCTCTTCACGCAGGACGAGTTCACCCGCGACTCCGACCTGGCCACCGGCGGCAACGCGCCGCCCGACGAGACACAGGGCATCATCGAGTCGTCGCTGCCGGAGTTCTGGACCCGCGCCTTCCAGGAGGTCCTGGGCGGGACGTTCACCCCGCCGTCGCTGGAGACGTTCTCGGGGAACCCGCCGGACTGCGCGACGGCCGACGTCGACCTCGTCTACTGCTCCGACGACGGCGGGCTGGTCGCCTACGAGGTCACCGAGTTCGCGCCCGCCGCCTACCAGCTGGGTGACTTCGCCCTGGTGACCGCGGTGTCCATCCCCTACGCGCTCGCCGCCCGCGACCAGCTGGGCCTGTCCACCGACGACACCGACGCCCTGCAGTCGGCGGTGTGCCTGACGGGCTGGTACGCCGCGCAGGTCTACAGGCAGCAGCTGAGGGTGACCATCTCCCCCGGCGACCTCGACGAGAGCGTGCAGTTCCTGCTCGAGTACGGCAACGACCCCGAGGTGCTGGCCGACGTCGAGCTCACCGGCTTCCAGCTGGTCGACGTCTTCCGCGCCGGGTTCCTGCAGGGCGCCGGGCCCTGCGACGTCGGCGCCTGATCGAGGGGCGCCAGAGGTCCCTCCTCACAGCGGCGTGCGCGTTGGTTGCCACGTGCTGACCCGGGCTCGCACGCCGGCGGGCGCTGGTGCCGGTCGGCTGACCACGGTGGGAGGCGTGACCTGCAGCACTGTGCGCCCACGGCTCATCTCGGTCTCCCGGACGAGCCCTCAGCGCACACCACCGCCGGCGCCGGAGGCCACGGCCGCCAACCGATCGGCACACCGCTGTCAGTAGAGGGCGACCATGAGCTGGCGGCGGGCGGCGGCCACGCGCGGGTCGGCGTCGCCGACGACGCCGAACAGCTCGACCAGGTGCTGGCGGGCCTGCTCCCGGTCCTCGCCCGACGTGCGACGGACGACGTCGACCAGGCGGGCGAAGGCGCCCTCGACGTCGCCGGTGCCGAGCAGGAAGTCGGCGGCGCGGGTCTGGGCGGCCACGTCGTCGGGGGCGGCGTCGGCGCGGGCCAGCGCGTCGGGGCCGGCGGCGTCGGCGCGGCGGAAGAGCTGCACCTGGCGCAGTGCCAGGCCGGCGACCGGGTGGTCGGGCTCGGTCTCGAGGATGGCGGCGTAGGCGGCCTCGGCGGCCGCCAGGTCCCCGTTCTCCAGCGCGGCCTCGGCGGCGTCCAGGCGCGGGTCGTCGAGCTGGTCGTCCGCGCCCTCGTCGGCACCGGGCACCCCGCCGCCGGTGGTGGCGCGCACCAGCTCGGTGACGAACTGGCGGGCCTGGTCCTCGGGGATGGCGCCGGTGAACTCGGCGACCAGCTGCCCCTGCCAGACGGCCTTGACCGCCGGGATGCCCTGGACCCGCAGGCCCTGCGCGAGCGCCGGGTTGGCGTCGACGTCGACCTTGGCGAGCACCCAGGAGCCCGCGCCCTCGGCGGCCAGCCGCTCGAGCACCGGGGACAGCTGCTTGCACGGCCCGCACCACTCGGCCCACAGGTCGAGGACCACGGGCACCTGGAAGGAGCGGTCGAGGACCTCGGCCTGGAAGGTGGCCTCGGTGACGTCCACGACCGCCGAGCCGGCCGCGCCCGCGGGGGCCGCGGGGCTCGGCGGCGGGGCGGCCTGGGCCCGAGCGGCGGCCTCGGAGCGCGCCTTGACGGCGGCGAGGTCGACCGCACCGGCCAGGGAGGCGGCCAGCTGTGCCTGCTGGGCCTGCGCGCGGGGGTCGGGGCGTCCGGGACGGGTGGGCTGCATGTCCCCCATGATCCCACCGGGAGGACCGGCCGTGCCGCCGGCCGGTCAGCTCCGGTCGGCGGTGCTCGGCGCGACGTCCCCGGCTCCGAGCCGGACCCGCCGCAACACCTCGAAGAGGGTGTCGAGCTCGGCCTCCGGGACGTCGCCGAGACCGAAGTCGAGCGCGGTGAGCTCCCGGGTGGCCACGTCGACCACCGCGCGGCCGCGCTCGGTGATGCCGGCGAGCACGCCGCGGCCGTCGGCGGGGTTGGGGCGGCGGTCGACGAACCCGGCCGCGACGAGCCGGTCGATGGCGTTGGTGACGCTGGTCGGGTGCACCATCAGCCGGCTGCCGATGACCTTGAGCGGGAGCTGACCGGTGCGGCTGAAGGTGAGCAGCACCAGGACCTCGTAGCGGGCGAAGGTGAGCCCGTGCGGCCGCAGCACCTCGTCGAAGCGGGCCAGCAGGATCTGCTGCACCCGGAACACCGACGTCGCCGCGCGCATCGCCGCGGCCGGGCCGAAGCGCTGCTCCCAGGTCTCCCCCGCACGCTCGATCGGGTCGAACGGCAGCCCCAGCGCCCGGACCATGCCGCCGACGCTACCTGCCCACCGCCGCCACTCCTGCCGAGACGCGGCTCGACGTCGGCTCCGCGGGTCGGCGGAGCGCCGCCGTCCTCGGGGGCGTCGGCCTCGCGGACTCGGCCGACGAGGCCACCTGCACCGTCCCGCCCGCCTGCCGCTCCGGTGCGGTCCCCGGCGTGGTCCTCACCCGACGGGCGCTCGCTCCCACCGACGGCACCGTGCGGGACGGCATGACGGTCACCACACCCCTGCGCCCCGGTCGCCCGGTTCGTCGTGCGCGACGGCGGCCGGTTCGTGGCACGAGTCGACCCGGCCTGGCCCGGGCACCGGCCGGCGCTCGAGTACGACGGCGCGTGCGCCCGGGACCGCGCTCACGCGCATCCCGGCAGGCCTCGGGCGGCAGGCCTCAGGCGGCGGGGCGCAGGGGCGGGACCTCGCGGACGCCGAACACCTCGCGCAGCGCCACCCGGGCGGCGTTGTCCCCGCAGGCGCCGTGCACCGCGGGACCGGGAGGGGTCGCCGCCGAGGCGAGGTACACGCCGTCGACCGGTGTCCTGTAGGTGTTCCACCGCGGCACCGGCCGGAAGAGCATCTGCCGCAGCGAGGCCTCGCCGTTGGAGATGTCCCCTCCGACGTGGTTCGGGTTCCACGCCTCCATCGCCGGCGCGTCCTTCACCGCCCGCGCGACGATCGTGTCCCGGAAGCCGGGCGCGAACCGCTCGACCTGCGCCTCGATCGCGTCGGTCATGTCCATCGTCGAACCGTGCGCCACGTGCACGTAGGCCCAGAACACGTGCCCGCCCTCGGGGGCCCGGGTGGGGTCGACGACGGTCGGCTGGACGGCGAGCACGTAGGGCCGGTCGGTGGTCCGCCCGGCCGCGGGCGCCGCCTCGCCGTCCATGGTCTCGGCCAGGGTCCCGGCCACGTGGATGGTGCCGGCCTTCCGGACCTCCGGGTTGGTCCACGGCACCGGCTCGGTGAGCACCCAGTCGACCTTGAAGACGCCGGGCCCGTGGTGGTACCGCGACACCCAGCGCCGGTAGCCCTCGTGGACCCGGTCGCCGGCCATCGCCACGAAGCCCCGCGGCGTGGTGTCGAGCAGCACCGCCGGGACGCCGTCGAACTCGCGCAGGTCGGTGACCCGGTGCCCGGTGACCACCTCGCCGCCCTGCTGCTCGATCGCGGTCACCATCGCGTCGGCCAGCCGCTGCGACCCGCCCTCCACCAGCGGCCACCCGCGGTGGTGCGCCAGCATGCCGAGCACCATCCCGAGGCCGGCGGTCAGCGGGCGGGCGAGGTCGAGCATCCCGTGCGCGGCGGCGCCGGCGATCAGCGCCTGCGCCTCCTCGGTGTCGAACCAGCGCCGCGCCAGCCAGCGGACGTTCGGCAGCGCGTTCAGCGCGAAGTGCGTGACCGCCCCGACGCTGCGGGTGGGCGGCCGCCGCAGCCGGCTCATGAGGAAGAAGTCGATGACGTCCTGCGCGTCGTCGACCAGCGGCCCGAACAGCCGGCGGTAGGCCGCGCCGTCGGGACCGAGACCCTCGGCGGTCTCCTCCAGCGAGTGGCGCGACACCGCCGCGCGGCCGCCGTCGAGCGGGTGGGCGTAGGCGACCTCGGGGTGCACCAGCCGCACCCCCCGGCTGGGCAGGTCGAACTCGCGGAAGAACGGGGCCGCCGCGGCCATCGGGTGCACGATCGAGCACGTGTCGTGCCGGTAGCCGGGGAGCGTCAGCTCCTCGGTCCGCATCCCCCCGCCGGGCCGCTCGGCCGACTCGACCACCTGCACGCGCAGCCCGGCGGCGGCCAGCCGGAGGGCTCCGGCCAGGCCGTTGGGCCCGGCTCCGACGACGACGGCGTCCGGCTTGCCGTTCACAGACGTAGCCCGTTCACCCGGCCAGTCTCCCCGGCGCGGGTCAGACCTGCGCGAGGAGCCGGTCGGCGGCGCGGTAGGGGTCGGTCTCCCCCGCCACGACCGCGTCGGCGAGCGCGCCCAGCGCCGCCGACCCGCGCACCTCGCCCATCCGCGCGCGCAGCCCGGCCAGCGCGATCGCCTCGATCTCCCGCGCGGCCCGCTCCGCGCGGCGCCGGGTGCCCTCGCCCGAGTCGGCCAGCCAGCGGCGGTGGGCCTCCACCTGCTCGAGCAGGCGGGCGATCCCCTCCTCGCGCGCGGCCACGGTCCGGCAGATCGGCGGCCGCCACGCCCCCGGCCCGGTGTGCCGGCCACCGAGGGACTGCGCGTAGCGCAGGTCCCGCACGGTCTGCTCGGCCCCGTCGCGGTCGGCCTTGTTGACGACGAGGACGTCGGCCACCTCCAGGATCCCGGCCTTCGCCGCCTGGATGCCGTCACCCATCCCCGGGGCGACCAGCACCAGCGTGGTGTCGGCCAGCGAGGCGATCTCCAGCTCCGACTGGCCGACGCCCACGGTCTCGACGAGCACGACGTCGCAGCCGGCCGCGTCGAGCACCCGCAGCGCCTGCGGCGTGGCCCACGCCAGCCCGCCGAGGTGGCCGCGGGAGGCCATGGAGCGGATGTAGACGCCCGGGTCGTCGGCGTGGTCCTGCATGCGCACGCGGTCGCCGAGCAGCGCGCCGCCGGAGAACGGCGAGGACGGGTCGACGGCGAGCACCCCCACCCGCCGGCCGGCCCGCCGCAGCGCCCGCACCAGCGCGGTCGTCGTCGTCGACTTGCCCACGCCGGGCGAGCCGGTGAGCCCGAGCACCTGGGCGGAGCCGGTGTGCGGGGCGAGCGCGGCGGCGACGTCGCGCAGCGCCGGGCTGGCGTCCTCGACCAGCGAGATCAGCCGGGCCACCGCGCGGGCCTCGCCGGCGCGGGCCCGGGCGACGAGGTCGGGGACGTCCACAGCGCGCCGGGCGCGGCGGGGAAGCCCCGGCCCACGAGGGGTGGCGGGGCCGGGCGTCGCGACGGCCAGGCCGTCGGAGGTCACGCCTTCGCGGGCACGTGCAGGATCAGCGCGTCGCCCTGGCCGCCACCGCCGCACAGGGCCGCGGCACCGACGCCACCGCCGCGACGACGGAGCTCCAGCGCCACGTCCAGCACGACGCGGGCGCCGCTCATGCCGATCGGGTGGCCGAGGGCGATGGCACCGCCGTTGGGGTTGACCTTCTCCGGGTCGATGCCGAGCTCGCGGGTGGAGACGATGGCGACGGCGGCGAAGGCCTCGTTGAACTCGACCAGGTCGAGCTCCTCCGGGTCCATGCCCTCGCGCTCGCAGGCCCGCTGGACCGCGCGCGACGGCTGGCTCTGCAGGGTGGCGTCCGGTCCGGCCACGACGCCGTGGGCGCCGATCTCGGCGATCGGGGTGATGCCCAGCTCGGCGGCCTTCTCCGCGGACATGACCACGACTGCGCAGGCGCCGTCGGAGATCTGCGAGGCGGTGCCGGCGGTGATCGTCCCGTCCTCCGCGAAGGCCGGCTTGAGCCGGGCCAGGGTCTCGACCGTGGTGTCGGCGCGGACGCCCTCGTCGTCGCGGAACTCGATCGGGTCGCCCTTGCGCTGCGGGATGAGCACCGGGGTGATCGCCTCGTCGAAGACGCCGTTCTTGCCCGCGCGCGCGGCCTTCTGGTGGCTCTCCGCGGCGAACGCGTCCTGCTCCTCGCGGGTCAGGTCGTACCGGCTGTTCGCCCGCTCGGTCAGCTCGCCCATGGCGACCTGGTCGAAGGTGTCCGACAGCCCGTCGTGCGCCATGGCGTCGACGAGCCTGGCGTCGCCGTACTTGGTGCCGGTGCGCGAGCTGGGCAGCAGGTGCGGCGCCCGGGTCATCGACTCCTGACCGCCGGCGACGACGACGTCGAACTCACCGGCACGGATGAGCTGGTCGGCCATCGCGATGGCGCTCAGGCCGGAGAGGCAGACCTTGTTCACGGTGAGCGACGGCACCGACATCGGGATGCCGGCGGCCACGGCCGCGGGTCGCGCGGGGTTCTGGCCGGCGCCGGCCTGCAGCACCTGCCCCATGATCACGTACTCGACCTGGTCGCCGGAGATGCCGGCCCGCTCCAGGGCGGCCTTGATCGCGATGCCGCCGAGGTCGGCGGCGGAGAAGTCCTTGAGGGAGCCGAGGAGCCGGCCCATGGGGGTCCGGGCGCCGCTGACGATGACCGAGCGGGACATGCTGCCTCCAGTGCCGGTCGCCGCCGCCGGCGACCGCGGGTCGGGCCGCGCCGGCACGGGAGAGGGCAGGTCGCGGCAGTAGGGCTGCAGGACAGGATAGATCGCGCGCACGATGGTGGTCGACGTCTCCGCCCGGGGTTGGGTGGCAGTCGACCGGGTAGGGCGCAACGGACCAAGATCCTCGAGACCCTGGAGGGACCATGCCCCGCCTCCCCGTCGGCACCGAGAACGGCCGGCCCGTCGAGCTGTACTTCGAGGACCACGGCACCGGCCGCCCGGTCGTGCTGATCCACGGCTGGCCGCTGTCCGGCCGCTCCTGGGAGGCCCAGGTCGGGCCGCTCGTCGAGGCCGGCCACCGCGTGGTCACCTACGACCGCCGCGGCTTCGGCGCCTCGTCCCAGCCCTGGAGCGGCTACGACTACGACACCTTCGCCGCCGACCTCGACGCGCTGCTCACCTCGCTCGACCTGACCGACGTCGCCCTCGTCGGCTTCTCCATGGGCGGTGGCGAGGTCGTCCGGTACCTCTCCCGCCACGGCACCGCCCGGGTCAGCCGCGCGGTGCTGGCCGCGGCCGTCCCGCCCTACCTGTACAAGAGCGCCGACAACCCCGACGGCGGACTCGACGACGCCACGATCGAGGGGTTCCAGCAGGGCGTCCGCAGCGACCGGCCGGCCTTCCTCGACGGCTTCACGAAGGACTTCTTCACCCCCGGCGGCTCCGGCCTGCTCAGGGGTGCCGCCGTGAGCGAGCAGCAGCGGCAGTACGCGCTCCGGATCGCGGAGGGCGCCTCGCCGAAGGGCACGCTGGACTGCATCACCGCCTTCGGCCGCACCGACTTCCGCGCCGACGTCGCGGCGGTCACGGTGCCGACCCTGGTGATCCACGGCGACAGCGACGCGATCGTGCCCCTCGAGGTGAGCGGCAGGCGCGCGCACGAGGCGATCGCCGGGAGCGAGCTGGTCGTCATCGAGGGTGGTCCGCACGGCGTGAACACCTCGCACCCCGAGGAGTTCAACCGGGCGCTCATCTCCTTCCTCGCCCGCTGAGAGAGGGGCCCGTCGCACCGGGGTGCGACGGGCCCTCCGGGCGTGATCCGCGCCACACGTCGATGTCGTCTCAGACGTCTTGCGTCACCATGTCCCGATGACCGCCGACGTCCCCGCGGGTCTGCCCGCCGAGCTGTTCACCACGATCGACCACGTCGGCATCGCCGTCCCCGACCTCGACCGGGCGATCGCCTTCTACGCGGACACCTTCGGCGTGCACTCGGTGCACGAGGAGACCAACGAGGAGCAGGGCGTCCGCGAGGCGATGCTCGCCGTCGGCAGCGGCGAGACGCGCATCCAGCTGCTGGCGCCCCTGACGCCCGAGTCGACGATCGCGAAGTTCATCGGCCGCTCGGGACCCGGCCTGCAGCAGCTGGCCTTCCGGGTCGACGACGTCGAGGCGGCCAGCGCCACCCTGCGCGAGCGCGGCCTGCGGCTGCTCTACGACACCCCCCGGCGGGGGACGTCGGACAGCCGGGTCAACTTCGTCCACCCCAAGGACGCCGGCGGCGTCCTCGTGGAACTGGTGCAGCCGGCGTCGTCCGGACACTGACTCCCCCTGACGGGGGCTCCGATCGGGTTCCTACCCACCGGTAACATCTGGCGCCACCACCGCACCGCCCTCCACCGCCTCCGAGCCGACGACCCGGGAGACCGCGTGAACGAGATCAGGGACGCCATCCTCGCCGACCAGCTGGCCGACATCGGCGGGCTGCCGGTGCCGGAGTCCTACCGCGCCGTGCTGGTCCGCAAGGACGAGCAGGAGATGTTCGCGGGGATGCCGACCCGGGAGAAGGACCCCCGCAAGTCCCTCCACGTCGAGGACGTGCCCACCCCGGAGCTCGGCCCGGGCGAGGCGATCGTGGCGGTGATGGCGTCCTCGGTGAACTACAACACCGTCTGGACGTCGATCTTCGAGCCGGTGTCGACCTTCGGGTTCCTGGAGCGCTACGGCCGGCAGAACGACCTCACCAAGCGGCACGACCTGCCCTACCACGTGGTGGGCTCGGACCTGGCCGGCGTCGTGCTGCGGGTGGGCCCGGGCGTGAACAAGTGGAAGCCCGGCGACGAGGTCGTGGCGCACTGCCTGTCGGTGGAGCTGGAGGACCCGGCCGGCCACGACGACACGATGATGGACCCGCAGCAGCGGATCTGGGGCTTCGAGACCAACTTCGGCGGCCTGGCCGAGCTGGCGCTGGTCAAGAGCAACCAGCTGATGCCCAAGCCGGCCCACCTGTCCTGGGAGGAGGCCGCCGCGCCCGGGCTGGTCAACTCCACCGCCTACCGGCAGCTGGTGTCCCGCAACGGCGCGGGCATGAAGCAGGGCGACGTCGTGCTGATCTGGGGCGCCTCGGGCGGGCTGGGTTCCTACGCCACCCAGATGGCCCTCAACGGCGGCGCCATCCCCGTCTGCGTGGTCTCCAGCCCGGAGAAGGCCGCCATCGTCCGCTCGCTGGGCGCCGAGCTGGTCATCGACCGCTCCGCGGAGGGCTACCGGTTCTGGAAGGACGAGGACACCCAGGACCCTCGGGAGTGGCAGCGGCTGGGCAAGAAGATCCGCGAGCTGACCGGCGGGGACGACGTCGACATCGTCTTCGAGCACCCCGGCCGGGAGACCTTCGGCGCGAGCGTGTACGTCGCCAAGAAGGGCGGCACGATCGTCACCTGCGCCTCCACCAGCGGGTACATGCACTCCTACGACAACCGCTACCTGTGGATGAACCTCAAGCGGATCGTCGGGTCGCACTTCGCCAACTACAAGGAGGCGTGGGAGGCCAACCGGCTCATCGACAAGGGCCTGATCCACCCGACCCTGTCGAGGACCTACGCCATGGACGAGGTCGGCCAGGCCGCCTACGACATCCACCACAACCTGCACCAGGGCAAGGTCGGCGTGCTCACCCTCGCCCCCACCGAGGGCCTCGGCGTCAAGGACACCGCCAAGCGGGAGAGGCACCTCACCGCCATCAACCGCTTCCGCGGCATCTGACGGTCACCGGTCCCGGACCCGGCGCACCGGGTCCGGGACCGGCTGTCACCCAGGGGACCGCGGCGCCGGGGGTCCCGGTCCGGACCATGACGACCGCCCTCCGACTCTGCGAGGATGGGACCCATGAGCGACCCCCGCCGCGACCTGCTGCCGATGCGCGAGGCCCAGCACTCGTTCGACGTGGTGCTGCGGGGCTACGACCGCCACCAGGTGGCCGAGACCATCGAGCGCCTCGAGGCCGACATCCGCGTGGCGCTGGCCGACCGGGACGCCGCGGCCGGCCGGTCGGCCGACCTCGCCGGCCAGCTCTCGGCGATGCACGCGGAGATCGAGCAGCTGCGCCGCAAGGCCGCCAACGCCGGCCCGGCGACGTTCGAGAACATGAGCGAGCGCATCTCGCACATGCTGCGGCTGGCCGAGGAGGAGGCCGCCGACATCCGCGGGGCCGCCGAGCAGGACGCCCGCGCGCTGCGCGAGCACACCGCCGCCGAGGAGCGCGCGATGCTCGAGCGCCAGGCGGCCAGCCGGGCCGAGGTCGAGCGCATGCTCGCCGAGGCCCGCCAGAACGCCGAGCAGATCGCCAGCAAGGCGCAGATCCGCGCCGACGAGCTGGTGACCAAGGCGCAGGAGAAGGTCGCCCGGCTCGACGCCGAGTCGCAGGCCCGCCGCGCCAAGGTCGAGGAGGACTTCGAGATCGCGCAGCGCGCGCGCCGCGCCGACGCCGCGCGGACCGAGGAGGAGCGCGAGCGGGCCTCGATCCAGGCGGCCCGGGACCGGGTGGCCGCTGCCGAGGCGCACGCGGCCGCCGTCGTGGGCGAGGCCGAGGCCTCCGCCGCCGCCATCCGGCGGATCCGTGACGAGCTGACCGGCCGGCTCGCCGAGGCCCGGCGGGTGCTCTCCACCCTGCCCGACCTCGCCGACCGGTCCCAGCAGCGCCCGGTTCCCGCGCAGGGACAGCCCGGCGCGCAGGCGCCGCAGGGCCAGGCACCGCAGCCTCCCCAGGGCCTGGCTCCGCAGGGCCAGCCCGCGGGGCCGCCGGAGCAGGCCGCTGCGCGCCGGGACGTCGACGGCCCGCCGACCGTCGTCCCGCCGGCGGCGGGCCCGCGCACCGCGGTCCAGCCGGCCGTCGGGCCGCAGACGGCGGTGCAGCAGGCCGTCCGCCCGCAGACGGCACCCCAGCCGGTGCCGCCGCGGCCCACGCCGCACGCCCGCCAGCCCGAGTCCCCGGCGCACGGCGCCGGTGAGGCCGATGCCGCGCGCCAGCCCACCCGGGTGCCGGCTCCTCCCACCCAGCCGGCCGTGCAGCAGCCCGCACAGCAGGACGCCGGTGGTCTCCCGGCCGCGCAGACCCAGGTGATCCGGCCCGTCTCCGCGCCGGACCAGGGCGGCCGGCACGCGAGCGGTCCCTCCACCGGCTCCACGCGGACCGTCCCCGGGGAGCAGCCGTCGTCGGCTCCGGAGCCGGAGGGACCGCAGACGGCGGTGCAGCCGGCCGTCGGCACAGAGTCGTCCGCGGACACCGGTGGCCAGCCGGCCGTGCCCGGGCGCCGCTGACGGCACACCCGCCACCCTGGTCCCACTCCGCGCGCGCCGCGCACCGCCGGGCGGTAGGCAGTCACCGTGCCCGACGCCGACCGAGCGGTGAGCGCCGGACCGCCGCCCGCCGCCCCGGACGGCGAGCCCGCTCCTCCCCCGCCGGCACCGCGCCGGCGCCGGGCGCGGCACCGGGCCCGACTCCCGGGACTGCTCGTCCCGCTCGTGTGCGGCGCCGTGCTGACGCTGGTCCTCCTCGTCGGCGGCGCTGCGCTGCTCGTGGCCCTCGACGCCCCCGCCGCTGCCCCCGCCGACGTCGGCCGGATCACCTCGGAGCCGCCGGCGTCGGGGGTGCCGGCGTCGAGGGTGCCGTCCGGGACGGACGCGCCGGCGCCGCCGCCCGCCCCGACCGGCGCGACGGTGGCCGACTGGCTGCCCGACGCGCTGCCCGGGGACACCGACCTGGCCGCCTCCGCCGCCGTCCGCGCCGAGCTGGCCGAGCAGGGCGTGCCGGCCGACCGGTTGCGCCCCGCGGAGGACGCCGTGCCGGGCGGGACCCCGCTCGCCGTCGTCGGCCCGGCGCCGGCCGGGTCGCGCGTGCTGGCCCGCTTCGACCGCCCCGGGGACGGCAGCGAGCTGCTGGTGGTGGACCCCGCCCCGGGGGAGCCGACCGCCGAGGAGCTCGACCGGCGCCGGGCGCTGGCCGAGGCGCTGCTGGCCAACCCGACCACCGGTGCCACCGGCGCGACGGCGGACGCCCTGTCCCGGGCCGCGGTCGACCAGCGGCTGCTCAGCCTGCTCGCCGGCCTGGCCGCCCGCGACGGCGTCGGCATCGCGTCCCTCCCGGTGCTCCCGGGCGAGGAGGGCTCGGCCGCGCCGGCCCGACGGGCCCTGCTGTCCGCCCTCGGTGGCGCGCCCGTGCCGGAGGACCCGGCGGCCACCGACCGTCTCGTGGCCTGGCTGGACGCCCAGCTGCCGCCCTTCGCGCCCGACGAGGTGCAGGTCACCGACGAGGGCGTGCTGGTCGCCTTCCGCTACGTCTCCGACCCCGACGCCGTGGTGACCGCCGCGACCCGGTGACGCCCCTCCGCCTGCGTCGGGGACGCCTCGAGGTGCGGCCCGGACGCGGACGAGGTAGACCGTGTGTCATCCCCACACCACTCTGCGGTACGACCGCAGGGCACTGAGCGCGGAGGAACGAGTGACGAGGACGAGCCGGGTCCTGGTGGTGACGGCGCTGGCGGCGGCCGTCACCGGCCTGCCGACGTCGGCGGCGACCGCGGCCGAGGGCGGGCTGCTGCGGCTGGCCCACCTGTCCCCCGACACCCCGGCCGTCGACGTCTACGTCGACTCGGTCGCCGACCCGGCCGTCGGGCAGGTGTTCCCGGGCGTCGGCTACGGCACGGTCTCGGAGTACCAGGACGTCCCGCCCGGCACCTACGCGATCAGCATGCGCGCGGCCGGTGCTGACGCAGCCAGCCCGCCGGTGCTGTCGACGACCGTGCAGGTCGGCGCCGACAGCGCGCGGACGGTGGCCGGCGTCGGCCCGTTCGCCGACCTCGGGCTGGAGGTCCTGCAGGACGACCTGACGCCTCCCCCGGCCGGCAGCTCGCGGCTGCGCGTCATCGCCGCGGCGGCCGCGGCCGACACCCTCGACGTCGCCGTCCCCGGTGGCCCGGCCCTGGCCACCGACCTGGCCTTCGCCGACACCACCGGCTACGTCGACGTCCCGGCGGGCGCCGCGAGCATCACGGTGACCCCGGAGGGCGGGCAGCCGACCGAGCTGCCGGTGCAGGTGGCCGCGGGTTCCGTCTACAGCGTCCTGGTCCTGGACACCCCCGGCGGCGGGCTGGCCGTGCAGACGGCGCTCGACGCCGCCGGCCCCGGCGTCGTCCCGGCCGGTGGCGTGGAGGCCGGTGCCGGCGGCACGGCGGCGTCCGGGGGCTCGTCGCTGCCGGTCCTGGTCTCCGCGGCCGGCGGCTCCCTGGCGGTGGGTGCGGGCCTGTTCCTGGCGACGACGCGGGCCACGGCGGCCGGAGCCCTCCGGGGCCGCGGTCGGCACGCTCCCGGCTCGCGGGCGCGGTGACCGGCACCCGGTACCGCGAGACCGCCCGCCGGCCGCGCCACCGCGCCCCCGTCCGGCCGGCGCAGCACCGCGCGTCCCGCTGGCGCGGACCGGCCACGCTCCGCCTGGTCCTGGCCCTCCTCGTCCTCGGTGCCGGCATGCTCGCCCTGCTCACCCCCACGTCCCCGGCGGGTACCGCGACGGCCGGCAGCACGGCGGCCGGCACGGCCCCGGCTCCGGTCGTCCTCGCGCAGCAGCCGGAGGCCGCCCCGGCCGCACCCACGCGGGTGCGGGTGCCGGGCATCGGGGTGGACAGCGGGCTGGTCGACCTCGGGCTGGACGCCGCCGGGGCGCTGGAGGTCCCGGCCGACCCCGGCACCGCCGGGTGGTACGCCGCGGGGACCGTGCCGGGCGCCGTCGGACCGGCCGTGGTCACCGGCCACGTGGACTCCGCCGACGGGCCCGCCGTCTTCTCCCGGCTGCGCGAGCTGACCGCCGGTGACGAGGTGCTCGTCGACCGCGCCGACGGGACGACGGCCCGCTTCACCGTCACCCGCGTCGAGCGGCACCCCAAGGACGCCTTCCCGACCCGCGCCGTCTACGGCCCGACGGCGGACGCCCAGCTCCGGCTGGTCACCTGCGGCGGCGCGTTCGACCGCTCGGTGCGCAGCTACGAGGACAACGTGGTGGTGTTCGCGACGCTGGCGCGCTGACGCGCTAGCGGCGGCGGTCCCGCGCCCGCCAGCAGGCGGTGTGCCAGTGCCGCCGCCAGTCCGCCGCGGAGTCGGTGTCCCACGGCTCGAGGTCGGAGTCGCGCGCGTAGGCCGGCCAGGTCACCAGGTGCGGTGTCCCGGGGCGGACCTCCTGGTCGCAGCCCGGGCAGCGGTAGGTCTTGCCGGTCGCCGACCCGGTGACGGTGCGGACCACCCAGTCGCCGTCGCCGGCCTCCTCCACGGGGTCGGGACGACGCAGCGGGGGGCGGCCGGTGGGCCGCCCCCCGCTGCGCGGTCGTCCCCGGCGGGGCACGGGCGCCTCAGCGCCGGGAGTGGTCCCGGAACCCGCGGCCGGTCTTGCGGCCGAGGTACCCGGCGGTGACCAGGTGCTCGAGCAGGGGCGCCGGGGCGAAGCCGGGCTCGCGGAACTCCGTGTAGAGCTCCCGCTCGATGGCCAGCGACACGTCCAGGCCCACGACGTCGAGCAGCTCGAAGGGCCCCATCGGGTAGCCGCAGCCGACCTTCATGGCGGCGTCGATGTCGTCGGCCGTGGCGTAGTGCGCCTCGAGCATCTTCACCGCGTCGTTGAGGTAGGGGAACAGCAGCGCGTTGACGACGAAGCCGGCGCGGTCGGTGCAGGAGACCGCGTGCTTGCCCAGCTGCGCGCAGACCGTGTGCGCGGTCGCCGCGACGTCGGGCGCGGTGGCGATGGTGCTGACCACCTCGACCAGCTTCATCACCGGCGCGGGGTTGAAGAAGTGCAGGCCGACGACGTCGCCCGGGCGCTCGCTGGCCTTGGCGCACTCGATGACCGGCAGGCTGGAGGTCGTGGTCGCCAGGACGGCGCCGGGCCTGACGATCTCGCCGAGAGCGGCGAACAGCGCCTGCTTGACCGGCAGCGACTCGACGACGGCCTCGATCACCAGGTCGCGGTCGGCGAGGTCGTCGAGCGACGTCGTCCCGCGGACCCGGGCCAGCACCTCGTCGCGGCCGGTCTCGTCGATCCGCCCGCGGGCCACCTGCTTGTCCAGCGACTTCCGCAGCGCGGTCGCGACGGCCTCGACCTTCTCCGCCGAGCGGGCCTGGAACAGCACGTCGTAGCCGCCCTTGGCGACGACCTCGATGATCCCGGTGGCCATCGTGCCGGAGCCGACGACGCCCACGGCCGAGACCGGGCGGGCCCCCTCGGCGGCACTGCCGGGCGCGGGGGTGGCCTCGTCGGGCACCACCTCGGCCGAGTCACGACCGGCGTAGGTGTAGAAGCCGCGGCCGGACTTCCGGCCCAGCAGACCCGCCGTCATCATCTGCTTGATGATCGGGCTCGGGGCGTGCAGCCGGTCGCGCGACTGCTTGTACATCGTGTCGAGGATCTCGTAGGCGGTGTCGATGCCGATGAGGTCCATGAGCGCCAGCGGGCCCATCGGCAGGCCACAGCCCAGCCGCATGGCCGCGTCGATGTCCTCGCGGCTGGCGTAGCGGTTCTCGTACATGGCGACCGCGTGGTTGAGGTAGCCGAACAGCAGCGCGTTGGCGATGAACCCGGCCTTGTCGCCGATGGTCACGTCGATCTTGCCCAGCCGCTCGGCCAGCGCCTCGACGTCCTCGACGACGGAGGACTCGGTGACGACGGTGCGCACCACCTCGACCAGCTTCATGACCGGCGCCGGGTTGAAGAAGTGCATCCCGATGACCTTGCTCGGCCGGCCGGTGGCCACCGACAGCTGGGTCACCGACAGGCTCGAGGTGTTGGTGGCCAGGATGGTGTCCGGCGGGCAGATCTTGTCCAGCTGGGCGAACAGCTCGGTCTTGAGCTCCATCCGCTCCGGGACCGCCTCGACGACCAGCTCGGCCGAGGACAGGTCCTCCAGCGAGGTGGTGAACCGGACGCGCCCCAGGATGGCCTCGCGCTCGGCGTCCTCGAGCTTGCCGCGGCTGACGGCCCGCTGGGTCGAGGTCTCGATGTGGGCCCGGCCGCGGGCCAGCGCGTCGTCGTTGACCTCGACGGCGGTCACCGACAGCCCCGCACGGGCCATGACCTCGACGATGCCCGCACCCATGGTGCCCAGGCCCACCACGCCGACCTCGGTCAGTTCTCTGGCCACGCTGCCATCTCCTCCCGTGCGTTGACCGGGGCAGTGTCCCATCCACGCGGCCCGGACCTACTGGTGGGTAGCGGCCTCAGAAGAGCCGCTGGGTGGGGTCGTCGGTGCCCTTGAGGACGGCGTAGTCGACGGTCACGCAGTCGATGCCGCGGTCGGTGGCCAGCACCCGCGCCTGCGGCTTGATCTCCTGCGCGGCGAACACCCCCTTCACCGGCGCCAGCAGCGGGTCGCGGTTGAGCAGCTCGAGGTAGCGGGTGAGCTGCTCGACGCCGTCGATCTCCCCGCGCCGCTTGATCTCCACCGCCACCGTCGCGCCGGCGGCGTCGCGGCAGAGCAGGTCCACCGGGCCGATCGCCGTCGGGTACTCGCGGCGCACCAGCTGCCAGCCGGGCCCGAAGGTCTCCACGTGCAGGGCCAGCAGCCGCTGCAGCTCGGCCTCGACGCCGTCCTTCTGCAGGCCGGGGTCGACGCCCAGCTCGTGCGAGGAGTCGTGCTCCACCGACTCGATGGTGATGACCAGCTGCTCACCGGCCTTGTTGGTCACCGTCCAGGTGCCCGCGCCGTCGACGAGCTCGTCCTTGAACGAGCACGGCGGCGTCATCCAGTTCAGTGGCTTGTAGGCGCGGTCGTCGGCGTGCACCGAGACCGATCCGTCGGCCTTGACCAGCAGCAGCCGGGAGGCGGGGGGCAGGTGGGCGGTCAGCCGCCCGATGTAGTCGACCGAGCAGCGGGCGATGACCAGACGCACGGGCGCCGACGGTACCGGTCCGGTGGGCCCGGGTGTCGGGAACCGGAGCGGCCGTCCGGGCGTCGGAGGACCGTGACGAGGACCACTCCGCCGGGGACCGCGGGCCGCGTCGCTGCGCTGGTCCTCCTCCTGGCGCTGGCGGCCTGCGCCCGGGGCGGCTCCGGCGGGTCCGGGGACGCCGGCGCGACGTCGGCGTCGGGTCCGCCGCCGCTGCCCTCCGGCCTGGTCCTCCAGGTCGCGGAGACCGGCGGCTTCACCACGCCGGAGGAGCTGGCCACCCGCCTGCCGCTGGTCGGCGTGTACGGCGACGGTCGCGTGCTCACGCAGGGTCCGCGGATCGCGGTCTGGCCGGCACCGGCACTGCCCAACGTGCAGGTGCAGGAGGTCGACGCCGCCACGGTGCGCGACCTGGTCGACCGGGCGGTGGCCGCGGGCGTGACGGAGACCGGCGACCTCGGGCAGCCGCCGCTGGCCGACGCGACGACGACCCGCTTCACGCTCGTCACCGACGAGGGCACCGCCGTCCGCGAGGTCTACGCCCTGGCCGAGACCCCCGACGACGCCCTGACCGCCGAGCAGCAGGAGGGCCGCGGGCGGCTGCGCGACCTGGTCGACGAGCTGACCGGCCTGCCCGGGACGACGGAGCCCTTCGTGCCGCAGACGGTGGCGGCGGTCGTCCACCCCCACCCCGGCGGGGATCCCGAGCTCCCCCAGCCCGAGCTCCCCTGGCCCGGCCCGGCACTGCCGGGAGCGCCGCTCGGTGCGGGCCTGACCTGCGTGAGCGCGACCGGGCAGCAGGCGGCCGACGTGCTGGCCGCCGCGGCGCCGGCGAAGGCGCTCACGCCGTGGGTGGCCGCCGACGGCAGCCGCTGGTCGGTGGCGTTCCGGCCGGTGCTGCCGCACGAGAGCGGCTGCGCCGACCTCACCGTCCGGTGACCCGGCTCCCCCCTAGTCCGTCCAGACCGGCGGGCGCTTCTCCAGGAACGAGCGCATCCCCTCGCGGGCGCCGTCGATCTGGCTGGCGGCGGCCATGACCTCGATGGCGGTCGCGTAGGCGTCGCGCTCGGGCCGGTCGAGCTGGGCGTACATCGTCTGCTTGCCCCACGCCTTGCTGGCCCGCGACCCGCGGATCGCCCGGCCCATCAGGTCGTCGACGGCGGCGTCGAGCCCGGCGTCGGGCACCACCCGGTTGACCAGGCCCCAGTCCAGCGCCGTCCGGGCGTCGATGACGTCGCCGGTCAGCGCCATCTCCATCGCGCGCTTGCGGCCGACGTTGCGGGCGATGGCCACCATCGGCGTGTGGCAGAACCAGCCGCCCTTGCCGCCCGGGGCGGCGAAGCCGGCCGACTCCGCCGCGACGGCGAGGTCGCACGAGGCGACCAGCTGGCAGCCGGCCGCGGTGGCCAGGGCGTGCACCCGCGCGAGGACGACCTGCGGCACCGACTGGACGGCCTCCATCAGCTCGGTGCACAGCGCCAGCAGGCTGCGCACCTCCGGCAGCGGTGCGTCGAGGACGTCGGTGAAGTCGTGCCCGGCGCTGAAGACCGGCCCCTCGGCGGCCAGCACGATGCCGGCGGCGTCGGAGTCCCCCACCTCGGTGACGGCGGCCAGCAGCTGCCCCAGGTGCTCGCGGGACAGCGCGTTGCGCCGCTTCGGCCGGCACAGGGTGATGCGGACGACGTCACCGTCGCGCTCGACCCGGGGAGCGCCCTCTGCAGTCATGTGAGCGACCTCACCACGACCGGGCTCCCCCCGGCAACGGAGCTGGGAGGCTGGGGAGGTGCAGCCCGCGCCCGAGGAGGTCACCGACACCGCGCCGCGCGCCGCCGGGCGGACGCTGTTCAGCCAGGGCTGGCGGGACGTCGCCTTCCTGCACTGGGCGGCCGACCCCGCGCTCGTCGCGCCGCTGCTGCCGCCGGGCACCCGTCCCGACGTCCACGACGGGCGCACCTGGGTGGGGCTGATCCCCTTCCGCATGCGCCGCATCGGCGTGCTCGGCTCCCCCGGGCTGCCGTGGGTGGGCAGCTTCCTCGAGACCAACGTCCGGCTGTACTCCGTCGACGGGCTGGGCCGCCGCGGTGTGGTGTTCCGCTCGCTGGACGCCGACCGGCTGCTGCCGGTGCTCGTCGCCCGCGCCGCGGGGCTGCCCTACCTGTGGTCGCGGATGCGGTACGCCCGCGACGGCGACCGGCTGACCTACACCTCCCGCCGCCGCTGGCCCGGTCCGCGCGGCGCCGGCGGCCGGGTCGAGCTCGAGGTGGGACCGCGGCTGGCCGACCCGGGTCCGCTCGAGCGCTTCCTCACCGGCCGCTGGGGGCTGCACCAGACCGCCTTCGGCCGCACGCGCTACTGGCCCAACGAGCACCCGGCCTGGCCGCTGCACCGCGCCGAGCTCCTGACCTGGGACGGCGACCTGCTCGCCGCGGCCGGGCTGCCCGGCGTCGGCGGCCCGCCGGACAGCGTGCTGTTCTCCCCCGGCGTCGACGTCCGCTTCGGCCCGCGGCTCTGACGCCCCGGCTCAGGCCGGGGCCGGCACCCGGTCGTCGAGACCGCGGGCCTCGCGGACCACGTCGACGACCTGGCCCATGATGTCGGTGAGCCCGAAGTCCTTGGGCGTGAAGACGCGGGCCACCCCCTGCTCGCACAGCCGCCGGGCGTCGCTGTCGGGGATGATCCCGCCGACGACCACCGGGACGTCGTCCAGGCCCGCCTCGCGCAGCCCCCGCAGGACCGCCGGCACCACCTGCAGGTGCGAGCCGGACAGCACCGAGAGGCCGACGACGTCGACGTCCTCCTCGACGGCGGCCGAGACGATCTGCGCCGGCGTGAGCCGGATGCCCTGGTAGACGACCTCGAAGCCGGCGTCGCGGGCGCGGACGGCGATTTGCTCGGCGCCGTTGGAGTGCCCGTCGAGGCCCGGCTTGCCGACCAGGAAGCGCAGCCGCCCGCCCAGCTCGTCCCCGGTGGCCCGCACCCGCTCGCGGACGGCGGTCAGCGACTCGTCGGCCTCCCCGCTCCCGGTGGCCGCGGCGACCCCGGTCGGGGCGCGGTACTCGCCGAAGACCTCGCGCAGCACGCCGGCCCACTCCCCCGTCGTCACGCCCGCACGGGCACAGTCGAGGGTGGCCGGCACCAGGTTGACGTCGCTGCCGGCGGCCTCGCGCAGCGCCGCCAGGGCCCGTTGCACCGGCTCGGGGTCGCGCTGGGCGCGCCACGCGCGGACGGCCTCCTGGGCGGCCGCCTCGACGGCCGGGTCGACGACCATGATCGCGGTGTCGAGGTCGGCGGTGAGCGGGTTGGGCTCGGTGCCGTCGAAGCGGTTGACGCCCACCACGACGTCCTCCCCGCTCTCCATCCTCCGCCGGCGCCGGGCCAGCGAGGCGACCAGCTGGCCCTTCATGTACCCGGACTCGACGGCCGCGACCGCCCCACCCATCTCCTGCACCCGGGCGATCTCCGCGCGGGCGCCCTCGACGATCTCGGCGACCTTGCGCTCGACGACGACCGACCCGGTGAAGAGGTCCTCGTACTCCAGCAGGTCGGTCTCGAAGGCCAGCACCTGCTGCAGCCGCAGCGACCACTGCTGGTCCCACGGCCGCGGCAGGCCCAGCGCCTCGTTCCAGGCCGGCAGCTGCACGGCCCGGGCGCGGGCGTCGCGGGACAGGGTGACCGCGAGCATCTCCAGCACGATCCGCTGGACGTTGTTCTCCGGCTGCGCCTCAGTGAGGCCCAGCGAGTTGACCTGCACGCCGTAGCGGAACCGGCGCAGCTTCGGGTCCTCGACGCCGTAGCGCTCGCGGGTCAGCTCGTCCCAGAGCTGGGTGAACGCCCGCATCTTGCACATCTCCTCGACGAAGCGGACGCCGGCGTTGACGAAGAAGGAGATGCGCGCGACCACCTCGCCGAAGCGCTCCGGCGGCACCTGCCCGGAGTCGCGCACCGAGTCCAGGACGGCGATCGCGGTGCTCATCGCGTAGGCGACCTCCTGCACCGGCGTCGCCCCGGCCTCCTGCAGGTGGTAGCTGCAGATGTTGATCGGGTTCCACCGGGGCATCGCCGTCACCGTGTAGGCGACCATGTCGGTGATCAGCCGCATCGAGGGCCCGGGCGGGAACACGTACGTCCCGCGTGACAGGTACTCCTTGATGATGTCGTTCTGCGTCGTCCCGGCCAGCTCGCCGACGTCGTGGCCGTGCTCCTCGGCGACGGCCTGGTAGAGCGCCAGCAGCCACATCGCGGTCGCGTTGATCGTCATCGACGTGTTCATCTCGTCGAGCGGGATGCCGTCGAAGAGCGCGCGCACGTCGCCGATGTGCGCCACCGGGACGCCGACCTTGCCGACCTCACCGACGGCGAGCTCGTCGTCGGGGTCGTACCCCGTCTGGGTCGGCAGGTCGAAGGCGACCGACAGGCCGGTCTGCCCCTTCGCCAGGTTGCGGCGGTAGAGCGCGTTGGACTCGGCCGGCGAGGAGTGGCCGGCGTAGGTGCGCATGACCCAGGGGCGGTCGCGCTCCTTCGGCGATGAAGGGAACGGCATGCCCGCGGAGTGTAGGGCTTGGCTACCGGCGAGTAGCAGACCCGGTGGGGGGACGTCCGCAGTGGCACACTCGGTCGTGCACGGCCGGCCGACCAGGGCCCGACCGGCGTCGCCGAGGGGGACGGGGTGCTCCAGCCGGGCAGCCTCAGCTACATCGCCGGACCGGTCGTCGCGGTCGCGGTGATGGTCCTGCTGACCCTGTTCATGCGGTGGGCCTTCGGCACCGGGGGCACGGGGCGCGCGCACCGCCGACCGGCCCCGTCGGACGACGGGCTGCTCACCCGCGTGGCCACCCTGTCGCGAAGGGAGTCGGCCCTGGCGCTGCGCGCGGTGCTCTCCGACGCCGGCATCCGCTCGACCGTCCGCTTCCCCGCGGCGCACCGGGCCGACGTCCTCGTCTTCCCGGAGGACGCCGCCCGCGCCCGCGAGCTGGCCGCCTCCTTCCCCGCCGCCTAGCTCTCGTCCGGCCGCGAGGTCCGCTGGACCCGGGCACCGAGACCGCGCAGCTGCTCCACGAAGTCGGGGTAGCCGCGGTCGACGTGGTGCACGTCCTGCACCTCGGTGACGCCGTCGCTGACCAGCCCGGCCAGCACCAGACCGGCCCCGGCGCGGATGTCGGTGGCCAGCACGGGGGCGCTGGAGAGCCGCTCCCGGCCGCGGACGACGGCGTGGTGGCCGTCGATGCGGACGTCGGCGCCCAGCCGGACCAGCTCGTTGACGAACATGAACCGGCCCTCGAACACGTTCTCGGTGATGAGCGCCGAGCCGGTCGACACCGCGGCCAGCGCGACGGCCATCGGCTGCAGGTCGGTGGGGAAGCCGGGGAACGGCAGCGTCACGACGTCGACCCCCCGCGGCCGGTCGTCCATCGCCACCCGGACGCCGTCGGGCACGACCTCCACCGTGGCCCCGGCGCTGGTCAGCTTGTCCAGCGGGACGGCCAGGTGCGCGGGCACGGCCCGCTCGATGACGACGTCGCCGCGGGTCATCACCGCGCCGATGCACCAGGTGCCGGCCACGATCCGGTCGGGCACGGTCGAGTAGGTGACCGGCTCGAGGTGCGTGACGCCCTCGACGGTCAGCGTGGAGGTGCCCGCGCCGTCGATCCGCGCGCCCATCGCGGTGAGCATCGAGCAGATGTCGACGATCTCCGGCTCGCGGGCGGCGTTGTCGATGACGGTCGTGCCCTCGGCGAGCACCGCGGCCATGAGCAGGTTCTCGGTGGCCCCGACCGAGGGGAAGTCCAGCCAGATCGAGGTGCCGCGCAGCCGCGGCGCGCTGGCCACGAGGAACCCGTGCTCGCTGTGGATCGAGGCACCGAGCCGCTCGAGACCGGAGATGTGCATGTCCAGCCCGCGCGAGCCGATGGCGTCGCCGCCGGGCAGGGCGACCCGGGCGCTGCCGCAGCGGGCGACCAGCGGGCCCAGCACGCTGATCGAGGCGCGCATCTTGCGGACGAGGTCGTAGTCGGTCTCGGTCGCGGGGGTCTCGGGGACGTCGACGACGACGCGCCCACCCCCGCCCGGCTGTCCCGAGCGCTCGTAGGTGACGCCGCAGCCCAGCCGGCGGAGCACCTCGCTCATGATCGAGACGTCGAGGATGTCGGGGACCTCCTCGACGGTGGTCCGCCCGGAGGCCAGCAACGCCGCGGCCATGAGCTTGAGGGCGCTGTTCTTCGCCCCCGTGACCCGCACCCGGCCGGTCAGGGCCGTGCCGCCGGTCACCTCGAAGCACTGCACCGGCCCACCCTACGGCGGGCACGCGGACGACCCCCGGCCAGCGCCTAGGCTGCGGTGTCATGACCGTCCGGCTGACCCGCATCTACACGAAGACCGGTGACGCCGGGCAGACGCACCTCGGCGACATGAGCCGGGTGGCCAAGACCGACCCGCGGCTGGTCGCCTACGCCGACGTCGACGAGGCCAACAGCGTGCTCGGCATCGCCCTGGCGCTCGGCGCGCCGTCCCCCGAGCTGACCGGGCTGGTCCGCAGCATCCAGAACGACCTCTTCGACGTCGGCGCCGACCTGTCCACCCCCGTGGTGCCCGATCCGCAGTACCCGCCGCTGCGGGTGACCCCCGCCTACACCGAGCGGCTCGAGGCGGCCTGCGACGAGCACAACGAGGCGCTGCCGGCGCTGGCCAGCTTCATCCTCCCCGGCGGGACGCCGCTGGCCGCGCTGCTGCACCAGGCCCGCGTCGTCGTCCGGCGGGCCGAGCGCAGCGTGTGGGCGCTGCTCGAGGCCGACGGCGAGCGCACCAACGCCGAGACCGCGCGCTACCTCAACCGGCTCTCGGACCTGCTGTTCATCCTCGCCCGGGAGGCCAACCCCGGCGGCGACGTGCTGTGGGAGCCCGGCGCGCACAGCGGCGTGCACGCCCAGCGCGCGGCCCGGAGCTGAGGGAGGACCCCGTCCTCCCCACGCCTCGCACGCCCGGCGCGAGCCCCGGGACGGGGCCACTAGCGTCCCGGGGGCGCCGACTCCACCCAGGACAGGAACCCGGTGACCGTCGAGAGCTCCATGGCGAGCTCCTTGCGGCCGCTGCCGGTCGCGCAGGACAGGACGACGACGTCGTCGGGCAGGGCCACGTCGTCGCGGCCGGCGCCCCTGCGGCTCTCGATGCGCACCTCGCTGCGACACAGCCGCTGCTGCGGGCGGACCGAGAGGGACAGGCCGCGGTACCACAGCAGCGCGTCCCCGCCGTACCAAGCCACCCCCACCGACCAGCGGGAGCTGCCGGCGGGCCGCAGCCACATGGTGACCGCACCGAGCCCGGTGAGCAGCAGGCGGCGGCGGAGCAGGAAGGCGACCACCAGCGTGACGACCAGCGTCACGGCCAGGACGATCAGGAAGGTGGTCACCGGCGGGGTCGTGCGGGTGGGACGGTCGGGTCAGTCGGCCTGGCCGGCGGCCCGCAACCGCGACTGGGCGCGACGGGCGGCGGCGAGGGCCTCGGGGTCGTCCCCGTCCCCCTCGGCGCGGCGCAGGGCCTCGCGGGCGCGCTCGACGTCGATCTCGGTGGAGATCTCGGCGGTCTCGGCGAGGATGGACACCCCGCGCGGGGTCACCGAGAGGAAGCCACCGTGCGCGGCGACGACGAGGTCCTCGCCCTCGACGGTGCGGATCGTCACGACGCCGCCGGGGGCGAGCTCCCCGAGCAGCGGGGCGTGGCTCGGCAGGACGCCGATCTCGCCCTCGGTCGTGCGGGCGATGACCATGCTCGCCTCACCGGACCAGATCGTCCGCTCGACGGCCACCAACTCGACCTGCAGGGTCGCCACGACACTCCTCCGGGTCCACCGACGAGCGGTGCTGGGACGCCGGCCGGGCGGGCACGGCGACGGTCGTCCTCACTCTAGCCGCGGGGCCGGGCGTGTCCGGGGCGGGTCACCCGGCGCTCACCCGGCCGGGCGGCGCCCCCTGCCGGTCCCGCCGCGGGGTCGCGAGCAGCGGGGCAGGAGGCGGCCCCGTCCCGGGCCCCGCCCTGAGCCTGCGAAGGACGGGGAGGACGGGGTCCTTCTTCAGGCCGCCCGGCGGTAGAGCAGGGTCCAGCGCCCGACCCGCACCCACGGGTGGCGGACCGTCGAGGCGGGGGCCCAGTCCTCGGTGTCGAAGCGGGTGGCGTCGACGTGCGGCACCGGTGCCGACGGCGGCCAGGTCCAGCCCGGGTCGAGTGCGCCGACACTCGACAGCCGCAGCTGCGTGCCGTCCGTGCTCGTGCCGTCCAGCCAGTCCATCGTCGTCTCCCGTGCCCCGCGTCCGGTCTCTCCGGCCGCCACCTGCTCGATCGGCAGAGGAGCTCCCCGGCTTGAGGCGCGGCCGACCCGCCTCTTCCCACCCACACCGGCGGGCAACCGCCCGGCGCCGTGCGCGCGGAGCGTCCCGACGCACCGTGAGGACGCCGGGACCCAAACGCCTCCACCGGCCCGGGACAGCACGACGGCCGGGCCCCGCGAGGGGACCCGGCCGTCGCCGGTGACGTGCTGGACCGGCCACCTTCCAGGGGCCCGCGCCGAGGCGCGAGGCGTGGGAGGAAGGGTGGCCGTTCCTCAGCCGCGCTTGAGCTTCTCGGCGTTGCGCTCGAGGTCCTCGAGGCCGCCGCACATGAAGAAGGCCTGCTCGGGCACGTGGTCGTAGTTGCCCTCGGTGAGTGCCTTGAAGGCCTCGAGGGTCTCCGAGAGCGGCACGAACGAGCCGGGCTGACCGGTGAACGCCTCGGCCACGAACATGTTCTGGGAGAGGAACCGCTCGATCCGCCGTGCGCGCTGCACGGTGACCTTGTCCTCCTCGGAGAGCTCGTCGATGCCGAGGATCGCGATGATGTCCTGCAGCTCCTGGTAGCGCTGGAGGATCTGCTTGACCGTCTGGGCGACCTGGTAGTGCTCCTGCCCGACGTACTGCGGGTCGAGGATCCGGCTGGTGGAGTCCAGCGGGTCGACGGCCGGGTAGATGCCCTTCTCCGAGATCGGCCGCGAGAGCACCGTCGTCGCGTCGAGGTGGGCGAAGGTGGTGTGCGGCGCCGGGTCGGTGATGTCGTCGGCGGGCACGTAGATCGCCTGCAGCGAGGTGATCGAGTGACCCCGCGTCGAGGTGATCCGCTCCTGCAGCTCGCCCATCTCGTCGGCCAGGGTCGGCTGGTACCCCACCGCCGACGGCATGCGGCCGAGCAGCGTGGAGACCTCGGAGCCGGCCTGGGTGAACCGGAAGATGTTGTCGATGAAGAGCAGCACGTCCTGGTTCTGCTCGTCGCGGAAGTACTCCGCCATCGTCAGCGCCGAGAGCGCCACCCGCAGCCGGGTGCCCGGCGGCTCGTCCATCTGGCCGAAGACGAGCGCGGTCGAGTTGATGACGCCGGACTCGGTCATCTCGGTGATGAGGTCGTTGCCCTCACGGGTGCGCTCACCGACGCCGGCGAACACCGACACGCCACCGAACTCCTGCGCGACCCGGCGGATCATCTCCTGGATCAGCACGGTCTTGCCCACACCGGCCCCACCGAACAGGCCGATCTTCCCGCCGGCCACGTACGGGGTCAGCAGGTCGATGACCTTGATGCCGGTCTCGAGGAGCTCGGTGCGGCCCTCGAGCTGGTCGAACCGCGGCGCGTGGCGGTGGATCGTCCAGTGCAGGGCGTCCTCGCCGTAGCCCGGGGTGTCCAGGCACTCGCCGAGCGCGTTGAAGACGTGGCCGGTCACGGCCTCGCCCACGGGCACGGAGATGGCGGAGCCGGTGTCGGTGACGGCGGCACCGCGGACCAGGCCGTCGGTGGGTGCCATGGAGATGGTGCGGACCACGTTGTCGCCCAGGTGCTGGGCGACCTCGAGGGTCAGGGTCTTGCCCAGGTCGGCGAGGGTGACCTCCACCTTCAGGGCGTTGAACAGGTCCGGCATCGCGTCGCGGGGGAACTCGACGTCGACGACCGGCCCCGTGACCCGCACGACGCGGCCGGTGCCCTGCGTCGACTGGGTGTTGAGACGGTCCTCGGTGACGGTCATGGGGAGTGCTCTCCTGCCCTCGGGCTTCGGTGGTGTCGCAGTTCCAGTGTCCCCGACCGCGGCGGCGGGGACGGTCGGTCAGTCGTCGGCGCCCGCCGAGACCAGCGCGTCGGCGCCGCCGACGATCTCGCTGATCTCCTGCGTGATCTCCGCCTGCCGGGCCTGGTTGGCCTGGCGGGACAGGTTCTTCGCCAGCTCCTCGGCGTTGTCGGACGCCGACTTCATCGCCCGCCGACGCGACGCCGACTCCGAGGCCGCCGCCTCGAGCATCGCCGCGTAGATGCGGGTCGTGACGTACTTGGGCAGCAGCGCGTCGAGGAGTGCCTCGGCGGAGGGCTCGAACTCGTAGGAGGTCGGGACGCCGCTGTCGCCGGTGCGGCCGGCCTCGCGGTCCTCGCGCTCGTAGTCGAACTCCTCGACCTCCTCGACCTCCAGCGGGGCCATCCGCTTCGCGACCGGGACCTGGGCCAGCAGCGACCGGAACTCCGTGTAGACGATGTGCAGCTCGTCCACCCCGCGGTCGGTGCCGGCGGCCTCGTCGTCGTCCTGGCCGGCGGTGAACGCGTCGATGAGGGCGCTGCCGACGGCCTGAGCGTCGGCGTAGCCGGGCTGCTCGGAGAAGCCGGTGAACGTGTCCTCCATCGGGCGGTCACGGAAGGAGTAGTAGGTCTCCCCCTTGCGGCCGACGACGTAGAGGACCGGCTCCTTGCCCTCCTGCCGCAGCAGCGACAGCAGCTCCTCGGTGCGCCGGAGCACGTTGACGTTGTACGAGCCGGCGAAGCCGCGGTCGGAGGTGATCACCAGGACCGCCGCGCGACGGGCGTCCTGCCTCTCGGTGAGCAGCGGGTGCTCCAGGGACGCGGACGACGCCAGCGCGGACAGCACGCGGGTGATCTCGCGGGCATAGGGCTTGGAGGCCTCCACCCGGGCCTGGGCGCGCACGATGCGGGCGCCGGCGATCAGCTCCTGGGCCGAGAAGATCTTCTTCGTCGACTGGGTGGAGCGGATGCGGCGCCGCAGCGCGCGGAGCGAACCGGCCACCGGTCAGCCCTTCTTGACCTGGACGCGCTCCTGGCCACGCTCGGACGCGTCCATGGCCTCGGCCTCCGGCTCGTTAAGCGAGGTGCCGTCCGACGTCGTGAACGTGCCGTAGAAGGCCTCGACCGCCCGCTCGAGGCTCTGCACCGCGTCGTCCCCGAGCAGCTTGGAGGTGCGGATCTCGTCGTAGACCCCGGTCTCGTTGCGGCCGATGTGGTCGAGGAACTCCGACTCGAAGCGGCGCACGTCACCGACCGGGACGCGGTCGAGCTTGCCGGTGGTGCCCAGCCACAGGGAGACCACCTCGCGCTCGACCGGGTAGGGCTGGTACTGGCCCTGCTTGAGCAGCTCGACCAGGCGCTGACCGCGGTCCAGGGTGGCGCGGCTGGAGGCGTCGAGGTCCGACGAGAACGAGGCGAAGGCCTCGAGCTCGCGGTACTGGGCGAGGTCCAGCCGCAGCCGGCCGGCGACCGAGCGCATCGCCTTGATCTGAGCGGACCCACCGACCCGGGAGACCGAGATGCCGACGTTGATCGCCGGGCGGACGCCGGAGTTGAACAGACCCGTCTCGAGGAAGATCTGCCCGTCGGTGATCGAGATGACGTTGGTCGGGATGTAGGCCGACACGTCGTTGCCCTTGGTCTCGATGAGCGGCAGTCCGGTCATCGAGCCCGCGCCCAGGTCGTCGGAGAGCTTCGCGCAGCGCTCCAGCAGGCGGGAGTGGAGGTAGAAGACGTCGCCGGGGTAGGCCTCACGGCCCGGCGGGCGGCGCAGCAGCAGGGAGACGGCACGGTAGGCCTCGGCCTGCTTGGACAGGTCGTCGAAGACGATGAGGACGTGCTTGCCCTCGTACATCCAGTGCTGACCGATGGCCGAGCCGGTGTAGGGGGCGATGTACTTGAAGCCGGCCGACTCCGACGCCGGGGCGGCCACGATGGTCGTGTACTCCATCGCGCCGGCCTCCTCGAGGGAGGAGCGGATGGCGGCGATCGTCGAGCCCTTCTGGCCGACGGCGACGTAGATGCAGCGGACCTGCTGCGCCGGGTCACCGGTGGCCCAGGCCTCGCGCTGGTTGATGATCGTGTCGGTGACGATGGCGGTCTTGCCGGTCTGCCGGTCACCGATGACGAGCTGGCGCTGGCCGCGGCCGATCGGGGTCATGGCGTCGATGGCCTTGATCCCGGTCTGCAGGGGCTCCTTGACCGACTGGCGCTGCACCACGGTGGGCGCCTGCAGCTCGAGGGCGCGGCGGCCGGTGGTCTCGATGGGGCCGGCGCCGTCGATGGGGTTGCCCAGCGGGTCGACGACGCGGCCGAGGTAGCCGTCACCGACCGGTACCGAGAGGACCTCGCCGGTGCGGCGGACCTGCTGGCCCTCCTCGATGCCGGCGAAGTCACCGAGGACGACCACGCCGACCTCGCGGACGTCGAGGTTGAGGGCCAGGCCGCGGACGCCGCTCTCGAACTCGAGCAGCTCGTTGGTCATGACCGAGGGCAGGCCCTCGACACGGGCGATGCCGTCGCCGGCCTCGGTGACGGTCCCGACCTCTTCCCGGGAGACGTCCGGGGAGTACTCGGTGACGTAGTTCTGGATGGCACTGCGGATCTCGTCCGCGGAGATCGTCAGCTCGGCCATGGCTCGCGTCCTCTTCCCTGCTGGGTGGTGGTGCTGGGGTGCTGTCTGGTGGTTCGGGTGAGCGGGTACCCGCGACGTCAGCCGGTGAGCCGTCGGCCCGCGGCCTCGAGCCGGTGCGCGACGCTGCCGTCGATGACCTCGTCGCCGACCCGGACGACCAGGCCACCGAGGACGTCGGGGTCGACGGTCACCTGCAGGCCGACCGACCGCCCGTAGATCCGGCCGAGCACGTCCCGCAGCCGCTGTTCCTGCGCCGCGGTCAGCGGCTGGGCGGTCGTCACGTGGGCGACCGACCGGCCGCGCCGCGCGGAGGCGGCCTCCGAGAGGCGCTCGACCCGGTTCCCCGCCGCACCCACGTGCCGGGAGGTCAGCGAGTTCCGCAGCAGCTGCTCGGTGACCGGGCTGACCCGGCCGGACAGCAGCCGGTCCAGGAGCGCCGTCTTGCCCTCCACGGAACCGCGGTCGTCGGAGAGGATCCGGGTCAGCTGGCGGTCACCGGCGACGATCCGGCCGAACCGGAACAGCTCGTCCTCGACGCCCTCGAGCTCGCCACGGGACTCCGCGGCGTCCAGCGAGGCCTCGGTGGCGAGGGTCTCGACGGCCTCGACGAGGTCCAGCGGCCGCGACCAGCGCTGCCGGGCGACGGTCTGGACGAGGTCGACGCTCGCCTCCGACACCCGCCCGTCGAGGATGCGGCCGGCCAGAGCGGCCCGGTCGGCCGGCTTGCCCGACGGGTCGGACAGCGCCCGCCGCAGCGTCACGTTGCCCTCGAGCAGCCGCGCCACGGCGAACAGCTCCTCGGCCAGGGCGAGCACCCCCGGAGCCGCGGCCCCGCGGGTGATCTCCGCCAGGCGCTCGCGCGAGAGCGCGATCGCCTCCCGGCTGGAGGCGTCCATCAGCGGTCGCCGCCGGGCACGAACACGGTGCTGCCGGTCCGCCCGTCGGACGGGCCGCCGGCGGCCATGCCGTCGAGCTGGTCGAGGAAGCGGTCCACGGTGCCGCGGCGGCGGGCGTCGTCCTCGAGGGACTCCCCCACCACGCGGCCGGCCAGGTCGACGGCGAGGGCGCCGATCTGGCCGCGCAGCTCGTTGACCACCGACTGGCGGTTGGCGGCGAGCTGCTCCTCGCCGCGGGCGACGATGCGCGCCGACTCCTCCTGCGCCTGGGCCCGCAGCTCCTCGAGGATCTGCTGCCCCTCGGCGCGCGCCTGGTCCCGGATCTGCGCGGCCTCGGTCCGTGCCTCGGCCAGCTGGGCGCGGTACTGCTCCAGCGCCGCCTTCGCCTCGGCCTGCATCGCCTCGGCGCGCTCGATCCCGCCCTCGATGGCCTCCCGACGTGCCCGGAAGACCTGCTCGAAGCGCGGCGCGATGAGCTTGAAGAAGACCACCAGCACGATCGCGAACGCGATCAGGCCGATGACGATCTCGCCGAGCGGCGGGATGAGCGGGTTGGCGCTCTCCGCAGCGTGGATGCTCATGGTCTCAGTGTCCCTGTCTGGTGTCGGTGCCCGTACCCGGAGGGACGGATCAGGTGCCGAAGACGAAGGGGACGACGAAGCCGATCAGTGCGAGCGCCTCGGAGAGCGCGAACCCGAGGAAGGCGTAGGTGCGGGTGAGGCCGGCCGACTCGGGCTGGCGGGCGGTGGCCTGGATGTAGGCGGCCCACACGATGCCGACACCGATGCCCGGGCCGATCGCGGCGAGGCCGTAGCCCACGGAGCCGATGCTGCCGGTCAGCTCAGCGAGAGTGTCCATGAAGGGGTGTTCCTCCTGTGTCGTCGCCCGGGTCTCCGGGCGGCTGGCGGGGGTCCGTGCGGGTGGTGCGGTCCAGGGTGCCGGTCAGGCCGTCAGTGCTCGGCCTCGATCGAGCCGTTGAGGTAGGTCCCCATCAGCACGGTGAAGACGTAGGCCTGCAGGAAGATGACCAGCAGCTCGAAGAAGGTCATCACGATCGCCATCAGCGCCGAGATCGGCCCGAAGACGATCGAGAAGTTGTCGCGGCTGAACAGGTAGACCGCGCCGAGGGAGAAGACGACCAGCAGCATGTGGCCGGCGAACATGTTGGCGAAGAGCCGGACCGCGAGGGTGAACGGCCGGACGACGAAGTTCTGCAGGATCTCGATCGGCGTCACCAGGATGTACATCGGCTTGGGCACGCCCGGCAGGAACAGGATGTCCTTGAAGTAGCGGCCGGCGCCCTGCTCGCGGATGCCGATGTAGATGTAGATGACCCAGCAGATCGCAGCGAGCACCAGCGGGAAGGCGAACTTCGACATCGGCGAGATCTGCGCGAACGGGATGATCGCCATCAGGTTGTTCGCGAGGATGAAGAAGAACAGCGCGGCCAGGAAGGGCGCGAAGGGCAGACCCCTGGGGCCGACGACGTCGCGGGCGATGCCGTCCCTGACGAGGGAGTAGCCGCTCTCGCCGACGAACTGCAGCTTGCCCGGCACGATCTGCGGCTTGCGCACCGTCAGGACCATGAACACGAGCATCGCCAGGGTGGCGACCCACAGGCCGAGGGTGATGCGGGTGATGGCGAAGTCGACACCCAGCAGGGAGAACTCGGCGATCGGCTCGGGGTAGAACTCGCTGAGGCCGGGTGCCTGGAACCCGTCCCCGCCGCCGCTGTCCTCTACCGCGAGCACGTCTACGAGCGCGAGGGCGCTGGAGGTCACCGTCGTCCCTTCTGCGTCCTGGGCCGGCTCCGTCGTCCGCCCTGGTCCTTGCCGATGGTCGGCGCCCCTGATGACGGGGGCAGCGCGCCGTACCTGGCGACCACCAGGTAGATGGCGACCACCGTGCCGAGGACGATGCCGACCGGCGCGAACACACGCGTGTCGAGCCACCGGTCGATCAGCCAGCCGGCCCCGCCCCACACGATCAGCCCGGAGATCAGCGTCCCCGTGACGGCCCAGCCGGTCTCGGCACCGCTGCCCCGAGGGGCCTCTCGTGCAGGTCGAGGGCGGTTCTCCCCGCGGGTGGGGTCGTCCTCGGCCATCGCCGGGACACTATCAGCCGCGTGTCGTGGGCCTCCCCGGTGCCGGGGGCGCCGTCGCCTGACCGGGTGGTGCGGGCGGCGTCACGTAGTAGAGCGGCCGGGTCCAGACCCAGCGCAGCTGCACGCCGCTCCAGAGCAGCGCGCCGACGATCACCGACCAGGCCATGGTGAGCCGGTCGAGCCAGCCGTCCTCGGGCAGCGCGTTGAGCACCGCGAAGAGGACCAGCGCCTTGACGAAGAAGGTCCCCAGCGCCGCCGGCAGGGTGAAGGTGTCGTCGATCCGACCGGCCCAGGCGATCACCACGGCCGAGACGACGAAGAAGGACGTGACCACCGCCGCGCCCACCAGCACGCCGGCGGCGTCGGCCCAGCCGCCCACCAGCCCGGCGACCAGCGCGGCGACGGCGGCGACCACCGCGGTCGCGAGGACGCCGACGCGCAGGAAGGACAGGTCCCAGCCGGGTCGTTCTCGCGGGCGGGGGGTCACGGGGTCACCTGCCCGGCACTCGTCCGGCGCACGGCGGGTGCGGTGTCCGGGCGGTCCGCGGCCCCGGCCGGGCCGGGCGGCGGGGCGGCCGCACGCGGGGTGCGCGCCGTCGGGTGGGCGGCGCGGCTGCGGCGTCGCTGCGCGGCGATCTCGGCGGCCCGGGCCTCCCGGGCCGCGCGCCGGGCGTGCGGACTGAGGACGACGACGACTCCCACGGCGAGCAGCACCCCGATCAGGACGAGCAGCTCCGCCCGGCCGCCGGTGATGGACAGTGCCACCGCGCCGAAGGACAGGAGAGCGGCCCAGAAGTACATGGTCAGCACCGCCCGGCGGTGCGAGTGGCCGATGGCCAGCAGCCGGTGGTGCAGGTGCATCTTGTCGGGTGAGAACGGCGACTGGCCCCGCCGGGTCCGCCGGACGACGGCCAGGAGCAGGTCGACGAACGGGATGAACAGCACCGCGATCGGCACGAGCAGGGGCAGGGTCAGCGGCAGGAGGTTCGCCGCGGAGCCCAGCGTCTGGGAGTCGGTCTGGCCGGTCGCGGAGACCGCGGCCGCCGACAGCATCAGCCCGACGAGCATCGATCCCGAGTCGCCCATGAAGATGCGCGCCGGGCTGAAGTTGTGCGGCAGGAAGCCCAGGCAGGCGCCGGCCAGCACGGCGGTGATCAGGGCCGGGGCGCTGGCGACGTCGTCGTAGCCGACCCGGCTGAGGTTGTAGCTGTAGGCGAAGAAGGCCAGCGCGGCGATCGCCGAGACCCCCGCGGCCAGCCCGTCGAGGCCGTCGATGAAGTTGAGCGCGTTGACCGTGACGACGGTCAGCAGGATGGTCGCCGGCACGCCGACCTGGGAGCCGAGGACCAGGGTCCCGATGTCGGCCACCGGCAGGAACAGGAAGGACAGCTGCACCCCGATGAGCACCATGACGCCGGCGGCGGCGATCTGGCCGGTCAGCTTGGTGAGCGCGTCGAGGCCGAACTTGTCGTCGAGGACGCCGAGCAGGCAGATCAGCCCGCCGGCGACGAGCACCGCGGCGGTCTGCGAGTCGTCGAAGGTGCGCTGCAGCGCCGGCAGCCGGGTGGCCACGAGCACCGCGGCGGCCACGCCCAGGTACATCGCCACTCCCCCGCCGCGCGGGGTCGGGATGACGTGCACGTCCCGCTCGCGGGGCGCGGCCATCATCCGCAGCCGGATCGCCGCGACCCGCACGACGGGGGTGGCCAGGAAGGTCACCAGCGCAGCGGTCAGCAGGACGACGGCGTACTCGCGCACGGCTCAGCCTCGACGGGGACCGCTCGGGAGCCCGGCCGGGCGCGCGGCTGGCGTGCTCATCGCGACGGTGCTCCCGGGGGCGAGACGACAGGGCGGTACGGGCGGGCCGGTGCGGACGACGGGGCCGGTCGACCCACGGTAGCGCTCCCACCTGTGACCCAGCGGCACCGAAGCCCCTGCCGCCTGCGGGGCCCGCCGCGAGCGTGCGAGCGGTGGGGGGCAGGGGGCGGCCCGCCTGCAGGGGCCCGCCGCGAGCGTGCGAGCGGTGGGGGGCAGGGGGGTCCTTCTTCAGTCGGTGGTCTCCGGGACGACCTCGCGCAGCGCCGCCACGGGCACCGCGCCGACCCGCAGCACCCTCGGCACGGGACCGGTGCAGTCGACGATCGTGCTGGCCGCCGACCCGGTCCGCGGACCGCCGTCGAGGACCACCGCGGCGTGCTCGCCCAGCTGGTCGACCGCCTCCTGCGCCGTCGTCGCGGCGGGCCGGCCGGAGCGGTTGGCGCTGGAGACGGCGAGCGGACCGGTGCGGCGGAGCAGGTCGCGGGCGACGTCGTCGTCGGGCAGCCGGACGGCGACCGTGCCCTCGGCGTCCCCGAGGTCCCAGGCCAGGGACGGCGCGTGCTCGACGACGAGGGTCAGCCCACCGGGCCAGAACGCCTCGGCCAGCCGGGAGGCGAGCGGCGGCACGGTCGTCACGAGGCCGGCCAGCGTGGAGGCCTCCCCGACGAGCACGGGCACCGGCATCGCGCGGCCGCGGTTCTTCGCGGCGAGCAGGCCGGTGACGGCGGCGGGTGAGAAGGCGTCGGCCCCGACGCCGTAGACGGTGTCCGTGGGCAGCAGGACCAGCTCGCCGCGGCCGATCGCCGCCGCGGCGGCGTCCAGTCCGGCGGCGCGCGCCTCGGGGTCGGTGCAGTCGTAGAGATCGGCCACGGGCGGTCAGTCTCCCCCAGCCGCCCCCGCCGCCCGCCGGGCGGTGGTGAAGCGCGGGCGTCCGGCGAGGTCGGGGTGGTCGGCGACGTCGGTCCAGCCGCCGGCCGAGCGCACCAGGGCCGGCAGCGCGCCACCCTGCTGGTCGGCGTGCTCGATGCCGAGCGCGCCGCCGGGCCGCAGCAGCCGCGCGGCGGTGCGCAGCAGCCCGCGGACGACGTCGAGGCCGTCGGGACCGCCCCACAGCGCCAGTGGCGGGTCGTGCTCGGCGACCTCGCGCGGCACGGAGGCGCCGTCAGGGACGTAGGGCGGGTTGGAGACGACGAGGTCGACGGTGCCGTCGAGGTCGGTCAGCAGCGCCGGGTCGGTCATGTCGCCGGCGAGCACGGTGACCGGCCGGTCGCCGGCGGCGGACCTCAGCGCGGCGTTGTGGCGGGTCCACTCGATCGCGCCGGGGTCGCGCTCGACGGCGGTGACCCGGGCGCCGGGGAGCTCGTGGGCGATCGACAGCGCGATGGCGCCCGACCCGCTGCCCAGGTCGACGACGACCGGCTCGCCGGTGCCGGCCAGCTGGGCCAGCGCCCACTCGACGAGCTGCTCGGTCTCCGGCCGCGGCACGAAGACGCCGGGCCCGACGGCCAGGTCGAGGTGGCGGAACGGCGCCCGGCCGGTGAGGTGCTGCAGCGGCACGCGGGTGGCGCGCTGGTCGAGCAGCGCGGTGAAGCGGGCGGCGGCGTCGTCCGGCACGTCGTCGAGGGTGAGCAGGGCCGTGCGCGGGACCCGGAGCACGTGGGCGAGCAGCAGCTCGGCGTCCACCCGGGGCGACTCGACGCCTGCCTCGGCCAGCCGGCGGGCAGCGTCGGCGAGCAGCGGGCGCGGGTTCAGGAGCCGGCCGCCAGGAGCTCGGCGGTGTGCGCGCGGGTCAGGGCGTCGATGACCGGGTCGAGCTCGCCGTCGAGCACCTGGTCGAGGTTGTGCGCCTTGAAGCCCACGCGGTGGTCGGAGAGGCGGCTCTCCGGGAAGTTGTAGGTGCGCACCCGCTCGCTGCGGTCGACGGTGCGGACCTGGCTGCGGCGCTGGTCGCTGGCGGTGGCGGCGGCCTCCTCGCGGGCCGCGGCCAGCAGCCGCGAGCGCAGCACCCGCAGCGCCGACTCGCGGTTCTGCAGCTGGCTCTTCTCGTTCTGCGAGCTGACCACGATGCCGGTGGGCAGGTGGGTGATGCGGACGGCGGAGTCGGTGGTGTTCACGCTCTGCCCGCCGGGTCCCGAGGAGCGGAACACGTCGATGCGCAGGTCGTTCGGGTCGACGGTGACGTCGACCTCCTCCGCCTCGGGCAGCACGAGGACGCCGACGGCGGAGGTGTGGATGCGGCCCTGCGACTCGGTGACCGGCACCCGCTGCACGCGGTGCACGCCGCCCTCGAACTTCAGCCGCGACCAGATGCCCTCGTCGGTGCGGGACTTGACCGCGATCGAGACGTCCTTGTAGCCGCCGAGGTCCGCGGGGACGGCGTCGAGCACCTCGGTGGCCCAGCCGCGGCGCTCGGCGTAGCGCAGGTACATGCGCAGCAGGTCGCCGGCGAACAGGGCCGACTCCGCGCCGCCCTCCCCCGCCTTGATCTCGAGGATGACGTCCTTGTCGTCGTCGGGGTCCTCGGGCAGCAGCTGGGAGCGCAGCCGGTCGGTCAGCTCCTCGATGCGCACCTCGAGCCCGCGGGCCTCCTCGGCGAAGGACGGGTCCTCCGTGGCCAGCTCGAGGGCTGCGGACAGGTCGTCGCGGGCGGCGTCGAGCGCCCGCGCGGTCTCCACCAGCGGGGCGAGCTGGGCGTAGCGGCGGCCCAGCCGGCGGGCGCGCGCCGCGTCGGCGTGCACGGCCGGGTCGGCCAGCTCGGTCTCCAGCGCGGCGTGCTCGTCGAGCAGCCCGCGCAGCCGGTCGGGTGCGGCGTCGGTGGGGCTGCTCATCGGGGACCTCTCAGGCGGGTGTGCACCTCCGCGGAGGTGCACGGTGCGGTTCGGCGGAGTGCACGGGTGGGACGGGCTGGACACGACGACGGCGCCCGTCCCACACGAGGTGGGACGGGCGCCGTCGGGAGTGCTACTTGCCGGCGTTCGCGCCGCGCTTGCCGAACCGCTTCTCGAAGCGGGCCACGCGGCCACCGGTGTCGAGGATGCGCTGCTTGCCGGTGTAGAAGGGGTGGCAGGCCGAGCAGGTCTCGACGGTGAGCTGACCACCGGGCGCCGTGCTGCGGGTGGTGAAGGTGTTCCCGCAGCCACAGGTCACCGTGGTGGTGTGGTACTCGGGGTGGATGCCGGGCTTCATATCGCCTCTTCCGGAGTCTGTGCCGTTCAGGTGGTCGAACGCCGGCGGCCGGCCGGTCATTCCGGCCGCGCAGCGGGGCTCGGCCGACCAGTGTCCCTGATCGGCCGGGCCCCCCGGCGGGTGGCCCCGTCCCGGGTCCCCGCCGCGGGCGTGCGAGCGACAGGGGCAGGCGGGTCCTTGCTCAGTCGTTGCCCGGGCCGGGCGTGTTCTTCTGGACCTGCATGAGGAACTCGACGTTGTTGCGCGTCTTGCGCAGTTGGCCGAGGAGCAGCTCCAGGGCCTGCTGCGGCTCGAGCGCGGCGAGCACCCGGCGCAGCTTGATGACGATGGCCAGCTCGTCGGGCGACATGAGGATCTCCTCCTTGCGCGTGCCCGACGCGTTGACGTCGACGGCCGGGAAGACCCGCTTGTCCGCCAGCCGGCGGTCCAGCTTGATCTCCGCGTTACCGGTGCCCTTGAACTCCTCGAAGATGACCGTGTCCATCGTGGAGCCGGTCTCCACCAGCGCCGAGGCGATGATGGTCAGCGAGCCGCCGTTCTCGATGTTGCGGGCGGCGCCGAGGAAGCGCTTGGGCGGGTAGAGCGCCGTGGAGTCGACACCACCGGAGAGGATGCGCCCGCTGGCGGGGGCCGCCAGGTTGTAGGCGCGGCCCAGGCGGGTGATCGAGTCCAGCAGCACGACGACGTCGTGGCCCATCTCGACCAGGCGCTTGGCCCGCTCGATGGACAGCTCCGCGACCGTGGTGTGGTCCGACGGCGGCCGGTCGAAGGTCGAGGCGATGACCTCGCCCTTCACCGAGCGCTGCATGTCGGTGACCTCCTCGGGCCGCTCGTCGACGAGGACGACCATGAGGTGGCACTCGGGGTTGTTCGTCGTGATCGCGTTGGCCAGCGACTGCAGCACCATCGTCTTGCCGGCCTTGGGCGGGCTGACGATCAGCGCGCGCTGCCCCTTGCCGATCGGCATGACCAGGTCGATGACCCGGGTGGTCAGCTGGTGCGGCTCGGTCTCCAGCCGCAGGCGCTCCTGCGGGTAGAGCGGCGTCAGCTTGGTGAACTCCGGGCGGTTGCGCGCCTGCTCGGGGTCCAGGCCGTTGACGGTGTCGAGGCGGACGAGCGCGTTGTACTTGTCCTTGCGCTCCCCCTCCCGCGGCTGGCGGACGGCGCCGGTGATGGCGTCACCGCGCCGCAGGCCGTGCCGCCGCACCTGCGACAGCGAGACGTAGACGTCGTTCGGGCCGGTCAGGTAGCCCGACGTGCGGACGAACGCGTAGTTGTCGAGGACGTCGAGGATGCCGGCGACCGGCAGCAGGACGTCGTCGTCGCTGACGGTGGGCTCGGTCGGCTGGTCGAAGCGCTCGCGCCCGCCGCGGCGGTTGCGGTCGCGGTACCGGCGACCGCGGCGGCCGCGGCCACCCTCGAAGTCGTCGTCGTCCTCGTCGCGGTCGTTGCCACGGTCGTTGCCGCGCTCGTTGCGGGTGTCGTTGCGGTTGTCCGGCCGGCCGCCGCGGTCGGGCCGCTCGCCGCGGTCGGGGCCGCGGCTGCCGTCGCGGCCGGTGCCGTCGCGGTCGCGGTCGGCGCGACCGTCGCGGCCCGTGCCGGTGCGCTCGCCGTCGCGGCCGTTGCCGTCGCGGGTGCGCTCGGCGCGCTCGGGCCGCTCGCCGTCGCGGGTGGCCTCGCGGTCGCGCCCGGTGCGGTTGCGGTCCCGGCGCGGACGGTCACCCTCGGTGCGGTCGCCGTCGGTGCGCTCGTCCTGCCCGCCGGCGGGCCGGCCGTCGGCGCGCTCGCCGTCGGTGCGCTCCGCGGGCGGCGCGGCCGGCGCGGCGGCGGCGGCCTGCTCGGGAGCCGTGGCCTGATCGGGAGCCGTGGCCGGCTCGGCGGCGCCCTCGGTGGGGGCGCCGGCGGGGCGGCTGGCCGCGCGGCGACGGCGGGGTGCGCTCTCGGTGCCCTCGGTGGGCGGCGAGGCGGTCAGGGGGCCGCCGTTGGCGCCGCCGCTGACGGGGGCCTCGACCGGCGCGGCGGTCGCGGCGATGCCGCGCGGCTCGGGCGCCCCGGTGGTCGCGTCGTCGGCCGGGGCGCTGGGCGCCGGGACGCTGCTGCCGCCCGGGGTCCCGCCGCCGACCTGACGGGCGGAGATGGCGGCGACGAGGTCGCCCTTGCGCATGCGGCCGGTGCCGGAGATGCCCAGCTCGGCCGCGAGCCGCTGGAGCTCGGGGAGCAGCATCCCGGCCAGCCCGCTGCCGCGGCGGCGGGATCGGCCCGCCGTCCCGGAGCCGGCGGGGGCCTCGCCCGTTCCGGCGCCCTCGGGGGCACCGACGGTGGCGAGGTCGGTGGTTTCGCTCACGTACAGGTCCTTCCCTGCGGTGACCTGCGCCTACCAGCGCAGGGGGTGACCCGGCGCCTGCCTGTCCGGCCGGATGACGGGACAGCGGGACAGACGGCGGATCGAGTGGGTGCGGGGCGGATCAGCGCCGACGGGTGAGAACGTCTGCAACGTCCCGCGCGAGGCTCGCCCGAGGGGGCGGCTGAGCCGAAGACTAGACTCACCCCACGGACGGGACAACACCGCTGGGCGGCAGCGTGTTCCTCGTTATCGAGACGATACCCCAGGTGCAGCGGGCAGCACGCAGGCTCCGTCGGGGTCCACCTCGAGGGGGTACAGACACCACCCCTCCGGGGTGAGTGAGCTCACCCCGGACACCGCGTCCTCGTCCCCCCCGGCGAGGACGAGCAGGCTCGGGCCGGCGCCGGAGACCACCGCGGGGTGTCCCGCGGCGCGCAGCCGGTCGAGCAGGTCGAGCGAGCCGGGCATCGCCGCGGCACGCTGGCGCTGGTGCAGCCGGTCCTCGGTGGCCTCGAGCAGCAGTCCGGGCTCCCGGGTCAGCGCGTGGACCAGCAGCGCGGCCCGGCCGGCGGTGGTGGCGGCGTCGGTGTGCGGGACCGCGTCGGGCAGCAGCCCGCGGGCGAGGTGCGTGGACAGCGTGGCCTCCGGCACCAGCACCACGGGTCGCAGGCCCGGGAGGACCGCGAGCCGGGCGGCACGCGCGGCGCCGCCGGTCATCCACGACAGCGTCGCGCCGCCGAGCAGGCACGGCGCCACGTTGTCCGGGTGCCCCTCGAGCTCCGTGGCCAGCCGGAGGACCGCGCCGTCGTCGCGGACGTCGACGTCGGGGCACAGCTCGAAGGCGCCGACCACGCCGGCGACCACCGCGGCGGCCGACGACCCCATCCCCCGCCCCTGGGGGATGCCGTTCTCCGCGACCACCCGCAGCCCGGGCGGGGACCACCCGAGGACGTCGCAGGCCGCGCGGAACGCCCGCACGACCAGGTGCGACCCGTCGGTGGGCAGCTCCCCCGCCCCGACGCCGGACACCTCGACGGTGAGCCCGGAGTCGGCGACGGCGAACCCGACGACGTCGTGCAGGGTCAGTGCGATGCCGGCGCAGTCGAACGCGGGGCCGAGGTTGGCGCTGGTCGCGGGGACGCGGACCCGCACAGTGGACCCGGCCACGTCCCGGGTCCCCTCGCGAGCGTGCGAGCGGAGGGGAGGACGTGGTCCTCCCATCAGAGGCCCAGCTGCGTGGCGGCCGCGGCGGCGTCGACCGGCACGGTGACCGGGGCGGGCGCGCCGGAGATGGCCCAGTCCGGGTCCTTGAGCCCGTTGCCGGTGACGGTGCAGACGACGCGCTGCCCCGGCGCGAGCTCCCCGGCGGCGGCCACCTTGAGCAGGCCGGCCACCGAGGCGGCCGAGGCCGGCTCGACGAAGACCGCCTCGCTGCGGGCCAGCAGCCGGTAGGCGGCGAGGATCTCGCGGTCGGTGACCGCGTCGATCCGCCCGCCCGACTCGTCGCGCGCGGCCAGCGCCTTGGTCCAGGACGCGGGGTTGCCGATCCGGATGGCGGTGGCGATGGTGGTCGGCTGCTCGACCACCTGACCGGTGACGATCGGCGCGGCGCCGGCGGCCTGGAAGCCCCACATCCGCGGGGTGTGGGTGGCCGGCCCGTCGGCGGCGTACTCGCGGTAGCCCTGCCAGTAGGCGGTGATGTTGCCGGCGTTGCCGACCGGCAGACAGTGCACGTCGGGGGCGTCGCCGAGCACGTCGACGACCTCGAAGGAGGCGGTCTTCTGCCCCTCGATGCGGTACTGGTTGACGCTGTTGACCAGGCTCACCGGGTAGTCGATGGCCAGCTTGCTGGCCAGTGCCAGGCAGTCGTCGAAGTTGCCCTCGACCTGCAGCAGCTTGGCGCCGTGCACCAGCGCCTGGGCGAGCTTGCCCAGCGCGATCTTGCCCGTGGGCACGAGGACGGCGCACACGATGCCGGCCCGTGCGGCGTAGGCGGCGGCGCTGGCGCTGGTGTTGCCGGTCGAGGCGCAGATGACCGCCTGCGCGCCCTCCTCCACGGCCTTGGTGATGGCCATGGTCATGCCGCGGTCCTTGAACGACCCGGTCGGGTTGGCGCCCTCGACCTTGAGGAACACCTCGCAGCCGGTGCGGCGGGACAGCTCGACCGCCGGCACCAGCGGCGTGGCCCCCTCGTGCAGGGTGATCACCGGCGTCGTGGCGCTGACCGGCAGCCGCGACCGGTAGGCCTCGATCAGCCCCGGCCAGACCGGCGAGACGGCACCGCGCAGCGTCTCCGTCATGACAGACCCTCCACCCTCAGCACGCTGGTGACCCCGCGGACGGCGGGCACCTCCCGCAGTGCGGCGATCGTCGCCGACAGCGCCGCGTCCGGGGCGCTGTGCGTCACGATGACCAGTGTGGCGGCGTCGCCGTGGCCGTCCTGGCGGACGGTGGCGATGCTCACCTCGTGCCGGGCGAACTCCGTGGCCACGGTCGCCAGCACACCCGGGACGTCGGCGACGTCGAGGCTGACGTGGTAGCGGGTCGGCGTCTCGGCGATCGGCCGGGCGGGCAGGTCGGCGTAGGCGGTGGGCCCGGCCCCCGCGGCGCCGGACACCCGGTTGCGCGCGACGGCGACCAGGTCGCCGAGCACGGCGCTGGCCGTGGGCTCGCCGCCGGCGCCCTGCCCGTAGAACATCAGCTGCCCGGCGGCCTCGGCCTCGACGAACACGGCGTTGAAGGCCCCGCCGACGGCGGCCAGCGGGTGGCTGGTCGGGATCATCGCCGGGTGCACGCGGACGGCGACCGAGTCGCCCTCCTCCCCCGGCACCCGCTCGCAGATGGCCAGCAGCTTGACCGTGCAGCCGATCTCGGTGGCGCGGGCGACGTCGGTGGCGGTGACCGCGGAGATGCCCTCGCGGTGCACGTCGGCGGCGGTGACGGCGCTGTGGAAGGCCAGCGAGGCGAGGATGGCGCCCTTGGCGGCGGCGTCGAACCCGTCGACGTCGGCGGTGGGGTCGGCCTCGGCGTAGCCGAGCTCGGTGGCCTCGGCCAGCGCCTCGCTGAACCCGGCGCCGGTCTCGGCCATGCGGGACAGGATGTAGTTGGTCGTGCCGTTGACGATGCCGACCACGCGGCGGATCTGGTCGCCGGCCAGCGACTCGCGCAGCGGGCGCAGCAGCGGGATCGCCCCGGCCACCGAGGCCTCGTAGTACAGGTCGACGCCGGCCTTGACCGCCGCGGCGTGCAGTGCGACGCCGTCCTCGGCCAGCAGCGCCTTGTTCGCGCTGACCACCGACTTGCCCGCCTCGAAGGCGGCCAGCAGCAGCGTGCGGGCCGGCTCGAGGCCGCCGATGACCTCGACGACGAGGTCGACGTCGTCGCGGGTGACCAGGCCGAGGGCGTCGGTGGTGAGCAGCCCCTCGGGCACCTCGGGGTGGCGGTCGGGCCGGCGGACGGCGACGCCGACGATCTCCACGGGCCGGCCGACCCGGGCGGTGAGGTCCTCGGCCTGCTCCTCGACCAGCCGCAGCACCGCACTGCCGACGGTGCCGCAGCCGAGGAGGGCCACCTTGAGCGGCGTCACGATCGCGCTCCCACGGGGTGCTCGGGGGCGGGCTGGTCGATCGCCGGGGACGGCGCCGGGGTGCCGGCGAGGACGGCGTCGAGGGCGAACACGTCCGCCAGTGTCTGCCGCCGCACGACCTCGGTGGCGGCGCCGTCCCTGACGGCCACCACCGGCGGCTTGAGCAGGTAGTTGTAGTTGCTGGCCATCGACCAGCAGTACGCGCCGGTCGCGGCGACGGCGAGCAGGTCGCCGGGCTGCACGTCCGACGGCAGCCACAGGTCGCGCACCAGCACGTCGCCGCTCTCGCAGTGCTTGCCGACGACGCGGCACAGCGCCGGCGCGGCGTCGGAGGTGCGGTTGGCCAGCACGCAGGTGTAGTCCGCGTCGTAGAGGGCGGTGCGGATGTTGTCGCTCATCCCGCCGTCGACGGAGACGTAGTTGCGCACCTGCGGCGCGCCGTGCCCGCCGCTGCCGAGGCGGACCGGCTTGATCGTGCCGATCTCGTAGAGGGTGACCGTGCCGGGGCCGGCGATGGCCCGCCCGGGCTCGACGGCCAGCCGCGGCACCGGCAGGTCCAGCGCGGCGCACTCGGCGGCGACGACGGTGCGCAGCCGCCGGGCGACGTCGACGGGGGGGACCGGGTCGTCGTCGGGGAGGTAGGCGATGCCGAAGCCGCCGCCGAGGTTGAGCTCGCCGAGCAGCTCCCCGGTGGCCTGGTGCACCTGGCCGAGCAGGCCGACCACCCGGTGCGCGGCGGCCTCGAAGCCGGCGGTGTCGAAGATCTGCGAGCCGATGTGGCTGTGCAGCCCCGCGAGGTGCAGCGACGGCTCGCGGATGACCCGCACGGCGGCGGTCAGCGCGTCGCCGGTGGCCAGCGAGAAGCCGAACTTCTGGTCCTCGTGCGCGGTGGCGATGAACTCGTGGGTGTGCGCCTCGATGCCGACGGTCGCGCGGACGAGGACCGACACCGGCCGCCCGCTCGCCTCGGCCAGCGGCACCAGCCGGTCGATCTCGTCGAAGGAGTCGACGACGATCCGGCCGATGCCGGCGTCGACGGCCAGCCGCAGCTCGAGGAGCGACTTGTTGTTGCCGTGCAGCGCGATCCGCTCGGCGGGGAACCCGGCGGCCAGCGCGACGGCGAGCTCGTTGCCGCTGCAGGCGTCCAGGTGCAGGCCGTCGTCGGCGATCCAGCGGGCCACCTGCCCGCAGAGGAACGCCTTGGAGGCGTAGTGGACGTCGGCGCCGTCGAAGGCCCCGGCGAAGTCGGCGGCGCGGCCGCGGAAGTCGTCCTCGTCGAGGACGAACAGCGGGGTGCCGTGGGCGCGCACCAGCTCGGTGACCGGCGTGCCGCCCAGGTGCAGCTCGCCGCCGACCCGCCGCGCCGAGCGCGGCCACACCTGCGGGTCGAGGGCGCCGAGGTCGGCCGGCGGGAGCCCGACCGACGGCGGCGGGGTCATGCCGCCGTGCAGCGGCCCCGCGGGGTGCGCCCTCACATCCGCTCCGGTGCGGAGACGCCGAGGACACCGAGGCCGTTGCGCAGCACCACGGCGGTGGCCGCGCACACCCACAGCCGCGCGGTGGTCAGCGGCCCGGCCTCCTCGTCGCCGCGGGGCAGCACCCGGCAGGCGTCGTAGAAGCGGTGGTAGGTGCCGGCCAGCTCCTCCAGGTAGCGGGCCACCCGGTGCGGGGCGCGCAGCTCGGCGGCGCCGGTGAGGACGCGCGGGAACTCGCCGAGCGCCCGCAGCAGGTCGTTCTCCCGCTCGTGGACCAGCAGGGTGACGTCGACACCGGACGCCTCGCCCAGCGACAGCCCGAGGTCGGCGGCGTTGCGCAGCACCGAGGCGATGCGGGCGTGCGCGTACTGGACGTAGAAGACCGGGTTGTCGTTGGTCTGCCGGCTCCACAGGTCCAGGTCGAGGTCGATCGTCTGGTCCATCGAGGTGCGCGCCAGCGCGTAGCGGGCCGCGTCCGCGCCGATCGCGTCGACGAGGTCACCCAGGTTCACCACGTTGCCGGCGCGCTTGCTCATGCGGACCGGCTCGCCGCCCTTCACCAGGTTGACGAGCTGACCGATGAGGATCTCGAGGTCGTCCGACGGGTCGTCACCGAAGGCGGCGACCAGCGCCTTGTACCGGCCGACGTAGCCGGTGTGGTCGGCGCCGAGCATGATCACGACCTTCTCGAAGCCGCGCTCGCGCTTGTCGAGGTAGTAGGCGCAGTCGGCGGCGAAGTAGGTCGGCTCGCCGTCCCCCTTGACCAGGACGCGGTCCTTGTCGTCGCCGAAGTCCGTCGTCCGCAGCCAGACGGCGCCGTCGGCCTCGTAGACGTGGCCCTGCTCGCGCAGCCGGGCCACCGCTTTGTCCAGGGCGCCGGTCTCGTGCAGGGTCCGCTCGGAGAAGTAGACGTCGAAGACGACGCCGAAGTCGGCCAGCGAGGTGCGGATCTCCACCCACATGAGCTCCACGCCCCGGGTGCGGAAGACGGCGAACTGCTCGTCGTCGGGGCGCTCGAGCAACCCGGGCTCGGCTGCGACGACCTGGGCGGCGATGTCCTCGACGTAGGCGCCGGCGTACCCGTCCTGGGGCACCGGGCGGCCGTGCGCCGCGGCCTGCAGACTGCGGGCGAACCGGTCGATCTGCGACCCGGCGTCGTTGAAGTAGTACTCGCGCGTCACGACCCCGCCGGCGGCCTCGAGCAGCCGCCCCAGTGCGTCGCCGACGGCGGCCCAGCGGACGGCACCGATGTGCACCGGGCCGGTCGGGTTGGCCGAGACGAACTCCAGGTTCAGCCGCCGGCCCGCCAACTCGTCGGTGCGACCGTAGGCCTCCCCCGCGGTGACCGCGTCCACCGCGATCCGGCCCAGCGCGCCCCGGGCGAGGGTGACGTTGAGGAAGCCGGGGCCGGCGACGTCGACGCGGGCCACGCCCGGCTGGGCGCGCAGCTCCTCGGCCAGCAGGTCGGCGACGGCGCGCGGCGGCATGCCGGCCGGCTTGGCCAGGCGCAGAGCCACGTTGGTGGCGTAGTCGCCGTGCTCGGGGTTCTTGGGACGCTCGACGAGGACGTCGTCGGGGACGGCGACGGCGAGCGTGCCGCGCTCGACGACCGCCCCGACAGCGGTCCGGACGAGGTCGCGCAACTGCTCGGGTGTCACCGCGTGATCGTACGCAGCGGGCGCGACGCGCCTGCCCGCCGCACCCGCGCGGTCGGGGAGCCCACAGGGAACCGACCTAGACTCGCGGACGAGCAGCGGCCACGGGGCCGGAGGCCCCCATCCTGGGCCGCCCCGCGCGGGAGCACCACCCCAGCCGCCGCGTCGACGACACCGGACGGCGATCGAGCCGAGGACGAGGAGGACCCCGTGGCCAAGGACCGCAAGCCCGATGCCGGCCGGACCGGGGGCGGATCGAGCCGGTCCGGCTCCGGCGCCCGCCCCGCGGGGGCGAGCCGGGCCACCGGCCGGGGCCGCACGCGGCCGCCGACGCAGGTGGTGACCCACCAGCGGCCGTGGGGGCTCATCGCCGCGGCCGTCGCGGTCGTCGTCTTCGCCGCCGCGGCCATCACCTACGCGGTGGTCCAGGTGCGCGAGGCCGACGCCCAGCAGGTCGACGCGATCGACGAGATCGCCGGCATCGAGAGCTTCGAGTACGCCGCCGGGCAGGAGCACGTGACCACCCCGGTCGAGTACGACCAGTCCCCGCCGGTCGGCGGGCCGCACGACGGCGTCTGGGCCGACTGCACGGGCACCGTCTACGACGTCGACGTCCGGCACGAGAACGCCGTCCACTCGCTCGAGCACGGCGCGGTGTGGGTCGCCTACGACCCCGACCAGGTCTCCGACGCCGACGTCGAGCGGCTGTCGGAGCTGGTCGACGGCGTCTCCGGGCGGCTCATGTCGCCCTACGCGGGGCTGGACTCCGCGGTGAGCCTGCAGTCGTGGAACCACCAGCTCAAGGTCGACTCCGCCGACGACCCGCGGATCGAGCAGTTCGCCGACTTCCTCACCTTCAACAGCGAGGTGGAGGGCGCCTACCCGGAGGTCGGCGCCAGCTGCGAGAACCCCGCCTTCATCGCCGACCCGCTGGTGGCCGGCGACCCGAGCGAGCAGGTCGGTCCCACCGACGCGCCGACCACGCCGACCCCGGCCGCCGAGGGCTCGGGCGCGCCGGCCACGCAGTGAGGTCCCGATGACCGGCACCGCCGTCCGTCCCGGCCAGGAGACCCCGGTCCCGGCTCCGGGTCCGCGGGGGCGCGGCCTGCGGGCCGCGCTCCTGGCCGTCATCGCGGTCGCGCTCGTCGCGCTCGGGGGCGGGCTGGCGGTGGGGCTGGGCATCGGCCAGCAGGAGACGCCGACCGCCGACTCGGTCGACGCCGGCTTCTCCCGCGACATGGCACTGCACCACCGGCAGGGGGTGGAGATGGCCAACCTGGCCCTCGAGCGCAGCGAGGACGCGGAGGTCCGGCAGCTCGCCTTCGACATCTCGAGCACGCAGACCAACCAGGCCGGCCGGATGGAGGGCTGGCTGTCGCTGTGGGGCCTGTCCCGCTCCGGTGGCGAGCACATGGCCTGGATGGGCGGCGCGCACGCCGGACACGACACGTCGTCGACGTCCGGCGCCGATCGCGCGCCGATGCCCGGCATGGCCACCGAGGCGGAGCTGGCCGACCTGCGGTCGCTGACGGGGACGGCGTTCGACGTCGAGTTCCTCCGGCTGATGACCCGCCACCACCAGGGCGGCTTCGACATGGCGCAGTACGCCGCCGGGAACGCGAGCGAGACGGCCGTGCGGACCCTCGCCCGCTCCATCGCCGACACGCAGGCCGCCGAGGTCACCACGATGGTCGGCATGCTGACCGCGCGGGGCGGGACGCCGCTGCCCGCACCGTGACGCCCGTCGGCGGAGCGCGCGGGGAGGGCTGGTAACTTCTCCCCTGCCCCACCGCGAGCCCCCGTAGCTCAGGGGATAGAGCACCGCCCTCCGGAGGCGGGTGCGCAGGTTCGAATCCTGCCGGGGGCACACAGAAACTGCAGTTCAGCGGTTCATCAGAACGGCCCGGACGGTCCTCCGCCCAGGCCGTTCTGGTCTCCAGTCCGCAGATGACCCGCAAGACCGTCGCGGACGTGCCGTGCCGCGTCGTCCAGCCGGTCCGCCACCGCGTTGAGGTCGTCGTCGAACAGGTCGGCGTAGGTGTCGAGCGTCAGCGCGGCCGGGGCGTGTCCGAGCATCCGCTGGACGGCCTTCACGTGGCTCCTGAAAGACGGCGAGGCTGGTGGCCGTGTGCCGGAGTTCGTGCGGCACCAACCCCTCGAGGCCGACGGCCGCAGCGGCGCGGTCGAAGCCGGCGCGGCGGAAGATCCGGTTGCGCAGCACTGCTCCACCACGGAGACCGGTGAACAGCAGGTCGTCCGACCTGCACCCCTCAAAGTGCCTCCAGAGCTCCTCCAGTAGGAAGGCCGGGACGGGCACCGACCGGCGCTCGTAACCCTCGGGCACACCCCAGACGAGGGCGCCGTCGACCTCGACGACCGACTCGGCGACCTCGAGACGGCGTCGCCCGACGTCTACGCGGCCGACCTTCCGGGCGGCGAGCTCGCCCCAGCGGACACCGCAGTAGGCCAGCACCAGAACGACCAGCCGGTAGGAGTCCATGACGGCTCGCTCGCGATATGGGAGTCGCGTCCCCGCTCGAGGTCGGGCTGTCTCCGCGGCGAGCGCGTGCACCTGGCTGTGGGTGAGGTAGCGGCGCCGGGCCCGCTCGGCGCGCGGGAGCTTGACTCCGGCGCAGGGGTTGCCGGCCAACCGGCCGTCGCGGACGGCGAGGTCCAGGACGAGGCTCAGCACGCGAAAGTGCTTGCGCACGGTGCCGGCGCCATCCCGACCGCCACCTCCTCTGCCGCCGAGGCCTGGATCTCGGCACGAGCGAGCGTCGTCACATGGCGTTCGCCCCCCTGCGGCAGCAGGTGCCCGTCCAGCGCGCGCTGGTCGTCTACGTCGAGCGGTCGGTGGAATCGCGGTGACCAACCGCCGCGCGAGGCGGCAGTGTCGCTCAGGAGAGAACCGCAGGTCATGCGCCGACGACCTAGACCGAATCCACCGCCTCGCCGGCGACGATCCGCGAAGGCACCGCCTCCAGGACTGCCCGTCGACCGTCGCCGCTCTGCACCATCTGTTGCAACAACTCGACCATGTCCAGGCCGCCCGGCCAGCCGTACCGCTAGCACCAGTCCAGTCGGGTCAGGCTCCACCGGTTCCCAAGGTCGTGGAGGAGTAACCCGGCGTCGGCACCGGCGTCGGATGGATCGGGCGAGTAAACGGACCGTCCAGTGCAGCACCCCCGTCGCACTCCGACGGCCGCGGGGCGGTCTCGGTGACCAGAAAGCCCCTGCCACGCGCGGTGACCGTCGCCGGCTCCGCGTCGTCGCACGTGCCGCCGTACGCGAAAGGCGTTCCGGACATGATGGTGAACGGATTCCAGGTTCCCTCTGCCGTCGTCATCACCAGGGGAGCCACCCGCGCGTTGCCGTGAGTGTCGAAGCCGCTGATCTCGACCACCGTGTCAGCCGGAAAGCCGAGCAGCCCGACCTGGTAGGTCCACTGACCAGAGGAGTAGTCGCGCCACGCGCCGACGAACGCGATGTCCGGCTCGTCCAGAGACAGCGGGGGCGGAGCCGGCACAGGCGCTTGGATGTCGTCCCTTGGCGGCGTGGTCTGCGATGACGAGACAAGAGGCGGCGCACTCGAGGCCTGCGGAGCAACACTCGTACGGCGGGCAGGCGACGAAGACTCACTTGCCGGTGGAGAGGATGCGGGCGGTGGTGAAGCCGTCGGCTGTGTCGTTGTGGCACTGCTTGGCGCGGCACCCGCTGTCGGCGCGGACGTCGATGGGCTGCTCGTGGTCGGGCGAGTATCCGCGGGACTGCCCGACGCCGCAGCGGAAGCAGTGCCGGCGCCACTGACGGCGATCAACGAGCCGCCCCAACCGGCCAGGCCGGCCATGAGAACGACGCCAGTTGCGGCGGCACCGACCTTGACGCGCCTGTCGAACTGCCGAAACGTTCGGCGCACCGAGCCCCTTCCGTCGAGTCACAGCTGTCCAGGCGAGCCGCCAGCAATTGCCTATCGGCCCGCGTGGAGCAGCCTTGAGCTGACCACCGCATGCGGCCGTACTGCGGGATGCCTGACTGGACCGGTCAAGGTGGACCTCGACTAATCCGTTGTGGCGCCCCTCTACCGGTTCCACGGTCATCGCCGCCGGGGCATGGCCGAACACCTGCTGGACGACCTCGACGCCGACCTCGACGCCGGCGCCGGAGGCGATGGCCAGGCACGCCGCGGTGGGTCGCGGAGCTGACGACCCGTCTCCGGCGACCCGTGTCCTCGCCGGACCCGGTGTTCGGCCGGCGTCCGACATCGACACCCATCGCATAGACGCTCGTCGTTAGCATGACCCTCGATGTCCCGGGACGAGAACGAGCCGATGACCGGCCCCAGCTCCATCGGCTGCGCCCCCCTGACCGGCACTGCGATGAGCACCGGGCAGGCCGAAGCCGTCGCTCCCCTGCTGAAGGCGCTGGCCGACCCGGTGCGGCTGCGCCTGGTCAGCCTCATCGCGTCGGCCGAGGGCGGCGAGGCGTGCGTCTGCGACCTCAACGAGGCCTTCGAGCTGACCCAGGCGACGATCAGCCACCATCTCAAGGTGCTGCACTCCGCCGGCGTCCTGGCCCGCGAGAAGCGCGGCGTGTAGGTGTACTACGCCGTGCGCCCCGAGGCACTGTCGGCCGTGGCCGACCTCTTCACCTCCCCGGTCCGCGCGGGCGCATGAGCGACACCGTCGGCGCGACCGCCCGTCGTGATGGCCGCCGGCCTGCTGTCGGGGCGCACGATCCCCGGGTCGCGGCGACGCCTGCCCGGTCCACCCCGGCGAGCCCCCACCCCGACTGTGACCCGACCGGTCCGTCCGTGGGCGAGGTCCGCGCCGTGCACGCGGACACCGGTGCCCGCGTGCACACCCCTGCTCGCCGGACTCCACCCCGCTGCCATCGCGCGTCGACCGCGTCCACCCCTAGACCCGGAGGAGATCCCACCGTGTCCGGCAGGCCCAGCGTCCTGTTCGTCTGCGTCCACAACGCCGGCCGCTCCCAGATGGCCGCCGGCTGGCTGCGGCACCTCGCCGGGGACGCCGTCGAGGTCCGCTCGGCCGGTTCCGCGCCCGGCGACCGGATCAACCCCTCCGCCGTGGCGGCGATGGCCGAGGTCGGCATCGACATCACCGACCAGCGCCCCAAGGTCCTCACCACCGAGGCGGTCGAGGCCTCCGACGTCGTGATCACCATGGGCTGCGGCGACGCCTGCCCGGTCTTCCCCGGCAAGCGGTACCTCGACTGGGTCCTCGAGGACCCGGCCGGCAAGGGCGTCGCGTCCGTGCGGCCCATCCGCGACGAGATCGGGGCCCGCATCCGCGGCCTGCTCGCCGAGCTGCAGGTCGACCCGGCCACCCCCCGGTGAGCGGGCGCCCCGCGGTCCTGGAGGAGCATCGGGCTCCGGTCGCGGGCACCCGGCGGACGCGCGCGGGTGCGGGTGCGCGACGACGTCGCCGCGCACGTGCGGAGCCTCGTCGTCGACCTCGGGGGAGCTCCCCGCGACCGAGCTAGACCGCGGCCGGTCGTCCCCCGCGCCACGCCAGCACGGCAGCCGCCACGACGCCGGCCGCCAGCAGCCCGAAGGCCGCCGCGTGGCTGCCGAGCGCCTCGGCCAGCGCCGTGCCCGCCCAGGGCGCCAGCGCGGTCGCTGCGGTGACGGGGGCGGCGAAGAACCCCGACAGGGTGCCGTAGCGGGCCGTTCCCCAGCGGTCGGCGACCGCGGTCGCCTGCAGCAGGGTGCACGCCCCCCGGACCGCACCGAGGGCGACGGCGGCGGCGACGAGCGCGGCCGGCGGGCTGCTGAGGATCGCGAGCAGCCCGATGGTCAGGGCACCGGCGCCGATCAGGCCGACGGTCCGCCCGGTCGGGGTGGTGCGGGCGCTGAGCGGGCCGTAGACGAGGCGACCGAGGAGCTGTCCGGCGCCCAGCAGGCCGAAGGTGGTGGCCGCCAGGGACGCGGAGAACCCCCGCCCGGTGAGCAGGGGGATCACCGTCAGGCTCGCGGCGTAGAGCCCGAAGGCGGTCAGCGTCAGCGCAGCCGACAGGGCCAGGAACTGGCCGCTGCGCACCTCGGCGGGCACGCCCGAGCCGGAACGGCCGGGTGTGCGTCCCCGGTGGTCCTCCCGCGTCCAGGGTGCCGTCAGCGTGGTCGCGTGCACCGGGATCGTCACCACCGCCAGCACCCCGGCGAGCACCAGGTAGGCGCCGCGCCAGCCGAGCGCCTCGACCAGCGCGTGGGTCAGCGGCGCGAACACCGTGCTGGCCAGGCCGGCGACGAGGGTCAGGGTGGTGAGCGCCCGGACCCGCCGGTCGCCGTACCAGCGGGTCAGCGCCGCGAAGGCCGCCTGGTAGAACACCGCGGACATGGCGGCGCCGGCGACCAGCCAGGCGGCCAGGAAGGTGGCGTAGTTCGGTGCCAGCGCGATCGCCACGGTGGCCGGCACCGCCAGCACCGAGCCCGCCGTCATGACCCGCCGCGGCCCGAAGACGTCCAGCCAGCGCCCGACCGGGATCCCGGCCAGCGCCGAGACGACCAGGCCGGCGGAGAACGCCGCGGTGGCCGTGGTGGCCGACCAGCCGGTGTCGGCGGTGATCGCCGCCAGGGCGACGGGGAAGGCGTAGTAGAGGACGCCCCAACTGGTGATCTGGGTGGTGCACAGACCGACCAGGGCCCGCCGCGGCGAGCGCCCGGGGCTCCCGGCGCCCGCCGCGGCGGTCGGACCACCGGCTCGTCGCTCAGCCGCCATGCGACGCCGAGGACAGCGTCACCGCGACCGGTGCGGCGCCGCAGCAGCCGGCTGCCGGGGGCGACTCCTCGGCCGAGTAGCCGTGCTCCGTGCCGGTCGCGAAGCCCACTCCCCCGGTGCCGCAGCTGGCCGCTTCGGCCGCCTCGCGGTCGCCGAGGTCGGTGGAGCACACCCCGGTCCCGGGCAGGGCGAGCTGGACACGGGTGGCGGCCTCGGTGTCGCCGGCCAGTGCGGCCGCGATGGAGCGGACCTGCTCGTAGCCGGTGGCGAGCAGGAACGTCGGCGCCCGGCCGTAGGACTTCGTGCCCACGACGTAGAAGCCCTCGTCGGGGTGTGCCAGCAGCGCCTCGCCGTGCGGCGGGACGGTGCCGCAGGAGTGGGAGTTCGGGTCGATCAGCGGCGCCAGCGCCGCGGGCGCCTCGACGCCGGGGTCGAGGTCCAGGCGGACCTCGCGCAGCATCTCGAGGTCGGGCCGGAAGCCCGTGGACCGCACCACGGTGTCGACCCGGAGGCAGACCGCGGCGCCGTCACGGCCGGCGCCGGCGACGGTCACCCGGCCGCTCCCGTCGAGTGGCGGGGTCAGCGACGTCAGCGTGAACTCGCGGACGAGCGTCACCGCGCCCCCGGCGACCGCGGCCTCCAGCGACGAACCCAGCAGGCCACGGGCGGGCAGTCCGTCGGCGTCTCCCCCGCCGTAGAGGCGGGCGGGCGAGCGGCCGCGGATGGCCCAGGTGATCTCGGTGCCCGGCTCCCCCTCCCGCAGCCGCACCAGCGCCAGCAGCGTGGTGGCCGCCGAGTGACCCATGCCGACCACGAGGCTGTGCCGTCCCGCGAAGCGCTTCCGGTCGGCGCCCAGGACGTCGGGGAGCGGGCCGGCCAGCCACGGGCCGACCCGGTCCTCGCCGATCGCCGGCAGGCCCGCAGCACCGAGGGGGTTGGACCTCCCCCACGTCCCGGACGCGTCGAGGACGGCGCGGGCGACGACGTCGGCGACCTCGCCGTCGCGCACCGTGCGCACGACGTAGGGCCGGCCCTGGCGGCCGACGGTGCGGGTCTTGTCGACGCCCTGCCGGCCGACCGCGAGCACCCGGGTGCCGGTCCGGACGCGCCCGGCCAGCTCGGGCGTGGCCGCCAGCGGAACCAGGTAGGACTCCACCAGCTCGGCACCGGTGGGCAGCTCGTCAGCAGCGGGCGACTCCCAGCCCTGCGCCTCCAGCAGACGCAGCGCTGCGGCGTCGACGTCGTACTCCCACGGCGAGAACAGACGCACGTGGCCCCAGTCCCGGACGGCAGCGCCGACCCGGTCGCCGGCCTCCAGCACGAGGGGATCCAGCCCGCGCTCGAGCAGGTGCGCGGCCGCCGCCAGCCCCACCGGGCCGGCTCCGATCACCACGACCGGCAGCTCGACGTCCGCCACGTCCATCCCCGGTCCCCTCCTCGACACTTCGACGGTCGTCTATGGCGAGTCACGATAACAGCGGACGCTGTTGACGACAACCGCGACGTGTCATACTCGGGCCATGCGCCAGGAGCTCGACGTCCGCCTCCTCGACCCGGAGGAGTTCACCTCGGCTGCCGATCGGGCCCGCCTGCTCGCGCCCCAGCTCAAGGCCCTCTCCGACCCCAACCGGCTGCACCTGCTGCTGCTGCTGGCCGAGGGCCCGCGCTCGGTCCGCGAGCTCACCGACCTCAGCGGGATGAGCCAGACCCTGGTCAGCCACCACCTGACCCCGCTCCGCGAACAGGGCCTGGTCACCATCACCCCCAAGGGCCGCAGCAACGTCTACTCCCTGTGCTGCGAGGCACTCGCCGGCCCGGTCAAGCTGCTGGCGACCCTCGCCGCGCTCACCCCGGCGGGCGCCGACGCCTGCTGCTCGAGACAGTCCCCCGCGGAGCCGGCGACTGCCGTGGGGGTGCGGCCGGACACCGTCCCCTCCGGGAGCGGCCGGGAGCCCCTAGGTTCGGCCGGGTGACTCCGCAGTTGTTCGCCTACCTCAGCTACCGCGACGCCCCGGCCGCCCTCGACTGGCTGGCCGCGCTCGGCTTCTCGGAGGTGCGGCGTCAGCAGGGGCCCGACGGGCAGGTGACGCACGCCGAGGTCCGCTGGGGGGACGTCGCCGTGATGGTGAGCAGTGACGACGCCGACCACCCGGTGCCGCCGCTGATCGGGCGGTCCACCGGACGCGGCCTCTACCTGCGTGTCGAGGACGTCGACGGGGTGTTCGACCGGGCCGTCGCCGCCGGCGCCCAGCCGGTGATCGCGCCGGAGAACACCCCCTTCCACACCCGGCGCGCCCGGGTCCTGGACCCCGGCGGTCAGGAGTGGAGCTTCGGGACCTACGAGCCCGGCGTCTCCTGGTAGCCGGTGGAGGCGCCAGGCTCGACGGCGACGTCACCTCCGTCAGTGCCGCCGCGGGTGGCGGGGGTGGAATGAGGCCGTCGGCAGGTCCGCCGGAGCCAGGCCGGGCCGCGCTCCGACGTCGTCGGGACCGGCGTCGCCGCCCACACCGAGCAGGGCCCGGGTGACCTGCTGGGTGCTGTCCAGCAGGTCGTCGAGGGCACGGGTGAGGTGCTCGGCCGTGACCGCGCCGACCGGGTCCTGCTCGTGCAGGGCCTCCAGGACGGCCCGCCGCAGCAGCTCCTTGAGGAACGAGGCGGTCACGCCCTCGGTGCGGTCGACGGCCGCCGTCACGTCGTCCTCCGAGAGCCGCAGCGGCACGTCCCTCCCGTAGAGCTCCAGCAGCTCCCGGCGGGCCGCGGCGTCGGGGAGGGCGACGTCGACGGCGACGTCGATGCGGCCCGGCCGGTCGGCCAGCGCCGGCTCCAGCAGGTCGGCGCGGTTGGTGGTGAGGACGAACAGCAGGTCCGCGTCCGGGGCGGCGCCGTCCATGGCGTCGAGCAGGTCGAACAGCACGGGACTGCCGCCGGGGCCGAAGGACCGGTCCATGGCGACCAGGTCGACGTCCTCCAGGACCACCACGGCCGGCTGCAGGTCGCGGGCCAGCTCGGTGACCGAGCCGACGGCGCCGAGCGAACGCCCGGTGATCAGCAGCCGGGTGTACTCGCCCATCCGGCCGAGCAGGTAGCGCGTGGTGTGCGTCTTGCCGGTGCCGGGCGGCCCGTAGAGCAGCAGCCCGCGCTTGAGGTGCTGGCCGGCGGCCCGGAGCCCCGCGCGGTGCTCGGCCACCCCCAGGGCGTGCCGCTCGATGCGGTCGAGCACCGCGGCGGGGAGGACGACGTCGTCGCGGCCCAGGTCCGGCGGGTCGAGGAAGACCAGCTCGACCTGGCCCAGTGGCGTGAGGGCGACCTCGACGAGACGGCCGCGGTAGACGTTCAGCTCGCGGCGCAGGCGGTCGAGCTCGGCCAGGACGCCCTGCGCCTGCTGCACCGGCAGACCGGCCACCTCCACGCTGAGGGTCGGCCGGTGCTCGCTCGCGCCCTGCACGAGCAGCACGTAGCTCCCGGCGTCGTCGGTGACCAGGAGCAGCGCCAGCCGCAGGCAGGCCAGCGTGGACCCGGGACCGTTCGGCAGGTCGACCACGGAGGGAGCGCTCAGCCGTACGGGGGGCAGCGCCTCACCGGTCATCAGCTGCTGGAGGTCGATCCCGACGAAGTGGGGCGGCAGCACGACGCCGCGGACCTCCACCCGGCGCCCGTCCGCCGCGGCCCACGCGTCGAGGGCGGTCTGCAGGTTGACGTGCTCGAGGGGTGGGAGCTCGCGGGCGACCACCGACTGCTCCCGGCCGGCCGAGCCGAGCGCCTCCTGCACGAGGGCGACGACCTCGTTGCGCGCGCCCTCGGTCGGGACGTGCAGCCAGTCCAGCAGCGACCGCAGCCCGGCAGCGAACTCCCCGGCCTCGGTCCCCGACGCCTCCGCCGCCACGACGCCACCCGCTCCCCGTCGACCCGCACGTAGCGGCGCAGCGTAGCGATCAGCACCCTGCCGCACCGGCGACCGGCGCGAGCCGGCCGACCCTCCCGTCGCTGTGGGCGACACCACCGACCGGATCGGTCGGCTGCCCGACCGATCCGGTCGGCCGCCCGTACCGTGGTCGCCGTGGCACGACCGTTCCGGCAGCAGGTGGACGAGGGCATCCTCGACCGCGCCGCCGCCCTCTTCGCCCGTCGCGGCTTCGCCAAGACCTCCGTGCAGGACGTCGCGGCCGCCGTCGGCCTGTCCAAGGCCGGGCTGCTGCACCACTTCCCCAGCAAGGACGCGCTGCACGAGGCCGTCCTCGCGCAGGCCGACACCATCGGCAAGCAGGTCCTCGACCACGTCCGCGACCTGCCGCCCGGCGCGGACCGCGACCGCCGGGCCGTCGAGATCCTGGTCGACGTCGCCCTCGCCCACCCCGGCCTAGTCGCCCTCATGCTCGCGCCCGCCACCCAGCTCGGCAGCGAGGACGCCGACCCGGGGACGGCGACGACCGAGCTGGTGCTGCAGGCCTTCGCCGTCGACCGGGAGTCGACCGAGCCGCAGCGGCTGGTCCGCGTCGTCGGGGCACTGGCCGGGCTCGCCGTCCTGACCCTGGCCGCCCACGCCGAGGACCGGACCACCGCGTGGCGGCCGCACATCGTCGACACCTGCACCGACGCGCTGGGCCACCGCAGGCCCAGCGCCGCCCTGTCCGACCCCCACCAGGCGGAGGCCTGATCAGCATGGCTGTGTTGTTGTCCCGGCTCGGCGCCTTCTCGCACCGGCACCGGCTGTCCGTCGTCCTCGTCTGGCTGGTCGTCCTCGTCGGCGGCGGCGCCGGCGCGGTCACCCTGGCCGGCGAGACCACGAACTCGTTCTCCATCCCCGGGCAGGAGTCGACGACCGCCCTGGAGCGGATCGGCGAGGAGTTCGGTGTCGGCGGCGGCGCCTCCGCCCGGGTGGTCCTGGTCGCCCCGGACGGGCAGACGCTGACCACGCCGGAGAACGCTGCCGCGGTCACCGGGGTGGTCGGCGAGCTCACGCAGCTGCCGGGCGTCGCGACGGCGACCGACCCGCTGGACCCGGCCGCGCCCGCGGTCAACGCCGACCGGACCACCGGCTACAGCACCGTCACCTACGACGCCGCACCGGGCGAGGTGACGCCCGAGCAGCAGGACGCGCTGCTGGCCGCGGTCGACGACGCCCGCGACACCGGCCTGACCGTCGAGGTCGGCGGCGAGGCCGTGCAGGAACCGCCGCACGTCGGGGGCCCGGCCGAGGCGATCGGCGTCGTCGTCGCCCTGGTGGTCCTCGCCGTCACCTACGGCACGCTGGCGATGGCCGGCCTGAACCTGCTGACCGCGCTGGTCGGCGTGGGCATCGGCGTCCTCGGCATCACCGTCGCCACCGGCTTCACCGACCTGTCCTCGACCACCCCGACGCTGGCCGCGATGCTCGGCCTCGCCGTCGGCATCGACTACGCGCTGTTCCTCGTCACCCGGTTCCGCCAGGAGCTGCGCCGGGGCGCCGACGTCGGCACCGCCGTCGCCGTCGCCACGGGCACCGCCGGGTCGGCCGTGGTCACCGCCGGCCTCACCGTGGTCATCGCGCTCGTCGGCCTGTCGGTCGTCGGCATCCCGTTCCTGACCCAGATGGGCGTGGCCGCGGCCGCGACGATCGTCGTCGCCGTGCTCATCGCCCTCACCCTGGTGCCGGCCGTGCTCGGCTTCCTCGGCGTCCGGGCACTGCCCCGCAGGCAGCGGCCCGCCGGGGCCCACCACGGAGGGCGGCACGGTGCGCACGAGGCCGCCCGGCCGGGCTTCCTGGCCGGCTGGGTCGACACGGTCACCCGCCACCGGGTCGTGACGCTGCTCCTCGCGGTGGTGGCGCTGGGCGCGATCGCCGTCCCCTTCTCCTCCATGCAGACGACGCTGGTGCAGACCCCGCCCACCGACAGCACCCAGGCCCGCGCCCAAGAGCTGCTCGCCGACGGCTTCGGCGAGGGCGTCAACGGCCCGATCACCGTCCTGTTCGAGGGCGACGGCGCGGCCCAGGCGGCAGCGGGGGTCAGCGGCGCGGTCGCCGGCCTGGACGACGTCGCCCTCGTCACCCCGCCGGTGCCGAACCCCGACGGCACCGCGGCCCTGCTGACGGTCGTCCCGCAGTCCGGCCCCACGGACCCGGCCACCGAGCAGCTCGTCACCGACCTGCGCGACCTGCTCGCCGGCACCGACGGGGTGCAGGCCTCGGTCACCGGCCAGACCGCGGTCAGCGTCGACGTCGCGCGCAGCCTGGACGAGGCGCTGCCGGTCTACCTGGCCCTCGTCGTGGGGCTGGCGCTGGTGCTGCTGGTCCTGGTCTTCCGCTCGCTGCTGGTGCCGCTGGTCGGCGTCCTGGGCTTCGTGCTCACCATCGGCGCCTCGCTCGGCGCCACGGTCGCGGTGTTCCAGTGGGGCTGGCTGGCCGACGTGGTCAACCTCGACGCCACCGGGCCGCTGATCAGCCTCACGCCGATCCTGGTGATCGGCATCCTGTTCGGCCTGGCGATGGACTACCAGATCTTCCTGGTGTCGCGGATGCACGAGGCCCACGCGCACGGCGCGGCGCCGCCGGAGGCGATCCGCACCGGGTTCCGCCAGGCCGCCCCGGTCGTCGTCGCGGCCGCGCTGATCATGTTCAGCGTGTTCGCCGGGTTCGTGCCCGCCGGTGAGGCGACCATCAAGTCGATCGCCTTCGCGCTGGCCGCCGGCATCCTCTTCGACGCCTTCGTCGTCCGGATGGTGCTGGTCCCGGCGGCGCTGGCGCTGCTCGGCGACAAGGCGTGGTGGCTGCCCCGCTGGCTGCGCTGGCTGCCCGTCCTCGACGTCGAGGGTGCCGCTCTCGAGCGGCCCGACGCGCACGAGGACCGCACCGACCTGGTCGGCGCCGGCCGGCGCTGAGGGCTCCTCCGCCCCGGTCCCGGCCCGCACGCGGCGTGGGGACCGGGGCGTCCGGGTCCGCCGCCCGGGGACCCGGCTAACGTCCGCGGCATGGAGCACACCGGGGTGCGGACCGCCCGCGTCGGGGACGTCGAGATCGCCTACGAGACCTTCGGCTCAGCGGAGGACCCGCCGCTCCTGCTGGTCATGGGCCTGGCCACCCAGATGATCGGCTGGCCCGAGGAGCTCTGCCGGATGCTGGCCGACCGCGGCCTGTACGTCATCCGGTTCGACAACCGCGACATCGGCCTGTCCACGCACCTGCACTCGGCCGGCGTCCCCGACGTGCTCGCCGTCATGGGCGGTGACCGCTCGAGCGCCGCCTACGGCCTGGCCGACATGGCCGACGACGCCGCCGGCCTGCTCGACGCCCTGGGCCTGGACGGTGCGCACGTGGTCGGCGCCTCCATGGGCGGGATGATCGCCCAGCTGCTGGCCATCCGGCACCCGCAGCGGGTCCGCAGCCTCACCTCGATCATGTCGACGACCGGCGACCCGGCGGTCGGCGCCCCGGCACCGAGCGCGATGGGCGTCCTGCTCGCGCCGCCGGCCACGGACCGCGAGTCGGCCGTCCAGCGCGCCGTCGACGCCTTCCGGGTCGTCGGCTCCCCCGGGTTCGAGTTCGACGAGGCGGGCGTGCGCGAGCGGGCCGGGCTCGCCTTCGACCGCGCGCACGACCCGGCCGGGGTCTCCCGCCAGCTCGCCGCCGTCCTCACCACCCCCGACCGCACCGCCGACCTGGCCCGCGTCGAGGTCCCGACGCTGGTCGTGCACGGCGCGCAGGACCCCCTGGTCGACGTCAGCGGTGGCCGGGCGACGGCGGCGGCGGTGCCCGGCGCCGAGCTGCTCGTCGTCGAGGGGATGGGCCACGACCTGCCGCGCGCCGTCCTGCCGCAGCTGGCCGAGCGGATCACCGCGCTCGTCGCACGGGCCGACGGCCGCTGAGCCGGCCGGGGCCCCGCACGCGCGGAGCCCCGGACCGGCGCTCAGCTGGTGAGCATGCCGCCCTCGACCGGGATCGTCGTCCCGGTGACGTAGCCGCCGGCCTCGCTGACGAGGAACACCAGCGCGGCGGCCAGCTCCATCGGGTCGCCGGCGCGGCCGACGAGCACCCGGCTCATCTGCTGGTCGAGGTAGCCCTCGGGGTACTGGTCGGTCATCTCCGAGGCGAAGAACCCCGGGGCCAGCGCGTTGACCCGGATGCCCTTGCGGCCGGTCCACTGCTGGGCGAGGTCGCGGGTCAGCCCGATCAGCCCGGCCTTGCTCGCCGCGTAGGCCGCCTGCGGCAGTCCGGCGGTGGTGAGCCCCAGGACGCTGGAGATGTTGACGATCGAGCTGCCCGGCTGCATCACCCGCCCGCAGGCCTGGGCCATCCAGTAGCAGCCGTTGAGGTTGACGTCGATGACCTGTCGGAACTCCTCGGGCCTCTCCCGGGTCGCCGGGGCGGCGGTGCCGATGCCGGCGTTGTTGACCAGCACGTCGACCCGCCCGAACTCGGCCATGGTCGCGTCCACCAGCGCCTGACAGTCCTCCACCACCGCGACGTCCGTGCGCACCGTGATCGCCCGCCGTCCGGCCGCCTCGACCGCCTCCCGGGTGGCCGCCATCCGGTCCTCGCGCCGGGCCCCGAGGGCGACGTCCGCCCCGGCCTGGGCCAGCGCCCGGGCGAACACGACGCCCAGCCCCGAGGACGCTCCCGTCACGATCGCCACCCGGCCGTCCAGCCGGAACATGTCCAGGACAGTCCTGTCCGCCACGCTGCAGTCCCTCCGTCGTCCCCGTGCCGTTGTCGGTCCCCGGACCGTAACCGCGGTGTGGGGTGTATCACCGCCCGGGCGGGTAGGAGCCCGCGCAGACAGCCGGCCCACGACACACGGAGGAGGTCCGACGATGACGTCCGGGACGACACCGGGGACACCACAGGGGCCGCCGCTGTGGCGGCAGGCGTTCGACGCCGCCGAGCGGCGCGTCACACCGCACGCGGACAGCCTGGTCCGGACGCCGGGCTTCGCCACGGGTGTCGCCCTGCTGCGGCGGGCGCAGAACCTCGCCCGTGACAGCGCCCGGGGGGTGTCCGCCCGCGCCTGGCACCTCGTCAACCTGCCGGCGGGCTCGGACCTGGCCCGCCTGCGCGCGCAGATCGGCGCCCTGGACCGCGAGGTCCGGCGGCTGACCGTCCAGCTGGAGAACGAGCGGCGCCGTCCCCGGGCCGCCGACGCGACCACCCCGGAGGAACCCGATGCCGACGGTGCCCAGCCCGCAAGCAGTCCTCGACCGCGTCCGGCGCGACGTCGAGCGCAACGCCCTCCGGGCGCGTAACGGCATCAAGCTCGTCGCCGGCGTCGACCGGCCCGGCGTGGGGCTCACGCCCAAGGACGTCGTCTGGCAGCGCGGCCGCACCCAGCTGTGGCACTACCGCAGTGAGAAGGTGCGGTACTCCCCGCCGCTGCTCATCGTGTTCAGCCTGGTCAGCCGCAGCTACATCCTCGACCTGAACCCGGGCAACAGCTTCATCGAGCAGCTGGTCGACGCCGGTTTCGACGTGTACATGGTCGACTGGGGCGAGCCCGACGCCCGCGACGCGCAGAACCGGCTCGAGGACTACGTCGACGACTACATCCCCGCGGCCGTGGAGCGGGTCCGCGAGATCTCCGGCGCCGACGAGGTCAACCTCTTCGGCTACTGCTTCGGCGGCGACCTGTCGCTGCTCTACGCCGCCCACCACCCCGACGCGCCGGTCCGCAGCCTCACCGTGCTGGCGACCCCGGTCGACTTCACGAAGATGGGCCCGATGGCCGACGTCTTCCGCGGCGGCCTCGAGGTCGACGACGTCCTCGACGAGGACGGCAACGTGCCGCCGCGGGTGGTGGTGCAGGGCTTCAAGACCCTGACCCCCACCGCCGAGGTCACCCGCTACGTGACGCTGTGGGAGAAGCTCTGGAACGACGAGTACGTGTCGGCGTACCAGGCGATGACCGGCTGGTCCGACGACCACATCCCGTTCCCCGGCGCCGCGGCGCGCGAGACGGTGCAGATGCTCGTGCGCGACAACGGGATGGTCACCGACCGGCTGACCGTGGGCGGCGACCCGGTGCACCTCAGCGACATCCGGCTGCCCTTCCTCACCGTGCGCGCCGACCGTGACCACATCGTGCCGCCGGAGGCGACCGCGCCGCTGATCGACCTGGTCGGCTCGGAGGACAAGCACGAGCTGCGGCTGCCCGCCGGCCACATGGGCCTGGTGGTGGGCCGGACGGCGGCGAAGACGACGGTGCCGGAGATCATCGGCTTCATCCGCAAGCGCAGCGACGAGACCGCACCCGGCCCCGCGGCCGGACAGGAGGGGTGAGCGTGGACGTCGTCGAGCTCGAGGCGGTGCACTGCGACGCGCTGGTGCGCTTCTTCGGCGGGTTGCCCGAGGGCGACCTGACCTTCATCGAGGAGGAGGTCACCGACCCCGACGTCGTCCGGTCGTGGACCTCCGGCGGCGCCGGCGGCCGGCGCTGGGTCGTCCTCGACGCGGACGGCGAGGGACAGGAGGTGGCCGGCTACGTCGCCGTCCGCCCGCTGCCGGGCTGGTCGGCGCACGTCGGCGAGGTGCGGCTGGTCGTCTCCCCCGCCCACCGCGGATCGGGCCTGGGCCGCCTGCTGGCCCGGCACGCCCTCGTGTCGGCCGTCGGCGACGGCCTGTCCAAGCTCGTCGTCGAGGTCGTCGCCGAGCAGGGCGCGGCGCTGGCGCTGTTCACCGACCTGGGCTTCACCGGGGAGGCGCTGCTGCGCGACCACGTCCGCGACCGCGAGGGCCAGGTGCGCGACCTCATGGTGCTGGCCCACCACGTCGACGAGACCTGGGCCGGCATGGCCACCGTCGGCCTGGACGAGGCGCTCGGCCAGGACCTCAGCTAGGCAGGGAGGTCCTCACTCGGTGACCCGGCCGTCCTCGACCGTGACCCGCCGGGTGGTGGCCACCGCCTCGAGCATCCGGCGGTCGTGGGTGACCAGCAGCAGGGTGCCGGGGTAGTCGGCCAGCGCCACCTCGAGCTGCTCGATCGCCGGCAGGTCGAGGTGGTTGGTCGGCTCGTCGAGCACCAGCACGTTCACCCCGCGGGCCTGCAGCAGCGCCAGGGCCGCGCGGGTGCGCTCCCCCGGCGACAGCGTGACCGCGGGGCGCAGCACGTGCTCGGCGGTCAGCCCGAACTTGGCCAGGAGCGTGCGGACCTCCGCGGTCGGCCAGTCGGGCACCTCGGCGCCGAACGCGTCGAGCAGCCGGCGCTCGCCGACGAACAGCCCGCGCGCCTGGTCGACCTCGCCCAGCCGCACCGCCGGCCCGAGGGAGGCCGCACCGGCGTCCAGCGGCACCCGGCCCAGCAGCGCGCCGAGCAGCGTGGTCTTGCCCGCGCCGTTGGGGCCGGTGATCGCCAGCCGGTCGCCCCAGTCCACCTGCAGGCTCACCGGGCCGAGGGTGAACCCGCCCCGGCGGACGACGGCGTCGCGCAGCGTGGCCACCACGGCCCCGGCGCGCGGTGCGGCGGCGATGGTCATCCGCAGCTCCCACTCCTTGCGGGGCTCCTCGACCACCTCCAGCCGCTCGATGCGCCGCTCGGTCTGCTTGGCCTTGGCGCCCTGCTTCTCCGCGGTCGCCCGGTTGTGCGCCTTGATGAACTTGTCGGGGTCCTTCTGCTTCTTGACCGCGTCGCGGACACCCTTGGCCAGCCAGTTGCGCTGCATCCGCGCCCGGGCCTCCAGGTCGGCCCTGGTCCCGGTGTACTCCTCGTACTCCTCGCGCGCGTGCCGGCGGGCGACCTCGCGCTCGGCCAGGTAGGACTCGTAGCCGCCGTCGTGCACCCGCACCAGCTGCTGGGCGAGGTCGAGCTCGACGACGCGGGTGACCGTGCGCGCCAGGAACTCGCGGTCGTGGCTAACGAGCACGATGCCCGCGCGGTTGCCGGCGACGAAGTCCTCCAGCTGCTCGAGGCCGGTCAGGTCCAGGTCGTTGGTCGGCTCGTCGAGCAGCAGGACGTCGTGCCGCGACAGCAGCAGCGCGGCCAGCCCGACCCGGGCCGCCTGACCGCCCGAGAGCGAGGGCATCGGCGCGTCGGGGGCGACCCCGGGCGCGACCTCGGCCAGGACCTGCTCGAGGCGCTCGTCGAGGTCGGCCCCGCCCAGGGCCAGCCACCGCTCGAGCGCCTCGCCGTAGGCGTCGTCGGCACCGGGCCGGCCGGCGGTGAGGTCGTCGGTGGCGGCGTCCAGGGCGGCCTGCGCGGCGGCGACGCCGGTGCGGCGGGCCAGCGCGGCGGTCACCGTCTCGCCCTCGCGCCGGTCGCGCTCCTGCGGCAGGTGGCCGACGGTCGCCGTCGGCGGGCTCAGCGCGATCGAGCCGGACTCGGCCGGCAGCTCGCCGGCGAGGGTGCGCAGCAGCGTGGACTTGCCGGCGCCGTTGACGCCGACCAGCCCGACGACGTCACCGGGGGCGACGACGAGGTCGAGGTCGGAGAAGAGGACGCGGGCGCCGTGGCCGGCGGCCAGGCCGCGGGCGACGAGGGTGGCGCTCATGGAGGTGCTCCCGGAGGACGGTCGGATCGGGTCGACGTCTGTCCCGGGGCTCACAGCACGGGCCCACGATAGCGCGCGGCCGGCTCAGCCGTCCTCGTCGATCCCCGGGTCGGCACCCTCGAAGAGCCCGTCCACGTCGTCCTCCGGCCCGGCGGCCAGCACGTCGTCGGCCAGCTCGTCGAGCATCTCCTCGAGGGCGTTGTCCTCCTCGTCCGGCGGGCGGCGCTGGACCAGCCACGGCTGGAGCTGGTCGTAGCCGCGGACCGAGACCCGGCGCAGCGGCCGCACCCGGTAACCGGGCATCCCGCGCAGGTGGCCGGCGAGCACGCGGTCGACGAGCACGGTCCCGGGCCGGGCCAGCGAGGTGAGCCGGCTGGCCAGGTTGACCACCGGCGAGTAGACGTCGCCCAGCCGGGTGAGCACCGTGCCGTAGGCCACGCCCACCCGCAACGGCAGCCGGTCGTCGGAGTCCCAGACGTCGGGCAGGGTCAGCCCGATCTCGACGGCGTCGACGGCCGAGGCGGCGGTGTAGAGGACCCCGTCGCCGACGGTCTTGACCACCCGGCCGTGCGAGCGGGCGATCACCTCGGTGGCCGTGGCCTCGAACCCCTCGATCATCGCGCCGAGCTCGCGGCCGTCCATGCCGCGCGACCGGGAGGTGTAGTCGACCAGGTCGGCGAAGCCCACGGCCAGCTCCCGCCGGTCCCCGGGCGCACCGGAGGACAGCAGCCGGTCGACGTTGGCCGCCAGGTGCCGCCGCCACACGTAGTCCTGCGTCCGGGTCAGCAGCGGCAGCAGCACCTCGGCCGCGGCGACGGCGTCCGCCGACCCGTGCTCACGCGCCTGGCGGGTCAGCGCACCGGCGAGCATGTCGGTCTGCCAGTCGGCCAGCCGCGACAGCGCCTGGCCGGTCGCCCGCGCGATCGAGGCCTCGGTGCCGGGGTCGATGAAGCCGGTGTCGATGAGCGCCGAGACCAGCGCGAGGGCGTCGACGTCGGCGTCGGTGAAGACCAGGTCGTCGTCGGCGGCGTCGGGGAAGCCCAGTGCCCGCCACAGCCGCTGGGTGCGCTCGGGCGGCATGCCCGCCGCCGCCGCGACCTGCAGCCGGGTCAGCCGGCGCGGCCCACCGAGCAGCAGGCGCTCGAGCGCGTCCCGGACGTCGGTGCCCGGCTCCGGCCCGTCGGCGTCCCGGCCGGCGCGCTCGCGCCCGGCGTCGTCCCCTCCGGCGGTGTCCATGGCGGCCGGGGACGGGGTCAGTCGGTGGGGTGCACGACGGGCGACGGGTCCGTCCCGCTGCCGACCGTCCGGGAGGCGCTCACGGCGGGCACTGTAGTGACCGCTGGAGGACTCCCCCGTGTCGCGGGTCACGCGACCGGCGCGGCACCCCGGGCCGCCCGGTGAACGGCGCGCCGACACGGGGTGGACGGCGCGTGTCGCCGCGCGTGGGGCTGCCGTCGGCGGGCCGCCGTGGGCCAGGATGGCCGGTGCACGGGGGCGGACGACGAGGAGGACAGGTCATCGCGACGACGGCCAGCGACCCGACCGGTCACCGGGGCCCCGTGCGGGTCGAGGTGTCCGGCCTGACCAAGAGCTTCGGCTCCGTGCAGGCGGTCACCGACCTCGGCTTCACCGTGGAGCCGGGCGCGGTCACCGGCTTCCTCGGGCCCAACGGAGCGGGCAAGACCACGACCCTGCGCATGGTGCTCGGGCTGATCACCCCCGACGCCGGCACCGCCACCTTCGACGGCGTCCCCTACGCGGCGCTGCCCGACCCGGTGCGCACCGTGGGCGCCGTCCTCGAGACCGCCTTCCACCCCGCCCGCTCCGGCCGCGACCACCTGCGCGTCTACTGCCGCGCCGCGGGCCTGCCCACCGCACGCGCCGACGAGGTGCTCACCGCGGTCGGCCTGGCCACGGCCGGACGGCGGCGGGCCGGTGGCTACTCCCTGGGCATGCGGCAGCGGCTGGCCCTGGCCACCGCCCTGCTCGGCGACCCGCCGGTGCTGGTGCTCGACGAGCCGGCCAACGGCCTGGACCCGGAGGGCATCCTCTGGCTGCGCGGCTTCCTGCGGCACCTGGCCCACGAGGAGGGCCGGACCGTCCTGGTCTCCAGCCACCTGCTGGCGGAGATGGAGCAGACCGCCGACCGCGTCGTCATCGTCGGTGCCGGCCGGCTGGTGCGGCAGGGCTCCATCGCCGAGCTGCGCTCGGGCTCGCAGGGAGCCGGGACGGTGCTCGTGCGCAGCCCGGAGGCCGACCGGCTGGCCGCGGTGCTCGTCTCGGCCGGCCTGTCGGCCGAGCGGGGCGGCGACGGGGTGGTCACCGTGACGGGCACGACGCCCGCCGGGGTCGGCGCCCGCGCCTTCGCGGAGGGCATCGAGCTGCACGAGCTGCGGGCCGAGGCCAACGGCCTGGAGGAGCTCTACTTCCGGCTCACCGCGGGGCAGGAGCAGTTCGCCGCGGGCTCCCCCGCCGCGACGACCGGGGTGGCGGCCCGATGAGCGCCCTCGTCCGCGCCGAGTGGACCAAGCTGTTCACCACCCGCGTCTGGATCGGCCTGGTGCTCGGCGCCTGCGTGATGGCCGGCGGTTTCGCCGCGCTGTTCACCGGCCTGGCCGGCGCCGAGCAGCAGGGCGGGCAGCCCGGCCTGCCCCCGGTCGGGACCCCGCAGTACGAGGAGATCGTCTTCTCCGTCGCCGCCAACGCCAGCGTGCTGCTGCTGATCCTCGGCATCATCGGGATGACCCAGGAGTACCGGCACCGGACGGCCACGCCGACCTTCCTCACCACGCCCCGCCGGGGCCGGGTGGTCGCCGCCAAGCTGGTCGCCTACGCACTGGCGGCGGTCCCGTTCGCCCTGCTGGTGCTCGCCGTCGACGTCGTGGTCGTGCTGCTCTACGCGGGCGCCCGCGGAGCCGCGCCCTCGCTGGACGGCGACAACCTGCAGACGCTCGGCGCCGCGGGGCTGGTGCTGGTCGTCTACGCCGTGATCGGGGTGGGCGTCGGTGCGCTGCTGCGCAACCAGGTGGCCGCCATCGTCGGCGCGCTGGTCTACCTCTACGTCGTGGAGCCGATCATCTCCTCGATCGGCGCGCTGCAGGGCGCCTACAAGTGGCTGCCCGGTGGCGCGGCGCAGGCGATCACCTCCGACTTCCAGGCGCCGGAGCTGCTGGCCCCGTGGCAGGGCGCACTGTTGCTGCTCGGCTACGGTCTGTTCTTCGCCCTCCTCGGCACGGTGCTCGCCGTCCGCCGCGACGTGGTCTGAGGGACGTGTCCCGAGGGCGGGCGCCAGCACACCACCGAGGACGGGGGGACCCCGGATGACGACCCGCATGACCGCACCGCGCCTGGCGCGCCTGGTGACCGCCGGCGACGCCGCGGCCGTGCGCGCGGCGGTCGACGGTGCACCCCGGCTGCTGGCCGGCACGGTGGAGCACGCCGGCGAGAGCGGCTGGACGCCGCTGCACCTGGCCGCCGCGGAGGGCCGGGAGGACGTCGTCCGGGAGCTGGTCGCCGCCGGCGCCGACCTCACGGCGCGCACCGAGTCCGGGCGCACGCCGCTGCACGTGGCCGTCGAGCACTCCCCCGCACTGGTCGGTGTGCTGTGCGAGCTGGGCGCCGTGGTCGACGCGCCGGCCGCGGCCTACCTCGACGACGTCGACCGGCTGACCCGCGAGCTCGACGCCGGCGCGGCGCTCACCGATCCGGTCAGCGGCCTGGACCTGCTCGTCCTCGCCGCCGCGGGCGGTGCCGCGGGCACCCTCCGCCTGCTGCTCGCCCGAGGCGCCGACCCCGACGGCGGCGCGCTCGCCGCCGCGGCCACGGCCCGGCGGGCCGACCTGGTGCGCGTGCTCCTCGACGCGGGTGCCGCGGTGGACCGGCGCGACCCCGACACGGGGCGCACGCCCCTGCACGAGGCCGTCTCGGGGGGCGGCGACGCGCCCGAGGTGGTGCGCGTCCTGCTGGCCGCCGGGGCCGACGTCAACGCCACCACCAGCGACGGCGCCAGCGCCCTCGACATCAGCCGGGTCGCCGCGGCCCGCTCCCGGCGCGGCGACGCAGGTCAGGCCTCCGTCGTCGACGGGCTGGTCGACCTCCTGGTCGCCGCCGGCGCCACCGACTGACGCACGCCCCGACGGGTCCGCGGACCCGCTGGCGGCGCCCGCGGCAGGGGGTTCCGGCCCGGACGACGGGCGTAGACTCCGCACCCGGTCCAGAGACGTCCACCGACGACGACGAAGAAGGCACCCGACCCGTGTCACGCGACAACTCATCCCGGCCGTCCACCACCTCCTCCTCCTCCGCGGTGGCGGGATTCGGCACCAACGAGTGGCTGGTCGAGGAGATGTACCAGCAGTTCCTCGCCGACCCGTCCAGCGTGGACCAGGCCTGGCACGAGTTCTTCGCCGACTACCGGCCCGGCAGTCCCGTGGCCTCCAGCGACGACCGCGAGCACGACTCCGCCGCGCCGGCGCCCGCCGCTGCCCCGGCCGCGCCCGCCGCTGCCCCGGCCGCGCCCGCGACGGGCTCGGCGAACGGCGCGGCGCCCGCCGCCCCGGCACCGCAGGCGCCGGCTCCCGCGGCCGCCGCGACCTCCCCGCAGCGGCCGGCCGTCGCCGACGCCGAGGGCTCGGCCACCCGGCCCAGCAGCCCCGCGGTGGCCCCGGCCGCGCCGGAGCCGACCCCCCGGGCCACCCCCGTGGCCGAGCGGACCGAGGCCACCGTCGTCGACCGCGCCGCCGAGCGCGCGTCCCAGCAGGCCAAGGCCGCGCCCGCGCCGAAGACCCCCGCTCCGAAGGCCCCGCCGGAGGCGCCGGCCGCCGACGGGCCGAAGCAGACGACCCTGCGCGGCGCCGCCGCCAGCGTCGTCAAGAACATGAACGCCTCGCTGACCGTCCCGACGGCGACCAGCGTGCGCTCGGTGCCGGCCAAGCTCCTGGCCGACAACCGCATCGTCATCAACAACCACCTCAAGCGGGCCCGGGGCGGCAAGGTCTCCTTCACGCACCTGATCGGCTACGCGCTGGTCCGGGCCCTCGACGACTTCCCGGAGATGAACGCCGCGTTCGCCGAGGTCGACGGCAAGCCGACCCTGGTGCAGCCCGAGCACGTCAACTTCGGCCTGGCCATCGACCTGCCGAAGGCCGACGGCAGCCGCGCGCTCGTCGTCGCCTCGATCAAGGCCGCCGAGACGATGGACTTCGCCCGGTTCTGGGGCGCCTACGAGGACGTCATCCGCCGCGCCCGCGCCGGCAAGCTGACGCTGGAGGACTTCTCCGGCACCACGATCAGCCTGACCAACCCGGGCACCGTCGGCACCAACCACTCGGTCCCGCGGCTGACCGCCGGCCAGGGCGCGATCATCGGCGTCGGCGCCATGGAGTACCCGGCCGAGTTCCAGGGGATGAGCCCCCAGGCGCTCACCGAGATGGCGGTCAGCAAGATCATCACGCTGACCTCCACCTACGACCACCGGATCATCCAGGGCGCGCAGTCCGGCGACTTCCTGCGCCGGCTGCACCAGCTGCTGCTCGGCGAGGACGGCTTCTACGACGAGGTCTTCCGATCGCTGCGCCTGCCCTACGAGCCGGTGCGCTGGATGCCCGACGTGCGGGTCGGCCGCGAGGGGCAGATCGACAAGGAAGCCCGGGTCATCGAGGTCATCGAGGCCTACCGGCGCAACGGCCACCTCATGGCCGACACCGACCCGCTCGAGTTCAAGGTCCGCAGCCACCCCGACCTGGACATCCTCCAGCACGGCCTGACCCTGTGGGACCTCGACCGCGAGTTCCCGGTCGGCGGCTTCGCCGGCGAGCGGACCATGGCGCTGCGCGACATCCTCGGCGTCCTGCGCGACTCCTACTGCCGCACCGTCGGCGTGGAGTACATGCACATCACCGACCCCGAAGAGCGCCAGTGGCTGCAGGAGCGCATCGAGGTCAAGCACGCCGCGCCCGACCGCGAGAAGCAGAAGCACGTGCTCGGCCGGCTCAACGCCGCCGAGGCGTTCGAGACCTTCCTGCAGACGAAGTACGTCGGCCAGAAGCGGTTCAGCCTCGAGGGCGGCGAGTCGGTCATCCCGCTGCTCGACGAGGTGCTCATCGCCTCCACCGACCACGACCTCGACGAGGTCGCGATCGGCATGGCGCACCGCGGCCGGCTCAACGTGCTGGCCAACGTCCTCGGCAAGAGCTACGCCAAGATCTTCGGCGAGTTCGAGGGCAACATGGACCCCGGCAGCGTCCAGGGCTCCGGTGACGTCAAGTACCACCTGGGCGCCGAGGGCACCTTCCGCAACCCGTTCCGCGAGGCCGAGATCGCCGTCTCGCTGGCCAGCAACCCCTCGCACCTGGAGACGGTCAACCCCGTCCTCGAGGGCATGGTCCGCGCCAAGCAGGACATGATCGACAAGGGCGAGAGCGGCTTCACCGTCCTGCCCGTCCTGCTGCACGGCGACTCGGCCTTCGCCGGCCAGGGCGTCGTCCAGGAGACGCTCAACCTCTCCCAGCTGCGCGGGTACCGCACCGGCGGCACCGTGCACGTGGTCGTCAACAACCAGGTCGGGTTCACCACCAGCCCGGCCGCGGCCCGCTCGAGCCTCTACTCGACCGACGTCGCCCGGATGATCGGCGCCCCGGTCTTCCACGTGAACGGCGACGACCCCGAGGCCTGCATCCGCGTGGCCCGGCTGGCGGTCGAGTACCGGCAGGCGTTCAGGAAGGACGTCGTCGTCGACCTCGTCTGCTACCGCCGCCGCGGGCACAACGAGGGCGACGACCCGTCGATGACCCAGCCGCTGATGTACGACATCATCGACCGCAAGCGCTCGGTCCGGAAGCTCTACACCGAGGCGCTGGTCGGCCGCGGGGACATCACCCTGCAGGAGGCCGAGGAGGCGCTCAAGGACTTCCGCGACCAGCTGGAGCGCGCCTTCGCCGAGACGCACGACGTGCGCGACACGGCCAAGCCCCAGCCGGTCATGGACCCCCGCACGCCCGAGCAGTCGACCGTGGAGACGGCGATCAGCACCGAGGTCCTCAAGACCATCGGCGACGCGCACGTCTCGTTCCCGCAGGACTTCAGCGCACACCCGAAGCTCAAGCGGATGCTCGAGCGGCGGGCCGCCATGGCCAGCGAGGGCGGCATCGACTGGGCGATGGGCGAGCTGCTGGCCTTCGGGTCGCTGCTCGTGCAGGGCGTCCCGGTGCGGCTGGCCGGCCAGGACTCCCGCCGCGGCACGTTCGTGCAGCGGCACGCCGTCCTCATCGACCGCGACACCGCCGCCGAGTACACGCCGCTGGCCCACCTGTCCGAGGACCAGGCGAAGTTCTTCGTCTACGACTCGCTGCTCAGCGAGTACGCCGCGCTCGGCTTCGAGTACGGCTACTCGGTGGCCAACCCCAGGGCCCTCGTGCTCTGGGAGGCGCAGTTCGGTGACTTCGTCGACGGCGCGCAGATGGTGATCGACGAGTTCATCAGCTCCGGCGAGGCCAAGTGGGGGCAGCGCTCGGGCGTGGTCCTGCTGCTGCCGCACGGCCTCGAGGGCCAGGGCCCCGACCACTCCAGCGGCCGCATCGAGCGGTTCCTGCAGCTGTCGGCGGAGAACAACATGACCGTCGCCAACTGCACGACCCCGGGCAACTACTTCCACCTGCTCCGCCGGCAGGCGCTGTCGGACGTGCACCGGCCGCTGGTCGTGTTCACGCCCAAGTCGCTGCTGCGGGCCAAGGCGGCGGTCAGCCCGGTCGCGGCGTTCACCGACGAGGGCTTCCAGCCGGTGCTGGCCGACCCCGGCGTGGGCGGCGAGCCGCTCGACGCCGGCGCCGTCCGCCGGGTGGTGCTGTGCAGCGGCAAGGTCGCCTACGACCTGCTGGCGCAGCGGGAGGCCGAGGGCACCGCCGACGTCGCCGTCGTGCGGGTCGAGCAGCTCTACCCGCTGCCGGCCGAGCAGATCCGCCAGGCGGTCGGGCGCTACCCCAACGCCACGGACCTGGTGTGGGTGCAGGAGGAGGCGGCCAACATGGGCGCCTGGTCGTTCATGGCCCTCAACCTGCCCGAGCACCTCGACGGGCGGACGCTGCGCCGGGTCAGCCGTCGCGCCTCGGCCAGCCCGGCCGTCGGCTCGGCGAAGGTGCACGAGGCGGAGCAGAAGGAGCTCGTCGCGCAGGCCTTCGCCGACTGACGGGCCTCCCGACCGTGCACCCCACCCGAGGACGTCCCGGCCGTGTACTTCACTGATCGTGGCCTGGAGGAGCTGGCCGGCCGGCGGGGCGAGGAGCAGGTGACCCTCGCCTGGCTGGCCGACCAGCTGCAGGCCTTCGTCGACCAGAACCCGGACTTCGAGGTGCCGATCGAGCGGCTGGCCACCTGGCTGGCGCGCGGCGGCACCGACGACGTCGACGAGTGAAGGACCCCCTCGCCCCAGCCCCTCGCACGCTCGGGGCCGGATCCTGCGAGGGGGCCACATCTCGTCGGCTCTCGGGGCGTGCCTGCACCAGCCAGTGGGCCGACGGCGGCACGCTGTGTCCGTGCTCGGTCACTCGCACGCCCTGTCCGGCCTCGCAGCGGGTGCGGCGACGCTCCCCTGGGCCCCGGTCCAGGGCACCGTCGCCCAGGTCGCCTGGGTCGCCGCCGCCGGCGGGTTCGCGATGCTGCCCGACCTCGACCACAGCGGCTCGACGGTCTCGGACATGTGGGGCCCGGCGACCGACGTCCCGTCCGGAGCGGTCGGCCGGCTGGCCGGCGGGCACCGCTGGGGCACCCACGACGCGCTGCTCGCGCCGGTCGCCTTCGGCGCGCTGGCGCTGGCCGCGGCGAACCTGTTCTGGTCGAGCCTGCTGGTGATGGCGCTGGCCATCGGGCTGGCGCTGCGGGCGCTGCACTTCGTCATCCCGGGCCGGGCGGAGAACACCGTCGTCGGCAACCTGGTGCTGTCCTGGGGCGGGGCCTGGCTGCTGCTCGCGCACACGCCCCAGCCGACGTGGCTGCCGTGGGCGGTCGCGCTGGGCGTCCTCACGCACGTCGCCGGTGACCTGGTCACCAAGCAGGGCGTGCCGGTCCCGCTGCTCTGGCTGCTGCGCCGCCGGCGGCTGGCCCTGACCCCCATGCGCACCGGGACGACGCTGGAGAAGGCGGTGCTGGCGCCGCTGTTCCTCGGCGTCGCGCTCTGGTTCGTCTACGCCAACACCGGCGCCCGCGACGTCCTCGACCCCTACCTGCAGGCCCTGCGCGACCTCGGCTAGGCCGGGCCCGGTCCGTCACAGCGGTGTGCGCGTCGGTCGCCAGGTGCTGGCCCGGGCTCGCACGCCGGCGGGAGCCGGTGCCGGTCGGCTGACCACGGTGGGAGGCGTGACCTGCAGCGTCGTGCGCCCACGGCGCACTTCGGTCTCCAGGACGAGCCCTCGGCGCACAGCACCGCAGGCGTCGGAGGCCACGGCCGCCGACCCCTCGGCACACCGCTGTCAGACGGTGACGTCCTCCGCGCGGGCGCAGGCGCCGACGGCCTCGGCGACCGCGGTCGCCACCCGCCGGTCGAGCGGGCTCGGGACGATGTAGCCCGCCGCGAGGTCCTCGCCCACGACGCCGGCGATCGCCTCGGCCGCCGCGATCTTCATCTGCTCGGTGATCGCCGTGGCACCGGCGTCGATGGCGCCGCGGAAGACCCCCGGGAAGGCCAGCACGTTGTTGATCTGGTTGGGCAGGTCGCTGCGCCCGGTGGCCACCACCGCCGCGTACCGCGCCGCCATCACGGGGTCGACCTCGGGCGTGGGGTTGGCCAGGGAGAAGACGATGCACTGCGGCGCCATCGCGGCGATCGCCGCCTCCGGCACCGAGCCGCCCGACAGGCCGAGGTAGACGTCGGCCCCCTCCAGCGCGCCGACCATCGTGCCCGCGTAGCCCACCCGGTTGGTGTTGTCGGCGACCCACTGCTTGACCGGCGTGAGGTCGTCGCGGCCGGCGTGGATGACGCCCCGGGAGTCGGCGACGGCGAGGTCGCCCACCCCGGCCTCCAGCAGGATCTTGGTGCACGCGATGCCGGCCGCGCCCGCACCGGCCACGACGACCCGCAGGTCCCCGAGCCCACGGCCGGTCACCCGCGCGGCGTTGCGCAGCGCGGCCAGGACGACGATCGCCGTCCCGTGCTGGTCGTCGTGCATGACCGGGATGTCGAGCAGCTCGCGCAGCCGCTCCTCGATCTCGAAGCAGCGGGGCGCGCTGATGTCCTCGAGGTTGATGCCACCGAAGGACGGCGCGATCGCGACGACCGTCTCGACGATCCGGTCGACGTCGGTGGTCGAGAGCACCACCGGCACGGCCGACAGCCCGGCGAACTCGCTGAACAGGCAGGCCTTGCCCTCCATGACCGGCAGGGCCGCGGACGGGCCGATGTCGCCCAGCCCCAGGACGGCGGTGCCGTCGGAGACCACGGCCACCACGCGCGGCGCCCAGGTGAACCGGCGGGCCAGCTCGGGCTCGGCGGCGATGGCGCTGGAGACGCGGGCGACACCCGGGGTGTAGGTCAGCGCGAGGTCCTCGCGCGACTCGATCCCGCGGGTCGGCCGGACGGTGAGCTTGCCGCCCTCGTGGACGGCGAACGCCGGGTCCTGTGCGAAGCGGTCGGCCCTGTCCCCGGTGGAGCCCGTCTCTGCGCCCATGGGACCTGGAGGGTAGTCCTGTGCCCCTGGTCGCCGCCCGGCGCGACGGCGGCCGCCCTCGCTACCGTGCCGCCCGTGGAGATCCGCCAGCTCGCCGTGCCGGACAGCTACGTGCTCGACCTGGTGCCCCACGGCGACGACCGCGGCCGCTTCACCGAGTGGTACCGCGCCGACGTCCTCGCCGCCGCCACCGGGTGGGTCCTGCCGCTGGCGCAGGCCAACCACAGCGTGTCGGCCCGCGGGGTGCTGCGCGGCCTGCACTTCGCGCTCGTGCCGCCCGGCCAGGCCAAGTACGTCTACTGCCCGGCGGGCCGGGTGCTCGACGTCGTCGTCGACGTCCGGGTCGGCTCGCCGACGTTCGGCGCCTCCGACGCCGTCCTGCTCGACGCCGAGCGGCCCCGCGCGGTCTTCCTCGCCGAGGGGCTCGGGCACGCCTTCCTCGCCCTGGAGGACCGCTCCTCGGTGACCTACCTCGTCTCCACGGGGTGGTCCCCCGGCCGCGAGTTCGGCGTCTCGCCGCTGGACCCGGAGCTCGACCTGCCGTGGCCGGCCGACGTCGACGTGCGGATGTCGGACAAGGACCGGGCGGCGCCGACGCTGGCGCAGGCGCGCGAGGAGGGCCTGCTGCCGACGATGGAGCGGTGCGCCGCCCGCTACGCGCAGCTGCGCGCCGGCGCCTAGGACCCCCCGGGGTCGGCCGGGGCCGGCCCCAATCGCCCGGGGCGCGGGCGCAGCCGGGCGACGACGCGGCCGACGGCGACCGCGGGCCCGTAGGCGCGGCTGTCGTCGGTGACCAGCGGGTTGTCGCCGCGGACGTCCACCGCCCCGCCGTCGAGCACCCGCGCCACCCGCTTGACCACGAGCAGGTCGGGACGGGACGGGAAACGGGCCAGGACGACGTCGCCCGGCCGCGCCGTCCCGGGTCGCAGCCGGCGCACGAGCAGCCGGTCACCGTGCCGCACGGTCGGCGTCATGGACGGACCGCTGACGCGGGCCAGGACCCAGGCCGAGGGCAGGGGCGGCACCGGGGACGAGCCGGCTCGCTCGGACGTGTCGGGCCTGATCACCGCGAGTAGGGTCGCAGACGACCAGATCTCGCGACATCCGGAGGTAGTGACGTGCTGTTCAGCCGCATGTTCTCCGCCGTGGAGGCCACCGCGCACTGCGACCTCCCCTGCGGCGTGTACGACCCGGCCCAGGCCCGCATCGAGGCGGAGTCCGTCAAGGCCATCCAGGAGAAGTACCAGGGCAACGAGGACCCGGTGTTCCGGATGCGCTGCGTCCTGATCAAGGAGCAGCGCGCCGACCTCGTCAAGCACCACCTGTGGGTGCTGTGGACCGACTACTTCAAGCCCCCGCACTTCGAGAAGTACCCGCAGCTGCACGAGCTGTTCAACAAGGCCACCAAGCAGGCCGGTGCGGCGGGCGGCAAGGGCAGCATGGACCCCGCCGAGGGCCAGAAGCTGCTCGACCACATCGCCGAGATCGACAGGATCTTCTGGGAGACCAAGGCCGCGGCCTGAACGAGGGCCTCCCTGCAGGCAGGGAGGGGCCACACAGCGGACGGCTGCGGCCGGCGGGCACCTCGGTGCCCGCCGGCCGCAGCCGTCCGCGCACCCCGCGATGAGTTCCGGCGCGCCGTCCGGTCTGCACCGCGACTCCCGCACCTCACCTCCCCGAGGAGACCCGATGGCCGTCCGGCTCAACCCCTACCTGCACTTCTCCGGCAACGCCCGCGAGGCGATGGAGCTCTACCGCTCGGTCTTCGGCGGCCACCTCGACGTCATGACCTTCGGTGACGTGGGCGGGGGTGGCGACGAGTACCCCACCGACGGCGTCATGCACGCCTCCCTGCGCACCGAGCACGGCCTGGAGCTCATGGCCTCCGACGGCCACGACCCGGACGCCGGCGGCCCGGACAAGGTGTCCCTGTCGCTGTCCGGCGACGACCTGCCGACCCTCACCCGCTGGTTCGAGGCCCTGGCCGAGGGCGGGAAGGTCGACGTCCCGCTGGAGAAGCAGGTGTGGGGCGACACCTTCGGTCAGGTCACCGACCGCTTCGGCATGCGCTGGCTGGTCAACGTCGCGACCCCCACCGGCTGAGGCGAGGGCCCCGCTGCACCCGCAGCGGGGCCGGGCCGCCGGCCCCGTGCCGGCGGCCGCTGGCGCCGACTGCGGCCCGGTACCGTCTGACCTCGATGCGTATCGACCCGGCCGGGTGGCCGTTCATCACCGGGCCCCTGGCGCCCGCCGCACTCCTCGCCACCGGCGGACGGGCCGCCGGACGCCGCGGCCTGCGACTGGCCGCCTGGCCGTTGCTGGCCCTGTCGGCCTACATGGTCCTGTTCTTCCGCGACCCCCAGCGGTCGTGCGACCGCGAGCAGCCACCGGCCGACGTCGTCCTCTCCCCCGCCGACGGGATGGTCATGGTCGCCGGCGAGCCGCAGGAGGGGGTCGCCCCCGAGCCCGCGCCCGAGGGCGGCTGGCAGCAGGTGAGCGTGTTCCTCTCCGTGGTCGACGTGCACGTCAACCGCTCGCCCTACCGCGGCGAGGTCGTGGAGAGCTCCTACCGCAAGGGCAGCTTCCTGGCGGCCTACCGGGCGGAGTCGGCGCACCGCAACGAGCGCAGCGAGCTGTGGCTGCGCGACGGCGAGCGCACCGTCGTCTTCCGCCAGCTGGTGGGCGTGCTGGCCCGCCGCATCGTCACCCGCACCGGCGTCGGGCAGCGCCTGGCCACCGGTGAGCGGTTCGGGCTGATGAAGTTCGGCTCGCGGATGGACGTCTTCCTCCCGTCCGAGTGCACGCTGACCGTGCGCAGGGGCCAGCGCGTGCGCGGCGGCGAGACCGTCATCGCCCGCTGGCCCGCCGCGGGCTGAGGGGTCCCGGTGCCCAGTTCGGCCTCCGGCTCCGGCCGGCCCCAGACCCGGCGCACGGCCACGGTGGAGTTCGTCCGGGGCTCGGTCCGCGGCTCGCGCCGCCGGGCCCTGGCGACCCTCCCCAGCCTGTTCACGCTGGGCAACATGATGTGCGGCTTCGGCGCCATCCTGGTGTCCATCCGCGGCCAGTACACCCTCGCCGCGGTGCTCATCGGCCTGTCGGTGCTCTTCGACATCACCGACGGCGCGGTGGCCCGGCTGGTGGGCGCGGTGAGCTCCTTCGGCCTGCAGTTCGACTCGCTGGCCGACCTGGTGTCCTTCGGCCTGGCGCCGGCCGTGGTCGCCTTCACGCTGTTCTCCGAGGGCCGCGACGAGTTCGACGCCCTCGGCTGGGTGGTCTGCTTCCTCTGGCTGGCCTGCGCGGCGATCCGGCTGGCCCGGTTCAACACCACCATCGACCCGACGGCGGACAAGCGGTACTTCACCGGCATGCCCAGCCCCGGCGCGGCCGGCGTCGTCCTGGCCTCGGTGTTCGCCTTCGGCGACCAGATGCAGGGCCGCGACCGGCTGTGGGTGCTGCTGATCGTGGCGGTGCCGGCGCTGCTCATGGTCAGCACCGTCCGGTTCCGCTCGTTCCGGTCGCTGGTGAGCCCGAAGAGCGGGCGCCCGTACGGCCTGGTGGCCGCCGCGGTGGCGCTGGTCGTCGGCTTCGCCACCGTCCCGGTGGTGACCGGCTGCGTGCTGGCCTACGGCTACCTGCTGGCGCCGGTGCTGGTGCCGGCCCTGTCCCCCCTGGCCCGGCTGGTGCCGGCCCGCGTCCGGGAGGTCCTCACGTGACCGTGCGCCCGGTCGAGCCCGGCGACGTCGCGGCCGTGGTCGGCCTGGTGCGCGAGCTGGCCGAGTACGAGCGGGCGGCGCACGAGGTGCGGCTGACCGAGGAGCAGCTGACCGCCGCCCTGTTCGGGGACTCCCCGGCGCTCTTCGGCCACGTCGCGCTCGGCCCCGGCGGGGACGTCGTCGGGATGGCGCTGTGGTTCCTCACCTTCTCCACCTGGCGCGGCACGCACGGCATCCACCTCGAGGACCTCTACGTGCAGCCGCAGCACCGCGGCACGGGGCTCGGCCGGGAGCTGCTGCGGACGCTCGCGGTCACCTGCGTGGCGCGCGGCCACAGCCGCCTGGAGTGGTCGGTGCTCGACTGGAACACCCCGTCGATCGAGTTCTACCGGGCGGCCGGCGCCGTCCCGATGGACGAGTGGACGGTCTTCCGGCTCACCGACCAGGCACTCTCCGCCTTCGCCGCCGACCGCCGTCCCTGACCGCCCGTCCGACGCGCAGCGCGCCGGTACGGCAGGGTGGGCGGCGTGAGCACCGAGCGCGGCCCGGCCGAGTGCTGGCTGACCGACATGGACGGCGTCCTCGTGCACGAGGGGCAGGCCCTGCCCGGAGCCGCCGACTTCCTCGCCCGGCTGGTCGACACGGGACGGCGCTTCCTCGTCCTCACCAACAACTCGATCTTCACCCCGCGCGACCTGGCCGCGCGGCTGTCCCGCTCGGGCCTGCAGGTGCCCGAGCAGTCGATCTGGACCTCGGCGCTGGCGACGGCGGACTTCCTCGCCAACCAGCTGCCCGGCGGCTCGGCCTACGTGATCGGTGAGGCCGGCCTGACCACGGCGCTGCACGAGGCCGGGTACACGCTCACGGACACCGACCCGGACTACGTCGTCCTGGGCGAGACCCGCACCTACTCGTTCGAGGCGATCACGCGGGCCATCCGGCTGATCGGCTCGGGGGCGCGGTTCATCGCCACCAACCCCGACGTCACCGGGCCCTCGCCGGAGGGGCCGCTGCCGGCCACCGGCTCGGTCGCCGCGATGATCACGGAGGCCACCGGCGCCAAGCCCTACTTCGTCGGCAAGCCCAACCCGATGATGTTCCGCAGCGCCATGAACCGGATCCAGGCGCACTCGGAGAGCACGGTGATGATCGGCGACCGCATGGACACCGACGTCGTCGCCGGCATCGAGGCGGGCCTGGAGACGATCCTGGTGCTCACCGGGTCGACGGCGGCCGCCGACGTGGCGCGCTTCCCGTTCCGGCCCAGCCGGGTGCTGGCCTCGATCGCCGACGTCGTCGACCTGGTCTGATGTTCAGCGCTCGGAGAAGGCCAGCCGCGCCTCGGGCGTCGCCAGCAGGTAGAGCTCGGTGACCGCGAGGACGATCAGGGGAACGCCGAGCAGCGGCTGGCCGCCGGTGAACGCGGTGCTGTAGCCGAACAGGCCCAGCAGGATCTGCAGGACGACGACCGGCCCGCGGGCCCACGACGCCACCCGCCGCAACCCCGCGGCGGCCACCGCCAGCGCGACCCCGAACAGCCCGACGTAGACGACCTCGGCCAGCGCGCGGCCGACGCTGTCGGGGGAGCTGGTGAGCGTGAGCCACAGGACGACCAGCGCCGCGCCGAGCAGCAGCGCGGCCTCGACCGCGGCCACCAGCGCCGCCCGGCGGACGGCCACCGGCGCCTCCGGCCCGGGAGCGCGGGGCGGGCGGGTCGAGGGCTGGGCGGCTCCGCCGAAGAGCCGCTCGGCCCGGCTGGGGCGCCGTGCCCCGTCCTCCTCCGTCACACCAGCGAGGCTACGCGTCACCGGTCACGCCAGGACCGTCCGTGCCGGTCAGCGGCCGGTGGCGCTGGCTAGCCTGACCGGCATGCGCGCGCTCGTGGTGGCCAACCCCGCGGCCACGACGACGACCGGCCGGGTGCGCGACGTCCTCCTGGGGGCCCTGTCCAGCGAGCTGAAGGTGGACCTCGCCGAGACCACCCGCCGCGGTCACGCCCGCGAGCTGGGCCGGCAGGCGCTGGCCGACGGGGTCGACGTCGTCGTCGCCCTCGGCGGGGACGGCACCGTCAACGAGGTGGTCAACGGGCTGCTGTCCACGGGCCCGGGCCCGGACGTCCCCACGCTGGCGGTCGTCCCCGGCGGCTCGACCAACGTCTTCTCCCGCGCGCTGGGGCGCTCCCGCGACCCCGTCGAGGCCACCGGGGAGATCCTCGCGTCGCTGCGCGCCGGGCGGACGCGGCGGATCTCGCTCGGCACCGCCAGCGCCACGGGCACCAGCAGCGCCACGGTGGACGGCGGTGACCCGGCGGTCACCGCCGCCGTCGCCGTCGCCGACGCCGCGGCCGACGGGGGCTGGACCGCCCCGCGATGGTTCGTCTTCGCCGCGGGCATGGGCTTCGACGCCGACGTCATCGCCCGCGTCGAGGCGCAGCGCTCCCGCGGCCGCCGCTCCACCGGGCCGCTCTACGTCCGGGAGGCCACCCGCACCTTCGTGCTCGGCCGCGAACGCCGCCGTCCGGCCATGACGCTGGCGCTGCCGGGCGAGGCCGACCTCGACGGGCTCTTCCTCTGCCTGGTGTCGAACGTGAGCCCGTGGACCTACCTGGGGACCCGGCCGGTCAACCCGAGCCCCGAGGCCTCCTTCGACGCCGACCTCGACGTCTTCGCCCTGGGCCGCACGGGCGTCCTGCGGATGCTGCACCACTCGCGGCAGGTCCTGGCCCGCCGTCCCGACGCCCGCGGTCGCGGGGTGCACCGGCGGCACTCCCTCGCCGAGCTGACCCTGACGGCCTCCCGGCCGCAGGGCTGGCAGCTCGACGGCGACCACCTCGGGACGGCGACCGGACTGCACGTGCGGTCGGTGCCGGCGGCCCTCTCCGTCATCGCCTGATGGAGGACCCCGTCCTCGCCGCGGGACCCCGCCGGGGAGGGCCGCCGCGGGCTCCTCAGACACGCCCGGCGGGCCGTGTCAACCACCGCGGCGGTGTCGAGTGGCGTCCCTAGCACGCCCGTGGTGAGGTTGCTCACGAGGGGTCGACCCAGGACCTCCGTGCGCTTGACACGCTGTCCTCAGGTGAAAACATCGCGAGAGGAACGCAACCTGCCGGTAACAAGCGGTGGGTGGTCGCTGGAACGAGGCGCTGGGGAACCGGTGTCGCCTGCGCGAGCGGCCCGACGTCAGCGATCTGCAGCATCGACCGTAGCCGACACCGAGGAGTACACCGACATGGACTGGCGCCACCGCGCGCTCTGCCGGGACGAGGACCCGGAGCTGTTCTTCCCCATCGGGACGACCGGCCCCGCCCTCGTGCAGATCGAGCAGGCCAAGGCGGTGTGTGGTCGCTGTTCGGTCGTCCAGTCCTGTCTGGACTGGGCGCTGAGCGCAGGCCAGGACTCCGGCGTCTGGGGTGGGTTGTCCGAGGACGAGCGGCGTGCGCTCAAGCGCCGCCAGTCCCGCGCCCGCATCCGCGCCTGAGCAACCGCACCACCGCACCCACGAGGCCGGTCCCCCACGGGGATCGGCCTCGTGGCGTGCCGGCGCCTAGCGGCGGGGACGGCCGGCGCCGGGGACGTCGAGGACGACCTCGGTGCCCGGGCGTCCGGGGCCGGGCGGCTCGGCCGGTGCCGCCATGTGCAGGGAGCCGCCGAGCTCGCTCGTGACCAGCGTCCGCACGATCTGCAGGCCCAGGCCGTCGCTGGCCGCCGCGTCGAACCCCTCCGGCAGTCCCTGGCCGTCGTCGCGCACGCGCACCACCAGGTCGTCGCCGTCCCGCTCGGCCACCAGCTCGATGGAGCCGGGCGGGCCGTCGGCCGGGAAGGCGTGCTCGGCGGCGTTGTGCAGCAGCTCGGTGACCGCCATGACCAGCGGCGTCGCCGTGGCCGCGGGCAGCTCGCCGAACGCGCCGACCCGCCGCGTGCGGGCGGCCGGGCCGATCGAGGTGAGGTCGCCGAGCATCGGCAGCACCTGGTCGAGCACGTCGTCGACGTCGACGACGTCCTCCCGGCTGCCGGCCAGCGTCTCGTGCACGACGGCGATGGAGGCCACCCGGCGCACCGACTCCTCCAGCGCCGCCCGCGCTGCCGGCTCGGTCATCCGCCGGGCCTGCAGCCGCAGCAGCGCGGCCACGGTCTGCAGGTTGTTCTTCACCCGGTGGTGGATCTCCCGGATGGTGGCGTCCTTGGTCAGCAGCGCCCGGTCTCGGCTGCGCAGGTCGGTGACGTCGCGGACCAGCACCAGCGCGCCCTCCTCGGCGCCGGGGGGCTGCAACGGCAGCGCCCGCACCAGCAGCGTGGCGCTGTCGCCTTCGACGTCCGTCGGGTCGGGGAACCGGCCGGCCACCGCCGCGGCGATCCCCGCCGCGACCGCCTCCCCGGCCACCCGGTCGGCGGCCGCCGCGCGCGTCAGCCGCGCCAGGTCGGCGCCGACGAGGTCGCCGGTCACCCCGAGCCGCCGGTAGGCCGACAGGGCGTTGGGGCTGGCGTAGACGGCGCGGCCGGTGCCGTCCAGGCGCACCAGCCCGTCACCCACGCGCGGGCCCATCTCGCCGCCGAGCAGCTTCTCCGGCGGGAAGGTGCCGGCCGAGACCATGAGGCAGAGGTCGGCGGCGATGTCGAGGTAGGTCAGCTCCAGCGTCGACGGCGAGCGCGTCACCGCCAGGTTGGTGTCCTTGGCCAGCACCGCGACGACGACGCCGTCGTGCCGCACCGGGATGACCTCGCGGCGGCGGGGGTTGGTGCCCGACCAGTCCGGGTCGCCCTCCGTGACCGGCCGGCCCTCGCGGTGCGCCACCCGGAACGGGTCGGCCTCGGGGCCCTCGACCTCGCTGCCGACGAGGTCCTCTGGCTGGCTGGTCGGGGCGGTGAGCGGGCGCACCTGCGCGACGCACCACCACGCGCCGGTGCGCAGCGGCACCCACAGCGTGAGGTCGGCGAAGGCCAGGTCGGCCAGCAGCTGCCAGTCGGCCACCAGGCGCCGGGCGTGGTCGACCTGGGACGGCGCGGTCGCCGAGCCACGGTGCAGGCGTTCGGAGAGGGTGCTCATCGTGTCCGAGGGTAGGGCGGCCGCCCTCCTAGTCTGGGCAGTCGTGGCCCTCCCCTCCCCCGCTCCGCCGCCCGTGACCGTCGAGGACGCCGTCCCCGCCGACTTCCCGCGCATCGCGGCGCTCACCGTCGGCGTCTACCGCGACGAGCAGCTGGCCTCCGAGCAGTACCTGGGGCAGCTGGCCGACGTCGAGGGGCGGGCCGGGCGGTCCACGCTGCTCGTGGCGCGCGAGGGCGGGCACGTGGTGGGCGCGGTCGCCCTGGTCCTCGCCGGGGACTTCGGCGAGGTGACCGCCTCCCCGGACGAGGCGGCGTTCCGCATGCTCGTGGTCGACCCGGCGGCGCGCGGCCGGGGTGTCGGCGAGCTGCTGGTGCGCGTGTGCCTCGAGCGGGCGCGCGCGGCCGGCCTGCGGCGGATGGTGCTGTCGACCGACCCGCGGATGACCGCGGCGCACCGGCTCTACGACCGGCTGGGGTTCACCCGGCTGCCGGAGCGGGACTGGTCACCGGTCCCCGGCGTCGACCTCGTGGTCTACGCGCTCGAGCTCTGACAGCGGTGTGCGCGTTGGTTGCCAGGTGCCGGCCCGGGCTCGCACGCCGGCGGGCGCTGGTGCCGGTCGGCTGACCACGGTGGGCGGCGTGACCTGCAGCACCGTGCGCCCACGGCTCATCTCGGTCTCCAGGACGAGCCCTCGGCGCACACCACCGCCGGCGCCGGAGGCCACGGCCGCCGACCAAGCGGCACACCGCTGTGAGCCGCAGGCGGGGACCCCGCGGTCGCCGCACCGGCGCCGTCAGGCCTGCGCGCCGCCGGGCGGCCGGCCTCGTGTGCGCGCCGCGCCGTCGCGCGACCGGGACGGCCGGCGGCGCGCGGGAGCGGCGGGCTCGGCGGCGGGCTGGGCGGCGGGCGTCGCGACGCCCGCCGCGGTGGCGAGTGCGTCGAGGTCGTCGAGGACGTCGCCGAGCAGCACGTCGACGTCCGGCAGCAGCTCGGCGCACGAGACCAGACCCCAGTCGAGGCGGTCGAGGTAGCTCTGCACCGTGATGTTGAGGCCCTGCCCCTCGACGATCGTCGAGACCGGGTAGTAGTGCTCGAGCCGCGCGCCCGCGGCGTAGAGCGGCGTGCGCGGGCCGGGCACGTTGGAGATGACGAGGTTGCCCGGTGTCAGCCGTGAGCCCAGGCGCAGCCGGGCGCTCAGCCGCATGGCCCGCGCGAAGACGGCCGGCGGCGGGAACTCGGCGAAGTCGGTGAGCCGGTCGGCGGGCAGCGCCGAGAAGAGCTCCTTGCTGCTGGCCATCGCCTCGTGCACGCGCTGGACGCGCCGGACCGGATCGGGCTCGTCCGTGGGCAGGACGGCCGAGAGCATCGACACCCGGTTGGTCCAGCGGTCGGTCTCCTCCCCCGTCCGCACCGAGACCGGCACGAGCGCCACGAGCGGGTCCGTCGGCAGCGCACCGCGCCGGTCGAGCCAGGTGCGCAGGCCGCCGGCGCACGCGGCCATGACGACGTCGTTGACGGTGGCGCCCAGCGCCGACTTCACCTGCTTGACCACGTCGAGCGACGTCGAGCGGATGGCGAGCTTGCGGTGCGGGGTGATCGGCCCGTTGAACGGCGTGCGCGGGGGCCGGACGCTCGGCAGGGGCGGGGGCTGGTCGGGCTCCTCGGGGCGGGAGCGACCGACGTTGAGCACGGTGCCGAGCGGGCCGCGCAGGCTGCGGCGGACCTCGTTGGCGGTCCGGACCAGCACGGGGTTGCGGGTCGCCCGGCCGATCTCCCGGGCGGTCCAGGCGGCGAGCAGGACCCCGCGCGCCGGCTTGCGGGCCAGGCCGAGCGCGCCGCGCGCCAGCATCTCGAGGTCGCCGGGCGGACGCTCGGGCGCCCACGGTTCGGTCTCGGTCGGCACGGTGCCGCCCTCGGGCCGGTCGTCGAGCATCAGCGTCATCAGCTCGACGCCCGAGGCGCCGTCGATGGTGGCGTGGTGGACGATCGTCAGCACGGCGAAGCGGCGGTCGGCCAGGCCCTCGATGACGTAGGAGAGCCACAGCGGCTTGCGGCGGTCCAGGGGCCGGGAGACCAGCCGTCCGGCCAGCACCGCGAGCTGGTCGTCGGTGCCGGGCGGCGGGACGGCCGTGTGCCGGACGTGGAAGTCGAGGTCGAAGGCCGGGTCGGCCACCCAGTACGGGTGGTCCAGGCCCAGCGGGACCTCGGCCAGGCGGCGGCGCAGCGGCTCGAGGAGGTGCAGCCGCTGCTGCAGCTGCGCCCGCCAGGCGTCGTAGGGCCGGTAGTCGGGGTCGTCCGGGCGGGAGTAGACCGACAGGCTCGAGACGTGACCGAACTGCGCGGACGTCTCGAGGTGGAGGAACGTCGCGTCCAGTCCCGACAGCTGCTTCACGGTCCCTGCCCTCCTGGGTCGGCGGCGAGGGCTGCGGCGCCCGGCGACCGCCCCGGACCCGACCCGCGTGACCCCCGGGGTGTGGCGCAGTGTGCCAGGGGTCACACTCCTCCGGGCGGGCGACCACTGCGGTCCCGGCGGTCGGTGCCCGTGCCGCCCCGGTCACGGAACGGAGACGAGGACGAGACATGCGCACCCCAGCGCCGCCCCACCGGACGTCCGACGAGGGAGCCCCGCCGTGGATCGGCGCCTCGCCCGTGGCCGCGCTGCTCGCCGCGCAGCGGCCGTGGCGCGAGGCGGCCGCCCTCCTGCGCTCCCCGGTGTGGCGCGGTCACGGCGTCCCGGACGGCGGCGGCCTGCCGGTGCTGCTCGTGCCCGGTTTCCTGGCCGGCGACCCGTCGCTGTCGCTGATGGAGCGCTGGCTGCGGGCCCGGGGCTACCGGACGTGCACGTCGCAGATCCGCGTCAACGTCGACTGCACCCGCCTGGCGGTCGAGCGCCTGGAGCGCCGCCTGGTCGAGTTCACCGACAGGGCGGGGCGGCCCGCGGTGATCGTCGGCCAGAGCCGCGGCGGGCTGTTCGCCAAGCTGATGGCGATGCGCCGGCCCGAGCACGTCGGCGGGATCGTCACCCTGGGCAGCCCGAACGTCGACCACATGGCGATCAACCCGCTGGTGGCCGCACAGGTCCGGCTGGTCGCCGCGCTGGGGAGCGCGGGCGTGCCCGGCATGTTCCACGACGACTGCCTGCAGGGGACGTGCGCCGGCGAGCTCGCCGAGTGGCTGGACCGGCCGTTCCCCGCGCACGTCCCCTACGTCTCGGTGTACTCGCGCAGCGACTGGGTCGTCGACTGGCACGCGTGCGTGGACCCGGACGCCGACAACGTCCAGGTCGACTCCAGCCACGTCGGCATGAGCGTCCACCCGGAGGTCTACCGACTGCTCGGGGAGCGGCTGGCCGCCCTGTCCGGACGGCGCTGACCGCGGCCGGGGCCGACCGGCTGCGGGGGAGGTCTGGGGACCCGGGCGGACGCGGCTCAGCCGTCGACGACGGTGGCGATGAGGTCGCCCTCCTGGAGCACCTCGCCCTCGACCACGTGCAGCTCCTGCACCACGCCGGCGAGCTCGGTGAGGACGGGGATCTCCATCTTCATCGACTCGAGGATCACCAGCGTGTCCCCGGCGGCGACCTCGGTCCCGGGCGCGACCAGGACCCGCCAGACGCTGGAGACCATCTCGGCGTGGATCTCCTCGACCGCCACGCGCACCCCCCTCGCCGCTCCGGAGCTCCCATCCAAGCAGGCGGCGCGCCCCCCGGCCCCGTCCCGGGTCCCGCCCCGAGCGTGTGAGAGGTGGGGAGGACCGGTCCTTCAGCTCCCCGGGGCGGGGTCCCCGTCGGCGAGCCGTTCGAGCACCGCGCACACCTCGGCGCCGTCGTGCGGGACCCCGGCCTCGGGCAGGTCGGCGAGGGTCGCGCCGGCGGCGCGGGCGGCGGTGGCGACGTCGACCGCCCCGGCGCTCACCGTGGCCAGCAGCGCGTCGTACCAGCCGTCGAGACGGTCGCCGGGGTCGTAGCCGCTGACCGCCACCACCTCGGTCTGACCGGTGGTGCCGCGCAACCGGCCCGAGAGCGGCAGCCGGCCGGTCACCCGGCCGGCCCGCCCGGGCGGCAGCGTGGCGCGCAGCTGGACGGCGACGGCGGCGCGCGGCGGGTGCTCCTCGCGGGTCCGGCGGCGCGGTGCGCGCTCCCCGGCGGCTGCGGCCAGCGCCAGGTCGACGGCGTCGACGCGGTGCGCCCGCTCGAGGACCGACATGTCGAGGGAGAAGCCGGCCGCGACCTCGCCGAGCTCGCCGTCCTCGGCGACGCCGACGGTGACCAGCCCGCGCCAGCCCACCTCGGCCAGCCGCTTGGCCCCCGGCGGGAGCTCACCACCCGGGTCGGGCGTCCAGGAGACGCGGGCGATGCCGGCGGCGCGGTCACGGGCCACCGGGGTGGCGTACTGCAGCCCGTCGTCGGTGACCAGGGCGAGCAGGCCGTGCTCGCTGGCCGGCTCCACGCCGTCGCCGCCGAGCCGCTCCAGGACCTCGGCCGGCGGGCCGACCCAGGTCAGCCCGGCGGCGGTCACCTCGCCGGCCAGGGCGGCGTTGCCGGCGAGGGCCGGCGGCACGGGCAGGACGGCGGCCGCGCCGCTGCGGCGGGCGGCCTCGACGATCCGGTCGACGGCGAGGTAGGACTCCGCGGCCGGGGCCGGGCCCAGCAGCACCGCGTCGTCGGCCAGCCGCACGTGCCGGGCCGACCGCTCGGCCTCGGAGTAGACGGCCACCGCCTTGACGTCGAGGCGGGAGCAGGCAGCGACCACCGCGCAGGCAGCGGGCCCCCGCCCCGCCACGAGCACGCTCTCGATCCCGTGCTGGGCCACGTCCGCCCGTCCTCCCGTCGGTGCCGGGGTCGGCTCCCCCGGCCTCCCTGCATGGTGCTCCTCGGGACCGACGCCCGCCGCACCGGCCGGAGGTCCCTCCCCCGGCTGTGGGACCCTGGACGCAGACCCGGCGGTCCCCGCCGACCGACCCGACGACGAGGAGAGGAGGGCAGCGATGTCCAAGCGTGGACGCAAGCGGCGCTCCCGCAAGGGGAGCAAGGCCAACCACGGCAAGCGCCCCAACGCCTGAGGAAGGACCCCCCTCGCCCCCCGCCACTCGCTGGCTCGCGGCGGGACCCTGCACGGGGGCCGACAGCACGACGCCCCGCTCCGGGTCTCCGGGGCGGGGCGTCGTCGTTCGTCCGGGGAGTGGCCTCAGGTGTCGGCGGACCCGTCGGTCCGCACGACCTCGGTGCTCAGCTGCTCGACGCTGACGTGGGTGCCGTCCTCCTCGAAGGAGACGGTGGTCAGCTGCAGCTTGATGCGGTCCTTGAGGCCCAGCGGCGGCTTGTCACCGCCGCAGCGGCGACGGACGAGCGCCTTGAACTCCTGCTCGATGCCGAACTGCCGCAGGCACGACGAGCAGTCCTCCAGGTGCTCGGCGATGACGGCGCGGCGGGCGTCGTCGGTCTCGTGGTCGAGGAACTCGAAGACGTGCGTCAGGACGTCGTCGCACGAGGAGGCGTGCTCGTGGTCGGCGCTCACGACCCGGCCCCCTCTCCGGCGCCGGCGCGGACGAAGCCGCGCTCGCGGGCGTAGTCGGCCAGCAGCTTCTGCAGGCCCCGCCGGCCGCGGTGCAGCCGGGACATCACCGTGCCGATGGGCGTGCCCATGATCTCGGCGATCTCCTTGTAGGCGAACCCCTCGACGTCGGCGAGGTAGACCGCCAGCCGGAAGTCCTCGGGCAGCTGCTGCAGGGCGTCCTTGATGTCGGAGTCCGGCAGGTGGTCCAGCGCCTCGATCTCGGCCGAGCGCAGGCCGCTGGAGCTGTGCTCCTCGGCGGCGTACAGCTGCCAGTCCTGCACCTGGTCGGTGGGGTACTGCTGCGGCTGCCGCTGCTTCTTGCGGTAGCTGTTGATGTAGGTGTTGGTCAGGATCCGGTACAGCCAGGCCTTGAGGTTGGTGCCCTCGGCGAACTGGTGGAACGCGGAGTAGGCCTTGACGAACGTCTCCTGGACGAGGTCCTCGGCGTCGGCGGGGTTGCGGGTCATGCGCAGCGCTGCCGGGTAGAGCTGGTCGAGGTAGGGCAGCGCGTCGCGCTCGAAGCGGGCATCGCGCTCGGCACGGGTCTCAGCGACCTCGGTGCGGCTGCCGCCCTCGCGGGCCTCGGGGACGTCCACCGGAGCCCCGACGGCCCGCTCCTGGGGGGTCTCGACGGGCTCGACGGCGGGGCTCCCGCCCGCGGACTCCTCAGGCACCGACCGTCCTCTCTGCGGCACCCGGAGGCGGGCGACCACATCGGACGATCCTAGTCGCGTGGCGTCGGGACGGCCCGGGGGCCGCCGGTGCGGAGCGCGGGTCCGCGCGCTCGAGACGGTGCTGCTCACGGCCGGTCCAACCGCACGGACGGCGGCCGGCATTCCCCGGGTGGGGGCCGCCACGGAACGCGGCGGTGCGGGCCCGGTGCCGCCGCTACGCTGCCGGCCCGTGGCGGCGACCCCGGCGGTGCGGGCCCTGGAGCGCGCGGAGGTGGCGCACACCCTGCACCCCTACGACCCCGAGCACCCGGACGACCAGGGCCACGGCGAGGCGGCGGTGGCCGCGCTCGGCGCCGATCCGCGCCAGGTGTTCAAGACGCTGGTCACCCGCGTCGACGGCGTCCTCACCGTGGCCGTCGTCCCGGTCAGCCGCAGCCTCGACCTCAAGGCGCTGGCCGCGGCGGCCGGCGGGCGGAAGGCGGCCATGGCCGACCCCGCCGACGCCGAGCGCACCACCGGCTACGTGCTCGGCGGGATCAGCCCGCTCGGTCAGCGGAAGGCGCTGCCGACGGTGGTCGACGAGTCGGCGCTCGGCTTCACGACGGTCATGGTCAGCGCCGGCCGGCGCGGGCTGCAGGTGGAGCTGCCGCCGGCGGACCTGGTGCGCCTCACCCGCGCGCGCACCGCCCTGATCGCCCGCTGACGGCCCAGGGCCGACTACGAGCCGGGGGCGCCGTAGGGCGTGAGCAGCTGGTCGACGGGCGCGGCGTCGTCGGTGAGCACCTGCGCGTCGCCGGCGAGCGTGGCCACCTCGTCCTCCGGGGCGACCTGCCAGGTCGAGTCCTGGGCAGCCAGCGCCCCGGCCAGGACGTCGGGGTCCAGCGGCCGGGAGGAGGCGACGGCGACCAGGTTGCCGCCATCCTCCCCCGCCAGGACCGGCGCCCGGGCCAGCAGCAGCACGTGCGGCCACACCTCGCGCATCGTGGCGAGCTCGGCACGGACGAAGGACAGCGGCGGGTGGTCGATGAGGTTGGCGACGTAGACGCCGTCGTCGGTGAGCGCCCGGTCCACCAGCTCCAGCGCCTCCACGGTGGTCAGCTGCCAGGGCACCGACAGCCCCCCGAAGGCGTCGCCGACGACGAGGTCGCGCTCCCCCGCCGGCTCGGCGGCCAGCCCCACGCGGGCGTCGCCGACCCGCACCTGCAGGTCCTCCGACGTCGCCAGGCCCAGCTGCTCGCGGTCGATCTCCACGACGCCGGGGTCGACCTCGAGGACCCGGCTGGTGGTGCCGGGGCGGACCTCGGTGAGGTAGCGCGGCACGGTCAGCCCGCCGCCACCCAGGTGCAGCGCCGACAGCGGCGCGCCGGCCGGGGCGAGGACGTCGGTGACCGCGGCGATGGCCCGCACGTACTCGAACTCCAGGTACGTCGGGTCGGCGAGGTCGACGTAGCTGTGCCGCAGCGTGTCGAGCAGCAGCACCCGGCCGGTGTCGCGCTCGGGGTCGGCGACGACGCGGGCGCAGTGGTAGGCCGTCTCCTCCTCGCAGGGCGTCGGCGCGACCGCGGCCAGCAGCGACCCCCCGACGGCGAGCAGCAGCAGCGCGGTGGGGACCCGGCCGGCCCCGCCGGGCGAGCGGCGCAGCAGGACCGCCACGGCGACACCCGCGACGACGGTGACCAGCCCGGTGCCCACGAGGATGCCGCTGCTGGGGAACACCGCGATCAGCAGGAACCCGGTGACGAAGGTGGCCGCGATGCCACCGAGGGTGCCGATGCCCGACAGCCGCCCCACGACCGAGCCGGTCTCGGCCAGGCTGCCCAGCTGCAGCTTGACCACCATCGGCGGCACGGCCGACAGCAGCGCCGCGGGGACGACGACGGCGACGGCGGCCAGCAGCAGCACGCTGCCGGCGTCGGCACCGGTGAGGAAGGACCCGGCGAAGCGGACCAGCGGCAGGACGGCGACCACGAGCGCGCCACCGGCCACCAGCAGGGGCGCGATCAGCTGCCGCGGGTCGCGGCGGTCCGCGGTGGCGCCGCCGGCCCAGGCGCCGATCGCGATCGCGGCCAGCGCGAACCCGATGACCGCGGTGTTGGTCTGCAGCGTGATGCCGACGTAGGGCGCGATGAGCCGCAGCCCGACGATCTCCAGCACCAGCACCGCGCCGGAGGCCAGGAAGGTGACGCCGGCGGCCACCCAGCCGGGCAGCGCGCCCGCCGCGGCCGGCGGGGTGGTCCCGCCGGGTCCGGCGGTCGTCGTGCGCTCGCTCAGGGGACGCTCCCGTCAGAAGAGCGCCGGCTGGTCGGCGGGGGCGCTGGTGCCCTCCACCCGGGTCAGCAGCTCGGCGCCGTTGTTGCGGACGTTGTTCACCGCGGTGCCCACCGGGCGCAGCTCGAGGGCCTCGACCAGCTCCGGCGGCGTGGGTGCGGCCAGCGTCTCGACGTCGTCGCGGGCGGGGTCGAGCCAGTCGGCCCAGCGCTCGCGCGGCAGCACCAGCGGCATGCGGTCGTGGATCTCGGTGAGCGCGCCGGTGGCCGGGGCGGTGACCACCGTGCAGGTGTAGAGGCGGTCCTCGCCCTTGCCCCACACCTCGTACAGCCCGGCCATGGCCAGCACCGACCCGTCGGCCGGGGTGATGAAGAAGGGCTGCTTGCCCGGGGAGTCGAGCCGCTTCTGCCACTCGTACCAGCCGTCGGCCGGGACCAGGCAGCGGCGGGAGCGGGCCGCCGCGCGGAAGGCGGGCTTCTCGGTCAGGGACTCCACGCGGGCGTTGAGCAGCCGGTTGCCGACCGAGACGTCCTTGGCCCACGAGGGCACCAGCCCCCAGCGGACGCCGCGCAGCTCGCGGTGCCCGGCGCCGGTGGGGCTGCCCTCGGGATCGCGCTCGCGCTTGGTGCGGACGACGTACACGTCCTTGGTCGGCGCGACGTTGTAGTCGGCCGGCAGGGGCTGCTGGCCCTCCGCGGGCACCGCCTCGAACTCGACCACGAGGTCCTCGGGGCGGCGGCTGGCGGCGTAACGACCGCACATGGCGGTTCCTCCCGGCTGCGTGGGTCCGGACGAGGGCACCCGGGTGGGCCCCTCCCCGACTCTAGGTGCGCCCGCCGACAGCGCGACTGGCCGCCGGGGCGGCGGGTACGCCCCACTGGAGACGACACCGACGAGAGACGAGGATCACGGGCGTGACCGCCACCCAGAACCCCCCGCACGACCAGCCGAAGACCGCCAGCGACTCCGCGGAGCGCCGCTACGCGACGGTCAACCCCTTCACCGGCCAGACGGAGAAGGAATTCGACTTCACCCCGACCGAGGAGATCGACGGGATCATCGGCCGGGCGCACGCCGCCTACCAGGAGTGGCAGCAGCGCCCGGTCGAGGAGCGCGCCGCCGTCGTCCGCCGGGCCGCCGAGCTCATGGACGAGCGCCGCGACGACCTCGCCCGGCTCATCACCACGGAGATGGGCAAGCGGCAGGAGGAGGCGACCGGCGAGCTGTACCTGTGCTCGATGATCCTCAAGTACTACGCCGACAACGGCCCCGGCTTCCTCGAGCCGACGTCCGTCCAGCCCCTGATGGGCAAGGGCGAGGCGGTCATCGAGACCCGCCCGGTCGGCGTCCTGCTGGCCATCGAGCCGTGGAACTACCCCTTCTACCAGGTGGTCCGCGTAGCCGGCCCGAACCTGGTGCTCGGCAACACGGTCATCCTCAAGCACGCCGAGATCACCCCGCAGTGCGCGGTGGCCATCGAGCAGCTCTTCACCGACGCCGGCGCCCCCGAGGGCGTCTTCACCAACACCTTCCTGCGCATCGAGGACGTCGAGCAGGTCATCGCCGACCCCCGCATCCAGGGCGTGACGCTGACCGGCAGCGAGCGGGCCGGCAGCGCGGTGGGCGCCCTGGCCGGCAAGCACCTGAAGAAGTCGGTGCTCGAGCTGGGCGGCAGCGACCCGTTCATCGTGCTCGACGCCGAGGACATGGGCGCCACGGTCAAGGCCGCGACCATGGGCCGGATGCAGAACACCGGACAGGCCTGCACCGCGTCCAAGCGGCTGATCGTCACCGAGGAGCTCTACGAGCCCTTCGTCGAGGGCCTCCGGCAGGCGTTCTCCACCTTCGCGCCCGGCGACCCGGCCGACCCCTCGACGTCGCTGGCCCCGCTGTCGAGCGAGCGGGCCGCGCAGGACCTGCACGCGCAGATCCAGGACGCGGTCGACAAGGGCGCCACCGTCGTCGCCGGCGGCGGCCGGCCCGACCACGCGGGCGCGTTCGTCGAGGCCACCATCCTCACCGACGTCACCCCGGAGATGCGCGCCTACCGCGAGGAGCTGTTCGGCCCCGCGGCCGTCGTCTACAGGGTCAAGGACGCCGACGAGGCGGTCGCGCTGGCCAACGACAGCGACTTCGGCCTGGGCGCCACCGTCATGAGCAGCGACCTCGACCGCGCGCGGGCGGTGGCCGAGCGGCTGGAGGCGGGCATGGTGTGGATCAACCAGCCGACCGGGTCCTCCCCCGAGCTGCCCTTCGGCGGCGTGAAGCGGTCCGGCTACGGCCGCGAGCTCTCCGAGCTGGCGATGTTCGAGTTCGCCAACCGCCGCCTGGTGCGCACGGTGCCGGTGAAGAAGGCCGACCGGCCGGTCGGCGGCTGAGCGGTGGGCGGTGCGGTGTCCCGGGCCGGGCAGGATGGTCCCGTGAGCCAGGTCTGGACGACGCCGCACCGCCCGACCCCCGTCGACGCCGTCGTCGCCCTGCCGGGCTCGAAGTCGATCACCGCGCGGGCGCTCGTGCTGGCCGCGCTGGCCGACGGGCCGAGCCGGCTGGGCCGGCCGCTGCGGGCCCGCGACACCGAGCTCATGGCGGCCGGCCTGCGGGCCCTCGGCGTCCGCATCGACGACGACGGCGCCTCCCCCGACACCGACTGGCTGGTCACCCCCGGCGAGCTGCGCGGCCCCGCCGAGGTCGACGCCGGGCTGGCCGGCACCGTCCTGCGCTTCCTGCCGCCGGTGGCCGCGCTGGCCGCCGGCCCGGTGCGGCTGGACGGCGACCCGCGGCTGCACGAGCGCCCCAACGCGGGCCTGGTCGCGGCGCTGCGCGACCTCGGCGTCGAGGTCGACGACGGCGGCCGGGGCCGGGCACCGTTCACCGTGCACGGCACCGGCCGGGTGCGCGGCGGGCCGGTGACGGTCGACGCGAGCGAGTCCTCGCAGATCGTCTCCGGCCTGCTGCTGGCCGCCGCCCGCTTCGACGAGGGCCTCGACCTCACCCCGGCCGGCGGCGTCCCCTCGATGCCGCACGTGGAGATGACCGTCGTCGCGCTGCGCGAGCACGGCGTCGACGTGACCGCCACCGGCCGCGGCTGGCGGGTGGCGCCGGGCCCGGTCGCCGCCCGCGACCGCGTGGTCGAGCCCGACCTGTCCAACGCCGCGCCGTTCCTCGCCGCGGCACTGGTCACCGGCGGGCGCGTGACCGTCCCCGACTGGCCCGAGGTCACCACCCAGCCCGGTGCGCAGCTCGACCGCCTGCTGGGTGAGATGGGTGCCGACGTGCAGCGCGCACCCGGGGGGCTGCAGGTCACCGGCACCGGCACCATCGCGCCGCTGGTCGCCGACCTCGGCGAGGTGGGCGAGCTGACGCCGGTGCTCGCCGCGCTGTGCGCCCTCGCCGACGGCACGTCGCGGCTGACCGGCATCGGGCACCTGCGCGGACACGAGACCGACCGGCTGCAGGCCCTCGACGAGGTGCTCAGTGCCGTCGGCGCGCGGGTCGAGCAGCTGCCCGACGGGCTGGTGGTCACCCCCGGCCCGCCGCGCCCGGCGCTGGTCGACTCCTACGCCGACCACCGCATGGTGCACGCCGCCGCCGTCCTCGGCCTGGCCGTCGACGGGGTCCGGGTGTCCGGGCCGGAGGCGGTGACCAAGACGCTGCCGGACTTCCGCGAGCGCTGGGACGGGATGCTGGGCGCGACGGCGGGGGTGGGCTCCTGAGCCGCCGGCACGACAGCCGGTCGGACGAGGACGACGTCCGGGTCCGGCCGAGCCGGCGCGGCTCGCGACCGCGCACCCGCACCCGCCCCGCGCACGCCGATGCCGTGCCGGGGCTCGTGGTCGCGGTCGACCGCGGGCGGATGACCGTCCGGGTCGAGGGCGACGACGGCGCCCCCGTCGAGGTCACCGCGATGCGCGCCCGCGAGCTGGGCCGGCACGGCGTCGTCGTCGGTGACCGGGTGCGGCTCGTCGGCGACACCACCGGGCGGCCGGACACCCTCGCGCGCATCGTCGTCATCGAGGACCGGACGACGTCGCTGCGGCGCACCGCCGACGACACCGACCCGACCGAGCGGGTGGTGGTGGCCAACGCCGAGCAGCTCGTCGTCGTCACCTCGGTCGCCGACCCCGACCCGGCGCTCGGGTTCCTCGACCGCTGCCTGGTCGCCGCCTACGCCGGGGGCCTGGAACCGCTGTTCTGCCTCACCAAGACCGACCTGGCCAGCGCCCAGCCGTTGCTGGACCGCTACGCCGGCCTGGGCGTCGACGCGGTGCCGATGTCGCGCGAGACGCCGCTGGACCCGCTGCTCGACCGGATCGAGGGGCGCACCAGCGTCTTCGTCGGCCAGTCGGGCGTGGGCAAGTCGACGCTGGTGAACCGGCTGGTGCCCGACGCCGACCGGGCCATCGGCGACGTCAGCAAGGTCGGCAAGGGCCGGCACACCTCGTCGTCGGCGGTGCTGTTCGACCTGCCCGGCGGCGGCACGATCGTCGACACCCCGGGCATCCGCTCGCTGGGGCTGGCGCACGTGACCGCCGACGACGTGGTCGGCGCCTTCGACGACCTCGCCGAGGCCGCCGTCGACTGCCCGCCGGGCTGCGGGCACTCCGCCGACGACCCCGACTGCGCGCTCGACGCCTGGGCGGCCGCGGGACCGCCGGCGCGGGCCGAGCGGCTGGCCAGCGTCCGGCGGCTGCTCGACGCCGTCGGCCAGGTCGGCCCCGGCTACTGATGGAGGACCCCTCCTCCCCACCCCTCGCTCCGCTCGGGGCGGGACCCGGGAGGGGGCCACCCACGGAGGTGACAGATGGAGCAGCAGGTGCACTTCACCACGCTCGCCACCGCCGATCTGGACGCGGCGCGGCGCTTCTACGTCGAGGGCCTCCGCTGGTCCCCGCTGCTCGACGTCCCCGGCGAGATCGTCTTCTTCCAGGTCGCGCCGGGCACCGTGCTGGCCTTCTTCGAGGCGCGGAGCTTCGCGCGGGACCTCGGCACCGGCCCCGCGCGGCCCGCGGTCTCCGGCGTGACGCTGGCGCACAACGTGGCCGACCGGGACGCCGTCCGGGCGCTGGTCGACGCCATGGTCGCGGCCGGCGGCACGGTGCTCACGCCGCCGGAGGAGGGCGCCTTCGGCGGGGTCTTCCACGCGCTGGTGGCCGACCCGAACGGCGTCGTCTGGGATGTCGCGCACAACCCCGGCTGGTCGGTCGACGCCGACGGCACCGTCCGGCTCGGCTAGCTCCCTCGCCGGGGCCCCCGTCCCGCCGGGACGTCGTGCTCCGGGGTCCGCAGGCGGAGCGGGGCACGAGGCCCGGAGGGTCCTCAGACGTCGACCCAGCCGCCGCTGCGCCAGTAGAGCCCCTCCGCCCGGGAGAGCAGGCCCTCGTCGACCAGGTACCGGCGCAGCGCCGCGGTGTCGGGGTGCCAGACCGCCAGCAGCGCGTTCACCTCGCGCTCCGGGTAGCGGACGCCGACCTCGAACACCCGCACCAGGTGCTCCAGCACCACCCGCCGCTTGGTGCGCTGGGCCGGGATGGACACCAGCCGGCCGTCGCGGACGAACGCGGCCAGGACGGCGGACTCGGTGGGGTCGTCGGAGAGCGGCTCGGGGGCCGGCGCGGCATCGGCGGCGGCCCGCGCGGCGGCGCCGAAGCGGTCGGTCAGCAGCTCGAGCGCGTGCCCGTCACGGCGCACCAGCCCGCCGCGGGCCAGCCGGCGGGCGGCCAGGGCGACGTCCTTGAGCGCCAGCCCGGAGGTCTCGGCGACCTCCTCGATCGTCCCGGCGCCGAGCGCCAGGGCCGCCACCACCCTCAGCCGGGTGGGGTCGGCCAGCAGTCCCACGATCCTCGCCGCCTCCACGCCCGCGACGGTATCCGCGCATCGGAGGAGGTGGGCGGGGGTAGCCGACCGGCATGGTGAGCCCCATCGACATCCAGAAGGCCCTCAAGGGCATGGACTACCCGGCCACGAAGGAGCAGATCCTCGAGCACGCCAAGGGCGGCGACCAGGAGGTCCTCGACGCGCTGCAGAAGATCGACGACCGGGAGTACGAGGGCCCCAGCGGGGTCAGTGCCGCGGTCTTCGACTGACCGCCCGCTAGGTTCGGTGCCCATGACACCGGGCCGGGACTTCACGGGGGACATGCACCTGGCGCACGTCCTCGCCGACCAGGCGGACTCCATCAGCATGGAGCGGTACCGCGCGCTGGACCTCACGGTCGAGACCAAGCCCGACCTCACGCCGGTCACCGACGCCGACCGTGCCGTCGAGGAGCAGCTGCGCACCACCCTCGCGCGGGCCCGCACCCGGGACGCCGTCCTGGGCGAGGAGTTCGGCGTCACCGGGCACGGCCCACGACGCTGGGTGCTCGACCCGATCGACGGGACGAAGAACTTCGTCCGCGGCGTGCCCGTGTGGGCGACGCTCATCGCGCTGTTCGACGGCGACGAGGCGGTCGTCGGGCTGGTCTCGGCGCCGGCCCTCAACCGCCGGTGGTGGGCGGCCAAGGACGTCGGCGCCTGGACCGGCCGGCGGCTGGAGTCGGCCACCCGCTGCCGGGTCTCGGGGGTCTCCGACCTCGGCGACGCGAGCCTGTCGTTCTCCAGCCTGTCCGGCTGGGAGGAGCGCGGCCTGCTCGACGGCTTCCTCGACCTCTCCCGGTCGGTCTGGCGGACCCGCGGCTATGGCGACTTCTGGAGCTACGTGCTCCTCGCCGAGGGCGCCGTCGACCTCGCCTGCGAGCCCGAGGTGTCGCTGTGGGACCTCGCCGCGCTCGACGTCGTCGTCCGGGAGGCCGGCGGCCGGTTCACCGACCTGTCCGGTACGCCCGGGCCGGCCGGCGGCAGCGCGCTGGCCACCAACGGCCTGCTGCACGACGCCGCGCTGGCGCACCTGCGCCTGCCCGACCCGGCGGGCTGAGACACGACGACGGCGGCCCCTCCCCACACCGGGGAGGGGCCGCCGTCGTCGGCCCCCCTGCAGGGTCCCGCCGCGGGCCTGCGAGCGGTGGGGGGCAGGGGGTCCTTCGTCAGACGGTGGGAGTCGTGCCCCCGGTACCGCCCGTGCCGCGGCCACCGGAGAACCGGCGGCGCGCGTCGTCGATCCGCGCCTTGGTCTTGGGGTCCTTGGCCATCTGCTGGGCCTTGGTGGTGACCTGTCGGAGCGCCTGCTGGCCCTTGGGGCTGCGGGCGAACTGGGCCACCTTGTCGAACACCGACGCCATGTCGCGTTCCTCCTCTCGCCGGGGCCCGTCGGGCCCCCGTCGTCTCCTCCAACGGTGCCCGGGCCCGCGCCGTTCCATGCCGGCCGCCGCGCTCAGCCCCGCCGCCAGCGCTCCCGCGCCCGGTCCAGCCCCTCGTGGGGAGCCGGCTCGACCACGGTGCCGAGCTCCCGGCGCGCCTCGAGGTCGGCGCCGACCCCGGCCGCGGCCAGGAGCGCGGCGCCGGTCGCCGAGGCGCTGCGCACCTGCAGGTGGACCACCGGCCGGCCCAGCACGTCGGCCAGCAGGCGCTGGACGAGCGGCGAGCGGGCACCGCCCCCGGTGAGCACGACGGGCGCGCCGTCGTCGGGGACGTCGAGCAGGTCGAGCGCCGCGCCGACGGCGAGGGCGACACCCTCGAGCGCGGCCCGGGCGAGGTCGGCCCGGGTGGTGCCCGCGGTCAGCCCCGACCAGCTCCCCCGCGCGTCCGGCCCGGCCACCCCGCCGCGCTCGCCGGTCAGGAACGGCCGGAAGACGACGCCCCCGGCCCCGGGCTCCGCGGTCGCGGCCGCGTCGAGCAGCCCCTCCCAGGACAGGCCGAGGACCTCGCGCACCCAGGACCACGCCAGCCCGCCGTTCTGCAGCGCGGCCATGGCGTACCAGCCGTGCTGGGTGTCGGCGTAGGCGTGCACCACCGGGTCGGCGACCGGAGCGGGCGTCCACCCCGGCCGCAGCAGCTGCGCACCGGTCCCGAGGTTCACCTGGACGCCGGTGCGGGTGCCGGCCGCCAGCAGTGCCAGCGGCGTGTCCGCGCCACCGACGACGACCGGCACCTCGGTGCCCAGCAGGCCGGCGGTGCCGGCCACGGCCGACCCCGGGACGACGGCGGGCAGCAGGCCCGGGTCGACGCCGGCGGCGGCCGTGGCGGCCGTCGACCAGCGGTCGCCGGGGACGTCCCACAGCAGGGTCGCCGAGGCGTCGCTGCGGTCGGTGCGGCGCCAGTCGGCCCCCGGCAGGAGCGTGGCGCGCAGCGCGTCCTTGGGCAGCAGCACGCCGGCGGCGCGGGCCAGCAGCCCGGGCCGGTGCGCGCCCAGCCAGGCCAGCAGCGGCCCGGTCATGCCGGGCACCAGCGGGTTGGCCAGGGCGGCACGGTCGGCCGCGGGGAGCTCGCGCCACCGGTGCAGCTCGGCGACGGCCCGCCGGTCGGGCCACAGCAGCGCCGGGGCGAGCGCGGCGCCGGCGTCGTCGACGAGGACGGCGCCGTGCATCTGCCCGGACAGCCCCAGCCCCCGGACGGTGACGCCGCGCAGCGCCGGGGCCACCTGCTCCAGCGCGGCGTCGAGTGCCGCCCGCCAGGTGCCGACGTCGGTCTCCGCCCAGCCCGGCTGCGGGCTGTCGACCGCGTAGTCGACCTCGGCCTCGGCGACGGTCGCGCCGGCGGCGTCGAGCGCGGCGAGCTTGAGCCCGCTGGTGCCGAGGTCGGCACCGAGCAGGACGTCGCTCACGTCGGGCGGTGCGTGCCGCCGCTGCGGCCGTTGCGGTCGGCGAGCAGCCCGGCCAGCGTGCTCAGTGCGATCTCGGCCGGCGTCCGGGAGCCGATGTCGAGCCCGATGGGCCGGTGCACGCGGGCGACCTCCTCGGGCGGCACCCCGAGGGCGGCCAGCGCGGCGACGTGCGGGCCCTCGTGCCGCGGGTTGCCCATCACGCCCACCCAGCGCACCGGCCGGGCGAGCGCGTCGCGCAGCACCTCGCCCAGCTCCGGGCGGTGGTGGTCGGTGACGACGACGTCGGCGTCGGACAGGTCCTCCGTCAGGTCGGCCAGGCCGACGACGCCGGCCCCGCGCGCCGGGTCGGGGTCGAGCAGCACGGTGCGGAAGCCCAGCTCCGGCGCCCACCGCTGCAGCACCTCGGCCACCGGCGAGGCGAACACCGCCACCAGCACGCGGCCGGTGACCGCGGGGGCGGGGGCGCCGTGCGCGACGCCGCAGGTCGGGTCGGTCACGACGCCTCCCCGAGGAAGCCGACCAGCGCCGCGGCGAAGGCCGGCGTCCGGAGCGCGGTCGAGTGGTCACCGGGGACGACGGCCACCCGGGCGCCGGGGATGGCGGCGGCGAGCACCTCGGGGCGGACCGCCAGCGGATCGGCGTCGCCGGCGAGGACCAGCGTGGGCGCGGTGATGGCGGCCAGGTCGGCACCCCGGGTGTGCAGCGAGCGGGCGTGCGCGGCGAGAGCGCGCCGGTCGGCGTTGAGGGCGTCGGCCAGCCGGCGGTAGAAGACGGTGGCGGGATCACGCACGTCGGCGACGTCGGCCGCGTCCAGTGCGGCGGCCAGCCCTCCCATCAGCACGGAGTGTCGCTCGGCACCACCGGGCTCGACGAACGCGGCGCCGGCACCGCAGACCACCAGCCGGCGCACCCTCCGGTCGGTGACGGCGGTCAGCATCACGACCGTCGCGCCCATCGAGTAGCCGGCCAGGTCGAAGGAGTCGTGACCGAGCGCGTCGGCCACCCGCCGCAGGTCGTCGGCCATCCGGGCCTCCCCGTAGGCGACGGGGTCGTGCGGCTTGTCCGACCTCCCGTGCCCGCGGGCGTCGACGCCGACGACCTCCCGCCCGGCCGACAGGAGGGCCGCGACCGCCCCGGTGCCGACCCAGTTGAGCCGGGTGTCCGCGACGAAGCCGTGCTGGAGGTAGACCGGCGGGAGCGCGCCGGGTGCCCCCCACCGGTGCACGGCGACCGCGACGCCGTCGGCGCCGGGCACGCGCAGGGTGCCGGTGGAGGTGGTCACGCGGCCCGCTCGGGGCTGTCGCCGTAGGCGTAGGAGGCGTCGGGGTAGCGCCCGCCCTGCGCCACCCCGGGCGGGGCGATCTCGCCCAGCCGCGCCAGGTCGCCGTCCGAGAGCTCCAGGGCCACCGCGGCGACGTTCTCCTCCAGGTAGCTGCGCCGCTTGGTGCCGGGGATCGGCACGACGTCGTCGCCCTGTGCGAGCACCCAGGCCAGGGCCAGCTGACCGGGCGTGCACCCCTTCTCCTCCGCCATGGCCCGGACGGCGTCGACCAGCCGGAGGTTGGCCGTGAACGCCTCCCCGGTGAAGCGCGGGTGGCCGCGGCGCCAGTCGTCCTCGTCGAAGTCCTCGGGGCCGCGGATCGCCCCGGTGAGGAAGCCGCGGCCGAGCGGGCTGAACGGCACGATGCCGATGCCGTGCTCGCGGGCGACCCCGAGCACGGTGTCCTCGAGGTCGCGGGTCCACAGCGACCACTCGCTCTGCAGTGCCGCGACCGGGTGGACGGCGACGGCACGCCGGATCGACGCGGCCGAGGCCTCCGAGAGCCCGAGGTGGCGGACCTTGCCCTGCCGCACCAGCTCGGCCATCGCGCCGACGGTGTCCTCGATCGGCACCGCCGGGTCGACGCGGTGCTGGTAGTAGAGGTCGATGACGTCGACGCGCAGCCGGCGCAGGCTGGCCTCGACGCAGGCACGGACGTTCTCCGGCCGGCCGTCGACGACCATCCCGCCGTCACGACGCGACAGCGAGAACTTGGTGGCCAGCTGCACCTCGTCGCGCCGACCGGCGATCGCCTCCCCCACCAGCTCCTCGTTGTGCCCGTCGCCGTAGACGTCGGAGGTGTCGAGGAACGTGACGCCGAGGTCGAGCGCCCGGTGGATCGTCGCCACCGACTCGTCGCGGTCGGCGGTGCCGTAGCTCTGGCTCATGCCCATGCAGCCGAGGCCGAGCGCGGAGACGGTCAGGCCGTCGCGGCCGAGGGTGCGGGTGCCGACGGGAGGGGTCATGCCCGCAATCCTCGTCCCGCCGTCCGCCGGGCCGCCACCGGCCGTTTCCCCCGGGGCCGCGCGGGTAGCCGCCGGGGGCAGCGACCTCCCGGGAGGACCCATGAGCTCCAGCCCCGCCCGCCGCCGGACGGCCCGACTGCTCGGCCTGGCCAGCCTCGGCCTGGGCACCTCGATGCTGGTCTCCCCCATGGGCGTGGCCCGGGTCAGCGGGGTCGACGACTCCCCCAACGCGCTGCCGGTCATCACCGCCGTCGGCGTCCGGGAACTGGTGCACGCCTCCGGCCTGCTCGCCGGCCGGCCCGGCTGGGCGTGGACCCGCGTCGTCGGCGACGCGCTGGACCTCACCGCCATGGGCGTCGCGCTGTCCAACCGGCGCGGCGAGCGGTACCGCCGCCTGCGCACCGCCACCGTCGCCGCCTCCGGGCTGGCGCTGCTCGACCTGGTCACCGCGCTGCGCTCCCGGCGCGCGCGGCGCACGGCACCCGACCTGACACCGGTGACCCGGCCGACGACGGGCCTGGTCGCGCCGCTGATCGACGTCCGGCCGGCGCTGGCCGGCGAGTCCCGGAAGCCGGTCACCCGGCGCGCCGACGCCGCACCGCAGCCGGCCGGGGACGCGTCGGCGGCGTCGGCCGCGGCTGCCGGCGGGGGGACCGGGCCGACGCCGTAGCGGCACCCGCCGGCCGGCGGCTCAGCGTCGCGCCAGGCCGTCGATGCGGGTGACCTCGTCGTCGGACAGCGCGAGGTCCCCGATGGCCAGGTTGGCCCGGATCCGCTCCGGGGTGGCCGACTTGGGGATGACGACGACGTCGTGCTCGACGTGCCAGCGCAGCACCACCTGCGCCGGGGTGACGCCGTGCGCGTCGGCGACCTCGCGCAGCACCGGGTCGTGCAGGTCGGTGTTCCTGAACGGGCTGTAGCCCTCCAGGACGACGCCCCGCTCGCGGTGCCCGGCCTCGACCGCGGCGTCGTAGCGCGACGGCGCCCAGCTGACCTGGTTCACCTCCGGCGTCACGCCGGTCACCTGCGTCAGCCGGTCGACCTGGTCCAGCGAGTAGTTGCTGACGCCGACGGCGCGGGCCCGGCCGGCCTCGCGGGCGGCGACGAAGCGCTCCCACAGGTCCTCCCCGGCCCCGCCGGGCGGCCAGTGCACCAGCCACAGGTCGACCGCGTCGACACCGAGCGCGTCGAGGGACGCCGCCAGCGTGGCCTCGGCCCGCCCGGCCTCACGCGGCGGCAGCTTGGTGGTCACGAAGACCTCGGCGCGGTCGACCCCGGAGTCGCGCAGCGCCCGACCGACCTCGGCCTCGTTGCGGTACACCGTCGCGGTGTCGAGGTGCCGGTAGCCGGCGTCCAGGGCCGTGCGGACGGCGTCGTAGCAGGTGGACCCGGTCATCTGCCAGGTGCCGAACCCGAGCAGCGGCATGGTGCCGCCGCCGGCGAGCGGCACGGCGGGGACGGTCGCGGTCATGTCCGGTGCGGTGCCCGGCGCCCGGAGCCCCGACACCCGGCGCGCGCCGGTCCGGTCTGGTGGGATGGGCGGCGACGGGCCGGCGACCGGCCGCCCGCCGAGGAGGGCTCCCCGTGCAGTACGTCGAGAACGTCATCGAGCTGGTCGGGAACACCCCGCTGGTCCGGTTGACGTCCGTGACCCGCGACCTCGGGCCGGACGCGCCCCTGGTGCTGGCCAAGGTCGAGTACCTCAACCCCGGCGGCTCGGTGAAGGACCGCATCGCCGTCCGGATGGTCGACGCCGCCGAGGCCAGCGGCGCGCTGCGGCCGGGCGGGACGATCGTGGAGCCGACCAGCGGCAACACCGGCATCGGGCTGGCGCTGGTGGCCCAGCAGCGCGGCTACCGCTGCGTCTTCGTCTGCCCCGACAAGGTCGGCAAGGAGAAGATCGACGTGCTCAAGGCCTACGGCGCCGAGGTGCACGTCTGCCCGACCGCCGTCGACCCCGCCGACCCGCGCTCCTACTACTCGGTCTCCGACCGGCTGGCCCGCGAGACGCCCGGCGGCTGGAAGCCCGACCAGTACGCCAACCCGGCCAACCCGCGGTCGCACTACGAGAGCACCGGGCCGGAGATCTGGGAGCAGACCGACGGGCGGGTGACCTGCTTCGTCACCGGGGTCGGCACCGGCGGCACGATCAGCGGCACCGGCCGCTACCTCAAGGAGGCCTCCGGCGGGCGGGTGCGCGTGGTCGGCGTCGACCCCGAGGGCTCGGTCTACTCCGGCGGCACCGGCCGCCCCTACCTGGTCGAGGGCGTCGGCGAGGACTTCTGGCCCGACGCCTACGACCGCTCGATCGCCGACGAGATCGTCGCCGTCACCGACGGCGACTCCTTCGCGATGACCCGGCGGCTGGCCCGCGAGGAGGGCCTGCTCGTCGGTGGCTCCTGCGGCATGGCGGTGGCCGGCGCGCTGCGCGCCGCGCAGCGGCTGACGAGGGACGACGTCGTCGTGGTGCTCCTGCCCGACGGCGGCCGCGGCTACCTCGGCAAGATCTACAACGACGACTGGATGGCCGACTACGGCTTCCTGGAGCAGGCCACGCAGGGCACCGTCGGCGAGCTGCTCGCGGAGAAGGGCGGGGCGACGCCGGAGCTCGTGCACACCCACCCCAACGAGACGGTGCGCGACGCCATCGACATCCTGCGCGAGTACGGCGTCAGCCAGCTGCCGGTGGTGCGCGCCGAGCCACCGGTGACCGCCGGGGAGGTCGTCGGGTCGGTCGAGGAGAAGACGCTGCTCGACGCGCTGTTCGCCGGTCGGGCCAGCCTCTCCGACCGGGTGGAGCGGCACATGTCGCCGCCGCTGCCGATCATCGGCTCCGGCGAGCCGGTCAGCGCCGCGGTGTCGGCCCTGGGCACGGCGGACGCGCTGCTCGTGCACGAGGAGGGCAAGCCGGCCGGCGTCGTCACCCGGCAGGACGTGCTGGGGCACCTCGCCGGCACGTCGTCGGCCCTGTCGGCTCCTACCGTGGACGCATGACCGGCTCCCCGGGGCTCCCCGGCTTCAACACCCGCGCCATCCACGCCGGCCAGGACCCGGACCCGGCCACCGGCGACGTCGTCGTCCCGCTGCACCTGGCGACCACGTTCAAGCAGGACGGCGTCGGCGGCCTGCGCGGCGGCTACGAGTACGCGCGCAGCGCCAACCCCACCCGGACGGCGCTGCAGGAGGCGCTCGCCGCCCTCGAGCAGGGCCGCACGGGGCTGGCGTTCGCCTCCGGCCTGGCCGCCGAGGACACCCTGCTGCGCGCGGTCTGCGAGCCCGGCAGCCACGTCGTCCTCGGGGGCGACGCCTACGGCGGCACCTACCGGCTCATCTCGCGGGTCGCCTCGCGCTGGGGTGTGGAGCACACGCCGGCCGACCTCAACGACGTCGACGCGCTGCGGGCGGCGATCCGGCCGAGCACCCGGGTCGTCTGGTGCGAGACGCCGACCAACCCGCTGCTCAACGTCGCCGACATCGCGCTGGTGGCCGAGGTCGCGCACGGGGCGGGGGCGCTGCTCGTCGTCGACAACACCTTCGCCTCGCCCTACCTGCAGCAGCCGCTGACGCTGGGCGCCGACGTCGTCGTCCACTCGACGACCAAGTACCTGGGCGGGCACTCCGACGTCGTCGGCGGCGCCCTGGTCGTCGGGGACGACGCCGACCTGGCCGAGCGGCTCGCGTACCACCAGAACGCGATGGGCGCGGTCTCCGGCCCGCTGTCGGACTGGCTCGTGCTGCGCGGCATCAAGACCCTGGGCGTGCGGATGGACCGGCACCAGGCCAACGCCGCCCGGGTCGCCGAGTTCCTGCTCGCGCACGACGCGGTCACCTCGGTGCGCTACCCGGGCCTGCCCGACCACCCGGGCCACGACGTCGCCGCCAAGCAGATGTCCGGCTTCGGCGGGATGCTCTCGTTCCGGCTGGCCGGCGGCGAGGAGGCCGCACTGCGGGCCTGCGAGCGGTCGCAGCTGTTCACGCTGGCCGAGTCCCTGGGCGGCGTCGAGTCCCTGATCGAGCACCCGGCCCGGATGACGCACGCCAGCGCGGCCGGCTCGCCGCTGGAGGTGCCCGGCGACCTCGTCCGGCTCTCGGTGGGCATCGAGGACGCCGAGGACCTGCTCGCCGACCTGGAGCAGGCGCTGGCCTGAGGGCTACTCCTCGGCCGACAGCGCGCCGGTCGGGCACTGCTGCACGGCGTCCCGGACGGCGCCGTCGTCGTCCGGCTGCTCCTGCAGCACCCGGACCGCGCCGTCGTCGTCGACCTCGAAGACCTCGGGTGCGAGCAGCTCGCACTGCCCGGAGCCGACGCAGCGCTCGCGGTCGACGGTGACCCGCATCAGCGGTCCCCGGTCAGCCGGGCCGGCAGCCGCTTGAGCCCGTTGACGAACGACGACGCCAGCCGGTCGGGCGGGCCGGTCACCTCGAGGTCGGGCAGCTGGTCGAAGATGGCACGGAAGGTGACCTGCAGCTCGCGGCGGGCCAGGTGCGCGCCCAGGCAGAAGTGCGGGCCCTTCGAGCCGAAGCCGACGTGCGGGTTGGGGTCGCGGCTGACGTCGAAGCGCTGCGGGTCGGCGAAGACCTCGGGGTCGCGGTTGGCCGCGGCGTAGAAGAGCAGGAACTTCTCGCCCGCGGTGAAGCGGTGCCCGTCGATCTCGCCGTCCCGGGTGGCGGTGCGGCGCATCCAGGTCACCGGGCTGACCCACCGGACGACCTCCTCGACGCCGGTGCGGTCCAGCCCCGGGTCGGCGGCCCACCGCGCCCACTGGTCGGGGTGCTCGGACAGCGCCAGCAGCCCCTGCGAGATCGCGTTGCGGGTCGTCTCGTTGCCGGCCACCAGGAGCAGGATGAAGAACGAGGCGATCTCCTGGTGCGTCAGCCGCTCGCCGTCGACCTCCGATCGGACCAGCGCCGTGGTCAGGTCGTCGCGGGGGTCGCTCAGCCGCTCGGCGGCCAGCCGCTCCATCAGCGCGGCCATCTCCATGCCCGCGGTGAGGAAGGCGGTCAGCGGGTCGTCGTTCTCGATGAGCTCCGGGTCGCCACCCGACAGGACGATGTTGGAGTTCGCCAGCACGCCGGGCCGGTCCTCCTCGGGGACGCCCATCATGTCGCAGATGACCCGCAGCGGGATCGGCGCGGCGACGTCGGCGACGACGTCGATGGTGCCGTCGCCCGCCTCGGCCTTCGCCCGGGCCCGCGCCAGGACGTCGTCGACGATCGCGCGCACCGAGTCCAGCGTCCGCTCCAGCATCCGCGGCGTGAACGTCTTCGACACGATCCGGCGGATCTTGGCGTGCCGCGGGTCGTCCATGCTGATCAGCGACCCGAAGAACTCGTGGAGCTCGGCCGGGACGTCCTGCATCGACACCGCGCCCCTGCCGGAGCAGAACACCGCCGGCTGGGAGCTGATCGCCTCGAGGTCGGCGTAGCGGGTGACCGCGTGGTAGCCGGGGCCGGCCGGGAGGCCGGGGATGTCGGGCTCGGCGAAGAAGGCGAGGGGCTGCTCGCGCCGCAGCCGGTCGAACGCGGCGTGCCGGTACGCCGGCGGCGTCGTCCACCAGTCCCGGTCGGAGAGGTCGACGGTCGCGAGGTCGACGTCCTGGGGGCTGACGGTCACAGCGGGCCTCCTCGGCGTGGAGCGGTCAGGCCACGCTAGAGACCGCGCGGCGTGACGGGCAACACAGCCCGCCGTGTGGTCCGGGTCAGTCCGCGAGCCGGCTCGCCAGCCACTCCCGGGCCCGGGCGTTGCCCTCGGCCCCGCGGGCACGGGGCACCGGCGACCGCGCCGTCCAGCTCGCCGGACAGGCAGCGGGTCAGCGCGGCGTCCAGCGTGCCGGCGGCGACGTCCTCCGCCGGCAGCACCACCGGCCAGTCGAGCGCCGCGGCCTGCCGGGTCACCTTGGCCCCGCCGGTGATCGGGTCGCAGGCGACCACCGGCCGGCCGGACCTCAGGCCGAGCACCAGCCCGTGCAGCCGCATGCTCACCACGACGTCGGCCCGCGCGACCAGCGCCTCCACCTGCGCCGGCCGGCGCGGGTGGGGTTTCTCGTACTGGTCCATCCCGAGCTCGAACCAGGGCAGCTGCCGGCTGGCCAGCCACTCCTCGATCTCCTCGCGGACCCGGTCGGCGCTGCTGCGGTCGCCGTACTCCCCCTGCGCCGGGGTGAAGGCGACCGCGACCACCGGGGCGTCCTGCACGGGGCCCTCGAGCGCGAGGTCGGGGCGGGTGACCCCCTCGTCGTCCCGCTCCCACACCTCGTCGAACAGCGCCCGGCCGGCCTCCTCGACCACCGACACGTTGACCGCCCAGCGACGACACCCGGCGAAGGTGCCGGTGAGCTCGCGCAGCAGCGGTGCGTCCCGGATCGGGCCGGTGACGAAGACCAGGTGGGTGTAGTCGGCGGGGTCGACGTCGCGCCAGTCCACCCCCCGCTCGAGGAACGGCGCGACGGCGACGTCGAAGGGCACCCCGAGCTCGGTCAGCCACCGGCCGACGGTGTCCCCGCCCAGCTCGTCGCCGACGGTGGCGATCACCTCGTCGAAGCTGAACCAGCCGGCCAGGAGGACACGCACGCGCTCCAGCTTCTCAGCCGGCGCGGGGGCCCGCCCGTCAGGAGTCGTGGGCGACCAGGTCGCCGTACTCCGGGTGGCGCTCGATCCAACCGCGCACGAACGAACAGCGGGGCACGACCCGGCCGCCCTTCTCCCGGACGTCGTCCAGCGCACCCCGCACGAGCGTGCCGCCCAAGCCCGATCCCTCGGCGTCGGGGTCGATCTCGGTGTGGGTGAAGACCACCTGCTCGCCGTGGCGCTGGTAGGCGGCCAGGCCCAGCAGGCGGTCGCCGTCGCGGATCTCGTAGCGCTCGGCGTCGGGGGCGTCGTGCACGGTGGGTTCCATGCCCTTCGCCAACCGGGCGACCGGCGGAGGTGTTCCGGACACGACGAGGGCCCCGGAGCAGCAGCTCCGGGGCCCTCGTGCCAGTAGCGGGGACAGGATTCGAACCTGTGACCTCTGGGTTATGAGCCCAGCGAGCTACCGAGCTGCTCCACCCCGCGTCGGTAGGACCGACTGTACACGTCCCCGCGGGGTCGTGCCGCGGCGGCCGGTGGAGCCCGCCGTCAGGCGGGTGACCGCGCGCCGGCCGCCGCGGGCTCCTCCGGCCGCGGGGTCGCCGGCTCCGCGGCCCCGCCGGACGGGCGCCGCGTCCTGGCCCGCAGCAACCGCGACAGCGCCGTCCGCTGGCCGAAGGCCGCCGTCAGCCGGTCGAGGAAGATGGCGAGCAGGACGACGGCCAGACCGCCCTCGAAGCCGGACGCGACGTCGAGCTGGGTCACCGCCCGCACCACCACCGCGCCGAGGCCGGCGGCGCCGAGCAGTCCGGCCGTGACCACCATCGACAGCGCCAGCATGATGACCTGGTTGACGCCGGCCATGATCGACGGCAGCGCCAGCGGCAGCTGGACCTCCCGCAGGATCTGCCCGGGTCGCGCGCCGAAGGCCTGCGCGGCCTCGACGACCTCCCGGTCGACGTGCCGGATGCCGAGCTCGGTCAGCCGCACGCCGGGCGGGATGGCGAACAGGATGGTCGCCACGACGCCGGGCACGACACCCACGCCGAAGAAGAAGACGGCCGGGATGAGGTAGACGAAGACCGGCGTCGTCTGCATGGAGTCCAGGACCGGCCGGACGACGACGCTGACCGCCCGGTTGCGGGCGGCCAGGATCCCGATGGGCACGCTGATCGCCGTGGCGATGACCGCCGCGACGAGGACCAGCGCGAGGGTCTGCATCGTCTCGACCCACAGCTCCAGCGAGACGACCAGCAGGAACGCCAGCACCGTGTAGAGCGCCAGCCCCCACCCGCGGACGAGCAGCGCGACCAGCGCGAGGACGACGATCCACACCACCGGCGGGGGCGTGGTCAGCGTGTCGGTCAGCCCGTCGACGAGGACCTGCATGACCGCCGAGATGGCGTCGAACAGCCACGGCACCGTGGCCAGCAGCCAGTCGATGAGGTCGGCCACCCACTGTCCGAGGGGGATGTCCGGCATCGTCAGCCCTCCCGTCGCGCGGGGACGGCGGCCAGCGCGTCCAGCACGGCCGCCCGTGGCACCACGCCCAGCAGCCGCCCGTCGTCGTCCACGACGCCCAGGGGCACCGGGTGGCGCCCGACGAGGTGGACGAACTCGACCAGCGGGCGGTCCGGGGCGATCGTGGCGTAGTCGGCGACCAGCTCCCGCGGGCCGACGGCCGTCCGGCCCTCCTGCAGCGCGCGGGCCAGCAGGTCGTCGCGCGCCACCCCCGCGACCCGCCGGTCGCCGTCGAGCACGTACACCCCGTTGGCCTCCGCGGCACCGAGGGTGCGCAGCACCTCCCCCGTGGACTGGCCGAGCCGGGCGGTCATCCGCGGCTCGCGCAGCAGGTCACCCGCGGTGAGCACACGGGTCCGGTCCACGTCGGAGGTGAAGTCGGCGACGTAGTCGTCGGCCGGCGCGGAGATGATCTCCGGCCCGGTGCCCAGCTGCACGGTCCGCCCGTCCTTGAGCATCAGGATGCGGTCACCCAGCCGCATGGCCTCGTTGAGGTCGTGCGTGATGAAGACGATGGTCTTGCGCAGCTCGGTCTGCAGCCGCACCAGCAGGTCCTGCATGTCGCGCCGGATCAGCGGGTCCAGCGCGGAGAACGGCTCGTCCATGAGCAGGACGTCGGAGTCGGCGGCCAGCGCGCGGGCCAGGCCCACGCGCTGCTGCATGCCACCGGAGAGCTCGTCGGGCCGGGCGTCGGCCCGGTCCAGCAGCCCCACCGTGCGCAGCGCCCAGTCGGCCCGCTCCCGCTGCTCGGCAGCGGCGACCCCGCGGACCTTGAGCGCGTAGGCCGCGTTCTCCCGCACGGTCCGGTGCGGGAGCAGCGCGAAGTGCTGGAACACCATGCTGACCTTGTCGTTGCGCAGCGCCCGCAGGTCGGCGTCACCGAGCGCCCGCAGGTCCTGGCCGTCGACCTCGACCGTGCCGGCACTGGGCTCGATGAGCCGGTTGAGCAGGCGGACGAGGGTCGACTTCCCCGACCCGGACAGTCCCATGATGACGAACAGCTCCCCGCGCTCGACGCTGAAGCCGACGTCGTGGACGGCGAGCGTGCTCCCGGTCCGCTGCAGGATCTCGTCGCGCCCGATGCCCTCCCCGGCCAGCCGCAGCGCCTCCTGCTCGCGCGCCCCGAAGACCTTCGTCAGCCCGGTCGCGCGCAGCACCGGCGCCACGTCAGCCGACCCACTCGTCGATCTGGTCGGCGTGGTCGTCGACCCACTGCCGCGCGACGTCGGCGACCTCCTCGCCGTCGACGTCGACCTGCTTCTGCATCCGCTCCATCTCCTCGACGGAGATGCGCAGGTCGACCAGCAGGTCGGCGAACCCGGGCGCCTGCTCCTGCAGCTCCGTGCTCGCGGCGATGTTCGCGCTGTAGGAGGGCATCGCGCACGCGCCGTCGCCGGTGGTCAGGCAGCCCTCGGTGTAGGGCGTGGGCTCCTCGAGCTGGACCATCTCGTACTGCGCGAAGACCGCGTGCGGGTGGTAGAGGTACAGCACGATCGGCTCCTCGCGGCTGTAGGAGTTCTCCAGCTGCGCCAGCTCGGCCGCCTCGCTGGAGACGACGTGCTCGAGCGTGATGCCGTACCCCGCGAGCCGCTTGGCGTTCTGCTCGGTGGTGATGTATCCGGGGTCGGCGTCGTAGAACTTGTTGCCCAGCTGCTCGGCGTAGTCGTTGAGCTGCGTGACGCTGGTCAGCCCCTCGAGCGGGCCGCCGGGCTCGACGGCGTAGGCGGGCACGAACCAGCCCTGCGCGGCGTCGCCGTAGGTCTGCGAGACGATCTCGACCTGCTCGGCGGCGCTGTCGGCGAGCTCCTGCTGGTTGGGCAGGGCCACCTCGGTCAGCAGGTCGATGTCCCCGCGCTGCGCACCGGCCCACGCCGCGGCGGGGTCCAGCTGCGTGGTCTGCAGGGACGTCACGCCCAGATCGGGGTTGTCGGCGGCGATCTCGCCGAGGATGGCGTTGGTCAGGCCGGCGGCCGTCCAGCTGTACTGGGCGGCCTGGACGGTGATCCCCTCCCCACCACCGGCACCCTCCTCGGCGCTGCACCCGGTGGCGGTCGCGGCGAGGAGGGCGGCCAGCGCCACCGCGGACGCTCGGGGACGGATCGAGGTGCGCAGCATGGGGTCTTCTCTCGTGGAGGCGCCGGGTGGGCACGCCGGCGGAGGTGGTCGTGCGACGAGGCGCAGGTCCCCTCGGAGGGACCTGCGCCTCGCCGTGCGGTCAGTTCTCGGTACGAGCGTCGTCCACCTAGGTGGTCAGGCGCCAGTCGGACCGATCGGCTCGTCACCCCGGAGCGTGATGCGGTGCATGACCCGCCGCTGGTCGCCGTAGTCGCGGTTGGCGTAGTGCACGGTCGAGCGGTTGTCCCACATGACGACGTCGCCGACCGACCACCGGTGCCGCACGACGTGCTCCGGCTTGGTGATGTGGGCGTAGAAGAGGTCGAGCAGGTACCGGCTCTCGGCGTCGGAGACGCCCGCGATGTGGGAGACGAAGCCGGGGTTGACGAACAGACCCTTGCGGCCGGTCTCCGGGTGCACCCGCACGACCGGGTGCTCGACGGGGACGAACGCCTGGAACTGCTCGCTCTCCCACTTCGTCCGCGCCTCGCGCTGGGCGAGGTAGTAGCCGAACTCCCGCGTGCCGTCGTGCACCGCGACCAGCTGGTCGGCCAGGCGCCGCACCGGCTCGCTGAGCGACTCGTAGGCGAGCTGGAGGTCGGCCCACTGGGTGTCGCCACCGGTGGGCGGCAGGACGACCGCCCGCAGGACCGAGCCCAGCGGCGGGCGGCGGACGAAGGTGACGTCGGTGTGCCAGACGTCGGCGAAGCCGCCCTGGGCGCTGTCGAGGGCGTAGATCTCCGGGTGCTCCTCGTCGACGCCCGGCACCACCGGGTGCGACTCGGTCACCTCGCCCAGCCGCCGGCCGAGCGCGACCTGGCTGTCGGGGTGCAGGTCGTGCTGGCCGGAGAAGAACAGCACCTTGTGCTCGGCGAGCGCGGTGCGGATGGCGCGGACCTGGTCGTCGGTGACGCGGGCGAGGTCGACGCCGTGGACGCGGGCGCCGAAGCGGGGCTCGAGCCGCTCGATGTCGAGGACGCCGCGAGCGGGCGCGAGGGCGGGGGCAGGGGCGGTCGTGGGTGCTGCGAGCAGGGTCACGGGAGGTCTCCGGGCGTTGCTGGGGGATGGCGGGCTGGACGGACGTCAGGCCGTACAGAGCGCGCTGGCGCACCGCAGCAGGTCGACGTGGCGGCGCTCCACGAGCGCAAACCGCACAATCCCGACCAGAGACATGGGGATTACCGTAGCGGGCGTCCCTGGTGCCGTGTCAGCAGGGTCACGTCGATCGCGCCGGGAGGGCGGCTCCTCGTACGAGGAGCGGGAGAACGCGACGAGGGCCGGCGCACCAGCGCCGGCCCTCGTCCGTGGTAGCGGGGGCAGGATTCGAACCTGCGACCTCTGGGTTATGAGCCCAGCGAGCTACCGAGCTGCTCCACCCCGCGTCGGTGAGACCACCCTACCCCGCCCCACGCCGGGGCGGGGGGCGGGGGTGCGTCCGGGACGCACCCCCGCTCCCGGGCGTCAGCCGGTCGGGGGCGCCGCCCCACCCGCCTGGGCGGCCTCGTACGCCTCGACGGCGGCCTGCAGCCGGGCGAGCGCGGCGCCCTGGGCGGCGAAGTCACCGCTGCGCTGGGCGTCGGACAGGGCCTGCAGCGCCGCGTCGAGCTCGGCCACCGCGGCGTCCAGCCCCGGCGCGGGCGTCCCGCCGTCCGCCGGTGGGGTCGTCGGCTCGGCCGGTGTGGTCGGCTCGGTCGGTGGCGTCGGTTCCTCGGTGTCCGGCGTCGTCCCGGTGTCGCCGCTGTCGGTGGCCGCCTCGCCCGCCCCGGCCCCGAAGACCTGGTCGAGGGCGTCGGAGAGGGTGTCGGCGTAGCCGACCCGCCCGCCGTAGTTGACCAGCACCTTGCGCAGCAGCGGGAAGGAGTTCTCCCCCGTCCCCTCCACGTACAGCGGCTGGACGTAGAGCAGGCCGTTGCCGCCGAGCGGCAGGGTCAGCAGGTTGCCGAACACCGCCTGCGAGTCCCGGCTGTTGAACAGCGTCAGGTCACGCGCGACCTCGTCGTTGGTGTTGAACGACTGCTGCACCTGCTGCGGTCCGCGGAAGGGCGTGTTGCCCGGCAGCCGCAGCACCTGGATCGAGCCGTAGGTGTCCGGGTCGCTGGACGCGGAGATGAAGGCCGACAGGTTCTGCCGGCGGAAGGCGTTGAGCGCGCTGGTCAGCTGGAACGTCGGGCCACCGTCCTCCTCGGCCCGAGCGGCCAGGATGTAGTACGGCGGCTGCGCCTCCTCGGTGTCGACCGTCGGGTCGGCCGGCACCGCCCAGCGGTCGTTCTGGTTGTAGAAGTCCGTCGGGTTGCTCACGTGGTAGCGGGTCAGGATGTCCCGCTGCAGCTTGAACAGGTCCTCGGGGTACCGGACGTGGCTGACGAGCTCCTCGCTCATGGCCTCACGCGGCTCGACCACGCCCGGGAAGGCGGCCGTGTACGCCTTGAGCACCGGGTCGTTCTCGTCCCACTCGAAGAGGGTCACCTCGCCGCTGTAGGCGTCGACGGTGGCCTTGACCGAGTTGCGGATGTAGTTGAACTGGTCGTTGGGCAGCGCGGTCGTACCCGTGCCGGTCAGCGCATCGGCCGCCGCCTCGCCGAGCTCCATCCGCTCGGCGTAGGGGTAGGCGTCCGACGTCGTGTAGCCGTCGAGGATCCAGGTCACCCGGCCGTCGACCACCGCCGGGTAGGGGTCGCCGTCGACCTCGAGGAACGGCGCGGCCTTCTCCACCCGCTGGCGCGGGTCGCGGACGTAGAGCACCTTCGAGGCGTCGTTGACCGCGCCGGAGAGCAGGAAGTTCCGCTCCCGGTAGTGGATCGCGAAGGTCAGCTGGCGGAAGAAGCTGCCGATCGCGACGCCGCCCTCGCCGTCGTAGGTGTTGTTCACCTCGCCGTCGGAGCCGTCCTCCGGCCGGTCGAACTCCCGCGGCTCGGCACCCTCGGGAGCACCCACGACCGAGTAGACGTCCTGACCGCCGTTCTGGATCAGCTCGCCGTAGTAGATCCGGGCCTGGTCGACGTCGATGTCGCCGGTCGTGGGCAGGTCGCGGCTGGTGAAGTTCGGCTCGCCGCCCTCCTGGCCGGTCACCACCTGGTTGGCCGGTGCCGCGACGAAGCCGTTGCCGTGCGTGTAGACGGTGTGCCGGTTGATCCAGGTGTCCTGGTTCTCGGACAGGCTGCCGCTGTCGAGCTCCCGGACGGCGACGACGTAGTCGCGGGTCTCCCCGTTGATCGTGTAGCGGTCGATGTCGAGCTTCTCCGGGAAGCCGTAGACGTTGCGGATCTGCTGGCGGGCGGTGAAGGTCCCGGCCAGCACGTTGGGGTCGAGCAGACGGGCGTTCGGGATCGTCGCGTCGTCGGCCCGCAGCTCGGCCAGCGCGGCGTCGGTGTCGACGTCGTCGCCGGTGGTCTGCTGGGCGAAGTCGACGTAGTCGACGTCGGTCAGCCCGTAGGCCGCCCGGGTAGAGGTGATCGCCCGCTCGATGTAGGCCGCCTCGCGCTGGTCGGCGCTCGGGCGGACGACGAACTGCTGCACGATCGCCGGGTACGCCACGCCGATCACCAGGCTCGAGAGCAGCAGGAGCACCAGGGCCGCGGCGGGCAGCCGGAAGTTGCGGACGACGACGTTGGCGAAGAACGCGACCGCGCAGAACGCGGCGGCGAACACCAGGATCGTCTTGGCCGGCAGCAGCGCGTTGACGTCGGTGTAGCTGGCGCCGCTGAACAGCCCGCCGCGGTCGGAGTAGACCAGGCTGTACCGGTCGAGCCAGTAGGCGACCGCCTTGAGCGCCACGAACAGGCCCAGCAGCACCGACAGCTGCACCATGGCCGCGCCGGTGAGCTTCTGCCCCGGCGTCTGCAGCCGCAGCCCGCCGAAGACGTAGTGGGTGAGCAGCGAGCCGATCAGCGACAGCAGCACGATCGCGAAGCCGAAGCTGACCAGCAGCCGGTAGAAGGGGTACTCGAAGACGAAGAAGGACAGGTCCAGGCCGAACTGCGGATCGACCTGGCCGAAGGGCACGGCGTTGCGGAAGGTCAGCCAGGTCTCCCAGCTGCCCTGCGCGGTGAAGCCGGCGAACAGGCCGACGACGACGGCGACGGCGGTCAGGACCAGGGTGCGCCGGGGCTCGAGCGACTGGCGGTAGCGCTCGAGGTTCTGCTGTTCCAGCGACATCGGCCGGAACGCCGGGCGGAACCGGTACGCGAGGTGGATCGCCAGCGCGGTGAGTCCGCCGGTGGCCACACCGGCCACCGCGAACAGCAGCGCGCGGGTCTGGAGCTCGGTCCAGAAGACCTCGGTGTAGCCGGTCTCGTCGAACCACAGGTAGTCGACGTAGACGTTGGTCAACGTCCCGATGGCCGTGAACAGCACCAGCAGCACGGCGATGGACCCGATGACCACCTTCGCGCGCCGCGACAGCGTCGGCACGGACACGGGGGGCCGCATGGCCACGAGCGGTCTCCTTCAGTTGCGGGTGCGGCGGTGCACCGGGGTGCGCCGTCGCGGGTGGGGCGACCGCGGGTCTGGCTGTGCGGTCTGGCTCTGCGTTCTCGTTCGAGTGTTCCTGCGTGGGGTGGTGCGGAGGGGGTGGTGCCGTGTGGGACCGATCGATCGGGCAGGGGCTCCGGTCGGGCCGGGCACCGTCCGGTGTCGCCCCGACCAACGTCCGGCGCGGCACCGGGTTCCCCGGGAGTCCCCTGCCGGCCGCCAGCTTCCCCTAAGCGGCCGGGTGCACGGCGGGCGGCTGCCCTCGCCCGCCGCCCGCGCGGCCGCCGGACCTCAGCAGCCCACGGGGGTCCGGCCCTCGCGCAGGTCGGTCAGGGCGGCCAGGGCGTCGTCGAGGTCCGCGACCCGGGCCAGGGTCAGGCCGGGCTGCGGAGCGGCGAGGGCGTCGGCGCAGTTGTCGGCCGGCACGAGGAAGAGCTCGGCGCGGATCTCCGCCGCGGCGACCATCTTGAGCTGGATGCCGCCGATCGGGCCCACCGTGCCGACCTCGTCGATCGTGCCGCTCCCGGCCACGACGGCGCCCTCGGTCAGGTCGGTGTCGCCCACCAGGTCGAGGATGCCGAGGGTGAGCATCAGGCCCGCCGAGGGGCCGCCGACGTCGGCGACGTCGATGTCGACGTCGAAGGGCGCCGAGGGCTGCTGGCCGACCAGCACGCCGAGCACCGAGCCGTCGCGGCCGGGCGCCGCGGCGGTGGTGACCGTGGCGGTCCCGGGCTCGCCCAGCCGGGTGTAGCCCACCTCGACGGCGGTGCCGGCCGGGATGGCGGTGAGCACGGCGGTCAGGACGTCGTCGTCCGGGGTCGGCTGCCCCTCGACCGACTCGATCGCGTCGCCCTCCTCGAGCAGGCCGACCGACGGCGAGTCGTCACTGGACACCCCCCGGACGACCACCTTCACCGGGTACCCCAGCTCCCCCAGCGCGGCGGCCTCCGCCGACTCCTCCGAGGTGAGGAAGGCCTGCCGGTTGGCCTCCTCGATCTCCTCCTCGGTCTGGTCGGGCGGGTACACCGACTCCTCCGGGACGACGCTGACCTCGTCGTCGAACCAGCCGCGGACCGCCTCGACCAGGCTCAGCCCGGCCCGGCCGACGCCGACGGTGGTCAGGTTGAGGTTGCCGCTGGTGTCGTTGCGCTCGCGCCCGCGCACGGAGATGACCGGGTCGCCGTCGATCTCGCCCAGGGTGTCGAACGTCGGGCCGGGCACCTGGGCGACGTAGGGCACCGGCAGCGCCGCACCGAGGACACCGGCGACCAGCAGCAGCACCACACCGACGGCGAGGACGGCGATCCGACGGGTCACGACCGGCCAGCTTAGAGAAAGGACCTCCCTGCCTCCCACCGCTCGCCGGCTCGCGGCGGGCCCCTGCAGGGAGGCCGTCCCTGCCCCCCACCGCTCGCCGGCTCGCGGCGGGCCCCTGCCGGAGGGCCGGCGTCCGCCCGGAGCGGACAGCCGGCCGCCACGATCGGGCTCCGGTGGGGTGATCACGCGTCTACCGTGGGGGCATGAGCGACCTGCCGTTCGGCTTCGGGATGTCCGACCGCGACCCCGAGCGCCGTGACCAGCCGGGCTCGAACCCCGCCGACCCCTTCGGCTTCGGTGCGCTGTTCGGCGCCGGTGGTGCCGGGGGCGGCACGCCCGAGGAGCTGCTGGGCAAGATGCCGCTGTTCGCCGAGCTGCAGAAGCTCATGAACTGGTCCGGCGGCCCGGTCAACTGGGACCTCGCCCGCCAGGGCGCGATCAGCGCGCTGGCCACCGGCACCCAGCCCACGTCGGAGGCCGAGCGGGCCGCCGTGGCCGAGGCGCTGCGGCTGGCCGACCTGTGGCTGGACCAGGCCACCGACCTCCCCTCCGGGGTCGAGCGCACGCTGGCCTGGTCGCGCGTGGACTGGGTCGAGCAGACGCTGCCGGCCTGGAGCGCGCTCATCGACCCGCTGGCCGAGAAGGTCGTCGCCGCGATGACCAGCGCGCTGCCGCAGGAGGCCATGGCGATGGCCGGCCCGCTGGCCGGGATCATGGGCCGGATGGGCGGACTGATGTTCGGCGCCCAGGTCGGCCAGGCGTTCGGCCGGCTCGCCGGCGAGGTCCTCACCGGCACCGAGGTCGGCCTGCCCCTGGCGCCGGCCGGCGCCGGCGCGCTGGTGCCGCAGAACGTGGCCGCCTTCGCCGAGGGCCTGGACCGGCCCGCCGACGAGGTGCGCCTGTTCCTGGCCCTGCGGGAGGCCGCCTCGCTGCGGCTGTTCGCGCACGTGCCGTGGCTGCGCCAGCAGCTGCACGACGCCGTCCACGCCTACGCCCGCGGGATCACCATCGACCGCGAGGCGATCGAGCGCGGGCTCACCGACGCGATGGGCTCGATGGGCGGCGGCTTCGACCCGTCCGACCCGGAGAGCATCCAGGAGCTGCTCGGCAGCGGGCTGCTCGAGCCGGAGGAGACGCCGGAGCAGCAGATGGCGCTGCGCCGGCTGGAGACGCTGCTGGCGCTGGTCGAGGGCTGGGTGGACGCCGTCGTCGCGGCGGCGGCCGGCGAGCGGCTGCCCGGGCACGACGCCCTGGCCGAGACCATGCGCCGCCGCCGCGCCTCCGGCGGCCCGGCCGAGCAGACCTTCGCCACCCTGGTCGGCCTGCAGCTGCGCCCGCGCCGGCTCCGCGACGCGGCCACCGTGTGGGGAGCCATGGCGCAGCGGTACGGCACCGCCGAGCGGGACCGGCTCTGGTCGCACCCCGACCTGCTGCCCACCTCCGAGGACCTCGACGAGCCGATGGACTTCGTCGCCCGCCAGGCCGTCGACGACGAGCTGCGCCGGCTCACCGCCGACGACGCCGGCCCCCGGACGCCGGAGACGCCGGGCGACGACACCGACGAGGGGCCGGACGGGGACGCCGCCGCCCGCTGAGCCGACCGCGGATTCAGTCGACCAGGTCGCCCGCGTCCTCGGCGTCACCGTTGTCGGCGGCGTCGGCGCGGGCGGACTCGACGCCCTCGAGGAAGCCGCGGGCCCGCTCCGCACGCGGGTACCGGGCCACCAGGGCCCAGAAGCGGGCGTCGTGGCCGGCCTCCAGCAGGTGGGCCAGCTCGTGCACCAGGACGTAGTCCACGACGTACTCGGGCATCGTGCGCAGCCGGCTGGACAGCCGGATGCTGCCGTCGGCGGGCGTGCAGGAGCCCCACCGCCGCTGCTGGTTGTCCACCCACCGGACGCTGGTCGGCCGGGGCACGTCGTCGAGGTGCGCGGCCGCCAGCGCGCGCGCCCGCGCCATGAGCTCGGCGTCCCCGCCCATCGACCGCCGCCGGCGCTCCTCGCGGGTCTGCAGCTTGGCCACCATCTGCGCCACCCAGCGCCGCTCCTCGGCCGGGGTGAAGGCCGCCGGGATGAGCACGATCGTCCGGCCCGACTCCCGGTAGGCGGTCACCGTCCGCCGGCGACGCGCGCTGCGGCGCACCTCGACCGGCCCCGGTGCGGAAAGGGGGCCGGAGGAGCGGTCGGAGGTCGAGCCGGGCACGCCTGGACCGTAGTCACCGCCGGCGGCGGGCGTACCCGCGGGCGCCACCCGCACGGGTACGAGTCGCACGGACGGTGGACAGCGCGCGCGGTCTGCCCGTCCACAGCGTCGCGGACGGTGTCCGTGCAGGTGGGAGCTGCGTCACCGGCGGGACGGCGGGCGGCGCGCCCACGCCGGTCCCCCGGATCCGCACAGCGACACGCCGCCGTGTCCCCACGCGCTCCACAGGCCCGTCCACAGGCTGTGGGTGCGCGGGCGGGACGGACCCGCCGGTCGCGCCGGACACCGGGGCCCGTCCGGGTAGCGTCTCCCGGCGACGGCGGCGCCCGGGACGGACGCCGAGCGGCCCGACGAGGAGGAGGCACCGTGGCGGAGAGCTACAACGGCTACTGCGTGAAGTGCAAGGAGAAGCGGGACTTCGACGGCGAGGTCAAGGTCAGCGAGTCCGGTCGCCGGATGGCCCAGGGCACCTGCCCCGTGTGCGGCACCAAGATGAACCGGATCCTCGGCAAGGCCTGAACGAAGGACTCCCCTGCAGGGGCTCGGACGGCGGCGTCCCGCACCGCGGGGCGCCGCCGTCCGCGTCCACGGCCTCGTGTCCGCGTCCACGGCCCTGTGGACAGCGGCAGCGGGGTGGGCCCGTCCGCTGCCACCCTGCCCCGGTGTCCGACACCGCCCACCCCCTCCTGCCCCCCGGCACACCGCTGCTGCGGCACGGGCCCGACGCCCTCCAGGTCGGCGGCGTCCAGGGCGCCGACGGCCTGCTGGTCGGCGCCGACCCGTCGCTGGTCGCGGGCCTGCTGCGCGGCCTGGACGGCCGGCGCGCCCAGCGGGCGGTCCTCGCCGACGCCGGCGCGGCCGGCCTGGACCCCGGCTCGGTCGGCCACCTGCTCGACGGCCTGCGGGCCACCGGCACGCTGGTCGACCTCGAGGCCGCCGACCTGCTCGCCTCCAACACCGGTCCGGCCGCCACGGCGCGCACCGCCGCCGAGCTGCCCGCCGCCCGCGACCGCGCCGGCACCTCCCGCTGGCGCGCCCGCCGGACGGCGTCGGTGGCGGTCGAGGGCGCCACACGGGTCGGCGTCCCGGTGGCGGCGCTGCTCGCGGCCAGCGGGGTGGGCCGCGTGGCGGTCCGCGACGACGGCACGGTGGACGCCGGGGACGCCGTCGTCGGCGGGCTGACGGCGGCCGACGAGGGGCGGCCCCGGGGCGTGGCCGCCGCCGACGCCGTCCGGCGCGCCAGCCCGCTCACCGACCTGCGGCCGCTGCCGGCGGGCGCCGTCCCCGACCTCGTCGTGCTCGCCCGGCCCTGGGCCGCCTCCGACCCGCTGGTGGCCGGGCTGCGCGACGCCGGGGTGGCGCACCTGGTCGCGACCGTGCGCGGGGAGACCGGCGTGGTCGGGCCGCTGGTGGTGCCCGGGGTGACCAGCTGCCTGCGGTGCGCCGACCTGCACCGGCGCGACGCCGATCCGCGGTGGCCGGTGCTGGCCGCCCAGCTCACCGGCGGCGCGGCCGCGCCGAGCGGCGCCACGCTCACCTGCTGGGCCACCGCACTGGCCGCCGTCCAGCAGGCGCTGGCCTACCTCGACGGCAGCGGCAGCCCGGCGGCGCTCTCGGCCGTCGTCGAGCTGCGGCCACCCGACCTGGTGCCCCGCCTGCGCCGGTGGCCGCCGCACCCGGGGTGCGGTTGCACCGGGACGACGCGGCCGCCGCGGTCCTGAAGGGACGCCGTCCACGGTCCCGTCAGCGGTGCAGGCGCTCCGCAGGGGACAATGGCACGGTGAGCGACGACGCACGGGGGATCCCGCGGGGCTCGATCTCGCGCAGCGCGCGACTGGCCTCGCTCCCCCTGGGGGCGGCCGGACGCGCCACGCTCGGCATCGGCAAGCGCCTGTCGGGCCAGCCGGCCGACGCCGTCACCGCGGAGCTGCAGCAGCGCACCGCCGAGCAGCTGTTCGCCGTCCTGGGCCAGCTCAAGGGCGGGGCGATGAAGCTGGGCCAGACGCTGTCGGTGTTCGAGGCCGCCGTGCCCGAGGAGATGGCCGCGCCGTACCGCGAGGCGCTGGTCAAGCTCCAGGAGGAGGCGCCGCCGATGCCGGTGCGCACCGTGCACGCGGTGCTCGCCCAGCAGCTCGGCGGCACGTGGCGGACCCGCTTCCGCGAGTTCGACGACGCCCCGGCCGCGGCGGCCAGCATCGGCCAGGTGCACCGCGCGATCTGGCGGGACGGCCGCGAGGTCGCCGTCAAGATCCAGTACCCGGGTGCGGCGACCGCGCTCATGGCCGACCTCAACCAGCTGGCGCGCTTCGCCCGGCTGTTCGCCGCCCTGTTCCCCGGCCTGGACGTCAAGCCGCTCATCGCCGAGCTCAAGGCCCGGGTGGTCGAGGAGCTGGACTACGGCCTGGAGGCCGACGCGCAGCGGCAGTTCTCCGCCGCCTACGCCGGCGACCCCGAGATCGTCGTCCCGCGGGTGGTCGCCAGCGCCCCCAAGGTGATCGTCTCCGAGTGGCTGGAGGGCCTGCCGCTGTCCCGGGTCATCACGGAGGGCACCCGGGAGCAGCGCGACCGCGCCGGTCACCTCATGGCGGTGCTGCACTTCTCCGCTCCGTGGCGGGCCCGCCTGCTGCACGCCGACCCGCACCCGGGCAACTTCCGGCTGGTCGACGGCGACCGCCTCGGGGTCATCGACTTCGGCGCCACCGCCCGGCTGCCCGACGGCCTGCCCGAGCCGATCGGCCGCCTGGTGCGGTGGGCGCTGGAGGGGCGTGCGGAGGACGTGCTCGCCGACCTGCGCGCGGAGGGCTTCATCCGTCCGGGCGTGCAGGTCGACGCCTCGGGGGTGCTCGACTACCTGCGGCCGATGCTCGAGCCGATCGAGCGCCACGGGTTCCGCTTCACCCGCGCGTGGATGCAGGACCAGGCCGCCCGCCTGGCCGACCCGCGCAGCGAGGCCAGCCGGCTGGGCCGCCAGCTGAACCTGCCGCCGGCCTACCTGCTCATCCACCGGGTGACGATCGGCTCGATCGGCGTGCTCTGCCAGCTCGACGCCGCTGCCGACTACCGCAGCGTCTGCGAGGAGTGGCTGCCGGGCTTCGCCGGCTGACCCGACCCCCGCGACGACGGAGGCCGGGTCCCGGACGCACCGGGAGCGTCCGGGACCCGGCCTCGGCCGGTCGGGGAGCGGCGCTCCCCCGGGTGGTGCCGTCCGTCAGCGGACGGCGGCGCTGGCGCGTGCGGCACGCCGGGTGGCGTACTCGGCGCGCCGGGCCCACCGGCGGGCGGCCCGCAGCCGGCGGACGCGGCCGGCGGTCTCGGCCTCGGCGCGCAGCTCGCGCAACCGGCTGGTGGCGAGGTCGTACTCGTACGTGTTCATCTCGGGTCCTCGGTGCTCGGCGGGCGTCGGTGCCCGCAGGGGGATCGGGTGTCGCTGTCGGGTGCCGTCCGCGGTCAGGCCGCGACGACCTTGCGGGGACGGCCCCGCGGGCGCTTGCGCGGGATGACCACACCCCGCTCGAAGATCTCGCCGCCCCAGACGCCCCACGGCTCGCCGCGGTCGAGCGCACCGGCCAGGCAGGCGTCGCGGACCGGGCACTCGCCGCACAGGACCTTGGCCTGCTCGAGCAGCGCGGGGCTCTCGGCGAACCACAGGTCCGGGTCGTCGGACCCGCGGCACGGCAGGGGGCGCCGCACCGGTGCCGGGGCCAGCGGCGTGTGCGGTGTCCTCGGGGTGGCGCCACCGGTCCGGGGGAGCCCGGGTCGGCGGTGGGACGTCGGGCGGGCGATCGTCTGCTGCACTGCCGCTCCTCCTCGTACTCGTCGTCTGCGCGGCCGGCGGGGCCCGCCGACCGGGTGGTCGGGGCCGGGTGCCGCGAGAAACGAAGAGGCCGCGGATCCCGGGTTCGGGTTCCGCGGCCTCGAGGAGGACCGGACGAGCGGCTAGCTCTGCGGTCTCCTCGAGGAGTGGATCCCGAGGGTGGTGCGCTGGTGGGTGGACTTCGGGTCGGTGGAGGCGGTGCCGATACCGAAGACGCCGGTGCCGACGACGCTGATACCGAGGACGCCGGTGCCGAGGACGCTGATACCGAAGGCGCCGGTGCCGGGGAGATCGGTGGAGGGGACGCCGACGGCGGGCAGACCGGTGCCGCGCACGGCGACGGTGGCGGCCGCCGAGCCGCTGCCGGTGAGGTCGAACGGCGTCATGGAGCGGACGACGGCGTACCGCGGGCGAGCAGACGGCACGACGCCGCCCAGCGGGCGGGCCTGCAGCGCACGCACGGCGAGCGCACCCGGGCCGGAGACCCCGGCGGGGGTGCCGATGCACGGAGTGCTGATCACAGGTACCCCTCCTCCCGGGGTCGGAGCCGGCGGTCGGGCCGGCTCGGTGTGGCGCGCCCGAGTGGGTTCCGTCAGGCGCAGACCGGACAGTAGGGGCGGTCACGGACCCGGCGCAACGCAATTAACGACGCCGTCCGCCACCCGTGGGACCCGCCGGTGCCGGCCCGTCCCGTCGGCACCGGCCGTGAGCGGTCAGCCGCTGACGGTGGCCAGGACCTCGTCGCCGTAGAGCTCGAGCTTGCGGGCGCCGACGCCCGGCAGTCCCGACAGCTCGTGCAGGCTGGCCGGCCTCGCCTCGGCGATGGCCTGCAGGGTGGCGTCGGTGAAGACGACGTAGGCCGGCACCGAGGCCGCCTGCGCGGTGCTGCTGCGCCAGGCGCGCAACCGCTCGAACAGCTCCCCCGCCTCGCCCTCGAGCACGACCTTGACCTTCTTGGCCTTGCGCGGCACGGGTGCCGCCGACGGCGTGGAGCCGGGCACCAGGCCCTCGAGGAACCGGCTGCGGGGCCGGGGCCTGCGGGCACCGGGGTTGCGCACCAGCGACCAGGAGAGGGTGAGCTGCTCGCGCGCGCGGGTGACGGCGACGTAGAGCAGCCGCCGCTCCTCCTCCACCGCCTCGGGCCGCGACAGGGACTGGGCGATCGGCAGCACGCCGTCGACCAGGCCGACGACGAAGACCGCGTCCCACTCCAGGCCCTTGGCCGCGTGCATCGAGGCGAGGGTGACGCCCTGGACGGTGGGCGCGTGCTGGGCGTCGGCCCGCTCGGCGAGGTGGGCGACGAAGCGCGGCAGGTCGACCGTCGGGTCCTCGGCGACGAGGTCGACGGCGAGGTCGACCAGCGCGGCCAGCGACTGCCAGCGGTCGCGTGCCGCGCCACCGGCCGGCGGCCGGTGCTCGACCCAGCCGGTCGAGGCGAGCACGTCGCGCACGGTGGGCACCAGCGCGCCCGGCTCGCTGCCGCCGGCGGCCGCTCCCCGCAGCAGGACGACGGCCTCGCGCACCTCCGGCCGCTCGAAGAACCGCTCGCCGCCCTTGAGGACGTAGGGGACGCCGGCGTCGGTCAGCGCCGACTCGTACACCTGCGACTGGGCGTTGATCCGGAACAGGACGGCGATCTCCGACGCCGGTGTCCCCGCCTCGACCAGCGCGCGGCAGGCCTGGGCGACGGCGGCGGCCTCGGTGGGCTCGTCGGCGTGCTCGAGGAAGCGCGGTGCGGGGCCCTCGGCGCGCTGACCGAGCAGCCGCAGTCCCGGCAGCCCCCGGCGCGGCGGCGCCTGGCCGATGAGCTTGTTCGCCAGTGCGACGACCTGGGGGGTGGACCGGTAGTCGCGCTCGAGCTTGACCACCTCGGCGTCGGGATAGCGGTCGGCGAAGCCGAGCAGGTGGTCGGGGTCGGCGCCGGTGAAGGAGTAGATCGTCTGGTTGGGGTCGCCGACGACGCAGACGTCGGCCCGCCCGCCGAGCCAGGCGTCGAGCAGCCGCTGCTGCAGCGGGTTGACGTCCTGGTACTCGTCGACGACGAAGGTGCGGTACTGCGCGCGCACCTGCCGGGCGACGTCGGGGTGCTCCTCGAGTGCGAAGGCGGTGACCAGCAGCAGGTCCTCGAAGTCCAGCGACCCGTCGCGCTGCTTGGCCGACTCGTAGGAGGCGTACACCCGGGCGACGGCGGCCGCGTCGAACGGCGGCTCCCGGCCCGCGGCCGCGGCCCGCTTCGGGTAGTCCTCGGGCGTGGCCAGGGTCGTCTTGGCCCACTCGATCTCGCTGGCGAGGTCGCGCAGGCTGGTGCGGTCGGTGGTCAGCCGCGCCCGCGTGGCAGCGGAGGCGACCACCCGCAGCTTGTTCTCGACCAGCGGCGGCAGCGGCCCGCCGAGCACGCGCGGGGCGAAGTAGCGCAGCTGGCGCATCGCCGCGGCGTGGAAGGTGCGGGCCTGGACCCCGCCGACGCCGAGGGCGGCCAGGCGGGTGCGCAGCTCCCCCGCCGCGCGGGCGGTGAAGGTCACCGCGAGCACCTGCTCGGGCACGAAGGCGCCGGTGTGCACGCCGTAGGCGATGCGGTGGGTGATCGTGCGGGTCTTGCCCGTGCCGGCGCCGGCGAGGATGCACACCGGTCCGGTGACCGCCTGCGCCGCCGTCCGCTGCTCCTCGTCGAGCCCGGCCAGCACCGCCTCGGCGCCGGCGGTGGAGGGCGCCGGAGCCCCGGCACCGCGTCCGGGTGCGTCGGCTGTCCGCGGCATGCGGTTCCCTCCTGAGGACGAGCACGGTGGTGGTCGGGGGGACCGCCCCCGATCCTCCCAGCCGGCACCGACGGACGGCGGGGACACCCCGGACCTGGGGACGACGGCCGGGGAGCACCGGGGAAGGTCCGCCGCGGTCGGGGCGTTGATCCCGCGGGACGCCGCGCGTCCGCACCGACCGACCCCCTGGGAGGACCTCGAGTGACTGCCGCACCCGCCGCCGTGACGATGTACACCACCACCTGGTGCGGGTACTGCGTGCGGCTCAAGAAGATGATGCAGATCGAGGGCATCTCCTACGCCGAGGTCGACATCGAGCGCGACGAGTCCGCCGCCGACGTCGTCATGCGCGCCAACGGGGGCAACCGCACCGTGCCGACCCTCGTCTTCGCCGACGGCAGTGCCCTGACCAACCCCAGCATCGACCAGGTGAAGGCACAGCTGGCGCAGCAGCCCGGCGCCTGAGACGGCGGGTGGTGCACGGTCACCGGCACCCGGCGGTGCATCATCGAGCCCTGGCGGGTCGCGACCGTGACCGCCCGACCGTCCCCGGCCCGCCCGGCCGGACCACCTCCCGGGAGCCGCTGTCGTGACCTCGGACGCCGTGCACCTCCCCGCCGTCGCCGCACCCGGCCCGCCCGCGTCCCCGGACGTGTCGGAGGACCGGCCGGCCGTCGTCGTCGCCCGCACCGGCCGCGGGTGGAGCGTGTTCGCGCCCGGGCGTGCCGAGGACGTGGGCGACCTGCTCGAGGGCATGTCGCTGGCCGACCTCGTCGCCGAGGAGCTCGGCTCCCCCGCCGAGCCCGACCGCACCGCCCGCCGGGCCGCCCGGGGTGCGGGCGCCGAGGAGCTCCCGGCCGATCCGCGCGAGGCCCGGATCGCCGCGCTGGAGCGCACGGTCGCCCAGCTCGAGCACGCCCTGGCCTCCCGCGTGGTCACCGAGCGGGCCATCGGGGTGCTCGCCGAGCGGCACACCACCGCACCGCGGGCGGCCTTCGAGGCGCTGCGCGCCCAGGCCCGCTCGTTCGGCCGCCCCGTGCACGAACTCGCCGCCGAGGTGCTCGCGACGCTGGAGCGGCTGCCCGCCGAGCCGCCCCGACCGGGCGGTCACGTCGTCCCCCCGCCGGTCGCCGACGCGCCCGCCGCCGAGGCGGCGCCGTCCGCGCTCCCGCCCGCGCCGCGCAGGCACCCCGTCCGGCGGGTCGAGCGGGGCAGCACGCGCCCCGGCCCGGCGTCCCCCGCGGACGGCCGCCGCTGAGCGGACCGGAGCCGCTGACCCCGGGCGCGCTGGCCGACCGGCTGGCCGCCCTCCTCGCCGGGGTCGAGCCCCTGCCCGGGGCCGCCGCCGCACGGGTCGCCGTCGACGGTCCCGACGTCGCCGCTCCGGAGGCGCTCGCCGCCGCGGTCGCCGAGCGGCTGCCCGTCCTCGGCCGGCCCGCGGCCGTCGTCCCGGCCGCGGGGTTCCTCCGCCCCGCCTCGCTGCGCCTCGAGCACGGCCGCACCGACCCCGACGCCCGCTACACCGACTGGCTCGACACCGGGGCGCTGGCCCGGGAGGTCCTCGACCGGGTCGGCCCCGGCGGTCCCGGTGAGTACCTGCCGGTGCTGTGGGACGTCGCCCGGGACCGCGCCGCCCGCGTCGCCTACCGCCCGGCACCGCCCGGCGGGGTGCTGCTGGTGCCCGGGCCGCTGCTGCAGGGCGTCGGGCTGGCCTTCGACGTCGTCGTCCACCTGCGGGTGGCCCCGGCCGCACGCCGCCGGCGCTTCCCGGCCGGCCAGGCGTGGGAGCTGCCGGCCTTCGACCGCTACGACGACGAGGTCGACCCCGTCGCCCTGGCCGACGCCGTGGTGCTCGCCGACCGGCCGGAGCACCCCGCGCTGGTGCTCCAGGGCCGCTTCACGGGCCCGCGATGATCAGGGGACCTGATCCCAGCGCGTCCTCCCGCACGGTGCACGGTCAGGGAGGACGCTGCACGATCAGGGTCCCTGATCGTGGCTCAGCCGAGGTCGCCGGCCAGCCAGCGGTCGATGATGTGCCGGGCGATGGACACCGGCGGCGGCAGCGCCTCGGGACCGCGGCCGGAGGCGAGCTCCTCGCGGGTCCACCAGCGGGCCTCCTCGATCTCGGTGGGGTCCAGCCGCAGCTCCAGGTCGCCCTCGGCCCGCGCGACGAAGCCGAGCATCAGCGACTGCGGGAACGGCCAGGGCTGGCTGCTCACGTACCGGATGTCGGTGACCGCGAGGCCCACCTCCTCGGCCACCTCCCGGGCCACCGCGCCCTCGGCGGACTCCCCCGGCTCGACGAACCCGGCGAGGATGGAGAACCGCCCCGGCGGCCACACCGCCTGGCGACCCAGCACGCAGCGGTCCCCGCCGTCGTGCACCAGCATGATCACCGCGGGGTCGGTGCGCGGGAAGAGCTCGACACCGGTCACCGGGTCGCGCTGCACCCAGCCGGCCCGCTCGATGGTGGTGGGGGCACCCGAGAGGGGGCTGAACCGGGCGCGCTCGTGCCACTCGAGGATGCCGATCGCCTCGGCGAGCAGGCCGGCGTCGAGGTCCCCGAGGTCGGCGCCGACCTCCCGCAGCCCGGACCAGCTGTCCACCGGCCGGCCGTTGACCGCCAGCGCGCGCTCCCCGCGGACCGCGGCGTAGGGCACGCCGTCGGCCTCGCCGAGGTAGACCGCGCCGATCGGCAGCGTGGGCTGCTCGTCCCACACCAGCGACGGGCCGTCGTCCCCCTCGTGCACGGGCACCGTGCGGCGCTCGTCGACGGTGAGCACCCGCACCGGCCGCCCGCCGGTGGGGTCGGGCAGCGCGCGGGACAGGTGCGCCCGGTCGTGCGCCGAGCGGGACAGCACGGGCACGGCACCGGTCGTCGGCGGCGTGCCGGCCGGCCACTGGTCGCGGGTCGGCGCGACGTCGGCCGGGGTGCTGCCGCCCGGCGGGACGCTCACGCCGGCTCCGGTGCGGTCGCGGCGGCGCTGGCGGTGACGTCGACCGGGCCGAGGGCGCGCAGCGCGTCGGTGACCCGCTCGGCGTCGCCGACGACCACGCCGGTGAGCGTGGCCGGCGCCAGGTACCGGCGGGCGGCCTCCTGCACCTGCTCGACGGTGACCTCGGCCAGCGCGCGCTGGTGCTCGGCCAGCCACTCGGCCGACAGGCCCGAGCCGGCCAGCGCCGAGAGCGTGCCGGCCAGCCCGGCGTGCGTCGCGGTGGACAGCGCCATGCTGCCGAGCACGTAGCGGCGGGCGGCGTCCAGCTCGGCGTCGGTGACCGGGGCCAGCGCCATCCGGCCGAGCTCGGCCCAGGTCTCCAGGAACGCCGGGCCGGTGACCTCCGTGGCGACGTCGGCCTCGACGAGGAAGGAGGAGGCGGCCGCGAGGTGGTCGACGGCGCTGCGCGGGCTGTAGGAGTAGCCGCGCCGCTCGCGGATGTTCTCGACCAGCCGCGAGGAGAAGTAGCCGCCGAAGACCATGCTGGCCAGCCGGACGGCGGGCAGGTCGGGGTCGGTGCGGCCGGGGGCCGGCCCGCCGAGGCGGATGTTGGACTGCACCGCGCCGGGCCGGTCGACCACCTCGAGGTGGCCGGCCGCCAGCGTCGGGGCCGGCGGGGCGACGGCCGCGGTGCCCTCACCGGTCCACTCCCCCAGCGCGGCGGCGACGGCGTCGGTGGCCGCGGCGGTGTCGAGGTCGCCGACGAGCACCAGCGTGCTGCCGGCGGGCAGCACCCGCTCGCGGTGCAGCCTGCGCAGCGCGGCGGCCCCGACCCTGCCGACCAGCTCGGGCGAGGGCAGCTGGGCGGCGTAGGGGTGGGTGCCGTAGCGGCGGGCGGCCAGCGCGGTCCGCGCGATCACGCCGGGCTGGGAGCGGGCGATGGCGATCCGCTCGGCCACCCGGTCGCGCTCGGCGTCCACCCGGTCGGTCGGGTAGGCCGCCCGGGTGAGCACCTCGGCGAGCACGCCGAGGACGGGCGCGAGCCCCTCGGACAGCAGCGTCGTGGAGAACAGCAGCCGGTCGGGGTCGGCGGCCACCGACAGCTCGGCGCCGTGGCCCTGCAGGAGCTCGGCGATCCCCGTGGCGTCGTGCCGGTTCGTCCCGAGCAGGACCGCGCCGGAGAGCACCGAGGCCCGGGCGGTGTGCTGGGCGGCGCCGCGCGGCGAGGTGGCGGCGAACGGCACGCGCAGCCGCAGCTCCACCAGCGGGACGCCGGGCCGCGGGACGACGACGACGGTCAGCCCGCTGGGCAGCGTCGTCGTCGCCACCTCGGGGACCGGCTGCGGGCGGGGTTCGCCGAGCGGCGGGACGAGGTCGAGGTCGAGCACCGGCGCGCTCACCGGGCACCCCCGGTGGCGCGCAGCTCGAGCACCGCCGCGGTGCCGGGATCGAGCCCCTTCGCGGCGGCCTGCACCTGGTCGGGGGTGACCGCGGCCAGCCGGGCGGCGAGCTCGCCGGCCAGCTCCGCGCGGCCGTGCACCAGCTCGGCGGCGGCGAAGCCCAGGGTGCGGCCGAGCACCGAGTCGGCCTGGCGCAGCAGCTGGGCGCTCGTGCGGGCCTGGACCCGGGTCAGCTCCTCCGGCTCGACGCCCTCGGCGGCCACGCGGCCGATCTCGTCGTGCACCGCGGCCAGCACGTCGGCGACGGGCACCGCGGCCGGGTGGTGCACCTGCGTGGTCAGCAGGGTGGCGTCGCGGACGTCGAACGGGTCGCCGAACAGGCCCACGTAGCTGCTCTGCGCCACCGCCAGCCGGTCGTCGTGCACCAGCCGGCGCTCCAGCCGCGAGGCGTCGCCCTCGCTGAGCAGCTCGGCCAGCAGCACGGTGCCGAGGTAGGTGTCGAGGTCGCCGACCGGGTCGGGCACCCGCCAGCCCAGCGCGACGGCGGGGGCCGGGGCGAGCCGGTCCTCGACGACGCCGGAGCGCACCTGCGTCGGGGAGGGCTCCCCGGTGTAGGGCGTCGGGGGCACGTCGCGGGCCTCCACCGGGCCGAACCAGCGGCGCACCAGCCGCTCGGTCTCGCCGACGTCGAGGTCGCCGCCGATGCACAGGACGGCGTTGCCCGGGGCGTAGTAGCGGGAGAAGAAGTCGGTGGCGTCGGCGACCGTGGAGCTCTCCAGGTCGACGAAGGAGCCGTAGCCGTCGTGGGTGTTGGCGAAGCTCTCGAAGGCCAGCTGCGGCAGCTGCAGCCAGGGGAAGGCGCCGTAGGGCCGGTTGAGCACGTTGACCCGGATCTCCTCCTTGACCACGTCGATCTGGTTGCGGAGGTTCTCCGCGGTGATCGCCGGGGCGGCCATCCGGTCGGCCTCGAGGAACAGCGCGCGCTCGAGCGCCTCGGCCGGCAGCGCCTCGTAGTAGTTGGTGTAGTCCTGGTGCGTCGAGCCGTTGAACGTGCCCCCGGCGGCCTGCACCAGGCGGGCGTGCTCCATCTTCGGCACGTGCGCCGAGCCCTGGAACATCACGTGCTCGAAGAGGTGGGCGAACCCGGTGCGGCCCTCCGGCTCGTTGCGCATGCCCACGTCGTAGAAGACGGTCACGGCGACGACCGGCACGCTGCGGTCGGGCGCGAGGACGACCCGCAGCCCGTTGTCCAGCGAGAAGCGCTCCACCGGGTGCCGCACGGTCAGGTCGGCCCCAGCTGTTGTCACGCACCGACACTAACCACGCCGCACCACCGCGCGCCGGGCGCCCGACGGGCCGGGCCCGGGGGACCGCCGTGTCAGAGCACGTCGACGCCGGCGACCACGCGGTCGATGACGCCGTAGAGCTCGGCGTGCGTGTCGGGGACGGAGACGTAGAGCAGCGCCGGGTCGGGCCGGCCGACGTCGATCACGAGCAGCGCGGCCCGCTCGCCGGTGGAGTCGTACCCCTCGACGTCCCAGGTCAGCTGGAACTCGATGAGGTGGGCGTTCGCGCCGTCGACGGTGAGCGCCTCGTCGCGCAGGACCTCGCGCTCGTTCGGGTACGGGTAGTAGGCCACGCGGACGCGGTCGGCCAGCGCCGTCACCGTCGCCTGCTCGCTGCCCGGGCCGGTCCAGCCGTAGCCGGGCGACACCGGGCCGGAGGTGCACTGGGCGATGAAGACCCCCGCGGGCGTCTGCTCCTGGGTGGTGAAGTACTGACCGGCGGTCGTGCGGGTCTCCGCCATGGGGCGGAGGTCGTACTCGTACCAGCCGTTGCCGAGGAAGGGGTAGGAGATGCCCGCCTCCTCGTCGACGATCCGCACGGTGCCCGGCGGGAAGGTCGGGCCGGCCGGCGGGTCGTCGAGCGGCGGGTCGGCGACGGTCGTGTCGCTGCCCCCGGACAGGCCGACGACGAGCGCCACGACGACCACGACCACCACCGCCAGCACCCCGCCGGCGACCAGCCGGGCGGTGCGCGCCCGGGCGGCCGGCCGCGGCGGCGCGGCCTGCCACGGGCTCCCGTCCGACGGGGCGAGCGGCGGGCGCGGGGGCGCGGTCACCGGTGCGGCCCGGACCGCGACGCCGGGGCCGGCCGGCGTCGTGACGTCGGACCAGCCGCCGCCGTCCCACCAGCGCACCATCCCGGCGGCACCGTCCGGATCGGGGTACCACCCTGCCGGTGCGCTCGGCTGCCCAGACCCCGTCACGCGGTCAGCGTAGGACCGCGGACCCGCCGGTCCGCGTCACCCGGCAGCGGGAGTCGGCCGGGTCAGCTGTAGCCGCGGTCCCCGTTGCTGCCCCACCAGCTGAGCAGGGCGCGGAGCCCGTCCTCGCCGCCGCCGCGCTGTTCGGCGACCGAGTAGGTGCCGAGGTCGTCCCACGTCCAGGCGAGCACGGAGTCGCCGTCGTCGTCGACCCAGCAGGCCAGCCGGCCGACCTCGACCTCGCCGGTGTCGGCACCGGTGCCGGCGCCGGGATCGACGACCGGCAGCCACCCGCTCGGGCCCGGCCCGTCCACGGTGGATCCGCAGTCGGTCCGTGACCCGAGCCGCCCCAGCTGCCGGCGCTCGACGTCGGCGGACAGCGCCGCGGCGGCGCCGTCGCCCTCGTGGGCGGTGGCGGTGGTGCTGGTCGGCCCGTCCTCGACCGCGGGGCAGGCCACCTGCCGCAGCACGCCGTCGGCGGGTTCCCGCACCGTGCAGCCGGCCGGGTCGACGCCGTCGGCGAGCCCGGCGGCGACCAGCCGCTGACCGGCGCCGGCCGCGGCGTCGGCCGCGTCGTCCGCGCTGACGGCAGCGAGGCGAGGTCCTCCCCCTCGACCAGCCGCACGTCGAGGAACAGCTGGCCGTCGATCTCCCCGAAGCGGTGGATGGGGACGACGTGCGGCTCGTTGAGGCGGGCGGCGATGCGGGCCTCGCGGCGGAAGCGCTCGCGGAAGCCCTCGTCGGCGGCCCACTGCGGGTGCAGGACCTTGAGGGCGACGTCGCGCTCGTGCTCGTCGTCGTGCGCGCGCAGCACCTGGCCCATGCCGCCGCGGCCGAGCACCCCGAGCAGCCGGTAGGGACCGAAGCGCCCGCCCTCCTCCGGGGCGGTCACCGGGCGGGCGCGCCGGCGAGCTCGCGCCACAGGTGCGCCGCCGCCTCCGCGCCGCGGTACAGCATCGGCAGCAGCACCCGCTCGTTCGGGGAGTGGATGCGGTCGGTGGGCAGGCCCGCGCCGAGGAAGACCAGGGGGGCGCCGAGCACCTCGACCAGGTCGGCCTCGGGGCCGCTGCCGCCCTCGCGGGTGAACAGGACGTCGGCGGGGTCGGTGTCGAAGGCCTGCCCGATGGCGCGCAGCAGGGCGTCCACGTGCGGCGAGTCGAGGTCGCTGGCGCACGGGGCGACACCGCCGGGCGGGGTGCGCACGTCGGCCTCGATGCCCTCGGGCAGGTGCCCCTCCACCCACTGCCGGAGCCGCGGGCCGACGTCCTCGGGGCGCTGGTCGGCCACCAGCCGGAAGGTGAGCTTGGCGTGCGCCTCGGCCGGGACGATCGTCTTGTGGCCGGGGCCGGTGTAGCCGCCCCACACGCCGTTGACCTCGGCGGTCGGGCGGGCGCCGATCCGCTCCAGCGTGCTGTGGCCCGCCTCCCCCGCGGTCGCCCGGGAGGCGGCGGGACCGGCGAGCCAGGCGGCCTCGTCGAAGGGGACGCGGGCCATCAGCTCCCGCTCGCGGTCGGTGAGCGGCCGGACCTCGTCGTAGAAGCCGGGCAGCGTGACCCGGCCCTGGTCGTCGTGCAGGGCGGCGAGCAGCCCGGCCATGGCGTGCAGCGGGTTGGGCACGCCGCCGCCGAAGGAGCCCGAGTGCAGGTCGACGGCGGGCCCGCGCAGGGTGATCTCGGCGTCGGCGAGGCCGCGCATGGCGACGACGGCGCTGGGCACGTCGGGTGCGGCCATGCCGGTGTCGCTGACGACGACGACGTCGCAGGCCAGCCGGTCGGCGCGCTCGCGGAGCAGGTCGGCGAAGTGCGGGGAGCCGGACTCCTCCTCGCCCTCGACCAGCAGCTTGACCGTGACGGCCGGGGCGTCACGGCCGGTGGCGGCCAGGTGGGCGCGGATGCCGAGCAGGTGCATCGCCACGTTGCCCTTGTCGTCGATGGCGCCGCGGGCGTGCAGCTCCGGGCCGTCGGGACCCTCGACGCGGGTCGGCTCGAACGGCGGGTGCTCCCACAGCTCGGGCGGGTCGACCGGCTGCACGTCGTGGTGGCCGTAGACCAGGGCCACCGGCGCGCCGGGGTCGGCCGCGGGCCACTCGGCGTAGACGGCCGGCGCCCCGGCGGTCCCCCACACCTCGACGACGGGGAAGCCGGTGCGCCGCAGGGCCGCGGCCAACCACTCGGCGCTGGCGGCGACGTCGGGGGCGTGCGCGGGGTCGGCGGAGATCGACGGGATGCGCAACCAGGCGTCGAGGTCGGCGTGCAGGTCGTCGAGGTGGGCCTGCACGTACACGCGTTCCGGGCTCGTCATGAGCGCCGACGGTAGCGGGCGCGGGAGCCGGGTCCGCGGCACGGCTACGGTCCGACCATGGCCGGAGAACTGCTGCGCGTGGACGTCGGCGACCTGACCCTCGACGTGCGGGTCGACGGACCGGAGGACGGGCGGCCGGTGCTGCTGCTGCACGGCTTCCCCGAGACGTCGCTGTCCTGGGCGGCCGTGACGCCGCGGCTGGCCGAGGCGGGGCTGCGGACCCACGCCGTCGACCAGCTCGGCTACTCCCCCGGCGCCCGGCCGGCCGAGGTGGAGGCCTACGCGCTGACCAACCTCGCGCAGGTCACGGCGGACCTCATGACGGCGATGGAGGTGCCGGTCGCCGACGTCGTCGGGCACGACTGGGGCGCCAACGTGGCGTGGGCGCTGGCCGCCTGGCACCCCGACCGGGTGCGGTCGCTCACCGCGGTCTCGGTGCCGCACCCGACGGCGTTCACCGCCGCCTTCCGCAGCGACCCCGAGCAGCAGGAGCGGTCGGCCTACATCCGGTTGTTCTGGCAGGCGGGCAAGGCCGAGGAGGTGCTGCTGGCCGACGACGCCCGGCGGCTGCGCCGCATGTACGGGGACGCCGTCGACCCGGAGGCGATCGACGAGTACGTGGCGGTGCTGTCGGCGCCGGGCGCGCTGACCGCCGCGCTGAACTGGTACCGGGCGATGAGCTCGGCGACGCCGGTGGACGACGTCGCCGTGCCCACCACGTACGTGTGGAGCGACGCCGACGTGGCGATCGGCCGGACCGCCGCCGAGGCCTGCGCGGCGCACGTGACCGGCGACTACCGCTTCGTCGAGCTGCCCGGCGTCAGCCACTGGATCCCCGAGCAGGCACCCGACGCGCTCGCCGCCGCGATCCTCGACCGGGTCGCGTCCAGCTGAGCGGTCACAGCAGCCGGTAGTAGCGCACCAGCGGCAGCGCGGTGAAGCCCGCGGCCTCGTAGGTGCGGCGGGCGGGGGCGTGCCCGGGGTCGCCGCCGGTGCCGATGGCGGCGAGCCGCACCCCGGCGTCCCGCAGCACGGCCAGGCCGGCCTCCAGCAGGCGGGTGCCGGTGCCGCGCCGCTGGGCGGCGGGGTCGACGGCGAGCATCTCGACCTCCCCGCTGCCGGGTTCGTCGTGCGCCTCGTCGTGGACGACGACGGCGACGAACCCGACCGGTCGGCCGTCGTCGGCGGCCACCAGCACCTCCACCGCGGGGTCCCGGAGCACCCGCTCCACCGCCGCGGCCTGCGCCGTCCGCCAGTCGGGGTACAGCTGCCGGTACACCGCCGGCCCGAGGACCGCCTCGAAGGAGGCGAACACCGGCGCCCACGCGCGCAGCGACAGGGCCACCACCGCGGGGAGGTCCGCGTCGGTCAGGTCCCGGATCTCGACGGCCACACGGTCAGGCTGGTGGCCGCGTCAACCGGGTTCCGGGTACGCGACGAGCACGTCCTCGGGCAGCTCGTCCCCGGGCGGGTCGTCCTCCGGCGGCGGGGGCAGGTCGTCGTCCGGGGGCTCGGGGAGGTGCTCCCCGGCGGCCTCGCCGGTGACCAGGGCGAGCAGCCCGGCCTCGTCGAGCAGGTCGACCGGGCGCACGGTGACACTCGTGGCGACGTGGTGGAACCCGGCGCTGACCCGCTCGACCGGGACGCCGGCCAGCCGCGACCAGCCCAGCCGGTAGGCGGCCAGCTGCACCGCCGCAGCGGCCAGCTCCCCGCCCGAGGGCGGCGGGCCGGTCTTCCAGTCGATGACCTCGTAACCGCCGGCGCCGTCGCCGAAGACCGCGTCGATGCGCCCGCGCAGGGTCAGCGGGCCCAGCGGCGTCTCGAACGGCACCTCGACCTCGACCGGCTGCCGGTCGGCCCACTCGCCGGCGAGGAACGCCTCCTGCAGGTCGGTCAGCGCGCTGTCGGGCAGGGCGTCGGCGTCACCGGAGCCCGGCAGCTCGTCGAGGTCGAGCAGCCGGGAGGCGCCGAAGCGCTCCTCCAGCCAGGCGTGGAAGGCGGTGCCGCGGCGGGCCAGCGGCGCGGGCGCGGTGGGCATCGGCCGGCGCAGCCGGCGGGCCAGCCCCGCCGGGTCACGGCGCAGCGCGACGAGCTCGGAGACCGACAGGTGGCCGGGCAGCGGCACGTCGACGGTCGGGCGGGCGGCGCGGCGCCGCTCGCGCAGCAGCAGGTCGGCGTCGCGCACCCAGTCCTCGACCACCGGGTCGGCGGTGCCGAGGGGAGCGCCGGCGTCCAGCGGGTGCGGCGCGGCCCCGGCGACCAGCTCGGCGGCCGCGGTGAGCGCGCGGCGGCGGAGCGGGGAGAGCGGGTCGGCCGGCCAGACGCCCACCGGCCACTCCTCCAGCGCCGGGTTGGTCGCGCCCTCCTCCGGCCGCTCGGCCCACGCGACGACGACCCCGGCGCCCGCGGTGCAGGACCGGCGGACGGTGTCGAGCAGCACCGAGGGCCCGCACGGCCTCACCCCGTCGCGCCACCAGCTGCCCGAGCAGACCAGCAGGTGCTTGGCGCGGGTGACCGCGACGTAGCCGAGCCGGATCTCCTCCGACGTGCCGAAGTCCTTCCACTCCTGCACGTAGTCCTCGAGCGCGGCCCGCACGGCGGCCTGGTCGCCGGAGCCGGGCACCGGCAGGCGCAGCTGCGGCAGCTCGGCACGGTCGGTGGTGCGCAGGTCGACCGGCACCGCGCCGGGGTCCCTGACCCACGAGTCGCTGGTGTCGGTGCGGGCCGGGAACTGGTCGGCGGTCAGGCCCGGCACCGCGACGACGTCCCACTCCAGGCCCTTCGCCGAGTGGCCGGTGAGCAGCTGGATCGACTCCGGGTCGACCGCCACCTCGCCGGGCTCGAGGCCGCGCTCGCGCTCCTCGGCGTCGCGCAGGTAGCCGAGGAACGCCGGCAGCGAGGGCAGCTCGGCCAGCTCGGTGAACTCGGCGGCCACGCCGTGCAGGGCGTCGAGGTGCGCCCGCGCCGCGCCGGGACTCACGCCCGGTGCGCTGCCCAGCTCGGTCTCCAGCCCCAGGGCGCGGGCCACCTCGTCGACCAGGTCGGGCAGCGGGTCACCGAGCCGGCCGCGCAGGTGCGCCAGCTCCCCGCCCAGCCGCCGCAGCCGGCGGTACGCGACGGCCGAGTAGGCCGACGGGTCGCCGAGGTCGTCGAGCGCCTCGACGAGGCTGCCGCGCTCCCCCGTGGTCCGGGCGCCGTCCTCGGCGTCGTCCTCACGGGCAGGGCGCCGCGCGCGCACCAGCGCCCGCGCCCGGGCCTCGAGAGCGGCGAGGTCGCGCGGGCCGATCCGCCAGCGGGCGCCGGTGAGCAGCCGCCCCATGGCGTCGCCGGCGGTGGGGTCGACCAGCACGGTCAGCGTCGCGACGACGTCGGAGACCTCGGGCACCTCGAGCAGCCCGCCCAGGCCGACGACGGTGACCGGCAGCCCGCGGGCGCGCAGGGCCGCGGCGATCCCCGGCAGCTGGCGGCGGGTGCGCACCAGCACCGCGGTGGTCGGCGGGCGGCCGTCGGGGCGCGGCGGCAGCGCCGGGTCCTCCCCGCGCCAGCAGGCGGCCAGCCGGTCGGCCAGCGCCTCGGTCTCCTCGGCCACCGTCGCGTAGAGCCCGGCGGTGACCAGGCCCCGTCCCGCCGTCGGCGCCGGGGTCAGGTCGGGCAGGGGCACGTCGGGGGCGGGCAGCAGCCCGGCGACGGCGTTGGCGACGGCGAGGACGGCGCCGTCGTTGCGCCAGCTCGTGGCCAGGGTCAGCCGCTCCGCCTCCCTCCCGCGGGCGCCGGGGAAGGTGCGGCCGAAGCGCTCGATCGTGCCGGCCGAGGCGCCGCGCCAGCCGTAGATCGACTGTCGCGGGTCGCCGACGGCGAGCACCGCGTGCCCGCTCGACCGGCCGAACAGCGCCTCGAGCATCCGCAGCTGGCCCACGCTGGTGTCCTGGTACTCGTCGAGCAGCACCACCGTCCAGCGGGCCCGCTCGCGGCGGCCCACCTCGGGCGCGCTCACCGCGATCCGCGCGGCCAGCGCCACCTGGTCGGAGTGGTCGATGGCCCCGGCGGCCCGCTTGCGCGCCTCGAACGCCTCCACCAGCGGCAGCAGGGCCACCCGGGCGCGCTGGCGGGCCAGCATCTCGAGCACCGGGGCGTAGGGACCGCGCTTGCGGGGCGCGTCGGGGTAGCCGGCGATCCGCGCCTGCAGCTGCGCGGTCCACTCGCGCAGCCGGGCCGGGCTGACGTCGTGCTCGCCGAGCTCGCCGGCCAGCGCGAGGACGTCCTCGACGGTGGTCAGCGGGGTGAGCGGGACCTCGTCCATGTCGCCGGTCCAGCCGTTCACCACGGCCGCCGCCTGTCCCCAGCACATGGCCGGGCCCAGCACGCCGGCGCCGGGCTCCACGCCGATCCGCAGGCCGTGCTCGGACACCAGCGAGGCGGCGTAGCCGTGGTAGGTCGACACCGTCGGCGCGGCCACGGCCAGCCGCTCCTGCAGCGCGGGGTCGGTCTCCCGGTGCCGGGCCAGCGCGCCCAGCCGGATCCGGATGCGCTCGTTGAGCTCGCTGGCGGCCTTGCGCGTGAAGGTCAGCCCGAGGACCGCGTCGGGCGCGACCAGCTCGTTGGCCACCAGCCAGCACACGCGCGCGGCCATCGTCTCGGTCTTGCCCGACCCGGCCCCGGCGACGACCACCAGCGGCCGGTCGGCCGGCGCGGACACCACCGTCGCCTGTTCCGGCGAGGGCGCGTAGGACAGCCCGCACCGTGTCGCGACCTCGGCGGGGGTGAGCAGCCGGCGCGGGCGGACCGGCTCGGGCGCGGACCCGAACAGGTCGTCGTCGAAGGAGAGCTGGTCGTCGGCGGTGGTCACCCGCCGACTCACGACGTGACCTGCCGGCCGCGCTCGTGCAGCGGGCAGCTGCGCCGCGCCGGGCAGCGTGCGCAGTGGCTGCCGGTGCGCACCGCGAACGTGGCCGCCCCCATGCCCTCGCCCACCTCGGCGACGAGCTCCCCGGCCCAGGTCCGGCCCACGGGCACCTCCGCCGGCAGCGGATCCTGCGCCTGCTCCTTGGCCTTCGCACCGGAGCCGACCTGCAGCAGCGCCGCACCGCCGGGCGCGCTGCCGTGCTCGCCGAACGCGCCGGCGGCCACGGCCACCTGGTAGGCGGCCAGCTGCCCGTGGGTGTCGATGTCCTTGGCGGCGCTGCGGCCGGTCTTGAGGTCGACGACGACCAGCCGTCCCGCGTCGTCGCGCTCCAGCCGGTCGACCTGCCCGCGGATGCGCGCGCGGCCCACCGTGACGTCGAAGTCGGCCTCGGCGGCCACGAGGTCGCGGCGGTTGCCGGCGTGCCAGCGCAGGAAGCGGTCGAGCATGTCGCGGGCGGCGACGCGCTGCCGCTGGTCGGCCCAGCCGGGCCCGAGGTCGAGGGCGTCGAGCTCGGTGGCCAGCGCGGCCGGGGCCTGCGCCGGCGGGAGGCCCTCGGCCACCTGCTGGGCGACCGCGTGCACCGCGGTGCCGACGGTGCGGGTGGCGTCCGGCGAGGCCTCGGCGCCGACCGCGCCCAGCACCCACTTCAGGGGGCAGCGCTGGAAGGTCTCGATCGCCGACGGGCGCACCCGCACCGGGTCGTCCCCGGGCACCAGCGGCGCGTCGTCCGACAGCGGCGCGAGACCCCACCAGTCGGCCGGGGAGGCGCCAGGGACGCCCTCGTCGGCCAGCCGGCGCAGCACCGCGGCGGCCGCCGAGCGGCGAGCCGGGTCGGTCTGCGGGTCGCTGACCGCCCGGCGCAGGTCGGCGACCAGCGCCGGCAGCCGCAGCGAGCGCGGCAGCGGGGTGAGCGGCCGCCCCTCCTCCGGCGGGGGGACGACCAGGTCGAGGAAGCGGGAGGCCGTGGCCCCGGCGTCCGGGCCGTCGAGCGCGCCCTCGACGGCGGTGACGACGAGCCGGCGGCGGGCCCGGGTGGCCGCGACGTAGAACAGCCGCCGCTCCTCGGCCAGCACCTGCGTCCGCCGGTCGACCGACGCACCGTCGATGCCGGCGACCCGCTCGACGAGCAGCTCGGTGCCCAGCAGCGTGCCGCGGTCGCGCAGGTCGGGCCAGATGCCCTCCTGCACGCCGGCGACGCAGACGAGGTCCCACTCCAGGCCCTTGGCCGCGTGCGCGGTGAGCAGCCGGACCGCGTCGGGCAGGCCGTCCCGGACGGCGCCGGTCAGCCCGTGCAGCTCCTGCGCCGAGAGGTGCTCGACGAAGGCGCCCACGGTGGCCGAGGGCAGCCGGTCGACGAAGCCGGCGGCGGCGTCGAACAGCGCGACGACGGCGTCGAGGTCGCGGTCGGCCACGGCGCCCGACGCCCCGCCGGCGGCGCTCGTGCGGGCCCAGCGCCCGGCCAGGCCGCTGCGCTGCCACATGGCCCACAGCACGTCCTCGGCCGAGCCGTCGCGCGCCAGCGCCACCCGGCCGGCGGCCAGCACCGCGGCGACCCGGCGCGCCGGGCGCGACACCGGCTCGGGCAGCTCCTCGAGCAGGGCGTCGTCGGCCAGCGCGGTGGCCAGCGGCGCGCCCCGCTCGTCGGCGTCGACCCCCCGCTGGGCCTGGGCGATCCGCACCGCGCGGCGCAACCGGCGCAGGTCGAGCACGGTGGCCCCGCCCAGCGGCGAGGCCAGCAGCGCCTCGGCGCCGGGCTCGTCGAGCACCAGCGCGCCGGGCTCGGTGCCCGGTCGCGGCAGCAGCGCGGTGAGCGCGGCCAGCAGGGGCGCGACGGCCGGCTGGGCGGCCAGCGGGAGGTCGTCGGCGGAGACCTCGACGGGGACCCCGGCCGAGCCCAGGGCGCGGCGCAGCGGGCCGATCGCCAGCGCGGTGCGCACCACCACGGCCATCTCCGACCACGGGAGGCCGTCGACGAGGTGCGCGCGGCGCAGGACGTCGGCGACGTAGGCGGCCTCGACGCTGGCCGAGGCGAACACGTGCACCTCCGCGGCGCCCTCCTCGGCGCCCGGGACGGCCTGCAGCCGGCGGTGCTCCCACGGTCCGGGCAGCGCCTCGGCGACCCGGCGGCTGACCGCGAGCAGCCCCGGTCCCGACCGGCGGCACACGCCCAGCGACAGCCGGCCGGCGGGCCGGCCGTCGACCGTGCGGAACCGGTCGGGGAACTCGACGATGCCCCGCGGCTCGGCACCGCGGAAGGCGTAGATCGCCTGGTCGGGGTCGCCGACGACGACGAGGTCGCCGCCGCCCCCGGCCAGCAGCTCGAGCAGCTCGACCTGCGCGGGGTCGGTGTCCTGGTACTCGTCGACGAACAGCCAGCGGGCCCGCTCGCGCTCCTGGCGCAGCAGCTCGGGGTCGTCCTCCAGCTCGGCGATCGCGGCGCGCACCAGCTCGGCGGGGTCGTACCCGGAGGCGTCGCCGCCGCCGGCCGTGGAGAAGGCGGTGACCGCCTCGTACTGCTCCTGGAACGCGGCCACGTGCTGCCACGCCTCGGTGCCGGTCTCCCGGCCCCAGTCGGCCAGGAGGTCGGGGCCGACCCCCCGCTCGGTGGCCCGCAGCAGCAGGTCGCGCAGCTCGCCGCGGAACCCGGCGGTGGCCAGCGCGGGCAGCAGCGACGCCGGCCAGCGCACCGCGCCCTCGCCGGCGAGGTCACCGCGCAGCAGCTCGGCGACGACGGCGTCCTGCTCGGCGGCGGTGAGCAGGCGGGGCGGGGCCTCCCCGCGCAGCAGCGCCGCCCGGCGCAGCACGCCGTAGGCGTAGGAGTGGAAGGTGCGGGCCAGCGGCTCGCGGATGGTGCGCGCCACCCGGGCGGTGATGCGGGTGCGCAGCTCGGCGGCGGCCCTGCGGCTGAAGGTCAGGACGAGGACCTGCTCGGGGTCGACGCCGCGGTCGATCCGCGCGGCGACCGCCTCGACGATCGTGGTCGTCTTGCCCGTGCCGGGCCCGGCCAGCACCAGCAGCGGCCCGCCCGCGTGGTCGACGACGGCCTGCTGCGTGGGGTCGAGCCGGGGCAGTCGCACCGGCGCCGGCGCCGGCTGCACGAGCCGGTACACCGGCGCTGCCTCGTCCCCCCGCAGAGCCACCCCTCGATGACACCACGTCTCGCCGACAGTCCCCCGTGGGGCCACTCAGGGTCCTCCAGCGGCAGCAGCATCGTGCCGGGGTGGTGGGCCGAGGTCGCCGCCGTCCGGCCGGAACCGGCAGCACGCGGCCAGCAGCGGGTCGGCGTCCACCTGCGACAGCGTGATCCGCTCGCCGCCCGAGTCGACGTCGAGCCACGTGGCGACGCGCAGCAGGGCGTCGGAGGGCCCCAGCGCGCGGAGGTCGACGTCCGTCACGGCCAGCCCACCGCCGCCAGGTCGACCCGACCGCCGCGCACCGGCACACCCTCGGCGGCCAGCAGCTCCAGCTGCCGGACCCGCACCGGCTCGGCGCAGGTCCCGTCGGCGCGCAGCACCCGGTACCAGGGCACCGCTCCCCCGCCGGCGGAGAGCGCGCGGGCCACCCGCCGTGGGCCGACGCCGACCAGCCGGCCGATCGCGCCGTACGTGCTCACCCGGCCCGGCGGGATCCGCTCGACGCAGTCGTAGACCGCCTCGTCGACGTCAGCGGCGTCCACGGGTCATGCCCGGCGGCCGAAGCGGGCCAGCAGCCGGGCCTGCGGCGACGCACCGTCGGGGACCTCGACCGGCGGGTCGAACAGGCCGGGGACGCCGTCGGTGGGCAACCGGTCGGCCAGCCCCTCCGCGGCGTGCACCAGCGCGGGGTCGAGCTGCTCGTCACCCCCGGTGGCACGGGCGAGGTCCCACGAGTGCACGGTGAGGTCGGCGGTCAGCTCCTCGACGTACTCGTGCGCCGGCGTCGGACCGCGGGAGAGGTGCACCGTGCCGGTGAGGTCACCGGCCGCGGCGACCGCGGCCAGCGCCTCGTCGGCGACGGACTCCCACGCGGTCAGCGGGTCCTCCCCCAGCAGCGCGGAGGTGCCGTGCGGCACCCGGGTGGCGACGTCGTCGACGGGCTCGCCGGCGAGCAGGCCGGGCACCCAGTGCGCCTCGCCGACGAGGTGGGCGACCAGGTCGGCGACCGTCCAGCCGGGCAGCGCCTCGAGGTCCCACTGCCCCGGCTCGACGGCGTCGACGCGGTCGGTGAAGGCGGCCTGGGCCCGCTGGAACAGCTCGAGCAGCTCGGTGGCATCGGCAGGTGCGGTCACCCGGCCAGTCAACACAGACGCCGGGGGCCCGGCACCCGCAGTGCAGGTGCCGGGCCCTCGGCGAGGTGCTGGAACGGCCGTGGTGACGTGGTGGGACGGCCACCCTTCAGAGGCCCGCGCCACGAGCCTGCGAGTGGCGTGGGGGGGTCCTCCTAGTAGGTGGGCAGCGTCTTGTCGATGCGCGTGGCCCACGCCGTCACGCCGCCCTGGACGTGCACGGCGTCGCGGAAGCCGGCGTTCTTCACCGCCGCGAGCACCTCGGCCGACCGCACGCCGGTCTTGCAGTGCAGCACGATCGGCCTGTCCTGCGGCAGCTGCGACAGCGCCCGTCCGGAGAGGATCTCGTCCTTGGGGATCAGCGTCGCGCCGGGGATCGAGACGATCTCGTACTCGTTGGGCTCGCGGACGTCGATCAGCTCGAAGTCCTTGCCCGCGTCCATCATGTCCTTGAGCTCGTCGACGGTGATCGTCGAGCCCGCGGCCGCCTCCTGGGCCTCGACCGAGACCACGCCGCAGAAGGCCTCGTAGTCGATGAGCCCGGTGATCGGCTCGCCCTCGGGGTCCTTGCGCACCTTGATCGTGCGGAAGGTCATCTCCAGGGCGTCGTAGACCATGAGCCGGCCGAGCAGCGTCTCGCCGATGCCGGTGATCAGCTTGACCGCCTCGGTGGCCTGGATGGCGCCGACGGTCGCGCACAGGACGCCGAGCACGCCGCCCTCGGCGCAGGAGGGCACCATGCCGGGCGGCGGGGGCACCGGGTAGAGGTCGCGGTAGTTGGGCCCGTGCTCGTTCCAGAAGACCGAGACCTGGCCGTCGAAGCGGTAGATCGACCCCCAGACGTAGGGCTTGCCCAGCAGCACGCACGCGTCGTTGACCAGGTAGCGCGTGGCGAAGTTGTCGGTGCCGTCGACGATCAGGTCGTACTCGCCGAAGATCTCCAGCACGTTGTCGCTGTCGAGCCGCGTCTCGTGCAGCCGGACGTCGACCAGCGGGTTGATCTCCTCGATCGAGTCACGCGCGCTCTCGGCCTTCGACCGGCCGACGTCGGACTGCCCGTGGATGATCTGCCGCTGCAGGTTGGACTCGTCGACGACGTCGAACTCGACGATGCCCAGCGTGCCCACGCCGGCCGCGGCCAGGTACATGAGCACCGGGGAGCCGAGGCCGCCGGCGCCGACGGCGAGCACCTTGGCGTTCTTGAGCCGCTTCTGCCCGTCCATCCCGACGTCCGGGATGATCAGGTGGCGGCTGTAGCGGCGGACCTCGTCGATCGACAGGTCCGCGGCGGGCTCCACCAGGGGTGGCAGGGACACGCTTGCTCCTCAGGTCTCGACCAGCGGCCCCGGCGGGGCCTGCGTTCCTCCGCACAACAGGGTGGCAGCTCCGCTGATTCCCCTAGCCGAGGAGGTCCCGGCGGGCGTACCCGGCGATCCCGACCACAGCGAGGACGCCGGCGACGACCAGCATCCCGACGGTCCCGGCGACGTCGGCCGGCTCGGCGGGGACGGCCGCCAGGTGGGCGAACGGCGAGACCTCCCGGACCCAGGCCGGCCAGCCGAAGCTGTCGGCGAGCACCAGGAGCAGGTAGCCGCCCGCGGCCGGCAGGACCCCCACGGCGAGGACGGCCGAGGGCACCCACCCCAGCGCGAGCAGCGCCGCGCCCAGGCACAGCAGGGCGACGGGGACGACGGACAGCGCGCCGCGCAGCGCCTCCCCGAGGCCGAGGCCGGCGCCGACCCAGGTCGCACCCGCCCACGTGGCCGCGCCCGCGACGGCGGCCACCAGCACGCTGCCGGCGGCGACCACCGCGGCCTCCCAGCTCGCCCAGCGCACCCGGGACACCGGCCGCGAGTACAGCAGCGTGAGCCGGGACGCCGCCTCGTCGGCCGCGACGGCCGCCACCCGCCCGGCCGCATACGCGCCCACCGGCACGGCCAGCAGCGAGAACAGCGACGCGGCGTAGCCCTGCACGGAGGCCAGCCGCGCGAACCCGGCCGCGGCGGCCAGCTGCGCGAAGGCGGGGTTGTCCCGCAGGAAGTCCAGCATCGCCGTGGCCAGCAGCCCGATGAGCAGGAAGTAGGCGGCCACGCCGGCCGACCAGGTCGCCGTCGGCCGGCGGGTGCGGTGCACGGCCAGACCGGGCAGGGACCTGAGCAGCCGGCTCGGCGCCCGGGGGTGGTCGCGGCCCTGCCAGCGTCCGGTGCCGAGGTCCCGGGACCCGGCGAGGGCCAGGGCCGCCACGGACACGACGGCGACCTGCGCGGCGAGCACGAGCAGCGGCGCCACCCGGTCCCCGGCGTAGGGCGCCACCCGCCCGGCCAGCCCGAAGGGGCTCAGCCACTGCAGCCAGGCCAGTGCCGGCACGCCGTCGCCGACCATGCGGGCGAGCAGGCCGGCCAGGAGGACCGCGACGGCGAGCCCGGAGGCGCTGCGGCGCTCGGGCAGCAGCTGGGCGGCGAGGACGCCTAGGGCGCCGCCGGCCATCGCCGTGCCGCCGACCAGCGCCCCGAAGAGGACGGCGCCGGTGGCCGCGGTGCCGGCGAGCAGCACGCCGAGGGTCACGGCCGCACCCACGAGCGCTCCCGCCCCCAGGACGACGGCCAGCGCGCGGCGCACCAGGGCGCCCAGGCGGACGCGCCCGGCGAGCAGCAGCTCGGCCCGCCCGGCGTCCTCCTCGCCGCGGGTGACGCGGGTGGCGGCGAGCGCGGCCCAGACGCCGACCAGGACGGCGAGCACCGTGCCGGTGCGCCAGACCGTGAACCCGCCCGGGTCGTCCAGGGCCACCGGGGGGCCGAACAGCGTGCGGATGGCCGGGTTCTCCGCCAGCGCGGCCAGCGAGTCGGCGCCGATCGCGCCGCTGAAGGTGCGCTCGTACTCCTGCGCGACGAAGCCGGCGAGCCCGCCGCAGACCACGGCGACGACGACCGTGCCGCGGCGCAGCTGCCGCACCAGCCCGACGGTGACGGCGGCGCCGGCCCGCCCGGGCGCCGGCCGCCCGGTGGACGGCGCGGTGCGCGGCGGGGTCCGGGTGGTCACGCCGCGGCCCGGCCGTAGTAGCCGAGGAAGATCTTCTCGAGCGTGGGCTCGCGCACGTCGAGGCGCACGACGTCGGCCTCCCCCAGCGCCCGCAGGACCGGACCGGGCGGGCCGGTCAGCGCCAGGGTGAGCTGCAGCGGCGACGTCCACCGGACGTCGGCGACGCCGGGCAGCCCGGCGAGGTCGGCCAGCCCGGGCGCCGGGCGGGCCAGCTCGACGACGACCTCCGAGCGGCGCAGCCGGCGCAGCTCCGCGAGCCCGGCGACCTCGACCAGCCGCCCGGCGCGCAGGATCCCGACCCGCGTGCACACGGCCTCGACCTCGGCCAGCTGGTGCGAGCTGAGGAACACCGTCTGCCCGCGGCCGGCCGCCTCGGCGATGCACCGGCGGAACTCCCGCTCCATGAGCGGGTCCAGACCGCTGGTCGGCTCGTCGAGCACCAGCAGCGGCGCCCGGGTGGCGAAGGCGGCGACGAGGGCGACCTTCTGCCGGTTGCCCGTGGAGTAGGCGCGTGCCCGCTTGCCGGTGTCCAGCGCGAAGCGCTCGACGAGCTCGTCGCGGTGGGCCGGGTCGGTGCCGGGGCCCACGCCGGCGAGCAGGTCCAGGCACTCCCGGCCGGTCATCCCGGGCCAGAGGGCGACGTCGGCAGGCACGTACGCGAGGTGGCGGTGCGCCCGCTCGACGTCGGCGGCCGGGTCGCCGAACACCTCCGCGGAGCCGGTGGTGGGTCGCAGCAGCCCCAGCAGCACGCGGATGGTCGTCGACTTGCCCGCGCCGTTGGGCCCGAGGAAGCCGAAGACCTCGCCCGCGGGCACGGTCAGCGAGAGGTCGGTGACGGCCTCGGTCGTGCCGAAGCGCTTGCCGAGGCGGTCGAGCAGGACGGCGGGAGCGGCCATGGTGCTCCGTTCGGGGTCGTCGGGACAACGACTGCCGACCAGACTTCCCGGCGCTCCGGTGGCGGAGCGTAGACCTCGACGGGCCCGGGCGGGAGTGCCCGCGCGCCCGGCCGGGTCAGCGCCCGGACCGCTCCCGCAGCCGGCGGCGCACGACCCCGGCCGAGCGCCGCGCCTCCCCCGCCGACCGGCGCAGCACCTCACCCGCGGTCTCGGGCCGGTGCGCCATGACGACGAGGTCGCCGTGCGTGCCGTAGCCGAACAGGTCCTCGTGCCACGGCGTGCCGTCGAAGGTGACCAGCCACGGCGTGCGGCCGTCGGTCCCGCCGGGGAGGACCATCGGGTGCGGGATGTTGCTCCCGTACGGCGCCCGCAGCGCCCCGAGCTGCCGCAGCGCGGTGTCGTAGACGGGGTACTCCGCGGCGTCGCGGTCGCTGGCCAGCAGGTACCAGGTGCCGTCGGACGGGACGAGCAGGGTGCCCTCGGTCTGCTCCCGGGCGGCGTCCGCGGCCACCCGGACCAGTCCCCGGGTGGGGTCGCCGGAGTCGGTGACGGCCAGCGCCGGGTGGAAGACGTAGCGCGGCGGGCCGAACGACTCGCACTCGGTGAAGGCCAGGTGCCAGCGGCCGCCGATCCGCGCGAGCGAGGGGTCCCACGCGCCGGCCGCCGTCGGCAGGTCCAGCCGCGCGGTGGCCAGGACGTGCACGCCGGAGAGCAGGTCGTCCGACGTCGTCGCCGTCCGCACGTGCACGCCGGTCGCCGGGTCGTGGTCGCCCCAGGAGGACACCAGGACGGTGGTCGTCCCGGTCGCCTCGTCGACGACGAGCTGGCCGGCGTGGTCGCCGAGCAGCAGGCCGTCACGGGAGCTGTAGAGCGCGGCCACCTGGTCGACGCGGGCCGGGTCGGCGGGATCGATCGCCCACACGCCCCAGGAGGCCTGCTGGAAGAAGCCCAGGCCGGCGCTGGTCATCGTCAGGTACAGCCGCCCGTCGCGGACCAGCGGCCGCCCGTCGGTGGTGCGCACCACCTGCGGGTCGCGGACGCCGGCCGGTCCGGAGCACCCGGCGCGCACCCGACGCAGGTGCAGCCCCGAGGCGGCGCAGGCGTACTCCGCCGCGCCGAGGACCGCCGGGTCGCGCAGGTCCACGCGCTCGGCCACCGCCGCGCGCTCGGTGAGCACCGGCGTCCAGTCGCCGTCGGGGGCTCCGAGCAGGACGCTCACCTGGTTCTCGTTGACCACGCAGGCCAGCCCCCGGGGCGCCCGGCCGTCCAGGGGCGCCGTCCGCACCACGACCCCCGCCACGACGAGCTCCGCCGTGCCCGCGGACACGTCCAGCCGGGCGAGGACCGGGCCGCCGGGGGTGGTGAGCCCGCACTCGGCGACGCCGCCGTCCGCCGGTCCGTCGAGGTCGAGCAGGACCGCGCAGAACGGCGCCGGCGGACCCGCGCCCAGGCCGGTGAGCCGCTCGCCGGCGCCCTCGCCGGTGCGGTCGACGTCGAGGAACGGGGACAGCAGGGACCGCGGCCGCACGCGGGCGACCTCGCGGAAGCGGGTCCCCAGCAGCGAGGGCGACCTCACGGGTGCGGCCAGGCGTTCTTCACGCACCCGTCGAGGCGGAGCGTCTGCTGCTGCATGACCGGCGCCACCTGGCCGGGACCCGGGCAGTCCTGGTGGCCGTTGCCCAGGGCGTGGCCCACCTCGTGGTTGACCACGTACTGCCGGTAGGTGGCGATGTCGCCGTCGTAGTGCGGGACGGCGGTCTCCCAGCGGGCCAGGTTGATCACGGCGCGCTCGCCGTAGCGGCACGAGGTGTAGCCGCCGGTGCCCACGCCCGGGCAGTAGCGCTCCATGCTCCCGGGGCTGACCAGGCTGACCCGGAAGGCGTAGTCGCCGGCCGCCGCCTCGGCCTCGCCGACGCGCTGGAAGGACATGCGCCCGCCGTTGCCCCACGAGCGCGGGTCGCCGAGCGTGGCCTCGACCGCGGCGGCGAACGCGGCGCCGTCGACCCCGATGCCGTCCTCGACCTCGACGACGAAGCGCTGCAGCGGGCCGCTGCCGGAGACGGCCGAGCTGCCGGGGACGACCGTCACGGTGCCGGTGCCCTGCTCCACGTGGGTCACGGCGGTGGTCGCCGGGGGCAGGTCGGTCGGGCCGGCGTCGCCCTCGGCCGGGGCGGGGGGAGCGGGCGGGGACGTGGGCGCCGCCGTGCCGGCCGGCGCCTCCCCGGCGGTACCGGGGACGACGGCCGCGGGGGCCGGCTCGCTCCCGCCCGCGGGGAGCACGAGGTCGACGAGGGTCAGCACGGTGGCGACGGTGAGCAGCGGGATGGCGTAGGCCCGCCAGCCGTGGCGGGCGACGAAGCGGCGCAGCCGGCCGGCGGGGCGGCGCGGCAGCCCCGGCCGGGGCCCGGCGGGACGCCGTCCGAGGTCCTCGCGGACGGCGATCGGGTCGCGGCGGGCGACCAGCGGCCCGGCCGGCCGGGACCGCGACGGGGAGCGCGGGGAGGCGGGACGGGCCGGCGGCGCGGGCGCCTCGCGGGCTCCCGGGTGCCGGGCCGGCGGGGGCGGGACGCGGGGCAGGCCGCGCACCGGTCCCGGACCGGCCGGCCGGCCGGAGGGGGGTCCTGCCACGGCGGCCTCCTCACCCGTCCCTGCGGCCGGGCGCTCGGGGGCGGGCCGCGTCTCGTCCTGCCGGTCACGCAGGTGGCCGAGGCCGTCACCACGCGTCCTCGGTCAGGTTCTCACGGCTCCCCGGGAGGCGGCTCCACCCGGGTCGGGGGCGCGCCGTCGGTCAGCCGGCCCGGTCCTCGCGGGCCGCCGCGTCCGCCGGAGTGCCCACCGGGACCTCCGCCGCGGTGTCCTCGAGCATGCCGAGCACCGCCCGCGCCGTCGCCTCCGGCGCCTCGAGCATCGCCACGTGGCCGACGCCCTCGAGGACCAGCAGCCGGGCGTCGGGGACGGTGGCGGCCAGCCGCGGCGCCAGGCGCGGGTCGACCAGGCGGTCACGGTCGCCCCACACGACCAGCGTGGGCACGCGCAGCGCGCGGGCCAGGCGCCAGGCGTTGGCCCGGCCCACCCGCAGGTAGGAGGTGATCAGCCCGCGCATGCTGCGGACCAGCGCCCGGTTGGCCCACGCCTGCGACGTCCGCTCGCGCATCTCCTCCACGGCGGCGTCGAGCCGCTCGCGCGGGACCCGCGCGGGGTCGCCGAAGCACACCTGCAGCATCCCGCGCACCGACTGCTCCGGGCTCACCCCGGCCAGCCGCCGCTCGGCCAGTGACGGGACGCCGGGCAGCAGGACCAGCAGCAGCGCCCGCCCGAAGGCCTCCGGCACCCGGTAGACGGGCATCGCCGGCGAGACCAGCGTCAGGGAGGCGACGAGGTCGGGCCGCCGGGCGGCGACCAGCAGGGTGACCAGCCCGCCGAGGCTGTTGCCGAGCAGGTGCACCGGCCGGCCGGCGGCCTCCCCCGGCTGCGCCCGGACGTGCTCGAGCACCTCGACGACGGCCCGCACGTGGCCACCGACGGAGTACGAGCCGCCGGGCAGCGGCGAGGAGCGCCCGAAACCGGGCAGGTCGAGCGCCCAGCCCTCGCAGCGGACGGCCAGCAGGGCGGCCAGGTCGGTCCAGTTGGTGGAGGCCCCGCCGAGACCGTGGACGTAGAGCGCCCGCTCCCGCGGTGCGCCGGCCCGGCCGGCCCACGGGGTGGTGCGCACGTACACCGCGCCGCCCCGGACGGGCAGCTCCCCGCCCGGCCAGGCCGGCGGCGGGGGGTCGGTCGACGGCAGCGGCGCCGTCGACGGGCGCGCGGTGGACGACGGCGCGACGGTGGGCGGCGCCGGGGCTCGGCGGGTGCGCCTGCGGGAGGCCTCGGGCACCCGGCGACCGTATGTCAGGCCGACGCCGCGCGTGCGGCCGGTGACCCGCCGGTAACATCCCCCGCGCCATGCAGTCCTCACGCCCGGTCCCCGTCCGCCGCACCTCGCGGCTGCCCCGGGGTGCCCGGCGGCTGCAGCTGCTCCAGGCCGCGCAGGAGGTGTTCGTCGCCCACGGCTTCCACGCCGCGGCGATGGACGACATCGCCGACCGCGCCGGCGTCAGCAAGCCCGTGCTCTACCAGCACTTCCCCGGCAAGCGGGAGCTCTACCTGGCGCTGCTCGAGCAGCAGGTCACCGAGCTCACCGACCGGGTCCGCGAGGCCATGTCCGGCACCCAGGACAACCGCGACCGGGTGCACGGCGCGGTGCGCGCCTACTTCGACTTCATCGACGCCGAGGGCGGGGCCTACCGGCTGGTCTTCGAGTCCGACCTGCGCAACGACGACGAGGTCCGCGCGCTCGTCGACCGCGCCAACCGGGCGTGCGTCGAGGCCGTCGCCGAGGTCATCGCCGGGGACACCGGCAGCTCGCCCGAGCAGGCGCACCTGCTCGCCTCCGGCCTGACCGGGCTGGCCGAGACCAGCGCCCGCTGGTGGCTGGCCCAGAAGGGCACCCTCCCGCGCGAGGAGGCGGTGTCGCTGATGTCGTCGCTGGCCTGGCGCGGCATCTCCCGCTTCCCGCGCGTCGAGGGCGAGCCGCCCGCCGGCTGAGCGCCGCCGTCCGGTCGCCCGAGCCACCCCGGGGCGCCGCGTTCGCTGTCGGCGCACCCGCGCGGCGGGGCCACCCGCCCGGCGCTGGACTAGCGTGGTCGCCAGCCGTGCAACCCGAGGAGGCATCCCGCGTGGAAGTCAAGATCGGTGTCCAGCACTCCCCCCGGGAGCTGGTCGTCGACAGCCCGAAGACCCCTGAAGAGATCGCCGCCGACGTGGCCGCCGCCATGGGTGGTGCGACCAAGGACGGGCTGTTGACCCTGGAGGACGAGCGCGGTCGCCGCGTCCTCGTCCCGGTCGACCGCATCGCCTACGTGGAGATCGCCCAGGCCGACCAGCGCCGGGTCGGTTTCGTCGCCGGCGGGGCCTGAGGTACCGAGACGGCCCCGGCACCCGGGGTCCTTCGAGGGGCGTCCCCGCACTCGCGGGGGCGCCCCCTCGTCGTCTCTAGGGGTTGAGGCCCAGCGTCCGCATCCGCTCGGTGTGCGCGGCGGTGATCCGGGCGATCAGGCGCCCGATGCCCGCGACGTCCCCGGTGCCGGTGGTGATCAGCCGGGCCAGCTGCTCGCGGTCGGCGATGACGGCCTGCGACTGGGAGATGGCCTCCCCCACCAGCCGCCGGCCCCACAGCGCCAGGCGGCCGGCCAGCGCCGGCTCGGCGGCGATCGCGGCGCGCACCTCACGGACGGCGAAGTCGGCGTGGCCGGTGTCGGCGAGCACCTCGAGGATCAGCGACCGGTCCGGCTCGGGGAGGAACCCGGCGATCTCGCGGTGGAAGTCGGCGGCCAGCCCGTCGCCGACGTAGGCCTTGACCAGGCCCTCGAGCCACGTCCGCGGCCGGGTGCTGGCGTGGAACCCGTCCAGCGCGGGCACGAACGGCGCCATCGCCCAGGCCGGGTCGGCGCCCAGCTCGCCCAGCCGCCGCACCAGCCGGTCGTGGTGGCCGATCTCGGCGGCGGCCATGCGGGCCAGCGCGGCGTGGCCGGCCGGGGTCGGCGCCAGGCGGGCGTCCTCGGCCAGCCGGTCGAAGGCCGTCAGCTCGCCGTAGGCCAGCACGCCGAGCAGGTCGACGACGGCTCGGGTCTCGACCGTGGTCACGGGGCGCCTCCGGGCAGTGGTCGTGGGCGCCTCCGGCGCAGGTCGGTGCCGCGCACGCCCACCCCGGAGGGGGGAGTCGCGGGGTGTCCCGCGCGCGGCGACCGAGGCTAACCGCTGTCCGCGCTACCATGGGAACAAGCGGGCCGCCAGGCTCGCTGGTATCTGTGCGCTGACGAACGCCCCGCGACGCCCCGGAGAGTCATCCCGGGCGAGGGGCCGTCCCCGGGGGTCCACCCGGTCCGCTGGCCGCGTCGGCGCTGGAACGCACTTCCCGCGACACCCGACCGCGGAGCGCCCGGGCGACGTCGACGTCGCCCCCGGCCGCTCCCCCAGCCGACCAGAGGCGAGACCACTGACCTCCACCGAGAGCACCCCCACCACCCCCGAGCTCGACCACGCCGAGACCGGCGCGCCGGCCCCCGAGCAGGTCGAGCAGACCGTCGAGCAGCTCGGCGGCGCCCCCGTCGCCGAGGACAGCCCGCTGTTCAGCGACTTCGACGTGCACCCTGACGTCATCGCGGCGCTCACCGAGGTCGGCATCACCCGCACCTTCGCCATCCAGGAGCTCACCCTCCCGCTGGCGCTGGCCGGCCACGACCTCATCGGCCAGGCCCGCACCGGCACCGGCAAGACCCTCGGCTTCGGCGTCCCGCTGCTGCAGCGCGTCGTCCCGCCGGCCGAGGGTGGCGACGGCGTCCCGCAGGCGCTGGTCGTCGTCCCCACCCGTGAGCTGTGCGTGCAGGTCGCCCGCGACCTGGCCACCGCCGGCAGGAAGCGCGGCACCCGCGTGCAGGCCATCTACGGCGGCCGCGCCTTCGAGCCGCAGGTCTCCGCGCTGCAGGCCGGCGTCGAGGTCGTCGTCGGCACCCCGGGCCGGCTGCTGGACCTGGCCCAGCAGGGCCACCTGATCCTCGGCAAGGTCAAGGTCCTCGTCCTCGACGAGGCCGACGAGATGCTCGACCTGGGCTTCCTGCCCGACATCGAGCGGATCCTGGCGATGGTCCCGGAGAAGCGGCAGACGATGCTGTTCTCCGCGACCATGCCCGGCCCGATCGTGACGCTGTCCCGGTCGTTCATGACCCAGCCGACGCACATCCGCGCCCACGGCAACGACGAGGGCTCGACCGTCCCGCAGACGACGCAGTTCATCTACCGGGCCCACAACCTGGACAAGCCCGAGCTGCTGGCCCGCGTGCTGCAGTCGCGCGACCGCGGCCTGGTCATGGTCTTCTGCCGCACCAAGCGCACCGCCCAGAAGGTCGCCGACGAGCTGGTCGACCGCGGGTTCGCCGCGGCCGCCGTGCACGGCGACCTCGGCCAGGGCGCCCGCGAGCAGGCGCTGCGGGCCTTCCGCAGCGGCAAGGTCGACGTCCTGGTCGCCACCGACGTCGCCGCCCGCGGCATCGACGTCACCGGCGTCAGCCACGTCGTCAACTACCAGTGCCCCGAGGACGAGAAGACCTACGTGCACCGGATCGGCCGCACCGGCCGGGCCGGCAGCACCGGTGTCGCCGTCACGCTGGTCGACTGGGACGACATCCCCCGGTGGCAGCTGATCAACAAGGCGCTCGACCTCGACTTCGCCGACCCGCCGGAGACCTACTCCACCTCGCCGTGGGTCTACAGCGACCTCGACGTCCCCGAGACCGCCACGGGCCGCCTGCCCCGGGCCCAGCGCACCCGCGAGGGCCTCGACGCCGAGGTGCTCGAGGACCTCGGCGAGACCGGCAAGCGCACCAGGGGCGCCGGCCGCGGGCCCGCCCGCGAGGAGCCCCGCGAGGACCGCGAGCGGCCGGCCCGTTCCGGCTCCCGCCCGCGCCGCCGCACCCGGAGCGGCTCCGAGGCCGACGCCTCTCCCGCCGAGGGCGACACCTCCACCGCCGGAGGGGACGCGCCCGCCGCCGAGGCCCCGGTGGCCGACGGCGAGGGCTCCTCGTCGCCGCGCCGGCGGCGCCGTCGTCGCGGTGGCGCCAAGCGCGGTGCCGGCGAGCGCGGTGCCGGCGAGAGCGCCTCGGCCGGCTCCTCGGCTGGGTCCGACAGCGGCTCCGGCGGCGACTCCGAGTCCGCCGCCTAGCACCGGCGTCCGCCGGTGGCGTCGAGCACCCCGTCGCGCTCCCCGTCGCTGCGTCCCCCGCCGCTGCGGGTGTGGGTCTGGACGGCGGCCACGCTCGCGCTGGTCGTCGTCGCCACGCTGCTGTGGCGGGGGTCGAGCGTCGCGGCCACCGACAGCACGACGGCACCGGAACCGGCCGTCCCCGACGCGGCCCCGGCCGCGCGGGTGGCGCCGGCCTGGTCGGCCGACGCCGGCGCTCCGCTGCCCCGGCGGGTGGTCGAGAGCGGCCGGGTCCTGGTGCCCGACGAGCACGGGTTCACCGCGCTCGACGGCGCCACCGGCGAGGAGGCCTGGCACTACCGGCGGGCCGATGCGCGGCTGTGCGACGTCACCGCCGTCAACGGGCTGGTGGTCGCCGTCTTCCGGACCCGGGACCGCTGCGACGAGGCCCTGGCGCTGACCGCGGCCACCGGCGTGCGGGCCTGGACGCGCAACCTCAGCCTGCGCGGCGACGCCGTCCTGGCCAGCACCGACCGGGTCGTGCTCGCCAGCAGTGCCACCGGGATCGTCCTGCTGGACCCGGTGGGCAGCAACGTCCGCTGGCGCCACGCCGCCCCGGAGGGCTGCCGGCTCGTGGGGTCCGACGTCGGCAGCGCCGGCGTGGTCGTGCTCGAGCGCTGCCCCGACTCGGCCGCGGTGCAGCTGCGCCTGTTCGACGGGTTCTCCGGCGAGGCCCGGTGGACCCGCGACCTCGCCGTCCCCGAGGGCGGCGCGGTGCGGCTGGCCGGCGTCGACCGGCTCGTCGACGTCGTCGCCGGCGACGCCCTGCTCGTGCACCGCCCGGACGACGGCGCCCTGCTGCAGCAGCTCCCGCTGCCCGCGGCCGCCGGGGAGCCGGAGGACGAGGCGCTGCACCAGGCCGGGGTGGGCGACCTCGCGCTGGTGTGGGCCCGCGGCACCGTCCGGGCGCTGGACGGCACCACCGGCGCCCCGGTGTGGCAGCTGCCCGCCCTCGGCCTGCCGTCGGCGACCGACGCGGCGCAGGTGTGGGTGCCGGAGGCCGACGGCTTCGTGCAGCGCGACCTGGCCACCGGCAGCGAGGTGGGCCGCGCCGCCGTCGAGGGCGGCCTGACCCCGGGCGGGCGGACGTCCGTCGTCGGCCCCGTGCTGGTGTACCGCCTGCCCGACCGGGTGGTCGGCTTCGCCTGAAGGAGGACCTGCCTGCCCCCCACCCCTCGCGAGCTCGCGGTGGGCCCCTGCAGGCGGGCCGCGGCGGCGCGCTCCCCCGTCGCGGGGTTCACTGGGGACCATGGTCCTGCCCGGGAGCCCCGAGACGCCGGCTCTCTCCCTCGCCGTCGCCCCTGACGACCTGCGCCAGCTCGCCGAGCACGACGCGACGCCGCGCACCCTCCCGGGCCGGGCCGGGCCGCTGGCGGCCCTCGACACCGGCGGCGACGGGCCGCGCGGCACGGTGCTCATGGTGGCCGGGTACACCGGCAGCAAGGAGGACTTCGCCCCGCTGCTGGCCCCGCTGGCCGCCTCCGGCCACCGCGTCGTGGCGATCGACCAGCGCGGGCAGTTCGAGTCCCCCGGTCCCGACGACCCGGCCGCCTACACCGTCGCCGAGCTCGCCGCCGACGTCGTCGCCGTCGCGCAGCTGCTGCGGGCGGGGACCGGGCCCGTGCACCTGCTCGGGCACAGCTTCGGCGGTCTGGTCGCCCGCGCCGCGGTCCTGACCGACCCGGGCACCTTCCGGTCGCTGACCCTGCTGGGCTCCGGGCCGGCGCGGCTGGTCGGCCCCCGGGTCGAGCTGCTCGACCACCTCGGCCCGCTGCTGGACGCCGGCGGTGTCCCGCTGGTGCACGCCACGCTCGAGCAGCTGGCCATGACCGACCCCCGCGCCCGGGCGGCCCCCGAGCCGACCCGCGCCTTCTACGCCCGCCGCTTCCTCGCCAACAGCGCCGCCGGGCTGCGGGGCATGGCCGCGGCGATGACCACCGAGCCCGACCGGGTCGCCGAGCTGGCGGCCACCGGGGTCCCGGTGCTGGTGGCCCACGGCGAGGCCGACGACGCCTGGACGCCGGCCGCGCAGGCCGACATGGCCGCCCGGCTCGGCGCCCGCCACGAGGTGATCCCGGCCGCGATCCACTCCCCCGCCATCGAGAACCCACGCCGCACGCTCGAGGTGCTCGAGTCGTTCTGGGCGTCGGTGTCCGGGACCGCCGCGTGAGCGGGGTGCGCCCCTCGGCCCGCGACTGGACCGACGAGGAGGACCGGCTCGGCTTCTTCGGCCCCGACAGCGTCACCTGGCGGGTGCACGCCGACCCCGTCTACAGCGTCGGCGGGCTGCGCGCGCTGCTGCTGCAGGCCCTGCACCCGGTCGCCATGGACGGCGTGGCGCGCAACTCGGTGTTCCGGGAGTCGCCGTGGCAGCGGCTGACCCGCACCGCCGAGTACGTCGACACGCTCACCTTCGGCACCCGCCGCGAGGCGGTGCGCGCCGTCCGGCGGGTGCGCGGCCTGCACCGGCGGCTGGGCGGCACCGAGGAGACCACCGGCCGCAGCTACCGGGTCGACGACCCCGACCTGCTGCTGTGGGTGCACTGCTGCGAGGTCGACTCGCTGCTCGACGTCGCCCGCCGCGCCGGCGTGGTCACCGACGAGGAGGCCGACCGCTACGTCGCCGAGCAGGTCGTCGCCGCGGAGCTGATCGGCATCGACGCCGCCGTGGTGCCCGACTCGATGGCCACGCTGGCCGCCTACTTCGACCGGGTCCGCCCGGAGCTGGCGGTGACCCCGGCGGCGCGCGACGCGTGGCGCTTCGTCGTCGTCCCGCCGATGCCGCGGTGGGTGCAGCTGCTGACCCCGGCGCGCCCGGCGTGGGGGACGCTGGCCTCGCTGGCGGTGGCGACCCTGCCGTCGTGGGCGCGGCGGCTGGGCTCCCTGCCGGGGCTGGCGGTCACCGACACCGCGGCGACCGCGGCGCTGTGGGCGTTCCGCACCGGGGTGCTGGCGCTGCCGACGTGGGCGCGGCTGTCGCCGGTCGTGCGTGCCGGCCTCGACCGGACCGCGGCCGACGCCGCGAGCGCCTAGGTCGCCGCCTCGTCGTCGGCGGCCAGGAAGCTCCAGGGCTCGCGGGCCGGCGTCGCCGCCTGACCGGCCGGGCAGCTGGGCCGGAAGTCGCACCAGCCGCACTGCCGTCCCGGTACGGCGGGGAACGCCTCGTCGGGCGGCACGCCCTCCTCGAGCGCCGTGGTGGCCACGGCGATGTCGGCCGCGACGTCCTCCGCCCGCCGGACGTGGTTGGCCAGCGAGCGCTCGGTGTGCTCGAAGGCGGCCACCGTGCCGCTGGGCAGGTGGTGCAGCTCCACCCGGCGGCACGGCCGGCGCAGCGTGCGCTGGACGCCGAGGACGTACACCGCCAGCGCCGGCGACCCGCGCGCCTCGTCGTCGGTGCTGGGCACCCGGCCGGTCTTGTAGTCGACGACGACGAGCTCGTCGCCGCGCTGGTCGATGCGGTCGACCCGCCCCGACAGCGCCAGCCGCTGCGTGGTGGCCGCGACCTGGCGCTCGGTGCCGACCGGCACGTCGTCGGGGTCGAGCCCGGCCACGTAGTCGGTGAGCCAGCCGGCGGCGCGCGCCCGCCACCGCTCGGCCTGCTCGCCGTCGCGGAAGCCGGTGGCCGACCAGACGCCGTACAGCAGCTGCCGGGCGGCGACGGCGGTGCGGCGGTCCCGGGGCAGCTCCCACCACGACCGCAGCGCCGCGTGCACCGCCGAGCCGACGGTGTTGTGCGCCCACGGCGGGCCCTTGGGCGGGGTCGGGCGGTCGACGTAGGCGTAGCGGTAGCGGCGCGGGCAGTCGGCGAAGGTGGCCAGCTTGCTCGGCGTCGCGGGGAACAGCCGCTGGGGCATGCCCGGCATCTCCAGCTGCGCGCCTCCCATGCCGGCCACGCTAACCGGCGGTACCGACCCGGGGGTCAGTCGGTGAGCGGCGCGCTGCCGGCGCCGGCGGCCAGCAGCGCCTCGTACTGCGCCGGGTCGGTGGTGCAGGCGCCGATCGGCGTCGTCTTGTTGACGCCGTGGTAGTCGCTGGAGCCGGTGGTGAGCAGCCCGAGCTCACCGGCCAGGCCGCGCAGGTGGTCGCGCTCGGCGGGGCTGTGGTCGGGGTGGTCGACCTCGAGGCCGAGCAGCCCGGCGGCGGCCATCGCGGCGACCGCGTCGTCGTCGACCACCCGGCCGCGCCGCGTGGCCAGGCCGTGCGCGAACACCGGCACGCCGCCGGCGGCGCGGACCAGCGCGATCCCGTCGAGGACGTCGGTGTCGGCCTTGACGACGTGGTACGGGCCGCGGTGGTGCAACAGCTCGGCGAAGGCCTCGTCGACCGACCCGACGACGCCGGCCTCGACCAGCGCGCGGGCCACGTGCGGCCGGCCGACCACCCCGCCGCCGCTGGCCGCGACGACCCGCTCCCACACCACCGGGTAGCCCGCGGCGGCGAGCGCGGTCACGATCCGCTCACCGCGGCTGAGCCGCTCGGCGCGCAGCCGGGCCAGCTCGGCGGCCAGGCCGGGGTGCGCCGGGTCGAACAGGTAGGCCAGCAGGTGCACGCTGACCGGCGGCCGGCCGGCCGGGAACCAGCGGCAGGACAGCTCCATGCCCGGGACGACGGTCAGCCCGGGAGGACGGGCGCTCTCCGCCGCCGCCCACCCGGCGGTGGTGTCGTGGTCGGTCAGCGCGACGACGTCGAGGCCGGCGGCGCGGGCGGTGGCCAGCAGCGCCGCGGGGTCGTCGGTGCCGTCGGACACCGACGAGTGGGTGTGCAGGTCGATGCGCATCGGCGTCCAGCGTCCCCCACGTGCGGTCGGGGCGCTCAGACCCGCCCGCGACCGTCCTCGCGGAGGGGACCGGCGCCGTGGATGGGCTGGGTGTCGTGCCGGCCGCTCCCGCGGTCTGCCGGCGGCTCGGCGTTGCCCTCGTCGTCGCCGGACGCCGCGCCGCCCCGGTCGCTGCCGAACAGCAGCGCGCTGACCTGGTGGTAGAGCCGGTCGGCCCGCGGCAGGTAGGTGATCTGCGACAGCGCCTGCTGCTGGCCGGCCGACTCGAACCGGAAGGTGCCGTAGCCGAGCAGCTGGCCGAGCAGCGTCTCCTTCCAGGTCAGGTCGGTGATGCGGCGCAGGGGCAGCAGCGTGACCGTGCGGGCGATGATCCCCGAGGTCAGCAGCACCCGGCGGCGGGTGACGATGAAGTGCCGCATCCACCACTCACCGGCCCGCAGGGCGAAGGACCCGAGCGCCCAGAGGACGACGAGGGCGCCGACGGCGGAGCCGACCCGGTTCTCCGGGTCGAGGGTGAGCACCCACACGCCGACGGCCAGGACGGGCAGGCGCTTGGCGGCCGGCTCCAGCAGCACCGCCCAGTGCCGGCGGGTGGCCACGACAGCCTCCTCGCCGGGGAGGAGGTACTTGGCGGCGTCCTTGGCCCACCGCGGCGGGCGGCCGTCCCCCGAGCGCGCCGGGCCGGTCACGGCCCGCCTAGACGAGGGAGCCGACGAACGCGGCCAGCGAGGAGGCGGCGTCACCGAGCGCGGTGCCGGCGCTGCGGACCATCTCGGCCGAGGACTCCGGCTGCTGGACGACGTAGAAGACGACGAAGGCGACGGCCAACCAGACGAGCACCTTCTTCAGCACAGCCACCTCCGGGGATCACTCGGACCCGCGGACGCGGTGCCCGCACGGCTCGGCCCGGAGGCCGACCCCATGCGTAACACAGGCCCCACGGGCCCCCTCGCGGACACGCCGACGGGACCGGAGACGTTCACTCCCCCGGGAGCAGGTGCTCGCTGGGTGGGCCGAGCGGCAGGTCGGGGTAGAGCCGGTCCCGCAGGTCGAGCAGCTCCATCTCCTCGGCCAGCAGCCACCCGGCCGACATCGGCCACATGACCAGCCACAGCCACACACCGTAGGCCTCGCCGACGAAGGCGGCCCGGTCGTCGGAGGTGGGCACCGCCCACAGCGGCGCGTGCTGGCCGGCGGCCTCGACCGACGCCGAGGAGGGGCCGGTGATCACGTCACCGGGGTCCAGACCGGGCAGGCCGGCGTAGCCGCAGCCGACCCCCATGCCCGGCTCCTCGGCGACCAGCACGAGCTCGGCCGACCCGCCCAGCGGCGCCGGGCCGGCGCACCCGACGACGATCGCCCGGGCGCCGGGCTCACCGCCCCAGGCCAGGCCGGTGACCGACCAGCCCGAGGGCACGGGGTCGGGCACCCAGGCCGGCACGCGGGCGTCGGCGGTGACGGCGGCGATGGCGTCGTGGGCGATCAGCGCGGTGTGGTGCAGGGGCGTGACCGCGCCGTGCACGTGGCACCAGGCCTGCGCGGAGTCCCCCGGACGCACCACGAGCGGCTCGCCACAGCGAGGGCAGACCGGGGAGGCGCTCATCGGGTCACACCGTCCTGTCACTCGCGGCTCCCGTCAAGCGCAGGACGACGCCGTCCGGCGCGCCGCCGTACCCTGCGCGCGTGCCCGCCTCCCCCGCCGGCGACGACTCCCACCCACCCGCCGTCGCGGCGGTGCCGGTGCAGGCGTGCGTCGGCGCCGTGGTGCTCGACGACGCCGGGCGGCTGCTGCTGGTCCGCCGCCGCAACGCCCCGGGCCGCGGACTGTGGTCGGTGCCCGGTGGCCGGGTGGAACCGGGTGAGTCGCTGGCCGAGGCCGTGGAGCGGGAGGTCCGCGAGGAGACCGGGCTGGTGGTCCGCGCCGGGGAGCCGGTCGGGCGGATCACCGTCCCCGGGGACGGCGTGGTCTACGACGTCGTCGACCTCGTCTGCGCGCTGACCGGGGACCCCGCCGAGCCGGTGCCCGGTGACGACGCCGACGCGGTCACCTTCGCCGACGCCGCCGACCTCGACCGCCTGGCCTGCACCCCGGGCCTCGTGGCGACGCTGCGCGGCTGGGGCGCCCTGCCCGGCTGAGCCGCCCCGGCCCGGCCCCACGGACGGGAGGCCCGCCGGCCGACGGTCAGCGGGCGGCCGGCTCCGGGCGGCCGGGCTGCTCGCCGCCGCGGGCCTCGCCGTAGGAGCGCCTGGGCACCATCACCTTGCGCCGGAAGACGCACACGACGGTGCCGTCCTGCTTGTAGCCGATCGTCTCGACGTGCACGACGCCGCGGTCGTCCTTGGACTTCGACGGGGTCTTGTCCAGCACGGTCGTCTCACCGTAGATCGTGTCGCCGTGGAAGGTCGGCGCCACGTGCCGCAGCGACTCGATCTCGAGGTTGGCGATGGCCTTGCCGGAGACGTCCGGGACGCTCATGCCGAGCAGCAGGGAGTAGACGTAGTTCCCGACGACGACGTTCCTGCCGAAGTCGGTGGTCTCCGCCGCGTAGTGGGTGTCCAGGTGCAGCGGGTGGTGGTTCATGGTGATCAGGCAGAAGAGGTGGTCGTCGTACTCGGTGACGGTCTTCCCGGGCCAGTGCTTGTAGACCGCCCCGACCTCGAACTCCTCGTAGTACCGACCGAACTGCATCTGCGCGCTCCCGACGTCGTCGTGGGGTGACCGGGGCACGGCGCGCACGCGGGGGCCGTCCCGGCACGGGAGGCCAGTTGCCCACCACGCGCGCCGGTGACCCTCCTGGACGGCCGCCGATCCTACGATGCCCCGATGGTCCCTCCCTCCCGCGTCGGCGAGCCCGCGGAGGCAGAGGTCGTGACGCTGTCCCCGGCCGGGCGCCGCACCCGCCTGGCCGCCTCCTCCGTGGTCCTGGCCCTCCTGCTGGCCGGCACGCTCTGGGGCACCGACGACTCCTTCCCGTTCGGTCCGTTCAAGATGTACTCGACCCGCGCCGACACCGACTCCCCCGTCGTCTCCACGCGCGTCGTCGGGTTCACCGGGGACGGCGAGGAGGTGCGCCTCTCCGGCGGCGAGGTGGGACTGCGCCGCGCGGAGTTCGAGGGCCAGCTGCCCCGTCTGGTCGACGACCCGTCGCTGCTGGTCCTGCTGGCCGACACCTACGCCGAGCACCACCCCGGCGCCGAGCCGCTCGTGGAGGTGCAGGTGGTGCAGCGCCACTTCGAGCTGACCGACGGCGAGCTCACCGGCGAGTGGACCGACCGGGTCCTCGTCGAGCAGGAGCTGGAGGTCGGCCCGTGAGCGCTCGCTCCGCCTCCGCACCGGCGCCCACCGCCGCGGCCCGCCCGGGTGCGGCCGGCCGGGGCCCGCTGGGCGCGGTCTCCCGCTGGTGGACCCGGCCGGTCCCGCTCGCGCGGGTCGCGGTGTTCCGCACCATCGCGTATCTGTTCATCCCGGTGGACGTCTTCCTCACCACCGCGTGGGTGGGCGCGCACGCGGACGTCCCGACCGCCTACTACCGGCCGCTGCTCGTCGGCCGGCTGCTGGACCTGCCCACGCCGACGTCGACCGTGGTCCACGTCGTCCAGTGGGCGCTGGTGGCCGCCGCGCTCGCCGCGGCCACCGGTCGCGCACCCCGTCTGCTCGGTACCGCGGTGTTCCTCCTCTACTTCGAGTGGATGGTCATCGCGATGAGCTACGGCAAGGTCGACCACGACCGCATCGCCTACCTCGTCGCCCTCGCGGTGCTGCCCACGATCGGCGTGGCCCGCTGGCGTGACCGCCGCTCGTCCGAGGCCGCGGGGTGGGCGATGGCCGCGGTGCTGGTCACCGTGGTGCTCACCTACTTCCTCGCCGCCTGGGCCAAGACGCGCTTCGGCGGCTGGGACTGGGCGACCGGGTCCACGCTGACCCGCGCCGTCGTCCGCCGCGGCACCTTCCTGTCCGAGTGGACCCTCGAGGTACCCGGCCTGCTCATGGGCCTGCAGTTCGCGATGCTCGTGCTGGAGTTCGCCGCACCGCTGATGCTGCTGGTCTGGTCGAACCGGGCACGGGTGGCGCTCGTGGCCCTGCTGCTCGGCTTCCACGCCACGGTCTACGCCGGCGTGACGATCGTCTTCCTGCCGCACTGCATCGCGATCCTGTCGATCCTGCCGTGGGAGAAGGCACCGGAGGCGTCCGCGGCGCTGCGTGGTCGGCTGGGCGCCGGGCGGACCCCGGTACCCGCCGCGGCGCCACCCGGCTGACCGACGCGGCGGGGAGGTCAGAGCAGGGCGCCGATCCGGGCGGCCACGTCCGCCTCGTGCTGCTGGTAGGAGCCGGCCACCTGCGCGAGCAGGCCGCCCATCCCGGTCAGGGCGTCGCTCACCCCCTGCGCCGAGAGCCGCCACTGCTCGTAGAGGGCGCTGAACTGCACGGCCGCCTGGCTGTCGGTCCACCCGTCGAGCACCGAGGTGTTGACGCTGCTCGACAGGGTCGCGTGGCGGGACGCGGTCTCGGCGGCCTCGGCCTGGCACTGCCCGGCCATCGACTGCAGGGTGGCGATGTCGACCTTCATGGTTCCTCCTGTCCGTCCCGGGACCCCCCGGTGGCAGCGGACGGTAGGCCGGACGGGGGTCCGGGGCCGGTGGGTCGTCCACAGCCGCACCTGCCGTCCACAGGCCCCGCCCGGCCGCCCCGCGTGTCGCCTCCGTGTCCCACCGTCGGCGGGTGCCCGCCTCACCCACCGCACCCGCCGAGCCGCGCTGCTGGACCGTCGTCGGCCCCGAGAACGCCGTCGACGTCGAGGTCCGGGCCGCGGACGACGCCCGGCTGGGCGCGGTCCTCCCCGAGCTCGCGGCGGCCCTCGACGTCCCCCCGGCCGCGCTCTGGTCGGGCAGCACCCGGCTGGCCGAGGAGCTGCCGCTGACCCATGCCGCGCTGGCCCACGGCGCCGTCCTCGGCCTGGGCCGGCCGCTCCCCCGATCGGGCGCACCGGCGCAGCACCCGCTGGAGCTGCACGTCGTCGGTGGCCCCGCGGCCGGCACGACCGTCCCGCTGACCACCGGCCGGCACCTGCTCGGCCGTGGCGCCGGTGCCGCGCTGTCCCTCCCCGACCCGGGCGTCTCCCGCCGCCACGTCCAGCTCGACGTGGGCGCCGGCGGCATCACCGTGACCGACCTGGGCTCCACCAACGGCAGCCGGCTCGACGACACCGACCTCGGCGGGCAGGCACACGACTGGCCTCCCGGCGCCGTGCTGCAGGTCGGTGCCAGCTCGGTGGCGGTGGCCGGTCCGCGGGACGCCCCCGTCGGGCTCCGCCCCGCCCCCGGGGGACGGTGGCTGGTGCAGTCGGCCCCGCGACCGGCCCCGGTGCGCCCCGACGTGGAGGTCCGGCTGCCGGACGCCCCGGTGGCCGCTCCCCGGCGCCGCCTCGCCTGGGTCGCCGTCGTCCTGCCCGCGGTCGCCGGTGTGTCGCTGGCGTGGCTCCTGTCGGCGCCCACGTTCCTGTTCTTCGCGCTGCTCAGCCCGGTCGTCGCCGTCGGCACCTGGGCGTCGGACCGGTGGAGCGGTGCGCGGAGTGGGCGACGGGCGGCGGCGGCCCACGCCGAGGAGCTGCGGACGGCCCGCGCTCGCCTCGCCGAGGCCGTGCGCTCCGACGTCCGCTCGGCCCGCCTGGCCTGTCCCGACCTCGCCACGCTGACCGCGGCGGCGCGGCGGCGGACCAGCCTGCTCTGGCACCGCGGCGCCGCGGACCCGGGGGTGCTGGTCGTCCGCGTGGGCACCGGGCCCGGCGTCACGCGGGTGTCCCGGATCGAGGACGGCCGACGAGAGCCCGAGCCGGCAGCCGACCTGCCGGTGACGGTGGACCTGGCGGGCACCGGCGGTCTCGTCGTGGCCGGGCCGCGCGGACCGGCGCTGGGCGTGGTGGCAGGGGTGCTGGCCCAGCTGGTGACCTCGTCGCCACCCGGGGACGTCGACGTCGCGGTGCTGACGGCGGCCGGGCGGCGCGCCGACTGGTCCTGGGTCCGCTGGCTGCCGCACGTGGCACCGGGGTCGGTGCACGTGCTGCCGGAGGAGCAGTCGGCGGCCGCAGCGGGAGACGGCGCGCTGCTGGCCTGGCTCGCGGGGCTGGCCGGGGAGCCGGACGGGCGCCTGCCCCCGGGCCGGGCGGCGGGGGTGCCGAGCCGAGGGGCCGGGCACCGGCTGGTCCTGGTCGTCGACCGGCCCGTGGACCCGGTGCTGCGGGCCGCGCTCCGCGGCGCCCGGGACGCCGGCGTGGTCACCGTGGGTCTCGCCGGACGGGTGGAGCAGCTGGCGGGGACCGCGGACGCCGTCCTCCAGGTGGGCGGCGAGACCGGGGACACCGGAGTGCTCCACCGGGGCGGCGCGGGCGACCGGGTGGAGCTGGTCGTCGACCGCCTGCCGCCCGCGGTCGCCGCCCGCCTGGCGCGGGACCTGGCCGCGCTCGCACCGGTTCGGCCGGCCGCGGCGCTGCCCTCCGCGGTGCGGCTGCTCGACCTCGCCGGCGCCGGGGCGGGCGGCGCGGACGTCCCGGTGGACTGGTCGCGGAGCCGGACGTCGCTGCGCGCCCGCCTGGGCGTCACCGCGGACGGCGTCGCGGAGGTCGACCTGTGCCGCGACGGGCCGCACGCCCTCGTGGCCGGGACGACCGGCTCGGGCAAGTCCGAGCTGCTGCGGACGCTCGTCGCCGGGCTGGCGCTGGCGCACCCGCCGGACCGCTGCAGCTTCCTGCTGGTCGACTACAAGGGCGGGGCGGCCTTCGCCGAGGCCGTCTCCCTCCCGCACACCGTCGGCATGGTGACCGACCTGGACGCAGCGGCCACGGCCCGCGCCCTGCGCTCCCTCACCGCGGAGCTCACCCGCCGCGAGGCGCTGCTGGCCGCCGCCGGCGTCCCCGACGTCGGGGCGCTGCCGCCGGAGGTGGACCTGGCACGGCTGGTGATCGTCGTGGACGAGTTCGCCGGCCTGACCGAGGAGCTGCCCGACTTCGTCCCCGGTCTGGTCGGGATCGCCCAGCGCGGCCGCTCGCTGGGCGTGCACCTGGTGCTGGCGACGCAGCGGCCGGGTGGGGTCGTCTCGCCGGAGATCCGGGCCAACTGCTCGCTGCGGCTGTGCCTGCGCACCACCGACGACGCCGACTCCCGCGACGTGCTCGGGACTCCGGATGCCGCGAGCGTGCCCGTGGACCGTCCCGGCCGTGGCTTCCTGCGCGTCGGCAGTGGGCGGCCGGTGGCCTTCCAGACGGCAGGCGTGGCCCTCGGCGACCCGCAGGAGGTGAGCGGCCCGGCCGTCCGCCGCTGGGCGTGGCCCGCTCCGGCCGCGCTCCCGCCCGCCTCGGGGGCGGCAGCCGCCGGCGGGGCCCCCTCCGACCTCGCCCGGATCACCGCCGTGACCACCGGGCTCGCCGAGCGGACCGGTCTGCGCCGCCCGCACCGCCCGTGGCGCCCGGCGCTGCCCGACCGGCTCGAGGCCGCCGACCTCGCGCCGGGCCCCGCCGGTGCACGCCGGCCGCCGACACAGCTGCTCGTCGGGCTGGTCGACCGTCCGGAGCGGCAGGCCCGGGAGCCCCTCGTCCTCGACCTGGCCCGCGGCGGCGGGTGGCTGGCCGTGGGCGGACCCCGCAGCGGCCGCACCACGCTGCTGCGGACGGTCCTGGCCGAGGCGGTCGCCCAGCTGCCGCCGGACCGGCTGCACGTCCACGTCCTCGACCACGGCGGTGGGGCGCTCGCGGTGGAGGCGGCAGGGCTCCCGCACACCGGGACGGTGGTCGGCGCCTCCGACGCCCTCCGCACGGTGCGCCTGCTGGCCCGGCTCGGTGAGCAGACGGCCGCCCGCCGGGCCGGTCCCGGCGCCCACGGCCCGGCCGTGCTCCTGCTCGTCGACGGCGTCGAGGCGCTGACGGCCCAGCTGGACGAGTCCGTACCCGGCCAGGGGTCGGCGGAGTTCCTCCGGCTGGTCCGCGACGGAGCCGCGGCCGGCCTCACCTGCGTCGCGACCGCCGACCGCGCCGTCCCGGGCGGACGGCTGGCCGCGGCCGCGGGGACCCGGCTGGTCCTCCCGCTGTCCGACCGCGCCGACTACGCCGTCGCCGGCATCCCGGTGCGGTCGGTCCCCGGCCGCCGGCCACCCGGGCGGGCGCTGCTCGGGGAGGAGGCGCGCGAGTGCCAGCTGGCGCTCCCCCGGCCGCTGCAGCCGACCCTGCACGCGGTGGCCGACGGCCCGTTCGCCATCCTCGTGCCCGAGCTGCCGGCCGATCCGGTCCTGCCGGCGGCTCCACCGGCGGCGGCCGGGGCCCCGGCCGACCTGCCCGAGGCCCTCCCGGTCGGGCCGGGCGGTGACGAGGGGACGGTGCTGACGGTCGACCTCCGCCGCAGCGGCGGACTGCTGGTCGTCGGCCCGCCGCGCAGCGGCCGGACCGCCACGCTGCACGCGCTCGCCACGCGCCTGGCGACGACCGGCACAGCCGTCCTGCGGCTCGCCCGCGGCCGGCGGGCGGCCGGCGGGCCGGCGACGCTCGCGGCCGACGACACCGCGGGCTGGCGCGGGTGGCTCGACGACCTGCGCGGACGACCGGGCGCCGTCCTCCTCGACGACGCCGGCACGCTCGCCGACTCCGCCGTCCTCGCGGCGATGGCGTCGGCCGACCTGGGTGACCGAGACGTCGCGGTCCTCGCCGCCGGCACCGCCGGTGACCTCTCCGGGGCCTTCCGCGGGCCGGTGGCCGACCTGCGCCGCAGCCGGAGCGGACTGCTGCTGTGCCCCGGTCCCGGGGACGCCGACCTGCTGGGGATCCGGCTGCCCCGGACGCCGGTGCCGGTGCGCCCCGGGTCCGGCTGGCTGGTCACCGCGGGCACCGCCCAGCGGGTGCAGGTGGCCCGCCATCGGGAACCGTCACCGGCCGGCGGCACCGGCACGGGCACCGGCACCGGCACCGGCACCGGCACCGGCGAGGAGGCCGCGTGAGCTGTCGCTCAGAGCAGCTCGAGCGCCGAGCCGATCTCCTGGGTGGCGTACCAGGCGAGCTCGTGTCCCTCGGCCTGGTCGACGACGAACTGGGCGTCGTCGCTGCCGAGGTCGGCCTCCAGCACGACGGCCACGGCCGCGCGCACGTCCTCCTCGGCCTCGGCCCCGTCGACGTGCGCGCTGGCCACGTCGGCGAGCGCGACGTCGGTGGTGACCCGGACCGCGCCCGGGTCGGTGTCCGCGTCGTCGATCGGCTCGACCGCGGCGTCGGGCGCGTCGGCGGCGAGGACGACCCGCCGGCGGGCGGCCGTGGGGTCGACGTCGATGAGCCGCAGGCTGGCCCGTGCGGCGGCCAGGAGCGCCGCGTACTCGAGCTCCTCGACGTCGGCTCCGGCGTCACTGAGCGCGTAGTACTCCCGCAGACGTGGGGTGACCGCGAACCCGGTGTGCGGTCCGGGGAGCCGGCCCTCGTCCACGAGGGTCCGCAGGACGCTCGTCGTCGCCGGCAGGTAGATCCGCACCCGGCCGCTCCCTTCCTCGATGAGGGGCCGACGGTAGCCCGCCGCCGCCCCGCGCCCCGGGCCGCCTCGGGCGTGCGTGCCGGCGCGGACGCGGTGTCAGCGCACGGACTCGCTCAGTGCGCCGACCTCCTGCTCGACGAGGTCGGCGAGCACGTCGACGTCGCCGACACCGTCCCGGTCGGCGTTGAGCCCGATGTAGACCCGGCCGTCGTAGCTGGTCATCCCCACCGCCAGGCCCTGGCCGCCGACGAGCGGCACGACCGGGAAGACCTCGAGCATCCGGCTGCCGGCCGCGTACAGCGGCACCTGCGGGCCGGGGACGTTGGTGACGACGAGGTTGAAGACCCGCCGCGACAGGCCGCGCGCCGCGCGGGCGCCGAGGGCGTGCAGCGTGGGCGGGGCGAACCCGGTGAGCGCGATGAGGGCGTCGGCGCGCACCGACCGGCCCGAGCCGGTGACGCTGCGCATGGCGTAGCCGAGACGGGCCAGCCGTACCCAGGGGTTGGGCTCCCCCACCGGCAGGTCCACGAGGTAGGCCGACACGCTGCTGCCCGGGAGGTCCTCCTCCTCCCCCTGCACCGACACCGGCACGAGCGCCCGGACGGCGGTCGAGCCGAGCACCGGCTCCCCGCGGGACAGCAGCCAGTCCCGCAGTGCGCCGGTGAGCACGGTGAGCAGGACGTCGTTGAGGGTGCCGCCGTGCGCCCGGCGGATCGCCTTGAGGTCCTCGAGGTCGGCCCGCGCGACGGCGACCCGGCGCTGCCTCCCGGCCGTCCGGTTGAGCGGACCGTGCGGGGCGGGGACGACGGCGGAACGCGCGGCGCGGACCAGTCCCCCGGTGGCGCTGCGCACGCGGGCCGCCGTCGACCGCAGGTCACCGACCGCGGAGCGGGCCGTCTCGACCACCGCCGTCGGACGCTGCACGTACTCCCCGAGCGCGTCGGCCACCAGCCGGACGGGGCCGGGGACGCGGCGCGGCGCCCAGGAGTCGGCCGCCGGGACCGGCGCGTCGGGGGTGGGGTCGAGCAGCACCTGGGCGATGTCGACCGCGCCCAGTCCGTCGACGAGCGCCGGGTGGGTCTTGGTGACCACCGCGACCCGTCCCTCGGCGAGGCCCTCGACGAGGTAGACCTCCCACAGCGGACGGCGGCGGTCCAGCGGCCGGGAGGTCACGCGCGAGACGAGGTCGAGCAGCTGCGCCTCGGTGCCCGGCCGCGGCACCGCCGAGCGCCGCACGTGGTAGGCCACGTCGAAGTCCGGGTCGTCGGCCCACACCGGGTTGGCCAGGTACCCGGGCACCGGCACGACGCGCTGCCGGTAGCGCGGGACGAGCGGCAGCCGGGCCTCGAGCAGCTCGGCGAGCGCGTCGAGGCCGCCGTCCACCGGTTCGAGGACCAGGACGCCGGCGACGTGCATCGGGGCGCCGGCGTCCTCCAGGTACAGGAACGAGGCGTCCAGGGTGGTCAGCCGCTCGGTCATCGCCCTCCTCCGGCTCGGGGGCACACGCTACGTGGGGGCGTGCACCGGGCTCAGCGCTCGGGCCGGGCGCCCGGCGTCACCCGGCGCGCTGCCGGCCCCGCCGCCGGCCGCCGGCCGGCTCGGGGACCCGCGCCAGGGACGCGGCGAGGGACCGCAGCCCGGCCCGCAGCGGCGAGCCGGACGCCACCTCCGCGAGGGTCCGGCCTGAGGCGAGGGCGGCGTCGGTGGCCCGGCGATCGGCCGGCAGGAAGGCGCGCACCTCCCGCCCGGCGAAGCGCTCGAGCGCCTTCCCGATCTCCCGGCGCGGGTCGCCCGGCACCGCCCCGCGGCGGACCTGGTTGACCACCACGGCCGGTTCCACCTCCGGCAGCAGGTCCCGCAGCTGGCCGAGCGCCCGGATGGTGCGCTGCAGCGCCACCGGGTCGGCGCCGCTGACGCAGAGCACGTCGTCGGCGGCCTCGAGCACGGTCACGGTCGCGCCGTTGCGCCGCGGCGCGGCGGTGTCGAAGGACAGCTCCTCGTCCTCCTCGAGGTTGAAGGCGCAGTCGACGACCGTGAGGGCGGCGGACCGGCGCGCCTCGTCGAGGACGGCGGCCACCGCCCGGGGGCGCAGCTCCGGCCACCGGTCGGCCCGGGCCAGGCCGGTGAGCACCGACAGGTGCGGACGCACCGACCAGGCCAGCCGGGCGAGTGCAGCCCCGTCCAGGGTGCCGGCGGCCGCCTGCCGCGCGGCCCCCGCCAGCCCGGGCGACTCGTCGAGCAGCCCGAGGACCTGCGCCACGACGCCGCCGTAGACGTCCGCGTCGACCAGCAGGGTCGCGACGCCGAGTCGGGCGGCCTCGTCGGCGAGGCCGACCGCGACCGTCGTCCGGCCGGGAGCGCCGGTCGGACCCCACACGGCGACCACCCGGCCGCGTGGGAGCCGCCGGTCCTGCGGTGCGGGCCCGCCCGCGTCGGGGAGGGGCAGGGCCGCGCGTGGGTCGGCGACGTCCCGCCCGGCCGGCGTGCCACCCGCCACGGCCGCGCGCAGGGCGCGGACGACCTCCTCCGGCGCAGCGTCGGCAGGCAGCACCGTCAGGACGCCGAGCGCCCGCAGCCGCTCGCCGGCGCGCTCGTCGTCCGGGTCGACCAGCCCCACCACCGCGACCCCCGCGGTGGTGAGCCGGGCGACCGCCTCGGCGTCGAGCCGCCGCAGGTCGGCCGAGAGCAGGGCGGCCTGCGCGGTGCCCGTGGCCGCGGTGGCCAGCAGGTCGGAGGCGTCGACGCACCGGCGGACGACGGTCACGCCGTGGTCGACGCGGTCGAGGGCACCGACGAGCGCGGACTCCCAGGCGGCGCCGGTGACGGCGGTGACGACCTGCAGCGTCATCAGGCCGTGGGTCCGGCCGGGGTGCCGGGCACCGGCGGGACACCGGGGCCCGCGGACGGTGCGGTCCCACCCGGCGGTGCGGCCGGCGCGGAGGGGGACGACGGCGCGGCCGGCGCAGACGCCGCGGACGGCGGAGCCGAGGGGGACGTGGCACCCGCCGGGGTCCGCGCCGGGGTCGGCGCCGCCGTCGGGACGGCGCTCGCCGCGGTGGCGGGCGGGTCGTCGACCGACGCGTGTGCGACCACGACCAGGGGGCGGCCGCCGATCGCTCCCAGCACGCCGGGTGCCTGCGCGGCCGGCACCGAGACGACCACCTGGACGGTCGTCGTCGCCGTCGACAGCACGCCGTCGGTCCGGCCGCTCACCGCCTGCACCGGCGCGGCCCCGACCACCAGGACCACGCCCTCCCCGGTCGTGGTGCCGGCCGGGTCGGTGACGCCGTAGACGTCGACCACCTGCCCGCGCGCCAGGCCCGGCGGGACGTAGCCGGCCTGCACCGGCAGGGCCACCTGCACGAGCTCCTCCGGCTCCTCGAGCGCCGTCCGGGGCAGCAGCTCCCCGGCACGGACCGCCCGCGCCAGCGTCCGCCCCGCCGGGTCGGTGCCGGTGGACAGGTAGGCGCCCGCGGTGTCCCCGAGCCGCACGTCGACGGCGACGAGGTCCTCGGGCCCGAGCACGGTCCCGGCCGCCAGGTCACCCGCCACCGACCACACCGGCACGGTCGCGTCGGCCGCCGTCACGACCCGCGCGCCCAGCAGCACCGAGCCGAGGACGAGCAGCACGCCGAGCACCAGCCGCAGGTCCAGCCAGCGGGGCGCGCGCACGCGGCGCGGCACCGGGCCGGTGGTCTCCTCACCGGCTGCCGCGGGCGCCGGGGCCGTGCGTGTGGCAGCGCTCACCCGGCGCTCCTCCCTCCGTGTCCGGGACTCCCCCGGCGGTCCGCCGTCCCGGCGGGCGTGCGTCCGACCGGCCGGTCCGCGCGGTCGGACGCAGATGATGCGGTACGGACACGGATGCGTGCACCGGCTGTCCACACGTTCGGGTGTGGACGAGGTGCGCCCGGGTGAGTCCCGTCCTGACAGACTGGCGCCGACCGGACGGAGACCCGATGCCCTCACCGCGCTTCCTGACCCTCGACGACGTCGCCGAGGTCCTCAACGTCTCGTGGTCGCAGGCCTACGCCCTCGTGCGGCGCCGGGAGCTGATCGCCATCCAGATCGGCGGCCGCGGCCAGTGGCGCGTCGAGGTCGACGAGCTCGAGCGCTTCATCCAGCAGAAGTACGCCGAGGCACGCGCCGGCGCGGTGCCCGCGCCCGGCCAGCTGACCGCCGAGCACGGCGACCCCGACGACGACGGCACGGACGACGGCACGGACGACGGCGGCCCGGCCGGACGCTCCGGGGACGAGTCGGCCGCCGCGGCGTCCTCGGGCCGCGCTCCCGCGCGGGGGCGCCGCCGCAGCTGACCTCAGGCGGCGCCGGGGGTCAGCGTCCGCACGACCGCCAGCGCCGCCAGGGTCACCGCCCGCACCCCGCGCACCGCGCCGGGCCGGCGGAACTCGTCGGGCGCGTGCTCGGCGAGCTCGACGAAGTCCGCCCCGACACGGTCCACGGTCCCGGTCAGCACGCCGCCGTCGTCGAGCACCAGCGCGACCGCGCTCCGGTCACGCGCCAGCCCGCGCAGCGCCCGGCGCAGGTCCACCGCGGCCCGCGCGGGCGGGGCCGGCGCCGCCGTCGTCCGCACCAGCCCGGCCACCGCCAGCACGGCCGGCAGCGCCACCAGCACCTCGCGCCCGGCGTCGTCCTCGAGCAGCAGCCAGTCCGGCCCGCGCTCGGTCAGCCGTCCGGCGACCTCGCCGGCACCCCGGCAGCGCAGCGAGACCCGCCCGCCCAGGGCACCCCCGAGCCGCTCGGCCAGCCGCACCGCGCCCGTCTCCGCCCGCGCCCGCGAGGGCAGTTGGGCGCGCTCCTCGGCCGCCTCGGCCTCCTCGAACTCCGCCTGCAGGTCGGCGAACAGCTGCTGCCAGCGCATGGCGCAGAGCCTAGATCCACAGCATCACTTGCGTTTGCATGCGTTTGCTTGGTTCAGTGCGTCATCGGCGGTGGGGAGGAGAGGACATGTCGGTACGTCGACTCGTCGGCACGACGGCGGCGATGGCCGTGGTGGCCCTGGCCCTGCGCCTGCTCACCCCCGACCTCGCGTGGCTGCAGGCCGCCGACGGTGACCTGCAGCACGCCGTGGACGTCGCCGGGCCGGAGGCCCTGCTGCTGACCGCCGTCGCCGCCCTCGCCTGGGGAGCCTGGGCCTGGGGTGCGCTGGGGCTCGTGCTCACCGCGCTCTCCGGCCTGCCGGGCCTGGCCGGCGCGGCGGCCCGCGTCGTCCTGCACGGGGTGCTGCCGGCCTCGGCGCGACGCGCGGCCGCCCTGGCGCTGGGCGTGGGACTGGTGACCACCCCGGCGCTGGCCGCGTGCACGATCGCGGCCCCCCCGACGACCACCGTCGTGACCGCCTCGGACACCGGCCCGGCCGCGGCTGCCGCCTCCCCGGGCGCCGTCCCCGACTGGCCGGCCGCACCCGCCACGGCGCCGTCCGCTCCGCCCGACTGGCCTGCTCCCCGGCCCGGTGACCACGTCGTGCTGCGCGGCGAGTGCCTGTGGTCGATCGCCGAGGCGGACCTCCGGGCCCGGACCGGGCTCGACCCGGGCGACGCCGAGGTGGCCGCGGCCGTCGCCCGCTGGTGGAGCACCAACGCGGACGTCATCGGCCCCGACCCGGACCTGCTGCTCCCCGGCCAGGTGCTGCGCCCACCCCCCTGACCCACCGTCCCGACCCACCACCGTCCGGCCGCTCCCCCGGCCCGCGTCGTCCCGTCCTCCGACCCGACCCCGGGAGCTCCCGTGACCGCACCGGCCCACCCCGCCGCACCGCCCGCCCCTGACGCCCCCGCGCCGCTCCGCACGCTGCGGCTGACGGTCGTACCCGCCCTGCACCCGGCCCTCGAGGGCCCGGCGGTTCCGCTGGTCGATCCCTCCACCCCACCGCCGCGCCCGCCCTACCGCCCCGGGCCGCGGCCGGCACCACCGGGGCAGCGCCGCACGCCGGTGGACGCCTTCGGGCCGGCTTGGTCCGTGCGGGCCGACCTCCCCGACCCGCGCGCCGCCGGCCGCCTGCTGCTCACCACCACGCTCGAGGCCCTCGCCGGCCGACGGCCGCTGTCCCAGGTGCAGCGGCTGACCTCCCCGGGCGTGCACGCCGCACTGACCCAGGGACGGCGGCCGGCCTGGTGCCGCGAGGGGACGGCGCCGCTGGTCCTGGGCCCGGTGCACGTGTGCGAGCCGGTCGACGGCGTGGCCGAGGTCAGCGCGGTGGCACGGCGGGCCGGGCGCGCCCACGCGGTGGCCGCCCGACTGGAGGGCGTCGACGGCCGATGGCGCTGCACCGCCCTGTCCATCGGCTGACCGCCGACAGCCGATCCGGCCCTGCTGCGCGCGCACCTGCGCCGTTGGCCGCATCCCGCGCCCTCCCCTCGCACCCACCGGGCTCCGGTGCGCTCGGACACCTCGGGCGCGGCCTCGTCCTCCAGCGGCGTGCGGACGAGCAGCAGGTATCCCGTCGAGACGGTCCGGCACGGCCGGACCCGTTGTGAAGTGATAACACTGTGAAGTAGCTTCACGACATGTCCGATCCGACCGGGGAGCTGCTCGTGTCCGCTCGCGCCACGTCCACCGACGCCAACGTCGAGCTCCTGCGCTCGACCTTCGCGGCGTTCAACGCCGACGACCTCGACACCTGCCTCGCCAACCTGGCGGAGGACTTCGTCATCAACCTGGCCGGGGTGCCGCAGATGCGCGGCCGGGACACCTGGCACCACGGTGTCGAGGTGATGAAGGCGGCGTTCCCGGACGTGACCGTGCAGATCGAGGACGTCGTCGCCGCCGCCGACCGCGTCGCGGTCAGGCTCACCCTGCGCGGCACGCACACCGGGGAGTTCGAGGGCATCCCCGCGACCGGACGGACGGTCGAGTACTCGAGCCACGAGTTCTACCGCTTCGCCGACGGCCTGATCGCCGAGGAGTGGATCTGCTCCGACATGGCCACGCTGCACGGTCAGATCACCTGACCGCCACCGCTCGGCTCGTCCACTCGCCGTGGCACCCACGCCGCGGTCCTGATCTGCCACGGGGAGTCCCTCGAGAACCACCGTGCGCAGGCGGCGAGCGAGCGCGTGGCCCCCGGCGGCTGGTGGCCCCAACCGGCGATGCCCGCACCGTCGTGCGCGAGGTGCAGGGTCAGCCCCCATCCACGTGCAGGGCTGGCCCGCTGGTGTGACCCGCCGACTCGGCGAACACTGCAGCGCGTCACGACACGGAGCGATGCCGAGGGAGCGTGATCCCGTGCTCATCACGACGATGAACGACGTGCCGGGCCGCCGGGTGGAGGTGGTCCTCGGGGAGGTCTTCGGGTTGACCGTCCGCTCGCGTCATGCGGGCGCTCAGCTCGGCGCGGCGATGAAGTCGCTGACCGGAGGTGAGCTGAAGGGCCTCACCAAGAACCTGGAGGAGAGCCGGCAGGAGGCTCTCGAGCGCCTGACCGCCGCCGCCGAGGCCGCAGGCGCCGACGCCGTGGTGGCGATGCGCTTCGACACGACGGAGATGGGCGGCACCTGGAGCGAGGTCTGCGCCTACGGCACCGCGTGCCGGCTGACCCAGCCCTGACCGGCCGCGGTGCCGAGTTCGCGGTGGTGGCGACTGCCGCCGCCCGCCGAGGCGGGGCGTCGTGCCCCACCGCCGGTGGCCGGACCACTCGGCGCCAGGACGAGAACACAGGCACGCGAGGAGGCATCGACATGGCGATGGACGTCAGGATGGCCAAGGCGTTCGGGCTCGAAGGGGACGCCTGGCAGCGCCACGCCAACCCGTGGAGCGTCTACACGCGCATCCCGATCCCGCCGCTGCTGGTCGCCGCGATCTGGAGCCGGACCCGGATCGGGTGGCGCTCACTCGTCCCGGTGGGCGCGGTGTGCGCGTGGACCCTGGTCAACCCCCGCGCGTTCCCGCCACCGCGCTCGCTGGACCACTGGGCGTCCCGGGGCGTGCTGGGCGAGACGTACTGGGCGAGGCGCGAGGAGGTCCCCGTCCCTCCGCGGCACCGGGTCGCACCCAACGTGCTGGGCGTCGTCAGCGCACTGGGAGTGCCGTTCATCGTGCGGGGCCTGGTCGTCCGGGACGGGTGGATGGTCCTGTTCGGACTGGCGGTCCAGATGGCCGGGAAGGTCTGGTTCATCGACCGGATGGCCATCCTCTACGACGACGTCGTCCCCGCCCGGGCGGCGGACGACACCCCGGCACCTCGGGGAGCGCAGACGCCGCAGCGGTGACCGACCGGAGGTGGGAACGCAGGTCAGCGACCGGCGGCTCCGTGGCACACCTTGTACTTCTTGCCCGAGCCGCACGGGCACGGGGCGTTGCGGGCCGGCTCCCTGGTGCCGGTGACCGTCGCCGTCTTCGCCGCCTTGGCCGGGCCGCTCTCCTTGGCGGAGGGGTCCAGGCTCGGCGCCGAGTAGGTCAGGCCCTCCGTCGAGTGGTGCGAGTCGTCGAGGCCCTTGACCGCCAGCTCCGGGCCGGTGCCGGAGGGGGCCGGCGCCTCCTCGGCCGGGGCCGGAGCGGGCGCGGTCCGCGCGGCCGCACCCCGCCGCGCGGTCGGCCGCCCGGCCGGGGCGCCGGTCGAGCGCCGCGCCGCCGGGCCGGCCGGCTTGGACACCGACACCGGGCCGGAGGACGGCGACGAGGCCGCGGCGGGCGCCGGGGCCGGCGCCGCGCCGTCCCCGGGGACGGGCTCGGCGGGAGCCGAGGGGGCGGCGGCAGGAGCGGGAGCGGCCTCCGCCGCGGCCTGGGCGGCCGAGGCCTCCGCCGCGGCCTGGGCGGCCGAGGCCTCCGCCGCGGCCTGGCGGGCGAGCACGCGGGCGGTGCCCTCCTGCGCAGCGGCCAGCGCCTTGGCCTCCGCCTCGGCCTGCTTGGCCGCGGTCTCGGCGTCCTGCTGCTCCTTGGTCTTGACCTCCAGGTTGAACAGGAAGCCGACCGACTCCTCCTTGATGCCGTCGAGCATCGCGGTGAACATGTCGTAGCCCTCGCGCTGGTACTCCACGACCGGATCGCGGTTGGCCATCGCGCGCAGGTGGATCCCGGCCCGCAGGTAGTCCATCTCGTAGAGGTGCTCGCGCCACTTGCGGTCGAGCACCGAGAGCAGCACCCGCCGCTCGAGCTCGCGCACGACCTCCGAGCCGAGGGTGGCCTCCCGCTCCTCGTAGGCGCGGTGGACGTCGTCGAGCAGCTCGGTCTTGAGCACGTCGGCGGTCAGTGCGGCCTGCTCGCCGTCGGCGACCCGGTCGAGCAGCTCCTGCACCGTGGGACCCACCGGGTAGAGCGCCTTGAGGCCGGTCCAGAGCTGGTCGAGGTCCCAGTCCTCGGCGTAGCCGGTCTCGGTGGCGCCGTCGACGTAGGCGGCGACGACGTCGTCGAGCATGTGCTGCACCTGCTCGTGCAGGTCCTCGCCGTCGAGCACCTTGCGGCGCTCGTCGTAGATCACCGTGCGCTGCCGGTTGAGCACCTCGTCGTACTTGAGGACGTCCTTGCGGACCTCGAAGTTCTGCTGCTCGACCTGCGTCTGGGCCGAGCGGATCGCCCGGGTGACCATCTTCGACTCGATCGGCTGGTCGTCGGGGACGCGCAGCGTCGTCATCATCGACTCGAGCATCGGGCCGTTGAACCGGCGCATCAGGTCGTCGCCGAGCGAGAGGTAGAACCGCGACTCGCCCGGGTCGCCCTGCCGGCCCGACCGGCCGCGCAGCTGGTTGTCGATCCGGCGGCTCTCGTGCCGCTCGGTGCCCAGCACGTACAGGCCACCGACCTCGGTGACCTCCTCGTGCTCGGCCCTCACCTGGTCCTTGGCCGTCGCGAGCGCCTCGTCCCAGGCGGCCTCGTACTCGTCGGGCGTCTCCGACGGCGACAGGCCGCGCGCCCGCAGCGCCTCGTCGGCGATGAACTCGGGGTTGCCGCCGAGCTGGATGTCGGTGCCGCGGCCGGCCATGTTGGTGGCCACGGTGACCGCACCGAGCCGCCCGGCCTGGGCGACGATCGCGGCCTCGCGCGCGTGGTTCTTGGCGTTGAGCACCTCGTGCGGGATGCCGCGGCGGAGCAGCAGTTTGGAGAGCAGCTCGCTCTTCTCGACGCTGGCGGTGCCGACGAGCACCGGCTGGCCGGCCTCGTGCCGCTCGGCGATGTCGTCGATGACCGCGTCGAACTTCGCCGACTCGGTCTTGTAGATGACGTCGGAGCGGTCGTCACGGACCATCGGCCGGTTGGTCGGGATGGGGACGACGCCCAGCTTGTAGGTCTGGGAGAGCTCGGCCGCCTCGGTCTGGGCGGTGCCGGTCATCCCGGAGAGCTTCTCGTAGAGCCGGAAGTAGTTCTGGAGGGTGATCGTGGCGAGCGTCTGGTTCTCGTCCTTGATCTTCACCCCCTCCTTGGCCTCGATGGCCTGGTGCATGCCCTCGTTGTAGCGGCGCCCGGCCAGCACCCGGCCGGTGAACTCGTCGACGATGAGCACCTCGCCGTTGCTGACGATGTACTGCTGGTCGCGGTGGAAGAGCTCCTTGGCCTTCAGCGCGTTGTTGAGGTAGCCGATCAGCGGGGTGTTGACCGCCTCGTAGAGGTTGTCGATGCCGATCTGGTCCTCGACGAACTCCACGCCCTCCTCGGTGACGGCGACCGTCCGCTTGGCCTCCTCCACCTCGTAGTGGACGTCCCGCCTCATCAGCGGCACGATCCGCGCGAACTCGAGGTACCACTTGCCGGCGGACTCGGCCGGGCCGCTGATGATCAGCGGGGTGCGCGCCTCGTCGATGAGGATCGAGTCGACCTCGTCGACGACGGCGTAGTTGTGCCCGCGCTGCACGAGGTCGGCCTTGCTCCAGGCCATGTTGTCGCGCAGGTAGTCGAAGCCGAACTCGTTGTTGGTGCCGTAGGTGATGTCGGCGGCGTACTGCTCGCGGCGGTGCGCGGGACGCTCGCCGGACAGGATGGTGCCCACCGACAGGCCGAGGAACCGGTGCACCCGGCCCATCCACTCGGCGTCGCGCTTGGCCAGGTAGTCGTTGACCGTGACCACGTGCACGCCCTCGCCGCCCAGGGCGTTGAGGTAGGCCGGCAGCACGCCGGTCAGGGTCTTGCCCTCACCGGTGCGCATCTCGGCGATGTTGCCCAGGTGCAGCGCGGCACCGCCCATGAGCTGCACCCGGAAGTGCCGCTGACCCAGCGTCCGGCTGGCGGCCTCGCGGACGACGGCGAAGGCCTCGGGCAGCAGCTGGTCGAGCGTCTCGCCGTCCTCGATGCGCGCCTTGAACTCGTCGGTCCTGGCGCGCAGCTCGGCGTCGGAGAGGTCGGAGACGTCGTCCTCGAGGAGCTCGATCGCGTCGGCGATCCGCTCCAGTCGACGGACGAGCTTGCCCTCACCGGCTCGGAGGATCCTGGAGAACACCACGACACCAGCGTAGGCGGCGCGCCCGCGTCCGCGGCCCCGCGCCGCCGACCAGGCGGCCGGTTCCGTCCCACGCGCCCCTCAGCGGCGCACGAGCCGCCGCTCCTTCGGGTCGAGGACCACCTCGCGTGCTCCCTCGCGCAGCCCGTCGAGCACGGCGGCCACCACCTCTGCCCGGTCGTGGCCCTCCGGCAGCCGCGGCGGCTCCCCGGCCAGCGCGCGGTCGACCAGCCCGGTGTCGACGTGTGGCGGCTTGACGTCGAGCACCGCGACCGACCGGCCGCGCAGCTCGCGCCGCAGCACCGAGGCCCACGCCGAGAGCGCCGCCTTGCTGGCCGAGTACTCCGCCATGCCCAGCGTCGGGGCGTCGGCCACGATCGCCGAGAGCAGCACGACGGCCCCGCCGTCGGCCAGGTGCGGCAGGGCGGCGCGGACGAGGCTCATCGGGGCCAGCGTGTTGACGGCGAAGAGCTCCTCGGTGACGGCGTCGTCGGCGTCGGCCGCCGGGCCGAAGGCCACCACGCCCCACGCGACGACGACGGCGTCCAGGCCGCCGAGGGCCTGCGCGGCGGCGTCCACGGCGCTGCGCACGGAGTCGACGTCGACGGCGTCCGCGGCACTCGCCGGCGCGCCGCCCAGCTCACCGGCCAGCGCCTGCAACCGGCCGTCGTCCCGCCCGGTCAGCGCCACCCGTGCGCCGGCCGCGGCCAGCGCCCGCGCCAGGTCGCCGCCCAGCGCCCCCGTCGCCCCGGCCACCAGCACGCGCGCCCCCGCCAGCTCCACGCCGGGCCGGTGCCCGCCGCGCCGGCCACCTAACCTCCTCCCGTGGCCCACGACCTGGACGATCTCGGCACGGAACTGCTCGCCTTCCTCACCGAGCGGCACCTGGCCACGCTGACCACGCTGCGCGCCGACGGCAGCCCGCACGTCGTGCCGGTCGGCGTCACCTACGACCCGGACACGCGCACCGCCCGGGTGATCACGTCCGGGGGCTCGGCCAAGGCCCGGCACGTGCGGGCCGGTCAGGCGCGGGTGGCCGTCTGCCAGGTCGAGGGCCGCCGCTGGCTGACCCTGGAGGGGACGGCGGTGGTGCGTGACGACCGCGCCGCCGTCGCCGACGCCGAGGCCCGCTACGCGCGGCGCTACCGCACCCCCCGGGAGAACCCGGCGCGCGTGGTCCTCGAGATATCGGTCGACCGGGTGCTGGGCAACGTCTGAGGAAGGACCCTCGCGCCCGGCCCCCTGCAGGGGTCCCTTCCCTTACGCGCTCGGCACGAGCCTCGGGACGGGGCCGGACAAACCGCTGGACACTGCGTGACGATCGTCTGGTGGAGACCGCGAGCCTCGACCTGACCGGCGTCGACCTGACCACCGAGGTCGTCCGCACCGCCCGTCTCGTGCTGCGCCCGTTCCGTCCCGACGACGTCCCGACGGTCCACCGCGCCTCGCAGGACCCCGGGACGCAGCGGTGGATCAGCGCCATCCCGGTGCCCTACACGCTCGAGGACGCCCGCGCGTTCGTCGAGGGGGTCGGGATGGCGCACCGGGCCGAGGGGCGGGGCCTGCCGGTGGCGGTCGAGGCCGACGGCGAGCTGGTCGGGACGGCCGGGCTCTCGCTCGGCCCGGGACGCCTCGGCCCGGAGATCGGCTACACGATCGCGCCCTGGGCGCGCGGGCGCCGCTACGCCGCGGAGGCCACCGACGGGCTGGCCACCTGGGCGTTCGCGCACGGGGCACCGCGGGTGCACCTGTTCGTCGACGTGGACAACGCCGTCTCGCAGGCGGTGGCCCGCAGGGCCGGCTTCACGCGGGAGGGCGTGGTGCGGGGCTGCCTCGCGCGGCGGGACGGCAGCCGCGCCGACGCCGTCCTGTTCGGCCGGCTGCCCGGCGACCGGGCGGGCGGGGCCGGCGGCTGAGCGGCGGGGACGGGGACCGAGCGGCGGGGGTCCGGCGGCGTGCCGGGCCCCCGCCGTGCGGTCAGCGCGGGACGGCCGCGGGCTCCGCGGGCGCCGCCGAGGACGCGGCGTCGTGCGAGCCCAGCGGCGGCTCGACCAGCCGGATCAGCCCGTAGTCGAAGGCGTGCCGCCGGTAGACGACGGTCGGCAGGCCGGTGTCGGCGCAGTGGAAGAGGTAGAAGTCGTGCCCCACCAGCTCCATCTCGTGCAGGGCCTGGTCGACGGTCATGGGCACGGCGGGGTGGTGCTTCTCGCGCACCACCCGGCCGGGCAGGTGCTCGTCGAGGTCGGTCACCAACGGCTCGCCGTCGAGCGGCTGCTCGGACCCGGCGTCGGCGGTGGCGAGGGCGGCCATCGGCTCGGGTTCGAGGGCCGCGCCGCCCAGCCGGACGCTGGGCGGGGTGCGCCGGCCGTGGTGGACGTGCCGGCGGTCGTTGGCCCGGCGCAGCCGGTTGTCGAGCTTGCCGGCGCTCAGGTCGAGCGCGGCGTAGAAGTCCGGCGCACAGGCCTCGGCCCGGACCACCGGCCCCTTGCCCCGGAGGGTGATCTCGACGCGCTGGCAGTTCGCCGACTGGCGGGGGTTCTTCTCGTGGAAGAGCTCGACGTCGATGCGGGACAGCTTGCCGTCGAACCGCTCGAGTTGGCCGACCTTGTCCTCGACGTGCTGTCGGAAGTGCTCGGGGACCTCGACGTTTCGGCCACGGACCACGATCTCCATCAGACCTCCCGGTCGTCGACGGGTGTGACCAACAGCACGCTAGTCGCAGTCCGATGAGCCCGACAGTCGACCGTGTGATCACCGAGAGTGATCGGCACGCGCGCCTGCGACGGGCCAGGTGGGACCGGGGAGACGGCGACCGGGACCTCCTCGGGGCGTGGCAGCGACCACCGCGGCGAGGACCGGCGGGTGACCGTCCGGGCCCGTCCCCGCCAGCGCGGCCGCCGCCTCCGACAGCGTCGCGCCACTGGTGAGCACGTCGTCGACGAGCACCAGCAGCGCGCCCGGCGGTGCCGCGACCCCACGCCGCCGGACGAACGTGCCGGCCAGGTTGGCCCGGCGCTCGGCCACCGAGAGCCCGGTTGAATCGCGCACCCGGCCGGTGCGGGCCAGCAGCGGGGCCGGTCGTGCCGCGACCCCGGCGGCGCCCAGTTCGGCGACGGCGACCGTGACCAGCTCGCGCACGTGGTCGCGGCCGCGGGCCCGCAGCGACGCCCGGCTCGGCGGCACCGGGACCAGCAGCACCGGCCGTGCGGGCACGACCGCGGCGCCGGCGGCGACGGCCAGCGCGAGCGCGGCGCCCAGCGGACCGGCCAGCTCAGCCCGCCCGCGCTCCTTGAACGCGATCACCGCGGCGCGCACCGGGCCGGCGTACGCGCCCGCGGCCACGGTCGGCGGCAGCCCGCGCGGCACCCGGCGCGGGGTGGCCACGCGTGGGGAGCCGAGCGACCCGGCGCAGCGCCGGCAGAACACCGACCCCGGCACGCCGCAGCCTGCGCAGGTGCGCGGCAGCACCAGGTCGGCGAGGGCACCGCCCAGGCCGGGACCGAGGGCGCGCACCCGCGGCTGCCCGGCTCCCACCGGCCCAGCCTGCGGTCCCCGCGGACGCCCGTCCCGCCGGCCGGCGCATCTGTGGACACCGGGAGCGACGGGCGGCCGCAGGCGGCCTCCTGCTACACCGGGAAGAACGGCTCGGTGCCCGGCAGCGGCTGCTGGCCGCGGATGAGCGTGACCCAGGTGCCGCCCGACAGCTGCCACACGGTGGAGTCGGCGCTGACCAGCGGCAGCTGGCTCGGCGCCGCGGCCACCGCCGTGGGCGGGCTGGGCAGCCCGGAGGTGGTCACGTCGGTGAGCCCCCACCCGTCGACGCCGACGACGTAGGGCGCCACGCGCTCCTCGGCGTCGCCGGCCAGCACCATCAGGCTGCCCGCCGTCGGCCAGGCGACGTCGACGACGGAGGTCAGCGCCGGGGCCACCTCGCGCAGGTCGCGCAGCGCCACCGGCCCCTCCCCCGCGCGGACGACGGTGCCGACCAGCAGCACCTCCTCCTCGCCACGCGCGACGACGACGGCGGCGCGGACCCCGTCGGGCGAGAGCTGCAGCGCCGTCGCCCGGCCCTGACCGGTCAGCGTCGGGGCGTTCACCGGCTGGGGCGAACCGCTGGCCGGCACGCGGACCACCGTGCTCTCGTCGCGCACCACCCAGAACTCCGACCGGGTCGCCGCGACCGTCGGCACCGAGAGCCGGCCGCTCCCCAGGATCGGCGCCAGCTCCCCGCCGTAGAGCCCGGCCAGCAGCGTCGTCGTCGCGCCGGTCACGGTCGTGCCGACCATCGAGGTGAGCGCGCTCGTGCGCGGGTCGGCCGACACGGCGGCCGACGTCAGCCCGTAGACGCCCTCCCCGGCCGGGCCGGGAGCGGGCTGGCCGTCGACGGTCATCAGCCGGCCGGCGTCGAGGTAGTGGCCGTCGGCGTCGGCGGGCACCGAGTCGGGGGCGAAGCCGGCCCAGTCGTCGGTGCGCTGCACGGTGGGCACGCCCGCGGCCGACAGCGGCTCGCCGTTGGCGCGGATCTCCACCGAGCTGACGTCGTCGACCTGGTCGAGCGACCACACCAGCTGGGCGCACAGCTCGGCCAGGTCCGCGCCGCCCCGGTCACCCAGGCCGGCGAGGTCGACGGTGGCCCGGGAGCCCGAGACGGTGACCGCCCGGGTGAGCGTGATCCCGTCGAGGGGGTTCAGGACGCCGGCCGCCAGCGCCGGCGAGGGACCCTCCAGCAGCCGCTGCACCAGCGTGGTGGGCTGGGCCTCCCCGATGAGCAGGTAGCGCGGGTCGGGCACCACCCGCTGCCGGGTCGGGTCGACGAAGTAGGCCGCGCGCGCGTCGTAGAGCCGCTCGAAGTCGGGCACGAGCATGAGCAGGCCGTCGGGCGGGTTGGTGATCCGCCACTCGCCGTCGACCTCGGTGAGGACGAACTCGTGGGTGAAGGCCTCCCCCGCCGAGCCGGTGAAGACGCCGCGGGTGTCCACGCTGCCGACCAGGTCGCCGGTCACGAGGACGGTGCCGGTGTCGGTGGTCACCGTCGCGTAGTCGGGTCCGATCAGCGTGATGCCGGCCTCGTCGGACCAGGTCCCGGCGGCCTCGGACGCGAGGTGCTCGCGCGCCACCGGGTGCTGGGCCACGGTGCTGGCCGCGGCGACGACGAAGCTGCGCACGACCTCCTCGGGCGTGGCGTCGGCCGGTGGCTCCACCGGCTCGATGCCCACCGGTCCCGCGGGCCGGGCCGGGGCCTCGGTGATCTGCACCGGCGCGGAGCCGGTGGGCACCGTCGAGCAGGCGGTCAGCAGCACGAGCAGCAGGGCGGCCAGGGCCGGTGGCAGACGCCTCACGGGCGGACCCCCGGCCGGCGCACGATCGTCGGCCGCAGGGGCAGCGGCGAGCTGGTGAGGTCGGTGCCGGCGGTGAGCGGGAGGGTGAGCCGGAACTGCGCGCCCAGCCCGGGCTGGCCCCAGACCTGCAGCCAGCCGCCGTGCAGCCGGGCGTCCTCGAGGCTGATGGACAGGCCCAGGCCGCTGCCGCCCACCGTGCGCACGCGGGACGGGTCGGCCCGCCAGAAGCGGTCGAACACGTGCTGCGCCTCGGCGGAGGTCAGGCCCACCCCGTGGTCGCGGACGGTGACCGCCGCCGCCGTCCGGTTGGCCGCCAGCGTCACCTCGATGGGCCGGCCCGCGCCGTGCTCGACGGCGTTGCCGACCAGGTTGCGCAGGATCCGCTCGACCCGCCGGGCGTCGACCTCGGCGACCACCGGGCCCGGCGGGCAGGTCACCCGCAGCTCGCAGCCGTGCCGCGTGGCCAGCGACGACATCCCGTCGACCACCCGGCCGACCAGCGCCCCGAGGTCGGTGGGCTCCCAGTCGAGGACGGCGGCACCGGCGTCGTAGCGGCTGATCTCCAGCAGGTCCGACAGCAGCCGCTCGAAGCGGTCGAGCTCCTCGTGCAGCAGCTCGGCCGAGCGGGCCACGTGCGGGGGGAAGTCGCCGCGCGACTCGTGCAGCACGTCGGCGGCCATCTGCACCGTCGTCAGCGGGGTGCGCAGCTCGTGGGAGACATCGGAGGTGAACCGCTGCTGCAGCTGGGAGAGCCCCTCGAGCTGGGTGATCTGCCGCTGCAGGCTGTCGGCCATCGCGTTGAAGCTGGTGGCCAGCCGGGCCAGGTCGTCCTCGCCGCGGACGGTCATCCGCTCCTCGAGCTGCCCGTCGGCCAGGCGCTGGGCGGTTCCGGCGGCGCGCCGCACGGGGTCGACGACCAGCCGCGTCACCAGCACGCCGATCCCCGCGACGAACAGGGTCAGGGCGATGCCGCTGATCGCCACGGTGGTGCGGATGAGCGAGAGCGTCTCCCCCTCCTGGTCGAGCGGGAAGGCGTAGTAGAGCTCCAGCCGGCCCGCCGACGAGGTCCCGCCCGGCACCGGGGACCCCACCAGCAGCGTGGGGCGGGGTGTCCCGGAGTCGTTCGGCACCATCGCGTACTGGGCGTACTGCCCCCCGCCCTCGACGCCGGCGCGCAGCGCGCCGGGCAGGGCCGGGTAGATGCCCGGTCGGCTGACGACGGGCGGCCGCTCGGTGTCCCCCGTCCGGTAGACCATGACGACGTCGAAGTCGCCGGCCGAGCCGCCGCGCGTGAGCAGCTGCTGCACCGTGCGGTCGAGCGTGGCCCGCACGCTCGCCGCGTCACCGGCCGCGATGCCCACCACCTCGGTCTGGGCGTAGACCACCCCGGCCTGCGTCTGGTCGATCGCGGCCTGCTGCTTGACCGACAGCAGCTGCGTCCGGATCTGGCTGAACAGCACCAGGCTGACGATCACCACGACCGTGCCGGCCACGACCATCGTGATCGCGCCGATGCGCACGTGCAGCGACGACCGCCAGGCCGACACCGCCTGGGCGGCCAGCCGGCGGGCGTGGATGCGGGTCCGGACCGCCCGGCGGCGCAGGCCGCGTGGCAGCGTGCGCAGGTCCTGGGGCCGGCGCGGGCGCCGGGAGGCGGCCGCCGGGCGGGGAGGCGCGGGTGCCGCGCCGGCGGCGGCACCGTCGACGTCGCCGGCCGGGAGGGCCGGGGCCTCCGGTCGGACGCTCACCGGCGGCCCGTCCTCCCGGTCCCGCCTCGCCCGCTCACGGCGGACCGGCCTTGTAGCCGACGCCGCGGACCGTCAGCACGATCTCCGGCTTCTCCGGGTCGCGCTCGATCTTGGCGCGCAGCCGCTGCACGTGGACGTTGACCAGCCGGGTGTCGGCGGCGTGCCGGTAGCCCCAGACCTGCTCGAGCAGCAGCTCGCGGGTGAACACCTGGCGCGGCTTGCGGGCGAGGGCGACCAGCAGGTCGAACTCCAGCGGCGTCAGCGCGATCGGCGCGCCGTCGCGGGTGACCTGGTGGGCGGGGACGTCGATCTGCACGTCGCCGATGGACAGCGTCTCGGCCTGCCCGGTCTCGCCGCGGCGCAGCTGCGCGCGCACCCGGGCCACCAGCTCCACCGGCTTGAACGGCTTGGTGACGTAGTCGTCGGCGCCGGCCTCCAGCCCCTGGACGACGTCGATCGTGTCGCCCTTGGCGGTGAGCATGACGATCGGGACGGTGGACTGGGTGCGGATGTCCTGGCAGATCTGCAGGCCGTTGCGGCCCGGCAGCATCAGGTCGAGCAGGACGATGTCCGGCCGGGTCTGCTGGAACACCCCGAGCGCGCGGTTGCCGTCGGAGACGAAGGCGGGGTCGTAGCCCTCCCGCCGCAGCACGATGCCGAGCATCTCGGCGAGGGCGGCGTCGTCGTCGACGACCAGGACGCGGCCGCGGCTGGGCCCGTTGTGCGGAGCGGTCGGAGGCACGGACCCATTCTGCGCGACGTGCGCCAGGAAACGGTCCGCCCCGCCCGGGGAGTCCCCCGGGCGGGGCGGACCGTGCACTCCAGGTCCCGGCGGCGCCCCTGCGGGGTCCCGCGCCGAGCCCGGTGGCGTACTGGAACGGCCACCCTCCAGGGTCCCGCGCCGAGCCTGCGAGGCGTGGGGGGAAGGGTGGTCCTCTCAGTAGCGGTAGTGCTCGCTCTTGAAGGGCCCCTCGACGGGCACGCCGATGTAGTCGGCCTGCACCTTGGTCAGCTCGGTGAGCTTCACGCCGAGCGCGTCGAGGTGCAGCCGGGCCACGTGCTCGTCGAGCTTCTTGGGCAGCACGGTGACCGTGGGCTCCTGGCCCTCGTAGGCCGCGCGGTTGCCCCACAGCTCGATCTGGGCCAGCACCTGGTTGGAGAACGAGGCGCTCATGACGAAACTCGGGTGCCCGGTGGCGTTGCCCAGGTTCAGCAGCCGACCCTCGGAGAGCAGGATGATCGTGTGGCCGTCGGCGAAGCGCCACTCGTCGACCTGCGGCTTGATCGTCGTCCGCGTGATGCCCGGGGTGCGGGCCAGGCCGGCCACGTCGATCTCGTTGTCGAAGTGGCCGATGTTGCCGACGATCGCCTGGTGCTTGGTCTGCCCGAGCTGCTCGGCGGAGATGATGTCGCGGTTGCCGGTCGCGGTGATGATGATGTCGGCCTTGCCGATGACCTCCTCGAGCGTGGTCACCTCGTAGCCGTGCATCGCCGCCTGCAGGGCGTTGATCGGGTCGATCTCGGTGACGATCACGCGGGCGCCCTGGCCGCGCAGCGACTCCGCGCAGCCCTTGCCGACGTCGCCGTAGCCGCAGACCACGGCCACCTTGCCGCCGATCATCACGTCGGTGGCGCGGTTGATGCCGTCGATGAGCGAGTGCCGGCAGCCGTAGAGGTTGTCGAACTTGCTCTTGGTGACCGAGTCGTTGACGTTGATCGCCGGGAACAGCAGCCGGCCGTCGCGGGCGAGCTCGTACAGGCGCATGACGCCGGTGGTGGTCTCCTCCGTGACGCCCTTGATGCCCTGCCCGATGCGGGTCCAGTAGCCGGCGTCGGCGGCCAGGGTGCCGCGCAGGACGTCGAGGATGACGCCGTACTCCTCGGAGTCGGCCTCGGTGGTGTCGGGGACGGCGCCCTCGGCCTCGAAGCGGGTGCCCAGGTGGACCAGCAGGGTGGCGTCGCCGCCGTCGTCGAGCAGCATGTTCGGGCCGACGACGGCGCCGGACTCGTCGCGGAACTCGAACAGGCGCTGGGTGCACCACCAGTAGTCCTCGAGGGACTCGCCCTTCCAGGCGTACACCGGGACGCCGGTGGGCCGCTCGGCCGTGCCGTCGCCGACGACGATCGCGGCGGCCGCGTGGTCCTGGGTGGAGAAGATGTTGCAGCTGACCCAGCGGACGTCGGCGCCCAGCGCCGTCAGCGTCTCGATGAGGACGGCGGTCTGCACGGTCATGTGCAGCGATCCGGCGATGCGGGCGCCGGCCAGCGGCTGCGCGTCGCCGTACTCGGCGCGCAGCGCCACGAGGCCGGGCATCTCGTGCTCGGCGAGGGAGATCTCCTTGCGGCCGAAGCCGGCGAGTGAGAGGTCGGCGACGCGGAAGTCGCCGTCGGTGAGTGCGCGGGTGCCGGTAGAGGCGGTCATGTCGCTCCAGGGTCGACGCCCGCCCGGTCGGGGCGGGTGTGCGGGTCGCTGAGATGAGCGAGCATGCCGAGGCTTCGGCGGGGCTCGTGCCGTCCTCCAGGGTAACGCAGCGGCGCGGAGGTCTCAGCCCTCGCAGCCGACGCCGTCGCCGTCGCGGTCCAGGGCCGCGTTCCACCCGGGGTCGCCCTCCCGGATGGGCGCGGCGCCGGCGGCGCGCACCGCCGCGCAGTCGGCGTAGGGGTCGGCCGGCGCGGCCGGCGTCGCGCTCGGCGGCTCCTGCTGGGCCGGCGAGACGTCCCGGGCGGGCAGCGGCTGGTCCGGGCAGGCGCCGAGCACCGTGGACGCCGCGTCCCGCTCCGCGGTGGTCATCCACAGCCCGTAGCCGAGCTTGACCGCGACCTGGCGGGCCACGTACGCGCAGCGGTAGGAGCGGTTCGGCGGCAGCCAGGTGGCGGCGTCGCCGTCGCCCTTGCCCTGGTTGAGCGGGCCGTCGACGGCGAGCAGGTTGAGCGGGTCGTTGGCGAAGGCGGTGCGCCGGGCGGCGTCCCACCGCTGGGCGCCCTTCTGCCAGGCGTCGGACAGCGCGACGACGTGGTCGATCTGCACCGCCTCGCTGGTGCCCTCCCCGCGGCGGAACTCGATGGTGCGGCCGGAGTACGGGTCGGCGAGGGTGCCGGTGAGGACGACGCAGTCGCGGGTGCCGGGCTGGAACGTCTCGCCGGTGAGGTCGCGGGCCAGGACGTCGTTGCGGGTGTCACAGCCGTTGCGGTCGGTGTCGACCCACCCGTCGCCGAACCGGTCGCGGTCGTAGCCGCTGCGCGGTGCACGGCCGCGGACCTCCACCGAGGCCAGCGCCTCCAGCGCGCTGCCGACGACCGCGGCGGGCGGGACGGCGTCCCCGGCCGACGAGCCGCCGAGCTCCGCGCAGCCGGTGCCGAGCGCGGCGACGAGGCCGAGGGCCAGCGCGTTGGTCAGCGCCGTGCGGAGGGACACGCGCGACGCTACGTCCGCCGTCCCGGGCGTCCCGGCCGCGACACGCGGCCGGAGGGCGGTGCGTCAGCGCGGGACGGTCACGCTGCCCACCCGGCGCCCGCCCCGGGCGTCACCTGACGTTGGTGGTGGCCCGGTACAGGACCGCGGGGCCGCGGGCGGTGACCGGGACCCCGGCCGGGACGAACGCCGACTGCCCCTGCTCCAGCACCAGCTCGCCGTCGGTGCCGGCCAGGACCGCGCGGCCCTCGGCGCACAGCACCACCTGCGGACCCCGGGTGGTGAACGGGCCGGCCTGCTCGTCGAGCTGGGCGCGGGTGAGGTCGAAGTCCTCGACCGGCACGGGGTAGCGCAGCCCCCCGGGACCGAGCACCGGGTGGATCACCGGGATCCGGCCGTCGGAGAAGTCGAGCACCTCGATGAGGGCGGCCAGGTCGACGTGCTTGCTGGTCAGCCCGCCGCGCAGCACGTTGTCCGAGCTGGCCATGACCTCCACGCCGGCGCCGGACAGGTAGGCGTGCAGGTTGCCGGCCGGGAGGAAGACCGCCTCACCGGGCGCCAGCTTGAGGTGGTTGCACATCAGGGAGATGACCACGCCCGGGTCGCCGGGGTAGGCCTCGGCCAGCGTCGCGGCCCACCGGTAGGTGTTGATGAACTCGGGGTCGTGCGCGGCGACGAAACTCGCCGCCCTCTGCGCGACGACCTCGACCAGGTGGGTGCGCCGCATGCCCGAGAGCGCCAGCAGCTGCGGGATCGCCGCCTGCAGGCCGCCACGGGCCAGCGCGGCGATCGTCGGCTTGAGCTCGGGCAGCTGCAGCTTGGCCAGGCAGTGCAGCGACTCCTCGACCGGCCGGAAGCCGCACAGCGCCTCGAAGGTGGTCAGCGCCAGCAGCAGCTCGGGCTTGTGCCAGGGGTCCTTGAAGGTGCGCGCCGGGTCCTCGTGCGGCACCCCGGCCGCCTCCTCGGCGGTGAAGCCGGCCTGGGCCTGCTCCATCGTCGGGTGCGCCTGCAGCGACAGGGGCGTCTCGGCGGCGAGCACCTTCATGAGGAAGGGCAGCCGGGCGCCGAAGCGCTCGACGACGGCCGGGCCGAGCAGCCGCTCGGGCTCCTCCATGATCGCCTTGTCGAGCGGCCGACCGTCAGCCAGGACGCTCGGCTCGTCGGGGTGTGCCCCCATCCACAGCTCGGCGTGCGGGCGCTCGGCCGGACTCGGCCGGCCGAGGAGCTCGGGGATGACGGTGCGGCTGCCCCACGGGTAGAAGCGGACCGCGCTGGTGAGCTGCCACATCGGCACGACGCTACTGGCGAACGGCGCCCAGCTGAACTGTCGGCTCCCTCACCTGGGCGATCACTCCCCCGAAGGGGTCAGGTCCTCCCGCGCCACGGCGGTGTGGTCGCGCCGGACGGCGACCGTCGCGGCCACGGTGGCCCGTCGGGACCCGGGTGCGCCGCGCTCCGCGCTCACCTGTCCAGGGCCCGCTCCTGGTCCAGGGCCAGCGCCAGGTAGAGGGCGCTGAAGTCGGCCACCGCCAGCTGCCGCGCCAGGCGGGGCAGCCGGCCGTGGCGCTCGGGGTCACCGTGCTCGGCCAGCCCGCTGACCGGGACGTTGCCCGCCGTGGCGGTGCGGAGCACCTCGGCCATCGCCTCGGACGCCGACCGGGGTTCGCGCTCGCCCTCGCCGTCGTGGTGGGCGGCGTCGGTGTCCCGGATGGTGATCAGCCGCAGCCGGCGGCCGGCGTCGTCGGTGCGGTCGCGGAAGAAGTCGTCGGAGTCGTGCGGGGCCAGCGGCCCGCGGAGCACGGCGCGGGCGGCCACCCGCTGGTCGGGCAGCCGGAAGCCGCTGGTGGGCAGGCCGGCGAGGGTGGCCAGCTGGTCGGCGAAGCGGGTGGCCGCGGTGCCGGCCAGCGGCCCCTCCGCCACGATCACCGGCAGCGCGTCGAGCAGCTCCAGCGCCAGCGTCTTGGCCGGGTTGACGAAGGACTCCCGCGCCGGCCCGCACTCGGCGGCGACCTCGTCGAGGGCCGCGGCGACGGCCTCGCAGTCGGCGGTGGCCTGGGCGACCAGGCCGAGGTCGGTGGCCAGCCGCAGCAGCGGGGTCAGCAGCGACCACAGCGTGGTCTGGCGGACCCGCGAGCGCGGCAGCGGGACGTAGGGCATCCGCGCCGTCGAGCAGGCCGCCCGCAGCGGGGCGTCCTCGGCGCCGATGCCGAGCAGCGACACACCGCGGCGGGCGGCCTCGTAGGCCGGGGCCACCGCGTACGCGCCGGCGCCGGTCCGGGTGGTGACGACGGCGATGTCGGTGGGGCCGGTCCACACGGGCAGGTCGGGCCCCGGGACGACGTCGACGGTGACCGGGCTCGACGGGCCCAGCAGCGCCCGCAGCACCGAGGCGGCCACCGCGCCCTCGCGCCGGGCCACGATGACCAGCCCGCGCGGGCGGCCGCCGGAGGTGACCCGGTCCAGGCCCGCCTCGTCGGTGAGCCGGGACGTCTCGCGCACCTGGGCGCCCGCGCCGGCGACGGCCGGGAGCAGGCCGCGCGGGTCGCGGGCGCGCAGCACGTCGAGGTCGTCGAGGACCTCCTCGGCCAGCTCGGGCGAGGTCACGGCGCCGCCGTCCCCCGGCCGTCCCGGTGCCGCGCCTCGTCCAGCAGCAGCACCGGGATGCCGTCGCGGACGGGGAAGGCGCGGTCGCAGGTTGTGCAGAGCAGCTCGCCGGCCGCCTCGTCGACGGTCAGCGGGCTGTGGTGCGTGTCGGGGCAGGCGAGGATCTCCAGCAGCGCCGGGTCCAGGCCCAGCGGCCCCCGCGTCTGCTCCTGCGGCGTGCTCATGCGCGCACCATCTCCAGCACCCGGTCCCTCAGCCGTTCCATCCGCGCCCGGTCGGGCGCCTCCACGTTGAGCCGCAGCAGCGGCTCGGTGTTGCTGGCCCGCAGGTTGAACCACGAGCCGTCGGGCAGGTCGACGGTCAGCCCGTCCATCTCGTCGAACGTGGCGCCCTCGGCCTCGAAGGTCTCCCGGACCGCGGCGGTGCGCCCGGCGGCGTCGTCGACGGTCGAGTTGACCTCGCCGGAGGCGGCGTAGCGGCTGTAGGCGGCGGTCAGCTCCGACAGCGGCCGGCCCTGCTCGCCGAGGGCGGCCAGCACGTGCATGGCGGCCAGCATCCCGGTGTCGGCGCGCCAGAAGTCGCGGAAGTAGTAGTGCGCCGAGTGCTCGCCGCCGAAGACGGCGTCGGTGCGGGCCATCTCGGCCTTGATGAACGAGTGCCCGACGCGCGTGCGCACCGGCTGCCCGCCGTGCTCGCGGACGATCTCGGGCACCGACCGGGAGGTGATCAGGTTGTGGATGACCGTCGTCCCCCGGCCCTTGGCCAGCTCGCGGACGGCGACCAGCGCGGTGACCGCCGACGGGCTCACCGGCTCGCCGCGCTCGTCGACGACGAACACCCGGTCGGCGTCGCCGTCGAAGGCCAGGCCGATGTCGGCGCCCTCGCGGACGACGGCCTCCTGCAGGTCGACCAGGTTGGCCGGGTCCAGCGGGTTGGCCTCGTGGTTGGGGAAGGTCCCGTCCAGCTCGAAGTACAGCGGGACGACGTCGAGCGGCAGGCCGGCCAGCACCACCGGCACCGTGTGCCCGCCCATGCCGTTGCCGGCGTCGACGACCACGCGCAGCGGGCGGCTGCCGGAGAGGTCGACCAGCGAGCGCAGGTGCTCGGCGTAGGCCGTCAGCAGGTCGCGCTGGGTCACCTCGGCGGTGCGCGCGGGCACCCGCTCGTAGGTGTCCCGCTCGGCCCACTCGCGGACCGTGGCCAGCCCCGACTCCTGCCCGACCGGGGCGGCGCCGGCGCGGCAGAGCTTGATGCCGTTGTACTGCGCCGGGTTGTGGCTGGCCGTGAACATGGCCCCGGGCACGTCGAGCGACCCGGCGGCGAAGTAGAGCAGGTCGGTGGAGCCCAGCCCGGCCTCGACGACGTCGACGCCGCGGGAGAGCACCCCCTGGGCGAAGGCCCGCGACAGCGGCACCGACGAGGGACGCATGTCGTGGGCGGTGACGACGGCCGTCGCGCCGCTCTCGGTGGCCACGAGTTCGGCGAACGCGGCGCCGATGCGCCGCGCGTCGTCCTCGTCCCACTGGTCGGGGACGACGCCCCGGACGTCGTAGGCCTTGATGATCGCCGACAGGTCCGCCACTGCCCACCCTCGTCTGGACTGCCCGGCCGCTCCTCGGCGGCCGGTGCCGGACGACCCTAACGGCGGGCGTGCGAGGGCGGCACGGCGGCGCGGACGGCGGCTCCCCCGAGGGGGTGGCCCGCTGCGGGACCCGCCGCGGGCGTGCGGGCGGTGAGGGGCAGCGGGGTCGTCGCGTCAGGTGATGTCGGGCAGGACCCGGAGGTGACCGCGGCGGGTGCCGCGGCCGTCGTCGGCCGGGGGCCGCGGGGGCTCGGGGCGGGCCGCCTCGCGGACGGCGTCGGCGAGCGCGAGCAGGTCGTCACCGGTCGGGCCGGAGTCCTCGACGTCGATCTCGTGCCGGACGACCTCCCAGCCGCGCGGCACGGTCAGCCGCTCGGCGTGGAACTCGCAGAGGTCGTAGCTGTGCGGCTCGGAGAACGTGGCCAGCGGGCCGACGACAGCGGTCGACTCGGCGTAGACGTAGGTCAGTGTCGCCGCCGCCGGTTGCGCGCAGCCGCTGCGCGAGCAGCGACGTGACTGCCTCACCACCGGTTCCTCACGCAGGGCACAGTAGCCGCGTTCCCCGGCTCCCGGCGACAGGCGCACCGGTCCGGCGCCCCTCCGTCCCCACCGTCCCCATCCATCCAACCCGACGTCCCCGGGCACTCCGGCACCGGGTGCGCCGGGCCGCGTCGGTCCGGCACCGGCCGGGGCCCGGCGGGTGGTGCGGCGCGGGTGCGCTGCCCGCGATCCCGGCGCGCCGTACGCTCGCCCCGCCATGAGCCGACCCGACCGCCGCTCCCCGACCTCACGCCGCGACCGGCACGGCCGCGGTCTGCGCGGGCGGCTGGTGCCCGGCGACGTCCCGCTCTCGCGCAGCCGCGCCGAGCAGTTCGACGACCTCGTGCTCGACGCCGTCGAGGACCTCGAGCGCCGCTGGGAGCGGGAGCTGGCCGGTGTCGAGTTCGCCGTCGAGGACGTGCCGTGGGTCGACCACACGGACCCCGACGAGGTGGTGCTCGACCCCGACGTCCTCGACGACGGCACGGTGCCGCTGGCCCGGGTGCTGCCGGCGCACCGCGAGGACGGCCGGGAGGTGCCGGCGCGGATCGTCGTGTACCGGCGGCCGCTGGAGATCCGGGCGCACGACCGCGACGACCTCGCCGACCTGGTCCGCGACGTCGTCGTCGACCAGGTGGCGGTGCTGCTGGGCCGCGATCCGGAGGAGATCGACCCCACCGCCTGAGAGCGGCCCCCTCGCCCCCCACCGTTCGCAGGCTCGCGGCGGGGCCCCTGCGAGCGGGCCTGCTCAGCGCTCGGGCGGGACGACCGGGCTGCCGAGCTCGGCAGCCATCGCCCGCGCCTCGTCCAGCCGCGCGCGGGCGAAGGCGGTGTCGAGGCCGTCGCCGCGGTCGGACCGGGTCAGCCGGGCGACCAGCTGCTCCAGGGCGACGGCGTGCCAGAGCAGGCCGACGTCGGGCTCCTCCCACCCGGCGGTGCGGGCGAGCACGACCTCGCCGATCCGGCCGCGGTCCTCGGCGTCGGGCGTGGTGGCCCACAGCGTCAGCAGGTCGCGGTGCCGGGGCGCGGGGCGGACGCCGGACCACTCGAGGACCACCAGCCGCTCCTCCGGGTCGGCGCCGGTCGTCTCGGGCGCGCGGGAGTCGACCACCGCGTTGGCCGCGCGCAGGTCGCCGTGGCCGGCCTCGGACAGCGGCAGCTGCGCCGCGGCGGCGCGCACCGCACGCAGCTCGGCCAGGCGCACCCCGCCGCGCAGCAGCCGGCCGGCGTCGCCCACCGAGGCCCGCACCCGGCGCAGTGCCGGGCCCGCGGGCGGCGACCAGGGCTGCCCGGGCGGCACCGGAAGCGGCGCGATCCGCACCGCGGCCTCGACGGCGGACGCCGTCCACCGCGGACCACCGGAGGGGCCCGGGTGCACCCGCCGGGACAGCAGCCAGCGGCCGTCGTCGGCGGCGGCCAGCACCTCGGGGACGCCGACCTGCCGCTCCTCGGCCCAGCGCCGGCCGCGCAGCTCGGCGCGCAGCCGGCGGCGGCCGCTCTCCGTGACGGCGAGGTCGAGGACCCGGTCGGCGAGCACGCCCTGCACCACGCCGAGCCGCGCGGTGTGGTCGGTGACCGCGACGACCGGCCGGTCGACGCCGAGCTCGGCCAGCAGCGCGGCGACCCGCTCGCGCATCCCCGGCGACGCCGCTCCCGGCGCCGTCCCCGGCGGCGTCCCCGACGCCCCTCCCGATGCGCTCCCGGCCACCCCGGGATGGTGGCAGGAGGCCCGGCCGGCCGCACGGAGTGCGCCTGCGGCCGGGCCGGGCCACCCCCTGCGATGCTGGCGGGGATGGACTCCCCCGCGCCGGTCGCCGCCTGGGTGGTGCTCGGCGTGGCGCTGCTGGCGCTGGCCGTCGTCGTCGCGGGGCTGGTGCTGACCCGGCCGCACCCCCCGGCGGAGGACCCGGACACCGGCCCCGCGGAGCCGTCCGCGGCACCCGGGCGCCCGGCCGGCCCGCACTGGGCGCAGGACGACCTGCCCGGCTTCGCCGCGGCCCCACCGGGCACCCCGCCGGTCCCGGGGGACGACGACGCGGCGGCGGCCGCGCCGGGACCACCGCTCCCGGCCGGACCGTCGCTGCCGGACCCCGCGCCCCGGGCGGTGGCGGGCCTGACCGCCGCGGCGCTGGCGCTCGTCGCCGGGCTGGCCGGTGTCTCCCTCGCGACCGGGGACGGCGACCCGGACGGGGGCCAGGACGGGGGCCTGGACCCGCCGGCCGCGACCGCGACCGTCCCGGCTCCGTCCCCACCCGCGCCCCGGCCGCCCGACCTGCCCGCCGTGCCGGCCGACCCGCTGCCCGGTGAGCAGGGTGCCGGGGTGCTGGCGACGCGATCGGTGCCGCTGGGCGAGGACGGCGTCACCGCCCGGCTCACCCTGGACGGGCTCGTGCTCGAGCAGCGGGCGGTCGGGGTGAGCGTCACCTACGCGACGGTCAGCGCCACCGTCGGCGGGGACGGGACCGCCCTGGCACACCTGCGGCTGCCCACCTGGAACTGCCTGGGCACCACCGCGCCGGCCGACCCCGCGGGGGCCGGCTGCACCCCGACCGGCGTCGAGTACGCCGACCTGCCCACGCCGGCGCTGGCCGTGACCCGGGACGGCGACGCCCTGCGGCTGACCGGGCGCTTCCCCACCTACACCCGCCTCAACGGGACGCCGCCGGCCTACACCGGGCGGGTCTACCCGCTGACCGTGCTCGTCGCCCCGGCGGCGGCGCCGCGGGACGGCGAGGCGCCCGCCGAGGGCGCGCTGGTCCTGGGCACCGGGCGGGCCGGCACCGTCGGCGACCGCACGCTCAGCCGGATCCGCGTCGCCGGCTGACCGGTCGCGCCGGCAGCCGGCCGGCCGTGCGGTCGAGGACCCCGCGCAGGACCCGGCCGCGGCCGCCGACCGCGAACCCCACCGACGGTGCGCCCGCCGCGCCGTCCAGCCCGCCGACGCGGGACCAGCCCCACCACGGCAGCCGGTCCTCACCGTCGAGCAGCGTCAGCAGCCCCGCGCACAGCCGGCCGCCCTCGGAGAGCGTGGCCACCTCGACCCGGCCGAGCGCGGCGTGCAGGCGGGCGGCGGCGCGGACGTGGTCGCGCACCCGGGCGCTCCGCTCCCCCGCCAGCAGCGCGGGCAGCACCCGGTCGAGGTCGCGGGCGTCGCGGCTGCGCACGACCGGGGCCCCGGGGACGTCGTCGAGGGCGTCGACCAGGCGGGTGGTGCGCGCGGTCGCCATCCGCGCGTCCGGCCGCAGCCGGCCCAGCGCCCGCACGGTGGGGTCGCCCATCGGCAGTCCGGCCAGCCGCAGCCGCCAGGGCCGGCGCAGGGCGGTGAGGGCGCCGAGGACCCCGGCGGCCAGCCGTTCCGCGGCGTCCTCGTCCCGCGCCAGCAGCCGGGCCGGCGGCCGCCCGCCGGGCACCGGCAGTCCGTCGCCGAGCAGCGTGGCGGTGACCGCCGGGCCGGCCGTGGCCAGCGCCAGCAGCGCGAGCGCGTCGGGCCGGCCGGACCGGTGCGGTCCCACGACGACGGCCACCGGCACCAGCCGCGGTCGGCGGTGCACCGACTGCACCGAGAGCACGGTGGTCAGCCACGGGGCGCCGGCCGTGACCGGGACGGCGAGGGCGCGGCCCAGCGGGACGGCGGCCCGGACCTCGCCGGCGACGCGCGCCCGGCCGAGGACGACCCGCGTGCCCCTGTCGCCGTCGGTCACCGGGCCATCCGACCACACGCACCGCGGACCGTCGGGCCGTGCCCGGGGACACCGCAGCCCCCGGCGGCGGACCGTCGGGGGCTGCGGGAGTGGACTCGTGGGGGGCGCGTCGCACGTCGGTGTGTCGGACCTGGCCCGTCGATCCCGTCCGGGGAGGACGGCCTCCCTGCAGGGTCCCGCCGCGAGCTCGCGAGTGGCGGGGAGGACGGGGTCCTCTCTCAGATGGCGCGGCGGCGCAGGCGGCGGCGCTCACGCTCCGACAGGCCGCCCCAGATGCCGAACCGCTCGTCGTTGGCCAGCGCGTACTCGAGGCACTGGGCCTTGACCTCGCAGCCGGTGCAGATCTTCTTGGCCTCGCGGGTCGAGCCGCCCTTCTCCGGGAAGAACGCCTCGGGGTCGGTCTCGGCGCACAGCGCCTGCTCCTGCCACGACTGCGCGTCGTCCTGCAGGACCGTGCCGAGCAGCCCCATCAACCCCTGGTCGGGCATCCCGACGCTCCGGGGAGCCCGCTCCGTCGCGCTGACGTAGTCACTCAGCCACGAGACCTCTGCCATGACGATGCGTCCCCTTCGCTGTCGTCCTCGGGCGCGGGTCCCCGGGGCTGCCCCGGGCGTTCACCGCGCCTCGCACCGGTCGGAATTACACGCGTGTCGTTGGCCGAGCGTCAACTCAGCCCGGTGTAGGCACCCGACCACACGCGCCCCACCTGTCACCCCGCGTTCGTCACATCTCGTGGTGCTACCCGACACGCCCGGCTAACAGTGGACAACTGCCCATCGGGCACGATGACTTTCGTGGAGATCGTCGTCCTCGCCGGAGGTGTCGGAGGGGCCCGTTTCCTGACCGGTCTGCGGGCGGTGGCACCGCCGTCGTCGATCACCGCGGTGGTCAACACCGGCGACGACGTGACCCTCCACGGGCTGCGCATCTGCCCCGACCTGGACACCGTCGTCTACACCCTCGGCGGCGGCATCGACCCCGCGCGCGGGTGGGGCCGGGCGCACGAGACCTGGACGGTCAAGGAGGAGCTGGCCGCCTACGGCGCCGACCCGGCCTGGTTCGGCCTGGGCGACCGCGACCTGGCCACCCACCTGATCCGCACCCGGATGCTCGACGCCGGCTACCCGCTCTCCGACGTCACCGCCGCGCTGGCCGACCGCTGGCAGCCGGGCGTGACCGTGCTGCCGATGAGCGACCAGCGGGTCGAGACGCACGTCGTCGTCGACGACCCCGAGACCGGCCGCCGCGGCGCGATCCACTTCCAGGAGTGGTGGGTGCGCCACCGGGCCGAGCCGCAGCCGCACGCGTTCGTCCAGGTCGGCGCGGAGCGCGCCCGCCCGGCTCCCGGGGTGACCGAGGCGCTGGCCCGCGCCGACGCGGTCGTGCTCGCCCCGTCGAACCCGGTCGTGTCGATCGGCACGATCCTCGGCGTCCCCGGCCTGCGCGACGCGCTGCGCGCCACCCCCGGACGCGTCGTCGGCGTCTCCCCGGTCGTCGGCGGCGAGGTGGTGCGCGGCATGGCCGACCGCTGCCTGCCGGTGCTGGGGGTCGAGGTCAGCGCCGAGGGCGTGGGGCGCCACTACGGCGCCCGGTCCGACGGCGGGCTGCTCGACGCCTGGCTGGTGCACACCGGTGACCCCGCGCAGGTGCCCGGCGTCGACGTCCGCGCCGTGCCGCTGCTCATGAGCTCGCCCGAGGCCACCGCGGAGATGGCCCGGGCCGCGCTGGACGCGGCGGGGGTCCCGGCCGGATGACCGGGCCACCGGAGGGCCTCGCCGTCCTCCCCGTGCGGGGACTGCCGGAGTTCTCCCCCGGCGACGACCTCGGCGCCGCGATCGCCGGCGCGGCGCCCTGGCTGGCCGACGGCGACGTCGTCGTCGTGACCTCGAAGGTGGTGTCCAAGGTCGAGGGCCGCGTCGTCCCCGTGCCGCCGGGCGCCGACCGCGAGGCCGTGCGGCAGCGGGCGATCGACGACGAGACGGTGCGGGTGGTGGCCCGCCGCGGGCCGTTGAGGATCGTCGAGACGCGGCACGGGTGGGTCGTCGCCGCCGCCGGGATCGACGCCTCCAACGTGGCCGGGGACAGCCTGGTGCTGCTGCCCGAGGACGCCGACGCCTCGGCCCGCGCGCTGCGGGCGCGGCTGCGGGACCTCCTGGGCGTCTCGGTGGCCGTCGTCGTCAGCGACACCTTCGGCCGCACCTGGCGCGAGGGGCTCACCGATGTCGCGGTCGGGTCGGCGGGCATCCCCGCGCTCGTCGACCACCGCGGCGCGGTCGACCGGTACGGCAACCGGCTGGAGACCACGCAGGTCGCCGTCGTCGACGAGCTCGCCGCGGCCGCCGACCTGGTGAAGGGCAAGCTCGACGGGGTGCCCGTCGCCGTCGTCCGCGGCCTGCCGTACCGGCCGCCGGGCGAGGACGACGGGACGCGGCCGCTGGTGCGCCTGGGCGCCGGCGACCTGTTCCCCTACGGCAGCCGGGACCTGCTGCCCAGCCGCGCGCCGGGCGCCGACCTGGTGCCCCGGCCCGGGGACCGCGAGGCGGTGGCCGAGGCCTTCCGGGTGGCCAGCGCCGCGCTGCCGGAGTTCCCCGTCGTGCTGCGGCACGGCGGCGAGGGCGACGGCGTCGTCGACGTCCACCTGCCGGAGCGGGCCACCACCACCGTGGCGGTCAACCTGGGCGCGCTGCTCGGCGCGGTCATCGTGCAGCTGCACGCGGAGGGCTGGGCGACGCGCTGGGAGCCGGTGGGCACGCCCGGCGGCTCCTCACTCGTCGGGAGGTTGTGGCTCGGCTCGCCCCGGGCCTGAGCGCCGTTCCTCGGTAGGTTCGCCGGTCATGCGGGGGATCATCCTGGCCGGCGGGACGGGCAGCCGCCTGTTCCCGATCACGCAGGCGGTCAGCAAGCAGCTGATGCCGGTCTACGACAAGCCGATGGTCTACTACCCGCTCTCGACGCTCATGATGGCCGGCGTCCGCGAGGTGCTGGTGATCACCACACCCGGCGACCAGGCGGCCTTCCGGGCCCTGCTCGGCGACGGCGCCCGCCTCGGCATGCGGATCGAGTACGCCGTGCAGCCGCGCCCCGAGGGCCTGGCGCAGGCCTTCCTGATCGGCGCGGAGTTCCTCGGCGAGGAGTCGGTGGCGCTGGTCCTCGGCGACAACATCTTCTACGGCGCCGGCCTCGGGACGGCGCTGGGCCGGCTGCCCGAGCCCGACGGCGGGCACGTGTTCGCCTACCACGTGGCCAACCCGGGCGACTACGGCGTCGTGGAGTTCGACGGCGGGGGCCGGGTGCTGTCGATCGAGGAGAAGCCGGCACGGCCGAAGAGCTCCTACGCCGTCCCGGGGCTGTACTTCTACGAGTCCTCGGTGGTCGACGTCGCCCGCGGCATCTCCCCCAGCGCCCGCGGCGAGCTGGAGATCACCGCCGTCAACGAGCACTACCTGCGCCAGGGCCGGCTGACCGTCACCGTCCTCGACCGCGGCACGGCGTGGCTGGACACCGGGACCTTCACCTCGCTGCGCCAGGCGACGGAGTTCGTCTCGGTGGTCGAGGAGCGGCAGGGCCTCAAGATCGGCTGCATCGAGGAGGTCGCCTGGCGGCAGGGCTGGCTCGACGACGACGGCCTGCGCCGCGCCGCCGAACCCCTGGGCAGGAGCGGCTACGGCGACTACCTGCTCGGCCTGCTCGACGGCCGCTGACGGAAGGACCGCTGGGCGGCCACGATCAGGGGACCTGATCATCGCGTGTCCTCCCTCACCGCCCACGGTGCCGGAGGACGCGCTGCGGTGCGGGAGGACGTGCCGCAGCGCGCCGGGGTGCCGGACGGCGGTGCCTCAGATGCGGCGGTAGTTGGTGGGTGCGGTGCGCGGGCCGCGCCGGGGCGGCATCCGACCACCGATCGCCAGCAGCCGGACCACCCGCTGCCGGTGCCCGCGCCACGGCTCGAGCAGCTCCATCATCCCGTCGTCGTCGGTCCTGCGGCCGGCCAGCGACCAGCCCACCAGGTTCTTGAGGTGGTAGTCGCCGTAGCTGACGGTGTCCGGGCAGCCGAAGGTGCGCTGGACGACCTCCGCGGCCGTCCAGACGCCGATGCCGGGCACGGTGCGCAGCCTGCGCTGCAGGGTCGGTGAGTCGCAGTCGACGTCGGGCTCGAGCGCGTGCGCCACCGACGCCACGTGCAGCAGCGCCCGCCGCCGGGCGCCGTCGAGGCCGCACCGGTGCCACTGCCAGTCGGTGATCTCGCGCAGCCGGCGCGGCGAGGGCAGCACCCGCATCCCCTCCGGCGCCGGGCCGGGCGCCGGGTCACCGGCCAGCCGCAGCAGCGCGCGCCAGACGCGGTGCGCCTCGACGACGGTGACCTTCTGCTCCAGGACCGCCGGCACGAGGGCGTCCCAGGTGCGCCCGGTGCGGCTCAGCCGCAGGTCCGGCGCGCGCCGCGCGATCTCGCCGACCAGGCGGTGGTGGCCCGGCTCGAAGCCCTGCGGGTCGTCGTCGGCGCCGAGCCACCCGGGCACCGCCGTCCCCGCCCACTCCGCGCCCGGCCCCCACGCCTGCACCCGAACCTCGCCGCAGCGGTGGGTGATGCGCACCGTGGCCGGCCCGCACGGTGTGGTCGTCGTCCGCCAGACGGCGTCGCCGTCCCACTGCATGGCGGGGTCCCCGGCGCTGCGCTGGTGCGGCCGCAGCACCGCCTTCAGGTCGAGGCACCAGTCCGGCCGCCAGCAGTCGGAGAAGTCCGGGTCGGTCCCCGTGCCCGCCGCGGGACGCGGTGGGGCCGGGTCCGGGGTCGGTGCCGGCGGGGTCGGGGCCGGCGGTGCAGCGGTCACGCGGATCTCCGGGGAAGAGGGAGACGTCTCGGTCGGGTCGGCGGGCGGTCAGGTCAGCGCGGGGCCATGCGCAGCGCGCCGTCCATCCGGATGACCTCGCCGTTGAGGTAGCCGTGCTCGATGATGCCGAGCGCCAGCTGCGCGAAGTCGTCGGGGCGGCCCAGCCGCTTGGGGAACGGGATGCCGCCGGCCAGGGCCTGCCGGGCCTCCTCGGGGAGGCTGCCCAGCAGCGGGGTGTCGATCAGGCCGGGGGCGATGGTGCACACGCGCACGCCGACGCTGGACAGGTCGCGCGCCGCCGGCAGCGTCATGCCGACGATGCCGCCCTTGGAGGCGGCGTAGGCGACCTGCCCGATCTGCCCGTCGTAGGCCGCGATCGAGGCGGTGTTGACGACGACACCGCGTTCGCCGTCCTCCTCCGGCTCGGTGGCGGCCATCGCGGCGGCGGCCAGGCGGAGCACGTTGAAGGTGCCCACCAGGTTGACCATGACCGTGCGCAGGAACGGGTCGAGGTCGTGGGGCACGTTGCCCTTGCCCACGGTGCGCTGCGCCCAGCCGATGCCGGCGCAGTTGACCGCGATGCGCAGCGGCCGGTCCTTGCCCGTCGCGTCGGCGACCGCGGCGGCGACCTGGCCCTCGTCGGTGACGTCGGTGCGGACGAACGTCGTGTGCCCGCCCAGCTCGGCGGCCAGCGCCGTCCCGCGCTCCTCGTTGAGGTCCACGACGGTCACCGCGGCACCGCGGGCCACCAGCGCGCGGGTGGTGGCCTCCCCGAGGCCCGAGGCCCCGCCGGACACGACAGCTGCGACGTCGAAGCTCTGCATGGCGGTCTTTCTACGGCACCGGCTCAGGAGACCCGGTGACCGGCCTCACCCGGGGACACGACGTCGGCGGCCACGGTGGCCGCGGTGGCGCCGGAGGGGTGGCGGTGCTGCGCCGGCCCGCCGAAGCCCGGCGCCACGCCGAGGCCGATGCGCGCCTCGGCCTCGGCGAGCGCGACCTGCCGGGCGAGCCGGACCAGCCGGGCCTCCTGCTCGCGGAACCGGACGCCGGTGCTGCCGACCAGGTAGATGAGCACGAGGGCCAGGACGTAGAGCAGCAGGTCGGTGCCGCGGGTGACGCCCACGGTGTCGGCCGCCCACTGGGTGGCGCCCGGGAAGATCACCGCGAGGACGCCGGCGACGACGGTCGCGCCGGCCAGCAGCTTGCGCCGCGCCTGGCCGCGCAGCGAGGCCCGCGAGCGCAGCGACAGGTAGACGGCCAGCACGAGGGCCGGCACGAGCAGCCACTTGATGATCACGACCGGCCTCCGTGGCTGATCCGGTGGGCGATGGTGTCGGCCAGGATGTTGACGCTGTTGAGCAGCGGCTGGCCCTTCGCCCGCGAGTACTCGGTGTAGAGGATGTGCACCGGGTGCTCGACGACGCGCAGACCGGGGCCGGTCAGCTGCTCCTCGAGCTCGGAGGCGTAGGCCATGCCGGTGTGCGAGAGCCGGATGCGCGCCGCGACGTCCCGGGTGATCAGCCGCAGGCCGTTGTGGGCGTCGGTGAGCTGGGTGCCCGACCGCCGGTTCATGACCTTGGTGGCCAGGCGCAGGATCATCCTGCGCAGCGGGCTCATCGAGGTCTTGGAGTCCAGGAACCGCGACCCCATGACGACGTCGTAGCCCTCGCGGATGCGCTCGATCATCGACAGCAGGTCGCCGAGCTGGTGCTGGCCGTCGGCGTCGAAGCAGGCGATGTAGCGCGCGTCGGTGAAGCGCAGCGCCGCCTCGTAGCCGGTCTGCAGGGCCCCGCCGGCGCCGAGGTTGACCGGGTGGCTGACGCGCAGCGCCCCGGCGGCGTCGATCTCCTGTGCGGAGGTGTCGGTGCTGGCGTCGTCGACGGCGATGACCGCCAGGCCGGTCTGCACCAGCTGCTCGATCACCGCGCGGACGACCGGCGCCTCGTTGTAGACGCGCACCACCACGACCGTGTCGTCCCAGGGCCCCGCGGGGCGGCCGTCGCGCTCGCCGGCCCGGGCCAGGTGCAGCTGCGGCTGGGTGCTCAGCGGCTGAGCCCCCTCGCCGTGCCCGCGCTCGCCGTGCCCGTGCGCCATCGACCGGGATGCTAGCCCTCCGGTGGCGGTGGGTCCGGGGGACGGGAGTGGCCGGGTGGCTGTCACGTACTGCTCCTCGCGGTGGGCGGCGCTCACGTCAGGTCCTCGGCGAGGAACGGCGCCAGGCTGCGGCTGTACTGGGCGGAGAGGTGGTCGGCGTCCCAGTAGACGACCGCCCTCCCGATGGCGGTGTAGCAGGTGGTCCGGTCGCAGAACAGGTCGGTCAGGTCCACCAGGCGCAGGCCCGGGGACGGCGTCCGCTCGGCAGCGACGGTGGCGGCGTCGGGGACGACGGCCTCGCTGCGCGGGCGCGCGCACTCCAGCGGGTCGTCGGGGTTGGCCTGCAGGCACTCGGGGACGTGCCCGAGGGCCATGCGCGGGATGTCGCGCAGGACGTAGACGTTCAGGCCGGCGTCCAGCCAGGTCGACCACGTGGCCGTGAACCCCCGCACCCCCGCCTCCAGGGAGTCGGCACCCTCGCCGCCGAAGGTGAACGCCGTCGTGAACGACGAGGTGACGACGGCGTCGACGTCCTGCGTGGTGAGCCAGTCGGTCACCTGGGCACCCCAGCGCGCGCAGCCGGCGGTGTCGGTGCCCGACCCCTGGAAGGCCAGCACGCTCGCCTCGGTCACCGGGCAGGCGCCGCGCAGGATCTCGACCAGCTCCCAGTTCTGCTCCCGGGCGAGCTCGTGCAGCGCGCCCCGCCAGTGCTCGGCGTGGGAGTCGCCGACCAGCGCGACCCGGCGGGTCGGCGGCTCGCTGCCGTAGCGGCAGGTGGTGATCGCGAGGTCGGCGTCCGTGCGGCCCGCGGCGACGTCGCAGGCCGGGTCGGCGAACCACGGCGCGTCGTCCTCGGTCAGCGTCAGCGACGCCGGCGGCCCGTGGACGTCGGCGCACCCGGTGGCGTCGGGGGCCAGGGAGCCGGCGCCGAAGCACGGGTCGTCGACCACCGCGGCCAGGGCGGCGCGCGCGGCCGCCTCCTCGACGCCGACGCGGTACCACTGCCAGGCGGCGACCGAGGACACCACGGCCATCGCCACGACCGTCGCCACGCCCACGACCAGCGGCCGGCGCAGCCGGCGCCACTGCTGGGCCGGCTGCTCGACGGCGAGGCGGGTGAGCCAGGCCAGCACCAGGCAGCCGGCGAGGACGAGCAGCTTGTCGGTCAGGACCAGCGGGCGGGCGAGGGCGAACGGCGCGAGCACGATGACCGGCCAGTGCCACAGGTAGACCGCGTAGGACACGTCACCGACGAACTGCGTGGGGCGCAGGGCCACCAGCCACGACGAGGGGTCGCGCGGGCCGGTGTCGCCCGCGGCGATCACCGCGGCGGTGCCGAGCACCGGCAGCAGGGCGAGGTACCCCGGGAACGGCGAGGCGCTCGACAGCGTCACCCCGGCGACGGCGATGGCGGCGAAGCCGGCCCAGCGCAGCACGACCGGGCGCAGCGTGCCGGTCCGCAGCCAGGCCGCCGTCCGGGCGCCGCCGAGCGCCAGCGCCAGCACCGCCCCCACGCCGAGCTCCCAGACGCGGGTCGGCGTCTGGAAGTAGGCGGCGGCCGGCGCGGCCGCCGTCCAGTAGACCGACCAGGCCAGGGACGCGGCGGTGACCGCCGCGATGCCGGGCAGCAGCAGGGAGCGGCCCGACCGCGTCCGCCGGGCGAGCGCCACCAGCAGCAGCACCAGCAGTGGCCAGCCGGCGTAGAACTGCTCCTCCACCGACAGCGACCAGTAGTGCTGCACCACCGAGGCGGCGTCCTGGGAGGCGGAGTAGTCGACCGCGCGGCCGGCCAGCGCCCAGTTCTGCACGTAGAAGGTGCTGGCCAGGACGTCGCCGGCCGTCGTGGCCCAGCGGTTGACCGGCAGCAGCACGGCGCAGGCCAGCGCGGTGACCAGCAGGACGAGCAGGGCGGCCGGCAGCAGCCGCCGCGCGCGGCGGGCGTAGAAGCCGCGCAGCGACAGCGTCCCGGTGCGGTCCAGCTCCCGGCTCAGGTGGGAGGTGATGAGGAAGCCGGAGATCACGAAGAAGACGTCGACGCCGACGTAGCCACCGGTCAGCCGGTTGGGCCACAGGTGGTAGACGACCACCAGCAGGACGGCCAGGGCGCGCAGCGCCTGCACCTCGGGCAGGAACGTCCGCTCCCCGGAGGGAGTCGGACGCGCCTCGGGTGCGCGCAGCGTGAGCACGTGTGGTCTCCGTCGAGGGTGCGGTCCGCCGTCGGCGGTCGGGAGGCCGCGGTCGGGAGCGGCCCCGGCCACGGTAACGGCCCGCATCGGTATCGGGGGGACGCGCGGGAGACGTCTGTGACGGATGGGTCACACGCGCCGGGGTGCACCCGGACGGGCGGCGGACCTCAGCTGTAGCGGGGGCCGAACCGCTCCTCGACGGCGGCGAGCAGCTGCTTGACCCGCTCCGCGTCGGTGACCGGGCACACCATCGTGACGTCGGCGGTGGCGACGACGACGCTGTCGCGGACCCCGACCAGGGCCACCACGTGCCCCGGGTCGTCGCTGAAGACGATGTTGCCCGCGCTGTCCAGCGTCACCGCGAGCCCGGCGACGGCGTTGCCGTCCTGCCCGGCCAGGGTCTGCGCCAGCGCCGGCCAGGAGCCCACGTCGAGCCACTCGGCGTCGAGGTCGGCGACGAGCACGCGGCCCGGCTCGGTGGCGGCCGGCTCGAGGACGGCGTAGTCGACGCTGGTCTTCGGCAAGGTCGGGAACACCCCGGCGAGGACGGCGTCGCGCGCCGGCCCGGCGGCGGCGGCCACCACCCGCGCCAGCCCCTCGGCGGTGGCCGGCAGGTGCTCGGCCAGCGCGTCGAGCACCGTGCGGGCGCGCCACACGAACATGCCGGAGTTCCACAGGTACTCCCCCGACGCGAGGTACCCCTCGGCGGTGGCGCGGTCGGGCTTCTCCTTGAACGCGGCGGCCTCGGCCACGCCGGGCACCCCGGTCGGCGCGCCGCGGCGCACGTAGCCGAACCCGGTGGCCGGGGCGGTGGGCCGGATGCCCAGGGTGACCAGCGCCCGCGGGCGGGCGGTCAGGGCGTCGTAGGCGGTGCCCAGCGCGGCGGCGAACCGCTCGACCGGCCGGATGACGTGGTCGGCGCTGACGACGGCCAGCTCGGCGTCGGGGTCGGCCTCGGCCACCAGCGCGGCGGCGAGGCCGACGGCGTTGGCGGTGTCGCGGGCCACCGGCTCGAGCACCAGCCGGTCGGGCCGCAGCCGCGGCAGCGCGGCCTGCACCCGCGCGCCGTAGCGGGCCGCGGTGCACACCCAGATCCGCTCCGCGGGCAGCACGGTCTCCAGCCGGGCGAAGGCCTCGGCCAGCAGGCTGTGCGCTCCCCCGCCGTCCCCGACGGCACCGTCACTGACGACGTCGAGGAGCTGCTTGGGCCGCGCGGCGCGCGACAGCGGCCACAACCGCGTGCCGGAGCCGCCGGCCATGACCACGGCGTGCCTCATGCCCCCGCCCCCCGGCGGCCGCGGCCACGGGCCGCGCGGCCGACGTCGTCGGCACGGCGCTGGAAGCGGGCTCCGGCGGCCACCCGCCCGCTGACGTAGGAGGTCAGCATCCGGGCGCCGAGCCCCGCCCGCAGCGCACCGCGCAGCGGCGCGTTCCGCGGGCCGGGGTACTGCCCCGACAGGTAGCGCAGCGCGCTGGTGTGGTGCACCCGCTGCATGCGGTGCGGCTCGCGGCGGGTGGCGTGCCCACCCTCGTGGACGACGACCGCCGACGGCGCGTAGACGTGCAGGAAGCCGGCCCGGCCCAGCCGCTGCGCGAGGTCGACGTCCTCGAAGTACATGAAGTAGCCGGGGTCGAAGCCGCCGACCGACCAGAAGGCCTCGAGGTCGACGAGGAAGCAGGAGCCCGACAGCCAGCCGGCGGTGCGCTCGCGCGGCGCCTCGCGCTCGCGGCGGTAGCGCGCCGTCCAGGGGTTGGCCGGCCACGCCCAGCCCAGCAGCGCGTGCCCGGCGCCGGTCGACAGCCGCGGCAGGTCGCGCGCCGACGGGTACAGCTCGCCCTCGGGCGTGCGGATGGCCGGGCCGACCGTGGCCGCCCGCGGCCAGCGGGCGGCCACGGCGAGCAGCTCGTCGACGGCGCCGGCCTCGAAGCGGACGTCGGGGTTGGCCACCAGGGCGTACCCCTCCGTCACCCCGGCCAGGCCGGCGTTGACCGCGGCGCCGTAGCCGACGTTGCCGCCGGTGCGCAGCAGCCGGACGTGGTCGAAGCGGGCGGCCACGTCCTCCGGGACGCCGTCGGTGGAGCCGTTGTCGGCGAGCACGACCTCGACCGGCCGCGCCGTCGCCTCCGTCAGGGAGGTCACGAACCCCTCGAGCGCCTCCCCCGGCGAGTACGTCACGGCCACCACGCGCAGCGGTCGGGCGGCATCGGAGGGAGGCACGGGGCGACTGTAGAGGCGCCCCGGCCCGGCTCCGCGCGGGCGCCACCCGTCAGGAGGAGGCCCGGCGGCGTGCCGGACGGGCCCGGTGTGACCGGTGGGACGTGGGGGACGGTCCCGTCACGAAAGGCGCCGGACACCCCCGTTCGACCCTGAGCGACGGGAGCCTCGCCGGTACAGTCGCGAGGCGTGACCTCAGCCCGTCCTGACCTCGTCGTCGTCGGCTCCGGCTTCTTCGGCCTGACCGTCGCCGAACGGGTGGCCAGCCAGCTGGACAAGCGCGTGCTCGTCCTCGACCGTCGTGACCACATCGGGGGCAACGCGTACTCCGCGCCCGAGCCCGAGACGGGCATCGAGGTGCACGTCTACGGCGCCCACCTGTTCCACACGTCCAACGAGCGGGTCTGGCAGTACGTCAACCAGTTCACCGAGTTCACGAAGTACCAGCACAAGGTCTACTCGATCTACGCGGGCAAGACGTACTCGCTGCCGATCAACCTGGCCACCATCTGCCAGTACTTCGACAAGAGCTTCTCCCCCTCCGAGGCCCGGGCCCTCGTGGCCGAGCAGGCCGGCGAGATCGACACCGCCGAGGCGCAGAACCTCGAGGAGAAGGCGATCTCGCTGATCGGCCGTCCGCTCTACGAGGCCTTCATCCGCGGCTACACCAAGAAGCAGTGGCAGACCGACCCCACCGAGCTGCCCGCCGCCGTCATCGCCCGCCTGCCCGTGCGCTACACCTTCGACAACCGGTACTTCAACGACACCTACGAGGGCCTGCCGGTCGGCGGCTACACCGCGTGGCTGCAGAAGATGGCCGACCACCCGAACATCGAGGTGCGGCTGTCGACGGACTACTTCGACGTCCGCGACCAGCTGCCCGCCGACGTGCCGACGGTCTTCACCGGGCCGATCGACAAGTACTTCGACTACGAGGCCGGCGAGCTCGGCTGGCGCACGCTGGACTTCGAGACCGAGGTCCTGCCGATCGGCGACTTCCAGGGCACCTCGGTCATGAACTACGCCGACGAGGACGTGCCCTTCACCCGGATCCACGAGTTCCGGCACTTCCACCCGGAGCGGGACTACCCGGCCGACAAGACCGTCGTCGTCCGCGAGTACTCGCGCTTCGCCGAGAGCGGCGACGAGCCGTACTACCCGATCAACACGCCCGAGGACCGCGCGAAGCTCGAGCGCTACCGCGAGCTGGCGGAGAAGGAGGCCGCGGACCGGCGCGTGCTCTTCGGCGGCCGCCTGGGCACCTACAAGTACCTGGACATGCACATGGCCATCGGCTCGGCCCTCTCCATGTTCGACAACCGCATCCGCCCGTTCTTCGACGAGGGCGGCTCGCTCGACGGCAGCCTGGAGGACTGAGTCCCCGATGACGACGATCCAGAACCCGGTGTCCCCGGAGCGCGTGAGCGAGCCGTCGGCCGCAGACCTGGCCTCGGGCAAGGCGGTCACGCTGCTGCAGCGGGTGATCCTCCCCCGGCCCGGTGACCCCCTGAAGGTCCGGTCGCTCTACGTCGACGAGGACACGACCAAGCGGGCCAAGTCCGCGACGCGGTCCGACGCCACGGTCGCCGCCGGCAACGAGGTCTCCTTCGCGACCTACTTCAACGCCTTCCCGGCCAGCTACTGGCGCCGGTGGACGGTGCTGCGGTCCGTCGTCCTCGGGATGACGCTGTCCGGCCCGGGCCGGGTCGACGTCTACCGGTCCAAGGCCGACGGCAGCATCATCCACGTCACCGGGGCCACCACGACCGGCGAGGACCGCCGGCTGGAGTTCGACCTGGACCTCACGCCGTTCGAGGACGGCGGCTGGTACTGGTTCGACGTGACGGCCGACGACGCCCCGGTCACCGTCCGGGACGCCTCCTGGTCGGCCGCGCAGACCCCGGTCCGCGAGGCCCGCCTGTCGATCGGCATCTGCACCTACAACCGGCCCGACGACTGCGTCGCCGCGCTCCAGGCGCTGGCCGGCGACGACGTCGTGCGCGAGCAGATCTCCACGGTCATCGTCGCCGACCAGGGCAACAAGAAGGTCCGCGACGCCGGCGGGTTCACCACGGCCGAGGCCGGCCTCGGCGGCCGGCTGCGGCTGGTCGAGCAGGGCAACCTCGGCGGCAGCGGCGGCTTCTCGCGGACCATGTACGAGTCGCTGACGCAGACCGACGCCACGCACCACCTGCTGCTCGACGACGACGTCCAGCTCGAGCCCGACAGCGTCGCCCGCGTCTTCGCCTTCGCCCGCTTCAGCAAGACCCCGATGATCGTCGGTGGCCAGATGCTGGCGCTGCAGGACCGCTCGGTGCTGCACACCATGGGCGAGGTCGTGGCCCCGGACAAGTTCTTCTGGCGGGCCGCGCCCAACACCGAGTACGCCCACGACTTCGCCCAGCGGAGCCTGCGGAAGTCCCCGCAGCTGCACCGCCGGATCGACGTCGACTACACCGGCTGGTGGATGTGCCTCATCCCCCGCGAGGCCCTGGAGTCCCTCGGGTTCGCCCTGCCGGTCTTCATCAAGTGGGACGACGCCGAGTACGGCATCCGGGCGGGGGAGAACGGCATCCCGACCGCCACGCTGCCCGGCGTCGCGGTGTGGCACCTGTCCTGGAGCGACAAGGACGACACCGCCGGGTGGCAGGCGTACTTCCACACCCGCAACCGGTTGGTCGCCGCCGCCCTGCACACCCAGTACAAGCGCGGCGGGACGCTGCTGCGGGACACCTTCAAGTTCGACCTGAAGTTCCTGATCATGCTGCAGTACGCGACGGCGGCCCTGCACCACCGGGCCTACGACGACTTCCTCGCCGGCCCGGAGCGGCTGTTCCCCCTGCTGCCGACCGCCCTGCCGACCGCGCTGGAGCACCAGGGCGACTACCCCGACGGCCGGATCGTGGCCTCGTCCTCCGACCTGCCCCTGCCCTCGATGGGCGCGGTCAAGGCGGAGAAGTTCATGAAGCCGCCGACGACGCCGGTGACGATCGGCCGCACCCTGCTCGCGGCGCTGGCGCACAACCTGCGCCCGCCGAAGGCGGAGGCGGCGCAGCGGCCCGAGCTCAACATCAGCGCCCAGGACGCCCGGTGGTTCCTGCTGTCCCGGCTCGACAGCGCGACCGTGGGCACCGCCGACGGGCGTGGTGTGACGTTCCGGCGCCGGGAGCCGGAGACCTTCTGGAAGATGCTGCGGCACTCCATCCGGGTGCACGCCCGGCTCTACCGGGAGTTCCCCGCCCTGGCCGAGCAGTACCGCGCCCACCTCGGGGACCTCACCTCCCCCGAGAACTGGGGCCGGGCGTTCACGGGCGACGCCGCGCACCGCTGAGGTACGCGCACGGAGGAGGGCCCCGCACCGGGAGACCGGTGCGGGGCCCTCTCGCGTGTCAGGGGCGGGTGAACCGCTCCCGGCGGCCGGCCCGGGTCAGCCGGCGCCACTCGCGCCAGCCGGTGCGGTCGCGGCGGGACACGAGGAAGAACCAGCCGAAGCGCACGGTCTCCAGCGGCCGCAGCCAGCGCATCCCCGGCTGGGCCATCAGGTAGCCGCGGTTGCGGTAGGTGAAGTACCGCTTGACGTCGTCGGCCGGGTACTGCGCCGACAGCCGGCCACCGAGGATCGGCGCGAACTCCGTCGTCCCCTCGGGGTGCAGGTAGGCCGCCTGCGGGCAGGTGCCGAAGCGCAGGCCGGCGCGCAGCATCCGGCGGTGCACCTCGGTCTCGTCACCGCGGAAGAACAGCCGATAGTCCGGGACGCCGACGACGTCGAGCGCCCCGGCGCGGAACAGCGCGCCGTTGAACAGCGAGGCGTAGCCCGGCAGGAGGTCCAGGCCGGCGAAGTCGCTGCGCCGCCGGCGCCAGCGCAGCCCGCGGCGCAGGGGGAAGGCCAGCCGCTCGGGGTCGGCCATGTCGGTGACCAGCGGGCTGACCTCGGCCAGGCCGTGCCGCTGCGCGGCGCCGAGCAGGGTGGCGAGGACGGTGGCGTCGGCGGGCCGGCCGTCGTCGTCGGCGCACCACACCCAGTCCGCGCCCAGGGCCAGGGCGTGCAGCATGCCGTAGGCGAACCCGCCGGCGCCGCCGAGGTTGCGCTCACTGGGGAGGTGCGTGGCCGGCAGGCCGCTGGCCGCGACGACGTCGGCGGCCGACCGGTCGGGGCCGTTGTCCACGACGACGACGTGGTCGACCGGGCGGGTCTGGGTGGCGATGGCGGCCAGGCTGTCGGCGAGCAGCTCGCGGCGGTGCCGGGTGACGACGACGGCGACCACCCGCTCCCCGGCCGCGGGGTCCGCAGCGGCGTCCGGGACGGGGGCTGGGGTGCGGTCGGGAGCGGCAGCCGACGTCACGCCGGCAGGCCCTTGTAGGCGCGCAGCACCTCGTCGAGCTCGCCCTGCTGCTTGATCCGGCCGTGCTCCATCCAGATGGCGGTGTCGCACAGCTCGCGCAGGAACTCGTCGGAGTGCGAGGCGAAGACCAGCAGGCCGGAGCGCTCGACGAGCTCGGAGAGCCGCTTCTTGGACTTCTCGAGGAAGGCGGCGTCGACGGCGCCGATGCCCTCGTCGAGCAGCAGGATCTCCGGGTCGATGCTGGTCACCACGCCGAGGGCCAGGCGCACCCGCATGCCGGTCGAGTAGGTGCGCAGCGGCATGTGCAGGAAGTCGCCGAGCTCGGTGAAGTCGGCGATGTCGTCGACCCGCTCCTGCATCTGCCGGCGGGTCATCCCGAGGAACAGGCCGCGGATCATGATGTTCTCGAGGCCGGAGATCTCGGGGTCCATGCCGACGCCGAGGTCGAACACCGGCGCCACCCGGCCGCGGATCTCCGCCACCCCCCGGGTGGGCTCGTAGATGCCCGACAGCAGCCGCAGCAGCGTCGACTTCCCGGCGCCGTTGTGGCCGACCAGGCCGACGCGGGCGCCGTGCTCGAGGCTGACGGTGATGTCGCGCAGCGCCTCGATGACCGGCACCTTGCGGCCGCTGTCGATGTTGCCGCCGACCAGGCCCATGACGGTCTTCTTCAGCGAGCGGCTCTTGGCGTCGAAGATGGGGAAGTCGACGCAGGCGTCCTTGGTCGTGATGCTGACCGGACCCGTGCGCACCGTGGAGTTGTTCGACACGCTCACACCCAGTAGGAGACGCGGGACCGGTACCGGCGCAGGACGACGAGCATCAGCAACCACCCGACCACGGTGATGGCGAGGACGACGAACCAGTGCCGCCACACCTGGTCCTGCCCCAGCAGCGGACGGCGGACGATCTCGACGAAGTGCAGGAAGGGGTTGAACTCGGCCAGCCGGGCCCGCTCGGCGATCGCCGGGTTGGGGCTGTTGACCAGCTCGTCGTAGACCCAGACGATCGGCGTCAGGAAGAACATGAGCTGCACGACGCTCTGCGTGATCGGCAGGATGTCGCGGAAGCGCGTGGTGATGATGCCCACCGCCAGCGCGACCCAGACCCCGTTGACCGCCAGCACGGCGAAGGCGGGGAGGGCGTACACCGCCGTCCACTTCAGCGGCTGCGGGAAGACCAGCAGCATGGCGAGGTAGACGATCATGTTGTGGGCGAAGAACAGCGTCTGCCGCCACACCAGGCGGTACACGTGCACCGACAACGGTGAGGGCAGGTGCTTGATCAGCCCCTCGTTGGCGATGAACACCTCCGAGCCCTCGGCGATGCAGCCGCTGATGAAGGCCCAGACGATGAAGCCGACGAGCACGTGCGGCAGCAGCCGCTCCAGCGGGATGTCGAACAGCCCCGAGTAGAGGATGCCCAGCGCGACGGCGGTGACCGCCATGCTGATGGTGATCCAGACCGGCCCGAGGACCGAGCGCCGGTAGCGCTGGCGGATGTCCTGCCAGCCCAGGTGCCCCCAGAGCGAACGCTGCTCCCAGCCGCGCCGCAGGTCGGCGACGGCGGCGGGGAGGGTGCGTCCGGCCGGTTGAGCGAGTGCCACGCTGGTCCACGCTACCTGCGGGCCCCGTGCCGGGTCGCCGGCGCTGGGAGCGGCGGGACCCGTGGGGCGCCCGTTCCAGGAGCACCGCGTGGGTCCGCCGACGACCCGGTCGCACCGGTCGCCTGACGTACGGTGGCGGACGATCGCCCGCCGGCCCCGTGGCCGACCGCACAGTCTGGACCCCGCCCCGTGAGCCTGCACGTCGTCCTCGTCCCGGTGGTCAGCGCCCTCGTCCTCGTCGTCCCGGGACTGGTCCTCGCGCTGCTGGCCGGTCTGCGCCCCGGCACGTCCGTGGCCGTGGCCCCGGTGCTGACCTACGGCGTGGTGACGACGGCGGCGACGGTGGCCTCCTCCGTCGCCTTCCCGTGGCAGCCGTGGACCCTCCTGCTCGCCACCCTCCTGGCCGCGGCCGCCGTCGTCGGGCTGCGGCTGCTCACCGGGCGCGGGCTGCCGTGGCGACGCCGGCTCGCGGTCGAGCGCCCGACCCGGCCGGGGTGGCGGGACCTGGCCGTCGTCGGAGGAGTGCTGGCCGGCGGCGCGGTGGCCGCGGCCGTCCTGCTCGACGGGTTCGGGCGGCTGGGCCGGCCCAACCAGGACTGGGACTACGTCTTCCACTCCAGCGCCGTGCGGCTGATCGCTGACTCCGGTGACCTCGCCCCCGAGGCCATGGCGCGGATCAACGACTGGGAGTCGACGTCCTTCTACTACCCCAACACCTTCCACGGGGTCGCCGCCGTCGTGCGCGACCTGACCGGGGCGACGGTGTTCGAGGTGCTCAACAGCCAGTCGATGATCGTCTGCCTGGTGGCGGGCCTCGGGCTGGCCGGGCTGCTGCACCGGCTCCGTGCGCCGCTGGCGGTCACCGCGACCACGCCGGTGCTGCTGGCCGGCTTCGCCGCCTTCCCCTACGACGTGCTCTGGCGCGGCCCGCTGCTCCCCTACGCCGCCGGTGTCGCCGTCGTCCCGGCGTTCGTGCTACTGCTCGACGTCGTGCTCGACCTGCGCCGGCCGGCGCCGACGCTGCTGTTCGCCCTGGGTGCGGCCGGGCTGCTGGGCCTGCACCCGAGCACGGCGCTGTCGGCCGCGCTGTTCGTGCTCGTGTGGCTGGTCGTGCGCTGGTGGCGCTCACCGGCGTCGGCGCGGTGGGACCTCGTCGTCCTGGCAGTCGGCGGGGTGGTCGCGCTGGTGTGCGCGGCCCCGGCGGTGCTCGGCGCCATCAGCACCAGCTCCGCGGGCGCCGACGTCGACTGGCCGGCGGTCGAGTCGCCCGGCCAGGCGGTGGGCGACCTGCTCTTCGTCAACCACGCGCTGCCCGCGCCGCAGTACTGGCTCGCCGCCCTGGTGCTGGTCGGCCTGCTGACCGTGCACCGCGCCCGGTACGCCTGGGGCTGGCTGGCCGGTGCCGTCGTGCCGTTCGTGCTGTTCGTCATGGCCGCGTCCTACGACACCCCGCTGGTCGCCGACCTGACCCGGCCCTGGTGGAACGACCGGTGGCGGTTCGCCGCCCTCGTCGTGCTCGGGCTGGCGCCGCTGGCCGCGCACGGGCTGTGGACGGCGGCCCGCACGCTCGCGCTGGCGGTCCGCCGCCGGCTGGGCGGCCGGGTGGGCGCCCTGCGGGGACCGGCCCTGGCCCGCGGCCTGGTCGTCGCCGGGCTGCTGCTGCTCGTGCTGCTGTCCGACGGGCTCTACGCGCCGCTCAACAGCGGCCGCGTGGCGGTCAACCACCAGCGCGACGACATGCTGAACGCCGACGAGGTGTCGGCCATGCGGTGGCTGGCCGAGAACTCCACCGGCGGCACCGTCATGAACGACGCCAACGACGGCTCCGCCTACCTGTCGGCGGTGGCCGGCCTGCACCCGCTGTTCGGGCACATCGTCGAGCCCCGGCTCATCCCGCGCATGGGGCCGACCCAGCAGCTGCTGGTCGAGCACTTCAACTGCCTCGACTCCGACCCCGGGGTGCGCGAGGCCATCGAGGACCTCGACATCCGCTACGTCTTCCTCGGCAGCGGCTTCATCCGCGAGAACTTCACGCGGCTGCCCGGGCTGCGCGGCCTGGACGCCTCGCCGTCCCTGGAGCTGGTGCACCGGGAGCCCGGGGTGCGGGTCTTCGAGATCGACCTGACCGACGCCCCGGCCGAGCCGGTGGCCGCCTGCGTGCCGCCCGAGGACGACGGCCCCGACGGCGCCGAGGGCTGACCCGGCGGCACCACCCCCACGGACGACGGAGGGGCGGCTCCCCGGCCGGGGGGAGCCGCCCCTCCGTCGTCCAGGGACTCAGGAGGCCGTGCCGGCGCCGCGGCGTGGGGCCAGCGAGCCGGGGAGCCCGCCGAGGCCGTGCCGCAGCAGGGTGCGGACGGCGTCGGGACGGCGCTTCTGCACCGCCGCGGGCAGGTAGGTGAGCGCGTGCAGCCGCGAGGAGGCGTGCACCCGTGCCGCCCGTGCCGCGCGCGACCAGCCGAGCCGCTCGAGCTCGTCGGCGGCGGTGAGGAAGAAGCGGCGCTCCTCGTCGAAGCGGGTGCCGTCCAGCGCCCGCCAGGACGAGTCGCTGCCGGAGTGCCGGCGGTAGGCGAAGCAGACGGCGGGGTCGTAGACCAGCGTCTCGCCGCGCATCAGCAGGTCGAGGACCAGCTGCAGGTCCTGGACGACGTCGAGGCCGGGGCGGAAGCCGATCGCGCGGATCTTGGCGACGTCGAAGCACAGCGCCGGGAAGTACAGCCAGTTGCCGCGCAGCAGGCTGCGCGCCAGGTCCTCCCCGCCCATGACCGTCCGCTGCGTCACCCTCGGCTGGTAGAGGCGCTTCTTCGTCTCGTCGACCAGCGTGCGGACCTCGGTGCCGTGCTCGTCGATGACCTTCACGCCCGGCTGGATCACCGCGGCCTCGGGGTGCGCGGCCCGCGCCGCCGACACCACCGCCACGTACTCGGGCAGCAGGACGTCGTCGGCGCCCAGGATCACCACGTCCCGCTGCTGGGCGATGGCGATGCACTTCTCGTAGTTCTTGTTGGCCCCGAGGTTGACCTCGTTGCGCTGGTAGGTGACCCGGTCGTCGCCCAGCGCGCCGAACCACTCGGCCACGGTCGGGTCAGGGTAGCCGTCGTCGACGACGGTGAGCCGCCAGTCCGGGCTGGTCTGGGCCCGGACGCTGCCGACGGTCTCCCGGAGCATGGCCGGGTCGCCGTAGAACGGGATCATGATGTCGAGCGTCAACGGGGCTCCTCGGACGGGGTGCGATCGGGGTCGGGGACGGCGGCCGGGGCGGGCTCGCGGAGGGCGAGGCGCACCAGGCCGTAGGGCGAGGTCAGCTCGTGCACGGCCAGCGTCGCGGCGGCCACCACGGTGGTGACCAGGACCATGCGGCCCGGCGAGTCGCCCAGCATCAGCAGACCGGCGGCCTGCGCGACCGCGGCGGCGGCGACCAGGACGATGAGCACCCGGTCGCGCCGGGCCAGGCTCATCATGATGTGGACGTGCACCAGGGCCAGCAGCGTCATCGCCACGGCCAGCGGCGCGGCCAGTGAGTACGCGCCGGCGTAGGCGGCACCGAAGACGCCGGTGACCAGCGACGGCGGGGCGAGCGCGATGCCCGCCGCGACGACGCCGCCGGTGAGCACGGTGGCCACCATGACCAGCAGCGCCGGGCGGCGGACGCTCAGGGAAGACTCCAGCCGCGCGGTCACCTTGGGCAGCAGCACGAGGGCCAGCGCGGAGGGGCCGTACAGCGCGATCTTGCCGAGCAGCGCCGCCGACGCGTACAGGCCGGCCTCGGTGGCACCCAGCGTCACCTTGCCCACCAGCAGGTCGACGTTGGTCAGCGACGCGAAGGCGCCCAGGGCGACCAGCGCGGTCCGCACGTCCGGCAGCGGCGGGACGACGGTGCCCGCGGGGCGGTCGCGCCGGCGCTCGGCGAGGACCACCAGGCCGACGACCGTGGCCACGACCATCGCGCCGAGGGCGCCGACGACGCCGGCGGCCAGCGCCAGCGGGACGAGGAACAGCGGCCGGAACACGCCCATGGGGCCACCGAGGACCGCGGCGACCACGCCGAACTGCTCGCGGCCCTGGCGGCTGCCCAGCCCGACGTAGAGGCCCATGCCGAGGACGAGCCACGCCGTCCCGGCCAGCCAGACCCACGCCGACGTGAGGTCGAGGACGGCGACCGCGGCCGGGGTGCCCAGGACCAGCACCGCCAGGACGCCGGCCTGCACGACCGCCATCCGGCGGGCGACGGCCCGGCTGAGGGCCCGCGCCTCGGCGGTGCGCCCGCGCGCCTCGAGGGCGGCGGTGTCGCGCGCGAGCGCGGCCTGCACCCCGGTCGCGGGCATGAAGGCGATCGTGGCCAGCCCGGTGATCGCGCTGACCTCGGCGAACTCCGCCGGCGTCAGCAGCCGGGCGGCCAGCACGTAGTAGAGGTAGTTGCCGACGTGCCCGGCGAGCGAGCAGAGCAGCAGGACCAGGCCCGAGCGCGCGCCCGCCGACGTCAGCAGGGCGGGGAGCCGGGGCCGGGCGCGCACCGGAGCGCCGCCGCGGGGGTCGCTCACCGCGTGGAGCACCCCATCTCGCACCCTCCCTCTCTCCCCCGGGCTCGTCCGGGGCCGGTCGCGGCCCCGCCCGGGGGGCGCGGCCGGGCGGCGCGGGGACCGCGTCCCGGGACCCGTCGCTCCCGGCGCGTGCGGCTCCCGGACGGGAGCCGGGGCACGGTCGGGGACCGCCCGGGGAGCGCCCCGACTGTAACGGGCGCTCCCCTCCCCCGCCGGTGCCGGCGGACCTCCCGGCCCGCCGGCCCCTCGCGTCCCGGCAGCACCACTCAGGCCGGTTGCACCTCGGCGACGCCGTTGCGGACGACGATGGCGCCGCGGGCGAAGTCCACCCGCTGCAGGCCGTCGCGCACGTGGACGTCACCCACCGGCACCCCGAGCGGGCCGGCCGAGGCGCCCGTGGCCACGTAGGCGTCCAGGATCTGCCGCGTCGTGCGGTGCACGTAGGACGTCGCCGACCAGTGCAGGACGCCGTTGGCGAACGCCTGCGCGCTGTCGGGGCCGGCCGCCGTCTCGTTGCCGGTCGGCCCGCCCAGCGGGCCGTCGATGCCGCCGGTGGCCAGCCAGTAGCTGGCCATCGCGCCCCGCACCGGGTGCGCGCCGCCGGCCGACGTCCAGTAGATCCCGCCGCTCTGGAACGGCTGCACCCGCCCGGACCCGGACGCCGTCTCCGGGCCGGCCGGGAAGCCCAGCGGTCCGGTCGGCCCGCCGGCGGCGGTGTAGGCGGCGGCGACGGCGCCGCGCACGACCTGCGCGCGCGTGGCGGGCGACCAGTGGACCGAGCCGCCGGAGAAGGCCTGGACGACGCCGCCGCCGACGGCGGTCTCGTCGCCGACCGGGGCTCCCAGCGGGCCGGTCAGCCCGCCGGTCGCCTGCCACGCCGCGGCGACCGCGCCGCGCACGGGGTGGGCACCGCCGGCCGACGTCCAGTAGACCCCGCCGCCCTGGAACTGCTGGACGCGCGCGGACCCCGAGGCGGCCTCCGGGCCGACGGGCAGGCCCAGCGGGCCGGCGGCGCCGCCGGCGGCCTCGTGGGCCGTGGCGACCGGGCCGCTGACCACCTGTCCGCCGGTGCCGGCCGACCAGTAGACCGAGCCGCCGGTGAAGCGCTGCACCCGGCCGGCACCCGCGCCGGTCTCCCCGCTCGTGGGGGCACCCAGGGGGCCGGTCAGCCCGCCGCTGCCCGACCAGGTCGTGCCGATGGCCCCGCGCACCGCGTGCGCGCCGCCCGCGGAGGTCGCGTAGACGGTGCCGCTCTGGAAGTCCTGCACGCGCGCGTCGCCGGAGGTCCGCTCCTCGGCCACGGGGAAGCCCAGGGCGCCGAGGACGCCGCCGGCCTCCTCGAGACCCCGCACGAGCGGGTCGCGCACCGCGTGGGCACCGGTCGCGGGCGACCAGTAGACCTCGCCGCCGGTGAACCGCTGCACGCGGCCGTCGCCGGCACTCGTCTCCCGCGAGACCGGGCTGCCGAGCGGGCCGGTCAGGCCACCGGCCGCCGTCCACGCGCCACCGACGCCGCCGCGCACGGCGATCGCCCCGGTCGAGGCCGTCCAGTGCACGATGCCGCGCTGGAAGCGCTGCACCTGGCCGGTGGGCTCGGTCGTCTCCTCGCCGATCGGCAGGCCGAGCGCGCCGGCGTCGGCCGCCTCGGCGAGGTACTCGGTGAGCACGGCGCCACGCACGAGGACGGTCTCGGCCCCCGTCAGCGCGTACAGCGCGCCGCCCTGGAAGGTCTGCGTCGTGCCGCCCCCGCCGGGGACGCGGCGGGCGTCGGTGACCGGCCAGCCGAGGCCGCCGGCGACGCCGCCGCGGACGGCCCAGGCGTCGGCGAGGGTCCCGGACACCGCGTGCGCGCCCGTCCCGGCCGTGTACCAGACCGAGCCCCGCTGGAACCGCTGGACGGTGCCCACGCCCCCGGGACCGGGTTCCTCGGCGGCCACCGGGTAGCCGAGCTCCCCGGTCTCGGCGCCGGCGCCGCCCCAGGCGCCGCGGATGGCCCCGCGGACCGGCTGTGCGCCGGTCGTCGGCGAGTACGAGATGACGCCGCCCTGGAACAGCTGGGCGACACCGCGGCCGTCGGCGACCGGCAGCTCGGGTGTGATCGGGTAGCCGAGGACGCCGGTCTCGGCGCCGAGCGCGCCCCACTTCGCGCGGATGGCGCCGCGGATCGGCTGCGCGCCCGTGGCCGGGGAGTAGAAGACCGCGCCGCCCTGGTAGAGCTGCAGCACCCCGATCCCGTCGGCGGTGGGGGTCTCGTCGCCCACCGGGTAGCCCAGGGGGCCGCCGTCGGCTCCCTGCGCCCCCCAGGCCGCCCGGATGCCGCCACGGACCGGCCAGGCGCCGGTCGAGGCCGACCAGAAGATGCCGCCGCCCTGGAAGTTCTGCAGCCGGCCGGCGCCGTCGGCGGTCGGCAGCTCGCCGCCGACGGGGTAGCCGAGACCGCCGCTCTCGTAGCCGCGCGCGGCCCAGGCACCCATGATGGCGCCGCCGATGGCGTGGGCTCCGGTCCCGGGCGACCAGTAGACGGCGCCGCGGGTGAAGAACTGGTGGCAGCCCCCGGCGGGCAGGCCACACCGGACCGGCTGGGTGGGCGTCCCGATCCAGCTGCTGGCCGAGGAGTAGTACAGGGCCGAGATGGCCGCGGCGCCGGGCTCGTGGGTGGAGCCGAACCAGTCGGTGAAGTAGTGGAAGAAGTTGCGGTTGCCGTAGGCCGAGCAGTCGTCACCGGCGCCGTAGCCGGCGCGCAGCGCGGCGGCGTTGGGCTGGTAGGGCGTGTAGTTGTAGAGGCCGGCGGTGGCCTGGTTGAGGATGAACACCGACGAGCTGCCGCAGCCGGCCTCCGGGTGGAAGCGGACCGCGTTCACCTGGCCGGCCCGGTGGGCGTAGCCGCGGGGGTTGGCGGCGTAGTTCTTGAACTGCCGCGCTGCGCTGTAGACCTGGTTTAAGAAGCCGTTGTAGGCGGGGTTGCAGGCCGCGGTGTCGGGACAGGCGAACCCCATGGCCTCGCGGTAGCGGCGGGCGTAGAGGCTGGAGCCGTTGTTCGTGACGAGCGACTGCTCCTTCTGCAGCATGACCAGCAGCACCCGCTGGCTGATCCCGCAGGCCTGCCCGACCTTGGCGATGATGCGCGCCGCGCTCTCGCCGGGTTGGCCGGCGTAGGGGGCGCAGCGGTCGTCGCCCGGCTTGGACTGGGTGTCCTGGCGGTAGACCCTGAGGCAGGGGGTGCCGTCGGAGCCGGGCCGGCAGCTCGCCCCCTTTTGGTCCAGGAAGCCCTGGACGTCGGCCTCCGACATGGCCCAGCCGTCGAAGAAGAGCCCGTCGCTGATGATGTCGCCGGGCTGGAACTGGCTCAGGTCGGCGGCCTCGGCCAGCCGGTCCTCCTGGCCGGGCAGGTGGCCGGCGAGCAGCACGGCCAGCAGGGCCAGCACGCCGGCCGCGGTCGCCAGGCGGGTGCGCATGCGGGGCTGCCTCACGGGATCTCGACGGTCTGGGAGGGGCTGGTGCCCGAGGAGGTGGCGGAGCGGTACGCCAGCCGGGCCGTCCACTCGCCCGGGGCCAGCCCGCCGACCGGCACGGAGAGCGCGCCACAGGCGGTGGTGCGGACGTCGGGGGTGCCGGCGCCCTCGACCCGGACGTCGTCGTGGCCGGACCGGCTCAGCGTGAGCACGCACTCGCCGCCGTCCTCGACGACCGCGGCGAAGCCGGCCACCTCGAGGGTCGCCGTGCCCGGCTCGACCCCGCTGTAGGTGATCACCACGTCCACGTCGGCCGGGTCGTCGGGCGTCCCGGCGTCGCCGGGGTCCTCGGCGGGCGGGTCGGTGGCCACGGCGGTCGGCCCGGTGTCGTCGGGCGACTCGTCGGGCGAGGTGTCGGACGCGGTGTCGGACGAGGTGTCGCCGGACGGCGCAGCCGCGGTCTCCCCCGCGCCGCCACCGGGGGGAGCGGCCGCCGGGGAGGGACTGCCGCCGGAGGCGTCACCGCCGGTCGTGGCGTCGCCGCCGGCGGGGGACGACGTGCACCCCGCCGCGAGGGGGCCGAGGAGCAGGGCGGCCGAGACCGCCCACGCCGCCCGGGCCGGGGACGTCCTGCGTGCGCTCACCGGTACCTCACCGTGGTCGACGCGGTGGCGGTCACCCAGGTCACCGTGCCGCCCTGGAAGGTCTGCTGCGCCCCGCCGGCGGTGGCCGTCTCCCCGCCGATGGGGGAGCCGAGCCGGCCCGTCACGCCACCGGCGGCCGACCACGCGGTGCCGATGCCGCCGCGGACGACGTGGGCGCCGTGCGCCGCGGTCCAGTAGACCGAGCCGCCCTGGAAGGTCTGCACCCGCCCGGTGCCGTCGGCGCCGGTGGCGGTGGCCTCGGCGGTGGGCAGGCCCAGCACGCCGGTCACCCCGCCGGCCGCGTCGTAGGCGGCGGCGATGTCACCGCGCACGATGCGCGCGCCGGTCGCCGCCGACCAGTACACGGAGCCGCGCTCGAAGGACTGCACGCGCCCGCTGCCGGTGGGAGTGTCCCGCTCGTCCGACGTCGGGTAGCCGAGCGGGCCGCCGACACCGCCCGAGGCCGACCAGATCACCCCGACGGCGCCGCGGACGACGTGGGCGCCGTGCGCCGCGGTCCAGTAGACCGAGCCGCCCTGGAAGGTCTGCACCCGCCCGGTGCCGTCGGCGCCGGTGGCGGTGGCCTCGGCGGTGGGCAGGCCCAGCACGCCGGTCACCCCGCCGGCCGCGTCGTAGGCGGCGGCGATGTCACCGCGCACGATGCGCGCGCCGGTCGCCGCCGACCAGTACACGGAGCCGCGCTCGAAGGACTGCACGCGCCCGCTGCCGGTGGGAGTGTCCCGCTCGTCCGACGTCGGGTAGCCCAGCGGGCCGCCCGGACCGCCCGAGGCCAGCCAGATCCCGCCCACCGCGCCGCGGACGACGTGCCCGCCGGTGGCGGCCGCCCAGTAGATCGAGCCGCTCTGGAACCGCTGCACCTGGCCGCGGCCGTCGCCGGCGGTGCTCTCCGCGGTGGTGGGGTACCCGGTGGGGCCGGTCTCGGCCCCGGCGGCGACCCAGGTGGCGAGCACGCCCCCGCGGATCGGCTGCGCACCCGAGGACGGCGACCAGTACACCGAGCCGTTCTGGAAGACCTGGACCCGGCCGACACCGTCGGCGGTGCCGGTCTCGCTGCCGGTGGGCAGGCCGAGCGGCCCGTCCGGGCCGCCGGTGGCCGACCACGCGGTCCCGATGCCGCCGTGGACGAGCGCGCCGTAGTAGACCGGCGTCCAGTAGACGGCGCCGCGCTGGAAGGTCTGCACGCGGCCGCGGCCGCCGGGGACGTCCGTCTCCGGAGCGGTCGGGTAGCCGAGTGGACCTGCCTGCCGGCCGGAGCTCTCGTACGCCGCGCGGATGCCACCGGCGGTGACGACCGCACCCGTCTGCGGGGACCACACCACGGTGCCGCCCTCGAACGCCGTCCAGGCACCCGACCCGTCCGGCGCGATCCGCTCGTCGTCGACCGGGTAGCCGAGCGCCCCGGTCGGGCCGCCCAGCCCCTGCCAGTGGCTCCGGATGTCCCCGCGGACGACGTGCGCCTCGGTGGTCGCCGTCCAGTAGACGGCGCCGCTGCGGAACTCCGCGACCACACCGCGGCCGTCGGGCAACGCCCGTTCCTCGATCGTGGGTGCGCCGAGCACGGCCGGTCCGCCGTAGCGCAGGTAGCCGGCCAGGATGCCGCCGCGGACCAGCTTCACGCCGGTGTCCGGGGTGTAGTAGAGGTTGCCGCCCTGGTAGCTCTGCCAGGTGACGCCGGCCGACTGCTGCTCGGGCCCGGTCCTGGCGCCCAGCAGCGTGCGCAGGGCGGGATCGGAGTCGTACCGCTGGGTGATCTGCGGCGTGGTCGCGGTCAGCGAGGCGGCCACCCGGTCGCGGATCTGCGGCAGCCGGGCGTAGCCGTAGCGCCCGGGGCAGGCGGTGCTCTTGGTGTCGCGGTGCCCGAAGATCGTCGGCAGGGTCGCGACCGCGCCGGCCGGGAACTTGTCGGTCCCGCCGGAGGTCAGCCGCGCGGTGCCCCGGGGGTCGACCCCGTACAGGGAGAACTTCCACGCGATGATCGCCGCGACCGAGTCGACCATCGCCTGGGGGGTGTCGACGACGTCGTAGTTGCCGAGCATGGAGACACCGAAGGTGGAGGTGTTGAAACCGCCGGCGTGCGCGCCGACCACGGTGCTGGCCAGGCCGCCGTAGCGGCCCTCCCAGAGCCGGCCGAACTTGTCGACGATGACGTTGTAGCCGATGTCGCCCCACTCGAGGCTGACCGAGTGGTAGCGGTAGATCGACCGCATCATCGCCGGCACCTGGTCGGCGGTGTAGTTGTTGGTGTCGGCCGTGTGGTGCAGCGTCGCGGCCTTGATCGTGGCCGCGTACGACGGGGCCCACGTGCGGATCCCCTCGTCGGCGCCCCACTGGGCCCGCGAGTGGACCGGCGGCATCGCCATGGCGGCCTCGGCGGTGTCGTCGATGTCCGGCGCGCCGAGCGCGGTGTCGGCCGCGCTCTCGCCCGGGTCGACCAGGTCGAGCTGGACGTCGGTGGGCGCGGCACCCGAGCGGGTCACCAACTCGACCTCGACGCCGGTGCTGGGCCCGGTCCACAGCGGGGCCGTGCCGCCGCGCGTCCCGGGGTCGCCCTCGACGACGGCGCCCTCCTCCTGCTCGGCGTCCTCGGTGCCGACCTCGGTCCAGGAGCCCCAGTCGCCGTCCGCGTCCTGCACGCGGACCTGCACGCGCACGTCGCGCACCGCCGGGTCGGCCGCCCAGGTGACACCGACCAGCGAGAACTCGGCGACGTCGGTGCGCGTGACGGTCAGCGTCGGGGCGGTGTCGGGCACGCCGGCCACCGGGTCGGTGGTGCCCGCCTGCACGTCGGCGACCGGTGAGGGGTCCTCGACCGACCCCAGGGGGACCTCGACGGCGCCGGTCTCGACCGGCGCCGGCTCCGGCGTGGGTGCGGCGTAGACGGGCAGCACGGTGATCGTCGCCAGCGAGGCGACGAACGCGAGCGAGCCCGCGACCAGGCGGCGCAAGGGGCATGTCCTCCGGGGTACCGGGGCCCGGCCACCCCAGGGGACGACCGGCTTTCCCCCGGAGGATCGGCGTCCCGCCCCCCGGCCGCGGTGCTCCGACACGGGTTCGCGCCTGGGAGCCCGTCCCACCCGTCACACCGACCGCAACCGACCCGGGCGGGGCGGGCCGGCCGGTCAGGGCGGGTCAGCGCAGGCCGGGCACCGCCAGGGTGAGGGCGTCGCGCCACGGCCTCGGCGCCGGGAGACCGGCGGCTGCCCACGCGCGGCCGTCGAGGACGGAGTACGCCGGCCGCGGCGCCGGCCGGGGGAAGTGCTCGGTCGTCGTCGGCGACACCAGCTCCGGGTCCGCGCCGAGCTCCTCGTAGACGGCGCGGGCCAGGCCGAACCAGCTGACCGCGCCGGCGTCGGTCCGGTGCAGCACCGGCGGGGCGGGGTCGGCCCGCTCCCCCACCGCGACCAGCCCGGCGGCGAGGTCGGCCGCCCAGGTGGGCGAGCCGACCTGGTCGTCGACGACCGAGACCGGGGCCCCGGCCGCGGCCCGCCCGGCCATGGTGCGCACGAAGTTGGCCCCGTGCCGGCCGTACACCCAGGCGGTGCGGACGACGGTGGCCTCCCCGCCGGCCGCGGCGACCGCGCGCTCGCCGGCGGCCTTGCTGCGCCCGTAGGCCGAGCGCGGCGCGAGGGGGGCGTCGACCGGGTAGGGCTCGGTGGCCGTGCCGTCGAAGACGTAGTCGGTGGAGACGTGCACCAGCCGCCCGGCGCCGGCCAGCTCCTGCGCCAGCCAGCCGGGGGCGTGCCCGTTGACGACGGTGGCGGTGGCCTCGTCGGTCTCGGCGGCGTCGACGGCGGTGTAGGCCGCGGCGTTGAGCACGACCGCCCGGCGCCCGGCGGCCCGCGCGCGGGCCAGCCAGTCACGGACGGCGCCGCGCACCGCGGCCTCGTCGGTGAGGTCGAGCCGGTCGCGGCCCAGCGCGGTGAGCTCGTCGTCCGGGCGGCCGGCCAGCAGCGCCGTGAGCTCGCGGCCCAGCTGGCCGTGGGCGCCGGTGACCAGCCAGGCGGTGGGGGCGGTCATGCCGGCGCGGTCGAGGCCGCGGCCTTGAGCGGTTCCCACCAGGCGCGGTTGTCGCGGTACCACCGCACGGTCAGCGCCAGCCCCTCCTCGAAGGACATCCGGGGCGCGTAGCCGAGCGCCGCGGTCTTCGAGTAGTCGACCGAGTAGCGCAGGTCGTGGCCGCCGCCGCGCGGGTCGACGATCGGGTCGACGTAGCTCCAGTCGCGCCCGGTGGCCTCGAGCAGCTTCTCGGTGAGCTCCCGGTTGGACAGCTCGCGGCCGCCCCCGATGTTGTAGAACTCGCCGGCCCGGCCCTTGTCGAGCACCAGCTGGATGCCGCGGCAGTGGTCGTCGACGTAGAGCCAGTCGCGGACGTTGGCCCCCTCGCCGTAGAGCGGCACCTTGTGCCCGTCGAGCAGGTTGGTGACGAACAGCGGGATGACCTTCTCGGGGAAGTGGTAGGGCCCGTAGTTGTTGCTGCACCGGGTCACCGAGACGTCGAGGCCGTAGGTCCGCGCGTAGGCGCGGGCGAGGAGGTCGCCGCCGGCCTTGGCCGCCGAGTAGGGCGAGTTCGGCTCGAGCAGCGTGTCCTCGGTCCAGGAGCCCTCGTCGATCGAGCCGTAGACCTCGTCGGTGGACACGTGCAGCACCCGCCGCACGCCGTGCCGCACCGCGGCCTCGAACACCTGGTGGGCGCCGAGCACGTTGGTGAGGACGAACGCCGAGGCCCCGGTGATCGAGCGGTCGACGTGGGACTCGGCGGCGAAGTTGACGACGACGTCGTGCCCGGGCAGGGCGGCGTCGAGGTCGGCGGCGCTGCAGATGTCGCCGCGGACGAAGCGGTAGCGCGGGCTGTCGGCCACCGGCGCGAGGTTGGCGGGGTTGCCGGCGTAGGTCAGCTTGTCGAAGACGGTCACCTCGGCGTCCTCGTGGCCCGGGTAGCCACCGGTGAGCATCGTCCGGACGTAGTGGGAGCCGATGAAGCCCGCTCCCCCGGTCACGAGCACGCGCATGGCCGCATCCTGCCGCCGGGCGACCCCCGCGGCATCCTCCCGATGTGTGACGTCTGTGCCCGGTGGGGTCGGGCGCGACGCGACGGGCGGCCGGTGCCAGACGGGCGCCCCCGGTGGCGGGACGGAGCGTTCCGCCGTGTCGCGGGACCCCCGCGTGCCCCGCTCGCCCCTAACCTCGGTCCCGTGAGCCGAGACCGCAACGAGCCCGGCGGAGCCTCGGGCCGGCCGCTGCCGGCCCGGCTCGACCCGCGTGCCGGCCGCGCCCCCCGTGCCGCCCGCGCGCAGGACGCCGCGGGCGACGGGGCCGGGCGCCGCACCTCCCGGGAGCCCGCCGACCGCGGTCACGGTGCCCGGGAGGGGGGCCGTTCCCGCCGCGCCGCCGTCGTCGCCCGCGCGGTGGCCGCCGTCCTGTCGGTGGTGCTGCTGGGCGCCAGCGGCTGGGGCTGGTACCTCGGGCGGGTCGCCGAGGCCACGGTCAACCGCACCAACGCCATCCCGACGGCCGGCAACTCCGACGCCGGGGACGCCCCCGAGGCGGTGAACCTCCTGCTGGTCGGCAACGACAGCCGCGCCGCGCTCACCCCCGAGCAGCTCGCCGAGCTCACCGCCGGCGAGGACTCCGGGATCAACACCGACACGATGATCCTGGTGCACGTCCCGGCCGACGGGTCCAGCGCGTCGTTCGTGTCCTTCCCGCGCGACTCCTACGTGGAGATCCCGGGGCACGGCATGGACAAGCTGAACGCCGCCTACGCCTACGGCTACGGCGAGGTCGACGACTCCGCGCCCGAGTCCGAGCGCCAGGCCGGTGGCGCGCAGCTGCTGGTGCAGACGATCAGCCAGCTGACCGGCCTGATGATCGACCACTACGCCGAGGTCGACCTGCTCGGCTTCTTCGAGCTGACCAGCGTCGTCGGCGGCGTGACGGTCAACCTGTGCGAGGCCGTCGACGACTCCGAGTTCTCCGGCGCGGTGTTCCCCGCCGGCGAGCAGGTCATCGAGGGCGCCGACGCGCTGGCCTTCGTCCGGCAGCGGCACGGGCTGCCCCGCGGCGACCTCGACCGCATCGTGCGCCAGCAGGTGTTCATCGGCGGCGTGCTGCGCAAGATCCTCTCCGAGGACGTGCTGCTCGACCTGGGCAAGCAGCGCGAGCTGGTGGAGGCCGCCTCCGAGTCGCTGACCATCGACCGGGACCTGGTGCTGCTCGACCTGGCCCAGCAGATGCAGTCGGTGACCGCCGGCAGCATCGAGTTCCAGACCGTGCCGATCGTCGGTGACGGCCGCGACGAGGACGGCCGCTCGATCCTCGAGCTGGCCGACGAGGACACCCTGCACGCCTTCTTCGCCGAGCTGTCCGCCGAGCCCGAGGAGGCCGCCCCGGCCACCCCGGAGGCGCCCGCCACGGTGGCGCCGGCCGACGTGTCGGTCGAGGTCTACAACGGCTCGGGCATCTCGGGCCTGGCCGCCGAGGCCGCCGCGTCGCTCGAGGACGCCGGCTTCACCGTGACCAGCACCGGCAACGCCGACAGCAGCGACTACACGCAGACGGTGGTCCGCCACGCCGCGGGCGACGAGGCGCCGGCCGCGACCCTGGCCGCCGCGGTCCCCGGCGCGACCACCGAGGAGAGCAGCGACGCGAGCTCCGGCACCGTGCAGCTGGTGCTCGGCGAGGACTTCAACGGCGTCGGCCAGCAGACCACCCCGCAGGCCCCGGCCCCGGCCCCGGCCGACGCGCCGGCCGAGACCCCACGGACGGCGGCCGACACCTCCTGCATCAACTGAGCGCGCCCGCTGGGAGGCTGGCGGCATGCCTCCCTCCGCGCCGACGCCCTCGGACCTGCTCGCCGCGGCGCTGCGCCGGGAGCCGGCCGCACCGCTGGTCACCTCCTACGACGACGCGACCGGCGAGCGGGTCGAGCTCTCGGGCACCACGCTGGCCAACTGGGTCGCCAAGACGGCGAACCTGCTGCAGGACGAGTTCGACGTCGGCCCCGGCAGCACCGTCGCCGTCGCGCTGCCGGTGCACTGGCAGACCGCCGCGGTGCTGCTCGGGGTGTGGAGCTGCGGCGCCGCGGTCCTCGACACCGCCGCCGAGGACGACGGCCGGCTGGACGCCGCCGACGTCGTGCTCGCCGCGCAGGACCGCCTCGCTCCGCTCGAGGAGCAGGACCTGCCCGAGCTCATGGGCCTGTCGCTGCACCCGCTGGGGCTCGGGATGACCGGCTACACCGGCCCGGCCCGCGACTTCGCCCTCGAGGTCCGCGCGCACGGCGACGTCTTCGCCCCGTACGCGCCGCCGGACCCGGCGGCGACCGGCCTGCTCGCCGGCGGGCTGGAGCTCACCCTCGGCGGGCTGGCCGCCTCGGCCGGCGAGCTGGCCGGGCGGCTGGGCATCGCGGCCGGCGACCGGCTGCTCGTCGACGACCGCACGGCGGCCGAGGCCGGACCGGTCGCCTGGCTGCTCGCGCCCCTGGCGGCCGGCGCCTCGCTGGTGCTCTGCCGCCACGCCGACCCGGCCGCGCTGGGGAGCCGGGCGGCCGCCGAGCGGGTCACCGCTACGCTCGGCCTCCGGATCGAGGGCTTCCGCGAGCTCGGCCGTCCCGCCTGAGGGCTCTCCCGCCCGACGGCCCGGCCGCGCCGCCTCAGGGACGGACGGTGGTCAGCTGATGGACAAGGTCGTCACGAGCGCGCAGGAGGCGGTGGCCGACGTCGGGGACGGCGCCACGCTGGCCGTCGGCGGGTTCGGGCTGTGCGGGGTGCCGGTCGCGCTCATCGACGCGCTGCTCGAGCAGGGCACCAGCGGGCTGACGACGGTGTCCAACAACTGCGGCGTCGACGACCAGGCGCTGGGCGTGCTGCTCTACGCCGGGCGGATCCGCCGCACGATCAGCTCCTTCGTCGGCGGCAACAAGGAGCTGGCCCGGCTCTACCTCTCCGGGGAGCTGGAGGTCGAGCTGACCCCGCAGGGCACGCTGGCCGAGCGGCTGCGCGCCGGCGGCTGCGGCATCCCGGCCTTCTACACCCCCACCGGGGTGGGCACGATGGTGGCCGACGGCGGCATCCCGGTCCGCTACGACGCCGAGGGCGCCGTGGTGGAGACCAGCGCACCCAAGGAGACCCGCGTCTTCGACGGCCAGGAGTACGTGCTGGAGACGGCGCTGACCACCGACTTCGCCCTGGTCCGCGCCGCGGTCGGCGACCGGCACGGCAACCTGGTCTTCCACGAGTCGGCGCGCAACTTCAACCCGCTGGCCGGCATGGCCGGGCGGGTCACGATCGCCGAGGTCGAGCGGCTGGTCGAGCCCGGCGAGATCACCCCGGAGGACGTGCACCTGCCCGGGGTGTTCGTCGACCGGGTGGTCGTCGTCGGCCCCGAGGGCAAGAAGATCGAGAAGCGCACGACCCGTCCGCGTCCGTCGGCCGCTCCCCTGGCCGCCGCGGGCGAAGAGGCCACCGAGGAGTCCGCCCGATGACCCTGACCCGCGACCAGCTCGCCGCCCGGGTGGCCCTCGAGCTCGCCGACGGCGCCTACGTCAACCTCGGCATCGGGATGCCGACCCTGGTGCCCAACTTCGTGCCCGACGGCGTGCACGTCGTCCTGCACTCGGAGAACGGCATCCTCGGCGTGGGCCCCTACCCGCTCGAGGGCGAGGAGGACCCGGACCTGATCAACGCCGGCAAGGAGACGGTCACCATCCTGCCCGGCGCCAGCTTCTTCGACTCCGCGCTGAGCTTCGGGATGATCCGCGGCAAGCACCTGGACCTGGCCATCCTCGGCGCGATGCAGGTCAACCCCCGCGGTGACCTGGCCAACTGGCTGATCCCCGGGAAGATGGTCAACGGCATGGGCGGGGCGATGGACCTCGTCCACGGCGCCAAGCGCGTGGTCATCATGATGGAGCACGTGGCCCGCGACGGGTCGCCGAAGCTGGTCGAGGAGTGCTCGCTGCCGCTGACCGGCAAGGGCTGCGTCGACCGGGTGGTCACCGACCTCGCCGTCGTCGACGTCACCGCCGAGGGCTTCGTGCTGCGCGAGGTCGCCCCGGGCGTCTCCGTCGACGAGGTCGTCGCCGCCACCGGCGCTCCGCTGGCCGTGCCCGGCGACGTCCCGACCATGGCGCTGCCGGCCACCGTCTGAGCGCAGCACCCGCCCGGTGACGTTCTCGGTCGTCGCCCGCGACCCCGGCACCGGGGACATGGGCATCGCGGTCTCCTCGTGCATCCTGGCGGTCGGCCGCGCGGTGCCCAGCGCCCGGCCCGGGGTCGGCGTGGTCGCGGTGCAGGCCCGCAGCCCGCGCGGTCTCGGGCAGGTGCTGCTGGGCGGCCTGGCCGAGGGCACGGCGCCCGCGGTCCTGGTGCGCCGGGCGGCGCACGCGGCCGAGGACGTCGACCGGCAGATCGCCGTCCTCGGTGCCGACGGCGCGGTGGCCGCCGACACCGGGCCGGGCTCGTTCCCGGTCAGCGGCCACCTGGTCGGCGAGGGCTGGAGCGTGCAGGGCAACATGCTCGCCTCCCCCGAGGTCCTGCCGGCGATGGCGCGGGCCCACGAGGCCGCGCGCGGGCCGCTGGCCGACCGGCTCCTGGCCGCGCTCACCGCGGGCCAGGACGCCGGCGGGGACCTGCGGGGGCGCCAGTCCGCCGCGCTGCTCGTGGTCAGCGGCGGGCCGGCGTCCGAGGAGGACGACGGCGTGCGGGTGGACCTGCGCGTCGACGACTCCGGCGACCCGGTCGCCCAGCTGCGGGTGCTGCGCAACCTGCAGCGCGCCTACGACGAGCGCGACTACGAGACCCTCGCGCTGTTCGCCCCGGAGGGCGCCCGCGACCTCTACGCCGCCCTGGCCGCCTCCCGCCGCGGCGACCGGGCGGCCGCGCGGGAGGCCCTGGAGGCGGTGCGCGCCCGGCCCGGCTGGTCGGCGTGGCTGGCCTCGATGGCCGGCGACGCGCGCCTGTCGGCGGTCTCCCGCCTCCTGGGCTGAGAGCGGTGTGCGCGTTGGCTGCCAGGTGCTGACCCGGGCTCGCACGCCGGCGGGAGCTGGTGCCGGTCGGCTGACCACATCAGGAGGCGTGACCTGCAGCACTGTGCGCCTACGGCGCATGTCGGTCTGCAGAACGAGCCCTCAGCGCACATCACCGCCGGTGTCGGAGGCCACGGCCGCCAACCAGTCGGCACACTCCTGGGCTGAGACCCGGTCAGCCCACCCGGACGACGGTGTACTCGGTCTCCGGGGTCTGCGGGGCGTCGAAGCGTGCGTTCACCGCGTACAGCGCCGAGCCGAAGGGCGCGACCGTCGTGGGCGTCTGGAAGTCCGGGTCGGTCAGCGTGTCGACCAGCGCCGCCGAGGCGTAGTCGTCCGCCAGCTCGAGGACGGCGATCTGCTGGAGCGCGTTGCGCACCACATAGAGGGTGCGGCCCTGGCGGAGCAGGCCGTCGCTGTTGGTGAGCGAGGCGCCCCCGAGGTCGACCCGGGTGGTGACCCCGGTGCCTGCGGCCACCCGGAACAGCAGGCCGGTGTTGGACTGCACGACGAGCAGGGTCTCGCCGTCCGGCGAGGCCTCGATGCCGTTGGCGTTGAAGCCCGCCTGGTACTGCAGGTCACCGGTCAGCGGCAGCGTCGTCGCCGGCCCGGCCGGCCGCCCGCCGGGACCGAGGGGCACCACGTACAGGACCGGGTTCACCGAGTCGGTGAAGTACGCGGCGTCCCGGGTGACGACGACGTCGTTGACGAAGGTCGCCCCCGGGGCGGTGAGCGCGTACGAGGCGAGCACCTCGCCGGTGCGCGTGTCGTAGACGGTGCCCGTGCCGGTGGCGCCGCCGGCCACCCACAGCCGGCCCCGGCGGTCGACCTCGGTGCCGATGGCCGCGCCGCCCGGCGTGCCCTCGACCAGCAGCGCGCCGTCGCCGGTGCGCAGGTCGCCGCGGTAGATCGAGCCGTCGGTGCGGGAGCCGACGTAGAAGGCGGTGCCCCGCCCGGTGGAGATGCCCTCGGGGCTGAAGCCGTCCGGCAGCGCGATGACCTCGGGGAACGGATCGACCGGGGCGGCTCCGGCGGACGTCGCCGGGAGGACGACCGCCCCCGCCAGGGCGCCCGCTGCCAGCAGTGACGTCATCGTGCGTCGCACGGTGCCTCCTCGGGTCGATCGCGTGGGACCCGACTGTGCACCGCCGGGTGGGCGCCCACCACCCGGGCGGTCACCACCCGGCCGCGCGGAGGTCCTCGGCCAGCTCGTCGGCCAGCCGCGCGTAGCCGTCCTCGTCGGGGTGCAGCCCGTCGGCGTAGAGCCCGTCCGGGGGCTCCAGCCATCCGTCGGCGATCGGGTCGACGAAGCGCACACCGGCCTGCCCGGCGGCCGCGGCCAGGGCGTCGCGCACGGCCTCGACCGCGGCACGCGGCACGACCGGCGCCGCCAGGGGGCCGAGGACGACGACGTCGGCGTCCGGGACCGCCGCGGCCAGCTCGGCGTACAGCGCGGCCGCGGCTGCGCCCACCGCGGCCGGGTCGACCCCGACGTCGTTGGTGCTGCCCTGGACCACGACGACGTCGGGATCGGCGGCGACGACGTCGTCGACCCGCCCGCCGAAGGGGGCGTTGTCCCCTCCCCCGCCGTCGGAGACGTAGCCGGTGCCCGACTGCGCGGCCTCGACCTGGGTCCAGCCCAGCCGGTCGGCGACCTGCGCCGCGTACGTCGGGCCGTCCGACCCCACGCCGACCGTGTAGGAGTCACCGAGGAAGACCGCGCGGACCTCCTCGGCGGGCGCCGCCGGGGGCGTCGTCCCGGCGGTCGTGGTGGTCGGCGGAGTCGCGGGCGTCGTGGGCCCCTCGGCGCTGTCCGTGCCACCGCAGGCGGCCAGCGCCAGGCAGGCCGCCAGGCAGGACACGAGGAGCCCGGCGAGGCGGGACACGGGCGCGGCCACCCGCCCAGGATGCCGCACCCGGCCGTCCGGTCCTCACCCCGAGGGGCTGCAGCGGGTGGCCGACACTCGTCCGCGGCGCCCTACCGGAGCAGGCTGCGGACGATCACCAGGCGCTGGGTCTGGTTGGTGCCCTCGTGGATCTGGACGGTCTGGGACGACGACCCGGGCGCGGGTCCGGCGGGGCGCGGCTCGTCCTGGAACCTCGCGGCGATCAGGTGCATGCTCCCCGGGCCACCGCAGTGCCGTCGCTCGCCCGGAGGCCCCTGTGACCGAGTTCGTCACGCTCGTCGCCGTGGGGGTCGTGGTCGTCGGTCTCGGGGTCCTGGCGGCGGGGTTCCTGCTGACGGCGGTCGGCTGGCTGGTGTCGCACCTGGTCTCGCACAGCGGCTCGACCGGACCCCGGGTGCGCGGAGGTGGGCCTCGGGCCCCCGGCGCGTGACCTCGAGTCCGGACGCCGTCTGGACGTAGCGACGCAACCGTGGTTGCATGCCGATGTGCCGACGTCGTCGACCTCCGGGCCCTCGGAGTGGGTGCTGCTCGCCTACCGCCTGCCGCGGGAGCCGTCCGGTCCGCGGACGACGCTGTGGCGGCGGCTCAAGCGGCTGGGCGTGGCCCAGATCGCCGACGGCCTCGTGACGCTGCCCGCCGACGCCCGCACCCGGGAGGCGCTGGAGTGGCTCGCAGACGACGTCGTGGCCGCGAACGGCACCGCGGGGATCTGGGTGGCTCGGCCGGCCACGGTGGCCCAGGAGCGGGAACTGGCCACCGCGATGTCCGCCGCCCGGGCCGCGGAGTACCGCGCGCTGGCCGAGCAGTGCCACCGCGCCGCGGCCACCGGTGACCCGACGGAGCGCGCACGGGCGCTGCGCCGGCTGCGCACCGAGTGGCGGGCCATCGACCGCCGCGACTTCTTCCCGCCGGCCGAGCGCGAGACCGCCGCCTCGGCGCTCCGCGAGCTGAGCGCCGCGGTCACGGCCGACGCCGCGGTGCCGGAGGCGGCGCGGTGAGGTGGGCGACCCGTGCGGGTGTGCACATCGACCGGGCGGCGTGCGCCTGGCTGATCCGCCGCTTCCTCGACCCGGACGCCGCCTTCCTCTTCGTCGCCGACCCCACCGAGGTCCCGCCCGACGCCACGCCGTTCGACGTGCGCGGCGTCGACCTGGGCCACCACGGCGGCGACTGCTCGTTCGAGACGATCCTGCGCCGCTACGAGCTGACCGACCCGGTGCTGTGGCGGATCGCCGAGATCGTCCACGAGGCCGACCTCGACGACGAGCGCTTCGACGCGCCCGAGGCGCCGGGGGTGGACGTGGTGCTGCGCGGGCTGTCGATGACCGGCGACGACGAGCACACGCTGGCCGTGTCCGGCCCCGTCTTCGACGGCCTGTACGAGTTCCACCGCCGTCGCCTGCTGCTCGGCCGCGAGCCGGCTGATCCCCGGAGGCCCGTCATGTACTCCCTCGACCGCGAGCCGCGGGTCGTCGTCCAGGTGTCCGGGAGCCGGATGCGCGCGTTCGTGCAGGTCGTCAGCGGCGTGGTCCTGGGCCTCGGCCTGGCATCAGCTGCGGGGCTGGAACCCGGCGTGGCCGGTTCCCGGACGGAGACGTGGCGGCTGCCCGTACCCCCGATGACACGAGGACGTCGATGACCCGCGAGACCCCCCGCCCCCAGGACACCGCGCCCGCCGCGCCGGGGCTCGACAAGGCGCCGACACCGGAGCCGCCGACGAGCGCGCAGGAGCAGGCCGCCATCCCGTTCCGGACGGCGGTGCGGGCCTGGTTCGCCATCTCGCTGCAGACCTTCGGCGGCCCGGCCGGCCAGATCGCGGTCATGCAGCGCACGCTGGTCGACGAGAAGCGGTGGATCGGGCAGCGCCGGTTCCTGCACGCGCTCAACTACTGCACGCTGCTGCCCGGCCCGGAGGCCCAACAGCTGGCCACCTACGTCGGCTGGCTGCTGCACGGCACCCGCGGCGGGCTGGTCGCGGGCGGCCTGTTCGTGCTGCCCGGCGTCGTCGCACTGCTGGCGCTCTCGGCGGTCTACGTCGCCTTCGGGGACACGACCGCGATCACCGCGGTGTTCGCGGGGTTGGCCGCCGCGGTGCTGGCGATCGTCGTGCAGGCCGTCATCCGGGTGGCGAAGAAGGCGCTGGACAGCCGGGCCCTGATCGCCCTGGCGGTGGCGTCCTTCGTGGCGCTGGCGCTGTTCGGCGTGCCCTTCCCGATCGTCGTCGCGCTCGCCGGGATCGCGGGCTGGGCGCTGGGCCGCTGGCGGCCGTCCGCGCTCCCGCGCAAGAGGGCCGCCGAGGGACCCGACGCCGGCCCACCCCCGGTCATCTCCGACGACGTCCTTCACCACGAGGCGCCCACTGCCCGCCGCACGCTGCGGGTGCTGCTGGTCGGGCTGCTGGTGTGGGGGCTGCCGGTCGCGGCGGTCGCCCTGCTGACCGGCGCGGGCAGCGTCTTCACCGAGCAGGGCCTGTTCTTCTCCGGCGCCGCGGTGGTCACCTTCGGCGGCGCCTACGCGGTGCTGGCCTACGTCGCGCAGCAGGCGGTCGAGGTCTACGGCTGGCTGGCGCCGCGGGAGATGGTGCGCGGGCTGGCGCTGGCGGAGACCACGCCGGGACCGCTGATCATGGTGGTGCAGTTCGTCGCCTTCCTCGGCGCCTACCGCGACCCCGGCGACCTGGACCCGTGGGTGGCCGCGGTGCTGGCCTCGCTGCTGGTCACCTGGGTGACCTTCGTGCCGAGCTTCCTGTTCGTGCTGCTCGGCGCCCCCTACATGGAGCGGCTGCGCGGCAACCGGTCGCTGTCGGCGGCGCTGACCGGCATCACCGCGGCCGTCGTCGGGGTGATCGCGAACCTGGGCGTCTACTTCGCCGTCCACACGCTGTTCTCCGACACCGTCGCCGTCGACGGCGGGCCGCTGTCGCTGGAGCTGCCGGTCCTGACCACGTTGCGACCGGTGCCGCTGGTCATCGCCCTGGTGGCCGCCGTGCTGCTGTTCCGGGTCAAGTGGTCGGTGCTGCGCACTCTCGGCGTCTGCGCCGTCCTGGGCCTGGTCGCCGGCCTGGCCGGCCTGCCGATCGCCTGACCCTGCACCCGGACGGGAAGGGGCAGCCCATGGGACGCGCGGACGTGTACAGCCAGCCCGACGCACCGGACCCGGTGCTGCCGGCCGAGCTCGTGCGGGAGCTCGCCGAGGCGCACCTGCCGACCGAGGTGCGGCTGGCCGACGGCATGGCGGTGGACGAGTCCGGCAGCGAGGCGCGCGCTGGCCGGGCCGCTCGCCGGCCGGATCCCTGCCTTCCACGGCTACGACGCGGTCGAGACCACCGCCGGCCCGGTCGAGTTCCTCGTGATGGGTCGGGTGCCCGGCTGGGCCGTCGTCACCGGGGGGCTTCCGGAGAGCGCGCGAAGCCACCTGTTGCGGGAGCTCGCCGATGTGCTGCGGGTCGTGCACGGCCTCGACGCCGGCGAGCTGCGGGCCGCCGGCACCCTGCCCACCGTGGACGGTGCCGCGGCCGTACGGAGGCTGCTCGGTGACGAACCGCTCCTGGTGCCGCTCGCGGGAGGCCCACTGGGCCTCCACGATCTGCGAGCCGGAGTACGAGGACGACCGATGTAGCGGACCTTGCCCGCCCGAACGAGATCGGTGAGCGCGCCGAGGGTCTCCTCGACGTCGGTGTCGGGGCTGGGCCGGTGCACCTGGGACAGGTCGATGTGGTCGGTCCCCAGCCGGCGCAGCGAGTTCTCGACGCGGATGATCCACCGGCGTGAGCCGCTCCGGTGGTTGGGGTCCTCGCCCATCGGCACGAAGAACTTCGTGCCCAGGACCACGTCGTCGCGGCGGCCCTGGAGCGCTTCGCCGACGATCTCCTCGGACACGCCGCCGGAGTACACATCGGCGGTGTCGACGACGTTGGTGCCGGCGTCCAGCGCCCGGTGGATGATGCGGATCGAGTCGGCGCGGTCGTCGTTGCCCCACGGGCCGAACACCATCGCCCCGAGGCACAGCGGGCTGACCTGGACACCGGTGCGGCCGAGGGTGACCGCCGATCGCGACGCCGACGGTGCCCGATCCAGTGACGAGATGCGCACCCTGCCCGGCGCCGCCCCATGGCTTCCGGATGCGGAAGGCACCTACGAGGAGAGCCGGCTCGCGGCCCTGCTCACCGACCTGCACCACCAGGCCATCTCGGAGCCGCTGCCGTTGATGGATGGTCACGAACCGGAGGGAGGTGGGCCACCGACAACAGGGGCCTCGGACAGCTAGGAGTTCGTGTGTCACACCGCCGTCACGCAGGCGCTGCACCGGAGTTCCGTCGGGTGCCGGAAGCACCTCAGCGGGTGACCGCCTCCGCACCGGCAACCGGCGTCCCCGCAGCGGCCTGTCATCGACATGACCTGCGAGAACGCCGGTCGACGTCCTACTTCAGGAGACTCCGGGCGATCACCAGGCGCTGGATCTGGTTGGTGCCCTCGTAGATCTGGGTGATCTTGGCGTCGCGCATCATGCGCTCGACCGGGAAGTCCTGCGTGTAACCGGCACCGCCGAAGAGCTGGACGGCGTCGGTGGTGACCTTCATGGCGACGTCGGAGGCGAACGCCTTGGCCGCGGCGCACAGCCGGCCCAGGTCGGGGTCGCTCTTGCCACCGGAATGGCCGGACTCGCCGCGGGCGGCGGCCACGTAGACCAGGTGCCGGGCGGCCTCGATCTGCATGGACATGTCGGCGAGCATGAACTGCACGCCCTGGAAGTCGCTGACCGCCCTGCCGAACTGCCGGCGCTCACGGGTGTACGCGACCGCGGCGTCGAGCGCGCCCTGGGCGATGCCGACGGCCTGCGCGCCGATGGTCGGGCGCGTGAAGTCCAGCGTCCGCAGCGCGGTCTTGAAGCCGGTGCCGGGCTCCCCGATGATCCGGTCGGCCGGGATGGTGCAGTCGGTGAGGTAGAGCTCGCAGGTGGGCGAGCCCTTGATGCCCATCTTCCGCTCCTTGGGGCCCACGGCGAAGCCCGGGTCGTCGCGGTGGACGACGAACGCGGAGATGCCGTTGGCCCGCTTGTCCGGGTCGGTGACGGCCATGACCGTGTACCACTCGGAGACGCCGGAGTTGGTGATCCAGGCCTTGGTGCCGTTGAGCACCCAGGTGTCGCCGTCGCGGCGGGCGCGGGTCCTCATCGAGGCGGCGTCCGAGCCCGCCTCCCGCTCGGACAGGCCGTAGCTGATCATCGCCTGGCCGGACGCGATCGTGGGCAGGACCTGCTGCTTGAGCTCTTCCGACGCCGACAGGACCACCGGCATCGAGCCGAGCTTGTTGACCGCCGGGATCAGCGAGGCGCTCGCGTCGACCCGGGCGACCTCCTCGATGACGATGCAGGTCGCCACCGCGTCGGCGCCCTCGCCCCCGTAGGCCTCCGGGATGTGGGTGGCGTGGAAGCCGGCCGCCGTCAGCGCCTTGTGCGCCTCGATCGGGTACCGCGAGTCGGCGTCGACCTCGGCGGCGTGGGGGGCGATCTCCCGCTCGGCGATGTCCCGGACGGCGGCCCGGATCGCGTCGTGCTCCTCGGTCAGTTGGTACAGCCCGCTCGTACTCACGGGTAGATGCTAGGACGTCCCAGCAGTTCCGCAGGTGTCGCCCGCGTCACCGGCCAGTCGGGCGCGCAGCGCCGCGTCGCGGGTGACGACGGAGTCGGCGAGGTCGGCCTGGAACCGCTCGACGGCGGCCCGCAGCCGCTCGTCAGAGGCGGCCAGCACGCGGACGGCGAGCAGGCCGGCGTTGCGCCCGCCGCCGATCGACACCGTCGCCACCGGCACGCCCGCGGGCATCTGCACGATCGACAGCAGGCTGTCGAGGCCGTCGAGCCGGTCGAGCGGGCGCGGGACGCCGATGACCGGCAGCGGCGTGGCGGCGGCGAGCATGCCCGGCAGGTGGGCCGCTCCCCCGGCGCCGGCGACGATCACCCGCAGGCCGCGCCCGGCCGCCGTCGTCGCGTAGTCGAGCATCCGGTGCGGGGTGCGGTGCGCGGACAGGACGTGCACCTCGTACGGGACGCCGAACTCCCCGAGCGCCTGGGCGGCCGGCTCCATCGTGGGCCAGTCGGAGTCGCTGCCCATGACGACGCCGACGAGTGCCGTGCCGGCCAGCGGGTCCACTCAGTGCTCCTCGGGGGGGAAGGCGAACGCCGGGTCGACCGCGCCGTCGGCGAGGTAGCGGGCGGCGGCGACCGCCCGGGCGCGCACCTCGTCGAGGTCCTCGCCCAGCGCGGTGACGTGGCCGAGCTTGCGGCCGGGCCGCTGGCCCTTGCCGTACCAGTGCAGCTTCACGTCGGGCCAGTGCGCCATCAGGTGGTGCACCCGCTCGTCGAGACCGGGGCCCGCCCAGCCGTCGGACGACGCCGCCCCGCCGAGCACGTTGGCCATGACGACGACCGGCGCGGCCATCGCCGTCGACCCCAGCGGGTAGTCGAGGACGGCGCGCAGGTGCTGCTCGAACTGGCTGGTGCGCGCCCCCTCGATCGTCCAGTGCCCGGAGTTGTGCGGGCGCATGGCCAGCTCGTTGACCAGCACGCCGTCGGCGGTCTGGAACAGCTCGACGGCCATCACGCCGACGACGCCCACCCGGTCGGCGATCCGCACGGCGAGCTCCTGGGCGGCGCCGGCGGTCTCCTCGTCGAGGCCGGGCGCCGGGGCGAGGACCTCGGTGTTGATCCCGTCGCGCTGCACGGTCTCCACCACCGGCCAGACGGCGACCTGGCCGAACGGCGAGCGGGCCACCAGCACGGCCAGCTCGCGGACCAGCGCCACCCGCTGCTCGACCAGCAGCGTGCCGTGCGCGGCGAGCAGGTCCGCGGCCTCCTCGGCGGCGTCGACGACGAAGACGCCCCTGCCGTCGTAGCCACCGCGCGGGGTCTTGACGACCACCGGCCAGCCGACGGCGTCGGCGAGGTCGGTGATGCCCTCCAGGGTCTGCACCTCGGCCCACTGCGGCTGGGGCTCGCCGGCCGCGGCCAGCGCGTGGCGCAGGACGAGCTTGTCCTGGGCGTGCACGAGGGCGTCCGGGCCCGGGGCGACGCGGACGCCGTCGGCGACGAGCGCGTGCAGGTGCCCGGTGGGCACGTGCTCGTGGTCGAAGGTGACGACGGTGGCGCCCTCGGCGACGGCGCGCAGGGCGTCGAGGTCGCGGTGGTCGCCGAGGCGGACGTCGGCGGCGACGAGGGCGGCGGACTCGGCGGGGTCGGTGGCCAGCACGCGCAGCGACTGGCCGAGCGCGATCGCGGCCTGGTGGGTCATCCGGGCCAGCTGCCCGCCGCCCACCATGGCGACGACGGGCAGGCCGGTCCTCGGGTCGGTCGGGGCAGGCATGGTGGGGTCACCGTATCGAGCGCCTCGGCCGCGGCCGCCGTCGCGCCGTCACACGGTGCCCGCCGCCGGTCCGTACAGTCGTCGGACGTGCCATTCCTCCCGGCGGTCCGCCGACGTGCCGGGACCACCTGGCGGCTGCTGCTCAAGGAGCTGTCGGCGTTCGGGGTCGTCGGGAGCGCCTGCTTCGTCCTCGACCTGGGCCTGTTCCAGGTGCTCTACGCGCACCTGGGCGTCGGCGCGGTCACCGCGAAGTTCCTCTCCACGGTCGTCTCCATGACCGTGGCCTACTTCGCGCACCGGCACTGGTCGTTCTCCCACCGGGCGCGGACCGGGCTGCGCCGCGAGTACTCGATCTTCGTGGCGGTCAACGGCCTGACGCTGGCGCTCGGCCTGGCCCTGGTCGCGCTGGTGCGCTACCCGCTGGGCCAGGAGGGCGCGCTCGTGCTGCAGGCCACCAACATCGCCTCGACCGCGCTCGGGACCGTCATCCGCTTCCTGGCCTACCGGCGGTGGGTCTTCGTCGCCCCCGACCACCCCGCGGCCGTGTCCGCCGACCGGAGCGCCGTCCCCGCCACCGCCGACCCGGCGGTGCGACCGGCCGGACGCGAGCCCGGGCGGGGGTACGGCGTCGCGGGGTCGGCGGTGCCCGGCCGCTGAGCAGCGGCTCCCACCGGGCTCCGGGGGGAGGAGTCCGCCGGCTCAGCCGGCCAGGCGGGAGCCGGACCGCCCGGCGACGACCTCCAGCCGGGTGGGGACGCGGGTGCGCAGCTCCTCGAGGTGGCTGATGACGCCGACCGTCCGCCCGCCGCGGCGCAGCTCGTCGAGCACGGTCATCACCGCGTCGAGCGCCTGGGCGTCGAGGGTGCCGAAGCCCTCGTCGACGAAGAGGGTGTCCATCTGCACGCCGCCGGCCTCGGCGGTGACGACATCGGCGAGCCCGAGGGCCAGCGCGAGCGAGGCCATGAAGCTCTCCCCGCCCGACAGGGTCTTGGTGGGGCGGCGGGTGCCGGTGTACTCGTCGAGGACGTCGAGGCCGAGCCCGCCGCGGGCGCCGTGCCGGCCCAGCGCGTCGCTGTGCAGGAAGGTGTAGCGCCCGCGCGACATCTCCTGCAGCCGCCGGCTGGCCACCTCGGCCACCTGCTCGAGCCGGGCGGCGAGGACGAAGGACTGCAGCCGCATCCGCAGCGTGTTGGCGCCGCGGCCGCCCACCAGGTCGGCCAGCCCCACCACCTGCTCGGTGCGGGCGCGGCGCTCGGCGAGCTCGACCTCAGCGGCGACGACGTCCCCGGCCAGCGCGTCGAGCGCGGCGGCGCAGCGGCGGGCCTGGTCGAGGGCGGTGACCGCCTCCTCGCGGCGGGCGGTGAGCTCGGCGCAGCGCGCCTGCAGCGCCGCGACGTCGGGGCGCTCGCCCAGGTCGGCGAGGTCGGGGTCGGCCAGGGTGGCGGCCAGCACCGAGCGGGCCTCGTCGTGCTCGCGCAGCCGCCGGTCGAGCGGAGCCAGCTCGCCACCGGCCAGCAGCGCCCCGGCGGCGTCGAGGACGTCGTCGAAGCCGGCGGCCGCGGCGCGCTCCCCGGCCGCGACGCGGGCGTCGTCGGCGGCGGTCCGGGCCCGGCGCTCCTCGTCGGCGGCGGCGACGGCGGCCTCGCACCGCTCGGCCTCGCCGGTCAGCCGGGTGGTGCGGGCGCGCAGGTCGGCGTCCTCGCCGCGCGCGGTGTCGAGCCGGGCGGTCAGCTCCGCCAGGGTGTCGGCGCGGGTGGCGCGCCCGGCGGTGCACCGCTGCAGCGCCTCGCGGTCGGCGGCCAGCGCGGCGACGGCGGCGTCGCGGCGGTCCTCGGCGGCGGTCAGCGCCCGGCGCGCCTCCTCGAGCGTCCCGGCCAGCCCGGCGACCTCCACCCGCTCCGCGCGGGCGCGGGCGGCCAGGTCGGCGAGCTCCTCGGCCGGCCGCTCCCCCGCCCGCTCGCGCAGGACGGCGAGCTCCCGCTCGTGCTCCTCGACGACGCGGCCGGCCGCGGCGCGCCGCTCGTCGGCCGCGTCGACGGCGGTGCGGGCGCGTTCCTCGTCGTCGGCGGTGACGCCCGCGCCGGCCGGGAGGGCGGGCCGCGGGTGCTCGGTCGAGCCGCACACCGGGCAGTCGGCGCCCTCGGTGAGACCGGCGGCCAGCTCGGCGGCCATGCCCTCGAGGCGGGCGGTGCGCACCTCGACCAGCCGCTCCCGGGTCCCGAGCCAGGCCAGCCGGGCGGCGTCGGCGTCGGCGCGGGCCCGCTCGAGCCGGCCGGCGACGGCGGTGGCGCGGGTGGCGGCGTCGAGCGCGGCCCGGGCGGACTCCTCCGCCGCGACGACCCCGGGCAGCCGTGCCGCGGCGGCCCGCGCCGTGTCGAGCCGGGCCTGGGCGGCGGCCACGCGGGCCGGCTCCTCCTCCACGGCCCGGGCACCGTCGGCGCAGCGGGCGGTGAGCCGCTCGGCGTCCCGGGCCAGGCGGGCGACCTCGGCGGCCAGCTCCGTGGCCCGGCCGGCCTCGGGCAGCAGGGCACGGGCCGCCGCGGCGGCGTCGCGCAGCTCCCGGGCGACGGCCGGGTACGCGTCGCGCCCGCCGGACACCTCCGCCCAGGCGGCCGCGGCGTGCTCGCGGGCGGCCGTGGCCCGCTCGGCGGCCAGCGCCGTGCGCCCGGCGGCCTCGAGCACGTCGCGCAGCGCCTCGGCGCGCCGGCCCCTGTCGGCCCGTGCCCGCAGCGGGGTGAGCTCGGGCTCGCGCGCGGTCAGCCGCTCCAGGTCGGCGCGGGCGCGGTCCCGGCGGGCGTGCCGGTCGGCCAGCGCCCGCGCGGCGGCCAGCTCGGCGTCGACCCGGGCGCTCCGCGCGGCCGCGGCGTCGGCCTCGGCGGCGGCACCGGTCCGCCGCTCGGCCGCCCGGGCGCGCACACCGCGCACCCACGTCCCCACCGAGGCGCCGGGGTGCGCGCCGACCAGTTCGGGTGCGAGCTCCTCGGGCACCTCGACGTCGGCGATCTGGGCCACCCGGTGCAGCAGCGTGCTCACCCGGTGCCGGTCGGCCCGCAGCGCGTCCTCCGCGGCCCGCCGCTCGCCGGCCAGCCACTCCTCCGCGCGGGCGAACCGGTCGACGTCGAACAGCGTGCGCAGCAGCGTGCCGCGGTCCTCGGGCTCGGCGCGCAGGAAGCGGGCGAAGTCGCCCTGCGGCAGCAGCACCACCTGGCAGAACTGCTCGGCCGACAGGCCCAGGCGCACCCGCAGGTACTCCGAGCCCTCGTCGATGCGGGTGCTCACCGGCTGCCAGCCCCCGTCGGCCCACCGCTGCACCAGCAGGCGCGCCTGCTCGGTGGTCTCGCCGGCGCCGCGCTTCTTGGGGCGGGTCTGCTCCGGGCGGCGCGCGACCAGCAGCCGCTCGCCGGCGAGGGTGAGCTCGCAGGAGACCTCGGTGCGGGTGCCGGCGTCGGCGTGGTCGCTGCGCAGCCGCCGCGCCTCGCCGCGGGCACCGGGGACGGTGCCGTAGAGGGCGAACACCACGGCGTCGAGCAGGGTCGTCTTGCCCGCGCCGGTCGGGCCCCACAGCAGGAACAGCCCGTCGCGGGCGACGTCGTCGACGTCGACGGTCTCCGTCCCGGCGAACGGGCCGAAGGCGGTGATGCTCAGGGAGTGCAGCCTCACCGGGTCAGCTCCTCGCGGGCCGCCGCGCCGAGCGCCCGGGCCAGCAGGTCCCGCTCGGCCGGGGTGGTCCCCACCCCGCCGCGGACGTGGGACACGAATTCCCCGGCGACGTCGAGGTCGCCGCGGCCGCGCAGCCGCTCCTGGTAGCTGCGCCCGTCGCCGGCGCCCGCGCCGCCGGTCCACTCCAGGTGCACGCAGTGGGGGAAGCGCGCGCGCAGCCGGCGCATCGGGTCGGGCGGGCGGACGTCGTCGGTCAGCCGGACGGACACGAACGCCTCCTCCGCGGCGGCGTGCGCGGGGTCGTCGAGCAGCGCGTCGAGCGTGCCGGTGAGCACCGTCAGCGGCCGGGGCACCGGCAGGGGGACGGCGCGGACGCCGGCCAGCCCGGCGCCGTCGAGGTCGACCAGCCAGGCCTGCTTGTCCTGCCCGGCCTCGCCGAAGGAGTACGGCAGCGGCGAGCCGCTGTAGCGCAGCCGGTCGGTGAGCGTCTGCGGCCGGTGCAGGTGGCCCAGCGCGACGTAGTCGACGCCGTCGAACACCGACGCCGGCACCACCTCGACCCCACCGACGCAGATGTCGCGCTCGCTGTCGCTGGCCACGCCCCCGCCGACGAAGGCGTGCGCGAGCACCACCGAGCGGGTGCCCGGGCGGCGGGCCAGGTCGGCGCGCACGCGGTCCATCGCCGCCCGCAGCACCGCCTCGTGGCTGCGGGCCTCCGGCAGGCCCAACTCGTGGCGGGCGATCTCCGGCTCGAGGTAGGGCAGCCCGTAGACGGCGACCCCGCCGTGCGCGTCGGCCAGCAGCACCGGCTCGTCGAGGCGGGCGGTGGCGGCGCGCACGTGCAGGCCGGCCTGGGTCAGCAGGCCCGAGAAGGTGCCGAGCCGGCGGGCGGAGTCGTGGTTGCCCGGGGTGAGCACGACGGCGGCCCCGGCGTCGAGCAGGTGCTCCACCACCCGGTCGAGCACCGCCGTCGCGTCGGCCGAGGGGACCGCCCGGTCGTAGACGTCCCCGGCGACGACGACGGCGTCCACACCCTCCGCGGTGACGACGCCGGCCAGGCCCGACAGCACCGCCTCCTGCTCGGCGAGCAGGTCGGCGCCGTGCAGCGACCGCCCGATGTGCCAGTCGGAGGTGTGCAGCAGCCGCATGGTGGCGGACGGTAGGTCGGGGTGCCGACAGAACCGGCCAGGCTCGCCGTGACCGATCGGTCACACCGTCCGGTCCGACGACACGGCCCGGTCAGTAGGGGGAGGTGGAGTGGCGGCGGGTGCGGTGCCAGCCGGAGGTCCAGCCGCCGTCCGGGTCGGCGTCGGCCGGGTCGCCGAAGGGGTCGGCGCCGTACGGGTCGCCCGGACGGGGCCCACCGGCCGCGTGCGCCCGGCGGTCCTCGTCCTCCTCGACCAGGTGGTGCAGCAGCCCGGCCGTCCCCTCGACGTCGGGGACCCGCTCGAGCACGAGGGGGCCGCCGTCGCCGGCCGACTCGACGGTCAGCGTCCCGGAGCGGACCAGCCGCTGCCGCAGCGTCTGCCGGAAGGAGACGTCGGTGATGCGCGACAGCGCCACGTCCCGCCCGCGACGCGAGCGGACGCCCTCGCGCGACAGCAGCCGGTGCGTCGTCAGGACGTGGTGGGTGGTGCGCCAGCGCAGCACCGGCCCGGCGACCAGGACCGCGAGCGCCACCAGGGCGACCGCGAGCAGGAGCAGGCGCAGTGACCCCTGCTGAGGGCCCGGCGGGACCAGCGCGGCGAGGTAGGACCCGGCACCGACGACGACGAGGGCGCGGACGACCGGCCAGAACAGCGTCGTCCAGTGCGGGTGCAGGTGGCGGACGACCTCCTCGTCGTCGGCGAGGAGCCTGTCGGGGTAGGGCACCGCGCCAGGATGACCGAGCGCGGGCCGGCCGTCAGGTTCCGCGCGGGCGTGTCCGGACGTGCTGGACGTCGCCGCTGGCCAGCTCGACGGTGCCGGCGGCGGTGCGCAGCAGGAGGCGGCCGTCCCAGTCGACGGAGGTGGCGGTACCCGACAGCGTCGAGCCGTCGGGCAGGGTCACGGTGACCTCCGCGCCGACGGTGGAGCACCAGGCCAGGTAGTCACCGGCCAGGCCGGTGGCGACCGGGTCGCCCAGCGCGGCGGTCCAGGCGAGGTAGCGCCGCTCGAGCGCGCGCAGGTAGGCCAGCAGGACCGGCGCCCGGTCGACGTCGGCACCGGTCACCCGCGACAGCGAGGTGCCGGTGGGCGGCAGCTCCTCGGCGCGGGTGGAGACGTTGAGCCCGGCGCCCACCACCACCGCGGTGCCGGCGACCTCGGCCAGGATGCCGGCGAGCTTGGCGCCGTCGGCGGCGAGCAGGTCGTTGGGCCACTTCAGCGAGGTGCGCACGCCGGCGACTTCCCCCACCGCCTCGGCCAGCGCGATCCCGGTGAGCAGGGGCAGCCAGCCGCGGCGGGCGGCCGGGACGTCGGGGCGCAGCAGCACCGAGACGGTCAGCCCCGCCCGCGGCGGGGAGGACCAGGTGCGGGCCAGCCGGCCGCGCCCGGCGGCCTGGTGCTCGGCGACCAGCACGACACCCTCGGGTGCGACCCCCTCCTCGTCGGGGTCCCCGGCGGCCCGCTCGGCGAGGACGGCGTTGGTCGAGCCGACCTCCTCGACCACCTCGAGCGAGCGCCACAGCCGGCTGTCGCGGACGAGGGCCGCCTCGAGCGCGCGACCGTCGAGCGGCGGGCGGTCGAGCTCCGACCAGCGGGCGGAGGGCGCGTCGGGCACTCCCCTACGCTACGGCCCCGTGAGTGCGGCTGAACTGGAGAGCGCCGGCGAGACCGTCCCCGGCGACGTCGACGTCCACACGACCGCCGGGAAGCTGGCGGACTTCGAGCGCCGCGTCCAGGAGGCCACCCACGCGGGGTCCGAGCGGGCGGTCGAGAAGCAGCACGCGGCGGGCAAGATGACCGCCCGCGAGCGCATCGAGGCGCTGCTGGACCCGGGCTCGTTCACCGAGCTCGACGAGTTCGCCCGGCACCGCTCCACGACCTTCGGCATGGAGGCCAAGCGGCCCTTCGGCGACGGCGTCGTCACCGGCTACGGGACCGTCGACGGCCGGCCGGTCTGCGTGTTCTCCCAGGACGTCACCGTCTTCGGCGGCAGCCTCGGCGAGGTCTACGGCGAGAAGATCACCAAGGTCCTCGACCTGGCGATCCGCAACGGCTGCCCGGTCATCGGCATCAACGAGGGCGGCGGCGCGCGCATCCAGGAGGGTGTGGTCTCCCTCGGCCTCTACGGCGAGATCTTCCGGCGCAACGTGCACGCCTCCGGCGTCATCCCGCAGATCTCGCTGGTCATGGGGGCCGCGGCCGGCGGGCACGTCTACTCCCCCGCGCTCACCGACTTCGTCGTGATGGTCGACCAGACCAGCCAGATGTTCATCACCGGCCCCGACGTGGTGAAGACCGTGACCGGCGAGGACGTCACGCTCGAGGAGCTCGGCGGCGCCCGCACGCACAACACGAAGTCCGGTGTGGCGCACCACCTCGCCGAGGACGAGGCCGACGCCCTCGACTACGTCAAGGCGCTGCTGTCCTACCTGCCGAGCAACAACCTCGACCCGCTGCCGGCCGTCGAGGTCGCCCCGGCCGACACCACGCAGGGCGGCGTCACCGACGACGACCGCGAGCTCGACACCTTCGTGCCGGACTCGGCCAACACGCCCTACGACATGCACACCGTCGTCGAGCACGTCCTCGACGACGGCGAGTTCCTCGAGGTGCAGCCGCTGTTCGCGCCCAACATCGTCGTCGGCTTCGGCCGGGTCGAGGGGCGGCCCGTCGGCGTCGTGGCCAACCAGCCCACCCAGTTCGCCGGCACGCTGGACATCGACGCCAGCGAGAAGGCGGCCCGGTTCGTGCGCACCTGCGACGCCTTCAACATCCCGGTGCTGACCTTCGTCGACGTCCCCGGGTTCCTGCCCGGGACCTCCCAGGAGTGGGAGGGGATCATCCGCCGCGGCGCGAAGCTGATCTACGCCTACGCCGAGGCGACCGTCCCGAAGATCACGGTGATCACCCGCAAGGCCTACGGCGGCGCCTACGACGTCATGGGGTCCAAGCACCTCGGCGCCGACCTCAACCTCGCCTGGCCGACGGCGCAGATCGCCGTCATGGGCGCGCAGGGCGCGGTGAACATCCTCTACCGGCGCGAGCTCGCCGACGCCGCCGACCCCGATGCCCGCCGCGCCGAGCTCGTCACCGAGTACGAGGACGCGCTGCTCTCGCCCTACGTCGCGGCCGACCGCGGGTACGTCGACCAGGTGATCCGGCCGTCGGAGACCCGCATCGAGGTGACCAAGGGGCTGCGCCTGCTCGCCAACAAGCGGCAGACGCTGCCGCCGAAGAAGCACGGGAACATCCCGCTGTGACGACGTCGTCGCCCTCGGGGCAGACCCGGCAGCGCCCCCTCCTGCGGGTCGTCAGGGGCGAGCCGACCGCCGAGGAGCTCGCCGCGCTGACCGTCGTCGTGGCCGCGCTGTCGCAGCACCGGCCGCGCCGCCGTCCGGTGCCGGTGGGCGCCTGGGCCTCCGCCGCCGACGCGCACCGCCGTCCGCTGCAGCCCGGCCCCGGCGGCTGGCGCGCCTCCGGGCGGTTCGCGTGAGCGTGGCCCGCCGGCTCGTCCTGGCGTCCGCGTCGCCCGCGCGACTGGCCCTGCTGCGCCAGGCCGGCCTGGCCCCCGACGTCGTGGTGAGCGACGTCGACGAGTCGGTGGTGCGCGCACCGCGGGTCGCCGAGCGGGTCGCCCTGCTGGCCGCGGCCAAGGCCGGCGCCGTCGCCCGGCGCGAGACCGACGCCCTCGTGGTCGGCGCCGACTCGCTGCTGGAGTTCCGCGGGCAGGCGATGGGCAAGCCGGCCGACGCCGCCGAGGCTCGCGAGCGCTGGCGGCGGATGGCGGGCCGCTCCGGGGTGCTGCACACCGGCCAGGCGCTGTTCGACGTGCACGACGGCTCGGTCGCGTCACGCGACGTCGTCGTCACGTCGACCGTCGTGCACTTCGCCAGCCCGAGCGCGGCCGAGGTCGACGCCTACGTCGCCACCGGCGAGCCGCTGGCGGTGGCCGGGGCCTTCACCCTCGACGGGCTCGGCGCCCCGTTCGTGCGCCGGGTCGAGGGCGACCCGGCGTCGGTCGTCGGGCTGTCCCTGGCCGCGCTGCGCGAGCAGCTCGGCCGGCGCGGCCTGGCGGTCACCGACCTCTGGCGGCGCTGAGCCCCCGCAGTCGTCCGTCCGCCCGCGCGTGGGACGGGTGGTGCGACCGGCGCACGTTCGACGATGTCGTGGCCGGGAGTTGGTGAAGAGCACACAGCAGACGGTCGACCAACACGCCGGTCGACGAGGTGGCTCTCCGTAACGACTTCATTACCGTTCAGGCCGTGGAGTTGAGGGACGCCCGACCCGGGCCGAGCACGAGCCGACAGCGGCTCGACAGCATCCAGATGATGCGCGGCGTCGCTGCGCTGCTGGTCGTCGTCACGCACGCCGTCGACCTGGCCGAGGCGCACCCCCACCTGGGGGTGTCCCGGATCGCCGGGCTCGGTCACCTGGGCAACTTCGGCGCGATCGGCGTCGACCTGTTCTTCGTCATCAGCGGCTTCGTCATGGCGCTGTCCGTGGCGAACGCGGCGGGCGCCCCGGCCGCCGGCCGCTTCCTGGTCCTGCGGTGGGCGCGCGTGGCGCCGCCGTTCCTCATCGCCTGCGCGGTGCTGATCTGCCTGCACGCCTTCGTCGGCCCACCCCCGGCCCTCCCCTGGCGGGCAGCGGCCAACGCGGTGGTGTTCGTCCCCGTCCTGGACCGCTGGGGCTACACCCTCCCCGTCCTGGACGTCGGCTGGACGCTGTCGTTCGAGTTCACCTTCTACCTCGGCGTCGCGGCCATGGTGCTGCTCGGCCTGTCCCGGCGGCTGTGGCTGCTCGCCGCGGGCATGACCGCCCTCGTGGGCCTCGGGGCGGTCCTGCGCCCGGGCACCTTCCTGCTCGCCTGGGTGAGCAACCCGATCGTGCTGGAGTTCGCGCTCGGGATCGTCGCCTACCTGGTGTGGGAGCGCGGGCTGCTCACCCGGGTCCGGCCGCTGTGGTGGACCCTGGGCGGCGCGGCGGCCGCCGTGCTCGCGGCGCAGGTGGTGGTCGGCTACCACGACGTCTCCGAGGCGCGCACGGTCCTCGACGGGTCCACCAGCGCGCTGCGGGTCCTGCTCTGGGGCGTGCCGCTCTTCTTCCTCTTCCTCGCGCTCCTGCCGCTCGGGCAGGACGGCCGGGACTCACGGCTGGGCCGGGCCGCGCGCAGCCTGGGCGACAGCTCCTACTCGCTGTACCTGGTGCACATCCCGGTCTTCGTCGTCCTGGGCGCGGTGCTGACCCGGTCACCCGCGCTGCCGGTCGCCGACCTCGTCGTCGTCGTCGCCGTGGTCCTCGCCGTCGCCGCGGGCACGGTCTTCCACCACTGGGTGGAGGCGCCGATCAACGACTACGTGCGTCGGGTGAGCACTCGCCACCCCGCACCCGCGCGGACCGCCGCCCCCCGGGAGACGACGACCTCCGCGACGAGGGCACCGGCGACGAGGGCACCGGAGGCGGTGCGCGGACCGGAGCCCGCCGCCCACACCGAGCGCGCGGTCCTGTCCGGGCGGCACGGCGACCGGCGGCCGCCCGTCCCCCGGCTCGTCCCGCCGGTGCCACCGTCCCGGCCACGCGGGGTGGCCGGCACCGGTGGCCGCCAGGGCGCGCGCCACCCACTGCACCCGCACGCCGACCACCGGCGCCCGGCGGCCCCCGGGCGACTCGCCTCCGCCGCGGACCAGCGGTCGGCCGCGGACGCCGCCCGGGACGTCCAGCCGACCGGGGTGGGCGGGCCCCGATGAGCACCGCCGGACGAGGAGACAGCGTGTCCTGCACCGACCCGCGCCAGCCGCAGGCCCACGACGCCGCGGCGAACGCCCCGCAGAGCGGCCGGCAGCGAGTGGTGCTGCACGTCGGGACCCCCAAGTCGGGGACCACCTACCTGCAGGAACTGCTCTGGGCGTCGCGCCCGGCGCTGGCCGAGGCCGGCGTCCTCTACCCCGGTGAGCACCCGGGTGCGCACTTCCACGCGGTCCTCGACGCCCAGCAGCGCAGCTTCCACGGCCACGTCGACCCCGGCGTCGCCGGCGCGTGGGACCGGATCGTCGCCGCCGCCCGCGACCACCAGGGGACGACGGTCGTCTCGCACGAGCTGTTCGGCGACCTCAGCGGCGCGGAGGCCGCCCGCGCGCTGGCCGACCTCGACTTCGCCGAGGTGCACGTCGTGGTCACCGTCCGCGACCTGGCCCGGCAGCTGCCCGCCGTGTGGCAGGAGGACGTGAAGAACCGGCACGCGCTGCCCTTCGCCGACTTCCTCGACATGGTCCGTCCCGGCTCGGACCGGCCGGACGAGCAGCGCCCGGCGGCCGACACCACCGAGGGCCACGCCGAGGCGTTCTGGCTGCGCCACGACGTCCCCGCGGTGCTGCGCCGCTGGGCGGCCGGCCTGCCCGCCGAGCAGGTGCACGTGGTGACCGTGCCCCCGCAGGGCGCCGACCCGGCCCTGCTGTGGGAGCGCTTCGCCGCCGTCGTCGGCGTCGACCCGGCCGTGGCCACGCAGCCCGACGGCCGGCGCAACCAGTCGCTGGGCCGGGCCGAGAGCGAGCTGCTGCGCCGGCTCAACGAGCGGCTCGACTACGGCGTCGAGTGGCCGCTGTACGCCGCCCGGATCACCCACCACCTCGCCGTCGGCGCCCTCGCCGGGCGGCCCGGCTCGGCGCGGCTGACCCTGCCGGCCGGTGAGCGCGCCTGGGTCTCGGCCGCGGCCGACGCCGTGGTGGCCGAGCTCGCGGCCCTGGACTGCACGGTGACCGGTGACCTCGAGGACCTCCGGGTGCCGGCCCGCGGCCGGGACGACGACCGCCCCGCCGACCTGGCCGAGCTGCTCGACGCGGCCCTCGACGCCATCGCCGCGCTCATCCCCGTCGGCCCGCCGCCGGCACCGCAGCCCGCACCGGAGCCCGCGCCGGCCGGGGGGCCGGTCGCCGTCGCGCAGCCGGTCGCCGTGCCGGAGCCGGCTGCCGTCGCGGAGCCCGCCGTGCCCGTGCTGCCGCAGCCCCGTCTCCCGGGTGCGCACGTCGTCGCCCGGGCCGGCCGCGACCGCGGCGCCCGGCTGTGGCGCCGCGTCGTCGGCGCCCGGGCGCTGCCCCCGCGACCGGCGGCCGACGCGCCGGTGGAGACCGCCGGCGTCTGACCCCTCCTCCCCCGGTCCCCGGACCGGCCCGACGCCTCCGCCGGCGCCCGTCCCCCCGGGGACGGGCGCCGGTCGGCGTCCCCGCCCTGCCGGGAGCCCGCCGCCGTCGGCTGGCTACAGTCCGACCGGTTCACGAGCGAGGGAGTCGTCGGGTGCACAAGGTCCTGATCGCCAACCGTGGGGAGATCGCGGTCCGCGTCGCGCGGGCGTGCAAGGACGCCGGGCTGACCAGCGTCGCGGTCTACGCCGAGCCCGACCGGGACGCACTCCACGTGCGGGTGGCCGACGAGGCCTTCGCCCTGGGCGGGACGACGCCGGGCGACTCCTACCTGGTCGTCGACAAGATCCTCGACGCCGCGAAGCGGTCCGGCGCGGACGCGATCCACCCCGGCTACGGCTTCCTCTCGGAGAACGCCGGCTTCGCCCAGGCGGTCATCGACGCCGGGCTGACCTGGATCGGCCCCTCCCCGCAGGCGATCATCGACCTCGGCGACAAGGTGGCCGCCCGCCACATCGCCACCCGCGCCGGCGCCCCCCTCGTGCCCGGCACGAAGGACCCGGTCGGCGGCGCCGACGAGGTGGTCGCCTTCGCGGAGGAGCACGGCCTCCCGGTGGCCATCAAGGCGGCGTTCGGCGGTGGCGGGCGCGGGCTGAAGGTCGCCCGCACCGTCGAGGAGATCCCCGAGCTGTTCGACTCCGCGGTCCGCGAGGCCGTGTCGGCCTTCGGCCGCGGCGAGTGCTTCGTCGAGCGGTTCCTCGACCGGCCGCGGCACGTCGAGGCGCAGGTCCTGGCCGACACCCACGGCAACGTGGTCGTCGTCGGCACCCGCGACTGCTCCCTGCAGCGGCGCAACCAGAAGCTGGTCGAGGAGGCGCCCGCGCCGTTCCTCACCGACGAGCAGCGCGCGCGCATCCACGAGTCGGCCAAGGCCATCTGCCGGGAGGCCGGCTACCACGGCGCCGGCACCGTCGAGTACCTCGTGGGCGTCGACGGCTCGATCTCCTTCCTCGAGGTCAACACCCGGCTGCAGGTCGAGCACCCGGTGTCGGAGGAGACCAGCGGCATCGACCTGGTGCGCCAGCAGTTCCGCATCGCCGACGGCCTGCCGCTGGAGGTCACCGAGGACCCCGAGCCGCGCGGGCACAGCATCGAGTTCCGGATCAACGCCGAGGACGCCGGGCGCGGCTTCATGCCGGCGCCCGGCCCGGTGACGCGGCTGGAGATCCCGCAGGGCCCGGGCGTGCGCTGGGACGCCGGCGTCGAGACCGGCGGCGAGGTGGCCGGCGCGTTCGACTCGATGCTGGCCAAGCTGATCGTCACCGGCGCCAGCCGCGAGGAGACGCTGCAGCGGGCCCGCCGCGCGCTGGACGAGCTGGTGGTCGAGGGCATGCCCACGGTGGTCCCGTTCCACCGCGCGGTGGTCCGCGACGAGGCGTTCACCAGCGAGCCGTTCTCCGTGCACACCCGCTGGATCGAGACGGAGTGGGACAACCAGGTCCCGCCGTACTCGGCCGCGCCGGCCGAGGCCGACGAGGAGGTGCCCCGGCAGACCGTCGTCGTCGAGGTGGGCGGGCGGCGGCTGGAGGTCTCGCTGCCCGCCGGGCTGGCCGCCGGAGGCAGCGCGCCGGCCGCCGCCGGGGGTGGCGCCAAGCCGCGCAAGCGGGGCTCGGGGCACGGCGGGTCGGGCGCGAGCGGCGACTCCCTCACCTCGCCGATGCAGGGCACGATCGTCAAGGTCGCCGTCGAGGAGGGCGCCCCGGTCCAGGCCGGCGACCTCGTCGTCGTCCTCGAGGCGATGAAGATGGAGCAGCCGATCGCCGCGCACAAGGCGGGCACCGTGACCGGCCTGTCGGCCGAGGTCGGCGCCACCGTCACCAGCGGCGCGGTCATCTGCACCATCGCCGACGCGGGGTAGTCCCAGGACGACGTCGGGGCCCGTCACCGCGTGGTGACGGGCCCCGACGTGGTGCCTGGACCGGTCAGGAGGCGCTGACCTGACCGGTCCGCACCGACCAGGACAGCGTGCCGCCCTGGAAGCGCTGCGAGACGCCGGCGGAGGTGGGCACCTCCGGCCCGACCGGGTAGCCCAGGTGGCCGTTCTCCCCGCCCAGCTGACCCCACCGGGTGCGGATCGCACCACCGACCGGCTGGGCGCCCGAGGCCGGTGACCAGTAGATCGACGGCCCCTGGAAGGCCTGGTGGCAGCCGCCGCCACGGAGCCCGCACACCGCGTCGGTGGTCGGGTAGCCGAAGAACCGCTCGGCGCCGGCGCTCCAGCGGGAGAGGATCGCGCCGTTGAGCGGGTGGGCGCCGCCGGCCGGCGACCAGTAGACCCAGCCGGCCTGGAACGGCTGACGGCAGCCGCCGTTGAGCATCCCGCACACCTCGTCGCCGGTCGGGTAGCCGAGCCAGCCGAACTCCCAGCCGAGCGACCCCCACCTGGCGCGGATCGCGCCGGTGATCCGCTGCGCCCCGGAGGCCGCCGACCAGTAGACCGTGCCCCCCTGGAACTGCTGCAGGCAGCCGCCGTTGCCCAGACCGCAGACCTCGTTGCCGGTCGGGTAACCGAGGGGACCGCTGTCGCCGCGCAGCGAGACCCACCGGCCGCCGATGGCGCCCCGCGGGTTGACGGCAGCAGCACCGGACGCCGGGGACCAGTGGACGGAACCGCCCTGGAAGACCTGCGAGCACCCGCCGGCGGCTGGGCCGCACACGGCGGCAGCCGCCGGGTAGCCGAGCCAGCCGTTCTCCCAGCCCAGCGTCCCCCACCGCTCCTTGATGGCGCCGTTGACCGGCTGGGCGCCGGTTGCCGGCGTCCAGTAGATCGAGCCGCCCTGGAAGTGCTGCAGGCACCCGCCGCCACGCAGGCCGCACACCTCGTCGGTCACCGCGTAGCCGAGGAAGCCGTTCTCCGAGCCCTGCACGCCCCACTGGCCGCGGATGGCGCCGCCGATCGCGTGCGCTCCGCTGGCCGCGGTCCAGTAGATCGAGCCGTGCTCGAAGTGCTGCAGGCACCCGCCGCCCCGCAGGCCGCACTGCTCCCCGGTGGTGGGGGACCCGAGCCAGCCACCCGTGCCACCGAGCCGGCGGTACAGCGCAGCGATGGCGGTCTCGGGCGCGGGGCCGTCGGCCGCCGTCCGCACGGTGACCGTCACGGCCGACGCGGACGTGGCCGTCACGCTGACGGTGAGGCCGCCGCCGCCGAGGGACATCGGGCTGCCGGGGGGCAGCACGGTCTGCTCGTCGAGGTCCCAGTCCTCGTCCGCGGACGGGGTCCCGTCCAGCAGCAGCGAGGTGTCGCTCGTCGGTCCGGGGCCGTCGACGTGGACGAGGACGCCGGCCTCCAGGCCGTAGCTCGCGTAAGGGTCGGACAGCCAGCTGTCGCGGCCCACGGCGGCGCGGTACTCGACCCAGTAACGGGTGCTCCCGGAGGTCAGCACGAGCACCCGGGTGCCGGTCCGGCTGCCCATCGGCTTCAGCGTGTAGGTGCCGCCGGTCCCCGTGGCGGAGACCGACTGCTGCGCCGACGAGGGCAGCATCCCGAGCCGCGCGGCCTGGGGGGCGTTGAGCGAGCCGACCTGCTGCCAGGAGACGCCCATGACGTCGTAGAAGTCCCAGTAGGACTCGGTCCGGCACGGGGCGGTCTCCGGCGAGGCGTCGCACTGCACCGCCGAGGAGTGGCCCAGGCCGAAGTTGTGCCCGAGCTCGTGGGCGAGCACCGAGGTGGCCGTGTCCTGCACGTAGGCCAGGCCGCCGGCACCGATGCCCGAGCCGATCGTGCCCAGCCCGTAGGAGCAGTCGGCGGTGTAGGGGACGTAGAGCAGCAGGTGCTCGGCCGCGCCGCCGTTCCAGCCGATGGTCCCGGCCGCTTCCTCCCACAGCGCGAAGGGGTCGGCGCAGTCGGCCACGGTGGGGAACCAGTCGTGCCGGCCGGTCACCGCGACGGTGACCGCGCCGTCGGTCTGCTCGTTCCAGAACTGCCGCACCGGCCCGTCGACGGCAGCGACGACCTCGGCCAGCGTCGTGCCGTCCTGGGGTGCGCCGGCCGGCTGGACCATCGCCACGGTGACGGCGTTGGTGGTGGGTGCGGTGGCGGCGGCCGGCTCGGCGGGGGCGACGACCTCGGCCTCGACGACCTCGCGGGCGGGCTCGAGGCCCTGCTCCACGGTCGCCTCGTCGCGGACCTCGGCGCCGACGGTGACCTCGACGGTCGCGCCCACCTCGATGTCGGCGACGTCCTCGGTCGGGACGCGGACGGCTCCGTCGTCCCCGCTGTCGATCCAGCTGAGCAGGGTGTCCTCGACGTCCCCGGCCGGCGCGCCAGGGGCCTCGGCGTGCTCGGGGTCGGCGAACGCCTGGACCAGCGTCCCGACGACGGTGTCGCCGGCGGCGACCTGGTCCGGCGCCGGGTCCTCCGCCGCGGCCGGGCCGGCCAGCAGCAGCGGCACGAGGACGGCGGTGACGGCCGCGAGGGCGAGCAGCCGCGGAGACCGCGGGCGGGCAGCGTGGGGCACGGGTCTCTCCAGGTCGGTGGGCACCGTGCTCTTCATCGGCGGCACGGGCGCCGGACTGGACCCCAACGCCCCGGCTCCGCCCGTCCGGGCGTCAGGGGCGGCGGCGCAGCAGCGGCAGCCTGCGCGCGGCGAGCGCGGTCCCGCCGACGCCGACCAGGCCGCCCGCGGCGAGCGCCGGGGTGGTCCAGCCCGGGCCCGCGGGAGCCGTCGCGGCGGCCTCGACCGGAGCGGCGCCGGGTGCCGGTGCCGGTGCCGGGACCTCGGTGGCGGCGGCGACCGGCGGCGCCACGGGGGCGGGGGCGGGGGTGCCGGCCGTCTCCACCGGCTGCGCGACCGGAGCGGCAGCGGGAGCGGGCGGGACGGCGGCGCGGACCGGGGCACCGGGCAGCACCGAGGGCGCGGGGCCGGCCGGCGTCGGGGCGGTGCCGGCGACCGGCGCCCCGCTGACCACGGTGACGGTCGCGCCCGCCGCGGTGACGGCGTCGACCGTGACGGTCAGCTCCCCGCCGGCCACCGACACCGGGACGCCGGGCTGCAGCGCCGTCTGCAGGTCGCCGTCCCAGCCGGCCGCGGACGACGGCGTGCCGTCGAGCAGCAGCGAGGTGTCGGGCAGCGCGCCCTCGCGGTGCAGCAGCACGCCGCTGTCGAGCCGGTAGCGGTTGTCCGAGGCGAGCCAGGCGTCCCGGCCGACGGCGGTGCGGTACTCCAGCCAGTAGTCGGTGCCCTCGGCGTCGGTGAGCCGCACCGCGCGGGTGCCGCTGCCGCCGCCGATCGGGGCGAGGGTGACCGTCCGCGCGCCGCTGCCGGCGGGCACGGCCTGCGTCGCGGCGGCGGGCAGCACCCCGAGGCGCTCGGCCTGGGCGGCGGTGAGGCTGCCGACGCGGTCCCAGGAGACGCCCATGACGTCGTAGAAGTCGCGGTAGGCGGCGGTGCGGCAGGTGCCGCCCTCCACCGTGCCGTCGCACTGCAGGCCGCTGGAGTGGCCGAGGCCGAAGTTGTGGCCCAGCTCGTGGGCGATGACGGCGGGCAGGTCGTCGCGGACGTAGAGCCGGCCGCCGGACGTCGTCCCGGAGCCGACCTGACCGAGGGCGTAGGAGCAGCCGGGCAGGTCCTGCGGCCGGCTGCTCACGTAGAGCAGCAGGTGCCGCCCCGGGCCCGGCTCGAAGCCGACGCGGCCGGCGGCCTCCTCCCAGAGCGCGGTGGGGTCGGCGCAGCCGGCGGCGGTGCGGATCCAGTCGTGGGCCGCGGTGACGCCGACGGTGACCGCGCCGCCGGTCTGCTCGGACCAGAACCGCGCGACCGGGTCGTCGACGGCCGAGACGACCGAGGCCAGCGACGTGCCGTCCGGGGTGCCACCGTGCGGGACCACCATGACGACGGTGACCTGGTTGGTGACCGAGCCGGCCGGCACGGGGCCTGCCGCCGGGGCCGCCTGGACGACCTGGGTGTCGAGCACCTCGCGGGCCGGCTCCAGGCCGTCCTCGGCCGCGGCGTCGGCCTCGGTGCCGCCGACGGTCACCTCGACGGTGGCCCCGGGCTCGACGTCCTCGACGTCCTCGGCGGGGACGCGGACGGAGCCGCCGTCCTCGGCCTCGACCAGGGTCAGCGGCTCCTCGTGCGACTCACCCGCGTGCTGGCCGTCGGGGGAGGTCTCCGGCCAGACCTGCACGAGCTGCCCGGTGACCGTCTCGACCGTGCCCTCGTCGGCCAGCGCCGACGGCGCGAACGGGCCGGCGCAGAGCGCGAGCACGGCACCGGCGACGGCGAGGGACCGCGGCAGGCGGGCGGGGACTCGGAGCGGGGACATCCCCCCCGTCATCGGCGGACGGCGGTCCCGCGGGCACCATCCGCGACCCGCCCGTCACAGCGGTCCCGCCCGTCCCGTCCCGACGGCCCCGGCCGTCACGGGCGTCACGCCAGCGCGTCGGCCCCCATGAGCCGCCGGCCGGCCTCGGTGATCGAGCCCGACAGCGACGGGTAGATGGCGAAGGTCTGCGCCAGGTCGCTGACGGTGAGGCCCTTGGTCACCGCCAGCGCGATCGGCAGGATCAGCTCGCTGGCCCCCGGCGCGACGACGACCCCGCCGACGACCACGCCGGTGGCCTTGCGGGCGAACAGCTTCACGAAGCCGGCGTGCAGGTCGCTCATCTTGGCCCGCGCGTTGGTGGCCAGCGGCAGCCGGACGACGTCGAGGTCGTGGCCCTCGGGCAGCGTCTTCTCCTGGACGCCGACGGTGGCGATCTCCGGGTGGGTGAAGACGTTGGCCGCCACGGTCTTCAGCCGGATCGGCTGCACGGCCTCGCCGAGCGCGTGCCACATCGCGATGCGGCCCTGCATCGCCGCGACGCTGGCCAGCTGGAAGACGCCGGTGACGTCGCCGGCGGCGTAGACGCCCGGCACGTTGGTCCGCGACACCCGGTCGACGACGACGTGGCCGGACTCGCGCAGCTCCACGCCGCACGCCTCGAGGTTGAGCCCGGCGGTGTTCGGCACGGTGCCCACGGTCATCAGCGCGTGCGAGCCCTCGACGGTGCGGCCGTCGGTGAGCTCGACCAGCACGCCCTTCTCGGTGCGGGTGACGCCGGCGGCGCGGCCGCGCTCGGCGATCCGCCCGCCGCGCGCCTGGAAGACCTCCTCGAGCACCTCGGCGGCGTCGGCGTCCTCGCCGGGCAGCACCTGGTCGCGGGAGGAGACGAGGGTGACCGGCACGCCGGCCTCGAGGTAGCCGGAGGCGAACTCCGCGCCGGTCACGCCGGAGCCGACGACGACGAGGTGCTCGGGCATGTCCTCGAGGTCGTAGAGGTCGCGCCAGTCGAGGATCCGCTCGCCGTCGGGCTCGCTGCCGGGCAGCACGCGCGGGTCGGCGCCGGTGGCGATGAGGACGACGTCGCACTCCAGCGTCTCGGTGACGCCGCCGTCGGCGTCCAGCACCTCGACGCGGTGCTCGACCAGCCCGCGGACGTCGTCGGCGAGCCGGCCCTGCCCGGCGACGATCCGCACGCCCTCGGCGGTCAGCCGGGCGTGGATGTCGGCCGACTGGGCGACCGCCAGGCCCTTGACCCGGCTGTTGACCGTGACCAGGTCCAGGCCGACCGTGCGCAGGTCGGTGCCCCGCAGCCCCAGCACGCTGGAGTCGCGGACCGACGTCATGGTGCCGGCGGCGGCGATGAGGGTCTTCGACGGGACGCAGTCGGTGAGCACGCTGGCCCCACCGAGCCCGTCGCGTTCGACGACGGTGACCTGCGCACCGAGCGAGGCGGCCACCAGCGCGGCCTCGTAGCCGGCCGGGCCGCCACCGATGATGACGATGCGGGTCATGGCGCTCTCCTGCGTCAGGGGTCGTGCGGTGACCCCATCCTCCCAGCCGTCGCCGCATGCGTCGGCAGGCTCACGGGTCGCGCGGGCCACACCGGCCGTAGGCTCGGTCGGCGATGGGTCTCTACGCCGCGTACGGGTCGAACATGGACCCCGACCAGATGCTGCGCCGCTGCCCGTCCTCGCCGCACGTCGGTACCGGCTGGGTCCGCGGCTGGCGGCTGACCTTCGGTGCCGAGGAGTACGGCTGGGAGGGCGCGCTGGCCACCCTCGTCCCCGCCGAGGACGACTCCCCCGGCGTCTTCGTCGCCCTCTACGACCTCACGCCCACGGACGAGCGGGCCCTCGACGCCTGGGAGGGCGCCGACTCCGGCCTGTACCGCAAGCTCAACCTGGGCGTGCACACCCTCGGCGGCGACGTCGTCGCCTACGTCTACGCCCTCGACGCCTTCGAGGGCGGCCTGCCCTCGGCGCGCTACCTCGGCGCGCTCGCCGACGCCGCCGAGGCCGCCGGCGCCCCGGCCGACTACCTCGCCGAGCTCCGCGCCCGCGACTGCCGCTCCACCGGCGTCTGACCCGCCCCCCCTCGGCGTCGATCATGGAGCCGTGACCACTCCCCCGGCCCGGATCGTGGTCACGGCTGCATGATCGTCGGGGCGCGGGCGCTCAGATGGCGGCGCACGGTGGTCACCATCCGCTCGTACCGCTGGTGGACGTCGACGGCGGTGACGTGCAGCAGCCGCCAGTCCCGCTCGGTCAGCCAGTTGTGGCGAATCCGGTCGGCGGCCAGCTGCCGGCGGGTCATGTGCGCCTCCAGCCCGTCGAACTCAGCGGCGACCCGGTGGTCCTCCCAGCCGACGTCGAGGCGGTGCCGACGCCCGCCGTCGACCACCTCGACCTGCAGTCGGGGGGCCGCGAGCCCCGCGGCGAGGAAGCGCCAGCGCATCCGCGACTCCATCGGCGACTCCGCGCCGGCGTCCGCGTGGGGTACCAGCTCACGCAGGCGGACCACATCCCGCAGTCCCGCCTGCGCCGCGGTCGCCGTCGTGAGCCCGTCGCGGGTGCAGGTCCCGCTGCGCAGCGCGGCGTCGAGGGTGGCCAGCGCGTCGACCGGCGCCCCGAGGCGGGCGACGTCGCAGGCCGTGCGGGCCGGGCCCGTGACCCAGACGCCTCGGTGGCGGACGACGTCGTCCGCGCCGAGACACGAGGCGTGCACCTGCAGCCCGCGCACCCTCCGGTTGTTGATCCGCTCCGGCCCCATGAAGTGCAGAGGCTCGGCGCGGGCGCGGTCGGCGGGACGCAGGTCGAAGCCCCAGAGGTGCGCCGCCGTCGTGTGGCAGGCCACGAGGTCACCGCCGAGCCACAGCGCGGCGGCCCGGACCGTCGCCGCGACGTCGTCCGGGAGCTCGCCGTCGACGTACACGCCGGCCCAGGGCGTGCGACGCCAGACGCCCCGGCGGAGGTTCGACCGCAGTCGCGCCGGCGGCACTGCCCCGAGCGCCTGTTCCCGGGTGAAGACGCCACCCTGCCGGTCGACGGTGCGGAGGAGGGACGCGGACACCACCCGAGGCTCGCCACGTCGGCACCGCCCCGGACGGGGGTGCCGTCATCTGTGGGCGAGCGTCCTCGCCTGGGGACGGCCGCGACGACCGGGCGCTCAGGAAGAGCCGAGGAAGGTCTCCAGGAGCTGCCGGGCGGCCAGCGCGGGGGTGAGCTCGCCGGCCAGCACCGCCTTCTCCAGCTCCGGCGCGGCCGCGCGGACGCCGGGGTGCGCGCGCAGCCGCTGCTCGAGGCCGTCGCGCACCAGCTGCCGGGTCCAGCGCACCTGCTGGCTGCGCCGCCGCTCGTCGAAGGCCCCCGACGCGCGGGCCCGGTCCTGGTGCTCGACCAGCTTGGCCCACACCTCGGCCAGCCCCTCGCCGGTCAGCCCGGCGCAGGTCAGCACCGGCACCTGCCAGTCCTCGCCGTGCCCGCGCAGCATCCGGATCGCGCCGGCCAGCTCGCGGGCGGCCTTGCGCGCGTCGCCGGCGGCCGGACCGTCGGCCTTGTTGACGGCGATGACGTCGGCGATCTCCAGGATCCCGCGCTTGATCCCCTGCAGCTGGTCGCCGGTGCGCGCCAGCGTGAGGAACAGGAAGGAGTCGACCATCTCCGCGACGGTCACCTCCGACTGCCCGACGCCGACGGTCTCCACCAGGACGACGTCGTGACCGGCCGCCTCGACGACGACCATCGACTCGCGCGTCGCCTGCGCCACCCCGCCCAGCGTCCCCGCGGTCGGCGCGGGCCGGATGAAGGCCGCCGGGTCGACCGACAGCCGCGCCATCCGGGTCTTGTCGCCGAGGATCGACCCGCCCGACCGCGCCGAGGAGGGGTCGACGGCGAGGACGGCGACCTTCGAGCCCGCCGCGGTCAGGTCGACGCCGAGCTGGTCGATGAAGGTCGACTTCCCCACGCCGGGCACCCCGCTGATGCCCACGCGCCGGGCGTTCCCGGCGTGCGGCAGCAGCTCGACGAGCAGCTCCTGCGCCCGCTCGCGGTGGTCGGCCCGGCGGGACTCGACCAGCGTGATCGCCCGGGCCAGCGACCGGCGGTCCCCGCCGAGCACCCCCTCGAGCAGCGCGGGGACGTCGGGGCCGGGCATCAGGCCGGCCCCGTGGCGGAGTGACCCGGCATCAGTGGCCGAGGCGCTGCGCCAGCGTCCGCAGCAGCTCCTGCGCCGCCTCGGCGATGACCGTGCCGGGCGGGAACACCGCGGCGGCGCCCATCTCCTTGAGCGTCGGGACGTCGTCGGGCGGGATGACGCCGCCGACCACGATGAGGACGTCGTCGGCCCCGAGGTCGGCGAGGGCCTGCTTGAGCGCCGGCACCAGGGTGAGGTGGCCGGCGGCCAGCGAGGAGACGCCGACGACGTGCACGTCGGCCTCCACCGCCTGCCGGGCGACCTCCTCCGGCGTCTGGAACAGCGGGCCGACGTCGACGTCGAAGCCGAGGTCGGCGAACGCGGTGGCGATGACCTTCTGCCCGCGGTCGTGCCCGTCCTGGCCCATCTTGGCGACGAGGATCCGGGGCCGGCGGCCCTCGGCCTCCTCGAACGCCTCCGCCATGCGGCGCGTCTCCTCCATGGGCCCGGAGCGGCCGGCCTCGTCGCGGTACACACCGGAGATGGTGCGCACCTGCCCGGCGTGCCGCCCGTAGACCTCCTCCAGCGCGTCGGAGATCTCCCCGACCGTCGCCTTGGCCCGGGCGGCGTCGACGGCGAGCTTGAGCAGGTTGGAGTCCAGCGAGGAGTCCCGCCGCCCCTCGGCCGCCGCGCGGGCGGCGTCGGTGAGCCGGCGCAGCGCGTCGGTCACCGCACCGGCGTCCCGCGAGGCCCGCAGCTCCTCGAGCCGGGCCTTCTGCTGGGCCAGCACGTCGGCGTTGTCCACGCGCAGCACGTCGATGGCCTCGTCGGCGTCGACCCGGTACTTGTTGATGCCGATCACCGGCTGGCGGCCGGAGTCGATGCGCGCCTGCGTGCGGGCGGCGGCCTCCTCGATGCGCAGCTTCGGGATGCCGTCGTCGATGGCCTGGGCCATGCCGCCGTGCTCGGCGACCTCCTCGATGTGCGCCCACGCGCGCCGGGCCAGGTCGTAGGTCAGCTTCTCCACGTACGCCGAGCCGCCCCACGGGTCGATGACCCGCGTGGTCCCCGACTCCTGCTGCAGCAGCAGCTGGGTGTTGCGGGCGATCCGGGCGGAGAAGTCGGTCGGCAGCGCCAGCGCCTCGTCGAGGGCGTTGGTGTGCAGCGACTGGGTGTGCCCCTGGGTGGCGGCCATGGCCTCCAGGCACGTGCGGACGACGTTGTTGTAGACGTCCTGCGCGGTCAGCGACCAGCCCGACGTCTGGCAGTGGGTGCGCAGCGACAGCGACTTGTCCTTCTGCGCGCCGGCGTCCTTGACCAGCCGCGCCCACAGCAGCCGCCCGGCGCGGAGCTTGGCGACCTCCATGAAGAAGTTCATGCCGATCGCCCAGAAGAAGGACAGGCGCGGGGCGAACGCGTCGACGTCGAGGCCGGCGCCCTTCCCCGCGTTCAGGTACTCGACGCCGTCGGCCAGCGTGTACGCCAGCTCCAGGTCGGCCGTCGCCCCGGCCTCCTGGATGTGGTAGCCGGAGATGGAGATCGAGTTGAACCGCGGCATCTCCGCCGAGGTGAAGGAGAAGATGTCGCTGATGATCTGCATCGACGGCTTGGGCGGGTAGATGTAGGTGTTGCGGACCATGAACTCCTTGAGGATGTCGTTCTGGATGGTCCCCGTGAGCTGCTCCGGCTTCACCCCCTGCTCCTCCGCGGCGAGGACGTAGAGCGCCAGCACCGGCAGCACCGCGCCGTTCATGGTCATCGAGACGCTCATCCGGTCCAGCGGGATGCCGTCGAAGAGCTGCCGCATGTCCAGGATCGAGTCGATGGCGACCCCCGCCATGCCGACGTCGCCGACCACGCGCGGGTGGTCGGAGTCGTAGCCGCGGTGGGTCGGCAGGTCGAAGGCGACCGACAGGCCCTTCTGCCCGGCGGCGAGGTTGCGCCGGTAGAACGCGTTGGACTCCGCCGCGGTGGAGAAGCCCGCGTACTGGCGGACCGTCCACGGCTGGGTCGTGTACATCGTCGGGTAGGGGCCGCGCAGGTAGGGCGGCAGGCCGGGATAGGTCCGGAGGAAGTCCAGCCCGTCGAGGTCGGCCGGGGTGGCCAGCGGCGGGACGGCGATGCCCTCGGGTGTCTCCCAGGTCGCCTCGGCCACGCCGCGGCCGGTGACCTCCTCGAACCGGCGGGCCCAGTCGCCGGCCGAGGCCGTGGCCGCGGGACGGCCCAGCTCGACGCTGCTGAAGTCGGGGATCGGACTCATGCCGGCACTCCCAGCTGCTCGTGGACTCGCTGCAGGACGTCGAGCGCGTCGCACCCGGCGTACACGTACCCGTCGACGCCGTCCACACTCAGGGACGGCTTGCCGGCGAGCCACACCTGCGTGGCACCGGCCGTGCGCAGCTCCGCGGCCAGCGCGGCGGCCGAGTCCACGTAGTCGCCGTCGGTGCCGCAGATGCAGGCCACCGTCGTCCCGGCGTCGGCGAGACCGGACGCGCCGTCGCCGGCCGGGGTCTCGAGGCCACCGGCTTGGAACAGGTTGCCGGCGAAGGTGGCCCGCGCGGTGTGCCGGGCGACCGGGCCGATCGTGGCGAGGTGGACGCGCGGCCGGGTCGGCGCGGCGTCGGCGCGGTCGCGCAGCTCCTCGAAGGCCTGGGCCGCGCGCACGCGCGGCAGCCCGCCGGTGGGGTGCAGGTCCGCGGCGGGCTGCCGCTCCGGCAGCTTCTCGGCGAGGTTGGGGAACTCGCTGACGCCGGTGATGGCGTCGCGGCGCGTCGCGAGCCGCTTCGCGCGCTCGTCCCACGCGGCGGCCAGCCGGTCGCGGACCAGCCCGGACGACAGCGCCGCCGCCAGCCCCCCGGCCCGCTCGATCTCGGTGAACCACGCCCAGGCCGCCTGCGCCAGCGAGTCGGTGAGCGACTCGACGTACCAGGAGCCGCCGGCCGGGTCGAGCACGCGGGCCAGCGACGCCTCCTCGACCAGCAGGCTCTGGGTGTTCCGGGCGATCCGGCGGGAGAAGGCGTCGGGCAGGCCGAGCGCGGCGTCGAAGGGCTGCACGGTGACCACGTCGGCGCCGCCCACGCCCGCGGCGAAGCAGGCGACCGTCGTCCGCAGCATGTTCACCCAGGGGTCGCGCCTGGTCGTCATCACCGACGACGTGACCGCGTGCTGCCGCTGGGCGCGGGCGTCGGGTGACGCCCCGCTGGCCTCGCCGACCCGGTCCCACAGCCGGCGGGCGGCGCGCAGCCCGGCGATCGTCGTGAACTGGTCGGCGCTGGCGGCGTAGCGGAACTCGAGCTGGGTGAAGGCCTCGTCCACCGGGAGCCCGCCGTCGGTGAGCGCCCGCAGGTAGGCGACGCCGGCGGCCAGCGAGCAGCCGAGCTCCTCGACGGCCGAGGCACCGGCGTCGGCGAAGACCGTGGCGTCGACGACGGCGGTGCGCCAGCCCGCGGGCGCCCGGCGGGCGACACCGGCCAGCCCGGAGAGGTCCTGCTCCTCCCCCGAGGCGGCCTGGTCACCGAGCGGGTCGAGGCCCAGCGAGCCGCCCGGCGCGAGGTCGGTGCGGCCCTCGACCAGCGAGAGCAGCGCCTCGGCGGCGGGCAGCCCCCCGGAGACGGCCACCGGCGCGAGGTCGAGGTAGACGTCGGCGAGCACGTCGCCGAGCGCCGCGACCGGGACGGCGCCCTCCCCCAGGTGCAGCCACAGCGAGGTGACGCCGTTGTCCAGGTCGGCGGCGATCGCCTCCCGCGTCACCGCGGTGTCGGGGTGGGCGTGCCGCTGGCGGAGGTCCCAGCCGGCGGGCACGCCGCTCTCGGGGGCGGCCCCGGGGCGGGCGCCGCGGACGAAGGGCGGCAGGCCCGGGACGCCGACCGCCGTCGGCAGGTCCCCGGCGTCCTCGGCGGTGTAGAGGGGGGCGACGCTGACGCCGGTGGCCACGGTGCGGCGCAGGGCGTCCTCGACCGGGTCGGGCAGCCGGTCGCGGCCGGCCTTGCGCAGCACGCCGGCGACGAGCTCGCGCCACTGCTCCCGGGTGACCTCGGGGAAGGCGCCGGCGAGGGAGAGCTCCTCGGGGACCTCGTGCTCGGCGGGGACCTCGTCGTCGCCCGGTGTCGCGGTCTGCTCAGTGGCGTTCATCGTCGAACTCCCGGCGTCGGCTCTGGGTCCAGGGACGTTCTACCGCCGCTCGCCCGGTCGTGGGCGGGCGGGGTGGCTGGGGGACGGTGCACCGGCGGCCGGGCCGCTGCTGCCGGCGTCGGCGGACAGCGCCTGGAGCGCGGCACGGACCATGAGCCGCACGCCCACGCCGATGGCCCGCTCGTCGACGTCGAAGGTGCCGCGGTGCAGGTCCAGCGGCTCCCCGCCGCCGTGCGTGCCGAGGCGGGCCAGGGCGATCGGGACGACGTCGGCGAACCAGCCGAAGTCCTCCCCGCCCATGCTCTGCGGTGTCGGCCGCACGCCCTCGGGGCCCACCGTGGCCAGCGCCGCGGTGCGCAGCAGGGCCACCGTGCGCGGGTCGTTGACCACCGGTGGGACGCCGCGCACGTACTCCACCGCCACCTCCGCGCCGGTCGGGGCGGCCACCCGCTCGACCAGCCGGCGCAGCATCGCCTCGGCGCCGGCCCAGGCGTCGCGGTCGAGGACCCGCACGGTGCCGCGCAGGGTGCCGCGCTGCGGGATGGCGTTGGCCGCCACGCCCGCGTTGACCGCGCCCCACACCAGCGACATCCCCGCGCGCGGGTCCACCTGCCGCGACAGCAGCCCGGGCAGGTCGGTGATCAGCCGGCCCAGGGCGTCGACCAGGTCGACGGTCAGCTGCGGCCGCGCGGTGTGCCCGCCGGGACCGGTGAGGACGACGTCGAGGCGGTCGCAGGCCGCGGTGATCGACCCGGTGCGCAGGCCCACCGCGCCCACGGGCGTGGCCGGGTCGCAGTGCAGCGCGAACGCCCGCGAGGCGCCGTCGAGCACGCCGGACTCGACCACGTGCTTGGCGCCGCCGGGCACGGTCTCCTCGGCGGGCTGGAACACGCAGCGGACCGTGCCGGGCAGGTCGTCGAGCGCCGCGAGGGCCAGCGCCGCGCCGAGGACGACGGTGGTGTGCACGTCGTGCCCGCAGGCGTGGCACATGCCCTCGCGGGTGGAGGCGTAGGGCACGTCCTTGAGGTCGGCCAGCGGCAGGGCGTCGATGTCGGCGCGCAGGACGACGGTCGGCCTGCCGCTGCCGACGTCGACCACCAGCCCCGTGCCGCCGGGCAGCCGCCGCGGCTCGAGCCCGGCCTCGCCCAGCCGCTCCTCGACGAAGGCCGTGGTCTCCACCTCGGCGTAGGACAGCTCGGGGTGGGCGTGCAGGTGCCGGCGCACCTCGACCAGCTCGTCGAGGCGGCCGGCCACCCACGCGTCGAGCCCGGCGGCGAGGTCCTCGGGGGGACGGCTCATGCGGCGTGCCCGCCGGCGCAGGCCGCCGGGCCGGGGACGGGGCCGTCGGGCCGGGTGGCCGGGCCGGTCGCCGGGAGACCGTCGCGCAGCTCGGTGAGCAGGCCGTCGACGACGGCGCGCAGGTCGCCGCCGGCCGCCAGCGCGGCGGCGCGCTGGCGCTGGTAGGACGCGCCGACGGCGAGGACGCGCTCGATCCCGGCCAGCTCGGCCTCGCAGCCCAGCCGCCGCGCGGTGGGCGTGAGGTCCTCGGCGAGGTCGAGCAGCGCCTGCCGCACCGGGCGGACGGTGCCGCGCTCGTCGACGATCACGTCGGCGTCGAGGCCGTAGCGGGCCGCCCGCCACTTGTTCTCCCGCAGGATCCAGCTCGGCGGGGTGGGCAGGGTGTAGCCGCGGTCGAGCTGGGTGTCGAACTGCTCGACCAGGCACTGCGACACCGCCGCCGCCACGCCGATCTCCTCGAGGGTGGGCAGGCCGTCGCAGACGCGCAGCTCGACGGTGCCGAAGCCCGGGTGGGGGCGGATGTCCCACCACACCTCGCGCACGCTCTGGATGGAGCCGGTGGCGATGAGCGTCTCCATGTAGGTCTCGAAGGCGCCCCAGTCGGGCAGCTGGTGCGGCAGCCCGGCCGTCGGCATCCCCTCGAACACCTTGCTGCGCGCCGAGGCCAGGCCGGTGTCGCAGCCGACCCAGAACGGCGAGGACGCCGACAGTGCGAGCAGGTGCGGCACGTACTGGGTGAGCGCGTTGACGATCGGCATCGCCTTGTCCGGCGAGCGGACGCCGACGTGCACGTGGACGCCGAAGATCTGCAGCCGCCGGGCCAGCCACTGCATGCGCTCGACCAGCTGCAGGTAGCGCTCCTTCGGCGAGATCAGCTGCGTCTGCCAGTCGGTGAACGGGTGGGTGCCGGCGCAGAGCAGGCCCAGGCCGCGGCGGTCGGCGGCGGCGGCGACCTCGGCCACCGTGCCCGCGAGGTCGGCGGTGGCCTCCTCCACGGTGGTGCACACACCGGTGATGACCTCGACGGTCGACTGCAGCAGCTCGTGCTTGGCCTTGGGGTGCTCCTCGGCGCCGTCCGGGCGCATCTCCTCGAGGATCTCGACCGCGCCGGGCGAGAGCTCCCGGCTCTCCCGGTCGACGAGCTGCAGCTCCCACTCCACGCCCAGGCTGGCGCGCTCGGAGGAGGTGAAGGGGATCTGCACCCCACGAGGATAGGGACGACCGGGCCGCGCCACCCCCTGGAACGGCGCGGGCGGCTCAGACGGCGGCCAGCTCCGGCTCGGTGGCGGCCGGGCGGGCCAGCCGCGCCGCCGCCGGCACCCGCGCCGTCACCGCGGCGACCGCGCGGCGGCCGTAGAGGCCGGGGTGGACGAGCACGCAGCACAGGTCGCGGCTGACCACCGACACGCCCGCGCCGTCGTCGGTGGGCACCAGCGCCTCCACGCGCGACCACGGGATCCCGTGCACGTCGCCGTCGGCGTCGCGGTGGGCCAGGCCCTCGTCGGAGACGACCAGCGCCACGCGGGCCGCCGGGTCGAGCAGCCGCCGGTGCAGCGCCGGCCGGAACAGCGTCCCCCCCGGCAGCGCGGGCAGCGTGCCGCACAGCGGGCGGCGGACCACCCGGGGGTCGGGGCCGTCCCACTCGGCGGTGTCGGGCACGGCCAGGACGGCGGTCGGCTCGGCCCGGCGCAGCGCCGCGGTGACCTGCGCCGGCGTGGTCGCGCGCCAGGCGGCCAGCGTGGCGGCGGCCGACCGGGAGGGCAGTCCGACCGCGGCGCAGTACGCGGCGTCGGCCAGCTCGGCGCCGGCGGCGTCCTCCTCGTCGAGCTCGGCCTCCAGCCCCGCGACGGCGTGCGCGACCTCCTCCGCGGTCGGGCCCTCGGCGCACAGCCCGGCGAACGTCTGCCACAGCAGGCCGGCCACCTCGGCGTCGCGGCCGGAGCGGGCGTCGACGACGACGGCCACCTCGCGCCGGTCGGCGGCGAGGTCGAGCGGCAGCGAGTCCACGGCGTAGGAGAGCCCGCGGGCGTGCCGGGCGCGCTCGCGCAGCCGGTCCTCCAGGACGTCGACCCCGACGGCCAGGGCGACGTCGTCCGGCCGGTCGGTGGCCAGCAGCAGCCCGACGCCGGGCGCGTCGGTGCGGGTCCACACCGGGCCGTCCTGCGGCCGCGGGACGGGCAGCCGCCGCACCGGCCGCGGCCCGTCGGGCAGCGGCAGCCGCAGCCCGCCGGGCAGTGGGCCGTGGCACCACAGCGCCGCGTTGCCCCGCACGAACCAGCGGGCGGCGTGCGCCCGCACCGCCTCCTCGGTCAGGTGCTCGGGGCCGGGCCCGGCCGACACGGTCAGCCCCGGCCCGGTCAGCCCGTAGCGGGCGGCCCACAGCGCGCTGACCGTCGAGGAGCCGGTGCCGCAGCCCTCGGCCAGCAGCACGCCGGCCTCGGCGGCCATCCGCTCGGTGGGCAGGTCCGCGAGCGCCCGGCAGACGCCCTCGAGGAACGCGCGGACGGCGGCCGGCCGGCCGGTGGCGAAGAACGCGGTGCTGTCGACGTCGGTCACGGCGTTGCAGCGCAGGTGCGTGCGCGGGAGGGCGGCCATGGCCAGGTGCTCGACGAGGTGGGTGACCTCGATCGTCGCGAACGTCTCGTCGCGCAGGCCGACGCCGAAGACCAGCGCCGCGGTGGTCCGCTCGGGTCCGGCGGCGGTGAAGACGGGGACGCCGTCGATCTGCGTTCGCTGCACGGCGGTCATGGTCGCGGCCGGTCGCCCCGCTCCCCCGGGCCGACACGCCACCGGGGGCGGCTGGGACGGGTGAGCCGGTGACCGCCGCGGACACAGGCGTCCGGGCCGACGCCCGGGGGTCGGCGTCGCCCGGGCCGGCGTCGCCCCGGTCGGCGTCGCCCGGCCCGGCGGCGCCGGGTTAGCGTCCACGGGTGAGCGCACCTGCCGCACGGACCGGTCCCGACACCCTCGCCCGCACCGCCGCGGCCGAGCTGACCACGGCCCTGGGCGACGGCCACGACGTCGCCGTCGTCATGGGCTCGGGCTGGGCGCCCGCGGCCGACGCGTTCGGGGCGGCGCAGGGCGCCGTCGCGATCGGCGACCTGCCCGGGTTCGCCGCCCCCACGGCGGTCGGCCACGACGGGCAGGTGCGGTCGGTGCGCGTGGGCGAGCGGCGGGTGCTGCTCTTCCTCGGGCGCACGCACCTCTACGAGGGCCGCGGCGTCGAGCCGGTGGTGCACGGCATCCGCACCGCGGCCGCGGCCGGCGTGCGCACCGTCGTCCTCACCAACGCCGCCGGCGGGCTGGCGCCGGAGCACCGGGTGGGCCAGGCGGTGCTCATCAGCGACCACCTCAACCTCACCGCCCGTTCCCCGCTGGTCGGGGCGACCTTCGTCGACCTCACCGACCTGTACTCCGCGCGGCTGCGCGAGCTCGCCCGGGGGATCGAGCCGGACCTGACCGAGGGCGTCTACGCGGCGCTGCCCGGCCCGCACTACGAGACCCCCGCCGAGATCCGCATGCTGCGCACGCTCGGTGCCGACCTCGTGGGCATGTCCACGGCGCTCGAGGCGATCGCCGCCCGCGCGGCCGGCCTGGAGGTGCTGGGCCTGTCCATGGTCACCAACGCCGCGGCCGGCATCACCGGCGAGAAGCTCGACCACGAGGAGGTGCTCGCCGCGGGGAAGGCGGCGGCGGGGCGGCTGGGCCGCTTCCTCGTCGAGTTCACCGGCCGGCTGCCGTGACCGGCCCCGTCCTCGTCACCGGCGCGGCCGGGCGCGTCGGCACGGTGCTGCGGGAGGGGCTGCCCGAGCGCGGCTGGGCGGTCCGCAGCCTCGACGTCGTCGGGATCGGCGAGCCCCGGCCGGGCGAGGAGACCGTCGTCGCCGACGTGACCGACCCCGCCGCGATGCGCAGCGCCACCGCGGGCGCGGCCGCCGTCGTCCACCTGGCCGGCATCTCCGGCGAGTCGACCTGGCCGGCGGTCCTGCACGCGAACGTCGACGGCACCCGCACGGTCCTCGAGACCGCCCGCCGGGCCGGGGTGCGCCGCGTCGTGCTGGCCAGCAGCAACCACGCCACCGGGTACACCGGGCGGCCGGCGTCCGGTCCCCTCCGGGAGGACGACGGCCTCGCGCGGCCGGACACCCACTACGGGGTGTCGAAGGTGGCGATGGAGGCGCTCGGCTCGCTGTACGCCGACCGCTACGGCCTCGACGTCGTCTGCCTGCGCATCGGCACCGCCGCCCCCGAGCCGCCGACGCCGCGCGCGCTGGCCACCTGGCTCTCCCCGCGGGACACCGTCGCGCTGGTGGACGCCGCGCTGCGCGCCCCCTCCCCCGGCTTCCGCGTGGTCTGGGGCGTCTCGGCCAACACCCGCGGCTGGTGGGACCTCACCGCGGCCCGGTCGCTCGGGTACGAGCCGCAGGACGATGCCGAGGTGTACGCCGGGGCGCTGGTCGCGGCGCACGGCGAGCCCGACCCCGCCGACCCGGTGCACGCGCGGGTGGGCGGCGAGTTCACGTTGCCCGAGTACGACGCCGAGGAGGTCCCGTCGTGAGCGTGCTGGACGACGCCCGCGCCTGGGCGGGGGCCGACCCGCACCCCGGCGACCGCGCCGAGGTCGAGGCGCTGGTCGCGGCCGGCGACACCGCGGAGCTCGAGCGGCGGTTCAGCGGGCCGCTGACCTTCGGCACCGCCGGGCTGCGCGGTCCGCTGCGCGCCGGGCCGGCCGGGATGAACGCCGCCGTCGTCACCCGGGCCGCCGCCGGTCTCGCCGCCTGGCTGACCGGCGCCGGGCACGGCGGCGGCGGGGTGGTGGTCGGCTTCGACGCCCGGCACCGCTCCGACGAGTTCGCGCGCGTCTCCGCCGCGGTGCTGGCCGGTGCCGGGTTCGCCGTCCAGGTGCTGCCGCGGCCGCTGCCGACGCCGGTGCTGTCCTTCGCCGTCCGGCACCTCGGCTGCGTCGCCGGCGTGATGGTGACCGCCAGCCACAACCCGCCGCAGGACAACGGCTACAAGGTCTACCTCGCCGACGGCGCACAGCTCGTGCCGCCGGCCGACCGCGGGATCGAGGCCGCGATCGCCGCCGTCGGCCCGGCGCGGGAGGTCCCGCTGTCCGACGACTGGGTCACCCCCGGCGACGACGTCGAGGCCGACTACGTCGCCGCCGTGGTGCGGGCGCTCGACCCCTCGTCGGTGCCGGCGGCCGCGCGGCAGGGGCTGACCGTGGCCTACACCGCGATGCACGGCGTCGGCGCGGCCACCACGCGGGCGGTGTTCGCCGCGGCCGGGATCGCCCCGCCGGTGAGCGTGCCCGAGCAGGACTCCCCCGACCCGGCGTTCCCGACGGTCGCCTTCCCGAACCCGGAGGAGCCCGGCGCGGTCGACCTGCTGCAGGCGCTGGCCGCGCGCCTCGGCGCCACCGTCGCCATCGCCGAGGACCCCGACGCCGACCGCTGCTCGGTGGTCTGCGACGGCCGGCAGCTCACCGGCGACGAGGTCGGCAGCCTGCTCGCCGACTGGCTGCTGCGCCGCGGCGTGCGGGGCACGTACGCGTCCTCGCTGGTCAGCGGCTCGCTGCTGCACGCACTGGCCCAGGCGCACGGCGTCCGGTTCGCCGAGACGCCGACCGGCTTCAAGTGGATCATCCGCGCCGGCACCGACGACGAGCCGCTGGTCTTCGGCTACGAGGAGGCGCTCGGCTACGCGGTGACGCCCACGGTCGCGCGGGACAAGGACGGCATCTCCGCCGCGCTCGCCGTCGCGCTGCTGGCCGCCGAGCTCGGGGCGAGCGGGCGCTCGCTCCTCGACCGGCTCGACGAGCTGGCCGTCGAGCACGGGCTGTTCGCCACCGGCCAGCTGTCGGTGCGGGTGGAGGACCTCTCGCTGATCTCCGGCGCGATGGCGCGGCTGCGGGCGGCGCCGCCGTCCCGGCTGCTCGGCCGGGAGGTCACCGCCGCCGACCTGCTGCACGAGGACCCGCCGGTGGACGCCGTCCGGCTGCTCGGCGACGGCGTGCGGGTGGTGGTGCGGCCCAGCGGCACCGAGCCCAAGCTCAAGGCCTACCTGGAGACCGTCGTCCCGGTGCACGACGACGCCGGGGTCATCGCCGCGCGCGGCCGCGGCGAGGACGAGCTCGACCAGCTGCGCGCCGAGATGGCCGCCGCCCTGGGGCTGTAGGTGGACGTCGGGGTGATGGATGTGAGTGCGCTGGTGTTCGACGTCTTCGGCACCGTCGTCGACTGGCGCGGCGGCGTCGCCCGCGAGGCCGCCCGGCTGCTCGGCCCCGGCGTCGACGCCGCCGCGTTCGCCGATGCCTGGCGCGACCGGTACCAGCCGTCGATGGACCAGGTGCGCCTGGGCGCGCGACCGTGGGCGGTGCTCGACGACCTGCACCGGGAGTCGCTGCCGGAGGCGCTGGCCGCGGTGGGCGTCGGCGGCGTGCCCGACGACGTCGCCGGCGAGCTGGTGCTGGCCTGGCACCGCCTCGACCCGTGGCCCGACGCGGTCCCGGGGCTGACCCGGCTGCGGCGCTCGTACGTGCTGGCGCCGCTGTCCAACGGCGGGGTGCGGCTGCTGGTCGACCTGGCCCGCCGCGCCGGGCTGCCGTGGGACCTCGTGCTCGGCGCCGAGGTGGCGGGCCGCTACAAGCCCGACCCGGCGGTCTACGACTCCGCGCCCCGGCTGCTGGCGCTGCCGCCGTCGTCGGTGTGCATGGTCGCCGCCCACCTCGACGACCTGGCCGCCGCGCGGGAGCGGGGGCTGCGGACGGCCTACGTGCACCGCCCCGACGAGTTCGGCGGGCGCGAGGTGCCGCCGTCCACCGACCCGGACGCCGACCTCTCGGTCGCCTCGATCGAGGAGCTCGCCACCGCGCTGGGCTGCTGAGCGCGGATCGTCCGCTGGGTCGAGAGCGGGGTTCCTGCCGCTCGCGGCGGCGTGTCGGCGCGTGTCGGCGGCAACGAGCCGATGATCAACGGCGGCGGCGACGTCCGGGCGCCCGCCACTCCACCGTCCAGGTCTCCCCTACGGCCAGGGACCGCCAGCGCCGGGCGGCGTCGGCGAGGGCGGCCGCCGCGCCGGCCACCCGGTCGGGGGGCAGGCCCAGCGCGGACGCCTCGCCGGGGAGCACCTCGGCGCCGCGGGCGCAGCGGCCCACCAGGTCGGCCAGCCCCTCGGCGCGCTGGATCGCCGCGGCCCGCTCGCGCTTGAGCCGCGCCGAGCGCTCGGCCGCGTGCGGCGGCTGCCGGCCCGAGACGTGCCGCATGCTCCGCCAGACGACGCCGTCGGCCACGCAGCCCCAGATCCCGTCGGCGACGCCCAGCTCGGTCTCGACCAGCGCGTGCACCAGGTCGTGCGGCAGGTCGCCCCCGCCCCCGGCGCCGCGCATCGCGAAGACCACGCCGTCGTCCCGCTCGACGCGGGTCTCCACCGGCCGCCGGTCGGCCATCCGGGAGAAGGTCATCCGCACTCCTCCAGGGTGACCGGACCGGCAACCCGTTTCACCGGGTCGCGACCTCCCGCCGGCGTCGCGGGTCAGGCGGGGACGGGCTCCCGGCAGCCGGAGGCCAGTGCACGCTGCACCGCGGCGAGCACGACGACGACGTCGCGGGCGAAGCCGACGTCGAGCGCGGACGTGCCCCCGGTCAGGGCCGCGGCCGACAGCTCGGCGACCGCGGCGCGGTGCGCCTCGACGACGGCCAGGTCGTCGCGCTCGGGCAGCAGCACCAGCCGGCCGGCGTCGCCGTGCACGGTCACCTCCACGCCGCCGGCCATCGGCGCCACCGTCGAGGACAGCGTCACCGTGCTCGACGCCCCGGAGGCGTGCTGCAGGACCAGGTGCACGGTGTCCCCGCGGCCGGCGCCGGCCTGCACCGACACGACCGGGCCCAGCGCCGGCACGAGCAGGCCGAGCGCGTGTGGGCCGACGTCCCACAGCGCGCCGTGCTCGCGCCGCCAGGGCGTGTCAAACGGGCTGCCGGCCAGGGAGCCCATCCAGCTCACCGCGCCACCGGCGAGCGGGGCGCGCGCGGCCTGCTCGAGCCAGGTGACCGTGGCCGGGCGGAACCGGTCGGTGAAGAAGACGACGGAGGCGACCCCGGCCGCGCGGACGGCGTCGACCACCCGGTCGGCGTCGGCGACGGTGAGCCCGACGGGCTTCTCCAGCAGCAGGTGCCTCCCGGCCCCGGCGGCGCGCTCCGCGAGCCCGACCTGCACGTCGGGCGGCACGGCCACCGAGACCGCGTCGACGTCGGCGAGCAGCGCGTCGAGGTCGTCGGTGCCGGGGACGTCGAACTCCGCCCCGGCGGCGGCGGCCCGGGCGGCGTCCCGGCCCCAGAAGCCGACCAGCTCGGCGTCGTCGGCCCCGGCGATCGAGGTCGCGTGCACCTGCGTGGCCCAGAAACCGGTGCCGAGGACGGCGAAGCGCACGGTCACACCGCGCCGAACTGACGGTCCCCGGCGTCGCCGAGGCCGGGGACGATGTAGGCCCTGTCGTCGAGCCCCTCGTCGACGCTGGCGGTGAACACCCGCAGCGGCAGGCCGCTGTGCTCCAGGCGCTCCAGGCCGACCGGCGCGGCCAGCGCGCACAGCACGGTGATCTCGGTGGCGCCGCGGTCGGTGAGCAGCGTGCAGCAGTGCACCAGCGACCCGCCGGTGGCCAGCATCGGGTCGAGGACGAACACGTGCCGGCCGACCAGCGACTCCGGCAGGGACGCCATGTAGGCCTCCGGCTGGAAGGTCACCTCGTTGCGGGCCAGGCCGACGAAGCCCATCTGCGACTCCGGCAGCATCCCGTGCGCGGTGTCGGCCATGCCCAGGCCCGCCCGCAGCACCGGCACGATCAGCGGCGGCGCGGCCAGCCGGTAGCCGGTGGTGCCGGTGACCGGCGTGGTGATCGGCTCCTCGGCCACCGCGAGGTCGCGGGTGGCCTCGTACACCAGCATCTGGGTCAGCTCGCGCAGCGCGGCCCGGAACGCGGCGTTGTCGGTCCGCTCGTCGCGCATGCGCGACAGGCGGGCACGGGCCAGCGGGTGGTCGACGACGGTCAGCTGCACGCGGGCCACCGTAACCGGGCCCACCCGCGCGGGGGACCGGACGACCGGCCCTGCCGGAGCGGCGGGCGGTCGGGGAGACAATGCGGGCATGACCCACGTGCTCGACCCCGGGACGCTGGCGGCCGGGACCCGGCCCGGCCCGGGGTCCGGGACGGCGTTCGACGACGTGACCCGCTCGGACGCCGCCCTCCGCGCCTTCCTGCACGGCCTGCCCGGTGTCGACCAGGTCGGCGCGGAGCAGCGCGCCGCCACCCTCGGCACCCGCTCGATCAAGACCACGGCCAAGGCCTGGGCGATCGACACCGCCATCTCGATGGTCGACCTGACCACCCTCGAGGGCGCCGACACCCCGGGCAAGGTGCGCTCGCTGGCGGCCAAGGCCCGCCGCCCCGACCCCACCGACCCGACCTGCCCCGCGGTGGCCGCCGTCTGCGTGTACGGCGACCTGGCCGGCGTGGCGGAGGAGGCGCTGGCCGGCAGCGGCGTCAAGGTCGCCGCCGTCGCCACCGCCTTCCCCAGCGGCCGGGCCAGCCGCGCGGTCAAGCTCGCCGACGTCCGCGACGCGGTGGCCGCCGGCGCCGACGAGATCGACATGGTCATCGACCGCGGCGCCTTCCTGGCCGGCCGCTACCTCGACGTCCTCGACGAGATCGTCGCGGTCAAGGAGGCCTGCGGGACCGCGCACCTCAAGGTGATCCTCGAGACCGGGGAGCTGGTCACCTACGACAACGCCCGCCGCGCGTCCTGGCTGGCGATGCTCGCCGGCGGGGACTTCGTCAAGACCTCCACCGGCAAGGTCTCCCCCGCCGCGACGCTGCCGGTCTGCCTGGTGATGCTCGAGGCGGTCCGCGACTTCCGCGCCGCCACCGGGCGCCAGGTCGGCGTCAAGCCCGCCGGCGGCATCCGGACGACGAAGGACGCGATCAAGCACCTCGTGCTGGTCAACGAGACCGCGGGGGGTGACTGGCTGTCCCCCGACTGGTTCCGCATCGGCGCCTCCAGCCTGCTCAACGACCTGCTCCTGCAGCGGCAGAAGCTGCGCACCGGCCACTACTCCGGCCCCGACCACGTGAGCGTCGACTGATGACACAGCTGTTCGAGTACGCCCCCGCCCCCGAGTCACGGTCGATCGTCGACGTCGCGCCCTCCTACGGCCTGTTCGTCGACGGCGAGTTCGTCGACGGCTCCGGCGAGCCGATGAAGACGGTCAACCCGGCCACCGAGGAGGTCCTCTCCGAGGTCGCCGTCGGCACCGACGCCGACGTCGACCGCGCGGTCCGCGCCGCCCGCCGCGCCTTCACCCGCGTGTGGGGGCCGATGCGCCCCGCCGACCGCGGCAAGTACCTGTTCCGCATCGCCCGGCTGCTGCAAGAGCGGGCGCGGGAGTTCGCCGTCCTGGAGTCGCTGGACAACGGCAAGCCGATCCGGGAGTCCCGCGACGTCGACGTCCCCCTGGCCGCGGCGCACTTCTTCTACCACGCGGGGTGGGCCGACAAGCTCGAGTACGCCGGTCACGGGCCCGACCCGCGCCCGCACGGGGTCGCCGGGCAGGTCATCCCGTGGAACTTCCCGCTGCTGATGCTGGCGTGGAAGGTCGCCCCGGCGCTGGCCACCGGCAACACCGTCGTCCTCAAGCCGGCCGAGACGACCCCGCTGACCGCGCTGCTGTTCGCCGAGGTCTGCCGGCAGGCCGACCTGCCGCCCGGCGTGGTCAACGTCGTCACCGGCGCCGGCGAGACCGGCCGGGCCGTCGTCGAGCACGCCGACGTCGACAAGGTCGCGTTCACCGGCTCCACCGAGGTGGGTCGCTCGATCGCCCGCGCGGTGGCCGGCACCCGCAAGGTGCTGACCCTGGAGCTGGGCGGCAAGGCGGCCAACATCGTCTTCGACGACGCCCCGATCGACCAGGCCGTCGAGGGCATCGTGCGCGGCATCTTCTTCAACCAGGGCCACGTGTGCTGCGCGGGCTCGCGGCTGCTGGTGCAGGAGAACGTGCACGACGAGGTCGTCGCCTCGCTGCAGCGGCGCATCGGCACGCTGCGGGTGGGCGACCCGCTGGACAAGAACACCGACATCGGCGCGATCAACTCCGCCGAGCAGCTGGCCCGCATCCGGGAGCTGTCGGAGATCGGCGAGGCCGAGGGTGCGCACCGCTGGCAGCCGGCCTGCGACCTGCCCGACCGCGGCTACTGGTTCCCGCCGACGGTGTTCACCGACGTCTCCCCCGCCCACCGCATCGCCCGCGACGAGGTGTTCGGGCCGGTGCTGTCGGTGCTGACCTTCCGGACGCCGGACGAGGCGGTCGCCAAGGCGAACAACTCCACCTACGGGCTGTCGGCCGGCGTCTGGACCGAGAAGGGCTCGCGGATCCTGGCGATCACCGACCGGCTGCGCGCCGGCGTGGTGTGGGCCAACACGTTCAACCAGTTCGACCCGACGTCGCCGTTCGGCGGCTACAAGCAGTCCGGCTACGGCCGCGAGGGCGGCCGGCAGGGGCTGGCGGCGTACCTGAGGAGCACCCACCCGTGAGCGAGCGACTGGCGGTCCGCAAGACGTTCAAGCTCTACCTGGGCGGGGCCTTCCCGCGCTCGGAGTCCGGCCGCACGTACGCGGTCACCGACCACCGGGGCGGCTTCCTGGCCAACGCCGCGCACGCCTCCCGCAAGGACGCCCGCGACGCCGTCGTCGCGGCCCGGGCGGCCTTCGGGACGTGGTCGCGCGCCACCGCCTACAACCGCGGCCAGGTGCTCTACCGGGTGGCCGAGGTGATGGAGGGCCGGCACGCCCAGTTCTGCGAGGAGGTCGCCGCCGGGGAGGGCCTGTCGGCCGGCCGTGCGCGGGCCGCCGTCGACGCCGCCGTCGACCGGTGGGTCTGGTACGCCGGGTGGACCGACAAGCTCGCCGCCGTCCTCGGCAGCGCCAACCCGGTGGCCGGGCCGTTCTTCGACTTCTCGCTGCCCGAGCCCACCGGCGTCGTCGCCGTCCTGGCCCCGCAGCGGTCCTCGCTGCTCGGCCTGGTCAGCGTGCTCGCCCCGGTGCTGGCCAGCGGCAACACCGCCGTCGTGGTGACGTCGAGGGAGCGGCCGCTGCCGGCGGTCACCCTCGGCGAGGTGCTGGCCACCAGCGACGTCCCCGGCGGTGTGGTCAACCTGCTCACCGGCGACGCCGCGGAGCTCGGACCCTGGCTGGCCGAGCACGACGACGTCGACGCCGTCGACCTGACCGGCGCCCCGCCGGCGCAGGCGATGGAGCTCGAGCGGCTGGCCGCCGGCAGCATCAAGCGGGTGCTGCGCCCGCCGGCCGAGGAGCCGGACTGGTCCGCCGACCCGGGGCTGTCCCGGATGACACCGTTCCTCGAGACCAAGACCGTCTGGCACCCGAAGGGCGTGTGAAGCCCCGGGTCGCGGTCATGGGTGGACCGGGCAGGATGGGCCCGTGGCCAGGCCCAGCATCGTCCCGATCGCCCTCACCGTCGACGACCGCACCGGCTACACCCTGTGGGCGCCGCCGTGGGAGGAGGACGGCGAGGAGTGGCAGGCCTTCCTCGGCACCTCCGAGGGCGACACGGCCACCGTGCACCTCTTCCCCACCCCGGCCGCGCTGGCCGCCTTCTGCCGCACCGGCCGTGACCACGACCTGGCCGACCACCCGGTCTGGCCGGTCGTGGCCGGGCTCGGCGCCGCCGACCTGACGCCGGACGACGACCACCGCTACGACCTCGACGGCGTCTACGACATCGCCGCCGAGAACCCCGACCGCTGGGCGGTCGAGGAGCTGGCGGCCACCATCGACATCGTCAGCCGGCTGGCCGAGTGCCTGGACACCGCCGGCGCCGACGACGACGAGCCCGTGACCCGCCGGCCCGCCGGCCGCGACGCCGCCGACGACCCCGCGGACGACCCCGACGCGGACGACACCGACGACCCCGTGGACGACGACACCGAGTTCCCGGCGCTGGCCGAGCTGGTCGCGCGACCGGAGATCGGCTCGCTCGGCCTGGGCGTGGAGGCGTTCGTCGGCCGCTCGGGCGAGGACGCCTGGGTGGGCGTGGGCGGAGCGCTGGACGACCTGTGGGAGGACGTCCTGGAGGAGCTCTCCGCGCACCTGGACTGGACCGGCGCCGGCACCACCACCCTCGACGCCTACCCCTCGGTGGCCGACGACGAGGACGAGCTGGACGACGACCTCGACGAGGACGACACGGACGGCGACACGGACGACGACACCGGCGCCGTCGCCGCCGGCCGGGGCACGCAGCAGACCGTGGCCGTGGGCTCGGACGGCTCCGGCAACCGGCCCGCGGCCGGCTCGACGGCGGCCACCCCCGCGGAGGCCGCGACGGCCGGCGTGAGCACCATCCGCGGCGGCAGCCGCATCACCGCGACCCCGGCCGCGGTGGCGGCGGCCGCCGAGTTCTGGGAGGCGGTCGGCATCCTGCCGGTGGAGCTCGTCGTCCCCGAGGGCGCCGGGGTCACCCTGCGCTGCTACGTCGAGGACGTGGCCCGCTTCCTGGGCCGCGACGGCGAGGTGTTCCTGTTCGACACCCCGGCCGAGCTGGCCCGCTTCTGCGCCGGTGACGAGCAGCACGACCTCACCGAGATCGCCTCCTGGCCGGAGGTCGCCGACACCGACACCCTGCCGCTGCCGGCCGAGCAGGACCGCTACGACCTCACCGAGCTCTCCGAGGTGCTCTCCGAGGTCGCCAGCGGCGCCGCCGGCCTGGTCGACCACCGGGTGTTCGCCCAGCCGGTCGAGGGGGTGCGGGACGTCGCCGAGTACGCCGGGCTGAGCCGCGTCGACGAGCTGCTCGCGCCGGGCGCGCCGCTCGGCCGGGCGGTGGCCCGCGCGGAGGCCGACCCGGGCGCGCCGCTGCCCGCCGAGGACGCCGACGCGCTGCGCACCGCGTGGGACGAGGTCGTCACCCAGATCGGCAGCGCGCTGGCCTTCCGCCACTGACAGCGGTGTGCCGATTGGTCGGCGGCCGTGGCCTCCGGCGCCGGCACTGATGTGCGCCGAGGGCTGATCCTGCAGACCGACGTGCACCGTGGGCGCACAGTGCTGCAGGTCACGCCGCCCACCGTGGTCAGCCGACCGGCACCAGCGCCCACCGGCGTGCGAGCCCGGGCCAGCACCTGGCAACCGACGCGCACACCGCTGTGAGGAGGGCCCCTACCCCCACCACTCGCGTCGGGGCGGGACCGGTGAGGAGTCCGTGACGCCGTCGCCCGGACGCAGCGCGGCCGGCCCCGGGGAGATCCCGGGACCGGCCGCTGGTGCCGTGCTGGACGGCGCTGGTGCTGTGGGGACGCGGTCAGTCGCGCGCCGGCGCGGGACGGTCGGGCCGCCCACCGCGGGGACCGTCGGCCGGGCCGCGGAACCGGTCGCGGTCGCCGGAGGGACGGCGCGGGCGCTCGCCCTCGCCGAACGGACGCCGCGGCCGGTCGCCCTCACGGCGCGGCCGGTCGCCCTCGCCGAACGAGCGGCGCGGGCGGTCGCCGTCCCGGCGCGGACGCCGGCCCCCGGGGCCGCCGTGCGGACGCCGCGACTCGCGGGCCGGCCGCTCGACCGGCTCCACCGGCACGCCGGTGGCGACGAGCTCGACGATCGGGGCGTCGCCGGGGCGGACGCGGCTGACCGCGGGGTCGACCTTGGCCTGGCGGAACCGCCGCTTGGCCTGGCCGACCTGGTCGGGCAGCAGCAGGGAGACCACGACACCGCCGGCGCCGGCCCGGGCGGTGCGGCCCGAACGGTGCAGGTAGGTCTTGTGGTCGGCCGGCGGGTCGTAGTGCAGGACCAGCGAGACGTCGTCGACGTGGATGCCGCGGGCGGCGACGTCGGTGGCGACCAGCACCGGGCTGCGGGCGTCGGTGAACGCCTCCAGCGCCCGGCGGCGCGCCGACTGCGGCAGCCCGCCGTGGATCGCCTCGGCCTTGATGCCGACCGCCTGCAGGTTCTCCGTCAGCCGGTCGACGCCGAGCTGGGTGCGGGCGAAGACGAGCGTCCGGCCCGGCCGGGCGGCCAGCTCCTGGGTGAGCGGCACCTTGTCGCGGAAGGCGACGCTGTAGGCCAGGTGCTCGGCCGGCGGCGCCTCCCCGCCGGGGCGCACGACCTCGTGCCGCGCGGGGTCCTTGAGGTAGCGGCGGACCAGGGTGTCCACCTCGCCGTCCAGCGTGGCCGAGAACAGCAGCCGCTGGGCGTCGGGGCGGGTCTGGTCGAGCAGCTCCTGCACGACGGGCAGGAAGCCGAGGTCGGACATGAAGTCGGCCTCGTCGATGACGGTCACCTCGACCTCGCCGAGGGCGGCCTCGCCCTGGGCGATGAGGTCCTGCAGGCGCCCGGGGGTGGCGACGACGACGTCGACGCCGCGGCGCAGCTGGGTGATCTGGCGGTACATCGAGGCGCCGCCGTAGACGGTGGCGAACTGGACGCCCACGGCCTGGCCGAGCGGGGCCAGCGCGTCGGAGACCTGCTGGGCCAGCTCGCGCGTGGGCACGAGGACCAGCGCGCGCGGGGCGCGGGGGCCGCGGCGGGCGGTGAGGCCCAGGCGGGCCAGCACCGGCAGGCCGAAGGCCAGGGTCTTGCCCGAGCCGGTGGCGGCCTTGCCCAGCACGTCGCGCCCGGCGAGGGCGTCGGGGAGGGCGGAGGTCTGGATGGCGAACGGGCGGCGGATGTCCCGCCGCTCGAGGGCGGTCACCAGCTGCTGGGGCAGGCCCAGCGCGGCGAACGTGGGACCGGCCGGCTCGGGGGCCGGCTCGGTGGCGATCTCGGGGTCGTTCAGGCTGTCGATCTGGGTGTCGACGACGTCGACGGGGTCGAACGAGGACATGCGGGTGTGGGACTCCGATACGGCTCGGGCGCGTCCCGTGGTGGTGCGCGGGCGCCGTCGTCGGCGTCCTCACTGGCGATCGCGGGCGTCGGTGACGCGGCGGATCTGCACGGATGCGCTCATGCCCGGACGGACCGTCCGGGAGGATGACCGGCGAGTGCCGGTACGTCAAGGGTAGCAGCGGTGATCAGCCGGGGATTCCGGCGAGCGCGGTGGCCGTGGTCACCGCGGCCGGCGCAGGGCCGCGAACCCCGGCCGGACCACCTCGGTGAGCAGCCGCGTCCGCTCGTCCTCGTCGGCGAACGCCGCGGCCAGCGCGCGCTCGGTCACCGTCTGCACGTCGTCCCAGCCCCAGCCGCAGGTGGCGGCGACGGCGGCCAGCTCGCTGGTCACCGAGACGTCGCTCATCAGCCGGTTGTCGGTGTTGACGGTGACCGCGAAGCCCAGGCGGTGCAGCCGGCCGACCGGGTGCGCGGCCAGGGAGGGGTAGGCGCCGGTCTGCACGTTCGACGACGGCGCGACCTCCAGCGGCACCTGCTCGTCGAGGACCCGCTGCGCCAGCGGGCCGAGCGGGCCGTCGTCCGGCACCTCGTCGGCGATCCGCACGCCGTGGCCGAGCCGCTCCGCGCGGGCGCCGTCCAGGGCCGCGCGGATGCTGTCGACGCCGGCGGCCTCCCCCGCGTGGACGGTGCGGTGCGCCCCGGCGCGGTCGAGCAGCGCGACCGCCCCCGGGAGCCGGTCGGGCGGGAAGCCGATCTCGGGTCCGGCCAGGTCGAAGCCGACGACGCCGGCGTCCCGGTACCGGACGACGAGGCGGGCGACCTCCTCCCACCGGTCGGCCTGCCGCATGGCGCACAGCAGCGCGCCGACGACGATCGGCGTCCCCGCCCCGGCGGCCTCGGCGCTGCCCGCCGCGAAGCCGTCGAGGATGGCCTCGACCGCCTCCTCGATGGGCGTGCCGCCCGCGGTCAGGAGCTCCGGTGCCATGCGCACCTCGGCGTACACGACGCCGTCGGCGGCGAGGTCGAGCGCGCACTCGCGGGCCACCCGGCGCACCGCCTCGGGGCGCTGCATGACGCCCACCGTGTGCGCGAACGTCTCCAGGTAGCGCACCAGCGAGCCCGAGTCGGCGGCCTGCCGGAACCAGCGGCCCAGCTCCGCGGCGTCGCCGGCGGGGAGGTCGCGGTAGCCGGCCTCCTCGGCGAGCTCGAGCACCGTCCGCGGCCGCAGCCCGCCGTCGAGGTGGTCGTGCAGCAGGACCTTGGGGGCGCGGCGGATCGAGTCGGCGTCGAGCGGTGCGGGCACCGCGTCATTGTCGTCGTCCGCCGGACGCCGTCCCGCGGGGGTCAGCCGGTGCCGCGGTCCTGCCAGCGGAAGGTCAGCACGCACAGCACCAGGCCGGCGACGCACCAGGCGCCGAGCACCAGCGCGACCCGGCCGAGCTCCCACGACCCGGCCGGCTCCTGCGCGGCGAGCGCGTCGGGCAGGAACACCGACCGCAGTCCCTGCGCCAGCCACTTGACGGGGAACACCGACGCGACGTCCTGCAGCCACCCGGGCACCCGGTCGAAGGGCAGGAAGACACCGGAGACGAACTCGAGGACCAGCGCGATCGGCGTCACCGTGGCCGACGCCGACCGGCCGTTGCGGGCCAGGGTGGACACGGCGATGCCGAGCAGCGTGCAGGCCGCGGCGCCCAGGACCGCCACCCAGGCGAAGGTCAGCCAGTCCGCGCCCGAGGGCAGGTCGATCCCGTACACGAGGACGCCGACGCCCAGCAGCAGCACGATCGTCGCCAGCGCGACGGCGAGGACCTGCACGACCTTGCCGGCGAAGTAGGCGCTGGCCGGCATCGGCGTGCCGCGCAGGCTCTTGAGCGTGCCGTCGGAGCGCTCGCCGGCGATGTGGATCGCCATGTTCTGCAGGCTCGCGCCGACGATCCCCGCGGTGACCACCCCGGCCATGAAGTACTGCGGGAAGTCGACGCCCGGGCCCAGGTCGTAGTCGAGCGCCGCGCCCAGGGCCAGCAGCAGGATCACCGGGAAGGCGAGGGTGAACACCACCGACTCGCGCTGGCGGAAGAACTCCTTGAGCTCCACCCGCGCACGGGTGCCGTAGACGCGGGCCAGCGAGGGCAGCGCGGGGGTGGTCACGAGCGGTCCCCGATCATCTTCAGGTACACGTCCTCGAGCGTGGGCCGGGCGACCGCCAGGTCGGGCACCTCGCCGGGGAAGCGGGCGGCGAGGTCGCGGACGAACGCCGTCGGCGTCGTCGTCTCCGCCCGGCGCCGGACGCCGTCCTCGGTCCAGCTGACGACGGCCGGCGCCGAGCCGCGCCCGCCCAGGGCCGTGGGGACGGCGACCTCGGCCAGCTGCCCGTGCGCGAGGACGCCGACCCGGTCGGCCAGCGTCTCGGCCTCGTCGAGGTAGTGCGTGGTGAGCAGCATCGTGGTGCCGAGGTCGCGCAGCGAGCGGATCAGCGCCCAGAACTGCCGCCGCGCCTCGGGGTCGAAGCCGGTCGTGGGCTCGTCGAGGAACAGCAGCCGCGGCCGGCCGACGATGCCGAGCGCCACGTCGAGGCGGCGCCGCTGACCGCCGGACAGCGTGCGCCCGCGGGCCCCCGCCTTCTCGGTCAGCCCGACCAGCTCGAGCACCTCCGCCGGGTCGCGGGGGTCGGCGTAGTACGACGCCCGGGCCGCCAGCAGCTCGCGCACCGACAGCTGGCTGTCCCCCGCGCCCGACTGCAGCACGATGCCGAGCTCGGCCTTCCAGCGGCGCCCACCCCGGGCCGGGTCGACGCCGAGCACCCGCACCTCGCCGCCGTCCCGCTCGCGGTGGCCCTCGAGCACCTCGACCGTCGTCGTCTTGCCGGCGCCGTTCGGCCCGAGCAGCGCGAAGATCTCCCCGCGTCGGATGTCGAGGTCCAGCCCGTCGACGGCGGTGCGCTCGCCGTAGCGCTTGACCAGGCCGCGGACGGAGATGGCGGCGTCCGGGTCCAGCGGGTCGCCGGGCTGCGGCCGGCTGTCGCCCACCACGGGCGCGGACGTACTGGTCACGAGTGAACAGTGTCCACCGTCGGGGCGGGCGGCCGCCGACCCGCCCGCGACGATCATGGAGCTGTGACCACCCCCGGAGCACCCCGAGTGGTCACAGCTCCGTGATCGCGGGTCGGCTCAGGCCGTGATGCGGTCGAGGACCAGGGGCAGCGGCTCGTCGCCGGTGTCGACGCCGACGGCGCCCTCCAGCGCCTCCAGCGCCCGCGGGATGCGCGCCGGGTCGTCGGTGTGCAGCTCCAGCAGCGGCCGGCCGGCCACCACGTGCTGCCCCACGGTCGCCGTCCAGGTCACCCCGGCCGCGGCCGACACGGGGTCCTCCTTGCGCGCCCGGCCGGCACCGAGCCGCCAGGCGGCCACGCCGAGGGCGTAGGCGTCGAGCCGGGTGAGCGTGCCGGTGGCCGGGGCCGTCACCACGTGCCGCTCCGCCGGCTGCGGCAGCGGCGCGTCGGGGTCGCCGCCCTGGGCGGCGACCATCCGCCGCCACACGTCCATGGCCCGCCCGTCACGCAGGACCTCGGCCGGGTCGACGTCGCCGCGGCCGACACCGGCCAGCATCTCCCGGGCCAGCGCCAGGGTGAGCTCGACGACGTCGGCCGGACCGCCGCCCGCGAGCACCTCCACCGACTCGGCCACCTCGACGGCGTTGCCCGCGGCCCGGCCGAGCGGGCGGTCCATCGCCGTCACCAGGGCCACGGTGTGCACGCCGGCCGCCTCCCCGAGGCCGACCATCGTGCGGGCCAGCTCGCGGGAGGACTCCGGGTCCTTCATGAACGCGCCCGACCCGGTCTTGACGTCGAGCACGAGCGCGTCGGCCCCCTCGGCGATCTTCTTGCTCATGATCGAGCTGGCGATCAGCGGGACCGACTCCACGGTGCCGGTGACGTCGCGCAGCGCGTAGAGCTTCCTGTCCGCCGGCGCGAGGTCGTTGCCGGCCGCGCAGATGACCGCGCCCACCTCGCGCAGCTGCGCCAGGTAGGCCTCCTCGTGGACGTCGGCCCGCCAGCCCGGGATCGCCTCGAGCTTGTCGAGCGTGCCGCCGGTGTGGCCCAGCCCGCGGCCGGACAGCTGCGGCACCGCCACCCCGCACGCGGCCACCAGCGGCGCGAGGGGCAGCGTGGTCTTGTCGCCGACGCCGCCGGTGGAGTGCTTGTCGGCGGTCGGCCGGCCCAGGGACGAGAGGTCCTTCCGCTCGCCGGAGTCGATCATCGCCTGCGTCCAGACGGCGAGCTCGTCCGGCGACATCCCGCGGAAGAACACGGCCATGAGCAGCGCGCTGACCTGCTCGTCGGGCACCGCGCCGCGCGTGTAGGCGTCGATCACCCAGCGGATCTGCTCGCCGGAGAGCTGCCCGCCGTCCCGCTTTGTGCGGATGACGTCGATCGCGTCCATCAGGCCTCCCGCTCCGCGGCCGCGACCAGGTCGTCGGGGCCGAACGCGTCGGGCAGCACCTCGCGCATCGGCACGATGCCGAGCGACACCGTCTCGACGAGCATGTCGGCGCCGCCGTGCTCCCACAGCAGTTGCCGGCAGCGCCCGCACGGCATGAGCGGCTGCCCGTCCCCGCCGACGCAGGCCACCGCCACCAGGCGGCCGCCGCCGGTGCGGGCCAGGTCGCTGACCATCCCGCACTCGGCGCACAGGCCCAGCCCGTAGCTGGCGTTCTCGACGTTGCAGCCGGTGACCACCCGGCCGTCGTCGACCAGCCCGGCCACCCCCACGGGGAAGCGCGAGTACGGCGCGTAGGCGTGCGCCATGGCCTCCCGGGCCGCCGTCCGCAGCGCGTCCCAGTCGACCGCGCCGTCCCCGTCCGCCGGCCCCTCGGTCACCTAGTGCTCCCCTCGTCGGTACACGAGCCCGTTCGCCTTGGGCATGCGCAGGCGCTGGGAGGCCAGCGAGAGCACCAGCAGCGTGGTCAGGTGCGGCGTGAACGACACCAGGCCCGGCGGCAGTTCGTCGACGGTGAGGAAGCCGACCAGCGAGGCCGCCGCCACCACCGCCGCGATGCCGGCCGGCACGAGCCTGCCGCGCATCGCCTGCACCACCGCGATCGCCGCGAGCAGCAGCGCCACCAGCAGGAAGAGCGCGACGACGGCGGAGCGGCTGCGCAGCTGGAGGGCGTCGGTGAAGCCGAACAGCGCGGCGCCCGAGGCCAGCCCGCCGGGCCGCCAGTTGCCGAAGATCAGCGCCGCGAGGCCGATGAAGCCGCGGCCGTTGACCTGCCCCTCGCGGTAGATGCCGGCGATGAAGACCAGGAAGACGCCCCCGAGGCCGGCCAGCGCCCCGGAGACGACCACGGCGGTGTACTTGAGCCGGTAGACCGGCACACCGAGCGAGTCCGCGGCGGCCGGGTTCTCGCCGCACGAGCGCAGCCGCAGGCCGAACGCCGTCCGCCACAGCAGCAGGTAGGTGGCCGGCACCAGCAGCACGGCGATGAGGGTGAGCAGGCCGACGCCGCTGGTCAGCCCGCGCAGGACGCCGGCGAGGTCGCTGACCAGGAACCAGTGCCGGCTCTCCAGCGACCCGAGCAGGTCGGGCCCGGAGGAGACCACCGGGACGGAGAACGTCGGCGGGTTGCCCTGCACCGGCGGGGACTGCGTGACCCCGCCGCCGGCCGGGTTGTCGGTGTAGAGCAGCTCGGACAGGAACCGCACGACGCCGCCGGCGAGGATGTTGATCGCCACCCCGGAGACGACGTGGTCGACGCCGAAGGTCACCGTGGCCAGCGCGTGCAGCAGCCCCCCGACCGCGCCGAACACCAGCCCGCCGACGACGGCGGCGCCCCAGCCCCACTGGTAGCCGGCGAACCCCGCCCCCCAGGTGCCGAGCACCATCATGCCGTCGAGGCCGATGTTGACCACGCCCGCGCGCTCGGCGAACAGGCCGCCGAGCGCGGCCAGGCCGATCGGCACCGCGAGCAGCAGTGCCGCGGCGATGGTCGAGGAACTGGTCAGCGCCTCCTGGCCGCTGATGACGCGCACCACCGAGAACAGCAGCACGATGCCCAGCAGCAGCCAGGTCAGCCGCCGGGCCCGGCCACCGCCGGTCAGCAGGTCGGTCAGCGGGCCGCGGCTGGGCGGGGTCCCGGTGCCGGGAGGGGTCGTGACGGTCATGCCGGGGTCCCCGCGAGAGCGTGGAGCGCCGGCGGAGCGCTGTCGTGGGGTGCGTTCATGCCCCGGTCTCCTGCCGCTCGTCGCTGCGCTGTCCGGCACCCGCCGTCGGGCTGACGCCGGCGCCGGTGCCCGTGCCGCCGCCGGTCCCGGTGCTCTGCCCGGGCCCGGCGCTGCCGTCGCCGGCGACCGCGGCGGCCGGCGCCGACCCGCGCTCGGCCGACCGGAGGGCGACCCGGCGGGCGACCTCGTTGGCGACGACGACGGCGAGCACGATCGTGCCCTGGATGATCGTCACGACCGAGGCCGGGAAGTCCTGGATCTGCAGCGGCACCAGGGACCGGTCGAGGAACGCGAACAGCAGCGCTCCGAACGCGATCCCGATCGGTTTGTTCCGCCCGAGCAGGGCCACGGCGATCCCGAGGAAGCCCAGCCCGGAGGTGAAGTCGGTGGTGTAGGCGTGCGTGGAGCCGAGCAGGTCGGGCATGCCGATCAGGCCGGCGACCGCGCCCGACAGGAGCATCGTCTTGACGACCATGCCGCGGGAGTCGACGCCGCTGGCGCTGGCCGCCGACGGCGACAGGCCCGCCGCCCGCAGGTCGAAGCCGAAGCGGGTGCGGTTGAGCAGCACCGCGATGACGACGCCGACGACGAGCGCCACGAGCAGGAACCCGTAGAGCTGCCGCGGCGGGTTCGCCAGGCCGAGGACGCCGAAGACGCCGTTGAGGGCGGGCATCCAGCCGGACTCGGGGATCTCGGCGGTGCTGATGATCGACGCGCCCTCGGGGCTGCCCCGCAGCGGCCCGGTGAGCAGGTACGACGCGATGCCCAGCGCGATGACGTTGAGCATGATCGAGCTGATGACCTCGCTGACGCCGCGGGTCACCTTGAGCACGGCGACGATGCCGGCCCAGATCGCCGCGACGGCCATCGCCACGACCACGATGAGCAGCACGTGCAGCGGGCCGGGCAGCGTGACCGCGGCCCCGAGACCGGCGGCGACGATGGTCGCCAGCCGGTACTGGCCCTCGACGCCGATGTTGAACAGGCCCATGCGGAAGGCGATCGCCACGGCCAGGCCGGCGAGGAACAGCGGCACCGCCCGGTTGACGACCACCACGATCGCGGTCACCTGCTGGCTCGGGGTGTCGCCGAAGTCGACCATCACCGCGAACACCCGCAGCGGGTCCACCTGCAGCGCGGCCATGACCGCCGAGGAGATGACCACCGCGACGACGACGGCGAGGACCGGCGCCAGCAGCGCGAGGCCGACCCGGCGGAGGACGGTCACGCCGCACCCGCCGCGGTCCGCGCGCCGGTCATGTACCCGCCGAGCTCCTCGGGCGTGACCGAGGAGGGGTCGAGGGTGGCCACCAGCCGTCCGCGCAGCATCACGTGCAGCGTGTCGGACAGGCCGATGAGCTCGTCGAGGTCGGCCGAGACCAGCAGGATCCCCATCCCCTCCGCGCGGGCGTCCTCGAGCAGCCGCCAGATGGCGCCCTGGGCGCCGACGTCGACCCCGCGGGTCGGGTGCGCGGCCAGCAGCAGCCGCGGCCGCGCGCTCATCTCCCGGCCGACGATGAGCTTCTGCTGGTTGCCGCCGGACAGGGCGACGGCGAGCGTGTCCGGGCCGGGAGCGCGGACGTCGTACTCGCGCATGATCCGCTCGGTGTCGGCGCGGGAGGCGCGGCGGTCGATGAACGGCCCCCTGACCGCCGGCGGGCGGGTCTGGTGGCCCAGGATCCGGTTCTCCCAGAGCGGCGCGTCGAGCAGCATGCCCTGGCGGTGCCGGTCCTCCGGGATGAAGCCGAGACCGGCCTCGCGGCGGGCCCGGGTGCTCCACGCGGTGATGTCGTCGTCGCCGAGGAGCACGGTGCCGGCGGCCAGCGGGCGCAGCCCCATGACGGCGTCGACGAGCTCGGCCTGGCCGTTGCCCTCGACGCCGGCGATGCCGACCACCTCGCCCTCGCGGACGGTCAGGCTCACCTCGTCGACCGGCGGGCGGCCGGTGGGCGCGGCCACGGTGAGCTCGCGCAGCTGCAGCACCGGCGTCTCGCGCACCGTCGAGGTGCGCACCTGCGGCGAGGGCAGCTCGGTGCCCACCATGAGCTCGGCGAGCTGGCGCACGGTCGTCGTCCTCGGGTCGGCGGTGCCGACGGTGGTGCCGCGGCGGATCACGGTGATCGCGTCGGCCACCCGGCGGACCTCGTCGAGCTTGTGCGAGATGAACAGGACCGTCAGGCCCTCGCGCTTGAGCTCGGCGAGGTTGCCGAACAGCTCGTCGACCTCCTGCGGCACGAGGACGGCGGTGGGCTCGTCGAGGATGAGGATGCGGGCGTCGCGGTAGAGCACCTTGGCGATCTCGACCCGCTGCCGGTCGCCGACGCCCAGGTCCTCCACGAGGGCGTCGGGGCGCAGGCCCAGGCCGTAGCGCTCGGAGATCTCGGTGATCCGCCGGCGGGCCTCGGCCCGGTCCAGCCGGCCGGCCCGCGTGGGCTCGCTGCCCAGCACGACGTTCTCCAGGACGGTGAAGTTGTCGGCCAGCATGAAGTGCTGGTGCACCATGCCGATCCCCGCGGCGATCGCGTCGGCCGGGCTGCGGAAGGACACCTCGCGCCCGTGCAGCAGGATCTGCCCCTCGTCGGGGCGGTGCTCGCCGTAGAGGGTCTTCATCAGCGTCGACTTGCCGGCGCCGTTCTCGCCCACGATCGCGTGCACCTCACCGCGGCGGACCCGCAGCTCGATGTCGCGGTTGGCGACCACGCCCGGGAAGCGCTTGGTGATGCCGCGCAGCTCGACCGCGAGCGGCCCGGTCCCGGCGGCCGCGCCGTCCCCGGTGCCGGCCGGGACGGTGCCACCCGGAGCGCCCGTGCCGGGGCCGGGCGGCGCACCGCCGGCCGGGGTGCCTGGTGTGGCCATCCCTGGTGTGGGCATGGTGGGCCCTTCCCTGTCCTCGCGGCCCGCGGGTGCGCGGGCACGCGTTCCACTCTGCTGCACCGGTGGCGCGGGATCGACCGCGCCACCGGGCCGTGCACCGTCCCGGACCGCAGGACGCCGCGTCGGCATCCTGCACGACGGCGGGGTCACCGGGGCGACCCCCTCACGACGGCGGGCCCGGGGGACTGATGCTCCCCCGGGCCCGCCGTGTGCCTGGACCTCCGTGTGCACGGACCTGTGTGTGCACGGACCTCCGTGTGCACGGACCTCGATCAGCCGGCCGCGGGGCCGGCGGCGGTCACGGGGTCGTCGGGACCTCGATCTCGCCGTCGACGATCTGCTGCCGGTAGTCGTCGATCTGGTCCTGGATGTCGTCGATCTGCCCGCCCGAGGTGGCCAGGCCGACGCCGTCGGCCTCCAGGTCGTAGACGATGTCCGAGCCGCCCTCGATGCTGCCGTCGACGTAGGAGTCGATGAACGACGACACCGCGGTGTCCACCCGCTTGAGCATGGAGGTCATGATCACGGCCTGCAGCGCCGGGTCGTCGACGGTCTGGAACTGGTCGGAGTCGACGCCGATGGCGCGCCCGCCGGCCGCCGCGGCTGCCTGGAAGACGCCCAGGCCCGAGCCGCCCGCCGCGTGGTAGACGATGTCGGCGCCGGCCTCGTACATGCCCTGGGCGACCAGCAGGCCGCGGTCGGGCGCGTTGAAGCCGGAGAAGTCACCGGCCGGCGAGATGTACTGCCGGTCGATGACGATCTGCGGGTCGACCGCCTGCGCGCCGGCGACGTAGCCGGCCTCGAACTTCTGGATCAGCGGGCTCTCGACGCCGCCGACGAAGCCGACGTGGCCGGTCTCGGACTTCAGCGCCGCGGCGACGCCGGCGAGGAACGAGCCCTGCTCCTCGGCGAAGAGCAGGCCGGTCAGGTTGTCGGCGCCGACCTCCTCGGCCGAGGAGTCGATGATCGCGAAGGTGGTGTCGGGGTACTGCTCGACCACGTCGCCGATGACCTCGCCGTAGGCGAAGCCGACCGCGATGATCGGGTCGTAGCCCTCGTCGGCCAGCTGGGTGAGCAGGTCGGCGCGGTTGGAGGCGTCGGCGTTGGGGCTGAGGTCCTGGAACTCGCCGCCGTGCTCGTCGACCGCGGCCTCCAGGCCGGCGACCGCGGCGTCGTTGAACGAGCGGTCACCGCGGCCGCCGGTGTCGAAGGCCAGGCCGATGCGCGGCTCACCGCCGCCGCCCTTCCCACCGCCGCTGCCGCCGCTGTCACCGCCGGTCTCGTCGCTGGCACAGGCGGCCAGGGCCATGCTGCCGGCCAGCAGCATGGCCGCGACCTTCATCTTCCGCGCTCGGCGCAAGACGCACTCCTCTCTGGGGGGAGCCACCCGCGCCAACGGTGGGGGTGCCTCCCGTGGGGTCCTGGTCCGTCGCGTCCGGGTGCGATCCGGCACGGCCGGGCGCCGGACGCGACGACTCGGGCACGCTAACCGCGGACGGCGTCCGCGCCGCCATCCGGGCGACGGACCGAGATGGGATCGTTGCGAAGCGGCACCCGGTCGTGGCACGGACCACGCTCCGCCGTCCCCGCGCGACCGGGCCGGCGCCCGACCCGGCTAGCGTCCGGCCCGTGGGGCGAGGACCGGGGGCGCGGTGGCCCGTGCGGGCGCTGCTGGGCGCGCTGGTGCTCGCCGTCGGGCTGGGGACCGCCTCCCCCGCCGCGGCGGCGCCGTCGACCCCTCCGGTCAGCGAGGCGGCCCGTCCCACGGTCGACCCCGCGGCGCCCACGCCGACCGCCCCGCTGCCCGGCGGGCCGCCGCAGGGCTCCGCTCCCGGTGGCGGGACCGTCGGCGGGGAGGGACTGGACACCCGTGGCACGGTCGTCGTCGACGGCGCCCCTCCCCTGCCCGACGGGGTCGCCGCCGCCGGCTGGCTGGTCGCCGACGCCGGCACCGGGGACGTCCTGGCCGCCCGCGACCCGCACGGCCGCTACTACCCGGCCAGCACGCTCAAGACGCTCACGCTCCTCACGCTCGTCCACCGGCTGGACCCCGGGCTGGTGGTCGAGGGCACGGTCGAGGACGAGTCGATGGAGGGCAGCCGGGTCGGCATGGTCGCCGGTGGCCGCTACTCCGTGGCGCTGCTGTTCCAGGCGCTGGTGATGCAGTCGGGCAACGACGCGGCCAACGCGCTGGCCCGCGCCGCGGGCGGCACGGTGGCGACGGTGCAGGCGATGAACGCCCGGGCGCTGGAGCTCGGCGCCTTCGACACGGTGGCCGGGACGCCGTCGGGACTCGACGTCGCCGGGCAGTCGTCCTCGCCCTACGACCTGGCGCTGGTCTTCCGGGAGCTGGTCGCCGACCCGGTGACCGCCGCCGTCCTCACGACGACCAGGGCGCAGGTGCCGGGCGTCGAGGGGCGCTCGCCCGGCTTCGAGATCCAGAACGAGAACCCGCTGGCCGACTACCCCGGCGGGCTGGGCGGCAAGACCGGCTTCACCGACGCCGCCCGGCACACCTTCGTCACCGCCGCGGAGCGCGACGGGCGGCGGCTGGTGGTCAGCGTCATGGGCACCGAGAACCGGCCGCTGCGCGCCGCCGACCAGGCCGCGCTGCTGCTCGACTGGGGCTTCGGCGTCCCGGCCGCGCTCGGCGGGGTCGGGACGCTGGTGCGCTCGGCGTCCGACGTCCCGGCGCCGACCGCCTCGGCGGCGCCCCCGCCGGCGGGACCGGCCCCGGTGGCCGCCGGCACCGCCTCCCCCGCCGCCGGCGACCGCCCGCGCGGGCTGCTGGCGGCCGCCCTGGCCGCGGCCGCGGTCGCGGTCGTCGTCGCGACGCTCACCGGCCGGCGGCGGGCGATGCGACGGCCGGTACCGGCTCCTCCGGGACGGCGGGGACCGCCCGCTGCAGGGACGGCAGGGTCGCGGTCCAGGCGGCCGTGAAGAAGGCGAAGCGGACCACCACGTTGATCCACACCAGCGTGCCGACGGCGCCGCCGAACGCCGACGACGTGACGTTCCCGGAGATCAGCGAGAGGTAGAGGCTGCCCAGCAGCTTCATCACCTCGAACCCGGCGGCCCCGAACAGCGCCCCGGGCAGCAGCAGCCGCAGCGGGTGCGACGTCGAGGGCACCACCCGCAGCAGCCACAGGAAGACGAGGACGTCGCCGGCGAAGGCCAGCGCGAGGCCGAGGGCGGCGGTGAGGAAGGCCAGGCCCGGGGCGCCCTGGATGCCGAGCAGGGAGAGCACCCGGGAGGTGGCCCGCGTGGCGAAGCCGGTCAGGCCGATGCTGGCCAGGCCGGCGGCCCCCAGGGCGACGAGGGCGACGACGTCGGCCAGGTTGTCCCGCCAGAACTCCGGCTCGTCGGCCTCGCCCTTCCAGGTCCGCTCCATGCCGATGCGCAGCTTGTCCATGGCGCGCAGGCCGGCGTAGAGGAAGCCCGCCGCGCCGAGCAGCGTGGTGATGCCGGCCGCGCCCACCGCCGAGCGCAGCTCGCTGACGATCTGCCGGCCGGTCGCGCCGGGGAACGCCTCGCGGACGGCGGTGAACAGCTCGCGCTGCAGCAGCTCGTCGCCCGAGAGGACCAGCGCGGTGACCGAGGCGGCCAGCAGCAGGACGGGGAACAGGCCGAGGAAGACGAAGTAGGTGACCCCGGCGGCCATGAGGTCACCCTGGGTCCGGGTGTAGCGGCCACCGGCCCGGGCGAGGTGGTCGAACCACGGGCGGCGACGGCGCTGCGCCTCGACGACCGCGGTGATCCGCCCGCCGACGCCGGCGACGCGCTCCCACGGGCGGCGGAGGGCCGTGCGGGCGGCGCTGCCACGGGTCGCGTCGGCCGTCGGCGGCCGGTCGTCCCGAGGTGCACCCACCGGGCCCAGTCTGCGCTCCCCGCGGTGTCCCCGCGCGGCGGTCAGGAGCGGTGCGGCGGGCCGGTGAGGGGGTACTCGCGCGCCACGGTCCACGTGCCGGCCGGGGTCTGCTCGAACTCGGTGAACGAGGAGACGCGGAACTCGGCGGAGAGGTCGGCCAGGCCGGTGTAGGCCAGCTCCAGCATGTCGCCGGGGACGTCGTGGGCGACGGTGACGTGCGGGTGGTACGGGAAGGACAGCGAGCGGGCCAGCGGCCCGGAGCGGACGTCGGAGGCCAGCAGCTCGCAGTTGCCGATGCCCTTGGCGACGGCGACGAAGACGACGTCGGAGACGGGCGTGAAGGTGCCGGTGCCCGACAGGTGCATCTCGAAGGGCGGGTGCCCGGCGGCGACGCGGGCGAGGTGCTCGGTGATGGCCGCCCGGTCGCTGCCGGCCACCTCGGTGGGCGGCAGCAGGGTGACGTGCGGCGGGACGAGCGTGGCCTGGGCGTCGCCCACCTTCGCCCGCCAGTCGACCAGCACCTGCGCCCACGGCTCGGGGATCGGCACCAGCACACCGACGACGGAGGTCTGCGGCAGCGGCGTCAGGCTGCGCCCGACGAAGGTGTCGGCGTTCACGCACCCGCTCCCGCCGGGGGCAGGAAACCGACCCGCTGGTAGACGTCGCGGACCGTCTGCACGGCGACCTCGCGGGCCCGGGCGGCCCCGCGGGCGAGCACCCGCTCGAGCTCGGCGCGGTCGTCGAGGAGCTGCTGGGTGCGCTCGCGGACGGGGACGACGAACTCGGTGACCACCTCGGCGAGCTCCTTCTTGAGGTCGCCGTAGCCGCGGCCCGCGAACCGCTCCTCCAGCGCCGGCACCGGCGTCCCGGACAGCGCGCTGTGGATGGTCAGCAGGTTGGTCACTCCGGGCTTGCCCTCGGGGTCGGCGACGACCTCGCGGCCGGTGTCGGTGACCGCCGAGCGGATCTTCTTCGCCGTCACCCTCGGGTCGTCGAGCAGCAGGACGCAGCCGGCCGGCGGCAGGCTCTTGCTCATCTTCTTCTCCGGCGACTGCAGGTCGAGGACCTTGGCCCCACCCTCGGGGATGCGGGCGCTGGGCACGGTGAAGGTCTCGCCGAAGCGGCCGTTGAACCGGGTGGCCAGGTCGCGGGTGAGCTCCAGGTGCTGCCGCTGGTCCTCGCCCACCGGCACCTCGTCGGCCTGGTAGACGAGGATGTCGGCGGCCTGCAGCACCGGGTAGGTGAACAGCCCCACCGAGGACCCCGCGGTGCCCTCCCGCTGGCTCTTGTCCTTGAACTGCGTCATCCGGCTGGCCTCGCCGAACCGGGCCAGGCACTCCAGCACCCACGACAGCCGCACGTGCTCGGGCACGTGGCTCTGCACGAACAGGCTGCTGCGGTCGGGGTCGACGCCGAGGGCGAGCAGCTGGGCGGCCGCGGTCAGGGTGTTGCGCCGGAGCTCCTCCGGGTCCCAGTCCATCGTGATCGCGTGCAGGTCGACCACGCAGTAGAAGGCCTCGGCCGTCTCCTGCAGCGCGACCCACTGCCGCAGCGCACCGAGGTAGTTGCCGAGGTGGAACGAGCCCGCTGTCGGCTGGATGCCGGAGAGCACACGGGGCGATGGCATCGGGGGCGGTGGCACGTCGGCCATCAAACCAGCCGGGGCTCAGGCGACCGGCGCGCCGGTGCGCACGTCGTCCAGAGCCGCCAGGAACAGGTCGTCCTCCTCGGGCGTCCCCACCGTCACGCGGATCCCCTCACCGGCGAACGGCCGGGTGATGACCCCGCGCGCCTCCAGGGCGGCGGCCGTCCCCGCGGTCGGCGCACCCAGCGGCAGCCAGACGAAGTTCGCCTGGCTGTCGGGCACCTCCAGGCCGCGCCCGCGCAGCGCGGCGGTGAGCCGGTCGCGCTCGGCGACGACGGCGGCCACCCTCCTCCTGACCTCGTCCTCGCTGGCCAGCGCGGCGACGGCGGCGGCCTGCGCCAGCGAGGAGACGCTGAAGGGCACGTGCGTGCGGCGGACGGCGTCGGCGACGGCGGCGTCCTCGGCGACCAGGTAGCCCACCCGCAGACCGGCCAGCCCCCACGCCTTGGAGAACGTCCGCAGCACCGCGACGTTGGGCCGTCCCCGCATCAGCTCCAGCCCGTCGGGGACGTCGGGGTCGGTGACGAACTCCCGGTAGGCCTCGTCGAGGACCACCAGCGCCGTCTCGGGCACCCGGCCGAGGAACCGCTCGAGCTCCGCCCGCCGCACCGCCGTCCCGGTGGGGTTGTTGGGGTTGCAGACGAAGACCAGCCGGGTGGTGTCGTCGACGGCGCCGGCCAGCGCGTCGAGGTCGTGCGTGTCGGGCGCGCCGCCCGGCCGCGACGGCGCCAGCGGGACGGGCACCGGACGCGCACCGGCGACCTGGGCCAGCAGCGGGTACATCTCGAACGACCGCCAGGCGAAGGCCAGGCCGGTGCCGGGGTCGTTGAACGACTGGGCCAGCTGCTGGCAGAGCATGACCGCGCCGCACCCGGGCACGACCTGCTCCGGCGCCACGCCGTAGCGCTCGGCCAGGGCGGCGGTGAGCACGGTGGCGCCGTTGTCGGGGTAGCGGTAGGTCTCCCCGGCGGTCGCCGACAGCGCCTGGACGACGGCGGGCAGCGGCGGGAAGGGCACCTCGTTGCTGGCCAGCTTGACCGCGCGGTCGACGCCCAGCTCGCGGGCGAGGTCGGCGGGGTTGCGCCCCGGCTTGTAGGCCGGCAGCGCTTGCACCGCCGGACGTGCGCTCACCACGGCAGGACCTCCAGGGCGACGGCTCCTAGGGTGGCCCCATGCGCGTACTCGTCGCCGGTGGGGCCGGCTACATCGGCAGCGTAGTCACCGCCGCCCTCCTCGAGGGCGGCCACGAGGTGACCGTGCTCGACGACCTCTCGACCGGCCACGCCGACGCCGTCCCCGACGGCGCCCGGTTCGTGCAGGCCAGGCTGCAGGAGTCGGCGCCCGTGCTGGCCGACGTCCGGCCCGAGGCGGTGCTGCACTTCGCGGCCAAGAGCCTGGTCGGCGAGTCCCAGGTGAAGCCGGAGATCTACTGGGAGCACAACGTCGGCGGGTCACTGGCGCTGCTCGAGGCGATGCGGGCGGTCGACTGCCGGCGGATCGTGTTCTCCTCCACCGCGGCCACCTACGGCGAGCCCGAGCAGGTGCCGATCCGCGAGGACGCGCCGACCCGGCCGACCAACACCTACGGCGCCACCAAGCTCGCCGTCGACGCGATGCTGACCTCCTACGCCACCGCGTACGACTTCGCCGCGGTGAGCCTGCGCTACTTCAACGTCGCGGGCGCCGCCTACGGCCTGGGCGAGCGGCACACCACCGAGACCCACCTCATCCCGATCGCCCTGCAGGTGGCCGCCGGCACGCGCGAGACCATCACCGTCTACGGCGAGGACTACCCGACGCCCGACGGCACCTGCATCCGCGACTACATCCACGTCTCCGACCTCGCCGACGCCCACCTGCTGGCCCTGACCGCGCCGCAGCCGGGCGAGCACCGCGTCTACAACCTGGGCAACGGCACCGGCTTCTCGGTGCAGCAGGTGGTCGACGCCGTCCGCGAGGTGACCGGGCACCCGGTGCCGGTGGAGGTGGGCACCCGCCGGGCCGGCGACCCGGCTCAGCTGGTGGCCGCCAGCGACCGCATCCGCGCCGACCTGGGCTGGACGCCGCGGCACACCGACCTAGCCGGCATCGTGCGCGACGCGTGGGACGTCGCGCAGAAGCGGGGCAGCTGAGCGAGGCGGAGGAGTCGATCCCCACGTCCGGCCGCCTCCGGACGTGGGGGTCGACTCCTATGCCTCGGTGGTCTCGCCGGCCGGCTCCGGGTCCGGAGCGCGGGAGACCGAGAGGCGGGCGATCCGCCGCCCGTCGAGCTCGAGCACGGTGAGCGTGCGGCCCTGGGCGTCGACGCCGTCCCCGACCTCCGGCAGCCGGCCGAGCTCGGCGAGCACGTACCCGGCGACGGTCTCGTAGGGCCCCTCGGGCAGCCGCAGGCCGGTGGCCTCGGCGAAGTCGTCGAGGTTGAGCAGCCCGTCGACCTCCTGCGGCCCGCCGGGCACCTCCTCGCCCTCAGGGGCGACCTCCTCGTCGTACTCGTCGTAGATCTCCCCGATGACCTCCTCGATGAGGTCCTCGAGGGTGACGATGCCGTCGGTGCCGCCGTACTCGTCGACGACGACCGCGAGGTGCTGGTTGTCCCGGCGCATCTCCGACAGCGCCGTGAGCACGCCCGCCGTCCCGGGCAGCCGCTTGACCTCGCGGGCGAGGTCGCCGACCGTGGCCGCGCGGCCGGCCGGGTGGGTGGGCAGCAGCAGGTCGCGGACGTGCACGAAGCCCACCACGTCGTCCTGGTCGCGGCCGGCCACCGGGTAGCGCGACCAGCTGGAGTCGGCGACCTGGCGGGCCGCGCGGCTGACCGTGGTCGAGGCCTCGAGGAACTCGACCTCGGTGCGCGGCGTCATCACCTCGCGCACCTCGCGGTCGCCGGCGCGGAACACCTCGTCGATGAGCCGGCGCTCGTCGCTGCTCAGCGACTCGTGCGCGGCGACCAGGTCGCGCAGCTCCTCCTGGCTGATCGCCTCGCCGCTGGCCCTGGGGTCGCCGCCCAGGAGCCGGACGAGCACGTTGGTCGACGCCGACAGCAGCCAGATGACCGGGCGGGACAGCGTGGCGACGGCGTCGAGCGGGCGGGCCACGAGCAGCGAGAAGCCCTCGGCGCGCTGCAAGGCCAGGCGCTTGGGCGTCAGCTCCCCCACGACCAGCGACACGTAGCTGATCGCGACGGTCACCAGGACCAGCGCCAGCGCCTCGGCGACGCCCTGCCCGACGCCGCGGCGCACCAGCCACTCGCCCAGCGGCTCGGCCAGCGTGCTGGCACCGAACGCGGCGGAGAGGAAGCCGGCGAGGGTGACGCCCACCTGCACGGCGGCGAGGAAGCGGTTGGGGTCACCGAGCAGGCGCGCCAGGGCCCGACCGCGGCGGCCGCGCTCCGACAGCGACCGGACCTGTGCCTCCCGGAGCGAGACCAGCGCGATCTCCGCACCGGCGAAGACACCGCCGACCAGCACGAAGACGACGACCATGACGATGTCGAGCCAGACGTCGCTCACCGGCGGCGTGCTCCTCGCGTCTCGGGGTGGTGGCCGAGGTCCATGCTGCCGGGACCGGTTCCACGAGCCGACACCGGTGCCCCCGACCGGTGGTCGAGTGACCTCGGTCACACCACCCTGCCGGGGGACCGTCCACTACGGCTAGTCTCGATGAAGTCACACGTAGTGACTTGTCGACTCCCGTGAGGTCCCCCGCGTGCGCCACCGCCGGTCTTCCCCGCCGCCATCCTCCCGCTCCGTCCCCGCCCGGCTCCGCGTCCTGCCGCGGGCCGTCGTCGCGCGCCGCGGTGTCCTGCCGGCCCTGCTGGTGGCGCTCGTCGTGGCGGCCATCGGCCTGCTCGCCCCCGTGCTGGCCGCAGGCCGGGGCGGGCTGACGACGGCCGAGTCCGCAGCCACGGGCGCGGCGGGCACCTCGGACGGCGGGGCGCGCCAGCGCACCGGTGTCGTCGAGATGGGGGTCGACGGGGAGCCGAGCGTCCCCGGGACGACGGCCGGGTCCGGTCCGGCCGGGACGTCGTCGCCCGGGACCGACACCACTGACCCCGCGCCCGCGCCGGGCTCCGCGGCGGACGACCCGTCGACCCCCGGCCCGCCGGTGCCGGACTCCTCCGCGGCCGGGTCCTCGTCCGCGGCCGGGTCCTCGTCCTCCGCCGCCGGGTCCTCGTCGTCCGCGGCCGGGTCCTCGTCCTCCGCCGCCGGGTCCTCGTCCCCGGGCTCGTCGTCCGCCGCCTCGCCCTCGTCGTCCGCCGGGTCGTCCTCCGCCTCGGCGGAGTCGTCCTCGGCCGGCTCGTCCCCGGTCGCGTCGCCCTCCGCCGGGACCACCACGGGGACGCCCGGGACGGCGGCGGCGCAGACCGCGCCGGTCACCTCGACCTCGCCGTCCGCGCCGGTGGCGACCGCCGCGCAGACGGTGCTGGAGCTGGTCAACCAGGCCCGCGCCACCGGCGGCTGCGCGCCCGTCGTCGCCGACGCGGGCCTGGCGGCCGTCGCCCGGGCCCACAGCGCCGACATGCGCGACCGCGGGTACTTCTCGCACACCAGCCCCGACGGCCTCTCCCCCTTCGACCGGGCCGAGGCGGCCGGGATCGACCACGCGCGGGCGGAGAACATCGCCCAGGGCCAGCCGGACGCCGCCGCGGTGATGGCGGCGTGGATGGACAGCGCCGGCCACCGGGCGAACATCCTCGACTGCTCGCTCACGACGCTGGGCGTGGGCGTCGCCGAGGGCCCCGGTGGCCCGTGGTGGACCCAGCTCTTCGGCGGCTGACCGCCGTCCGTCGGTGATCACCCCGGGCCCCGAGGGCCATCAGGGGTCACCTGACCCCTCCGGAGCCGAGGTGATCAACGCGAGAGTGCGCGGGCCAGATCAGCGAGCAGCTCGTCGGGCCGCCGGAGGTCGCTCATCGTCACGAAGTGGACCCGCCAGTCGGCGGCCGTCAGCCCGTTGATCCGCCGCCGGTCCCTGGGGAGCTGGTCAGGGGCTCCGTGCCACGCCCCGTCGTACTCCAGCGCGAGACGGCGCTCGGGCCAGGCGAAGTCGACCCGCGCGACGAAGCGCCCGGCGCTCCGGACCTCGTACTGGGCCACAGGTGGGGGCAGCCCCGACCGGTGCAGCAGCAGACGCAGCCGCGTCTCCTGCGGCGACTCGGCGAGCCCGTCGGCCAGCGCCGCGGCTCGGCGGGCGTACGCGCTGCCGCGGCACCGGGGCAGGGCCTCGACCGCCGCTCGCACGGCACCGAGGTCCACCACACGGGCGCAGACCAGTCGGTCCAGCAGGACCACGGCCTCGTCCGTCCTGTCGCGCCGGACCAGGTCGACCGCCGTGCGCACGCGACCGGTCCACCGCAGCCACGAGCCCGCCTGGACGACGTCCCCGTCCAACGGAGCGCTCCGGGCGACGACACCTGGTCCCGGGCTCCACCGTGCAGCCGGGGGCAGCACCACCTCCACCGGGTCCTCCACCGTCACCAACTCGCCCGCACCCCACAGCATCGCCGCGGTGAGGCCGCCCAGCGCAGCCGACCGGGGCATCACCAGGCTGACCCCACGTGCCAGGAGCCGGTGGTCGACGGTCAGCGCGGCATCGGCGTACACGTCCTGGCGCAGCCGGCGCCAGGCGCTGCTCCGCAACTCGTCCTTCGTCAGCACGCCCGCCGCCACGGCCCAGGTGCCGCGGAAGACCCGCGCCCGCAGCAGCGGTGGACGGCGGGGCGCGACGGGCACCGGTGGAGCCTGCCCGTCACGGGACTCCCGCCGCTCCGACGGTCCACAGGCACGATCACCTCGGGCCGGGAGGGGCCTCCACGCCCACGAGGCCCGCTGCACCCGAGGTGATCACCCCGGACGCGCAGCGGCCCCCTCACCCGGGGGGTGAAGGGGCCGCCATCGCGAGCCTCTGCGTCAGGCCATGGCCTTCTGCAGGTTGGTGTCGATGGCCGCCAGGAAGTCCTGGGTGGTCAGCCACGGCTGGTCCTTGGAGATCAGCAGCGCGAGGTCCTTGGTCATCTGGCCGCTCTCGACGGTGTCGATGCAGACCTTCTCCAGGGTCTCCGCGAAGCGGGTCACCTCGGGGGTGCCGTCGAGCTTGCCGCGGTGGGCCAGGCCCCGGGTCCAGGCGAAGATCGACGCGATCGGGTTGGTCGACGTCTCCTTGCCCTGCTGGTGCTGCCGGTAGTGCCGGGTCACCGTGCCGTGGGCGGCCTCGGCCTCGACCGTGCGGCCGTCCGGGCTCATCAGCACCGAGGTCATGAGCCCCAGCGAGCCGAAGCCCTGCGCCACGGTGTCGGACTGCACGTCGCCGTCGTAGTTCTTGCACGCCCAGACGTAGCCGCCCTCCCACTTGAGGGAGGCGGCGACCATGTCGTCGATGAGCCGGTGCTCGTAGGTGATGCCGGCCTTCTCGAAGCGGTCCTTGAACTCGGTCTCGAAGACCTCGGCGAACAGGTCCTTGAACCGGCCGTCGTAGGCCTTGAGGATCGTGTTCTTCGTGGACAGGTAGACCGGGTACTCGCGGTTGAGCCCGTAGTTCATCGAGGCCCGGGCGAAGTCGCGGATCGAGTCGTCGAGGTTGTACATCGCCATCGCGACGCCGCCGCCGGGCGACTGGAACACCTCGTGCTCGATCGGGGCGGAGCCGTCCTTCGGCGTGAAGGTGATCGTCAGCGTGCCCTCGCCGGGGAAGCGGAAGTCGGTGGCGCGGTACTGGTCACCGAAGGCGTGGCGGCCGACGACGATCGGCTTGGTCCAGCCCGGCACCAGCCGCGGCACGTTCTGCATGATGATCGGCTCGCGGAAGATGACGCCGCCGAGGATGTTGCGGATCGTCCCGTTCGGGGACCGCCACATCTTCTTCAGGCCGAACTCCTCGACCCGCGCCTCGTCCGGGGTGATCGTCGCGCACTTGACGCCGACACCGTGCTGCTTGATCGCGTTCGCGGAGTCGACGGTGACCTGGTCGTCGGTCGCGTCGCGGTGCTCGATGCCCAGGTCGTAGTACTCCAGGTTGACGTCGAGGTACGGCAGGATCAGCTGGTCCTTGATGAACTGCCAGATGATCCGGGTCATCTCGTCGCCGTCGAGCTCGACGACGGTGCCCTCGACCTTGATCTTGCTCACGTCAGACATTCCCTCTCCACAGCTCCGGCCCCTCGGGCCGGACGTCGGTCAGGTGGGCGGTCGGGACCACCCTCACAGGTCGGCCACGTCGGCCTGCTTGGCCCGCACGGCCTCGGCCGCCTCGCGCAGGCCGGACAGCTCGCTCCCGGACAGGTCCCCCTCGACCACCCGGCGCACCCCGTCGCGCCCGATCTCGGCCTCGACGCCGAGGTAGACGCCGGAGATGCCGTACTCGCCGTCGACCCACGCGCACACGGGCATGACGGCGCCGGAGTCCTCGATGACGGCGCGGGCCATGCGGGCCGCGGCCGCCGACGGCGCGTAGTACGCCGACCCGGTCTTGAGCAGGGCGACGACCTCGGCGCCGCCGTTGCGGGTGCGCTGCACCAGGTGCTCGATGCGGTCGGCGGGCAGCACGTCGGCCAGCGGCTTGCCGTCGACGGTGCAGCGCGAGGGCACCGGCACCATGGTGTCGCCGTGCGAGCCGAGGGTCAGGGTGCGCACCGAGCCCACCGGGACGCCGAGCTCCTCGGCCACGTTGTTGGTGAACCGGGCGGTGTCGAGCATCCCGGCCTGGCCCATGACCCGGTTCCTCGGGAAGCCGGTGGCCAGCTGCGCCAGCGCGGTCATCTCGTCGAGCGGGTTGGACACGACGATGACGACGGCGTCCGGCGAGGTGCGCGCGACGTTCTCGGCCACCTGGCGGACGATCCCGGCGTTGGTCTCGATGAGGTCCATCCGGCTCATGCCGGGCTTGCGCGGCAGGCCGGCGGTGACCACCACGACGTCGGAGCCCTCGGTGCCCTCGTAGGAGCCGCCACCGACCCCGACGACCCTCGTCTCGAAGCCCTCGATCGGGCGGGACTGGTTGATGTCGAGGGCCAGGCCCTCGGGCTTGCCCTCGACGATGTCGGTGAGCACGACGGTCTCGAAGACGTCGTACTCCGCGAGACGGAGGGCGGTGGTCGAGCCGTAGAAGCCGGCACCGACGACGGTGACCTTGCCGTTCCTGGGCTGCTCTGCCATGGCCGTCAACCTAGCGCCGCCCGCCGGTGGCCGCGCTCCGCGGTCCGGTGCACTCAGTCGCCCGGGACCGTGAGGACGAGCACCGTCAGCGCCACGCCGGCCCCGCCCACCAGGACGACGTCGACCGGGCGGCTGCGGACGGCGAGGAAGCCGACCCGCCGCAGCGGCAGGACCAGCCGCAGCAGCGCCGCCCCCACCAGCGCCAGGCCGACGACGAGCAGGCCGCGTCGCCAGTGCTCGAGGGCCACCATCGACAGCCCCACCGCGACCACCACCAGCACCGCGAACAGCGGCAGCTGCCGCAGCAGCCCGGCCAGGAACGGCCGGCGCGTGTAGAGCGGGGGACGCGTCACGAGGCGGACAGCACCTCGGCCCCGGCGGCCCGCTCGGCGGCCAGGACGACGTTCTGCAGCAGCATCGCCCGCGTCATCGGCCCGACGCCGCCGGGGTTGGGGGCCACGTGCCCGGCGACCTCGACGACGTCGCGGGCGACGTCCCCGGCGATCCTCCCGTCGACCCGGCTGACGCCGACGTCGAGCACCGCGGCCCCCGGCTTGACGACGTCGGCGCTGATCAGCCCCGGGACGCCGGCCGCGGCGACGACGACGTCGGCGGCGCGCACGTGCGCGGCCAGGTCGCGCGTGCCGGTGTGGCAGAGGGTCACCGTGGCGTTCTCGGTGCGCCGGGTGAGCAGCAGCCCCAGCGGGCGGCCGACGGTGATCCCCCGGCCGACGACGACGACCTCGGCGCCGGCGACCGCGACGCCGTACCGGCGCAGCAGCTCGACGATGCCCACCGGCGTGCACGGCAGCGGCCCGTCGACGCCGAGGACCAGCCGGCCGAGGTTGACCGGGTGCAGGCCGTCGGCGTCCTTGGCCGGGTCCATCGCCTCGAGGACGGCGTACTCGTCGACCTGCCGCGGCAGCGGGAGCTGGACGATGTAGCCGGTGCAGGCCGGGTCGGCGTTGAGCTCGTCGACGACGGCGAGGACGTCGCCCGGTGTCGCCGTGGCCGGCAGCTCGCGCTGGATGCTGGCGATGCCGACCTGCGCGCAGTCGGAGTGTTTCGCGTTGACGTACCAGCGGCTGCCCGGGTCGTCGCCGACCAGCAGCGTGCCCAGGCCCGGCTGGTGGCCGGCCGCCGCCAGGGCCGAGACCCGGGCGGTCAGCTCCTGACGGATGGTCGCTGCGGTCGCCTTGCCGTCGAGGATCGTCGCGGGCACCCGGACAGTGTGCAGGAGGCACCCCCGGGGCAGGCCCGACGGCCCTACCCTCGCAGGCGGGGACCGCAGCCCCGCACTGCCGACCCGCACGGCCGACCGCCAGGAGAGCAGATGACCGAGCGCGACCCGTCCACCCGCGAGGTCGGCGGCGAGCCGCCGGCCGAGGACTGGCGGGAGCAGACCACGCCGGGTCTCCTGCCTCTCGGCGGCGGCGCGTCCTCGGTGGGCTCGGGCGGACACGGCTACCCGGACTCGGGCGAGAGCTACTACACGACGCCCGACTACTCGACCAGACCGGTGCCCGTCCGGCGGCCCGACGGGCTCGCCGGCCTGCTGCTCGTGCTGGCCGGGCTCGCCGCCGCGGTGAGCCTGGTGTTGCGCTGGCTGCGGGAGCCCGGCGACATCGGCTGGGACCTCGTCGGCCGCGGGTTCGACGACCTCGGCGGCGGTTTCGGGAACCTCGTCGACTCCGGCTTCTGGCAGCCGCTGGCCGTCGTCCTCGGTGGCGGTGTGCTCTTCGTGCTCGGCCTGCTGCTGTGGCTGCCCGCGCGCACCCACCGGTTCCTCGGCGTGCTCGCGCTCTTCGTCAGCCTGCTGGCGCTGGCCGGGGTGCTGGTCCCGCTGGCCTCGGAGAGCTGGGACCCCGGCGCCTTCCGCCTCGGCTTCTGGTTCGCCTGCGCCGTCGGCGTCCTCGGTCTCCTCGGTGCGCTCAAGGCCATGCTGACCGGCCCGAGGTACGGCACGCGGTGACACCTGCCGTCCTCCCGGACGGCACCGCGGCCACACACGCCCGCGCGGGTGCGCGGCTCAACCGTCCACGAGCGCTCCGTACGCGGCGGCCACCTGGACGGCCTGGACGAGGTCGAGGCGGACGCCGGTGAGCTCGAGGGCCCGCCACGGCAGGGCCTCGGTGGCCGCACCGCGCAGGTCGCTGCCGCGCAGCCTCGTGCCGACCTGCATGCGGGCACGGTCGAGGTCGGCACCGGTGAGGTCGCACTCGCGCAGGTCCGCGTCGGTCAGGTCGGCCTCGCGGAAGCGCTGACCGGACAGGTCGCTGCCCGAGAGGTCCACGCCGCGCAGCGAGGTCCAGCTCCAGTCCGAGTCCGTCGTCGTCAGGGGCCGGAGGACCGCGCCGACGAACTGCGACCCGGTCAGCTTGCAGCCCTCCCAGACGACGTCGATCAGCCGCGCGCGGTCGAAGCGGCAGGACAGGAACGCCGTCCCCCGGTGCCGTGAGCCGCTCATCCGGACGCCGGTGAGGACGCAGGAGTCGAACACGCAGCGCCGGGTGACCAGCTCGGTGAGGTCGGCGTCGTCGAAGCGGCAGCGGGTGAACGTGACGCCGTCGAGCTCGGCGCCCCACCAGTCGACACGGGCGAGGTCGGCGTCGACGACCGCCGCGCCGTCCTGCGGCGGCCGGACGTGCGGTCGCGGCCCCGTGGAGGAGGGCACGGCGTCCTCCTCAGTGGGCGAAGTGGCGGGTCCCGGTCAGGTACAGCGGGACGCCGGCCGCGCGCGCCGCCTCGACGACCTCCTCGTCGCGCACCGAGCCACCGGGCTGCACGACCGCGCGGACACCGGCGTCGAGCAGCACCTGCAGGCCGTCGGCGAAGGGGAAGAACGCGTCGGAGGCGGCCACCGACCCGGTCGCCCGCTCCCCTGCCCGCGTCACGGCGAGGCGGGCGGCGTCCACGCGGTTGACCTGACCCATGCCGACGCCGACGGTCGCCTTGTCGTGCGCCAGCAGGATGGCGTTGCTGCGCACCGCCCGGACGCTGCGCCAGGCGAACACCAGGTCGTCGAGGCCGGCGGCGTCCAGCGGCTCGCCGCAGGCCAGCGTCCAGGTGGTGGGGTCGTCGCCGTCGGCGTCGACGCGGTCGGCGCTCTGCAGCAGCAGCCCGCCGCTGACCGGGCGCAGCTCGACCGGCGGCCGGCCGGCCTCGGGCAGCCGCAGCAGCCGGATGTTCTTCCTCGCCGTCAGCACCTCGACGGCGTCCTCGGTGAACGACGGCGCGACGACGACCTCGGTGAACACGCCCGCCACCTGCTCGGCCATGGCGAGGTCGACCTCGCGGTTGGCCGCGATCACCCCGCCGAACGCGGAGACCGGGTCGCAGGCGTGCGCCTTGCGGTGCGCCGCGGCGACGTCGGTGCCGACGGCGATGCCGCACGGGTTGGCGTGCTTGATGATCGCCACGCACGGGTCGGTGTGGTCGTGGGCGGCCCGCCAGGCGGCGTCGGTGTCGACGTAGTTGTTGTAGGACATCTGCTTGCCGTGCAGCTGCTCGGCGTGCGCGATGCCCCCCGTCCCGGCGCCCGGCTCGCCGCTGCGGTAGAGCGCGGCCCGCTGGTGCGGGTTCTCGCCGTAGCGCAGCACGTCGGCGCGCTCCCAGCTCGCGGCCACCCACGCCGGGAACCCCGACTCGTCGTCCGGGGCGAGCACGTTGCCCATCCACGAGGCGACGGCGATGTCGTAGGTGGCGGTGTGCCGGAAGGCGGCGGCGGCCAGCGACTGCCGCTGCGCGAGGGTGAACCCGCCGCCGGCGACCGCGCTCAGCACCTCGCCGTAGCGCGCCGGGTCGACGACGACGGCCACCGACGGGTGGTTCTTCGCCGCGGCGCGGACCATCGCCGGCCCGCCGATGTCGATCTGCTCGACGCACTCGTCCGGCGTCGCACCGGAGGCCACGGTGTCGGTGAAGGGGTAGAGGTTGACCACCACCAGGTCGAAGGCGGCGATGCCGAGCTCGTCGAGCTGCTGCACGTGCTCGGGCCTGCGGCGGTCGGCGAGGATGCCCGCGTGCACCGCCGGGTGCAGCGTCTTCACCCGTCCGTCGAGGCACTCGGGGAAGCCGGTGACCTGCTCGACCGGCGTCACCGGCACCCCGGCGTCGGCGATCCGGCGGGCCGTCGCCCCCGTGCTGACCAGCTCGACGCCGGCCTCGGCCAGGCCACGGGCGAGCTCCTCGACACCGGCCTTGTCGTAGACACCCAGCAGGGCACGCCGCACCGGCGTCCGGGTCTCGGTCATCGGGGGCTCTCCTCCGTCGTCCCGGTGACGAGTCGCGCCACCGTGTCCACCAGGAGCGTGCGCTCCACGGCCTTGATCCGTTCGTGCAGGCGGGCCTCGTCGTCGCCGGGGAGGACGGGCACCTCGCGCCGGGCCAGCACCGGGCCGGTGTCGAGGCCGGCGTCGACCAGGTGCACCGTGCTGCCGGTGACCTCGACCCCGGCGGCCAGCGCGTCGCGGACGGCGTGCGCGCCGGGGAAGGCCGGCAGCAGCGCGGGGTGGGTGTTGACCAGGCGGCCCTCGTAGCGCGCCAGCACCGCGGGCCCGACGATCTTCATGAACCCGGCCGAGACGACGAGGTCGGGGCGGTGCGCGGCGATCGCGTCGGCCAGCGCGCGGTCCCAGGCGGCGCGGTCGGGGAAGTCGTGCAGCCGGCAGGTGGCGGTGGGCAGGCCACGGCGGCGGGCGTGCTCGAGGCCCGGGGCGTCGCGGTCGCTGACCACGGCGACGACGTCGGCCGGGTAGCCCGGGTCGTCGGTGGCCTCGAGCAGCGCGGCGCACAGCGACCCGGCGCCCGAGAGCAGGACGACGACCCGCGCCCGCGGTGGGCGTACGGGGGCGGGCACGCCCGCGACCCTATAAGGACCCTCCTGCCCCCCACTGCTCGCACGCTCGAGGCGGGCCCCTGCAGGAGGGCCGTTCCAGCAGGTCACCCGCCCGGCGCGCGCCTCTGGACGAGGGCGGTCAGCCCGGTGAGCGCCAGCGCGCGACTGCGCCGCTGACCGCGGCGGCGATGCCGGCCTGGGCGGCGACGGCGAGCGCGGTGGACACCGGCGGGGCGCCGACGTCGGCGAGGGCGCCGTCGCCCAGCGAGCCGCCGGCCACCGCGGCGACCACACCCGCGGCCAGGCCGAGCAGCCCACCGGTGAGCACGCCCCACAGGCCGGCGACCACGGAGCCGCCGTCGTCGTCGGTCATGCGCCGGCCCAGCGTGACGCCGGCGACCAGGCCGGCGAGCGCCGGCACCGCCTGCGAGACGAAGGCCAGCAGCGGCACCGCCTGGGTGTCGGGCAGGGCGGCCAGCAGCGGCAGCGCCGGCACCGGGCCCAGGCTGATCCCGTGCACCGAGACCACGGTCCCGGCGCCCACGGAGAAGCCCGGACCGGCCGCCACCCCGAGGGCCGCGGCGGCGGCGTTGGGCAGCAGCAGCGCGCCGAGCGCGAGCAGGCCGACCGCACCGGCGCCCGAGCCGCCGAGCGAGCCCGCCACGGCGGCGTAGCCCGCGGTGTCGGCGGCCAGCGCGACGGCGACGACCGCGGCGCCCAGACCCAGCGCGGTCAGCAGCCCGGCGAGGACGGCGGGCAGCACCGCCCGGACCGCGCCGGGCAGCCGGTCGAGGACGTCGTCGAGCAGGCCGCTCTCGCGCAGCACCCCCCAGCCCGCGGCGGCCACCGCGAGGACGGCCGGTCCGGCGGCGCAGCGCAGCAGGTCGGTGCGCGCTCCGGGCCCGTCGACGGCCAGCGCGAGCAGCACGGCGAGCGCCACGTGGACGGCGACGACGGACCCGGCCACCCCGGCGGCGCCCCGTGCACCCACCGGGTCGGCCACCCGGACGACACCCCGTGCGGCACGGGACAGCCCCCACGCCACAGCGAGGGTCAGCAGCAGGGGCGCCAGCACCAGCGGGCCCGAGGGCAGCCGCAGTCCCCCGCCCTGGGCGAGCAGCCAGAGCTGTCCGGCCACCCGGGCCGAGCCGCCGACCGGGAGCCCGCCGGAGGGGTCGAGGGTCTGCACCACGACGACCGCGAGGCCCAGACCGACGAGTCCGAGCACCGACACCGCCAGCGCGGCGGCAGCGGCGAGCGCGCCCGGGTACCAGGGCCGGCGGGCGTCCGGGTCGCGCTGCCCGGGCAGGGGCAGGCGGGCGAGCAGGGAGACCACGCCCCCACTGTCGCAAGCCGCGCTGCCGGATGGGCGGCGCACGCGCCGGGACGCCGTCCGGTCCGCGCACGCCGGCGGTGGACCGACGCCGGTGTCAGCCGGGCGGGGTCGACGCCCCGGTCAGGACCGGCCCTGGCCCGACGCGCCCGAGCCGCCGGGCTGACCGGTCGGGCGCTGCGCGCCCGGGTCGGTCGCCGGGGACGGCGTGTACGGCTGTCCGGCCTGCTCGGGGTGCTGCTGGCCGGTCGCCGGCGGCTGACCCCACGACGGACCGGGCTGCCCGTACTGCCCCGGGTCGGTCGACTGCCCCGGACCGGGCGGGTCCGCGTACCGCTGTCCGGGGTCGGGCGCCTGCCGGCCGGCCCACGGCGCGGCGCCGGCGGGACCGCCGGGCAGTGCCGGCCCGGTGCGCAGCTCGGGCAGCAGCCGAAGGACGGCGAACACCGTGACGGCGGCGGCGACCAGCAGCGCGAGCAGGCCGAAGACCGGGAAGTCGACGTCGGTCAGCGTGGCGAGCTGGAGGAAGGCGATCAGCGTGAGCAGCGTCGCCAGGCCGGTGAGGCCGACGGTGACCCAGCTGCGCGGGAAGCCCAGCGGCAGCTCCACGACTGCCGGCAGCAGCGCCCACACCGCCGCCAGGAGCAGCAGCACGAAGCTGAAGGTGACCAGGCCGCTCGACGTGAAGCCGGAGTAGCTGTAGCTGACCGCCGGGACGTCGAAGCCCGGGATGTCGAAGCTGTCGCTGGAGTAGGTGACCCACGGCAGGACCGCCAGCACCAGGTAGACCAGCGCGCCGGCGGCGACGACGTGGTCGGCCGGCCTCAGCCGCCCGAGGTCGAAGCCCGTGCCGGCCACGCGACCGGGACCCGGTCCGTGGGGCGGTGGGGCGCCGTAGGGGAACGGCTGCCCGTACGGGGACTGCTGGCCGTACGGGGGCTGCTGGCCGTACGGCTGGCCGTAGGGCACCTGCCCGTACGGGGGCTGCTGGCCGTACGGCTGGCCGTAGGGCACCTGCCCGTACGGGAACTGCTGGCCGTAGGGCACCTGCCCGTACGCCGGCTGCCCGTACGGGGGCTGACCGTAGGACGGGTCGTGGGGCGGCTGGGCGCCGTACGGCTGCTCCTGCGACTGCTGGCCGTACGGCGGGGCGGCGGGAGGCTGCTGGCCGTGGTCCGGCTGACCGCCCGGCCCCGGCTGCCCGTGGCCCCCGGGCTGCTCGGGGGGCTGGCTGGACGTCATGGTTCGGCTACCTCTCGTCACATCGGTACGGCGCGACGCGGATGCTCTCCCCCGCCACACCCGGGTGCAACCGCGCCACGCTCCCCCGCTCCCACCGCGGGCGGGATCGTGACCCTGGCCCGACCGGGCCCGGCCCCGGCCGCTGCCGGCGCGGTGCGGAGGTCGGTCCTCACCTGCTCGGCCTGCCGCCGCGTACCCGCAGGGGCGTCCGCCAGGTCCGGTGGACGGACCGGGCGGACGCCCCTGTGACGTCCGTAGCCCCGTGCAGGGTCCCGCCGCGGGCCTGCCAGCGGTGGGGGCACGGGGTCCTCCCCTCAGGAGCCGACGATCTCCCGCATGAGACGGGCGGTCTCCGACGGCGTCTTGCCGACCTTGACGCCCGCGGCCTCGAGGGCCTCCTGCTTCGCCTGCGCCGTGCCGGCCGAGCCGGAGACGATGGCGCCGGCGTGGCCCATGGTCTTGCCCTCCGGGGCGGTGAAGCCGGCGACGTAGCCGACGACCGGCTTGGTCACGTTGGCCTTGATGAACTCCGCGGCCCGCTCCTCGGCGTCGCCACCGATCTCACCGATCATGACGATGGCCTCGGTCTCCGGGTCGTCCTGGAAGGCCTGCAGGCAGTCGATGTGCGTGGTGCCGATGACCGGGTCGCCGCCGATGCCCACGCAGGTGGAGAAACCGATGTCCCGGAGCTCGTACATCATCTGGTAGGTCAGCGTGCCCGACTTGCTGACCAGGCCGATGCGGCCCTGCTGGGTGATGTTGGCCGGGATGATCCCGGCGTTCGAGCGCCCGGGACTGATCAGGCCGGGACAGTTTGGGCCGACGATCCGGGTCGAGCCGCCCTGGGCGTGCGCCCAGAAGGACGTCGAGTCGTGCACCGGGATGCCCTCGGTGATGACGACCGCGAGCCCGATCTGCGCGTCGACGGCCTCGACGACCGCGCCCCTGGCGCCGGCCGGGGGCACGAAGATGACGCTGACGTCGGCGCCGGTCTCCTTCATCGCCTCGGACACGCTGCCGAAGACCGGCACGCTGGCGCCGTCGAAGTCGACGCTCTCGCCGGCCTTCTTCGGGTTGACGCCGCCGACGATGGCGGTGCCGGAGGCGAGCATGCGCTGGGTGTGCTTGCGCCCCTCGGAGCCGGTCATGCCCTGGACGATGACCTTGCTGTTCTCGTTGAGGAAGATCGACATCTCTCGGGTCCTGTTCTCAGGGAGGGGCTTCAGGCGGCGGCGAGCTCGGCGGCCCGGCGCGCGGCGCCGTCCATCGTGTCGACCACGGTGACGAGCGGGTGATTGGCCTCGGCCAGGATCCGGCGGCCCTCCTCGACGTTGTTGCCGTCGAGCCGGACGACGAGCGGCTTGCTCGCCTCGTCGCCGAGGATGCCCAGCGCGGAGACGATGCCGTTGGCGACGGCGTCGCAGGCGGTGATGCCGCCGAAGACGTTGACGAAGACGCTCTTCACGGCCGGGTCGGAGAGGATGATCTCCAGGCCGTTGGCCATGACCTCGGCCGAGGCGCCGCCGCCGATGTCGAGGAAGTTGGCCGGCTTCACGCCGCCGAACTCCTCACCGGAGTAGGCGACGACGTCGAGGGTGCTCATGACCAGGCCGGCGCCGTTGCCGATGATGCCGACCTCGCCGTCGAGCTTGACGTAGTTGAGGTCCTTCTCCTTGGCCCGGGCCTCGAGCGGGTCGGCCGCGGCGGAGTCCTCGAGCGCCGCGTGCCCGGCGTGCCGGAAGGCGGCGTTCTCGTCGAGGGTCACCTTCGCGTCCAGCGCGAGCACGGTGCCGTCGGGCGCCTTCGCCAGCGGGTTGACCTCGACGAGGGTGGCGTCCTCCTTGCTGAAGACGTCCCACAGCTGGACGGCGATCGCGATCACCTGGTCGCGCACCTCGGCGGGGAAGCCCGCGGCGTCGACGATCTCGGTGGCCTTGGCGGTGTCGACGCCGACCGTGGCGTCGACGGGGATGCGGGCCAGCGCCTCCGGGCGCTCGACGGCGAGCTGCTCGATCTCCATGCCGCCCTCGACGCTGGCCATGGCCAGGAAGGTGCGGTTGGCGCGGTCGAGCAGGTAGGAGAAGTAGTACTCCTCGGCGATGTCGCTGGCCTGGGCGACCATCACGCGGTGGGTGATGTGCCCCTTGATGTCCAGTCCGAGGATGTCCTGGGCGCGGGCCCTCGCCTCGTCGGCGTCGTCGGCCAGCTTGACGCCGCCGGCCTTGCCGCGGCCACCGGTCTTCACCTGCGCCTTGACGACGACGCGCGTGCCGATCTCCCGCGCGATCGCCTCGGCCTGGTCGGGTGTCTCGGCCACGCCGCCGGGGAGCACGGGCACGCCGTGCGAGGCCAGCAGGTCACGCGCCTGGTACTCGAAGAGATCCACGAACAGGCACCGTAGCTCCCGCCCGTCCGGGTCGTCGCACCGGCGTGGGAGGGGTGTGTGGCGTCACAGGGCGCGCTCGCCGGCACCCTCGCCCGGGTGCCGCCCCGGTGCCGCGGCGCCGGTCCCGCCGGCGCGGTGCAGCGCGGCCACGACGTCGCCGGGCGGGGTGCCGTCGGGGAACCGCCGCACGCCCGCGGGCAGGTCGCCGTCCTCCGGTCCGCCGAGCACGAAGGCGGTGACGTCGTCCACGCCGGCACCGGACAGCCGTCCGAGCAGGTCGGCCAGCAGCCCCGGGGCCGCACCGGCGAGACCGACGGCGTCGGCGTCCTCCTGCACCACGGTGGCCGCCAGCTGCCCGGCCGACCGCGGGACGCCGGTCAGGACCACCTCCGCACCCGCGTCGCGCAGGGCGCGGGCCAGGGCCACGGCGCGGGGGTCCTCCGGGGCGTCGGGCCCGGCGACGACGACCCGCAGCCGCTCGGTGACCCGCTCGCTCCCGCTCCCGCCGGTCGTCACGGCGCCGGTGTCCGGCGCAGCCGCCAGGCGAGCACGGTGAGCAGCCCGTAGGCCACACCGGCGGCCAGCAGCCCCGCGCCGGGCACGGTCCACTCGAGGTCCGGGCCGGCGACCGCGTCGCGCAACCCGGTCAGCCCGGCCGCGAGCACGGTCACGGTGAGGGCGAGCAGGCCGCCGACGGCGCCCAGCCGCGGCCGCAGCGACGGCGCGAGGACCGCGCCGAGCAGGACGGCGCCGGCCAGGAGCAGCCCGCCCAGGAGCGCCAGCCCGGGGCGTTCGAGCAGCGCCTGCGGGCCCTGCTGCTCGACCACGACCTCCAGTCCGGTGGCCGGGTCGGCGACGAGCCGGTCGGGGACGTCGGCGGCGGGCAGGGCCAGGCACAGCACGGTGAGGACGCCGAGCAGCACGGCGCCACCGGCCAGCGCGGGCCGGGCGGGGTCGAGGGCGCCGCGGTCCTCCATCAGCGTGCGCCCCCACACCGCGGCGGCGCACCCGCCGGCGAGGACGGTCAGCCCGAGCGCGAGCACCTGCAGCCACCAGCCGGCCCCCGTCGTCACCGTGCTGGTGAGCACCCGCTCGCCGGCGAGCACCTCGATGCCGGGCCGCACCGTCGAGCTGCTGCCGCGGTAGACCTCGATGAGCAGCGAGCCGAGCGCGAGCACCCCGCCCACCCCCGCGTAGGCCAGCCCGAACCGGGGGACCCGGCCGGCCGCCAGCCCTCCCCCGACCGTCACCGACGCCAGCGGGACGACGAGCCCGACCAGCACGCCGCCGACGCCCCGGCCGAGGGTCAGCTCCTGGCCCCCGACGACGAGGTAGAGCGGGAACAGCGCGGCCGCCCCGGCCAGGCCGGCCAGGACGAGGAGGGCCCCGGCGACCCGCGCGGCGCGCGGCGCCTCGCCGACGATCAGGCCGTCCGCGGACACCGGGCCGGCAGCGGGACCCGCCGGACGGCCCGTCGCCGCCTGCGGCCGCCGGTTGCCGGCCGGCCGGATGCCCCCGGTCCCCCGGTCGCGCGCGGCGGCGGAGCCGGTGCGCCGGGCGGTCCCGCCGCGGGTGCGGTCGTCGCGGGCAGAGCGGTCCCGGGCGGCCACGAGGCCTCCTTCGTCGAGAAGTGTCACGAAGCGGCCTCGATGTCGTCGAGATCCGGCATCGTCTGTGTGACCGTCGCCACACGAGGGCATTACCGTCGTGTGAACGGAGCACGGGCAGGGTGCTCCGGCCACCCACGAACTCCCGGGTCCCGGGACCGGAGCGGTGGCCGACCGACGGGGAGGACCAGCCATGCGCGCGACCGGCGACCCCGGGTGCCGTCCAGAGTCGCACACGGCAGTCCCCTCCCCGGTCACGCCACGGGGTCTCCTGCGCACACTGGCCACACCGGCCGCCATCGCCGGCGGGCTGACCGAGCTGGCCTGGGTCGGCGCGCACGTGGTCATGTACCCGTTGGGCGCGGGCGACGAGGTCCTGCGGCTCGACCCCCGCTGCCGCCCCGGTGAGCAGCCGCCCGGCGTGCGCGCGCTGTTCGCCGCCGACCCGCTGGCCGCCCGCACCCCGGTGCTGCTGGTGCACGGTCTCGTCGACAACCGCTCGATCTTCACGGTGATGCGCCGCGGGCTGCGGCGGCGCGGCTTCGCCCAGGTCTGCACGTGGAACTACAGCCCGATGCTGGGCGACGTCGCCCGGGGCGCCCGCGAGCTCGGTGAGCACATCGAGCGGATCTGCACCCAGACCGGGCACGACCGCATCCACGTCGTGGGGCACAGCCTGGGCGGCCTGATCGCCCGCTACCACGTACAGCGGCAGGGCGGCGGCCGGCGGGTGGAGTCGCTGGTGACGCTCGGGACGCCGCACGGCGGGTCGGTGCTCGCCCACCTGCTGCCGACGCCGATGGTGCGCCAGCTGCGGCCGGGCTCCCCCGTGCTGCGTGAGCTCGAGCAGCCCGCGCCCGGCTGGTCGACCCGCATGACCGCGCTCTACAGCGACCTCGACCAGATGGTCGTCCCCACGCGGGCCGGGCGCTGCGACCACCCGGACCTGCAGGCGCGCAACGTGCTCGTCCGCGGCGTCGGGCACCTGTCGCTGCCCTTCCACCGCGGCGTCGTCGACGAGGTGGCCGCGACCCTGGCCGGCGTGCGCCCGGCGGCGCCCGTCCGGCTGGCCCCGGCGGCGGTCGCCTGAGGGGTCACGGTGGGGACATGACGACACGCAGCGTCGCCTACCCCGCTCGTCGGTGACTGCACGTTACGGTCCGATCACGGCGCCGGTACCCACCGGCGGGCGTCCTCCCGGGCGCCTCCACCGCCGTCGCTCCCCCGGCGGACCGCTGCGCACAGTGGTCCCGGGAGCGTGGACGAAGGGTGTCCCGTGGCCCGGCAGAGTGGTCCCGCGCTCCTCGAGCGCCCGGCGGGCAACGCCGCGCCCGTCACCGCCGCGCCGTCCCGGGTGGGGGCACCTGCCGACGTCCGCGCCGCCGCTCCCGAGACCCCTTCCCAGGACACCGCCGAGCCGGCCGCGCGCCGCACCGTGCGCCGCCCGCCCGGCCGGCGCGGGCCGCTCTGGCTGGCCGCGCTCGTGGTCGGGGCCGTGCTCGCCGCCGTCCCCGCCTTCACCGGCGGGGCGCCGACGCCCGTCTCCGTCAGTGCCGCCGACTACGGACTGGGCGCGGCCGACGTCGGCCTGGCCGGGGACGTGGAGGACGCCGAGGCCCGCCGCGGGATCAGCCAGGCCGAGGCCCAGCAGCGGCTGAGCGAGCTCGCGGCGTCGCGCGCCGCCCGGGAGCCGCAGACCGTCCTGCCCGCGCAGGGCCGCATGACCACCTGCTTCTGCATGCGCTGGGGCTCGATGCACTACGGCATCGACCTGGCCGGCCCGCTGGGCACCCCGGTCTACGCGGCCGCCGACGGCGTCGTGCTGCGCGCCGGGCCGGCCTCGGGGTACGGCAACGCCGTCTACGTGCAGGACGCCGACGGCAACGTGCACGTCTACGGCCACATGCGCTACTACGACGTCGAGGCCGGCGACATCGTGCACGCCGGCGACCAGATCGCCAAGATCGGCAACGAGGGCCAGTCGACCGGCCCCCACCTGCACTACCAGATCAACCGCGGCAGCATGACCGGCCGGCCAATCGACCCCGAGGAGTGGCTCGCCGACCACGGCGTCGCCATCTGAGCCAGACTCTGCAGGGCACGGTCACGCACCTGCGTCGTGGGTGTTGCTCGTGCTCCAGCGGCGCTGCAGGACCCGCGGTGCACGAGGAACACCGGCACAGCGAGGGCCGGAGACCGGCTGGCCGGGACGCCGGGCAGTGCGGCGCAGGTCGGGGACGGCACGTGGCCGCGGTGTCGGCCGGAGGACGACCGTGCCGGCGCTCGACGAGAGGGGCGTAGCGCCGAGCGAGGCGCTTGGTGCCACCCGAGCCGGGGACCACCGTGCCACGACCGGGGTCGTGACCGATCCGGTCACCGACCTCCACCCCGGCGTGGCCGTCCGGCCCACCGCACGGCTCACCCGGCGTCCCTGACGACGAGCCGCAGGACGGTGTCGGCCACGGACGGCTCCACGCGGGCAGGTGCCAGCCGGCCGAGCCGCACGCCGTCCGCGGCACCCACGACCAGCCAGGTCAGCACCGTCAGGACCCACTCGGGGTCGACGTCGACCCGGAAGACGCCGGCCTCCTGACCTCGTCGGACCAGGAGGCGCACCCGCTCCTCGCCGGCGGCCGCGCGTGCCAGGAGGTCCTGCTCGACCAGCTCCTCGGGGGGCTGGGTGATGAGCCGGCCGTAGCGGGCGCCGAGCGGGACCAGCCGGCCCACCAGACCCCGCAGGGCGAGCACCGGGTCGTCACCGTCCTCGGCACCGGCGGGGCCGGTCGCCGCGATGAAGGCCTCGACCGCTTGCCGGCACAGCGTGCCGATCAGGGTCGATCGGCTGGGGAACCGGCGGAACGGCGTGACCCGGCTGACGCCGACCGCACGCGCGACGTCGTCCATGGAGGCGGCCGGGCGAGCGGCGAGGAGCGTGGCGGCAACGTCCAGCAGTGCGTCGTCGGCAGACACGGACCCAGCTGGCCGCGGGCGTCACCGCCCTGGCCGCGGCGTGAGGCCCCGCCCCGGCCGCGGCGTGAGGCCGGTCAGAGCTTGACGAGAGGGGCGTAGCGCAGGACGAGGCGCTTGGTGCCGCCCGAGCCGAAGTCCACCGTGGCCTGCGCCTTGTCCCCTGCGCCGTTGACCTCGACCACCGTGCCGAGGCCGAACGCGTCGTGGCTGACCCGGTCGCCGACCTCGACGGAGATCACCGCGCGGTTGCCCGCGCCGCCGCGCAGCCCGCCGGTGGACAGCCCGGTCGCGGCCACCCTCGACTGCGCCGAGCCGTACCCGGTGCTCGGTGCCGGCGTCGGGTCGACGCGGGCCCAGTGCACGGCCTCGCCGGGCAGCTCGTCGAGGAACCGCGACGGCGGGTTGTAGGCCGGCTGGCCCCAGCTGGTGCGGACCGTGGCGCGGGAGAGGAACAGCCGCTGCCGCGCGCGGGTGATGCCGACGTAGGCCAGCCGCCGCTCCTCCTCCAGCTCCCGCGGGTCGCCCAGCGCCCGCAGGTGCGGGAAGACGCCGTCCTCCAGCCCGGTGAGGAAGACGACGGGGAACTCCAGGCCCTTGGCGGTGTGCAGCGTCATCAGCGTGACGACGCCGGCCTCGTCGCCGGACACGGGGATCTGGTCGGCGTCGGCCACCAGCGACACCTGCTCGAGGAAGTCGGTGACCGTGCCGCCGGGGTTCGTCGCCTCGAACTCCGCGGCCACCGAGACGAGCTCGTTGAGGTTGTCGACGCGCCCCTCGTCCTGCGGGTCGTTGCTGGCCTCCAGCTCGGCGAGGTAGCCGGTGCGGTCGAGGATGCTCTCGAGCAGGGCCGCGGGGCCCGAGCCGGTCTCGACCAGCTGCTCGAACTCCTCCAGCAGGGCGACGAAGTCCTGCAGCGCCTTGAGCGAGCGCGGCGCCAGCGCGGTGATCTCCGGGCAGCGGCGCAGCGCGGTGGCGAAGGCGATCCGCTCCCGGTCGGCGAACTGCTCGACGCAGGACTCCGCCTTGTCGCCGATGCCGCGCTTGGGCGTGTTGATCACCCGGCGCAGGCTGACGACGTCGGCCGGGTTGGCCACCACCTTGAGGTAGGCCAGCGCGTCGCGGACCTCCTTGCGCTCGTAGAAGCGCACCCCGCCGACGACCTTGTAGGGCATGCCGACGCGGATGAACACCTCCTCGAACACACGGGAGGCGTTGTTGGTCCGGTAGAAGACGGCGATGTCCTTGGGGGCCGCCTTCCCCTCGTCCACCAGCGCGTCGATCTGCTCGGCGACCCAGGCGGCCTCGTCGTGCTCGTTCTCGGCGACGTAGCCCTCGATCAGCTCGCCGTCGCCGGCGTCGGTCCACAGGCTCTTGGGACGGCGGCCGGTGTTCTTGGCGATGACGGTGTTGGCCGCCTTGAGGATGCGCTGCGTCGAGCGGTAGTTCTGCTCGAGGAGGATCGTCGTGGCCTGCGGGTAGTCGCGCTCGAACTCGTCGATGTTGCGGATCGTCGCGCCGCGGAAGGCGTAGATCGACTGGTCGGCGTCGCCGACCACGCACAGCTCGGCCGGCGGGACCGGCCCCTCACCGGTACCGACCAGCTCGCGGACCAGCACGTACTGCGCGTGGTTGGTGTCCTGGTACTCGTCGACGAGCACGTGGCGGAAGCGGCGGCGGTAGTGCTCGGCGACGTCGGGGAACGCCTGCAGCAGGTGCACCGTCGTCATGATCAGGTCGTCGAAGTCCAGCGCGTGCGCCTCGCGCAGCCGCTGCTGGTAGAGCCGGTAGGCCTCGGCGAGCACCTTCTCCGGCGCCGTCGTCGGGACGTAGGACTCCTCGTCGACCAGCTCGTTCTTCAGGTTGGACACCTGGGCGGCGAGGCTGCGTCCGGGGTAGCGCTTCGCGTCGAGGTCGAGGTCGCGGGCGACCATCGTCATCAGCCGCACCGAGTCGCCCTGGTCGTAGATCGTGAACGACGACTTCAGGCCCAGCTTGGCGGCCTCGGCGCGCAGGATGCGCACGCACATCGAGTGGAACGTCGACACCCACATGGCGCGGGCGCGCGGGCCGACGAGCTGGGCCACGCGCTCCTTCATCTCCCCGGCGGCCTTGTTGGTGAAGGTGATCGCGAGGACCTCACCGGGCTGCACCCCGCGGGCGCCCAGCAGGTAGGCGATGCGGTGGGCGAGCACGCGCGTCTTGCCCGAGCCGGCACCGGCGACGATGAGCAGCGGGCCGCCCTCGTGGACGACGGCCTGGCGCTGGGGGCCGTTGAGGCCGGCCAGCATCCGGTCCAGCTCCCGGCCGGCCGAGCCGGGGGCGGAGCGCTGGAGAGCGGCGGTACCGGGGAGGGCCTGCTGCACGCTGCTCATAGCCACACCACTGTAGTTCGGACGGGTGACGGCTCAGCGCCTTCCACCCGCCGCCGTCGTGGCGTCCGCCACGGGCGGTGTGGCACACTCGCCGACGTGCTGCTCGCCACCGTCGTCTTTTCCTACGGCCACCGGGATCCGGTGTCCGTCGCCGCTGGCTGAGCAACCGCCGCAACAGACGCCCCGGGCCCGAGGAGCCCGGGGCGTTTCTCGTTCCCGGGGTCCGACGGCCACCGTTCCGCCCCGGAGGACCCCGATGACCGCCACCCTCCCCACCACTCCCGCCGCGGACGAGCGCATCGCCGAGCTGCGCGAGGAGATCGACGCCTGCGACGCCGCGCTCATCGCCCTGGTGCAGCGCCGGCTGGCGGTGTCCCACGAGATCGGTGAGCTGCGCCGCGCCAGCGGCGGCACGCGGCTCTCCCTCTCCCGCGAGCAGCAGGTGCTCGCCCGGTTCCAGGCCGCGCTCGGCCCGGACGGCGCCGCGCTGGGCATGATGCTGCTCCGCCAGGGCCGCGGCCGCCTGTAGGGGACCCCGTCGTCGTCGGTCAGCGTCGCTGGTCGGCGGGCGGGAAGTCGGCGTGGCGGTGCACCAGCCACCAGTCGCCCTCGACCCGCCGGTAGACGTGCGTCACCCGGATCGCCATCGGCCGGGGCTCGCCACCGTCGACGCGCACCGTGCCCTCCTCGGTGCCGACCGTGTACGCGAGGTCGCCGCTGTGCTCGACCACCTCGTACCGCGGGACGAGCCGGCCGTCGGCGAAGCGGCTGCCCACCCACTCGAAGGTCCTCGTGACTGCGTGGTGGCCCTTCTCGATCGGCCCCCACGCACCGAACAGCGTCACGTCGGCGGAGTCGGCCCAGCAGGCCGCGTACGGACCGGGGTTCCCGGCCCCCATCTGCGCGAGCCCGTCGGCGACGCGCTCCAGCGCTCGCGACAGTGCGGGGTCCATGTCGCCTCCCCTCACCAGGCGTGCCGGGCAGGAGCGTCCCGTGCGGCACGGCCGGGCCGGGTCAGCATGCCCCCGGGTGCCCGGTCGCGGGGGGCCCCGGATCCGGCCACCCGGTCTGCGCCGGCATGTCACACCACGGGCGGCTGCGTCGTCTCCATGGACGTCCCCTGGAGAGGAGCCGGACATGACCCGCAGCAGCACCGCCCGCATCCCGCTCGACCCGCCCCGCACCCTCGTCTACCGGCTGACGGAGTGGTACTCGCGCCGGCGGTTCGGGACCGTCGCCGACCCGGCCGCCGCGATGGGGCACAACCCCCGCGTGCTGGTGACCAACGCCCGGCACGAGATGGCCCTGGAGAAGTGGCACGCGCTCGACCCCACGCTCAAGGACCTCGCCCAGATGGCCTCCGCCGTCACGATCGGCTGCTCCTGGTGCGTCGACTTCGGCTACTGGGTCGCCACCCGGAAGGGCACCGACCCGGTCAAGCTGCGCGACGTCCCGCGGTGGCGGGACAGCGACGTCTTCACCGACCTCGAACGGCGGGTGCTGGCCTACGCAGAGGCGACGAGCCTCACCCCGCCGGCCGTGACCGACGAGATGGTGGCCGGCCTGCGGCGCGATCTGGACGACGCCGCCCTGGTCGAGCTGACGATGATGGTCGCCGTGGAGAACTCCCGGTCGCGCTTCAACAGCGCACTGGGCCTGACCAGCCAGGGCTTCCGGGACCGCTGCGAGGTCCCCGTCCCGACCGCCCGCACCGCGGCGGCCCCGCCGTCGTGAGCACTCCGCAGCCGTCGGCTCCGGACGCCGGGCTGGCGGCCTTCGACCGGCACCGGCGGCTGCTGTTCACCGTCGCCTACCAGATGCTCGGCAGCATCGCCGACGCCGAGGACGTCGTCCAGGACGCGTGGCTGCGCTGGTCGTCGGCCGCCCGGGACGACGTCGCCGACCCGCGGGCCTACCTGGTGCAGGTCACCTCCCGGCTGGCCCTCGACCGGCTCGGGTCCGCCCGCTCGAGGCGCGAGACCTACGTCGGCCCGTGGCTGCCCGAGCCCCTGCTGACCGACGAGGCCGCCCGGGGACCGGAGGAGGCCGCGGAGCTGGGCGAGCAGGTGTCGCTGGCCCTGCTCGTCGTCCTCGAGACCCTCACCCCCGTCGAGCGCGCCGTCTTCGTGCTGCGCGAGGTGTTCGGCCTGCCGGTCGCCGAGGTGGCCGCCGCGCTCGGGCGCTCGGAGTCCGCCGTCCGCCAGCAGGCGCACCGGGCGCGCGAGCACGTCGAGGCGCGGCGTCCCCGGTTCGACACCGACCGGCGCACGCAGCGCCAGGTGACCGAGCGGTTCCTCGCCGCGGCCGCCGGCGGGGACGTCGCCGAGCTCGTCGCGCTGCTGGCCCCCGACGTCGTCCTGGTGACCGACGGCGGAGGACGGGCGAAGGCGGCGCTGCGGCCGATCACCGGCCGGGACAAGGTGCTGCGGTTCCTGCGGGCCACCGCCGCCGAGGGGATGGCGATGCCGGACCTGGGGATCGAGGTCACCGACCTCAACGGCGCCCCGGGTGTCGTCGTCCGGACCGGCGGGGAGCCGTACATGACCATGTCGCTGGTCGTCGCCGACGGCCGCGTGGAGCAGGTGCTCGTCGTCCGGAACCCGGAGAAGCTGGCCGGCCTGCGGAGGTGAGGGCCGGGCGGCCGGCGAGTGGCGGGGGCAGGAGGGTCCTCTGTCTAGGCTCCCCGGGTGACCGCCCCCCTGCCCGCCGCCCCCGCCGCGCACGTGGAGCGCGCCCTCTGCGTGCTCGCCCACCCCGACGACGTCGACTTCGGCAGCGCCGGCACCGTCGCCACGTGGACGGCGGCCGGCACCGAGGTCACCTACTGCATCGTCACCGACGGCGACGCCGGCGGCTTCGACGAGACGCCGCGCGAACGGATGGGTCCGCTGCGGCGGGACGAGCAGCGGGCCGCCGCGGCCGCCGTCGGCGTGACCGACGTCCGGTTCCTGGGGTACCCCGACGGCCGGCTGGAGCTGACCCTCGACCTGCGCCGCGACATCTCCCGGGTGATCCGGCAGGTGCGCCCGCAGCGGGTGCTGACGAGCTCACCGGAGCGCTGGTACGAGCGGGTCGGGGCCAGCCACCCCGACCACATGACCGTCGGCGAGTCGACGCTGCGCGCGGTCTACCCCGACGCCCGCAACCCCTTCGCCTTCCCCGAGCTGCTCGCCGACGAGGGCCTGGAGGCGTGGACGGTGTCGGAGGTCTGGCTGGGCGCCAGCCCGCGGGCGGACCACGCCGTCGACGTCACCGACGTGGTCGAGCTGAAGTTCGCCGCGCTGCAGAGCCACGTGACGCAGGTGAGCCACATGGACGACCTCGAGGGCTTCCTCTCCGGCTGGATGAGCCAGACCGCCCGCCGGTTCGGCCTGCCCGCCGGCCGCCTGGCCGAGGCCTTCCACGTCGTCCACACCGCCTGATCGCCGTGGCCGGGGTGGCGGGGCCGTCCCAGGCCGACCGGCCCCGCCACCCTCGTGTCAGGCCTCCCCGGTGTCAGGCGTCGTGGTGGTGACCCAGTCCGCCGTCGCCCTCCGCCGCGAAGGTGCCCTCCGGGCCGGCGGGCTCGGGCAGCTCGAACGGCCGGCCGGGGACCGGCTTGCCCGGCACGGCGTTCACGGTCTCCGTGGAGTACGCGAACGTCAGCATCGCGAACGCGATCAGGTCGCTGTTCACCTCGAGCGCGTGGTGTCGTTGTTCTCGTAGGTGTCGCAGGCCAGGTGGTAGCACGGGTTGAACTGCTCCCCGGCCGTGCCGCCCCAGATCGCTGCCTGCTCCTCGGTCTTGACCACCTCGGCGCCCGTGAACAGCCCTCCCGAGGGGAAGTCGGCGAGGATGAACGCCTCGTAGTCGCTCCGCCCCGAGAACTCGGTGTCGTCGTAGGGCTCACCGATCGCCGTGTAGTACGACTCGTAGACGTCCTCGACGGCCTCCGAGCCCTCGGGGATGGTGACGCCCTCGGGAGCCGGGAAGGTCGACTCGTCGGCGTCGTAGACCATGAAGACGTAGTTCGGCGAGCCGACCATGTCGTAGTTCGTGTAGAGCGCGATGCGGTCGCGCTCCTCCTGCGACAGCCCCGCGACGTAGTCGGCCGAGCCCACCAGACCCTGCTCCTCGGCGGCCCACCAGGCGAACCGCAGCGTGTTCTGCGGCTCGGTGCCGGCCATCATCAGGGCCGTCTCCAGGATCGCTGCCGAACCCGAGCCGTTGTCGTTGATCCCCGGCCCCTCGATGACGCTGTCGAGGTGCGCACCGGCCATGACGACGTCGTCGGGGTTCTCGCCCGGCAGCTCGGCGATCACGTTGTGGTCGGTGCGCGTCTCGGCGGGCAGGACGTTCACGTACGCGGTCGAGCCGTCCTCGGCCAGCGACAGTCCGTCCTGGGAGCTCGCGCCGACCACGGGGATGCCGTGGGTGACCGGTCCGGGCGCCCCGGGGATCGGCTCGTCCACGCTCGTGGCGTCGGCGACGAGCAGTTCCTCCCGGTCCGGGGTGTTGCCCTGGTTCATGACGACGACCGCCTCGGCGCCGGCCTGCTCCGCGTAGTAGGCCTTCGTCCCGAAGAAGCAGGTCCCGCCGCGACCGCCTTCGTGCCGGTCCTGCCGGACCTCGTACGCCGTCCCGCCATCCCGTTCCTCCTCGTCAGGTCCGCCGGGCGACAGCGACCGACGGACACGTCCCGGTTCCCGATCGGCCGAGGATGGCCCGGGGCGGGCGGGAGGTACGGGGCCTGCGACGGGCGGCGTCGGCGGCCGGGGAGCCGCGCGATGACCGGGGAGGTGGCTGAGCGGCGCCTTTCTGGGGTGGTGCGATCGGTGTGACGTGGGACACGCCCGGGTCGGAGGTTGACGCTCGGTCACGCCGAGGGGACGGTCAGCCGACCGGTCGACCCCGCCTCAGAGCAGGCGGTTGGTGGCCGCCCAGCGGGTGAGCTCGTTGCGGTTGGACAGCTGGAGCTTGCGCAGCACGTTCGACGCGTGCGACTCCACGGTCTTGACCGAGATGAACAGCCGCCCGCCGATCTCGCGGTAGGTGTAGCCGCGGGCCAGCAGCTGCATGACCTCGCGCTCGCGCGCGCTGAGCAGGTTCAGGCCGGGGTCGGTGGCGGGGTCCTCCGGCTGCGGGGCGGACGGCGACGAGGCGGCGAACGCGTCGAGCACGAAGCCGGCCAGCCGGGGGCTGAAGACGACGTCGCCCTCGGCCACCCGCTGCACCGCCGCGATCAGGTCGGGCCCCGAGATGGTCTTGGTGACGTAGCCGCGGGCGCCCGCGCGGATGACCGCGATGACGTCCTCGGCGGCGTCGGACACCGACAGCGCCAGCCAGCGCACCTCCGGCAGCTCGGCGCGCAGCGCCTCGAGCACCGCCCGCCCGTCGCCGCCGGGCAGGTGGACGTCGAGCAGCACGACGTCGGGGGCGGCGGCACGGATGCCGGTGATCGCGGAGTCGACGTCGGCGGCCTCCCCGACCACGGTCACCGAGTCGCCCAGCTCGGCGCGCACGCCCGCGCGGACCATGGCGTGGTCGTCGACGAGGTAGACGCGGGGCCGGTCGCTCACGCCGCGGCCTCGCGGGGCAGGCAGAGCTCCACCTCCGTGCCCTCCCCCGGCGCGGACCGGACGCTCGCCGTCCCGCCGAAGCGGGTCAGCCGCCCGCTCACCGAGTCGCGCAGGCCGCGCCGGTCGGCCGGTACCGCGGCGGGCTCGAACCCGGTCCCGCGGTCGCGGACGAACACCGACACCTGGGCCGCGGACACCTCGGTGTAGAGGTCGGCGGAGGTCACGCCGGCGTGCTTGGCCGCGTTGACCAGCGCCTCCCGGGCGGCTGCACCGAGGGCGGCCAGCGCGTCGTCGACCGGTGCGTCCCCGACGACGACGGGGTCGACGGTCAGCTCGTGGTCGGCCTCGACCTCGGCCACGATCTGCGACACCAGCGCCGTCCACGTGCCGCCGGCCGCGGCCGCCGGCTCGTAGAGCCAGCTGCGCAGCTCGCGCTCCTGGCTGCGGGCCAGCCGGGCGACGGCCTGCTGGTCGTCGGCGTGCCGCTGGATGAGGGCGAGGGTCTGCAGCACCGAGTCGTGCAGGTGGGCGGCGACCGCGGCCCGCTCCTCCGACCGGATGCGGGCGGTCCGCTCGGCGGCCCGGGAGTCGAGCAGGCGGCGCCAGAACGGCGCGGTGGCCAGCACCACCCCGGCGAGGATGACCAGGGTGGCGGTGAACCCGTTGCGGGCGTTGGCCAGCTGCCCGGTGGTGGCCAGCAGCAGCACCACCCCGCCGGCGGCGAGCAGCCCCCCGCCGGCCAGCACCCACCGGACGCCGGGGCGGGCGAGCGTGCGGTCGGTGTCGAGCTGGCGCCAGATGACGGCCAGGCCGCCGCCGACGAGCAGCAGCGGGGCGATGAGGTCGCTGTTGCCCCAGGTGGAGAGGTTGGTGACCAGCACGAGGGCGCCGAGCCCGAAGAGGACCAGGCCGAGGGTCTGCCGCCGGCTCGGCTCCGACTCCGTGCGGGCCGGTGCGGCGTCGCCCAGCGGGACGAAGAACCACAGCAGCGCGTAGACCACGACGCCGATGCCGGTGGTGGCCAGCGCGACGAGGACCACCCGCACGACGAGCGGGTCGACGCGCAGGTGCGCCGCCGTCCCGGCCGCGACCCCGGCCAGCAGCCGGCCCGACCGGGGCCGGACCAGCGGCGGCCGCCCGTCCCCCATGGTGACCGGAGCCGCGGCGCCGGGCACGGGGGCGAGGCCGCCGGGCACGCCGACGGGGCCGCCGGGCGCGGGTCCGCTCGCGGCCGGCGGGGCAGCCGCCGGGGGTCCGCCCGCAGGGGTCGGCGCCGTCCTCGTCACGCGACGATCGTCGCACCGCGCGGCCCCCGTCCGGTACCGGGAAGCCCCCGGAGGAGGAGGACCAGGGTCGGATGGGGGCCTTCCCCGATACCGTGGCGGCGGCCCGGTCGGCACGCTCTGCGCCATGACCGCCGCACCCCCTCCCGCTCCGCTCACCGAACCCCCACCGGTGGCCCGCTCCTCGCTCCGGCGCAGCCGCACCGACAAGGTCGTCGGCGGTGTCGCCGGCGGCCTCGCCGAGTACAGCGGCATCGACGCGCTGCTGTGGCGGGTCGGCTTCGTCGCCCTGACCGTCGCCGGCGGCTCGGGCGTCCTCGTCTACCTGCTGCTGTGGCTGCTCATGCCGGCCGGCCCGCGCCGTCCCGTCGACGGCGCCCCGGCGCAGCCGCCCGGCCCCCGCTCCCCCGTCGCCGGGATCACCGTCGCGGGGCTGCTGATCGCCGTGGGGCTGCTGGTCCTGGTCACCCGCTACACCGACCTCGACCTCGGCCCGACCGGCGTCCTCGCCACCGCGCTGCTCGTCGTCGGCCTGGGGCTGGTCGGGTCCAGCTTCGCCCGCGGCCGCTCGCCGCGCCGTGGGCTGATCGCCGTCGGCGCCGTCCTGTCCGTGGCGCTGCTGTTCGCCTCCGCCGTCCCGTGGACCGACGGGGACGACGACGACTTCGGCGGTGGCGTCGGCGACCGCACCTACCGGCCGACGAGCGTCGCGGAGGTGGACGACGTGTACCGCCTCGGCGCCGGCGACCTCGACGTCGACCTGTCCGAGATCGGCCCCGGCGACCGGGACCGGCCGCTGGAGGTGCGCATCGAGCACGGTGCGGGCGACCTCGACGTCACCGTGCCCGGGGACGCCGACGTGCGGATCGACGTCGAGAGCGGCATCGGCGAGGTCGACCTGCTCGGCCGCAGTGACGGCGGCCTGTTCCGCGCCCCCGGCGGGGACGGCGACGCCGACCTCGTCCTGACCATCGAGCACGGCGTCGGAGACGTGGAGGTGTCCCGTGCCTGACTACAGCGAGTTCCCCACCACCCCCACCGGCTGGCAGGAGCGCGCGCTCGCCGAGCAGTGGCAGTACCCGACCGCGCTGGAGACGCAGGACGCCCCGCCGCCGCAGCGCCGGGTCGACCTGGTCACCCTCGTCCCGGGCGTTGTCTACGTCCTCCTGGCGCTGGTGGTCCTCGCCGGGGTGACGCTGCCCCTGGGCTTCCTCGCCGACGGCGGCCTGCTGTGGCTGCTGCTGGTCGGCGCCGGCGTCGGGCTCCTGGTGAGCGAGCTCCGGAAGGCCCGCCGCAGGCGCTGACCGGCACGGGGGTGCACCGATCGAGGGCCCGGGGAGCGACCGCTCCCCGGGCCCTCCGTCGTGTCAGCCGGCGACCCGCTCGCAGAAGGCCAGCGCCTCGCGCCACAGCCGCTCGGTCGCCTGCGGGTCGTACTCGTCCGGCAGGCTCGGGTCGGTGAACAGGTGGCCGGCGCCCTCGTGGTCGACGACCTCGAGCCGGCCGCCGCCGCGCGCGACGTCGTCGGCGAACGCGGCCACCCACTCCTCTCGCCGGAAGGGGTCGCCGAGCGTGTAGTGGAGCTGAGCGGGCAGGCCGGCCGGCCAGGGGACGTCGCCGAGCAGGGCGAGCGGGAGCGCACCGGAGAACAGCAGGACCCCGCTGCAGCGGCGCTGCGTGGCGACGTACTCGGCCATGCCCGCGCCGTTGGAGAAGCCGGCGGCGACGAAGCCGTCGGGCAGCTCGCGGACGCCGTCGAGCGCGGTGCCCAGCAGCGCCGGGATCCCGATCGACTCGAAGAGCGCACCGGCCTCCTCGTAGTCGTCGAACACCCGGCCGTCGTACTGGTCGACGACGACGACCTCGTGGCCGGCGGTGCGCAGCCGGTCCGCGGCGTCGGTGACGCCGGGGCGGACGCCGAGGACGGAGTGGAAGAGCGCGACGGTGGTCATGCACCCACTCTCGGACGCCCTCGGTGACACCGTCCTGTCACCGTCTCCTGCCACTCTTGCCGCGTGAACCGCACCGACCGGCTGCACGCACTGACCGAGGAGCTGCGCCGGGCCGGCTCCCGCGGGCGGACGGCGCGGCGGCTGGCGGCGTGGCTGGAGGTGTCCACCCGCACGGTGAAGCGCGACGTCGGCGCGCTGCAGCAGGCCGGCGTCCCGATCTGGGCGAGCGCCGGCCCGGGCGGCGGCTACGTCCTCGACGCCGCGGCCACGCTCCCGCCGGTCAACCTCACGGCCGCGCAGGCCGTGGCGGTGGCGGTCGCGCTGGCCGGCGCGACGGACGTGCCCTTCGCCGCCGACGGTCGCGCGGCGCTGGAGAAGGTGCTCGACGTCCTCGGTCCCGCGGCCCGGGCAGAGGTGGAGCGCCTCGGGAGCCGGGTGTGGGTGCGCGGCCGGCCGGGTGGACGCCCGGACCCGGCGCCCGTGGTCGAGGACGCGCTGGCCCGGCGCCGCGTCGTCGCGATCTCCTACCGCGACCGCGCGGGCACCGCCTCGCGCCGCCGGGTCGAGCCGCACCTGTTCGCCCGCACCGGCGACCACTGGTACCTGGTCGGCTGGTGCCGGGAGCGCGACGCCCCGCGCTGGTTCCGCTGGGACCGCATCGAGGCCGCCGACCTGACCACCGAGCCGGCACCGGCCCACGACCCCGCCGTCTTCGGCGCCCCGCCGGCGGACGCCCACAGCGTCCGGACCGGGGCTGCCCCGGTCACACCTCCGAGGAGGCCGGCACCAGGGTGAAGCCCTCCGCAGCGGCGGCTGCCCGCAGCTGCCGGTCGACGGCCGCGAACGTCCGGCACTCCGGGAGAGCGGTCCGGGCAGCGAGCGCACAGGCCAGCTGCACGGCGTCGTGGGGGCGGAGCCCGTGGACCGCGCACAGCCGAGCCGCGCCCTCGAGGACGGCCGTCGTCGGCGAGACGGCGGAGAACCCCGGCGACCCGTCCTCCGTGCCGGACCAGTCGGCCTCGAAGGCCGAGGTCAGCAGACGTGCGGCACCCGCGTCCAGCTCTCCCGGGCGCTGCTTGCGCCAGATCGCGGACGGCACCTCGACGCGGGCGGGCTGCGAGACGACGAGCTGGAACAGCGCGCGGACCTGCTCGTGTCCGGCTTCGTCGGCGTAGAGCTTGACCAGCGCGCTCGAGTCGGCGAAGACCGTCACGCCCGATCGGAGGCGACGATGTCCGACAGCGACGTACCCCTCCCCGCAGCGGCTCTCGCCGCTGCCACGTCGTCGGGGTCCGGACGCCGACGAGCAGGTCCGGTCGGGGCGAGGAGTCCCGCCCGCGCCAGCCGCTCACGGATCCGCTCGGCGTCGTCCCCGGCGAGGTCGGGATCTGTCGCAGCGCCGAGCACTGCGACGACGTACTCGTTCATGCTGCGTCCGAGCCGGCCTGCGGCCGCACGCACCCGCGCCACGAGCTCGTCGGTGGTGCGCACGGTGAGCTGGGCCATGGATGCATGGCAGCAGGCGTGCATGCACCCACGGCCCGCTGCGGGGTCCCCGCCGGACCTGGGAGGCGTGGGGCAGCGGGGTCCTCCCGCTACTCCCACTCGATGGTGCCCGGGGGCTTGCTGGTCACGTCCAGGACGACGCGGTTGACCTCGGGCACCTCGTTGGTGATGCGGGTGGAGACGCGCGCCAGCAGGTCGTAGGGCAGGCGGGTCCAGTCGGCGGTCATGGCGTCCTCGCTGGACACCGGGCGCAGCACGACGGGGTGGCCGTAGGTGCGCCCGTCGCCCTGGACGCCGACCGAGCGGACGTCGGCCAGCAGCACCACCGGGCACTGCCAGATCTCGCGGTCCAGGCCGGCGGCGGTCAGCTCGGCGCGGACGATCGCGTCGGCCCGGCGCAGCACGTCGAGCCGCTCCTGGGTCACCTCGCCGACGATGCGGATGCCCAGCCCCGGCCCCGGGAACGGCTGGCGCCACACCATCGACCCGGGGAGCCCGAGCTGCAGGCCGACCTCGCGCACCTCGTCCTTGAACAGCGTCCGCAGCGGCTCGACGAGGGTGAAGGTGAGGTCCTCGGGCAGGCCGCCGACGTTGTGGTGGCTCTTGATGTTCGCCGTCCCGGTGCCGCCGCCGGACTCGACGACGTCGGGGTACAGCGTCCCCTGGACGAGGAAGTCCACCGACTCCCCGTGCTCCTCGGCGTCGCCGACGACGTCGAGTGCCGCCTGCTCGAAGACCCGGATGAACTCCCGGCCGATCGTCTTGCGCTTCTCCTCGGGGTCGGAGATGCCGGCCAGCGCGGAGAGGAACTGCTCGCGGGCGTCGACCACGCGCAGGTCCACACCGGTGACGGCGACGAAGTCCCGCTCGATCTGCTCGGTCTCGCCCTCGCGCATCAGCCCGTGGTCGACGTAGACGCAGGTCAGCCGGTCGCCGATGGCCCGCTGCACGAGCGCGGCGGCCACGGCGGAGTCGACGCCGCCCGACAGCGCGCACAGCGCCCGGCCCTCGCCGACCTGCACGCGGATCCGCTCGACCTGCTCCTCGACGACGTTGGCCATCGTCCAGGTGGGCTCGAGGCCGGCGATGTCGAACAGGAAGTGCTCGAGCACCGTCTGCCCGTGGGCGGTGTGCCGCACCTCGGGGTGGAACTGCACCCCGGCGAGCCGGCGGTCGACGTCCTCGAAGGCCGCGACCGGCGCGCCGCTGGAGGTGGCGGTGACGGTGAACCCGGGCGGTGGCGCGCTGACGGCGTCCCCGTGGCTCATCCACACCGACTGCTCGACCGGCAGCGACCCGAACAGCCGGCCCTGCGTGGTGACCGTCAGCGGGGTGCCGCCGTACTCCCGGTCGCCGGTGCGGGCGACGGTGCCGCCGAGGCTCTGGGCCATCGCCTGGAAGCCGTAGCAGATGCCGAAGGCCGGCACCCCGCCCTCGAACAGCGCGGGGTCGATCCGCGGGGCGTCCTCGGCGTAGACGCTGGACGGCCCACCGGACAGCACGATCGCAGCCGGCTTGCGGGCGACGATCTGCTCGGCCGGGACGTCGGAGGGGACGATCTCGGAGTAGACCCCGGCCTCCCGGATCCGCCGCGCGATGAGCTGGGCGTACTGGGCGCCGAAGTCGACGACGAGGACGGTCGGGAAGTCCATCAGCCGGTCCCGGTGTCGGTCGGGCTGCCGCCGATCACCAGGTCCACGCGCTGGAACTCCTTCAGGTCGCGGTACCCGGTCTTGGCCATCGTGCGGCGCAGCGCACCGAAGAGGTTGGTGCGGCCGTCGGCGGTCTCGGCGGGGCCGAGCAGCACCTGCTCGAGCGTCCCGGCGGCCGGCACCGGCGCCGAGGTCCCGCCGCGCGGCAGCCGCGGGTGGGCGGCCACCGAGTCCCACCAGACGCCGCCGGCCGGGGCCTCGCGCGCGGTGCGCAGCGGCTCCCCGATCTGGACGGCGTCGGCACCGCAGGCCAGCGCCCGCGCGATCGACCCGCTGGTCTCGATCCGGCCGTTGGCGATGACGTGCACGTACCGGCCGCCGGTCTCGTCGAGGTAGTCGCGGCGGGCGGCCGCGGCGTCGGCGATGGCGCTGGCCAGCGGCACCCGGATGCCCATGACGGCGTCGCCGGTGGAGAAGCTGTCGGCCCCGACACCGACGATCACGCCGGCCGCGCCGGTGCGCATGAGGTGCAGCGCGGTCTGGTAGTTCGCCGCGCCGCCGACGATCACCGGGACGTCGAGGTCGGCGATGAACTCCTTGAGGTTGAGCGCACCGCCCTGGGTGGTCACGTGCTCGGCGGAGACGATCGTGCCCTGGATGACCAGCAGGTCGACCCCGGCGGCGAGCACGGCCGGCGCGAGCTGCAGCGTGTGCTGCGGGGAGACCCGGACCGCCGTGGTGACCCCGGCGTCGCGCATCTCCTTGATCCGCGCGCCGATCAGGTCCGGCTCCACCGGCTGGGCGTAGACCTGCTGCAGCAGGGACACCGGCGGGGGCGCCTCGGCGGCCGCCTCGCGCAGCTGCCGGTAGACCGGCAGCGGGTCGTCGTAGCGGGTCCACAGCCCCTCGGCGTTGAGCACGCCGAGCCCGCCGGCCTGCCCGACGGCGATCGCCGTGGCCGGGCTGACGACGGCGTCGCTCGGGCTGGTCACCAGCGGGATGTCGAACCGGAAGGCGTCGATCTGCCAGGCCGTGGAGACGTCGTCGACGTCGCGGGTGCGGCGGGACGGGACGATCGAGACCTCGTCGAGGTCGTAGCCACGGCGGGCGAAGCGGTTGAGGCCGATCTCGACGGTGTCACGCGCGGGCACGGCTCACCGCCCCCGGTAGTTCGGGGCCTCGACGGTCATCTGGATGTCGTGCGGGTGGCTCTCCGTCAGGCCCGCCGTCGTGATCCGGGTGAGCCGGCCGCGCTCCTGCAGGTCGGCGACGGTGGCCGCGCCCGCGTAGCCCATCGACGCGCGCAGCCCGCCGACGAGCTGGTGGGCCACGGTGGCCAGCGCGCCCCGGTAGGGCACCTGGCCCTCGATGCCCTCGGGGACGAGCTTGTCGTCGGAGAGCACGTCGTCGGCGAAGTACCGGTCGCGGCTGTAGGACTGGTTGCCCCGCTTCTGCATCGCGCCCAGCGAGCCCATGCCGCGGTAGGTCTTGAACTGCTTGCCGTTCATGAACACCAGCTCACCCGGGGCCTCCTCGACCCCGGCGAACAACCCGCCGATCATCACCGTGTCCGCGCCGGCCACCAGGGCCTTGGCGATGTCGCCGGAGTACTGCAGGCCGCCGTCGGCGATGACCGGGACACCGGCCGGCCGGGCGGCCAGGCTCGCCTCGTAGACGGCGGTGACCTGGGGGACGCCGACGCCGGCGACCACGCGGGTGGTGCAGATCGAGCCGGGGCCGACGCCGACCTTCACCGCGTCCACGCCGGCGTCGACGAGCGCCTGCGCACCGGCGCGGGTGGCGACGTTGCCGCCGACCACCTGCACGCCGCCGTCGCCGCCGAAGTCGCCCCTCACGCGCGCGACCATGTCGAGGACGGCCCGCTGGTGGCCGTGCGCGGTGTCGACGACGAGCACGTCGACACCGGCGTCGACCAGCAGGCCGGCCCGCTTGTAGGCGTCCTCGCCCACGCCGAGCGCGGCGCCGACGACCAGCCGGCCGTCGGCGTCCTTGGTCGAGTTCGGGTACTGGTCGCGCTTGACGAAGTCCTTGACCGTGATCAGGCCGCGCAGCCGCCCGGCGTCGTCGATGATCGGCAACTTCTCGATCTTGTGCTGCGAGAGCAGCTGCAGCGCGGTGTCGACGTCGACCCCGACCGGCGCGGTGACCAGCGGCATCGGCGTCATGACGTCGCGCACGAGCCGGTGCTGGTCGGTCTCGAAGCGCATGTCGCGGTTGGTCACGATGCCGAGCAGCACGCCCTCGTCGTCGACCACCGGGGCGCCGGAGATGCGGTAGCGGGCCGACAGGGCGTCGACCTCGGCCAGCGTGTTGTCCGGCGAGCAGGTGACCGGGTTGGTGACCATCCCGGCCTCGGAGCGCTTGACCAGGTCGACCTGGCCGGCCTGCTCCTCGGCGGCGAGGTTGCGGTGCAGGATCCCCACACCGCCGATGCGGGCCATGGCGATCGCCATGCGGGCCTCGGTGACGGTGTCCATGGCGCTGGAGAGCAGCGGCACGGCCAGCCGGATGCCGCGGGTGAGCCGGCTGCTCGTGTCGACCTCGGCCGGGACGACGTCGGACTCACCGGGGATGAGCAGGACGTCGTCGTAGGTCAGGCCGAGCGGGGCGAACTTCGCCGGGAGCTCGGGGACGCGGTCGTCGGGCTGCATGGGATGCCGCCACCCTCTCCGTCGGGCGTGCCCCCGGCCGGGCGCACGGGAACCCCCCGATCGTAGGCCGCGGCCGTGCGCGGCCGGGACGCCGCAGGGGGCGCTGGGCGTGAGATGCGTCGGCGGGGGCGACTACCGTGGGCCCCCGGACGCGCGAGCCCGCGCGCCTGCAGGAGCGACAGCGCCGCCGGCGCGTGGGAGGAGGCACCGTGAGCCCCTTCGACGACTCCCCGGGGCCCGACTTCGGCTCCTCGCCGGCGGACCCGCCACCGCTGTCGATGGAGGAGCGGGCCGGCGTCCTCGACGACCTGGCCGAGCTCGAGGTCTTCCGCACGCTGCTCGAGCCCACCGGCATCAAGGGCATCGTCGTCGACTGCCCCGACTGCGACGAGGAGCACCACGTCGACTGGGCGCTGATGCAGGCCAACCTGCGCCAGCTGCTCGAGGAGGGCCAGACCGGCCGGCACGAGCCGCCGTTCGACCCCGACCCGGCCGACTACGTGAGCTGGGACTACGCCAGCGGTTACGCCGACGGGGTGGCCGCGATGGCCGAGCGCGACGAGCCCACCGGCTCCCAGCGCGGCGGCAAGCACGCCCGCGAGGAGTGAGGGCCGGCCGGCGCAGGTCACCGTGCGCCGGCGCACCGCCCGGGACCTGACGGGCGCCGTCCGGGTCCTGGGGGCCGTGCACGCCGCCGACGGCCACCCGTCCCGCTGGCCGGCCGACCCGGCCGCCTGGCCGGACCCCGAGGGGACGGCGTCGGCGTGGGTCGCCGCCCGGGACGGCGCCGTCGCCGGTCACCTGGCCGTGGTCCGCGAGCCGGGCGGACGGGCCGCCGTCAGCCGGTTCTTCGTCGCGCCGGACGCGCGGGGCCGGCACCTGGGGACCGCGCTGCTCGCCGAGGCCGCCGCACGGGCCGCCGCGGAGGACGTCGCACTGGTCCTCGACGTCGTGGCCGACGCGGCGCCGGCGATCGCGCTGTACGAGCGGCTCGGGTGGTCCCTGGTGGGGACCCGGCCCGCCGACTGGACGACGCCCGCCGGGCACCGGCCGCTGCTGCGCGCCTACCGGGCCCCACGCGGGACCTGACGAGAACGTGCTGAGGGGCCCCTCCGACGGTCGGAGGGGCCCCTCAGCGGGTCGTCGTCCCGCTCAGCTCATCATGCCCCGGCGGAAGCCGGTGGCCACCGCCTCGGCGCGGTCCTTGGCGCCGAGCTTGCGGAACAGCCGGCGGGCGTGGGTCTTGATGGTGTCCTCGGACAGGTAGAGCTCGCGGCCGATCTGGGCGTTGCTCTTGCCCTGGCTCATGCCGGTCAGCACCTGCATCTCGCGCATCGACAGCGCGACCGGCGGCGCCGTCTCGCGGACCGTCGTGCTCACCGCCCGCGGGCCGGCGCCGTTGAGCGGGGTGGCCCAGTTGGGGGCCGGCGCCCCGATCGAGGCCAGTGGCACGGGGGCGGCCGGCTGCGGCGGGCGGCCGTCGGCCCGCAGTCCCACCCGCGACAGGCCCAGGCCCATCTCCAGGGCGCTGGCGTCCCAGCGCAGGTACCCGCGGGCACCGACGGCGACCGCGGCGCGCACCGTCTCGGCGTCGTCCGGCGCGCCGAGCAGCAGCACCGGGACGCCGGGGTGGGCCCGCAGCACCTGGGTGGCCACGGTCAGGCCGGTGTCGACCGCGCGCTGCGTGCCGACCAGCAGCACGTCGGGCTGCCGGGTGGCCAGCCGCTGCACCAGCGCGGGCGCGTCACCGACGACCTCGACCCGCCCCACGAAGGGCAGGGCCACGAGGCGGGCGGCGACGTCGTCGCGGACACGGCGGCGCTCGTCGTACACCCACACGGTCGTGACCCCGTGGCCCGGACCGCGCATCCTGTCGTCGATCACGCTGACTCCTCGTCTTCCCCCGGCCGTGCAGGGCGTTCGGGTCACTCGACCCGGGGAACGGCGCGGCCTGCAGCCACCATGAGCGACCGTCGGGAGCGGCAACAGCCGTGCTCACCCTGCGGAGGGAGACGACGACCGGCAAAATGTCGGATCCGGTCGTGTTTGACCCCACCGACCCTCGGGCACCGGCCCCCATGCAGCCGGACCGCCCCCTCCGGCTCGCACCGAGCCGAGGAGGACCCAGATGGCCGACATCCGCCGCCTGCCCACGCCCGTTGCCGAGGTCTGGGACTGGCAGCTGCACGGCGCCTGCCGTGGCGAGAGCACGGCCCTGTTCTTCCACCCCGACGGCGAGCGCGGCCCCGCCCGCGCCCGTCGGCAGGCCGCGGCCAAGGCCGTGTGCGGCAAGTGCCCGGTCGTCGAGGCCTGCCTCAAGCACGCGCTCAGCGTCCGCGAGCCCTATGGCGTGTGGGGCGGCATGAGCGAGGAGGAGCGGGCCCGGCTGATCGCCGCGGAGCCCGCCGCCGTCGCCGCCGGGGTCTGAGCCACCGGGGTCGGCGGACCCCACGGAGACACCGAGAAGGGCCGGTCCAGCAGCTGCTGGACCGGCCCTTCTCGTCTCACCGGGCTCCCCTGCCCCCACCGCGAGCCCGCGCGCGGTGGGGGCAGGGGTCTGTGCTCAGTGGCTGTGGCCGTGACCGTGCGAGTGGCCGTGGGTGTGGTGCCCGGCCGCCGCGTGGTCCTCCTCCTCCGGTGCCTCGACGACGGCGGAGTCGGTGGTCAGCACCATCGCCGCGATCGACGCGGCGTTGCCCAGCGCGGCCTTGGTGACCTTGACCGGGTCGATGACGCCCTGGGCGGCCAGGTCGCCGTACTCGCCGGTCGCGGCGTTGAAGCCGTTGCCGGCGCCCAGCTCGCGGACCTTGCTGGCCACCACGCGGCCCTCGAAACCGGCGTTCTCGGCGATGCGGACCAGCGGGGCGTCGAGCGCTGCGCGGACCAGCCGGGCGCCGGTCAGCTCGTCACCGGAGAGGTCCAGCGCGTCGATCGCCGCGGCGGCGTGCACCAGCGCGGAGCCGCCACCGGGGACGACGCCCTCCTCGACCGCCGCGCGGGTGGCCGAGATGGCGTCCTCGATGCGGTGCTTGCGCTCCTTGAGCTCGACCTCGGTGGCCGCGCCGACCCGGATGACGCCGATACCGCCGGCCAGCTTGGCCAGCCGCTCCTGCAGCTTCTCGCGGTCCCAGTCGGAGTCGGTGGACTCGATCTCGCGGCGGATCTGCGCGATCCGGTCGTTGATCGCCTCACCGGTGCCGCCGCCGTCGACGATCGTGGTGGTGTCCTTGTCGACCGTGACGCGGCGGGCGGTGCCGAGCACCTCGGGGCCGACCTGGTCGAGCTTGAGGCCGACGTCCTCGCTGACCACCTGGCCGCCGGTGACGATCGCCAGGTCGGTCATGAAGGCCTTGCGGCGGTCGCCGAAGTAGGGCGACTTGACCGCGACGACCTTGATCGTCTTGCGGATCGAGTTGACGACGAGGGTGGACAGCGCCTCGCCCTCGACGTCCTCGGCGACGATCAGCAGCGGGCGGGCGCCGGAGCCGAGCACCTTCTCCAGCAGCGGGAGCAGGTCGGCCAGGGCGCCGACCTTGCCCTGCACCAGCAGGACGAGGGCGTCGTCGAGGACGGCCTCCATCGCCTCCTGGTCGGTGACGAAGTACGGCGAGAGGTAGCCCTTGTCGAACTGCACGCCCTCGGTGACGTCGAGGTCGGTGGAGAGGGTGTTGCTCTCCTCGACGGTGATGACGCCGTCCTTGCCGACCTTCTCCATCGCCTCGCCGATCAGCTGGCCGACCTCGGCGTCCTGCGCGGAGATGGTGGCGACGCCGGCGATGGCCTGCTGGTCGTCGACCGGGATGGCGGCCTCGTCGAGGGCGGCGTGCACCGCGTCGACGGCGGCCCGCACGCCACGGCCGAGCGCCATCGGGTTGGCGCCGGCGGCGACGTTGCGCATGCCCTCCTTGACCAGTGCCTGGGCCAGCACGGTCGCGGTGGTGGTGCCGTCACCGGCGACGTCGTTGGTCTTGGTGGCCACGCTCTTGGCCAGCTGCGCGCCGAGGTCCTCGTAGGGGTCCTCGAGCTCGACCTCACGGGCGATGGTCACGCCGTCGTTGGTGATGGTCGGCGCGCCGAACTTCTTGTCGAGGACGACGTTGCGACCGCGCGGGCCGAGGGTCACCTTGACCGCGTCGGCGAGCTTGTCCACGCCGCGCTCGAGCGCGCGGCGGGCGTCCTCGTTGAACTTGATGATCTTGGCCATGGGGCCCTTCCGATCAGAGGGTGCACGGGGTGGGACGACGACCGCCCCGGGACCCGGTCAGGACGGGTCGCCGGGGCGGACGTGACGTGCTGGAACGGCCATCTCCCAGGGTCCCGCGCCGAGCCTGCGAGGCGTGGGGGGAGAGATGGTCCTCCTACTACTTCTCCACGACGGCGAGCAGGTCACGGGCGGAGAGCACCAGGTACTCCTCGCCGGCGTACTTGACCTCGGTGCCGCCGTACTTCGAGTAGATGACGACGTCGCCGACGTTGACGTCGAGCGGGACGCGGTTGCCGTTGTCGTCGACGCGGCCGGGGCCCACGGCGATGACCGTGCCCTCCTGCGGCTTCTCCTTGGCGGTGTCCGGGATGACCAGACCGGAGGCGGTGGTGGTCTCGGCCTCGTTGGCCTGGACCACGACGCGGTCCTCGAGCGGCTTGATGGTGACCTTGGTAGCGGTCGTCACGAGGTGACGCCCCCTTCGGGATCGGACGGCGGGTGGACTTGCACGTTGTGGCACGAGGCCTGGGCCTGCCGTCGCGGGGGTCAGGCGCCGACCCGTGTCGGTTGGCACTCTACCCACGAGAGTGCCAGCCACTCAACCGGGTCACCGGTGAGGCGGGACGGCCGCGGGTGGAGGCTGTCCGGGTGCCCGACGACGCCGCCCCCGCGCAGCTGACGGCGCTGCGCACCCCGGCCGGGACGGCGGCCACGGCCCGTGCCGCGGCGCTGCTCGCCGAGGGCGCCGACGTGCTCGCCGGCGTGGCCCGGCTGCGCGCGGAGGTGGGCCCGGAGCTGGCCGGCCCGGCCTGGGAGCTGGCCCGGCTGCGCGCCCGCGCGCGCCCGGTGTTCGGCGCCGACGCCGAGGTCCTGTTCCTCACCGCCGACACCCTCGAGCAGGCCGGCCGCCCCGAGCTCGCCGCCCGCCGCGCCGCCCGGCTGCTGGCCGACGGCACCGACTCCGCCGCCGACCTCGGCTGCGCGGCCGGCACCGACACCGTCGCCCTGGCCCGGGCCGGCGCGCGGGTGCTCGCCGTCGACCGCGACCCGGTGGCGCGGGAGCTGACCGCCGCCAACGCGGCCGCCCTCGGGGTGGACGACGACGTGTGGGTGGTCGCCGGCGACGTCGTCGAGCTGGTCGACGCCGCCCGCGGAGGCGAGGTGGCCGGCTGCGGCGCCGCCGTCCTCGACCCCGCCCGGCGGGCCGGCGGACGGCGGCAGCTCGACCCCGACCGCTGGTCCCCGCCCTGGCCCACGGTCACCACGCTGCTCGACCGGGTCCCGCGCGCGGTGGTCAAGGTGGCGCCGGGGCTGGACCACGACCGCGTCCCCGAGGGCGTCGAGGCCGAGTGGGTGTCGGTGCGCGGGTCGATCGTCGAGGCACTGCTGTGGGGCCGCGGGGTGTCGGCGACGTGGCGGCGGGCGACCGTCGTCCGGGACGGGACGGCGCACGAGCTGACCGCCGACGCCGACCCCGGCCCGGCCGACGCCGGCCCGGTGCGTGCCTGGCTGCACGAGCCCGACCCCGCCGTCATCCGGTCGGGGCTGGTGTCCCTGGTGGCCGCCGAGCTGGGCGCCACGCTGGTCGACCCGACGATCGCCTACCTGACCTCCGACGACCGGGCCGCGAGCCCCTGGGTCAGCTCGTACCGGGTCGACGAGGTGCTGCCGTTCCACCTCAAGCGGCTCCGGGCGCTGCTGCGGGCCCGGGGCGTCGGTCGCGTGGTGGTGAAGAAGCGCGGGTCGGCGATCGAGCCGGAGACGCTCGCCCGCCAGCTGCGCGGCCCCGGCACGGGGACCGCGGTCGTCGTCGTCACCCGGGTCGCCGGCGCCCCGACCGCCCTGGTGTGCGACGTCAGCGGGTGACGACGTCGACGGGCAGCGAGCTGTCCGCACCGAGGTCGGGAGCCGACGGCGCGACGCCGGCCTCGACCAGCCGGGACCCGAGCGCGGCGACCATCGCACCGTTGTCGGTGCACAGCCGGGGGCTGGGCACCCGCAGCACGATCCCGGCGGCGGCGCAGCGCTCCTCGGCCAGCGCGCGCAGCCGCGAGTTGGCCGCCACTCCCCCGCCGAGCACCAGGTGGCCGACCCCGTGCTCGCGGCAGGCGCGCACGGCCTTGGCGGTGAGCACGTCGGCGACCGCCTCCTGGAACGACGCCGCGACGTCGGCCACCGGCACCGGCTCGCCGGTCTCCCGCCGGGCCTCGACCCAGCGCGCGACGGCGGTCTTCAGCCCGGAGAAGGAGAAGTCGTAGGGGGCGTCGCGGGGGCCGGTGAGCCCGCGGGGGAAGTCGATGGCCGAGGCGTCGCCGTCGCGGGCGGCGCGGTCGATCGGCGGGCCGCCCGGGAACGGCATGCCCAGCACGCGGGCGACCTTGTCGAAGGCCTCGCCGGCGGCGTCGTCGATCGTGCGGCCCAGCGAGGTCACCTCGCGGGCGAGGTCGGGCACGAGCAGCAGCGAGCTGTGGCCGCCGGAGACCAGCAGCGCCAGCGACGGCTCGGCCAGCCGGCCGTGCTGCAGCTCGTCGACGGCGACGTGCGCGGCCAGGTGGTTGACCCCGTACAGCGGCCTGTCCAGCGCCAGCGCGTAGGCCTTGGCCGCGGCCAGGCCCACCAGCAGCGCGCCGGTGAGCCCGGGACCGGCGGTGACCGCGACCGCGTCGACGTCGGAGGCGCGCACGCCGGCGTCGGCCAGCGCGCGGTGCACGGTCGGGACCATCGCCTCCAGGTGCGCCCGCGAGGCGATCTCGGGCACCACGCCGCCGAAGCGCTCGTGCTCGGCCACCGACGTGGCCAGCGCGTCGGCCAGCAGCGTCTGCCCGCGGACGACGCCGACCCCGGTCTCGTCGCAGGAGGTCTCGAACCCCAGCACCAGTGGCTCGCTCACCGCAGCAGCTCCCGCCTCATCACGACCGCGTCCGTCCCGCTCGGCTGGTAGTAGCGCGGGCGCCGGCCGATCTCGGTGAACCCCCGCCGCCGGTAGAGCCCCTGCGCCAGCTCGTTGTCGGCGCGGACCTCGAGCAGCACCACCGGGCTGCGCCGGTCGGCCTCGGCCAGCAGCGCGTCGAGCAGCCGCGCGCCGATCCCCTCGCCCTGCCGCGCGCGGGCGACACCGATCGTCGACACGTGCGCCTCGTCGTCGTAGGCGATCAGCCCGGCGTAGCCGACGACCGCGTCGCCGTCCTCGGCGACCAGGTAGTGCCGGGTGTCGGGACGCGACAGCTCGTCGCGGTACATCGCGCGGGTCCAGGTGTCGGGCGCGAAGAGCTCCTCCTCCAGCGCCAGGACGGCGTCGAGGTCACCCAGCCGCATCGGCCGCAGCCGCGCGCTCACGTGGTCGTCACCGGCTTGAACGACGTCGGCGGGACGGCGTCGGGGCGGCGCAGGTAGAGCGGCACCAGCGGGCCGGCGGACGAGGGGTCGGCCAGCGGCGCCGCCGCCGCGCGCAGCAGGCCGGCCGTCGTCACCCCGGCGGGGGTGACCGGCGCGCCCAGCCGCTCGGCGAACCGCGGGTCGCCGACGAGGGGACCGGTGAGCCGCGCGTCCTCGGGGCGGACGACGCCCGGCCCGTCCACCCGCGCCCCGGCCGCGTCGTAGGCGGCCCAGTAGACCTCCTTGCGGCGGGCGTCGGTGACCACCGTGCGGGCGCCCTCGCCGACCGCGTCGAGGGAGCAGACGCCGACGGCGGGGACGCCCCGGGCGTCGGCGAGCGCCGCCGCGGTGACCACGCCGACGCGCAGGCCGGTGAAGGGCCCCGGCCCCAGTCCGGTGACCACGGCGTCGACGTCGCCCAGCGCCACCCCGGCCCCGGCCAGGACCTCGCGCACGGCGGGGACCAGCAGCTCGGCGTGCCGGTTGCCCGAGGGCAGCGACCGCTCGGCGAGGACCTCGACCCGCCCGTCGTCCGAGCGGCGGGCGACCCCGGCGACCAGCGTCGGGGTGGCGGTGTCGAGGGCGAGGACGAGCACGGGAGGCCAGGTTAGTCCGGGGGCGCACCCGCACCGGTCACCCGCTCGACCAGGGGGACGTAGGACGGGTCGGCCAGCGCCAGCCCGCGGACCTCGGCCGCCGTCACCCAGCGCAGCTCGTCGTGCTCGGCCGGCTGAAGGGTGCGCGGCTCCCCCTCCCACGCGCGGACGGCGTAGAGCGCCAGGTGCAGCCCCCCGTCCTCGATGCGGGCCACGGGGTCGGCGTCCACCTGCACCACGACGACGCCGACCTCCTCGCGCAGCTCCCGGGCCAGCGCGGTCAGCTCGTCCTCGCCGGGCTCGACGTGGCCGCCGGGGAGGTCCCAGACGCCGGGGTACCAGCGGCGGGCCGGCGACCGGTGGCCCAGGAGGACCCGGTCGCCCCGGACGAGGACCCCGGCGACGACGTGGTGGACGCGGGCGGTCACGGGTCGAGCTCGGACACGGTCTCGACGCCGTCGACCTCGTCGACCTGCTGGCCGACCTCGCGGAAGCCGAACGGCAGCGCCACCGCCCGCGACGCGGCGTTGGACGGGGCGATCGACACCCGGACCACCCGCACACCGGGCTCGCGGCGGGCACGGTCGAGCAGGGCGCGCAGCGCCGCGCGCGCGTACTCGCGCCGCCGGTGCTCGGGGACGACGGCGTAGCCGACCTCGACCGCGCCGCGGGCGTCGGGTGGGCCGTGGAAGCCGGCGCGGCCGACGGCGAGCCGGCGGTCGGGGTCCCACACGACGCCGGTCACCCAGCCGGCCGCGCCGGGGTCGGCGGCCACCTGCTCCGCGCGCACGCGCCACACCGGCGTCCACTCCGGACCGGCGAACGACGGCGGGAGCGGCACAGGTGCGGCCGCGTTCGCCGCGGTCAGGTCGCCGTCGGCCAGCGCCGCGAACACCGGGCCGCTGAGCGCGACCACCTCCACCCGCGGCCCGGCCGTCGGTGCAGCGGGGACGGGCACGGCAGCGACGCTAGCGGCCCACCGCGGCCCACCGCGGCCCGGGAGGCGTGCGACGCTGACCCGGTGCGCCGGCCGGTCGCGGACGCCGTCGAGACGCCGCGGCTGCGCCTGGAGCCGCTGGCCGCCGCGCACGCGGCCGAGCTGCACCCCGTGCTGGCCGACCCCGCGCTGTACGCCTTCACCGGCGGCGCGCCACCGACACTCGCCGGGCTGCGGGCCCGCCACGCCCGCCAGCTCGCCGGCGCCTCCCCCGACGGGTCGCAGGGCTGGCTCGACTGGGTCCTGCGGCTGCGGGACACCGGCGCTGCCGCCGGGTTCGTCCAGGCCACGCTCACCCGGGGCGGCGGGGTGCTCGCCGCGGACCTCGCCTGGCTGGTCGGCACCGCCGTCCAGGGCCGGGGGCTAGCGACGGAGGCCGCGGTCGCCGTCGCCGGACGGCTGCGCGCGCGGGGCGTCGTCCGCCTCGGCGCGTGGGTGCACCCGGACCACGCCGCCTCGGGCGCGGTGGCCCGGCGGTGCGGGCTCGCGCCCACCGCCGAGGTGCGCGACGGGGAGGTGCGCTGGGCCGGGTGACCGGTCAGCCGGCCAGCCGCTGCTCCCAGCCGGGGCCGTGCGGCACGAGGACGGCGGTGCGGACGTCGTCGTCGCGGCGGTCCAGCCGCACCTCCAGGTGCTCGTCGGCGAGCCGCTCGACCAGTCCGGCGCCCCACTCGACGACGGTCACCGACTCCTCGGTCGAGGCGTCGAGGTCGAGGTCGTCGACGTCGGCGACGCTCCCCAGCCGGTAGGCGTCCACGTGCACCAGCGGCAGCCGCCCGCCGCGGTGCACGCGGGCGATGACGAACGTCGGCGAGGTGACCGGCTCGGTCACCCCGAGGGCGGCGCCGAGCCCCTGGGTGAGCGCGGTCTTGCCGGCGCCGAGCGGGCCGGTGAGGACGACGAGGTCGCCGGGCCCGACGACGGTGGCCAGTGCGGCGCCCAGTGCCCGGGTGTCCCCGGGCGTGGGCAGGACGTGTTCCCGCCTCACGCCAGGCTCGCCGCCACCGAGGTGAGGTCCGCCAGCAGCCCGGCGCGCGGCGCCCCGTTCGGGCCGAACCGGATGGCCGCCGAGGGGTGGTAGGTGGCCCACACGGCGCGCCCGCGGACGTCGTGCGGGCGGCCGCGGGCCTCGGCCAGCACCGTCCTCGGCCCGAGGAACCACTTGGCCGACGAGAGCCCGAGGGCCACCACCACCGGCGGGTCGAGCAGTTCCAGCTGGCGCCGCAGCCAGCCGCTGCAGCGGGCGACCTCGGGCGTCCTCGGCGTCCGGTTGCCCGGTGGGCGGCACTTCACGATGTTGAGGACGGCGGCGTCGGCGCGGTCCAGCCCGGCCTCGGCGAGCAGCCGGTCGAGCAGCTGTCCCGACTTCCCGACGAACGGCCGGCCGGTCTGGTCCTCGTTCGCGCCGGGCGCCTCACCGATGAGGGCGAAGCGGGCCCGGCCGTTGGCCGGCGGGTCGCCGACGACGACGTGCTGCCGGGTGCCGGCCAGCTCGGGGCAGGCGACGCAGGGCGCAGCGGCCGCCGCCAGCGCCGGCCAGTCGGCGGCCGCCGCGGCGGTGCGGGCGACCTCCTCGGCCGCCGCTCCGGTCACGGCGTCGGACCGGGGCGGACGGGGGGCGGCCACACCCCGACCCTACGGCGACCGCGCGCGTGCGGCCCGCGGGCTTCCGTCCGGGGCCGCGGCCTGTCACCGTTCCCCCAGGACCCCCGCACGGGAGGTGGTGGGCATGACCCCGCAACCGGACGTGTACGACGTCGCGTTCCTCGCCGGCGGCCCGCACCGGGTCGTGGACACCGCCCTGGTGGCGCTGGCGTCCACCGGGCGGGTCCGGGCGGTCGCACCGGGAGAGCTGCAGGTCGTCGACCCGCGCCGCCGGCACCCCGTCGAGGCCGCCGTCCTCGACGCCGTCGGCGGGCGCGGGCGGCGCTCGGTGGAGACGGTGCACTGGCGGGCCCTGGCCGACCAGCGGGTCGCCGGCATCGGGCGGCGGCTGCACGACGAGCGCCTGCTCGGCCGGCTGGTCGGGCCCACCGCGGCCGGCCGCCGGCTGCTGCGCGAGCTGCGGGCCGCCGTCGGTCCCGGTGACCTGGTCCGCCGGGTGGCGCTGGACGGGCGCGAGCAGGTGACCGACCCGGCGCTGCACGCCGCGGTGTTCGAGCCGCCGCGCCACCCCGTGCTCCCCGGCGCCGGGACGACGCCGTGGGACCTGTCCTTCGCCGACGGCTGGCAGGCCGCCCACCGGACCCGGGACGCGATCGTCGCCCGGGCGCAGAGCGGGGGGCTCGGCTGAGCCGGCCTCAGTCCTGCGGGCGGCCGGCGGTCTCGGCGGCGACCCGGCGCAGCAGCCCGGTCAGCGCCCGGGTCACCTCGTCGGGCTTCTCCAGCGTCACCAGGTGACCGGCCTGTGGGACGACGACGTACTCGACCCTGCCCTCGGCCACGCCCCCGAGGTGCTCGACGAGCAGGTCGCTGTGCGCCTTCGGGATCATCTTGTCCTGGTCGCCGGTGAGCACGAGGACGGGCACCCGCGTCAGCGGCGCCAGCGCGCCGGTCTCGTCCAGGCCGGTCAGCGCCGGGTAGAACTCCGCGATGACGTCGACCGGCGTGCCGGCGATCATCGCGTCCACGTAGCGGCCCAGCCGCGGGTCGACGTCGGCGGAGGCGAACGACAGCGAGCGGGTGATGGCGCTGACCACCTCGGCGACCAGCTTGCGGGTGCGCTCGGCGAAGGCCGGCCGGCGCCGCATCGTGTAGGCCGCCAGCGGCAGGACGGCGGCCCGCACGCGGGTCAGGAACTCCGGCATGCCGAGGTCGAGGTCGGCGAGGTTGCCGCTCGACGTCGACACGAGGGCGACGCCGACCACCTTCGTACCGAACAGCTCGGGGGCGACGTCGGCCAGGCCCATGATCGTCATGCCGCCCATCGAGTGCCCGATCAGGACCACCGGGCCCGCGGGCACCCGCGTCTCGAGCACCGCGGCCAGGTCGTGGGCCAGCTGCTCGACGGTCGAGTGCTCGGCGGGCCCACGGGAGGACGAGCCGTGCCCGCGCTGGTCGTAGAAGACCAGCCGGGCGTCGGGACGGTGCCCGTTGGCGGTCGCCAGCGTGGCGGCGAGGGACCGCCGCTGGTAGGTCCACGACGCCATCGACAGCGTGTAGCCGTGCACGAAGACGACGGTCAGCGGCGCGTCGAGCGGGCCGATCTCCTCCACCGCCAGGAGCACGCCGTCGTCGGCCTGCACCAGCGCCGTGCGGTCGGCCCGGCGTGACGCGGCACCGAGCGGGTCGTCCTCGCGCAGGTCGGCGTCGCTGGCGCCCTCGGGCAGGGCGCCGGCGGGGCCCAGCCGGTCGGCGCGCACCCGCCGGGTGGCGATGCGCGCGACCGTGACGCCGACCGCCGTCGTCGCGGCCACGAGGCCGACGACGGCCCCGGCGACCCCGACCACCGGGTGGCGTGCCAGCGCGTCGGCGACCCCCGACCGCGCCGGCGTCGCCGGCTTCCCGGCCCTCCCCCACGCGGCCATCAGACCGCCCCCGCGGTCCCGACGTAGCGGCGGGTGAAGCGCCCGCCGACCCGGGTGACCAGCTCGTAGTGGATGGTGTCGACCGCGTCGGCCCACTGCTGCGCGGTGGGTTCCCCGCGGTCCCCGGGGCCCCACAGCACGACCTCGTCACCGGGCGCGACCTCGGCGTCGCCGACGTCGAGCACGAACTGGTCCATGCACACGCGCCCGGCGATCGTGCGCTGCGCGCCGGCGGCCAGCACCGGCGCGCGGTTGCCCCCGGCCCGCGGCACGCCGTCGGCGTAGCCGACGGGGACGAGCACCAGGGTGGTCTCGCGCTCCGGGGAGTAGGTGTGCCCGTAGGAGACGCCGACGCCGGCCGGCACCCGCTTGGTCAGCGCGGCCGCGGCGCGCACGGTCATCGCCGGCCGGAGCCCGTGTGCGGCGGGGTCCCCGCCGAGCGGGTCGAGGCCGTAGACGGCGATGCCCGGGCGGACCATGTCGTACCAGGTCCCCGGCAGCGCGACGGTGGCCGCGGAGTTGGCCAGGTGCAGCCGGGCGTCGGTCAGCCCCGCCCGGCGGGCGATCGCCACGGCCTCGTCGAACACCCGCACCTGCGCGCCGATCGTGGGGTGGGTCGGCGCGTCGGCGTAGGCCATGTGGCTCCACAGGCCGACCACGGTGAGGTCCCCGTCGGCCTGGGCCCGCGCCGCGGCGTCGACCAGCCCGGGCCAGGCGGCCTCGGGGGCGCCCTCGCGGGACAGGCCGGTGTCGGCGCACAGGTGCAGCCGGGCGGGGCGGCCCGTGGCGCGGGCGGCCTCGACGACCTCGGCCAGCGCCCACCCGGCGTTGACCGACACCTCGACGTCGGCGGTGAGCGCGGCGGCGTAGTCGGTGCCGGGCCGGTGCAGCCAGGCCAGCACCGGGGCGGTGATCCCGGCCGCCCGCAGGGCGAGGGCCTCCTCGAGCACGGCGACGCCCAGTGCGTCGGCTCCCCCGGCCAGCGCCGCCCGCGCGGTGGGCACCAGGCCGTGCCCGTAGCCGTCGGCCTTGACCACCGCCATCAGCGGCCGGCCCACCCGGTCGCGCAGTGCCGCGGTGTTGGCCGCGATCGCGTCGAGGTCGACGACCACCTCGGCCCCGCCTGCTCGCTCGCTCACGCCCCCGAGTCTCGCAGGCCGGGTCCGCTGGGCCCGCGCACCCGGCCGACCGCCTCCGGCAGCCGCCGCACCAGGTCGCTGGCGACCAGCGGCCCGCGCTCGGCGGCCAGCTGCCCGGTCCGGCCGTGCAGGTGGGCGGCGGCCGCGGCGGTCCGCGCGGCGGGCGTGCCGGCGGCCAGCAGCGCGCCGAGGATGCCCGCCAGCACGTCGCCGGTGCCCGCGGTGGCCAGCTCCGAGGTGCCGGTGGCGTTGACGTACGCCGTCCCGCCGGGGTCGGCGACGACGGTGGCGTCCCCCTTGAGCAGCACGACGGCGCCGAGCTCGGCGGCCAGCCGGCGGGCGCTGCCGATCCGGTCGGCGTCGACCGGGACGCCGAACCGCTCGAACTCGCGGTCGTGCGGGGTGAGCACCGTGGGCGCGGTGCGGCCGCGGACGAGGCCGGGCTCGCGGGCGGCCATGGTGAGCGCGTCGGCGTCCACGACCACCGGCAGGTCGGTGGCCAGCACCTCGGCCAGCACGCGGCGGGCGTCGTCGTCGGTGCCCATGCCGGGGCCGGCCACCCAGGCCTGCACACGCCCGGCGTCGGCCGGGCGGCCGTCGGTGACGATGGTCTCGGGCCAGGCCGCGCGGACGCCGTCGCCGGCCGTCCCGGCGTAGCGGACCAGGCCGGGGCGGGTGCGCAGCGCCGCGCCGGTGCACAGCACCGCCGCACCCGGGTAGGTGGCCGAGCCGGCGACGACGCCGACCACGCCGCGGGAGTACTTGTCGTCGCCGGGCTCCGGGGGCTGCAGGTGCGCGGCGACGTCGGCGTCGGTGAGCTGGTGCGCCCGCGGGGGGGCCAGGTGCGGGCCGAGGCCGATGTCGACCAGGTGCACGGTGCCGGCGCACCCCCGCCCGTCGCCGACGACGAGACCGGGCTTGACCGCTCCGAAGGTGACCGTGTGCAGCGCCGGGAACGCCGCCCCCTCGACCGCGCCGGTGTCGGCGTCCACGCCGCTCGGCACGTCGACGGCGACGGTCAGCCCCGGGCCCGTCGCGGCCCGCTCGGCGAGTGCCGCGGCGGCCGGCCGCAGCCCGCCGCGGCCGCCGATGCCGACGATCCCGTCGAGCACCAGGTCGGCGCGGTCGAGCCCGTCGGGGCCCTCGGGGCCGGTCACCCGGCCGCCGGCGCGGCGCAGCGCGGCGAGCCCGGCGGGGTGCGCGCGGGCGGGGTCGAGCAGGACGGCGGTCACGCGGGCGCCGCGGGCAGCCAGGTGCGCGCCGGCGAACAGCGCGTCACCCCCGTTGTCGCCGCCGCCGACCAGCGCGGTGACCCGCACGCCGTGCGCCCGGCCGAGCAGCCGCAGGCAGACCGTGGCCAGGCCGGTGGCCGCCCGCTGCATGAGCGCGCCCTCGCGGCTGCGGGCCAGCAGGACGTCCTCCGCGGCGCGGACCTCGGCGGCGGTGGACAGCCCGATCACGGCCGCCTCCCCTGTGCGATGCCGCTCTCGGCGATCACGACGGCGGAGGCGATCCCGCCGTCGTGGCTCAGCGAGACGTGCCAGCGGGTGATCCCCAGCTCGGCTCCGCGCTCGGCGATGCTGCCGCGCACGTCGAGGTGCGGCCGGCCGCGCTCGCCGACGACGACCTCGGCGTCGTGCCAGCGCAGGCTCGCGGGGGCGCCGAGCGCCTTGGCCAGGGCCTCCTTGGCGGCGAACCGCGCGGCCAGCGACTCCGGGCTGCGATCGCCGCCCGACGGCGTCCGCTGCTCGGCCTCGGTGAACAGCCGGTCGCGCAGGCCCGGGGTGCGGGTGAGCGACTCGGCGAACCGGGCCACGGGGACCACGTCGATCCCGACCCCGACGATCACCCGCTCAGTCTGCCGCCCGGTCCCGGCGTCCGCCGTCCGGGCCCACGTCCTCCCCCACCGCGGCGCGTCCTCCCCGACGGTGGGCGGTCGGGGAGGACGCGCCGGGATCAGGTCACCTGATCCCGGCGCGGCCCCGCGTCACTCGACGGTGACGCTCTTGGCCAGGTTGCGCGGCTGGTCGACGTCGTAGCCGCGGGCGGCGGCGATCTCGCAGGCGAGCACCTGCAGCGGCACCGTGGTCACCACCGGCGCGAGCAGGGTCGGCGTGCGCGGCACGCGGATCACGTGGTCGGCGTACGGGACGACGTCCTCGTCGCCCTCCTCGGCGATCACGATGGTGCGCGCCCCGCGGGCACGGACCTCCTGGATGTTGGAGACGACCTTGCCGTGCACCGACTCCCGGCTGCGTGGCGACGGGACGACGACCACCACGGGCGTGCCCTGGTCGATCAGCGCGATCGGGCCGTGCTTGAGCTCGCCGGCGGCGAAGCCCTCGGCGTGGATGTAGGCGAGCTCCTTGAGCTTGAGCGCGCCCTCCAGTGCCACCGGGTACCCGACGTGGCGGCCGAGGAAGAGGATGGTGTCGGCGTCGGCGAGGGACCGGCCCAGCTCGCGGACCGGCTCCATCTCGCCGAGCACGACGCCCACCGCGTCGGGCAGCCGGCGGATGTCCGCGACGATCGCGGCGACCTCGTCGGCGTACTTGATGCCGCGGATCTGGGCCAGGACGAGGCCCACCAGGTAGCAGGCGACGATCTGCGCCAGGAAGCTCTTGGTGGAGGCGACGGCGACCTCCGGCCCGGCGTGGGTGTAGAGGACGGCGTCGGACTCGCGCGGGATGGTCGAGCCGTTGACGTTGCAGATGGCCAGCGTGCGGGCCTTCTGGTCGCGGGCGTGCCGCAGCGCCATGAGCGTGTCCATCGTCTCGCCGGACTGGCTGATGACGACGACCAGCGTGGAGCGGTCGAGCACCGGGTCGCGGTAGCGGAACTCGCTGGCCACCTCGACCTCGACCGGGATGCGGGTCCAGTGCTCGATGGCGTACTTGGCGATCAGCCCGGCGTGGTAGGAGGTGCCGCAGGAGACGACGAAGATCTTGTCGACGTCGCGCAGCTCCTGGTCGGACAGCCGCACCTCGTCGAGCAGCAGCCGGCCGTCGTCGCCGAGCCGACCGAGCAGGGTGTCGGCGACCGCCTGCGGCTGCTCGGCGATCTCCTTGAGCATGAACCAGTCGAAGCCGCCCTTCTCGGCGGCGGCGGCGTCCCAGTCGACGGTGTAGGCGACCGGCTCGACGGTGGTGCCGTGGAAGTCGGTGACGGTGAGCCCGCGGGCGCGGTCGATCTCGACGACCTGGTCCTGGCCGAGCTCGCGGGCCTCGCGGGTGTGCGCGATGAACGCCGCGACGTCGGAGCCGAGGAAGTACTCGCCGTCGCCGACGCCCACCACGAGCGGGCTGTTGCGCCGCGAGGCGACCAGCGTGTCGGGCTCGTCGGCGTGCGCGGCGACGAGGGTGAACGCGCCCTCCAGCCGGCGGCTGACCGCGCGCAGCGCCTCGGCCAGCCGGCCGGGACCCGCCGGGAGCCCGTCGTAGGCGCGGACCAGCAGGTGCGCGGCGACCTCGGTGTCGGTCTCGGAGCGGAACTCGATCCCGGCGTCCTCGCACTCGGCGCGCAGCGCGGCGAAGTTCTCGATGATCCCGTTGTGGATGACCGCGACCCGCCCGTCCGCGGACAGGTGCGGGTGGGCGTTGCGGTCGGTCGGGCCGCCGTGGGTGGCCCACCGCGTGTGCCCGATCCCCAGCGTCGAGGCCGGCAGCGGTGAGTCGGCCAGGACCTTCTCCAGGTTGGCCAGTTTGCCCGCCTTCTTGGCCGTGCTCAGCTCAGCCGCGCCGTCGACCCGGACGGCCACCCCGGCGGAGTCGTACCCGCGGTACTCCAGCCGGCGCAGCCCCTCCAGGACGACCTCCAGGGCGTCCTTCGAGCCGACGTATCCCACGATGCCGCACATCTCTCCGAGGTTACCGGCAGTGGCGGACCGATCCGTCCTGCGCGGCCCGTGTCACGACAGTCGGGCACCTCCCGTCCCACGGACCACGGGCGGCGCCGTCCGCGAGGACGACGGCCCGCACCGGTCGACGGCGGCGACGGCGGTGCTCGCGTCAGTCGACGGCGGCGACGACGGCGGCCAGGCGCTGGGCGACGGCGTCGGCCTGCTCCTGGGTGGGTGCCTCGACCATGACGCGCACGAGCTGCTCGGTGCCCGAGGGACGCAGCAGCACGCGGCCGTCGTCCCCGAGCTCCTCCTCGACGGCGTTGACCGCGCCGGCCACCTCGTCGCTCTCGACGACGGCGATCCGGTCGCGCACCGGCACGTTGACCAGGGTCTGCGGCAGCCGCACCACCACGGAGGCGAGCTCGGCGAGCGACGCGCCGGTGGCGTGCACGCGGGAGAGCAGCGACAGTCCGGTCAGCAGGCCGTCGCCGGTGGTGGCGTGGTCGAGGAACACCAGGTGCCCGCTCTGCTCGCCGCCCAGGCTCAGCCCGCGGGCGCGCAGCGCCTCGAGCACGTAGCGGTCGCCGACCGCGGTGGTGTGCACCACGATCCCGGCGTCGCGCATCGTGTGGTGGAAGCCCAGGTTGCTCATCACCGTGGCGACGACGGTGTCCTGCGCCAGATCGCCGCGCTCCTTGAGGCCCAGCGCGCACACCGCGAGGATCGCGTCGCCGTCGACGACCTCGCCGTCGGCGGTGACCGCCAGGCAGCGGTCGGCGTCGCCGTCGTGCGCGATGCCGAGGTCCGCGCCCAGGCTGCGCACCGCGTCCTTCAGCGGGCCCAGGTGGGTGGAGCCGATGCCGTCGTTGATGTTCCAGCCGTCGGGCTCGCCACCGATGACGGTGACGTCGGCGCCGGCACGGCGGTAGACGTCGGGTGCGCAGGCGGCGGCGGACCCGTGCGCGCAGTCGACGACCAGCCGCAGCCCCGGGACGGGGACCGGCAGCGTCGCGAGCAGGTGCGCGACGTAGTCCTCGGTGCCGCCGGTGAGGTCGCGGACCCGGCCGACGCCGGCCCCGGTGGGCCGGTGGCCGACGCCGTCACCGGCGAGGACGGTGCGCTCGATGGCGGCCTCGACCGCGTCGGGCAGCTTGTGGCCACCGCGGCTGAACAGCTTGATGCCGTTGTCGGGCATCGGGTTGTGGCTCGCCGAGATCATCACGCCGAGGTCGGCGTCGGTCGAGGCGGTGAGGAAGGCGACGGCCGGGGTGGGCAGCACGCCCACGCGCAGCACCTCGGCGCCCGCGCTCGCCAGGCCCGCCACGACGGCGGCCTCGAGCATCTCCCCGCTGGCGCGGGGGTCGCGGCCGACGACCGCGACGGGACGCTCGGTCCCGTCGCGGTCGGCGAGCACGCCGGCGGCCGCGCGGGCCACCGAGAGAGCCAGCTCCGGCGTGAGGTCGGCGTTGGCCCGACCCCGGACGCCGTCGGTCCCGAAGAGGCGACCCACGGCCGTGCCGGTCAGCGCTTCGAGTACTGAGGCGCCTTGCGGGCCTTCTTCAGCCCGTACTTCTTGCGCTCGGTGACGCGCGCGTCGCGGGTGAGGAAGCCGGCCTTCTTCAGGGCCGGACGGTCGTCGGCCTCGACCTCGACGAGGGCGCGGGCGATGGCCAGGCGCAGCGCGCCGGCCTGACCGCTGACACCGCCGCCGTGCAGGATGCCGACGACGTCGTACTGCTCGCCCTTCTCCAGGATCACGAACGGCTCGCGGATGAGCTGCTGGTGGACCTTGTTGGGGAAGTACTGCTCGAGGGTGCGGCCGTTGAGGCGGAACTGGCCGGAGCCGGGCAGGAGCCGCACGCGGACGATGGCCTCCTTGCGGCGACCGACGGTCTGGACGGGACGCCCCTCGGCGTCGGTCACGGTCAGGGCGGAGGTCACTGGGCCACCTGCTTGATCTGGAAGGTCTGGGGCTGCTGAGCGGCGTGCGGGTGCTCCGGCCCCGCGTACACCTTCAGCTTCTTGAGCATCTGCCGACCGAGGCTGTTGTGCGGCAGCATGCCCTTGACGGCGCGCTCCACGACCCGGTCGGGGTGGGTGCGCAGCTGGTCGCCCACGTTGATCGCGCGCAGGCCGCCCGGGTAGCCGGAGTGCCGGTAGGCGGTCTTCTGGTCCCGCTTGGAGCCGGTGAGGGCGATCTTGCCGGCGTTGACGACGACCACGAAGTCGCCGACGTCCACGTGCGGCGCGAACTGGGGCTTGTGCTTGCCGCGCAGCAGGGTCGCGACCTGGCTGGCGAGTCGACCGAGCACCACGTCGGTGGCGTCGATGACGTGCCACGCCCGGGCGATCTCGCCGGGCTTGGGTGAGTACGTGCGCACGGCGCTCGTGTCCTCCGTCGTCGTCGGGGCGGCTGGTGGGATCGCCTCACCGAGCACGGGAGACGCCGACGGCACGCGCGCACCAGCCGGCGGCCGCGCACCAGCCGACGACGATACCAGCCGGTCAGCGGGGCCCGGCCGGCCGCTCGACCGTCGCCGGCGGCGGGCCCGGGGCGTCGGGGCGGGTCACGCCCCCGGCGGGGCGTCCACCCGGTGGAGCAGGCCGGTGGTGACGTCGTAGACGGTCCCGCAGATGTCCTTGGAGAGCAGGAACGGGCTCTCCCGCAGCAGCCGGATCGACTCGCGGACGTCGTCGTCGGCGTCGGTGAAGGCCCGCGCCGGCCACGGCGGGCGGACCCCGGTGGCCTGCTCGACGAGGTCGGCGAAGGCGGCGTCGTCGGTCTTCTGCAGCCCGCAGTCGGTGTGGTGCACCAGCACGATCTCGCGGGTGCCGAGCAGGTGCTGGGAGATGGTCAGCGACCGGATGGTGTCGTCGGTGACGACGCCCCCGGCGTTGCGGATGACGTGCGCGTCACCGACGGCCAGGCCCAGCAGCGGGAACAGCGGCATCCGCGAGTCCATGCAGGCGACGACGGCGACCTTCCGCGCCGGCGCCACGGGCAGCTCGCCCTGGAAGTCGCGGGCCCACTCCTCGTTGGCCGCCAGCATCCGCTCGTACTCGGGCATGTGCGCTCTCCTCCGGGTCCGTGTCGGGCACGACCAGCCAACCACCTGCCCCGGGCGCCGCCCGGAGGGCCATCGGCCAGGATGGCCGGGTGCGCACGGTCGAGGAACACCAGGCGGTGGTGGCCGCCCTGCTCGCGCCCCTCGGCGAGGAGGAGGTGCCCCTGGCCGCCGCGCACGGCCGCGTCCTGGCGCGGGACGTCCCGGCGGGCGTGCCGCTGCCGGGCTTCGACAACTCCGCGATGGACGGCTACGCCGCCCGCTGGGCCGAGGTCGGGTCCGCCGGCGAGCACCCGGTGCGGCTGCCGGTCGCCGACGACGTCCCCGCGGGGCGCACCGACGTCGTCCCGCTGGCACCGGGCACCGTCCAGCGGATCATGACCGGTGCGCTGCTGCCGCCGGGCACCGACGTGGTCGTCCCGGTGGAGCTCACCGACGCCGCCACCGACGTGGTCGAGATCCGCGGTGCCCCTCCCGCCGGCACCCACCTGCGCCACGCCGGGGAGGACATCACCGCCGGCACGGTCGCCCTCGAGGCCGGCACGCCGCTGGGCGCCGCCCAGCTCGGCCTGGCCGCCGCCGTCGGGGCCCGGACGCTGCCCGTCCGCCGCCGCCCGCGGGTGCTGGTGCTCTCCACGGGCAGCGAGCTGGTCGAACCCGGGGAGCCGCTGCTGCCCGGTCAGGTGTACGAGTCCAACTCGCTGCTGCTGTGCGCCGCCGTCGAGGACGCCGGCGGCACCGCCCGGCGGCTGCACTTCGTGCCCGACGACGTCGACCAGTTCCTGTCCACCGTGCGCGCCGAGCTGGCCGGGGCCGACCTGCTCGTGACCAGCGGCGGCGTCAGCGCCGGCGCCTACGAGGTGGTCAAGGACGCCTTCCGCACGCTCGGCACCGTCGAGTTCGGCAAGGTGGCCATGCAGCCCGGCGGCCCCCAGGGGGCCGGCACCGTGGACGGTGTCCCGGTGGTCACCCTCCCCGGCAACCCGGTGAGCTCGTTCGTGTCCTTCGAGGTCTTCGTCCGGCCGGCGCTGCGGCGGGCCCTCGGCCACGCCGCGCCCGACCGGCTGCGGGCGCCGGCCACCCTGACCGCACCGCTGCGGTCCCCCGCCGGCCGGCGCCAGTACCTGCGCGGCCGCTACGACGCGGGGCAGGTGTCCCAGGTCGGCGGCCCCGGCTCGCACCTGGTCGCCCACCTGGCGCGCGCCAACTGCCTGGTCGTCGTACCCGAGGACGTCACCGAGCTGCCCGCGGGCGCCCGGGTGGACGTCGTCCTGATCGAAGGAGCGCTGCAGTGACCTCCCAACCGCGGCTCACGCACGTCGACGCGGCCGGCGCCGCCCGGATGGTCGACGTCTCCGCCAAGCCCGTCACCGCCCGGGAGGCCACCGCCGCCGGGCGGGTGCTGGTCAGCCCCGAGGTGGTCGCCCTGCTGCGCGGGCAGGGGGTGCCCAAGGGGGACGCCGTCGCCGTCGCCCGGATCGCGGGGATCGCCGGGGCCAAGCGGACGCCGGACCTCGTGCCGCTGTGCCACCCGATCGCGCTGCACGGCGTCACCGTGGACGTGACGGTGGCCGACGACGCCGTCGAGATCACCGCGACCGCGCGCACCGCGGACCGCACGGGCGTGGAGATGGAGGCGCTGACCTCGGTCGCCGTCGCGGGCCTGACGGTGATCGACATGGTCAAGGCCGTCGACCCGCGGGCGTCGATCACCGACGTCCGGCTGCTGGCGAAGTCCGGCGGCAAGAGCGGCGAGTGGCGGAGGTGAGCGAGCTCCCGCCCGGCGCACGGGCCGTCGTCGTCACCGCGTCCAACCGCGCCTCGGCCGGGGTCTACGAGGACCGCAGCGGTCAGGCGCTCGCCGACGGGCTGCGGTCGCTCGGCTTCGAGGTCGAGGGGCCGCACGTGCGCCCGGACGACGTCGACGCGCTGGTCGCCGTCCTGCGGGACGCCGTGGCCTCCGGCGCCGACGTCGTCCTCACCACCGGCGGCACCGGCCTGTCCCCCACCGACGTCACGCCCGAGGCCACCCGGGCCGTGCTGGAGCGGGAGGCGCCCGGGCTGGCCGACGCCGTCCGCCGGTACGGGGAGGGCACGGTGCCGACGTCGGTGCTGTCCCGGGGCATCGCCGGGACCGCCGGGCGGACGCTGGTCGTCAACCTGCCCGGCTCCACCGGCGGCGTGCGGGACGGGCTCGCGGTCCTCGGCCCGCTGCTGCCGCACGTGGTGAGCCAGCTCCGCGGCGGCGACCACCCCTGACCAGGCACAGGGAGCTCTGCGCACGCATCCCGGGCCCGGACGTGCGTAGAGCTCCCTATGCCTGGTCGTCCAGGACGATGCGGTCCGGGCGGGTGTAGACGTTGCAGCCGTCGCCGCGGAGGAAGCCGACCAGGGTGATGCCGGCGTCGGCGGCCAGCTCCACGGCCAGCGACGAGGGCGCCGACACCGCGGCCAGCACCGGGATGCCGGCCATCGCGGCCTTCTGGGTCAGCTCGAAGCTCGCGCGGCCGCTCACCATGAGCACGTGCCCGGTCAGCGGGACCCGCCCCTCGCGCACCGCGTCGCCGATCACCTTGTCGACGGCGTTGTGCCGGCCGACGTCCTCGCGCAGCACCACCAGCTCGCCGTCGGCGGTGAACAGGCCCGCGGCGTGCAGCCCGCCGGTGCGCTCGAACACCTCCTGGGCGGCGCGCAGCCGGTCCGGCATCGCCAGCAGCGCCGCGAGCTCCAGCCGGGTGGCGTCGGCGGCGACGTCGTGCCGCGTGCGCGTGCGGATCGCGTCGATGCTGGCCTTGCCGCACACCCCGCACGAGCTGGAGGTCAGGAAGTTGCGGTCCAGCGCGGTGTCGGGCGGCTGCACGCCGGGCGCCAGGTCGACGTCGACGACGTTGTAGGTGTTGCGTCCCTCGGCGTCGACGGAGTTGCAGTACCGCAGCCCGGCGACGTCCTCGACGCCCGCGATGACGCCCTCGGTGGCCAGGAAGCCGTGCACGAGGTCGAAGTCCGCGCCCGGGGTGCGCATGGTGACCGCCAGCGGCGTGCCGGCCAGGCGGATCTCCAGGGGCTCCTCGGCGGCCACCGTGTCCGGTCGGGTGGTGTGCACGGGACCCCGGATGCGGAGGACCGGGGTGCGGCTGGTGACTCGTCCCACGAGGGGCGACGGTACCCACGCCCGGCCCCTACGGTCCTCCTGTGACCCGGCCGCCGGACCCGCTCCCGCCCTACGCGGCGGTGGTGCTCGCCGGTGGGCGCGCGGCCCGGCTCGGCGGGCGGGCCAAGCCGCAGCTCGAGGTGGGCGGCCGCACGATGCTCGCCGCCGCGCTGGCCGCGGTCGCCGACGCGTCGCCCCGGGTGGTCGTGGGCCCGCCCCAGCCGGTGCCCGGCGGCGTGCTCGTCGTGCGCGAGGAGCCGCCCGGCGGCGGGCCGGTCACCGCCCTGCGCGCCGGGCTGGCCGCCGTCGACACCGACGTGGTCGCCGTCCTCGCCGGCGACCTGCCCTTCGTGCCGCCGCGGCTGGTCCGCGAGCTGCGCGAGCGGCTCAGCGGCGACGGCGTGCTCGTCGTCGACGACTCCGGCCGCGACCAGCTGCTGCTCGGGGTCTGGCGCACCGGGGCGCTGCGGACGGCGCTCGGTGACGCCGGTGGCCCCACCTCGGTGCGCCGGCTCGTCGCGCCGCTGTCGGTGACCCGGTACCGCCCGGCCCGCGAGCCGGGGCGGCCGGCACCGTGGACCGACTGCGACACCCCGGCCGACCTCGCCCGCGCCCGGGCCGCCGCGGAGGAGCGCCACCGGGGGTGACCGGACCGGTCCCCGGGTAGGCAGCCGCCATGCGCGTCGCCATCGCCGGTGCCCACGGACAGATCGCCCGCCGCCTCGGCCGACTGCTGGCCGGGCGCGGCGACACCGTCCTCGGCATCGTCCGCAACCCCGAGCACGCCGCCGACCTCGAGTCCGACGGCGTGAGGCCCGTGGTGCTCGACCTGGAGTCCGCGTCCGTCGACGAGGTGGCCGAGGCCGTCCGCGGGTCCGACGCGGTCGTCTTCTCCGCCGGCGCGGGGCCGAACAGCGGGGCGGAGCGCAAGCACACCGTCGACCGCGGCGCCGCGGTGCTGCTCGCCGACGCCGCCGAGCGCGCCGGCGTCCGCCCCTACCTGCTGGTGTCCTCGATGGGCGTGGAGCAGGCCCGCCAGGGGACGCCGAAGGGCATGGACCCGGTGTTCGCCGTGTACCTGCAGGCCAAGCTGGCCGCGGAGGACCGGATCCTGCCGCGGACCGCGCTGGACACGGTGATCGTCCGGCCCGGGCGGCTGACCGACGAGCCCGGCACCGGCCGGGTCACCCTGGCGCACGGCGTCGAGTACGGCGAGGTCCCCCGGGACGACGTCGCCGCGGTCCTGCTGGCCCTGCTCGACGCCGGCAAGACGAACGAGGTGGTGGAGCTGGTCAGCGGGGACACCCCGATCGAGGCGGCGGTCGCGGCCCTGCCGTGAGTCAGGCCCGCCGCGCGCGGGTGACTCGCGCGCGGGCGGCGAGGTCGGCGTCGGCCGGGTAGTCGACCCGCACCAGCGTGAGCCCGCCCGCGGGGGCGACGCCGACCTCGTTCGCCCGCTCCCGGCGGCACAGCAGGCCGGCCGGCCACTCCGGTGGCCGGCGGCCCTCCCCCACCGCGAGCAGCGCGCCCACGAGGCTGCGGACCATCGAGTGGCAGAAGGCGTCGGCCGACGCCGAGACGGTCACCAGGTCCTCCTCGCGGGCCACGCCGAGCGCCAGCAGCGTCCGGATCGTGGTCGCGCCCTCCCGGCGGCGGCAGAAGGCGGCGAAGTCGTGCTCACCGAGCAGCAGCCCAGCCGCGCGGTCCATCGCCGCGGCGTCCAGGCGTCGCGGCCAGCCGACGGTGTCGGCCCGGCGCAGCGGTGACGGCCCGCCGTCGGCGTCGGTGAGGCGGTAGACGTAGTGGCGGGCCAGCGCGGCGAAGCGGGCGTCGAAGTCCGGCGGCGCCTCGTCCACGGCCGGGACGGCGACGTCGGGCGGCAGGACACCGCGCAGCCGGCGCACCAGCCGCCCCTGCTGCTCCTCCCATGCCTCGCGCGGGACGTCAGCGTGCGCGACCTGTCCGGTGGCGTGCACGCCGGCATCGGTGCGCCCGGCGACGGTCAGGTCGACCGGGCACCGCAGCACCCTGGCCAGGGCGGCCTCGAGCTCACCCTGGACGGTGCGCCGCCCGGGCTGGCGGGCCCAGCCGGACAGCGCCGTCCCGTCGTAGGCGACCCGCAGCCGGAGACGGACGAGCCCGCCCCCGGGACCGGGAGCGGGCTCGTCGTCGTGCGTGGTGGTGGTCAGCGACCGCTCACCGGGGGTCGGGCGCGGACTCGCCGCCGGGGGCGTGGGTGCCCGCGGTCGCGGCGTCACCCATCTCGGCGGCCTCGATCTCGGCGGCCGCGGCGGCGGCGACGTCCGGCGACAGCGCCGGGTCGTCGACCACGGCGGTGTTCTCCGCGCGCGGCTCCGGGGTGACGTCGCCGTCGTCGAGGCGGTCGCCGTCGGGGTTGAAGACGTCGGTGACGACCTGCTGGGCCTCGTCGGTGACGCTGCCGTCGGTCACGGCCGGGGAGGTGTCCCCGCCGGGTCCGGTGGTCTCGCCGTCGAAGGTCGCCCCCTGGTCACCGCCGCTGGCGGGGACCCCGACCGCGCCGGCGTTGCCGCCCTCGCCCGGCTGGCGGTCGGTCACCGGGCGCCGCCGGTGTCCGTGACGTCGCCCGGGGACCCGGCGTCGGTCGGGGACCCGGCGTCGGTCGGGGACTCGGCGTCGGTCGCCACGGCCTCGTCGGCGGCGGCCTCGTCGGCGGCGGCGGCGTCCGCGGCGGTGGCCTCGTCGACGTCCTCGTCGACGGCGACGGGGGCGGTCTCCGCGGCGGGGGTGTCGTCGGTGCCGGCGGCCTCGACCGCGTCGGCGGTGACCTCACCGGCGGCGGAGGCGGCTCCGGCGCCCGCGGCGAAGCGGGTGCCCCGGGCGCGCTCGGCCTCGCCGACGGCCTCCTGGGCCACGGTCGTGCCCTCGACCAGCTCGATGACCGCCATCGGGGCGTTGTCGCCCTTGCGGGGACCCACCTTGGTGATGCGGGTGTAGCCGCCCGGGCGGTTCTCGTAGCGCGGACCGATCTCGGCGAACAGGTGGTGGACGACGTCCTTGTCGCGGATGACCGTCATCACCTGGCGCCGGGCGTGCAGGTCGCCCCGCTTGGCGAAGGTGACCAGCTTCTCGGCGTACGGGCGCAGCCGCTTCGCCTTGGTCTCGGTGGTGGTGATCCGCCCGTGCTCGAACAGCGACGTGGCCAGGTTGGCCAGCATCAGCCGCTCGTGCGACGGGGAACCGCCGAGACGGGGGCCCTTGGTGGGGGTGGGCATGTCGGTCCTTCCTCACGCGGCCGGGCGGGCGGGTGCCGGCTGCATCCAGGTGGTGCGTCGTCGCTGATCGGTGTGGCGGGCGGGGCCAGTGTGCGCGGCTCCGCAGCCGGGCCGGGCGGCGGGTCGCCCCGCCGCCCGGCCCGGCCCCGCTGCGGTGGGGGCAGCGGGGTCCCTCTAGAGCTGCTCGGTCTCCTGGAAGGAGCCGTCGTCGTACTGCACCTGGCCGTACTCGGTGCCGTACTCGGTGGCGCCGTGGTAGGCGTCGGTCTCGTAGCCCTCGTCGTAGCTCTCGACCGAGGTCGGGATGAACCCGGGCGGGCTGTCCTTGAGCGCCAGGCCCATGGCCGCCAGCTTCATCTTGACCTCGTCGATCGACTTGGCCCCGAAGTTGCGGATGTCGAGCAGGTCGGCCTCCGAGCGGGTGACCAGCTCGCCGACGGTGTGCACGCCCTCGCGCTTGAGGCAGTTGTAGGACCGGACGGTGAGGTCCATGTCCTCGATCGGCATCGAGAAGTTCGCGATGTCGGCGGCCTCGGCCGGGCTGGGGCCGACCTCGATGCCCTCGGCGTCCACGTTCAGCTCGCGCAGCAGGCCGAACAGCTCGACGAGGGTCGACCCGGCGCTGGCGATGGCGTCGCGCGGGACGATCGACGGCTTGGTCTCGACGTCGACGACGAGACGGTCGAAGTCGGTGCGCTGCTCGACGCGGGTGGCCTCGACGGCGTAGGTGACCTTGAGGACCGGCGAGTAGATCGAGTCGACCGGGATGCGGCCGATCTCCTGACCGGGCTGCTTGTTCTGCGGCGCCGGCACGTAGCCGCGGCCCCGCTCGACGACCAGCTCGACCTCGAGGCGGCCCTTGCCGTTGAGGGTGGCGATGTGCAGGTCGGGGTTGTGCACCTCGACACCGGCCGGGGGCGCGATGTCGGCGGCGGTGACCTCACCGGGCCCCTGCTTGCGCAGGTACATGGTCACCGGCTCGTCGGAGTCGGAGCTGACCACGAGACCCTTGAGGTTCAGGATGATCTCGGTGACGTCCTCCTTGACCCCGGGCACGGTGGTGAACTCGTGCAGGGTCCCCTCGATGCGGATGCTGGTCACGGCAGCACCGGGGATCGAGGACAGGAGCGTCCGGCGCAGCGAGTTGCCGAGGGTGTAGCCGAAGCCGGGCTCCAGCGGCTCGATGACGAACCGCGAGCGCTGCTCGGTGATGGTCTCCTCGGTCAGCGTGGGGCGCTGTGCGATGAGCATGGTGGGTTCTCCTCAGGTTCCTCCGGCGACCGCCATATGACGCCGTGAGGGGGTGGTGCGGGCCCCGGCGGACATCCGTCCGCCCGCCGGAGCCGGCCTGGTGCAGGGACCGGGGTCCCTGCACCAGGCGGCGAGCCCCTACTTGGAGTAGAGCTCGACGATCAACTGCTCCTGGACCGGGGTGTCGATCACCTGGCGGGCCGGGACGCTGTGCACGACGGCGCGCAGCTGGCCGCTGATGACCTCCAGCCACGGCGGCACGGGACGCTCGCCGGCGCGGGCCTGGGCGATCTCGAAGGGCACCATGCGGCGCGACTTCTCGGCCACCTCGACGATGTCGTTGGCGCTCACGCGGTAGGACGGGATGTCGACCTTGCGGCCGTTGACCCGGATGTGGCCGTGCTTGACCAGCTGGCGGGCCATGTCGCGGCTCTCGCCCCAGCCGGCCCGGTACACGACGTTGTCCAGCCGCGACTCGAGGATCTGCAGCAGGACCTCACCGGTCTTGCCGGTCTTGCGGTTGGCCTCCTCGTAGTAGCCGCGGAACTGCTTCTCGAGGACGCCGTAGATGCGGCGGGCCTTCTGCTTCTCGCGCAGCTGCAGGAGGTACTCGCTGTCCTTGCTGCGGCCCCGGCCGTGCTCGCCCGGCGGGTAGGGCCGGATCTCGATCGGGCACTTCGGGGACTCGCACTTGCTGCCCTTGAGGAACAGCTTCATCTTCTCGCGCCGGCACATGCGGCAGTCGGCTCCGGCGTAACGGGCCACGTCAGGTACTCCTCGTCAGTCTCGTCTGTGGCCGGTCAGACCCGGCGGCGCTTCTTGGGGCGGCAGCCGTTGTGCGGCTGCGGGGTGACGTCCTGGATCTGCCCGACCTCGAGGCCGGTGGCCTGCAGCGAGCGGATCGCGGTCTCACGGCCGGAGCCGGGGCCCTTGACGAAGACGTCGACCTTGCGCATGCCGTGCTCCTGCGCCTTGCGCGCGGCGTTCTCCGCAGCCATCTGGGCGGCGAACGGCGTCGACTTGCGGGAGCCCTTGAAGCCGACGTGGCCGGCGGACGCCCAGCTGATCACGTTGCCCGTGGGGTCGGTGATCGACACGATCGTGTTGTTGAACGTGCTCTTGATGTGCGCGGCGCCGTGCGCGACGTTCTTCTTCTCCTTGCGGCGGACCTTCTTGGCACCAGCCGCGGTGCGAGCCCTGGGAGGCATGTCTCTCCGGTTCCTTCGGGACGATCAGTGGCCTGGTACAGCTCGTCGCGCGCTCGTCGCTCCCGCCCTCACGGGTCGCCGCGACGGCGCGCGCACGGCCTTACTTCTTGCCGGCCTTCTTCTTGCCGGCGATGGTCTTGCGCGGGCCCTTGCTCGAGCGCGCGTTGGTGCGGGTGCGCTGACCGTGGACGGGCAGCCCGCGGCGGTGCCGCAGCCCCTGGTAGCAGCCGATCTCGACCTTGCGGCGGATGTCGGCGGCCACCTCGCGGCGCAGGTCACCCTCGACGCGGAAGTGCTCGTCGATGTAGTCGCGCAGCCTCAGCAGGTCCTCGTCGCCGAGGTCCCGGACGCGCAGGTCGGGACTGACGCCCGTCGCGGCCAGGGTCTCCTTGGCGTGGGTCTTGCCGATGCCGTAGATGTAGGTGAGCGCGATCTCCATCCGCTTGTCGCGGGGGAGGTCGACGCCGGCCAGTCGTGCCATGTCCAGGTACTCCCTCAGCCCTGCCGCTGCTTGTGGCGGGCGTTGTCGCAGATGACCATGACCCGGCCGTGCCGGCGGATCACCTTGCACTTGTCGCAGATCTTCTTCACCGACGGCTGGACCTTCACCGGTGCCGGCCCTCATTCCTGTCGATCGATGGCCGCCCGCACGGCACCCGGAGGCGCCCCGCGGAGGCGGCGGTCACTTGTAGCGGTAGACGATGCGGCCGCGGGTCAGGTCGTAGGGCGAGAGCTCCACGACGACGCGGTCCTCCGGCAGGATGCGGATGTAGTGCTGTCGCATCTTGCCGCTGATGTGGGCGAGCACCCGGTGTCCGTTCTGCAGCTCGACCCGGAACATCGCGTTGGGCAGCGGCTCGACGACGCGACCCTCGACCTCGATGGCCCCGTCCTTCTTCGCCATGCCCGACACGGCCTCCCTGACTCGGTGGTGCTCACGGTGTGGTGCGCAGTTGCGTGCGACCATGCCGGGACTCGGCGGGGTCGCACACGGTGGTTGCGGAGCTGGTGGTGCAGGCGCTCCCGCGAGGGCGTCCCGGGTCACGCGGCCACAGCACGACGACAGGACGGCGCGAACGCCGTCGTTCACTGTACCCCGCCCTCGCAGGCCGCTCCAACCCGCCCTCGTCACACCCCGGTCCACGCGATGGAGGGCAGGGCGGCCTTCCTGCAGTGTCCCGCCGCGAGCGTGCGAGCGGTCGGGGCAGGGGCCCTTCCTCAGGTGCGGGGGGTGATCCCGAAGGGCGCCAGCCCCGCGACGCCGCCGTCCTCCGCCGTGAGGACCCACGGCCCCTCGGGGGTGATGGCGACGGTGTGCTCGAAGTGGGCGGCACGCGAGCCGTCCTTGGTGACCACGGTCCAGCCGTCCTCGAGCTCCACGGTGGCCGGGTCGCCCACGGTCACCATCGGCTCGATCGCCAGCGCCAGGCCGGGGACGAGCCGGGGACCCCGACCGGGCCGCCCGTAGTTGAGGACGTGCGGGTCCTGGTGCATCTCGGTGCCGATGCCGTGCCCGCCGTAGTGGTCGACGATGCCGTAGGGGTGCTCCTCGGCGGTGACGACCGACTCGACCGCGGCACTGATGTCGGTCAGCCGGCCACCCGCGACGGCACGGGCCAGGCCCGCCCACATCGACCGCTCGGTGACCGCCATGAGCGCGGCGTCCTCGGCCGACGGCGGCCCGACGGTCACGGTGACCGCGGAGTCGCCGTGCCAGCCCTCGAGGATCGCGCCGCAGTCGATGGAGATGTTGTCGCCCTCGGCGAGCGCCCGCTGCGGGTCGGGGATGCCGTGGACGATCTCGTCGTTGATCGACGCGCAGATGCTCCCGGTGAACCCGTGGTAGCCCAGGAACGACGGGATCGCCCCCGCGGACCGGATGGTGTCCTCCGCGATGGCGTCGAGCTCCCCGGTGGTCACCCCCGGCCGCACGGCGGCACGCACGGCGGAGATGGCCCGCGCGACGACGAGACCGGCGCCGCGCATCAGCTCGATCTCGTGCGGCGTCTTGATCTGGATCATGCGTCCACTCCACTTCGCCAGCAGCGGGAGGCGGGTGAGGATCCCGGCCGACATCGGCGGCGCCGTCCCCTCAGCTGTCGTCCGACTGCCCGGAGGACTGCCCCAGGGCGGCCATCGCGCGGGCGGTGACCTCCTCGACGGTCCCGATCGCGTCGAACTGCGCGAGCAGCCCCTCGGCCTCGTAGAACCCCGAGAGGGGGGCGGTCTGTTCCCGGTAGACCTCCAGGCGGTGCCGGACGGTCTCGGGCTTGTCGTCGTCGCGCTGCACCCACTCGCCGTCGACGAGCATGCGGCGTCCGGACAGGCGGCGCACCAGCTCGTCCTCGTCGACCACGAGCTCGAGCACGCGGTCGAGGTGCTGCCCCAGCTCGTCGAGGGAGGAGCGCAGCTGCTCGGCCTGGGAGATGGTGCGCGGGAAGCCGTCGAGCAGGAACCCCGCCTTGGCGTCGGGCTCGGCCAGGCGGTCCTTGACCATGGCGACGGTGATCTCGTCGGGCACCAGGTCCCCGGCGTCCATGTAGGTCTTGGCCTGCCGGCCGAGGTCGGTCTGCCCGCTGACGTTGGCGCGGAAGATGTCGCCGGTCGAGATGGCCGGCACCCCGAGCCGGCCGGCGATGATCTGGGCCTGGGTCCCCTTGCCCGCCCCGGGGGGGCCGAGCAGCACGACGCGCACTACTTCAGGAACCCTTCGTAGTTGCGCTGGTTGAGCTGCGTCTCGATCTGCTTCACGGTCTCCAAGCCCACTCCCACCATGATGAGCACTGCCGTCCCGCCGAACGGGAAGTTCTGGTTCGCTCCCTGCTGCGTGATCGACAGGAAGAAGTTGGGCAGCACCGCCACGATCCCGAGGTAGATCGACCCGGGCAGGGTGATCCGGGACAGCACGTACTGCAGGTACTCCGCCGTCGGCCGGCCGGGACGGATGCCGGGGATGAAGCCGCCGTAGCGCTTCATGTCGTCGGCCCGCTCCTCCGGGTTGAACGTGATCGACACGTAGAAGTACGTGAAGAAGACGATCAGGCCGAAGTACAGCGCGACGTGCACCGGGCTGCTCTGGTCGATGACGTAGTTCTCGAAGAACTGGCGCACCGGGCCGGTCTCGTCGCCCTGCAGCTGGGTGATCAGCTGCGGCAGGTAGAGCAGGGACGAGGCGAAGATGACCGGGATGACGCCGGCCTGGTTCACCTTCAGCGGCAGGTAGGTCGACGTCCCGCCGTACATCCGGCGGCCGACCATGCGCTTGGCGTACTGCACCGGGATGCGCCGCTGAGCCTGTTCGACGTACACCACCGCGCCGATGATCAGCAGGGCGAAGGCGCAGACGACGGTGAAGACGACGCCGCCGCGGGTCTGCAGGATCGAGCCGCCCTCGGCCGGGATGCGCGCCGCGATCGAGGTGAAGATCAGCACGGACATGCCGTTGCCGATGCCCTTCTCGGTCAGCAGCTCGCCCAGCCACATGATGACGGCGGTGCCGGCGGTCAGGGTGATGACCAGGACGATCGTCGACCAGATGCTGTCCGACGGGATGATGTCCTGCTGGCAGCCGGGGAACAGCTGGCCGCTGCGGGCCAGCGCGATGATGCCGGTGCTCTGCAGGATCGCCAGGGCGATCGTCAGGTAGCGCGTGTACTGGGTCAGCTTGGCCTGACCCGACTGGCCTTCCTTCTTCAGCTGCTCGAAGCGCGGGATGACCACCACCAGCAGCTGCACGATGATGCTCGCCGTGATGTAGGGCATGATCCCGAGCGCGAACACCGACAGCCGCAGCAGCGCGCCGCCGGAGAACAGGTTCACCAGCGAGTAGACGTCCCGCTGGTCGGAGGCCTGCGCCTGCTCGAGGCAGCTGTTGATGGCCTCGACCGAGACACCGGGACCGGGGATGGCGGCACCCAGCCGGTAGACGGCGATGATCGCCAGGGAGAACAGCAACTTGCGCCGGAGGTCTGGCGTCCGGAACGCCGCGGCGAACGCCTGCAGCACGTGCCCTCCCCTGCTCGGTCGGATGAGGTTAGCAACGACGACGACGGAGTCCCTGCCCCCACCACTCGCGAGCTCGCGGCGGGGCCTGCAGGGGCCGCATCCGGTCCGCCTCCGCAGTGGCGGACCGGGCAGCAGACGACCCCCGGGGCTGGTGCACCCCGGGGGTCGTCGTCGCTCAGATGCGGGTGGTGCTGCCCCCGGCCGCGACGACCTTCTCGGCCGCCGAGCCCGAGAAGGCGTGCGCGTGCACGTGGACCCGGACGCCGCCGAGGTCCCCGGTGCCGAGGACCTTGACCGGCTGACCGCGGCGGACGGCGCCCGCTGCGGCGAGGGAGTCGGGGTCGACGTGCCCGCCCTGGGGGAAGAGCGCCGCGATCCGGTCGAGGTTGACGACCTGGAACACGACCTTGTTGTTGTTCTTGAAGCCGGACATCTTGGGCAGCCGCATGTGCAGCGGCGTCTGGCCGCCCTCGAAGCGCGGGGAGGTGTTGCCCCGCGCCCCGCTGCCCTTGGTGCCGCGACCGGCGGTCTTGCCCTTGGAGCCCTCACCCCGGCCGACGCGCGTCTTGGGGGTGTGGGCGCCCGGGGCAGGACGCAGGTGGTGGACCTTGATGGTCATGTCAGAGTCCCTCCTCGCCCGTGGCGCGGACCTCTTCGACGGTGACGAGGTGGGTCACCGTGGCGACCATCCCGCGGATCTCGGGACGGTCCTCCTGCACGACCGTGTCGTTGATCCGCTTGAGGCCCAGGGACCGCAGCGTCTGCCGCTGGTTGGGCTTCGTGCCGATCGTCGACCGGACCTGGGTCACCTTCAGCTGTGCCACGTCAGACCCCCTGACCCGCACGCGCCCGCAGCATGGCGGCCGGGGCGACGTCCTCGAGGGGCAGCCCGCGACGGGCGGCGATCTCCTCGGGGCGGACGAGGTCCTTCAGCGCCTGCATGGTGGCGTGCACGATGTTGATGGGGTTCGACGAGCCGAGGCTCTTGGAGAGCACGTCGTGGATGCCCGCGCACTCGAGCACGGCGCGCACCGGACCACCGGCGATGACACCGGTACCCGGGCTGGCCGGCTTGAGCAGCACGACACCGGCGGCGGCCTCACCCTGCACGGGGTGCGGGATGGTGCTGGCGATGCGCGGCACCTTGTAGAAGTGCTTCTTGGCCTCCTCGACACCCTTGGCGATCGCCGCGGGCACCTCCTTGGCCTTGCCGTAGCCGACGCCCACGGTGCCGTCGCCGTCGCCGACGATCACGAGGGCGGTGAAGCTGAAGCGCCGACCGCCCTTGACGACCTTCGACACGCGGTTGATCGCCACCACGCGCTCGATGAAGTTGCTCTTCTCGGCAGGCGCGCCGCCGGGCCCCCGCCCGCCGTCACGACGGTCGCGGCGGTCGTTACCGCCGCCGGCGCCGCCGCCGCGTCGCTGTGGTCCTGGCATCAGACGTCCCTCTCGATCTGCTGGTCGGCCGGGTGAGCGACCGAGTCGTGCGTCAGGCTGTTCATCAGAAGTCCAGCCCGCCCTCTCGTGCACCGTCGGCGAGCGCGGCGATGCGGCCCTGGTAGCGGTTGCCACCACGGTCGAAGACGACCTTGGTGATGCCCGCGGCCGCGGCGCGCTCGGCGACCAGGCTGCCCACCCGGCGGGCCAGGGTGGACTTGTCCCCCTCGGCGCTGCGCAGGCTGGCGTCCAGCGTCGAGGCACTGACCAGGGTACGGCCGACGGTGTCGTCGACGACCTGCACGTGGATGTGCCGCGAGCTGCGGTTGACCACCAGGCGCGGGCGCTCCGCCGTGCCGGCCACCCGCTTCCGGAGCCGGTTGTGGCGGCGCAGCCGCGAGACGCGGCGCGCGGTGCTGATGTCGGTGCCGACGGGCGTGTGCACCCGGGCCACCTTCGCCCCGCTCTGTGAACTGGTCTGTGCCATCACTTACCCGTCTTCCCGACCTTGCGCTTCACGACCTCGCCCTGGTACCGGACGCCCTTGCCCTTGTAGGGGTCCGGCCGGCGCAGCCCGCGGATGTTGGCGGCCACCTGGCCGACCTGCTGCTTGTCGATGCCGGTGACACGCAGGCGCGTGGGCGACTCGACGGTGAACGTGATGCCGTCCGGGGCCCGCACGGGCACCGGGTGGCTGTAGCCGAGGGCGAACTCGAGGTCCGACCCACGCGCCTGGACGCGGTACCCGACACCCACGATCTCGAGTGTCTTGGTGTAGCCCTCGGTGACGCCGGTGATCATGTTGGCGATCAGCGTGCGGGACAGGCCGTGCAGGGCCCGGCTCTCACGCTCGTCGTCGGGGCGCTGCACCGAGAGGACGCCGTCCTCGCCGCGGGCGACCGTGATCGGCGCGGCGACGGTGTGCGCCAGCTGGCCCTTGGGGCCCTTCACGCTGACCGTCTGGCCGTCGACGGACACATCCACGCCGCTCGGCACGGAAATCGGCAGTCGTCCGATCCGTGACATCTCGCTCGCTCCCCTTACCAGACGTAGGCGAGGACTTCCCCGCCCACGCCCTTCTTGTTCGCCTGCCGGTCGGTCAGCAGCCCGGTCGAGGTGGAGATGATGGCCACCCCGAGGCCGCCGAGCACCTTGGGCAGGGCGGTGGACTTCGCGTAGACCCGCAGCCCCGGCTTGGACACCCGGCGCACCCCGGCGATGCTGCGCTCGCGGTTGGGGCCGTACTTCAGGTCGATCACCAGCTCCTTGCGGGTGGCGCCGTCCTTCTCGACCTCGGCGACGCGCCAGCCGGCGATGTAGCCCTCCTGCTGGAGGATCTCGGCGATGTGCGTCTTCAGCTTCGACGACGGCATCGCCGCCTGGTCGTGGTAGGCCGTGTTCGCGTTGCGCAGACGCGTGAGCATGTCCGCGATCGGATCGGTCATCGTCATGGGTGTCGTGCCTCTCTCGCCGCGGTTCCGCACGCGTCCCTCGCGTGGGCCTCTCGGCGATCGGTGGTGCTCGGCCCGCCCCGGCGGTCAGTCGCGGGACGGGTGGTGGAGCGGCCTGGCTGCGGGGCCGCCGGAGTGGCCCCGTCCGGGGTCCCACCCCGGACCGGCGAGGGGTGGGGAGGACGGGGCCGTTCCATCACCAGCTGGACTTGCTCACGCCCGGCAGCTCGCCGGCGTGCGCCATCTCCCGCAGGCAGATCCGGCACAGGCCGAACTTGCGGAAGACCGAGTGCGGACGACCGCACCGCTGGCAGCGGGTGTACCCGCGGACCGCGAACTTGGGCTGGCGGGCCGCCTTGTTGATCAGAGCCTTCTTGGCCATCTGTCTCTCCTGCCCCGGCTCAGCGGGTCGTGGTCACGACGGTGAGGCCGGCGAAGGGGAAACCGAGCAGGCGGAGCAGCTCGCGACCCTCCTCGTCGGTCGTGGCGGTGGTGACGAGGGTGATGTCCATGCCGCGGGGACGGTCGATCTTGTCGACGTCGATCTCGCGGAACATCGACTGCTCGGTCAGCCCGAAGGTGTAGTTGCCGTGGCCGTCGAACTGCCGGGCGTTGAGGCCGCGGAAGTCGCGGATGCGGGGCAGCGCCAGCGCCAGGAGCCGGTCGAGGAACTCCCACATGCGGTCGCCGCGGAGGGTGACCTTGGCGCCGATGGGCATGCCCTCGCGCAGCTTGAACTGGGCGATGGACTTGCGCGCCCGGACGACGGCCGGCCGCTGACCGGTGATGGCGGTGAGGTCGCGGACCGCGCCGTCCATCAGCTTGGCGTCGCGGGTGGCCTCGCCGACGCCCATGTTGACCACGATCTTGGTCAGCCGCGGGATCTGCATGACGTTCGGGTAGCCGAACTCCTCCTGCAGGGCCGGCACGATCGACTCACGGTAGTGCGACAGCAGGCGCGGGAGCTCGCGGGTGGGTGCAGTCATGGTCCTCAGAGGTCCTTACCGGTCCGCCGCGACACCCGGATGTTGCGGCCTTCCTCGTCCTTGCGGTGGCCGACCCGGGTCGGCTTGCCCTCGGAGTCGATCACCATCACGTTGCTGACGTGGATGGGAGCCTCCTGGGTGACGATCCCGCCCGACTGTGCGCCCCGCTGGTTCGAGCTGATGCGGGTGTGCTTCTTGACGCGGCCGACGCCCTCGACGAGGACCTTCTGCAGCTTGGGGTAGGCGGCGATCACGCGGCCCCTGGCGCCCTTGTCCTTGCCGGACAGCACCACGACCGTGTCGCCCTTCTTGACCTTCATGGACGGCGTCCTGCCGGTGTTGGCCATGGTCAGAGCACCTCCGGTGCGAGCGAGATGATCCGCATGAAGCGCTTGTCGCGCAGCTCCCGGCCGACGGGACCGAAGATGCGGGTCCCGCGCGGGTCGCCGCTGTCGCGGATGATGACCGCGGCGTTCTCGTCGAAGCGGATGTAGGAGCCGTCGGGACGACGCCGCTCCTTCGCCGTGCGGACCACGACGGCCTTGACCACGTCGCCGCGCTTGACGCCGGCACCGGGCAGCGCGTCCTTGACGGTCGCCACGATGACGTCGCCGATGCCCGCGTAGCGCCGTCCGGAGCCGCCGAGCACCCGGATGCAGAGGATCTCCTTCGCACCGGTGTTGTCGGCGACCCGGAGCCGCGACTCCTGCTGGATCACGTCCTACTCCCAATCTCAGTGGTGACAGCCGGGCCGGAACGGTGAACCGGCTGTCCGGCACCCACGTGCGGACGCACCGGCAGCTGATGCCGCCGGTGCGTCCGACACGGGTACCGGGATGTGGCGCACACCCGGAGGGGCGCCAGTCGTCCAGGGTACCCGGTCCCGCGAACCCGCCCCGGGGGGCGTGGGTCACAGGGGCCGGACGACCCCGACCGGTGTTACTTGGCCTTCTCGAGGACCTCGACCAGCCGCCACCGCTTGGTGGCCGACAGCGGCCGGGTCTCCATGACCTGCACGCGGTCGCCGATGCCGGCGACCCCCTGCTCGTCGTGCGCCTTGAGCTTGCTGGTGCGCCGGAGGACCTTGCCGTAGAGGCCGTGCTTCACGCGGTCCTCGACCTCGACGACGATGGTCTTGTCCATCTTGTCGCTGACGACCAGGCCCTCGCGGACCTTGCGGTAACCACGACCGGCCAGGCCGGGGCCGCTGGCGACAGCGGTGTTGTCGGGCTCGCTCATGCCACACCCTCGTTCGGGGCGACCGACAGGCCCAGCTCGCGCTCGCGCATGATCGTGTAGATCCGGGCGATGTCGCGACGGACGGTCTGCAGCCGCCGGTTGTTGTCCAGCTGGCCGGTGGCCACCTGGAACCTCAGGTTGAACAGCTCTTCCTTGGACTCACGCAGCCGCGTGGCGAGCTCGTCGGCCGAGAGCTCGCGCAGCTCCGGGGCGGTCAGGCCGGCGGCCATCACACCTCTCCTTCACGCGTGATGAAGCGGCACTTCATGGGCAGCTTGTGGATGGCGCGGCGCATGGCCTCGCGGGCCACCGGCTCGGCCACACCGGAGAGCTCGAAGAGCACCCGGCCCGGCTTGACGTTGGCCACCCACCACTCCGGCGAGCCCTTGCCGGAACCCATGCGGGTCTCGGCCGGCTTCTTGGTCAGCGGACGGTCGGGGTAGATCGAGATCCACACCTTGCCGCCACGCCGGATGTGGCGCGTCATGGCGATACGGGCGGACTCGATCTGCCGGTTGGTCACGTACGCCGGCTCCAGGGCCTGGATGGCGTACTCACCGAAGTTGATCTCGGTGCCGCCCTTGGCCCGGCCGGAGCGGCTCGGGTGGTGCTGCTTGCGGTGCTTGACGCGCCGTGGGATCAGCACGTGTCAGCCCTCCGTCGTGGTCTCGGCCGCGGTCGTCTCGGCCGCGGCGGTCGCCTCGGGCCCGGCGGCCTGGGCGACGGTCTGCTCGGACGACACCTCGCCGGAGGTCACCGCCACGGTGCTGTCGGCGGTCTCCGGGCCGGTCGTGGACTCGGCCGCGGCGCGGCCGGCCTCGGTGCCGCCGGCGGTCGTGCCGCTGGAGCCCGACCGGCGGGGGCGCTGCGGCCGCTCACGGCGCTGCTGCCGGGCGGCGAGGGCCTCGAGGGCCTCCCGCTCGGCACGCGAGCCGCTGACGTCGCCCTTGTAGATCCACACCTTCACGCCGATCCGGCCGAAGGTGGTGCGGGCCTCGTAGAGGCCGTAGTCGATGTTCGCCCGGAGGGTGTGCAGGGGCACGCGGCCCTCGCGGTAGAACTCCGACCGGCTCATCTCGGTGCCGCCCAGGCGCCCGGAGCACTGCACCCGGATGCCCTTGACCTGCGGGCTGCGCTGCGCCGACTGCATCGCCTTGCGCATGGCGCGGCGGAAGCTGACCCGGCTGGACAGCTGCTCGGCCACGGCCTGCGCGACGAGCTGGGCGTCGGCCTCGGGGTTCTTGACCTCGAGGATGTTCAGCTGCACCTGCTTGCCGGTCAGCTTCTCCAGCTCACCGCGGATGCGGTCGGCCTCCGCGCCGCGACGGCCGATGACGATGCCCGGCCGGGCGGTGTGGATGTCGACGCGGACCCGGTCACGGGTGCGCTCGATCTCCACCTTCGAGATGCCGGCGCGCTCCATGCCCTTGGACATGAGCTTGCGGATGGCCACGTCTTCCTTGACGTAGTCCTTGTAGAGCTTGTCGGCGTACCACCGGGACTTGTAGTCGGTGGTGATGCCCAGGCGGAACCCGTGCGGGTTGACCTTCTGACCCACTAGCGGGTCCCTCCCCTCGTGTTGGAGCGCTGCTGCGTGCCCTGCTGCTGGGCAGCCGGGCCGGACTGGCCGGTGCGACGGCGCGCGGTGCGGGACTTGCCGGCGAGCTCGGCACTGGCGCCGACCTCGGTCACCTCGACGGTGATGTGGCTGGTCCGCTTGTTGATGCGGTAGGCCCGGCCCTGGGCGCGCGGACGGATCCGCTTGAGCGTCGGGCCCTCGTCGACGTAGGCCGCGCTCACGACGAGCGCGGCCGGGTCGAGCCGCAGGTTGTGCTCGGCGTTGGCCACGGCGCTGGCGACGACCTTGGCCACCGGCTCGCTGGCCGCCTGCGGGGCGAACCGGAGCAGGGCCAGGGCCTCGTCGGTGGGCAGGTAGCGGACGAGGTCCACCACCCGGCGTGCCTTCATGGGGGCGACGCGGACGAACCGGGCGGTGGCCCGGGCGACCTGCGTCTCCTCTCCCAGCTGCGAAGTCATCTCGTGTCTCTCTCTCCCGGGACCGTGGTCAGCCCCGCCGCGACCGGCGGTCGTCCTTGACGTGACCCCGGAAGGTCCGGGTGGGGGCGAACTCGCCGAGCTTGTGCCCGACCATCGCCTCGGTCACGAAGACCGGGACGTGCTTGCGCCCGTCGTGCACGGCGATGGTGTGGCCGAGCATGTCGGGGATGATCGTCGAGCGCCGCGACCAGGTGCGGATGACGGTCTTGGTGCCCTTGTCGTTCTGCGCGTCCACCTTGGCGAGCAGGTGGTCGTCGACGAACGGGCCCTTCTTCAGGCTGCGTGGCATGTCTGTCGGACTCCTCTACCCGCTCAGCGCTTCTTGTTGGTGCGGCGACGGCGCACGATCAGGGCGTCGCTGGCCTTGCGCTTGCGCGTGCGGCCCTCGGGCTTGCCCTTCGGGTTCACCGGGTGGCGACCACCGGAGGTCTTGCCCTCACCACCACCGTGGGGGTGGTCGACCGGGTTCATGGCGACACCGCGGACGGTCGGGCGCTTGCCCTTCCACCGCATCCGGCCGGCCTTGCCCCAGTTGATGTTGGACTGCTCGGCGTTGCCCACCTCGCCGACCGTCGCGCGGCAGCGGACGTCGACGTTGCGGATCTCGCCCGAGGGCATGCGCAGCTGCGCGAACCGGCCCTCACGGGCGACCAGCTGGACGCTGGTGCCCGCCGAGCGCGCGATCTTGGCGCCGCCACCGGGACGGAGCTCGATGGCGTGCACGACCGTGCCGACCGGGATGTTGCGCAGCGGCAGGTTGTTGCCCGGCTTGATGTCGGCCGCGGGGCCGCACTCCACCGTGTCGCCCTGCTTGAGCCGCGCCGGCGCGAGGATGTAGCGCTTCTCGCCGTCGGCGAAGTGCAGCAGCGCGATGCGCGACGTGCGGTTGGGGTCGTACTCGATGTGGGCGACCTTCGCCGGCACGCCGTCCTTGTCCGCCCGACGGAAGTCGATGAGACGGTAGGCGCGCTTGTGGCCGCCGCCCTGGTGGCGGGCGGTGACCTTCCCGTGCACGTTGCGTCCGCCGCGACCGTGCAGCGGCCGGACCAGCGACTTCTCGGGATGGTCGCGGGTGACCTCGGCGAAGTCGGCGACGCTGGAGCCGCGGCGGCCCGGCGTCGTCGGCTTGTACTTGCGGATGGCCATGGGTCTGGAGTCCCTGTCTGTTCTCTCTGGTCCGGATCAGTGGTCTCGGGCGCGGGTCGGCGTCGGCCGGCTCAGGCGCCCGGGCCGCCGAAGATCTCGATGCGGTCGCCGGGGGCCACCGAGACGATGGCGCGCTTGGTGTCCTTGCGCTTGCCCATGCGGGTGCCGCGGCTGCGCTTGCGCTTGCCCTGGCGGTTCGCGGTGTTCACGGCCAGGACCTTCACGTTGAAGACCTGCTCGACGGCGATCTTGATCTGGGTCTTGTTCGCCTCGGGGAGGACCACGAACGTGTACTGGTTGTCGTCCAGCAGCCCGTAGCTCTTCTCGGAGATGACCGGGGACAGCAGGACGTCCCGGGGGTCGCGGACGCTCATGCCTTGTCCTCGGTGGTGTCGGTGGCGAGGTCGAGGTCGGTGGTGCCCTCGGCCGGCTGGATCGACGGGATCGCACCCGGGATGTCCGGGGTGGTCAGGTCGGGCTTGGCGAGCGAGACGGCACCGCCGTGCGGACCGGCGACGAACTCGGCCAGCGCGGCCTCGGTGAAGACGACCTCGTCGCTGAGCAGCACGTCGTAGGTGTTGAGCTGACCGGCCTCGAGCAGGTGCACCCGCTGCTCGTTGCGCAGGCTCACCCAGTTGAGGTGGTCGTCGCGGTCGAGGACCACGAGCACCCGCTTCGCCGAGGTGATCGAGTCGAGCGTGGCCAGCGCCGCCTTGGTCTTCGGGGCGTCCCCGTCGACGAAGGTGGTGACCACGCGCACGCGGCCCTCACGGGCCCGGTCGGACAGGGCCCCGCGCAGGGCGGCGGCCTTCATCTTCTTGGGCGTGCGCTGCGAGTAGTCGCGCGGCTGGGGCCCGTGGACGGTGCCACCGCCGGTGAACTGCGGCGCGCGGATCGAGCCCTGACGGGCCCGGCCGGTGCCCTTCTGGCGGTAGGGCTTGACGCCACCACCGCTGACGGCGCCGCGCGTCTTCGTCGAGTGCGTGCCCTGGCGCGCGGCGGCCAGCTGGGCCACCACCACCTGGTGCATGAGCGAGACGTTGGCGGTCGTGTCGAACAGGGCGCCGGGCAGCGTGACGCTGCCGGCGGTCTGCCCGCCCGGCGCGCGGACGTCGACCTGGCGGTCGGCGCGCGCGGCCTCGGTCGCGGTCGACTGGGTCACTGGTTGTCACTCCCCACGGGGCCGCCCTTGACCGCCGACCGGACGAGCACGAGCCCACCCTTCGGACCGGGGACGGCACCCTTGATCAGGATGAGGCCGCGCTCGGCGTCGACCTTGTGGACCACGAGCGAGAGCGTCGTCGTCTTGACCGCGCCCATGCGGCCGGCCATGCGCAGGCCCTTGAACACACGGCCCGGGGTGGACGCGCCACCGATCGAGCCGGGCGAGCGGTGCTTGCGCTGGGTGCCGTGCGCGGCGCCCAGGCCCTTGAAGCCGTGACGCTTCATGACGCCGGCGGTGCCCTTGCCCTTGCTGGTGCCGATGACGTCGACCTTGGCCACGCCGTCGAGCACCTCCGCGGTCAGCTCCTGGCCGACCGTGTACTGCGCGGCGTCCTCCGTGCGCAGCTCCACCAGGTGGCGCCGCGGCGTGACACCCGCCTTGGCGAAGTGCCCGCCCTCGGGCCTGTTCACCTTGCGGGGGTCGATCTCGCCGAAGCCGAGCTGGAGGGCCGAGTAGCCGTCCACCTCGGGGGTGCGCACCTGCGTCACCACGCACGGACCCGCCTTGACGACGGTGACCGGCACCATGCGGTTGTTCTCGTCGAACACCTGGGTCATCCCCAGCTTCTCGCCGAGGAGCCCGCGGAACGTACTCGCCATGACTGGTCTCGGTCCCTTACTGGATGTTCACGTCGACCGAGGCCGGCAGGTCGATGCGCATGAGCGCGTCGACCGTCTTCGGCGTCGGGTCGAGGATGTCGATGAGGCGCTTGTGCGTGCGCATCTCGAAGTGCTCGCGCGAGTCCTTGTACTTGTGCGGCGAGCGGATGACGCAGTACACGTTCTTCTCCGTCGGCAGCGGCACCGGGCCGACGACGCGCGCACCGGTCTTCGTCACCGTGTCGACGATGCGCCGCGCCGAGGCGTCGATGGCCTCGTGGTCGTAGGCCTTCAGCCGGATGCGGATCTTCTGTCCCGCCATCGCTGTCTTCTGCTCCTGCCGATCGGTGGTCTTCGTAGCCGGGGAACGCCGGGTGTGTCCGGACGTCATCCGGTCAGGGCCCCAGCGGGTGGGTGGCGGCGCACACAGGCGCCGGCCACCCGGGGACGGGCGGCGGTGCAGAGGCGCACCGCCGCCCGTCGGGGTGGTGTTACTTGATGATCTTGGTGACGCGACCGGCGCCGACGGTGCGGCCACCCTCACGGATGGCGAACCGCAGGCCCTCCTCCATGGCGATCGGCTGGATCAGCTCGACCGTCATCTCGGTGTTGTCGCCCGGCATGACCATCTCGGTGCCGGCCGGCAGGGTCACGACGCCCGTGACGTCCGTGGTCCGGAAGTAGAACTGGGGCCGGTAGTTGTTGAAGAACGGCGTGTGACGGCCACCCTCGTCCTTCGAGAGGATGTAGACCGAACCCTCGAAGTTGGTGTGCGGGGTGATCGAGCCGGGCTTCACGACGACCTGGCCGCGCTCCACGTCCTCGCGCTTGATGCCGCGCAGCAGCAGACCCACGTTGTCACCGGCCTGGCCCTGGTCGAGCAGCTTGCGGAACATCTCGACGCCGGTGACGGTGGTCGAGGTCGAGTTCGGGCGGATGCCGACGATCTCGACGGTCTCCGACACCTTGACGATGCCGCGCTCCACGCGACCGGTGACGACGGTGCCGCGACCGGTGATAGTGAAGACGTCCTCGACCGGCATGAGGAACGGCTTGTCGATCTCACGCTCGGGCTCGGGGATCGCCGTGTCGACGGCGGTCATGAGCTCCATGAGCTTGTCGCCCCACTCGGCGTCGCCCTCGAGGGCCTTCAGCGCCGAGACGCGGACCACGGGGACGTCGTCGCCCGGGAACTCGTACTCGGACAGCAGCTCGCGCACCTCCAGCTCGACGAGCTCGAGGATCTCCTCGTCGTCGACCATGTCGGCCTTGTTCAGCGCCACGACGATGTAGGGGACACCGACCTGGCGGGCCAGGAGGACGTGCTCCTTGGTCTGCGGCATCGGGCCGTCGGTCGCGGCGACCACCAGGATGGCGCCGTCCATCTGCGCCGCACCGGTGATCATGTTCTTGATGTAGTCGGCGTGCCCGGGGCAGTCGACGTGCGCGTAGTGACGGTTCTCCGTCTGGTACTCGACGTGGGCGATCGAGATCGTGATGCCGCGGGCCTTCTCCTCGGGCGCCTTGTCGATCTGGTCGAAGGCCGACGCCTCGTTGAGGTCCGGGTACTTGTCGTGCAGCACCTTGGTGATTGCCGCGGTCAGCGTGGTCTTACCGTGGTCGATGTGCCCGATGGTGCCGATGTTGACGTGCGGCTTGGTCCGCTCGAACTTGGCCTTGGCCACTGGGTTCCTCTCCTCGTGGTGTCGCAGTCGTGCGCGAACTCTGGGGTGGGCTTGCTGGGGGCCGGGCGGGGACGTACCCCGCCCGGCGGGTCACTCGCCGGTGGCCTTGGCGATGATCTCCTTGGCCACGTTCTGCGGGACCTCGGCGTACGAGTCGAACACCATGGTGTAGCTCGCCCGCCCCTGGGTGCGGCTGCGCAGGTCGCCCACGTAGCCGAACATCTCCGAGAGCGGGACCAGGGCCCGGACGACGCGGGCGCCGGAGCGCTCCTCCATCGCCTGGATCATCCCGCGCCGGGAGTTCAGGTCGCCGATGACGTCGCCCATGTAGTCCTCGGGCGTGACGACCTCGACGGCCATCATCGGCTCGAGCAGGGCCGGGCTGGCCTTGCGCGCGGCCTCCTTGAAGACCATCGAGCCGGCAATCTTGAAGGCCATCTCCGAGGAGTCGACCTCGTGGTACTGGCCGTCGACGAGGGTGGCCTTGACGCCCACCATCGGGTAGCCGGCGAGGATGCCGTACTGCATGGCGTCCTGCATGCCCTGGTCGACCGAGGGGATGTACTCCCTCGGGATGCGACCACCGGTGACGGCGTTGACGAACTCGTAGGTCGGGCCGTCGGCGGCGACCTCCAGCGGCTCGATGCTGACCTGCACCTTGGCGAACTGGCCGGACCCACCCGTCTGCTTCTTGTGGGTGTAGTCGACCTTCTCGACCAGCTTGCGGATGGTCTCGCGGTAGGCGACCTGCGGCTTGCCGACGTTGGCCTCGACCTTGAACTCGCGCCGCATGCGGTCGACGAGGATCTCCAGGTGCAGCTCGCCCATGCCGGAGATGACCGTCTGGCCGGTCTCCTCGTCGAGCTTGACCTGGAAGGTCGGGTCCTCCTCGGCCAGCTTCTGGATGGCCGTGCCCAGCTTCTCCTGGTCGCCCTTGGTCTTGGGCTCGATGGCGACCGAGATGACCGGGGCCGGGAAGGTCATCGACTCGAGGATCACCGGGTTCTGCGGGTCGCAGAGGGTGTCCCCCGTGGTCGTCTGCTTCAGCCCGACGACGGCGACGATCTGACCGGCACCCACGCCCGCGCGCTCCTCGCGCTTGTTGGCGTGCATCTGGTAGATCTTGCCGATCCGCTCCTTGCGGTCCTTGGTGCTGTTGAGCACCGGGGACCCGGAGCTGAGCCGGCCGGAGTAGACCCGGACGTAGGTCAGCTTGCCGAGGTGCTGGTCGGTCTGGATCTTGAAGGCCAGCGCCGAGAACGGCTCGTCCTCGTCGGCGTGCCGCAGGACCTCGGTCTCGCCGTCCATGGCGGTGCCGACGATGGCCTCGACGTCCAGCGGGCTGGGCAGGTAGTCGGTCACGGCGTCGAGCAGGGGCTGGATGCCCTTGTTCTTGAACGCCGTGCCGGTCAGCACCGGGTTGACCTGCGCGGCGATGGTCGCCTTGCGGATGGCGGCCTTGAGCCGCTCGACGGAGATCTCCTCGCCGCCGAGGTAGGCCTCCATGAGCTCGTCGTCGGTCTCGGCGATGGTCTCGAGCAGCTTCTCGCGGTACTCGGCGGCCTGGTCGGCGAGCTCGGCCGGGATCTCCTCGGTGGCGTACTCCTCACCCATCGCGGTCTCCCCGCGCCAGGTGAGGGCCTTCATCTGCACCAGGTCGACGACGCCGATGAAGTCGGCCTCGGCACCGATCGGCAGCTGCAGCACGGCCGGGTTGGCGCCGAGCCGCTCGACCATCATGTCGACGCAGCGGAAGAAGTCCGCGCCGGTGCGGTCGAGCTTGTTGACGAAGCACATGCGCGGGACGCTGTACTTCTCGGCCTGCCGCCAGACCTGCTCGGTCTGCGGCTCGACGCCGGCGACACCGTCGTAGACGGCCACGGCACCGTCGAGCACGCGCAGGGACCGCTCCACCTCGACGGTGAAGTCGACGTGCCCGGGGGTGTCGATGATGTTGATGTCGTGGTCGTTCCAGGAGCACTTCGTCGCGGCCGACGTGATGGTGATGCCGCGCTCCTGCTCCTGCTCCATCCAGTCCATCGTGGCCGCGCCGTCGTGGACCTCACCGATCTTGTAGTTGATACCGGTGTAGAAGAGGATGCGCTCGGTCGTCGTGGTCTTGCCCGCGTCGATGTGCGCCATGATCCCGATGTTGCGGGTCTTGGCGAGCTGGGCCTCGTTGCTGGCCATTCCTCACTCCTCTTTGCTTCGGGTCCGCGTGCGGACGTCCGGGGGTGGCCCGGACCCGTCCGCCGGCCGCGGGGTGCTGGCTGGGCCAGCGCGGTGCGACTACCAGCGGTAGTGCGCGAAGGCCTTGTTCGACTCGGCCATCTTGTGGGTGTCCTCGCGGCGCTTGACCGCGGCACCGAGGCCGTTGCTGGCGTCGAGCAGCTCGTTCATGAGGCGCTCGGTCATCGTCTTCTCCCGGCGGGCGCGGCTGTACTGGATCAGCCAGCGCAGGCCGAGGGTGGTGCTCCGGGACGCGCGGACCTCGACCGGGACCTGGTAGGTCGCACCGCCGACGCGGCGGCTGCGGACCTCGAGGGCCGGCTTGACGTTGTCCAGCGCGCGCTTGAGCGTCACCACCGGGTCGGTGTCGGTCTTGGCGCGGGCACCCTCGAGGGCGCCGTAGACGATCGCCTCGGCGACCGAGCGCTTGCCGTCGACGAGGACCTTGTTCACCAGCTGGGTGACCAGCGGCGACTGGTAGACCGGGTCGGCGACCAGCGGACGGCGCGGCGCGGGGCCCTTGCGCGGCATTAGCTCTTCTCCTTCTTCGCGCCGTAGCGGCTGCGGGCCTGCTTGCGGTTGCGGACACCCTGGGTGTCCAGCGAGCCACGGATGATCTTGTAGCGCACACCCGGGAGGTCCTTCACGCGGCCGCCGCGCACGAGCACCATCGAGTGCTCCTGCAGGTTGTGGCCGACACCCGGGATGTAGGCGGTCACCTCGATGCCACTGGTGAGGCGGACGCGAGCGACCTTGCGCAGCGCCGAGTTCGGCTTCTTCGGCGTCGTCGTGTACACGCGGGTGCACACGCCGCGACGCTGAGGGGAGCCCTTCAACGCCGGGGTCTTGGTCTTCTCGACCTTGTCCTCGCGGCCCTTGCGGACCAGCTGGTTGATCGTGGGCATGGGTGGCCTGGATCTCCTACCTGCGCTGCGGTTGTGCTGCGGACGGTGCTGCTGTCGTGTCGCCGGTGCCGGTCCTGCTGGGGTCGCCCGTTCGCAGCCACACCCACCATCCGGTCCCCGCGGTCGGGCGTGTCGCCCTTCCCGGAACCGGCCGGTGAGTCGAACCGGATCGGTCGCCCCCCGCGACTCGGCGCCGCCACCTCCGGCGACCGTCCTCGTGGACGGTCCGGCCGATGGGGACCCGCGGCCAGGAGGACGGACCTCCGGACACCCAGGCGCACCGCGAACGGGAGCAGGCCCAGGGCACCCTGGGCACGGCTCACCACGATACCCGCGTGCTCGGAGCCGGTCAAAGCCGGGTCCCGGGCACCGGGTGGGCAGGCGGACCTGCCTCCCGGACGGGACACCGGTCACAACGGCGCAGGTGTCCGGGGCATTCCGGACGCCGGCTGTGCAGGACACGGCGGCGGGTTCGAGGACTGTACCGCGGTGCCGGCCGGACGCCAGGGTCACGACACCGCCGGCTGCGGCGGCCGCCGTCGGCACCCACGCGACTGTCACCCCCTGCCCCTACCGTCGGTCGCAGCAGAGCAACCCACAGCAACGGAGGTCACCCGTGCAGATCGACTCGGCGCGCGAGCTCAAGGCGCGCCTGTCCGCGCGGCTGGCCGAGGGGTTCCCCCCGGTCACCGCCAGCGACCTGGGCGGCCGGGTCTGGACCCGGCCGGCGATCGGACTGGTCCCGGTGGCGCCGGGCCGGGCCCACCTGGCCATCCGGGTCGCCGCCGCCGACGACGCCCGGGTGCTGCTCACCGACCTCTCCGACGTGCTGCGCGCCGAGGTCGACGTCCGGGTGACCGGGCCGATACTGCCGCAGTCCGCCCCCACCCCCGGTGGGTTGCAGCAGCACACCCGCCCGCTGGTCCCCGGGCTCTCGGTCGCCCACCCCGCTGCGAGCGCCGGGACGCTCGGCGGGTTCGTCCGGCTCGGCGGGCGGCTGGCCGTCCTGTCCAACAACCACGTCCTGGCCGCCAGTGACGCCGGCGCGGTGGGCGACGCCGTCCTGCAGCCCGGCCCGGCCGACGGTGGCGTGCCGGCCGACCGGGTCGCCACGCTCGCCGCCTTCCAGCGGTTCACCGGCTCGCGCAACCGCGTCGATGCCGCCGTCGCCGTCCTCGACGAGGGCGTCGACGCCGAGCCCGGCCGGCTGCCGGGCGGGCCGCTCGGCACCGCGGTGCCCGACGGGGTCGAGGTCGAGCCGGACGAGCAGGTGGAGAAGGTCGGCCGGACGACCGGGCACACCCGGGGCCGGATCACCGCCGTCGAGGTCGACGGGGTCGCCGTCCAGTACGACGACGGCGTGCACGTCTTCGACGACCAGATCGAGATCGAGGGGCTGACGGGGACCTTCTCCGCCGGCGGCGACAGCGGCTCGGTCATCTGGCGCAGCGCCGACCGCGCGCCGCTGGCGCTGCTGTTCGCCGGGAGCGGCGAGGGCGGCAGCACCGGTGCCGGGCTGACCTTCGCCAACCCGCTCTCGACCGTGCTGTCCACCCTCGGGGTGGAGTGGGTCGCCTCCTGAGGTCCTCCCCGGGTCGGGGGGATGTCGCTCTGGGCGGGGACGGGGCACCATGGGGAGGTGACCGAGCCCGCGCGGCCGCCCGGGGCTCCCCGCTCCCCCGGGCGCCGGGCCGCCGGGCGTCAGCGAGGAGACCTCGTGACCGACCGTGCCGCCGCCCGCGCCGCCAAGCAGACCCTCGCCGACCAGTTGTCCTCCCAGGCGGGGGTGGTCGGCATCGGCCTGGCCCGGCGCGACAGCGGCTACGTCGTCAAGGTCGACGTCGCCGACGCGGACGCGGCCGGCCGGGTCCCCCGCGACGTCGACGGCGTCCGCGTGGTCACCGAGGTCGTCGGCGTGATCCGGCCCCTGCGCAGCCGCACCGCCTGACCCCATCGCCTGACCCACCGGCGTCCCCTCCGAGCCGCCGGCCCGCTCCCCGGCACCCGCTACGGTCGCGCTGGCGCCGACGAGGGCGCCGCCGACCAGAGGAGTGCAGGTGCGCATCGGCATCCAGGCCAGTTACGCGGGGGGTTTCCAGGAGACGGCGGCCGAGATCGTCGACCTGGAGGCCGCAGGGCTCGACCTGGCCATGTGTGCGGAGGTCTACACCTTCGACGCCGTCAGCCAGCTCGGCTACCTGGCCGCCGTCACCCAGCGGGTCGAGCTGATGAGCGCCATCCTGCCCATCTACAGCCGCACCCCCGCGCTGACGGCGATGACCGCGGCCGGCCTGGACTTCGTGTCCGGCGGCCGCTTCACCCTCGGCCTGGGCGCCTCGGGCCCGCAGGTCATCGAGGGCTGGCACGGCGTCGCCTACGACGCCCCCATCCAGCGCACCCGCGAGGTGGTGGAGATCTGCCGTCAGGTGTGGCGGCGCGAGCGGCTCGTGCACGACGGCCCGAAGTACACCGTCCCGCTGCCGCCGGACCAGGGCACCGGGCTCGGCAAGCCGCTCAAGCTGATCAACACGCCGGTCCGCGACCGGATCCCGGTCATGCTCGCCGCCCTGGGACCCAGGAACGTCGAGCTGGCCGCCGAGATCGCCGAGGTGTGGGAGCCGATCTGGTTCATGCCGGAGCGGGCCGACGCCGTCTGGGGCGACGCCCTGCGGGCCGGCACCGCCAAGCGCGACCCCGAGCTCGGCGAGCTGCAGGTCATCTGCGGCGTGCCGGTCGCCATCGGGGAGGACGTCGACCACCTGCACGACCAGGTGCGGCCGCAGCTGGCGCTCTACGTCGGCGGCATGGGTGCCAAGGGCAAGAACTTCTACAACGACCTGGCGCGGCGCTACGGGTTCGAGGACGCCGCCGAGACCGTGCAGGACCTCTACCTGAGCGGCCGCAAGGACGAGGCCGCCGCGGCGCTGCCCGACGAGTTCGTGCGCTCGGTGTCGCTCATCGGCCCGGAGGGCCACGTGGCCGAGCGCGTCGCCGCCTACGCCGAGGCCGGCGTCACCACCCTCGCGCTGCAGCCCCTCGACGACAGCCGCGAGAGCCGGCTGCGCACCGTGGAGACCATGCGCCGCCTCGCCGACGCCTAGGACCCGGGTTGCGTCACGTGACGCACGGGGGTCCCGGCACCTGCACGCAACGGTCCGGGGCCCTCGCGTCGGTGGGCGGCAGCGTCGTCCTCCCCCACCGCAGCGCGTCCTCCCTCACCGCAGCGCGTCCTCCCTCACCGTCGGCGGTCAGGGAGGACACGCGACGATCAGGTCACCTGATCGTCGCCGCGCCCCCACGACGCGGGAGGGCCCCGCAGATCTCGCGATCTGCGGGGCCCTCCTCACGTGCTACGGGGCTCAGCCCCGCCAGTCGTACTCCTCGAGGCGCACGGCCTCGCCGGTACCCGAACCGAAGACGTCGGGGCTGTAGTACTGCCCGTCGTCGTACCCGGCCATCGTGTAGACGGCGGCGCGGGCCTCCTCGGTCGGCTCGACCGTGATGTTCCGGTAGCGGCTGATGCCCGTACCCGCCGGGATCAGCTTGCCGATGATCACGTTCTCCTTGAGGCCGAGCAGGCTGTCGCTCTTGCCCTGGATCGCGGCGTCGGTGAGCACCTTGGTCGTCTCCTGGAAGGAGGCGGCCGACAGCCACGACTCGGTCGCGAGCGAGGCCTTGGTGATGCCCATGAGCACCGGGCGGGCCGAGGCCGGCTCTCCGCCCTCGGCGACGACGCGGCGGTTCTCGGTCTCGAACAGCGTCCGCTCGACCAGCGCACCGGGGAGGAACTCCGTGGCGCCCGAGTCGATGATGGTCACCCGCTTGAGCATCTGGCGGATGATCACCTCGATGTGCTTGTCGTGGATCGACACGCCCTGGCTGCGGTAGACCTCCTGGACCTCGCGGACCAGGTGCAGCTGCACCTCGCGCGGGCCCATGATCCGCAGCACCTCGTGCGGGTCCACCGCACCCTCGGTGAGCTGCTCGCCGACCTCGACGTGGGCGCCGTCCTCGACCCGCAGTCGCGACCGGCGCGACAGCTTGTCGTAGACGACCTCGTCGGAGCCGTCGTCCGGGGTGATGGTGAGCTTCCGGAACTGCTCGCCGTCCTCGATGCGGACGGTGCCGGCCAGCTCGGCGATCGGGGCCTTGCCCTTGGGGACGCGGGCCTCGAAGAGCTCCACCACACGCGGCAGACCGTGGGTGATGTCCTCACCCGCGACACCACCGGTGTGGAAGGTGCGCATCGTCAGCTGGGTGCCGGGCTCGCCGATGGACTGGGCGGCGATGATGCCGACCGCCTCACCGACGTCGACCAGTTTGCCGGTCGCGAGCGACCGGCCGTAGCAGGTCGCGCAGGTGCCGAGCAGCGACTCGCAGGTCAGGACGCAGCGGACCTTGACCTCGCTGACCCCCGCCTCGACGAGCGCGCTGATCAGCACGTCGCCGAGGTCCTGGCCGGCCTGCGCGACGAGTGTGCCGTCCTCGGCCGTCACGTCGGCGGCCAGGGAGCGGGCGTAGACGCCGGTCTCGACGTGCGGGTCGCGGGTCAGCTGACCGTCGACCACCGTCGCGATCGGCATCAGCACGCCGCGCTCGGTGCCGCAGTCCTCCTCGCGGATGATGACGTCCTGGGAGACGTCGACCAGCCGGCGGGTGAGGTACCCGGAGTCCGCGGTCCGCAGGGCGGTGTCGGCCAGACCCTTGCGCGCGCCGTGCGTGGAGATGAAGTACTCCAGCACCGACAGACCCTCCCGGAAGTTGGCCTTGATCGGCCGCGGGATGATCTCGCCCTTCGGGTTGGCCACCAGACCGCGCATGCCGGCGATCTGGCTGATCTGCATCATGTTGCCCCGGGCGCCCGAGTTGACCATGACCCAGACCGGGTTGGTGGTCGGGAAGTTGTCCACCATGGCCTGGCTGACCTCGGCCCGCGCGCGGGTCCAGATCTCGATCAGCTCGCCGCGGCGCTCGGCGTCGGTGATGACACCGCGCTCGTACTGCCGCTCGATCTGCCGGGCCTCGTTCTCGTGCCGGTCCAGGATCTCCTGCTTGGCCGGCGGGGTGACCACGTCGTCGATGGCGATCGTGACGCCCGAGCGGGTGGCCCAGCGGAAGCCGGCCGACTTGAGGGCGTCCAGCGTCGCCGCGACCTGCACCTTGGGGTAGCGCTCGGCGAGGTCGTTGACGATCGCCCCGAGCTCCTTCTTCGGCACCTGGTAGTTGACGAAGCGGTAGTCCTCGGGCAGGGCCTCGTTGAACAGCACCCGGCCCAGGCTGGTCTCGACCAGCGCCGGCCGGCCGGGGGTCCAGTCCTCCGGCTGCTCCCACGCGGGGTTGACCTTGCCGTTGTCGACGCCGAACACCTCGTCGAGGCGGATCAGCGCCCGCTCCTGCAGACCCAGCGCACCCTTGTCGAACGCCATGATCGCCTCGGCGGTCGAGCCGTAGGCGGCCGGACGGCCCCCGTCGGCCTCGTACCGGCTGGCCACCAGGGTGGTCAGGTGGTACAGGCCCAGCACCATGTCCTGGGTCGGCGCGGTGATCGGGCGACCGTCGGCCGGGCTCAGGATGTTGTTGCTGGACAGCATGAGGATGCGGGCCTCGGCCTGTGCCTCGGCCGACAGCGGCAGGTGGACGGCCATCTGGTCGCCGTCGAAGTCGGCGTTGAACGCCGTGCAGACCAGCGGGTGGATCTGGATGGCCTTGCCCTCGACCAGCTGCGGCTCGAAGGCCTGGATGCCCAGGCGGTGCAGCGTCGGCGCCCGGTTCAGCAGGACCGGGTGCTCGGTGATGACCTCCTCGAGCACGTCCCAGACGACGGGACGGGCACGCTCGACCATGCGCTTGGCGGACTTGATGTTCTGCGCGTGGTTGAGGTCGACCAGCCGCTTCATGACGAAGGGCTTGAACAGCTCCAGCGCCATCTGCTTGGGCAGGCCGCACTGGTGCAGCTTCAGCTGCGGGCCGACGACGATGACCGACCGGCCGGAGTAGTCGACGCGCTTGCCGAGCAGGTTCTGGCGGAACCGGCCCTGCTTGCCCTTGAGCAGGTCGCTCAGGGACTTCAGGGGACGGTTGCCCGGGCCGGTGACCGGCCGGCCGCGGCGGCCGTTGTCGAACAGCGCGTCCACGGACTCCTGCAGCATCCGCTTCTCGTTGTTCACGATGATCTCGGGGGCGCCGAGGTCGAGCAGACGCTTGAGCCGGTTGTTCCGGTTGATGACCCGGCGGTACAGGTCGTTCATGTCGCTGGTAGCGAAGCGGCCACCGTCGAGCTGCACCATCGGGCGCAGGTCCGGCGGGATGACCGGGACGCAGTCGAGCACCATGCCCATGGGCGAGTTGCGCGTCTGCTGGAACGCCGCGACGACCTTGAGCCGCTTGAGGGCCCGCAGCTTGCGCTGGCCCTTGCCGTTGCGGATGGTGTCGCGCAGCGACGCGGCCTCGGCGTCGAGGTCGAAGTCGGACAGCAGCTTCTGCAGGGCCGCGGCACCCATGCCGCCCTCGAAGTACTCACCGAAGCGGTCGCGCAGCTCGCGGTAGAGGCCCTCGTCGGCGATGAGCTGCTTGACCTCGAGCTTGCGGAAGGTGTCGAGCACCTCCTCGAGGCGGTCGATCTCCCGCTGGGCGCGGTCGCGCAGCTGGCGCATCTCGCGCTCGCCACCCTCGCGGACCTTGCGGCGGACGTCGGACTTGGCGCCCTCCGCCTCGAGCTCGGCCAGGTCGGCCTCCAGCTTCTGCTGGCGGGCCTCGACGTCGGCGTCGCGGCGGTTCTCGAGGTTGGACTTCTCCGCGCTGATCTCGGCCTCGACGGTCGGGAGGTCGCGGTGGCGGGCCTCGTCGTCGACCGAGGTGATCAGGTAGGCGGCGAAGTAGATGATCTTCTCGAGGTCCTTGGGCGCCAGGTCGAGCAGGTAGCCCAGGCGCGAGGGGACGCCCTTGAAGAACCAGATGTGCGTGACCGGCGCGGCCAGCTCGATGTGGCCCATCCGCTCGCGGCGGACCTTGGCCCGGGTCACCTCGACGCCGCAGCGCTCACAGATGATGCCCTTGAAGCGAACGCGCTTGTACTTGCCGCAGTAGCACTCCCAGTCCCGGGTGGGACCGAAGATCTTCTCGCAGAAGAGACCGTCCTTCTCCGGACGGAGGGTGCGGTAGTTGATGGTCTCGGGCTTCTTCACCTCACCGTGCGACCACTGGCGGATGTCGTCGCCGGTGGCCAGACCGATGCGGAGCTCGTCGAAGAAGTTGACGTCGAGCACTGAGTGGACCCCTTTCCCGGGGCTCGGTTACTGCACTTCTCGCTGATGGCTTGGGGCGCCGGCCGGCCCCGGTGCACGGGGCCGACCGGGCGCCGATCAGACGTCTTCGACCGAGGACGGCTCGCGGCGGGACAGGTCGATGCCCAGCTCCTCCGCGGCCCGGAACACCTCGTCGTCGGTGTCGCGCAGCTCGATCGCCTGCCCGTCACCGGACAGCACCTCGACGTTGAGGCAGAGCGACTGCAGCTCCTTAAGCAACACCTTGAACGACTCGGGGATGCCCGGCTCGGGGATGTTCTCGCCCTTGACGATGGCCTCGTAGACCTTGACGCGGCCGAGGATGTCGTCGGACTTGATGGTCAGCAGCTCCTGCAGCGCGTAGGCCGCGCCGTAGGCCTGCATCGCCCAGCACTCCATCTCACCGAAGCGCTGGCCACCGAACTGCGCCTTACCACCCAGCGGCTGCTGCGTGATCATCGAGTAGGGGCCGGTCGACCGGGCGTGGATCTTGTCGTCGACCAGGTGCAGCAGCTTGAGGATGTAGACGTAGCCCACCGAGATCGCCTCGGGGAAGGGCTCCCCGGAGCGGCCGTCGAAGAGCCGCGCCTTGCCGGTCGGCGCGACCATCCGGTCGCCGTCGCGGTTCGGGGTCGTCGCGCCGAGCAGGCCGACGATCTCGTCCTCCTTGGCGCCGTCGAACACCGGCGTCGCCGTCCGGGTGTCCGGGGCGGCCGACTTGGCGGCCTCCGGCAGGTTGGCCGCCCACTCCGGCGTGCCCTCGACCTGCCAGCCCTGCTTGGCGACCCACCCGAGGTGGGTCTCCAGGACCTGGCCGACGTTCATCCGGCCGGGGACGCCGAGCGGGTTGAGGACGATGTCCACCGGGGTGCCGTCCTCGAGGAACGGCATGTCCTCCTGCGGCAGGATCTTCGCGATGACGCCCTTGTTGCCGTGGCGGCCGGCGAGCTTGTCGCCGTCGGAGATCTTGCGCATCTGGGCGACGTAGACCCGGATCAGCTCGTTGACGCCGGCGGGCAGCTCGTCGCCGTCCTCGCGCGAGAACACGCGGACGCCGATGACCTTGCCGGACTCACCGTGCTTGACCTTGAGGCTGGTGTCGCGGACCTCGCGGGCCTTCTCACCGAAGATCGCCCGCAGCAGCCGCTCCTCGGGGGTCAGCTCGGTCTCGCCCTTGGGCGTGACCTTGCCGACGAGGATGTCGCCGGGGACGACCTCGGCGCCGATGCGGATGATGCCGCGCTCGTCGAGGTCGGCGAGGACCTCCTCGGAGACGTTCGGGATGTCCCGGGTGATCTCCTCGGCGCCGAGCTTGGTGTCCCGCGCGTCGACCTCGAACTCCTCGATGTGGATCGAGGACAGGACATCGTCCTGCACGAGGCGCTGCGACAGGATGATCGCGTCCTCGTAGTTGTGGCCCTCCCACGGCATGAAGGCGACGAGCAGGTTCTTGCCCAGTGCCATCTCGCCCTGGTCGGTGCAGGGGCCATCGGCGATGACCTGGCCGACCTCGACCCGCTGGCCCTCGTCGACGACGGGGGTCTGGTTGATCGAGGTGCCCTGGTTCGAGCGGCGGAACTTCAGCAGCCGGTAGGTCTGCCGGGTGCCGTCGTCGGCCATCACGGTGACGTAGTCGGCGGTGGAGTCCTCGACCACGCCGGCCTTCTCCGCCACGACGACGTCGCCGGCGTCGACGGCGGCCCGCAGCTCCATGCCGGTGCCGACCAGCGGCGCCTCGCTGCGCAGCAGCGGGACGGCCTGGCGCTGCATGTTCGCACCCATGAGCGCGCGGTTGGCGTCGTCGTGCTCGAGGAACGGGATCATCGCCGTCGCCACCGAGGTCATCTGCCGCGGCGAGACGTCCATGTAGTCCACGGCCTCGGGGGCGAGGTAGTCGACCTCACTGCCCCGGGTGCGGACCAGGACGCGGTCCTCGGCGAACCGGCCGTTGGCGTCCAGCGGCGAGTTGGCCTGGGCGACGACGAAGCGGTCCTCCTCGTCGGCGGTCAGGTAGTCGATCTGGTCGGTGACCACACCGTTCTGGACCCGGCGGTACGGGGTCTCGATGAAGCCGAACGGGTTGACCCGGCCGTAGGCCGACAGGGAGCCGATCAGGCCGATGTTCGGACCCTCGGGGGTCTCGATCGGGCACATCCGGCCGTAGTGGCTCGGGTGCACGTCGCGGACCTCCATGCCGGCCCGCTCACGGGACAGACCGCCGGGGCCCAGCGCCGACAGGCGGCGCTTGTGGGTCAGGCCCGCGAGGGGGTTGGTCTGGTCCATGAACTGCGAGAGCTGGCTGGTGCCGAAGAACTCCTTGATGGAGGCGACGACCGGCCGGATGTTGATCAGGGTCTGCGGCGTGATCGCCTCGACGTCCTGGGTCGTCATCCGCTCGCGGACGACGCGCTCCATGCGGGACAGGCCGACCCGGATCTGGTTCTGGATCAGCTCGCCGACGGTGCGCAGACGGCGGTTGCCGAAGTGGTCGATGTCGTCCACACCGTGGTCGGGCTCGCCGGCGTGCAGCCGCACGACGTACTCGATGGTGGCGACGATGTCGTCCTCGGTCAGCGTGGAGGTCGGCTGGGGCACCTCGACGCCGAGCTTCTTGTTGACCTTGTACCGGCCGACCTTGGCCAGGTCGTAGCGCTTGGGGTTGAAGAAGAGGTTCTCCAGCAGCGCCTGGGCGCTCTCCCGCGTCGGCGGCTCGCCCGGCCGCAGCTTGCGGTAGATGTCGAGCAGGGCCTCGTCCTGACCGGCGACGTGGTCCTTCTCCAGGGTGGCGAGGACGGTGGGCGACCACTGGAAGTGCTCGCGGATGCGGTCCTCGGTCCAGCCCAGCGCCTTGAGCAGCACGGTGACCGGCTGGCGGCGCTTGCGGTCGATGCGCACGCCGACGGTGTCGCGCTTGTCGACGTCGAACTCCAGCCACGCACCGCGGCTGGGGATGACCTTGGCGGTGAAGACGTCCTTGTCCGACGTCTTGTCCAGGGTCTTGTCGAAGTAGACGCCCGGGCTGCGGACCAGCTGCGAGACGACGACGCGCTCGGTCCCGTTGATGACGAACGTGCCCTTGTTCGTCATGATCGGGAAGTCGCCCATGAACACCGTCTGGCTCTTGATCTCGCCGGTGGTGTTGTTCATGAACTCGGCGGTGACGAACAGCGGCGCCGCGTAGGTCATGTCCTTGTCCTTGCACTCCTCGAGGGACGCCTTGACGTCCTCGAAGCGCGGGTTGGAGAAGGACAGCGACATCGAGCCGCTGAAGTCCTCGATCGGGGAGATCTCCTCGAGGATCTCGGCCAGGCCGCCGACGGCGGCGGCCTGCTCCTCGGGCGCCAGGGTGGCCTTCCACTCGGGGCTGCCGACCAGCCAGTCGAAGGAGGCGGTCTGCAGTGCCAGCAGGTCCGGCACCTCGAGGGGCTCGGAGATCTTCGCGAACGAGACGCGCAGCGGGGCGCCGGGGATCTTCTGCTGGTCGGCCTCGCCGGTGCGGGGGCCGGACTGGGGGGCCTGCGGGGTGTTCTGGGTGGTGCCGGACGGGGTGGTGCTGGCGGAGATGCTGGTGGGGCGAGAGCCTGCCAAGATGCGTCCTTCCAAGGACCTCACGACGTGCGGGCGGTGGGTGCGGGTTCGTCCTGGGTCGTCGTCGGTGATGGCGGCGCCGCCCGCGGCGTCCGGCCCGCTCGGTCGACGGTGTGCCAGGGGACCCCGGGCACCCCAGGCGACCCGTCTCGGCGGGCAGGCAGTCAGGGGGCAGCGCAACAGGGAACCCTACCCCTGATGACGCACGCTGTCCACGTCGGAGGGTGGGCGCGACCAGCGCCACACCCCCCGGGAAGGACAGTGACTCCCGTCGGGGCGGTTCCGCGCGGCAATGATGCCAGTCCGAGGGGCCCGGTGTCTCCGCCACGCCCAGGAGGACCGCGGGAAAGGGCCCGTCCGCCTACCGCTCGCGGGCTCGCAGCGGCGCCCTGGACGGCCGGAGGGGACCACCGCCCGGACGCGACAGGAGCCGCCCTCCCGGAGGAGAGCGGCCCCTGGGGCGTGCTCCGTGGTGCGGCCCGGCCCTCGCGGGGCCGGGCGGGTGTCACCGGACGGTGACGTGCCCGGCCGTGCGGGGGGCCGGGCGGGACGTCACTTGACGGTGACGGTGGCGCCGGCGCCCTCGAGAGCGGCCTTGGCCTTCTCGGCGGCGTCCTTGGCGACCTTCTCCAGGACCGGCTTCGGCGCGCCGTCGACCAGGTCCTTGGCCTCCTTGAGGCCGAGCGAGGTCAGGCCGCGCACCTCCTTGATGACCTGGATCTTCTTGTCGCCGGCAGCCTCGAGGATGACGTCGAACTCGTCCTGCTCCTCGGCGGCGGGGGCACCGCCGTCGCCGGCACCGCCGGCGGCCGGGGCAGCCGCGACGGCGACGGGGGCGGTAGCGGTGACCTCGAAGGTCTCCTCGAACTGCTTCACGAAGTCGGACAGCTCGAGCAGCGTCATCTCCTTGAACGCGTCGAGCAGCTCCGTGGTGGACAGCTTGGCCATGATCTCTCCTTCTGGGTCAGTCGGTGCCGGCCGCGGCGTCCGCGGCGTCAGCGGTGTCGGTGGTGGTGTCGGCAGCAGTCGTGTCGGCAGCCGTGTCGGCGGTGGTGCCGGCGTCGGAGTCGGCACCCTCGGCGGGCTTCTTCTCCTGCAGCGCGGCGGCCAGACGGGCGACCTGCGACAGCGGGGCCTGGAACAGGCCGGCGGCCTTGGTCAGGTTGCCCTTCATCGCGCCGGCCAGCTTGGCCAGGAGCACCTCGCGCGGCTCGACGTCGGCCAGAGCGGTGACCTCGGCGGGGCCGACGGTGCGGCCCTCGACGACGCCGCCCTTGACGACGAGCAGCGGGTGGGCGCGCGCGAAGTCGCGGATGGCCTTGGCGGCCTCGACGACGTCGCCCTCGATGAAGGCGATCGCGGTGGGGCCGTTGAGCAGCGGGGCCAGGTCGGAGTGGCCGACCTCGTCCGCCGCCCGCTTCGTCAGGGTGTTCTTGACGACGGCGTAGCTGCTGCCCGCACCGAGGGAACGGCGCAGCTGGGTCAGCTGCGCCACGGTCAGCCCGCGGTACTCGGTGAGCACGGCCGCGCTGGACTTCTGGAACCGGTCGGTGATCTCGTCGATCACCGCGGCCTTCGCCTGCGTGGGCATGGGCCTCCTCTCGTCTGACGGGCGACCGCTGGTGCGTCGTGCGGGAGCGGGCGATCCCGGCCCGGAGACGACGAACGCCCCGGCGCAGGGCGCACGGGGCGAGGGACGCGGGCACGGGGCACCGCGTCGATCGAACCGTCCTCCTGCGCGGGCCGCCCGGGGATCCGGGACCTTCGATCGCACGCGGACGTGCGACGACCAGCGGTCGTGGGGGGAACGTCGACCAGCGTACACGGGGTGAGCGCCTCGATCAGCCGGCCTCGGGGCAGCGCTCCCAGCCGCGCCGGGTGCGCCCAATCCGCCGCCAGCCGAACCGGGCGAACCAGGGCTCGAGGGGCAGGTCGTCCTGGCCCAGGGCGACGAGGAACCGTCGCGTCCCGCCGAGCCGCAGCCACTCGGCCAGGTGCGCGACCAGCCAGGTGCCGACACCCGCGCCGCGTGCGCTCTCGGCGACGTGCAGCTCGGCCAGGTCGGCCCAGCCGTGCAGGCGGGAGAGGCTGCCGCCGCGCGTGTGGTCGTCCTGCGCCTCCACGAAGCCGACGACCTCGCCGTGCCGGGTCGCGACGAAGCGGGCGGCGAAGGTGCCGACCACCCGCTGCAGGTCGAGGCCGGGGAGCGCGGGCGGCCGGGGCGGCGGCACGTCGTCCAGGGTGCCGGCGAGCGTCACCTCGGTCCGGGCCGACGCGGGGTCGAAGCCCGCGCCGGTCAGCACCCGGGCCACGTGCGGCCAGGAGTCGGGGACACCGTAGGTCGCCGGGGTGGGCAGGTCGCCGTCGGCGTACTGCCGGCGGACCCGCCAGCTCCCGAGCACCGCGGTGCAGGCGGCCGCGAGCCGTGCGCCCGCCTCCTCGTGCGCCGGCCAGCAGACCAGCCAGGCGATCTCCCCCGCACCGCGCCAGTCGGGACCGACGTCCGCGTCGTCGCGGTAGCGCCGCAGGTGCGCGGCCGCGACGAGGCGGGAGTCGACCTCGGCGACGAGGGTGACCCGGGCCTGCACCCAGGGGTCGGTGACGTACTGGGCGGGGTCGCGCTCGATCTGCGCGAGGAGGGCGGCGGTCGACACCGCCCACCCCGGGACGACGGTGCAGACGTGCGCGTTGACCAGTGCGGTCAGCTGGTCGCGGTCGGTGCGGCGGAGGGGACGGACGTCGGGGACGGGCACGGGGCGGCTCCGGAGCCGAGCGCCCGGACGCGGGCGCAGTGGGTCGAGGAGCCGCTACCGGTGCGGCACGGCGGCGACCGTAGCCCTCCGCCGCCGCCGTCCGCCAGCAGCGACCCCGTCCGGGGACTCCGGAGGCCCCGCCGCGCGCGTGCGCGACGGGGCCCCGGGCACCGTGCGAGTGCGGCCTCGTCCCGGGTCCCACCCGGAGCCTGCGAAGGGTGGGGAGGACGAGGTCCTCCCTCAGGCGGTGGGCTCGTCCACCGTCAGGTTGCGCGTGCGGTTCGGGTCCACCGGGATGCCGGGGCCCATGGTGGTGGAGATGGTGACCTTCCTCAGGTACCGGCCCTTGGCCGCGGCGGGCTTGGCGCGCAGGACCTCGTCGAGGGCCGCGGCGTAGTTCTCCACGAGCCTGGTCTCGTCGAAGGAGGTCTTGCCGATCACCAGGTGCAGGTTGGCCTGCTTGTCGACGCGGAAGTTGATCTTCCCGCCCTTGATGTCGGCGACGGCCTTGGTGACGTCGGGGGTCACGGTGCCGGTCTTCGGGTTCGGCATCAGGCCGCGGGGGCCGAGGATGCGGGCGATCCGGCCGACCTTCGCCATCTGGTCGGGGGTCGCGATCGCCGCGTCGAAGTCCAGGAAGCCCTCCTGGATGCGCGCGATCAGGTCGTCGGAGCCGACGACGTCGGCACCGGCGGCCTCGGCCTCGGCCGCGCGGTCACCGGTCGCGAAGACGATGACGCGGGCGGTCTTGCCGGTGCCGTGGGGCAGGTTGACCGTGCCGCGGACCATCTGGTCGGCCTTGCGCGGGTCGACGCCCAGCCGCATGGCCACCTCGACGGTGGCGTCGTAGGTGGTCGGCGAGGTCTCCTTCGCCAGACCGGCGGCCTGCAGCGGGCTGTAGAGCGACTCGCGGTCGACCTTGGCCGCGGCCTCGCGGTACTTCTTGCCGTGCTTCGCCATGGTGGTTCCTCTCCCCCGCCGCGTGTGCGGGGATCTCGTGGTGCGCGGGCCTGGCGAGGCCCTCCCACTGTGGAAGGACCCTCCTGCCTCCACCGCTCGCTCGCTCGCGGCGGCACCCTGCAGGAGGGCCGGCGGGGCTGTCGCCCCTTACTGGACGGTGATGCCCATCGACCGGGCGGTGCCGGCGATGATCTTCTCGGCCTCGTCGAGGGAGTTGGCGTTGAGGTCGACCATCTTGGTCTGGGCGATCTCACGGACCTGGTCGCGCGTGACGGTGGCGACCTTGGTCTTGTGCGGCTCGCCCGAGCCCTTCTCGACGCCGGCGGCCTTGAGCAGCATGCGCGCGGCCGGCGGGGTCTTGGTGACGAAGGTGAACGAGCGGTCCTCGAACACCGAGATCTCGACGGGCACGACGTCGCCGCGCTGCGACTCGGTCGCGGCGTTGTACGCCTTGCAGAACTCCATGATGTTGACGCCGTGCTGGCCCAGCGCCGGACCCACGGGCGGCGCGGGGGTGGCCGCACCGGCCTTGATCTGGAGCTTGATGACCGCGGTCAACCGCTTCCTGGGGGGCATGACTTCCTTCTTCGTGACGGGATGGAACGGCCGCGTCGCAGGGTCCCGCCGCGAGTCTACGAGCGGCGGGGGGCGACGAGGTCCTGCTTCAGATCTTGGCGACCTGGGTGAACGAGAGCTCGACCGGCGTCTCCCGGCCGAAGATGGAGACGAGGACCTGCAGCTTCTGCTGCTCGGCGTTGATCTCGTTGATGGTGGCCGGGAGGGTGGCGAAGGGGCCGTCCATGACGGTCACCGACTCGCCGATCTCGAAGTCGACGAGGGTCGTCGGCGCGGCGGCGGCGGCCGGCGAGGCGGCCTCGGCGACCTTCGCGGCCTGCGGCGGGGTCGCGGGGACAAGCAGGTTGACGACCTCGTCGATCGACAGCGGCGAGGGCCGCGAGGTGGCGCCGACGAAGCCGGTGACGCCGGGGGTGTTGCGGACCGCGCCCCAGGACTCGTCGTTGAGGTCCATGCGGACGAGCAGGTAGCCGGGCAGCTTCTTCCGGTTGACCTGGGTGCGCTTGCCGTTCTTGATCTCGGTGACCTCCTCGGTGGGCACCTCGATCTGGAAGATGTAGTCCTCCATGTCCAGCGACTGGATGCGGGACTCGAGGTTGGTCTTCACCTTGTTCTCGTAGCCCGCGTAGGAGTGGATGACGTACCAGTCGCCGAACTGGGTCCGCAGGGTGCGCTTGAGCGTCTCCCGCGGGTCCTCGTCCTCGGCCTCCGCCTCGGCCAGCGCCTCGGTGACGATCGGGTCGTGGTCGGGGGCGGGCTCGGCGAGCGGGTCACCGACGAGGCTGTCGCGGCCGCCGCTCTCCACCACCGGGGTCACGTCGGCGACGCCGGTGGCGGTGTCCTGGCCGCTGGTGTCGAGGGAGCCCTCGGCCGAGCCGGGCTCGCCGGCGCCGGTCTCGAGGTCGCTGCTCCCGCGCACGTCCATCCGCTGGTCGTCGAGGTCGATGGCCTCGACGTCGCTGTCGGTGTCGAGGGGTTCGCGGGGGTCGGTCACGGGGTTCTCTTCCTTGTCGGGGTGCGGGCAGGCGCGGGGGCGGGTCAGCCGAAGACGGCGAGCACGCCCTGCGCGAAGAGGATGTCCAGGCCCGCGACCAGCGCGACGATGAAGGCCACGAAGACGATCACGACGGCCGTGTACGTGATCAGCTCGCGGCGACCCGGCCAGATGACCTTGCGCAGCTCGGCGACCACCTCGCGGAGGAAGCGGCGCAGGCTGCGGCGCTGGCGGACCTCGTCGGCCCGGGCGCGCTGGGCGGCGGCCCGCGAGCGGGTGCCGGCGCCCTCGGCCGCGCGACCGGCGGGGCGGCCGGCCGCGGTGCTCCCGCCGCGGGCGGCGCGGCGGGTGCCCGACGCGGCCGGCGCGTCGTCCTCGTCGTCGTCACCGGCGGTGATCCGGCCTCCGCGGCGGCGGGTGGGCGCGGGGACGACCTTGTCCTCGTCGGCCTCGGCCTCGGCGGCGAGCTCGTCCTCGGCGGCCTCGAGCTCGGCGGCGTCCTCGACGCCCGGGGCCTCCCGGTCGAGCTGCTCGTCGGTCAGCTCGGCGTCCGAGGGGGTGCGGGGGTCCTCCCCGCGGCCCGGCTTCTCGTCGCTCACTGCGCCTCGCTCGCGTCGTGGTGGTGGCCGCCGTCGGCGGGCCCTGTGGTCTGGTGCGCCCCGTGCCGTGGTGCTGTCCCGGGAGGTGCCGCCCGCACCCGCGCGGCGGGTGCGCGGTCGGCGCCGGGTCGTGCTGCCCGCCGGCACGGGCCGGCGGCACGGGCAGGGGTGACAGGACTTGAACCTGCAGCCTGCGGTTTTGGAGACCGCTGCTCTGCCAATTGAGCTACACCCCTAGCGCCCGGGGCCGGTGGCCCCGCGCACTCCCGGGGCGGCCCGGCCCGCCGGTCCGGCGCCGTCCCGGGGGGATCCGGGGCACGCCGGTGGCGGGGTCGATCGCCCCAGGACTGCGAGTGTACGGGACCGCGACCGGCGCCCGTGACCGCGCTCGGGACCGGGCCGACGCCCACGCCCCGTCGATCCCGCCGGACGGCTCCGCGGCCGGGCCGGACCAGGGCGAGGAGGGCCGGCGGCCGAGCCCGCGGGGAGCCCCGGCCGCACGTCCTCCGACATGATGGGGGCCATGACCGCCGCCTCCCCGTCGGAGTCCGCCGCCCCCTCTTCCGCCGAGCGCCGCGTCTCGCGGCGCATCGGGGCCATCACCGAGTCCGCGACGCTGGCGGTCGACGCCAAGGCCAAGGCGCTGAAGGCGGCGGGCAAGCCGGTCATCGGCTTCGGTGCCGGCGAGCCGGACTTCCCGACGCCGGACTACGTCGTCGAGGCCGCCGTCGCCGCCTGCAGCCGGCCGGCGATGCACCGCTACACCCCGGCCGGGGGCCTGCCGGCGCTCAAGGAGGCGATCGTCGCCAAGACCGCCCGGGACTCGGGCCTGGCGCTCACCCCGGCGCAGGTGCTGGTGACCAACGGCGGCAAGCAGGCGGTCTACGAGGCCTTCGCCACGCTGCTCGACCCCGGCGACGAGGTGCTCGTGCCGACGCCCTACTGGACCACCTACCCCGAGGCCATCGCACTGGCCGGTGGCGTGCCGGTGCCCGTGGTGGCCGACGAGGAGAGCGGCTACCTCGTCTCCGTGGCCCAGCTCGAGGCCGCCCGCACCGAGCGCACCAAGGTGCTGCTGTTCGTGTCGCCGTCCAACCCGACCGGCGCCGTCCACCCGCCCGACCAGGTGGAGGCCATCGGCCGGTGGGCACTGGAGGCCGGCCTGTGGGTGCTCACCGACGAGATCTACGAGCACCTCACCTACGGCGGGGCCACCGCGCCGTCGATGCCGGTCGTCGTGCCCGAGCTGGCCGACCGCTGCGTCGTCGTCAACGGCGTGGCCAAGACCTACGCGATGACCGGCTGGCGGGTGGGCTGGATGGCCGGCCCGGCCGACGTCGTCAAGGCCGCCACCAACCTGCAGTCGCACGCCACCTCGAACGTCGCCAACGTGTCGCAGGCCGCCGCGGTGGCCGCGCTGACCGGTGACCTGTCGGCGGTCGACGAGATGCGGACGGCGTTCGACCGGCGGCGGAAGACCATCGTGTCGATGCTGCGGGAGATCCCGGGCGTCGCCTGCCCCGAGCCGCAGGGCGCCTTCTACGTCTACCCGTCGGTGAAGGCCCTGCTCGGCCGGCCGATCAACGGGCGGACGGCGTCGACCAGCGTCGAGCTGGCCGAGATCGTCCTCGAGGAGGCCGAGGTCGCCGTCGTCCCGGGCGAGGCCTTCGGCACCCCCGGCTACCTGCGGATGTCCTACGCGCTCGGTGACGACGACCTGGTCGAGGGCGTCAGCCGCATGCAGCGCCTGCTCGGCTCGGCGGGCTGACCGAGCGGCGGGAGGACCCCGTCCCCCTCCTGCCTCGCGCGCTCGGCGCGAGCCCCGGGACGGGGCCTCAGTCGAGGGCGCCGGCCGCCACCAGGACGTCGGTGGCGGCCGGGAGGCCGGCCAGCGCGGCGGCGAGGTCGTCGGGGGTGGCGACCGTCCAGGCGTTGGCCCGCACGTAGCAGCGCAGCGCCGCGTCGAAGGCCTCCGCACCGGCGGCCTCGCGGGCGGCCAGCAGGGCGGCGCCGCCCTTGCCGTAGACGACGTCGACGTACGTGCCGGTGTCCTCGAACCCGTCCATCGCCGCGCCGACGTCGCCCGGGACGGCCAGCGCCCGGTCCAGCGGCCCCGGCGATCCCCTCTCGCCGACCGAGGACTCGGCGTAGGTGGCCAGGGCCTCGTCCAGCCACGGGTCGCGGAACTGTGAGTTGCCGACCATCCCGTAGAACCACATGTGCGCGACCTCGTGCTCGAGGACCACCCGGCTGGCGCCGGCCAGCAGGACGGAGCTCGGGTACTCGATGCCGCCGCCGGCGTCGGGCAGCAGCGGCACGGTGAGGGTGTCGTACGGGAAGGCGCCGAAGCGCTCGGCCAGCGCGGTGACCTCCTCGGCGGCCTGGTCGGCGAGCTCGCCGGGTCCCACCCCGGCGCCCGGCAGCACCCCGGCGGTGATCTCCACCCCGCCGTCCGTGGTGAGGGTGGCGGTGCGGAACCGCCCGGCGGCGACGCTGACGTCGCGGGCGACCGGCTCGTGCGCGGTCCAGGTCCGCCGGCCGTCGTCGGCGGCGGACGGCTCGTCCTGGTCGCCGGTCATCAGCACGGTCAGCTCCCCGGGCGCGGAGACGCTGACCGTGGTGTCGGCGGCCGGGCTGGTCGCGGTCTCGCCGAGGACGTCGACGAACGGGTCGCGGGCCCAGCCGACGCCGGGCTCCCACGCCAGGAGCGGGAAGCCGCTGGCCCACCACGAGACGTCCTCGACCGCGCCGAGCCGCTCGAAGCCGCCCTCGCCGAGGGAGACGGTGAAGTCCAGCTCGACCTCGGTGGAGTCCCCCGGCTCGAGCTCGCCGTCGAGCCGCAGCACGTAGAGGCCGCCGGGCGCCTCCGCGCCGGCGTCCTCGTACCCGGTCCGGTCGACGTCGTCGCCGCGGGCCCCGTCGACGGTGATCCGGTTGCCCAGCCCGGCCGCGCCGGGACCGTTGGGCACCAGCCGGAAGACCAGCTCGTCGGTGGCGACGTCCGGGGTGAAGACGACGGTCTCGGTGCCGGTGACCGTGCGCAGGTCGTCGGAGAGCCGGAAGTCCAGGTCGACGACGGGGCGGTCGGGGTCGGGCCCGGCCCGCTCGGCGGGACAGCTCTCCTGTCCGCCGGGAGCCGGGGACGACGGGGCGGCGGTGTCCTGGTCAACGGTGCCCTGGTCGGCGGTGTCCTGACCGGCGGCGCCGTGCTCGGCGGCGAGGGTCTCGGCGAAGGACGTGCAGCCGGCGAGCAGGAGCAGCGCGGCCGCGGTCGGCAGCGCCCGCCGCGGGGTCATGCCAGTGCGACGGTGGCGCGGGCCAGCGAGAGGACCTTCTCCCCTCCGCTGGTGACCGTGAGGTCGACGCGCACCCGGCCGCCGTCGAGGACCTGCCCGACCCTGCCGCGGACGGTGACCTCGGCGCCGGTGTCGTCGTCGGGGACGACGACCGGCCGGCCGAAGCGGACCTGGTACTCCACGACCGCGCCGGGGTCGCCGGCCCAGTCGGTGACCGCGCGGACGGCCAGGCCCATGGTGAGCATGCCGTGGGCGATGACGCCGGGCAGGCCGACGCCGGTGGCCACCCGGTCGCTCCAGTGGATGGGGTTGAGGTCCCCCGACGCGCCGGCGTAGCGGACCAGGTCGGCGCGGGTCACGCGGTGCGTCTGCTCGGGCAGCTCGGTGCCGACGGCGACGCCGGCCGCCTCCAGCCGGGCGCTCACGCCGTCCCCCGGGCCACGAGCATCGAGGTCGCGGTGCAGACGGCCTCGCCGTCCTCGGTGGCGACGTCGACCCGCGTGGTGAGCAGGTCGTTGCCGGCCACGCTGCGCACGGCCTCGATCGTCGTGGTGCTGACCAGCCGGTCACCGGCCCGGATCGGGCGGTGGTGGGTGAAGCGCTGCTCGCCGTGCACGACGCGGCTGTAGTCGAGCGCCACCTCCGGGTCGGCCAGCACGACGTCGGCCGCGCCCAGGGTAACGACGATGGCGAAGGTCGGCGGGGCGACGACGTCCGGGTGGCCCAGCGCGCGGGCGGCCTCGGTGTCGGTGTGGGCCGGGTCCGCCGCGCCGACGGCGGCGGCGAACTCGGCGATCTTCGCGCGGCCGACCTCGTAGACGGCGGAGGGCGGGTAGCCGCGCCCGACCAGTCCTGCGTCCAGCGCCACTCCCGCCCTCCCTCGCCCCTGGTCGACCGGCGTCAGCGGGTCTCGCGGTGGACCGTGTGCTTCTTGTCCGTGGGGCAGTACTTCTTCAGCTCGAGCCGGTCGGGGTCGTTCCGACGGTTCTTGCGGGTGATGTAGTTGCGGTTCTTGCACTCCTGGCAGGCCAGGGTGATCTTCGGACGGACGTCGGTGGCTGCCACGGAGGCACTCCTCGCCTTGTCGGGACCGGCCCGCTGCGGGCCGGGCATCCGTGGCGGCGGGCGCCGACACGGCGACGGACCCCGGGCGACCGGGGTCCGTCTGGGGTAGCGGTGACCGGACTTGAACCGGTGACACAGCGATTATGAGCCGCTTGCTCTACCAGGCTGAGCTACACCGCCGGACGACCGCGCGGCCCGGTCTCACGACAGGACCGGCTGGTCGGAGCCCCTTTACGGAATCGAACCGTAGACCTTCTCCTTACCATGGAGACGCTCTGCCGACTGAGCTAAAGGGGCGTGCTCGAAGAGCCATCGAGGACTATACCCGACGCCCTCCGGCCTCCTGCAGAGGCCCGCCGCGAGCCCGGCGACGTGCGGGAACGGCCCCGCGTCAGGTGCGGACGAACAGCCGGCGGTGCTGGGCGCCCGGGGCGGCGGACCGGACCCCGGTGCGGGCGAGCAGCCAGCTCTCCAGGCGCTCGTCGGGCAGCGGCCGGCTGACCAGGAAGCCCTGCAGCTTGTCGCAGCCCATCTCGGTGAGCAGCTTGCGGGTCAGCTCGTCCTCGACGCCCTCGGCCACGACGCGCAGACCCAGGTTGTGCGCCAGCTCGATGATCGAGCGGGCGATGAACGACTCGCCCTGGCTGGTGGACATCCCCAGCACGAAGGACTTGTCGATCTTCACCTCGTCGATCGGCAGCTGCCGGAGCTGGGACAGCGACGAGTAGCCGGTGCCGAAGTCGTCCATGGACAGCCGCAGGCCCAGGGCGTGCAGCTCGGCCAGGACGTTGCTGGAGCGCACGGAGTCGTCGACGACGCTGCCCTCGGTGAGCTCGAGGATGAGCAGCTCGCCCGGGACGCCGTGGCGGCGCAACGCGCGCTGCACCCGCTCGACGAGGTCGGGCTCGGTGAGGCACCGGGCGGAGAGGTTGACCGCGACCGACAGGGCGATGTCCTGGTCGAGCCAGCGGCGGCAGCGGGCCAGCGCCAGGTCGAGCACGTGGTCGGTGAGCGGGCCGATCCGGCCGATCTGCTCGGCGAGGTGGATGAAGTCGTCCGGCGGGATCGCGCCGAAGCGCGGGTGCGCCCAGCGGACCAGCGTCTCCACCGACACGATGTCGGAGGTCCGGGCGTCGATAATCGGCTGGAAGACCACGCTGATCTGCCCGTCGGCCATCGCGTGCTCGAGCTCGGTGCCCAGCTGCAGCCGGCGCAGGCTCTGCTGGTCGAGGACCTGGTGGTAGCTGGCCACGCGGCCGCCGCCGCCGTCGGAGGCGGCCAGCAGCGCGACGTCGGCCCGCTGCATGAGCGTGCCCGCGTCGGTGCCGTGCACGGGCGCCGCGGCGACACCGATGGTCAGCGTGACCTCCAGGTCCAGCCCGGCCACGCGGGCGCGGGTGGAGGTGGCCTCGCGCAGTCGGCGGGCGGCCCGCTCGGCCGCCGCCAGCGACAGCCCGGGCAGCAGCACGGCGAACTGCTCGCCCTCCATGCGCGCGACCAGGGCGTCGGGCGGCGCGTGCTCGCGCAGCAGGCCCGCGGTGACCAGCAGGAGCTCGTCGGCCGCGGCGTGGCCGAGGGTGTCGACGATCTCGGTGTGGTTGTCGAGCGCGGCCAGCACCAGGCCCGCCCGCGCGCCGACCGGGTCGGCGGTCAGCAGGTGGTCGATCTCGGCGGCCAGGCGCTGCCGGTTGGGCAGACCGGTGAGCCGGTCGTGGTCGGCGTCGTAGCGGATCTGGGTCAGCAGCTGCTGCTGGCGGATGGCCGCGTTGACGTGCGTGAGCATCGAGTCCAGGGCCGAGCGGTCACCCTCGGAGAACGAGACGACGTCACTGCGCCGGTCGCACACCTCGAGGTAGCCCGGCTCGCCGGCCGCCGTGGTGACCGGCGCCCCGAGCACCTCCTCGGCGCCGCGCCGGGCGAGGGCGGCGGCCTCCTCGGGGGTGGCCCGCCCGGCGGTGACCAGGACCGGACCGCCGGCGCCGGGCTGCAGCGCGCGGCGGCGCAGGACGTCGTCCGGGTCGCCGGGCCCGTCGTAGTAGGCCGTCTGCCCGTCTCCGACCACGACGAGGCGCGGGGCCTCGTCCAGGTAGGGCGGCAGCCACAGCGCGACCTTGTCGGCGTTGAGCAGCTCGCGCACGGCGGCCACCATCTGACGCGTGCCCGCGTCGTCGGGGCTGACGCCTTCCACCTGCCGCGCGAAGTCGTAGACCTGCTGGATGCTGCGGCGCTCGCGCGACGCGGACGCCGTCAGCCGGAAGGCGGCCACTATGGCGACGAGGACGGGCAGCACGAGCAGCCAGGCCCACGGGATGTCGCCCACCAGCAGCAGCGACGCGACCGCGGCGGCGACGCTGAGCGGGCCGATGACGACCTGCGGACCGAGGGCCCCGAACCAGAAGGACCAGTCGGGACGACCGCCGGTCAGCGAGATCGCCGTCGCCACGCACAGCAGGGAGACGAGGTCGGCGACCGCGATGGCGACGACCAGACCGAGCCAGGTGAGCGGTGAGGAGAGGTCCAGGGGCGGGAAGGCGGAGAGCACGAGGACGGCGGCGGCCGTCGTCAGGATCGCCGAGGCGACGTTGAAGATCGACTTGGCCAGCGGGTAGCGCTGGTACGCCTGGATGAGGACCAGCGCGAGGCTGTGCATCAGCGCGGTCCAGAAGCCGCCGACCTCCACGAGCCCCATGACGAGGACCAGCTCGGTCGTGGTGAGGATGTAGGTCTGCCGACGCAGGTCCAGGTCGAGCTGCACCGACTCGGTGAGCAGGAAGGCGGCCAGGATGGTCAGGAGCACCAGCGGGGCGGCCGGCCGGTACTCCCCCGGCAGGACCAAGGCGCCGACCAGGCAGGCGAGGGGCGCCGCGGCGAGGGCCATGGCCTCGGGGCGGCGCAGTGCGGGATGCCGCCATCCGGCGGACATGGCCGGCGGCGCAGGAGGCTCTGAGGGGAGAGCCGGGTGCTCGGCCAACGGGACCCTGTCTGTTCGGGGAGGCGGCGTCGGCAGAGGCTAACAGCGGACGCACCCGCCGCGAGCCCCTCGCACCCGGTCCTCACCCGTAGGGGGCAGCCACCCGGTCGGGCGGCTGCCCAGCACACGGCGGAGGGACCCTGCCGGGCCGGGTGGATCAGCCCCAGCGGGAGATGCGGCCCCAGCGGGAGATGCGCTCGGCGGTCGGGACGGTGGTGTTCATGACGCCTCCTCAGGCATGGAAGGACAGCTCTTCACATGCGGGCTGTCACCCAGGCGCGGGGGCAGAGCGTCATTCGTGTACGGACCGCATATAGGACATTGCTGCCACTCCCTCGCGCGTGGCAACCACAGACAATGACGAGAAAGTGACACGCCGTGATAATCTTACGGTGCGTGTCCTGTAGCTCTTCGGGGTGTCACCGGGATAGGTGGTGGACGGGACGCGAGGACTAACCCCCCTGTGGAGGGGCACCCCTCGGGGGATCCGCGCCCTACGCTGCGCGGCGTGTCAGCCGGGACGAGGGCAGCAGACCTCCGCGAGCGGGGCTCGGCGCTCCCTTTCGTACTCGTCTGCTGGCTGGTCGCGGCCGCCATGGCCCTGGGCGCGATCGCGGCGTCCGACGCCTTCCTCGAGCACCAGGACCTCCAGGCCGTCTGCGACGGCGCCGCCCTCGCCGGGGCCAACCGCACCGACGAGGGCCGCGTCTACGCGACCGGGGTCGGCGGCACGCTGCCGCTGACCGGCGAGACGGCGCGGACCGCGGTCGCCGACCACCTCGCCGACGGGGGCACGGTGCTGGACGCCTGGTCGGCCGAGACCGACGGCGCGGAGGTCACCGTGCGCTGCGCGCGCTCGGTCGAGATCGCGTTCGGCTGGCTGTTCCTCGGCGGCCGGCCACTGGAGGTCACCGCCGTCGCGAGCGCGCGGGCCCCGACGCTGCCCTGACGGCCCCGGGACACGGCAGCGACCCCCGACCTGCCGGTCGGGGGCCGCTGTACGGGGGTGGCGGGTGAAGGATTCGAACCTTCGTAGGCTAAGCCGACGGATTTACAGTCCGCTCCCATTGGCCACTCGGGCAACCCGCCGTGGTCCCACGGGGAGAGCGTACAAGACGGGCCGGCGACGGCCCGACGGGTCCCGCCGCGGGTCTCCCGCGCGCGAGGAGAGGAGCAGAGATGGCCGACGCGTCCTTCGACGTCGTGAGCAAGGTCGACCGCCAGGAGGTCGACAACGCGCTCAACCAGGCAGGCAAGGAGTTGTCCCAGCGCTTCGACTTCCGCGGCACGAACGCCGCCATCGCGTGGGCCGGCGAGGAGGGCGTCACCCTCACCGCCGACACCGAGGAGCGGGTGGTCGCCGCGCTCGACGTCTTCAGGGAGAAGCTCGTCAAGCGGGGGATATCGCTGAAGTCGCTGGACGCCGACGAGCCGCAGTCCTCGGGCCGCACGTACAAGATCTCGGCGCGCATCAAGCAGGGCATCGAGTCCGACACCGCCAAGAAGATCGCCAAGATCATCCGCGACGAGGGCCCGAAGGGCGTGCAGGCGCAGATCCAGGGCGACCAGCTGCGGGTCAGCGGAAAGAAGCGCGACGACCTGCAGTCGGTCCAGCAGCTGCTGCGCGGCAAGGACCTCGACGTCGCCCTGCAGTTCGACAACTACCGCTGACTGAGGACATACCCACAGCTCAGAGCGGTACTGCGGAGCCACGGTCCGCAGAAATCCGCACGTCGTGCCCAGCGCGGCGGCCATCAGGTCGCCCGCTGCGGCGCGCGTGCGGTCCTCGGCCGTGGGCCACAGGTGCGAATAGACGCTGAGCGTGATCGTCGCCGAGGAGTGCCCCAGCGCCCTCTGCACGGTCACCACGTCGCAGCCGGAAGCGATCAGGCCGCTGGCGTAGAAGTGCCTCAGGTCGTGCAGCGTGTACTCCTCGAGCCCGGCAGCCTTCCGGACCTGCCGCCACTGGTGGCCCGCGGAGTTCCGGTTCAGCGGCAGCGCGCCGTTGGAGAGCAACCAGTGACCCTGCTGGAGACCCGTGCGCCGGACGTGCTCGGCGAGGAGGGCGACGAGCTCGGCTGGGACGTAGACGACCCGCTCGGACCCGAACTTGGGTGCCACGAGCTCGGTTGTCGAGTTGGTCTCCCCCTGTAGCTGATGGCGGACGGCGATGGTGCGCCGCAGGAAGTCGACGTCCTCCAGCCGCAGCCCGGCCGCCTCCCCCAGCCGCAGGCCGGCGAAGGCGCATACCGCGATGAACGGCCGGAACCAGGTCGGGGCGACGTCGAGCGCTCGACCGACCTCCTCGGCGGCGGGGATCGTCATGGCCGCGGCGGCCTTGCGGGCCCTGGGCAGCGGTACGCCGGCCGAGGGATCCGCCTTGATGATCCGGTCCACGACGGCGGCTCGCATGGCCATGTGGACGTAGTTGTACCGAGTACGGATGGTGCTGGGCGCGAGCCCGGATCCCCGGCCGCGGGCGGGCTGGGACATGGCCTTGACCCACTGCTGGACGTGAGAGGTTCGAATTTGGCGCATGCGAACGTCGGCGAACGTCACGGAGTCGGCCGCTTGCCGAGCCGCGAGCGTGGTCCCACGTTCCCACACCTGCCGGCCCGACCACTCCGCGAACCAGGCCGCGAAGGTGATCTTCCCCGCGGCGGGGTCAACGTAGTCGCCGGTGACCATGGCAGCAGTGACCTCGTCGAGCCACCGCTGCGCGTCAACCTTTCGCTTGAAGTGGCGGGCGTGCTCCTTACCGTGCTCGTCCCGGTACCGCGGTCGGTAGGTGCCGTCAGGCCGTCTCGCGATCGATGCCATGGCTCATCGCTCCCTCATCGTCGTGCCTCGACCAACTCACTCCGGGCAGTCGCCCAGGCGGACGCTCGCACCTCGGGCGCCGGTCCGGGCTTTGCGTCCACCTCATTCGGGATTCACCGCGATATCCCCAGGCTGGGTGCGGTGCGCCGTCTGGCGTCATCTGTGGCTCTGGTGGCCGCTGATCGGTCCTCGGAGTAGTCCGGGCCGGCGTGCGGCTGGCCCGCGGGGCCGCCTTCCGCTCGAGGTCGTCGCGGGCGCGCCAATGGTCCCGCTCAAGGGCAGGCAGCTGGCCCGGCTGGCTGAGCAGCGCGGACTCGGTCCGGAGTTGTTCGATCCGGCTGCGCGCGGCGGTGAGCTCGGATCGGATGGCGGCGATCTCGCGGTCAGTTGCGGCCAGCTCGGCGGCTGCGGCCAGAGGCTGGGCGGCCTCACCGAGGCCGTCGATCCAGTTCTCGTACTGACGGCGGGCATCGGTCAGGTCGCGTCGGGCGCGGTCGTGCGCAACTCGGGTGGCGTCTCCGATGGCGGCGAGCTGTGCGTGTTCGGGGTGGAACTGCTACGCGAGGCGGCGGGCGTAGCGAGCGATGGCGGCCCACGCGCGTGGTGGCGTGCTCGGCGAGCCAGCCGATGATCTGCGCGGCGGCACGGTCCTGCGCCGCGTCCTACGCCGCTGCGATCCCCGGATGTAGGGCCGCGGCCCGCGACCAGGGCTTCGGCCCGTTGACCACCACCTCGACGAAGCGCACCGCCCGGTCGTCGGTCCGCAGCCGACCCCACGGCGTGCCGATCTCCGGGTCCCGGCCGGCCACCCACGTCTCGTACCGGTCCCCGGCCAACGGTTCGCGCTCGGTCAGTCGCCCGGCCTGTGCCGTGAAGCGCCGCGCTACGCGGCTGCCCTCGGCCAAGTAGTAGTCATCCGCTCGCACCCGATCCGCCTCGAGGTGGTGGCGGGCGCCCGCCGGGGCGCCGACATACACCTTCATTCCGCCACGCAATTCTCGACGCCTCCCAACAACGTCCAACACGCCACCCCTAGAAACAGCGAGGGGCCCCGCGAAGCGGGGCCCGAACTACCACCATTGGTAGCATGCGTGCCGTTTCTCCGCAAATGCATGGACGCTGATGGGAATTACTGCTGCCCGTTCTCTCGAGGCCGAGCTTCGAAGGAGTGCACCGGGTCGGTGCGTGCTCAGAGCGCGAGCGGCAACCCGGTGGTGATCGCCAGAGCGATGAGTGCGGCGGCGACCGCGTCGACGGCGGCGCAGAACGGCGGCCACCATCTCGTGCCGTTGACGAAATCTCGTGCGGTGCTGCCACAAGTCCTTCAAGCCGTGGGCCGCTAGGCCGGCCACGAGCAGCCACGGTGAAGCGGAGACCGCGGCGGCGGCGACAACACGAAGGCCGTCGCAACGGCTACCTCAATTGGGGGTCGTGTCGGGTGGTCGAGCCTGGGGTCGTCCAGCTGCGCTCGCCCCGGCAGGACGACCGGGATGACCGTGCCCTCAGTCGCTGTAGGGCGCGAGCCGGATGGCGAGGTCGAACGCGCCGCAACGGCGCAGGAAGCGGGCGCGGCCCTGCGGGACGGCGGCGGCCTCGGCGGCCCAGCGGGCCCGGAACTCGTTCTTGAAGCCCCGCCGTGGCCGCTCAGCAAGCACGGCCGCTACTACCGAGTCGGGCAGCTTCCAGCGGCCCAGCCCGATGACGTCGACGGAAGCTGCTGCCGACAGCAGGTTCGCCTCGGGTCCGTCGGCGAGGGTTACGTCGGGGCTGTAGTGCAGCGTGATCGCCGTCCGCATCGTCTCGGTATCGGAGATGGACAGTCCGACGGTCTCGGCGACCTCTTGCGCGATGCGAGCGCTGGCCAGGGTGAAGTCCACGCCCGGTACGGGCGCTGACAGCCCAGTGTCGTGAAGCATCGCGGCAGCGAAGAGCAGCTCACGATCGACGTCGATGTCCTCGAGTGCGGCGATCGCGACGCCGTAGCTATAGCAGCGGTGGGAGTGGTTGAGCACGGCCGGCGTCAATCGTTGGTGAGCGACCTGCTCGGCGACGCTGCTTAGTGCCGACGGCGGAGTGCGCAGCGCCGGCTCGGGCACCTGCGCCCGACGTCCGGAGTGCAAGTGCAGCGCCATCGCGGTGCGGCCGACAGCGTTGACGGCGTGAGCGCGAGCGAGCGGGGCGAGCAACTGCCGCGTCTCCGCACCGCTGAGCCTTCCGCCGGTCCGCTCGCACCAGGCGATGCTCCCGAGGCGGGTGGTATTGCCGCTCATGAGGGTCCCTCCTCAGCTGCTGCAGCAGGCAGCGGATCTGGTTGTGCCCGGCGACGTCACAGTGGCCAGGCAGGGCCGTGCTCGCCCCGGCTGAAGCGCCAGGATTGCGGGCGAGCGGTGGGACGTCGGCGAAGAACGGCGTCGTTGAAACGTGCGGTCACCGTGGCCGGTGGTCAGGCCGCGAGGCCGACGGCGACAAGGTTTGCGGCCGGCCGACGCAAGAGCACGGCGCTGGCGACGGCCAGCGCCCGCTGGCGGACGACGTCAGGGGCGTTGCGGTCGGCCAGGGCGGCGGCGCTGCCCGGTGCGGAGTCAGCGACGAGGTGCGACAGGTGCTGCAGGAGCCGGTCGTGGGCGGCGGGGCCCTCCTCGGCGATGCGCTCACCGAGCTCGGCGAGCACGCGCGTGGTGGTCATGACTTCTCCGATCCGAAAAGCTGGGGAGGGGGGGTCGGCTGGCGCGGCCGCAGGAGTGACCGCGCCAGCCGGGGCGTGCGCAGGGCGTTCGGTGGTGCTAGGCGGCAACGAGCTCGGTGTCGGCGCCGTCACCGGACGGGCTGTCCGCCGGCTTCTTCAGCAACACGGCGGTGAGCACCGCACCAACCGCGGCGATGCCTGCCGCGCCGAGCAGCGCGGCGGAGAACCCGTTGGTGAGCTCAGCTGGGTCGCCGACCTCGCTGGCGCCGAACGCAGCCGCAACCGCGGTCATCGCGGCCAGGCCCAGCGCGGAGCCGATCTGGTAGCTGGTGTTGACGATCCCAGCGGCCAGGCCGCCCTCCTCTGGCGCCGCAGACGACAGCGCGGTGCCGAGCGAGGGGATGAAAGCCATCGCCATACCGGCCGCGGTCACCAGCGACGCAGGCAGGACGTCCACGACGAAGCTGCCGTCGGCGTCGATGAGCGAGAGCCACACCAGACCAGCGGCCAGCGTCGCGAGGCCTGCGACGGTCATCGCGTTCGGGCCGAAACGGGCGATGAGCTTCGGGGCGACCGCGACCATCCCGATCATGATCGTGACCGTCAGAGGCAGCAGCGCAGCGCCGGACGCGAACGCGCCCAGACCGAGGATCTGCTGCAGGTACAGGTTCACGAAGAAGAACATCGGGATCCAGGCGGCACCGAGCAGCAGCTGCGCCACGTTGGCTGCAGCGAGGTTCGGTGCGCGGAAGATGCCCAGGCGCATCAGCGGCTGACGGAGCCTGGCCTGCAGCGCGACGAACGCACCCAGGAGTGCGAGGCCGCCGAGTCCGGCGAGGAGCGTGCTGCCGGACGTCCAGCCGGCCTCGGGGGCACGGACGATCGCGAAGACGACGGCGCCGAGGCCGAGCGTGGCGGTGATGGCACCGGCGAGATCGAGCGAGCCGCGGCCGGTCGTCCCGGCCGGCATGACCGAACGGGTCAGCAGCAGGACGGCAGCTGCGACCGGGATGTTGATGAAGAACACCCACGGCCACGACGCGTACTCGGTCAGGACGCCGCCGAGGAAGACGCCGGCGGTGCCGCCGGCGGGTGCGGCCGCGCCGTACAGGGCGAGGGCCTTCGGGAGCTCCTTGCTGCCGCCGAACACCTGGAACAACAGGGCGAGCGCGGCGGGGGCGATGAGGGCCGACCCGGCCCCCTGGATCGCTCGACCGGCCAGCTCGACGGCGACCCCGTTGGCCAGGCCGGCGACGAGCGAGCCGACGGCGAGGACCACCCAGCCGGTGCTGAAGATGCGCCGGGCGCCGAACAGGTCGGACAGCCGCCCGCCGAGCAGCAGCAGCCCGCCGAAGGCGACGACGTAGGCGTTGAAGACCCAGCTGAGTTCGTGCGGGTCGAAGCCGAGTTCCGCCTGCATCTTCGGCAGGGCGACCCCGATGATCGAGGTGTCCATGATGACCATGAACTGAGCGGCGGCAATGAGCGCGAGAGCCAGCCAGCGCCGGCTGGTTGTCGAACTCGCCGCGGGCGCGGTGCTTGTCATGACGGTTCCTGTCGTCTGCGATGGACAGCCGGCGGTGGCTGTCGAGACGCAGGTTGGTGAGTCCTCCTGTCCTGCCGCTGTCCTCGCTCTGTCGACCTCGCCGCCGCATCCGCGACAGCTGCGGCCGTCCCAGGGTCGGGTCGGTGGACAGTGGACGGACAGCGCCGCGAGGCACCGTGGCCGGCGTCAGGTGAACGCCCGCTGGATGAAGGTGAGCGCGATGCCCGAGGTCAGGCTCTCGGTCGGCTCGATGCACTGCAGGCACTGTGTGCGTGAGGTGACCGGCTGGCTCCGTGACGTCGTCGGCGTGGAGACGATCACGGCAGACGCGACGACCGGCACGGTGGTCCTCGGCGGCACGATGACCATCGCCGACGTCCTGGCCGTGTTCACCGGCTCCGACTACGACCCGCGGGTGGTGGATGCAGCGCCGGCTAGTTCGACGTGAGCTGCCCGGACCTCACCACGTCGACGGACGCTCGAGGAGCACCCGGCCGGACGGCCGCCTCGTCGATCTGAGCCCACAGGTTGTCGAGCTCGGCCTGCTCGTGCGGTGGCGCCGGGCGCGCCGACGCCTGCCGGATCCCGATGGCCTCGATCAGCCGCGCCTGCGCCTCGTCCCGCTGCCCCGCAGAGGCGGCGACGCGCGCCAGGCCCTCCAGGCCGGTCGCGAGCAAGGTCGGTTCGCCGTACCGCTCCCCGGCTGCGTGCACCTGCGTGTACCGCTCGGCGGCGTCGTCCAGTAGCCCGTCGCGCCAGTCACACCATGCGACACCGGCGAGTGCGTGCCCGCCCCACAGCGGGGTGCCCAGTCGGGTCAGGCCACGCACCGCCTCCTCGAACAGGGGCCGGGCCGTCGCCGAATCTCCATCGATCTGTGCGATCTGCGCCCGTCCCAGCCCGGCGAGGACGACACCTGCCGCGTCACCGACCTCCTCGGACGCGGACGCAGCTCGGTCGAACGCGGCCGATGCCGCCGCGCGCTCGCCGAGAGCCAGCAGCGCGACGCCGAGGTCGGACAGCGCCCATTGCGCGGTGTTGAACACCCCCGCCGAGCTCGACACCTCGATGGCCTGCTCGAGGACGGGTATCGCCTCGGCGTACCGGCCGAACTCCTTCAGCCCCCAGCCCAGGTGGTAGAGCACGGCTGACAGGCCCCAGGCGTCGTCGAGCCGGCGGAACGCCTCCGACGCGGTCCGGCCCATCGCCCGCGACCGCGGCTCGTCGCCCCGGCGGATGAAGTTCTGCAGGCGGACGAAGGCGACGACCGCATGACCCCAGTCATCACCCTGGGCGGTGAACTGCTCCTCGGCTTCGGCCAGCAGCTGCGCGAAGCGGCCGGGGTCCGAGCCGTTGAGCAGCTCGACGGCGAGCAGCACCTTCGACAGGGCGGCGCGGTGCGCATCACCCTCGGCCTCGAACAGCTGCAGGCTCTCGAGCGCCGTCTGCGCACACCGCGGGTTCGGATGCACCAGGCAGGCCCGTGGACGCTCGACGATCGACACCGCCTGCAGCGCCCGTGCTCGTGCCTGCTGGCTCGCGCCGGAAGTGGCGATGAGCTTCGACAAGACCTCGCGACCTTCCACGTGCCGCCCCAGGTGCCAGAACAGGGCGAGCGAGCCGGCCAGTCGGAGCCCGTCTTCGACCCGGCCCGGGTCGGCCGACAGCCACGCCAACGCTGCACGCAGGTTGGGGTGCTCATGGCGTAGCCGCTGCAGCGCCGCCCGCTGTCCGTGGCCGCGCAGGCTCTGCTCCGCCTGCTCGGCGAAGTGGCGAAAGAACGTCGCGTGCCGGGCTGCCGCGTCGTCTCGCTCCCGGGAGGCGTCGAGCTGTTCGACTGCGTACTGCCGCAGTGTCTCGAGCATGCGGTACCGCGACGGCGAGCCGGGCTCGTGCACGACCATCGACCGGTTGACCAGGTGGTCGAGCACGTCGAACACGTCACCGGCGGGGATGTCCTCGGCCGCGACGACGGCCTCGGCTGCCTCGAGCGTCCAGCCACCGTGGAAGACGGCCAGGCGGCGGAACGCCTGCTGCTCGGGCGGCGACAGCAGTGCGTGGCTCCACTCGACGGTGGCGCGCAACGTCCGCTGCCGGGCCTCTGCGGTGCGCGGTCCGCTCGTGAGCAGACCGAAGCGGTCACCCAGTCGGTTCGCCAGGTCCGGCAGCGACAGCGACGACATGCGTGCCGCGGCGAGTTCCAGCGCCAGCGGCATGCCATCGAGCTGCCGGCACACCTGCGCCAGCGCCAGCAGGTCCGGCTCCGACAGGTGCAGGCTCGCGCGGACAGCCGACGCCCGCTCGACGAACAGAGCAGCGGCTGGGAACCGCAGCACCTGCTCGGCGGGTGTCCCCTCGGGCGGCACCGTGAGGGGCCCGACGCTGATCTGCACCTCGCCGGGCACGGCGAGGGCTTCCCGGCTGGTCGCGAGCACGGTGACCTGCGCGGCCGCGCCGACGACGGAGTCGACGAGTGTCGCGACCGCGTCGATGAGGTGCTCGCAGTTGTCCAGCACGAGCAGCAGCCGCCGGTTCGTGAGGTAGGCGAGCAGGCGGGCGCGCACCGCCGCGTTCGGATCGGCACCGTCGAGCGGCACGCCGAGGGCGTCCGCGACCGCCAATGGCACGTCGGCGGGGTTGCTCACCGCCGCCAGACGCGCCAGATGGACATGCTGCTCGAAGTGGTCGGCGAGCTGGTGCGCAGACGCCAGGGCCAGTGACGTCTTCCCGGCGCCGCCGGGGCCGATCAACGTGACGATGCGCTGACGGCGGAGGGCGTCGCCCAGCTGCGCGAGCTCGCCGTCGCGTCCGATCAACCGCAACGTAGGGATCGGCAGGGTCCGCCTCGGTCTGGTGTCGGCTTCCTGGCCGACCGCCGGAGTCTGAGCTGCTGGCGCGGCCGGTCCGGCCTTGGCCGCAGCCGCACCAGCCGAACCGGGCTGTGCAGGCACGGCTGTCAGCGCATCGTCCTGCTCGAGAATGCGCTGGTGCAGTCTGCGGAGCGCAGCAGAGGGCTGCAGCCCGAGCTCGTCGTCGAGGTGACGGCGGGTGCGGGCGAACACCTCGAGCGCCTCCGCCTGCCGCCCGGCGCGGTACAGGGCCGTCATCAGCAGGCCGGCGAGTGCCTCCTGCCCGGGGTCTTCCGCGACGATCGGCTCGAGGTCGGCGGCGATCTCGACATGCCGGCCCGCCAGCAGGGCCGCCTCGGCCCGCTCGGTCAGCGCAGCGCGGTGCAGCTGATCCAACCGGGCGGCCTCGACGGTCGCCCAACCCTCGCCGGCGAAGTCGGCCAGCGGATCACCACGCCACAGCGCCAGCGCCTCGTCGTACCGAGCCAGCGCGTCACCAGCAGCGGACCTGCGCCCGGCAATGCGCGCGGCCTGCACCAAGCCCACGAACCGGTGCAGGTCGACGCGGTCGGGGTCGACGGCGGCGCGGTATCCGGATGCCTCCCGGACGATGAGGTCCACGTCGTGCGCGGCGAGCGCACGACGCAGCTTCGACACCCGCAACTGCAGGGCGTTCAGAGGATCGGCCGGCAGGGCGGACTCCGACCACAACCGGTCGATGAGCGAACTGGCGGCGACAGTCCGGCCCGGTGAGAGCAGCAGCAGCGCGAGCAAGCCGCGCTCGGCCGCCCCGGGCAACCTCGCGGGCTGACCCTTGACGCGCAGCTGCATGGCGCCGAGCAGGCGGAACTCGACCTCGGTCACGGCGCACCCCCCAACGGGCGTCCGTGAGTCTGCCTCCGGCGACCTCCCTCGTACAGCGAACGGGACACCTCTGTCCGAACGCTGTCCACAACCGCCGCATCCGGCCGTCGGCAGACAGCGCGGCGACAGACCCAACCGCGACTGTGACATCACCGACCGGCACGCCGCCGGCACCCGAAGGAGGAGTCACCCATGAGCACCGAGAGCTACACCGTCACCGGGATGACCTGCGACCACTGCAGCCGCTCGGTCAGCGCCGAAGTCAGCGCCGTCGCCGGCGTCACTGACGTCGACGTCGACCTGGCCACCGGCAAGGTCACCGTCATCAGCGAGCAGCCCGTCGACACCGACAAGATCCGCGAGGCAGTCGAGGAGGCCGGCTACACCCTCGCGTCCTGAACGCCGCACTCCGGCGGAGCCCACACGGCCTGCTTCGCGCCCCGGTGGACAACCCGGCCATATCGCCGGGGCGAAGCCGGCGCCCGCAACGCCACAGTCACTCACCGACCAGACGCCCTCAGGAGGACGCCATGACCACCGCCGCAGTCGAGACCGTTCCGGCGATCTGGGACGACGCCCGCGACATCCCGTTCTTCCGCATCACCGCCCGGCTGTTCACCCTCGAGTTCTGCCTCAGGGCCAGCCTCCAGCTCGCCGGCTACGACGACACAGCCGACGCCGTGCAGGACACCCCCGCCCAGCACGGGCGCAGCGGCACGACCGCCTCGGCCGGCGGCGATCGCAACACCCAGGCCGAGCGCGACCTCATCCCCGTCCGGGTCCGTCGCACCCGCTGAACCGCCACCCGCCACCCGCCAGCACCGGGCCGAGACCAGCCGGCGCACCACCATCCGGACAGCAACGGGGCGGCGCCGCTGAGCAGCCGCACCACCGAACCCCCGCACCCCGTGGCGCCCGACCGACCCAGGAGTACCGATGACCACCACCGCCGAGCACATCCACGACACCGGGCGCAGCAACGACACCGCGGCGGCCGTGTGCAATCTGGAGATCACCGGCATGACGTGCGCCTCGTGCGTCCGCCGGATCGAGAAGAGCCTCACCAAGGTCGACGGTGTCGCGGGCGCCCAGGTCAACCTCGCCACCGAGGTCGCCACCGTCACTTACGACCCGAACACGGTCGGACTCGACGAGCTGATCGGCGCTGTCACCGCCGCCGGATACGGCGCCACGCCGCGGCAGGAGTCGAACAAGAGCACCGGCCCTGGCGCACCACCGGCCGCGACCAGCGGCGGCGAGGACACCGCCGAGCGCGACCGCGAGCTCCACCGGATGAAGCGCACGTGGCAGATCGCGCTCGCCACCGGCCTGGGCCTCATGGGCCTCATGTACGTGCCCCTGTACATCGACACGATGGACTGGCTGATGCCGGCGATCTTCGTCGTCGCCACCGTCGTCCAGTACTGGGCCGGCAAACCCATCTATGCCAGCGCCTGGCAGGCCGCCAAGCACCGCAGCACCAACATGACCACGCTCGTGGCGCTCGGCACCGGCGTCGCCTGGACGTACAGCACGTTCGTCACCCTGTGGCCCGCACAAGCCGAGCGGCTCGGCCTGCCGCTGCACGTGTACTACGAGACCAGCCTGATCATCGTGGCGCTGGTCCTGGCCGGGAAGTGGATGGAAGCGCGCGCCAAGAAGGCCACCGCGGCTGCCGTCACCGCTCTCGTCGGACTGGCCCCGAAGACCGCCCGCATCGTGCGGGACGGGTTCGAGGTGGACATCCCGGTCGAGCAGGTCGCCGTCGGCGACATCGTCCGGATCCGGCCCGGCGAGAAGGTCCCCGTGGACGGCGTCGTCGCCAGCGGCAGCACCACGGTCGACGAGAGCATGCTGACCGGCGAGAGCCTGCCGGTCGACAAGGCCGAGGGGGACCAGCTCATCGGCGCCACCCTCAACACCACCGGCACAGTGCTCATGCGCACCACTGCCGTCGGCGATGACACGGCGCTCGCGCAGATCGTCCGGCTCGTCGAGGACGCGCAGGGCAGCAAGGTCCCGATGCAGCGCCTGGCGGACAAGGTCTCGTCCGTCTTCGTCCCGGCCGTCATCCTGGCCGCGCTGCTCACCGCCGTGGCCTGGGCGGTGTTCGGCCCCGACGGCGAGAGCCTGACGATGGCCGTCACCACGTCGATCGCCGTCCTGATCATCGCCTGCCCGTGCGCGCTGGGGCTCGCGACGCCGACGGCAGTGATGGTGGGCACCGGCCGTGCCGCGGAGCTCGGGATCCTCATCAGCAACGGGGAGGCGCTCGAGCAGGCCCGCCGGCTCACCGCCGTCGTCCTGGACAAGACCGGCACCATCACTCAGGGGAAGCCGGCACTGACCGACGTCACCGTGGTCGACGGCTGGACCTCCGACGAGTTGCTGCGCCTGGTCGCCGCGGCCGAGACGGGCAGCGAGCACCCGGTCGCGCAGGCGGTGGTCACCGCCGCCCGCGACCGCGGCCTCACCCTGCCCGACGTCGACAGCTTCGACTCCGTCCCCGGCCACGGCCTCGTCGCCACCGTCGGCGGCCAAGAGCTGCGGATCGGCAATGCCGCCCTGATGCAGCGCGCCGCCATCGACATCAGCCCTCTCGGCGCGACCGCGCTCACACAGGCCCAGCAGGGCGGCACGCCGATGTACGTCGCCGTCGACGGGCGCGCCGCCGGCCTGATCACCGTCGCCGACACCATCAAGCCTGAGAGCCCCGAGGCGATCGCCCAGCTCAAGGCCCTCGGCCTGCAGGTGTGGATGATCACCGGCGACAACGCCGCGACCGCCCACGCCGTCGCCTCCCAGGTCGGCATCGACAACGTTCTCGCCGACGTCCTCCCCGCCGACAAGGCCGCCAAGGTCGCCGACCTGCAGGCGCAGGGCCACGTCGTCGCCATGTCCGGTGACGGCGTCAACGACGCCGCCGCGCTCGCCCAGGCCGACCTCGGCATCGCCATCGGCACCGGCGCCGACGTCGCCATCGCCGCCTCCGACATCACCCTCGTCGGCGGCGACCTGCGCAGCATCGTCTCGGCCATCGCCCTGTCCCGCCGGACCGTCAGCGTCATGCGGCAAGGGCTCGCGTTCGCCTTCGCCTACAACGTGCTGCTCATCCCGGTCGCCGCCGGCGCGCTGTACGCCTTCGACGAGCTGCTGCTGGACCCTGTGCTGGCATCCGCGGCGATGGCCATGAGCTCGGTCAGCGTGCTGACCAACGCCCTGCGGCTGCGCCGGTTCCGCCGCCCGGAGACGGTCCACGAGATCGAGTACCCGCCGCTGCGGCAGCGGATCGGGCAGTACGCCTACCTGACCGGCATCGCCGTCGTCGCGGTCGCGATCGGCACCGCCCTGACCGCCGTGTCGCGGATGGACTTCGCCGAGCGCGGCATGAACGGCACGCTCGCCTGGATGCAGACCACCGGCATGCCGATGCGGCCGGCGATGAGCGTCATGATGCCCGCCGAGATCGACCCAGCCAGCGCCGAGGACGCTGGCATGGACGTGCAGCTCGACGTGCCCGACAGCACGCGGCCCGGCGTCCCGACCCGCATCACGGCCACGGTCGTCGACGCCGGGACCGGCGAGCCGGTCGAGGACATCACCCGCAGCCACGAGGCGTGGATGCACCTCATCGCCACCCGCGACGACCTCGGCACGTTCGCCCACGTCCACCCCGAACCGACCGGCAACGCCGGCGAGCTCGCCGTCGACATCACCTTCCCGACCGCCGGCCGGTACATCGTCAACACCGAGTTCCGGCAGCAGGGCCAGATGAGCGACGTGCACCAGCGCCAGTACGTCACCGTCACCGGCGACGCCCCGGCGCCGGTCGTCCTCACCGAGAGCCCGCGGGAGGTCGGCGTCGACGGCGTCCGGGTCGAACTCGGCGGGAACGCCGTCGTCGGCGAGCGCAGCGACCTGCACTTCGAGTTCACCGACGCGACCACCGGCGAGCCGATCGACGACCTGCAGCCGTTCCTCGCCGCGGCCGGGCACGTCGTGGTCATGCGGGCCGACGGGACGACTTTCGCCCACGAACACGCCGAGGTCGAGGACAGCAGCGGCCGGCCCGTGATGGCGATGCCCGGCACCACGTTCGGGCCGGAGCTGGACGTGCACGCGCAGTTCGACACCGCCGGCACCTACCAGCTGTGGGGCCAGTTCCGCACCGCAGACGGCGACGTGCTCACGGTGCCGTTCACCGTCGACGCCCGCTGACCTACAGCACGAGCTTCCGGCGGCCGACCGCACCCGCACCCGGTCGGCCGCCGAGCCACCACCATCCAAGACCACTGTCGTCCCGGGGGACCTTTCAGCCCGCGTACGACGTCGGACTCCAGGCCTGCGCCGGCTCCCACGTGCTGCATCTCGCACCGACGAAGGAGATCCCGTGTCCCGCATCCTCCGCACCGTTGACCGCCCGCAGCACGACGTCCTCGTGATCGGCGCCGGCCAGGCCGGCCTCGCTCTCGGCCACTCCCTCGCCCGCAGCGACGTGGACTTCCTGCTGCTGGACGCCGGCCCCGAGGTCGGGCACAGCTGGCGCGACCGCTGGGACTCCCTGCGGTTGTTCAGCCCCGCCCAGTACGACTCGCTGCCGGGCATGCCGTTCCCCGCACCGGCCGACACCCATCCCAGCAAGGACGACGTCGCCGACTACCTCGCCGCCTACGCTGCCCGCTTCGAGCTGCCGATCCGACTCTCCTCGCCGGTGTCGCGCCTGTACCGGGAGCCCGACGGGTCCTTCGCAGCGATGACACCCGACGGCACCGTCCGCGCGCACCAGGTCGTGGTCGCCACCGGCCCGTTCCAGACCCCGCACGTCCCGGCCGTCGCGGCACAGCTGGACCCGACGGTGACGCACTTGCACAGCGCTGGGTACCGCAACCCCACGCAGGTCCCTGGCGACGGCCGCGCGCTCGTCGTCGGGGCCGCCAACTCCGGCCTGCAGATCGCCGCCGAGCTGGCCGCCACCCAGCCGGTCACCGTTGCGGTCGGGTCCATGCCCCTCCAGCTGCCTCAGCGCATCGCCGGCCGTGACCTGTTCACCTGGCTGACGCGGTCGGGTTTCTTCACCGTGCCCACGGACTCGCGGATCGCCCGGCGGCTGCGCGCCCGCGGAGATCTGGTGATCGGCAGCCGCTGCAGCCGGCTCCGCCGGACGGGCGTCGAGTTCCGGCCGCGGCTGACCGGCTTCGCCGGCCGCCGCGCCGTCTTCGCCGACGGCAGCAGCCGCGAGGTCGACGCGGTCGTGTGGGCCACCGGCTACCGCAGCGACCACTCCTGGCTGGACGTGCCCGGCGTCGTTATCGACGGGCAGGTACGCCACACCGCCGGGGTCACCGAGGTGCCGGGCCTGCACTTCCTCGGCCTGTCCTGGCAGACCTGCCGCGGCTCGGCACTCCTGGGCTTCGTCGGGGCCGACGCGGCCACGCTGTCGCACCGCATCGCGACCGATGCCCGCGAGACGTCGACCGGGCGCGGCCGCCGCCCGGCCGCTGCAACGGTCCGATGACCACCGGGACCGCCTCCGCCGGCCGCCGCGTCGACGCGGTCAGGCCGCCGACAGCCGTCGGCGCCACGGCGGTTCGGCATTCCTCGTCGGCTACGGCGGGACGCTGGTGCCACTACTGGCCGGTCTGGTCGCGCTGGAGCTCGGCTGGACGTGGCTCGACGGCGGCACCTGGCCGGCCGTCGCGGCTGCCGTAACCGGATGGTCCCTGGCCGCCGCTGCCTGGCTGCATCGTCGCCACTTGCCGTCCAGCACAGTCGGCGCCGTGGCCGGCGCCCCGGCCCTGCTGCTGGCGGGCCCGATCGCGCTCGGATGGGCTTCCCCCGACGAGCTCGTGCTCTGGGGTCCCATGACCATGCTGCTCGCAGTGGCGTGCGTGATGACCATGCAGCCGCTCGCACTCGGGCCCAGCGCGTCCGGCTTGCCGAACCTCCAGCCCCCACCGGCTGCTGGCGCCAGCAGGACTCGGCGGAGGCATCCCAGCCGCTGGCCGCGGCCACGTGCCATGGATGTCGACTATCGCCGCGGGGCCTGCGCCTGCTGCTGTTCAGCCACCCAGCGGTCCACGTCCACACGCCGGTAGACGACACGGCGACCGAGGCGGAAGCCGTCCGGCCCGACACCGAGATGCCGCCAGTACCGCAGCGTGGCCAACGGGGCACGAAGAACGGCCGCCACCTCCTCGAGGGTCAACAGTTCCGCCACCGCGGTCGGGATGTCGTCGTCGGTCACGGTCAGCCACCTCCGGGGGCACTTTCAGAAACGCGATGGACGAAGCCGCCGCGGTGGCGGCGCGGGGATGCCACCTACTCGCCGCTGCCTCATCCGGTCACCAGGTTCTCGGCGAGTCTCCAGTGCTTCCCGGGTCGTGAGTCCGCTGGCTCGCGCAGGGCGACGATGGCCGGCACTGATCAGGGCGCGATCATCCGCCGTTCTCCAGTTCGCCGACGAAGACCTGCAGGAGACGGCGGCAGGCTCACCGGAGGACAACTGGAGGCACGTCGCTGCGCGCGGCGGCGGCCTCGCCACCGTCGAGCGGGCCCAGCGTCGTAGCGGACGGGAGCGACGCAGCCTGTGGCGCCTGCTCAGAGTCCTGGCCGCTCCCCACAACCGGCTTCACCCGGCTGCAGCGGGTCGGGGGAAGGGTGGGCCGAAGGCCCATCCCGTAGGGACGCGCAGCGCCCTTCCGGCGAGCCGCTGCAGCCGGCAGCCTCGGCCGGCTGGGGAGCGGTCCGACGGCCCACTCAGGCCGGCCCGATCGGCAGCGCGGATGAGCTCCGACTGCACAGAGCCCGACTGCTCACCGTCACGCCGCGACGGACGCATCGGTCGGTGCGCCACTCGATGGCGGCGGTGGTGCGGCGCCCTCCGTCAGGAGCCACCGGCGATGGTGCGACGGACCTCGGCGTCGTAGGTGGCGAAGGCGAATGCCGCCTGAACAGGGCCGACGGCCCGGCGGTCCAGCCCGGCAGCGAGCTCGCGCAGGATGACCGCACGAGCGCCGGCGAGGCTGACTGCCGCCTGCAGCACGCCACTTCGCTCCGCCTCCCCCTGAGATCGCCTCGGGACAGTGCTTCGTCCACGCCGGCCCAGTTGATCTTGGCTGTCGGGCCGTCCCCGCAGCAGCCGTCCAAGCAGATGTCCACGGCGATGAGACCAGCCTCGCTCAGCTGGGCAGCCAATCCCGCAGCTCATGGGTAAGAGCATGCCCGCCTCGGCTCCGTGATCGCCGGCAGCGGTGCGCAGCAGGGCCTTTTCGATGTCGACCGGGCCGAAGCCGGCGGCCGGGAACTGGAAGCGCACGATGCATCTCCACTCAGGAGGGTGTCGGACGGTGGGCCCGACAGCGGAGACCCTGGCCGCCTGATCTGGGCTCGAGGCGCCCTGCTCCTGAATCTGTGGACAAAGAACCTCACAGGCCGCGATGTGGTGCTCCTTACAACGGCCGACCCGGTGACATCCCGGCCTTGATCCGGAGGTCGCTCACAGGCGCGTCAGGCCGGGCGCCCCGGACCGCGAAACGCGCCCCCCTCAGTCCGCGCACAGTCCGCAGAGTCCGCAGAAAGTCCGCAATTTGGCCACCTTCGACCGTCATCTGCCGACCCCACGAAACCGAAAATGCGCAGGTCGACGCCGGTTTCCAACACTTGCCATAGGCAACCAATGACTAGTGACCAATTCGACAACTACCGCTGACCTGGCCTGTCCTGCAGGTCAGGGCGTCGCCGCCGGTCAGGCCGTCGTGTACTCGACGTGCAGGACCGGTGCGCGAGCCGCTCCGCCGTCGAACGACTCGGCCACCCGCGTGCCGCTGCCGGTGACGACCAGCACGAGCGCGTGACCGCTCGCCCAGCCGGCGCGCGCCGTGATCTCCTGCACGATCGGCGCCAGGCTCGGCGTCCGCTGCTCGGCCGCGCGGGCGCCCACCGTCGGCCACGACGCCGGCGTCCACGTCACGGTGGCGCTGGTCCTGACCCGCGAGGAGATGCTGCGCGCCGTGGTGGTGAACGCCGCGGCGTCGTCCGCCGCCTCCCCCGCCACGGTGAGGGTGGCTGCCGCGGTGGAGGCCTCGTCGACCTGGAACTGCACCCACGCGTTGGTGATGGTCGCCCCCCTGGGCACGGTGACCCCGGTGAACCGCATCGCCGAGGTCTGCGCCGCCGTGCCGTCCTGGCCGAGGTTCAGGTCACCGCTGGTGAGGACCACCGCGCCGGTCGAGGTCCGCTCCTCGGCGTCGTCGGCGCCGGCCCGGACGGGGACGTCGAGCACCCCGGGGCCACCGCCGCCGCCGGACGACGCCGTCACGGTGACGGTCACGTCGTCGGAGGCCGTGAGCTGCCCGTCGCTCCCCGTCAGCCGGAGGACGTGGGTCCCGGCCGCCGAGAAGGTCGCGGTCGTGTCCTGCGCGGCCGCGTTCCCGAAGGTCACGGTGCCCGGGCCGCTCACCCTCGACCACGCCGCCGTCACGGCCGCACCCTCCGGGTCCGTGATCGTCCCGTCCAGGGAGGCCGGTGCGGGCAGCGTGACAGCGCGGTCGGGGCCGGCGCTCACGGTCGGCGGGGTGTTCGGCGGCGGGGTGCCACCACCACTGCCGGTGAGCCCGGGGATGGCGATCTCGTACAGCCGGCCGTCGTTGAAGGTGTCCTGGTTGGTGTCGTTGTCGACGCCACGGTCGACGACGTAGGCGTTCTGGCCGCTCGAGCCGTTGCTCGGCGGGGCCAGGGCGATGCCCGCTCCGCTCTTCATCGTGAAGGGGAGCTTGACGATGTTGAGCAGACCGCCGGCCAGGTCGACCTCGTAGATCTGGTTGCTCGGGTCGTCCAGCACGAACAGGGTGTCCCGGAACGCGTTGTAGGCGATGCCCTCGGGGTCGCCCGCGCCCATGTTCCCGACGTCGAACTGCCGCACGACGGTGTCGCCGGTCCCGTTGAACACGCGGTCCGGGCCCGGGTCGTAGACGAAGACCCGCTTGCCCTTGCCGTCGACGAGCAGCAGCTGCCCGTTCCGCGTGGGCTCCAGGTCGACGGCCAGGTCTTCCGCGTCGTTGCGCGGACCGAGGTCGAGGAAGGCGACGGAGGAGGACGTCTGCGAGTCGTCAGCCGTTCCGTAGCGACCGTCACCGCCGCGATCGACCTCGAAGATGCGGGCCTGGTCGTCGTCGGACACGAAGAGCCGCTCGGGGAAGGACGGGGAGAGGGCGGGCCGGAAGCCCACACCCGTCGGCTCGGCCGAGTACGCCAGGGTGTTCCCGCCGGTCTCCACCACAGCGCCGCTGAGGCTGGCGACGAAGAGGTTCGTGCCCCGCCACACGTTCTTCGGGTACGCGGTCCCCGTCTCCTCCACCTCGCCGTCGCTGATGACGAGCTGGCCGGACCGCGCGTTGTAGGTGACGCCCGAGGGATCGGGGCTGGGGTGGGTCCAACTCGAGTTGGGCCCCCCGGTCCACGTGGTCTTGACCAGCGTCGCGTTCACCACGGCCGCTCGGGCGGTGGGAGCCGGCAGGGCGGCCAGGCCGCCGATGACCAGAGCGGTCACGAGCAGGACACGCGTCGCGCGGGCAAGCGACATCCTCATCACCCCGTGCACTCGGCTACGGTGCCCCTGAGGGTCCGTCGGCACCCGGACGGGTGTCAACGCACTGCCGAGGCCTCGCGGGGATCCCCCGCGACTCGCCGAGCGGGAACCCGCACCGTCACGGGCCGGGTCGATGTCGTCGAGGTGCGTGCGTCGACGTCCGGGTGCACCCGTCCTCCCGATGGGAGCGACCCAGGTGTGGCTGCGCCAGGGCGCGGCAGGCCGGCGAGCCGGTGTCAGACCGCGCCGGTGCGCTGCCCCGGAGGGCACTGATCGGTTCGACGACCACCGCTGGGCCGGCGTCCGCCCGCCTCGCCGCGCAGGCGGGTGGCGGGTCCGGTCACACGGACACCGGCACCGTGGACCGGACCCGCGGGGCGAACTCCCCGCGCGCGTCGAGGACGTAGCGCTCCGCGCCCTCGGGGGTGGCGGCGATCTCGCGCAGCGCCTGGCCCAGGAGCGGGATGTCGGTGAGGTAGGTCTGCCGGTTCGCGCTGACGCGGACGGCACCGGGGATCCGGTGGCGCGCGCCCGCGCGGACGTCGGCGTGGAACTGCGCGACCTCGGCCTCGTCGAGGCCGAGCAGCCGGCCCATGTAGGGGTGCGCGCAGAAGCAGCCGCTCCGGGTGCCGATCGCCCACTCGTTGGCCAGCCGGGCGGCCAGCAGGCCGTGCGGCACGCCCTCGAGGTTGAAGGCGGCGACCGGCAGCCGGTCCCCGGTGACCGGCCCGAGCCGGCGCAGGCCGGGCACCGAGCGCAGCTCGGAGTCCAGGGCGCGCACCAGGTGGTCCTCGTGCGCCCGCACCGACGACCACCCGTCGCTGCGCAGCTCGTCGGCCGCGGCGGTGAGGGCCACGACCCCGACCACGTTGGGCGAACCGGCGTCGTCCCGGTCGGGGCCGTCGGCCCAGACGACGTCGTCGAAGGAGACGGCCTTCACCGCGCCGCCCCCCACCAGGAACGGCTCCCCGCCGGCGAGCAGCGCGCGGGGGACGACGAGGGCGCCGACACCGAAGGGCGCGTACATCTTGTGGCCCGAGAAGGCGATCACGTCGATGCCCAGGGCGGTGATGTCGACGGGACGGTGCGGCACGAGCTGCGCGCCGTCGACGACCACCAGCACGCCGCGCTGGCGGGCGGCGGCCGCGATCGCCCGCAGGTCGGGCAGCCAGCCGGTGACGTTGGAGCCGCCCGTGACGGCCAGGACGCGGGGGCGCGGGTGCTGGTCGAGCGCGGCCTCGACCGCGGAGACGTCGAAGGTGCCGCTCTCGTCGACGTCCACGACGCGCAGCTGCGCGTGCCGCTGCCACGGCAGCAGGTTGGCGTGGTGCTCGACGGCCGTGGTGACGACGACGTCGTCCCTGGTCAGCCCCAGGCGGAAGGCCAGCAGGTTGAGCGCCTCGGTGGTGTTCCGGGAGAACAGCGCCTGGTGCGTGGCCGGGTCGCCGCCGACGAAGCGCACGATGGTCTCGCGCGCCTCCTCGTAGCGCCTGCTGGTCAGCTGGGAGCGGATCCCGGCCCCGCGGTGCACGCTCGCGTACCACGGCAGGAACTCCTGGACCGCCCGGGCCACGACCACCGACGCCGAGCTGGTGGCGGCGGTGTCGAGGTCGACGTACTGGCGGGGCTGCCCGTCGAGCACCGACACCCACAGGTCGTCACCCACGTACTGGCCGGCCGTGAAGGACAGCGTCATCTCCATGACAGCCTGATCGACGCCCGTCCCCGGAACTTGAACGACGGCGCCGAGATCCCCACGACGGGTGTAGTCGCTCAAGTCACGTCACGGTGGGTCCGATCTGCCCTCCATGACGATGCACGACGAGCGTGCCGGGAAGCGGCCGCGTCCCCGCCGGGCGTTCCGGCTGACCTCCCGCGTCTTCTGGGACATGGCCATCTACATGGTCGGTCTCGGCTTGGCCGTCGGCTTCGTCTTCCCGCCGTTCGCCGTGCTGCTCGGCGTGCCGGAGTCCATCGCCCACCGGCCGGTCTTCAGCTCGGCCTGCCTGGTGGCCGGCTTCCTCGTGGGCGCGATGAACTACGCGCTGTGCCGCGGTGTCGTCGGCGGCCGGATGGCGGTGCTCGGCAGCCACCTGCGGTCGGCGACCGACGTCATCACCTCCGCCTCGGACTCCGGCGACTGGTCCGAGGCGGTGTTCGAGCGCATCACCGTGGACTCCGACGACCAGATCGGCGAGGCCGGACGGGCGTTCAACAGCCTCCTGGGCGCGGTGGAGGGTCGCAAGGAGCTCGAGGACCGGCTGCGCTACCAGGCCTTCCACGACGCGCTCACCGGCCTGCCGAACCGCGCGTACTTCATGGAGCGGCTCGCCGAGGCCGACGTCGCCCGCCGGGAGTCGGGCACGCCGTCGGCCGTGCTGTTCCTCGACGTCGACAACCTCAAGGCGGCCAACGACAGCCTCGGCCACGAGGGGGGTGACGCGCTCATCCGGCTCCTCGGCGAGCGCATGGTCGGCAGCGTCCGCGAGGCCGACACGGTGGCCCGCCTCTCGGGCGACGAGTTCGCCGTCCTGCTCACCGGCCCGGGCAGCGCCCACCAGGCCGAGCGGGTGGCGCACCGCGTCCTCGACTCCCTGCGGGCGCCCACCCGGATCGGCGAGCACGTGGTCCGCACCGGCCTGAGCATCGGCCTGGCGACGTCGGACGCGTGCGCGGCCAGCGGGATCAGCATGCTGCGCGCCGCCGACCTGGCGATGTACGCCGCCAAGACCGGCGGCAAGGGCCGTCTCGAGGTCTTCCAGCCCAGCCACCACACCGCCCAGGTGCAGCGCGACGCCGTCCGGGCGGAGCTGTCCGGCGCGCTCGACGCCGAGCAGCTGGAGCTGCACTACCAGCCCATCGTCGACGTCTCCTCGCAGGTCGTCGTCGGCTTCGAGGCGCTGGTCCGGTGGCGGCACCCCGTGCGGGGGCTGGTGTCCCCGGTGGAGTTCATCCCGCTGGCCGAGGAGACGGGCCTGATCGTGCCGATCGGCCGCTGGGTGGTGCAGGAGGCCACCCGGCAGGCCGCCGTCTGGCAGCACCGCTCGCCGCTCGGCCGGCTGCGGATGAGCGTCAACGTCTCCGTCCGGCAGTTCCACCACCCCGACCTGGTCGGGGACGTGGCCGAGGCGCTGCGCCAGTCGGGCCTGGACCCCTCGCTGCTCACCCTCGAGATCACCGAGTCGCTGTTCGCGCACGACACCGAGGAGACGACCCGCAAGATCGGCCAGCTCAAGGCCCTCGGCGTCCGTCTGGCCCTCGACGACTTCGGCACCGGCTACTCGTCGCTGGGCTACCTGCGGCGCTTCCCGATCGACACGCTGAAGATCGACAAGTCGTTCATCGACGCGGTCACGACCAGCCCCGAGGGGCACGCCGTCGTCGCGGCCATCACCCGGCTCGCGCAGGACCTGCACCTCGAGGTGGTGGCCGAGGGGCTGGAGACCGGAGAGCAGCTCGCGGCCCTCCGCGCGCTGGACTGCCCGCTCGGCCAGGGCTACCACTTCTCCCGCCCGCTGGTCCCCGGCGACGCGGTGAAGCTGCTGCTGACCGGGCGCCGGTCCGAGCCGGCCATGCTCGTCCCCGCCTGACCCGGCCACCGGGTCCCCGGGACGCTCAGCCGTCCCGTGGCCCGCGAGCCATCCGCTCCAGCCGGGCGATGCGCTCGGCCATCGGCGGGTGCGTGGCGAACAGCGCGGCCAGCCCGGCCGGCCGGAACGGGGCGGCGATCATGAGGTGGCTCTGGGTCACCAGGCGGTCGTCCGGCGGCAGCGGGAGGGCCATCGCCCCGCGCGAGATCCGGCGCAGCGCGCCGGCGAGGGCCAGCGGGTCGCCGGACAGCCGCGCGCCGGCGGCGTCGGCCTCGTACTCACGGCTGCGGCTGACCGCCAGCTGCACCAGTCCCGCGGCCAGCGGGCCGAGCACCACCAGCAGCAGCGTGCCGAGCACGTTGGCCCCGCCCCGGTCCTCCGAGCGCCCGCCGAACAGCCAGGCGAACGTGGCCAGGTGCGCCAGGTGGGTGACCACGGTGGCCAGCGCGCCGGCGACCGAGCTGATGAGGATGTCGCGGTTGTAGACGTGCGAGAGCTCGTGGGCGAGCACCGCCCGCAGCTCGCGCCGGTCGAGCAGCTCGAGCACCCCCTGCGTGCAGCAGACCGCCGCCCGGCGCGGCGTGCGGCCGGTGGCGAAGGCGTTGGGCTGGTCGGTGGGGCTGACGTAGAGGCGCGGCATCGGCTGGCGGGCCTCGGTGGCCAGCTCGCGGACCATCGCGTACAGCCCGGGCGCCTGCGTCTCCGTCACGGGGAAGGCGCGCATCGCGCGCAGGGCCAGCCGGTCGGAGCCGTACCAGGCCCAGCCGTTGACCCCGAGTGCGACGACGAGGGCCACCAGCAGCCCCCCGCGGCCCCCGACCAGGACGCCGGCGGCGAGGACGAGGCCGGCCATCAGCCCCAGCAGGAGTGCGGTCCGCACCCCGTTGCCCCAGCGCTGCACCCCTCGTGAACGGAACGCCCCGGACCGCCGTTCCCGGGAGCGGACCGGGACACCGCTCCGGACGGCACCGGCCGGAATCCCCGACCCGCCGACGGGGTTGCACGCTCCAGACTGCCGTCCCCACGGCCGAGTTCGTGAGCCGCCTCACGCCTCCGGCCACGACACAGCCACGTAACCTCGGCCGTTGGAGGTAACAGCCTGATGACTGCTCTCGAACCGTCCACCACGCCCGGCAGCTCGGCCCCCGGTGGGCTCGTGAAGAGCGTCGTCGAGCTCGACCGCGTCGTCATCCGGCTCGCCGGGGACTCCGGCGACGGCATGCAGCTGACCGGCAACCGGTTCACCAGCGAGACCGCGTCCTTCGGCAACGACCTGTCGACGCTGCCCAACTTCCCCGCCGAGATCCGCGCGCCCACGGGCACGCTGCCCGGCGTCAGCTCCTTCCAGCTGCACTTCGCCGACCACGACATCATGACCCCGGGTGACGCCCCGGACGTCCTGGTGGCCATGAACCCCGCGGCTCTCAAGGCCAACCTCTCCGACCTGCCCGGCGGCGGGCTGGTGATCGTCGACAGCGACGAGTTCACCCCGCGGAACCTGGCCAAGGTCGGCTACGCGACCAACCCGCTCGAGGACGGCTCGCTCGAGGGCTGGCAGGTCGTCAGCGTCGCGCTCACGAGCATGACGCTCGAGGCGCTCAAGGAGTCCGGCCTCGGCAAGAAGGAGGCCGAGCGGAGCAAGAACATGTTCACCCTCGGCCTGCTCAGCTGGATGTACCACCGGCCCACCGAGGGCACCGTCCGCTTCCTCGAGCGGCAGTTCCGCCGCAAGCCGGAGATCGCCGCGGCCAACATCGCCGCCTTCCGCGCCGGCTACAACTACGGCGAGACGACGGAGGCCTTCGCGGTCTCCTACGAGATCAAGCCGGCCCCGATGGCCCCGGGCCGCTACCGCAACATCTCGGGCAACCAGGCGTTGGCCCTCGGGCTGGTCGCCGCCGGGCAGCGGTCCGGTCTGCCGGTGTTCCTCGGCGCCTACCCCATCACGCCGGCGTCGGACATCCTCCACGAGCTGTCCCGGCACAAGTCCTTCGGCGTGCGCACCTTCCAGGCCGAGGACGAGATCGCCGGCATCGGCGCCGCGCTGGGCGCCTCGTTCGGCGGCGCGCTGGGCATCACGACGACGTCGGGCCCCGGCGTCTCGCTCAAGTCCGAGGCCCTGGGCCTGGCCGTGATGACCGAGCTGCCGCTGATCGTCGTCGACGTGCAGCGCGGTGGTCCCTCGACGGGCCTGCCCACCAAGACCGAGCAGTCGGACCTGCTGCAGGCCATGTTCGGCCGCAACGGCGAGGCGCCGCTGCCGGTCATCGCGCCCCGCTCCCCCGGCGACTGCTTCGACGCCGCCCTCGAGGCGGCGCGGATCGCGCTGAAGTACCGGACGCCGGTCATGCTGCTCTCCGACGGCTACCTGGCCAACGGCGCCGAGCCGTGGGCGATCCCGTCGGTGGACGAGCTGCCCGACCTGTCGGTGGACTTCGCGACCGAGCCCAACGGCGCCGCCGCCGACGGGACGCCGGAGTTCCTGCCGTACCTGCGCGACCCCGAGACGCTGGCCCGGCCGTGGGCGGTCCCGGGCACCTCGGGGATGCAGCACCGCATCGGCGGGTTGGAGAAGGCCGACAAGACCGGCAACATCTCCTATGACCCGGCCAACCACGACCTGATGACCCGGCTGCGGCAGGCCAAGGTCGACGGCATCGCCGCCGACATCCCGCCGACCGCCGTCGAGGACCCCGACGGCGACGCCCGCGTGGCGGTCATCGGCTGGGGGTCGACGTACGGGCCGATCGGCGCGGCCTGCCGGCGGATCCGCCGCTCGGGGCGCTCGGTCGCCCAGATCCACCTGCGGCACGTCAACCCGATGCCGGCCGACCTCGGTGAGGTCCTGCGCCGCTACGACCGGGTCGTCTGCCCCGAGATGAACCTCGGGCAGCTGTCGATGCTGCTGCGCGCCAGGTACCTCGTCGACGTCCAGAGCCACACGCAGGTGCGCGGGCTGCCCTTCCGGGCCGCCGAGCTCGCCGCGGTGGTGCAGGACGTCATCGACTCCACGACTCCCGACAGCACCGCCCCGACCGCTCCCACCGGAGGCACGAAGTGACCACCTCCCCGCACGTGCACGACCTCGGCATGCCGGGGACGCCGATCGATGCCAACATCCAGCAGGCCATCGCCGAGTCGGTCACCAGCCAGGGCGAGAAGCAGACCTCGCTCAAGGCCAAGGACATGAAGACCGACCAGGAGGTCCGCTGGTGCCCCGGCTGCGGTGACTACGTCATCCTCAACGCCGTCCAGAGCTTCCTGCCCAGCCTCGGCATCGCCCGCGAGGACATGGTCATCGTCTCGGGCATCGGCTGCTCGTCGCGCTTCCCGTACTACATGAACACCTACGGGATGCACTCGATCCACGGCCGGGCCCCGGCCATCGCCACCGGCCTGGCCGCCTCGCGGCCGGACCTGTCGGTGTGGGTCGTGACCGGCGACGGCGACGCGCTGTCGATCGGCGGCAACCACCTGATCCACGCGCTGCGCCGCAACGTGAACATGACGATCCTGCTGTTCAACAACCGGATCTACGGGCTGACCAAGGGGCAGTACTCCCCCACCTCCGAGGTCGGCAAGGTCACCAAGTCCACCCCGATGGGCTCGCTGGACCACCCGTTCAACCCGGTGTCGCTGGCCATCGGCGCCGACGCCACCTTCGTCGGGCGCGCCATGGACTCCGACCGCAAGGGCCTCACCGAGGTGCTGCGCCAGGCGGCCGAGCACGAGGGCACCTCGCTGGTGGAGATCTACCAGAACTGCAACATCTTCAACGACGGCGCGTTCGACCTGCTCAAGGACCCGGCCACCGGCCCGATGTGGACCATCCCGCTGGTGCACGGGCAGCCGCTGGTCTTCGGCCCGGACGGCGCCTCGTGCGTGGTGCGCGACGACTCCGGCGGCCTGCGGATCGCCGAGACCAACCAGGTCGACGCCGGCGAGATCGTCGTCCACGACGCCACCCGCGAGGACCCGTCCTACGCGTTCGCGCTGTCGCGGCTGTCGAGCCAGGACCTGCGGTACACCCCGATGGGCGTCTTCCGCTCGGTGCGCAAGGCCACCTACGACCGGATGATGGCCGACCAGCTCGAGGAGTCCCGCACCCGGGGCCCCGGCGACCTGGAGGCGCTGCTCGCCGGCGGCGACACCTGGACCGTCAGCGCCTGAGGCCGATCCGGGCCTGGCCCCGTCCCGGGTCCCACCCGGAGCGCGCGAAGGGTGGGGAGGACGGGGTCCTTCCTCCGTCCCCCCTTCCGGGAGGCGGGCCGGTCCGCGTTCAGGCCCGGTCGAGCGCCTCGCGGAGCACACCGCCGAGGACCGGCAGGACGCGGACCAGCTCCGCGCGGGGTGGGGCCGCGAAGCCGAGCACCAGGCCGGCGGCCGGCCGGTGCGGCCCGGGGCCGGCCAGGTGCCGGGCCAGCGCGTCGAGGGAGATCCCGGTCGCGGCCGCCGCGGCGACGACGGCCTGCTCGCCCGCCCGGTCCGGCAGCGGGACGAACACGTGTGCCCCGGCGGGGTCACCGGTCACCGGCACCCCGGCCGCGCACAGCGCGTCCAGGACCAGGCCGCGCCGCTCGCCCAGCTCCCGGCGCAGCCGCCGCAGGTGCCGGGACAGGTCCCCGGAGGCGGCGAGCGCCGCGAGCACGCGCTGCCCCGCCCGCGCCGGGCGCGTCCCGGTGGCGGTCCGGGCGGCGACCAGCTCCGCGCGCAGTGACGCCGGCGCCACCAGCCACCCGGTGCCGAGCGTCGGGCTGACGACCTTGCTGCTCGTCCCGAGGTGCACCACGACGTCCGGGCCGAGCGCGGCCAGCAGCGGCAGCGGGGCCACGTCGTAGCGCAGCTCGCCGTCGTAGTCGTCCTCCAGCACCCACCACCCCTCCGCCCGCGCCCGGGCGACGAGCGCCACCCGCCGCGCCGCGGACAGCCGCCGGCCCAGCGGGAACTGGTGCGCCGGCGTGCAGTAGACGGCGGTCAGGTCCGCCGGGAGCGCCTCGACGACCAGCCCGTCGTCGTCCACCGGACACGGCACCGCCTCGATGCCGGCCGCGCGCAGCGCGCCGGCCGCCCGCTGGTAACCGGGGTCCTCGATGCCGACGCGGCTGCCCCGGGGCAGGAGGCGGGCGACCTCGGCCACCGCCGCGGACGTGCCCGCGGTGGCCAGCACGTCCGCCGGGTCGGCGGGCAGCCCGCGGTGCCGCAGCAGGTGCTCGGTGACGGCGAGCTGGAAGCCCGCGTCCGCGGCCGGCTCCGGGCCGGCGTCGGGCGGGACGTCGCCGGCCGCCCGCCAGGCCCGCCGCCACGCCGCGCGGTCGAGCACCTCGAGACAGGGCGTCCCGGCCCGCAGGTCGACCGACGGCGGGACCGGGGACCGCGACGGCGGGCGCGGTGCCGGCGCGGTGGACCCGCCGGGAGCCGACCCGACGACGAAGGTGCCCGCCCCGCGCCGTCCGGCCGCCCAGCCCTCGGCCAGGAGCTGGTCGTAGGCGGCGGAGGTGACGGTGCGGCTGACCTGCAGCGCCACGGCCAGCTCGCGGGTGGACGGCAGCCGGTCGCCCGGGCGCAGCACCCCGCCGGCGGCCGCCGTCCGCAGCGCGTCCGCGAGCTGCACCGACAGCGGCCGCCCGGACGCGCGGTCCAGCACGACGGGCGGGACGTCCACGGGCACCTCCGTCGTCCAGTGGCCTGGCCGATCGGCAGCGTACTGGCCCTTCCGGGAGGCCACCCGGCGCCCCAGGGTGGAGGTGTGGACACCGCACCGCCGCTCTCCCCCACCGCCCGCAGCACCGTCCGCCGGAGCGCCAAGCGCGCCCGGACCGACCGCGCCGAGCTGTACGCCGTCCTCGACGCGGGGCTGGTCGGCCACCTCGGGGTCGTGCTCGACGGCGCTCCCGTCGTGCTGCCCACCGGCTACGGGCGGCGGGAGGACACCCTGTACCTGCACGGCTCCACCGGCGCGGCCACGCTGCGCGCCGCGGCGGCCGGCGGGCCGGTGTGCTTCACCGTCACCCACCTCGACGGCGTGGTCTACGCCCGGTCGGCGTTCCACCACTCGATGAACTACCGCTGCGCCGTCGTCCACGGGTCCGCGCGGCCGGTCAGCGAGCCCGCCGAGCTCCTGCTCGGGCTGGAGGCCCTCACCGAGCACCTGGCGCCGGGCTCCTGGACGGCGACCCGGCAGCCGGACCGGAAGGAACTGGCCGCGACGGCGCTGCTGGCCCTGGACCTGGCCGAGGCCAGCGTGAAGGTCCGCACGGGCCCGCCCGGCGACGACGAGCAGGACCTGGCCGCGCCGGTGTGGGCCGGCGTCCTGCCGCTGCGCACCGTCGTCGGCACCCCCGAGCCGGACCCGCTGCTGCCGGCCGGGACGCCGGTCCCCGAGCGGGTGGCCGGACGGGCACTGGGCTAGGCGGGGGTCACCCGGAGCAGGCGGTCCTCGCCCTCGCCGTTGTCGGTGGTGAGGTACAGCGCGCCGTCGGCACCGAGCAGGGGCGTGCGCACCCGGCCGTGGGTGTCCTCCAGCTCGGGCACCCGGAACTGCTCGACCAGCCGGCCGTCCGCGCCGAGGCGCAGCGCCAGCACGCCGGTGTCCTTCTGCACGCCCAGGAGTAGGACGCCGTCGTAGCCGCCCCACTGCGCGCCGCTGACGAACTCCCCGCCGCTGGTGGCGATGGTCGGGTCGCCGGAGGACCACACGGCGGGGATGGCGCCGTCGATGTCGAGGTCGGTCATCGGGACGCTCTCGTCGTACCGGCCCGCCGGCCCGTCGGGTGCGCCGTCGGGGTCGTAGCCGTAGTTGCCGCCCGCCACCGACCGGTTCACCTCGTCGTCGCGGCCGGTGCCCTGCTCGACGGTGTAGACCTCCCCCGTCCCGGGCCGGACGGCGATGCCCTGCACGTTGCGGTGGCCGTAGCTGAGCACCAGCCGGGTGACCGGGTCCGGGGAGTCGGCGAACGGGTTGCCCGGCGCCGGGCCGCCGGTGGCCGGGTCGATGCGCAGCACCTTGCCCGCCGGAGTGGAGAGGTCCTGGGCGTGGCTGCCGACGGCGTTGTCCCCGGTGCCCACGAGCAGCGCGCCCGAGGGGTCGAAGCGCAGGCGGCAGCCGCTGTGCCGGCCGGTGCGCTCGTTGACCGGGACGTCCCCGAGCAACGGGTCGTCCACGCGGGTCGCCGCCGTCCAGCCGGCGTCGACGGTCCAGGCGAGCACCTGGATCTCCGCGCCGCCGTCCTCCTCGACACCCTGGCAGGTGTAGAGGCGCCGGTTCTGCGCGAACGCCGGGTCGAGCACCAGTCCCATCAGGCCGGTCTCGCCGTCGGCGAACAGGTCGGAGAGGTCGGCCTCGACCTCGCGCACGGTGCCGTCGGGCAGGACGGCGGTGAAGCCGCCGCCTCGCTCGTCGACGAGCAGGGTCCCGTCGGGGGCGCGGGCGACGTCCCAGGGGTGGTCGAGCCCGTCGAGGACGGTCTCCACCCGCAGCGCCGGGACCGCCACCGAGGGGCTCCCGGTCACTGGGGGGACGTCCGGAGCTCCCTCGTCGTCCTGGGCGACGCTGCAGCCGGCGAGGAGCACCAGGGCTCCCAGCGGCGCGGGCAGGGCGCGGGAACCGATCACCCCGCCGAGCATCCCCGAGGCCGCCGGACGGCGCCGTCCGCTAGCTGGTGCGGGTCACCACGTAGTCGCACAGCGCCGAGAGGGCGTCGCGGACCTCGCCGGCGGGGACCTCCGAGAGGGACGCCTGGGCGCGGTCGGCGTAGTCGCGCAGCACCTCGGTGGCGCGGGCCAGCGCGGCCGACCCGCGCAGCAGCGTCAGGGCCTCGGCGTGCTCGGCGTCGTCGGACAGCGGGCGGGCGACCAGCTCGCGCAGCCGGGCCTCGGCGGGCTCGTCGCCGGCCAGGGCGATGAGCGCCGGCAGGGTGGCGATGCCCTCGCGCAGGTCGGTGCCCGGCGACTTCCCGGAGGCACCGTCCTCGCTGACGATGTCGAGCAGGTCGTCGGAGAGCTGGAAGGCCACGCCGACCAGCTCGCCGAAGCGGGTGAGCGCCTCGACGAGCACGGGGTCGACGCCGGCGAAGGAGGCGCCGAAACGGGCCGAGGTGGCCACCAGGGAGCCGGTCTTGTCGGCGAGCACCTCGAGGTAGTGCGCCACCCGGTCCTCGCCGGGGCGCGCGCCCACGGTCTCCCGGATCTGCCCGGTCACCAGGCGCTCGAACGTGCGCGCCTGGATGCGCACCGCCTCGGGCCCGAGGTCGGCGAGGATGTCGGAGGCGCGGGCGAAGAGGAAGTCGCCGGTCAGGATGGCGACGCTGTTGGTCCAGCGGCTGTTGGCACTGGGTGCTCCGCGGCGCACCGCGGCCTCGTCCATGACGTCGTCGTGGTACAGCGTCGCCAGGTGCGTGAGCTCGCAGACGACGGCCGCCCGCGCGACGTCGGGGGCCTGCGCGTCGCCGAGCTGCGCGGCCAGCAGCGTCAGCATGGGCCGGAACCGCTTGCCGCCGGCGGCCATGAGGTGCCCGGCCGCCTCGGAGACGAACGAGTGCTCGCTGGCCACGGCGGTGGTCAGCGCCGCCTCCACCCGGCCCAGGCCGTCGGTGAGCGAGGTCCCGAGCGGCCCGTCGGGCAGCCAGGCGCCCACGGTGGAGGCGGGGGTGGAGATGCGGTGCCAGACCTCGGCCGGGGCGATCCCGTCGACGGCGGCACGGGGTCCGGTCATCAACCGACGAAGATAGCCGCCTGGTCCGCCAGACCGAGCACCGACCCGGGGACGATCCCGAGGACCAGCGTGGCCGCCGCCGTCACCGCGAGCACGACGGTCGTGGGCAGACCGGGCACGCCGACGGTGGGTCCGTCGGCCGCGGGCTCGGAGAAGTACATGAGCACGATGACCCGCAGGTAGAAGAACGCGGCCACCGCACTGGCCAGCAGGGCGACCACCGCCAGCGGCCAGGCGCCGTCCTCGATCGCGGCCCGGAAGACGGCGAACTTGCCGGTGAAGCCGCTGGTGAGCGGGATCCCGGCCAGGGCGAGCAGGAACAGGCTCATCACCGCGGCGGTCAGCGGCGAGCGCTGGGCCAGACCCGCCCACTGCGACAGGTGGGTGGCCTCGCCGTCGCCACTGCGCACCAGGGTGAGGACGGCGAACGCGCCCAGCGTGGTCAGGCCGTAGGCGAGCAGGTAGAACATCGTCGCCGACAGCCCGGAGCCCGCGGCGTCCCCGGCGACGGAGAACCCGAGGACCCCGGTGAGCAGGAAGCCGGCGTGCGCCACCGACGAGTAGGCCAGCATCCGCTTGAGGTCGGTCTGGGTGAGCCCGAGGACGGCGCCCACCACCATCGACACGATCGCCACGCCGTAGACCAGCGGCCGCCAGGTCCACTCGTCGGTGCCGAAGGCGACGTAGAGCAGCCGCAGGACGGCACCGAAGGCGGCGACCTTGGTGCAGGCGGCCATGAAGGCGGTCACCGGGGTGGGTGCGCCCTGGTACACGTCGGGCGTCCAGGTGTGGAACGGCGCCACGCTGGCCTTGAACAGCAGGCCGACGACGAGCAGCGCCAGCCCGAGGACCAGGAGGACGTCGCCTCCGCCGGTGCCCACGGCCTCGCGGACGTCGGCCAGCCGCACGCTGCCGGTGGCGCCGTAGACCAGCGCCAGGCCGTAGAGGAAGAACGCCGAGGCGAACGACCCGAGCAGGAAGTACTTGACCGCCGCCTCCTGCGAGAGCAGCCGGCGCCGGCGGGCCAGGCCGCTGATCAGGTACAGCGGCAGGCTGAGCACCTCGAGGGCGACGAACATGACCAGCAGGTCGTTGGCCGTGACGAAGAGCATCATGCCGCCGATGGCGAAGACCGCCAGCGGGTAGACCTCGGTCTGCACCCGCTGGACGGTGAGCAGCTCGCGGTCGCGGACGCTGCCGGCCGGCACGGCCGCGGAGACGACGAACGCCGAGCGGGCCGGGTCGAGGTTGCGCTCGGCGAACAGCAGGACCGACAGCGCGCCCAGGCCGGCGATGGTGGCCTGGAGGAACAGCCCGGCACCGTCGACGGCCAGCGCCCCACCCGCGGTGACCTCGCGGGTGCCGGCCAGCAGCAGCGTGCTGACCAGCGCCCCGACGGTGCCGACGAGGGCGATGGCGACCTGGACCGCGTGCCGGTCGCGGGGGCCGAACGCCTCCACCAGCACTCCGGTGCAGGCGGCACCGAAGACGAACAGCAGCGGTGCGAGCGCGGCCAGCGAGAGGTCGGGGGCCTCGATCGGCATCAGTCGGTCCCCTCGGGAGAGGTGGCGGGGGTGGTGCCGGCCGGGTCGGCGCCGACGTCGCTCATGGTGGCGGCGACGGCCGGCTCGATCAGCCGGATCAGCGGCTGCGGGTGGACGCCGAGCACGAGGATCAGCGCCACCAGCGGGGCGACGACGGCGACCTCCCGGCGGGACAGGTCGCGCACCCGCAGGACCGCGCGGGCGGGCGCGGGGGCGGTGAGGGTGGCCGTGGCGGTGGCGGTCGCGGCGGACGCGCCGTGGCCGCCGCCCGCGGGCGTCCCGGTGTCGTCCCCGGTCTCGGCCAGCACCCCGCGCGGCGGGCCGTGCATCGTCCGTTGGTAGAGCAGCAGCACGTACAGCGCGGCCAGGACGATGCCGACGGTGGCCAGCACCGTGAACACCGGCCGCGTCGGCAACGACCCGATGAGCACGAGGAACTCGCTGACGAAGCTGTTGGTGCCCGGCAGCGCCAGCGAGGCCAGCCCCGCGACGAGGAAGACGCCGGCCAGCTTGGGTGCGGCGCTGGCCACACCGCCGTAGTCGCCGACCAGCCGCGAGCCGCCGCGGGCGATGAGCATGCCGACGACGAGGAACAGCAGGCCGGTCGCGATGCCGTGGTTGACCATGTAGAGCACCGCGCCGGTGCCGGCCTCGGTGGTGAAGGCGAAGATCCCCAGCGCGATGAAGCCGAAGTGGGCGATCGAGGTGTAGCTGACCAGCCGCTTCATGTCGCTCTGCCCCATCGCCAGCAGCGCCGCGTAGAGCACCCCGGCGACGGCGAGCGCCAGCACGTACGGCGCGAACTCGCGGGAGGCGTCGGGGAACAGCGGCAGGCAGTAGCGCAGGAAGCCGAAGGTGCCCACCTTGTCGAGGACGCCGACGAGGAGCACCGAGCCGCCGATCGGCGCCTCGGCACCGGCGTCGGGCAGCCAGGTGTGGAACGGCACGAGCGGTGCCTTGATGGCGAAGGCCAGGAAGAAGCCGAGGAACAGCAGCCGCTGCACGCCCGGGTCGATGTCGATGTCGCGCAGCGCCTCGAAGGCGAAGGTGCCCTCCCCTGCCGACTCGCTGACCACGTACAGCCCGATCACGGCGGCGAGCATGATCAACCCGCCGACCAGGCTGTAGAGGAAGAACTTCACCGCGGCGTACTGCCGGCGCGGGCCGCCGAAGCTGCCCACGATGAAGTACATCGGGACGAGCATCGCCTCGAAGAAGACGTAGAAGAGGAAGACGTCGGTGGCGGCGAAGACGCCGACCATGCACGCCTCGAGCAGCAGCAGCCAGGCCCAGAAGGCGCGCATCGAGCGGCGCCCGGGGGGGACGTCGCGCCAGGAGGCGAGCACCACGACGGGGACGAGCACCCCGACCAGCAGCAGCATCACCAGGGCGATGCCGTCGACGCCGAGGGCGAAGTCGACGCCGAAGCCGGGGATCCACGGCGTCGAGGTGGTCAGCTGGAACCGCTCGCCGCCGGGGTCGAAGGCGACCGTGGCCAGCACGGCCAGCAGCAGCACCACCAGGCTCACGCCCAGGGTGACCTGGCGGGCCAGGGCCGGGTTCGCGCGGGGCAGCGCCGCGACGCCGGCGGCGCCCACCGCGGGCACCACCAGCATCGCGAGCAGGAGCAGGGAGTCGCTCACGCCACGGTCCTCATGTCGTCGTCCTCTCCCCTTCGCTGGTCAGGCTGCTTCACCCGGCCGTCACCGCCAGCAGCGCCCCGGCCACGACGACCGCGCCGCCGAGCATCCCGAGTGCGTAGGACCGGACGAAGCCGGTCTGCGCGCGGCCCAGCCGCGACGACGAGCCGCCGAGGGTGGCGGCCAGGCCGTTGACCGCGCCGTCGACCCCGCGGTTGTCCACCCACACCAGCGCGCGGGTCAGCCACTGGCCGGGGCGCATGAACAGCGACTCGTTGACCGTGTCGGCGTAGAGGGCCTTCCGGGCGGCACGGGTGACCGGGGAGACGCGCGAGGGCGCGACCACCGGGATCTCGCGGCGGCCGACGAACAGCCACGCGGCGAGGACGCCGACCAGCATCACCGCCGTCACCACGATCCCGACGACGGCCGGCGCGACCACGTGCGCGGCCTCCTCCGGGGCGCCGAAGACCGGGGCCAGCCACTCGTCGAGCGGGAAGACGTTGACCAGCAGGAAGCCCGCGGCCACCGAGCCGATCGACAGCACGACCATCGGCGCGGTCATCACCGACGGCGACTCGTGCGGGTGCACGCCGTCGGTCCACCGCGGCCGGCCGAGGAAGGTCATGAGCATCAGCCGGGTCATGTAGAAGGCGGTCAGCCCGGCGCCGACGACCGCGACCGCGCCCAGCAGCCAGCCCGACGTCCCGCCGCGGTCCAACGCCGCCTCGATGATCGCGTCCTTGGTCCAGTAGCCGGACAGGAACGGGAAGCCGATGAGCGCGAGGTAGCCCAGCCCGAAGGTCACGAAGGTGACCGGCAGCGTGCGCGCCAGCCCGCCGAAGCGGCGCATGTCCACCTGGTCGTCCATCGCGTGCATCACGGACCCGGCGCCGAGGAACAGCCCGGCCTTGAAGAAGCCGTGGGTGAGCAGGTGGGCGATGCCGGCGGCGTAGCCGACCGGGCCGAGGCCCACGGCCAGGAACATGTAGCCGATCTGGCTGACCGTGGAGTACGCCAGCACCTTCTTGATGTCGTCGTACGCGCAGCCGGCGATCGCGCCGATGAGCAGCGTGACCGCGCCGACGGCGAGGACGACGGAGCGTGCGGTCGGGGTCAGGTCGTAGATCGGCGCGGACCGCGCGATGAGGTAGACCCCCGCGGTCACCATGGTGGCGGCGTGGATGAGCGCCGAGACCGGCGTCGGGCCCTCCATGGCGTCGGGCAGCCAGGCCTGCAGCGGGAACTGGCCGGACTTGCCGCACGCCCCGAGCAGCAGGAGCAGGCCGATCGCGGTGACCGTGCCGCCGGCCAGCGCGCCGACCCCGCCGAAGACGCCCTCGTAGCTGACCGTGCCGAGCTGGGCGAACATCACGAAGATCGCCAGTGCCAGGCCGACGTCGCCGACCCGGTTCATGATGAACGCCTTCTTGGCGGCGGTCGCCGCTGCCGGGCGCTCGTGCCAGAAGGCGATGAGCAGGTAGGAGGCCAGGCCCACGCCCTCCCACCCGACGTAGAGGGCCACGTAGTTGTCGCCGAGGACCAGCAGCAGCATCGCCGCGACGAACAGGTTGAGGTAGGCGAAGAACCGGCGCCGGCGCGGATCGTGCGCCATGTAGCCGATCGAGTAGACGTGGATCAGCGCGCCCACGCCGGTGATCAGCAGCACGAACGTCGCCGACAGCGGGTCGACCAGCAGGCCGGCCTGCACGTCGAGCGAGCCGGCGGAGACGAAGGTGAACAGGTCGACGTCGACCGAGCGGGAGCCGGTGCCGGCCAGCTGCACGGTGCACAGCAGCCCGACGACGAAGGCGGCGACGACGGTCGCCGTCCCCAGCAGGTGGCCCCAGCGGTCGGTGCGCCGGCCGCCCAGCAGCAGGACGGCGGCGCCGGCCAGCGGCAGCGCGACGACCAGCCAGGCGGAGCTGAGCAGCCCCTCGGCCGCGACGGTGTCCATGGTCCCCGGCTCCCGTCAGTACTTGAGCAGGTTGGCGTCGTCGACCGACGCCGACCGGCGGGTCCGGTAGATCGACATGATGATGGCGAGGCCGATCACGACCTCGGCGGCGGCCACGACCATCACGAAGAAGGCCATGATCTGGCCGTCGACGGTGCCGGTGGCCCGGGCGAAGGTGACCAGCGTCAGGTTCACCGAGTTGAGCATCAGCTCGATGCACATGAACACGACGATCGCGTTGCGCCGGACCAGCACCCCGACCGCGCCGATGGTGAACAGGATCGCGGCCAGCACCAGGTAGTACGTCAGCGTCACCGGTGACCGTCCTCCACGCCGCCCGTGGTGCCGAGCGCCGCGTCGGGGCTGCCGAGCTGGGCCCGGCCGGTCGGACGCGGCATCTGGTCGACCTCCTGCGCCTCGCTGCCGGTGGCCACGGTCTCCTCCGACGGGCGGCCGTCGGGCAGCAGCGCGGGGGCGGCGACGGAGTTGGCGCGGGCGTACACGCCGGGGCCCGGGAACGTCTGCGGCCGGTCGGTGAGGAAGCGCGCCCGGGACAGCTCCTTCTGGGTGCGGCGGGTGCCGGGCTCGCGCTCGATGTGGGCGAGCACCATCGCGCCGACGGCCGCGGTGATCAGCAGCGCGCTGGTCACCTCGAAGGCCAGCAGGTAGCGGGTGAACAGCACCTCGGCGATCGCCTCGATGTTGCCCTGCTCGCCCTGCGCGCCGCTCAGTCCGGTGGCCACCGTGTCCTGGGTGGCGCGGGCGATGCCGGCGCCGACCAGGCCGGCGAAGCCCACCCCGAGCACGATCGCCGCCACCCGCTGGCCGCGCAGGGTCTCCACCACCGAGTCGGAGGAGTCGCGGCCGACCAGCATGAGGACGAAGAGGAACAGGATCATGATCGCACCGGTGTAGACGATGATCTGCACCGCCCCGAGGAACGGCGCCTCCTGCACGACGTAGAACACGCCGAGCGCGAGCATCGTGTTGACCAGCCACAGCGCCGAGTGGACGGCGTTGCGGCTGAACACCATCCCCAGCGCCCCGGCCAGCGCGATCGGCCCGAGGACCCAGAAGACGACGGCCTCCCCGGTGCCCAGCTGCACCGAGGTGTCGGCGGCCGCGGCCAGCGCGCTCATGCCCGCTCCACCGTGACGGGCTCCGCCGCGGAGCCCTGCTGCGGCTCGCGCACGTAGTAGTCCTTCTCGTCGTCGCCCAGCCGCATCGCGTGCGGCGGGGCCTCCATCCCGGGCAGGAGCGGCGCCATGAGCTGCTCCTTGGTGTAGATCAGGTCCTGGCGGTTGTCGTCGGCCAGCTCGAAGTCGTTGCTCATCGTCAGCGAGCGGGTCGGGCAGGCCTCGATGCACAGCCCGCAGAAGATGCAGCGCAGGTAGTTGATCTGGTAGACGCGCCCGTAGCGCTCCCCCGGCGAGTAGCGCTCGTCCTCGGTGTTGTCGCCGCCCTCGACGTAGATCGCGTCGGCCGGGCAGGCCCAGGCGCACAGCTCGCAGCCGACGCACTTCTCCAGCCCGTCGGGGTGCCGGTTGAGCACGTGCCGGCCGTGGTAGCGCGGCTTGGTCACCTTCGGCGTCTCGGGGTACTGCTCGGTGGTCACCTTCTTGAACATCTGGCCGAAGGTGACGCCGAAGCCCTGGCCGGGCGCCGGGAGCAGGCTGCGGCGGGCCGGCGGGGCGGCGACGTCACCGCCGGCCCGCTCCACCGCACCCCTCGACGCCTGCGCGAGGCCCTTCTCCTGGCCGGTCGTCGTCGGGTCCTGCTCAGCCATCGGGGTCCTCCTGTGCGCGGGTGGCGGTGCTGCCGCGGCGGCCGCTGCTGACGACCCCGCTCCCGTCGGGCCGGCCGGCCGGGGCGCCGACCGGCTCGGCGCGGCGCAGCCGGGGTGAGGGAGGCACGGTCAGGTCCATGGGCGGCACCGGGAAGCCGCCCTCGGCGCGCGACGGGCCGGTGCCCTGCGCGGGCCGGCGCCGCGGTCCGGCCGGCGGCAGGACCTCCGCGTCCGGCTCGGTCGCCCGGACCGCCCCGGCCGCGGCCTGCTCGGCCATGATCCGGGTGTCGCGGTTGCTCATCCGGCTGGCGATCGCGAGGCCGGCGAGCACCAGCAGCGCGATCGGCACGCCGACGAACAGCGCCACCTGCCCGGTGGACAGGTCCGCCTCGCGGGAGACGGTGCGCATCGTGGCGACGACGACGATCCAGACCAGCGCCGTCGGGACGAGCACCTTCCACCCGAAGCGCATGAACTGGTCGTAGCGCAGCCGGGGCAGCGTGCCGCGCAGCCAGATGAAGACGAACAGCGCGGCGGTGACCTTGAGGAAGAACCACAGCAGCGGCCACCAGCCGGAGTTGGCGCCGTCCCAGATCGACAGCGGCCACGGAGCCCGCCAGCCGCCGAGGAACAGCGTCGCGGCCAGGGCCGAGACGGTGACCATGTTGATGTACTCGGCGAGGAAGAACAGCGCGAACTTCAGCGACGAGTACTCGGTGTGGAAGCCGCCGACCAGCTCGCTCTCGGCCTCCGGCAGGTCGAAGGGCGCGCGGTTGGTCTCACCGACGACGGCGATCACGTAGATGACGAAGCTGACCGGCAGCAGGACGGCGAACCAGCTCGGCCCGGTGAAGTCCAGGCCGAAGAAGGACACCTGGTTGCCGTCGGCCTGGGCCGCGACGATCTCCGACGTCGACATCGAGCCGGCGTAGAGGAACACCGCGACGATCGACAGCCCCATCGCGATCTCGTAGCTGACCATCTGCGCCGCGCTGCGCAGGGAGCCCAGCAGCGGGTAGGTCGAGCCGGAGGCCCAGCCGCCCAGCACGATGCCGTAGATCCCCATCGCCGAGCAGGCCAGCACGATGAGGACACCGATGGGGGCGTCGGTCAGCTGCAGCGGGGTGCGCTGGCCGAAGATGCTGACCATCGGGCCCAGCGGGATGACCGAGAAGGCCAGGAACGCCGGGACGGTGGCCAGGACCGGGGCCAGGAAGTAGACCGGCCGGTCCGCCAGCGCCGGCATGATGTCTTCCTTGAAGGCCAGCTTGAGCCCGTCGGCCAGGCTCTGCAGCGACCCGCGCGGGCCGACCCGGTTGGGGCCGGAGCGCTGCTGCATGCGGGCGACGACCTTGCGCTCGAAGACGATCGCGAACAGCGTCATCAGCACGAGGACCGCGAAGACGCCGACGATCTTGAGGAGCACGATCCACCAGACGTCGCGCCCGAAGTCCTCGAGCGTCGGCTGGTCGGCGGCGACGGCGAGCAGGGTCACGACCGGGCCTCGCCGGCGCTCGTCGCGGTCGCGCCCCCGGGTGCTCGGCCGCGGGACGACCCCGCGAGCTCGGTCGCCGCGGCACCTCCCGCGCCGGCCGGGAGGCCGCCGGGACGGCCGCCGCTGAGACCGACGACGCCGCCGGGCGCGGTACCCAGCTGGGTGCGCAGCTCGCTGCCGGGTGAGCGCATCGGCAGCCAGACCACGCCGTCGGGCATCTCGGTGACGGCCACCGGCAGGGTCACCGAGCCGGTGGCGCCGGTGACGGTGAGCCCGTCGCCGTCGACCAGGCCGAGCCGGGCGGCGGCCTCGGCGCCCAGCCGCGCCACCGGCGGGCGGGCGGTGCCGGCGAGCTCGGGCTCGTCGCGCTGCAACGTGCCGACGTCGAGCAGCTGCCGCCAGGAGGCCAGCAGCGCCTCGCCCTCGCCCGGCTGCGGGGTCGTGAGCGGCGGGACGTCGAGCCCGGTGGCCTCGGCCCGCTCGGGGGCGGCACCGAGTGCCGCGAGCTCGGCGCGGGCCGCCTCGGGCGTGGGCAGCCGCAGGTCGACGTCGAGGTACTCGGCCAGGCCGTGCAGCACCCGGCCGTCGGGCAGCTGCCCGGTGCCGTGCAGCGTGGCGTCGAAGGAGCGCACCCGCCCCTCCCAGTCGAGATAGCTGCCCGCCTTCTCCGGCGCGGCGGCGACCGGCAGGACGACGTCGGCGTGCTCGGTGACGGAGCCGGGCCGCTGCTCGAGGCTGACGACGAAGGACGCCGCCGCCAGGGCCGCCTCGGCCAGCTGCGGGTCGGGCAGGTCGGCCGGGTCGACGCCGCCGACGAGCAGGCCGCCCAGCCGCCCGTCGCGGACGGCGGTGAGGATGCCGGTGGTGTCGCGGCCCGGCGCGGCCGGGAGACCGGTGGGGTCCAGGCCCCACAGCGCGGCCACCTCGGCCCGTGCCACCGGGTCGGCGACCGGGCGCCCGCCCGGCAGCAGCCCCGGCAGGGCGCCGGCCTCCACCGCGCCGCGCTCCCCGGCCCGCCGCGGCACCCAGGCCACCCGGGCCCCGGTGGCGCGGGCCAGCGCGGCGAGCGCGGTGAAGGCGCCCGGGACCTCGGCCAGCCGCTCGCCGGCGAGCACGACCGCGCCGGGCTGCCGCAGCGCCTCGACGGCCGGCCCGCCCCAGGTGCCCTCGGCCAGCGCGCCCAGCGCCCGCGCCTCGGTGCCCGGGAGGGTCACCAGCACGGTGGCCCGCAGCTTCTGCGCCGCGCGGGTGGCGAAGGGCGCCAGGTCGTAGACCCTCAGCGAGCCCTTGCGCACCGCGCGGCGCAGCCGCAGGAAGACGATCGGCGACTCCTCCTCCGGCTCGAAGCCGGCGAGCAGCACGGCCGGGGCGGCGGTGAGGTCGTCGTAGGTCACCGCGCCGCTGTCGGGGTAGGTGCCGGCGACGTGCGCGGTGAGGAACGCCTGCTCCTCGGCCGAGTGCGCGCGGGCGCGGGCGTCGACGTCGTGGGTGCCCAGCGCGACCCGGGCGAACTTGGCGTAGGCGTAGGCGTCCTCGACCGTCAGCCGGCCGCCGGGCAGCACCCCCACCCCGCCGGCCGCGCGGGCGGCGCGCAGGCCCTCGGCCGCGGCCGCCCAGGCGTCGGGCCAGGACGCCGGCTCCAGCACGCCGTCGCGGCGGACCAGCGGGGTGGTCAGCCGGTCGTTGGTGGCGGCGTAGCGGAAGGCGTAGCGGCCCTTGTCGCAGGTCCACTCCTCGTTGACCGCCGGGTCCTCCCCCGCCAGCCGGCGCATGACCTTGCCCCGCCGGTAGTCGGTGCGCATCGAGCAGCCCGAGGCGCAGTGCTCGCACACCGAGGGCTCGCTGCGCAGGTCGAAGGGCCGCGAGCGGAACCGGTACTGGGCGCTGGTGAGCGCACCGACCGGGCAGATCTGGGTGGTGTTGCCGGAGAAGTAGGAGGAGAAGGGCTCGTCCTCGTAGACGGCGACCTGCTCCAGCGCGCCCCGCTCGAACAGCTCGATGAACGGGTCGCCGGCCACCTGCTGGGAGAAGCGGGTGCAGCGGGCGCACAGCACGCAGCGCTCGCGGTCGAGCAGGACCTGGCTGCTGATCGGCAGCGGCTTGGGATAGGTCCGCTTGACGTCGACGAAGCGGGACTCGGCGCGGCCGTTGCTCATCGCCTGGTTCTGCAGCGGGCACTCACCACCCTTGTCGCAGACCGGGCAGTCCAGCGGGTGGTTGATCAGCAGCAGCTCCATCGTGCCCTGCTGCGCCTTGTCGGCGACCGCGCTGGTCAGCTGGGTGTGCACGGCCATGCCGTCGCTGACCGGCATGGTGCAGGAGGCGACCGGCTTGCGCTGGCCCTCCACCTCGACCAGGCACTGCCGGCAGGCACCGACCGGGTCGAGCAGGGGGTGGTCGCAGAACCGCGGGATCTGGATGCCGACCATCTCGGCGGCCCGGATGATCAGCGTCCCCTTGGGCACGGCGACGTCGAAGCCGTCGATGGTGCAGTGCACGGCGTCGGGCGGGGTGTGCGGCCCGGGGACGCCGGGCGGCACCGCCGCGGCGGGCTCGGGGCTGGTGGGTGTCAAGGTCACGAGGCGACTCCGACGGGCTCGAGGCGCAGGGAGCGGCCCAGGCGGGCCTGCTCCTCGGGCGGCAGCAGGGCGACGTAGTCGTCGCGGAAGTACTTCAGCGAGCTGGTGATGCAGCTGGTCGCGCCGTCACCGAGGGCGCAGAACGACCGGCCGAGGATGTTGTCGCAGGTGTCGGTGAGCAGGTCGAGGTCGGCCGCGGTCCCGCGGCCGTCGACCATCCGCTGCAGCACCTGCACCAGCCAGTAGGTGCCCTCGCGGCACGGGGTGCACTTGCCGCAGCTCTCGTGCGCGTAGAACTCGGTGAACCGCAGGGTGGCCTCGACGATCGAGTCGGTCTCGTCGAACACCATGAGCGCGGTGGTGCCGAGCATGGAGCCCGCGGCGGCCACCGAGTCGAAGTCGAGCGGGACGTCGAGGTGCTCGGCGGTGAAGTACGGCGTCGACGAGCCGCCCGGCGTCCAGAACTTCAGCTCGTGGCCGGGGCGCACGCCACCGGCCATCGCCAGCAGCTCGCGCATGGTGGTGCCCATCGGGGCCTCGTACTGGCCGGGGCGCACGACGCGGCCCGACAGCGAGTAGATCTTCGGCCCCGGCGACTTCTCCGGCCCGAAGCGCTTGAACCACTCGGCGCCGCCGCGGACGACGAACGGGACGGTGGCCAGCGTCTCGACGTTGTTGATCACCGTCGGGGCGCCGTAGAGCCCGGCGACCGCGGGGAACGGCGGCTTGAGGCGCGGCTGGCCGCGGTAGCCCTCGAGCGAGTCGAGCAGCGCCGTCTCCTCGCCGCAGATGTAGGCCCCGGCACCGGCGTGCACGACCAGCTCGAGGTCGTAGCCCGAGCCGAGGACGTCGGTGCCGAGGTAGCCGGCCGCGTAGGCCTCCTCGACGGCGGAGACCAGCCGGCGGTGGGCGTGCACCGCCTCGCCGCGGACGTAGATGACGGCGAACCGGCACCGGATCGCGTACGCGGAGATGATCACGCCCTCCACCAGGGAGTGCGGGTCGGTCATCATCAGCGGCAGGTCCTTGCAGGTGCCCGGCTCGCCCTCGTCGGCGTTGACCACGAGGTACTTGGGCATCGCGGCCGGGCCGGTGGGCGTCTCCCCCGGCTTGGGCTGCGGGATGAAGCTCCACTTCATGCCGGTCGGGAAGCCGGCGCCGCCGCGTCCGCGCAGACCGGAGTCCTTGACCAGGGTGACCAGCTCGTCGGGCGACATCGACAGCGCGGTGCGCAGCGCGGCGTAGCCGTCGAGCGACTCGTAGGTGGACAGGCGCCAGGGCTGGTCGGCGTCCCAGCGCGAGGTGAGGACGGGGGTGAGGGGCACGGTGTCAGGCCTCCCTGGTGGGTCCCTGGCCGGAGGTCCCCGGCTCGGTGCCCGCAGGTGTGTCGGTGGTGGGCCGGGGGCCGGAGGGCGTCTTCCGGCCGTACTCGGTGCCCTCGTCGGGGTGCGTCTGCGCCGCGCCGGCGCGCTCGGCGGGGTTGTCGGCGGCGGCGACGCGGGCGTCGCCGGCCTCCTTCTCCGGCGTCTGGCCGGCGTCCCCGGACGGCGCGACGGTGTCCACGGGCTCGCCGGTGTCGGGAGCCCCGGGCTCGGGGCCGGCCATGGGCGGGGCGGTCTCGCCGCGCTCGGCGGCCAGCCGGACGCCGGCCAGCGTCGGGCCCCACTCCCCCGGCGCGTCGACGGCGGCGCGGGCACCGGCGGCGTCGGCGTGCTGGGAGAAGCCGGCCAGCTGCCGGGAGACGCCGCGGAAGTCGGTGAGCGGCGCGCCCCGGGTCGGCGGCGGCTTCTCGCCCCGGCGCAGCGCGGCCACCAGCGCGCGGGCGCTGTCGACGTCCTGCTGGTCGTAGAACTCGTAGTCGACGGTGACCACGGGCGCGTAGTCGCAGGCGGCCAGGCACTCGGCGTGCTCGAGGGTGACCGAGCCGTCGGCCGCCGTCTCGTCGTGGTGGACGCCGAGGTCGGCCGACAGCGCGTCCATGATCCGCTGCCCGCCGAGGACGGCGCACAGCGTGTTGGTGCAGACGCTGACCAGGTGCCGGCCGGTCGGGCGGCGCTTGTACATCGTGTAGAAGGTCGCGACCGCGCCGACCTCGGCCTTGGTCAGCCCCAGCTCCTCGGCGCACAGCGCGACGCCCTCGGGCGAGACGTAGCCCTGGTAGCTCTGCACCAGGTGCAGCATCGGCAGCAGCGCCGAGCGCGGCTGCGGGTAGCGGGCCATGATCTCCCGCGCCTCGATCCGGGTCTGCGCGGTCAGCGGCGGCAGGTCCGCGGTCACCGGCTCGACGGGGCTGTCGACCAGCCCCGTCGTCGCCGCGCCCTCCGCCGATCCGGGCAGCGCGCTCATCGATCGACACCCCCCATCACCGGGTCGATGGAGGCGATCGCGGCGATGACGTCGGCGATCATGCCGCCCTCGCTCATCGCCGCCGTCGCCTGCAGGTTGACGAAGCTGGGGTCGCGCACGTGGACGCGGAACGGGCGGGTGCCGCCGTCGCTGACGACGTGGTAGCCGAGCTCGCCGCGCGGCGACTCGACCGGCACGTAGACCTGCCCGGCCGGCACCCGGAAGCCCTCGGTGACCAGCTTGAAGTGGTGGATGAGGGCCTCCATCGAGGTGCCCATGATGTGCTTCACGTGCTCGAGGGAGTTGCCCATGCCGTCGGCGCCGAGGGACAGCTGCGCCGGCCAGGCGATCTTCCTGTCCTCGACCATGACCGGGCCGGGCTCGAGCCGGTCGAGCGCCTGCGCGACGATCTTCAGCGACTCGTGCATCTCCGCCATGCGGACCAGGTAGCGGCCCCACGCGTCGGACGTGTCGGCGGTCGGCACCTCGAAGTCGTAGGTCTCGTAGCCGAGGTAGGGCTCGACCTTGCGCAGGTCCCAGGGCAGCCCGGCCGCGCGCAGGATCGGCCCGGTCACACCCAGCGCGACGCAGCCGGTGACGTCGAGGTAGCCGACGTCCTTCAGCCGCCGCTGCCAGATCGGCTGGCCGGTGAGCAGCTTGTGGTAGGCGGCCAGCCGCTCGGGCATGACGGCGAGCCACTCGCGGACGGACTCGACCGCGCCCGGCGGCAGGTCCTGCGCGACGCCGCCGGGGCGGATGTAGGCGTGGTTCATCCGCAGGCCGGTGATCTCCTCCAGCACGTCCAGGCACAGCTCCCGCTCGCGGAAGCCGTTGGTCATGCCGGTGAGCGCGCCGAGCTCCATGCCGCCGGTGGCCAGCCCGACCAGGTGCGAGGCGATCCGGTTGATCTCCATGACCATCAGGCGGATGGTCTGCGCGCGCTGCGGCACCTCGATGCCGAGCAGCTTCTCGACCGCCATGCAGTAGCCGGCCTCGTTGTACAGCGGGGCCAGGTAGTCCATCCGCGTCACGAAGGTCGTGCCCTGCGTCCAGTTGCGGTACTCGACGTTCTTCTCGATGCCGGTGTGCAGGTAGCCGATGACCACCCGCGCCTTGGTCACCGTCTCGCCCTCGAGGTCGAGCACCAGCCGCAGCACGCCGTGCGTGGAGGGGTGCTGCGGCCCCATGTTGACGACGAGGCGCTCCTCGCCGCTGACGTCGACGCCGAGCGTCTGGTCCCAGTCGCCGCCGGTCACGGTGTAGACGCGGCCTTCCGTGGTCTCCCGTGACCCGGCGTACGGGTCGTACGTGGTGCTCACCGATAGCTCCGGCGGGTGTCGGGCGGCGGGATCGTCGCGTCGTGGTACTCCACCGGCACGCCGCCGAGCGGGTAGTCCTTGCGCTGCGGGAACCCGTCCCAGTCGTCGGGCATGAGGATCCGGGTCAGCGCCGGGTGGCCGTCGAAGACGACGCCGAACATGTCGTGGGTCTCGCGCTCGTGCCAGTCCGCCGTCGGGTAGACGCCGGAGACCGACGGCACGTGCGGGTCCTCCACCGTGACGGCGACCTCGAGCCGGATCCGCCGGCGGTAGGTCATCGAGGTCAGGTGGTAGACGACGTGCAGCCGCGGCCGGCCGGGTTCGACCTCCGGGCCGCCGCTGCCCTCGTAGTCGACGCCGGAGACGCTGCTGCACAGCTCGAAGCGCAGCGCCTCGTCGTCGCGCAGGGCCTGTACGAGGGTCAGCAGGTGCTCGCGGGCGACGAAGTAGGTGATCTCACCGCGGTCGACCAGCACCCGCCGGACGGCGGCGGCGTACGTGGCCGCGCCGACGGCCTCGATCAGCGCGTCGGTGACCTCGTCGAACCAGCCGCCGTAGGGCCGGTCGGTCGAGTGCAGTGCCACCGCGCCGCCGGGCTCGACCCGCACCAGGCCGCCGAAGCCGGAGGTGTCGCCGCTGCCGGAGACGCCGAACGCGCCCTTGCGGAACCCGCCGCTGCCCGCCGTGGCGCCCTGGCTCGCGTCGGCGCCGCTGCGGTCGCCGGGGCCGGTCACCGGGCGCCGCCGTGCTGCTCGGGCAGCAGGACGGCGTTGCCGCCGCGCCGCTCGATGGCGAACTGGCCGGCGCGACCGGCGGCCGCGGCCTGCTCGTAGGCCCGGCGGGCCTCCTTGTCGACGCGGACGCTGGAGGGCATCTCGACCAGCAGGTCGCGGGCGCGGCCCTCGGCCCGGTCGCGCTCGAGCTGGCGGGCGCGCCGCTCGCCCAGCGGCTCGTTCTGGATCTTGTGGTGCAGCTTGAGGATGGCGTCCATCAGCATCTCCGGGCGCGGCGGGCAGCCGGGCAGGTACATGTCGACCGGGACGACGTGGTCGACGCCCTGCACCACCGCGTAGTTGTTGAACATGCCGCCCGAGCTGGCGCAGACGCCCATGGCGAGCACCCAGCGGGGTTCGGGCATCTGGTCGTAGATCTGCCGCAGGACCGGCGCCATCTTCTGGCTCACCCGGCCGGCGACGATCATCAGGTCGGCCTGGCGCGGCGAGGCCCGGAAGACCTCCATGCCGAAGCGGGCCAGGTCGTAGCGGCCGGCGCCGGTGGCCATCATCTCGATGGCGCAGCAGGCCAGCCCGAACGTGGCCGGCCACAGCGAGGACTTGCGCGTCCAGTTGACCAGCTTCTCGACGCTGGTCAGCAGGAACCCGCTCGGCAGCTTCTCCTCGAGACCCATGTCAGCTCCCTGCCGTCGGTGTCATGGCCGTCAGTCCCACTCGAGCCCGCCGCGGCGCCACACGTAGGCGTAGGCGATGAAGACGGTCGCGATGAACACGACCATCTCGACCAGGCCGAAGACACCCAGCGCGTCGTTGGCGACGGCCCACGGGTAGAGGAAGACGATCTCGATGTCGAAGACGATGAACAGCATCGCCGTGAGGTAGTACTTGACCGGGAAGCGGCCGCCGTGCAGCGGCTGGTCGATCGGCTCGATGCCGCACTCGTAGGCCTCGAGCTTGGCCCGGTTGTAGCGGCGGGGGCCGACGAACGGCGCCACCGCCACGGAGAACAGGGCGAAGGCCGCGGCCAGCGCGAACAGGCCCACGATGGGCACGTAGGTCGAGAGCACAGCGCCTCCCCTCGGACGTCGCAGGACCTCGTCAGTGCTTGTGAACAAATTCACAAACGGATGGTCACGAGCCTATGCCCGAGGGTTCCCGAACACCAGTACGGGGGGTGAGCGAGTTCACGTCACCGTGTCACGGTCCGGTCACGGACCGGTCCGGGAGCAGGTCAGACCGAGGGCACCAGGCGGGTGAGCACCGCGACGGCGCGGTCGAAGCGGTCGCCGTCGCGGCCGTCGGAGAGGTTGCCCATCAGCCGCAGGGCCGCGTCCACCATCACCGGGCGCTTGAGCCCGTGGGTGGTGGCGAAGCGGACCAGACCGGGACGGTCGAGCAGCCCGAGGAAGGCCGTGCCGAGGCGGTGGTGGCGGCCGTAGGCCTCCTGCAGCCGCCGCGGGTAGCCGCGCAGCACCGCCTCGCGGGCCGGGCCCTCGGGAGCGGCCAGCGCCGCGACCGCCGTCTCGGCGGCCATCCGGCCGGTCTCCAGCGCGTAGCTGATGCCCTCGCCGTTGAACGGGTTGACCACCCCGGCGGTGTCGCCGGCCAGCAGCAGCCCGCGGGTGTAGGCCGGGCCGCGGTTGAGTGCCATGGGCAGCCCGGCGCCGCGCAGCGGCGTGACCGCGTGCTCCTCGCCCAGCTGCCACTCCGGTGGCAGCGTGGCCAGCCAGCGGCGCAGCACGGTGCGGGGGTCGGCCCCGCCGCCGCGGCGGGTGTCGAGCAGGCCGAAGCCGACGTTGGCCGTGCCGTCGCCCATGCCGAAGGACCAGCCGTAGCCGGGCATGGAGTCGGCGGTGGGCCCGTCGGCGGAGAGGTCGAAGGAGATGTCGAGGTAGGGGTCCTCACCGCGCGGCGTCTCCACGTAGCGACGGACGGCGACGCCGAGCGGGCGGTCCTCGCGGCGGGTCAGCCCGATCGCCTTGGCCAGCCGGCCCGACAGGCCCTCCGCGGAGACGACGAGCGGCGCGCGCCACGTGACCGGCTCCCTGCCCGGACCCGCCTGCGCGTGCACGCCCGCGACCCGGCCGGCGTCGTCGAGCAGCGGGTCGGTGACGGTCACCTCCTGCTCGATCCGGGCCCCGGCGGCCACGGCGTGGGCGGCGAGCAGCGGGTCGAGGTCCTTGCGGGCGCGGATCAGCCCGAAGTCCGGCCAGGACGACAGCCGCGGCCAGTCGACCTCGACCACCTGGCCGCCGCCGAAGACGCGCAGTCCCCGGTGCCGCACCCAGCCGGCGGCCGGGGAGGTGTCCACGCCCATGTCGTCGAGCGCCTTGACCGCGCGCGGCGTGAGGCCGTCGCCGCAGACCTTCTCGCGGGGGAAGCGGGCCTTCTCCAGCACGACGACGTCGAGCCCGGCGGTGGCCAGCGTCCAGGCCGCGGCCGACCCCGCGGGGCCGGCGCCGACCACCACGACGTCGGCGGTGCCGCCGGTGCTCGACGGGGCCTCGGACGTCGGACTCGGCACGCGCAGGTCCCCTCGCTCGTCGGTCGCCGGCGCCGGCCGGCTCGACCCCGACCCTAGGCCGGGGACCCGGACAGGGCCGCGCGGACCTCGTCGTCCGTGGTCTCGCCGAAGTCGTCGTAGTACCGGCCGACGGCGCCGAACGGGGACGGGGTGAGCAGGCAGACGACCTCGTCGGCGTCCAGCGTGGCGCAGGCGTCGACGGCGCCGACGGGGACGGCGACGACGACGGCGGCGGGGCGGGCCGCGCGGACGGCGGTCAGCGCCGCGCGCACGGTGGAGCCGGTGGCCAGGCCGTCGTCGACGAGGACGACGGTGCGGCCGGTGAGGGCCGGCGGCGGCCGGTCGCCGCGGTAGGCACGCTGGCGGCGGCGCAGCTCGGTGAGCTCGGCGCGGCGGACCTCGTCCGCGGCGGCGGCGTCGACGGTCACGGAGGCGAGCACGGCCTCGCTGCGGACGCTCGCGACGGTGTCCCCCACCGCGGCGAGGGCGCCCATGGCCAGCTCGGGCCGGCCGGGCAGCCCGAGCTTGCGGACGGCGACGACGTCGAGCACCGCCCCGAGCGCCGCGGCGACCTCGGCGGCGACGACGACACCGCCGCGGGGCAGGCCGAGGACCAGCGCGTGGGGTCCCAGCGGGACGGCGGCGGCGCGGGCGGGGTCGGTGAGGCGCGCGGCGAGCAGCCGGCCGGCGTCGCGCCGGTCGGCGAACGGACGGCGGCCGTCCACCGCGCCGCCGTCAGACGGGCTGGGGTCCCGAGGGCGGCGGGGCGGTGGGGTCCGTGGGGCTGGGCTGCGGGAACGGCGCCGGCGACGGGGGCGAGATCGGGTCGACGGGCGACGGCGAGGGCCCGGGCGGCTCGGGCATCGGCGTGGGTGTCGTCATGTGCCGACGCTAGTGGAAGGACCCCTCTGCTCCCCACCACTCGCACGCTCGCGGCGGGACCCTGCAGAGGGGCCGCGGTGGGCCGCTCACGGGCGGCGGGCGCGGTGCAGCGCGACGATCCCGCCAGTGAGGTCGCGCCACTCGACGTCGGCCCACCCGGCGGCCCGGATGCGCGCGGCCAGCGCCGGCTGGTCGGGCCAGGCGCGGATCGACTCGGCCAGGTAGACGTAGGCGTCGGGGTTGCTGCTCACCGCCCGCGCGATCCGCGGCAGCGCCCGCATCAGGTACTCGGTGTAGACGGTGCGGAACGGCGCCCAGACGGGGCTGGAGAACTCGCAGACCACGAGCGTCCCGCCGGGCCGCACCACCCGCCGGAACTCGCGCAGCGCGGCGTCGGGGTCGGCCACGTTGCGCAGGCCGAAGGAGATGACCAGCCCGTCGACGCTCGCGTCGGCCAGCGGGAGCGCCATCGCGTCGCCGGCCACCTTGGGCACCGGCCGCGCCGCGCCGGCCCGCAGCATGCCCTGGGAGAAGTCGCAGGCGATCGCGCGCACGCCCCCGGCCGCCAGCGCCACGGTGGACACCGCCGTCCCGGCCGCGACGTCGAGGACGACGTCCCCGGGCCGGGCGCCCAGCGCCTCCCGGGTGGCCCGCCGCCAGGAGACGTCGCGGCCGCCCGAGAGCACGGTGTTGGTGAGGTCGTAGCGGCGGGCGACGCCGTCGAACATGGCCGCGACCTCGTGCGGCTGCTTGTCCAGACCGGCCCGCGCCCCGGCGGTGTGTGCGCTCTCTCGCCGGTGACCCACGGCGGCCGACGCTACCGGCTGCCTACTCTGGGAGCGTGACCGCGGCCGCCGTGACCTCGCCGGACGCCGTCGCGCCCGCCGTCACGACCGTCGCGCTGCCCGACTCCCCCGACCTGCTGCGCCTGCTGCCCGCCACCGGCGCGCTGTCGTGGGTCCGCCGCGGCGAGGGCCTCGTCGGCTGGGGCGAGGCCGACCGGCTCGAGGTCCGCGGCCCCGGCGCGCTGGCCGAGGCCGCCTCGTGGTGGGCCGGGCGCAGCGCCGACCTGGCCGTCGACGACGGGGTCGGCGTCCCCGGCTCGGGCCCGGTCGTCTTCGCCAGCATCGCCTACGACCCCGCTGCCGGGACGTCGGTGTTCGTCGTCCCGGAGCTCGTCGTCGGCCGCCGCGACGGCGTCACGTGGCTGACCACCACCGGCGACGCCGGCCCGCGCGACGTGCTCGCCGCTCCCCTGCCCCTGCCGCCGTCCCCCGCCCGGCTGCGCTACGCCGACGGCGCGCTCGACCCCGCCTCCTGGTGCTCCGCGGTCGCCGCCGCGGTGGCCCGCATCGGCGACGGCGACCTGGCCAAGGTCGTGCTCGCCCGCGACCTGCTGGTCACCGCCGACGTCCCGCTCGACCCGCGCCGGCTGCTCGACCGGCTGGCCGCCCGCTTCCCCGACTGCTGGACCTTCGCCGTCGACGGCCTGCTCGGCGCGACCCCGGAGCTGCTGCTGCGCCGCACCGGCCGGGAGCTCTCCGCGCGGGTGCTGGCCGGCACCGCCCCGCGCGGTGCCGGGGCCGAGGACGACCGGCTGGCCGCCGGGCTGCTGGACTCGGCCAAGGACCGCGCCGAGCACGCCCTCGCCGTCGACTCGCTGGTGCAGGCGCTGGAGCCCTATTGCTCGGCGCTGTCGGTGCCCGGGGAGCCGTCGCTGCTCACGTTGGCCAACGTGCGGCACCTGGCCACCGACGTCGTCGGCACCCAGCGCCGGACGGGGGCCCGCGGCCGCGCCGGGCTGCTGGAGCTGGTCGACGCCGTGCACCCGACGGCGGCCGTGTGCGGCACCCCGCCCGACCGCGCCGCCGCGGTGATCGGCGAGCTCGAGGGCATGGACCGCGGTCGCTACGCCGGCCCGGTCGGCTGGCTCGACGCCCGCGGCGACGGCGAGTTCGGCCTGGCGCTGCGCTGCGCCCAGCTCTCCGACGACGACCCGGCCACCGCCCGCCTGTTCGCCGGCTGCGGCATCGTCGCCGGCTCCGACCCCTCCGCCGAGCTGGCCGAGACGCAGTCGAAGTTCGCCGCCGTTCAGGCCGCGCTGGAGAGCTGATGCGGCCGGTCCCGGACCTGTCCTGGGACCACAGCGCGCACTACCGGCCGCTGCTGCTGCGGGCCCTGCCGCCTCGCTGCGACCGGGTGCTCGAGGTCGGCTGCGGCGCCGGCGACCTCGCCGCGCTGCTGGCCGGCCGGGGCGTCCGCGTGGACGCCGTCGACCGGTCGCCGGAGATGGTCGCGCTGGCCCGGGCCCGGGTGCCCGCGACGGTCCGCGTCGTCGAGGCCGACGCGCTGGCCCTCGACCTGCCCGCGGGCGGCTACGACGCCGTCGTCAGCACGAGCGTGCTGCACCACCTGCCGCTGGAGGAGGCGCTCCGGTCGTGGGCCGCCGCGGTGCGGCCCGGCGGCGTGCTGGCCGCCGTCGCCCTGCCGCGCACCGACCTGCCCCGCGAGCTGCCGGTCGAGGCGCTGGCCGCGGTGGCGCACCGCGCCGTCGGGGCCTGGCGGCGGCTGCGGCGGGCGCCGCGCGCGGGACCGGTCAGCGGGATGCCGGTGCGCGCGCCCGAGCTGACCGTCCGCGAGGTCCGGCGGCGGGCGCGGGCCGTGCTGCCCGGCGTCCGGGTGCGGCGGCTGCTGTTCTGGCGGTACTCCCTGGTGTGGCGCCGGCCCGGCTGAGGACGCCGGCGCACCGTCAACCGAGCGCGCGGGCCGCCGCGTCGCGGAGGGCGACGGCGAGGTCGGCCTCGGCCCGCTGGTCGGTGCGGACGACGACGACGCGCGGCCCGCCCAGCGCCAGCGCGGCGGGCAGCTCGCCGGCGTCGCGCACCGCCGTCGCCTCCCAGCCGAGGCCCTGCGCCACGGCGACCAGGTCACGGCCGTGCGGCGTCCCGAACACCCGCCGGTAGTCGCGCTGGTGCGCCGGCCGGCCGGGCTCGAGCTGGGCGAAGATCCCGCCGCCGTCGTTGTCGGGCACCACGACCGTGAGGTCCGGCCGCGGCTCCCCGTCGCCGGTGAGCAGCCCCTGCAGGTCGTGCAGGAACGTCAGGTCGCCCATCAGCGCCACCGCCGGCCCGCCGTGCACCAGCGCCGCGCCGACCGCGGTCGAGACGGTCCCGTCGATGCCGGCGACGCCGCGGTTGGCCAGCACGGTCACGTCCGCGCGCGGGACGGCGAGCCGGTCGACGTCGCGCACCGGCGTCGAGGAGCCGAGGACAAGCAGCCGGCCGGCCGGCAGCGCGGCCACGACGTCGCGGGCCAGCCGGGCCGCGGTCAGCCCGGGCGCGGCGTCGAGCAGCGCGTCGACCGCCGTCCCGACCCGGCCGGCGGCGTCCCGCCAGGCCGCGGCCCAGCCGTCGTCCCCCGCCGGGCCCACCGGCGGCGCGGCCCGGGTGACCAGCGCGCTGGAGCGGCCGGCGTCGGGCCAGCGCGGCGTCGCGACGACGGTCTGCACGCTGACCCGCGGGTCGGCCAGCAGCGCCGACACCGGTCGCGACAGCGTCGGGCGGCCGACCACGACCACCCGCTCGGGCCGGTGCGCGTCGAGCCAGTCGGCCACCCCGAGCAGCAGCGCCCCGCCGCGCACGGCGTCGCCGGTCCACGCGCCCCCGCTCGGCTCGGCGACCACCGGCCAGCCGGCCGCGGCCGCTCCGGCGGCCCACGCCCGGCCGAGCGCGGTCGGCCCGTCGCCGGCCACGACCAGCGTGCGCTGCCCGGCCGGCAGCGGGTCGGCGACGGGTCCGGGCGCCGCGGCCGCCGTCCAGGGTGCGCCGCCGTCGCGACCGGCCCACTCGCCGCTGGGCGCCGGGTCGCCGTCGGGCAGCAGCGGCTCGCGGAACGCCAGGTTGAGGTGCACCGGCCCCGGGTCGGCCGACAGCACGCCGGTGGCCGCGAGCAGCGCCCGCGACACCACCGAGCGCCAGTAGCGGTTCTGCGCGGCCTCGCGGCCGGCCTCGGGCACCCCGACGTCGGCCGCCCAGCGCACCGCGCCGCCGTAGAGGCCGGGCTGCTCGATGGTCTGGTTGGCCCCGGTGGCACGCAGCTCCGGCGGCCGGTCGGCGGTGAGCGCCACCAGCGGCACGCCGCTCACGTCGGCCTCCAGGACCGCGGCGTGCAGGTGGGCGGTCGCCGTCCCCGAGGTGGTGAGCACCGGCACCGGCCGGCCCGACGCGCGGGCCAGGCCCAGGGCGAGGAAGGCCGCGGTGCGCTCGTCGATGCGCACGTGCAGCCGCAGGGCGCCGGCCCGCTCCGCGGCGGCCAGCGCCAGCGCGACCGGCGCCGAGCGCGAGCCGGGCGCCACGACGGCGTCGGTCACGCCGCCGCGCAGCAGCTCGTCGACCAGCACGCGGGCCAGCGCGGTGGAGGGGTTCACGCGGCCAGCACCGCGGTGAGCCGCTCGGTCCACCGCGCCGTCACGGCGGGTGGCGCGGCCACGGAGGGCAGGGCGTCGGGCGCCACCGGACGCACCGGCAGGGCGCCGTCGACCGGGAGCAGCGGCGTCCCGGTCACGTCGCCGGTCAGCAGCGCGACGGTGGCCAGCCCGCAGGCGAAGGGCAGCTCGGGCAGCGCGGCGGCCAGCGCGACGCCCGCGGCGATGCCGACCGACGACTCCAGCGCCGAGGAGACGACGCAGGGCAGCCCGTGCGCCTCGGCCACCCGTAGCGCCGCCCGCACGCCGCCGAGCGGCTGCACCTTGAGGACGACGACGTCGCAGGCCTCGCGCAGGTCGACCGCCAGGGGGTCGTCGGCGCGGCGGACCACCTCGTCGGCGGCCACCCGGACGTCGGTGCGCCGGCGCAGCAGGGCCAGCTCGCCGAGGGTGGCGCAGGGCTGCTCGACGTACTCCAGGCCCACCCGGCCGAGCTCCCGGATGCGGGCGACGGCGGTGTCGACGTCCCAGGCGGCGTTGGCGTCGACCCGGATCGCGCCGTCCGGGCCGAGCGCGTCGCGGACGGCCTCCACCCGGGCGAGGTCGTCGGCGGGCGCCTGCCCGGGCTCGGCCACCTTGACCTTCGCCGTCCGGCAGCCCGACGCCGCGACGATGGCGTGCGCGCGCCCGGCGTCGACCGCCGGCACGGTGACGTTCACCGGCACGGAGTCGCGCAGCGGCGGCGGCCAGCCCTCCAGCGCGGCCTCGGCGGCCGCGGCCCACCAGCGGCGGCTCTCGGGGACGCCGTAGTCCCAGAACGGGGAGAACTCGCCCCAGCCGGCCGGGCCGCGCACCACGACGCCGTCGCGGACGTCGATCCCGCGGAAGCGGGTGCGCATCGGCACCGACCACACCGCCACCTCGTCGATCCCCGGCGGGAACGCGGCGGTGATCACGGCGCCAGCGTAGATCGCGCGCGCCGTACCCTCGTTCGACGTGCCCCGGCAGCTGACCGTCCTCCCCGCGCCGGAGTCCCCGGACGCCGTCCTCGGCACCGTGCTGCCCGCCGTCCGCGCCTGCCTCGACGGCACCGCGCCGCTCGCCGTCCTCCCGGCCGGGCCGCCGGCGGCCGCGGCCCGTGAGGTCCTCGCGCCCGGGGAACCGCTGGAGGACGGCGCCGACCTCGTCGTCGTCACCTCCGGTTCCACCGGCCGCGGCCGCGGGGTGCTGCTGCCGGCGTCGGCGCTGCGGGCGTCGGGCACCGCGACGCTGGACCGCCTCGGCGGCCCGGGCACCTGGCTGCTGGCGCTGCCGGTGTCGGCGGTCGCCGGCCTGCAGGTGCTGTGCCGCTCGGTGCTGGCCGGCACGACGCCGACGGTGCTCGGGCCCGGCGAGGACCTGGCAGCGGCGGGGGCCCGCACGGACGGCGACCGCCGCTACACCGCCCTCGTGCCCACCCAGCTGCGCCGCCACCTCGACCGCGAGCCCGACGCGCTGCGCGCGTTCGACGCGGTGCTCGTGGGCGGCGCGGCCACCGACCCCGGCCTGCTGGCGCGGGCCCGCGAGGAGGGGGTCGCCGTGGTGACCACCTACGGCACGACCGAGACCGCCGGCGGCTGCGTCTACGACGGCGTCCCGCTCGACGGCGTGCGCGTCCGTGCCGACGACGAGGGCATCGCCGTCGCCGGGCCGGTCCTGGCCCTGGGCTACCGGCGCGACCCGGAGGGCACGGCTGCGGCCTTCGCCGGCGGTGAGTTCCGCACCCGCGACGCCGGCTCCCTCGGCCCGGACGGCCGGCTCACCGTGACCGGGCGGCTCGACGACGTCGTCGTCACGGGCGGCGTGAACGTCGCGCCCCAGGCGGTCGAGGGCGTGCTGCGCGAGCACCCGGACGTCGCCGACGCCGTGGTCTTCGGCCGGCCCGACGAGGAGTGGGGGCAGCGGGTGGTGGCCGCCGTCGTCCCGTCCGCGGGCGCCGCCCCCGACCTCACCGCCCTGCGCCCCTGGGTGGCCGAGCGGCTCGGCCCGCCGTCGGCGCCGCGGGAGCTGCACCTGCTCGACGCGGTGCCGACGCTGCACACCGGCAAGCCCGACCGCCGGGGCGTCGCGGCCCGCCTGACCGGCGCCGGTCCCGCCTGATGGCGACGCCCGCGCAGTGGGTGGCCGGCGCCCGGCCGCGCACGCTGCCCGCCGCCCTCGCGCCCGTGCTCGTGGGCACCGGCGCCGCGGCCGCCCTCGGCGGCTTCCGGCCGGTCCCGGCGCTGCTCGCGCTGCTGGTGGCGCTGGCGCTGCAGGTGGCGGTCAACTACGCCAACGACCACTCCGACGGCAAGCGCGGCACCGACGCCGACCGGGTCGGGCCCGTGCGGCTGGTCGGCTCGGGCGCGGCCAGCGCGCGGCAGGTGCTCGTGGCGGCGCTGCTGGCCTTCGCCGTCGCGGCCGGAGCCGGGCTGGTGCTGGCCGCGCTGTCGAGCTGGTGGCTGGTCGCCGTCGGCGCGGTGTGCATCGCCGCGGCCTGGACCTACACCGGCGGCCCGCTGCCCTACGGCTACCGGGCGCTGGGCGAGGTGTTCGTCTTCGTCTTCTTCGGCCTGGTCGCCGTCGCCGGCACGACGTTCGTGCAGACCGGCCGGGTCGAGGGCCTCGCCCTGGCGGCCGCGGTGCCGGTCGGGCTGCTGTCGACGGCGCTGCTGGTGGTCAACAACCTGCGCGACGTCGCCGGGGACGCCCTCGTGGGCAAGCGCACGCTCGCGGTGCTGCTCGGCGACCGCGCGACCCGGCTGTTCTACGTCGGGCTGCTGGCCGGCGCGTTCGCGGTGGTCGTGGCGATCGGCGTCGTCCGGCCGTGGGCGCTGCTGGGACTGCTCGCCGCGCCGCTGGCGGTGCCGCCGTCCCGGGTCGTGCTCACCGGCGGGCGCGGGCCGGCGCTGATCGCCGCGCTGCAGGCCACCGGTCTGCTCACCCTGGTCACCGGCGTGCTGCTGGCGGCCGGGCTGGCGCTGTCGGCCTGACCGGTCGCCCGCCGGTCAGGCGGCGGCGTCCCCGCTGAGCCGGTCGCGCAGCTGCTCCTTGCGGGTGCGCCGGGCGACGTTGCGCGCGGCCAGGCCCTCGGTGAGCCGGTCGCGCACCGGGCGCAGCAGCACGTAGGCCACCGGCATCGACAGCAGCAGGCCGAACAGCAGCGCCGGGAAGCCGGGCAGGCCGACCAGCCAGATCAGGGCGATGAGCGCGACGGCGATCACCAGCCGGCCGAGCGTGTAGACCAGCAGCCACGGCACGATCCGCGGCGGCGTCGCCGGGCCGCCGGTGGGCGCGCTCGGGGCGGGGGTCTGGGCCATCGTGCCGTCCTCCAGGCTGCGGTCGGGCGTCATGCCGTCCGTCCCTCCCACTTGGTGGAGAGGACGACGGTGGTGCGGGTGCGGGCGACGCCCCTGATCCGGTTCAACGCGCTGATGGCCGCCTCCAGTGCCGGGATGTCGGTCACCCGCACCTTGAGGACGTAGCCCTCGCTGCCGGCCACCCGCCAGCAGTCCTCGACCTCGGGCATCTCCCGCAGCGCGGCCTCGACGCCGGTGTCGTCGACCGAGTCGCTCTCGATGACGCCGACCAGCGCGGTGACGTCGAGGCCGAGGGCGGTGGGGTCGACGACGGCGCGGTAGCCGGTGATGACGCCGGCCGCCTCCAGCTTGCCCACCCGGTCGTGGACGGCGGCGGAGGACAGCCCCACCTGGCGGCCCAGCTCGGCGATGCTGGCGCGGCCGTTGGCGCGCAGCAGGTCGATCAGCTGCCGGTCGACGGCGTCGATGGGGCCCTCCGGGTCGGTGCTCGCGGGAGGCGGGTCGCGCTCCGCCCCCCGAGTATCCCCGCGGACGTACATTGACGGCACGGACCCGAGACGAGGGGGTGGCCCAGGTGTTCCTTCTGCTCCTGGTGATCGCGGCGGTCGTGGTGGTGCTCGTGGTGCGGGCGACGGCCGCGGCCGGGAGCGGACTGCGCCAGCAGCGACCGCCCCGCCGTCCCGGCCCGACGCAGGCCACCCGCCCGGTGGCTCCCGACGACGACCCGGAGTTCCTCCGCGAGCTCGGCCGGCGCGTGCGCCGCGACGACTCCCCCGCCTAGCCCCGACCCCTGCCCGGGGTCCCGCCGCGAGCCTGCGAGCGGTGGGGGCAGGGAGGTCCTTTCTCAGGCGGCGTGGCCGCCGAAGAGCCGGCGCCAGCCGCGCGGACCCGGCGGTTCCGGCTCGTCCTCGGGCCCCGGTGCGGGGACGGGCGGGACGGCGTCCATGCGGGCGGTCTCGTCGACCGTGCCGGCCCCGGTCCCCTCGGCGGTGTCGGCCGACCCCGGCCAGCCCAGCCCGCCGCCGGTCGTGGTGTCCCCCGGCCAGCCCAGCCCGTTCCCGGAGCCCTCGCGGCCGCGGTCGTCGGCGTCGCGGAGCCCCGTGGCGCGCCGGGTGCCCGGCGCGTCTGCCTTGGAGGCCAGTGCGGCCGCGATGATCGGGTCGGTGCCGGCGTCGTCGGCGGCCGCGTGCCTACCCACGACGACCTCCACGGCAGCCCCCCGCGCGTGCAGTCATGCAGGAATGGAAGCACGCAACCGAGCGCACCGGCGCCCGTGCTCGGCAGACGGGCGACGGGTGTGACCGGGTGGGACGGATGAGGTGGGTCAGTTCACCCCGCCGTAGCTGTGCAGCCCGGTCGACACCATGTTCACGTACAGCAGGTTGAACACCATGACCGCCAGGCCCACCACGTTGACCCACGCGGCGGGCCGGCCCCGCCAGCCGGCCGTCGTCCGGGCGTGCAGGTAGGCGGCGTAGACCACCCACGCGATGAACGCCCAGGTCTCCTTGGGGTCCCAGCCCCAGAACCGGCCCCAGGCGCTCTCGGCCCAGATGGCGCCGGCGATGACGGCGAAGGTCCAGATCGGGAAGCCGAAGACGGCGGTGCGGTGCGCGAGGCGGTCGAGGGTGGCCGCGGAGGGCAGGTGGGCCACCAGCCCGGAGGCGTCGCCGCCGCGGGCCTCGTACCGCGACCGGACCAGGTACAGGACGCTGGCGATGCCGCTGACGAAGAAGACGCCGAAGCCGAGGATCGCCGTCGTCACGTGCACGGCCAGCCAGCTCGAGCGCAGCGCGGCCACCAGCGGGCCGGCCTCGGCGTAGAGGAACAGGCCGATCGCCACCAGGCTGACCACGACCGGGGCGAGGACGAACAGGCCCAGGTGGCGCAGGCCGGGCGAGCGCACCGCCAGCACGAGGAAGGCCACGACGGCGACGAGCACGACCGCGGTCGCGAACTCGTACATGTTGCCCCAGGGCAGCCGGTCGGCGGCCAGCCCGCGGGCGACGAGGACGCCGGCGTGGGTGAGCGCCCCCAGCGCGGTGAGCGCCATGGCCGCCAGACCCCAGCGACGGACCGGCGCGGGCTCGTCGGCACCGGCCGCCGCGGTGTCCGCGGGCGCCGGTCCGGCCGGGGCGCCGGCCCCCACCAGCTCCCGGGCGCGGGCCGGCCGGCGGCCGAAGGCCAGCTGGGCGCAGAAGGCCACGACGGCCAGGGAGTAGAGGCCGACGCTGACCGAGAACAGGGTGTCGGACAGGGCGGCCAGCTGGTCAGCGGTCACGCGGGGAGGCCTCCGGGTGCGGTGCGCCTCCGCCGGGGGGCGGGACGCGGGTGGTGGCGCGGGCCGCCAGGGCCGCCCGCAGGTCGTCGGCGAGGGCCGCGAAGCGTGGTGCGCCGTCGCCGCTGCCGCGCGTCAGGACCCCGACGCCGAGCACGGTACCGCCGTCCCCGGAGGGGGCGGTGGCGCGGGCGAAGACGCGCTCCCGGCGCAGCAGGAGCATGCCGAGCAGGCCGGCCAGGACGGCGATCGCGGCGGCGAGCACCCACACCTGGCCCGGGTCGTGCGAGAACTGGACGGCGGCGAACTCGGCGTGACCGGTGAAGGTGACCGCCGTCCCGTCGGGCAGGGTCATCGACTCCCCCACCGACAGGTTGGCCGAGCCGACCTCGGTGAGCCGGCCGCGCTCGATCTGCGAGGCGTCGAGGGAGTAGACCGACTGCGGCAGGCCCGAGTCCAGGCCCAGGTAGCCCTGGTAGGCCACGACCGCGACCTGGGGCGCCAGGGGCCGCGGGTCGATCGAGGTGAGGATGCCGCCCTGCACCAGGCCGGTGGGGGCGAAGAAGCCCTGCAGCGCCAGCTGGTCCTCGGCGCCGGCGCCCAGGTCGGGCAGCTTGAGGGCGCCCTCGCTGGCCATGGTGCTCTGCTCGGTGGGCAGGAACGGCGCGGAGACGTCGTCGAAGCTCGTCCCGTCGGGGAGCGTCACGGTGAACGTCGGGCTGAACCCGTGGCCGGTGACGTAGACGCGGTCGCCGTCGACGCGCAGCGGGTCGTTGACGCCGATCGTCGTCGGCCGGCCCTCCTCCCCGGGCCCGCCGTAGGTGATGTCGGCGGTGAACGACGAGGCGGTGAGGTCCTCCTCGTACTCGGCGCGGAAGTCCTCGAGGCCGATGCACACCGGCGAGAGGTCGCCGCCCTCGACCAGCGGGCCGGCGGAGTGGGTGTCGTACTGCTGGAAGGAGTTGCAGAACCGCTGACCCTCGGTCACCAGGATGCTGCCCTCGTAGCCCCAGAGCTTGCCGCCGGCCAGGGCCAGCAGCAGGGCGACCAGGGCGAGGTGGAAGACGAGGTTGCCGGCCTCCTTGAGCAGCCCCTTCTCCGCGGAGAGCTCCGCCGAGCCGTCCCGCTCGCGCCGGACGACGCGGTAGCGGCGGACCCGCAGCTCCTCCTCGACCACGTCGAGCGCGGCCGCGGCGGGCAGCGGGGTCGCGAGCTCGGCGGAGTCGGGCAGCCGCGAGAGCCGGCGCGGCGCGGGCGGCGGCGGGGTGCGCAGCGCGCGGGCGTGCTCCAGCGCGCGGGGCAGGACGCAGCCGATGAGCGACACGAACAGCAGCAGGTAGACCGCGGCGAACCACGGCGAGCTGAAGACGTCGAACAGGTAGAGCCGGTCCAGCAGCGGCGCCAGCGTCGGGTGGTCGGCGAAGTACTGGCGGACGTTGGTCTGCGACAGCGAGCGCTGCGGCAGCAGCGAGCCCGGGATGGCGGCGAGCGCGAGCAGGAACAGCAGGACGATCGCCGTGCGCATCGCGGTGAGCCGGCGCCACTGGCGCAGCAGGAACGCGGCGGCGCGGCGGAGGGCCGACGGGCGGGCGGGCGGCGGCGGGGGCGCGGCGGCCTCCCGCGGCGGGGCGGTCACCGTCACAGCAGGGACTCCCCCAGACCGGTGGCGGCCAGCCACGAGCGCAGCCACGACATCATCTCGCCCCACGCGCCGGTGACCAGCAGCAGCCCGACCAGCACGAGGACGGCGCCGCCGAAGCGGGTGACGCCCTGCGCGTGGCGGCGCAGGAACGCCGTCGCCCCGACCGCCCAGCGGGCGCCGAGGGCGACCAGCACGAACGGCACCCCGAGGCCGAGGCAGTAGGCGACCGAGAGCAGCGCGCCCCGGCCGGCGGTCGCCTCGGTGTAGGCCAGCGAGTACACCGCCGACAGCGTCGGGCCCAGACACGGCGTCCAGCCCAGCCCGAAGACCACACCCAGCAGCGGCGCCCCGGCCAGCCCGGCGGCCGGCCGCACGGACAGCCGCCTCGTCCGCTGGAGGAACGGCAGCCGGCCGAGGAAGCCCAACCCCACGACGATGACGACGACGCCCATGACGCGGGTGATGACGTCGTCGTACTGCACCAGCAGCCGGCCCAGCCCGCCCAGCGCCGTGCCGACGGCGACGAACACCGCGGTGAAGCCGAGGACGAACAGCAGCGCGCCGAGGACCATGCGCCCGCGGGGCGAGCGCTCGTCGGCGCGCACGGCGGTGGCCGTCGCGGTCGCGGTGCCGCCGTCGCCGGTGCCGCCGTCCCCCGCGGGGGCGGGCGCCGGCGCGGGGCGGGCGCCGCTGCCGACCAGGCCGGTGACGTAGGACAGGTAGCCGGGCACCAGCGGCAGCACGCAGGGCGAGGCGAAGCTGACCAGCCCGACCAGGGCGGCGACGGCGGCGGCAACCAGCAGCGGGCCGTCGGTGACCAGCGCGGCGAACTCAGCGCCCACTCAGCCCTCCCCGAGCAGCAGGTCGAGCACCGCGCGCAGGTCGTCCTGGGCGACCTCGCCGGTGTAGACGGCCGCCACCCGGCCGTCCCGGTCGAGCACGATGGTGGACGGGATCGCGGTCGCCGGGTAGTCCCGGAACGCCAGGGCCACCTCGCCGGCGGGGTCGTGGAGCGAGGGGAACTCGATGCCCTCGCTGGTGACGAACGCCTGGGCGAACTGCTCGTCGGTCTCCTTGACGTTCAGGCCGAGGAAGGCCACGCCCTCGTCGCGGACGTCGGCGTAGACCTCCTGGAACTGCGGCGTCTCCACCCGGCAGGGCGGGCACCACGAGCCCCAGAAGTTGAGGACGGCGACCTCCCCGGCCAGCTCGGTGGAGGAGAAACCACCGCCGCCGAGCAGGGTGCCGCCGAACTCCGGCGCCGCGGCCCGCTCGGCCTCGGGGATGACCTCGCCGGCGGGGGTGCCGGCGACGAAGCGGAACTCGCCGCCGTTGGTGACGTCGACCTGGCCGTCGCCGGTCGAGCAGCCGGTGAGCAGGGCGAGTGCCGCGGACGCGGCGAGGAGGGTCCGCCTCATGCGCCGGGCACCGCGTCGGGGTCGGTGGCCCCGGCCGGCTCGGCGTAGGAGACGCCGGCGACGCGGTCGCCCTCGTAGGTCACCGAGGTGACGCTGGCCAGCCCGCACTGCCGGCGCCGTGGGTCGTGGGCGTAGCGGCGGCCCTCCAGGTGCAGCCGCAGCGTCCAGATGGGCAGCTGGTGGCTGACGCAGACCGCGGCGCTGCCGCGGGCGGCGTCGCGGGCGGCCTCGACGGCGGCCAGCATCCGCGCCGCGATCTCCACGTAGGGCTCGCCCCACGAGGGCCGCACCGGGTTGCGCAGCTTCCACCAGTGCTGGGGCCGGCGGAACGCACCGTGGCCGACCGCGAGCCCCTCGAAGGCGTTGCCGGCCTCGAGCAGCCGCTCGTCCAGGGTCACCGGCAGGTCGAGCCGCTCGGCGATCGGGGCGGCGGTCTGCTGCGCCCGCTCGAGCGGGCTGGCGACCAGGTGGGTGACGCCGCGACCGCTGAACCACTCCGCCGCCGTCCGGGCCATCTGCTCGCCGGCGGTGGACAGCCGGTAGCCCGGCAGCCGGCCGTAGAGCACGCCCTCGGGGTTGTGCACCTCCCCGTGCCGGAGCAGGTGGACGACGGTCGTCCGGTCGCTCACGGAGAGAGCTCCTGGGCGTCCTTGGCGACCTCGGCGGGCGGCGCGTCGGCCGGGTCGGCGGCCGCGGCGGCGCGGGCGGCGGCGGGCAGCGCGCCGAGCACCCGCTCCACGGCCTCGTCCCCGAGGGCGGCGCTGACGAACCACGACTCGTAGGCCGACGGCGGCAGGTACACGCCGCGGGCGAGCATCTCGTGGAAGAAGGCGGTGAACGCGGCGGTGTCCTGGGTGCGGGCGTCGGCGAAGTCGCGCACCTGGCGCTCGTCGGGCACGAAGAACACCGAGAACATCGACCCGGCCTGCTGCACGCGGTGCGGGACGCCGGCGGCGAACAGCGCCGCGCTGGTCGCGCCGCGCAGGACCGCGGCCACCTCGTCGCAGCGGGCGTAGACCTCCTCCGTGCAGTGCCGCAGCGTGGTGAGCCCGGCGGCGACGGCGACCGGGTTCCCCGACAGCGTGCCGGCCTGGTACACCGGCCCGGTCGGGGCGAGGTGGTCCATGAGGTCGGCGCGGCCGCCGAAGGCCGCGGCCGGCAGCCCGCCGCCCATGACCTTGCCGAAGGTGAACAGGTCGGCGTCGACGGGGTCCAGGCCGTACCAGCCCGAGCGCGACACCCGGAAGCCGGTCATGACCTCGTCGAGCAGCAGCAGCGCGCCGTGCGCCGCGGTGATCCGGCGCAGCTCGCCGTTGAAGCCGTGCAGCGGCGGGACGACGCCCATGTTGCCGGGCGCGGCCTCGCTGACCACGACGGCGATCTGGTCCCCGCGCTCGGCGAAGACCTGCTCGAGCGCGGCGACGTCGTTGTAGGGCAGCACGATCGTGTCGGCGGCGGCGCCGGTGGTGACGCCGGGGGTGTCGGGCAGGCCCAGCGTGGCGACGCCGGAACCGGCCGCGGCGAGCAGCGCGTCGACGTGGCCGTGGTAGCAGCCGGCGAACTTGACCACGAGCGGGCGGCCGGTGGCGCCGCGGGCCAGCCGCACCGCCGAGAGGACCGCCTCGGTGCCGGAGTTGACCAGCCGCACCCGCTGCACCGGCGGCACCCGGCCGATGATCTCCTCGGCCAGCTCGAGCTCGGCCTCGGTGGGCGCCCCGAACGACAGCCCGCGGCGGGCGGCGGCGGTCACCGCCTCGACGACGGCCGGGTGGGCGTGGCCGAGGATCATCGGCCCCCACGAGGCGACGAGGTCCACGTAGCGGCGGCCGTCGGCGTCGGTGAGCCACGGGCCCTGGGCCTGCGCCATGAAGCGCGGCGTGCCGCCCACGGCGCGGAACGCCCGCACCGGGGAGTTCACGCCCCCGGGGGTGACCTGCTGCCCGCGGGCGAACAGGTCGGCCGAGACGGGCGCTGCGTAGTCGTACCGGGCGGTGTCCAGCGAGGTCACCGCCCCAGTGTCCCCCTCGTCCCGGGACGGCTGCCGGGGGTGTCCGGGTCGGCGGGCTGTGACGTCCGGCTCCCCGGCACCGAGGCGAGCAGGGCGCTGCCCAGCGCGGCGGGGTCCCGGGTGGGGACGAGCACGGTGCGCCCGTCGGCCAGCCGCAGGGGCAGCCCGGCCCGGCCGCGCGGCACCGACCAGCCGCCGCCGAGCACCGGGGCGCCGGCGTCCACGCCCGCGGTGCCGGCGCGGACGGCGCGCAGGTGGGCGGCGTCGACGTCGGCCAGCGGCACCCGCTCGTGGCCCACCGACAGCGTGCCGTCGGGGCCGCGCGGGTCCACCCGCACGGTCCACGCGCGGCGCGCGGTCCAGCAGACGGACGCCACGACACCGAGCACGGCGACGACGGCCGACGTCCACACCACCGGCGGCACGTCCGGGCCGGGCGCCAGCACGTCCAGGACGACGAAGAGCCCGAGGACCCCGGCGGCCAGCCACAGCGGCCGCCAGGAGCCCCCGGGCTCGACGTAGGACATCAGCGCAGCAGGCGCGCGGCCTCGACCGCCCAGTAGGTCAGGACCTGGCCCGCGCCCGCGCGGCGGATGGCGGTGAGCGTCTCCAGGATGGCCCGCTCCCGGTCGATCCAGCCGTTGGCCGCGGCTGCCTCGACCATCGCGTACTCGCCGCTGACCTGGTAGGCGCTGACCGGGACGTCGACGGCGTCGGCGACCCGGGTGACGATGTCGAGGTAGGGCAGCGCCGGCTTGACCATGACCGCGTCGGCGCCCTCGGCGAGGTCCTGGGCCACCTCGCGCAGCGCCTCGTCGGCGTTGGGCGGGTCCATCTGGTAGGTCGAGCGGTCGCCGAACCGGGGCGCGCCCTCGGCCGCCTCGCGGAAGGGCCCGTAGAAGCCCGAGGCGTACTTCGCGGCGTAGGCCAGGATCGGCGTCTCGGTGTGGGCCGCGCCGTCCAGCGCCCGGCGGATGGCCGCCACCTGCCCGTCCATCATCCCGCTGGGGGCGATGACGTGGGCACCGGCCTGCGCCTGCGCGATCGCCACCGACGCGTACCGGTCGAGCGTGGGGTCGTTGTCGACGACGCCGGCCGGGGTGACCAGCCCGCAGTGCCCGTGGTCGGTGTACTCGCACAGGCAGAGGTCGGCCATGAGCACCAGCTCGTCGCCGAGGTCGGCCCGCAGCTCGCGCAGCGCGACGTTGACGATCCCGTCGGCGGCGTCGGCCTGCGAGCCGACCGCGTCCTTCTCCGCGGGGATGCCGAAGAGGACCAGCCCGCCGATGCCGGCCTCGGCCGCCTCGTGCGCGGCCTTCCGCAGGGAGTCGACCGTGTGCTGGACGACGCCGGGCATCGAGCCGATGGCGACCGGCTCGGCGATGCCCTCCTTGACGAACACCGGCAGCACCAGGTCGGCCGGGGCCACCCGGGTCTGGGCGGTCAGCCGGCGCAGCGCGGGCGTCGACCGCAGCCGGCGCCCGCGCGCGAAGCCCGGGCTCGACCCGCCCTGCGCCGCGGTCACTCCCCGGCCTCCGCCCGCTTGGCCTCGGCGTGCTCGGCCAGCGCGTCGACCAGCGGGCCGACGGCGGCGGTCCCGGGCTGGACGTCGACCCGCAGGCCGAACTCCTGCGCGGTGGCCGCGGTGGCCGGGCCGATCACGGCGACGACGGTCTTGGCGTGTGGCTTGCCGGCGATGCCGACCAGGTTGCGCACGGTGCTCGAGGAGGTGAAGCACACCGCGTCGAAGCCGCCGCCCTTGATCGCCTCGCGGACCGGCGCCGGCGGCGGGGCGGCCCGGACGGTCCGGTAGGCGGTCACGTCGTCGATCTCCCAGCCGCGCTCCTGCAGGCCCGCGGCGAGGGTCTCGGTGGCGATGTCGGCGCGCGGCAGCAGCACCCGGTTGATCGGGTCGAGGACGTCGTCGTACTCGGGGAAGTCGGCCAGCAGGCCCTCGCTCGACTGCGCCCCGGTGGGCACCAGCTCCGGCACGATGCCGAAGGCGCGCACCGACTCGGCGGTCTGCTCGCCCACGCAGGCGACCTTGACGCCGGCGAAGGCGCGGGCGTCGAGGCCCAGCTCGGTGAACTTCTCCCGGACGGCCTTCACGGCGTTGGCCGAGGTGAACACGATCCAGCCGTAGCGGCCGGTGACCAGGCCCTTGATCGCCCGGTCCATCTGGGCGGCGCTGCGCGGCGGCTCGACGGCGATGGTCGGCACCTCGACCGGCACCGCGCCGTAGGCCCGCAGCCGGTCGCTCATCTCGCCGGCCTGGTCCTTGGTGCGCGGCACGAGCACCCGCCAGCCGAACAGCGGCCGGCTCTCCCACCAGGAGAGCTTGCCGCGCTTGTCGACGACCGGGCCCACGGTGGCCACGACCGGGCCGGTGAGCGGGTCGAGCCCGGCGGTCTTCTCCGCGACGGCCGACAGCTTCGCGACGACGCTCCGCTGGCCGGTGCCCGAGCCGCCGCTGGTGACGACGACGGGGGTGCTGCCGGACAGGCCGCCCTCCACCAGCCGCGCGGCGGCGTCGGGCAGCTCCTCGACCGCGCCCTGCAGCACGACCGGGGCGCCCAGCGTGCTCGCCGCACCGGCCAGGGCCGGCAGGTCGACGTCGCCGGCGCGCAGGTCGGCGGTCAGCGAGGTGCCGCCGAGCGCGACACCGGCGTAGGCCGGGACGGCGGTCGAGGGGGCGACGCCGGGGACGACGTCGAAGGGGATGGAGGTGCGGCCGACGGCGAGCACCTCCTTGACCACGGCGTCGGAGGTGAACGGGTCGCCGGCGACCAGCCGGACGACGACCTCGCCGCTCTTCGCCGCGGCGACGGCGCCCTTGGCGACCTCGGCCGGCTCGCCGCTGACGGCGGTGGGCTCGAGACCGGGGCGGCTCTCGCGGACGGCGTCGGTGACGGCGACGGGCACGTCGGGGTCGACCTGCACCACCGTGGCCTCGGCCAGCGCGGCCGTGGCCCGGGCGGTCAGCATGCCGGGGTCGCCGGGGCCGGCGCCGACGAAGACGACGCGGCCTGGGGTCTTGCGGAAGCGCGTCATCGCGTGCTCCTGGTCCTTGTTGGTGTCGTGGCCCTCGGGAGGGCGTGTGCGGGGTCTGGGAGAGCCGGGGCGGGCTGCCCGGCGGGAGGTGTCACCGGGACGCCGCCACGAGCTCGGCGGCGCCGCGGTCGAGCAGCTCGGCGGCCAGGGCGCGGCCCAGCCGCTCGGCGTGGGCGACCGGGCCGGTGGCCGAGTCGCGGACGCCGTCGCTGCCGTCGAGTGCGGTGACGGAGGCGCGCAGGTACAGCTCGGGCCCGTCGTCGCCCTCGGCCAGCTCGGCGTAGGCGGCGACCGGCGCGCTGCACCCGGCCTCCAGCGCGGCCAGCGTGGCGCGCTCGGCGAGCACGCAGGCGCGGGCGGCGGCGTCGTCGAGGGCGGCGAGCAGCTCGCGGGTGCGCTCGTCGCCGGCCCGGCACTCGACGGCCAGCGCGCCCTGCGCGGGGGCGGGCAGCACCTGCAGCGGGTCGAGGGTCTCGGTGACCGCGTCGAGCCGGCCGAGACGGGCGAGGCCGGCACGGGCGAGCACGACGGCGTCCAGGTCACCCGGGACGACGCGCGCCATGCGGGTGTCGACGTTGCCGCGGATCGGCACGACCTCCAGGCCGAGGCCCAGCGCGCGGAGCTGGGCGACCCGGCGGGGCGCGCCGGTGCCCACGCGGGCGCCGGCGGGCAGCTCGCCCAGGGTCAGCCCGTCGCGGGCGACGAGGGCGTCGCGGGGGTCCTCCCGCGGCGGGACGGCGGCCAGCACCAGGCCCGGCTCGGGGGCCGTGGGCAGGTCCTTGTAGCTGTGCACGGCGACGTCGACGGTGCCCTCGAGCAGCGCGTGGCGGATCGCGGTGACGAAGACGCCGGTGCCGCCGAGCTGGGCGATGGCCGCGGCCGAGCGGTCACCCTCGGTGCTGATGTGCACCAGCTCGACCGGCACGCCGCTGGCCGCGGTGATCGCGTCGGCGACCGTCCGCGACTGGGTGTGGGCCAGCCGGCTGGCACGCGTGCCCAGCCGCAGCGTGCCCGTGGTGACCGTCACGACGCACCACCGGGGCGCAGGTCGTCGGGGTCGACGGTGACCGCCTCGGCCAGCCGGGGGCCGTCGGTGGCGACCTCGGCGTCGATGCCGAGACCGAACAGCGCGCGCAGCGCGTCGGCGTAGTCGACGCCGCCGGGCGTGCTGGCCAGCTCCTTGACCCGCACGGTCGGCTCGTGCAGCAGCTTGTCGACGACGCGGCGCACGGTGCGGGCGATCTCGCTGCGGGCGCGGGCGTCGAGGTCGGGCAGGCGGCTCGACAGCCGCAGCAGCTCGGCGTCCACGACCTCGGCGGCCTGGCTGCGCAGCGCCGACACGGTGGGGGCCACGGCGGCGGCCTGCCGCTCGGCGCGCAGCAGCGCGGTCTCGGCCTCGATGAGGGCGTGCGCGGCGGAGACGTCGTCGGCGGCGACCGAGCCCGCGACCGGGTCGCCCGTCCCGGCCGACCGCTCGCCCTGCAGCAGGGCCAGGTCGACGACGTGCACGCCGGGCAGCGCGGCCACGCCGGGGTCGACGTCGCGGGGCAGCGCCAGGTCGACGACGGCCAGCGGCCGGCCGGCCCGCCCGGCCATGGCGGTGGCGACGGCGTCGGTGCCCACGACCAGGCCGCTGGCGCCGGTGCAGGTGACCAGGACGTCGGCGGCGGCGATCGCCTGCGGCAGGTCGGCCAGCTCCGCGGTGCCGCCGTCGACCGCGGCGGCCAGCCGCGCGGCCGACTCCGGGGACCGGCTGGCCACGGTCACCAGCGCGCCCCGCCGGGACAGCGTGGTGGCGGCCAGCGCGCCCATCGAGCCGGCGCCGACGACGAGGACCGGCCGGCCGGCCAGCGGGCCGATGCGGGCCTCGGCGCGGTCGAGGGAGACCGTCACCAGCGAGGCGCCGGCGCGGTCGATGCCGGTCTCGGCGTGCACCCGCTTGCCCACGCGCAGGGCGTGCTGGGCGACCGGGTGCAGCTCGCGGCCGACCGTGCCCTCCTCCTGCGCGAGGGCGTAGGCGGCGCGCAGCTGGCCGAGCACCTGGGTCTCGCCGACCACCATGGAGTCCAGCCCCGCGGCCACGGTGAACAGGTGGGCGACGGCCTGGTCCTCGTAGTGCACGGTGACGTAGGGCGAGAGCTCCTCGACGGTGGCGCCGGCCTGGCGGGCCAGCACGCGGCTGACCTCCGAGACACCACCGTGGAAGCGGTCGACCTCGGCGAAGACCTCGACGCGGTTGCAGGTGGCCAGCACCAGCGCCTCGCTGACGTGGTCGCTCTCGACCAGCTCGTGCAGCGCCTTGACCCGGTCGTCGGCGCCCATCGCGAACTGCTCGAGCAGCGCGACCGGCGCGGTCTGGTGGCTGATGCCGACGGCGAGCAGGCTCATGCCATCCCCCCGACCGGCGCGGCCGCGCGGCCGGCCGCCGGCGAGAGCGCGTCGCCGAGGGCGGACACCGCGCCGCGCTGCTTGTCGAGGAACGCGAGGACCTGGAGCTCGACGGAGAGGTCGACCTGGCGGACGTGGACGCCCGCGGGCGCGGTGAGCGCCACCGGTGCGAAGTTCAAGATGCTCCTCACCCCGGCCGCGGTCAGCCGGTCACACACCGGCTGGGCCACCTCGGCCGGTGTCGCGATGACCCCGATCGTCGCCCGGGTGGCGGTGACGACCTCGTCGAGCTCCTCCATCGGGCGGACCGGCCGGCCACCGACCTGCTGGCCGACCCGGGCCGGCGAGGCGTCGAACAGGCCGACGAACTCGAAGCCGCGGCTGCCGAAGCCGCCGTAGCCGGCCAGTGCCGACCCCAGGTTGCCCAGCCCCACGAGGACGCAGGCGTGCGCGGTCTCCATGCCGAGCACTCCGGCGATGCGGTCACGCAGGGTGGCCACCTCGTAGCCGACGCCGCGGACGCCGCAGGGGCCCAGGTGCGAGAGGTCCTTGCGCAGGCCGGCGGGGTTGACGCCGGCCGCGGAGGCCAGCTCGCCCGAGGAGACGGTGCCGCGACCGCCGTCGGCCAGCCCGCTGAGCACCCGCAGGTACACGGCCAGACGGGCGACGGTGGCCTCCGGGATCCGGGGCCGCGGCTGCATCACAGGGCCTACTCCACAGCGCTCGCGCCCGGACGACGGCGGGAGCCGAGGGGGGCGGACGACATCGGGGATCCGGGCGGAGCACCGCCCGGCGACTGCCACGGTAGCCGCTTGTGAACGCAGGAACAAAGTCCCGGTGAGCCCACCGGGTGCCGGGCCAGCGCCGATGCGTCCCGCTGTGTCCGACACCATACCGGAGGAACCCCGCTGCCCCATCCGCTCGGCCCCCTCCCGGGTACCGCCTCGAGCGGAGCGAGAGGTGGGGAGGAGGGGGTCCTTCTCCCTGCACGGGGGCCGTTCCACCACGTCGCCGGCCGGTCAGGTGATCCCGAGGTCGCGGCGCAGGCGTGGGACGTCGACGGTGAAGTAGGAGTGCTCGCGGCCGTCGAGCAGCACCACCGGCACCCGGTCGCCGTACTCCGCCCGCAGCTCGGGGTCGGTGTCGACGTCGACCTCCCGGCTGGCCACCCCGGCCTCGGCGGCGATCCGGGTGACCGTCTCCAGCGCCGCGGCGCACAGGTGGCAGCCGGCGCGGGTGAGCAGCTCCAGCCGCGGCGGCGGCCCCGCGGTCACCGTGCGCCCCGGTCGGTCCCGGCGTCCTCGGCGGCGTCCCCGGCACCGTCGGCCGGCAGGCCCAGCTCGCGCAGCCGGGCACGGCTGACCTTGCCGGTGAGCGAGTGCGGGAGGGAGGCGCGGAAGGTCATCGACGTCGGCACCTTGTAGCGGGCCAGCGAGGCGGCCGCGTGCGCGCGCAACTCGGCCTCGGTGACCCGCGCCCCGGGCGCGAGGACGACGACGGCGCGGACGGCGGACCCGGTGCGCGCGTCGGGCACACCGATGACCGCGCTCTCGGCCACGGCCGGGTGCGCGTCCAGCACCCGCTCCACCTCGGCCGGGTAGACGTTGAAGCCGCTGACCAGCACCAGGTCGCTGCGCCGGTCGACCAGGTGCAGGTCGCCGTCGTCGTCGCGGTGGGCGAGGTCGCCGGTGGCCAGCCAGCCGTCGGGACCGGGGGCGTCGGCACCGTCGGGCCAGTAGCCGGCGAACAGGTTGGGGCCGCGGACCCAGATCTCCCCCGGCCCCTCCTCGGTCTCGGCCGGGTACCCGGCGGACAGGTCGCGCAGGACCACCTCCACCCCCGGCAGCGGGCCGCCGATGCACGCCGGCTTCAGCCGCCCGGTGGCCAGCGTGCTGGTCACCACGGGACAGGCCTCGGTCAGCCCGTAGCCCTCCCACACCGGGACGGCGGCGCGCTCGCGCATCGCCGTCCACGTCTCCTCCGGCAGCGGCGCGGCCCCCGAGGAGGCCATCCGCACCGCCGCGAAGGCCCGCCGCAGGGGCGCGTCGCCCTCGGCGTCGGCCACCGCGAGCCAGGCCTGGTACAGCGGCGGCGCCCCGGGGACGGCGGTGACCCGCTCGCGCTCCATGACCTCCAGGGTGGCGCGCGGGTCGAAGGCGGGCACGAGCACCGCGCAGGCACCGGTGGCCGCGACCAGGCCGAAGCCGGCGTTGAGCCCGTAGACGTGGAACAGCGGGAGCACCAGCAGGACCCGGTCGTCGGGCCGCACCGGCGGCGGGTCCATCGCCAGGCACTGCTCCTGGTTGGCCCGGAGGGCCCCGGCGGTCAGCACCGCCCCGCGCGGCCGGCCGGTGGTGCCGCTGGTGTAGGCCAGGAACGCCGGTGCGCCGGGGTCGTCGTCGTGCCCGGGCGGCGGGCCGTCGGCCTCCGGCGGCCCGGCGGTCACCGGCACCCCCGCGACCGGCTCCCGTCCCGCGCCGGCCACGAGCAGCGCGGCACCGGAGTCGGCGAGGACGTACGCGAGCTCCGGGTCGGTGTAGGCGGTGTTCACCGGGACGACGACCAGCCCCGCGCGCAGGGCGCCGAGCACGGCGCGCAGCCAGTCGACGCCGTTGGGCAACTGCACCGCCACCCGGTCCCCCGGTACCAGCCCCCGGGCGGCGAGGCCGGCGGCGGTCCGGTCGACGAGGGCGTCGAGCTCGCGCCAGGTCAGCCGCCCGTCCCCGTCGACGACGGCGGGGGCGTCGGGTCGCTCCCCGGCCGCGGTCCGGACGAGCGCGGCCAGGCCCGTCGCGGGTCCGGGCACGGTCGTGGCTCGGCGCGTCGTCACGGGCGCCTCCTCGATGGACGGCTGCACGCCCCTGGAAGAGGACCCCCGGGGGCGCGGCTCGACCGGTCGATGTGGACGGAACGCAACGATGTTGTCACCATGGGGAGAGACACGCAGCACCGCGGGCACCCGCCGGACTGTGAGAGCCCCGTCGGGTGAGCCGTTCCGGCTCGGCGGGCCGACGAGGAGGTCGACGCCCGCATGCCGCAGCCGCGCCCGGTGGACGAGCGGTCGTCCGTCGTCCCGGCCCGTCGGCCCGCCCCGCGTCCCCGCCCGACCGCGTTCCCCCGCCACGGCACGGAGCCGAACGTCGTCGCCGAGCTGCCACCCGAGGACGACGACGCGCTCGCCGCGGAGCTCGCCGCGCTCGAGGAGGAGCTGCCGGCCGGCCAGGTCGACGTCTGGGACCTCGTCCGCAGCGCCCAGGCCGGTGACGCCGAGGCCTTCGGCCGGCTCTACGACCACTACGTGACGCTGGTCCACCGCTACGTCTTCCACCGGGTCGGCGACCGGGCGCAGGCCGAGGACTTCACCAGCGAGACCTTCGTGCGGGCGCTGCGCCGGATCGACTCGCTGTCGTTCCAGGGGCGCGACGTCGGCGCGTGGCTGGTCACGATCGCCCGCAACATCATCCGCGACCACGTCAAGAGCAGCCGCTTCCGGCTCGAGGTCACCACCGCCGACATGCGCGACGCCGACCGGGCGACCGACGGCCCGGAGGACGCCGTCGTCGCGCGCCTGACCAACGAGCAGCTGCTGTCCTGCATCCGGCAGCTGGGTGGCGAGCAGCAGGAGTGCATCTCGCTGCGCTTCCTGCAGGGGCTGTCGGTGTCGGAGACCGCCGCGGTCATGGGCAAGAGGGACGGCGCGGTCAAGGCGCTGCAGCACCGGGCGGTGCGGCGGCTGGCCGGCCTGCTGCCCGAGGGGTTGCGGTGACGTGGAGGACCTCGACCGAGGGACGCCACGTTGTTACCGGCCGGTATGCCGTAACGGGCCCTGAGCAGCCTCGTTGCTCCGGTCGACCGCACGTCGACCGATCGGCCGGAGGACCCAGGTGAGCCCCGAGCACGGCGCCGCGGGCGGCTCCCGCCACGCGTCCGTGCCCGCCCGCGAGGAGGCCGTCGAGGCCCGCCTGCGCGCACTCGCCACCGACCTCGACGACGGACCGTCGCCCGGCTTCCGTGCGGCCACCCGCGCCCGGCTGGTCGCCATGGCCGCCGTCCGCTACCCGGAGCCGGCGCCGCGGCGCGGGCTGCGCGCGCTCGTGTCGCACCGCCGGCCGGCGGGCCGGTGGCGGGCGCGGCTCGCCGCGGCGGCCGCCGGCGCGGCCCTGTCCGTCACCGCGCTGGGTGCCCTGGTCGCGCTGTCGGCCGACGCGGGACCCGGGGACGCGCTCTACGGGCTCAAGCGCGGCACCGAGGAGACCCGGCTGGCCCTGGCCGGTGACGAGCGCGGCCTGACGCTGCTGGGGTTCGCCACCACCCGGCTCGAGGAGCTCGACGAGCTCGTCGACGGCGCGCCCGGACGACCGCCGGCGGACCTGGTGCGCGACACGCTCGCGACCATGGACGAGCAGACGGCGGAGGGCGCCGCGCTGGTGCTCTCCAGCGCGGTCGACGCCGGGGACGCCGCCACGCTGACGGTGGTCAGCGGCTGGGCACAGGAGCAGCGTTCGGGCCTGTCCGCGCTGCGGTCGGCGCTGCCCGAGGACGCCGGCACCGCGGCCGGCCACTCGCTCGGCCTGGTCACCGAGGTCGGCAGCCGCGCCGGCGAGCTGCAGACGGCACTCGGGTGCCCCGACGGTCCGGCGACCGCGGGGGACGACCAGCTCGGCCCGCGAGCCACCCCCTGCGGGGACGCCGGGACACCGGACCCACCCGCCCCGGCCGCCCGCTCCGCCGATCCCGCTCCCCCGACCGGTACCCGGCCGGCCGGCCAGGCCCCTCCGGCGCCGACCTCGGAGGCCCCGGCACCCGCCGCCACCTCCAGCGGTGGCGGGAGCGACTCCGGGGGTGCGGGGCCCTCCCCGCCCTCCTCGGCACCCACCGGCGGGGGCGCACCCACGCCGACCCCGACCCCGTCCGTCCCGGGTGGTGAGGCCACCGTGCCGCCGTCGCCGGTCCCCGACGAGGGGGACGACGCCTCGACGGAGACGGCCCCGGCTCCGGTCCCCGGCGGGCCGTCCGGGCCGGTCCTGGACACGCCGCTGCCCATCTGCGCCTGGCCGCTGGTCTGCTGAGCACCGGGTCCGTCGGGCCCCGGCCGCCCGGCTAGGGTCGCGGAGGTGCCGCCTGCGGGCGGTGGGGAGACCAGGGAGGTGGCCGGTGCCGGGACTGCCGTTCCGGAGCCGCCGGGGGCGGGCGGCCGGGGCCGTGCCGGACGAGGAGACCAGGGCGCACGTCGCCGGCGCCGCGTCCGCCGCCGCCGCGGAGGTCGAGCCCGTCCCGGCCGTCGTCGCGGACCGCACCGCGGCCGCGTTCTTCGACGTCGACAACACGATGATGATGGGCGCCTCGCTGTTCTGGTTCGCCCGGGGCCTCGCCTCCCGCAAGTACCTGACCTCGCGCGACCTGAAGCGGTTCGTGTGGCAGCAGGCGAAGTTCCGCATCGCCGGCAGCGAGAGCGCCGGCGACATGCTCACCATCCGCGAGAGCGCGCTGGCCTTCGTCACCGGCCGCGAGGTGGCCGAGATCGTGCAGGCCGGCGAGGAGATCTACGACGAGCTCATGGCCGACCGGATCTGGTCGGGCACCCGCAACCTCGCCCAGCAGCACCTCGACGCCGGGCAGCGGGTGTGGCTGGTGACCGCCACGCCGGTCGAGCTGGCGCGGATCATCGCCCACCGGCTCGGCCTCACCGGTGCCCTCGGCACCGTGTCCGAGGTGGTCGACGGCTGCTACACCGGCCGGCTGGTCGGCGAGCTCATGCACGGCGAGGCGAAGGCCGAGGCGGTCCGCGCGCTGGCCGAGCGCGAGGGCCTGGACCTGTCCCGCTGCACCGCCTACAGCGACTCGGCCAACGACCTGCCGATGCTCACCCTGACCGGCACCGCGGTGGCGGTGAACCCCGACACCGAGCTGCGCGCCGTCGCCCGCTCGCGCGGGTGGACCATCCGCGACTTCCGCACCGGCCGCAAGGCCGCGCGCATCGGCGTCCCCACCGTCGCGGCCGCCGCCCTCACCGGCGGCGTGGTCGGCGGCGCGGTCGCCCTCCGCCGCCGCAACGCCTGGCCGTTCTGACCGCCGACCCCACGGCGACTCAGCTGAAGACGGAGGTGCGCTGCAGGAGGAGCTGGTAGATCGACTGCTGGATGGTCTCGCGCACCTGGTCGGTGAGGTTGAAGACCAGCATCGGGTCCTCGGCGGCCGCGGGACCGTAGGACGCCGTCTCGATCGGGGTACCGAAGGCGATCAGCCACTTCGACGGCAGCGGCACCAGCCCGAGCGGGCCCAGGGCCGGGAACGTCGGCGTGATCGGGAAGTAGGGCAGGCCGAAGAGCCGGGCGACGGTCCTCGCGTTGCCGACCATCGGGTAGATCTCCTCGGCGCCCACGATGGCGCAGGGGACGATCGGCTTCCCGGTGCGCAGGGCCGCTGTGACGAAACCCCCGCGGCCGAACCGCTGCAGGGTGTACCGGTCGCGGAACGGCTTGCCGATCCCCTTGAACCCCTCGGGGAACACGCCGACCAGCTCGCCGCCGGTCAGCAGCCGCTCGGCGTCCTCGGTGCAGGCCAGCGTGGCGCCGAACTTGCGGGCGAACTCGCCGACGACGGGCAGGTCGAACACCAGGTCGGCGCCCAGCAGCCGGAACCGGCGCTGCGCCGGGTGGTCGTCGTGCAGGGCGACCGTGGTCATGAGGGCGTCGACCGGGATCGTCCCGGAGTGGTTGGCCACGACCAGCGCCCCGCCGTCGGCGGGGATGTTCTCGACACCGTGGGTCTCCACCCGGAACCAGCGCCGGAACAGCGGCCGCAGCAGCGGCAGCAGCACGTGGTCGGTGAGGTCGGGGTCGAACCCGAACTCGTCGGTCCGGTACTCACCGGTCGCCCGGCGGCGCAGGAACTCCAGCCCGCCGGTCACCTGCTCGTCCCAGGTCGCGTCCGACGGCGGCGGGACGTGCGACTGCTCGTCGTCGGGCCGCAGGCGGATGACGCGCGCCTCAGGCATCGCGCACCGCCCGCAGGCCCGGCGGTGCCGGTGCCGGCCGGAGCCGTCCGTGCACCACGTTGCCGACCGAGGAGGTCAGCGACCCGGCCCGGGCCACCAGTGCCTCGGTCCGGGACGTGACGTCGGCGACCAGGTCGGACGGGACGACGGGCGGCACGGTGCGCGCGTAGTCGTCCAGTGCCGCCTCGGTGGTGTAGCGGGGGACGTGGCCGAACTGCGTGCGCAGCACGGTCGTGTCCACGACCCGGCCGAAGTTGAGGAAGCGCATCTGTTCCGGGGAGTAGTCGACGAAACCGAACCGGCGGGTGAACCGGCCCAGCGAGCCCAGGGCGGGCGAGGGCACCGGCAGCTGCAGGCGGCCCAGCCGGCGGATCAGCTGCGACAACAGGAGGGTGCCCTCTCCCCCGACGTTGACGGTGCCCGCGAAGTCGCCGGTGGTGGCGCGGGTCAGCACGCCGAGCGCGTCGTCCTCGTGCAGCAGCTGGACGCGGGCGTCGTAGCCGAGGGCGGTCGGGACGACGGGCATGCGCAGGAACCCGGTCAGGACCGAGTCGATCCGCGGGCCGATGAAGTTGGTGAAGCGCAGGACGGCGACCCCGACGTCGGGGCGGCGGCGCGAGAAGGAACGCACGTAGCCCTCGATGTCGAGGCTGTCCTCGGCGAAGCCGCCCGAGGGCACCCGGCGGGCCTGCATGGCCTCGGTGAACACGGCGGGGTCGCGCGGCGAGGCGCCGTAGACGGCGCTCGTGGACTTGAGCACGAGCCGGCGCACCGACGGGGCGCGCTGGCAGGCGGCGAGGAGCTGCATCGTCCCGATGACGTTGAGCTCCTTCATCGGCCCCCGCCCGCCGGCTCCGGCCGGCGTGGAGCTGATGTTCATGTGCACGACGGTGTCGACCGCCGCCGTGCTGATGACCTTGCCGATCAGCGGGTTGCGGATGTCGGCGCGCACGAACTCGGTGCGGCCGAGACGGCGGAGCAGCTCCGCCGACGGGGGGACGGTGTCCACCCCGATGACCCGACCGATGGCGCGGTCGCGCGCGAGCTCGGCCGCCAGCGCACCACCGAGCCACCGGCTCACACCGGTCACGAGGACGACGTCAGGCGGCACGAGCGTCAGCTCACTTCTTGTTGCGACGCTGCACGCGGGTCTTCTTGAGCAGCTTGCGGTGCTTCTTCTTCGCCATCCGCTTGCGCCGCTTCTTGATGACCGAACCCATGTCCTGCTCCCGACGTCGTGGCCGCGTGGCACGGACCGCAGGGGCGGAACCGGGCGCCACGCGAGTGTGGATCAGCTCGTGTGCGACGGCTCCGGCCGGGGCCGGGGTGTCGCTCGGCGTCCGAGCCTACCCGGCGCCCCCGCGGCGACGCTGCCGCGGGAACCGGGCCGGACGGATCCCACCCGGGAGGGCCGGGCGAGGGCGCCGATCGACGGTGCGATCGAGCAGTCGGCGAGGTGCTGGAACGGCCGCCTCGCAGGGGCCCGCCGCGAGCCTGCGAGCGGCGGTCCGGCGAGGTGCTGGAACGGCCGCCTCGCAGGGGCCCGCCGCGAGCCTGCGAGCGGCGGGGGGCGAGGTGGTCCTTCTTCAGGCGATGTCGGTGTAGGCGTCGCGCAGGTAGTCCTGCACGGCGCGCTCGGGGACGCGGAACGAGCGGCCCACGCGGACGGCGGCGAGCTCGCCGGCGTGCACGAGGCGGTACACGGTCATCTTCGAGACGCGCATCATGCTGGCGACCTCGGCGACGGTCAGGAAGGTGACCGCGGCGCGCTGCTGCGGGACGGCCGGGCGGCCGACCGGGACGGCGGCCGGGTGCTGCGGGCCGACGGGGCGGGCCATGGCGGCAGCCGGGATCGGGCGGGCCATCGGCCGCGGGCCGGGGACGGCCGGGCGGACGTAGGCGGCGTGGGTGCGCTGGGACATCGTCATGATCATCTCCGGACCTAGCACGCGTCGGGCGTCGGCTTCCCCACCGACTACGGGACACGCACGTGCTGATACAGAGAGTAGGGGGACCGGCGTGACAGAAGCGATGGAAGAAACGGACAGGCGGAACGGTCCGTCCTGGGCAGAACTACACCTAGGCACCTCGCTTCACAGCCGCATCGGCGCGTCGGCGAGCTGCTGTGTCGACATGGTGACGCAGCGTCCCCCCATGGCGCGACCGTGCGGGTTACGGTCACCGGCTCCCGTCGGCCCGGCCGAGCTGGACCGAGCGCTGCGCGGCCGCCTCGATCGCCGCGATGAGCGCCGACCGGACGGAGTGGCGCTCCAGCTCGCGGATCCCGGCGATCGTCGTCCCGCCCGGGCTGCTCACCGCGTCGCGCAGCTGGGCCGGGTGCTGGCCCGACTCGCGCAGCATCACCGCCGAGCCCAGCGCGGTCTGCACGACCAGTTCGGTGGTCAGCGCCCGCGGCAGGCCCAGCAGCACCCCGGCGTCGACCATCGCCTCGACCAGGTAGAAGAAGTAGGCCGGGCCGCTGCCCGACAGCGCCGTCACCGCGTCCTGCTGGTGCTCGGGCACCCGCGCCACCCGGCCGACCGTGGACAGCAGCGCCTCGGCCTCGTCGAGCTCGGCCTCGCCGGCGGACGCCCCGGCGGACAGGACGCTCATCCCCTCGTCGACCAGGGCCGGGGTGTTGGGCATGACCCGCACGACCGGCACCCCCGCCGGCAGGGCGGCCTCGATCGTGGCGGTCGAGGCGCCCGCGGCGATGCTGACCACCAGGTGGTCGGCGGTGACCGAGGGGGCGAGCAGGCCGAGCAGGTCCGGCAGGTCCTGCGGCTTGACCGCCAGCAGCAGCACACGCGAGCGGGCGGCGGCCTCCTCGAGGCCGACGACGTCGACGCCGTAGCGCTGCGCGAGCTCCTCGCCCCGCTCCGGGTGCCGCTCGCAGACGACGACGCCCTCGGGGCCGGAGCGCCGGACCAGCCCGGCCAGCAGCGCCTCGCCCATCTTCCCGCCACCCAGGACCGCCAGGCCCCGCCGCTCGCTCATGTCCAGCTCCCGCCTGTCGAGGTCCCGGTCGGACCGTAGTGCGCGCGGGTGTGCCGCTCAGCGGGCGCGGGTAGCCGCCGCCGCATGGCAGGAGAACTGGACGGGATGAAGGTGGCCGTGCTCGCGACCGACGGGGTCGAGCAGGTCGAGCTCGAGCGGCCGTGGCAGAGCCTGGAGGAGGCCGGGGCCGAGCCGGAGCTGGTGTCGCTGGCGAGCGGGACGATCACCGCCTACCAGCACATCGACAAGGGCGACGAGAAGAAGGTCGACGCGGTGGTCAGCGTGGCCGACCCCGACGAGTACGCGGCGCTGGTCCTGCCCGGCGGCGTCATCAACGGCGACTTCGTCCGCGCCGACGCCGACGCCGTCGCCTTCGTCAAGGCGTTCTTCGAGGCCGGCAAGCCGGTGGCGGCCATCTGCCACGCGCCCTGGGTGCTCGCCGAGGCCGACGTCGTCCGAGGCCGGCGGATGACCTCGTGGCCGTCGCTGCAGACCGACCTGCGCAACGCCGGGGCGACGTGGGTGGACGAGGAGGTCGTCGTCGACGGCAACCTGGTCACCAGCCGCAACCCCGACGACCTCGACGCCTTCGGCGCGGCGATCGTCGAGCAGTTCGCCCGGGCCGCCGACGAGGACGGCGACGACGAGGACGAGTGAGCCACGGCCGGGCCGTCCGCCGGCGCCTCAGGTGGCGGCGGCGAGCAGCCCGGCGGCCGGGGCGATGGTGAGCAGCGTCCCGGCGAAGACGAGCACGGCGACCAGCCGCAGGCCCGGGAGCTCCCGGCCGGTGCGCTGCCGCCAGGCGCCGACCCCGGCGACCAGGCCGGTCACCGCCGCCGGCGCCAGGACCACCGCGACCTGGGGCAGCTGCTCCCAGACGACGGTGGACAGGAAGTAGATGCCCACCCCGGCGGCCAGGGCCAGGACCAGCTCGCCGGCGAAGCGCAGCCAGGCCACCACGCCCTCGCGGGCGCCGAGCGGCTCGTCCTCGAGCAGCTCGGGCTGGTCGCCGCGGACCACCGGGATGGGGCCGGTGGCCGGCGCGGGGTCGCTGCCCGGCGCCCCGGGGACTCCGGGCTTGCCGGAGGGCCGGAGCCCCGGGATGGCCGCCGTGGACGGCTCGGCCGGGCCCTTCGCCAGCGCGCGGGGCGGAGGCGCGTCCCGGGCCGGCCGGCCGGCGCCGATGACCCGCCCGGGGTCGCGGGACACCCGCCCGGTGTCGGAGACGCGACCGGTGTCGGCGCCCCGGCTCCGCTCGGCGACCCGTCCGGTGTCGCGGGACAGCCGGCCGGTGTCGGACACCCGGCCGGTGTCGCTGGCGCGGCGGCCGGGGTTGGGCCGGCCGGCGTCGGTGTCGGGATCGCGCTTGCGCTGCCGGATCGGCGTCTCGCCGGTGTCCTCGCCGCGGCCACGGCGGCGGACGCTGCGCGGCGCCTCGATGCCGGCCTCGCGGAGGATGTCGGCCAGCGGCCGTCCGCCGGTCTCCGGGTCGCGTCGGGGGTCGGGGTCCCGGGGCTGTGCCATCACGCGTCTCCCAACGAGTCGAGTCGCCGGAGGATGACGCCCTCGCGCAGCGCCCACGGACAGATCCGCACGGAGGGTAGATCCAGGGCCTGCATGGCGGCCTGCGCCACGACCGCGCCGGCCGGCACCTGGTGGGCGCGGTCGGGCGACACGCCGCGCAGCTCGGCCAGGGCGCGCGACTCGATCCGCGACACGAAGCCGATCAGCTGGCCCAGGGCGTCGCAGGAGAGCTCCCTCGGCACCCGGAGCCCGGCCGAGTAGGGGGCGGCCCCGGTCAGCCGGGCCAGCGTGCGGAACGTCTTGCTCGTGGCCGCCACCAGGTCCGGCGGCCCGGCGTCCTTGAGCTTCTTCGCCGCGGGCCTGAGCACGTCGACGGCGTGCTCGCCCAGGGCGGTGAGGGCGGCGAGGTCGGGCCGGCCACCGGTGGCGGCCTCCGGCAGGAAGCGGCGGGTCATGCGGCCGGCGCCCAGCGGCACCGACAGGGCGACCTCGGGGTCCTCGTCCACGCCGCTGGCCAGCTCCAGCGACCCGCCACCGATGTCGAGCACCAGCAGCCGGCCCGCGCTCCAGCCGTACCACCGGCGGACGGCGAGGAAGGTCAGCCGCGCCTCCTCCTCGCCGCTGGTCACCTGCAGCGAGACGCCGGTCTGCCGGCGGACCCGCTCGAGCACCTCCATGCCGTTGCGCGCCTCGCGGATGGCCGAGGTGACCAGTGCGAGCACCTCCTCGCAGCCGAGCTTCTCGGCCTGCTCGCACGCCTTGCGCACGGCCTTGACCAGCGCCTTCTCGCCCTCCTTGGACAGCACGTCGTCGTCCCCGACGTGCTCGGCGAGGCGCAGCAGCCACCGGTCGTCGTGCTGCGCGGTGGGGTGTCCGCCGCGGTGGGCGTCGACCACGAGCAGGTGGACGGTGTTCGAGCCGACGTCCAGCACCCCGAGCCGCATGCGGTCAGTCTGCCGGTCCCGCCGCCACCGGGCCGATCCGGAGGGCCGCCGGGGTCCCCGGCGTCCCTACGCTGGGGCGGTGCAGGACGCGCCTCCCGAGGTCGACCCCGACTTCGCCCGCGAGTGGGTGGAGTTCCCCGACCCCGCCGACCCCGGACACCTCGTACGGGCCGACCTCACCTGGCTGGCCTCGGCGTGGACCTGCGTGTTCGGCCGCGGCTGCGCGGGCGTCGTCCCCGGCCGGCCCGACGACGGCTGCTGCAGCCACGGCGCGTTCTTCGCCGACGAGGACGACCTCGCCCGGGTGACCGCCGCGGTCGCCGACCTGGCCGACGAGGACTGGCAGCTGGCCCCCGTCGGCCGCGGCGCGTGGACGGAGGAGGACGCCGCGGACGACGAGGGCGGCGTCCGCTCGCTGCGCACCCGCCTGGTCGACGGCGCCTGCGTGTTCCTCAACCGGCCCGGCTTCCCCGGCGGCAGCGGCTGCGCACTGCACCGCATGGCCCTGCGGGAGGAGCTGCACCCGCTGACCACCAAGCCCGACGTCTGCTGGCAGCTGCCGGTGCGCCGCGAGCAGGAGCAGGTCGAGCGGCCCGACGGGAGCACCGTGCTGGTCAGCACCGTGGGCGAGTTCGACCGCCGCGGGTGGGGCCCGGGCGGCGCGGACCTGCACTGGTGGTGCACCGGCTCCCCCGCCGCGCACGTCTCCCCCGAGCCGCTGGTGCTCACCTACGGCCCCGAGCTGACCGCGCTGCTGGGCGCAGCCGCCTACGCCGAGCTGCGCCGGCTGACCGAGGCACGGCTCGACCAGGGCATGGTCGCGCCGCACCCGGCCAGTCCCCCACCCGTGCCGCTGACGCTGCACCGACGCCGGCCGGCCGGCTGAGCGGCACCGCTCCGGCGGGGGTCGGGAGCGCCCGGACGGCGCCGTCCGCCACTACCCTGCTCGGGACCACCGCGACGACCGGACGGCGAGGACTGTGATCGACGGACAGGCGGCGGGCCGTGCGGGGTCGTCGGCCAGCGGGCGCGGACACGACAACGCGCTGCTCGCGCTGGTCCGCGTCCCCGTGTTCCGGCGCATGTGGGCGGCGATCACCGTCTCCAGCCTCGGTGACTGGCTCGGCCTGCTGGCGACGACGGCCCTGGCCCAGCAGCTCACCCGCGACGAGTCGACGGCGGTGCAGGGCGCGGCGATCTCCGGCGTCATCCTCACCCGGCTGCTGCCCGACCTGGTCCTGGGCCCGCTCGCCGGCGCCCTGGCCGACCGGCTCGACCGGCGCACCACCGTCGTCGTCGGCGAGCTGCTGGCGCTGGGCCTGTACCTGTCGATCGCGGTCAGCTACGAGCTGACCTGGCTCTACGTCGCGCAGTTCCTCGTCGAGGCGGTCGGGCTGTTCACCAACCCGGCCAAGCAGGCGATCTGGGTGGCCATCGTGCCGCGGGAGCGGCTGGCGGTGGCCAACCAGGTCTCGCTGTTCAGCGTCTACGGCGCCGTCCCGGTGGCCGCGCTGCTGTTCGCGCTGCTGTCCACGGTCAGCCGGGTCTTCCCCGGCGGCGGTGAGGGCGGCGAGGCGCGGACGGCGATCGTCGTCGCGCTGGTGTTCAACGCCGCCAGCTTCGGGCTCTCGGCGGTCACCGTCTTCCTCTCGCGGGCGATGATCCCGCCGACGGCGACCGACCGCGAGACGCCGGCCAACGTCTTCTCCCTCGTCGTCGAGGGCGTGTCCTTCCTGCGCGGGCAGCCGCTCATGCGGGCCCTCTACGTCGGCGTCATCGGCGCCTTCGGGGCCGGCGGGCTGATCATCGGCGTCGCCCAGCTCTACATCGCGACGCTGGACGCCGGCACGGCCGGCTACGGCGTGGTCTTCGGCATCGTGTTCACCGGCCTGGCCCTGGGCATGCTCGTCGGGCCGCGGATCCTGCCCACGGTGCCGCGGCGCGCGCTGTTCGCCCGCTCCATCGGGCTGGCCGGGGTGGCGCTGCTGGCCATGTCGGTGCTGCAGGACTTCGTGCTGGCCACCGGCGCGGCCTTCCTCGTCGGCCTGTTCGCCGGGGTGTCCTGGATCATCGGCTACACGCTGATCGGCTTCGAGGTCGAGGACCGGCTGCGCGGCCGGGTGTTCGCGTTCGTCATCTCCTCGGTGCGGATCGTGCTGCTGCTCGCCGTCGCCGTCGGCCCGGGCCTGGCCGGCCTGCTGGGCACGCACGAGCTGCGCTTCGGCGAGCTGGTCCTCACCCTCAGCGGCCCCGGCCTCACGCTGCTGGTGGGTGGTGTCCTCGCGCTCGCGGTGAGCGCCTACGCCGTCCGGCAGGTGGCGCCCCGCGACCGGACCCGGACCCGCCTGCGCGACTCGCTGCGGCTGCTGTGGGGCACCTCCGACCTCCTCTCGGCCTCCTCGAGCGGCGTCGGGCTGTTCGTCGTGGTCGAGGGCGCCGACCGCGACCTCACCCGCCGCTACACCGCCGACCTCGCGCAGGCGCTGCGGGAGGACGGCCACACCGTGGTGGCCACCCACGAGCCGAGCGACACGGCACTGGGCCGGCAGGTGCGCCAGCTGCTCTACCCGCCGGTGCCCCCGGCCGGCCGGTCGGTGACCGACGGCGAGGGCCGTCCGGTGGCCGCCTACACCGCCGCGCTGCTGGCCGCCGCCGACCGGGCCGAGCACGTGGCCACGGTGATCCGCCCGGCGCTCAAGCGGCGCGAGGTCGTGGTGTGCAACCACTACGTGGACACCTCGATCGCCTTCCACGGCGCCGGGCAGGGCCTGGACGCCGACCGCATCTTCCGGACGTCGCTGTGGGCCACCCGCGGCCTGCTGCCCGACCTCACCGTGGTCGTCGACTCCCCCGTCACCGCCGGCCCGGTGGACGCCGACGCCGACGCCGTCCGCGCGGCCTTCCTCGCCCAGGCCGAGGCCGCTCCCACCCGCTACGTCGTCGTCCCGGGCGAGCTGCTGGGCGCCGACGCCGCGTCCGGCGGGACCGGGCTGGTGTCCGACGCCGTCCGCCGGCGGATCACCACGCTGCTCGCCCAGCGCCACCCGGAGACCGGCGAGGGAGGGCCCGACGGCACCGCCGGCGCGCCGGTGGGCGCGGCGCGGACCGGTACCGGGAGCGTCGCCGGAGGCTCCGTAGGCTGACCGCGTGGCTGCCCCGGTGACCTGGACGACCGAGGACACCGAGGAGGTCGACTGCTGCCTGTGCGGCGTGCGCGGCCGGCTCGTGCACGACCTCGCCCCCTTCGGCGTCGTGCGGTGCCCGCGGTGCGGCCTGGTCTTCGTCAGCCCGCGGCTGCGCCCCGAGGCCCTCCAGCGGCTCTACGACGACGTCGGCTACTTCGAGGGCGGCGTGTACGGCGGCGGTGTCGACGGCGGGGACGGCACCGGCCCCGCGGCCGCCGACGGCAGGTTCGACCCCGCGATGCTGCTGCAGCGCACCTGGACGGCGGGCCGGCTCGCGCTGCTCGACCGGGTGCGCGGCCGGAGCCCGGACGGCCGGCTGCTGGAGGTCGGCGCCGGCTACGGCCTGTTCCTGGACGCGGCCCGGCGGGCCGGCTGGGAGACCAGCGGGGTGGAGCTGTCGCGCACCGGCGCGCGGCACGCCCGGGAGACGCTCGGCCTCGACGTCTTCTGCGGCCAGCTCGCCGACGCCCCGCTGCGGCCGGGCTTCGACGTCGTCTGCGCGTGGGACACCGTGGAGCACGTGCCCGACCCGCTCGACCTCTGGCGCACCGTCCGGTCGCTGGTGGCCGACGACGGCGTCGTGCTGTTCTCCACGCCCTACGTCTCGTCGCTGCCCGCGCGCCTGCTGGGCACCCGCTGGTGGACGCTCAAGCCGGCCGAGCACATCTGGCACTTCACCCCGCGCACCCACGGGGTGCTGCTGGCCCGCGCGGGGCTGGCGCTGACCCGGGTGGTGCGCAACCCGCTGGCCCCGGCCAACGCCGGGCGGCTGGACTCCCTGGTCGGCGTGGCCCGGCCGGTCCCGCTGTGACCCCTCACGCCGCCGAGCCGTCCTCGGCGGCGTCGGGCACCGCCCGCACGACCGCGCCGGTGCGGAAGGTCTGCCGGTAGGCCCGCGGCGAGACGCCGCGACGGCGGACGAACTGCTCGCGGAAGCCGGCGGCGGTGCCGAAGCCGACCAGCCGGGCGACCTCCTCGACGGAGGCGTCGCTGTCCTCGAGCAACGTCTCGGCGGCGGCCAGCCGCTGGCCGAGCAGCCAGGCGTGGGGCGTCGTGCCGGTGGTGGCCTTGAACCGGCGGGCGAAGCTGCGCGGGCTCATCAGGGCACGCCGGGCGAGCACGTCGACGCTGAGGTCGTCGGCCAGGTGGGCGCGGGCCCAGTCGAGCACGACGCCGAGGCGGTCGTCCTCGCACTCGGCGACCGGGGCGTCGATGAACTGGGCCTGCCCACCGTCGCGGTGCGGCGGGACGACCATCTCGCGGGCCAGCGCGTTGGCCGCGGCGGCGCCCCACTCGCGGCGCACCAGGTGCAGCATCGCGTCCACCCCGGCCGCCGTCCCCGCGCCGGTGACCACCTGGCCGCAGTCGACGTAGAGGACGGCGGGGTCGACCCGCACCGCCGGGAAGCGGGCCGCGAGCTCCCCGGCCCAGCGCCAGTGGGTGGTGGCCCGGCAGCCGTCGAGCAGCCCGGCCGCCGCGGCGACGAAGGCCCCGGTGCAGTGGGTGACGATCGTGGCCCCGCGGGCGTGCGCGGCGCGGACCGCCGCGATCAGCGCCGCCGTCGGCTCCGCGTCGAACACCTCCCACGCGGTGATCAGCACGATGTCGGACGCCGCCAGTCGCGCGAAGTCGTGCTCCACGGTGATGGGGATGCCGGTGTCGGTGCGCACGACCCCGGGCCGCTCGGTGACCAGCGCGAAGTCGAAGCGCGGCAGGCCCATGGCGCGGCGGTCGTAGCCGAACACCTCGGCGGCGACACCGATGCCGAAGCTGCCGACGATGCCGTCGGCGACGACGGCGCTGACGACGACGGGACGGTCCTCGTGCACGCCGACAGTGTGGCAGGAAAGACGCGAACAGTGTCAGTCCGGCCACTCGTCCGCCGGGCCGCACCGGAGCACGCTCGTCGACGTGCTGCTGATCACCTGCCCCGTGACCCGGACCGACGAGCTGGTCGCAGACCGGCGCATCCGATCGGTCACCAACCACCCGACGCACGTCGCCCTGTCGGTGGAGTGCCCCTCCTGCGGGAGCGTGCACGTGTACCGGACCGGCCGGCGCTGGGAGGAGGCCCGGGCCGTCCGCGCCGCCGCCCGACCTGCGGCCGAGCTGGCCTCCGCCTAGACTCGAACACATGAGCGAAGAGAACGTCAACACCGGCCAGCCCGGCGACCCCACCGCCGAGAAGGACCCGTCGGACTGGGTGACCGGCGACGAGCCCGCCACCGGGGCGCAGAAGAGCTACCTGAACACCCTGGCGCGCCAGGCCGGCGAGGACGTGCCGGAGGACATCACCAAGGCCGACGCGTCCCGCAAGATCGACGAGCTGCAGGAGGAGACCGGCCGGGGCAACTGACTCCCCCGGCCGGCTGCCTCCGGGGGCCGGGTGGCCCTCCTGCAGGGTCCCGCCGCGAGCCTGCGAGTGGCGGGGGGCAGGAGGGTCCTCCCTCAGGTCTCGAACTTGTAGCCCAGCCCCCGCACGGTGACCAGGTGCTTGGGGTTGGCCGGATCGGGCTCGATCTTGGCGCGCAGCCGCTTGACGTGGACGTCGAGGGTCTTGGTGTCGCCGACGTAGTCCGAGCCCCAGACCCGGTCGATGAGCTGGCCGCGGGTCAGCACCCGCCCAGCGTTGCGCAGGAGCAGCTCGAGCAGGTCGAACTCCTTGAGCGGCAGCGCGACCGGCTCGCCGTCCACGGCGACGACGTGCCGCTCGACGTCCATGCGCACCGGGCCGGCCTCCAGCGTGCCGTCGGCCGGGGCCTCGACGTCCCCCCGCCGGCGCAGGACGGCGCGGATGCGGGCGACCAGCTCCCGCGCCGAGTACGGCTTGGTGACGTAGTCGTCGGCGCCGAGCTCCAGGCCCACGACCTTGTCGACCTCGGAGTCCTTGGCCGTCAGCATGATGATCGGGACGTTGCTGCGGGAGCGCAGCGCCCGGCAGACCTCCGTGCCCGGCAGCCCGGGCAGCATCAGGTCGAGCAGCACGACGTCGGCGCCAGCGCGGTCGAACTCGGCCAGCGCGTCGGGCCCGGTGGGGGCCACGACCGCCTCGAAGCCCTCACGGCCGAGCATGTAGGACAGCGCGTCGGAGAAGGACTCCTCGTCCTCCACCACGAGCACTCGGGTCATGGGCGTCCTTCCTGGAGCTGCCCGGCGACGGCATCGGGTGCCGCACCGGGGGGTTCGGGTGGGTCGGTGTCGGGGTGGGGCGTCTCGGCCGCCAGCGGGATGCGCAGGGTGAAGGTCGAGCCGAGGCCCTCCTCGCTCCAGACGGTGACCGACCCGCCGTGGTTGCTGGCCACGTGCTTCACGATGGCCAGGCCCAGCCCGGTGCCACCGGTGCTGCTGGCCCGCGACTGGTCCACGCGGTAGAAGCGCTCGAAGACCCGCCCGCGGTCCTGGCGCGGGATGCCGATGCCGCTGTCGGTCACGGCGATCTCGGCGAAGCCCGAGCGGGCCCGCGCGCCGACGGCGATGCGGGTGTTCGCCGGGCTGTAGGCCACCGCGTTGGCCAGCAGGTTCGTCACCGCCGTCGCCAGCTGCGCCTCCACCCCGCGCACGACCAGCCCCGGCCGGCCGCCCACGGCGATGGTGATGCCCTTGGCGGCCGCGGCGAGGCCGGTGCGGTCGACCGCCTCGGCCAGGACGGTGTCGACGTCGACCGGGACGAGCTCGGGCAGCGGCTCGGCGCCCTGCAGCCGGGACAGGTCGATCAGCTCGCGGACGAGGCGGGCCAGCCGGTCGGCCTCGTGCGCCATGCGGGCGGCGAAGCGCTGCACGGTCTCCGGGTCGTCGGCGGCGCCCTGCATCGCCTCGGCCAGCAGTCCCAGCGCACCGACCGGCGTCTTGAGCTCGTGGCCGACGTTGGCCACGAAGTCGCGGCGCACGGCCTCCACCCGGCGGGCCTCGGTGACGTCCTGCAGCACCAGGGCGACCGGACCCGGGGTGGGCGCCGGCCCGCTGCCCAGCCGCACCGCGTGCACCCCGACCGTGTGCGGTCCGGTGCCGACCAGGTCCCCGGGCAGCTGCACGTCGGCGCGGCGGCTGCCGGAGGTGCGCGCCTCACGCGCCAGGCGCAGCAGCTCGGGGACCAGGAGGCGGCGGTCGCGGACGATGCCGAAGCCGCGTGCGGCGGGGTTGGCCAGCACGACGGCCTCGTCGGCGTCGAGGACGAGCACCGCGGGGTCCATCAGGTCGAGCAGGCGGCGGGCCAGCTGGGCCTCCCGGGCCACCCCGGCGTCGGGCTCGCCGACGCTGCGCTCGGGCACGGCGGTCCCGCGGCGCAGGAGCAGGACGGCGGCCGCGACGACGGCGCCGACGACGAGGCCGGTCACGAGGGCGACCAGCGGGCTCACAGGGGCGATGCTAGGCCGCGCCGCGGTCCGGTCATCCCCCGCGCGAGTGGTCACGGGGGCACCGGCGGGGACTGTTCACGTGGCCGTGCCCGCTCGTTCACCAGCGGGGGATCTGTACCGCCCGCCCACCTCCTACCCTCGAGTTCCAGACGTCGGCGCACCGGATGCAGACGGCGACCGGAGTGCGCTGCCCGCCACGCTGCGGCCGGCCACGAGGAGGACCCCGTGCGGGAGCACTACCGCGAAGAGCTCGAGGACATCAACACGTGCCTCGTGGAGATGGCCAACTCGGTGGGCTCGGCGATGAGCAAGGCGACGACCGCCCTGCTCGACGCCGACGTCGCCCTCGCCGACCTGGTCATCGCCGGGGACGAGCACGTCGACGCGGTGCGCGAGAGCCTCGAGGAACGCTGCTTCACCCTGCTGGCCCGGCAGCAGCCGGTGGCCACCGACCTGCGCACGATCACCACCGCGATGCGCATCGTCGCCGACCTCGAGCGCATGGGCGACCTCGCCGCCCACGTGGCCAAGCTGGCCCGGATGCGCTTCCCCGAGTCCGCCGTGCCCGCCGAGGTGCGGCCGATCTTCCTCGAGGCCGGCCACGTCGCGCAGAGCCTGGTCACCAAGACCGGCGCGGTGATCGCGAAGCTCGACGTGCAGGCCGCGACCGAGCTGGAGAGCGACGACGACCTCATGGACGCGCTGCACCGCCAGCTGTTCACCGAGCTGCTCAGCCCCGACTGGCCGCACGGCATGGAGTCGGCGATCGACATCACGCTGCTCGGCCGCTACTACGAGCGCTTCGCCGACCACGCCGTCAGCGTCGCCCGCCGCGTGGTCTACCTGGTCACCGGCGAGCGGCAGATGCAGGAGACCGCGGGCTGACGAGGGTGCCGGCCGGCGCGCGCCGTCGGCCGGCACGGCGCCCGGACGCCTACTTCTTGCCCTGGTTCCGGACGGCCTCGATGGCGGCCGCGGCGGCGTCGGGGTCGAGGTACTCGCCGCCGGGCTTGACCGGCCTGAGGTCGGCGTCGAGGTCGTAGCGCAGCGGGACACCGGTGGGGATGTTGAGCCCCACGACCTCGTCCTCGCCCATGCCGTCGAGGTGCTTCACCAGCGCGCGCAGGCTGTTGCCGTGGGCGGCCACCAGCACGGTCGCGCCGCTGCGCAGGTCCGGCACGATCGCGTCGTACCAGTACGGCAGCATCCGGACGACGACGTCGGCGAGGCACTCGGTGGCCGGGCGCACCTCCGGCGGCAGGAAGCCGTAGCGCGGGTCGGCGTCCTGGGAGTACTCGCTGCCGGCCTCGATCGGCGGGGGCGGGGTGCTGTACGAGCGGCGCCAGACCATGAACTGCTCCTCGCCGTACTCGGCGAGCGTGGCGGCCTTGTCCTTGCCCTGCAGCGCGCCGTAGTGCCGCTCGTTGAGCCGCCACGACCGGCGCACCGGGATCCACTGCCGGTCGGCGGCGGCCAGGGCGAGCTCGGCGGTGCTGATGGCCCGCTTGAGCAGCGACGTGTGCAGGACGTCGGGCAGCAGGTCGTGCTCGGCGAGCAGCTGCCCGCCGCGGGCGGCCTCGGTCCGGCCCTTGTCCGACAGCTCGACGTCGACCCACCCGGTGAACAGGTTGGCCTTGTTCCACTCGCTCTCGCCGTGGCGGAGCAGGACCAGGGTCCCCGGAGAGGTCACCGCAGACATCGTCACGGGCCCATCCTGCCCGACCGGCTCTGTCGAGGCACTGGACGGCCCTCCTGCAGGGACCCGCCCGGAGCCGGGTGAGGTGCTGGAACGGCCGCCCCCAGAGTCCCGCGCCGAGCGTGCGAGGTGTGGGGAGGAGCGCGGCCTCCCTGCAGGGGCCCGCCGCGAGCCTGCGAGTGGCGGGGGCAGGGAGGTCCTTCGATCAGGCGGTCACCAGCGGCCAGAGCACCCACGCCTCGTAGAGCACCGGCGGCGCGAGGCCGGCCAGCAGCCACGGGCTGCGCACCCGGCGCGCCGCGCCCCAGCGCACCGCGGCCACCAGCGCCACGCAGCAGGTGACGGCGACGACCAGCCACAGCGCGGTCGCCGCGACGTCGACGACGAACAGCTGGACGAACACCAGCTGCACCGCGCACAGCAGCAGCGGGTAGACCAGGCCGGAGGCGGCCACCACGCCGATCAGCGCGCGGCCCAGGCGCTCCTGCGCGGCGGGACGGTCCTGCACGGGCCCCACGCTAGGGCCCGGCCCGGTCCCCCGCCCCACCGTTCACGACGGCGCCGGGCGGTCCGGCCGGCGTCGTCCCGGCAGCCAGACCAGCACGACGACCGCGGCGACCGCCGAGGCGGCGGCCGTCCCGACGGCGGTGACGTGCATGGCGGAGACGAACGCCTCGCGCGCCGGCTCGACCAGCGCCTCGGCCGCCGCGGCCGTCTCCTCGTCACCGGCCGCGCGGGCCTGCGCCGCGGTGACCCGCGCGCTCTCCAGCGTGGCCGCGATGGAGGTGCTCGCCTCGGCGCGCAGCGGCGCCGGCAGCACGTCGACGGCCCGGCCGACCGCCGAGGCGTAGGCGGTGGCGAGCAGCGAGCCGAGGATGGCCACGCCGAGGGCGCCGCCGACCTGGCGGACGGTGTTGTTCACCGCGGCGCCCGCTCCGGCCTTCTCCCGCGGCACCACCGACATGATCGACTCGGTGGCCGGTGCCATGACCGCGCCCATGCCCACGCCCTGCACGCTCAGCGTGGTGAGCAGCAGCCACAGCGGGGCGTCCTGGTCGAGCAGCTGGAACCCCAGGAAGGACAGCGTGATCAGCACGAACCCACCGGCGCAGACGGCCTTGGCGCCGTACCGCTCGGCCAGCCGCGAGCTGCGCGGCGCCATGAGCGCCATCCCCAGCGCCACCGGGATGAGCGCGGCACCGGACTGCAGCGGGTCGTAGCCCCGGGCGCCCTGCAGGTAGTAGACGAGGTAGAAGGTCGCGCCCATCAGGGCGAAGAAGTTCAGCCCCAGCGCCGCGGCCGCCGCCGAGAACGCCGGGAGGCGGAACAGCGAGACGTCGAGCGCCGGGTGCGCCGAGCGGCGCTGCAGCCAGACGAACAGCGCCATGAGCACCGCCCCGCCCAGCAGCGGCACCAGCACGCCCGGCGTCGCCCAGCCCACCCCCGAGCCGCCGTGGATGATCCCGTAGACCAGGCCGGCCAGGGCGGCGATGGACAGCAGCACGCCGGGGACGTCGAGGCGGCCGGGGTCGGGGTCGCGCGACTCCGGCACGAACGCCAGCGTGCCCACGACGCCGACGACGGCCACCGGGACGCCGATCAGGAAGATGCCGCCCCACCAGGAGTGGGTGAGCACCAGGCCGCTGGCCAGCGGTCCGCCGGCGACCGCGAGCCCCGCGGTGGCCGCCCAGATGCCGATGGCGCGACCCCGCTCGGCCGCCGGGAAGACGTTGGTGATGACGGCGAGCGTCGTCGGCTGCACGGCCGCGCCGCCCACACCCATGACCGCCCGCCAGGCGATGAGCTCCAGCGGGCTGCCGGAGAACGCGGCGAGCACCGACCCCGCGGCGAAGACGCTCAGCCCGATGAGCAGCACCTTCCGGCGGCCGATCCGGTCGCCGATGACGCCCCAGGAGAACAGCAGCCCCGCGAAGACGACGATGTAGGCGTCCACGGCCCACTGCAGCTCGCCCTGGGTGGCGCCGAGCTCGCGCTGCAGCGTGGGGATGGCCACGTTGAGCGTCGTGTTGCCCATGATCACCACGAGCAGGCAGACGGTCATGGTGGCCAGCACCCACCACCGCCGGGCGTGGCCGGGGCGCTCGTCGGCACCGACGGCCGCGTGGTCCCGCTCGGTCGCGGTCACGCCCCGCCGTCCGGGCCGTCCCCTCCCCCGGCCGGTGCGCCGCCGCCGTCGCCGTCGTCCCGGCGGGAGCCGGCCTGGGCGAAGGCGGCGAAGGCCTCGAGGTTGCGCAGCGACTCCCCGCGCTTGACCCGCCACTCCCACTCCCGGCGGATCGAGGTGCCGAAGCCGATCTCGAGCATCGTGTTGAAGTGGTCGTCGGCGTAGCTGAGGACGGCGCCCAGCAGCCGGTCGAGCTCCTCGGGCGTCACCGCGGCGTGCGGGAGGCGGCCGGTCAGGTACACGTCGCCGACCCGGTCGACGGAGTAGGCGACGCCGTACATGCGGGCGTTGTGCTGCAGCAGGTAGGTCCACAGCTGCTCGCGGTTCTCGTCGGGCTGGCGGCAGACGAAGGCCTCCATCCGCAGCGCGTGCTCGCCGACGATCAGCCCGCACACCGTCTTGAGCTTCTTGGTGCCGGGCAGGTCGACCAGCCACCGGCCGGGCGCCGGGTGCTCGTGCACCAGCTCGCTGTCGCGCAGCGTGCGGTCGATGACCGCGTCCAGCGAGGCGACGACGTCGGCCCGGGCGGGCCGCTCCGCGCCGTCCGGGCTCACCAGGCCACCTGCGTCCCGGGCACCGGCCACAGCGTGCCCGGGACCCACTGACGGCGGGCCGCGGCAGCCGCCGCGGCGGCCATCTCGGTGACCGCCGACGCGTAGGCCGCGACCAGGGCGTCGGCGGTGCGCTCCCAGGAGAAGTCGCTCGCGTGCCGGCGGGCACCGGCGGCCAGCAGGGGCCGGCGGGCCAGCACCGAGCGGATGGCCGCGGCGTAGGCGGCCGGGTCGCGGCCGTCGACCAGCACTCCGGAGACCCCGTCGCGCACGGCGGTCAGCAGCCCGCCCACCGCGGCGGCGACCACCGGCGTGCCGCAGGCCTGCGCCTCGAGCGCGACCAGGCCGAAGGACTCGTTGTGGCTCGGGACGACGGCCACGTCGGCGGCCCGGTAGTGCAGGGCCAGCCGGTCGGGGGCCTGCGGGGGCAGGAAGCGCACGCGGTCGGCGAGGCCGAGGCGCGCGGCCAGCTCCTCCAGCCGGCGCGGTGCCTCCAGGCCCGACCCGCTCGGCGCGCCGACCACGTGGACCTGCAGCCGGTCGCGCAGGCCGGGGTCGTCGGCGAGCATGCGGGCGGCCGCCTCGAGCAGCAGGTCGGGCGCCTTGAGCGGCTGGATGCGGCCGACGAAGGTCAGGACCACGGCGTCGGCGGGCACGCCCAGCACGCGACGGGCGGCGGCGCGGTCGCCGGGACGGAAGCGGTCGAGGTCCACGCCCGGGGGGACGACGAGGGTGCGCCGCGGGTCGGCCCCGTAGTGCTCGACGAGCTGGCGGGCCTCCTCCTCGGTGTTGGCGACCAGCCGGTCGGCCTCGGCGACCACCTGCTCCTCGCCGATGACGCGGGCGCGCGGCTCGGGCCGGTCGCCGGCGGCCAGCGCGGCGTTCTTCACCTTGGCAAGGGTGTGCGCGGTGTGGATGAGCGGGACGCTCCACCGGTCCCGTGCCAGCCAGCCGACCTGCCCGGACAGCCAGTAGTGCGAGTGGACGACGTCGTAGTGCCCGGGCTCGTGCTGGGCCTCCTCGCGCAGGACACCGGCGGTGAAGGCGCACAGCTGGGCCGGCAGCTCCTCCTTGCCCAGGCCCTCGAAGGGGCCGGCGCTGACGTGCCGCACGGTGACGCCCGGGCTCATCTCGACCACCGGCGGCAGGTCGCTGGAGGTGGCCCGGGTGAAGACGTCGACGGCGATGCCCCGGGCGGCCAGCCGGCGGGAGACCTCGACGATGTAGACGTTCATGCCCCCGGCGTCGCCGGCCCCGGGCTGGTCGAGCGGGCTGGTGTGCACCGAGACCGTGGCGACCCGCCGGGGCGTGCGGGGGTGCAGGAGGCGGCGAGCGGGCACTCCGACCTCCCGCCTCGGGCGCGTCCCCGGGCGCCGGGCGGCACCCCTGTCGACTCCCCAGTCTGCAACAGCGCCAGGATGGCCACATGCCCGGTCCTGCCGACGCCGCCCCGCCCCCTGCCCGACCACTCCCCGGTACCGGCCGCACCGCCGTCGTCACCGGCGCCTCCAGTGGCATCGGCGCGGCGACCGCGCGGCGCCTGGCGGCGGAGGGCTTCGACGTCGTCCTGGGCGCGCGGCGCATGGACCGGCTGACGGAGCTGGCCACGGAGATCGGCGCCAGGGCGCTGCCGCTCGACATCACCGACCCGGACTCGGTGGCCGCGTTCGCCGGCGCCCTCGACGGGGTCGACGTGCTGGTCAACAACGCCGGCGGCGCCTTCGACGCCAACCCGGTGGCCGAGGCCGACCTGGACTCCTGGGCGCGCACGTACGAGGTCAACGTGCTGGGCACCGTCCGGCTGACCAAGGCGCTGCTGCCCGCGCTCATCGCCTCGGGCGCCGGCGACCTGCTCTTCGTGGGCTCGACGGCGGGCCTGGTCAGCTACGAGGGCGGCGCGTCGTACACGGCGGCCAAGCACGGCGTGCACACGCTCGCCGGGACGCTGCGGCTGGAGCTGTTCGACCAGCCGGTGCGGGTCGTCGAGATCGCGCCGGGGATGGTGCGGACCGAGGAGTTCACCCTCAACCGGGTCCGTGACCGGGAGCGGGCCGAGGCCGTCTACCGCGGGGTGCGCGAGCCGCTGGTGGCCGAGGACGTCGCCGACTGCATCGCCTGGGCGCTCACCCGCCCGCACCACGTCAACGTCGACCTGCTGGTGGTCCGCCCGCGCGCCCAGGCCGCCCAGCACAAGGTGCACCGGGAGGGCTGAGCCGGTGCACATCCGCGAGGCGACCGACGAGGACTGGCCGGCGGTCCACCCGTTCTTCCGGGCGGTGGTCGACGCCGGCCGCACGTACGCCTACCCGGCGGGGCTGTCGCTGGAGGACGCCCGGCCGCTGTGGATGGAGCGGCCGCCCGGCCGGACGGTCGTCGCCGTCGACGGGGACGGGGTGGTCGGCAGTGCGAAGATGGGACCCAACCGGCCGGGACGCGGGTCGCACGTCGCGACGGCGAGCTTCCTCGTCGACCCGGCCGCGCAGGGGCGCGGGGTGGGCCGGGCGCTGGGCGAGCACGTCGTCGCCTGGGCGAGGGGCGCCGGCTACCGCGGCATCCAGTTCAACGCCGTCGTCGAGACCAACACCCCCGCCGTCGCGCTGTGGCGGTCGCTCGGGTTCGAGGTGGTGGGCACCGTGCCGGGGGCCTTCGACCACCCCGAGCACGGCTACGTCGGCCTGCACGTGATGTTCCTGGACCTCACCCGCCCCTGAGCCCGGCCCAGGCGGCTACAGCCGGGTCGGCTCCGGGACCAGCGTGACGCCGAAGCGCTCGCGGACGGCGGCGATGACGCGCTCGGCGAAGGCCATCAGCTCGGCCGCGGTCGCCCCGGGCTCGGTGGTCAGCGCCAGGCTGTGCCGCGACGACGTCCCGACCCGCCCGTCGCGGGTGCCGCGGCCGAAGCCGGCCGACTGCACCAGCCAGGCGGCGCTGAGCTTGACCTGCCCGTCCCCGGCCGGCCAGCTCGGGCAGCCGGGCACCGCCTGCCCGGCCGGCACCACGGGGTTGGTGAAGAACGACCCGGCGCTGCGGGTGTCGGGGTCGGCCGGGTCGACCACCATCCCCTTGCCGCGACGCAGGTCGAGCACGGCGGTGCGGACGTCGGCCAGCGGCGCCCGCCCGCCCAGGTCCACGCCCAGCCGCTTGGCGAGCTCGGCGTAGCCGACCGGCCGGGACAGCGGCCCGGGGTCGAGCGTGAAGTCCACGGTGAGGACGACGAAGCGGCCGGGCTCGCGCTTGAGCCGGCTGTCGCGGTAGCCGAAGGCGCACTCGTCCGGGGTCAGCGTCCGCTCGGTCTTCTCGGCGCGGTCGTAGACGCGCACCGCGGTGATCGTCTGGGCGACCTCCTGGCCGTAGGCGCCGACGTTCTGCACCGGTGTCGCGCCGGTCGAGCCGGGGATGCCCGAGAGGGCCTCCATCCCGGCCAGCTCCTCCTCGACGGTCCGCGCGACCAGGTCGTCCCAGTCCTCGCCGGCCTCCACCCGGAGCGTGTCGCCGTGCCGCGCGACACCCCGGCTGCGGACCGCGACGACGTCGCCGTCCCACCCGTCGTCGGGCGCCACCAGGTTGGAGCCGCCGCCGAGCACGAGCAGCGGCCGGCCGGCCTCGTCGGCCTCCCGCACGGCGGCGACCAGCTCGTCGGCGTCGGCGACCTCGACCAGCCGGTCGACGGGGCCACCGACCCCCAGGGTGGTGAGGTCGGCGAGACGGGCGTCTGAGCGGACGAGCACCGCCCCACGGTAGCCGCGGCTCGCCGACCGGCTCCGGGGGCGGACTACCCTCGGCGCCGGTGAGCGAGGGGGGCAGCGAGCACAAGCGCCGGGCGAGCCTCGCTCCCCGGCGGGCGAGCCCCCGGCTGGCCGCGGGACGGGCGCGGGCCCTGGGCCTGCCGACGCGGGGGACGACGAACGCGAACCGGCTGCGCCGCGTGGACCGCTGGATCCAGGCCACCCAGGTGCCGCGGATCCGGGACGCCGCCCGGCCGCTGGTGGTCGACCTCGGCTACGGCTCCTCGGCGGTGACCACGCTGGAGCTGGCCGAGCGGCTGAGCCCGGAGGTGCCCGGCCTCGAGGTGGTCGGCCTGGAGATCGACCCCGCCCGGGTGGCCGCCGTCGCCGACGACCGCGACCCGCCGCGCGTCGACTTCCGCGTCGGCGGCTTCGAGCTGGCCGGGCTGCAGCCGGTGCTGGTCCGGGCCTTCAACGTGCTGCGCCAGTACGACGAGGCCTCGGCGGCGCAGGCGTGGGAGACCATGTGCGCCGCGCTGGGTCCCGGCGGGCTGCTGGTGGAGGGCACCTGCGACGAGTGGGGACGGCGGGCGACGTGGGTGGCGCTGGACGCCGACGGGCCGCTCACGCTCACCCTCGCCGCGCGCGTCGCCGACCTCGACCGCCCCTCGGACCTCGCCGAGCGGCTGCCCAAGGCGCTGATCCACCACAACGTCCCGGGCCGGCCGGTGCACGGCTTCCTCCGCGCCCTCGACGCGGCGTGGGCCGCCGCGGCGGGCCTGTCCACCTTCGGCCCCCGCCAGCGGTGGGCGGCGGCGGTGCAGGCGCTGGCCGACGAGGGCTGGCCGCTGGTCGGCTCCACCCGGCGCTGGAGGCACGGGGAGCTGACCGTCCGCTGGTCGGCGGTGGCGCCCGCGTGAGGCGCTCCGACCGCTCCTCCGTCGTCCCGCCCGGTCCCACCGCGGTCGACGGCGGCACCGCCGAGCTCCTGGGCGACGCCGACCGCGACGGCTCCTGGGTGCTGGTGGTCGACGGCACGCCGCAGTCGCACGTCGACCTCGACGACCCCGCGCACCTGGAGTTCGAGTACGTGCGGCGGATGGGCCACGTGCTGGACCTGGCCGCACCGGGGGGTGAGCCGGTGGACGCCGTCCACCTCGGCGGGGGTGCGCTGACGCTGGCCCGCTACCTGGCGGTGACCCGGCCGGGCTCGCGGCAGCGGGTGGTGGAGCTCGACGAGCGGCTCACCGACCTGGTCCGCGCGCACCTGCCGCTGCCCCGCGGCGCGCGGGTGCGGGTGCGGGCCGCCGACGCCCGCGCCGGGCTGGCGGCGCTGCCCCCGCGCAGCGCCGACGTCGTCGTCAGCGACGTCTTCGCCGGCGCCCGGACGCCGGCGCACCTGACCACGGTCGAGTACGCCGCCGAGGCGCGGCGGGTGCTGCGGCCGGACGGCGTGCTCGCCGCCAACGTGGCCGACGGCCCGCCGCTGCGGTTCGCGCGCAGCCAGGTGGCCACGCTGCGCGCGGTGTTCCGGCACGTCTGCGTGCTGGCCGAGCCGGGCACGCTGCGCGGTCGCCGCTTCGGCAACCTGGTGGCGGTCGCCTCCGAGGCGCCCCTGCCCGTCGAGGGGCTGACCCGGCGCTGCGCCGGTGACCCGATGCCGGCGCGGGTGGTGGCCGGGGACGACCTGGACCGGTTCGCGGGGACGGCGCAGCCGGTGCACGACGCGGAGGCCACCCCCTCACCCGAGCCGCCTCCGGGTGTGTTCAGCCGGTGACCAGGGTCTTCCCCGATGCCCGGGTCCGCGGCCGCGCCTAGGGTCGGGACATGACCTACCCCGCGCCGCGCCGGCTGGCCCGCGACACCCACCACAAGATGATCGCCGGGGTCTGCGCCGGCATCGCCCGCCGCTACGGGCTGTCGACCAGCGGGCTGCGGCTGGCCTTCGTCGTGTCCTGCGTCCTGCCGGGACCGCAGTTCATCGCCTACCTGGTGCTGTGGGTCGTCATGCCCCGCGACGACCGCTAGCGGGGCCCCTCCGTGGCCGGGCGCCGCCGGCCACGGGTCACCAGCTGGTGTTGCCCCGCTGGACCCCGCGCACGGCGGGGCGCACGTCGACGAGGTAGACGACCGCCGCGATGACCGCGGGCAGGCCGAGGAAGCTCATCGGCGTCTGGAAGTAGATGACGACCGCGGCCAGGGCCGTGATCGCCGCCCAGGCCGGCTTGGTCAGCTTGCCGGCGGCGACGTAGCCGGCGGCCGGGCGGACGACGGCGTCGACGAAGGCCCAGAGGGCCAGCGCCAGCGCGAGCCCGTACAGGCCGAGGAGCAGGACTCCGTCGAACGACATGCCCAGAGGGTACCCGCCGGGTGTGTCCCGGCGACCCCTCCGACGGGGGATCCCCCAGGACGGCACAGGGCCCCGGAGCGCAGGCGCAGCTCCGGGGCCCTGGTCCTGTGGCCCCTCCGGGGCACGTACGGCCCCGAGCGGGTGAGGTGAGGGAACGGCCCCCTCGCAGGGGCCCGCGCCGAGCGGAGCGAGGCGTGGGGGCGAGGGGGTCCTTCCTCAGTCGGTGCTCTTGGCGGCGCGGGCGCGGCTCACGCGCGCCGAGGTGCCCTTGGCGCCGGCCTTCGCGGCCGAGGTGGTGCGCTTGGCCGGCTTGCGGGCGGCCTTGGCGGTGGCCTCCTCGACGGTCTCGGCCGTCTCCTCGATCGCGGCCTTGGCGGAGTCGGCGGCCTCGTCGACGACGGCCTCGGCCTTGGCGGCGGCCTTGGCGGTCTTCGAGGCGGCCTTCTGGACCAGCGAGGTGACCTCGTCGGAGGCCTCGGTCACGGCCTCGGCGGTCTCCTCGATGACCTCCTCGACGGCGCCCTCGACGCGGTCGACGACCTGCTCGGCCTGACCGGCGAACCGGCGGAAGGCCGGCTGGCGGCGCAGCTCCTGGAGGACGTCGGCGCCGCGGTCGGCCAGCGCCTCGACGGTGCTGAGGGCCTGGGTGCGGGCCGTCTCGAGCAGCTCGGCGACCGTGTTGGCGACCGTGTCGGGGCGGACGGCGACGGCCAGCTGACGGGCGCGGCCGGCGGCCAGCTCGGCGCGGGTGCGGGCCTCCTTGGCGGCCAGGTCGACCTGGACCTGGGCCTCGCCGGGGAGGGCCTCGGCGCGCGAGCGGAGCGTGGCGAGCGCGGTGCGGGCCTGCTCGACGGCGAGGTCACCGGCGCCGACGGCGGCCAGCAGCGGGGTGCGGCCGCGCTCGGCGACCTGCTTGAGGGTGTCGTTGGTGCTCATGCTGACTCCTTGGAGGGGTTCGGGGCCGGAGGGGTCCCGGGGGTCCGGTCGTGGGTGGTCGCGGGGGGCCGCGGTACCGCGCCGTCGGGCGCGGTCGCGGCGTGCTCGCGGACGTAGGTCTCGTAGAGCTCCAGCAGCACGGCCTTGTGCCGCTCGGAGAGCTGGTCGTCGGACCGGATCGCCGCGACGGTGTCGGGGTTGCCGGCCCGCCGGTCGAGGATCCCCGCTTGCTCGTAGAGCGTCTCGGCCGAGATCTGCAGGCCCTTGGCGATGGCGGCGAGGATCTCCGCCGACGGCTTGCGCAGGCCCCGCTCCACCTGGGACAGGTAGGGGTTGCTCACCCCGGCGGTGCGGGCCAGCTCGCGCAGGGACACCCGGGCGGCGCTGCGCTGCTCCCGGATGTACTCCCCCACCTGCGAGCGCACCGACGAGACCTGCTGGGCCTCGGCCGCGACGGTCTCCGCCACGCTGCCGGCGAGCTGGTCCACCTTGTCGCGGACCGACCTCACCTGGCCGGTGACGAACTCGCCAGGGGTCTGCACGACTCGACGTTAACCAGCAGTGCTAGCTGTTGCAAGCGCAGTGGCCGGCAGCTGCCCGTGAGTCCCCTCACACCCGCGTGTCGCTGCTCAGCCGAGGAGGACCGCGGCCGGGCGGACCTCCCCGACCACGCCGTCCCCTCCGGTCACCGGGGTGACCGTCCAGCGCGCCAGCGCCCCGGCGTCCACCCCGAGCAGGCGCAGGCCGGCCGCGAGCACGGGGGCCCGCCCGCGGTCGCCGCCGTCGTCGAGCTTGAGGGCGACCGCGCCGCGGCCGGGCAGGGCGGCGACGTGCACGCCGTCGGCACCGCCCTTGACCAGCAGGCCGGGGACGGCGGTCATGAGGTCGGTGTCCTCCCGGCCGGTGCCGGCCACGTACCAGGGGTGCGCCCGCATCGCGTCGGCCACCGCCCGCTCCGGGCTCCCCGCCGGCGCGGCCACCAGCGAGCCGGCGCCGCGGGCGAGCCCGGTCAGCGACAGCCCGTGCTGCGGCGCACCGCACCCGTCGACGACGACGGCGGCGACCGGCTCACCGGCCGCCGCGGCCAGCCGGGCCTCGATCGCCTGCTGCAGCGGGTGGTCCCGCGAGAGGTAGCCCCGCGGGGGCCAGCCGGCCGCCACGCACGCGGCCAGCATGGCGGCGTGCTTGCCGGAGCAGTTCATGGCCAGCCGCTCCGGCTCGCGGCCGGCGACCAGCCAGGCGGCGCGGGTGGGCTCGTGGCCGGGCAGCGCCGGTGGGCAGCCGAGAGCCTCGGGGCCCAGCCCGGCGGCGGCCAGCACGGCCGCGGCGAGGTCGCGGTGGCCGTCCTCGCCGGCGTGCGAGCCGGCGGCGACGGCCAGCTCCTCGCCGCGGCGGGGTCGCCAGCCGGCGGCCAGGTAGGTGGTGGCCTGCACGGGCTTGTTCGCCGAACGCGGCAGCACCGGCCGCCCGACGTCACCGGCCGACCAGCGCACCTCCCCGTCGGGACCGACGACGACGAGCGCCCCGCGGTGCACCGACTCGAGGAACCCCGAACGCCAGACCTCGGCGAGGACGGGAGCGTCCGGCCAGGGTGACGTACTGGAACGGCCACTCCCCAGGGTCCCGCGCCGAGCCTGCGAGGCGTGGGGAGGAGAGTGGTCCATCCTCAGTGGCGTCCCTCGTCGGCGAGCAGGGCGGCGACGTCGGCCTCGCCGTTGCGGTACCGGCGGGCCAGCTCGCCGGCGAGGGTGTCCATGACCTGCTGGACGCCGCGGCGCCGCTCGGACAGCGAGCCCTCGGCCGCGGCCAGCGAGCGGGCGGCCCGCTCGAGGTCGGCGTCGGGCAGCTCGGGGACCGCCGACAGGTCGACGTCGGGCGTCAGGCCGTTCACCCAGGACTCGTAGTCGCCGGGCGAGGCCGGCTGCACCGTCTGGTGGCGACCCAGGCCGTGCGCGGGGCCGCGGCCCTTCTCGGAGAGGATCTCCGGCAGCAGGTCCAGCAGCGAGCGGCCGTCGTGCTCGGCGCGGCGCTGCAGCTCGCGGCGGACGATGTCGAGCCGGCCCTGCAGCAGCCGCCGCGTGTAGGAGAGGTTGACCTCCTCCTGCTCGGCCCGGCGGCGCAGCACCCGCACCTCGGACATGGGGCGCGAGTCCACGCCCTCCAGGAAGCCGGGGGCCAGCAGCGCGTCGACGGCCGGCCCACCGGCGGGGGGCGGCTCGGGGCTCACGGAGGTCACCGCCCGATGGTGGCAGACCGGACGGCCCGGACCCGGTCGCGGGCCGCGACCCGGGTGTCGTCGAGCGCGTCGGGGGCGTCGTCGGGGTCCAGCGCGGCCTGCGAGCCCCCCACGGTCAGCTCGGCGTCGGGGGTCACCGACCGCTTGACCAGGGCCAGTGCGACGACGCCGAGCTCGTGGTGGCGGACGACGGTGCCGGTGCGCCCGACCTCGCGGGTGCCGGACACGACCGGCGTCCCGGGGGCCGGCAGGTCCTCGCTGACGCCGTCGAGGTGCAGCAGGACCAGCCGCCGCGGCGGGCGGCCGAGGTTGTGCACGCGGGCGACGGTCTCCTGCCCGCGGTAGCAGCCCTTCTCGAGGTGGACGGCGGTGGACAGCCACTCCAGCTCGTTGGGGATGGTCCGGTGGTCGGTGTCGGCGCCCAGCCGCGGCCGGCGGGCCTCGACCCGCAGGGCCTCGTAGGCGTCGGCCCCGGCGGCACCGGCGCCCGCGGCGGTCAGCGCGTCGGCGTGAGCGGCCAGGTCGGCCCGGGGCACGAGCAGGTCGAACGCCGTGGCGCCGCCGTCGCCGAGGGGCGGCATGCGGCGGACCCAGCCCCCGTCCGGCAGGGCCGCGACGGCGTACGGCGCGTCCGGCGCGGGCAGCCCGGCTGCGGCCAGCACCTCCGGTGTGCGGGGGCCGACCACGGAGAGCAGCGCCCACGCGTCGGTGACCAGGGCCGGCTCGACCCGGAGCATGAACCGCATCCGGTCGAGGAAGGTCTGCAGCGCGGCACCCGTGCCCGGCTCGACGTCGGCCCAGGTGGTGCCGCCGAGCTCGGCGAGGACGAGGTGGTGCTCGACGTGGCCGTGCGGCGAGAGGACCAGCGCCTCGGTGCCGGTGCCGTCGGCCAGCCGCTCGAGGTGCTGGCTGGTCAGGCTGTGCAGCCAGGTCAGCCGGTCGGCGCCGGGGACGGTGAGGACGTCGCGGTCGCCGCGGTCGACCAGGCCGGCGCCCTCGGCGAGCAGCCGCTGCTCGCGCAGCGGGTCGCCGTGGTGCGCGGCGACGGTCGAGCCCTCGGCGACGACAGCGCCCGGCCGCGTGGCCAGCGGTGAGGTGGTGGTCATGACTGCTCCGTCCCGGACTCTCGGCAGCGGCGGCACGTCCCCGACAGCGCGACGTGCCCCACGTCCACGGTGAAACCGAGATCGGCGGCCAGACGTTCCGCGGCCTGGTCGAGCAGCGCCGGGTCGGCCGAGGCGATGTCCCCGCAGGAGGCGCAGACCACGTGCAGGTGGGGGTGCTCGGAGGCGTGGTAGACCGGCGCCCCCTTGCCCAGGTGGGTGTGCCAGACCAGGCCGAGCCGCTCGAGCAGCTCCAGGGTCCGGTAGACGGTGGAGGTGTCGGGCGCCGCGCCGCCGGGCCCGGCCTGCTCCCGCAGCCGGGCGCCGATGGCCTCGGGGGTGGCGTGGTCGAGCTCGGCGACGGCGGCCAGGACCTGCTGGCGCTGGGGCGTCAGCCGCAGGCCCTGGGCCCGCAGCCGCTCGGCCAGCGGCACGGGCCCCTGCTCGGTGGTCACCCCGCCGAGCCTAGAAGGCCCCCGTCCCCCTCACCCCTCGCACGCTCGGGGCGAGCCTCCGGACGGGGCCTCACGCGACGGCGCTGCGGGAGCCGGCCAGCACCTGCTGCAGCGCCTCGAGGTACCGCTCGGGGACGGCGTGTGCGCCGCGCGGGGCGAGGAACCGCGCGACGGTGGCGCCGGTGACCTCGGCGGCCGCGGCGGCCTCCGCCCCGAGCAGCCGCACGACCGGGGCGTCGCCCCAGGACCGGCTGGCCGCCAGGTGCGCCATCGCCGCCGCGCTCTCGGCCCGCTCCCCCACGCAGTCGAACGGCTTCTCCGTCGCCCACAGCTTCCGGAAGCCGTCGGCCAGCGAGGGGTCGGCCAGCGGGTTGCCCCCGAACATCGCCTCCGCCTCGGCCGGCCGGAGGAACACCGCGAAGCACAGGAAGGTGAACAGGCACTTGTCGCAGTGCAGGCACCAGCGCTGCTCGGCCTGCCCGCCCGTGTGCCGCTGCGTGTAGGACCGGTTGCAGCTGAGGATGTCGGCGCGCAGCGGCATTGCGGCGACGGCGGCCACCGTGGCCAGCTCCGACAGCTGCCGGGTGAGGCTGAAGTAGCCGACGCCGAGCTCCGCGGCGGCCGCGGCGAACAGCTGCTCGAAGGCGAAGGACTTCGAGTACTGGTGGTTGACGCTCGCGCCGCCGATGGTGAGCGTCTCCTCGTCGGCGGACCGCTCGTTGGCGAAGACCACGGGGCCGTAGCCGCCGAGGACGGCGGCCAGCGTCGAGACCGCCGAGTTGATCGCGGTCACCGGCACGTGCCCGTTGAGGCCGCCCTGCGCCGTGCGCTCGGCCAGCAGCGGGTCGAGCCTGCGGCGGACCTCGACCAGCGGCACCCCGGCGGCGCGGGCGACGTCGCGCTGCGCGCCGGTCGGGTTGATCGCCAGCGCGGTCCCGTCGGGGACCACCACGAGGGCGAGCGCGGAGTCCTTGCCGCCGCCCACCGGCAGCAGCGCCCCGCGGGCGCCGGCGGCGGGGGCGGGCGGGTGCTCGGAGAGCTCCGCCTCGAACTCGACGCGGTGCGGCACCGGCAGCCGGTTGACCGCGGCGAACTCCCCCAGCCCGTCGGTGTAGGCGGCCTGCGCGACGGCGAGCTGGGCGGCGGTGACCGCTCCCTCGACGACGACCCGGCCGGGCGCGGCGAGCTTGTAGTAGCTGGTGCCCATGACCAGGTGCACGAGGTCGAGCGCGGCGGAGACGTGGGAGGGCACCGGGCCGGTCAACAGCGCGGGGTCGAGGGTCACCCGCTCGGTGAACTCGTCGTCCCCCAGCCGGTAGGTGAAGGCCGCCTCGCCGGTCGCGGGGTCCAGGGACCGGCCGGCGACGACGAAGGGGCCGACCTCAGGACGCACGGACGCGCTCGGCGCCGGCGTCGACGAGGATCTGCTCATAGGTGGCTGCCAACTCCTCGAAGTCGCGGAAGCGGTTGTAGCTGGGGGCGCCGGGCGAGAGCAGGACGACCCCGCCGGGCGGAGTGGTCGCGCGCGCCGTCGCCACCGCCTCCTCCAGCGACGCCGTCTCGGCCAGGCGCACCGGGACGCCCGCGGCCTCCCGGCGGACGTCGGCGGCCAGCCGCGCCCCCGTGTCGGGGACGGTGACCAGCGCGACGGCCTCCCGCCGGGCCACCAACGTCCGGGCCAGGTCGGTGTAGTCCAGGCCGCGGTCCTGCCCCCCGGCGACGAGCGTGACCGGCCGTCCGGCGAGCGCGTCGAGGGCGGCGAGCACCGAGACCGGCGTGGTGCTCAGCGTGTCGTCGACGAAGGTGACGCCGTCGAGGGTGGCCACGGGCGAGAGCCGGTGCGGCAGCGCCCGGAACCCGGCGACGGCGGAGGTGACCGCGTCGGCGGTGGCGGCGAGGTCCAGGCCGGTCAGGGCGCAGGCGGCCAGCGCCACCTCGACGTTGCTGCGGTTGTGCGCGCCGGGCAGGTGTGCCGGGGCCAGGCGCGCGGCGAGGTCGGCGGGGACCACCTCGGCGGGGTCGACCAGCTGCGCGGGGTCGAGGTACCGCTGCGCCAGCGGCCGGGCCTGCGCGCTCACGGCCACCGAGCGCCCGGGGCAGGCGGTGAAGACCCGCAGCTTGTCGCGGTAGTAGGTCTGCACCGAGCCGTGCCAGTCGAGGTGCTCGGGCGCCAGCGAGGTGAGCGCGCCACGGCCGCGGAAGTCCGGGACGGCGGCGGCCTGGTAGCTGGAGACCTCGACGACGAGCGTCCGGTCGCCGACACCGTCGAGGAGGACGTCGAGCAGCGGCGTCCCGATGTTCCCGGCGTGCACCGCCGGGCGGCCGGCCGCGGTGAGGACGGCGGCGGCCAGGGCACTGGTGGTGCTCTTGCCCTTGGTGCCGGTCACGCACAGCACCGGAACCCCACGCCCGGCGGCCTCGGCCAGCGCGATCCCCGTGCCGGTGGTGACGACGGTGCGCTCGGCGAGCAGCCGGGCGTCCTCCCGGTAGGGGCTGATGCCCGGCGACCGCACGACGACGTCGCACCCGGTGAGGTCCGCGACGTCGGTCGTGGCGCTCACCCCGGCGGGCAGCTGCGCGGGGTCGACCGGGCGGCTGTCGGCGACGAGCACCCCGGCGGCGCCGGCGGCCAGGGCGGCGCGGACGGCGGCGCGGCCCTCCCGGCCGTACCCCCAGACGCCCACGCGCCGGCCGGCCAGCTCCGCCGGCCGCAGGGACCGCTCCCGCGGGGGCGGTGCCGGGCGGGGGTCCACGGCGCCCACTCTACGGACCGGCCCCGTGCACGGACGGCGACGACGGGCGCGCACCGATACCCTGACGCGCGGTGTGCCGGGAAGTCTGGTCGGCGGTGTCGCACCCGACCCCTCCCCCCGGAGCCGCCGCATGAACGCCCCCCACGGATCCACCCGCGTCTTCGCACGCGGCTCCTGGGCCGAGACCAGCCGGATCGCCGACGTCCTGCGCAAGGAGACCGTCGGCGGCGTCCTGCTGCTCGCCGGCACCGTCGCGGCGCTGGCCTGGGCCAACTCGCCCTGGGCGGAGTCCTACGAGACGCTGCGCGACACCCGCGTGGGACCGGCGTCGCTGCACCTGGACCTGACGCTGGGGACCTGGGCCGCCGACGGGCTGCTCGCCGTCTTCTTCTTCGTCGCCGGCCTGGAGCTCAAACGCGAGTTCGTCGCCGGCGACCTGCGCGACCCGCGCCGGGCGGCGCTCCCGGTGGCGGCGGCGGTCGGCGGGATGGTCGTGCCGGCGGTGCTCTACACGCTGGTGAACCTCGGCGGCGCGGGCGGCCTGCGCGGCTGGGCGATCCCGACGGCGACCGACATCGCCTTCGCCCTCGCCGTCCTGGCGGTGATCAGCACCCACCTGCCGAGCGCGCTGCGGACCTTCCTGCTCACCCTCGCCGTCGTCGACGACCTGCTGGCCATCACGATCATCGCGATCTTCTACACGACCTCGCTGGCCGCCGGCTGGCTGGCGCTGGCGCTGGTCCCGCTCGCCGTCTTCGGGTTCCTGGTGCAGAAGCGGATCCGCTCGTGGTGGCTGCTGCTGCCGCTCGCGGTGCTCACCTGGGTGTTCGTGCACGAGTCCGGGGTGCACGCCACCGTCGCCGGCGTGCTGCTGGCCTTCACCGTCCCGGTGGTGCGCAGCGAGGCGGCGGGCGGCCCGGGTGCGGGGCCGGGGCTGGCCGAGCACCTCGAGCACCGCTTCCGCCCGATCTCGGCCGGCGTGGCGGTGCCGGTGTTCGCCTTCTTCGCGGCCGGCGTCACCGTCGGTGGGCTGTCCGGACTGGTCGAGTCCCTCGGCGACCGGGTGGCGCTCGGCATCGTCGTCGGCCTGGTCGCGGGCAAGGTGGTCGGCATCGTCGGCGCCACGTGGCTGGTCACCCGGTTCACCCGTGCCGAGTTCGCCGACGACCTGGGCTGGCCCGACCTGGTCGGCATGGCGCTGCTCGGCGGGATCGGGTTCACCGTGTCGCTGCTCATCGGCGAGCTGGCCTTCGGGGTGGGCAGCGAGCGCGACGACCACGTCAAGGTCGGCGTGCTCGTCGGGACCGTGCTGTCGGCCCTCCTGGCCACCGTCGTGCTGCGGCTGCGCAACCGGCGGTACCGACGGATCTCCGAGCTCGAGCAGATCGACGCCGACGAGGACGACGTCCCCGACGTCTACCAGCGCGGCCTCGACGGTCCCGACGTCCCGGGGCCGGGCCGGCGGACGTCCGCCGACGGCTGAACCACGTCGTTGCCGAACGCCCCGGGCCGTCGTACCGTCGAGGTACACGAGAGGGGAGGTGGTCCGACACGTTGACTTCGCACAGGACTCGTGAGGTGGCTGTCCGCTAGCCGCCGTCCAGATGGGCCGCCCGTTCGGAGTGGAACCCGAACGCCGGCATCCTGATCGCCCGTCCGTCGCACGGCGGCGAGCGAGAACCGGACAGTCACCCGACCCCCGGGCCGCCGACACTCGTCCAGTCGGCCCACGCGCAGCCGCCTCCTCGGTGGCGCCGTGGAGCAGCCCGGGGGTCGTCCGTCCCTGGGGACCGTCCCCAGCCGCACCGCCGGGGAGGGCCGAGCGGCCGTGGACACCGCCACGCGCAGTGCACCGGCCGGACGCTGGATCGCCGAGGCGGTCCGCGCCGCCACCCCGGACACCGTGGCCGCGCTCCTGCCGGCCCGCTTCCCCGCCTACGCCCGCGTGTTCCACCCCGCCGTCCGCTACGCCGGCGACGACGACGTCCACGTCCGCTGGGACGAGGTGGCCGCGGCCAACGGCACCAGCCCGCACCGCCTCATGCAGTGGCCGGGCATCACCGGGTCCTGGGACTTCGTCAGCGAGCTCGACCAGCCCGGCGTGTGGAACGACGCCCCCGCCGAGGGCCACCTCGTCGAGCACGTCGCCGGCGAGGTGGCCGCCGTCCTGGCGCTGGAGACCGGCACGCCCCGCGAGTGCTGGTTCGGCTGGGACGACGGCGGCGCGGCCGACCTGCCGCGGCTGCGACTCCCCCGCGTCGACCTGCTCCTGGTGCGCGGCCCCGTCGAGCGGGCCGCCACCAACTTCGCCCCCGAGCCGCACGAGCAGAGCGCCGCGCTGTGGTGGCCGGCCGACCGGGCCTGGTGCGTGGTCACCGACCCCGCCCTGATGAGCACCTACGTCGGCGGCAGCGTGGACGCCGTCGACGCGCTGCTGGCCACCCGGCTGGAGGTCGCCCCCGCGCAGCCGGGCGACCCGGTGACCCCCGACAGCGACCCGGTCAACCCGGTCGAGCCGCGCTAGCCGGAGACCCGCGCGGGCTCGGCCGCCCCGGCGGTCGCCGCGAGCACCTGGTCCCACGGGGTGGCCGCCAGCCCGAACGCCTGCGTCGTCGCGGTGGCGTCGAGGACGTACTCCTGGTCGAACTGGTGCCGGATGTCGACGACCTCGCGCACCACCGGCGAGAACCGGCCGACCGCCCGCAGCACCGGCCACGGGACGCCGCTGACCGGCACCGGCCGGCGCCCCATCGCCCGGGCCAGGTCGGCCAGGGCCTGGCGCTGCGAGCGCGGCGGGTTGCTCGGGACGTGCCACGCCCGGCCGAGCGCCCGCTCGTCGGTGCCGAGCACTGCCAGCGTCGCGGCGACGTCGGGCAGGTACGTCCAGCTGCGCGGCGCGTCCGGGTCGCCGACCACCCAGGCACGGCGGCCGCGGCGCAGGGCCGGGAGCTGGCGGACGAGGTGGGAGTGGCCGGCCGGCACCTGCGGGCCCACGAAGTCCCCGGCCCGCGCCTCGGTCATCCGGATGCGGCCGGCCTCGTGGGCGGCCAGCGCCTCGCGCCACATGGCGATCCGCACCCGGCCCTTGGTGTCGGTGGCGGCCAGCGGGCCGTCCGGGGTCATCGGCCCGGTGGGGCGGCCGTAGACGTAGAGGTTCGACATCGTCACCAGCACGGCGCCGGTGCGCTCGGCGGCGGCGAGCAGTGCGGCGGCCACCGGCGGCCAGTCGGTCGTCCAGCGGTCGTACGCCGGGTTGACGGCGTTGTAGAGGGCCGCGGCGCCGGTGGCCGCCGCGGTCAGCCCGGCGGCGTCGGCCGCGTCCACCCGGCGGTGCTCGACCCGGTCGGTGGAGGTCCCGCCGCTGCGGGACAGCACCCGCACCCGGTGCCCCCGGTCGGCCAGCAGCTCCGCCGTCGTCAGGCCCACCGGCCCCTTGCCCACGATCACGTGCAGTGCCACGTCTCCTCCTGAGGAGCTCCGTCGAGAGCGGTGCTCTCGTCCGAGGACGACGCTCGCGCACTGCCTCCGTCCTCTCAAGCGCAGTGCTCTCCCTTGCGTACAGTGCTCTCGTTCGGTCAGCATGGCGTCGTGCCCACCGCCCGCGAGCGCGTCCGTGCCGAGCTGACCGCCGAGATCGCCGGTGCCGCCCGCCGCCAGCTCGCCGAGGTGGGCGCCGCCGCGCTGTCGCTGCGGGCGGTGGCCCGGGAGCTGGGGATGGCCTCGTCGGCCGTCTACCGCTACTTCCCGAGCCGCGACGACCTGCTGACCCGGCTGATCATCGACGGCTACGACGACCTCGGGGCCGCCGTCGAGGCCGCCGACGACGCCGCCGCGCCGCCGGAGCAGCGGTGGACGGCCGCGTGCTCGGCGGTGCGCGCGTGGGCGCGGGCGCACCCGCACGAGTACGCGCTGCTCTACGGCTCCCCCGTGCCCGGGTACACCGCACCCCGGGACACCGTCCCGCCCGCGTCCCGGGTCGGCATCGTGCTCGGCCGCATCCTCGGCGACGCGGCCCGCGCGGGGCTGGTCACCGGGGACGGCGGCGGCCGGGAGCCCGGCCTGCTCGGCGACGCCGCCGTCGAGGTCCTCGGACAGGACCACCCCGCCATCGACGACACCGTCCGGGTGCGCGCGCTGCTGGCCTACAGCGCGCTGTTCGGGTCGGTGAGCTTCGAGCTGTTCGGCCAGCTCGTCGGCTCCGTCGAGGACGCGGACGCCTACTTCGCCCGCGTGAGCGCCGAGCTGGCCCGCCTGGTCGGCCTCCGTCCTGCCTAGAGCTGCGCGAGCTCCGCCTCGAGGTCGTCGAGACCGAGCGAACCCTGCGAGAGCGCGGCCATGTGCCACGCCTTGAGGTCGAAGTCCGCGCCCCGGGCCCGCTGGGCGGCGTCCCGGCCGGCCCGCCAGGCGCGCTCGCCCAGCTTGTAGCTGATCGCCTGCCCGGGCAGTCCCAGGTAGCGGATCAGCTCGCTGTCGAGGAAGGCCGGGTCGCTGCCGAGGTGCTCGCCGGCGAAGGCCCGCGCCAGCTCCGGCGTCCACGGCCGCCCGCGGTGCCCGGCCAGCACGCCCTCGGCGTCGTCCGGGACCGGCAGCCGCAGGTGCATGCCGATGTCGATGACCACCCGGATCGCCCGCAGCTGCTGGGCGTCGAGGTAGCCCATCCGGGCGCCGGGCTCGGTCAGGTACCCGAGCTCGTCCATCAGCCGCTCGGCGTAGAGCGCCCAGCCCTCGACGTTGGCGCTCACCGAGCCCAGGGAGGTCTGGTAGGTCGACAGGTCGCGGGAGACGTGGGCCCACTGGGCGAGCTGCAGGTGGTGGCCCGGGACGCCCTCGTGGTACCAGATGGAGACCAGGTCCCACAGCGGGAAGCGCTCGCGGCCCAGGGTGGGCAGCCAGGTGCGGCCGGGTCGGGAGAAGTCCTGCGCCGGGCGGGTGTAGTACGGCGCCGCGGCGCTGCCGGGCGGCGCGATCATCGCCTCGACGCGGCGCACCGGCTCGGCGAGGTCGAAGTGCGTGCCGTCCAGCGCCGCGATCGCCTCGTCCATCATCGACTGCAGCCGCTGCCGGATGGCCTCGACGCCCTCGACCGCGGGGCCGTGCTCGTCGAGCCACCGCATCGCCTCGATCGGCGTGGCGCCCGGCCGCAGCGCCTGCGCCTCGGCCCGCTGCTCGGCGAGGATCCGCCGGTGCTCCGACCAGCCCCAGGCACAGGCCTCCTCCAGCCCCTGCCCGGCGCCGAGGTCGGAACCGTTCCACCGGCGCGCGGCGATCGCGTACCGGTCGCGGCCGACGGCGTCCTGCGTCCCCTCGGCCTGCGGGAGGTACTCGTCGCGCAGGAAGTCGCGGACCTCGGCCACCGCGGCGTCGGCCTCGCGGGCGGCGGCGTCGAGGTCGCCGCGGACCGCGTCCGGGCCGGAGGCGGCCAGCCCGCCGAAGAACGGCCCGGAGAGCCACTCGCCGAGCTGGCCGACGACGGTGGAGACCTGCCGCGGCGCGACGAGGAGCCCGCGCCGGGCGCCCTCGCGCAGCGTCTCCCGGTAGCCGCGGTAGGCCTCGGGCACGCGGGCCATCCGGCGCGCGACGACGGACCAGTCCTCCTCGGTCGCCGTCGGCATGAGCAGGAAGACCTGCCGGATCGAGTGCACCGGGCTGAACAGGTTGGACAGCGCGCGGAACCCCTCGCCGGCGTCGTGCGCGGCCAGCTCGGCGCCCAGGCGCTCGCGCAGCAGCCGCGCGCAGCGGCGCTCGACCGCGTCGTCGGCCAGGGCCGGGTCGGCGGCGAGGACGGCGTCGAGCTCGGCGAGCGTGCGGCGGGCCAGCTCGGCCTCGGCCTCCAGGCCGGCCGGGCTGGGGTCCGGCAGCCGGTCGTCGCCGGGCCGGGTGCCCAGCGACGTCGCGACGATCGGGTCGAGGTCGCAGACGGCGTCGACGAAGCGGTCGGCGACCTGGCGCGGGGTGCGCGCCGGCCCGTGCTCCGATCCGCTCACCGGCCCGCTCACCGGAGCCGCTCCAGCCGGGCCGACATGGTCGGGCGCAACGGGGTGTCGGCCCCGGCGCGGTCGACGGCGTACATGAGCGCCCCCTCGACGATGCCGTAGAGCCGCACGGCGCGGGTGGTGTCCGGCGCGTCCGGGGTGCGGGCCACGACGTCGCTGGTCAGCTCCCAGCTCGTGGTCGTGCGCGCCGTCCCGACGTAGAGCTCGACGATGCCCTCGGGGCTGGTGACCAGCAGCTCGACGTCGTCCTGGCCGCGCGGCCGCCAGAAGCCGGCCTCGCGGACGCCGGGCCCCTCCACCCGGCCGTCGTCGCCGATCAGCCAGGTGCGCGACTCGTAGGCGAGGAAGTCGCGGCCGTCGTGCGCGAAGCGCACCCACTGGCCGAAGCGGCGGTCGCCGGCGTCTCCCCCGGCGGCGACCCCCTCGCCGTGCCACTCCCCCAGCAGGGGCAGCACCGAGAGCAGGCCGGGCGCCACCTCCGGGCCGGAGCGGACGTCGACGGTGTCGGCGACGGGCAGGTCGGTCGGGCCGGTCACCGGCCGGCGTCCCGGGGAGGCATGACCGCCACGGTAGTCGGCGCGCCCCGGCCGCCCCTCGCCGCGGACGGGCTCAGCGGCCCCGCGGGGACCGCGTGGGCGGCGCCGGGACCGGCGGCCGGCGCGGGTCCCGGTCCGGGCGGGCCAGCCGGCGGGCGGCGAGCAGGCAGGCGAGGGCGGCCACCGCGAACAGCGCGACGAGGACCCAGCCGGCGACCACGGCGCCACGGTAGGCGGCCCCCCGCACGGGCGGCCGCCGGACCCGCCGCGCCGGGCAGGATGGAGCCGTGCCGTTCACTGGGAGCCACCCCGCGGCGGTGCTGCCGTTCCTGCGCACCGGGCTCCCGGCCTCGGCGCTGGTGGCCGGCAGCCTGGCGCCGGACCTCCCCTTCTACCTCCCCGGCCGCCCGGACTGGCCGACGCACGGCGTGCTGGGGGTCGTCACCGTCGACGTCGTCCTCGGCGCCGCGGCGTGGGCGCTCTGGCACGGCCTGCTGGCCGCCCCGGCGCGCGCCGCGGCCCCGGCCGGGCTGCGCCGGCGGGTGCCGGCACCGGCCGGCCCGCGGGCCCGGCTGTCGTCGGTGCGCGCGGTCGCCGGCGTCCTCGCCGCCCTGGCCGTCGGTGCGGCCACGCACGTCGGCTGGGACCAGTTCACCCACTGGTGGGGCTGGGGCCCCCGGCACGTCCCCGCCCTGGCCGCGCCGGTGGGCAGCGCCCTCGGCGAGGACTGGTACGGCTACGACGTCGCCCAGCACGCGAGCACGCTGGCCGGCGCGGTGGTGCTGGCCTGCTGGCTGGTGCGGTGGTGGCGCCGGACGCCGTCCCGGCCCGACGACCTGCGCGGCACGGCCTGGGCGGTGTGGGGCGGGTTGCTCGCCCTGGGGGCCGTGGCCGGGGTCGCCGCGGCGCTCCGGGCGCCCGGACCGCTCGAGGCCGGCTTCGACGGCGCGACCGCGGGTGGTGCGGTGATGGCGGTCGCCGCCGGGCTGGCCGCCGCGGCCTGGCACGCCCGCCACCGGGCGACGTCCGACCGGTGAGACGGGCCGGGCAGCCGGCTACCCGGCCGGGGACCCCGGAGCAGGACGACGCCCCTCCCGCGAGTGCGGGAGGGGCGCTGCCGTGGGTCCTTATGCGAGGACGACCGTGGTCTCGTTCAGGCCGACGTCGGCCGACACGGCCCGCTCACCGCGGCCGGCCGGGGCCAGCGAGCGCAGCTTCCACGCGCCGGGGGCGGCGAAGAAGCGGAACTCGCCCTCGGGGCTGGTGACCACCTCGGCGGTGAACTCGTCGGTGGCGTCGAGCAGCCGCACGTAGGCGCCGGCGACCGGGGCGCCGTCGTGCCACACCTGGCCCTGGATCACCGTCTGGGTGGCCAGGTCGATGCCGGCCAGGCCACCACCCTGCTTCGGGGCTCCGCACATGTCAGCTCACTTCTCGATCGGGACGCCGACCAGCGAGCCGTACTCGACCCAGCTGCCGTCGTAGTTCTTGACGTCGTTCTTGCCGAGCAGCTCGCGCAGCACGAACCAGGTGTGGCTCGAGCGCTCGCCGATGCGGCAGTAGGCGATGGTCGGCAGGCTGTCGTCGAAGCCCTGCTCGGTGTAGAGCGCCTCGAGCTGCTCGTCGCTCTTGAACGTGCCGTCCTCGTTGGCCGCCTTGCTCCACGGGATGTTCTTGGCGGTGGGGACGTGCCCGCCCTTCTGCGCCATCTCCTGCGGCAGGTGCGCCGGGGCGAGGATCTTGCCGGAGAACTCGTCGGGCGAGCGGACGTCGATGATGTTCTTCGAGCCGATCGAGGCGACGACCTCGTCGCGGAAGGCGCGGATCGACAGGTCGGGGTCCTGGGCCGTGTACTGCGTGGCCGGGCGCTCCACGGGGTCCTTGGACAGCGGGCGGCCGTCGAGCTCCCACTTCTTGCGGCCGCCGTCCATGAGCTTGACGTCCCGGTGGCCGTAGAGCTTGAAGTACCAGTAGGCGTAGGCGGCGAACCAGTTGTTGTTGCCGCCGTAGAGGATCACCGTGTCGTCGTTGCCGATGCCGCGGGAGGACATCAGGGCCTCGAAGGCGCCCCTGTCGACGAAGTCGCGGCGCAGCGGGTCCTGCAGGTCCTTCTTCCAGTCCAGCTTGACGGCACCCTCGAGGTGGCCGCCGTCGTAGGCGCTGGTGTCCTCGTCGACCTCGACGAGGACGAGACCGGGGTCGCCGAGGTGGTCCTGGACCCAGTCGGCGGTGACGAGCACGTCGGTGCGGCTCATGGGGGGTGTTCCTCCCTGTGGTGGGTGTGCGGACGATCAGGTGGTGCGGGCCGGACGGGCCCGCCGGACGGTGAGGTAGAGCTCGCAGCCCAGGCAGAAGCCGGTGGCCGCGTTGAGCAGGGCCGCCACCAGCGCGAGGCCGGTCGCGACGGCGCCGACCAGCGGCGCCCCGGCGAGGTACCCGGCGGCGCCCACGGCGGCGAAGACGAGGCCGACGAGCTGGGCGAAGCGCACCGGCGCCTCGGGCTCGCGCTCGCGCGCCGGGCCCAGCCGCGGGGCGACCAGGGTGCGGAAGAGCACCGCGTAGGGCGCGTACCGCAGGCCGGCGGCGGCGCCGACGGCGAAGACGGCGGCCTGCACCGCGGCCAGCGGGCCACTGGCGGGCAGCAGGACGAGGACGAGGACGGCGCTGGTCACCCACGCGGCGAAGCGGGGGCCGCGCACGTCGACCGTGCGCGCGGGGGTGTCGGGCATCAGAGGGGCTCTCCGGACGGCGGCGGGGGCACGTCTGGGCGGAGCGGGGCCGCCCTCAGGAAGCGCGACACAGGCAGCTGCCGACGCGGCACAGGTCCACTGTGCGGCGCGAGGTCAGCAGGGTGCCCACGGGGCGAGGGTAGCCGATCACGGCCGGGCCCCCGTGTGCGCGTCGACGAGGGCACCGAGGTCCTCCGGGCGGAGCGCGCCGCTGCTGCGGCCGAGCAGCCGTCCCTGCCGGTCCAGGTAGAACAGCGTCGGCGTGCGCCGGACGTCGAGCTCGCGGACGGCGTCGAGGTGGCTCTCGGCGTCGACGTGCACGTAGGCCAGGCCCGGTCGGGTGTCCCGCAGGTGCTGCAGCCGGGCGCGGGTGGTCCGGCACGGCCCGCAGAAGGCGGTGGAGAACTGGACGACGGTCAGCTCGGCGTCGCCGGGTCGGACGCCGAGCCGCTCGAGCACCGCCGTGGGTCCCACGCCGTCCTCCTCCGCCTCGTCGGGCGCGGCGCGCAGCCGCCCGTCGCGGGTGCGCAGCCACCAGGCCGCCACGGCGGTGAGCACGAGCGCCGCGGCGAGCACCAGCACTCCGGTCCCGCTCATCCCCGGCCGCAACCGGGCCGGGACGCCGCTCATTCCCGCATCACGAGGGGCGGAACACCGTGTCCGTGGCCTGGGCCGCCACGTCGACGCCGTCGTCGGCGGGGGTGACGCCGGTCAGCTGCAGGCCGAACGGCAGCCGGACCGGGTAGCGCAGGTCCAGCAGCGCCACGGCCCGGTCGACCACGAAGTCGGGCACGCCGACGCCGGCGGCCTCGGCGTCCTCGACCTCGATGACCAGCTCGTCGCCCTCGAGGACGACACCGCCGACCGCGGTGAGCGGCACGGTGTAGCCGAGCACCTCGACGGTGCGGGTGACCCGCAGCCCGTCGCCGGCCCGCTCGAGGGTGGTGTCGGCGCCGAGCTCCCGCGACAGCAGCGCGTAGGACAGCGTCGCCGTCCCGTCGACGCGGTCGACCGGCACCTCCTGCACCGAGCCGGACAGCGCGTCCGACAGCGGCACGTGCACACCGCGCAGCGTGACGTCGGCGCGGGTGCCCTCGGGCTGGCCGAGGTCCGCGGCGGTCAGCCCGATGCGCACCTCGTCGTAGGTGCCGGCCACCGCCTGCGTGAGGAAGGGCCAGCCGGTGATGTCGACCTGCGGCGTGCCGGCGAGGGCCCCGGCGTCCTGCAGCGCCACGGCGACCCGGTCCTCGGCCATCCCCTCGGCGACCGGGTCGGCCACCAGCGCGACCCCGCCGAGGACGACGACGAGGAGGACGAGGACCCCCAGGACCGCGCGCACGGTCAGGCGACGGCGAGCACGAGCAGGACCGGCGCGCACAGGGCCAGCGGCAGTGCCGCCGCCACGAGCAGCCCGGCGGCGGGCCGGGCGCCGTCGGCGTCGGCGTCCGGACCGGTCAGGGCGTCGGTCAGGGCGAAGGAGGTGGCCAGTCCCGCCAGCGCGGCGGCCAGTCCGAGCACCAGGCCGGTGGTGACCCCGGAGAGGACGTCGACCAGGTCGCCGGCGCCGCTGTCCACCAGGGCGACGGCGACACCGGCGGCCAGCGCCAGCAGCAGGCCCGGCACGCCGCGGGCGACCCCGTCCGCGACCGCGGGCCGGGGCAGCACGGCGTCCACCAGGTGACCGGCCGCCAGGGCCGCGCCCACCACGATCAGCGGCGAGCCGACCGGGTCCCCGGTGTCCCCCGCGACCTCGGGCAGCAGGAGCAGTGCCAGCGCGCACGTGGCCGTCACCAGCAGCGCCGTGCTGCCCAGGGAGCCCACCACGTCGCGCCGCGGGGGCCGGCGCAGCATCTGGTGCAGCACGGCGGCGAGCAGGGCCGGACCCGCGACGGCGAGCAGCACCCCGGGGCCCGGCCGGTCGGCGAGGGCGACGAGCAGATCGGCGCCGACGGCGGCCGCCAGGGCCAGGACGACGACCCCGAGCGCACCCGAGGGGCCGGTGGCCAGGACCCACCCGGCGGCCAGCGCGACCTGCAGGAGGAACACCGCGGCCGGCCGGCCGTGCTCCCCCACCAGGCCCGGCACGAGGACGAGCAGCGCCGTGGCGACCGCGACGGCGACGGCGGAGCCCAGGTGGAGGGCCCGGGTGCCGGCCCGGTCGTCCAGCGCCGTCGTCACGCACCCTCCTCGCCGGGCCGGCGGTCCGCGCGGCGGCGCCGCGGGGTCCCGCTGTGACCCGATCGTCGCAGACGCCTCCCCCCGCGCGGCGCTCGACGAGCGGCGCGGTGCGCGTGTCCCGGCCTCGGCACGGACCGTTCCGGAGTCGTGACCGGCCGTCGCGGCTCGGGCGCGGAACCCATCGGCTATCCTGCGGTCTCGGTTCGACAGCGCCGTCGATGCCCTCCCCGAGGAGACGACATGCGACTCGTGCTCATGACCGCGGCGCGTCAGGCCACCACCGAGGTGCTGCCCGCCCTGGGCCTGCTCGGACACCAGGTGCGCGTGGTGGCCCCCGAGCTGTCCAGCCTGCTCGACGGCGACTCCGGCGACGTGGTCCTCGTCGACGCCCGCCACGACCTCGTCCAGGCCCGCACGCTGTGCGGTCTGCTGTCCTCCACCGGGGTGGCCTCGGCGCTGGTCGCCGTCCTCTCCGAGGGGGGGCTGGTCGCCCTGTCGGCCGACTGGGGCGTCGACGACGTCCTGCTCGACACCGCCGGCCCCGCCGAGGTCGACGCGCGCCTGCGCTGGGCCACCGCTCGCCGGCTCGCGGCCACCACCCCGGCCGACGGCGTCGACGGCGGCCTCACGCAGGCCGGTGAGCTGGTCATCGACGAGCACAGCTACTCGGCCAAGTTGCGCGGCCGGCCGCTGGACCTGACGTACAAGGAGTTCGAGCTCCTCAAGTACCTCGCCCAGCACCCGGGCCGAGTCTTCTCCCGCGCCCAGCTGCTGCAGGAGATCTGGGGCTACGACTACTTCGGCGGCACGCGCACCGTCGACGTCCACGTCCGCCGCCTGCGCGCCAAGCTCGGCACCGAGCACGAGGCGCTCATCGGCACCGTGCGCAACGTCGGCTACAAGCTCGACCAGCAGGTCGCCGACGCCACGGCCGCCGCGGCGCGCGCCGAGGCGGAGCGGTCGGGCGAGGCCGTCGCCGGTCCCGCCCGCAGCACCACCCCCCTGCCCTGAGCGCACCCACCGTCCGTCACCCCGGGCGGCTCGACCCCGCGGACACCGCGGCCGTCCTCGCGCTGCTGCGCGCCGCGGCTGCGGCCGACGGCGTCCGCCCGCTGTCGGAGGAGGCCGAGCTGCGCCTGCAGCACGGCGGTCCGCCCGGCGGCCAGGACGTCGTCGCCACCACCGAGGACGGCGTGCTGACCGGCTACGCCCGCCTCGAGCTGGGCCCGCCCGGGTCCTCCGACGACGCCGAGGCCGAGCTGGTCGTCGCCCCCGGCGCCCGCGGCCGCGGGGTCGGCGCGGCGCTGCTGACCCGGCTCGAGGAGCTCTCCGCAGGCCGGCCGCTGCGGGTGTGGGCGCACGGCGACCTGCCGGCCGCGACCGCGCTGGCCACCGCCCGCGGCTACACCCGCGCGCGGGTCCTGCTGCAGATGCGCCGTCCCCTCACCGACGACGACCTCGATGCCCGCCCGGCGCTGCCCGACGACGTGCACGTGGCCGCCTTCCGGCCCGGCCGGGACGACGGGGCGTGGCTGCGCGTGAACGCCCGCGCCTTCGCCGCCCACCCCGAGCAGGGCGCGTGGACGCCGGAGGACCTGCACCTGCGGGAGGCCGAGCCCTGGTTCGACCCGGCCGGCTTCCTGCTGGCCTGGCGCGGCGACCCCGACGCCGGCGGCACCCTGCTCGGGTCCCACTGGACCAAGGTGCACCCGCCCGGCGATGCCGGCCCGGACGCGGTCGGCGAGGTGTACGTGCTCGGCATCGACCCCACCGCGCAGGGCCTGGGCCTGGGTCGCGCGCTCACCGACCTCGGCCTGGCGCACCTGCGCGGCCGCGGGCTGGACCAGGTGCTCCTCTACGTGGAGGAGGACAACGCCGCCGCGGTGCACCTCTACGAGAGCCGCGGCTTCGGCAGGTACGCCGTCGACGTCTCCTGGCGGCGCGTCCCCTGAGCGAGGCCCCTCTCCGGGGGCTGGTCCGGCACGTCGCCTGCTGGCGGCGGGACCCTGCTGGGGACGGGTCCGCCACCTGACACGCGGTCGTTCACCGACCGGTTGTGACGGCGTTCTCACCCGGTCGGGAAGGGCTCAGCGGCCGTTCACCGGCCGTTCACCGAGCGACCCGGGACCGGCCACCTGCGCTGCCTACCGTCCCCCTCGTCGATCCCGCCGTGCCCGGCAGCGAGGTCCGGGCTCCTCCTCTCGAAAGGCACTGGGTTGAAGCTCAGCACCAGGTCGCGCGCCGCCGTCCTCTCCACGGCGCTGGCCAGCACCCTCGCGCTCGCCGCGTGTGGGGCGGCCAACGAGTCCGAGTCCTCCTCCGGGGGTGGTGGCGGCAGCGCCGAGGGCGCCGAGCAGCTCAGCGGCGACCTCGTCGGCGCCGGCGCGAGCAGCCAGCAGGCCGCCATGGAGGCCTGGCAGGCCGGCTTCCAGGGCGAGCACCCCGACGTGGACTTCTCCTACGACCCGGTCGGCTCGGGCGGTGGCCGCGAGCAGTTCATCGCCGGCGCCACGGACTTCGCCGGCTCCGACGCCGCGCTCGACGAGGAGGAGCTGGCCTCGGCGCAGGAGCGCTGCGCCGGCGGCGAGGTCTTCGAGCTGCCGAACTACATCTCGCCGATCGCGGTCGTCTACAACCTCGAGGGCGTCGACGAGCTGGACCTGCGGCCCGCCACGATCGCCGGCATCTTCACCGGCCAGATCACCACCTGGAACGACCCGGCCATCGCCGCGGACAACCCCGGCGCGACGCTGCCCGACCAGGCCATCACCCCGGTGCACCGCGCCGACGACTCGGGCACGACGGACAACTTCACCGACTACCTGTTCCAGGCCGCCGGTGACGTGTGGACCTCCGAGCCCGACGGCGTGTGGCCGCTGCCCGGCGGCGAGGCGGCCAACGGCACCTCCGGTGTCGTCGGCGTGGTGGAGAGCACGGCCGGCGCGATCACGTACGCGGACGCCAGCCGGGCCGGCGACCTCGGCGTCGTCAACGTGGCCGTCGGGGACGAGTTCGTGGCCCCGACCCCGGAGTCCGCGGCGGCCGTCGTCGAGAACAGCCCGGCCGTCGAGGGCCGCGGCGAGTACGACTTCGCCGTCGAGGTCAACCGGCTGACGGAGGGATCGGGCGAGTACCCGGTCGTCCTGGTGAGCTACCACGTCGGCTGCGTCACCTACGACGACCAGGCGACCGCGGACAACGTCCAGGCCTTCATGCAGTACGTGGTGAGCGAGGAGGGCCAGCAGGCCGCCGCCGACAACGCCGGCAACGCCCCGATCTCGGAGACGCTGCGCGAGCAGGCCCAGACCGCGGTCGACGCCATCAGCGCCGGCTGATCCGCACCGACCGGTGGTGGCCCGGGAGCGTCGGACGACGCCCCGGGCCACCGCGCCGCCCGAGACGGGCACCCGACACCCACCTGATCGACCCCACGGAGCAGCGGTGAGCGCCACGAAGGCCCCGTCCGAGCCCAGGCCGCAGCGGACCGTCCGCCGGCCGGGTGACCGCATCTTCGCCGGCACCGCCAAGGGCTCCGGCGTCTTCATCCTGCTGGTCCTCGCCGGGGTGGCGGCCTTCCTCGTCAGCGAGGCGATCCCCGCGCTCACCGCCCCGGCGGGGGACGTCCCCGGCGGCGAGGGACTCGGCAGCTACGTCGGCCCCCTCGTCCTGGGCACCCTGCTCGGCGCGGTGCTCGCACTGCTGGTCGCCACGCCCCTCGCCGTGGCGATCGCCCTCTACACCACCTACTACGCCCCGCGGCGCATCGCGGCCGGCATGAGCTACGTCATCGACCTGCTGGCGGCCATCCCCAGCGTCGTCTACGGCTTCTGGGGCCTGGCGGTCCTGGCGCCGGCGCTCGTGCCCTTCCACGTGTGGGCGGCCGACACCCTCGGCTTCGTCCCGTTCTTCGCCGGCCCCGCCTCCACGAGCGGCCGCACGATGTTCACGGTCGGCCTGGTGCTCGCGGTGATGATCCTGCCGATCATCTCGGCCATCTCCCGGGAGGTCTTCAGCCAGGCACCGGCGCTGCACCGCGAGGCGGCGCTCGCGCTGGGCGCGACCCGCTGGGAGATGATCAGGATGGCGGTGCTCCCCTACGGCAAGTCCGGCGTGATCGGCGGCGCGATGCTGGGTCTGGGCCGCGCCCTGGGCGAGACGATGGCGGTCGCGATCGTCCTGTCGGGCGGCGCCGGGGCCACGCTGAACCTGATCGGCAACTCCAACCCCTCGACGATCGCGTCGAACATCGCCCTGCGGTTCCCCGAGGCCACCGGCCTGGGGGTCAACACGCTGATCGCCAGCGGCCTGGTGCTGTTCGTCATCACGCTCGCGGTCAACATGCTCGCCCGCTGGATCGTCGACCGGCGCGCCGACTTCTCCGGAGCCAACTGATGAGCACCGAGACCCAGGTCCCGGCCACCGCCGCGGCGGTGGCGAACGGCCCGGTGCGCCGCCGCCGCGGGCTGCCCCGGTACGCCGTGCCGGCCCTCTACCTCGGCGGGATCGTGCTGGGTGCCCTCCTGTCGGCCCTGAGCGGCTCCGGCATCGTGCTGACCGCCGTCTACGGCGCGGTCCTCGGCACGATCGCCGTCTACGTCGCCACCCGCGTCGTCGAGGGCAGCCGCAAGGCGACCGACCGGCTGGTGACCTGCCTGGTGACCACCGCCTTCGCGATCGCGATGGTCCCGCTGGTGTCGCTGGTCTACACGGTGCTCGACAACGGCCTGGCGCGCTTCGACGCGACGTTCTTCAGCAACTCGATGTTCCGGGTGGTCGGCGAGGGCGGCGGCGCCTACCACGCCATCCTCGGCACGCTGGTCATCACGGCGCTGGCCACGGTGATCTCGGTGCCCATCGGCCTGATGACGGCCGTCTACCTCGTGGAGTACGGCACTGGCCGGCTCAAGCGGGCCATCACCTTCTTCGTCGACGTCATGACCGGCATCCCGTCGATCGTGGCCGGCCTGTTCGCCTTCGCGCTGTTCACCCTGCTGTTCGGCAACGACGTCCGGCTCGGCGTGATGGGCGCCGTGGCGCTCTCGGTGCTCATGATCCCGGTCGTCGTCCGCTCCTGCGAGGAGGTCCTCAAGCTCGTGCCCAACGAGCTGCGGGAGGCCAGCTACGCCCTCGGCGTCCCGAAGTGGCGCACGATCGTCAAGGTCGTCCTGCCGACCGCGATCGCCGGTCTCGGCACCGGCGTCACCCTGGCGGTGGCCCGCGTCGTCGGCGAGACCGCGCCCCTGCTGGTCACCGTCGGCCTGGTCACCGGGACCAACCTCGACCCGTTCGACGGGCGCATGGCGACCCTGCCGGTGTTCGCCTACTACCAGCTGACCCAGCCCGGGACGGACACCCAGGCGTTCCTCGACCGGGCCTGGACGGCAGCGCTGGTCCTCATCATCCTGGTCATGGCGCTCAACGTCGTCGCCCGCCTGATCAGCCGCTTCTTCGCTCCCACGACCGGTCGCTGACCGACTGACACGGAGGACACGCACGTGGCCAAGCGCATCGAGGTCTCCGACCTCAACATCTACTACGGCGACTTCCTGGCGGTCGAGGGCGTCAACGTCGCCATCGAGCCGCGCAGCATCACCGCGCTCATCGGCCCCTCGGGCTGCGGGAAGTCGACCTTCCTGCGCTCGATCAACCGCATGCACGAGGTGCTGCCGGGTGCGCGGGTCGAGGGCAAGGTCGTCATGGACGGCCAGGACCTCTACGGCGCCGACGTCGACCCGGTCGACGTCCGCCGCCAGATCGGCATGGTGTTCCAGCGGCCCAACCCGTTCCCGACGATGTCGATCTACGAGAACGTCCTGGCCGGCAACCGGCTGAACAACAGGCGGATGAAGAAGTCCGAGGCCGACGACATCGTGGAGCGCTCGCTGCGCGGCGCCAACCTGTGGAACGAGGTCAAGGACCGCCTCGGCCGGCCCGGCTCGGGCCTGTCCGGCGGTCAGCAGCAGCGGCTGTGCATCGCCCGCGCCATCGCCGTCGAGCCCGACGTCCTGCTGATGGACGAGCCGTGCTCGGCCCTGGACCCGATCTCCACCCTGGCGATCGAGGACCTCATGACCGAGCTCAAGGACCGCTTCACCATCGTGATCGTCACGCACAACATGCAGCAGGCGGCGCGGGTCAGCGAGTCCACCGGCTTCTTCAACCTCAACGGGGTCGGCCAGCCGGGCCGGCTGATCGAGTTCAACCCGACCGAGAAGATCTTCAGCAACCCCGACCAGAAGGCCACCGAGGACTACATCTCCGGCCGCTTCGGCTGAGGGCGGGCCACCCGGGGCAGGCCTTCCTCAGCTGCAGCTGACGGGGGCGGCGCTCGCCGCGGGAGCGGTTCCGGCGGCCGGGGTGTCGGCGGCCGGGGTGGCCGCTGCGGGGGGCGCCGGGGCGGCGACCTGGACCGGGACGACGCCCGAGAAGCCCGGGCCCAGGACCAGCTGCACGCTGTCGCCGATGGCGTCGCTGGGCTGCAGGACCGCGCCGGGGACGGCGGCGGCGGCGGTGCGTGCCTGCTCGAGGACGCCGGGGCCGTGGCGGACGACGGTCTGGTTGACCACGCCGCGCTCGTTGCCGACCTCGCCGACGACGAAGCCCTGCTGCCGCAGCTGGTCGGCCACGGTGGCCGCGAGCCCGGCGGTGGCGGTGCCGTTGAGGACGTCGACCGTGGTGCCCGACGGGGCGACGGTGAGCGGCTGGGCGGCGGGGGCGGCCGCGGGCTGCTCCGCGCCGGTCGCTGCCGCGGGGTCGACGGCCGGCGCGTCCGCCGCGGCGGTGGCCGCCGCGACGGCGGTGGCGGCCAGCTCGGCGGGCACCGCGCTGTCCTCGATCACCGTGTCGAACAGCGTCCGGACGCCGGCGCCGTCGAGCAGCACGTGGGCCTGGTCGGAGCCGGCGGGCACGTAGCCGACCTGGGCCACCGGCAGGGCCGCGCGCTGGACGGCGTCGGCCTCGAGGTCGCCGAGGGCGCCGGCGAGGGTGCGCAGGTCGCCCAGGGTCGTCTGCTGATCGACGGTGAGCGCGTCGGCGGCCCGGGTGAGGAAGGAGGCCAGCTCCCACGGCCTGCTCAGCGTGCCGACCGTCATGGCCGAGCGCAGCGTGGCCGACAGCAGCAGCTGGGCCCGCTCGGCCGCGGCAGCGCCGGTGACGTCGGAGCCGGCGTCACCGGGGGCCAGGTACTGGCCGGCCTGTGCGCCGGTCAGCTCCGACGTGCCCGCCGGCAGGGGGCGGGCGGAGGCGGCGACGGCCTCGGTGGTGGTGGGCAGGCAGACGCTCACCCCGCCGATCGCGTCGACCATCGAGGGCAGCCGGCCCAGGTCGACGGCGAGGTAGTGGTCCACCCGCAGGCCGGTCAGCTGCTGCACCGCCCGCACCGTGCAGGCCGGTCCGCCGGCCAGCAGCGAGGCGGCGAATGCCTCGGAGACCGGATCGCGCTCGCCGCCGTCGGCGGTGCGGCAGCCGGGGGTGTCGACCAGCGCCGTCGGCGGCACGCTGACCAGGACGGCGCGGTCGCCGCCGGAGGCGACGTGCACCAGCAGCGTGGTCACCGACGCCGGACCGGTCGCGCCCGGCAGCCCGGTGCCGACGACGAGGTAGGTGGTCGCGCCCTCCTGCAGCGTCGGGGCGATGACCTCGGGTCCGTCGGGGGCCAGCGCGGCCACCCGGGCGATGTCGCGGTCGACGTGGACGTAGAGCCCCAGGTGGTAGGCGACGACCAGCCCGACCAGCGCGGCGAGGGCCAGCGCGGCGCGGACCAGCCGGCGCCGGCCGGGGCTGCGCGCCGCCCGGCGGGCCGCGCGGCGGTCCAGCGCCGGGCGGCGGGTGCTGCCGGCACCGGACATCGCGGGGGCGTCCAGGCCGGGGATCGGCGGGACGGGCACCGACCGGTGCTGCGGCAGCGGTGCTCCTGGCCGGCCACCCGGCAGCGGCGGGACGGGCGCGGAGTACCGGACACCGCCCGGCCCGCCCGGCAGCGGCGGCACGGGCGCGGAGTACCGGACACCGCCGGGGAGCGGTGGGACGGGCTGCGAGCGGTGCACCGGACCGGCGACGGGCGGCACGGCCGGCGGGGCGGGCGGCTCGGGTCGCGGGGAGCCGCCGGGCACCGGGGGCAGGCCGCGGCGCGGGGCGGCGTCGCCGTGCGGTGCCGCCCCGCTGTGCAGGGAGGACGGCGTGGGCCGTTCGCCGGGGACCGGCGGGAGGGGACCGCGGTGGGCGGGCAGGGACTCACCGGGGCCGAGCGGGATGGGCACCTCGCCGGTGCGGCGGGCCGCGCGGCGGCCGCTGGCGTTGCCGGAGCGGGCGATCAGCTGCTCGACGGTGATCGGCCCGGGGTCGGCCGGCCTGCCGTGGCCGTCGGCCCGGCCGTCCCGCCCGCGCTCGTCCCCCACCGGTGTCGACATCCCATCGTCGTGTCCGTGCCGTTGCGCCCCGCACGCGCGGCAGCACACAACGATACGACCGGCGGACCGCAGGAGCGGGAACGCGACGCCGGACCCGCCGGTGCGACCCCGCCCCCGCTCCTCGGCCGGTGGGTCGTCGGCTCGCCGGATGGGCGGTGAGCTGCGTCGGGACGTAGCGTCGGCCCGTGAGGCTGCCGTCGATCCCCGGTCCGTCCGACGTCTTCTCCGCGGTCGAGAGCCTGCGCGGCGGGGTCGCCGAGGCCCTCGCGCTGGTGCCCCGGCTCGCGGCGGCGGTCGACCGGCTCGACGGCCTGCTCGAGCGGGTGGACGGCGTGGTCGGCCGCGCCGACGGCCTGCTGGACCGGGCGAGCACCACCCTCGAGTCGGCCGACCGGGCCATGAGCGCCATCGGCGAGACGCAGCAGAAGGCCGACGCGGCCATCTCGGCCCTGGGCGTGACCCAGGACCGCGCCGACCGTGCGATCGACGCCGTCGCCCAGACCCAGACCCGCGCCGACGCCGCCATCGACGCCGTCGCCCAGACCCAGACCCGCGCCGACCGCGCCATCGACGCCGTCGCACAAACCCAGACCCGCGCCGACCGCGCCATCGACGCCGTCGCCCAGACCCAGACCCGCGCCGACCGCGCCATCGACGCCGTCGCCCAGACCCAGACCCGCGCCGACCGCGCCATCGACGCCGTCGCACAAACCCAGACCCGCGCCGACGCCGCGGTCACCGCGATGGAGCAGACCCGGCAGCGGTCCGACGCCGCGATCGAGGCGGTCGGCACCACGATCGACCGGTCGCGGGGCGCCGTGGAGCGCGCGGAGGCGACGGTGGGGCGGGCCGAGGGCGCCATCGGGGGCGCCGAGGGACTGGTCGCGCGGATCGACCCGCTGCTCGGCCGCTACGAGGAGCCGCTGGCCCGGCTGGCGCCGACGGTGCACCGGCTGGCGGACACGCTGGAGCCGCACGAGGTCGAGGCCCTGGTCACGCTGGTCGACCGGCTGCCGACCCTGGTCGACAGCCTGGACCAGACCGTCATCCCCGTCCTGTCCTCGCTCGAGGGCGTCGGGACCGACGTGCACGACCTGGTCGACACCATGCAGGACCTGCGGCAGGTGGTGAAGGGCTTCCCGGGCTCCAAGCTGTTCCGCCGGCGCGGGGCCGAGGAGATCGCCGAGAACGAGGAGGACGAGGAGGGGGCCCAGGAGCGCACCGGCTCCTGAGCCCCCTCCCCCGCCCGGCCGGTCAGGTCTCGGTCGGGTACCCCAGCGCGCGGACGACGTCGCCCACCCGCTCGTAGGTCTGACCCTCGGGCAGTCGCCGGAGCTCGTCGATCACCGCGTCCGGCGCCCGGTGGTCCATCGCTGCCTCGACCAGGTCGGGGCCGTTGCTGGGGAAGTCGGCGCGGACGAGCCAGCGCGCGATCTCCGCACGCGCCACGACGGCGTCGTGGTCCATCCCCACCGGCGTCCCGCCGACGAGGGTGCCGGCGGGGTCGGAGGCGATGTCGGGCTCGCCCTCGGCGACCGGCTCGACCTCCCGCCACTCCTCGGCCCGCGTGGACCGGTCGGCCTTGAGCATCCCCTGGATCTCGTGCTCGAGCTCCTCGTCGACCCGGGGGCTGTGCTTGTTGCTGCGCGATGACGTCCCGGCGAACTGGTCGTCGGCCTCGCTCACGGTCGCCTCCTACTTCTCGTGCAGCGCCGAGGGCTTGTGCACCGCGGTCTTGCCGCTCTTGTCACTCTTCACCTCGTACTGCGGTTCGTCGGGGCTGGCCTTGACCGTGCGCCCGCCGGCCTCGGTCTCCTCGGTGATCTTCCTGGTGACCTCGCCCTCGGCCTCGCTGCCGTGGCTCTTCCAGGTGACGTGGTCACCCTTCCTCAGGTCGTCGGCCATCCCCGTCCTCCCTCGTCTCGGATCGCGTCCTCCCCCGGTGCCCGTCCCGCGGGAGAGGCACACATGGCGCGGACCCGGGCAGCGCGGCAGGCGGGGGAGGGCCCCAGATCACCCCTGCGAGAGGGATGATCACCCGGTCGGGCAGTGGCGGACTGCCGGTGGTCACGTAGCGTGCACGGTGACGGGGCGCCGCCGGGAGAACCTCCTGCTGAGAGTCGAGCAGAGGTGACTGACAGTGAGTACTCCGTCCTCGATCGCCGGCCCGGTCGACCTCATTCCCCCGGGGTCGGCCGGGTCGGCCCGCGCCGGGGCCGGTCCCTACGCTCGCCGCGTGACCGATGCCGCCGGCGCCTCGCTCCCCGGGGACCCGCGTCCCGTCGACGTCCTCACCGTCGTCTCGGTCGCCGACGTCACCCCCTCGGTGCGCCGGGTGGTGCTGTCCGGCGGTCCGGACGCCGTCGCGGCGGCCGGACCCACGGTGAACCTGCTGGTGCCGCGGGTGGGCGATGCCGACCCGCGCTGGCCGGTCGTCGCCCGTGACGGCCGGATCGTGTGGCCGGCCGGCGCGCACGGGGTGAGCCTGCGCAGCTACACCGCCCGCCGGCAGGACCCGGACCGCGGCGAGGTGGAGATCGACTTCGTGCTGCACGGGGACGGCCCGGCTGCCGCCTGGGCGGCCGCCGCCGCCCCGGGGGCGCTGCTCGCGGTGGCCGGCGGTGGGCCGCTGGGCGAGCGCCCCGCCGGCACGCTGCTCCTCGCCGGTGACGAGACGGCGCTCCCGGCGATCAGCCGGATCCTGGCCGCGGCCGGCCCGGCCACCCGCGGGCTCGCCCTCGTCGAGGTCGCCGGCCCCCAGGAGGAGCAACCCCTGACCGCACCGGCGGGGGTCGAGGTCCGCTGGCTGCACCGCGGGGACACGCCCCCGGGGGAGAGCACGCTCCTCGCCGACGCCGTCGCCGCACTCGAGCGCCCCGACGGCGAGGACCTGTTCGCCTGGGTCGCCGCGGAGTCCGCCGCCGTCCGGGCCGTGCGCGCCGACCTGCGCGGCCGCTGGGGCCTCTCCCGCGCGCAGCACCACGCGATCGGCTACTGGCGGCGCGGCCGCGCCATGGCCCCCGCCGGCTGAGGGAGGGCGCACAGGGACCTCACAGGGAGCGCCCAGGCACGCGCCAGCACGCGGGCAGAACCTGGGACCATGACGACGGCAGCCAGGCGTCCCACGGGAGAGGTCGTGACGGGGACCCGCAGCGCACGGAGCACGACCCCGGAGGCACGCCTCCTGGTGGTCGACGACGAGCCCAACATCCGCGAGCTGCTGTCGGCCAGCCTCCGCTACGCCGGTTTCGAGGTCGTGACGGCGTCCGACGGGCAGCAGGCCCTGACGCTGGCGTCGTCCTTCCGGCCCGACCTGCTCGTGCTCGACGTGATGATGCCGGGGCTGGACGGCTTCGGCGTCGTCCGGCGGCTGCGCGAGAGCGGCCGGCACACGCCGGTGCTCTTCCTCACCGCGCGGGACGCGGCCGAGGACAAGGTCTCCGGTCTCACCCTCGGCGGCGACGACTACGTGACCAAGCCCTTCAGCCTCGACGAGGTGCTGGCGCGGATCCGGGCGGTGCTGCGGCGCAGCACCGGCCCGCAGCGCGCCGCCGAGAGCCCGCGGCTGACCTTCGCCGACATCGAGCTCGACGAGGAGTCGCACGAGGTGGTCAAGGCCGGCGAGGTGGTCAGCCTCTCGCCGACGGAGTTCAAGCTGCTGCGCTACCTGATGGCCAACGCCGGGCGGGTGCTGTCGAAGGCGCAGATCCTCGACCACGTGTGGAACTACGACTTCAACGGCGAGGCCAACGTGGTCGAGTCCTACATCTCCTACCTGCGGCGCAAGGTCGACACCACCGAGCCGCGCCTGCTGCACACCATCCGCGGGGTGGGCTACACCCTGCGCCTGCCGCGCGGCGCGTGAGCACGGCGACCGGTCCGTCCCGCGACGGCGTCCGCCTCCCGCGGGTGCCGCTGCGGATCACGCTGGTCGCGCTGCTGCTGGTGCTGGTCGCGGTCGCGCTCACCGCCACGGGGGTGGCCGCCGCCTCGCTGCTGCACCGCTACCTCGACCAGCAGCAGGACGAGGAGCTGGTGGGCACCCTGAACCAGTACCGCGATGCCCCGGGCTTCCTGACCACGACCTGCCTGGTCGAGCCCCCGCGGCGCTACGGTGGTCCGGGCACCTACCTCGCGTGCCTCCTGCCCGGCGGCGATCGACCGGTCGTGATCGCCGGGCCGCCGTCGGACGGCGACCTGCCCGAGCTCGACGCCGACGAGGTGGCCGCCATCGCCGACGACGCCGGCCGGCGCGGGCCCGGTGGTCCGCCGATCACCACGGTGGAGTCGGCCGACGGGGACTCCGCCTGGCGGCTCGTCGCCACGCAGCTGCCCAGCGGCGTGACCCTGGTCGCCGGCAGCGACCTCGACCGCGACGACCGGGTGATCGGCCGGCTGGTGGCCATCGAGGTCGTCGTCGGCCTGGTCGTGCTGGCCGTGCTGGGGCTGGCCGGCCACTGGCTGGTGCGCAACAGCCTGCGCCCGCTGGCCTCCGTCGAGCGCACCGCGCAGGCGATCGCGGCCGGCGACCTGTCGCAGCGGGTGCCCACCGGCGACGGCCGCACCGAGGTCGGCCGGCTGTCGCAGGCCATCAACGGGATGCTCGGCCGCATCGAGAGCGCGTTCCGCGCCCAGCAGGCCTCCGAGGAGCAGGCCCGCGCCTCCGAGGAGCGGATGCGCCGCTTCGTGGCGGACGCCAGCCACGAGCTGCGCACCCCGCTGACCTCGATCCGCGGGTTCGCCGAGCTCTACCGGCAGGGCGCGGTCGGCACTCCCGAGGAGACCGCCCGGCTGATGCAGCGCATCGAGAGCGAGGGCGCCCGGATGGGCGTGCTGGTCGAGGACCTGCTGCAGCTGGCCCGCCTCGACCAGCAGCGGCCGCTCTCGCTGACCCCCGTCGACCTGGCCGAGGTCGCCGGTGACGCCGTCCACGACGCGCGGGTGCTGCAGCCGGACCGGCCCGTCGGCCTGACGCTGGAGGACTCGCTCACCGAGGTGCCGGTCGTGCTCGGCGACGAGGCGCGGCTGCGCCAGGTGGTGGGCAACCTGGTGACCAACGCGCTGGTGCACACCCCGCCCACGGCCCGGGTGACCGTCTCGATCGGCGAGGACACCAGCGACGGCGGCGACCGGGTGGTGCTGCGGGTGGCCGACGAGGGCCCCGGCATGCCCCCGGAGGACGCCGCCCGCGTCTTCGAGCGCTTCTACCGGGCCGACCCCTCGCGCAACCGGGCGGTCGGGGGCACCGGCCTGGGCCTGGCGATCGTGTCCTCGCTGGTGGCCGCGCACGGCGGCGACGTCGCCCTGACCACCGCCCCCGGCCAGGGCGCCACCTTCACCGTCCGGCTGCCGCGCTCCGGCCCGGTCGTCCCGGACGCCGGCGTCCCCTTCCCGGGGGAGCCCGCCGGGCTGCCGCGCGAGCCCTCCGGGCTACCGTCCGCGGGTGACCTCTGACGTCGAGGGTGCCCCCTACGACCCCGAGCTGATGGCGGCCGTCGCCGACCTGGGCGAGGCCCTGCGCGGCCTGGTGGACGCGTCGGTGCGCACCACCGTCCCGGCCGCCGAGTTGCACGAGGTCGCCGCCGTCGTCCGCGCGGCCCGCGAGCGGCTGGCCGCGAGCACCCGCCCGGCCACCCGGCTGCCGGTGCTCGACGACCCGGTCGCCTTCCGGCGCGTCTACAACCCGGTGAGCGGGGTGGGCAGCGCGCTGGCCCCACCCGTCCTCTTCCGTTCGGCGACCGCGGACGGGGCGGACGGCGACGTGGTCGCCGAGACCTCCTTCGGGCTGGCCTACGAGGGCCCGCCGGGGTTCCTGCACGGCGGGATGAGCGGCCTGGTGATGGACCAGGCGCTCGGCGCGGCCGCCATCCGCGCGGGGCTGTGGGGCATGACCGCCCGCCTGGAGCTGGACTACCGCCGGCCGGTGCCGCTGGACACCCCGGTGCTCCTGCGCGCCCGGGTGACCGAGCACGCCGGCCGCAAGGCGGTCGTCACCGGCACGATCGCGCCGGCCTCGGCGCCGGACACCCCGCTGGTCGAGGCACGCGGCCTGTTCGTGCTGCCCCGCGAGGAGCTGCGCGCGTCCTACTTCGCGGAGATCACCGACGCCTCCGGCCGGCACGCCCCGCCGTCGCGCCCGACCGACGCCACGGCGCCGTCGGGAACCGGGGCATGAGGGACGTCGAGGTCGCCGCCGCCGCCGCACGGGCGGCCGCCGGCGTGCTGCTGGAGCTGCGCTCCGGCGGGCTGAGCGGCCGCGCCCTCGGCGACGCCGGGGACGCCGCGGCGCAGACGGCCATCACCGGCGTGCTGGCCGAGCACCGACCGGACGACGTCGTGTTCAGCGAGGAGGCCGCCGACGACCGCAGCCGGCTGTCCGCCGGGCGGGTGTGGATCGTCGACCCGCTCGACGGCACCCGCGAGTACGGCGAGACGGACCGGACCGACTTCGCCGTCCACGTGGCGCTGTGGGCCGGCGGCGCGCTCTCCGCCGCGGCGGTGGCGCTGCCCGCCGTCGGCGAGGTGCTGGTCACCGACCCCGCGCCCGCGCCGCCGCCGGCCACGGCCCGGCCGCCGCGGATCGCCGTCAGCCGCACCCGCCCGCCCGCGCAGGCCGCCGCGGCGGCGGAGGCGGTCGGCGGCGAGCTGGTGCCGCTGGGCTCGGCCGGCTGGAAGACGACGGCCGTGGTGCGCGGCGAGGTCGACGCCTACGTGCACGCCGGCGGCATGTACCAGTGGGACTCCGCCGCGCCGGTCGCCGTCGCCCTGGCCGCGGGGCTGACCGCGCTGCGGCTGGACGGCTCCCCGCTGCGCTACAACGAGCCCGACCCGTCGCTGCCCGACCTGCTGGTGTGCCGCCCGGAGCTGGCCGCCGGCCTGCTCGCCGCGGTGCGCTGAGGCCCGCGACACGGGGGCCGGGACCGGCGCCCCCGGCGGCATGGCCGACACTGGAGGGGTGACCACTCCCGACTACCGGCTCACCCAGCTGGAGACGCTGGAGGCGGAGTCCATCCACGTGATCCGCGAGGTGGCCGCCGAGCTCGAGCGCCCGGTGCTGCTGTTCTCCGGCGGCAAGGACTCCATCGTCATGCTGGAGCTGGCCCGCAAGGCCTTCGCCCCGGCGCGCATCCCGTTCCCGGTGATGCACGTCGACACCGGCCTGAACTTCCCCGACGTCCTGGAGTTCCGCGACAAGCGCGTCGCCGAGCTCGGCGTGCAGCTGGTGGTGGCCTCGGTGCCCGACGCGATCGCGCGGGGCCTGGTCAAGGAGGAGCCCAACGGCTCCCGCAACCGCATCCAGACGCCGGTGCTGCTCGACGCGGTCGAGGAGCACGGCTTCACCGCGCTGTTCGGCGGCGCGCGGCGCGACGAGGACAAGGCGCGCGCCAAGGAGCGGGTGTTCTCCTTCCGCGACGAGTTCGGCCAGTGGGACCCGAAGAACCAGCGCCCGGAACTGTGGGACCTCTACAACGGGCGGATCCACCTCGGCGAGTCCATCCGCGTCTTCCCGCTGTCGAACTGGACCGAGCTCGACATCTGGCAGTACGTCCTGCGCGAGGACATCGCGATCCCGCCGCTGTACCTGGCGCAGGAGCGGGAGGTCGTCGAGCGGCAGGGGATGCTGTACGCGGTCAACGAGTTCGTGCAGCCGCGCGAGGGCGAGCGCGTCCTCCGCGAGACGGTGCGCTACCGCACGGTGGGCGACGCCAACCTCACCGCCGCGGTGCGCTCGCGGGCGACGACGGTCGAGGAGGTCATCGCCGAGATCGCGGTGACCCGGATGACCGAGCGCGGCGCCACCCGCGGCGACGACAAGGTCAGCGACGCGGCGATGGAGGACCGGAAGAAGGAGGGCTACTTCTGAGCGGACCTCGCCTGCGCCGGCGGCGGCGGTGCCACCGCAGTCCCGCCCAGGCGGTGACGGCGAACAGCAGCAGCCCGGCCGGCCAGGCCACCGCCTCGGGCGCGGCGATGCCCAGCGCCTCGGCGACCACGTAGGTGACGGCGTAGCCGAGCGACACGACCAGCAGCACCGGCACCAGGAACACCAAGCCGCCCACGCCCACCCCTCCCCGCGGACCCGGTGGCCCTGCTCACACCAGCGTCCCCCACTCCGGCCCCGGACGCTGCCGTCCGCTCCCGACGGGGATGATGGGGGGCGTGTCCGAGCCAGTCGTCGACGTCCACTCCCCCGCCGCCGAGCAGGCGGCCGAGCTCGCGACGGCGCGCAAGGACATCCTCCGCATCGCCACCGCGGGCTCGGTCGACGACGGCAAGAGCACCCTCATCGGCCGGCTGCTCTACGACAGCAAGGCGGTCTTCGAGGACCAGTACGAGGCCATCGAGCGGGCGAGCAAGGGCGACTACGTCGACCTGGCGCTGCTCACCGACGGCCTGCGCGCCGAGCGCGAGCAGGGCATCACCATCGACGTCGCCTACCGGTACTTCAGCACCCCGCGGCGCACCTTCATCCTGGCCGACACCCCGGGCCACGTGCAGTACACGCGCAACATGGTGACCGGCGCCTCGACCGCCGACCTGGCGATCGTGCTCGTCGACGCCCGCCGGGGGATGCTCGAGCAGAGCCGGCGGCACGCCTTCCTCGCCTCGCTGCTGCGGGTGCCGCACCTGGTGGTCGCGGTGAACAAGATGGACCTCGTCGACTGGTCGCAGTCGACCTACGACGCCATCGCCGACGAGTTCAGCGCGTTCGCCGCCAAGCTCGACGTCCCCGACCTGACCGTCGTCCCGATCTCGGCACTGCACGGCGACAACGTCGTCACCCGGTCGGACCGGTCGCCCTGGTACCAGGGGCCCTCGCTGCTGCACCACCTCGAGCACGTGCACGTGGCCAGCGACCGCAACCTCGTCGACGTCCGCTTCCCGGTGCAGTACGTCGTCCGGCCGCAGTCCGACGCCCACCACGACTACCGCGGCTACGCCGGCACCGTGGGCAGCGGGGTGCTGCGGGTCGGCGACGAGGTGCTGGTGCTGCCCAGCGGGCTGGCGACGACGATCGCGGCGATCGACGGCCCGCGGGGCCCGGTCGACGAGGCGTTCCCGCCCATGGCGGTCACCGTGCGGCTCTCCGACGACCTCGACGTCTCCCGCGGCGACCTGATCAGCCGCCCGGGCAACGCGCCGCAGGTGACGCAGGACCTCGACGCCCTGGTCTGCTGGATGGCCGACGAGCCGCTGCGCCCGCGTCAGCGACTGGCGGTCAAGCACACCACCCGCACCGTGCGCGGGATGGTCAAGGAGCTGACCTACCGGCTCGACGTCAACACGCTGCACCGTGACGCGGAGGCCACGGAGCTGGGCCTCAACGACATCGGCCGGGTGAGGCTGCGCACCACGCAGCCGCTGTTCGTCGACGACTACAACCGCAACCGGGTCACCGGGCGCTTCATCCTGGTCGACGAGGCCACCAACGCCACCGTCGGCGCCGGGATGCTGCCACCCCACCGCGGCTGAGGCCCTCCTGCAGGGGCCCGCCGCGAGCCTGCGAGCGGTGGGGGGCAGGAGGGTCCTTCGTCAGGCCGCGGTGGCTGCGGCTCCCCCGGACGCCCTCTCCAGCGCCCGCCGGGTGAGCAGCCGGGCCAGGTGCCGGCGGTACTCCTGGTCGGCGTGCATGTCCGCGCCGGGACTGGTGTCCTGGTCGGCCAGCGCCGCGGCCTCCTCGATCGAGGCGCCGCGGGCCAGGGCCTCCTCGGTGGCGGTGGCCCGGACGACCGAGCCCGCCATGTTGGCCAGCGCCACCCGGCCCTCGACCGCGGCCACGGCCACGATCGGCCAGTCGTTGGCCCGGCGGGTGAACTTCTCGTAGGCCCACCCGGCCGAGCCGGTCCGCGGCACCCGGACCTCGACGATCAGCTCGTCGGCCTGCAGCGCGGTCTCGAAGAAGCCGAGCCAGAACTCCGTGATCGGGATCTCGCGGCGCCCGTCGGGACCCTGCACGACCACGGTGCCGCCCAGGGCGAGCAGCGCCGTCGGCAGGTCCGACGCCGGGTCGCTGTGCGCGACGGTCCCGCCGAGGGTCCCCCGGTGGCGCACCTGCGGGTCGCCGACCTGGCCGGCCACGTACGGCAGGATCGGCACCTCCGCCGCGGCGACGGCGTCCCCCTCCAGCTCGTGGTGCCGGGTCCCCGCACCGATGGCGACCTCGTCGCCCTCGACCCGGACGTAGGACAGGTCCCTGATGCCGCCGATGTCGATCAGCACGGTGGGGACGGCCAGCCGCAGCTTCATGATCGGCAGCAGCGAGTGCCCGCCGGCGAGCAGCTTGGCGTCCTCGCCGTGCTCGGTGAGCGCGGCGACGGCCTCGTCGACCGACTGCACCCGCACGTAGTCGAACGGCGAGGGGATCACTCGCCCTCCTCGCTGGCGCTCGTCGGGCTCGTGACCCGGGATGCTGTGCTCGTCGACGACCTCGCGAGCCCGGTCATGCCTGGACCTCCTGCGCCTGGGGGACCTGGCCGGCGGCCGGGCCGGCCTTGGCGGCGGCCTGCACCGCTCGCACGATGTTGTGGTAGCCGGTGCACCGGCAGAGGTTGCCCTCCAGACCCTCGCGGACCTCGCGGTCACTGGGGTCGGGGTTGTCGGCCAGGACGCCGATCGCCGCCATGACCATGCCGGGCGTGCAGAACCCGCACTGCAGGCCGTGCTCCTCGCGGAAGGCCCGCTGCACGGGGTGCAGCTCGCCGTCCGGTCCGGCCAGGCCCTCGAGCGTGGTGACCTGCCCGCCGTCGGTCTGGACCGCCAGCACCGTGCAGCTCTTGACGGTCAGCCCGTCCACGACGACGGTGCACGCCCCGCACGACGTCGTGTCGCAGCCGATGTTGGTGGCCGTCAGCCCCCGCACCTCGCGCAGGTAGTGCGCCAGCAGCAGCCGCGGCTCCACCTCGTCGGTGCGCGGCTGTCCGTTGACGGTGATCGATACCTGCATCAGCTGCCTCCCCGGGCCTGCTGGACGGCCCGGAACACCCGCATCGGGGTGGTGGGCATGTCGATGTGACGGACGCCGAGGTGGGCCACGGCGTCGATGACGGCGTTCTGCACGGCCGGGGTGGCGCCGATCGTCCCGGCTTCACCGATGCCCTTCGCGCCGAGCGCGTTCATCGGGGTCGGCGTGGCCATCTCCACCAGCTCGAAGCTCGGCAGCTCGGTGGCGGAGACGAACGGGTAGTCGGCCAGCGTCGAGGTCGTCGGGTTGCCGTCCTCGTCGTAGAGGACCTCCTCCAGCAGCGCCTGCGCCACCCCCTGGGCGTAGCCGCCGTGCCGCTGCCCCTCGGCCAGCAGCGGGTTGAGGATGGTCCCGGCGTCGTCGACCGCGATCAGCCGGGTGACCTCGGCCTTGCCGGACTCGACGTCCACCTCCACGACCACCACGTGGGCGCCGAAGGGGAACGTCGGGGCCGCGGCGGTGAACCTGGTCTGCACCAGCAGCTGCTCGTCGGCGGCCAGCTCGGCGAAGGTGATGCCCGTCCCGGGCGTCCCGCGGACGGCGAGCCCGGCCAGACCCAGGTCGACGACGAGGTCCTCGGGGGCGACCTCCAGCTTCTCCGCGGCGCGCTGCCTGGCCAGGTCGACGAGCTCGCCGGCCGCCTGGTGCACGGCCGCGCCGCCCTGCTGCAGGCTGCGCGAGCCCATCGTGCCGCCGCCCTGCGGTACCCGGTCGGTGTCGCCGTGCACGACGCTGATCTTCTCGATCGGGATGCCGAGCTGGTCGCTGGCGATCATCGCCCACGCGGTGGCGTGCCCCTGGCCGTGCGGCGAGGTGCCGGTGAGCACCGTCGCGGTGCCGTCCGGGTGGACCTCCAGGGAGGCGGCCTCGCCGGTCCCGGCGCCGTTGTCGGCCCCGGTGATCTCGACGTACACCGACATCCCGATGCCCAGCTGACGGACGTCGCCGCGCTCCCGCCGCCGGGCCTGCTCGGCCCGCAGCTCCGCGTAGCCGGCGGCCTCCAGCGCCTTGTCCAGCGCCACGGTGTAGTCGCCGGTGTCGTAGGTGGCGCCCGTCGGGGTGGTGTGCGGCTCGCTGAACGCCGGCAGCAGGTTCTTCCGGCGCACGTCGGCCGGGTCCGTGCCGATCTCCGCGGCGAACAGGTCGACCGCCCGCTCCAGCGCCGCGGTCGCCTCCGGCCGGCCGGCACCGCGGTAGGCGCCGATGGACGTCGTCGTGGTGGCCAGGGCGCGCGCCTGGGCGTGCACCTTGGGGAAGCCGTAGACGCCGGGGGCCATGAGCATGGTCAGGGTGGGCAGCACCGCACCGATCCGCGGATAGGAGCCGCAGTCCTGGTCGAACACGATGCTGTAGGCCTCGATCGTGCCGTCCCGCCGCCCGCCGACGGTGACCACCTGGTCCTGGCCCCGGCCGTGGAGCATGCCGATCAGGTTCTCCGAGCGGCTCTCCGCCCATCGCACCGGCCGGCCGACGTGCTTGGCCAGCCAGGCGACGAAGGCGTACTCGGGGTCGGCACCGATCTTGGCGCCGAAGCCCCCGCCGACGTCCGGGGTGATCAGGTGGATCAGGTCGGGGTCCATCTCCAGCCAGTCCCCGAACTGCCCCCGGGCCTGCTGGGCGCCCTGGTTGGTGCACCAGACGGTGACCCGGCCGTCCTCGCTCCAGGCGGCGGCTGCGGCCCGGCCCTCCAGCGGCACCGGGGCGACCCGCTGGTTGACCATCGCCTGGGTGACGACGACCTCGCAGCCGTCGAAGAAGTCCGCCGGCGCGGGATCGCCGAAGGAGGCCATGACGTTGGTGCCCGCCTCGGGGAACAGCAGCACCTCGTCGGAGGCCGCTGCCGCGGTGCCGACGACGGCGGGCAGCGGGTCGATGTCGACCGCGACCATCTCGGCGGCGTCCTCGCCCTGGTACCGCTCCTCGGTGAGGACGACGGCGACCGGGTCGCCGACGAACCGGACGCGGTCCGACGCCAGCCAGGGCCGGGTCATCGCGGGGTTGATGAAGGGGAAGGGCGGCGGGATCGGCGCGAGGTCGGCGACGTCCTGCGCCGTCACGACCGCCACCACGCCCGGCGCCTCCAGGGCGGCGGAGGCGTCGACCGACAGCAGCCGCCCGTGGGCGACGGTGGACCGCACGAAGGTCGCGTGCAGGGCTCCGGTGAGCCGCTCGTCGGTCAGGTCGTCGGTGTAGGTCGCCCCGCGGGTGAGGAACAGCGGGTCTTCGGTGCGGACCACGCGGGTGCCGAGGATGCTCATGCACGGACCTTCCGCCGGGACAGCGAGTGACTCGGCCCACTATCTCCGGCGGGTTGCCGGTCCGCCAGCCCGGCCGGGGACCTCGCCGGCGCGTGCGCCTCCCGCCCGGGCGCCCCGGGCGGGAGGTGGCGGCGTCAGGCCGGGGAGCCGGTCAGGCGTCGGTGTCCGGCGGCGCGGGCGTCTGGCTGGCGTCGCCGTCCCAGTCCTTGCCGGCCTTGTAGGCGTGACCCGAGGCGCTGTCGGTCTGGCCGGCGACGGTCTCGACCATCTCCTCGTCGCTCAGGCCCTCGCCGGCGGCCTCGGTGTGGCTGGTGGGCTCGCTCATCGCGTCTCCTCCGTCGGGCGTGTTCGGTCCTCCCAGCCCTCCCCGGAGGCCTCCGGACCCAAACCCCGGCCCGAGCCCGGGGCGCGGCTCGGCCGTCCCCCGGCCCGGGGACGAACCAGGCCCGCTCGCCGCCGTCGGCGTCCTCGACGCCCCAGGGGTCGGCGATCGCCTCGACGATCTGCACGCCCCGCCGGCGCGGCTGGTCACCCCGCCGCTCCCCGACCACCGGCCGGATGGCCGACCCCGTTGCACGTCACGCCCCGTGCACGTCCCGTGGGGGTGAACCCGGTAGTGTGCAACCGATCCGGTGGGGGACACCTTCGGCGGCGCGGGGAGCGGCGGTGCACTCTGGCACGGACGGACCGGGGGCGACGGAGGACCGCGGGGCCCGGGTGCCCGGGAAAGCGGGGACACGGCGTCCCTGGCCCTCGAGCAGCTGCTGCACGAGATCGACCGGTGCGCCGTCGAGCTGCAGGGCGCGCGGGAGCGCGCCGAGCAGCTGCTGGCCGAGCGCCGGGCGGGGCACAGCCGGCTGGAGATCGTCAGCGCCGAGGCGCGCCCGCTCGTCGTCGAGCGGATCACCACGGTGCTCTCGGCCCTCTCCGGCGCCGGGTCGTCCTGGCGGCGGGCGCAGGCCCGCGCGCTGCAGGACGAGCGGGTGAGCACCGACCGCATCGCCTCGCTGTTCGGCGTCACCCGCCAGCGGGTCTCCGCCCTGCTGCGCGAGGGCTCCCGAACCGAGGCCGAGGGGGCCGCGGACGAGGCGGCCGCCGCCGGCTGAGACCGCTAGGCGGTCAGCGCGTCGATCGCCTTGTAGACCCGCTGCTCCGACACCGGCCGGGGCGTGCCGACCACCTGCGCGAACAGGCTGACCCGCAGCTCCTCGATCATCCAGCGGACGCGGGTGACCGGGTCGTCCGGGGCTCCCGTGGAGGGCACCTGCCGGCGCAGCTGCTCGTACTCGGCGGTCACCGCGGCCACCTGCCGCATCGCCAGCTCGTCGCGGACGGCGTTGGCCGGCAGCTTCTCCAGGCGGTACGCCATGCCCCTGAGGTAGCGGACGAGGTCGGGCAGCCGGCGCCGGCCGGCCGCGGCGACGAACCCGCGGTGCAGCAGGCCGCCCATCTGGCGGCGCAGGTCGGCGACCGCCGCCTCGGGCACCCGCCGGCCCGGCGCCGCACCGATGGCGACGGCGACCTCGCGGGCCTGGGTGAGCACCGCCTCGACCCGGCGCACGGTGTCGGCGGTCAGCGGCAGCAGCTGCGCGCGGGCGGTCTGCACCAGCGCGGTGAAGGCGGCCTCCTCGCGCGGGGGCCCGCCCGCGGCGGCGAGCAGCTCGTCGGCGGCGGCGTCGACGCAGTCGTCGACCAGCGCGGGGATCTCGCCGTCCGGGTTGAACTGCAGCGCCAGCCGGGTCGTCGGGGACAGGCCCTTGACCACCTGCCGCGTGGGCGACCCCGCGGCGAGCACCAGCAGCCGGCGCGCGCCGCGCCAGGTCAGCCGGGTCGCCTCGACCTCGGTGGACACCACCCGGACACCGACCGTCGCCCCCTCGTCGACCAGCGCCGGGTGGGCGGTGACCACGTGCCCGCCGCGGCGTACCTCGACGGTGCGCGGGAGGTCCCCGATGGTCCAGGCGGTGAGCCCGGTGCGCTCGACGTCCGACGCCGCCGCGGCCAGGCTGGCCCGCGCCTGCGGGGCCACCGCGGCGCGCAGCGCGGCGAGCTCCTTGCCCTGCGCCAGCGTGCGGTTGCGCTCGTCGACCACGCGGAACGTGGCCCGGAGGTGGTCGGGCACCTGCTCCGGGTGCCAGGCGTCCGGCGGGACGACGACGCCCGCCGCCCGCCGCAGCTCGCGCTCCAGCGCCGGCAGCAGCGGCTCGGTGGGGGCGATCCGCGGCAGCACCTCGCGGACCCGGTCCGGGATGGGCACCAGCGCCCGGCGCAGCTGCTTGGGCAGCGTGCGCAGCAGCGCGGTCACCAGCTCCCCCCGCAGCCCGGGCACGGTGAAGGCCAGCGACTCCCCCGACGTCCGCTCGGCCACGGTGTCGAGCACCGCGAGCGGGACGTCGACGGTGACGCCGTCCCGCGGGCTGCCGGGCGCGAAGGCGTAGGACAGCGGCAGCGTCAGCCCCTGCGTCAGCGGCACCTCGTCCGGGAAGTCCTCGACGCGCACCTGCCCGGCGGTGGCGGCGTTGGTGAGCATCTCCGGCGTGAAGGTCAGCAGGTCCGGGGTCTCCCGGCGCGCGGTCTTCCACCACCGGTCGAAGTGCCGGGTGGAGACGACGTCGGCCGGGATCCGCGCGTCGTAGAGCTCGAAGACCGTCTCGTCGTCGACCCGGATGTCGCGGCGGCGGGCCCGCTCCTCGAGCTCGGCCACCTGCTGCAGCGCCCGCTGGTTGTCGGCCCAGAACCGGTGGTGCGTCGTCCACTCGCCCTGCACCAGCGCGTGCCGGATGAACAGCTCCCGGGACACGACCGGGTCGATCGAGCCGTACTGCACCCGCCGGCCGACGACCAGCGGGATGCCGTAGAGGGTGACCCGCTCGGTGGCGACGACGGAGCCGCGCTTCACGTCCCACCGCGGCTCGGAGTGCTCGCGCCTCACCAGGTGGGCGGCCAGCCGCTCGACCTCCTCGGGGTCGGTGCGGGCCACGGTCCGGGCGAACAGCCGGCTGGTCTCGACCAGCTCGGCGGCCACGACCCAGCGCGGCGGCTTCCTCGCCAGCGGGGTGCCGGGGGCGATGACGAACCGGGCGCCGCGGGCGCCGAGGTACTCGCGGCTCCCGCGCCGCCGGTCGCCGTCCCGCCGCTTGGCGTCCTCGACCTGCAGGCCGACCTGCGAGAGCAGTCCCGCCAGCAGCGCGGTGGTGATGCCGCGCTCGTCGGGCTCGGCGGCCGGCTCGCCGAGGGTCATGCCGAGACGGCGGGCGGTGCCACGCAGCTGACCGTGCAGGTCCTGCCACTCGCGGATCCGCAGGTAGTGCAGGAACTCGCGCTTGACCGTCCGGCGGAACGCGCTGCCGGACAGCGCCTCCTGCTGCTCGGCCAGGTACCGCCAGAGGTTGAGCAGGGTGAGGAAGTCGGAGTGCTCGTCGGCGAAGCGGGCGTGCGCGGCGTCGGCGGCCTGCTGGTGCTCGGCGGGCCGCTCGCGCGGGTCCTGGATCGTCAGGCCCGCGGCGATCACCAGCACCTCCTCCAGCACACCGCGCCGGTCGGCCTCGACCACCATGCGGCCCAGCCGCGGGTCCAGCGGCAGCTGCGCCAGCGCCCGGCCGGTCGGGGTCAGGTGGCCGCGGTCGTCGAGCGCACCCAGCTCCTCCAGCAGCGCGCGGCCGTCGGCGACGGCGCGCCGGTCCGGCGGGTCGACGAACGGGAAGTCCTCCACGGCGCCCAGGTCCAACGCGGCCATCTGCAGCAGCACGGAGGCCAGGCTGGTGCGCAGGATCTCGGGGTCGGTGTACTCCGGCCGGCTCTCGAAGTCCGCCTCCGTGTAGAGCCGGATGGCGATGCCCTCGGCGACGCGGCCGCAGCGGCCGGAGCGCTGACGGGCCGAGGCCTGGCTGACCGGCTCGATGGGCAGCCGCTGCACCTTGGTGCGCGCGCTGTACCGGGAGATCCGCGCGGTGCCGGGGTCGACGACGTAGCGGATGCCGGGCACGGTCAGCGACGTCTCGGCGACGTTCGTGGCGAGCACGACCCGCCGGCCGGTGTGCGGCTGGAAGACCCGGTGCTGGTCGGCGGCCGACAACCGCGAGTAGAGCGGCAGCACCTCGACGCCGGGGAAGCGCTCGGTCAGGGCGTCGGCGGTGTCGCGGATCTCGCGCTCGCCGGCCAGGAAGACCAGCACGTCGCCCGGGCCCTCGTGCGCCAGCTCCTCGACGGCGTCGCCGATCGCGGTGACCTGGTCGCGGTCTGGGTCGGCGGCGGGGTCGCCCTCGGGGGCGTCGGGGTCGACGACGGGGCGGTAGCGGACCTCCACCGGGTACGTGCGGCCGCTCACCTCGACGACGGGCACGTCGGCGCCGTCGACGGAGAAGTGCTTGGCGATCCGGTCGACGTCGATCGTGGCCGAGGTGATGACGACCTTGAGGTCGGGCCGGCGCGGCAGCAGCTGGGCGAGGTAGCCCAGCAGGAAGTCGATGTTGAGGCTCCGCTCGTGCGCCTCGTCGACGATGAGCGTGTCGTACTGGCGCAGCATGCGGTCGCGGGCGATCTCGGCCAGCAGGACGCCGTCGGTCATCAGCTTGACCAGCGTCCCGTCGCCGACCTGGTCGGTGAACCGGACCTTCCAGCCCACCGCGCCGCCCAGCGGCGTGCCGAGCTCCTCGGCGATGCGCTCGGCCACGGTGCGCGCGGCGATCCGCCGCGGCTGGGTGTGCCCGATCCGTCCGCGCACCCCGCGGCCCAGCTCCAGGGCGATCTTGGGCAGCTGGGTCGTCTTGCCCGAGCCGGTCTCGCCGGCGACGACGACCACCTGGGAGTCGCGCAGCGCGGCGGCGATGTCCTCGCGGCGCGCGCTGACCGGCAGCTGCTCCGGGTAGCTGACCACCGGGAGGGCGGCGCGGCGCCGGGCGATGCGCTCCTCGGCCGCGGCGACGTCGGCGGCGAGCTTCTCGAGCGCCCGCCCGCGCGCCGCGGCGTCCCTCGTGCGGCGCAGGGCGTCGAGCCGGCGGCCGAGCCGGTGCTCGTCGTCGAGGGTGAGCCCGGCCAGGCGCGCACGCAGGTCGTCGGGCGGGGTGCTCACGCGGGTCTCCTCGTCGTTCCTCGGCGCCGGCGGTGGTCGGGCGCTCGGCGCTCCGGTACGGGGACGCCACGGGGGATGACCGTCCTGCTGACGGGTGTTCCCCCTCCAGGGTCCCACCGCACGCGCCCGCCCCGACGTGCGCCGCCTCGCTTGCATGCGCCGTACAACTGTTTGCTTGGTACGGACAACAGGTTGTACCGTGCACGTGTTCCTGTTCCGCCTCGCCGCCCGGAGGACCCGTGCCGCCCCCTCCCCCTGCGCCCCGTGCGACGGCACCGGCCGACGACCGGACGCCGGAGCTGCGCACCCTCGGCGAGCAGCTCCCGCGCTTCATGCGCGTGGTCCACGCGGTGAAGGCGCAGGCCACCGAGGGCCGCGACCGCGCCGCACTGGTCCTGATGTTCCCGCTGGTCCGGCTGGGTCCCCTCCGGCAGGGCGCCCTCGCGGAGCTGGTGCACGCCGACCCGTCCACCGTGAGCCGCCACGTGGCCGTCCTCATCGAGCAGGGGCTGGTGCGCCGCGTGGCCGACGCGACCGACGGCCGGGCCAGCCTCCTCGTCGTCACCGACGCCGGACGGGTGGCCCTGGAGCAGCTGCGCGCCGAGCGCGAGGCCCACCTGGCCCGGGTGACGGCGGACTGGTCCCCGGAGGACCTCCGCACGCTCACCTCGCTGTTCGCCCGCTTCGTCGACGACCTCGCCGCCTCCCTGCCGAGCGAGCCCACCGCCGTGCCGGCCGCCCCGTCTCCGAGAGAGAGCTCATGACCCAGACCACCCGCACCAGCGCGGCCGAGCGCAAGGACGCCCGCGCGGCGGCTGCCGCTCCCGCGGAGGACGGCGCCTTCACGCACCGGCAGATCCTCACGATCGTCGCCGGGCTGATGGTCGCGATGTTCCTCGCGGCGCTCGACCAGACCGTCGTCTCCACCGCCATCCGCACCATCGCCGACGACCTGCAGGGCTACGACCTGCAGGCCTGGGCGACGACGGCCTTCCTGATCACCTCCACGATCAGCACCCCGCTGTACGGCAAGCTCTCCGACATCTACGGCCGGCGGCCCTTCTACCTGTTCGCCATCGCCGTCTTCGTCGCCGGCTCGGTGCTGTGCGGCATCGCGAGCTCGATGTACGAGCTGGCCGCCTTCCGGGCGGTGCAGGGCATCGGCGCCGGGGGGCTGATGTCGCTGGCCCTGGCGATCATCGGTGACATCGTGCCGCCGCGGGAGCGCTCCCGCTACCAGGGCTACTTCATGGCCGTCTTCGGCGCCTCCAGCGTGCTCGGCCCGGTCATCGGCGGGTTCTTCGCCGGCCAGAGCTCCCTGCTGGGCCTCACCGGCTGGCGCTGGATCTTCATGATCAACGTGCCCCTCGGGATCCTCGCCTTCGCCGCCGTCTTCCGGGTGCTGCACCTGCCGCACGAGCGCCAGCACCACCGCATCGACTGGCCCGGCGCCCTGGCCCTGATCACCTTCATCGTGCCGCTGCTGGTCATCGCCGAGCAGGGCCGCACCTGGGGCTGGACGTCGACCCGTGCCCTGGTCTGCTACGCCATCGGCGCGATCGGCTTCGTCCTCTTCCTGCTGGCCGAGCGGGCCTACCGCGACGAGGCGCTGCTGCCGCTGCGGCTGTTCGGGAACCGCAGCTTCACCATCGCCAGCCTCGGCAGCGTGGTGGTGGGCGCGGCCATGTTCGGCGGTCTGCTGCTGCTGCCCCAGTACCTGCAGATCGTCCACGGCTCCAGCGCCACCGTCGCCGGCCTGCAGATGATCCCGCTGGTCGCCGGGATCATGATCGGCGCGATGAGCTCGGGCATCACGATCTCCAAGACCGGCAGGTACCGGGTCTTCCCGCTGGCCGGCACGGTGCTGATGGCCGCGGCCCTGCTGTCGCTGTCCTTCGTCGTGGGCGCCGAGACGTCGATCTGGGCGCTGGTGCCGTTCATGGTCCTGCTCGGCATCGGGCTGGGCTTCAACTTCCAGCCCGCGGTCCTCGCGGTGCAGAACGCCGTGCCGCCGAGCCAGATGGGCGTGGCCACCTCCTCGGTGACGTTCTTCCGGCAGATGGGCGCGACGATCGGCACGGCCGCCTTCCTGTCGGTGCTGTTCAGCCGCCTGCCGGTGGAGATCGAGCAGTCGCTGACCGCCGCCGCGGGAACCGACCCGCGGGTGGCCGAGGCGCTGCAGAGCGGTCAGCTGCAGGCCGGCTCGGACCTGTCGGACACCTCGTTCATCCAGGACCTGCCCTCGTTCCTGGCGCTGCCGTTCAAGACCGGCTTCTCCGACTCGATCGACCTGGTCTTCCTCATCGCGGCGTCCGCGGCGGCGGTCGGGTTCTTCGTGTTCCTCTTCCTGCCGCAGCTGGCGCTGAGCAACAAGTCCGGCATCCAGGCGCGTCAGGCGGCCGCCCAGACGGCCGGTGACCCGGAGGCCGAGGACGCCGGCGAGCAGGCGGCGCAGGCGGCGGGTGCCGCGGCACCGACGTCCACCCCGCCGCCGGCCGGCCGGCCCGGGGACGCCGTCCCCGACGGCGGCACGCACGGGGACGGCACGCACGGGGACGGCACGCACGGGGACGGCGCGCACAGTGTCGGCCAGCACCGGTGGCACGCCGGCAGGCACGAGGCGGTGAGGAGCGGGCCCAGCGGCCTGGCGTCCGTCCCCGCCGACCACCTGCACGACGACGGCGACCGACCGCGCGACTGAGTCCGCACGGCCAGAGGCCCCTCCCCGCACCCGCGGCGAGGGGCCTCTCGTCGTCCTGCGCCGTCGATCACCGGCCGCGTGCACGCCGCGGGGGCGGGTCGTCCCGTGTCCCGTGCACGCAGCCGGGGGTCAGCGGGTGAGCCGGCCGCCCATCGGTGTCACGGCGTGAAGACGGCGCGGACGCAGCCGTCCTCCTTGTCCTTGAACATCCGGTAGCCGCGCGGCGCCTCCTCCAGCGGCATGACGTGCGTGGCCAGGTGCTCGGTCACCAGCTCGCCGCGGGCCATGTGCCCGAGGATCCGCGGGGTGTAGCGCTGCCCGTGCACCTGGGCGCCGCGGAGGGTGAGCCCCTTGTTCATGGCCGCACCGAGCGGGAACTTGTCCACCGGGCCGGCGAACACCCCCAGGACGAAGACGCTGCCGCCCTTGCGGCACGCCATGATCGCCTCGCGGACGGCGCCGGGCCGGTCGGTCTGCAGCCGCAGCTGCTGCTTGACCTGGTCGTACACGCCGTGGACGCCGGTGCTGTGCGCCTCCATGCCGACCGCCTCGATGCAGACGTCGGGGCCACGGCCGCCGGTGCGCTCGCGCAGCTCGGCCATCACGTCGGTGGTCGAGTAGTCGATGACCTCGGCGCCCACGTGCTGCCGCACCTGCGCCAGCCGCTCGGGCAGCCGGTCGATCACGTACACCTGCTCGGCGCCCAGCAGCATCGCCGCCCGCGCGGCCATCTGCCCGACGCCGCCGGCGCCCCACACGGCCACGGTGTCCCCCGGCTTCGTGCCGGCCAGGTCCGCGCCCATCCAGCCGGTGGAGACCGCGTCGGAGGCGAACAGCGCCCGCTCGTCGCTGACCTCCTCGGGGATGACGAAGCTGCCGACGTCGGCGTAGGGCACCCGGATGTACTCCGCGTGGCTGCCGGCGAACCCGCCCATCGCGTGCGAGTAGCCGAAGCAGCCGCCGGGGCTCTGCCCCCACAGCCCCTCGGTGATCCCCGGGTTCGGGTTGCCGTTGTCGCACAGCGAGTAGAGCTCCTGCCGGCAGTACCAGCAGTGCCCGCAGGCGATGAAGGAGTTGACGACGACGCGGTCACCGACGCGGCGCTCGCGGACGGCCGAGCCGACCTCCACGACCTCGCCCATGAACTCGTGGCCGAGCACGTCGCCGACCCGCATCGCCGGGATGTAGCCGCCGAGCAGGTGCAGGTCCGAGCCGCAGGTCGTCGTCCGCCGGACCCGCAGGATGACGTCGTGGTCGTTGAGGATCTGCGGGTCCGGGACGGTCTCCACCGACACCTCGTTGACGCCGGTCCAGGTCGCCGCCCTCACAGCACGCCCTCCCTCGGCGCCGCCTGCGCGGCACCCTCGAGCGCGGCACCCTGCGGGGTGGCCGCGCGCCTCCCGTGCGGCTGCGGCTCCATCCGCAGCACCTGGCCGACCTCGAGCAGCGCCTTCGCCTCGCGCAGCGCCGCGCGCAGGTCGCCGACCTCGTCCTCGGTGGGCGTGCCGCGGTAGCGGGCGGCCAGCTCGGTGCCGCGGTCGCCGGGCGCCGGGGTGACCCGCACCTCGACGCGGTCGCCGAGGGCGGCCAGCGGTGCGGGCAGGCCGGCCGCGGGGTCGACGTCGGCCGGGTCGCGCAGCACGGTCACCGCCCGCCAGCGGCGGGCGGCGCGCTCGGGGTCGTCGGTCGTCGACGCCTGGCCGGCCCCGGGCAAGCGGACGTGCTGCAATCGCCGCAGCAGCGCCCCGCCGGCCCCCGAGGCCAGCCCGGTCGCCCGGCCGAGCACCTGGTTCAGGTCCATGGGGTCCTCCCTCGGGCGCCCTCCGGCGCCCTCGCAGGACGGCTACCCGGCGCGCGCGGCTCCTCAACCGGACGGCGCCGTCCCCCGGCCTATCGTGGTCCGGTCGGGCGCCGCGCCCGCGCTCCTCGCCACCGTCGTCCGTGGAGGCCTGCCGTGTCCCCCTCGCTCATCCTGTCCCGGCGCGACCTGGACTTCCTGCTCCACGAGTGGCTGGAGGTCGAGACGCTGACCAAGCGGGCCCGCTACGCGGAGCACTCGCGCGAGACATTCGACGCGGTGATGGACCTCGCCCAGCAGATCGCCACCGAGCACTTCGCGCCGCACAACCGCACGGCCGACGAGAACGAGCCGCGGTTCGTCGACGGCCGGGTCGAGATGATCCCCGAGGTGGCGCAGGCGCTGGCGGTGTTCCGCGAGTCCGGGATCATGTCGGGCACCTTCGACGAGGAGTACGGCGGCATGCAGCTGCCGCAGACCGTCGGGCAGGCGGCCTTCGCCTGGTTCAAGGCGGCCAACGTGGGGACGTCGAGCTACCCGTTCCTGACCATGGGCAACGCCCGGCTGCTGCTGGCGCACGGCTCGCAGGAGCAGAAGGACACCTACGTCCGGCCCATGCTCGAGGGCCGCTGGTTCGGCACGATGGCGCTGTCGGAGCCACAGGCCGGCTCCTCGCTGGCCGACATCACCACCCGGGCCGAGCCGCAGGACGACGGCACCTACCGGCTCACCGGCAACAAGATGTGGATCTCGGCCGGCGACCACGAGCTCACCGAGAACATCGTCCACCTGGTGCTGGCCAAGATCCCCGGCGGCCCGCCCGGCGTGAAGGGCATCTCGCTGTTCGTCGTGCCCAAGCACCTGGTCGCCGACGACGGCTCGGTCGGCGAGCGCAACGACGTCGTCCTGGCCGGGCTCAACCACAAGATGGGCTACCGCGGGACGACGAACACGCTGCTCAACTTCGGCGAGGGCGTGCACCGCCCGGGCGGGCGGGCCGGCGCGGTCGGCTACCTGGTCGGGGAGCCGCACAAGGGGCTCTCCTACATGTTCCACATGATGAACGAGGCCCGGATCGGCGTCGGGATGGGCGCGACCGTCCTCGGCTACACCGGTTACCTGCACGCGCTGGAGTACGCGCGCACCCGCACGCAGGGCCGGTCGGCCAGCAGCAAGGACCCGTCCTCGCCGCAGGTGCGGCTGGTCGACCACGCCGACGTGCGCCGCATGCTGCTGGCGGCCAAGAGCTACGCGCAGGGCGGCCTGGCCCTGGGGCTGTACTGCGCCCGCCTGGTCGACGAGGAGCGGACGGCGGAGACCGCCGACGAGCGCGAGCGGGCGCACCTGCTGCTCGACACCCTGACCCCGATCGCCAAGGCGTGGCCCTCGCAGTGGGGCCCGGTGGCCGACGACCTGGCCATCCAGGTGCACGGCGGCGCCGGCTACACCCGCGACTACCCGGTCGAGCAGTTCTACCGGGACAACCGGCTCAACCCGATCCACGAGGGCACCAACGGCATCCAGGCCCTCGACCTGCTCGGCCGCAAGGTCACCATGCACGGCGGGGCCGGGCTGCGGCTGCTCGCCGAGACCATCGGCGCGACGACGGCGCGGGCGGCCGCGACGCCCTTCGCCGACCTCGCCGCCGACGTCGACGCGGCCGTCGAGCGGCTCGTGCAGGTCACCGCCACGCTGTGGGGCCCCGGCGACCCGGCGGTCGCGCTGGCCAACGCCAGCGCCTACCTGGAGGCGGCCGGGCACACCGTGGTCGCCTGGCTGTGGCTGGAGCAGGCGCTGGCCACCCGTGACGAGACCAGCGACTTCCACGAGGGCAAGCGGGCCGCGGCGCGGTACTTCCAGCGCTGGGAGCTGCCCAAGGTGCACACGTGGCTGGACCTGCTGGAGTCCCTGGACCGGACGGTGCTCGACACCCCCGACGCCTGGCTCTGACGGAGGACGGCGCCCGGAGGCGGGCCCGGACACACCCGCGCCCCGCTGCTCCTGCGACAGGAGCGGCGGGGCGCGGTCGGTCAGGAGGGTGCGGGCGCCTCAGGCGACCCGTGCCCCCACGGGCTCGGCGGCGGTGCGGGCGGGAGCGGAGGAGGCCGCAGCCCGCTCGCGCTCGTAGCGCGCGGTCGTCGAGGTGCCCATCGCGATCACCAGTCCGGTCAGGACGAAGAACCCGACCAGGGCGACAGCCGGCCACAACACCATCAGGAACGTCCCCCTGCTCTCGTCTCACCGCTACCGGGTCCGCGACCCGCCAGCACGTCGTCAGGGACTGTGTCCCCCGTCCGGCGCCGTCTCAATCGTCGTGTCGTGTTGTTCACCTGACCGGCGGTGACCGTTCTCACCCCGAGGGGTGGGGCCGACCTGCTGCGGCCCCTCCCGCCGGCGCATGGTGTCATCGCACCGTGCCCGCCGGTCCCGGATCAGCCCGAACCGGCGTCGTGTCGCCCTCCACCCCGACGCGCCCCGCGCTGCTGGTCCTGACCCTCGCCCTCGGTGTGACGACGCTGTCGCTGCTGCAGAGCCTGGTGGTCCCGGTCCTGGGCCCGATCGGCGAGCAGCTCGGCGTCTCCCCCGCGGCCGCCGGGTGGGTGCTCACCGCCAACCTCCTGGCCGCCGCCGTCCTCACCCCCGTGCTGGGCCGGCTCGGTGACACCCGGGGCGAGCGGCCGGTGGTCCTCGGGATCCTCGTCGCCGTCGCCCTGGGCACCCTGCTGGCCATCGTGACGCAGTCGCTGCCGCTGCTGCTGGTGGCCCGCGTGCTGCAGGGCTCCTCGTACGGGTTGTTCCCCCTGTCGATCAGCGTGCTGCGCCGGGAGCTCCCACCGGAGCGGCTGAGCGTGGCGATGTCCGTCGTGAGCAGCACCCTCGGCGTCGGCGGGGTGGTGGGCCTGGTCGCGGCCGGCCTGCTCACCGGCGACGGCGGCGACTACCGCCGGCCCTTCTGGATCGGCCTCGGCGTGACGCTGGTGTCCCTGGTCCTGGCCGCCGTGCTGCTCCCCCGCCGCCCCGCCACGGCCACCGGCCGCGTCGACTGGGCCGGCGCGGTCGTGCTCGGCGTCGGGCTGGTGCTGCTGCTCCTGCCCGTCTCGCAGGGCAACACCTGGGGCTGGACCTCGCCGCTGACGCTCGGCTGCGCCGCGGGCGCGCTGGTCGTCCTCACCGGGTGGGTGCTCCTGCAGCGGCGCCGGGCCCAGCCCCTGGTCCGCCCGGGCCTGCTGACCGACCCGCGCATGCTCGTGCCCAACCTGGCCGGGCTGATGACCGGCGTCGGGCTGTTCGTCTCCTTCCTCGTCGTCATGCAGTACGTGCAGACGCCGCCCGCGGCCGCCGGCTACGGCTTCGGCGCCTCGGTGCTCGAGGCGGCGGTCGTCTACCTGCTGCCCGGCGGCGTGGTCGGCATCCTGCTCGCGCCCGTGGCCGGCACGGTCGTCGACCGGCTGGGCGCGCTGCCCACCCTGCTCGCCGGGTCGGCGGCGGGCCTGGCCGGCTTCGTCCTGCTGGCCGTGGCCCGCTCGGAGCCCTGGCAGGTCATCACCGCCGGCCTGCTCTCCCAGGTCTGGGTGACCGTGGTCTACGCGGCACTGCCGACCCTCGTCGTCCAGGCGGTGCGGCGCAGCGAGACCGGCGTGGCCAACGCGGTCAACTCCATCGCCCGCGCGGTCGGCCAGGCGGCGGGCAGCACGCTCACCGTCGCGCTGCTCGGCGCCGGGCTGGACCCGGCCACCGGCCTCCCCCGGGCGTCGGCGTTCACCGGGGTGGCGCTGCTCGGCGCCGGCGCGGCCGCCGCGGTCGCGCTGGTCAGCGTCGCCGGGATGGTGCAGGCCCGCCGGCGAGGCCCCGGCGAGCCCGACGACCTCGCCGACGTCGAGCGCGCGACGGCGTGCGCCGGCGAGTGGTCGCCGGTGTCGGGCATCCGCTGACCCCTCCCCCACGACGCGCCCGGTGATCACGCGGCGCATGGAACAGGGCCGCCCGGGGAACTGATCACGCCGATCCACCCGACCACCCAGCCCCGGAGGACCACGATGGCCCGCCCCACCGGCTCGCGCGACACCAGTGCGAAATCGCGGACACAGTTCTCCGGCAACTCCGCCGGCGACCCCGCCCCGAACGACGACAAGGTCAACTCCACCCGCTTCGACAACGCCCCGACGGGCCACGACCGCACGCCCACGGCCATGGGCACGGTCAAGCGGACGCTCAAGGAGTTCAGCGAGGACAACCTCACCGACTGGGCCGCGTCGCTGACGTACTACGGCGTCCTGGCGCTGTTCCCGGCGCTCATCGCCCTGGTCTCCGTCGTCGGCCTGCTGACCACCCCGGAGGAGCTGACCAACGCGCTGACGACCGTGGTGCCCGGGCAGGCGGCCAGCACCCTGCAGCCGGTCATCGAGCAGATCGCCGGCAACACCAGCACCGCCGGGATCGGCCTGGTCATCGGTCTGGCCGGTGCCGTCTGGTCGGCCTCGGGTTACGTCGGCGCCTTCACCCGCGCGGCCAACGTCGTCTACGAGACGCCCGAGGGCCGCAAGATCTGGAAGCTCAAGCCGCTGCAGCTGCTGGTCACGCTGGTCGGCATCCTGTTCGCCGCCGTGATCGTCCTGATGCTGGTGCTCAGCGGCCCGATCGTCGAGGCCGTCGGCTCGGCCATCGGTCTGGGCGACACGATCCTGACCGTGTGGAACGTGGCCAAGTGGCCGGTCATCCTCGTGATCCTCGCGCTGATGATCGCCGTCCTCTACTACTCGACGCCGAACGTGAAGCTGCGCGGCTTCAAGTGGGTCAGTCCCGGTGCCGCGGTCGCGATCCTCGTGGCCGTCATCGCGTCGGCCGCGTTCGCCTTCTACGTCGGCAACTTCGGCAGCTACAACAAGACCTACGGCGCGCTGGCCGGCGTGGTGGTCTTCCTCATCTGGTTCTGGCTGATCAACCTGGCCCTGCTGTTCGGCATCGAGTTCGACGCCGAGATGGAGCGGACCAAGGAGATGAAGGATGGCGTCCCGGCGGCCGAGAAGGAGATCCAGCTCGACGCCCGCGCCGAGCCGAAGGACCGCAACACGAACTAGCAGGACGACCCGTCCCGGGTCGGGCACACGGCCAGGGCCCCCTCCCACTGCGGGAGGGGGCCCTCGTCGTGTGCTCAGCGGGCGGTGGGCGGCCGGTCGCCGCGGCGGGCCGGCGGGGTGCGCTCGACCAGCCCGGCCACGGCGGCCAGCCCCCGGCTGACCGCCACACCGGCCGGTGCCAGGGGCGCGGGAGCGCGGCGCACGACCGCGTCGACGAGGTCGCGACTGCGGTCGAGCAGGGTGAGCGGCAGCGCCGACAGCGCGTTGCCCGGCGGGCGGCGGGACACCGTGGGGTGCGGGCGGGTCGGCGAGATCCGCCGGACGAGGTCCCACTGCCGGCCCAGGCGGCGCAGCTCCGCGACGTCGAGCCGTTCCTGCAGGCGGGGGAAGAGCACGTCCTCCTCGTCGCGGACGTCCTCGCGCAGCACCTCGACCAGCCGGGCGAGCCGGGCCGGCCGCCGCGGGTCGTCGATCCCGCCCTCCTCGAGCGCGGCGACGAGCTCGTTGACCTCCTGGTGCTCCCGCTCGATGCGCAGTGTCAGGTCCTCCCCGTCGGGGAGGGTCCGGCGCACGACGGGCCAGATGACCGACTCCTCGGCGAAGGCGTGGCTGAACACGAGCCGGTCGATGCGGGCGAGCACCTCCTCCTGCGCGCGGCCGGTGGTGCCGTCGAGCTCGTGCAGGAGCCGGTCGAGCTCGACGTGGTCGCGGCGCTGGCGCACCAGGACGCTGCCCGGGCCGCCCAGCTCCGCGTCGGTCTGGTCGGCGATCGATCGGGACACGGGCTCTCCTCAGGAGGGACGTACGGACGGAGCAGGGCGTTCCTGCCCGGATCCGTCCGCGGCCATGCCACGCCGGTCGGTTGCCACGCGGGGTGCGGGGTAGGTCGGGCGCAGGGGACACCGCGGTCCCCGTAGAGGAGGCAGCGCCATGGGCGACCGGACGACCGTCACGTCGGACTTCTACGACCTGGAGGCCCTGCTCGACGAGCAGGACCGGGAGACGCTCCTGCGCGTCCGGGCGTTCATGGACGAGCAGGTCGAGCCGATCATCAACGAGTACTGGACCCGGGCGCAGTTCCCCCGGCACCTGATCCCGGGGATCGCCGAGCTGGGGATCGCCGGCGCGCAGTACTCCGGCCACGGCTCTCCCGGCCGGTCGTCGCTGTTCGACGGCATGGTGGCCATGGAGCTCGGCCGGGGCGACCCGTCGGTGGCCACCTTCATGGGCGTCCACGGCGGCCTGGCCATGGGCACCCTGCACCTGTGCGCCTCCGAGGAGCAGAAGGAGCGCTGGCTGCCGGCGATGGCCCGGATGGAGCTCATCGGCGCGTTCGGGCTGACCGAGCCCGGTCACGGGTCCGACGTCGCCCGCGGCCTGGAGACGACGGCACGGCGCGAGGGCGACGAGTGGGTGCTCGACGGGCAGAAGAAGTGGATCGGCAACGGCAGCTTCGCCGACCTGGTGATCATCTGGGCCCGCGACGTCGACACCGACCGGGTGCTCGGCTTCGTCGTCGAGACGCCCGCCCCCGGCTTCAGCGCCGTCGACCTCGAGGACAAGATCGCGCTGCGTGCGGTGCAGAACGCGCTGATCACCCTGGACGGCGTCCGGGTGCCCGAGGAGAACCGGCTGCAGAACGCGAACAGCTTCCGGGACACGGCCAACGTGCTGCGGGCGACCCGGGTCAGCGTGGCGTGGTCGGCGGTGGGCTGCTCGCGCGGGGCCTACGAGCACGCGCTGCGCTACGCGCTGGAGCGCGACCAGTTCGGCCGGTCGATCACCTCGTTCCAGCTGGTGCAGGACCTGCTGTTCCGGATGCTCGGCAACATCACCGCCTCGGCCGCGCTGTGCGCCCGCGCCTCGCAGCTGCAGGACTGCGGCATGCTCCGCGACGAGCACGCCTCGATGGCCAAGGGCTACAGCACGATGCGCATGCGCGAGACCGTCGGCTGGGCGCGGGAGCTGATGGGCGGCAACGGCATCCTGCTGGAGAACCACGTGGGCCGGTTCGTGGCCGACGCCGAGGCCATCTACTCCTACGAGGGCACCCGCGAGGTCAACAGCCTCATCGTCGGCCGGGCGATCACCGGGACCAGCGCGATCGCCTGAGGAAGGACCCTCCTGCCCCCCACCACTCGCACGCTCGCGGCGGGCCACGAGGGGTGGGGAGGAGGGTCCTTCCTCAGCGGCCGTCCCACCACTGCGCCGCGGCCTCCCGCGGCGTGCGGCCGTCGATGGCCACGGCCCGGTTGAGCCTGATCAGGTCGATCGTCGTCAGCTGCGCGCTGACGGCCTCCAGCGCGCCGCGCAGCCGCTCACCGGCCTCCTCGGCCACCGCGGTCCGCACGATGGGCACCACGTTCTCGCGCGGCTGCAGCGACCGGTCGTCCCGCAGCAGCAACAGGGAGGCGTCGATGAGGTGACCGTCGGTCGTCTCCAGCATGCCGACGTCGATCTCCCCGGTGCGCAGCGCCTCCACGGTGGCCACCCGTGAGGGCATGGTGCGCACGGCGGCGAACTCCACGCCGTAGACCTCGCGCAGGCCGGGGAGGCAGAAGCGCCGCTCGACGCACTCGGGCGGGCCGCCGAAGACCAGCCCGGGAGCCACCGCAGCGAGCTGCGAGAGCGTGGTCATCCCGTGCCGCTCGGCGAGGTCGGTGAGGACGACGAAGCCGTTCTGGTCCTCGGCCGCCGCGGCCGCCGTCACGGTCATGCCCCGAGGCGCCAGGGTCCGCGCCAGGTCCTCCTGGAGGAGGACGGGGTCGGCGTGCGCCGACCCTGCGCCGGGCTCCAGGAAGTCCGAGGCGGTGCCGAGGTAGTCGACGACGACGTCGACCACGCCCTGCTCGAGGGCCGGGAGGACCACCTCCCGGGTGCCGATGCCGTGCTGCACCGACACCTCGAGCCCGGCCCGCCGCAGCGCCTCGGCGTAGACCTCGGCCAGCGTCTGGTTCTCCGGGAAGTCGTAGGAGGCGACCCGGACGACCCCCTCCTCGACCCGGCGGGCGTCGTCGGGGGACCCCCCGCAGGCGCACAGGGCCGAGGTGAGGAGCAGGACGGCGGTGAGCACGCGCAGACGCATCGCGGACCTCCCAGGGAGGCGGCGCCCCGCCGGGGACCCGCGGGGACCGCCACGCTAGCCCGGGACGGGACCAAGGTCGATGGTCTCCGGGACGCATCAGGAGCAGCATCGGCCGGCATGGCGGCCACGACACGGGCCCCGGCGGGGCAGGCACCCCCGCCGCAGGCCCCGGCGACGCAGGCCCCGGCGGTGGGAACGGTCCGGCGACCGGACCCCCCGCCGATCCAGCGCGTCCACCGCCGACGCCGGCCCTCCGGTGAGCCGCCGCCCCTCCCGCGGCACCTCAACGCCTCGGGTAAGTGGTGGCTGGGCCTCAGCGGCGCCGTGCTGGTCTCGTGGGTCGTCGTGGTCGCCACCGGGAGCGTGGCGTTCTTCGACCTGGTCGACACCCGGGTGCTGCAGGCGATCGGCACCCTCCGCTCCCCCGGCCTGACCCGCGTCGCCGAGGTGGCCGGCGTCCTCGCGACGACCCGGGCCATCCACGTGCTGTGGGTGGTCAGCCTGGTCGTCCTGGCCGTCTTCCGGCGCTGGCGGCACCTGTTCGTCTGGCTCGGCGTGTGCCTGCTGGTCACCAACCTCGCCGGCACCGTGGCGGCCTCCCTGCAGCGCCCGCGCCCCTACGAGGTGGAGGTGCTCGGCACGTGGTCGGGCTTCTCCATGCCCTCGGTGCCGATGACCGTCCTGACCACCCTCCTGGTCAGCTGCCTGTACTCCCTGGTCCCCGCCGGGCGCCGCCGCGACGTCGGCAAGTGGGTGGTGTGCGGGCTGCTGCTCGTCACCGCCGCCGCGCGGCTCTACCTCGCCCAGGACCACCCGACCGACGTCCTCGCCGGGGTCGTCCTCGGGGTCGCGGCCCCGCTGGCGGCGTTCCGCCTGCTGACGCCCAACGAGGTCTACCCGGTCGTCTACCGGCGCGGCAGCCCGGCCCACCTCGACGTCTCGGGCGCGCGCGGGCAGGCGATCATCCGCGCCCTGCAGGACCAGCTCGGCCTGGTGGCCACCGCGGTGACGCCCTTCGGCCTGGCGGGCTCGGGCGGCTCCACCCCGCTGCGGATCACCGTCAAGGCCGACGACGCCGCGGAGGAGGACGAGAGCTGCGTGTTCGGCAAGCTCTACGCCGCCACCCACGTCCGGTCCGACCGCTGGTTCAAGCTCGGCCGCACGCTGCTCTACGGCCGGCTCGAGGACGAGAAGCCCTACCACAGCGTGCGCCGGCTGGTGCAGTACGAGGACTACGTGCTGCGCCTGCTCTCCGACGCCGGCCTGCCCGTGCCGCACCCGCTGGGGATCGTGGAGATCACCCCGGAGCGCGAGTACCTGCTGGTCGCCGAGTTCCTCCAGGGCGCGAAGGAGATCGGCGAGGCCGAGGTCGACGACGCGATCATCGACCAGGGCCTGGCCGTCGTCCGGCGGATGTGGGAGATCGGCATGGCCCACCGGGACATCAAGCCGGCGAACGTGATGGTGCGCGACGGCACGCTGTTCCTCATCGACTCCGCGTTCGGCGAGGTGCGGCCCAGTCCGTGGCGGCAGGCGGTGGACCTGGCGAACATGATGCTGGTCCTGGCCCTGCGCACCGACGCCGCACGGGTCTACGCCCGCGCCCGGCAGCACTTCTCCGAGGAGGAGATCGCGGAGGCCTTCGCGGCGACCCGTGGCCTGACCATGCCCTCCCAGCTGCGCCGGATGCTGCGCGCGCAGGGCCGTGACCTGCACGCCGACTTCCTGCGGCTGCTGCCCTACCGGCTCCCGCCCGTCCGGATCCAGCGGTGGACGCTGCGCCGGGTCGGGTTCAGCATCGTCACCGTCGTGGCCGCGCTGGTCGCCCTCGGGATCACCATCGACCTGCTCGGGTCCCCGCTGTGACCGCCACGCGCCCCCCGGCGACCGCGCTGCTCGCGGCGGCCCTGCTGCTCGCCGGCTGTGGGGGGAACGGCACGAGCATGAGCCACGAGCTGCCGGGGTGCGCGACCGGGGACGACGCCACCGCGGCCAACGGCGTGGTCCTCATGGCGCAGTCGGTGCCGACGGCGACCTGGCTGCCGTGCGTCGAGAGCGTGCCGGTCGGCTGGACCTTCGCCGGCCTGGACGCGCGCTCGGGCTCGTCCCGGTTCTGGCTGGACTCCAACCGCGACGGCGCGCGCGCCATCGAGGTGGTGCTCACCGAGGACTGCGACACCAGCGGCGCCACGGAGATCCCCAGCGACCGGGAGGACCTGCGCCGGTTCGAGCGGGTGACCCAGGTGGCCCCGCAGTACCACGGCCGGCGCTACTACGTCTTCGACGGCGGCTGTCTCACCGTCGTCTTCACCCTCGCCGGGGAGAACCGGGGGGAGCCGCTCGCCCTGGCCACCCACAGCCTCGGCGTCGTCAGCCGCGAGGAGCTGGCCGCGCAGGTCCACGAGGAGAGCGGCCGGCGGCTGCACCTCGACCCGCCCGTCGACGAGGGAGGCGGATCATGACCGCCGTCGCACCGCAGGCCCCGCCCGCCCGGCCCCCGAGGACGACTCCCCTCTGGCGCCGGGTGCTCACACCGCTGCTGTCCCTCGCGCTCGTGGGCGCCGTCTTCTTCTGGTTCCTGCCCCAGTTCACCAGCCTGTCCGACGTGTGGTCGGCGGTCGCGGCCATGTCCTGGACGTCGCTGGCGCTGCTCGGGGTCGCCGCGCTGTGGAACCTCGCGACCTACCAGTTCGTGATGGTCGCGACCATGCCCGGGCTGCGGTTGCGGGAGGCGACGGTCTCCACGCTGACCACCACCGCGGTGTCCAACACCGTCGTCGGCGGGGCGGCCCTGTCCCTCGGGCTGACCTACGGGATGAACTCCTCGTGGGGCTTCTCCCGCTCCCGGACGTCGGTCTCGCTGCTGCTGTCGGGGCTCTGGAACAACTTCGCCAAGCTCGGGCTCCCGGTGCTCGCCCTCGCCCTGCTGGCCCTCAGCTCCGCGCCGACCACCGGGCGGCTGCTGGCCGGGCTGGGCGGCATCGCCGGGCTCGTCGCGGCCGTGGTCCTGCTCGGCCTGCTGCTGCGCAGCCGGGAGAGCGCGGCCCGGATCGGCACCGGCGCCGGGCGGGTGGCCTCCGCCCTGCTGCGGCCGTTCGGCCGGCCCCCCGCGCAGGGCTGGGACCTGGCGACGACGAAGTTCCGCGACCGGACGGTGCTGCTGCTGCGCGCCCGCTGGCACTGGCTGACCCTGGCCACCCTGGTCAGCCACCTCTCCCTGTTCGTCGTCCTGCTGCTGGCGCTGCGCTCCGTCGGCGTGAGCGCGGAGCAGGTCGGCGTCGTGGAGGCGCTGGCGGTCTTCGCCTTCGCCCGGCTGCTCACCGCGATCCCCTTCACCCCGGGCGGGCTGGGCGTCATCGAGCTGGCGCTCATCACCGGCCTGGCGGCGGCCGGCGGTGACCGGCCCCTGGTCGCGGCCGCAGTGCTGGTGTTCCGCGGGCTGACCTACGTGCTGCCCATCCCCCTGGGCGTGGCCACGTACCTGTTCTGGCGGCACAACCGCTCGTGGCGGCGGGAGCCGAACTCCGCACCGCGCACGGAGCTGGTGCCGGAGACGACGTGAGCGGGCGCGCGGACACCCGCCCGCGCAGACCCGTGCGGCGCGGCCGTGACGCCGTCCTGGTCGCGGTCGGCGCGCTCGTGCTCGTGCTCGCCGCGCTGCCGATCGAGCGGACGTCCGTGCCCGCGTCCGAGGCGGCGGTGTTCCGGGCGGTCAACGGCGTCGACGTGCTCCCGTTCGCGCTGGTCTGGCCGGTCATGCAGCTGGGCAACGTCCTGGTGGTGCCCGCGAGCGCGCTGGCCGCCGCGGTGCTGCACCGCTGGCGGCTGGCGGCGGGGCTGCTGCTGGCCGGCGCCGGGACGTACCTGGCGGCGAAGGGCATCAAGGACGTGGTGGTGCGGGGCCGGCCCGACGGACTGCTGGACGACGTCGTCCTGCGCGGGGACGCGGCGCAGGGCCGCGGCTTCCTCTCCGGACACGCCGCCGTCGTGGTCACCGTGCTGACGGTGGCCTGGCCCTGGCTGGGACGCCGCGGGCGGATCGCCGGGGTCGTGCTGGCGGCGGCGGTCTGCCTGGCGCGGGTGCACGTCGCGGCGCACCTGCCGCTGGACGTCGTCGGCGGCGTCGGACTGGGCCTGCTGGTGGGGGGCCTGGTCCTGCTCGTGCTCGGGCGACCCGGGTGATGCTGGTCGACTCCCGCCGCGGCCTGCGGGCCAGCGCGCTCCTGCTGGCCGGCGCCGTGCTCGTCGGCGTGCTGGTGGCCCTGCCGACCACCCGCCCGGCGGTGCAGGCGGTGGACGACGCGGTGTGGGGGTGGGTCGGCGCGGTCCGCAGCGAGCCCGCCACCGGGGTGTCGGTCGCGCTGTCGTGGCTCGGGAGCACCTGGGTGAACTGGCCGCTGCGGGCCGCGGCGATGCTGCTGCTCGCCTGGCGCCGGCACTGGGCCCGCCTGCTCGCCTTCGGGCTGGCGGTGGTCACCAGCGAGGCCGCGATCGGCCCGGTCAAGGCGGCCTTCGACCGCCCGCGTCCCCCGGGGGCCCTGATCGAGACGTCGGCGGCCGCCTTCCCCTCCGGGCACGCCATCGCCGGCGCGGTGACCGCGGTCGGGCTGGTGCTGGTGCTGGCCCCACCCGGGCGCGCCCGCCTGCGCTGGGAGGTGTGGGCGGTCGTCTTCTCCACGGTCATGGCGCTGTCGCGGGTCTACCTGCGCGCGCACTGGCTGTCCGACACCGTCGCCGGAGCCCTGCTGGGCGCCGGCCTCGCCCTCGGCTGGCCCGCGGTGGTGACCGCGGTGCGCGACCGGCGCGAACGGGCCGCCCGCCCGTCCCCGTGACGGTCGGCGGAGCCTCCTGCGGGGTGGGCGGGGTGCGCGCTCGGTCCCGGGTGTGCCTGGTCGGCCTCAGCGGGTAGTGCCCCCTCCGGGGCAGCCGCCCCCTGCCGCAGGAGTCCTCCTGTGGTTGAGTCAACCGGGTCACAGACCTGCACCGACACCAGGAGTCCGGGATGACCACCACTGCTCCCCGCCCGTCTCCCGACTCCCCGCGCCCGCGTTCCGCGCCCGTCCGCGACACCGGCCCGGCCGAGGCGCCGGAGGCGTCGGAGGCCGTGATGGGCCTGGACATGGTGCTCGTCGACGGCGCCCGCGGCCCGCTGCGGCGGATGATCCCGCCGGCCCGGACCGTCGCCCGGCTGGGGGCCGCGCTGGCCCGCAAGCCCGACGTCGTGGCCCGCCGCTCCGGCGGACTGGTGCGCGAGCTGGGCGGCATCGTCACCGGCCGCTCGGAGATCGCGCCCAACCCCAAGGACCGGCGGTACACCGACCCCGCGTGGGCGGGCAACCCGCTGCTCAAGCGGGCCATGCAGGCGCACATCGCCGCGGCCCAGACCGCGGCCTCGCTGGTCGAGGACGCCGACCTCGAGTGGCAGGACGACGAGCGCATCCGCTTCACCCTGACCAACGTCGTCGACGCCCTCGCGCCGAGCAACTCGCTGCTGAACCCGCTGCTGTGGAAGGCGGTCATCGACACCGGCGGCCGCAACGCGGTCAGCGGCGTGCGTCGGCTGGTCAGCGACCTCGCGTCCGCGCCGCGGGTGCCCTCGATGGTGGACCCGGACGCCTTCACCGTGGGAGAGGACCTCGCCGTCACCCCGGGCGCGGTGGTCCTGCGGACGCCGGTGTTCGAGCTGATCCAGTACCGGCCGACCACCGAGCGGGTCCGCAGCGTGCCGCTGGTGATCGTGCCGCCGACGATCAACAAGTACTACGTCACCGACCTCGCGCCGGGCCGCAGCATCGTTGAGCACTACGTGGCCGCAGGCCAGCAGGTCTTCATGATCAGCTGGCGCAACCCCGACGAGCGGCACGCCGACTGGGGCCTGGACGCCTACGGGCAGGCCGTCCTCGACGCGATGGACGCCGCGGAGAAGATCACCGGCAGCGACCGGGTGGCCCTGCAGGGCTTCTGCTCCGGCGGCATCATCCAGGCCATGGTGCTCGCCCACCTCGCCGACACCGGCGCGCTGCACCGGGTGGCCGCGTCGAGCTACGCCGTCACCGTCCTCGACTGGTCGCACGCCGGCACGATCGGCGCGCTGATGGACGAGGAGGCCGTCCGCGAGGCGACGGAGAAGTCGCGGCAGAAGGGCTACCTGGACGGCGCGACGCTGGCCGAGGTGTTCGCCTGGCTGCGGCCCAACGACCTGGTCTGGAACTACTGGGTCAACAACTACCTGCAGGGCAAGCCGCCGCCGGCCTTCGACATCCTCTTCTGGAACGCCGACACCACCCGGATGACCGCGGGCCTGCACCGCGACTTCATCGACGTCTCGGTCGGCAACCTGCTCACCAAGCCGGGTGCGGCGACCATGCTGGGCTCGCCGGTGGACCTCTCGGCCGTCGACGTCGACGCCTACGTCACCGCCGGGATCGCCGACCACCTGTGCCCCTGGCAGTCCTGCTACCGGACGACGCAGCTGCTGGGCGGGCGCAGCCGGTTCGTGCTGTCCACCGCCGGCCACATCGCCTCGCTGGTCAACCCGCCCAGCAACCCCAAGGCGTCCTTCCAGGTGGCTCCGGAGACGCCGGCCGACCCCGAGCAGTGGCTGGCCTCGGCCGCCAAGGAGAAGGGCTCGTGGTGGCCGGACTTCATGGCGTGGCTGGGCGAGCGGGCCGGTGACGAGGTCCCCGCACCGACGTCGCTGGGCAGCGAGGAGCTGCCGCCGCTCACCGACGCACCGGGGACGTATGTCTTCGACAAGTGAGGAGCCGGGGGAGCAGGTCCCCCCGGCCCGCAGGACGTCGCGCGCGGCGGCCGCCAGGGCGGGCACCGGTGAGGTCGTCCGCACGGTGACCGTCGCCGGCCGCACCCTCCGGGTGTCGGTGCGCCGGGGGGACGGGTCGGTCCCGCCCCTGCTGCTGATGAACGGCATCGGGGCGAGCCTGGAGGTCCTGCAGCCGTTCGTCGACGCCCTCGACCCGCGTCGGACGGTGATCCGCTTCGACGTCCCCGGCGTCGGCGGCTCCCCGCGGCCGGTCGTCCCGTACGTGCTGGCCACCTTCACCCCGGTGCTGGCCGGGATGCTGTGCGAGCTCGGCCACGACGACCCGGTCGACGTCCTGGGGCTGTCCTGGGGCGGGGGGCTGGCGCAGCACTTCGCCGTCCAGCACCGCCGGCGCTGCCGCCGGCTGGTGCTGGCGGCCACGGGCACCGGCAGCCTGATGGTGCCCGCGCACCCGCGCGTGCTGGCCCGGATGCTGACCCCCCGGCGCCACCGTGACGCCGGGTACGCCGAGGAGGTCGCCGCCACGCTCTACGGCGGCACGATCCGCGACGACCCGGCGCTGGCGGCCCGGGTGCTGCACTCGGCCAGCCGGCTGGGGCCGCGGCGCGGCTACTACTACCAGCTGGCGGCCAGCGCGGGGTGGAGCAGCCTGCCGTTCCTGTCGCTGATCCGGCAGCCGACGCTGGTGGTCGCCGGTGACGACGACCCGATCATCCCGGTGGTCAACGCCCGCATCCTGGCCCGCGGCATCCCCCGCGCCCGGCTGCACCTGTACTCCGGCGGGCACCTGGCGCTGGTCACCGAGGCCGGCGAGCTCGCACCGGTGGTCGAGGACTTCCTCGACGCGGACTGAGCCCGGTCAGAACCGGCAGGCGCGCCCGCCGTCGACGAACCCCTGCCGGAAGTGGTCGACCAGCTCGAAGCCGGACAGCCCCGACTCCGGTACGACGGTGAGCTCGGTGGCGTACTGCAGCAGCACCACCGCGGCCTCGTCGACGTCGCCCGGGGAGATCGCCAGCCCCGGCCCGTCGACGTGGCCGAGGTGCAGCTCCCGCGCCAGCCAGCCCACGGCGCACACCGAGGCGGTGACCGCGGCCGCGTCGTCGACCGACAGCCCGCGCTGCCCGCGCACGGCCATCGCGTAGGGCAGGCCCAGCAGCGTCGTCACGGCGAAGTCGCCGACGTCCTCGTAGGCCGGCTCGAGCAGGCCGGCGGCGTCGTAGCGGACCGAGTCGTCCGCGGTGCAGTACTGCAGGTCCAGCTCGGCGCCCGCGCCGCTGCACACCATGCCCGGCCCGTCGGCGGCGCGGACGTCGGGGAGGTCGAGCCGCCCGCCGAGCGGGCCGGTGCCTGGGAAGCCGCTGGTCAGGGCCTGGTCCCAGAAGGTGGCGAGCAGGTCGTCGGTGCCGTCCACGACGTCGCGGTAGGGCAGGTCGCCGCCGGTGGCCTCCTCCTCGGCCTCGAACTCCTCCTCGGTGTAGACCCGCGAGGTGTCGAAGGCGGCGCAGGCGACCGGGCCCTCGGCGTAGCCCTCCTGGAACGCGGAGAGCTGGTCGAACAGCGAGCCGTGCGCGTCCTCGGCGTCGGGCGAGGACCCGACGGCGTCGCCGAAGTAGAGGTACCCGAGCAGGTAGGGGTCGAGCTCCTTCGGGCGGACGACGAAGTGCGCCGAGCGTCCCTCGACCACCCACCGCGTCCAGCCGCCGGCGAAGCACTCGGCCTGGGTCTCGGCGATGATCGAGGGCTGGTCGAGCCCGGCGTGCGCCTGGACGGCGTGGCCGATCTCGTGCGCCATGATCTCGGCGACGACGAACGCGCCGTAGTCCTCGGCGAGCTCCGCCAACCAGGCGCGGTCGTAGACGACGACGTCCTCGTCGGCGCAGTGGTAGGCGTTGTCCGCGAGGTCGGCGAGGTCGTCGGGGAAGCACGGGCCGCCGGGCAGGTCGGCGGGGTCGGTCTCGGCCGGGTCGATCGACCAGAAGCCGCCGTCGACGGGACCGAACTCGCCGCCGAAGAGCTCCGGGTAGGTCTGCTCCCAGTAGGCGAGGACGTCGGCGAGGGCGTTGCGCGCCACCCGGTCGGTCGCGCCGCCCTCCTCGGCCAGGTGCACCCTCAGGTCGGCGTCGGTGGCGTCGGTGCGCGGGCCACCGGCCGGGCCGGCGACCCCGGTCACCACGGTGGCGCAGCCGGTCAGCACCAGACCGGCGGCGAGGAGGGCCCCGGCAGGGGTGGGGACGCGCACGGGGCCCCCTCGGGTCGGGCGGACGGCTCGGGGACAGGAGGCTGCCGCGCGCCGCCCGCCCGGTCAACGGGACCGCTCCCGGCAGGGTCGGGACGGCGGTGGCGGGTCAGGACGCCGGGGCGCGCTGCGGCACCGGGCGGAGCAGCGCGCCGGCGGCCTCGGGCGGCAGCGGGCGGTACAGCAGCCAGCCCTGGGCGAGGTCGCAGCCCTGCGCGCGCAGCCGCTCGAGCTGGGCGGGCTCCTCGACGCCCTCGGCCACGACGTCGAGGCCGAAGGTGTGCGCCGCGCTGATGACCAGGCCCACGAGCTCCTGCTGTCCCGGGTCCGGTGAGGCCACGAAGCTGCGGTCGATCTTCAGCGTGTCCACCGGCACGTGCCGCAGCTGCCCGATCGAGGTGTAGCCGGTGCCGAAGTCATCGATCGCGATCGCCACGCCCATGGCCCGGAGCTCCGCCAGGTGGGTCATGGCGACCGGGTCGTCGACGAGGACGGTCTCGGTCACCTCCACGACCAGCAGGCGTGGCGGCAGGCCGGAGGTGGCCAGCACGTCGGTCACGACGCGCCGGTCGGTCAGGTGCCGGCCGGACACGTTGACCGCGACGGTCGGCTCGGGCACCCCCGGCGCGGCCGGCGTCCCCGCCCGCCAGGCGGCGAGCTGGCGGGTGGCCTCGTGCAGCACCCAGCGGTCGAGGTCGCAGACCAGGTCGGAGCTCTCGGCGACGGGGACGAACTCGTCGGGCGGGACGACGACGCCGTCCGGCCGCACCCAGCGCACCAGCGCCTCGAAGCCGCGCAGCCGCTGCTCCGCGACGTCGAGGACGGGCTGGTAGACCAGCCGCATCCCGCCGTCGGTGAGCGCCGCGGCGATCGCCGCCTCGGTCGCGGCGCGCGCGGCCAGCTGCCGGCGCAGGACGTCGTCGAAGATCTCCGCCCGGCCGCGGCCGTGCCGCTTGGCGCGCTCGGCGGCGGTGCCGGCCTCGGCGACGAGGGCATCGGCGTCCGCACCGCCGTTCCGGCTGACCGCGACGCCGATGCTGGCGCCGACCTGCACCAGGCCGCCGACGTCGACGGGCTCGCTGATGTCGGCGACGAGGCGCTCGGCGAGGTCCATGAGGTGGCGCTCGGCCTCGACCGGCTCGACGAGGACGACGAACTCGTCCCCGCCCAGACGGCAGACGACGTCGCCGGCGCGCACCGTCGCCCGCATCCGGCGGGCCACCTCGCGCAGCACCGTGTCGCCCGCGGCGTGGCCCCGGCCGTCGTTGACCGCCTTGAACCCGTCGAGGTCGACGAACAGCAGCCCGGTCATCGCCCCGAGCGGCGGGCCCGGTGCAGCGCGGAGGTCACCAGCGTCAGGGCCTGGGCGCGGTTGGGCAGCTCGGTCAGCGGGTCGTGCGTGGCCCGGTGGGCGAGGGCGAACTGCAGCTCCTCGCGCTGGCGCACCGAGGTGACGATCTGGCGGATCGAGGCGTGCACGACCTCGCCCAGCGGGCCGGGCAGCGGCCGGTCGAGCAGCGCGTCGTCGAGGTCCCCGCGGGCCACCGCCCGGGCCTGGTCCTGGATCCGGCGCAGGCCGGCGACGGCCGCGCCGAGGGCGGCCGACACGGTGCGCACCTCGCGCGGCCCGCGGACCTCGACCTCGACCAGCTCCCCCTCGCTGATCCGGGTGGCCTGGCCGGCGAGCACCCCGAGCGACCGCGACACGGTCCGGCCGAGCCAGACGGCCCCGAGCGCCGCCACCAGCAGCAGGCCGGCGCCGAGCTCGAGCGTCCGCCGCAGGACCGCGGCGGCGTCCTCGCGGTCCGCCGCGGCCATCGCGAGGACGTCGTCGATGGCGGTCCCGACCAGCCCGGCCAGTGCGGCGTCGCGGTCGGCGCTGCGGAGGAGGAGATCGGTCAGGCGGCCGACGTCCCTGGTGGGGGCGGCGGGGGTGCTCGCGGGCGTGAGCAGCGCGTCGAGCCCGGTCACCAGCTCGGACTCCCGCAGCTGCGCCCACGCGGCCCGCAGCGGCTCCTGCGACAGCTCCTCCATCCGCCGCTGCGCGTCCGTGTAGGACAGCCACCCGGTCTCCCACGCCAGCCGCGAGCCGATGAGGGCGGTGTCCGGGGCGAAGAGCGAGCCGAGGTACAGGGGCGTCTGCCGGCTGGCGGTCTGCGTGAGCGTGGCGATGGTCTCGACGTCCTGGACGGCGCGCGCCGTCCGGGCCGGCACGCCCTCGGAGACGGCCGCCGCGGCGGCGTCGCACTCGGCGGTCATCAGGTCGTTGGACGCGTCGAGGTAGCCCAGGTACAGCTGCTCGAGGCGCACCTGCCCCCGGTCGACGCCGGCCCGCAGCCCGGCCAGGTCGGCGGTCACGTGCTCGGCGACCGCAGCGCCCGGGGAGCCGGCGGCCACGGCGGCCAGCGCCGCGTCGGTCGCCGTCCGCGCCTGGGCGGTCCCGTCGGCGGCCACGCTCCGCGCGCTCGCCAGCATCCACGGCGCCACCCCGAGCTGTGTGGCGGCGGCCGGATCGTCGATCACGGCCACGGCGAGCGTCGGCAGGATCTCCCGCTCCACGGCCGTGCGGGCGGCGTCGAGCCGGGCGACGGCCCGGACGGCGGCCTCGGCGCGCCGCGCGCTGTCCACGTCGCCGCTCGTGTGGACGGCGATGAGCGCCGTCAGGACGCCCACGCCGACGAGCGGCACGGCCACCAGAGCGGTGAGGTAGCACCAGAGGGCGGTCCCCCGAGGTGGCGTGCGGTCGGTCGGCGGCTGTGCCATACCTCGTCCTTCGGCAGGGTCGTGGACGGGCTCGACCCGCCCTCCCGCTCAGGGGTGGGGCGGACCGGCCCGTGGTCGTGACGTCGTGCGGCGCGCCGCCTCCCGTCGCGGGTGGTCCACCTGCCGGTCCGGCGGCCGGCGCCGCACCGGCCCGGGCGCGGCGTCCGGCGGGCCGGGCTCAGCCGAGCGGGCGGACGACGCAGCCGCTGGCCGCGCCGCCGAGGAGCTCGACGTCGAAGCCGCGCACGCAGAGGACGTCGGCGAGCGCGGCGTTCACCACCTGCTGGACGTCGACGTCCACGTCGGCGCCGTGCACCTGGTCGGCGCTCATCCGGTCGTGCTGGCGCCAGCCGACGACGACGCCGCCGAGGCCGGGCTCGGCGCTCAGGCAGACGCCGCCGAGCGCGCCGCCGGGGCCGGTGGCGTCCCACAGCGGCAGACCGCTCTCGGTCAGCACGGCGGTGACGTCGACGAGCAGGGTGACCAGCGGGTCGTCGTCGTCGAGGTCGGCGTCCCAGTCCTCGGGCAGCCGGTCGAGCTGCTCGCCGAGGTGCGTCAGCCACGCCGAGTCCTGCGCCGAGATCCGCCGGATCACCGTGCCGTCGGCGCGCAGGGTGCCGTGGACGGCGCGGGCGGACCCGTCGAGCCCGGTGGCCAGCGCGGTCCACACGGCGTCCGTCCGGCCGGCGAACGGCCCGGCGACCGCGTGCAGCCCGGGCCGGTCCTGCGACCCGTCGACCAGCCACCACGCCGTCGTCCCGTCGCCGCCGGCGATCCGCCGTCCGGCCGGGTGGGTCGCCAGACCCACGGCCGTCCGGCCCGCGGGACGGGCCTGCGTCCCGCCTCCCGACGGGACCGCCGCGGTGCCGGGGCCCGCCGTGCCGGCCGGGCCGGCCGGCACGGCGAGCCCGGTCCCGGGCCCGGGCCGCTGGTCGGCGGCGGGCGACCGCTGCTGCCGCACGGCGTTGCGCTCGAACTCGTAGCGGGCCGTGGAGCTGCGGCCCAGGACCACGACCAGCCCGGCCAGCGCGAGGAACCCCACGACGGCGACCACCGGCCACACGATCAGCTCGGCGCTACCCGCCGGGACCGCGGGCGTCACCACGCGCACCAGGAGCGCTGCGGGCCGGCACCCCAGTCGGCGGCCCGGTGGAGCCAGCCGCGGGCCCGCGCGACCAGGCCGGCGGGGCGCCGGCCGGAGGTCGCCGGTGCCTCGCCGGAGGGGTCGACGGCGAGCAGGTCGAGCAGGGCGGCCAGGCCGAGGCCGTCCTCGGCGGAGGGAGCGGTGCCCGTGGCCGGCCCGTGTGCCACGGGGACTGCGGAGGCGCGCACGGCGGTCAGGCGGCGCGGCGGACGACGGAGCCGCTGGCGTCGCCGCCGAGGTCGTCGACCTCGAAGCCGCGCAGCCACAGCACGTCGGCCAGGGCGCTGTTCATGACCTGCTGCACCGCGGCGTCGGTGTCGGCGCCGTGCAGCAGCTCGACGCTGGTCCGGTCGTGCTGGCGCCAGCCGACGACGACGCCGTCGAGACCGGGCTCGGCGCTCAGGCAGACGCCGCCGAGCGCGCCGCCGGGGCCGGTGGCGTCCCACAGCGGCAGGCCGGCCTCGGCCAGCACCGCGGTGACCTCGACCAGCAGGGTGGCCAGCGGGTCATCGTCGGCCAGGCCGGCGTCCCAGTCCTCGGGCAGCCGGTCGAGCTGCTCGCCGAGGTGGGTCAGCCACGCCAGCTCCTGCGGCGAGGGGCGGCGGTGCAGGCCGCCGCCGGGGCCCCGGACGCCGTACACGGCGCGCACCGGCTCGTCGTCGTCCCCGCGCTCCGCGGCGGCCCAGCCGGCGCCGGTGCGGTCGTCGTAGGGGCCGGCGACGAGGCGGTCGGGGCCGTCCTGGCCCTCGACGACCAGCCACCAACCCAGGCGTGCCTCGCTGTCGAGGCGCAGTCCAGTACTGCGGAGATCCACGTGATCCACCGTTCATCCCGTCCATGGGGCCGCCGCAGGGGAAGTGCGACGGCGTCCGCAGCTGCCGGTGAGGGCGGCGCGGACAGGGGAAGTGTGGGGTCCGGCCGCATCCGCGGGGCGCGCAGCGAGGCGCGCTGGGACGCGGCGTGTTCGGATCGTTGTGGATCCGTTCCGCCGGTCCGGCGACCCGCCTCCGGGGACACCCACATGTCGACCGGGACACGCGTGGACGAGCGCGGGGACCCGCCCGGGGACGTCGGTGACCTCGGACGACGCCCGCCGGGACGGCGCGTCCCGCCGCCCCGGACGTCGACGCCGCGTCCGGGGGGCTACCCCGACCGGGCGCTGGAGGACCCCGCCGGGCCGGTCCGGTAGTCCGCCAGGTCGAGGCGGCGGGTGCGCGCCCGGTACCGGAAGGTGACGTCGGGCCGGTCGTTGGTGTTGCGCCCGGACGCCGCCGACCGCCTGGGCTACGCCGAGCCGGCCAGCTCCACCCACGCGTTCCGCCGCTGGACCGGGCCCAGCCCGCGCGAGCACCGCCGCCCGGCCGGCCCGTGACCGGTGCCGGCCGGCGGCGCGCCCGTCAGGCCCGGTGCGCCGCTCGTCCGGGCGACCCGGCCGGGGGCCGCGAGGGCACCGCGGGGGACGGGAAGGACCGGTCACCGAAGAGGACCCGGCGGGCCGCGGCCCGCCCGATCGGCGTGCGGAGCAGGGCGAACGCCGCCGTCGCGGCCGCGGGCGTGCGCACCTGGGCCAGCCCGTGGCGCAGCAGGAGCCTGCCCCGGAAGCGGGCCCGGAGCGCGGCTCCGTCGTAGGCGGCCAGCGCGTCCGGCCGCCCGGCCCGGAGTGCCTCGTCCAGGACGGCGGCAGCGTGCACCGACAGCCGCAGGCACGGGTCGAGACCGCCGGCGGTGAGCGGCGAGACCGCACCGGCGGCGTCCCCCACGAGCAGCCCGTCGGCGCAGGCGATCCGGCGCAGCAGGCCGCCGACGGGGATGGGGCCGCCACGCCGCTCGACCTCCGCCGGGCGCTCGACGCCGGCCAGGCCGGGCGCCGAGGCGCCGAACCGCTCCAGGGCCCGGCGGAGCCCGCCGGGGAAGCGGTCGGCGTAGCCGGCGACGCCGACGTGGGCGTGCCGCCCGTCGTGCACCACCCACGCCAGGTAGCCCGGGGCGAGCGAGGGGTCGAGCACGCAGTGGAACGTCGGGGGTCCCTGACCGGTGGGGACCGCGAAGACCTCCTCGGCGCCGACCAGCAGGTGGGTGTTGCGGTCCAGGCCGAGGTCGCGGGCGACCCGCGAGCGGGCGCCGTCGGCGCCGACGACGAACCGGGCCCGCAGCCGGACCGGCCCCTCGCGGCCGACGAGCAGGGCGCTGCCGCCGCGCCGGCCGGCGTAGCGGGTGCCCAGCGCGATCCGCACGCCGGCGTCGACCGCGGCGCCGGCCGCCGCGACGTAGAGCGGTGCCATGTCACCCACCCGGAACTCGTCGCGCTCGCTGACCAGCCGCACCGGGCGCCGCAGCCCCGGTGGGTGGAGCACCACCTGCCGGATCGGCGGGCCGAGGTGCTGGGCCGGGACGGGGAAGTCGTCGAGCGTCTTCCGGACGAAGATCCCCGTGGTGCGGATCGCGCCGGTCAGGTCGGGGCGACGGTCGACCAGGAGGACGTCGTGCCCGCGTCCGGCGAGCAGCGTGGCGGTGTGCAGCCCGGCCAGCCCGGCCCCGACGACCAGGACGTCGACGGCCTCCGGGACGCGCCCCCCGCTCACCGGCCGGCCTCGTGCGGGGCCTGCTGCGCCTCGCGTTCGTCCGGCACCCACTCGAGCAGGTCACCGGGCTGGCAGTCGAGCACCCGGCACATGGCCTCCAGCGTGCTGAAGCGGACGGCCTTGGCCCGGCCGTTCTTGAGGACGGCCACGTTGGCCGGCGTGAGCCCCACGCGCTCGGCGAACTCCCCCACACCCATCTTGCGCCGGGCCAGCTCGACGTCGATGCGGACGACGATGGGCATCAGATGACCGCCTCCATGTCGGCCTGCAGCGTCGTCGCCCGCCGCAGCAGCGCGCGCATGACCACCACGAGCAGCCCCACCGCGGCCACGACCACCAGCAGCACCAGCAGCAGCGCCGGCAGGCCGGCGGGAGCCCGGCCGACGGCGGTGTAGACCGCCGCACCCGAGAGCAGCAGCCCGGCGACGACGATGGCCCGCACGATCGCGTCCACCCAGACCGAGGACTCCTCCCGGAAGATGCGGTCGTCCTCGACCATGCCGAGCAGCCGCCAGGTGCAGACGACCACGACCTGGGCGCACACCAGCTCCAGCACGCCGAACGTCAGCAGCGGCCACCGCAGGCCGGCCAGCTCCGGCGACTCCTCGGCCAGGTGCCGCAGCGCCGCGGGCAGGGCGCCGACCTGGGCGGCCACCAGGGCCGCGAACAGCAGCGCGAGCAGGACCCGGAGGGCGAGGAACACCCGAGGCATGGACGGCATGCATCGAATGTCGTTGACCATCTATCGGGAGTCAATAGGACACGGGCACGGGGTCTGTCGGCACGGCACGATCGGGGCACCGACCCGAGAGGACGTCCGCGATGACCGGTCCCGACCCCGTCGCACTGGAGGCCGAGCGCGCGCGCATCCGCGACGCGCACCTGCGGCCCGCAGGCCAGCGCCCCGCCTCCACCGCCCGCGGCCTGCACCACACCGCGCTGATCAGCAGCGACGTCGAGCGGACCGTGCGCTTCTACCAGGACGTGCTCGGCTTCCCGCTGACCGAGCTCATCGAGAACCGCGACTACCCCGGCTCCTCCCACTTCTTCTTCGACATCGGCAACGGCAACCTCGTCGCGTTCTTCGACTTCCCCGGCCTCGACGTCGGCCCCTACGCCGAGGTGCTCGGCGGGCTGCACCACGTGGCGATCAGCGTCGAGCCCGACCGGTGGGCCGACCTGGTGCAGCGGCTCACCGACGCCGGCGTCCCGCACGAGGTGCACAGCGGCGTCTCGGTGTACTTCCGTGACCCCGACGGCGCCCGCATCGAGCTCATCGCCGACCCGCTCGGCGAGATGTACGGCCACCAGGTCCTCTGACGCCGGCTGTCGGCCGGCACCCGCCCACCGCGGCAGCGGCTGCCGCCGTGGCCTCAGCCGTCCGCGGGGTCGCCGGCGGGCGGCTCGACGGCGGCCGCGTCCCCGGCGGTGGCCGTCTGGTCCACCGTGGCGGCCTCCACCGCCAGTGACAGCGCGGCCGCCTCGCCGCCGTCCCCTCCGGCACCTCCGTCGCCTCCGGTCGCGCTCGCGGCTCCCGAGGTCGCGTCACCGGTGACCGCGGTGTTGGCGGCAGTGGCGGCGGCCGCGTCGGCCGTGGCGGCGGCCGCGTCGGCCGTGGCGGTGGCCGTCTGGTCGACGGTGGCGACGTTCACCGCCACCGACGCGGCGACGGCGTCCCCGCCGGCCCCGCCGTCGCCGCCGCTGCTGTTCGCCCCGGCGTCGCCGCCGGTCCCACCGGCACCTCCGGCGGCCTGCGCGTCACCCGACGTGGCGTCCCCGGTGCTGGCGGCGTTGACGGCGGTGGCGACCCCGTCACCGGTCGCCGTGGCCGTCTGGTCGACCGTGGGCGCGTTCACCGCCGTCGAGACGGCGGTGGCGTCGCCGCCGTCGCCGCCGTCGCCGCCGTTCCCCGCGCTGGCGTCGAGCAGGAGGGCCTGGTCGCCGTCGCCGCTGTGCGGCCGGTCCCGCTGCGCGGTCGGGCCGGTGACGATCGTCCCGCCGGTGCTGTCCGCCGCGCCGTCGCCGCCGTTCCCACCGGCGCCCCCGGTGGCGGTCGCGTCCCCGGCGGTCGCGTTCCCCGTGACGGCCGTGTCGACGGCGGTGGCGACCCCGTCGCCGGTCGCCGTGGCCGTCTGGGTGACGGTGGCGTCGTCCACCGCCACCGAGACGGCCGTGGCGTCGCCGCCGTCGCCGCCGTCGCCGCCGTTCCCCGCGCTCGCGTCGAGGACGATGCCCTGGTCCCCGTTGCCGCTGTGCGGCAGGTCCTGCTGCACGATCGGGCCGGTGCTGATGGTGCCGCCGGTGCTCCCCGCGCCGCCGGCTCCTCCGGCACCTCCGGCACCTCCGGTGGCGGTCGCGTCCCCGGCGCTCGCGTCCCCCGTGATCGCGGTGCCGACGGCGGTGGCGACCCCGTCGCCGGTCGCCGCCGTCGCCGTCTGGGTGACCGTGGCGGTGCTGGCCGCCAGGGAGACCGCGGTGGCACTCCCCCCGGCTCCACCGGCTCCGCCGTTCCCGGCGCTCGCGTCGTAGACGACGACCTGGTCGCCGTCGCCGCTGTGCGGGAGGTCGAGCTGCACGACCGGTCGGCCGGTGACCCTGCCGCCGGTGCTGCCCGCGCCGGCGCTCGTGTCGACGACGACGGTCTGCACGCCCTCCCCGCTGTGTGGCAGGTCCCGCTGGATGACGCGCGGCCCCGTGGCCGTGCCGTTCCCGCCGGGAGGGGCGGCGAGGGCCTGCGTCGAGCCGGCGAGGACCAGTGCGCCGGCCAGCAGTGTCGCGGCCGTGGCTCGAGTGCCCGTCCGGGTCGTCATCGTCGGTCCTCTCCGTCGGGACGTGCTGCGGCGAGGACGCCGCCCCCGCCGGCCGCACCGGGAGCGGCTGGCGGTGACCGTAGGGGCGTGCGCGACGAGGCCGACAGGGACGAAGGGCCTGCGGACCGTATGTGGACGCACGTCCACAACGATGTGTACGCTCGTCCACATGCTGTCGCAGCAGGTCACGGACGCCCGGACGATGCGCGAGCGGGTGCTCGCCGGGGACCCGTACGTCTTCGACGACCCCGCGCTGGCCGAGGCCGACGCCGCGGCGCTCGACCTGGTGGCGTCGCACAACGCGACGACCACGCGGCAGGAGCCGCTGCGCCGTGCGCTGCTCGAGCGGCTGCTGGGCGCCATCGGGCAGCCGGCCGTCCGCGACGAGCCCGCCGCCGGCGAGGAGGCGTGAGGGGGTCCCGCGCCGCGCGAGGCGGGACCCGGCCGTGAGCGCCGAGCCGGCCCCGGAGGCGTTCGGCGGCCAGGCTGCCGACGAGCCGGCGCGGCGGGCGCGCCGCTACGACCCCGACCGGCGCGAGCGGCTCATCGCCACGGCGCTCGACGTGATCGCCGAGCACGGTGTCGCGGGCGCCACCCACCGCGCGATCGCCCGGTCCGCCGACGTGCCGCTGGGGTCGACGTCCTACCACTTCGCCTCCATCGACGAGCTGCTGGCGGCGGCGTTCACCGTGCACGCCGAGCAGGTCGCCGGAGCGCTCGAGGAGCGGCTGCGTGCCGCGCCGGACCCGGAGGCGGCGCTGGACGCGCTCGCCCGGCACCTGAGCGAGGACCTCCTGGGGGACGAGCGGACGCTGGTGCTGGCGGTGGAGCTCTACGTCGCCGCCGCCCGGCGCCCGGAGCTGCGCGCGGTCACCCAGGACTGGATGGTGCGCAGCCGGCGGGTGCTGGAGCTGCACTTCGACCCCGTGACCGCCCGCGAGCTCGACGCCCTCGTCGAGGGGCTCGTCCTGCACCAGTTCCTGTCGACGGACCCGATGACGCCGGACCAGGTACGTCACGCCCTCCTCCGCATCACCCGCTGACCCGCCCGCGCACGCCGTCCCGGCGGACCGCACCCCGAACGCCCCGGAGCCCCCCCATGCCGCCCGTGCCACCTGCTGTCCTCGACCGGCACCTGCGCCGCGCACGCGCCGCGGTGTCGGCGGTGTTCTTCGTCAACGCGGTGCTCTACGCCAACCTCGTGCCGCGCCTGCCGGACATCAAGGACCGGCTGGAGCTGAGCAACACCGCGCTCGGCAGCGCGATCGCCGCCATGCCGGTCGGAGCGCTCCTGGCCGGGCTGCTCGCGCCCGCGTTCATCCAGCGGCTGGGGTCGGCGAGGGTCGCCGCGCTCGGGCTGGTCGTGCTCGCCGTGGCCGTGGCCGGTGTGCCACTGGCCGGCACCTGGGTCGTCCTCGCCGTGGTCATGCTCGTCGTCGGCGCGCTGGACGCCGTCGTGGACGTCGCGCAGAACGCGCACGGGTTCCGGGTGCAGCGGGCCTACGGCCGCTCGATCGTCAACGCCTTCCACGGCGTCTGGAGCATCGGCGCGGTCGTCGGCGGGCTCCTCGGGTCCGCCGCGGCGGGGCTGGCGGTGCCGCTGGCCGTGCACCTCGGCGCGTCGGCTGCCGTCTTCGGCGTCGCTGCCCTCGTCGCGTACCGCTTCCTGCTCCGGGGGCCGGAGGACGCCGAGCGCACTCCGGCCGGCGCCGGCGGGGAGGCGTCCGCCGGCGGACGCCGACGCCTCGGCTCCCTGCCCGGCCACACCGTGCTGCTGCTCGCCGCGCTCGGCGCCCTGGCCGCGTGCGGCGCCTTCGTCGAGGACGCCGGCTCGTCCTGGGGCGCGCTCTACCTGCGCGGTGAGGTCGGTGCCGGTGCCGCCGTGGGCGGTCTCGCCTTCGTCGCCCTCCAGGTCGCGATGACCGCCGGCCGGCTCACCGGGGACCGGGTGGTGGACCGGTTCGGGCAGCGCCGCGTCGCGCGCCTCGGCGGCGCCGCGATCGCGCTCGGCATGGGCCTCGCCCTCGCGGTCCCGTCGGTCGGCACCACCCTGGCCGGCTTCGCGCTGGCCGGGCTCGGCGTCGCGACCCTCGTCCCCGCGGTGATGCACACCGCCGACGAGCTGCCCGGACTGCCGCACGGCGTCGGCCTCACCGTCGTCAGCTGGTTGCTGCGCGTCGGGTTCCTCGTCTCCCCGGCCGTCGTCGGGCTGGTCGCGGACGCGGCGAGCCTGCGCGTGGCGCTGGTCAGCGTCGTGCTCGCCGGGCTCTGCGTCCTGCTGCTCGGACGGGTCCTCCTCAGCGCGCCTCCGCCGGCGCCCGAGGACAGCGCGGCCGCCATCCACCCGACGCCCCGGAGGACGACCCCGTGACCCCGACGCTGCCCGCCGGCGAGCCGGAGGCCGGACCCTGGCGCCCCGTACCCGTGCCGGCACTGCTCGACCTGGTCCTCGCAGCGGCGGGCGACCCTCGCGGACGGCCCCGGATCGTCGCCGTCGACGGCCGCGGCGCCTCGGGCACGTCGACGCTCGCCGCCCGCCTGTCCGCACTGGCCCCCGCGTCCGCGGTGGTGCACACCGACGACCTGGCCTGGCACGAGCCGCTGTTCGCCTGGGGCCACCTGCTGGCCGACGGCGTGCTCCGGCCGCTGCACGAGGGACGGGGGCTGTCCTACCGGCCACCGCAGTGGGACCGGCGCGGGCGCGACGGGGTCGTCGCCGTCCCCCCGGGGTCGGACCTCGTCATCGTCGAGGGGACCGGCGCGAGCCACCGCGAGCACGCGGACCTGGTCGACGCCACCGTCTGGGTGCAGTCGGACGCAGCGGAGGCGGAGCGGCGCGGCATCGCCCGCGACGTCGCCGACGGCGTGAACGGCGACCCCGAGCAGGCCGCCGCGTTCTGGCACGAGTGGATGCGCGAGGAGCTCCCCTTCCTCACCCGCCAGCGGCCGTGGCAGCGGGCCTGCGTCGTGGTCAACGGCACGCCCCGGAGGCGGCTCGGCAGCGACCACGTCGAGATCGCGCCCCCGCCGACCGGTGGCGGGGACGCGGCCGGACACGGCGTGCCGCGGGAGGTCGGCGACCCCGGCGCGCCGTGACACGATCCCGCAGGTGACCAGCCGGACCGCCGCGGCGCAGCACCTGCGCGACCTCGCGCGGCTGCGCCGCGTCCGCGACCGGATCGACCGCGAGTACGCGCAGCCGCTGGACGTCGAGGCGCTCGCGCGCGGCGAGCACGTGTCGGCCGGACATCTCAGCCGCGCCTTCCGGCTCGCCTATGGCGAGTCGCCGTACGCCTACGTGATGACGCGGCGCATCGAGCGTGCGATGGCACTGCTGCGTCGGGGCGACCTCAGCGTCACCGAGGTCTGCTTCGCGGTGGGCTGCTCGTCGCTGGGCACCTTCAGCACCCGCTTCACCGAGCTGGTCGGCGTGCCGCCCAGCACCTACCGGCGCCTCGCGGCGGACGGGACGGCGGGGGTGCCGCCGTGCGTGGTGAAGCAGGTGACCAGACCGGTCAGGAATCGAGAAGCCCGGGCACCCGGGGCGTCCCTAGCGTGATCGCCATGGACCTCACCATCCACTCGACCTTCCTCCCGCAGGACGACCCCGACGCCGCTCTGGCCTTCTACCGCGACACCCTCGGCTTCGAGGTCCGCAACGACGTCGGCTCCGGCGGGATGCGCTGGATCACGGTCGGCCCTCCCGACCAGCCCGGCACCTCGATCGTGCTGCACCCGCCGGCCGTCGACCCCGGCATCACCGACGACGAGCGCCGCACCATCACCGAGATGATGGCCAAGGGCACCTACGCGATCCTCGTCCTGGCCACCAAGGACCTCGACGGGACCTTCGAGCAGCTGCGGGCCGGCGGCGCCGAGGTCGTCCAGGAGCCGACCCAGCAGCCCTACGGGATCCGCGACTGCGCCGTCCGCGACCCCGCCGGCAACCTGATCCGCATCAACGAGCTGCACTGAACCGTCCGGACCGGGGTCCTGCCCGACGCCGCCGGCGCCCGCCCCACCGGCGGGCGCTGCGTCAGTCGGCCGGGTCGGCCGGTCGCCCGGCGCGCGCCGAGACGACCTGCAGGAACGCGTGCAGTCCGCGGTGGCGGTCGGCGCGCCGCCAGACGAGGACGCTGCGGCTGGGCGGCAGGTCGCGGATGGGCAGGTAGACGACGTCGGGGTGCTGCAGCGTCGCCGCGAACGGCGCCAGCACCGGCTGGACGACGGTGCCGCCGGCGACGGCGAGCAGGAGCTCGGACTCGTGGCGGATGGGTGCACCGGCGCGGCGGACGGGTCGGCCGGACGGGGTCTGCCGGGGCGTCATCTCGTCGAGGAGCTCGGGCGGGGCCGCGACCGCGAGGTCGCCGATGGGGTGGTCGGCGAGGTCCTCGATCGAGACGTCGGGCCCGACGGCCAGCGGATGGGTGCGGCCGACGGCGAGGAGCCTCCGGTGCCGCGACAGGACCGGCCCGACGGCGAGGTCGGGCTGGTCGATGGGCAGCGAGGTGACCACGAGCTGCACGTCGCCACTCCGCAGCGGGCCGAAGCGGTCGGCGAAGGGCAGACCCACGAACTCGACGGTGCCGCGCGGATGGGCGACCTCGAAGGCGGCGACGACGTCGCGCAGGACCGGCGTGATCTGGGCAGCGCTGAGGATGCCGATGCGCACCGGCTCGTCGAGCTGCTCGCCGGTCTCCTGCGCTGCCCGCAGCACGTCCTCGAGGGCGGCCAGGGCGCGGCCGGCGTCCTCGCGGAACCGCACCCCCGCCGGGGTCAGGGCCACACGGCGGCTCGTGCGGGCCACCAGCTGGAGCCCCAGCTTCCGCTCGAGGTCGCGCAGGCTCTGGCTGATCCGGGACTGGGTCAGCGCCAGCCGGTCAGCGGTGCGCCCGAAGTGCAGCTCCTCGGCGAGCGCGAGGAACACCCGCAGTTCGCGCAGCTCGACGTGGCGCCACACCGATGAACGCTACTACTCGCTGCCAGCGGTGGACGGCCGTTGATCGCCTCCGCCCGGCCACTCCAGGATCGGACGCGGGGCACCACCCCGCTGAGGACGATCGGGAGGGGACGAGGCCATGACGACCGAGTTCGTGGAGTCGACCGACGGCACGCGCATCGCACTCGAGCGGGTGGGCGCGGGACCGGTCCTGGTGCTGGTGGACGGGGCGGCCATGTACCGGGCGTTCGGCACGTCCCGGGCCCTGGCGCAGCGACTCGCGTCGTCGTTCACGGTCGTGGCCTACGACCGCCGGGGCCGCGGCGAGAGCACCGACACCCCTCCCTGGGCCCTCGAGCGCGAGGTCGACGACCTCACCGCGGTGCTGGCTCACGCGACCGGCGACGCCGCCGGTCGACCGGCGGCCGTGCACACCCTGTCCTCGGGTGCGGTGCTGGCGCTGCACGCGGTGGCGGCCGGGGCGCCGATCCGGGCGCTGTCGATGTTCGAGCCGCCGCTCGACCTCGACGGCGACCCCACCGCCGACGCCGCGCAGATCGACGAGCTGGCGCAGCTGGTGCGCAGCGGACGGCGTCGCGAGGCGGTGCAGGCCTTCCACCGGGGCATCGGCATGCCGCCCGAGATGATCGCCGCGCAGCCGGAGACCGTGCTCGAGGTCCTCGACGGGATCGCCCCCACGCTGGTCTACGACATGTCCCTGTCCCGCACGGGGGCGGTGTCCGAGGACCTCCTGGCCGCAGTTCGCGTGCCGGCGCAGGTGCTGTCCAGCGACACCGGCAGCGGCCCGCTGGGCGGCTGGGCGGCGCGGGTGGCCGCCGCCCTGCCGCACGGCGAGCACCGCACGCTGCCCGGCAGCTGGCACGGGGTGCCCGACGACGTCCTGGCCGAGGCGATCCGCGGCTTCGCGGCGCCGCTGCTCGCGTCGGCGCCGTGAACACCGCCATCGGGACCGAGGAAGCCGCACGACCAGGAGCGTGCTGGTCGGCTCGGTCCGCAGCTCCTGCGCAAGTGCTCGTCATCGATGTCCTGTCTCTCAAGCCCTCCCGTTCACCCCGACGCCCACCTCGCATGCGAGGCACCGTTGATGTCGCGGTGACGGGGACGTGACGCCGTCTCGGGAGGCTGCTCGGAGTCCGGCCGTTGGAGGCAGTCGCGCGGACGACACCTCTCGGAGTCGGGTGACTCGGTGAGGAGCTCGCGTGGTCGCGGTCGCTGCGTTCCGACGCGCATCGCCGACGCGTCGCGTCGGCTGCTACCCGCTGTCACGGACCATGAGTACTTCTGCGACGACGGCTCGCGGAGGATGCTCGACGCGACCGCTGTTGGGCTCGTTGCGTCTCGGCAGGTGCGGATGACCGTCCTCACGGGTTTGCGGAACGCAGCGGACGAGTACGCCGACCTCGAGATCGGCCTCCACCGGCGCGACGCGGTGACCTGGACTGTCGAGCTCCGCTTCTCGTTGCCCCGCACCGACGCCGAGACGCAATTGGGTGTGTCCGGGCCGCTGCTGGCGAAGATCAACCCGCACGAGCTCGACGCCCTCGAGGACGAGGAGGAGTACGGCCTGGCGCTCGGTTCCGGCCTCTTCGGCCACGGGGTGAGCACTGCCTTCCAGACGGCGGTCGCGACATCGCAGAGCCAGGGCGTGCGTCTGCGCGTGCGCCTGGTGATGGGCAGCAGCGCCACCGCGCTGCACGGTGTCAGGTGGGAGACGCTGCGCAACCCCACGGACGGCTCGACCCTGCTGACGAACGAGAACGTGCTGTTCTCGCGATACCTGAGCAGCCAGGACTGGCGCCCCGTGGGAGTCCGGCCCCGGGCGGACCTGACGGCGCTCGCCGTGGTCGCAGGGCCCTCGGATCTCGGCTCGATCGACGCCGGACGCCCCCTGGCCCCCGTGCGCGTCGACGAGGAAGTCGCCCGTGCCAGGGAGGGGCTGGCCTCCTTGGAGCTGAGGACGCTTCCCGGGATTGCCGCTCCAACCGCCGAGAACATGCTCGGCCAGATCCGTCACGGGTACGACGTCCTCTATCTGGTCTGTCACGGCTACGTCGTCAACGACGAGCCGGTGCTGCTGCTCATCGACGACCAAGGCAACACCGCCCCACTACTGGGCAGCGAGCTGATCAGCCGGTTGCGTGACCTACCTCGCCTGCCTCGCTTGGTGTTCCTGGCGTCCTGCCAAAGCGCCGGTGCGGGCGCGGACCGCCGCAGCGAGGATGCCGGCGTACTGGCCGCGCTGGGTCCCCGGCTGGCTGAGGTCGGCGTCCCCGCGGTGGTGGCGATGCAGGGGAACATCTCCATGACGACCGCGGCCACCTTCACCAAGGCCTTCTTCCGGAGCCTGGATACGGATGGGCTCGTGGACCGCGCAACAGCAGTGGCCCGGGCAGCCGTGCGCGACCGGGCCGACTGGTGGGTGCCCACGCTGTTCATGCGACTGAAGAGCGGACGACTGTGGTACACGCCGGGCATCGCCCCCAGTGGTGAGCGGTTCGACAAGTGGCCCTCGCTAATCACCGACTTCAAGGTCGGGAAGTGCACCCCGATCATCGGCCCGGGAATCAGCGACGCGCTGCTCGGGACCCGCCAGGAGATCGCCATGAATTGGGCCCGGAGCTACCGATTCCCCATGGCGCCCTACAACCGGGAGAGCCTTCCCCAGGTCGCGCAGTACCTGTCGATCAACCAGAACCGGCGCTTCCCCCGGCTGGAACTCGAGAACCACCTGCGACGGACCCTGGTGGAGCGATACCGGGACGACCTGCCGGCGGACCTGCTGGACGAGGACGCCCCGCTCGAGGACCTCATTGCGGCGGCCTGGGAGGCCCGCCATCAGCGCGAGGAGGTCGACCCCTACTCAGCGCTGGCCCAGCTGCCCGCACCGGTGTACGTCACGACCCAGCCCTCGCGCCTGCTGGCCAGGGCCTTACGCAACGCCGGCCGGGAACCGGAGGTGGAACTCTGTCGCTGGCACGAGGACACCGACTGGCCCGAGTCGGTGTTCGAGCGGGAGCCGGGATACCGGCCCACCCCGAATCGCCCGCTGATCTACCACTTGCTCGGAACGTTCGACGAACCCGAGTCCCTCGTGCTTACCGAGGACAACTATTTCGACTTCCTCATCGGCATCACCCGCAACCAGGACCTCGTGCCGAAGCCCGTGCGACGGCGGCTGTCGGACTCGGCCCTCATGTTCGTGGGGTTCCGCCTCGACGAGTGGGACTTCCGGGTCCTGTACCGCAGCCTGATGCGGTCGGAGGGGGGCCGGCGGCGCGACGAGTACACCCACGTGGCCGTCCAGATTGACCCCGAGGAGGGGACCACGATCGACGCGGGACGTGCCCGGAAGTACCTGGAGAACTACTTCAGCAGCGCCCGCGTCTCCCTGTACTGGGGCAGCACCGAACACTTCGTCAAGGAGTTGAATGACGCCTGGGGTGCCCGGAGATGACCTCCACCGACACGCCCCAGCGCGTCAGCAACCCCTACGTCGGCCCGACGTCGTTCCGTCTCGGCGACGCGCTCTACGGACGCGACCGTGAGCGGGAGGACCTGGTCGACCTGCTCGTGGCGGAACGGATCGTCCTGCTATACTCCCCGTCCGGAGCCGGGAAGACGTCGCTGATTCAGGCCGCCCTCGTACCGGCGCTGCGGGACGACGGCTTCGAGGTCCTGCCGGTGATCCGCGTCACACACACGCTGGAGCCGCGACCTGGACTGCCGGCGCCCCGCAACCGCTACGTGATGAGCGTGCTGCTTTCCCTCGAGGAGGGGCTTCCGCCAGAGACCCAGCGCCCGGTCGCCGAGCTGGCCACACTGACGCTGCGCCAATACCTGGAGGCCTACGCCGACCGCGACGGCCTGCCTGACAACGAGGTGCTGCTCTTCGACCAGTTCGAGGAGGTGCTCACCGCCGATCCTACCGACGAGGCGGCCAAGCACGAGTTCTTCCGGCAACTGGGCGAGGCACTCCGCGACCGGGGCTACTGGGCGCTGTTCTCCATGCGGGAGGACTTCCTCGCCGCCCTGGACCCGTACCTGCACCACGTCCCCACGCGACTGCGGACGACGTTCCGGCTGGACCTGCTGTCCGTGGACGAGGCGCTCGAGGCGATGCGCCGCCCCGCGCAGGACACGGGCGTCAACTTTACCGAGGAGGCTGCTCGGCAGCTGGTGGACGACCTGCGGACCGTACGTGTGCAGCGGCCGGGTGGTGTCACCGAGGCGCTGGGCTCCTATGTCGAGCCGGTCCAACTGCAGGTCGCCTGCCACCTGTTGTGGTCGATGCTGCCCCACGACGCCAGTGAGATCACGCGTGGCGACGTCGAGGCCTTGGGGCGAGTGGACCAGGCGCTGGGCGACTACTACGCCGAGCGCGTCCTCGCCGCCGCGGAACAGACCGGGGTGCCCGAGCGGGTCATCCGGGACTGGTTCGAGGAGCGCCTCATCACCCCACAGGGACTACGGAGCCAGGTGCTGCAGGGTCCCGAGCCCTCCACGGAGGCCGGACACCGCCTCCTGGGTGAACTTCTCGACGCCCACCTCGTCCGTGCGGAGAGCCGCCGGCAGGCCACCTGGTACGAGCTAGCGCACGACCGGTTGATCGAACCCGTCCGGCGCGACAACGCCGCCTGGCGCGCCCAGCACCTCTCCTCTCTGGAGCGGGCGACTGTGCTCTGGGACCAGGAGGGCCGGCCTGATCGCCTGCTGCTTCTCGGCACGGACCTCGCCCTGGCCGAGCAGGACGAAGTTGTCCGGACAGGCGCCCTCACACGCCGACAGCAGGAGTTCATCCAAGCGTCCCGGCGGGCCGACGAGCAGGTTCGTCTCGAGCGACGGACCGCGGCGGCGCTGCATCGCTCCGCGCGGCGACTGAAGATCGTGGTCGCTGTGACGACGTTGCTGGCCGTCGCCGCGGGCTACTTCCTCGTTCAGTCGCGCCAGGCTGAGAGTCGAGTCCAGGCTCAGGAGACGATCTATCAATTGCTGTCAGGCGTGCATCGTGACCTCGCCCGGAATCAACAGCGAGCGGTGCCTCTAGCGGCGGTCGCAGCCGACACAGCGGCGTTCGCGGCCGACGAGTCCAGGTCTGACGGCCTCGACGAGCCGATTCGCGACCTCCTGTACGAGACCGCCTCCGCATCCCCGGTCTCGATGGCATTGCGCGGACAGGGGCCGGCGCTCTCAGCATCGCTGTCCCGGGACGGCACGACCGTGGTGACTGCGGGAGTGGAGGCCCTCCAGATCTGGGACAGAACAACAGGGGAGGCTGAAGAACGACTACCCCTTTCGGACGCCTCGGATGTCTTCGCTGTAGACATCAGCTCCGACGGGCTCACCGTGGTCGCCGGCTTCGTCGGCGGCAGCATCCTCGTCTGGGACGTGGCCTCGGGCGGCATCGAGCGATGGGACGAGAGCACCGGTCTCCTATGGAATGTGCTCGTCTCGCCGGACGGGACCAAGGTGGTTACGATCGGCTACGACGAGCAGGTCCAGGTGTGGGACCGCGCAGGCACCCCGCTCTTCGCGGTTGCCGACAAGGGTTCCACGAGCGCAAACGACGCCGCGTTCAGCCCCGACGGCCGGACTCTAGCCACCGTCAGTGACGCCCCCTCCGCCGTCCTCTGGGACGCTGCCACCGGGGACGAGATCGGCCGGGTTCCACTCCCCTCGGGCGCTTCGGAGGTCACGGTCGGCCCATACGGGCAGACCCTGGGGACGATCACGTCCGACCAGACGGTCACCGTCTGGGACGTGGCTTCGAGGCGTCCCCTGCACGAGCCCTTCCCCGAGGCCCCGGACCCCGCGGCCGCAAACGCGCTGTACCGGACGCTCGATGCGGACCTCTCCCGGACTTTGACATTCCAGGCCGACGGTCAGCTGACGGTGCACGACGCCGCCACGGGTCGGCTGGTCGCGCAGGCGACCGTCCCGGGGGCGGCGCTCACGCAGGCCAGTTTCGACGTCACCGATCCCAGCGCGGTCCTGGTGCTGTCCCAGGACAGTGACCCGGCGTTCTGGCAGCTCCGGCCCACGGGCGTCAATGACGCGGGTGCGCAGGCTGCGTTCACCCTCGTCGTGACGAGTGAGCAGACGTTCACCATCGCGGCGGACGGGACCCTCAGCGCGTGGGATGCCCGAGGCGGCCACCACGTCATCTCCGGCGCGGAGGGACACCTCGTCTCCGCACTGGCGGCCGACCCGGACGGCCGCCAAGTGGCAGGCATCACCGAGGACGGGCGGGTGCACGTCTGGGACGTGGAGACGGGCCGCGAGGTGGTGGTCCTGGGACCGGACGACTTTTCAATGAGTGATCTGGCATTCACTCCCGACGGCGCCGCAATCATCACCGGGGGGTGGGACGGGAGACTGGTTAGGTGGGACGCCGGCACCGGCGCGGAGTTGGACGTCGTGATGGACGACCCGAACCGCTCCATCGCCCAGGTCAGAGTCGCCCCCAACGGTTCACGCGTCCTCGCGACCCTCGACCCCGTGTCGCAGGACCCGTCGTCCCCGGGGAACGCGCAGCCGGTTGCGGTCGTGCTGCCATTGCCTGGGCCGGGGGAGCCTGTGGAACTCCGGCTGGAGACAGCGGCCGAGCACGAAATCTCGGATGCCACATGGGAATACGTGAACGATGCCATGTTTACTCATGACGGGCAGGACGTCGCCCTGGGGACTTCGAGTGGGCGGGTCGCCTCCTTCGACGCCGGGAGCGGTGATCTCACGTGGCTGGAGCCGGTGCACTCGGGTGCTGTCCGGTACGTCGTCATCGGCCCGGCCGGTGAGGTACTGACCGCGGGCCTAGACCAGCAGGCGGTCCTCTCCCATCCTGATACGGGGGAGCGGACACGGGCGGTGCCCACCGACTCGGCGCCCGTGGCCGCGACCTTCACGCCTGGCGGCAGGCATGTTGCGCTCTTCCACACCAATGGTCACCGGAGCATCATGCCGCTGGATAACGACGACCTCCTGGACCTAGTCAGGTCCAAGATTGTCTATGACCTATCCGATGCGGACTGCAGGTCCTACGGATTAGCTAAGGACTGCTAATGCTGGCCCTAGCTGTCGTGACCAGACAGGTTGTTCACGCGGCGAGGCGGCTGACCGGCGGGTGACCTCCGAGGGCGGAGTGGCTGCGGGCAGTGTTGTAGTGCTCCAGCCAGCTGTCCAGGGCGGCGGTGCGCTCGTCGTTGCTGGTCCAGGCGGTGGCGTAGGCCCACTCGGTCTGCAGGGTGCGGTTGAACCGCTCGGCGTTGCCGAAGGTCGCGGGCCGGCCGGGCTTGATGAACCGGCGGCCGATGCCCAGCTGGGCGCAGACGGCGATCCAGGCCCGCCCGACTCGGTAGCTCTTGGCGTTGTCGGTCAGCACCCGACGCACGATGACGCCGCGGGCGGCGAACCAGGCCGCCGCCCGGGTCAAGAAACCGGCACAGGTGACCACCCGCTGGTCAGACAGCACCTCGGCGTAGGCCAGCCGGGTGTGCTCGTCGACGGCGACGTGCACGTAGTCCCAGCCCAGGCCGCGACCGCGGACCTCCTCCGAGCGGCCGTGGACCCGCCAGCCGCCGCCGGCGGGGATCCGGCCGAGCTTGTTGACGTCGATGTGCAGCAGAACGCCGGGATGGGCGCGCTCATACCGGCGGTCGCTGTGCCGCCGGCCGCGCAGCAGCTCGCCGGTGAGCCGGTCGACCTCGGCCAGCCGGGGCCGGCCGGCGCGGGCGAGGACCGCACCGATGGTGGAGGCTGCCAGGCCCAGGATCGCGGCCAGCCGAACCGGGCCGGCATGGTGCTCGGTGCGCGCGGCCACGATCGCCGCGGTCGTCTCCGGCGAGGTCTGGCGGGGCATCCGATGCGGCCGGGACGAGCGGTCGGCCAGCCCGGCCTCGCCCTCGGCGCGGTAGCGGCGGAGCCACTTGTCGACCGTCTGTCGGCTCACTCTCAGCTGCTTGGCCACCTCGCCGGGCCGGTGACCGGCTCCGACGCGGTCGACGATCAGCTTGCGGGCATAGACGGTCGTGCGGGCATTAGCGTGGGCCACAGAGACCTCCGGTTGAAAACGGCGACGTCAAGCACCGCCACTCCTTCCGGAGGTCTCCTTCGCGATCAAGGCACCACGCCGACTGTCAACAACGTCCCTAGTCACGACACCTAGCCCATGGAGGAGGTGCGGCCAGCGCCGCCTGCCACACGGCGTGGGCCACCGGTGGCTTGGTGATGTCGCTGTGCGCACCCATAACACCCGCGCTGTCCCGGATGACGTCGTCCCCGCGCAGGTCGTGTACGACACCGGGCTCCAGGTCGTAGGGCTCGTCGATCGGCCGCAGGTCGTCGTCCACGACCTCGATGCCGGGTCCGCGCACGCCGAAGGTGCCGATGGCGCCGTAGGTCGGCAGCTGATCCGGCAGGTAGTCGACCTGGCTCCGCGAACCCGCCCCGAGCGGGTAGAAGGTGCGCACCGCGCGGTCGTGGACCGAGGTGGTCACCACTATGGGCCCTGTGATTAGCCCATCGGCGAGTACGCGGTGGAAGTAGCCCGGCCGCTCCGGTGCAGAGGGGATGGTCGAGCAGAAGGACCACAGCGACATCGCCCCCTGTACCAGCGCTAAGGAGAAGACCGGACGGCGTCCCGCCGGCCCGCGCCCGGCCACGGCCGAGGAGACGACGATGCAGCCGAAGCTGTGGCCCATGAGGTGGAAGCGCGCCCCCGGGGCTGCGTCTTGCAGGCGCGTGAGCAGGGTGGCCACGCCGGCGACGCCCACGTCTCGGGCCCGTCGCTTCATGTGCCAGAAGGTCAGTACCCGCAGCGGTGCGAGCAGGCCACCGAGTGAGGTGCCGCCGAAGGACGCCAGTTCTTCCACGAGGCAGGCCTGGTAGACCGCCTCCGGGTCGAAGGAGGCGCGGTCGTCCCCGGGCGAGGCGCCCTCGCCGGCGGCGCCCAGTCCCAGCTCCGCGTCCAGTTGCTGGTACGCCTCGCGCACTCGCGCGGGCAAAGCGACCGGGACGGGATCATCGAGCGCCGAGTCCACGATCGTGCACACCGAGTCCCGGATGATGGGCGTGTCGCCGAGGGCGGTCGCCGACGAGTTCAGCAATCGGGTCACCCCGTCGCCCTGCCCGGCCTCGGGCGTACTGACGTCCGCAGGGAGGGCGTGGGACGTCGAGCCGAGGTCCTCGTCGCCCCACGCCTTGCTCGGCCAGTGGATGCCGACGACGGCCGGGCAAAAGCCACCGGGTCGCGCCTCGGCCGCAGCCCGGTCCTCGGGACACTCGGCCATGGCCGCGATCCAGGCGCCGTACTGGCGACGGGCGGCAGGCATGTCGCCGTTCCACCCATGGCTGAGGACGAAGACGTCCGTCGGCGCCTCGCGTGCGAGCAGCGCGGCGAGCTCCCGGCTGTACGGACTGCCGGCCTCGGGCCGCTCGTTCCCGGCGGCGTCGAAGGCCACCAGGTGGTAGCGGTCCGCGCGTCCTGGCACCGGCTCGGCTCCCATGAGGTCCTCCGTTCCGTCATCCCATGATCAGCCCGGCGCTGCCGCGAGGTGCCACCCGGACCGCGGGGTCACCGAGCACCACGTAAGCGCGGGCGTCGTGCGTGGCCGTCCACAGGCCGACCAGGTCGGCGTCGTCGATGCGCTTGCCGTACTTACGGAACCCGTCCATCCGGCGGGTGAGCTCGGTGGCGATCTCGGCGTACCGGGAGGTCAGGCTCTCCATCGCCGATCCCAGCCGGGCACCGTCCATCAGGGCCAGCAGAGTGCTCTGAAAGGGGGTGACCTGAGCGGCCAGCCCCTTCCACAGGAACGAGCAGCTCCAGGCCCGGTCCACGTGCCCGACGAAGGCCAGGGCTCCGCCGGCGGGCGCGCCCAGCAGCCGCTGCGGGAGTCGCGCGGTGAACCCGGCGGCGGCCAGCTCCGCGTCACTGTCAGGGCCACCCGGATAGTCGGATACCTGCGGTGTGCCAGCCCCAAAGCAAGCGAAGGAGAACACCACCTTCGGTCCGACCCGCGAGTGCACCGGCAGGTGGTGGGCGGCGAGGTACTGCCCCTCGTCGAGGGGACCCCGAGCGGCGAGGGGACCCGGCCAGTCCTGACAGAGCAGCGCCCCCGCCAGGTCGCGGTGCGCCGACCTCCCACCCACGCCGTGGCTGGCCGTGAACAGCAGGTCCGGAGCCTGCGGGCCGGTCAGGAGGTCCTCCAACCGGGTGCGCGTCGCGCCGGCGCCGACGTCGGTGCTGACCTCCCAGCGGTGCGCCGTCTCCTGCAGCTCCCCGTGCAGAGGCTCCACGAGCCGCGAGGCGCTCAGCGCTGTGGGAGTGTCCCCCGGATGCCGGGTGGCGAACAGGTGAAGCCGGTGTGCGGCGGGCGAGGGCCCGCCCTCGGCCGGGGTGGGCAGGCTCCGCTCGGCTGCCACCACGGTCGCCGCGTAGGCGGCGTAGGCCTCGGGGTCCGCCAGGTCGGCGCGCCCGACGGCGTAGGACACGCCCAGCTGGTACTGGACGTCGAAGGGCACCTGGTCCGGGGAGCCCAGCAGCATCAGGTAGTACGGGACCTTGCGGGGGTCGACGACGGACGGTCCGGTGCCGTGTCGGGCGAGGAAGTCGTCCTTGTCCTCCCCGGGGCGCAACTCGAGGCGCCGAAACAGGTCGCCGGCCTGCTCCTCCCGGAGCCGCAGTAGGGGCTCGAGGGCCTCGAGCACCGCAGGGTCGAGGTCCGGCGGGACGACCACGCCCCAACCCACCGAGGCCAGGTCCTGGGGATCCCGCCCGTACACGACCCCGAAGTGGTCCTCGTCGTCCTGCCGGCGTCGCCGGAGCTCGCGCATACCCGGTGCCGGCCCGGTATCAGCCCGCAGCACACCGGCCACGTCGGCTACGGAGACCTTCGGCGTGAGGTAGTCACCCGTGTCGACGTCGATCCCGTTGAGCACGAGCAGGTCGTCTCGTACCGCGGCGTCGGTCAACCGATCCCTCCCTGCTGGACCACGCGCGACGAGGTGTAGCGCGTCGACCGTCACCGCTGCGTCACGCGTACCGTTGATGACGCAGCGGTGACGAACCGGCAGGACCGTGCGCGCCCCCATCACGGCCGCACTCCCGGCAGGACAGCCACGCCGTGCCCCACCGGTGACCGCCCAGCGCCCTTCTGTCGCCACTCATGCACCACGGCCCTCGCGAGCTCACCGCCCATGGGTTGGTGCCGGGCGAGCCGAGCAGGCGTGTGAGGCGCGGTCCCGTCTCCGAGCGAGATCTCGACTGGACGTTGGCCGCTTTCCGCCGACGCGACGTCGTCACCACGGCCGTCCGAAAGACCTAGGACGAGGTCGTCGCTCCATCGGCTTGGCAACGCGGCCAATCGTCGTCTCACCGTCGTTCTGCTCCTCGGCGGCACCGCTGTAGGGACGCTCAGCTGTCTTCTCGACCCGAGATCGAGCGTTGCAACGCATTCGATCCCACTCGCGAGCACGGCCCACCCGACGGCCACCGAGCCCCACCGGTAATGACAACGCCCGAACCACCATCCGTGGGTTCGGGCGTCCGCGATGTCCTGCGACATCACATGCGGTGGGCCCCGTGGGGATCGAACCCACAACCCGCGGATTAAAGGGCATCCAATCACGCAACATCATGCGCACTCCTCGCAAGCACGCTGAGCTGCACGTATTGCCCTCCAGCCCTCAGGCAGGTTCATCCTGATTCATGCCGAATCCGGGGGGTTACAGGGGGATTGAGACGATCCGCGCCGGCCGCGCGCGTATGGGCTCCCTGCGGGAACCTCCCCGTGGAGGGCCTCAACGAGGTACCGAAGGGGTGTCGACTGGCGGCCTGGGAGCACCTCTTCGGCACTGCGCGCCGTCACTCCTACTCTGCTCCGGCCCCCCGACCGCTCTTCCTGTCGCGGGGGCCCGACTCCTTCGGCGAGGATCACTGCGTGCCCGAGGCAGCAGCTGTCCCATCTCCGTTGAGGCCCCACGAAGCACTACTCTTTGAAACTTTCGGCATTCCACTACTCGGATTCCTATGCGCAACCACCGTCCCAACCATGCGGGCGCGCCTAGAAACCACGGCCGCACTTACGAGCAGCGCCGAGGCAGTCCTGGCCCAACTAATTCCGCTAGCTCAACAGGTTGCGGCCCAGTTGGCGACTAACCCCAACTACCCCCGAAGTTTCGCTCTTGAGATTCTCAGTCGCCCCACCGCGGATCGCGGCCGGAGCATCGGCGTGACACTGCACCTCGCAGCTGGCGGCGATGTTAGTGACCTACTACCAGATAGTTCCGATGACCCGGTGGTCAGCGCTCTGATCGAGATGACCATCGACAGTTTCCCCCTACTACTCGCTCCCGCCGACGCATTCTGGCCGACGCCCCGACTATCCCTATACCATCACCCCCAGCAACTAGAGTTGCAGACGGCAATCCAGGCCGATGCAACCCTAGCGAGATTGTTTCCTGAGGACGATCAGGGAATAGGTCGCCGCGGCTTCTTCTACAGCAGCCTCGGTCGCGGGGGCGGAGTTCAGGACGTCATGTTCGGCGAGATGATCATCGCGTCCGCCTGGGGCGCATTGGGGATGACGACAGAAGAACCGAGTCTCCACTCCCTCACGGCACTGGTCCGTCACAATCTGAAGGTGCTCCGACAGGGCATCAAGGGGCAGCAACCAGCCATTCCCGCCCGGATGGTGTTCACTGGCTTCACAACGCGGGATGGCCAATCCATCACCACCCCGTGGGGAGCCCTCCGCCCCGTTCGTGACTGGGAACGGAGCCATGCCCCTGCATCGCTGGAAGGCGACGTAGTCGGGACCCAGCATGATGGCACCGAGGTCAAGGTCTCATACGCCGGCGAGATGACACTCGACACCGATTTGCCATACACCATTCTCCCCACAAAGAGCCCTGACTGGGATAACGAGCCTCCCCCTTGGCCAAACATTAAGGGAGCCGATGTCTTCCGCCGACGCCTCGAAGGCGTGCAGCTGGCCGTCTTGCTAGCAACCGATCGTCCAATAGGTAGCTGGATCACGGCGAAACTGGCGTGGACCTGGATTGGCGACCCCTATGGCCACGGTCCCAGCATGAGTTGGTCGGATCCGCGATCGCTCCCGGGCTTCATGCCTCACGAGCTAACGTCGGATGAATGTGCCGAGGTGGCGCGATGGGCGGAACTGGTCGAGTCATCTTGGACGCCTCGAATCGACATCGCCGTCCGGCGAATTCTTAGCGCTGCAAACTCGCGGACGGACATGGCCGATCGCCTCGTGGATTCGGTAATCGTATGGGAGAACCTCTTCGGAACCTCCCAGGGCGAACCACGTCTGCGCATTTCTGCGGCAATGGCGTGGCTACTGAGGAGCGAGCCTACCGAGCGCGAAGAGTTGCGGCTCAAGCTGAAAGCCCTCTACGACGATCGCAGCAAGATCGTGCATGGAGGCAAGCCGGACGAGAAACTTCTTGGCGAACAGGCCAACGCCGCACTCCAGTATGCGCGAGAAGCATTACGGACTCTATTCAGCGAGCGTCCAGACGTTTTGACCCTAGCCGACGGCGCGGCCCGTAGTCTGCGGCTGCTCATGGGCGGCTAGGGAAGCGAACAGAGGGGGGTACCTATCGACTGCAAGTCCGACAGAGGGGCACCGTACGACGGCGTCGGGCGGACCTTCATTCATAAGGGGCAGGACATCCCCCGCTTTTAAGGCCCGATTTGGAATACTTCCATGCCAGATTCGCCGCCATGCACCCTCAGCATAAACGGCTCAGGTGCCCGGGTTGGTGTCTCCACGTCTCGCATAGTGATCATGTCTAGCAGTTGTGACAGCCCCTCGCCTTCAAGACCTTCGATTCGGCTCACCTCTTGCACTGTTTCGAGGAATTGAACCCGGTCGAAGTGCAGTCCGGACTCGATCATGGCGTCGAGGAGGTCGCCATCGAGGTTCTCGAGGAAGCCCATTGCGACGGCAGAACCCCAAGCCCAGCCGTTGGACACGAGGGCGAGTGCAACGACGAGCATCGACGACGCTGGGCTCGCAGTCGTTTCTAGCGCCACCCGCCAAGCGTTGACGTGCAGGGCATCCGAGTCCCTCAAGAAGGCGAGCGCCTCCTCCGCGTTCGCAAAGTCCACATCGGCTTGAGCTTCGCTCCTTCCCCCCTGATCGGCCACTCCAAGGAAATCGATTATGAAGGCGGCCGCCGCGTCGTCCAACCGCGCCAGACGATGAGGCGCCCCCATGTCTGACACTGCCTCTCGAACATCCCCGTAGCGCCCCGCCCAGAAGAGTGCGTCAACATACAGATGCGACACCTCATCTTCCGGCGCACCTAACTCAAGCGCCCGCCTGTAGCTCTCTGCCGCCTTGTCAGGTGCATTCGTCTCCCAGAGAGAACCTGCGAGCTCTTTATGGAAGTACGGTCGATCCGCATAGCGAGGGTCTAGGCGAAGCGTCTCGCCCAACTCCCGAACGGCTGCCTCGTAGTCAAGTTCTGCCCGCGCCAACTGCGAAAGCGAATAGTGGGCGATTGCCGCTTCCCGAGCGTCGCCGGCTGCTTCTAGTGTCGCAGCCCTCTCATCAAAGTATTGCCGCAGGTTTACCCGCTCCTGATCGGTCAGGTTGGAGTAATGCACCTCCGCGGCCATCAAGTACGGCAGCAAGAAGAAGGGGTCGGCATCGACCGGACTAGCAAGTATCACGCGGACGGCTAGATCGGGGCGCTTTCCGTCCACAAGGAGGCTGGCGATACGACTAGAGACGTATGGATCTGCATAGACTATGGGGGTGGGCAGAATAGCATTGAGGACGTCAACGGCCCGCGGGCGCAGACCCAAGGATTGAAAAAGAAGCGCAATCCCACACAGAACTCCCTCGGCCGTCCAACGACGCGCATCAGGGTCTACCGCAAGATTCGCGATGTCGGCGCGCAAGGTGACAGTCGCTTCCCTGGTAGGAAGCTCGGCGACCACCCTGTCCGGCATAACGCGGAGGTTTATGGCATAGTCGGCACTCGGAACGTAAGCGAGTTCACCCGAAGACTGCTCCAATGCCGTCTTGAACGAGCTAAGGAGGTGAGGTTTCACCGATTTCGAGATGTTGTCGGCGAAGGTGCATTTTACCGGCGTGGGACGTGGCGCGAGGGATTCCTTGAGGCTCCGGACCACGCGAACGTCTGCCTCTATCCGGGCAAATCCGGCCGCATCAAGGATGTCGGCTGGCGCGAAGGAAAAGGTTGTGGTTTTTGCGCCGTCGGCAATCGACCCCGTGTCGTGAGCATGAGCCCAACCGCCATACATGACACCCGAGCGTTTATCGAAAAGCACGACTAGCACGGGGACGTCATGACTCAGCCAGTAGTTGAGACTAGCCACTTCTACGGACTTCGAGATTGCTCGACCCGGTTTCAAGTCTTTGGACTTGAGTTGCACTTTGAAGGTGAGACCCGTGGCCCGGTCGCCGTCGAAAATCTCCACTTCGAGGTCGATGCCGTACTCGTCCTCAATCCGGCGGACAACCCAATTGTCCGGGCACGTTGACGTAAAGGCGTTGCGCGAGGCCGTCTCACCCCGGTGACTTGAAGGCCGGCTCGGCATGTTCGACATTCAGTGATTACCTCTCTTGGGCTATCCAATGCCCCGGCACGCGCCCCTGAGGGGGCACGCCCTCGTAAACCTACCGCCGCTGCAACGGGCGCACACACAGTCTGCTGATCGCTGGCCTTGTGGATGGCGCCACTCTGCCCTTCTTCTTCCCGCCGGCCGGGAAATGTCGGCTTCGCAGCTTTGTCCAGTGATCCATTGACGCGCGGTCGCGTCGACCCCGCCGTAGGTCTAATTGCCGGAGCGCCCGGCCGCCGACCGCCTGCTAGGCATGATCGACGGCCGCCCCCGCCGTCTGGTTGTCCCGCTTCCGCCTTGGCGTTCGACCGCCGAGCAAGCTCAGGACCCGGTGCTCAGCGCGGTACCGATGTTCGTCGCCCTTCGGTACCCCCCCTGCTCAGGCCGGCCACCGCGGCTACTCAGGCCGGCGACCGCGGCACGCCACCCGGGGGAGACCAGTGTGGCCGCCAGGCGCAGATGCCCCGCCAAAGCGAGGCCATCGTCACCCGCCGAGGTCGGGCAGCGTCACAGGGTGAGGCGGGTGCTATGCTTCGACCGAACCGCTTACCTCACTGCGCGAAGTCGGCACGCACGTGGGGTGGTAGTCATGGCGGTACGGAAGTGTCCTGATGGCGTAACACCCCCGAACGACTACGAAGCCTCCCGGTGCCGACGACGGGGCGAGGCGTAGCGGGCCTCGGGGAACCAACCCATTCACTTGGGGGTTCCCTGCTGCCACGTTCGTCGATCGAGGTACTGCGAGCCCCCTCCGCTTCCCGTGGAGGTTCGCGTGTTAAGCGCACCCGAGACCCGCAAGGGTCGCTCTGTCGCCCCCGCCGCCGTGCAGTCACAGGACGGCGCGCCCCCAGTGTTCGTCCGCCGCTCCGAGGCAGCCGCCTTCCTGGGCCTGACCACCGGCACGATGGCCAACTGGGCCAGCGCCGGACGTGGACCCGCCTTCCACCGTGTTGGAAGCCGGGTCCTGTACGACCTGGCCGAACTCGTTCGGTTCGTCGCCGCCGGCCGCGTTGAGACGGTCGATGCCGCATGACCGGCGTCGTCATCGACCTCCGGGACGGTCAGGCATGATCCCGGACAAGAAGCCTGCGCTGCCGTGGTGGGGGCGAATCAGCAGCAGGGCAGCAGGACACTTGTCGATCGAGGCCGATCTCAGCCTCGACACACGTCTCCTCTTCCTCGCGATTGGGAACGCGAACACCGCCGGTCACGCCTACTTCCCTGAAGGTGTGGAGCGTTGCCTCAGCCGCGTCGACAGGGCTACGGGCGAGTTGCTGCCATACGGGGAACGGCACATGCGAACAGTGATTCGCAAGTTGATCGACGCCGGCGCACTCTCCATTCACTCGACGCGCCGGTGTCTTGTTGTCACGGATGGGCTGTGGAGCACTGGCGCAGCCAAGCCACCGAGGCAGGCATGCCCGGAGCACGGGCACCAGAAGCGCTGGACAGCATGGGGATGGAGCGATGCCGACGACGAGGCCCGACTGCGGAACGGCGTCCTGAGCGCGGTCTAGCCCGGCGGTGATGGCTCCGCCAGCAGGTGGGGTTAAGGAGGCTATGGCTCCGTTAGCAAGCCTCTGACCTGCGTCTTTGTCAAACGCCTTTGTAATAGGGCAGCGGCGAAGGGGATGGACGATGACAGGGCCTGGCCGCCCCTCCGGGGCGGACCTGACCAACGTCTGGACCTGGTGGGCCACTCCGTGGCCCGCTGGGCTCAGACCAGGTCTGCACCAGGGCCTGGCCGCCCCTCCGGGGCGGACCTGACCAACGTCTGGACCTGGTGGGCCACTCCGTGGCCCGCTGGGCTCAGACCAGGTCTGCACCAGGGCCTGGCCGCCCCTCCGGGGCGGACCTGACCAACGTCTGGACCTGGTGGGCCTCGGAACTGTGGCGGAACCTTGGCTGCTAAGTACCAGCGATGTCCGAAATGGCGTCTTGGGGGTCATGCCCCCGGGGTGGAGTCGGGCGACCGGGAGGAGGGCCGGGACGACGGCTCGGTCAGCACCAGCACCAGCGCCGCCGGGACCAGAACGGCATCGGCAACGACCCACGACCGCAACCGGGACGGCGGGCGACAACGGTCAGCGCCCACGGAGCACAACGACAGGCATGCCCGTCAGCGCTTTCCCTCGTCGTCAGAATCGCCTGGACGACGATGGTGATCCCAGAGTCTCAGGACGTCTTTGCGCCTCACCATGCGCCAGTGGTCATTGGCGCCAGACAAGCCATACCCGACAGGACCCCATGACTCTGCGCCTGGGTCGGTTTCTCGGCCATCTCTGCTAACTGACCGCCGCGGACGTCAGGCGCCCTCTCCCAACCCTTTAGCTATCCCCCGCTTTCTTGCTACGGTCCGCTGCGACAGAGCAACGCCGGGGGGCCGACAGAAGGGCAAAGCACGACCGTGCCGCGACAGAAGATGGAACTCGGAGCGTGGGGTCACGTCGCCCTAACCGGCTACGTCTACGACAAGAACGGCAAGCGCCAGCCCATGCCCGACGGCGCCCGAAAGGCCGACACCTGGCGTGCGCGGACCAAGGTCCGCGACCTAGACGGCAAGGTCCGCGACGTCGAGCGATGGGCGCCGACGAAGGCTGCGGCCCGGACGGTCCTGCTGGCTCATCTGCGCGAGCGGATCACCCCACCGGCCGCCGATGCAGTCATGACGCCGACCATGCTGGTCAAGAACGCCGCCGAGGTCTGGCTAGTTGAAATGAAGGAGAACGACCAGCTCGCCGTCAACACGCGGACGGTCTACGAATCGTCGCTACGGAAGCACGTCATGGGTGGCGCGCTGGCCGACCTGACCTTGCGCGAGGTCAAGGTGGCCGTGATCGAGCGGTGGCTCAAGGTCGTTGGCCGGGGTAGCGGCGCTCACGCCATGAAGACGGCCCGATCCGTGCTGAGCGGTGTGCTGGGGCTGGCCGTGAAGCACGATGCGATCCCCCACAACCCGGTCCGCGACGTCGGTCATGTCTCCGTCCCGGCCAAGGAGACGAAGCGCGATCCTCACCGGGCGTTCACCGAGGAGGAGCGGGCGACGCTTCTGGCATTCGCGGATGCCGACGACATGGCCTGCCGTCGTGACCTGCCCGACCTGCTGGCCTTCATGGCAGGGACCGGAGCGCGCATCGGTGAGGCATGCGGTCTCCGGTGGTCGGCCCTGGACCTGGACGCCGGTACGGCCACACTGGGACCGCTCCCCGTCCGCGTGCCGGGAAAGGGGCTCACTCTGCAGAAGCGCGGCAAGACCAAGACCAGCCAGCGGACGGTGGCCCTCCCGTCGTGGCTGGTGTCGCGCCTGATGGCCCGGAAGGTCAACGCTGAGCCGAATGAGTGGGACGTCGTGTTCCCGTCTCCCCTGGGGAAGCTGCGCGAGACGTCGAACACGACAAAGCACGTTCGGGAACTGCTGGACGCGGCAGGCTTTGAGTGGGCGGTCGGCCACACCTTCCGCAAGACGGTGACGACCTGGCTGGACGACGACGGCGTGTCCGGCCGTCAGGTGGCGAATCAGCTTGGTCACGCGAAGCCGAGCATGACCCTGGACCGCTACATGAGCCGTCGAACGGTCACCGAGCGGGCTGCGCTGGTTCTGTAACGAGGACCAGAGAGGGACTGCCAGACCGCCTTCACGAGTGACCTGGCAGCCCTGATGCCCTCTCGAAGGCCGCCGATCAGCTAAAGACCCGGCAGGATCTTCAGACTTCGTACACCTTCAGGACGTCGTCCCCGTAGTGGTTGATCACCTTGACCGCGATCTTGCCCGTCGAAGGTTGGGGGAAGGCGCGGCTGACGGTGCTGTTCAGACTGGCCCAGGCGTCTGCGTCGATCTCCGCGTGAAGCGCCTTCTTGAGTTTGTCGTACGGGTTATCGGCTCCTGTGAAGTAGGCGTGCCGGACGAAGAAGGAGTCACCGTTGTAGTTGGAGTCGACGAACCAGCAAGCGATGTCGTCGGTCGAGTGCGAACGGACGGCTCCGGTTGTCGGGTCGAACACGTCCACGCCGTGGATCTCCACCTCGAGCTGCCCAGTTGCTTCGGCCGGCCGCACGGTGACATCGGGTTCGCCGAACACCATGAACAAGTTGCCCGCGCCGGTGTTCTTCAGCAGGGTGTCCCCCATCGCGAGATCGGGGTTCATGCGAACTAGCAGGACCTGCACCTTGCCCATGCGGAGGGCCGCCTGCCCCACTGCGAAGTCGGGGCCGCCGGCAGTGCCCGGCCGGAACTCAGCGGCGACCTCGCCGGCCCGCGAGTCGAAGGCGAATCCGCAGATGAGCAGTAGGTCGAACCCCTCGCCCCTTAGTGCCTCCCGGGCGGCCTCCTTGATCTGCTCGGGGCCGACCGTCCCATGCTGGGGCCCGAGGCTCACAGCCACCCGCGAAGCCTCCCCATCCGCAGTGGTGTAGTCGCCGGCGGCCTGTAGCCAGCGCCCGGGGTAGGCCTCGAGCCGGTCGAATTCGAGACGCTCCTGCTTGACGGTGTTCTGGACACCCGCCTTCCGCAGGTGACTAAGAACCGTGTCCTCGTAGGAGCTCTCTGCCTGTCCTGCTGCGACCTGCTCGGCGGCGGGCCGCTCCTCGCCGGCGCTGACGGCGCTGTGCGGCGAGAGCGTCTCAACCGTGAACCGTCCGGCGACGCGGACCTTCTTCGGGTCCACGAAGGGCTGGTCCCGGAGAAGCTCGGACTCAGCACGACGGGCAACGATCGCGTCGATCTCCTGTCGCGTCATCCCCGGCTCAATCTCGGGATTCTGCGCAATGTCGCGCAGCTGGATGTGCGGAACGCGCTTGTACACAAAGCCTTGCCGGACATCGTGTCCGAACTCGTTGCGTGCCGTGGTAGCGACTCCCGACAACGCCGCTTCCTTCGCCGCACCCTCCGGCGAATCAGCGAGAAGGTAATCAGGAAAACGGCTACCCATGAGTCGCGCGCGCGCCAGGGTGATAGCGACCCTGGATGTATCCATAGTGATCCAGCGGCGCCCCCACTGTTCGGCGACGTACGCCGTGGTGCCACTGCCGCAGGTCGGATCCAGCACAAGGTCGCCGGGATCTGTAGTCATCAACAGACACCGCTCGGCGATTTTTGGACTGGTCTGTACGACGTAGGTCTTCTCCCCGGGACGCCCGGCGATGGCGGTGTCATTCCACAGGGAGTTCAACGCGTAGACGGAAAAGTCGTCAAGGTAGCGAACGTAGGCCAACGAGTTCTTCCGAGCGACGACACGCCCCGCGGCCACCAGGCGCTGCATGCCTTCCTGGTTCGTCTTCCACTCACCTGCGCCGGGAAGGATCCGTCGACCGTCGACCTCTACGGGGAAATAGCCGGTGCGGTTCTCGCGAACGCGAGGACTGGTGAGATTGTCGTAGCGGAATGACCTGCCCCGCAGTCCGAGCTTGTTCGCCTGATTTGCCGGCATTCTTCGCCCGTCTTGCAACTCCACATTCGAGTACTCGCCGGCCCCAGCGCCGCCGGGCTCCTTTGGCAAATACAGCTGGCGGTACTTCATCTGACTGCGGTCCTTTGCATACCACAGCACGAAGTCCGAGACGCCAGCCAAGTACTGACCCGTAGCGCTCGATGTCTTCGCGAAGGTGATGTGGGAAACGAAGTTGTCTGCGCCGAATACCTCGTCCAGCAGGCTCCGGACCACGTGGACGTTCTCGTCACCGATCTGCACGAAGACGCTGCCCGCTTCGTTGAGCAGCGTGTGGGCCACCTGGAGGCGGTCGCGGAGGTAGGCCAAGTAGGAGTGGACCCCGAGCTTCCACGTGTCCCGAAAGGCCCGAATCTGTTCGGGCTGCCTGGTGAGGTCCGTCTCCTTGCTGTCCTGGACTTCGCGCTTGCGCGTGCTGACCTGCCAGTTCGATCCGAACTTGATGCCGTAAGGCGGATCGAAGAAGACCGTCTGGACCTTGCCAGCGAGGCCTTCCTTTTCGACAAGGCTGGTCATCACGAGGAGGCTGTCACCGAGGATCAGCCTGTTCGCCCAGTTGGCCTCGTGCTCGTAGAAGTCGACCAAATCGAACGAGTCGAGCCCGTCGAAGTCATCGAAGAGGCTCAGTTCCGGCTCGGCGTCATCGGTCGTCTCGGTCTTGCGCAGGTTCTCGATGATGGCGCGTGGCTCGATCTTCTCCTGGATGTAGATCGGAACGGCCGGCACCTCGAACGGCTCCGCGTCCTGCACATCCTTTCCCCGCCACACGAGCTGCGGGTCAGCGGACAGGTCGCGCGGATACAAAAGGGGCCGCTCGTAGGTGACCTTCTGCGGCTCCCGATGCTCGTCGGTGACGAAGTCGGCTAGGTCCGCCGTGGGGATGTTGGCCCGCTTGTCGGCGTGCTCAACCGTCTCGATGGGCATGGCACCGGACGTAGCGGCCCGCTGGATCGGTGGCATCAGTGCGTCTCCTCGAGTTCACCGGTGCGGACCCGCTGAACGATCTCGGTCATCTGGCGTAGGGCGACGTTGGGATCGATGATCTCGGCGAACCGCCAGTGGCCGTACTGCCCGTCGTTGTTGATAGCCGGGCACCACAGGTTGCGGGCTGCGGCGGTCTTCGCATGCTTGTCCTCGCGGCCCTGACCGGACACCTCGACGATCAGCGTGGTCGGACCCCAGGTGGCGTCAACGCGGACGAGGAAGTCCGGCTCGTAGCTATGCTGCACGCCCTCGTGCGTGTACGGGATGGAGAAGCCGAGGCGGTCGTTCTTGCAGTAGCTGAGCACGCCCGGGGTGGCCTCGATGGCCTTCGCAACCGTCTGCTCCCATCCGGAGTGCAGGGTGACGTGGGTGATGTGGCAGCGGTCGGGCTGGGTCTCGTATGTGCGCCGGGTTGTGTCGAACGAGACCTCCGCGGTGGAACCGACAGAATCGAAGGACCGGTAGACCGGACGCAGTCGGGGAGTGCCGCGGCTGGCAGTGGTGCCGCGCACGATCGCCTGGTAGATCCGCTCTGCGGCGTCGGCCTTCTTCTGGTCGAGCATGACCATGCCGGCAAACGTGTAGTCCTTGCATTCGAGCCAGTGATCGAGCCAGTCCCGAACGATCGGCACCAGTTCACGGAACCGCCAGAACCGGTCGTTGCCAGCTTCGTCGCGGAGCCGTGGGAGCACGGTGCGGGCCAGTTCGTAGACGAGGGCCTGCCTGCGCACAGCCTGCAGGTCGGCCAGCGTGTGGACTTCTGCCTCGCCGACGACACCACGGACCGTGGTCTCAGTGGGCACGTCGTTGACGGTGAGCACGAGCCGGGAGTCGTCGTCGAACTGAGCCGACAACCGTGGGTCGGGCAGGTCGTATCGGTAGCCCACGACACGGGGAAAGGTGATCTGCAGGTTGGCCCGCTCCGAGAGGGCGCGGACGTGCACGACGGGGCGGACGACGGTCGGGCGTCCGCTCTTGCCGGTGGTGGCGATGAAGGAGAACGGGACTCCGTAGACCTCGGCGTACTCCGCGGTGAAGAGACCGGTGTCCTCGTCGATCGCGTACGACCGGCGGCGCAGGGCTCGGCCGACGACCTGCTCACACAGCAACTGGGTGCCGAACGCGCGGACGCCGAGAACGTGCGTGACGGTGTTGGCGTCCCAGCCCTCGGTGAGCATGGAGACGGAGACGACGCAGCGGACGTTTTCGCCTAGCTTGCCAGGCTTGCCGACGGTGTTCATGACCTCGCGGAGGAGGTCCTCGTCGGTGAGGGCGTCTGCGTCGCGACCAGGGAACCGGGTGCGGTACTCGGCCTTGAATTCCTCGATCTCCCGTCCTGCGATGCGCTTGAACTCCGGGCTCATCGCCTCACCGGACTCCAGCTGTTGAGAATCCACGAGGATGGTGCGCGGGCGATCCCGCCAGCCACCGCGTTCGTCGTCGTTGCGGAACAGCGGCAGGCCGCCGCTCTGGACGACCGGGCGGTTGAAGCCGGGGAGCTGCTTCTCCCAGCCGGCGATGTAGTCGAACACCCGTTTGGAGACGGCGGTGTTGTTGCAGACGACGATGAACACCGGCGGCGTAGCGCCGGCGATGGCGGGGTCGCTTGCCTCCCAGTCCCGAAAGGCCTGCTCGTAGTTGCTGTACAGGCTGTGCAGCGCGGCCTTGACCTCGTCGGGCAGCACCGGTTCTTCGCCGACCGCTTCGGCGCGCCGGCCGCGCTTGGGCAGCTGGTCGCGGATGTGTACCCATAGGTCGCGGAACGTGGGCATGTCGGCCGGGGCGGCGTTGTCATCGACCGGCAGCCGGGGGATTTTCACGACTCCGGCCTCGATGGCGTCGATCAGCGAGAAGTCGGAGACCACCCAAGGGAACAGAGTTCCCTCCCCGTAGCCGGAGCCCTTGAGGAAGAACGGTGTGGCAGAGAGGTCGTAGATGCGGCGAATGCCGTATTTGGCGTGCACGGCCTTCAGTCCGTTGAGCCACTGGTGGGCTTCGCTGGCCCGGGCGGCTGCTTCCCTCTTCTCCTCGCCGGTGAGCTTCTCCTGCTGGGCATGTATGTCCGGCACGGCCGGCCCCTGCCAGCAGTGGTGGGCCTCGTCGTTGAGAACGACGATGTTGGTCTTGCCGCCGCTGCGGTTGGCCAGGTCGCGGCAGACTCGGCGTGCCATCTGGTCGGGCGTCTCAGTGAACGGGCTCGGCCCGTCCCCGGAGTTGAGGATCTCCTTCGCGAGCTTGCCGGCGTTAGCACCGGCTCCGGTCTCCTTCCGCCCGAACTGATGGAAATTCACGATCGCGACGCGGGCACGCTCGATGCCGGCCCGGAGGTCAGGCGGCACGAGGTCCATCGCGTCGTAGTAGTTCTCCGGGTCCGAGGGCAGCAGGACGCGCAGTCGATCGCGAATGGTGATGCCGGGCGCGACGACGAGAAAAGCGTCCGAGTAGGACCGGCTGCCGGGGCCCATCGGGTTGGCCGCCTTGTTGCAGGCGTGCCAGGCGATGAGCATGGCCATGACGAGGGTCTTGCCCGAGCCGGTCGCCATCTTGTGCGCGATGCGGGGTAGCCCGTCGTTGAACGTCCCGTTGTGCTCGCGCAGTTCGTTGCCGAACGCCGGGTCGGTCTTCTGCGCGACTTCGCTGAGCCAGATCGCCGTCTCCAGCGCCTCGATCTGGGCGAAGAACAGCGGTCGTCCGCGGTCCGGGCGTGTCCAGTGCGCGAGCAGGGCCTTGCTCGTGTTGGTCGCGCCCGCGTAGCGCTGTTTGCGCCAGACGTCGAGCTTGCCGCGGATCAGGTTCACCTGGTCGTTGGTTTTGAGTCGGTCCTCAGTCCAGTCCAGCGCGAGGGACAGCTGCCCAGACCGACGCTGGGCCTGCGGTACAGGCATGAAGTACTGCGAGGGCCTGCGCTTCCCGACGATCTCGTTGGTGATCCCGTCGTCGTCGAACCGGAAGTGCCTCCCCGGCTCGACGTAGGGCGAATTCAGGATCGGGTTATCGATCACCCGGTCGACCACTTTGTTGCCACCTCACCGCGTACCGCAGGTTGCGGAACCGCTACTTGCCGTCAGCACGTTAGCCGGTTGGGCTGCGATCGCCCATGTCTCAGGCAGACGCGTCGGCCAGGAGCACGGGTTTCGGGGATGGTTCGCAGCCTCGAGTGAGGCCTACGCGTGTCGCGAGGCCCCTCGCGCGGCGCCGGTTGTCAGCCACGCCCTTCGAGGAGGCAGACAGCACCGTCAGCGATCGCGATTGCCGTGATCGACGACCAAATCGGGGGATAACCGGGGGATGGCAGCCACCGCGCTACTTTCAAGACGCCAATGCAACTCCAAACGTCCAGCTCAGTCCGGGTCCGTGGTGGGCCCCGTGGGGATCGAACCCACAACCCGCGGATTAAAAGTCCGCTGCTCTGCCAGTTGAGCTAGAGGCCCGGTGGGCGCAGGGAGACCCCGGACGACGCGCGGGAGGTCCGGAGGTCTCGCAGCCCGGTCCGAGGTTACCGCCGGGGCCGGCGACCCCTCGCCCAGCGCATCGGCACGCGGGCGGTCCCCCGTGGCGCCGTCGACCGTCACCCGTCCCGGCCGCGCTGCACCTCCTCGACGAGGTCGTGGGCGATGTCGCGCAGCTTGCGCTGCGCCGTCTGGGACTGCTTGGCCAGCAGGTCGAACGCCGCGTCGGCGGACAATCCGTGGCGGCTCATGAGGATGCCCTTCGCCTGGTCGATCACCGCACGGGACTCCAGTGCGCGCTGCAGCTGGGCCGCCAGCTGGGCGGTGCTGGAATAGAGACCGGCGTTGGCGACGGCCACCGCGGCATAACTGGCGAACGTGGTCGCGAGCTCCCGCGTCTGCTCGTCGAAGGTGCCGCCGTCGGTGCCGTAGACGTTCAGCGCACCGATGACCTGGCGCGGCACGGGCAGACCCACCGAGAGGGAGTGCGTGATGCCGTGGTGCCGCGCCGCCCGACCGAAGTCGGGATAGGCGGCACTGTCGGCGGTGTCGTCGATCGGGATGGTCACGCCGGAGACCGCGGCGTCCATGCAGGGACCGAACCCCGCCTCGTACTGCCGTTCGTCGAGCTGGGCGGCCAGCGGCCCGGTGAAGGCCGCACTCTCAACGTCGCCGTCGTGCATGAGGGTCACCGACACCTCCGCGGCACCGGGGATGGTGCGCTTGGCCAGCTCCGCCACCCGGGCCAGCGTGGCCGACAGCGGCTGCTCACCCAGCATGATCTTGCTCAGTTCGGCGAAGGTGGCTCGGGGGTCCTGGGGCGGCTGGGCGCCGCCGGTACCGGGCGTGGACACGGCAGTCCTCGATTCGAACGAGGACTGCGGTGTCGAACCTCGCGACAGTCCGGATGGAGGCGCCGCCGACCGAACACGAGAGAGGGCCGGACGAGAGCCGGGACCACACTGCTGCAGCCCGCCGGCAGACGGTCGTCGGGACGGCGCCGACTCGCCGTGATCGTGGAACCGACGTGCTGCCTGCGACGCTACTCGCGTCTGCCTCGGGGGAGCCCGACGTCTCCGGGAGCGCACACCTGCGTGACGGCTGGCCGGTGGCGCCGTCGCCGGGTTGGCCGCATGCGCCCGTGCGGGGATAGTGAGGTGGACCTGTCCGGGTGACCGCCTCGTCAGCAGGGCGCCGGAGCACGTCAGCGGGTGCCCGGCCGTGGTCGCCCCGCTCCGTCCCGTCGTCGAGCCCAGTTCACGGCTCCGACCGACCGCTCCCATCCGCGAAGGACCCCCGGTGCCCGCCTCCGCCGTCTGCCCCCTGACCGTCATCGCCTGGCGGTTGAGCGCTCTGCCCGCCCGCGACCTGTGGGGTCGCTACGTCGCGCTGGGCGGGAACCGCCCTCGCGCCGCGCTCGACGAGTACCTCGCCGGCACCGCCGCGTGGAACACCTCGGAGCACAACGCTCTCACCCAGGCCCTCAACGAGCGCCTGTGGGACCTCGGTCACCCGAGCCTGGCCCCCTACCGCGAGCTGCGGGCCGACCGGGACGCGGTGGCCCCGGAGGTGCACGAGGGGTGGCCCGACACTGCGTAGCCGCGTCGGCACGGGAGGCTCACAGCACGTCGAAGGCCAGCAGCAGGAGCAGCGTCAGCAGAGCGGAGACCAGCAGGCTGCCGAGGCAGCCCAGCCGGCTGGAGAAGAGGAAGAACACCGACCGGGGGTGCCCGGCGACCGCCTGGTGCAACCGTGCGTGACCGGCGCCACCATCACTCCGACGAGCAACACCCGTTCAGGGGATCGCCGCGGACGTCGTCCGCTACGTAGCGTCATCGCCAGCGCGGAGGACGACGAGCCCGCGCGCCCGACCCCGGTCCGGCCGTCCCGTTCCCCCCGGGCCGGCCGGACCGGTCCGGTGTGGGCACCGTTCTCACCCGCAGACGCGGTCCACCAGCGCCGCGAGCTCGTCCCGCTGCCCCTGGTCCAGCGGCAGATCGGCAGGCACCTCGTCCTCGCCTCCCACCTGCAGCCCCAGCAGGAACGCGTAGGGCTGCTTGACCTCGGCGAGGGCGTGCGGGTCGCAGCGGCCCATCGTGAACTCGACCCCCACCTCGAGCGTCGACTCCCCCGCCTCCAGCGTCCGCGGTAGGTCCGCGGTGGCGGCGTAGAGGACGTTGCCCTCCAGCCGGGTCACGGTCACCGGCCGGTCGTCGTCGCCGGTGCGCGTGAGCGTCAGGGTGCCGGTGACCGCGTCGCCGTCCGGGGACACCCCGGTCACGGCGACGTCCGCGACGGCCAGGACGGCCTGCACCGCGCACGCCTCGGTGTGGATCCGGGTGAGCACCTCGGCGGCCAGCGGCACCAGCAGCTGCTCGGTCCGCCCGTCGGGCCGGACGACGGTCAGCCGCGCGGCGGCCGGCTCCGCGGCCCGCTCGCACACCACCGCGCCGTACTGCGCGGGCAGGTCGAAGGTCCGGCCGGGCGTGAACCCGACGTCCACCGCGCGGTCGGGCAGCGGCGCGAAGCCGGCGGAGTCGATGGCCACGGAGGTGACGGTGAACGGCTCGGCACCGGTGTCGGTGACCGTCACCTGCACCTGTCCGCCCACGGCCTCGTCGGTGCGCCACTGCCGCACCTCGGCCTCGATCCCCGGGACGGCGAGCACGGCCGGCCCCGGGGAGGGGGTCGCCGACGACGGGACGGACGACGACGCGGACGACGACGCGGCGGGGCCGGCGGGGTCCGCGCCACCGCACGCGGCGCACAGCAGGACGGCCAGTCCCGCCGCCGTCCGCCGCATGCCGCGGCAGCGTAGGCGGCGAGTGCCCCTACTGGTGCCGGCCGGGCAGCCGCGCCATCACGCGCCCGGCCTCCATGCGCACCTCGAGCTTCTCCTGCGGGTTGGCCGCCGGGCCGCGCCGCGGCTCGCCGTTCTCCAGGTCGAAGGCCGAGTCGTGCCACGGGCAGACCAGGCAGGAGTGGCCGCGCACCTCCTCGACGCTGCCCTCGTACAGCGGCCCGGCCAGGTGCGAGCAGGCCCCGACGAAGACGTCGACCCGCGCGCCCCGGCGGACCGCGGCCAGCGGGGCGGCCACCCCGCTGCCCTTGCCGGTGCGCAGCGCCGGCCGGCCCTCGGGCAGGTCGTCGAGCGGGCCGAGGTCGATCCAGTCGGTGGTCAGCGACCGTGCCGCCGTGGCTGCGTGCGAGGCACCCGAGGACTGCGCGTAGGACATGTGCCCGCCGATCGCGGCCGAGCCGGTCGCGATGCCCAGCCCGGCGTAGGACAGGACGCGGCCGAGCGTCCCGCGCCCCTTCGCCCGGGCGACCAGCGAGCCGACGTAGAGCCCGAGCGCGGCCACGTTGGACACCGCGTGCAGCGCGCCGAGCCGGCGCACGCCGATCTCCTGTTCCGACCAGTCGGCGGCCCCGGCCATGGCGGCGGGCACCGAGACGGCGACACCGGTGCCGATGAGCACCGTGGCGGCCGGTCGCAGCGGCGGGATGGCGTCGAGCAGGCCGGCCGAGGCCCAGCTGCCGACGGGGACCTGCACGAGCACCGGGTGCAGCGGGTGGCCCAGCCAGGTGCCGTGCAGCGCGTCCTTGACCGCGCCCGGCTTGAGGACCGCCTGCACCGCCTTGCGGGCCGGCTCGATGGCCTTGTCGAAGCTGCTCACGTCCGCGAGTCGGTCGAGGATCCCCATCAGGCTCATGCGCGGGCCCCTACCCCCGCGGCGGCCCGACGATGCCGGGCGGACGACGGCGGGCCCGGAGTCGTCGCCGACCGTCACGGCACCCCACTCGTGGGCGACCCCACACCACCGGGACGTTTCCCAGCGAGTAATGCGTTGGTCCACAGGTAACTGTCAGTGGCAAGGTCGAGAAAGACACTGTGCACCCCCGAGGAGAAGTCGTGACCTGCCCGTCGCTGCACCGCCCCGTGGCGGTCGCCGACCTCGCGGGTGAGGTCGCGGCCCTGGTGCGGTCGGACAGGGGCCTCGGGCAGTTCACCCGGTTCGTGCTCGTCGGCGGGCTCTCCAGCGCGGTCTACGCCCTGCTGTTCGTCCTGCTGCGCGGGCTGGGCGAGGTCCCGGCCAACCTGATCGGTGCCGCACTGTCCTCGGTGCTGGCCAACGAGCTGCACCGTCGGCTGACCTTCCGTGCCGGCGAGCGGGTCGGCTGGTTCGCGGCGCAGTGGGAGGGCGGCGCGCTCTGCGTCGCGGGCATGGTCGCCACCAGCCTGGCGCTCCGCTGGGTCAACGAGGTCGTCCACGAGCCCGCCGTCCTCACCGAGATCCTGCTGATCGCCGCCGTCACGGCCACGATCGGCACCCTGCGGTTCCTGGCCCTGCGCTGGGTGTTCCGCCCGCACCCCGCCTGACCGGCCTCCCCCTCCCGTGCGACGTCCGGGAACACCGGCCGGCTCGCGTGCTGTTGGTTGAGGGCACAACCACCTGCCCGACCGTCTGCACGAGAGAGCCGAGGAAGCCATGACCAGGATCGCCGTCGTCTACTACTCCTCCACCGGCAACGTCCACCAGCTGGCCGCCGCCGTCGCCCAGGGCGCCGAGGAGGCCGGTGCCGAGGTGCGCCTGCGCCGGGTGCGCGAGCTGGCCCCCGACGAGGCCATCGACTCCAACCCGCTGTGGCGGGCGCACGTCGACACCACCGCGGGCGAGGTCCCGGAGGCCACTCCGGCCGACATGGAGTGGGCCGACGGGTACGCCCTCGGCAGCCCGACCCGCTTCGGCACCCCCGCCGCGCAGATGAAGCAGTTCATCGACACCCTCGGCGGGCTGTGGGCCACCGGGAAGCTGGCCGACAAGGGCGCCACCGCCTTCACCAGCGCGCAGAACGCCCACGGCGGCAACGAGTCGACGATCCTGACCTTCTTCAACGTCTTCTCGCACTTCGGCGCCGTCATCGTGCCGCCCGGCTACACCGACCCGCTGCTGTTCGAGGCCGGCGGCAACCCCTACGGCGTCTCCAACGCCTCGGGCGGCAAGTCGGCCACCGCGAGCGAGGCCGAGCTGGCCGCCGCCCGCTACCAGGGCCGCCGCCTGGCCGAGGTGACGGCGAAGCTCGTCGCCTGAGCCGCGGGCCGGCTCCGCGACGATCAGGTGACCTGATCCCGGCGCGTCCTCCCTGACCGTCGGCGGCCGGGGAGGACGCGCTGCGGTGCGGTAGGACGTGCCGTGCTGCACCCCGCCGCTAGCCTCGGCGGGGTGGACGAGCCGACGCCGACCCCGGTCGCCGGCCACCGGTCGCCGCGGTCCCGGGCGGCCGGCCGATGGCTGTTCCGGCTGGCCGTCGCGGTGGCCGGGGCGGTCGTCGGCGTCCTGTTGCTCGGCCGCGTCGAGGCGCCTATCGGCCCGTTCGACGCCACGCTCGCCTTCACGCCCACCGGCGGCGGCGCCACGGTGGAGGTGCCGCCGCTGGGGGCGCTCGCCGTCGACGCCTACGACGGCCCCCTCGGCCTCGACGTCCAGCTGCGCCGCGTCGACGAGGCGCGGATCCAGGCGCTGGTCGCCGACCCCGCGCGGCTCGACGGCCTGGTCGACCGGGTGAGCGAGGACCTGCAGGACGCCGTCGTCCGGCTGGCCTGGCGGACGGGGGCGGCCGGGATCGGCGGCGCCGTCCTGATCTCGCTGGTGGCCTTCCGGCGCTGGCGCGAGCCCCTGGTGGCCGCCGGGGCCTCCGTCGTCCTGCTGGCCGGCACGGCCGGGCTCGGCGCCGCCACCTGGCGCCCCGAGGCGCTCTCGCAGCCGACCTACACCGGGCTGCTGGTCAACGCGACGAGCCTGATCGGCGACGCCCGCGACATCGTCGCCCGCTTCGACGCCTACCGGGCCTCGCTGGAGGACCTGGTCGGCAACGTCGGGACGCTCTACGCGGCGCTCTCGGCGCTGCCCCAGCCGGCCGGCGACGCCGACACCGTCGCCCTGCTGCACGTCTCCGACCTGCACCTCAACCCGGCCGGTTTCGACCTGGTGGCCCAGGTGGTCGACCAGTTCGCCGTCGACGGCGTGCTCGACACCGGCGACATCACCGACTGGGGCAGCGAGCCGGAGAACCAGCTGATCGGCTCGGTCGGCGCGCTCGGCGTCCCGTACGTCTTCGTCCGCGGCAACCACGACTCCGCCGTCACCGCCGCGCTGGTGGCCGCCCAGCCGAACGCGACGGTGCTCGACGACTCCGCGACGACGGTCGCCGGCATCACGGTCGTCGGGACGCCGGACCCGCGCTTCACGCCCGACCAGGACGCCACCGGGGACGCCGAGCCGCTGGCGCAGACCGGCGAGGACCTCGCGGAGGTCGCCGGCGAGCTGCCCGAGCCGCCGGCGATCGCGATGGTGCACGACCCGGAGCAGGCGCCCCCGCTGGACGGCGTCGTCCCGCTGGTGCTGGCCGGGCACACGCACGAGCGGGAGGTCGAGACGCTCGACGACGGGACGCTGCTCATGGTGCAGGGCTCCACCGGTGGCGCCGGCCTGCGCGCCCTGCAGGGCGAGTACCCCGAGCCGCTGACGTGCACCGTGCTGTACCTCGACCCGGCCACCGGCGCGCTGGTCGCCTACGACGACATCACGCTGGGCGGGCTGGGCGAGACCGAGGCCACCATCGTGCGCACCGTCGTCCCGCAGGACGCCACCCCGGGGGACGCCGACTCGGGGGACGGCGGGACACCGGCCTCCCCGACGGACTGACCGCGCCGTCCTACGCTCGCCGGCATGGTCCCGACGACGCGCACCGCTCGCCTGGCCGCCGGCCTGCTCGCCGGGGGGCTCGCCCTCGTGCCGCTGACCGGCTGCTCGTTCACCTCGAACGACTTCTCCTGCACGACGTCGTCGTGCACGATCACGCTCGACGGCGCGGGCTCGGAGGTCGAGGTCCTGGGCACCACGGTGACCCTCGGCAGCGTGCAGGACGGCCGCGCCGACATCAGCGTCGGCGGGGCGAGCGTGTCCTGCGGGCAGGGCGAGAGCGTCACCGCCGGGCCGCTGGCGCTGGAGTGCACCAGGGTCACCGACGACGCGGTCGAGCTCACCGCCACGCTCAACTGAGGGCCCCCTGCAGGGGCCCTCAGTCGGGGTCGGCGACCTCGACGACGATCCGCGACGGGTCCTCGAGCGGGTAGACGCGGAACGGCGCCTGCGCGCGGGTGCCGACGAAGGCGACCGTCGTCCCCTCGAAGGTCGCGTCGAAGGCGACCTCGGTGACCGTGGCCGTGCCCTGTCCCGGCAAGGGGTCGGGTCCGGCGTACTCCTCGACGCCGGTGTCGTACGGGTAGCCGGCGCCCGTGACCGTCACCTGCAGGACGGCGTCCCCGGCGACGTCGACCGGCTCGCCGCTGCCCTGGGACCAGGCCGTGTCGACGTAGCGGACGTCCCACCCGGGCGTCCCGGTGCCGTCGACCTCGAACACCACCCGGTCGAAGCCGTCGTGCCGGCCGGTGCGGATGTCGGTCACCGTGACGCGGGCGTCGGACGAGGCCTCTGCGGTGTCGGGCTGGATGTCGGCGGAGAACGCCGGGGCGCCGCCGCCCCCGTCGTCACCGTCGCCGTCGCCGTCGCTGTCCCCGTCGCTGTTGCTGTCGCCGTCGCTGTCGTCGCCGACCGGGCTGGTGGCCGCGCTGCCGCCGGTCGCCGCGGTGCTCTCCTCGGCGGCGGACGACGACGCGCTGCCCGCCGCGGACGCGGTCTGCGCGCCCTGCCCGGCACACCCGGCGAGCAGGACCGCCGTGACGAGGAGGGTGCCGGCAGGGAGGAGGGCGCGTCGGGTCACGCGGCGAGCGTCGCAGCCGTGGCGCCCGCCGGGCGGCACCGTGGGGTTCGTGTCGCGGGACCGCCGCGCCGGGGTCCGTCCCACTCCGGCGACCCCGACGCCCCGACCGCGGGGTGGTGTCGGAGCGGCTGCCGGGGGCATGTAGAGTTCTCGCTGCCCCCGGCGAACACGAGCCCCCATCGTCTAGCGGTCCAGGACGCCGCCCTTTCAAGGCGGTAGCACGGGTTCGAACCCCGTTGGGGGCACGCACCACGGCACGACACAGCAAGGCCCTGTAGCGCAGTTGGTTAGCGCGCCGCCCTGTCACGGCGGAGGTCGCGGGTTCGAGTCCCGTCAGGGTCGCTCACCCGGTGCCCGGCACCGGGAGGGGCAGGTAGCTCAGTCGGTACGAGCGCTCGCCTGAAAAGCGAGAGGTCGGCGGTTCGACCCCGCCCCTGCCCACACTCTCTCCCCGCGGACGGTGCCCGGTGCTGATCCGGCACCACGACCCCGCCGACGACGAGGTCCTCGCTCCCCGCCTGCTGCAGCTCCAGCACGCCGCATACGCCGTCGAGGCGCGGCTGATCGGCGACGACCGGATCCCCGCCCTGCACGAGGACCTCCCCGCACTCCTGGGCGCCGGCCTGCGCTGGCTGGTGGCGCAGGACGACGACGCGGTCGTCGGCGCGCTGGGCTGGCGACCGGGAACGGCGGCCGTCGACGTCGACCGGCTCGTCGTCGACCCGGCGCACGCCCGCCGCGGCACCGGCCGGGCGCTGGTCGCCGCCGTGCTGGCCGAGGCCGCCGGCCAGCCGGTCACCGTCTCCACCGGCCGGCACAACACCCCCGCCCGCCGGCTCTACGCCTCGACGGGCTTCCGCGAGGTCGGCGAGCGCGAGGTCCTCCCCGGCCTGTGGGTGGTCGACGCCGTCCACGACGGCAGGGCGTCGGGGCCGTCCGCGACGGCCGGGCGTCGGGGCCGTCCACGGCGGCCGGGACGGGTGGGTCAGACGCCGACGGAGCGGTCGGCCAGCACCTGCTCGTAGACCTGCTCGTGCACCGCCCGCACCGCCGCCTGCTGCTCGGCCCGCCACGCGCGGTCGGCCGGCCGCGGCATCGGCCGGGTCAGCGCCGCGCCCACCGCGGCACCCAGGGACACCGCGTCGAAGCCGTGCTCCTCGTCGTTGCCGTAGACGACGACCTCCGACCACTGGTCGGCGAACCAGCCGCAGCTGGGCGCCACCACGCGGGTGCCCACGTCCCGGCAGATCTCCAGGTCGCGCGAGTGGGTGCCGCAGCGCTCCGGCAGGACGGCGACGTGCAGCTCCTGCAGCTGTTGCGCCCAGCGCGCCGGGTCACGGGTCACCACCTCGAGGCCCTCGGCGATCGCGAGGTCCGGGTCGGCCGGCAGCATCCGGCCCGGCTCGACGAACACCCGCAGCCGCCCCCCGCCCGAGACCGCGCCGGAGAGCGCGGCCCGCAGGAGGGCCGCCGGGTCGGGCAGCGCCGCCCGTGCGGTCCCCAGCGCCAGGCCGACCAGCCCCCGCTCGGCGCCGGTGTCCGGGTCGGGCGCGGTGAGCGAGGGGTGGGCCACCACGATCGCGGTCCGCCCGAAGCGGTCGGCGATCTCGTCGGCGGCGCCCGGCGTCAGGGTGAAGACGACCTCGGCCGTGGCGAGCAGGGCGGCGAGGTGGGCGTCGTGGCGGTGGCGGACCGGCTGGTCGGGGTCGCGCAACTGGTGCACGGTGACCACCAGCGGCACGCCGGTGCGCCGCACCGCCTCGGTCCAGCTGACCACCTCGTCCTCGGGCAGGTGGCCGTAGCCGGTGTGCACGTGCACGACGTCGACCGAGCCGGCACGGGCCGTCAGGTAGGCCGGGTCGAGCCACGGGCTCGTACCGTGCCGCGACCCCACGGGCACCGCGGTGCCGGGCAGCACGGCGTCGACGTAGGCGTCGCCGTGCGGCACCGTGGCGATGCGGATCCGCGCGTGGGACGCGGACGAGGTCAGGGCGTGGACCACGCGGACGTGCACTCCTCCTGCGGTCGAGCACGCGACGGCAGGGCGGTGCTCCTCGATGAACTCTGTGAGTCTCGATACCCGGGCCCGGTGGCGCACAACCGTCTGCACCCCTCCCGAGTGGCCCACGCCACTCGATGGGGACGGGTCAGGCGCGTCCCGTACCGCTGCGGCCCTCCCGCGCCGCGGCGTAGGCCGGCGCGCGGAAGCGGGCCATCGGCCCGTCGGCGAGCAGGCCCGGCGGCGGGTTGCGGACGGCGTCGAAGCGCAGGTCCGGGTCGGGCTCGGCCACCGGGGCGGTGAGCACGAGCCGGGCGAAGGGCACCCAGTCCCCTCCCCCGCGGGCGACCAGCAGCCGGAACGCCAGACCGCGCCCGGAGACCGCGTCGGCGACCGGGCCGGGGTCCGACCGCACGCCCCGGGGCCCGTCCGGGACGGCGACCAGCCGCAGCGTCCCCGCCGTCGACCGGTAGCCCATGAACGAGGAGTAGGTCGCCGCGGCGTCGACCCGCGGCACCGGGACGTACCGGGTCCGGCGGCCGGTCCCGCCGGTCGACAGCAGCAGGTCGACCGGCCGGTCGCCGTCGGGCAGGCGGACGGCGAGGCCCAGCAGGTCGGGGAGCGGCGCGGGCAGCCCCGCGCCGCGGGAGAGCCGCACGACGGCCGGCTCGCGGGCGGGCTCGGCCAGCCAGCGCACGCCCCAGTCCCGCGGCCCCCCGGTCCGCTCGAGGACGGCGTCGAGAACCACGCCCCGGGGGTGCATGGGCTTGCCGTCCCGCCACCGGGCGAGGGTGCCCAGCGGCACCGCCGCGAGCCGGCCGGCCAGCCTCGCCAGGTCCTGCACGGTGTCCCCCTCCCGGCGCACCGACCACCGGGGCACCGCGAGGGGCCCTACCCGGACGCCGGCCGCTCCACCGGAGTCCGTCAGGTGGCGTCTACGACGCCGGACGGAGCGATCCGCAGTCGGTCGATCACGGAGCGACACGACCGGCGCGTGCCGTCCACGGGCGACACCTGCCCGTGTCGGCGCCGATGTCCGTCGCCTTTCGCCCTGTGGTCCGGACCGGTCCGCTGCCTACGGTCGGTACGTGCTCACGACGCTCCTGGTCATCGGCGGTGTCCTCGTCGGACTCCTCCTGCTGCTCGCCCTGATCGTCACCCTGAGCGCCCGGCCCGCGACCCGCCCCGCTCCCGGCCGGCCCGCCGGCTGGGTCGCCGACGCCGGCCGGCCGCACCCCGACGCGTGGGCGCCGCTGAGCGGCACCACCGAGGAGATGCGCGCGGTCCAGTGACCGCCCCCTGACCCGGCGTCCCGGCGGCTGCGGACAGCGCGCCGCCGGGACAGCCCGGACCGGCCGGTGCGGTGCTCAGCGCAGGGGCCGGCCCCACTCCGTCTCCTGGCGCAGCACCGGTTTGAGCACCTTGCCGCCGGGGTTGCGCGGCAGGACCGCCGGCCGCACCGACACGAACTGCGGCACCTTGAAGTCGGCCAGGTGCGCGCGGGCGTGGTCGAGGACGGCCTCGACGTCGAGCTCGGTGCCCGGCAGCGGCACGAGGACGGCACCCACCTTCTCCCCCATCACCGTGTCGGGGACGCCGACCACCGCGACCTCGAAGACGCCCGGCGCCGCCGCGAGGACGTTCTCCACCTCGACGCAGTACACGTTCTCGCCGCCGCGGTTGATCATGTCCTTGGCCCGGTCGACGACGTAGGTGAAGCCCTCGTCGTCGATGCGCGCCAGGTCGCCGGTGTGCAGCCACCCGTCGACGAAGGTCTGCGCCGTCGCCTCGGGCTTGTCCCAGTACCCCTGCACGACGTTCGCGCCGCGGACGAGCAGCTCCCCCACGCCGGTCTCCGGGTCGGGGTCGGCCACCTGCAGGTCGACGACGGGCGCCGGGAAGCCGACCGAGTCCGCGTGCGTGTCGGCGTACTCGTGCGGGAGGAACGTGGAGATCGACGAGGTCTCCGTCAGCCCGAAGCCGTTGCCCACCCGGGCCGCGGGGAACGCCGCCTTGATCCGCTGCACCAGGTCCGGGGCGATCGGCGCGCCGCCGTAGGTGGCGAAGCGCACCCCGCTGACGTCGACGTCGGCGAAGCCGGCCTGACTGATCGCCAGCCAGAACACCGCCGGCACCGACGTGACGACGGCGACCCGCTCCTCCGGGACCACCCGCAGGAAGCGGCCCACCTCGAACGCCGGCATGACCACCGCCGCGGCACCCCCCTGCAGCGCCACCAGCAGCTGGCTGTTGCAGCCGGTGACGTGGAACAGCGGCACGCTGACCAGGTTGCGCAGCGACGGGTCGTGCCCCGACAGGCCCACCACCCGGCGGGCGGTCTCGGTGTTGCTCAGGAAGTTCTCGTGGCTGGTCATCGCGCCCTTGGGGAAGCCCGTGGTCCCCGAGGTGTAGAAGATCGCCGCGAGGTCCGACCGGCGCAGGCCCTCCTCCACGTGCGGGTCGCCGTCCGGCAGCGCGGAGCCGGGTCCCAGCACCACCCGCGCGCCGCTGTCCTCCACGACGTAGCGGGCCTCGGCCTCGGTGAAGCGGGTGTTCACCGGCACCGCGACGCCGCCGGCCATCAGCGTGCCGAAGAACCCGAGCACCCAGTCCACGCCGTTGCCCAGCCGGATCGCCACCCGGTCACCCCGCCCCACGCCGGCCGCGCGCAGCCCGCCGGCGACCCGGGCGGCGCCGTCCTCCAGCTCACGGAAGGTCAGGCGCGGCCCGTCGACCTCCACCACCGCCTCGCCGCGGGGGTCGCGCTCCACCGACGTCCGCAGCATCGCGACCACCGAGTCGGGCAGGTCGGTGTAGTGCTTGACGCCGGCGGCGTCGCGCTCGACGCCGCTCTCGTCGAAGGGGTGCAGGGCCATCAGTACCTGCCGACGTTCTCGAAGCACCGGCGCGGGTTGTCCACCAGCATGGTGGTGATCTGCTCGTCGGTCACCCCGTGCTCGCGCAGGTAGGGCAGCACGTCCTCGTGGACGTGCGTGTAGTGCCACTGGGGCAGCAGGTCCATGACGCCGGGCGCCAGCCAGTCGATGTAGCAGGAGGCGTCCTGCGAGAGCACCATGCTGCCGGCGTGGCCGCGGCGGCACATCTCCACGACGGTGTCGGCGCGGGCCTCGAACGTCGTCTCCAGGTTGATCCCGAAGCGGTCCATGCCGAGGACGAACCCGGCCTCGGCCAGCTCGGACAGGTGGTCGACGTCGGTGGTGTCCCCGCTGTGCCCGAGCACCACGCGCTGCGGGTCGACGCCCTCGTCGCCGAGCACCTTCTGCACCTCCAGGCCGGTGTGGCTGCCCGGGTGGGTGTGCACGGTGATCGGGACGCCGGTCGCGCGGTGCGCCCCGGCCACGGCGCGCATGACCCGCTCGACGCCGGCGGTCAGCCCCTGCTGGTCGATGGCGCACTTGAGGAAGGCGGCGCGGACGCCGGTGCCCGCGATGCCGTCCTCGATGTCGCCGACGAACATGTCGACCATCGGGTCGGGCACCTCGGCGCCCACCGCCGCGTTGAGCGCCGGACCGCGGTGGTGGAAGAAGAAGGGGACGTCGTCGTAGGTGTAGCAGCCGGTGGCCACGACGATGTTGAGGTCGACCTGCTCGGCGATCCGCTGGATCCGCGGGACGTAGCGGCCCAGGCCGATCACGGTCGGGTCGACGATCGTCCGGACGCCGGTCGCGGCCAGCTTCCTCAGCTTCTGCACCGCGTCGGCCACGCGGTCGTCCTCGCTCCCCCACTCCTCCGGGTGGTTCAGCTGGACGTCGGCGGTGAGCACGAAGACGTGCTCGTGCATGAGCGTCTGGCCGAGCTCCGCGGTGTCGACGGGGCCTCGGACGGTCTGCACCTGCGGCACGGGCGGGTCCTCCTCGAAGGGCTGCAACACGGGAGGCCGACGTTAACCGAGCTGTGACCCGCACCACGAGGGGGTCAGCCGCCGGTCATCAGCTCCGCGGCCCGCTCCCCCACCAGCACCGCCGTCGCCGCCGGCCCGCGCGTGGGCACCTCGGGCAGCACGGAGAGGTCGGCGACCCGCAGCCCCGCGACGCCACGGACCCGGAGGTGCTGGTCGACGACGGCACCGGGGTCGCCGTCGGGCCCCATCCGGGCGCTGCCGGCGAGGTGCTGGGCGGTCGCCAGGCTCCCGGCGACCCAGGCGTCGAGCGCCCGGTCGTCGGCGAGGACGTCGTCGGCGGGGTCGCCGCAGTGGGCGACCAGCGGGGCGAGCGCGCGGGTGCGCAGCAGCGCCGCGGCCAGCCGCACGGCCTCGCGCAGCCGGCGCCGGTCGGCCGCCGTCGCCAGGTAGCCGTGCGCGATCCGCGGGGCGGCGGCGGGGTCGGCGGAGGCCAGCGCGAGCCGGCCCCGGCTCTCCTCGCGGTAGAGGCCCGCGGCCAGCGAGAGCGTCGTGCCGTCCCCTCCGCCGCCCGGGACCACGCGCGCCCACGGCCGCAGCCACGGCAGCACCTCGAGGTCGCCGGGCACCGGCGAGTCCTCCGACGTGGTGTTGAGCACGCTGTGCAGCGGCAGCGGCCAGTCACCCTCGGGCAGCCCCGCGAGCGGCGTCCAGGGCAGGTAGACCAGCGGGTGGTCGGACAGGCCGGCGCCCACGCCGGGGGCGTCGACGACGACGTCGATCCCGTGCGCGCGCAGGTGGGCCGCGGGGCCGACGCCGGAGAGCAGCAGCAGGTGCGGGGAGCCGGCCGCGCCGGCGGCGAGCACCACCTCGGCGGCGCGCACCGGCCCGGCGTCGGTGTCCACGCCCACCGCCCGCCCGCCCTCGACGAGCACCCGCCGCACGTCCACCCCGCCGCGGACGGTCAGCCCGGCCGCGCCGCGGCGCGGTGAGAGGTAGGCCATCGCCGTGTTGACCCGGACGCCGTCGCGCACGGTGAACGGCACCGGCCCCCAGCCGGGCGGCCCGCCGGCGTTCTTGTCCGGCTCCTCCGGGACGCCGAGCTCGGCCGCCGCCGCGGCGAGGGCGTCGGTCAGCGGGGAGCCCGCGGTCGGGCGGCTGACCGGCAGCGGGCCGTCGCCACCGTGCCCGGGCCGGTCGCCGTACTGCCGGTCGGCCTCGAGCCGGCACCAGGCCGGGAGGCTGGCGGCGAGGCTCCAGAGGTCGTTGCCGGCCGCGGCCCAGCCGGCGTGGTCGGCCGGGGTCGCGCGGACGAAGTACCCGCCGTTGACCGCGCTCGACCCGCCGACCCCGCGCCCGCGAGGCAGCGGCGCCCGGCTGCCGGGCGTGAGCTCGCTGCTGAGCGACCGGTTGGCCGGGTGCCCCGGGACCGTGGCCCCGAGCGTGGCCGCGTCGCGCAGGTCGGGTGGGAAGTCGCCGGGCCGGGCGTGGTCGGCGCCGGCCTCGAGCAGCAGCACCCGGCGTCCGGCGTCGGCCAGGCGCGCCGCGAGCGCGCAACCGGAGGAACCGGCGCCCACGACGACGACGTCCCAGCCGGCGGTCACAGCCCCAGCGCCCCCGGCAGGTCCAGCCGGCGCACCTTGCCGGTGGAGGTCCGCGGCAGCTCCGCCACCGGGTGCAGGCTCTTGGGCCGCTTGGCCGCCGACAGCCGCTCGCGCGCCCAGTCGGCGAGCGCGGCCGGGTCCGCGGTGCCCACGTAGGCGGCCACCACCCGCTGCCCCCACTCGTCGTCGGGGACGCCGACCACGGCGCTCTCCACCACGTCCGGGTGCGCGTCGAGGACCGCCTCGACCTCGGCCGGGTAGACGTTGACCCCGCCGGAGATCACCAGGTCCTCACGGCGGCCGTCGAGCCAGACCGTGCCGTCCTCGTCGACCCGGCCGAGGTCGCCGACGGTGACCCGGTCGCCGCGCCAGGCGGCCGCGGTCTTCTCCGGCGCGCGCCAGTACTCGACGCGGGCCCACCGCGGGACGGCGCACCACAGCTGGCCGCCCTCGTCGGTCTCCAGCCGCCGGCCGGGGCGCGCACGGCCGACGCTGCCGGGGTGCGCCAGCCAGTGCTCCGGCGGGCAGACGGTGAACTGCGCCTCGGTGGAGCCGTAGAACTCCCACACGCTGCCCTCCGGCAGCGCCGCGAGCACCGCCCGCTTGAGGGGCTCCGGGCACGGCGCGCCGGCGTGCACCAGCCGCCGGAAGGAGGACCAGTCGACGCTGCCGTGCCCGATCAGCCGCTGCAGGTGCGTGGGCACGCAGAAGGTCGTCGTCGGCCGCGCCGTACCGATCACCCCGGCGGCCCGGGCGGCGTCGAACGGTCCGGGCAGCAGCACCTCCCCACCGGCCAGCAGCGTGTGGACGGCGAAGCGCAGCGGCGCCGAGTGGTGCAGCGGCGAGAGGACGAGGTGCCGGTCGGCCGGGCCGAGGTCCCAGAGGTCGATCTCCTCGGCGGCCAGCGCGCGGGCGTCGTCCGGGTCGAGCACGCCGGACCAGACGCCCTTGCGCCGGCCGGTGGTCCCCGACGTGTAGTGCATCGGCCGGGCCAGGGGCACGTCGGCGAGCTCGGCCTGCCCGCTGCCGGTCAGCAGCCGGGCGGGGTCGGTGCCGACGTCGAGGGCGGGGTCGGCGTCGGCCGCGAGCGCGGCCCGCTCGGGAGCCGGGAGCGCCGGGTCCAGCACGACGGGGACGACGCCGGTGCGCAGGGCGCCGAGGACGACGGCCAGCAGCGCCGGCGAGGACGCCGCGGAGACCAGCAGCCGGTCGCCGGACCGCAGTCCGGCCGCCCGCAGCGCTGCCGCCGCCCGCCGCTGGTCGCGCTCGCTGTCGGCGGCGCGCACGACGGGCACGCTCACGGCAGCGACACCCGGTCGCCGTCCACCGCGACGTGCCCCTCGACGGCGAGCTTGGCCAGCGTGGCGCGGGTGGACTGCGCGGCGGCCGGCCACAGCGACCGCGGCACCGCGGCGTAGACGTCGGCCACGAGCGCGTCGACCGTGCCCGCGCCCCGCACCAGCGCGGACAGCAGCTGCGCCTCGCGGAACGCGCGGTGCGCCAGGTAGTAGTCGAGGACCGCGGTGGGGTCCTCGGTCAGCTCCGGCCCGTGGCCGCAGTACAGCGCGCTGGGACCGAGGTCGAGCACCCGGCGCAGCGACTCCAGGTAGGCGACGACGTCGCCCTCGGGGTGGGTGACCACGGAGGTGCCCCGGCCCAGGACGTGGTCGCCGACCAGCACCGCCCCCGAGTCCAGCCGGAAGGCCAGGTGGTCGGCGGTGTGCCCGGGCGTGGGGACGACGCCGAGCGTGGTCCCGGCCAGGCGCAGCCGCTCGCCGGGCTCGAGCACCCGGCCCCGCGGCCCGGCGACGGACGCGTCGGCGGCGGCCACCGGCGCGCCGAAGCGGGCGCCCCAGGGCTGCGCGGCCTCGGCGTGGTCGCCGTGGTGGTGGGTGACGAGGACGGCCACGCAGCGCGCGTCGCGGGCGGCCAGCGCCTCCTCGACCGCGGCCAGGTGGGCGGGGTCGTCGGGACCGGGGTCGACGACGACCGCCTGACCGCTGCCCGGGTCGCCGACGAGGTAGGTGTTGGTGCCGTCGAGCGTCATCCCCGACGGGTTGGGGGCCAGCACCCGCGTCACCAGCGGCTCGAGCGCCGCCGTCCGGGGCAGCGCGCCGGGCGCGGGGAGGGCCCAGGAGGTGCGCGGATCGGCCGGGGCGTGCACGCCCGGCACGCTATCGGCCGCGGGCGCGTCCGGCGCGCCCCGCGGTTAGCCTCGGCCCATGCGCTCGCTCTGGTCCAGGTCCCGTCCCGTGCTGGTCGCCGCGGCCGGCGCCCTGCTGCTCACCGCCGGCTCCTGCGGCGGCGGGGGCGAGGGGACCGACAACGCCGAGGAGTCCGCGGAGGTCACCAGCGCCGAGACCAGCTCCAGCGCGGCGTCGTCCACCGGCGCCACCAGCTCCTCGGCCGCCGGCGACGACCCCGCCATCGCCCAGTTCTGCGCCCAGTCGGCGGAGTTCGACGAGCTGGGCAACCAGCTGACCGCGGCCACCCCGGAGCAGCTGCCCGGCCTGCTGCAGCAGGCGGCCGCCGCGTTCGACGCCGTCCAGCCGCCGGCGGAGATCGCCGGCAACTGGCAGGTCGTCGGCGACGCCGTCCAGTCCTTCGCCGACACCGCCAACTCGGTGGACGCCAGCACCCCCGAGGGCCAGCAGCAGCTGCAGACCGCGGCGCAGGAGTTCGTCACGGTCGCGGGCGGCCCGGACGGCACCGCCGTCCAGCAGTTCGGCCAGGCCAACTGCGGGACCGCGGCTCCCACCTCCTGACGGGGGACCTCCCCGCCGGGAGGCCGTGGGCGACGGCGGGCCCCGTCCCGGGAGGGACGGGGCCCGTCGATCAGCAGCCGCTGATGCTGACGCCGCGGGCGCGCAGCCACGGCACGGGGTCGACCTGGCCGCCGTGCATCGCGCCGGACGGGTGGACCTCGAAGTGCAGGTGCGGGCCGGTGGACTGGCCGCGGTTGCCGACCTCGGCGATGAGCTCGCCGGCGAGGACGCGCTCGCCGGTGCGGACGTACTCGGCGTTGACGTGGCCGTAGACGGTGACCGCGCCGTCGGTGCCGCGGATGTAGACGGCCACGCCGAAGCCGGTGGCCGGGCCGGTGCGCACGACGGTGCCGGACGTGGCCGCGTAGATCGGCGTCCCGATCGGGGCGGCGATGTCGACGCCGCCGTGCAGGGCGCCCCAGCGGAAGCCGTAGCAGCTCGACGTCCGCCCGGAGGTGGGCTTGACGTAGTTGGCGCCGCTGACCGCCGCGGCGCCGGTCGACGAGCCCGACGACGAGCCGGACGACGACGAGCCGGACGAGCCGGACGACGAGCCGGACGAGGCGGCCGCGGTGGCGGCGGCACGGGCGGCGGCGGCGGCCGCGGCGGCCTCCTCGGCGGCGCGGGCGGCGGCCTCGGCCGCGGCGGCCTCCTCGGCGGCCTTCTGCCGCTGCCACTCCTGGTAGGCGTCGCGGGCGCCCTGCAGCTCCAGCAGCTGGATCTGCGCGGCCTGCAGCTGCCCGTCGAGGTCGGCCTTGCGCGCGGAGGCCGCCTCGACGGCGCCCTGCTGCGCGGCGACCTGCGCCTCGGCGGCGTCCTTGGCGGCGGCCGCGGCGTCCTCGGCGGCGGCCCTCTCGTCGCGGGTCACCCGGGCGGCGGACTCGGCGTTGGCCTGCTGCACGCGGGCGATCTCCAGCTCGTCGAGCACGTCGACCTGGACGTCGCCGACGTACTCGAGCATTGCGGCGCGCTGCACCAGCTCGCCGGGTCCGGCGGAGTCCAGCAGCGCGGCGGCGGTGGTGAGGGTGGTGCCGTTGACGTAGCTGTCGCGGGCGAAGCCGGCGATGCGGCCGAGGGCGGCGTCGACGGCGCCGGTGGCCACCTCGAGGTCCGCGGCGGCCTGGTCGGCGGCCGCCTGCGCCAGCCCGAGGGCCTCCTCGGCGGCCAGGTAGGCGGTGCCGGCGGCCTCGGCGTGGACGGCGAGGCGCTCGAGCTCGCTCTCCGCGGCGGCCACCTCGGCGGCCAGCCGGCCGACCTCCGCGGCGGCGGCCTCCTGCGCGGCCGCGGCGTCGGCGATCTGCCCGTCGGTGGGGTTGGGCGGCGGTGAGGGGACGGCGAGCGCGGGGCCCGCGGCGCCCAGCAGGACCGCGCCGGTGAGCAGGCCGACGAGGGCGCTCCGCACGCCCCGGCCGCCACGGGCTCCCACGGCAGGGCCGGACGGGCGCCGGCCGGGACGGCACTGCAACATCGATCGCTCCCTGGGGAAGAGGGGTGGCGCGGAGGCCGGAGCAGCGTCGCACCGGTGGCGTTCCGTCACGCGGACAACACGCGGCACGGGTGCCACCGGGTGACCACGGGACGCCGTCCTCCACATCCGTCCCTCCTGTTGTCGTCACCCGGAGGGGGGACCTTGAGGCCTCGGGACGGATCAGTTCCCGGATCCCGCGGGGACCGCCGGAGCCGCATCTAGGCTCGGGAGCCGTGGACGTCTTCGGATCCGGTGCTGAACAGGTCGTCTTCTGCTCCGACCCCGCGTCGGGCCTGCGGGCGGTCATCGCCGTCCACTCGACGGCGCTGGGGCCGGCGCTCGGGGGCACCCGCTTCCACCCCTACGCCAGCGAGGACGAGGCGGTCGCCGACGCCCTCCGGCTGGCCCGGGCCATGACCTACAAGAACAGCCTCGCCGGGCTCGACCTCGGCGGCGGCAAGGCCGTCGTCATCGGGGACCCGCGCACCGACAAGACCGAGGCGCTGCTGCGGGCCTACGGCCGGTTCGTCGAGGCGCTGGGCGGCCGGTACCTGACCGCCTGCGACGTCGGCACGTACAACGCCGACCTCGACGTCGTCGCCCGCGAGACCCGCTTCGCCCACGGCCGCTCCGAGGTGCACGGCGGGTGCGGGGACTCCTCGGTGCTCACCGCCTTCGGCGTCTTCCAGGGCATGCGGGCGGCCGCACAGCACCGCTGGGGCGCGCCGACGCTGGCCGGGCGGACGGTGGCCGTCGCCGGGGTCGGCAAGGTCGGCTCCTGGCTGGTCGACCGGCTGGTCTCCGACGGCGCCGACGTCGTGGTCACCGACGTCGACACCGCCGCCGTGGAGCGGGTGCTGGCCCGCCACCCCGGCGTCGACGCCGTCGACGACACCACCGCGCTGGTGCGCACCCCCGCCGACGTCTACGCGCCCTGCGCGCTCGGCGGTGCCCTCGACGACGACACCGTCGCGGTCCTGCAGGCCGAGGTCGTCTGCGGCGGGGCCAACAACCAGCTCGCCCACGACGGCATCCCCGACGAGCTGACCCGGCGCGGGATCCTCTACGCCCCCGACTACCTGGTGAACGCCGGCGGCGTGATCCAGGTGGAGGACGAGCGGCACGGCTTCTCCTTCCCGCGCGCCGAGGCCGGGGCCGCGCGCATCTACGACACCGCGCTGCGGGTGTTCGAGGCGGCCGCGGCCCAGGACGTCTCCCCCGCCGTGGCCGCCGACCGGCTGGCCGAGCAGCGCATCGCCTCGGTGGGGCGGCTGGCCACCATCCGCCTGCCCCGCTGAGCCCGGCCGGAGCCCCGCGTCAGGGGGTCCGGCACGTGAGCGCGGCCACGGTCGGGGGACGGCAGGGGGAGGACCCGTGCCCCCGTTCCATCGGTGTCGTAAGCTCGGTCCAGACACAGTCACTTCAGTCGGGGTCGCCACGCGGGCCGTCCAGCCCGTGAGCTGGGCTCCCGTTCTCCGTTATGAGGGGGTCGAGCCGATGGGGCGCGGCCGAGCGAAGGCCAAGCAGACACGCGTGGCCCGTGAGCTCAAGTACAGCTCACCGAACACCGACCTCTCCGCGCTCCAGCGCGAGCTGGCGGGGTCCACTCCGTCTCCCTACACCGCTCCGGCGGCCAAGGACGACGAGGACGACGACGAGTACGCCGATCGATGGGCGGACGACGACGCCGACGACGACTGGGCGGCCAGTCGCTGATCGTCGGCGGCTGGCCGCCCCCGTCCTCCTGAGCACGGCGCGCCGCCGTCCCACCCGGGACGGCGGTGCGAATCGCGCCCGGCACCGGGCGCTCGGTGCGGCGCGGCCGGTGCCGGGGCGTCAGCGGTAGGTGCCGACCAGGCGCGCGCCGGTCCCCCCACGGGTGACCCGGCCGGCCGGCCAGGCCGGCACCCCGCGCCCGGCGAGCAGCTGCACCGCCCGGTCGGCGGCGTCCGCGGCGACGACGGCGACCATGCCGACCCCGCAGTTGAACGCCCGCTCGGACTCCCCGCGCGGCACGCCGTGCTCCTCGAGCAGCCGCACGGCGGCCGGCAGCGCCCAGGTACCGCGGTCGAGGACCGCCCCGAGCCCGTCGGGGACCACGCGCGCGGTGTTGCCGGCCAGCCCGCCGCCGGTGATGTGCGCGTAGGCGTGCACACCGTCCGTCCCGAGCTCCGCGACCAGCGCGAGGCAGTCGAGGGCGTAGACGCGGGTCGGCTCGAGCAGCACGTCCCCCAGCGGGCGGTCCAGCCCGGCGGGGGTGGCGGTGAGGTCGAGGCCGGCCGCGGCGACCACGCGGCGCACGAGTGAGTAGCCGTTGGAGTGGAAGCCGCTGGCGCCCATCGCCACGACGACGTCGCCGTCGCGGACCCGCTCCGGGCCGAGGACCGCGTCGGCCTCCACGACGCCGACCGCGGTGGCGGCGAGGTCGTACTCGTCGGGGTCCATGAGGTCGCCGTGCTCGGCGGTCTCGCCGCCGACGAGGGCCGCCCCGGCCTGCTCGCACCCGGCGGCGATGCCGGTGACGATCGCGGCCACCCGCTCGGGGACGACGCGGCCGACGGCCACGTAGTCCTGCAGGAACAGCGGCTCGGCGCCGCAGGCCACCAGGTCGTCGACGACCATGGCGACGAGGTCGATGCCCACGGTGTCGTGCCGGTCCAGCGCCCGGGCGAGGGCGATCTTCGTGCCGACGCCGTCGGTCGAGGAGGCCAGCAGCGGCCGCCGGTACCGCGCCGTGTCGAGCGCGAACAGCCCGGCGAACCCGCCCAGGCCGCCGACCACCTCGGGTCGGCGGGTCCGCTCGACCGCCGTCCGCATCAGGGTGACCGCGCGCTCACCGGCGTCGATGTCGACGCCGGACCCCGCGTAGGTGAAGCCGCTCCCGGGCGACGGGCTCACGGACGGCGCAGCGCGTCGTCGGCGCCGCCGGGCACCGCGGGGCTGCCGGCCTGCTGGCCGGTCCAGCCGCTGACCGCGCGCTCGCCGCCGCGGGCGTCGGAGATCCGGGGCATCGGCGTGCGGCCGATGCCCTCGAGCACGTGCTTGCCGAGCACGCCGGTCTCCCCCAGCGGGATCGGGTACTCGCCGGTGAAGCAGGCGGTGCACAGCCGGCTGGCCGGCTGCTCGGTGGCGGCGATGAGGCCCTGCTCGGAGACGTAGCCCAGCGAGTCGGCGTTGATGGAGGCGCGCACGCCGTCGACGTCGAGACCGTTGGCGATGAGCTCGGCGCGGCTGGCGAAGTCGATGCCGTAGAAGCAGGGCCACTTCACCGGCGGCGAGGCGATGCGCACGTGCACCTCGACGGCGCCGGCCTCGCGCAGCATCCGGATCAGCGCCCGCTGGGTGTTGCCGCGCACGATCGAGTCGTCGACGACGACCAGCCGCTTGCCGCGGATCACGTCGCGCAGCGGGTTGAGCTTGAGCCGGATGCCGAGCTGCCGGATCGTCTGGCTGGGCTGGATGAAGGTCCGCCCGACGTAGGAGTTCTTCACCAGGCCCAGCCCGTAGGGGATGCCGGAGGCCTCGGCGTACCCGACGGCGGCCGGCGTGCCGGACTCGGGGACCGGGATGACCAGGTCGGCCTCGACCGGGTGCTCCCCGGCCAGCCGCCGGCCGATCTCGACGCGGGCGGCGTGCACGCCCCGGCCGGAGATCGTGGTGTCGGGCCGGGCGAGGTAGACGTACTCGAAGACGCAGCCCTTGGGCTCGGCGGGCGCGAAGTGCTGGCTGCGCAGGCCGTTCTCGTCGATGGCCAGCAGCTCGCCGGGCTCGACCTCGCGGACGACGGAGGCCCCGACGATGTCCAGCGCCGCCGTCTCGCTGGCGACCACCCAGCCGCGCTCGAGCCGGCCGAGCACCAGGGGGCGCACGCCCTGCGGGTCGCGGGCGGCGTAGAGGGTGTCCTCGTCCATGAACGTGAGGCTGAAGGCGCCGCGCAGCTGCGGGAGCACCTCCATGGCGGCGGCCTCGACCGACACGTCCGGGCGGGCGGCGATCAGCGCGGTGACCAGGTCGGAGTCGTTCGTGGCGACGAACGCCCCCGGCACGCCCGCGTCGGCGGCCTTGCCGGCCAGCTCGGCGGTGTTCACCAGGTTGCCGTTGTGGCACAGCGCCAGGCCGGTGCCGGCGTCGGTGGTGCGGAACGTCGGCTGGGCGTTCTCCCAGGTGGAGGCGCCAGTCGTGGAGTAGCGGGTGTGACCCACCGCCAGGTGCCCGCGCAGGCTGCCCAGCGTCGACTCGTCGAAGACCTGGCTGACCAGCCCGAGGTCCTTGTAGACGACGACCGACGCGCCGTCCGACACCGCGATGCCCGCTGCCTCCTGCCCGCGGTGCTGGAGGGCGTACAGGCCGAAGTAGGTCAGCTTGGCGACCTCCTCCCCCGGCGCCCAGACGCCGAAGACGCCGCAGGCGTCCTGGGGACCGGGAGCAGAGGGGTCGAGGGCGTGCGTCAGCCGTCCGTCACCGCGAGGCACCTCCCGAGCGTACCGGCGGTTCGCGGTCCTGCCGGGTGGCGCCCGCCACGCACGGACCGGCGCGGCCCGTCGTGACCCCGGGCTGCCGCGCGCCGCCGGCCGGTCGGAACCCGGACCGGGTCCGGCGCGTTGACGGTCGCAGCGTGGAGAGGAGCCGACATGCCTGCCGACCGGCCCGACCCGAACGACTTCCTCGAGATGGCCCAGCGCATGCTGCGCGGGCTGTTCGACCCGTCGCGGGGCGACGACGACGACCCGTGGGCGAGGGCGACCGACCGGGGCTCCGCCACCCGGGAACGCCGCCGCGAGCCGAACGCCGAGGAGCGCCGCGAGAACCTCACGTTCGCGCTCGCCACGCGCGCCGTCGAGGCGCTCGAGGACCTCGCCCTGAACGTCGCGGCCATCCGTCAGCGCCTGGAGCGGACGACGACGCAGGAGGCCCGGCCCGGCACCGGGGACGCGACCGGAGGTGACGCGGACCCGGCGTGATGCCCGGTCCGCGTCGCCCCGGCCGGCGGCGCCTCAGTGCACGTTGCCCATCTCGGCGGAGATCCGGGTGTCGTCGCCGTGTCCGGTGTGCACGACGGTGTCGCCGTGCAGGGTCAGCAGCCGGCTGCGGATGGAGTTCAGGATCGTCGGGTGGTCGCTGAAGGAGCGCCCGGTGGCGCCCGGCCCGCCGGAGAAGAGCGTGTCGCCGGTGAAGACGGCGGCCAGGTCGGGTGCGTGCAGGCAGGTGCTGCCCGGGGAGTGGCCGGGGGTGTGCAGCGCGGTGAGCGACGTCCCGGCGACCCGGAACCGGGTCCCCTCGGCCAGCGCCTCGTCCGGCCTGGCCTCGGGGTGCACCTCGCCGTAGACCACGTCCCACAGCATCGTGTCGGCGGGGTGGAACCAGATCGGCGCGCCGGTGGCCGCGCGCAGGTCGACCGCGGCGGTGATGTGGTCGTTGTGCCCGTGGGTGAGCACGATCGCCGTCACCGTCCGCCCGCCGATGGCCTCGATGATCGGGTCGGCGCGGTGCGGGGCGTCGATGACGAGCACCTCGTCGTCGTCGCCGACCAGCCAGACGTTGTTGTCGACGTCGAAGTCCTGCCCGTCGAGGCTGAACACCCCGCTGACCACGGCCTTGTCGATGCGGGCGGTCATCAGAAGACGACCACCGAGCGCAGGACCTCGCCCTTGTGCATCTTGTCGAAGGCCTGCTCCACCTCGTCGATGCCGATGGTCTCGGAGACGAAGTCCTCGAGCGGGAAGCGGCCCTGCCGGTAGAGGTCGACCAGCAGCGGGAAGTCCCGGCTGGGCAGGCAGTCGCCGTACCAGGAGCTCTTCAGCGCCCCGCCGCGGCCGAACAGCTCGATCATCGGCAGGGTGAGCTGCATGTCCGGGGTGGGGACGCCGACCAGCACGACGCGGCCGGCCAGGTCGCGGGCGTAGAAGGCCTGCTCGAAGACCTCCGGGCGGCCGACGGCGTCGATGGCCACGTCGACCCCGAACCCGTTCGTGTGGCCCTTGACGGCCTCGACCGCGTCGGTGGTCCGGCTGTTGACGGTGTGGGTGGCGCCGAACGCCTTCGCCCACTCCAGCTTCCGGTCGTCGACGTCGACGGCGACGATCGTCGTCGCCCCGGCCAGCTTCGCGCCGGCGATCGCGGCGTCCCCGACGCCGCCGCAGCCGAACACCGCCACGCTCTCGCCGCGCTGCACCGCACCGGTGTTGATCGCCGCGCCGACGCCGGCCATCACGCCGCAGCCCAGCAGCCCGGCGGCGGTGGCCGGGGCGGACGGGTCGACCTTGGTGCACTGCCCGGAGTGGACCAGCGTCTTCTCCACGAACGCGCCGATGCCCAGCGCGGGTGAGAGCTCGGTGCCGTCGGCCAGGGTCATCTTCTGCGCGGCGTTGTGGGTGTCGAAGCAGTAGTGCAGCTGCCCCTTCAGGCAGGCGCGGCACTGCCCGCACACCGCGCGCCAGTTGAGGACGACGAAGTCCCCGACGGCCACGTTGGTGACGCCCTCCCCGACCGCGGCCACGGTCCCGGCGGCCTCGTGGCCGAGCAGGAACGGGAACTCGTCGTTGATGCCGCCCTCGCGGTAGTGCAGGTCGGTGTGGCAGACCCCGCACGCCTGCACGTCGACGACCGCCTCACCGGGCCCGGGGTCGGGGACGAGGATCGTCTCGACGCTGACCGGAGCTCCCTTGCCGCGGGCGACGACGCCCCTCACCTCATAAGCCATGCCCGGAGCCTAGGAGAAGGACCCCTCCGCCTCCCACCGCCGCAGGCCCACGGGGGCCCTGGCGGGGCCGGGCGACCGGTTGCGCGAGGTGAGGTGCCGCGCAACGATCCGGTCACGTCGTCGGGCGGGAGCGGTGGACCCCACGTACCTTCTCCCCGTCGTGAGCAAGCCCACGGACCGGCCGGCCCGGTCCCCGGCCCGGAGGTCCCCCGTGGCGCTACCCGGCTTCCTGCAGCGCGAGCGCATCGTCGCCCGCCCCGGCTTCAACCGGTGGCTGATCCCGCCGGCCGCCCTCGCCGTGCACCTGTGCATCGGCCAGGCGTACGCGACCAGCGTGTACAAGAACGCACTGGTCGAGCACTTCGCGGTGTCGCAGACCGCGATCGGCATCGTCTTCTCGATCGCCATCGTGATGCTGGGCCTGTCCGCCGCCCTGTTCGGCACCTGGGTCGACCGCAACGGGCCGCGCGCGGCGATGTTCACCGCGGCGTGCTTCTGGGTGTCCGGCTTCCTGGTCGGCGGCCTGGGCATCGAGACCCAGCAGCTGTGGCTGCTCTACCTCGGCTACGGCGTCCTGGGCGGCATCGGCCTGGGCATCGGCTACATCTCGCCGGTCTCCACGCTGATCAAGTGGTTCCCCGACCGCCCGGGGCTGGCCACCGGCATGGCGATCATGGGCTTCGGCGGCGGTGCGCTCATCGCCTCGCCGCTGTCCCGCCAGCTGATGAGCTACTACGACCCGGGCTACGACGGCACGGCCGGCACGGTGCCCAACGGCGAGGCCGTCGCGGCGCTGTTCTTCACCTTCGCCGCGCTCTACCTGGTCTTCATGATGTTCGGCGCCGCCATCGTCCGGGTGCCCGCCGACGACTGGAGGCCGACCGGGTTCGACCCCTCGACGGTCAAGCAGAAGGCCCTGGTCACCACCGAGAGCGTCTCGGCCGCCAACGCCATCAAGACGCCGCAGTTCTGGCTGCTGTGGACGGTGCTGTTCTGCAACGTCACCGCGGGCATCGGGATCCTCGAGCAGGCCGCGCCGATGATCCAGGACTTCTTCCGCAGCGGGGACACCTCGACGGTCGCCGCCACCGCGGCTGCCGGCTTCGTCGGCGTGCTGTCGCTGTTCAACATGGCCGGCCGGTTCGTGTGGTCCTCGACGTCGGACTTCATCGGCCGCAAGCCGATCTACATGGTCTACCTCGGCGTCGGCCTGCTGCTCTACGTCGCGCTGGCCACCATCGGCAACAGCGCCACGTGGGTGTTCGTGCTGCTCGCCGCGGTGATCATCTCCTTCTACGGCGGCGGGTTCGCGACCGTCCCGGCCTACCTGCGCGACCTGTTCGGCACCTACCAGGTGGGCGCCATCCACGGCCGGCTGCTCACCGCGTGGTCGGCCGCCGGCGTCGCCGGCCCGCTGATCGTCAACAGCGTCCTGGACACCCAGGGCGAGCCGGGGACCCTGGTGGCGGCCAACTACCGGCCGGCGCTGTTCATCATGGTCGGCCTGCTCGCCGTCGGGTTCGTCGCGAACCTGCTCGTCAAGCCGGTGGCCAGCAAGTGGCACGAACCGCACGCCACCACCCCTGCCACCGCCCGCGCCAACCCCGAACGGAGCGCCGCCCGATGAGCACCCCGCTGTCGAAGCAGTCCACCGACGGGCAGTCGCCCGTGCACACCCCGACCGGACTGATCGCGCTCGCCTGGACCCTGGTCGGCGTCCCCCTGGCCTACGGCCTCTACCAGACGGTGAAGACCGCGACCACGCTGTTCACCGGCTGACCCCGCACCCCCACCGAGCAGATCCGCGGACGTGCACCGTGCACGTCCGCGGATCTGCTCGTTCAGGGCCGGCGCAGCGGCGGCAACGGCAGGTGCGGGCCCAGGTCGGCGCGGTTGCCGCTCGCGCTCACCTGCCCGTCGGCGAGCGCCCGCGCCCAGGTGAGCTCCCCCGTCGCCAGCCGCAGCCAGGTGGCGGCGTCGGTCTCGACGACGTTGGGCGGCGTGCCGCGCGTGTGCCGCGGGCCGGGGACCAGCTGGACGGCGACGTGCGGCGGCACCCGCAGCTCCACCGACCGGCCGGGCACCTGCTGGGCCAGCCAGCGGGTGCTGGTCCTCACGGCCGCACCGAGCACCGCGCGGGGCGGCAGCTCGGCCTCCCCGGCCAGCCACGGGCGGACGGCGTCGACGGCGGCGCGCAGCTCCTCGGCGGGGATGGGCTGCTGCGCGGGCATCAGCTGGTCGGGACAGCGCCCGCCGGGACCGCGCCCACCGTGGCCTCCGGGGTGCCGAACAGCGCGGGCAGCGTGGCGGTCCAGGCGGCCCGCAGCTCGGCCAGCGGCAGGGTCGCGACGTCCTGCACCACCAGGGCGTCCCCGCCCGTCGTCCCCAGCTCGGTGACCGCGACGCCGGCCCACTCGGCCGTGGTGCGGACCGTTTCGGGATCGGTCGTGGTGACGACGGCGCGCGCGCCGGACTCGCTGAACAGGGCGGTGAAGGCGTCGACGTCCCCGGGCCCGCCCAGCCGCAGCGTGGCGCCGGTGCCGTACCGCAGCGCCGACTCGGCCAGCGCCTGGGCCAGGCCGCCGTCGGCGAGGTCGTGGGCGGAGGTGACCAGGTCCTCCCGGCCGAGCGCGCCGAGCAGCTCGCCCAGCGACCGCTCCGCCTCGAGGTCGACCGCCGGCGGGCGGCCGCCGAGGTGGCCGTGCACGACCGACGCCCACGCCGAGCCGCCGAGCTCCGGCCGGGTCTCGCCGAGCAGCAGCACCGTCTCGCCGCCGGCCCGCCAGCCGGTGGGCACCCGCTTCCGGACGTCGTCGTGCACGCCGAGGACGCCGATGACCGGCGTCGGGTTGATCGCGACGTCGCCGGTCTGGTTGTAGAGGCTCACGTTGCCGCCGGTGACCGGCAGGCCCAGGTCGCGGCAGGCGTCGGCCAGGCCGCGCACGGCCTCGGCGAACTGCCACATGACCTCGGGCTCCTCCGGTGAGCCGAAGTTCAGGCAGTTCGTGACCGCCAGCGGACGCGCGCCGCTCACCGCGACGTTGCGGTAGGCCTCGGCCAGGTTGAGCTGCGCCCCGGTGTAGGGGTCGAGGCGGGCGAAGCGGGCGTTGCCGTCGAGGGCCAGGGCGATGCCGCGGGAGGACTCCTCGTCGATGCGCACGACGCCGGCGTCGTCGGGCTGGGCCAGCACGGTGTTGCCGCGGACGTAGCGGTCGTACTGCTCGGTGACCCACGTCTTGTCCGCGCCGTCGGGGCTGGCGACGACGGCCAGCCAGTGCGCGGTGAGCTCCTCGGGCGTCTCCGGGCGCGGCAGGGCGGCGGGGTCGTCGGCCTGCAGGTCGTCGAGGTCGGCGGGGCGCTGCATCGGCCGCTCGTAGACCGGGCCCTCGTGGGCGACCGTGCGCGGCGGGACGTCGACGATGCGCTCGCCGTGCCAGTCCACGGTCAGCCGGTCGCCGTCGGTCACCTCACCGATGACGGTGGCCAGCACGTCCCACCTGCGGCAGACGGCGAGGAACTGCGCCACCTTGGCCGGCTCGACGATCGCGCACATGCGCTCCTGCGACTCGCTCATGAGGATCTCGGCGGGCGTCAGGGTGGAGTCGCGCAGCGGGACGGCGTCCAGGTCCACGTGCATGCCGCCGGTCCCGGCGCTGGCCAGCTCCGACGTCGCGCAGGACAGCCCCGCGCCGCCGAGGTCCTGGATGCCGGTGACGAGGTCCTCGCGGAAGATCTCCAGGCAGGCCTCGATGAGCAGCTTCTCGGTGAACGGGTCGCCCACCTGCACGCTCGGGCGCTTGGCCGGCCCCTCCTCGTCGAAGGTCTCGCTGGCCAGCACGCTCACGCCGCCGATGCCGTCCCCGCCGGTCCGCGCGCCGAACAGGACGACCTTGTTGCCCACGCCCTCGGCCTTGGCCAGCCGCACGTCCTCGTGCCTCATGACCCCGACGCACAGCGCGTTGACCAGCGGGTTCCCGGCGTAGCACTCGTCGAAGAGCAGCTCGCCGCCGATGTTGGGCAGGCCCAGGCAGTTGCCGTAGCCGCCGACGCCGGCGACGACGCCGGGCAGCACGCGCGCGGTGTCGGCGGCGTCGGCCCGGCCGAAGCGGAGGCTGTCCATGACGGCGACCGGGCGGGCGCCCATGGTGAGGATGTCGCGGACGATGCCGCCGACGCCGGTGGCCGCGCCCTGGTAGGGCTCGACGTAGCTGGGGTGGTTGTGCGACTCGACCTTGAAGGTGACCGCGTAGCCGTCGCCGACGTCGACCACGCCGGCGTTCTCGCCGATGCCGACCAGCAGCGCCTCACTGCGCGGCAGGTCGCCGAAGCGGCGCAGGTGCACCTTCGAGCTCTTGTAGGAGCAGTGCTCGCTCCACATGACCGAGTACATGGCCAGCTCGGCGGTGGTGGGCCGGCGGCCGAGGATGTCGCGGATGCGCAGGTACTCGTCGGACTTCAGGCCCAGCTCGGCCCAGGGCTGCTCGTCGTCCGGGGTCTTCGCGGCGAGCTCGACGGTGTCGACGCTCATGCGCTCACGACCGCCGTCAGGACGCTGGTGAAGAAGCCCAGGCCGTCGGTGCTGGGGCCGGTGAGGTCCTCGACGGCGTGCTCGGGGTGCGGCATGAGGCCGACGACGCGGCCGTCCTCGCTGGTGACGCCGGCGATGTCGCGCAGGCTGCCGTTGGGGTTGCCGCCGACGTAGCGGACGGCGACCCGCCCCTCACCCTCCAGCCGCTCGAGCTCGGCCGGCGCGGCGACGTAGCGGCCCTCGCCGTTCTTGACCGGGACGACGATCGTCTGGCCCTCCGCGTAGGACGACGTCCACGCGGTGTCGGCGCGCTCGACGCGCAGCAGCTGGTCGCGGTTGCGGAAGTGCAGGTGGCTGTTGCGGGTGAGCGCGCCGGGCAGCAGGCCGGCCTCGCAGAGCACCTGGAAGCCGTTGCAGATGCCGAGGACGGGCATGCCCTGCCGCGCCCGGTCGACGACGTCGCGCATCATCGGCGCCCGCGCGGCGATGGCGCCGGCCCGTAGGTAGTCGCCGTAGGAGAAGCCGCCGGGCAGGACGACGGCGTCGACGTCCCGCAGGTCGTGGTCGGCGTGCCAGAGCGCGACGGGCTCGGCACCGGCCAGGCGCACCGCGCGGGCGGCGTCGACGTCGTCCAGGGAGCCCGGGAAGGTGATGACACCGATGCGCACGGGGGTCTCTCTCAGTCGGTGGGGAGGTGCAGCTCGACGTCCTCGATGACCGGGTTGGCCAGCAGCGTCTCGGCGATCTGCGTCAGTTCCGCCTCGTCGGGGGTGCCCTCGACGTCGAGGACGAAGTGCTTGCCCTGGCGGACGCCGGTCACCCGGGTGTGGCCCAGCCGGCCGAGCGCGCCCAGCACCGCCTGCCCCTGCGGGTCGGAGATCTCCGGCTTGAGGACGACGTCGACGACCACCTGCGGCACGCCGACGAGGGTACCGGGCCGCCCTGCCCCGACGAGATCGGCGACCTGGTACGCCCACGGACCCCACTCCGTGCGAGAGCGCCGATCTCGTCAGCGCAGCGCCCGGCGGATCTCCGCGATGACGTCGTCCGGGCGGCCGAGGACGTCGGCGGAGGTGAACCGGAGGACCGTCCACCCCGCCGCCACCAGGCGGTTCTGCCGGCGCAGGTCGTTCACGAAGACGTCCCGCTGACGGTGCACGTCCCCGTCGAACTCGACGAGCAGCCTCCGTTCGGGCCAGGCCAGGTCGGCACGGGCGGCCGTCCGCCCGTGGGCATCGCGGACGACGTACTGCAGTTGCGGCGCCGGCAGCCGCGCCTCGTGGAGCAGCCACCGCAGGACCGACTCCATCGGCGACTCGGCACGCGGATCGGCCACGGGGAGGACGGCGCGGGCTCGCGCGGACCCGCGGCCCGTGGGACGGCGGGCCAGCTGTCGCTCGAGTTCGACCCGGCCGCACCACCGCGCGAGCAGCTGGTCGGTCACGGCGAGCAGTGCGGACGGCTGCAGCACCGCGGCGAGGTCACGCCAGGTCCGCGCAGGCGTCGTGACCGGCATGCCCGCGCGCCGGGTGGCGTCGTCCTCGGGCAGCGGCGTCCGGTGGACGCTGCGGTCCCGCCGGCTCTCCGCCCGGGAGCCCATCGGCACGGTGACGTGGACCGGTGTCACGGCGGTGACCTGCAGCGGGACCTCGATGCCCCACAGTGCTGCGGCGGTGTGGTGACTGAGCACGGCGCCCGGCGGGGCGGTCAGCAGCACGGCGGCGAAGCGGGCGCTCGTCTCCGCCGCCAGGGACCGCGGGAGGTAGGTGTCCCGGGAGAGCCGCACCACCGCCGGGTGCCGCAACTGCCGCTCGGTGGTGCCACCCTCGAGAGCCATGGCCCGGGTGGCCGGTGCGGTCAAGCGGGAGGGCGGACGACGTCGTGGCACGGGCGGGAGCCTGCCGTGCTCGCGCACCCGCGCACCGGCGTCGTCCACAGCCCCGGTCGAGATCGGCGATGTCGACCGCTCCGAGGCCCGTAGCCGTACGAGACCGCCGATCTCGTCGTGCAGGGGCGCTCAGGGCGCCAGCAACCGCCAGACGGCGTCGGGGTTCTCCCAGTGGGCGTTGTGGCCGGCGCCCTCGAGGAGCACCGCGGACGGGTCCACGCGGCGCATCGCGGGCAGGCCCACCATCGGGTCGGACGAGCCCGCCGCCAGCCGCAGCGGCGCCACCGCCCGCGCCAGGACCTGCTCGACCGACGGGCCGACGGCGCCGAACGCGCGCGGGTCCAGCGCCGGCGCCCAGCCGCCGTCGACCTCGCGGACGCCGGCCAGCGCGACCGGGTCGTCCGGCGCGACCAGGGCGCTCAGCCCCGCCAGCCGGAGGTGCCGCTCGGCGGCCTCGGCGGCGGTGGCGAACACCTGCGGCGGGCGGGCGGCCAGCGACCGGGCCCGCGCGACCTCGTCGTCCGTCCAGTCGATCTTCACGCCGAGCGCGACGACGCGGGTGACCTCCAGGCCGTACCAGCCGCCGGCGAGCACCGCGCCGACGACGCCGCCGAACGAGTGCCCCAGCACGGTCACCCGCTCGGCCCCGCAGGCCACCGCGACCGAGGCGACGTCGGCGGCGTGCACCGCGTACCCGTGGGGCGGCTCGGCCGGGGACCCGCCGTGCCCGCGCAGGTCCGGCACCGCCCAGGAGCCGGGCCAGGAACGCTCGACCAGCGGCAGCAGCCGGTTCCACACGGCGCCCGTCGCGCCCAGCCCGTGCAGCAGCAGGAGCAGGTCCCCGCCCGACCCGCCGGAGCGGTACGCGATGCCGGCCCGCGTCCTCATCAGCGGAAGGGGGTCCCCGTCAGCCGCTCGTACGCGGCGACGTAGCGCTCGCGGGTGGCGGCGACGACGTCGTCGGGCAGCTCGGGCGGCGGCGAGACGCGGTCCCAGCCCGACGAGGTCAGCCAGTCGCGGACGTACTGCTTGTCGAACGAGGGCTGCGCGGCGCCCGGCGACCACGACGACGCCGGCCAGAAGCGCGAGGAGTCCGGCGTGAGCACCTCGTCGCCCAGCACCAGCCCACCGGCCGGGGACAGCCCGAACTCGAACTTCGTGTCGGCCAGCACGATGCCCGCCGACGCCGCGACCTCCGCCCCGCGCCGGTACAGCGCCAGCGTCAGCTCCCGCACCTCCTCGGCGCGCGCGGCTCCCACCAGCGCGACGACGCGCGCGAAGTCGATCGCCTCGTCGTGCTCCCCCGCCTCGGCCTTGGTCGACGGCGTGAACACCGGTGCGGGCAGCCGCGAGCCCTCGACCAGCCCGGGCGGCAGCGGCACGTCGCGGATCGACCCGGTGCGCCGGTACTCCGCCGTCCCCGAGCCCGACAGGTAGCCGCGGGCCACGCACTCCACCGGCAGCATCTCCAGCCGCCGCACCAGCATCGCCCGGCCCGCCACGTCGGCCGGGACGTCGTCCGCCGAGAGCAGGTGGTGCGCGGCGCCGAAGGAGTCCAGCACCGGCGTCAGCTGCCCGAACCACCACACCGACAGCCGGGTGAGCACCCGCCCCTTGTCCGGGATCGGCGTCGGCAGCACGTGGTCGTAGGCCGAGATCCGGTCGGAGGCCACGAGCAGCAGGCGGTCGTCGCCGGCGTCGTAGACCTCGCGCACCTTGCCGCGCGCGACGAGGGGCAGGTCGGGCATCAGGTCAGCGCCGCCAGCCGGTCGAACAGCGGGCCGAGGCGGGTGACGTAGCCCTCAGGACGGCAGATCTCGTCCAGCCGCGCCTCGTCCAGCCGCACGCCCGAGGCGTCCGCCCGGGTCCGCAGCGTCGCGCGGAACGGCGTCCCGCTGTGCCACGTCTCCATCGCCGCCGACTGCACCAGTGCGTACGCGTCCTCGCGCGAGAGCCCGCCCTCGACGAGCTCCAGCAGGACGGCGGAGGTGTAGATCAGCCCGCCGGTGGACTCGAGGTTGGCCCGCATCCGGTCGGCGTCCACGACCAGCCCGGAGACCAGCCCCGTGGTGAGGTGCAGCAGGTAGTCGGTGGTGATCGCGGCGTCGGGGAGGAACACCCGCTCGGTGGACGAGTGCGAGATGTCGCGCTCGTGCCACAGCGGGATGCCCTCCATCACCGGGACGACGGCGGCGCGGACCACCCGCGCTAGCCCGGCGACGCGCTCGGAGCGGATCGGGTTCTTCTTGTGCGGCATGGCGCTGGAGCCCTTCTGGCCGGAGCCGAAGGCCTCCGACAGCTCCCGCACCTCGGTGCGCTGCCCGTGCCGCACCTCGAGGGCGACCGCCTCGCAGACGGTGGCGATCACGGCGAGGGCGGCGACCCACTCGCTGATCGAGTCGCGGATGACCACCTGCGTGGAGGCGTCGGCGGGCGCGAGGTCCAGCGCCTCGGCGACGGCGACCTCCACCGACGGGTCGACCAGCGAGTACGTGCCGACGGCGCCGGAGATCGCGACCACGCCGACCCGCTCCCGCGCCGCGCGCAGCCGGTCGCGCGAGCGGGCCGTGGCGAAGGCGAGGTCGGCGACCCGGTGGCCCCACACGTCGGGCTCGGCGTGCACGCCGTGGGTGCGGCCGACCCTGATCGTGTCGCGGTGCGCCAGGCCGTGGTCGCGCAGCACGGCGACCAGCCGGTCGGCCTTGGCCAGCAGGACGTCGGTGGCCTCGGTCAGCTGGACGGCGAGCGCGGTGTCGAGCAGGTCCGACGACGTCATGCCGTGGTGCACGTAGGCGGCGGCCGACCGCGGCTCGGTGTTGTCGGCCCAGGCGGTGAGGAAGGCGATGACGTCGTGCTGCGTCGTCTCCTCGATCTCCGCGACCCGCGCCGGCGTGGGCGGCGGGGCGGCCCGCACGGGCGCGACGACGTCGGCGGGGACCCGCCCGGCCGCCGCGTGCGCCTCCAGCACCAGCGTCTCGACCCGGCACCACAGCTCGTACTTGTGCTCGTCGCTCCAGACCCGGCCCATCTCGGGGAGCGTGTAGCGGTCGATCACGCGGGTACCGCCCGCACCCGGTCAGCTCGTCGAGGCACGTGGGCATCCTCCCGCAGGGCTAGCGTGACCGGGCACGGGCCCCACCACCCTCCGGAAGGACCGCGATGCTGCGACGGGCCACCCACCTCGTCGCCCGGGCGCGCGAGCACATCCGGACGGCGGCCGAGCGGGACCCCCACGCCTGGCCCGAGCGCGACGACGACCGGGCGATCCTCGTGCACGACGACGAGGTCGAGCCGGCGCCCCACGCCGTCCACGACGACCCGCCCGGCGAGGACGCACCGCTGGGCAGCCCGGCGCCGGGCGCCCCGGACCTCGACGGTCCGCTCGGCCCGGGTGGGGTGAGCGGACCGCCCCCGGGCGGTCGCCCGCACCGGCCCGGTGAGCGCGGACGCCGGCTGCTCGCCCCCGGCCGGGACGCTCCGCGCGGCGACGCAGCGGTCCCCAGCGGCCTGCGCACCGCCGCTGCGTACTCCTGGCGGCTGATCGCCGTCCTGGCCGGGCTCTACGTGCTGCTCTACGTGGCCGCCTACGTCGCCGTGGTGGTCGTCCCCGTGTTCGTGGCGCTGCTGCTGGCGGCCCTCCTGCAGCCGGGGGCGGCGGCACTCATCCGGCACGGCTGGCCGCGCTCGCTGGCCGCCTTCGTCATGCTGCTGGTCGGGCTGGCGGTCGTCGCCGGGATCATCACGCTGGTCGTCCAGCAGATCACCGCCGGTTTCACCGACCTCGCCGACCAGGTCAGCGAGGGCCTGGTCCAGATCCGCAACTTCGTCGTCGACACCTTCCCGGTCACCCAGCGGCAGATCGACGAGGGCCTCACCGCCTTCCAGGACTTCGTCGCCGGCAACCAGCAGGAGCTCGCCTCCGGCGCGATCACCACCGCCACCACGGTCGGCGAGGTCTTCACCGGCGTCGTCCTGGCGCTGTTCACGCTCTTCTTCTTCCTCAAGGACGGCCGGTCCATCTGGCTGTGGCTGGTCGGCCTGTTCCCGCGCGACTCCCGCGCCTACCTCGACGAGGCCGCCCGCCGCTCGTGGCGCACGCTCATCTCCTACGTGCGGGCCACGGTCGCCGTCGCGCTGGTCGACGCCATCGGCATCGGGATCGGCCTGGCCGTCCTGGGCGTGCAGCTGGTGATCCCGCTGGCCGCGCTGGTCTTCCTCGGCGCGTTCATCCCGATCATCGGGTCGTTCCTCGCCGGGACGGTGGCGGTGCTGGTCGCGCTGGTGACCAAGGGGCCGATCACCGCGCTCATCGCCCTCGCCGTCGTGGTGGCGGTCATGCAGCTGGAGGGGCACGTCCTGCAGCCGCTGCTGCTCGGCAAGGCGGTGCACGTGCACCCGCTGGCCGTCGTCCTGGCCATCGCCGCGGGCCTGCTGATCGCCGGCATCTTCGGCGCGCTCATCGCCGTGCCGGTGGTGGCCTGCGCCAACGTGGCCGGCACCTACCTGTCCCGGCGGCACGAGGGCCCGCGGCCGCCCGAGCCCCGCCCGGAGCGGGCGCGACCGGCCGTGGGGCTGCGCGGCTGAGGGCGCGCGAGGATCAGGTGACCTGATCACGGCGCGTCCTCCCCGACCGCCCACCGTGCGGGAGGACGCGCTGCGGTGCGGGAGGACGGCGGCTAGGGAACGGCGATCCGGCCCTCGACGGCGGCCAGCGCGATGTCGGTGCGCCAGTGCGCCCCGGCCAGCCGGACGCCGGCCACCCGCTCGTAGGCCGCCTGCCGGGCGGCGGCGAGGTCGGCGCCGGTCGCGGTCACCGCGAGCACCCGGCCACCGGCGGAGCGGACCGTCCCCTCGGCGTCCACCGCGGTGCCCGCGTGCAGCACGCCCTCGCCGTCGGCACCGGTGACCGGGTCGCCGGTGCGCGGCCGTTCCGGGTAGCCGGAGGCGGCGACCACCACCGTGACGGCGGCACCGGAGCGCCAGCGCAGCGGCGGGTGGTCGGCCAGCGTGCCGGTGGCCGCGGCGCGCAGCAGACCGGCCAGTGGCGTCTCCAGCAGCGGCAGGACCACCTGGGTCTCGGGGTCGCCGAAGCGGGCGTTGAACTCCACCACCCGCACGCCGTGCGAGGTCAGCGCCAGCCCGGCGTAGAGCAGGCCGGAGAACGGCTCGCCGCGGCGGCGCATCTCGTCGACGGTCGGCTGCAGCACCGTGGCCAGCACCTCGTCGACCAGCTCCGGCGGCGCCCACGGCAGCGGCGCGTAGGCGCCCATCCCGCCGGTGTTCGGACCGGCGTCGCCGTCGTCGCGGCGCTTGGCGTCCTGGGCGGGCACCAGCGGCAGCACCGTCGTCCCGTCGGTGACGGCGAACAGCGACACCTCCGGCCCGTCGAGGAAGTCCTCGACCAGCACCGCCCCACCGGCGTCGAGCACCGCGCGGCCGTGGGCGAGCGCGGCGTCCCGGTCGGTCGTGACGACGACGCCCTTGCCGGCGGCCAGGCCGTCGTCCTTGACGACGTACGGTCCCCCACCCGCCCGGCCGGCCTCGTCGAGCGCGGTCTCCAGCTCGGCGGCACCGCCCACCGGCCACGAGCGGGCGGTCGGCACCCCCGCGGCGGCCATCACGTGCTTGGCGAAGGACTTGCTGCCCTCGATCTGCGCGGCCTGCGCCGAGGGGCCGAAGCAGGCGATCCCGGCCTCGCGGACGGCGTCGGCGGCGCCGGCGACGAGCGGCACCTCGGGCCCGATCACGACCAGGTCGGCGCCCCAGCCGGTGGCCAGCGCGGCGACGGCGACCGGGTCGGTGACGGTGACCGGCGCCGCCTCGGCGATCGTGCGCGTGCCGGCGTTGCCCGGGGCACAGGCCAGCGCGGTGACCGCGGGATCGGACGACAGAGCCACGCACAGGGCGTGCTCCCGGGCTCCGGAGCCGATCACGAGCACGCGCACGGACGGCGACCCTACCCAGGGGGACCTCAGCGCACCCGGTTCGGCTGGTCCCGCATCGCGCGGTGCAGCGCCTTGACCCGGGCGTGCTCGGCGGCGCGGGCGCGGGCGTCGGCGCGCAGCAGCTGGCGGTGCGCCTCGGCCTGCAGCTTGCGCCAGCCCAGCAGGCGCGCGGGGTCCAGCCGCCCGTCGTCGATGGCCGCGGCGACCGCGCAGCCGGGCTCGGTGCGGTGCGCGCAGTCGCGGAAGCGGCAGCGGGTGGCCAGCTCGGCGACGTCGGCGTAGGCGGCGTCGACGCCCTCGTCGTCGTAGAGCCCCAGCTCCCGCATGCCGGGGGTGTCGATCAGCAGGCCGCCGCCGGGCAGCACGTGCAGCTCCCGGGCGGTGGTGGTGTGCCGGCCACGCCCGTCGCCCTCCCGCACCTCCCGGGTCGGCGCCACGACCCGGCCGGCCAGCGCGTTGGCCAGCGAGGACTTCCCGACGCCGGAGGGGCCGACCATCGCCGCCGTCCGGCCGGGCCCGATCAGCGCCCGGAGCGCCTCCACGCCCTCGCCGGTGCGGACGCTGACCGCCAGCACCCCGACACCGATCGCCTCCTCCTCGACCTCCGCCACCGCGGCCGGCACGTCGTCGCACAGGTCGGCCTTGGTGAGGACGACGACCGGCGTCGCCCCGCTCGACCACGCCACGGCCAGGTAGCGCTCGACCCGGCGGGCACGCGTCGGGCCGGCCAGCGCGTCGACGACCAGCACGGTGTCGAGGTTGGCGGCCACCACCTGCGCGGCCGACGCGCGCCCGGCGACGGTGCGGGTGAACGCCGAGCGGCGCGGCAGCAGCGCGACGGCGAGCTCGCCGCGCAGGGCCACCCAGTCCCCCACGGCGGGCGCGTCGACGCCGTCGGGGTCGTGCAGCGCCGCCGCCGGGTGCACCCGCCGTTCACCGTCGGCGGTGAGCACGGTGAGCCGGCCGCGGTCGACCCGCGCCACCCGGGCCAGCTCGGTCCCGGACGGGAGGGGTTCGTGTGACGGGGGTGACCCGCCGGTGTATGAGACATGCGCCACACCCCGGATGATGGCGCGCAGGTCAGCGAGCCGTCCTCCCATTTGTGCCCGACTCGCCCCCCGTCGTTCGCCCCCGCGAAACCCGGCTGGGGTGTCCTGGACCGCATGCACGCGATCGAGTCGCTCGCGACTCCCGCAGTGGCCCGCCTCCCCCGCGCCGTCGTCGTCGGGCACCGCGGTGCCTGCGCGTACCGCCCCGAGCACACGCTCGCCAGCTACGAGCTGGCCATCGACATGGGCGCCGACCTCATCGAGCCCGACCTCGTCGTCAGCCGGGACGGCGTCCTGGTCGCGCGGCACGAGAACGAGCTGTCCCGCTCCACGGACGTGGCCGAGCGGCCCGAGTTCGCCGATCGCCGCACCACCCGCCGCGTGGGCCGCAAGCGGCGCACCGGCTGGTTCGCCGAGGACTTCACCCTCGCCGAGCTGCGCACGCTGCGCGCCGTCGAGCGGATGCCGCAGCTGCGGCCGCTCAACACCGCCTACGACGGCCGCTTCGGGATCCTGACGCTGGAGGAGGTCGTGGAGCTGGCCCGCCGCCGGTCCACGCCCGAGCGGCCGGTCCGGGTGCTCGCCGAGCTGAAGAAGCCCAGCTGGTCGGCCGAGCACGGCCAGCCGATGACCGAGCTGGTCGCCGCCGAGCTGCGCCGGCTCGACGCCGCCGCGCCGGACGGCACCGTCGTCGTCCAGTCCTTCGACGCCGGCGCCCTGCGCCGGCTGCGGGCCGACCTCGGCGACGGCGGCCCGACGATGCTCCAGCTGGTCGACGAGGCCCCGGTCGACGACGCGCTGGTCACCAGCGTCGGCCTGCGCGCGGTGGCCACCTACGCGCAGGGCATCGCGCCCAGCCGCCACCGGATCCTGCTGCGCGACGCCGACGGCGCGCTGACCGGCGTCTCCGACCTCGTGGCCCGCGCCCACCACGCCGGGCTCCTGGTCGTGCCGTGGACGCTGGCCGCGGAGAACGCCTTCCTGCCGCGGCACCTGCGCATCGGCACCGACCCGGCCGCCACCGGCGACGCGCGCGCGGAGGCCCGCCTGATGCTGGCCCTCGGCGTGGACGGGGTCATCACCGACAACCCCGACGTCACCGTGGCCGCCCGCGCCGAGCTGGCCACCGCGGCGGTCGACGCCGCCGCCTGAGGTCCCGGCCCGGCCCGCGCGATGATCAGGTGACCTGATCCCGGCGCGTCCTCCCGCACCGCCCACGGTCAGGGAGGACGCGCCACGGTCAGGTCACCTGATCGTGGCGCGCCGACTACTCGAGCAGGTCGTGGACGACGACGTTCTCGTCGCGGCCGGGGCCCACCCCGATGACGCTGATCCGCGCACCGGAGAGCTCCTCGAGCCGGCGCACGTAGGCCTGCGCGGCGGCCGGCAGCTCGTCGAAGCCGCGGCAGTGCCGGATGTCCTCGGCCCAGCCCGGCATCTCCTCGTAGACCGGCTCCGCGTGGTGGAAGTCGGTCTGCGTCATCGGCATCTCCTCGTGCCGGACGCCGTCGACGTCGTAGGCGACGCAGATCGGCACGGTCTCCAGGCCGGAGAGCACGTCGAGCTTGGTGAGGAAGTAGTCGGTGATCCCGTTGACCCGGCTGGCGTAGCGGGCGACGACGGCGTCGAACCAGCCGCAGCGGCGGTCACGGCCGGTGGTCACGCCGACCTCCCCGCCCTGCGTGCGCAGGTACTCGCCGCTGGCGTCGAACAGCTCCGTCGGGAACGGTCCCGAGCCCACGCGGGTCGTGTAGGCCTTGAGGATCCCGACCACCCGGGAGATGCGGGTGGGACCGATGCCGCTGCCGGTGGCCGCGCCGCCGGCGGTCGGGTTCGAGGAGGTCACGAACGGATAGGTGCCGTGGTCGACGTCGAGCAGCGTGCCCTGCGAGCCCTCCAGCAGCACCCACTCACCCGCGTCGAGGGCCCTGCCCAGCAGCAGCCGGGTGTCGGCGATGCGGCCCTTGAGCTGCTCGGCGTAGCCGGCGTACTCCTCGACCACCTCGTCGACGTCGATCGCCTTGCGGTTGTAGACCTTGACCAGGACCTGGTTCTTCTCCACCAGGGTGCCCTCGAGCTTCTGCCGCAGGATCGACAGGTCGAGCAGGTCGGCCACCCGGATGCCGGTGCGGGCCACCTTGTCTCCGTAGGCCGGCCCGATGCCGCGCCCGGTCGTGCCGATCTTGCGCTTGCCCAGGAACCGCTCGGTGACCCGGTCCAGCGCCCGGTGGTGCGGCATGATCAGGTGCGCGTCGGCCGAGAGCACCAGGCGCGAGGTGTCGACGCCGCGCTCCTCGAGACCGGCGAGCTCGCCGATGAGCACCTGCGGGTCGACGACGACGCCGTTGCCGATGACCGGCGTGCAGCCCGGGGTGAGGATCCCCGACGGGATGAGGTGGAGGGCGTAGCGCTCGCCGTCGGGCGTGATCACCGTGTGCCCGGCGTTGTTGCCGCCCTGGTAGCGGACCACGTAGGGCACGCGGCCCCCGAGCAGGTCGGTGGCCTTGCCCTTGCCCTCGTCGCCCCACTGGGCGCCGATCAGCACGACTGCCGGCATCGGGTGGTGGACCCCTTCGTCGTCGACACCGGCAGCGACCGGCCTGTCGGTGGCAGGGTATCGGCATGTCCCTCGTCGAGTTCGACCTGCGCGGTCTCGAGCCCGGCCGGGCGCCGGAGCGGGCCGCCGTCGCGGAGGCGGCGGGAGCGGGGGCGCTGCTGGTGCGGGGACCGGTGGCCGCGCTCGCGGCGGTGCTGGCCACCCTGCACGGCGCCGGCCGGACCGCCGCGGTGCCCGTCTCGTGGGAGCCCGCCGACGACAGCTCGTCGCGGGGGCTGGCCCGCGACCTCGGCGTCGGCACCGGCGGCGAGCGGGAGATGACGCTGGTCCGCGACGACCACGGCGGCGTCCTGCTGCAGCACGGCCGCTACGAGGCGGCCGAGCAGGGCCGGCTGCCGCTCGCCGCCCGGCTCGGCGTCCAGGCCCACCACGACGACGCCCGGGTGGCCGACGGGACGGTCGCGCGGATCGACGTCCGCCCCGACTGGCGCGCCGTCGACACGATCCGCGTCGTCGTGTCCGCGCAGCTGGTGCGCCCGCCGCGGCGCAGCACCGGCCGGGCGCTGCAGCTGGCCAGCGACCCCGCGCGGGTCACCCGCGACGGCGTCCCCTACGCCCGGCCGGTCACCCGCTGGACCTGGTACGCCGACGACCGGGTGCGCTGGCGCCTGCGTCCCTGAGGACGGCCGCCGTCGTGGACACTGGGGGTCCCGAGCCGAGGAGGACCGCTGCGCCCGTTCCCGACCGTGCCCGGGGTGCCGTGCCGGTGACCGCCGACCGCCTCGTCTTCGCCCGTCGTCCGGCGCCGCCGCCGCGGCAGCGGCTGCTCGACCGGGTGCTGGTGCGCCCCAGCCTGCCGGCGGTGCTGGGACTGGTGGTCGTCGTCCTGGTCTTCGGTCTGCGGGTGCCCGAGCTGCTCTCGGTCGGGGGCCTGGCGGGGGTCCTGGACGCCGCCGCGCTGCTCGGCATCGGCGGGGTCGCCGTGGGCCTGCTCCTGGTGGGTGGCCACTTCGACCTCTCGATCGGCACGCTGGCGGTGTCCAGCGCCGTCCTCACCGGGATCCTCGCCGGGCCGGCCGAGTGGGGCGTCTGGCCGGCGCTCGCCACGTCGCTGGCCGCGGTGCTGGTGGTGGGCCTGGTCAACGGGTGGCTCGTCGTCCGGACCGGACTGCCCAGCTTCCTGGTCACCCTCGCCACGGCGCTGGTGCTGCAGGGCGTGACGGTGGCCGGGATGCCGCTGGTGGCCGGTGCCCCCCGGGTCAGCGGCCTGGACGAGGCACCCGGCTGGGCCTCGGCGTCGGCGCTGTTCGGGTCGACGGCGGAGGTCGGCGGCGGCGTGTTCTCCGTCGCGCTGCTGTGGTGGGTCGCGCTCACCGCCGGTGCCGGCTGGCTGCTGTGGCACACCCGCTTCGGCAACGCGGTGCTGTCGATGGGCGGGTCCCGCACGGCTGCCCGCGAACTGGGCGTGCCGGTCCCCCGGACGACGCTGGTCCTCTACGCCCTGACCGCGGCGGCCGCCTGGCTGCTCGGCACGCTGACCCTGGTGCCGGCCGCCAGCGTGGCCGCGACGCCGTCGCTGGCCACGGCGATCGACTTCGTGGTGGTCGCGGTCATCGGCGGCTGCCTGCTGACCGGCGGCTACGGGTCCATGGCCGGTGCCGCGGCCGGCGCGCTGCTCTACGCCGTCGCCCGCCAGGGGGTGGAGCTCTCCGGCTGGGACCCGCGCTGGTCACAGGCGCTGCTCGGCGTCCTGCTGCTGGTCGCGCTCCTGGTGAGCGGGGTGGTGCGCGGCCGGCTGCGGGCCGCGCCGCGGTCGTGACCGCCGCGGACTCCGGCCGGCCGCCGGTGCTGGAGCTGCGCGGGCTGACCGTCCGCTTCGGCAGCGTGGCCGCGCTCGACCGGGTCGGCGTCACGCTGGACGGCGGGCGGATCACCTGCGTGCTCGGGGAGAACGGCTCGGGCAAGTCGACGCTGGTCTCGGTGCTGTCCGGGCTGACGCGGCACGACGAGGGCGAGCTGCTGCTCGACGGCGTCCCGGTGCGCTTCCGCGACCCCCGTGCGGCGCGGGCCGCCGGGATCGCGACGGTGTGGCAGGACCTCGCCGTCGCGCCGCTGCTGTCGGTGTGGCGCAACTTCTGCCTCGGCGCGGAGCCCACCCGCGGCGTGTGGCCGCTGCGCCGGCTCGACCGCGACGCCGGGCGGGAGACCACCGTGCGGGCGCTGGAGCGGGTCGGCGTCACGGGGGTCGACCCCGACCGCCCGGCCAGCGCGATGCGCGCCGGCGAGCGGCAGAGCCTGGCCATCGCGCGGGCCCTGCACTTCGGCGCGCGGGCGCTGGTGCTCGACGAGCCGACCGCGCCGATGACCATCGCCCAGCAGACGCTGGTCGGCCAGGCCGTGCTGCGCGCGCGGGCCGAGGGTCTCGCCGTCGTGCTGGTGACGCACAACCCGCGCTACGCGCACCTGGTCGGCGACCGCTACCTGCTGCTGGCGCGCGGCCAGGTGGCCGGTGACCTCACGCGCGCCGACGTCGACGCCGACGACCTCACCCGGCTCATGGCCGGCGGCGAGGAGCTCACCGCCCTGACCACCCGCCTGCACGAGCTGCACCCCGAGCTCGGCGAGCGCTGAGCCCGTGCACCTCCGCGGAGGTGCACGGACTCCGCGACGGGGTCAGGTGAAGAAGCTGACGCCGCCGGGACCCACGAGCAGGCCGACGACGATCAGCACGATCCCCCAGAGCAGTTGCCGGCGGACGATCGCGAGGATGCCGGCGATCACCAGGACGACGGCGAGGATCCAGAGCAGTGTTTCCACGTGCCACCTCCCATGACCCGGGCACGAGCGCCCGGGACACGGAGTGTGGCCCTGACCAGGCCCTTCAGCCAGTCGTGCACCTCCGCGAAGTGCACGACCCCGCGTCAGGCGGCCAGGGACGGGTCGCAGTCGCGCAGCAGCTGGGTGCAGCGCTCCTGCTCGTCCACCTCGCCGATCGCCTCGGCGGCGCGGGCGAGGACGGTGACGCAGCGCAGGAAGCCCCGGTTGGGCTCGTGCGACCACGGCACCGGGCCGTAGCCCTTCCAGCCGTTCCTGCGCAGCGCGTCGAGGCCGCGGTGGTAGCCGGTGCGGGCGTAGGCGTAGGCCTCGACGGTGCGGCCGCCGTCGATCGCGCCCTCGGCCAGCGCCGCCCAGGCCGCGCTGGCCCGCGGGTGCCCCGCCGCCACCTCGGCGGGGTCGGTGCCGGCCGCCAGCGCGGCCTCCGCCTCCGGGTCACCGGGCAGCAGCGTGGCCGGCGGCTCGCCGAGCAGGTTGTGCCCGTGGGTCACGCTCACGCCCCCTGCGACTGACCGGCCGAGAGCAGGTCCTCGCAGGCCTGCACGACGCGGGCGGCCATGCCGGTCTCGGCCAGCTTCATGTAGGTGCGGGGGTCGTAGGTCTTCTTGTTGCCGACCTCGCCGTCGATCTTGAGCACGCCGTCGTAGTTGCTGAACATGTGGCCGACGATCGGCCGGGTGAAGGCGTACTGGGTGTCGGTGTCGACGTTCATCTTCACGACGCCGTAGGACAGCGCCTCGCGGATCTCCTCCTGCGCGGAGCCCGAGCCGCCGTGGAAGACCAGGTTGAACGGCTTGGCGCCGTCCCCGAGGCCGAACTCCCCCGCCACGACGTCCTGGCCCTCCTTGAGGATCTCCGGGCGCAGCTTGACGTTGCCGGGCTTGTAGACGCCGTGGACGTTGCCGAAGGTGGCGGCGAGCAGGTAGACGCCCTTCTCGCCGAGGCCCAGGCTCTTCGCGGTGGCCACGAAGTCGCCGGGGGCGGTGTAGAGCTTGTCGTTGATGTCGTGGCTGACGCCGTCCTCCTCGCCGCCGACGACGCCGATCTCCACCTCGAGCACGATCTTGGCGGCGGCGCACTTCTCGATGAGCTCGGCGGCGATCTGCAGGTTCTCGTCGAGGTCGATGGCCGAGCCGTCCCACATGTGCGACTGGAACAGCGGCGCCTGGCCGGCGTCGACCCGGTCCCTGGACAGGGCGATCAGCGGGCGGACGTAGGCGTCCAGCTTGTCCTTGGGGCAGTGGTCGGTGTGCAGCGCCACGTTGACCGGGTACTTCTCGGCGACGACGTGGGCGAACTCGGCCAGCGCGACGGCGCCGGTGACCATGTCCTTGACCCGGGTGCCCGAGCCGAACTCGGCGCCGCCGGTGGAGACCTGGATGATGCCGTCGCTGCCGGCGTCGGCGAAGCCGCGCAGCGCCGCGTTGACCGTCTCCGAGGAGGTGCAGTTGATCGCCGGGTAGGCGAAGCCGCCCTCCTTGGCCCGGTTGATCATGTCGGCGTAGACCTCGGGGGTCGCGATGGGCATGCGGGCACTCCTCGTCGATCGGCGCTGGCTGCCGGTCAGCATCCCACCTGCCGGGGCCGCGCCGACAGCGGGCGTTCCCCCGGGTCGGGGCCCTCAGTGGCGGCGCAGCACCTTGCCGGGGTTGAGCAGGCCGGCCGGGTCGAGGGCGTCCTTGATCGAGCGGTGCACGTCCAGCGACACCGCGCCGAGCTCGCGCTCGAGCCAGTCGGCCTTGAGCACGCCGATGCCGTGCTCGCCGGTGATCGTGCCGCCCAGCGACAGGCCCAGCTCGAGGATGGCGTCGAACGCCGCGTGCGCGCGGGCACGCTGGTCGGGGTCGGCGCCGTCGAACACCACGGTCGGGTGCATGTTGCCGTCACCGGCGTGCCCGACGACGCCGACGACCAGGCCCGAGTCCGCCGCGATGGCGTCGCAGCCGTCGATGAAGGTGGCCACCCGCGACCGCGGGACGGCGACGTCGTCGAGCAGCAGGCTGCTGCCCAGCCGCTCGAGCGCCGGCAGCGCCATCCGCCGCGCGGTGAGCAGCAGGTCGCCCTCCGCCGGGTCGTCGGTGGAGTGCACGAGGTCGGCGCCGGCCTCCTCGCACAGCCGGGTGAGCGCCGCGATCTCCTCGGCCGCCACCGCGCCGCCGGCGTCGGACTGGGCGATCACCATCGCCTGCGCGTCGCGGTCGAGGTCGGCCCTGAGCAGGTCGTCGACCGCGCGGATGCAGGTCCGGTCCATCACCTCGAGCATGCTGGGCATCAGGCCGCTGGTGACGACCGACTCCACGACCTGGCCGGTCTGCGCGCTGGTGGCGAAGGTGGCCACCAGGGTCGACGGCGGGTGCGGGACCGGGCGCAGCGCCAGCGTGGCCTCGGTGATCACCCCGAGGGTGCCCTCGGAGCCCACGAACAACCGGGTGAGGTCGTAGCCGGCGACGCCCTTGACGGTGCGCCGCCCGGTGCGCAGCACCCGCCCGTCGGCGAGCACGACCTCCAGGCCGAGGACGTAGTCGGTGGTGACGCCGTACTTCACGCAGCACAGGCCGCCGGAGTTCATGGCCAGGTTGCCGCCGAGGGTGCACCAGTCGTAGCTGGCCGGGTCGGGCGGGTAGAACAGCCCGGCGCCGCGGACGGCGTCGCGCAGGGTCTTGCTCACCACCCCGGGCTGGACGACGGCGAGCCGGTCGGCCGACGACACCTCCAGGACGGCGTCCATGCGGGTCATCACCATCGTGATCCCGCCGTCGACGGCGTTGCACGCACCGACCAGGCCGGACCCCGCGCCCCGCGGCACCACCGGGACGCCGTGCCGGGACGCCACCCGCATGACGGCCGCCACCTCGTCGGTGCTGCGCGGGAAGACCACCGCGCCGGGCGTGCCGGCCTCGGTGAACATGGCCTGGTCGCGCGCGTAGGAGGCGGTGACGTCGGGGTCGGTGAGGACGCCGTCCGCACCGAGCGCGGCGGTGAGCTCGTCCAGCCAGGCCGTGGTGGTGGTCGCGGTCACCCGCACCACGGTACGGCGGGCCCGCTCGGGGCTCAGCCGAGGCCGAGGTCGGCCTGGGTGAAGGCGGCGCGGTACTCCAGGCCCGCGGCCTCGACGGCGGCCCGCCCGCCGCGGTCGACGACGACGGCGACGGCGAGCACCTCGGCGCCGGCCTCCTGGAGCGCCTCGACGGCGGCCAGCGGGCTGCTGCCGGTGGTGGACACGTCGTCGACGACGAGCACCGCCCGCCCGGCGACGTCGGGGCCCTCGATGCGGCGCTGCAGGCCGTGGGCCTTGCCGGTCTTGCGGACGACGCAGGCGTCGAGGAAGCCCTCGCCGCCGGCCGCGGCGTGCAGCATCGCGGCGGCCACCGGGTCGGCGCCCAGGGTGAGCCCGCCGACGACGTCGTAGCGCAGGTCGCCGGTGAGCTGGCGCATGACCCGGCCCACGAGCGGGGCGCCCTCGTGGTGCAGCGTGAGCCGGCGCATGTCGATGTACCAGTCGGCCTGCTGCCCGGAGGACAGCGTCACCTCCCCGTGCACGACGGCGAGGTCGACGACCAGCTCGAGCAGGCGGTCGCGGTCGGGGTGGCCGGTCCCGTCCCACGGGCCCGCCCCGGGAGACGATGGGCGGGGAGGGACGGGGTCCTTCTGCATGCGGCCGACCCTACGCAGCGCACCGGCCCGGCTCCGCGAGGGAGCCGGGCCGGTGCGCCGGGGTGCGAACGGGTCAGGCGGTGGCAGGGGCCAGGACCTGGTCGACGATGTAGACGGTCGCGTTCGCCGTCTGCACGTTGCCGCAGATGACCGACGCCGGGGTGCCGGTGACGGTCCGGGCCACCGTGAAGTCCTCACCCGTGCCCTCGATGGTGACCTGGTCGCCGTTGAGCGTGGTGTGGGTGCCGGCGAGCTGGTCGGGGCTCAGGCGACCCTCGACCACGTGGTGCGTGAGGATCGCGGTCAGCTGGGCCTGGTCGGCCAGCACGGCCGCGAGCTGGTCCTGCGGGACGGCCTCGAAGGCCGGGTTGGCCGGGGCGATGACCGTGATGTCCTGCGCGCTGTTGAGGGCGTCGACCAGGTTGGCCTGGGTGACGGCCTGGACCAGCGTGGACAGGACCGGGTTGTTGCTCGCGGCGGTGGCGACCGGGTCGTCGGTCATGCCGGTGAAGCTGCCCTCGCCGTCGGCGGGGACGGCGGTGCAGCCGGCACCGAAGGGCTCGTCACCGGCCGGCTGCGCGCTCGTGCTCTCCGCGGTCTCCTCGGCCATGCTGCTGGGGGCCGCGCTGCTGCTCTCGGAGGAGCCCGAGGTCTCGCTCGCGTCGCTGTCGGAGCTGCAGGCGCTCACGGTGACCGCGAGGGTCGAGGCGGAGGCCAGCAGGATGCCGCGGGTCAGGGTGCTCGTCACAGGTGTGCTCCTCGGTCGTCGTTGCGGGAGTCCCTCCCGACCCGTTCGCGGGGTCGGGAGAGGCGTCTGCGGCGGGGGCCGAGACGGGTCGGGGGGTCCGGGCGTGCGCCCTGCCGGTCCTGGCCGGCGGGGCGGGGCCGCTAGGTCGCGATCACCCGGATGGACTGGAGGCCGCTGGCCCCACGGGGGAAGGGCGCGGCACGCTCCTCGGTCTGCACCTCGCCGTCGGCCGCGGTGGCCCGGACGGTGAGCTGGTAGGAGCCCGGCGCGAAGTCGTACGGGAGCACCCACTGCCGCCACAGGTCGGCGTCGACCTGCGGGGACAGCTGCGCCTCCAGCCACTCGCCCTCGTCGACCCGGACCTCGACCCGCTGGATGCCGCGGGTCTGCGCCCACGCCACGCCGGCGACGGGGCGGCGGCCGGCGGGGAAGCGCCGCAGCGGCGCGGGGGTGTCGATCCGCGAGAAGACCTTGATCGGTGCCTGCGCGGCCCAGTCGCGCTCGGTCCAGTAGGCGTCGAAGGCGTCGTAGGTGGAGGCCTCGATCTCGGTCATCCACTTGCAGGCCGAGACGTAGCCGTAGAGGCCCGGGATGAGCATCCGCACCGGGAAGCCGTGCTCGACGGGCAGGGGCTCGCCGTTCTGCCCGAAGGCGATCATCGCGTCCTCGACCTCCAGGGCCGCGCGGGTCGAGGCGCCGATCGTCATCCCGTCGCTGGAGCGGCAGACCAGCTGGTCGGAGCGGGACTGGATCCCGTTCTCCCGGAGGAACGCGCCGAGCGGGATGCCGGTCCAGCGGGCGGTGCCGGCGAGGGTGCCACCGACCTCGTTGGAGACGCAGGTGAGCGTGATGTCGCGCTCGATGACGTCGTCGCGGTCGAACAGGTCGGCCAGCGTGTAGGTCCGCGGGGAGTCGAACATCCCGCGCAGCGTCAGCCGGTAGTCCGCGGGCCGGATCTGCGGCACGGTGATCGCGGTGTCCACGCGGTAGAGGTCGCGGTTCGCGGTGAACAGCGGCGTCAGCCCCTCGACCCGCTCGGCGAGGTCGGCACCGGGCGGCAGGGCCGCCGCCGGGGACGACGGGGTCGGCAGGGTGAGGTCGCCGCGCGCGCTGCTGACGTCGAAGCGCTGCCGCAGCAGCCGGCCGCCGCCACCGGCGACCGCGGCCGCGCCGAGGGCGACCCCACCGGTGAGGAGGAACCGGCGGCGGTCCACGCCGGCGCCCTTGCGGTCGGCCGAGGCGAGCGCACCGCGCAGCCGGTCGAGGACCACCTCGTCGGCGTGCCGCGCGGCGGCGTCGTCGGCCGGCGGGGTGGCGGACCGCGCGGGGGTGGGCAGCGTCAGGGGGCGCACCAGCTGCAGCAGGGCGACGGCGCCGGCGAGGGCGCCGACCGCCGACGGCAGCGCGTCGAGCAGGCCGCCCGCCGGGCGGGTGACCGCGGCCAGGGCGCCGATCAGGCCGAACAGGCCGGTGCCGGCGACACCCAGCCGGCGGGAGCGCAGCGAGACCAGGCCGACGAGCACCGCGTAGAGCGCGACGACGACCAGCGTGCCGACGACCAGGGCGATCTTGTCGTGCTCGCCGAAGGTCGCGATGGCGAACTGCTTGACCGGCTCGGGGACCAGCGTGATGACCGCGTCGCCGACGGCGACGACCGGGGAGGACGACGGGCCGACGACGCCGGCCGCGAGCTCGGCGACGCCCAGCGCGACGCCGGCGGACAGCAGCCCGGCCACGGCGGCGAGCGGACGGCGCCCGCGGCGGGACGCCAGGTCCGGCCCGGCCGCCGAGGCCGGGGCCTGCTCGGTCGTGGTCACGGTCGGTCTTCGTGACCCGCCGTCCCATGGGTTCACATCTGCGGTAACGGTTCCGTAACGAGCCGTCAGCGCAGTCCGGCCTGACGGCGCGCGGTCATCGCCCGGTACCACTCACTCGACGGCCGCAGCGCCAGCGCGACGACCCCGACGAGCGTGAGCAGCAGCGAGAAGACCGACAGCGAGTCGAGGAAACCCGAGCCCGCGACGCCGCCACCGGCGCCGGCCAGGGCGCTGAGGCCGAGGAGCACGCTGAGCCCGCCCAGCACCAGGAGCACGATGCGCGCCCAGTTGCGCCCCTTCCAGGCCAACCAGATGAACAGCGCCTGGAGGCCGACCAGCAGCAGCCCGATCACCGCGCCGACGACGACCCCGGCGCGGACGACGTCCTCGGTGACGGCCGGGTCGTCCGCGAGCGCCACGGCCTCCGCGACCAGGCCGTCGATGTCGGAGAACTGCACGAGGGAGGAGACGAGGCCGAGGATCAGCGTGGCGATGAAGGCCCCGATCCCCACGCGCACGGTCGTCGGCCGCTCGGGTGCCTCCGGCGCGAGGTGCGGGCCGGGGGCCGACGGAGCGGCCGCGTAGCCGTACGGCGGCTGCCCCTGCCAGCCCTGCTGCTGCCCCTGCCAGCCCTGCTGTGGGTCCGGCCAGCCCTGAGGAGGCGGCGGACCCTGCCAGCCGGGCTGGCCCTGCGGCGGCTGCCACCCCTGCCCGGGGTCCTGACCGCCCTGCCCTGACGTCATCGTCCACTCCCTGCTCGCCGGTCGGGTGTCCGGGCGATGATCACCCGCCGGCCGGGGTCCCGGCCAGCGCCGGGGGTCGATCGAGACCGGATCGATGGCGACGCGCGGCGGCCCCGCCGTCCCGGGTGGGACGGCGGGGCCCCGCTGGACGCCCCCCTGCAGCGGTCCGCCGCGAGCCGGCGAGCGGTGGGGGGCAGGGAGGTCCTCCCTCAGCCGCGGCCGACCGTCAGGCCCTCCTCGGCGAGGTCCTCGTGGGCGTCGACGGCGACCTCGTCGCCGTCCCGGATCTCACCGGCCAGCAGCGCGCGGGCCAGCGGGTCGCCGATGGCCGACTGCACCAGCCGGCGCAGCGGCCGGGCGCCGTAGACGGGGTCGAAGCCGTTGATCGCCAGCCACTCGCGCGCGGCGTCGGTGACCCGCAGCGTGAGCCGGCGGGCGGCCAGCCGGCGGGCGAGCACGCCGACCTGGATGTCGACGATCCCGGCCAGCTCCTCGCTGCCCAGCGCCCGGAACACCACGACGTCGTCGAGGCGGTTGAGGAACTCGGGCTTGAAGTGCGACCGGACGACGTCCATCACCGCCGCCCGCCGCGACTCCTCCGGCAGCGACTGGTCGGCGATCAGCTGCGAGCCGAGGTTGGACGTGAGGATCAGCAGGGTGTTGCGGAAGTCCACCGTCCGCCCCTGCCCGTCGGTGAGGCGCCCGTCGTCGAGGACCTGCAGCAGCACGTCGAAGACGTCCTGGTGGGCCTTCTCCACCTCGTCGAGCAGCACGACGGTGTAGGGCCGCCGCCGCACCGCCTCGGTGAGCTGGCCGCCGGCCTCGTAGCCGACGTAGCCCGGGGGGGCACCGACCAGGCGGGCCACCGAGTGCTTCTCGGAGTACTCGCTCATGTCGATGCGGACCATCGCCCGCTCGTCGTCGAAGAGGAACTCCGCCAGCGCCTTGGCCAGCTCGGTCTTGCCGACGCCGGTGGGACCGAGGAAGAGGAACGACCCGGTGGGCCGGTCGGGGTCGGAGATGCCCGAGCGCGCCCGGCGGACGGCGTCGGCGACGGCGCGGACGGCGTCGGGCTGGCCGACGACCCGCCGGCCGAGGCCCTCCTCCATCCGCAGCAGCTTCGCGGTCTCGCCCTCGAGCAGCCGCCCGGCGGGGATGCCGGTCCAGGCCTGGACGACCTCGGCGATGTCGTCGGGGCCGACCTCCTCCTTGAGCATCGACTCGCCGGTCTGCACCGAGTCCTCGGCCGCGGCCAGGGAGCGCTCCAGCTCCGGCAGCCGGCCGTAGCGCAGCTCGGCGGCGCGGGCGAGGGCGCCGTCGCGCTCGGCCCGCTCGGCCTCCGTGCGGACCGACTCGAGCTCCTCCTTGATGCGCTGGATCCGCTCGATGGCCGACTTGTCCTGCTGCCAGCGGGCGGTCAGCTCGTCGAGCTGCTGGCGCCGGTCGGCGAGGTCGGCCCGCAGCGCGGCCAGGCGCTCCTGGGAGGACGGGTCGTCCTCCTTGGCCAGCGCCATCTCCTCGATCTCCATGCGGCGGACGGCGCGCTCGACCTCGTCGACCTCGACCGGCCGGCTGTCGATCTCCATCCGCAGCCGGCTGGCGGCCTCGTCGACCAGGTCGATCGCCTTGTCGGGGAGGAACCGGGCCGTGACGTAACGGTCCGACAGCGTCGCGGCGGCGACGATCGCGGCGTCGGTGATCCGCACGCCGTGGTGGACCTCGTAGCGCTCCTTGAGACCGCGCAGGATGCCGATCGTGTCCTCCACGGAGGGCTCGCCGACGTAGACCTGCTGGAAGCGGCGCTCGAGCGCGGGGTCCTTCTCGATGTGCTCGCGGTACTCGTCGAGCGTGGTGGCACCGACCATGCGCAGCTCACCGCGGGCGAGCATCGGCTTGATCATGTTGCCGGCGTCCATGGCGCCGTCGCCGGTGGCACCGGCGCCGACGATCGTGTGCAGCTCGTCGATGAAGGTGACCACCTGGCCCTCGGCCTCGGTGATCTCCTGCAGCACGGCCTTCAGCCGCTCCTCGAACTCACCGCGGTACTTGGCGCCGGCCACCATCGCGCTCAGGTCGAGCGCCATGAGCCGCTTGCCCTTGAGGCTCTCGGGGACGTCGCCGGCCACGATGCGCTGCGCCAGCCCCTCGACGATGGCGGTCTTGCCGACGCCGGGCTCGCCGATGAGGACCGGGTTGTTCTTGGTGCGCCGGGACAGCACCTGCACGACGCGGCGGATCTCGGTGTCGCGGCCGATGACCGGGTCGATCCTCCCCTCGCGGGCGCGCTCGGTGAGGTCGACGGCGTACTTCTCCAGCGCCTGGAAGGTGCTCTCCGGGTCGGCGGTGGTGACCTTGCGGTTGCCGCGGACCGTGCGGAAGGCGGCCAGCAGCGCGTCCCGGGTGGCGCCGGCACTGGTCAGCACCGAGCCGGCCTCACCGTCGGAGCCGGCCAGGCCGACCAGCAGGTGCTCGGTGGACACGTACTCGTCGCCGAGGGCGCTGGCCTGCTCGCCGGCGGCGTTGACCACGCGCAGCAGCTCACGGGACGGCGAGGGCGCGGCGACGGTGGCCCCGCTGACGCTCGGCATGCGCCGCAGCGCCGCCTCGGCCTTGGCGCGGACGTCGGCGGGCTCGGCACCGGCGGCGGCCAGCAGGGGCCCGGCGATGCCGTCGGTCTGCTGCAGCAGGGCGACGAGCAGGTGCAGGGGCTCCAGGGCGGCCTGCCCGCGGTCGACCGCCAGCCGCTGGGCGGCCGCGAACGCCTCCTGCGAACGGGTGGTCAGCTTGCTCTCCATGGTCGGTGTGGTCGGTCCTCTCGTCAGGCGGTGGCCGGGATCCGGCCGGTTCGGTCTCGACGGGTCCAACGAACCGGGAGTTGAGTCTGTTCCACTCAACCCTCCCGCGCCGGGAGGACGCACCGGCGGGTCGCCCCCAGGGGGTTGACACCCGCCACAACTGCATGCCACGCGACCTGGTTGCTCCTACACTGCTGGACATGACGATGACGCGCGAGGAGCCACAGCTCCCCGCACCGAGCGTGGCTCTCGACGACCAGCTCTGCTTCGCCCTGTACGCGGCCTCGCGTGCCATGACGGCGCGGTACCGGCCGATGCTCGAGGAGCTGGGTCTGACCTATCCCCAGTACCTCGTGATGATGCTGCTCTGGGAGGAGGACCAGCAGACCGTCGGCCAGCTCGGCCAGCGCCTGGCCCTCGACAGCGGCACGCTCTCCCCGCTGCTCAAGCGGCTCACCTCGGCCGGCCTGGTGACCCGGCACCGCCGGGTCGAGGACGAGCGCTCGGTCGCCATCGCCCTGACCGACGAGGGCCGCGCCCTGCGCGACCGGGCCTTCGCCATCTCCCAGGACATGATCTGCGCCCTGCACCTCGACGTCGACGACTTCGCCGACCTCAAGCAGACGCTCAACGTGCTGACCCAGCGGGTCAACGAGGCGCCGCGCCTCCCCTGACCGGGAGGTGGGTTGCGTACAACTCACCTGGGTAGGGGCGCGGGGTCCGCGGTGCCGGCGAGCAGACGCCGGCGCCCACCCGACCGGAAGGCAGCGCCCATGCCCACCCGTACCGCACGCACCGCCTGGAACGGCACCCTCGAGCAGGGGTCCGGCCAGGTCGAGCTGACCAGCTCGAAGGTCGGCACCTACGAGGTCAGCTTCCCCAAGCGCGCGGCCGACGAGGCCGGTGGCACGACCAGCCCCGAGGAGCTCGTCGCGGCAGCCCACTCCGCGTGCTTCGCGATGCAGCTGTCGGCCAACATCGCGCAGGCCGGCGGGACGCCGCAGTCCCTCGACGTGCGAGCCGACGTCTCCCTCGGCCCCGACCAGGCCGACGGCGGCTTCGCGCTCACCGGCATCACGCTCACCGTGCGTGCCGAGGTCGACGGCCTCGACGCCGCCGGGTTCGAGAAGGCCGCCCAGGAGGCCAAGGCCGGGTGCCCGGTCAGCAAGGCCCTGTCCGGCGTCGACATCACCCTGGACGCCGCGCTCGAGAGCTGAGGCACCACAGCACGACGGCCCGCCCCCCTTCGCGGGGAGCGGGCCGTCGTGGTCCCGGGGCGGGTCCTCAGCGGGCGGCGCCGACCGCCGCGTCGTCGGCGAGGGCCGGCTCGGACTCGCGGCGCAGCCGCTCCTCACCGCTCTCGGTGCGCAGGGCCACCTCGCGGATCAGCACGATGGCCACGACGGCGACCACCGCGATGACCGCGGAGACCAGGAAGATCCGGCCGGTCGCGTCGCCGTAGGACACCCGGATGAGCTCCTGGACGGGCGCCGGCGCGTCGGCGAGGTCGGCCAGCCCGACGCTGCCCGCGCCGCTGCCGGCCGCGGCCGCCTCGGGCGGGAGCCCGGCGGCGATGAGGGTGCCCACCCGGCTGCTGAGCACCGCACCCAGCACGGAGACGCCGATGGTGCCGCCGAGGCTGCGGAAGAAGGCCACCGCGGAGCTGGCCGCGCCCAGGTCGGATGCGGCGACGGTGTTCTGCACCGCGAGCACCAGGTTCTGCATCGTCATGCCGATCCCCGTGCCGAGGACGAAGAGGAAGACGCCGAGCGGCACCATCGACGTCTCGTGGTCGATCGTCGCCAGCAGGCCGAACCCGGCGACGACGAGCAGCGAGCCGGCCACCAGGTAGCCCTTCCACCGGCCGTACCGGGTGATGAGGATGCCCGAGACGGTCGAGGAGACCAGCAGCCCGCCGACCATCGGGATGGTGAGCAGGCCGGCCGCCGTCGGCGAGTAGCCCCGCGAGATCTGCAGGTACTGGCCGAGGAAGACCGTCGAGCCGAACATCGCCACACCGATGGCCACGCTGGCGACGACGGCCAGCGTCGTCGTCCGGTCGCGGAACAGCCGCAGCGGGACGATCGGCTCGGCGGCCCGCGTCTCGGTGACGAGGAAGGCGACGATCGCCAGCGCGCCGCCGGCGAGGAACAGCGCCGTCTCCGTGGACGCCCAGGCGAACTGGTCACCGGCGAGGGTGACCCAGATGAGCAGCGCCGAGACCCCGGCGGTGAGGAAGGCCGCCCCCAGGTGGTCGATGCGGACCCGCCGCCTGGTGACCGGCAGGTGCAGGGTGCGCTGCAGCAGCACCAGCGCCACCGCGGCGAACGGGACGCCGACGTAGAAGCACCAGCGCCAGCCCAGCCAGCTGGTGTCGACCAGCAGGCCGCCGAGCAGCGGACCGCCGACGGTGGCCACGGCCATGACGCTGCCGAGCAGGCCCGAGTACCGGCCGCGCTCGCGGGGGCTGATCATCGCGGCCATCGCGATCTGCACCAGCGCCTGCAGGCCGCCCAGACCCAGGCCCTGCAGCACGCGCCAGCCGATGAGCGTGCCGACCGACTGCGACAGCCCGGCCAGCATCGACCCGACGATGAAGACCACGATCGCGATCTGGATGAGCAGCTTCTTGCTGAACAGGTCGGCGAGCTTGCCCCAGATCGGCGTCGACGCCGTCGAGGCCAGCAGGGTGGCCGTGACCACCCAGGTGTACTGGCTCTGGCTGCCGCGCAGGTCGGTGATGATCGTCGGCAGGGCGTTGGAGACGACGGTCGAGGACAGGAACGCCACGAACATCGCCAGCAGCATCCCCGAGAGCGCCTCGAGGATCTGGCGGTGGGTCATGCGGCCCTGCTGCTCGACCGGCGCCTCCGGCTCGACCGGCGGTCGAGGGGTGGCGGCCCCGGTGTCGGGCTCGTGGGTGGTGGTCACGGTGCTCCTGGACGATCGGCGGTCGGAGGTGGACGGGAGCGGCGCCGGTGCCGCGAGGGGGTGGGACGCGCTCACGAGGCGGCCCCGAGGGCGGTGCGGGAGGGCGCGGGGGCGGCACGGTCGAGGTCGGCGGCCAGTCGCTCGAGGAGCTCGCCGAGCCGGCGGGCGTCCTCCTCGTCCCAGTCGGCGAGGGCGGCGGTGGCCCACTCGGAGCGCACGGCCCGCGTGCGGGCGAGGGCGGCGGCACCGGCCTCGGAGAGCCGGATGAGACTGGCCCGCCCGTCGTGCGGGTCGGGCCGGCGGTCGACGTGGCCCTGCCGCTCCAGGGCCGCCACCTGCCGGCTGACGACGGAGACGTCGACGCCGGCGTGTGCGGCCAGCGCGCTGCAGCGCTGCTCGCCGTCGCGCTCCAGCGGGAGCAGCAGCCCCCATCCGAAGGAGGGCAGGCCGCCGCGGACGGACTCGGCGGCACGCGTGGAGACGTGCCGGCCGGTGCGGACCAGCCGGGCGACGGCGGCGACGAGCCGGTCCCGGGTGCCGGGAGACAGGGTCATGAGGTCCTCACGGGGAGGTAAGTGCTTGTAGACCGCAACCATACGTCCGGTTGGTTGCGGCAGACAACTTCATCCCCGTGTCCGGTACCTCACGTCCCGGGTCGGGCCGGGTCCTGCCGGAGCTCGGTGGCCAGGGCGGCGGCGGCCGTCTGCAGGAGCGGCACGACCCGCGACACCGCGTCCATGCCCAGCCGGCCCGCCGGACCCGACACCGAGATGGCGCCGGCCGCCGAGCCGCCGGGCACCGGGACGGCGACGCACCGGACGCCGGCCTCCTGCTCGCCGTCGTCGACCGCGTAGCCCAGCTCGGCGACGGACGGCAGCTGGGCGAGCAGCCGGTCCGGGTCGGTCACCGTGCGCTCGGTGCGCACCGGCATGCCGGCCTGGGCGAGCAGCCGGCGCACGTGGTCGGGCGGCAGCTGGGCGAGCAGGACCTTGCCGACGCCGGTGCAGTGCAGGTGGACGCGCCGGCCGACCTCGGTGAACATCCGCATCGAGTGCCGCGAGGGGACCTGGGCGACGTAGACGACCCGGTCGCCGTCGAGCAGGGCGAGGTTGGCCGTCTCGCCGATCTCGTCGACCAGCCAGGACAGGTGCGGCTGCGCCCAGGTGGCCAGCATCCGCGACGAGCTCTCCCCCAGGTGGATCAGCCGCGGACCGAGGACGTAGCGCCGGGACGGCAGCTGGCGCACGTAGCCCCGGGCCACGAGCGTGCGCACCAGGCGGTGGATGGTCGAGAGGGCCAGGCCGCTCTCGGCGGCCAGCCGGCTGATCGCGACCTCCCCTCCGGCGTCGGCCATCAGCTCGAGGAGCACGAACGCGCGCTCCAGGGACTGCACACCCTCCGCCGCGCCGCCCGCGGCTCCCCCACCGTCCGCCACCCCGCCACCTCCGCCCGGACCCCGGTCCGCCGCTCCCGACCAGGGGGTCCACGCACCCCGCCTTGACCCCCGGTGACCGGGCGCACTACCTTCCGGACCGGTCGTTTTCCAGACTGTAGACACCGTCTTCCACGATGCGGAACCATCGCCGGCCTCCCCTCCCGACTCGCTGAGCAGACGCGGCGGCGGGACCATGACCGACCACGAGGACCCACACCGACAGGGAGAACCGTGAGCAGCAGCGCGGACGGAGCAGGCCTCGAGGTCACCGGCCCGACGGGCGACCGGTACGAGGAGGTCCTGACGCCGGGGGCGCTCGAGCCGGTCGGCGCTCGCGGAGTCCCGCGGCGACGCCTCCGCCTCCGGCCGCCGGGACGACGCCCGCGCGCTGTCCACCGAGGTGGCGCCGGCCGACGGGTCCTCGGACCTCCTGCCCCTGCCCGCCCACGAGCGCACGCCACGAGGACGCCATGACCGCCATCGCCGAACCGGACACCTCCCAGCGCACCGCCGCCCTGGCCGAACGACTGCGGGCCGCGGTGGGCACGGAGCGGGTGCTCACCGACCGCACCCAGGTGCGCACCTACGAGTGCGACGGGCTGGCCAACTTCAAGGTCACCCCGGCGATCGTGGTGCTGGCCGAGAACCGGCAGCACGTCGTCGACACGGTCCGGCTCTGCTCCGAGGCCGGCGTGCCGTTCGTGGCCCGCGGTTCCGGGACCGGGCTCTCCGGTGGCGCGCTCCCCCGTGCGGACGGCGTCCTGCTCGTGACGTCCCGGCTGCGCTCGATCGGAGCGGTCGACGCCGACAACCGCCAGGTGACCGTGGAGCCCGGCGTCATCAACCTGTGGGTCACCCGCGACGCGACGCCGTTCGACCTGGCCTACGCGCCCGACCCGTCGTCCCAGCTGGTCTGCTCGATCGGCGGCAACGTGGCCGAGAACGCGGGGGGCGCGCACTGCCTGAAGTACGGCTTCACGGTCAACCACGTCCTGGGCGCCGAGGTGGTGCTGCCCGACGGCGAGGTCGTGCACCTCGGCGGGCGCGCCCCCGAGCACCCGGGCTACGACCTGCTGGGCGCGTTCATCGGCAGCGAGGGGACGCTCGGCGTCGCCACCGAGCTGACCCTGCGGCTGATCCGGGTGCCGGAGGCCGTGCAGACCATGCTCGTGGGCTACCGGTCGGTCGAGGACGCCGCCGGCACGGTCAGCGACATCATCGCGGCCGGGATCGTGCCCGCCGCCGTCGAGATGATGGACGCCCTGGCCATCGAGGCCGCCGAGGCCGCGGTGAGCTGCGGCTATCCCGAGGGCGCGGTGGCGGTGCTGGTCATCGAGCTCGACGGCCCCGAGGTCGAGGTCGAGGCCCAGTTCCGGCAGGTCGAGGAGATCGCGCGGCGGCGCAACGCCTTCGAGACCCGCATCGCGGCCGACGCCGCGGAGCGGGCGCTGATGTGGAAGGGGCGCAAGTCGGCGTTCGCGGCGGTCGGCCGGATCAGCCCCTCCTACTTCGTGCAGGACGGCGTCATCCCCCGCACCAAGCTCCCCGAGGTGCTGGCCGAGATCGACCGGATGGCCGACGAGAGGGGGCTGCGGGTGGCGAACGTGTTCCACGCCGGCGACGGCAACCTGCACCCGCTGGTGCTCTTCGACGACGCGGTGGAGGGCCAGGCCCACGAGGCCGAGGAGCTGGCCGGAGCCATCCTGGAACTCTGCATCACCTCGGGTGGCTCCATCACCGGCGAGCACGGGGTCGGCCAGGAGAAGCGCATGAAGATGGGCAAGCAGTTCACCGCCGAGGACCTCGACACCATGCAGCTGGTCCGGTGCGCCTTCGACCCCGACGGCATCGCCAACCCGGGCAAGGTCTTCCCGACCCCGCGGCTGTGCGGGGAGCGGCCGGGCGTCCACAAGGGCGAGCACCCGGTGCAGGCGGCGGGCCTCGGCGAGGTCTTCTGATGACCGCACCGACCGTCACCCGCCGGGCCGGTGGCCCCGACGACGCCGTCGGCGGGGTGGCGCCGCGCGAGGTCGTCCGGCCCGGGACCGTCGAGGAGGTCGCCGACGTCCTGCGGGCCGCGGCGGCCGACGGGCTCACCGTCGTGCCGGTCGGCGGGCGCAGCAAGCTGACCTGGGCGGCACCGCCGAGCTCCTGCGACCTGCTCCTCGACGTCACCGGCCTCGACCGCGTCGTCGAGCACGTGGCCGGTGACCTCACCGTCGTGGCCGAGGCCGGGGTCCGGCTGGCCGACCTGCAGGCGCAGCTCGGCCAGGCGGGCCAGCTGCTCGGCCTCGACCCGCCCGAGGACGGCGCCACGCTGGGCGGCGTGGTGAGCGCGAACGCCTCCGGGCCCCGCCGCCTGCACTACGGCACCACCCGTGACCTGCTCATCGGCACCACCGTCGTCCTCGCCGACGGCACCGTCGCCCACGCCGGCGGCAAGGTCGTCAAGAACGTCGCCGGCTACGACCTCGGCAAGCTCTACACCGGGGCCCACGGCACGCTGGGCGTCGTCGTCTCCACGACCTGGCGGCTGCACCCGGTCCCGCCCGCGCGCCGGCTGGTCACCCTCGAGCTGCCGGACGTCGCGGCCGCGGGGCCGCTGTCGGTCGCGCTGGCCCGCTCGACGCTCACCCCGTCGGCCGTGGAGCTGATCGGCACGGCCGGCGGTCCCGGGCGGCTCGTCGTGCTGTTCGAGTCGATCGCCGAGTCGGTGACCGACCAGGCGCGCGCCACCGTGGCGCTGCTGGGCGGCGGTGAGGAGTCCGAGGAGCTGCCCGCCGACCTCGGCCGGCGGCCCGGCGGTGCGGACGACGTGCTGCTGCGGCTGGCCCACGTGCCGGCGGCGCTCTCGCCGGTGCTGCGCGCGCTCCCCGCCGGGACGGCGGTGGCCGCGCACGCCGCCACGGGGGTGTCCTACGCGGCCGTGCCGGCCGGCGAGGCGGTCGACGTGCTGCCCCGGCTGCGGGCGGCCGTCGCCGAGCACGACGGGACCGCGATCGTGCTGCGTGCGCCGGAGGGTCTCGTGGACCGCCTGGACCACTGGGGCCCGGTGGGGGACGCGCTGGACCTGATGCGGCGGGTCAAGGAGAGGTTCGACCCCGAGCGACGGATGTCGCCGGGCCGGTTCGTCGGAGGGTTGTAGATGACGGAGATCACGCCGGGCAGTCACGACCGGGGCGACTCGCCCCCGCCCGGGTCCCCCGGCGCCTCCCCGAACGTCGGCCCGGTGCGCGACTCGGCCGCCGACCTGCCGCCCGGATCGCCCACCGGGGCCGCCCGGGCGGCCGACGAGGCCCCCTCGGCGGTCGTCGGGGCGCGCCGCCCGCTCGACATCGGCCAGGACATCGACCTGCCGGCCGGCACCGGGGCCGCCACCGTGGGCACCTCGACCCTGCTCGGCCTGCCGGAGACGCGGCAGGCCGTGCAGCCGGCCTTCGACGACCACCACCCGCCGGACGCCGCGCTCATCGGTGACTGCGTGCACTGCGGGTTCTGCCTGCCGACCTGCCCCACGTACGTGCTCTGGGGCGAGGAGATGGACAGCCCCCGCGGGCGCATCTACCTCATGAAGGAGGCACTGGAGGGCGAGCCGCTCGACGACTCGATGGTGCGCCACTTCGACCAGTGCCTCGGCTGCATGGCCTGCGTGACGGCCTGCCCGTCCGGCGTGCAGTACGACAAGCTCATCGAGGCCACCCGCCCGCAGGTCGAGCGGCGGTACCGGCGGCCGCGGTCGGAGAAGCTCTACCGCGACCTCATCTACAACCTGTTCCCCTACCCGCGGCGACTGCGTGCGCTGCGCGGGCCGCTGCGGGCCTACCAGGCCAGCCGGCTGGGCAGCCTGCTGACCCGCACGGGGCTCATGCGGAAGCTGCCGGCACCCCTGCAGGCCATGGAGTCGCTCGCGCCCAAGCTCGGCCCGGTCGAGCGCGTCCCCGAGCGGACGCCGGCCGTCGGTCAGCGGCGCGCGGTCGTCGGGCTGCTCGCCGGCTGCGTGCAGGGGACGTTCTTCCCCGACGTGAACGCCGCGACCGCGCGGGTGCTGGCCGCCGAGGGCTGTGACGTCATCCTGCCCAGGCGCCAGGGCTGCTGCGGGGCCCTGCCCGGCCACGGCGGCCGGGAGGAGCAGGCCCTCGGCTTCGCCAAGCGGACGATCGAGACCTTCGAGCAGGCCGGGGTCGACTACGTCGTCGTGAACGCGGCCGGCTGCGGCTCGAACATCAAGGAGTACGGCCACCAGCTGCGCGACGAGCCGGAGTGGGCGGAGCGCGCCGAGGCGCTGGCCCGGAGGTCCCGGGACGTCACCGAGTTCATCGACGAGATCGGGCCGGTCGCCGAGCGGCACCCGCTGCCCATGACCGTCGCCTACCAGGACGCCTGCCACCTGGCCCACGCGCAGGGCATCCGCGAGGAGCCGCGACGGCTGCTGCGCGGCATCCCCGGCGTGGAGCTCAGGCAGCTCACCGAGGCCGAGCTGTGCTGCGGCAGCGCCGGCACCTACAACATGCTGCAGCCGGAGCCGGCACGGGAGCTCGGGGAGCGCAAGGCAGCGGCCGTCCTCGCCACCGGGGCGGACCTGATGGTGACCGCCAACCCCGGCTGCTGGATGCAGGTGGCGACGACGCTGGCCCGGATGGGCAAGCGGATGCCGGTCGCGCACACCGTCCAGGTGCTGGACGCCTCGATCCGGGGCGTCCCCGTCGAGGACCTGATCGAGCGGGCGCTCAACGGCCCCGGCACCGCCCTGGCCAGGGCCTCCACCGCGGACCGGTGACCGCTCGGCCGACCCCGTACCGCACCACCCGCCCGACCCCGTACCGCCCGCACCGCCGTACGTCCCCCACGCCCGTCCCGTGCCCTCTCCGCCGAGGGAAGGAGCCCCGTTGTTCGAGCAGGTCGTCGACCCCGTAGGTGGGTCACTCGCACTGAGCGCCCTGGTGGCAGCGATCCCGCTGCTCACCCTGTTCGTGCTCCTCGGCGCGCTGAAGGTCAAGGCCTGGCTGGCGGGGCTCATCTCGCTGGCCGTCGCGGTCGTCCTGGCCATCGTGGCGTTCCGGATGCCGGTGGGGCAGTCGCTCCTGTCGGCGTCCGAGGGCGCGGCGTTCGGCTTCTTCCCGATCCTCTGGATCGTCATCAACGCGATCTGGGTCTACAACCTCACCGTCGCCACCGGGCACTTCGACGTGCTGCGGCGCTCGTTCGAGAAGGTCAGCCCCGACCAGCGGATCCAGGCGATCATCATCGCCTTCTGCTTCGGCGCCCTCCTCGAGGCGCTGGCCGGCTTCGGGACGCCGGTCGCCATCAGCGTGGTCATGCTCATGGCGCTGGGCTTCCAGCCGATGAAGGCCGCCGCGGTGGCGCTGATCGCCAACACCGCGCCGGTCGCGTTCGGCGCGCTGGCCACGCCGATCGTGACGCTGGCCACGGTGACCTCCGGCGTCAGCGACGACGCGCGGCTCACCGTCGACACGCTCGGTGCGATGGCCGGGCGGCAGACGCCGATCCTGGCCGCGTTCGTGCCGCTGGTGCTGGTGCTCGTCGTCGACGGCAAGCGCGGGCTGAAGGACACCTGGCTGGAGGCCCTGGTCGCCGGCGTCTCGTTCGGCGTCGCGCAGTTCGTCGCCGCCAACTACATCTCGGTGCCGCTGACCGACATCATCGCCGCGCTCGTGGCCGCGGCCGCTGTCGTCGCCGTGGTGCGCATGCGCAAGGCCACCTACGAGCCGGTCACCGCGGCCTCCCTGGCCGGCGCCGGTGGCGGCACCGCAGGTGGGGCCGGCAGCGTGGCCGCCGGGTCCGGCGGTCGTGACCGGGCCGGGGTCGGTGCCACCGCCGGCGAGGAGCTCGGCGACGCCCCGGGACGCCAGGCGGCGCGGGACCCGCACGCCCCCGCCACCGGTGCCGGGGGCGCTCCGGTGGTGCCCGACACCACCGCGGAGGTCGTCAAGGCCTACGCCCCGTACGGGATCATCATCGTGATCTTCGCCCTGGCCAACCTCGGCCCGGTGAAGTCGGCACTGGCCGAGGCACCGTGGACGACGACCTTCGCCTGGCCGGGGCTGAACGTGTTCGCCGCGGGCTCCGACACCGAGCTGGCCTCGACGACGTTCACCTTCAACTGGCTGCCCGCCGCGGGCACCCTGATGATCTTCGCGGGCCTGCTCACGATGCTCGTCCTGCGGATCTCCCCCGGGCGGGCGCTGAAGGCCTACGTCGACACCTACCGCGAGCTGAAGTGGGCCATCCTCACCGTGATGGCGGTGCTCGCGCTGGCCTACGTGCTCAACCAGTCGGGCATGACGAGCCACCTCGGCCGGCTGCTGGCCGAGACCGGGGGCTTCTTCGCCTTCCTCTCGCCCATCCTGGGCTGGATCGGTGTCGCGGTGACCGGCTCGGACACCTCCGCCAACGCGCTGTTCGGCGCGCTGCAGGTGCAGGCGGCGGTCAACGCCGGCCTCGACCCGGTGCTGCTCGCCGCGGCGAACTCCTCCGGCGGCGTCATGGGCAAGATGGTCAGCCCGCAGAACCTGGCCATCGCCGCCGCGGCGGTCGGGATGGCCGGCCGGGAGGGTGAGCTGTTCCGGAAGGTCTTCGGCTGGAGCATGCTGCTCCTGCTGCTGATGTGCCTGATCGTGGTGCTGCAGGCCTCCCCGGTGCTCAGCTGGATGGTCCCCGGGGGATGACCCGCTGACCGCACGCACGACGGCGCCCCCGCACCGCTCCGGTGCGGGGGCGCCGGCACGTGTGTGCGGCCCCCTGGAGGGTCCCGCCGGGGGCTGGCGAGTGGTGGGGGCAGGGGTCCGTCAGCGGCCGGTGGTCTCGGCCTCGCGGGCCTCGCCCAGCCGGTTGAGGCGCGCCAGCAGCTCGCCGAGCGTGGCGACGTCGTCGGCCGGCCAGCCCGAGAGGTCGGCCTCCCAGCGGGCGCGGCGCGCCTCGCGGATGCGGGCCAGCCGCGCGGCGCCCTCCGCCGACGTGGTGAGCACCTGCGCCCGCCCGTCGGCGGGGTCGGGCGCCCGCGTCACCATGCCGAGGTCGACCAGCGAGGCCACCTGGCGGCTGACCGTGCTCTTGTCCAGCCCGAGGCGGGTGACCAGGTCGCTGGCGCGCAGCGGGCCGGCGTCCTGCAGCAGGGCCAGCAGCCCGTAGGCGGCGCCGTCGAGGTCGGGGTGCAGCTCGCGGGCCAGCCGGGCCGAGATCGCCCGGGAGCGGCGCAGCAGCAGGCCGATCTCGCGCTCCAGCCGCACGAAGGACTCGTGCGGGTCGGCGGGACCGGGCGGCGCGGGCTGCTGCGGGTCGGTCACGGCGCTCACCGGTCGTCCCGGGGGCGCCACACGACCAGCGCGGAGCTGGCCTGGCGCATCGGCACGAGGTCGGCCCGGCGCAGCGGGGAGCCGAAGCCGCTGCGCAGCGCCGACTCGGCCGCCATCCGGCGGTGCTCGGAGTCCTCGAGCTCGCCGAGGAGCTCGTGCACGCGCTGCTGCAGGGCCTCGACCCGCGACTCCAGGTCGATGATCCGCTTGATGCCGGCCAGGTTGACGCCGTCCTCCTGGGAGAGTCGCTGCACCTCCCGGAGCAGCGCGACGTCGCGCGGGCTGTAGCGCCGCCCGCCGCCGGGGGTGCGCCCGGGGGTCACCAGGCCCAGCCGGTCGTACTGACGCAGCGTCTGGGCGTGCATGCCGGCCAGCTCCGCGGCCACCGAGATGACGAAGACCGGGGCGTCGTCGGCGACGGCGCGGGTGGCGTCCCGGCGCTCCCGGCCGTCGGTGCCCGGCACGCTCACCGCGTACTGCCCTTCTCCACGGCCGCGGTGATCTGCGGCCGCGGGTCGCCGAGCTCGGCGTCGAGTGTCTTCACCGCCCGCTCCGCCTCGGCGGAGAGCCGCTGCGGCACGGCGACCTCGACGGTGACCAGCAGGTCGCCGGAGCGGCCGCGGCCCGGGACCCCCCGGCCGCGGACCCGGAACGTGCGCCCGCTGGAGGTGCCGGCGGGCACCTTGAGCGTCACGTTCGTGTCGAGCGTGGGGACGGTCAGGGTCGTCCCCAGGACGGCCTCGGGGAAGGTGATCGGCACGGTCAGCGTGAGGTCGTCGCCGCGGCGGCCGAACAGGTCGTGGTCGCTGACGTGCACGACGACGAACAGGTCACCGGCCGGGCCGCCCCGCCGTCCCGGCGCACCCTTGCCGGCCAGCCGGATGCGCTGGCCGTCCTTGACGCCGGCCGGGATCCGCACGGTGATCGTGCGCATCTGGGTGGTGACGCCGTTGCCGGCGCAGGTGGGGCACGGGTCGTCGACCACCTGGCCGCTGCCGCGGCAGTTGCGGCACGGCTCGGAGAAGGCGAACGCGCCCTGGCTGCGGCTGGTGACACCGGCGCCGCCGCACACCTCGCAGGTGTGCGGCGCGGTGCCGGGACGGGCGCCGCTGCCGGCGCAGGTCGGGCAGGTGCCCGGGCTCTGCATGCGCAGCGGAACCGTCACGCCGAGGACGGCCTCCTCGAAGGAGAGCGTCGCCTCGGTCTCGACGTCCTGGCCGCGGGCCGGGCCGGACGCGGCCTGCTGCCGCGCCCGGGCCGAGCCGGGCGCGGCGCTGCCCGCCCCGCCGCCGAAGAGGTTGCCGAACAGGTCGCCCAGACCGCCGGCGCCGGCCCGGCCGGCACCGCCCGCGGCGCCGAAGAGGTCGCCGAGGTCGAAGGGCTGCCCCCCGCCGCCGGCGCCCGGGAAGCCACCGGGGAAGCCGGCCCGCGCGCCGGCGCCGCCGCTGCCGAACAGCCGCCGGGCCTCGTCGTACTCCCCGCGCCGCTTGGGGTCGGAGAGCACGTCGTAGGCCTCGGAGACCTCCTTGAAGCGGGCCTCGGCGTCGGCGTTGCCCGGGTTCTTGTCCGGGTGCAGGTCGCGGGCCAGCTGCCGGTAGGCCCGCTTGATGGCCGCGGCGTCGGCGTCCTGGGAGACGCCCAGTGCGGCGTAGTAGTCCTTCTCGATGAAGTCCCGAGTGCTCATCGGGCGCCTCCTCTCTCTGCGTCCGTGTGCCTGGCGCGACCGGTCAGCCGGCGGCCGGGGTCTCCCCCGGCGCACCGCTGCCGGTCGCGTCCTGGACGGGGGCCGCGCCGTCGGCCGCCGGGCCGGCGGCAGGCTCGCTGACGGCGACCATCGCCGTCCGCAGCACGCGGTCGCCGCGGCGGAAACCCTGCCGCAGGACCGTCGTCGCGGTCGGCAGGCTCACCTCCTCGGACGTGTCGTGCAGGACGGCCTCGTGCAGCGCGGGGTCGAACGGGTCCCCGGCGACGCCGAAGGCCTCGACGCCGAGGCCGTCGAGCAGGCCGAGGACGCGGTCGGCCACGACCTTGAAGGCGCCGGTGAGGTCGCCGTGGTCCCGGGCCCGCTCGATGTCGTCGACGATCGGGAACAGCTGGGCGGCGAACCGCTCGGCGGCCTGGTCGACGACGAGGGTGCGGTCACGGTCGACCCGCCGCCGGTAGTTCGCGTACTCGGCGGTGACCCGCTGCAGGTCCTCGGTGCGCTCGGCCAGCTGGCGCGACACGTCGTCGTCACCCGCTGCGACCGGCGGGGCCGGCGGGAGGACCTCCGGGCCGGCGACGGTCTCGTTCTCGCTCATCTGCTCCCCTGGCGATGGGTCGGCTGTGGACGGGGCCGGCGGGGCGCCGGCCGGCTGCTCGCCGGCCGGCGCCCGCACCGCGCCGCTGACGGGGTCGATCCGCCGCCTGTCACGGATCACGACCCGCGGCTGCTCGTCCCCCTGGCTCATCGGCGGTCGCTGTCCTCGTCGACGATCTCGGCGTCGACGACGTCCTCGTCACCGGACGGGGCCGAGGTCGCACCGCCGGGCGCGCCGGCCGCGCCGGTCGGGCCGCCGTCGCCGGTCGGGGCGCCGGCCTCGGCCTGCTGGGCGTAGAGCGCCCCGCCGACCTCCTGCGAGACGCGGGCGACCTTCTCCTGCGCCGACTTGATCGCGGCGATGTCGGAGCCACCGAGGGCCGAGCGCAGCTCGGTCAGGGCCTCCCCGAGCTCCTCCTTCTTGTCGGCCGGGATCTTGTCGCCGTTCTCCGCCAGGAACTTCTCGGTCTGGTACTGCAGCGACTCGGCCAGGTTGCGGGTCTCGGCCTCCTCGCGGCGGCGCTTGTCCTCCTCGGCGTGCGCCTCGGCGTCCTTCATCATCCGCTCGATGTCGTCCTTCGGGAGGGCCGAGCCGCCGGTGATCGTCATCGACTGCTCCTTGCCCGTGCCGAGGTCCTTGGCGGTGACGTGCACGATGCCGTTGGCGTCGATGTCGAAGGCGACCTCGATCTGCGGGACACCGCGCGGCGCCGGGGGCAGGCCGGTCAGCTCGAACATGCCGAGCTTCTTGTTGTAGGCGGCCATCTCGCGCTCGCCCTGGAAGACCTGGATCTGCACGGACGGCTGGTTGTCGTCGGCCGTCGTGAAGATCTCCGAGCGCTTGGTCGGGATCGTGGTGTTGCGCTCGATGAGCTTGGTCATGATCCCGCCCTTGGTCTCGATGCCCAGGGAGAGCGGGGTGACGTCGAGCAGCAGGACGTCCTTGACCTCACCGCGGAGGACGCCGGCCTGCAGGGCGGCACCGATGGCGACGACCTCGTCGGGGTTGACGCCCTTGTTGGGCTCCTTGCCGCCGGTCAGCTCGCGGACCAGGTCGGTGACGGCCGGCATGCGGGTGGAGCCACCGACGAGGACGACGTGGTCGATCTGGCCGACGGAGATGCCGGCGTCCCGGACGACCTGGTTGAACGGTGCGCGGGTGCGCTCGAGCAGGTCCTGGGTCATCCGCTGGAACTCGGCGCGGGTGATGGTGACGTCGAGGTGCAGCGGGCCCTCGGCACCGGCGGTGATGTAGGGCAGGTTGACGTTGGTCGACTGCGCGCCCGACAGCTCGATCTTGGCCTTCTCGGCGGCCTCGCGGAGCCGCTGCATGGCCAGCTTGTCCTTGGACAGGTCGATGCCGTGGGAGACGTTGAACGTCCGGACCAGGTGGTCGACGACCTTCTGGTCCCAGTCGTCGCCGCCGAGGTGGTTGTCACCGGCGGTGGCCTTCACCTCGATGACACCCTCGCCGATCTCCAGCAGGGAGACGTCGAAGGTGCCGCCACCGAGGTCGAAGACGAGGATCGTCTGCTCGGTCTCGCCCTTGTCGAGCCCGTAGGCCAGCGCGGCGGCGGTGGGCTCGTTGACGATCCGCAGGACGTTGAGGCCCGCGATCTCACCGGCCTCCTTGGTGGCCTGGCGCTGCGCGTCCTCGAAGTAGGCCGGGACGGTGATGACGGCGTCGGTCACCGGCTCGCCCAGGTAGGTCTCGGCGTCCCGCTTGAGCTTCTGCAGGATGCGGGCGCTGATCTCCTGCGGGGTGTAGCGCTTGCCGTCGATCTCGCCGGTCCGCCAGTCGGTGCCCATGTGGCGCTTGACCGAGCGGATGGTGCGGTCGACGTTGGTGACGGCCTGGTTCTTGGCCGACTGGCCGACCAGGACCTCGCCGTTCTTGGCGAAGGCGACGACCGAGGGCGTGGTGCGCGAGCCCTCGGAGTTGGCGATGACCGTCGGCTCGCCGCCCTCGAGGACGGTGACGACGGAGTTGGTGGTGCCGAGGTCGATACCGACCGCTCGAGCCATGGAGCTGGCCTCTCTTCCGTGTGCGTGCGGGTGTGCTGTGCTGGTCCTCAGGTCGTCGGCGGACGCCGCCGCGGGACTCCTCGGCCTTGCGTCGGGTCCGCTCAACTTTCCTGCCCACCCTAACGGCACACCCGGCGGTGGTGTTCCCCGGCCCGCCGGCCCCCTCCTCCGTGACGTCGCCCACACGGGGACCGCGCCTCCCGACCGCGCCCCCCGGCCGGACGCGGCCTCCCGGGCCGGTCGGCGCACTGGGCGGAGGCCCCGGTCGGGCCCGTGCGGGCTGGACGCCGAGCACCGTCGGGCGGCTCCAGCTCGGGGCGCGGCGCCCAGGGTTACCAGCGAGTAACCTGTGCCGCGGCCAGCTATCGTGCGGGCTGCGTGGGCACAGCCGCCCGCGCGCGATCCGCCGCCGGTCCGCGGGCCGGTGGGGACGGCGGCGAGACCCCTCTCGCGCCGTCCGGGCGGACGGGAGACAACCGACGCCGCGAGGCGTGGGGAGAGGGAATCATGACGGGCCCCCTGCAGATCGTGCTGGGCACGATCAGCGCGCTGTTCCTCATCGTGGCGGTCGTCCTCGCCTACCGCGCCGTCCGGGCGATGGTGCGGATCATCCGCACCGGCCAACCCGACGGCACCCGCAACGGGCCGGTCGGCCCGCGCCTGAAGACGCTGGCCGTCGAGTCGCTCGGCCACACCCGGATGCTCAAGTGGTCGGCCATCGGCGCCGCCCACTGGTTCGTCTTCGTCGGCTTCTACGGGTTGTTCCTCACCCTGGTCGAGGCCTTCGGCGAGGTCTGGGACCCGGCCTTCCACCTGCCGCTGATCGGCGAGTGGGGGCTGTGGAACCTCTTCGCCGACGTCATCGGCGCCGGCACCGTCCTCGGCATCCTGTACCTGATCTACCGGCGCCAGAAGGACCACCCGCGCCGCCAGGGCCGCACCAGCCGCTTCGCCGGCTCGAACGAGGGCCGCGGCTACTTCGTCGAGGCCGTCGTCCTGACCGTCGGCCTCTGCATCCTGCTGATCCGTGCGCTGAAGGTCTCCTCGGGCCTCACCGAGGCCCCCGCGTGGTCGCACCCGGTCTCCGGCCTGCTCGCCACCGTGCTGCCGGACAGCCCGGACCTGCTCTCGGTCGTCGCCTTCGTGAAGATCGTCGTGTCGCTGGCCTGGCTGGTCGTGGTCAGCCGGATCCTCAACATGGGCGTCGCGTGGCACCGCTTCAGCGCGTTCTTCAACATCTACTGGAAGCGGAACGACGACGGCAGCGTCGCGCTCGGTCCGCTGCAGCCCATGACCTCGAACGGCAAGCCGATCGACTTCGAGGACCCGGGCGAGGACGACGTCTTCGGCCGCGGCAAGATCGAGGACTTCACCTGGAAGGGGATGCTCGACTTCACCACCTGCACCGAGTGCGGGCGGTGCCAGAGCCAGTGCCCGGCGTGGAACACCGGCAAGCCCCTGTCGCCGAAGATGGTGATCATGGACCTGCGGGACCACCTGTACGCCAAGGCCCCGTACCTGCTCGGTGAGAAGACGGCGTCGGAGATGGCACCGGACTACGACGTCCTCAAGCCCAGCGACGAGCAGGTCTGGGCGTCGGGCCACGCCCGCATCGAGGGCACCAACGACGCCCAGGCCCACCGCCCGCTGGTCGGCACCCTCGAGGAGGGCGGGGTCATCGACCCCGACGTCCTGTGGAGCTGCACCAACTGCGGCGCCTGCGTCGAGCAGTGCCCGGTCGACATCGAGCACGTCGACCACATCGAGGACATGCGCCGCTACCAGGTCCTCATCGAGTCGAACTTCCCGTCCGAGGCCGGCGTCATGCTGCGCAACCTCGAGAACCGCGGCAACCCCTGGGGGGTCAGCCCCAGCACCCGCGAGGACTGGATCAAGGAGGTCGACTTCGAGGTCCGCACGGCCGACGGCCCGCTGCCCTACGAGGTCGAGTACCTGTTCTGGGTCGGCTGCGCCGGCGCCATCGACGACCGCGCCAAGAAGGTCACCAAGGCCGTCGCCGAGCTGCTGCACACCGCCGGTGTCGAGTTCGCCGTCCTGGGCTCGGGGGAGACCTGCTCGGGCGACCCGGCCCGCCGCATGGGCAACGAGTTCGTCTTCCAGATGATGGCGCAGGAGAACGTCGAGACCCTCAACGGCGTCTTCGAGGGCCGCGTGCCGGGCACCCGCAAGATCGTCACCACCTGCCCGCACTGCTTCAACTCGCTGGGCAAGGAGTACCCGCAGGTCGGCGGCGAGTACGAGGTCGTGCACCACACGCAGCTGCTCAGCCAGCTGGTGGCGGAGGGCCGGCTCACCCCGGTCACCCCGGTCGACCGCAAGGTCACCTACCACGACCCGTGCTTCCTCGGCCGGCACAACAAGGTCTACACGCCGCCGCGGGAGATCCTCGACTCCGTGAAGGGCCTGTCCACCCAGGAGATGCACCGCTGCAAGGACCGCGGCTTCTGCTGCGGCGCCGGCGGCGCGCGCATGTGGATGGAGGAGAAGATCGGCAAGCGGATCAACGTGGAGCGCACCGAGGAGGCCCTCGGCCTCGACCCGGACGTCATCTCCACCGCGTGCCCGTTCTGCATCACGATGCTCTCCGACGCCCTGACGTCGAAGAAGCAGAACGGCGAGGCCGCCGAGCACGTGGAGGTCCTCGACGTCAGCCAGATCCTGCTCCGCTCGATGGCCCCGGTCGGCACCCCGGGTACCGAGCACGGCGCCGAGGTCGGCACCGCCGACGACGACATCGCCGGCACCGGCTCGGCCGCGACGGGACACGTGTAAGGACCCCCTCGCCCCCCACCGGTCGCACGCTCGCGGCGGGCCCCTGCGAGGGGGCCGGTCCGCACCACCCCGACGGACGCCGTCGGCGAGGCAGCCCCTCGCCGGCGGCGTCCGTCGTCTCCCGGGTGGTTGCCGAGTGCACCCGGTTGCGGGCCGGCGGGACGCGGGGCGCACCATCGGGTTGTGACCCGCACGGCCGACGTCCCCAGCACCGCACCGGCCGCCGGCGACCGGCGGCGCGGCCTGCTGCTGGTGGCGGTCGCCATCGTGCTCACCGCCACCAACCTGCGGACGGCGGTCAGCTCGGTGGGCCCGGTGCTCCAGGAGCTCGAGGCCGGCCTCGGCGTCTCCAGCGCCGCGGCCGGCGTGGTGACGACGATGCCGGTCGTCTGCTTCGCCGCCATCGGGTTCGCCGGCCCGCCGCTGGCCGCCCGCTTCCGCGACGCGCACGTGCTGGCCGGCGCGCTGCTCACCATGGCCGCCGGGCTGGTGCTGCGGGCGGTGGTCGACTCCTTCGCCGTCTTCCTCGCCGGCACGGCGCTGGCCATGGTCGGCGGGGCCCTGGGCAACGTGCTGCTGCCCGGCCTGGTCAAGCGCTGGTTCCCGGAGCGGACGGGGCTGCTCGTGGGCGCCTACAGCGCCGCGATGGCCATCGGTGGCGCCGTCGCCGCGACGGCCACCGCACCGATCGCGGCGGCCGTGGGCCCGGGCGGCTGGCGCTGGGGGCTCGGGATCTGGGCGGCGCTGGCCCTGGCGGCGGCGCTGCCCTGGTTCCTGACGCCGCGGCAGCCGGGCGCCTCCCGCGGCGAGCACCGCGCGGTCCCGATGGCGCCGCTGCGCCGCAGCCCGACCGCGCTCGTCCTCGCCGCGTTCTTCGGCCTGCAGGCCACCCAGGCCTACGTCGTCATGGGCTGGTCGGCGCAGTACCTGCGCGACGCCGGCCTGAGCGCGGCGACGGCGGGGCTGCTGCTGGGCATCAACTCGATCGTCGTCATCCCGGTCAACGCCGTCGCCCCGGCGCTCACCGTGCGGCAGCGGCTGCAGCGCCCGCTGCTGCTGGGGTTCATGGCCTGCTACGTCGTCGGCTGGAGCGGGCTGTGGATGGCCCCGCGGACGGTGCCGTGGCTGTGGATGTCGGTGCTCGCCGTCGGCATGGGGACCTTCAGCATGGTGCTCACACTGATCGGCCTGCGCGCCCGGACGCCGGAGACGACGGCGGCGCTGTCGACGGTCACCCAGGGCTGGGGCTACGTGCTGGCCGCCACCGGCCCACTGCTGGTGGGCGTGCTGCGCGACGTCACCGGCGGCTACACCGGGATGTTCGTGCTGGTCGCGGTGACCACCGTGGGGCTGACCGTCACCGGGTGGCTGGCCACCCGGGAGCGCTACGTGGACGACGAGCTGCCCGGCTGGTCGCCGGCGGCGGTCACCCCTGGGGGCGCCGCGTCTCCGCGCGGGTGAAGTTGCGGAACGACCGCGACGGCGTCGGGCCGCGCTGGTCCTGGTAGCGGGAGCCGTACAGCGCCGAGCCGTACGGGTGCTCGGCGGCCGAGGTGAGCCGGAACAGGCACAGCTGGCCGATCTTCATCCCCGGCCACAGCGTGATCGGCAGGTTGGCCACGTTGGACAGCTCCAGCGTGATGTGCCCGGAGAAGCCGGGGTCGACGAAGCCCGCCGTCGAGTGGGTGAGCAGTCCGAGCCGCCCCAACGAGGAGTTGTGCGTGGGGACGTAGGAGTCCCCCACGAGGAACATGCCACTCGGCGCCGAGACCTGGATGCAGCGGACCGGGACGGTGGGGACGGGACGGACGGCGCGCACACTGCGGTGCTGGTGGCCGCGGCCGTCGGTCTTCAGCCGGGCCAGCTTGCGGGCGAGCCGGAACACCGGGATCCGCGGCGTGAACTCCACCTGGAAGGCGGGGCCGCAGTCGATGCCGTTCAGCATCGCCCGCTTCTTGCGGCGGGTCGGCCGCAGACCGAGGCTGGCCGCGAGCTCGTGTACGGCCCAGGAGACGTCCTCGCGCACGTTGACGAACTCGCAGCGGCCCTGGTCGTCGACGTACCCGTCCGAGTCCATCAGGCCCTGCAGCAGCGCGAGCCGCTGGTGGACGTCCGCGGTCAGGTAGGCGGCCGGCACCCTCTTGTCACCCAGCAGGCCGAGGGCGCGGAGGTGGCTGCTCAGCGAGCCGTTGCTGCCGAACCGGCCGCCCTGGCCGCGCCGGTGCGCGTGGCCGTCACCCCGGACGGTCCCGCCGAGTCGGTACGCCGACGGCGCGGTCGCCGGCCACACCCGGTAGCCGCCGGCCTCGAAGTGGGCGAGCACCTCCTCGTCACCACGGCCGACGGTGATCTCCCCCTTGGAGCTCGTGCCGTCACCGAGCCAGTAGCCGAGGACGTAGGGGTCGACGGGCAGGTCGGCCGTCGGGTACTGGGCCGGCCCCGCCAGTGCGATCCGGTGGTTGCGCTCGTCGCCGCACAGGAGGGTGCGGGCCACCTCGTCGGTGGTGCGTGCCGCGGCTCGCCGCGGCCGACCGGGGCGCCGCTCGTTCTTCGTCGTGGTCACCCACAGGTGCGCGGCATCGGCGGTGAAGACGGAACCGTCGCTGAGCTCGACCTCACGGCACGGGCGCCCGAGCATCACCTCGGTCGCGGCGACGACGCGGCAGGGGAGGCCGTTCCCGTCGAAGACCTCGTCCCCCACGGCCAGCTCGCCCATCGTGGTCCAGCCGGTGGGCGTCGGCACCGACGTCTCGATCGCCAGCGCCTTCCCCTCCAACCGCGCGGCGAGGTCGTCGGGGATCCGGACCACCTCGAGCGTGGAGCCGAGCACGAACTCGCCGGGGTGCAGCACGAACGGCTCGTCGCCCTGGGTCTCGACCGCGGTGGTGAGGTCGTCCTGCTGCTGGGCGGGGTCGATGTGGGTGTACCGGGCGTTGTTGAACACGCGGAAGTAGCGGTCGAGGCGGACGTCGATGCTCGAGGGCTGCACCAGCCCCGCGTCGTGCGGCTCGATGCCGAGACGCCCCTCGGCGATCGCGGCGCGGATGTCGCGGTCGGACAGCAGCATGGCGCGGAGTCTAGGGAGCGCGCTCTCCCCCTCCCGGGTCACTCCTCCCGCCGGACCCCTCCGGCCCGGCCACCCACGTGCCGTTCCCCTCCTGCTGGCCCGTCGGAGGCCGGCGGTGCCCGGGCAGCCCGGGCCGGGAGGAGGGGCACGTGTCCACCCTGAGAAGGCGCACCCAGGCCGGGGTGCTGGTGACGGCCGTGGTGGCCGGGTACGCCGGCGCCGCGGCCTACACCGCACTGGCCTCCCCCGCGGTGCCCGTGGCGGAGGGCTTCGGCCCCGGGGACGGCCTGACGCGCTACGTCGTCACGGCGACGTCCGGCGACGCCGCGGGCCTGCTGCCCCCGCTGGGCGCCCTGGACGGCGTCGCCAGCGCCCAGCGGCTCAGCGACGGCCGCGCGCTGGTCGCCACCGACCGGCTCGGCCGGGGCGACCTGGCCGCGGTCGACGGCGTCGCGGCGGTCGAGGTCTCCCCCACCGCGGAGGTCTTCGGCTCCGTCAACGACCCCTGGGTCCCCGCGTACGGCTGGAACCTGGTCAACACCGGCAGCAACGCCCCCGGCCAGACCGCGGTGGCCGACGCCGACACCGACGCCCCCGACGGCTGGGACGCCGGCACCGGCTCCGGCGTCGTGGTGGCGGTGGTCGACACCGGTTACGACAGCGACCACGAGGACCTCGCCGGCGCCCTGTGGACCAACCCGGCCGAGCCCTGCGGCACGGTCGACACCGACGGCAACGGCAAGGCCGGCGACTGCCACGGCTGGAACTTCACGACCAACTCGCCGGCGGTCGACAACGGCGCCGGCGGCACCCACGGCGCCAGCGTGGCGGGGGCGGTCGGCGCCCGCGCGGACAACGGGCGGGGCACCGCCGGCGTCGCGCCGGGCGTGACGATCATGCCGCTGGTCGCCGGCAGCGGGGGCGGCGTCGACGTCGTCCTCGGCGCCGAGGCCATCCGCTACGCCGCCGACCACGGGGCGGACGTCGTCAACGCCTCCTGGGGCGGCCCCATGTCGGGCGGGGCGCTGGAGACGCTGCGCTCCGCGGTGGCCTACGCGGGCTCCAAGGGCGTCCTCGTGGTCGCCGCGGCGGGCAACGACGCCACCGACCGCGACCGCAGCCCGGTGTACCCGGCCAGCCTGACGGAGGGCAACGTCGTCACCGTGGGCGCGAGCACCGCCGGCGACATGGTGAGCTCCTTCTCCGCGTACGGCGCCACCTCGGTCGACCTGTTCGCGCCCGGCAGCCGGGTCTTCACGACCTGGAACGACGGCGGGTACCGGCTCGTCGACGGCACGTCCATCGCGGCACCACAGGTCGCCGGTGCGGCGGCCCTCTACCGGGCCGCGCTCCCCCAGGCGACCGTCGAGCAGGTGCGCCTGGCGCTGCTCGGGGACGCCGACCCGGTGGCCGCCTTCCGCGGCCGATCGGTCACAGGCGGCCGTCTGTCGGTCGCCGGCCTGACCGAGGCGGGCCTCGGCGCGGTCGACTACTCCTTCAGCGGCACCTCCGCGCCGGCCGGCGTGGTCGCCCCGCGCATCGCGGTGAGCGGCACGACCGCGCCGGGCACCTTCGGTGTGACCCTCGGGCTCGGGATGCAGTACCAGGGCAGCGTCTGGGCCGTCGCCGGCCACGAGATCGGCCTCGACGGCGCCACGGTCGTCACCGACGACGAGGGCCAGGCCACGTTCACCCTCGGCGCGCGCACGACGCTGGACGGGCTGTCGCTCGCGCCGACGACGACCCTCGGCGACGGCCGCTACGTGCTGACCGTCCAGCTCACCCGCGACGGCGCGCCCGTCGGTCACCCGCGTGCGGCGCCGCTGCTCGTCGGTGCCGCCGCCGCGGCCGGCCCCGACGCCGACGCCGGCGACGGCAGCGGCTCGACCGGCGGCTCCACCGGCGGCTCCGGCACCGGTGACGGCTCCACCGGCGGCTCCGGCACCGGTGACGGCTCCACCGGCGGCTCGACCGGCGGCTCGACCGGCGACGGCTCGACCGGCGGTTCCACCGGCGGCTCCACCGGCGGCGGGGGCGGCTCGGCGGGTGGCGGCTCGGCGGGTGGCGGCTCGGCGGGTGGCGGCTCGGCGGGTGGCGGCTCGGCGGGTGGCGGCTCCGGGGACACCGGCAGCCCGGGTACGGACATGCCCGGCACCGGCGGCGGCACCGGTGACGGTGGATCCGGTGACGGTGGATCCGGTGACGGTGGATCGGGTGACGGCGCCGGGACGCCCGACACGGGCACCGGGTCGGGCACCGGCTCGGGCACCGGCACTCCCGGCGGCTCCGGCGGCTCCGGCGGCTCCGGCGGCGCCCCTGCCCCGAGCGGTCCGGGCACGACGCCGGTGCCGGACGAGGGCGGCCACCTGTCCTTCCCCGCCCAGGGGCAGTTCCAGATCACGTCGATCAGCCCGGTGCGGGTCGCCGTCACCGGCGGGACGCAGGTCCGGATCACCGGTCTGGCCCTGCCGCTCGGCGCGCGGGTGCTCGTGGGGACGACGGGCGCGGCCGAGGTGACCAGCAGCACGGCCACCGACCTGGTGTTCCGCACCCCGGCCCGCGTGGCCGGCCGGTACGACGTGACCGTCTTCGCCCCCGACGGGCGGCTGCAGGTGCTGGGCACCGTGCTGGAGTACGTCGCGCCGGACTCCGGAGGGAGCACGACGCCGACCACCCCTGACGGCACGGGGGCCGGTGGGACGACGCCGGGCAGCACGCCGCCGCCCGGTGCCACGCCGACGCCGGCACCGGCGCCGGCGCCCGGCACAGCGCCCGACGACAGCGGGGCGGCCCCGTCGACGCCGGCCGAGCTGACCGGACCCGGGGGACTGCGCCTGGTGCGCTCCGCCCGCCTGGCCGCCGTCCCCGCGTCGCTGTGGGCGCTGGACTGCTCGGTCTCGTGCCGGGGCGTCGTCCTGGACGCCTGAGCCCAAGCCGGACCGCGCCGGGCCGAGGACACCTCGGCCCGGCGCGACCGGATGGCGCGCGCCCTGGTCTCGGGTGGTGTCCGAGGGGTCGGCTGCCGATACCCGCGGTGAGAACCGGTCCCGAGCCAGGAGGACACGTGCTGGAGACCACCCCGCGGACGGCGGCACGACGCGGCGCACGGACGCCCGTCCGGCCCACCGGCGAGGAGCGCAGCTTCTCGGCCGAGGAGCTGATCGTCTCGAAGACCGACCCGCGCGGGGTGATCACCTACGCCAACGACGTCTTCCTGCGCGTGGGCGCCTACTCCCTCGACGAGGTCATCGGGCAGCCGCACAACCTGATCCGTCACCCGGACATGCCGCGCGCGGTCTTCAAGCTCCTGTGGGACACCCTGGCCGCCGGGCAGGAGCTGTTCGCCTACATCAACAACCTCGCCGCCGACGGCGCGAACTACTGGGTGCTCGCGCACGTGACGCCGTCCTACGGCGCCGGCGGCTCGGTCGTGGGCTACCACTCCAACCGGCGCCGGCCGTCGCGGCGGGCCCTGGACCGCGTCCGCCCGCTGTACGAGCAGCTGCTGGCCGAGGAGCGGCGTCACCCGAACGCGCGCGCCGCCGTCGCCGCGTCCTCCGCGCTGCTCGACCAGCTGGTCCGCGCGCACGCCGCGTCCTACGAGGACTTCGTGTGGACGGTCATCAGCGAGGAGGAGCACTGACGTGGGTCGCACCCAGAACCGCTCGGCAGCCGCGGAGCTCGAGGTCTACCGCGCCGTCGTCCGCCACCTCACCCAGGCCTGCGAGGCGGCCGCCCGCGGCGACCTCGAGGCCCGCGCCGTGCCCGTCGCCGGGGCCGACGCCGTCCCGGAGCTGGCCGCCCTGCAGGACGGGGTCAACCGCGCCCTCGACGTCAGCGACGCCTTCGTCCGCGAGTCGCGGGCCGCGCTGGCCTCGGCCGCCGAGGGCCGCTTCCACCGCAGGGTGCTGCTCACCGGCCTGCACGGCGCCTACCGGCACGCCGCCACGGACATCAACGCCGCCCGCGACGCCATGCGCGACACCGCCGGCCGGGTGACCGAGGCGCAGACCTCGCGGCTGCGGCTGGCCGACGACTTCGAGTCCGTCGTCCTCGCCATGAGCGAGCAGGTGGCCACGGCGGCGACGGAGATGAGCGCCTCGGCGGCCGGGCTGACGACGGCGGCCGAGGCGGCCACGTCCGAGGTCGGCAACGCCTCGGCCACCCTGGCCTCCCTCACCCGCACCTCGTCCGAGATCCGCCAGGTCATCGCGCTCATCGAGTCGGTGGCCGCACAGACCCGGCTGCTGGCGCTCAACGCGACGATCGAGGCCGCCCGCGCCGGCGAGGCGGGCAAGGGCTTCGCCGTCGTCGCCACCGAGGTCAAGGACCTCGCCGACCAGACCGCACAGGCCACCGAGCGGGTGACCGCCCAGGTCGAGGCGATCCGCGCGGCCTGCGACGACGTCACGGCCGTCATCGGCTCGGTCGGCACCACCGTCGCCGACATGAACGGCCTGGTCGACGGGATCGCGGCGGCCGTCGACGGCTCGGCGTCGCTGGGCGCGACCGCCACCGACGTCACCGGCCTGTCGCAGATGGCCGAGCAGCTGCGGTCGGAGGCCACCGGCTTCCTCGCGGAGATGCGCCGATGAAGGACCCCCGGCGCGCCGGGCGGGGTGCCGGCCCGCGCATGTACGGTGGCCGACGGTCAGGTGGCCGGTCCCGGCCACCACGGTCCTGACGCCGCGCGGGAGTCGCCGCGGCGTGCTCACTGGGAGGGTCGTCCTGGAGGTGCGCGTGGCCCCGGACGCCGCCACCCCGGGTCCGGACTCCGGCGACGTCTTCGCCGGCGGCAGCGAGAACGGCCGGCTGATGGCCGCGTTCGACTGGTCGACGACACCCGTCGGGCCCGTGCAGACCTGGCCGGCCAGCCTGCGCTACGCCGTCCGCACCGTCCTGGCCTCGCGGTTCCCCATGATCCTCACCTGGGGCCCGCAGTACACGCAGTTCTACAACGACGCCTACGCGACGCTGATCGGCGCCAAGCACCCGGGCGCGATCGGCGACGACCTGCGGGTCACGCTCGCCGAGGGGTGGGCGGCCCTGCAGGAGCCCGTCGAGCGGGCCATGGCGGTCCGCGAGGCGTCGTGGATCCCGCAGCTGCTCCTCCTGCTGGAGCGCGCCGGCTACCGCGAGGAGACCTACTTCACCGTCTCCCACGCCCCCGCGTTCGGCGACGCCGGTGAGGTCGCCGGCATGCACGCGGTGTGCACCGAGGTCACCCGCCAGGTGGTCGCCGAGCGGCGGCAGCGGCTGCTGCACGAGGTGTCCTCCGCGGCGGGCCGGCGCGAGGACGAGCACGACCTGGCCGCGCAGGTCTGCCGGGCACTGGCCACCGACCCCCTCGACGTCCCCCTCGCCGCCGTCTACCTCACCGGGGGCGACGGCGCCCCGCTGCGGCGGGCGGCGACCGTGGGCGTCCCCGCCGACCGGCTGCCCGGGTCCGCCGGCACCGCCGACGAGCTGCGCGGCGTCGCCGTGGCCGGTCTGGGCGTCGCCGGCGGCCCGTTCGGCGACCCGGTCACCGGGGCGGTGGTGCTGCCGCTGTCGGGCGGGGCGGGCCGCGAGCCGGTGGGGGCGCTGCTGGTCGGCGTCAGCCCCAACCGGGCGCTCGACGAGGAGTACCGGACCTTCCACGGGCTGCTCGCCGGGCCGGTGGCCGGCGCCGTCGTCGACGCGCGCGCCTACGCCGCCGAGCGCGCCCGCGCCGAGGCGCTGGCCGAGCTGGACCGGGCCAAGACCACGTTCTTCTCCAACGTCAGCCACGAGCTGCGGACGCCGCTGACGCTGCTGCTCGGCCCGATCACCGACGCGCTGGCCGAGTCCGGCGGCGAGCTGCCCCCGGCGGTCCGCGACCAGCTCACCCTCGCCCTGCGCAACGGCCAGCGGCTGCAGCGCCTGGTCAACGACCTGCTGGAGTTCGTCAGCATCGAGTCCGGGCGGACGGCGGCCGTGCGGGTGGCGACCGACCTGCCCGCCTACACCGCCGAGCTGGCCGGCGTCCTGCGCGCCGCCGCCGAGCGGGCCGGGCTGACGCTCACCGTCGACTGCCCGCCGCTGCCCCGCCCCGCCGCCGTCGACGTGCGGATGTGGGAGAAGATCGTCCTCAACCTGGTCGCCAACGCGGTCAAGTACACCTTCGTCGGCCGGATCGACGTCCGGCTCGGCGCCGAGGACGACCGGGTGGTGCTGCAGGTCTCCGACACCGGCGTGGGCATCCCCGCCGCCGAGCTCCCGGCGCTGTTCGAGCGCTTCCACCGGGTCGCCGACTCACCGGCCCGCAGCCGGGAGGGCACCGGGCTGGGCCTGGCACTGGTGCGCGAGCTGGTCGGGCTGCACGGCGGCACCGTCGAGGTCGGCAGCCAGCCCGGGGTGGGCAGCACGTTCACCGTCCGGATCCCGTTCGGGACGCCGGACGCCGCCGCACCGCCGCCCGCGTCCCCGGCCGCCGTCCGCGGTGCCGCGCTGACCCCGTGGGACGACGACCTGGGCTGGGCGCCCCGTCCGGCGGACGCGACCGAACGGCTCGGCACAGTGCTCGTCGTCGACGACAACGCCGACATGCGCGCCTACCTCACCCGGCTGCTGTCGCCGTCGTGGACGGTGCGGACGGCGGCCGACGGCCAGGAGGCGCTGCACGACGTGGCCCGGGTGCGGCCCGACGTCGTGCTGACCGACGTGATGATGCCCCGCGTCGACGGCTTCGGGCTGCTGCGGGCACTGCGCGCCGACCCCGGGACCCGCGCCGTCCCGGTGGTCATGCTGACCGCGCGGGCCGGACAGGAGGCCGCCGTCGAGGGCTTCGACGCCGGCGTCGACGACTACCTGGCCAAGCCCTTCGAGTCCGCCGAGCTGCTGGGGCGGCTGCGCTCGGTGCTGGAGCGCTCCCGCGGCCGGCGCGAGCCCGGACCGGCGGGGACGGTGGGTGCTCCCGCGGCGGCACCGGCGCCGCTGCCGCCGCGCCCCCGCGTGGCGGAGGCCGCTCCCGCTCCCGGCGCGCCGCCGGCGCCCGCCTCCTCCGCGCCGGCGACCGTGGCGTGGCGGGTCCCGTCGAGCGCCGCCTCCATCCCGCCGCTGCGCCGTCGGCTGCGCGCGCTGCTCACGGAGGCCGGCCTGGCGGAGGACCGCGCCTACGACCTCCTGCTGGCCGCCTGCGAGGCGGCCACCAACGCCGTCGAGCACGCCCAGCACCCGACCGAGCCCGTCGTCGACGTGCGGGTGACCGTCGAGGACGGCGCGGTGGAGATCGAGGTCCGCGACCACGGGCAGTGGCGGGAGCGGACGTCGAGCATGGACCGAGGTCGCGGCTCGGTGCTGATGAGCGCCGTCGCGGACGTCGTCGCCACGTCCGGCCCCACCGGCACCACCGTGGTCATCCGCAGTCCCCGGCCGGGGGACGACGGCGCCTGAGGCCGGCGACGGCGCCCGCGGACCCGCGCCCGGCGACGACGTCCGGACCGGTCGCCCGACTCCCCTCGGAGGGGTACCGGGCAGGGACCGGCCGCCGTCCGGTCGACGGCGGACCTTGCTACGCTGGCGACCGGCCCCAGGGCCACCCGCGGGTGTAGTTCAATGGCAGAACATCAGCTTCCCAAGCTGACAGTGCGAGTTCGATTCTCGTCACCCGCTCCACGTGCCACCGCAGGTCCAGCGGCCCGACCTCGGTGGTCCCCGCATCGGCCGGGTGGGTCACGCACCCCGGACGGCACACCGGTTGCCTGGACGATCGTGCTCACCGTGTGGACCGCCGTCCTCGACCCGCCGCGGACGCACCCGGCCACGAGGACGCCGTCGACTCCGGCGACGAGGTGGCGAGCGGCGGAGCGGTGGTGGACCTGCCGGGAGCCCGATGAGGCCGCTCCGGGACGACACCCGACGACGTCGTCCCGGGAATGGTGTGCGCGGCGGTCACCGCCCTCTACCGTGCGCTCACACACCGTCTCCGGGAGGCCTCGTGCACGTCCGCCCTGTCCTCGCGCCTCTCTCGGCCGTGGCCGCCCTGACCCTGCTCCTGTCCGGCTGCTCCGGGTCGGACGGGGACGCCACCGGAGCCTCCGACGGTGCCGAGCAGGAGTCGCCGCTGACGGACTACCTCAACGCGGTGTACGGCGGCGACCTCTCTCCCGAGGAGCAGGAGCGCCAGTTCGCCGAGCAGCAGGAACGGACGGAGGAGCTCGTCGCCCAGTGCATGCAGGACCAGGGCTTCGAGTACACGCCCACCACGACCTCGGGCACGCTCGTCTCCGGCGGCGACGCCGAGTGGGAACCGGACGACCGGGACTGGGTGGCCCAGTACGGCTACGGCGCGATCAACTCCCCGTTCAGCGAGGAGCCGGTGCCGGAGGAGGAGTTCGTCGACCCCAACGCCGACTACGTGGCGAGCCTGTCGGAGTCGGAGCAGACGGCCTTCTACGAGGCACTGCACGGCCCGGCGCCCGACGAGGACGAGATCGCCGAGGACGGCTCGTACGAGTACGACTGGACCACAGCCGGGTGCTACGGCGCCGCCCAGCACGAGGTCGCCGATGAGGACCTCTCGCAGTCCGCGGAGTTCAAGCCCCTGTTCGAGGCCATCGACGAGCTGTACACGGACAGCGCGTCGTGGCCGGGCACGGCCGAGCTCGACGGCGAGTGGGCGGCGTGCATGGACGCCGCCGGACACGGGGGTCACGCCACCCAGATGGACGCGCAGAACTCCGTCCACGAGGAGCTGAACGAGATCTACGAGAGCGTCGCCACGTCGGAGGACGGCGTGCCGACCGGTGAGCCCGACCAGGCCGCACTCGACGCGCTGGCCGAGCGCGAGGTGGAGCTGGCCCTGGCCGACCTCGACTGCCGCGAGGAGGTCGACTACCGCGACCGATCGGCCGAGATCACCCGCGAGGTCGAGCAGCAGTTCATCGACGACCACAGGGCGGAGCTGGACGCGCTGGTCGCCGCGGCCGAGCGGGACTGACGGTGGCCGAACCGGACGAGCAGCCCCCCGGCCCACCGGCCGCGACCGGGGCGGGGCCCTCCCGGTGGTCGGCGTGGCTCGCGCTGCTCCACCGCAACCGCCCGCTGTGGGTCACCGCCGCGGTGGCGGTCGTCGCACTGGTCGCAGGACTGCTCACCGGCCGGTTCGTGGTCGCACCGGACACCGCCGGGGACGAGGCGCCGGCCCCGGGTCTGGTGAGCGTGCCCGTGGCCTTCGGACCGCTGAGCAACGACGTCACCATCCGGGGGGAGATCGGGTACGCCGACTCCGTCGAGGTCACCGTCGACACCTCCGCCATCTCCGGTCCCGCGGTGGTGACCGGCCAGGTGCCCGAGGTCGGCTCCGAGCTCGCCCCGCTGGAGGTCGCCCTGGAGATCGCCGGACGTCCGGTCGTCGTGCTGCCCGGGGAGCTGCCGGCCTACCGGACGCTGCGCGTCGGGGTCTCCGGACCCGACGTCGTCCAGTTCAAGGAGGCCGTGCGCGCCGTCGGCCTGGACGCCGGCGACCCGGCCAGCGACGTCTTCGACCAGACCGCCGCAGCCGCGGTCACCGCGCTGTACGCCCAGGCCGGCTACCCGGCACCGGCTCCCGAGGAGGGCGCCGAGGACGGCGTGCTGGCAGCGCAGGACGCCGTGCGGAGCGCCGAACAGGGCGTCGCGGCCGCGCAGGCCGAGCTGACCGGCGCCCGGAGCGGTCCTTCGGCCGTCGAGGTCCGGGAGGCGGACAACGCCGTCGCCAGTGCACGGCGCGCACTGGACGCCGCGCTCGCGGCCACCCCCGACGACACCGTGACGATCGGGGACCTGCGCGACACCCTGGCCCTCGCCCAGCTGCGGCGTCAGGAGCTCGACGCCCCGGCCGACACCACGGCGCAGCGTGCCCAGCTGGCCGCCGCGCAGGACCAGCTCGCCCAGACACGCGAGGAGCTGACCCGGGCGCGGGAGGCCGCCCTCCCGGCACTGCCCGCGGGAGAGGTCCTCTACCTCACGCAGCTCCCGCGCCGGGTGGACGCGGTGGAGGCCCGGCGCGGCGCGGTGCTCGAGGGCGCGGCCATGACCGTGTCGGGAGCCACCCTCAGCCTGTCGGGCACCGTGGCCGTCGCGGACGCCCGACTGCTCACCCCGGGGATGACGGCGACCTTCGACCTGCCCGACGGCACCGAGCACGCCGCCACGATCACCGGGGTCACCCCGGGCGAGGGCGAGGAGGCACGGTGGACCGTGCAGCTGGAGCCGGCGCCGCTCACGCCCGAGCAGGTCACCGAGCTGCAGGGCGCCAACGTCCGGGTCGGGATCCCGGTGGGTGCGACGGACGGCGACGTGCTGTCCGTGCCCCTGGCCGCGCTCAGCGCCGGCCCCGGCGGGGAGTCCCGCGTCGAGGTGGTCGAGGGTGACCCACGGGACGGCGCCCGTGCCGAGACCCGCATGGTCGTGGTCGAGACCGGGCTGGCCGCCGACGGCGCCGTCGAGGTCCGCCCCGTGGAGGGCGACCTCGCCGAGGACGACCTCGTGGTGGTCGGCCGGTGACGGCGGGACCCACGGCACCGGTCGCCGTCCCGGCGACGGATACGCTCCCCACCCCGCTCCCTGCCCCGGTCCCGGCCATCGAGCTCCGGGACGTCACCCGGTCGTTCCCGGGGCCACCGGAGGTGCAGGCGCTCAAGGGCGTCAGCCTGTCCGTCGCCGACGGCGACTACGTCTCCGTCACCGGCCCCAGCGGATCGGGCAAGTCCACGATGCTCAACATCCTCGGACTGCTCGACCGGCCCACGGTCGGTGAGTACCGGCTCGGCGGGGTGCTGACCGGATCGCTCGACGAGGACGACCGGGCCGCCGTTCGCGCCCAGCACCTCGGCTTCGTGTTCCAGGCCTTCCACCTGATGTCCCGGCGCAGCGTGCTGGAGAACGTGCTGCTGCCCATGCTCTACAACGGCACCCCGCGTGCCGAGCGCGAGCCCCGGGCCCGGGAGGCCCTGGAGCGGGTAGGCCTGCGGCACCGCATCGACTTCCTGCCCGGCGCCCTGTCCGGCGGAGAACGGCAACGCGTCGCCGTGGCCCGCGCCGTGGCCTCGCGGCCGCGCGTGCTCCTCGCCGACGAACCGACCGGCAACCTCGACCAGGCCACGTCCGCGGAGATCATGACGCTGTTCGAGGAGCTGCACACCGATGGGCTGACCCTCGTGGTCATCACCCACGACGAGGACGTCGCACGGCGGGCCTCGCGGCGCATCCGGCTCGCCGACGGTCGCGTGAGCGAGGCGGGGTGACCGACGGAGCCACCCCGCCGTCCCGTACCCGGCGTCCGTCCCGGCTCCACCGGCCGGCCCAGCTGCGCCGGTCTCGCCGGCCGGTCGCACCGCCCGGCAGCCGGCCGGTCGAGCCGGCCGACCGGTTCCGCTTCACCGACCTGCTCGGCGAGGCCACCGCGGACATCGGTTCCCGGCCCGGGCGACTGGTGATGACGCTGATCGGCACCGTGCTGGGCATCACCGCGCTGATCGCCACCATCGGGCTCGCCCAGACCGCCGCCGCCCAGATCGCCCGCCAGTTCGACGCCAACGCCGTCACCCAGCTCGTCGTCACCCCGAGGACCGCGAGCACCGGCGGCGGGACGACGGTCGCCGCGACGGCGCTGCCGTGGGACGCCGTCCCCCGACTGGAGCGGCTGGCCGGGATCGAGTCGGCGGCCCTGCTCGCGGAGGTGCCGCTGCCCGACGCCGTCGTCACGGCGGTGCCGGTGAACGACCCCTCCCAGCCGCCGAGCGCCCCTCCTCCGGTCTACGCGGCCTCCGACGAGTTGCTCGACACGCTGGGCGGGCAGCTGTCCACCGGACGCTTCTTCGATGCCGGTCACGACCTCCGGGCCGACCGGGTGGCGGTCCTGGGCGCCCGGGCCGCGGAGCGTCTGGGCGTCCCACGAGTCGACACGCAGCCCTCGGTGTTCGTCGACGGCATCGCCTATGCCGTGGTGGGCGTGGTCGCCTCGGTGGACGTCCGGGCGGAGCTGCTGGGCGCGGTGATCCTCCCCACCGGGACGGCGCGTGCCGACTTCGGCCTGCCCGCCCCCGGCGACGCCCAGGCCCGCATCACCATCGGAGCCGGTCCGCAGCTGCGGACCCAGGCTGCCCTCGCACTGGCCCCCGACGACCCGGAGAGCCTGGAGGTCAACGCCCCGGACGGCCGGTCCGAGCTCGGGCAGGACGTGCAGGCAGACGTGAACGAGGTGTTCGTCGTCCTGTCCGTGATCGTGCTGCTCGCCGGCGGGGTCGGCATCGCCAACGTGACCATGCTGTCGGTCGTGGAACGGGTCGGCGAGATCGGTCTCCGCCGGGCGATCGGCGCGACCGGGCGTCAGATCGCCGGGCAGTTCGTCGCCGAGTCGGTCGTCGTCGGTCTCCTCGGCGGCCTCATCGGCTCGGCGCTGGGCGTGTTCGCGGTCGTCGGCATCTCCGTGGTGCGGAACTGGACACCGGTGGTCGACCCCTGGATCGCCCTGGGCGGCGCGCTGCTCGGCGCCGCTGTCGGCCTGGTGGCCGGTGGCCTCCCGGCGCGCCGCGCAGCCAGGATCGAGCCGGTCGACGCCCTCCGCGGAGGCACCTGACCGTCGCCACCGGCGCCGTCGTCCACCGCGGGGACGTGCTCGACCCGGCCTCCTACGTCCCGCTGGTCGCCGACGTCGACGCCGTCGTCCACGCCGCGCAGCTCGCCGTCCCCGGGCGGCTGACCCCGGCCCGGTCCCGTCGGCTGTTCGACGCCGACGCGCTGACGACCCGGTCACTGGCCGACGCCTGCCAGCGGTCCGGCCGGCGCCTGGTCTACACCGGGGGTGCTTCGACTGGGGCGACCACGGCGAGGAGTGGATCGACGAGGACACCCCGCTCACCCCCTCCCCCATGGGTGTCGGGCACGCCCGCCAGGCCGGTCGGCTCGACCGGCGCCACCGCGAGCAGGGGCTGGACGTGGTCCGGCTGTCCCCGGGCTTCGTCTACGGGCCGGGTGGGCTGTTCGCCTCCGCGTTCGTGGAGCAGGCGCGCGCGGGCCGGCTGCGCTGCATCGGCCGGGGGGCCAACTGGTGGAGCTGCGTGCACGTCGAGGACCTCGCCGCCGCCTACCTCGCCGCGCTGACCCGCGCGCCGGCCGGCACGGCGTTCGCCGTCGTCGACGACGAGCCGTTACGCCTGCGCGAGCTCACCGACCCGACGACCGACGCCCTCGGCCGCCCGCGCGTCGGCACCGCCCCGCCCACGCTGGTCGGCCTGTTCCTCGGCCGCACCCTGGTCGCCAGCCTCGCCACCTCGTTCAGGATCAGCAGCGCCCGCATCCGGGACCAGCTCGGCTGGATCCCGACCAGACCGCGGTTCCGCGACGAGGTGGCCGCCACCGTCGCCGCGATCGCCTGAGCACGAGCGCCCCGCGACCTCCGGCCCGCGGACCCCGGCACGCCGGAGGAGCCGCGCCTCACGACCGGCGCAACGCGGTTGTCCGCGGGCCGGGCGGCTGACAGGGTCGCCGCGTGTCCGCACCGGCACGGCTCTCCTCCGCCCTCCTGTCCTGGGGCGCCCACCGCGCCGGTGACGAGCAGTCGGCGGAGCGGGTCCGGCGGCTCGCCGGCGAGGCCGGCCTGCGGGCCGTCGTGCTGGTCGAGGGGGTCAGCGACCGCGAGGCCGTGGAGGCGGCCGCCGGGCGCCAGGGACGCGTTCTCGCCGCGGAGGGCGTGGTCGTCGTCCCCATGGGCGGCGCGACGGGCATCCGCCGGTACCTCGCGCTCCTCGGCCCGGACGGGCTCGGCGTCCGCGTGACCGGGCTGTACGACGCCGCCGAGGAGGGGTTCTTCGCCCGCGCGCTGGAGGAGAACGGGTACGGGGCCGCCCCCTCCCGGCAGGACCTGGCGTCGGCCGGGTTCTTCGCCTGCGTCGCGGACCTCGAGGAGGAGCTCATCCGCAGCGTCGGCACGGCGGGCGTCGAGGCGGTCGCCCGGGCGCACGGCGAGTACCGCGCCCTGACGACCTTCCGGCACCAGCCCGCCCACCGCGGTCGCGCACCGGAGCAGCAGCTGCACCGGTTCCTGGGGACCACCAGCGGCCGCAAGGCCCGGTACGCACGCGCCCTGGTCGAGCGGCTCGACCCGTCGTCGGCGCCCGCTCCGCTGACACGGCTCCTGGCCGCGACCTGATCGGGCGACCGACCCCGCCGCTCCCTTCCGCCCCCGTTCGGCCTTTCACGGGCAAAAGACCTGCTCAGAGGCCGGTTCGGGTCCCGAGACTGTCGTACCCCCTGCGTAGGTTCGGAGTCGTGCAGGAGGTCGCCGACGTCGGGTCGCTCGTGGAGCGTGGGCTCGCGGGCTGGCTGGTCGAGCGGCCTGCGCCGTTCCGCCGGTTGCCGGTGGCGTTGCTGTCGCGGGAGCAGAAGGCCGCGGAGTTGCAGCGGGTGGCCGCGCTGGAGGCGCGCACGGCCGCGTACAAGGCCGAGCTGGTGCTCGGGCTGGCCGACGACACGCCTGCTGACCTCGATCCCGCGCCGGGCACACCGGGGGCGCGGTCGGGGTCGTGGGCGCCGGATCCCGAGCTGCCGGGTGTCTCGGAGTTCTTCCCCGCCGAGCTGGCGGTGATCCTGAACGTCGGCCGCGGCACCGCGAGTCATCTGGCCCGGCGAGCGTGGACCTATCGGGAGGGGTTGCCCGCCACCTGGGCGACGCTGGCCGCCGGAGAGCTGGACGAGGCGCGCGCCAAGGCCCTGGCCGAGGTGGTGGAGCACACCGATCCGGCACTCGCCCGCCGCGTCGAGGCGGCGCTGCTGCCCGAGGCCACCGCGCTGACCGTGGGCAAGCTCAAGAAGAAGGCACTCGCGCTGCTGCTCGAGCTCGACGCCGACGCCGTCGACGCCCGCCGCACGCAGGCCGAGCGCCACGCCGACGTGCAGGTCTACCCCTCCCCGCGCGACGGCATGGCCACCCTGGCGGCGGACCTGCCCGCGCCGACCGCGGCGGCCTGCCACGACGTGCTCGACCGGCTGGCCCGGATGCTCAAGGCCGACGGTGACGAGCGCCCGATCGGGCAGCTGCGCACTCAGGTGCTCACCGACCTCATCCAGCGGCCGTGGGACGACACCCGCCCGGCGGTGACCGCACAGCTGCAGGTCATCGCGACCCTCGCCGCGCTCGCCGGTCGACCCGACGAGCCCGGCAAGGTCGACGGGCTGCCCATCACGGCCGCGCAGGTCCGCGAGCTCCTGACCCAGCTCGACGCCCTCGGCGTCCGCATCCCGCAGGGCGGGTCGGTGACGCTCGCGCTCACCGACGAGGACGGCACGCTGCGGGCCACCAGCACCCTCGCCGAGCTGCGCCGTCTCGTCCGCCGCGGCTGCCGAGACCACCCGAGTGAAGGCGACTGCGGCTGCCCGGTGCTCGACCGCCCCGAGCCCGTCGACACCTACACGCCGTCTGCGGCTCAGCAGCGCTTCGTGCGCACCCGCGACCGCACCTGCCGCTTCCCCACCTGCGGGCAGCGGGTCGGGTGGGCCGACGCCGACCACGTCGTCCCGCACGCCTGCGGCGGACCCACCGACTGCGCCAACCTGTGCTGCCTGTGCCGCAGCCACCACCGGCTCAAGACCCACGCCCGCGGCTGGCGCTTCCAGGTGGACGCCGACGGCGTCCTCACCGTCACCACCCCGTCGGGGATCACCCGCACCACGAGACCACCCGGTGTGCAGCCACCCGCGGCACCCGACCCGCCACCACCGGTGCCCGACCCACCGCCGCCCCCGGGCGACGACCCGCCACCGTTCTGACGACGGACGGCCCCGGTCTCGACTGCGCCGAGCAGTCCGGGCGCGGCACCCGCACTCACACCGGCGGGAGGTGGGTGGTCCGGGGTGGCGCCGGCGGACGCCGGTCAGTCGTTGCCGGCCTCCATCGCGGCGCGGTCGAGCGACTCCTCGTCGGCGCCCCGCGCGCCGAGCGAGGCGATCGCCTCGGCGCCGCCCTCCACCATGTCCCCGATCAGCCCGGTCGCCGCGGCCTGGGCGGCACCGACCAGGGCCGGCTGCTCAGCGCCGACCATGCCCAGCCGGGCGTACTGCTCCAGCTTGGCGCGCGAGTCGGCGATGTCGAGGTTGCGCATGGTCAGCTGGCCGATGCGGTCACCCGGCCCGAAGGCGGGGTTGTCCGTCCGCTCCATCGACAGCTTGTCGGGGTGGTAGCTGAACGACGGGCCCGTCGTGTCGAGGACCGACCAGTCCTCGCCCCGGCGCAGCCGCAGCGTGACCTCCCCGGTCACCGCCATGCCGACCCAGCGCTGCAGCGACTCCCGCAGCATGAGCGCCTGGGGGTCCAACCAGCGCCCCTCGTACATGAGCCGGCCGAGCCGCCGGCCCTGCAGGTGGTAGGTCTCGAGCGTGTCCTCGTTGTGGATCGCGTTGACCAGCCGCTCGTAGGCCGCGTGCAGCAGCGCCATGCCCGGCGCCTCGTAGATGCCGCGGCTCTTGGCCTCGATCACCCGGTTCTCGATCTGGTCGGACATGCCCAGGCCGTGCCGGCCGCCGACGGCGTTGGCCGCCAGCACCAGGTCGACGGCGGAGTCGAACTCCTTCCCGTCGATCGACACCGGCCGGCCGTTGACGAAGCCGATCGTCACGTCCTCGGTCTCGATCTCGACGGTGGGGTCCCAGAACCGCACGCCCATGATCGGCTCGACGATCTCCATGCCCGTGTCGAGGTGCTCGAGGCGCTTGGCCTCGTGGGTGGCGCCCCAGATGTTGGCGTCGGTCGAGTAGGCCTTCTCCGCGCTGTCCCGGTAGGGCAGGCCGTGGGCGGTCAGCCACTCCGACATCTCCCTGCGGCCGCCGAGCTCGTCGACGAACGCGGCGTCCAGCCACGGCTTGTAGATCCGCAGCGACGGGTTGGCCAGCAGTCCGTACCGGTAGAACCGCTCGATGTCGTTGCCCTTGAACGTCGAGCCGTCGCCCCAGATCTGGACGTCGTCCTCCAGCATGGCGCGCACCAGCAGCGTGCCGGTCACCGCGCGGCCGAGTGGGGTGGTGTTGAAGTAGCTGCGACCGCCGGAGCGGATGTGGAACGCCCCGCAGGTCAGCGCGGCCAGACCCTCCTCGACCAGCGCCGCGCGACAGTCGACCAGCCGGGCGATCTCCGCGCCGTAGCTGGCGGCCCGGTCGGGCACCGAGGCGATGTCGGGCTCGTCGTACTGGCCGATGTCGGCGGTGTACGTGCACGGGACGGCGCCCTTGTCGCGCATCCAGGCCACCGCCACGGAGGTGTCGAGGCCGCCCGAGAAGGCGATCCCCACGCGCTCGCCGACGGGCAGACTGCTCAGCACCTTGGACACGGCATCAGTATGCACATCTCTGCATGGCCACTCACCAGCGGCCCCCGACGGCCGGCCGCAGCGGGGCGGACCGCCGCCTGCCAACCTCGGTCCGTGCTCCTCTCCCCCGCGGCCACCGCCGACCTCGTCGCCCGGCTGCGTGCGGCCGGGTGCGTCTTCGCCGAGGACGAGGCCCGGCTGCTGGCCGACGCCGCGGCCTCCCCCGCCGAGCTGGGCGACCTCGCCGCCCGCCGGGCTGCAGGCACGCCGCTGGAGCACCTCCTCGGCGCCGTCGAGTTCTGCGGGTTGCGGATCGCCGTCGGCCCGGGCGTCTTCGTGCCCCGGCAGCGGACGGCGGCCCTGGTCGCCCGCGCGGTGCAGGCGGCCGCCGGCGTCCGGGCGCGCACCGGACGCCGGCCGGTCGCCGTCGACCTGTGCTGCGGCTGCGGCGCGGTCGGGCTGGCGGTGGCCACCGCCGTCGAGCTGGCCGAGCTGCACGCCGCCGACGTCGACCCGGCGGCCCTGCCCTACGCGCGTCGCAACCTCGGCCCGGTCGGCGGGTCGGTGCACGGCGGCGACCTCTACGACGCGCTGCCCGGGCGGCTGCGCGGCGCGGTCGACGTCCTCGTGGTCAACGCGCCCTACGTGCCCACCGGCGCGCTGGCCCTGCTGCCGCCCGAGGCGCGGCTGCACGAACCGCGGACGGCGCTCGACGGCGGGCCGGACGGGCTGGGGGTCCACCGCCGCGTGGCCGCCGGCGCGCCCGCCTGGCTGGCGCCCGGCGGCAGCCTGCTGGTCGAGGTCGGCGGCGACCAGGCGCCCGGACTGGCCGACGTCGTGACCCGGGCCGGGCTGTCCGCACGGGTCGACGTGTCCTCCGACGGCGGGACCGCGGTGGTCACCGCGACGCTGGACGCCACACCAGTCGATCGAGTTCCGGATTGAGGGCCTTTGGTCCCTGTCCGATCGGAGAGGTGCACGCCACGATCCCCGCATGGCCGACACGCCCGTCGAACCGCTCCGGCTGGCACCGTTGCTGCCGCGCCGTCCCCGGCCCCGGCTCGTCGTGCACGTGGACGGCTCCCCGGCCACCTACGGCGCGCTGGTGTGGGCGCTGCGCGAGGCCGCCCGCCGGGACGGCACCGTGCTCGCCGCCGGCGTGGTCGCCGACGCGCCGGACGGCCTGGTGCCCGCTCCCCGGTCGGCCGGCGAGCGCACGCGGGCCGCGGTGCGGGCACAGGTGGAGGCCCAGGTCGTGCGGGCGATCGCCGAGACCGGCGTGACCGGGCGGGTCCGCACGGCCACCGTCGAGCAGTCGGTGTTCGACGCGCTGGAGGCAGCCGGCCGCGGTGGGGACCTGGTCCTCGTCGGCGGCGCCGGCCGCACGCTGCTCCGGCCCGTGGTGCCGCGCGCGGGGCGCCGCCTGGCCCGCGGCGCGTGAGGACCCGGTCGACCGACCGCCCCCAGACCCCTCCGGACGGGCCGTGACCCCGCCCGGCCCGGAGGGCACGCCGACGAGCGGCGAGCCCGCGCTCGCCGCGGCGGTGCGGGCGGCCGCGGCGGGCGGGCGCCTCGAGGCGACGCTGCACGACATCGTCGAGGCGGCGGTGGGCACCGTCGACGCCACCTTCGGCGCCCTCGGCGTCTTGACGCCGGACGGCCGGCGGCTCGACCGTTTCGTCATCGTCGGCATGGACGAGTCCGACCACGCCCGCATCGGCCGGCTGCCCGAGGGCGAGGGCATCCTCGGCCTGATGGTCGACCACCCGGTGCCACTGCGGCTCGACGACCTCGGCGCCCACCCCGGGTCGGTCGGGTTCCCCCTGGGGCACCCGCCGATGCACTCCTTCCTCGGCGTCCCCGTGTGCGTGCGCGACGCCGTCTTCGGCCACCTCTACCTCACCGAGAAGCGGACCGGGGAGCCGTTCACCGAGGCCGACGAGGAGGCCGTCCTCGCCCTGGCCGGCGCGGCCGGGCTGGCCATCGAGAACGCGCGGCTGGCCGAGTCCGCCGAACGCCGCCGGGCGTGGGTCCAGGCCGCGACCGAGGTGTCCACCGCGCTGCTGTCGGGAGCCCAGCCCGAGGCCGTGCTCGCCACGGTGGTCACCCGGGTGGCCGAGCTCAGCGGCGCCGACCGCGCCGGGGTGCTCGTCGCGCAGGAGGGCGACGCCGGGGCGCTGACCATCGTCGCCGCGGCCGGGCCCGGCGCGCAGGACCTCGAGGGCGTGCGGGTGCCGCTGGAGGACACGCACGTCGGGCGGGTGCACCGCTCCGGCGTCGGGGAGCTGGTCGAGGACATCAACGTCGACCCGGTGCGCGGCCGGCACGCCGCGGTCGCCGTCGAGCTGATCCGCGAGTACCGGTCGGCGGTCATCGTGCCGCTCGGCCCCTCGCTGGGGACGATCGTCTGCCTGCGCGCCCGCGACCGGGAGCCGTTCGACACCGAGGACCTCGACGCCCTGTCGGCCTTCGCCGCACAGGCCGCGGTCGCCCTGGAGCTGGCCCGCAGCCAGCGGCGCGAGCGCCGGCTGCTGGTGCAGGCCGACCGGGACCGGATCGCCCGCGACCTGCACGACCACGTCGTCCAGCGGCTCTACGCCACCGCGCTGGCGCTCGACCGGGTCGCCCGCGCCCTGGAGGACGTCGACCCCTACACCGCCCAGCGGGTGGAGCGCAGCGTCGACGAGCTCGACGCCACCATCACCCAGATCCGCTCGTCGATCTTCGGCCTGCGCGACGGGGAGAGCGCCCCGGCCGGCCTCGGCCGCCGGCTGGCCGAGGTGGTGCGGCTGGCGACCGAGGGCTCCGGCGTCCGGCCCGACCTGCGGTTGCGCGGTGACCTCGACGGGCTGCCGCCCACCCTGACTGCCGACCTGCTCGCGGTGGTCCGGGAGCTGGTCAGCAACGTCGTCCGGCACGCCGGGGCGACGCGCGTGGCGGTCACGCTGGACGTCGGGGAGAACCCCCACGCGGAGGTGTGCCTGGTGGTCGCCGACGACGGCCGGGGGCTGCCGGCGGTCACCGTGCGCAGCGGGCTGGCCAACCTCGCGGAGCGGGCCGCGTGGCACGGCGGGCGGATGAGCACGGTCGGCGGGCCCGCGGGCACCGAGGTGACCTGGTCGGTACCGCGACCGGTCCCCGGCTGAGACGCGCGCCGGGAGGGGTCAGCCGCCCGGCCGCCGCTCCCGCAGCTCGGTGGCGAGGATCGCGGCCTGGGTGCGCCGCTCGAGACCCAGCTTGGCCAGCAGGTGGCTGGTGTAGTTCTTGACCGTCTTCTCGGCCAGGCCCATCCGGTCGCCGATCTGCCGGTTGGTCAGCCCCTCGCCGATCAGCGCCAGGACCGTCCGCTCCTGCTCGGTCAGGGCCGCCAGCCGCCGCTCGACGTCGCCGTCGGGCCGCGGACGGCGACCGAGTCCCGTGGCCAGCGTCCCGCCGGCCGCCACCGTCCGCACCGCCGAGACCAGGTCCGCGCCGCGCACCTGCTTGACCAGGTAGCCGGCCGCCCCCGCGGCGAGCGCGGCGGCGACCGCCTCGTCGTCGGTGTAGCTGGAGAGCACGAGGAAGCGCGTGCCGGGCAGCCGGGCACGCAGCTGCCGGACGACGTCGGCGCCGTCGCCGTCGGGCAGGCGCATGTCCACCACGGCGACGTCGGGCCGGACCGCCGGGACGCGGGCCAGCGCCTCGGCGACCGTGCCGGCCTCCCCGACCACGACCAGCCCGGGGTCGTCCTCGAGCACCTCGGCCACGCCGCGGCGGACCACCTCGTGGTCGTCGACCAGGAACACGCGGACGGGCGATCCCGACGGGGCCACGACCAGCCTCCCTGCCGCAGAGTGACGATCATCGCGGAGGGTAGCCCCAGGGAGGGCGCGGAGGGGCGGTCAGACGGGCAGCAGAAGGGCGGCGTAGAGCGTCAGACCCGGGCCGAAGGCCATGACCACGACCGGGCCCTCGACGTCGGCGAGCTCCTGGAGCACCAGCAGCACGGTGGCCGACGAGCAGTTGCCGTGCTCGGCGAGCACCCGGCGGGAGGCGCCCATCTGCTCCTCGGCCAGGCCCAGCTCGTCGCGGACGACGTCGAGGATGCGCGGCCCGCCGGGGTGCACGGCCCAGCCGGCGACGTCCTCGACGCGCAGGCCCGCGCCGGCGAGCAGCTCGGCCACGACGTCGCCGACGTGCCGGGACAGGACGTCGGGCACCCGCGGCGACAGGCCCATGCGGAAGCCCAGGTCGGTGACGTCCCAGGTCATGTGGTCGGCCGTGGAGGGGTCGGTGCGGGCGACCACGCCGGCCAGCCGCCGTCCGCGGCCGGCCCCGGGCTCGACGACGACGGCGGCCGCGGCGTCGGAGAACAGCGCGTGCGCGACCACCTGGTCCAGCTCCCGCTGCGCCGGCTGCACGTGCAGGCTGGTCAGCTCGCAGCACAGCAGCACCGCGGGGCGCGAGCGGGCGGTGACGAAGTCGCCGACGGCCGCGATCCCCGGGATCGCCGCGTAGCAGCCCATGTGCCCGACCAGCAGCCGCTGCAGCCCCGGCGGCATGCCGAGGTCACTGGCCAGCCGGATGTCGAGCCCCGGGGTGGCGTACCCGGTGCACGTGGCCACGGCGAACAGCCCGACGTCGCCGGGGGCCAGGCCGGCGGCGTCCAGCGCACCGGCGACGGCCTGCTTGCCCAGGGGCAGGGCCTCCTGGACGTAGCGGGCCATGCGGGCGCCGGTGCCCCACCGGCTGAGGTCCTCGTCGACGGGGTTGGCCACGGCGTGCCGGGTGCGCACGCCCGCGCTGTCCCAGATGCGGCGGGCGGCGCGCACGCCCGCGTAGTGCCGGGCGAAGAAGCCCTCCCACGCGGCGTCCTGGTCGAGGGTCGCCGGCAGCGCCGCGCCGGCGCCGGTCAGCACCGCGGCGCTCACCAGCGCGGCCCCCGGGACGTGCTGGTCAGCAGCGAGGTCATGCCCCGACCGTATCGGCGGGCGCGGTGGCCCGCCGCTGTGGTGTCCCGGCGTCCCCGGGCGGTCGTGACGGGTCGCGTCTGCGGCCGTACCCGGCGAAGAGCACCGCCGTCGTGGGCAGCGCACGCATCCGGACGACGTCGCGCCGGCCCCGCCGCCAGGCCAGCACGTCGCGCAGGGACGGGCGCAGCCCGACCAGCCGCAGGTCCAGGCCGAGCCGGTCGGCCGCGGCGAGCAGCCGGCGCCGGTCGACGAACAGGGCGGGGTCGTGGATGCCCGGCGGCGGCCCGCCCGGCAGCCGCTCGGCGATCCGGACGGCGACCAGGGACGCCAGCCGGGTGGCGGCGATCGCGTCGACGACCAGCGTCCCGCCCGGCCGCAGCAGCCGGGCGGCCTCGGCGAGCACCGCCACGTCGTCGGCGACGTGCTCGAGGACCTCGCCGGCCACGACCACGTCGGCGCACGCGTCGCGCAGCGGCACGGCCAGCACCGACCCGCGGACGGCGCGCACGCCGTGCCGGGCGGCCACGGCCAGCCCCGCGGCGTTGAGGTCGACGCCGACGTGCCGGTAGCCCAGCCGGGCGGCGTGCGGCGCCATGAGACCGCCGCCGCAGGCCAGGTCGACCAGCAGCGCGCCGGGTCCGGCCGCCGGCGGGATGTGCTCGGCGCGCGAGGCCGCCAGCCAGTGCAGCATCGCGAACCCGCCGGAGGCCTCCCACCACTGGTCGGCCAGCGCGTCGTACTGCGCCGGGTCGTTGCGGCGCGGGTCGTCGAGGCGCACGCGGCGGGCTACTTCTTCTTCAGCGGGTCGTGGCCCCAGTTCATCAGGGAGTACCGCCACCTCGAGTGCTCGACGTCCTCCTTCCCCGGCTCCTGGGCCGTGTGCCGCTGCACGTATCCGTGGACCTTGCGCATGTGCGCGTAGTCGTCGTCGGTGAGGTCGCCGCCCTTCTTCCGCAGCAGCTCGACGATGCGCCGGCCGGACTCGTGGCCGGTCGACTCGCCGGACCCGCCGCTCTTCTGCCCCACCGACTGCGACTCGTCGGTCGCGAGCCACTCCTCCAGCTCGGAGGCGCTCATGTTGACCGCCTCGTCGAACTCCTCGCGGACGGTGTCCCTGTCGTCGTCGGCCACGGCCCCTCCTTCGTCGGTCCTCCGGCGGTACCGCGCCGCCGACCTCGGGAAACGGGTGTCGGTGACCGGCGTCGCCGGGTACCCGGGGACCGTGACCGCGGACGGGTCGGACGCCGGGACGCGGGCGCGTGCGCGGTTCGACCCCGCGGACGCCGTCCGCAGCGCCCGGGCCCGTGGCGAGACGCTCGACCAGGTGCTCGACCGCAACCTCGCCGAGCTGCTGCAGGAGCTGCGGGTGGCGATCACCGGCGTGCAGGTGTTGTTCGCCTTCCTGCTCGGGCTGGCCTTCACCTCCCGCTTCGCCGAGCTGGACGCCTTCGCGCTCACCGTCTACACCGTCACGCTGCTGGCCACGGCGCTGGCCACGGTGGTCCTCATTGCGCCGGTGTCCTTCCACCGCCTGGTGTTCCGGCGGCGGCAGAAGGCGGTGCTCATCGCGGTGGCCGACCGGATGCTCGTGGTCGGCCTGGCGCTGCTGGTGCTGGCCATCACCAGCGGCGTGCTGCTCGTGCTCGACGTCGTGCTGGGCCGCGGTCCCGGCCTGGTCGGCGCCACAGCGGTGCTGCTCGTCGCGGTCGGCCTCTGGTACGGGCTGCCGGTGTGGGCCCGCCGCACCGGTTCGGGCGTCCACCCCGACGAGGCGCCGGGGGGCGACGGCCCCGCAGGATGACCCCGCCCGTCCCCGCAGACCGGAGGTCGCCCGTGTCCGTCACCGTCGTCGGCAGCCTCAACGAGGACGTCCTCGTCGCCGTCGGGCGGCTGCCCGGCCGCGGGGAGACCGTCGTCGGCCGGGAGGCGGTGCTCGCCCCGGGCGGCAAGGGCGCCAACCAGGCCGCGGCCGCCGGCCGGCTGGCCGGCTCCGGCGTGGCGATGGTGGGCCGGGTCGGCGGGGACCCCGCCGGCGACCGGCAGGTGGCCGCGCTGGCCGACGCGGGGGTGGACACCTCACTCGTGCTGCGGACACCGGGCCGGCCGACCGGCTCGGCGACCATCCCGGTCGAGGACGGCAGCGGCGAGAACCTCATCGTGGTCGTCCCCGGGGCCAACGCCGCGCTGACACCGGCCGACGTCGACGTCCCCGCGGTCCGGCGGGCCGCGGTGGTCCTGCTGCAGCTCGAGGTCCCGCTGGCCGCGGTGCGGGCGGCGGCCGACGCGGCGTCGGGCACCGTCGTCCTCACCCCGGCGCCGCCGCAGCCGCTGCCGCCGGAGCTGCTGCGGCGCGTGGCCGTGCTGGTGCCCAACGAGCACGAGCTGGTGCAGCTGGCCGGCGCCGACCCCGCGCCCCGCTCCCCCGCCGAGCTGGCCGGGCTGGCCCGCGGCCTCGGCGCGGCCGCCACCGTGGTGACGCTGGGCGCCCGCGGGGCGCTGGTGGTGCCCGCTGACGGGCCGGTGCTGCTGCAGGCCCCGCCGCCGGTGCAGGCGGTGGACACCACCGGCGCCGGTGACTGCTTCACCGGGGCGCTGGGCGCCGCGCTCGCGCGGGGCTGCGACCTCGCCGGCGCGGTGCGGGAGGCGGCCGCGGCCGCGGCGCTGTCGACGACCGGGCCCGGTGCGCGCGGCGCCCTGCCCGGCACCGCCGCGGTCGGGGAGCTGCTGCCGCGCGTCCCGGACGCCGTCCCGGTCGGCTGACCGTCGGGGTTCGGCGGTGCGGGCGTGGGGCAAGGCCCTGGTGACCGCACCGACCCTGCACCCGAGGAGGACGCCGTGACCGAGTCCGAACGGCCGCCGCGCAGCCCCGAGCGGGCGGAGGGCGACCCCGCGGGCGAGGAGCCCGACGCCGGCCGCACCCCGCACCCCGACGAGCCCGCGGAGGGCGGGGACCGCGGCGACGGCCCCGCCGACAGCCCCGGCACCTGATCGGCGGGACGGACCCGTCCCGCCCGGAGCCTGGTCGCGCCGAGCCGGGGGCCGGGTCGGGCGGGACGTGAGGCAGATCTCGCACCCGGACGGGTCGTCGCTGCTCACGGGCCCGTCCCGGGACACGACCCGCCGGGCACGCTGGGGGCATGGAGGACACCCCCCGTGAGGACCGGCCGACGCACGACACCCCGGACGAGCGGTCCGAGGGCCCACGCGCCGAGCAGGGCGCCGAGGCCGTCGTGCGCCTGCTCGCCAACCCCCGCCGCACCCGCCGCCCCTGAGCCGGCGGCCGCCGGCGCGCCGTCGTCACACCGGTCCCACCGCTCCCCGGCGTCCCGACCTGCGCGTTCGCCCCTCGGCACGCAGAGCGACCACCCGTGCCCGGCGCCCGGCGTGCCGCGAACTGCTCCGTCACGGGACGCGGCACGATCACCGCGTGACCGCTGCCGCCCTGCCCCTCGCCGACGCCGACCCCTCGGCCCCGGTCCGCCGCAGCCGCGTGGAGCGGGAGGCGATCGTCCTCGACACCGCCGAGCGGCTGTTCGCCGGCCGCAGCTCGCGCAGCGTGGGCATGGACGAGCTGGTCCGCGAGACCGGCCTGGGCAAGATGACGGTCTACCGGCTGTTCAAGAGCAAGGACGACCTGGTCGGCGCCTACCTGGCCCGCAAGGCGGCCACCGTGCTGGCCGGCATCGACGCCGAGCTGGTCCGCCTCCAGGGGGACCCGCGGGCCGCGCTGCTGTCGGTCGTCGACGCCGTCGAGCGCGACGTGACGCGCGCCGGCTTCCGCGGCTGCCCCTTCACCAACGTCAGCAGCGAGTACGACGACCCGGAGCACCCGGCACGCAGCGCCGCGGCGGACTACAAGTTCGAGCTGCACGCCCGCCTCGAGCGGCTGGCCGAGCAGGTCGCTCCCGGGGCCGGCGAGGACCTCGCCGCCCAGGTGCACCTGATCATCGACGGCATGTACCTCTCCGGTGGCCTGCTCGGCCCCGACGGCCCGGCCGCGCACGGCCGCGCGCTGGCCGAGCGGCTGGTCGACCTGGCCGTCGCCGGCTCGGCTCCCGCTCCCCGGCCCGCCTGACCACCGCCGTCCCCCGCCGGCGCCGGACCCCGCCCGCCGGCCGCACCACTCGCCGGGCAGGGCCGCGCACCAGCCCGCAGGATGGGCCGGTGACCGTCGACCGCAGCCGCCCCGACCTCGACGACACGACCGTCGAGGGGCTGGGCAGGCTCTCCGAGGCCCTCGAGACGATCGAGCAGGCCCGAGGCCAGCTCTACGGGTTCCACCAGCACTCGGGCAAGGCCGACCTGCTCCTGCAGGACGCCGTCGAGCTGTTCCGCAAGGCGGGGCACACCCAGCTGGCCGACGACCTCGAGCGCGACCTGGTCGGCCGCAACGTCATCGCCGACCGGTGGACCTTCCAGATCGTCGAGGACTACGACGCCTCCTACTGGTCGGTCTTCCGCGCCTTCGACGAGCGGGCGAGGAACGAGCTGTCCGACGGCGACCGGCACGTCCACGAGGCCCGCATGAAGCAGCGCGAGCGCAGCGCGGGACACCCCGCGCACGAGGCCGGCCCGTCGCTGTCGGGGTGACCCTCCCCGGTCGCCGGGCCGCTCCGCGGGCCGCAGACTCGGCGGGGTGAGCACCCGCGAGCAGAAGATGCCCCAGCCGGAGGAGCCGCGCAGCGTCGGCCCGCTCGGCAGCAGCACGTCGGGGCCGCCGGCGCCGGACTCCGAGGGCCCCGGGGACGTCGGCCCGGCCGACGGCGCCGCCGGCCCGTCGTACCCGCCGGCGGAGACGGAACCCGCGGCCGACCGCGACTGAGCCCCGGGGCCGGACGCCCCGGTGAACGCCGTTTGAGGTCCCGCCGGGGCGGACAGTCCTCCTGCGTGACCGCTCCCGGAACGCCTGCCGAGCCCCGGCCCTCAGCGCCGGGCACCGACCCGTTCGCGACCGGCGCCGCCCCGCACGGGACGGACGCGCCGGCGTCGACGCCGCCCGCCACCACCCGCTCCGGGACGCCGTCCCGTGCGCGGTCGGCCGGCCGCACGGCCGGCCTGGGCCTGGCGCTGGCCCTGCTGATCGCCGTCACGGTGATCCTGGTGCTGTTCGTCGTCTTCAACGGACAGACCGTGCAGATCAGCCTCGTCTTCACCGACGTCCAGGCGCCGCTGGTGCTGGCGCTGCTCATCGCCGCCGCGCTCGGGGCACTGATCGCCTCGCTCGCCGGCGCCGTGGTGCGCGCCCGCCGCCGCAACCGCTGACCCCCGCTCGGGCCGGTCAGCCGGCGACCGTGGCCAGCACCGGAGCGGAACGGACCGGGACCCGCCCGAGGAAGCCCGGGACCGCCGTGGCGGGCATCGGACGGGCGATGAGGTAGCCCTGCGAGGCGTCGCACCCCATCGCACCCAGGTGGGCCAGCTGCTCGGTGGTCTCGACGCCCTCCGCCACGACCGTGAGCCGCATCGTGTGGGAGAGCTGGACGATGGCCTCGACGACGGCTGCCGCCTGCGGGTCCACAGGGAGGTCCTCGAGGAACGAGCGGTCGATCTTGAGCACGTCGACCGGCAGCCGGCGCAGGTACTGCAGGGAGGAGTAGCCGGTGCCGAAGTCGTCCACGGCCAGCCGGACCCCGATGGCCCGCAACCGCCGGGCCGCCTCGACCGAGGTCAGGTCGAGGAAGGCGTTCTCGGTCAGCTCGAGCCGGATCCGGTCCGGCGAGGTCCCCGTCTCGGCCAGGACCCGGGCGACGTCGTCGGCGAAACCGTCGAGGTGGAGCTGCTGGGCGTCGATGTTCACCGACACCCACGGCAGGGGCGCGCCGGCCGCGAGCTCGGCGGGGTCACGGGCGGCGTCCCACGCGGCGAGGTCCCGGCAGGCCCGCTCGAGCACGCGCCGGCCCAGCGCGACCACGAGACCGGTCTCCAGCGCGACCTCGAGGAAGGCAGCCGGGGAGAGCAGGCCGCGCGTGGGGTGCTCCCAGCGCGCCAGCGCCTCGAAGCCGAGCACCTCGCCGGTCACCGTCGAGACGACCGGCTGGTAGTACGGCGACAGCTCGTCGCGGTCCAGGGCCTGGCGCAGGTCCTGCTCGGTCTCCAGCCGGGCGTCGGCGCGGCGGCGGAGCTCCTCGTCGAAGAGCTCGGAGCGGGCCCGCCCCCGGGCCTTGGCCCAGTACGCCGCCGTGTCGGCGTCGCGCAGCAGGCCGCGGGAGTCCCGCTCACCACGGGACACGGCGACGCCGATGCTCGCCGAGACGTGCACCGCACGGCCGTCGACGACGACCGGCGCGGCGAGGGCCTCCTCGATGCGCCGGGCCAGCGCCAGGGCGCCCTCGTCGTCGCACTCCGGCTCGGCGACCACCACGAACTCGTCACCCCCGAAGCGGGAGACGGTGTCCCCCTCACGGACCGCGGTGCGCAGCCGGGTGGCGACCTCGCGGAGGAGGACGTCGCCGGCGTCGTGCCCGAGGCTGTCGTTCACCACCTTGAAGTGGTCGACGTCCAGCAGCAGGGCGGCCATCGGGGTGTCGGTGCGGCGGGCGCGCCCGAGCGCGCGGTCGAGGGTCTCCAGCAGGTACGTGCGGTTGGGCAGCCCGGTGAGCGGGTCGTGGTAGGCCAGCCGCAGGAGGTCGCCCTCGGCGCGCTTGCGGGCGGAGGCGTCGACCAGCTGCACGAACACCGCCTGGACGGTGCCGTCCTCGTCCCGGTGCAGGGCGATGCTGGCCATCGTCCACAGCACCTCGCCGTCGCCCCGGACGTAGCGGATCTCCACCGGCACCCCCGGGCCGCCACCCTCCAGCAGCCCGGTCATCCGGGCGTCGTGGGCGGGCCGGTCCTCGCCGTGCACCAGGTCGGTCAGCGGCGCGGCGGACAGGTCCTCGCGCGTCCGGCCGAGCAACCGGCACAGCGCGTCGTTGACCGCGACGGGACGGTGGTCGGCCGGGTCGAGGATCGCCATGCCGACGGGTGAGCCGTCGAAGGCGCTGGCGAAGCGGGCGTCGGTCTCCCGCAGGAGGCGGGCCAGGTCGCCGGCCATGCCCGTGACCACCAGGCGGTAGGCGTTGAGGGCGTCGGCGAGCCCGCGCGCCTCCCGGCCGTCCCCCACCTCGACCGGCTCGGGCAGCAGGTCGGCGGTCACCACCCGGCCCTGCCGGACCGCGGTCAGCACGCGCGGCAGGTGGTCCTCGGCGGCCACCCGCGCGGCGTCGGTGAGCCGGACCAGGGCCCGGGTGATGCGGCCGGCCATCAGGCTGACGGCGAGCACGGCCAGCACCGTGAACAGCAGACCCACGAGGACGCCGGTGCGGCGGGCGGCCGTGACCTCGGCCTGCACCTCGGCGAGGCTGTAGTCGACCACGACGGTGCCGATGCGGTCGTCGCCCAGCATCAGCGGCAGGGCGGTGTCGAGGTGGTCGGCGTTCTCCAGGACCACGGGCCGTCCGCCGGAGTCCTCCAGGGCCGCGGCGACCTCGTCGTGCAGCGGCACGGCGGAGAACCGCCGGTCCTCGTCGGGGGTGCCGTCGGCGAGCAGGACGCCGTCCCCGTCCAGCACGTAGGCGTCGGCGACACCCTCGTGCCGGCGCACGTCCCCGAGCACGTCGTGCAGACCGGAGACGTCCCCCGCCACCACCAGGTTGGTGACGCCGGAGTCCAGCAGGCTCAGCACCCCGAGGGCGTTCTCCTCGGCGTGGGCCTGCAGCGCCGCGACCTGCTGCTGGATCGCCAGCTGGGTCGTCGCGACCCCGAAGGGGACGACGACGGCGGCGACGGTGAGGGCGAAGCGGGTGCGCAGGCCCAGTCGCCCGAGGGCGGCCCGGGACCACCGGGCCGCACCGCGGTCAGGGGCGCGCATCGTCCAGCGCCTCACGCAACTGCAGGACCGGCGCGAGGTCCTCCGGGGTGAGCGCGTCGAACTGGGCGGTGCTGTCGAACTCCTCGAGCACCTCGCGCCCCCCGGCGGTCTCGTCCAGCGCCGCGAGCACGCCGGTCACCGCCTGCAGCAGCTCGGGATCGAGGCCGACCCGGGCGACGACCCCGTGCCGGGGGACCTCGATGGACCGGGCCACCGTGACCAGCTCGTCGGCCCGCGAGCCGGCGTTCTCGGCGAGGTCCTCCTCGCTCAGGGCGCCGGCCGCCACCCGGCCGTCGAGGACGAGGAAGACGGTGTTCTCGTCGTCGCCGGAGTAGACGTAGCCGACCTCGTCGGGCGCGACGGGGGACACCGGCTCGGCCACCTGGGTGAGCGAGAGGCCCAGCCCGCGCAGGGTGCTGGAGGGCAGGAACCAGCCGTCGGTGGAGGTCTCCTCCTCGAAGGCGACCGTGTGTCCGAGCAGCTGCTCGGGAGCGGTGATCCCGCTGTCCCGCCGGGCGACGACGACGCTGTGGTAGGTCGGCTCGCCGTCCTTCCACCGCCGCAGCACGGGGGTGCCGGCACCGCCGAGGACGACGCCGGTGACGCCGTACATGTTGTCGACGTAGAGGTCCACCTCACCCGAGCGCAGCAGCTCGGCCATCTCCTCGGCCGACTCGGCCACCACGACCTCGCCGCGGCCGACACCGGCGTCGGCCAGCTGCTCCGCGACGTGGTCGATGAAGGGCTGGAAGACCTCCGCCTCCTCCTCGGGGTCGTCGCTGACCGAACCGATGACGAGGGTGGCGCCGTCCTCGGCCGTCGGGGCCGAGGGCGCGGCGGAGGTCCCGGCGGCGTCGGGAGCGGTGGTGCCGCAGGCCGCCAGCACGGTCGTGAGGGCAGCGGTGGCGAGGGCGGTGGCACGTCGGGTCACGGGCAGGTGATCGGCACGGCCGGGACGGCGGTTGAGGTCCACCGCCCCCTCCGGGGGAGGGGACCGGGGTACCCCCCCCGCCGGGGCGGCGGTGGTTGCCCTGGTTACCGGTCGGTAATACGTTTTGTTACCGGCGAGTACGACCTCGCCGCCCCACCGGCACGGAGCACGGGAGCCCCACCGCATGAGCCACTACACCGCGAACCTGCGGGACCTCGAGTTCAACCTGTTCGAGTTCCTCGACACCAAGGACCGGTTCGGCACCGGCCCGTTCGAGCAGATGGACGCCGAGACGGCCCGCGGCGTGCTCGCCGAGGTCCGCCGGCTGGCCGAGGGGCCGATCGCCGCGTCCTTCACCGACGCCGACCGCAACCCGCCGGTGTTCGACCCGGCCACGCACTCGGTGACGCTCCCCGAGAGCTTCAAGGAGTCGGTGCGGGCCATCGAGGACGGCGAGTGGTTCCGCCTCGACCTGCCCGAGCACCTCGGCGGCTTCGGCGCCCCGCACGCGCTGACCTGGGCCGCCTTCGAGATGGTCCTCGGGGCCAACCCCGCGGTCTTCATGTACGGCTCGTGGGCCGCGTTCGCCGCGATCCTCGACGAGCTGGGCACCCCCGACCAGAAGCGCCTGGCCGCGCTCATGCTGGAGCACAAGTGGGGCGCGACCATGGTGCTCACCGAGCCCGACGCCGGGTCCGACGTCGGCGCCGGCCGCACCAGGGCCGTGCGGCAGGAGGACGGCTCCTGGCACATCACCGGCGTCAAGCGGTTCATCACCTCGGCCGAGCACGACCTGTCGGACAACATCGTCCACCTGGTGCTGGCCCGTCCCGAGGGCGCGGGGCCGGGCACCAAGGGCCTGTCGCTGTTCGTCGTCCCCAAGTTCCACGTCGACCTGGAGACCGGCGCGCTCGGCGAGCGCAACGGCGTCCACGTGACCAACGTCGAGCGGAAGATGGGCCTCAAGGTCTCCACGACCTGCGAGCTCACCTTCGGCGACGGCCCGGTGCCGGCCACGGGCTGGCTGGTCGGCGAGGTGCACGACGGCATCGCGCAGATGTTCGAGGTCATCGAGCACGCCCGCATGTTCGTGGGCACCAAGGCGATCGCCACCCTGTCGGCCGGCTACCTGCAGGCGCTGGCGTACGCCAAGGAGCGGGTGCAGGGCGCCGACCTCACCGCGACGTCGAAGGACGCGCCGCGGGTGACCATCACCCACCACCCCGACGTCCGCCGCTCGCTGATGCTGCAGAAGGCCTACGCCGAGGGCATGCGGGCGCTGTACCTCTACGCCGCGACGTTCCGCGACCGGGTGACCGAGGCCGAGGCCGCCGGCACCGCCGACAGCGAGGAGGCCCGCCTGGCCGCCCGGGTCAACGACCTGCTGCTGCCGGTGGTCAAGGGCTTCGGCTCGGAGCGGGCCACCCAGCTGCTCACCGCCGAGTCGCTGCAGACCCTCGGCGGCTCGGGCTACCTGCAGGACCACCCGATCGAGCAGTACATCCGCGACTCCAAGATCGACACCCTCTACGAGGGGACGACGGCGATCCAGGGCCAGGACTTCTTCTTCCGCAAGGTCGTCAGGGACGGCGGCGTCGCGCTGACCTGGCTGGCCACGCAGATCCAGGCCACGATCGAGGCCGAGGCCGGCAACGGCCGGCTCAAGGAGGAGCGGGCGCACCTGGCCACCGCCCTCGGCGAGGTCCAGGCGATGCTCACCGCGATGTTCGGGCACCTGACCGCCGCCCAGCAGGACGCGACCAGCCTCTACAAGGTCGGCCAGAACACCTCCCGGCTGCTGCTGGCCGTCGGCGACCTGGTCACCGCGTGGCTGCTGGTCCGCCAGTCCGAGGTCGCGCTGGCCGCGCTGGCCGGCGAGGTGGGCGAGCGGGACCGGCACTTCTACGAGGGCAAGCTCGCCGCCACCCGCTTCTTCACCACCCAGGTGCTGCCGCGCCTGGCCGGTGAGCGGGCGATCGTGGGGGCCACCGACAACGCCCTCATGGAGGTCCCCGAGGCCGCCTTCTGATCGAGGGCCGACAGCTCTGCACGGCGGCCGCCGGCCGTTTCGGGGGCCCCGCGGAGGGCATGGCCCCGGGGACAGCGCCGTCGCACAGGAGGCTCCCGTGACCGACCCCCAGGGCAGCGACCGGATCCAGCAGGACGTCCCCACCGCGTCGGGCAGCGGCGACGACAGCAGCACCGGCACGGGCTTCGACGAGGTCCCCCTCACCGCCGACGAGGCGATCGAGCGGGACGCCGCCTCGGGTGACGACCTGCCGGCCAAGGCCGACACCGACGCCGCGATCGCCGAGCGCGCGACCCCCGACAGCACCTGAGAGGACCTGGCATGACCGAGCCCGAGAACAGCGGTTACAACGACTCCCCCGCCACCTCCGACCCGGACGGCGACCTGGTCGACGGCACGCCGGGCCACGACCGCGGGGACGGTGGCGAGAAGGACACGGTCACGCTGACCACCGACGACGAGGCCCAGCGCGACGACCTCCCCATCCGCGGCGGCAACGAGGCCGGCTAGCGGGCCGCAGGAAGGTCCTCCTTCAGATCCACCCGTGGCGGCGGGCGACCTCCACGGCGGCGTGCCGGTTGGCCGCGCCGAGCTTGCCGGCGGCCGAGGACAGGTGGTTGCGCACCGTACCCGGCGACAGGTGGGCGCGGGCGGCGATCTCCTCCACCGGGGCGCCGCCCGCCGCCAGCTCCAGGACGTCGGCCTCGCGCGGTGTGAGCGGGCTGTCGCCGGCACTGATCGCCTCGGCGGCCAGCTCGGGGTCGACGTAGCGCCCGCCGCGGGCGACGGTGCGGACGACGTCGGTGAGCACCGGCGCGCTGACCGTCTTGGGCAGGAAACCGCGCACACCGGCCGCCAGCGCACGCTTGAGGTGCCCGGCCCGGCCGTGCCCGGTGACGATGACGACCGCGCAGCCGGGCAGCACGGCCGCCAGCTCGCCGGCGACGGAGATGCCGTCCCGGTCGGGCATCTGCAGGTCCAGGACCGCGACGTCGGGCGTGTGCGCCCGCGCCATGGCCAGCGCCTCGCCCCCGGAGGCGGCCTGGGCCACGACCTCGAGGTCGTCCTCCAGCGCGAGCAGCGCGGCCAGCGCGGACCGGATGAGGTTCTCGTCGTCGGCGAGCAGCACCCGGATCACACGCGCACCCCGACCGGGACGGTGGCCGTCAGCACGAAGCGGTCGCCGTCCGGGCCCGCCACCAGCCGCCCGCCGGTGGCGGTCAGGCGCTCGGCCAGGCCGGTGAGGCCGCTGCCCCAGCCCTCCGCGGCCGGGGCGACGCCGTCGTTGACCACCCGCAGCTCCGCCGTGCCGCCGGTCGCGGACAGCTCCACCGTGCACGAGGTCGCGCGGCTGTGCCGCAGCACGTTGGTCACCGACTCGCGCACCACCCAGCCCAGCGCCGTCTGCACCGGCCCGGGCAGGGTCACGGCCGCGTCCTCGCCCCGGACGGTCACCTCCACGCCGGCGGCGCGCAGCACCGACCGCGCCCCGGCCAGCTCGCCGGGGAGGTCGCTGCCCCGGTAGCCGCGGACGACGTCGCGCACCTCCCGCAGCGACTCCTCGGCGACCCGGCTGATGTCGACCAGCTCCTCGACCGCGCCGTCCCTCCCCCGGCGCACCAGCTCGGCGGCCAGCTGGCTCTTCACCGCGATCACCGACAGGTTGCGGCCCATGACGTCGTGCAGGTCGCGGGCGAAGCGCAGCCGTTCCTCGGCGACGGCGAGCTGGGCCTGCACGCCGCGGGTGCGCTCCATCTCCAGGACGACGTCGAGGATCCAGACGCTGAAGCGGAACGCCGCCACGAAGGCGGCGAGGGCGACCCCGATGGAGGCGGCCACCACCACGGCTGCGACCGGGGGGCTGCCGTCGATCAGCGCGACGACGCCGGCGAGGACGCCGGCGGCAGCCGCCCCTGCCATCAGCGGCCGGGTGGGCACCGTCACCGACAGCGCCAGGAGGACCGCCGCGCCCAGCAGGGCCACCACCCAGGGTGCCGACGGCGCCGGGCCCTCCGCCGTCGCCATCAGGGCGGCGGCGACGGTGACCAGCCCGGCGACGACCGCGACCGCCAGCGACGGCCGGTCGGGGCGGGTGCCGCGGTCGTGGTCGCGGTCCTGGAAGCCCCGCCGGGTGAGGAGGAGGCAGGCCACCGTCGTGACCAGTGCGCCGGCGGCCAGCAGCAGCGCCGCCCACGGGGAGGTCGGGGCCCAGTCGGGCACCACCGCGAACAGCAGGAGCGCCGGCAGGAACACCAGCGTCGTGTAGTACGAGGAGCGGGTGTAGAGGTCGATGCGCTGCGGGTCGGTGCGGCTGCTCCACCAGCGCGCGACGGTCGGCACGGCCCCCATGCTGCCGTACCGACCGTCGTCCGCAGGCCGCGTCAGCGCCCCCGCCTCAGCGCTTCGGGGCCCAGCGGAACCACCGCCGGCTCGCCAGCCCGGCGAGGACGACCCAGGCGGCCGCGACGGCGAGCGGGGTGAGCGCGGCCCACCACAGGTCGGCGCCCGCGACGACCTCGCCGTCCCAGGTGCGCCCGGACAGGCCCAACTGCACCAGCTCGACCACCGGCGTGAGCGGCAGCAACCGGGCGGCGGCGGCCAGCGCCTCGGGCAGCGCGGTCAGCGGGAAGAACAGGCCCGACAGCGCCGTCGCCCCGAGGACGACCGGCAGCGTCGTCACCTGCGCGGACTCCGGCGTCCGGGTGTAGACGCTGCTCAGGGTGGCCAGCACGACCATGAGCACCGCGCCGAGCAGCACCGCAAGCACCGGCAGGACGGGGTCGACCGGCGCGCGCCACTCGCCGAGGACGACGACGCCGGCCGTCACCAGGACGAGCTGGACGGCCGTGACCAGCAGCGTGGGGACGGCGGTGGCGGCGAGCACCTCGCCGTCCCCGAGCTCGCCGGTGCGCATCCGCTGCAGGACCAGGGCCTCGCGCCGGGCGACGTAGGTGGTGACCAGGTTGTAGTAGGTGAGGAACACCAGCGTGAACGCGGCCGCGGAGACCAGCAGGGTCTGGCCCAGCGGCGCGTCGCCGGGGCTGAGGACCGGGACGAACGCCACGAGCAGCAGCGGCGAGAGGACCGAGTTCACGACGGCGGTCCGGTTGCGCAGCAGCAGGAGGGTCTCGGCGGCGGCGAGGGCGCCGACGCGGCGGAGGCGGGAGGGCCCGGCAGGGGGTGCCGGGACGACGGTGGCGGTGGCGGTGGTCATCGGGGTTCCTCTCGGGATCTGCGGGTCAGTAGGGGTCGGCGCCGTCGGCGACGGCGAGGAAGGCCTGCTCGAGCGAGGCGGCGCGGGCCTGCAGGCCCCGCAGCAGCACCCCGGAGCGGGCGGCCCAGGCCAGCAGCTCGCCCAGCACCGGCTGCAGGGTGCGGGTGTGCCACTCGACCCGCGGACCGGGGCTGACCACCTCGACCCCCGCGGGCACCGGCGGCCGCGGGGCGCCGGGGTCGAGGACGAAGCGGATGGTGGCCGGCTGGGTCTCGGCGATCTCCTCGCGGGTGCCGGCGACCACCACCTGCCCGGCGCGCATGATGGCGATGCGGTCGGCCAGCTGCTCGGCCTCCTCGAGGTGGTGCGTGGTGAGCACGACCGCGGCGCCGTCGTCCACCAGGCCGCCGACCAGCTCCCAGACGGTGCGCCGGCTCTCCGGGTCCAGGCCGGTGGTGGGCTCGTCCAGGACGAGCACCCGGGGGCGGCCGAGCAGCGCCAGCGCCAGGTCCAGCCGGCGGCGCTCGCCGCCGGAGAGGCTGCGCACCCGGACGCCGGCGCGGCCGGTCAGGTCCACCTGCGCCAGGGCCTCCTCGACCGGGCGGGGCGCGGTCAGGGTGCGTGCCCAGGTCCGCACGGTCTCGGCGACGGTGAGGTCCCCGGGCAGCCCGCTGGACTGCAGGAGCACGCCGAGGTGCGGGCGGACGGCCGGGCGCTCGGTGCGCGGGTCGTGGCCGAGGACGCGCACCGTGCCGCCGGACGCGGGAACCAGGCCCTCGACCACCTCGAGGGCGGAGGTCTTGCCGGCGCCGTTCACGCCCAGCAGCGCGAACACCTCGCCGGGCCGGACCTCGAAGGAGATGCCGCGGACGGCCTCGAACGAGCCGTACCGGCGCCGCAGGTCGGTGACCTCGACGGCGGGCGCCTGCGGCAGGGCGCGCACCGGGGACGGGGCGGGGGGTGCGGCGGTCAGGTGCACTGCGGGGCCTCCTCGGGGTGCCCGGCGGCCGGGGGTCGGCCGCTGTCGTCCGGGCACGTCCCACGCTCCCGCCGGTCCCGGCCCGGCACAGGTGCCGTCTCTCACGACCTGGGGCCGCACGTGCACGGGCCCCCCGTGACGCGTGTCACGGGGGGCCCGTGGTGAGCCCTCCTGGTGTCTGCCGCCCGTGTCCGGTGAGTGGCCTCCTCCACGGCGTCCCGGGGCCGGGAGGCGACCCGGCAGGGGGTCCTCGCACCGGGAGGGGTCCGGGCTCAGACGGCGGCCGACCGGGTCCCCTTCGTCACGATCGCCTTGTCCTCGGCGAGGTCACGGGTGCGGGTCTCGCCGTAGGAGAGGACCGCGACCAACGTGACGACCGCACAGGCCGCGAGGTACAGCGACACGCGCATCGGGTTGGGGTCGGTGAAGCTGCCGAGCAGGGCGACCGCGATCAGCGGCGCCGGGGCACCGGCGACCACCGAGGCCAGCTGGTAACCGACCGACACGCCGGAGTAGCGCGCCTTGGTCCCGAACAGCTCGGAGAGGAACGCCGCCTGCGGGCCGTACATGGCGCCGTGGAAGAGCAGCCCCACGGTGATCGCCACGACCACGAGCACGAAGCTGCCGCTGTCCAGCAGGGCGAAGAAGGCGAACCCCCACACGCCGACACCCAGGGCGCCGAACAGGTAGACCGGCCGGCGGCCGATGCGGTCGGACAGCGCGCCCCACAGCGGGATCGTCACCAGGTGGACGGCGGCGGCGATCAGCACGGCGTTGAGGGCGAACGAGGTCTCCAGACCGAGCACCCGCGTGAGGTAGGTCAGGCTGAACGCGGTGATGACGTAGTACGACACGTTCTCCGCGATGCGGGCGCCCATGGCCACCAGGACCTCGCGCTTGTAGCGGGTGAGCACGGTGACGATGGGCGCCTTCTCGACCTCTCCCGTCTCGGCGGCCCGGGCCGCGGCAGCACGCTGGGCCTCGAGGAAGACGGGCGACTCGCTGACCGCCAGGCGCACCCAGAGGCCGACCAGGATGAGCACCGCCGAGAGCAGGAACGGGATCCGCCAGCCCCAGCTGGCGAACGCCTCGTCGGACTGGAAGGCGGCCAGCACGGCGAGGACGCCGGTGGAGAGCAGCTGGCCCGCGGGCGCGCCGGCCTGCGGCCAGGAGGCCCAGAAGCCGCGGTGCTCGGGCTTCCCGTGCTCGGAGACGATGAGCACCGCGCCACCCCACTCCCCACCGAGAGCGAAGCCCTGCACCAGCCGCAGGGCGATGAGCAGCACCGGCGCCAGGACGCCGACGGTGCCGTACGTGGGCAGCAGGCCGATGGCGAACGTGGCGCCGCCCATCATGAGCAGCGAGATCACCAGCAGCTTCTTGCGACCGATCCGGTCGCCGAAGTGGCCGAAGACCAGACCCCCGATCGGGCGGGCGGCGAAGCCGATGGCGTAGGTGGCGAAGGCGGCGAGCACGCCCACGAAGTCGTCCTGCTCGGGGAAGAACAGTGGGCCGAAGACGAGCGCGGCGGCCGAGCCGTAGAGGAAGAAGTCGTACCACTCGACGGTGGTGCCGATGATGCTCGCGCCGACGACGCGGCCGAAGCGCCCTCGCTCGGGCACCTGGGAGGGTGCGGTCATGCGGGTCTCCTGAGGGACGGAGGGAGTCCGGTCGCCGGGTGACGTTACGGACGATCCGGGACCGCGCCCATGTGCTCGGACCCAGTCCTGTGACCCGGCTCATGTGTGCTCGGCCCATGGCCGTGGGGCTCGACCCACCGACCGGCCGACCGCGCGGGCAATAGGCAGCCATGTGGCGTGACACCACGTAGGCGCCGCCAGGTGTGTGCTGGTCCGCCGTGACGGCGGTCGCCGACACCGCCTACCGTCCCCGCCATGAGCGCGGAGGACCTCCAGGGGCGGCGGGCGATGGTGACCGGTGGCGGGTCCGGGATCGGCCGGGCGGTCGCCGCCCGGCTGGCCGAGGCCGGCGCCGAGGTGGTGGTGGTCGACCGGGACGGCGCGGCGGCCGAGGAGGTGGCCAGGACCGTCGGGGGCACGCCGGTCACCGCCGACCTCTCCGACCTCGCCGCCGTCGACCGGCTCGACGTCGACGTCGACGTGCTGGTGAACAACGCCGGCTTCCAGCACGTGTCGCCGGTGCACGAGTTCCCCGTCGAGGTGTTCTCGACGATCCAGCGGCTGATGGTCGAGGCGCCGTTCCGGCTGGTCCGCCGCGCGCTGCCGCACATGTACGGCCGCGGCTGGGGCCGGGTGGTCAACGTCAGCTCGGTGCACGGGCTGCGGGCGTCGGCCTACAAGGTCGCCTACGTCACCGCCAAGCACGGGCTGGAGGGCCTGTCCAAGGTGGTCGCGCTCGAGGGCGCGCCGCACGGGGTCACCTCCAACTGCGTCAACCCGGCCTACGTGCGCACGCCGCTGGTGGAGGGGCAGATCGCCGACCAGGCGCGCAGCCACGGGATCTCCGAGGAGGCGGTCGTCGAGCAGGTGATGCTCGCGCCGGCGGCGCTCAAGCGGCTGATCGAGCCGGCCGAGGTCGCCGACGCCGTCGCCTGGCTGTGCTCGCCGGCCGCCACCTCGGTCACGGGCACCTCCCTGGTGATGGACGGCGGGTGGACCGCCCACTGATGGAGGACCGCCTGCCCGCCCGCCGGCCCGCGGCCGGGCCCTACCGGGGGCCGGCACCGGGCAGGATGCCGGTCGTGGCCCGCACCGCAGCCCTGCCCGCCGACGGAGGGGGCGCGCCGCGGGTGACCGTCGCGGCCGCCGAGTACCTGCGGCTGGTCCTCGACGACGCCGCGGCCATCGAGTACGAGGGGCCGCTGGTGCGCGCCCGGGCCGCGGGGGCCGACGCCGGCACGCTGGCCGAGCTGGAGGACCTGCGGCTCCTGGCGCTGCAGGTGCGCGCCGCCTTCGCCGCTCGCCGGCGGCGGGAGTCCGAGCTCTCCGCCCTGTTCGACACCGCCAGCGACCTCGCCGCGCTGCGCGGCGTCGACTCGGTGCTCACCGCGATCGTCCGCCGCGCCCGCCAGCTGCTGGGTACCGACGTCTCCTACCTGACGCTCAACGACGACGCCCACGGCGACACCTACATGCGGGTCACCGACGGCTCGGTGTCGGCGCGCTTCCAGGCGCTGCGGCTGCCGATGGGCGAGGGCCTCGGCGGGCTGGTCGCCCAGACGGCGGCGCCGTACGCGACGGCGAGCTACTTCACCGACGCCCGCTTCCACCACACCGACGAGATCAACGGCGGCGTGCGCGAGGAGGGCCTGGTCGCGATCCTCGGCGTGCCGCTGATCCGCGGGTCGCAGGTCATCGGCGTCCTCTACGCCGCCGACCGCACCGAGCGGACCTTCGACCGCTCCGAGGTGGCGCTGCTCGGCTCGCTGGCCGCGCACGCGGCGATCGCCATCGACAACGCCCGGCTGCTGGAGGAGACCCGCACCGCGCTGGAGGAGCTCTCGGCCGCCACCCGGGAGCTGCGGGCGCACACCGAGTCGGTGGAGCGGGCCGCGGGCGCGCACGACCGCTTCATCGACGTCGTCCTGCGCGGCGGGGGCGTCGAGGACGTCGCCGCGGCGGTGACCGAGGCGCTCGGCGGGCGGATCACCGTGCTCGACGAGGAGGGCCGCCCGACCGGCGGCGGGGACGCCGCGACGGCGCTCCCGCCCGACCCGGCCGGGGCGCTGGCGATGGCCCGCGCGACCGGCCGCACCGTGCGCGACGGCGAGTGGTGGACCGCCGCGGTGACCGTCGGCAGCGACCTGCTCGGTGGCCTGGTGCTGCAGCGCGCCGACGACCTGGCCGACTCCGACCAGCGGATCCTCGAGCGCGCGGCCCTGGTGACCGCGCTGCTGCTGCTCATCCGGCGCACCGCCAGCGAGGCGGAGGGCCGCGTGCGCGGTGAGCTGCTCGACGAGCTGCTCACCGCGCCGCTGCGCGACGCCGACGGGCTGCGCGAGCGGGCCCGCCGGCTCGGCGCCGACCTCGACCGGCCGCTGTCGGTGGTGGTCGTCCGGGTCGAGGAGCGCTCCCGCGGCCGGGCGCTGGCCGCCGCCACCCACCTGGCCGCCACCCGCGCGGGCCTGGCCGGTCAGCGCGACGGCCGCGTCGTCCTGTGCCTGCCCGACCTGGACGCCGGCGCCGCCGCCGCGCTGGTGTGCCGCGAGCTGACGGCCGCGGTGGGTCGGCCGGTGACCGCCGGCGGCGCGGGTCCGGTGCACGGACCGGCCGCGGTGGCCGGCGCGTGCGCGGAGGCCGGGCGGTGCGCCTCGACGCTGGAGGCGCTGGGCCGGGCCGGGCAGTCGGCCGGCGCCGGCGAGCTGGGGTTCGTCGGCCTGCTGGTGGGCGAGGGGCGCGACGTGCCGGGGTTCGTGGCCGCGACGCTGGGGCCGGTGCTCGAGTACGACGCCCGCCGCGGGACCGACCTGGTCGCGACGCTGCGGGCCTGGTTCGACACCGGCGGCTCCCCCGCCCGGGCCGCCGAGGTGCTCAACGTGCACGTCAACACGGTGACCCAGCGGCTGGACCGGGTGGGCCGGCTGCTCGGCCGCGACTGGTCGGCCCCCGAGCGTGCTCTGGAGGTGCAGCTGGCGCTGCGGCTGCACCGGCTGACCGCCGTCCACGGCGGCTGACGCCTCGTCCGGGTCCCCGGCTGCCCGGTGCTGTGCGCCTGCGGTGCAGTCCGGCCCTGTGGTGCGCCGTGACCGCACGTCGCCCGGGCCGGCCGGCTCCTACCCTGGTCCGGTGCCCGCCGTCCTGACGCTGCTGCCCGCGGAGGTGTGGACGGCGCGCGCGGCGGCCCACGACGCCCGGGTCGAGCGGTGGACGGCACCGCACCGCGAGCGCCGGCGTCGCGGCGAGAGCCACCCGGTGCTCGACTTCCTGTTCACCTACTACTCCGAGACGCCGAGCCGGCTGCGCCGCTGGCACCCGGGGCCGGGCGTCGGCCTGGCGCCGTCCCCCACCGGTCCGGCGCCGCACACCGGGTGGCGCTGGTACGCCACGGGCGACGACGGGACGGTGGGCCTCGACGTCGCCGCGTACCTGGCCGAGCGCGGGGACACCGTGCGCTTCGTCCGCGACCTGCTGGCGGCCACCGCGTCGCGGCCGGCGGCCACCGGCTGCTTCGGCCTGCACGAGTGGGCGATGGTCTACCGCGCCCGGGAGCGCCGGCACGCCGTCCCGCTGCGGCTGGGGCAGGAGGGCACCGACGCCGTCGTCGAGGCCGCGCAGATCCGGTGCACCCACCACGACGCGTTCCGGTTCTTCACCCCGGACGCGGTGGGGCTCAACCGGCTGCGGCCGACGCGGGAGACGCAGCTCGCCCTGGAGCAGCCGGGCTGCCTGCACGCGACGATGGACCTCTACAAGTGGGCCTACAAGCTCTCCCCGGCCGTCCCCGGCGAGCTGGTCGCCGACTGCTTCTCGCTCGCCGTCGAGGTGCGCGAGCTGGACATGCGCGCCTCGCCCTACGACCTGCGCGACCGCGGCTACGCGCCGGTGCCGATCGAGACGGCGGAGGGCAGGGCGGAGTACGTGGCCGCCCAGCGGGGGTTCGCGCGACGGGGCGCCGGGCTGCGCGCCCGCCTGGTCGACGTCTGCGACGACCTGCTCGGCCGGACCCGGCCCGGCTGACGGGCGCCGTCTCAGCGGCCGGGGAGGCGGACCGACTGGGCGTGGCGGAACTGGTCCGTGGGGTCCCAGCGGGCCTTGACCGCCTGCAGGCGCGGGTAGTTGTCCTTGAAGTACAGGGTGGGCCAGTCCCGCAGGTCGACGTCGGGGTAGTTGACGTAGCAGCCGTCGGTGACGTCGCCGGGGACCGGTTCACCGCCGGTGTCGGCGTACACGGACCGGTAGAACCGCCGGATCCACGACAGGTGGACGTCGTCCTCGGCCGGGTCGGTCCAGTACGTCTGGTACTGCAGCTTCATGATCGACGAGCGCTGGGCGACGGCCGTCGCGTCCGGGGCGACGGCGTTGACGCGGCATCCGTAGGTGTCCACCTGCAGCAGCGCCTGGGGGTTGTCGTACCCGGGGTCGGTCAGGGCCGCCCGGATCGCGGCGACCTGCCCGTCCGGGAACGGCACCTTCAGGTAGGCCGACTTGTACTTGCCCCGCTGGTTGGGGCCGCTGCCGTTGAGGGTCTGCGTCGCCGCCACCCACGGCAGGACGCGCACGGTGGTCGTGGGCCGGGCCGCCGCCGGCATCCCGTCGTCCAGTGCGGCGAGGAAGCCGTCGAGGACCGCCGGGTCGTCCCCCGAGACCTGGGTGGTCATCGTGACCGCGCCGGCCGACACGTGCGTCAGCTTGAGCAGCGCGAAGAGGGTGCGCGCCGGGCTGTCCGGCGCGCTGTTGGCGGCCAGGTAGCGGCCGTGGTTGCCGAGCAGGGTCGCGAAGGCCGTCGGGTCCAGCGCGCTCCACTGCCAGGTGGTGGTGGCCAGCTGCACCACGGGCGGAGGCACGGGCAGGTCGGTGAAGTGGTAGGCGGTGACCACGCCGAACGTGCCCCCGCCCCCGCCGGTGTGCGCCCAGAACAGGTCCCCCGTGTCGGGATCCCCCCTGCGGGCCGTCACGCTGCGGACGCCGCGGTCGGCGTCCACGACGACGACGTCCACCGCGCCGAGGTGGTCGACGGTCAGGCCGAACTCCCGCGACAGCAGTCCGTAGCCACCGCCGACCACGTGGCCGCCGAGCCCCACGGAGTAGCAGGAGCCCCCCGGCAGGGTGACCCCGTAGCTCTTGTAGAGCAGCTCGTAGACGTCCCAGTTGGTGCAGCCGCCCTGCAGCGCGACACCGCCGTCGGGGTCCTGGGTGACCGCCCGCATCCCGGAGACGTCGACGACCACCCCGCCGGGGTTGTCGGAGACGAAGCCCTCGTAGCAGTGGCCTCCGCCGCGCACGGTGACCCGCCGGCCCGCGGTCACCGCCTCGCGGACGGCGGCGAGGCACTGCTCGGGCGTGGTGACGACGGCCACGTACGCCGGTGTGCCGGAGAAGCGCTGGTTGAAGCCCGTCGTCAGGGCGGGGTAGCGCGGGTCCCCGGCCCGGACCTGCACCGCGGGCACCTCCGCCCCGCCGGCCGCGCCCGGGGCCGGCTCGGCACGGGCCGGCCCCGGCGTGAGCACGCCTGCCGCGGCCCCACCGGCGAGCAGTCCCGAACCGACCAGCACACCGCGCCGGCTGACCTGCCCCGGCCCGTCGGGTGCCGCGTGCCTCCCGGGTGTCCCGCGCATCTCCCAGACGGTGGCGCAGACCCGGTGCCGCCGACAGGTGCGCGGCGCCGGCGGCGCGCCGGTGCTCCGACCTCCCGGGGGTGGCGGACGGTGCGTAGGCGGACGGCGACCCCGCGTAGGTGGCAGCGGCCGGCGTCCCCGGCCGTCGTCAGACGCCGTCGCGAGGTGCGCCGCCGTAGCCCGCGCCGACCTGCTCCCGCAGCTGCTCGACGACGCGTCCCGGCGGGAGGCCGCCGTCCCCCGGCCGGCGGCCGGACCGCCGCTCGCGCAGCCGCGCCACCACCCCGGCGATGCCGCCCGGGACGAAGAAGACGACCAGCACGAAGAGGCTGCCCAGCAGGAACAGCGGCTCCGACAGCGGCACCCGCAGCCACGCGGGCAGGTCCTGCACGGCCGGCGAGGAGGCCAGGTCGGTGAGCCGGCTGTCGAGGTAGGTGTAGAGCACCCCGCCCAGCACGGCGCCCCACCGGCTGCCGGCCCCACCGAGCACGACCATGACCAGCAGGCCCAGGGTGAAGTCGGCGGTGGTGGTGCGGGGCGTGGAGCCGCCGAGCAGCAGCAGGTGCACCACGCCGCCGAGCGCGGCCAGCAGCCCGGCGAGCACGAAGACGACCAGCTTGAAGTCGTAGGGCCGCAGGCCCAGCACCTCGACGCGGCGCTCGTTCTCCCGGATCGCCTGCCACACCCGCCCGGCCCGCGACCCGGTCACCCAGGCGACGACGGCGTAGACGACGGCGAGGTAGGCCAGCGCCAGCCAGTACACGTTCACCGTGTTGAGCACGCCGACGAAGACGTCGGGGACGTTGCCGCGGTCCAGCGCCAGCCCCTCCTCGCCGCCGGTCAGGCCGCCGGGGTCGCGCAGGACGACGATCGACCCGACCTGCGCGGTGGCCAGCGTGACCATCGAGAAGGCGATCCCGGAGACCCGCAGCGCCACCCCGCCGACCAGCAGCGGCAGCGCGATGCCGACGGCGGTGGTCAGGGCCAGCGCCGCGCCCAGGCCCCAGCCGAGCTCGGTGAGCGCCAGGTTCGCCACGTAGGTGCCGGCCGCGAAGTAGAGCGCGTGCCCGAAGGACAGCAGCCCGGTGAAGCCGAACAGCAGGTCGTAGGAGAGCGCGACCCCGCCGAACACCAGGCACAGCGCCAGCAGCTGCAGGGTGCCGGGGCTGTTGAGGACGCCGTCGAACAGGCCGGGGATCTGCAGCGTGGAGTACGGCAGCACCGCCAGGACGACGAGGACGGCCAGCGGCGCCAGCCGCGTCAGGTTCCGGCTCATGCCACCCTCGCCGTCAGCCCACCGGGGCGCGTCAACAGGACGACGGCGAGCAGCAGGACGACCGACAGGTCACCCACCCCGCTGGCCGCGTAGTAGTTGGCGAACTGCTGCACCAGCCCGACCAGCACGGCGGCGACGGCCGCGCCGGTGATCGAGCTCATCCCGCCGATGACGACGACGATGAAGGCGAAGATCAGCAGGGACGTGCCCTGCCCCGGCGAGATCGACCCGAGGTAGACCCCGCCCAGCGCGCCGGCCAGCGCGGCGAAGGCCCCGCCGATCGCGAACACCAGCGTGAACGCCCGCCGGACGTCGATGCCGAGCGCGGTGACCATCGACCGGTTCTCCACCCCGGCCCGGATGACCAGGCCGAAGCGGGTGAACCGCAGGAACGCCAGCACCGCCAGGAGCACCACCACGGCGCTGCCGACCAGCAGGAACCGGTCGTTGGGCACGTTCGCGCCCAGCAGCGACGTCGTGTCCTTGGCCCAGTCCGGCGCGGGGAACGGCCGGGGGTCGGCGCCCCAGATCGCCCGCACGAGCGCGACCATCGCCAGGCTCAGCCCGACGGTGACCAGGACCTGCTCGATGTGCCGCTCGTAGAGCGGGCGGATGAGCGCCAGCTCGACCAGCGCGGCGACCAGGGTGCCCACCGCGACGCCGAAGGCGACGGCGAGCACGAAGCCCCAGCCGCTCGCGCCGGCGCCGGGCAGGTTCTCCGCGGCCCACCAGGTGCCGTAGGCGCCGATGGTGAGGAAGGCGCCGTGGGCGAAGTTCAGCACGCCCATCAGTCCGAAGATCAGCGAGAGGCCGGAGGCGACGAGGAAGTACAGCGCCGCCAGTCCGAGGCCGGTCACCGTCAGCAGCACGAGGGTGCTCATGCGCGTCTCCCTCCGCTGGAGGCCACGCCGAGCAGCTCGCGGGCGCGGTCGGCGTCGGCCAGCAGGTCGGGCGCCGGGCCGGACCAGGCCACCCGCCCCTGGTCGACCACGACGGCGTCGGCGGCCATCCGCCGCACCACGGACAGGTTCTGCTCGACGAGCAGCACCGTCACCTCCTCGGCCGCGCGGGCCAGCACCTCGGCGACCTCGGCCACCAGCAGCGGCGCCAGGCCCTTGGTCGGCTCGTCGACCAGCAGCAGCTGGTTGTCGTTGAGCAGCAGCCGGGCGATGGCGACCATCTGCTGCTGGCCACCCGAGAGGGTCCCGGCCAGCTGCCGGCTGCGGGTCTTCAGCTCGGGGAAGAGCTCGTAGACGCGGTCGTGGTGGTGGGCGGAGTCGCGCCGCTCGGCCAGCGTCAGGTTCTCCGCCACGGTCAGCCCGCCGAAGACCTCGCGGTCCTCGGGCGCGTAGCCGATGCCCAGCCGCACGACCTCGTGGGTGCGCCGGCCCGACAGCCGGTGCACGCGGCCGCCGGCGTCGGTCAGCTCGACCGTGCCGGTGGAGGGCACCAGGCCGAGCACCGACTTGACCGTCGTCGTCTTGCCGGCGCCGTTGCGGCCCAGCAGGGCGGTGACCCCGCCGCGGCGGACGGTGAGGTCCACCCCCTGCAGGACGTGGCTGCCCGAGAGGCGGACGTGCACGTCCGACATCCGCAGCAGCACGGGGCGCTCGGCGCTCACAGCTGGTCCCCCAGGTAGGCCTCCTGGACGGCGGGGTCGCCGGTCACCTGCGCCGGGGTGCCCAGCGCCAGCAGCGCCCCGTGGTGCATGACCGCGACCCGGTCGGCGAGACCCAGCAGGACGTCCATGTGGTGCTCGACCATGAGGACGGTCCGGCCCTCCTCGCGGTGCACGTCGGCGATCACCTGCGTCAGGCCGGCCACCTCCTCGGTGCTCACCCCGGCCATCGGCTCGTCGAGGAGGACGACCGCGGGGTCGGTGGCCAGCAGGATCGCCAGCTCGAGCTTGCGCTTGTCGCCGTGCGAGAGGGCGCCGGCCAGCGCGTCGCCGCGCCGGGCGAGACCCACCCGGGTCAGCGCCCGCTCGGCCACCCCGTACGCCTCGTCGCTGCCGCGCACCCGCTGCCAGGGCCGCAGGCTGCCGCCGAGGCGGGCCTGCGCGGCCAGCCGCACGTTCTCCCGGACGCCGAGGCCGGCGAACACCGACGAGGACTGGAAGGTGCGCCCCAGGCCGCGGCGGGCCCGGGCGGCCGGGCTGGCACCGGTGATGTCGGTGCCGTCGAGGGTCACCGTCCCGCCCGTGGCCGGGAGCAGGCCCGACAGCAGGTTGAACAGCGAGGTCTTGCCCGCCCCGTTGGGGCCGATGACGGCGACGAACTCGCCGCGCGCCACGTCGAAGCCGACGTCGGAGACGATCACCGCGCCGCCGATCGCGCAGGTCAGGCCGGCCACCGAGAGCACCGGCGCGCCCGCGGGGCGGGCGGCCGGTGCGGCGCCGGCGGCGCGGGTGCTGCCCACCGCTGGTCCTCCCGGGTCCTCGGTCGTCGCCGTCAGGAGGTGGCCACCGGCGGTGCGACGGCCTCCGGGTCGAGCGTGTCGACGACGACCGGGGCCAGCTCGCCGCCCTGGTCCTCCAGGCGGGCCTGGAACATCGGCTGGAGCAGCGCGTGGTCCTCCTCGCGGATGGTCAGCTCGCCCTTGACGCCGTCGAAGGTCCAGCCCTCGAGGGCGTCGACCATCGCGCCGACGTCGTCCCCGCCCTCCTGCAGGGCGTGCACGACCATCTGCGCGGCCGTGAAGCCGTCGGGGGTGAACAGGTCGACCTCGCCGCCGTCGGCCTCGACCCGCTCGGTCATCGCCTGGCTGACCTCGTTGTCGACGGCCCCGGCGAAGTAGTGCGACAGGTAGTCGATCTGGGTGGCCTGCGCGCCGTAGGTCGCGTAGCTGGCCCGGATGTCGAGCCCGGTGACCACCGTCGTCGAGTCGAGGACGCCCTGCTGGCCCATGGCCTGCCACATGGCCGGGGCGGTCTCGCCGGCCCAGGCGACGAAGACCAGGTCGGCGCCGGCGTCGCGGGCCTGCGAGGCGAACGGGGTGAGGTCGGTGGCGCTGGCCGGCACCAGGAGCGGGGTGACGGTCGCACCGGCGCCGCCGAGGACGGCGGTGACGGCCGCGACGTTGGCCTGCCCGAAGGCGCTGTCCTGGGCGAAGACCAGCACGTTCTTCCCCTGCGCGTCGCCGATGAACGACTGCGCGGTGAGGATGTCCTGGTAGGTCTGGCGGCCCGACCGGAAGGTGTTGTCGTTGACGCCGGTGATCGCGTCGGTGGCCGCGGAGCCGGAGATGAACAGGATGTCGTTCTGCTCGGCCAGCGGCGCCACCTGGGTGGCCACGCCGGAGGCGGTCGAGCCGGCGAGCACCTGCACGCCCTGGCCGATGAGGTCGGTGGCCTCCGAGACGGCCTTGGCCGGGTCTCCGGCGTCGTCGCGCTCGACGACCTCGACCGGGCGGCCGTCGACCTCGCCGGTGCCGTCGGTCGCGTAGTCCAGGCCGGCCTGGAAGCCCTGCAGGTACTGCTCGCCGTAGGTGGCCAGCGGCCCGGACGCGGAGTAGACGAGACCCACCTGGATCGGGGACTCGTCACCGCCGCCGCCCTCGCCCCCGCCCGAGCTCGCCGCGGTGGGGCTGCCGCAGGCGGTGACCGACAGGGCCAGCGCGGCCCCCGTGGCGAGGACGGCGGTCCGGGACCGGGAACGGGGACGCGACATGGCGGGCTCCTCGAGTGTGCGTCGGTGCACGGGACACTCCGGACGACGTCGTCCGGAGTGGGCTGGACCACACGGTAGGGATACCGCTCCGTACTGCCCATGTCGACGGCCCCCACAGCCGCCGGGGTGAGGGTGGGTGGTGGCCACACCGCAGCGCCCCGCGCCGTAACGTCGGGGGGTGACCTCCGTGCGCTCCGACCGCTGGCTGCGACTCGACGGGACGACCAACACCCGCGACCTGGGCGGGCTGCCGACCACCGACGGCGGCACGACGGCGTTCGGCCGGGTGCTGCGCAGCGACAACCTGCAGACCCTCACCGGCGACGACGTCCGCCGGCTGGTGGAGGAGGTGGGGCTGCGCGAGGTCGTCGACCTGCGCACCACCGCCGAGGTGCTCCTGGAGGGACGCGGGCCGCTGCGCGCGGTCGACGGCGTGGCCCACCGGCACTTCACCCTGCTCCCCGAGCGCGGGCACCACACCGACGTCTTCGCCGTCGAGGAGGACGACGCCCCGGACCTGCCGGCCGACTGGGTGGAGACGATCCTGCCGCGGCAGACGACGGAGGACGACGAGGGCGAGCCGCCGGCGGTGCGCGCCTACCTCGGCTACCTGCACCACCGGCCGGAGAACGTCGTGGCGGCGCTGCGCGCGCTGGCCGGCGGCGACGAGGGGGCCGCGGTCGTGCACTGCGCGGCGGGCAAGGACCGCACGGGCGTGGTGGTCATGTTCGCGCTCACGGTCGCGGGCGTGCCCGACGAGGAGATCGTGGCCGACTACGCGATGACCGCCGACGTGATCGAGGACCTGGTGGCCAAGCTCCGCGACTCCCCCACCTACGCCGAGGACATGAGCCGCCGCGACGTGGCCAGCCACACCCCGCGGGCGGAGACGATGCGCCGCCTGCTCGAGCTGCTGCACGAGCGGCACGGCGGCCCGCTCGGCTGGCTCGGGGAGCACGGCTTCGGCGCGGCCGAGCAGGCCGCGCTGCGCGCCCGCCTGCGCGACTGACGGCCCCTCTGCAGGGTCCCGCCGCGAGCCTGCGAGTGGTGGGGGGCAGAGGGGTCCTTCTTCAGTCCCGCGGGCGGGGGACGGAGGAGGCCGGGCGGTCGCGGTGCTTGTGCCGGTACATGGCCGCGTCGGCGTCGCGCAGCAGCTGCTCGGCTACCGCGGAGGCCTCGGCGGCCTCGCCGGTGTGGACCGCGACGCCCGTGCTCGTGCCGACGTCGACGGGGATGCCGTCGAGCCGGAACGGCTCGGCGAACCCCTCGGCCACCCGGGCCACCACGCTCTCGGCGTCACCCGGTCCGGACAGCCGGGGGAGCAGCACGGCGAACTCGTCGCCGCTGAGCCGCCCGACCGTGTCGCCGGGCCGGATCGCGGCCCGCAGCCGGGCCGACACCTGGCGCAGCAGCTCGTCGCCGGCCGCGTGGCCGTAGGTGTCGTTGACCGCCTTGAACCGGTCGAGGTCGCAGAACAGCACGCCGACCGAGCCGGTCGCCGGGGACGCGGCCAGCGCGGCGGCCAGCCGTTCCCGGAACAGCGCCCGGTTGGGCAGCCCGGTGAGCGCGTCGTGGGTGGCCTGGTGCCGGACGGTCTCCAGCAGCCGGGCCTTCTGCAGCGCGGTGGAGGCCTGGTCGCCCACACCGCGCAGCCGCGCCAGGACGTCGGCGTCCGCCGCGCCGCTGGCCTCGCCCCGTGACCAGCTGGCCGTGACCACGCCGAGGAACGTGCTGCCGGCCAGCAGCGGCACGGCGATGGCGTCGGTGAGCCCGAGGGTCGACAGCAGGTCGCGCAGCGGCCCGCTGCTGCCGGTGGCGCTGAGCGCGCGGGGCTCGCGGTCGGTGAGCATGGCGAACAGCTCGGGCACGTCGTCGGCCCGCAGCGTGGCCGCCCGCATCAGCGCCTCCTGCTCGGGCGGCAGGCCCGCCGAGGCCGCCGTCCGGAGGACCGCACCGGCCGGGTCCCAGAGCAGGACGCCGGAGCTGCCGCAGCCGACGATGCTCGGCAGCGTGGCGACCACGGTCTGGCAGATGTCGTGCACGTCGACCGTCTGCGCCAGCCCGTGGGCGAGCTCGAGGAGCGCCCCTGCCCGGCGGGCCTCCATCCGGCTGTCCTCGAGGGCCATGACGAGGTCCAGCGCCGCCGCCGCGTGTCCGGCGTAGGCGGCGAGCATCGCGCGCTCGTCCCCGAGGCCGCCGTCACCGGGGCGGTGCAGCGCGGCCAGCCGGCCGTGCGTGCGCCGGGCGGAGGCGACGTCGACGGTCACCGCGCCGGGTCCGAGGTCCTCACCGGCCAGCAGCCGCGCGGTCAGACCCGGGATCTCCTCGGCCGGCAGGCCGGCACTGTGCACCATCGGCGCGCCACCGCCGGGCGAGGAGACGGCGAGCAGGTAGGCGGGTGCGAGGACGGCGGCAGCGGCCCGCTCGACGATGCGGGCCAGGACCGTCTCGAGGTCCCCGCCCTCGACGAGGTCGGTGGCCGCGGACTGCAGGCTGCGGACCTGCCCGCGCAGGGCGGTGAGCTCCGGGTCGGCCGACGCGGAGCGCCGACGCCCCCAGGGCCAGCGCGACCGCCGGTCCCAGGAGAGGTGGTAGATGCACGCCTCGTACCCGGAGGACTCGCACTCCTCGTGCACGACGTGCGCCGGGGCCAGACCGAAGATGGTGGGGATCATGGTGATCAGGCCGCGGGCGTAGTCGCAGTCCAGCCGCGAGTGCACGTAGCCGTCGTGCAGCACGTACCGCAGCGTCGCCGACGTGGGACCGGCCTCGAGCACCGTCATCGTCGAGGTGGTGCTGAAGTTGGCGACGGCCTTCGGCAGCCGCTGGAAGACCTGGCGCGGGGAGCCCATGGCGCGCACGAGCACCACCAGCGCCGGCGCCATGCCGGTCCTCAGCGACTCGGCACCCATGCGGAACATGACGTGCGGGTCCTCGAGGACCTCCGCGGCGGCGGTGAAGAGACGGATCCGGGTGTCGTAGCTGGTCCAGGTCGACGGCTCGGCCAGCTGGGCCGCCGAGAAGGGCACGCCGGCCCGGCGCAGGACCTCCCCCACTGCCGCATCGCCGGCCTGCTCGCGGACGAAGGCGAGGACCAGTGCGGTGGTCGCCCCGGACGTCTCGCGCGGCTCGGCGGCTGCCGCGGTCACCGGGCGTCCCCACCGGCGTCGGATCGGGGGGTGGCCCCCGGGCGTACTCCACTCACGACCAGGTCATCGGCACGCGCGCGTGCCGGATTGAGCCGCCTGACCCGAACGGGGGACCGGGCGGCGATGATCAGGTGACCTGATCGTGACGTGTCCTCCCCGACCGTCCACCGTGAGGGAGGTCGCTCTGCGGCCAGGGAGGATCCCGCCGGGACACCGGGACACCGGTCCCGGACAGCAGTCAGCCCCGGTCGGCAGGTGCGGACCGGGGCCGTGCGAGAGGCCGTCGCCCCGGCGGCAGGGGGCGCGGCGGGCCCTCAGACCCCGCGGGTCCAGAGGGCACTGCTGTTGGCCATGGTGAGCAGCTCGTCGCGCATCGCCGGGCTGCTGCTACGGGCGAGGGCCCGGTCGAGGGCCCGCCGCGTCCGAGCCGCCTGTCGACGCTGCCGCCAGGTGGTCCCGCTGTTCATGTCGTCGTCTCCTCGTCGGTACTGCTGGCCGGTACACCAGTAGTAAGGCAGGCAGAGACGACGGTGTTCCGACGATGCGTAGGGAGTGTCCCGTTTCACCCGACGATCGTTCGGTCAGGAGGGTCGGGCCGGCCGCCCGGACGACGGCCGGCCCCACCCGTCAGCCGCGCACGAGGACCGCGCGCGCGGCGGCCCGGCCGGCCCGCGGGTCGTCGGCGGCCACGGCGGCCGCCGCGGCCTCCTGGCAGGCGGCGAGGTCGACGGTCGCCAGCCGGGCGCCGACGCCGGCGACGGCGGGGGCGGCGCAGGACAGCGAGGTCACCCCGAGTCCCACGAGGACGCAGGCCAGCAGGGGGTCGGCCGCGGCCTCGCCGCAGACGCCCACCGGCTTGCCCAGCCGCCGGCCCGCGGCCGCGGTGGTCGCCACGAGCGCGAGGAGGGCCGGCTGCCAGGGGTCGGTCAGGTCGGCCAGGTCGGCGGAGAGCCGGTCGGCGGCCAGGGCGTACTGCGAGAGGTCGTTGGTGCCGATCGACAGGAAGTCGACGTGCGCCAGCATCCGGTCGGCCAGCAGGGCCGCCGAGGGCACCTCGACCATCACGCCGGGGACCAGCCCGCGGGCGCGCACGCGGGCGGCGAAGTCCGCGGCCTCGGCCGTGGTGGCCACCATCGGCGCCATCACCCACGGCGAGGTGCCGGTGCGGCGGGCGGCCTCGGCGACGGCGTCGAGCTGGCGGTCGAGCAGCCCGGGGTCGCGCCGGGCCACCCGCAGGCCGCGGACGCCGAGCGCCGGGTTGGCCTCCTCGGGCGGGGTGGCGAACTCCAGCGGCTTGTCCGAGCCGGCGTCGAGGGTGCGCAGGACGACGCGCCGGCCAGCGGCGGCCTCGAGGACGTCGGCGTAGCCGCGCGCCTGCTCCTCGACCGTGGGCTCGGCGGCCCGGCCGAGGAAGGCCAACTCCGTGCGGTAGAGCCCGACCCCCTCGGCGTGCGAGGCGAACGCGACCCGGGCGCCGTCGCCGTCCTGGATGTTGGCCAGGACCGGCACGGGCACCCCGTCGCGGGTGGTCGCCGGGCCCTGGTAGCCGGCCAGGGCCGCGGCTGCGCGCCGGGCGGCCTCGAGCTGACCGGTGGCCGCCTCGGGGTCGGGGTCGACGGTGAGCGTGCCCTCCTCGGCGTCGAGCAGCACGGTCGCGCCGGCCGGGACGGCGTCGAGCCCCTCGACCGCGACGACCAGGGGCAGGTTCAGCTGGCGGGCGATGATCGCGGTGTGGCTGGTGGTGCCGCCCAGCCGGGTGGCCAGCCCGATGATGCGCCCGGCGTCGAGGCCGGCGGTGTCGGCGGGGGCCAGGTCGTCGGCCAGCAGGATGGAGGGCACCTCGGGCGCGGGGACGCCGGGCTCACCCTGGCCGGTCAGCTCGGCGACCACGCGGTCGCGGATGTCACGGACGTCGGTCACCCGCTCGGCCATGACGCCGCCGAGGGAGCTGAAGACGTCGACGAACTGCTGGGCGGCCTGCACCGCGGCCACGGAGGCGGGGACGCCGGCGGCGATCCGCTGCTCCGCCGCGCCGAGCAGACCCCGGTCGCGTGCCAGGCCGGCGGTGGCCGAGAGCACCTCGGCGGTCATCCCGGTCGCGGCCGCGGCGCGCTGGGCCAGCCGGTCGGCCACCGCGTCGGCGGCCGTGACGAACCGGGCCTTCTCCTCCTCCCGGGCCGCCTCGGGCAGCGTCTCGAAGGCGGTGCCGGGCAGTTGCACGGCGCCGGAGGGGCGCACGACCGGGCCGAGGACGACGCCGGGGACGACGGGCGTACCGGTGAGCACGGCGGGAGCCGGCCGGTCCGCGGTCGGGGCACTGGGAGCGGTGGAGGACATCGGACCTTCCCGGGGGGTTCGGAGGTGTTCGGCGTGGGGACTGCGTCGTCCGTCGGTGACCAGACTCACCAAACGGTGTTGACTTGTCAACGTAATCCACGTACAACCACAGAGACACAAACTCGATCCCACATGATCGGGCAGTGCACGGGGCCTCCGCCGGTGGGCTCCCGGACCGGCAGGAGCCACACGGCGAGGAGGTGGACGGTGTACGCCGAAGAACGCCAGCAGGCGATCGCCACGCTGGTCGTCGAGCGCGGCCGGATCGCGGTGACCGCGGTCGCCGAGCAGTTCGGGGTGACCACCGAGACGGTGCGCCGCGACCTCGCCGTCCTGGAACGGGCCGGCGTGCTGCGCCGGGTGCACGGCGGCGCGGTGCCGGTCGGGGCGCTGACGCTGATGGAGACGGCGCTGGTGGAGCGGAACGCCACGCACGCCGAGGCCAAGCGCAAGATCGCGGCCGCGGCACTCGACCTGCTGCCCGGCCCCGGCGGCAGCCTGCTGCTCGACGGCGGCAGCTCCACCGCCGCCCTCGCCGAGGTGCTGCCGACCGACCGCAACCTCTTCGTCGCCACCAACTCGGTGCCGATCGCCGGCCGCCTGGCCACCGTCCCGGGGCTCACCCTGCACGTGCTCGGCGGCCGCGTCCGCGGGCTGACCCAGTGCGCCGTCGGGGAGACGCCGGTGCGCGCCCTGGCCGAGCTGCGCGTCGACGTCGCCTTCCTCGGCACCAACGGCATCACCCCCGGGCACGGGTTCACCACCCCCGACGAGGCGGAGGCCTCGGTCAAGCGGGCGATGGTGCGGGCCGGCCAGCGGGTCGTCGTCCTCGCCGACGGCAGCAAGCTGGGCCGCGAGCAGCTGGTCCGCTTCGCGGCGCTCGACGACGTCGACGTCGTGGTGACCGACAGCGGCGCCGACCGCACGGCCGTCGACCGGCTCGAGGCCGCCGGCGTCGAGGTCGTGGTCGCGTGAGCGGCGGCCGCGTCGTCACGCTGACGGCCAACCCGAGCCTCGACCGCACCCTCGTCCTCCCCGGCCCGCTGACCCGCGGCGGGGTGGCCCGCCTCGGCACCAGCTCCACCGAGCCCGGCGGCAAGGGCGTCAACGTCGCCCGCGTGCTCGCCGCGGCCGGCACCGACGTCGTCGCCGTCGTCCCGGCCGACGACACCGACCCGCTGGTCACGGCCCTGGCGGCGCTCTCGCTGCCGCTGGTCACCGTCCCGACCGGCGCGGCGGTGCGCACCAACTACACGCTCACCGAGCCCGACGGCACCACGACGAAGCTCAACGAGCCCGGCACGGCGCTGGACGCCGGCACCCGGGCGGCCCTGACCCGGGCGCTGGCCGGCGCCGCCGAGGGCGCGCGCTGGGTGGTGCTGTCCGGCTCGCTGCCGCCCGGCACACCGGCGGACTGGTACGCCGAGCTGGTCCGGGCCGTCCGCGGCACCGGCGCCCGGGTCGCCGTCGACACCTCCGAGGCGCCGCTGCTGGCGCTGCTGGCCGCGGGCCCCGAGGCCGCGCCCGACCTGGTCAAGCCCAACAGCGAGGAGCTGGCCCAGGTGGCCGGCACCACCGAGGCCGAGCTGCTCGCCGACCCCGCGGCCCTGCGCGCCGCCGTCGACGGGCTGCACGCCGGCGGCATCGCCGAGGTGCTGCTGACCCTCGGGGGCGACGGCGCGGTGCTCTCGACCGCCGACGGCGAGGTGTGGTCCGCCCGGCCCCCACGGATCACCGTGCGCAGCACGGTCGGCGCCGGCGACTCGAGCCTGGCCGGCCACGTGCTGGCCGCCCTGGCCGGGGCCCCCGCGGCCGACCGCCTGCGCCGCGCGGTCGCCACCGGCGCGGCCGCCGCCGCGCTGCCCGGCTCGGCCCTCCCCACGCCCGGCCAGGTCGACCTGGCCGGCGTCTCCGCACAGCCCGGCCTGCCCGGGTCCGTCCTCCCCGAACCGTCTGCTGCCCGACCCGTCCCGGCCGCCGGCCGGGACGTCCCCTGACGCCCCGGAAGGTCCGTCATGTCAGCACTCATCACCCCCGAGCTGGTCGCCCTCGACAGCGACCTCGGCTCCGACAAGGCCGCGGTGGTCCGCCGCCTGGCCGGCCTGGTGGCCGACGCCGGCCGGGCGACGGGCGCCGACGCGCTCGCCGGTGACGCCCTGGCCCGCGAGGCCCAGGCGGCCACCGGGCTGCCCGGCGGCATCGCGATCCCGCACTGCCGCTCGGCCGCGGTGACCCAGGCGTCGCTGGCCTTCGGACGACTCGACCCCGGCGTCGACTTCGGCGCCCCCGACGGCCCCGCCGACCTGGTGTTCCTCATCGCCGCCCCGGCAGCCGGGGACGCCGACCACCTCACGCTGCTCAGCGCGCTGGCCCGCGCCCTGGTGCGGCCGGACTTCGTGGCCTCGCTGCGCGCCGCCGGCTCCGCCGCCGACGTCGTCCGCCTGGTCGAGGAGGTCGTCTCCCCGACGCCGGCGACCGGCGCGAGCGCCGCCACCTCGGTCCCCGCCCCGGCCACCTCCCCGGCCGCCGCGGCGCCGGTCTCGACGGACAAGGCCCCGGCCCGCCGCAGCATCGTCGCGGTCAGCGCCTGCCCGACCGGCATCGCGCACACCTACATGGCCGCCGACAAGCTCACCGCCGCCGCGCAGGCCGAGGGCGTCGACCTGGTCGTGGAGACGCAGGGCTCCTCGGGCTCCACGCCGCTGGACCCCTCGGTCATCCGCAACGCCGACGCCGTCATCTTCGCCGTCGACGTGGGCGTCAAGGACCGCGACCGGTTCGCCGGCAAGCCCGTCATCCAGTCGGGCACCAAGCGGGCGATCAACGAGCCCGAGGTCATGATCCGCGAGGCGCTCGCGGCCGCCGACGACCCGAACTCCCGCAAGGTGCCCGGCTCCGGCGCGGCCGGCGAGACCGCCGCGGCGAGCTCGGCCGGGCGCCCGAGCACCGGCGCGGAGATCCGCCGCTGGCTGCTCACCGGCGTCAGCTACATGATCCCGTTCGTCGCCGCGGGCGGTCTGCTCATCGCGCTCGGCTTCCTGTTCGGCGGCTACCAGATCGTCAGCGACAACCCGGCCGTCGAGGGACAGAGCTACGCCCTGAGCTGGGTGCTCAACAACAGCTTCTTCGACCTGCCGACGGCCGATCCCGTCTCGGGCCTCAACGACGGGTTCCTGGGCTACCTCGGCGCGGTCTGCACCGTCCTGGGCCAGGCGGCCTTCGGCTTCCTCGTCCCGGCGCTGGCCGGCTACATCGGCTACGCGATCGCCGACCGCCCCGGCATCGTGCCCGGCTTCGTCGTGGGCGCGGTGTCCGTGACCGTGGGCGCCGGCTTCATCGGCGGCCTCGTGGGCGGCATCATCGCCGGCTTCGCGGCGCTGTGGATCAGCCGCTGGAAGCTGCCCACCGGCGTCCGCGGGCTGCAGCCGGTCGTCATCATCCCGCTGCTGGCCACGCTGATCTCCAGCGGCCTGATGGCCGTCCTGCTCGGCCGCCCGCTGGCCGCCGCGCTCACCGGCCTGGGCAACTGGCTCAACGGCCTGACCGGCACCTCGGCGGTCCTGCTCGGCATCATCCTCGGCCTGATGATGTGCTTCGACCTGGGCGGCCCGGTCAACAAGGCGGCCTACGTCTTCGCGACCACCGGCCTGGCCGCCGGAAGCGGCGCTCCGCTGATCATCATGGCCACGGTCATGGCCGCGGGCATGGTCCCGCCGCTGGCGATGGCGCTGAGCACGGCCGTGCGACCGAAGCTCTACACCCCGGCCGAGCGCGACAACGGCAAGGCGGCCTGGCTGCTGGGCCTGTCCTTCATCTCCGAGGGCGCCATCCCGTTCGCCGCCGCCGACCCGCTGCGGGTCATCCCCTCGATGATGCTCGGCGGGGCCACGACCGGCGCCATCGTCGCGGCCAGCGGCGTGGAGCTGCGGGCCCCCCACGGCGGGATCTTCGTGTTCTTCGCGATGAGCGGGGTGCTGATGTTCGTGGTGGCGCTGGTCATCGGCACGATCGTCGGCGCCGTGGCGGTCACCATCGCCAAGAGCATCGGCCGCACCAAGGCCGACGCCGTCCCGGAGGACGCCGTCGACATGGCCCACGCCCACAACGTGACCCCGGCCTCGACCGTCAGCGCGCCCGCACGCGCCTGACAGGGCAGGCTCGGACCCTGCACCGATCTCTCCAGTCCCATCCCCGAACAGCGAGGACGACGACATGCCCAGCCAGACCGTCACCGTCGGCTCCCGGGTCGGCCTGCACGCCCGCCCGGCCGCGCTCATCGCCGAGGCCGTGGGCAAGGCCGGTGTCCCGGTCACCCTGGCCACGCCGGGCGGCGCGCCCGTCGACGCCGGCTCGCCGCTGATGATCATGACCCTCGGCGCCCAGAAGGGCGCGGAGGTCACCGTGAGCAGCGACGACGCCGGCGTGGTCGAGCAGATCGCGGGCCTGGTCGCCCAGGACCTCGACGCCGAGTGAAGCAGGAGGACCCCGTTCCCTCACCCCTCGCACGCTCGGGGTGAGCCCCTGACCGGGGCCGGCACGACGACGGCGCCCGTCCCCTCGGCCGAGGGGACGGGCGCCGTCGTCCGTCCGGGTGCCGCGCGCGCCGCGCCGGGATCAGGGTCCCTGATCGTGACGCGTCCTCCCCCACCGTGCGCGGTGCGGGAGGACGCGCCGGGATCAGGTCACCTGGTCGTCACGGGCGCTGCGCTCACTGCTGGTCGGGGCGCGGGACGTCGCCGCGCCAGGCGCCGGTCTCGGTGCCGCGGCTCTCGATGAACTCCTTGAACCGCTTGGCGTCGGCCTTGACCTGCCGGTCGTCGAAGCCCAGCGCCGCACCGGCCTTCTCGACGATGCCGTGCGGCTCCCAGTCGATCTGGATCATCACGCGGGTCCTGCTGTCGTCGAGGCGGTGGAAGGTGACCACCCCGGCGTGCTTGGCGTCGCCCCCGGTGCTGGTCCAGGCGACGCGCTCCTCGGGGTGCTGCTCGGTGATCTCGGCGTCGAACTCGCGCTTGATGCCGTCGATGTTGGTGACCCAGTGGGTACGCGTGTCGTCGAGCTGGGTGATCCGCTCGACCCCGCCCATGAACTGGGGGAACGACTCGAACTGCGTCCACTGGTCGTAGGCGACCCGGATCGGGACGTCGACGTCGACGGACTCCTGCACGCTGGCCACGGTGCACGCTCCTCTGGTCGGGTGTCGTTGCGGTCGTCGGCGACCTACCCGCCCGGTCCCCGCTGACACACCCGCGTCCGCGACGGGGCCGCGACCGGCCGGGGCCGGCGGACCCGCGACCGCCGCGGCCGGGCCCTGGGAGGCGGGACCGCTCCCCGTGGGGAGGGGAGGGCGGTGGTGGCCGCCACTCCCCCCGACCGGCTGGTGCGCCTGCCGGACCCGCCGCCGAGGCCGGCACCGGGGTCCTGCGCCGGACGCCGCCCGGGCCGGTCCGGCCGGGGACCGGCTCAGAAGGCCAGCGCGGTCCCCGGGTCGGACAGCAGCGCACCGACGTCGGCGAGGAAGCGGGAGCCCAGCTCGCCGTCGATGACCCGGTGGTCGAAGGACAGCGCCAGCTGCGTCACCTGCCGCGGCCGGACCCTGCCCTTGTGCACCCACGGCATCTCGCGGACCGCCCCGAAGGCCAGGATCGCCGACTCGCCGGGGTTGAGGATCGGCGTCCCGGTGTCGACGCCGAACACCCCGACGTTGGTGATCGTGATCGTCCCGCCGGTCATGTCCCCGGGTGCCGTCCGCCCGGCCCGCGCCGTCTCGGCGAGCTCGGCCAGCGCGCCGGCCAGCTCGGTCAGCGACAGCGCGCCGGCGTCCTCGACGTTGGGGACGACGAGCCCGCGCGGGGTGGCCGCGGCGATGCCGAGGTTGACCTGCCCGTGGACGACGATCTCCTGCGCCGCCTCGTCCCAGGAGCTGTTGACCATCGGGTGGCGGCGCACCGCCAGCAGCAGCGCCTTGGCGACGAACAGCAGGGGGCTGACCTTGACCCCCGCGAACTCGGGGCGGGCGGCCAGCCGGGACCGCAGCTTCATCATCCGCGTGACGTCGACGGTGAGGAACTCGGTGACGTGCGGTGCGGTGAACGCGCTGGCCACCATCGCCGCGGCGGTGTGCTTGCGGACGCCCCGGATCGGGATGCGCTGCTCCCCCGCGGTGGACGTCACCGCCGGGACGGCGGTGAGCCCGGGCCGGTCCGCCGGGGCGGCGGCGGCCGCGGTGACGTCCTCGCGGGTGATGACCCCGCCCTCGCCGGTGCCGGTCACCACGGTGAGGTCGACACCGAGGTCGCGGGCCAGCTTGCGCACCGGCGGCTTGGCCAGCGGGCGTGCCCGGCCGCGGCCCGGGGCGGCCCCGAGCGAGGTCGCCGCCTCCTCCGCCGCCGCGTGCGCCTCCGCCTGCCGGCCGACCTCCAGGCCGCCGTGGCGCACCGGCTTGACCGTCATGTCGGGAGCGGTGGCCAGCAGCGGCGGCCGCTGCTGGCCACCGGAGCCGTAGTCGGCGCCGACCGGCTCGGGCACGGGCGCGCTCGCCACCGGGGCGGCGGCCGGCGCGGGAGCGGCCGACCGGCGGGGACGGCGGCGGGCCTCGGTGGTGCGCGGCCCGTAGCCGACCAGCACCGCCGTCCGCCCGCCGGGCGCCGCACCGCCGATCAGCCCCGCGGCCGGCTCGCCGCCGTCGCTCCCGGGGTCCGCGTCCCCGTCGGGTGCGGGGGCGGGGGCGACCGCGCCGTCGTCGATGGTGATGATCGGCGTCCCGACGTCGACGGTCGTGCCGGCCTCGTGCAGCAGCTCGACCACCGTGCCGGCGTAGGGCGAGGGCAGCTCGACGGCGGCCTTGGCGGTCTCCACCTCGCAGAGCGGCTGGTTGACCGTGACGGTGTCGCCGACGGCGACCAGCCACTGCAGGATCTCGCCCTCGGTGAGGCCCTCGCCGACGTCGGGGAGCTTGAACTGACGCTGTGCCATGTCCTCAGGACCCCCGTCTTCAGAACTGCAGAGCGCGGTCGACGGCGTCGAGCACCCGGTCGAGGTCGGGGAGGTACTCCTCCTCGAGCTTCGACGGCGGGTAGGGAGTGTCGTAGCCGCCCACCCGCAGCACCGGCGCCTCCAGCGAGTGGAAGCAGGACTCGGTCACCCGCGCGGCGATCTCCGCGCCCAGGCCGAGCGTCACCGGCGCCTCGTGGACGACGACGCAGCGCCCGGTGCGCCGGACCGAGTCGAACACCGGGTCGAGGTCGAGCGGGCTGACCGTGCGCAGGTCGACCACCTCCAGGGAGCGCCCCTCCTCCGCGGCGGCCTCGGCGGCCTGCAGCGCCGTCTTCACCATCGGGCCGTAGGCCAGCACGGTGACGTCGTCGCCCCCGCGGACCACCCGGGAGGCGAACAGCGGGTCGGGGGTGGCCTCGCGGTCGACCGGCGCCTTCTCCCAGTACCGCCGCTTGGGCTCGAGGAACACGATCGGGTCGGGGTGGGCGATGGCCTGCTGGATGCCCCAGTAGGCGTCGACCGGGTTGCTGACGGCGACCACCTTGAGCCCGGGGGTGTGCGCGAAGTAGGCCTCGGGGCTCTCGCTGTGGTGCTCGACGGCGCCGATGCCGCCGCCGAACGGGATGCGGATGACGATGGGCATCGGCAGCCTGCCGCGCGAGCGGGCGTGGATCTTGGCCACCTGGGTGACGATCTGGTTGTAGGCGGGGAAGACGAACCCGTCGAACTGGATCTCGCAGACCGGCCGGTACCCGCGCATGGCCAGGCCCACGGCGGTGCCGAGGATGCCGGCCTCGGCCAGCGGGGTGTCGACGACGCGGTCCTCGCCGAAGTCCTTCTGCAGGCCGTCGGTGATCCGGAAGACGCCGCCGAGACGGCCGATGTCCTCGCCCATGAGCACGACCTTGGCGTCGTCCTCCATCGCCCGGCGCAGGCCGAGGTTGAGCGCCTTGCCGATGGTGAGCGTCTCGGTGGCCATCAGTGCCCGCCTCCCGCGAACGACGCCTGGTACGCCTCGAACTCCGCCTGCTGCGCGGCCAGCGGCGGCGTCTGCTCGGCGTAGACCTGGTCGAACATCGCCGTCCCCGGCGGGTCGGGCATCTCGACGGTGCCGCGGCGGATGCGCGCGGCCAGCTCGTCGGCCTCGGCCTCCACCCCGGCGAAGAACCCGGCGTCGGCGGCGCCGGACCGGGACAGGTACGCCTTGACCCGGGCGATCGGGTCGCGCAGCTTCCACTCCTCCAGCTCGCTGGCCAGCCGGTAGCGGGTGGGGTCGTCGGACGTGGTGTGCGCGCCCATCCGGTAGGTGAACGCCTCGATGAAGGTGGGGCCCTGCCCGTCGCGGGCGGCGGCCAGCGCCGCCCGCGTGACGGCGAGGACGGCCAGGACGTCGTTGCCGTCGACCCGCACGCCGGGGAAGCCGAAGCCGGCCGCGCGCCGGTACAGCGGCACCCGCGACTGGCGCTCCAGCGGCACGCTGATCGCGTACTGGTTGTTCTGGCAGAAGAAGACGACCGGCGCGGAGAAGCTCGCCGCCCAGATCATCGCCTCGTTGACCTCGCCCTGGCTGGTCGCGCCGTCGCCCAGGAAGGCCAGCGTCGCGCTCTCGGCGCCGTCGCGCTGCAGGCCCATGGCGTAGCCGGTGGCGTGCAGGGTCTGCGCGCCGATGACGACGGTGTAGAGGTTGAACCGGGTGGCCACCGGGTCCCAGCCGCCGTTGTCGACGCCGCGGAACAGGCTGATCACGTGCAGCGGGTCGACCCCGCGGGTCCAGGCCACGCCGTGCTCGCGGTAGGTGGGGAAGGCCGTGTCGGTGTCGGCCATGGCCCGGCCGGCGCCGATCTGGGCCGCCTCCTGGCCCAGCAGCGAGGCCCAGATGCCGAGCTCGCCCTGCCGCTGCAGGGCGGTGGCCTCGACGTCCCAGCGGCGGACCAGCGCGAGGTCGCGGTAGAGGCCGCGCAGCTCCTCGGCGCTGACGTCGACCGCGTAGTCGGGGTGCTCGACCCGCTCGCCCTCGGGGGTCAGCAGTTGGACGAGGTCGGGCTGCTGGGGCAGGTGCGGCGCCCCCGCCCCCGGTACGGGATCGACCACCTCGGTGGTCGCGCTGGACACGCTCACGTGCTCCTCCTCGCCGTCGGCCGCGGCTGCCGGGGTCACCGGTCCCGCCGTGGTGCTGGACGTCCGTGCGTGGCGCCGGGGTGTGGCGCCACTCACACATCGTGGCACGCCCGGTCGTGTCCCGGAGCACACCACCACCCGGTCGGGGTGCGCAAGAGCCAGGACGGGAACTGCGCAGGATGGCCGGACGACGCCCTCCCGACGTGTCAGACTGCTCGCGTGCCCGCGCCGCAGGACCGCCTCGACGCCACCGACGCGCGCCTCGTGCAGGCGCTGACCGACGACCCGCGGGCCACCGTGATGGCGCTCTCCCAGCGGCTGGGGCTGGCCCGCAACACCGTGCAGGCCCGGTTGACGCGCCTGGAGGCCGGCGGGCTGCTCACCCCGTTCGAGTCCCGGGTCCGGCCGGAGGCGCTGGGCTACCGGCTCGGCGCCTACGTGACCGTGCAGGTCGTGCAGCGCGGCCTGGAGGAGGTGGCCGCCGCACTGGCCGCCCTCCCCGAGGTGCTGGAGGTGACCGCCCTGTCCGGCGCCGCCGACCTGCTGGTGCGGGTGGTCGCCGTCGACGCCGACGACCTGTGGCGGCTCACCGAGCAGGTGCTGGCACTGCCGGGGGTGGAGCGCACCGACACCGCGCTGGCCCTGCGTCGCTACGTCGACCACCGGGTCGGCCCGCTGCTCGAGCGCGCCGCCGGCGGCGACCGGCCCGCCGACCAGCGGTAGCCGGCCGCCTCCCTCGCCCGGCCGGTGCCGGTCAGCGGCCGGCCCGGCCGGTGCCGGTCAGCGGCCGGCCCGGCGCACCCGCACCGGGCCCCGGGCGGTGGCGACGTCGACCACCGTGCCGCCCTGGGTGACCTCCACCGCGCCGCGCGCGGCCAGCCGGCCGGCCGCCGCGCGGGCCTGCGGCATCAGCGCCCGCCAGCCCTCCGGGTCGACCGCGCGCGCCGCCTCCGACGGGCAGATGGTGGCACCGGGCGCGCGGGCGTCGAGCAGTCCCTCGATGGCCCGCTCGAGGGCCGGGCCGGCGTCGTCCACGCCGTCCAGGGTGACCTGCCCGGGTCGTTTGCGCAGGTCGCGGGCGGGGGTACCGCGGGCGCATGGCGAAGCGCACCCCGGTCGGGACGTTCGGCAAGGGCCGGCGCGGCATCAGCACCCTCGGCTGGGCCCTGCGCGGTGCCGCCGCCGGCGCGGCGGGCACCACGGCCCTCAACGCCGTCACCTACCTCGACATGGTCGTCCGCGGCCGCGGCACCAGCTCCACCCCGGAGCGGACGGTGGAGGCGCTGGCGGAGAGGGCGCACGTCCCGATCCCAGGCGACGAGGAGACCCGGCAGAACCGGGTGCAGGGGCTCGGGCCGATCACCGGCCTGGTCGCCGGCATCGGGGTCGGCGTCCTCACCGGGCTGGCCCGCGCCTCGGGCTTCCGGTCGCGGCCGCTGGCCGGCACGCTGCTCACCACGCTCGGCGTCCTCGTGGCGTCCAACGGCCCGATGACCGCGCTCGGCATCACCGACCCGCGCACGTGGTCGGCCACCGACTGGGCCAGCGACGTCGTGCCGCACCTGGCCTACGGCGCCGTCGTCAAGACCACGATGGACGCCTTCGACCGCCTGTGACACCCCCACCTCCCGGGCGTGGGGTCAGGCGTCGGCGGACCAGCCGCGGGGGTCGACGCCGCCGGGCACGGGGGCCGCGGGGTCGTAGGGCGTGCGGGTGAAGACGAAGGTGCCCACGTCGAGGTGGTCCTCGGCGATGCGCAGCGGCTCGCCGGCGTAGTAGCCGTCCAGGCCCACCCACGCGCCGTCCTCGCGGCGGCGGAAGCGGCTGGCCCGCCCCGGCCGGCCGGGCAGCGGCCCCAGGTGCAGCAGCCCGCCGGACAGCGCGCGCAGCGCGACCGGGGCCGGCCCCCAGTACCAGACGCCCAGCCGCTCGAGCGGGACGGACGACGGCGAGGGCGACCACGCCTCGACCACCCGGGGCTCGGCGGCGCGCAGGTCGGCGAGCAGGCCCGGGACGAGTGCGTCCAGGCCGCTGGTGGTGTTGGCCAGCGAGACCGCGCCGGTGCCCTCCTCGCGGTCGACGAAGACCCCGGCGAGGAACCCGGGCATCGAGCCGCCGTGACCGGTCAGCGTGCGCCCGTCGACCCGCAGCACCTGCAGCCCCAGGCCGTAGGCCGACCACGCCGGGGAGGAGGGGTCGACGCCGGCGGGCACCGCCATCTCCTCGAGCGTCGCCGGGGACAGCACGTCGCCGGTGTCGCCGAGCAGGAAGGCGGCGAAGCGGGCGAGGTCGTCCAGCGTCGCCCACAGCTGACCGGCGGCGGCCATCACGCCGGCGTCGTGCTCGGGCTCGGGCAGGACGACGTCGGCCCACGGGTGCACCGCACACCCGTGCGCGGCCCGGCCGGAGGGCCGCGGCGTCGTCCGGGTCATGCCCAGCGGCGCCAGCACCTCTGCGGTCACGACGTCGACCCACGACCGCCCGCGCGCCCGGGCGACGAGCTCGCCGAGCAGGCCGAAGCCGAGGTTGGAGTAGTGGAAGCGGCGGGCCTCGCCCAGGACGACGTGCCCGCCGGCCAGCCCGAGGTCGGCCAGCGACCCGCCGGGCACCCGCTCCCACCAGCCGCCCGGGCTCTCGGCGGCGGCGCCGGCGAGGTGCGCCAGCAGCTGCCCGACGCTGCGGTCGCCGAACGGCGTGCCGGGCACGTGGCGGTCGAGCGGGTCGTCGAGGTCCAGCCGGCCCTCGTCGCGCAGCCGCAGCACGGCGACGGCGGTCACGGTCTTGCTGATCGAGCCGAGCCGGTACTGCACGTCGAGGTGCGGCTCCGCGACGTCGCCGCGGCCGGCCGACCAGGCCAGCCCGCCGCCGCGGACGACGCCGGCGACCAGGCTGGGCGCCCGGCCGTCGCGCTGCACGCGGGCGGTGCGGGCCAGCAGGGTGCGGGCGGTCGCGGGGAGCACGGGCTCGGCCATGCCCCGCACGGTAGGTCAGGCTCGCGCGGGCGCCTGCAGGCGGCCGGTGCGCGCGGCCCAGCGCTCGAACACGACGGTGGCCAGCGGCGGGATCGAGGCGGCGAGCGCGAGCAGCGCCGTCCACCGCGACCAGCCGAGCACCCGGGCGGCGACCAGCGCGACGACGAGGTAGGCGATGAACACCGCGCCGTGGACCGGCCCGAACACCTGGACGCCCACCTCGGAGGTCTCCGGGACGTACTTGACGTACATGCCGGCGAGCAGGCCCAGCCAGGACAGCGCCTCGGCGACGGCGACGACGCGGAAGGCGAGGGCGACGGAGCGGGGGTTCATGGCGAGCGGGTCCTCCGGGGGGACGGGCGGGTCTCCCCTGCCCAACGGCCGGCCCGCGCCGTGAATCCCGGCCGGTCGTGTGACCTGCGTGGCAGGGTCGGGCCCGTGCGGGGGCTGGCGCGGCGGGAGTTCTGCCTGGTGCTCCTCCGCCGGATGGCCGACCTGCGACCGGACCTGGTCGCCGAGGCGCTCCCCCGGCTGGGCGCCGACCGCGCCGCGGCGCACGCCGCGCACACGCGGTGGCAGGCGCTGCACCACGCGCCGCGGGCACCGCGCGGCCTGGCGCTGCGCGCCGCCGTCCTCGGGCCGGCCGAGCGGGTCGAGGCGCGCCGCCTCGGCGACCTCGACCTCGAGGTCCGGCACTGGCCGCTGCCGCTGTGGCCGCACCTGCGGTGGGAGGTCGTCTCTGGCCCGGGGGGCACGGTGCTGCACGAGCACCTCGTCCGGGCGCCCGGCTCGCCGGTGCCGCCGGCGGCCGAGGGGCGGCTGCGGGTGTGGGAGCACGTGGTCGCCGACGTCAGCGGCCTGCCGGGCGCGGTGGAGGTGGACCCGCAGGTGGTGACGCGCTGGGAGGTCCGGCTGCCGTCGGGCACCACCGCGGCGTTCGTCTGGGGGCTGCTCCAGCAGGTCCGGACGTGACCGGGCCCCGGCACCCGAGGGGTGCCGGGGCTCCGCGGAGCGGGCGGTGGAGCCCCTTCCTCAGGCGACGCGGCGGGCGCCGGCGTAGCCGCCCATCGAGTCGACGCCGGCCACCTTGACGACGTCGCCCGACGTCGGCGCGTGCACCATCTGCCCGTTGCCGATGTAGATGCCCACGTGGCTGACCGGGCTGTAGAAGAAGACCAGGTCACCGGGCTGCAGGTCGGCGCGGGAGACCGCCTGGCCCGTGCGCGACTGCATGGCGCTGGAGTGCGGGAGGGTGACGCCGGCGGCGCGGAAGGCGTACTGGGTGAGACCGGAGCAGTCGAACGAGCCCGGGCCGGCCGCCGCCCACACGTAGGGCTTGCCGCGCTGGGCCATGGCCGTGGCCACCGCCGTCGCGGCGGCACCGCTGCCCCCGCCGGAGGGGGCAGCCACCGGGGCGCCGGCCGTCCCGGTGGACGAGGAGCCGGACGAGGAGCCGGAGGACGAGGAGCCGGAGGACGAGGAGCCGGAGGACGACGAGGTGGCGCTCCCGGACGTCGCGCCCTCGGCGCGCTCGTCGTCGCGGCTGGCCCGGGTGTCCTCGGCGGCGTGCGCGGCCGCGGCGGCCTCGAGGGCGGCGCGCTGCTCCGCGGCGGTGAGCCGGGAGAAGTCGGCCTGGTAGTCGGCGATCTGCGCCTCGAGGCCGGCCTGCCGGGCGGCGACGTCGTCGTACTGGCGCTGCGCCTCGGCGGCGGCCTCCGCGGCGACGGCCTGAGCGGCGGTGGCGGTGTCGGTGGCCGCGGCGGCCTGGCCGAGCAGCTCGCCCTGGTAGCCGGCGACGCCCTGGAGCAGCGTGACCCGGTTGACGAACTCGTCGGCGTCCTGGCTGGTCATGAGCGCCTGCAGCGGGCCCATGCTGTCGCCGGTGTAGGCGGAGCGGGCGATCCCGACCACCTGGTCACGGGCGGCGTCGACGGCGACCTGCGCCTCGGCGAGCGTCGCGGCGGCGGCCTCGGCGGCGGCCTGCTGGGCGGTCAGCGCCTCGCGGGCCTCGTTGAACTGCTCGGTGACGACCTCGAGCTCGTGCCCGCGGGCGGCGACGAGCCGGGCGGCCTCGGCGGCCGTCGTCGGCTCCTCCGCCGCGGCCGGTGCCGGGACGGCCCCGAGGCCGAGACCCATGCCCAGGGCGCCGACGAGGGCGAGGACGGCGCGGCGACGTGACCGCGCGGGAGCGGGCGTGCCGGGGACGGACGTGCTCAGGGGCGCCACGGTTCGGCGTCTCTCCTTCTCCCAGGCCGCCTACCGGGTTAGCTGACGGGTTCGGGCGTGGAGTCGCCCGGCGCGCACGGGTGTCCGCGCGCACTTCACCCCGGGACTGCGATGGGTCCCCGGCCCGGTCCCCCTCACGGGCGGACCGGCTCGACGGCGTCCACGGGGTGCCACCCAGGTCGGTGACGGAGCGCCCCGTTGGACGTACGCAGCGTAAAGGGCGTGACCACCCCGTGACAATGAGTGAGTCACAATGACCTCACCCACACCGCCCTCCGGCCGCCGCCCGGTTGCCGCCACCCGGTTTGGGAGTGCCCCGGGACGAGCACGAGACCGGGCATGTGCTCCTCCACGCGGATGCGCCTCGCCCGGCCGCTCCTCGCGCTCGCCCTGCTCGGCTCGGTGGTCGCCTGCGGTGACAACACCGACTTCTCCCGGGGCCCGACCAACTGCGACGCCAGCGGGGAGAACGCGAGCAACGAGCAGGACGCGAGCTGCCAGGAGACGGGCGAGAACCCGGGCAACGACGCGCCCACCACCGACGACGCGAACCCGGGCGGCTGAGCCCCTCCCGCCCCGGCCGCTCGGCGGGCGCGTGACCGCCCGGACTGGTGGCATGAGCCGGTGAGCCCGGCGCGGAGGTGGACGGCGGCCCGGCTGGGTGCCGAGACGCGGGCGCTGCTGGGCGGCGCCCGCCGTCTGCTGCGCGGCCGCGACCTCGCCCTCATCGCCGCGGGGCTGACCTTCTACGCCGGCATCGCCGTCGTGCCGCTGCTGCTGGTGGCCGTCCGGCTCACCGCGCTGGTCACCTCACCCACCGAGGTGCGCGCCCTCGTCGACCGGCTGGCCGAGCTGCTGCCGGCCGAGCTGGGCGCGCCGGGGGCGGTGGAGCGGCTGGCCGGCGCCGGCGTCCGGCTGGACCTGCTCGGCTTCCTCCTGGCGCTGGTGCCGCTGTCCTTCTACGGCGAGGGGCTGCGGCGCGCCCTGCTGCGCTTCACCCGGCAGCGGGACACCGACACCCTGACCGGCTGGCGCGGACGGGCGCTCACCCTGCCGCTGGTCGTCGTCACGCCCGTGCTGCTGTACCCGCTGCTGCTGGCCGCCCGGTTCATGGCCGACCTGGCCCTCGAGGAGGGCCTGGGCCCGGCCGTCGGCCGCTTCTTCGTCGGGTACTACTCGGTGCTGTTCGTCCTCACCGTCCCGCTGGCCTGGGGCTTCGGGGTGGTGGCCGCCGGCCGGCACCGCCGTCGCGCGGTGGCCTCGGGAGCGCTGTTCACCGCGGCCTGCCTGTCGGGGTTCCTGCAGGGCTTCGTGCTGTTCCTCTCGCTGCCGCTGGACCTCGGGGCACCGTTCGGCGGCCTCGTCGCCGTGGGCGGCGTGGTCGCCGTCGGTCTCTGGATGTTCCTGCTGCACCTGGTGCTGCTGGCCGGGTGGCTGCTCACCCAGTCGCTCGACGAGCGGCTGGGCCGGCGCCAGCACCGGGATCACCCCGGGATCGGGACCGGGATCGGGAAGCGCGGGGCCTCGAAGGCCGGGACCGGCGGGGCCCCCGGCTCGGGCGCCGGCGGGGACCCCGGCTCGGGCGCCGGTGGGGGTCCGGGCGCGGGCGGGGGCTCCGGCGCGGGCGCCGGCTCGGGCGCCGGCTCGGGCGCCGGGGCCTCGGGGGCGGGGACCTCGGGGGCGGGGACCTCGGGGGCGGGGACCTCGGGGGCCGGCGACGGCGACTCGGCCGGCGGTTCGGCCGGCGCGGGCCCGGGAGCCGGCACCGGCCTCGGCGGGGGCGCAGGCGCGGGCGCGGGCTCCACGTAGTCGCTGCCGTTGCTGACCAGGATCGACACCTGCTGGCCCGGCACGGCGCGACCGCCCCGCGAGGGGCTGGTGCCCAGGAACGCGCCCTCGGGCTCGTCGCTGTCGACGCGCACGGTGCGGGAGGTGAACCCGGCCTCGGCCAGCGCGCGCTCGCAGGACCGCACGCCGGAGCAGCCGGGCACCGGGCGGGTGTTGCCGTCCTGCACGGTGGGGTCGGCCGGCGGGAACTCGCTGCTCCCGCGCGCCTGCAGGATCGGCGCCATGGCGTCCCGCCAGATCGTGGCGCCCTTGCCGCCACCGAACCCGCCGACGTCCTCGTTCTGCTTGGGGTTGAGCACCATGACGCTGGCGGTGATCTCGGGCGTGTAGCCGACGAAGGCCACCGAGAAGTTGTCCTGCGAGGTGCCGGTCTTGCCGGCGATCTGGTGCCCGGGGACGTGGGCGCGCGACCCGGTCTGGCCGGGGTTGCCCGGCTCGACGTCCTTGCGCAGCATCTGGTTCATCGTGTCGGCCACGCCCGGCGGGATCGCCTCCGGCGTGCACCGGTCGCCCACCGGCAGCGGCTCGCCGTCGGCGCCGACCGCGGGCTCGCCGTGCCGGTCGAGGACGGCGGTCACCGGGACGACGTCGCACTGGGTGCCGCTCGCGGCGAAGGTCGAGTAGGCGCTGGCCAGCGCCAGCGGGCTGGTGGCCTCGGCGCCGAAGGTGAACGAGCCGCGGTTCTCGTCGATGATCTGCTGCGGCAGCTCGGGCGGGCTGAACTGGAACAGCCCCATCGCCTCGGCCATCCGCACCGGCTCCTCGACGCTGCCGAGGGCGTCCTCGAGGGCGAGGAAGTAGGTGTTGGACGACTGGTAGAGCGCCGTCGTCAGGTCCAGGGTGGAGCGGTAGCCCGACCCGGCGTTGCGCACGCAGTACCGGCCGTCGGTGTCGCGGCCCTGGCAGGGGCCGCTGTACACCCGCGAGACGTAGGGCTCGGGCGCGGTGAGCGTGTAGTAGGAGGAGTACCCGCGGGCCAGCGCGGCGGCGGCCACGAACACCTTGTACGTCGAGCCCGAGCCCTGGCTGGGCCACGTGTGCAGGTTGAACGACTCCTGCGTCGGGTCGACCCGGTCGTAGCCGAAGGTCCGGTTGACGCTCATCGCCAGCAGGTGGCCGGTGCCCGGCTCGACCGCGGTGAACATGCCGGCCAGCGAGTCGTCCGGCGCCAGGGTCTCGAGGACCGCGGCGTCGCCGGAGCGCTGCAGCTCCGGGTCCAGCGTCGTCCGGACGACGTAGCCGCCGTTGTCGAGCTGCTCCTGGGTCAGCCCCAGCTCCTGGACCAGGTACCGCTGCACGAAGTCGCAGACGAACGGACCCACGCTGGCCTGCACGCAGCCGCGGCGCGGAGCCGGCGCGGGCGCGAGCCCGAGCGGCTCGGCCTGCGCGGCGGCGGCCTGCTCCGGGGTCACCAGACCCTGCTCGGCCATCCGCGACAGCACCTCGTCACGCCGCGCCGTGGCGACCTCGGGCGCGGTGAACGGGTCGTCGGAGGTGGGGCTCTGCACCAGCCCGGCCAGCAGCGCGGCCTGGGGCAGGGTGAGCGCCGCGGCGTCGACGCCGAAGAAGGCGCGCGCGGCGGGCTGGATGCCGTAGGCGTTCTGGCCGAAGTAGACGATGTTGAGGTAGCGGGTGAGGATCTCGTCCTTGCTGTAGACGTCCTCGACGGCCAGCGCCAGGCGGGCCTCGCGCAGCTTGCGGCCGAGTGTCTGCTCGGTGGCGGCCGAGCGCTCCTCGGCGGTGTCGGCGGTCTGCAGCAGGGTCTGCTTGACCAGCTGCTGCGTGAGCGTCGACCCGCCCTCGGCCACGGCGCCCGCGGCGATGTTGCGGGCCAGCGCGCGCGCCGTCCCCTGCACGTCGAGACCGTGGTGCTCGAAGAAGCGGGCGTCCTCGATGGCCACCATCGCCTGCTTCACGACCTCGGCGATCTCGCCGGACTCCACCGGGTCGCGGTTCTCGTCGTAGAAGTACGTGATCGGCTCGCCGTCGGCGGCGAGCAGCACGGTGTTGCCCGCGGGCGGGTCGCTGGTGAGCTCGGTGGGGAGGTCGCCGAGCAGGCCGGCCGACTGCTGGGCGGCCAGCGAGGGCGCGCCGACCCACGGGAGGAGCAGCCCGGCGACCAGGGCGCCGGCGACCACGATCGTGGCGGCCAGCCGCAGCAGGGTGCTCAGCCGGCTCGGTAGCTCGTCCATGGGCCTCCCTCCTCGGGCCGCGAACACTGCAACAGGTATCGGCACGCGCCACAACCACCCGCGCCGGACACCACGCGCCAGGGGCGCACGGGACGGGTGGGGCTCAACCGACGAGTGGGGCGGGCAGGTCGTCGCGGTGCAGGACGACGAGCGTGCTCACCGCGCGGGTGAGCACCACGTAGAGCCGGTTGAGCCCGCGCGGCTCGGCGGCGGCGATGGCCGCCGGGTCGGCGACGACGACGGCGTCGAACTCCAGCCCCTTGGCCAAGGTCGCCGGGACGACGGCGACGCGCGCGGCCGCGGCGTCGTCGTCGAGCACCACGGCCGGCAGGCCGGCGTCCCGCAGCAGCCGGGCGACGTCCGGCACCGCGGCGTCGGCGCAGACGACCCCGGTCGACCCCTCCCCCGCCGCGAGCTCGGCGACCACGGCGGCCAGCGGCCCGGCGAGGTCGGTCACCGGCCGCACCGCCAGCGAGCCGGAGCCGCGGCGCACGGCCGTGGCCGCCGCCAGCCCGGGGGCGATGGCCGGCAGCAGCCGGTTGGCGTAGTCGAGGACCTCGCCCGGCACCCGGTAGCCACGGGTCAGCGGGCGGACGGCGGTGCCGGGGCGGCCGAGACCGGTCAGCGTGGGCGCCCACTCCGACGGCGACCACGGGCTGGTGGCCTGGGCGAGGTCGCCGAGCACGGTGAGCGACCCCGCGGCCAGCCGGCGCGCCACCGCGCGGCACTGCATGGGCGAGAGGTCCTGCGCCTCGTCGACGACGACGTGCCCGTAGCCGGAGGTGCGCTCGATCAGCCCGGCGGCCTCGTCGACCAGGACGGCGTCGGCCTCGGTCCACGGGGCGGTGCGCAGCGACCGTGCCGCCGGCCGCTGCAGCAGCGCCTGCTCGTCGTCGGTGAGCAGGCCGCGGGCGGCGCGGGCCAGGACGCCGGGGTCGGTCAGCAGCGCGGCGACCAGACCGGCGGCGTCCCAGGCGGGCCACACGGCGTCGCAGAACGCGCGGACCTCGGGGCTGCGGGCGGCGCGGCGGGTCTCGGCGTCGGTGGGGCTGCCGCCGGCCTCCTCCTTCTGCCGCCGGGCGTCCTCGGCCAGCAGCAGCGCCAGCCGCTCACGTCCCGCGGCGTGGTGCAGCCGCTGCTGGTCGTCGGGCACCCGCCCGCGCCGGCGCAGGTCGTCGACGTGGCGCTTGAGCCGCTCCACCGGCACCCGGTAGCGGCGGCCGGCCAGCGGGACGAGGACGTCGTCGGCGGGCTTGGCGATCGACCCCCACAGCGCGCGGGCGAGCACCTCGGCCATCCGGGCGTCGCCCTTGAGGACGGCGACCTCGGGACGGTCCTGCGCCCGCACCGGCACCCGGCCGGTCAGCCCGGCGACCGTGGTCTGCTCGACGTCGACCTCGCCGAGGGTGGGCAGCACCTGCTCGATGTAGCGGAGGAAGGCCCGGTTGGGCCCGACGACGAGGACGCCGGTGCGGGCCAGCTGACCGCCGTGCGTGTAGAGCAGGTAGGCGGCGCGGTGCAGGCCGACCGCGGTCTTGCCGGTACCGGGTGCACCCTGCACGCAGACCGACTCGGCCAGCGGGGCGCGCACGATCTCGTCCTGCTCGGGCTGGATGGTGGCGACGATGTCGCGCATCGGGCCGCTGCGGGGGCGCTCGATCTCCTCGCGGAGCAGCGTGCCGTCGCCCTCCTCCCCCGCCCCGAGCAGCTCGTCCTCGTAGCTGGTGAGCTCGCCGCCGGAGAAACCGAAGCGGCGCCGGCGCACCAGGCCCTGCGGATCGGCGGCGCTGGCCCGGTAGAACGGCCGGCTCATCGGCGCCCGCCAGTCGATGACGACCGGCGAGCCCGCGGCGTCGCGGACGTGCCGGCGGCCGATGTGGAAGGTCTCCTCGCCGGTGTCGGTGCGCCCGAAGAAGGCGGGGACGCCGGGGTCGGCGGCCAGCGAGCGCAGCCGCTCGGTCCGGGCGGCACCCAGCCGCTCGGAGGCCCAGGCGTCCACCCCGGCGTCGACGACGGCGGAGGCGGCGGTGCGCATCTCGGTCAGGCAGTCCCCGGCGCGGGCGAGGTGGGCGCGCTCGGCGGCGAGGACGGGGTCGGTCGCGGTGGCGGTCCCGGTCGTGTCGATCGGTGTCACTGACACGGTCGGTGGACGTTACGCCCTCCCGCCGTCCCCGTCTCCTCCCTCGCAGCAGGAGGAGGCCGCCCGCCCGCGGACTCCCGCGGAGGCGCGCGGCGGTGTGGGACGGCGGGGCAGTGGGGAGGACCCGGGACATGCCCGACTCGATGCTCGCCGGCCGGCTCAACGTGCGCACCAAGCAGTTCGAGGTCAAGGAGGTGCCGCGGCCCACCCCCGGACCGGGCCAGGTCCTGGTCGAGGTGCGCGCCGCGGGCATCTGCCTGTCCGACGTCCACCTCGTCGACGGCACGCTGAACCCGCTGTTCCTCCAGGGCGAGGAGGTGACGCTCGGGCACGAGGTGGCCGGCGTCGTCGCCGGGCTCGGCGAGGGCGTGACCGGCTGGGCGGAGGGCGCGCGGGTCACGCTCCAGGCCGGCGAGGAGGTCGACGGCTGGATCCACACCCGCGGCGTCGACTACGACGGCGGCTGGGCGCAGTACGCGCTGTCCACGGTGGAGACGCTGGTCCCCATCCCCGACGACCTGCCCTTCGAGCAGGCCTGCATCATCCCCGACGCGGTGTCGACGCCGTGGGCCTCCATCGTGCGGACCGCCGGCGTGCGCGCCGGTCAGCCGGTCGGCGTGTGGGGCATCGGCGGCCTGGGCGCGCACGCGGTGCAGCTGCTGCGCCTGGCCGGCGCCGCGCCGATCGTGGCCGTCGACCCGGTGGAGTCCGCCCGGCAGCGGGCACTGGAACTCGGCGCCGACCTCGCGCTCGACCCGTCCGAGGACGTCGCCGCGCGGGTCCGCGAGCTCACCGGCGGCGCGGGCCTGGCCCACGCCTTCGACTTCGCCGGGGTGCCGCCGGTGCGCGAGCAGGCGGTGCGCTGCCTGGAGCGCGACGGCGGCCTGGTGCTCGTCGGCCTCACCGACCAGCCGCTGACCATCCGCAACGGCACCCAGTTCAGCTACTTCGGCCAGCGGCTGCTCGGCCACTACGGCTCCGAGCCCGAGCACGTGCAGCAGCTGGTCGGGCTGATCCGCCACGGCCGGCTGGACCTGTCCCGCTCGATCTCGGGCACCCTCCCGCTCGAGGAGGCCGCGCGCGGCATCGAGGCGCTCGAGCGCAAGGAGGGCAACCCGATCCGCCTGGTGCTGCTCCCCCACGGCTGACGTCAGGGGCGGTCGGCGGGCTCCACGACGTGGACCTGCACCGCGCGGAACTGCCCGGGCGTCGCGAGCAGCACCGCCTTCGTGGGCTCGCCGACCTCCAGCGCGGGCTCCCGGCGCAGCGCCGCCAGGGGCCGCAGCCGGGGGTCGGCGAGCACGTCGTCGACCATCCCGCGGTCGCCGCCGGTGAACAGCGCCGCCACGTCGCCGGCGGACGGCAGCAGGACCCGCGCGGCGGTGTCGGCGGCCGCGGTCACCACGGCGTCGGCCTGGTTCGCGCGACGGCGGGCGAAGCGCTGCTGGCTCCAGCCGCCGGCGGCGCTGCGACCCTGCACCAGGCGGGTGTCGACCTTGGAGACGACCAGGTCGGCGCCGGCGAAGACCCCGGCCGCCCAGCGCCCGCGGCGCACCAGCAGGACCGCCGCGCGCCGGGGCTGCCGGGCCGCAGCGGTGAACGAGGTCAGCAGCGGCGACGTGGGCGTCCAGCCGAAGGGCGCGCGCAGCGTCACGGTGCTGCCGTCGGCGCAGGTGAGGTGCAGCGCCCCGTCGTCGCCGGCGGTCGTCTCGAGGGACCCGTGCCGGGCGACGACGCCGTCCAGCCACCGGCCCAGCCGCTCCGGGGCGACGCCGAGGACCCGGCCGCCACCGGCCGCCGGCCGAGGACGGGTCACGCGCTCGGGCTCAGCCGGCCATCGCGGGCTCGGCGGCGTGCTCGGCCGGCACGTGCAGCAGCCGCTGGAACGCCAGCACGACGACGGCGGCGAGCCCCGCGGAGACCGTGGCGACCAGGAACGACGCGTTGGCGCCGTAGGTGTCGACGATCTTGCCCGCGACCGAGGTGCCGACGGCGACGCCGAGTCCCAGCGCGGTGCCGATCCAGGTGAAGGCCTCGGTGACCGCCGACCGCGGCACGATCAGCTCGGCGAGGGTGAAGGAGCTGATCAGCGACGGGGACACGGCGACGCCGGCGACGACGACCAGCGGGATCATCGCCCAGACGTTGCCGACGAGCGAGAGCGGCACCGTGAGCACGGTCAGCGCCACGAGGACCACCAGCAGCCGGTGCCGCAGCGGGTGCCGCCAGTGCACCGCGCCCCAGCCGATGCCGCTGGCCATGGAGCCGAGCGCCAGGCCGGCGATGAGCACGCCGGACAGCGCCATGGCGTCGACCTCGTCGGCGAAGGCGACCAGGGCGATCTCCAGCGTGCCGAGGATCGAGCCGACCGCGGCACCCACGACGAAGAGCACCTTCAGCCCCGGCGTGCGGATCGCCGCGGGGCCCCGGCGGGCCTCGTGCCCGTGCGGCGGCGGCTCGGTGCGGCCCTGCGCGGCGAACAGCAGCGCGCCGACGACGGCCAGCGCGAAGGCGGTGACCACCCCGGAGGTCGCGTGCCCGGTGGTGGAGAGGAACGTGACCAGCACCGGGCCGACGATGAAGACGAACTCGTCGACGACGGACTCCATCGCCAGCGCCGCCGGCAACCGCGTGGTGCCGCGCAACAGGTGCGTCCAGCGGACCCGGATCATCGAGGCGACCGGCGGGATGCACGCCCCGGCGAGACCGGCGGTGACGAAGAAGGTCCAGCGCGGCCAGTCCTCCTTGACCGCGGTCAGGAAGAGCGCGCCGGCGATGGCGAAGACGACGACCACCGGGAGCAGCGTCCGGCGCTGGCCGTGGGTGTCGGCCCACCGGCCGAGCACGGGCCCGGCGATCGCGGTGGTGACCGCGCCGGCGGCCGCGACGGCGCCGCCCAGGCCGTAGGACCCGGTCTCGGAGGCGACGAGCAGGACGCAGCCCAGACCCACCATCGACAGCGGGAGCCGGCCGATGAAGGCGGCGAGCACCATGGGCAGCGCGTGCGGCGTGCGCAGCACGTGCAGGTACGGATTGGGCACCGGGGTGGGACCTGTCGTCAGGGGACGCGGTTCTCCTGCCACGCTAACCGACGGCGGGGCGCGGGGCCGGGAGACGGCACCGGGCCGTGTCGGGACAGGACGCGGGCCCCGCCCCGGACGACGCTGTCCGGTGCGGGGCCCGCGAGGTGCCCCTGCAGGAGGGTCCTCCTCTAGGCGAGCCGGCTCTTGAGGATCTCCAGCTCGTCCCACATGGTGCTGGGCAGCTTGTCCCCGAACTTCTCGAACCACTCGGTGATCTGCGGGATCTCGGCGCGCCACTCGTCCTTGTCGACGGCGAGGGCCTTGCGCACCCGGTCCTCGGTCATGTCCAGGCCGGAGACGTCGAGGGAGTCCGCCGCCGGGACGTGGCCGACCGGGGTCTCCTCCGCGGCCGCGGTGCCCTCGAGGCGCTCGACGACCCACTTGAGGACCCGGCTGTTCTCACCGAAGCCCGGCCACAGGAACCCGCCGTCCTCGTCGCGGCGGAACCAGTTCACGTAGAAGATCCGCGGCAGCTTGGTGGCGTCGTGCGCCTTGCCGGTCTCGACCCAGTGCCGGAAGTAGTCCCCGGCGTTGTAGCCGATGAAGGGCAGCATCGCGAACGGGTCGCGGCGGACGACGCCGACCGCGCCGGTCGCCGCCGCCGTCGTCTCCGAGGACAGCGTGGCGCCCATGAAGACGCCGTGGTTCCAGTCCCGCGCCTCGGTGACCAGCGGGATCGTGGTCTTGCGGCGGCCACCGAAGAGGATCGCCGAGATCGGCACGCCCTTCGGGTCGGTGTACTCCGGCGCGAGGATCGGGCACTGGGTGATCGGGGTGCAGAACCGCGAGTTCGGGTGCGACGAGGGCTCGTCGGAGTCCGGCGTCCAGTCCTGCTTCTTCCAGCTGGTGAGGTGCGCCGGCGGCTCGTCGGTCATGCCCTCCCACCAGACGTCGCCGTCGTCGGTGAGGGCCACGTTGGTGAAGACCGAGTTGCCGTTGTCGATGGTGCGCATCGCGTTGGGGTTGGTGTCCCAGCCGGTGCCCGGGGCGACGCCGAACAGCCCGTACTCCGGGTTGATGGCGTAGAGCCGGCCGTCCTCACCGAACCGCATCCAGGCGATGTCGTCGCCGATGGTCTCGACCTTCCACCCGGGGATGGTCGGCTCGAGCATCGCCAGGTTCGTCTTGCCGCAGGCGCTGGGGAAGGCCCCGGCCACGTAGTACGTCTTCTGCTGCGGGCTGGTCAGCTTGAGGATCAGCATGTGCTCGGCGAGCCAGCCCTCGTCGCGGGCCATCGCCGAGGCGATCCGCAGCGAGTAGCACTTCTTGCCCAGCAGGGCGTTGCCGCCGTAGCCCGAGCCGTAGGACCAGATGGCCCGCTCCTCGGGGAAGTGCACGATGTACTTGGTCTGGCTGCAGGGCCACGGCACGTCCTCCTGGCCCTCCTCCAGCGGGGCGCCCAGGGAGTGCATGGCCGGCACGAACGGCCGGTCGGTGCCCATCGCCTCGAGGATGCGGCTGCCGATGCGCGCCATCACCCGCATCGAGACGACGACGTACTCCGAGTCGGTGAGCTCGACGCCGAACATCGGGTTCTCGGCCTCGACCGGGCCCATGCAGAACGGGATGACGTACATCGTCCGGCCGCGCATCGAGCCGCGGTACAGCTCGGTCATGATCGACTTCATCTCGTCGGGGGCCATCCAGTTGTTGGTGGGCCCCGCGTCGGCCTCGTCGACCGAGCAGATGAAGGTGCGGTCCTCGACGCGCGCGACGTCGCTGGGGTCGGAGGCGCACCAGAACGAGTTGGGCTTCTTCTCCAGGCGGGTGAAGGTGCCGGCGTCGACGAGCCTCTGGGTCAGCCGCTCCCACTCCTCGTCGGTGCCGTCGACCCACACCACCTGGTCCGGCTGCGTCAGCTCCGCCATCTCCCGCACCCAGGCGAGCAGGCGGGCGTGCGTGGTCGGGGCGTTCTCGAGACCGGGTGTGGCCAACTGAGTCACGGCGTCTCCATCCTCTGGGCACGCCGGGTGCGAGGGACACCGGCGCCGGTACCTGCTGTGTGCGGGACGGCGGGGTGTCTCCGGCCGTCCGGTCGGCAAAGCGTACAAGCGGGGACACCTGCCTGTAACGGTGAGAGATGTTACGTATAGGACGTCTTGTCAGGCGCGTCCCAGTCCCCCGGAAGAGCGCCGTCCGCCGTGGTGTTGGGGTCCTGTCGTGACCGGTCCCACACCTGCGACGCCCGCCCTGCTGACCCCGCTGGCCGTGCGGGGGGTGACCCGGCCCAACCGGCTGGTGGTCGCCCCGATGTGCCAGTACTCGGCGACCGACGGCCTCGTCGGCGACCACCACCTCGTGCACCTCGGGCGCTTCGGCCTCGGCGGCTCCGGCCTGGTCCTGGTGGAGGCCACGGCGGTGACGCCCGAGGGCCGGGTCAGCCACGGGGACTCGCTGGGCCCCTGGACCGGACCGGAGCCGGTGCAGGTCCGGGCGCCGCAGCGGACCTCGTGACGTCGTCGCGCTCGGCGCTGGTCGCCGTCTCCGGGCTGCAGCTCGCGGCCGACCTCGCCGGGCAGGTGCTGGCGCTGCGCCGGCAGCGGGCCTTCGACACCCCGGTGCTCGCCGGGGACCCCGCCACGGTGGGGCGCGACTCGTGGTGGGCCGGGACGGCGCTGAGCCCGCCCGCGTGGACGGTCGCCGCGCACGGCTGGGCGCTGGCCCGGCTGGTCGCCGGCCCGGATCCGCGGGCGACCGCGGTGCTCGGCTGGGTGGGTGCGGCCCTGGTGCCCGGCTACCTGCAGGAGCGACTGGTCCGGCAGCGGCTGCGGTCTCCCGGGACGGACCGGCTCGAGACGGCCGTCGTCGCCGGCGGGCTGGCCGCCGCGGTCGCGATGGCCGTGCTCGGCCGGCGGGCCGCCCGGGCCTGAGGACCCCTCGCCGGCTGCTCCCGCGCTCCGCGGGTCCGATCCGGCCCGCGGAGCGCGGAACGGGCCCGCGGCGCGCCGGTCAGGCGTCGGGCGCGCGGCCGTAGGCGGGACCGGTCGCGGCCAGGAAGGCGTCCCAGTCGGCGGGGGCCGGTCGCCCGCCCACCTCGGCGTCGAGCTTGTCGAGGTACCAGTGCCAGCCGAGGGCGAAGTCGGGGACGTCGGTGCCAGCCGGGAACACCTGGACGAAGTGCAGCGTGGTGCGGCCGCTCTCCACGGTGAGGTCGAGCTCGACCCGCCAGTCCTCCGCCCCGGCCTGCACCCACTCGACGACCAGCCGGCGCGGCGGGTCGCACTCGACGATCGTCACCTCCTCGCTCGCCGGCTCGGACTCGTGGGTCATGGTGAACGAGCCGCGGCCGCCGGGGGCCCGCTCGCCCTCGTAGGTGCCGATCCAGCGGGGCAGCCGGTCGGGCTCGGTGAGCGCGGCCCAGACCTCGTCGGGGCCGTCGGGCCAGGACCGGCGGAACTCCAGGCGCTGCCGGCCGTCGGGGAGCGTGGTCACGGACCCGCGGCGGTCGGTCGGAGCCGCGGCGGGGGTCTGCTGGTCGGTCACGGGGCGTCTCCGTCCGTCGGGGGGTGCGCCCGGGCCCGGCGGCCGCGGGCGATCTCGGTGTCCAGCGCGTCGAGCCGCTGCGCCCACAGGTCGCGGTAGGGCTCCAGCCACTCGTCGAGCTCCCGCAGCGGCCGCGGGTCGAGCGCGTAGAGCCGCCGGCGTCCCTCGACCCGGCTGCGGACCAGCCCGGCCTCGCGCAGCACGCGCAGGTGCCGGCTGACCGCCGGGCGGCTCACCAGGAACCGGCCGGCGAGCTCCCCGGCGGCGAGCTCCCCCTGCGCCAGCAGGTCGAGCAGCTGCCGGCGGGTCGGGTCGGCGATGGCCGCGAGCGCCTCCACGGTGCATGCGTAACACATCGGTTACGCATGCACCAGCGGTTCGGCGCCGGTGCAGGCGGGCACCCGGGAGCGCATGACCGTCACCGACCCCGACGTCCCGGACCCGCTCAACGACCCCCGCACGACGCAGGCCGACCCGGGCGCCTACGGCCAGGGCGCCGACCTCGCCTCGACCGCGGACGACCCGGTGTCCACCGGCGCCGAGGAGCTGGCCGCCGACGCCCCGGAGCCCACGGCCGGGCAGACGCCCGCCGACGACGCCGGCGGCGGCGACGTCACCGGCGGGGCGTTCTCCGAGGCGCCGCCGGAGGCCGGGCGGTCCTGAGCGGGTGACGGCCCGTTCCGTTTCGTCGCGCGATGGCGGGGCACCTGCTCGGGCGCCCAACCCCATCGACGAGGAGGTCCCCCATGGCCACCGGTGAGACCGGTTTCGAGGACGTCGCCTTCGACCTGATCTCCGTGCAGTACCACTCGCTGAAGGCCGGGCACGACTACGGCCAGTACGTGCGGGACGCCGAGAACGCCGGCCTGGACGACATCGCCGCGTTCTTCCGCGAGGTCATGGAGCAGGACTCCGCGCGCGCCCGGCGCTGCCACGAGCTGCTCCGGAACATCTCCGGGACCGAGCAGGGCGGCCCCGCCACCCAGTAGGAGGCGGACCACCCTTCCTGTTGCAGCAGGTCACGGGGCCCCCCACCTGCGGGTGGGGGGCCTCCATCGTGTCTCAGGAGGCGGTCAGCGGCGCGCGGTCGGCCCAGGCGCGCTCGAGCAGCTGGAGCAGCAGCTCGGCGGGCTGGGCGCCGGAGGCGCCGTAGCGGCGGTCGACCACGAAGAACGGGACGCCGGTGGCTCCCAGCGCCTGCGCGGTGGCGACGTCGGCCAGGACGGCGGAGCGGTGCCGGCGGTCGGCCAGCGCGGCGCGCACCTCGGCCTCGTCCAGGCCGACCTCGACCGCGAGCGGCACCAGCGACCCGACGTCGAAGACCGGGCGCCCCTCCTCGAAGTGGGCGTGGAACAGCCGCTCCTCCATCGCTCCCTGCAGCCCGCGCCCGGCGGCGAGGTGGACGAGCTCGTGGGCCAGCAGGGTGTTGCCGCTGACGCCGTCCGCCAGGTGGTAGGACAGCCCCTCCCCGGCGGCGGTCTCCTCGACGTGCCGCATCATCGCCCGCACCTCCTCCACCGGGCGCCCGTACTTCCCGGCCAGGGCCGGCAGGGTCGGGTGCGTCTCGCCCTCGGGGATCGAGGGGTCGAGCTGGAAGGACCGCCAGAGCACCTCGACCTCGTCGCGGTGCGCGAAGCGCTCCAGCGCGGTCTCCAGCCGGCGCTTGCCGATGTAGCACCACGGACAGACGACGTCGGACCAGACCTCGATGCGCACGGGTCGCTCAACCGCGGTCCGGCGGCCGTTCTTCCGGCCGGTGGGCCTCCGCCCGGGCCCGGCCGTCGCCCGGGGTGGGGTCGAGGAAGACGAACCGCACGCCGGGGTGACGGGCCACCAGCCGGCGCTCGGCCTCGTCGGAGGCGCGCTCGACGTCGGCCACCGTGGCCTCGTCGGCGAAGTCGACCTTGGCCGAGACGACGAGCTGGCCTGGCCCGATGACCGAGGTCATCAGCACCGGGACGTCGACGACCTGGTCGAGGCCGGCGATCTCGGCCCGCAGCCGGTCCTCGATGCCGCGCGGGACCGACTGGCCGATGAGCAGCGAGACGTTGGCCCGCGCCAGCGACCCGGCGACGACGAGCAGCAGGACGCCGATGAGGATCGCCGCGACGCCGTCCCACACCGGGTCGCCGGTCACCTGCTCGAGGACGAGCCCGAGCGCGGCGAGCACCAGGCCGACCAGCGCGGCGCTGTCCTCGAAGGTGACCGCCTTGACCGTGGTGTCGCTGGTCTCGGCCAGGTAGCGCCGCCACGTCGTCCCCCACCGGCGGGCCGAGCCGCGCACCTGGCGGACGGCCTTGAGCCAGGACGCGCCCTCGAGCAGGAACGAGACGCCCAGGACGACGTAGGCGATCAGCGGGTCGCCCTGCTCCTCGCCCTCGAGGATCGTCTCGACGCCCTGGTAAAAGGAGAAGCCGGCACCCAGGGTGAAGGTGGCCAGGCAGGCGAGCAGCGCCCAGAAGTAGGTCTCGCGCCCGTAGCCGACCGGGTGGCGGGCGTCGGGCGCCTTCGTGCCGCGCTTGAGCGCGACGAACAGCAGCACCTCGGTGATCGTGTCGGCCACCGAGTGTGCGGCCTCGGACAGCATCGCCGAGGAGTGGCTGACCAGCCCGCCGACGAGCTTGGCGATCGCGATGCCGAGGTTGGCCAGGCCCGCGACGACGACGGTGCCGGTGGACTCGGCGCCCGACGTCCCCCCGGAGGCCTCCTGCACCAGGGTGTGGTCGCGGGTGGGCACCGGCTCGGTCATGGCCGCACCCGTGCCCATCCGTTGCCCGGCGCAACCACCGGGTGGCCCGCGCGATGATCAGGTGACCTGATCGCAGCGCGTCCTCCCCGACGTCCCACGGTCAGGGAGGACACCGCACGATCAGGCCACCTGATCGTCGCTAGCGGACGCCGACGAGGTCGACGACGAAGACCAGCGTCGCGCCGGGCTTGATCACGCCGCCGGCACCGCGGTCGCCGTAGGCCTTGTGCGGCGGGATGGTGAGGCGACGGCGGCCGCCCACGCGCATGCCGGCCATGCCCTCGTCCCAGCCCTGGATGACCATGCCGACGCCCAGCCGGAACTCCAGCGGGTCGCCCCGGTCCCAGGAGGCGTCGAACTGCTCGCCGCCGTCGTGCGTGACGCCGACGTAGTGGGCGCTGACCAGGTCGCCGGCCTTGGCCTCCGGGCCGTCGCCCACGACGAGGTCCTCGACCACCAGGTCGGCGGGGGCCGGTCCGGTGGGCGGCTCGACGTCGGGGCGGGTGGGCTGGGACATCGGTTCTCCTCGGGTCGGCGCCGGGTGGTCTCCGACGGACTCGCCCCATCCAAACAGCCGTTCCCCCGGGTCGCCGGGCGGGCTACGGTCCGGCGGCGTGATCGACCACCTGGGGCTGCAGTCCGCCGACGTCCCGGCCGCCGTGGCCTTCTACACCGCGGTGTTCGCACCGGCCGGGTTGCGCGAGGCGATGCGGTACGAGACGCCGGACGGGCCGGTCGTCGGGATGTGCGGGCCCGACGGGCACCCGCAGCTGTGGTTGAGCCCGCTGGCCGAGGGCACCGAGCGCCCCGTGCACCTGGCGCTGCGGGCGCCGTCGCGGGAGGCGGTGGACGAGGTGTTCGCCCTGGCCCGGGAGCGGGACGCGGAGGTGCTGCACGAGCCGCGGGTGTGGCCCGAGTACCACCCGGGCTACTACGGCGCCTTCTTCCGCGACCCGGACGGCAACAACGTCGAGGCGGTGCACCACACCCCGCCCGAGGGGTGACCCCGTCGGTTCATCGGCCGCCGGTGACGTCCAGCAGGGTCCCCGTGCAGTAGCCGGAGTCCTCGCCGAGCAGCCACAGCACGGCGGCGGCCACCTCCTCGGGCGACCCGGCCCGGCCCATCGGCACGGTCGGTCCGATCCTCGCCACCCGGTCCGGCTGGCCGCCGCTGGCGTGGATCCCGGTCTCGATGATCCCCGGGCGGACGACGTTGACCCGGACGCGCTCGCCGGCCACCTCGCGGGCCAGCCCGACGCCGAGGGTGTCGACGGCGCCCTTGCTGGCGGCGTAGTCGACGTACTCGCCGGGTGACCCGAGCCGGCTGGCGACCGAGGAGACCAGCACGACCGAGCCCCCGGACCCGCCGTGGCGCGTGGACATCCGCCGCACCGCCTCGCGGCAGCACAGCACGGCGCCGAGCACGTTGACCTCGAGCATCCGCCGCACCCGCTCGGCGGTGTACTCGTCGACCCGCGCCCGGGCACCGACGATGCCGGCGTTGGCGACCAGCCCGGTGACCGGGCCCAGGGCGTCGGCGGCGGCGAACGCGGCCAGGACGTCGTCCTCGACCGCGACGTCGGCGCGCACGGCGGTGGCGGTCCCCCCGGCGGCCTCGACGTCGGCGACGACGGCGGCCGCCGCGGCCTCGTCGCCCCGGTAGGTCAGGGCGACCGACCAGCCCGCCGCCGTGGCGGCACGGACGGTCGCCGCACCGATGCCGCGGCTCCCGCCGGTCACGAGCAGCACTCCAGGGGGCACGGTCGGCGACGGTAGCGCGCGGGTGCGGGGCGGCGTGCGCCGTGCTGGGCTGGCGGCATGCCCGCCGACGACTCCCCCTGGTGGACCCGCGCCGTCGTGTACCAGGTCTACCCGCGCTCGTTCCAGGACTCCGACGGCGACGGGATCGGCGACCTCGGCGGCATCCTGCAGCGCCTGGACCACCTGGCCGACCTCGGCGTCGACGTCGTCTGGCTCTCGCCGGTCTACCCCTCGCCGCAGGCCGACAACGGCTACGACATCAGCGACTACGAGGGCATCGACCCGCTGTTCGGCACGCTCGGGCAGTTCGACGAGCTCGTCGCCGGCCTGCACGCACGCGGGATCCGGCTGGTGATGGACCTGGTGGTCAACCACACCAGCGACGAGCACCCGTGGTTCGTCGAGAGCCGCTCGTCCCCGGACTCCCCGAGGCGCGACTGGTACTGGTGGCGGCCGCCGCGTCCCGGGATGGCCGCGGGCGCTCCGGGCGCCGAGCCGACGAACTGGCACTCCTTCTTCTCCGGGCCCACCTGGACCCTCGACGAGGCCAGCGGCGAGTACTACCTGCACCTGTTCGCCCGCAAGCAGCCCGACCTGAACTGGGAGAACCCCGAGGTCCGCCAGGCGGTGTACGCGATGATGCGCCGCTGGCTCGATCGCGGCGTCGACGGCTTCCGCATGGACGTCATCAACATGATCAGCAAGGACGTCGGCCCGGACGGCGCGCTGCACGACGGCCCCCAGCTGCCCGGGATCCCCGACGGCGACGGGTCGGGCTCGTTCCTGTGCGGGCCGCGGATCCACGAGTTCCTGCAGGAGATGCACCGCGAGGTGTTCACCGGGCGGCCCGACCGGCTGCTCACCGTGGGCGAGATGCCCGGCGTGACGGTCGAGCAGGCGCGGCTGTTCACCGACCCGGCGCGCGCCGAGGTGGACATGGTCTTCCAGTTCGAGCACGTCGGCCTGGACTTCGACGAGTCCAAGTGGCACCCGCGGCCGCTGCGGATGCGCGACCTCAAGGCCTCCCTCGGCCGCTGGCAGGCCGGCCTGGCCGACGTCGGCTGGAACTCCCTCTACTGGGACAACCACGACCAGCCGCGGGCGGTCTCCCGCTTCGGCGACGACTCCCCGCGGTTCCGGCGCGACTCGGCGACCTGCCTGGCCACCCTGCTGCACCTGCACCGCGGGACGCCCTACGTCTACCAGGGCGAGGAGGTCGGGATGGCCAACTTCCCGTTCACCGCGCTCGAGCAGTTCCGGGACGTCGAGTCGCTCAACCACCACGTGCAGGCCGTCGCGCACGGCGCCGACCCGGCCGGGGTGCTCGCCGCGCTGCGCCGGATGAGCCGCGACAACGCGCGCACGCCGGTGCAGTGGGACGCCTCCCCGCACGCCGGCTTCACCACCGGGACGCCGTGGATCGCGGTCAACCCCGACCACACGGAGTGGAACGCGCAGACCCAGCGCACCGACCCGGCCTCGGTGTTCGCCCACCACCGGCGGCTCATCGCGCTCCGGCACGACCTGCCGGTGGTGGCGCTCGGCGACTTCACGATGCTGCTGCCCGAGCACGACGAGGTCTACGCGTTCACCCGCTCCCTGGAGGGCGACACGCTGCTCGTCGTCTGCAACGTCAGCGGGTCGGTCCAGGACCTGGCCGCGCTGCTCCCGGAGGCCGTGGACGCCGAGGTCGTCCTCGGGAACCTGCCCGAGGACGACCCGGCGGTGCTGCGCCCGTGGGAGGCCCGGGTGCTGCGGCCGTCGTGACGCCGGCCTCCCTCACAGCGGTGTGCCGATCGGTTGGTGGCCGTGGCCTCCGACGCCGGCGGTGACGTGCGCTGAGGGCTCGTCCTGGAGACCGAAACGCGCGGTAGGCGCACACCTCTGTCAGACCGGTGCGGTGACTGCGGCCGGCTCCTCCTCGGCGGGCACGTGCAGCGGGTGGGCCAGCTCGTCGGCCGGCAGCCGCCAGCCCAGGACGGCGACCAGCGCGAGCACCGGCGGCACGAGCCCGGCGAGCAGGAAGGTGCCGGTCAGGCCGATCGCCCCGCTGACCGGGCCGGCCAGCGCCATCGACAGCGGCATGAACGCCATCGAGACGAAGAAGTCGAGGCTGGAGACCCGGCCGAGCAGCGCGGCGGGCACCCGCCGCTGCAGCAGCGTGCCCCAGATGACCGTGCCGGCCTCGAACGCCGCCCCGAGCACCCCGGCCGCCGCGATCATGACCCACAGCTGCGACGTCCAGCCGAACACGACCAGCGGGATGCAGCCGGCGCCCCACATCAGGTTCATCACCGTGAGGTAGCGGCGCGGCAGCCGCAGCGAGGCGACGACGGCCGACCCGACGGCTCCGCCGATCCCGAAGGCGGCCAGCACCCAGGCGTGCTCGGCCGGCCCGCCGCCCGCCCGGTCACGGACCGCGAACGGGACGAGCACCTCGAACGGGCCGATGATCACCAGGACCATCAGCGAGGCGAACAGCAGCGTGGCCAGCAGCCACGGCGTGCGGACCATGTAGGACACGCCCTCGCGGACGTCGGCCAGCAGCCCCGGGCGGTCGGCGTCGTCCCGGCGGACCGGCGTCGTCGGCAGGGCCGCCACGCAGGCCGCCGCGGCGGCCTGGGTCAGCGCCGTCGCCGCCAGCGCGGCACCCGGCGAGACGGCGGCCACGAGCAGGCCGCCGGCCGCCGGGCCCGCGGCCATGGCCAGCGCCGGGCGGACCACGCCCTCCAGGCCGTTGGCCGCCAGCAGCTCGGCGGGCGGGACGACGGCGGGCACCAGTGCCGAGTAGGCCGGGTAGTAGAGCCCCATCGCCAGGCCGCCGGCCAGGGACGCCGCGGCCAGCGGGCCGAGCGCCAGCGCGCCGGCCAGCGAGAGCAGGGCGATCGCGCCGACGGCGGCCGTCTGCAGCAGCGCCACGCCGAGCAGGATCCGCCGCTGCGGCACCCGGTCGGCCAGGGCGCCGCCGAGCAGCGTGCTGGCCAGCATCCCGGCGGCCTGCAGCGCGGTGACCAGGGACAGCGCGGCCGGGCCGCCGCCGAGGTCGACGACCTGCCAGACCAGCGCGACCGTCCACAGCCCCTGGGCGAACAGCGACAGGCCCATCGACGAGGCCAGCAGGCGGTAGGAGCGGGAGCGCAGGGGCGCGAGCGCGCGCGGCAGGCCGGCCATCTCCCCCTCCTCGTCGGTCCCGGCAGCGTGCCGGGCGGTGCGGTCATGCTGCCGGGGGCCACCGACAGGACGCACCCGGTTTCCCGGACGACACCCGGCACACCGGCGTCTAGGGTCCGGACCTCGTGGGGGGACTGGTCGAGGCGGTGCTGCCGGCCCGGATGGGGACCCCGTTCCGCTGGCTGGTCGCGTCGTCCTGGGTGAGCAACCTCGGGGACGGCGTCGCGATCGCGGCCGGGCCGCTGCTGGTGGCCGGCCTCACCAGCGACCCGCTGCTCGTCGCGCTGGCCGCCCTGCTGCAGCAGCTGCCGTGGCTGCTGTTCGGCCTGCACGCCGGCGTCCTCGCCGACCGGGTGGACCGCCGGGCCCTCGTGGTCGCCGTCGACCTCGCCCGCGCGGGCGTGCTCGCCGTCCTGGTCCTCGCGCTGGCCACGGGCGACGTCGGGATCGCCGCCGTCCTGGGGGCGCTGTTCGTGCTGGGCGCCGCCGAGGTCTTCGCCGACACCGCGTCGGGCACGCTCCTGCCGATGGTCGTGCCGCGCGCGGACCTGGGCATCGGCAACGCCCGCCTGACCGCCGGCACGCTGACGATGAACCAGCTGGCCGGCCCGGCCGTCGGGGGCCTGCTCTTCGTCGCCGGTGCCGCCTGGCCGTTCGCCGCGCAGGCGGTGCTCGTGGCGCTCGGCGCGGTGCTGGTCTCGCGGATGCGGCTGCCGGCGGCGACCCGGCCGTCGGAGCGCGCCACGGTGCGGCGCGACGTCGCCGAGGGACTGCGCTGGACGTGGGGCAACCCCGCCGTCCGCACGCTGACGCTCACGATCGTCCTGTTCAACGTCACCTACGGCGCGGCCTGGTCGGTGCTGGTGCTCTACGCCGACCAGCGGCTGGGCCTGGGCGCCGCCGGCTTCGGGCTGCTGACGACGATGGTCGCCGTCGGCGGGATCGCGGGGACGGCGTCCTACGACTGGCTGGAGCGGCACGTCGGCCTGGCGCACCTGATGCGCGTCGGCCTGGTCGTCGAGACGCTCACCCACCTCGGCCTGGCGCTGACCACCACCCCGTGGGTGGCGATGGCGGTGCTGGCCGTCTTTGGGGCGCACGCCTTCGTGTGGGGGACGACGTCGCGCACGGTGCGGATGCGCGCGGTGCCGGCCGGGCTGCAGGGGCGGGTCGGGAGCCTGTACGCGATGGGCCTGTTCGGCGGCATCGTCGCCGGCCAGGCGCTGGGCGGGGTCATCGCGCGGGTCGCGGGTGTGACCGGCCCGTTCTGGTTCGCCTTCGCCGGGTCGGCGGTGCTGCTCGTGCTCCTGTGGCGCCAGCTCGGCCACGTCGCGCACGCCGACGATGCCACGCTCGCCGTGACGTGATGGTCGAGCCGGGCCGTCACGTCAGCGGCGAGCGGGGCAGGAGACGGTCGCTGATGATCCGCTTCTGGATCTCGCTGGTGCCCTCGAAGATCGTCGTCAGCCGGGCGTCGCGCCAGTGCCGCTCGACCTGGCGCTCGGTGGTGTAGCCGTTGCCGCCGTGCAGCTGCATGGCCTGGTTGGTCACCCGCACCGCCATCTCGGTGGCCTCGAGCTTGACCATCGCCGCCTCGCGCTCGCACGGGACGCCGAGGTCGAGCAGGTGGGCCACCTGCCGGTAGAAGGCGCGTGACTGCTCCACCTGCGCGGCCATCTCGGCGAGGGCGAAGCGCAGCGCCTGGAAGTCGCCGATCGGGTGGCCGAACTGCTCGCGCTCCTGCAGGTAGACGATCGAGTCCTCGAGCGCGGCGCGGGCCAGGCCGACGGCGCGGGCGGCGGTGTGCACGCGGGCGGTGTTGAGGAAGCGCTGCGCCTCGGCGAACCCGGCACGGGCGGTCTCCGGCCCGTCGCCGCCGCCGGAGCCGCCGGGGTCGGCCAGCTCGTTGCCGGCCGGGATCCGGACGCCGTCGAAGACGAGGTCCCAGGTGAGGAAGCCGTGGTAGCCGACCTTGTCGATCGGCGTCCCGGTCAGGCCCGCGGGGAACGAGCCGCGCTCCTTCTCCAGCAGCAGGTTGGTCAGGCCGCGGGATCGCGACTCCCCCGGCTCGGGGTCGCGCACGCGCACCAGCACCTGGATGAAGTCGGCGGCCTCGGCGTTGCCGCACCAGCGCTTGTGACCGGTGACCACCCACTCGTCCCCCTCGCGGACGGCGCGGGTGGTGACGCCGGCGAGGTCGGAGCCGGCGCCGGGCTCGGACAGCGCGATGGCGCCGATCCACTCGCCCCGGGCGCTGCGGCCCAGCAGGTCGGCGCGCCGGACCGGGTCGGGCACCGTGGTGCCCAGGCCCTGGGAGCGGGCCAGGATGCTCGCGCTGCTCATCCAGGCGCGGGCCAGCTCCTCGGAGACCATGCAGTACTCGAAGACGCCCAGGCCCAGGCCCCCGTGCTCGGCCGGCACGGTGATGCCGAAGTACCCCAGCTCGGCCAGGCGGGCCAGCAGCGACTCCGGGAGCAGCCCCTTCCTCGGGTCGAGCTCGTCGGCCACCGGGAGCACCTCGTCGTGGGCGAGGCGGCGGGCCTGCTGCTGCAGCGCCTCCCGCTCGGGGGTGTGCCACGGCGGCAGCAGCGCCGGGGGCCGGGGCTCGAGCAGCCCGGTGGGGCGGTCCTGGGTCGACGTCATCGTCGCGGGCCTCTCCTCGGCGGCAGCGGTCGGCTCCACCCTGCGGGGAGTCCCCGGGTCCCGCACGACGCAGCCCCGGCGGCGTGACCGGCGCCACGCCTGCCCAGCACTTCACAGTTACTTCACACATCTCACAGGAATCTGGTAGGACTGCACCCGTGGCCGTCCCCGACCGACTCGACGTGACGCTGCGGCTGGTGCGCAACGGCGGCCGTGCGTCGCTGGCCGACCTCGCCGCCCGGCTGGGCGTCTCGGAGATGACCGTCCGCCGCGACCTCGACGCGCTGCAGGCCCGCGGGCTGGTCGAGCGGGTGCGCGGTGGCGCGGTCGCCGTCGCCGAGCCCGAGAGCGCCGCCGGCTTCGCCGCGCGGGCGGGCTGGCAGGCCGGCCTCAAGGACCGCATCGGCCGGGCGGCCGCCGCGCTGGTCGCCCCCGGTGCCACGGTGCTCCTCGACGCCGGGACGACGACCGTCGCCGTCGCCCGGGCGCTGGCCGACCGGGCCGCCGCCGGGGAGGGCCCCGTCACCGCGGCGGTGCTGAGCCTGCCGGTGGCCGAGGTGCTCGCCGACCGGCCCGGCGTGCGCCTGCTCGTCGTCGGCGGGGAGTCGCGGCCGGGCGAGCGCAGCCTGGCCGGCCCGCTGACCGCCGCGGTGCTGCGGCAGCTGACCTTCGACGTCTTCGTCATGTCGATCGGGGCGGTCAGCGCCGCGGCGGGCTGGTCGGAGTTCACCCTGGAGGACGCCGCGGTCAAGCAGGTGGCGCTGCAGCAGGCGCGCACCAGCCTGGTCGTCGCCGACGCCTCCAAGCTCGGCGTCCGTGCCTTCGCCTCCGTCGCGCCGCTCGACGCCGTCGGACGCCTGGTCACCGACGCCAGCGCCCGCGACCCCCAGCTCACCCCCGCGGCGCAGGACACCCTCGCCGCGCTCGAGAACGCCGACGTGGAGGTCGTGCTCGCATGAACCAGCCCCTGATGATCCTGGTCGCCGGGCCCTACCGCGGGGGCACCGGCGACGACCCGACGCTGATCGCGGCCAACCACCGCGCCATCCGGGAGGCCTGCCTGGCGCTGTTCCGCGCCGGCCACCTCGCCGTCAACGGGGAGGACCTGGCGCTGCCGCTCGCGGAGCTGGCCGGGTCGACGCGGGTGGGTGACGCCGCCTTCGACGAGGTGTTCCACCCGATGGGCCGGCGGCTGGTCGCCCGCGTCGACGCCGTCCTGCGGCTACCCGGCGCCTCGGCCGGGTCCGACGAGATGGTCGCCCTGGCCCGCGCCCGCGGCGCGGCGGTCTACACCGGCCTCGACCAGGTGCCGGGGGTGGCACGGTGACCGCGGTGGGGGTCCCCGGCGTCGACGTCCCCGACCACCGGGGCCGGACCGGGCTCGACCGCGCGGGCCGCGACCTCACCGGCAACCCCGGCGTCGTCGTCCGCGACGTCGAGCTGCTCGCCGGCGGGTGGCACGTGCTGCGCCGCACGACGTTCGACCAGCGCCGCCGCGACGGCCGCTGGACCACCGAGCAGCGCGAGACCTACGACCGCGGCAACGGGGCGACGCTGCTGCCCCACGACGTCGCGCGCGGCACGGTGCTGCTGACGCGGCAGTTCCGCTACCCGGCCTACGTCAACGGCTCCCCCGACGGGCTGCTCGTCGAGACCGCCGCCGGGCTGCTCGAGGAGCAGGACGCCGAGTCCGCGGTGCGCCGCGAGGCCGAGGAGGAGCTCGGCGTCGTCCTCGGGGAGGTCACCCGCGTCTTCGACGTCTTCACCAGCCCGGGGTCGGTGACCGAGCGGGTCGTCTGCTTCGCCGCGCCCTACACGCCGGCCGACCGGGTGTCGGCCGGCGGCGGGCTGGTCGAGGAGGGCGAGGACATCGAGGTGCTCGAGCTCGGGATCGACGAGGCGCTGGCCTGGGTGGACGACGGCCGGATCGCCGACGCCAAGACGATCCTGCTGCTGCAGTGGGCGGTGCTGCGCGGCCCGTTCCGCGACCGTCAGAGCCGCGCCGGGCGGTAGGGCGCGCGGCCGGGCCGGTCGAGGCCCCAGCTCACGCCGTCGTACCAGCTCGAGCAGACGGTGCCGGCGAAGTACCGGTCCGGCCGGCCGCACTGCCGGGGACCCTCGCCGGGGTCGTTGGGCGCGGCGTGGCCCATGCCGGCGACGGTGTAGGTGGTGACGCGCACGGTGCCGTCGGCGTCGGCGTAGCGGTGGCGGGTGGTGCCGGCGGGCAGCGCGGTGGTCGAGGCCGGCAGCTGCGACAGTCCGTGCACCGCCGTCCACTGGTCGCGCAGGTCCAGCGCGTTGGCCGGGTTCACGGTCCGGTCGTCGGTCCCGTGCCAGACGGAGACCTCCGGCCACTCCGTCGTCCCCGCCGGCGCCGCCGCGCGGACCGCGGCCGCCCACTGCTCCGGCGTCCGCTGCCCGGACACGGTCGTGCAGGCGACCGCGGTGAACAGGTCGACGGCGCAGCCGACGGGGACGCCGGCGATGACCGACCCGGCCGCGAAGACGTCGGGGTGGGCGGCGAGCAGCGCCGCGCTCATCGCCCCGCCGGCCGACAGCCCGCTGACGAAGACCCGCCCCGGGTCGGCACCGTACGCGGTGACCGCGTGGGCCACCATGCTGCGGACCGAGGCCGCCTCGCCGTGACCGCGGGTGACGTCGCCGGGCTCGAACCAGGTGAAGCACCGGTTGGCGTTGTTGGCGGTGGTCTGCTGCGGCAGGACGACGGTGAACCCCCACCGGTCGGCCAGCTCCGGCCACCCCGAGCCGAGGGCGTAGCCGGCGGCGTCCTGGGTGCAGCCGTGCAGCGCCACGACGACCGGGGCGCCCGCGGGCAGCCCCGCGGGCCGGTACGCGTACACCTCCAGCTCGCCCGGGTTCGCGCCGAAGTCGGTCACCCGCACCGGCCCGGCCGCCGACGCCGGTCCCGCGGTGAGCAGGCCGGTGGCCACGAGCGCCGGGACGAGCAGCAGTCGCAGCAGAGCACGCCGCACGGGGACTCCTCCGCCTCGGGACGGGACCCGCCCACGGTAGGACGCCGGTCACCGGCCGCGCTGCAGGGCCCCGCCGCGAGCGAGCGAGTGGCGGGGGGGCAGCGGGGGCCTTCGTCAGCGGGCGCCGCGCTCCCGGGCGAGGGCGACGTAGTGCTCGACCAGCGAGGCGTCGTCGACCGCCCCGGTGTTGACCGCCCTCTCCGGCGGCACGCCCTGGAACAGCCGCTTGAGCGGCACCTCCAGCCGCTTGCCGGTCCGGGTGTGCGGGACCCCGGGGACGACGAGCACCTCGTCGGGCACGTGCCGCGGGCTGGCCTGCTCGCGGATGGCGGCGCGGATCCGGTCCCGCAGCTCGTCGGTGAGCTCCTCCCCCTCCGCGAGCTCCACGAACAGCGGCATCCAGTAGCCGCCGTCGCGCTGCTCGACGCCGAGGACGACGCAGTCGAGCACCTCCGGGACCGACTCGACGGCGGCGTAGATGTCCGCCGTCCCCATGCGCACGCCGCCGCGGTTGAGCGTGGAGTCCGACCGGCCGGTGATCAGGCAGGTGCCGCGCTCGGTGACCTCCATCCAGTCGCCGTGCCGCCAGACGCCGGGCCAGGGCTCGAAGTAGGACTCGCGGTAGCGCACGCCGTCCGGGTCGTTCCAGAAGTACAGCGGCATGGACGGCATCGGCTCGGTGACGACCAGCTCCCCGAGCTCCCCGGTGACCGGCCGGCCCTCCTCGTCCCACGCGGCGGCGGCGACGGCGAGCATCGGCCGCTGCAGCTCACCGGCGGTCACCGGCAGCAGCAGCGTGCTCCCGATGAAGCCGGTGGCGACGTCCGTGCCGCCGGAGACCGAGGCGAGGAAGACGTCGCTCTTCACGGCGTCGTAGACCCAGTGGAACGCCGAGGCCGGCAGCGGCGAGCCGGTGGAGCCGATGGTCCGCAGCGCCGACAGGTCGTGGGTCTCCCCCGGCCGGATGCCCGCCTTCTCGCAGGCGGTGAGGTACCCGGCGCTGGTGCCCAGGTAGGTGATGCCGGTGCGGGCGGCGAGGGCGAACTGGGCGTCGACCGACGGGTAGGCCGGCGCCCCGTCGTGCACGACCACGGTCGCGCCCCGCAGCAGCGCCGACGTGGCGATGTTCCACATGATCCAGGCGGTGGAGGCATACCAGTAGAAGCGGTCGCCGGGGCCGACGTCGCCGTGCAGGCCCAGCTGCTTGTGCTGCTCGAGGACGACGCCGCCGTGGCCGTGCACGATGCCCTTGGGCAGCCCGGTCGTCCCGGACGAGTAGACGATCCACAGCGGGGCGTCGAAGGGCAGCGGCTCGAACCGCGGCTCCTGCGGCTCGCCCACCGCCTCCGCCCAGGGCAGCGCGCCGTCGGGCACCTCGTCGGGGAAGAGCCGCGGGACGGCGACCGTCGTCCGCACGCTGGGCAGGGCCGCGCGCAACTCGGAGACGACGTCGCGCCGGTCGTGGGGCCTGCCGTTGAAGCGGTACCCGTCGACGGCGACCAGCACGGTGGGCTCGATCTGGGCGAACCGGTCGAGGACGGCGCGGGTGCCGAAGTCGGGCGCGCACGAGGACCACACCGCACCGATGGACGCCGCGCCGAGGAAGGCGACCACCGCCTCGGGGACGTTGGGCAGGTAGCCGGCGACCCGGTCACCGCGCTGCACACCCAGCCGGCGGAGCGTGGCGGCGAACGCGCCGACCTGCTCGCGCAGCTGCGCCCAGGGGACCTCGACGGGGTCGGCGTCCTCGGCGACGGCGACCAGCGCGGGGTGCTCGTCGGTGGCGTGCCGCAGCGCCTGCTCGGCGTAGTTGACCGTCGTCCCGGGGAACCACTCGGCGCCGGGCATCCCGGGGCGGGTCAGCACCCGGTCGTCGGGGACGCCGGGCAGCACGCCGGACCACTCGGCGACGTCGGCCCAGAACTGGTCGAGGTGCTCGACCGACCAGCGCCAGATCGCGTCGTAGTCGCACGCGTCGAGGTCGAGTCCACGGCGTCCGGCCGCCTCGCGGGCGAACCCCGCGAGCCGGGTCGCCTCCTTCGTCTCCTGGGTGGGCTGCCAGAGCACCGGGGCGGCGGAGGTGTCAGCGGTCACAGCAGCACCCTGCCACCGGCCTGCCCGTGCCGGGGAGCCGGGCGGGCCACCGGGGCCGGACCCGCGGACGGGCGGCGTTCCCCGTTCCTCTGCGACGATCTGCGCGTGACCGAGCCGGAGCGCAACGTGCTGGGCGGCGAGCTGGAGCCGTGCGGCACCGAACCGCTCACCGGGTTCTACCGCGACGGCTCGTGCCGCACGGGTGCGCAGGACCTGGGCAGCCACACCGTGTGCGCCGTCGTCTCGCAGGAGTTCCTGACGCTGCAGCGCGAGCTGGGCAACGACCTCGTCACCCCGCGACCGGAGTACGGCTTCCCGGGGCTGCGGCCCGGCGACCGGTGGTGCGTGGTGGCCGCGCGGTGGCTGCAGGCCTACCGCGCGGGCGTGGCGGCCGGCGTCGTCCTGGCGGCGACCAACGCCCGGGCGCTCGAGATCGTCCCGCTGAGCGCCCTGCGCCAGCACGCCGTCGACGTCCCCGACGACATCAGCGACCTGGACTGAGGGAGGACCCCCGTGTCCCCCACCACGGAAGGACCCCGCCCGGTGGCTGCCGACCTGTTGGACCTGCCCGTCTCGACGCTGCAGGGCGAGGCGACCACCCTCGGCGCGCTCACCGGCGGCCGGCCCGCCCTGGTGGTCAACGTGGCCAGCCGGTGCGGGCTCACCGCGCAGTACACCCAGCTCGAGCAGCTGCAGCGGGAGTACGGCCCGCGCGGTTTCACCGTCGTCGGCGTGCCGTGCAACCAGTTCGCGGGGCAGGAGCCGGGCACCGCCGAGGAGATCGCCGGGTTCTGCTCGGCCACGTACGGCGTCAGCTTCCCGATGACCGAGAAGGTCGAGGTCAACGGCGAGGACGCGCACCCGGTCTACCGGCAGCTGGCCGCGGCCCCCGACGGCTCGGGCGAGGCCGGCCCGGTGCAGTGGAACTTCGAGAAGTTCCTGCTCACCGGCGACGGCGAGGTCGTCGCCCGGTTCCGCCCGGCGACCGACCCGGCCGCGCCCGAGGTCCGGACGGCGATCGAGGCGCTCCTCCCCCGCTGACCGCCCGGCCGGACGGCGCGCTCGCGGGCGTCTCCCGCGGGTCGCCTGCGCTGCAGGACCCGCCGCGGGCGATGAGCGCCGGCGGCGGCCCGTCCGGCGCTCCTCCTGGGGCGTCGTGCGATCTCCGGGGGTCCTGCAGCCCCCCAGGACACCGGAGACTCCTCCAGGAGCGGCCTGGTCGGCTTGCCGTGCCGGGGTTCCTCGCCCGGTGCGGGCGCTGCAGCACCGGCAGTGCGCGAGGAACGCCGACAGCGGTCGCGGCGGCACGCGGCCGGCGCTCGGGCGGCCGGACGGCGACCGCCGGGCCAGCATGGAGGGCATGGCCGACCTGCACTTCTACTTCGACCCCGTCTGCCCGTTCGCGTGGATGACCAGCACGTGGGTGCGCACGGTCGCCGCCCAGCGGGAGTACGACGTCGACTGGCGGTTCGTCTCGCTGCGGCTGCTCAACGCGCACGTCGACTACGACAGCCACTTCCCCCCGGAGTACGAGGCCGGCCACACCGCCGGGCTGCACCTGCTGCGGGTCGCGGCGCGGACCAGGGACGAGCACGGGCGCGAGGCGGTCGGACCGCTCTACGAGGCCCTCGGCCGGCACGTGTTCGAGGACCCCGCCGGCCAGCCGCCGCCGGAGCGGGCCACGAGCCGCGCCTTCCTCGACACGGTGCTCACCGAGGCCGGCCTGCCCACCGCGCTGGCGACCGCGGTGGACGACGACTCGTGGGACGCCGGGATCCGGGCCGAGACGGACGAGGCCCTGGACCTGACCGGCCGCGACGTCGGGACGCCGATCCTGCACTTCGAGCCACCGGAGGGTGTCGCCTTCTTCGGCCCGGTCATCAGCCGGCTGCCCGCCGAGGACGAGGCCGCGCAGCTGTGGGACCACGTCGTCGGGCTGGCCCGCTTCCCCGGCTTCGCCGAGCTCAAGCGCAGCCTGCGCGAGCGGCCGCAGCTGCCCTCCTTCGGCGTGACCACCGGGGACGTCGGTGTGCAGGAGGACTGGCACGGGGGCAGCCGCCGCCTGAAGCGCTGACCGGACGGCCACCGGGACGCCGGGTAAGGTGAGCCTCACCGAAGCCGACCGTCCGGAGCTGCCCGGTGCCCGTGCCCAGTGCCACCCGCGCCCCCGCGCCGACCCCGGCGGACGGCACACCGGGTCCGGCCCGGACGGCGCGTGCCGCGCGGACCCGGCGGCGGGTGCTCGGCCTGCTCGCCCTCGTCGTCCTGCTGGCCGCCACGTGCGCCGCCAGCATCGCCCTGGGCAGCCGCCCGCTCGACCTCGGCACCGTGTGGCAGGCCCTCACCGACCGCTCGCTGCGCACGGAGGAGGCGGTCATCGTCTGGGACCTGCGGGTCCCGCGCACGGTGCTCGGCCTCATGGTGGGGGCGGCCCTCGGCGTCTCCGGCGCCCTCGTCCAGGGCCACACCCGCAACCCGCTCGGCGACCCCGGGCTGCTCGGCATCACCGCCGGGGCCGCCTTCGCCGTCGTCCTGGCGATCGTGCTGCTCGGCGTGGGCACCCCGGCCGGGTACGTCTGGTTCGCCTTCGCCGGGGCGCTGGGCGGCACCGTCGCCGTCTCCGTGCTCGGCTCGGCCGGCCGCGGCGGGCCCACCCCGGTCACCCTCGCGCTGGCCGGCTCGGCGCTGAGCGCGCTGCTGTTCGCGCTGGTCCGGGCGGTGCTGGTCAGCGACTCGAACTCCCTGGACGCCTTCCGGTTCTGGGTGGTCGGCGCGCTGGCCGGCCGGAGCGCCGACGTCGCCTGGCAGGTGGCCCCGTTCGTCGTCGCCGGGCTGCTCCTCGCCCTGCTCAACGCCCCGGCGCTGGACCTGCTCGGCATGGGCGAGGACGTCGCCCGCGGTCTGGGCCAGCGCATCTGGCCGGCCCGGCTGGTCGGGCTCGGCGCGTGCACCCTGCTGGCCGGCGCCGCCACCGCCGCCTGCGGGCCGATCGCCTTCGTCGGCCTGGTCGTGCCGCACGCCGTCCGGGCGTTCACCGGCCCGGTGCACCGCTGGCTGGTCCCCTGCTCCGCCCTGCTCGGTGCGGTGGTGCTGCTCGCCGCCGACGTCGTCGGCCGCGTGGTCGCCCGGCCCGGCGAGCTGCAGGTCGGCATCGTGCTCGCGCTGGTCGGCGGGCCGGTCTTCGTGGCGCTGGTGCGTCGGCGGCGGACGGCGACGCTGTGACCGCGACCGTCGACACCGTCCACCGGACGACGCCACCCGACCCCGGCGGGCGCCCGGCCGGCCGTGCCGTTCCCCTGCGGATCGGCCCGGTCTCGGCGCGGTTCCGCTGGCGGTCGGTCCTCGTCCCGGTCGTCGCGTCCGCCGTCGTGGTGCTGCTCGGCGCGCTCGGTCTCGGGCGCGGCGACTACCCGATCGGCCTCGGCGAGGTGCTGCGGACCCTGGTGGGCGCCGGTGACCAGGCACAGGCGTTCATCGTGCTGGAGCTGCGCGCGCCGCGGACGGTGGTCGGCGCGCTGGTCGGGCTGGCGCTGGGCCTGGCCGGGGCGCTCTTCCAGACCTCCGCGCGCAACCCGCTGGCCTCCCCCGACGTCCTCGGCATCACTCAAGGCGCCTCGGTCGGGGCGGTGGCGGCGATCGTGCTGAACGGGAGCACCTCGACCGGCGCCCTGCTCGGCGGCCTCGGCGTCCCGCTGGCCGCGCTGCTCGGCGCACTGGCCGTCGGGGCGCTGCTGTTCACCCTCGCCTGGCGCGCGGGCATCGACGGGTACCGGCTGGTGCTGGTGGGCATCGCGCTGTGGTCGATCGCCCAGGCGCTCACCGACTGGCTGCTCACCCGCGCCGAGGTCCACGACGCCGCGGCCGCCTACGTGTGGATCACCGGGTCACTCAACGCCCGCACCTGGGACCAGGCCGCGCCGCTGGCGCTGTCGCTGCTGGTCCTCGTCCCGCTCGCGCTGGCCGCCGGCCGCGTCCTGGGCGTGCTCCAGTTCGGCGACGACACCGCGCGCGGGCTCGGCGTGCGGCTGGCCCGCGCACAGGGCGGGGTCGTGGTGGTCGCCGTCCTGCTGGTGGCGACGGCGGTGGCCGCGGCCGGGCCGATCGCCTTCGTCGCGCTGGTCGTCCCGCAGGTCGCCGTCCGGCTGACCGGGGGCTCGCGGCCGCCGCTGCTGGCCTCCGGGCTGCTCGGCGCGGCGCTGGTCGTGGGCGCCGACCTGCTCACCCGCACCGTCCTGCCCCAGGCGCTGCCCGTCGGCATCCTCACCGCTGCCATCGGCGCGCCCTACCTGCTCTGGCTGCTCGTCCGCGGGAGGCGGACCCTCGCATGACCACCCCCGCTCCCGCGGCGCCGCACGTGTCCGCGCCGACGCCGGACGGACCGGTCCGTCTCGCCGCGGAGTCGGTGACCCTCGCCTACGACGAGCGCGTCGTCGTCCGCGACCTGGACCTGCGGCTCACCGACGGCTCGTTCACCGCGATCGTCGGGCCCAACGGCTGCGGCAAGTCCACGCTGCTGCGGGCGCTGGGCCGGCTGCTGCGCCCGCAGGCCGGGCAGGTGCTGCTCGACGGCCGCTCCATCGCCCGGACGCCGACCCGCGAGGTCGCCCGCGTCCTCGGCCTGCTGCCGCAGACCCCGGTGGCCCCCGCGGGGCTCACCGTCGCCGACCTGGTGGCCCGCGGACGGCACCCGCACCAGAGCTGGCTGCGCCAGTGGTCGACCGAGGACGAGGCGGTGGTGGCCGAGGCGCTGTCCTGGACCGACGTGTCCGACCTGGCCGACCGCCCGGTCGACGAGCTCTCCGGCGGGCAGCGGCAGCGGGCGTGGATCTCCATGGCGCTGGCGCAGGGCACCGACCTGCTCCTGCTCGACGAGCCGACGACCTACCTGGACCTCGCCCACCAGATCGACGTCCTGGAGCTGGTGTCCCGGCTGCACGCCGAGCGCGGCCGCACCGTCGTCGTCGTGCTGCACGACCTCAACCTCGCCGCCCGCTACGCGCAGCGGCTGGTGGCCGTGCGCGACGGGGTCCTGGTGGCGTCGGGGACGCCGCACGAGGTGCTCACCGAGCAGCTGCTGGCCGACGTCTTCGACCTCGAGGCCCGCGTGGTCCCCGACCCGGTGGCCGGGACGCCGATGGTGGTGCCGGTCCGCCGCCTGCCCCGCCAGGCATAGGAGGTCAGCTCTCGGCGACGCCCTCGCGCCAGTAGCCCATGAAGGCCACCGCGCGCCGGTCGACGCCGAGGTCGCCGACCAGGTGGCGGCGCAGCCGCTTGACCACGCCCGCCTCCCCGGCCAGCCAGGCGTAGCAGCCGGTGGCCGCGCCGGGGTCCTCGGGCACCTCCCACAGCAGCCCGGTGTCGAGGTCGACGTCCTCCGGCGCCGGGGCGGGGGCCGCGGCGAGCCCGAGGTCGACGAGCGCGGCGCGCACCGCGGGCACCACCAGCTCGCCGCGGGCGCGGCCCCGGCGGGACAACCAGTGCACGGTGACGCCCTCGGGCACCACCAGGTCCTGCGCGTCATCCGGCTCGGGCACCTCGAGGACGGCGACGACGCGACGTCCGGGCACCGGCGGCAGGCCCTCCAGGACGGCGCTCACCGCGGGCACCGCCGTCTCGTCGCCGGCCAGGAGCAGACAGGTCGCCGTGGCCGGCGGCGCCCACTCGACGCCCCAGGCGCGGCCTCGGCCGGGCCGGTCGGGCCCCATCAGCACCATCGGGTCGCCGGGACGCGCCGACGCGGCCCAGGTCGCCGCCGGGCCGGCGTGCCCCTCGCCGGCCCCGTGCAGGACGACGTCGAGGTCGACCTCGGCCTGCCCGGGCCGGGCGGCGCGGACGGTGTAGGTGCGCAGTACCGGACGCCGCTCCTCGGCCAGCGCGCGGTAGGCCGGGTACCACTCGCCGCCGGCGGCCTGCAGCTCGGCCAGCACCGTGGGGTCGGGGGCGAGCACGAGCTTGACCCGCTGGTCGTCACCGGCGACGCCGAAGTCGCCCAGCCGCGGGCCGGTGAGGGTGATGCGCACCGCGCTCGGGCCGAGGCGCCGCACGCGGGCGACGACGGTGTCGAAGAACAGCCACTGCGGCAACTCGGCCACCGCCGGCGGCGCCACGGTCGTCGTCACTCCGGTCTCCGCTCTGCGGGGGAACGGCCCGTGCGGACCGCAGGTAAGGCGAGGCTAACCTCTGCGGCGCCCGCGGAGAACACCCCCGCCCGACGGCGAGGAGACCCCGGTGTCCCGACCATCGCGCCTGATCGGCGCCTCCCTCGGCCTGGCGGCGCTGCTCGCCGCCGGCGCCTGCGCCGACCCCGGCACCGGCTCCGGGGCGGAGTCCGCGACGGGTGAGGGGAGCTGGTCGTCCACCGACGACGTCGGCACCACCGTCGAGCTCGACGCACGGCCCGAGCGGATCGCCGGCCTCGACGACGTCGCCTCCTCGCCGTGGAACCTCGGCGTCGAGCCGGTGGCCACCCTCGGCCAGACCTCGGCCGCCGACGACGTCCGGTTCGCGGGCCGCGACCTCGCCGGCGTCGAGAACGTCGGCGAGAGCTACGGCTCCATCGACCTCGAGGCACTGGCCGCCGCCGACCCGTCGCTGCGGCTCTGCTCCGACCTCGGCGTGCAGTTCGTCGACCCGGGCGGCGAGGGCCACTTCCGGCAGACGGCGAGCTGGGAGCAGGTCCCCCGGTACCGCAGCGACGTCATCCTCCCCTCGCTGCGCGGCGCGATGACGCCGGAGGAGAGGGCCACCCAGCCGACCTACGAGCTGCTGCCGGCCGCGCAGGCCGGGCAGGTGCACCCGTGGGAGCACGTCGGCATGGACCACGCCGCGCAGGCCCGCTACGTGGAGCGGCTGGCCGGCTGGCTGCGCGAGGCGAGCGGGTCGGCTAGCGCGCGAGCGGCGCCGGCGTCTCGGGAACGGGCGCCGGAGCCGGCTGCGCGGCCGCACCGGCGCGCGCGGTCTGGGCCAGCGCGATGCCCGTGAGGACCACGAGCGCGCCGGCCACCTGCCAGCCGGTGAGCACCTGCTCGAGCCACAGCCAGGCGACGACGGAGGCGAGCACGGGCTCGACGGTGGCCACCAGCCCGGCGGTCGTGGGCGGCAGGTGGCGCAGCGCCGCGATCGAGAGCCAGAACGGCGCGATGGCCCCCAGGACGACGATCCACAGCACCAGCAGCCACAGCGGCAGGGTGAGCTGCGCCAGCGAGACGGGCACCCGCTCGCCGAGCACCCCGGGCGCGAACGGCGTGAACGGCGCGACGACGGCCCAGAACAGGCCGGCGGCCACGAAGGTCCAGGTGGTGAGCGTGACCGGGTCGCGGGTCACGGTCCCCCGCTCACCCATCAGGTAGTACGTGGCCAGGCACACCGCCGCGGCGAGGCCGGCGGCGACGCCGAGCGGGTCGAGCGAGCCGCCGCCCTGCCAGACCTGCGCGACGAGGACCAGTCCCGACAGCGACAGCCCGAGCGCCAGCCAGATCCGCGGGCGCACCGGCTCCCGGCGCACGAGGCGCACCCACAGCGCGATGCCGACCGGCGCGGTCATCTCGAACACCAGCGCGATGCCGACCGGCAGCCGGCCGATGGCCACGAAGTACAGGAACTGGGTCAGCGCCACGCCGACGACGCCGAACACCGCGAGGAAGGGCACCTCGCGCCAGGTGATCCGCAGCCGCCCCGGTGCCACGACCGCCAGCGCGACCAGCAGCCCGACCGCCGCGCCGCCGCAGCGCAGGGCGGTCAGCCAGGTGGCCGGGATCCCGGCCTGCAGCGCCAGCGTCGACACGGTGCCGTTGACGGCGAACAGCCCCGCCGCGGCCACGGTGAGCAGGTAGCCGACGGCGGGGCGGCGGGTGTGCGGCACATCCGTGACTGTAGCGGTCGTCACGGGTTACGCCACCTACCCGGTGCGGGCGCCCCCGTCGCGCTGCCGGCACCACCGCGGGTGTGCGGCCGTCACTGCGCGCTCGCCGGGTCCATCCACAGGACCTCCCAGACGTGCCCGTCGGGGTCGGTGAAGCTCGCGCCGTACATGAACCCGTGGTCCTGCGCCGGCTTCCACGTGCCGCCGCCGGCGCCCATCGCCTTCCCGACCATCGCGTCGACCTCCTCACGGCTGTCGCAGGACAGGGCGTACAGGGCCGCCGTCGCCGTCCGCGGGTCGGCCGTGGCGGTGCCCCCGGGCAGGAAGTCGGCGAACCTGGCGTGGGACAGCAGCTGCAGGTGGATCGCGTCGCTGACGACCACCGAGGCCGACGCGTCGTCGGAGAACTGCTCGTCGATCGAGAAGCCGAGGGCCGTGTAGAACGCGCGGCTGGCCGCCAGGTCGGTCACCGGCAGGTTCACGAAGATCATGCGCACGGGGGACTCCCTTCGTCGGTGGACCCGCCTCGAGGCCCGTCGGGAGCACAGACACTCCGGCCGGCGCGAACTCATCGGCACCCCCTCCCGACGATCATGGAGTCGTGACCACGTCCGCGGCCCGGACGGTGGTCAGGGCTCCATGATCGTCGGGGGGAGGGGAGGGGAGGCGTCGGGGACACCACAGCGCGGATCGGGGCGGCGGGCGCCCCGAGCGGGCACCCTCGGGAGGGTGACCGAGCCCCGCCCGCCGTGGTCGCGGCGCCGCCGCCGGACGCTGGTCGGGCTGGCGCTGGGCGCGGTCGCCGGCGGCCTCGGCGCGCTGGTGCTGCCCGCCCAGTACGGCGTGACCTCGGCGTTCGTCGCCGCCCTGTGCGCCTTCCTCTTCGTCGTCGCGCTGGTCGTGTTCCTCGCCGTCCCGGGACCGGACACCCTCGGCACGCTGCTGCGGTCGACCCCGCTGGGCGGGGCGGTCCTCGTCGTCGCCGTCCTGCTGTACCTGTCGACGGCGGGTGAGCCGCTGCGCTGGCTGTGGCTGCTGGCCGCGGCCGGCGGCGCCGCCTGGCTGGGGACGGCGCTGTGGCTGGCCCGCCGCGACTGACCCGACCCGGCCGGCCGTGCCGGACCTGACCGGCGGCAGACTGCCCGGGTGGACCTGCCCTCCGCCTTCTACGTCCCGGACGGCGACGGTCTCGTCGCCACCGCGCTGACCATCGGGCCGTGGGACCCCGGTCTCCAGCACGCCGGGCCGCCCGCCGCGCTGCTGGTGCGGGAGGCCGAGCGCGCGAGCGGCATCCCCGGCGGGCAGACCGTGCGGCTGGCCTTCGACGTCCTCGGGCCGGTCCCGGTGGGGCCGGTGCAGGTCGCCGCCCGGGTGCTGCGGCCGGGCCGGCGGATCGAGCTGGTCGAGGCCACGCTCACCGCGGGCGGGCGGGCGGCCGTGCGGCTCACCGCCTGGCGGATGCGCTGCGGCGGGGCGTCCTCGGTCTCCCCGGCGCAGCGGCACCCTGTCGCGCCGGAGGACGCCGGGCCCACCGAGTTCGGCGTGTTCTCCGAGCCGGTCGCCTACCACCGGGCGCTGGAGTGGCGACTGGCGTCGGGCTCGCTGGCCGAGCCCGGTCCGGCGGCCACCTGGACCCGCCCGCGGTGCACCCTGGTCGAGGGCGAGCCGATGACGCCGCTGCAGCACCTGGTGGCGATGACCGACGCGGCCAGCGGCATCTCCGCCGAGCTGGACTGGCAGCGGGCGACCTTCGCCAACGTCGACCTCGTCGTCGCCCTGTTCCGCCCACCCGCCGGGGAGTGGCTGGCCATGGACGCCACGACGACGCTCGGACCGGCCGGCGTCGGACAGTGCAGCGCCGACCTCTACGACGCCGAGGGGCGCATCGGCCGCTCGATCGCGTCGCTGTTCGTGGAGCCGCGCTGAGCGTCCTGCCAGGGAGAACCGGTTGGATGGGGCCGACCCGCCGAGGACGCCCGACGAGGACGGAGGAGGTGACCTGCCGTGGGACCACTGACCGCCCTGCTCGACTGGCTCGCCAGCCGGGGCCTGGAGATCGTGCTGATCGTCCTGGGCTCGGTGCTGCTCGCCCGCTTCATCACGTGGGTGGGCACGCGGATCACCGACCGCATCGACGCCCGCTCGACCGGCGGCGACGTGCTGGTGCGCTCGGAGGCGGCCAAGCACCGCCACTCACTGACCCAGGTGATCACCTGGTCGCTGATCGTGCTCGTCTACACGGTGGCGGCCTTCTACGTCCTCGACCGCCTCGGCGTCCCGGTCACCGGGCTGGTGGCGCCGGCCACCGTGCTCGGCGTGGGCCTGGGCTTCGGCGCACAGCGGATCGTGGGCGACGTGCTGGCCGGCTTCTTCCTCATCACCGAGCGCCAGTACGGGTTCGGCGACGTCGTCTCGATCGCCGTCGTCGGCGGCGGGGACCCGGCCAGCGGCACGGTCGAGGACGTCACGCTGCGCGTCACGCGGCTGCGCTCGGCCGACGGCGAGGTGGTCACCGTGCCGAACGGGCAGATCGTCAAGGTCGTCAACCTCTCCCGCGACTGGGCCCGCGCCGTGGTCGACGTCCCGGTGCCGACGACGGCCGACGTCAACCGGGTCAACGAGATCCTCCGCGAGGTCGGCTCCGAGGCCTTCGCCGACGCCGGACTGCGCCGCCTGCTGCTCGACGAGCCCAGCGTCATGGGCGTGGAGAGCATCGACCTCGAGCAGGTGAACGTGCGGGTGGTCGCCCGGACGCTGCCCGGCCGCCAGTTCGAGGTGGGCCGCGACCTGCGCGAGCGCATCGTGGTGGCCTTCCGCCGGGCCGGGCTCACGCTCACCCCGGCCCCGCCGCTCGAGCCGGCGCCCGCGGGTGCGGGCTCGAGCGGCCGCCCCGGGACGAAGCCGTGACCGTCCCCGGCGCGCCGCGCCCGGACGAGCGCGGCCCCGACAGCCCGGGCGGCGACCCCGCGGCCCGCGGGCGCTTCGGCCTGTCCGGCCGCTCCCGGGTGCCCGGGCACATCGGCCGCGCGCGCACCTCGACCGTGGTCCTGACCGTGCTGTTCCTGGGCCTGGGCCTGCTCTACCTCTACGTCCGCCCGCCGACGCCGGCCGTCCCGGGAGGGACGGTGACGCCCGGGGTCACCACGCCGGCCCCCGCGCCGGCGACGACCCCGGTACCGACGACGACCGCGCCGACCTCCGACGCCCCCGCGACGACGACCGGGGAGACGCCCGGTGGGACGACCGGTAGGACGACCGGGCCGACGACGAGCGGCGGGACCACGACGGACCCGACGCCCGGGGAGACGACGGACGAGGCGCCGGCGACGACCGCGCCGACCCCCGCCGACGAGGCGCCGCAGACCACCGGCGAGCCGGCGCCGACCCCCGGGACCACGCCGACGGGCTGACCCCACCCCCGCGCGTGGACAGCCGACGTGAACGGCCGTTAACGTCCGGGGCGACCCCCGCACTCCCCCCTGGAGGACGACATGGCAGCCGACGTCGAGGCCGCCGCGATCGCGGCTCCGGCCGCCCCCGCGTCGCCCCGCGCGCGGCACGAGGCCCTGGTCGCCGACCTGCGCGAACGGCTGCGGCAGCGGGCGCTCGGCGGGTCGGCGTCGGCGCGGGCCCGCCACGTCGAGCGCGGCAAGCTGCTCCCCCGCGACCGGGTCGCCCACCTGCTCGACCCCGGCAGTCCCTTCCTCGAGCTGTCGCCGCTGGCCGCCGAGGGCATGTACGACGGCGACTCCCCCGGCGCCGGGATCATCACCGGGATCGGCCGCGTGGGCGGCCGGCCGGTCGTGGTCGTCGTCAACGACGCCACCGTCAAGGGCGGCACCTACTACCCGATGACGGTGAAGAAGCACCTGCGCGCGCAGGAGGTCGCCGCGCAGAACCGGCTGCCGTGCGTCTACCTCGTCGACTCCGGCGGCGCCTTCCTGCCCAAGCAGGACGAGGTCTTCCCCGACCGCGACCACTTCGGCCGGATCTTCTTCAACCAGGCCACGATGAGCGCCGCGGGCATCCCGCAGGTGGCCGCCGTCCTGGGCTCGTGCACCGCCGGCGGGGCGTACGTGCCGGCCATGGCCGACGAGTCGGTGATCGTCCGCGAGCAGGGCACGATCTTCCTCGGCGGGCCGCCGCTGGTGAGGGCCGCGACCGGTGAGGTGGTCAGCGCCGAGGACCTCGGCGGCGGCGACCTGCACAGCCGCGTCTCCGGCGTCACCGACCACCTCGCCGACGACGACGAGCACGCGCTGGAGATCGTCCGCCGCATCGTGCGCACGCTCCCGCCGCCCGCCCCGCCGGCCTGGGACGTCGCGCCGCCGCGGGACGCCGTCCGCCCGCAGACCGACCTCTACGACCTCGTGCCGGTCGACTCGCGCACGCCCTACGACGTCCGCGACGTGATCACCACGCTGGTCGACGGCGGGGAGCACCAGGAGTTCAAGGCGCTCTACGGACCCACCCTGGTGACCACCTTCGCCCGGCTGCACGGGCACCCGGTGGGCGTCGTCGCCAACAACGGCGTGCTGTTCGGGGAGTCGGCGCTCAAGGGCGCGCACTTCGTCCAGCTGTGCGACCGGCGACGCATCCCGCTGCTGTTCCTGCAGAACATCAGCGGCTTCATGGTCGGCCGCGACTACGAGGCCGGCGGCATCGCCAAGCACGGCGCCAAGATGGTCACCGCCGTGGCCTGTGCGCGGGTGCCCAAGCTGACCGTGGTGATCGGCGGCTCCTACGGCGCGGGCAACTACTCGATGTGCGGCCGGGCCTACTCCCCCCGCTTCCTGTGGACCTGGCCCAACGCACGCATCTCGGTCATGGGCGGCGAGCAGGCCGCCTCGGTGCTGGCCACGGTGCGCCGCGACCAGCTCGGCGACGCGTGGAGCGCCGAGGACGAGGAGGCCTTCAAGGAGCCCATCCGCGCGCAGTACGAGGCGCAGGGCAACCCCTACTACTCGACGGCGCGGCTGTGGGACGACGGCGTCCTCGACCCTGCCGACACCCGGACCGTCCTCGGCCTGGCGCTGTCGGCCTGCGCCTCGGCCCCCCTCGACGACGTCGCCTACGGCGTCTTCCGGATGTGAGCGCCACGCCGAGGACGACGCACACGCAAGGACCGCCGGCCACTGGGGAACGGAACGAGTGCGGAGTCGAGCAATGAGCATCTTCGAGACCGTCCTCGTCGCCAACCGCGGGGAGATCGCCGTCCGGGTGGTCCGCACCCTGCGCCGTCTGGGGATCCGCTCGGTCGCCGTCTACAGCGACGCCGACGCCGGGGCGCGCCACGTGCGCGCCGCCGACGTCGCCGTCCGCCTGGGCCCCGCGCCGGCCGCGCAGAGCTACCTGTCGGTGGAGCGGGTGGTCGAGGCCTGCCGGGCCACCGGCGCGCAGGCGGTGCACCCCGGCTACGGCTTCCTGTCGGAGAACCCGGCCCTGGCCGCCGCGCTGGCCGCGGCCGGCGTCGTCTTCGTGGGCCCGCCCACCGAGGCGATCCGGGTGATGGGCGACAAGATCACCGCCAAGAAGACCGTGGTCGCCTCCGGCGTGCCCGTCGTCCCCGGGATCGCCGAGCCCGGCCTCACCGACGACGACCTGGTCGCCGCGGCGCCCGGCATCGGCTTCCCCGTGCTGGTCAAGCCCTCGGCCGGCGGTGGCGGCAAGGGCATGCGGGTGGTCGAGGACCCTGCCGGCCTGCGCGCCGCGCTGGTCAGCGCCCGCCGGGAGGCCGGTGCCGCGTTCGGCGACGACACCCTCTTCCTCGAGCGGTTCGTGCAGCGCCCGCGGCACGTCGAGGTGCAGGTGCTGGCCGACGCGCACGGCGGCGTCGTGCACCTCGGCGAGCGGGAGTGCAGCCTGCAGCGCCGCCACCAGAAGGTGGTCGAGGAGGCGCCGTCCCCGCTGCTCGACGCCGCCACCCGCGCGCGGATCGGCGAGGCCGCCTGCGCCACGGCCCGCAGCGTCGGCTACACCGGCGCGGGCACCGTGGAGTTCATCGTCTCCGCGGACCGGCCCGACGAGTTCTTCTTCATGGAGATGAACACCCGCCTGCAGGTCGAGCACCCGGTCACCGAGCTGGTCACCGGCCTGGACCTGGTCGAGCAGCAGCTGCGGGTGGCCGCCGGCGAGCCGCTCGGGTTCGGCCAGGACGACGTGACGACGACCGGGCACGCCGTCGAGGCGCGGGTCTACGCCGAGGACCCCGGCCGCGGCTTCCTGCCCACCGGCGGGCGGGTGCTCGCGCTGGCCGAGCCGGCCGGCCCCGGCGTGCGCGTGGACTCCGGCCTCGCCGCGGGCACCGTCGTCGGCTCGGACTACGACCCGATGCTGGCCAAGGTGGTCGCGCACGGCCCCGACCGCGCCGCCGCGCTGACCGCGCTCGACACCGCGCTGGCCGGCACCGCCGTCCTGGGGGTGACCACGAACGTCGGGTTCGTGCGGCACCTGCTCACCGATCCCGACGTGCGCGCCGGGGACCTCGACACCGCGCTGCTCGACCGGGTCGCGGCCGCCTACGAGGCCCCGCCGGTGCCCGAGCTCGCGGTCCTCGCCGCCGCGGCGTCGGTCTGGCTGGGCGCGTGGGCCGCGGCCGACCCCGCCGACCCGTGGAGCACGCCGACCGGCTTCCGGCTCGGCGACGCCGCACCCTTCGTCGTCCGGCTGGAGGCCGGCGGGCAGCCGCGCACGGTGACGCTGACCGGCACCCCGGCCGCGGCCCGCGCCACGGTCGACGGCGCCGACGCCGGGCCGCTGTCCTGCACCCCCGAGGACGGCGGACTCGCGCTGGTCCGCGGCGGCGTGCGGTCCCGCTGCCTGGTCGCCGACGACGGGGACGCGCTGTGGGTGCACGCCGAGGGCGCGACCGCGCAGCTGCGCCGGGCCCGCCGCGTGGTGCTGCGGCCCGACGCGGGCGCGGCGCACGCCCCGGAGCTGACCAGCCCCATGCCCGGCTCCGTGATCGCGGTGCCGGTCGCCGACGGGCAGGCCGTGGCGGCCGGCGACCCGGTGGTCGTCGTCGAGGCGATGAAGATGGAGCACACGCTGCGCGCCCCGGCCGACGGCGTCGTCGAGCTGCTCGTCGCGGCCGGCGACCAGGTCGCGCTCGACCAGGTGCTCGCCCGGCTCGCTCCCGCCTGAGCACGGCGGACGGGCCCGCGCGGGCGCCGGCCACGGCGTGGGCAGGGGCTCCTCCGCGTGCCACGATGCGCCCATGAGCAGCGACGTCGCCGTCGACGTGAGCGCCCTGGCGATCAACGTCACGATCCCGGAGGCGCTGCGCTGGACGGACACCCGCCGCGGCGAGGAGTTCCTGCTGACCACGCTCAACGTCCGGCTGCTCCGGGACGGGCACCTCGCGGCGAAGGCCTACGGCCGGCCGACCGCCGGCGGCCGCGGCACCTACGTCTCCTTCCCCGTCCCCGACCGGGAGGAGCTGGCGGCCCTGGTGGCCGAGGCCGCCGCCCGCGCCGGGGAGCTGTGGACCGCCCACCGCGGTCTCGGCTGATCTCCCGGCCACCCCCGGCTGCCGCCGCACCCCCCGGCTGACCAGCGGGGCAGCGACCTCCTAGGATCGGCGCGGGCTCACGAGAGGCAGCGACAAGCACCTGGCTGGCTGCCCGGCAACCTCTCCTCCGTCTGAGGTGCTCCCAGGGGAAGAGCCGGCCGAGCGGCGCCCGCCGCCCGGCAAGGACGGAGCACCTGTGCGCCACAGGTCTCCGGAGCGAGAGGAGACGGCGCATGACCGACCCGAAGAGCTGGAGCTTCGAGACCCGGCAGATCCACGCCGGGGCGAGCCCCGACCCGACGACGGGCGCCCGCGCGCTGCCCATCTACGCCACCACGAGCTACCAGTTCCGCGACACCCAGCACGCCGCGGACCTGTTCGCGCTGGCCGAGATGGGCAACATCTACACGCGGATCATGAACCCGACGCAGGACGCGCTCGAGCAGCGCGTGGCCTCCCTCGAGGGCGGCGTCGCGGCGCTCGCGGTGGCCAGCGGCCAGGCGGCCGAGACGCTGTCGCTGCTCAACGTCGCCGAGGCCGGCAGCCACGTCGTCGCCTCGGCGTCGCTGTACGGCGGCACCTACAACCTGCTGCACCACTCGCTGCCCAAGCTCGGCGTCGAGGTGTCCTTCGTCGAGGACCCCGACGACCCGGAGAACTGGCAGTCGCTGGTCCGCGAGAACACCAAGGCCCTCTACGGGGAGTCGATCGGCAACCCCAAGGGCGACGTCCTCGACATCAGCGCCGTCGCCGAGGTCGCGCACCGCAACGGCGTGCCGCTGATCGTCGACAACACCATCGCCACGCCCTACCTGGTGCGCCCGCTCGAGCACGGCGCCGACGTCGTCGTCCACTCGGCGACGAAGTACCTCGGCGGCCACGGCACCGCGATCGCCGGCGTCATCGTCGACGGCGGCACCTTCGACTGGACCAGCGGGAAGTTCCCGGGCTTCACCACGCCGGACCCGACGTACCACGGCGTCGTCTACGCCGACCTGGGTGCGCCGGCCTTCGCGCTCAAGGCCCGGGTACAGCTGCTGCGCGACCTCGGCCCGGCCATCAGCCCGTTCAACGCGTGGCTGATCGTCCAGGGCATCGAGACGCTCTCGCTGCGCATGGAGCGGCACGTGGCCAACGCCCAGCGGGTCGCCGAGTTCCTCGAGGCGCACGACGAGGTCGAGTCGGTGCACTACGCCGGCCTGCCGTCCTCGCCGTGGCACGCCGCCCAGCAGCGCTACGCCCCCCGCGGCGCCGGCGCGGTGCTGGCCTTCGAGATCCGCGGCGGCATCGAGGCGGGCCGGCGGTTCGTCGAGGGCCTGGAGCTGCACAGCCACGTGGCCAACATCGGTGACGTGCGCAGCCTGGTCATCCACCCGGCGTCGACCACGCACTCGCAGCTGACGCCCGAGGAGCAGCTGACCGCCGGTGTCACCCCCGGCCTGGTGCGCCTGGCCGCCGGGCTCGAGGGCATCGACGACGTCCTCGCCGACCTCGAGGCGGGGTTCCGCGCCGCCAAGGGCGCGTGATGAGCGGGGTGCTGGACGTCCCGGCGTCCCGCACCCCGCCGCGCACCGGCGGGTGGCGCGACGGCGACCCCGTCGGGGACCGGCTCCTCCTCGACCTGGACGGACCGGTCCGGCTCGAGCGCGGCGGGGTGCTGCCCGGCGTCCGGGTCGCCTACGAGACCTGGGGCACGCTCGCCCCGGACGGCGGCAACGCGGTCCTCGTCGAGCACGCGCTGACCGGCGACAGCCACGTCACCGGCCCGGCCGGCCCCGGGCACCCGACGCCGGGGTGGTGGGCGCCGCTGGTCGGGCCGGGCGCGCCACTGGACACCGGCCGGCTCTTCGTGGTCTGCGCGAACGTGCTCGGTGGGTGCCAGGGCACCACCGGGCCGTCGTCGACCGCGCCGGACGGGCGGCCGTGGGGCTCGCGGTTCCCCGAGGTGACCGTGGCCGACCAGGTGCTGGTCGAGGCCGCGCTCGCCGACGCGCTCGGCGTCCGCCGGTGGGCCGCCGTCCTCGGCGGGTCGATGGGCGGCATGCGGGCGCTGGAGTGGGCCGTCGCGCTGCCCGACCGGGTGGCGGGGCTGTTCTTCCTCGCCTCCGGCGCGGCCGCGACGGCCGACCAGATCGGCACCCAGACCACCCAGCAGGCCGCCATCCGCGCCGACCCCGCGTGGGCCGGCGGGGACCACCACGCCGGGCCGGGCCCCGTGGCCGGCCTCGGCGTCGCCCGCCGGATCGCCCACCTCACCTACCGCAGCGCGTTCGAGCTGGAGGAGCGGTTCGGGACGGCGGTGCAGGACGACGGCCGGTTCGCCGTCGCCTCCTACCTCGACCACCACGCCGACAAGCTGGCCCGCCGCTTCGACGCCGGCAGCTACGTGGTGCTCACCGAGGCGATGAACACCTGGGACGTCGGCCGCGGCCGCGGCGGGGTGGAGGCGGCGCTGGCCCGGGTGGGCGCGCGGGCCGTCGTCGCCGCGGTGGACAGCGACCGGCTCTACCCGCCGGCGCTGCAGCAGCGGGTGGCCGACGCCCTGGGCGTGCCGCTGCGGGTGGTGTCCTCGCCGTACGGGCACGACGGGTTCCTCGTCGAGGCCGACGCCGTGGGCGCGCTGGTCCGCGAGCTGCTGGGCACCTGAGCCCGTCGAGCTCGCGCAATCTCGCACCGTCCCCGGGGGCTGGACGTGCGGGATCGCGCGACCTCGACAGACTGTGCCCCGTGAGCGAGTCCGAGGACCTCGACGCCCTGCGCCCGACCTGCGACCGCGCGCTCGCCGGGCACGGTCCTCCGCGCGCCACCGACCTGCTGGCCACGATCCCCGCGGACACCGCCGTCGACCGCTACGGCGCGGGCGGCGTCGTCGCCGAGCTGGAGGACGAGGTCGCCGGGCTGCTCGGAAAGCCGGCCGCCGTGTACCTGCCCAGCGGGACGATGGCGCAGCAGTCGGTGCTGCGGGTGCACGCCGGGCGCAGCGGCCGGCACACCGTGGTCGGCCACCCCGAGTGCCACCTGTTCCGGCACGAGGGCGGTGCGCTGGCGCGGTTGCAGGGCCTGGTCGAGCGTCCGGTCGGCGACCGGCACCGGGTGCTGCTGCGCGCCGACCTCGACGCCGTGGCCGAGCCGCCGGCCGCGCTGGTGGTCGAGCTGCCGCAGCGCGACCTCGGCGGTCCGCTGCCGCCCTGGGACGACGTCGTCGCGCAGGCCGCGTGGGCGCACGACCACGGCACGGTCGCGCACCTCGACGGCGCCCGGCTGTGGGAGGCCGCCACCGGGTACGGCCGGCCGCCGTCGGACGTCGCGGCGCCCTTCGACACCGTCTACGTCAGCTTCTACAAGGGCATCGGCGCGCTGGCCGGGTGCTGCGTGGCCGGGCCGGCCGACGTCGTCGCCGAGGTCCGGGAGTGGCGCGGGCGGATGGGCGGCACGCTCTTCGGGCTGTGGCCCGGCGCGGCCTCGGCGCTGACCTGCCTGCGCCGCCGGCTGCCGCTGTTCCCCGCCTACCTCGAGCGCGCGCGGGAGGTGGCCGACGCCGTCCGCTCCCTGCCGGGCGTGCGCGTCGTCCCCGACCCGCCGCAGACGCCGATGCTGCACCTGCTGCTGTCGACCACCGCGGACGCCTTCCGCGCCGCCGCCCGCGCGCTCGCCGAGGAGGGCCTGTGGACCTGGGCGCAGCCGGGGGTCACCGGCGATCCCACCGTGGTGCGCGTGGAGCTCCCCGTGGGTGACGCGACGACGGCGCTGTCCCTGGACGAGGTCTGCGACGCCGTCCGCCGGCTGGCCGCCCCCGGCTGAACCCGCAGCCGAGCCGTCACCCACAGTCAGGGAGTTCGTTTGCGCGATCGTGGGGAACCAGAGCCCCGTGAACGGGGGACGAACGACGCGTCGGTCGGTGCTGGCCGCCGGCGTGGGGCTGGCCGCGCTGGGCGCGGCAGCGTGCACGGCGGGGCCCGAGCGGCCGCGCCGGACCGAGCCACTGGCCTTCGGGGTGTCGACCCCCGGCGGGCCGCAGGCGACCGGGGAACTCGAGGCCGTGGCGGCGGTGGCCGGCGAGCGACCCTCGCTGGTGCTCTCCTACGTCGCGCTGGCCGCGCCGCCACCCCTGGCCGACCTCGACGCCGTCGCCGCGCGCGGGGCGACGCCGATGGTGACCTGGGAGCCGTGGGACCCGGCCGACGGCAGCCGCTCCACGCTGGCCGACCTCGCCGCGGGCGTGTGGGACGGCCAGCTGTGGTGGTGGGCCGGTGCGCTGCGCGACTGGGGCCGGCCGGTGCTGCTGCGCTTCGCGCACGAGCAGAACGGTGACTGGTACCCGTGGGCGGTCGGTGTGGCCGGCACGACGGCCGAGGACCACGTCGCCGCCTGGCGCCACCTCGCCGAGGTGTTCGACCGGGCCGGCGCGGGCAACGTCGAGCTGGTGTGGAACCCGAACGTCCGGTACGCCGGGTCGACGCCGATGGCCGAGACGTGGCCGGGCACCGGGTCGGTCGACCGGGTGGCGCTCGACGGCTACAACTGGGGCGCCGTCCCGGGTCACGGCGGCTGGCAGGAGCCCGCGGAGCTGTTCGGCCCGAGCCTCGACGAGCTGCGCGGGCTGGCCGGCGGCCTGCCCCGGCTGGTGGCCGAGGTCGGCTGCGCGGAGTCCGGCGGGGACAAGGCCCGGTGGGTGACCGACCTGGTCGCGTGGCTCGACGCGCAGGCCGACGTCGGCGCCTTCGTCTGGTTCGACCACGACAAGGAGACCGACTGGCGGCTGGCCAGCAGCCCGGCCAGCGCGCGGGCGGTGCGCCGGGCCCTGGCCGACCGCAGCCTCGTCGGGAGCCGACGGTGAGCGCCCTCCCGGACACCGGCCCCGCCGTGGCGCTCGGGGACACCGGGTCCGCCGCGGCCTGCCCGGTCCCGGCCGTCGACCCCGGCGAGAACCGGCGACTGGCCGCCCTCGACCAGCTCCAGCTGCTCGGCACCGGCCGCGAGGAGCGCTTCGACCGGATCACCCGCCTCGCGCAGCGCGTCTTCGACGTGCCGATCGCGACGGTCACCCTCATCGCCGAGGACCACCTCTGGTTCAAGTCCGCGCAGGGCATGCCGGTGGACCGGGCCGACCGCCAGGCGTCCTTCTGCGACCGCACGATGGCCCTGCACCGGACGCACGTGGTGTCCGACGCCGCCCAGGACCCGGTCTTCTCCGCCATCCCGGCCGTGTGCGGGCCGCCGCACGTGCGCTTCTACGCCGGGCAGCCGCTCACCGGGCCGGGCGGCATGGTGGTCGGCACGCTCTGCCTGTTCGACACCCGCCCGCGCACGCTCGACGCCCGCGAGGTCGCCGTGCTCGAGGAGCTGGCCCGGTGGACCGAGCAGGAGCTCGCCAGCTCCGCCGACATGGAGCGGGCCCGCGAGGTCCAGGCGGCTCTGCTGCCCGACCGGCCACCGGAGGTCCCCGGCTACGCGATCGCCGGGACCTGCCGCCCGGCCTCGGCGGTCGGCGGCGACCTGCTCGACCTCGACGTCGTCGACGGGGACCTGGTGGTCACCCTGGCCGACGTCATGGGCAAGGGCGCCGGGGCGGCGATCCTCATGGCGACCGTGCGGGCGGTGCTGCGGGCCGCCTCCCGCGGGGACACCCCCGGCGCCGCGGCCGACCGCCCGGAGAGCACGGTGCTCGCCGCGGCGGCCCGGACGCTGCAGCCCGACCTCGCCCGCGCGGGCTCCTTCGTCACCTGCTTCACCGGCCGGCTGGAGGCCGCGACCGGTCGGCTGCGCTACGGCGACGCCGGGCACGGCCTGGCGCTGGTCCACCGGGCCGACGGCAGCACACAGCACCTGGCCGGGGAGGACCTGCCCCTCGGCGTCGAGGCCGACCTGCCCTGGACGGCGCACGAGCTCGTGCTCGACCCCGGCGACACGCTGTTCGTGTTCAGCGACGGCCTCTTCGACGTCCTCGGCGGCACCCGGGAGGCGCTCGAGCACGTCGCGCGACTGGTGCGCGCGCACCCCGACCCGGATGCCCTGCTCGACCAGGTGCGGGGGCTGACCGCCGTCGCCCGGCCGCTCGACGACGTCACCGCCGTCGCGCTCCGCCGGCTGGCGACGTCGTGACCACCCACCGGGCGGCCCGCGGCCGCGACCCGCTGACCGGCAGGTCGGTGACCGCGAGGACACCGAGGGTGCCCCTGACCGGGCGGCTGCTGGCCCTGCGCGTGCTGATCCTCGTGACCGCGTCGCTGGGGATCAACTACGTGGTCTGGCGGTGGCTGGAGTCGATCAACTGGTCGGCGTGGTGGATCGCCGTCCCGCTGGTCCTCGCCGAGACCTACAGCCTCGTGGACTCGCTGCTGTTCGGGCTGACCATGTGGCGGCTGCGCCGCCGCGGGGAGGCGCCACCGCCCCCGGAGGGCGCCACCGTCGACGTGTTCGTCACCACCTACAACGAGCCGCTGGACCTGGTGATGGCCACCGCCGAGGCGGCGCGGCGCATCCGGTACCCGCACCGCACCTGGATCCTCGACGACGGCGCCCGGCCCGAGCTGCGCGCGCGGGCCGAGGCCGCCGGCATCGGCTGGATCACCCGGTCGGCCGACTGGGCAGGGCACTCCCGGCACGCCAAGGCGGGCAACCTCAACAACGCGCTGATGACCACCGACGGCGAGTACATCCTGATCCTCGACGCCGACCAGGTGCCCGACCCGGAGATCCTCGACCGCACGCTCGGCTGGTTCCGGGACCCGCGGATGGCCCTGGTGCAGACGCCGCAGGTGTTCGTCAACGTGCCCGGTGACGACCCCCTCGGCAGCCAGGCGCCGCTGTTCTACGGGCCCATCCAGCAGGGCAAGGACGGCTGGAACGCGGCCTTCTTCTGCGGCTCGAACGCGGTGCTGCGCCGCGAGGCGCTGATGCAGCTGGGGATCACCCGGTACGTCACCGAGGTGCAGCTTGCGGTCAGCCGCGCGCTGCGCACCGCCGACCGGGTGCTCGCCCGGGCCCGCCGCTCGCTGGACCCGGCCCAGGCCGGGCCGCGCGCGGCGTTGGACCGGGTGGTGGCGGCGGTGGCCCGGGCGCGGGCCGAGTTGCGCGACGGCGCGCCCCTGGCCGACGTGACCTACCGCTTCCAGCAGCAGGTCGACGCCGCCGCCCGCGAGGTCGTGGCCGCCGACGTGGACCAGCTGCAGGCCGACCTCGCCGCCATCGCCGAGCTCTCCAGCGAGCTGGACGGGGAGGACGGCGGCCTGGCCGAGGTCGACCGCGGGGCGCTGACCCGGCTCGCCGCCCGTGACTGGTCGCCGCTGGGCGCGATCGAGACCGTGCGGACCCTGGTGCGCGCGGTCGACGTCGACAAGGACGACGAGGCCCAGCCGGTCATGCCCATGGCCACCATCTCGGTCACCGAGGACATGGCCACCTGCATGCGCCTGCACGCCCTCGGCTGGCGCACGGCCTACCACGACGAGACCCTCGCCCTCGGCCTGGCGCCCGAGGACCTCGGCACCATGCTCACCCAGCGGCTGCGCTGGGCGCAGGGCACCGTGCAGGTGATGCTGCGGGAGAACCCGCTGGTGCAGCGCGGGCTCACCCTGGCCCAGCGGCTCATGTACTGGGCGACGATGTGGAGCTACCTGTCCGGCTTCGCCGCCGTCGTCTACTTCGCCGCGCCGGTCGTCTACCTGGTCCTCGGCGTGCTGCCGGTGACCGGGCTGACCGCGGAGTTCTTCCTCCGGCTGGTGCCGTTCCTGCTGGTCAACCAGCTCCTGTTCTACGTCGTCGGCCGCGGCCGGCGCACGTGGCGCGGGCAGCAGTACTCCCTGGCGCTGTTCCCGGTGTGGATCCGGTCGGTGACCTCGGCGGTCGGCAACGTGGTGTTCGGGCGCAGCCTGGCCTTCGCGGTGACGCCCAAGGAGCGCCAGTCGGTGGACCGCCGGCCCTGGCACCTGGTCCGCCCGCAGCTGGCCGTCATGGCGCTGCTGGTCGTGGCGGCCGTCGTCGGCACGGTGCGGATGGTGGTCGGCGAGGCGTCGGTCCTGGGCACCGTCACCAACCTGGTGTGGGTCGCCTTCGACCTCGCCGTCCTCAGCGTCGTCGTCCACGCCGTCCGCTACCGCGGACCCGAGCAGCCCGCGGGAGCGAGCGCATGACCGAGTTCGAGACCGAGACGACCGACGCCGGCGTCGGGGTCATCCGGCCCGTGGGCCGGCTGAACATGGTGGCCGCACCCCGGCTGCGCGCGCTGGTCTCCCAGCTGGTGGCGGCCGGGACGCCCCGGGTGGTGGTCGACCTGTCGAGCACCGACTCGATGGACTCCTCCGGCCTCGGCGCGCTGATCGCCGGGCTGAAGACCGCCCGCCAGGCCGGGGGCGACCTGCGGCTGGCCGGTGCCGGACCGCAGGTGCAGGCGGTGCTGGAGCTGACCAACCTGGGCCGGGTCCTGCGGCCACGGCCGGACGTGGCCAGCGCCTTCCCCCCCGCCGGGGACTGAGGTGCCCGGCCCGACGCACGTGCTGCGCGCCCCCGCCGGGCCGGAGGCGCTCGGCCCCGTGCACGACCTGCTCGCCGAGCTGTGGGCCGGTGAGCCCGGCATCGGCGAGCCGGCGCGGCTGCGGTTCGAGACGGCGGTGGCCGAGATCGCCGCGAACATCGCCGAGCACGCCGCCGCCTCGGGCGCGCGGGTGCTGGAGCTGCGGCTGCGCGGCCTGCCCGACCGGGTCGAGGCCGTCTTCGAGGACGACGGCGGCCCGGTCGCCCCGGGTCCCGGCGGCTGGCCGCCCGACGACGCCGAGCGTGGCCGGGGTCTGGAGCTGGTCCGGGCGGCGGTGGACGCGCTGAGCTACGAGCGCGACGGCGGTCGCAACCGCTGGGTCGTCGTCCTCGGCCGCTGAACCGGCAGCAGGGTCCGTCCTAGTCGGCGGCGTCGCCCGGGATGTGCCCGGCCGGGGGCAGCGGACGGCGCACGACCGGGCGCACCCGCCGCGCCGCGGGCAGCCGCTCGGTGTAGCTCGCCGCGTTGAGCCGGATGTGGGTGAGGTCGTCGTCGGTGGCCTGCCGGATCACCTTCGCCGGGACGCCGGCCACCAGCGACCCGGGCGGCACCTGCGTGCCCTGGGTGACGACGGCACCGGCGGCCACGATGGACCCCGAGCCGATGTGCGCGCCGTTCATCACCACGCTGCCCATGCCGACCAGGACGTCGTCGTCGATGCGCGCGCCGTGCAGCACCACCCGGTGCCCGACGGTCACCCCGCGGCCGACGACCAGCGGGAAGCCGGGGTCGGCGTGCAGCGTGCTGCCGTCCTGGACGTTGGAGCCCTCGCCGATCTCGATGACCTCGGCGTCGGCCCGGGCGACCGCGCCGTACCAGATGCTCGAGCGCGGCCCCATGGTCACCGCGCCGACCACCACCGCCGTCGGCGCCACGAAGGCCTCGTCGTCGATGACCGGCGCGCCGAACTCCAGCTCCGCGATGTAGTTGTCCGCCACGCCTCCACCCCAGCACAGCCGCGCACCCCCCGCTGGGGGACCCCGGCTCAGCGCACCCGGGGCTGCCAGTCCTGCACGAACTCCTCGGGCCCGAGGACCTCGAGCTGCTCCCGGACGTAGCGCAGCAGGTCCCCGGGGACGACGGGGTCCCCGGCCGGGACGCGCAGCACCTCGCTGCCGTCGTCCCGCCGCCGGACGACGACGTCGCTCACCGAGGGGCCCGGGAGCAGGCCCCACGCCAGCTCGGCGACGAAGGCGGCGGCCACCCGGGCGCGGCGCAGCAGCGGGCCGCCCGGACGCGGCTCGAGCTCGGCGGTGTAGACGTCCGCGGCCGGGACGCCGGGCTGATCGGGCTCCACGGCCCCACCCTGGCGTACGGGCGGCGCTCAGTCACCGTCCGGCGCGAAGACGTCCTCGATCCGGCAGCCGAACAGCGCGGCGATGCGGAAGGCGAGCGGCAGACTGGGGTCGAAGCGGCCCTTCTCCAGCGAGATGACCGTCTGCCGCGAGACGCCCAGCTCCTCGGCCAGCCGGCCCTGCGACCAGCCGCGTTCGGCCCGCCGCTCGGCCAGGTCGTTGCGCACCGGGGGCTCAGGCCTCGCGCCGGCTCAGCACCACCATGCGGACGGTGACGTCGGCCAGCGCGACGACGGCCAGCGCGGCGAGCACGGTGCCCGCGTCCAGCCGCAGGTCGGTGACCGCCAGGGCCGTCGAGGCCAGTCCCAGCACGACCACCAGGTCCAGGAAGGAGCCCGACGCGCTGCGCTGCCACCACCCGTGCTCGACGTTCTCCTCCGGGTGGGCGACCGCGCCCGGACCGGTGCTGCCGGAGACGAACAGCAGCCAGCCCAGCCCCCAGGCCGGTCCGAGCGTGCAGGCGGCGAAGACCGTGGTCCGCAGCCAGAACTGGTCGTCGTCGCCGAGGACCCCCGCCAGCAGCCCGAGCCCGGCCGCGACCAGGAGGGCCGTGACCACGGCGGCGGTGTGACGCAGGACCACGACGGACCTCCCGTTGACAAGTGTGCTTGACACCGGGTGAGTGCAGCAGGCGGCGGGCCCCGGTGTCAAGGACACTTCACACGACACCCCTGGACGGCACCCCGCGGCCGGGTCAGGATGGCCGGGTGACCCTGCCGACCGACCTCCCGGTCCTGGCCTTCGCCGACCAGGCCGCGTTCGAGGCCTGGCTCGAGACCGAGCACGCCACCGCCCCCGGCTGCTACGTGAAGCTGGCCAAGAAGGGTGCCGGGGTGCCGTCGCTGACCCACGCCGAGATGGTCGAGTCGCTGCTGTGCCACGGCTGGATCGACGGCCGCAGCAACCGCCTCGACGACCACTGGTACCTCATGCGGGTCACCCCGCGGCGGCCGCGCAGCGTGTGGTCGCAGAAGAACGTCACCGCCGTCGAGGCGCTCACCGCGGCCGGCCGGATGCGCCCGGCGGGGCTGGCCCAGGTCGAGGCGGCCCGGGCCGACGGCCGGTGGGACCGCGCCTACGCCGGGCCGGCCACCATCACCGTGCCCGACGACCTCGCCGCGGCGCTGGCCGCCGAGCCCACGGCACAGCGGGCGTTCGACGGGCTCGACGGGCGCAACCGCTACGCCGTCCTCCACCGCGTGCACACCGCGGCCACCCCGGCCACGCGCGCGAGGCGGGTCGCCGCGCTGGTCACGATGCTGGCCGAGGGCCGCCGGCCCCACTGACGTCGGCCACGGCGGGCCGCTCGGCCCAGAAGCGCGCGTCCCGCCGCCGCCACAGCAGCATGAGGACGACGCCGGTGGCCATGATCCCCACGCCGATCACCAGCGGCGGCCCGAGGCCGAACCAGGCCTGCCCGCTGTAGCTGGTGGCCGGGTCGGCCAGGTCGCGCACGGAGAGGACGAGCAGCCACAGCAGCACCGCCGCCCCGGCCAGCGGGCCGGCGCCGAGCAGCAGCAGGTCGCGCGCGCCGCGGGTGAGCCGCCGGCGGAAGGACCACGCGCAGGCCAGCCCGGTGAGCGCGTAGTACAGCGCGATGAGCAGCGAGAGCGCGGTGATCGAGTCGAGCAGCGCGTTCTCGCTGACCAGGTGCACGCCCACGTACCAGGCCACCGCCACGCCGGCGACCCACCAGGTCGAGACGTCCGGCGTCCGGAACCGCTCCGACACCGACCCGAAGCGCGCCGGCAGCGCCGCCCGCCGCGCCATCGACAGGCCGGTGCGCGACGCCGGGATGATCGTCGTCTGCGTGGAGGCGATCGCCGAGGTGGCGACGGCGACCAGCACCACCCAGTCCCAGCCGCCGAGCACCTGCCCGGACAGCAGCGCGAAGACCGCCTCCTCCTCGTCGGCGTTGCCGGCCAGGTAGGCGGTCCCGGAGAAGGAGACGACGGCGACCGCGACGCCGAGGTAGGTCACCAGCAGCACGACGGTCGCGAGCACCCCGGCCCGGCCCGGTGCGCGGCGCGGGTCGCGGGTCTCCTCGGTGAGGTTGACCGCCGACTCCCAGCCCCAGTACGCGAAGACGCCGAGCAGCAGCCCGCCGGGCAGCGCCGCGCCGCCGGCCCCGAACGGGTCCAGCCAGGCCCAGGACGGCGTCAGCCCGCCCGACGGCGCGTCGCCGCGCACCCCGCGGACGACGGCGACGACGGCGAACACGGCCAGCGCGACCGTCTGGGCGAGCACCAGCGCGTTCTGCACGCGCGACGACAGCTCGGTGCCCAGCACGCACAGCGCGGCCATGACCAGCACGAGCAGCACGCTCAGCGCCACGACCAGCGGCGTCGAGGACTCCCATGCGTCGAGGCCGAGCGCCAGCAGGCCGAACCGGACGCCGACCTCGGCCAGCGACCCGATCACCAGGACGCCGGTCATCGCGATGGCCCAGCCGCCGATCCACCCGGTGGTCGGGCCGAAGGCGCGGGTCACCCAGGAGAACGTCGTCCCGCAGTCGGGGTCGGCCCGGTTGAGCGCGGCGAACGCCCCGGCGATGAGCAGCATGGGGACGAACGAGGCCAGCACGACCCCCGGGGCGTGCACGCCGACGAGCGCGACGACCGGCCCGATGACCGCCGCCAGCGAGTACGCCGGCGAGGTGGCGGCCAGGCCGATGACGAGCGCGTCGAGGAAGCCGATCGCCCCGGGCCGCAGAGCCGGCTGCGGTCGCTGCGGTGCCCGGGTCACGCGGGCACGCTACGACCTGCTCCTCAGGCGACGCGGACCGCGCCCCGGTAACCGGACTGGTCGACGCTGGTCACCGCGACCGGCTGGCCGAAGGTGCGGGCGTGGACCATCTTGCCGTCGCCGACGTAGATGCCGACGTGGCTGACCGGCGAGTAGAGGTAGACGATGTCGCCGGGCGCCAGGTCGGCGCGGGCCACCGGGGTCCCCAGCTGCGACTGGGCGCCGCTGGAGTGCGGCAGCGAGATGCCGGCCGCGGCGTAGGCGTACTGCGTCAGCCCCGAGCAGTCGAAGCCGTCCGGGCCGGAGGACCCCCACACGTACGGGTCGCCGAGCTGGGCGAGCGCGGTCTGCACGGCGACGGCGGCGGCCGGCCCGGGGGCGGCGGCCACGGCGGCGGCGGCCGACGGCGCGGTCAGCGTCGGCCCGGCGAGCGCGGTGGTGACCGCCGTCTGCTCGGCGGCCGACAGCCGCGCGAAGTCGGCCTCGTAGGCGTCGACCTGCTCCTGCACCTGCGCCTGCTGGTCGTGGAGGGCGGCCAGGGCCGCGGCGGCCTCGGCGCCGGCGGCGTCGGCGGACGCGCGGGCCTCCTCGGCCGCGGCCTGGGCGGCGGCGACCTCGGTGAGGACGCCCTCGGTGTGGTCGGCGATGAGGTCCAGGGTGGTCATCTGGTCGACCAGGTCGTCGGCGGACTCGCTGCCGAGGAAGGCGGCCACGCGCGACCGGGTGCCGCCGGTGTAGCCGCTCTGCGCGATGGCACGGATCCGCGGCTCGTACTGCGCCAGCGTCGACTCGGCCTCCTCGGCGGCCCGCTCGGCGTCGGCAGCGACCTGCTGCTGCGCCTGCACGGTGAGCTCGGCCTGGTGCACCTGCTCGTCGAGCGCGGTGAGCTGCCGGCCGGTCTCCTCGACGAGCTGCGCGGCCTCCTCGACGGTCGAGGGGGCGGCCGACGCGGTGGCGGGGGCGAGCACCAGGGCGAGCAGGGCGGTGGCGGCGACGACCGCACCCGACCAGCGGCGGCCCGTCGTCCGGTTGCGCTGCACGTTCCCCGTCCCCCCTGCCGCCGGTGGCGGCTCCCTGTCGGTCCGTACGGACGGTAGGGAGTGGGACAGCGCAGGGTGAGCGCGGCGCGCGGTCCCCGCACGTCGGCGGGGCACACCCGTCACACCCGCCCCGGGAGGCGTCAGCCGTCCCGCGACGGCCCGGTCCGGTCAGGAGTCGGTGCTCCGGCGGCGGTCGGGGGCGAGGGGCACCAACCGGTCGGCGACCGCGCCGGTGACGAACGAGTAGAGGGCCTTGCCGGCGACGTCGACGACCTGGTCGCGGCGCGACCACGTCCACGGCGGGTCGCCGACGCCGGTCGCGTTCTCCAGGGTCTGGTCGGTGGCCAGCCGGACCGAGGTGTGCCAGGCCGAGGCGCGCCAGCCGCGCAGCCCGCTGGCCGCCCAGACGCCCCGCAGGGCGCCGACGGTGGCGCCGGTGCCCCAGTGCATGAGGTGGTTGACCACCGGCGGGCGCGCCGACCCGGGCAGCCGCCGGCGGGTGGTGAGGGCGATGAGGGTGCGCCCCGGCACGTAGCTGTCCGGCCGCCCCGTCACCTGCTGCTCGGCCTTCTCGGCCAGGGTCATCGCCGCGGTGCCGGCCAGTCCGGCCAGGGCACCGCGCAGAGCCGCTCGTCCCAGCATGCCTGGGCTCTACCCCGCCGTCCGCGCGCGAAAGGCGGGGACGGCGACCCCGTCCCGGCCCCGCGCGGGCGGGGAGGACGAGGTCTCTCAGCCGGCGAGGGGCTCCTCGGCGTCCAGGCCGGCCAGTCGCTGCAGGTCACGGAGGACACCGGAGAGCTCGTCGGCGGTCCACGGCTCGCAGCAGTCGCAGCCGTCCTCGCGGAAGCTGCGCAGACCCAGCGTGCCGCCGGCCTGGTCCTCGTCGATGGCGAGGTGCCCCGCGATCGGGTGGCGGTGGCAGGGGCAGGCGGGGGCACACATCCCGATGCCCCACCCCGAGACGACGACCGTGCTGCCGTCGTCCCAGATCCGGCCCACCTGGAAGACGGAGGGCTTCTGGCTGCGGGTCATGTCCGGCTCCCCTCGACACCCCCGTGTCCTGGGGGCCTGCTGCGGTTGCCGGTGAAGGTAAGCGGGGAACCGTGTTTGAGGACGGCAGCCGTGCGGTATGACCAGCTGTTCTCGGATCTGCCGTCACTCTGGTCACAGAGAGCAGACGACGCACCACTTCCTGTTGATGGACCGTGACGCGACCCGCCCTGGCGGGCCCGGAGTTGCCCTAGGGTCCAGCCGCGGAGCACGGCTGACGGGGGCTGACATGGCGGGACGGACGGGTGCGGCGCGTGCCGCGGGAGCGACGACCGTGGTGGCCACGCTGCTGGCACTGGCGGGGTGCGGGGGCGGCTCCTTCACCTCATCGGCCTCGCCCGCGCCCAGCACCTCCTCGGCCTCGCCGTCCTCCGACGAAGCATCACCGACGACGTCCTCCAGCTCGACGACGTCCTCCGGCTCGGCGACGTCCTCCGGCTCGGCGACGTCCTCCAGCTCGACGACGACCGCGACCGCCACCGACCCCAGCGCGCCGAGCACCTCGAGCGGGCCGCTGGACACCGGGGACGCGGGCCGCAAGCTCACCCTCAGCGACTTCTTCAACCCGTCGCCGAACTGGGAAGAGCAGCGCTACGACATCGCCGGGCAGCAGGACGTGCAGGGCATCGCCTCGGACGTGTCGGCGGGGTGCAGCCAGTACGACGACCCCGCCTCCAACGAGCTGGAGCTGCGCCTGGGCAACAACTTCGACACCCTCGAGTTCTCCGTGGCGCAGGCCGACGACTCCGCCGACTCCGACCAGGACCTCAGCGTGCAGGTCCTGGCGAACAACGAACAGGTCGAGATCCGCAGCGTCCCCTTCAACCAGCTGCAGACGTTCAGCATCACGGTCGCAGGCGTCAACGCGCTCAAGATCCATCTGGTGCTGGACGACCGCAACCCCGAGTGCGGGGGCACGGTCACCGCCGTCGTCACCGACGCGCAGGTCCGCTGAGACCCACGGCCGTCAGGCGGGACGCGACACGCCCTGCGTCAGTCGGCCTCCACCGGGAGAGCAGTGGAACCGAGCCGTCGCAGCGAGGCGGTCAGCACGTTGTCCCCGCGGACCTCGACGACACAGCGGGTGGCGTCCTCCGGGAGCCGTAGCTGCGTGGCGAACTGGTCGAACGGCCGGTCCAGGTAGGCGCTCGCCCTCGCCCGGCAGTCGAGGGTCTCCCCGGCCGCACCCTCGGCGACCACCTCCTGCTCGTGCGGCTCGGCGCAGGAGACCTCACGACCCACCTGGTCGTAGCACAGCCGCCACACGTCGCCCGCCCGGTCGAGCAGCGCGTCCTGCGCCGAGCCGGCGGGCGACCCGGCTGGAACGCCCACGACGCACACCGGGGTGTCACCGACGACCCGGGCTCCGAGGTCGACCTCGCGGAGCACGTCCTGCCCCGGGACCCCACCGAGGTAGGCCAGCAGAGCAGCCTCGTCGCAGTCCCCGCCCGTGGCGACGACCTCCGCCGCATGGGCGACGGCGCAGGACGTCACCGCTCCCCCGTCGTCCAGGCACGCCCCGACCGCCGGCGCCGTGCCCGAGGTCGGACCGCCGGAGCCCGAGGTCGGACCGCCGGAGGTCGGAGCGGAGTCCTCCACGGAGGTGCTGGTGCCGGTCGTCGACGGCTGGGCAGCCGGGGGGTCGTCCCGGGGAGGGGTGTCCCGGACGGTCAGCACGGCGACCAGCACCCCCACGACCACCACCGTCACGGCCGCCACGAGGGCGGCCGCACGCCGCCGGGACCGGCGCCCTGGCCGACTGCCGGTGGGCGTGGCCGGGTCCCGGGTCGGTACCTCCCGGGAGCGGGGCGGGCCCGTCCCGTCGGGGAGGGGCGGTCCGGCGACCGCGCCAGGCGGCGGAGGCGCCGGCGGTGTGCCGATGGTCGTCTCGGGGGCGCGCGGCTGCGGGGAGACGGCGGCACGAGCGGCAGCAGCCAACTCACCGCACGTGGGGAAGCGGTCGGCCGGGTCCTTGGCCATGGCGCGCGCGCAGACCTCGGCCAGGGCCTCCGGCAGATCGGGACGAACGGCGCGCAGGTCGGGCACGGGCCCGAGGGCGACGGCGTACAGGATGGCGTTCGGCTCTTCGGCCTGGATCGCCCGCCTCCCGCTCAGGAGCTCGAAGAGGACCGTCCCGAGCGAGTAGACGTCCGACCTCCGGTCGAGGGGACGTCCCTCGACCTGCTCCGGTGAGCCATAGGGCAGCGTGGCGACGGGCTGCCCCGTGCGCGTGAGCGTCGCAGGGCCGGCGAGGTCCTTGGCGATCCCGAAGTCGGCCAGCACCGCCCGGTCCCGGCCGGCCTCACGCTGCAGGAGGATGTTGGCCGGCTTGACGTCCCGGTGGACCAGGCCGTTCTCGTGCGCGTGGTCCAGTGCCGCCGCCACGGCCTCCACGACGGCGACCGCCTCGTCGGGCGGCAGGGCGCCCCGCTCGCTCAGGACCGTCTCCAGATCGGGTCCCGGGACGTAGCGCATGGTCATCCAGAGGAGTCCGTCGGCTTCCCCGCGGTCCTCGACGCCGGCGATCCCGGGGTGGTGGAGGCGGCTGAGCAGGTCCGCCTCCCGCGCGAAGCGAGCGCGGATCTCGGCGCTGTGCGCGACCGCGGGGGTGAGCACCTTGAGGGCGACGTCCTTGGGCAGGCTCCGGTGGCGGGCCAGGTAGACCGAGCCCGTGGCGCCGGAGCCGAGCCTCCGCCGGACCACGTAGCCCCCGACGTCCGCACCGACCGGTAGCTCCACCGCACCCCCGTTGCTCCCCCGGCGGCCGCGACCGCCGGAGGCAGGCTAGAGCAGCCCGGCCGGCGACAGGACGATCCGCGTGTCCTCGGCCAGGCGCGGCTCAGACGTCGGTCACGCGCAGCCCGGCGTGCGCCTTGTACCGGCGGTTGACGCTGATCAGGTTGGCGGTCAGCGCCTCCACCTGGTGGGCGTTGCGCAGCCGCCCGGCGTAGACCCCGCGCATGCCCGGCACCAGGCCGGCCAGGGCCTGCACCAGGTCGGTGGCCTCACGGTCCTCGCCGAGGACCAGGACGTCGGTGTCCACCGTCGTCACCTCGGGGTCCTCGAGCAGGACGGCGCTGACGTGGTGGAACGCGGCCACGACCCGGCTGTCGGGCAGCAGCGCCGCGGCCTGCTCGGCGGCCGAGCCCTCCGGGACGGCGAGGGCGAAGGCGCCCCGCTTGTCGAAGCCCAGCGGGTTGACGCAGTCGACGACGACGCGGCCGGCGAGGTCCTCGCGCAGGCCGGCGAGCAGGTCGGCGTGGCCGTCCCAGGGCACCGCGACGACGACGACGTCCCCGGCGCGGGCGGCGCCGCGGTTGTCCGCCCCGGTGACGTCCCCGCCGGTGGCCGCGGCCAGGTCGGACGCGGTCGCCTGCGCGCGCTCCGCGTCGCGGCTGCCGAGGACGACGCGCACGCCGGCCGCGGCGAACCGCCGCGCCAGCCCGCGCCCCTGCGGCCCGGTGCCGCCGAGCACCGCCACGGTGAGCCCCTCGGGCACGGTCGGCTGCGGAGCGGTCGTCGGCTGGGCGTCGGTCACGGCTGGTCTCCATCCCGGCGCTCCCCGGCGGAGCACCCGGGACCGCACGCTAGCCCGCCGTCAGAGGTCGCCGACGAGCTCCCGGAGCTGCTCGACCGTCCGGAGCCGGTCGCGACGCTCCGGCTGGACCAGGGAGGTGACCAGCGTGGTGACGCCGGCGTCGCGGAAGGCGGCCAGCCGCTCGGCCACCCAGCCGCGGGGGCCGACGAGCGAGGTGGCCGCGACCATCTCGGCCGGGACCGCCGCGGCGGCCTCCTCCTTGCGTCCGGACAGGTAGAGGTCCTGGACGGTGGCCGCGGCCTCGGCGTGGCCGTAGCGGACGGTCAGCTCGTTGTAGAAGTTCTTGCCGCGGGCGCCCATGCCCCCGATGTAGAGCGCGAGGTCCGCGCGCGAGCGCTCACGCAGGTCCTCCAGGCCCTCCCCGATCGCGCACGGGACGCCGACCCGGACGTCGAGCGGCCCGAGCGCCGGGTCCCGCCTGGCCCGGCCCGCCTGGAGGGAGGCCCCCCAGGTGTCGGCCGCTCGCTCGGGGACGAAGAAGATCGGCTCCCAGCCCTCGGCGATCTCGGCGGTCATCTCGACGTTCTTCGGGCCGATGGAGGCCAGCGTGATCGGGATCCGCTCGCGGACCGGCGTGTTGATCAGCTTGAGCGGCTTGCCCAGGCCGGTGCCCTGGTCGGCCGGGAGCGGGATCGGGTAGTGCCGGCCCTCGTACACGACGCGCTCCCGGCGCCAGACCATCCGGCAGATCTCGACGATCTCGCGCAGCCGGGCCAGCGGTGCGTCGTAGCGGACGCCGTGGAAGCCCTCGACCACCTGCGGGCCGCTGGCGCCGAGGCCGAGGGTGAAGCGGCCGTCGGAGACGAGGTCGAGGCCGGCCGCCGTCATCGCGGTCAGGGTGGGGGTCCGGGTGAACGCCTGCAGGATCCCGCTGGTCAGTTCCATCCGCTCGGTGACCGCGGCCAGGTAACCGAGCTGGCTGACCGCGTCGAAGCTGTAGGCCTCGGCGATCGAGACCAGGTCCAGGCCGGCCTGCTCCAGGTCGCCGATCTCCCGGGCGGCCTCGCGGAAGCCCCCGCTGTACCGCACGCGCATGCCGATGCGCATCGCCGGCCGTCCCCTCTGCGTCGTCGCGGTGGGTCTGGCGGTGAGGTCGTCCGGTCGCGCGCCGGCCGCCCGGCACGACGGGGCCCTGACACCGACGTCGACCCGGGGCAGTCAAGCCACGCGGGCGACCCGCTGTCAACGCCCGCGCGGCGCGTCGCCGACCGGCGCCGGCCGCCCGAGGAGCACCGGGCGACGCCCGTGACCAGGGGGACTTTGACGTCGGGTGTCGGCGCTGCCATGGTCGGGGGACCGGCACCGCCGCCGGACAGGAGGCCACATGACCACGCCCGGTCAGCCCCCCGCGTCACCCGCGCCGCGCGGCGAGGTCGCCGGCTCGGCACTGCCTCCCGGGCTGACCGCCCTGCTCGCCGAGCTCGACGCGTTCGTGGCCGTGGAGATCGACCCGCTGGAGCAGCAGGACGACAACGTCCGGTTCTTCGACCACCGCCGCGAGTTCGCCCGCACCGACGTCGAGGCCGGCGGGGTGCCCCGCGCGGAGTGGGAGGAGCTGCTGGCCGAGGTGCGCCGGCGCGCCGACGCCGCCGGCTGGCTGCGCCACGGCCTCCCGGCCGAGCTCGGCGGGCGCGACGGCAGCAACGTGGACATGGCCGTGATCCGCGAGCACCTGGCGCACCGCGGGCTGGGTCTGCACAACGACCTGCAGAACGAGCACAGCGTCGTCGGCAACCTGGTGGTGCCGCACCTGCTCCACCTGTTCGGCACCGCGGAGCAGCGCGAGGAGTTCGTCGAGGCGCTGATCACCGGCGAGCGACGGATGTCCTTCGCGCTCACCGAGCCCGACCACGGCAGCGACGCCACCTGGATGGACACCCGCGCGGAGCGGGACGGCGGCGACTGGGTCCTCACCGGCCGCAAGCGCTGGATCACCGGCGTCCACACCGGGACCCACCTGCTGGTCTTCGCCCGCACGTCGGGCCGAACGGGGGAGGCGCGCGGGATCAGCGCCCTGCTCGTGCCCGCCGACGCGCCGGGCCTGTCGGTGCCCCAGTTCTGGTGGACGCTCAACATGCCCACCGACCACGGCGAGGTCGTGCTCGACGGCGTCCGGGTGCCCGGTTCGGCGGTGCTCGGCGCCGAGGGCGAGGGGCTGGCGGTCGCGCAGACCTTCGTGCACGAGAACCGCATCCGCCAGGCGGCCTCCGGCGTCGGGGCCGCGCAGTTCTGCATCGACCGCTCGGTGGAGCACGCCCGGCAACGCCGCACGTTCGGCAGGCCGCTGGCCGAGCGGCAGGCGATCCAGTGGCCGCTGGTCGAGCTGCACACCGAGGCGGAGCTGGTGCGCACGCTCATCCGCGCCACCGCCGCCGACCTCGACGAGCTGACCGCCCGCGGCGAGCCGGCGGTGACCATCGGCCACCGGGTGTCGATGTGCAACTACCGGGGCAACCGGCTGGTCTGCGACGCCGCCGACCGCGCGATGCAGGTGCACGGCGGCATGGGCTACTCCCGGCACCTGCCCTTCGAGCACATCTACCGGCACCACCGCCGCTACCGGATCACCGAGGGCAGCGAGGAGATCCAGATGCGGCGGGTGGCCGGGCAGCTGTTCGGCTTCCTGCGGTGACCGGCAGCCCCGCCGCGTCCGGGACGTCTCCCGAGGAGCTGGCCCCAGCGCTCGCCCGGCGGCTGTCGCGGCTCACCGGCGGGCGGGTGACCGTCGAGGGGCTGACCCGCCTGACCGGCGGGGCCAACCGCGAGACCTGGGCGTTCACCGCGGTGGACGACACCGCGCGGGCCCGTCGCGACCTGGTCCTGCGCGGTGGCGCCGGCACCGGCGGGGTACCGCTGCCGGTGGAGGCCGCCGCGGTCGCCGCGGCCGCCCGGGCGGGGGTGCCGGCGCCCGACCTGGTCGACGTCGGTGCGGGCGACGCCGGGGAGGGGCTGCCGGCCCAGTACCTGCTCATGGGTCGGGTCGACGGCGAGACGATCCCGCGCCGGCTGCTGCGGGAGGAGACCTACGCGACCGCACGGGCCGGGCTGGCCCACGAGCTCGGCGCCGTCCTCGCCCGGCTGCACGCCGTCCCCCTCGACGACCTGGCCCAGGTGCCCGCCCCCGGCGACCCGCTCGACCGGCTGACGTCGTCCTTCCTCACCGGCGGGCCGCCGCCGCCCGGGCTGGCGCTGGGGCTGCGGTGGTTGCGCGGGCACCGCCCGCCGGCGCGGCCGACGGTCCTCGTGCACGGCGACTTCCGCCTCGGCAACCTCATGGTCGGCCCCGAGGGGCTGCGCGCCGTCCTGGACTGGGAGCTGGTCCACCGCGGAGACCCGCTGGAGGACCTCGGCTGGTGCTGCGCCAAGGTCTGGAGGTTCGGCTCCCGGCTGCCCGCCGCCGGCACCGGCACCCGCGAGGAGCTGCTCGACGGCTACGCCGCGGTCGCCGGCTGGCGGCCGACGGTGGCCGAGCTGCACTGGTGGGAGCTCTACGGCACCGTCCAGTGGGGCCTGATGTGCCGGGCGATGACCGAGCGCCACCTCTCGGGGGCGGAGCCGTCGGTGGAGCTCGCCGCGATCGGCCGCCGCGCCGCCGAGCAGGAGTTCGACGTCCTGCTCGCCCTGGGACTCGACCGTCCCGACGCCGCTCCCCCGGACGACGCGACCCCGGACGACGCGACCCCGGACGAGGCCGCCCCGGACGACGACCTGCTGTTCGGCCGGCCCACCGCCGCCGAGCTCGCCGCCGCGGTCGGCGACTTCCTGGCCGGTGAGGTGCGCGCGGGCACCGGCGGGCGCACCTCCTTCCACGCGCAGGTGGCCGCCAACGTCGTCGCCACCGTGCGGCGCGAGCTGTTGCTCGGCGACGGCGCCCGCGCGCGGCGGCGGGCCCGTCTGCGCGGCCTGGACCTGGCCGACGACGCCGCGCTGTCCGAGGCGGTCGCCGACGGCTCGCGCGACGGCCGCTGGGACGAGGTGGTCGCCGCCGTCCGCGAGGGCGTGCGCGACCGGCTCCGGGTGGCCAACCCGCGACACCTCGCGGTGCCCGACGCGGACGACGAGGGCGTCACCGTCCGCGACCTGCCGGAGCGCCCGCTCTAGCTGGCCGGCGACACCGAGCTCATGTTGAAGTCCGGCACCCGCACCGGCGGCATCGCGGCGCGGGTGAACCAGTCGTTCCACTCGCGCGGCAGCGTCCGCTCGGTGCGCCCGGCCTCGGTGATCCGGCCCAGCAGGTCCACCGGCGACTCGTTCCACCGGAAGTTGTTCACCGCGCCGGTGACCTCGCCGCCCTCGACGAGGAACACGCCGTCGCGGGTCAGGCCGGTGAGCAGCAGCGTCTGCGGGTCGACCTCGCGGATGTACCAGAGCGTGGTCAGCAGCAGGCCGCGGTCGGTGGCGGCGACCATCTCGTCCTGGGTGGCCGTCGCGTCCGGCGCCTCGAGGACCAGGTTGTCGACGGCGGCGACGGCGGGCGCGGTGGTCTTCAGCGCCCACGCCCGCGTCCGCACGAGGTTGGTGAGGACGCCGCCGGAGATCCAGTCCACCGCCGGCGTCGCCATGCCGTTGTCGAACACGCTCGCCGAGCCGGACGAGGCGCCCACCACCTGGAACGGCGCGGCCTCCAGCCCGGGCGCGGCCGGGTCGCTGCGCAGCGTCAGCGGCAGGGCGGCCAGCCGGTCGCCGATGCGGTTGCCGCCGCCCGTGCGCGCGTAGACGTTGCGGCCCTCGTCGGCGTCGCGGGCCTCCATCGTCCAGTAGGCGTAGAGCATCAGGTCGCTGACCGCCGACGGCGGCAGCAGCGTCTCGTAGCGGCCGGCCGGCAGGTCGACCCGCCGCTTCGACCAGCCGAGCTTGCGCTCCACCTCGCCGGCGAGGCCGGGCACCGAGACGTCGCGGAAGTCGCGGGTGCCCACGCCGGCCCACACCGAGCGCGAGAAGTCGGTGCTCTTGCCGTTGAGCTCGACCCGGCCGCTGGGCTGGTCGTGCCGCAGCCGCAGCCCGGTCGAGGTGCCCAGGTACGTCGTCGTCATGGCGTGCTCGGCGTAGCCGAACAGCAGGTCGCCGCGGTCGCGGGCGGCGCCGAACGCCTCCCCCAGCGCGGGCGCGAACTCGGCGAACACCTCGATCGACGTCTCGGCGGGGTCGGCGTCCCACTCCCCGGCGCCGGGCGGCTCCTCGCTGATCAGCGGGACGGCGTCCTCGGCCGGCCCGGCGTCGCGGGCGGCCTGCTCGCTGGCCGCGACCAGCTCGGCGACGTCCGGGGTCCCGGTCCGCGCGACGGTGCCGGCGGCCATCCCCGCCCCGCCGTCGACGAACGAGACGACGACGACCTGGCGCGAGCGCATCGCCCCGTTCGTGGTCAGGCTGTTCGACGCCCACCGCAGGTTGGCCTCGGTGCTCTCGACGACGTAGACGACGCACCCGTCGGCGGTCGAGGCGGCCAGCGCCTTCTCGGCCAGCTGCTGCGCGGTCAGTGCGCTCATCGCCCGCCCTCCTGCACCGTGTTGAGGATGCTGACGCCCTCGAAGACCGCCGCCGGGCAGCCGTGGCTCACCGGCGCGACCTGGCCGGGCTGTGCCTTGCCGCAGTTGAACGCCCCGCCGAGGCGGTAGGTGGACGGCCCGCCGACGGCACGCATCGAGCCCCAGAAGTCCGTCGTCGTCGCCTGGTAGGCCACGTCGCGCAGCTGCCCGGCCAGCCGGCCGCCCTCGATCCGGTAGAAGCGCTGGCCGGTGAACTGGAAGTTGTAGCGCTGCATGTCGATCGACCAGCTCTTGTCTCCGACGACGTAGACGCCGCGCTCCACGCCGCCGATCAGCCCGTCGAGGTCGGGGCCGTCGGGCGCCGGCTGCAGGGAGACGTTGGCCATCCGCTGCACCGGCACGTGCCGCGGCGAGTCGGCGAAGGCGCAGCCGTTGGAGCGCGCCATGCCGCCGAGCCGGGCGGTGTTGCGGTCGACCTGGTAGCCCACCAGCACGCCGTCGCGGACGATGTCCCACCGCTGGGCCTCGATGCCCTCGTCGTCCCAGCCGATGGTCGACAACCCCTGCTCGACCACCCGGTCGCCGGTCACGTGCATGAGCTCCGAGCCGTACCGCAGGCTGCCGAGCTGGTCGACGGTGGCGAACGACGTCCCGGCGTAGGCCGCCTCGTAGCCGAGGGCCCGGTCGAGCTCGGTGGCGTGCCCGACCGACTCGTGGACGACCAGCCACAGGTTGGACGGGTCGACGACGAGGTCGTAGCGGCCCGGCTCGACCGAGGGCGCCTTCGTCTTCTCCCGCAGCAGCTCCGGGATCTGCGCCAGCTCGGCGCCCCAGTCCCAGCGCCCGTCGGTGAGGTACTCCCAGCCGCGGCCCACCGGCGGCGCCAGGGTGCGCATGCTCTCGAAGGCGCCGGTGGTGCGGTCCACGGTGAGCGCGGTGAACTCGGGGTGGATGCGCACCCGCTGCTGGCGGGTGCGGGTGCCGGCGGTGTCGGCGTAGTACTTCTGCTCCTTGACGTGCGTGCAGCCCGACTGCACGTGCTCGACGCCGTCGGCGGCCATGAGCCGCTCGGACCACTCCGTGAGCAGGGCGGTCTTCTCGGCGTCGGGCACGCCGAACGGGTCGACGTCGTAGGCCGAGACCCAGGCCCCCTCGTGGGGAGGCTCGGGCGCCAGCTCCACCCGGTCGCTGGCCACGGCCGCGGACACCTTCGCGACGGCGACCGCCTGCTCGGCCAGCCGCACCGCCTCGGCCGCGGTGAGGACCACGCCCGCGGCGAAGCCCCAGGTGCCCTCGTGCACCACGCGGACGGCGAGACCGAGGTCCTCGCCGTCGGTGAGCGCCTCGAGGCGGGCGTCGCGCAGGCTGATCGCCTGGGTGCGGATCCGCTCCACCCGCAGGTCCGCGTGCTCGCAACCGAGGTCGACCGCGCGGGTCAGCGCCGCCTCGGTGAGCGCGGACAGGGGCAGGGCGAGGAAGGACTCGTCGACGTCCCGGGGTGCCGCCACCTCCCCTGTCTACCAGCCTCGCCCGCCCCGCCCCCGCCCACTCGGGGGAGCGCACGGCCGGGGGCATCCCCTCCGGGCGTCTCGCTGCCACGATCCCCGCGTGCTCCCGACCCGCGCCCGCGCGAGCCGCGGCGACCTCGCCGGGGTGCTCGCCGTCCTCGCGCTGTCCGCGGCCGTCGCCGGGACGGCGGCGCTGGTCCTCCCGCAGGTCGGCGGCGCGCTGGTCGCCGTCCTCCGCCGGCGCGGCTGACCGCGCGACCCCGCGGAGTTGCACGGGTCGGCGGGTCGGGTAGTCGCGGGCATGGCCTCGACCGCGTCCGATGACGTCACCCTCACCTTCGGCGGCAACGCGACCACGCTGCTGCGGCTGGGCGGGTTCACGCTGCTCACCGACCCGAACTTCATCGGCCGGGGGCAGCGGGTGTACCTGGGCAAGGGGCTGTGGGCCAAGCGGCTGACCGACCCGGCGCTGCTGCCCGGGGACCTGCCCGACCTCGACGCCGTCCTGCTCTCCCACCTGCACGGTGACCACTGGGACCGCATCGCCTACGCGACCATCGACCGCGAGACGCCGATCGTCACCACGCAGGCGGCCGCCCGGACGCTGGCGTCGCGGGGGTTCCGGGCGACGGCGGACCTGCGCCCCTGGCAGGTGCACGAGATCGGCGGGGACGGCGAGACCCTGCGGATCACCTCGGTGCCCGGCGTCCACGGCCCCGGCCCGCTGGCGAGGGTGCTGCCGCCGGTCATGGGCAGCGTGCTGGAGCTGTTCCGCGGCGGGCAGATGACCTGGCGCGGGTACGTCACGGGGGACACGCTCTACCGCCCGTGGCTGGGCGAGGTGCTGCAGCGCTGCGGGCCGCTCGACACCGTGATCGCGCACCTGGGCGGCACGAAGGCGCTCGGCATCACCGTGACCATGGACGGCCGGCAGGGCGCCGACCTGGTGGAGCTGCTGAAGCCGCCGGTCACCGTGCCGGTGCACTACGACGACTACGACCGGTTCACCTCGCCGCTCGGCGAGTTCGTGCGCGAGGTCGCCGAGCGGCGGGCTCCGGGGGAGCTGCGGACCGTCGTCCGCGGGGAGACGATCTCCCTGCGGGCGTGACCCGCGGGCGGACGGCGGTCAGCGGGCCAGCACCTCGTCGAGGCGCTCGTAGCCCTGGACGACGCCGGTCTCCATGCCGCTGGCCAGGAAGGCGTCGCGGTCGGCGAAGGAGTCGACCAGCGAGGTGACGGTCAGCCGGGTCCGGCCGTCGCCGAGGTCCTCGAGGACGAGCTTCTCCAGGGCGACGCCGTCGGGCACGCCCTCGAAGGTGAAGGTCTGCACGATCAACTCGTCGGGCCGGACCTCGTGGAAGCAGCCGCGGAAGCCGTACTCGCCGTTCGCGTCGCTGTGCACGTAGCGGTAGGACCCGCCGGGCCGGCAGTCGTAGTGGTCGATGCGCATCTCCAGCCCGCGCGGGCCGAGCCACTGCACGAGCAGGTCGGGGTCGGTGTGCGCGCGGAACACCTTGCTCGGCGGCGCGTCGAACTCGCGGGTGATGCGGACGAGCGGGACGTCGGGGTCGGCGACGATCTGCGTCTCGCGGGTGCTGGCGGTCATGACGGGTTCCCTCCCTGTGGTGGTGGGTCCTCCTCGGGCATGGACCGGAGGACGTCGTCGAGGCGGCGGTAGCGCTCCTCGGCCTGCCGCCGGTAGCGCTCGATCCACTTCGTCATGAGGTCGAACACCTCCGCCTCCAGGTGCACCGGGCGGCGCTGGGCCTCCCGGCTGCGACTGACCAGGCCGGCGTCCTCCAGCACCCGCAGGTGCTTGGAGACCGCCTGCACGGTCACGTCGTAGGGGGCGGCCAGCTCCCCGACGGTCGCGTCACCGACCGCAAGCCGGGCGACGATGTCGCGCCGGGTCGGGTCGGCCAGCGCCGAGAACACCCGCGAGAGCGGATCTGCCGCCACCCTCGACCTCCTCGCTCAACCAAGTGGTTGATGAAGACGGTAGGACGTCACGTCCCTGCTTGTCAACCGATCGGTTGAAGAGGTTCGGACGCCGCAGGGAGCCGGGCCGGTGGTCGGGGAGCGCGAGATCCGCGACGACGCCGACGCGGTCGCCGGCCCACACCGCACCCCGTCCTGCCGCACCGCAGCGCGTCCTCCCGCACGGTGCACGGTCGGGGAGGACGCGCCACGATCAGGTCACCTGGTCATCGCGGCGACCGCTCAGCCGGCCAGGCGGGCGGCACGCGCGGCCACCTCGGCCCGCAGCGCGACGGCGTCCACGGTGGTGCAGGCGCCGCCGGCCACCACCTGCCGGCCGCCCACCCAGACGTCGCTGACCAGCCGGGACACACCGGACCAGACCAGATGGGTGAGCCAGTCGGCGGCGTCGCCGACCGGCTCGAAGCCCAGGTCCCGTGTGTCGACGTGCACCACGTCGGCCCGCCGCCCGGCCTCCACCCGGCCGAGGTCGGGGCGGCCGACCGCGTCGGCGGCCGCGCCGGTGGCCAGCCAGAACGCCTCGGCGGCGGTCAGCGCGGTGGCGTCGCGCCCGGTGAGGCGGGCCAGCTGCGCGGCGAGGCGGACGTCGGCGAGCAGGTCCAGCCCGTCGTTGGACGCCGGCCCGTCGGTGCCGAGGCCCACCCGGATGCGGCGGTCGAGCATGTCCCGCACCCGCGCGACGCCGCTGGCCAGCCTGGCGTTGCTGGCCGGGCAGTGCGCGACCGCGACGTCGTACTCCGCGAACAGCTCGAGGTCGCCGTCGTCCATGTGCACGCAGTGCGCGGCGAGCACCCGCCCGCCCAGGACGTCGTGGGCGGCCAGCAGCGCCGGCACCGACAGCCCGTGGGTGGCCAGCAGGTCGGCGCCCTCGGTGGCTGTCTCGGCCACGTGCAGGTGCAGCAGCATCCCGTGCTCCCGCGCGAGCTCGGCGGCCCGGCGCAGCAGGGGCAGCGGGACGGTGTAGGCGGCGTGCGGGCCCAGGCCGTACTCGACCAGTCCGTCGTCCGCGACGCCGGAGGCCAGGTCGACGGCGGCGGCCATCTGCTCCTCCAGCGGCGGCATGCCCGGCAGCGGCAGCATCGGCGCGGCGACCACCGCGCGGGCGCCGGTCGCGCCGACCGCCGCGGCGATCCGCTCGGGCGAGAAGTACATCTCCACGCTCGTGGTGACCCCGCCGCGCAGCAGCTCCGCGGACGCGGCGGTCATGGCGACCTCGACGTCGTCCGGCGTCAGCCGCGCCTCCCGCGGCCACATCACCTCGCGCAGCCAGCGGTCCAGCGGCAGCCCCTCGCCCTGGCCGCGGAACAGCACCATCGGCGCGTGCGAGTGGGTGTTGACCAGCCCCGGCACGAGCAGGCCGGGCAGCGCCACGACCTCGGCGTCCCCGGCCGGCGGGGCGTCATCGGCCGTCCCCACCCAGGAGATGTGACCCTCGTCGACGTCGACGACCGCGTCGGGGACGACGGTGCCCGCCCGGTCCCCCACGACGACGGCCCGGGCGGTGAGTCGCTGACGCATGGCGGAACGCTAGCCCCAGCGGCCCCGGGCGTCCGGCCGGCGTCCAGGCGCCCCCCAGGGGCCGCCCTTACCGTGGAGGCCATGTCCTCCCTCGCCGCCGCGGCCGCCTCCGACCAGGGCGGGATCACCGGCTTCCTGCTCGACCTCGTCGAGAGGCTGGGACCCGTCGGCGTGGGGTTCAGCATCCTGCTGGAGACGGTCATCCCGCCCATCCCCAGCGAGGCGGTGCTCGGCCTGGCCGGCGTGCTGATCCGCAGCGGCGACATGGACGTCGTCCCGGTCGTCCTCTTCGCCACCCTGGGCTCGATCCTCGGGGCGGTCTTCTTCTACTACGTCGGCCGGGCGCTGGGGCCGCGGCGCTCCCACGCCTTCCTCGACCGGCTGCCCCTGGTGGAGACCGAGGACGTCGACCGCACCTTCGCCTGGTTCGAGCGCCACGGCCGCTCGGCGGTCTTCTTCGGCCGCATGGTGCCGATCGTGCGCAGCTTCATCTCGGTGCCGGCCGGCGTCGTCCGGATGCCCTTCGGCCAGTTCGTCCTCTACTCCGCCGCGGGCAGCCTGATCTGGAACACCGTCCTGATCAGCCTCGGCGTCCTGGCGGGGGACTTCATCCAGGACAACCTCAAGTACTTCGACTACCTGGTCGTCGCGGTGTTCGCGGCGGGGCTGGGCTACCTGGTCTACAAGCGGGCCAAGGACGTGCGCCACCGCCGCCGCCGGACCACGGCCGGACGGACCGAGGAGACCGGCAGCGACCGGCCGACGGCGTGAGCGCCGCCCGCCCCGACGTCGTCGCGTTCGACGTCAACGAGACGCTGCTCGACCTCGAGCCGGTGCGCGCCGCGCTGGTGGAGCTCGGCCGGCCCGCGCACCTGCTGCCCACCGTCTTCGGCCGCACGCTGCAGACCGGGTTCGCCGCCACGGTGGCCGGCACCTGGCTGCCCTTCCGCGCCGCGTTCGAGTCCTCGCTGGCCCAGCTCACCGACCTCGACGACGGCGACCGCGGCCGGGTGGCCGACGCCTTCCTCGACCTCTCGCCGCACCCCGACGTCGAGCCCGCCCTGCGCCGGCTGGTCTCCGCCGGGGTCCGCGTGGTGACGCTCTCGCACGGCTCGCCCGGGGTGGCCGAGGCGGGCCTGGAGCGCGGCGGGATCACGCCGCTGGTCGAGCGCACGCTGACCAGCGAGTCGGTGCGGACGTGGAAGCCCTCCCGCGCCGCCTACCTGTGGGCGGCGGGCGCCTGCGGGGTCGCGCCCGGGCGGATGGCGCTGGTGGCCGCGCACGGCTGGGACGTCCTCGGCGCGGAGCAGGCCGGCCTCACCGGCGCCTGGTTCCCCCGCGCCGAGCGGGTGTACCCGCCGCCCTACCCGGCGCCGGCCGTGGTCGCCGACGACCTGGCCGGGGCGGTCGAGGCGCTGCTCGCGCTGCCCCCGGCGTGAGGGGACCGACCCTCGTCGACACCCCGCTCGGCCCGGCGGCCGTGCACGCGGACGGGCCCGCCGACGGCGCCCGCGGCACGCTGGTGCTCGGCCACGGCGCCGGTGGCGGCGTGGCGTCGGCCGACCTGACCGCCGTCACCGCCTCGGCCTCCGCGGCCGGCTGGCGGGTGCTGCGCGTCGAGCAGCCCTGGCGGGTGGCCGGGAAGCGCATCGCCCCGGCACCACCGCGCCTGGACACCGCGTGGTCGGCGGTGCTCGACGCGCTGCGACCCGGGCTGTCCCGGCCGCTGGTGCTCGGCGGCCGCAGCGCGGGGGCCCGGGTGGCCTGCCGGACGGCGTCCGCCCAGGGTGCCGACGGCGTCCTCGCGCTGGCCTTCCCGCTGCACCCGCCGGGCCGCCCGGAGAAGAGCCGCGCCGCGGAGCTGACCGGGGCCGGCGTGCCGCTGGTCGTGGTGCAGGGGCAGACCGACGGGCACGGCCGGCCCGGGGAGGTCGCCGCCGCGCTCGCCGGGACGGCGACGGCGTCGGTCTCCGCCGTGCCGGGCGACCACTCGCTGCTGCGGGCCCCCGAGCTGGTGGCCGCGGCGGCGCTGTCGTGGCTGGCGGCCGAGCCGTGGCGGGGTCGATCATCGGGTCGTCGCCGGTCCTGACGGCGTGTCGGCGCGTGTCAGCGGCCACGACCCGATGATCGACTCCAGGAGGACCTCAGCGGCGGCGCCGCCGGACGACCAGCGTGATCAGCAGCAGCAGCGCGGCCAGCCCGGCCGCAGGTGCGGCGAAGCGGGCCATCGCCGCACCACCGGCCACCTCGAGCAGGTCGATCGGCTCGGGCTCCTCGGCCGGCTGCTGCACCGGCCGCGGGGTGCTGCGCGGCGGCGCGCCCGTGGCCGGGCGGGTCGGCGGCGCCGAGGGCCCGGACGGCGGGGTGCTCGGCGCGCCACCGACGGGCGTGACCGGCGTCGTGTCGCTCGCCGCCGGGGCGGTGCCGGCGGCGGCCTGGGCGGCGTCGCCCACGGCCGGGACCGGAGCGGTGTCGGTGGCGCCCACCGCAGCGATCGAGACGGTGTCGGTCGGCCCGGCCGCGGCGGCGGCCGTCTTCCCCGTGGCCTCGTCGGTCGCCGACGCCGCGGCCTCCCTCGCCGCGGTCCCGGCCCTGCGCACGGCCTCGGCGGCGGCGTTGTCGCCCGGCGTCTGCTCGACGGAGGCGGCGACCTCCTCGGCGACGCCGGTGGCGGTCGCCGTGACCGAGCCGGGGGCGTCGGCCCGCGCGGCGTCGGCCCGCGCGGCGTCGCCCTGCGCGTCGCCCTCGCCCAGCTGGGCGGCGAGCTTGTCGGCGAACTGGCCGAGCAGCTTGTTGCCCACGTCGGTCATGACGCCGCGGCCGAACTGGGCCGGGCGGCCGGTGATGTTGAGGTCGGTGAGGACGTCGACCCGCGTGGTGTCCCCCTCGCCCTTGAGCTGCGCGGTGATGAGCGCGGCCGCGGTGCCGTTGCCGCGCTGGTCCTTGCCGCGGCCGTCGATGACGGCGCGGTGGGCGGCCTCGTCCTTCTCCACGAAGGACGCCTTGCCCTGGTAGGTCAGGTTGATCGGGCCGAGCTTGACCTTGACCCGGCCGGTGAAGGAGTCACCCTCGACCGAGTCCAGCGCCGCGCCGGGCATGCACGGGGCGATCCGCTCGATGTCGAGGAGCACCCGCCAGGCCTCGTCGACGGGCACGGGGACGGTGAACGAGTTCTCCAGCTGCACGGTGCGACCTCCGGGGTGGGATGGCGCCTCGGCCGGTCTGCCCCGGGGGACGGGCCGGCCGAGGGAGGGACGGGCGGTGCCGGGCGCGGCCCCGTCCAGGACACCGCCCCGAGCCTGGTGACGTACTGGAACGGCCCCCTCGCCCCCCAGCACGGGCTCGCGGGTGTCGGGGGGCGAGGGGGTCCTCCGTCAAGCTACAACCCGGCGGCGGCGCTGACCGCCCGGCGGGTCAGCACCTGCGCGAGGTGCTCGCGGTAGTCGGCCTGGGCGTTGAGGTCGCTGCTCGGGCTGGTGCCCTCCGCGGCCGACCGCGCCGCGGCCGCGATCGCGTCGGCCGTCGCGGGAGCCCCGGCGAGGGCGGCCTCGGTGGCCGATGCGCGCAGCGGCGTCGGGCCCATGTTGGTCAGCCCGATCCGCGCCTCGGCGATGTGCCCGTCCTCCCGCCGGACGGCGGCCGCGATGGCGACGATCGACCAGGCCTGCGCCACGCGGTTGAACTTCTCGTAGCGCACCCCCCAGTCGCCGGCGAGCTTGGGCACCCGGATCTCGACCAGGATCTCCCCCTCGTCGAGGGAGGTCGTGAGGTAGTCGACGAAGAACTCCGACGCGGGCACCGTGCGCCGCCCGGACGGGCCCGCGACGACCATCTCGGCGTCGAGCGCCAGGGCCACCGCCGCCAGGTCGCCGGCGGGGTCGGCGTGGGCGAGCGCCCCGCCGAAGGTGCCGCGCCGGCGGGTCTGCCGGTCGGCCACCGTCTCGGTCGCCTCGGCGAGGAGCCTGGCGTACTGCGCGATCAGCGGGTCGGCGATCACCTCGGCGTGCGTGGTCATCGCGCCGATGACCAGGTGGTCGCCCTCCTCCCGCACGCCCTTGAGCTCGGCGATGCCGCCGAGGTCGACGACCGTCTCGGGCGCCGCCAGCCGCAGCCGCATGACCGGGATCAGCGACTGGCCACCGGCCATGATCTTGACGTCCTCGCCGCCGGCGGCGACCGCCGCCAGCGCCTCGTCGACCGTGGTCGGCCGGACGTAGTCGAACGGTGCGGGGATCACCGGTCACCTCCCAGGGACGAAGCAGGGGTCGAGACACCGGCGGTGGTCTCGGTCTGGGCGCCGCCGTAGGCGTTGGACCCGGCCGTGGCCCGGTCCCCGCCGTCGCCGCCCTGGTGGATCGCCCGCCAGACCCGCTCGGGCGTCAGCGGCATGCGGATGTCGCGCACCCCGAGGTGCCGGACGGCGTCGAGCGCGGCGTTCACCACCGCCGGCGTGCTGGCGATGCAGCCGGCCTCCCCGACGCCCTTGGCGCCGATCGGGTTGCCCGGTGCCACGTGCACGGTGTTGCCCGTGTCGAAGTGCGGCAGGTCGGCGGCCGAGGGCACCAGGTAGTCGACGAAGGTGCCGGTGGTGAGGTTGCCGTCGGCGTCGTAGACCGCCTCCTCGTACAGCGCCTGCGCGATGCCCTGCGCCAGCCCGCCGTGGACCTGGCCCTCGACGATGAGCGGGTTGACGATCGTGCCGACGTCGTCGACGCAGGCGTACTTGCGGATCTTGACGAACCCGGTGTCGGTGTCGACCTCCATGGCGCAGACGTGCGTCCCGTGGGGGAAGGAAAAGTTCACCGGGTCGAAGGTCGCGTCGGCGTCGATCGAGGGCTCGACGTCCTCCGGGTAGTCGTGCGCGGCGAAGACCGCGAGCGCGACCTCCTGGATGCTCATGCCCGTCCCCGGGGTCCCGCGGACGCTGAAGCGGCCGCCGGTGAAGTCGAGGTCGTCCTCGCTGGCCTCGAGCAGGTGCGCGGCGACCTTGCGGGCCTTGGCGATCACCTTGTCGGCGGCCTTGACCACCGCGGTGCCGCCGACGACCAGCGAGCGCGAGCCGTAGGTGTCCAGGCCCCGCGTGGCGATCGCGGTGTCGCCGTGCAGCACCTCGACGTCCTCGAAGGGGACGCCGAGCGAGTCGGCGACCAGCTGGCTCCACGCCGTCTCGTGGCCCTGGCCGTGCGGCGTCGAGCCGGTGACGACCTCGACCTTGCCGGTGGGCAGCATGCGGATGGAGGCGTGCTCCCAGCCGCCGGCGCCGAAGGACAGCGAGCCGAGCACCCGGGAGGGGGCCAGGCCGCACATCTCGGTGAAGGTGGAGAAGCCGATGCCCAGCTGCACGGGATCGCCCGACTCCCGCCGGCGGCGCTGCTCCTCGCGCAGCTCGTCGTAGCCCACCAGCTCGAGGGCCTGCTGCGTCGCGGTGTCGTAGTCGCCGCTGTCGTACTCCAGGCCCGCCACCGTGGTGAAGGGGAACTCCTGGGACTGGATCCAGTTCTTCCGGCGCAGCTCGAGCGGGTCCATACCGAGCTCGACGGCGAGCTCGTCCATGATCCGCTCGACGGCGAAGGTCGCCTCGGGCCGGCCGGCGCCGCGGTAGGCGTCGGTGGGCACCTTGGTGGTGAAGACGCCGTCGCACTCGAAGCGGTAGGCCGGGAACTTGTAGATGCCCGGGAACATGAAGGCACCCAGGGCCGGGACGCCGGGGGTGATCAGCCGCAGGTAGGCGCCCATGTCGGCGAGCAGCCGCACGCGCAGGCCCTTGACGTTGCCCTCGCGGTCGGCGGCGACGTCGATGAACTGGATCTGGTCGCGGCCGTGGTGGGCGGTCATGAGCGACTCGCTGCGGGTCTCGGTCCACTTGACCGGCTTGCCGAGGCGGCGCGCGATCAGGAGGGCGAGGATCTCCTCGGGGTTGACCTGCAGCTTGCCGCCGAAGCCGCCGCCGACGTCGGGCGCGATGACCCGCAGCTTGTGCTCCGGCACGCCGGTGACCGAGGCGAGCATGACGCGCAGGATGTGCGGCACCTGGGTGGCCGACCACATCGTATAGTTGTCGCCCTGCGGCTGGACGACGACCGAGCGCGGCTCCATGAACGCCGGGATCAGCCGCTGGTTGACGAACCGCCGGCTGACCACGACCTCGGCGTCGGCGAAGGCCTGCTCGGTGTCGGTGCCGGTCCCGGCCTCGCCCGCGTCGAAGACGAAGTGGTAGCTGGTGTTGGTGCCGATCGAGGAGTGCACGAGGTCGGCGCCCTCGCGGACGGCCTCCTCCATGTCGAGCACCGGCGGCAGCAGGTCGTAGTCGACGTCGACGAGCTCGACGGCGTCGGCGGCGGCGGTGCGCGAGCGGCCGACGATGACCGCCACGGCCTCGCCCACGTGGTTGACCTGGTCGACGGCGATCGACGGGTGGCCGGGGTTGACCATGTCCGGCGTCACCGGCCAGGCGCAGGGGATGGAGCCCTGCTCGTCGGCGAGGTCCCGACCGGTGAGGACGGCGACGACGCCGGGGGCCTCGGCGGCCGCGGAGACGTCGATGGCGGTGATGCGGGCGTGCGCGACGGGGCTGCGCACGACGGACAGGTGCAGCATCCCGGGCAGGACCATGTTGTCGGTCCAGGTGGTGCGCCCGGTGATGAGGCGGGCGTCCTCCTTGCGGCGGCGCGCCTTGCCGATCTCCTTCTCCGGCGCGGTGGCCTGGGTGGCCGGGTCCTCGGTGACCGTCATGCCTGTGCTCCCAGCGTGTCCGTGGTGGCGGCGCCCGACATCTCACCGGCGGCCTGCTGGACCGCCCGGACGATGTTCTGGTAGCCGGTGCAGCGGCAGAGGTTGCCCTCGATGCCCTCGCGGATCTCGCTCTCGCTCGGGTTCGGGTTCTCGTTGAGCAGGTCGATCGAGGCCATGATCATCCCCGGCGTGCAGTAGCCGCACTGCAGGCCGTGCATCTCGTGGAAGGCCTTCTGGACCGGGTGCAGCGCGGCGCCGGGAGCTCCCTGCCCGGCGAGGCCCTCGATGGTGGTGACCTCCGCGCCGTCGGCCTGGACGGCCAGCACGGTGCAGGACTTCACGGCCTGCCCGTCGAGGTGGACGGTGCAGGCGCCGCAGTTGCTGGTGTCGCAGCCGACGACGGTGCCGACCTTGCCCAGCTGCTCGCGCAGGTGGTGGACCAGCAGCGTCCGGGGTTCGACGTCGTCGGTGTAGGTCACGCCGTCGACCCGCATGCTGACCTGTGTCATGGATCCTCCGCTCCGTTGCAGGGGGCTGACGCGCCCGGCGTGCGGGCGCTCTCGGGCGGAGTCTGTCAACGCGGGAGTGACTTAGGCCACGCTTACCTCTGACGACCCCACCTCGGGACCCGCAGGTGCGGGCAGTGATCGGGACGGACTCCCGCAGGTGCGGGCCGGTCACTCGGGTCCCGGGCCGCAGACCCGAGGTTGCAGCGTCGTTGCAGCGCCCCGGCGCGGTCAGGCGGCCGGGACCGCCCGCTGCTCCCGCCGCCGCAGTGCCGCCGAGGCGGCCAGCGCGAGCAGCCCGAGGACCGCCAGCACGGCGCCGACCAGGCTCGGGGCGGTGTAGCCGTACCCGGCGGCGATGACCACGCCGCCCAGCCAGGCACCGAGCGCGTTGGCCGCGTTGAGCGCGGAGTGGTTGAGTGCGGCGCCGAGCATCTGCGCGTCCCCGGCCACCTCCATGAGCCGCAGCTGCAGGCAGACGACGAGCACCGAGGCGCTCATCGCCAGCAGGAACACCCCAGCGAACAGCGTGGGGCCGGCCGACGTCGCCGGGCCGACCAGCAGGAGCAGGACCAGGACGGCGACCATCGCCCCGACCAGGGACCGGAACAGCGCGCGGTCGGCCAGCCGGCCGCCCAGCGCGGTGCCGGCGAACCCGCCGAGACCGAAGGCCAGCAGCACCCACGGCACCGCGCCCCGCGAGAGCCCGGCGACGTCGGTGGTGATCGGCGCGATGTAGCTGTAGACGGCGAACATGCCGCCGAACCCGACGGTGGCCACCACCAGCGTGAGCAGCACCTGCGGGCGGCGCAGCGCCCCGAGCTCGGTGCGGATGCCGGCGTCGGGGTGCCCGGGCGCGCGCGGGACGACGGCGAGCACCGCGGCGACGGTCAGCGCGGCGAGGACGACCACGGCCCAGTAGGCCGACCGCCAGCCGAGGGTCTGGCCCAGCCAGGTGGCCGCGGGGACGCCGGCGAGGGTGGCCGCGGCCAGCCCGAGCATGACCGAGCCGACCGCCCGCCCGCGCAGCGCCGAGGGCACCAGCGCGGCGGCGACCAGCGAGGCGACGCCGAAGTAGGCGCCGTGCGGCAGGCCGCTGACGAAGCGGGCCAGCAGCAGCGTCGTCGACCCGGGGGCGAGCGCGCTGAGCACGTTGCCGGCGAGGAAGGCGGTCATGAGCCCGACGAGCAGCCCGCGGCGCGGCAGGCGGGCCCCGAGCGCGGCGATGACCGGGGCGCCGACGACGACGCCGAGGGCGTAGGCGGAGATGACGTGGCCCGCGGTGGGGATGTCGACGCCGACGCCGGCCGCGATGTCGGGCAGCAGCCCCATGGTCACGAACTCGGTGGTGCCGATCGCGAAGCCGCCCAGCGCCAGCGCGACCAGGGCGACCGCCACCCGGGGCGTCCCGAGGGAGGTGGGCCGGGGAGCGGGCGGGGCGGCGGCGCGGACGGTCACGTGGTCGTGCCAAGGCACCGGGGGCGGGGCGCATTCCCGCCCGGGGGGTCGGGCCGCTCAGCCGCGCGCCGCACGGCGCAGCGCGAGCAGGTGGGCGGCGGCCGCGGCGCGGTGCGGCGAGCCGGCCGGCACGACCTCGAGGAGCGCCTGCCACGCGGCGGCGTCGTCGCGGGCCTCCGGCAGGGCGGTCCAGCGCAGCAGCAGCTCGGGCCGCCGGGCGGCCAAGACGGCGGCGCGCAGCCCGGCGGCGGTCCGGCGCCGGGCGGCGGCCACGCCCGGGGCGCTCGAGCGGGGCAGGACGGGGCCCGGGTAGCGGTCGAGGGCCGCGGTGACCGCACCGCGGTCGAGCAGCCGGCGCACGGCGTCGAGGTCGGTCTCCAGCGGGCCGAGCAGCCGGTAGGGCCGCGAGCCGACGAGGTCGGGACCGACCAGGCGGCGCAGCCGGGACAGCTCGGCGCGCACGGTGACCGCGGCGGCCTCGCCGGCGTGGCACTCCGCGGCCAGCCGCTCGGCGCTGCGGCCCTCCCCCGCGGCGGCGGCCTCGGCCAGCAGCAGGAGCAGCTCGGAGTGGCGCAGGGAGAGCTCGACCGGCCCGCCGGCCCGGGTGAGGCGGGCCCGCTCCCGGCCGAGCACCTCCAGCAGCGGCGCGGTCTCGCGCACGGGCGCGGTGCGGACGGGGCGCGCGCCGTCGCGCCGCTCCTCGCGGTGCAGCCAGCGCAGCTCCGACTCGACGGCGGCGACGGTGGCGCGGACGAGGGTGAGCACGTGCGGGCTGGCCACGTGGTCGCCGCCGGTGACGTCGATGGCGCCGAGCAGCACGCCGGTGACCGGGTGGTGCACCGGTGCGGCCGAGCAGCTCCACGGCTGCACCGGCCGGCGGTAGTGCTCGCTGCCGTAGAACTGCACCGGGTGGTCCAGCGCCAGCGCGGTCCCGGGCGCGTTGGTCCCGGCGACGTCCTCCGACCAGCGGGCACCGGGCACGAAGTGCATGCCCTCGGCCAGCGACCGCAGCCGGCGGTCGCCCTCGACCCAGAGCATCCGGCCGTCGGCGTCGGTGACCGCGACGATCATCCGGTCGGCCTCGGCGTCCTCCACCAGCAGCCGCCGGATCACCGGCAGCACCGGCGCGAGCGGGTGGGCGGCGCGGTAGGCGGCCAGGTCGTCGTCGAGGAGGTCGACCGGGGGACCCGCCCCGTCGGGGTCGACCCCGCTGCCGAGGCTGCGCCGCCAGGAGTCCCAGACCACCGCGCGCACGCCGGCCTGCGGCGGTGGCGCGCCGCGGGTCACGAACGTCTCGTGGGCGGCCCGCAGGGTGCGGGTCAGGCCGGGCGTCGGCCGCCCGTCGGGCAACGCGAGCCAGGGGCTGACGCCGGTCACCGCGCGGTCCCGGGGCTCTGGCTCATGACCAGCCCATGGTGACCCCGATCGCACGGCCGCGCCAGCACGCCGCGGCCCTGGTCAGCCGGGTGGGGGGCGGGCCGGCAGCAGCGCCCGCGCGTCGCGGGAGCGCAGGGCGCCGGCCCACAGCCCGGCACCGTAGGCGAGGTCCTCGAGCCGGCGGGCGGCGGCGAAGCGGAGGAGCCCGACCTCGGTCCGGTGCGGCCACCAGGCGAGGACGGCGTCGGCCGCGGCCACCACCGCGAGCCCGCGGCGGGCGCGGGCGGACACCAGGGCGGCCGCGACGCCGACCGGCCAGTGGTGCCGGGTGGCCGAGCGGGCCAGCGTGCGCCCGGCGGAGGCGGTGCCGCGCAGCACCAGGGCCGCCGCCAGCCCGTACGGCGCCGTGCGGTCCGGAGCGGCCAGCCGGCCGGCCAGCCGGGCCGCGGCGACACCGAGGGTGCCGGCGGCGGCCAGCCGGCCGGGCCGGCCCCCCGCCAGGGCGAGCGCGACCGCCGCGGCCGACCACGGGGAGACGACGACGGGCGCGACGGCGTCGCCGTGCCGGGTGGCCAGGGGCGCGGCGCCGGTGCCGTACAGCGCCCGGCGGCGCAGCCAGGCGGCCGTGGAGGAGGGGTGGTCGTGCGCCACCCGCGCGGCCGGCTCGTAGCGCACCCGCCAGCCGGCCGCGGCCAGCCGCCACACCAGGTCGACGTCCTCGGCCACCCGCATGCCGGCGTCGAAGCCCTCCCCCAGCGCCGTCCGCCGGGCGAGCAGCGCGGCGCTCGGGACGTAGGAGAGGCCGGTCAGCGGCGCGACCGGCGCCGGGGACGGGCCCATGTCCAGCGCGCTGACCGCCGTCTCGTAGGGCGTCACCCAGCCCGGGTCGCCGGCCGGCAGGGCGGTGACCCGCGGGGCGACGACGGCCAGCCGGGGGTCGGCCAGGTGCGGGAGCAGCGCGGCCAGCCAGCCGGCGACCGGCACGCAGTCGGAGTCGAGAAGGGCCACCGCCTCCGTCGTCGCGGCGCGCAGGCCGGTGTTGCGCGCGGCCGCCGGCCCCTCCGACCGCCCGTGGCGCAGCACCTCCGCCCCGCCGGCCGCGGCGACGGCGGCCAGGGCGGCGGGGTCGGCCGAGCCGTCGTCGACGACGAGCACCCGCACGCCGGCGGTGGCCGGGTCGGCGCGCAGCGCGGCCAGCAGCCGCGCGACGCCGGCGGTCCGGTCGCGCACGGGGACGACGACGGTGACGTCGTCCGGCCCGGGGGCGGGTCCGGCCGGCTCGGGGACGGCGGCCGCGGCGTCGAGCAGCCGCGCCGCCAGCGCCGCCGTCGCCGCGTCGGTGACGGTCAGCCGGCCGCCGGCGAGCAGGTCGCGGGCCCGCGGCGCCAGGCGCAGCAGCCGCAGCGGGGAGCCGCCGAGCAGCGCCGCGCCGTCCTCCGTCCGGCGGGTGCGCGGGTCGAGGCGCACGGCGTAGCCGTCGGGCAGCCGCGCGTCCGGCGGCGCGGGGACCGCCGGGCCGGCAGGAGCGGCTCGGCTCACCCGGCCAGCACGTCCGCGGTGGTGGTCAGCTCGACCAGCGGCGCGTAGAGGGCCATGAGGTCCAGGGCGCGGCGGTGGTCGTCGTCGGTGGAGCCGGCGCAGGCGTCGGTGACCACGCGCACGGCGACGCCGGCGTCGGCGGCCGGCAGCACGGTGGAGACGACGCAGCAGTCGGTGGCGACCCCGGCCACGGTCAGCGGGCCGCCGCCGACCAACGCGGCCAGCTCCGGCCCCCACTTGCCGAAGGTGGTGGCGTCCAGCACCGGGGCGGCGCCGGGGTCCTCGACGAGCGCGTACAGCGGCGCGTCGGGTGGCTGCAGGGCGAAGGGCCACTGCTGGTAGTAGGCCACCCAGGCGCCGGCCGGCTCGCGCGGGGCGACGAAGCGGGTGAAGACGACGCGCTCCCCGAAGGCGGCGACCAGCTGGCGGATCCGGGGACGGACCTCCTCGAACCGGGGCGCCGCCCAGGGCGAGGCGGGGTCGCCGAACACCCGCTGGAGGTCGACGACGACCAGCCGGCCGGCGGGATCGGTCACGGCCGGAGGCTATCCAGGCGGATCCCGGGGCGCGCAGGGCGTCCCCGTGGTCAGGTTAGGCTCACCTTCCCTGGACGACGAGGAGATCCGCGATGCCCCGACCCCTGACCCGCCGCGCCGCCCTGGTCGCGGCTGCCCTGACCACCGCCGGGACGCTGGCCGCGTGCGGCTCCGACGGCGGTGCGTCCGGCGGGGGTGCGGCGTCGTCGTCCGCCGGCGGCGGGGACGGGACCTTCCCGGTCACCGTGAGCACCGCCTTCGGCGACGTGGAGATCCCCGAGGAGCCGCAGCGCGTCGTGGCGCTGGGCTGGTCCGACGCCGAGACCGCCCTGGCGCTGGGCGTGCAGCCGGTGGGCGCCAGCGACTGGCTGGGCTTCGGCGGCGAGGGCGTGGGCCCGTGGGCCGAGGGGCTCTACGACGAGGCACCGGAGATCGTCGAGACGCTCGAGCCCAGCCTCGAGGCGGTCGCCGCGCTGCAGCCGGACCTGATCCTCGACACCCGCTCCGACGGGACGCAGGAGCGCTACGAGCAGCTCCGCCAGATCGCCCCGACGGTCGGCGTGCCGGAGGGCGTGACGCAGTACCGGACCACCTGGCAGCAGCAGCTCGACCTGGTCGGGCAGGCCCTGGGCCGCACCGACGAGGCCGGGCAGCTGCGGAGCGACCTCGAGCAGCGGTTCGCCGACGCCGCCGAGGCCAACCCCGGGTTCGACGGCACCGAGGTCGCCGTCGGCGCGTACACGTCGGAGGGCTTCGGCGCCTACGTCCGCGGCGACACCCGCGTCGACTTCATGGAGGCGCTGGGCTTCAGCAACGAGCCGGCGATCCAGGACCTGGCCGGCGAGGGCTTCTTCGTGCCGATCAGCGAGGAGCAGGTGCCGCTGCTGGACGCGCCGCTCACCGTCGTCTTCCCGATCTTCGTCGACCCGGCGCAGATCACCGGCAACCCGCTGTGGCAGACGCTGGGCTCGGTGCAGGCCGGCAACGCGCTCCTCCTGGAGGACGAGACGCTGGTCAACGCCTTCTCCAGCGGCTCGGTGCTGGGCACCGGGTACGCCCTGGACAACGCGGTGCCGCTGTTCGCCGAGACCCTGCAGCCCTGACTCAGCCGACCGGAGGCCGTCCCGCGACCGGCGGGGCGGCCTCCTGCGTCCGCACGGCCGGGCGGCGCAGCGCCAGCGTGCCGAGCAGCCCCACCAGGAAGGCGGCCAGGACGCCGAGGTTGGCGAAGGCCCAGTCGCCCTCGCGGCCACCGAGCCCGAGCGGGCCGAGCAGGTAGCCCTGCCAGTCCAGCCAGCCGGCCAGGCCGTTGGTCACCAGGCCCCAGCCGAGGACGGTGCCGGCGGCCAGGAGCAGCAGCGGCACCGGCGGGACGGCGCCGTAGCGGCCGCGCGGGTCGTAGAGGTCAGGCTCGGCGTAGGCGCGGCGGCGCAGCGCGAGGTCGGCCAGGAAGACCCCGCACCAGGCGGCGATCGGCACACCCAGGGTGATGAGGAAGCCCTGGAACTGGACGAAGAAGTCGCTCCCGGCCAGGAACACCACCCAGACGGCGCCCAGCACCATCAGCGCGCCGTCGATGCCCGCCGCCACCGGGCGGGGCACCCGCAGGCCCGCGGCCAGCAGCGACAGCCCCGACGAGTAGATGTCCAGCAGCGCCCCGCCGACCAGGCCGAGCACCGCGACGACGACGAAGGGCACGAGGAACCAGGTCGGCAGGATCGCCCCCAGCGCCCCGATCGGGTCGGCGCCGATGTCCCCCGACAGCTCCGGGTCCGACGCGGCCAGCAGCAGGCCGGCGGCGAGCAGGACCACCGGGGCCAGCGCGCCGCCGGACGTCGTCCAGGCGACGACACCGCGGGTCGACGCCGTCCGCGGCAGGTAGCGGGAGTAGTCGGCCGCGGCGTTGACCCAGCCGAAGCCGTAACCGGTCATGGCGAGGACCAGCGCGCCGACGAACGCCGCCGTCGACCCGCTCGGCGTCGCGGTGACCGCCGACCAGTCGACCCGGCCGGCCACCAGGACGACGTAGACGACGGTGAGCGCGCCGCCGACCACGGTGATGACCGTCTGCATCCGCATGATCGCGTCGAAGCCGAGGACGCCACCGCCCACGACGAGGGCGGCGACCACCAGCAGCGCCACCACCTGCGTCGCCGTCCCGCCGCCCCAGCCGAGCTGGGTGAACACCGTCGTCGTCGCGAGGGTGGCCAGCGAGACCAGGACCGTCTCCCAGCCGACGGTGTAGACCCACGACAGCACCGCGGGCACCCGGTTGCCGGTGACGCCGAACGCGGCCCGGCTGAGCACCAGCGTCGGCGCCGAGCCGCGCTTGCCGGCGATCGACACCAGCCCGCAGAGCAGGAACGACACGACGATCCCGACGACGCCGGCCACCAGCGCCTGCGCCGCGGAGATGCCGAAGCCGAGCAGGAACGAGCCGTAGGCCAGGCCGAGGACACTGACGTTGGCGCCGAACCACGGCCAGAACAGCTGCCGCGGCCGGCCCCGGCGCTCCTCCTCGGCGATGACGTTGATCCCGTTGGTCTCGACGGCGCCCCGGGCGGGTGCCATCGGCGCCCCGGGGCCCGGGTCCACGACCGGCTGGTGCGCCATGGCGTCTCCTTCGCTGGGACGGTGTCGGCGGACGGCTGCTGCCGTCATCCTGGTGCCCCGAGGTCAGGAGGGCCCGTGCAGGACCACCCCGAACCGATCGTCCCCACCGGCTCGGTCGCGCCGGTGCCGCGGCGGGTGCGCGCCGTGCTCGGCGGCACCGTCGTCGTGGACACCTGCCGGGCGTCCTACGTGTGGGAGTGGCCGCCGTACCCGCAGTACGCGATCCCGCTGGCCGACGTCGCCCCGGGCGTGCTCACCGACAAGGGCACCGTCGCGGAGACGCCGGTCGGGACCGCGACGCGGCACACGCTGCGGGCCGGGGACGCGCAGCGGCCCGGCGCGGCGCTGGTGCACACCGGCGACCGGGTCCCCGAGCTGGCCGGCACCGTCCGCTTCGACTGGGCGGCGCTGGACGCCTGGTTCGAGGAGGACGAGGAGGTGTTCGTCCACCCGCGCAACCCCTACGCGCGGGTCGACGCGCTGCGCAGCTCGCGGCGGGTCCGCGTCGAGCGCGACGGCGTCGTCCTGGCCGAGTCCGCCTCGCCGGTGCTGGTGTTCGAGACCGGCCTGCCGACGCGGTCCTACCTGCCGCGCACCGACGTCCGCTGGGAGCACCTGGCGCCCAGCGCCACGGTCACCCAGTGCCCCTACAAGGGCCGCACCAGCGGGTACTGGTCGGCGCACGTGGGCGGCGCGGTCGTCGAGGACGTCGCGTGGTCCTACGACTTCCCGACGCGGGAGATGTCACCGATCGCCGGGCTGGTGGCCTTCTACGACGAGGTGGTCGACGTGTTCGTCGACGGCGTCCGCCGCGAGCGGCCGCGCACGCACATGCGCTGACCGCTCAGCGCAGCCGGCCGGCGTCGTCGACGTCCCAGCGCGCGACGGCGGCTGCCAGCCGCGCGACGAGGCCGGCGAGGGAGCGCGCGCCCTCCTCCGCCGAGGCGCCGGCCGGGTCGCCCAGGACGCCGGTCGGGCTGACCCCGCGCACGCCCTCGGCGCGCAGCCGGGGCAGCAGGTCGCCGATCGGCGCGGTCTCGCCCGGGACGGACCGGTCGGTCCGCACCGACCGTGGTTCCACGTGCAACAGCAGCGACGTCTCGGCGCGCCCGGCGTGCGCGTCCCCGCCGGGGACGCCGCACGGGAACCAGGCGGCGTCCCGGCCCTCCTCGCGCAGCAGCGGGACGGCGCGGCGCAGCGCGTCGAGGTTGCCGCCGTGGCCGTTGACCACGAGCAGCCGGCCGGCCCAGCGGCAGGCGGAGCGGCCGTACTCGACGAGCACGGTGGTCAGCGCCGCGGTGCCGATCGAGACGGTGCCGGGGAAGCCCTCGTGCTCGCCGCTGGCGCCGTAGGGCAGGGGTGGCGCCAGGACCCCGCCGAGGTCCGCCGCCCGCGCCACCGCCTCCGCGACCACGGTGTCGGTGGCCAGCGGCAGGTGGTGGCCGTGCTGCTCGACCGAGCCGAGTGGGACGACCAGCAGCGGCCGCTCGGGCAGCTGCGGCCACACGGCCCCGGCCAGGTCGGGCACGCGGGTCAGCCTAGGCGGGGACGGGCACCTCGTCGGGCAGCTGCCACGGGCGGACGACGACCACCAGGACGACGATCGCGGTGACCAGCGCCGCCACGACGACGACGCCCATCGCGACCGCGTCGTTGCCGAGGACGCCGACCAGCGGGGCCACGACCGCGCCGACGCCGAACTGCACCGCGCCGAGCAGCGCCGCCGCGGTGCCGGCCGCCTCGCCGTGGCGGGACAGCGCCAGCGCGGGCGCGTTCGGCAGCGCCAGGCCGGAGCCGAAGAGCACCACCCACAGCGGGAGGGCGACCGCCCACAGCCCGCCGGTGCCGGTGCCGGCGAGGACCAGGAGCACCGCGCCGGCCAGGGCGCCGACGACCGTGCCGGCCACCAGCACCTGGGCCGGGGAGAACCAGCGCAGCACGACCGGGTTGAGCTGGGTGGCGGCGATCAGCCAGACCGCGCCGGCGCCGAAGAGCAGGCCGAACTGCTGCTCGTCGAGGCCGAACTGGTCCTGGAAGACGAACGACGAGCCGGAGACGTAGCTGAACAGCCCGGCCATGGTCAGGCCCGCGACCAGCACCAGCCCGACGTAGGTGCGGTCGCGGAACAGCACCCGGTAGGCGCGCAGCGTGCCGGCGAGGCCGGGGCTGCGCCGTCGCTCCGGCGGCAGCGTCTCGCGCACGGCCAGCGCGCCGACGGCGAGCAGCAGGAGCCCGTAGACCCCGAGCAGGAGGAAGACCCCGCGCCACGAGGTGACGCGCAGGACCTCCCCGCCGACGGTGGGCGCCAGCACCGGCGCCGCGCCGAGGACGAGGAACAGCCGGGACAGCATGGTCGCCGCGGCCCGGCCCTCGAACAGGTCGCGCACGACGGCGAGCGCGATGACCGCACCGGCCGCCGTCCCCACGCCCTGCAGGAAGCGCAGCAGGCCGAGGACGGTGATGTCGGGTGCCACCAGGACCAGCAGCGAGGCGACGACGTGCAGCGCCGTCCCCGCCAGCAGGGGACGGCGCCGGCCCAGGGCGTCCGACAGCGGGCCGAGGACCAGCTGGCCCAGCGCCAGCCCGACGAGCGTGCCGGTGAGCGTGAGCTGGACCGTCGCCGGGCTGGTCCCCAGGTCCTCGGCGATGGTCGGCAGCGCGGGCAGGTACATGTCGACGGTCAGCGGGCCGAGCGCCACGAACGCCCCGAGGGTCAGCGCGGTGCGCGCCGTCCCGGGCCGGTCGCGGACGGCGGGGGCCGCGGCCGGCCGTTCCTGGGTGGTGGTCACTCCGGGGAGGAAGCCGGACGGGGCGCCGCGCATTCCGCCGGCCGTCGTGCCCTCGGACACGCGCTGTCGCCCGTGTCAGCGAGCCCTGGCGGGGAACGGGAGGGACATGACCGCTGACACCGAGTCCACCCGCAAGGTCGCCGAGCTCCTCAGGGGCGAGAAGTTCGGCTTCCTCACCACGACGACGCCCGAGGGCAAGCTGACCAGCCGGCCGATGTCGCTGCAGGAGGTCGAGTTCGACGGCGACCTGTGGTTCTTCGCCCAGCAGGACGCCCCCTGGCTCACCCACATCACCGCCTCGCCGCAGGTCAACGTCGGCGTCGGCAGCGGCGGCAACTGGGTGTCGCTGACCGGGCACGCGCTGGTCGTCGACGACGTCGCGAAGAAGAAGGAGCTGTGGAACAGCGGCGTCGAGGCGTGGCTGCCGCAGGGCCCCGAGGACCCGTCCGTGGTGCTCGTGAAGGTCGACGGCGACTCCGCCGAGTACTGGGACAGCCCGGGCAACCGGCTGGCCACCGCGTTCAGCTTCGTCAAGGCCAAGGCGACGGGCTCGCAGCCCGACACCGGTCACCACGAGAAGGTCGACCTGCCCTGAGGAAGGACCCCCGGCCCCTCGGCCCCCGTGCAGGGTCCCGGCCCGAGCGGAGCGAGGGTCGGGGGGCACGGGGTCCTTCTTCAGCGGATGGTGTAGCCGGCGTCCACCGGCAGCGTCACGCCCGTGACGTAACGGGCCTCGTCGGAGACCAGGAACAGGATCGCGTTGGAGATGTCCACCGGGTCGACGTAGGCCACCGGCAGCGGGTGCAGCGTCTCGAACAGCTCGGCGAACTTCTCCCGCGTCGGGTTCGGGTCGTCCGGGGTGAACAGCCCCCACGTCTTCTCGTTCTGGATCATCACGGTGTCCACGCCGGTCGGGTGCACGGTGTTGACCCGGATCGACTGCTTGCCGAACTCGTTGGCCAGCGTGCGCATGACGCCGATGACGCCGTGCTTGGCCGCGGTGTAGTGGATGGTGTTCGCGGTCCCCTTGAGCCCGGCGGTCGAGCTGGTGATGACGATCGACCCGCCGCCGGACTCGATCAGGTGCGGCAGCGCCACCCGGCAGGTGTTCCAGACCCCGGTCAGGTTGATGTCGATCATCTCCTGCCAGGCGTCGTCGGTGAGCTCGAGCGCGGGCGCCAGCTCGAAGACGCCGGCGTTGGAAAGCACGATGTCGAGCCGGCCGAGCTGCGCGACGCCGTCGTCGACCGCCGCGCGCAGGGCCGCCGGGTCGCGGACGTCGGCCTTGGTGGCGACGATCCGCCGGTCGAGCGCCTCGACCTGCCGCACGGTCTCGGCGAGGTCCTCCTCGGTGGCCGGCGGGTACATGGAGATCGACTCGACCGGCCCGCACAGGTCGACGGCGATGACGTCGGCGCCCTCCTGCGCCAGCCGCAGGGCGTGGCTGCGGCCCTGGCTGCGGGCGGCACCGGTGATGAAGGCGACCTTGCCCTCGACGCGTCCTGCCACGGTTCCTCCTCGGTCGGTCACTTGGTGATCCAGCCGGCGTCGACCCGGTGCGTGGTCCCGGTGACCCAGCGGCCGGAGTCGTCGGCGGCGAGGTAGAGCACCGCCTCGCTGACGTCCTCGGGCTGCACCCACGGCGTGGGCAGCAGGTTGAGCGACTCGAAGACGTCGCTGACGTCGTCCCGGGTCGGGTGCTCGAGGTCGGGCCGGAAGAGCCGGTAGACGTTCTCGTTCTGGATGAGCGGTGTGTCGACGTTGGTCGGGTGGATGGAGTTGACCCGGATCCGCTCGGCCGCCAGCTCCAGGGCGAGGGTGCGCATCAGCCCGACGACGCCGTGCTTGGCGGCGACGTAGGACGCCACGTTCGGCATCCCGCGCAGGCCGAGGGCGCTGCTGACCAGGACCAGCGACCCGCCCTCGCCGTGCGCGCGGATGTACGGGACGGCGGCCTTGGCGGTGAGGAAGACGCCGGTGAGGTTGACCTCGAGCATGTCCCGCCACTCCTGCGCGGGGGTGTCGGCCACCTCGTGCGGCGGGACGCCGATGCCGGCGTTGGCGATCGCGCAGTCGAGCCGGCCGAGCTGGGCGACGCCGTCGGCCAGCCCGGCGGTGAGCGCGTCCTCGTCGGTCACGTCGGCCTGGAAGGTCACCATCCGCCGGTCGAGCGCCTCGACCGCTTTCACCGTCCCGGCGAGGTCCTCGGGCGTGGTGACCGGACCGGTGGCGCTCGGGATCGGCCCGCAGACGTCCATGCCGACGACGTCGGCGCCCTCGCGGGCCAGCCGGATCGCGTGGCTGCGGCCCATGCCGCGGCCGGCGCCGGTGACGAAGACGACCTTCCCCGCCATCCGGCCGGCCACTACTTGACCACCGATCCCGCGTCGATCGGCAGCTGCACGCCGGTGACGTAGCGGGCGTCGTCGCTGACCAACCAGAGGATCGCGTTGCTGATGTCGGCCGTCTCGACCCACGGGACCGGCATCGCGTTGAGCCCCTGGAACAGCGGGGCGACGTCGTCCTGGGTGACCTCGTCCTCGGGCTTGTCCGGCACGAAGTTCCCGTAGGTCTTGCGGTTGTGGATCATGTCGGTGCTCACCGCCGTCGGGTGCACCGAGTTGACCCGGATCATGTCCGGCGCGAACTCGTTGGCGAACGTCTTCACGAGGCCGACGACGCCGTGCTTGGCCGCGACGTAGTGCGCGAGGTTGCCCAGGCCCTTGATGCCGGCGGTGGAGCTGGTGAGCACGATGGCGCCGCCCTGGCCGTGCGCGCGCAGGTGCGGGACCGCGGCCCGCACGGTCTTGAACACGCCGGTCAGGTTGATGTCGATCATCTCGTCCCACATCTCGTCGGTGAGGTCCTCCACCGGCGCGAAGCTGGCGATGCCGGCGTTGGCCAGCACGATGTCGAGCCGGCCGAGCTCGGCGACGCCCTCGTCGACGGCGGCCGTCAGTGCCGCGGTGTCGCGGACGTCGGCGACGCGGGCGACGACCCGCCGGTCCAGTGCCTCGACCTGGCGGACGGTCTCGTCGAGGTCGTCCTTCGTCGCCATCGGGTAGCCGACCGTCGGCACGTCGGCGCAGCGGTCGACGGCGATGACGTCGGCGCCCTCCTGCGCCAGGCGCAGGGCGTGGCTGCGGCCCTGGCCGCGGGCGGCACCGGTGATGAGAGCGACCTTGCCGTCGAGCTTGCCCATGGGGACTCCTCCGCACGTCGGTGACCTGGACCACAAACTATGCGGATGGTGTGCAGGGACACAAGGTGCCGCCACGGGGCGGGCCGGACCGCGCCCGGGGAGGGCGCCGTCCGGCCCGTGGGTGCTGCCAGGGGACTCCCAGCCGCCGTCCCGGCTGCGGCCAGCCGCGCGGATGATGCTCAGGTGGCTCTCTCCGGGGCGCCTCCAGCACGAGGGGACGCCCCGGGCGGGAGTCCACCCACGACCCGGAGGTGCCAGGTGCTCACCCTCACCGTGCTCGTCGTCCTGCTCGTCACCATGACGCTCGCGGACCTCGCGCCCGCCCTGCTGCCCGAGGGGCCGGCGCTGGTCGTCTCGCGCTGACGCTCAGCCGGCGAAGCCCGCCAGCGGCGACTCGTCGCAGGCCCGGGCGGGGACGGCCGGCATGCCGAGCAGCGTCGGCTGGCCGCGCACCGGGCCGGTGTGCGAGTGGTCGAGGTGGCTCCTCGGCGTGACCAGGTCGGCCTCCCGGCCGGCCAGCGCGGCCTCGCCGTAGCCCTGCACGCACTCCGGGTCGGGGCCGTCCAGCGGCAGGCCGGTGAAGAACTTGGCCGCCATGCAGCCGCCCCGGCAGGCGTCGAAGTGCGCGCACTTCGTGCACGCGCCACCGGTCTGCGGGCTGCGCAGCTCCTGGAACAGGTCCGACTGCTGCCACACCCGCTGGAAGCCGCCCTCGCCGCGCACGTTCCCGGCGAGGAACTGCTCGTGGATGGCGAAGGGGCAGGCGTACACGTCGCCCACCGGGTCGATCAGGCAGACCACCCGCCCGGCGCCGCAGAGGTTCAGGCCCGGCAGCGCCTCGCCGTAGGCCGACAGGTGGAAGAACGAGTCGCCGGTGAGCACCCGGTCGCCGTTGGCCAGCAGCCAGGAGTACAGCTCGCGCTGCTGGGCCTGGGTGGGGTGCAGCTGGTCCCAGACGTCGGCCCCGCGGCCCGAGGGGCGCAGCCGGGTGATCCGCAGCTGGGCGCCGTAGCGGTCGGTCAGCGCCCGGAAGTCGTCGAGCTGGGCGACGTTCTCCCGCGTGACCACGACGGAGACCTTGAAGTCCTGCATCCCGGCCTCGGCCAGGTTCTCCAGCGCCCGCACCGCGGTGGCGAACGAGCCGGTGCCGCGGACGCGGTCGTTGACCTCGGCGGTCGCGCCGTCCAGGGAGATCTGCACGTCGACGTAGTCGGTGGCCGCGAGCTGCCGCGCCCGGGCGCGGTCCAGCTTGACGCCGTTGGTGGAGAACTTGACGCCGACGTCGTGGCCGATCGCGTAGTCGAGCAGGTGCCAGAAGTCCGGCCGGACGGTGGGCTCGCCGCCGCCGACGTTGACGTAGAAGACCTGCATGCGCTGCAGCTCGTCGATGACGCCCTCGGCCTCGGTGGTGGTCAGCTCCCGCGGGTCGCGCCGTCCGGAGGAGGACAGGCAGTGCACGCACGCCAGGTTGCAGGCGTAGGTGAGCTCCCAGGTCAGGCAGATCGGGGCGTCGAGGCCGTACTCGAACTGGTCGACCAGGCGGCCGCCGGTGGGGCGTTCCGGCGCTGCGGGACGGGACGGCAGGACGGCGGTCATGAGTGAGCCTCCGGGGCGGCCTCGTCGCAGGGACCCGCCGCGAGCCGGCGAGTGGCGGGGGGCGACGAGGTCCTTCTCTCGATCATGGCGGAGCGGGCCAGGTCGGCCAGCGCCTTGACGTAGGCGGGCCGCTGGGCGTCGGGGACGCCGCACGCGAGCAGTGTCGCGTCGGCGCTGGGGTGGTCGGCCAGCGCCTCGACGACGGCGACCAGCGTCTTCGACTTGAGGAAGGAGAGCTTCCGGTTGCCGAAGTGGTAGACGAGCGCCCCGAACGGCTCCGGCCGCAGGGCGACCGACCGGGCCCGCCGCCAGGGCAGGACCGGGTCGAAGACGTCTGCGGCCGGAGCGGCGGGGTCCACGGGACCGGACGGCTCAGTAGACGCCGCACATGCCGTCGATGGAGACCTCCTCGACGAGGGACTCCTCGACCAGGACCTCCTCGGCGGCGGCGGTCGGCTCGGCCGGGCTCTCGGACTGGGCGGGCGTCTCGGGCATGCGGACCTCCGGGTTCCACGGGGCGGGGGATGGCGAGGACGTTAGAGACACCCGGTGCCACCGGCAAGCGCGTCCCCGCGACCCGCCCGGTGCGACGGCACCGACCTGTCCGACCGGGTGGGCCAGGATGGGGACGTGAGCACGTCGACCCTCCCCGCCGTCCCCGGGGACGGTCACGGGACCGTCCCGGACACCGCCCGGCCCCTCCCCCGGGCGCTCGGCGGTGTCCGCGCGGGGACCCGGGCGCGGATCGAGCAGGCGGCCCTGGAGCTGTTCACCGCCGCGGGGTTCGAGCAGGTGACGATCGAGGACATCGCCGCGGCCGCGGGCACCAGCCGGCGCACGTTCTTCCGGCAGGTGGGCAGCAAGGCCGACGCCGTTTGGGGGGACTTCGCCGGCCACGTGGCCCGGCTGGCCGGCCTGCTCGCCGCGGCCGGCGACGACGTCCCGGTGCTGCCCGCCGTCTTCGGCGCCTACGTCGAGGTCAACGACTACGCCGCGGCCGACCTGCCGGTGCTCCGCCAGCGGATGCGGCTGATCCTCACCGAGCCGGCGCTGCTGGCCCACTCGCAGGTCCGCTGCGCCGACGTCGACCGCGTGGTGGCCGGGTACGTGGCCCGCCGCTGCGGCGAGGACCCGGCGGCGCTGCTCCCCCGGCTGGTCGCCACCGCCACCCGCGCGGCGGCGACCACGGCGTTCGAGGTGTGGCTCGGCGACCAGCGCGCCGACCTGTCCGACGCCCTGCGGACGGCGTTCGGCCAGCTCGCGGAGGGCTTCCCGCAGCTGCGCGCCCGGGACTGACGCGCCGCCGGTCCGCCCTCCCGCCCCGGCCGGCCGGTTCAGACCGCCCGCAGGCCCTCGAGCAGCCGGTCGACGTCGTCGTCGTCGGTGTAGGGCGCCAGGCCGACGCGCAGCCCGCCGGCGTCCCCCAGTCCCAGCCGCCGGGACGCCTCGATGGCGTAGAAGTTGCTCGCCGGCGCGTTGACGCCGCGCCCGGCCAGCGCCCGCGACACCTCGGCGGCGGGGCGGTCGGCCCAGGTGAGCAGCAGCGTCGGCGTGCGGTGCCGGGCGCGCGACCACAGCGTGACGCCGGGCAGCTCCGCGACGGCGTCCTCCACCCGTTCGCGCAGCCGGTCCTCGTGCGCCTCGACGGCGGCCATGCCCGCGACCAGCCGGGCGCGCCGGTCACCGTCGGCGCCGCCGAGCGAAGCCAGGTACTCCACCGCCGCGGTGGTGCCGGCCAGCAGCTCGTAGGGCAGCGTGCCGAGCTCGAACCGCTCGGGGACGGCGTCGGTGGAGGGCAGCAGCTTGTCCGGGTGCAGCGTCTCGAGCAGGGACGGCGCGGCGACGACGCAGCCCAGGTGGGGGCCGAGGAACTTGTAGGGCGAGCAGGCGTAGAGGTCGGCGCCGAGGGCGGCGACGTCGACCGCCGCGTGCGCGGTGAGGTGCACCCCGTCGACGTAGGCGAGCGCCCCGGCGTCGTGGGCGAGCGCGGTGATCGCGGCGACGTCGGGGCGGGTGCCGATGAGGTTCGAGGCGCCGGTGACGGCGACCAGGCGGGTGCGCCCGGACAGCACGGCGGCGACGGCCTCGGGCGTCAGCTCGCCGGTGCCGGGGTCGAGGTCGGCCCAGCGGACGGTGGCCCCGCGCGCCGCGGCCGCCTGCACCCAGGGCCGCACGTTGGCGTCGTGGTCCAGGCGGGTGACCACGACCTCGTCGTCCGGGCCCCAGCCGGCGGCGAGCGCGCGGGAGAGGTCGTAGGTCAGCGCGGTCATGGAGCGGCCGAACACCACGCCGCCGGGGTCGCCGCCCACCAGGTCGGCGACCGCGGCCCGCGCGGCGACGACGACCGCGTCGGCGTGGCGCTCGGCGGCGGTGACCTGCCCGCGGTTGGCGATGGGCGCGGTGAGGGTGGCCGCCACCGCCTCGGCGACCTGGCGTGGCACCTGCGAGCCGCCCGGCCCGTCGAAGTGCGCGGCGCCGGCGCGCAGGGCCGGGAAGTCGGCGCGGACGGCAGCGACGTCGTAGGTGGTGGCAGCAGTCACTCCCGCAGCATGCCCGGCGTCGTCGTCGCCGTCGCAGCCCCTCCCTCCCGGACGAGATCGCCGATCTCGTCCGCTCCGGCGCCCGCAGCCGCACGAGATCGGCGATCTCGTCCGGCACGGACGGGCGTCCGCGCCCACTGGCCGGTCGGGCAGGTGCACCTGGCCGGACGGCCCGACCTCCACCTCCGGTCGGCCGGTTCCTCCCCCTGACCCCTGCCGCCGGTGTGACCCGATCTGGCTGACCCCCGAGCCGCGGTGCTCGTGGGCGCTGGGCGGCTGCGACCTGCCCGCCTACGCCGAGTACTGCGACCGCGTGGAGGTCATCCGCGACCACAGCGGCCTGGAGAGCTGGGCCACCGACGTGGTCACCCGCGCCTCCGCCCGGTGACGGGCAGACTGCACCGGTGACCGACCTGACGTTCTCGGACTCCGTCGTCGTCGCCGTCCCGGCCGAGGAGCTCTACGACCTGGTCAGCGACGTGACCCGCACCGGCGAGTGGAGCCCGGTCTGCGTCGCGGCCTGGTGGGACGAGGGCGCCACGGGTGCGGTCGGCGACTGGTTCACCGGCCGCAACGTCACGCCGGAGCGCACGTGGGAGACCCGCAGCCGGGTGGTCGTGGCCGACCGCGGCCGCGAGTTCGCCTGGGCCGTCGGCGGCTCACGGGCCCGGTGGGGCTACGCGCTCGAGCCGGCCGACGGTGGCACGCGGCTCACCGAGTCGTGGGCGTTCCTCCCCGACGGGCTGGCGTTCATGGCCGAGCGCTACGGCGCGGACGCGCAGCAGCAGATCGAGCTGCGCACCCGCGCCGCGCACGAGGGCGTCCCGGCCACCCTCGCCGCCATCAGGCGCATCGCCGAGGGCAGCTGAACCGCGTCGCCACCGCCGGCAGGGCGACGTCGCGCCGCCACCCGGCGTGCGGTCATCCCCGGCGGCCGCCCCACGCGGGCCCGCCGCCGGGGGGCGGGGCGGGTCCCCCCATGCCGGCGATGCGGTCCAGGTCCTCGATGTCGGCGGGGCCGAGCTCGACCTCGCCCGCCGCGAACAGCTCCTCCAGCTGCGCGACCGAGGTCGCACCGGGGATGACCAGCACGTTGGGGGCACGGGCGAGCAGCCACGCGACGGCCACCTGGACCGGGCTCGCCCCCACCCGCCCGGCGACGGTCTCCAGGACCGCCGACTGCGGCGGCGTCATCTCGCCGACGGGGAAGAACGACGTGTAGGAGACCCCCTCCAGCGCCGTGTAGGCGATCCCGTCCCGGGCCAGGTCCTCGACCAGGCGGTCGTCGGTGCGGTGGATCAGGTTGTAGTGGTTCTGCACGCAGGCCAGCGGCGCGATGGCACGCGCCTCGGCCACCTGCCGGCTGGTGGTGTGGGTGACCCCGAGCCGGTGGACGAGACCCTGCTGCTGCAGCCGCGCCAGCGCCTCGAACGGCTCGGCGAGGGAGCGTTCCGCCGGCTCGCTCAGGCCGGGCATCCGCAGCGTGGCGACGTGCAGCGCGTCCAGCCCGAGGTGCTCCAGGTCCTCCTCCACCGACCGGCGCAGCTCCGCGGGTGTCAGCGCCTCCTGCCACGCCCCCTCCGGTGTCCGGCGGGCACCCACCCGGGTGACGATGACCAGGTCCTCGGGATAGGGGTGCAACGCCTCCCGGATCAGGTCGTTCACGACGTGCGGGCCGTAGAGGCCGCTGGTGTCGATGTGGTCGACCCCCAGCTCGACGGCCCGGCGCAGGACGGCCAGCGCCGCCTCACGGTCGGCCGGGGGACCCAGCACCCGGGGTCCGGTGAGCTTCATGCCGCTGTAGCCCAGGCGGTGCACCACCCGGTCGCCGAGGATGACCTGTCCGGAGTCCGCCACGGTGGTCGTCATGCCGGGACAAGCTAGAGCCGGGCAGCCTCCGGTCGAGGCCAGGCAGCCTCCGCACGACACGTCCGGCCCGGCTCCCGGCGCGGCCTCACGGGTCGTGGTCCGGTTACACCGTGTCGTGCGCGTGTCGCCACGCGCGACCGGGCGTGTCACCACGCGCGACTAGATGACTGATTCCAAGGGGGCCGGGCTCAAGCCCGTGTGATCACAGGCGAGGGTGCTCAGGCTTGGCGTTGCTAACCCAACGTCGAGCCGGGAGGCCCTCGTGGACGCCGACCTGGACACCCTCGCGACGGCACTGTATGCCCGCACTGACGATCTGCTGAAGGCCGCGCCGGAGCGGCTGCCCTGGCGACCGGCGAGCGGCATCGCCCCCCGGATCAGTGATGCCGAGCTGGTGACCCTGGCGGTGCTGCAGGCGCTGCTCGGGTTCACCAGCGAGGCGCGCTGGCTGCGGTTCGCCGGCGAGCAACTGCACCCGCTGTTTTCCTACCTGCCCCAGCAGCCCGGCTACAACAAGCGGCTGCGCCGCCTCGCCGGCACCGTGATCTGGCTGATCCGCGCCCTGGCCACCGACACCAGCCTGTGGGCCGACGACGTATGGGTGATCGACTCCACGCCCATCGAATGCGCCCGCTCCCGGGAAGCAGTGCGCCGCTCGGAGCTGGCCGGCTGGGCCGAGTACGGCTACTGCGCCAGCCACACCCGCTACTTCTGGGGACTGCGGCTGCACCTGATCGCCACCCTGCAGGGACTACCGGTCGCCTTCGCCATCTCCGGCGCCAAGGCCGATGAGCGCCAGGTGCTGCTCGACCTGCTCGGTGCCGACCCCGCCCTCGTCTGGAGTCATCCCGGCCAGATCCTCATCACCGACAAGCACTACTACGGCCGCCGCTTCGAGGCCGAGCTGACCGACGCCGGCCTGATCCTGCTGCGCCGCCCCCGCCACGGAGAACCCGACCGGCCCGGTGCCTCGGTGTTCAAACCGCTGCGCCAGACCATCGAGTCGGTCTTCGACACCCTCAAAGGCCAACTCGACCTGGAACGGCACGGCGGCCACACCCCGGCTGGTGTGCTGATCCGGGTGCTCCAGCGCCTGCTCGCCTTGACCGCAGCGATCTGGCACAACGACCACATCGGCCAACCCGTCCGCCGATCGCTACTCGCCTACGACCACTGACCCTTGGAATCAGTCATCTAGATGAGGCCGAGCTTCGACCCGGCGTAGACCGCCTCGGCGCGCCGGGAGACGGCGAGCTTGCGCATGAGGTTGGTGACGTGGAACTTCGCCGTCGTCGCCGAGATGTAGAGCTCCCGGCCGATCGCCTCGTTGGACAGCCCCCGGGCCAGCAGCGCCAGCACCTCGCGCTCGCGGCCGGTGAGGTCCGGGGACGACGGCGAGGGCGGCGGCGGGGCGGCCAGCGACCGGACCACCATCGCGGCGCTGTGGCTGTCGAAGGCGCTCTCCCTGCGGCGCACCGCGCGGATGGCGGCGACCAGCGCGACGGCGTCGACGTCCTTGAGCACGTAGCCGCGGGCGCCGCGCTGGATGGCCTCGAGCACCAGCCGCTCGTCGAGGAACGTCGTCACCACCAGGACGCCGGGCGCCGGCGTGCGGGCGGTGAGCTCGCCGCACAGGGCGAGCCCGGTGACGTCGGAGCCGGCCGAGAGCTCGAGGTCGAGCAGCACGATGTGCGGCCGGGCCGCGGCGACCAGGTCGAGGGCGCCGGCGGCGGTGCTGGCCTCGCCGACCACCTCGATGTCCGGCTCGCGCTCCAGGATCGAGCGCAGCCCCTGCCGGACGATGGCGTGGTCGTCGACGATCACCAGCCGGATCGGGTCAGTCACCGGTCTCCTCGGGGGTCAGGGGCAGCCGGACCTCCACCCGCACCCCGCCCAGGCGGGCACGGGTGAAGCGCAGCGTGGCGCCGAGCTCGCGGCAGCGGGAGGCGATGTTGAGCAGCCCGCGGTGGTGGCCGTCGTCCCGGCCGGCCGCGGCCCGCAGCGCGCGGCGCAGCGTCTCGGGGTCGCCGGCGCCGTCGTCGGCGACCGACAGCCGCAGCCCGTCGGGGCGGTAGCCCAGCCGGACGACGGCGCGGCCGGCCCGCGCGTGCCGAGCGGTGGTGGACAGGCACTCCGAGGCGATCCGGAACAGCTGGTGCTCGGCGTCGGGGGGCAGCACCCGCGGCCGACCCTCGACGCGGACGGCGAGCGCCAGCCCCGGCACGGTCGGCAGGCGGTCCAGCAGCCCCGGCAGCCCCGGTTCCGGGACGTCGGACGCGTGCACCGAGAGCGCGTGGATGGCCCCGCGCAGCCGCTCGACGGCCTCGCGGGTGAGCGCCTTGGCGTGGCCGAGCCGCTCGTGCACCTCCGCGTGGTGGGCCACCTCCGGCCGGCACCACTCGATGGTCATCCCGGCCGAGAGGACGTGCTGGGCCACGCTGTCGTGCAGCTCGCGGGCGATGCGGTGCCGCTCGGCGTCCACCGCCTCGCGCTGGGCGGCGACGTCGAGACGGTGCTCGGCCTCGGCAGCCGGTCCGGCCGCGGGCTCGGCGCGAGGCCGCAGCTCCCGGGTCGGCGGGATGCCGGCCACGGACGGGCCGGCCTGCAGCGGGACGGCGGTCACCGCGGCGGGGAGGACGGCGGGACGGGCAGGCGGGTGTCCGCGGGATCGCGGGAGTCTGCGGGCACGACGACCTCCGGGGGCGCGAGCGGCCCGCCCACGATAGCCGGAGTCGTGATGCCCGTCACACAATCGCGTGCGACGGACACGCACGCCCGCGGGAGTGCACCAGGCACCCCCGGGGGCGTGCCCGCCGGGCGACCCCCTGCAGGGGCGCGCCGCGAGCGTGCCAGCGGTGGGGGGCGGGGCGGCCCCGTCCCGGGTCCCGCCCTGAGCCTGCGGAGGGTGGGGAGGACGGGGTCCTTCCTCAGCGGCCGAGGACGCCGCCCAGCGCGCCGCCGATGCCGCCACCACCGCCGCCGAGCATCTTGACGAGGTCCATCGGGTTCAGGCCGAGCTTCTGCAGGATCCCGGCGTGCTCGTCGGTGTCCACCTGGCCGGGCAGCTCCTGGTCGGCCTGCTGCGCCTTGGCGTCGTCACCCTGGGAGCGCAGGAGCTCGAGGATCTGGTTCTTGTCGATCTGCATGTCCGACCCCTACCCGGCTCCCGGCCGCCGATGCGTCAGGAGGCCGACCGGACGACCCGGTCCGGCCGCACGGCGACCGTCGTCGCGCGGCCGGCCCGCAGCCAGGCCGTGAGCACACCGTCGACGTCGTCGACCTCGGTCCGCCGCCCGCCGGCCTCGACGGCCAGGACGCCGCCGCCCGCGGTGAGCACCGCGGGACCGGCGCCGAGGACGTCGTCGAGGCGGCACTCCCGCCCGCCGGCGCGCACCCGCGCCCGCGGCACGAGGGTGCCGGCCAGCCGGCGGCCGGGCCGGCCGCGCCGGTCCACCAGCGGCCCGCCCCGCAGCGCCGGCGTCCGGCTGTCGGTGGCGTAGGCGGCCAGCGCCGGCACCCGGCCGACCGCGGTGAGCACCGCGCGGCGGACCGGCGCGGCGGCCGCTCCCCCACCGGTCATCAGCCGCCCGACCAGCGCCGCCAGCCGGACCAGCGCCCGCGCGTGCGGCTCGCGCTCGGCCTGGTGGCTGTCGAGCAGCTCCTCGCCGGCCGTCCCCCCGACGACGGCGGCGAGCTTCCAGGCGAGCTGGTGCACGTCGCGCAGACCGAGTCCCAGGCCCTGGCCGACGAACGGCGGGGTCAGGTGCGCGGCGTCGCCGGCCAGCAGCACCCGCCCGCGGCGCCAGCGGTCGGCGACCTGCGCGCGGTAGACGTACTCAGCGGCCCGGACCACCTCGGCGTCCTGTGCACCGAAGGGCGCCAGCAGGGCGTGCAGCGTCGCGGACCGGGTGAGGTCGGCCGCGGTCTCCCCCGGGCGCAGTCGCGCCTCGACGCGGTACCGGTCGCCGGTGACGGGCATGAACGTGGCCGCGCGGGCGGGGTCGCAGACCTGGTGCACGCCCGGCCACACCGGCAGCGGCGCCGGCGAGCGCAGGTCCACCACCAGCCACCGGTCGGGCCGGCCGAGGTCGCGCATCCGCGTCCCGAGCAGGCCGCGGACGGTGCTGTGCGCGCCGTCGCAGCCGAGCACCGCCGAGGCGACGACGTCCCGGCGCCGGCCGCCGTCCCGCACCTCCACCGTGACGGACCGGTCCGCCGCGGCCAGCCCGACCACCTCGGCACCCCGGCGCACCGTGATGGCGGGCGCCCGCTCGACGGCGGCGCCCAGCAGCTCCTCGAGGTCGGGCTGGTGGAACATCGACGCCTGCGGCCAGCCGTGCCGGCCCGCGTCCGGCTCCCGGCGGAACTCGGCCAGCGTCCGGTGGCCGGCGTCGAGCAGCCGCAGCCCCGCCGCGGGCCGGCTCAGCGCGAGGAAGCCGTCCGCGACGCCGGCGTCGGCCAGCGCCCGCAGCGCCTCGTCGTCCAGGTGGACCGCACGGGGCAGGTCGGAGGGCCGGGGGCGGCGGTCCAGCAGCACGACCTCGAGGCCGTGCCGGGCCAGCAGCAGGGCCGCGGTGGTGCCGACCGGGCCGGCGCCGACCACGACCACCGGAGCCCCCGACATGCCGCCCAGTGTCGCGGACCGCGGGCCGGGCCGGCCCCACCGGCGCCCACCTGACGCTGACCACCTGCCACCCCGGCCGCTGGGCACCACCGCTGCCGCGGACTTGACGGGGGTTGCGGCCCGCCACAGTCTGTGGCCCGGCGCACAGTCCGTGCGCCGTGACCCCGCCGACGAGGGCGGGGCGGACGGAGGGACGAGGGTTGAAGACCAAGGGCGCGATCCTGTGGGGTGTCGGCGAGGAGTGGTCGGTCGAGGAGATCGAGCTGGGTGACCCCCGTGAGGGCGAGGTCCAGGTCCAGCTGGCCGCCTCCGGGCTCTGCCACAGCGACGAGCACCTGGTCAACGGCGCCACGCCGGTCGCGTTCTACCCGGTCATCGGCGGGCACGAGGGCTCCGGCGTGGTCACCAAGGTGGGGCCCGGCGTCACCGGGCTGCAGGAGGGCGACCACGTCGTCACCGCCTTCATCCCCGCGTGCGGGCAGTGCCCGCCGTGCTCGAAGGGCATGCAGAACCTCTGCGACCTCGGCGCCAACCTGCTGGCCGGGACGGCCATCTCCGACGGCACCTACCGGGTGCAGGCGAAGGGCAAGGACGTCATCCCGATGTGCCTGCTCGGGACGTTCTCGCCCTACATGACCGTGCACCAGGCGTCGGTGGTGAAGATCGAGCCCGACATCCCGCTGGAGGTCGCGGCGCTGGTCGGCTGCGGTGTCACCACCGGCTGGGGCTCGGCCACCAAGGTCGCCGACGTGCGGCCCGGGGAGAACGTCGTCGTCATGGGCGCCGGCGGGGTCGGCATGAACGCCGTCCAGGGCGCGGCCGCGGCCGGCGCCAAGCGGGTCATGGTGATCGAGCCGGTGGCGCGCAAGCGCGAGTGGGCCATGGACCTCGGCGCCACGCACGTCTTCGAGAACGCCGAGGAGGCCACCGAGAAGGTCAACGAGCTGACCTGGGGCCGGATGGCGGACAAGACGATCATCACCGTCGGGGACATCCAGGGCGAGGACATCCAGACCGCGCTGAGCCTGACCGGCAAGGGCGGCCGCGCCGTCGTCACCGGCATGGGCAACGCGGCCAACACCGACGTCAAGCTCAGCCTGTTCGAGCTCACGCTGCTGCAGAAGGACCTGCAGGGCGCCATCTTCGGCGGCCTGGCCCCGCGGGCGGCGATCCCCGAGCTGCTCGCGCTCTACCAGGAGGGTCAGCTCAAGCTCGACGACCTGGTGACCACCCGGTACTCGCTCGAGGACATCAACCAGGGCTACGAGGACATGCGCGACGGCAAGAACATCCGCGGGATGGTCGTCTACACCGACGCCGACCGCTGAGCCGCCGCCCCGTGCCCGCCGGCGCTCCCGGCGGGCAGGGGGCCGCTTCAGCCGCGCAGCTCGGGGAAGTCGGTGTCGGCGTAGTCGGTGCCGGTGCCCTGCGGCGCCGCGTGCTCCTCGCGCTGCCGCAGCTCGACGCGGCGGATCTTGCCCGAGATGGTCTTCGGCAGCTCCGCGAACTCCACCCGGCGCACCCGCAGGTAGGGCGCCAGCCGCTCGCGCGCGTGCCGCAGCACCGCCAGCGCCGTCTCGGGGCCCGGCTCCCAGCCCGGCGCCAGGGTGACGTAGGCCTTGGGGACGGCCGCGCGCACGGGGTCGGGCACCGGGACGACGGCGGCCTCGACCACCGCCGGGTGCTCGATCAGCACGCTCTCCAGCTCGAACGGGCTGATCTTGTAGTCGCTGGCCTTGAAGACGTCGTCGGTGCGCCCGACGTAGGTGATGTACCCGTCGGCGTCCCGGGTCGCGACGTCCCCGGTGTGGTAGTAGCCGCCGGCCATGGCATCCGCCGCCCGCTCGGGGTCGCCCTGGTAGCCGGTCATGAGGCCCACGGGCCGCTGCGAGAGGTCCAGGCAGATCTCGCCGTCGTCCCCCGGCTGCCCGGTGATCGGGTCGACGAGCACCACCGGCACGCCCGGCAGCGGGCGGCCCATGGAGCCCGGCCGCACCTGTGCCCCGGGCGGGTTGCCCACCGAGGCGGTCGTCTCGGTCTGGCCGTAGCCGTCGCGCAGGACCAGTCCCCAGCGCCGGCGCACCTGCTCGATGACCTCGGGGTTGAGCGGCTCACCGGCGGCGATGACCTCGCGCAGGTCGCCCGGGCCGGCGGACAGGTCGGCCTGGATGAGCATCCGCCAGACGGTCGGCGGGGCGCAGAAGGTGGTGATCCCCGCGCTGCGGATCCGCTCGAGCATGACCGCGGGGTCGAAACGCCGGTAGTTGGCGAGGTAGACGGTCGCCTCGGCCGCCCACGGGGCGAAGAAGCAGCTCCACGCGTGCTTGGCCCAGCCGGGCGAGCTGATGTTGAGGTGCACGTCGCCGGGCTGCAGGCCCAGCCAGTACATCGTGGACAGGTGGCCGACCGGGTAGCTGACCTGGGTGTGCTCGACCAGCTTGGGCCGGCTGGTGGTCCCACTGGTGAAGTACAGGAGCAGCGGGTCGCCGGGCTCGGTGCCGGGGTGGCCCAGCGGCCGGTCCGGGGCGCCGGCCGCGTCGGCGTAGGGCGCCCAGCCGGCGGGCTCGCCACCCACGGCGATCCGGCCGTAGTCGCCGGGGACGGCGTCGAACTTCGCGGCCTCGGCGGCGTCGGCGACGACGTGCCGGGCGCCGGTGCGGCCGATGCGGTCGGCGAGGTCGGCGGGCGGGAGGGCGGTCGTCGTCGGCATGATGACCGCGCCGAGCTTCATGACGGCGAGCATCGACTCCCACAGCTCGACCCGGTTGCCGAGCATGAGGACGACCCGGTCGCCGCGCCGCACCCCGCGCTCGCGCAACCACGCGGCCACCTGGTCGGAGCGGCGGGACAGCTCGGCGAAGGACCACCGGCCCGTGCTGCCGTCGTCCTCGGAGATCACCAGCCCGGGCCGCTCGACGCCGCGGGCGACCTCGTCGAACCAGTCGACCGCCCAGTTGAACGGCCCCTCGATCGTCGGCCAGCCGAACTCCGCGGCCGCCCGCACGGGGTCGCCGCGCAGGGCGAGCAGCTGGTCGCGGGCGGCGCGGTAGGCGGAGGTGGCAGGCCCGGGCATCACGGCCTCCTCGTCGTCGTCGGGGGTGCGTGCTGGGCATGGTCGGCCGGGCCTCCCGTCCGCCGCCACCCCCGATCGCGCCGGGCCCGCCGGCCGTCCTCCCGGGTCTGCCGACCACCCTCGCGACCTGCGCTAACGTGACCCGGGTCACCACCCCTCGGCGAGGAGGTCTCGTGCCGCTGCCGCCCGCCGCGCGTCCCGACGACCGCGACGCCCTGCGCGCCGCCGTCCGCGAGGTCCGCGCCACCTCCGGGATGAGCGTCGCCTTCGCCGGGCCGGTCGGGTCGGGCAGCTTCCGGATCGCCGAGCTGCTGGGCGGGCGCACCCGGTACCTGCGGGGACTGGAGGTGCGCGCCGGCGCGGGTCTGGGCGGCCGGGTGCTCAGTGAGGGCCGGGCGGCCGGCGTGGAGGACTACGGCCGCGCGCTCGACATCACCCACGACTACGACGGGCCGGTGCTGGCCGAGGGCCTGCGCACCGTGGCCGCCGTCCCCGTGCTGGTCGACGGCCGGCCGCGGGCGGTGCTGTACGCCGCCAGCCGCGAGGGCGGCTCGGTCGGCGATCGGGTGCGCGACGCGCTGGCCCGGGCGGCCTCGCGCATGGCCGCGGAGCTCGGCGTCCGCGACGAGGTCGACCGCCGGCTGGCGCTGATGGCCGCCGTCCCGTCCGGCCCGCCGGCGGCGGAGGACCCCGCCCGGTGGGAGGAGGTGCGCGCGGTGCACGCCGACCTGCGGCTGGCCGCCTCCGCCACCGACGACGCCGCCCTGCGCGACCGGCTGCTGTCCGCCTGCACCCGCCTGGCCGCTCTCGGCGCGGCGCAGGACGAGCCGGCGACGGTGCACCTGTCGGGCCGCGAGGTCGACGTGCTCACCCAGGTGGCGCTGGGCTGCAGCAACCGGGAGACCGCCGCGCGGCTGTCGCTGCGGCCGGAGACCGTGAAGAGCTACCTGGGCTCGGCGATGACCAAGCTCGACGCGCACACCCGCCTGGAGGCCGTCGTCCGCGCCCGGCGGCTGGGCCTGCTGCCGTAGCGGCCGTCGATCATCGGACTGTTGCCGCCGACACGCGCGGACACGCCGGTCGGGCGTGCACGCACCCGGTGATCAACCGAGCAGGCGGGTGAGCGCGGGGCCGAGGTCGCGCACCGTGCGCACCATCTGCGCCGTCCCGCCGCCGCGTCCGGCCAGCGACCGCGCGGCCTCCTCCGCCTCGGGCGTCGGGAGCGGGCAGAGCACGTGCAGCCGGTCGATGCCGCCGAGCGCGGACTCCGGCGGGTCGCCCGTGGTGTGCAGGCAGTCCGACAGCAGGACGACGACCCGCTCGTCGGCGACCTCGGCGGCCAGCTCGAGGCGGGCGGCGCGCAGGGCGGCGGCGAGGTCGGTCATCCCGTGGCCGCGCAGCCCCAGCAGGTGGGTGACGACGTCCTCGACGGCCCGCCGGTGGCCGGAGCGCTGCACGACGTCGACGTCCCGGCCGAAGGTGAGCAGGCTGGTCCGCAGCTTCTCGTCGCCGGTGAGGACGACGCCGGCCGCCGCGATCGCCGCGATCGCCACCCCGAGGCCGGTCATCGACCCCGACGTGTCGACGGCGAGGCAGACGGCGCGCCGGTGCCCGGTCCAGCGGCGGGTCACCAGGTCGCCGGGCTCGAGCGGGGTGCCCAGGTCCCACCGGTCGAGGGTGCGGTCGAGGTCGAGGTCGCCGTCGCCGCGGTGGTCGGGCACCAGCCGCCGGGTGCCGCGGGTGCGGGTCCGGCCCACCCGGCCGACCTGGACGAACACCCGCCCGGCCAGCCGCCGGGCCGCCGCGCGCAGCTCGCGGTCGGTGGCCGCGGCGAGGTCGGTGAGCAGGGCGGCCGCGGCGTCGGCGTCCTCGGCCATCAGCGCGGCGAAGGCCTCCTCGTCGAGCTCGCCGACCTCGGGGCTGACCTCCTCGAACGCCTCGTGCCGGGCGGCCATCTCGCGGCGGCTGGTCTGCCGCCGGCCGCCTCCGGAGCGCCGGTCGCGCCGCAGGGAGGACGGGGAGTCGGTGCCCGCCGGGGACTCCGGCGGGCCCTCACCTTTTCCCTGATCACCACCGCTCGAGGGATCGGCCGGGGGCTGCTCGTCGGGCGGTGGCGGTCCCGTCTCCGGCCACACGTCGTCGAGGATGTCGTCGATGACCGCCTCGGGGGTGCGCTCGACGCCCTCGGCGACGCGGATCCGGCCCGACAGCGCGGCGTACGCGGCGTCGCGGGCGGTCTCCCGGGCGCCGTCGGCCCCGAGACCGGACTGCCCGCGCACGTCGAGCAGGCCGCCCAGCAGCAGCACCAGGTCGGTGGCGCCGCGCACCGAGGAGCCCATGCGGACGTCGCGGTGCACCCGGGTGGCGCGCACCAGCCGGACGGCGAGCCCGATCAGCGACGGCGGCGCCCCGGTGACCGCGGCGACGATGGCCCGCTCCGCGTCGGCCTCCTGGTAGCCGAGCACCACCCGGCACATGCGGTCGGCGATCGCCTGCCCGACCCGGGCGGTGCCGATGGCGTCGAAGGGGTTCATCGCCGCGATGAGGCGGAACCCGGCCGCCGCCCGCACGTGGCCCAGCCGCGGGACGGTGATCTCGCCCTCGGTGAGCACCGTGATGAGGACGTTGAGCGTCTCCTCGGGGATCCGGTTGAGCTCCTCGAGGTAGAGCAGCCCGTGCCCGCGCATCGCCGTCAGCAGCGGCCCGTCGGTGAAGCTGGCGGGCACGTAGCCCTCGGCCAGGACGGCGGCCGGGTCGTACTGGCCGATCAGCCGGGCCGGCGTGAGCTCGGCGTTGCCCTCGACGAAGACGACCTCCTGGCCGGCGTCGGCGGCGATCGCGCGCAGCAGCGTCGACTTGCCCGTGCCCGGGGGCCCCTCGAGGACGACGTGCCGGTTGGTCCGCAGCGCGACGCTGAGCACCTCGCGCTCCCGCTGCAGCCCGATGACCGGGTGCGGCGCGGTCGGGTTCCCCACGCGACTCCTCCCTCGACGACGGACGGCGAGGTCTGCACACCGGCCCGTGGGGACCAGTGTGCAGACCTCGTGGAGGTCAGGCCGGGGCGCCCTCCAGCGGAGGGGTGTCGTAGACGATGACGCCGCGGATGTTCTTGCCGTTGACCAGGTCCTCGTACCCCTGGTTGACCTGGTCGAGGGTGTAGGTCTGGGTGATCAGCTCGTCCAGCTTGAGGTCCCCGGACCGGTACAGCTCGATCATCTTCGGGATGTCGTGGAACGGGTCGCCGGAACCGAACAGGCTGCCCTTCACCGTCTTCTCGAACAGCGTCAGCAGCGAGCTGCTGAGCTCGATGTTGTTCTTGGTCGGGTCGGCCAGGCCGGTGATGACCGCCGTGCCGCCCTTGCGGATGGTGTTCACCGCGTCGGTGACCACCTTCGCGTCGACGACGCCGACGGTGATGATCGCCTTGTCCGCGCCGACCCCGCGGGTCAGCTCCTGGACCAGCTCCTGGGCCTCCTCGGCGGTCTCGCAGCTGTGCGTGGCACCCAACTGCTCGGCGGCCTCCCGCTTGTTGGGCAGCGGGTCGACGGCCACGACGTTGCGCGCTCCGGCCAGCGCCGCGCCCTGCACGCTGTTGATGCCGATCCCGCCGATGCCGTAGATGACGATCGTGTCGCCGGGCTCGGTGGCCGCCGCGTGCACGGCCGAGCCCCAGCCCGTCGGGACGCCGCAGCCGATGAGCACGACCTTGTCCAGCGGCAGGTCGGGGTCGACCTTCACCGCGGAGTTCTCGCTGATGACGGCGCGCTCGGAGAAGGTGCCGAGCATGCACATGCCGCCGTAGTCGTTGCCGTCGGCGTCGTGGAAGCGGAAGGTCCCGTCCGGGAGGTTCCCGACGAGGATCGACGCGCCCATGTCGCAGAGGTTCGACTTGCCGGTGGAGCACCAGCGACAGTGGCCGCACACCGGCAGGAACGAGCAGACGACGTGGTCGCCGGGCTGCAGCCGGGTGACGCCCGGGCCCACCTTCTCGATGACCCCGGCGCCCTCGTGCCCGCCGACGATGGGGAACTGCGGGACGATGTCGCCGTGCCGCAGGTGCTCGTCGGAGTGGCACAGCCCCGCCGCGACGTAGCGGATGAGCACCTCGCCGGCCTTGGGCTCGTCGAGCTCGAGCTCGGTGATCTCGAACGGCTGCCCGGTGTCGCGCAGTACGGCTGCCCTGGTCTTCATCGACTCCTCCAGTCCCCGGCACCAGCCGTACCGGATCTGCTACGCGGATGCAGGCCGGTCGCGCGGCTCGTGGAGCACCTCGGCGGCCGGACCGCCATCGTCGGACGGCACTGTGACGCCGGCCACCCCCGGACGGGGGTGTCAGCGGCGGCGCGGGGCCGGCCGGACGGCCTCCCCCGCCCGGGCCGGGTCGAGCGGGGCGGCGCTGGTGAGCACGGCCGGTCCCAGCCGCAGCACGCCGTCGGACAGCGGCGCGCACCGGACGCCGCCGCGCCCGCGCATCCCCCGGTGCGCGCCAGGGGCCAGCACGGTGTCCAGCCAGGCGCACGGGTTGGCCGGGCGGCCGCCCCGCAGCACGACGGGGCCCTCGCCGCAGTCCAGGGCGAACACCTCGCCGCGCAGGGCCTCTACCTCGGCGCCGCGCAGGACGACGTTGCGCCGGGTGAGCAGCGGGTCGAGCGCGCCGCTGCCGAGCTCGGCGGCCAGCGCCTCGACCGACTCGGCGGCCAGCACGGTGACCGCGGCGTCGCGGTGGGCGGGCCGGCCGGCGTAGCGGTCACCCACGATGCCGTGGCCCGCGCGGACCCCGGCCCGCGTCACCCGGTCGCCGTCCTGGGGCGGGACTCCTCCACCCGGCCGCCCGTCGTAGCGGTGCACCGGCGAGACGAGCAGCCCCACGACCTCGACCCGGTACGAGTGGGGTCGCTCGCTCACCGCTCGGCGGTGCGGTGGATCGGGCCCCCGATCGCGGTCAGCCGCTCACCGCTGCCGCCCCAGCGCCCGGCGATGATCTCCGCGGCGATCGAGACGGCGGTCTCCTCGGGGGTGCGGGCACCGAGGTCCAGCCCGATCGGCGAGGACAGGCGGGCGAGCTCGTCGGGGGACAGCCCCGCCTCGCGCAGCCGGTCCAGCCGCTCCTCGTGCGTGCGCCGCGAGCCCATCGCCCCGACGTAGGCCACCGGCAGCCGCAGCGCGACCTCCAGCAGCGGGACGTCGAACTTCGGGTCGTGGGTGAGCACGCACAGCACGGTGCGCTCGTCGATGCGCCCGGCGTCGACCTCGGCCTGCAGGTAGCGGTGCGGCCACTCGACGACGACCTCGTGCGCGTCGGGGAAGCGGCGCGCGGTGGCGAACACCGGCCGGGCGTCGCACACGGTCACCCGGTAGCCGAGGAACGCCCCGACCCGGGCGACGGCGGCCGCGAAGTCGATGGCGCCGAAGACGACCATCCGCGCGGGCGGGGCGAAGGAGGAGACGAACAGGGTGAGCTCGTCGCCGCGCCGCTCGCCGTCGTGGCCGTAGGTCAGCGTCGCCGTCCGGCCGGCGGCGAGCATGCCGCGGGCGTCGTCGGCGACGGCGTCGTCCAGGCGCTGCAGGCCGAGGGTGCCGGAGCGCCGGTCGGGCCAGAGCACCAGCCGCCTGCCGATCCGGTCCTCCGGCCCGCGCACGCAGGTGACGACGGCGACCGGCTCGTGCCGGCCCACCGACTCGGCGATCTCGCCCAGCTCGGGGAACGACTCCCGCGACACCGGCTCGACGAACACGTCGAGGATCCCGCCGCAGGTCAGGCCGACGGCGAAGGCGTCGTCGTCGCTGACGCCGTACCGCTCGAGGGTGGGGACGCCGGTCTCGACGACGTCCTTGGCCTCCTCGTACACCGCCCCCTCGACGCAGCCGCCGGAGACGCTGCCCACCGCCGTCCCGTCGGGGCCGACCAGCATCGACGCCCCCGCCGGCCGCGGCGCCGAGCGCCAGGTGGCCACCACCGTCCCCATCCCGACCGTCTCGCCGGCCTGCCACCAGCCGACCAGGTCGTCCAAGACATCACGCACGTGGCTGCTCCTCCACCTCGACGTTCGGCCCTCCTGCAGGGGCCCGCCGCGAGCTCGCGAGCGGTGGGGGGCAGGAGGGTCCTTCATGCACCGGAGATCACCGCCGACAGCTCCTCGAAGGCCGCCAGGCTGTGCCCGGCGACGAACGCGTCCACCGAGGGCAGCGCGGCCTGCATCCCGCCGGTCAGCGGCTCGTAACCGGCCCGGCCCTTGTGCGGGTTGACCCAGACGACGGCGTGCGCGAGCCGGCGCAGCCGCGCCATCTGCTCGCGCAGCAGGTCGGGGCTGCCCCGCTCCCAGCCGTCGCTGCACACGACGACGACGGCGCCGCGGGCGGTGCCGCGCTGGCCCCAGCGGTCGAGGAAGGCCTTGAGCACCTCACCGAGGCGGGTGCCGCCGGACCAGTCGGGGATGGCCTGGCCGCTGGCGGCCAGCGCCCGGTCGGGGTCGCGCAGCCGCATCTCGCGGGTGACACGGGTGAGCCGGGTGCCCACGGTGAACACCTCGGTCGACGCCGGCCGGGCCCGCACCGCCGCGTGGGCGAAGCGCAGCAGCGCGTCGGCGTAGGGGGCCATCGACCCGGAGACGTCGACCAGCAGCACCACCCGCCGCGGCCGGGGCCGGGCCCGCCGGTGCAGCAGGCGGGTGACCTCGCCGCCGTCGCGCAGCGAGCGCCGCACGGTGCGGCCGGCGTGCACGGCGCCGTGCGGGCTGGGGCGCCGGCGCCGGGACAGGCGCATCGGCGACGCCGGGACCACCAGCGCGAACAGCCGGCGCAGGTGCTCGCGCTCGGCGGGGGTGAGGTCGGCGACGTCGCGGTGGCGCAGCACCTCATCGCCGCTGGCCTGCGCGGCCAGGTCGGGGGCGTCCTCGCCGTCCTCGCCGGTGCCGGCGCCGGCGTCCAGCGGCGCGGAGGTCGCCAGGGTCGGCGGCTTCTGCGCCACCGGGGTGGTCCGGCGGGGCGCCTCGCCGCCGAAGTACGCGGCGAAGGCGGCGTCGTAGCGGTCGAGGTCGTCGGGACCGGCGCACAGCGTCAGGCGCCCGGCCCAGTAGACGGCGCTCGCGTCGAGGACGTCGAGGGCCCCGGCCGCCGAGAGCATCGCCTCCACCCGGTCCGGCGAGGCGGCGACCCCGGCGGCGCGCAGCGTGCGGGCGAACCCCAGCACCGTGGCGACGACATCGCGACGTGCGGGAACGGCCCCGTCCGGAGGCTCACCCTGAGCTCGCGAGGGGTGAGAGGGACGGGGTCCTTCCTCAGCCGCCACCGAACAGCGCTCCCCGTGCCAGGGCGTGCACCCGGTCGGTGTCCTCGCGGTACTTGAGCACGGCGCCGAGCGTGCGGGCGGCGAGGTCGGGGTCGAGGTCGCGCGCGCCGAGGGTGTGCAGCGCGGTGGCCCAGTCCATCGCCTCGGCCACACCCGGGGGCTTGAGCAGGTCGAGGGTGCGCAGCTTCGCCGCCGCCCGGGCGACCTCGCGCGCCAGCCGCTCGGTCACCTCGGGCAGCCGGGTGCGCAGGATGGCGACCTCGCGGTCGAAGTCGGGGTGCTGCAGCCAGTGGTAGAGGCAGCGGCGCTTGAGCGCGTCGTGCACCTCGCGCGTGCGGTTGGAGGTCAGCACCACCAGCGGCGGGACCTCCGCGCGGACGGTGCCGAGCTCGGGGATGGAGATGGTGAAGTCGGAGAGCACCTCGAGCAGGAACGCCTCGAACTCGTCGTCGGCGCGGTCGACCTCGTCGACCAGCAGCACGCTCGGGGAGTCCTCCAGCGCCTGCAGCAGCGGCCGGGCGAGCAGGAAGCGGCGGTCGTAGAGCGAGGCCTCGAGGCTCGCGGTGTCCGCGGTGGCGTGCGCGGCCTCGGCGGCGCGCAGGTGCAGCAGCTGGCGGCCGAAGTCCCAGTCGTACAGCGCCTGGCTGGCCTCCAGGCCCTCGTAGCACTGCAGCCGGTAGATCGGGCGGCCGGTGACCCGGGCCAGCGCCTGGGCCAGCGCCGTCTTGCCGACACCGGCCTCGCCCTCGAGGAAAAGCGGGCGGCGCATCACCAGCGCCAGGTAGGCCGCGGTGGCCAGGCCCTCGTCGGGGAGGTAGCCGGTCGCCCGCAGCGCGGCGGCCAGGTCCTCGGGCCCTCCGGGGAACGCGTCGGTCGCGGAGGGCGACGCGGTGGTCTCGGTCACGCCGCCGAGCATCCCACCCGCGCGAGCAGCGGACACCGTCCGGCCGGGCAGGCGGCCGGAGGGCGACCGGGACCGCCCGGGTGGGCGAACGGCGGCCGGCCCGGGAGAGGTCTCCCCGGCCGGCCGCCGCCGGTGCGTGCTGCCCGGGTGGTGCTGCCGGGCGTCAGCCGTGGTGCTGTGTCAGCGGCCGATCTTGCCGTCGTTGTCGCGGTCCAGGGCGTCCTTGGCCTTCTGGACCAGACCGCGGTCGTCCTGACCCGTGGTCCCGGTGGTGGTCCCGGTGGTGGTGCCGGTGCCGGCGACGCCGGTCTGGCCGCCGTCGACCTCGATCTGCTCCTTGCGGACCTCACCGCTGACCGTCTCCTGCTCGGTGACGGTCTGGGTGTCGAGGCGGACGCGCTCGACCGGGGTGGCCTCCTTGGAGACGACGGGACGCTCGGCGTGCAGCGTGACCTCGTGCTCCTCCTCGGAGATGGCCGGGCCGTCCATGGCGTTGGGCATGTTGGCGTCGGTGATCGGCTCGCGCTCGACCCGGACCTCCTCGCGCGAGACCGGCACGGTCTGCGTCACGTTCTCCGAGACGACGTACTTGCGCAGCCGGGCCTTCCCGGCCTCGACGCGCTGGGTGCCGACCTGGAGGTGCTCCTCGGAGCGGGTCATCGCGTTGTCGGTCGTCGGGCCCGAGGTGTCGCGGCCGACGGTGCCACCCTGGACGTCGTCGTAGACGCCGTCGCCGTCGCGGTCCCGGCCGGTCGTGCCGGCCGTGCCCGCGGTGCCCGTGCCGGCCGTGCCCGCGGTGCCCGTGCCGGCCGTCGTCAGGTCCTGGTCGGTCCGGGTCTGGTCCGTGGCGTAGGTGCCGGCCTGGCCGGTGTCGGTGGTGGTCTGCGTGGTCGACTGCGTGCCGGTGCCCAGGCCGTAGTACCGGTACAGCTCCTGCTCCTCCTGCGGGGAGAGGTGGCCGTCGGTGTCGATCTTCGGGGCGTCCTTGACCTGGGCCTTGCTCACGCCCACGCGCAAGCCCTCGTTGGTCAGGTCGGCGTCACGCAGCGGTACGAAGGACTCCTTGGTGCCGAACAGGCCGGTGCGCACCGTGGCCCACTCCGGCTGACCGGTCTCGTCGTCGAGGTAGACCTCGGAGGCCGAGCCGATCTTCTCGCCCGACGCGTCGTAGACGTCCTGGCCGATCACACGGCTGATGGTGTCGGTGCCGATCATCGTCGTTTCTCGCTCCCATCTGAGCTCTGGTGGAACGGTCGGGTAGATGGGTGACCAGGCACGACGGACCGAAACGGCCGGAGTCGATCTTCCTTCGGACGGGGACGCCGCGTGACGGCCGTCACGCACGCCGGACGGCGACCGGCCGCGGCGGTCCGCCGGGGTGTCCCCGCAGGTCAGCAGCCCGTCCGCGGTGTCCGGGAGCACACCGGACCGCCCGCGACGAACGGTGACCCAGCGCGAGCACCACCTCGCCCGGGCGTGTCGCGTGCCACTCCCGGTCCCGTTCCCTCGGCGCGTCTCCCCGCCGGGCGCGCCGTCATCGGCTCTCCTGGGACCGTGCCGCCGCGTTCCCCCCATGACGACCTGGTGCACCCCCGCACGGTCAGGAAGCCGCCGACGCAGGTGGCCGCCGAGCGCGACCTCGTGGTCGAGGACCCGAGCTCCGGGTTCGTCGGTGCCGTGGTCCGCTGCGAGAAGGACGTCGTCCACCTCGAGGACCGGTTCGGGAAGGTGCGCGCCTACCCGCTCGGCCCCGGGTTCTGGGTCGACGGCCGGCCGGTGGTGCTCGTGCGCCCGACCCCGAGGGGCCCGGCGACGCCCACCCGCAGCGCGTCCGGCTCGACCTACGTGACCGGTGCCCGGGCGCGGGTGGCCCGCGAGGGGCGCATCTACGTCGAGGGCAAGCACGACGCCGAGCTGGTCGAGAAGGTCTGGGGCCACGACCTGCGCATCGAGGGCGTCGTCGTCGAGCCCCTGCACGGCGTCGACGACCTGCCGGGCATCGTCCGGGAGTTCCGCCCGTCCTCCGGGCGGCGGTTGGGCGTGCTGGTCGACCACCTGGTCACCGGCTCCAAGGAGTCCCGCATCGCCGGGCAGGTGACCGGCGACCACGCGCTCGTCGTCGGCCACCCGTTCATCGACATCTGGCAGGCCGTCAAGCCGTCGGTGGTCGGGATCCGCGAGTGGCCCACGGTGCCCAGGGGCGAGTCGTGGAAGGACGGTGTGTGCCGCCGGCTCGGCTGGGAGGACGACACCGGCTACGTCTGGGCCCAGCGCATCCTCGCCCGCGTGCGCACCTGGACCGACCTCGAGCCCGCCCTCATCGGCCGGGTGGAGGAGCTCATCGACTTCGTCACGACGGACTGAGCGCCACGACGATCACGGAGCCGTGACCACGGGGACGGCGGTCCCGGTGGTCACGGCTCCGTGATCGTCGCGAGGGGGTCCCTCAGCGCGGGACGTAGTCGAAGGTGTCCGGGTCCGGGCCGGTGCGCTCGCCGCGGTCCAGGCCGGTGATCGCGGCCATGTCGCCGGTGTCCAGCTCGAAGTCGAAGAGCGCGAAGTTCTCCTCGACCCGGCTGCGGGTCACCGACTTCGGGAAGACGACGTCGCCGCGCTGCACGTGCCAGCGGAGCACGACCTGCGCCGGCGTCCGGCCCAGCTTCTCGGCGATCGCGGTGATCGCCGGGTCGTCGAGCACCTTGCCCTGCGCGATCGGCGACCAGGCCTCGGTGACGATCTCGTGGTCGGCGTCGAAGGCGCGCAGCTCGTCGTTGGCGAGGTAGGGGTGCACCTCGATCTGGTTGACCGCCGGCCGCACCTCGGTCTCGCCGAACAGCCGCCGCAGGTGGTGGACCTGGAAGTTGGAGACGCCGATCGCCCGGCACCGGCCGGACCGGTAGATCTCCTCCATGGCCCTCCACGTCTCGACGTAGTCGACGTCGATGGTGGGCAGCGGCCAGTGGACGAGGAACAGGTCGAGCTGGTCGAGGCCGAGGTCGGCCAGCGTCTGGTCGAAGGCGCGCAGCGCGTCGTCTCGGCGGTGGAAGCCGTTGTTCAGCTTGCTCGTGACGAAGACCTCCGAGCGGTCGACGCCCGACTCGCGGACCGCCTGGCCGACCTCCTTCTCGTTGCCGTACATCTCGGCGGTGTCGATGTGCCGGTAGCCGACCTCGAGCGCGGTCCGGACGGCCGAGACGGTCTCCTCCGGCGGGATCTGGTAGACGCCGAAACCCAGCTGCGGGATCTCGACGCCGTTGTTCAGGGCGATGGTGGGCACGGATGCCACGGGGCCTCCTCCTGGGGTGGGCGGACGGCGGGCGGCGCGCCATCCGGTGGCGCGCGATCTCCCCGCTCCCGCCGCCTACCCGCCGACCGCGTCCTCAACCCGTGACGGGGCTCCCCCGGCGGGCACGGGACGGCGCAGCAGCGGCGCGCCGGCCAGCGCGAGCAGCGCGGCCCCGCCGGCGGCCAGCGCGGGGACGGCGAAGGCCGCCTGCGCGCCCCAGGCGTCGACCGCCGCGCCGGCCAGCGCCGACCCGGCCGTGACGCCCAGGGTGAGCCCGGTGTTGGTCCACGCCAGCGCCTCGGTCAGCGCCGCCCGCGGCACCCGCGACTCGACCAGCGAGGCCCCGGAGACCAGCACCGGCGCGACGGCGAGCCCGGCCAGGAACCCCGCGCCGATCAGCAGCGGCAGGGAGGCCACGGCCCACAGCGCCTGCGCGGCCAGCCCGAAGGCGACCGCGGTGACGAGGAAGCGGGCCGACAGCGTGCCGCGCAGCCGGGCGACGCCGTAGGCCAGGCCGGCGACCAGGCTCCCGCCGGCGTAGAGGGCCAGGGCCAGCCCGGCGAGGGCGGGCACCCCCTGCTCCTCGGCGAACCCGACGACGACGACGTCCATGGCGCCGAACACCGTGCCCACGCCCAGGTAGGCGGCGCAGACGACGATCACCGCCGGTCCGAGCGCGGCCGCCCGGCCGCGCCGCTGGCCCCTCGCGACCGGCACGACCGCCGGCTGGGTGTCCCGCTGGCGGGCCAGCCACAGCCCGCCGACGGTCCCGAGCACGATGCCGGTGGTGAAGCCGGCGGCCGGGGCGACCAGCGTGCCCAGCACGGTGACCAGCGGCGGGCCGACGACGAAGACGACCTCGTCGACGACGGCCTCGAAGGCGAAGGCGGTCTGCCGCCGCTCGGCGTCCTCCAGCGCGGCGGCCCACCGGGCCCGCACCATCGCGCCGATGTTGGGCAGGCTCGCGCCGGTCAGCGCGGCGAGGAGGAACCAGCTCCAGCGTGGCGCGTCGCCGACCACGACGCCGACGAAGGTCAGCCCGGTGACCAGGTAGGCCGCCATCGCCGCCCGCAGCACGGCGCCCTGGCCCCGCCGGTCCATCGCCCGTGACCACTGCGGTCCGGCCACCGCGGCCGAGAGCGCCAGCGTCCCGGAGACGGCGCCGGCCAGCGCGTAGCTGCCGGACTCGCCCTCCACGAGCAGGACCGCGCCGAGGCCCAGCATCGGCAGCGGGAGGCGGGCGACCCAGCCGGCCAGGGAGAACCAGGCGGCCCCCGGGACGGCGAACAGGCGGGCGTAGGGCCCCAGGACGGACCGGAGGACGGTGCGGGGTGACACGGGCTCTCTCGCGCTTCCTGGCCACAGGCGAGCGCGGATCCGTCCGCGGGCTCCTCGGGTGGCGTCCCCGACGGTAACCACCCGCTCCGGTGTCGTCGTCCCGGTTCGTCGACACGGCGGGTCGAGGACCAGGTGCATGAAACTTCACGTACTTTCTGTGACGACCCGCTCACCGAACATGAGGAGCCCTGTGGCCTCCACCACCCGGCAGCCCGCGTCCCGCCCGCTGCCCCTCCGTGCCGTGCTCGTCCTGCTGCTCGCCGTTCTCTCGGCCCTCGCCCCCCTGCTCGCACCCGGCACCGCGTGGGCCGGCAGTGACGACGGCGGCGCTGAGGGCGGCAGCGCCGGCGGCGACTTCTCGGTCACCGTCAACGGCCGGACGTACAACCCCGCCGCCGGTCGCGAGACCCGTCTGCAGGGCGTGACGCCGACGAGCTCGATCACCGTTCGTGGCCAGCACGTCACGTACAGGATCGACCCCGCGACGCTCGGTGTCTACGACTACACGCTGACCGGGGCGCCCAGTGCCCAGCGCATGGTCACCCGGCCGACCGTCGTGTTCGCCTCGAAGGTGCCCGTGCTCACCGCGGCGCAGCTGCGCAGCGTCCGGATCAGCGACCTGCGCCTGCGTGACGACGTCCTCGTCACCGAGTTCAGCACCGCGGGCGGCAAGTTCAAGGTCCAGTCGAAGGACGCCCCCCAGGGCGGCATCTTCCAGATGGAGCAGGAGTTCGGCACCGCGGTCGAGTACGTCCACACCCTCGGCGCCGGCCTCTTCTACTTCGTCAACGAGTACACGGGAAAGATCAACTTCGGTGACGGCATCGCCGCCGACGCCACCCACCAGATGCTGCTCGGCAAGGACAGCCCGCAGGTGGCCACCAAGCTCGAGCAGACCGCCACCACCACCCGCTGGTCGGTCGCCTCGGGCGGCCGCATGGGCGGCGTCCTCGGCGAGGACGCGATCGAGCTGTCGGCCGGTGCCACCGACTGCACCACCGACTGCCAGGCGCGCAACCGCATCCAGGGCTCGGTGCCGGTCCCGCCGGACCCGACCGACCCCACCCCGATCGGCTGACCTCGCCTGACCCGCACTCCCCCGACGGGGGCGGCCCGCACCCGGGTCGCCCCCGTCGTCGTGTCCGGGGGCGGCGCGGACGGGCCGCGCGCCACTACATTCGCTGTCGTGACCACGCCCAGCCCGCTGCCCGACCCGGTGGTGCGCCGCACACCCGCGCCCGCCGTGTCCCCCGGCAGCGGCGGGCTGGTCGACCGGCACGGCCGCGTCGCCACCGACCTGCGGGTCTCGCTGACCGACCGCTGCAACCTGCGCTGCACCTACTGCATGCCGCCCGAGGGCCTGCAGTGGCTGCCCAAGGTCGAGCAGCTCACCGACGACGAGGTCGTCCGGCTGGTGCGCATCGGCGTCGAGCGGCTCGGCATCGAGGAGGTCCGGTTCACCGGCGGCGAGCCGCTGCTGCGCCCCGGGCTGGTGGGCATCGTCGAGGCCGCCACCGCCCTGACCCCCCGCCCCGAGGTCAGCCTCACCACCAACGCCATCGGCCTGGCCCGGGTCGCCCCGGCGCTGGCCGCGGCCGGCCTGGACCGGATCAACGTCAGCCTCGACACCCTCGACCGCGAGCGGTTCACGGCCCTGACCCACCGCGACCGGCTCGACGACGTCCTCGCCGGCCTGGCGGTCGCGCACGACGCCGGGCTCACCCCGGTCAAGGTCAACGCCGTCCTGCTGCGCGGGATGAACGAGGCCGACGCCGTCCCGCTGCTCGACTTCTGCCTCGAGCGCGGCTACCAGCTGCGCTTCATCGAGCAGATGCCGCTCGACGCCCACCACGCCTGGACCCGCGGCGAGATGGTCACCGCCGAGGACATCCTGGAGCGGCTGTCGGCCGCACACGAGCTCACGCCCGACACCGAGGAGCGCGGGTCGGCCCCGGCCGAGCGCTGGCTGGTCGACGGTGGCCCGGCCACGGTCGGCGTCATCGCCTCGGTGACCCGCTCCTTCTGCGGCACCTGCGACCGCACCCGGCTCACCGCCGACGGCCAGATCCGCAACTGCCTGTTCGCCCGCGAGGAGTCCGACCTGCGGACGGCGATGCGCGAGGGTGCCACCGACGACGAGCTGGCCGACCGCTGGCGGATCGCCACGCTGGCCAAGCTGCCCGGTCACGGGATCGACGACCCGAGCTTCCTGCAGCCGAGCCGGCCGATGTCGGCGATCGGCGGCTGAGGTGTCCCCCCAGCCCGCTCCCCCGGCGGTCACCGTGCGGTACTTCGCCGGGGCCCGAGCCGCGGCCGGCGTCGACACCGAGACCTGCGCGGCCGGCACGCTCGAGGAGCTGGTCGGCCGGATCGTCGAGACCCACGGCGAGCGGCTCGAGCGGGTGCTCACCGCCTGCTCGTTCCTCGTCGACGGAACGCAGACGCGCGACCGCGCGTTGCAGTTGGCACCCGGGGCGGTCGTCGACGTGCTGCCCCCCTTCGCCGGAGGATGACCGCCCCCTCGTGAGCCTGCCTCACCATACGAGCCGTCCCCCGTCCCACCCCCGCCTCCGAGGCGCTGCATGACCGAGTGGTTGCTCCTCCTGGTCGGCCTCGTCCTCGTGCTCGCCTGCGCCGCCTTCGTGGCGTTCGAGTTCGCCCTGGTGACCGTCGACCGGCCCACCGTCGAGCGCGAGGCGGCGGCGGGCACGCGGGGCGCGTCCGGCGTGCTCGACGCGCTGCGCACCCTGTCCACCCAGCTGTCGGGCGCACAGCTCGGCATCACCATCACCAACCTGGCCATCGGCTTCGTCGCCGAGCCGTCGATCGCCGCCCTGCTCCGGGAGCCGCTGCAGTCCGTCGGCCTGTCCGGCACCGCCGCCCGGTCGGTGTCGATCACCCTGGCGCTGGTCCTGGCCACCGCGCTGACGATGGTGTTCGGCGAGCTGGTGCCCAAGAACCTGGCGATCAGCGACCCGCTGCGCACCGCGCGGGCCGTCGCCGGCTTCCAGCGCGGCTTCACCCGCGCCACGTCCCTGCTCATCCGGTTCCTCAACGGGTGGGCCAACGCGCTGCTGCGCCGGGTGTTCGGCGTCGAGCCACAGGAGGAGCTGGCCTCGGCCCGCTCGCCGGAGGAGCTGACCTCGCTGGTCCGCCGCTCCGGCCGGCAGGGCACGCTGCCGGCCGAGACCGCCGTCCTGCTCGAGCGCGGCCTGGCCTTCGGCGAGCTGCGCGCCAGCGACGCCGCCACGCCGCGCACCCGCACCACCACCGTCGACGCCGACGCACCCGTCGACGAGGTGCTCACCACCGCCCGCGACTCCGGCCACTCCCGTTTCCCGGTCGTCGCCGCCGGCGGGGTCGACGACGTCGTCGGGATGGTGCACGTGAAACACGCCCTCGGCGTCCCCCGCGACCGCAGGGCGGACACGCCGGTGTCGGCGGTGATGCTGCCGGCGCTGTTCGTCCCGACGTCGCGGCGGCTGGACGACCTGCTCGGCGACCTGCGCCGCGGCGGGCTGCAGATGGCCGTCGTCGTCGACGAGTACGGCGGCACCGACGGCGTGGTGACCGTGGAGGACCTGGTCGAGGAGCTGGTCGGCGACCTCACCGACGAGTACGACACCGAGACCGGCGACGACGTCGTCGACCGCGGCGACGGCACCTGGTCGGTGTCGGGCCTGCTGCGGCCCGACGAGGTGGCCGCGGCCACCGGCCTGGCGGTCCCCGCCGACCGGCACTGGGAGACCCTGGGCGGCCTGGTGCTGCACGTGCTGGGCCGCATCCCCGACGTCGGCGACCGGATCGAGGCGCGGCCGGCCCTGCCGCCGGAGCTCGCCGCCGAGGCCGAGGGCCTGCCGGCCGGCGTCTGGGTGCGGGTCGAGCGGGTCGACGGCACGCGGGTGGAGCGCGCCGTCGTCGGGGGCCTGCCCGCCACGACCGGCGACGAGCAGGAGGAGGACGACCGTGGGTGACTGGGTCGGCGTGCTCGTCGCCGTCGTGCTGCTGCTGGCCAACGCCTTCTTCGTCGGCGCGGAGTTCGCGCTGGTCTCCGCCCGCCGCTCGTCGATCGAGCCGCTGGCCGAGGCCGGCTCGCGCCGCGCCCGGACGACGCTCGCGGCGATGGAGCGCGTCTCGCTGATGATGGCCGGCGCCCAGCTCGGGATCACGGTGTGCTCGCTGGGCCTGGGCGCCATCGGCGAGCCGGCGGTGGCGCACCTGCTCGAGCCGGTGTTCGAGCTGCTCGCGGTGCCCGAGGCGCTGGTGCACCCGATCGCCTTCGTCATCGCGCTCACCGTCGTCGTCGCGCTGCACGTGGTGATCGGCGAGATGGTGCCCAAGAACCTGGCCCTGGCCGGGCCCGACCGCGCGGCGCTGGCGCTCGCGCCGCCGCTGGCCGCCGTCGTCACCGTCCTCAAGCCGGTCATCGTGTCGCTCAACGCGCTGGCCAACGGCGTGCTGCGGCTGATGGGCGTGCAGCCCAGGAACGAGGTCACCAGCGCGTTCACCCGTGACCAGGTGGCCGGCCTGTTCGACGAGTCGCGCGCCGGCGGGCTGCTCGACGAGCGGGGCCACGAGCTGCTCACCGGCGCCCTCGGCCTGGAGGACCGGGACACCCGCTCGGTGCTCATCCCGCGTGCGGCGCTGACCGTCGTCTCCCCCGGCGACGACACCGCCGCCGTCGAGCGGGCGGCCGCCGCCACCGGGTTCTCCCGCTTCCCGGTCGCCGACGGCGAGCGGCTGCTCGGCTACGTGCACGTCAAGGACGTGCTGGTGGCCGACGGCGCACCCGAGCCGCGGGTCCGCGACATCACCCGCCCCCTGCCGCGGGTGGCCGCCGCCGACGACCTGCGCCGCACCCTCGGGGTCATGCAGGCCGGGCGGGCGCAGTTCGCCGCGGTCACCGACGGGGGCCGGGTGGTCGGCGTGGTGGCGCTGGAGGACATCCTGGAGGAGCTGGTCGGCGAGATCCAGGACGCGGCACACCGGGCACCGGCCCGGGGACCAGGGAGGGCGGGAGCGCGATGAGCTTCATCGACAGGGCCAGGGCGAAGGCGGAGGAGCTGCTGGGGCGGGCCGAGGAGGTCTACGGCCAGTCGCACGGCGACGCCGCCGCCACGGTGGCCGGCGAGGCCCACCGGCTGGAGGCCGAGGTCGAGCTCGAGGAGGGGCGGGCCGAGGAGGCCGACGGGCGCGGCACCCCGCGCCGCACCGACGACGACGGCAGCACCGTCGGCTGAGGACCCTCAGCCGAGGGTGTCCCGGCCGTCCAGGCGCAGGGCCACCAGGGCGACGTCGTCCTCCGGCCGGCCCTGCACCAGCCGCTCGATGAGCTCGTCGCAGAGCACGCCGAGCGGGCGGCCGGCGAGCTCGCGGGCCGTGGCGGCCAGCCGGGCCAGCCCGCTGTCGAGGTCGGTCGTGCGCCGCTCGACCAGGCCGTCGGTGAACAGCAGCACCGTCGTGCCGCGGTCCAGGGACACCGTCCACTCGGTCCGCGGGCTGTCCGGGTCGACGCCCAGCAGCAGGTCCCCCGGGCCCTCGGGCAGCACCACCGGACCGCCGCCGGGCGCCAGGACCAGCGGCGGCAGGTGCCCGGCGTTGGACAGGGTCATCCGGGTCCGGCCGGTCCCGGCGTCCTCCTCCGACCTCTGGAAGCGGGCGACGGCGGCGGTGGCGTACGTGTCGACCGCGAGCGTGGCCATCGCGGTGTCCAGGCCGCGCAGCACCTCGGCCGGGCCGGCGTCGCTGTAGGCGGCGATGCCCCGCAGGAGCGAGCGCAGTTGGCCCATGGCCGCCGCGGCCGCGGTGTCGTGCCCGACGACGTCGCCGATGACGAGGGTGGTGCCGCCGCCGGGCTGGGTGAAGGCGTCGTACCAGTCACCGCCGACCCGGGCCGCCTCGGCCGCGGGGGTGTACCGCACCGCGATGCGGCCGAGCGGGGAGCGCCGCGGGCGGGTCAGCAGGCTGCGCTGCAGCGTCTCGGCCACCTGCTGCTGGCGGGCGAACAGCCGCACGTTGTCCAGGGCGAGGCCCACCCGGCCGGCCACCTCGCGAGCCGTGAGCGGGTCCACGCGGACGGCGCTGCTGCCGGTCCCGGCGAGGAAGGTCAGCGCGCCGATCACCCGGTCGCGGCCGGGCAGCGGCACGGCCAGCACCGAGGGCGCGCCCAGCTCGCGGTAGAGCGCGTGCGCCTCGGCGTCGGGCAGGGCGGCGAGCACGTCGGCGCCGTCGGCGGCCACCGTCTCGCCGCCCAGCGCGCGGACCACCGGCGCGGTCGGCGGCATCCCGGGCAGCCGGACCGAGGCGTAGCGGGTGAGCGCGTCGCGGCGGGCGGGGTCGCTGTGCCACGAGCCCAGGTCGCGCGGGCGGCCCTCGTCGTCGAGGACGGTCAGCAGGCAGGCCTCGCCCAGCTCGGGCACCACGAGACGGGGGATGCGGCGGACCGCCTCGGCGAGGTCCAGGGTGCCGGTCAGCTCGGTGCCGACCCGCGCCAGCAGCGCCAGCCGGTCCTGCGCCAGGCGCTGGGCGGTGACCTCGGAGAAGTACAGCGTCAGGCCGTCCGGCACCGGGACGGCGTGCACCTCGAACCACCGGTTGAGCGGCTCGGGGTAGAAGGCCTCGATCGTCTGCGGCCGGCCGGTGGCGACCACCTCGCGGTAGGCGCGGCCGAACTCGTTGTCGACGTTGGCCGGGAACGCCGTCCAGTAGTCGGACCCGACGAGCTCGTCCCACGACTGGCCGACGACGGCCTCACCGGCCGCGTTGACGTAGGTGACCCGCCAGTCGCCGTCGACGGCCATGTAGCCCAGCGGCATCGACTCCAGGACGGGGTCACGCCGCGCGGCGAGCACCAGGACGCACCTCCGTCGGCCGTGGCGACGTGCCGGGAGACCCGCGACCCCGCCCTCGGAGCTCCGGCACTGTTCTGCCACGGGCCCCGTACCAGGTCAAGGTGCCGGACCGCACGCACGGACACGATTCGATGACGGAACGCGGCCGTCCGGAGGACCGCGGCCGGCGCTCCGTCAGGGGCAGGACACCCACTCCTCCTCGCCGTCGGTGAAGACCTGCCGCTTCCAGATCGGCAGCCGCGCCTTCACCTCGTCGACGAGGTCGGCGCAGGCGCGGAAGGCCTCGCCGCGGTGGGCGGCGCTGACCGCGCAGGCCAGGGCGACGTCGCCGATGCGCAGCAGGCCGACCCGGTGGGAGACGGCGACGGCGCGCACCTCGGGGCGGGCGGCGAACTCCTCGGCCAGCTCGGCGATCACCGCCTCGGCCGTCGGGTGCCCGACGTACTCCAGCTCGGTCACCGACCGGCCGCCGTCGGAGTCGCGGACGACCCCGGAGAAGGAGACGACGGCGCCGGCGCCGGGGTCGGTCACGGCCCGCTCGTGCTCGGCGACCGACAGCGGCTCGTCGACGACTCTGGCGATCAGGTGGCCGGCGATCACGGCGCCGAAGCTACCCCGCCGGGCGGCACGTCGAGGTCCACCGGGTCGGCCAGGCCGGTGCAGTCCACCTCGGTGACGTCGTGCGCGGCGAGGTAGCGGCGGGCGCCCTCGTCGCCGGTCGCCGTCTGCACCACCCCGGCCCAGTGCTCGCGGCCGAGGAGCACCGGGTGCCCGCGGACGCCGTCGTAGGTGGCGACGGCCAGCGCGTCGGGTGCCGCGTGCGCGGCGAGGACGCGCAGCGCCTCCGGCGTCATCCCGGGCATGTCGACCAGCGTGACCAGGGCGGCGTCGACCAGCCCGGGCCAGCCGCGCAGGCCGTCGAGGCCGGTGCGCAGGCTGGAGGCCATGCCGGTCTCCCAGTCCCGGTTGGCCAGCACGGTGGCACCGTCGAGGTCGGCGGTCCGCCAGACGTCGACCGCCCGGGCGCCGAGCACGACGAGCACCGGGTCGCAGACCGCGCGCGCCGTCCGCACCGCCCGCTCGACCAGCAGGCTGCCCCCGTACTCGACCAGCGCCTTGGGCATCCCGTAGCGGCGGCCGCCCCCGGCGGCGAGGACCAGCCCGGCGACTGCGCTCATGCCCGCCACCCTGTCACCGCGTGTAGACGGCGACCTCGGAGGCCTTGACCACCGCCCACACCGGCGAGCCGGGGGCCAGCCCCAGCTCGGCGAACGCGGTCGCGGTGACGTCGGCGACCAGCGGCACCTCGCCGTCGAGCTCGCAGCGCACCGTCGAGCCGTGCGGCGTCGCGCCGGCCACCCGCGCCGGCCAGGCGTTGCGCGGGCTGCCCTCGGGCCGCGACGGGTACAGCGCCACCGACTCCGGGCGGACGGCCACCAGCACCGGCCCCCGCGCCGGCTCGGCCACGGCGACCACCCCGCCGCCGTCCAGCCGCACGGTCAGGCCGTCGGCGGTGCCGGGCAGCAGCGAGAGCCCGACCAGCCGGGCCACGTAGTCGGTGCGCGGGTGCCGGGCGACGTCGGCCGGCGGGCCGGCCTGCACCACGGCGCCGTCCTCGACGACGAGCACCCGGTCGGCCAGCGCCATGGCGTCGACGGGGTCGTGGGTGACCAGGACCGTGCTCCCGGCGTAGTCGGCCAGGTGCCGGCGCAGCTCGGCGCGGACGGCGAGCCGGGTGCGGGCGTCCAGCGCCGAGAGCGGCTCGTCGAGCAGCAGCAGCGCGGGGTCGCCGACCAGCGCGCGGGCCAGCGCCGCCCGCTGCGCCTGCCCGCCGGAGAGCTGCCCGGGCCGCCGGTCGCCGAGGCCGGCCAGGCCCACCCGCTCGATCCAGGCGGCGGCCGCGGCCCTGGCCGCCGTCCGGGACGCGCCCCGCGTCCGGAGGCCGAAGGCGACGTTGTCCAGCACCGACAGGTGCGGGAACAGCAGGTGGTCCTGGAACACCATCCCGAGCGGGCGGCGGTGCGCGGGCAGGTGGACGCCGGCGGCGACGTCGTCCCAGGTCCGCCCGTCGACGGCGACCCGGCCGCCCTGCGGGGGCAGCAGGCCGGCCAGCACCCGCAGCAGCGTGGACTTGCCGGCGCCGTTGGGACCGAGGACGGCGAGCACCTCGCCGTCGGCCACCTCGAACGCGACGTCGACGGCGACCGGGCCCCGCTGCACCGTCACGTGCGCCGCCAGGCTCACGCGGCCGCTCCGCGCCCGAGCCAGCGGTCGCGCAGGAGCAGCAGCGTGGCCACCGAGACGAGGAGCAGCACCAGCGAGAGCACGATGGCCGCCTGCGGGTCGCGCTGCAGGGCCAGGTAGACGGCCAGCGGCATCGTCTGCGTCGTCCCCGGGAAGTTGCCCGCGAAGGTGATCGTCGCGCCGAACTCCCCCAGCGCGCGGGCCCAGCACAGCACCGCGCCGGCGGCCACGCCGGGTGCGACCAGCGGCAGGGTGACCCGTCGGAAGGTGGTCCAGCGGTCGGCGCCGAGGGTGGCGGCGGCGTCCTCGAAGCGGGCATCGGCGGCCCGCAGCGCGCCCTCGACGCTGATGACGAGGAACGGCATCGCCACGAAGGTCTCGGCGATGACGACCGCGGCGGTGGTGAACGGGATGGTGATCCCGGTGGTGTCGGCCAGCCAGCTCCCGACGATGCCCTGCCGGCCGAGGACGAGGAACAGCGCGACGCCGCCGACGACCGGGGGCAGGACCAGCGGCACGGTGACCAGCGCGCGCAGCACCGCCCGGCCGCGCGCCTGCGAGCGGGCGAGCACCCAGGCCAGCGGGACGCCCAGCACGACGGAGACGGCGGTGGCGAGGGTCGCCGAGACGAGGGAGAGGCGCAGCGCCTGCCCGACGCCCGGGGCGGTGAGCAGCGTGCCGAGCTGCGACCACGGCGTCCGGACCAGCAGGCCGGCCAGGGGCAGGACCAGGAAGGCGACCGCGAGGGCGGCGGGGACCAGCAGGGGCGCCGGCGTCCGGGAGCGCCTCACGGGGCGCGGAAACCGGCCGCCTCGAGCGCCTGCTGCCCCTCCTCGGAGAGGACCAGGTCGACGAAGGCCCGCGCGGCCTCCGGGTTCGGGGCGGCGGCCAGGGTGCACAGCGGGTAGTCGTTGACGACGTCCTCGGCCTCGGGGACGGGGACGCCCTCGACGGCGTCCCCGGCGGCGACCACGTCGGTGGCGTAGACGAGCGCGGCGTCGACCTCGGCGAGCTCGACCTTGGTCAGCGCGGCGCGCACGTCCTCCTCCTGGGTGTCGGGGCGCGGCGTCACGCCGGCGGCGGCGAAGACGTCCTCGGCGGCCGCACCGCACGGCACCTCGGGCGCGCAGACGGCGAGGGTGAGCTCCTCGCGGCCGAAGTCGGCGAGCCCGGTGACGCCGGCCGGGTTGCCCGCGGGGACCGCGATCTGCAGCACGTTGGCGGTGAAGACGGTCGGGTCGCCGTCGGCCAGGCCGGCGCCGGTGACGACGTCCATCTGCGCGCCGTTGGCCGAGGCGAACACGTCGGCCGGGGCGCCCTGGGTGAGCTGGGTGGCCAGGGCCGAGCTGCCGGCGAGGTTGAACTGCACGGTCAGGTCCGGGTTGCCGCCCTCCAGCCGCTGCCCGAGGTCGGTGAAGACGTCGGTGAGCGAGGCGGCCGCGAAGACGGTGAGCGTGCCGGTGAGCCCGCCGCCGCCGTCGGACGCCGACGACGCCGCCGCGCCCTCCCCGCCCCCGCAGGCCGTGGCGCCCAGCACCACCGCGGCCAGCACCGCCGCCACCTTGCGCACCGGGTCTCCTCCCCGCCGGCGGACCGGCGATCCGCGCCTGCGGAAGACGATAGCGCTGCCGAACCCGAGGGTGCGGCTACCCGATCGGGTAGGACGTCCTCAGCTGAGACCGCTCAGGGGACGTCGACGCCCACCTGCGTGGCCTTCACCGTGGCCACCGCCCGGACGCCGACCTCCAGGCCCAGCTCGTCGGCGGCCTCGCGGGACATCAGCGAGACCAGCCGGAACGGACCGGCCTGGATCTCCACCTGGGCCATGACGGTGTCGCGGACGACCCGCGTGACGATCCCCGCCAGCCGGTTGCGCGCCGAGGACCCGCGGGTGGCACCGGGCTCGGGCGCCTCGTGCAGCGCGGTGGCGACGCGGGCGAGGTCGGCGCCGTCCACCACGGCCGGGCCACCGCCCTCGCGCCGCGCCGGCAGCCGGCCGCTGTCGACCCAGCGGCGGACGGTGTCGTCGCTGACCCCGAGCAGCGCCGCGGCCTCGGCGATCCGGTAGCTGGTGGTCACCGCGGCAGGCTAGGGGAAGGACCCCCCTGCCCCCACCGCTCGCAGGCTCGCGGCAGGCCCCGCAGGGAGGCCACCGTGCGGCCCCGGCGTGTAGGCCCCTGGGCCTGGGGCAGGGGAGGGACGCAGCCGGTGCCCGTCCGGCCGTCGGGGACAGGAGGGCGCGACGAGCATGCGCCGGTGGCGCGGTCCACTGATCGTCTCGGTGGTGTACCTGGGGCTCTGGCTCGGGCTGGACGCCATCGCCAGCGTCTTCCAGGCCCGGCAGGAGGTGTCGCTGTGGTACCCCCCGACGGGGCTGAGCTTCGCCCTGCTGCTGGTGTTCGGGCTGCGCTACGCCCCGCTCCTCCTGCTGACCGACCCCCTGCACGGGCTGGTGGTCAGCAGTCCGGACGTGAGCTGGACCAGCGTCTGGCTCAGCGGCGTGCTGAGCACCGCCGTCTACACGGCCGTGGCCTGGTTGCTGCTCCGGCGGCTGCGGATCGACCCGCGGCTGCCCGGCCAGCGCGACGTCGCCTGGTTCCTGGGGCTGGCCGCCGTCGCCGGGCCGCTCGTCGTCGCGGTCGCGCAGGTCCTGCAGTACACCGTCACGGGACTGCTGACCTGGGGCGAGTGGTTCCGGGGCGTCCTGGGCTTCTGGTCCGGCCGGGCGACCGGCGTCGGGGTGCTGGCGCCGGCACTGCTCGTCGCGAGCCGGCGGGTGCCCGCGCTGTGGCGCGACCGGCCGCCCCTCACCGGCCCGCCCCGGCCCGGACCGGGGTACCCGCGCCCGTCCTGGCCGGACCGTGCCCGGCCACGGTGGCTCGGCCGGCTCGCCGGGCGCGTGCTGGACCGGCGGCTGGAGGTCGCGGGGCAGGCCACCCTGCTGCTGGCGACCGTGTACCTCGCCTACGGCGAGCCCTCCGTCGGCGGGCTGGACCTCGCCTACCTGGTCTACGTGCCGCTCATCTGGATCGCCGTCCGCGGCGGACTGCCCCGGGTGGCCGCCGCCGTGCTCGTCGCCAACGCCGTCGCCGTGGCACTGGTCGGCCGGGACGTCGTGGAGAGCCCGCTGCGCCTGCAGCTGGGCCTGGTCACCCTCACCCTGGCCGGGCTGACCCTCGGCGCGCTGGTCACCGGCCGGCAGGCCAGCATCGCGGCCGCCGAGCACGCGGCGGTCCACGACCCCCTCACCGGGCTGGCCAACCGGGTGCTGCTCATGGACCGGGTCGACGCCGCCGCGCACCGCGCCGAGCGCGGCCCCGACGCCCGGTTCGCGGTCCTCTACTGCGACCTGGACGGCTTCAAGGGGGTCAACGACCAGCTCGGCCACGACGCCGGCGACGAGCTGCTCGTGGCGGTCGCGCGCCGGCTGGAGAAGGCGGTGCGGCCCGCCGACCTGGTCGGTCGCCTCGGCGGGGACGAGATGGCCGTCCTCCTCGACGGCGTCAGCGGCGTCGAGGAGGCGGCCGGGGTGGCCGAGCGGCTGCTCGCCGCGCTGGCCCAGCCGTACGCCGTCGACGGCCGGGAGGTCGTCGTGACCGTCAGTGTCGGGGTCGCGGTCGCCGACGCCGAGGGCCTGGCCGGACCGCGGCTCCGCGAGGAGCAGGGCGCAGCCGGGTCGGACGGGAGCGGCCACGCCGAGGAGGTGCTCCGCGCAGCCGACATGGCGCTGCAGCGGGCCAAGGCCAGCGGGGGGCACCGCTACGAGCTGTTCAACGAGCCGCTGCGCCAGCAGACCCGCGACCGGCTGGGGTTGCGCGCTGCCCTGCGCCGCGCGGTGGGCGCCGGCGCGGTGGCCGTCGCCTACCAGCCGATCGTGCGGGTGGGCGACGGCCGGCTCGAGACCGTCGAGGCGCTGGCCCGGTGGCACGACGACGAGCGCGGCGAGGTGCCGGCGGCGGAGTTCATCGCCGCGGCCGAGGAGACCGGGCTGATCCACGAGCTCGGCGTGCAGGTGCTCGAGCAGGCCTGCACCCAGGCCGCGCGGTGGCGGCGGGTCTTCGGCCCCGCCGCCACCCCGCGGGTGGCGGTCAACGTCTCCACCCGTCAGCTGCTGCCCGCCGACTTCGCCCCCCGCGTGCTGGCACTGCTCGACCGTGTCGGGCTGCCCGCCGACGCCCTCGAGCTGGAGATCACCGAGTCCTGCGCCCTGGAGCCGGGGGCACGCGCGGCCCTGGAGCAGTTCACCGCCGCCGGCGTCCGGCTGGCCGTGGACGACTTCGGCACCGGCTACTCCAGCTTCGCGGCGCTGCGCGAGCGGACGCCGCAGGCGTTCAAGCTCGACCGCTCCTTCGTCGCGCAGCTGCCCGACGACCGCCCGACCGACGCGATCGTCTCCGCCGTGCTCGCGCTCGCCCAGCACCTCGGCGCCACCGTCACCGCCGAGGGCGTCGAGACGCAGGAGCAGCTGCAGCGCCTCCGGGAGCTCGGCTGCCCGCAGGTCCAGGGCTTTCTCCTCGGCGGCCCGGCGACCGCCGACCGGATCGAGCGGGACTGGCTCAGCCGCCCGCGGTGACGCGGACCTGTGGACGGCGGCCCGTCGTCACAGCGCCTGGCGGGCGACCCGCTCCCCGGGGGAGCCCCCTGGTGACGGCGGCCACGCCCGGTGTCCACCGGTGGTCCGTTTGCCGATCTCGGCGCCCGGGCAGCCGCAGCCGGTGCCACCCGAACCCGGTGACAACCCCGTCGGCAACTCGGCCTCCGTCCGCACCCGCCGGCTGCGCGAGGTCGCCCGCGACGTCCTCGGCTTCGACGACTTCCGTCCCGGTCAGGAGCGGGCCATGCAGGCCGTGCTGGCCGGGCGCGACACCCTGGCGGTGCTGCCGTCGGGCGGGGGGAAGTCGGCGGTCTACCAGGTCGCCGGGCAGCTGCTCGACGGTCCGGTGCTCGTGGTCTCGCCGCTGATCGCCCTGCAGCGCGACCAGGTCGAGCGCCTCGACGAGCTCGGGGACGCCGTCGGCCGGGCCGCCCAGCTCAACTCCAGCCTGTCCGCCGGCGACCAGCGTGCCGCCCTGCAGGGCCTGGCGGAGGGAACGGTCCGCTACCTGTTCCTGGCGCCCGAGCAGCTGGCCAAGCCGGAGGTGGTCGACGCCGTCCGCGACGCCGGCCCGGCGCTGTTCGTCGTCGACGAGGCGCACTGCGTCTCCGCCTGGGGCCACGACTTCCGCCCCGACTACCTCCGGCTGGGCCAGGTGGTCGAGCAGCTCGGCCACCCGACGGTGCTGGCGCTCACCGCCACCGCAGCACCACCCGTGCGTGCGGAGGTCCTCGAGCGGCTGTGCATGCGCGACCCGGAGGTCGTCGTCGCCGGGTTCGACCGGCCCGAGATCCGGCTGGAGGTCGACCACCACGCCGACGCGCACGCCAAGCGGAACGCGGTGGTCGACCGCACGGTGGCCGAGGTCGAGGCCGGCCGCGGCCCGGGCATCGTCTACAGCGCCACCCGCAGGGGCACGCTCGACGTCGCCGAGGCACTCACCGGACGCGGCCTGCGGGCGCGGCCGTACCACGCGGGTCTCAGGAAGAGCGAGCGCGAGGACACCCAGCGCGCCTGGATGGACGACGAGCTCGACGTCGTCGTCGCCACCACCGCCTTCGGCATGGGCATCGACAAGCCCGACACCCGCTTCGTCGTCCACAGCGAGCCGGCCGACTCGGTCGACAGCTACTACCAGGAGATCGGCCGCGCCGGCCGCGACGGCGACCCGGCGCTCGCCGTCCTGGTGTACCGGCAGGAGGACCTCGGCCTGCGCCGCTTCTTCGCCGCCGGCACCCCGGCCGAGGAGGAGCTGCAGCAGGTGGCCGGGCTGGTCGCCGCGGCGCCGGCGGCCGGGATCGAGGAGGGCGTCGACGTCAGGCAGCTGCGCGAGGAGACCGGCCGCGCCGCCACCCCCCTGGCCCGCGACCTCAACCTGCTCGAGCAGGTCGAGGCCGTCGTCCTCGACGAGGAGGGTGCCGCGCACCCGGCGGAGGGCGCGCCGCCCCCGGGCGAGGCCGCGGCCGCCGCCCGCGAGCTGGCCCAGCACCACGAGCGGGTCGACCAGAGCCGCGTGGAGATGATGCGCGGCTACGCCGAGACCACCGACTGCCGCCGCCAGTTCCTGCTCGGCTACTTCGGCGAGCAGCTCGACGAGCCGTGCGGCAACTGCGACACCTGCTCGGCCGGCACCGCGCAGGAGCGCGCGACCACCGCCGGCGCCGAGGCGCCCTTCCCGCCCGAGACGCCGGTGGAGCACACCGAGTGGGGACCGGGGGTGGTCATGCGGGTGGAGGACGACCGCGTCGTCGTCCTGTTCGAGGAGGTCGGCTACAAGACCCTGGCGCTGAGGGCCGTCGAGGCCAACGACCTGCTGAGGGTCCGCGGGGCCACCGGGTGACCGGCGGGCGCCCACCTCATCGGGTGCTCGCCCTGCGGGCCCGCTGCCCCGCCGGGAAGATCAGCGCGACGACGACCGGGCGCGGCGCCCGGCTGGGAGGAGTGCACGGGTGAAGGTCCTGGGGATCAACGCCATCTACCACGACCCGGCGGCGGCCCTGGTGGTCGACGGCAGGGTCGTGGCCGCGGCGGAGGAGGAGCGGTTCAGCCGGCGCAAGCACGGCAAGCGCCCGCTGCCCTGGAGCGCCTGGGAGCTGCCCGAGCTGTCGGCGGCGTGGTGCCTGAGGGAGGCGGGCATCCGCCCCGAGGAGCTCGACGCCGTCGCCTACTCCTTCGACCCCGCGCTGATGGTCACCCCCGAGGAGACCGGCCTGTTCGACGACGGCGACGTCATGCGCAAGAAGTACGCGGAGATGGCGCCGGACTTCCTGGCCCACGCCCTCCCCGGCCTCGACCCCGCGAAGGTCCGCTTCGTCAAGCACCACGTCGCGCACGCCGCGTCCGCCGGCAAGGCCGTGCCCCAGCGCGACAACGCGGTGCTCGTGCTCGACGGCCGCGGCGAGGCGCACAGCCACCTGGCCGGCCGCTACGTCGACGGGCAGCTGGAGGTCCTCGCCGGGCAGGCGCTCCCCCACTCGCTGGGCCTGATGTACGAGGAGCTCACCGACCACCTCGGCTTCCTGCGCAGCTCCGACGAGTTCAAGGTCATGGCCATGGCCTCCTACGGCAAGCCGCGCTTCCTCGGCGAGCTGTCGGAGCTGATCCGCGCCACCGACGACGGCGGCTTCCGCACCGAGCGCATCGACTTCGCCGAGTTCGCGCCCCGGCTGGGCAAGGACGAGCCGTGGACCGAGGACCACGCCGACCTCGCCGCCAGCGTCCAGACGCGGCTGGAGGAGGTGCTGGTCGACCTGGCCCGCTGGGTGCACGCCCAGACCGGCGAGAAGACCCTCACCCTCGCCGGGGGCACCGCGCTGAACTGCGTGGCCAACACCCGCATCCTCGCCGAGAGCCCGTTCGAGCAGGTCTGGGTGCAGCCGGCCGCCGGCGACGCCGGCACCGCACTGGGCAGCGCGCTGCACGTCGCGCACGAGCTCGGCGAGCGCACCGAGCCGATGCCCGGCGCCGCGCTCGGCCGCGGCTGGAGCGACGACGAGATCGAGCGCTGGCTGCAGACCGCCGCCATCGACCACGAGCGACCCGACGACGTCGCCGAGGCCGTGGCCGAGGTGCTCGCCGACAACGGCATCGTCGCCTGGTTCCAGGGCCGCAGCGAGTACGGCCCGCGGGCGCTGGGCCACCGCTCGCTGCTCGCCCACCCCGGCTTCGAGGCCAACCTCGAGCGGATGAACGACGTCAAGGGCCGCGAGCAGTTCCGCCCGGTCGCCCCCATGGTGCTGCTGGAGCGGGCTCCGGAGATCTTCAGCCGCGGGCCCATCCCCTCGCCGTACATGCTCTTCGTGCACGACGTCGCGCCGGAGTGGAAGGACCGCATCCCCACGGTCACCCACGTCGACGGGACGGCACGCATCCAGACCATCGACCAGGACACCGAGCCGCTGGTGCACCGGATGATCTCGGCGTTCGAGCGCCGCACCGGGATCCCGGTGGTGGTCAACACCAGCCTCAACACCGCGGGCCGGCCGATGGTCGACGACCCCCGCGACGCCCTGGAGTGCTTCGGGTCCGCGCCGGTCGACCTGCTGGCCATCGGCCCCTTTGTCGTCCGCCGCCCCCGCCCGACGCCGAGGCCCTGACGCCGGGTCCCCCCTCCGGGGGAGCGAGGCGAACCGGAGGAGCCGGTCCCCGCGAGGTCCGGGTGCACCAGCCCCGGCGACTGATGACGTTCCGGTAACGGGGACCCCCCGGAAGGGGGAGTCCCCGTTACCGGTGATCACGCCGGGGTACCGCTCGGTGGACACCCCGCCAGGACGGCGGGCACCCCACGATCCGGAGGAACACCCATGTCCGCAGCCGCAGGAAACACCGGCGCCCGCCCGGCCAAGGCCTGGCCCCAGACCCTCGCTCTCGCGTTCGGGGTCGTCTACCTCCTGGTCGGCATCGTCGGCTTCTTCGTCACCGGCTTCGACTCCTTCGCCGACAACGCGCAGGACGAGATGCTCCTGATCTTCATGATCAACCCGCTGCACAACATCGTGCACATCGTCATCGGCCTGGCCGGCATCGCGCTGTCCCGCACGCTGGCCGGCGCCCGCACCTACGGCTGGCTGCTCGCGGTCGGCTACGCGGCGGCCTTCGTCTACGGCCTCATCGCGATCAACCAGCCGTGGGACTTCCTCAACATCAACGCCGCCGACAACGTGCTGCACGTCGCCACCGCGGTCGTCGGCCTCGTGATCGCGCTCGGTCCGGTCACCAGCACGATCGCGCGCTCCTCGCGCGTCTGAGAGGAGCGGGTCCTCCTGCCCCCACCGTTCGCGGGCTGGCGGCGGGCCCGTGCAGGAGGACTCTCCGGGAGCCGGGCACCCGCCGCGTCAGCGGGTGCCCGGCTCCCGGATCGGCGCGCGACCCCGGTGCGACGCCGGTCACGTGGAGGGATACCTTCCGACACATGGACTTCGCCCTCTCCGCCCGAGCCGAGGACGTCTGCGGCCGGATGTGGGACTACATGCGTGAGCAGGTCTTCCCCGCCGAGCCGGTGTACGACGAGTGGCGCACCGCCCGCGGCCACGACGACCACGGCCACCCGCCGGTCCTCGAGGACCTCAAGAAGGAGGCCCGCGCCCGGGGCCTGTGGAACCTCTTCCACCACGAGCTCGGTGGCCTGACCAACCTCGAGTACGCCTCGGTCGCCGAGATCATGGGCTGGTCGCCGACCATCGCCCCGGAGGCGACCAACTGCGGCGCGCCCGACACGGGCAACATGGAGACGCTGATGCTGTTCGGGACGCCCGAGCAGAAGCAGCGCTGGCTCGACCCGCTGCTGGAGGGCGAGATCCGCTCAGGCTTCGCGATGACCGAGCCCGACGTCGCCTCCTCCGACGCGCGCAACATCCAGACCTCGATCGTGCGCGACGGCGACGAGTACGTGATCAACGGCCGCAAGTGGTGGACCAGCGGTGCCGCCGACGAGCGCTGCCAGATCTTCATCGTCATGGGCAAGACCGACCCGGAGGGCGCTCCGCACCGGCAGCAGTCGATGGTGCTCGTCCCGCGGGACACCCCGGGCCTGGAGATCATCCGCCACCTGCCGGTGTTCGGGTACCAGGACCAGCACGGCCACTCGGAGCTGCGCTTCACCGACGTCCGGGTGCCGGTGTCCAACATCCTCTCCGGCGAGGGCGACGGCTTCATGATCGCCCAGGCCCGGCTCGGGCCCGGCCGGATCCACCACTGCATGCGCGCCATCGGCATGGCCGAGCGTGCGCTGGCGCTCATGGTGGAGCGCTCCAAGCAGCGGGTCGCCTTCGGCCGGCCGCTGGCCGAGCAGGGGACCGTCCGGGAGAGCATCGCCCTCTCCCGCATCGAGATCGACCAGGCCCGCCTCTACGTGCTCAAGACCGCGGACCTGATCGACAAGTACGGCGCGAAGGGCGCCAGGACCGAGATCTCCGCGATCAAGGTCGCCGCCCCGCGGGTCGCCCTCGACGTCATCGACCGCGCCATCCAGCTGCACGGCGGAGCCGGCGTCAGCAACGACACCGTGCTGGCCCGCTTCTACGCCAGTGCCCGGACGCTGCGGATCGTCGACGGCCCGGACGCCGTGCACATCCGCGGGGTCGCCAAGGAGGAGCTCGCCCGCGAGCGCCCCTGGGCCGGCTGAGGCCGGCAGGGGCCCGCGACGGGCCCCTGCCGAGGCGTCACGGCACGACGACGGGGCCGGCACCCGGCCGGGTGCCGGCTCCGTCCGCCCGCCTCCCGGGGCCCACCACGAGCCCGCGAGTGGTGGGCAGTCCTCAGATCTGCAGGTTGCCGCCGATCGCGCCGCCGGCGAGCTTGGCCTGCAGTGTCGAGCCGTCGAGGCCCGCCGCGGTGAGGGCGTCGGCGTCCCGGTCGGTGTCGATCTCGTCGGGGAGCTGACCGCCCTCCACCCGGTCGGCCCGGTCGTTGTCGCCCTCGGCGCGCAACATCTTCACCAGTTCCTGCTTGTCCAGCTTCACGCGCTTCCTCCCGTCCTGGGGTCCGCTGTCCCCCGGAGTGTGGTGCGGGTCACCGACCTGCGCAAAGCGGCGCCCACCGTGCAGGCGGACCGGTGGCGTCGCCCCGCGAGCGGTCCTCCCGCAGGGCCTCCACACATCGCGTGGGAGAGCCCACGCGCCGGCGTGGATCGACGCCGCCTGGTCCGCCGACGCGCCGTTCCGGGCCCGGGCGGCCGGTCCGGCAGGTGCCGGGCGCCTCAGCCGGCGCGGGACCGGCGCAGCAGCAGCGCGCCCGACCCGAGCAGGGCGACGGCCAGCACGAGCTGTCCGGTGCCCACCTCCGTGCGGCCGCTGCCGAACCAGGTCGGCGAGGACAGCAGCAGCACCGCGCCGATGCCCAGCACGAGCAGTGCGACCAGCCGCTCGCGTCGGCCGTCCCGTGGGGTGCTCATGCCGCCTCCGCTCCCGCCGGGCTCGACCCCGACTGCCTCCGAGCCAACCAGACCGGCACCCGGCCGGTGGCGCGGCACGGGCGGGCCCACCGCGTCCGGCCGCCTGCGGGGTCCCGCCGCGAGCTGCGGACGGTCCGGCGGGCGGGGTCCTCGGTCAGCCGTTCCTCGTGGGCGGCTGGCCCGCGGCCAGGGCCTCCTGGGCCCGCACCGGGTCGTAGGCACAGGCGTCGCCGACGTCGGCCGCCGGAGCGGCGGGCGGGGGTGTCGGCGTCTGCCCGGCCGTGTCGCCCTCGGCACCGGCGGCCTGGTCGCCGGGGGCGGCCGGCGGGGTGGAAGACGCCGAGGACGCCGGGGCCGCCGGGGCCGCCGGGGCCAGCGAGTCGGACACGATCCGGCGCACCAGGTCGTAGTCCGGGTAGGCCGGGTCGATCAGGCTCGTGTCGAACACGACGCTGCGGACCTCGGCGTCCTTGACCAGGAAGGCCAGGTCGACGAAGTCGTCGAGGGCCGTGCGCGGGATGTCGGTGCTGACGATGTCCTGCGTCGTGGCCGCGAGCTCCTGGTACTGCTCGAGCAGGGTGATCGGGTCGGCCGCGTCGATGATCGCGGTGATCGTGCAGCGCTGGCGGTCCATCCGGTCGTAGTCGGTGAGACCGAAGCGCCCGCGGGCGAAGTCGAGCGCCGTCGTGCCGTCCATCCGCTGGTCCGGCCCCGGGGCGATGTAGGCGTCGGGCAGCTCGCCGGTCCCGGGGTTGCCGTTGACCGGCACGTAGTAGTTCACGTTCACCGTGATGCCGCCGAGGGCGTCGACCAGGCGGCTGAAGCCGTCGAGGTTGACCAGCACGAAGTAGTCGATCTCCAGGCCGAGGGCCTCGCCGACGCCGAGCTTGAGGAAGTCGGCGCCGGGGTCGTCGGTGGCCCCGAGGACGCCGGGGTGCTGCGCCGGGCCGTTGCGGTACACGGCGTTGAGCAGGCTCTCGCTCTCGCTGCCGGCGTCGAAGCCGTCGGGGTAGATCGCGGCCAGCGGGCTGTCGGCCGGGAACGGCAGGTCCTCGAGGTTGCGCGGCAGGCTGAACAGCGTGGTCACGCCGGTCTCGGTGGCGATGCTGGCGACGATCACCGTGTCGGTGCGCACGCCCTCGCGGCCCTCGCCGCCGTCGCCGCCGAGGAGCAGGACGTTGACCCGCTCCTTGGTGCCGAACGGGTCGACCGAGTCGTCGACCGTGGCCGACTCGCGGTCGTCGGCGAAGACGCCGTCGAGCAGGCCGCGCTGGGCCACCGCCACCGTGCCGACCCGGTAGGCCGGGTAGGCGATGGCGGCGACGAGGGCGACGACGAGCAGGGCCCCGAGGGCCAGCCGGGGACGGGAGCTGCGCCGGGGCAGCAGCGAGCGGTAGCCGGTGACGACGACGGCGATCCACGCGAGGGCCAGCACCACGATCCCGGCGAGGACCCAGGTGAGGCTGCCGGAGTCGACGAGCAGCCGCGCCGCGGTGCGCTGCCCGGCCGTGGCCACCCAGACGCCGCCGGCGACCAGCAGCAGGAAGAGCACGAGCACGGCCGCGCCCAGCCGGCGACGGCCGGAGGCGAGGAAGGCGGTGCCCCAGACGACGGCGTTGACCACGGTGAGCACCAGGACGGCGACCAGCGAGCGCGACTCGGGACGCTGCCGGGAGCCGTGGCCCTCGGCCTCCCGCTCCGCCCCCCGGGTACCGGGGACCGGCGGGAGGGCCGGCGCGTCGCCGATCGGGCGGGTCAGGTCGGCGTCGTCGCTCACGACCGCACCCGGTGGGCGGCCCCGGTCATCGCGTCGTCCCGCGGGTCCGGCGCGTCGTCCGGGTCATGGTCACCGGCCCATGGTCCCACTGGTCGCTGGCAGTCACGGGGCGCCCGTACCCCGTGAACGTGCAGGTCACCCGAAGGGACGTGACCGTGGTCTCCTGCTCGCCGACCGTGGTCCCGACGGCCGGCCCTCCTGCAGGGCCGGCCGCGAGCCTGCGAGCGGTGGGGGACGGGGAGGTCCTCTCACTAGTCTCGGGGGTCGTGCGCCTCGCGACCTGGAACGTGAACTCCATCCGCACCCGCGCCGACCGGGTGGCCGCCTGGCTGCAGCGGCGCGACGTCGACGTCCTGGCGCTGCAGGAGACCAAGTGCCGGGACGACCAGTTCCCCGAGGAGCGCTTCACGGCCCTGGGCTACCAGGTCGCCCACGTCGGCCACTCGCAGTGGAACGGCGTCGCGGTGCTCTCCCGGGTCGGGCTGGCCGACGTCGAGACGGGCTTCCCCGGGATGCCGACGTGGAGCGCGAAGGAGGGTGCGGAACCCGCCGCCGAGGCCCGCGCCCTGGGCGCCACCTGCGGGGGCGTGCGGGTGTGGAGCCTGTACGTGCCGAACGGCCGGGCGCTGGGTGACCCGCACTACGACTACAAGCTCGAGTGGCTGGGCGCGCTGCGCAGCGCGGCCGGCGGCTGGCTGGCCGCCGACCCCGCCGCGCAGGTGGCGCTGGTCGGCGACTGGAACATCGCCCCGCAGGACGACGACGTGTGGGACATGAGCGTCTTCGCGCACTCGACGCACGTCACCGAGCGCGAGCGGGTGGCGTTCCGCGCGGTGGTCGAGGCCGGGTACGCCGACGTCGTCCGGCCGCACGCCCCCGGACCCGGCGTCTACACGTACTGGGACTACACGCAGCTGCGGTTCCCGCGCCGCGAGGGCATGCGGATCGACTTCGTCCTCGGCTCCCCTGCGTTCGCCTCGCGGGTGACGAATGCCCTGGTAGATCGCGAGGAGCGCAAGGGCAAGGGCGCCAGCGACCACGCCCCCGTGGTGGTCGAGCTGGCCGACTGACAGCGGTGTGCCGATTGGTTGGCGGCCGTGGCCTCCGACGCCGGCGGTGATGTGCGCTCACGGCTCACTCTGGAGACCAACTGCACCATAGGCGCACAGTGCTGCAGGTCACGCCTCCCACTGTGGTCAGCCGACCGGCACCAGCGCCCGCCAGCGTGCGAGCCCGGTCCAGCACCTGGCAACCAACGCGCACACCGCTGTGAGCCCGCCGCCGGGCGCTCAGCGCTGCGCGAGCGCCGCGGACACGACCTCGCCGGCCGGGGGCCGGTCGTCGGGGCTGCGCGGCCGCCAGACCTCGACGACCGTGCCGTCCACGACGACGGCGTCCCCGCCGAGCTGCCGGGTGTCCTCCCCGGAGGGCCGTGCCAGCCGGGTGCCCGAGCGCAGCGCCCGCGCGTACAGCGCGAGCGTCCCGGGGTTGTAGACCCGCCACCACGGCGCCCGCCCGATCCCCAGCCGGCGGTACAGCACGCGGCCGGGGTCGCTGAGCACCGTGCCGGTGAACCCGGCCCGGCGGACGACCGCGGCCAGCCGGTCGGCCGGGCCGAAGCCGACCAGGACCGGCCCCAGCTCCGGGGCGCCGGCCGCGCGCACCTCCTCCTGCACCTGGACCAGGTGCTGCCGGCAGGGCAGCTAGTGGCGGTGCCGCATCAGCACGACGACCCGCACGCCCGGCCCGTCGGCCAGCGGCCGCCCCTGCCCGCGGGGATCGGTCAGGCGGAGGTCGTGGACGTCCACGGCGACTCGTGCCCGGCGCGTCATGCGCCCAGGATGGACGAGCACCGGCGCACCTCCGCACGCAGGCGTCGCGGCGGTGCCCCGCTCGACCTGGGACGTGCTCGGGGTCCTGGCGTCGGACACGAGGACCGGATGCGGGAGCTGGAGAAGCCGCCGGTGCTCGCCGCGCGCGGCGGGTGCTGGTTCCGCGGTGGCGCGCTGGAGGTGCACCTGGGCGTCGAGGAGCCGGTCTCCCCGGCCCGCAAGGCCCGTCCCGGCCTGCTCGTCGACGGCCTGGCCGCTCCCGCCCGGCGACTGGAGGACGCCGGGCACCCGGTCACCTGGGACGACGACTTCCCCGGCCACGATCCCTTCCACGCCGCCGACCCGTTCGGCGACCGCCTGGAGTTCCTGCAGCCGCACGCCGGCTGAGGGGCGTCAGCGGGCGAGCGCGGCCAGCAGCCCGGCCTCCCGCGCGGCGCTGAGCCCGGCCCGCCGCGGCCGGTCCAGCCCCTGCGCGCGCTCCCACGCCAGGACGTCGGCCAGCAGCTCCTCCCGGGGACGGTGGCGCAGCCCGGCGGCCGCGGCCCGCGCGCCCGAGCGGCTCGACCAGCCGCGGTCCTCCGGCGCGGGCAGCCAGAGGGCCAGGGACTCCTCGCCCGTGTAGGGCTCGACCCCCTGCTCCAGCAGCCAGGCGCCGGGCGCGGGCACCACCGGCCCGGTGTGCCCGCCCACCGCCCGGGAGGCAGCCACCCACTGGCCGAACGGGACCACCGGCCCGACCGCGTCGTAGGTGCCGGTCACGCCGCGCTCCGCGCAGGAGACCAGCCACGCCGCGAGGTCCCCGGACGTCGACCACCTGCGTGGGCAGGTCCGGGGTGTCGGGGACCAGCATCGGACCCTCCGGGTCGCGCGCGGCGCGGGCGACCCAGGCACCCGAGCGGTCGGTGTGGTCGCCCGGACCGCCGATCAGGCCGGCGCGGGCCACCACCAGGCGGTCCCCCACCGCGGCCCGGGACACCTCCTCGCAGGTCACCTTCGCCGGCCCGTAGAGGTCCCGGCCCACGCGGGGCCGCTCGGTGGACGCCCCCAGCTCGGCCGTCTCGTCCTCGCCCGGCGTCGTGCGGGAGGTGTACACGCTCACCGAGGAGACGTGGGTCCAGTGCCGGGCGTCCAGCGCCTCCAGCGCGGCGCGGACGAAGGCCGGCTGCCACGACACCTCCACGACGGCGTCCCACGAGCGGCCGGCCACCGCGGCGTAGGCGTCGGGGCGCCCGCGGTCGGCGACCACCAGCCGGGCGCCGTCGGCGACCTCGCCGGCCTCCCCCCGGGCCAGGCAGGTGACCGCGTGCCCGCGCCCCAGCGCCTGCCGCGACACCTCGCGGCCCAGCCACGCCGTCCCGCCGAGCACGAGCACGTCCACCCGAGGTCCCCCTCCCTGCCGCCTCAGCCCACCACCGGGCCGCCACCGCCGGGCAGCGCGGCGGCGGAGGCGACGACGGAGTCGATCAGGCCGTACTCGCGCGCCTGGGCCGGGGTGAACCAGCGGTCGCGGTCGGAGTCCCGCTCGATCTCCTCCACGGTCCGGCCGGTGTACTGCGCCTGCAACTCGTTGAGGTCGCGCTTGAGCCGGCGCAGCATGTCGGCCTGGATGGTGATGTCCGACTGCGTCCCACCGATGCCCGCCGAGGGCTGGTGGACCATGATCCGCGTGTGGGGCAGCGAGAACCGCTTGCCCGGGGTGCCGGCCGTGAGCAGGAACTGCCCCATCGAGGCGGCCATCCCGAAGGCGTAGGTGGCGACGTCGCAGTCGAGGAACTGCATGGTGTCGTGGATGGCCATCCCGGCGCTGACCGAGCCGCCGGGTGAGTTGACGTAGAGGTGGACGTCGCGCTTCGGGTCCTCGGCCGACAGCAGCAGCATCTGGGCGCAGAGCTGGTTGGCGACCTCGTCGTCCACCTCGCTGCCGAGGACGACGATCCGCTCGCGCAGGAGCCGGTCGAGGACGGCGTCGGAGAGGCCCGGGGACCTCCCGTCCCCGTTGCTCAGGCGCGGGTACCCGCTGCTCGACGTGTGGGTGCGCATGGGTGGGGCCTCCTCCGGTCGTGTCCGTGCCGACGTCCAGGAGCCTGGCGGGAATGGCTGGGGAATGCGCGCCCATCGCCATTCTTCTGCTATACGCGGAATGGCGTTCGCCTCTCGCGAAACGGATTGACGCCGGCCGGCTGCCCGTGCCCGGCGACGTCCCCGCGCCGGCCGCCGGGAGGTCGGGACCTGCGCGCGGCTGGTACGGGACCGCGGTGTCGCCGCAGCGCACCGTGCCGCCCCGGACGACCTCCGCCTGCAACCCGAAGTCCACGTCGTGGACCTGCCCGAGCACCCGGAGCAGCCCCTCCTCGGGACCGAGACCCGCGTGGGACTGGGGCGCACAGACCATGACGCACCGCGGCATGCCCGCCCCGAGCTGCAGCACGACGTCCGGCCCGATCGCCAGACGGCGTCCCCGCCAGACGTCCTCGACGAAGCCGTCGCCCTCGACGTCCAGGACGACGTTGGCCCGGGAGCGAGCCGCGGCCACGGGGCGCCCGAGGACCTGGCCGAGGTGGCGGAGACCCGCGGTCGTGATCACGTGCACCGGCGACTCGTCGTGGTGCGCCACCGCGGTCTCCCGGCGGAGCTCCAGCTCCCGGCCGAGCAGGGTGCTGAGCGCCGCGCTCGCCGCCGGGTCGTCCGCGGGCACGTCTCGCCCGTCGGGGAAGGTGACCAGCGGCACGCCCGCCGCACCCCGGCGCGCGCGCAGCTCCGCGAGGCCGTCCACGCGCCGGAACCGCCGGGTCGTCCTGCCGCTGCCGATGCAGCCGTCCGCGGTGTAGACCGCCCAGCTCCGGTCGGCCTCGACGCCCCGGGAGGTCATCGTGACGGTGTCGAGGTGCTCTCCGGCCATCGACTTCACCGGGGACCTCGACAGGCCGGCGACGGCACCGATGCGCACGGGGCACGGTAGCGGGCAGGTCACACGGGGCCGGGCCGTCAACCGCCGAGCAGGCCGTCGACCACGGTCGCGACGCTCCCGACCAGGGCCAGCGCGAGGGCGGCGGTGCGGGCGGCCGCCGGCGCCACCCGCGCGGAGAGGGCGGTGCCGGCCACGAGGCCGACGGCCAGGGCCGCGATCGCGACCACCCAGTCCGCGGCGGGCAGCGAGGGCAGGCCCTTGGCCGCCACCGACGCCGAGCCGATGACGACGAAGCACAGCTGCGCCGTCGCGGCGAACGCGGGCTGCGGCCACCGGGTCGCCACCGCGTAGATCGTCAGGGCCGGCCCGCCGACGCCGGCGGTCGCGTTCATGAAGCCCGACGCCGCCCCGGCGAGCACCGCGGGCGCCGTCCCTGCCGCGACGCCCGCTCCGGTGCCGCTGCGCCGGTCGGCCGCGAGGACGACGAGCAGCGCCACCACCACGCAGCCGCCCACCAGGACCTGCAGGAGAGCGGGTGCGGTGGTGCGGGCGACCCAGGCGCCCGGGAGGACCGCCACCAGCGCGGGTGCCGAGAGCAGCAGGCCCCGGCGCACGTCCACGTCCCGCCGCACCTGCGCGAGGACCAGCACCGAGGCGGCGACCCCCAGCACGTTGATCAGGAGGATCCCGGCGAACGGCCCGAGCAGCAGCACGAGGAAGGGCGCCGCGACCAGGGCGAAGCCGAGCCCGGTGATGCGCTGCGTGCCGGCACCGAGCGCGACCGCGACCGCGAGTCCGAGCGGGGCCGGCCAGCCGGCGTCCACGTCAGCGGGCCCGTCCCGGACGCGGCGCCGCCGGAGCCGGCGGGGAGCCGGGGTGGGTGCGGACGGACACCTCCCGACCCTGACCGACGGCTCCGCCGACGGCGACAGGAGGGCCAGGAAAGGCTGCTGACCAGGGCATCAGCGGGCCGCTCCCGGTGTTGCACCGAGCGATGACCGCGCTGCTCGCACCGCCCGCCGTCCCGTCCGACGCCGCCCTGTCCCCCGCCGCTCCCGCACCCTCCCGCCTGTGGACCCCCAAGCGGGTCCTCGTCACCCGCTCGGCCGCCGAGCGGCCGCACGGGCAGCGCGTCCTCGCGCGCCTCGAGGCCGCCGGTGTCGACGCCGTGGAGGTGCTCCGGGGCGACCGGCTGCCCAACCTGCGCGGCGACGGCGACCGCGCGGCGTTCATGGCCGCCAAGGACACCCTCGCGCTCGTGGTCCCGGCGCCGTCCAAGCGGGAGCTGCAGCCGATCCCGCCGTCGGCGGACTGGCGGGTCGACCTGGCCGAGGGCTGCCCGGCGCACTGCCAGTACTGCTACCTCGCCGGCTCGCTCGGTGGGCCGCCGATCACCCGCGTGTTCGCCGACCTCGACGAGGTGCTCGACGGCCTCGACGCCTACGTCGGCCGCGGCGCCGTCACCTCCGGCACGCTCGAGCGCGGCGGCGAGGGGACGACGTTCGAGGCCTCCTGCTACACCGACCCGCTGGCCATCGAGCACCTGACCGGCGGGCTGTCGCGGATGGTCGAGCACTTCGGCACCCACGACTGGGCCGGTCCCGTGCAGCTGCGGGCGACCACCAAGTTCGACGACGTCGCCGGCCTGCTGACCCTGCCCCACGGCGGCCGCACCCGGCTGCGCTTCTCGGTCAACGCGTCGTCGGTCGACCGCCGCTTCGAGGGTGCGACGGCCAAGGTGCCGGGGCGACTGCGGGCGCTGTCGGCGGTGGCCGCGGCCGGCTACCCGGTGGGCGTGACCATCGCGCCGATCATGCCGGTGGAGGGCTGGCGCGAGGAGTACGGCGAGCTGCTCGACGGGATCGCCGCCGCCGTCCCGGTCGGACACGACCTCACCGTCGAGTGCATCACCCACCGGTTCACGCCGGGCAGCAAGGAGACGCTGCTCGACTGGTACCCGCGGACCAAGCTGGAGATGGACGAGACGCGCCGGACCACCAAGCGCGGCAAGTTCGGCTCGGTGAAGCACGTGTACCCGAAGGACACGATGGCCGAGCTGCGCGGCTGGTTCGAGCGCGAGCTCCCCGAGCGGCTCCCCGGCGCCCGTCTGCTGTACTGGACCTGAGGAAGGACCCCTCTGCCCCCACCGCTCGCGGGCTCGCGGCGGGGCCCTGCCGAGGGGCCGGATAGCGTCGTTCCTCGTGCTCGTGCTGCTGCCGCCGTCGGAGACCAAGTGCCCGGACGGCGACGGCGCCCCGCTCGACCTCGCCGCGCTGGCCACCCCGGAGCTCACCGCGGTGCGCGCCACGCTGGTCGACGCGCTGGTCCGGCTCGCCGCCGACCCGCCGGTCGCCCGCACCGCGCTCGGCCTCTCCCCCGGCCAGGACACCGAGCTGGGCCGCAACGCCGCGCTGTGCACCAGCCCGACGACGCCCGCGCTGGAGCGCTACACCGGCGTCCTCTACGACGCCCTCGGCGTCCGGTCCATGACGCGGGCCCAGCGGGCGCGGGCGGACCGCCGGCTCGCCGTGGTCTCGGCGCTGTTCGGCCTGGCCCGCGCGACCGACCCGATCCCGGCCTACCGGCTCTCGGCCGGCTCGGCGCTACCGGGGCTGCCCACCCTGCGCACGCTGTGGCGGCCCGTCCTCGGTCCGGCGCTCGCGGCGGCCGGGGAGCTCGTCGTCGACCTGCGCAGCGGGGGGTACCAGGCCCTGGCGCCGGTCCCGGGCGCGGTGACCGTCGACGTGCGGAGCCAGCGCCCCGACGGCACGCGAACCGTGATCAGCCACGCGAACAAGTCGCACAAGGGGCGGGTCGCCCGGCTGCTGGCCACCACGACCGCCGAGCCCGACTCCGTCGTCCGGCTGCGCGCACTCCTGCGCCGAGCGGGGTTGCACGTGGAACACGACGGCGGGACGGCACTCACGCTGGTCCTCCCCGCGGCCTGAACCGCAGGCCATGACCGAGCGTCAGCGGATGTGAGCTTGCCGTCAGCTCTGTTGGTCACAACCGGCGTCGCCTACGATCTGTCCGGCGCCTGGGCCCAACAGCGGTCGGGCGGCTGGGTGTCGAGTCGGCCACGAGCCGGGCAGAGGGGTTCGGTGGACGACACGTTCCGATCCCGCACGGGGAGCGCCGTTCCGGATCCACAGGCAGCCGCAGCGGTGCTGCAGGCCGACCGGCCGCGCGCCCGGGCGGCGCGCCGGCTGCGGCTCCGTGACGCCAGCGCCGCCCTCGACCGGATCGCCGAGCTGGCCTCGCGGCTCCTCGACGTCCCGATCGCGCAGGTCTCCCTCATCGACGACGTCCAGGTCGTGGTGGCCGGCGCGGGCCTGCAGCCCGGCGCCTTCGGCAGCGAGACGCCGCTGCAGGCCACCGCCTGCGCGATCGCCGCTGCCGAGCGGGCGCCCGTCGTCGTCCCCGACGCGCACACCGACCCGCGGGTCAGCCGGCTCGCGCCGGTGGCGGCCGGTGCCGTCGGCGCCTACCTCGGCGCACCGCTCGTGGACTCCGACGGGCACACCGTGGGGGTCCTCTGCGCCGTGGCACCGACGCCGCGCCCGTGGTCGGACGCCGACGTCGCGACGCTCCGGCAGCTGGCCGCCGCCGCGGTCACCGAGCTGGAGCTGGCCGCCCTCGCGACCGCCTACGAGAGCGACCGGCTGCGCTGGGGCCTGGCCATCGACGCCGCCGGCATCGGCACCTTCGACTGGGACCTGCGCACCGGCGAGCTGACCTGGGACGCGCGGCTGATCGAGATGTTCGGCTACACCCCGGAGACCTTCGGCGGCAGCATCGAGGCCTTCAACGAGCGCGTGCACCCCGACGACCTGCCCCGGGTGGCCGACGCGCTGCAGGCCAGCATCGACTCCCGCGGCGACTACGAGGCCGAGTACCGCGTCGTCTGGCCCGACGGGGACACCCGCTGGGTCCAGGCCCGGGGCCGCACGCTCGTCGACGCGGAGGGGACGGCGACCCGCGTGCTCGGCGCCGCCTACGACACCACCGCCGAGCGCGCCGCCGGGATGCGGGTCACCCGCGTGCTGGAGGCCATGCCCGCCGGCTTCTACTCCCTCGACCGCGAGTGGCGCTTCACCCACGTCAACGCCGAGGCCGAGCGGCTGCTCGGGCGCAGCCGTGACGACCTGCTCGGCCACGAGCTGTGGACCGCCTTCCCGGCCACGGTCGGCAGCGTCTTCGAGGAGAACTACCGCACCGCCGTCCGCATCGGGCGGCCGGTGCACTTCGACGCCCACTACCCCGCGCCGCTCGACGGCTGGTACGAGGTGCGGGCCTGGCCGAGCCCGGAGGGGGTGTCGGTCTACTTCCTCGAGGTCACCGAGCGGCGCCGGGTGCAGGACCGCGCCGAGCGCGGCGCGCAGCGGCTGGCGCTGCTCGCGCAGGTGAGCGCCGAGCTGGCCGGGGCCCTCGACGTGCAGTCGGCGACCGCCCACCTGCCGCGGCTGGTCGTGCCCGCGCTGGCCGACTGGTGCATCGTCACCGTCGTCGACCCCGACGGCCGCCCGCGCGACGTCGGGCACTGGCACGCCGACCCCTCGACGCGCGCGCTGGTCGAGCGCTACGCCGCCGTCCGGATGGACGCCATGCCGGTCACCGCGCCGCTCATGCGCGCCCTGCTCACCGGCGAGCCGGTCATGGAGCTGGCCGAGTCCGTGCTCGGCCTCCTGGCCGAGGGCGAGGCACGCGGGCTGCTGGCCGCGCTGGGCCCCGGGTCGGCGATCTGCATCCCGCTGCGCGGCCGCGACCGGACGCTCGGCGTGATGACCCTGTACTTCCGCCGCGGCTGGACGCCGCGCGAGGAGGACCTGGCCACCGCCCAGGACGTCGCCGACCGCGCCGGCCTGGCGCTGGACAACGCGCGCCTCTACGGCCAGCAGCAGGCCCTGGCCGAGGGTCTGCAGCGCAGCCTGCTCACCGAGCCACCCGAGCCCGACCACGCCGAGATCGCCGTCCGGTACCACCCGGCCGCCGAGGCGGCCCGGGTCGGCGGCGACTGGTACGACGCCTTCCTGCAGCCGGGCGGCGCGACGATGCTGGTCATCGGCGACGTCGTCGGTCACGACACCGAGGCCGCGGCGGCCATGGGCCAGCTGCGCGGGCTGCTGCGCGGCATCGCCACCTACAGCGACGCCGGTCCCGGCGAGGTGCTGCGCGGGCTCGACGCCTCCATGGCGCTGCTGCAGACCCGGGTGCTGGCCACCGCGGCGGTGGCCCGCCTCGAGCAGACCGACGACGAGCGCCGGCGCGGCGTGACCCGGATGCGCTGGGCCAACGCCGGCCACCTCCCGCCGCTGGTGATCGATCCCGACGGCAGCGTGGCCGAGCTGGTCTCCTGGCGCGGGGACCTGCTGCTCGGCATCGACCCGGAGACCCGCCGCGAGGAGTCGATGGTGACCCTCGACCGCGGCGCGACGGTGCTGCTGTTCACCGACGGCCTGGTCGAGCGGCGCGACGCCGACCTCGACGCCGGCCTGGCGCGGCTGCGCGAGGCGCTGCGGGAGCTGGCCCACCGGCCGCTGCAGGAGATGCTCGACGAGGTGCTCGAGCGGCTGGTCGACGGCCACCCGGAGGACGACGTCGCCCTGGTCGCCGTGCGGCTGCACCGGCAGGACGCCCCGCGGCCGGCGGTGGCCGGGCCCAACCGGGTGCCCGACGTCGTCCCGGAGGACCCGGCCAGCCCGGCCCGCCGCTCCTGACCACCGACGGGCGCCCCGCCGGACCCGGCGGGGCGCCCGTCAGCTCCGGCTCAGGCCGGGATGAGCCCGTTCGGGTTGAGCACGTACTTCTTCGCCGCCCCCTGGTCGAACTCGGCGTAGCCCCGCGGTGCGTCCTCCAGCGGGATCACCTCGGCGTTCACCGCCTTCGCGATCTGCACCCGGTCGTGCAGGATCGCCATCATCAGCTGGCGGTTGTAGCGCATGACCGGGCACTGGCCGGTGGTGAACGCGTGCGACTTCGCCCAGCCCAGGCCCAGCCGGATGGACAGCGAGCCGGTCTTGGCCGCCTCGTCGGCCGCACCGGGGTCACCGGTCACGTAGAGGCCGGGGATGCCGAGCGCACCGCCGGCCCGCGTGATGTCCATCAGCGAGTTCAGCACGGTCGCCGGCTGCTCCCGCTCGGCGTCCTTCCCGTGGCCGCGTGCCTCGAAGCCGACCGCGTCCACACCGCAGTCGACCTCGGGCTCGCCCAGGATCTCCGCGATCTGGTCCTTGGGGTCACCCTTCGAGACGTCCACGGTCTCGCAGCCGAAGCTGCGGGCCTGGGCCAGCCGGTCGGCGTTGAGGTCGGCGACGATGACGACGGCGGCCCCGAGCAGGTGCGCGGAGGCGGCCGCGGCCAGCCCCACCGGACCGGCGCCGGCGATGTAGACCGTCGAGCCGGTGGTGACGCCGGCGGTGACGCAGCCGTGGTAGCCGGTCGGGAAGATGTCCGAGAGCATCGTCAGGTCCCGGATCTTGGCCAGCGCCTGGTCCCGGTCGGGGAACTTCAGGGCGTTCCAGTCCGCGTAGGGCACCATGACGTACTCCGCCTGGCCGCCGGTCCAGCCGCCCATGTCGACGTAGCCGTAGGCCGAGCCGGGGCGGTCGGGGTTGACGTTCAGGCAGATGCCGGTCTTGCCCTCCTTGCAGTTGCGGCAGCGTCCGCAGGCGATGTTGAACGGCACGCTGACGATGTCGCCGACCTCGAGGAACTCGACGTCCGAGCCCTTCTCGACGATCTCCCCGGTGATCTCGTGGCCGAGCACCAGCCGCTCCGGCGCGGTCGTCCGCCCGCGGACCATGTGCTGGTCACTGCCGCAGATGTTGGTGGCCACCGTCCGCAGGATGACCCCGTGCGGGGTCTTGCGGCCCACGTTGGCCGGGTTGACCCCCGGCCCCTCCTTCAGTTCCAACCCGGGGTAGTCGAGGTCGGCGACCTCCACCTTGCCCGGCCCCATGTACATGACCGCCTTGTTGCCTGCCACGGACGCTCCTCCCAGTAGGTGGCCGGCACGCCTGTGTGCCGGCCTCGTGCGTCGTGCGCCGCGCCGGTCGGCGCGGCCGTCCCCCGACGGTCGGTGTGACCCGGCGTCGTCGCCGGCCGCTCCGTCGCGGGGTGCCCAGGGGCACCAGGAGCCCGAGTGTGGTGCGGGCCACTCGGTGGGACGCCAGGGAACCCCCGACACGCCGGGACCCCCGGCCTGTTGACACGCAGCGTGTCCGGTCGCGCTCGCGCTGCCGCCGCACCGGTGACCGGGCGCCCCGCTCCCCGGCGGGGCACCCGGTGCCGATCAGCTCCCCGCCGCCTGGTCGCGCAGCTCGCGGCGGAGGATCTTGCCGGTGACCGTCTTGGGCAGCTCGTCGACGATCTCGAGCTGCCTCGGGTACTTGTAGGCGGCCATGCGCTCCCGGCAGTGCGCGATGAGCTCCTCCGGCGTCACCTCGACGCCGGACCGCACGCTGACGAACGCCTTGACCGTCTCACCGCGCTTCTCGTCGGGTACGCCGACGACCGCGGACTCGCGCACCGCCGGGTGCTCGGCCAGGACGTCCTCGACCTCCCGCGGCCAGACCTTGTACCCGGAGGCGTTGATCATGTCCTTCTTGCGGTCGACGATGAAGACCCAGCCCTCGGGGTTCATGAAGCCGACGTCGCCGCTCCGGAGCGCCCCACCGGGCAGGTTGGCGGCCGTCTCCTCCGGTTTGCCCCAGTAGCCGGCGACGACCTGCGGCCCGTCGGCGACGATCTCGCCGACCTCGCCGAGCGGCAGGTCCTGCCCGTCGTCGCCCTGGATGCGGACGATCGTGTTCGGCGCCGGCACCCCGACCGACAGCGCCCCCGACGTCGGGTCGACCGGCGACGGCGAGCCGAACGGCGTGACCGTCATCGGCGAGGTGGTCTCGGTCAGGCCGTAGGCGTTGTGCACCTGGGTGCCCGTGGCCTCGAGGAACGCCTTCTCGGCCGTCGGGGAGATCGCCGCGCCCCCGGAGTACACCGAGGTGAACGAGGCGAAGTGGTCCCTGGTGAAGCCCGGCGCGTTGAGCAGGGCGTTGAGCGCCGTGATGGCGCCGATGGTGAACGTCGGCCGGTGCTCGAGGAGGGCGTCGAGGACCACCTGCGGCTCGAACCGGTAGGCGAGGACCAGGGGAGCCGGGACGAGCATGCTCACCGCGATGTGCCCGATGAGGCCGGTGATGTGGAACAGCGGCGCGATGCCGAAGATCGCGCCGTCCCGCCCCGCACGCACCCAGTCCCGGTAGACCTGGGCGGTGAACACCACGTTCCGGTGGGTGTTCATCGCGCCCTTGGGCACGCCCGTCGTCCCCGAGGTGTAGGTCAGGAACGCGACGTCCTCCGGCCGGAGCGCGACCGGCGGCGGCACCTGCCCGCGGTACCGCTCGACGAACTCCAGGAGGTCCGTCGTGCCCTCGTGCCGCCGACGGCTCACCCCGGCGAAGAGCCGCTCGTCGTCGCGGCTCTGGAAGTCCAGCTCGCTGGTGGTGAGGACCAGGCGGACGTCGGTGTCGGGCACGACCTCGCGCGCGACCTCGTCGTAGAGCGCCTCCAGTGCGAGCAGCACCGTCGCACCCGAGTCCTGCAGCAGGTAGGACAGCTCCCGCTTCCGGCTCATCGGGTTGATCGAGACCATGGTGCCGCCGGCCTTCCAGGTCGCCACCATCGCGATGACGAACTGGGGCACGTTCTGCAGGTAGACGGCGAGGCGGTCACCGGCGGAGAAGCCGCCGGCCAGCAGGCCGGCGGCCAGCGCGTCGCTGAGCTCGTCGAGCTGCCGGCGGGGGACGACCCCGTCGAAGTACCTCAGGGCATCGCCGTCGGGGTCCCGCGCCACCCCGGCGCGGAACATCTCCAGCGCGTTGTCGAACTCGATCTCGTAGTCGGCCGGCTGGTCCCCGTAGAGGGCGAGCCACGGCCGCTCGTCGTAGACGCTCATGACCGCCTACTTGATCGCCAGCGGGTTGACCGGGGAGCCGGTGGCCCGGTGGACCTTCAGCGGCGCCGCGGCGTAGAGGAACGTGTACTGGCCGTCGGACGCGCAGCTCTCGGCCAGCTCCTCGAGGTCGCAGATCTCGGTGAGGGTGACGCCGAGGTTGCGCATCAGGGCGCAGTGCAGGGGCAGCGCCGTGCCGTTGTTCGGGTCGTAGGTGACCTCGTTGGCGATGGTGTCGGTGACCAGGTTGGGGATCTCCATGTCCTGGAACCAGCGCACCAGCTCGGGGCTGTAGCACAGGCCGGGCTCGTTGAAGCCCTCGTAGAAGGCCTCGCCCTGGTCGAAGAACAGCTGCAGGAAGTTGGTCCGGACGACCAGGATGTCGTGCTGCTCGATCGAGGTGCCCTGGGCCTCGGCGCAGGCCACCAGGTCCTCGTGGGTGAACGTCTCGCCCTTGTCGAGGGTGTCCTTCCCGCGGAAGCGGGCCATGTCGAGCAGGATCCCGCGGCCGACGACGCCGCGCTGGGCGATCGGCTCGACGCTGGCCTTGGCCATGCCGCCGACCGTGCTGCGGGCGTCGTAGCCGTTCCAGATCTGGCCGTCGTACCAGACGTGGCCGAGGGCGTCGTACTGCGTGGAGCCCTGGAGGAACGCGTCGATCTTGTCGTCGGCGTAGTGCAGGCCGCCGGGGAACTGCGGGGCCTCGGCGGAGTCCCACGTGGACTCGTCGAGCAGCATCGTGCGGACGGCCGGCGAGCGGCCCGGCCAGACGGGGTCGCCCTTGGGGTCACCGATCAGCCGCTGCAGGGTGAACACCTGTCCCTGCCGGATGTGCTGGACGCCGCGCATCACCTCGTCCGCGGTCAGGTAGTTCAGCGCACCGACCTCGTCGTCCTCCCCCCACTTGCCCCAGTTCTTCGGGGCGTCGGCGAGGACCTCGGTCATGTCGGGGGCGTCGGCCACAGTCGTCTCCCAGCGGTCGGAGAGGCCTCCCGAGCGAGCGCTCGGCTGCTCGGGGGCGGGAAGGTGGCCAGCGTCACAAGGGGGGACTCCGGTGTCAACGGCGTCGGCTGCTCGGCCCGGACGACGTCCGACGGTGCACTGGTGCGCATCGACGTGCTGCTGACACGACCCGCTCCTCCGTCACCGTCCCGGCCGTCGTCGCGTGCACGTCCGCGACGCGACGCCGCCGCGGCGGTCCGGGGAGCGGCGACCGCGCCGCGCCGTGAGCGCCCCGCCCGACGTCCGGGTGTGCTTCCTCGGCGACTCGCTGACCGCGGGGGTCGGGGACCCGACCGGTGCGGGGTGGGCCGGCCCGGTGTCCGCCGCGGCGCGGGAGGCCGGGTGGCGGCTCACCGCCTACGGCCTGGGCGTGCGCCGGGACACCTCGGTCGACGTCGCCGGTCGCTGGCTCGACGAGGCCCGCCGCCGGCTGCGGGACGGCGACCGGTACGGCGCCGTGTTCGCGTTCGGCACCAACGACGTCGACGTGCTCGACGGAGGACGGCGGGTGGACCGACAGCACTCCCTGACGACCCTGGTCGGGCTGCTCGCCGACGCGGAGGCCGCGGGGTGGCCGGCGCTCGTGATCGGTCCGCCCCCGGTCGCCGACAGCCTCGTCACGCCCGGCCGGTCACGGACGCGGCCGCTCCCGGCGGACGGTCACCTTCCGGCCCTTGACGGTGGTGGCCTTGAGCGCGGCGATGACGTCCTCGGCGGCGGCCTCGGGCACCTCGACCAGCGAGAACCGCTCGGCGATCTCGATGGCGCCGACGTCGCGGCCGCGCAGCTCGGTCTCCCCCGCGATCGCGCCGACCAGGTCGCCCGGGCGCACACCCGCGCTGCGGCCGGCGCCGATGAACAGCCGGGCGGTGTCCCCGCCGCCGGACCGGCGCTCGCGGGGACCCCGGCCCTGCCCGCGGTCGCCCCGGTCGCCGTCCCGCCGCGGCCGCTCGGGTCGCAGGGTGACCTCGGGGATCTCCTCGTCGTCGTCCGGGCCGGTGGTGGCCTCGTGCGCGAGCTTGACCGCGGCCAGCGCCACCTCGACGACGTCGAACTCGTCGGTGAGCGTGTCGACGACGGCACGGAAGCGCTCCAGCTCGTCGCCGAGCAGGCTCTCCCGCAGCGCGGCGCGGGTCAGCTCGAGCCGGCGGGCCCGCAGGTCGGCGACGGTGGGCACCCGCTCGACGGAGATCGGCGCGCCGGTGACCCGCTCGATCGTCTTGAGCATCCGGTGCGCCCGCGGCTCCACCAGCGTGATCGCCACGCCCTCGCGGCCGGCACGGCCCACCCGGCCGATGCGGTGCACGTAGGTCTCGGCCGCGGCGGGGACGTCGTAGTTGACGACGTGGGTGAGCTGCTCGACGTCCAGGCCGCGGGCGGCGACGTCGGTGGCCACCAGCAGCTCGGCGGTGCCGCTGCGCAGCCGGTTCATCACCCGGTCGCGCTGCTCCTGGCTCATCCCGCCGTGCAGCGCCTCGGCGCGGTAGCCGCGGCCGTTGAGCGTCTCGGTCAGGTCGTCGACCTCGTCGCGGGTGCGGCAGAAGACGAGGGCCGCCGTCGGGCTCTCCACGTCGAGGACCCGGCCCAGCGCCGCGGCCTTGGCCGCGCGGGCGACGACGAAGGCCGTCTGGCGCACCCGCGGGGCCTCGCCCTCCACCGGCACCTCGCGGGCCACCTCGATGCGCAGCGGGTCGCGCAGGTGCCGCCGGGCCATCGAGTCCAGCCGGCGCGGCATGGTGGCGGAGAAGAGCACCGTCTGCCGCTCCTCGGGCACCTCGTCGAGCAGCGCCTCGAGGTCCTCGGCGAAGCCCATGTCGAGCATCTCGTCGGCCTCGTCGAGGACGACGGTGGCCACCCCGCCCAGGCGCAGGCTGCGCCGCTGCACGAGGTCCAGCGCGCGGCCGGGAGTGGCGACGACGACGTCGACGCCGGCCTGCAGCGCCCGCAGCTGCCGCGGGATCGGCTGCCCGCCGTAGACCGGCACCACCCGGGCGCCGAGGTCGCGGCCGTAGCGGTGCAGCGCCTCCGACACCTGGATGCACAGCTCGCGGGTGGGGACGAGCACCAGCGCGAGCGGGTCGCCGCCTGGACGGTCGTCGGGCAGCCGCTGCAGCACCGGCAGCGCGTAGGCCGCCGTCTTCCCGGTGCCCGTGGCGGCCTGGCCCAGCAGGTCGCGGCCCGCGGCCATCGGCGGCACGGCCTCGCGCTGGATCGGCGTCGGCTCCTCGTAGCCCAGCCGGGTCAGCGCGGCGAGCAGCTCGGGGCGCAGTCCGAGGTCGGCGAAGGTCGTGCCGCCGTCGCTCTCGGGGGGCGCCGTCCCCCGGGCCGGGCCGGTCGCCGTCTCTGCCTCGCTGGTCATGCCCCGATGGTCCCCGGCAGGTGGGACGGCGCGGAGCCCGGGTGGCCGCCCGGCCGCGACCCGGGCGGGCCGGCGTCGCTGGGGACGCGTTTGCGCCGCCGGGTAGGACGGACGGGTGCAGATCGTGCGGACCGGCCCGGACGACGAGCGGTTCACCGCCTGGTGCCAGGTGTGGGCGGCCACCCAGCGCGCCGAGCGCCCCGACGAGGAGCCGCGGCCGGCGAGCGACCACGTCGCCCTCGGCCGGCGGCTCACCACCCCGGGCGGCTCGACGGGAGGCACGCACCGGGCCGCGGTCGCCGACGGCACCGTCGTCGGCGCGCTGCGCGTGCTGCTGCCGGTGCGGGACAACACCTCCGTCGCGCACGTCGACGTGGCCGTGCACCCCGCCACCCGCCGCCGCGGCGTCGGGACCGCCCTGCTGCAGGAGGCCGCGCGGCTGGCAGCGGCGGCCGGACGCCCGTCGCTGGTCGCCGAGGTGGACGAGCCCGGGGTCGACGAGCCCGGACCGGACGCACCCGGCCGCGCCTTCGCCGCGCACCACGGGTGGACCTGCGACCTGCGGGAGACCCGCCGCGACCTGCTGCTCCCCGTGGCCGAGGAGCGGCTGTCGGCCCTGGAGGCCCAGGCGGTCGCCGCGAGCGCGGGCTACGAGGTGCTCACCTGGCGCGACCGGACGCCGGACCCCCTGCTCGAGGACCGGGCACTGCTCTACCGCCGGGCGTCGACCGACACCCCGAGCGGGGACGTGCCGGTCGGCGAGGAGGACTGGGACGCCGCGCGGGTGCGCGAGCAGGAGGCCGTCGCCCTGGCCCGCGGACGCACGGTGCTGTCGGCCGGCGCGGTGCGGGACGGCCGCCTGGTCGCCTTCACCGACCTGCACGTGTCGCCCGCACAGCCGGAACGCGCGAACCAGAGCGGCACGCTGGTGCTGCGGGAGCACCGCGGGCACCGCCTCGGCGCCCGCGTGAAGACCGCGGTCCTGCGCGAGCTCGCCGCGACCCTGCCGGCGGTCCGGCGGATCAGCACCCACAACCTCGACACCAACCGGCCGATGGTCGCGGTCAACGAGGCGCTCGGCTTCCGCCGCGCGGGCGGGCTGTCCACCTGGTCGACCCGGCTCTGACCGGGCGCCTCGAGGTCGCTGAGCGGGCGGCCCCGGCGCAGAGCCGTGCCGCGGTCCTCCCGGGCCCCGTCCAGGGATCGACCGGCGGGACGGGCCGTCGCACGTCGGCCGGGCCTGCGGTCCCCGGCAGGGGTGGCGGCGTGGCACCCTCCCCCGGTGACCCCCGTTCCGAGCGCACCGACCCGTGACGACGACCTGTGCCTGCGCCCGGCGACCGAGCTGGCCGCCCTCCTCCGCGCCCGCGAGCTGTCGGCCCGGGAGCTGCTCGAGGCGCACCTGGCGCGCATCGAGCGGGTCGACCCGCGGGTCAACGCGATCGTCACCCTCGACGCCGAGGGCGCCTGCGCGGCCGCGGACGCCGCCGACGCCGCGCTGGCCGCCGGGGAGGCGGTCGGTCCGCTGCACGGGCTGCCGGCGGCGCACAAGGACACCCACCAGACCGGCGGCATGCGCACCACCTGGGGCTCGCCGCTGCACGCCGACACGGTGCCGGCCCGCGACGAGCTGGTCGTCGAGCGGCTTCGGCAGGCCGGCGCGGTCCGCGTGGGCAAGACCAACGTGCCCGAGTTCGCCGCAGGCTCGCAGACGGTCAACCCGCTGTTCGGGGCCACGCACAACCCCTGGCGGCACGGGTTGTCGGCCGGCGGGTCCAGCGGCGGCGCGGCCGCGGCGCTGGTCGCGGGCCTGGTGCCGGTGGCGGAGGGCAGCGACATGGGCGGCTCGCTGCGCAACCCGGCGGCCTTCTGCAACGTCGTCGGCCTGCGGCCCACCCCGGGCCGGGTGCCGACCTGGCCGGCGGCGATGGGCTGGTCGACGCTGTCGGTGCAGGGCCCGATGGGCCGCACCGTCGCCGACGTCGCCCTGGTGCTCTCGGCTGTCGCCGGACCCGACCCGCGGGTGCCGATCTCGCTGGCCGACGACCCCGCCGGGTTCGCCGCACCCCTGGACGGCGACCTGCGGGGACTGCGGGTCGCCTGGGCGCGCGACCTCGGCGGCCTGGTGCCGGTCGACCCGGCGATCACCGCCGTGCTCGAGGACGTGCTCCCCGTCGTGGAGTCGCTCGGCGCGACCGTCGAGGAGGCCTGCCCCGACCTGCGCGAGGCCGACGAGGTGTTCGGCACGCTGCGCGCCTGGCTGTTCGAGGCGACCTTCGGCGACGTCGTCCGCCGCTCGCCGGACCAGGTGAAGGAGACGATCCGCGCCAACGCCGCGGTGGGGGCGGCGCTCACCGGGGCCGACGTCGCCCGCGCCGAGCTCGCGCACACCCGCCTGCACGAGCGGGTGGTCGGCTTCTTCGACCGCTACGACGTCCTGCTGGCCCCGACCACGCAGGTGCTGCCCTTCCCGGTCGAGCTGGAGTACCCCACCGAGGTCGCCGGGGTGCCGCAGGCGGACTACCTCGGCTGGATGCGCTCGTGCACGCTGGTCTCGGCCACCGGCTGCCCGGCGCTGTCGCTGCCCGGCGGCTTCACCGACGACGGCCTGCCGGTCGGGCTGCAGGTCGTGACCGCGCCGCGCACCGACCGGCGGCTGCTCGAGGTGGCGCACGCGATCGAGCAGGCCACCGGGCACGGCCGCCGCCGTCCGCCTCTCTGACGCCGTCTGCGGCTCTCTAGCCCGATTCCTAGAGAGCCGCAGACGAGGTCATCGACGGCCCGACCGGGGCGGCGGCGGGGCCACCGGCGCGTCGGAGGACTCCTCCAGCACGTCGGCGGCCGAGCCGACGATGAGCGGGTCGGGGTCACCGACGACGTCGCAGTCCTTGCCCTCGTAGTCCAGCCGGCACAGCACGTGCCGCATCGCCTCGAGGCGGGCGCGCTTCTTGTCGTTGCTCTTGATCACCGTCCACGGCGCGTGCTGCGTGTCGGTGTGCAGGAACATCGCCTCCTTGGCCTCGGTGTAGGCGTCCCACTTGTCGAGGCTGGCGAGGTCGGTGGGCGAGAGCTTCCACTGCCGCACCGGGTCGATCTGCCGGACGATGAACCGGGTCCGCTGCTCGCCGCGGGAGACGGAGAACCACAGCTTGAACAGCCGGATGCCGCTGGCGACGAACATCCGCTCCAGCTCCGGCGCCTGCACCAGGAACTGCTCGTACTGCTCGTCGGTGCAGTACCCCATGACCCGCTCGACGCCGGCGCGGTTGTACCAGGAGCGGTCGAACATGACCATCTCCCCGGCGGCGGGCAGGTGCTGCACGTAGCGCTGGAAGTACCACTGCGCCTGCTCGCGCTCGCTCGGCTTGTCCAGCGCGACCACGCTCGCGCCGCGCGGGTTGAGGTGCTCGGTGAAGCGCTTGATCGTGCCGCCCTTGCCGGCGGCGTCACGCCCCTCGAAGACGATGACCAGCCGCTGACCGGTGTCCTTCACCCAGCCCTGCAGCTTGAGCAGCTCGATCTGCAGCCGGCGCTTCTCGATCTCGTACTCGCGGCGCTCCATCCGCTCGGTGTACGGGTAGCCCTCGCGCCAGGTCTCGACCAGCAGCCCCTCGGGGTCGAACAGCTGCCGGTCGTCGTCCCAGTCCTCGTCGCTGTTCTCGTCGGGCAGGGCGTTGAGCCGCCAGCGGGACAGGTCCAGGACGTCGGCCGTGCGGGGCGGGTCCAGCCGGCGCGTCCCGTCCTCCGTCACCTCGTGCGCTGCCGCGTCGTCGCGGTCGATCAGGGTGTCGGGCTGCACGGCGTCCCCTCCCGGGTCGGTTCCGGTCGGGTGCGGCCGTACCCCACCCGAGCGCGGACAGTCCTGCGCCGCACCGGCGGCGGGGGGATCGGCACCGCCGGTCCCGTCGCCTCGAGCACGTGCGCGAGGGCGTGCTCGGCGAGTGCGGCCAGCACCCCGGGCACGCGACCGGGCCCGAGCGCGGGCAGCAGCCGCACCTCGACGAGGTCGCCGTCGGTGCGCCGGACGGCGACCGGGCAGACGGCGGCCTGCGCCTCGACGGCCGGGGTGAACGCGTCGGCGCGGAACCGGCCGGGGGTGCCGTCGCCGGCCGCCGTCCCGCCGGGGTGGGCGGTGACGGCGACCCCGCGGCGGAGCAGCGCGGTCACCTCGGCGCGGACACCGCTGCCGCCGTCGTCGACCAGGAGGCCGCCGCGGCGGGCCAGCGCGCGCAGCAGCGGCGGGCCGGCCAGGGCGGCGTCGACCACCGGGACGCCGGGGACGACGGTGGCCAGCGCCAGGACGTCGGTCCAGCCGGCGGCGTCGGCCACGACGAACCGCGGCCCGCGCGGCCACGCGACCGGCGGGCAGACGACGCGCACCCGCAGGCCCCGCGCGGTGAGCACCTCCGCGGACGTGCGCACCCGCAGGCGCTGCCGGCGGCGGTCACTCCCCCAGGAGGCGGTGGCGGCGCGGACGGCGGTGCGGGCGAGCACCGGCGTCAGCGCACCGCGGCGGGTGGTCGGGGCGCACGGGTCCATCGGGTCCTCCCGGCGGCGGGCTCGCGGTCCCGCCCAGCCTCGGCCGCGGAGGTGTCCGGCGGATGACGCCCGGGCGGCGTTCCCGCCGACTGCCCGGGGACTCTCGGCGAGGGGTGTCCGCTCCGGCTGCCGCGCCGGGTCGATCACCGGGTGCGTGCACGCGACACGCTCCGGCACGCCGGTGCGAGCGGCACGCACCCGGTGATCGACAGGCCGGCCGCGGGGTCAGTCGAACAGCACCGAGGTCATGACCTCGTGCAGGTGCGTGTTCGGGTAGTAGCCGGTCAGCTCCTCGCTGCCCGGCCCCTCCGCGGTGACGACGGTCGGCACGCCGGTGTGCGAGGTCGTCGTCCAGTCCAGCGCGAAGTCGTAGGCGCCGTCGGTGCCGGCGACGAGGAACGGGCCGTCCTCACCGGACTCCGTCTCGCCCTCGACCGCGGTCTCCTGCGGCAGCGTGCCTCCGGGGCCGCTCTCGTCCTCCGCGTCGACGTCTTCGATGGTCAGCCCGCCGCACTCGTGGTCGCCGGTGACGATCAGGAGCGTGTCGGGGTGCTCGGCCACGTACGCCCGGGCGACCTCGACGGCCGCCTCGAACGAGCGCATCGACTCCAGCATCCGGGTGGCGTTGTTGTTGTGGCTCATCTCGTCGACCGCCTCCTCCTCGACCAGCAGGAAGAAGCCGTCCTCGTCCTCGGAGAGGACGTCGAGGGCCTTGGTGGTCATGTCGGCGAGGGAGACGACCGGGTCGAACTCGTCGCCCTCCCCCTCGGGACGCTGCTGGAACATCTCCTCGTTGGCGAAGAGCCCGAGCAGCAGGTCGGCGTCGGCGGCGGCGAACTCCTCGGCGGTGCTGACGTACTCGTAGCCCTGCTCCTGGGCCTGCGCGACGAGGTCGCCCTGGGTGCTGCGGGACACCTCCGGGTCCTCCTCGTCACCGGCCCGGGGCGGGTGGGTCCCCTCGTCCCCGGCGGGCAGCCACCAGTCCTCACCGCCGCCGAGGACGACCTCGGGCCGGCTGACCTCGAGGTACTGGCGGGCGATGTCGTCCTGCGCGGCACGGTCGGTGCTGTTGGCGAAGAACGCCGCCGGTGAGGCGTCGGTGACCTGCGCGGTGGTCACGATCCCGCCGGCCAGGCCCGCCTCCTCCGCCTGCTGACCGATGGTGGGCAGGGGGTTGCCGTCGACGTCGACGCTGATCGCGCCGTTGTAGGTCTTCTGGCCGGTCGCCCACGCCGACGCCGAGGACGCGGAGTCGGTGACGGTGTCCTCCGGGTCGCGCGCGTCGGTGGTCTGCAGCCCGGCGATCGGCAGCTGGTCCATGGCCAGCTGCCCGTCGAAGCCCTCCTGCTCCAGCCGGGCGGCCTCGCGGTGGGCGGCACCCATCCCGTCGCCGTTGACGAAGATGACGCTGCGCGGGTGCCCGCCGCCGTCACCGGAGCCCTGCCCGTCCCCGCCACCGGGGCCGCCGCCACCGGCGAACGCGCCCGCGACCGGCAGCAGCGCGAGCGTGCCGCCGGCGACCGCGACGACGGCGAGCGTCCGCGGCCGGCGTCCTGTCCTCGACCTGGTCATGACCGTCCCTCCCGCCCGGGAGCCGTTCCCGGTGCCGGGCCACCGTCCGGGGGGATCCGCACCGCGCGGCGTGCGACGCGTGGACATCGGGTGAACCAGGTCACACCGACGCCGCGTCGCCACAGGACGGGGACGAACCCGTTCCTCACAGTCACCGCCCGGCGCGCTCCCGGGCGGGGCGGGTCCTCAGCGGCGCCGCAGACCCCGCAGCGTCCGGACGGCGACCAGCAGCTCGGGCAGCTCGTGCCGGTCCCCCGCGGCGATGTCGGCGAGCTGGGCGGCGGCACGGCGCTGCGTCGCGTCCCACCCCGCGGCCCAGGACTCGACCAGCCCGGCCGCGTCGGCGCCCCCGCCGCGCCCGGCCAGCACCTCGGCGGTCAGCTCGGCCTGCTCGGCGGCCAGGTCGTCGCGCAGCGAGGCCCGCGCCATCGACGGCCAGCGCCGGTCGCGGGGCAGGGCGATGACCAGCTCCCGCAGCGGCACCAGCGCCAGCCGCTCGGCCAGCTCCTGCGCCGCCTGCCCGGCCAGCTCGATCGGTGCACCGGTCCGCTCGGCGACGACGGCCAGGTCGAGGGCCGCGGGCATCAGCGGCGCGGCGGCCACCTCGCCGGCCAGCGCGGCGGGCACCCCCGCGGCCTGCAGCCGCTGCGACCGCTCGGTCTGCGCGGCCGCCTCGTCGCCGAGCAGCCACCCCGGCAGGCCGGCCCGCACCGCCGCCACGGGCGCGGCGAACCGGTCCGTCACGGCCGCGAGCCCGACCGTCGTCTCCCCGCTGAGCTCCGGCAGCCGCAGCAGCCAGCGCGCGGCCCGCTCGGCCAGCCGGGTCGCCTCGGTGCGCAGCTCCACCTGCACCGGCGCGGGCACCCGGTTGTCCAGCGGCCGGACGGCGTCCCACAGCCGGTCGACCTCGAACACCGCGCGGGCCACCGCGTGCGCCCGCAGCACGCCGATCAGGCCGACCCCGGTCTCCTCGGACAGCCGGAACAGCCCGGTGACCCCCGCGACGTTGACCGCCCGGTTGGTGAGCGCGGTGGCGACGATCTCCCGGCGCAGCGGGTGCGTGTCGACCGCCTCGGGGAAGCGCTCGCGCAGCGCCGCCGGGAAGTAGGTGCGCAGCAGCCCGGCCAGCGCCGGGTCGTCGGGCAGCTCGGAGGCCAGGACGGCGTCGCTGACCTCGAGCTTGGCGTAGGCGAGCAGCACCGACAGCTCCGGGCTGGTCAGCGCCTGCCCGTCGCGCCGCCGCTGGGCCAGCGCGCGATCGTCGGGCAGCGCCTCGACGGTGCGCGCCAGCCGGCCGGAGCGCTCCAGCGCCCGGATGAACCGCTCGTGCGCGTCGAGCAGGCTGCGGGAGTTGGTCACCTCGGCGGCCAGCGTCGCGTTCTGCGCGTGGTTGTCGGTCAGGACGGCGACGGCGACCTCGTCGGTCATCTCCGCCAGCAGCTCGGCCCGGCCCTCGGCGTCGAGCCGGCCGGCGTCGACCACCCCGTTGAGGGCGATCTTGATGTTCACCTCGTGGTCGGAGGTGTCCACGCCCGCGGAGTTGTCGATCGCGTCGGTGTTGACCCGGCCGCCGGCCAGCGCGTACTCGACGCGGCCTCGCTGGGTGAGCCCCAGGTTGCCGCCCTCCCCCACCACGCGCACCCGCAGCTGCCCGCCGTCGACCCGGACGGCGTCGTTGGCCTTGTCCCCGACGTCGAGGTGGCTCTCGGTCGCGGCCTTGACGTAGGTGCCGATGCCGCCGTTGAACAGCAGGTCCACCGGGGCCAGCAGGACGGCGCGGATGAGCTCGACCGGCGACAGGGTGTCGACGCCGTCGTCGAGACCCAGCGCCGTGCGCATCGGCTCGCTGACCGGGACGGCCTTCGCCGTCCGTGGCCACACGCCGCCGCCGGCGCTGATCAGCGCCGGGTCGTAGTCGGCCCACGACGAGCGCGGCAGGGCGAACAGCCGCTGCCGCTCGGCGAACGACGTCGCCGCGTCCGGGGTGGGGTCGACGAAGACGTGCCGGTGGTCGAAGGCGGCCACCAGCCGGATGTGCTCCGAGAGCAGCATCCCGTTGCCGAAGACGTCACCGGACATGTCGCCGACGCCGACGACGGTGAACTCCTGGCTCTGCACGTCGACGTCGAGCTCGCGGAAGTGCCGGGTCACCGACTCCCACGCGCCGCGGGCGGTGATGCCCATGGCCTTGTGGTCGTAGCCGACCGAGCCGCCGGAGGCGAACGCGTCGCCCAGCCAGAAGCGGCGCTCGATCGCGACGGCGTTGGCCAGGTCGGAGAAGGTCGCCGTCCCCTTGTCGGCGGCGACCACGAGGTAGGCGTCGTCCCCGTCGTGGCGGACCACCTTCGGCGGGGGCACCACCCGGCCGCCGACCAGGTTGTCGGTGAGCGACAGCAGCGCGCCGATGAACACCCGGTAGCAGGCCTGCCCCTCGGCCAGGACCTCCTCGCGGGAGGCCCCTTCCGCGGGCGGCCGGCGGACGACGAAGCCGCCCTTGGCGCCGGTCGGGACGATGACGGTGTTCTTGACCATCTGCGCCTTGACCAGGCCGAGCACCTCGGTGCGCAGGTCCTCGTGCCGGTCGGACCAGCGCAGCCCGCCGCGCGCGACCGCGCCGAAGCGCAGGTGCACGCCCATCACGCGCGGGGAGCTGACGAACACCTCGCGGGCCGGGCGCGGCTCGGGCACGTCGGGGACGGCGTGCGGGTCGAGCTTGATCGCCAGCGGCGCGGGCCGGGTCGTCGCCGGCGCGAAGTAGGTGGTGCGCTGGGTGGCCGTGACGGCGGCGAGGAGGCTGGTGAGCACGCGGTCGGCGTCGAGCGACTCGACCTTCCCGATCGACTCCCGCAGCGAGGCCACCAGCGCCTCCTGCCGGGTCGCCCGCCCGGACTCGCGCCCCGGGGAGAACCGGGTCTCGAACAGCGCCACCAGCCGCGCGACGACGTCGGGGTGCGCGGCCAGCGTCGTCTCGACGTAGCGCTGGCCGAAGGGCAGCCCGGCCTGGCGCAGCCACTGCACGTAGGCGCGCACGACCGTGACCTGCCGCCAGTTCAGCCCGGCCAGCAGCACCAGCGCCCCGAGGCCGTCGTCCTCGGCCTCACCGCGCCAGACCGCGCCGACCGCCTCGGTGAACCGCTCGGGCAGCGAGCCGGGGAAGGGCAGCTCCCCGCCGGGGGCGGTGAGCCCGAAGTCGTAGATCCAGGCCGGCGGCGCGCCGATCCGGTCGATCTCGTAGGGCCGCTCGTCGACGACGTCGACACCCATGTGCTGCAGCACCGGCAGGACGTCGGAGAGCAGCAGCCGCTCCCCCACCCGGTAGACGGTCAGCCGCGGCTCGGCGGCCCCGGCGCCACGCGGGCGGCGCAGCCGCAGGCCCAGCTCGCCGGGGGCCAGCGCGTCGAGGCGGGCGAGGTCCTCGACGGCCGCCGTCGCGGGGAAGTCCTCCTGGTAGGCGGCGGGGAACGCGTCGGCGACGCGGGCGAGCACCTGCTCGGCACCGTCGCCGTGGCGGGCGGCCAGCGCGTCGGAGAGGTCGTCGGTCCAGCTGCGGGCGACGGCGGACAGCTCCTGCTGCAGCGCCTCGGCGTCGACCTCGGGCAGTGTCGGGACGCCGCCGCGGCCCACCGGCACCCGGACGACGAAGTGCAGCCGGGCCAGCACCGACTCCGTGGAGCGGGCGGTGAACTCGATGTCGCGGCCGCCGAGCCGGGACAGCAGCAGCTGCTGCATCGCCAGGCGGACCTCGGTCGTGTAGCGGTCGCGCGGCAGGTAGACCAGCGCCGACCAGAACCGGCCGTAGGGGTCGCGGCGGAGGAACAGCCGGGTCAGCCGGCGCTCCTGCAGGTAGAGGACGGCGAGGGCGACCGGCAGCAGCTCCCCGGCCGAGGCCTGGAACAGCTCGTCGCGCGGGAGGGTCTCCAGGACGTCGACGAGCACCTTGCCGGTGTGGCTGTCGGCCGGCACCGCGGAGCGGTCCACCACCTCGGCGACCCGGCGGCGGACCACCGGCACGTCGCGGACGCCGGCGGCGGTGGCCGCGGTGGGGAACAGCCCGACCAGGCGGTGCTGGCGGGCCGGGCGGTCGCCGTCGGCCGGGAGGGTGACCGCGACCAGGTCCAGCCAGGCGCGGCGGTGCACCGTCGAGCGGATGTCGGCCTTGGTCACGGTGACCAGCGCGGGGCCCAGCCGGCCGGGGGCCTCGGGCAGCGCCGGGCCGGCGTCGCTGCGCAGCACGCCCAGGCCGCTGCCGGGGACGGCGCGGACGGTGCCGCCGACCTCGACGTCGCGGGCGCCGAGGAAGACGAAGTTGCCGTCGGCCAGCCAGCGCAGCAGCGCGGCGACCTCGGCGGGGTCGTCGGCCGGGTCGGGGGTGTCGACCGACCCCTGCTCCTCCAGGCGGGTGGCCAGCTCCAGCGCGCGGGCGGCGGTGCGCGGCGCGTCCTCGTCCACGGCGCGGACGTCGTTCAGCACCGTCCGCAGCCCGGCGACCAGGTCGGCGGCGGCCTCGTCGTCCAGCGGGCCGTCGAGGACGGCGGCGATCCAGGACTCGGCCAGCGCGTCCGGGCCGCAGTCGGCCGCCTCCGAGCCGCCGCTGTCGCAGAAGGCGCGCAGCGCACCGGTGACGTCGCGGCGGACCACGACCACCGGGTGCACGACGTGCTGCAGCCCGGCGCCCTGGCGGACCACCTCGGCGGTGACCGAGTCGACGAGGAAGGGCATGTCGTCGGTGACGACCAGCAGCAGCCCCCGGCCGTCGGTCACCCGCTCGACGACGACGGTGGCCGAGCCCTGCGGGCGCACGCCGGCGACCCGCAGGTGGCGCAGCGCCAGGCCGGCGAGGTCGGCCGGCTCGTGGCCGACCACCTCGGCGGCGGGCTCGCTCCAGTAGTAGCGCTGCAGCAGCGCCGGCATGTCGGCCGCACCGCACCCGGCGGGCAGCCCGGGCTCCTCGTCCAGGGTGCCGGCCGCGGCCTCGGCCGCCTGCTCCAGCAGGGCGCGCTTCTCGTCGTTGGCCGCCTCGAGCGCGACGAGCTCGGGCGGGGCGGGAGGCTCGGGTGGGGCGACGGGCTGCGCCGGCGAGGTGGCGCCGGAGTCGTCGGGTCGTCCTGGGACGGCGGTGTCCACGCCGGACGTGCTGGCCATGCCCGGCACGCTAGTGCGCGGGGTGGTGCCCGTCATCGCGGCGCAGCCCCACCCGGCGCGCCGCCGCTCGCTCCGCCTGCGGGTGGTGCAGGCAGGGGTCCTGGCTCAGCCGCGGCGGTCGAGGGCGGTGTCGGCCGCCCAGCCGACCACGGCGAGCACCAGCCCGCCGAGGACCGCCGTGCCGAAGCCGTCGACGGAGAGCCGGTCGGAGATGGCCGCGGTCAGCCCCAGGAGCGCCGCGTTCACGACCACGAGGAAGAGGCCCAGCGTCAGCAGGATGGCCGGGAAGGACAGGAACCGGAGGATCGGGCCGACCACCGCGTTGACGAGGGCGAACAGCAGGGCCACCCACAGGAACGTGCCGGTGATGCCGAGCGGTGCGTCCTCGTTGCCGACGACGTCGATGCCCGTCAGCAGGCGGGTCAGCCCGTAGAAGGCCAACGCCGTGATGACGACCTTGAGCGCGAACCTGATCACGCCGTCAGGCTAGTGGCCGCGCCTGGCAGTCCCCTGGGTGCCGGGCTCTCCAGAGCTCTCCGGCGTCATCGCTGGACACCCGCAGACGGCGCTCGAGCCGGCGTCTGCGTGTACAGCGCGAGCCGCCAGCGCCCGCCGTCGCGCACGTAGAGGCTGCTCATCACGGCGGTGAACCCCGGCTCCGCCTCGTCGCGCCAGGCCGTGCCGGTGTAGACCAGGGACGCGGCGTCCGTCCCGGCGCGCACGAGGCGCACGTCGTCGAGGACGTAGCGGTGCCACGGCGGCGAGGAGGCCAGCGCGGTGACGACGGTGGGCCGGTCCATGACCGAGCCGTCGGCCAGGACCATGAGGCCGTCGTCGGTCATGACCTCGCCGTAGAAGTCCGCCCCGGTGGCGTCGCACAGGGCGTCCCACCCACGGCGTTCCAGCGCCAGCAGTTCGGTGGTGACGACGTCGTCCATGCCCGGCACGCTGGCGTGGCGCGCGGCGGGCGTCAACGGCCCGCGCCACGAGCCCTCCGCTCTACCGTGCCCACGAGGACCCACGAGGAGAGGGGACGCCGTGCAGCGACCGGCCCTGGTCTTCGACGGCGACTGCGGGTTCTGCACCCGCTCGGCGGCGCTCGCCCGGCGCGTGCTGCCCGCCGGGTGCGCCGTCGTCCCCTGGCAGGGCGCGGACCTCGCCGCCGTGGGCACCACCGCGGCCCGCGCCCGGCGGGAGGTGCTGTGGGTGCCGCCCGTGGGCGAGGTCCTCGGCGGGGCGCCCGCCGTCGCCGCCGCCCTGCGCGCCGCCGGGTCCGGGTGGGCACTGCTCGGCCGGGTGCTGCAGCTGCGGCCGGTCGCCCCGCTGGCCGGCGTGGTCTACCGGGTGGTCGCGGCCAACCGGATGCGCCTGCCCGGGAGCACGACGGCCTGCGCCCTGCCCACGACGAGCGACGCGGGCACCGAGCGTGGCGACGCGCCTCCGGTCCTCCGACACGATCGGGCTGTCTAGGCGGCTCTACGAACCGGGGTAGAGGCCTGCATACGGTGCTCGACGTGGACCCCGTGCGGAACCCCTACGCCCCGGGCGCCGGCCAGCGCCCTCCGGAGCTGGCCGGCCGCGACGACGAGCTGTCGGCCTTCGACGTCGTCCTCGAGCGGATCGCCCGCGGCCGGCCCGAGCGCTCGCTGGTGCTCACCGGGCTGCGCGGCGTGGGCAAGACGGTGCTGCTCAACCAGCTGCGCTCGGCGGCGATCGGGCGCGGCTGGGGCACCGGCAAGATCGAGGCGCGGCCCGAGCAGTCGCTGCGCCGGCCGGTGTCGTCGGCGCTGCACATGGCCCTGCGCGAGCTGCGCCACCCCGACCAGGACTCCATGGACGCCGTCCTCGGCACGCTCAAGGCCTTCGCCCAGCGCGGGGTGGGTGGGGACGGCACGGCCGCGAGGCTCCGCGACCGCTGGCAGCCGGGCATCGACGTCGCGGCGTCGAGCGGTCGGGCCGACTCCGGCGACATGGAGATCGACCTGGTCGAGCTGCTCACCGACGCCGCGGGGCTGGCCGCCGACGTGGGGAGGGGCATCGCGCTGTTCGTCGACGAGATGCAGGACGTGCAGAGCGGCGACGTCTCGGCCGTCTGCGCCGCGTGCCACGAGCTGTCGCAGCAGGGCGCGCCGCTGATCGTCGTCGGCGCGGGCCTGCCGCACCTGCCGGCGGTGCTGTCGGCGTCCAAGAGCTACTCCGAGCGGCTGTTCCGCTACCTGCGCATCGACCGGCTCGACCGCGCCGCCGCCGACCGCGCGCTGCTGGCGCCGGCGGCCCGCGAGGACGTCGAGTTCGAGCCGGCCGCCCTCGACGCGCTCTACGGCGCCGCCGACGGCTACCCCTACTTCGTGCAGGCCTACGGCAAGGTCACCTGGGACGTGGCGGCCGCCTCCCCCATCACCGCCGCCGACGTCGCCATGGCCGCCCCGGTGGCCGAGGCCGAGCTCGCCGTCGGGTTCTTCGGCTCCCGCTACGACCGGGCCACGCCCGCCGAGCGCGAGTACATGCACGCGATGGCCGAGCTCGGCGGGCCGGCGGGTGCCCCGGTGGCGACGTCGGAGGTCGCCGCCACCCTCGGCCGCAAGCCCGCGTCGCTGTCCCCCGCGCGCGACTCGCTGATCAAGAAGGGGCTGGTCTACTCCGCCGAGCGCGGGCAGATCGCCTTCACCGTCCCGCACTTCGGCCGCTACCTGCTGCGCCACCCCGACTGAGCCCCGGCACGGCGATGGTCGCGGGGATGATCAGGGAACCTGATCGTCGCGGGGACCGCTGCACCGTCGTGCGACCCGGCGCGCCCTGACCTGCGCGCGGCGCCCGGCGGCGGCAGGGTGGAGCCGTGACCGAGGTGCGCGACCCCGTCCAGATCAGCGTCCCGGTCGACGGCGGCGAGCTGTCGGCCCTGCACTGGGCGGCCGACGCGCCCGGTGCGCCGATCGCCGTCCTGGTGCACGGGATCACCGCCAACGCCATGGCCTGGGCACGCGTCGCCGCAGCCCTGGCCGGCGAGTTCGAGGTGGTCGCCCCCGACCTGCGGGGGCGCGCCGGCTCGGCCGGGCTGCCCGGTCCGTACGGCCTGGAGCGGCACGCGGCCGACGTCGCCGTCGTGCTCGACCGCTTCGGTGCCGACGGCGACACCGGCGCCGACGCCACCGTGCTCGTCGGCCACTCGATGGGCGCCTTCGTCGCGGCGATGGCGGCGGCCGGTCCGGCGCGCGACCGGGTGCACGGGCTGGTCCTCGTCGACGGCGGCCTGGCACTGCCCGAGCCGCCGGGCGCCGACCTCGACGCCAAGCTCTCCGCCGTCCTCGGGCCGGCGCTCGACCGGCTGGCGATGACGTTCCCCGACCTGGCCGCCGTCCGGGCGTTCTGGGCGCGGCACCCCGCCGTCGGACCCTGGGTCGACGTCCCCTCGGTGGCCGCCTACCTGGCCCGTGACCTGGTGCCCGGTGCCGAGCCGCTGCGCAGCGCCTGCGTCCCGGAGGCGGTGCGGGTCGACGGCGGCGACGTCCTGCTCAACGAGCGGGTGCTGGAGGCGACCGGCTCGCTCCCGGTGCCCGCGACCCTGCTGTGGGCACGCCGGGGCCTGCTCGACCAGACCCCCGGGCTCTACGACGAGGTCCGCCTGGCCGGCCTGGGGCTCGAGTCGGCCGGCATCACCGCGCGCGAGGTCCCCGACACCAACCACTACTCCGTCCTGTGGGCCGACCAGGGCGTCGCCGTGGTCGCCGAGGAGGTGCGGGCCGCCGCGGCGCGCTGAGCCGCCCGCCGGGCCGGGCCGCTCAGGCCGGGCGGCCCACCGACGGGGGCAGCACCTCGGGGCCGGCCTCGGCCGGCCGCTCCCCCGTGGCCGGGTGCGCCCGGACGGCGAGCACCGCGACGTCGTCCTCCGCCCCCTCCCCCAGCATGGCGCCCAGCAGCTCGTCGCACAGCTGCCCCAGCGGCCGCTCGACCGCCGCCGACACCACCCGCCGCACCTGCTCGCGGCCCTCGTCGAGCGGGACCCCGCGCCGCTCGAAGAGCCCGTCGGTGAACAGCAGCAGCGTGCTGCCCTCGGGCACCACCGCCCGGCCGTCGGCGCGCCGCCCGCGCCAGCCGATCCCCAGCGGTGGCCCGACCGGCGCGCTGAGGTCGCGGACCGTCCCGTCGGGCAGCAGCAGCACCGGGTCGGGGTGTCCGGCCGACGCCCAGCGCAACCGGCGCAGCCCCGCCGCCCGGTCGGCGGGGTCCTGCTCGACGCGGGCGACCAGGGCGGTGGCCATCGCGGGGACCGCGAGGCCGACGAGGGCGTGGTCCACCCGGCGCAGCACCTCGGCCGGCGCCTCCAAGCGGTCGAAGGCGATGCCGCGGACGAGCGTCTTGACCTGGCCCATCGCCGCGGCGGCCTCGATGTCGTGGCCCATCACGTCGCCGATCACCAGCACGGTGTCGCCGTCGGGCTGCAGGAAGGAGTCGTACCAGTCCCCGCCGATGGACACCCCGCGGGTCGCCGGCCGGTAGCGGACGGCGAGCTCGAGGTGGTCGGGCTGCACCGGCGGCGACAGCAGGCTGTGCTGCAGGCGCTCGGCCACCTGCTGGGCGGCGCCGGCGAGACGGGCGTTGTCCAGGGCGAGCGCGGCCCGGCGGGAGGCGATCTCGGCGGTGCGCAGCTCGGTCCCGGTGTGCGGCCCGCGCCCGGGTCCGTTCACCAGCGTGAAGGCGCCGAACGGCTCGCCGCGGGCGAGCAGCGGGAAGGTGGCGACGGCCGAGGGCCGCAGGGGCGCCAGCGCCGCCCGGCTCTCCTCGTCGGCGACCATCGCCCGGACGTCGGCGTCGGTGACCTGCGGGATGACCACCGGCCGGCCGCTGGCCAGCGCCGTCGGCACCGGCGCCGCGGGCCGGTTGCTGCGCACCCGCCGGTCGGCGTAGCGGTGCACCGCCGGCACCATGGCGGGGTCGCGGTGCGCCCGTCCCACGTCCCGCCGGGTGCCGTCGGGGTCGACGACGCTGACCAGGCACCAGTCGGCCAGCAGCGGCACGACCAGGGCGGCGAAGCGCCCGACGGACTCGTCGACGTCGGTGGTCGCGGTCATGGCCTGGCTGATGTCACCGAGCAGCACGAGGTGGCGGGCCGCGGTCTCGGCCCGCGCCGCGGCCTCGGCGGCCTGCGCGGCGGCCTCCTCGCGCGCCACGATCGCCGCCGCACGCTCCTCCTCGGTGCGGCGGCGCTGCGTGACGTCGTCGAAGGTGACCACCAGGCCGGCCGCGGTCAGGAAGGCGTCGGCCCGGAACCACCTGTCCAGGCGCGCGGACTCCGCCTCGGTGGTGCCCGACTCGCCCGTCGCCCGCACGTGCCGGTACAGCTCCTCGAACGGGCCGCCGACGGCCCACGGGAACGCCTCCCAGATCACCCGGCCCACGAGCTCGTCGACGGTGCGCTCGAGGACCGCGGCCCCGGCCGGGTTGACGTAGGTGAACAGCCAGGCCTCGTCCAGGACGAACAGCGGCCGCTCCATGCCCTCGACGGCGGCCACGAGCAGGTCGCGCGGCGGCGGGGCGGTGCCGTCCGGGGTCACGGGGACACATGCTGCCGCATGCGCGTGCCCACGCGGCCGAGGCCGTTCCGCCGAGGGGTGCGGGCCGGGCAGGACTCGCCCGGAGGGGTCCCCGGCGCACCTGGCGATCCGCTCCGGGCCGGGCACACACGGTTGGGGGACGGACCGGCTGGGCACCCCGATGACGTTCCAGACAGAGGGACGACGACGGAGAGAGGACATGGGCCGACTGACGTGGCCGCTGCGGCCGTTGCCCGACGGGCGCGGTGATCTATGGCGCTGGGACCTCGGCGAGGTCGCCGAGCTGCCCGCTGCCCGCGCCGGCCTGCGGGACCACCTCGGCTCGATCGGCTTCCCGCGCGACCTGGAGGACCCGGCGGCCGACCGGCTGGTCCTGGCCTTCGACGAGCTGGCGTCCAACGCGCTGCGGCACGGGCTCTCACCGGTCGTGGTCACGGTCGTCGCCGGCACCGGCGGCTGGCTGCTCGACGTCTGCGACCGCGACCCCCACACGATGCCCGCCCCCGCCGTGGGCCGGGACCCGTCCAAGGGCGGGCTGGGGCTCTACCTGGTGGCGCGGCTGTCGGTGGCGCACGGCTGGTACGTCGACGACGGGTGCAAGCACGTCTGGGCCTGCCTGCCGACGGTCATCGAGGAGACGGCGCCCACCCCGGCCTGAGCGGGACGGCCCCGGGGACGCGTGCGCCCGGGGCGGCGGGGACGGTCGTCCCCGCGCCGCCCCGGGGTGGAGGGGACACCTCTGCCCCCACCGTTCGCACGCTCGCGGCGGGGCCCGGCAGCGGGCCCACGACTCACGGCACGACGAGCGAGAGCCGTCCCTTGCCGTAGGCGGGCACGTCGACGGCGAGGTCGAGCCGGTTGAACGCGGCCAGCATGCCCGCGACGTCGCCGGGCAGGTCGTCGCCGGGCGCGTGGAGCGCGTGCAGCTTCGAGTGCGGGGCGCCCGGCACGTTGAACAGCGCCGACAGGACGTTGACCACCTCGTGCAGGGCCTCGGTGAGCATCGCGGTCAGCTCGCCGTCCTCCTCCACGGCGTCCTGGACCCCGCCGGGGGGCAGCAGGGCGAGGGCACCGGCGGACCAGGCCGACAGCGGCAGGTCCATGACGCACAGGGCGTTCACGGCCATCGTGGGGCTGACGTAGACGGCGACCGAGACCGGCTCGGTCGGCGTCGGCGTGACCGGGGCGCCGGGGGTGACCCCGACCGGCTTGCCGACCAGCCCGGAGAGCATGTCCTTGACGGCCTTGGCGTCCGGCAGGACGACGGTCAGCGGCGCGCTCACGCGATCACCCCGTCCAGGTTCTCGCGGAAGGTCTCCTCGGTGAACGGCTTGGCGATGAGGAAGAGCGCGCCGGCGTCGGCGGCCTTCTCCCGCATGTCCGCCGACCCCTCCGAGGTGACGAAGCCGAACGGCACGGCCGACCCCGCGGAGCGCAGCGCCTGCAGGCACTCCAGGCCGGTCATGTTCGGCATGTTCCAGTCGGAGAGGACCAGGTCGGGGGCCTCCGAGCGGACCTTGTCGTAGGCGTCGCGGCCGTCCTCGGCCTCGACGATGTCGTGGTCGTCGTAACCGGCCTGACGCAGGGTGCGGATGACGATCTGCCGCATCACGCGGCTGTCGTCGGCGACCAGGATCTTCACAGGGGCACCTCGTTCTCTTGCTCGGCGAGCACGGACTGCACGCGGACGGTGAGGGGGGAGCCGCGCCACAGGACGTCGACGCGGCAGGTGTCTTCCTCGCGGCCGGGGGGTGGGGTCGTGCCGACCTCGGGCAGGCCGAGGACCGACGGGCCGGGGAGGACGGCCTTGACGTTGCCGCCGACGACGTTGGCCAGCTCGCCCAGGGCGTCGTGGACGTCCTCGTCCTCGAGCACCTCGGGGGCGTGCGCCCCCAGCAGGGCGCGGGTCAGCTCCTGTGCGGTGTCGCGGCCGCAGGTGAGGACGACGGAGCCGTCCCAGGGGCCGACGATCTCGACCCACGAGCTGAGCGTGTCGGCGGGCAGCGGCGCGGGCAGCGGGACGAGCACCTCGTCCTCGCCGACCAGGGCCAGCCACGCCTGCTCGGTGATCTCCTGGACCGTCCCCTCGTCGATCAGCGCGGTGATCGACGGCGAGCGGTCGGACGCGCGGCGGCGCGGCCCGGTGCCGGTCGCGGAGCTCACAGCGAGACCCCCTCCGGCAGCAGGCCGAGCAGGGCGAGCTTGTCGCGCAGCGCGTCGGCGGTGAACGGCTTGATGACGTACTCGTGGGCGCCGGCGGCCAGGGCGCGCACGATCTGGCCGTGCTCGCTCTCGGAGGTCACCATCACCAGCGACACCGTCCGCCAGGCGGGGTTGGCGCGGACGGCGTGGACGAACTGCAGGCCGTCCATCACCGGCATGTTCCAGTCGATGGTGCACAGGTCGGGGGCCCAGCCCTCGTGGAGGACGTCGAGCGCCTCCTGGCCGTGGCCGGCCTGCCGGGTCTCGTAGCCGAGTTCCCCGAGGATGCCGGTCACGATGCGCCGCATGGCGCGGGAGTCGTCGATCACCAGAGCACGCACGGTCATGCCCCCTTCAGCGGGCGGTAGGCGGAGCTGCGTCCGACGACGACGCGGCTCCAGGAGTCGTCGACGCCGAGAGTGGTCTCGGCGGCACCGAGGAACAGCCACCCGTCGGGGCGCATGAGCTCGCGCACCCGGCGGAGGATCGCCTGCTTGGTCGGCAGGTCGAAGTAGATGAGGACGTTGCGCAGGTACACGACGTCGAAGGGGCCCATCCGCGGCAGCGGGGCGGCCAGGTTGCACTCCCGGGCGCTGACCATGCGGCGCAGCGTGGGCGAGACCTCCCACTCGCTGCCGGCCCGCGTGAAGTGGCGGACCAGCATCGGCGCGGGCAGGCCGCGGTTGACCTCGAGCTGGCTGAACCGGCCGGCCCGGGTGCGCTCGACCATCTCGCGCGAGATGTCGGTGGCGGTGATCGACACCCGCGAGGCGGCGTTGGGCAGCGCGTCCTCCAGCAGCATGGCGACCGTGTAGGCCTCCTGGCCGCTGGAGCAGGCCGCCGACCAGATCTGCAGCCGCTCGGCCGGGCCGCGCGCGGCGGTCAGCGAGGGCACGACCGTGGAGGTCAGCGCGGTGAACGGGTCGCCGTCGCGGAACCACGACGTCTCGTTCGTGGTCAGCGCCTCGACGATCCGGCGGGTGTCGTCCGGACGGGGCCGGCTGCGGACGGTGTCGACCAGCTGGTCGACGTCGGCCAGGCCCATCGTGCGGGCGACGGGCAGGAGCCGGGCCTCCACGAGGTACTCCTTGCCGGGCGCGAGGACGATCGCGCTCTCCCGGTGGACCAGCTGGCGCACCCAGTCGAAGCGGGTGGTGGTGAGGGTCATCGGGCTGCTCCCCTCGCGAGGATCTGGGCGGCGGGCGGGGTGCCGGGCAGGGCCCGGGCGAGGTGGCGGGTGATCGCCTCGGCCACGCGGTCCAGCGGCAGGACCTCGTCGGCGAGGCCGGCGGAGGCGACGGCGCCGGGCATGCCCCAGACGACCGACGTCGCCTGGTCCTGGACGACGACGGTGCCGCCGGCGTCGCGCACGGCGCCGGCGCCGGTGCGGCCGTCGGAGCCCATGCCGGTCAGGACCACGGCCAGGACGCCGCCGTCGTAGGCGGTCACCGCGGAGCGGAACAGCGGGTCGACGGCGGGGCGGCAGAAGTTCTCCGGCGGACCCTGCGACAGGGTCGTCGTCGCGCCGCGGCCGGAGCCGCGGACGGTGAGGTGGTGGTCACCGGGGGCCAGGTGCACGGTGCCCGGGAGCAGCGGCGAGCCGTCGGCGGCCTCGACCACGCGCAGGGCGCACAGCCGGTCGAGCCGCTGGGCGAACTGGCGGGTGAAGACCGGCGGCATGTGCTGCACCAGCAGCACCGGCACCGGGAGGCTCGCCGGGAGCGCCGGCAGCACCTTGGCCAGGGCCTCGGGGCCGCCGGTCGAGGAGCCGATCACCAGGACCGCGGGCGCCTTGTGCGGCGCGGTCCGGGGCGCCGGCGGCCGCACGGCGACCGGTGCGGCAGCGGGCCGGGGCAGCCCGGTGACCGGGCGGCCGGTGAGGGCCTTGATCTTGGGGATGAGCTGCTCGCGCACGCTCTCCATCGACTGCGCGACGCTGCCGACGTTGGCCGGCTTGGTGACGTAGTCGTTGGCGCCGGCCGAGAGCGCGTCCAGGGTGGCCGAGGCGCCGCGCTCGGTGAGCGTGCTGAACATGACGATCGGCACGCGGTTGCGGCCGGCGCGGATGGCGCGGACCGCCTCGATGCCGTTCATCTCCGGCATCTCGATGTCCATGGTGACCAGGTCGGGCCGCAGCGCGTCGATCTTGGCCAGCGCGAGCCTGCCGTTGACCGCCGTGCCCACGACCTCGATGCCCGGGTCGGCGGACAGCACGTCGGTCACGATCTTCCGGACGACGACCGAGTCGTCGACCACCATCACCCGGATCGGGTCCACACGTCCTCCTGCTGCTGCCGCGGTCCAGCCCCGGGTGCGGGGCTGTCCCTCGGGTCTCGGCACCGGGCGACTTCGTGTTGAGCGCAAGCCGGTCTCCCGCCGTGGGCCGGTTCCCCGGGTGCACCGGCGTCGAAGAGGTTGTCGGCCGGGGGACGGCCGGGGTTGAGGCCGGCGGGGCAACCGTTACGGAACGTCCGGCGACCGCCGCCCCACGCGGCACATGTCGACCACGCGGCGCGGCAGCACGGGGACGCGGTGTCGCCGGAGGCGTGCCGGCGCGCCGACCACCGCCTCGTGGCCGCTCGGGGCGGCGTGTCAGCGCGTGTCGGCGGCAACAGCCCGATGATCGACCGCGCGGACGATCGACCGCGCGGACGCGGGGAGGGCGGAGGGCGGCCCCGCGGGCTCAGCGGGGAGCGGTGAGGCGCGTCCAGGGGGCGCGCAGGACGCCGAGGGCGCTGCCGTCGAGGAGGTCGCCCATCGTCATGGCCTGGACGACGCCGGCCAGGGCGTTCCACGAGCCGGCGGCGCCGTCGGAGGCGGTGAAGCCGGCGTCGGTGAACGCGCGGACGGCGAGCAGCTGGGCGGTCGCCAGCGTGCGGGTGCGGCCGGAGACGTGCGCCGCCCAGGAGGCCTCGTGCATGGCCGCGGCCCAGGGGCGCTGCTCGGCCCGGCCCTCGTCGACGGCGGCCCGCCAGCGGTCCCGCCCGCGGGTGTCGAGCGCGGCCACCACGGTCAGCAGCGAGCGCAGCTCCGGGGTGGCCGGACCGAGGTCGGCGTCGGCGCCGCGGGTGGCCGCGTCCGGGACGACGGCGGTGAAGGGCTGCTCCAGCTCGCGGCGGACCAGCGGGGGCAGTACCTCGGCGGCCCAGGCACCCACGGCGGCGTCGGCGAGCACGTCGGCGGCCTGCCCGCGCACGTCGTCGGCCAGGCGGCCCAGGGCGGCGTGCTCGGGACCCAGCACGTCCTCGCGCAGCAGCCGCTCGAGCGAGGCGGCGTTGCCGATGGTGCCCCGCTCCAGCTGGGTCACCAGGACGGCGGTGCGGTCGGCGCCGGGACCGTCCGCGTCCCCCTGCCCCACCGACCGCAGCTGCGGCACGGCGGCGGCCAGCTCCCGGGCCCGGCGGGCGCGCACGGCCAGCACCGACCGCTGCCCGGGGTCGGCGCCGTGCGTACGGGCGCCGCGGGCGAGCGCGGACAGCTCGGCCGGGCCGGCGGCCAGACCGGTGAGCAGCACGTCGGCGACGACGCGGCCCGCGGGCAGCCGCACCAGGTCGAAACCGAGGGTCGCGGCACTGACCAGCGAGTAGGGCACGTCGCCTCCAGGGGAGTGGGGTCAGCCCAGACTGGCCGTACCCCCCGGGACACGCCACGCGGCCGTCACCCGAACGCCGGAGGGGCGGAGGGCAACGGCCGCGTGGCGGGACGCCTGGCGTACTCGAACGATGACGGTGCGTGATCTAGGCGCCGACGGCCTTCTGCACGTCGAGCGCGAGCAGCAGCGTCCCGTCGAGCTTGTAGGCGCCGCGGATGAGCTCGCGGGCCTGCCCGTCGAGGGTGTCCGGCGGGGCCTCGAAGTCGCCGGCCTCGACGTCGACGACGTCGGCGATCGAGTCGACCAGCAGGCTCACCGCCTCGCCGTGCAGGCGCACGACGATGACGACGGCGTCGGTGCCGGCCGGCCGCGGCGGGCGGCCCAGCCGCTCCCGCAGCTCGATCGCGGTCACCACCTGGCCCCGCAGGTTGATGAGGCCGGCGACGGCGGGCGGCGCCAGCGGCACCCGGGTCAGGCCCTGGCTGCGCAGCACCTCCTGCACGTGCTCGACCTCGACGCCGTAGAGGTCGCCGTCGAGCCGGAAGGTGGCCAGCTGGCCGCTGGTCGCCCGGGGGGTGGTCTCGGTCGGGGTCGTCACGTCAGACCTCCAGCAGCGCGGACGTGGGGGAGTGGGCGGGGGTGGCGTAGAAGGCCGGGTCGGCCGCGAGGATCGCGGCGCGGACGTCGAGCAGCTCGGTCACCTTGTCGCCGAGGACGGCGGAGCCGAGCAGGCCCAGGTCGTCGATGTCGCTGCGGACGGCGGCACCGCCGTCGACGATGTCGAGGATCTCCTCGACGACGATCGCGACGCTGCGGCCGTGGTCGCTGTAGACGATCACCTCGAGCACCTCGCGGTCGCTGGTGCCGTAGGCGCCCAGGTGCCGGTCGAGCCGGACGATCGGCAGGATCGCCCCGCGGTACTGGACGACCTCGCGGTTGCCGACGCGCTCGACGGCGTCGGTGCGCACCTGCTCGAGGCGGGTGACCGTGTCGAGCGGGATGGCCACGCGCCGGCCCTCGCCGATCGCGGCCAGCAGCATCCGCTGCCGCTCGGTCTCGGCGGTGACGCTGCGGGCCGCGGCCTCGCGGGCCTCCTGCCGCTCGGCGGTCTCGGTGCGCAGCGCGCGGCGGGCCAGGGCCTGCACGTCGAGGATGAGCGCCACGGTGCCGTCGCCGAGGACGGTCGCGCCGGAGTAGAGGCCGATCGCCTTGAGCTGGCCGCCGACGGCCTTGACGACGATCTCCTCGGTGTTGATGACCCGGTCGACGACGAGGCCGAAGCGGCGGCCCTCGGAGCGCAGCACCGCGATGACGACGTGCCCGTCGTGCCGGTCGGAGGTCAGGCCGAGGACGTCGGTGAGCCGCACCAGCGGCAGCAGCTCGCCGCGCAGCCGGTAGACCGGCGCCCCGCCGACCTCCTCGACCGCGTTGGCGGCCTTCTCGGCGTCGAGGCTGACCAGCTCCTGCAGGCTGATCTGCGGGATGGCGTAGCGGTCGCCGGCGCACTCGACGGTCAGCGCCGGGACGATCGCCAGGGTCAGCGGGATCCGCAGCCGGCACACCGTGCCCCGGCCCGGCTCCGACTCGACCTCGATGGTGCCGCCGATGGACTCGATGTTGGTCTTGACCACGTCCATGCCGACGCCGCGGCCGGAGACGTTGGTGACGGCGGCGGCCGTGGAGAACCCGGGCAGGAAGATCATCTGCAGGACGTCCTGCGGGCCCATGCGCAGGAGCTGCTCGGCGGTGATCAGGCCGCGCTCGACGGCCTTCGCGCCGATCCGGGCCGGGTCGATGCCGGCGCCGTCGTCGGCGACCTCGACCACGACCTGGCCGCTCTCGTGCCTGGCGCGCAGGGTGAGCACGCCCTCGGAGCGCTTGCCGGCGGCGCGGCGGCGGTCGGGGGACTCGATGCCGTGGTCGACGGAGTTGCGGACCAGGTGGGTCAGCGGGTCCTTGACCGCCTCGAGCAGCGTCTTGTCGAGCTCGGTGTCCTTGCCCTCCATCTCCAGGCGCACGTTCTTGCCGCACTGGATGCCGAGGTCCCGGACGACGCGCGGCAACTTGGACCAGATGTGGTCGATCGGCTGCATGCGCGTCTTCATGACGCCCTCCTGCAGCTCGCTGGCGATGAGGTTGAGCCGCTGGGAGGCGCGGACCAGGTCGGTGTCGGTCGAGCGGCCGACGTACTGGACGATCTGGTTGCGGGTGAGCACCAGCTCGCCGACCAGCAGCATCAGCGAGTCGAGCAGGTCGACGTCGACGCGGATGGTGCTGTCGGCGACGGCGCGGCGGCCCTGCTGGCCACCCTGGGCCTCGGACCTCGCGGCGCCCGCCGGGCCGCCGGCGGGGGCGTCGGCGTGCGGCTCGTCGTGGTCCTCGGCGTGGTCCTCGGCGTGGTCCTCGGCGGTGTCGTCGTCGTACGCCTCGACCTGGGCGGCGGCCTCGGGAGCGGGCTCGGCGGCGGGCTGCGCGACCGGCTCGACGGCGACCGCGGCGTCCTCCGCGACGGCCCCCACGACGGTCCCGGCGGCGGCGTCGACGACGGCCTGCGCGGCCTCGACGACGGCTTCGGCGGCCGCCGGCGGAGCGGTGACGGTGGCGGTGGGGGCCGGCGCCTCGGCAGCGGCGGGGGCCGCGGGAGCCGGGGCGGGGGAGTCCTCCATGGCGGCGCTGATCGCGGCGACGACGGCGGAGACGTCGACGCCGCCCTCGCCGCCGGTGGTCTCGATGGAGTTGAGCAGGGAGCGGACCGTGTCGACCATGCGCAGCAGCACGCTGGTGCGCTCGGGGGTCAGCGACAGGACGCCGTCACGCAGCCGGGACAGCATGTTCTCCCCGACGTGCGTGACCTCCTCGAGCCGGTTGAAGGCGAGGAAGCCGCTGGTGCCCTTGATCGTGTGGATCGTGCGGAAGATGCTCGAGAGCCGCTCCCGGGAGTCGGGCTCCTGCTCGAGGGCGACCAGGTCCGTGTCGAGCTGGTCGAGGTTCTCGTGGCTCTCGACGAGGAACTCCTCGACGATGTCGTCCAGACCGTCCACCGTTGCCTTCTCTCTCGCTGCAGGGGGGACGGATCCGTCCCGGATGGGTCATCGGCCGCCGGGCGCCGGACTCAAGGTGAGTGGGGCGCGGCCGTGGGGCGGGCGTGCGTCCTCCCGCGGCCGGCGGGGTGCCGGCCGCGGGAGCGGCCTCCCTGCAGCGGGCCCGCCGCGAGCGGTGCGGGCCAGGGAGGTCCTTCCTCAGTAGGTGAAGCGGGCGACGCTGGTACGCAGGTCGGCGGCCATCCGGGACAGCTCGTGGACGGCGGTCCGGCTCTGGTCCAGGGCCTGGGTGGTGGCGGCCGCCGCGGAGGAGACGCCGGAGATCGTGCCGGCGATCTGGCTGGAGCCCTGCGCGGCCTCGCTCACCGACCGGGACATCTCGTTCGTGGTGGCGGTCTGCTCCTCCACCGCCGAGGCGATGGTGGTCTGCCGGTCGCTGATCTGGGCCACGATCTGGCTGATCTCCCCGATCGCGCCGACGGCAGCCCCGGTGTCGTGCTGGATCGCCTCGACGCGGCGGGCGATGTCCTCGGTCGCCTTGGCCGTCTCCTGGGCCAGCTCCTTGACCTCGTTGGCGACCACCGCGAAGCCCTTGCCGGCCTCTCCGGCCCGGGCCGCCTCGATGGTGGCGTTGAGCGCCAGCAGGTTCGTCTGCTCGGCGATCGAGGTGATCACCTTCACCACGTTGCCGATCTCGGCCGAGGACTCCCCCAGCTTGGCCACCGTCGCCGTGGTCGTCTCCGCCGCGGTCACCGCGCGGGCCGCCACCGCGGAGGCCTCGGCGGCGTTGCTGGCGATCTCCCGGATGGAGGCACCCATCTGCTCGGCACCGGCCGCCACGGTCTGCACGTTGCGCGACACCTCCTCCGCCGCACCGGCCACCACCCCGGACTGCGCCGAGGTCTCCTCCGCCGACGCCGAGATCTGCGCCGACGACGCCGACAGCTCCTCCGAGGACGCCGCCACCGCGTCCGAAGAGGCCACCACCGCGTTCATGACGACGCGCAGCTCGCCGAGGGCCGCGTCGATGGCGGCGGCGGCCCGGCCCACCTCGTCGTCCCGGGTGACGCCCGTCGTCCGCGTCAGGTCACCGGCGGCCAGGGCCTCCGCGACGGTCACGACCGAGTTGAGCGGCCGGACGATGCGCCGGGAGACGGCAAGGGCCAGAGCGAGACTGGAGACCAGCCCGACGGCGACGGCGATCCCCATGATCCACTGCGCCTGGGTCTTCTGCGCGCGGGCGGCGTCGGTGGAGGCACCGACACGGCTCTCCAGCGACTCCCGCAGCTCCGCCGTGAGCGTGAAGACCTCGAAGTAGACCTCCCACCCGGGCCCGAGGACGAGCTGGTCGGCAGCCTCGACGCCCTGCGGGGTGCCCTGGGCGTACAGCGCGACGGCCTGGTCGTCGACCTCGAAGAAGGCGTCCCACTGCTCCTCGATGGTTTCGAAGGCGTCCTGCTCGGCGCCGGACAGGACGTCGGTCTGCATCGCCGCCAGGTGGCCGCGCAGCCGGTCGGCGCTGTCGGCGAAGCCGGCCCGGTTGGCGTTGTCGTCCTGGACGGCTGCCGCGCCGCCGATGCGCCGGGTGTCCCAGGCGTAGGCGGCCTGCCAGCCCGTCACGTCGGAGTTCGACGTCTCGATGTCCTGGACCGTGCTGAGCGCGGCGTGCAGGCCGTTGACCTCGTCGAGCGTCCGGGCTGCGTCCTCCAGCTTCGTCATGCCGAGGACGCCGACGGCGCCGGCTGCGACCATGCCGACGGCTCCGACGGCGAGGATCGCGGTTCGGACCCCGAAGCGGCCGGCGCGGCGCACACCCCTGTTCGTGCTCATCTCGTGCTGTTCCCCATTTCTGTCTCGCCGGTTCTGTCCGAGGCCGGTGCGCCCTGGCCGCCGCCTACCGGATCGCGGTGGTGAGGGGAAATTAGTGCGTTCCCGTTTCGCAGGGCACCCTTTCCCGCGCGTGTCGCGGAGCCCGTGCGGAAAGGTCGGCGACCCCTCCCCCCCGTTGTCGACATGCCGCCATCGACCATTCCCGGGACCGCCGGAAACGAAGAGGGGCGGTGACCGGAGAACCGGTCACCGCCCCTCTCGGACGCGTGGCTCAGTAGGTGAAGCGGGCGACGCTGGTACGCAGGTCGGCGGCCATCCGGGACAGCTCGTCGACCGCGGTGCGGGTCTGGGTCAGCGCCTGGGTGGTGGACTCCGCCGCGGTGGACACCCCGGTGATGTTGTCCGCGATCTGCCCCGAGCCCTGCGCGGCCTCCTGCACCGACCGGCTCATCTCGTTGGTGGTCGCGGTCTGCTCCTCCACCGCGCTGGCGATGGTGGTCTGCCGGTCGGAGATCGCCGCGACGATCTGGGAGATCTCCCCGATCGCCCCGACCGCGGCGCCGGTGTCGGCCTGGATCGCCTGCACCCGCCGGGCGATGTCCTCGGTCGCCTTGGCCGTCTCCTGGGCCAGCTCCTTGACCTCGTTGGCGACCACCGCGAAGCCCTTGCCGGCCTCCCCGGCCCGGGCCGCCTCGATGGTGGCGTTGAGCGCCAGCAGGTTCGTCTGCTCGGCGATCGAGGTGATCACCTTCACCACGTTGCCGATCTCGGCCGAGGACTCCCCCAGCTTGGCCACCGTCGCCGTGGTCGTCTCCGCCGCGGTCACCGCGCGGGCCGCGACCGCGGAGGCCTCGGCGGCGTTGCTGGCGATCTCCCGGATGGAGGCACCCATCTGCTCCGCACCGGCCGCCACGGTCTGCACGTTGCGCGACACCTCCTCCGCCGCACCGGCCACCACCCCGGACTGCGCCGAGGTCTCCTCCGCCGACGCCGAGATCTGCGCCGACGACGCCGACAGCTCCTCCGACGACGCCGCCACCGCGTCCGAGGCACCGGCCACCGAGGCCAGCACCGCGCGGAGCTCCGTCATGGCCGTGTCCAGCGCGGCACCCATGCGGCCCACCTCGTCCTTCGTCGTGAGGCCCGTGCTGCGGGTCAGGTCGCCGGCCGAGAGCCCCTCGGCGACGTCCTGCACGCGGGCGACGCCGCGCGCCAGGCCGCGGGCGACCAGCAGGCCGAGGCCGAAGGCGACGGCCAGGCCGGCGGCCAGGACGACCAGCACCAGCACGCGCTGCTGGCCGGCGGAGCCGACGGCCGCCTGCGCGTCCGCGGCGGCCTCCGCCTTCTCGATCTCGACGAGCTCGTTGGCCGCCTCCTCGGCCGCCTCGCCGAAGGGCACGACCTGCGTCTGGTTGGCCTGGTCCCACGCCGCGTACTGGTTGGCCAGCGCCAGCGGCTCGAGGAGCTGCTGCTCGGCCTGCAGATACTGGTCGAACGCGTCCTGGGCCTCGGCAGCGAGGCGCTGCTGCTCCTCGCTGAGGTCCGTGACCTCGTAGGCCTCCCGGGCGGCGGCGAAGCGGTCGGCGATCCCCGGGAGGGCGTCGAGCGCCTCCTGCGAGCGGTCCGGGTCGACGGCGATCAGCGCGTCGCGGGCCTTGATGCGCGCGTCCTTGACCGCCCCGCGCATGGTGGTGACGTCGGACAGCGCCTCGACCTGGGTGCTGAGCTGCGTGCTGCGCTCGGCGGCGCCGTCCAGCCCGAGGACAGCGGTGGCGCCCACGACGAGCGCGACGCCGGAGGCCGCGCCCACGGCGGTCAGCACCTTCGTCTTCACACCACGGTCGCCCCACCACGAGGAGCGGGCACCGGCCGCGGGGCCGCGGCCCGGGACGTCGGTCGGGATGGTCATCAGGATCTCCAGGAGTGTCATGGTGGGAGCGCGGGTCGCGCCGTCGAGATGACTGTGGGGGACGGAGGACAATTCGCCCTGCATTTTCCGATGGCGTGTCGGGCACGTCTCGAACGCGGTCTGAATGGTTGCCCGCGACAACTCCTGCGCCATTCCGGACGCCGTGTCGACATGGCGTCACGGGAGCGGCGATGACCATTCCGCCGGGTCCGTGGAGAATGGTCGGCGAACGCACCGCGGCCCGCGCCTCCCGGGGTGGGAGGCGCGGGCCGCGGCGTCGTCGGGTGCTCCCCCCTCGGCCGGCGGGGCCGGCCGTGCAGGGGGCGCGGGTCACCAGGTGAAGCGGCCCACCGCCGCACGGAGGTCGCCGGCCATCCGCGACAGCTCGTGGACGGCGGTCCGGCTCTGGTCCAGGGCCTGGGTGGTGGCGGCCGCCGCGGAGGAGACGCCGGAGATCGTGCCGGCGATCTGGCTGGAGCCCTGCGCGGCCTCGCTCACCGACCGGGACATCTCGTTCGTGGTGGCGGTCTGCTCCTCCACCGCCGAGGCGATGGTGGTCTGCCGGTCGCTGATCTGGGCCACGATCTGGCTGATCTCCCCGATCGCGCCGACGGCAGCCCCGGTGTCGTGCTGGATCGCCTCGACGCGGCGGGCGATGTCCTCGGTCGCCTTGGCCGTCTCCTGGGCCAGCTCCTTGACCTCGTTGGCGACCACCGCGAAGCCCTTGCCGGCCTCCCCGGCCCGGGCCGCCTCGATGGTGGCGTTGAGCGCCAGCAGGTTGGTCTGCTCGGCGATGCTCGTGATCACCTTGACCACGTTGCCGATCTCGGCGGACGAGTCGCCGAGCTTGGCGACGGTGGCGGTGGTGGTCTCCGCGGCCGTGACCGCGCGGGCCGCCACCGCGGAGGCCTCCGCGGCGTTGGTCGCGATCTCCCGGATGCTGGCGCCCATCTGCTCCGCACCCGCGGCCACGGTCTGCACGTTGCGCGACACCTCCTCCGCCGCGCCGGCCACCACCCCGGACTGCGCCGAGGTCTCCTCCGCCGACGCCGAGATCTGCGCCGAGGACGCCGACAGCTGCTCGCTGGAGACCGCCAGTCCGTCGGCGGAGGCCGCCACGGACCCCAGCGCCACCCTCAGCGCGCCGACGGCCTCGTCGAGCGAGGCGGCGGTCCGGCCGATCTCGTCGGCCTGGTCGACCCCGGTGGACACGGTCAGGTCCCCGGCCGCGAGCCGGCCCGCCGTCTCCTCGAGCCGGCGCAGGCCGCGGGTCACCGACCGAGTCACCAGCAGCCCGACGACGACGGCGAGCCCGACGCCGGCCGCGCAGGCCGCCACCATGACGGTGGTCGCCGTCGACACCGTGTCCTCGTAGCCGGCTCCCTCCAGGATCCGCGCCTCCGCTGTGGCGAGCGACGCCTCGAGCAGCTCCTCGTAGGCCTTGCGGAGGTCGCGGGTCGGGCCCATGGCCTGCGCGACGGCCCCGTCCCGGTCGGTCCCGAACCGCTCGAACTCGTCGGCCAGGCCGTCCGACCAGGTCGCGATGCCGGCCTCCAGGTCGTCGAGCGCGGCCTCGTCCCCTGGGGCGGCGGTCTCCCGGGCCGTGACGAAGAGCTCGTCGATGGTGGCCAGGCGCTCGTCGACCTGGGCGCGGAAGTCCTCGTCGCCGGTGAGGAGGAAGCCCCGCTCGTCGTTCGCCGTGGCCTTCGCCGTCAGCCCGATCGAGTGCAGGGTCTGCAGGTGGGGGAGCGACGTGCGCAGCTCCTCGGCGCGGGCGTCACGCAGCCCCTGCAGGTTGCCCAGGCCGATCAGGCCGACGACGACCGCGGTCAGGGCCGCGAGCCCGACGGCGACCGTGATGCGGACGGCGACCGGGCGGTCCGTCGACCGGCGCCGCCGTCGGGTCGGTGCCGGTGTCGGTGCGGTCATCGGTGTGCTCCTGGGGTGGGGGAGGTCGCCGTCCGGCGGCCAGACGTGTGGGGGTGGGTGGCGGGGCGCCCCGTCCGGGCGCCCCGCCGGGTCTGCGGACTCACCAGGTGAAGCGGCCCACCGTGGCGCGGAGGTCCGTCGCCATGCGGGAGAGCTCGTCGACGGCGGTGTGGCTCTGGCCCAGCGCCTGGGTGGTGGCGGCGGCCGCCGTCGAGATGCCGGTGATGGTGCCGGCGATCCGGCCGGAGCCCTGCGCGGCCTCCTGCACCGAGCGGCTCATCTCGTTGGTCGTGGCGGTCTGCTCCTCCACCGCCGAGGCGATGGTCGTCTGCCGGTCGGAGATCGCCGCGACGATCTGGCTGATCTCCCCGATGGCCCCGATCGCCGCGGTGGTGTCGCCCTGGATCGCCTCGACGCGGCGGGCGATGTCCTCGGTCGCCTTGGCCGTCTCCTGGGCCAGCTCCTTGACCTCGTTGGCGACCACGGCGAACCCCTTGCCGGCCTCTCCGGCCCGGGCCGCCTCGATGGTGGCGTTGAGCGCCAGCAGGTTGGTCTGCTCGGCGATCGAGGTGATCACCTTGACCACGTTGCCGATCTCGGCGGAGGACTCACCGAGCTTGGCCACCGTCGCCGTCGTCGTCTCCGCGGCCGTCACTGCGCGGGTGGCGACGGCGGAGGCCTCGGCGGCGTTGCTGGCGATCTCCCGGATGCTGGCGCCCATCTGCTCGGCGCCCGCCGCCACCGTCTGCACGCTGCGGGACACCTCCTCGGCCGCCGAGGCGACCCGGCCCGACTGCGCCGAGGTCTCCTCCGCCGACCCGGAGATCTGCGCCGAGGAGGCCGACAGCTCCTCCGAGGAGGCGGCGACGGCGTCGGCCGAGGCGGCCACCGAGGTGAGCACCGCGCGCAGGTTGTCCTGGGCGGCGCCGAGGCCGGCGGCCATGCGGCCCAGCTCGTCGAGCGTGTCGACGTCCGGGGTCACGGTGAGGTCCCCGGCGGCCAGGGCGTCGACGGTGCGCTGCACGGCGCGGACGGTGCCCACGATCTGCCGGACGACGACGTGGACGACGAGCAGGCCGATGCCCACGGTCACCGCGAGGATCGTCCAGAGGGTCGTGACCGCTCCGGCGGCGGTGTCGGCGCCCGCCAGGGCCTGGTCGTCGGCCTCGTCGCGCAGCACCTGCCGCAGCTCGCTGAACCCCGCGGTAACGGCGTCCTGCGCCTCGACGAGCGGCCCGGCGGCGACCGCGCCGGCGGTGGCGACGTCACCGGCGTCGAGCGCGGCGACGAACTGCTCGTCGCTGACCCGCAACGACGTCGCGAGGTCCTCGGCCAGGGGGGTGAACAGCTCGGGGTGCTCGGTGGTGGCCGCGTAGGCCTCCACCAGCTGGCCGACGGCCTGCTGCCCCTCGGCCAGCTGGGCCCTCAGCCCCACGCGGGTGGTGGCGTCGGCCAGGAAGTAGGCCTGGTAGCCCTGCCGCAGCTGCTCGTAGCCGGCCTGGATGCCGTCGAGATCGGAGAGGGCCACGACGTGGCCCTCGTACATGTCCCGCTGGCTCTCGTCGAGGGCGTCGATCCGGCCGACGGCGACCAGGCACAGCACCACGCCGACGGAGGCGCTGAAGGCCAGCAGGCTGAGGATCTTGACGGCGATCGGCCGGTCGGCGAACCAGCGGGAGCGCCGGCGACGGGTCGCGGCGGGGGAGGACATCCGGGATTCTCCTGTGCTGTCGTGGCCTCCCTGCGGGGAGGCCCTGTCTCAGTAGGTGAAGCGGGCGACGCTGGTGCGGAGGTCGGCGGCCATCCGGGAGAGCTCGTCGACGGCGGTGCGGGTCTGGGTCAGCGCCTGGGTGGTGGACTCCGCCGCGGTGGACACCCCGGTGATGTTGTCCGCGATCTGCCCCGACCCCTGCGCGGCCTCCTGCACCGACCGGCTCATCTCGTTGGTGGTCGCGGTCTGCTCCTCCACCGCCGAGGCGATGGTGGTCTGCCGGTCGGAGATCGCCGCGACGATCTGGGAGATCTCCCCGATCGCCCCCACCGCGGCGCCGGTGTCGGCCTGGATCGCCTGCACCCGCCGGGCGATGTCCTCGGTCGCCTTGGCCGTCTCCTGGGCCAGCTCCTTGACCTCGTTGGCCACCACCGCGAAGCCCTTGCCGGCCTCTCCGGCCCGGGCCGCCTCGATGGTGGCGTTGAGCGCCAGCAGGTTGGTCTGCTCGGCGATGCTCGTGATCACCTTCACCACGTTGCCGATCTCGGCCGAGGACTCCCCCAGCTTGGCCACCGTCGCCGTGGTCGTCTCCGCCGCGGTCACCGCCCGCGCCGCCACCGCCGACGCCTCCGCGGCGTTGCTGGCGATCTCCCGGATGCTCGCGCCCATCTGCTCCGCACCGGCCGCCACGGTCTGCACGTTGCGGCTGACCTCCTCCGCCGCACCGGCGACCACCCCGGACTGCGCCGAGGTCTCCTCCGCCGACGCCGAGATCTGCGCCGACGACGCGCTCAGCTCCTCCGACGACGCCGCCACCGAGTCGGCGGCCCCGACGACCGCGGCCATGACCTCGCGCAGGCCGGCCCGGGCGCCGTCCAGGGCCCCGGCCATCTGGCCCAGCTCGTCGCGGGAGGTGATGCCGGTCGTGCCGGTCAGGTCGCCGGTGGCGAGCGCCTCCAGGGAGGCCTGGACGGTCCGGACCGGGCGGATGACCGAGCGGGCGGTGAGCCAGCTCAGGCCGACCAGCAGCACCAGGCCGACCGCCGCGGCGAGCAGCGCGGTGGTCTCCGCGCGGGAGATGGCGTCGGTCACCGCCTGCTCGGCCGCCGCGGCCTGGACGTCCAGGGTGTCCTTCGCCTCACCGACGGCCCCGTCGGTGAGGTCGTTGGCGGCCTGGATGTCCTCCCACCGCAGGCGGGTGGCGGCCTGGTCGGCGACCGCGCCGTCGACGAAGGCGGTGATGGCGTCGGTGTAGTCGCCGAAGGTCCCCTGCAGGTCCGCCACCGCCGCGGCCGCGTCGCCGTCGAGGGCGACGCCGTCCAGCTCGGCGAGCAGTGCCTCCGGCTCGGCGACGTCGTCGGCCAGCTCCGAGAGCTGCTCGGCGGGGTCGTCGCGGACGATGGCCTTGAACCCGTCGACCTTCAGCTCGCTGGCCCGGGTGTCCAGCCGCAGCACCAGCTCCTGGGCGTGGTGCAGCTCGGCGAGCCGCCCCTGGGCGTCGTGCACGGCGCTGTTGCCCAGCTCCACGGCGCCGAGCAGACCGCCCAGGGACAGGGTGCCGACGGCGACGAGGGCGCCGAACTTGACCGTCAGCGGACGGTCGGCGAACCAGCCGGCGGAGCTGGAGCGCGGGGGGAGCGCGGCGTTCACGGGAGGCCTCCTGGCGACGGTGCACGCGGGTGACCGCTCGGACTGACGGGCGTGCAGGAGGAATGGTGCGGCCCGCCGGCGCCCGCACCGCGGCACGGGGAACGGTCCCGGCCGGATCGTTGTGGACGAGGCGGTGACCGGCCGCGGCGCCGTCGTCAGGTCGACTGCGCTGCCGCGGTGACCGGTCCGGGGCGGCCGACGGTGGCGACGTCCGCGCAGGTCAGCACGGACGTGACCGTCGTCGAGTCGACCGCGAGGGAGAGGTGACCCCCCGGCCGGCCGGCGGTCGCTCTCTCCGGGGAGGCGACGCGCCGGGGGGTCAGGCCAGCAGGTCGCCGAGCAGCCGGAGGACGGCGAGCACGGCCTCGGGGTCGGTCACGCGGTGCCCGGCCGCCGTCTCGCCCTCACCGACCTTGATCCCGACGTCGGCCGGACCGAGCGTGCCGAACACGTCCTCGTCGGTGAGGTCGTCGCCGAGGTAGAGCACCGCGACCGCGCCGAGCTCCTCGCGCAGCCGGCGCACCGCGCTGCCCTTGTCGGCGTCGGTGACGGCGACCTCGAGCACCGCCTTGCCCGGTTTCATCGTCAGTGACGGATCCACCGCCGCCCGTGCGTCCGCCAGCAGCGCGGCGGCCGCCACGGGATCGCCGACCTGCCGCACGTGGACGGCCACGCTGGCCGGCTTGACCTCCAGCCGGGCACCGGGGACGGCGGCCACCAGCGGGGCGAGGGTCCCGGCCAGCACGTCACGGCGGCCGGCCAGCTCGCCGGCCAGCGGCCCGCCGTACTCGGCGCCGTGGCTGCCCACCCAGCGGTAGGGGCCGTCGAAGCGGCTCACCCGGCGCAGGTCGTCGACACCGCGTCCGCTGACCAGCGCCACGGTGACGCCCTCGGCCGCGGCCACCCGCGCGAGCGCCTCGGCCACGCCGGGGGAGGCGACGGCGCTGGAGGGCTCGTCGGTCAGCGGCGCCAGCACGCCGTCGTAGTCGGAGGCGACCAGCAGCGGACGGCGGGCGGCCAGGCCAGTCAGCGCGGCGACGAGACCGTCGGGGACGGCGCTGCCCGCGAGCCCGGTCACGCCTGCGCGCGCAGGGCGTCGAAGAACGACGTCGCCCAGTGGTCCAGGTCGTGCCTGACCAGGTGCCGGCGCATCGCGCGCATCCGGCGGGCGCCCTCCTTGGGCTCCATCCGGAGCGCGCGCAGCAGCTGGTTCTTCACGCCGGCGATGTCGTGCGGGTTGACCAGGAACGCCTGCTTGAGCTCGGCCGCGGCGCCGGCGAACTCCGAGAGGACCAGCGCGCCGCCGAGGTCGCCGCGGGCGGCGACGTACTCCTTGGCCACCAGGTTCATGCCGTCCTTGTAGGGCGTCACGAGCATGACGTCGGCGGCCCGGTAGAGAGCGGCGAGCTCCTCGCGCGGCATCGACTGGTTGAAGTACTGCACGGCCGGGGCGCCGATGGACCCGTACACCCCGTTGATGTGCCCGACCTGCTGCTCGATGGTCTCGCGCATGTGCACGTAGTGCTCGACCCGCTCGCGGCTGGGCGTGGCCACCTGCACCAGGACCGTCTGCGGCGCCTCGATCGCGCCGTCCTCGAGCAGCTCCTCGAACGCCCGCAGCCGGACGCCGATCCCCTTGGTGTAGTCGAGCCGGTCGACCCCCAGGACGATCTTCTCCGGGTTGCCGAGCTCGGCGCGGATCTCCTCGGCCCGCTTGCCCACCTCCGGGGAGGAGGCCAGCTCGTCGAAGGCGGCGACGTCGATGGAGATCGGGAACGCCCGGGCGGTCACCGTGCGGCCGTCGTAGCCGATGGTGGCCCCGCGGGTGGGCAGCTCGTGCAGCCGGCGGGCCAGCTGGACGAAGTTGACCGCCGCGCTGGGCCGCTGGAAACCGACCAGGTCGGCGCCGAGCAGCCCCTCCACGACCGCCGAGCGCCACGGCAGCTGGGTGAACAGCTCATAGGGCGGGAACGGGATGTGCAGGAAGAAGCCGATGGTCAGGTCGGGGCGCCGCTGGCGCAGCAGCGCCGGCACCAGCTGCAGCTGGTAGTCGTGCACCCAGACGATCGCGCCCTCGGCGGCGACCTCGGCGGCCCGGTCGGCGAAGCGCTTGTTGACCTGCACGTAGGTGTCCCACCAGGTGCGGTGGTACTCGGGCTTCTCGACCACGTCGTGGTACAGCGGCCACAGCGAGGCGTTGGACATGCCCTCGTAGTAGCGGTCGACCTCGTCCTCGGAGAGCGGGACGGGGACCAGCGAGATGCCGCCGGACTCGAAGGGCTCGGGCGCCTCGCCGGCCGAGCCGGACCAGCCCACCCACGCGCCGCCGCGGCCGGCGACGAAGGGCTCCAGCGCGGTCACCAGACCGCCGGGGCTGCGCTGCCAGCGCGTCGTCCCGTCGGGGTCGGTCACCTGGTCGACCGGCAGCCGGTTGGCCACGACGACGACCGGACTGTCCGCCCGCCCGTCTCCCGCGTCTGTCCCGGCCACCGGTCCCGACCCTACTGACGACGCGTCCGCGTGGCACCTGCAGGGCGCTCAGCGGGCGAGTGCGCACCCGGCTGCGGCGGCCGCCAGGCCGAGGACGAGGCTGGCGGTCACGTACGCCAGGGCCCGCCCGACGGCCCGCTCCTCGACCAGCCGCACGACGTCGGCGCCGAACGCGGAGAAGGTCGTCAGCGTCCCGCAGAACCCGGTGCCGACCAGCGCGAGCACCCAGGACGGCGCGCTGCCCAGCCCGAGCAGGACCCCGAGGACGGCCGAGCCCGCGACGTTGACCGCGAGCGTGCCGAGCGCGGGATCGTGGTGCGACCGCGCCGCCAGCCGGGTGACCAGCAGCCGCAGGGGCGCGCCGGCCATCGCACCGACGGCCACCAGCAGCGCCGTCACCGGGCCCGGCCCCGCACCGCACGCACACCGGCCACCACGGCCAGCACTCCGCCGAGCACCGAGGCGAGCACGTACCCGGCGGCCAGCACGACGGCACCGCGGTCGGCCAGCAGCACCGCCTCCACCGCGAACGCCGAGTACGTCGTGTACCCGCCGAGCACGCCGACGGCGAGGAACGGCCGCGCCCAGGCCGGCTCGGGACGGCGGGCGGCGAGCACGCCCGTGAGGACGCCGATCAGCAGGCAGCCGCCGAGGTTGACCAGCAGCGTCGCCCAGGGCCAGCCGCCGGGGGAGCGGGGGAGCGCCTCGGCCACGCCCCAGCGCGCCAGCGCGCCCAGCGCGCCACCGAGCGCGGCCAGCAGGTAGGCCATCGTCCCCCCGTCCGGCGATCATGGGCTGCCGGTGGCGACACTCCCGGCGTCCCCGCGCGCGCCGCCACCGCAGGTCCATGATCGCCGTGGGGCGGGAGGCGGTCCGCGGAGGGTCGGCACGAGCCCGAACCCGTGGTCGGGGACCGGGCGTCGGCCACGCGGGCAGGGACGTCGCCGGCCGGGCCAGCCGGCCCGGCGGTCGGCTCGGGTACGGGAGCGAGGACGGCAGTGAGGGGGCTCAGCCCACCTCACCCGCCCGCTCCCGGCTGCGCCGGCGCCAGACGGGCTCGAGCGCCGCGGTCTCCTCGTCGGAGGCCACCCGGAACGGGGGAGCGGCGGGGGCCTCGAGCGCCCGGCGTCCCTGCCCCCGGGTGGCGCGCAGGCTCGCCGCGATCGAGACACCGAGGATCGTGACGATCACCGCGAGGGAGAGCGTCGTCGGCACGTACAGGACGTCGACCTTGAGCAGCATCTTGACGCCCACCCACATCAGCACCAGCGCCAGCCCCACCTTGAGGTACACGAAGCGGTGGACGAGGTCGGCGAGCAGGAAGTACATCGCCCGCAGGCCCAGGATGGCGAACGCGTTGGCGGTGAAGACCAGGAACGGCTCGTCGGTGACGGCGAAGATGGCCGGGATCGAGTCGACGGCGAAGACGACGTCGGTCACCTCGACGAGCACCAGCACGGCGAGCAGGGGGGTGGCCAGCAGGACGCCGCCGCGGCGGACGACGAAGCGCTGCCCGTGGTAGGCGTCGGTCATCGGCACGAGGCGGCGGAACAGCCGCAGGGTGCGCGACCGCGACGGGTCGACGTGCTCGTCGCGCCGGCGGAGCATCCGGTACCCGGTGACCAGCAGGAACGCCGCGAAGAGGTAGAGCACCCAGCCGAAGCTCGCGATGAGGGCCGAGCCGCCGGCGATGAACGCCCCCCGCAGCACCAGCGCCCCGAGCACGCCGAGGAAGAGCACCCGGTGCTGGTACTCCCGCGGCACGGCGAAGGAGGTGAGGACGATCGCCCACACGAAGACGTTGTCGACGGCGAGCGACTTCTCGATCAGGTACCCGGCGAAGTACTGCTGGCCGAGCTCGGCGCCGTGGGCCAGCCAGACCCACGCGCCGAACCCGACGCCGACGGCGACCCAGACCGCCGACCACAGGGCCGCCTCACGGACGGCGATGACGTGCGCGCGGCGGTGGGCGAAGAGGTCGACGGCGAGCATGCCGACGATGAGGCCGAGCACGGTCAGCCAGAGCAGGGAGGGGACGTCCACGGACAACCTCCAGTCGGTGTGCACCAACCGGAGGTCTCTCCCGGCCCTCGTCGGGCCCGCTCCGCCGGACCCCGCCCGTGGGGCCGTCCTGACGACGGAGCGTCGCGGGGATACTCCCCTCCTGCGGACGAGTGAAGCAGAGTTCACCCATCAGTGCCAGCGGAGGCAGCGGTGACCGACCGACGACCGTCCTGGACGTTCCTGACCAACCACGGGCACGTGCTGCTCGCGGTCGCCGAGGACCCCGACAGCCGGGTGGCCGACATCGCGGCCCGCGTCGGGATCAGCACCCGGGCGACGCTGGGCATCCTCCGCGACCTGGAGGACGACGGCTACGTGACCCGCACCCGCCGGGGCCGGGGCACGCACTACGAGGTCCAGCCGCACCGGCCGTTCCGCCACCCGCGCCACGCGCACCGCGACGTCGACGACCTGATCGCCGTGTTCGCCCCCCGGTGAGGTCCGGGTTCCTTCAGCGGCGGCGGGTCTCGGGGAAGAGCAGGTCGACGAAGCGCGCGGCGGTGGGCTGCGGCTCGTGGTTGGCCAGACCGGGGCGCTCGTTGGCCTCGACGAACACCGCGTCGGGGCCCTCGACGTCGGGGACCAGGAAGTCGATGCCGGTGACCGGGATGCCGATCGCCCGGCTGGCACGCACCGCCGCCTGCCCGATCGCCGGGTGCAGCCGCTCGGTGACGTCCTCGATCGTGCCGCCGGTGTGCAGGTTCGCCGTCCGCCGCACGCGGAGCCGCTCGCCGTCGGGCAGGACGTCGTCCATCGTGTACCCGGCCGCCCGGACGACGTCGGCGGTGACGTCGTCCAGCGGGATGCGCGACTCCCCGCCGGTGGCCCGCTCGCGCCGCCGGCTGGTGGCGCGGACCAGCTCGGTGACCGTCCGGCGGCCGTCGCCGACCACCTCGGCCGGCCGGCGCACCGCCGCCGCGACCACGTCGTGGTCGATGACCACCACGCGCAGGTCCTCGCCGGCGACGAGCTCCTCCACGAGGACGTCGGGGCAGAACAGCCGCGCGGCCGACACCGCCCGCGTCAGCTCGTCCCCGGTCCTGACGCCCACCGTGATGCCCTTGCCCTGCTCCCCGCGGGCGGGCTTGACCACCAGCTCGCCGCACTCGGCCAGCAGGTCGTGCGCCGGGCCGAGGTCGTCCTCGGGCACGGTGGCGCCCCGGGGCACGTGGACGCCGGCCGCCTCGACGATCCGGCGGGTCACCCGCTTGTCGTCGCACCGGCTCATGGCGACGGCGGTGGTGAACTCCGACAGCGACTCGCGGGTCAGCACCCGCCGGCCCCCGAGGGACAGCCGCAGCTCGCCGAACTCCGCGTCGGTGACCTCGACGCGGATGCCGCGGCGCAGCGCCTCGTCGGCGACGATCCGCGCGTAGGGGTTGAGCCGGTCCAGACCGGCCGGACGGGGGGCGAACAGCGGCGTGTTGATCGGGTTCTTGCGCTTGACGCACAGCACCGGGGCGCGCACGAAGCCGAGCTTGCGGTAGAGCGCGATCGCCCCGCTGTTGTCGTGCATGACCGAGAGGTCGACGTAGGAGCGGCCACGGCCGACGTAGCGCTCGGCCAGCACCCGCACCAGCGCCTCCCCGGTGCCCGGCGGGGCGTTCTGCCCGTCGACGGCCAGGCACCACAGGCTGGTGCCGCCCTCCGGGTCGCCGTAGGCGAGCACGTGGTCGACGCCGGTGACCGTGCCGACGATCGTGCGGGTCCGCGTGTCCTCGGCGACGAGGTAGGTGAAGCAGCGGGTCCGGTGGTTGGCCCACATCGTCCCGGGGTCGCCGGTCACCATGCCGTTGCGGGCGTAGATCTCGTTGATCGCCTGCATCTCCTCCAGCGCGGTCACCGTGCGGACGAAGACGCCGCGGATGAGCTCGGGCCGGGGCCGGTAGCGGTAGAGGTCGAGCCGGTAGGTGTAGGAGGGGTCGATGAACAGCTCGTCGGGGGCCAGGCCGACGAGCACGTGCGGGTCGCGCGCGTAGATGCAGATGTCGCGCTGGCCGGCCCCCTCCGCCCGGAGCGCGTCGAGGATGCGCCGCATCTCGGCGAAGGTCTGGCCGAAGACCAGCCGGCCCCACGCGAGGTCGAGCACGACGTCGGTGTCCATGCCCTCCAGCTGGTGCTCGGAGGGCTTCTGCCAGCTGCGCCGGGTCAGGTCGGGCGTCGGCGCCGGCAGGGGACGACGGCGCAGTCCGGCCAGCCGGGGCGGCACCACGGGGATCCCCTCAGACCCCGTGGTTCTGCAGCCACAGCTCGAGCAGGCCCAGCTGCCAGAGCTTGTTGCCGCGCAGCGGGGTGAGGTCGGCGTTGGGGTGGTCGAGCAGCCGGGACACGTACTCGGGGCGGAACAGCGCCCGGTCCCGGGCGGCGTCGCTGGACAGCGCGTCCTTCACCAGGCCGAGCACCTTGCCCTCGAGGTGGGTGATCGCGGGCACCGGGAAGTAGCCCTTGGGCCGGTCGATGACCTCCGGCGGGATGATCCGCCGGCCGATCGCCTTGAGCACGCCCTTGCCGCCGTCGGCGAGCTTGAGCTCGGGCGGGCAGGCGGCGGCCAGCTCGACCAGGTCGTGGTCGAGGAAGGGCACGCGGGCCTCCAGACCCCAGGCCATGGACATGTTGTCCACCCGCTTGACCGGGTCGTCGACGAGCATGACCTCGCTGTCGAGGCGCAGCGCGGCGTCGACGGCGGTCTGCGCGCCGGCCCGGGACATGTGCTCGCGGACGAAGTCGAGGCTGGGGTCGCCGTCGAGGGCGTACCGCTCGCCGACCAGCGCCGCCATGTCGTCGGCGCCGCGGTCGAAGAAGGCCGCGGCGTAGCGCTCGACGGCCTCCTCGCGGCCGACGTCGGCCAGCGGCGGGTACCAGTGGTAGCCGGCGAACACCTCGTCGGCGCCCTGCCCGGACTGCACCACGCGGATCGACTGGCTGACCCGCTCGGAGAGCAGGTCGAAGGCGACGACGTCGTGGCTGACCATCGGCTCGGCCATCGCGCCGATCGCGTGGCCGAGGGCCGCGGCGAGCTCGTCGGAGGACACGCGGATGCGGTGGTGGTCGGTCGCGAAGCGCTCGGCGATCACGTCGGAGTACTGGAACTCGTCGCCCTCGCGCCCGCCCGCGGCCTCGAAGCCGATCGAGTAGGTGGCCAGCCCGGTCTGCCCCTCCTGAGCCAGCAGGCCGACGATCAGGCTGGAGTCCAGGCCACCCGAGAGCAGCACGCCGACCGGGATGTCGGAGACCAGACGCCGGCGGACGGCGACCCGCAGCGCCTCCTCGATCGCGTCCTCCCAGTCGCGCGCCGACCAGCCGGAGTGCTCCGGACGCCGCTCGTAGGTGGGCTCCCAGTAGCGGCGCTCGGTGCTCGTGCCGTCGGCCTCGATGACGCGGACGGTGGCCGGCGGCAGCTTGCGGACGCCGTTCAGCAGTGTCCGCGGCGCGGGGACGACGGCGTGCCAGGTCAGGTAGTGGTGCAGGGCGACCGGGTCGATGGAGGTGTCGACGTCGCCGGCGCGCAGCAGGGCCGGCAGCGACGAGGCGAACCGCAGCCGGCCCGGCGTCTCGGCCAGGTACAGCGGCTTGATTCCCAGCCGGTCGCGGGCCATGACCACGCGGCCGCTGTCGCGCTCGTGGATGACGACGACGAACATGCCGTGCAGGTGGTCGACGAAGTCGACGCCCCAGTGGTGGTAGCCCTTGAGCAGGACCTCGGTGTCGCTGGTGGAGAAGAAGCGGTAGCCGTGGCTCTCGAGCTCGGCGCGCAGCTCCTTGTAGTCGTAGATGCAGCCGTTGAAGACCGCCGAGAGGCCCAGCTCGCTGTCGACCATCGGCTGCCCGCCGCTGGCCGAGAGGTCGATGACCGACAACCGCCGGTGGCCGAACGCCACCCGGCCGGCGCTCCAGTGGCCCTCGCCGTCCGGCCCGCGGGGGACCAGTGCGTCGACCATCCGCGCCACCGCGGTGGTGTCGGCCAGGGAGCCGTCGAACCTGATCTCGCCGGAGAGGCCGCACATGGGTTCGATCCAACCCCACCCGGCCGAGTGATGCGACGCCGCGCGGTAATCGTCACACGGACGTCACACCGCCGGTTCCACGTGGAACCGGGCCGCGGGTGGCGGGTGGTCGGCACCGGCCGCGCGCACCCCCTCGGCGCGGTGTGGGTCGCAGTCGGCAGGGTGGGGGAGTGCACGCGGACCCGGAGGGCCAGGCGCCCTGGGCGATGCAGCTGGTCGCGTGCGTCGGGAGGAGCGCTCCGCCGACCCGGACCGCCGTCTGCGAGGCCGCGGCGGTCGCGGTCGTCCGGCTGCTGGCCGACGCGCGGTCGCGGGCCGGCGGTGAGTGGCACCCGCAGGTCCGGCGGTGGACCGACGGGCGGATCCGCAAGCACTGCCGGCGGGCCCGGGGTGCGGCCTGGGAGCGGGTGGGGGAGCTGCCCGGTGTCACCGCCGAGGTGGCCGGCGCCCGGGTCCGCGCGCTCGTACCCACCGCGCTCGACGAGCTGCCGCGGGAGGTCGCGAGGCTGCAGCTGTCCGGCAGCGAACTCGAGGACCCGGACGTGCGCGAGTTGGTCGACCCGGCGCCGGGTGGTCCCGTCGTCGTGTCGATCTGCCCGGAGCCGTTCCTCCCGCTCGGCAAGGCCGCCGCGGCCGCCGGTCACGCCGCGCAGGTGACCGCGATGCGGATGCCCGCGCAGCGGCTGGCCGCCTGGTCGGCTGCTGCGTTCCCGGTGGTCGTGGAGCACCCGGCCGCCGCACGCTGGGCGCAGTTGCGGGCGGAGGCTCCCGTGGCGATCGTCGACGCGGGGTTCACCGTGGTCACGCCGGGGACCTGCACGGCGCTGGCCCGCTGGGCGTAGCTCCGCCCACGTGCACCTGCGGACACGTCGATTCCGGCCGTCTCCGGTCAGAAGGGTGGCGGGTCGTCGTCCGGCGTACCGGCGGGTCGGGCTGCGGCGGTGGCCCGGTGTCCACGGCGGGGGGTGGTCGCAGGCCCGGTGGTCTCGTGGTCCTCGTGATGCCCGAGGGTGTGGTGACGGTGAGGACGCCGTCGGCGTCCATCTGGAAGCGCCAGCCGCGGGCGTGGGTCTCGAGCCGGTGGTGGCTGCGGCACAGGCAGCACAGGTCGGCGCAGTCGGTCGCCGCCGCAGGCGTGCGGGAGGACGTGGTCGGCGTCGGCCCAGCCGACCCGCTGCCCGCAGGGGGGAAGCGGCAGGTGCGGTCGCGGGTGTGGAGGAAGGTCTGCTGCGCCGCGGAGGGCTCGTAGGTGTCGACGGGCTCGGGGCGGTCGAGGACCGGGCAGCCGCAGTCAGTGGCCGGGTGATCGGGGCAGCTGCGGCGGGCCAGCCGGCGCAGCCGGTCGAGGCCGGCGGTGGCCAGCAGGACGCCGGCCTCGTCGGTGATCCCGATCGTGGTGGTGCCGCCCTCGGCGGTGCACAGGTTCAGCGCGTCGAACTGGGCGAGCAGTTCGCGCACCTGCGCGGCGGTGATGGCCAGCCCGTTGACGTCGCCGGCCTCGGCCGAGGCGCCGGCCAGCGCGGCGAGGGTGGCGGTGATCTGCAGGTGCGCGGTCACGGCGGGGTGGCCGGTGTCCCACGGGCGCTGGATCAGGTCGGCGAGCACCGCGGTGCGCAGCTGCCCGACCGGGCGGTGGTCGCCGTCGGCCTTCAGCATCCGGGCCAGCCGGTCGAGGGTGTCGTGGCAGGCCGCGGCGGTCCCCGCGGGCAGCTCGGCGGCCAGGGTGGCCATCCCGTCCAGCGGCGAGGGGTAGCAGCGCACGTCGGCGGGCCGCTGGGCCTGCGCCCGGCGGGCGTCGACCGCGTCGGCGTCAGCCTGCAGCAGGAGGCCCAGGGCCCGCTGGCGCAGCCTGCCGGTCGTGCGGTCGGCCGCCTCGGGCAGCAGCTGCGCCTCGATGCCGCGGGCCACTCCGGCGCTGGTGTGCGCCAGGACGTCGACCAGCACCTTCGCCCGCGCCTCGTCCAGCTCCCCGGCGGCCAGCGCCGCCCAGGTCGCCGGCAGGTGCGACCGGTAGAGCCACGCGCGGTGCGCCAGATGGGCGGCGGTGCCGTGGCAACTCCGCGGCCTTCTGCTCCCGCGACAGCAGCCCGACCGGCAACCGGCGGAACGGCGCAGGCCGCTCGACCAGCCACCCGGCGAGCGCACGCGCCACCGGCGACGCGTGACCGGCGACCTCCTGCACGACCCGAACCTACGACACCTCCGGACCCCCAACCCGCCGCTGACCAAGCCTTTCGCGCACGCGGGAGGCGGACCAGGAGGTGGCGCTGGTCGTCGTCCGGTGCGTCGACCCCGTTGCAGCACCGGTCACCCGCGGGTCAGGACCAGGGCACGCCGATCCGCCGCCCGGCCAGCTCGTGCACCTCGACCTCGACGTCGAACACCTTGCGCAGCAGCTCCGGCGTCATCAGCTCCGCCGTCGGCCCCTCGGCGACGAGCCGGCCCTCCCGCATCGCCACGATCCGGTCGGAGTAGCAGGAGGCGACGTTGACGTCGTGGACGACGAGGACGACGGTGCGGCCGAGCTCGTCGGCCATGCCGCGCAGCATCCGCATCATCTGGACGGCGTGCCGCATGTCGAGGTTGTTCAGCGGCTCGTCGAGCAGCACGTGGTCGGTGCCCTGGCACATCACCATCGCCACGTAGGCGCGCTGGCGCTGCCCACCGGAGAGCTGGTCGAGGTGCCGGTCGGCCAGCGGGCCCAGCTCGAACCACTCCATCGCCTCGTCGACCAGGCGGTGGTCATCGGCGGTCAGCCGGCCGCCGGAGTGCGGGAAGCGGCCGAAGGCGACGAGCTCGCGCACGGTCAGCCGCACCGACATCGCGTTCTCCTGGCGCAGCACGGCCAGCCGCCGCGCCAGCACCCGCCCCGGCGTCGTCGCGACGTCCATCCCGTCGACGCGGACCCGGCCGGCGTCGGCCGGCAGCAGCCGGGCGGCGACCGACAGCAGCGTGGACTTGCCCGCACCGTTGGCGCCGATCAGCGAGGTGATGCCGCCGGTCGGGATCGTCAGCGAGACGTCCTCGAGCACGCGGACGTCGCCGTAGGCCTTGGAGACGGACTCGATCTCGATCACTGGCGGGGCTCTCTGACGAGGAGGGCGATGAAGACGATCCCGCCCACGAAGTTGACGACGATGCTGAGGCTGGAGTTGAAGCCGAACACCTGCTCCAGGACCAGTTGCCCGCCGGCCAGCGCGAGCAGCGCCAGCAGGGCCGCCCCGGGCAGCACCCAGGCGTGCCGGTGGGTGCCCAGCAGCTGGCGGGCCAGGTTGGCCACCAGCAGGCCGAGGAAGGTGATCGGCCCGACCAGAGCGGTGGCGACGGCGACCAGGACGGCGACGGCGAGCAGCGCCCGGTCGACCACGCGGCGGTGCTCGACGCCCAGGCCGACGGCGGTGTCCCGGCCGAGCGCGACGACGTCGAGCCGGGGGAGCAGCCGCCAGACGCCGGCGGTGACCAGGGCGACCAGGACCGCCGACAGCGCCAGCATCTGCCGGTCGACGGAGTTGAAGCTGGCGAACAGCAGGTCCTGCAGGGTGAGGAACTCGTTGGGGTCGATCAGCCGGGACACCAGCAGCGTGAGGCTGGTGAAGGTCGAGCCGAGCACGACCCCGAGCAGCACCAGGACGTACACGTCGCGCTCGGTGCGACCGAACAGCGACCGGTACAGCAGCGCCCCGAAGCCGATCAGCACCACGACCTCGACGGCGAAGCGCAGCCGCGGGTCGGTGGTGGTGACGGTGGCGGCACCGAGGGAGAAGACGCCCACGGTCTGGATCAGCACGAACAGCCGGTCGAACCCCATGATCTCCGGGGTCAGGATCCGGTTGTTCGTGACGGTCTGGAACAGCACGGTGGACACGGCGACCGCCACGGCGACGACGGCCATCGCGGCCAGCCGGCGGCCGCGCTGCTGCAGCGCGTAGTCCCAGGAGCCGGTGACGTCGACGGTGAGGAACGCGGCGACGACGGCCAGGGTGAGGACGCCGAGGACGACCAGCGTGCGCCGGCGGCGGACGGCCCGCTGCGGCGCGGTGAGGACGGCGGCCATCAGAGGGCCCGCTTCCGGGCACGCAGCAGCAGCCAGATGAACAGCACGCCGCCGACGACGCCGCCGATCATCCCGACCGGCACCTCGTACGGGTACCGGACGGTCCGGGCGAGCACGTCGCAGACCAGCACGAACGCCGCGCCGGTCAGCGCGGTCACCGGCAGCACCCGGCGCAGGTCGTCACCCATGGCCAGCGTGACCAGGTTCGGGACGACCAGGCCGAGGAAGGGGATCGAGCCGACGCTGACCACGACGATCGCGGTGACGACCGAGGCGATGGCCAGGCCGACCATGACGACGCGGGTGTAGGCGACACCGAGGTTGATCGCGAAGCTCTCGCCCATGCCGGCGACGGAGAACCGGTCGGCCCACAGGTAGGCGACCACGGTGGCGGCCAGCACCAGCCAGAGGAGCTCGTAGCGACCGGCCAGGACGCCGGAGAAGTCGCCGTTCATCCACACGTCCACGGTCTGCAGCAGGTCGAAGCGGTAGGCCAGGAAGGTCGCCGCCGCGCTCACCACGCCGCCCAGCAGGATGCCGACCAGCGGCACCACCACGACGTCGGTGAGGACCATCCGCTGCAGCAGCCAGACGAACAGCGCCGTGCCGGCCAGCGCGAACACCACGCCGATCACCATCTTGCCGAGCACCGAGGCCCCGCCGAAGGACAGCGTCGCGACGACGATGCCGAGCCCGACCCACTCCGTCGTCCCGGCGGTCTGCGGGGAGACGAACCGGTTGCGGGTCAGGTGCATCATCACCAGCCCGGCCACCGCCATCGCCGACCCGGCCAGCAGGATCGCCAGCAGCCGCGGCACCCGGCTGGTCCACAGCACCCGGGCCTGCGCCTCGTCGGGGTCGAGCAGGTCGGCCGGCGTCAGGTCGCCGACCCCGACGAACAGGGACGCGAGCGCAGCCAGCACGAGCGTGGCCAGGGCGGCGGCGACGTGCCACCGCTGCACACCGCGGCGGCGCCGCACCTGCCCCCGGGGGGCGGGTGCGACGCCGCTGCGTCGTCCGGTCGTGCGCGTCACTCGACGGCCGCAGCGACTTCCTCGACCATCTGCTCGACCGACGGCAGGCCGTTCGGCGCGATGTACCAGACGGACGAGTCGAGATGGTGGACGTCGTCGTCCTGCCAGGCCGTGGTCCCCCGGACCAGCTCGTTGTCGAGCACCTGCTGCGCGGCCGTGCCGGACTCGCCGATCGCGGCGTCGCGGTCGAGGACCAGCAGGATGTCGGGGTCCTTCTCGGCGATGTACTCGAAGGAGATGGCGTCACCGTGGTCGGCGGCGGTCAGCGCCTCGTCGGTGGGGGTCAGCCCCAGCTCGCTGTAGACCATGCCGAAGCGCGTCTCGGGGCCGTAGGCGCTGACCTCGCCGGCGTTGGTCATCACGAACAGCGCGTCCCCGGCGCCGGCCGCGGTCTCCCGCACCTCGGCGACCCGCTGGTCCAGGGCGGCCAGCCGGTCGGCGACGGCGTCCTCCTCGCCGAAGACCTCAGCGAGCGTGGTCACCCGCTCCTCGAAGGAGGCCAGGAAGTCGCCGTTGTCGACGGTCAGGTCGATGGTGGGGGCGATCTCGGCGAGCTCCGGGTACACGGCGGCCGAGCGCCCGCCGACGACGATGAGGTCGGGCTCGAGGGCGTCGACCGCCTCGTAGTCCGGCTCGAAGAGCGAGCCGACCTTGGCGTACTCGTCCCCGCCGTACTGCGCCAGCGACTCCGGGTAGGTGGCCTCCGGGACGCCGGCCACCTCGACACCGAGGCTGTCCAGGGTCGACAGGACGCCGACGTCGAACACGACGACGGTCTGCGGGTCGGCCGGGACCGCGGTCTCGCCCTGCGCGTGGGCAACGGTGACCTCGGCGGACTCCGAGGACGCCTCGGCGGTGGTGTCCCCGCCGCAGGCGCTGACGGCCAGCGCGGTGGCCACGGTGAGGGACAGGGCGGCCATCGGCCGGGAGGGCGTGCGCATCGTGCTCCAGATCAGGTAAGGCTCGGCTCACTTAGGGATGCCTAACCTGCCACACCGTCCGGTGCACGTGTCGACCGGGGGGCCCGCTGGGCAGGGGAGGTCCATGGAGACACGCACCCTGGGATCCCTGTCCGTCCCGGCCATGGGGCTGGGCTGCATGGGGATGAGCGAGTTCTACGGCACCGGTGACCAGGCGGAGGCCGAGCGCACCATCCGGCGGGCGCTGGACCTCGGCGTCACGTTCCTCGACACCGCCGACATGTACGGCCCGTTCACCAACGAGCGGCTGGTCGGCACGGCCATCGCGGGCCGCCGCGACGAGGTGGTGGTGGCGACCAAGTTCGGCAACGAGCGGCGCGAGGACGGCACGTCCCTCGGTGTCAACGGGAAGCCGGACTACGTCCGCCGGGCCTGCGACGCCTCGCTGCAGCGGCTCGGCGTCGACGTCATCGACCTCTACTACCAGCACCGCGTGGACACCACCGTCCCGGTCGAGGACACCTGGGGTGCGCTGCGGGAGCTCGTCGAGGCCGGCAAGGTCCGGCACGCGGGCATCTCGGAGGCCGCCCCGGAGACCATCCGCCGGGCGCACGCCGTCCAGCCGGTCGCCGCGGTCCAGACGGAGTACTCGCTGTGGAGCCGCGACCCGGAGGAGAACGGGGTGCTGGCCACCTGCGCCGAGCTCGGCATCGGCTTCGTCGCGTACTCACCGATCGGCCGCGGCTTCCTGTCCGGGCAGATCCGCAGCGTCGAGGACCTCGCGCCCGACGACTTCCGCCGCAACAACCCGCGCTTCCAGGGCGAGGCCTTCGCGCAGAACCTGCGGCTGGTCGACCGGGTGCGCGAGATCGCCGACGAGAAGGGCGTGACGGCGTCGCAGCTCGCGCTGGCGTGGGTGATGGCGCAGGGCGGCCGCGGCGGCAACCCGGCCGTCGTGCCGATCCCGGGCACCAAGCGGGTGGCCTACCTGGAGGAGAACGCCGCCGCTGCCGACGTCCGGCTGTCCGACGACGACCTGCGCCGCCTCGACGAGGCCGCACCCGTCGGCGCCGCGGTCGGCGACCGCTACCCCGACATGTCCACCGTCCACCGCTGAGCGAGGACCTCCCTGCCCCCAACGCTCGCACGCCCGCGGCGGGCCCCTGCAGGAGGCCGCCGGGCTAGGCGACGGCGGCGCGGGGAGGGGTGGCGACGACGCCGAGGACGTCGGCGACGTGCGCGCGGGCCGCGGCGGCGAGCCGGGCGCCGGCGTCGGCCCACGCGTCGCGGACGTCGCGGGCGGGCCAGCCGGGCGGCTGCAGCACCGGGGGCAGCAGCGGGTCGCCGGCGAGGACCGCCCGGGTCTCGGCGCGCAGCCGCAGGTGCAGGCCGAGGGCCGCCGGGCCGTCGGGGGTGCCCGCCGCGGCGGAGGCGCGCAGCCGGTCGAGCACCCGGGTCCAGCCGGCGGCGAACCGGGGGAGGTCCCAGCAGCGGGCGGCCAGCTCGCCGTCGGTCAGCCGCGGGTCGGCGACCGATGCGATCAGCAGGTCCAGGCGTGAGGTGTGCTCGCCGGCGAGCTCGGCGTGCACCTCGTCGAGGGCGCAGCGGTGCGGGGAGACCCACGTGGCCGGGGCCAGCGGACCGAACCCGGCCCTCGCCAGGCCCTGCCGGACCCGCTCGCGGGCGGCCCGGTCGGTCTCCGGGACGGAGTAGACGACCATCCGCCACTGCCCGTCCCACGGCCCGAGCCGGCGGTCGATCCGCTCCCGCTGCGCGGTGACCGCCTCGCGCAGCGGGGCCGCCGGCGCGCACAGCGTCTCCCGCCCCCGCCGGACCGCCGTCAGCCAGCCCGTCCGCCGCAGCGCGGCCACCGCGACCCGCGTGCTGGGCTCGGCGACCCCGCAGGCGGCGAGCAGCCCGACCAGCGCCTGCAGCGGCACGGGCTCCCCGGTCACGGCGTCCAGGTGCTCGGCGCACAGGTCGACCAGGAGGTCGCGGACGGTCATGCCCCCACCATCCCCCACGCCCGCCACCGGGGGACGTGGCCGGTCACCGCGGCCGCCCGGCGGGCCGGCGCGGGAGGATGGGGGCGTGCGACCCGCCGCCCCCTCCGCCCGGCCGTCCCGGTGACGCCCGCCCTCGCCTGGTCCGCGACGGCGGTCGCCGTCCTCGTGGCGCTCGCCGGCCTCGCCTCGACGGTCGCCCGCCGGCGGATCGGCCTGGTGCACCTCGCCGGTGCCGCGGTGCTCGAGGTGCTGCTCGTCTCGCAGGCCGTCGTCGCGACGGTGGCGCTGGCCGGCGGCCAGCGCCCGCCGCAGACGGCGACCTTCGTCGGCTACCTCGCCGGCGTGGTGCTCCTGCCGGTCGCGGGGGTGCTCTGGTCGCGCACCGAGCCCAGCCGCTGGGCGGGCACGGTGCTGGCCGTGGCCAGCCTGGTCACCGTCGTGATGGTGTGGCGGCTGGTGCAGCTGTGGGAGGCCCCGGGTGCCTGACCCCGCTGGTCGACAGCCGTCGGGAACCGCGCCGGGCGGGACGGCGGCCGGGCCCGGGCGGGTGCTGGTCGCCGTCTACGCGGTCTTCGCCCTGGCCGCCGGGGCGCGCGCCACGGTGCAGCTGGCCACCCGCTTCGGCGAGGCGCCGGTGGCCTACCTGCTCTCCGCCCTCGCCGCCGCGGTGTACGTGGTCGCCACCGTCGGGCTGGCCCGCGGTGGGCGGGGCGGACGGCGGACGGCGGTCGTCGCCTGCTCGGTGGAGCTCGCCGGGGTGCTCGTCGTGGGCGCCCTGTCGGTGCTGGACCCGGCCGCCTTCCCGGACGAGACGGTCTGGTCGGCGTTCGGCCGCGGCTACGGCTACGTCCCGCTCGTGCTGCCGGTGCTCGGCCTGCTGTGGCTGCGGCGCCAGGGGAGGGCCGTCCGGCCGTCCCCCGGCGCCTGACCCTCAGAAGTCGCCGCCGCCGAAGTCGCCCCCGAAGTCCCCTCCGCCGAAGTCCCCCCCGAAGTCCCCCCCGTCGTAGCCGTTGTCCGCGCCACCGGCGAAGTCGGCGCCCGGGTCGCCGCCGTAGCCGTCGGCCGCGGCGTAGTCGCCGCCGCCGTCACCACCGCCGTCCGCGCCGTCGGCGTACCCCTCGGCGTAGGCCTCCTCGTCCCCGCCGCCGAAGAGCCCGCCGTCGCCGAGGCCGGTGTCGAACAGGGCGTCGGCCACCGCCGTCCCGATCACCAGGCCGCCGACGGTGCCGAGCAGGCTGCCGCCCAGCGAGCCGCCGAAGCCGCCCATCCGGGGCCCGTAGCCGCCGCCGTAGCCGGGGCCGTAGCCACCTCCGTAGCCTCCGCCGTACCCCGGGCCGTAGCCGCCCCCGCCGTACCCGGGGCCGTAGCCGCCACCGCCGAAGCCGCCGCCGAAGGCCCGCTCCAGCGTCCCGGGCTGGCGCAGCTCGGCGCGGGTGGCCACCCGGGCCAGGGTCTGCGGGTCGTCGGCACGGGGCCGCTCGGACGCCGGGACCGCGGCCGCGAGCTGGGTGAGCACCTCCTGCCGCTGCTGCTGGGTGAGCTGGGAGAAGGCCTCGGTGTGCGCCTGCTCGATCTGGTCGGGCGGCGCGGTGCGCAGCAGGTAGCGGTAGCGCTCGATCGCCTGCCGGTCGCTGGCCGGGGCGCGCTGCCCGGAGGCGGCCGGGGGCGGTGGCGGGGGCGGCGCGTACCCGTCGTGGTGGGGCTCCGGCGCGCGGCGGCGGCCGAAGAGCCGGTCGAGCAGTCCCATGGCGTCTCCTCCCGGGGTCGTCCCCGGGGAGTTCCCGCGCGGGCAGGCCGCACACCTGGGCGGCGTCCGCCGCACCGCGCGCCCCCGTCCGGGTGACCGCCCGGCGGGTGGCCGCCCGGGAGCAGGCGGGCGGCCGACCTGCGACGACGGTTAGATTCGTTGCGTGCGACCGGAGGGCCAGCAGACCAGGGGATCGACCACGCCCCCTCCGGAGGACCTGGCCTTCGGCGCCGGTCCGGCCCACGACGGCGTCCCGGTCGCCGCCCGGGCGGCGATGGCCGAGGCCGCGTCGCCGGCCGGTGAGGTCCCCGGTGACCGGCAGGCCGGCGTCGTCACGGCCGCCAGCGCGGTCGTCTCCGAGCACGGCGACGCCGAGGCCGCCTCGACCGCCCTGCCCGCCGTCCTCGCCGACGTCCCGGTCGCCGTCCTGCTCATCGACCAGAAGTCCGGGTCGGTCACCTACGCCAACGCCGCGGCGGTGGAGATGGCCGGCAACGTGCACCTGCCGGTCGACATCGACACCTGGGGCGCCGCCGTCGGCCTCACCGACCTCGGCGGTGCCCCGCTGGCCCGCACCACCGGGCCGCTGTCGGTCGTGGCGCAGGGCCAGCCGGTCACCGGTGAGGCGGTCCGCCTGCAGCCGGGCCGCGGCACCGGCACCGACCGCGCCCACGACGACGACGGCGGGGACGACCGGCTGCTGTGGGTGACCGGCTTCCCGCTGTCGCAGCCGGGCAACAGCCAGCAGCTGTCCCTGGTGGTCTTCCTCGAGGTCGAGGGGGTCGCCGGTGGCGGGGACGCCGAGGCCGAGCTGCAGGCGCTGCGCGAGCGGGCCGTCGTCGCCACCGACATCGCGTTCACGATCACCGACCCGCGCGAGCCGGACGACCCGCTGGTCTGGGTCAACCCGTCCTTCACGCGCATCACCGGCTACTCCTACGAGGAGTCCGTGGGCCGCAACTGCCGGTTCCTGCAGGGGCCGTCCACCGACCGGGCCGCCGTCGCCACCATCCGGACGGCGCTGGCCGCCCAGGAGGCGGTGACCGTCGTCCTGCTCAACCACCGCCGCGACGGCACCGCCTTCTGGAACCAGCTCTCGATCAGCCCGGTCTTCGACGGCGAGGGCGAGCTGGTCAGTTTCGTCGGGGTGCAGACCGACGTCACCGAGCGGGTGCGGGTCGAGTCCGAGCGCGAGGCCGCCTTCGCCGCCGAGCAGAACGCCCGCCAGGAGGCCGAGCAGGCCCGCGCGGTCGCCGAGCAGGCGCAGCGGGACGCCGAGGACGCGCAGGGCCGCCTCGCGCTCATGGCCGAGGCGACCAGCTCGCTCATCGCCACGCTCGACGCCGGCGACCTCCTCGACCGGCTGGCCACCCTGTGCGTCCCCACGCTGGCCGACTGGGTGGTCATCACCGTCGTCGACGGGTCCGGTGAGGTGCACGAGGTCGTCGCCCGGGACCGCGAGCGGCAGCGCACCGAGGTGCGCCGCTTCGAGGCCGGGCACGCCCTGCGGCTGCCGGCGGGCTCCCCGAGCCAGCGCGCCATCACCTCGTCGCGGACGGTGCTGGTCGAGCGGCTGCCCGGGCGGCTCGACGACGCGATCGCCTCCCCGGTGGCCCAGGAGGTCGCCGGTCGGCTCGGCGCGGTGACGTCGCTGAGCACGCCGATGGTGGCGCGCCACCGCACCGCCGGGGCGATCACCCTCGTGCGCACCTCACCGGACCGGCCGTTCACCCCGGACGACGTCGGCCTGGTCGAGGACCTCGCCCGGCGGGCGGCGCTGGTCATGGACAACGTGCGGCTCTACCAGCAGGAGCACGCCGTCGCCGACACCCTGCAGCGCTCCCTGCTGCCGGACCTGCCCACCATCCCCGGCGTGACCGCGGCCGCCCACTACGTCAGCGCCTCCACCGCGGCCGACGTCGGCGGCGACTTCTACGACCTGCTCCAACTGCCCGACGGCTCGGTCGGGATGGTGGTCGGGGACGTGGTCGGGCACGACGTCGCCGCCGCGGCCGCGATGGGGCACCTGCGCGGGCTCCTCCGCGCCTGCATGTGGGAGGCCCCCGACCCGCACCCGAGCACCGTGCTCACCCGGGTGGACCGGCTCGTGCAGGGCCTGCGGGTCGCCTCGCTGGCCACGATGGCCTACCTGCGCGCCGTCCCCCCGGCCGAGCAGGGCGGGCCGTGGCGGGCCCTGCTGGCCAACGCCGGCCACCCGCCCCTGCTGCTGCGCTCGCCCGACGGGCAGGTGCGGCCCATCGACGGCGTGACCGGACTGCTCGTGGGGGTCGACGTCGACGCCGAGCGGGCCGCGCTGGCGGTCGACCTGCCGCCCGGGTCGACGGTCGTGGGCTACACCGACGGTCTGGTCGAGACGCCGGGCTCCGACCTCGACCAGGGCATCGCCGCGCTGGTCGAGCGGCTGTCGGCCACACCGGCCGACGCCTCGCCGCGCGAGCTGTGCGACGCCGCCGTCAGCGGCACCCTCGACGGCCGCGACGACGTCGCGCTGATCGCCGTCCGCTTCCGGTAAGGACCCCCTCGCCCCCCGCCACTCGCGAGCTCGCGGCGGGACCCTGCGAGGGGGCCGCCCTCGCCCCCCGGACGGGCCGCGGCTAGGCGCCGCGGCCCTCCGCCAGGCCGTAGCGGCCGCGGTGGAACAGCAGTGGCCGGCGGTCCGGGTCGGCGCCGAGGTCGAGCACGCGGGCGGCGACGATCGTGTGGTCCCCGCCGTCGTACTCGGCCCAGAGGGTGCAGTCGATCCAGGCGACGACGTCCTCGAGGACCGGCGAGCCGTGCGGGCTGGGCTGCCAGGCCACCCCGGCGAACTTGTCGGTGCCCGAGCGGGCGAAGGCCGCCGACAGGCCGGACTGGTCCTCGGCGAGGACGTTGACGCAGAACCGGCCGATGGCGCGCAGCCGCGGCCACGTGCTCGAGGTGCGGGACGGGGCGAGGGCCACCAGCGGCGGGTCGAGCGACAGCGAGCTGAACGACTGGCAGGTGAAGCCGATCGGTCCCTCGCCGGTGCTGGCCGTCACCACGGTGACGCCGGAGGCGAAGTGCCCGAGGACGTCGCGCATGACCTGCGGGTCGACCGTCCCGCCGGGTGCGCTCACGCAGGACTCCCGGCCGCGGCCCGGGGGACCGACCGGCCGCCGGCCCGGTACAGCGAGCTGGGCAGCTCGTGGCCCACGGCCTCCTCGGCGACCCGGGCCGCGGCCAGCAGCGCGTCGAGGTCGATGCCGGTGGCCACGTCGGACTCCTCCAGCCAGTAGACGAGCTCCTCGGTGGCGATGTTGCCGCTGGCGCCGGGCGCGAACGGGCACCCGCCCAGGCCGCCCACCGAGGCGTCGAGCTGGGTGACGCCGGCCTGCACGGCGGCGAGCGCGTTGGCCTGCCCGGTGCCGCGGGTGTCGTGGAAGTGGACGGCGACCGGCGTGCCGGGGCAGGCGCGGCGGACGGCGTCGAGCAGGCGGACCACCCGCGCCGGCGTCGTCGTCCCGATGGTGTCGCCCAGGCAGAGGGCGTCGGCGCCGGCGGTGACCGCGGCCCGGCAGACGTCGACGGTGCGCCCGATCGGGGTGCGCCCGTCGAACGGGCAGTCCCAGGCGGTGGCGACGACGACCTCCAGCGAGCCGCCGGCCCCGTGCGCGAGCGCCGCGACCTCCCCGACGCCGGCGAGCGCCTCGGCGGTGGAGCGGCCGGCGTTGGCGCGGCTGTGCCCGTCGGTGGCGGAGACCACCATCTCCAGCTCGGCGATGCCGGCGTCGACGGCGCGGACCGCGCCCCGGGGGTTGGCCACCAGCGCCGACCAGTGCACGCCCGGCCAGCGGGACAGCTCGGCGGCGACCCGGTCGGCGTCGGCCAGCGCCGGGACGGCCCTGGGCGAGACGAACGACGTCACCTCGATCCGGCGGACGCCGGTGGCCACCAGGGCGTCGAGCATGCCGAGCTTGGCCTCGAGCGGGACGGGCGCCTCGAGCTGCAGGCCGTCGCGCATGCCCACCTCGCGGACGTCGACGGACGTCGGGAGCACCAGGTCGAAGTCCGTGGGCACGATCGCTCTCCTCACCTGCGCGGTCCTGTCATCCGATGGGTCCATCCTGCCCCGTGGAGTGGTTCCACGTGGAACCCGGCGGGAAGTAAGGAGTAGCTGGGATCACCGGGATCAGACCGAGGGGGAGGAAACGGAGGAGAACCGTGTTCGACGCCGAGGGCGAGCCCGTGGGCACCCTGCCGCCCGCCGACGTGGGCAGCGCCTTCACGAACTCGCCGATGGGGGTCGCCCTGACGACGCCGGACGGGGTGTTCCTCGCGGCCAACGCCACCCTCGGAGAGCTGCTCGGCGTCCCCCCGGAGGAGCTGCGCGGCGCGGCGCTGTTCGCCGTCGTCCACCCCGAGGACCTGACCGGTGCGGTCGGCGTGTGGCGGCAGCTGCAGGACCAGCACGGCCGGGTCCGGCACGAGTGCCGGGTGCTGCGGCCCGGCGGTGAGGCCGTCCCGGTGCAGCTGACGGTGTCGTGGGTGGACGGTGCGACCACGGCCGACCCGGCGCACCTGGTGATGGTGGTCGAGGACGTGACCGAGCGGAAGGAGCTGGAGGCGCGCCTGCTGCACCTGTCGGCGCACGACCCGCTCACCGGCCTGCCCAACCGGCTGCTCTTCCACGACCGGCTGCGGCACGCGCTCGAGCGCGGGCACCGTGAGCACACGCCCACCTGCGTGCTGGTGCTCGACCTCGACGGGTTCAAGGCGGTCAACGACGAGCACGGCCACCCGACCGGCGACGCCGTCCTCGTGGAGGTGGCCGAGCGCCTCACCGGCGTCCTGCGCGCCAGCGACACCGCGGCCCGGCTGGGTGGCGACGAGTTCGCCGTCGTCTGCGAGAACACCGAGCGGGCCGACGCCGAGCGCCTCGCCGCACGGTTGCAGGAGGTGTTGCCCGCCAGCCTGACCGTCGGCGGCGCGACCGTGCGGGTCGGGCTGAGCATCGGCATCGGCTCGATCGACGGCGGTACCGAGCCGGAGCAGGCGCAGGAGGCGGTCGTGCGCCAGGCGGACGCGGCGATGTACGCGGACAAGGCCCGCCGCCGCTGAGCCGTCCGGGTGGGGCGCCGCGGCCTCGGGATCAGGGTCGGGACGAGGCCCAGCCGACCGTGGCGGGCAGCCGGGAGAACACCGCGGTGAGCACCGGCAGGGGCAGCGCGAGCACGAGGACGACGACGAGGCCCTCGACGTCGTCCGCGTCCAGCGTGCCGGCGGCGGCCACCAGGGCGAGGAAGAGCACGACCACCGCGGCCAGCGCGGAGGTGGAGAGCACCAGCGGCGACCGCCGGCCCAGCAGCCGGACGCCGCCGCTGACCAGCCCGGCCGCGCACGGCAGGCCCAGCAGCGTGGTCGTCGCCGGGTCGCCCTCCCCGCCGACGGTCAGCGCCAGGAGGAACAGCGACACCACCAGCGTCAGGCCGCCGGTGACGAACCCGAGGACGGCCGCCGCGGTCGCCACCCCGGGACGGCCGGGACCGGCCGGCCAGGCCGGCGGCGCCGGCGGGACCGCCCAGGCGTAGCCGTACCCCGGGCCGTACCCGTAGCCGGGCGGCGGGCCGTAGGGGGGCGGGGGCGGGTACCCGGGTGGCGGGCCGTAGGGGTGGGCCGGCCGGTCCTGCTCGTACGGCTGCCCGGTCATGCCCGACAGTGTGCCGACGCCACCGCCGTCCGCCCCGCTCCCGGCCGTGTCCCTCGCCCGGACGGGGCAGACCCCGGGCGCCGGGTCACCCGTCCCAGCGGCCGGCGACGTCGGTGAAGGCAGCCGCGGCCTGCTCCACCTCGGCGAGCTCGACGTACTCGTCCCGCGCGTGCATCACCGCCGGCGTGCCCGGGCCCCAGACGACGATCGGGGCGCCGCCGACCACCTGCACCAGCACGGAGGCGTCGGTGAAGTAGGTGGCCGGCGTGCTCCGCGCCGGGGCGGGGAGGGTGGCCACCCACGGGTCGTCCGCGGGCGTGCCGACCGGCGGCAGGTCCACGCGCACCTCGACGTCGGCCACCTCGGGCTGCCCCCGCCACCAGGCCAGCAGGTCACCGCCCTCGGTGACCGTGCGCATGTCGACGACGACCTCCGCGCGGTCGGGGACGACGTTGGGCACCGTCCCGCCGGTCACGACGCCGGGGTTCCACGTCTCCGTGCCGAGGAACGGGTCGGTGCGGAAGGGGAGGGCGCCGCCGGCCCGCGCGAGGACGGCGACCAGGTCGAGCACCGCGTTGTGCCCGCGCTCGGGGGTGCTGCCGTGCGCGGCCCGCCCGGCGGTGCGGACGGCGAGCCACAGCGCGCCCTTGTGGCCGAGGACCACCTCGTTGCCGGTCGCCTCGGGGACCACCACCGCGCCGACGGGCTGCTCGGCGACGGCGGCCGCGGCGGCCGCGGCGCCCTTCGAGCCGATCTCCTCGTCGCTGGTCAGCAGCAGCGCGAGCGGCGTCTGCGGGTCGGCGGCCGCGAGCGCTGCGACGGCGGCCACCACCCCGGCCTTCATGTCGCTGCCGCCGCGCCCCCACACCCGGCCCCCGTCGAGGTCGGCGCCGAAGGGGTCGCGCTGCCAGGCGCCGGCGTCGGGCACCGGCACGGTGTCGACGTGGCAGGCCAGCAGCAGCTGCCGGCGGCCGGGGTCGGCCGGGGTCCGCAGCAGCCGCCACGGGTGGTCCGGGTCGCGTCCCTCGGTCACCAGCAGGTGCGGCGCGCGCTCGCGCAGCACCTCGGTGAGGCTGCCGAGGAGGTCCTGCTGGGCGGCGGCGTCCCCCGAGACGGTGGTGCGGCCGACCAGCTCGCGCACCAGGGCGGTCAGGTCCAGGGCCGTGTCGTCAGGGGCAGGGCTCGCCGTCGTCATGCCCCGATCCTGCCCCGGTCCGCGCACTCCCGCGGGAGTGCACCGGGTGTCAGGCGCCGAGGGCGGCGCCGACGACGGCGCGGGCCTCCTCCTGCACGCGGGACAGGTGCTCCGGGCCCTTGAACGACTCCGCGTACACCTTGTAGACGTCCTCGGTGCCCGAGGGGCGGGCGGCGAACCAGGCGTTCTCCGTGACCACCTTCAGCCCGCCGATCGACGCGCCGTTGCCCGGCGCGCTGGTCAGCTTGGCGGTGATCGGCTCGCCGGCCAGCTCGGTGGCGGTGACGTCGGACGGCGACAGCTTCCCCAGCGCCGCCTTCTGCTCGCGGGACGCCGGCGCGTCCACCCGGGCGTAGGCCGACTCCCCGTACCGCCCGACCAGGTCGGCGTGCAGCTGGGACGGCGACCGTTCCGTCACGGCCTGGATCTCCGAGGCCAGCAGCGCCAGCAGGACGCCGTCCTTGTCCGTCGTCCACACCCCGCCGTCGCGGCGCAGGAACGACGCCCCCGCCGACTCCTCGCCGCCGAAGCCGACCGACCCGTCGAGCAGCCCCGGCACGAACCACTTGAACCCGACCGGCACCTCCACCAGGCGGCGGCCCAGGCCCTCGACCACCCGGTCGATGAGCGACGAGGACACCAGCGTCTTGCCGACGGCGACCCCGGCGCCCCACTCGGGCCGGTGCGCGAACAGGTAGGAGATGGCCACGGCGAGGAAGTGGTTGGGGTTCATCAGCCCGGCGTCGGGGGTGACGATGCCGTGCCGGTCGGCGTCGGCGTCGTTGCCCGTGGCGACGGCGTAGTCGGCCCGCTTGCCGATCAGCGAGGCCATGGCCGACGGCGACGAGCAGTCCATCCGGATCTTGCCGTCCCAGTCCAGCGTCATGAACCGCCAGGTGGGGTCGACCAGCGGGTTGACCACGGTGAGGTCGAGCCGGTGCCGCTCGGCGATCGCCGCCCAGTAGTCGACCGAGGCGCCGCCGAGCGGGTCGGCGCCGATCCGCACGCCGGCCGCGCGGACGGCGTCGAGGTCGAGCACCGCGGGCAGGTCGTCGACGTAGGTCCCCACGAAGTCGTAGCGCTGCGCCGCGGCGTGCGCGCGGGTGAAGGGGATCCGCTGCACGCCGTCGAGGTCCGCGGCGAGCAGCTCGTTGGCCCGGTCGGCGATCGTCTTCGTCGCGTCGGTGTCGGCCGGGCCGCCCGAGGGCGGGTTGTACTTGAAGCCGCCGTCGCGGGGCGGGTTGTGCGACGGGGTGACGACGATGCCGTCGGCCAGGCCGGAGCTCTTGCCGCGGTTGGCGGTGAGGATCGCGTGGCTGACCGCCGGGGTGGGCGTGTACCGGCCGGCGGCGTCGACCAGGACGGTCACGTCGTTGGCGGCGAGCACCTCCAGCGCCGAGGCCCACGCCGGCTCGGAGAGCGCGTGGGTGTCGCGGCCGATGAACAGGGGCCCGTCGAAGCCCTGCGCCGCGCGGTACTCGCAGATGGCCTGCGTGGTGGCCAGGATGTGCGCCTCGTTGAAGGCGGCGTCGAACGACGACCCGCGGTGCCCGGAGGTCCCGAAGGACACCTGCTGCCCCGGGTCGGCCGGGTCGGGCACCAGCGTGTAGTAGGCGGTCACCAGCGAGGCGACGTCGACCAGGTCGGCGGGGGAGGCCGGCTGGCCGGCGCGGGGATCGGTCACGGCGTCGATCCTGGCCCGTCGCGACACCCGGTGGCGACCGGAACCGCGTCAGTCGACCCGGGCGGTCTTGCGCCGGACCCGCAGCCCGTCGAGCAGCAGCCCGGCGGCCAGCGCGGCCCCGGCGCCCTCCCCGGCCCGCAGCCGCAGGTCCAGCAGCGGCTCGAGGCCCAGCGCCTGCAGCACCAGGTCGTGCCCGCGCTCGCGGCTGCGCTGGCCCGCGACCAGGCCGGCCTGGGCACCGGGCTCGAGCAGGACGGCGGCCAGCGCCGCCACCGAGACGGCGAACCCGTCCAGGACGACGGCGGTGCCGGCCTCCGCGGCGCCGAGCACCACCCCGGCCAGCACGGTGAGCTCCGGGCCGCCGAGCTCGGCCAGCGCGCGGGCCGGGTCGCGGTCGAGCCCGGCTCCGGCCCGGGCCACCGCCGCGGCCACGACGGCGCGCTTGCGCTCCAGGACGTCGCTGTCGGCGCCCGCGCCGAGGCCGGTGACCTCCGCCGGGTCGGCGGCCAGCAGCCCGGCGGCCAGCGCGGCGGCCACGGTGGTGTTGCCGACGCCGACCTCGCCCAGGGCCACGAGACCCGGGTGCGCCGCCCCCAGCGCCCGGCCGGCGGCGAGCAGCCGGGTGACGTCGTCGCCGGTCAGGGCGGGGGAGGCCGCCAGGTCGCCGCGGGGGCCGGCGGGCCGGGCGTCCACCGCGCCGGGCAGCGGGTCACCGGCCACGCCGGCGTCGACGACGACGGTCGCCAGCCCGGCCGCGGCGGCGGCGGTCGCGCCCACCGAGACCCCGGCCAGCGCCGCGCGGGCGACGTCGCGGGTGACCCGCACCTCGTAGGCCGAGACGCCGAGCGCGGCGACCGGGTGGTCGGCGGCGGCCAGCACGAGCGTGCCGCCGGTCACCTCGCCGCGGCCCAGTGCCACCACGCGGTCGACGGCCCGGTCGAGCACGCCGAGCGAGCCCGGCGGGGTGAGCAGCCGGTCGGCCTCGTCGCGGGCGCCGACCACCGCCTCGCGGCCGGGCGCGCGCAGGTGCGACGGGGGAGCCGCGGGACCGCCGTCGTCGGCCGGCCAGCGGTCCTCGACGACGACGGCCGACAGCGGCAGCCGCCGCGACCAGCCGGCCCGCTCCAGCCCCGGCGCCGGCGGGCGCTCGTCGGGCCAGCCCAGGCACAGCCAGCCGAGCGTGGCCACGCCGTCGGGCAGGCCGACCAGCCCGGCGAGCTCCTCGGGGCGGAACAGCGTCACCCAGCCCATGCCGAGGCCCTCGGCGCGGGCCGCCAGCCACAGGTTCTGGATCGCCGCCGCGCAGCTCCACAGGTCGGCGTCGGGGAAGGTGGCCCGCCCCAGCACGCCGGCCGCCGGCGTCCGCCGGTCGCAGCAGACGACGATCCCCAGCGGCGCCTCGCGCACGCCCTCGAGCTGCAGGTCGAGCAGCCGGCGGGCGGCGTCGGGCTCCAGCCGCGCGGCCTGGCGCAGCCGCTCGCGGTCGGTGAGGACGGCGGCGCGGTCGCGGATCGCGGGGTCGCGGACGACGACGAAGCGCCACGGCTGGCTGTGCCCCACCGACGGCGCGGCGTGCCCGGCGGCGAGCACCCGCTGCAGGACGTCGTCGGGCACCGGGTCGGGGCGGTAGCGGCGGACGTCGCGGCGCGCGGCGACCACGGCGTAGAGGCCCTCGGCGGAGCCGGGCATGGCCCAGCCGGCGGGGTCGCCGGCCCGCTGCGCCGCCGACGTCGGGTCGCCGACGAGGGGGACCGGGCGCGGGTAGACCGGCACCGGGCCGGGGGAGGTCACGGGCGCCCCCGCCGCAGCCGGGCCGGCGCCCGGCGGTTCCAGGACTCCTCGAGCAGGTCGGCGACGGTCGCCTCGTCGGCGGCCGCGAGGTCCACCTGCACGCCGGAGAGGCGCTTCCCCCACCACAGCAGCGAGACCGCACCGCCCTCGGCCGCGCGCGCATCCGACTCCCCGAGCATGACGTTGAGGATGCCCGGTGCCCACAGCGTGGCGAGCACGGCGGTCCCCAGCCGGAACGAGGGGCGGCCGTGGTGGTCGGCCTCGGTGACCTCCGGGAGGGCGAGGGCCAGGGCGCGGACGTCGTCCGGGGTCACGGCCGTGGCGCCCCGCGGTAGTCGCCCACGCTCCAGCTGTTGCCCTCCGGGTCGCGCACGGAGAACTCCTCCCCGCCGTGGCCGGTCTGCTGCAGCGGCCGGACGACGTCGGCCCCGGCGGCCTGCACGCGCGCCCACACGCCGTGCACGTCGTGGGTGACCAGGTAGGCACCGGTGGCACCGGGCCGGACGGGCCAGCCGCCGTCGTCGCGGACGGAGCCGAGCATCACCCCGCCGCCGGGCGGCCAGGCGAGCTCGGCGTGGGCGACCAGGTCGCCGTCGCGGACGACGAGGGCCTCCGCGAAGCCGAGGACGTCGACCAGCCAGCGGATGAGGGCGGGGGCGTCGGCGGCGCGGAAGGCGGGCCAGACGGTGGGGGTGGGAGCTGTCATGCCGCCGAGCCTCCCGGGACGGCTGCGGTGCCGTCTTGGACGAACCCGATCTCCGCGGCCAGCCAGCGCAGCGGGGACAGGCCGCTGAACACCCGCCAGTCGCGGGTCAGGTGGGCCTGGTCGGCGAAGCCGCCCGCGGCGGCGAGTCCGGCGAGGTCGGGGCGGCGCCCGGCCGAGACGCGGGCGGCCAGGACGCGGCGGGCGCGGTCGAAGCGGACCACCCGGGCGGCCTCCTTGGGGCCCAGCCCGGTCTCGGCACGGAAGCGGACGGTGAGGTGCCGCTCCGACCAGCCGACCCGGCGGGCGAGCTCGGCCACCCGCAGCCGCCCGGCTCCGGCCACGGTGAGCCGCCAGGCCTCGGCGACCTCGGGCGCGGCGTCGGGCAGCGGCCGGACGGCGCGCCGCAGCACGTCGTCGACGGCGGCGAAGCGGGCCGGCCAGTCCCGGGCGGCCCGCACCCGCTCGACCAGCTCGCCGCCGGCCCGCCCGAGGAGGTCGTCCAGGTCGCAGTCGAGGCCGGCCAGCGCGCCGGCGGGCACGCCCAGCAGCCGGCGCGCGCCGAGCGGCGTCAGGTCCAGCTGCAGGCCGGCCTGGCGGCCGGGGTGCCGGATGAGCGCCGGCGTCGTGTGCAGGCCGCCGAGGAGCGCGTCGTAGCGGCCGGCGGCCTGCGCCGGGTCGGGGTGGGCGGCGACGTCGAGCGGGTCGTCCAGGGTGACGACGAGGGTCAGGGCGGGGGAGGGCAGGCCCCGGTGGACGCCGGGCGGCAGCCCCTCGTGCCGGTAGCCGACGGCGCGGGCCACCAGCCCCTGCAGTGCGGGCGAGGGCCGGTGCGCCACGGACTCACCGGTCACCGGCCCAGGATGGCAGCGCGGCGGCCCCCGCTCCAGACGTCACCGCGACCCGCGAGCGTGCACGCCGCGGACGTGCACGGATCGGTCGCTGCGGGCTCAGGATCCGGCCGCGATGCCCGCGAGGAGGACCAGGCCGAAGAACCCCACACCGATCCAGCCGAGCACGATGCCGGCGATCGCCATGCCGTCGCCGGCCTCACCGCGCTCGCGGATCTGGCTGCGCGCGACGTAGCCGAAGACGAGCGCCAGGACGCTGCCGATCCAGTAGACCCAGACGATCCCCAGGACCATCGACGCGACGGCGAACCCGTTGGTGCGCCGCGGCACGTAGCCGTACCCGTAGGGCGGCGGGTACCCGGTGCCCGGGTGCCCGGGCGGCGGTCCGTACGGCCCCTGCGGCGGTCCGTAGGGCGCCTGCGGCGGTCCGTGGGCCGCCGGGGCGCCCGGGTAGCCGTGGGCGGGCCAGCCCTGCTGACCGGCACCGGAGCCCCGCGCGTCCCACTGGGTCATGTCCGTCCGCCCCCGTCGTCGATGCCCGGCCGTCGATCCCCCGGTCGGGGCGCAGACCGGAGGTCCGGCGCCCGGCGCCGGGTCCGCAGGGACGGTACGAGCCGGCGGGTCGCCGGACCAGCCACGCCACTCCGAGGGGTCAGGTCGCCCGGACGGCGTTCCCGCGGGAACGACCAGAGAACTCGGCTCTGAGCTGCGGTTTCTGTCGTACCCCCGTCTTAGTGTGGGGGTGTCAGGAGGCCGATCGAGACAAGGAGGCGAGTGCGTGTCCGAGCTCCGTTCGGCTCTCGACGAACTCGCCGCACTCGACCTCGCCGAGCTGTCCGACGACGCCGTGCTCGACCTCGTCGGTGAGCTGAGCACCGTCGCCAACCGGGTGGCCGCCGTCCTCACGTCGGCCGTGCGGGTGGCCGACCGCCGCGAGGCGTACCGGCGCGACGGCGCCGTCTCGATGAAGAGCTGGCTGCGCGGCAGCTGCCGGCTGGCGCCGGAGGAGGCCACGGCGATCGTGTCCAGCGGCCGGCGGATCGAGCAGCTGCCGGCCACTGCCGCAGCCTTCGCCGCCGGGGAGATCACTGCCGTCCACGCCAGGGTGATCACCTGCGCCATGACGCCGGGCCGCGTCACCAAGGCCGCCGAGGCGGGGATCGAGCTGGCCGAGACGGACGTGATCCTCGCGGACCTCGCGCGGAAGACGACGCCGCACGAGACGAAGCAGGGTGTGAAGCGCTGGGTGGCCGGGATCGACCCCGACGGCACGCTCGGCGAGGCGGCCGACGTCCGCCGCCGCTTCAGCATGGCCGACGGCCTCGACGGCCGCGTGCACGTCCGCGGCGAGTTCGACCCGGTCGGCGCCGAGTACCTGCACACCGCCCTGGCGGCGCTGATGAACGGCGACCGCCCGGCCGGCGGCACCCGGAGCCACGCGGAGCACCAGGCCGACGCGCTGGTCGCCCTGGCCCGCGGCGCACTGGACGGCGGCTCGCTGCCCGACGTCCGCGGGGAGCGGCCGCACGTCCGGGTCACCATCGACTGGCAGGCCCTCTGCGCCGCACGGGGCGCAGCAGGCGTCTCCGGGGGCTCGCTGGGGTGGGCCGGACCGATCTGCCCTGAGACGGCACGGCGCCTGGCCTGCGACGCGGGCGTCGTACGGGTGGTCACCGGACCGGACGGGCTGCCGCTCGACGTCAGCCGCGCCCAGCGCACCGCCACCGCAGCCATCCGCCGGGCCGTCGAGATCCGCGACGGCCACTGCGTCTTCGCCGGTTGTGACGCACCGCCCGAGTGGTGCGACGTCCACCACGTCGTGCACTGGGCGCACGGCGGGCCGACGTCCTGTGACAACGGCGCACTGCTCTGCGAGCGGCACCACACCGCCTGTCACGAAGGCGGCTTCTCCGTCTCCCGGGATCCCGGGACGAGCACCTGGCACACCTGGCGGTCCGACGGCACCGAGGTCCTCAGCCGCGCCGGCCCCTGACGTCGGCGGCGGTCCGCCGCCGTCCACAGACGGACCCGTCGTCCACAGGCCGGCGACAGAAGCCCTCGGAACCGTGACCGGCGTCGGCCCGCGCTCCTAGCCTCGGTCGCGTGTTCGAGGACCTGCGGCCCAGGCTGACCGACGCCGTCATCCGGCGCTCGGTCGGCGACGCGACGTTCCGGCGCGGCGCCGCCTACGCCCGTGAAGGCCGCGTGTCCCTGGTGGTCCACCATCTGGACGAGGTCAGTGGCCAGGTGGCCGGGCAGGGTGGCGTCTACCGGACCGTCGCCGAGTGGGGTGGGGACGCGGCGCGCTGGTGGGGTGAGTGCAGCTGCCCGGTCGGTGACGACTGCAAGCACGTGGCCGCCCTCCTCCTGGTCGCGCGGGAGGCGCTGCCCGGCCCGCCGAGGACGGCCGTCACGGCGACGCCCGACTGGGAACGGGCCCTGGCTCCACTGGTCGCCCCGGCGCCGTCGGCGGACCAGCGGGGCACGTCCATCGGCCTGCAGTTCGAGGTCTCGGGGACCGGGCCGCGGCGTGCCGTCCGGCTGCGCCCCGTCGTCCCGGGCGCCAGGGGCCGCTGGATCCGCAGCGGGGTGTCCTGGCGGACACTGGAGTACGGCTCGCTCGGCCGCCGCGATCCCGACCACGCCGGCGCGCTGACGGTCCTGTACCGCGCGCACCAGCTGGCCGACGGCGGCGCCGGGTCCTACGGCTACTGGTCCGGCGAGCCGCCGGTGCTCCTCGACGACTTCGGACCCGAGCTGTGGCCGGCCCTGCGGCAGGTCGCCGGTGCGGGCGTGCCGATGCTGACGAGCAGCGGCGCGCCCGTGCGGCTGGCCGGCGGACCGGCGCGGCTCGCGGTCGACCTGCGCTACGACGACACCGCCCTGCGGATCCGCCCGGTCCTCGCGCTCCCGGCCGGTGGCGACCTGCCGCTGCCGGCCGACGAGGTGGGCCTGCTGGGCGATCCGCCGCACGGCGCCGTCCTCGCGTCCGGCGCCCCGGGGCTCCCCGCCGGGCTCGTCCCCGACGGCGGGTTGCTGCTCGTCCCGCTGGACCGGGTGGACCGCCGGGCCGCACCGCTGTTCCGTGGCCCCGCCGTGACGGTGCCCCGCGGCGACGTCGACCGGTTCCTCGCCGACTTCTACCCGGCCGTGCGCCGCACGGTGGCCGTGGGGTCCTCCGACGGCTCCGTGGCGCTGCCGGAGGTCCTCCCGCCCCGGCTGTGCCTGCAGATCACCCACGCCGGCGGCCACCGGGCGACGTCGACCTGGTCGGTGCTCTACCGCGTCGGCGAGGAGGACCGCCGGCTGCCGTGGGCCGGGGGAGCCGGCGCCGCCCACGACCCCGTGCGGGATCCCTCGGCGGAGGAGCGGTTGGTCCGGCAGCTGCCGGACGCCGTCGACCGGGTGCCCGGGCTGTGCCTGTCCGCAGCACCGCGGCGCCGGCTGGTCCCGACCGCGCAGCTGCAGGGCATGGACACCGTCGTCCTCGCCACCGAGGTGGTGCCCGCGCTGTGCGAGGCCGGGGTCGTCGTCGAGGTCACCGGCGACCCGCCGGACTACCGGCACACCGGCTCGTCGCCCGTCGTGCACGTCTCCGCGACCGACGGGGCGGACAACGACTGGTTCGACCTCGGCGTCACGGTCACCGTCGACGACGAGGAGGTGCCGTTCGCCCTGCTCTTCGTCACGCTGGCCGCGGGTGAGAGCCACCTGGTGCTGCCCAGCGGCACCTGGTTCGACGTCCGCCGCCCCGAGTTCGACCGGCTGCGCCGCCTGATCGACGAGGCGCGTGACCTGCAGGACGCCGACGGTCCCGGGCTGCGGATCAGCCGCTACCAGGCCGGGCTGTGGGAGGAACTGGTCGAACTCGGGGTGGTGGCCGAGCAGAGCGAGCGGTGGGCACGCGACGTCCAGGGCCTGCTCGGGCTCGACACGGCCACCCCACCGCCCGTCCCGGCGGGCCTGGACGCGCAGCTGCGGCCCTACCAGCTCGAGGGTCTCCGGTGGCTGGCCTGCCTGTGGGACGCCGGGCTCGGCGGCGTGCTCGCCGACGACATGGGGCTGGGCAAGACCCTGCAGACGCTCGCCGTGCTGTGCCGGGCGCAGGAGGCCGGCACCCTGACCGCGCCCGTCCTCGTGGTCGCGCCGACGAGCGTGGTGTCGAACTGGGCGCGCGAGGCGGCCCGGTTCGCTCCCGGCCTCACCGTCCGGGTGGTCGAGTCGACCGGCCGGAAGCTCCGGATGCCGCTCGCCGAGGTGGTCGCCGGCGCCGACCTGGTGATCACCACCTACACGCTGCTGCGCCTGGACGAGGGGGCCTACGGCGCGCTGCCGTGGAGCGGCCTGGTCCTCGACGAGGCCCAGTTCGTCAAGAACCACACGGCCCGCACCTACGCCGCCGCGCGGCGGCTGCCCGCCCGGTTCAAGCTGGCGATCACCGGCACGCCGCTGGAGAACAGCCTGATGGACCTGTGGTCGATGCTCTCGATCGTCGCGCCGGGCCTGTTCCCCGACCCGAAGCGCTTCACCGAGCACTACCGGACGCCGATCGAGCGCGGCGGCGACCCGGCCGCGCTGGAGACCCTGCGCCGCCGGATCCGCCCGCTGGTGCTCCGGCGCACCAAGGAGCAGGTCGCCGCCGAGCTGCCGCCCAAGCAGGAGCAGGTGCTCGAGGTGGTGCTCGACCCACGGCACCGCAAGGTCTACGACACCCACCTGCAGCGGGAGCGGCGCACGGTGCTCGGCCTCGTCGACGACCTGCAGAAGAACCGGTTCACCATCTTCCGGTCGCTGACCCTGCTGCGGCAGCTGGCCCTCGACCCCGCGCTGGTCGACGACGCCTCCACCGGCATCCCGTCGAGCAAGGCCGACGCCTTCCTCGAGCACGTGCAGGAGGTGGTGTCCGAGGGACACCGCGTGCTGGTGTTCAGCCAGTTCACCCGGTTCCTGCGCACCGTCCGCGACCGCCTCGACGCGCACGGCGTGGCCCACGCCTACCTCGACGGCCGCACCCGCGACCGCGCGCAGCGCATCGAGGAGTTCCGCAGCGGCCGCGCGCCGGTGTTCCTGATCAGCCTCAAGGCCGGCGGCTCGGGGCTCAACCTCACCGAGGCCGACTACGTGTACGTCCTCGACCCCTGGTGGAACCCGGCGGTGGAGGCCCAGGCGATCGACCGTGCGCACCGCATCGGCCAGGACAGGACCGTGATGGTGTACCGGCTGGTGGCGGCGGACACCATCGAGGAGAAGGTCGTGGCCCTGCAGGAGCGCAAGCGCGACCTGTTCGCCCGGGTCCTGGATGACGACGGCGCGCTGACCGGACCGCTGACCGCCGACGACATCCGCGGCCTGTTCTCCTGACCGGGACAGGCCGGGGAGGTGCCGCCCGCCGTCAGGACAGGAGGTCGACGGGGCAGCGCAGTCCCGGTGCGCGTGCCAGCCGTCCGTCGGCGGTGACCAGCGGGACGTCGAGGAGCTCGGCGAGCGCGACGTACTGGGCGTCGTAGGCGCTGACGGAGTCCCGCAGCTGCCAGGCCCGGCCGAGGAGCGGGAGGTGCGGGTACCGCTCCACCGTCAACTCGCTCCAGTCCTGCAGGGCCTCGGCGCCGCGCTGGGCAGGGAGCCGGCCGGCGAGGACCGCGCGCCGGACGGCGGAGAGGACCTCCACGTCCGCCAGCGCCGGGACGTGCACGTCCGCGGCGAGGAGCCGCTCACGGGCGAGGGCCCCGGACCCGCCGTCGTCGACCAGGGCGGGCACGAGGACCGACGCGTCGACGACGACGATCACCTCTCATCCGGTCGCTCTGCGGAGATCGCAGCGACGGCGTCGTCGAACGACATCCGCCCGCCGCGTCGCGCCGCGCGGGCGAGGACCTCGGCCTTGCTCGGCCGCGCGGCGACCGTCTGCAGCTCGCGGAGCACGTACTCCGAGAGGCTCAGCCCGCTCGCCGCGGCCCGCGCCCGCAGGGTCGCGTGGAGGTCGTCCGGGACGTTGCGGACCTGCAGCATCCTGGCCACGCGCCCACCGTACATGCGCAGCACATGCACCTGCATGTGGCGCACATGCACATCCAGGACGGGCAGGTCTACTGCCCCTCCTCGACGGCGTCCAGGAAGCGGCGCAGCGTCTCGAGGAAGACCTCGGGCTGCTCGGAGTGCACCCAGTGGCCGGCGTTCTTGACCTTGACCAGCCGGGTCGAGGGGAACAGCGCGTCCATCCGCTCGCGGTCGCCGGGCAGCACGTAGTGGCTCTTCGCGCCGGCGACCCACAGCACGGGGCCGTCGAAGGTGGCGCCCGGCGGCGGGTCGGGGAAGCCGCGCAGCTCGCCGAGGTCGCGCTCGAGCGTCTCCAGGTTCAGCCGCCACCGCCAGCGGCCGGAACCGACGCCCTCGCGGACCAGGCTCTGCAGCAGGAACGACCGCACCATCCGGCTCGGCACCGCCTCCCGCAGCGCCCGGTCGGCGTCCTCGCGGGTGCGCAGGGCACCGAGGTCCACCGCCCGCATCGCCGCGATGAACGCGCCGAAGGGCGAGGCCTCCTCGTCGTCGTCGTCCGTGCGGCCGCCGGTGAGCGGGTACTCCACCGGTGCGATGTCCACGACCACCAGCGCGCGCAGCAGCTCCGGCCGGCGCAGCGCCAGCTGCATCGCCACCTTGCCGCCCATCGAGTGCCCGACCAGCGTCACGGGCTCGCCCAGGGTCTCCAGCTCGTCGGCGACCATCTGCGCCATGTCGAGGTAGTCGACCCGCTCGGTCCACGGCGAGTGCCCGTGGTTGGGCAGGTCCAGCAGCGTGACGCGGTGCCCGTCGGCGAGGCCCTTGGCCGCCGTCGTCCAGTTCTTGCCCTGGCCGAACAGCCCGTGCACGAACACCACGCGCGGGCCGGCCTCGCCCACGGTGCGTGCGGCCAGCCGCTCGTCGGAGGGCGCGTCGGCGGTCATCCGGCGATTCCACCAGATCCCCGGCGTCGCGCGACCTACCGTGCCCGGGACGACGGGGAGGTCCCACCCATGCCCGGACGGCGCCGCGCCGCCAGCACCACTCCGAGACGACGGACGGCGACCCGCCGCCGGTCACCGGCGCGCCCGCCCGCGCCCGACCTGCCCACCGCCGGGCCGGGCGAGCGGGTGTGGGTGCTCGCCGTCCCGTTCCGCGCGCCGGCACCGGGCGCGGTCTGGCACGCCGGCCTGCAGGCGCACGTGTGGGTCGGCCGGGAGCTGCCCCCGGAGCTGGCCCCCTACGACCCCCCGCCGTACACCCTCGAGCGCCACCTCGAGGACGAGCTCAACGCGGCGCCGCGCCCGGTGCCGGAGGGGCGGCCGATGGTGCCGCGCGAGGAGCAGTGCACCGGCGCGGAGGCGGTGGTCGCCTCCGCCGCGGCCGGGCACCGGGTCTTCCTGCTCGGCGACGACCCCGGCGTCGGCAAGACCGGCACCGCCGTCCTGGCCGCCCGGGAGATCTGCGAGCTGCGCGGCGGCGACCGCGTGCTCGTCGTCGCCGACCGGCCGGCGGCCATCACCATCCCGCACTGGACCCGCTCGATCGCCGGTTTCGGCGACGGCGGCCTGCGCTGGTGCGTCACCACCTGGGACCGGCTGGCGAAGGTCGGCAAGCTCCGGTTCGACGTCGTGATCGCCGACGAGGCGCACATGGTCCGGCACACGACGACACAGCGGTGGAGACACTGGACGGCCGTCTCCGGCGGCGCCAGGGCGAAGGACGTGCCCTTCGTCATCGCCGCGACGGCGACCCCGGCGCACACGCCGCTGGAGCTGCCCTACCTCGCACCCCAGTTCGCCCACCGGCACGGCGAGCCGCTGCGCGCGTGGGCCGACCTGCCGGCCAGGCTCGCCGAGCACTCGTTCCACGTGGAACGCGGCCGCTACGGCTGGGCGTGGACCGAGGACGCCGACGAGCGCCGCGCCGACCTCGCCCGCCTGCAGGGCTGGCTCACCGACGGCGACCCGCCCGCGATGCTGCACCGCCCGGCGCCCTGGGGTCCGGTGTCGGTCACCGGGACGCCGGTCGCGCTGACACCGGCCGAGAGGGGCGCCTACGAGTCGGGCTGGCAGGAGTTCCGGGCCGAGATGCAGCTGGCCCGGAGGGCACGGCAGAGCGCCCGCGGCCGGGCCGCGCTGCTCCGCTTCCGCCAGAAGGCCGGGCTGATCCGCGCACAGGCCACCGTCGACTGGGTCAGGGCGCAGGTCGAGGCCGAGCGGCAGGTCGCGGTGTCGGTCGAGTTCGTGGAGACCGCGGCCGACCCGATCCGCGAGGCGCTGCTCGACTCCGGCATCGCCGTCGCGAGCATCTACGGCCGCGACCGCTTCGACGTCGAGGCCGAGCGGCTGCGCTTCCAGACCGGCGCCGCGCCGGTCTGCGTGTTCACGGTGACCGCGTCGATCAGCCTGCACGCCGGCGAGCTGCTGCCCGGCGGCGCCACCGCCTCCACCACGCCGCGGGTCGGGCTGTTCCACCAGCCCCGCTTCTCCGGCATCCAGGCCCGCCAGGTCACCGGCCGCACCCACCGCGACGGCCAGGTCTCGCCGTGGCGGGTGGCCTTCGCCGCGGACACCGTGGAGGAGCAGGTGGCCCGGGTGATGGTCGAGCGGCTGGCGGTGAGCGGGTCGACGGCGGGCGCGGACACCTCCTCCCTGCAGGAGGTCGCCGAGCTCCTCGACGCCGACTGGCTGCCGCCCGCCGCGCTCACCGACGCCTGAGCGACCGGTCACGCCATCCACGCTCGACGGTGCGGTCGGTCCCGCTGGCGCTCGACGACGCCGCCGTGGTGGTGCACCGGCTCCGGCGCGGGTGACGGCGGACCCGGACCGCGCACGCGCCGCCGTGGGTGCGCCGACGCCGCGGGGCTACGTCGCCTGCGCACCGTCCGGGGACACGCCCTGCCACAGCTCGTCGAACGCCAGGCTGTCGTAGAAGGCCGTGCCGTCGACGACCAGGCCCTCGCGCAGCGTCAGGAACCAGGCGTAGGTGTTGCGGTAGGTGGTCCCCGCCGTCGTGGTGCCCTCGCCGTCCCACACGACGACGACGGTGTCCCCGTCGGCGTGGACGCGCCGGACGTCGACCGGCCGGAACGGCGTCTCCGGCCGGAACCGTGCGCCGAAGGGCCGCAGCACCTCGTCGGTGAACTGCTGCGCGCTGGTGTACCTCCCGGCCCCCGCGGAACGGCCGGTGATCTCCCAGGTCGTGTCCTCGGGGAAGATGCGCGACACGTGCCCCTCGCCGCGTGCCCACGCCTCGAAGGCGGCGGTCACGATCTCCCGGTTGGTCGTCACCTGCGCGGACCTCCTCGGACGGGGGCGGCCTTGGTGCACGCCCATCCTGGCCCCCGGGGCACCACGAGCGGGCCTGCGCCGGCCGCGGTCAGCGCAGGAACTCGGTGACCATCTGCTCGGCGCCGGCCGGGAGGGAGTGGTGCGTGACGCCCGCGACCGTGGCGACCGTCGCCCGCGGCATGACCTCCGCGGCGCGGCGGGCCACGTGGCGCGGGTCCTGCGCCCGGCCGGCCCCCGCGGCGACGACCAGCGTCGGGACGGCGAGGGCGGCCAGCCGGGCCGGGTCGGGACGGCGGGTGCGCACCGGCGGCGCCACGGGCAGCTCCGCCCCGGCGGCGGCCACCGCGAGCCAGGCGTCGTCCACCGGCCGGCCGGCGGTCTCCCAGCGCACCAGCGCCCGCATCCGGGCGGCCGTGGGCCGGGCCAGGACCGGCACCGCGTGCAGCAGGTAGCCGGGGGAGAAGCCGGTGAACGTGGTCGTGGGGTCGACCAGCGCCAGGCGGCGGACCCGGCCGGGACGGTCGAGCGCGAAGGTCAGCGCCTGCCACCCGCCGTAGCTGTGCCCGGCCAGGTCGACCGCGTCGAGCCCCAGCCCGTCGAGGGTCTCCCCGAGCCAGCCCGTGACGTCGTCCGCGGCGGCCAGCGGCGTCGTCGCGGTGCTGCGGCCGGCGTCGCCGATCGGGTCGAGGACGTACACCCGGCGGACCGCCGCCAGCAGCCGCACGGCGCCCGCCCAGGCCAGCGCCGTCGCCCCACCTCCGGGCACCAGCACCAGCGGCGGGGCCTCCGCCGAGCCGCTCACCAGCACGTGGGTGCGGCCCCACCGCGACCCGACGTCGCGGGACTGCACCGGCACCGGCCAGCGGGCCAGGGCGGCGGCGTACGCGGCGTCGAAGGCGGCCTGCCGATCGCCGTCCCCCCGCGTCACCCGGGTGAGCCTCCCCCGCGCGAGGCGGACCGGCAACGAGCCCGGCGGGCCGGGGATGATCGGGGGGTGCGGCGGGAGGCGAGCGTCCTGCACCTGGACCTGGACGCGTTCTTCGCCGCGGTCGAGCAGCGCGACAAGCCCTCGCTGCGCGGCCGGCCGGTCGTCGTCGGCGGTGTGGGCGGGCGCGGCGTGGTCGCCACGGCGTCCTACGAGGCGCGCGCCTACGGGGCGCGCTCGGCGATGCCGACGGCGGAGGCGCGCCGCCGCTGCCCCTCGGGGACGGCGTTCCTCGGCGGCCGGTTCGGCGCCTACCGGCGGACGTCGGACGTGGTCATGGCGCTGCTGCGCGAGCTGTCGCCGCTGGTCGAGCCGGTGTCGATCGACGAGGCCTACGTCGACCTCGCCGCCGGTCCCGGGCTCGACCTGTCGGTGGACGGCGTGACCGCGCTGGCCCGGGGCCTCAAGGAGCGGATCGCCGCGGCCACCGGCGGGGTCACCGGCTCGGTCGGGATCGGCAGCTCCAAGCTCATGGCCAAGATCGCCTCCGACCTGGACAAGCCCGACGGCCTCGTCGTCGTCCCGCCGGGGTCGGAGCTCGACGTCCTGCACCCCCTGCCGGTCACCCGGCTCGGCGGCGTCGGCCCGGCGACGGCCGAGCGGCTGCACCAGGTGGGCGTGAAGACGGTGTCCGACCTGGCCCGCAAGTCGCTGCCGGACCTGGTCGCGCTGGCCGGCCGGGCGCACGGCACCGGGCTGTACCAGCTGGCCCGCGCCGAGGACGACCGGCCCGTGGTCGCCGAGCGGGAGGCGAAGTCGGTCTCGCAGGAGGAGACCTTCGAGCGCGACCTCACCGACCTGTCCCGGCTCAACCGGCTCATCGACGCGATGGCCACGCGGGTGGGCACCCGGCTGCGCGCCTCGGCGCTGTCGGGGCGGACGGTGACCCTGAAGCTGCGCCGCTACGACTTCACGACGATCACCCGCTCGCAGACGCTGCCGCAGCCCACCGACGACGCCCGCCAGGTGGCCTCGATCGCGCGGCGGCTGCTGGTGGAGGCCGGCACCGGCGGGGGGCTGCGGCTGCTGGGCGTCGGCGTCTCGGGGCTGTCGCAGTACGCCCAGGGCGACCTGTTCGCCCTCGACGTCGAGGACGCCCCGCCCGAGGAGGCGGCGCAGGCCGAGCCGGCCGCCGTCGCCGAGGAGCCGGCCGAGCCGCTGCCCCCCGCCGAGCGCCGCTGGTGGCCCGGGCAGGACGTCGTCCACGACGAGCTGGGACCCGGCTGGGTGTGGGGCCGCGGCCTGGGCCGGGTCACCGTCCGCTTCGAGGGTCCGCTGACGGCGCCCGGGCCGGTGCGCACGCTGGCCGCCGACGACCCGGCGCTGCACCCGGGCGACCCGCCGGAGTGGCGGACGGCGACGATGGGGGCATGACGGAACCGAGCGCGTGGGTGCGGATGACGCAGGCCGACCCCGGCCACTCGGCGGCCTACGTGCAGCGGTTCCGGACACTGGCCGCGGGTGGCACGGACATCGTCGGCGAGGCGCGGCTGGTCGACGCGATGCTGCCGCGCCGGTCGCGCGTGCTCGACGCCGGGTGCGGCCCGGGGCGCGTGGGCGGGCACCTCGCCGCGGTGGGGCACGACGTCGTCGGCGTGGACGTCGACCCGGTGCTGATCGCCGCGGCCGAGGAGGACCACCCGGGGCCGCGCTGGCTGGTCGGTGACCTGGCCGAGCTCGACCTGCCCGACCGGTTCGACGCGGTCGTCTGCGCGGGCAACGTCGTCACGTTCCTCGCGCCGAGCACCCGCGGGGAGGTGCTGCGCCGGTTCCGCGCCCACCTGGCGGCCGGCGGCCGGGCCGTCGTCGGCTTCGGCGCGGGCCGCGACTACGCCTTCGACGACTTCCTCGCCGACGCGCGCGCCGCTGGGCTCGAGCCGGACCTGCTCCTGTCGAGCTGGCACCTGCACCCGTTCACCGCGGCGTCGGACTTCCTCGTCGCCGTCCTGCGCCCCGCCTGAGGATCAGCCCACCTCGGCCAGCCAGCCGACGACGGTGAGGTCGGCGTCGAGGTGGACGACGACCGCCTGGCCCTCGGCCGAGAGCAGGTGCGCCTCGTACAGGCCCGAGCCGTCGACCTCGAGCCACTCGACGGACGCGCCGGGCAGCACGGCCACCGCGGCGGCGGCCACCTGGACGGCGACGTCGGCGGTGAGCTCGGGGAGGGGACGGCGCACGGTGCGGACCCAGGCGTGCCGGCCCGTGCGCTCGGTCCGGGAGCGCTCGGGGACACGACGCTGGGGGACACGGCGCCCGGCGACGCGGCGCTCGGTGCTGGGGTACATGAGGGACCTCCTCGGCTCCGCGGCTCCGGACCGGTGCCGCTGAGGACGAGGCTCGGGCGCCCGGCTGGGAACTCCCTGTGACCTCCGTGCGAGTCGGCTGCGTGCTGCGGTCAGCGGACGCCGAGGGCCAGCGTGAGCTCCAGGACGGTCTGCGGGTCGTCGAGGCGGGCGCCGAACAGGTCGCGCAGCTGGCCCATGCGGTAGCGGACCGTCTGCGGGTGCACGAACAGCTCGGTGGCCACCTGCTCGCGGCGGCCGTGGTGCAGCAGCCAGGAGCGCAGCGTCTCCAGCAGCTTCTCCCGCGGCCCGGGGCCCAGGTCGTCCAGCGGCGCGAGGACCTGGGCGCGCAGGTCGGCCAGCGCCTCGCCGTCGGCACGCAGCACGAGGTCGGCCAGCCGCAGCTCGGTGTCGACCGGGACGTCGCCGTCGCGCTCGAGGCCCAGCTGCAGCGCCCGCAGCGCCCGCGAGTACGACGACCGCGCGTCCTGCCACGGCCGCGCCGGCCCGACGACGGCCTCCCGGCGGGCCAGTGACCGCAGCAGCGCCGCCCGCGCGAACCCCTCGGCGTCGGGCACCAGCAGGACGGCGCGCTCGGCCGACGGCTCGGCGCCGGGCAGGTCCTCACCGGCCTGCAGCGTGCGCGCGTCGAGCACCGCCAGCGCGTCGCGGGCCCGTTCCTCGGGCAGCAGCACCGCGGTGAGGGTCCGCGGCGGCGTCCAGTCCGCCCGCTCGGCGACGGGGTGCAGCTCGTAGGGCGGCGCGCCGGCGAGCAGCAGCTCGGCCAGCCGCTCCAGGTGCCGGCGTCGCACGCGGCCGCTGGTGGCCAGGTGGTCGGCGTGCCCGGAGGCGCTGGCCGCCGAGAGCTGGTCGATGTAGGCGAACACCAGCTCGGCAAAGTGCGCCAGCGACCCGGCGGGCATGCCGGCCGCCACCGCCGTCTCGCTCATGTGCCGCCAGGCCACCCGCGCGCCCACCCGGTAGGCGGCCAGCAGGGCGTCCATCGACCGGCCGGTGCGGGCCTCACCCCGCCCCAGCGCGTAGGCGCCCTCGATGGCCGGGGCGATCGGCCGGCTGGCGTCCGCGCCGCCGGTCGCCGTCGCCAGTTCGAGGAAGGCGCCGAGCGCCATCTGGACGGCGTTCTCGATCTTGCGGCCCATGGGGCCGCTGAAGGCCTCGGTGTAGCTGGGCACCTCGACGACGATGGCGGCCACGGTCCGCGCGGCGACCGAGGGCAGCTCGGCGCGCATCGCCGCCGCCACCTCCGCGGCGAAGGTGCCGTCCTCCGGCGCCATGAGACCTCCCCGTGACCGAACTTGTCCCCGGCGAACAGTATCCGGCGTGACGTTCACGTCCAGGGCACAGGTGATTGCGCGCCAGGCAGGGAACCATCGAGGTATGACCACGACCGTTCCGCGACCGTCCTCGGCCCGCCGGGCCCCGAGGTCGCTGCCGGCCCTGAGGTCACTGCGCGATCGCGCACTGCGTCTGGCCGAGCTGGCGACGACGCCGTTGCTGCCGGCCGACTACCTCGACCTGGTCAACCCGCTGCGCGCCGGCGCCGACCTGCGCGGCCGCATCGAGGCCGTGGTCCCCGAGACGCGCGACGCGGCCACGATCGTCATCCGCCCGGGCGCCGACTGGCAGCCGCACCGGCCCGGCCAGTACGTGCGCATCGGCATCGACGTCGACGGCGTCCGCATGTGGCGCGCCTACTCGGTCACCTCGGACCTGGGCCGCACCGACGGCTGCTTCACCGTCACCGTCAAGGCCATCCCCGACGGCAAGGTGAGCAACCACCTGGTCCGCCGTGCCCAGCCGGGCACCATCGTGCAGCTCGACCAGGCCACCGGGGAGTTCTGCCTGCCGGACCAGCGGCCCGGCAAGGCCCTGTTCGTCACCGCCGGCTCCGGCATCACCCCGGTCATGGGCATGCTGCGCAACCACCCGGAGCTGACCGACGTCGTCCTGGTGCACTCCGCACCGACGGCCGACGACGTCGTCTTCGGCGCCGAGCTGCGGCAGCTCGCCGCCGAGGGCCGCATCCGGCTGGTCGAGCAGCACACCGACACCGCCGGCCTGCTCGACCCCGCCGCGCTCGCCGGGCTCGTCCCCGACCTCGCCGAGCGGGCCACCTGGGCCTGCGGGCCGGTCGGCATGCTCGAGGCACTCGAGGAGCACTGGGCGGCTGCCGGCATCGCCGACCGGCTCCACACCGAGCGGTTCCGCCCCACGGTCCTGGTGACCGGCGAGGGCGGCACGGTGACCTTCACGAAGAAGGGGACCTCGCTCGAGGCCGACGGCGCCACCCCGATCCTCGACGCCGCCGAGGAGGCCGGCGTCCTCATGCCCAGCGGGTGCCGCATGGGCATCTGCTTCGGTTGCGTCCTCCCGCTGCGCGAGGGCGCCGTCCGGGACCTGCGCACCGGCGAGGTGACCACCGCCGTCCCCGGTGACGGCGTGCTCGTCCAGACCTGCATCAGCGCCGCCGCCGGCGCCTGCGACATCGACCACTGACCGCTTCCCGACCAGAGGAGCCGCACCACGTGACCGTCCTGCAGAAGAAGGCCGACAACCCGATCGAGCACCTCACCCCCGAGGACGTCGAGCTCATCGGCAAGGAGCTCGACGAGATCCGCCAGACCGTGGTCGACAGCCGCGGCGAGTCCGACGCGCGCTACATCCGCAAGGTCATCGACGTGCACCGCAAGATCGAGCTCGGCAGCCGCGCCGTCCTGCTCGCCTCCGGCTTCCCGCCGGCCTGGATCGCCGGGACGGTCGGCCTCTCGATCGCCAAGATCCTCGAGAACATGGAGATCGGGCACAACATCCTGCACGGGCAGTGGGACTGGATGCGCGACCCGAAGATCCACTCCACGACGTGGGAGTGGGACATGGCCAGCCCGGCCGACCAGTGGAAGCACTCGCACAACGAGATGCACCACACGTACACGAACGTGATCGGCAAGGACAACGACCTCGGCTACGGCATCATGCGCGTCGACGAGGACCAGCCGTGGCAGCCCTTCCACCTCGGCCAGCCGCTGTGGAGCTTCATCAACGCCTGCTTCTTCGAGTACGGGATCGCCGCGTACGACCTGGAGCTGGGCGCCGTCATCGCCAAGAAGCAGACCGGCGACCCGGAGTTCCGGGAGCGCGCCAAGGCCGTGCTGCGCAAGATCGGCCGGCAGGTCCGCAAGGACTACGTCATCCACCCGCTGCTGTCGGGCCCGAACTTCCTCGCGACGCTGGCGGCCAACTTCACCGCCAACATCGTGCGCAACCTGTGGTCGAACTCCGTCATCCTGTGCGGGCACTTCCCCGAGGGCGTCGAGACCTTCGAGAAGAAGTCGATCGAGGGCGAGACCCGCGGTGAGTGGTACCTGCGCCAGATGCTCGGCTCGGCCAACATCTCCGGTTCCAAGGTCATGCACATCCTGACCGGGAACCTGTCGCACCAGATCGAGCACCACCTGTTCCCGGACCTGCCGAGCAACCGCTACGCCGAGATCGCCCCGAGGATCCGCGACCTGTTCGACCGCTACGGGCTGAACTACCACACGGCGCCGCTGCCGCAGCAGGTCGGCTCGGCCTGGCACAAGATCATCCGGCTGTCCCTGCCCAACGGCTGGCTGGAGCTGACCAACCGCCGCAACCTGCCGCAGCAGCTCGCGGTGCTCTACAAGATGACCACCGGCACGCCCAAGGTGCGCCGCGCGCTGCAGCGGAAGCTGACCGCCGGCGTCCGGCTGACCCGGGCGGCCGAGGCCGCCTGAGGCAGGACCCCGCCGGGGTCGCCTCCCACGCACGAGGGCCCGGGACGACGATCGTCGTCCCGGGCCCTCGTGCGTCAGCGGCCGGTCAGGGCCGCAGTGCCGGCTGGTCGAAGTTCAGCGCCAGCAGCAGCGCCGGGTCGCTGATCGGCACCTCCCACACGTCCCCGCCCTGGTCCGGGTCGATGACCTCGCCCCGGCCGAGGAAGGCCGCCACCTGCGTCTGGCCCTGGGTGCCCGCCACCGGGAACTGCGCCAGGTCCAGCAGGAAGCCGTGCGGGTCGATCCCCGCCTGCGGCGTGCGGTCGTTGCGGTAGAGGCTGGTCCGCGACCACAGGTCCCCGGCGTCGACGACCGTGTACGACGTCGGGTTGGGCACCGTCCGGTCACCGAAGGCGATCTGGAAGACCACCCGCTCCGGCGCGATGAGCGGGGAGAAGGTCTCCGGGCTGCCGGGACGGGACAGCCACGTCGACCGTGCCAGGTACTCCTGGATGGCCACCGCCCCCGGCACGGTCACCGTCACCGGGCCCTCACCGCGCAGCGGCATCTGCTCCTGGAAGTGGTTCCGCGTCGGGTCGTCGCTGTTGAGCAGACCGGCCGCCTGCAACGTCTGGGTCAACAGCGGCCGGAACCCGCCCAGACGGGTGATCTCGGTGATCGGCCCGCCGGGCACGTCGAGCACCGAGCGGGCGATCGCCGGATCGGCGCCGGTGACCATCGTGCCGTAGATGCCGCCGAAGCTCTGCCCGAAGTAGGTCACGTCCCGGCCGGAGAGGTCGGGCGTGCGGTCGCCGTCCACGTCGGTCCCGCCGAGCGACCGCACGAGCGTCATGACGTCCGCGCTCGTCTGCCGCAGCGCGTCCCGGGAGGACTGGGCGGCGGCGGCGCCGGTGGCCGAGGAGCCCTCGGTGCTGCCGATGGCCCCGTCGCCGTCCTGGTCGACACCGCGCCCGTAGGCGGGGAGGGACGTCGTCGTGCCACCGGAGGTGACCTGCCAGGTGCTCCCCGGTCCGTAGCCGTGACCGACGACGTTGGTGGCGATGGTCGCGATCCCGCTGCGCGAGGGAACGGCGGCCGCGATGAACACGTCGGCCGTCGAGCGGGTGAACCCGTGACCGAACACCGCCGTCGGCCAGCCGCCGGGCGGGGTGGGGCCGGCGGGGAGGACGGCGACGAAGGGCAGCCGCGCCTCCCCGACGGGCGCCGGGCCGGCGTCCTCCGTCGGTGTCTGCGCGATGGTGACGTCCGGCCGGAGCCAGGACGGCGCCTCGTAGGACCCGAACACCAGCGTGCCGCCCGTCGCGGCCTGGGGGACGGGGACGACCGCCGTCGTGTCGGCGCCGGTGGTCGAGCTGTCCTGCACCAGCGAGACGGTCGTGCCGGTGGCGGGGAACACGCCGTCGACGCGCAGGCCGGGGGTGACCCCGGCGGCGGCGAAGGCCGAGCCGTCGTCGATCTGGCGGCGCAGGTCCAGCAGCCCGTCCGTGGCGCTCAGGGTGGTGAAGGTGTCCTGGACCGACCGGTCGTGCGGGCCGCCCTGCACCCGCAGGCGGTACGTGGTGGACGGCGCGAGCTGCTCGGCCGGGTGCGCGTAGAGGGTGTTGGTCGACGGGTCCCAGACGACGCGGTCCACGCCGGTCCGCCAGCCGCCGTGCGCCTCCTGCACGCTGATCCGGCCGGCGACCTGCGCCGCGTCGACGGGCCCGCTGAACCGGATGGCGATGCGCGGGTCGAGGTCGAAGCCGTCGAGCTGGTTGAGCTGCTGGACGAGGCCGCAGGAGACGGGGGCGCCGCAGTCCTCGAGCGGCAGGTCCACCCGGCGGCCGGTCAGCTGGGCCGGGTCGGGGACGGTGAGGCTGTCGGAGGGGAAGACCGAGAGCGGCTCGGGCTTCTCCGGGTCGGCCAGCGCGGGTGAGGCGGTGACCGAGAGGGCGGCTGTGAGGGCCAGCGCACCGACGACCGAAGGGGCCGCCCGGTGCCAGCGTCGTTGCTGCACGTGGAACTCCAAGCTGTGGGGGACGCACCTTGGTAACCCACGGTGACCCGCATCACAAACCGGAGCTGTCACAGGGTGGGCCACCCGCCGGCGTTGCGTGCGCCGGCCCGCGCGGTCGGCGACACGGACGGTCGGCGGGCGGCGCGCCCGCCCGGCGACCGGACGGCGAGGGGCCCGGGACCGCGACGGTCCCGGGCCCCTCGCTGTGCGCGGCCGGTGGGCGTCGGACGGGTCAGTTGGCCATGTCGACGAAGCGGCTGTAGTGCCCCTGGAATGCCACGGTGACGTTCGCGGTCGGGCCGTTCCGGTGCTTCACGAGCATGATGTCCGCTTCACCTGCTCGCGGTGATTCCTTCTCGTACATGTCTTCCCGGTGGATCATCATGACCATGTCCGCGTCCTGTTCGATCGAACCCGATTCGCGGAGGTCGGAGAGCATCGGCTTCTTGTCCTGACGCTGCTCGGAACCACGGTTGAGCTGCGACATCGCGATGACCGGGACCTCGAGCTCCTTCGCCAGCAGCTTGAGCGCACGGGAGAACTCCGAGACCTCCTGCTGGCGGCTCTCGACGCGCTTTCCCGACGTCATGAGCTGGAGGTAGTCGATGACCACGAGCTTGAGGTCGTTGCGCTGCTTGAGCCGCCGCGCCTTCGCCCGGATCTCCATCATCGTCATGTTCGGCGAGTCGTCGATGTAGAGCGGCGCGTCGGCGACCTCGCCCATCCGGCGGGCCAGCTTCGACCAGTCCTCGTCCGACAGCGTGCCGGCGCGCATGTGGTGCAGCGGCACCTTCGCCTCGGCCGACAGCAGACGCATGGTGATCTCGTGCTTGCTCATCTCGAGCGAGAAGATGACGGCGGGCATGTGGTGCTTCACCGTGGCCGATCGCGCGATGTCCAATCCAAGGGTGCTCTTACCAACGCCAGGCCTCGCTGCGATCACCACCATTTGTCCCGCTTGGAGACCATTCGTCAGTTCATCGAGATCACGAATTCCCGTGGGGACGCCCCGGGCGGTGCCGCCGCGGGAGGCGATGGCGTCGAGCTCGTCCATCGTCGGCTGCAGGACGTCCTCGAGGCGCGAGTAGTCCTCGCTCATGCGCTTCTCGGTGACGTCGTAGATCTCCTGCTGCGCGCGGTCGACGATGTCGTCGACGTCGCCGCGCCCGCCGGCCGCGCCGTAGCCGAGCTGCACGACCCGGGTCCCGGCCTCGACCAGCCGCCGCAGCACCGCCTGCTCGGCGACGATCGCGGCGTAGTAGCCCGCGTTGGCCGCCGTCGGCGTGGAGGCGATCAGGGTGTGCAGGTAGACCGCGCCACCCATCTTCGACAGCTGGTCGGTGCGGTTGAGCTCGGCGGCGACGGTGATCGCGTCGGCCGGCTCACCGCGCCCGTAGAGGTCGAGGATGCAGTCGAAGATCACCTGGTGCGCCGGGCGGTAGAAGTCGGCGCCGTGCAGCACCTCCACGACGTCGGCGATCGCGTCCTTGCTCAGCAGCATGCCGCCGAGCACCGACTGCTCCGCCGCGACGTCCTGCGGCGGCTGCCGGTCGTACTCCGGCGCCGTCGCGGACGGTCGGCTGAAATCGTCGGCCACCGCCACGGGAAGCCCCTCCTTGTCTCCACCGGCGCACCCGCGGACAGACCCCGGCCGGTGGCCGGGGTCTGGTGGGGGAAGCACCAGGACTGCTGGCACGCACGCTCGAACGCGTGTTCGAGCACGAGGCTAGGTCGGGGTGCCGACGAAACCGCACCCGTGACCGCCGAGGAGGACGTTAGGAAGTGCAGCCGGGCCCGTCCAACACCGCTGTGGGGCGCGTTCTGCACAACTTGTGGACAAGTCGGTGGACACACGCGTGTCGACATGTGGAGACGGCGGGGGACGGGGCGCTCGCGTCGTCCCCGTCCCGCGGCTGACCAGCGCGAAGACCACCCACCGGGTGTGGACGGGAGAAAAGTGGCAGAACTCTCGGGATCGGGCCCCGGCGTGTCACGAACCGTGACCCACCGGCCCCGGCGGTCACACGTCCACAGGGCGGCGTCCCGGCGCACCTCGCGACCGGCCGGTGACGACCTGTGGCGGTCTCACGGGCCCGGAGACGCCGCGAGGGGCGCCGGACGGGTGTCCGACGCCCCTCGACGGGCAGGCGGCCCTCCTGCAGGGTCCCGCCGCGAGCGTGCGAGCGGTGGGGGGCAGGAGGGTCCTTCTTCAGCCCGCGACGACCTCGATCGGCAGCGAGGCGGTCACCTCGGGGTGCACCCGCACGGTGACGGTGTGCTGGCCCGTGGTCTTGATGCTGCTGGGCAGCTCGACCCGGCGGCGGTCGAGCTCCGGGCCACCGGCCGCGGTGACGGCGTTGACGACGTCGGCGGTGGTGACGCGGCCGAACAGGCGGCCACCCGCACCGGCACGCGCCGGCACGCGGACCGTCAGGCCGGTGAGGCGCCCGGCCACGGCCTGGGCCTCCTCGAGGGAGCGCACCTCGCGGGCGGCACGCGCCCGGCGCAGCGAGTCCACCTGCTTCTCGGCACCGCGGGTGGCGACGATGGCCAGGCCGCGGGGCAGGAGGTAGTTGCGGGCGTACCCGCCCTTGACCTCCACGGTGTCACCGGAGGACCCGAGACCGGTGACCTCCTGCGTCAGGATCAGCTTCTGGGTGCTCATGGTCAGCGCGCCGTCGAGGTGTAGGGCAGCAGGGCCATCTCACGGCTGTTCTTGACGGCCGTGGCGACGTCCCGCTGGTGCTGGCTGCAGTTGCCGCTCACGCGGCGGGCACGGATCTTGCCGCGGTCGGAGATGAACTTCCGCAGCAGCGTCGTGTCCTTGTAGTCGACGTAGGTCGCCTTGTCCTTGCAGAACTGGCAGACCTTCTTCTTGGGCTTGCGCACGGGGGGCTTGGGCACTGGGTTCTCCAGGAAGTGACGGAATGGAACCGGCCCCCCTGCAGGGGCCCACCGCGAGCTCGCGAGCGGTGGGGGGCAGGGGGGTCCTTACATCAGAAGGGCGGTTCGTCGGACGGGCCGGCGGGCGTCGACCAGGGGTCGCTGGCCCCGCCGCCGCTGCCACCACCGAAACCGCCGCCACCGCCGCCGCCGAAGCCGCCGCCACCACCCTCACCGCGGGAGGCCTTGGTGACCTTCGCGGTGGCGTAGCGCAGCGAGGGGCCGATCTCGTCGACCTCGAGCTCGACGACAGTGCGCTTCTCGCCCTCCTTGGTCTCGAACGAGCGCTGCTTGAGGCGCCCCGAGACGATGACCCGCGAGCCGCGGGTGAGGGACTCGGCGACGTTCTCCGCCGCCTGCCGCCACACGTTGCAGCGGAGGAACAGCGCCTCGCCGTCCTTCCACTCCTGCGACTGCCGGTCGAAGGTGCGCGGCGTCGAGGCGACCGTGAAGTTGGCGACCGCGGCCCCCGACGGCGTGAACCGCAGCTCCGGGTCGGAGGTCAGGTTGCCGATCACGGTGATGACGGTCTCGCCGGCCATGCTCAGTGGACCTCGGGCCGCATGAGCTTGGTGCGCAGGACCGCCTCGTTGAGGTTGAGCTGGCGGTCGAGCTCGGCGACCGCGGCGGGCTCGGCCTGGATGTCGACGATGGCGTAGATGCCCTCGACGTGCTTGTCGATCTCGTAGGCCAGGCGACGCCGGCCCCAGATCTCGGTCTTGACGGTGCCACCGCTGTTGGTGACGACGGTCAGGAACCGGTCGAGGGAGGGAGCGATCGTGCGCTCCTCCAGGTCGGGGTCGAGGATGACCATCAGTTCGTAGTGACGCACGGAGAACCCCACCTCCTCTGGTCTGTGGCGGCCGCAGGACGTCTGCAGCAGGAGGGTCGTACACGCGTCGCGCGCCCGGCCCGCCGGGACGGCGGACGAGACGCGCAGCCCGAGGCTACCAGCGCGGCCGCCGCCGCCCGCGGGCCGTCGCGGGTGCGGGCCGTCCGCCGCGGTGCCGACGTAGTGTCGCGGGGTGGCGACCCACCCGGTCGGCGTCCACGTCGGACCCGGCCTGACCGAGGACAACCAGCTCGACGCCGGCGGCCCGCTGGCCCGCGCGGCGGAGGTGGACGCCGACGGGGTGCAGGTCTTCCTCGGCGACCCGCAGGGCTGGAAGGTCCCGCCGCCGCGCCCCGACGCCGAGGCCCTGCTCGCCGCCGACGTCGCGGTCTTCGTGCACGCGCCCTACGTGCTCAACGTGGCCTCGACCAACAACCGCATCCGCATCCCCAGCCGCAAGGTGCTGGCCACCCACGCCCGCGCCTCGGCGGCCATCGGGGCGCGCGGCATGGTGGTCCACGGCGGGCACGTGCTGGCCAAGGACGACCCGGCCGCCGGGTTCGACAACTGGCGCAAGACCTTCGTCCGGCAGGCCGAGGACGGCGGCTTCCCGCTGCCGCTGCTCATCGAGAACACCGCCGGCGGCGACAACGCGATGGCCCGCGGCCTGGACGCCGTCGACCGCCTGTGGGAGGCCGTCGGCGAGTTCGGCGCCGGCTTCGTCCTCGACACCTGCCACGCCTGGGCGGCCGGCTGGGACCTCGCCACGGCGGTGGACGACGTCCGCCGGACCACCGGCCGGATCGACCTGGTGCACCTGAACAACAGCCGCGACCCGGCCGGCTCCGGCCGCGACCGGCACGCGCCGCTGGCCGCGGGGGAGATCCCGCTGGAGCTGCTGCTCGGGGTGGCCCGGGCCGCCGACTGCCCCGTCGTCCTGGAGACGCCGGGCGACGCCGCCGCGCACGCCGAGGAGGTCGCCCTGGTCCGCGAGGCGCTGAGCGGGGCGTAGCGGAATGACCTCCCTGCTACGCCTCGACGCGGCGTCGCAGGGTGACCGCGTCGCCGGCGCCGTCGAGCGGGCCGCCGGCGGGGTCGTCGACGCCGGGCCACGACGTGCGGACGACGTCGCCGTCGGGGCGCCACACGTCGCGCACGACCAGGCCCATCAGCACGAGGACGGCGAGGTCGCGCACGGTCACCGCGAGGAAGAACCACTCGGTGCCCACCCCCCGGTTGTCGGTGCCGAGGTACCAGAGCATCCGCACGACCCACAGCACCGCCTCGGTGGCCTGCCAGGCCAGCAGCGAGCGCCACCGCGGCCGGGCCAGGACCGCCAGCGGCAGCAGCCACAGCGAGTACTGCGGGCTCCACACCTTGGTCACCAGCAGGAACCCGGCCACCAGCAGGAAGGCGACCTGGGCCACCCGCGGTCGCACCGGCGCGGCGAGCACCAGCCAGCCCAGCGCCGCGAACACCAGCAGCACGCAGCCGGCGACCAGCGCGTTGAGCACCGTGGGCGTCTCGCCCTCGGCCAGCGGCCCGTCGAACAGCGTCCCGCCCGAGGCGGTGATCGCCATGTTCCACAGGGTGTCGGGATCGGCCGGCCGGCTGCTGTTGAGCCGGAAGAACAGCGACCAGTTCTCCGGCGCCAGCAGCGCCACCGGGACGTCGACCACGAGCCAGGCGACGCCGGCGGCGAGCGCCGCGCGCAGCCACACCCGCAGCCGGCCGGCCCGCAGGCACAGCAGGAACAGCGCCCCGAGCAGGATCGCCGGGAACAGCTTGGCCGCGGCGCCCAGCCCGAGCAGGACGCCGGCCAGCACCGGCCGCTCGCGCGCCCACGCCCACAGGCCGCACGCGGCCAGGGCGACGGCGAACAGGTCCCAGTTGGTGAAGGCGTGCACGAGCAGGAGCGGGGAGAGGCCGACCGCGGCCGCGTCCCACGGCCGGTGCCCGGAGGCGCCGAGGACGGCGCGGGTGGTGACCAGCGCGCACAGGCTCAGCAGCAGGCAGGTGGCCACGTAGTAGGCCTGCACCGGCGGCACCTGGGGGAGCAGCCCGGCCGCCGTCGCCAGGCTCCCGTAGGCGCTGCCGAGGGTGGCCGCCAGCGCCATGAAGGCGCCGGTGAGGACGGGGTACTCGACGGCCGAGTCGAGGTAGGGCAGCGCGCCGCCGTCGAGGCCGTGGATGCCGAACAGCGGGACGGTGTCGGAGTAGCAGAAGTGGGTGTACTGCACCGAGCCCGCCCAGTTGCCGTCCGAGCAGGGCGACTGCTTGAGCCAGGCCAGCGCCAGCACGGCCGTGGTGAACAGCAGGCACACGCGCAGGGGCGTCCAGAACAGCGCCCGCCCGGTCACCGCGTGCCGCCCCCAGGGCCCGCCCACGGCCTCGCTGGCCTGCGCGGCCACCGGGTCCGACCAGGTGGGCACCACCCGGTCGGGGCCGGGAGACCCCACCGGGCCGGGACCGCGGCCGGCCGCGGGAGCGGCGGGCTCCGGTCCCGGGAACGCCGCGGGCCCGTCCGCCGGCGGTGTCGCCGGGGCGGACGGGCCCGTGGGGGAGGAGCTCACCTGCGCCAGTGTGCCGGGCGGGTCAGCCGGCCGGCCGGCCGTCCGGTAGCGGGGCCGGCGCAGGTGCCGGCTCCGGCGCGGGTGCCGGGGCCGGGGCCGGTGCCGGGGCCGGTGCGCCGGCCTGGTCGCCGGTGTCCTCGACGTCAGGGGCCGGCACCGGGGCGGGCACCGGCTCCGGCACCGGCACGGGCGCCGGCTCCGGCGCGGGTGCCGGGGCCTCCGTGGTGGGCGGCGCCGGGGCCTCCGTGGTGGGCGGCGGTGCCTCCGTGGTCGGCTGCTGGGTCGGCTGCGACTGCGTCGTCGGCGCGGACGACGTCGTCGGCGCGGCCACGCCCTCGCCCGTGTCGCCCCGGATGCGCGGCGAGTTGGGCAGGTCCTCCTCGGGCGTGCCCTCGAGGACGGTGTCCATGAACTGCTGCCAGATGGCGCCCGGCAGGCCCGAGCCGTAGATGATCCCGCCGTCGGAGTTGACGATCGGGTCGCTGGGCGAGTCGTTGCCCATCCACACCGCGGTCGAGATCGACGGGGTGTAGCCGACCATCCAGGCGTCGGAGTTGTCCTCACCCTGCCCCTGGGTACCGGTCTTGCTGGCCACCTCGCGGCCGCCCTCGAGCGAGCGACGCGAGTACTGGGCGACGCCCTCCGTCGCGAAGGTGACGTCGTTGGCGACCTCGGGGCGCAGCACCTGCTCACCGCTCTCGCCGCCGTACTCCAGCAGCACCGCGCCGGAGGTGTCGCTGACCCGGCTGACGAAGTACGGCGCCCGCTCCACCCCGCCGGCGGCGAAGGTGGCGAAGCCGTGCGCCTGGTCGATCGGGCGCATCTCGTACTCGCCGATGCCGATCGCCGATCCGGTGAAGCCGTCGGCGTTGGCCAGCGTGGTGTTGCCCCCGAGCGGGCCGCCCTGCCACGTCTCGGGCAGGCCGGTGGCCGCCAGCGCCGTCTCCCGGACGTTCTCCGGGCCCACCTCGTAGGCCAGCCCGTAGAAGGTGGTGTTCAGCGAGCGGGTCATCGCCTCGACCAGCGTGCACGCCCCGCACGAGGCGCCGCCGGAGTTGCGCACCGGGGCCTCGCGGTCGGGGAAGGTCTGCGGCGAGGAGCCGTCACGCCGGGCGTTGACGCTGATGCCCTGGTCCAGTGCGGTGGCCAGCACGTAGGGCTTCATCGACGAGCCGGGCTGCCGCTGCCCCTGCGCGTAGTCGTTGCCCGTGCCGTTCGCGCCGCCGTAGTAGGCGCGGACCGCGCCGGTGCGCGGGTCGATGGCCACCAGCGCCTGCCGCAGGTTCTCCGGCTCGCCCTCCATCACGTCGGTCACGGCGGCCAGCGCGGCGTCCTGGGCGGGCTTGTCGACGGTCGTGACGATCTGCAGACCGCCGGCCAGCAGCTGCTGGTCGGTGTAGCCCTTGGCCCGCAGCTCGTCGATGGCCTGCTGCACGACCAGGCCCTCCGGGCCGGACGGGATGCCCTGCGACGAGCCCTCCGGCCGCGGCAGCACCGGCGGGTAGACCGAGGCCTCGCGCTCGGCCGGGGTCATCCAGCCCTCCTCGACCATCGCGTCGAGGACCAGGCCCCAGCGGTCCTGCGCGCCCTCCGCGTTGCCCTCGGGGTCGTAGGAGCTGGGGCTGCGGACCAGGACGGCGAGGACGGCGCCCTGCTGCGGGGTCAGCTCCGCGGCCGAGACGCCGAAGTAGGTGTTCGCCGCGGCCTCGATGCCGTAGGCGCCGCGGCCGAAGTAGATGGTGTTGAGGTAGTTCTCGAGGATCTCGTCCTTCGAGTACTCGTTGTCGAGCTTGACCGCGAGGAACAGCTCCTGGAACTTGCGGCTGAAGGTCTGCTCCGACGTCAGGAACGCGTTCTTGACGTACTGCTGGGTGATCGTCGAGCCACCCTGCGTGGAGCCGCCGGTGACGTTGTTCCACGCCGCCCGGACGATGCCGGTGAAGGAGATGCCCGGGTCGGAGTAGAAGTTCCGGTTCTCGGCGGCGAGCACCGCGTCGCGGGCGCCCTCGGAGACGTCGGCCAGCGCCACGTTGGTGCGGTTGGTGTCGCCCAGGCGGGCCATCTCGGTGGTGCCGTCGGCGTAGTAGACGACGGTCGTCTGCGCGCTCTGCACCGAGTCGGGGTCCGGGACCTCGGTGGTGGCGTAGACGACGCCGACGAAGACGCCGAACAGGACGAACAGCCCGGCCAGGGTGGCCAGGGCGATCTTGAGCCGGCGACGGCGGCGCTGCTTCTTCGTGCGCGCCTTCTTGCCGGACGGTGCGGCGCCCGCGGGGCGCGCACCGGGACGGGAGCCGCCGGGGCGGCCCGCCGTCGAGCGGGCACGGACGGCGGGCGGACGGCCCCCGGAGCCGCGGCCGGCCGGCGGGCGCCGGGGCGGGCCCTGCGGGCCGACCGGCGAGGTCTCGTCGTGGGGAGGCACCAGGGAGCCCCTCCTCGTGGTGGTAGGTGGGCGGGACGGGGTCCCGCCCAGCGTGGCGTTCTCGGCTGTGTGGACCCGGGAGGACGCGCGCGGGCGCCGTCCCCCCGGGACGTGTGTGACGAACGGGCCGGCGGTCCCCCGCCGGCCGGCTACCGCTGCTCGGTGCCGGCGCGGCGCCGGGCCCGGCGCGGCTGGCGACCGGGGGCCGGCTCGGCCCCCAGGACGTACGAGGAGTCCAGGTGGTTCCAGCCGCACGCCCGGCACACCTCGACGGTGTAGACGGAGAACTCCTCCTGCGCGGCGTCCATCCGGGCGAGTTCGGTCTCGGTCTTCGCCTGCCCGGACACGTGCCCGAGCGACTCGCCGTAGACGTAGTTCACCTGCGTGAGGCGCTCGCGGCGGCACACCGGGCAGGGGAGGTCGGTGAGCCGGCCGTGGTACCTCGCGGCGCGGGTGAGGTACGGGCTGGCGTCACAGACCTCGAAGACCCCGGTGCGCCCGGACTGCACGTCGGCGAGGACGGCTCGCCGTTGCAGCGAGTAGTCCACGACGGAGCGACGTCCGGGCACGGCCGCCAATGTACGCAGGTGCGCCACCCCCGAGGTCGCTCGAGCGCCACCCGCGGGGGTCACCCGATCGGGCGCGACGGACCTCCAGTTGCGGCCCCGTTCACCTCCCGATGTATCGTCCCGATACATCGACCGACACGGACCGATGGGGGGCGGAGTGCTCGAGTTCGCCATCCTCGGCCTGCTGCAGCAGGCCCCCATGCACGGCTACGAGCTGCGCAAGCAGCTCGCCGAGGTGCTCGGGGGGCTGCGCAGCATCTCCTACGGCTCGCTGTACCCCGCGCTCAAGCGGTTGCACGCCGCCGGGCTGGTCACCACCGACGAGCCCGACCGGCACGCGCCGCTGCCGGCCGACGCACCGCCGCTCACCGGCCGGCGCGGGAAGGTGGTCTACACGATCACCGCTGAGGGCAAGGAGCGCTTCGCCGAGCTGGTCAGCCAGGCCGGCCCCGAGGCGTACGACGACGGCAGGCTCTTCGGCGTCCACCTGGCCTTCTTCCGGCACACCGCCGCCGACGTGCGGCTGCGCATCCTCGAAGGGCGCCGCCGCACGGTCGAACGGCAGCGGGAGGGTCTGCGGTCCTCACTGGCGAGGACCCGGGAACGGCTCGACCGCTACACGCTGGAGCTGCAGCGCCACGGCCTCGACTCGGTCGACCGGGAGGTGCGCTGGCTGTCGGAGCTCATCGACAGCGAGCGGCGCGACCCGGGCCCGGGTCAGCCCCCGGAGCCGCAGCGCGGCGCCGACTGACCGAGCACGACCGCCGAGCACGACTGCCGGGCCCACCGCCCGCAGAGCACCACCGGCTGCCCGCCCCACCGGCAGCCACCGCCAGGACCGAACGGTCCCGAGAACGAGGACCACCCGGTCCAGGGAGAAGGGAAGACCATGGGAGCTGTCAAGGTCGCCATCGTCGGCGTCGGGAACTGCGCCGCCTCGCTGGTGCAGGGCGTGCACTACTACCGGGACGCGGACGAGACCGCCTCGGTGCCGGGCCTGATGCACGTGCGCTTCGGCGAGTACCACGTCTCCGACGTGCAGTTCGTCGCCGCGTTCGACGTCGACGCCAAGAAGGTCGGCCGTGACCTCTCCGAGGCCATCGTCGCCAGCGAGAACAACACGATCAAGATCTGCGACGTCCCGCCGCTGGGCGTGCCGGTGCAGCGCGGCACCACCCTCGACGGCCTCGGCCGCTACTACCGGGAGACGATCGAGGAGTCCGACGAGCAGCCGGTCGACGTCGTCGCCGCCCTGCGCGAGTCCGGTGCCGACGTCCTCGTCTGCTACCTGCCGGTCGGCTCGCAGGAGGCCGCCGAGTTCTACGCGCAGGCCGCCCTCGACGCCGGCGTCGCGTTCGTCAACGCCCTGCCGGTCTTCATCGCCGGGACCCGGGAGTGGGCCGACAAGTTCACCGCGGCCGGCGTCCCGATCGTCGGCGACGACATCAAGAGCCAGGTCGGCGCCACCATCACCCACCGGGTGCTGGCCAAGCTGTTCGAGGACCGCGGCGTGCAGCTCGACCGCACGATGCAGCTCAACGTCGGCGGCAACATGGACTTCAAGAACATGCTCGAGCGCGAGCGCCTGGAGTCCAAGAAGATCTCCAAGACCCAGGCGGTCACCAGCCAGGTCGGCCGCGACATGGGCCAGGGCAACGTGCACATCGGCCCCTCGGACCACGTGCCGTGGCTGTCGGACCGCAAGTGGGCCTACGTGCGCCTCGAGGGCCGCGCGTTCGGCGACGTCCCGCTGAACCTGGAGTACAAGCTCGAGGTCTGGGACTCCCCGAACTCGGCCGGCATCATCATCGACGCCGTCCGCGCGGCCAAGATCGCCAAGGACCGGGGCGTGGGCGGCCCGCTGCTGTCGGCGTCGTCGTACTTCATGAAGTCCCCGCCGGAGCAGTACCGCGACAGCGAGGCCCGCGACAAGGTCGAGGCCTTCATCCGCGGCGAGCTCGAGCGGTAGAAGGACCTCCCTGCCCCCCACCCCTCGCACGCTCGGGGCGGGACCCTGCAGGCAGGCCGTTCCAGCACGTCACCAGGACCCGGTCCCCGCACGGGGGCGGGTCCTGGTGCGTCTGCGGCCGCCGGATCCGCGGGTCGCCGCGCGTGCGACGACGGAGCCGCACCCGCGCTGAATACGCTGGCCGCCATGCCGCGCCGCCTGCTCGCGATCGCGCTCGTCCTGCTGGCGGTCCTGCTCACCGGCTGCTCCGACGACCCCACCGACCGGCAGCCCGGGGACCCGGTCACCGCCGAGGAGGCCGAGGTGCTCGCCGGGCTGCTCGCTGGCAACGCGGAGGAGGGCGGCGCCGACGTCGTCGTGACCGCGCCCTTCGGCGAGGGCGGGCTGCTCACCCTGACCGGGGAGGTCGACCTGGCCGGCGCCGCCGGCCGCGCCCGCTCGGTGACCTCCTACGGCGACGAGCGGCCCGACGACGTCCGCACCGCGTTCTTCACCCCGGAGCAGATCTGGTTCGGCGACCTGCCGGGGCTGCCGGAGGCGCTCGCCGCCGCCGGGCTGCCCGACGTCCCCTTCGTGCGCCGGCCGGTCGTGACGGGGACCGAGGCGGTGCCCCTGACCGACGTGCTCGTACGGCTGGTGCTCAACCTGGGCGCGGCCGAGCCCGACGACGCCGGCGCCTTCACCGGCGGCGGCACCACCTGGGAGGGGCAGCGCTCGATCGACGGGCGGCTGGCCTCGGTGTACGCCTCCGACGCGGGCTGGACGGTGGCCGTGGACGACAGCAGCGGCGTGCTGCTGCAGTACGTGACGCGACTGCCGGGCCAGGACGCCGACGTGACCGTGACGCTGGCCGACCACGGGCCGCGGACGATCGCGCTGCCGGAGGAGGCACAGACGGTGGACGCGGGAGCCCACCCGGCGGTGGCGGCGGCGGTCGGCGTCTGAGGAGGGACCCCTGCAGAGGGGCCACGGGGCGGCTCGGCCGGCCCCGGACGTGGGTGGAGGGGGCGGCCTCTTCCCCAGACCGCCCCCTCCGGCCCCTTTCCTACCAGACCCGGGCCGGACGCGCCTCCCCTGGGGAGGTGTCGTGTCGCGTCAGTTGGCCGAGGGGTCGGCCGGTGCCGTCGAGAGCACCGCCAGGCGCCCGCGCTGCCGGCCCAGGACCGCGCGCCACAGCGCGGAGCCGGCCAGGTCGCTGAGCACGTCGCCTGGTGTGCCGGGCACGCAGGCCCAGGCGCCCTCGGCGATCTCCCCGGCCAGCTGGCCCGGTGACCAGCCGGCGTAGCCGGCGAACACCCGCAGGCCGGCCAGGCCGCCGTCGAGCGCGCCCGGGTCGGCGTCGAGGTCGACGAGGTAGACGTCGCCGGCCACCCGGCGCAGGCCGGCGTCCTCCGCGCCTGCCGCGCCCGGCCAGCTCGCCAGGCACAGCGCGGTGTCGGTCTCGCACGGGCCGCCGACGTGGAAGACGCCGGGCTCGACGGCGAGGTCGCACCAGCCGGGCAGGACGTCGCGGATCTCGACCTGGCTGGGCCGGCCGAGCACGACGCCCAGCGTGCCGCTGTCGTTGTGGTCGAGCACGTAGACGACGCCGCCGGCGAAGTTGGGGTCGGTCAGCGCGGGCATCGCGACCAGCAGGGACCCGGGGCCCACGTCGTCGAGCGACCCGGTCGACAGCGACGGGACCGCCGCGCGGCGGCGGCCCGTGCCCGGGCGGCTGGGCCGGCCGGACTCCGGATCAGGTGACGAGGGCACCGTGGACATCCATCCCAGTGTGCAACAGCCCGGGGCGCAGGGGGCGGCCGGAGCGCGTCCTAAGGTGAACCGGTGCGGCGGGCCGACACGACGGTGCGCCACCTCCTGCTCCGCGGCGACTTCCGCCGGCTGCTGGTCACGAGGCTGTCCGCCCAGTTCGGCGACGGGGTGTTCCAGGCCTCGCTGGCCGGCACGGTGCTGTTCAACCCGCAGCGCGCCGCCGAGCCGATCGACGTCGCCGCCGGGTTCGCCGTCCTGCTCCTGCCGTACTCGGTCGTGGGGCCCTTCGCCGGGGTGTGGCTGGACCGGTGGAGCCGCCGGCAGGTGCTGCTCCGGGCCAACCTGCTGCGCGCGGGGCTGGTGGCCGTCGTCGCCGCCCTGGTGCTCGCCGGGACCGCCGGCCCGCCGCTGTACGCCGCCGGGCTGGCGGTCTTCTCGGTCACCCGGTTCGTCCTCTCGGCGCTGTCGGCCGGCCTGCCCCACACCGCCGACGAGCCCTCGCTGGTGTCGGCCAACGCCCTGTCGACGACGTCCGGCGCGGTGGCCACCGTCGCCGGCGCCGGCGTGGCGGTCGCCCTGTCCCGGCTGGGGGTCGCCGGGGACGCCGTCTACGCCGCCGTGGCGCTGTCCGCGGCGCTGCCGTACCTGCTGAGCGCGGCCGTCGTCGCCGGGTTCGCCCCGGGGCACCTCGGGCCGGACGCGGACGCCGGCCCCGGCCGGCTGACCGCGCGCGACGTGGCGCGCGGCATGGTGACCGGCGTCCGGCACGCCCGGGCCCGGCCGCCGGTGGCCGCCGCGCTGCTCGTCATCGGCGTGCACCGGCTCTGCTACGGCGTGCTGACGCTGATGACCCTGCTGCTGCACCGGAACCGCTTCCCCGACGCGGGCGGGCTGCTGCCGGGCGGGCTGGTCGGCCTGGGCCAGACGGTCGCCGCCGGGGCGGTGGGCACGCTGCTGGCGGCCGCGGCCACGCCCGCGGCCGTCCGCCGGCTGGGCCGCCGCCGGTGGACGACGGGGCTGCTGGCCGGGGGCGGCGCGCTGCAGCTCGCGCTGGGCCTGCCGTTCACGCCGGCGTCGACGGTGGCCGCGGGCCTCGTGCTCGGGTTCGTGGCGCAGGGCGTGAAGATCTGCGTCGACACCACGCTGCAGGAGTCGGTCGACGACGACCTCCGGGGTCGGCTGTTCTCCGTCTACGACACCCTGGTCAACGTCGCCTACGTGACGGCGCTGCTCGTCGCCGCGCTGCTCCTCCCGCGCGACGGGGCGTCGGTGCCCGCGCTGCTCGCCGTCGCGGCCGGGTACGCCCTCGCCGCCGCCGGGTACGCCCGCGCGACCCGGGCGCACCGGACCTAGAGCGCCGGCTCGCAGGCGCCCCGGCCCAGCCGGGCCAACCCGGCCCGGTCCCCGCCGCCGAGCTCGCGCTGGCCGTCGTTCTCCGGGTGCATGAGCTCGGCGGGGTCGTCGACGTGGGCCAGGCCGACGACGTGGGCGAGCTCGTGCACGAGCACCGCCCGGACGTCGGCCCGGCCGTCGGGCGAGCGGGCGGCGGTCGCGGCCCACGCGGCGTCGACGGTGAGCGCCCCGGTGACGTAGACCCACGGCCCGCCGGCCGTGACGGGGTGGCTGCCGCCGAGCCCGGCGACCGGCCCGGCCAGCCCGGGCGCCTCGGCCGGCGTCGCCCAGGTGAGCAGGACCGGCGCCCACCGGTCGCCGTACCGGCCGGGCTGGTGCGGCGGGCGGCTCTCGGAGTACGCCTCGTCGGTCGCGCCGTCGTGGACGAACCGCAGGCCTGTGGCGGCGGCGACCTCGGCCACGGCCTCGGCGACCAGGCGGTCGGCGCCCGGTGGCGCGCCGTCGGGCCGCACCACGTAGCGCACCGGCCGGCACGGGTCGTAGGCGACGGGGGTGACGCCGTCGTCCTGGTACCGGAGGAAGTCCCACGTCCCGGTGGCGGGCGCGTCCACCGGCTGCCCGAGCGGGGCGTCCGCGGCCCCGGAGCCGGGCGTCGGGCGGCCCGTCGCCGGGCCGGAGACGCCGGGCCAGGCACCGGGGCCCGCCGTCCCGGGCCACGGGAGCCCACCGGCGAGGACGGCGGCGCCGAGGCTCAGGACGAGGACGAGCGCGACGGCCAGCACGCCCCGGGCCGCGGAGGGCGCGCGGTGCCGGGAGCCGGGCCACCCGGCCGGCCGCGTGAGCGGCCCGCCGTGCCACTCCTGGACTCGCCCGTCCATCCCCGTCCCCCGCCGTCGGTCCGGCCGTCCGTCCTACCGGCGGGCCGGCCGGCGGGGGAGGGTCCGGGCGGCTGCTGCCACCCGTGCGGGGGAGGACGGCGCGGGGTGCGTCAGGAGCGGGCGGCCCACCAGGCGCGCAGCTCGGCCTCGGCCTCGTCGCGCCCGAGCGGGCCGCGCTCGAGGCGGAGGTCCTTGAGGTGGGCCCAGGCCTCGCCGACCTCGCGGCCCGGCGGGATGCCGAGGATCTCCATGATCGCGTTGCCGTCGAGGTCGGGGCGCACCCGGGCGAGGTCCTCGGCCGCCGACAGCTCGGCGATCCGGCGCTCCAGCGAGTCGTAGGTGGCCGACAGCGCCGCGGCCCGCCGCCGGTTGCGGGTCGTGCAGTCCGAGCGCACCAGCTTGTGCAGGCGGGGCAGCAGGTGGCCGGCGTCGGTGACGTAGCGGCGCACGGCGGAGTCGGTCCACTCGCCGGTCCCGTAGCCGTGGAAGCGCAGGTGCAGGAAGGTCAGCCGGGCGACGTCCTCGGTGATCTCCTTGCTGTACCGCAGCGCCTGCAGCCGCTTGCGCACCAGCTTGGCGCCGACCACCTCGTGGTGGTGGAAGGAGACCCGGCCGCGCGGCTCGTGGCGGCGGGTGGCCGGCTTGCCGACGTCGTGCAGCAGGGCGGCCAGCCGCAGCACCAGGTCCGGCGACTCCGCGTCCGGATCGGCCTCCTCCAGCGCGATGGCCCGGTCCAGCACGGTCAGCGAGTGGCTGTAGACGTCCTTGTGCTGGTGGTGCTCGTCGATCTCCATGCGCAGCGCGGGCAGCTCCGGCAGGACGACGTCGGCCAGGCCGGTGTCGACGAACGACTCCAGGGCCGCCCGCGGCGCGTCCTGCAGCAGCGTCTTCGACAGCTCCACCTGCACCCGCTCGGGCGTGATCCGCGCCAGCTCGCCGGACATGGCGGTCATCGCCTCGACCACCTCCTCGACGGGGGTGAGGCCGAGCTGGGCGACGAAGCGGACGGCGCGCAGCATCCGCAGCGGGTCGTCGGCGAAGGAGTCCGCCGCCGCGCCCGGGGTGCGCAGCCGGCGGGCCAGCAGGTCGCCCAGGCCGCCGAAGGGGTCGGTCACCGTGCGGTCGGGACCCAGGGACACGGCCATGGCGTTGACCGTGAAGTCGCGGCGGGCGAGGTCCTCGGTCAGCGACGTCCCCCAGGCCACCTCCGGGTTGCGTGACTCGCGGTCGTAGCGGTCGGCGCGGAAGGTGGTGATCTCCAGCCGGGTGCCGCGGACCTCGGCGCCGACGGTGCCGAAGGCGATGCCGGTGTTCCACGTGGAACTGGCCCAGCCGCGCAGCAGGTCCAGCACCTGCTCGGGGCGGGCGTCGGTGGTGACGTCGAGGTCGCCGGGCGGCCGCGGTGCGTCGCTGCCCGCGGCGAGCAGCGCGTCGCGCACCGAGCCGCCGACCAGGTGCGCCTCGAAGCCCGCCGCGGCGAACCGCGCGCCCAGCTCGACGAGCACGGGGGACACGTCGACCAGCTCGCGCACGGTCGCCTGGACCGCCGCCGGGACGGGCGCAGCGGCGGGGCGACGCGGAGGGACGGCGGACACGACGCGCCAGGGTAGTGCGACGGCGCGCGCTACCCTCCTGGCATGGCTGGGACGGGCGGACGAGCGCGCCCCGGGCGCCGCCTGCGCCGCGTCGACGAGACCTCCGCCGGCGGCCTGGTGGTCGCCGACGACGGCGTCACCGGCCCCCGTGCCGCGCTGATCGGCCGCACCGACCGGCGTGGGCGGCTGCTGTGGTCGCTGCCCAAGGGCCACATCGAGGAGGGCGAGACCCCCGAGGACACCGCCGTCCGGGAGGTCGCCGAGGAGACCGGGATCATCGGCGAGGTGCTCGCCCCGCTCGGGATCATCGACTTCTGGTTCGTCGCCGAGGGCCGCCGCGTGCACAAGACGGTGCACCACTTCCTGCTGCGCGCCGTCGGCGGCGCGCTGTCCGACGCCGACGTCGAGGTCACCGAGGTGGCCTGGGTGCCCCTCGACGAGCTGAGCGGCCGCCTGGCCTACGCCGACGAGCGGGCGCTGGTCGAGCGCGCGCCCGCGCTGCTCGCCGACAGTGCGTGACCCGGCGCGCGAGGTCCCTCCCAGGCATCCCACCCCCCGGTCCGGGGCCGGCCGGCGTGGGGGAGCCGTGACGCTCCCCGTCCGGCCGTCCCGCACCCGGTGGCCGCGGGTCCTGACGACGGCGCTGCTGGCCCTCCCGCTGCTCGCCGTCCCGCCCGTGGCCGCCGTCCCGCCCGCCGCGGCCGCGCCGCCCCCCACCGCCCCGGCACCGGCGGCCGACGACGACCGGCCGGTCACCGTCGAGGTCACCCGCCTCGAGCCGCGCACCGTCGCCCCCGGCGGCACGGTCACCGTCGAGGGCACGCTCACCAACACCGGCACCGAGGCGCTGACCGACCTGACGGCGCGGCTGCAGCGCGGCGAGGTGGTCACCACCCGCGCCGACCTGCTCGCCGCCGACGCCGAGGCCGACGCCGAGCCGGAGACCGTCGCCTCCAGCGCCTTCGCGCCGGTCGCCTCCGGGCTCGGGCCCGGCGAGGAGGTCCCCTTCACCTACACGGCCACCACCGCCGACCTCGCCCTGGACCGCGACGGCGTCTACCCCGTCCTGCTCAACGTCAACGCCACCGGCCCCGACGGGGCGCCCAGCCGGGTCGGTGAGGTGAGCACCTCCGTGGTGCAGCAGACCGCGCCGCCGGCGACGGCGACGGCGGTCGCCTGGCTGTGGCCGCTGGTCGAGCGCACCCACCGCGACGCCTCGGGGGCCTTCGTCGACGACGACCTGGCCGCCGAGGTGTCCGACGGCGGCCGGCTCGACCGCGCGCTGGCGGTCGTCGAGCGCGTCCCCGAGGCCGTGGCGCCGGGCGCGACCGAGCCGTCCCCGGTCGCGCCGGTCACCCTGGCGGTCGACCCGGTCCTGGTCGAGGAGCTCGCGCTCATGGCCGAGGGCCCCTACGACGTCGCCGGCGACGAGGACGCCGGCACCGGGACCGACGCCGCCGCGGCGTGGCTGGACCGGTTGCGCGCCGTGGCCGCCGACCACCCCGTCGTCGCGCTGCCGTACGGCGACGTCGACGCCGACGCGCTGCAGGTCCTCGAGCTGCCCGCCGCGCTGACCCGCAGCCTGCCCGGCGCAGGGGGCGGCGGCGGGACCGACGGTGACGGCACGGGCGGCACGGGCGGCACGGGCGGTGGCACCGCGAACGGCGGGGACGCCGTGCCCACCGCCACCGCCGCGTCCCCGGGGCCGCGCGGCGTCGCGCTGGTCGCCGAGGAGCTCGGTGTGCAGCCCCGGACCGACGTCGCGTGGGCGGCGGGTGGCGCGCTGCGGGCCGACACGCTCGCCACGCTGCAGGACGGCGGCATCGAGCAGGTGGTGCTCGCCTCCGGCTCCCTCAGCGGCGGCGACGCCGTCCGCGGCCTGACCGGCGCCGCGGCCGCGCGCACCACCGTGACCGGCGACGGCGGCCCGGTGACGGCGCTGGTCGCCGACAGCGGCCTGTCCGGCCTCGTCGGCGCCGGCGCGACCGGCGGCGGCGTGCGGGTGGCCGAGCAGCGCTACCTCGCCGAGCTGGTCCTGCTCTCCCGGCAGCCGGTCGCCGACCCCGCCGGCCAGACCGTCCTCGTCGCCCCGCCGCGCGACGTCGACCCCGACCCCGACGGCGTCGCCGCGATGATCGCCGACACCGCGCTGCCGGGACTGCGCCCCGCCTCGCTGGCCGAGCTCGCCACCGGGCCGGGCACCGACGCCGGCACGCCGCTCGAACCGGCCGGACCCGTCCTCCTGGACGCCGCCGGCCTGGCCGACGTCGTCTCGGCGGCCGGGCTGCGCGACGACCTCGCCGGTGCCGTCGTCGACGACCCCGTCGCGGCCCTGGCCCCCACCGACGCCGCCCTGGCGCGCACCGTCGCCGTCGCCTGGCGCGAGGACCCCGAGGGCTTCCGGGCCGCCGCGGCCGACCTGCGGCAGACCGCCGTGGGGCTGCGCCGGCAGGTGACGCTGCTCGCCCCGGCCGAGGGCAGCTACAGCCTGGCCTCCAGCGACGCGCCGCTGGTGCTCACCGTGCAGAACGACCTGCCCTTCGCCGTCCGGGTGGTGGTGGACGTGCGCACCCGCGACAACGTGGGGCTGACCATCGGGCAGGTCGGCGCGCAGGAGGTCGCCCCGCAGCAGCGCACGACGCTGACGGTGCCCACCGAGGTGCGCCAGTCGGGACGCTTCGCCGTCTCGGTGGGCCTGACCACCCCGGGCGGGGGCCGGCTGGGCGACCCCGTGGCCATCCAGGTCCGCAGCACCGCCTACGGGACGATCTCGCTGTCGATCACCATCGGCGCCGCCGTCCTGCTCGGGCTGCTCTTCCTGCGCCGCGGGGTCCTGTTCGTGCTCCGCCGCCGCCGCGGGGCGGTCGACGAGGACCTGCCCGCGGACGCGTGGCCGCCGAGCCGGAGCCCGGTGTGACCGGCCGCCCGCGCAGCGAGGAGGAGGAGGAGCTGACGGCGCGCCGGGCCCCCTCCGACGTCCCCGGGGCCCCCGGCGACCGCGCCGGGGACCCACCGGACGACCCCGACGACGGCCGGCCCGCCCGGACGCCGGCGCCCCGCCCGCTGCCGCCGGTGCCACCGGCCGCGGCGCCGTCCCCGTCCCGCGCCGCCCGGCCGGCCGGCGACCGCGCCCGCCCGCTCCCCCCGCCGCCCTATCCCGTGGCGCCGCCCGGGGACGCCCGCGCGACCTCCGCGCCGCCTCGTCGCGTGCCAGCCGTGCCGCCCGTGCCGCCACCACCGGCCCGCCGCCCGGGGACGCCGGCGCCCGCGGCCGCGGAGCGGGAGGCGGCCGGTCCGCCGGCCGCCGAGCCGCGGGGGACCGCCCGGCCACCCGTGCCGCCGCCGCCCGCGGCGGTGCGGCGTCGCCCGCGGCCGCTGCCGCCGGTGCCCCCGCCCAACCGGACCCGGTTCCTGCCGGCCGACGAGACCCAGGTCATCCCGATCCAGGTCCTGCCCCCGGTCCCGCACGCCCCGGAGGGGGAGACCGAGGAGGAGGCCCGCGAGCGGGAGGGCGCCCCCGGCGGCAGCCGGGGCATCCTGCGGGCCGCCGGCACGATGGCGGTGGCCACGCTCGTCTCCCGGGTGACCGGCCTGCTGCGCACGATGGTGCTGGCCGCGGCGCTCGGCGTGACCCTGGTCAACGACGCCTACAACACCGCCAACACGCTGCCCAACATCGTCTACGAGCTGCTGCTGGGCGGCGTGCTCACCTCGGTGATCGTGCCGCTGCTCGTGCACGCCCAGGAACGGGACCGCGACGGTGGCGTGGCCTACGCCCAGCGGCTGTCCACCCTGGCCATCGCCGGGCTGGTGGTGGTCACCGCGGTCGCCGTCGCGGTGGCGCCGGTGCTCACCGCCCTCTACGGCATCCAGGGCGACCCGGACCAGGTCCGGCTGGCCAACTGGCTGGCGCGGATCCTGCTGCTCGAGATCGTCTTCTACGGCGTCGGCGCCCTCGCCCAGGCGATCCTCAACTCGCGGGGGGTCTTCGGCCCGCCCGCGTGGGCGCCGGTGCTCAACAACGTCGTCGTCATCGCCACCGGCGTGCTGTTCATCGCCGCCAGCGGTCCCGGCGAGCTGACCCCCCGGACGATCAGCAGCGGCCAGGTGTGGCTGCTCGGGATCGGCACCACGCTGGGCATCGCGCTGCAGGCGCTGGTCCTGGTGCCGCTGCTGCGCCGGGCCGGCGTCCCGCTGCGGCCCCGCTGGAACCTGCGCCAGATCGGCCTGCGCGAGGTCGGCGGCCTGGGCGTGTGGGTGGTCCTCTACGTCGCGGTCAGCCAGATCGGCGTCGTCGTCGCCACCCGCGTGGCCAACGCCGCCGCCCGCGACGGCGGGCTCGGGTCCAGCGCCCTCGCCATCGCCAGCCTGCTGTTCCAGATGCCCTACGGGATCATCGGCGTCGCCCTGCTGACCGCCCTGGTGCCGCGGATGAGCCGCGCCGCCGCCCGGCACGACGTCCCCGGCGTCGTCCAGGACCTCTCGCTGGGCACCCGGCTCTCGGCCCTCGGCCTGCTGCCGGTGGCCGCCGCCCTCACCGTCCTCGGACCGGCACTGGCCACGGTGGCCTTCGCCCGCGGCAACACAACGGTCGAGCAGGCGCAGGGCATCGGCGCCGCGCTGGCCGTGGGGGCCTTCGGCCTGCTGCCCATGGCCGTCACGCTGCTGCAGCTGCGGGTCTTCTACGCCATGAAGGACGCCCGCACGCCCACGCTCATCCAGGTCGGCATGGTCGTCGTCCGGGTGCCCCTGCTGCTGCTGGTGCCGGCGCTGGTGGAGCCCGAGCACGTCGTCGCCGGGCTGATGCTGGCCACGGGCGTCACCTACCTGGCCGGCTGGCTGCTGGGTCACGTCGCGCTGCGGCGCCACCTGGGGCACGCCCGCGCCGGCGGGACCCTCGGCCCGGTGCTGCGGATGGTCCTGGCCGCGGCCGTGGGCGCGCTGGCCGGGTGGCTGGTCGTGGGGGTGACCGACGACGCCTTCGGGAGGTCGGTCGCGGGCTCGCTCGGGACCCTGCTGGTCGGTACGGTGGTCGTCGGTGTCACGACCCTCGCCGGGTTCGTGCTCGCCCGCGTCCCGGAGCTCCGGGAACCCCTCGCCGCCGTCCGCGCGCGGCTGGGACGCGGATGAGCACGGTCCCGCCCGGGCCGGCACCGACGCCGGGGCAGCGCGCCGCCGGCCGGGGAGGGTCGAGGAGGTCGTCCGCGTCCATGACGTCCACGATCACCGGCCTCCCCGACCGCTACCGTCCACTCGACGAGGTCGGCCCGGTCGAGCGGACCGAGACCGGCGTCATCCACAGCTGGCGGGCCAAGGACCGGGTCCTCAACCGCGACGTCGCCGTCCGCGTGCACGAGCCCGGCGGCCCCGCCGCCCGCACCTGGATCACCCGCGCGCTGACCGCGGGCGGGCTGGCCACGCCGGCGCTGGCGATGGTCTACGACGCCTCCGAGGGCAACGGCGACGGCAGCGGCAGCGCCGCCTACGTCGTCAACGAGTGGATCGAGGGGCAGACCCTCGCCGAGCGGCTCGAGTCCGGTCCGATGGACGAGCGGGAGGCCCGCACCGTCCTGCGCCGGCTGGCCGAGGGCGTCGCCGAGGCGCACCGCGTCGGCCTCGCCGTGGGCGGGCTGAGCCCCGAGACCGTCGTCCTGCGGCCCAACGGCCTGGTCGGGCTGCGCGCCGTCCCGGCCGCCACCGGCACCGTCCAGGAGGACATCGCCGCGCTGGGCGCGCTGCTCGAGCACTGCCTCACCGGCTCCCGCGCCGGCGTCGCGGGCCCCGGCGGCAGCCCCGCCGGCGGGCCGCTCATCGCCCAACCCGACCTGGCCGCACTGGTGCGCCGGGCCCGCTCCACCGAGCCCGGCACCCGGCTGGCCAGCGCCGCCGCGATCGCCGCGCTGCTGGCCGAGCGGCCGCGCTCCGGCGCGACGCCGGTCCGGGGCCGCGACGAGAGCGACAGCGGCTGGCTGCGCCGGCTGCGCGAGCACCGCGACACCGGGCAGGAGCAGCAGACCCAGCTGGTCACCGGTGGGCCGGCCGCCCCGCCCGCCGACGACCACGCCGGCCGCGGGCACGACGACCACCCCGGGCACGACGACCACCCCGGGCACGACGACGGCGTCGCCCACCGCCTCGATCCCGGCACCCGCCCGCCGGTCCCGCGCGGCCGCGCCGCCGCGACGGCGGCCGAGGACCCGGTCGACGACGAGCCGGTCACTGACGACGGCGGGTTCTCCCCGGCGCGCCGGAAGATGCTGGTCGTCGGCCTGCCGCTGGTCGCGCTGCTGATCGTGATCGCGCTGGCGTACTGGGTGGGCACCAACGTGCTCTCGGTCGCCGGCGACGTCGACGAGCGGCCCGGTCCGGTGCCCACCGCGCCGTCCACCAGTCCCGCCGCCGAGGAGAGCGCCGCCCCGCCGTCCGGTGCCGCGCCGGCCGTCATCGCCGGTGGCGCGGTCTTCGACCCGTTCGGTGACGGCGACCCGGACAACCCCCGGGACGTCCCGGCGTCCCACGACGGCGACCCCGCCACGGCGTGGGCCACGTACACCTACCGGGGCTCGGCCGAGTTCGGCGGCCTCAAGCCCGGCATCGGCGTCGTCTACGACCTCGGCTCGGCCCAGCCGGTCGCCGGGGTCGGCCTGACCACCACCACGCCGGGGATCTCCGTCGAGGTCCGCACCGGCGACACCCCCGACGGCGACCTCGAGGCCTTCCCGGTCGCCACCGCCGGCACCGTCGACGGGACCACGGAGCTGGCCTTCGACGAGCCGGTGACCACGCGGTACGTGCTGGTCTGGCTGACCGGCCTGGTGCCCGCCGACGACGGTTTCGCCGGCGACCTGGCCGAGGTCGCGGTCACCCCCGCCACCTGAGGACGGGGGCGTCACGCGTCCGGGGCGTCGCGCGTCCGGAGCGGCCCCGTCCCGGGAATGCGGCCCCTACGATCCTCGTTGTGCCGCGCGTGACCGACTCCCAGCCGACCCCCGGCCCCGCGACGACCACCGAGGTCCTGTCTCCCGTCATCCCCCCGGCGGAGCACGACGGCGTCCGTGACCTGATCATCATCGGGTCGGGTCCGGCCGGTTACACCGCCGCGGTCTACGCGGCGCGGGCCAACCTGCACCCGCTGGTGTTCGAGGGCTCGCAGTTCGGCGGCGCGCTCATGACCACCACCGAGGTGGAGAACTTCCCCGGCTTCGCCGAGGGCATCCAGGGCCCGCAGCTCATGATGGACATGCGCCAGCAGGCCGAGCGCTTCGGCGCCGAGCTCGTCGCCCGCGACGTCTCCGAGGTCGACCTCACCGCCACCCCCAAGGTGGTCAAGGTCGGCGACGAGGTGCACCTCGCGCACGCGGTCATCGTGGCCACCGGCTCGAAGTACCGGTACCTGGGCCTGGACAACGAGCAGCGCCTGCTCGGCCGCGGCGTCTCCGCCTGCGCCACCTGCGACGGCTTCTTCTTCCGCGACCAGGACATCGTCGTGGTCGGCGGTGGCGACTCGGCGATGGAGGAGGCCACCTTCCTCACCCGCTTCGCCAAGACGGTCACCGTGGTGCACCGGCGCGAGGAGCTGCGCGCCTCGAAGATCATGCAGAAGCGCGCGCAGGACAACGAGAAGATCCGCTGGGCCCTGGGCAAGCAGGTCATCGACGTCCTCGGCGAGCAGACCGTCTCCGGCGTCCGGCTCACCGACGTCGGCTCCGGCACCACCGAGGAGCTGCCGGTCTCCGGCGTCTTCGTCGCCATCGGCCACGACCCGCGCAGCGAGCTGTTCGTCGGGCAGCTCAAGCTGGACGACGAGGGCTACATCCAGGTCGAGCACCCGACCACGCGCACCAACATCGACGGCGTGTTCGCCTGCGGCGACGTCGTCGACCACGTCTACCGGCAGGCGATCACCTCGGCCGGCACCGGCGCCGCGGCGGCCATCGACGCCGAGCGCTGGCTGGCCGAGACCTTCGACGAGCGCTGACCCCGCTCCCCCTCCCGCCGGGTGCGCCGGTCGCGCACCGGGCATAGACCAGCGGTCGGGCCGGTTGACCCGGCTGGGCCACCCGAGCCAGACACAGAGGAGAACGACCATGGCAGGCAACACCGTGACGGTCACCGACGCCAGCTTCGCCAACGAGGTGCTGGGCAGCGACAAGCCCGTCCTCGTCGACTTCTGGGCGGAGTGGTGCGGCCCGTGCAAGATGGTCGCCCCCGTCCTCGAGGAGATCGCCCGCGAGCACGGCGACAAGCTGACGATCGCCAAGCTCAACATCGACGAGAACCCGCAGATCGCCCGCGACTACCAGGTCATGTCGATCCCGACCATGACCGTGTTCCAGGGCGGCAAGCCGGTCAAGAGCATCATCGGCGCCAAGCCGAAGGGCGCGATCCTCTCCGACCTCGCCGACTACATCTGAGCACGGACCTCCCTGCAGGGAGGCCGCCTGCTCGACAGGGCCCACCCGTCCACCAGGACGGGTGGGCCCTGTCGTGTCCGGGGGCACCCCAGCGGGCCGGACGGCGCCGCGGACGGGACAATCGGAGCCACGATGTCTACCGAGAACCGCATGCAGGTCCTGGGTCCCGGGAGCCGGGGACCGGCCGTGGCCGACGTGCAGGCGGCCCTGCGCAGCCTGGGCCTGCTGGCCGCCACCGACGGCGCAGCGGCGGACACCGCCGACGGCGCAGAGGTCTACGACTCGGCGACCGAGATCGCCGTCCGCCACTTCCAGCAGGTGCGCGGGCTCTCGGTCGACGGCCGGGTCGGCGAGGAGACCTACCGGGCGCTGTCCGAGGCGCGGTGGTCCCTGGGTGACCGGCTGCTGCACCACGACCTCGAGCGACCGGTGCGCGGCGACGACGTCACCAACCTCCAGGAGCGGCTGCTCGAGCTCGGCTACGACGCCGGCCGCGCCAACGGGATCTTCGGCCCGGAGACCGAGGCCGGGCTGCGCGCCTTCCAGCGCGACTACGGGCTGACGCCCGACGGCACCTGCGGACCGGCCACCCTGCGCGCGCTGCGCCAGCTCGGCCGCAAGGTCACCGGCGGGCGCCCGCAGCTGCTGCGGCAGAGCGCCTCGTTCGTCGACAGCGGCCCGCACCTCATCGGCCGCCGCATCGTCGTCGACCCCGGCCACGGCGGTACCGACCCCGGCGTGACGTCCGGCGAGACCACCGAGGCCGACCTCGTGCTCGACCTCGCCCGCCGGATCGAGGGGCAGCTGGCCGCCGCCGGCGCCACGGTCTACCTGACCCGCGGCCGCGACCAGGACCCGACGCCGGCCGAGCGGACCGCCTTCGCCAACGACGCCCGCGCCGACCTGTTCATCTCCCTGCACCTCGACGAGCACACCTCCGAGCACGCCCGCGGCGTCGCCAGCTACTACTTCGGCACCGGCTCGGGGACGTCGTCGACGGTGGGCGAGCGCTTCGCCGACCTGGCCCGCCGCGAGGTCGTGGCCCGCACGGGCATGCTCGACCTGGGCGGGTACCCCAAGACCTGGGACCTGCTGCGGATGACCCGCATGCCCGCCGTCCGCCTCGACTGCGGGTACCTCTCCCACCCGGTCGACCGGTTGCTGCTGCTCGACGCCCGGCTGCGCAGCACCGTCGCCTCCGCCGTCCTGGCCGCCGTCCAGCGGCTGTTCCTGCCGGCCGACGCCGACCCGCCCACCGGCACGTTCGTCCTGCCCAACCGGCGCTGACCCGGCCGTCCCACCGGCCCGGCTCCGGGCGCCGGTGCCCCTGGGGCGCCTGGGGCGGCCGGGTGTGACCGGTCCGTCTCACCCGGCGGTGTCCGGCGGCCCGGCTGCCGCGTCTCCCTACACTCGACGGGTGGCCTCTCTCCCGCCGGGTCCGCCGTCGTCCGGCACCCCGCACGCCCACTCGCACGTCGTGCCCCGTCACCCGCGGCTGGACCCCCTCGCCGACCGGTACGCAGCACGCACGCACGGGATGAAGACCTCGGAGATCCGCGCGCTGTTCTCCGTGGTGAGCCGGCCGGAGGTCGTCTCCCTGGCCGGTGGCATGCCCGCCGTCACCGCCCTCCCGCTCGACGCCGTCGGCTCGATGATCGGCGAGCTGGTCAGCGGCATGGGCGCGCAGACCCTGCAGTACGGCTCCGGCCAGGGCGACCCCCGGCTGCGCGAGCGCATCTGCGACGTGATGGCGCTGGAGGGCATCACCGACGCCTCGCCCAGCGAGGTCGTGGTGACCGTCGGCTCGCAGCAGGGCCTGGACCTGGTCACCCGCGTCTTCTGCGACCCCGGCGACGTCATCCTCGCCGAGGGTCCCTCCTACGTCGGCGCGCTCGGCGTCTTCCAGGCCGCGCAGGCCCGCGTCCGGCACGTCGCCATGGACGACGACGGGTTGATCCCGGAGGCGCTGGAGCAGGCGCTGCTGGAGTGCCGCGCCAACGGCGACCGCGTGAAGTTCCTCTACACGGTGCCCAACTTCCACAACCCGGGTGGCGTGACGCTGTCCGAGCCGCGCCGCCGGGCCGTCGTCGAGATCGCCGACCGGTACGACCTGCTGGTCATCGAGGACAACCCCTACGGCCTGCTCGGCTTCGACCGCGAGCCGATGCGCGCGCTGCGGGCCCGCGACGCCCAGCGGGTCATCTACCTCGGCTCGTTCTCCAAGACCTTCTCCCCGGGCCTGCGCGTGGGCTGGGTGCTCGCCCCGCTCGCCGTCCGCGAGAAGCTGGTGCTGGCCACCGAGGCGCAGGTGCTCTGCCCGCCGTCGCTGACCCAGTACGCGGTCGCCCGGTACCTCGACACCCAGCCGTGGCGCGAGCAGATCAAGCTGTTCACCGAGCTCTACCGCGAGCGGCGCGACGCCACCCTGGAGTCCCTGGAGGCGCTCATGCCCGCGGGCACCACCTGGACCCGCCCCGACGGCGGCTTCTACGTGTGGCTGAAGCTCCCGCACGGCCTGGACGCCAAGCTGATGCAGCCGCGCGCGGTCAACGCCCACGTCGCCTACGTGCCGGGCATCGGCTTCTACGCCGACGGGTCGGGCCGGGAGTACATGCGGCTGTCCTACTGCTACCCCGAGCCCGACCAGATCCGCGAGGGTGTGCGCCGGCTGGCCCGCGTCATCGAGGCCGAGCTGGACCTGCACTCCACCTTCGACGCCGTGGACACCGGCACGTTCCGTGCTGTCCGCCCGGCCGAGTCCCCCGCGGAGACCATGGTCGGACCCGCCAACAGCGACCGGACCGAGGACTGAGGCCGTGACCGAGCCCGCCGCACCCCCCGCCGCCGACACCGCCGCCGGCCCCGCCGCGGAGTCGACGCCGCTGCGCACCGTCGTCCTCGCCGGCGGGCTGACCTTCGAGCGGGAGGTCAGCCTGTCCTCGGGCACCCAGGTGGTCGAGGAGCTCGCCCGCGTCGGCGTGGACGCCGAGCTGCGCGACGCCGACGCCGAGCTGCTGCCCGGCCTGTCCGCGTCCCCCGCCGACGCGGTGTTCATCGCGCTGCACGGCGCCACCGGGGAGGACGGCGCCCTGCGCGCGGTCCTCGACCTCGCCGGCGTCCCCTACGTCGGCTCACCGGCCGCGTCCTGCCGCCTGGCGTGGGACAAGCCGGCCGCGAAGTCCGTCGTCCGCAGCGCCGGCCTGACGACGCCGGACTGGGTGGCCCTGCCGCACAGCACCTTCCGCGAGCTGGGCGCCGGCGCCGTCCTCGACCTCATCGTCGCCCGCCTCGGGCTGCCGCTCATGGTCAAGCCGGCCTCGGGCGGCTCCGCGCTGGGCGCGCAGAAGGTCGGCCGGGTCGAGGACCTCCCGGCCGCCATGGTCAGCTGCTTCGCCTACGGCGAGACGGTGCTGGTCGAGCGGTTCGTCGACGGCGTGGAGCTCGCCGTCTCGGTGGTCGACCTGGGGGAGGGCCCCGAGGCGCTGCCGGCGGTGGAGATCGCCCCGGAGTCCGGCGTCTTCGACTACACCGCCCGCTACACCCCCGGCCTGACCGAGTACTCCGTCCCCGCGCGGGTCCCCGACGAGGTCGCCGCCCGCGCGGCCGACCTCGCGGTGCGCGTGCACCGGGCGCTGGGCCTGGCTGACCTCTCGCGCACCGACGCGATCGTCTCGCCCGACGGCGAGGTGCACTTCCTCGAGGTCAACGTCTCCCCGGGGCTCACCGAGACGTCGATGTTCCCCATGGCGGTCGAGGCCGCCGGACACGACCTCGGCGACGTCCTCGCCCGGCTGCTCACCCGCCGGGCGCGCCCCACCGCCTGAGCCCGACGCACGAGAGCCCGGTTTCCGTCCGTGACGGAACCGGGGCTCTCGACCCCGTCAGTCCTCCTCGCGGCGCCCCGAGACCTCCGGGGCCATGAGCCCGATGATGCGCTGCAGGTCGTCGACCGAGCCGAACTCCACGACGATGCGGCCCTTGGCCCGGCCGATCTGGACCTTCACCTTCGTCTCGAAGACGTCGGACAGCCGGCCGGCGAGGTCCTCCACACCCGGCGCGCTGATCCGGCGGGCCCGGCGGCGGGAGGCCGGCTGCTCGGCCGCGGCGAGCGCCACCGCCTCCTCCGTGGCCCGCACCGACAACCCCTCGGCCACGATCCGGGTGGCGAGCGCGTCCTGCGCGTCGGAGTCGTCGAGACCGAGCAGCGCCCGCGCGTGGCCGGCGGTGATGACCCCCGCGGCCACCCGCGTCTGCACCTTCACCGGCAGCTTGAGCAGGCGGATCGTGTTGGTGACCTGCGAGCGGCTGCGCCCGATGCGCTGGGCCAGCTCCTCGTGGGTGGCGCCGAACTCCTCCAGCAGCTGCTGGTAGGCCGCGGCCTCCTCCAGCGGGTTGAGCTGGACCCGGTGGATGTTCTCCAGCAGCGCGTCGCGCAGCAGGGCGTCGTCGGTGGTGTCCCGGACGATGGCCGGGACGGCGTCCAGACCGGCCGCGCGGGCGGCCCGCAGGCGCCGCTCGCCCATGATGAGCTCGTAGCGGCCGCCGTCGTCGGAGCTCTCGCGGACGACGATCGGCTGGAGCAGCCCGAACTCGCGCACCGAGTGGGTGAGCTCCTCGAGCGCCTCGTCGTCGAAGACCTGCCGCGGCTGGCGCGGGTTGGGGACGATCTCGTCGACGGACAGCTCGCGCAGCTGCGCGCCGGGGACGCCGACGGCCTCCTCCCGCTGCCGCGCCACCTCGGCCGCGGCCTGCGCGGCCGGCGGCAGCACCGTGACCGGCGCCGCCGGGGCCTCGGGAGCCGCGCGCCCGTCGGCCGGCACGTCGGGGGCCGGTGACACCGGGGACGGCGGTGACCCCTGGGGCGCCTGGTGCACCGCGGGGGCCTCGGCGGGCGGGGCGCTGGTGGGGATGAGCGCCGCCAGCCCCCGGCCGAGGCCGCCACGCTTGCTCATCGGGTCTCCTCGTCGACGGAGGTGGGAACGGGCAGGACGGCCGCGTCGGTGCCGGCGAAGGCCCGTCCGGCCAGCGAGCTGTCGGCGTGCGAGCCGGTGGCCGGGCCGGCCTGGGGACGGATCGCCCGCATCGGCGCGGTGGCCGGCGCGGGTGGGGGAGGCGGCGGGCCCATCGGACGCGGGTCGGCCTCGGGCACCAGGTGCACGCCCCGTTCGGCGAGCTCGCGGGCGGCCTCGACGTAGCTGGTGGAGCCGCGCGAGCCCGGGTCGTAGGTCAGCACCGACTGGCCGTAGCCCGGCGCCTCCGACACCCGGACGTTGCGGGGGATGACGGTCTGCAGCACCAGGTCCTTGAAGTGGCTGCGGACCTCCTCGGCGACCTGGTCGGCGAGCCGGGTCCGGCCGTCGTACATCGTGAGCAGGATGGTGCGGACGGCGATGCCCGGGTTGAGGTGCGCGCGCACCAGCTCGATGTTGTTGAGCAGCTGGCCGAGCCCCTCCAGCGCGTAGTACTCGCACTGGATGGGGATGAGCACCTCGTCGCCGGCCACGAGCGCGTTGAGGGTGAGCAGCCCCAGCGACGGCGGGCAGTCGATGAGCACGTAGTGCGGCCGCTCCTCCTCCGGCAGGGAGTGGAGGTAGCCCTCGATCGCCCGGCGCAGCCGGTACTCGCGCGCGACGACGGAGACCAGCTCGATCTCCGCGCCGGCCAGGTCGATCGTGGCCGGCACGCACCGCAGGTTCGGGCTGGCGGTGGTCGGGTGGACGACGTCGGCCAGCGAGCTGTCGCCGACCAGGGCGTCGTAGATCGACGGGGTCCCGACGGTGTGCTCGACACCGAGCGCGGTGCTGGTGTTGCCCTGCGGGTCCAGGTCGATGACCAGCGCACGCAGGCCGTAGAGCGCCAGGGCGACGCCCAGGTTGACCGTCGAGGTGGTCTTGCCGACGCCGCCCTTCTGGTTCGCCACGGTGACCACGCGGATGCGGCCGGGCGCCGGGAACGGCTCCTGGTCGGCGGCGTGCAGCACGCGGGTGGCCCGCAGTGCCTCCATGGCGATGGGGCTGTCGAAGTCCGCGCCGGAGCTGGCCGCCGAGTCGGCCGTGAGGCTGCTGCGCAGCCGCTGGCCCGGGTCGGTCATCGCGGGTCCTCCCTGCCGACCCGTTTCACGTGGAACGGGGTCGGGTGTCTGTGCGGTTCCACGTGGAACGGCGTACCGGTCGTCCGACGACGGCTCACCGCGGCCCACGGGTCATGACCACCACGGTAGTGGCAGCCTCTCCCAGCCCGGTGCCGACAGCCCGGGCGTGGACGTCGCGCATCCCCGCCCGCTCCAGCTCGGGGACCAGATCGGGCAGCTCCTCCAGGGCGCGGGCGCCGACCAGGGCGACCAGCTGGGCGCCGGGACGCAGCAGGCCGCGGCACCAGCCGACCAGCCGGGGGAGCGCGGCCACCGCACGGGCGGTGACGACGTCGACCGGGCCCACCTCGCGGACCACCGCCGGCTCCTCGGCTCGGCCGCGGACCACCCGCCACGGGGTGCCGAGCTCGGCCACGACCTCCTCGAGGAACTCCACCCGCCGCGCCATCGGCTCGACCAGCGTGAGCCGCACGTCGGGGCGGGCCAGCGCCAGCGGCACCCCCGGCAGGCCGGCACCGCTGCCGACGTCGACCACCCGGGCGCCCTCCGGCACCGCCTCGGCGACCGCGGCGCTGTTGAGCACGTGGCGTTCCCACAGCCGTGGGACCTCACGCGGCCCGATGAGCCCACGCGTCACACCGTCGGAGGCCAGCCGCGCGACGTACCGCTCGGCGTCGGGGAGCGCCGGACCGAAGACCGACCGGGCGGCGTCCGGTGCGGACGGGGCGGGTGGGGCGTCGGTGCCGGGCTCGCTCACCTGTCCGGCAGGACCACGACGCGACGGTTCGGCTCCTCGCCCTCCGACTCGCTGTGCACGCCCGGGACGCCGGCGACGACGTCGTGGACGACCTTGCGCTCGAACGGGTTCATCGGCGCGAGCCGCTCGGCCTGCCGGCTGCTCGCCACCCGGCGGGCGGCCTCGGCGGCCAGCGAGGTGAGGTCGGAGCGGCGGCGGGCGCGGTAGCCGCCGATGTCGAGCATCAGCCGGCTGCGGACGCCGGTCGACTGGGCCACGGCCAGGCGGGTGAGCTCCTGCAGGGCCTCCAGGACGGCGCCGTCGGCGCCGACCAGGTCCTGCAGCTCGCCGCCGACGATGGCCACCGAGGCCCGGTCGCCCTCGACGTCGAGGTCGATGTCGCCGTCCACGTCGAGGATGTCGAGGAGCCGCTCGAGGTAGTCGCCGGCGACGTCGCCCTCGCGGACGAGCAGCTCGGTGCCGCTCCGGGCCGCGCCGTCGTCGGGCACGTCGTCGGCCGGCTCCACCAGCGCGTCGGCGCTGGCGTCGTCGGGGTCGGGCAGGTCGGTCGGCCCGTCCGGCGCGGTGGAGGCCGCGGGGCTCAGGACGGCGCCGGCGGTGACCTCGGCGGTCGGGGCGGTGTCGGCGGGGGGCTGGTGCGGAGCGCTCACGGAGGTACCTCCAGTCGGTGCGGGCAGCCGGGCGGACCCGGTGGTCGGGAGCCGGTCGCGCCGTGCGGGCGCGGTACCGGCGGGGTCCGCGGGGCGTCCTCGCGAGGAGGCTCCCGGCGCGGACCGGAGCGGTCTAGCGGCGCTTGCGCTTGCCGCCGGTGCCGGCGGGGCGGCCGTGCGGAGCGCGGTTGGCCGGCCGGGAGCCCTTGCCGCCACCGGCGCGGCCGCTCGGCCCGCCGGCGGCGCCGGCCGCGGTGCTGCCGTGCGCGCCCGTGCCGTTCGCGCCGCTGCCGTCCGCGCCGGTGCCGTGCGCGCCGGTGCCGTCCGTGCCAGGGCCGTCCGCGCCGGTGCCGGTGCCGCCGGTGCCCCCCGCGCCGTCCTTGGTCAGGGCCACGCCGGTCGCCTCCGGGGGGCCGTCACCGTCCCGGGCGCCGTCCTTGCTCAGGTCGACGCCGGACGTCGCCGGGCGGCCGCCCTTGGCGCGGACCGGCTTGGCGCCGGGCCTGGGCGCCAGCGTCTTCGGGTCGACGGCCGGCTTGTCGGCGGCGGCCCTGGCCTGGGCCGCGGGGGACCCGGGCGGGGGCATCTTGCGCAGGATGAAGAACTGCTGGCCCATGGTCCACAGGTTGTTGACCAGCCAGTAGAGGAGGACGCCGATCGGGAAGAAGAAGCCGGTGACGAAGAGGCTGATCGGCATGCCGTAGAGCAGGAGCTTCTGCACCATGGCGGCCTGACCCTCGACCGGGCCGCTGCGCCGCATGATCTGCTTCTGCGTGACGTACGTCGTCACGCACATGACGACCATGAGGATCAGCGCCACTGTCCGGATCGGCCCGTAGCCGCCGGTGATGGCGAGGATCGCCTCCGCCTTCGTCCCCGTCATGTTGAACGACGAGGAGATGGGCGCCCCGAACAGCTCCGCGCGGGCGGCCTGGTCGGTCAGCGTGTCGTCCCAGCTGTAGAGCCCCGGCGCGTTGGGCCGCAGCCGGCGCAGCACGTGGAACAGCGACAGGAAGACCGGGATCTGCGGGAGGATCGGCAGGCAGCCGGCCAGCGGGTTGACCCCGCGCTCCTTCTGCAGCGCCATCATCGCCTGGCTGAAGCCCTGCCGGTCCGCGCCGTACTGCTTGCGCAGCTTCGCGATCTCCGGCTGGATCTCCTGCATCGCCCGCTGGCTCTTCACCTGCTTGACGAACAGCGGGAAGAGGATGAGCCGGACGGTGACGACGAGGGAGACGATCGACAGCGCCCAGGTGATGCCGCCTGCCGGGTCGAGGAACGACGAGAACACCGAGTGCCACGTCTTCATGACGAAGGCGATCGCGGTGTAGAGCCAGTCAAGCAAGGGAGGACTCCTCCTGCGGGGCCCGGCGGGACGCCGGCGGGGTCTCGTGGGCGGGGCGACGGGCACCGTCGGCGGCGGGCACCAGGGGTGCCGGTGTGCTCGACGGACGACCGGCCCCACCGGTTCCGGTGGCGTGCTGTCCGGCGTGCGGTGGCACCGGGTCGAAGCCGCCGGGGTGCCACGGCGCGCACTTCAGCAGCCGCCGCAGGGCCAGCCACGACCCGCGGCCGGCGCCGTGGACGGCGACCGCCTCGGCGGCGTAGGCGCTGCAGGTCGGCGCGAACCGGCACCGCGGGGGGAGCGCCGGGCTGATCGCACGGGCGTAGAAGCCGACGGCGGCCAGCAGCGCGCGGGCGACCGGCCCGGAGCCGCGGTCGGCGCTCACGCGGGCCGGCCCCGCTCGCCGAGCAGCCGGTCCAGGCCCGCGGCGAGGTCCCGGCGCAGCTGCGCGGAGGACGCCGTCCCCGCCTCCGGACGGGCCCGGACGACGAGGTCGGCACCGTCGGGCAGCCGCGGCAGCTCCTCGCGGACGGCGGCGCGCAACCGCCGGGTCACGCGGTGGCGCACGACGGAGTTGCCGACCGTCTTCCCCACGACGAAACCCGCCCGCGGACCCCCGGGCACACCGACGGCCCCGGCCGGGGGGACCGGGGGACGGGCGGGGAGGTAGTGGAGCACCATGGTCGGCCGACCGGCACGCCGACCCGACCGGACGACCGCGGTGAACTCCGGACGCCGGCGCAGGCGGGCCTGCGCGGGCAGCACCTCAGGCGGAGAGCTTCTCGCGGCCCTTGCGGCGGCGGCCGGCGAGGATGGCGCGGCCGGCGCGGGTGCGCATCCGGAGCCGGAAGCCGTGGGTCTTGGACCGGCGGCGGTTGTTCGGCTGGAAGGTGCGCTTGCTCACGGGGTGCTCCTACGGCAGGACATCGGGTGGTGCGGGCCCGCCGGTGGGCAGGCACGCGGCGGGGTGCCGGTCGGGGCGGCGACGGCCGCTCCGCAGCACCCCGGGAGGCTGGTCGCTGTGGACCGTCCCCGCCGCCTCCGGCCACGGTGTGGCGCCACTGCGCGCCGGACCGTGTCCGGGCACCGCGACCGGTCCACAGACTCCGACCAGCATAGCCGAGGTCGGCCGGCACCCGGGACGACGACCGGGAGGGGACCCGCCGGGGACCCGGAGGAGGTCCCGGCGGGAGCCCGACCGGTCAGGCTGCACCGGCCGGGAGGACACGCGGTGTCGGCACGCCGACGCGCCGCCGACGACACGCCGACCGACACGCGCACCGGGCGTCCCACCAGCACCCGGGCGTCGTTGCCGGGCTGTGGACGAGGCTGTTAGCGTCGCCGTCGCTCCGGTCCGGGCAACCGCGTCCGGTCCGGGAGCCGACCACCCGGTCGACCCGACCGCCGTCCGCCCGGAGCCGCATCCCGACCTCCCTCCCGACCAGCGACGACGCACGGAGAGAGCCCGCTGGAGCGGGCTCGCCGAGCGCCGTGTCGCCGGCCGTGCACAGCCTGTGGACACTCGTGTGGAACCCGTGTGTCCGGATGTCCACAACCGGACAGCCGGGCCGCGCGGAGCGAGGACGCCGGGCCGGCTCCCGGGGACGCCGGGTGTGCCGACGGCGGGGACGAACTGCGTGGGAGGGACAGGGACATGGCCGATGCCACGGTCGACCTGGCGACGGTCTGGGACTCGGTCCGCGAACGGCTGGCCACCAGCCTGACCCGCCAGCAGAACGCGATGCTCGACCTCACCCGGCCGCTGGGCCTGGTCGAGGACACCGCGGTGCTGGCCGCGCCCAACGAGTTCACCCAGACCGTGCTCGAGTCGCGCATGCGCCGGGTGCTGGCCGAGGCGCTGTCCGAGCAGTTCGGCCGGGACATCCGGGTCGCCGTGCAGCTCGAGGACAGCCCGGCCGATGCCGCACCGGCGCGCGAGGAGGCCCCGACCCGCCGGCCCTGGACGCCTCCGGCCGGGGACCGGCCCACCGACGAGGACCGGGAGCGGGCCGACGACGGGCGCAGCGCGTTCGGCGTGCGCAGCGACGCGCGACCGCTGGACCGCTCCTTCGACGGCGCCGGCTTCGACCCCGCACCCACCTACGACCCGCCGGCGTACGACCCGCCGGCGTACGACGCCCCGGCCGCCTCGGCCGGGGCCGGTGAGCCGGCCGAGCGTCCCGGCGCCGACGAGTGGGGCGCCACGGACTGGAGCCCCGCCGGGCGGGGCCGCACCGGCGGCCGGCGGCGCGGTCCGCGGCCGGGGGAGGGCGCCGAGGTGCTGCCCTTCGACCTCGGCGACGACGACGGCCCACCCGGGGCGCCCGAGGACGTCGACGGTCCGCCGCGGCGCAGCGCGGGCACGCGCGGGGGCGGGAGCGCGGTGCCGCTGTTCGGTGACCGCCGCCCGCCGGGTCTGGACCCGGGCCTGAACCCCAAGTACGTCTTCGACAGCTTCGTCATCGGCAACAGCAACCGGTTCGCCCACGCCGCGGCCGTCGCCGTCGCCGAGGCGCCGGCGCGCGCGTACAACCCGCTGTTCGTCTACGGCGACTCGGGGCTCGGCAAGACCCACCTGCTGCACGCGATCGGGCACTACGCGGCGCGGATGTTCCCCAACGTGCGCGTCCGGTACGTGAGCACCGAGGAGTTCACCAACGAGTTCATCAACCTGGTGCACTCCGGGCGGGCCGAGGACTTCCGCCGCCGCTACCGGGACATCGACTTCCTGCTCATCGACGACATCCAGTTCCTGGAGCGCGCCGAGCGGACGCAGGAGGAGTTCTTCCACACCTTCAACACGCTGCACAACGCCAGCAAGCAGATCGTCATCACCTCCGACCGGGCGCCGAAGAAGCTGACCACGCTCGAGGACCGGCTGCGCACACGCTTCGAGTGGGGACTGATCACCGACGTCCAGGCGCCGGACCTGGAGACCCGCATCGCGATCCTGCGCAAGAAGGCCTACGGCGAGCGCCTGCAGGCGCCCGACCCGGTGCTGGAGTTCATCGCCAGCAAGGTGCAGACCAACATCCGCGAGCTCGAGGGCGCGCTGATCCGCGTCACGGCGTTCGCCAGCCTCAACAAGCAGCAGGTCGACCTCCCGCTGGCCGAGCTGGTCCTCAAGGACCTGATCAGCGACGAGCAGGGTCCGCAGATCACCGCCGCGATCATCATGGCGGCCACCGCGGAGTACTTCTCCGTGACGATGGAGGAGCTGCAGGGCTCCAACCGCAGCCGCACGCTGGTCAACGCCCGCCAGATCGCCATGTACCTGTGCCGGGAGCTCACCGAGCTGTCCCTGCCGCGGATCGGCGCCTCCTTCGGCGGCAAGGACCACACCACGGTCATGCACGCCGTCAAGAAGATCACCAACCTGATGAGCGAGCGCCGCGCGACGTACACGCAGGTCACCGAGCTCACGGCGCGGATCAAGAGCCGCGCCCGGCAGTGACGCGATGACACGGTCGGCCTCCGGCCGACACCGCGGCCACGTGCCGTTCCCCGCTGAGCTGAGCAGCTGCGACCCTTCCCTCCTCGGGGACCCTCCGGGCCCCACTCGTCGATCGCCCCGCGGCCACGTGCCGTTCCCACCGCTGAGCCGAGCGGCTGCGGACCCTCCGGCGACCCCCCGTTCTCCACGGCGCCGTGCAGGTCCGTCCCGCGGCTGTCCACAGCCGGGGGACGACGGCGACCTGCTCGGAGAGCCCGTCGTCACGGGCTCGTGCGCCGGTCGGCCGCCGCTGAGCTGTCGACACGTCGAGGAGTTGTCCCCAGGGATGTGCACACCCTGGGGAGATCGTCTCGAAACCGGGGCGACCGGCACCCGGCCGTCCCGCGACCGGTGTCCAGGTGCCCCGTCGTCCCCAGAGCCGTCCCCATCCTGTGCAGTGGACGGTCGGCACGCCGCTGACCTGCGCGGATGCCCCGCCACGGACGACCGGAGCGCCCCGGAGCCCGCCGTCGGTCCTCGCCGCCGCCGAGGGCCTGGGTACGGACTGGGGACGGACCCGGGAGGGACGGGGGACAGCGGGTGGACGACGGACGGGAGGTGTGCACGGCCGTCGAGATGTCCACGTGTCGACAACAGCCGGACACCGGCCACCCACAGTGGACCAACACGTCGACCTCGGGGCTGACCTGCGCGAAGGGGTCCGATCCCCAGCTTCCACACCGGTGATGACGAAGATGAGGGAGATGTATCGAGGATTCCTTGAACCCCAGTAGGGGTGGGGAAGCTCCGGCCGGAGGGGCTCCGGGCAGTCGCTCCGACCTGGTCGGGAACCCGCTGAGCGGCCCCTGATCGGGTCCCGGGTTCCCCCGGACCAGGCCGGACGGGCACGATGAACGACGCACCGCGCCCGGTCGGCGCACGGACGCCGGACAGCAGCGGTGCACAGACGACGAAGCAGTGGGCCGTGCAGAGCTGGGGTGGGTCGGTCATGGAGTTCCGGGTGACACGCGAGGTGCTCGCCGATGCCGTCGCGTGGACGGCGCGCAGCCTGCCGCCGCGCCCGTCGGTGCCGGTGCTCGCCGGCATCCTGCTCGAGGTCGACGGCAGCCAGCTGTCGGTGTCCGGCTTCGACTACGAGGTCTCTGCGCGCGCGGAGGTCGACGTGCAGGGCGGGGAGAGCGGCCGCGTGCTCGTCCCCGGCCGGCTGCTGGCCGAGATCACCCGGGCGCTGCCGCCGCACCCGGTCGAGGTCCGTGCCGAGGGCCCGCGCCTGTCGATCACCTGCGGCAACGCCCGGTTCAGCCTGCCGACGCTGCCGGTCGAGGACTACCCGTCCCTGCCGTCCATGCCGTCGTCGGCGGGTGTGGTCGACAGCGACGTGTTCGCCGAGGCGGTCGCCCAGGTCGCCGTCGCCGCCGGGCGCGACGACACCCTGCCGATGCTCACCGGCGTGCGGCTGGAGATCGACGACGACCGGGTGACCCTCGCGGCCACCGACCGCTACCGGCTGGCGGTGCGCGAGTTCGCCTGGCGCCCGGAGACCCCGGGGGTCTCGGCCGCCGTGCTGGTGCCCGCCCGGACGCTGGCCGAGGCGGCCCGGACGCTGACCAGCGGCCCGGAGATCGTCGTCTCGCTGTCCTCCGGCGGCTCGGGCGAGGGCATCCTCGGCCTGTCCGGCAAGGACCGGCAGACCACCACCCGGCTGCTCGACGCCGAGTTCGTGAAGTACCGGGCGATCATGCCGAGCGACTCCAGCGCCAACGCGACGCTGCCGGTCGTGCCGTTCACCGACGCCGCCAAGCGGGTGGCGCTGGTCGCCGAGCGGGGCACCCCGCTGCGCTGCGAGTTCACCCCCGGCCAGGTGACCCTGCGCGCCGGCGGCAGCGACGACGAGGGCCAGGCCGAGGAGCGCTGCGACGTCGAGTTCGACGGCGACCCGCTGACCATCGGCTTCAACCCGACGTTCCTGCTCGACGGGCTGGCCGCGGTGCACACCGGCCGGGCGCGGATGGACTTCACCAGCCCGCTCAAGCCCGCCGTGCTCTCCGGTGTCGAGGAGCCGGCCGCCGACGACGGGGACGGCGCCCAGCGCCCTGCCGACCGCCCGGGCAGCTACCGCTACCTGATCATGCCGGTGCGCCTGCCCGGCTGAGGAGGACCCTCCTGCCCTCACCGTGGGAGGCCCCGGCGGCGGGACCCCGCAGGAGGGCCGTGGCGACGAGGTGTCCCGGGCCGCCGGCCCGGGCACGGCAGTGCGCGGGCACCCGCACCGGCGCGTGCGCCCGCATGACGACGACGGTGTGCGACGAGAGGACTGAAGCCGTGCAGCTGGGGCTGATCGGGCTGGGCAAGATGGGCGGCAACATGGCCGAGCGGCTGCGTCGCGCCGGTCACGAGGTGGTCGGGTACGACCGCGCGCCCGGCAGGCGGGACGTCGACAGCCTGGAGGGGCTGGTCGGCGCGCTGTCGGCCCCGCGCGTGGTGTGGGTGATGGTCCCGGCCGGTGACCCCACGCGGCAGACCGTCCGCGAGCTGGGGGACCTGCTCGAGCCCGGCGACGTCGTCGTCGACGGCGGCAACTCCAAGTTCACCGACGACGCGGTGCACGCCGGGATCCTGGGCGAGAAGGGCATCGGCTACGTGGACGCCGGTGTCTCCGGTGGGGTGTGGGGCCTGGAGAACGGCTACGCGCTGATGGTCGGGGGCTCCGCCGAGGACGTCGCCAAGGTGCAGCCGGTGTTCGACGCGCTCAAGCCGCCCGAGCCGACCGACGCGTCGGGCCAGGCCGTGCCCGGCGCCGGGTTCGTGCACGCCGGCCCGGTCGGTGCCGGCCACTACGCGAAGATGGTCCACAACGGCATCGAGTACGCGATGATGCAGGCCTACGGCGAGGGCTACGAGCTGCTGGCCGCCAAGGACCTCATCGAGGACGTCCCCGGCGTCGTCGCCTCCTGGACCCAGGGCACCGTCATCCGCTCCTGGCTGCTGGACCTGCTGGTCCGCGCGCTGCAGGAGGACCCGGCCCTGGAGCAGATCTCCGGCTACGCCGAGGACTCCGGCGAGGGCCGCTGGACGGTCATGGAGGCCATCGACAACGCCGTCCCCATGCCGGCCATCGCCGCCTCGCTGTTCGCCCGGTTCTCCTCCCGCCAGGAGGACTCCCCGACCATGAAGGCGGTGGCCGCCCTGCGCAACCAGTTCGGCGGGCACGCGGTGCACGCCGTCCAGGCGCAGGAGGTCGAGCGCCCGGCATGACGGAGGACCCCCCTGCCCCCCGGGAAGGACCTCCCTGCCCCCCACCGCTCGCAGGCTCGCGGCGGGCCCCTGCAGGAAGGCCGACAGAGGCTCGTGGGGGCTTGCAGGGGGGGCGTTCCAGCACCTCACCAGCGGGCAGGCGCTGAGGTGTACGTCCGGCACCTGCAGCTGGTCGACTTCCGCAGCTGGGCGAAGGTCGACCTGGCGCTGCAGCCGGGCCCCACGGTCATCGTCGGCCGCAACGGGGAGGGCAAGACCAACCTCGTGGAGGCGGTCGGCTACCTCGCGACCATGAGCAGCCACCGGGTGTCGGCCGACGCCCCGCTGGTGCGGCACGGGGCGTCGCAGGCCGTCGTCCGGGCGGCGCTGCGGCGCGAGGACCGCGAGCTGCTCGTCGAGGTGGAGGTCAACCCCGGGCGGGCCAACCGGGTGCGGGTCAACCGGGCCGCGCTGCCCCGCCCGCGGGAGCTGCTCGGGCTGGTCAAGACCGTGCTGTTCGCCCCCGAGGACCTCGCGCTGGTGCGTGGCGACCCCGCCGAGCGGCGGCGCTTCCTCGACGACCTGCTGGTCAGCCGCACCCCGCGGCTGGCCGGCGTCCGCAGCGACTACGACCGGGTGCTCCGGCAGCGCAACGCCCTGCTCAAGACCGCCCGGATGGCCCGCGGCGACGCGCTGGCCACGCTCGACGTCTGGGACACCCACCTGGTGGAGCTCGGCGGGCAGCTGCTGGCCGCCCGGCTGGCGCTGGTCGCCGACCTCGTGCCGCACGTGGCGCGCGCCTACGCCGGCGTCGCCGGACCGGGCTCGGTGCCCGCGGGCCTGGGCTACGCCAGCAGCGTGCCCCGGGCCGGCGACGGGTCGCCGCTGGAGCCCGCCGTCCCGACACCGCCGGCCGCCGAGCTGTCCGCGGCGCTGCGCGAGCGCATCGCCGAGCGCCGCCGCGACGAGGTCGACCGCGGCGTGACGCTGGTCGGCCCGCACCGCGACGACCTGGTGCTGCACCTGGGACCCGCGCCGGCCAAGGGCTTCGCCAGCCACGGGGAGTCCTGGTCGCTGGCGCTGGCGCTCAAGCTGGGCTGCTTCGGCCTGCTGCGGGCCGACGGCGAGGAGCCGATCCTGGTCCTGGACGACGTCTTCGCCACCCTGGACGCCGGCCGGCGGGCCGCGCTCGCCGAGGTGGCCCGCGCGGCGGAGCAGACGCTCGTCACCGCGGCCGTCCTCGACGACGTGCCCGAGGAGCTGAGAGGAGCGCGCGTGGAGGTCTCCGACGGGACGGCGACGCTGGTGGAGCCCACGGGGGAGGAGGTGCCCGGTGTCTGACGACCGCCCGGCCCGGCCCAGCGACATCGCCCGCGCCGCACTGGAGGCGGCCCGGGCGGCCTCGGCCTCGCGACCGGCCCCCACCCGCCGCCGGGTGGCCGGCCCGCGGCGGCGGTGGACCGGTCCCCACCCCGGCGACGACGACCCGCAGCCGCTGGCCCGGCTCGTCGACTCGCTGGTCAGCACGCAGGACTGGTCGGAGCAGACGCGGGTCGGCGCGGTGTTCGGCCGGTGGTCGACGCTGGTCGGGCCCGACATCGCCGCGCACTGCCGCCCCGAGACGCTCACCGAGGGGGAGCTGCTCGTCGTCGCCGAGTCCACCGCCTGGGCCACGCAGCTGCGGCTGCTGGCCCCGACGATCCTCGCCCGGCTGCGCGCGCAGGTCGGCGGGGACGTCGTGACCCGGCTGCGCGTTGTCGGACCGACGGCCCCCAGCTGGAAGAAGGGCCCGCGGTCGGTCCGCGGGCGGGGACCCCGCGACACGTACGGATGAGGGCACGCCCGGCTGGGACCGGGCACCCGGGAGGACGGTGCAGCGATGAGCGGCCCGAGCGACCACGACCGCGACGACGACCGCCGCCCAGGCGAGGCGGGCCGGCCCGACGGCTGGCAGGAGCCGGCCCACCTGGGCGACGGGGACGGTGTCGACCTGACCAAGGGAGGGCCGGGCACCGGCTCCGGCGCGAGCGCCTGGCAGCCGCCGGGCTGGGACCTGCCGCCGGCCGGGGACGAGCACCGGCCCGCCGAGCAGCGGCCCGCCGAGCACCCGCCCGCCGAGGAGCCCGGGCAGCCGCACGCCGGGCGGCCGGTGGACGTCGGGCAGCCGCAGCCGGGCGGGGTCGCCTGGGGCCCGCGGCTGCGGCCGCCGTCGGTCGTCGAGCAGGTCTTCCGCTACCAGGGCGACCCGGTGGGCGCGCAGGGCTGGGCGCTGCAGCACGGCTGGACCGTCTCCGACGGCACCGCGCCGGAGGACGCCGTCCTCGCCGAGCTGGTCGCCACCGCGCCGGTCCGCACCACCCGGGACCACCGGGCCGCCGGGGTGATGCGCGGGCGGGCCGGGGCACTGGAGCTGGTGGCCTTCGACGTCGTCTTCGTCGACAAGCGCTACACCGTGCCGCAGTACGCCGTCACCGCCGCGCCGGTGCTGCTGCCGCTGCCCGGCCTGCGGCTGTCCCCGGCCCGCTTCTGGCGGCACCGCACCGGCGGGCTGGTACCGGTGCCCAGCGGTGACGAGGTCTTCGACGCCCGCTGGGTGCTGCTGGCCGCCGAGGACGGTGGGGCGGTGCGCCGGCTGGTGGCCGACCCGGCCGTCCGCGGGCTCCTGCTGGGCACCGACGACGGCGACGAGTTCTGGGCCGCCGCCGGGCACCTGGCCGCGATCCGGCCCGACGGCCACCGGCCGGAGCTGCTCGAGCACCACGCCCGGCTGCTCGGTGCCATGGTCTCCGCCCTCGCGGGCGTCGCCTGAGCCCCGGCCCGGCGACCGAGCTCGACGTGGCCACCACCGCCGACGACGCCCCGCCCGGCGACGGGACCCTGACCGGCGAGCCGACCCCCGGACCGGCTCCCTCCCCGGCCGCCGGGCTGCGCGACCTGCTGCCGCTGGTCCGGCCGCACCGCCGTCCGCTGCTGCTGGCCGCCGGGCTGTCGCTGGTGGGCGCCGCCGCGGCCCTGGCGCAGCCGGCGCTCACCGGCCGGGTGATCTCCGCCGTCGGCGCGGGCCGGCCGCTGCTGCCCGCCGTCGCCGCGCTGCTGCTCGTCCTGGTCGCCGGGGCGGTGCTCAACGCGGTGCAGTCCTACCTGCTGCAGCGCACCGGCGAGGGCGTCGTCCTCACCACCCGCCGGACGCTGGCCGACCGGCTGCTGCGGCTCCCGGTGGCCGAGTACGACCGCCGCCGCACCGGCGACCTGATGTCCCGCATCGGCGCCGACACCACGATGCTGCGGGCGACGGTGACCTCCGGCGTGGTCGAGGTGGCGGGCTCGGCGGTCGTCGGCGTCGGCGCGCTGGTGGCCATGGCGCTGGTCGACGTCTGGCTGCTCCTGGTCACCGTCGCCTCCGTCGCGGTGGGGCTGACCGTGGTGGTCAGCACCAGCCGGCGGGTGCGCACGCTGTCCCGCGAGGCGCAGGAGGAGGTCGGCGCCATGACGGCGTCGGTGGAGCGGGCGCTGTCGGCGGTGCGCACCATCCGGGCCAGCGGGGCCACCGCCCGCGAGGTGGCCGGCGTCGGCGAGAGCGCGGCACGGGCGTACCGGGCCGGCGTCTCGGTGGCCCGGGTCGAGGCCCTGGTGCAGCCGGCCGGGTCGATCGCCGTCCAGGGCGCGTTCCTCGCCGTCCTGGGGCTGGGCGGCTACCGGGTGGCCACCGGCTCGATCGCCGTCGCCGACCTGGTCGCGTTCATCCTCTACCTGTTCCTGCTGGTGATGCCCCTCGGCCAGGCGATCGGGGCGTGGACCCAGCTGCAGACCGGGCTGGGTGCCCTGGCCCGCGTGCAGGAGGTCCTGGCGCTCGAGCCCGAGCGCGACGACGCCCCCGAGGTGGGCGGCGCGACGACGGCACCCCGCGTCCCCGCCCCCGGCTCACCCGCCCCGCTGCTCGAGCTCGACGACGTCTCGTTCGCCTATCCCGACGGCACGCAGGTGCTGCGCGGGGTCTCCCTGGCCGTGCCGCCGGGCAGCCGGGTGGCACTGGTGGGCCCCTCGGGCGCCGGCAAGTCCACGGTGCTGGCGCTGGTCGAGGGCTTCTACCCGCTCTCGGGCGGCGTGATCCGGTGGGCCGGCACCGACGTCCGGGAGCTGCCGCGCGCGGCGCTGCGGGCCCGGATCGGCTACGTCGAGCAGGAGGCGCCGGTGCTGGCCGGGACGGTCCGGGAGAACCTGCTGCTGGCCGCCCCGGACGCCGGTGACGACGAGCTGTGGGCGGTGCTGGCCGACGTCGGCCTCACCGGCGTGGTGCAGCGCTCGGCGCGCGGCCTGGACGTGCCGGTCGGCGACGAGGGGGTGCTGCTGTCCGGTGGGGAGCGGCAGCGGCTGGCGATCGCCCGGTCGCTGCTGTCCCGCCCGGCGCTGCTGCTGCTCGACGAGCCGACGGCCAGCCTCGACGCGCGCAACGAGGGGCTGCTGCGCGACACGCTGGCCGCGGCGGCCGCCGACCGGGCGCTGCTGGTCGTCGCCCACCGGCTGTCCACCGTGCTCGACAGCGACCAGATCGTCGTCCTCGACGCCGGCCGCGTGGTCGCCCGTGGCACGCACGCCGAGCTGGTGGGGACCAGCCCGCTCTACCGGGAGCTGGCCACCGCTCAGCTGCTGGTCTGACAGCGGTGTGCCGATCGGTTGGCGGCCGTGGCCTCCGGCGCCGGCGGTGACGTGCGCCGAGGGCTCGTCCTGGAGACCGGATGCGCCGTGGGCGCACCTTGCTGCAGCTCACGCCCCCACCGTGGTCAGCCGACCGGCACCAGCTCCTGCCGGCGTGCGAGCCCGGGCCAGCACTCGGCAACCAACGCGCACACCGCTGTGGGTCGCGGCCCGGCCGGGTCCCGCCGCGAGCCTGCGAGTGGTGGGGGGTAGGGGGTCCTTCCACTGATCGTGGCGCGTCCTCCCCGACCGCCTCCCGTCAGGGAGGACGCGCTGCGGTGTGGGAGGACGTGCCGCGTCCGCACGGCCGGGCGCAGGCGGGGGACGGCGCCCGCCGGCGGTGTGGGCCGGGGTGACCAGGGCCGTGGGGTCAGGCGGCGCGGTCGTGCTCCTGCGGGGAACGGGCGGCCGACGCCTCGGCGGTCTTGGTGATGTTGCGGATCATGCTGCCGAAGACGATCCCGTGGAACGGCGAGACGCTCCACCAGTAGAGCTGGCCGAGCAGGCCCAGCGGGTGGAAGGTCGCCTTCTGCCGCAGCCGGGTGCGCCCGGAGTCGGTCCGTTCCACGTGGAACTCGAGCCAGGCCAGGCCGGGCAGCCGCATCTCGGCGCGCAGCCGCAGCAGCCGGCCCTCGTCGAGCTCCTCGACCCGCCACCAGTCCAGCGCGTCCCCGACGTGGAGGTCACGGGGGTCGCGCCGGCCGCGGCGCAGGCCGACGCCCCCCACGGCGCGGTCCAGCCAGCCGCGCACCTCCCAGGCCAGGGGGAAGCTGTACCAGCCGGTCTCCCCGCCGATGCCCTCGACGACCCGCCACAGCGCCTCGGGCGGGGCGTCGGTCTCCTTGGTCCGCTCGTCGAGGTAGAGGCTGCCGCCGGCCCAGTCGGGGTCGGAGGGCAACGGGTCCGACGGCGCCCCGGGCACCGACGCGCCGCTCCACCGGGTGTCGACGGCGTTGTTGCGGACCTTCAGCACGGCCAGCCGCACCGCCTCGTCGAAGCCGAGCAGTCCCTCGGGCGGGTCGGGCACGTACTGCGCGATGTCGTGCTCCTTGCAGACGACGGTGTTGCGCAGGGACTCCACCAACGGCCGCGCGATGCCCGCCGGGACCGGCGTGATGACGCCGACCCAGTGGCTCGACAGCGACGGGGAGAAGACCGGGACCGGCAGGATCCGCCGCCGCGGCAGGCCGGTCACCTCGGCGTAGCGCTGCATCATCGTGGCGTAGTCCATGACGTCGGGGCCGCCGATGTCGAAGCTGCGGTGCACGTCGGGCGGCAGGGTGGCGCAGCCGACCAGGTAGCGCAGGACGTCGCGGATGGCGATCGGCTGGATCCGGCTGTGCACCCAGCGGGGGGTGACCATCACCGGCAGCCGCTCGGTGAGGTAGCGCAGCATCTCGAACGACACCGACCCCGACCCGAGGACGACCGCCGCGCGCAGGACCACCGTCGGCACCCCGGAGCCCAGCAGCACCCGCGCCACCTCCGCCCGGCTGCGCAGGTGCGGGGAGAGCTCCTCGTCCTCCGGCTCCAGCCCGCCGAGGAAGACCAGCCGGCCGACGCCGGCCTCCCGCACGGCGCGGGCCACCACCTCCGCCGTCCGCCGTTCCGTGGCCTCGAACTCCGGGCCGCTGCCGAGGGAGTGGACGAGGTAGTAGACGACGTCGACGTCGGCGCAGGCGCGGGCCACCGCCTCGGCGTCGGCGGCATCGGCCTCGGCGACCTCCACCTGCCCGATCCAGGGCCGGTCGCGCAGCTTCCGCGGCGCGCGGGTGAGCACCCTCACGCGGTGACCGGCGGCCAGGAGCTCGGGCACGAGTCGGCCGCCGACGTAGCCGGTGGCACCGGTGACCAGACAGGTGAGTGCGCGCTGCGCGGGCTGCATGCCGACCAGTCTGGGAGCCCGGGACGGACGGTGCCGTCCGGTGGACCGGCCAGCGGCCCTGGGCGGGCGTGTCGACCCCCGGGCCAGCACCAGTGGTGCAGCCGGTGCCGCGAGTGGCGCAGACGCCACGTCAGGGCGTGGACGGCGACGTTCCTGTCGGTGGACCCGGTAACATGGAGGACAGGAATCCCCAGCATCCGGCTCAGTGGCGCTGTGCGCCCTCGGGACCCTCCCCGTCGGGAGGGGGGCCCGCGCCGGGAGCGTGACAGAAGGGCCCCACGTGGTCGCTCGGACCCAGACCGACAACAGCTACTCCGGCAGTTCCATCACCGTCCTCGAGGGGCTCGAGGCGGTCCGCAAGCGGCCGGGCATGTACATCGGCTCCACGGGGGAGCGCGGTCTCCACCACATGGTGTGGGAGGTCGTCGACAACTCCGTCGACGAGGCCCTGGCCGGTCACTGCGACACCGTCCGGGTCACGCTGCTGGCCGACGGCGGGGTGCGCGTCGAGGACAACGGCCGTGGCATCCCGGTCGACGTGCACCCGCGGGAGAAGCGGCCGACCGTCGAGGTCGTCATGACCGTGCTGCACGCGGGCGGCAAGTTCGACGGCAAGAGCTACGCGGTCTCCGGCGGCCTGCACGGCGTCGGCGTCACCGTCGTCAACGCGCTGTCCAGCTCGCTCGACGTGCGCATCTGGCGCGACGGCCGGGAGTACCACCAGAGCTACGCGCTGGCCAAGCCCGGCCCGCTCGAGGAGGTCGGCCCGACCACCAAGCGCGGCACCCAGATCACCTTCTGGGCCGACGGGTCGATCTTCGAGACGACGACCTACTCGTTCGACACGATCAGCCGCCGCCTGCAGGAGATGGCCTTCCTGAACAGGGGCCTGACGATCGTCCTGCGCGACGAGCGGCCCGGCCAGGGCAAGGCCGACACGGGCATGGCCGACGAGATCTCGCTGGCCGACGCGGCCCCCGCCCCGGGCCACGAGGACGCGGCGTTCGAGCCCACGGAGATCACCTACCGTTACGACGGCGGCCTCGAGGACTACGTCCGCCACATCAACGCCAAGAAGACGCCGATCCACCGCTCGATCGTCGGCTTCGGCGCCGAGGGTCTCGGCAAGAACGACATGCGGATGAGCATCGAGGTCGCGATGCAGTGGTCCGACGCATACTCGGAGTCGGTCTACTCCTTCGCCAACACGATCAACACGCACGAGGGCGGCACCCACGAGGAGGGCTTCCGCACCGCGCTGACCTCGATCGTCAACCGCTACGCCGTCGAGAAGAAGCTGCTCAAGGAGAAGGACGAGAAGCTCACCGGCGAGGACATCCGCGAGGGCCTGGCCGCGATCGTCTCGGTCAAGATCGGCGATCCGCAGTTCGAGGGCCAGACGAAGACCAAGCTCGGCAACACCGAGGTCAAGGGCTTCGTGCAGCGGGTCTGCAACGAGCAGATCTCGCACTGGTTCGAGGCCAACCCGGCCGAGGCCAAGACCATCATCACCAAGGCCGCCTCGGCCGCCCGCGCCCGCCGCGCCGCGCAGGACGCCCGCAAGCTGGCCCGCAAGAACCTGCTGAGCAACAACTCGCTGCCGGGCAAGCTGGCCGACTGCCGCTCCACCGACCCGCGCGCCTCGGAGATCTACATCGTCGAGGGCGACTCGGCCGGCGGCTCGGCCAAGTCCGGCCGCGACTCGATGTTCCAGGCGATCCTGCCCATCCGCGGCAAGATCATCAACGTCGAGAAGGCGCGCATCGACCGGGTCCTCAAGAACAACGAGGTCCAGTCGATGATCACCGCCTTCGGCACCGGCATCCACGACGAGTTCGACGTCTCCAAGCTCCGGTACCACAAGATCGTCCTCATGGCCGACGCCGACGTCGACGGCCAGCACATCCGCACCCTGCTGCTGACGCTGCTGTTCCGCTTCATGCGGCCGCTGGTGGAGGCCGGGCACGTCTACCTGGCCAACCCGCCGCTGTACAAGATCAAGTGGGGTGGCAAGTTCGGTGACGAGTACGTCTACACCGACAAGGAGCGCGACGCCGTCCTCAAGACCGGCGCCGAGGCCGGCCGCAAGCTGCCCAAGGACGACGCGATCCAGCGGTTCAAGGGGCTCGGCGAGATGAACGCCACGGAGCTGTGGGAGACCACGATGAACCCCGAGACCCGGATCCTGTCGCAGGTCACCCTCGAGGACGCCGCGACCGCCGACGAGCTGTTCAGCGTGCTGATGGGCGAGGACGTCGACGCCCGCCGCAGCTTCATCACCCGCAACGCCAAGGACGTCCGCTTCCTCGACGTGTGAGCGCGGGGGACGTCCCCGGACGTCCTCCGCCCGCCCGTTCCCCTCCTGCGCAACCGTGGAGACCTGAACCGTGACCGAGACCCCTGCCCGCGACCGCGTCGAGCCGGTCGACCTCCAGCAGGAGATGCAGCGCAGCTACATCGACTACGCGATGAGCGTCATCGTGGGCCGCGCGCTGCCCGAGGTCCGCGACGGCCTCAAGCCCGTGCACCGCCGCGTGCTGTTCGCGATGTACGACCAGGGCTTCCGTCCCGACCGCGGCTACGTCAAGTGCGCCCGCGTCGTCGGTGAGGTGATGGGTAACTACCACCCGCACGGCGACAGCTCGATCTACGACGCCCTCGTGCGGCTGGCCCAGCCGTGGTCGATGCGCTATCCGCTGGTCGACGGTCAGGGGAACTTCGGCTCCCCGGGCAACGACCCGGCCGCGGCCATGCGCTACACCGAGGCCCGGCTCACGCCGCTGGCCATGGAGATGCTGGCCAACATCGACGAGGAGACCGTCGACTTCCAGCCCAACTACGACGGCAAGAACCAGGAGCCGCTGGTCCTGCCGGGGCGCATCCCCAACCTGCTGATCAACGGCTCGGCCGGCATCGCCGTCGGCATGGCCACCAACATGCCGCCGCACAACCTGCGCGAGGTCGCCGCCGCGGTGTTCTGGGTGCTCGAGCACCCCGACGCCGAGCCGGAGGAGGCCCTCACCGCGTGCATGGAGCGGATCAAGGGCCCCGACTTCCCGACCCACGGCCTCATCGTCGGCCGCGACGGCATCGAGGAGGCCTACCGCACCGGCCGCGGCTCGGTCCGCATGCGCGCGGTGGTCACCGTCGAGGAGGACGCCCGCGGCCGGGTGCAGCTCGTCGTCACCGAGCTGCCCTACCAGGTCAACCCGGACAACCTCGCCGAGGCCATCGCCGAGGGGGTCAAGGACGGCCGGCTGCAGGGCATCAGCGAGATCGCCGACGAGTCCAGCGACCGGGTCGGCCGACGACTGGTCATCACCCTGCGCCGCGACGCCGTGGCCAAGGTCGTCCTGAACAACCTCTACAAGCACACCCAGCTGCAGACCTCCTTCGGCTGCAACATGCTCTCGATCGTCGACGGCGTCCCGCGGACGCTGCGCCTCGACGAGCTCGTGCGCCTCTACGTCGACCACCAGATCGAGGTCATCCAGCGGCGGACCCGCTACCGGCTGCGCAAGGCCGAGGAGCGCGCGCACATCCTGCGCGGCTACGCCAAGGCCCTCGACCAGCTCGACGCGGTCATCGCGCTCATCCGCCGCAGCGAGTCGGCCGAGGCGGCCCGCAGCGGCCTGATGGAGCTCCTCGACGTCGACGAGATCCAGGCCGTCGCGATCCTCGACCTGCAGCTGCGCCGGCTGGCCGCCCTCGAGCGCCAGCGGATCATGGACGAGCTGGCCGAGATCGAGGCCCGCATCGCCGAGCTGCAGGCGATCCTCGACTCCCCGCAGCGGCAGCGGGAGATCATCCGGGACGAGCTGGCCGAGATCGTCGAGAAGTACGGCGACGACCGGCGCACCAAGTTCGTCGCCAACGACGGCGACGTGACGATGGAGGACCTCATCGCGGAGGAGGAGGTCGTCGTCACCATCACCCGCACCGGCTACGCCAAGCGCACCAAGAGCGACCTCTACCGCTCCCAGCGCCGCGGCGGCAAGGGCGTGATGGGTGCGGCCCTCAAGCAGGACGACCTCGTCGACCACTTCTTCGTGGGCTCCACCCACGACTGGATCCTGTTCTTCACGAACAAGGGCCGGGTGTACCGGGCGAAGGCCTACGAGCTGCCCGAGGCCAACCGCACCGCCCGCGGCGCGCACGTGGCCAACATCCTCGCCTTCCAGCCCGACGAGAAGATCGCCCAGGTCATGCAGATCAAGGACTACGGGGTCGCCCCGTACCTGGTCCTGGCCACGGCGAACGGGCAGGTGAAGAAGACGCGGCTGACCGACTTCGACTCCCCGCGCAGCGGCGGCGTCATCGCGATCAACCTGCGGGAGAGCGACGAGCTGGTCGGCGCGGCGCTCATCGACCAGGAGCAGGACCTGCTGCTGGTCACCCGCAAGGCGATGTCGATCCGGTTCAAGGCCGACGACGCCACGCTGCGGCCGATGGGGCGGGCCACCGAGGGCGTCCGGGGGATCTCCCTGGGCTCGGACGACTCGCTGCTGTCGATGATGGTCGTCGAGGAGGGCGTCGACGTGCTCGTCGCCACCGAGCGCGGCTTCGCCAAGCGGACCGGGATCGAGAACTACCCGAACCAGGGTCGCGGCGGCAAGGGCGTGCTCACCGCCGACCCCAAGGCGCGCAAGGGCAACCTGGTGGGGGCCCTGGCGGTGCGGCTCGGTGACGAGCTGTACGCGATCACCTCCGGCGGCGGTGTCATCCGGACCCCGGTCAACGGGGTGCGCCACAACAAGGACCGGGCCACCATGGGTGTCAAGCTCATGAACTTGCCCGAGGACGTGACGATCGTGGCGATCGCCCGGACGACGGACAACGACGAGCCCGCCGCCTAGGGTGGGACCGGGAGCACGGGGGACCGTGGCCGCGCGCCACGGCTCCCTCCGGCCTCCTCCTGACGGGAACGACCGGCGCCCGGGCGCCCTCGGCTGTGCGCCGGGGCGCCCGGTCGCGAGAACGCGGCGAGGGCCGCAGGCGAACGGGAGACTGGCATGAGCGACCGGCCGCAGGCGGTGCGCACCGGGGTCCGCCCGGACGGCGCCGGAGCGGACAGGGCGCCCGGGGCAGACCCGTCGCCGGCCGGCCCGGCGGGGACCCCTCCGGCCGGTGGTCCGTCCGCGGGCGGTGCGCCGGCCGGTGGCCCGCCCACCGGGGCGTCCGCCGCCGGTGCCTCCGCTGGCGGAGCCCCGGCCGCGGGTGCGCAGACCGGGGCCGCCCCGGCCGCGCAGCCGGCCACCGGCGGTGCGCCGTCGCTGTCCAAGCCGGACACCGGTCAGGTGCCCGCCCAGCCGGCCGGGCAGCAGCCGGCCGGTGCCGCCCCGCCGCCGGCCGGCGCGGGCCCGGGCTCGTCGGGCACCACCCAGACCATCACCCCGGTCGCTGCAGCCGCGGCTCCGCCGCCGGCCGCCGCCCGTGGCGGTCAGCCGGCCGCGGGCAAGGCCCCCAAGCGCGGTCCCCGCGGCCCGCGGCGGGCCCGCCTGCAGTTGCGGCACATCGACACCTGGTCGGCGCTGAAGATCTCGCTGGTCCTGTCGATCGCGCTGTTCTTCATCTGGATGGTCGCGGTCGGCGTCCTCTACGGCGTCCTGTCCGGCCTGGGCGTCTTCGACACCCTCAACGACCTCTTCGGCCAGCTCGGCACCGCCTCCGGCGCCGAGGGCGGCGAAGGCGGCGGGAACGTGATCACCCCGGGCATCGTCTTCGGCGGCGCGGCGGTCATCGGTGCGATCAACATCGTGCTCATGACCGCGCTGTGCACCGTCGCGGCCTTCATCTACAACCTCTGTGCCGACCTCGTCGGCGGTCTCGAGGTCACGCTCGCCGAGCGCGAGTAGAGGGGGGCCAGGTGCCGGGCCGCGCGAGGGGCCGGGTACATTGGTCGAGGTCCACGGGCCTGTAGCTCAGGCGGTTAGAGCGCATCCCTGATAAGGATGAGGCCGGAGGTTCAAGTCCTCCCAGGCCCACCCGTGTACCGGTGCCCCGGCGCCGGACGGCCCCGTCGTCACGGCGCGGGGGCGCCGTCCGTGGCGCCGTCGACCGCAGGAGGTACCGCGTGTTGAAGAAGCTGGCTCTGGCCGCCGTCGCGGCAGCGGGTGTCGCCGCAGTGCGGCGCCGCGCCGGAGGAGGCGCAGGCAAGGCCGAGGCCGACCTGTGGCACGAGGCCACCAGCGGCCCACAGGCCGTCAGCCGCCCCACCACCCGCTGACCCCGGTCCCCTCGCGGGGCCGGCCGGGGACAGCCCCGGGGACGTAGCTCAATTGGCAGAGCACCGCCTTTGCAAGGCGGGGGTTAGGGGTTCGATTCCCCTCGTCTCCACCACCCTGACCTGCGGATCCACCTCCGTCGGAGGCTCGGACGAACCCTCCGACAGGGTCTCGGTCCGCAACTCGTCCGCGGGATGCGGCCCGCAGGGTCGCCGACAGCCGGGTGGCTGCATCGGTCGGCTGCTCGGTTCCGGGTCCGGCCGGTCCTCGACGCGGACGTCACCGGGGGCGCCTCGCGGATCGGGTGGGGTCAGCGGGCGGTGTAGCCGCCGTCGACGGGCAGGGCGACGCCGACGACGAAGCTGGCGCCGGGGCTGCACAGCCACAGCACGGCGGCGGCCATCTCCTCGGCGGTGCCGAGCCGACCGATGGGCTGGTTGGCGGCGGCCTCGTCGCGGTCGAGGTCACCGGAGTCGAACATCCGGGTGACCATCGGGGTCTCGATGGTGCCGGGGCAGATGGCGTTGACGCGGATGCCGCGAGGGGCGTACTCGAGCGCGGCGCTGCGGGTCAGCCCGATCACGCCGTGCTTGGAGGCGTGGTAGGCGGCGCGGCCGGGCAGGCCGACCAGCCCGCCGAGTGAGGAGCAGTTGACGATCGCACCGGAGCCCTGGGTGCGCATGTGGGCGAGCTCGTGCTTCATGCTGGCCCAGATCCCCCGCAGGTTGATCCCGTTGACCCGGTCGAACACCTCGGCGGGCTCATCGGCGGCGTCGGTCGTGGGCGACTGGATGCCGGCGTTGTTGTAGGCGAAGTCCAGGCTGCCGAACGTGTCGACGGTCGCGGAGACGGCCGCGGCGACCTGGTCTTCGTCGGCGACGTCGCAGCGCACGGCGAGCACCCGGTGCCCGGCCTCGCGCAGCTCCGTCTCGGACGCGGCGAGCGCGTCGGCGTCGACGTCGGCCAGCGTGACGGCCGCGCCGGCCTCGGCGAAGGCCCGAGCGGTGGCCAGGCCCATCCCGGAGCTGGCGCCGGTGACGAACGCGACGCGGCCGGTGAAGTCGTAGGTCGGGTTCACAGGAGGGGTCCCCTCTCGCGGGGTGTGGATGTGGGTGTGTCAGCAGACCGGTGGCAGCTCGTCAGCCCGACGTCGATCCGGGCCCGCCCGGCGGTTCGAGGAGTGACGCTGCAGAACGGTGGTGTGGCCTACTCGGCGGCGGTGATGCGCACGATCGCGTCATCCTCGGCGCTGCTGATCGCGTCCAGTCCGGACTCGATCTCGCCGACCATCACGGTGCCCGGCGACGGGATGCGAAAGCCGTCCTCGTGGTAGTAGACCGCCAGGTCGTGGCTCGGCGACCAGTAGCCGAGCTGGCCAGCGCGGTAGTCGCTCTGCCCCTCGTCGGCGGCCAGCGCGCGCGGCAGTGCACCGGCCTTCTCCCGCCCACCCAGGTCGTGGAGCGTGAGCGTGACCGGCAGCAGCGACGCGAGGTCGCGGGCCGTGGCGGTGTCGTAGAGACGTGCGGTGGCGGTGGCGCTGGCGCCGTCGACGGTCAAGCGGATGCGCATGGTGGCTGCCTCCTGACGTGCGTGTGGGGTGGTCGAGGTCGCGCCGGTGCCCGCTGGGCCGCTGTTCCCGACGGCCCGGTCGCTGGCCGGGGACGATGGGCTGCACGCCGCCACGGCGATGGTGGCGACCACGGCGACAGCGGACCTCATGTGATCTCCTCGCGGCAGTTGTCCCGTTCGGCGACACCGATGCAACCGGCTCGCGGTCGGGCGTGGGAGGGCCGGCTTGTAGGGGGGAGGAGCTCGACCTCCCTCGACCGGCGGGGCGACGTGGCGTCGATCGGGTGGACAACCCTCCGACGTCCGCGACCGATGTCCTGGTGTCCGAGGTGCTCCTGCAGTCCACGCCGGACGGTGTGGCCGCCGCTCCACCTGCTGATCGCGGCATGAGGCGTCGAGCTCCCTGCGCCACAGGGCTGCGGAGCCCGACGCCCTGCGGTCAGGGGGCCTCGCCACTGGTGGGAGCTGGGATCGCCTGGGCACGGCGTGCCGACCACCGCACGATCTCCGACCTGATCAGGCGCTGATGGAGGGGTTGTCAGCCGCTCGTCGGCGAAGCCCGAGCTCCGGCAGTCAGGTCGGAGTGGCGACGGGCCAGGAGTCGAGTCGGGTACCGCCGGGTCCCCCTCGGAGGCTGGGGAAGGGGTGGCCCGAGGCCCATCCCGCAGCGGGCGTCCGAGGCGCGTCTCCCTGTCGATGAGCGGGTCGGGATCGAGGCGAGCACGATCGCGCCGTGGAAGACGGTGCCGTGCTCGTCCTCGCGGGTGGTGGTGTCGCGCCGGGCCCTGAGCTCGGTGAGCGAGCATGAGCCGCCTCGTCGCGACCGCGAAGCTCCTCCGCGGCGGCGGGGTGCCGTGGTTGCGCGCTGCCCGTGACGGTCTGGCCGCCGTCCGGCTCGCGGTGGCCGCGGCAGGCTCGTCCACCGGCGTGCTCGAGTGCCTGCGGGACGGGCCGGTCGGCACCGCTTCCGTGCGTGCGCAGCTCGGCCTCGACGACGGTGGCCTGCTCGAGCCGTGGCTGCGGGTGCTGCAGGCGCACGGGCTCGTCCGCGCCTCGGACGCCGGGTGGTCACTGTCCCGGCGCGGACGGCGGCTGCTGGACGACGAGGTGCTGCGCGCCGCGTACGAGGGGTTCGCCGGCTTCCACACCGGGCTCTATCGGGAGCTCCCTCGCCAGCTGCGCGGGGGGACGCCACGCCGCGACGTCGCGGAGCAGGGGGAGACGATCGCCCAGCTCACTCGGGCGATGGAGCCGGTCCTGCACGAGGCGCTGGTGGCCGCGGTGCGTGAGGTGCGTCCCGCGCGGGTGCTCGACGTCGGCTGCGGGGCGGGGCAGAACCTGGCCGCGATGCTGGCCGCCGCGCCGGTGGCGGAGGGCACGGGGATCGAGGTCGACGACGCCGTCGCCGACCTCGCCGAGCGGCTGCTCGCGCGGCGAGGGCTGACCGGGCGGGCTCGCGTGTTGCGCGGCGACGTCGCGGCCCTGGCGGCCGGCGACCGGGCCGGCGGCCCCTACGACCTCGCGCTCCTCGCCAACGTCGTCTACTACCTGCCGCTGGCCGAGCGGGTCCCGCTGTTCCGGGCCGTGGCGGGCCTGCTGTCCGAGGGTGGCGCGCTGCTGGTCACGACGACCGCCGCCACGTCCGACCCGTTCAGTCGGCACTTCGACCTGCTGCTCCGCGCCCAGGGCAGAGGCATGGAGCTGCCCGAGGTGGAGCCGCTGCGCCAGCAGCTCGCCGATGCGGGGCTGCGGCCTGCACCGGCCCGGCGGCTCGCGCCGGGGCAGCCGCTGGTCGCGGTGGCGGCCCGGCGCTGACCGGCCGAGCCCTCGACGGCCCGCCCGACCCCGGCCTGGGACGAGTCGTCCCTGCGAGCGCCATCGAGACCGGATCGGAGGATCTCCGGTCCGAGTCGTGAGTGTCCGCGGACCGGGGCGCATCGCTCGGTCCCGTAGCCGGATCAGGATCCAGGCGAGGACGACCGCCCCGTGGAAGACGGTGGCGTGCTCGTCGTGGCGGGTGGCGATGCCGCGCCAGGCCCTGAGCTGGTCGGAGGCCCGCTCGATGACGCTGAGAAGCCGGTAGGCCGTCCGCTCAGGCCGGCACGGCCGCTGCGCGGGCGGCGCGGTCGCGCAGCCAGCCGAGCAGCTGCTCGGGCGGCAGCGGCCGGCTCAGGTGGTACCCCTGCACCTGGTCGCAGCCGAGGTCGGCGAGCGCGTCCACGGTGGCCTGGTCCTCGGCGCCCTCGGCGACCAGCACCAGCCCCAGCGCGTGCGACAGCTGCAGCGTCGAGGTGACGATGGCCGAGTTCCGCGGGCTGTCGACCATGCTGCCGACGAACGCCCGGTCGAGCTTGAGCTCGGTGACCGGCAGCTCGGCGAGGTAGGCCAGGCTGGAGTAGCCGGTGCCGTAGTCGTCGATCGCGATGCCCACCCCGGCGTCCCGCAGCCGGCGCAGCACGCTGACGGCGCGTTCGCGGTCCTCCATCAGCAGGCTCTCGGTCACCTCGAGGACCAGCGCGGAGGCGGGCAGGCCGTGCACCCGCAGGCGCTGGGCGACCTCGTCGGGGAAGCGGTCGTCGACCAGGTTCGACGGGCTGACGTTGACCGCGACGCTGAGCCGGTGCCCGGTGTCGGCCCACGTCCGGACCTGCGCCAGGGCGAGGTCGAGGACGGCGACGGTCAGCTCGCCCATGAGCCCGGAGGACTCCGCCACCTCGATGAAGGTGTCGGGGAACAGCAGGCCGCGCTCGGGGTGCCGCCAGCGCGCCAGCGCCTCGACGCCGACGACGTGGTCGCCGTCGAAGGCGAGCTTGGGCTGGTAGTGCAGCACGAGCTCCCCGCCGGCGATGCCCCGCCGCAGCTGGTCGGCCAGCTCGAGGCGGTGACGGCCCTGGCCGTCGCGCGCCTCGTCGAACACGGCCACACCGGTGCGGCGGCGCTTGGCGGCGTACATCGCCAGGTCGGCCATCTGCAGCAGCTCCTCGGCACAGCACGCCTGGACCGGGCCGACGGCGATGCCGACGCTCGCGTCCACGGTGAGGTCCATCGAGCCGGACCGGAACGGCTCCCGCAGGTGGGTGCGGATCCGCTCGCCCAGCGCGGTGGCGCCGTCGGCGTCCAGGTCCCGGGCGACGACGACGAACTCGTCGCCGCCCAGGCGGGCGAGCACGTCGGTCGCGCGCAGGTCCGCGGCGAGCCGCGGGCCCACCTGGCGCAGCAGCTCGTCACCGGCCGCGTGGCCCAGCGAGTCGTTGATCTCCTTGAACCGGTCGAGGTCGACCAGCAGCACGGCCATCTCGGCGCCGGCGGCCAGCTCCTCGTCGAGGGTGGCCAGCAGCTCGTAGACGCCGCGCCGGTTGACCAGCCCGGTCAGCTCGTCGGTGCGGGCCTGGCGGCGGCTGTCGGCCAGGGCCTTGACGTCGTGGAAGCTGAGTGCGGTGCGGGCGAGGGCGGCCAGGACGGCGCCGAGGGCCAGCCACCCCGCCAGCGGCTCGCTCTCGTCGCCCAGGTAGCCCCGCAGCAGCAGCGCGAGGGCGCCGAGGACACAGACGGCGGGCAGCACCAGCGCGTCGGCGCCCTCGCGGCGCCGGCCCGGCTCGCGGGCGGGGTGCCGGGCGGCGGCGGCGCCGAAGCAGGCGAAGGCCAGTCCCCAGCCGAGGTCGACCGGACCGCCGTCGACGTAGCTGCCGTGGGCGAGCTGGAAGGCGTAGACGGTGTCGACGACGGCGAACAGGCCCAGGCCGCCCGAGATCCACCACCACGAGGCGCCTGCACCACGGCCCATGACGGCGATGGCGCCGGCCACCAGCGTGAGGAGGACGAGGTCGGCCACCGGGTAGGCGAGGCCGACCAGGACGACGTCCAGGTTGCCCTCGGCGGCGCGCAGCGCCGCACCCAGCGCGAAGGCGGCGCCGGCCGCGGCGACGGTCAGGCCGACGACCAGGCCGTCGAGCCACACCCTGGCGCTCAGCCGCGGGACGCGGGTGCGCAGCATCCCCAGGAGCGCGACGTACACGAACGGGTAGAAGAGCACCCAGCCCAGGTCCGACCACGCCGGGTACGGGACGACCGCGAGGTCCTGGTAGCGCGCGTAGTAGACGAGGGTGCCCGCCAGGAAGCTGGCCAGGCCCACGCCGAAGGCGGCCCACGCGCGGCGGTCCTGGTCCGAGGCGACGGCCCGGCAGGACACCAGACCGATGACGGCGGCGACGAAGACCGTCTGGCACCACCCGTCGAGCACCAGCGAGAAGCCGGCCTCCGGCCGGACGCCGGGCAGCAGGGAGACCAGGTACGGGACGCCGGAGCCGGCCGCGACCGCCTGCAGGACGCGGCGGAGGACCCGCGAGCGGTCGGCGACCGGCCGGGGAGCGGGAGGCGGGGAGTGGAGCACGGACAGGCCATCGACGGCGGCGCGCCCTTCCTTGACGGCATCGTCCGGGAACACCCCCGCTGGGGGGATCCCTGACGCCGCCCCGGGAGGCGCGCCGGTCAGCCGGTCGGCCGCTCCCGGGGCTCCGCGGCGTCGGCGCGCTGGGCGAGGACGACGGCGCCCAGCGCGAGCACCGTGCCGGCCAGCTGCGGGGCGGTGAGTCCCTCGCCGAGCAGCAGCCACCCCACGACCGTGGCGACGACGGGGGAGAGCAGGCCGAGGAAGCTGACCCGGTCGGCGGGCAGCCCGCCGATGCCGCGCAGCCACAGCACGTAGGCCAGCGCCGTGTTCACCGTCGCCAGGTAGAGCAGGCCGGCCGCGTGCGTGCCGGTCAGCGCGGGCGGCATCCCCTCCACGGCGAGCGCCAGCGGCAGCAGCACCGCGCCTCCCGCCGTCAGCTGCCAGCCGGTGAACGCCAGGACGGGCACCGGCCGCCCCCAGCGCTTGGTGAGCAGGACGCCGGTGCCCATGCTCGCCGTGCCGGCCAGCCCGGCCGCGATGCCGAGCGGGTCGAGGCGCACCGGACCGCTGAGCACGATCAGCGCGACGCCCCCGACCCCGAGGACACCGAGCAGCAGGCTCCGCGGCCGCAGCCGCTGACCGAGCAGGGGGACGGCCAGCACGGCCACCAGGAGGGGCTGCGCGGCGCCCAGGACGGCGGCGACCCCGCCCGGCAGCCGGTAGGCGGCGACGAACAGCAGCGCGAAGAACGCACCGATGTTGAGGACGCCGAGCACGGCGGCCTTGAGCCACCAGGTGCCGCGCGGCAGGACCCGGCCCACGGCCAGCAGCAGCAGCCCGGCGGGCAGCGCCCGCACCGTGGCGGCCAGCAGCGGCCGGTCCGGCGGCAGCCACTCGGTGGTGACGACGTAGGTGGTCCCCCAGGTCACCGGGGCGACCGCGGTGGCGAGGGTGAGCGACCACCCGTGCCCGAGGCGGGCCGGGGCCGGAGCGACCGGTGCGGACGTCGTCGTCGCGACCATGACGGTCCTCTCGTCGTCGTGTATCTCGATGTCAAGATACTCGGCGTCGAGTCACTGTCAACCGAGGGACGTGGCAGGCTGGGGACGTGGCGGGACGGGACGGGGTCGACGCGATCGTCGAGCAGTGGGCGGTCGAGCGTCCCGACCTCGACACCGCGGCCATGGCGGTGTTCGGCCGCGTCTACCGGGTCGCGCGCCTGGTCGGCGACGCGCAGGAGCGGTGCTACGCCCGGTTCGGGCTGACCCGCGCCGACTTCGACGTCCTGGCCACGCTGCGCCGCGCCGGCACGCCCGACGGGCTCTCACCGGGCCGGCTGACCGCCGCGCTCATGCTCAGCAGCGGGGGGATGACGAGCCGGCTCGACCGGCTGGAGCGGGCCGGCCACCTGGTCCGCACGCCCGACCCGACCGACCGGCGGGCCCTCCTCGTCCGGCTCACCGACAGCGGGCGGGCGCTGGTCGACGAGGCCGTCGGCGCCGGGCTGGCCGAGCAGCAGCGGATGCTCGGCGACCTCGACCCGGACCGGGTGCGCCGGCTCGACGGCGACCTGCGCGACCTGCTCGCCTCCGTCGAGCGGCACGTCGCGCCGGAGTAGCTGCAGCGGAGCGGCCGCTCCTCGTCCCGCGGGACCACCCGGCGACGGGGTGGGAGAGTGGACGCCGTGACCGAAGCGACTCCCGCACGCCGTGCCGTGCTCCACACCAACCACGGCGACATCACCGTCGACCTGTTCCCCGACCACGCGCCGAAGACGGTCGCGAACTTCGCGGACCTGGCCGAGGGGCGCCGCGAGTGGACCCACCCGCGCACCCGCGCGAAGACCACCGACCGCCTCTACGACGGCACCGTCTTCCACCGGATCATCGACGGCTTCATGATCCAGGGCGGTGACCCGCTGGGTCAGGGCATCGGCGGCCCCGGCTACCAGTTCGGCGACGAGATCCACCCCGACCTGGCCTTCACCCGGCCCTACCTGCTGGCCATGGCCAACGCCGGGCCCGGCACCAACGGCTCGCAGTTCTTCATCACCGTGGCCGCCACCCCGTGGCTGACCGGCAAGCACACGATCTTCGGCGAGGTGGCCGACCAGGCCAGCCGCGAGGTCGTCGACCGGATCGGCAAGGTCGCCACCGCGCGCGGTGACCGGCCGGTGGAGGACGTCGTCCTGCAGTCGGTCGAGGTGCAGCGCAGCTGACCGGCTCCCCGTCCGACGGGGGTGCCGGCGACGTCCCGCCGCCGGTGCCCCCGCCGACCACCTGTTACCGGCACCCCGACCGGCCGACCGGGGTCCGCTGCACCCGGTGCGACCGGCCGATCTGCCCCGAGTGCATGACGCCGGCCTCGGTCGGCTTCCAGTGCCCCGACGACGTCCGGGCGGGCAACGCCGGCGTGCGCCGCGCCCGGCCCGTCCCGCGCTGGACCGCCGCCCGCCGCCGCTTCGGGCCGGTGACCGCCACGCTCGTCGCGGTCAACGTCGTCGTCTTCGTCGTCACGGCCGTCTCGGCGGTGACGGTCGGTGAGCGGCCGCTGGAGAACTGGCGCTCGCCGGTGTTCCAGGAGTTCTCCCAGGTCCCCGTCCTCGTCGACGTCTTCGGCCAGGACTGGCGGCTGATCACCGGCGCCTTCCTGCACATCGGGATCACCCACCTGCTGCTCAACATGCTCAGCCTGCTGGTCTTCGGCCCCGAGCTGGAGGCCCGGCTGGGCTGGTGGCGCTACCTGGGCGTCTACCTCGTCTCCGCCCTCGGCGGCTCCGTGGCGATCCAGCTGTTCGGGGAGCCCGGCCGCCCCGTCGCCGGGGCGTCGGCGGCCCTCTACGGCCTGCTGGGCGCCCTGGGCGTGCTCATGCTCGCCGCCCGGCAGGACCTGCGCGGACTGCTCACCCTGCTGGCGATCAACGTCGTGATCAGCTTCCTGCCCGGTGTCTCGCTGCTCGGCCACCTCGGCGGCCTGGTCGCCGGCGTCCTCGCCACCGCGCTGCTGGTGCTCACCCGGCGGGCGCTGCAGCGGCGCCGCGCCGTGGTCCAGGGCGCCGGGCTGCTGCTGCTCGCCGCCGTGCTCGTGACCGTCGCGCTGGCCGTGCCCGTGCCCGTGGTGGTCCTCGGCCTCTGAAGGAGGACCCTCCTGCAGGGGCCCACGCCTCGCAGGCTCGACGTGGGCCCCTGCAGGAGGGCCGTTCCATCAGCTCACCGTGGCCGCAGGGCCTCCAGGGCCCGTGCGACGTCGGCCGGGTCGGTGCCCAGGTCACGGCGGCCCAGGACCACCAGCGTCCCGCCGTCGTCGGGGCCGCACGCGGTGTCGAGCTCGAGCAGGCGGGAGCGCACCCCGAGCCGGCTCGTCGTCCGCAGCCGCACCCGCAGGGCGGCCCAGGGCAGCCGCGTCCGGCCGGCGAGCGTGCGGACCTCCACGCCGTCGGCGCCCGCGGACAGCCGGGGCCGCAGCACGACGTCGCGGACGGCCAGGGCCAGCAGGAGCACCCCCGCCGTGCCCACCAGCACCCGGCCGACGGCGTCGAGCCCCAGGGCGGCCAGTCCGAGCAGCAGTCCCCCGAGTGCGAGGGCCACCGCCTCCGCCGTCCGCGCCGACCACTGCACGTCCCCAGCCTCCCAGGCGGCCGCCGTCCCCGCGGACCCTCCGTCCACAGGCCCCCGGACCTGGGGACGACCGCCCGTCACCGGGGATGTGCCCTGTTCAGCCGCGTGTCGACTGCTCGACAGTGCAGACCTGCTCGCACAGCGTGACCGCCCTCGTACACGGCCCACGTCGCTTTGTCCCCAGCTGGGTACACAGCTGGGGACAAAGCACAGACCTGTAGTTACTCGGCCGCCTTTCTCGTCACACGCGCCACACCAGACGTGAAGCCCGAGGTCAGCGCGGTGCAGTCGAACACCCGTTCTCCACACGTCGTGGACAACCCTGGGGGTGGAGCGCCTTGTCGACCTGTGGATCCCACGACGGCCTGTGCACAGTGACCGTCCACCCCCCGGGACGACGTCCGGGCGGCTGGTGTAGACGTCCCCGGTACGCGAGAGGCCCCCGTCCCCAGGGGACGAGGGCCTCGCGAGCGGTGGTCCGGCCCTCCTGCGGCGGGCAGGAGGGCCCGTCCTCAGCGCCAGCGCATCGACATGACCAGGCCGAGCACCATGGCGCCGAAGCCGATGGCGAAGTTCCAGGCCGACAGCGACGCCATGAACGGGATCTGGTCGCCGGCCACGTAGTAGACGACGATCCACAGCAGCCCGAGCACCATGAGCGTGACCATCAGCGGCGCCCACCAGCGTGGGCTCGGCTGCACGGCGCGCGCCTGGGACGTCCGGGACTGCAGCACACCCTCGGGCGGCGTGTAGACCGACTTCTTGCGCACCTTCGACTTGGGCACTCCGACCGACTCCTGTTCCCGGGGCACCGGTCCGTCGCGACCGGCACGTACTCGTCCCAGCCTAGGCTGAGAGGGGTGCAGGTCGGCTCTCCCGAGGGCCGTCGCTCCCCCCACGTGTCCCTGGAGCCGCCCGTGACCCCGCCTCCGACACCCGGGCCCCCGCCCCGCGGGCGCGCGGCGTGGGGCGCCCTGGTGCCCGTGGTGGCGCTGGCGGCGGGCCTGCTGTTCGCCACCTCCGGCCAGACCGCCCAGGGCTCGGACCTGCGCGCCGGCGACGTGACCGAGCTGTCCACGCTGATCGCCCAGCGCAACGAGGTCATCCTCGAGCAGGAGGCGCAGCTGGAGGCGCTGCAGCGCCGGGCCGAGGCGCTCACCGACCAGGCCGCCTCCCGCGACGGCGCGGTCGCGGCCGCCCGGGCGGCCGGCGAGGACGGCGCCCTGTCGGCCGGGCTGGTGGCGATGAGCGGGCGGGGCGTGGAGATCACCCTGGACGACGCACCGCGCCGTCCCGACGGCGGCCTGCCGACCGGCGCCCGGCCCGACGACGTCGTCATCCACCAGTCCGACGTCCAGGCGGTGGTGAACGCCGTGTGGGCCGCCGGTGCCGACGGCGTCGCGATCATGGACCAGCGGCTCGTGGCCACCAGCGCCGTCCGCTGCGTCGGCAACGTGCTGCTGCTGCAGGGGCGCACGTACTCGCCACCGTTCGTGGTCACCGCCATCGGGGACCCGGCGGCCGTCCGCACCCAGCTCGACGCCTCGCCGCAGGTGCAGGTCTTCCTGCAGGCGGTCGAGGACTACGGGCTGGGCTTCGCCTTCCGCGAGCGGCCCGACCTCACGCTGCCGGGCCACGACGCCCCGCCGGTCATGGAGTACGCCACAGCGGCCGACGGGTGAGCCCGGCCGCGGTGGGGAGCGGTGTAGACAGGAGGCGTGAGCCGTCCCGTCCTCGTCGTCGACAACTTCGACAGCTTCGTCTACAACCTGGTCCAGTACCTCGGGCAGCTGGGCGTGGAGTGCGTCGTGCGGCGCAACGACGCCGTCACCGTCGACGAGCTGGCCGACCTCGACGTCGCCGGGGTGCTGCTCTCCCCCGGTCCCGGGACGCCCGCCGGCGCGGGGGTGACCGTGCCGATGGTGCGCGCGGCCGCCGAGGCCGGCACGCCGGTGCTGGGTGTGTGCCTGGGCCACCAGGCCGTCGCCGAGGCGTTCGGCGCCGAGGTGGTGCGGGCGCCGGAGCTGTTGCACGGCAAGACCAGCGAGGTGGTGCACGACGGTGTCGGCGTGCTGGCCGGGCTGCCCTCGCCGTTCACCGCCACCCGCTACCACTCGCTGGCCGTCGACCGGACCACCGTGCCCGCCGAGCTCGAGGTCACCGGGACGACGCCCTCGGGCATCGTGATGGCGCTGCGCCACCGCGAGCTGCCCGTCGAGGGCGTGCAGTTCCACCCCGAGTCGGTGCTCACCCAGGGCGGGCACCGGATGCTGGCCACCTGGCTGGCGGCCTGCGGCCTGGCGCCCGACCCCGACGTGGTCGAGGCCGCCGCGGCCGGCGCCCGCCGGCTGTCGGCCACGCCTGCCTGAGCCGCGTCGGACCTCCGTACGACACGAGGGCCCCTCCCGTCCGGGAGGGGCCCTCGTGTCGTGTGCGGCAGGCGTCAGCCGGTCGGTGTCGCCGTGCTCGGGGTGGAGCTGCCCGTGGCGGGAACCTGCTGGACGACGAGCAGCGTGATCTGGCCGTCGGGCTCGACGGTCTGACCCGGCTCGGGGTCGCTGCCGGCCACGGTGCCCGGCGTCTGGCCGCCCTCGCCCTCGGTGGGCAGCACGGTGATCGTGCCGGTGAAGCCCGCCTGGGCCAGCGCCTGGCGCGCCTGCGCCTCGGTGGCGCCGACGATCGAGGTCGGCACGGTGACCTCCGCGGCGCCGCCGGACACCTGCAGGGTGATGTCGGTGTCGGCCGTGGCCTGGGTGCCGGCGGCCGGGTCGCTGGCGACGACCGTGCCGGCCGGCTGGTCGGAGTCGACCTCCTCGACCGTCACCCGGCCGAAGCCCGCCGTGCCGAGGGTGTCGCGGGCGGTGGCCTCGTCCTGGCGGACGACGTCCGGGATCTCGACGGTGCCGTCGGAGACCTCGAGGGTGAACGCGGTGTCCGGGGCGGCCTGCGAGCCCTGCGCCGGGTCGGCGGCGACGACGGTGTTCTCGTCCTCGAGCGAGTCGACCTGGTCGGTGTTGATGTTCCCCGTGAAACCGGCGTTGCGCAGCGCCGTCTCGGCGTCGTCGGCGTCGAGGTTGACGATCGGCGGCACGGTCAGCGTGCCGGGTCCGGCGCCCACCACGAGGGCCACCGTGCTCTCGCGCTCGACCTGGGCGCCGCTGGCCGGGTCGGTGCTGAGCACCAGGCCCTCCTGCTCGGCGCTGCTGGCCTGCGGGGTCACCGGGCCGACGGTCAGGCCGGCCTCGCGCAGGGCCGCCTCCGCCTCCGCCTGCGGGTCCCCGACCACGTCGGGCACCGCCACCCGGGCGACCTCGGCCGCGGGCGGCTCCTCGTCGCCGGAGTTCAGCAGCAGCGCCACCCCGACGACCGCGCCGACCAGCACGAGGGCGCCCACGACGAGTGCGACCAGCCGGTTGCGCCTGCGCCGGCGGGCGGCCTCGTCGTCGTCCCAACCGTCCTCGTCGCCGGGGAAGCCGGGGGTCGCGCCGAGGATGGTGGTCTTCTCCTCGTCACCCATCACCGGCGTCGCCTCGACCCGCTGCCCGGCCAGTGACCGGAGCAGGTCGTTGCGCATGTCCGCGGCCGACTGGTAGCGGTTGGCCGGGTTCTTGCTGAGCGCCTTGAGCAGGATCGCGTCGAGGTCCGGCGGGATCGCCGGGTTGATCGACGACGGCAGCCGCGGGTCCTCCCGGACGTGCTGGTAGGCCACCGAGACGGGGGAGTCGCCGGTGAACGGCGGCGCGCCGGTCACCAGCTCGTAGAGCAGGCAGCCCACCGAGTAGACGTCGGACCGGGCGTCGACGGCCTCGCCGCGCGCCTGCTCGGGGGAGAGGTACTGCGCGGTGCCGATGACCGCCGCGGTCGACGTCATCGTCGCGGCGGAGTCGGAGACCGCGCGGGCGATGCCGAAGTCCATCACCTTGACGGTGCCCTGGGGCGTGATCATCACGTTCCCGGGCTTCACGTCGCGGTGCACGATGCCGTTGCGGTGGCTGAAGTCCAGCGCCGCGCAGGTGTCGGCGGCCAGGCTCATCGCCCGCTCGGGCGGGAGCACGCCCTCCCGGCGGAGGACGTCGCGCAGCGTCTCGCCCTCGACGTACTCCATGACGATGTAGGGCGTCGCGCCCGACGGCGTCCGGTCCTCGCCGGTGTCGTAGACCGCGACGATCGCCGGGTGGTTCAGCGACGCGGCCGCCTGGGCCTCCCGGCGGAACCGCACCTGGAAGGAGGGGTCGCGGGCGAGGTCGCTGCGCAGCACCTTGACCGCCACCTCGCGGCCCAGGCGCAGGTCGCGACCGCGGTGCACCTCCGCCATGCCGCCGCGGCCGAGCACCCCGCCGATCTCGTAGCGCTCGCCGAGCACCTGGGGGGTGGTCATCGGTGGTCCTCTCGGGCGGTGCGCCGGCGCGTCGTGGGCGGGGCCGGGCACGGTCGAGCGCCGGGCAGGGACCCCCTCCCGGCGGGCAGCGTAACGGCCGAGGTGCCCGATGCCGGGACGGCGCGGGTGAGCGGCGTCACGCCTGCGGACCCTCGGCCACGGCCGCCCCACCGCCGGACTGCTGCCCGTTCGGGGGCACGTTCTGCTGCACCGGCGCGGTCGGTGTCGTCGTCGTCACCGCCGACGACGGGGCCGGTGCGGAGCTGCCGGGCTGGGTGTCCCCGCCCTCGTCCTCGCCCCCGCCCCCGCCCGGAGCGGGCTCCTCCTCGGGCTCCTCCTCGGCGGGCGGCGTGGTGGTCGGCGTCGGCGTCGGAGTGGGCGCCTGGGTGGTCGGGGTCGGGTTCCCGCCGTTCCCGCTGTTGCCGTTCCCGCTGTTGCCGTTCCCGTTGCCGCTGTTCCCGTTGCCGCTGTCGCCCTGCCCGTCGTCGCCGGAGCCCTGGTCCTCCTCGGGCTCCTCCTGCACGGGGCTGTAGCCGTCCTCGGCGACGGTGAGGGTCACGGTGCTGCCCGCGGCGACCTGCACGCCCGACGGGTCGACGCCGGCGACGTCGTTCGCGTCGAGCTCGAGGCCGAGGGCGGCGAGCTGGTCGGCGGTGGCGGCCGTCCGGGACACGACCAGGCCCAGCTCCTCCAGGTCGGCCTGCACGACGTCGGCGTCCTCGCCGAGGTACTCCGACGCCGCGCCGATGGTCACCTGCTGCGGCGCCGCGGTCGGCGCGCCCGTGGTGGGGGCACTGGTGGTGGTCTCCTCGGCGGTGGTGCCGCCGCTGTCGCCGTCCCCGCCCCCGAGGAGGAGGAAGGCGCCGGTCAGCAACCCGGCCAGGACCACCAGGCCGGCCACCAGCCACGCCCAGCGGCGGTTGCCCTGGCGGCGTTCGCTCTGCCGCCGCTCGCTGCGCCGCGGCTGCGGCGCCGGCCGTCCGTACTCCTGCTCGTCGTCGTCGACCGGCGGGCCCTGCAGCGGTGGCATGGTCCGCGCGTCGGCGGCGTGCCGTCCGCCCGTGCGCGGGCCCCCGGCCGCCGCTGCGGCGGCCCCGGCGGCGGCCGCTCCTGCGGCGGCGCCGGTCACCGGCCCGCCGAAGACGCGGGTGCCGTCGCCGCCCACCTCGGGGATGACCTCGGTCGCGGCCCCGGCCGCGGCGGCGGTGCCGGTGGCCGTGGTCGCCGGTGCCGGGCTCCCGCCGGCGGCGACCGCCCGGATCGCGGCGGCGAAGTCCGCGCCGTCGCTGAACCGGTCGTGGGGGTCCTTGGCCAGCGCCCGGTCCACGAGCCGGCGCACCGGGGCCGGGATGTCCGCCGGCAGCGGCGGGGGCTGCCGGTTGATGTGCGCCAGCGCGATGGCGACCTGGGAGGTGCCGTCGAACGGCCGCCCACCGGTGAGGCACTCGTAGCCGACGACGCCGAGGGAGTACACGTCGGAGGCCGCGGTGGTCTCCAGGCCCTGTGCCTGCTCGGGCGAGAGGTACTGCGCGGTGCCGACCACCATCCCGGTGCGGGTCAGCGGCGTCGCGTCGCGGGTCCGGGCGATGCCGAAGTCGGTCAGCTTCACCACGCCGTCGGGCCGCACGATGAGGTTGCCCGGCTTGATGTCGCGGTGGACGACGCCGGCGGCGTGCGCGGCCGACAGCCCGTCGGCGGCCTGGCCGAGCACGTGCAGCGTCCAGTCGACCGGCAGCCGCCCCTCCTCGTGCAGGATCTGCACGAGCGGCTTGCCCTCGACCAGCTCCATGACGAGGAAGGCCAGCTGCCCGGGGCCGCCGTCGGCGCTGGTCTCGCCGTAGTCGTAGACCGAGGCGATGTTCGGGTGCGACAGGGCCGCGGTGTGCCGGGCCTCGTTGCGGAACCGGGCCACGAAGCTCGGGTCGCCGGTGTACTCGCTGCGCAGGACCTTGGCGGCCACGATGCGGTCGAGCACGCGGTCGCGGGCGCGCCAGACCTCGCCCATGCCGCCGGTGGCGATCGGCTCGGTGATCTCGTAGCGGCCGGCCAGGACGGTGCCGGTGGACAGGGCCATCAGCCCCCCTGACCCTCGAGGTGCGCCTCGATCACCTCGCGGGCGATCGGTGCGGACGTGTCGCCGCCGGTACCCCCGCCGTTGGCCACGAACACCGCGACGGCGATCTGCGGGTCCTCGGCGGGGGCGAAGCCGATGAACCAGTTGTGGTCGGGGACGTCCTCGGCCACCTGGGCGGTGCCGGTCTTGCCGGTCACCGTGACGCCGGGGACGCGCGCGGCCCGGCCGCTGCCGTTGGCCACCACGCTCTCCATCATCTCCGTCAGCTGGCCGGCCACCTCGGCGCTGACCGGCTCGGAGAGCTCCTCCGGGTCGGCCCGGTCGATGACCGTGAGGTCGGGGGCGCGCACCTGGTCGACCAGGTAGGGCGTCATCAGTGTCCCGTCGTTGGCCACGGCCGCGGCCACCATCGCCGCCTGCAGCGGGGTCATCCGGACGTCGCGCTGGCCGATCGAGCTCTGCCCCAGCGCGGCCTCGCTCTCGATGTCGCCGACGCTGCTGCCGGCGGTCTCCATCGGGATCTCCAGGCCCTCGCCGGTCATGCCGAAGGCCTCGGCCATCTCCCGCACCCGGTCCTCGCCGAGGTCGATCCCCAGCTGGGCGAAGGCGGTGTTGCAGGAGATGGTCAGCGCGTCGATGAGCGACTGCTCCTGGCTGCTGCTGCACGAGGAGTTGCCGAAGTTGCGCAGCTGGGTCGAGGTGCCCGGCAGGGTGAGCGTGTCCGGCGCCGGGACGACGGTGTCGGGGGTGTACTCGCCCGACGCCAGGGCCGCGGCCGAGACGATGACCTTGAACACCGAGCCCGGCGGGTAGTTGTCCTGGATTGCCCGGTTCAGCCGCGGGTCGGCGTCCATCGCCTCGAGCTCGGCAGCGTAGGCGCGGATGGCGTCGGGGTCGTGGCTGGACAGCCGGCCGGGGTCGTAGGTCGGGGTGCTGGCCATGCCGAGCACCGCGCCGGTGGACGGGTCGAGCGCCACGACGGCGCCGGTGACGCCCTCGAGCCCGGCCATCGCGGCCTCCTGGACGGCGGGGTCGAGGGTGAGGACGACGTCGCCGCCGGCCGGGTCGCGGCCGGTGAACAGGTCGGCCAGCCGCTGGGTGAACAGCCGGGCGTCGGAGCCGGCGAGCACGTCGTTGGCCGCCTGCTCCATCTGCCAGCTGTTGTAGATCAGCGAGTAGTAGCCGGTGACCGGCGCGTACGTCGTCCCCTGCGGGTACTGGCGCAGGTAGGTCAGCGTGTCCTGGGTGGGCACCGACAGCGCCACCTCGGTGCCGTCGACGACGATCGAGCCGCGCTCGCGGGAGTACTCCTCGGTGAGCACGCGGGTGTTGCCCGAGTCCTCGCGCAGCTCGTCGGAGCGCACGACCTGGATGTAGTTGACGTTGACGATCAGCAGCGTGAACAGGACGAGCACGCTGATCGCGACGCGGCGCAGGGGTGCGTTCACGGCGTCACCACCTCGGTGGGCGCCTCGCCGATCGCCTGCTTGGGCGGTGCCGGCGGGGTGGCCGGACGGCGTGCGGCGTCGCTGATCCGCACCAGGATCGCCACCAGGCCGAAGTTGGCCACCAGCGACGAGCCGCCGTAGGCGACGAACGGGGTGGTCAGGCCGGTCAGCGGCAGCAGGCCGGTGACGCCGCCGAGGACGACGAACAGCTGCCAGGCGACGGCGAAGGCCAGCCCACCGGCCAGCAGCTTGCCGAAGGCGTCGCGCACGACCAGCGAGGTGCGCAGACCGCGCTCGACCAGGATCAGGTAGACGACGATCACCGCGACCAGGCCGAACAGGCCCAGCTCCTCGCCCAGCGCGGCGGCGATGAAGTCGCTCTTGGCCACCGGCACCTGGTCGGGGCGCCCGCCGCCGAGCCCGGCACCGAACAGGCCGCCGGTGCCCAGCCCGAACAGCGACTGGACCAGCTGGTAGCCGCCCTCGTCGCGGTAGGCGAAGGGGTCGAGCCAGGTGTCCACCCGGACCTGCACGTGACCGAACACCTGGTAGGCGAAGAACGCCCCGCCGGCGAAGAGCCCGAGACCGATGAGCAGCCAGCTGGCCCGCTCGGTGGCGATGTAGAGCATCACCACGAAGATGCCGAACAGCAGCAGCGAGCTGCCCAGGTCCCGCTCGAAGACCAGCACGAGGATCGACAGCGCCCAGGCGACCAGCACCGGGCCGAGGTCGCGGCCGCGGGGCAGCTCCAGCCCCGCGACCCGGCGGCTGGCCAGCGCGAGCACGTCGCGCTTGTCGACCAGGTAGGACGCGAAGAAGACGATCAGGCAGATCTTGGCGAACTCGCCGGGCTGGATGCTGAAGCCGGCGACGCGGATCCAGATCTTGGCGCCGTAGACCTCCGAGATCGAGGCGGGCAGCACGGCGGGGATCGCCAGCAGCACCAGCCCGACCAGCGCGAGGGTGTAGGCGAAGCGGGACAGCAGCCGGTGGTCGCGCAGGACGACCAGGACGGCGATGAACAGCCCGGAGCCGACGGTGGCCCACAGCAGCTGGACCGGCGCGTCCTCCGAGCCCGCGGCGGCGCCGACCTGCTCCCCGGCGAGGTCGAGCCGGTGGATCATGGTCAGCCCCAGGCCGGACAGCAGCGCGACCGCGGGCAGCAGCAACGGGTCGGCGTAGGGCGCGAACCGGCGGACGACGAGGTGCAGCACCGCCCACAGCGCGGCGAACCAGCCGCCGAACGTGGCCAGCTCCGGGCGCAGCGACCCGGTGACGGTGACGTCCACGATGGACTGCGCCGCGAGCGTGATGAGGACGGCGAAGCCCAGCAGCGCCAGCTCGGTGTTGCGCCGGGTGGGGATCGCCGTGCCCGGCGCCGCCGAGCGCGGGTCGGTCGAGGGGCCGCCGATCACTCGGCCTCCCGGCAGTCCACTCCGGGCTCGGGCGCCTCCGTCGGCGTCGACGACGTCGTGGTCGTCGTGGGTGCCGGCGCCGCCTGGGTCTCGGGCGCGGGCGCGCCGCCGTCGGGGACGGGGAGTGCGGGCTCGGCGGGCGGTTCGGTGGACGGCGCGGCCGGGGCGGAGGTGGCCGGGGTCGCGGAGGCCGCCTCGGAGGGGCACACGGGCAAGGCGGCGACGTGCAGGTCGGCGACGATGCGCTGGGCGTCGTCGGCGTCGTCGGCGTCGATGCCCTGCCGGACGTTGTTCTGGTCGTAGGAGCTCAGGTCGTCGAGCGCGATGTCGGTGACGTCGTCGAGCCGGTAGAGGTCCAGGCCGAGCAGGTCGGTGTTGAAGCCGCGGAAGACGGCCACGCGGTCGGCGCCGTCGGCGGCCGCGACCCCGACGAACCAGTGGGTGAGCACCCACAGCCAGGTCGCGATCCCGCCGGCGACCAGGACGAGAACCGTCCCCACAGCGAGGAACAGCCGCCGCCGAGGGCGGCGGCGGTCGGGGGGTGCGGCGGCCGTGGGTGCTGTCGGCGGGGGTGGTGGAGCCGGTGGCGGGTCGGCCAGCGCGGCCCGGCCGGCCGCCGACCGCGGGTCCACCTCGCGCTGTCCGCGGTTGTCCCCGGCGGCGCCGTCGACGACCGGCTCGATGAGGGTGCCCGAGCCGTTGTCCTCGACGACGTCGGCCACGATCACGGTGATGTTGTCCGGGCCGCCGCTGCGCAGCGCCAGCTCGATGAGCCGGTCGGCGGTCGACTGCGGGTCGGGGTCCCTGAGCGCCTCGGCGAGGGTCTCCTCGCTCACCACGCCGGACAGGCCGTCGGAGCACAGCAGGTAGCGGTCGCCGGCGCGCGCCTCGCGCATGGACAGGTCGGGGTCGACGTCCTGGCCGTTGAGCGCCCGCAGCAGCAGCGAGCGCTGCGGGTGGTGGTTGGCCTCCTCGGGCGTGATCCGCCCGTCGTCGATGAGGGTCTGCACGAACGTGTCGTCGTGGGTGATCTGGGTGAGCACGCCGTCGCGCAGCAGGTAGGCGCGGGAGTCGCCCACGTGGCACAGCGCCAGCCGGCCGCCGGCGAACAGGACGGCGGTGAGCGTGGTGCCCATGCCCTCCAGCTGCGGCGACTCGCGGATGACCTCGCGCAGGTGCTCGCTGCCGTCGAACACCGCCGAGCGCAGCGCCTGCAGCATGTCGCCGGAGGGCGCGTCGTCGTCGAGGTGCTCCAGGGCGGCGATGACGACCTTGCTGGCGACGTCGCCGGCCGCGTGACCGCCCATGCCGTCGGCCACGGCCAGCAGCCGGGGCCCGGCGTAGACCGAGTCCTGGTTGTTGCCGCGGACTAGACCGCGGTCGGAGCGGGCGGCGTAGCGCAGCGCGAGACTCATCGGACCCTGCTCACGTCTGGACTGCCGCTCCCCCTGGTCGTCGTCAACGCAGCTCCAGGGCGGTCTGGCCGATGCGGATCGGCTGGCCCGGGGCCACGAGCAACGGGCCCTGCACCCGCTGCTGGTCGAGGTAGGTGCCGTTGGTGGAACCCAGGTCCTCGACGTACCACTGTCCACCACGGTTGGTCAGTCGCGCGTGCCGGGAGCTGGCGAAGTCGTCGGTGAGGACGAGCGTGGAGTCGTCGGCGCGGCCGATGAGGATCGGCTGCTCACCGAGGGTGATCTTGGTGCCGGTCAGCGGGCCGGCGGTCACCACGAGCGTGCGCGGCCCGCGCCCGCGCTTGCGGCCGGGGGCCGCCGCCCGCGGCGGCACCGAGGCCACCCGCCCGGCGCGGCCGCCGAACAGGTCGGCGCGCACCACGCGGAACGCGGCGAAGATGAACAGCCACAGCAGCAGCAGGAACCCGAAGCGGAAGACCTGGAGGACGATCTCGGCGGTCACGACCGGCTCCCGGTGCTCTGCTCCCCGCGGGAGCCCGCGAGCTCGCTCACGTGCCGTCCTGCCGGTACACCAGGACCGAGTGGCCGATGCGGATCACGTCGCCGTCCGCGAGCGCCTGCCGGGTGATCTTGCGACCGTTGACCAGCGTGCCGTTGGTCGAGCCGAGGTCCTCGGCGAAGGCGGTGCCGTTGTCGAGGACGACGTCGACGTGCTTGCGGCTGACACCGGTGTCGGGCAGCCGGATGTCGGCGTCGGTGCCGCGGCCGATGACGTTGCGGCCGGTGGTCAGCTCGTGGCGGGTGCCGGGCCCGTCGACGACGAGCACGTGCGTGACGCCCGGGCGGGAGCCGGCCCGGCCGACCATCGACGGGTGCTGCTTGCCGGTGTCGGTGGCCACCCGGCCGCGCAGCGGCGGCAGCGGGGGGACGACGCCCGAGCCGGTCATCGGCGGCGGCGCCGGCGGGGGCACCGCTGCGACGTCGGCCCGGGAGGCCGGCCGCGCGGGGTCGGCGACGTGCGAGCTCACCTCGAACACGCCGGTGGGCAGGTCCTCGTCGCGCTCGAGGCGGACCTGGACCTCGCTGAAGACCTGCCAGCCCTCGGCCTCGATGTGCTCGGCGACCATGTCGGCGAGCTCGGCGGCCAGCTGGCCGGACCACTCGGCGAGGTTCTCGTAGTCGGTCGGGCCGAGCTTGACGTCGTAGACGTTGGGCGCGAGCACCCGCCCCTCACCGAGCACCGAGCGCTGCTCGTCGGCCTCCCGCTGCAGCGCCTTGGCGATCTCGGCAGGGTGGACCTTGCCCTTGAAGAGGCGGGCGAAGGCGAAGCCGACCATGCCCTCGAGTCGTCGCTCGAAGCGCTGCAGCACACCCACAGTCGCTCCTCCACGCTCGCTCGGACAGGTTGGCACTCCCCGGGTGATCGTAGCCGGGTGACGGGGCGGCGACCGGCCAGCAACGCCTGGGGGTGCGAGCGGGGCTGCGTGGGGCCGGTCGTCCCGGGGCGGGTCGACCCCCGGCGGCACGGGCGGCGGCGACCTCCCCCTCCGCGGTGCCGCGCCCGGTGGCTGCTAGTCTCTCTCCTCGCCAGGGCAAGTGGCGGAATGGCAGACGCGCACGGTTCAGGTCCGTGTGTCCGAGAGGACGTGGGGGTTCAACTCCCCCCTTGCCCACACCGACGACGACGGCCCCCGGGACCTCCCGGGGGCCGTTCCGCGTCTCCGGGCCGGGCGGGCCCCTACGCGGTGCCGGCGGTCTCCTGCAGGAAGGCGGCCGAGTCGTAGTACGTCCGGACGCCGGTCAGCTTGCCGTCGTGGGAGCCGTCGCCCTCGATGACGGTGACGCCGCGGTAGGTGAACGGCTTCCCGCTGCTCAGCGTGCCGCGCGACTCCCACTCGAGTGCGGCGGTCTTCTCGCCGACGGTGCTGGAGGTGAACGTCGTCTCCAGGTCGCCGAAGACGTTGCGGTAGTCCTCCCAGAACCGGCGGGCACCCTCGGGGCCGTGGGCCTCGTGGGTCTGGTTGAGCTTGATCAGGTCGGCGTCCTCGCCGGTGAGGTCGACCATCGGCTGCGGGTCGCGCTCGGCGTCGAGGTGGTGCAGGGCGTCGGTGAAGCGCTCGGTGAGCGTGTGCACGGGGGTCCTCCGGGGCTCTCGTCGGTCGGGGAGGCCCTACCCGGGCGGCCGGGCGCGCACCCGCCCGGTTCAGGCCGTCAGCTGCTGCCGGTCGCCGTCCCCGCCGCGGCGCTCCCCGAGGGTGCGCGCCAGCAGGACGACGCCCCACGGCCCGATCACCCAGACCGGCCACGGGTACTGCAGGTCGCCGGTGGCCAGCATCGACACCAGCCAGACGCCGACCACGATGACGGCGGTGGTCAGCCAGCCGGTCCAGGCGGCCCGCAGGTCGCCGCCCCAGGCGCCGTGCCAGGTCCCGCCGTACAGGGCGCGGGTGACGTCGTGCCGCTGGGGTGCCGGGCGGGTCGGGCGGGCGGGGCGGGGCAGGTCGGCGGTGAGCTCGGTCAGCTCGCCGTAGGTGCGGGCGGCGTGCGCGCGGGTGGCCCGGTCCTCGTACTCGGCCAGGTCCAGCCGGCCGTCGGCGAGCGACCGGTCCAGGGTGGTCACGACGGCGGCGCGGTCGGTGTCGCTGGCGCGCAGGTGCGGCTCGGGCATCTCGGGCTCCTCGTCAGGCGGTGTGCTCCGAGTCTTTCCCCCCGCCGTGCCCGTCACCATTGACAGACGTCACGGATCGGCCGTGCGTCCTGCACGGTCGGCCGTTCGCCGGCTCAGCCGTTGGCCGGTGCCGCCTCCTTGGCGAGGTGCTTGCCGATGACCATCCGCTGGATCTGGTTGGTGCCCTCGAAGATCTGCATGACCTTGGCCTCCCGCATGTACCGCTCGGCCGGGTGGTCGCGGGTGTAGCCGGCGCCGCCGAGGACCTGGACGGCGTCGGTGGTCACCTTCATCGCCGCGTCGGTGGCGACGAGCTTGGCGATGCTGGCCTGCCGCGAGTACGGCTGGCCGGCGTCCTTGCGGCGGGCGGCGACGAGGTAGGTGGCGCGGGCGGACTCGACCGCGGCGGCCATGTCGGCCAGCAGGAACGCGACGCCCTGGTGGTCGACGATGCGCCGGCCGAAGGCCTCCCGCTCCAGGGCGTAGGCGACGGCGACGTCGAGGGCGGACTGGGCCAGCCCGACGGCGACCGCGCTGACCCCGAGCCGGCCGGAGTCGAGCGCGCTCAGCGCGATGGCCAGGCCGCGGCCGGGCTCGCCGACCATGCGGCCGGCGGGCACCGCGACGTCGTCGAGGCGCATCGCCGCCGTCGTCGAGCCGGTCAGGCCCATCTTCTGCTCGGGCGGCGCGGCGGTGAACCCGGGCAGGTCGGGGGTGAGGTGGAAGCAGGAGATCGCCCGCTCGCCGTCGTCGGGGGTGCGCAGGAAGGTCGAGTAGAAGTCGGCGTGCCCGCCGTGGGTGACCCACGCCTTCTCCCCGGAGGCCACCCAGCCCTCGCCGTCGCGGACGGCGCGGGCGCGCATGGCGGCGGGGTCGGAGCCGGCGTGCGCCTCGGACAGGCAGTAGGCGCCCAGCAGCCGGCCGCCGACCATCTCGGGCAGCAGGTCGCGGCGCTGCTCCTCGGTGCCGAAGCGGTCCACCGGCCCGCAGGCGAGGGTGTGCACGCTGACGCCGAGCGCGACGCTGGCCCAGCGCATCGCCAGCTCCTCGACCACCTGCAGGTAGACGGCGTAGGGCTGCCCGCCCCCGCCGACGTCCTCGCCGAAGGGCAGCCCGAGCAGGCCGACCTCGCCCAGCTTCGCGAACACCTCCCGGGGGAAGCGCTCCTCGCGCTCGTACTCCGCGGCCCGCGGCGCCAGCTCGGCGTCGGCCAGCTCGCGGGTGAGCGCGATCAGGTCGGCGGCCTCCTGGGTGGGCAGCTCTCGGTCGACGGCCACGGGGTCCCCCTCGTCGCGGATCAGTGGTACTGCGAACGGTACCGCAGTACTGTCCGGCGTCCAGGCGGATGCTGACCGGCCGGGGAGGTGTGGTGACCACGACGGAGCGCGGCGAGCGGCGGCTGACCGCCCGCCAGGCCCAGCTGCTCGACCAGCTGGAGGAGCTCTTCCTGGCCGAGGGCTTCGCCGGGTTCACGCTGGAGGACCTCGCCGTCCGGCTGCACTGCTCGAAGACGACGCTCTACGCGCTGGCCGGCAGCAAGGAACAGCTCGCCGTCCGGGTGGTGCGGCACTTCTTCCGCCGCGCGACCGCCGCCGTCGAGGCCCGCACGGCCACCGAGGACGACCCCGCGCGGCGGGTGACCGCCTACCTGGAGGCCGTGGCCCGGGCCCTGACCCCGGCGTCGCGGGCCTTCCACCGCGACCTGGAGACCTTCCCGCCGGGGCGCGCGGTGTACGAGCACAACACCGCCGTCGCCGCGCAGCGGGTGAGCGCGCTGATCGCCGACGGCGTCGCGGCCGGCCGGTTCCGCGAGGTGCACCCGGGCCTGGTGGCCGACACGGTGACCACGCTGATGCTGCGCATCGGCCGCGGGGACACCGCCCGCGCCACCGGCCTGGACGACGCCGCGGCCTACCGGGAGCTGGCCGCGCTGCTGCTGCACGGGATCAGCCGGTGAGCCACGGGACCGCCGCGTGTCCCGCCGCGCAGGCCGTGAGCCCGCGGGACGGCCGGCGCCCGTGACGGGCGGGCGCCCGGGGCGCCGCTGTAACGCTGCGCCCGAGCCGGACATGGAGGGGTGTGATCGCGATGCACGGGCCACCGCCGCCCTCGACCGACGACCCGCCCGTGTCCGTGCAGCAGCGGTTCGAGGAGGCCTACCGCGCGTCCGGCACGGCCGTGCTGGGCTACGCGCTGCGCCGGTCGGCCTCGCGGGAGGACGCCCTCGACGTCGTCGCCGAGACCTTCGTGACCGCCTGGCGGCGGCTGGCCGACATGCCGCCGGCGGACGACGAGGTCCGGCCGTGGCTGTTCGGCATCGCGCGGCTGTGCCTGGCCAACGCGGCCCGCGGCAGCCGCAGGGCGGTGCGGCTGGGGGAGCGGCTGGCCGACGCGCTGACCGACGTCGTCGTCCCCGACCCGGCGGCGCTGCACGAGGACGGCGCGCGGCGCCGGCTGGTGCGGGCGGCCCTCGACCGGCTGTCCCCGGAGGACCGCGAGCTCGTGACGCTGGTCGCGTGGGAGGGCCTCACGCCCGCGCAGGCGGCCACCGCCCTGGGCGTCCCGGCCGGCACCGCGCGGGTGCGGCTGCACCGGGCGCGCACCCGGCTGCGTGCCGCCCTGTCCGGCCCCGCCGACGCCCAGGAGGACGACCGTGATCAGTGACCGTGAACTGGACGACCTGCTCGTCGCTGCGGCGGGCGTCCGCGACGCCGACCTGCCGAACCTGCCCGACGACCTCCTGGACCTCGTCACGGCCGACGCCGGCCCGTCGCTCGTCGCGGCCGCCGACGTCGGACGAGAGCCGGCGTCGGTGGTCGCCGCCCGCCAGCTCGTCGCCGACGCGCACGAGGCGCGCACCGCGCCGCGGCCGCGTCGCCCCCGCCGCAGGACGCTCGTCCGCGTCGCCACGGCGGTGGTCGCCATCGCGGCCGCCTGGACGACGGCCGTCGTGGTCGCCCCGCGGGAGTCCCCCGACCCGCGTCGCACCACGCCGTCGACGGGCGCTCCGGTGTCGCCGGGCGAGATCGCGCTCGTCGCCGGCGAGCCGGTCGTCTTCCCGCTGTCGCTCGACCCCGCACCCGAGGGCCTGACACCGACGTTCAGTCGACGTGGGGGCGTCGCCGCCCACGGGAGCACGCCACCGTTCTCCGTCGCCGACTACTCGTCCGCCGACGGGGACCGGGTCCTGGTCAGCCTCTTCCCCGAGGACCCGCGCTCGAACGAGGACTACGGGTTCCGGCCGGAGGGCGACCCGACCGGGACCGCGACCGTCGACGGGGTCCAGGCGGGGGTCTGGCCCGAGGCGGGGGGCGTCAGCCTGCTCTGGCAGCGACCGGGTGGGCAGTGGGTCTGGCTGCTGGGCGAGGGGGACCTCGCGGGGACCGGGGCGCTGGTCGCGGTGGGGGAGTCGCTGGTGGACCGGCCCCAGCCGGTGGGGCTCCACTTCGGACTGGCCCCGGCCGGCTGGTCGGTGGGCGGGTACGAGGAGAGCCGGAGCCTCGACCTGGTCAGCGACACCGACCCGGAGCAGCTCCTGCGCGTCAGTCTGGTCGGGCGCGAGTACCCCGGGACGCTGGACGAGCTGCTCGAGGGGATCTCGTTCGCCGAGCCACCGGAGCCGGTGACCGTGCAGGGGCAGCCGGCCCGGCTGGCACTCGCCAGTGGGGACGGCGGCTCGCCCTACCGGTACCTCGTGGGACAGCTCGACGGCGGGCCGTTCTTCGTCCTCCTGGCTCCCGAGGCACTGACCCAGGAGCAGGTGCTGCAGATCGCCGAGCAGGTCACCTACACGCCCTGAGCATGGCACGGCGCGCCGCACGACCGTCCGCTGGACCAGCGGGCGGTCGTGCGGCGCGTGTGGGTGGCGCGGTGCGGGTCGTCAGGCTGCGGGTCGGAGGCCGGCGCCGACGAGGATCTCGGTGCCGTCGGGCCGCCAGGTGCGCCATCGGCCATCGGGTTGTCGTTCGACGCGGAAGCCGTGGTGGACCTTGGTGTGGTGCCGCTCGCACAGCAGCGCCGAGTTGGCCAGGCTGGTCTCGCCGCCGTCGAGCCAGTGGACCAGGTGGTGCACGTCGCACCACCAGGTCGGCGCTCCGCAGCCGGCGAACACGCACCCGCCGTCGCGCAGGTCCACCGCGCGACGCAGGTAGCGGCCGGCGAGGCGCTGCTCGCGGCCCAGGTCCAGTGGCGCCCCGTCGGGGCCCATCACCACGCGGGAGACGGTGGCGTCGCAGGCGATCCAGCGGGCGCGGGCGGCGGAGATCACCGCACCGAAGCCGAGCTGGGCGGTCGCCGGACCGGTGGCCGGGTCGGTGAGGTCGTCGAGGTCGATGCGCACGGCCACGTGTGGCTTGACGGTCCGCAGGACGGGCAGGGAGCCGCCGGCCAGCGCGTTGTCGGCCAGCTGGACGAAGGCGTCACCGAGCTGCTGGGTGCGGCTGCGGTCGTCACCGGCGCACCGGCCGGCCTGCAGGATCGCCTCCAGCGCGGCCTGCACCTTCTCCCCACCCACGGCGTCGAGGTCGAAGCGGCCGCTGATCGACCCGTCGGCGTGCTTGGCGATGACCAGCCGCCGCCCCTCGGTGGGGTCGGGTTCAGGACCGTCGGGATCCAGCCGCGCCAGGTAGCCCTGCACGACCTCGGCCAGCTCCTTATGTGCCTTGGCAGCGGCCACCACCGCCAGTGCGGCGTCCACCTCGCCGAGGTCCACGTCCTGCGCGGCCGCCTTCGCCACGTTGTCCGGCTCACCGATCTGGGCGATGACGGCGGCCTGCCCGGCGGTGATCGAGCCGGCGGCGAACGCCGCCTCGACTGCCGGGAGCTGCTCCAGCGCCCGACCGGTCCTGACCAGCCGGGAGGCATCGGTGTCGGACAGGTGCCCGTGCCCGCGCAGCCACGAGGCCATGGACTTCAGGCCGTCGTGCTCCGGGGCCTGCGCCAGCTCACCCTGCCGCACCACACGGGCCAGGTGCGCGGCGAGCTTGTTGCTGGCGGTCAGCAGCCCGCGCAGCCGCTCGTTGAGCTGTGGACCCAGCATCGCGTGTAGGTCGTCGTCGGCCAGATCGTCGATCGCGGCCAGCAGCGCACCCACCGCGTCTCCCGGTCGACTCGAACGCATGTACGAACTCTAGCGTCTCCGCGTGCTGTGCGCGACCTGAATGCCCAGGTCAGGGCTTCGCCCACAACTCCGCGGAACGACGTGACAGACCACAGACGCGGCCGGGCGAACGGACCGAGCACTGCCGTGGCGCTGCGGCCCCCGCGTCGGGTCGGGATCACGGCAGGGCCCGCGACGCCGACCCGCCGGCGGCCCCGCCTGACGGGCGCGGCGGACTGTGGTGGGCTGCCCCCATGAGCAACGTCCCGCCCATGACGGCCTGGCCCGCCACCGAGCCGGTCGACGTCGAGCTGGTCAGCGGCGACGCCCGGCTCGCCGTCGACCTGCGCGGCGGCGGCCTGCGCGCGCTCTCCGTCGGCGGCTGGGACGTCCTCGACGGCTACCCGGCCGGCACGGTGCCCACCGGGCGGCGCGGCGGCGTCCTGCTGCCCTGGCCCAACCGGCTGCGGGACGGGCAGTGGACGTGGGAGGGCCGGCAGTTGCAGCTCGACGTCGCCGCCCCCGGCAAGCCCGCGGCGCACGGGCTGGTCACCTGGCAGACGTGGACGGTGCTCGCCCGCCACTCCGACGCGCTCACCGTGGGCACCGTCGTCGAGGCGCGGCCGGGCTACCCCTTCCGCCTGGCCGCCGCCGTCGACACGCTCCTGGCGCCCGACCGGCTCACCGTCACCGTCCGCGTGCGCAACGCGGGCGACCGGCCCGCGCCCTTCGGCGCCGGCATGCACCCCTACCTCTCCGTCGGCGCGACGGAGGACGGTGGCATCGGCGACGCCGAGGTCACCGTCCCCGCCCGCACCGCGCTGGACCTCGACGGCGGCCTGCCCACGGGCACCCGCCGTCCCTTCGACGGCGCGGTCGGCCGGATCGGGGACCGCGCGCTCGACGACGCCGTCACCGACCTCGACCGTGACGGCGACGGCTGGGCGCGCGTCCGGCTGCGGGGCAGCGCCGGCGAGCTCGAGCTGGCCGTGGACGGGGCCTGGCCGTGGCTGCAGGTCTACAGCGGCGAGACGCTGCCCGAGGGCCAGCGCCGGCGCAGCCTCGCCGTCGAGCCCATGACCTGCCCGCCCAACGCGCTGGCCGACGGCGTCGACCTCGTCGTCCTCGACCCGGGGGAGACCTGGTCGGGCACCTGGACCCTGCGCTGGACCCCCGGAGGCTGACGTGCACGTGCAGGAGCTGTGGCGCTACCCGGTCAAGTCGCTGCAGGGCGAGCGGCTCGACGCCGCCGACGTCGGGCCCGAGGGCCTGGCCGGCGACCGGCAGTGGGCGCTGTTCGACCGGTCCACCGGCTACGGCCTGACCGCCCGCCGCGTGCCCGACCTGCTGTTCGCGGCGGCCCGGCTGCGCGCCGACGGCGACGTGGAGGTCGTCCTGCCCGACGGCACGGTCACCGCCGCCGACGACGTCCTCTCCGCCTGGCTCGGCCGGCAGGTGACCCTGCGCCGGGCCGAGACCGAGCGCGGTCCGCGGCAGTACGAGAACCCGGGCGTGGTGGCGGCGGACGGCGAGTACGAGTGGGACGCCTTCGAGGGGGCGAGCGGCGCCTTCCACGACAGCTCCCGCATCCGCGTCTCGCTGGTCTCCACCGGCACCCTGGGCACCTGGGACCGGCGGCGGTTCCGGTCGAACGTGCTGCTGGCCGGGGAGGGGGAGGACGAGCTGGTCGGCGGGAGGGTCCGGCTCGGGGCGGCGGTGCTCGACGTGGGCACGCCGGTGAGCCGCTGCGTGATGGTGACCCGACCGCAGCCCGGCGGCATCGGCCGCGACACCTCGGTCCTCAAGACCGTCCACCGGGAACGCGGCGGCGCCCTCGCCGTCGGGGCCCTCGTGCCCGTCCCCGGCCGGGTGGCGGTCGGCGACGAGCTGCTCCCGGCCTGAGCGGAGAGACTGGGTCCGTGCGCACGGTCGAGCTCCGTCCCGGCGAGGAGTCCATCCGCCTCGGTCAGCTGCTCAAGCTGGTCGACGCCGTCCCCACCGGCGCCCAGGTCAAGGACGTGCTGGTCACCGGTGCGGTCCGGGTCAACGGCGAGGCCGAGGACCGCCGCGGCCGGCAGGTCCGCCGCGGCGACGTCGTCTCGATCGAGGGCGTCGAGGACGTGCGCGTCGCGTGAGTTCCACGTGGAACCCGGGCACCGGGCCCGCACCCGGGGACGGCGACACGGGCGACGACGGCGTCCCGCTGCCGCTGGCGGTGCCGCGCTGGCCCGACGACGCGCCGCCCGGCCCCGACTTCGCCGCCGTCCGCGCGGAGTTCGACGTCCCCGAGGACTTCCCGCCCGACGTGCTGGCCGAGGCCGAGCGGGCCGCCGCCGCCCCCGACCTGCCGGAGTTCGACGCCACCGGGCTGCCGCTGGTCACCGTCGACCCGGTGGGCAGCCAGGACCTCGACCAGGCCGTGCACCTGCAGCGCTGGGACGGCGGCTACCTCGTCTCCTACGCGATCGCCGACGTCGGCGCGGTGGTCCGGCCCGGCAGCGCGCTCGACGCCGAGGCCCGGCGCCGCGGCCAGACGCTGTACAGCCCCGACCGCCGCGTCCCCCTGCACCCGACGGTGCTCAGCGAGGGCGCGGCCAGCCTGCTGCCGGACCAGGTGCGCGCCGCCGCGCTGTGGACGATCCGGCTCGACGCCGACGGCGAGGTCCGCGCGGTCGACCTGCGCCGCGCCCGTGTCCGCAGCCGGGCGCAGCTCGCCTACCCCGACGTCCAGGCGCGGGCCGACGCCGGCACGCTGCCCGAGCCGATCGCCCTGCTGCCCGAGCTGGGGACGCTGCTCGAGCGCGCCGCGGCCGCCCGTGGCGCGATCGAGCTGGGCACCCCCGAGCAGCAGGTCGTGCGGACGGAGGGCGGCGGCTGGACGCTGGTCGCCCGCAGCGACCTGCCGGTGGAGGGCTGGAACGCCCAGGTCTCGCTGCTCACCGGCCGCGTCGCCGCCCGGCTCATGCTCGACGGCGGGGTCGGCCTGCTGCGCACCCTGCCGCCGGCCCGGCCAGGGGACGTCGCCCGGCTGCGCCGCCTGGCGCCCGCGCTCGGCGTCGACTGGCCCGACGGTGCCGGCCCCGGCCAGGTGCTCGCCGGCCTCGACGTCGCCGACGCCCGCCACGCGGCCTTCCTCGAGGAGGCGGCGGCCCTGCTGCGCGGCGCGGGCTACACCCCCCTCGACGGCGCCGTGCCGGAGCACACCGGGCACGCCGGGGTCGGTGCGCCCTACGCCCACGTGACCGCGCCGCTGCGCCGGCTGGCCGACCGCTTCGCCACGGAGGTCTGCCTCGCGCTGGCCGCCGGCACCGAGCCCGACCCCGCGCTGCGGGCCGCCCTGCCGGAGCTGCCGGCGCTCATGGCCGCCTCCGACCGGCGCACCCGTGCGGTGGAGCGCGCGGTCGTCGACGCCACCGAGGCCTGGCTGCTGGCCGGCCGCGAGGGCGCGGCGTTCGACGCGGTGGTGGTGGACGCCGACGGCGACCGCGGCACCGTCGTCCTGCAGGAGCCGGCCATCCGTGCCCGCTGCACCGGTGCCGGGCTCAGGGCCGGCTCGCGGGTGCGGGTCCGTCTGGAGGAGGCCGACGTCGACCGGCGGACGGTGCGGTTCAGGGTGGAGGAGGAGTGATGGCCGAGCCGTACCTGGCCGAGCGGCTGCAGGGCTTCGGGACGACGGTCTTCGCCGAGATGAGCGCGCTGGCGGTGGCCACCGGCTCGATCAACCTGGGGCAGGGCTTCCCCGACACCCCCGGCCCGGCCGCGGTGCTCGACGTCGCCCGCGCCGCGATCGGCACCCCCGCCGACCAGTACCCGCCCGGCCCCGGCACCCCCGAGCTGCGCGCCGCCGTCGCCGCGCACGTCGAGCGCTTCCGCGGCCTGGCCCACGACCCCGACACCGAGGTGCTGGTCACCGCCGGCGCCACCGAGGCGCTCACCGCGGCGCTGCTCGCGCTGGTCGAGCCCGGCGACGAGGTGGTCCTCCTCGAGCCGATGTACGACAGCTACGCCGCCGCGGTCGCGATGGCCGGGGGCGTCGTCCGCCCGGTGCCGCTCACCCCGCCGCCCGCGGACGCCGACGGTGGTGTGTGGACCTTCGACCCGGCCGACCTCCGGGCCGCCGTCACCCCGCGCGCCCGGCTGCTGCTGCTCAACACCCCGCACAACCCCACCGGCAAGGTGCTCGACCGCGCCGAGCTGGCCCTGGTCGCCGAGGTGGCGCTCGAGGCCGGGCTCCTCGTGCTGACCGACGAGGTCTACGAGCACCTGGTGTTCTCCGGCGCCGAGCACGTCTCGCTCGCCACGCTGCCGGGGATGCGCGAGCGGACGCTGGTGGTCGGCAGCGGCGGCAAGACGTTCAACACCACCGGCTGGAAGGTCGGCTGGATCTGCGGCCCGGCGCCGCTGGTGGCCGCCGTCCGCACCGCCAAGCAGTTCCTGACCTACGTCAACGCCGGCCCCTTCCAGCCGGCCATCGCCGCCGGGCTCGGGCTGCCCGACGCCTACTTCACCGGCATCGCGGCCGACCTGGAGCGGCGGCGCGACGTGCTGGTCGCCGGGCTGCGCGAGGCGGGCCTGCCGACGGTGAGCCCGCAGGCGACCTACTTCGCCACCGTCGACGTCCGCGGGGTGCAGCCCGACGGCGACGGCCTGGCGTTCTGCCGGGAGCTGCCGGCGCGGGCCGGGGTGGTCGCCGTCCCGTCGGTCGTCTTCTACACGCGCGGGCACGCCGACCTGGGCCGCCCGCTGGTGCGCTTCGCCTTCTGCAAGCGCGACGAGGTGCTGGACGAGGCGGTCGCCCGGCTGGGCAGGATGTCGCCATGAGGTTCGGGATCGTCCAGCACGACATCGTCTGGGAGGACCGGGACGCCAACTACGCCCGGCTGGCGCCGCAGGTGGCCCGCGCGGCCGCGGCCGGGGCGGAGCTCGTGCTGCTCAGCGAGACCTTCTCGACCGGCTTCTCGATGACCCCGGGCATCGGTGAGCCCGAGGACGGCCCGTCGGCGGACTTCCTCCGGACGCAGGCCGCCGAGCACGGCGTCTGGGTGGCCGGCAGCTGCCCGGAGATCGCCCCGGGGGCCGAGCTGCCGTACAACTCGCTGGTCCTGGCCGGCCCCGACGGCACGGTGCACCGCTACCGCAAGCTGCACCCGTTCACCCACGGCGGCGAGGCCGAGCGCTACCTCGGCGGTGACGCACCGGTGGGTGTCGAGGTCGGCGGCTTGCGGATCACGCCGTTCATCTGCTACGACCTGCGCTTCGCCGACGTCTTCTGGACCGCGGCGGAGACGACCGACGTCTACCTGGTGACGGCGAACTGGCCGGCCACCCGCCGCCACCACTGGACGACGCTGCTGCGGGCGCGCGCCATCGAGAACCAGGCCTACGTCGTCGCCTGCAACCGGGTGGGCACCGGCGGCGACGGCATCGAGCACGCCGGCGACAGCCGGGTCGTCAGCCCGATGGGCGAGCTGCTGGCCACCGCCGCGGGCGGGGAGACGCTCGTGCTCGCCGACGTCGACGCCGCCGAGGTCGCCGCCACCCGCGAGCGGTTCCGGTTCCTCGCCGACCGGCGGGGCTGACCGCCGGACCCGAGCTCAGAGGCGCTGCTGCGGAGCCTGCGTCGCCGGGGTCTGGTCGACGACGATCTGCTCGCGCTGGACCTGCTCGCTGACCTGCTCCTGGCCCTGCACCAGATCGGTGCGCAGGCGGACGCGCTCCACCGGCACGACCTCGACGCCGACCACCGGCCGCTCGGCGTGCAGCACGATCTCGTCGGGCAGTCCGGTGCCGAGGCCGGTCCCCGTCCCGGCCGCGGTGCCGGGTGCGGCCACGCCACCGGCGGGGGTGAGGGACTCGCCGGGACCGGGGTCGGGGGCGTCGAGGGGCACGTGCTCGATCCGGATCTCCTCGCGGCGCAGCGGCACGGTCACCTGCACCTCCTCGGTGACCACGTACTTGACCACCCGGACCCGGGTGGCGGCGACCTGCTCGGTGCCCACCCGCAGCTGCTCCTCGCTGCGGATCATGGTGCCGTCGGAGGAGTGGCGGGGCGCCGCGCCGGCCGCGGCCGCCGGAGCCGGCGGAGCCGCCGCCGCGGCGGGCGCGCCGACCGGGGTGACCGGCGCGGTCGGGGCCGCGTCGCCGACCGGGGCCACCGGGGCGGTCGGGGCCGCCGTCCCTGCGGTCGCGCCGCTGTCCCGGGTGGCGAAGGTGTCCTCGGCCAGCGGCTCGTTGCTCACCGGCGTGACCGGGTTGTCGACGCCGGAGGCGCTGGTGGCCGGCACGTCGGTGGCCTGTCCGGCGCCCGGAGGGGTCAGCCCGGTCCCGCTCGGCGCCCACGTGCCGGTGCCGGGGGCGGCGACCGGGCCACCGGCGCCGGTCTCGGGGCCGGCGCCCTGGCCCAGGCCGTAGTGCTGGCGCAGCTGCGCCTCCTCGTCCGGCCCCAGGTGGTCGCCACCGACCGCGGGCGCGTGGCGGACGGCGTCCTTGCTGACCGGCACCCGCAGCACGCCGTCGGCGAAGGTGGCCTGGGTGGCGGGGACGATCGAGTGCCGGGTGCCGAACAGGCCGGTGCTGACGGCGACCCAGGTGGGTGCGCCGGTGCGGTCGTCGACGAAGAAGCTCTCGACGGTGCCGATCTTCTCGCCGTCCGGTCCCTGCGCCGTGCTGCCGATCGCCGCGGACAGGTCTCGTTCGCTCAACACGCTGTTCGCCTCCTCGGCAACGCCCGCTCTGGCGTCGCTCCGAGCGGGGAGTGCCCGGTCTGACGTGCCCCGACACCCCCGTCACGCCTACGGTCGATCAGGGAGGACCACCGGCTCGAGGAGGACGACGTGGGCAGCGGACAGCTCGAGGTCGAGCGCAAGTTCGAGGCGGGACCGGACGTCGTCCTGCCCGACCTGACGGCCGTCGACGGCGTCGCCACCGTGGGCGAGGTCGTCCCGCACGAGCTGGACGCCACCTACTACGACACCCCTGACCTGCGGCTGGCCCGCGCGCGGATCACGCTGCGCCGCCGCACCGGCGGCACCGACGCCGGCTGGCACCTCAAGCTGCCCACCGCGGTCGCGAGTTCGCGCCGGGAGGTGCACGCCCCGATCGGCCCGCGCCGCACCGTGGTCCCGCGGGCGGTGACCGAGCCGGTGACCGGCGTCCTGCGCGGCGCCCGCCCCGGGCCGGTGGCCGTCCTGCAGACCACCCGGCTGGTGACGCCGCTGTTCGGCGACGACGGCCGGGTGCTGGCCGAGGTCGCCAGCGACACCGTCACCGGCACCGCGCTGGCCGCCGGGGCCGACGCCCCGTCGACGGTCACCACGTGGCGCGAGATCGAGGTCGAGCTGGTCGACGGTGACGAGGCCCTGCTCGACGCCGTCACCGAGGCGCTGACCGCGGCGGGCATCGAGCCCTCCGACCAGCCCTCCAAGCTCAGCCGCGTGCTGGCCGACCGGCTCGCCGCGCTCGCGCCCCCGCCGCTGCGGCTGCCGGCGGCGACCGGCGACGGCACCGACCCCGGCCCCGGCTCCGGCAAGGGCTCGGGCTCCGGCAAGAAGGGGAAGAAGGGCAAGAAGCGGAAGGACGAGCACGAGGAGGCGCGACGCGACGCGCCGACGGCGGCCGAGGTGGTGCTCGCCGCCGTCCGCACGCAGGTCCGGGCGCTGCAGACCGCGGACATCGGCGTCCGCACCGGCGACCCGGAGGGCGTGCACGACCTGCGGGTGGCGTGCCGGCGGCTGCGCAGCATCCTGGCCGCCTTCCGGCCGGTGCTCGACCGCACCGCCACCGACCCCCTGCGCGACGAGCTGCAGGTCACCGGCGCACGGCTGTCGGCGGCCCGGGACGGCGAGGTGGCGCTGGAGCACCTGCGCGCGGTGGTGGACGCCCAGCCCGTGGAGCTCGTCCGCGGCCCGGTGGTGGCCCGGCTGCAGTCCGCCACGGTCGCCGACCACGAGAAGGGCCGCAGGGCCGCCGTCCGGGCACTGTCCGACGAGCGGCACCTGCAGCTGCTCGACGCCCTCGACGCGCTGCTGGCCGACCCGCCCCTGGCCGAGGCCGCAGCCGGGCCCGCCCCGGCCGTGCTGGCCGACGCGGTCCGGCGCACCGGCAAGCGGCTGCGGCACCGCGTCGCGGAGGCGCGCGACGCGGCCGCCCAGGACGAGGGGGTCCAGGCGGGGACCGGGGCCGCCGGGCACGAGCAGGAGGAGCACGCGCTGCACGAGGTGCGCAAGGCCGCCAAGCGGGTGCGCTACACCGCCGAGGTCGCCGCCCCCGTGCTCGGCGCCCCGGCCGAGGCGCTGGTCACCTGCACGAAGCAGGTGCAGGACCTGCTCGGCCAGGCCCAGGACACGGTGGTCACCCGCGCGGCGTGCACCCGGCTGGCGGCGGCGGCCACCGGCGCGGGGGAGGACACCTTCACCTACGGGCGGCTGCACGCGCTCGAGGAGTGGCGCGCCGAGCGGGCCGACCAGGCGTTCTGGTCACTGGAGCCGTCGCTCAGGTCCGCCGTCCGCGCCGCCGCCGAGGCCTGACCCGCCGGGCGTAACCTGTCCACCGTCCGAGCGGCCTCCTCCGGGCGGCCTGCTCGCAGGGTCCCGCCGCGGGCCTGCGAGTGGTGAGGGGCGAGGAGGTCCTGCAACTGTCCCTCATCGGTCTGCTCGGGTTCGCCACGGTGGTCCTGCTCGCCCTGCTGCTCCTCCACGGCTTCCTGTGGTGGCGGCTGGTCCGCAGCACCACCCCGCCCGGCCGCACCCGCCGCCTGCTCACGCTGCTCACCGTCGTCATCGCCCTGCTGCCGATGGGCGCGGTCCTCGCCCGTCGCGAGGACTCCGCCGCCAGCACGGCGCTGCAGTGGGTCGGCTTCAGCTGGCTGGGTGTGGCCTTCTACCTGTTCCTGACCCTGCTGGCCCTCGAGCCGGTGCGGCTCCTGCTGCGCCGCTGGACCCGGCGGCGCCCGGAGGTGGGGCAGGACGCCGTGCCCGCCGCGGCTCCGGGCGGCGGGGGGACGGCACCGGTGGCCGAGGTCGTCCGGCAGGACGACGGCGTCGCCGACCCGTCGCGGCGGCTGCTGCTGGCCCGCGGCCTGGCGGTCACCGCCGGCGCGGTGGCGCTCGGCACCGCGGGCACCGGCGCCTACCTCGCCAACTCCGCGCCCGTCGTCCGCCGGGTGCCGGTCACCCTCCCGCGGCTGGACCCGGCCCTCGACGGGCTGCGCATCGTCACGTTCTCCGACGGCCACCTGTCGGCCACGTACGGCGGACGGCGCTTCGAGCGGCTGGTCGAGACGGTCAACGCGCAGCGCCCCGACGTCGTGGCCATCGTGGGCGACCTGGTCGACGGCGACGTCGAGGAGCTGCGCGAGGACGCCGCCCCGCTGGCCGACCTGGTCAGCGAGCAGGGCGTCTACTTCGTCACCGGCAACCACGAGTACTTCGTCGACACCACCGCCTGGCTGCGCCACCTGCCCACGCTCGGCGTCGAGGTGCTGCGCAACGAGCGGGTGCCGATCGTGCGCGGCGGTGCCTCCTTCGACCTGGCCGGCATCGACGACCGGACGGCGGCCGGCTCGGGACTGCCCGGCCACGGTGCCGACCTCGGCGCCGCCCTCGACGGCCGCGACGACGCCGTCCCCGTGGTGCTGCTGGCCCACCAGCCGTTCATGGTCGACCAGGCCCGCGCGGCCGGGGTGGACCTGCAGCTGTCCGGGCACACGCACGGCGGCCAGCTCTGGCCCTTCGACCACGCCATCCGGCTCGACCAGCCCGCGGTCGAGGGGCTGTCCCGGCACGGCGACACGCAGCTCTACGTCACCGCGGGCGCCGGCTACTGGGGGCCGCCGATGCGGATCGGCGCACGTCCCGAGGTGACCGTCGTCGAGCTGCGGTCCCCGTGACGCGACAGACGTCTCATACGACATGACGTCCGCAGACGTCTACCGTCGCCTACCCTGGCGGCCGTGACGGCGGCGACGGCGGGACCGAAGTACCTCTCGGTCCGCGAGCACCTGCGGCGCCGGGTCGGTGCCATGCCCGAGGGTGCGCTCCTGCCGCCGGAGCCGGTGCTGTGCGCCGAGTACGGCGTCAGCCGGATCACCCTGCGCCGCGCCGTCGACGGCCTGGTCGCCGACGGCCACCTGGTGCGCGAGCAGGGCCGCGGCACCTACGTCACCCGGCCGGCCATCCGGCACGAGTACCGCGAGAGCTTCGTGCACCGCATCGCCGGGTGGAGCTCGGTGATGGCCGAGCAGGGCGCGCAGGTCGGGACGACGGTGCTGCAGCAGCGGGTCGTCCCGGCGACGGCGGCCGTGGCCGCGGAGCTCTCCCTCGAGGTCGCCACCGACGTCGTCGAGCTCGAGCGGCTGCGCAGCGTCGACGGCGCCCCCAACCACGTCGCGCACAGCTTCCTGCCCGCCGCGCTCTATACGCGGGCCGCCGAGGAGGACTTCAGCGCGGGCTCGCTCTACGACTTCCTGCGCCGCGAGTACGGTGCCGACCTCGCCCACGCCCGGATCGTCGTCGACGTCGGCACCGCGGCCGCCGACGAGGCCGACCTGCTCCGGATCGCCGCCGGCTCGCCGCTGCTCGTCGTCCGCACCACCGTGCGCGACAGCGCCGGCCACCCGCTGGTGCACAGCTTCTCCCGGCTGCGTCCCGACGTCAGCCAGGTCGAGTTCGAGGTCTCGGTCACCGGCCGCTGAGCGCGGCCACCCGCCGCCCGCCGCCCCTGGGTCGGTCACACCGACGGCTACCGTCGGGGGCGTGACCACCACCGCGAGCGGCAGTCGGGAGGTGGCCGCACCGCGCAGCCGCGTGTGGCGGGCGCTGGCCGTGCTCGAGCCCTACTGCGCGGTCTGCGACGTCTCCTACGTCGTCGACGGCGAGGGAGCCGGGCCCAGTGCCACCTTCGTCTGCGTGCCCGGCCGGCTCGCCGAGGGGGAGGCCCCGCGCGCCGGTGCCCCGCGCGGCGAGATCGTCGAGTGGGAACCCGAGCGGGTGGTCACCACCCGCCTGGAGCTGACACCCGAGACCTGGACGACGCGCATCGAGCTCGCCGACGCCGACGCCGGCAGCACGCGGGTCACCGTCACGCTCACGCACCGGCCGCGCCGCGTGCGGCTGGCCGACCGGCTCGCCCGCCCGGCGCTGCAGCGGATGGTCCAGCGCACCGTCGACGACGAGCTGGCCAAGCTCCCGGCGCACGTCGAGCAGGTCACCGCCGACTGAGGGTGGTCCTCCACACGGGCGACGGAGGCGTCGGCAGGGGCTCGGCGGGTACGTGCAGGCCAGGAGCGCCCGGCGACCGGCCGGGCGCCGCGCCCCTCACCGGAGGACACGTCGTGATCGGTTTCCTCGTCGCAGGACTCGTCATCGGAGCCCTGGCCCGCCTCATCGTCCCGGGCAAGCAGCACCTCGGGATCTTCGCCACCCTCGCCCTCGGCGTGGTCGGCTCGCTCATCGGCGGGCTCATCGCCCAGTTCTTCGGCACCGGCAGCATCTGGGAGCTCAACGTCCTGGGCTTCGTGCTCGCGGTGGTGGCCGCCGTCCTGCTCATCGGCGTCGCCGAGGGCATCACGGGCCGCAACGACCGCGCCGTCCGGCGCTGACGCCCGCGGGGGAGCCGGCCGGCCTCAGAGGTCGACCGACTCCCCCGGGGCCAGCCGGCTGAAGGGGGTGGGCGTGCCGGGGCCGCGCTCACCGAGCAGCCCGCCCACCACGCCGAGCCCCACGTCGTTGAGCAACCCGTCGTGCACGGCGTAGGCCTGGTCGGCGTCGACCGCCCGCACGTAGTCGATGAGCTCGGCCACCTTGGACCACGGCGCGTGCAGCGGCAGCAGCAGCGTCGCCACCGGGGTCCCGGGCACGGTGAACGCGTCGCCCGGGTGGAACACCTGGCCCTCGACCAGGAAGCCCACGTTGCGCACCCGCGGCAGGTCCGGGTGGATCACCGCGTGCCACTCACCGTGCACCTGCACCTCGAACCCCGCGGCGGTCACGGCGTCCCCGTCGCCGACCGCGTGCACCCGCGAGCCCAGCCCCTCGAACTGCGCTGCGACGGACGGGTTCGTCCACACCTCCAGCGCCGGGTCGGCCTCCAGCGCCGCGCGCAGCCGGTCGGGGACGACGTGGTCGGCGTGCTCGTGGGTCACCAGGACGGCGCTCGCGCCCTCGAGGACCGCCGGGTCGGTGAACCCCCCGGGGTCGAGGACCAGCCGCCGGTCGCCGTCGCTGACCACCACGCAGGCGTGCCCGTGCTTCGTGAGCTCCATGGAGCGCATCCTCCCGCCGCGGACGGGGGACCGCCGCCTCACCCGGGCGGGTGACTCCGGGCCGCCGCCCCTCCCGCGACCCGACCGCGGTGCCGACCCTCCCTGCATGGTCCCCAGCCCCGCTGCCCCGTCCGGCGCCGCCCCGACCGCCGCCGCCCCGACCGTCTTCGCCGTGGCCCGCAGCCGCGCCCACGGCCCGACGGCCGCCCTCTGGCACGCCGTCGAGCTGCACCGCCCGACCGCCGAGGTCGACGGCGCCTGCGAGCTCACCCTCTGCGGCACCCTGGCCCGCGTCGCCGTCGGCGAGCAGTGGCCGACGGCGGCCCGCGACGTCTGCGTCCCGTGCACCGTCCTGGCCGCCGGCCGCCGCTGAACCACCGGCGCCCGCTCCACTACCGGCCCTGCTGCCGCGGGAGGACCCCGTCCTCCCCACCCTTCGCGAGCTCAGGGCGGGACCCGGGACGGGGCCGTCAGCGGCCGGTGAACCGCGGCGGCCGCTTGCCCAGGAACGCCTCGACCGCCTCGCTGTGGTCGGCGGTCCGCCCGAGCTGCGTCTGCAGCCGTGCCTCGAGGGCGAGCGTGTCCTCCAGGGTGTCGGTGGGCGCGGTCGCCAGCACCGTCTTCACCGCGCGGTAGGCCGCGGTCGGCCCGCCGGCCAGCCGCTCGGCCAGCGCCCGCGCCTCTGTCCCCACCTCCGCCGGGTCCACGACCCGGTGCACCAGGCCCCACTGCAGCGCGCTCTCCGCCGGGAACGGGTCCGGCAGCAGGAGCAGCTCGGTGGCCCGCCCGACGCCCACGCTGTGCACCAGGCGGGCGGCCAGCGCGGAGTCGCTGGACAGCCCGATGCCGGTGAACGCGGTCGTGAACTTCGCTCCCGCGGCGGCCACCCGCAGGTCGGCGGCCATCGCCAGCCCGAGCCCGGCGCCGGCGCAGGCGCCGTTGATCCCGGCGACCACCGGCACCGGCAGCCCCGCCAGGGCCAGGACCAGCGGGTTGTACTCGTGCTCGACCACCGACAGCGAGGTGGCGGCGTCCCCGCGCAGGGACTCGACGTGCTCGCCGAGGTCCTGCCCCACGCAGAAGGCCCGCCCGGTGCCGGTCAGCAGCACCGCGCGCACCGACTCGTCGTCGGCCAGCCCCCGCACGACGTCGAGCAGCTCCCGCCGCACCGCCCGCGTGAGCCCCGGCTGCTGCAGCGTGACGGTCGCGACGCCGCCGGCGTCCTCCCGGGTCACGGTCTCGGGCATCGTGTCCCACCTCGTCGCTCGTCGTGGTCGCTGATCCGGTCTCTCGTCGGCGGCCGCCGTCCGGTCGCCCCCGCCGTCCTACCGCACCGCAGCGCGTCCTCCCTCACCGCCCACGGTCGGGGAGGACACGCGACGACCAGGTCACCTGATCACGGCGCGCCCACCCGCGCCAGGACGGGGAGCGCTGCGCCCCCGGCGACAGGTGGGGTCGGCCACGGGTCCGGCGCCCCGACCGGTCCGTGCAGGTGCAGCCCGACCTGCGCCGCGACGCGGTGAACGAGTGCGTCCGGACGTGTGACGTCTGCCGCTCCCCGCCGTGTCACCCGCCGTCCTCCGGCGTGTCGGCGTGTCGATGCCGAGCCGTGACTCGTGAGGCGTACCTGAACGGGTGGGACGGCTGGGATGATGTGTGGTCTGGGACGGCGGGGGCACCCCTGGCAGGGAGTTGCGGCGCCGCCGGTGCGGACGGCGCCGGTCGACGACCGGCCGGAAATGGAGAGCTCCCGTGGTGGAACCGGGTCGCCGGATGCTCGGTGACCGCTACGAGCTCTCCGAGCTCATCGCCTCGGGGGGCATGGGCCAGGTCTGGCGCGCCACCGACCTGCTGCTGCACCGCCCGGTCGCGGTCAAGGTGCTGCGCAGCGAGTACACCGGCGACCCCACCTTCCTCGCCCGCTTCCGCGCCGAGGCCCAGCACGCCGCCGCGCTGAGCCACCCCAACATCGCCGCCGTCTTCGACTACGGCGAGACCGAGGCCGCCGACACCGGCGAGCAGCTCGCCTACCTGGTCATGGAGCTGGTCGAGGGACAGCCGCTGTCGGCGCTGCTGCGCGCCGAGGGGCGGCTGGACACCTCCACCACGCTCTCCGTGCTCGGCCAGACCGCCGCCGCCCTCGCCGAGGCCCACCGCGCCGGGCTGGTGCACCGCGACGTCAAGCCCGGCAACATCCTGGTCCGGCCCGACGGCAGCGTGAAGATCACCGACTTCGGCATCGCCTGGTCGGCCGGCAGCGTGCCGCTCACCCGCACCGGCCAGGTCATCGGCACGCCGCAGTACATCTCCCCGGAGCAGGCCGAGGGGCACCTGGCCACGCCGGCCAGCGACGTCTACGCGCTCGGCCTGGTCGGGTACGAGTGCCTCTCCGGTCACCCGGCCTTCGACGGCGACAACGCGGTCACCATCGCCCTCAAGCAGCTGCGCTCGGACCCCGAGCCGCTGTCCGACGACCTGCCCGGCGGCGTCCGCACGCTCATCCGCCGCGCGCTGTCCAAGGACCCGGCCGCCCGCATGCCCGACGGCGCGGCGTTCGTCGCCGCCGTCGAGGACGCCCGCGCCGGCCGGCTGCCCGTCGACCCGTGGCCCGCCGTGCCCGCGGCCGCGGCGGTGCCGGTGGCCGACCCCGGCCCGGCCACCCAGGCCGCCCCGCTCCCGGACGGCGTCCCCGGGTCGCCCGCCGCCGGGCCGCCGCACCGCCGGATCGGCCCGCCGCCGCCTCGGCGGTCCTCGGCGGTCCTCGTGCCGCTGGTGGCGCTGCTGCTCGGCGCCGGGCTGGCCGGCGCCGTCTTCACCGCCGTCTCCGACCCCCCGGAGGCGCCCACCGTCGTCGCCGCCCAGACCCAGGACGGCGAGGACGAGACGATCGACCTCGTCAGCGGCGACTACGTCGGGCGGCCGGTCGACGACGTCGCCACGCAGCTGTCCGCGCTCGGCCTGACGGTGGAGCGCCGCGAGCAGGTCACCGGCGACTCCGCCCCCGACCTGGTGCTGGAGGTCTCGCCCACCGGGCGCCTCCAGCCGGGCGACGACGTCGTCGTCACCTTCGCCGTCGCCCCGCCCGCCCGCGGCTCCGGCGGCTGGGACGGCGACGACCGGCCCGGCGGGGGCGCCGTCTCCCCGGTCACCGGCGACGCGGTGCCCGAGCAGGTCGCCGAGCCTCCCTCCCCGGCACCGGACACCGCCGCGGCCACCCCGGTCCCGGCGGCGCCCACCACGACGCCGGTCCCGACCGACAGCCCGGCGCCGCCGGCGGACCCGACGACTCCCGCGCCGTCGACGCCCGGCTCGACGACGCCCGGCTCGACGACGCCCGGCTCGTCGCCGTCCCCGTCGTCCCCGGCGTCGTCCGGGAGCCCGACCCCGACGAGCCCCACGAGCTCGACGGCCCCGGTGCCCCTGCCGTCCGCCGGCGCCTCGTCGACCGCGAGCGGGTCCGCGGTCAGCTGATCCGGTACCCGCGCGGCATCCGCGCGGGTGTCCGGCCCACGGGGACGCTCTCGTGGTGGCAGGCTGGGGAGCCGCTGTTCACGGGAGGTGCGGATGGCAGCGAGTCCGGTTCGCCGCGTCCTGGCCGGCCGCTACGAGCTGACCGGCCTGATCGCCACCGGCGGGATGGGCCAGGTCTGGCGCGGCCGCGACGCGTTGCTCGACCGCCCGGTCGCGGTCAAGGTGCTGCGCAGCGAGTACACGGGCGACCAGACCTTCCGCACCCGCTTCCGGACCGAGGCCCAGCTCACCGGCCGGCTGCTGCACCGCAACATCGCCGCGCTCCACGACTACGGCGAGGTGGTCAGCGAGGACGGCGAGCCGTGCGCCTACCTGGTGATGGAGCTCGTCGACGGCGAGCCGCTGTCGGCACTGCTCGACCGCGAGGGGCGGCTGCCGCCGGAGCGGGTGCTCGACGTCGTGGGGCAGACCGCCGCGGCGCTGGCCGTCGCGCACGCGGCCGGGGTGGTGCACCGCGACGTCAAGCCGGGCAACGTCCTGGTCGGCCGCGACGGCGTCGTCAAGATCACCGACTTCGGCATCGCCTGGTCGGCGGCGAGCGCGCCGCTGACCCGCACCGGGCAGGTGGTGGGCACCGCCAGCTACCTCTCGCCCGAGCAGGCCGGCGGCGACAAGGCCGGGCCCGCCAGCGACGTCTACTCGCTCGGGATGGTCGCGTGGGAGTGCCTCGCCGGCCGGCGCGCCTTCGACGGCGAGCACCCGGTGCAGGTCGCGCTGCGGCAGCTGCGCGAGGAGCCCGACCCGCTGCCGGCCGACGTGCCGGAGCCGGTGCGCGACCTGGTGGCGCGGGCGCTGGTCAAGGACCCCGCCGGCCGCTTCCCCGACGGGGCCGCGCTGCACGCCGCGGTCGAGGACGTGCGGGCCGGCCGGTCGCTGCCCGCCCTGCCCGCGCCGGCGACCACACCGCTGCCGCTGCCGGGCCCCGGCGCGCTCCCGGCCGTACCCGTCCCGGCCGCCGGCGGGTCGACCGCCGTCCCGCCGCGGCGCCGCGGGACCCGGGTCCTCGCCGGGATCGCGACGCTGGCGGCCGGGGCCGCGATCGGCGTGGGCGCGCTCCAGTTCGCCGGCACGGACGCCGGCGGTGTGCCGACCTCCGTCGCCGAGCCCTCGGCCGCCGCCGACGTGCGCTGGTCCGCCCTGGTGGGCCGCCCCGCCGACGAGGTCGAGGAGGAGCTGGTCGAGGCCGGACTGCGGGTGGCCCGGACGGCGGAGGAGACCGCCGGCGTCGCGGCCGGCCTGGTGACCGCCGTCGGCCCGACCGGGCGGCTCGACCCGGGCGACGTGGTCACCCTGACCGTCGCCGTCGCGCCGGTCACACCGCCGTCGGCGCCCTCGACCGCGGCCCCGCCGGTGTCGAGCACCGCGCCGCCGACCTCGGAGGCACCGTCGGGCGTCCCCCCCGCGCCGCAGGAGCCGACGCCCCAGACCACCTGGGACGGCAACGGGAACGGCAACGGGAACGGCAACGCCGGGGGGAACGGCAACGGGAACGGGAACGGCCGGGGGCGCAACGGCTGACCGCCGTCGCACCGTCCCCCGGGTGTCCCGCCCGACCGGTCGCCGCCGGGCCGCCGGACGGCCGTCCGGAGCCCGGCGGCGGGGGTCAGCGCCGGCGGCCCGGCGCCAGCCAGAGCGCGACGCCCAGGGCCGCGACGGCGGCGGTGAGCAGGAAACCGCGGTCGGTGTCCGCCCGGGGCAGGACGACGAGCACCCAGAACACCGCCAGGCCGGCCAGGCCGCCCAGCGCGATCCGCTCGGCGCCGGCCGCTCCGCCCGGCACGTGCAGACGCGGCACGAAGGGCAGGGCCCCGACGAGGACGGCGAGCGTGGCGAACGCCGACCACAGCGGCACGCCGGACCACAGCGGGTCACCGCCGAAGCGCAGCGCCAGCCCGAGCTCGAGCAGCACCAGGCTCAGCCCCACGAGGCCGGCACCCGCCAGCAGCGCCCGGTCCCGGGGACTGCGCGGTGCGCGCCTCGTCGCGCCGTCGGGCCGGGGCCCGGGGTGCTGGGCGGGGGTCGCCTGCGGCGCGGGGTGGGCAGCGGCGGGCGGCGCGGGGGGAGCGCCGAACCAGGAGTCCAGCGGGCCGGTGGGCTGCGGGCCGGCCGCCTGCACGGGCGCCGGGTCCTCGACGCGCGGCTGGACCGCGGTGGTGGCGGTGCCGGGGGCCGGCGACGACGGCGGTCCGGGCCGGGGGGCGGGGTGCTGCTCGGCCGCGCCGGCCGCCGTCGCCCCGGTGGGGGCGAGGGGGATCTCCTGCGTGCGCGGGCCGGCCGGCGGGGGTGAGGCGGTCACGGGTCGTTCCTCCGAGTCGGACGGGGTGGGGCCCTCGGGGAGCCGGTCCAGCCCTGCACGCTAACCGGGCTCCCCGTCCGGACCGCGGAGGTCGGCGGCGGGTCCACCCGGCCTGCCCGGTGCCCGTGGTCCCGTCCCGGCTCCTCTCGGGTCCCGCCGTGAGCGTGCGAGGGGCGGGGGGCAGGGCGGCCCCCCGCAGGGTCCCGCCGTGAGCGTGCGAGGGGCGGGGGGCAGGGCGGCCCCCCGCAGGGTCCCGCCGTGAGCGTGCGAGGGGCGGGGGGCAGGGCGGCCCCCCGCAGGGTCCCGCCGTGAGCGTGCGAGGGGCGGGGGGCAGGGCGGCCCCCCGCAGGGTCCCGCCGTGAGCGTGCGAGGGGCGGGGGGCAGGGCGGCCCCCTGCAGGGTCCCGCCGTGAGCGTGCGAGGGGCGGGGGGCAGGGGGTCCTTCTAGGGTCGACCGGGTGGGCACGCGCGCGGGCATCGTCGTCACCGGCACCGAGGTCCTGACCGGCCGGGTCGCCGACCGCAACGGCCCCTGGCTCGCCGAGGAGCTGCGGCGGGCCGGCGTCGACGTCGGCACCGTCCTGGTGGTCGGCGACCGGCCCGAGGACGTGCGGGGGGCGCTGGAGTACCTCGCCGGCAGCGGGGTGGCGCTCGTGATCACCTCCGGCGGGCTGGGTCCCACCGCCGACGACCTCACCGCCGCGGTGGTGGGCGAGGTGCAGGGCCGCCCCCTCGACGTCGACCCGGGGCTGGAGCAGCGGGTCGCCGCCGTCGTCGAGCGGCTGATGTCGCGCCGCGGCTGGCGGGCCGACCCGGAGGCCACCGCGGCCGGCGTCCGCAAGCAGGCGATGGTCCCCGCCGGTGCCACGGTGCTCGAGCCGGTCGGGACCGCGCCGGGCCTCGTCGTCCCGCCCGCCGAGGGGCGCACCGGACCGGTGGTCGTGGTGCTCCCCGGGCCGCCGTCGGAGCTGCAGGGCATGTGGCCGGCCGCGCTGGCCGCCGAGGCGGTGCGCGGGGTGCTGGCGGGGGCCACCGAGCTGCGCCAGGAGACGATCCGGCTCTGGGGCACGCTGGAGGCCCAGCTGGCGGCCACCCTGCGCGCGCACGAGGACGGGCTGGACGGCCTGGAGGTCACGACCTGCCTGCGCGAGGGGGAGCTGGAGATCGTCACGCGCTTCGCGCCGGACGCCCAGCCCGCCTATGACCGGCTGGCCGCCGTCCTCGCCGAGGAGTTCGCCGCCACGCTGTTCTCCACCGGGCCAACGCTCGACGACCTGGTCGCCGGGGCGCTGGAGGACCGGGGGCTGACCATCGCCACCGCCGAGTCCTGCACCGGCGGGCTGCTCGTCGCCCGGCTGATCGAGCGGCCCGGTTCCTCCGCGTGGGTCCTCGGCGGGATCACCTCCTACGCCAACTCGGCCAAGGAGCAGCTCGTCGGCGTGCCGGGGGAGGTGCTGGCCGAGTTCGGTGCGGTGAGCCCCCAGGTGGCGCTGGCGCTGGCCGAGGGCGCGCGGGCGCGGTTCGGGACCGACGTCGGGGTCGGCATCACCGGCATCGCCGGTCCGGGCGGCGGGACGCCGGACAAGCCCGTGGGCACCGTGCACCTGTGCGTCGTCGGCCCGGACGGCCGGCAGGCCCGGTCGGTGCGGTTGCACGGCTCGCGGACGGCGGTGCGCGAGCGTTCCGTCGTCCTGGCGATGCACCTGCTGCGACAGCTGCTGCTCGGCGGCCCGCCGGCGTGAGGGTCCTGACCGTGCCGGCCCGGGAGCTGACGCCGTACGGCAGCACCGGCGCCTCGCTGGTGCGCGCAGCGCTGGTCGAGCAGCCGCAGGACGGCTTCGCCGTCGACGTCGTCCGCCTGGCGCCGGGCGGCACGCTCGGCCGGCACCCCACCCGGCTCTGGCAGCTGTTCCTCGCCGTGGAGGGCAGCGGCTGGGTGGCGGGGTCCGACGGCGCCGGCGTCGGCTCGGCACGGGGCAGGCGGCGCTGTGGGAGCCGGGGGAGGAGCACGCCTCCGGCACGGACGACGGGCTGCTCGCCGTGGTGCTGCAGTGCCGGGCCCCGCTGACCGCTGCCGAGGAGGCGCCGTGACCGTCCTGACCCTGCACGCCACCGGACCGGAGGCGCCGGGCGAGGTGTGGGAGCGCTACGCCCGGCCGGCGCGGTGGCCGACGTGGGCGCCGCAGATCCTCGGGGTGCAGGTGCCCGAGCCCCGGCTGACCGCCGGGCTGCAGGGGCGGGTGCGCGGGCCGGTGGGGCTGACGCTGCCGTTCGTCGTCGAGTCGGTGGACGAGGCGGCGCGGCGGTGGTCGTGGACGGTGTCGGCCGGACCGGTGCGTCTGCACCTCCTGCACTGGGTGACCGAGGGGCCGGACGGCGGCAGCACCACGGGGCTGCGGATCACCGGGCCGCTGCCCGTCGTGGTCGGTTACGCCCCGCTGGCCCAGCTCGCGATCGGCCGGCTGGTCCGCCCGCTGGACTAGCGGTCCCGCGGCAGCAGCCGCTCGTGCACGAGCACCCGGACGCCCCGCGGGGTGACGTCCTCGCGGTGGACGCGGAACCCGAGCCGGGCGGCGAGCCTCCTGCTGGGCGCGTTGCCGGGGTGGACGACCGCGGTGAGACGGTCGAGTCCGAGCCGGCCGGACGCGACGTCGAGCCAGGCCGTGGCGGCCTCGGCCGCGAGGCCCCGGCCCTGCGCGTGCCGGGCGAGGACGTAGCCGAGCTCGACCTCGTCCCACTGCGGCCACGGGTGCAGGCCGACGCGGCCGAGCAGCGCGCCCGAGGCCCGCTCCAGGACGGCGCTCTGACCCCACCCGTGCTCCTGCTAGACCGCCTCAAACCGGGCGACCTGGGCGGCGGTGCCCTCGGCGTCCAGGGCCGCCCCGCCGGTGTACCGGGCGACGTCGGGGTCCGCGTGGATGCGTGCCAGGGCCGTGGTGTGCCGCTGGACGAGGGGCTCGAGGACCAGCCGCTCGGTCTCCAGGCGCACGCGGGCACGGTAGTGCGGCGCCCGTGCGCTGGTCGGGGCCGGTCGTCCGGCTCCCTCCGCGACAGCCGCCGGAGATCTGTGGACACCGCTCTGAGCTGGGGATCCACCCCGCACGGGTCCTGCGGGTCCGATAGGCTTCGAACACTTGATCGAACCGGTGGGAGGTGACGTGGACGAGCTGGCCGCCGCGCTGGACGCGCTCGCCTCCGACGACCTGCCGGCGGTGTTCGGCCCGCAGCTTCTCGAGCGGCCGCGGGTCCTGCTGGCTGCGCAGAACCGGCTGGCGGCCGAGGTGGCCCGCACGGTGCGGCAGGCCGAGCTCGCCCAGGCCGCCGAGGTGGACGGGCTCCGGAGCGTGGCCTCGTGGCTGCGCGGGCACGGGCACCTGTCCGCGGGTGAGGCGGCGCGGGTGGTGGCCGTCGGGCGGGCGCTGGAGCAGCTGCCCGCCGTGGCGGCCGCGTGCGCCGCCGGGGCGGTGACCGCCGGGCAGGTCACCGAGATCGCGCGGATCGTGCAGCCGGATCATGCCGCCCGCGCCGCCGACCAGGGCGTCGACGTGGCCGAGGTCGACGCCGCGCTGGCGGTCGCGGCGAGCCTGCAGACCCATCAGGAGCTGGCCGGCACGGTGCGCGGCTATCTGGACCGGCTCGATCCCGACGGGCCCGAGCCCGACCCCACCGCGGGCCGCCGGCTGGTCATCGCCGAGTACGCCGACGGGTCGATCAGCGGCCGTTTCGACCTCGACGCCGCCGGTGCGGAGAAGTTCCAGGCCGCGATCGAGCCGTTCGTGCAGGCCGACCGCCCCGCCGGCGATGACCGCACCCGCATCCAGCGGCAGGGCGACGCGCTGGTGCAGCTGGCCGACAACGCTCTCGCGTCGGGGAGCCTGCCCACCCTGCGGGCACAAGCCGCAGATCGCCGTGGTCATCGACCTGGCGGACCTGGTCGACCCCGGCACCGGACCCGGCGCCGCCCGGATGGGCTTCGGCGCCACGATCTCCGCCGCCCGGGCGCGCTGGCTGGCCTGCGACGCCACCGTCTCCCGCGTCGTGATGGGCCCCGAGGGCGTCCCGCTGGACCTGGGCCGCGAGCAGCGCCTCGCCGACCGGCCGGCCCCTCCGCAGGGGCCCGCCGCGAGCTCGCGAGTGGCGGGGGGCGGAGGGGTCCTTTCACTGGTGGTGCGACGTGCACCACCTCGTCCACTGGCTCGACGGCGGCGAGACCAACCTGCAGAACTCCGCGCTGCTGTGCGAGCGGCACTACAGCAAGGTCCACCACGGCTTCCGCGTCGAACGACGACCCGACGGGCGATGGCGCACCTGGCGACCCGACGGCACCCAGATCCTCGTCGGCGCCGGCCTGCAACCGGCCGCTTGATCAGCCCACCGTCCTCACAGCCGACACTCGTGCCGTTCCACGTGGAACGGCACGGGGGCAGAGCTGCGCGCGGACGGGCACGAGGCCGGCAGCGGGTCCGGGCCAGTGGACACGGCGCCGTCGTACGGTGCGCGGCGTGGGTGCGACGCACGAGGTCACCAACCAGGTCCCGCCGCTGACCGGCTACGACCCGATCGCGGGGGACACCGCCCTGGCGGAGGCGTGCGTGCGGCACGCGAACGAGGCCACGCTCGCCTCGCTGGCCGGCCTCGGGGCGCTGGCCGGTAGCGAGCAGGCGCGGGAGTGGGGCCGGCTGGCCGACGAGAACCGCCCGGTGCTGCGCACGCACGACCGCTACGGCCACCGGGTCGACGAGGTCGAGTTCCACCCCGCCTGGCACGAGCTGATGACCGCCGCCTTCACGCACGGCCTGGCCGGCGCACCTTGGGCGGCCGCGGACGCCGGTGACCCGCACGCCCACGTCCGCCGTGCCGTCGGCTACCTCGGCTGGACGCAGGTCGAGGCCGGTCACGGCTGCCCGGTGACCATGACCTACGCCGCCGTCCCGGCCCTGCGGGCCGCTCCGGAACTGGCCGCCCGCTACGAGCCCGGGCTCACCGCGACCGCCTACGCGTCCGGCCTCACCGACCCGGCCGCCAAGCCCGGCCTCGTCGCCGGCATGGGCATGACTGAGAAGCAGGGCGGCTCCGACGTCCGCACCAACACCACCCGCGCCGTCGCACGCGCCGACGGCACCCACGCGCTCACCGGCCACAAGTGGTTCACCAGCGCCCCCATGAGCGACCTGTTCCTCGTCCTGGCGCAGCTCGACGAGGGCCTGTCCTGCTTCCTCGTCCCGAGGGTCCTGCCCGACGGCACCCGCAACGTCTTCCGGCTGCAGCGCCTCAAGGACAAGCTCGGCGACCGCGCCAACGCCTCCGGCGAGGTCGAGTTCGACGGCACCACCGGCTGGCTCGTCGGCGAGCCCGGCCGCGGCGTGCCGACGATCATCGAGATGGTCAACGCCACCCGGCTCGACTGCGTCGTCGGCTCGGCGGCCACCGTCCGCGCCGCGCTCACCCAGGCGATCCACCACGCCCGCCACCGCCGGGCCTTCGGCGCCCCGCTCGCCGACCAGCCCCTCATGCAGAACGTCCTCGCCGACCTCGCCGTCGAGAGCGAGGCGGCCACCGCGCTGGCCGTCCGGCTGGCCGCCGCGGTCGACGCCGGCGAGACGGCGTTCCTCCGGCCGGCCGGTGCCGCGGCCAAGTTCCTCGTCTGCAAGCGGACGCCGGCCGTCGTCGGCGAGGCCATGGAGGTGCTCGGCGGCAACGGCTACGTCGAGGAGTCCGGCCTGCCCCGTCTCTACCGGCAGGCGCCGCTCAACAGCATCTGGGAGGGCTCCGGCAACGTCATCGCCCTCGACGTCCTGCGGGCCCTCGGCCGCTCGAGCGAGTCCTTGGCCGCCGTCACGGCCGAGATCGAGCTGGCTCGTGGCGCGGACGCCCGTCTCGACGAGGCCGTGAAGCGCCTCGCCGCCGAGCTCGGCGACCCCGACGCGCTGCCGGTGCGCGCCCGCCGCGTGGCCGGCCTGCTCGCCCTGTGCCTGCAGGGCTCCCTCCTGGTGCGTCACGGTCCGCCCGAGGTGGCCGACGCCTTCTGCGCCACCCGTCTCGGCGGCGACTGGGGCACGGTCCTGGGCACCCTCCCGGCCGGCGTCCCCGCCGCCCGCATCGTCGGGCGCTCCACCGTCTCGGCTGACTGACCCCGGAAGGCTCCACTACTCTCGGGTAGGCGTCGCACACGGACCGACTTCCCACCCGTCCCGGTCCGGATGCCGGGGGCCGGCTGGACGGATCCCGGCTCGCGGCGACAGGGGGAGAGAGACGCGTGCACCGATCCGACCAGGCCGCCCTGCCGGCGCCGCCGGACCTGCTGACCGGGGTCCCCGACGCGGTCTGCCGCCTCGACGCCGACTGGCGCTTCACCTGGGTGAACACCGCTCTCGCCATGCTCCTCCAGCGGCCACCGGAGCGTCTGGTCGGCCGCCCGGTGCGCGACTGCTTCCCCGACGTCCTCGGCTCCGCACTGCAGAGACACGTGCACGCCGTCCTCGCCGACGGCCGGCCGCGCGCGTTCGAGTACCTCTACGAGCCGCACGACCGGTGGTTCGAGGTCCGCGCCTCCGCCGACGCGCACGGCGGCGTGGTGGTCTTCCTCCGCGACGTCGACTCCCGGCACCGCGCGCAGGCCGCGCAGGCGCGGGAGCTCAGGCAGACCGCCGCCGTCCTGGACGCCCTGCCCTCACCGACCGTGCTGCTCGACGAGGACGGGCGCATCCGCACCGCCAACCGCGTGTGGTCGGGCAACGCCGACCTCGTGCGGCGGAGCGGCTGGGAACCGGCGCAGGTGGGCGACGACTACCTGGCACGCGTCGCGCAGGGGCTGGCCCGCGACGACGCCGTGCGGATCGCCGACGGCCTGCACCAGCTGCGCACCGAGCCCTCCGGTGGGCCGCCGCGCACCTTCGCCCACGACTACGCCCACGACCTCGCCGGACAGACCACGTGGTGGCGGCTGCAGGCCGCGCGCGTGGAGGACACCGGGCAGCTCGTCGTCATCCACACCGACATCACCGAACGGGCCCTCGTCGAGCAGCGGCTGGCGTGGCAGGCCACCCACGACGACCTCACCGGCCTGCCCAACCGGGTGCGCCTGCTGGAACTCATCGGCGAGGCGCTGGCCGACGAGGACACCCGGACCGCGCTGCTCTTCCTCGACCTCGACGGCTTCAAGACCGTCAACGACTCGCTCGGGCACGCCGTCGGCGACGAGCTGCTGCGCCAGGTGGGCGCCCGCCTGACCACCCAGATCCGGCCCGGGGACGCCGTCGGCCGGCTCGGCGGTGACCAGTTCGTCGTCCTCGCCCGGTCCTGCGACACCCCGGAGGCGGCGTCGCTGGCCTTCCGGCTGCAGCGCTCCTTCGGCCGGCCGTTCACCGCCGGCGGCCTGTCGGTGCCGGTCTCGGCGAGCGTCGGCGTCGCCGTCGCCCAGCCGGGCCTGCGGCACGCCCACCAGCTGCTCAGCGACGCCGACGCCGCCGGGTACGCGGCCAAGGCGGCCGGCCGCGACCGGGTGCACCTCTTCTCGCCCGGCCTGCGCGACGCCGCGCGCTGGCGGATGGACGTCGCCACGCGCCTGCGGGACGGAGCCCTGGACCAGTTCGTCGTCCACTACCAGCCGGTGGTGCGGCTGGACACCGGCGCGATCGAGGGCGTGGAGGCCCTGCTGCGCTGGCAGCACCCCGAGCGGGGCCTGCTCGCGCCCGACGCGTTCCTCTCCGTGGCCGAGGAGACCGGCCAGCTCATCCCGATCACCCGCTGGCTGCTGCGCGAGACCACCCGCCAGGCCGCGGAGTGGGCCACGAAGGGACTGTCCCTGCGGATGGCGGTCAACATCAGCGCCCGCCACTTCTCCGCCGAGACGCTGGTGCGCGACGTCCGCACGGCGCTGCGCGAGTCGGGCCTGGCCCCGGAGCAGCTCATGCTCGAGCTCACCGAGACCACCGTGGCCGAGGACCCGACCCGCGCGGAGGACCAGCTCGCCGTGCTCCAGGGGTTCGGCGTCCGGGTGGCCATCGACGACTTCGGCACCGGGTGGTCCTCGCTGGCCCAGCTCATGGCGCTGCCGATCGGGACGCTGAAGATCGACCGCTCGCTGATCACCGCGGCCGAGCGGCTGGCCACCTCGGGCACCGGCGCGGTGCTCGGTGCCATCGTCGAGCTCGCGCACAGCCTGGGCATCCGGTCGGTCGCCGAGGGCGTGGAGACCGCCGAGCACCTGCGGATGGTCCGCGAGGCCGGCTGCGACCTCGCCCAGGGCTACCTGCTGGCCCGCCCGATGGCGTCGGGCGACGTCACCCGCTGGGCCGACCGGGTGCGGGCCGGCGGCGGGGACTCCTGCGCGCTCGCCCTGGCGGGCGAGCTGCGCTGAGGAGGCGCCGGTGACCGGGCCGGGACGTCGCCGGGCAGTCCGCCGGGCGACGTCGCCCGCCGGGCCGCCGGCGCCCCGCCCCACCGGGCCGCCGGCGCCCCCGTCCCCCGGCGCCGTGCCGGCTCCCGACCCCGCCCGCGGCGCCGACGCCGCTCCCGGCGTCCCTCCCGCCCTGGTCACGGGTGCGGCACCGACCGGGCAGACTGCCCCCGTGACCGAGAGCGGTGGTACGGCAGTCCTGGAGTCCCCCGACGACGAGCTCGGGCGCGGCCGGCCGGCGCTGGACCTGCTCATCTGGGACGCGCCCAACATCGACATGACCCTGTCGACGGTCATCGGCGCCCGCCCCACCGCCGCCTCCCGCCCCCGCTTCGACGCGATCGCCGCCTGGTTCGTCGACGGCGCCGGTGACCCCGGGGCACCGGACGCGCCCGAGGTCGAGGCGTGCGTGTTCGCCAACATCCCGCCCGTCGTGGGCTCGCTGCAGCGCTGGGTGGAGGCGCTGCGCGGCTTCGGGTTCGCCGTCTTCGCGCGGCCGAAGTCCCAGCCCGACGACGACATCGACCAGGCGATGCTCGACCACATCGAGGTGCGCGCGCACAGCCACCGGCTGCGGCGGCTGGTCGTCTTCTCCGGGGACGGCCGCAACTTCGCCGAGCCGCTGGAGGAGCTGGCGCGGTCGGGCACCCAGGTCGTCGTGGTGGCGTTCAGCGAGGTCGCCGGCTACGCGATCAGCTCGGACCTGCTGGAGTTCATCGACATCGAGGACGTGCCGGGGGCCTTCGCCGCGCCGCTGGACCGCGTGCGCCTCGACGCGCTGCCGCCCGAGGGCGCGTGGCTGCGGCCCACCCGGAGCCTGCGCGACTTCGTCACGTCCTGGACCGCCCGCCGCAACGCCTGACCCGGCGCGGGCGGCGGCGAGGGCGCCGGACGGGCGCGCGTCCAGCGTGCTCACCCCGACGGGGGAGCACGGCGACGGGGTGCTCACCCCGGGCACGCCCGGTGCCGATGGGGTGCCGTGTCCGCCTCCGCCCCGCACCGCGAGCCCGCCGGCCCGCGCCGCGCGCCGTCCGTGCGCGCCGGCCGGGCGGGCAGCCGGTCCGCGCGGACCGGTCGCCGGGAGGGCGGGCCGTCCGACCCTCTCGACCGCCGGGCGAGCGACCGTCCCGGGCCGGCCGTGGCCGCCGACGACCCCGAGGTGGTCGCCGAGCTGACCCGCCGCGCCCGCTCGTCGGGGATCGTGCTCGCGGTGACGGCGATGCTCGTGCTGCCGGCCTGGGCGCCCCTCGACCTCTACCTCGAGCCCGACCTCGCCGGGACCTTCATCACCCTCCGGCTGCTCGGCGTCCTGCCCATGGCCCTGGCCCTCTGGCTCCTCGTGCGGCGGCCGCTGGGCCGGCGCCGGCCGGAGCTCGTCACGACGGTCCTGGTGCTCGGCGTCGTCCAGGCCGCCGTGCTGTGGATGCTGCCGCAGGTCGAGCACCCGACCGCCTACGCGCTCGGACTCGCCCCCGCCCTCTTCGGCATCGGCGGCGTGCTCGCCGGCCGGGCCCAGTGGACCCTGGGGCTGAGTGTGTTCACCTGGGCGGGGCTGGTCGCCGCCGCGCTCGTCGCCGGCGACGACCTGCCCGGTGACGAGCTGGTCACCGTCGCCGCGCACCTGGCCACCGCCACCGCGATCGCCGTCGTCACCCACGGCGTCCGCCAGAAGCTGTCGTTGCGCGAGGTCCGCGGCACCGTGAGCCTGCACCGCGAGCAGGAGCGCACGCGCCGGCTGCTGGCCCGCCTCGAGCGCCTCTCGGAGGAGGACCCGCTCACCGGCCTGGCCAACCGCCGCCGCTGGGACGCCGAGCTCGACGCCGCCTGCGCCGCCGCACGCCGGTCGGGGCAGCCGGTCGCCGTCGTCCTGGTCGACCTCGACCGGTTCAAGCAGGTCAACGACCGCCACGGCCACGCCGGCGGCGACGCCGCCCTGCGCGCGGTGGCCGACCTGCTGCGCGCCGCGGTCCGCAGCGGGGACGTCGTCGCGCGGCTGGGCGGTGACGAGCTCGCCGTCCTGCTGCCCGGCGGCCCCGAGGAGCGCGCCGTCGAACTCGCCGAGCGGGTCCGGCTGGCCACCCTCGCCCTCGAGCTGCCCGGCTTCGACCCGGGCGAGCTGACCGTCTCCCTCGGGGTCGCGGCGGCCGCCGGTGAGGACGCCGCACCCGCCGTCCTCACCGTCCGCGCCGACAGCTGCCTCTACGCCGCCAAGGGGACCCGCAACGCCGTCGGCACCGCCGCCCGCCTCCCCGCCCCGGCCTGACGGCGACGCGCCCGGACGCCGGTGTCCGCACCCGCCGGCCGGGGAAGGAGCGCACCGACGGCGACGACGGCGAGGAGGGACCATGGCGGTCTGCGAGGTCTGCGGCAACGACTACGAGATGAGCTTCGAGGTGGTGGCGCAGGGCGCCCGGCACACCTTCGACAGCTTCGAGTGCGCCATCCACCGCATGGCCCCGATCTGCGAGCACTGCGGGGTGAAGGTCGTCGGCCACGGCGTCGTGGTCGAGGGCACGTTCTACTGCTGCGCGCACTGCGCCCGCGCCGAGCACGACGGGGCGCCGGTCGCCGACAAGGCGTGAGGGCCGGCGGTGGCCGGCCTCCCGCGGGCTCGGTCGCCGCCCGGTCAGTCCCGGGGCGCCTCGGGTGCGCGCGGGGCAGGCACCTGGTCGCTGAAGCCCTCGATCGGCTCCAGCCCCGAGGGCAGCCGCGACCACACGTGCTTGCGGCCCGGCCGGCGCTCCCAGCCGTAGTCGACCGACAGCTGCGCCACCAGGTGCAGGCCCATGCCGCCGAGGGAGGGGTCCCGGTCGACGGCGGGCACCGGCGGCCGCTCGGGTGCCTCGTCGCTGAGGTCGAGCAGCCAGCCGGCCGGGCTGGCCACCACGAGTGCCCGGACGTCGCCGCCGCCGTGCCGCAGCGCGTTGGACGCGAGCTCCTCGAACACCAGCAGCAGCCCGTCGCGGGCGTCGTCGGTCGACGACGAGCTCACCGAGGGGTGGGCGATCCGGGCGCGCAGGTCCGAGCGCACCCGGGAGACGACGTGCATGGCCTCCAGCTGCCAGTGCCAGACGTCGCCGGCCACCGACGGCACGGGGGCGTGCGGCCACGTCTCCTGGCCCATCCGTCACCCCTCGCGTCTGCTCCGCGGTCGTCGAACCGGGTCCATCCTGACCGAAACCTCCAACGGCCGCAGCGGCGGTACCGTCCTGCCCTCCCGGACCGCCCTCCCGCGCCGCCCTCCCGTGCGCGGCCCGGCGGCGGGCACAATGCAGTCGTGGAAGCCCTCTGGCGTGCGCTGAGCCGGCTGCAGCTGGCCGACCGGGAGCTGGGGGACGTCCTGGACGAGGTCACCCGGCTGGCCAACGAGCACGTGCCCGGCGCGGAGTCGACGTCGATCACCCTGGTGCGCGGCGACGTCGCGGTCACCGCGGCGCACGTCGGCGAGATGTCCCTGGCCGCCGACGAGCTGCAGTACGAGCGCGGCTACGGGCCCTGCCTCGACGCCGGCCGGGCCGGTGTGCAGCTGCGCGTGGACGAGATGCGCACCGAGACGCGCTGGCCCGACTACGCCGCCCGGGTCCTCGACGTCGGCGTCCTGAGCTCGCTGTCGACCCCGCTGCCCTACCAGGGCAGCTCGATCGGGGCGCTCAACATCTACTCCACCCGTCCGGCCGCCTTCGCCTCCGAGGGGTCGGCCGAGGCGGCCCGCGAGGTCGCCGAGGCGGTCGGGGTCGCCGTCGCCAACGCCGACGCGCACGCCAAGCTCGGCGAGCACGCCCGCAACATGCAGCTGGCGATGGAGTCGCGGGCGGTCATCGAGCAGGCCAAGGGCGTGCTGATGGCCCAGCGGCGGGTCGACGCCGACGCCGCCTTCGACCTCCTGCGCGACGCCTCGCAGCGCTACAACCGCAAGCTGCGCGACATCGCCGCCGGCATCGTCTCCTCGACCCACCAGCCGCGCTAGGACCGCTCCCGGGGGCGTCAGCCCACCCGGGCGGCCAGGTCGGCGAGCCGGCTGACCAGGAACTCGACGGCGGCCGGGCTGTCCACGCGCTCGGCGACGTCGACGGCCGTCGGGGCGGCCGACACCGACCGCCGGTCGACCAGCGTCTGCCCGCGCCCCGCGCCGCGGGTGGTGTCGACGACGACGTCGCGGCGCACGGTGCCCAGCGTCCCGGGCACGATCGCCTCGATGAGCGCCAGCGCGTCGTGGACGACGACACCGGTGGTCCCGTACGACGTCCGGGCGTGGTCGAGGTACTGCTGCAGGATCGCCGCCGCGGCCTCCCCGACCGGCCCGGCCGCGGCGAAGCGGGCGACGCCGTCCTCGTCGAGCACCGTGGGCAGCGTGACGTCGAGGCCGACGAGCACCGTGGGCACCGTCGAGCCGAGGACCCGCGCGGCGGCCTCCGGGTCGGCCCAGACGTTGAACTCCGCGGCCGCGGTCACGTTGCCGCCGCGGCCGGCCGACCCGCCCATGAGCACCAGCCGGTCGATCCGCTCCGCCGCCTCGGGATAGGTGGCCAGCAGGAGCGCGACGTTCGTCCACGGGCCGATCGCGGCCACGGTCACCGGCGTCTCGGAGGCCAGGAGCAGCTCGGCGAGGACGACCACGGCCGGCCGCGGGTCGACGCCGGCCGGCGAGGGCGGCAGCTGCACCCCGCCGAGCCCGGCGGTCCCGTGCACGTGCCCGGCCCGCTCGGGCTGCGGGTAGACCAGCGACTCGGCGGCGCCGGCGGCCACCGGGACGTCGCAGCGGCCGGCCAGGTGCAGCACCCGCAGCGCGTTCTCCGTCGTCTGCGGCAGCTCGACGTTGCCGTGCACGGTGGTGACCAGGCGCAGGTCCACCTCCGGGCTGGCCAGCGCCAGCAGGATCGCCAGCGCGTCGTCGATGCCGGGGTCGGTGTCGATCACCAGGGGTCGCGGGGGAGACGGGGCCACCGCGTCATCCCAGCAGACCGCTCCGGCACGCCGCCGTCGCCCGCCCGGCTCAGCCGACCCGGACGTCGTCCCGCCGGCGGGCCTCCGCCCGGCGGCGCGGCACCGCGGTGACCAGGTACAGCACCACGCCGACGGCCAGCAGGAGCCCGGCCAGGCCCCAGGTGAGCGCCGTCTGCTGCCACAGCAGCAGGAAGCAGGAGGCGATGGCCAGGACGGGGACGACGGCGGGCACGCGGAAGTGGTCGGCCTCGACGCGGTCGCGGCGCAGCACCAGCACCGCGGTGTTGGTGCTGAGGAACACGAACAGCAGCAGGAGCACCACGGTGTTGGCCAGGGTGGCCAGGTCGCCGACCAGGGTCAGGCCCATGGCCACCAGCGTGGTGACGGCGATGGCCACCCAGGGCGTGCGCCGCTGCGGCAGCACGCGCCCGAGGACGGCGGGCAGCAGCCGCTGCTCGGCCAGGCCGTACGCCATGCGGCTGGCCATGATCATCGTGAGCAGGGCGCCGTTGGCGACGGCGATCAGGGCGACCGCGCTGAACAGCCGGTCGGGGACGCCGGCATCGGCGGCCCGCACGACCTCCAGGAGCGGCCCGCTCGAGCCGGCCAGCTCCGACGGGGGCAGCACCACGGCGGCGGCGAGCCCGACGAGCACGTACACCACCCCTGCGGTGAGCAGCGACCCGAACAGTGCCCGCGGGTACACCCGCCGCACGTCGCGGACCTCCTCTGCCACGTTGGCCGAGGTCTCGAACCCGACGAAGGAGTAGTAGGCCAGCAGCGCCGCCGAGAGCACCGCCGTGGCCGCCGACACCCCGGGCGGGAACTCCAGCGCCCGGCCGGGGTCGCCGTCGCCCCGGCCGAGGACGACCGCGCCGAGGACGACGACGAGCACCAGCCCCGAGGTCTCCACCAGCGTCATCACCAGGTTCGCGCGCAGCGACTCGCGGATCCCGCGGGCGTTGAGCAGCGCCACCAGCAGCAGGAACACCACCGCGGCCGGGGCGGCGGGCACGTCGAGGAAGACGCCCAGGTAGTCACCGGCGAAGGCCAGCGCCAGGCCGGCCGCGCTGGTGACGCCCGCGGCGAGCATGCAGAAGCCGACGAGGAAGGCCACCAGCGGGGACCGGAACGCCCGCTCGGCGAAGACCGCGGACCCGCCGGCGCGCGGGTACTTGGTGACCAGCTCGGCGTAGGAGCCCGCCGTCAGCAGGGCCAGCACCAGCGCGGCCAGCAGCGGCACCCAGATGGCGCCGCCGACCTCGCCGGCCACCTCCCCGACCAGGGCGTACACGCCGGCACCGAGGACGTCGCCGAGGATGAACAGGTAGAGCAGCGGGCCGGTGACGGCGCGGCGCAGCTTGGTGTCGGGGTCGGCCGTGCCGGGCGTCGTCCCGGTCGGTGTGCCGGTCGTCGCGCCGGTCGCGCGCCCTGCTGGCTGGTCGGTCACCCGTCGAGTCTGGGCAGTGCCGCAGGAGCCCGCCAACCGGGACGGCGGGCGGCGCAGGACGGCTCCGCACCCCGGTGACGACGTCACCCCGTCCCGACACGCGGGCGCGCCGGGACGTGTCGCGGGCTGACCGGAGGTCGCCGGAGGGCGTTCCACGCTCGGGGGGCACGGGCTTGTCGACAAGTGCTCGCCGGCAGCGCCGGGTCACCGAAGCCCTGGTCAGAGGCCTGCAACGGTTGCGTCACGGGCCCGCGGAGGAGTGTCGGGGAGCGCCGTCCGGAGGCGCCGTCGTCCCTATCTTTCTCCTCGTCCGCGGCACCTTCCCCGGCCGCGGACACAGACCCCAGGAGGACGGCATGGCGATCGACCGGGCACCCGCTCCGTCGTCGGCGGCCCTGCCCGACGACCTGACGCTGGCCGGCCTGCTCGGACTCCTCGACGGGGCCGACGAGCTGCCGCGCCGGCGGCGTCCCCGCCGGGCGGTCGTGACCCGCTCGCCGGGCGCGCCCGGCGCGCTGCGGCCGCTGCCGGTGGCCCGCCCGGTGCCGGCCCCGCGGCCCCGGCCGGCGGCTCCCGCCGTGGCCACGGCGGGCACGGCACCGGACCGCGGTGCGGAGCTGCCCGTCCCGGGCTCGCGGCTGCGGGCACGGCTGCGGGCGGCCACCCGGCGCCTGGCGATGTGGGGCGCCGGCCCCGACGGCGCGCACGCGGCCTGGCCGACGGCGCCGGTCGTCGTGCCCCCGGCGCGGCCCGGCGTGCTGCGCCGCCTCGCGCTCTGGGGCGCCGGTCCCGGCGGCGCGCACCTCGCCTGGGGCCGCCCGGCCCGCCCGGCGCCGGCGGCTCCCGCCGCGAACGGCCCGGTCGTGCTCACCGAGCTGCCCAACACCCCCACGGTCCGGCCCGCGGCGTCTTCCCCCGCCGCGGCGCTGTCCCCGGCCGGCGTCGCCCGGCCGGTGCTCCCCGTCCGCACGGGCGGGTCCGGCCCCGGGCTGGCCCCCGCCGGCTGGCCGGTCCGCCCCGCGGCTCCCCGCGGCGGCACCGGCCCGCCCGCCCGGGCGGGATCGGCCCGGGCCCGGGGCGACCCGGTACCGGTCGCGGCCCGGGGCTCTCCCCGGCCGCCACCCGCCCCCCACTGACCCGCAGCGCGCCCCCTCCGCGGGGACGCCGTCCGACGCCTCGCCGACGAGGTCGACGGGCCCGGCCGCCACGTCCCCACGGTGGCCGGGACCGCCGTCCGGTCCGTGCGCAGCTCCACCTCCCGGCCGCTCGCGGCCGCCCACTGGCCCTCCCCACGGCACACCGCCGCTAACAGACCCCTCCGCACGACGATCTCGCCTCGACCCTCCGCCGGCCGTCCTCCCGAAGGACGGCGTGCGGTCCCTCCCGGGAGGCGCAGACGGACGGCGCGGCGCGGTCGGCCGGCAGCGCCCGCCGCCGACGGGAGGCGACCCCCAGGCCCTGCCGGTGCCCGGGGAGGGAACCCCCTCCCGGGTCTCCGACCGAGCACGACCTGGCCAGACCGGGCGCCGAGGGATTGGTGCCGGCCCTCCGGGCCGAGCCGAGGTGCAGCGCGCAGTCGACCGGCCGCGGTCCACCAGGCCCGGCGCCGCCGGCACCGCCGACGACGGTGCGTCCCGCTCCCGCGGGCGCCGCGTGTCACGACCCTCGACGGGCGCTCCCGACGAGCCCGCTCCGGCACCGCCACCGGAGCCGGGCCGCGGGGGCGCCCGTCCGGCGTCCCCGCGCCGCGCACCCGGCTCGCCGGGCCGTGGTCCCGCGCGTCGGTGACCGGCTGTCGTCTCCGGCACACCAGGTGGAACCGCACCCCCGGACGTGAGAGAAAGGACCCCGACCCGTTGCCCCGCACGAGAGGGACCAGCCCCGCGTGATCCTCCCCGAGCAGCGACCGCGGTCGCCGGGGACGGCTCCCGACGGCCGGCTGCCGGCCCTGACCGACGCCGAGGTCAGCCGGCTGCGGGTCGAGCTGGCCATCGACGCCGCCGGCATCGGCAGCTTCGACTGGGACCTCCTGACCGGCGAGCTGAACTGGGACGACCAGCTGCTGGCCATCTTCGGCTACGGGCCCGGCGAGTTCGGCGGGACGATCGAGGCCTTCGCCGCGCGCCTCCACCCGGAGGACCGCGCGCGCACGATGCAGGCCCTGCAGGACGCCGTCGACACCTGCGGTGAGTACTCCGCCGAGTTCCGGGTCGTGCTGCCCTCGGGCGAGCTCCGCTGGGTGCAGGGCCGCGGCCGCGCCCTGGCCGACGACCGCGGCGCGCCGGTGCGGCTGCTCGGCGCGGGCATCGACATGACCCGGGTGCGCGGCGACGACGCCCGCGTGGCCCGGGTGCTCGAGACCATGCGCTCGGCCTTCTTCGCCCTCGACCCGGACTGGCGCTTCACCTACGTCAACGCCGAGGCCGAGCGGGTCCTGCGCCGCTCGCGGGAGGAGATGCTCGGCGGCGTCGTGTGGGAGCTGTTCCCGGCCGCCGTCGGCACGGACTTCGAGGTCCACTACCGCGGCGCGGTCGAGACCGGCCAGGAGCGGGTCTTCGAGGCCCACTACCCGCCGCCGCTGGACGCCTGGTACGAGGTCCGCGCCTGGCCCGGCCCCGACGGGCTGTCGGTCTACTTCCTCGACGTCACCGAGCGCCGCGGCGCCGAGCAGCGTGCCCGGGACAGCGCCGCCCGGCTGGCGCTGCTCGCCGAGGTGAGCGCGCTGATGTCGGCCTCGCTGGGGTCGGCCGCGGCGGAGGAGGCCGCACTGCAGCGGGTCGCCGAGGCCGTCGTCCCGGTGCTCGGCGACTGGGTGATCATGACGCTGTCGAACGGCCAGGACGGCCGGATGCTCGACGTCGCCGGCTGGCACCGCGACCCCGCGCTGCGCCCGGCCGCCGCCACCTACGCGAGTCTGCGGCTGGCCTCGGTCCCCCCGGACGCGCCGGTGCTGCGGGCGCTGGAGTCGGGGCAGCTGCTCACCGTGCCCGACGTCCGTGCGGTCATCCGGCCGACCCTGCCCGAGGGTGAGGTGCGGGAGGCCTTCGACGCCCTGGCGCCCCGCTCGGCGGTGACCCTGCCGCTGCTGGCCCGCGGGCGGACGCTGGGCGCACTGAGCCTCTACCGCGGGGACGACCGGCCGGCCGCGGACGCCGACGAGGTCGCGGCCGCCCGCGAGGTCGCCGACCGCGTCGCGCTGGCCCTGGACAACGCCCGGCTGTTCGACCAGCAGCGCCGGCTGGCCGAGGCCCTGCAGCGCAGCATGCTCACCGCGCCGCCGCAGCCCGACGACGCCGAGATCGTCGTCCGCTACCAGCCGGCGGTGCAGGCGGCCCAGGTCGGCGGCGACTGGTACGACGCGTTCCTGCAGCCCGACGGCGCGACGGTGCTGGTGATCGGCGACGTCGTCGGCCACGACACCGAGGCGGCCGCGGCGATGGGGCAGCTGCGCGGCATGCTGCGCGGCATCGCCTACCGCGGCGACGTCCCGCCGGCCGCGGTCCTCGGCGAGCTCGACGCGGCCGTCGACGCGCTGGGCATGCCCACCATGGCGACGGCGGTGGTGGCCCGGGTCGAGCAGACGCCGGAGCAGCGCGCGGCCGGCCTGACGACGCTGCGGTGGTCGAACGCCGGGCACCCGGCGCCGCTGCTGCTCACCCCGGAGGGCGCCGTGCAGACGCTGGGCGGCGGGCGCGGGGAGCTGATGCTCGGCGTGGACCCGGACGCCCGGCGGACGTCGTCGGCCGTGGAGGTGCGCCGCGGCTCGACGCTGCTGCTCTACACCGACGGGCTGGTCGAGGGCCGCGACCTGCTGCTCGACGACGGCACCGACCGGCTGCGGACGGCGCTGGCCGAGCTCGCCGACCTCCCGCTGGAGCGGCTCTGCGACGCGCTGGTCACCCGCCTGCGCCCCGAGGGTCTGCAGGACGACGTGGCGCTGGTCGCCATCCGCCTCCACCCGCACTAGGAGGACCACCCTCCCCCACGCCTCGCAGGCCCGGCGCGGGCCCCTGGAGGGTGGCCGTCCCAGCACCTCACCACGGGGCCGCCGTCAGTGGCGGGGGAGGACCGCCCAGACGGTCTTGGCGTCGCCGTGGACGTACCAGCCGTGCGCCGTGGACAGCTCGGCGATGAGGTGGAGACCCAGGCCGCCCTCGCTGGGGTCCCGGTCCACCGCCGGCGTCGGCGGGGTGCTGCTGTCCCCGTCGGAGACGGCGACCAGGAAGGCGTCCCCGGTGCGGCGGACGGCGGCCTGCACCCGGCCGCCGCCGTGGCGCAGCGCGTTGGAGGCCATCTCGTCGAGCACCAGCAGCAGCCGGTCGCGCAGGTCGGCGGGCCCGCCGGCCTCGAGGCAGCGGCGCACCTCGGCACGGACCCGGGGCAGCTCGGCGACGTGGGAGAGGTGCCACACCAGGCCGTCGTGCGCGGGGGGAGGGGACGCCGCGGGCCAGCCGAGCCCAGCGGATCCGCGCACCACCCCGTGTCTCCTCGCCCGTCGAGTCCCCGGTCCGGGGTGGATGTCGAACACCTGCGTATGACTCGGCACGGGCTGCCCCAAACATGACTGCGAGCCGGGTCACAGGACCGGCGGCCGCGACGCGTCGTCACGGCGCCGACACGGTCCCGGAACAGCGGGCGCGCACCCTTCCCGGGGTACCCGTCCGCCCGGCCCTGGAGCGCAGAGATGGCCCTGTCGACCCGGTCCCGCACCACCTCGCCCGCCCGGACCAGCTCGCCCGCCCGCACCGACCCGGCCGACCCCGACGGCCGGCCGCCGTGGGGTGTCGCCGTCCCGCTGGGCCTGCAGCACGTGCTGGCGATGTTCACCTCGAACCTGACACCGGCCGTCCTGCTGGCCGGCGTCATCGGCGCCACCACCGGCGAGGCGACGCTGCTGGTGCAGGCCGCGCTGCTGTGCGCCGGGCTGGCCACGCTGCTGCAGACGGTGGGCATCGGGCCGGTCGGCAGCCGGCTGCCGCTGATGATGGGCTCCGGCTTCGCCTTCATCGCCGTCGCCGTCCCGCTGGCCGGGGAGCACGGGCTGTCGGCCGTCCTCGGGGGCGTGCTGGTCACCGCGGCCGTGCAGGTGGCCATCGCGCTGGGCATCCACCGGGTGGCCGGCCTGTTCCCGCCGGTCGTGACCGGCACGATCATCCTGGTGATCGGCCTGGGCCTGCTGCCCAGCGGCGTCGCCCTGGCCGCCGGCGGGGTCGGCTCGCCCGACTTCGGCTCGCCGGTGAACCTCGGGGTGGCCGCGCTGGTCCTCGTGCTCACCGTGGTGCTCAACCAGTTCTGCCGCGGGCTGCTGTGCACCGCGTCGGTGCTGATCGCCGTCGTCGTCGGCTACCTCGTGTCGATCCCCCTCGGCCTGCTCGACCTCTCCGGCGTCGGTGACCGGCCGCTGGTGGCGCTGCCCGCGCCGTTCGAGTTCGGTGTGTCCTTCCCGCTCGTGGCGGTGCTGTCGATGGCCGTCGTCGGGGTGGTCAACACGGTCGACTCGGTGGGCACCGTGCACGCCGTCACCGAGGGCGGCGCGGGACGGCCGGCCACCCGCCGCGAGCTGCGCGGGGGCATCCTCGCCGAGGGCGGCAGCGCGGTCCTCGGCGGCGTCTTCGGCGCCCTGCCGACGACCATGTTCAGCCAGAACATCGGCCTGGTGGCGCTCACCAAGCAGATGAGCCGCCACGTGGTGACCATCGGCGCGCTGGTGCTGGTCGGGCTCTCGCTGCTGCCCCAGGTCGCCGCGGTGCTGGCCGCGATCCCGCCCGCGGTGCTCGGCGGCGGCGTGCTCGTGCTGTTCGGCATGGTCTGCGCGATCGGGGTGCAGATGCTGTCCAAGGACGGCCTCGACACCCGGGCGCTGCTCGTCGTCGCCCTGTCGGTGGCGCTGGGCCGGGGTATCGCGTCGGCGCCGGACGCCGTCGACCGGGTCACCGGGCAGTGGGGCGCGCTGTTCGACTCCGGCATCGTCGTCGCGGCCGTCGCCGCCGTGGTGCTCAACCTGGTGCTGCCGGGGCGGACCCGTCAGGAGCCCGTGACCGCGGAGGTCAGCGCGGCCAGGTAGCCGGCGACGACGGACGGGTCGCGCATGACCGGGCCCATGACGGCGACCCCGTGCGCGCCGGCGGCCATCAGGGCGGGGACGTCGGCGGGGACGACGCCGCCGAGGGCGTGCGCCGGGGGACCGAGGCGGGCCAGCCGGGCGAACCCCTCGACGCCGAGCGCGGGGCCGTGGCCGGGCTTGGACGCGGTGGGGGCGACGGGGGAGAGGAACGCCCAGTCGCAGCCCTCCTCCCGCGCCCGGGTCAGCTCCGCGGCCGAGTGGCACGAGCGCCCGACCAGCCGGGGCCGGAGCTCGGGGAACGGCTCGGCGGCGGCCAGGTGGACGGCGTCCGAGGATCCCGCCCCGGCGGTGACCAGCAGCCCGCCCACCGGCTCGAGCACCGCCCGCAGGTCGGCGGCCAGCGCGGCGCGCTCGCGGTCCGGGAGGTCCCGGTCGCGCAGCAGCACCGCGCGGGCCCCGGCGTCCACGGCGGCGGTGACGACGTCGGTCAGCGGGCCGGCGGCCTGGGTCCGGTCGGTGACGACGACCAGCCGCGGCAGCCTCACAGCTCGGGCAGGCCCTCGAACGACGTCGAGGCCTCGGCGTGCCAGCGGCGCGGGATCCGCCCGGCCAGCCTCGCCAGGCGCCCGCCCTCCACGGCCTGCCGCATGGCCAGCGCCATCCGCTCGGGGTCGCGGGCGCGGGTCACCGCCGAGGCCAGCAGCACCGCGTCGCAGCCCAGCTCCATCGCCAGCGCGGCGTCGGAGGCGGTGCCGATGCCGGCGTCGAGCACCACGGGCACGGTGACGGCCTCGCGCAGCAGCGCCACGTTGTGGGGGTTGCGGATGCCCAGGCCGCTGCCGATCGGCGAGCCCAGCGGCATCACCGCGGCGCAGCCGGCGTCGGCCAGCCGGCGGCCCAGCACCGGGTCGTCGGTGGTGTAGGCGAGCACGGTGAAGCCCTCGGCGACCAGCTGCTCGGCGGCGTCGAGCAGCTCGACGGCGTCGGGCAGCAGCGTGTGCTCGTCGCCGATCACCTCGAGCTTCACCCAGTCGGTGCCGAACGCCTCCCGGCCCAGCCGGGCGGTGCGCACGGCCTCGCGGGCGGTCATGCACCCGGCGGTGTTGGGCAGCAGCCGGACGCCGCAGCGGTCGAGCACGTCCATCATCGAGCCGCTCGCCGATGCCTCGACGCGGCGCAGCGCCACCGTGACCAGCTGCGTGCCCGAGGCGCGCACCGCGGCCTCCAGCGCCTCCAGGCTCGGCACGCCGCCGGTGCCGAGCAGCAGCCGGGAGGTGAACGTCTCCCCGCCCAGCACGAACGGGTCGGCCGCCTCCTCGCGCGCCAGCGCCGGCGCCAGGTCCTGCGTGCCCACGTCAGCCTCCTGCGGTCGGGGCGAGCACCTCGACGGTGTCGCCGGGGGCCAGCCGGGTCGCGCTCCAGCCGCTGCGCGGGACGACGTCGCCGTTGCGCGCCACGGCCACCCGGTCGTGCCCGCCGGCGCGGGCGGCCACCAGGTCGGCCACGGTGACGTCGTCGGCCAGCTCGGCCGGTTCGCCGTTCACGGTCAGTCGCATCGGTCAGTCCCTCCGGAACCGGTCGGCGGAGAACGGGGTGGCCACCTCGGGCAGCGCGCCGCCGGCCAGCAGGCCGGCCACCGCCTCGGCGGTCACCGGGGTGAGCAGCACCCCGTTGCGGTGGTGGCCGGTGGCCAGCACCAGCCCGGGCAGCGACGAGGGGCCCAGCAGCGGCGCGTTGTCCGGCGTCCCGGGCCGCCAGCGGGCCAGCGTCTCGACCAGCTCCAGCTCGGTGATCCCCGGGACGACGTCGATCGCGTCGTGCAGCAGGTCGTGCACGCCGCCGGCGGTGACGGTGGGGTCGAAGCCGCGGTCCTCGGTGGTGGCGCCGACGACCAGCCGGTCCCCGCCGTAGGGCACGAGGTACACCTGCCGGCCGCGGACCAGCGCCCGCACCGTGCCGTCGAGCAGCCCGTCGGCCCCGGCCAGCCGCAGGATCTGTCCCTTGACCGGCCGCACCGGCAGCGGCGGGACGCCGGGCAGCTGCCCGCTGCGGGCGCCGAGCGCCAGGACGACGCTGCCCGCCGCGACCGTGCGCCCGCCGGCCAGCCGCAGCCCCGCCGCCCGGCCGCCGTCGACGGCCAGCTCCGCCACCCGGTCGCGCACCAGCTCCACCCCGGTCGCCTCCGCGGCGGCGAGCAGGGCGGCGTGGACGGCGCGGCCGTCGACGGAGTGGTCGCCGGACACCAGCAGCCCGCCGCGCACCCGCGGGGTCAGCGACGGCTCGCGGCGGCGGGCGGCCCGCGGGGTCAGCCGCTCGGCGGCCAGGCCCAGCTCGAGCTGGAAGGCGTGCAGCGCGTCGAGCTGGCGGACGTCGTCGTCGTCGAAGCCGACCACCAGCGTGCCCACGGTGCGCAGCCCGACCGGCCGGCCCGCGGCGGCCTCGAGCTCGGCGGCGAAGGCCGGCCAGCGCGCCAGCGAGGCCAGGCCCAGGCGCAGCAGCGGCTCCTCGCGGTAGCCGGCCTCGGTCACCGGCGCGAGCATCCCGGCCGCGGCGGCCGAGGCGCCGGTGCCCGGGGCGTCGTCGACGACGGTCACCGACAGCCCGCGGCGGGCGGCCTGCCAGGCGACGGCCAGCCCGATCAGCCCGCCCCCGGCGACGGCGACGTCGGTCACCGGACCGCCCACCGACCGCGCAGCACCACCGGCAGGGTGAGGACGACGGCGACGGCCAGCCCGACGAGCGAGGCCGACCAGCCGTTGGCCGGGTCGATGCCGAGGTCGGCCTGCCGCGCCGTCCACCACGCCGTCCAGCCCGCACCCGGGCCGGGGAAGTAGGTGGGCAGGGTGAGCTGGTAGGCGACGAACCCGGCCGCCCAGGGCAGCAGCAGCAGCGGGCGGGCCGGGGCGGTGTCGGAGGTGTCCCAGCGCCCGCGCGGGGTGCTCCAGTAGGTCGCGATCAGCACGCCGGCCAGCGGCACGAAGACCGCGCCGATGAGGAAGAGGAACGGCTCGTAGGCGGCGATGTCGAAGCTCAGCGCCAGCAGCGTGGCCAGCGCGCCGACGGCCACCGCGAGCACCCGCCGGTCGAGCCGGGCGACGACGTTCTGCGCGGACACCGCCGTCGAGTAGAGGTTGGCGAAGGCCTCGTCGAGCTCGACGGACACCAGCACGAGCACCGCCACCGCGCCGAGCGGGACGGCGAGCAGCGCGTCGATGACGTCGAACCCGGCGGCGCCGTAGGCGGCCAGTGCGAGCACCCCCAGCACGAACATGACCACGGTCGCCAGGCCGTAGCCGACCGCCGAGCCGACGCCGGCGGCGCGGGCGCTGCGGGCGTGGCGGGTGTAGTCGGCGGCCAGCGGCAGCCAGGAGACCGGCAGCGCGATGACGATGTCGGTCGCCGTCCAGAACGACGTCGCCCCGCCGCCCTCGATCGGCGGCAGCGGCTCGCGGAGCACGCCGACGAACAGGTAGACGACGGCGGCCAGCGCGGCCCACACCGCGTAGCGCGCCAGCACCCGGACGACGCCGAGCGGGCGCAGCGCCATCGCGGTGGCCAGCACCCCGGCGGCGACGACGAACGGCCAGCGCGGCGCGTCGAGCACGCGGGCGGCGGCCTCGGCGATGACCACGATCTCGAAGGTCGCCCAGCCGACGCACTGCACGAGGTTGAACGCCGTCGGCAGCCAGGAGGTGCGCCGGCCGAGCAGCCCGCGCAGCAGCACCATCCCCGGGACGCTCTCCCGCGCGCCGGCCGCGGCGACCAGCCCGAGCAGCGTCGCGCCGACGACCGCGCCGACGACGACCGCGGCGACGGTCACCCACAGCGGCCGCCCGGGCAGGACCACGAACACCGCGGCCACCGGCAGCAGCACGCTGACGCCGAGGTTGGCCCACAGGCCGAGGGACTCGCCGAGGCCCAGCGTGCGGGCGGGTGCCTGGTCGAGGGTGAGGGGTGCGTCCCCCGAGGTGCTGGTCCGGACGGTGCCCGACGTGCTCACGACCGCTCCCTACGCCGGCATTACCCGGTCAGGTTCCAGCGGTCGGCGGCGCGCTCAGCCGCCCTCTCAGCCCGGTTGCCCCGAGCTCCCGCACATGGCGTCCCCACCCTACGCACGGCGGGCGGGCCGCCGCAGTCCGCGCGTAGGGTCGCCCGCCGTGCCGGTCGCCGAGCTGCTGTCCCGCCACGCCGAGGCCTGGCGGGGCGCCACCGCCTCCCCGTTCCTCGACGCCGTCCGCGACGGCACGCTGCCCGCCGGGGCCTTCGACACCTGGCTGGTGCAGGACGCGCACTTCGTCGCCGACCTGCTGCGCTTCCAGGCCCGGCTGCTGGCCCGCGCCCCCCGGTCGGCGTCGGCGGTGCTGGCCGGCGGGTGCGTCGCGCTCGTCGAGGAGCTGGCCTGGTTCGCCGAGCAGGCGGCCGCCCGCGGCCTGGACCCGGCCGCCGGCCGGCTGCCGGCCACCGTCGCGTACGCGGCCGTGCTGGAGCGGCTGGACGCCGCCGACCCGGCGACCGCCCTGACGGCGCTGTGGACGATCGAGCGGACCTACCTCGACGCGTGGTCGGCCGCGCGGCCCGGCGCCCCGGGGTACCGCGAGTTCGTCGAGCACTGGACGGTGCCGGAGTTCGCCTCCTACGTGGCCGGGCTCGAGGCGGCCGCCGACGCGGCCGGGGGAGCCGACGACGCCGTGTTCCTCGAGGTGGTCGCCGCGGAGACGGACTTCTGGCAGACGGCGCTGGACGCATGACCCTCTCCGCGGAGCTGTGGGTGGGCAGCGCCGACCTGGCCGCCGCTGCCCTCGCGCACCCGTTCGTCACCGGCATCGCCGACGGCACGCTGCCGCGCGAGCGGTTCGCCGGCTACGTCGCCCAGGACGCGTTCTTCCTCGAGGCCTTCGCCCGTGCCTACGCGCTCGGGGTGGCGCACAGCCGCGACCGCGCGACGCTGGAGGCCTTCGCCGACCTGCTGGCCGGGGGGCGCGAGGAGCTGCGGCTGCACGACGGCTACGCCGCCCGGTGGGGGATCGACCTGACCGCCGTGACCCCGTCCCCGGCGACGCTCGCGTACACGGAGTTCCTCCTCGCCACCGCGGCGCTGGGTGACGCCGGCGAGGTCTGCGCCGCGATGACGCCGTGCATGCGGCTCTACGCGCACCTCGGCAAGGCGCTGGTCCCCCGTGCGACAGGGCCGTACCGCGAGTGGGTGGACACCTACGCCGACCCGGGGTTCGAGGAGCTGGCCGCCACGCTGGAGGCACTGCTCGACCGGCTCGCTGCCGGCACCCCCGGCGTGCGGCGGGCCTACCGGCGGGCGATGGAACTGGAGCTCGGCTTCTTCACCGCCGCCTGGGAGCCGGCGGCCCCGGGGCCTGGGGGTAGCGTCGGCAGGCAGTGACTCGGGGTGTCCGCCGTCCGGCGGGCTGAGAACACACCCGTCGAACCTGTCCAGGTCATGCTGGCGAAGGGATGTCACGGCGATGGATGCCGGTGCGTTGACCGCTGCCCGATCGGCGCTGAGCAGCGCCGCCCCGCTCGTGCACTGCCTGACCAACACGGTCGTGCAGACGCTCACCGCGAACGCGCTGCTCGCCGTCGGCGCCGCGCCGGCGATGGTGGACGAGCCGCGGGAGGCCGAGGGCTTCGCCGCCGTCGCCTCGGCGGTGCTGGTCAACGTCGGCACCGTCAACCAGCGGACCGCCGAGGCCATGCGGCTGGCCGCCCGTTCGGCGTCGGCGGCCGGGACGCCCTGGGTGCTCGACCCGGTCGCCGTCGGCGGGCTGGCCTTCCGCACCGAGCTGGCCGCCGAGCTGCTCCGGTCGCGGCCGGCCGTGGTCCGCGGCAACGCGAGCGAGGTGCTGGCGCTGGCCGGCGCCGGGTCCGGCGGGCGTGGGGTGGACTCCACTGCGACGGCCGACGACGCGCTGGAGGCCGCCGTCGCGCTGGCCGGGCGCACCGGCGGGGTGGTCGCGGTCAGCGGCGAGGTGGACGTCGTCACCGACGGCACCCGCACCGTGCGGATCGGCGGCGGCTCGGTGCTGCTCACCCGCACCACGGGCGCCGGCTGCGCGCTCGGTGCGCTGGTGGCCGCCTACGTCGCCGCCACCGGCGACCCGCTGACCGGCGCGGTCGCCGCGCACGCGCACGTCGCGCTGGCGGCCGAGGCCGCGGCCGCTGCCGGACCCGGGCCGGGGACCTTCGCCCCGCTGTGGCTCGACGCGCTGGACGGGATCCGGGACCTCTCCACCGCACAGGTGACCGCGTGAGGCCCGCCCTCGACCCGACGCTCTACCTGGTCACCGACACCGCGCTGTCGGCGCCGCGCACCGTGCCCGACGTCGTCCGCGCGGCCGTGGCCGGCGGGGTGACCGCGGTGCAGGTGCGGGACAAGACGGCGTCGCGGCGGGAGCTGTACGCGCTGACCCTGGCGGTGAGGGCGGTCCTGGCCGGGACGGGCGTGGCGCTGTTCGTCAACGACGCCGTCGACGTCGCGCTGCTGGCCGGTGCCGACGGTGTGCACGTGGGCCAGGACGACCTGCCGCCGGCCGAGGTCCGCGCGCTGATCGGCCCCGACCGGCTGCTCGGCCTGTCGGCCGGCTCCCGCGACGAGCTGGCGGTCGCGCTGGCGCTGCCGCCGGGCACGGTCGACGTCGTCGGCATCGGGCCGGTGTGGACGACGCCGACGAAGCCCGACGCCGGGACCGGGCTGGGGCCGGAGGGCGTCGCGGCGCTGGCGGCGGAGGCGGCGGCCGGCGGGCTGCGGTCGGTGGCGATCGGCGGCATCGACGCCGCGCGGGCCGGACAGGTGACCGGTGTGGACGGCATCTGCGTGGTGTCGGCGATCTGCGCAGCCGACGACCCCGCCGCCGCGGCCCGGGCCCTGCGGGGGGTCCGGTGACCGCGGTGGCCCTGACCGTGGCCGGCAGCGACCCCAGCGGCGGCGCCGGGATCCAGGCCGACCTCAAGACCTTCAGCGCGCTGGGCGCCTACGGCACCGCCGTCCTCACCGCGCTGACCGCGCAGAACACCCGGGGCGTCACCGGCGTGCACCCGGTGCCGGCGGCGTTCGTGCGCGACCAGATCGCCACCCTGCTCGACGACGTCCCCGTGCACGCGACCAAGACCGGGATGCTCGGCACCGCCGACGTCGTCCGCGAGGTCGCCGCCGCGCTGGCCGGCCGTGCCGCCGGGCCGGTGGTCTGCGACCCGGTCATGGTGGCCACCAGCGGCGACCGGCTCGTCGACGACGCCGCGATCGCCGCCGTCCGCACCGACCTGCTGCCCGTCACCGACCTGGTGACGCCGAACGTGCCCGAGGCCGCCGCGCTGCTCGACGTGGCGCCGGCGACCACGGTGGACGAGCTGCCCGGCCAGGCGCGGGCGCTGCTGGAGCTCGGGCCGGGCGCGGTGCTGCTCAAGGGCGGGCACCTGGGCGGCGCCGAGAGCGTCGACGTGCTGGCCACCGCCGGCGGCGTCGTCGTCACCCGGCGGCCGCGGGTGGACACCACCGCGACGCACGGCACCGGCTGCACGCTGTCGTCGGCGATCGCGGCGCTGGCGGCCCGCGGGGTCGGCGGGCCGGGGGAGTGGGAGCCGGTGGTCGAGCAGGCGCGGGACTACCTCCAGCGGGCGTTGCTGGCCGGGGAGTCGCTCGGCATCGGCTCCGGCCACGGCCCCGTGCACCACTTCGCCGGCATCTGGCCCGCGTGACGCCGCCACGGGGTGACCGTGACGTGGACTGCTGCGTGGCGGCGGTCAGACCCTGAGGACGCGGAGCGGGGAGTGGGCCGTGGCGATCCGGTCGAAGGCCTCGTCCTGCGTCACGACCGGCAGCCCGTGCACGACGGCGGCGGCGGCGATCAGCGCGTCGGTGAGCCTGACCGTGCGGTGGACGCCCGCGCGGCGACAGTCGACGACCAGCCGCGCCCAGGCACTCGTGACGGCTTCACTGACGGGGACCGGGTCGGACTCCCGTGCCAGCGCGAGGGTGTCGGCCCGTCGGGCCAGGGTCGTCTCGTCGGGCGCGGCGAGGACACCCAGCTCCAGCTCGCCGATCGTCACGACGGACACCGCCACGCGGTCGGGCAGCCGCCCCAGTGGCCTGGCCGTCTCCCGGGCGATGAACACCGACGTGTCGAGCAGTCCCGACGTCACGGATCGGCGAGCGTCTCGCCCGCGAGCTCGTCCGGCTTCCGGCCGGCTTGACGCCGTCCGCCGTCCCCCGGGACGGTGCCCGCGTGGTCACCGACCTGCCGCGCCCGCTCTTCAGCCGTTGCTACCGGCGGCTCAGCCCGCGGATGGAGGAGGCCGGGATGGCCGGCCTCCGCCGCGAGCTGCTCGCCGGCGCGCGCGGGGGAGTCGTGGAGGTCGGGTGCGGCAACGGGCTGAACTTCGGTCACTACCCGGAGACGGTGACCCGCGTGGTCGCCGTCGAGCCCGAGCCGGGGCTGCGGGCCGCGGCCGGGCAGGCCGCACGGGAGGCCCGCGTCGCGGTCGAGGTGCGCGCCGGCACGGCCGAGCAGCTGCCGGTGGAGAGCGGGTCGGCCGACGTCGCGGTCCTCTGCCTGGTCCTGTGCAGCGTCCGCGGCCGGGCCGCGGCGCTCGGCGAGCTGCGGCGGGTGCTCCGGCCGGGCGGTGAGCTGCGCTTCCTGGAGCACACCATCGCCGAGGACCGCCGGCTGCGCGTCGTCCAGCGGATCGCCGACGCGACGCTCTGGCCGCTGCTCGCCGGTGGGTGCCACACCGCCACCGACCCGCTCGGCGACGTCGAGCGCGCCGGTTTCGCCGTGCAGCGGGTGCGGCGCTTCGACTTCCCGGAGCTCGCCGTCCGGGTGCCCGCGAGCCCGCACGTGCTGGGCGTGGCGGTGGCGGGGGGCTAGTCGGCCGTCGCCCCGAACAGCCGGTCGAGGCGGTACCGGACGACGGCGAGGGCGTCGTCCACCGTGCGCTGCTGCCCGAGCACGCTGCCGACCAGCCCGTTCGTCAGCGCCAGCAGGCTGACCACCTCGATGCGGGGGTCGGCGTCGGCGGGCACCTCGCCGCTGTCGACGGCGCGGGCGACGACGCCGGTCAGCCACCGCTCCAGCGCGTCGGGGGCGTACCGGCCGTCGACGGCGTCGGCGGGGTCGGTGAGGCCGGCGGCGTAGTAGGCGGTCCAGGCGAGCTGGTCGGCGCGGCTGTCGTCGTCCGTGGGCAGGATCGCGCCGAGGACGACCTCGAGGACCGTCCGCGGCGGGAGTCCGGTGCCGAGGGCGGCGGCGCGCTCGCGCACGCGGCGGTCCAGCCGCGCCGCCAGCTCGGCGATCCCGGAGGCCATGAGCGTGGCCTTGTCGGTGAAGTAGTACTGCACCACCCGCAGCGACACCCCGGCCTCGGCGGCGACCTCGCGCATCGACACCGCCGGCAGCCCGCGGGTGCTCGCGATGCGCAGGAGGGCGGCGGTCAGCTCCCGCCGCCGCTCGTCGTGGTCGACCCGACGGGGCACGACACCTCCGTCCGTCCGGGTACACCTGCACCCGTTGTGGTACGACTGTATCCTCAACGATCTCCTGGAGGCAGCCGTGGCCATCCTGACCGCCCGCTCGGGCCGGCTCGACATCGCCTACGAGGTGCTCGGCGAGCCCGGCGGCGAGCCGCTCCTGCTGGTCATGGGCCTGGGCGCCCAGATGGTCGGCTGGCCCGACGGCTTCTGCGCCGAGCTCACCGCGTGCGGGTTCCGCGTCGTCCGGTTCGACAACCGCGACGTCGGCCTGTCCACCCACCTCGACGGCCCGGTGCCGAGGCACGCGTGGTCCCGGGTGCCGGCCGCCTACACGCTCTCGGACATGGCCGGTGACGCGGTCGCGGTGATGGACGCCGTCGGCTGGTCGGCCGCGCACGTCGTCGGCGCCTCGCTCGGCGGGATGATCGCCCAGCTGCTCGCCGTCGAGCACCCCGACCGCGTGCTGTCGCTGACGTCGGTCATGTCCACGCCCGCGCCGCGGATCGGCCGGATGCGCGCGCGGACCACTCTCGCCCTGGTGCGGAGGGCCAGGGCGCTCGCGAAGGAGCACGGCCGGCCGACGACGCCCGAGGCGATGGCCGACTTCATGGTGGCGATGCAGGAGGTCACCGGCTCGCCCGGCCACCCCGCCGACCGCGAGGACCACCTGGCCGTGCTGCGGGTGGCCATGGCCCGCGACGACCAGGGGCTCACCGGCCCGGGCGCCAAGCGGCAGGGTGCCGCCGAGCGCGTGGCCCGCGACCTGCGCCCGGAGCTGGCCGCCGTCCGGGTGCCGACGCTCGTCGTCCACGGCGACAGCGACGTCGTGATCCGGCCCGAGGGCGGCGAGGCGACGGCGGCCGCGGTGCCGGGCGCGCGGCTCGTCGTCCACCCGGGGATGGGCCACGAGCTGCCCCGCGCGCTGTGGCCGCGGCTGGCCGACGACGTCCGCGCCACCGCCGACCGGGCAGCCGCACGGCCCGGGCACCCGGACGGCGAGGCCGCGGGGAGCCGGGGCGCGTCGTGCGGGCCGTCCCGGTGACGCTCGTGCTCAGCGCGCGGCGCTGGTTGACTCCCCCCATGGTGGCGCCGATCCCCGAGCCGGAACCGATCATCGATCCGACCGAGCCGGTGCCGGACGACCCGGGCGAGCTGCTCCCGGACGCACCGGAGCCCCTGCCGCCCCCGCCGATCGAGCCGACACCCGACGACCCCGGCGGGGACCCGGGCGGCGTCCCGGAACCGGCCTGACGTCCCGGCGCCGGCGCCGGCCTCAGCCGGTGACGAAGCCGAGCAGCAGGTGGGCGTTGAGGCCGATGATCAGCGCGGCGACGACCGCGCCGACCGCGGTGGTGACCCTCCGGTTGACCCAGCCGCCCATGAGGTCGCGGCGGCTGGTCAGCCACAGCAGCGGCACCAGCGCGAACGGGATACCGAAGCTGAGCACCACCTGCGACCAGACCAGCGCCGTCGTCGGGTCGCCGCCGAGGACCAGCACGGCCAGCGCGGGGGCCAGGGTGATCAGCCGGCGGGTCAGCACCGGGATGTGCCGCTTGAGGAAGCCGGCCATCACGACCTGACCGGCGTGGGTGCCCACCGAGGACGAGGCGAACCCGCTGGCCAGCAGGGCGAGCGCGAAGGCGAGCGCGGCGCCGGTGCCGAGCTGGTCGCCGAGGCCGGCGTGCACGCCCTCCAGGGAGGTCGCCTCCTCGGCGCTGCCGGTGAACAGCTGCGCGGCGATGACCAGCATGGCGGCGTTGACCAGGCCGGCCAGGCCCATGGCCAGCAGGACGTCGAGGCGCTGGGCGCGCAGCAGCCGCCGCCGTCCCTCCTGCGTGCGCCCGGCGGTGACGACGTCGCCGTAGCGGCCGGGGGTGAGCGCGGAGTGCACGTAGATGACGTGCGGCATGACGGTGGCGCCGAGGATGCCGGTGGCCAGCACCAGGCTCTCCGGACCGTCGAAGGTCGGGACCATGCCGCCGGCCACGCCGCCGAGGTCGACGCCGGAGCCGATCAGCGTGTAGCCGAAGCCCAGCCCGATGACCAGCAGCAGCCCGGTGATGACCCGCTCGAAGGGCCGGTGCCCGCGCGACTGCGCCCCCAGCAGCACGAACGCGACGACGGCGGTGATCAGCCCGCCGATCGGCAGTGGCACCCCGAACAGCAGGTTGAGCGCGACCGCGCCGCCGACGATCTCGGCCAGGTCGGTGGCGATGGCGACCGCCTCGGCCTGCACCCACAGCCCCCAGGTGACCGGCCGCGGCAGCTTCTCGCGGCACAGCGTGGCCAGGTCGCGGCCGGTGGCCAGGCCGAGCTTGGCGGTGAGGCTCTGGATGAGCATCGCCATGAGGTTCGCCGCGACGATCACCCACAGCAGCGTGTAGCCGAAGGAGGCGCCCCCGGAGAAGTTGGTGGCGAAGTTGCCGGGGTCGACGTAGGCGACGGCGGCGACGAAGGCCGGGCCGAGCAGGGGCCAGACGCGGCGCCGTCCGGCCGGTGCCGGCGACGGGCGGGGGGTGCCGACCAGCGTCGTCGGCAGGACGGCGGCCTCGGTCTTCGACAGGTACACGGGGGCCTCGCAGGGGGAGGGCGGTGCGGGAGCGGTCGCTGTGGGGTCTGCCCGCCGGCGGTGTCACGGTCGGGCCAGGGCGTGGCCCGCGGGGGCCGAGGTGAGGCTTCCCTGACGAGTCGCCCCCGGGGTCGCGACCGGGCCGGCCGCGACCCCGGGGGAGCGCTCAGGCGACGATCAGGCCCTGGGTGGCCGTGCGCGCCGTGGTGAAGCGCCGGGTGACGTCGGCCCAGTTGACGACGTTCCACCAGGCCGTGACGTAGTCGTTCTTCACGTTGCGGTACTGCAGGTAGAACGCGTGCTCCCACATGTCGAGCATCAGCAGCGGCACCAGGCCGACGGCGAGGTTGCCCTGGTGGTCGTAGAGCTGGCAGATGAGCAGCTTCTGGCCCACCGAGTCCCAGGCGAGGATCGACCAGCCCGACCCCTGCACCCCGCCGGCGACGGCGGTGAAGTGCGCCCGGAAGGCCTCGAACGAGCCGAACTGGTCGTCGATCGCCGCGGCCAGCTCGCCGTCGGGGCGGTCGCCGCCGTCCGGGCTCATGTTCGGCCAGAACACCGAGTGGTTGACGTGCCCGGCCAGGTTGAACGCCAGGTTCTTCTCGTGCAGGTTCGCCGTCGCCAGCCCGTCGTTCTCCCGCGCCTCGGCGAGCTTCTCCAGCGCCGTGTTGGCCCCGGTCACGTAGGTCTGGTGGTGCTTGTCGTGGTGCAGCTGCATGATCTCGCCGGAGATGTGCGGCTCCAGTGCCCCGTAGTCGTAGGGCAGGTCGGGGAGCACGTACTCGGGCATGGGGTTCCCTCCGTCGGGGCCGGCTGTGACGCCCGTCGTCCTGCCCGCGACGGGTGTCACGCCCGGGCCGACCCGTGGCCCCCGCGGGCCAGAGGTGCCTCCGGCGCCACGACGGCACCTCGGCCGGTGAGGGCGCGGGCCCGGGCGACGAGGGCGTCGATCCGGCGGGCGTGCGCGCCGCGCCAGTAGACCCGCCCGCACCGGGCGCAGCGGGAGAAGACCGTGGCGGTGCGCCGGGTGCCGGGCTCGAGCCGGTCGGCCACCGCGGCGGCGTCGACGGCGGCGCGCTGCCCGTTGCACGCCGGGCAGCGGGTGAGCGGGGCCAGCGGGGGACCGTCGACCGGCAGCTCCCCCGCCTCGTTCAGCGGGACGCCGGCGGCCTGCACCAGGTGGCCGACGGTCGTGCCGGGGTCGGCCGGCAGCACCCGCCGCCCGGCGGCGCGGTCGCGGGCCGGCAGCAGCGGGCGCAGCGCGTCGTCGACGGTGACGACGACCCCTCCCGCGGACAGGCGGTGCGGTTCCCGGCGACCCCGCCGGGATACTTGAAGGTTCATCTATCTAGAGGCACACTGGAGGCGTGCCCCTCCGCGGAGGTGCCCACCGACCGTCCGAACAGGAGCTCCCCGTGCCCGTCCAGCGCCTCAACCACGCCGTCCTCTACGTCCGCGACGTCGAGCGCAGCCTCGCCTTCTACCGTGACGTCCTCGGCTTCCGCATCCGGGCGGAGGTCCCCGGCCGCGCGGTGTTCCTGCAGGCCGAGGGCTCGACCAACGACCACGACCTGGGCCTGTTCGCCGTCGGTCCGGACGCCGGCGCCTCCGAGGCCGGCCGGCGCACCGTGGGCCTGTACCACCTGGCGTGGGAGGTCGACACGCTCGCCGAGCTGGCGCGGGTGCGCGACGCGCTGGTCGCCGCCGGTGCGCTGGGCGGCGCCTCCGACCACGCCACCACCAAGGCCCTGTACGCGCAGGACCCCGACGGCCTGGAGTTCGAGGTCTCCTGGCTGCTCCCGGCCGACCTGGTGACGCCGGAGGTCGAGGCCCGGGGGACGACCACCCGCCCGCTGGACCTCGACGCCGAGATCGCGCGCTACGGAGCGCAGACCCGTGGCGGGATCGGCGTCTCGGTGCCGCTCCCGGCCTGACGGCCCCCCGCGACGGGTCGGACGGCGGTCGCCTGGGCATGGAGCGCGGGACCGTCCGCACGATCCCGGGAGCCTCCGTGACCCTGCCTACCGCCCGTCCCCTCGCCCTCGTGACCGGTGCCTCCAGCGGCATCGGCCTCGAGCTGGCCAAGCAGTTCGCCGAGCACGGCTTCGACCTGGTGGTCGCCGCGGAGGACGCCGAGCTCGACGCCGCGGCCGAGCAGCTGCGCGGGATGGGCGCCGCCGTCTCGCCGGTGCGCGGTGACCTGACGCGGTACGAGGACCGCGAGCTGCTGGTGGCCGCCGTCCGCGCGTCGGGCCGGCCGCTGGCCGCCGCGGCCCTCAACGCCGGGGTCGGCGTCGGCGGGGCGTTCACCGACACCGACCTGGACGCCGAGCTGGGCATCGTGGCGCTCAACTGCGGCTCGACGGTGCACCTCGCCAAGAGGGTGGCCCAGGACATGGCCGCCGAGGGCGAGGGCCGGATCCTGTTCACCTCGTCGGTGGCCTCGCAGGCGCCGCAGCCGTTCCAGGCCGTGTACGGCGCGAGCAAGGCGTTCGTGCAGCACCTCGCCCTGTCGCTGCGCGAGGAGCTCTCCGACCGCGGCGTCAGCGTCACCGCGCTGCTGCCCGGGCCCACGGACACCGAGTTCTTCGACCGCGGCGACCTCACCGACACCCGGCTCGGCGCCTCCGAGCACAAGGACGACCCGGCGCAGGTGGCCCGCCAGGGCTACGAGGGGCTGATGAAGGGCGAGGCGTCGGTGTTCGCCGGGTCGCTGGCCAGCAAGGCGATGGGCCGGCTGTCCGCGCTCACGCCGGGCAACGTGGCCGCCAAGCTCAACCGGAAGATGGCCGAGCCCGGCTCCGGGGAGAGCTGAGCCGCCGCCGGGCACCGTGCCCGGCGTGGAGCCGCTCCCCGTCGAGGTGCCCGCCGGGCCGTTGCTGCTGCGTCCCTGGCGGGCCGGTGACGCCGACGACGTCCGCGCGGCGCTGACCGACCCGGCCACCGACCTGTGGAGCAACCCCGGCCGCGTCCGCACCCGCGAGGACGCCGAGGTCTGGGTGGCCCGCCGCGCCGGGTGGAGCAGCGGCACCCGGGCCACGTGGGCCGTCGTCGGCACCGCGACGGGCGAGCTGCTCGGCTCGGTGTCGCTGCACGCCATCGACGTCGCCCAGGGCAACGCGGAGGTGGGCTACCGGGCGGTGCCCGCCGTCGACGACCCGGCGTCGGGACGGGTGGCGGCCACGGCCGGCCTCACGCTGGAGGGCCGGCTGCGCCGCTCGCACCGCTACGGCGACGGCGACGAGCGCGACGAGCTGCTGTAGGCCCGGCCGGCCGGCGACGTCCCCGACCTCAGCAGCCGGCACCGGAGGGGTTGACGGCAGCACATCTGACATCTGAGATGTCAGTCGTGCCCGCGTCGCTCGTCCCCGTCGGCCGGGTGCTGCTGCGCGACCAGGCGCTGGCCCGGATCCGCGCGGCGATCGTCGCCGGGGACCTGGAACCCGGGGCCGTGGTCAAGGACGCCGACCTGGCCGCCCGGCTCGGCCTGTCGGTGGCGCCGGTGCGCGCCGCGCTGGCCCGGCTGGTCGACGAGGGGCTGGTCGAGGCCAAGCCGCAGAGCCACACCCGGGTCACGCCGCTGCGGCCCCGGCAGGTGCGCGACGCCGCCGCCGTCGTCCGGGCGATGCACGAGCTGGCCGCGCGCGAGGGCGCGCCCGCGACCACCGGCGACGACGTCACGGCCATGCGCGCGGCCAACGAGCGGTTCGCCGCCGCGGTCGCCGCGGGGGACGTCGACGCGGCGCTGGCCGCCGACGACGACCTGCACGCCGTCCTCCTGGCCCGCGCCGGCAACGCCGCGCTCACCGCGACCGTCGACCGCCTCACGCCGTCGATCCGCCGGCTGGAGCGCGCCCGCTTCGCCGCGGCGCACGGCCGGGAGTCCGTCGTCCTGCACGACCGCCTGATCGCCGCCTGTGCGGCCGGGGACGTCGCCGCCGCCGTCGCCACGACCACCGAGATCTGGACGGCGCTGCTGTCCGAGCTGGAGGAGACCGATGACGAGCCTCGCTGACTTCCCCCGAACCCCGCTGCTGTTCGGGCCCTCCCCGGTGCACCGGCTGGACCGGCTGACCGCGCACCTGGGCGGGGCCGAGGTCTGGGCCAAGCGGGAGGACTGCAACTCCGGCATCGCCTACGGCGGCAACAAGACCCGCAAGCTCGAGTACCTGGTCGCCGAGGCGCTGGCGCAGGGCTGCGACACCCTCGTCTCGATCGGCGGGGTGCAGAGCAACCACACCCGCCAGGTGGCCGCCGTCGCCGCGCACGTCGGCCTGTCGTGCGTCCTGGTGCAGGAGAGCTGGGTGGACTGGCCCGACGCCGTCTACGACAAGGTCGGCAACATCCTCGTCTCGCGCCTGGCCGGGGCCGACGTGCGGCTGGTGAAGGCCGGGTTCGGCATCGGGTTCAAGGAGAGCTGGGAGACCGCGCTCGCCGAGATCGAGACGCGCGGGGGCAAGCCGTACGCCATCCCGGCCGGTGCCAGCGACCACCCGCTCGGCGGTCACGGCTTCGCGAACTGGGCGCTGGAGGTGGCGCAGCAGGAGGCCGGGCTGGGCGTCTTCTTCGACACCGTCGTCGTCTGCTCGGTCACCGGGTCCACGCAGGCCGGGATGGTCGCCGGGTTCGCGCTGCTGGAGGAGCAGGGCGGCCGGCCGCGGCGGGTGCTCGGCATCGACGCGAGCGCCCGGCCCGCCGAGACCCGCGACCAGGTGCTGCGCATCGCCCGGCGGACGGCGCGGGCGATCGGCGTGCAGCGCGAGCTGACCCTCGACGACGTCGAGCTCGACGAGCGCTTCCACGGCGGGGTCTACGGCATCCCCGACGAGGCGACGATCCGCGCGATGGAGACCGCCGCCCGCACCGAGGGCATGGTCACCGACCCCGTGTACGAGGGGAAGTCGATGGCCGCGACGATCGACCTGGTCGGGCGGCGCGAGATCGACCCGTCCTCGACCGTGCTCTACGCCCACCTCGGCGGCCAGCCCGCGCTCAACGGCTACAGCGCGCTGTTCAGCTGACCGCCGGGTCGGCCTCTCGCCCGCGGGTGGCGGACCAGGGGGCGGCAGCGCTACGGGGTCCCACCCGACGGGCCCAGGAGGTCGGCCGTGCCCGGCAACCGGTCGAGTGCCGCGCGGATGCGCCGCCCCTCGAACGAGAAGTGCGACTCGACGATCGCGGCGAGCCCGTCCAGCTCCCCGGCCAGCCGGGGCGAGGTGCCCTCGACGGCCAGCCCGCCGGCGAGCTCCTCCACCCGGGCGAGGATCCCGGCGATCCGGACGTGGTCCTCGGCCCTCATCTCCAGGACCGGTGCCAGCTCCGGGAACCGCCCGGCCAGGGCGGGGAAGGCCCCGGTGTCCTCGCCGGTGTGGTGCCGCGCGAGCGCGGCGCAGAAGGCCAGGCAGTGGGCGGGCAGCCGGCGGCGGGCGTCGGGGGAGCGCCGGTCGCCGCGGCCGCCTGCAGCGCGCGCAGCCCGGCGCGCAACGAGTCGTGGATCCGCTCGAGCTCGTCGCCGAGTGCGGCCGGGCGGTCGCCCGTCGCGCGGTTCACCGTCCGGCCGGGGAACCGATCCGTGCGTGGCGCGAGGCCGACCCGGCAGTCACGCGGCGGGACGCCAGCGGTCGCGGGCCGGCCGGGCAACGGACGCCGCCGAGAGCGCCCGACCGCCGGCGCGCAGACCGGCGCCGATCAGCCGCCGCAGCAGCACGACCGCGGCCGCGGTGGCCAGCGAGGTCCACGTCGGCTCGGCGGCCAGCCGCAGCAGCCCGGCGGCGAGCAGCAGGTCGAGCAGCACGCCGAGCGCCACTGCCGGGCGCCGGGTGGCGGCGAGCGCGACCACCCCGGCGACCAGCGCCAGCGCGGTGACACCCGGTGCCAGGACGCCGGGCAGGGTCCCGAGGCCGGTCACACGGTCCGCCCGGGCGCGCCCGGTGCCGCGGGGTCGGGCGCCGCCCGCCCGGCCTCCTCCTCGGCCACCTGCCGCCGCTCCTCCGCGATCTCCCTGGAGAGGAAGTAGTTCAGCGCCGTCCGGATCGCCGCGACCGCGGCCAGCTGGCCCAGCTCGCGGAAGCTCGGCGCCACCGCCGTCCGCAGCACGTCGCTGGCCAGCTGGAACTCCAGCCCGAGCGCCAGGAACCGGCCCAGCGTCAGCCGCACCGGCACGAACGCGCGCGACCCGCCGCCGCGCACGCCCACCCAGACGAACCGGGCGAAGGCCCACACCGCGCCGACGAGGATGACCGCGGCACCGCAGGCCTCGACGACGGTGACCAGGACGCCGACGACCTCGGCGAGCAGCTCCTCCACGGTCCGCGCCCCACCCCGGGACGCACCGGGCTCACGACGGGGCTCACGACCGGCTCAGAGCGGGACGTCGAGGCCCTCGGGTGGCGGCGCGTCCAGGGCGGCCCGGACGTCGGCGCGCTGCCGCGCCAGGCCCGCCCCGGTCAGGACGACGTCGCGCACCAGCGCGTGCCAGGCGCCGACCCGCCGCAGCATCCCGTGCCCCCCGGGCAGGGTGAACCGGGCGATGCGCGCGCCGGCCTGGTGCGCGCGGACGGCGAAGTCCGCCGACAGCCGTGCCGGCACCCAGCGGTCGCCGCGGCCGTGGGCGAGCACGACGGTGCGCCCGCGCAGGTGGCCGACCGGCTCGCCCGGCGGCGTCCACGGCGCCAGCCCGCAGACGGCGGCGACCGAGGGGTCGTCCCCGGCCCGCAGCACCGCCCGGCCGCCCATCGAGTGCCCGACCAGCACCACCGGGACGTCGCCGTGCCGCTCGCGCACCCGGTCCAGCGCCCAGCGGACGTCGGCGTGCGCGTCGGCGGCGACCCCGTTCCAGCCGGCCACCCGGTAGCGCACCAGGTAGGTCTCCACGCCCCGGGCGGCCGCGGCCCGCGAGACCGCCTCCTGGATGGCCCGCATCCGGACCAGCGACAGGGCCCGCTCGCGCGGGGGCTCGACGCTGGCGACGGTGCCGCCGTGCGCGAAGACCGCGACCGCCCGGGTGGGGGCGGTCGCGGGGGTGTGGTCGAGGGCCGGCGTCCGGGCGGCGGTGGTCACGCGGTCAGCGACGGCGGCCGCCGCGCAGCCGGGCGCGGGCCCGGTCGCCCAGGTCACCGGCCTGCAGCAGCGCCCGGCTCACCGGGTTCGGGCCGCGGCGGCGCTCCAGCGCCTGCCCCACCCTCCGGAGCAGCCCGGTGGCCAGCGGCACCAGGACGGTCACGATCAGCCAGACGCGCAGTCGGCGGGTGAGGAAGAGCCACATGGACCCGGCACTGCCCCGTCCGCGGCCCGGCGAACCGGCCGGCTCAGTCCGGGTCGGGCGCCAGGCGGACGACCATCTTGCCGGTGTTGGCCCCCTTCAGGAGGTCGAGGAAGGCGGGGACGGCGTTCTCCAGGCCCTCGTAGACGGTCTCCCGGACCGTCAGCTCACCGGAGCGGATCCACCCGGAGACGGTCTCGGTGAACTCGCCGTGCAGGTCGGTGTGGTCGGAGACGAGCAGGCCGGTGACCGCGAGCCGCTTGGCGATCATCAGGGAGCTGAAGTTCGCCGGCCCGGGCACCGACGCGGTGGCGTTGTAGGCGGAGATGGCACCGCAGATCGCGGCCCGGCCGTGCACGTGCAGCGCGCCCAGTGCCGCCTCGAGGTGCTCGCCGCCGACGTTGTCGAAGTAGACGTCGATGCCGTCGGGCGCGGCCTGCGCGAGCAGGTCCCTCACCCGGCCGTCGTGGTAGTCGAAGGCGGCGGTGAAGCCGAGCTCGCCGGTCAGCCAGGCCACCTTGTCCGGGCTGCCCGCGCTCCCGACGACGGCGGAGGCACCGCGCAGCCTCGCGAACTGCCCGACAGCGCTGCCCACGGCGCCGGCCGCGCCGGAGACGAAGACGGCGTCGCCCTCGCGGAAGGCGGCCACCCGGAACAGCCCGGCGTAGGCGGTCAGTCCGGGCATCCCGAGGATGCCGAGGGAGTAGGTCAGCGGGAGGTCCTCGGTGGCCGGCAGCTGCCGGACCTCGCGGGCGTCGAGGACGGCGACGTCGCGCCAGGCGGCGTCGGTGAGCACCAGCGCGCCCACGGGGACGTCGGCGGAGCGCGAGTCGACCACCCGGCCGACGGCGCCGCCCCTCATCACCTCGCCGACCTCCCACGGCGCGGCGTAGGAGGGGCCCAGGCGCATCCGTCCGCGCATGTACGGGTCGACCGACATGGCGACCACCCGCACCACCACTTGGCCCTCGGCGGGGTCGGGGTGCTCGACCTCGACCAGCGTGAAGTCCTCGGGGGTGGGCTCGCCGTGGGGTCGGGCGGCCAGGTGCCACTCGCGGGCGGACACGGGCACGGGGGCCTCCTGGGTGCTGGGGTGGGGTGGTGGGGCGATCCTGCCGCCGCGGGGACGAGGACGGCCCGCCGGGTGGCGCGCCGGTCCTACGCTCGGGGCATGTTGTTCTCCCGGTACAAGACCCAGCCGGTGACGCCGGAGAACGCGCTGCCGGGCCGCCCCGACCCGCTGCCGTTCGTCCCGGAGACCCACGCGGTCAACGGCAACCGCATCCAGCCGCCGTTCCCCGACGGGATGCAGACCGCCGTCTTCGGCGCGGGCTGCTTCTGGGGCGTCGAGAAGGTGTTCTGGCAGGTGCCGGGCGTCTACTCCACCGCCGCCGGCTACGCGGGCGGCCACACGCCCAACCCGACCTACGAGGAGGTCTGCTCGGCGCGGACCGGCCACACCGAGGTCGTCCTCGTCGTCTACGACCCCGCCGTCGTCAGCTACGAGCAGCTGCTGAAGGTGTTCTGGGAGGACCACGACCCGACCCAGGGCATGCGCCAGGGCAACGACGTCGGCACCCAGTACCGCTCGGCGGTCTACGTCGGCACCCCGGAGCAGGAGGCCGCCGCCCGCGCCAGCCGCGACCAGTACCAGGAGCGGCTGAAGGCGGCCGGCTACGGCGAGATCACCACCGAGATCGCCCCGCTCGGCGAGTTCTTCTACGCCGAGGACTACCACCAGCAGTACCTGTACAAGGTGCCGAACGGCTACTGCCCGATCCACTCGACCGGCGTCAGCTGCCCGGTGGGCCTGCCCGGCGTCTCCTGACCGAGGCAGAGGAAGCTCTCCCCACGTCCTGACGCCCAGGACGTGGGGAGAGCTTCCTCTGCCTGGGGGGTCGGTATGGACGTCGTCCGCACGCCGGAGGAGCTGTTCGCGCAGCTGCGGCGCGAGCCCGACGTCGAGGCGCCCGACCTCGTGGCGGTGGACGCCACCGACCGGCTGCTGCTCGACGAGGCGGCTGCGTACCTGCCCGGCGGACCCGGCACGCTGGTGGTCGTCGACGACGCGTACGGCGCGCTGACCCTCGGCGCGGTCGCGGCCGGGGCGACCGGCGTGCGCGTGTCCCAGGACCTGCTGGTCGGCGAGCAGGCGCTGGCCGCCAACGCCGCGCGCACCGGGCTGGCCGGCACCCACCGCTCGCTGCCGCTGGACGCCGGCCTGTTCGCCGGCGCCGGCCTCGTCCTGGCCAAGGCGCCCCGGGGCCTCGACGCCCTGCGCGAGCTCACCGAGCTGGTCGCGGCGGCGGCCGACCCCGACGTCGTGCTGCTGGTCGGCGGGCGGGTCAAGCACATGACCCTCGGCATGAACGACGTCCTGCGCACCGGGTTCAATGGGGTGTCGGCGACGCTGGCCCGGCAGAAGTCCCGGGTGCTGGTCGCCCGCGGGCCGCGCCCGGACGTGCGGCCCACCTTCCCCCGCTGCCGGCGCGACGCGGACCTCGGCCTCGACGTCTGCGCGCACGGCGCGGCCTTCGCCGGCTCCCGGGTCGACGACGGCACCCGGCTGCTGGCCTCGGCGCTGCCCGGCGCCGCCCCGGACGCCCGGACGGCGCTCGACCTCGGCTGCGGCACCGGCGTCCTGGCCGCCGTCCTCGCCCGGTCCCGGCCCGGGCTCGCCGTCACCGCCACCGACCAGTCGGCCGCGGCGGTCGCCTCGGCGCGGGCCACGCTCGCCCGTGCCGGCCTCGACCGGGTGGCGGTGCAGCGGGACGACGCCGCGTCGCGGGTCGCCGACGGCAGCGTGGACCTCGTCGTGTGCAACCCGCCGTTCCACCTGGGCGCCGCCGTCGTCACGGCCGCGGCCGACCGGCTGTTCGCCGCGGCCGCCCGGGTACTGCGGCCCGGCGGCGAGCTGTGGGCGGTCTACAACAACCGGCTGCCGCACCGCGCGGCGCTGCGCCGGCTGGTCGGGCCCACCCGGGTCGCCACCGCCGACCGGCGGTTCACCGTCACCGTCTCGACCCGCTGACGAAGGGCCCTGGTCGGGACGAGCCGTGCAGGCCACGGTCGGAGGGCATGACGACGACCGACGTGCCACCGGCCGGGACCGCCGACGCGCTCGCCGAGCGCCTGCTGGCCGGGGTGACCGCCACCCTCGAGCTCGCCGCCGTGCACCTGGGCGTGCAGCTGGGGTGGTACCGCGCGCTCGCCGACGCACCGTCCACCGCGCCGGAGCTGGCCGGCCGGACCGGGAGCGACGCCCGCTACGCCCGCGAGTGGCTCGAGCAGCAGGCGGTGGCCGGCGTCCTCGTCGTCGACGACGTCCGGGCCGCGCCCGACGAGCGGCGCTACACCCTGCCCGGCGAGTACCGGGCCGTGCTGGTCGACGAGCTCGACCCCTCCTACATGCCGCCGTTCGCCCGGGTGGCCCTGGCGTTCGCGCGCAACGTGCCGCGGCTGACCGAGGTCTACCGCACCGGCGAGGGGCTGAGCTGGGCGGAGATGGGCCCCGACGCGCGGGAGGCGCAGGGGGACGCCAACCGCCCGTACTTCCTCGGGTCGCTGGCCGAGGACCTGCGCGCCCTCCCCGACGTCGACGCCGCGCTGGGGGACGGCGGCCGGGTCGCCGACGTGGGCTGCGGGATGGGCTGGTCCTCCATCGGCATCGCGCGCGCCTTCCCGGGGGCGCACGTCGACGGCCTCGACGTCGACGAGCCCTCGGTCGAGCAGGCGCGGCGCAACGCCGAGCAGGCCGGCGTGGCCGACCGGGTCCGGTTCCGCACCGTGGACGCCGCGGCCGTGGGGGAGCGGGGGAGCTACGACCTGGTGACGGCGTTCGAGTGCGTGCACGACCTGGCCGACCCGGTGGCCGTGCTGGCCGCGATGCGGGCGATGGTCCGCCCGGGCGGCACCGTCCTGGTCGTCGACGAGAACGTCGCCGAGGAGTTCACCGCCCCGGGTGACGACGTCGAGCGGCTGATGTACGGCTACAGCCTCACCTGCTGCCTGCCCGACGGGCGGTCCGCTCGTCCCTCGGCCGCCACCGGGACGGTCATGCGGCCGGCCACGCTTGAGCGGTACGCGCGCGAGGCGGGGTTCGCCGGGATCGACGTCCTGCCCGTCGAGAACGACTTCTTCCGCTTCTACCGGCTGCGCACCGGGGAGTGAGCCGGACCACGTACCGGAACCGGGAAGGACCCCGCCCGGGCCCTGTTGCGCTGTAGTGGCCCCGCCGGCTGCCGAACAGGGGACCACGGTGTGCACCGAGCGCGCCGACCCCTCCCGCAGGAGTGCCGGCATGGCGCGCAACCTCTGGTCCGACCGCCCCCTCGGTGTGAAGCTCGCGGCCCTCGTCGCCGTGGGCGCCCTCGCCCTCGGTGTCTTCGCCGTCGTCACCCTGCAGGCCCTGGCCGGGGCCGGGCAGCGCACGGACGTGCTGCTGGCGACCACCCACGCCACCGCGGCCGCCCTGGAGGCCGACATGATGCACGACGCCGTCCGCGGCGACGTGCTGCAGGCGCTCCTGTCCGGCACCGGCCCGCAGCACACCGCGGCGGTCGCCGACCTGGCCGACCACGCGGCCACCTTCCGCGACAGCCTGGACGCCGTGGTCGACGACGACCTCGGCGCGGACGTCGACGCCGCCGTCACCGACGTCACGCCCGCGGTGGCGACCTACCTCGCCGAGGCCCAGCGCATCGCGACGCTCGCCGGGCGCGACCTGCGCGCCGCCCAGGCCTCCTACCCGGCGTTCGCGCAGGCCTTCGGCGCCCTCGAGGAGCAGCTGCCGTCGGTGGGTGCCGCCGTCGGCGAGCACGCGACCGCCGCCGCGGAGGCCGCCACCGCGCAGCGCGCGACCGCGACCGCCCTCGCCGTCACGGTCGCCGTGGCCGGCGTGGTGCTGCTCGGGCTGCTCGGCTGGGTCGTCACCCGCTCGGTGGTGCGGCCGCTGCACCGGGTCGGCGCGGTGCTGACCGCCCTGGCCGAGGGGGACCTGCGCGGGTCGACCGGCGTCCGCAGCCGGGACGAGGTGGGCCGGATGGCGGTGGCGCTGGAGACCTCGATGGCCAACGTGCGCGCCGTCCTCGTCACCATCGGCGACACCACCGCGACGCTGGCCTCGGCCACCGAGGAGCTGTCGGTGACCGCCCAGGACATGACCCGGCTGGCCGACGCCTCCTCCGCGCAGAGCGGCGTGGTCGCCGAGGCGGCCGGGCAGGTGTCGGTCACCGTGCAGACGGTCGCGGCGGGGTCGGCGGAGATGGGCGTCTCCATCCGCGAGATCGCCCAGAACGCCAGCGAGGTGGCCCGGGTCGCCGGCCAGGCGGTGCACGTCGCCGACACCACGACCGGGACCGTCGCCAAGCTGGGGGACTCCTCGCGGGAGATCGCGAGCGTGGTCAAGGCGATCACCGCGATCGCCGAGCAGACCAACCTGCTGGCCCTCAACGCCACCATCGAGGCGGCGCGCGCCGGGGAGGCCGGCAAGGGCTTCGCCGTGGTGGCCAACGAGGTCAAGGAGCTGGCCCAGGAGACCGCCAGGGCGACGCAGGACATCACCGCCCGGGTCGAGGCCATCCAGGGCGACACCGAGAGCGCGGTCCGGGCGATCGGCGAGATCACGGAGATCATCGCCGTGATCAACGACTCGCAGGGCACCATCGCGGCCGCGGTCGAGGAGCAGACCGCGACCACGACGGAGATGAACCGCAACGTGGCCGAGGCGGCGAGGTCGGCCGGGCAGATCGCAGGCACCATCGGCGCCGTGGCCGACGCCGCGGGGACCACCACGCAGGCGATGGCCGACGCCCGGACGGCGATGGACGAGGTGGCGCGCACGGCCGCGGTGCTGAGCTCGTCGGTGGGCCGCTTCCGCTACTGACGGCGAGTCGGCTCAGAGGTCCAGGGCGTACACCGGCTCGTCCTCGTCGGCCATCTCGCCGGTGGGGACGAAGCCCAGCGCGAGGTAGAAGGGCGCCGGGCTCCCGCTCCCGTTCCTGGCGCTCACCTTCAGCACCGTCGCGCCCTGCGCGCGGACGTGCCCGGCGACCAGGGCCACCACTCGGCGGCTGATCCCCCGACCCTGGGCGGCGGCGTCGACCATCAGGCGCCACAGCATGTACCCCGGCTCCTCGGCGGAGTCCCACAGCATCACGAAGCCGACCAGGCGCCCGCCCGAGCGCACCGCCCGGCACCAGGCCTGCGGGTGCACGTACGCCTCGGCGATCGAGACGGCGTTCGGTGCGACGAAGCGCTCCTGGCCGGGCGCGAGACGGAGCTCGCACACCGCGCGGACGTTCCCGGGGGTGAGCGGTTCCAGCTCGACGGCGGCCACGGTCACCGCCCGGGACGGCCGGCGCGTACGGCGGGACCACAGCAGGTGCACACACCGTCGCCGGCGGACGCCGGGGACCACGGTGTGTGCACCAGCTGCGGATCGTCCGCCGTCATGTCGCCGACCTCAGCAGAAGCCCGGCGTGCCGAGCCAGGCGACCTCGGCCGGCGGGACGTCGTCGCGCAGCACCGCGCCCTCGATGAGCCCGTACGGCCGGTCGTCGGCGTGGTAGACGACGTCGGGGTTGTCGAGCCCGAACGCCGAGAGGTCCTGCAGGAAGTGGTGCCTGTTCGGCATCGACATCCGCACCTCGGCGACGTCGGGCACGCCCTCGAGCACGGCCTCGCCCATCGCGTACAGCGTCTGCTGCAGGGCGAGCGAGTGCGTGGCCGCGAAGGTCTGCAGCAGCGTCGTCCGCACGCGGTCGAAGCAGGCGTGCCAGTCCAGGTCGGTGCCGGTGTAGCGCCAGCGGGCGGTCACCGCGGTGGCCAGGATGCGGTCGCGCGTCTCGGTCAGCGTCGTGTACCGGTCGCGGGGGAAGCCCCGGAACTCCGAGCCGGTGGTCTTCAGGACGACGAGGTCGCTCAGCCCGGCGAGCACGTGCACGTCGTCCCCGTCCACGGTGACCACCGCCGTCCGCACCTCGCCGCCCGGCCGCCGGAACGCGTGCTCGTGCGGCTGCCCGCCGACGGCGATCCGCTCCCAGCCGTAGGACTCCACGGCCACCCGCGCGCCGGTGATCCAGTCGTAGGACCCGGCGAGGTGGCGGGCCAGGCGCAGACCGAACGCCTCCGGTGTGCCGACGCCGTCGCGGGCGAAGGCGAAGACGGTGTTCTTCTGCGCGTCCGTCGTCAGCACGTGCGCGTTGTCGCCCGCGGTGTGCGCGGCGGCGAAGTCCCCGCGCAGGCTGCTGCTGACGTTCAGGTCCACCAGCTCGTGGCGGGGGGAGCTGCGGTCGACCGCGACGACGCGGACCTCCGCCTTCCCGTACTGGTTGGGTCCGAGCACGATCGCCATGCCCGCAGCCTGCCCCACGCGGGTTGCGCACGTGTTGCACGTGGAACCGGCGGGTCAGGAGCCCCGGTACGTCGAGTACGCGAACGGGGAGAGCAGCAGCGGCACGTGGTGGTGCGCGTCCGGCTCGCGGACGGCGAAGGTCAGGGTGACCTCGGGCCAGAACGCCGCCGTCCCCCGCGCCTCGAACCACGGGCCGGTGGCGAAGACCAGCCGGTGCGGCCCGGCGGCCGTGGCCTCCCCGGTCAGCCGGCAGCGGCCGTCGGCGTCGGTCACGCCCTCGGCCAGCAGGGAGCCACCGGCGAGCAGCCGGACGGCGATCCCCTCGGCCGGCCGGCCGGCGACGGCGTCGAGCACGTGCGTCGAGACGCTCATGCGCCCACCAGCCCCCGCACCCGCAGTTCGCTGATCTGCGCCAGCTGCTCGACCACCTCGGCGCGCTCGGTCTCCTCGTCGTTGCCCAGCCGCCGGCGCAGCTCGCCGAGCAGCTCCTCCGGGGACCGGCCGGCGGCGCGGACGAGGTAGACGTGCCCGAAGCGCTCCTCGTAGGCCCGGTTGCCCTCGGCCAGCGCGGCGCGGGTGTCCTCGTCGGCACCGCCCACGGACGCCTGCTCCCGGCGCGACGCCACCGCCTCGGCCGAGGAGCCCTCCACCCGCTCGCCGATCCTCGGGTGGGCGGCCAGCGCCAGCGCCACCTCGTCCCAGGGCAGCGCGCGGGCCACCTCCCCGGCGCGGCGGACCAGCGCGTCGGCGTCGGGGAAGGGGCGCCCGGCGACCAGCCCGGCGGCGAAGCGCGGCGCGGCGTTGCAGGCGCGCAGCTGCGCGACGACGGCGTCGGCCGGCCCGGTGTTCAGCTCGTCGAGGCGGGACACGGTGACAGGATGTCAGCCCGGTCGGCAGGAGGAGGGTGCGTGCTGGACGACGCCGTCTACGCGGAGCTGGACCGCCGGCTGGCCCCGGTCGACGCCGCCCGCCTGGCCGCCTGGCCCGGCCAGCGACCCGGGCGGCAGCCGGTGCACACCTGCTACGTGCCCGCCGACGCCGTCGTCCCCGGCGTGGCCGCCGCCTGGGGCGCCGCCGCGCTGGCCGCCCTGGACGAGCACGGCCTGCCCGACCTGGGCCACCCGCCCGCGCTGCTCGAGGAGGTCCTCCCGCGGGTGCGGGCCAAGCTGGCCGCCGAGCCGGTCGAGGACCTGCGGGTCGACGCCGAGGACGGCTACCGCGGCCGGCCGGAGGACGAGGACGGCGACGTGCGGGCCGCCGCGGCCGCCGTCGCCGCGGACGTCGCCGCCGGGACCGCCCCGCCGTCGGTCGGCATCCGCGCGAAGTCGCTGGAGGGCCCGACCCGCCGCCGCGGCGTCCGCTCCCTCGACCTCTTCCTGGGCACCGGTCCCGCCTCCGGCGCGCGAGCGGCGGTCGTGACGCTGCCCAAGGTGACCGACGTCGAGCAGGTGCGCGCCCTCCTCCCCGTCCTCGACGCGCTGGAGTCCGCGCACGGCGTCGCGATCGACCTGGAGCTGCAGGTGGAGACGCCGCAGGCGGTGCTCGGCGCCGACGGCGCGGTGACGCTGGCCCGCATGGTGCACGCGGCGGGCCCGCGGCTGACCGGGCTGCACTTCGGCACCTACGACTACAGCGCCGCCCTGGGCATCGCCGCGGCGCACCAGGCCTCCGACCACCCCGCCGCCGACCTGGCCAAGCAGCTGGCGCAGGTCGCCGTCGCCGGTACGGGGGCCGTCGCGGTCGACGGCTCGACCAACGTGCTGCCGGTGGGCTCCCGCGAGCAGGTGCACGCGGGGTGGCGGGTGCACGCCGGCCTCGTCCGCCGGGCGCTCGAGCGCGGCCTGTACCAGGGCTGGGACCTGCACCCGGCGCAGCTGGTCACGCGGTACGTGGCCACCTACGCGTTCCACCGCGCCGCGCTGCCGGCGGCGGCCGCCCGGCTGGCGGCCTACGCCGAGCGGGTCGACGGCGGGGTGCTCGACGAGCCGGCCACCGCCCGGGCCCTCGCCGCCGGGGTCCTGCGCGGCCTCGACTGCGGCGCCGTCGACGAGGCGGAGGTCGCCGCGGCCGGCGCCCCGGACCGCCCGGCCCTGGAGGCACTGGCCGGCCGACGCGCCTGACGGCCGCGTCGGCGGGTGGCCCGGGGCTGCGCTTAGGCTGCTCCGCGTGGTGACGCGGTGACCCGGGACGCGCCCTCCTCCCTTTTCGCCGGCGGCGGGGAGGTGGGCCGGGAGATGGCCGCGCGGGACTGGGCCGACACCCCGGTGGGCCCGCCCGAGCAGTGGCCCGCCGCGCTGCGCAACCTGGTGCGCATCGTGCTCACGTCGCGGTTCTCGATGTGGGCCGCCTGGGGCCCCGAGCTGTCGTTCTTCTACAACGACGCCTACCGGCGCGACACGCTGCAGGGCAAGCACCCGTGGGCGCTCGGCCGCCCGGCCGCCGAGGTCTGGGCCGAGGTCTGGGACGCTGCCGGCCCGCGGATCGAGTCGGTCCTGGCCACCGGCGTGGCCACCTGGGACGAGGACCTGCTGCTGTTCCTGAGGCGCAGCGGCTACCCGGAGGAGACGTACCACACCTTCTCCTACAGCCCGGTCGACGGTGACGACGGCCGCACCACGGGGATGCTCTGCGTCGTCACCGAGAACACCGGCCGGGTCCTCGGTGAGCGGCGGATGGCCGGCCTGCGCGACCTGGCCGCCGCCGTGGCGGCCACCCGCACCGAGGACGACCTCCTGGCCGCCGTCGGTGAGCAGCTGGGCCGCAACCCCGCCGACCTGCCCTTCAGCGCCACCTACCTCCTCGACGACGACGGGACGGCCCGCCTCGGCGCCGCGACCGGCCTGCCCCCGGACTCGCCGGTGGCCCCACCGGCGCTGCCCGCCGACGGCGCGGACACCGTCTGGCCGGTGGTCCGGCTGCGCGCGGGCGAGGAGGTCGTCGTCGAGGACCTCGGGCAGCGGTTCCCCGGCCTGCCGACCGGTGCGTGGCAGCGGCCGCCGGAGCAGGCCGTCGCCGTCCCCATCACCGCCTCGGCACCGGGCGGCGCCGCGGTGGCCGGCTTCCTCGTCGTGGGACTCAACCCGCACCGGCGCCTCGACGACGCCTACCGCGGCTTCCTCGAGCTGGTCGCCAACCAGATCGCCTCGGGCCTGCTCAACGCCCGCAGCCACGAGGCCGAGCGGCGCCGCGCGGAGACCCTGGCCGAGCTCGACCGCGCCAAGACCGACTTCTTCAGCAACGTCAGCCACGAGTTCCGCACCCCGCTGACGCTGATCACCGGCCCGGTCGCCGAGCTGCGGTCCTCCCCGGTGGTGGCGGCCGACGCGCGGCTGGCCGAGGAGCTCGAGGTGGTCGAGCGCAACGCGCTGCGGCTGCAGAAGCTGGTCAACACCCTGCTCGACTTCTCGCGCCTGCAGGCCGGCCGGATCGAGGCCCGGTTCGAGCCGGTCGACCTCGCCGCGGTCACCGCGGAGCTGGCCAGCGTCTTCCGCTCGGCGTTCGACCGCGCCGGCCTGGCGCTCACCGTCGACTGCCCGCCGCTGGGCCGGCCGGTGCACATCGACCGGGACATGTGGGAGAAGGTCGTCCTCAACCTGCTCTCCAACGCCCTGAAGTTCACCTTCACCGGCGGCGTCACCGTGCGGCTGCGGGAGGCCGGCGGGGAGGACGGCGGGAGGGCGCTCCTCACCGTCAGCGACACCGGCACCGGCATCCCGGCGGGGGAGCTGCCGCGGCTGTTCGAGCGGTTCACCCGGGTCTCCGGCGCCCGCGCCCGGTCCGGCGAGGGCAGCGGCATCGGCCTGGCGATGGTGCGCGAGCTGGTCGGCCTGCACGGCGGGTCGATCGACGTCGCGAGCACCCCCGACGTCGGCACCACCTTCACCGTCGCCGTACCGCTGGGCACCGGGCACCTGCCCCCGGACCGGATCGTGCCCACGGCGCCCGAGGCCCCGGGCGTCTCGGCCGCGGCCGCTCCCTACGTCACCGACGCGCTGCGCTGGCTGCCCGGTCCGGCCGGCGACGTCCCCGAGACGGTGCCGGAGAGCCCCACGGGCCGGGCCGGGCGGGTGCTGGTCGCCGACGACAACGCCGACATGCGCGACTACGTCGCCCGGCTGCTGGCACCCGCGCACCGGGTCCGTGCCGTCGGCGACGGGCAGGCCGCGCTGGAGGCGGCGTTCGCCGACCCGCCCGACCTCGTCGTCAGCGACGTGATGATGCCGGGCCTGGGCGGCGTGCAGCTGCTGGCCGCACTGCGCGCCGACGCCCGCACCTCCCGGGTGCCGGTGGTCCTGCTCTCGGCGCGCGCCGGCGAGGAGGCGGCGGTCGAGGGGCTGGCCGCCGGCGCCGACGACTACCTGGTCAAGCCCTTCTCCGCGCAGGAACTGCTGGCCCGGGTCGACGCCCACCTGCAGCTGGGCCGTGCCCGCCGGGAGGCCGAGGAGCGGTTCACCGCGATGGCCGACCTCGCCCCGGCGCTGATCTGGGTGGCCGACGGCACCGGCCGGCGGGTGTTCCTCAACGCCGGCTGGTCGGCCTTCACCGGCCGCCCGGTCGAGGAGGAGCTGGGGGAGGGCTGGCGCGCCGGCCTGCACCCGCAGGACCGCGACCGCTACGCCGCCGCGGTCGGCACGGCCGCGGGGCGCGGCGAGGGCTGGGAGGTGGAGTTCCGGCTCCGCCGCGCCGACGGCGCGTACCACTGGCTGCTCGAGCGGGCCGTCCCGATCGGCGGGGACGGCGCAGCCGCCCGGACCGGCGGGTACGTCGGCAGCTGCACCGACATCAACGCCCGCTACCGGGAGACCGAGCGGCAGATGCTGCTCGCCGAGCTCGGCGCCGTCCTCGACCGGGAGACCGAGGTCGACGGGCAGCTGGCCGCGCTCGCCCGGCTGGTCGTCGACCGCCGGCTGGCCGACGTCTGCACCGTCCGGGTCGTGGGGGACGACGGGCGGCTGCGCTACGCCGGCCGTGCCGGCGTCGACGACGCGACGACCCGGGTGCTCGACACCCTCGAGCCGCACGGCGGGCTCGGCCGGGCGGTCCTCGAGTCCGGCACCACGGTGCTGCGCCCGCACCTGACCGGGCCCGGCGACGGCGGCGTGCGGCTGGACCTGAGCTCGGCGCTGGTCGTGCCGCTCACCGTCCGCGGGCGGGTGCGCGCCGTGCTGGCCCTGGGCCGGCAGGACGACGCCCCCTCCTTCCACGAGGACGACCGGGCCCTCGCGGAGGAGGTCGCCGCCCGCGCGGCGCTCGCGCTCGACAACGCGCTGCTCCTGGCCGACGAGCGGGCCACCGCCCGGCGGCTCGGGCTGCTGCAGCGGGCCACCGCGGAGCTGTCCGCGGCCACCTCCCCGGTGGACGTCGCCCGGGCGGCGGCCGGCCACGTCGTGGCGCTGACCGGGCACGGCAGCCGGGTCGGCGTCTTCGAGGTCGACGACGCCGGCCGCGCGCTGCGCCTGCTGTCCCTCAGCGGCGCGGAGCCGGAGGCCCGGCAGCGGTGGGCGGAGATCCCCCTGTCCGCACCGCTGGCGGTGACCACCGCGGTCACCGAGCGGCGGCCGGTGTGGGTCGAGGACGCGGCCGACTGGCCCGGCGCCCGCGGCGGGCAGGCGACGACGCTCGCCGCGCTCGGCCTGGCCTCGACCGTGGCGCTGCCGCTCCTGGTGGCCGGCCGGGTGGTCGGCGTCATCGGCGTCGGCTTCCCCCAGGTCCGCCGGTTCGGCGGGGTCGAGCGCGCCATGCTCCTGGCCGTCGCCGAGCAGTGCGCGCAGGCCCTGGACCGCGCCCGCCTCTTCCGCGCCCAGCAGAGCATCGCCTCCACCCTGCAGCGCGACCTCCTGCCGCAGCGGCTGCCGCAGCTGGAGCGGCTGGCCCTGGCCGCCGAGTACCTGCCCGGCGCGGTCGGCACCTCCGCCGGTGGCGACTGGTACGACGTCGTCGAGCTGGGCAGCGGCCGGGTCGCCGTCGCCGTCGGCGACGTGGTCGGCCAGGGCCCCTCGGCGGCCGCGGTCATGGGGCAGCTGCGCAGCGCGCTGTCCACCGCCCTGCTGCAGGGCAGCCCGCCGGCCGAGGCGCTGGAGCTGCTCGACCGGTTCGCCGCGCGGCTGCCCGGCGCGCTGGCCTCGACGGCGGCCTGCCTGGTCCTCGACTGGGAGGCCGGCACGGTGCGCTGGGCCCGGGCCGGCCACCTGCCGCCGCTGCTGGTCGCCGACGGCACCGCCACGCTGCTGGAGGACGGGGCCGGCACCGTCCTCGGCGCGCCGGGACGGCCGCCCTACACCGAGGGCAGCGCCGCCGTGGCGCCCGGGACGACCCTGCTGCTCTACACCGACGGCCTCGTCGAGCGGCGCGGCGAGGTCCTCGACGTCGGCCTGCAGCGGGTCACCGAGGCGACCGCCCGGCTGGCCTCCGCCGACCCGGCCCGGCTGACCCGGGCGCTGCTCGCCGAGGTGCTCGACGCCTCCGCCCTCCCCGACGACGTGGCCCTCATCGCCGTCCGGGTCACGCCCCCGCCGGTGCACGAGAGCCTGCCGGCCGATCCCCGGCGGCTGAGCCGGGTGCGCCGCACGGTGACCGCCTGGGCGCGGGCCGCGGGGTTGTCCGAGGACGGCGTCGACGACCTGCAGCTGGCGCTCGGCGAGGCACTGGCCAACGCCGTCGAGCACGCCTACGCCGCCACCGGGGGGACGGGCCGGTGCGAGTACCGGCTGGCGCGGACCGCCGACGGCAGCATCGACGTCTGCGTGCGGGACGAGGGCGTGTGGCGCCCGGTGCCGGCCGACCCCGGTCACCGCGGCCGCGGGCTGGCGCTGATCTCCGCGCTGGCCAGCGAGGTCGAGGTCGCCCGGACCACCGACGCCCGGGGCGCCGAGGGCGCCGGGACGACGGTGCGCTTCCGCTTCGTCCCGGCCGGCCCCGGCCCGGCCGACCCGCCGGTCCGGGGGCCGCGGGTGCCGCCGGATCCCGACCCGGCCGGGCTGGCGGTGCACCGGGACGCCGGCGGCCTGCGGCTGGTGGTCACCGGCGAGGTCGACCTCGCCGTCACCCCGGCACTGCGGGCCGAGGCGCTGCGGGTCCTGGAGGAGCTGCCGGCCGGTGCGCAGGCGGTGCTGGACCTGACGACGGTCCCCTACCTGGCCAGCGCCGGCGTCGGTCTGGTCCTGGAGCTGCAGGCCGCGGCGGCCGCCCGGCGGGCGGTCCTGGACGTGCGGACGGCGCCGGGGTCGGCGCCCGCACGGGTGCTGACGCTCGGCCACCCGGACCGCGACCGTCCGTAGCCGGCACCCCCCGGGAGGGTGGTGTGGACCACCCCGGGAGGAGGGTCCACCGGGGGTGTCCGACAATGGGGGAGTTGGGGCCGGAGCAGTTCCGGTCCGGAGGGGTCGAGGGGCCTGTGGAACCAGGGGCGGGGGGCTCCGCCATGCAGGGGGAGCCGGGCGGTGCCGCGCTGCGGCGCACGTCCGGCACGCCCACCCCGCGATCGGGCTTCGCCCACGGCGCCGCCGAGGTGGCCTCCTCCGCCGAGGCGGTCGCCGTGGCCGCCGCGTTCGTCGAGGAGGGTCTCCGCCAGGGGGACCTGCCCGTGCTCGGCTGCCCGCCGGAGTCGGCCGAGGCCGTGCGCCGGGCGCTCGGCACGCGCGTCGGCCCGGTCGAGGACGACGCACGCATCTGCCTGGTCGGGGTCCGGGCGCCCGACGCGTTCGTCGTCGTCCGGCGCCTGCTCGAGCGGGCGCGGGGGACCGGCTCCGGCCGGCTGCGGATCCTCGCCGAGCCGCAGTGGGGAGCCGACCGCCGGCGCTGGCGCGAAGTGCAGCGCTACGAGTCGGCGGCCAACGCCCTGATGACCGGCACCCCCGTCACGGCGATGTGCCTCTACGACCGGGAGCGGCTGCCGGCGGAGGTCCTCGCCGGTGCCCGGCAGACCCACCCCGAGCTCGTCGCGGACGGCGTCCGGGCCGCCAGCCCGGACTTCCGCCGGCCCGAGCGGTACCTGCGCGACCTCGGCGTCGCCCGGGAGCCGGTCGAGGCCGGCGAGCCGGTGTTCGCCGTCGACGCCGCACCGACCCTGCCCGCCCTCCGCGGCGCCCTGCGGCAGGTCCTCGCCGAGGAGGTGCCCGACGAGGACCAGTGCGCCGACCTGCACCTGGCCGTCAGCGAGGTGGCCGCCAACGCCTTCCGGCACGGCCGGCAGCCGGTGTCGGCCCGGGTGTGGGCCGACGGCGACGCCCTCGTCTGCGCGATCAGCGACTCCGGGCACACCTTCGACGACCCGCTGGCCGGTTTCCTGCCCGCGCACGGTGACGACCTCGGCGCCGGTGGCATGGGGCTGTGGCTGGCCCGCAAGCTGTGGGACTCCGTCGACCTGCTGGCCGGCGAGCACGGGCTGACCGTCCGGCTGAGCACCACCCTGGTGACCCCGCGGTCCTGGGCGGGCGTCGCTTGACGCTGTCGATCGCTCACTGCTGAGCTACCTCGCGTGGAGGACGCCGTCGACCTCATCCTCGAGCAGTGGGCCCGGGAGCGTCCCGACCTCGACTGCTCGCCGATGGGCGTCATCGGCCGCATCTCCCAGCTGCAGCGGGAGGTCTTCCTCGCCCAGCGCGCCACCTTCGCCCGCCACGGCCTCGACGTCCCCTCCTTCGACGTGCTGGCCGCGCTGCGCCGGGCGGGGGAGCCCTACCAGCTGACGCCGACGGCGCTCATGCGCACGGCGCTGGTGACCTCCGGGGCGATCACCCAGCGGCTGGACCGGCTCGAGGAGCGAGGGCTGATCACGCGCACGCGCAGCCAGTCCGACGGGCGGGCCGTCGTCGTCACGCTGACCGCGGCCGGGCGGGCGGCGCTGGACGCCGCGCTGCCCGACCACCTGGAGACCGAGCGCGGCCTGCTGGCCGGGCTCTCCGACGACGACCAGCTGCGACTGGCCGACCTGCTGCGCCGGTTCCTCGTCACGCTGGGGCGGCTGCCGCAGCCGCCGTGACGGGACGGCGGCGTCCGTGCCGAGCCGGTGGGTCAGGGGACCCCGGGCACGTCGCCCGGCCGCAGGTCGGCGCGCACGCGGACGTAGCGCAGCGGGTGCCGGAACACGCCGGCCTGCAGGGCGGCGTCCGCGCTGACCTCCACGACGACGTCGGGCTGCACGCGGGTGAGCGCCACCGACAGCCGGCCGCCGCCGAAGCGGCCGGTGCCGATCCGCTCGGGCCAGGGGTGGTCCGGCCCGGCGGGGGTGAGCACGGCGGCCAGCTCCGCGGCGGCGGCGGGGGACAGCGGGCCGGTGCGGCCGACGACGACCAGCTCGCCGTCGCGGTAGCGGCCGGCGACGAGCTGGCCGGGGCGCCCGAGCGGGCCGATCACCCCGCCGGCGAGGACCTCGGTCGTCTCCCAGGACTTGACCTTGAGCCACTCACGGCGCCCGCCGGCGTACCGGGTGGCCGCGCCCTTGGCGACCAGGCCCTCGACGCCGAGCGGCCGCAGGTCGGCGGCCCAGCCGCGCGCCTGCGCGGGGTCGGCGGTCACCGGCGAGAGCTGCAGCGGCGGCGCCCAGCGCTGCGCGAGCTCCTCCAGGCGGGTCCGGCGGGCGCGCAGCGGGCGGCCGCGGAGGTCCTCGCCGCCGGCGGCCAGCAGGTCGAAGGCGACGTAGGAGGCCGGGTGCGCGGCGGCCTGGGCGGCCATCCGGGACGGCGCGGTGACCATGCGGCGCTGCAGCAGCCCGAAGTCCAGGCGCTCGCCGTCCCAGACGACGACCTCGCCGTCCAGGACCGTGCCGGCGGGGACCTGCGCCAGCGCGGCGGCGGCGACGTCGGGGAAGCGGTCGGTGAGGTCGCGGCCCTGCCGGGACCACAGCCGGGTGCCGGCCCGGTCGCGGACGACGACCAGCCGGTAGCCGTCCCACTTGGGCTCGTACCGGCAGCCGCCGGGCAGCGCGTCGCCCTCCGGCAGGTCGCGCACGGGCTTGGCCAGCGCCACCGCGACCGGTCCGGCCAGGTCGGGCGGCAGGCCCGGCAACCCGGGGACGGAGAGCGGCACCGGGACAGCCTCGGGGCTGCCCGCTCTCCGCGCAGGCCCCTGCGCTGCGGGCTCACCCCTTCGTGGCAGGTGGAGGACCCTGCTGCCCCCGCCGTTCGCGAGCTCGCGGCGGGCCCCTGCAGCGGGCTCAGCGGGCGCGGGCGAGGAGGAGCAGGGCGTAGGCGGCGAGCGAGGGGGCGTCGGTGAGCCGGCCCTCGCGGACCATCGCGCGGAACTCCGCCTCGGTCACGAACGCCGTGGCCATGTCGGCCTCGGTGGCCTCCCGGGCGGTCGGGCCGGGCGTGAGCCCGGTGGCCAGCCACACGTCGAACTCCTGCGTGGACAGGCCCGGCGCCAGGTCGAGGTGGCCGAGGTGCTCGAGCCGGCCGGCCCGCAGCCCGGTCTCCTCGGCGAGCTCGGCGCGGGCCAGCTCCTGCGGCGTCCCGTCGCGGCCCGCAGCCCAGCCGCCCTGCGGGAACTCCCACACCCGGCGCGCGACCGGGTGGCGGAACTGCTCGACCAGCCAGAACCCGTCGCGCTCGGCGGGCAGCACGATCGCGAAGTCCGGCTTCTCGACCACGCCGTAGACGCCGGTGGAGCCGTCGGCGCGCTCGACGGTGTCCTCGCGCACCCGCACCCACGGGTTGCGGTAGACCTCCCGGCTGCCCGTCGTCCGCATGCAGCCGAGCCTGACAGAGGCGGACCATGGGCGAGGAGGTGGTCGGGTGACCGAGCGGAAGCCGCAGGGGGTCTCGTTCGAGACCTGGGTCGAGCGGCAGATCCACCAGGCGCAGGAGCGCGGCGACTTCACCGGTCTGCGGGGTGCCGGCAAGCCGCTGCCGAGCTGGGACCCCGACGAGACCGCCTACGACTGGGCGGTGGCCAAGGCCCGGCGGGAGGGCATCCGGCCCGCGGACATGCTCCCGCCCGGGCTGGCGCTGCGCCGGGAGCGCGACGAGCTGCCCGAGCGGGTGGCCGGCCTGCCGTCGGAGGCCGCCGTCCGCGCCGTGGCCGAGGACTACAACGCCCGGGTCGAGGCCTTCTGGCGCCGCCCGCAGGAGAGCCGCTGGTCGCCGGTGCCCGGCCTGGCCGACGTCGAGGCGCTGGTCGAGGGGTGGCGGCTGACCCGCCCACCGCCGCCGCCCGCCGTCGAGGCGCCGCCGCCCGGGCCGCCGCCGCGCCGCCGCCGGTGGTCCCTGCGCCGTCGCCCGGGCTGACGGCGCACCGCCGCGACGATCACGGAGTGGGGACCACCTCCCGGGCCTCCGGAGTGGTCACGACTCCGTGATCGTCGGCGATCTCCCGCCGATCGGGTCGGTCAGCGGCTGCGGAGGGCGGTGAGCTGCACGGCGGCGAAGCCGGCGACGACGGCCGCCTGCAGCAGCACCCACACGGTGCCGGCGGTCGTGAGGTCGAACCGGTCCGTCACCACGGCGCCGACGCTGGCGGCCGCCCACAGCAGGTTGGCGCCGACGACGACCCCGGTGGCGCCGGCCGAGATCGCGGGACGTGCGGCGACCAGCCACACGCCGGCCGCGTACGCCAGCAGGAAGGCGCCGAGGCCGCGCAGCACCCCGGACGGGACGCCGAGCAGGCCGGTCAGCAGCGGTGCGGCGGCCAGGTAGGCGGCGCCGTTGGCGCCCGTGACGACGGCGTCGAGGCGCAGCGCCACGCGGAGCAGGTCGAGGGTGCGGGGGCGGGTGGCTGTCGTTGTCATGCCGACGACCGTGGCGTCGCCGGGGAGGCGCGTCGATTACCTCGCAGGTAGGCGACGCCGGACGCCGTCGTCGCTAGCGTCCGCGCCGTGACCACCACCCTGGCGCCCCCCGGACGCCCGCCCGTGGGCGTGCTGCTGCGGCAGTGGCGGGTCCGCCGCCGGCTGTCCCAGCTCGACCTCGCCGGCGACGCCGGGGTCTCGGCGCGGCACCTGAGCTTCCTCGAGACCGGGCGGGCCCGCCCCAGCCGGGAGATGCTGCTGCGGCTGGCCGAGCAGCTGGAGGTCCCGCTGCGCGAGCGCAACGAGCTGCTCCTGGCCGCCGGCTTCGCCCCCCGTCTACGGCCGCCGCGGCCTCGACTCCCCCGACATGGCCGCCGTCAGCCGGGCGCTCGACCTGGTGCTCACCGCCTACGAGCCGTACCCGGCGGTCGTCGTCGACCGGGCGTGGGAGCTGGTGGCGGCCAACGCGAGCGTCGCCGTGTTCACCGACGGCGTGGCCGCGCACCTGCTCGAGCCGCCGGCCAACGTGCTGCGGCTGAGCCTGCACCCCGAGGGCCTGGCGCCGCGGATCGCCAACCTGCCGCAGTGGCGGGCGCACCTGCTGCACCGGCTCGGCCGCGAGGCCCACCTGACCGGCGACCCGGGGCTGGCCGCGCTGCACCGCGAGCTCGCCGCCCTGCCCGGCGGCACCGACCGCTCGACGCCGGACGGCATCGCCGTCCCGCTGCGGCTGCGCACCGGCGACGGCGTCCTGTCCTTCCTCGGCACGGTGACCACCTTCGGCACCGCCGTCGACCTGACCGCCGCGGAGCTGAGCGTCGAGGCGTTCCTGCCCGCCGACGAGCACACCGCCGAGGTGCTCCGCGGCTGACCGGGCGCCGGCCGTCTAGGAGCGCGCGCGCAGGGCCAGCAGGGCCGTGACCCCGGCGCAGACCAGCGGCACACCGGCGACGAGCCCCAGGTCCCCGGCGCCCGCCGGCCCGCCCGTGGCGACGACGCCGGCGGCCAGCCCGCCCACCGCCACGGCGGCACTGGCGATCAGCGAGGAGCGGCGGGCCTGCGGGGTCCCCCGCCGCGTGAGCGCCGCCGCGACGAGGCCGAGGACGGCCACGCCCAGCAGCAGGCCCCCGGCGGTGCGCTCGTCGGGCCAGTCCGAGACGGCGGCGAGGAGGTAGCCCAGCACCCCCACCACCGCGGCCGACGCCAGCCAGCTCCAGGGCAGCGCGGCCCGGGCCCAGCGGGCCGGTGTCGTCGTCGTCGCGGTCATGGGATGACCTCCCGTCCTCGTGGTGTCGCGGTGGTGCCGCCATCGTCGTGGGCCGCGGGCGCGCCGTCACCGGTCCCCGGCCCGGCCCGGCCCCGTCCTCCGGGACGAGGCGGACCCGGCCCGCGGGACGATCCGGCCGGTCCGCGGCGTCACCAGCATCCGGAGGACCGGGCACCCACGGTCGCGGCTCCCCCGCGGGGTGCGCCCGGCGAGGAGCGGTCGCATGGCGCAGGTGCCCGGCGCGGTGCGCCTGCCCTCCGACCTGGTCTACGCCGGGATCGCCGTGGTGTCGGCGGGCATGGCGCTCGTCGAGGGACCCCCCGTCGTGCCGGTGGTGGTCTGCCTGGCGCTGGTCCTGGTCCCGTGGGTCCTCGTCGCCGCCGGCGTCGACCTGCCGCTCGCCCTCTTCGCCGTCATGGCCGTGGCCCCGGTCGTGCCCGTCGTGGCCTGGTCGGGCGTCGGCAGCGCCCTGTTCCTCACCACCGCCGCCGCCAGCCGGGTCGCCAGCCGCTCCGACCGGCGCCCGCTGGTCGGGCTGACCACCCTCGCGGCCGCCGCGGTGCCCTTCGCCCCGTTCGCCGGCCTGCTGCCACCGGACGTGGGCGAGGCCGAGCGCGGCGCGGGCTCGCTGTACTTCGCCTTCGGCACCGTGCTGGGCGTCCTGGTGGGGATCCTGCTGCACCGCGCCGCCGTCCTCACCGACGACCTGCGGGTCGCCCACGAGCGCCTGGCCGAGGCGGCCGCCCGCCAGGAGCGGCAGCGGATCGCCCGTGACGTCCACGACCTCGTCGCGCACTCGCTGACCGTCGTCGTGCTGCACGTGGGCGGCGCGCGCCGCGTCCTGCGCACCGACCCGCGGGCCGTGGAGGGGGCGCTGGAGGAGGCCGAGCGGGTGTGCCGGGAGAGCCTGGACGGCATCCGCGGCGTCGTCGGGCTGCTGCGCTCCGGGCAGGAGGAGCGGCCGGTCGTGTCCCTCGACCTCGCCGAGCTCGTCCGCGGCTACCGGGCGGCGGGCCTGCCGGTCGAGGTGCACACGAGCGGGGACCCGGGGTCGCTGCCCCTGGTGGTGCGGGTGACCCTGCACCGGGTCGTGCAGGAGGCGCTGGCCAACGCCGCGCGGCACGCGGGCGCGGCTCCGGTCGAGGTCCGGGTGGTGGTCGGCGACGCCGGCGTCGAGGCCCGCATCGCCAACAGCCGCCCGGACGCCGGCCGGGACTCCGCCGGCCCTGACACCGCCGGCCCCGCGGGCAGCGGCCACGGGGGCTTCGGCCTGGTGGGGCTGCGCGAGCGCGTGGCCTCGCTGGGCGGGGAGCTGACCGGCGGCCCGGACGGCGACGCCTGGGTGGTCCGGTGCTCGCTGCCCCGGCACGGCGCTCTCCGGGCCGGCGACCGGCCGGCGCCGTCCCCGCTGGGGGGTCGCGGGTGAGCGCCGGCGTCCGGATCCTGCTGGCCGACGACCAGGCGATGGTCCGCGCCGGGCTGGCGATGGTGCTCGGCTCGGAGGACGGCTTCCGCGTCGTCGCGCAGTGCGAGGACGGCGCCGGGGTGCTGCCCGCCGTGCGGGTCCACCGGCCCGACCTGGTGCTGCTGGACGCGCGGATGCCGCGCGTGGACGGCCCGGAGGCCACCCGCCGGCTGCGTGCCGAGCCGGGCGCGCCGCCGGTGCTCGCGCTGACCACCTTCCACGACGACGAGGTCCTGTGGGCGGCGCTGGACGCCGGAGCCGCGGGCTTCGTGCTGGAGGACAGCCCCGCCGAGGTGCTCGTCGACGCAGTCCGCGTGGTCGCCGCCGGCGGCGCCTGGCTGGACCCCCGGGTGCTGCCCCGCGTGCTGGAGCGGGCCCGCGGCCGCCCGGCCGCCGGTGCGGGCAGGGCGCTCCTGAGCCGGCTCACCCCCCGGGAGGCGGACGTGCTGCGCCTGGTCTGCCGGGGCACCAACAACGCCGAGATCGCCGTCGCCCTGCGGATGGGGGAGCGGACGGTGAAGTCCCACGTCTCCGCTGTCCTCGCCAAGCTCGGCGCCCGGGACAGGGCGGCCGCGATCGTGGCCGCCCACGACGCCGGGCTGGGCGGCTGAGCCCGGAGCGCGCCGGGTTGACGGTCCCCGGGCCGGGTACCGGCCGGTCAGCCGAGCGAGGAGGCCGCCATGACCGAGGTGCCGGGCACCGACCGCGACCAGGCGAGGGAGAACGTCCTGCAGGAGACGCCCCTCGTGCCGGAGGGCGTCGAGGAGGACACGTCCACCGACGGCGACGAGGGCCAGACCGGCGACGACGCCAAGCCGGAGCCGGGCAGCACCGAACTGGGCACCTGACCACCTCCGCCCGGCCCGCGCCGTCGGCGGACGGCTCGCCGGGCGGGTGCCGCTGGGCACGAGCACAGTGGTGGCCTGCGCCACGTCGGACGAGGGGAGCAGCCCGATGACGCCGGGCGCCTAGCTCCCGGGTCCTCCTTCAGAGGACGTCGAACTCGTTGGACGTCGCCCCGCCGGACAGCAGCGCGTAACCGGGACCGCGGTCGAAGAACGGCTCGTCGCCGGTGCGGGCGGCCCGCACCGAGGCCCGCAGCGCGTCGGTCGCCCCGGGGTCGGCCGTGCCGTCCCCGCGCACCACCACGCCGTAGTCCTCGCGCGCGCCGGACACCGAGACCTTGCGCCAGGCGACGTCCCGAAGCACCTCCTCGACCGGCCGCTCCAATGGGTCTCCCCACCCGCCGCCGCCCGTGGTCCGGATGCGGACGACGGTCCCGGCCGGCAGCGGCTCGGCGTCGGCCAGGGCGTCGACGTCGTGCTCGTCCGGACCGCCGGGGTCGACGGTGACCTGGAACGGCCGGCCGGCGCGACCGCCGTTCACGCCCCAGCAGGACAGGATCGAGCGGTCGGCGATCGACATGAAGTGCGCGTCGCGCAGCACCCGGACGTGCTTCTCGTAGCCGCACCCGCCGCGGTACCGGCCCGGTCCTCCCGAGTCGAGCGCCAGGCCGAGCCGCTCCACCCGCAGCGGGAAGCGGCTCTCGGTGAACTCCGTCGGCAGGTTCCGCGAGTCCGGGACGACGTGGATGGTGTCCTCGCCGTCGGCGTACCACCGCCCGCCCGAGCCGCCGCCGAGCACCTCGCGCATGAGGTAGGGCTGCCCGTCGGCGTCGGTGCCGTACACGCCGGTGTAGCGGATCGTCTCCTGGTCGGCCGGCATCCGGCCGCCGGTGGCCTTGGCCAGCACCCCGGCCAGCACGCCCAGCAGCCGCAGGATCACGAACGTCCGCGCGTTGGTCGGCGCCGGGAAGACCGGCGTGAGCAGCGTGCCCTTCTCCGGGAACCGCATCCCGATCAGCGGGACGACGCCCTCGTTGACGTCGAGCTCGGCCATCCGCTCGGGCGTCTCGGCGAGGTTGCGCAGGATCGGCGCCAGCCACTTCTTGAGGAAGTTGCCGTCGGCGTAGTCGCCGCAGTGGTTGATCGGCCCCTTGGCCTGCGGGCCGGTGCCGGTGAAGTCGATGGTCAGCGGGACGTCGGCGGCCGAGTCCATGGTCAGCGTGATCCGCTGGCGGTGCAGCTTCGGCGGGTCGACGCCGTCGTGCTCGGCGTAGTCCTCCCACACGTAGGTGCCGTCGGGGATCTGCGACAGCACCTCCCGGCGGTACACCTCGGTCGAGTTGGCCAGGATCGCGTCGAAGCACGCCTCGACGGCGGCCACCCCGTACCGGTCGAACAGCTCGCCGAGCCGCCGCGCGCCGGCCAGGCAGGCGGAGCACTCGGCGTCGAGGTCGGCGGCCAGCGAGTCGGGCATCCGCGAGTTGCGGGTCATGATCGCCAGCGCCGCCTCGTTGCGGACGCCGCGGTCCCACAGCTTGATCGGCGGGACCATCAGCCCCTCCTCGAACACGCTGGTCGCCGCCGACGGCATCGACCCCGGCACCGCGCCCCCGATGTCGTCGTGGTGGCCGAACGCCTGCACGAACGCGACCACGGCCGGGGCGCCGTCCACGTCGGCGAACACCGGCACCGTCACGCACAGGTCGGGCAGGTGCCCGATGCCGCCCTCGGAGAGGTAGACGTCGTTGTGGAAGAACACGTCGCCGGGGTGCATGGTCCGCACCGGGTGGTCGCGCACCACCGGGTGCACCAGCGCCGAGTACGAGCGGCCGGTGAGCTTGCGCAGCTGCCGGTCGTGGATGCCGGCCCGGAAGTCGTGCGCGTCGCGGATCATCGGCGAGCGCGACGTCCGGCCGATGGAGGTCTCGACCTCCTTCTCGATCGCGGCCAGCGTGCCGGCGACGATCTCCACCAGCACCGGGTCGGCGGCTCCGGGGGTGCCATCAGCGCGGTGCCGGCTCATGCGGCCCTCTCGATCAGCAGGTTCCCGTGGCGGTCCACGGTCGCGGCGAAGCCGGGGTGCACCGGCACGGTCGAGCCGTACTCCTCCACGACCGCCGGTCCGGCCACGACGTCGCCCGGCGCCAGCAGGGTGCGGTCGTACGTGGGCGTCCGCGCCCACTCGTCGAAGCAGACCCGCCGCGCGCCGGTGACGGCGCGCTCGACCCCGCCGTCCCGCGCGGGCAGCCCCACCACGTCCGGACGGCGGATCGGCCCGATCCCGCTCACCCGCAGGTTCACCCACTCGACGGCCTGCCGCGGGTCCTCGGCGAGGTCGTAGCCGTAGAGCTGCCGGTGCGCGGCGTGGAAGGCGGCGGCGACGTCGTCGGCCGCCGCGGGGGTGAGCTCTCCGGCGGCCACCGGCACCCGCACCTCGAAGGCCTGGCCGACGTAGCGCAGGTCCGCGCTGCGCTGCACCTGCTGCTCCGCCCGCGCGAAGCCCTCGCCGTCCAGGGCGGTGCGCGCGGCGTCCTCCAGGGCGGCGAAGCCCGCGCGCACCCGGTCGAGGTCGAGGTCGGCGTGCCGCTGGATCGCCGTCTGCACGTGGTCGTTGCGGACGTCGACCGTCAGCAGCCCGAACGCGCTCACGTTGCCCGGGTTCGGCGGCACCAGCGTGCGGGGGAGGCCGAGGACGTCCATGAGCCGGCAGGCCAGCAGCGAGCCCGACCCGCCGAAGGTGGTGAGCGTGAAGTCGCGGACGTCGAGGCCGCGGGCCACGGTGACCTGGCGCAGCGCGTTGGCCTGGTTCCACGCCGAGATCTCCAGGATGCCCAGTGCGGTCCGCTCCAGCGACAGCCCCAGCTCCCCGCCGAGCGCGGTGAGGCCCGTGCGGGCGGCGTCGGCCGACAGCGGGATCTCCCCGCCGAGCAGGTGTGGCGGGATGCGGCCGAGGACGACGTGCGCGTCGGTGACCGTGGGCTCGGACCCGCCGGCGGGGTAGCAGACGGGGCCGGGGTCGGCACCGGCCGAGCGCGGGCCGACCTTGAGCGTGCCCTCGGGGGAGAGCCAGGCGATCGAGCCGCCGCCGGCGCCGACGGTGACGACGTCGATCATCGGGATCTTCGACGGGTAGTCGCCCACCGAGCCCTCGGTGGTGAGCGCCGGCTCGCCGTCGACCACCACCGTGACGTCGGTCGAGGTGCCGCCGCCGTCGAGGGTGAGCACCCGGTCGAAGCCGGCGGTCCCGGCGATCAGCGCGGCACCCAGCGCCCCCGCGGCCGGGCCGGACAGCATGGTGGTGATCGGCTGGTGCACGACCTCCTCGGCCGACAGCACGCCGCCGTTGCTCTTCATCACGTAGAACGGCACGCCGGGCGCGAGGCCGTCGAGCCGCTCGCGGATCGCGGTGACGTACGCGCCCACCCGCGGCTTGACCGCGGCGTCGACCAGGGTGGTGACCGACCGCTCGTACTCGCGGTACTCGCGCAGCACCTGCGAGCTGATCGACACCACGGCGTCCGGGTGTTCCACGTGGAGCACGTCGAGCACCGCCCGCTCGTGCGCGTCGTCGGCGTAGGAGTGCAGGAGGCAGACGCCGATGGTGGTGACGCCGGCGTCGCGGAAGAACCGGGCCGCGGCGACGGCGTCGTCCCGGTCGAACGGGCGGACCTCGGCACCGGTGGGGTCGAGCCGGCCGCGCACGGTGCGCACCAGGTCGGCCGGGACGATCCGCGGCGGCTTGACCCAGAAGTAGCTGTTGCCGTAGCCGTCGGGCACCGACTGGCGGGCGATCTCCAGCACCGACTCGTAGCCCTCGGTGGTGATGAAGCCGATCCGGTCGAGCCGGCCCTCGAGCAGCTGGTTCGTGGCGACCGTCGTCCCGTGGCTGACCGCGGTGACCGCGCCGCCGTCCAGGCCGAGTGCACCGAGCACCTTGCCGACGCCGGTGAGGAACCCCTCGGCGGGGTCGGCCGGCGTGGACGGCGTCTTGGTCGTCGTCGTCGCGCCGGTCGCCTCGTCGACGGCGACGACGTCGGTGAACGTCCCACCGGTGTCGATGCCGATGCGGACACGGCGCGGTTCCATGCGCGGACACCTTAGAGCTGAGGTACCGCTCGGGGAAGCACCGGCCGGCGGGTCGCTGGGCCGCCGTCACCCTCGTCGCGTCGGGGCGGCTACCCCTCGGTCCCGCCCTCGACGGTGCCGGTCGAGCGGCCGAAGTCCTCGACAGCGGCTCCGCCGGGGTTCGGGCGTTCGACGTCGTCCGTCCCGGGACGCTCACCGCCGTCCGTCCCGGCCTCGACGTCACCGTCGTCGTCGAAGCCGCGCAGCGCGTCGTCGGGAGCCAGGAAGGCGTCGTCGGGACCGGTCATGGCCTCTCCTCGGTCGATGTGGACGTCCTCGAGCAGTACCCCGCGGAAGGCGGTCAGGCACCCGGCGGCCGCCTCCGTCTTCCGCCCGGTACCTCGGGGCCGAGGCACCGGCGCCGGGAGGGACGTCGTACCGGCCGCGCCGGATCGACGGGCCGCGGCGCGCGTGGTGTCATGCCCTCCGGCGCGTCGCTGCGGACGCGCCGCGGAGGAGGTGACATGGCCAGCGGACACAGGGGGCGCCGGGCGGTGTCCCGGCCGGACGGCCCCGACCGCCGCGGGCCCGGTGCCGGGCCCGGCGCACCGGGTTGAGTGGACGGCCGGCTGGCACGTGAGTTCGTCGAGGGCACGGACGCCCTCGTCTGCGTCGTGGGCGGGGACGGGCGCGTCCTGCTGGCCAACCCGGCCCTGCAGCGGCTGACCGGGCGCTCGGCCGAGGAGCTGCTCGGCCGCCCGTTCTGGGACGTCTGGGTGGTGCCCGAGCACCGGGAGCTCGCCCGCGACGCCATCGAGCGCGCGATGGCGACCGGCCGGGCACACCCGCAGGAGGGCGACTGGCTCACCGGCGACGGCGGGCGCCGGCTGGTGTCGATGCACAACCACGTGCTCACCGACGACGACGGCCGGCCCTACGCGGTGGCCTGCGTGGGACTCGACGTCACCGACCAGCGGCGCTGGGAGGCGCAGCTGTCGGAGCGGGCCCGCACCGACCGGCTGACCGGCATCCCGAACCGGGGCACGTTCTTCGAGGAGCTCGGCCGCCGGCTGGCCCCCGACGGCAGCGAGGTGTGCGGTGTCCTGTTCTGCGACCTCGACGGGTTCAAGGTGGTCAACGACGTCCACGGCCACGCGGTCGGCGACGCCGTCCTCGTGGAGGTCGCGACACGGCTGCGCTCGCTGATCGGACCCGACGAGGTCGTCGCGCGGTTCGGCGGCGACGAGTTCGTGGTGCTCTGCCCGGGCTGCGACGACGAGGACCTGGCCCGGCTCGCCGACCGGGTGGAGGAGCAGGCGGCCGCCCCCGTGCCGACCGCGGCCGGTCCGCTCGTGGTCGGCGTGAGCGTCGGCGGGGCGGTGGGACACCCCGGGGACTCGCCCGACGCGGTCATCGCCCGTGCCGACCGGGACATGTACGGGGCCAAGACCCGGCAGCGCCGCCGGTCGGAGCGGTGAAGGCCCTCGCCCCTCGCCACTCGCAGGCTCGCGTCGGGGCCCGGCGAGGGGGCCGTTCCCGCAGCTACCGGCGGGGCCGGCCGATCCCGGTGGCGTACAGGACGGCGAGGACGGCCCCGGACGGCGCCATCCAGATGAACCACGGGTAGACCGGCTCGAGGGCGCCGAGGGAGACCAGCGTCCACACCACCAGGTTCACCGCGAGGACGCTGGCCCAGACGGTGGTGAGCACCCGCATGGTGGTGCCGCCGGGGGTGGCGGAGAAGACCCGGTGCCGCGGCGCGGGCGGCGGCGGGGGCGGCGGCTCGGGCAGGTCACGGGTGACCCGGTCGAGCTCGCCGCGGGTGCGCGCCGCCCACACCGCCTGCACCCGCTGGTCGAACTCGGACAGCTCCAACTGGCCGTGGCCGACTGCCCGGCGCAGGTGCTCCTGCACCGCGCTGCGCTCGGCGTCGGACACCCGCAGTTCCTCGGCGCGGACCGGTTCCGTCATGGCAGGCATCGTGGCACCGCGGCCCGCCGTGCGGGGTCCGTCGTCCGGTGGACGGCCCGCTGGTCGAGGAGTCCGCGCCCCGTCACCCGGCCAGGGCGCGGAGCAGGCGGGCGAGCTCCGCGCGGTCGGCGGGGGCCAGCCGGGCGAACAGGTCGCGGGTGTCGGCGGCGCGGGCGGCGTCCACCTCGGCCTGCACCCGCCGACCCTCCCCGGTGGCCCGCAGCACCACGGCCCGCCGGTCGGTGGGGTCGGGGGTCCGCTCCACCAGGCCGCGGGCCTGCAGCGCGTCGGCCACCTCGGTCGCCGAGCGCGGCGCGATGTGCAGCGCCTCGGCCAGGTCGGACAGCCGGACGCCGTCGCGGTCGCCGACCACCCGCAGGGCCCGCGCGTGGTGCGGGGAGAGGTCCCACGGCGCCAGGACGTCCCGCCAGCGGCGGCGCTGCGTGCGGGCGGCCCGCACCAGCAGCTCCCCGAGCGCCGCCGGGTCGTCGTCCGCCCCCGTGGGGTGCCCGGCCATGATCCTGAGGTTACCGTATCGTGAGGTAACCTCATAGACCAGGACAGGAGGTGGCCGGCATCGACGGGACGACGACGGGCCGCGGCAGCGGCTCCGGCGGGCGCGCAGGGGGGTCCGGGCGCACCGTCGACCCCGCGGACCGGGCGCAGCTGGAGCGCGCACCGGTGCCGCTGCGCCGGGTGACGGCGCTGTTCCGCCCCTACCGCTGGCAGGTCGCGACCGTGGTCGCGCTCATCGTCGGCTCCTCGGCGGTCGCGCTGGCGACGCCGTTCCTCGTCCGGCTGGTCATCGACGAGGCCCTGCCGCGCCAGGACGTGCGGCTGCTGGTCCGGGCGGTCGCCGCCATGGTGGCCGTCACCGCGCTCACCGCCGTCCTCGGTGTCGCGCAGACCTGGCTGTCCACGACGGTCGGCCAGCGCGTGATGCACGGCCTGCGGACGGCGGTGTTCACGCACCTGCAGCGCCAGTCGCTCGGCTTCTTCACCCGCACGCGCGGCGGCGAGGTCCAGTCCCGGCTGACCCACGACATCGGCGGCATGCAGTCGGTGGTCACCTCGACGGCGACGTCCCTGGCGTCCAACGCCACGACCGTCGTCGGCACCGTGGTGGCCATGGTGGCGCTGTCCTGGCGGCTGTCGCTGCTCTCGCTGGTCGTCCTGCCGCCGGCCATCGCGCTCACCCGCAAGGTGGCGCGGATGCGCCGCGCGGTCACCGCCCAGCGGCAGCGGCACCTGGCCGACCTGCACGGCCAGGTCGAGGAGGGCCTCAGCGTCAGCGGCGTCCTGCTCGGCAAGACCCTCGGCGCCGGCCCGGCCGCCTCCCGCCGGTTCGCCGAGACGTCGCAGGACCTCGTGGGCCTGGAGGTGCGGTCGCAGCTGGCCGGGCGCTGGCGGATGGCCTCGATGAGCATCGTGTTCGCCGGCATCCCGGCGCTGGTCTACCTGTTCGCCGGACTGCCGGCGACCTCCGGCGGGATGACGATCGGCACGCTGGTCGCCTTCACCACGCTGCAGGGCGCGCTGTTCCGGCCGCTGATGGGGCTGCTCGACGTCGGCGTGTCGGTGACCAGCTCCATGGCGCTGTTCAGCCGCGTGTTCGAGTACCTCGACCTGCCGGTGGAGATCGGCGACCCGGCCGACCCGGTGGAGCTCGACCCGGCGTCGGTGCGCGGCGAGGTCCGGTGGGAGGGCGTGGAGTTCCGCTACCCCGACGGCGCCCGCCCGGCGCTGACCGGCGTCGACGTCACCGTCCCCGCCGGCAGCACGCTGGCGCTGGTCGGTCAGACCGGCTCGGGCAAGTCGACGATGGCCTCGCTGGTGGCGCGGCTGGCCGACCCGACGGCGGGCCGGGTGAGCATCGACGGCGTCGACCTGCGCGACCTGCGGCTGGCCACCCTGGCGCAGGTGGTCGGCGTGGTCTCGCAGGAGACCTACCTGCTGCACACCACCGTGCGGGAGAACCTGCGGCACGCCCGCCCCGTCGCCACCGACGCCGAGATCGAGGCCGCGGCCCGGCGGGCCCAGGTGCACGACGTCATCGCCGCGCTGCCCGACGGCTACGACACCGTCGTCGGCGCCCGCGGGCACCGGTTCTCCGGCGGCGAGAAGCAGCGGCTGGCCATCGCCCGCACGCTGCTGCGCGACCCGCGCGTCCTGGTGCTCGACGAGGCCACCAGCGCGCTGGACACCGCCACCGAGCGGGCCGTGCAGACGGCGCTGGACGAGGCCCGCCGCGGCCGGACGACGATCACCATCGCCCACCGGCTCTCGACCGTGCGGCACGCCGACCGGATCGCCGTCCTCGACGCCGGCCGGGTGGCCGAGTCGGGCACGCACGCCGAGCTGCTGGCGCGCGGCGGCCGGTACGCCGGGCTGGTCGCCGCCGGCGACCGCGACGAGGACCTCCTCGCCGCCTGACGGCCGGCCGGCTACGCCACGTCGACGGCCGCGAGGCGGACGCCGCGGAAGGCGGCCAGCCGCTCGGCCTGCTCGCCGATCGCGTCCCGGACGGCGGGCGGGAGCGGCGTCCACGGCTCGACGGCGACCCTCAGCGAGGACCCGGCCTTGCGCGGGCGCCACAGCCCGGCGAGCCCGCCGTCGGCCAGCACCGCGCCCGGCCGGCCCAGCGTCGGCCACAGCGCCTTCGCGTGCGCGGGGTCGGCCACCAGCGTCGACCGGTCGCGGGCCTGCAGGAACAGGTCGAACGGACCGAGCAGCCGGGTGACGCCGGGCGGCGGCGCCCCGAGCCGCTCGGTGTCGCCGGCCAGCAGCCAGCGCCGCTGTCCGTCGACCTCGACCTCCACGACGTCCTCCGGCCAGCGTGCCCTGACGTCCTTCACCGGCGCGTCGAGGTAGCCGGCCACGTGCTGCGGCGTGGCCGGGCCGAGCAGGTGCAGGTACGCCCGGACGACGTCGAGCCGGTCCGGGACGGTGTCCGCCGGGGCGAAGCCGGGCACCGGCTGCAGCACCGGCGGCGAGGTCCCCGGCTGCAGCTCCAGCCCGGCGCGCAGGGCCGACAGGCGGAAGGACTGCTCGTGGGCGTGGACGGCGTCGCACGGACGGCAGTAGCGCAGGTACGGCTCGTCGACGGCGTCCGCCAGCCGCCGTGACATCTCACCCTTGACCATCGGCTCGGTGACGATGCCCCGCATCGCGGTCGCGAGCGTGTCCAGCGCGGTGAGCACCGGGATGCCCGCGGCCCTGAGCGGCTTGGCCGCGTCGAACACCCGCTTGGCCGCGTCCTCCTCGGAGAACGGCGCGATGGCGGCCGCGACGGCGGGCAGGTCGGCCCGGCGGTAGAGGTGCGGGGCGCCGCGCAGCGTCCAGACGGTGGTCAGCTCCGCCGGGTCCAGCGCCCCGACGTCCACCCCGCGCAGCGCGAGCGCCCACAGCCCGCCGTCGGTCCCGGTGTCCTGCACGCCCAGGTCGAGGACGGCGGTGTCGGCGACCGTGCCGGAGTCGCGGTCCAGCTGCTGGGTGGTGACCCGGTAGGCGAGGACGTCGCGGGCGGAGGCGGTTCGCGTCACGCCGGAACCGTAGGCGCGGGGGCGGACGAGTGTGCACCTCCCGGGCTCGCGGTCCCCGTGATCACCCCGACGGGTGCACAGACGCCGGTCGCGGCGCCTAGCCTGGCGCGGTGCTCCACGGGCCGGTCACCTTCCGCCCCCTGACCCGCGCCGACCTCCCCCTCGTCACGCGCTGGCTGGAGGAGCCGGCCGTGGCCCGCTGGTGGGCGCACGAGACGACGCCGGAGGCACTGGAGGCCGACTTCGGCCCGAGCGTGGACGGCCGGGACCCGACGCAGGTGCTGCTCGCCTGCACCGGCGGCCGCCCGTTCGGGCTGGTCCAGCGGTACCGGCTGTCCGACGAGCCGGGGTACCTCGAGGAGCTGGCGCCGGTGGTCGCCGTCCCGCCGCGGGCGCTGTCGATCGACTACCTGATCGGCGAGCCCGACGTCCGGGGCGGGGGAGCGGGCACGGCGATGCTGCGCGCGTTCGTGGCCGACAGCTGGATCGCGTACCCGGACGCCGACGCCGTCCTCGTGCCGGTGGCCGCGGGCAACGTCGCGTCCTGGCGGGCGCTGGAGAAGGCGGGGTTCACCCGCGTGGCCGAGGGGCCGCTGACGCCGGACAACCCGATCGACCCGCCCGACCACGTCGTCTACCTGCTGCGCCGGCCGGGCGACGGCTGAGCCGGCCGCGCTGTCGTTGCTCGCCGTGGTCGGGGCGCCGCCGGGGATCGACCGGGTGCCGGTCAGCGCCACCGTCGCGCCGGTCCCCGTCGCCACCGCACCCACCGCGCGGAGCGTGCCCCGCAGCAGCGCCGACGCCAGGGCGGGGTTCACCGCGGGACGCCCGCGGCGGCGAGCAGGCCGTCGCGGACGGAGGGGAACCCCGGTGCCCAGCCGGTGGCGGTCCGCAGCCTGCGGTTGCTGACCCGTTGCGACCGGACCAGCGACCCGGCCGCCCCGCCGGCCAGGACGGCGGCGCGTCCCGGGAGCGAGAGCAGCGGCCGCCGGCCGACCGCCTCGCCCAGCGCGGCGGCGTAGTCGCGGCGGGTCACCGGCTCGTCGTCGACGACGTCGTACAGCCCCGCCGGCGCGTCGAGCGCGGCGACCACGGCCGAGGCGGCGTCGGCCAGGTGGATGGAGGACAGGTAGGCCCGCGGCGGGCCTGCGACGAAGGCGGTGCGCCGGCGGGCCAGGCGCAGCAGCAGGTCGGTGTGGCCCGACCCCGGCCCGTAGAAGAGCCCGAAGCGGAGCACCACGCTGTTCCCGACGCCGCGTGCGTTCGCCTCCGCGGCGAGGTTGGCCTCGGCGAGGGGGAACGGATCGGGTGCGACGTCCTCGTCGATCCACTCGGCTCCGCGGTCCGGGTAGAGGAAGGTGATCGACTCCTGGACGAGGCGGCCGACCCCGGCCGCCCGGACCGCCGCGGCGACCGCGGCCGAGCCCTCGCGGCGCACCCGCTCGTTCGCCGCCCAGGCCGACGCGCGCAGGAACGTCGACGGCGTGGGGATGGCGGTGGCGAGGTTGGCGACCGCGTCGTGCCCCGCGACCGCCTCCGTCAGTGCCGCCCGGTCGAACAGGGACACCTCGCTCGGGACGGCGCCCAGCGCGGCCAGGCCCCTCGCCTTCTCCGGCGTCCGCGCCAGCGCGGTGACCTCGTGCCCGGCGGCGAGCAGCGCCGGGACGACGTGCCCCCCGATGGCCCCGGTGGCACCCGTGACGAACACCCGCACGTCGACTCCTCCCGCTGGTGGGGCGTGACCCTAGCCACCGGCGTCGGGGAGGATCCCGCCGTATCGCGTACCGGGCCCGCCTCCCTGGCCGTCACCGCGCACGGGCCGCGGGACGCCCCGACCGTGGTCCTGCTGCACGGGTCGGGGACCAGCGGCTGGATGTGGGAGCGGCTCGTCCCGTTCCTGGACGGCGACCTGCACCTCCTCGTGGTCGACCTGCCCGGGCACGGCGGCAGCAACGCGGTCCCGTGGGTGTCGCTCGACGACACCGCGGCGGCCGTCGCCGAGGTGGTCCGCACCCGCGCCCACGGCGGGAGGGCGCACGTCGCGGGCCTGTCGCTGGGCGGCTACGTCGCCACGGCGCTGGCCGCCCGCCGAGCCGGGCTGCTGACCGGCGCCCTGGTGAGCGGCGTCAGCGTCCCGCCGTTCCCGCACCCGCGGCGGATGCGGCTCGCGGGACGTCTCGTGGCGCCGTTCGTGACGACGGGTCCGGTGCTGCGGGCCGACGCCCGCGCGCTGCGGGTGCCGGCCGAGGACCTCGACGGCCACGTCCGCGCGGCGCGCACGCAGGCGCCCGGCGAGTTCCTGCGGGTGGGGTCCGAGCTGGCCGGTCACGGCGTCCCGGACGGCGCCGCCACCTCCGACGCCCGCGTGCTCGCGGTCGCCGGGGAGCGGGAGCACGCCCTCGTCCGGTCGTCGCTCCCCGTGCTCGCCGGGGCCTTCCCGCACGGCCGGGCGCGGGTGGTCCCCGGCGTCGGGCACGCCTGGAACGGCGAGGCGCCGGGACTGTTCGCCGACGCCCTCCGCGCCCACACGGCCGGCCGGCCGCTGCCGCCCGCGCTCGTCGAGCCGTAGGGACGGGAGCCGCCCGGCGGGCGCGCTCAGGCGGGGAGCAGTCCCGGGTCCGGCGCGCGGACGGTCCGGAGGACGGCGGGCGGCACCGGCAGCAGGGACTCCGGCGGGCCGGGGCGGCCGAGGAACCAGCCCTGGCCCAGGTCGACGCCCAGGCCGCGCAGCGCCGCGGCCTCCTCGGCGGTCTCGATGCCCTCGGCGACCACGGTGACGCCGCAGCCGTGACCGAAGGTCACCAGCGACTCGACCAGCTTGCTCAGCACCGGGTCGGTGTGCAGGCCGCTGACGATGCTGCGGTCCATCTTGATGACGTCGGGGTCGGTCACCACGATGTGCCGCAGCGAGGAGAAGCCGGCGCCGACGTCGTCGATGGCCAGCCGCATCCCGGCGGCACGGAAGGGCAGCAGGGCACTGCTCAGCGCGTCGTAGTCCTCGACCGGGTCGTGCTCGGAGAGCTCGAGGAGCACCCGCGGCAGCGGCAGGGTGTGCAGCAGCGCGGAGAACTCCGGCGTCAGCAGGGTCTGCGGCGAGACGTTCATGGCCACGTAGCCCTCGACCGTGGCCAGGTGCTCGGCGGCCCGGCGCAGGGCCAGCAGCTCGACCTCGTGCCCGCGGCCGATGCTGTGCGCCTCCTCGAAGACGACGTCGGGGCCCTTGCCCCAGTCGGCCGGGAAGCGGCTGAGCGCCTCGGCGCCGACGCGGTCCCCGGTGGCCAGGTCGACGATCGGCTGCAGGACGACGGTCGGGCCGCCGGAGGCGACCAGCGGGTCGAGCCGGCCGTCGATCGCGTCGCGGCGCTGCTGGGCGCGCAGCTGGGGCTCGATGATCACCGAGGCGGCCGACGCCAGGACCTTCATCAGGGCCTCGTCGCGCTCGTTGAGCTCCTTGTCGGAGGTGAAGCCGAAGGCGCAGAAGGTGCCGTAGAGGCTGCCGTCCGACAGCGTGACCGGCGTCGAGACGTAGCTGCGGATCCGCGGGATGCGCGCCGAGGGCAGCGACATCGCCAGCGGGTGCGCCTTCACGTCGCTGATGACGGCGGGCAGCTCCCCGTCGAGGATCTTCTGGCAGAACGACGTCTCCTGGGCGACCTTCGCGCCCTCCTGGACGAGCACCGGCACGCGGGTGTCGACGACCTCCAGGTGCTGGGTGGTGCCGTCCATGCGCGTCAGGAACGCCACGGGCATGTGCAGTGACTTCCGCGCCGTGTGCAGCAGGTCGGCGACCTGCTGCTCGGCGTCGGTGCGCTTCCTGGCCATCGGTGTGCTCCCGTCGGAGGTGTGCCACCTCTCTCGACACCGGAGCCGCACGACTGGACCGGTCGCCACCCGGTCCCACCCGGACGGGTGGGACGTCCTGGGGTCACCCCCCGGGGTGAAGACGCCGGGGGCCGCTCCCGCTGCTGAGAGGGGCCCGCGGCGGTCAGGGGATCAGTACCAGTTGTTGGCCTGGAAGTGGTTCCAGGCCGCGCAGGGGCTGCCGTACCGGTTCTCGATGTAGATCAGGCCCGCGTCGACCTGCCGGTACGGGTCCGAGGTCTTGGCGATGCCGGTGGAGGCCCAGGTGGAGTCGAGGAACTGGGCGATGCCGTACGCGGTGCTGGTGGGGTTCTGCGCGTTCGGGTTCCACCCGCTCTCGGCCTCCCAGAGCTGCTCGAGGCAGCCGAACTGGGTGGCGTCGCCGCCGAGCTGGTCGAGTGCGTAGTCCTTGTACGCCTGCTCGCCGGTGGCGGCGGGTGCCGGCGCGGGTGCCGGCGCAGGAGCCGGTGCCGGTGCCGGTGCGGGCGCCGGGGCCGGTGCCGGTGCGGGAGCAGGCGCCGCCGCCTCGGGCGCGGGGGCGGGCGCGCCGCGCCCGTCCCGGCCGCCGTCCCAGGTCGAGGCGGACCCGCCGCCACCCCACCGGGGCTCGTCGGCCTGGGCGACCGACTGCCCGGCGAAGGTGAAGGCCAGGGCCATGGCCCCCGTGGCGGTCAGCAGGTGCAGGGCCCGGCGACGCGGCCGGGCGTCGCCGGCGGTGTGCTCGGCACGGGTGTCCTCGACGTGCGTGCGTGCGTGCATGGAGACGTCCTCACTGCAGGGGCGGTCGCCGTGGGACGGCGCCGCGACGGTCGGGATGTGCTGCGGCACGTGGCCGCGTCGGGCAGGGCTCGGCATCCGGGCGTGCGGCACCGGCCGGACACCGGGGTCCGGCTGAGGGCGCCGTGCGACGGCTGGCTGGCTCAGGTGGGCAGGCGGGAGCGCGACGGTCCCGGACCTGGACGCGCGGGGCTCGGCCCCGGGCGTGGCTGTACTCCGTTCTCCCCTGGCCGCCTACCGGGTGAGCTGACGGGTTCGGGCTGGGAGTGCCCTACCCGCTCCCGGCGGGACCGGGAGCGGGACTCACCCCGGTGGTACAGGTGGGTCCCCGGCTCGCACCGCGAGGTGCGACTCGGCGGCATCCGTCGGGGGCTCCCCGGGTGGGAGCCAGGTGACCGGCCGGACGCGGAAACGCTAAGGACGGGACCGGTCCGTGACAATCTCGTGACCTGAATCGGACCACCGCACGCCGCGACGAGCCGACGCCACGCCCAGGATCGCACCGGGAACGTCACCCTCCGCGATCGTCGGCACCCCGACGCGCGGCGACCGCCGGGTCCCTGGGGTCCCGGCGGTCGCCGTGTGGTGGAACGCGGATCAGCTCGGCCGCGGCGGCCCGCCCCGGAAGTCGGCAGCGGGGTGCTGGTCGGAGATGAGCCCGAGCACGTTGCCGAAGGGGTCGAGCACGGCCGCGCTGACCACCGGCCCGTGCGGCGTGACCGGGATGTACTCCTTGGCGCCCATCGACGCGAGCCTCTCGAGGACGGCGTCGAGGTCGGCGACGTCCCAGTGCCCGACCGCACCACCCGGTTCCAGCGCCGCGCCCGGCGGGGCCGTGGCGCGGGCGGCGATGGCCAGCCGGGTCCGCTCGTCGATGCTGAACGCGGCGTAGCCCAGCCGCCCGCCGGGACCGGGCCGGGTGAAGCTCGGCCCCGAGCCCAGGAGCTCGGTGTACCAGGCCGCGGCCGCGGCCACGTCCTCGGCCCAGTAGGTGATCGACGCGATCCTGCGCAGGCTCACGGTCTGCCCTCCCTCGTCGTCACCGTCAGTCCCCCGGCGCCCAGTCCGGGGCCGTCCAGCGGTGGAACACCCGGGCCACCGAGTCGCGCGGGCTCTGCCACGTCTCCGGGCGGTACGGGCTGACGTAGGGGGCGAGGGCGGCCATGACCTTGGCGAAGGCCGGCCGCATCGACTCGTGGTTCTGCCGCACGGCCGCCGCCTTGGCCCGGTCCTGCTCCAGGAGGTGCACGAAGACGTCCTCCATCGAGTACAGCCAGCGGCCGGTCACGCCCGTCTCCGTGGGCAGGTCGCCGGCGTCGGACTCGGCGAACACCCGGGCGATCTCGGCCTCGCTGCCCGGCTTCATCCGCTGGACGATGACGGTCATCTCCCGGTCGGGGGAGACCTCGCCCTCGGGCACCCAGGTGTAGAAGTGCTTCGCCACGGAGTGCGACGGGTTCTCCCAGTAGCTGGGGTAGGGCGTCACGTACGGGGCGATGGCCTCGGCGATGGCCTGGAACGCCGGCAGGCCGCGGCGCTGCCCGGAGACCTCCGGGTCCTCCTTGCGCTCGATGACGTGCAGGTACAGGCCCTCGTACGAGAGCAGGGCCCGTCCGACGACGCCGAGGTCCTGCGGCCGGGTGGTCCGGTCGTAGTACGCGAACACCGGCCCGACCTCGTCCTCGCTGCCGGGGGCCATCCGGCAGACGATGACGTTGCGGAACGGGCGCCACGTGGCCGAGGACCAGCTCGCGGGCGTCGAGACCGTGTTCGTGAACTCGACCGTGTCGTTGGCCCAGGGCGCCTCCGTGGGCGTCGTCGAGGCGTCGGCCGCGGGATCGGCCGACGGAGTGGCCGAGGGAGTGGCCGAGGGGGCAGGCGGGGTCATGGTGTGCCTCCTGTAGCGGGGGTGGGGGTGAAGCGCAGCGGCAGCTCGAGCAGCCCGCGGAAGGCGGAGGCCGCCGGGAGCCACTGCAGGTCCTCGACGGGGACGTCGAGGCGCAGGTCGGGGAGGCGGACGAGGATGCGCCGCAGCGCGGTCGTCGCCTCCAGCCGGGCCAGGGCGGTGCCCAGGCAGTAGTGGATGCCGTGACCGAAGGCCAGGTGCGAGGTGGGGCCCCGGCTCAGGTCGAGCTCGTCCGGGTCGGGGACCAGCGCCGGGTCGTGGTTGGCCGCGCTGAGCACGATGGTGACGATCGAGCCCTCGGGGATCCGGACCCCGCCGATCTCGAGGTCCTCGGTGGCGAAGCGGAAGCTCGACACCGGCACCGACCCGTCGAAGCGCAGCAGCTCCTCGACGGCGTCCGGGATCCGGGAGGGGTCGGCCAGCAGCTCGGCCAGCTCCTCGGGGTGGGTCAGCAGCGCGACGACGGCGTTGCCGAGGAAGTCCGACGTCGTCTGGTAGCCGGCGAACAGCAGCAGGAAGGCGCTGGAGACCAGCTCGGCCTCCGAGAGCCGGCCGTCCCCGTCGCGGGCGGCGATGAGGGCGCTGACCAGGTCCTCCCCGGGCTGCTGGCGCTTGGTCGCGACCAGGCCGGTGAAGTAGGCGTGCAGCCGCGACTGGGCCTGCCCGATCGCCGCCCGGTCCTCCTGGGGACTGCGCCCGCCGGTGCCGACGGTCCGGATGACCTGGGTGCCGGCCAGGATCTCCTCGTGGTCGGACTCGGGGATCCCGAGCAGGTCGCCGATCACCGCCAGCGGCAGCCGGAGGGCGAAGTCGTCCACGAAGTCGGTGGAGCCGCGCGGCGCCATCCGGTCCAGCAGGCCCTCGACGATCTGCTCCACGCGGGGCCGCATCGCCTCGATGCGCCGCGGGGTGAACGCCTGGGTGACCAGGCGGCGCAGGCGGCTGTGCTCCGGCGGGTCGGAGTTGAGCATGTTGGTGTTGATCTGCCGCGCCTTCTCGCCGAACACCGCCAGGTAGGTGTCACCGGCGCGGTACAGGTCCTTGGACAGCCGCGGGTCCGACAGCGCCTGCTTGGCGTCGTCGTAACGGGTGACCAGGAAGGAGTCGAAGCGCGGCGTCCGCACCTTCACCACCGGGCGCTCGGCACGCAGCCGGGCGTAGACCGGGTAGGGGTCGGCGCGGAACTCCGGGGTGTAGATCTCCGCGCCGGGGACGACGTCGTCCGCCGTGCCCGGGGCCGGTTGTGCGGTCCGTGTCATGGGTCCCCCTGGGGGTGCGGTGGTTCCGGAGCGCTGCCGCTGCGGCAGCGCGGGAGGTGGGCCCGGTGCGCGTCCGGGCCGGTGGTCACTGGGCGTCGAAGACCCCGGCGAGGTGGTCGAGGAGCGCGGTCTCGGTCACCGGGCGGGTGCGGAAGCCGACGTGGCCGTCGGGGCGGACGAGGTAGGCCGCCGTCCCGGAGCCGCCCACGCCGTAGGCGGCCGCGAACGCCCGGTCGGCGTCGCGGACCACCGGCAGGTCGACCAGCAGCGGCAGGCGGGCGCCGGGGTCGGCCACGAGGTAGGCGTCGACCTCGCCGCGGGTCTGCTGGCGCACGGTGGTGGCCAGCTTCTCCAGGGCGAGCACCTCCTCCTCCGAGGCGCCGGCGTCGGCGTGCAGCAGCAGCGTCGACCGGGGGCCGCGGGTCAGGTCGAACAGGCGCAGCGGGTGGGCGACGCCGAAGCGCCGCAGGCCGTGCACGTCCGGCGCCCGGTGCCCGGGCTCGGGCCCGCCCGGGAAGGCCTCCCCGCCCGGCGCCTCGCCGACCAGGGGACTGCCGGCGTAGTTCATGGTCATCTGCATCTCGAGCAGGAACTGCGCCTTCTCGTCCTCCATGTCCATCTCGTCGGTGAACGCGATGGACACGGCCCGGTCGACGATCATCTTGCCGGCGGGACGGCGCTCGGCCTCGTAGCTGTCCAGCAGGCCGGGCGCGGCCAGCCCGCGGACGGTGAGGGCGAGCTTCCAGCCGAGGTTCCAGGCGTCCTGGATCCCGGTGTTCATGCCCTGCCCGCCCGCGGGCGGGTGCAGGTGCGCGGCGTCCCCGGCGACGAAGACCCGCCCCTCGCGGTAGCGGTCGACGATGCCGTGCTTGATCCGGAAGATCGACGACCAGCGCAGGTTGCTCGCCGTCGTCCCGGGCGGGCCCAGGTCGTCGATCGCGGCCTGCATGTCAGCGAGCGTCGGGGGCTCGTACTCCTGCCAGAACCCGGGCGGGACGACGCCGGAGCCGACCGCGTCCTGCCACCGCTGGGGGGCCAGGGTCGCGATCCGGTAGCGGTTGCGGCCCTTGAGGGGCACGCAGACGAGCATCCCGGTGAAGTCGTCGTCGTTCTCGATCCGCACGAAGCGCACCAGGTGCCCGGCCGGCAGGTCCCAGTCGACGTCGACGTCCCCGAGCATGAACAGCTGGGGGAACATCGACAGCCCGCCCTCGAAGGACAGCCCCAGCCCGGACCGGACGGCGCTGTGCGCCCCGTCGCAGCCGACCAGGTACTGCGCCCGGGTGGTCTCCAGCTCGCCGGAGGCGTGCCGCAGCCGGGCGGTGACGCCCTCGTCGTCCTGGGTGAAGCCGGCCAGCTCGACGCCGCGCTCGACGACCACGCCGTGGGAGGCCAGCTTGGCGCCGAGGATCCGCTCGGTGTCGTACTGCGGCAGCCCGAGGTGGGCGTAGGGCAGCTCGTCGAGGCCGGCCCAGTCGACCTGGTGGGTCTGCTCGCCGTTGACGAACACCGTCTGGCCGTACAGCCAGATGCCGGCGTCCATCGCCTCCTTGACGATGCCCTGCTCCTCCCAGATCTCCATCGTCCGGCAGTGGATGCCGATCGCCTTGTCCGCCTGGGTGGACGCCTGGGGCCGCTTGTCGACGACGCGGACGGCGATGCCGCGGCGGGCCAGCTCGATCGCGTGGGTCAGGCCGGCCGGGCCGGCGCCGACCACGAGCACCTCGACCGCCCGTCCGGGGGCGCGGGAGACCTCCCCCGGGTCGGACGGTGCCGCCGCGGCGGGCAGGTGCCCGTCGTCCGGCTTCTCCACGAACTCCTGCACGCTGGCGCTGGGCACCGTGCCGACGGGGACCGGCCCGGTGCCGGCGGCCGGTTCCCCGGACAGCTGCACCGGCCGCCCGGCCAGCACCTCCAGGTCCGGCTCCGGCGCCACGGGCACGCCGTCGGGGACGGCGGCGTCGAGGGCGGCCGGTCGCCGCGCGGGCTCGGGCACCGTGCCGGCCGCGGCGGCCACCGACGGCGGCTCGGGCCGCACGCGCAGCGCGAAGACCCTGCGGTCCTCACCCCTCGCCAGCCACCGGCCCAGCGGCCCGGCGGCCCAGTTGGCCGGTTCCGCCACCCAGTCGGTGAAGCGCTGCTCGGAGTCCCACTCGGCGACGACGTGGTAGCGCCGCCCGTCGGGCTCGCGCAGCAGCTCCTCGCGGGCGTGGCCGGGAGCCCTGCGGGCGAGCTGCGCGGCGGCGAGGTAGGCGAGCTCGAAGGCCTCCTGCTCCCAGGGCTCGACGGCGACGGCGCTGTCGACGCGCACCCGCTCCACCTCGACGTCCCCGCCGGGGGAGAGCAGCGGCGGGAAGTCCGCGTCCGCGTCCGGCCGCTGGCGGATCTCCAGCACCTCGCGCCGGAACTCCACCGAGTGCCACCGGGCCAGCGGTGCGCCGGCGGCCATGTGGGACGGGTCCTCGACCCACTGCACGAAGTCGTCCTCGGACTCCCACTCCGCGAAGATGTGGTAGCGCAGGCCGTCGCGCAGCAGCTCCTCGCGCACGTACCCGCGCGAGTCCCCGATCCGCTCGGTGACGGTCCTGTACGCGCGCTCGAAGGCCACCTGCTCGCCCGGCTTCACGCTGGTGGAGAAGTCGATGCGCACCGGCCGCCGCCGCTCGGCCTCCACCGTGGCCAGCACGGTGAAGGTCGAGCGGGTGGCGTCCTCGCGCAGGTCGCGCAGGGCCTCGGTGAGCGTCTCCCGGGCGGCACTGCGCCCGAAGGCGTCCACCGACGCCCGGTCGGTCCAGTCGCTGCCGATGGCGAACCAGCGCGGGTCGCCCTCGTCGCGCATCAGCTCCTGGCGCAGGTTGCCGGGGACCCGGGCGATCTCCGCGGCGGCCCGGTGCCAGGCCGCCTCGAACTCCGCCTCGCAGCCCTCCCGCGCGCGCATCCGCAGGACGGTGCGCACCACGGCCCGGTCACCCGGCCCGGTCGCCGGACTCGTCATGCGGGTGCCTCCTCCGGCCGGCCCGCGCCCGGGACGACGGCCAGCACCTCGTAGGTGTTGCGGGCCGCGTCCTCGCGCAGGTCGCGCAGGGCCTCGGTGAGCGTCTCGCGGGCGCTGCTGCGGCCGAAGGCGTCGACGGCGGCCCGGTCGGTCCAGTCGCTGGTGATGACGAACGTGCGCGGGTCGTCGGCGTCGCGGACGAGCTCCTGCCGCAGGTTGCCCGGCACGTGGGAGATCTCGGCGGCGGCCCGGCGCCAGGCGGCCTCGAACGCCTCCTCGCAGCCCTCCCGGGTCCGCATCCGCAGCATGGTCCGGATGCCGGCGTCCCCGGCCGTCACGCCCCCTCCTCGTAGCCGTGGTGCCGGCGCAGGACGAGGCTGCTGTTGAAGCCCCCGTACCCCCGGGCGAGGACGACGACGACCTCGAGGTCGCGCTCGCGCACCTCGCGGACCAGGTCCAGCCCGTAGGCCTCGACCGGCTCGTCGAGGTTGCCGGTGGCCGGGATCCGCCCGTCGCGCATGGCGAGCAGGGCGGTCGCCACGTTGAGCGCCGACCCGCCGGCCATCAGCCGCCCGGTCCAGCTCGACGGCGCGGTCACCGGCACGCTGCGCTCGCCGAACACGGTGGTGACGGCCTGCGCCTCCAGCGCGTCGAGCTCGGGGACGCCGGCGCCGTCGGCGACCACCAGGTCGACGTCCTCCGGCGACACCCCGGCGTCGGCCAGCGAGATCCGGATGGCCCGCGCGTACTGGGTGGCGTCGGGAGCGGCGTCCTCGTGGTGGTGGGCGTCGTGCGTGGCGCCGTAGCCGACCACCTCGCCCCACACGTGCCGCGCACCGCGGGCGCGGGCGGCGTCGGCCTCCTCGACCAGCAGGATGGCGCCGCCCTCGCCGATGGCGTGGCCGTTGGCCCGCCGGTCGAAGGGCTTGTAGGCGTCCTCCGGGCGGGTGGCGGTGGACAGCCGCCCGCTGGTCGCCTGGCACAGCAGCGCGTACGGCGTCACGCCGGCCTCGGTGCCGCCGACGAGCACGGCGGGGGTGCCGCGGCGCACCACGCGCCGCGCCCAGCCGATGCTGTCCAGGCCGCCGGCGCCCTCGCTGACGACGACGCCCGAGGGGCCCTTGTACCCGTCGCGGATGGACACCTGGCCGGTGCTGGCCGCGTAGAACCAGGCGATCGACTGGTAGGCGCCGACCGAGCGGGGTCCCTTCGCCCACAGCCCCTGGATCTCGTGCTGGCTGAACTCGTTGCCCCCCGAGCCGGCGGCCAGGAAGGTCGAGGTCGCGTAGGCCTCCTCGGGCGGCACGTAGCCGGCGTCCTCGGCGGCCAGGGTGGCCGCCGCCAGCGACATCCAGGTCCAGCGGTCGGTCTGCACCTTGAGCTGCGAGGCGACGAACCGGTCGGGGTCGAAGTCGCGCACCTGCCCGGCCAGCGTGATGCCGTACAGCGACGGGTCGAACCCCTCGATCGGGCGCACCTGCAGCTCCCCGCGCAGCAGCGACTGCCAGTGCTCCTCGACGCCGATGCCGCTGGGGGCGACGACGCCGATGCCGGTGACCAGCAGCCGCGCCGTGCGGCCCCGCCGGTCCGGGGTGATGGCCCGACCCGTCGGGGCGGTCTCGCGGGCGGGGCCGGCCACCTCCGCGACGACCCCCTCCTCGCTGAGGACGGTCGGCTCGGTCACGGCGCCCTCCGCTGTCACGGTGCCCTCCGGTGTCACGGTGCCCTCCGCCGTCACGAGGCCCTCCTGTCGGGCTTGGCCAGCACGATGGCCGACTGGAACCCGCCGAAGCCGCTGCCCACCGAGACGGCGACGTCGACCTTGTGGTCGCGGGCGACCTTGGGCACGTAGTCCAGGTCGCACTCGGGGTCGGGCACCTCGTAGTTGGCCGTCGGCGGGACGACCTGGCGCTGCACGGCCAGGGCGGTGGCGGCGATCTCGATGGAGCCGATCGCGCCGAGGGAGTGCCCGACCATCGACTTCAGCGAGCTCATCGGCACCTTGTAGGCGGCCTGGCCGAGGCTCAGCTTGACCGCGGCGGTCTCGTGCCGGTCGTTCTGCTTGGTCCCCGAGCCGTGCGCGTTGACGTAGCCGACCTCGTCGCCGTCGATCCGCGACTGGGCCAGCGCCTGGTCGAGCGCCTCGGCCATCTCCACGCCGTCGGGACGCAGCCCGGTCATGTGGAAGGCGTTGCAGCGGTTGGCGTAGCCGGTGACCTCGCAGTAGATCTCCGCGCCGCGCCGCTGGGCGTGCTCGAGCTCCTCCAGGACCAGCACCGCGGCGCCCTCGCCCATCACGAAGCCGTCGCGACGGGCGTCGAACGGCTTCGAGGCGTGCTCGGGGTCGGCGTTGTTGGCGGTGGTCGCGCGGATGGTGTCGAAGCAGGCCATCGAGATCGGCGAGATGGGCGCGTCGCTGGCGCCGGCGATCACGACGTCGGCGTCGCCGTCCTCGACCAGCTGGCTGCCGTAGCCGATCGCGTCGATGCCCGAGGTGCACCCGGTGGAGACCACCGTCGCCGGGCCCTGCGCCCGGAAGCGCACCGCGAGCTCCGTGGCCCCGCAGCTGGGCACGAGGGCGTGGTGCAGGAACCGCGAGGCGTAGCGCGGGTCGACCAGCCAGTGGCTGCCGGCGTCGCTGACGTTGACGTACTCGTTCTCCAGCCGCATGGTCGCGCCGACGGCGGTGCCGAGAGTGACCCCGACCCGCTCGGGCTCCGGCGCGTCCGGTGCGTCGCCGACGCCCAGCCGCAGCCCGCTGTCGGCGACCGCCTCGTCGGCGGCGACCATCGCGAACTGGACGAAGCGGTCGTTGCGGTACACCTCGTGGGCGCTCAGGCCGAGGTCCCGCGGGTGGAAGTCCACCTCGGCGGCCACCTGCGACCGGAAGCGGCTGGGGTCGAAGAACGTGATCCGCCGGGTCGCCGTCCGCCCCGCGGTGATCATGTCCCAGAACGCCTCGCGGCCGACGGAACCCGGCGCGACGACGCCGATCCCGGTGACGACGACCCGCCGCCTGTCGGCGCTCACCGCACGCCCGGGGGGAGCTCGGTGTCGACGTGGCCCAGCTCCGGCCGCGGCGCCAGGGGGCCGCACAGGAAGACGAAGAAGGCCGTCGTGGCGGTGTCGTTGACGATCCGGTGCTTCACCCCGATGGGGATGTGGACGGCGGACTCGGCGGTCAGCCGCCGCTCCTCGCCGTTCAGGGTGACCAGGACGTCCCCGCTCTGGCAGTAGAGGAACTCCTCCGAGTACGGGTGCCAGTGCTCGGTGACGATCTCGCCCGGCTCGAGGGTGAGCGTGCCCATGAAGCCGGCGGTGGAGCCGACGCTCGTGGGCGAGAGCAGGACGCGGATGTCGCCGCCGCGCCGGCGGTTGGGCGGCGCCTCCGCACGGGACACCGTGGGCCCGATGCGCACGGCGGACGGGGCGTGCTGGATGGTGGTCATGTCTTCCCTCCGGTGGGGGCCGGGCCCGCGGTCGCGGGCTCCGGTCGGTCGGTCGGCAGCGGTGCGCCGGGTCCCGCGGCGAGCTGCACGGGGAGGTCGGGGCGGACCTGGCGGACCAGGGGGCCCAGGACGGGGACGGGCCCGATCTCGACGACGGCGGTCGCACCGGCGTCGGTCAGCGCGCGGCAGGTGGCCTCCCACTGCACCGGCGAGGTCAGGTGGTCGCGCAGGCACCGGGCCAGCTGGTCGGGGTCCCGGGTGGGCCGGCCGGCGGCGTTGGGCACCACCGGCACGTCGGGCACGGACCACTCGAGGTCGGCGAACGCCGGGGCGAGGTGCCGGGCGACCGGCTCCATGAGCGGGCCGTGGCAGGCGGCCCGGCCCGGCAGCCGGACCATGTCCAGCCCGGCGGCGAGCACGGCCTCCCGCGCGCGGGCCAGCTCCTCGCAGGTGCCCGAGAGCAGGACCTGCGCGGGCCCGTCCCACGACGCCACCGACAGCGTGCCGGTGCCGCCGAGGTCCGCGACGACGGCGCGGGCGACGTCCCCGGCGCCCGCGCCGACGACGGCGGACATGCCCGCGCACGACGGGCGCGGCGACAGCGCGAGCAGCTCGGCGCGCCAGTGGACGAGCTCGACGACCTGGTCGAGCGGCAGGGCGCCGGCGGCGACCAGGGCGGCGTACTCGCCCACGCCGTGCCCGGCGACGACGACCGGCCGCAGGCCGCGGGCGGCGAGGCTGCGGTAGCCCGCGACCCCGCTGACCACGACCTCGACGTGCGCCGCCACCGGGTCGGAGAGGTTGAGCGGGTCGCGCCACCACTCCGCCACGTCGCGCCCGACCACCGCGGAGGCCTCGGCCACCACGTCCCGGGCCGGCTCCTCGCTGAGCCAGGCGTCGACCGTGCCGGCGAGGGCGCCGCTCTCGCCCGCGACGACGACGGCGACCCCGGGACGGACGTTCACGTCGTCGGTCCCGAGCGCCCGGCGGCGGCCTCCACCTTGTCCTTGATGACGGCCATCTGGATCTTGGAGTTGCCGTTGATCCGCTCGGTCATGCCCGCGGTGTCGATCGGCGCCTCGGGACGCATCCGGAAGTCCTGGATCCAGTTCATCCGGGTGCCGCTGCCCTCGGGGGCGTAGGTCCACCGGATGTCCATGAACTCGAACGGCCCGGGCTCGACCCGGCGGGCCTTCACCTCGCGGGCCGCCGGGTCGAGCGTGCGCTCGGACACCCAGCTCCAGACCCGCCCGGCCTCGTCCGGGTGCATCGTGAGCCGGAACTTGAAGTACGTGTCGGTCGACTCGAGGATCTCGACCTCGGCGTACTCGGTGAACAGGTCCGGCCACGAGGGCAGGTCGTTGGTCATCTGCCAGACGTGGTCGATCGGGGCGTCGATGTGGATGGAGTTCTCGGTGTGCCCGGCGGTCTGCGTGCCCGGTTCGGTGGTGCTGCTCACGGGGGTCCCTCCTCGGGAGGTGGTCGGTGGTGGCGGGGACGGGGGCGGCTTCCCTGGAGGGCCCCGCCGCGAGCGTGCGGGCGGTGGGGAGCAGGGAGGTCCTTCCTCAGGCCATCCCGGCCGGCCGCGAGAGCGCGGCGTTGACCGTGGCGACGATGTCGCCGAGCGTGTGGTCGTCCGGGTTCTCGCTGGACATCTCGGCGCCGAAGCGCTCCTGCAGCTCGGTCTGCATGGACAGGAAGGCCAGCGAGTCCAGGCCGATGTCGGCGAAGTGCGCGTCCGGGTCGGTGGTGTGCGCGCTCTGCGGCAGGCCCGTCTTCTCGCTGAGCAGGGCCATCAGGTCGGCGAGAGTGAAGGTCGTGTCTGACACGGGATCTGTCCTTCCGTTGGGGTGGGGCTGTCCGGCCGGGTCGGTTCGGCCGGTGTCTGGACGAGCTGGAGGGAGCCGCGCGCGGTCGGCAGGCCGGGCGCGAGGGAGTCGGAGAGGTCCGCCGCGGAGGCGAGGACCTCGGGCAGCGCCCGGTCGAGGAACTGGACGTCGTGGCGGTCGGCGACGACGTCGGGGTCGCGCAGCAGCGCCCGGTGCAGGGCGATGGTGGTGTGCACGCCGGGGCCCTCGACCCGCATCTCGGCCAGCGCCCGGTCCATGCGGCGGATGGCCTGGTCGCGGTCGGGCGCCCAGACGACGAGCTTGCCGAGCAGCGAGTCGTAGTCGGGGCTGACCGTGTCGCCCTGGCGGTAGCCGGTGTCGAAGCGGGTCCACGGCCCGTCGGGCACCTGCAGGACGTCGAGGCGGCCCGGTGCCGGCGCGAAGCCGCGGGTGGGGTCCTCGGCGTTGATCCGGCACTCGATCGCCGCGCCGCGCGGGACGACGTCCTCCTGCCGGAACGGCAGCCGCCGGCCGGCGGCGACGAGGATCTGCTCACGGACGAGGTCGATGCCGGTGAGCAGCTCGGTGACCGGGTGCTCGACCTGGATCCGGGCGTTCATCTCCATGAAGTAGGCGGCGCCGGAGCCGTCGACCAGGAACTCCATCGTCCCGGCGCCGGTGTAGCCCACCGACAGCGCGCCGTGGACGGCGAGCCGGCCGAGCTCGGTCCGCTGCTCGGGCGTGAGGTGGGCGGCCGGGCCCTCCTCGAGCAGCTTCTGGTGCCGCCGCTGCAGGGAGCAGTCCCGCTCGCCGAGGGACACGCCGTTGCCGTGGCTGTCGCAGAGGACCTGCACCTCCACGTGCCGCGCCCGGGGGAGGTAGCGCTCGACGTAGACGGTGGGGTCGCGGAACACCGCGCGGGCGGTGGCGCGGGTGGCGGTGAACGCGTAGTCGAAGTCGCGCTCGGCCGACACGACGGTCATGCCCCGGCCACCGCCCCCGGCCGCGGCCTTGATGATCACCGGGTAGCCGATCCGCGCCGCGATCTGCCGGCCCTCCTCGGCCGTGCGGACCGGCTCGACGACGCCGGGCAGCAGCGGCAGGCCGGCGTCGGCCATGAGCCGGCGCGCGGTCGCCTTGTTGCCCATCTGCTGCATGACCGCCGGCGGCGGGCCGACGAAGGTCAGCCCCTCGGCGGCGCAGATCTCGGCGAAGTCGGGGTCCTCGGAGAGGAAGCCGTAGCCGGGGTGGATCGCGTCGGCGCCGGAGCGCAGCGCCGCCTCGACGATGTTCGGCACGTGCAGGTAGCTGCGCCGGGGCGCGGGTGGACCGATGTGCACGCTCTCGTCGGCGAGCGCGACGACGGCGGAGTTCCGGTCCGAGGTCGAGTGGACGGCGACCACCTCGACGCCCAGCTCGCGGCAGGCCCGCGCGATGCGGACGGCGATCTCCCCGCGGTTGGCGATGAGCAGGCGGCTGATCACCGGACCCACCCCGCCGGCCGCAGGCGCAGCAGGACCTGGTCGTACTCCACCGACTCGGCGTCGGCCACGAGGACCTCGGCCACCACGCCGGCGTCGTCCACCACGATGGGGTTCATCAGCTTCATCGCCTCGACGATCCCGACGGTCTGACCGGGCTCGACCTCGTCACCCACGCGGACGAACGGGTCTGCTCCCGGCGACGGCGCCGCGTAGAAGGTGCCGACCAGGGGCGACCGGACGGCGGTGGTGCCCTCCGCGGCGTCGGCGGCCGCGTCGTCCGGGTCGTTCGGGTCCGCCGCGCCGGCGGCCGCGGACCGGGCGGGGGACGCGGCCGCCGGCCGGGCGACCCCGGTGGCGGCCGGCTCGGGCGCCCACTCGACCTCGATCGCGCGGTCGCCGTCGCGCACGGTGAGCCGGCGCAGCTCGCCGGGCAGGGCGCGGGCGAGGGCGACGACCTCGTCGCGCAGGTCGGTCTCCGGCGCCGGGCCCGGTGCGCCGGTGCGGGGGGTGAGCTCGCTGGCGGACACCATCAGCTCCCCACCGGCTGCAGCGCCCGGGCGTCGTCCCCGCCGATGCGCGACAGCCGCCGGAAGCGGGTGTCGAGCAGCGTGGCCACGTCCAGCCGGCAGACGTCGTCGAGCTCGCGGATGAGCGCCCCGCGCAGCAGGCGGGCTGCGGCGGCGGGGTCGGTGTGCGCCCCGCCCGGGGGCTCGGGCACCACCGCGGTGGCGATCCCGGAGGCCTGCAGGTGGGCCGCGCCCAGCCGCATCGCGCGGGCGGCGGTCGGTGCGGCCACCGCCGTCCGCCACAGGATGGCAGCGCACCCCTCGGGGCTGATGACCGACAGGTAGGCGTTCTCCAGCACCAGCAGCCGGTCGGAGGTGCACAGCGCCAGCGCACCGCCGCTGCCGCCCTCGCCGGTGACCGCGGCCACGACCGGGACCCGCAGCCGGCTGCTGCGCATGATCGTCTCGGCGATGGCGTGCGACTGGCCGCGCTCCTCGGCCTCCGGCCCCGGGTGGGCGCCGGGGGTGTCGACGAGGGTCACGACCGGCAGGCCGAAGGTCTCGGCGTGGTCGAACAGCCGCATGGCCTTGCGGTAGCCCTCGGGGTGCGGCATCCCGAAGTCCCGGGCCACCCGCTCGCGGACGGTGTGCCCCTTCTCGTGGCCGATGACGACGACCGTGCGGCCGCCGATCGAGGCCACTCCGCCGACGACCGCGCGGTCGTCGGCGAAGGCGCGGTCACCGTGCAGCTCGATGAAGTCGTCGAAGGCCGTGTGCAGGTAGTCCAGCGTCGTGGGCCGCTCGGTGACCCGCGCCCGCTGCACGACGTCCCAGGGGTCGGCCCCCTCGCCGGCGCCGTCGGCGGTCCGGTCGTCGTCGGTCCCGTCGGTCGCCTCCTCGGTCGCCCCGGGTGCTGCGGCGTCGGGCGGGCCGTCGTCCGCCGGCTCCCCGGTGCCGGCCGCGTGCAGGGCGAGCAGGCGCACCAGCAGCGGACGGATCTCCCCGCGGCTCTCCACGCGGTCGACCAGCCCGTGGGCCAGGAGGAACTCGGCGGTCTGGAAGTCGGGGGGCAGCTCGGCGCGGATCGTCTCCTGCACCACGCGCGGGCCGGCGAAGCCGACGTGTGCGCCGCGCTCGCCGACCAGGACGGACGCCAGGGTGGCGAAGGAGGCCGACACGCCGCCGTAGGTGGGGTCGGTGAGCACGCACACCGAGAGCAGCCCGGCCTCGCGCAGCCGGCCGAACGCCTGGCTGACGCGGGCCATCTGGAACAGGGAGAACACGCCCTCCTGCATGCGGGCCCCGCCGCTGGCGCAGACGCACACCAGGGGCAGGCCCCGCTCGAGGGCGAGCTCGGCGGCTCCGCTGATCCGGCGGCCGACCTCGACGCCCATGCTGCCGCCGAGGAAGGCGAAGTCCATGACGGCGACGACGGTCTCGGCGCCTCCGATGCGCGCGGTGCCGACGACGACGGCCTCCGACTCGCCGGAGCGGCGCGCGGCCTCCTCCAGCCGGTCGGGGTAGTCGCGCAGGTCGCTGAAGGACAACGGGTCGGGCTCGCCGGGCGGGAACGCGGCCTCGTCGAAGCTGCCGGGGTCGACGAGCAGGTCGATGCGGGCCCGCGCGCTCAGCCGGAGGTGGTGGTCGCACTCGGGACAGACGTTGAGGTCCCGGTCGAGCCGCCGCCGGTAGAGCAGCCACCCGCAGGCCGGGCAGGAGACCCAGCCCGCCTGTCCGGGCGGAGCCGGGACGGCCGGGGCCGGGGTCGCGGACGAACGTGTCATGGCGTGCCTCCTGTCCACCCGTGCGTGATCACTCGGGGGACGCCGTCCAGTGGTAGAAGCGCTGCGCCATCGCGTCCTGCGGTGAGCGCCAGTTCGGGTCGTAGGCCTCGATGTAGGGCCGCAGTTCCTCGCTCACCGAGCGGAAGGACGGCAGCGACTGGGCGATGCGCATCGCCTCCGGCGCGGGCCGGTCGAAGTCGATGAGGTGCACGTAGAGCTCGTGGAAGCGGTAGAGCGAGCGGGCTCGCACCCCGATCTCGTGCGGCATCGACGTGGCGTCGGAGCGGCCGAAGATGTCGGCCACCGTGTCGGCGTCGGCCGGCGCCATCTTCGCGATGATCATCGTCTGGTGCACGGGTTCTCCAGCGTCGTCACGGCCCTGGGAGGGCGGAGGGGGTACCGACGACGCTAGGTCGGCGCACCGGCCCTGGACACCGGCCATCCGTCGCCTTCGCGGGCAGGTCCGTAGGGGGACGGGGGCGTGCGACCACCCCCCCTCGCGGGGACCGCGACGCCCTCCGCAGGGACCGTCCGGCACCTCCGCGGGGAGCGCCTCCCCGGACCTCCGGGATGCCGACCCCCCGCCTCAGGAGGGTCCCGGGCCCCTACCTGGGTATGAACTCGCCGGTCGGTGCACCGATGCCCCGCCGCAGGTGGTGGCGGCCGGAGGGCCGGACGGCCTAACTTCGCCGGTCTGACCTGGCGACTCGCACCCGGGTGCGGGAGCGGAGCGGAGCAGATGCACATGGGGGCACCGGACGGGGGCGTCGGCGGTGGGGCCGCCACCGGATCCGGCTCGTCGGTCCGGGTGCTCGTGTGCGACGACCACGAGGTCCTGCGGCACGGGCTGCGCACGGTCCTGCGCGGGGCTCCCGACCTGACCGTCGTGGCCGAGGCCGCCGACGTCGACGAGGCACTGTCGCTGGCCGGCAGCGTCCGCCCGGACGTCGCCCTGCTGGGCCTCGAGGCGCGGGGCCCCGGGGTCCGGGACCTCGTGCGGGTGCTGAGCGCGAAGGGGATCCGGGTCGTCCTGCTGGGCGAGGCCTGTGTCGGCAGCGACGCCGTCGAGGCGCTCAAGGCCGGGGCGCGGGGCTACGTGCACGTGGCCGTCAGCCCGCACCTGCTCATCGAGTACGTGCGCGCGGTGGCCCGCGGGGAGACCGTGCTCGACCCCAGCGTCACCGGCGAGCTCCTGAGCCGGCTGGACGGCGACCGGTCGGGGGACGGCGACCGCCCGGTGCCCAACGCGCTGACCGCCCGGCAGCAGACCGTGGCCGAGCTGGTGGCCGAGGGGCTGAGCAACGCCGAGATCGCCGCCCGCCTGCAGGTCAGCCGGGCCACCGTGAAGGGTCACATCACGGTCGCGCTGCGCCGACTGAACCTGCGGGACCGGACGCAGCTGGCCATCCACGTGCACCGCGCCACCCGGCCCGGCGGCGGGCCGAGGGCGCTGCCGGTCGAGGGCTGAGCGCCGCCGTGGCTCTCACCACGCGAAAAGGGGTTCCGGTCCGGGCCCGGTGGGGGAACTCTGCAGTTCTCGGCGGAGACGACGCCGCCGGTCGACTGGGCGCAACCCGCTCGTGCACCACTACAGTCGGTCGCGTCCGGAGTAGACGGACGGGTGTCGGAACGGCCGGGTCACCGCGCGAGCGCGGGTGATCCGGAGCCAGGGGGACGACATGGGGAACGAGGTGTTCGGCACGGGGCCCGGGATGAGGACGCTGCACCAGCGAGGCCCGGGAGAGACGGGAGGCCGTTCCCACCCGGCAGGCGCGACGCGGCCGCCGGCGCCCCGGGGGCCGGTGCGTCCGGCTCCGATCGGGCCGCACGGCACCCGGCCGCCGACCACGCTCGTGTGCGTCCTGCTCTGCGAGGACCAGGAGGTCTTCCGGATCGGCATGCGCGAGGTGCTCGAGGCCGAGCCCGACATCGCGGTCGTCGCGGAGACCAGCCACCTGCACGACGCGCTCGAGGCCGCCGACGGCGTGCGGGCCCAGGTGGTCGTCGTCGTCCGGCAGGGGCTGGTCGCCGGCACCGCCCTGCCGCTGCTGCGGACCCTCTGCCAGCGGAACGCGGCCGTGCTCGTGCTCGCGGAGCCGGGGACGGTGCCCGAGCCGGAGCTCGTGGAGATCCTGCAGGCCGGCGTGCGCGGCTACCTGCCCCGCCGCTCCGACGCCCAGCGGCTGGTCGACGGCGTGCGGGCGCTGGCCCGGCACGAGGCGGCGCTCGACCCCACGGCGACGAGCCGGCTCGTGCAGTACCTGACCGCGCCCCACGAGCAGCAGGAGCGCGCGGTGCGCGTCCTGGACCGGCTCACCGACCGGCAGCGCGAGGTCGCCGAGCTGGTGGCGCAGGGGATGAGCAACGAGGAGATCGCCCGCCGGCTGTTCCTCAGCCTGGCGACGGTCAAGAGCCACCTCACCGCGTCGATGCGCCGGCTCGACGTCCGGACGCGCACCCAGCTGGCCATCCTCGTCAACCGGGACCACTCACCGGCCGCCTGAGCCGCCTGGGCCGCCTCGCCCCTCCGGGCAGCGGGTGACCTCGTCCGCCGGGAGGTGGCCCGGTCACCGGGGGTCGCCGCCTGCACCCGGAGGAGGGTGCCGACCTCATCCGCAGGTCGTGTGACGTCCCCTCCCCGGGTCGGGGGTGGCTACCTGGGGAGCGCCCATCTCCACACCGATGGCGCGTCGACGCGCCGGTCGCGTCCCGTGAGGGTGGGTGGCCTGGTCAGGGTGCGGTCACCGAGGCAGGGTCCCCTGCCGTCCCGGCGTCCGGCCCGGCACGTCAGCGGGTCGCGGCCCGCACGCGGAGAGGACGACGATGCGACCCACCAGCGCGAGGACGGACCCGCGGCGCCGCGGGCCACGTCGGGGCCTGACGGTCGCCGCGGCGACCGGCCTGGCCCTCGCCGCCCTGCCGGCGGGCGTCGCCGGCGCCCACCCCGGTGGCGGCGGGTACGGGGCCTGGTACGGGGGCGGGGAGACGTGGGTCGTCCAGGAGGGGGAGTCGATCCAGGACGCCGTCGACGCGGCCCGGTCCGGCGACACCATCCTCATCGAGGCGGGCACCTACCGGGAGGCCGTCTGCGTCGACGGCAAGGGACTCACCATCCGGGGCGAGGGCCGCGACGAGACGGTCGTCGAGTGGCCGCCGGCGGACCCGCCGGACGTCGCGGACCTGCCGTGCTGGACCGAGCAGGAGCGGGTCGACGCCGAGGACCGGACCCCCGGCGACGTGTCCGACAACGTCTCCGCCTTCTTCTTCCTGGACCCGGACAGCAGGGTGCGGGTGTCGCACCTGGGGACCGTCGACCACCCGGCCAGCGGGATCGTCGCCTGGGGCGCCGACGGCTTCTCCGTGTACGGGACCAAGGGTGTCGGTCACGGTCGCTACGGCGTCCTGGCCGCGGACTCGACGGACGTCCGCGTCGTCGGCACCGAGCACCACGGCGTCGACCGGGGCACCGACGAGGTCCCCGACAGCGGCACCGCCGGGATCTCGGTCGGGGACTCGGAGGAGGCCGACGCCGACGTCGTCGGCAACCACGTGGAGGGCTACAACCTGGGGGTCTTCGCCCGCGAGGCGCGCGGCGGCCGCATCAGCGGGAACACGCTGACCGGCAACTGCGTGGGCGTCCTCGTGTTCGACGACGCGCTCACCGAGGTCCCCGCGGCCGACCGCAACGTCGAGGGCGGGGACTGGCGCGTCAGCGGCAACACCGTGAGCGCCAACAACCGGTTCTGCCTGGCCGGCGTCGGCGAGGTCGAGGCGGCTCTCCGGGTCTCGGGCACCGGGGTGCAGGTCACCAACGGCGACGACATCGTGATCCGGGGCAACACGATCACCGACAACGTGCCGTCGGCGGACCCGTTCTCGCTGGACAACCCGGCGGGTGGCCTGGCGCTGATCACGCTGCCGCCGTTCAACAACCCGCTGGGGATCGACCCCGGCCCGGTCGAGGACGTGACGGTCGAGGACAACACCATCACCGGCAACGTGCCGTTCGACGTCTTCCTCAGCCAGCCCGGGTTCGGCCCGCTCCTGGCGGTGGGTGAGGACATCGTGTTCCGCGGCAACACCTGCGGGACCAGCCTGCCGCCGGGCACCTGCGGCAGCTGACCCTGCTCCCCCCGAGGGCCCTCTCCCGATCCGGGAGGGGGCCCTCGGTCCGTGCCGGTCCCGGACCGCGCGGTGGCCGGCCCACGCTCGTCCCGGACCGATGAGGAACGCCGCCGGGCGCCGTCTGCACCTCGACAGCGCCCATCTCATCAGGAGGAGCCCGATGCGCCCGCTCGTCGTCACCACGTTCACCACGCTCGACGGGGTCGCGCAGGCCCCCGGCGGGCCGCAGGAGGACCCCTCCGGCGGCTTCCGCTGGGGCGGGTGGCTCGTCCCGCACGCCGACGAGGCGTTCGGGCAGCAGATGGACGCCTGGTTCGCCGGCGCGGAGGACTTCCTGCTCGGCCGCCGGACCTACGTGATCTTCGCGGCGCACTGGCCGCACGTGGACGCCGGGGAGGACCCGGTCGCCCAGGCGCTGCAGACGAAGACCAAGCACGTCGCCTCGCGCACCCTGACCTCGCTGGACTGGTCCACCGCCCGGCTGCTCGGCGACGACGTGCCGGCCGCCGTCCGCGCGCTGAAGGCCGCCGACGGCGGCGAGCTGCAGGTGCACGGCTCGATCGGCCTGGTGCAGACCCTGCTGGCCGAGGACCTGGTCGACGAGATCCGCACCATCGTCTTCCCGGTCACGCTCGGGGAGGGCAGGCGGCTGTTCGCGGAGGGGACGGTGCCGCGGACCTGGCAGCTCCTCTCCTCCGCGACCACCTCGACCGGTGCCCTCATGTGCGCGCACCGGCGCACGGGTGAGGTGACCACCGGCTCGTACGCCCTGGAGGACCAGGCCTGACCGGACGTCCGGCGTTCCCGTGGGAACGCCTCCGTGGCCACTGCCTCAGTCGAGCCCGCCGCGGGCGACCAGCTGCCGGGCGATGACGTCGCGCTGGATCTCGTTGGTGCCCTCGCCGACGATCATGAGGGGGGCGTCGCGGAAGTAGCGCTCGACGTCGAACTCGGTCGAGTAGCCGTGCCCGCCGTGCACGCGGATGGCGTCCAGTGCGATCCGCATCGCCGCCTCCGACGCGAACAGCTTGGCCATGCCGGCCTCCATGTCGCAGCGCCGGCCGGTCTCGTACCGCTCCGCGGCGTAGAGGACCAGCTGGCGGGCGGCGGTCAGGTCGGTGGCCATGCCGGCCAACAGGTTGCCCACCGCCTGGTGCCGCCAGATCGGCTTGCCGAAGCTCTCCCGCTCCTGCGCGTAGCGCAGCGCGTCGTCCAGCGCGGCCCGGCCGACCCCGAGCGCGCGGGCGGCCACCTGGATCCGGCCGGTCTCCAGGCCTTTCATCATCTGCGCGAAGCCGTGGCCCTCCACCCCGCCGAGGACCGCGTCGGCCGGCGCCCGGTACCCGTCGAAGGTGAGCTCGCAGCTCTCGACGCCCTTGTAGCCGAGCTTGGGCAGGTCCTTCGACACGGTCAGCCCCGGCCCGTGCTCGACCAGCAGGATCGACACCCCCGCGTGCCGCGGCCGCGCGCCCGGGTCGGTCTTGCAGAGCAGGGCGATCAGCTGCGAGCGGCGGGAGTTGGTGATCCAGGTCTTGGCGCCGTCGACGACGTAGCCCTCGCCGTCCCGCCGCGCGACGGTGGTCATGGCCTGCAGGTCCGAGCCGCCGCCGGGCTCGGTGAGCGCCATCGTCGCGCGCACCTCGCCGGTGGCCATCCGCGGGAGCCAGCGGTCCTGCTGCTCGCGGGTGCCGAAGGCGACCAGCAGCTTGGCGACGACGGTGTGCCCGCCCATCGCGCCGGCCAGCGACATCCAGCCGCGGGCGAGCTCGGCGGTGACCAGCGCGTAGCAGGGCATCGACACCGGCGCCTCGCCCCACGGCTCGGGCACCGCGAGGCCGAAGACGCCGAGTGCCTTCATCTGCTCGATCAGCGCCTCGGGGTAGGTGTCGGCGTGCTCGAGCTCCCGGGCGACCGGCCGCACCTCGCGGTCGACGAACTCCCGGACGGCGGCGACGACGTCGCGCTCCTCGGTGCTCAGCTCGGTCATCGGGGGGTCCTCCCGGGGGACAGGTGCGCCGAGCCGGTGATCGACGCGGCCGAGCCGTGTGCGGCGGCGGTCAGCTCGAGGCGGTCGCCGTCGAGCCGGCCGGTCGCGCGCACCGGCGTGCCGGCGTGGGCCGGGCGGGTCAGCCGGTGGGCGAAGGACGTGACGGACCGGTCCGCGTGCGCGCGGCGCGGGACCTCGAGCAGCAGCAGGGCGAGCAGCGGGCCGTGCACGACCAGTCCGGGATGACCCTCGACGCCGGTGGCGTAGGGGTGGTCGTAGTGGATGCGGTGCGCGTTGTAGGTCAGCGCGCTGAACCGGAACAGCAGGGGCGCGTCGGGGACCAGCTCGACGGCGGGGCCGGTGCCGTGCCCGGCGACCGGTGTCCCCGCGCCGGCCGGCGCCGGTGACGAGCCCGCCCGCTGGGAGCGGTAGACGACGTCCTGCTCCTCGGTGAGCAGCAGCCGGCCGTCCTCGCGGTACTCGCTGCGCACGGTGACCAGCAGCATCTCGCCGCTGCGCCCGGTCTTCGCCTCCCGGCGCACCAGCGACGAGGTCCGGACGACGGTGGCGCCGACCCGCAGCGGCGCGGTGACCTCCGTGCGCCCTCCGGCGATCATGCGGCGGCGGTGGGGGACCGGCGGGAGGAAGTGCCCGTCGCGCGGGTGGCCGTCCTCGCCGAGGTCGGCGGTGGCCGGGCGGTCGAGGAAGGTGAACCAGTGCCAGCCCGGCGGCAGCGGGTCGCCGTCGTCCCGGACGGGGGAGGGCTGGTCGAGCAGCGCGGCGAAGGCGGCCGCGGGACCGGGTTCGACGCGGGCGGACTCGGTCACCGGGCCGGGCGCCCAGCCCTCGACGGCGGACAGCAGCGTCACGGGACCCCTCTCGGACGGCGGTGGACACCACGACCGTCGTCCACCGGGGCCGCCGGGGCAACGAGGGGCGGCGGCGTGAGGCCGGTCGCACCCCGGAATGGTGCGGCGCGGTCGGGTGTCGGAACCCCCGTGGACATCTTCTCCCCCGTGACCCTGGGCGACGTCGAGCTGGCCAACCGCGTCGCCATGGCGCCGTTGACCCGCATGCGGTCCGGTGCGTCCGGCGTGCCCGGGGACCTCGTCGTCGACTACTACGCGCAGCGGGCCGGCATCGGCCTGATCGTCACCGAGGGCACCTACCCGACCATCGAGGGCAAGGCCTTCGTCGGCCAGCCCGGCATCGTCACCGACGAGCAGGTCGCCGGCTGGCGCCGCGTCGCCGACGCCGTCCACGCCCGCGGCGGCAGGGTCGTCGTGCAGGTCATGCACGGCGGCCGGGTGACCCACCCCGACGTCAACGGCGGCCACCGCGTCGTCGCCCCGAGCGCGATCGCCATCGACGGCGCGGGCCACACCGAGAAGGGCAAGCAGCCCTACCCGGTGCCGCACGCGCTCACCACCGACGAGGTCCGCGCCACCGTGCAGGACTTCGTCCGAGCCTCCGAGCGCGCGGTCGAGGCCGGTCTGGACGGCGTGGAGATCCACGGCGCCAACGGCTACCTGCTGCACGAGTTCCTGTCGCCGGCGTCCAACGTGCGCGACGACGAGTACGGCGGCTCGCCGGAGAACCGCGCCCGGTTCGTCGTCGAGGTCGTGACCGCGGTCGCCGAGGCGATCGGTGCCGGCCGCGTCGGCCTGCGCATCTCGCCGGAGCACGACATCCAGGACGCGTACGAGACCGACCGCGACGACGTCCGCGCCACCTACGGCACGCTGGTCGACCGGCTGCGGCCGCTCGGGCTGGCCTACCTCTCGGTGCTGCACGCCGAGCCGGCCGGCGACCTGGTGCAGGAGCTGCGGGAGCGCTTCGGCGGGCCGCTCATGGTCAACAGCGGCTTCCGCTCGGTGACCACCCGCGACGAGGCGATCGCCCTCGTCGAGGCCGCGCACGCCGACGTCGTCGCCGTGGGCCGGGCGGTCATCGCCAACCCCGACCTGGTCGAGCGCTGGGCCGGCGAGCACCCGGAGAACGAGCCGAGGCCGCACCTGTTCTACGCGCCCGGCGCCGAGGGCTACACCGACTACCCGGCGCTGCGCGCCAGCTGAGGAAGGACCCCCTCCTCCCCACCCCTCCCACGCACGGTGCGGTGCCCCGGAGGGGGCCGCCGCGCAGGGTCTCTCACCCCGCCAGCGACGCCGCGGCCGGCGGGGCGAGGCCGGGGCCCTCGTCCACCAGGGTGTCGGCGGGTGCCGGGCGGCCGAAGTACCAGCCCTGGCCGCCGTCCACCCCGAGGGCCTGCAGACAGACGGATCCGTTCCGCTCATCACTCACAGCAGGTGGCGGTACGTTCACGGAAGGCCCTCATCACGCAACCGCCGCCGCGTGGTCCAGCGGGTCGCTCAGCCGCGGGTGGCCAGCCCGGTCGCCATCTCGCCGAGGAGGGCGGGAGCCCGGTCGCGGTCGCCGGACAGCCCGGACAGGGTCCGCTCGGCGAGCTCGCACCACGCGGCCTCGAGCGCCGGCACCAGCGACCGGCCGCGGTCGGAGAGCTCCACGATGGTCACCCGCCCGTCGGTCGGCGACGGGCAGCGGACGACCAGCCCGGCGCTCTCCAGCTTGCGCACGCTGCCGGTGATGGTGGGGGGCTCGCAGCCGCTGGCCGCCGCCAGCTGGACCTGCGTCCGTTCACCGTGCGCGTGCAGCTCGAGCAGCAGGACCTCCTGGCCGGGGTGCAGACCCAGCGGGGCCAGCAGCTCCGCCGCGGCGGCACGGTGGCGCATCGCCAGGGCGCGGACGGCGTCGTTGACCTGCTTGGCGCGGGTGGGGTCCACGGGCGGCTCCTCTTGCGGCGTCGATGGTTATGCGCCTAACCTCCTGATGGGTCGTTAGGCGGCTAACGAACTCTACCGAGAGAGGTGTCCCGTGACCACGTCCGCACCCGCCCCCGTCGTCCTCCTCCCGACGGCGGTGCGGGCATGACGACGCCGGCCGGGGCGAGGGTCCGCTTCAGCGAGGCCGAGCAGGCGTACCTGCTGGGCGAGCGGCGGCTCGGCCGCCTGGCGACGGCGGACGCGTCGGGGCAGCCGCACGTGGTGCCGGTCGGGTGGAGCTACGACGCCGAGCTGGGGACCATCGACGTCAGCGGGCGGTCCTTCTCCTCGACGCGCAAGTACCGCAACGCGCAGGCCAACCCGAGGGCGGCGTTCGTGGTGGACGACGTCCTGCCGCCGTGGCACCCCCGGTGCGTGACCGTGCAGGGGGACGTGGAGCTCGTCGAGCCGCCGGACGGCGAGGCGGTGATCCGCATCCACCCGCGCTCGATCGTGTCCTGGGGTCTCGACGCCTGAACGTCCCTGCGGGAACGCCCGAGGGTGCGGTGGCGTGACCTGCGCGACCCCCGTCGACGAGCGTCAGGTCCTGCGGCCGTGGGCGGCGACGGAGACCGGTTCCCACTCGCGCCAGGTGGCCAGGCGGGACTCGTAGTCGCGGGTCGCGATGGCGAGCGGGCCGTCGCCGAGGAAGACGCGCAGCGGCGGGTCCTCGGCGTCGACGACCCGGAGGACCGCCTCGCGGGTCGCCACCGGGTCACCCGGGTCGCCGGCCCGGGCCCTGCGCTGCTCGGCGGCCTTCTCGCGGAAGGTGTCGTAGGCCGGGTCGGGGGTGGCGGTCCTGGCCGAGGCGCCGCCCCAGTCGGTGGCGTACGCGCCGGGCTCGATGATCGTCACCCTGATGCCGAAGTCGGCGACCTCGGCGGCGAGGGACTGGCTGAGGGCCTCCAGCGCCCACTTCGAGGCGTTGTAGATGCCGATGTTCGGGAACGCGCTGATCCCGCCGATGCTGCTCACCTGCAGGACGTGGCCGGAGCCCTGCGCGCGCAGGTACGGCAGCGCGGCCTGCGTGACGAACAGCGCGCCGAAGACGTTGGTGTCGAACTGGGCACGCGCCTCGGCCTCGGAGACCTCCTCGATCATCCCGAACTGGCCGTAGCCGGCGTTGTTGACGACGACGTCGAGCCGGCCGAGGTGCTCGTGCGCCCGGGCGACGGCGGCGAACACGGCGTCCCGGTCGTCCACGTCGAGCGCGATGGGGAGGACGGCGTCGCCGAACCGCGCGACCAGGTCGTCGAGGGTCGTCGTGTCGCGGGCGGTGGCGGCGACGGTGTCGCCGCGCTCCAGGGCGGCGATGGTCCACTCGCGGCCGAAGCCGCGGGACGCGCCGGTGATGAACCAGGTCTTGGGCACGGGTGCTCTCCTCGCACGGGGGACGGCGGAACGCCCGCGGACGACGTCGCGGGCCGCTGACCGGACGAAGGACGACGACCGGGGATCTGTTCCGCGGCCGTGCCGGCTGCGTGTCGTGGTCTGATCCCCTGGGGCGCGACACCGGGGTCGCGCGGGACGAGGAGGTTCCATGGCCGAGGTGCACGGCAGCTGCGACGACCGGTTCTCCGGGGTGCGGGAGGAGCTGGAGCGGCAGCTGGACGGCGACGAGCTGGGGGCGTCGATCGCCGTCGACCTCGACGGGGAGACCGTCGTCGACCTGTGGGGCGGGTACCGCGACGAGCAGCGGACGACGCCGTGGACCGAGGACACGATCGTCAACGGCTGGTCGACGACGAAGACCGTGCTCGCCCTCGCCGCGCTGGTGCTGGTGGAGCGCGGCGAGCTCGACGTCCACGCGCCGGTCGCCGACTACTGGCCGGAGTTCGCGGCCAGGGGCAAGAAGGACGTCCGGGTGCGGCACCTGATGTCGCACACGTCGGGCGTCTCCGGCTGGGACCCGCCGTTCTCGATCAGGGACATGTACGACTGGCAGACCGCGACCGAGCGGCTGGCGCAGCAGGCGCCCTGGTGGGAGCCGGGGACGGCGTCGGGCTACCACGCGAACAACCAGGGACACCTGGTCGGCGAGGTCGTCCGGCGGATCACCAACACCACGTTCAAGCAGTTCGTGGCCACCGAGATCGCCCGGCCGCTGGGTGCGGACTACCAGATCGGTGCCCGCGAGTCGGACTGGGACCGGATCGCGCCCGTCGTCCCCCCGCGGCCCTCGGACGACGACCCGCGGACCCAGGACCCGGAGTCGGTCATGGTCAAGACCTTCACCGGCCCGGTCGCCTCGGCGAGGGCGGCCAACTCACCGGAGTGGCGCCGCGCCGACCTGGGCGCGCTCAACGGGCACACGAACGCCCGCGGGCTGGTGCGGGTGCTGCGGGTGATGTCGCTCGGCGGCGAGGCCGGCGGCGTGCGGCTGCTGTCGCCGGAGACGATCGACCTGGTCTTCGACCAGCAGTCCGACGGCGTGGACCTCGTCCTCGGGGTGCCGTTCCGCTTCGGCATCGGCTACTGCCTCGGGTCGCCGATCGTCCCGTACGTGCCGGAGGGGCGGACCTTCTTCTGGGGCGGCTGGGGAGGGTCGATGATCGTCATGGACCTCGACCGCCGGCTGACGATCGGCTACGTGATGAACCGGATGGCACCGGGCATCCTGGGCTCGGACCGCAGCGAGGCCTACACCCGGGCGGTGTACGGCGCGCTCGGCTGAGGCCCGGGGGAGGTGCGGCATGGACCTCGACGACGTGGTGCCGGTGGCCGATCACGTGACCCGCCAGTCGCGGGTGATCGACGCGCCGCCGTCGGTGGTGTGGGAGGAGCTGCACCGGCTGCGGGTCTCGTCCCTGCCGGTCACGCTCCTGCTCAGCGCGGCGCGGGCCCTGCCGGTGGTGCTGTCCGGGCGGGGGCGCCGCCGCGGCGGGCTGGACCGGACCTTCCTCGACGTCGTGCCGATCCCGGAGCTGGCCTCCGACCCGCCCTCGCACGTCGTGTTCGGCGGCGTGCTGCAGGCCTGGCGGCTGACCGGGGGCAGGCGACTGCCCGTGCTGGACGCCTCGGGTGTCCGGGAGTGGTCGGAGCCGGGCTGGGTGAAGGTCGGCATGGAGTTCCGGCTGACGCCGGCCCTCGGGGGCACGCGGCTGAGCTGCGAGACCCGGGTCGTCTCGACCGATGCCGCGACGCGGCGGCGCTTCGGCCTCTACTGGCTCGCGGTGCGGCCGGGCAGCTCGGCCATCCGGTGGGAGCTGCTGACCGCCGTCGCCATGCGGGCGGAGGCGCGCGCCGGGTAGGACTCGTGCGTGGCCTGGACCGAGCGCGACATCCCCGACCTGAGCGGGCGGACGGCGGTGGTGACCGGGGCCAACGGTGGGCTGGGCCTGCAGACGGCGCTGGCGCTGGCGGGTGCGGGCGCGCACGTGGTGATGGCCGCTCGGGACCCGGAGAAGACGGCGGCTGCCGAGGCGCGGATCCGGCTGACCCACGCCTCGGCGTCCCTGCAGGTGGTGCCGCTGGACCTGGCCGACCTGTCGTCGGTGGCCGCGGCCGCGCGGGAGGTGCTGGACCGGCACGAGCGCGTGGACCTGCTGGTCGACAACGCCGGCGTGATGGCGGTGCCGCAGCGGACGACGGCCGACGGGTTCGAGCTGCAGCTCGGCGTCAACCACCTGGGGCACTGGGCGCTGACCGCGCACCTGCTGCCGGCGCTGCTGCGGGCGCCGGCCGCGCGGGTGGTGACGGTGACGAGCACGGCGCGGCACCGGGCCCGGCGGCTGGACCCGGCCGACCCGCACATGCGGCAGGGGTACGGGCCGTGGGCGGCGTACGCGCGGTCGAAGGCCGCCAACCTCCACTTCGGCCTGGGGCTGCAGCAGCGGTTCTCCGCCGCCGGTGTCGCGGCGAGCAGCCTGCTGGCGCACCCGGGACTGTCGAACACCGACCTGCAGGCACGCGCGGTGCGCGAGGGCGGCGCCGGCCGGCTGGGTCCGGTCTTCGAGCTGGTGACCGCGCGGTCGGGGACGTCGCCGTTCGAGGGCGCCCGGCCGCAGCTGCGGGCCGCGACCGACCCGCGGGCCCGCGGCGGGGAGCTGTACGCGCCGCGGTACGGCTCGCACGGCCCGGCCGTGCGGCGGCCGGTCCTGCGTCGGCTCCACCTGCAGGAGCGGATCGACGTCCTGTGGCAGGTCTCCGAGCGCGAGACCGGCACCCCGCTGGACGTCGCTGCCGCGGCCACCCCCTGAACCCCGGTGCAGCCGCGGGACGTCTCAGTCCTCGAGCAGGCCGGCCTCGTGGGCGAGGATGGCGGCCTGCGTGCGGTTGGCCAGGTCGAGCTTGGCGAGCAACCGGGAGACGTAGGTCTTCACCGTCGCCTCGCTCACGAAGAGGCGTCCGGCCAGCTCCGCGTTCGACCCGCCGCTGCCCAGCAGCTGCAGCACCTCGCGCTCGCGGTCGGAGAGGCCCGCGACCCGGCGCAGCGCCTGGGCCTTGCGCGGGGCGGCCCGCTTGTCCACGTAGGACTCGATGAGCGCGGCGGTGACCTTCGGCGAGAGGGTCGCCGTCCCGTCGGCGACCGCCCGCACCGCGGCCGCGATCTCCCGGGGTGGGGTGTCCTTGAGCAGGAAGCCGGCGGCCCCGGCGGCCAGCGCCGCGTACACGTACTCGTCCACGTGGAACGTCGTGAGGACGGCGACCTGCGGCGGGTGCGGCAGCGCGAGGATCCGCCTGGTCGCCGTCAGCCCGTCCATCATCGGCATGCGGATGTCGACGAGGACGACGTCCGGGCGCAGCTGCTCCGCCGCCCGCACCCCCTCGGCGCCGTTGGCGGCCTCGGCGACCACCTCGAAGCCGCCCGTCGACTCCAGCACGGTGCGCAGCCCGAAGCGCACGAGCTCCTCGTCGTCGACCAGCAGCACCCGGATCGGCGTCCCCGTCATGCCGGGAGCACCGCCTCGACGAGGAAGCCGCCGTCCAGGCGCGGCTCGGTGCGCAGCCGGCCGTCCAGCGTGCGCACCCGCTCGCTGAGCCCGACGAGACCGAAGCCCCCGCCGGAGCCGGGGCCGGCGGACTCGGCGGGCGTCCCGTTGACCACGCGGACGACGAGCTGCCCGGGCTCGCGGGCGACGTCGACGTGCACCGGAGCGCCGGGCGCGTGCTTGCCCGCGTTGGTCAGCGCCTCCTGCACGATGCGGTAGGCCGCCCGGGAGACGGCGGGTTCGACCGGGGCCGCGTCGGCCGGGGGACCGGTCAGCTCGACCGACATCCCGGCGGCGCGGCACTCCTTGACCAGCCGCTCGAGGTCGTCGAGTCCCGGCTGCGGGGTGAGGGGTGCACCGTCGTCCTCGCCGGCGCGGAGCACGCCGACCGCCTGCCGCAGCTCGTCGAGGGCCTGCCGGCCGGCGCGCTGCACGTGGCAGGCGAGCTGCTCGACCCGCTCGCGGTCGGCCGCGGCCATCTCGATGGCGCCGGCCTGCAGCACCATGAGGCTCACCCGGTGGCCGACGGCGTCGTGCATCTCCCGGGCGATGCGGGCGCGCTCGGCGGCGATGGCCTCGCGCGCCAGGAGCTCCCGCTCGGCCTCGGCCCGCTCGGCCCGCTCGGTGAGCGCCGTCATCAGGTCGGCGCGGGCGCGCACCCACGCGCCGATGGCGCCGGGGAGCAGGACGACGAACGCGACGCCCGCGAGACCGCCGACCACCTCGCCGAGCGAGGGCTCGGTCCAGAACTGGCTGACCGCGACCGATCCGGCGACCCCCGCGACCGCCCGGACCGGCCAGCGGTCGGTGTAGCGGCCCACGGCGTAGGCGCCCAGCGGGATGGCGCCGCCGACAGCCGGGGCGACCGCGCCCACCGCAGCGGCCGCGAGGAAGGGGACCAGCGGGGCCCGCCGGCGCAGGAAGAGCAGCAGCAGGCCGACGCCGATCGACGCCGTGGTGGTCACGGAGACGGGCACCGGGGCGGGGCCGGGTGTCCACTCGACCGCTCGGACGCTCAGCCCGCCGAGGACGGCGATGAGCACCTCGAACCAGACGCTGCGCGTCGAGAGGCCCGGCCACAGCCGCGCGCGGAGCCCCATGCGCAGCAGCGTAGGACGGTGGTCGTCGCCGTCGGGTCGGCCGTGGGATGACCGCCGACGTCGACTTTCGGATGACCGGGACGAGACCTCCGACCAGCACGTTCGAGGCTCCCGGCTGACACGGACGACGGGCCCGCCGCGGTTCTCTGTGCATCACCACCACGGCGGACACGACGAGGAGCCCACGATGATCACGGTCAGCGGACTGACCAAGGAGTACGGCGGCCGGACGGTCGTCGACCGGGTGTCGTTCGAGCTGGAGCCCGGCACGGTGACCGGCTTCCTCGGCCCTAACGGCGCCGGCAAGAGCACCACCATGCGGATGGTCACCGGGCTGGTGCCCGCGTCGTCCGGCACCGCGCTGGTCGCCGGCAGGCCCTACACCTCCCTCCCCAACCCGGGAGCGGTCATGGGCACGCTGCTCGACGCCGCGGCGGTGCACCCCGGACGCACCGGGCTGACGCACCTGCGGCTGCTGGCCGCGACCATCGGCGTCCCGGCTCCGCGGGTCGACGAGGTGCTCGAGATGGTCGACCTCACGGCAGCCGGCGGTCGCCGGATCGGCGGCTACTCGCTCGGCATGCGGCAGCGGCTCGGGATCGCGGCGGCGCTGCTGGCCGACCCGCCGGTGCTGATGTTCGACGAGCCGGCCAACGGCCTGGACCCGGAGGGCATCCGCTGGATGCGCGACCTCCTGCGCGGCCACGCAGCCCGCGGCGGGACGGTGCTGTTGTCCAGCCACCTGCTCGGCGAGGTCGAGCACACCGTCGACCGGCTGCTGGTCATCGGCTCGGGGCGGATCGTCGCCGACGGTCCCATCGGCGAGCTCCTGGCCGGCGACGGGACGGCGGTGCGCGCGGCCGACGCGGCGTCCTTCGAGACGGCGCTCTCGGCCGCCGGGCTCGAGGTGCAGCACCGGGACGGCGGCGTCCTCGTCGTGCCGGGTGCCTCGCCGGACCGGATCGGTGCGCTGGCGGCAGCCGGCGGCCACGCCCTGATCGACCTGCGGCCCTCCGAGCAGGGCCTGGAGGAGCTGTTCTTCCAGCTCACCGATGCCTGATGAACCCCACCCGGACCACGTCGCAACGAGAGGCACCTGACATGAGCACCACCCTCACCCCCACCCCCACCGCCGTCGTCCCCACCGCCGTCGTCCCGGCTGCCGTCGTCCCGGTCGCCGGCTCGACCGCCCGGCGGACCGGTCCGTCCTTCCCGGCGCTGACCGGCCTGGAGATCCGCAAGTCCCTGTCCACCCGCTCCGGCCGGTCGGTGGCCGCGCTGGCCGTGCTGGTGGGGCCGCTCGGCGTCCTGCTGGCCACCGTGACCAGCGGTGGCGGGGTCGTCGCCGCGATGGCCCTCGGCATCATGGGGATGCTGATCGCGCTGGTCCTGCTCGCCCTCGGTGTGCTCTCGACCGCAGGGGAGTGGACGCACAAGAGCGTGCAGACGACGTACCTGCTGGTGCCCCAGCGGGGCCGGGTGCTGGCCGCGAAGGCCGCGGCCATGGCCCTCCTCGGGCTGCTGTTGGCTTCCCTCGGCGTCGCCGGCGCCGTCGGAGCGCTGGCGCTCTTCACCGCCGGGGTCTCGTGGGTCGGGACCGCACAGGCCGTGGCCGCGGTGATCGCCTCCGGGGCGGCGTTCGCCGTCATCGGGGCCGGGATCGGTGCCGCGGTGGGCAACTCGGCCGCCGCGATGACCGGGACCTACCTGACGGTGCTCGGCATCCTGCCGGTGCTGAACTCGGTGGAGCCGGAGATCGCGGAGAAGCTGGACCCGGCGGGCGCGATCACGGTGCTGGCCCAGCAGGGGGCGGCGACGACGCCGATCGCGGTGATCGCCGGCTGGGTGGTCGTCTCCACCATCGCGGGAGTGCTCATCACCCGCCGCCGCTCGGTGGCCTGACTGGCGTCAACACCACGCGCTGAGGGTCCCCTCGATCCCATCGAGGGGACCCTCAGCGTGTCCTCGTCAGTCCCTACGGCGGCCGAGGAGCCAGCCGACGACGACACTTGGCGACGGTCGGACAGCTCCCCAATCATCGCATTCCCGTCGGTGAGGAGGTTTCGAATCGACGAGACCAGCGGCTCCGGCTGCGCGCCATGATGGAAGGCTTCTATTAAGCCACGTTTTCCATGGCCGCCGCGGGAAGGCCTTGGAGCAATCTTCGACCACTCCATAATCTGAAATTGCGGGCATACCTAGGGTCTAGTATTCGTAGGAGCTACTGTCATCTGAGCGTCAGCAATTCCGCACTAATGAACCTAAACGCCTAGTGCTCATCTTGAGCTGGTTGACGGCCACCCGCCCTACCCCAACCTCCAACGCGAAGCCGGCTGCAACCTCTGCCAACATGTGCTGCGCCATACTCTCGACGCTGCTTCGGACGCCATGGGCGGTGTACTTGGTGCCACTGGCGCGCCCCAATGCTCAAGGTGGGATCGGCTGCCCTGGAACCGTCCCCTTCAAGGTCGATGCGCTGAGGCGCTCAACCATAGTGAGTCAGCAGGCTGTTCAGCTGCAAGGTGACGTGAGTCGGGTGGTTGATTTTCGACGCCTGCCGCACGGCTGGCGTGCGGCAGCTACACGCAAGGAGGAGTCTACGAGCAGCCACGAGGTTCGACAACCTGTAGTCGACTAAGCAAGGGGACTGTTCGGCCGTCCGCTAGACGACGCCGGAGATTGCCCCTAGGCCGCTCGGTCATGCTTGCCGAGCGGCCGCTCGGACAGCTTGGGTTGATACTGGTTGTGTGGAAGGGTCAGTGAGTGCAGCGCAGGCTCTGCGCCTCCTCATGGACACCAACGTCTTCATCGCGCTCGAACCGTTCGCAGGGGCCCTGGAGGCTGCGACCGAGCCTGCGGCGCGCCTCGTACGGTTGGTGAGCGAACAGCAACACCGACTCTTTGTGCACCCAGCCTCCGCTGATGACTTGCGCGAAGGAGCTGATTTATCACGCTTAGCCCAAAGACTCGCGGAACTACAAAAATATCCCGAGTTGCAGGAGGGGACGATACCGAAGTCACTCTCGGAGCGCCTTCCAGCCGTAGCTGTCGGATCGAACGATCACAGGGACTTGCGCCTCCTAGCCGCCTTATACAACAAAGCGGTGGTCTACCTCATAACCGAGGATGGAAGGCTCAGGCGCAGAGCAGCACGCGCTGGCCTTGGAGATCGCGTCCTTAGCATCTCTGATGCGGTGTCCATGCTTGAGCAGTTGGCGCCCGCGATTAGTACGCCGCCGCCGAAAGTGTCTCGAGTAGCCAGCTATGCGCTCGACGGAGAGCAGGAGATTTTCGAGTCGCTGAGGGAGGACTATCCGGGGTTTGATGACTGGCTAAACGAGAAAGTCCGCCCGGATAACGATAATCGTGATTGCTATGTGGTATTTGACGACGGCAAGTACGCTGCCCTAGCCATCGTTAAGCGTCGCGAAGCGAGCAGTTCTTATGACTTTCCCGTGCCAATCACGAAGATCGCTACTCTTAAGGTTGATGCTGACTACTCGGGAAGTAAGTATGGCGAGTTGCTACTTAAGGCGATATTTCAGGATTGGGCCGGCCGGGATGGGTCACTTTATGTGGAGGTGTACTCAAAACATCAAGCCCTCGTAGCGTTGCTGAATAGCTTCGGCTTCATCCAGAGTGCAGTGAAAGAAGGTGACGAACTGGTGCTGATGAAGCGCCGTCGACCGTCGCCAGAAGAGCAATGGACCGATGCTCTTGGGTACAACATTATGTTTGGCCCCCCCGCCATTCTAGGCGCAGGTCACGTCTTCGTGGTACCTATCATCCCCAAGTGGCATACACAGCTATTCCCGGATGCTCCCAACGCCGAAGAGGAGAGAGGGGAACAGCTCCTGTTGCCTCTTTCCGACCCAGCGGTCCTAACGCATCCGTGGGGCAATGCCCTCAGAAAAGCCTACATCTGCAACAGTTCGACCCGTCGCATATTGCCAGGCGACACTCTCTTGTTCTACCAGTCTGGACCGGATAAGTCGATTACGGCTGTAGGTGTAGTAGAAGAAACGCTCAGGTCGGCGGATAGTGTCGAGGTCGCTAGCTTCGTGGGTAGACGCACCGTATACACTCCGTCCGAGATTGCTCAGATGTGCTCGCGTGTCGGTGGGGCTCTTGCGATCCTGTTCAGGCAGGATCGCTTCATCGAACCTTCCTGGGGGCTCGAAGAGCTTCAACAGCAGGAGGTGTTGACATCATGGCCGCAGTCGATCACGCAGGTACGAGAGCGGGGCGCGACATGGGTGCATCAGCAACTGGCCGCACGGCCCTAATGGCAATTCATCCGCGTTATGCGGAGGCCATCTTGGCTGGAAAAAAGAGGATCGAGTTTCGCAAGCGTCCACTTGCGCCGGATGTGCAGACGGTGGTCATCTATGCCACGTCGCCACTTAAGAGTGTCGTGGGTGAGTTCTCTGTGAGCGGCATTGTGCAGGGGACGCCTCAGGAACTATGGAAGGCCTATCGTTCGGTCGGCTGCATTGAGGCCGGCGCGTACCGGAATTATTATGAGGGCTCGGCGAGTGCAGCTGGGATAATGGTAGGCGAGGTATGGCGTTACCGCGAGCCAATGCCGCTGACCCGAATGATACCTAGTCCAGCTGTACCTCAAAGTTTCACTTACGTTGACGAGAATGTCCTAAGTCAAATCCGGGACGCGCAGCCGCAGCAGCTCTCCCTTTGTGACAAGTGCCTCGAGCTACTCTTTGCGGCTTGGAAGATTGCAAGCAATTTATCTGTCCGTGGTCATCGATGCGACGGTGCGCTGCTAGTCTGACTTCGGCATTTGCCAGTAAGACATGCAGGCAAGGATTGGTCGGACATCGGGTCTCGATCATCTCCTCCGAGAGGCAAGGAGGTAGCCGACGACGACGCCGAGCAGGGTGAGGCCCGCTCCGCCGACCGCGCCGACGGCCAGGGTCCGCAGGTCGGACGACGGCACAGCGGTCGTCGTCCCGGTGGACACCTGCGGCGCCGCGGAGGCGGCCGCGGGCGTCTCCACGGGAACGGTGTCCGTCGAGCTCACCGCGGCCGACGTCGGACGTGGCACCGCCGAACCGGTCAGCTCGGCGTCGATCGCGGTGAAGAACTGGCCGGCCATCCGCTTGGCGACACCGGTGATCATGCGCTGACCCACTCCGGCCACCGGCCCGCCCACGACCGCGTCGGCCGAGTAGGTCAGCGTCGTCGTGCCGGCGTCTGACGGCACCAGCTCGATCGCCACCTTGGCCCGCAGGTTGCCCGGCGCCCCGGCGCCCGAGGCGTGCATGACGTAGGACGACGGCGGCTGCTGGTCGGTCAGCCGCACCTGGCCGGCGTAGGTCCCGCGGATCGCACCGACGCCGACGGTCACGTCCATCCGGTACTCGTCGTCGCCGACCCGCTGCAGCGTCCCGCAGCCGGGGATCGTCCGCGCCAGCACGTCCGGGTCGGTGAGCACCCGCCAGACGTCGTCCGGCGACCCGTGCAGCACCGCCGAGCCGTCGAGGTTCACGCACGCACTCCCGTCCTGCGGGCCGACGCCGCCGTCCGCTCCGCCGTCTCGTCCCGCACCAAGTCGTACAGCTCCGACGGCGAGATCGGCATCGCCGCCACCCGCCGTCCCACCGCGTCCTCGATCGCCGACGCCAGCGCCGCCGACCCCGGGATCACCCCCGCCTCCCCGGCGCCCTTGATCCCCAGCGGGTTCAGCGGCGACGGCGTCTGCTGGTGGTCGATCACCACGTCGGGCACCTCGGAGGCGTAGGGCATGAGGAAGTCCATGAACGACGCGTTCTGCAGCTGCCCGTCGGCGTCGTAGGCCATCCGCTCGTACAGCGCCCCGCCCACGCCCTGCGCGACGCCGCCGTGCACCTGCCCCTCGACGATCATCGGGTTCACCACGTTGCCGCAGTCGTGCACCACCGCGTACCTGACGACGTCGATCTCCCACGTCCGCGGGTCGACCTCCACCACCGCCGCGTGCGCGCCCGAGGCGAACGTCGACCGGATCGGGGAGTAGTAGTCGCGGTGCTCGAGCCCCGGCGCGTCGCCGGCGGCCACCGGCGGCTTGGAGTCGTCGCCCGGCCCCGCGAACTGCGTCGCCTGCTTGGCGGCCTCGTCGAAGGCGTACCGCAGCGGGTTGGACAGGACGGCGACCGTGCGCAGCGGGATCGACGTCCCCGGCGTCCCCCTCACCTGCACCAGGCCCTCGTCGATCTCCAGGTCGCCCGGGTCGGCCTCCAGGACCTCGGCGGCGATCCGCAGCGCCTTCTCCCGCACACCCCGGGCGGCGAGCGCCACGGCGTTGCCGCTCATCACCGCCGCCCGCGAGGCGAAGGTGCCGACGGCGTAGCCGAAGCGCCGGGTGTCGCCGGTGTGCACCTCGACGTCGTCCATCGGCACCCCGAGCTCGGAGGCGACGATCTGCGCGAACACCGTCTCGTGGCCCTGCCCCTGCGAGGTCAGCCCGGTCGACACCAGCACCTTGCCGCTGCCGAGCACCTGCACGTGCCCGCCCTCGTAGGGCCCCGGCCCGGTGCCCTCCACGTACAGCGCCATCCCGACGCCCAGCAGCTTCCCGCGACCGGCGGCCTCGGCCCGCAGCGACTCCGCCTCCTCCCAGCCGACCAGCGCGGTCAGCTTGTCGAGCAGCCCCGGGTAGTCGCCGGAGTCGTAGACGACCGGCCGGCCGTCCTGGAACGTCAGGTGGTGGTCGTAGGGGAACTGGTCGGCCTGGATGAGGTTGCGCCGGCGGACCTCGGCCCGGTCGAGCCCGAGCGCGTCGGCGACCCGGTCCATCGTCCGCTCCATCGCGAAGCAGCCCTGCGGCCGCCCCGCCCCGCGGTAGGGCGTGACGATGACGGTGTTCGTGTACAGGCTCTCCACGACCACCCGGTACACGGGGACCACGTACGGCCCGACCAGCTGCGTCGCCGTGATGATCGGCACGATGATCCCGTAGGGCGTGTAGGCGCCGTTGTCGTGCCAGACGTGGACGTCGAGCGCGGTGAGCCGGCCGTCGTCGTCGTACCCGACGGTGATCTCCTGCCGCTGCCCGCGCTCGTGCGCGCTGGAGACGAAGTGCTCGCGGCGGTCCTCGGCCCACTTCACCTCGCGGCCCAGCCTGATGGCCGCCATCGGCACCAGCAGCTCCTCCGGCCACGGGTGCACGATCTTGACGCCGAAGCCGCCGCCGACGTCCGGTGCGATGACCTCGACGCGGTCCAGCGACAGCTCGAGCTTCGCCGCGATCGCCGCGCGCACCGACGTCGAGGCCTGGGTGCTCGAGTAGACCCGCAGGCTGCCGTCGTCGGGGTCCCAGCGGGCGTGCACGCCCTTGCCCTCCAGCGGCGTGCAGGCGCTGCGCTCGATGGTCTGGGTGAAGGCCAGCGTGTGCGGCGAGGCGGCCAGCGCCGGCTCGACGTCGCCGGTCTCCTGGTGGTGCCGCGCGGCGACGTTGTCCGGGACGTCCTCGTGCACTGCGGCCCGCGCCTCTCGGGCGGTGTCGATGCCGACGACGACGGGCAGCTCCTCGTAGCCGACGACGATGCGCTCGGCGGCGTCCTCGGCCACGTACCGGTCGGTGGCCACGACCATGACCACGGGCTCGCCGACGTGGTGGACCACGCCGTTGGCCAGTGGGTACCCGGTGCGCGGCGCGTGCAGCTGCGGGTGCGGGATGAGCACCGGCAGCGGCTCGGCCATCGGCCCGGTGAGGTCCTCGTAGGTGTAGATCGCGACCAGGCCCTCGACGTCCAGCGCGCCCTCGACGTCGACGTCGAGGACGCGGGCGTGCGCGTGCGGGCTGCGCACGAAGGCGGCGGCCAGCGCGCCGGCGCCGATGTCGTCGAGGTAGCGCCCCCTGCCGGTGATCAGCCGGGCGTCCTCGCGGCGGCGGACCGGCTCCCCGAACAGCTTGGTGGTCACCGGGCGTCCTCCCGCATCGCGGCGGCGGCGTGGCGGACGGCCTTCTTGATGTTGGCGTAGCCGGTGCAGCGGCAGAGGTTGCCGCCGACGAGGTCGTCGACCTCCTCCTCGGTGATCCCCGCGGAGCGGTCCCGGGCCTCCAGCCCCGCGGCGATGGTCACCAGGAAGCCCGGGGTGCAGTAGCCGCACTGCAGCGCGTGGCACTCGCGGAAGGCCTCCTGCACCGGGTGCAGCACCTGCCCGCCCCGGTGGTCGTCGCGGGCCAGCCCCTCGACCGTGGTCACCGCGGCGCCGTCGACCTGCACGGCCAGCACCAGGCAGGAGCGCACCGGCTCGCCGTCGACCAGCACCGTGCACGAGCCGCAGACGCCGTGCGCGCAGCCGACGTGCGTGCCGGTCAGCCCCAGGTCGTCGCGCAGCAGGTCCGACAGCACCCGGCGCACCGGCACCTGCGCTTTCCGTGGAACACCGTTGACGGTGAGCGACACGGTCCGCTCCGTGTCGACGGAGGTGCTCATGCGGTCGTCCTCTCGGCCGCTTCCGCGGCGGCGTCGGCGAGCGTGCGTTCAGTGAGCACGCCGACCAGCAGCCGCCGGTAGTCGGCGGTGGCGTGCAGGTCGGGATCGGGGTCGACGAGCGAGCGGGCCAGCGCACCGGCGGCGGCCCAGTCCGCGCTGTCGACCGGCTTGCCGGCCACCGCCTCGGTGAGGTCGTGCACCTCGGGCACCGGCCCCACCGACAGGTACGCGGCCTGGACGGCGGCCACCCGGCGGTCCTCGTCGAGCGTGACGACGACGCCCGCCCCGCAGACGGCGTAGTCGCCCCTGCGCCGCGCGATCTCGGCGAACGCCGTCCCCGACCGCGCCGGCAGGGCGGGGAAGAAGGCGTCGACGACGACCGCCGGGCCGCTCAGCGAGGTCTCCAGCGGCCCGACGAACAGATCCCGCCAGCCGACCTCCGACCGGCCGGACGGCGTCGCCACGGTCACCGAGCCGCCGGTCAGCGCGAGCACCGCGGTCATCTCGCCGCTCGGGTCGGCGTGCGCGATCGAGCCGACCGTCGTCCCGCGGTTGCGGATCGCCGGGTGCGCCACGTTCGCCGTCGCCCGGGCCAGCAGCGGCTGCACCCGGGCGGCGGGCCCGTCGCGCAGCAGCGCGGCGTGCCGCACCAGCGCGCCCACCCGGACGCCGTCCGCGCTCGCCCCGACCCCGTCGAGGTCGGGCACCCGGTTGACGTCGACCAGCGTGGTCGGCGCCGCGAGCCGCATGGACAGCAGCGGCAGCAGCGACTGCCCGCCGGCGAGCACCTTGGCGCCGGGCCCCTCCGCGGCGAGGACGTCGAGCGCCTCGTCGAGCGAGCGGGGGTCCGCGTAGCGGAAGGGCGCCGGTTTCACCGGTCGCGCGTCCCCTTGGTGGTGTCGACGCCGGCCCGGGTGTCCATGCCGGGGCGGGTGTCGATGCCGGCGCGACCGACCTCGTCGACCGACGACGGGTCGGAACCGCCCCGCTCGTCGGCGTAGCCGCCCGCGGGGCCACCGTGGTGCCCCAGTGAGGAGCCGCTCTCCGGGACGCTCCCCTCGCGGAGCAGCGCGGCCTTCATGTCCGCGGGGGCGAGCGCCCGGGCCACGTGCCAGGCGACCACCGCGACGATCGAGCCGAGCGCGATGCCCTGCAGGGAGAAGTCGTCGGTGATGGTGAGCGTGACGTTGCCGATGCCGATGATGATGCCCGCGGCGAGCGGCACCAGGTTGATCGGGTTGGCGAAGTCGACCCGGTTCTCCTTCCAGATCTTGGCGCCCAGCAGGCCGATCATCCCGTAGAGGACGACGGTGATCCCGCCCAGCACCCCGCCCGGGACGATGCTGATCAGCGCGCCGAACTTGGGGATCAGGCCCAGCAGGATCGCCACGACGGCGGCCACGTAGTAGGCCGCGGTCGAGTAGACGCGGGTGGCGGCCATGACGCCGATGTTCTCGGCGTAGGTCGTGGTGGGGGAGCCGCCCACCGACGTCGCGAGGACCGTGCCCACACCGTCGGCGAACACCGCACGGCCCATCACCGGGTCGAGGTCGCGCTTGGTCATCTCCGCGACCGCCTTCACGTGCCCGACGTTCTCCGCGACCAGGGCGATGACGGCGGGCAGCACCAGCAGGCTGAAGTTCAGCGAGAACGTGGGGAAGGTGAACTGGGGCAGGCCGAACCAGTCGGCCTCGCCCACGGAGTCGAAGTTGATCCGCTCGCGGGTGCTGATCTCGCCCGTGCCGTCGGGCGAGGTGATGTCCCCGGCCGTGACGTCCAGCAGCACCGACAGCAGGTAGCCGAAGACCAGCCCGAGCAGGATCGAGATGCGGGCGATGAAGCCCCGCAGCGCCAGGGACGCGACGATGACGAACGCCATGGTGGCGAGGGCCACCCACTGGTCCTGCGGCCAGTAGATGCCGGCCGCGACCGGGGCCAGGTTGAACCCGATCAGCATGACCACCGCGCCGGTGACGGCCGGGGGCAGCACCTTGTTGATGACGCCGAGCCCGGCGAAGTGGATGAGCACACCGACGAGGGCCAGCGCGACGCCGGCGACGAGGATCGCGCCGACGACGTCGCTGGACCCACCGCCGTTGGCCCGGATCGCCGCGACGCCACCGACGAAGGCGGCGCTGGTGCCCAGGTAGCTGGGCACGCGGCCCTTGACGATGAGCAGGAAGACGATCGTCGCGATGCCGCTCATCATGATCGCGAGGTTGGCGTCCAGCCCCATGATCAGCGGGAAGACGAAGGTCGCGCCGAACATGGCGACGACGTGCTGCGCGCCGATGCCGACGGTCCGTGGCCACGACAGCCGCTCGTCGGGGGCCACCGCCTCACCCAGCGGCGGGGTCTTGCCGTCCCCGTAGAGCTTCCAGCTGAACGCCATCCGAGTGCCTCCTCGACGAGCACGCCGGCGCTTCCGGCGGGTGCCGTGACCGCGGGAGGCGTCAATGTGTCACGGGGTCCCGACACGCGGAAGTGCCTCAGCGCTAAATCGTCGTGACGGTCCCGATCCGATACCTCAGCGCTGAGGCATCCCGGTACGGTCGGCCGGGTGAGCGCACCCGCCGCCGGACCGGGCGTCCGGCACGTGTCCCTGCGCGGCGGCGTCTACGCCGACTCGGTCCGGTTGATGCAGGTCAGCCGGGACGTCGGCGCCCGCGACGGCGTCACCGCCGTCCTCGTCGCCATGGCGACGCCGCTCAACGTGGACCTCGCCGCGGGCATGGGCCTGGCGCCCGACGCCGATGCCTCGGCCGAGCAGCTGCTCATCGGGATCCGGGCCGTCGACGACGACGCGTTGGCCGCCGCGGTGGCCGCCGTCGACGCCGCCCTGGCCGAGCGCGAGCGCTCCCGCGCCACCGCCGACGCCCAGCCCGCCCGCACGACCGGCGCCGCGCTGGACGAGGCCCCCGACGTCCCGACGCTGGCGATCGTCAGCGTCCCCGGGCAGTACGCCGTCCTCGAGGCCGCCGACGCGATCGCCGCCGGCCGCAGCGTGCTGGTCTTCTCCGACGGCGTCCCGGTCGAGCAGGAGGTCGCGCTCAAGCGGGCCGCGCGCGCGGCCGGCGTGCTGGTCATGGGACCCGACTGCGGGACGGCGATCGTCTCCGGCGTCGCGCTCGGCTTCGCCGACGTCGTCCGCCCCGGCCCGGTGGGCGTCGTCGCGGCCTCGGGCACCGGCGCGCAGCAGGTGTCCTGCCTGCTCGACATGGCCGGCGTCGGCGTCTCGCACGTGCTCGGCGTCGGCGGGCGCGATCTGTCCGAGGCGGTCGGCGGGCTGGCCACGCTCGACGCGCTGGCGGCGCTGGACGCCGACCCGGCCACCGAGCGGGTGCTCGTGGTGTCCAAGCCGCCCGCCCCGGCGGTGGCCGACGCGGTGGCCGACGCGGCGTCCCGCCTGACCACCCCGGTCCGCTCGGCGGTGCTCTCGCCCGAGACGCCCGACCTCACCGCCGCCGTCGAGGCGCTGCTCGCCGACATGGGCGTGCCCGTCCCGGCCTGGCCCTTGCGAGAGGGGAACGGCGCCACGCCCGCGGCCGGCGCCGTCCTCAAGGGCTGCTACTCGGGCGGCACGCTGGCCGACGAGGCGATGCTCGTGGCCGCGCCGGCGCTCGGCGACGTCCGGTCCAACACCCCGCTGCGACCGGAGCTCGGCATCGCCGTCGACCCGTCCGCCCCGGACCTGTCCGCACCCGGCCACGTGGTGGTCGACTTCGGCGACGACGCGCTCACCGTGGGGCGCGCGCACCCGATGATCGACCCGACGCTGCGGCTCGAGGCGATCGCCCGGCTGGCCGCGTCCGGGGAGCCGGCGGTGCTGCTGCTCGACGTGGTCCTCGGGTACGGCGCCGACCCCGACCCGGCCGCCTCGCTGGCGCCGGCACTGGCGGCGGCGGGCCTGCCGACGGTCGTCGCGCTCGTCGGCACCGACGCCGACCCGCAGGGCTGGAGCCGGCAGGCCGACGCCCTCGCCGCGGCCGGTGCCGCCGTCTTCGCCTCCAACGCCGCGGCCACGCGGCACGCCCTCGACCTGCTGGGAGCCGCGCGATGAGGGACCTCTTGTCGGGGCCTCCGGCCGTCGTCGCCGCCGGGGTCGACGTCTTCTCCGCCGCGCTGCGGGAGCAGGGGACCCGGGTGGCCGACGTCGACTGGCGGCCACCGGCCTTCGGCGACCCCGGCGACCTCGCCGCGCTGGCGCTCGACCCGCGGCGCGCGGCGGCCAACCGGACGGCGGTCGAGCGGGTGCTGGCCGCGGGGTCGCAGCTGGTCGACGTCCGGCCGGCCCGGGAGGTGCTCGGTCTGGACGACCGCACGCTGCTGCACTCCGGGCCGCCGCTGACCTGGGCGGCCGCCTCCGGCCCGATGCGCGGCGCGCTGGTCGGCGCCTGCCTGTTCGAGGGGTGGGCGGCCGACGTCGAGGACGCCGAGCGGCTGCTCGCCTCCGGCGGGGTCGCGCTCGACCCCTGCCACCACCGCTCGGCCGTGGGCCCGATGGCCGGCGTCACCAGCCCCTCGATGTGGACGTGGTGCCTCGAGGACCCGGTCGGCGGCGGTCGCGCGTACTGCAACCTCAACGAGGGCCTGGGCAAGGTGCTGCGGATGGGCGCCTTCGACGAGGAGGTGCTCACCCGGCTGGCCTGGATGCGCGACGTCCTCGGCCCGCTGCTCGCCCGGGCGGTGCGCTCGATGCCCGAGCCGCTCGACGTCAAGGCGGTGCTCGCGCAGATGCTGCAGATGGGCGACGAGGGGCACAACCGCAACCGCGCCGGCTCGCTCATGGCGCTGCGGGACCTCGCGCCGGCCCTCGTCGCGCTGCACGCGCCGGGGGACGACGTCGCCGCCGCGCTGCGGTTCATCGGCGGCAACGAGCACTTCTTCCTCAACCTCGGCATGCCGACGGCGAAGCTCGCGATGGACGCCGCCCGCGACGTCCCCGGCTCGACGATGGTCACGGTGATGAGCCGCAACGGCACGGAGTTCGGCGTCCAGACCGCCGGCACCGGCGACCGCTGGTTCACCGGCCCCGCGCAGACGCCGGTGGGCCTGTTCCTCGGCGACTACGGCCCCGACGACGCCAACCCCGACATCGGTGACTCGGCGATCATGGAGACCTACGGCGTCGGCGGGTTCTCCATGGCCGCGGCCCCGGCGATCGTGCGGTTCGTCGGTGGCACGGTGCCCGACGCGCTGGCCACCACGGAGCGGATGTACCAGCTCACGCTGGCCGAGAACCCGGCGATGGCGATCCCGGTCCTCGGCTTCCGCGGCGCGCCGACCGGCATCGACGTGCTGTCGGTCGCGCGCACCGGCTGGCTGCCGCAGATCAACACCGGCATGGCCGGGCGGGTCGCCGGCACCGGTCAGGTGGGCGCCGGGCTGGTGCAGCCGCCGCGGGAGTGCTTCGAGCAGGCGCTGGCCGCCCTGGCCCAGGAGGCCCGCACCCCCCGCTGACGACGGCGGCGCGGGGAGCGGCCGGCGAGCGCTAGGCGGGGCCGCGGGTGAGCAGCGTGTCCAGCGCCGCGCCGAGGCCGGTGCCCGTGGTCAGCGGCTCGGCGAAGGGCACGCGCAGGTCGTAGCAGCTGCCGTGGCCCTCGACGCGGAACCGCACCCCGAAGCGGTCCAGGCCGAGCAGGCGGACGTCGTCGCGGCGGCCGGCCCAGGCCTGCACCCGCCCGAGCAGGCGGTCCAGCGGCTCCCCGTGGCCGGTCGCCAGGTCCACCTCGCCCGGGCCCAGCGGGTCCGGCCGGGCGGCGGCGAAGTCGTCGGGGTCGACCTCGGACGTCGTGCCGGCGTCGGTGAGCAGCACCTCGGCCAGGTCGAGCCGCAGCAGCACGGCGCGCAGCCCCACGTCGAGCAGGACGTCGGAGGGGTGGACGTCGGCGAGGTCGAGCAGGCAGCGCTGCACGTCGGCCGGGTGCACCGGCGTGAGCCAGCCGGAGAGCTCCACCTGCCCGCGCACCGGGTGCCGCACGGCGAACGGCGAGCGGTCGACCACGGTGAGGCGGGCCGGCAGGTCGCCGAGCGGAGAGGTCCGCAGCGCCGCCGCCAGCCGCCCGTCCGCCGGGACGACGACCAGCACCTGCCCGGCGGCCGTCGTGCCGGCGACGGACAGCGCGACCGCGCCCACGCCGACCGCGTGCAGCGTCGCGGAGGCGCGGGCGGCCACCGTGCGGGCGCGCTCGGCCGGCGGAGGCTGCGGGATGCCGGTGCCGCCGGCTCCGGATCCGGGACCGGACTCGGCACGGGAGGGGCGGCCGGTGCTCATCGGATCACCTCAGGGAGACCGTGGAGGGGATTGTAAGGTGAGCCTAACCAAACAACGGAGGTCCGTGTGAACACCCCGCGCCCGAAGGTCCGCCTCAGCCGCCGGCTCGGCCTGGCGCTCACCCCCAAGGCGGTCGGCTACTTCGAGCGGCGGCCCTACCCGCCGGGCGAGCACGGCCGCAAGCGCAAGCAGCAGAGCGACTACTCGACCCGGCTGCTGGAGAAGCAGCGGCTGCGCGCGCAGTACGACGTCAGCGAGACCCAGCTGCGCGCCGCCTTCGACCGGGCCCGGCGGACCGGCGGCAAGACCGGCGAGGCGCTGCTGCAGGACCTGGAGTCGCGGCTGGACGCCACGGTGCTGCGCGCCGGCTTCGCCCGCACCGTCTACCAGGCGCGCCAGTTCGTCACCCACCAGCACGTGCTGGTCAACGGCAGGCGGGTCGACCGGCCCTCCTACCGGCTGCGCCCCGGCGACGTCGTGCAGGTCGCCGAGGGGTCGCGCACGAAGGAGCCGTTCCGGGTCGCCGCCGCCGGCGCGCACGCCACTGCCCCGGGCTACCTCGAGGTCCGCCTGGCCGACCTCACCTGCCGCGTCGACCGCGTGCCCACCCGCGACGAGGTCCCGGTCGTGTGCGAGGAGCAGCTGGTCGTGGAGTACTACTCCCGCTGACCCGGCTCCAGCACGGCCAGGTCGTCGGCGAAGGCCAGCCGCGCGGCCGTGCGGCCCTGCAGGTCCTCGCGAGAGAGCCCGGCCACCATCTCGCGCACCAGGAACCCGCTGCCGGTGACGTCGAGGACGGCGAGGTCGGTGTAGACGCGGTCGACCACGCCGGCCGCCGTCAGCGGGTAGGTGCAGCGCGGCAGCAGCTTCGGCTCGCCGGCCCGCGTGGTGTGCGTCGTCAGCACCAGCACCCGCCTGGCGCCGACGGCGAGGTCCATCGCGCCGCCGACGGCCGGTGGGTGCGTGGCGTCGTCGGTGGCCCAGTTGGCGAGGTCGCCGGTCTCCGACACCTGGAAGGCGCCGAGCACCGTCACGTCGACGTGCCCGCCGCGCATCATCAGGAAGGCGTCGGTGTGGTGGAAGAACGCCCCGCCGGGCAGCAGGGTGACCGGCTGCTTCCCGGCGTTGATCAGCTCCGGGTCCTCCTCGCCCGGCGCGGGCGCCGGGCCCATCCCGAGGATGCCGTTCTCCGAGTGGTAGACGACCTCCTTGTCGTGGCCCACGCAGTCGGCGACCAGCGTCGGCAGGCCGATGCCGAGGTTGACGTAGGCGCCGTCGGGGATGTCGCGGGCGACCCGGCGGGCGACGTCCCGCAGGTCCAGGCTCACGCCGCACTCACCCGGACGACGCGGTCGACGAAGATCCCCGGCGTCACGATCGCCTCCGGGTCCAGCTCGCCGAGCTCCACGAACTCGTCGACCTGGACGACGGTGAGCGCGGCGGCCGCGGCCATCGTCGGGCCGAAGTTCCGCGCCGCGGTGCGGTAGACGAGGTTGCCCCAGCGGTCGGCGCGCGCGGCCTTGACCAGCGCGACGTCGCCGGGCAGCGGCTCCTCGAACACGTGCCGTCGTCCGTCGATGACCCGCACCTCCTTGCCCTCGGCCAGCCGGCTGTCGGCGCCGGTGGGGGTGAAGAACCCGCCCAGCCCGGCCGCCGCGGCCCGCATCCGCTCGCTCAGCGTCCCCTGCGGCACCAGCTCCAGCTCCACCTCGCCGGCCCGCCAGCGCTCCTCGAACCAGATCGAGCCGGCCGACCGCGGGTACGAGCAGACGATCCTGCGCACCCGCCGCTCGCGCAGCAGCGCGGCGACGTCGGTCTCGCCGGACCCGGCGTTGTTCGTGACGACGGTGAGGTCGGTGGTGCCCTGGTCGAGCAGCGCGTGCACCAGCTCGACCGGGACGCCGGAGGCGCCGAACCCGCCGACCAGCACGGTGGCGCCGTCCTCGATGCCCGCGACGGCGTCGGCCAGCGACGCGACCCGCTTGTCGATCATCCGCACCTCCGATCGGTCGGCCTGACGCTAACCGGGTGGCGGGCGCGCGGCTCGTCCTCGGCGACCGGTCAGCCCGGCACGCGGACGGCGAGCACCGCGACGTCGTCGTGGCCCGTGCCGGCGAGCTCGGCGAGGCCGTCGCGCAGGTCGTCCGGCGGGACCCCCGCCCGCCGACCGAGCTCCCCGACCAGCCAGGTGCTGCCGTCGTCCAGCGTCCAGCGTGTCGGCCCGGCGTGCCGCGGGTGCGGGCCCGGCCGAGGACGGACGGCGTGGTGCCCCACGGCGGGGCGGGGCAGACCGCGCAGGCCGCCGAGGAGCTGTCCCGGATGGCGGGGGAGTTCACCGCCCTGGTCGGCCGCTTCCGCTACTGAGCCGGGCGGCCTCCCTCAGGCCCGGACGATCGCGGCCACCGGGCCGCCGCCCGAGGGGCCCTGGTGCACCGCGGCCACCGAGACGAACACCGCCGGGTCGCCGGTCACCGAGGCCGCCACCCCGCCGACGGTGGCCTTGATCTGCCGGTGCCAGAAGACGTCGGAGTCGTCGAGCATCGCGTTGCGCCGGCCGCGGACGTAGCCGGTCGGGTCGGCCTCGCACTTGAGGAAGACGTTGACCAGCCGGTCGCCGAGGTCGGAGGGGTGCGGCCGCTCGGGCAGCTCGAGGCCGGCGTCCCGGATGGCGTTCCAGATGCCGTCCTGGTCCAGGGCGTCGCGCATCACCGAGTGGCCGATCCGGTAGGCCCCGCCGTGCCCGCGCGCGTTGCCGACGACGACGATCTGCGCCCGGTCCAGCTCCACGCCCGACGAGCACGACGCCACCGCGCTGAACAGCGACAGGTCGCGCATGACCTGCTCCTGCCTCGGCATCTCGATCTCGCCGAGGGCCACCGCGATGCCCAGCGCCGTCGTCCCGTTGGACAGGTCCATCGAGCCGTGCGGCTCGTCGTAGTAGGTCTGCTGGCCGCGGGCCCTGGCGTCGCGGATCGTCTCGATGGTCAGCAGCGGCGTCTTGGTCTGCACGTAGTGGACGTCGGCCGGGTCGGTGATGCCCGCCTCGGCCATCGCCCGCCGCACGCCCTCGGCCACCTTCTCCACCATCGTGATCCGGCCGATGTCCTCGGGCAGCAGCACGTCGCTCATCGCGAAGCCCACGGTCAGCCGCGGCTCGTCGGTCTCCTCGACGGCGTCCCCCGGCAGCGTGGCGAAGACCGTCGCGTGCGGGCTGATGACGCCGTCCGTGCCGCCCGACCACACGATCGGGATCTCCCCCACCTCCTCCTTCGACCGGCTGCCCTTCTCCAGCAGCACCTCGCGGAAGGCGCGGTCGGCGATGATCCGGGTGTAGTCGTTGACCCCGCCGTTGCCCTCGGTCTTGCCGATGACGGCGACGACCCGGTCGGCCTCCATGACGCCCTCGTCGACGAGCTTCGCCAGCTCGGAGGCGTCGCTGACGTTGTGCAGCGGGACCTTGCGGACCTCGATCGGTGCGGGCACGGGTACTCCTCTAGCTGGCGGTGATGACGGTGCCGACGTCGTCACCGCGGACGGCGTCGGAGATGGACTCGAGGCAGGTGATGACGGCGCGGCCGCCGGGGTGCCCGTCGACGAAGCGCAGCGCGGCCTCGACCTTGGGGCCCATGCTGCCGCGGGCGAACTGGCCGGCCGCCGCGTGCCCCCGCAGCTCGGCGGCGGTGACCCGGCGCAGCGGCCGGGCCGACGGCGTCCCGAAGTCGACCATCACGGAGGCGACGTCGGTGGCGATGACCAGGGTGTCGGCGATCAGCTCGCGGGCCAGCAGCGCGGCGGTCAGGTCCTTGTCGACGACGGCCTCCACCCCGCGCAGGGCCGCGCCGTCGGCACCGTCGTCGACCACCGGCACGCCGCCGCCACCGGCGCAGACGACGACGAACCCGGCGCCGGCGAGGGCGGCGATCGCCGGCGTGTCGACGACCGACCGCGGCTCGGGGGAGGCGACCACCCGACGCCACCCGCGCGGGCCGCGGTCCTCCCAGGTCTGGCCGAGCGCGACGAAGCGGGCGGCCTGCTCGGCGGGCAGGTAGCGGCCGACCGGCTTGGCCGGGGACGCGAACCCGGGGTCGGCGGGGTCGACCAGCGTGCGGGTGACCAGCGCCGCCGTGCGCTGCGGCAGCCCCCGGGCGGCCAGCGCCGCGTCGAGCTCGTCGGCCAGCGTGAAGCCGATCGTCGCCTGGGTCTGGGCGACGTTCCAGTCCAGCGGCACGGGCGGGACCTCGTGCGCGGCCAGCTCGTTCTTGACCAGCAGGTTGCCGACCTGCGGCCCGTTGCCGTGGGTGAGGACGACGTGCGCGCCGGTCGCCACGACCTCGGCCACGTGCTGCGCGGCGACGGCGATGGCCTCCCGCTGGGCGACCGGCGTCGCCGATCCGTCCGGGCCGGTCATGGCGTTGCCCCCGAGCGCGATCACGACGCGGCGGGAGGTCACCCGCGCACGGTAGCGGGAGATGTCTCAGCGCTGAAGTACCCGTGTGCACGTCCGCGGAGGTGCACCGCGGAGACCGGCGGCGCCGGGGGCCTCAGCGGCGCCAGAAGTCGAAGCGGTCCCGGCCCGGGCGGAAGCCGGCCGCCTCGACGACGTCGACCGCGAGGTCGAAGCGCTGGCCCACCGCGGCCGACTGGTGGGCGTCGCTGCCGAAGCTCACCGCCTCGCCGCCCTCCTCGCGGAACCAGCGCACCTGGTCGGCCGAGGCCAGCGGGCTGCTGGTGTTCACCTCGAGCGCCCGCCCGGTGCCGGCCAGGGCGCGGAACACCGCCCGGTACTCCTCCTCGTAGTCCTTCTCCACGTACCGGTGCGAGCCGCCGGGCCAGTAGCGCCGCGGGAAGTCCACGTGCGCGAGGACCTGGAAGACGTCGCTGCTCTCCACCATGTCCACGACCTCGGCGAGGTAGCGGCGCATCGTGCCGTCGGCGTCCTGGTAGAGCAGCTGCCCGACGCCGTAGAGCCGGTCACCGTCGTGCAGGGAGTGCAGCGAGCCGAGGACGCGGTCCACCGGGGCGTCGCGCAGGTGGGCGGCGACGCTGGCGGAGAACAGGTGCGGCTCGCCGGCCTCGACGCCGGACCAGACGCGCAGCTCGGGGAACCGCTCGCGGACCTCGGCCAGCTCGGCCCAGTAGCCCTCGGTGTCGATCGGCTGGTGGCGGGAGGCGTGCCGGTCGACCAGCCCGAGCGTGGTGGCGCGGTCGTCGGGTCCCCACACGGTGAAGTCGAGGTGCTCGGTGAAGGCGATCGCCGGCAGCCCGAGCGCCACCGCCTTCTCGCAGGCGCGGGCCATCGTCACCGAGCTGGGCGTGTCCCACGACCACCCGGTGTGCACGTGGTTGTCCGGCGGCCGCATCGTCCCCATCCTGCCCGCCGTCCCCAGCTCCCGCGCGCGAGGGCCGCGCTGTCGGCGGCCGCACCTACTGTCGGGACCCATGACCACCGCCGCGCCGACGTCCGACCTCGCCGTCGAGGCGCTCACCGTCCTCCGGGAGCTGACCGGCCGGCCCGACGCGGGCTTCCGCGAGGGGCAGGACGCCGCCGTCGCCGCGCTCGTCGAGCGCTCCGAGCGCGCGCTGGTCGTGCAGCGCACCGGGTGGGGCAAGTCGGCGGTCTACTTCGTCTCCACCGCGCTGCTGCGCCGCCGCGGCGCCGGGCCGACGCTGCTGGTCAGCCCGCTGCTGGCGCTGATGCGCGACCAGGTGGCCGCCGCGGCCCGCGCCGGCATCCGGGCGGTGGAGATCTCCAGCGCCAACGCCACCGAGTGGGACGACGTCGCCGCGCGCCTGGCCGCCGACGACGTCGACGTCCTGCTCGTCTCGCCCGAGCGGCTGACCAACCCGCGCTTCCGCGAGGAGCAGCTGCCCGGCCTGGTCGCCCGCTGCGGCCTGCTGGTCGTGGACGAGGCGCACTGCGTCTCCGACTGGGGGCACGACTTCCGCCCCGACTACCGCCGCATCCGCGACCTGCTCGGCACGCTGCCGGCCGGCACACCGGTCCTGGCGACGACGGCCACGGCCAACGAGCGCGTGGTCGCCGACGTCGCCGAGCAGCTCGGCGCGGGCGGCGTCGGGGTGACCACGGTCCGCGGGCCGCTGGCGCGCGACTCGCTGCGCCTCGGCGTCCTCCGCCTGCCCACCGACCGGGCGCGGCTGGCCTGGCTGGCCGCCCACCTCGGCGACCTGCCGGGCAGCGGCATCGTCTACACGCTCACCGTCTCCGCGGCCGAGGAGACGGCGTCCCTGCTGCGCGACGCCGGTCACGACGTGCGCGCCTACACCGGCCGCCTCGACGACGCCGACCGCAAGGACGCCGAGGAGGCGCTGCGGGAGAACCGGGTGAAGGCGCTGGTCGCCACCTCGGCGCTGGGCATGGGCTTCGACAAGCCCGACCTCGGCTTCGTCGTCCACCTGGGCGCGCCGTCGTCGCCGGTCAGCTACTACCAGCAGGTCGGCCGCGCCGGCCGCGCCGTCGAGCACGCCGACGTGCTGCTCCTGCCCGGGCCGGAGGACCTCGCCATCTGGCAGTGGTTCGCCACCTCCTCCATGCCGCGGGAGGACCACGCCGCCGCCGTCCTCACCGCGATGGCCGACGGCAGGGCGTGGTCGGTGGCCCGGCTGGAGACCGTTGCCGACGTCCGCCGCTCCCGGCTGGAGCTGCTGCTCAAGGTGCTCGCCGTCGACGGCGCGGTGGAGCGGGTGCAGGGCGGCTGGCGGTCCACCGGACGGCCGTGGGTCTACGACGCCGACCGCTACGCCCGGGTGGCCCGCACCCGGGAGGCCGAGCAGCGGGCGATGATCGCCTACGCGAGGCCGGTGGACGAGGCGCGGTGCCGCATGGCCTTCCTCCAGGAGGCGCTCGACGACCCGACCGCCGCGCCCTGCGGCCGCTGCGACGTCTGCGCCGGCCCCTGGTACCCGACCGAGGTCCCGGAGGGTGCCGCGCAGGCCGCCTCCGCCGTCCTCGACCGCCCCGGCGTCGAGCTGGCGCCGCGCGCCCAGTGGCCCACCGGTGCCGACCGCCTCGGCGTCACCGTCAAGGGCAGGATCGCGCCGGGCGAGCAGCTCGACCCGGGCCGGGCCGTCGCCCGCCTCACCGACCTCGGCTGGGGCCAGCGGCTGCGCACCCTGCTCGGTGACGACGGCGTGGGCGGCACGGTGACCCTCGACCTCGAGGCCCCCGGCCTGGAGGAGGACCCGGACGCCGCCTTCGATGTCCCGGTCCAGCGCTCGGTCTCCGACGTCCCCCCGGACGACGACCTGCTGCGGGCGTGCGGGCGGGTGCTCGCCGCCTGGGACTGGGCCGAGCGGCCCGCCGCCGTGGTGGGGGTCCCCTCGCGTCGCCGGCCGCGGCTGGTGGCCGGGGTCGCGCAGGGGCTGGCGCGCTTGGGCCGGCTGCCCTACCTGGGCGAGCTGTCGCTCGCCCACGGGGGACCGACCGGCGGACCCGGCGGCAACAGCGCCTTCCGGCTGGCGGGGGTGTGGCAGCGGATCGTCGTCGGCCCCGAGCTGCGGGCCCGCCTCGACGAGCTCGGCCCGGTGCCGGTGCTGCTGGTCGACGACCTCGCCGACTCACGCTGGACGATGACGGTGGCCGGCCGGGAGCTGCGGCTGGCCGGCGCCTCGCGGGTGCTGCCCTTCGCCCTGGCCCTCACCGCCTGAGGGGTCGTACACACGTTCGATCCCGCGTAGCCTGCCGCCATGACGCTCGCGCACCAGCCGTCGATGTGGGACGTCGCCGAGGAGCCCTCGCTGGCACCGCTCACCCCCACCCGGCACCGGCTGAGCCGGAGGGCGTGGGTGGACCACCTGCCCGGGTGGGTGCAGGGCTCCGACGCCGTCCTCGAGGTGCTGCTCGGGGACATCGGCTGGCGGGCCGACCGGCGGCAGATGTACGACCGCGAGGTGGCCGTGCCCCGGCTGCTGCGGTGGTACGGCCGTGAGGAGACGCTCCCGCACCCGCTGCTGACGCAGGCCCGCGAGGCGCTCGGCGCGCACTACGCACCGGAGCTGGGCGAGCCCTTCGTCACGGCCGGCATGTGCCTGTACCGGGACGGCCGGGACAGCGTCGCCTGGCACGGGGACCGGCTGGGGCGCAGCCGGACGCAGGACACGGTGGTCGCCATCGTGTCGTTCGGTTCCCCGCGGCCGCTGCTGCTGCGTCCGGTCGGTGGCGGGGAGACGCTCCGCTTCCCCCTCGGCCACGGCGACCTCGTCGTCATGGGCGGCTCCTGCCAGCGCACGTGGGAGCACTGCATCCCGAAGACGGCGAAGCCGGTGGGGCCACGGGTGAGCGTGCAGTTCCGTCCAGCGGGCGTGGCCTGACGGGCATCGGGGAGGCTCGGGACGGTGCCAGGGGACCCCCCTGCACGACCCCTCCGGGAGCGTGTATCTTTCTCTCTGCACCACGCGAGAACGGACCGGGCCGCCAGCCTGGTCAACCGCCGGACAGGCCCTCGAGGCCCGACTGCTGCGGAGCGGGTGTACAGTGAGGACACCGCCTCGGACAACGGCCCACAAGGCCGGAGTACGAGCGCGTCCGTTCCTTGAGAACTCAACAGCGTGCCGAAAGTCAGTGCCAAGTAACAATCCTCGTGGTCTGGTCGGTTTGTCCGGTCGGGCTGTGGGTTTCTTTGAGGTTGTGTGTCCGAGATCTGTCAGGTCTCGGTTCTCGGCCTGGTGTCAAATCATCTACGGAGAGTTTGATCCTGGCTCAGGACGAACGCTGGCGGCGTGCTTAACACATGCAAGTCGAACGCTGATCCATCTTCGGGTGGTGATGAGTGGCGAACGGGTGAGTAACACGTGGGCAACCTGCCCCCGGCTCTGGGATAACTCCAAGAAATTGGGGCTAATACCGGATGTCCTCTGCTGGCCGCATGGTCTGGTGGTGGAAAGGGTTTCCGGCTGGGGATGGGCCCGCGGCCTATCAGCTTGTTGGTGGGGTAGTGGCCTACCAAGGCGACGACGGGTAGCCGGCCTGAGAGGGTGACCGGCCACACTGGGACTGAGACACGGCCCAGACTCCTACGGGAGGCAGCAGTGGGGAATATTGCGCAATGGGCGGAAGCCTGACGCAGCGACGCCGCGTGGGGGATGACGGCCTTCGGGTTGTAAACCTCTTTCAGCAGGGACGAAGCCGGAAGGTGACGGTACCTGCAGAAGAAGCACCGGCCAACTACGTGCCAGCAGCCGCGGTAATACGTAGGGTGCAAGCGTTGTCCGGAATTATTGGGCGTAAAGAGCTCGTAGGCGGTTCGTCGCGTCGGCTGTGAAAACCTGAGGCTCAACCTCAGGCCTGCAGTCGATACGGGCGGACTGGAGTTCGGCAGGGGAGACTGGAATTCCTGGTGTAGCGGTGAAATGCGCAGATATCAGGAGGAACACCGGTGGCGAAGGCGGGTCTCTGGGCCGATACTGACGCTGAGGAGCGAAAGCGTGGGGAGCGAACAGGATTAGATACCCTGGTAGTCCACGCCGTAAACGTTGGGCGCTAGGTGTGGGGGCCATTCCACGGTCTCCGTGCCGCAGCTAACGCATTAAGCGCCCCGCCTGGGGAGTACGGCCGCAAGGCTAAAACTCAAAGGAATTGACGGGGGCCCGCACAAGCGGCGGAGCATGTTGCTTAATTCGATGCAACGCGAAGAACCTTACCTAGGCTTGACATGCACGGAAATCTCGTAGAGATACGGGGTGCCTTTGGCGTCGTGCACAGGTGGTGCATGGTTGTCGTCAGCTCGTGTCGTGAGATGTTGGGTTAAGTCCCGCAACGAGCGCAACCCTCGTTCCATGTTGCCAGCACGTGATGGTGGGGACTCATGGGAGACTGCCGGGGTCAACTCGGAGGAAGGTGGGGATGACGTCAAATCATCATGCCCCTTATGTCTAGGGCTGCAAACATGCTACAATGGCCGGTACAAAGGGCTGCGATACCGCGAGGTGGAGCGAATCCCAAAAAGCCGGTCTCAGTTCGGATTGGGGTCTGCAACTCGACCCCATGAAGTTGGAGTCGCTAGTAATCGCAGATCAGCAACGCTGCGGTGAATACGTTCCCGGGCCTTGTACACACCGCCCGTCACGTCACGAAAGTCGGTAACGCCCGAAGCCGGTGGCCCAACCCCTCGTGGGAGGGAGCCGTCGAAGGCGGGATCGGCGATTGGGACGAAGTCGTAACAAGGTAGCCGTACCGGAAGGTGCGGCTGGATCACCTCCTTTCTAAGGAGCATCTCGCTCATCGGTTGTGCCGGTGGGTGCAGAGCCGCGCCCGGCCCGCGACGGGTCCTCGACTGTGGGGAACCGCGGGTGGTTGGGGTGGTGCTCGAGGGTGGAACGCTGACCAGTTCGGCCGGCAGCCGGTGGCTGCTCCTAGTACGGCGTCGTGCCCCCTGGCGGGGGGACGGGGTGAGGAACGGGGTGGGTGCGGGTGGGTCGGTCGTAGGCACGCTGTTGGGTCCTGAGGGAACGGGCCCCCGTGGTCGTGTCCGGTGTGTGCCGGGTGCGGGCGGGGGGTGGTTGTCTCTGGTCCGGGGCCTTCCTGGTCTCACATCGCTCGTCTCGTTGGTCCGCCGGTGGGCGGGTCGGTGGGGTGGGGTCTGGTGGGGTCGTGCGGAAGGTGACTGGTTGGTCGTTGAGAACTGCACAGTGGACGCGAGCATCTTTTGACCCGCGCGGGGGTTCCGGTTCGTCCGGAGTGTCCGTGCGGGGTCGAGTTTCTTGTAGGTGTCCCGCTCCGGTTGCCCCTCGTGGGTGGTTGGAGTGGGTTTTTGTGTGGCCAAGATGTTGAGGGCACACGGTGGATGCCTGGGCACCAGGAGCCGATGAAGGACGTGGGAGGCTGCGATATGCCTCGGGGAGCTGCCAACCGAGCGTTGATCCGAGGGTGTCCGAATGGGGGAACCCCGCACCAGTCATGTGGTGTGACCCGCGCCTGAACACATAGGGCGTGTGGAGGGAACGTGGGGAAGTGAAACATCTCAGTACCCACAGGAAGAGAAAACAACCGTGATTCCGTGAGTAGTGGCGAGCGAAAGCGGATGAGGCTAAACCGATCGCATGTGATAGCCGGCAGGCGTTGTGTGGTCGGGGTCGTGGGACGATTCTGTCGGGGCTGCCGCCCGGGCGGGGAGTGAGAAAGCGTCAGTGTTAGGGGAAGGCCTCTGGAAGGGGTCGCCGCAGAGGGTGAGAGCCCCGTACCCGAAAACGCTGCGTCTCCCGAGTCGTATCCCAAGTAGCACCGAGCCCGTGGAATTCGGTGTGAATCTGGCGGGACCACCCGCTAAGCCTGAATACTCCCTGGTGACCGATAGCGGACGAGTACCGTGAGGGAAAGGTGAAAAGTACCCCGGGAGGGGAGTGAAATAGTACCTGAAACCGTGTGCCTACAAGCCGTGAGAGCCGTGAAGCGCGCACCTTGGGGTGTGCGGCGGTGATTGCGTGCCTTTTGAAGAATGAGCCTGCGAGTTAGTGGTACGTGGCGAGGTTAACCCGTGGGGGGTAGCCGTAGCGAAAGCGAGTCCGAACAGGGCGGTGGCACTTCGGTGTCGACAGTCGCGTGTCCTAGACCCGAAGCCGAGTGATCTACCCATGGCCAGGTTGAAGCGCGGGTAAGACCGCGTGGAGGACCGAACCCACCAGGGTTGAAAACCTGGGGGATGAGCTGTGGGTAGGGGTGAAAGGCCAATCAAACTCGGTGATAGCTGGTTCTCCCCGAAATGCATTTAGGTGCAGCGTCGCGTGTTTCTTGCCGGAGGTAGAGCACTGGATGGCCGATGGGCCCCACAAGGTTACTGACGTCAACCAAACTCCGAATGCCGGTAAGTGAGAGCGCGGCAGTGAGACTGCGGGCGATAAGGTTCGTAGTCGAGAGGGAAACAGCCCAGATCATCGGCTAAGGCCCCTAAGCGTGTGCTAAGTGGAAAAGGATGTGGGATCGCAGAGACAACCAGGAGGTTGGCTTAGAAGCAGCCATCCTTGAAAGAGTGCGTAATAGCTCACTGGTCAAGTGGTTCCGCGCCGACAATGTAGCGGGGCTCAAGCACACCGCCGAAGCCGTGGCACTCCGCCGTGCACCCGTCTTCTGTCTTCGGACCGGAGGCCAGGTGGTGGGGTGGGTAGGGGAGCGTCGTGTGGCGGGTGAAGCGGCGGAGGAATCCAGCCGTGGACGCCATGCGAGTGAGAATGCAGGCATGAGTAGCGAGAGGGGAGTGAGAACCTCCCCCGCCGGAAGACCAAGGGTTCCTGGGCCAGGCTAATCCGCCCAGGGTGAGTCGGGACCTAAGGCGAGGCCGACAGGCGTAGTCGATGGACAACGGGTTGATATTCCCGTACCCGCGAAGGAACGCCCATGCTCAGGCCAGCGATGCTGACCCACCGAAACCGCTCCACGCCTTCGGGTGTGGGGTGGGAGTAGCTGGGGACCCGGACTGGTAGTAGGCAAGCGATGGGGTGACGCAGGAAGGTAGTCGGGCCGGTGAGTGGTAGTACCGGTGCAAGGGTGTGGCCCGTGGCGTAGGTAAATCCGCGCCGCACGCAGGGTGAGGCCTGACGCATAGCCGAATGAGGCGAATCCGATGATCCTATGCTGCCGAGAAAAGCCTCTAGCGAGTTCCGAGCGGCCCGTACCCCAAACCAACTCAGGTGGTCAGGTAGAGAATACCGAGGCGATCGAGCGAACTGTGGTTAAGGAACTCGGCAAAATGCCCCCGTAACTTCGGGAGAAGGGGGGCCGGTGGGTGTGAACACTCTTGCAGTGGGCAGCACCGGCCGGCCGCAGAGACCAGTGAGAAGCGACTGTTTACTAAAAACACAGGTCCGTGCGAAGTCGTAAGACGATGTATACGGACTGACGCCTGCCCGGTGCTGGAACGTTAAGGGGACGGGTTAGTGCGCCCTTCGGGTGTGCGAAGCTCAGAACTCAAGCGCCAGTAAACGGCGGTGGTAACTATAACCATCCTAAGGTAGCGAAATTCCTTGTCGGGTAAGTTCCGACCTGCACGAATGGCGTAACGACTTCTCAGCTGTCTCAACCACAGGCTCGGCGAAATTGCACTACGAGTAAAGATGCTCGTTACGCGCGGCAGGACGGAAAGACCCCGGGACCTTCACTACAGCTTGATATTGGTGTTCGGTTCGGCTTGTGTAGGATAGGTGGGAGACCGTGAAGCGGGCACGCCAGTGTTCGTGGAGTCGCCGTTGAAATACCACTCTGGTCGAATTGGATGTCTAACCTCGGTCCGTGATCCGGATCAGGAACAGTGTCAGGTGGGTAGTTTAACTGGGGCGGTTGCCTCCCAAAATGTAACGGAGGCGCCCAAAGGTTCCCTCAGCCTGGTTGGCAATCAGGTGTCGAGTGCAAGTGCACAAGGGAGCTTGACTGTGAGACCGACGGGTCGAGCAGGAGCGAAAGCTGGGACTAGTGACCCGGCACCGGCAGGTGGAAGCGGTGTCGCTCAACGGATAAAAGGTACCCCGGGGATAACAGGCTGATCTTCCCCAAGAGTCCATATCGACGGGATGGTTTGGCACCTCGATGTCGGCTCGTCGCATCCTGGGGCTGGAGTAGGTCCCAAGGGTTGGGCTGTTCGCCCATTAAAGCGGTACGCGAGCTGGGTTTAGAACGTCGTGAGACAGTTCGGTCCCTATCCGCCGTGCGCGTAAGAGACTTGAGAAGAGCTGTCCCTAGTACGAGAGGACCGGGACGGACGAACCTCTGGTGTGCCAGTTGTACCGCCAGGTGCACTGCTGGTTGGCTACGTTCGGCAGGGATAACCGCTGAAAGCATCTAAGCGGGAAGCTCGCTTCGAGATGAGGTCTCTCACCCAGTCAATGGGGTAAGGCCCCCGCCCAGACCAGCGGGTTGATAGGCCGGAAGTGGAAGCACCGCGAGGTGTGGAGCTGACCGGTACTAACAGGCCGAGGGCTTGACCACACACACCACTCCTGTCAAGCAGACTCATGGGCCGGACAGGCTCATCGAGGGTGTCTCGCGTCCACTGTGCGGTTCTGAACGCACCCAACCACCCCCCCCCGCCTTCCCGGTGGCGGCCCGGGGGCGGACGGTTGGTCGTTCGTCGTGTTACGGCGGTCATGGCGAGAGGGAAACGCCCGGTCCCTTTCCGAACCCGGAAGCTAAGCCTCTCAGCGCCGATGGTACTGCCCTGGAGACGGGGTGGGAGAGTAGGACACCGCCGGACAACCATTCCCTGAAGGGCCCCCGCCACCACGGCCGGGGCCCTTCAGGCATTCCCGCCACGATGCACTCGCCGCCGACACCCGCCCGGGGCGAGCGTCCCCGTGACGCGTCGCGAGCGCTACGGGACCAGCCGGCGCAGGCCGGCGAGGGACAACCCTGCGATCACCACCGCCAGTGCCAGCGGGAGGGCGACGGCGAGGGTCACGACGGACTGGTCGCCCAGCCAGGCGCCGAGGTCGCCCCAGGCCCGGCGCCAGGTGACCAGGATGGCCAGGCCACCGGTCACCAGGAGCGTCGTCAGGGCGAGGGTCCACGTCCCGGCCGGCCCCCAGCGCTTCATCACCACACCGATGCCCACGCCGAGGAAGGCGAAGGCGAGCATCGGCGCGCCGGACACCAGGACCTGGAGCGCAGCGTTGTCGACGTCCAGGGGGCCGGGTGCCCAGAAGTGCAGGCGCACGCCCCAGCCGCCCGTCGCGCCCTCGATCGCCGTCAGCGCCGACAGGACGATGCCGTAGCCGAGCGCCTGGACGGCGGCGACCAGCGCGGTGCCCGACCAGAAGGTCCGGCGGGTGAGGCTCATGCCCATCGCGAACGGCAGCACCTGGGTCACCGACTGCACGTAGATGACCAGGACGGTGAAGTACAGCGACGCCACGCCTCCGGCGACGCCGCCGCGCGGCTGCTGCCCGGCGTCGGTGAGCACCCAGACCGCGAGGTTGATCCCGAAGCTCGAGGCGACGATCGCCCACGGGACCCCGAAGGTGAGCAGCGGGTTCATCAGGTGCAGGCGGCCGGCGGCCGCGACGCGGTTCATCGGGAGACCTCCTCGAGCGGGTCGGCCGTGCGGACCGCGGCGGCCGGTGGACGGCGCAGGCTCATCGCCACGACGAGCTGCTGCAGGGGCGTGGGCTCGGCCGTCAGCCCCGCGGGGGCGAGCTCGGCGGGCTCGACCGGCCGGCGCAGGCGCAGGACCGCGCGGCCGGCGCCGCCCAGCGTCTCGACGGACAGCGCCTCGTGCTCGGCGGCCAGTGCCGCGACGCGGTCGGCCGGACCGGTCACCGTCAACGCCGTGGCACGCAGGCCGTCGGCGTCGTCGTCCAGGAGGACCTGGCCGGAGTCGAGGACCAGGACGTGCTCGAGCAGGCCACTGATCTCCTCGATGAGGTGCGTCGAGAGGACGACGGTGCGGGGGTTCTCGGCGTAGTCGGCCAGGAGCCGGTCGTAGAAGAGCTGCCGGGCGACGGCGTCCAGCCCCAGGTAGGGCTCGTCGAAGAGCGTCACCGGCGCCCGCGAGGCGAGGCCGATCGTGATGCCGACCGCCGACACCATGCCGCGCGACAGCTTCTTGACCGGCCGCCGGGGCGGCAGGTCGAAGTCGGCGACCAGCGAGCGGGCCAGGTCCTCGTCCCACTCGGGGAAGAGCGTGGCTGCCGCCGTGAGGGCGTCGCGCACCCGGAAGTGGTCGGGGTAGCGCTGCCCCTCCTTGACGAAGCAGACGCGCCGGAGCACGTCGTCGTTCTCGTACGGGGCCGCGCCGAGCACCTCCACCCGGCCGCTGGTCGGCACCCGGTGCCCGGTGAGCAGCTGCAGCAGCGTCGTCTTGCCGGCGCCGTTGCGACCCAGCAGGCCGGTGATGCCGTCGCGCGCGAACGAGGCGGTCACGCCGGCGAGGGCGGTGTGCTCCCGGAAGCGGACGGTGACGTCGGTGAGCGTGGCGGCGGCGGTCATCGCTCGTCCTCCCAGCGGTCGATCATCGAGGCCAGCTCGCGGACGGAGATGCCGAGCTTCTGCGCCTCGGCCATCAGGGGGCGGACGTACTGGTCGGCGAACTCGCTGCGCCGCCGCTTGAGCAGCTGCTCGCGGGCGCCGGTGGCGACGAACATCCCGACTCCTCGTCTCTTGTAGAGGACCCCGTCGGCCACCAGCTGGTTGAGGCCCTTGGCCGCGGTGGCGGGGTTGATGCGGTGGAAGGCGCTGAGCTCGTTGGACGAGGGCGCCTGGCCCTCCTCGGGGAGGGAGCCGTCGACGATCGCGTTCTCGATCTGCGCGGCGACCTGCCGGAAGATCGGGCCGGCGTCCTCGTTCACCGGGGGCGCCGGACTCCGCCAGGGCCGTCCCGGTCCCTGGGTTCATTACTCATGTAGTGAACCGTAGAGGCTGGCGGATCCGGGCGTCAAGCGCCGCTACGGTGACGCCGTGGACGACGTCATCACGCCCTTCACCGTCGACGTGCCGGACGGGGCGGTCGCCGACCTGCGCCGCCGGCTGCGCGACACCCGATGGCCCGGGCCGGCGACCGTCGAGGACTGGTCGCAGGGCGTGCCGCTCGACTGGCTGCAGGAGGTCTGCCGGTACTGGGCCGAGGAGTACGACTGGGCGGCGCTCCAGGCGCGGCTGAACGCGATCCCGCAGGCGACGACGGTGGTCGACGGCCTGCCGGTCCACTTCCTGCACGTCCGCTCGCCGCACGAGGACGCCCTGCCCCTGGTGCTCACCCACGGCTGGCCCGGGTCGGTGGTCGAGTTCCTGGACCTCCTCGGCCCGCTCACCGAGCCCGAGGACCCGCGCGACGCCTTCTCCGTCGTCGTCCCCTCCCTGCCGGGCTACGGCTGGAGCGGCAAGCCCACCGCCCCCGGCTGGGGGCCCGGGCGCACGGCCGACGCGTGGGCCGAGCTCATGCGCCGGCTCGGCCACGAGCGCTTCGGCGCCCAGGGCGGGGACATCGGCTCGTTCGTGTCGGCCAACCTGGGGGCGCGTCACCCCGACCGGGTCGTCGGCGTGCACCTCAACATGGTGGTGACCGGGCCGCCCGAGGGGCAGACGGAGTTCGGCGAGCGCGAGCAGCGGGCGATGGACCGGCTGCGGACCTTCCGCGACACCGGCTCGGCCTACAGCAACCAGCACCGCACCCGGCCGCAGACCCTCGGCTACGGGCTCACCGACTCACCGGCCGGGCAGTGCGCGTGGATCCTCGAGAAGTTCGACGCGTGGACCGACGGCGACCCGCTCGCCGTCATCGGCCTCGACCGGCTCCTCGACGACGTCTCGGTGTACTGGTTCACCGCGACGGCGACGTCGTCGGCGCGGATGTACTGGGAGATGGCGCGGGCGCCCGCGGAGCGAGCACCGCAGGTGGACGTGCCCACCGGCGTCTCGGTGTTCCCGGAGGAGATCTTCCTGCCGCCCCGCGCGTGGGTGGAGCGGCAGCTGACCGACATCCGGCTGTGGCGCGAGCACGACAGTGGCGGCCACTTCGCGGCGATGGAGCGGCCGCAGGAGCTGGTGGCCGACGTCCGGGAGTTCTTCCGCCCGCTCCGGTAACGGCCCGGACACATCCGGCGGTTAGCGTCCGGGCTCGGCCGACCCCCGGAGGACCCCGCGTGCACCTCTCCCCGCACGAGCAGGAACGCCTGCTGCTCTCCTACGCCGCCGAGCTGGCCCGCCGGCGGCGCACGCGGGGGTTGCGGCTCAACCTCCCGGAGGCGACGGCGATCGTCACCGACCACGTCCTCGAGGGCGCGCGCGACGGCGTCCCGGTGGCCGAGCTGATGCAGTCCGGCCGCACGGTCCTCACCCGCGACGACGTGATGGACGGCGTCCCCGAGCTGCTGGGGGAGGTGCAGGTGGAGGCGACCTTCCCGGACGGGACCAAGCTGGTCACGGTCCACCAGCCCATCCCGTGACCCCCGGCGAGGTCATCCCGGGCGACGGGGTCATCGAGACGCTGGAGGGCGCGCCGCGGGTCGAGCTCGAGGTGACCAACACCGGCGACCGGCCGGTGCAGGTCGGCTCCCACTTCCACTTCGCGCAGACCAACCGGGCGCTGCACTTCGACCGGGCGGCCGCGCACGGGCACCGGCTCGACGTCGCCGCCGGCACCGCCGTCCGCTTCGAGCCGGGCATCACCCGCACCGTGACGCTGGTGCCGCTGGCCGGCGCGCGCGTCGTCCCCGGTCTGACCGCCGAGGGGGGACTCTCCTAGTGGTCCGGCTGTCCCGCGAGCGCTACGCCCAGCTCTACGGCCCGACGACGGGCGACCGGGTCCGGCTGGCCGACACCGACCTGCTGATCGAGGTCGAGGAGGACCGCTGCGGCGGCCCGGGCCGCGCCGGCGAGGAGGCGGTGTTCGGCGGCGGCAAGGTCATCCGCGAGTCGATGGGCCAGGGCCGCGCCACCCGCGCCGAGGGCGCGCCCGACCTGGTGATCACCGGCGCCGTCGTCCTCGACCACTGGGGGGTCGTGAAGGCCGACGTCGGCGTCCGCGACGGACGGGTCGTCGCGCTGGGCAAGGCCGGCAACCCCGACACGATGGACGGCGTCCACCCGGACCTGGTCATCGGCCCCGGCACCGAGGTGATGGCCGGCAACGGGAAGGTCGTCACCGCCGGCGGCATCGACTGCCACGTGCACTTCATCTGCCCGCAGATCGTGCCGACGGCGCTGGGCTCGGGCGTCACCACGCTCATCGGCGGCGGCACCGGCCCCGCCGAGGGGTCCAAGGCCACCACGATCACCCCGGGCGACTGGCACCTGGCCCGGATGCTCGAGGCGATGGACCCGTGGCCGGTGAACGTGGCGCTGCTGGGCAAGGGCAACACGGTCTCGCAGGAGTCGATGGAGGAGCAGCTGCGCGGCGGCGCCAGCGGGTTCAAGCTGCACGAGGACTGGGGCTCCACGCCCGCGGCGATCGACGCCTGCCTGACGGTGGCCGGGCGCAACGGCGTCCCGGTGGCGCTGCACTCCGACACCCTCAACGAGGCCGGCTTCGTCGAGGACACCCTCGCCGCCATCGCCGGGCGGAGCATCCACGCGTACCACACCGAGGGGGCCGGGGGCGGTCACGCGCCGGACGTCATCACCGTCGCCGGGCACCCGAACGTGCTCCCGAGCAGCACCAACCCGACCCGGCCGCACACGGTCAACACCCTCGACGAGCACCTCGACATGCTCATGGTCTGCCACCACCTGGACTCCTCCGTGCCGGAGGACCTCGCCTTCGCCGAGAGCCGGATCCGGCCGACGACGATCGCCGCGGAGGACCTGCTGCACGACCTCGGCGCCATCTCGATGATCGGCTCCGACGCGCAGGCGATGGGCCGCGTGGGCGAGGTCGTGCTGCGCACCTGGCAGACGGCGCACGTGATGAAGCGCAAGCGCGGGTCACTGGCCGGGGACGGCGCGGCGGACAACCTGCGGGCCCGCCGCTACGTCGCCAAGTACACGATCTGCCCGGCCGTGGCGCACGGGATCGACGGCGAGGTCGGCTCGGTGGAGCCGGGAAAGCTCGCCGACCTGGTGCTGTGGGACCCGCGGTTCTTCGGCGTCCGGCCGCACGCGGTGCTCAAGGGCGGGATGGTCGCCTGGGCGCAGATGGGCGACGCCAACGCCTCCATCCCCACCCCGCAGCCGCAGCTGCCGCGGCCGATGTTCGGCGCGTACGGTCGCGTCCCCGCGCGGACCTCGCTGCACTTCGTCGCGCCGGTGGCGCTCGAGGCGGGGCTGGGCGACCGGCTGGCGGTCGACCGGCGGCTGGCCGCGGTCACCGACACCACCCGGCTGACCAAGGCGGACATGCCGCAGAACACCGCGCTGCCGGAGATCCGCGTCGACCCGGACACCTTCACGGTGACCGTGGACGGCGAGGTGTGGGAGCCCGAGCCGGTGCGCGAGCTGCCGATGGCGCAGCGGTACTTCCTCTTCTGATGACCGCCGCACTCCTCACGCTGGCCGACTCGCGGCTGCCGGCCGGCGGGCACACGCACTCCGGCGGGGTGGAGCAGGCGATCGCGGCCGGGCTGGTGTCCGACCCGTCCTCGCTGGCGGGGTTCCTGCTGCGCCGGCTCACGACCTCCGGTGCCGTCGCTGCCGGTCTCGCTGCTGCCGCGACCACACTGTCGTCCTCCGGACGACACCGCGGCCACGTGCCGTCCCCTGGAGCGTGCAGCCCTGCCAGCTCCTCCTCGGGGGAGCCTCCGGCCCCCGCCTCGTCAGAGCTCGTCGCTGCGCTCGGCCACCTGGACCACGAGGCGGACGCGCGGACGCCGTCGCCGGCGCTGCGGGCGGCCTCCCGGCAGCAGGGCCGCGGGCTGGTGCGGGTGGGCCGGCGCGCCTGGCCGTCCCCGCTGTGGGACGCGCTGCCGGCCGCGCCGCACCACCCCGTCGCGCTCGGCGTCGCCGCGGCCGCCGGGGGCCTGACGCCCCGGGACGCCGCCGCGGCCGCCGCCTACCTGTCGGTCAGCGGCCCGGCGACGGCGGCCCAGCGGCTGCTCGCCATGGACCCGCTCACCGTCGCCGCCGTCACCGCGCGGCTGGCCCCCGAGGTCGACGCCGTCGCCGCGGCCGCGACCCGGGACGGACTGCCCGCCGACACCGACCCGCTCCTCGACCTCCTCGCCGAGGTGCACGCCGCACGGAAGGACCGTTTCTTCGCCTCGTGACCGTCACCGGGAGTCCTCATGCCACCTGACCACCGCCTGGACGACTACGTGGACCCGTACGAGCACGGGCACCGGCACGGTGGGCCGCTGCGCGTCGGGCTCGGCGGCCCGGTCGGCTCGGGCAAGACGGCGCTGGCCGCGGCGCTGTGCCGCACGCTGGGCGCCGAGTACGACCTCGCCGTCGTCACCAACGACATCTACACGACCGAGGACGCCGACTTCCTGCGCCGCAACGCCGTCCTCCCCGACGACCGGATCGAGGCGGTGCAGACCGGCTGCTGCCCGCACACCGCCATCCGCGACGACATCACCGCCAACCTCGACGCCGTCGAGCTGCTCGAGGCCCGCCACCCGGGACTGGAGCTGGTGTTCGTCGAGTCCGGCGGGGACAACCTGACGGCGAGCTTCAGCTACGGCCTGGTCGACGTGCAGGTGTTCGTCGTCGACGTCGCCGGCGGGGACAAGGTGCCGCGCAAGGGCGGCCCCGGGGTGACCGCCTCGGACCTGCTGGTGGTCAACAAGACCGACCTCGCGCCACTGGTGGGCGCCGACCTCGACGTCATGCGGCGCGACTCGGCGACGGTCCGCGGGGAGAAGCCGACGCTGCTCATCTCGCTGCGGGAGGACCCGGCCGCCACCGAGGTGGCCGGGTGGGTGCGCGAGCAGGTGCGGGCGCGGGCGCTGCAGCAGGCGTGATCACCCGGGTCGAGGTCGTCGCGCGGCGCGGGCCCGGCGGGCGCACCGTGCTGCCGGTGGTCCGGGCGAGCGGGCAGCTGGCGGTGCGGCGCACCGGCCCGGCGTCGGTCCACCTGGTGGCGACGGCGTTCGGCCCGCTCGGCGGCGACGACGCCGAGGTCCGGCTCGTGGTGGAGGAGGGCGCCACGCTGGCGGTGCGCTCGGTGGCCGCCGCCGTGGCGCTGCCCGCCCGCGACGGCGACCGCCCCTCGGTGCAGCGCGTCGTCGCCGAGGTGGCCGGGGGGCTCGACCTGCGCCCGGAGCCCACCGTCGTCGCGCGCGGCGCGCACCACCGGGCGGAGCTCTCGGCGACGCTCGCGGCCGGCGCCGTCCTCACCGCGAGCGAGCAGGTGCTGCTCGGCCGCAGCGGCGAGGAGCCCGGGCGCTGGACCGGCACGACGCGGGTGGTGGTCGACGGTCGGCCGCTGCTGCACACGACCGTCGGCCTCGGCCCCGGGGCGCCGGCCTGGCTGCCGCCGGTGGCGCCGCGCGCCTACGCGTCCACCGTGCACGTCGGGCAGGCTGCGGGGGTGCTGACCGGGGAGGACGCCGTCCGCCTGCCGCTGGAGGGCGGCTGGGTGGCCACCGCGTGGGGCGCCGAGCTGCACCGGGTCGTGCGGGCGGCGGAGGCGGTCGCGTGACCCTCGTCGTCCGTGCCCGGCGGGTGGTGCTGCCCGACGGCGAGCGCGCGGCCGCCGTGCACACCGCCGACGGCGTGGTCACCGCGGTCACCGGGTTCGACGACGTCCCGGCCGGCGCGGTCACCCTCGCCGACGACGAGGTGCTGCTGCCCGGCCTGGTCGACAGCCACGTGCACGTCAACGAGCCCGGCCGCACCGCGTGGGAGGGCTTCGCCACCGCCACCCGCGCCGCGGCCGCCGGCGGGATCACCACGATCGTGGACATGCCGCTGAACTCCGTCCCGGCGACCACCACGCTCGAGGCGCTGCAGGTCAAGCGGGCGGTCGCCGCCGGGCAGGTCGCCGTCGACGTGGCGTTCTGGGGCGGCGCCGTCCCCGGCAACGCCGGTGAGCTGTGGGCGATGCACGAGGCCGGCGTCGTCGGGTTCAAGTGCTTCCTGCTCGACTCCGGGGTGCCGGAGTTCCCGCCGCTGGACGACGCCGGGCTGCGCACGGCCCTGACCGAGCTGGCGTCCTTCGACGCGCTGCTCGTCGCGCACGCTGAGGACGAGGCGGTCATCGAGGCGGCGCCGGGACCGGGAGGCGCGAGCTACGCGGCGTTCCTGGCCTCGCGGCCGCCCGCGGCGGAGGAGACGGCGATCGGCCGGCTGGTCGCGGCCACGCGGGACACCGGCGCGCGCAGCCACGTCGTCCACCTGGCCGACGGCGAGGCCCTGCCGCTGCTGCGGGCGGCGCGGGCCGGCGGCGTGCGGATCACCGTGGAGACCTGCCCGCACTACCTGACCTTCGCCGCCGAGGACGTGCCCGACGGCGACACCGCGTTCAAGTGCTGCCCGCCGATCCGCGAGGCGGCGCACCGCGAGGCGCTGTGGGCCGCGCTGGAGGCCGGGGACGGCGGCCGGCCCGTGATCGACATGGTGGTCAGCGACCACTCGCCGTGCACGCCGGAGCTCAAGCGGCTCGACGTCGGCGACTTCGGGTTGGCCTGGGGCGGCATCGCGGGACTGCAGGTCGCGCTGCCGGCGGTGTGGACCGGCGCGCGGGCGCGCGGGATCGGGCTGGTGGACCTGACCCGCTGGATGTCCGCGGCGCCGGCGCGGCTGGCCGGGCTGCCGGGCAAGGGTGCGATCGCCGTCGGGAAGGACGCCGACCTGGTGGCGTTCGCGCCCGACGAGCGCTTCACGGTCGGCCGGCTCGAGCACCGCAACCCGGTGACGCCCTACGCGGGCCGCGAGCTCACCGGCGTCGTCCGGCGGACCTGGCTGGGCGGCCGGGAGGCCGACGGCAGCCCCCTCGGCCGGCTGCTGCGCCGAGGGGGCCGCTAGGTCAGCTCTGGGGTTCCTCCCGGGCGGCCTGGTCCATGATCTCCGGGTCGTCGGTGGAGCCACCGGCGGGGTCGGCGTTGCCCAGCGCGGTCTCGGCGGGCATCTGCTGCACGTGCTCGCGGGCGCGCTCGCGCAGGTCGTCAGTGGGCTCGGACACGGGTCCTCCTCGATCGGCGACGGACACCGGCTGCCCTACCCGCCCGTGCGACAGTGACCCGCGCCGACCCCGAGGAGCCCCGTGACCGACTTCCTGCGCCTGGCCGACCTGGCCGTCCGCACGCAGGGCGGCGCCGTCGTCAGCGCCAACGACGAGTCCTTCGCCGCCAAGGAGAACCTCGTGCTGCCCGGGCCGGCGCAGGCGCGCCCGGACTTCGGGCACCGCGGCAAGGAGTACGACGGCTGGGAGACCCGCCGGCGCCGCGAGCCGGGCAGCGACTGGGCGGTCGTGCGGCTCGGGATGCCCGGGGTCGTGCGCGGCGTCGTCGTCGACACCGCGTTCTTCCTCGGCAACTACCCGCTGCAGGCGTCGCTGGAGGGTGCCTCGGTGGAGGGGCACCCGCCGGCCTCGGCACTGGCGGACACCGAGTGGGTGCCGCTGCTGCCGCTCTCCCCGCTGGAGGGCGGCACGGCCAACGCCTTCCCCGTCGAGGCGGGACCGCGGGTGACCCACGTGCGGCTGAGCATCCACCCCGACGGCGGGGTGGCGCGGCTGCGGGTGCACGGCGAGGTGGTGCCCGACCCGCGGCTGCTCGACGCCGGCCCGCTCGACCTCGCGGCGCTGGAGAACGGCGGCGTGGTCACCGGCGTGAGCAACGACTTCTACGGCAGCCCGCACCAGCTCATCGGCCGCGGCGTGGCCCGGTCCATGGGCGAGGGCTGGGAGAACGCCCGCCGCCGCGACGACGGCAACGACTGGGTCGAGGTGGCGCTGGCCTGCGAGGGCGAGGTGACCCTGGCCGAGCTCGACACCTCCTACTTCCTGGGCAACGCGCCCGGTGCGGCGTCGCTGACCGGCACCACCGCCGGCGGTGCGGAGGTCGGGCTGCTGCCGCGCACGCCGCTGCAGCCCGACACCCGCCACCGCTTCCTGCTGCCCGGCGGTCCCGGCGTCACCCGGGTGCGCATGGACGTCTTCCCCGACGGCGGCATGGCCCGGCTGCGGCTGTGGGGCCGCCCGACCGGGGCCGGCCGCGCCGCGCTGCACCGGCGCTGGGAGGAGACCGCGCTCGGGTCGCGCCGGAGCGGGTAGGTCCCGTCCGTGGCGACGATCGCGATCACCGGCTCCACCGACGGCATCGGCCGCGCGGCCGCGCGGCGGCTGGTGGCCGGCGGGCACACCGTCGTCCTGCACGCCCGCACCGAGGCCCGCGGCGCGCCGGTCGCCGACGAGCTCGGCCGGCTCGGCAGCGTCCGGTTGGTCACCGGCGACCTGGCCGACCTCGACCAGGTGCGCTCGCTCGCCGGTGCACTGGGGCGGCAGGGGGACCTCGACGTGCTCGTCCACAACGCCGGCGTGTGGCCGCCGGAGGGGGCGCCGCCCAGCCGGCAGGGACACGAGCTCGCCTTCGCCGTCAACGCGCTCGCCCCGCACCTGCTCACCGCGCTGCTGCACGAGCGGGTGCGCGAGCGCCTGGTCTTCCTCGGCAGCGGCATGGTCGGCTCGGGCCGCGTCGACGCCGACGACCTCGGCAGCCCGCGCCCGCCGCGGCGCGCCTACGCCGACTCCAAGGCGCTCGACGTCGTCCTGGCGCTGGCCTGGGCCCGCCGCCTGCCCTCCCTGCGCGTGGGCGCGGTCGACCCGGGCTGGGTGCGCACCAAGCTGGCCTCACCGGGGGCGCCGGGGGACGTCGAGGACGGTGGCGGGCGGGTGGCGCGGGCCGCGGCCGGTGAGTGGGCCGGCGGCTACACCGCCGGGAGCTCCCGGGCGCGGATCCCGCGCGCGCTGGAGGACCCCGGGCTGCAGGACCGGGTGGTGGCCGCCATGGACCGTCTGGCCGGGCTCACGGGCTGAGCGCGTCCGCGCCCTCCGACGGGGCCACGGCGTCGAGCCCTACGAGACCCACCGCTCACCTGCGTGGCGAGCAGGTCCCGCGGGTCCGACCCCGCCGTCCCGCTGGTCGACCTCCGCCCACAGCGCGTCGAGGGAGAGGCCGAGGACGCCGGCGATCGCCGCGACGGTCGGGAAGGCGGGCGTGGCCACGCGCCCGGACTCGATCTTCCGGAGCGTCTCGGGGGAGACCCCCGCCTCCAGTGCGGTGTGGAGCATCGACCGCTGTCCCCGGGCACGTCGCAGGAGGGCGCCGAGGCGCCGTCCGCGTTCGACCTCGGCGGGGGTGAGCGGCAACCGGACCACGGTGCCGATTCTAGTACCGGGATAGTCTTACCGGGGTGGTCGTCGGTCGAAGGAGGATGCACGGTGATCGAGGTCTTCGACCCGACGGAGCTGCCCCGGGCGAGGGAGGCGGGTGCCCTCGTCGCCGGCATCCTGCAGACGCTGAGGAGCCGCTGCGAGGTGGGCACCGACCTGCTGGAGATCGACGCGTGGGCCCGGGCCATGATCACCGAGGCCGGAGCGCAGTCCTGCTACGTCGACTACGCGCCGTCCTTCGGGCGCGGGCGGTTCGGTCACCACGTCTGCACGTCGGTCAACGACGCCGTGCTGCACGGGCTGCCCCACCCCTACGCGCTCGCCGACGGTGACCTGCTGACGCTGGACCTCGCCGTCTCCCTGGGCGGGGTCGTCGCGGACTCCGCCATCAGCTTCGTCGTGGGGGAGTCGGCGTCCCCGGAGAGCGTCGCGCTGATCGGTGCGACGGAGCGCGCGCTGAGCGCGGGGATCGCCGCGGCCCGCCCCGGAGCCCGCATCGGGGACGTCTCCTCCGCCATCGGCGCGGTCCTCGGCGAGGCGGGGTACCGGGTCAACACCGAGTTCGGCGGTCACGGCGTCGGCTCGACGATGCACCAGGACCCGCACGTCCCGAACACCGGGCGACCCGGTCGCGGGTACCGGCTGCGCCCCGGGCTCCTGCTGGCGCTGGAGCCGTGGGTCATGGCCGACACCGCCGAGCTCGTCACCGATCCCGACGGCTGGACGCTGCGGAGCGCAACGGGCTGCCGGACCGCGCACAGCGAGCACACGATCGCCGTCACCGACGACGGGGCCGAGGTCCTCACCTCGCCGGAGCGGGCGCGGCCGTCCGCCACGCGATGACCGACGTCCCCGGTCCGGACGCCTCCCGCGACCTCGGGCGGAGGTCCGCCCTCACGTCCCCGTCAGGTGCTCCGGGCGGACCGGCACGCGGGTGAGCGGGAGGCCGGTCGCGGCGCGGATCGCGGCCAGCACCGCCGGGCCGGAGGAGATGTTGGGCGCCTCGCCGACCCCGCGCAGGCCGTAGGGGGCGTGCGGGTCGGCGCACTCCAGCACCTCGATGCGCATCGGCGGCATGTCGAGGACGGTCGGGATCAGGTAGTCGGTGAACGACGGGTTCTGCACCCGGCCGTCCCGGATCAGGATCTCCTCCATGACCGCCAGCCCGAGCCCCTGCGCGGTGCCGCCCTGGATCTGGCCGACGACCGCCTGCGGGTTGATCGCCTTGCCGACGTCCTGGGTGCAGGCCATCTCCACGACCTTGACCAGCCCGAGCTCGGTGTCGACGTCGACCACCGCCCGGTGCGCGGAGAACGCGTACTGCACGTGCGCGAAGCCCTGGCCGGTCTCGGGGTCGACCGCCTCGGTGGGGCGGTGCCGCCACTCCAGGGTCTCCTCGACCGCCTCGTCGCCGAGCACGTCGGCCAGCGGGACCGCGATGCCCTCGGCGTCGGACACCACCTCGCCGCCGTCCAGCCGCAGGTCGGCCACCGGCCGCCCGACGACGGTCCGCGCCCGCTCCAGCACCCGGGCGCGGACCGCCTCGCACGCGGCCTTGACCGCCCCGCCGGTGACGTAGGTCTGCCGGGACGCCGAGGTGGACCCGGCCGACCCGACGGAGGTGTCCTTGGGGTGCACGGTGACCTGCTCGACGCCCAGCTCGGTGCGGGCGATCTGCTGCTCGACGGTCACCAGCCCCTGGCCCACCTCGGCCGCGGCGGTGTGCACGGTCGCGACCGCCTCGCCGCCGACGACCTCCAGGCGCACCCGCGCGGTGGAGTGGTCGTCGTAGCCCTCGGAGAAGGCCACGTTCTTGTACGCGACGGCGTACCCGACGCCGCGCCGCACGCCCTCGCCGTGCGTGGTGTTGGAGACCCCACCCGGCATGTCGCGCAGGTCGACGTCGTCGCCGGTCGCGGCCTCCGGCGGCAGCGGCATGGCCTGCAGCCGGCGGAGCAGCTCGGCGACGGGGGCCGGGCTGTCGATCACCTGGCCGGTGGGGGTCGGCGACCCCTCCTCCATGGCGTTGCGGCAGCGCAGCTCGACCGGGTCCATGCCCAGCTCGGCGGCGAGCGCGTCCATCTGCGACTCGTAGGCGAACGCGGTCTGCACCGACCCGAAGCCGCGCATGGCGCCGCACGGCGGGTTGTTGGTGTAGGCGCCGTAGCAGTCGACGTGCACGTTCGGGACGACGTAGGGGCCCACGCCCATCGTGCCGCCGTTGCCCACGACCGCCGGGGTGCTGGAGGCGTAGGCCCCGCCGTCGAAGTAGATCGCCGCCCGCACGTAGACCAGGTCGCCGTCCCGGGTCGCGCCGTGCTCGTAGCGCATGGTCGCCGGGTGGCGGTGCACGTGGCCGAAGAAGGACTCCTCGCGGTTGTAGGACATCTTCACCGGCCGGCCGGTGTGCAGCGCCAGGAGGCAGGCGTGCACGTGCATCGAGAGGTCCTCGCGGCCGCCGAAGGCCCCGCCCACGCCGGCCAGGGTCAGCCGCACCCGCTCGGGCGGCAGGCCGAGGGCCGAGCAGATCTGGCGCTGGTCGACGTGCAGCCACTGGGTGGCGACGTAGAGCTCGACGCCGCCGTCCTCGGCGGGGACGGCCAGCCCGGACTCGGGGCCGAGGAACGCCTGGTCCTGCATGCCGACCTCGTACTCGCCTACCACCACGACGTCGGCGGCCGGCTCCGGGTCGCCCTTGCGGACCTTGAGGTGGCGCACCAGGTTGCCCTGCGGGTGCAGGTGGGCGCTCTCCCGGCTCAGCTCCGTGACCTCCGCCGGGGCGTCGTGCACCTGGTCCCTGGGTGGGGACGTGTCCGGGCGGTCGGGTGTCGGGTGACCCAGGGCCACACGCGCGTCGGTGACCGGCTCCCACACCTCGTAGTCGACCTGGATCCGGGAGGCGGCCAGACGGGCGGTCTCCGGGTGGTCGGCGGCGACCAGCGCGACCGGCTCGCCCTGGTAGCGGACGACGTCGACCGCGAGGACCGGCTGGTCGGCGAGCTCGAGGCCGTAGACCTTCTCGCCCGGCACGTCGTCGGAGGTGAGGACGGCGTGCACGCCGGGGACGGCCAGCGCCGCGCCGAGGTCGACGGACCGGATGCGGGCGTAGGGGTGCGGGCTGCGCAGCGTGACGCCCCAGAGCATGTCCTCCATCCACAGGTCGCTGCCGTAGGCGAACTCGCCGCGGACCTTGAGGACGCCGTCGGGGCGCTGCGCGTCGTCGCCGACCCGTCCGCCGCCCGCGCCGGTGAGGTGGGCCGGCGCCCCGCTCGGGGTGCGGGTGGGGGCGCTCACCGCCCGGCCTCGCTCATCCGGTCGGCGGCGAGCCGGACGGCGTCGAGGATCTTCTCGTAGCCGGTGCACCGGCAGAGGTTGCCGGCCAGCGCCTCGCGGATCTCGGCGTCCGCCGGCTTGCGCCCCTCGGCCAGGGAGCGGCCGACCAGGTCGTCGGTGGCCACCAGCAGCCCGGGGGTGCAGAAGCCGCACTGGACGGCGCCGGCGTCGAGGAAGGCCTGCTGCACCGGGTGCAGCTGACCGGTGTCCCCGTCGGTCAGGCCCTCGACGGTGCCGATCGCGCGGCCCTCGGCCTGTCCCGCGGCGACCAGGCAGGCGCAGACCGGCAGCCCGTCGAGGTAGACGGTGCACGAGCCGCACTCGCCCTGCTCGCAGGCGTTCTTCGACCCGGGCAGGCCCATCCGCTCGCGGAGGACGTAGAGCAGGCTCTCGCCCTCCCAGACGTCGTCCACCTGCTGCTCGGTGCCGTTGACGGTGCAGGTCAGGCGCACCTCAGGCCTCCCTCACGGAGTCGTTGCGGTAGTCGGACCAGGCCCAGGTCAGCGCGCGGCGGGCCATGACCGACAGCGCGTGGACGCGGTAGCGGGCGGTGCCGCGGACGTCGTCGATCGGTGCCGCCGCCGCGGCGACCAGCTCGCCGAAGCGGGTGGCGGTGGCGGCCGGGAGCTCGGCGCGGGAGTCCCACAGGCCGTCGAGCTCGGCGGCGAGGAACTCCTCGGCGGCGGGGGCGCGGCGCGGCGTCGGCGCGGCCGACCCGATGCCGGTGCCGACGGCCCGCCGGGCGGGGTGCAGCGCCAGCCCGAACGCGGCGACGGCGATGACCATCGCGTTGCGGGTGCCGATCTTGCTGTACTGCTGCGGGCCGCTCGGCGGGACGATCCGGACGGCGGCGATGAGCTCGTCGTCGGCCATCGCCGTGCGCTTGACGCCGGTGTAGAAGTCGGCGACCGGGATTCGGCGGCTGCCGCGGACCGACGCCACCTCGACCTCGGCGTCGGCGGCCAGCAGGGCCGGGTGCGCGTCGCCGGCCGGCGAGGCGGTGGCCAGGTTGCCGCCGACGGTGCCCCGGTTGCGGATCTGCGGCGAGCCGATGGTGCGGGCGGCCATCGCCAGGCCGGGCAGCCGGTCGCCCAGCTCGGTGATCACCCGGGCGTAGGGGACGCCGGCACCGAGCCGGACGGCGCCGTCCTCGGGACCCCACTGCCGGAGGTCCTCGACCCGGGTGAGGTCCAGGAGCCGCGCGGGCCGCAGCCGGCCGAAGTTGACCGCGACCATGACGTCGGTGCCCCCCGCGATCGCGACGGCGTCGGGGTGGGCGGCCCTGGCCTCCAGCGCCTCCGCCCACGTCGCGGGCTGCAGGAAGTGCATCGTCGCTCCTCGTCGGTGGGCCGGCCGCCGCCCCCGCCGCAGCAGCAGGTCCGCGGGGTGCCGGGGACGGTCACGGTAGCCCCGGATCGTCACGGGGAGGTTGCGCGCGCGGGTGTGGCGGCACGTGCCGTCCACCCGGCCTGGGCAGGATGCCCGCGTGGAGACGACCGCGCCCGCCGACCTGCTCGTGACCGACGCCGACCTCGTGGCCACCGTCGACGACGACCGGCGGGAGGTCGCCGGCGGCTGGGTGGCGGTGACCGGCGGCGTGGTCAGCGGGATCGGCGGACCCGGTGACCCGCGGCCGGCCGCCGTCCGCACGGTCGACGCGCGCGGCTGCCTGGTGACGCCCGGGCTGGTCAACACCCACCACCACCTCTACCAGAACCTCACCCGCTCCTTCGCCCCCGCGCTGACCGGCGGCCTGTTCGACTGGCTGGTCACCCTCTACCCGCTGTGGGCGCGGCTGGACGAGGAGGCCGCCCACGTCTCGGCGTACGTGGGCCTGACCGAGCTGGCGCTGGCCGGCTGCACCACCTCGACCGACCACCTCTACGTGCACCCGCGCGGGGCCGGCGACCTGATCGGCGCGCAGGTGCGGGCCGCCCAGGACCTGGGGGTGCGGTCGCACTTCACCCGCGGCTCGATGTCGCTGTCGGCCAAGGACGGCGGGCTGCCGCCGGACACCGTCGTCCAGGACGACGACGAGATCCTGGCCGAGTCGCAGCGGCTGGTGGCCGCCCACCACGACCGCTCGCCGACGGCGCTGACCCGCATCGCGCTGGCGCCGTGCTCGCCGTTCAGCGTGTCGACGTCGCTCATGACGCGGACGGCGGAGCTGGCCGAGCAGCTCGACGTCCGGCTGCACACCCACCTCGCCGAGACGCAGGACGAGGACGCGTTCTGCCTGGAGCGCTTCGGCCGCCGTCCGGTCGACTACCTGGCCGACGTCGGGTGGATGAGCGACCGGGTGTGGCTGGCGCACGTCGTCTGGCCCTCGCCCGACGAGGTGCGCCGGCTCGGTGCCGCGCGGGTCGGGGCGGCGCACTGCCCGTCGTCGAACATGGTGCTGGGCAGCGGGCTGGCGCCGGTGGCCGAGCTGCGGGCGGCCGGGGCGCCGGTGGGGCTGGGCGTGGACGGGTCGTCGTCGGCCGACGCCGCGTCGCTGTGGCTGGAGGCCCGCACGGCGATGCTGCAGGGCAAGCTCCGGCACGGCGCCGGGTCGTTCACCGCCCGGGACGCGCTGGAGATCGCCACCCGCGGCGGCGCGGCCTGCCTCGGGCGGACCGGCGAGATCGGGCAGCTGTCGGTCGGGGCGTGCGGCGACCTCGCCGTCTGGCCGCTGACGGGGCCGGCCTTCGCCGGCGCGCTGTCGGACCCGGTGGAGGCCTGGCTGCGGTGCGGGCCGGTGGCCGCGCGGCACACCGTCGTCGGCGGGCGGCTGGTGGTGGAGGACGGCGTCCCGGTGCACCCGGGCCTCGACGAGCAGCTCGCCGTCCACCGCCGGGTGTCGCAGCGCATCCAGCTGGAGGACCCCGCTGCCCCCCACCGCTCGCGAGCTCGCGGCGGGCCCCTGCAGCGGGGCCGTTAGAGGGCGGCGGCGAGGGCATCGAGGTCCTCGACGGTGCCGTCCAGGTGCGGCGACACCCGCAGCACCGGGCCGGTCATCTCCTCCGGCGCGCGCTCGACCCCGATCGCGGTCGTCACGATGCCGTGCTCGCCGAGCAGCCGGGCGCGGGTGGCGACGACGTCGACGCCGTCCGGCGGGCGCAGCGTGGTGGTGGCCGTCGGCTCGTCACGCGGCTCGACCACCCGCCAGCCCGCCGCGCCGTCGAGCACCTCGCGCGTGGCGCGGCCCAGCGCGGCCAGGCGGGCCCGCACCCGGTCGGGTCCGGCGGCCAGGTGCTCCCCGACGGCGAGCACCAGCCCCACCCGGCCGGCCACGTGCGCCTCGCCGCTCTCCAGCGCGCGCAGCGGCGGCAGGTCGGCCGGGCCGGGCAGCACCGGCCTCAGCTGCGCGGTCACCGACGGGCGCACGCACAGCACGCCGACGCCGCGGGGCCCGGCCAGCCACTTGCGCGAGGTCGAGTAGACGACGTCGGCGCCGAGGTCGACGTCGACGTGCCCCAGCGACTGGGCGGCGTCCAGCACCAGCGGCACGCCGTGCTCGCGGCACAGCGCGGCGACCTCCGCGGCGGGCTGGACGACGCCGCGGTGGCTGGCCACGTGCGTGAGGTGCACCAGCCGCGGCGGGTCGGTGGCCAGCAGCCGGCCCAGCGCCCCGACGTCGGCCCGGCCGTCGCCGTCCACGGCCATCGGCACCGCCTCGAGGCCGGCGTCGCGCAGCTGGGCGGCGTTGGGCGCGTACTCGCCGGGGAGGCGGGCCACCCGGGCACCGGCGGGCAGCCGCCAGGCGGCCAGCAGTGCCCCGAGCGCGGCCTGCGCCGACTCGACGAAGACGACGTCGGCGGCGGCCATCCCGACCAGGCCGCCGAGCACGCTGCGGCCCTGCTGCAGCAGGTCGCCGGCGGTCGCCTCGGCGACGTAGCCGCCGAGCTCGGCCTCGTGCCGCGCGTGGTGCGCCACGGCCTCCAGCACCCGGTTGCTCTGCCGGCTGCAAGCGGCGGTGTCCAGGTGCCGCCCGGCCGGCCGGGGGCGCGCGGCGCGCCAGGAGTCGCCGAGGTCCTCGTGGGGGAGCAGCACGTCGAGCGTGGTCACGCCCCCGACGGTAGCGACGCGGGTCAGGTGTCGAGCTGGCCGCGCGCCACCGAGAGGCCCGAGTGCGTCGGGTCGCCGTCCAGCTGCTCGACCGAGACGTCGACGACCGGGTACTCCCCGATGTCCACCCCGGCGGGCAGCTCGAACTCCTCGGTGCCGGGCCGGACGACGCCGAGCGGGATCAGCCCGGACACCGACTCGTCGAGCAGCCAGGCCTCGAGGTAGCCCTCGCGCGGCGCGTCGGCATCCAGCTCGACCCGGAGGACCAGCGTGCCGTCGGGGCGCTCCACCACCGCGGCGCGGCCGGAGGCGCCGCTGCCCTCCAGCGGGTCGAGGACGGCGTCGGCCACGGGCACGCCTGCGTCCTCGGGGTCGTCCCCGCCCAGGGCCACCGCGCCGGCGCCGATGGCCAGCCCGGCCACCAGCGCTGCCGCGGCGGCGAGCAGCAGCCGCGACCGGCGCGGCCGCAGCGGCACCACCGGGGCGACCCCCGCACCGGCCGGGGTCACGGCCCGCTCCGGTGACTCCGGCACGGGTGACTGCGGCACGGGCGGGACGTCGGGCACCGGTCCGGCCGGCAGCGCCGACGCGGCGACGACGTCCGGGCGGGGGACGGCGCCCACCCCGGTGGCCGCGGCGATGCCGGCCCACAGTCCCGGCGGCGGGGCGACCGGCGGGCCGGGGTCGGCCAGCTCCGGCACCGACAGCGCCTCGACCGGGCGGCGCAGCCGGGTGACCTCCGCGCGGCAGTGCGCGCAGCCGGCCAGGTGCGCGGCGTCGTCGTCGGCGAGCGGCTCGCGGAGGGCGGCCAGCGCCAGCTCCTCAGGCGTGCAGTGCTGCACCGTCCACCTCCAACCGGTCGCGCAGGCGCTCGAGGGTGCGCCGGATGTGGCTCTTGACGGTCCCCAGCGGCAGGCCGGTGCGCTCGGCGATCTGCGTGTGCGTGAGGTCGGCGTAGAAGGCCAGCTCGATGATGCCGCGCTGGGGCTGGCCGAGGCGGTCCAGCTCGCCGAGCAGCAGCACCCGGTCGGCGACGGTGGCGTCGACGGGGGCCGGTCCGGTGGCGGGCGCCCGCCGCGCCTCGGCCGCGGCGGCCTCGGCGGCGCGGCGCTGCCTGTCCCGCCGCGCCCACGTGTCGGCGATCTTGTGGCGGGCCACGCCGACCAGCCAGGCCGGCAGCGGGCCCTGCTCGGGGCGGAACCCGGCGCGGCCGGTCCAGGCCGACACGAAGGTCTGCTGGGTGACGTCCTCGGCGTCGGGGCCGGGGCCGAAGGCGCGCACCGCCATGCCGTGCACCTGGGCGGCCCACCGCTCGTAGGCCCAGGCCATCGCCTGCTCCTCGCCGGCGGCGAAGCGCCGGGCGACCTCGGCGTCGTCGGGCCCGGCCGGGCCCTGGGGCGCCCGCTCGGCCTCGGTGGTCACCCGATCGACCATAGGACGCCCACGGCCGGTGCGGCGGCCGAGCAGGTCGGTCACGGTGTCGGCTCCGCCACGACGACGACGTTGTCGCGGTACCCGCCGACCTCGGGGAGGAACGGTCCGCCGCAGGTCACCAGGGTCAGCCGCGGGGGCCCGTCGCGGCGGAACAGGGCGTCCACCGGCAGCGCCTGCTTGTCGACCAGCTCGCGGCCGACCACCACCCAGCGGGTGCTCGCCCCGGCGGCGTCGGTCACCACGACCTCGTCGCCGGGTGCGGCCTCCCGCAGCGGCGCCAGCTCCCCGAGGCCCTGCTCGACGTCGTCGACGTGTCCGGCGACCACCGCCGAGCCGGGCGCCCCGGGGACCGGGCCGAAGCGGTACCAGCCGGCCCGGTCGACGTCGCCGGGCAGCGCCATCTGCCCGTCGTCGGTGACGCCCACCGCGTCGACGGCGACGTCGACACCCCGCGCCGGGACGGCGAGCCGGACCGGCGGCGCGACCTCGGCCGCGGGCGCCGGTGCGGCGTCGCGGGCGGTCACCTCCGGGCCTGGCGCCGGCGGTGCGGTCGGGACGGGCGCGGTCCCCAGGACCTGCTCGACCGGTGCGCCCGCCGCCGCGGCGGGCCGGGTCAGCTCCCACGCGGTGGGCACGCCCACGGCGAGAGCCAGGCCCAGGGCCACGCCGGCGGCGGCGGGTCGCACGTCGGTCAGCCCGTCAGGCGCGGGTCGCGGCCAGCCGGCGGGCGGCCAGCCCGGCGCCGACGAGGCCCAGGGCGGACAGGCCGAGCAGCGGCAGGGGCAGGCCGTCGTCGGCCAGGCCGGCGGTGCCGCCCGGGACGCCGGACGGCGCCGAGCCCGAGCCGCTGATCGTCTGGACGGCGAGCTCGTAGCCGGCGTCCCCCGAGCCCCACGCGTAGACGACGGTGGTGGCGCCCTCGGTCACGGTCAGGTCGGCCGGGCCGAGCGCGACGGTGCCGGTCCCGGCGAGGACGACGTCGGCACTGACCGTGCCGGCCGGGACGGTGAGCGTCGCCTCGTCCGGGTTGGTCAGGCCCGGCGCGACGACCTGCCCGCCGGCGCGGACGTCGACCGCCGGTGCGGCCGCGGCGTGCCGGACCACGACCCGTCCCTGACCGGCCGGCACCGCCGAGGTGTCGTTGACGAACGGCGTGAGCGCCGGCTGGCCTGCCTCGGTGAGGTGCGCGACGACGGTGGCGTCGGCACCGGCCGGGACCGCGACGCCGTCCGCGGAGAGCAGCGGCGTGCCCGACCCGTCGGCGGCGTCGGCGGGGAACAGCGCCAGGTCGTAGGAGCCGGCCGGCAGCGACAGCGGGTCGGTGAGCGTGCCGGGCTGGAAGTCGTCGATCAGCCGCTCGCCGTTGGCGTAGACGTCGACGGGGGTGTCGGGCACGGCGTGCAGCACCGAGACGGTGGCGGTGTCGGCCGCGGCGGCCGGGGCGGCGCCGAGCGCGAGCAGTGCGCCGGTTCCTGCCACGGCGGTGAGGCCGAGGGTGCGGGTCCTGGTCACGAGTTCCTCCGGGATCGGGGACGTGCTGACACCCCCTCTTCCGGCGTCGCCGCAGGTCCGGATGCAGGCCCCTCAGACGTCCTTGCGCGACAGGGAGACGCCGAAGTCGCCGTCGGGGTCGGTCCACCAGTGCGTCAGCCGCAGGCCGGCGCCGGCCAGCTCGGCCTCGACCCGCTCGCGGCGGAACTTCGCCGACACCTCGGTGCGCATCTCCTCGCCGGCGGCGAAGGCGACCTCGAGGTCGAGCGCGGCCACCCGCACCACCTGCTCGACCCGCGAGCGCAGCCGCATCTCGATCCACTCGGCCTCGGCGTCCCACACCGCGACGTGGTCGAAGGCGGCCGGGTCGAAGTCGGCGCCCAGCTCGCGGTCGAGCACGGCCAGCACGTTGCGGTTGAACTCCGCGGTCACGCCGGCGGCGTCGTCGTAGGCCCGCACCAGCCGGGCCGGGTCCTTGACCAGGTCGGTGCCCAGCAGGAACGAGTCGCCGGGCTGCAGGGTGGCGGCCAGGTCGCGCAGGAAGTCCGCGCGCGGGCCGGGCTCGAGGTTGCCGATCGTCGAGCCGAGGAAGGCCACCAGCCGCCGGCCCGAGCGCGGCAGCAGGCCCAGGTGCTGCGTGAAGTCCCCGACGACGGCGTCGACGGACACGCCCGGGTACTCGGCGGTGATCGCCGCGCCGGCCGCCTCCAGCACCGACGGGTCGACGTCGCAGGGCACGAACCGCCGCAGCGTGCCGGCCCGCGACAGCGCGGTGAGCAGCAGCCGGGTCTTCTCCGAGGTGCCGCTGCCGAGCTCCACCAGGACGTCGGCGCCCGAGGCCCGCGCCATCTCGTCCGCGTGCGCCTCCAGCACCGCCCGCTCCGCGCGGGTCGGGTAGTACTCGGGCAGCCGGGTGATCGCGTCGAACAGCTCGCTGCCGCGGGCGTCGTAGAACCAGCGCGGCGGCAGCGACTTCGGCGTCGCCGTCAGCCCGGCGAGCGCGTCGGCGCGCAGGGCGGCCGCGGCGTCGTCCGGGGCCAGGTACGAGGTCAGCGAGTCGGTCACGGAGCTCCTCAGCGGCGGGCAGGTCGGTCCAGCGGGGTGACGGTCAGGCCGTCGGGGGTCACCTCGACCAGCGAGCGGTCGGGGACGTCGGTCCAGGCCGGGTCGTCGTCCCACGGCTCGCTGGCCAGCGCGGTCCCCTCGTCGGTGACCAGGGCCGACAGCGTGTCGCCCCAGGTGGTGGCCAGCAGCCGGGTGCCGTCGGCGGCGAGCAGGTTGAGCCGGGCGGCGGGGTCGGCGGCGCCCACCTCGCGGACGACGTCGCCGAGCCGGTCGGCGCCGCGGGCGAACACCAGCGCCGCCAGCAGCGCGCTGTCCACCGTCGACTCGGCGTCGCGCACGGCGGGGAGCACCGCCCGGTCGACCCGGCCGTTGTGCGACAGCAGCCAGCGGCCGTCGGTGAACGGGGCGACGGCGCTCTCCTCCAGCGGCATGCCCACCGTCGCCGAGCGGACGGCGGCGACGACGCAGCCCGAGTGCAGCACCGGCGCCACCGAGGCGAAGGACGGGTCGCCCCACAGCGGCCGGGCCGAGCGCCAGCGCGCCGGCTGCGGCCGGCCGGCGGCGAAGAAGCCGACCCCCCAGCCGTCGGCGTTCACGGTGCCGTACCGCTGCCGCCGCGGCGCGTAGGACTGCACGAGCAGCGAGGACGGCGGCTCGAGCACCAGCTCGGCCAGGGACCGCGGCCGGCCGAGCCAGGCCAGGTGGCGGCACACCTCAGTCCACCGACCAGGCCAGCCGGACGCCGCTGAAGACCTGCCGGCGCACGGGGTGGTCCCAGTTGCGGAAGCTCGGCCGCAGGATCGAGCTCGCCACCGACCACGCCCCGCCGCGCAGCACCCGGTAGTCGCCGCCGAAGAAGGGCGCGGAGTAGTCGGCGTAGAGCATCGGCGTGAACCCCGGCCACGGCTCGAAGCCCGACGACGTCCACTCCCAGACGTCACCCACCATCTGCTCGGCCCCGCAGGCCGAGGCGCCGGCCGGGTAGGCGCCCACGGGGGCGGGCCGCAGCGCCGTCCCGTCCAGGTTGGCCAGCGCCGGCGTCGGGTCGGCCGACCCCCACGGCCAGCGCCGCCGGCGGCCGGTGGCCGGGTCCCAGACGGCGGCCTTCTCCCACTCGGCCTCGGTGGGCAGCCGGGCCCCCGCCCAGGCGGCGTAGGCCTCGGCCTCGAAGAACGTGACGTGCTGCACCGGCTCGTCGGGCGGCAGCTGCTCGAGGACGCCGAAGCGGGTGCGCACCGTGCCGTCGGGACCCCAGTACAGCGGCCGCTCCAGGCCGGCCTCCTGCCGGTGGGCCCAGCCGCGGTCGGACCACCAGCGCGGGGTGTCGTAGCCGCCGTCGGCGACGAAGGCCGCGTACTCGGCGTTGGTCACCGGCACCCGGCCGATGCGGAAGGCGGGGACGTCGACGACGTGCGCCGGCCGCTCGTTGTCCAGCGAGAAGGGCTCGTCCTCGGCGTCCACGCCCAGCACGAAGGGGCCGCCGGGGACGAGCACCGACGTCCCGGCCACCCCCGGCCGGCCGGGCGGCAGCGGGGTGCCCTCGCCGAGCAGCGGTGGGCCCACGCGCAGCTGGAGGGTCTGCAGCATCGTCTCGTCGTGCTGCTGCTCGTGGCTGACGACCATCGCGACGTCGAACGGGTCGTCGTCCGCGCCGGACGAGTCGAGCCGGTCGAGCACCCGGCCGCGGACCTCCCGGCAGAACGCCCGGGCCTCCACCGGCGGCAGCAGCGGCAGCCGGTCGCGGACGGCGCGCGGGTAGGTGAAGGCGTCGTAGAGCGCCTCGACCGACGGCGGCAGCAGTCCCGGGCGGCGGCCGTCGCCGCGGCGCAGCAGCCACAGGTCCTCCTGCTGGCCCACGTGCGCGAGGTCCCACACCAGCGGGCTCATCAGCGGGCTGTGCTGGCGCAGCAGGTCGGGGTCGTCGTGGTCGGTCAGCAGCAGGGTCCGCTGCCGGGCGGCCTCCAGCTCCCGGGCCAGCTGCTCGCGCAGAGCGGTCACGGGGACACCTCCGGGGTCTCGGTGGCGGACAGGAGGGCGGCCTCCGGGCCGCCGGCGCGGGCGGCGGCGAGCAGGGCGTCCCCGGGGCAGCGGCCGGCGGCGGCGAGCTCGGCCAGCGCCTCCACCGCCGGCCGCAGGGTCGCCGCGACGGCGGGGAGGGCGGCGGCCAGGCAGCGCAGCGCCGCCGTCCGCAGGCCGGCGTCGGCCAGCCCGTCACGGGCGGCGCGGTCCCAGGCGCCGGCGACCGGGGCGGTGACGTCGGCCGCGGCGTCGGCGGCCACCGGGTCGTCGAGCAGCGCGGCGGTGACCGCGGCCAGCGCCGGCCACCAGGGCTCGGGGGTGGCGTCGAGGTAGCGGATCTCCAGGTAGCCGCGGGGGCGCACCGGGGGGAACAGCGTGGACAGGTGGTACTCGAGGTCGGCCGCCGTCGGCCGGCGTCCGGCCAGCGGAGCCGCGCCGGTCACCCAGTCGGCGAAGGTGGTGCGGGTGAGGACGGGCTCGGCCGCGCCGGTGTCGGGGTCGCGCACGAGCATCACGGGCGCGGAGAGGGCGTAGGCCGCCCACTCACCGGCCGGGTCGGCGCCGCCGAGCAGGGGGCCGCAGCGGGCCTGGTCCAGCGCGCCCCACACGCGCTGCCGCGACGAGCGCCAGCCGGTGGCCGACCCGCCGAGCAGGGGGGAGTAGGCCGACACGGCCACCAGCACCGGGCCGAGCTGGTGGGCCAGCGCCACCCGGCGGCTCCACCCGCCGGGCGGGCCGGCGTCCAGGTTGACCTGCAGGGACGCGGTGGCGGTCATCATCGCCGTCCCGGGCCCGCCGCAGCCGACGGCGGCGAAGTGCCGCTCCATGGCCCGGTAGCGCGGCGCCGGGCACACCCGCGCCGGTGGCCGCAGCGGGTCGGCGCCCACCGGGGCCAGGCCCAGCCCGGCGCCGGCCAGGACGGTGGCGACGACGGCGCGGTCGGCGCGCAGCGCGGCGACCGCGCCGCCCGCGTCCGGCGCCGGCGGCCCGGACAGCTCCACCTGCCCGCCGGGCTCCAGGGTCACCCGGCTGCCGCCGGGCAGCGCCGGCAGCGACTCCAGGACGGCGGTCACCCGGGCCCAGGGCACGCGGGCGGCGGGGGTGTCGAGGTCGACCAGGTGCGCCTCGAGCTCCAGCCCGACCCTGCCCAGGGGTCCCGGCCGCAGCGCGGCGGCGGTGACGGCGGTGACGGCGGCGTCCAGGTCGAGCACCGTGCGCTCCTCCACGGCAGGCGCCACGGGTCCACCCCCTCCAGGTCCGGACCGGTCGACGTCGACCGCGGGTCGGTGCGGGGGCGACTCCTCGTGCGGGGCCGTCCTCGTCTCCATCAATGCACGTCACGGCGCCGCTGACAACCCCCGCCGGCGGCCGGTCCCGTGCCGTCCCGAGGTGTTCGGGAGAGGATCACCGGGTGGATCCCCTCCGCGACCGGGACGCCGAGGGGCGGGCGCGCAACGCCCGCCCGCGCGACGCGCTGGGCCGGCCGCTGCCGCACGGTGCGCAGGGGGAGGAGCGGGCGCCGGAGGGCGTGCCGCGGACGCCGGACGAGGCGCTGGCCGAGGCCCAGCGGCTGCTCGACGCCGGCCGCCCCTTCCACGCCCACGAGGTGCTGGAGGACGCCTGGAAGGCCGCGCCGGAGCCCGAGCGGCAGCTGTGGCGCGGGCTGGCCCAGCTGGCCGTGGGGTTGACCCACGCCGCCCGCGGCAACGCCCGGGGCGCGGCCCGGCTGCTGGAGCGGGGGGCGGGCAACGTGGCGCCCTACGCGGGCGCGCCGCCGCACGGTCTCGACGTCGCCGGGCTGGTGGCCTGGGCGACCGGGCCGGCGCGGGCCGACGCCGCCGCGCCGCCGCGACTGCGCCGGCCCGCCCGGTGACCCCGACCCGGCCCGCTGACCCTGGCCCCGGCCCGCCGACCCGGAGCAGACTGCGGAGCGGGCCCACGGGAGGGGAACGATGAGGAGCTACGAGGCGGTCACGCGCATCGACGCGAGCGCGGAGGAGGTCTGGCGGCACCTGGTCGACGTCGGCACCTGGCGGGACTGGGACTCCGGCGTCGACCGGGTCGAGGGCCGGGTCGCCCTCGGCGAGCGGCTCACCCTCTACGCGACCATGATCCGCAGCCGGCCGTTCACGGTCACCGTGACCGAGCTCCGGCCGCGGGAGGCGATGCGCTGGCGCGCCGGCCTGCCGCTCGGGCTGGCGGTCATCGAGCGCACGTACGGCCTCGACGCGCAGGAGGACGGCTCGACGGTGCTGACCATCCGCGAGGACCAGACCGGCCCGCTGGCCTGGGTGACCGAGCGTGCCACACCCGACCTCAACCCCTCGTTCCGCCAGTTCTGCGCCGGGATCAAGGCCCGCGCCGAGGCCGGCGCCGCGCGCTCCGCGGGCTGAGCGCCGGAGACCCGCTCAGGCGTTGGTCAGCGCGGCGAGCAGGAAGGCGACCGCCATCAGCGCCGCCAGGAACAGGGTCGTGACGAGCACCACCCGACCCCGGCCGGGGGTCAGGGACCGGCCGGTCCGCGGGTCCCTGACCGGGGCGTTGCGCCGCACCGTGCGCGAACACTGTGACCGCAACCACGCCGCCGGGACGTGCCCAGGGCAGGATGGGAACCCGTGAGCACCGTCACGAGCACCGGCCCCGCACCTGCCAGCGGCGACGCGTCACCGGGCGACCCGGCCGCCGTGCCCCGCGGGCCGGTCACCTCGGCGTCCTACTCGATCACCGTCCGGCTCACCGCCGACGGCGACCCGGCCAGCATCGGCCGCATCGCCACCGCGGTGGGCCAGGCCGGCGGGGCGGTGACCGCGATCGACGTCGTCGAGTCGCGGTCCGACGGGCTGACCGTCGACGTCACCTGCTCGGCCGCCGACGCCACGCACTCCGAGGAGATGGTCGCCGCGCTGCGCGCCGTCTCCGGCGTGACCGTGCGCAAGGTCAGCGATCGCACGTTCCTGCTGCACCTGGGCGGCAAGCTCGAGGTGGCCTCGAAGGTCCCGCTGCGCACCCGCGACGACCTCTCGATGGCCTACACGCCGGGTGTGGCGCGGGTCTGCCTGGCGCTGGCCGAGCACCCCGAGGACGTGCGCCGGCTGACCATCAAGGGCAACACCGTCGCCGTCGTCACCGACGGGTCGGCGGTCCTCGGCCTCGGCGACCTCGGACCGGGCGCGGCCCTGCCGGTGATGGAGGGCAAGGCGGCCTTGTTCAAGCGGTTCGCCGACATCGACGCCTGGCCGATCTGCCTCGACACCCAGGACGTCGACGAGATCGTGCGCACCGTCGAGCTGCTGGCCCCCGGCTTCGGCGGGATCAACCTCGAGGACATCGCCGCGCCGCGCTGCTTCGAGATCGAGGCCCGGCTGCGCGAGAAGCTCGACATCCCGGTCTTCCACGACGACCAGCACGGGACGGCGATCGTGGCGCTGGCCGCGCTGCGCAACGCCCTGCGGGTGGTCGACAAGCAGCTGCCGGACGTGCGGATCGTCGTCGCCGGGGCCGGCGCGGCCGGGACGGCGATCGTGCACCTGCTGCTGGAGGCCGGCGCCGGACAGGTGCTGGTGTGGGACCGCGAGGGCGTCCTCTCGCCCGACGACGACCGGCTGTCCCCGGCCAAGCGGTCGCTGGCCGAGCTGACGAACCCCGCGTGCGTGCGCGGCGAGCTGCCCGACGCGCTGGTCGGCGCCGACGTCTTCATCGGCGTGAGCGCGGGCAACGTGCTGCCGGTCGAGGCGCTGGCGGGCATGGCCGAGCGGGCGGTGGTCTTCCCGATGGCCAACCCCACGCCGGAGGTCGACCCGGTGCGGGCGCGGCAGCACGCCGCCGTCGTGGCCTCGGGCCGGTCGGACCTGCCCAACCAGATCAACAACGTGCTGGCCTTCCCCGGCGTCTTCCGCGGCCTGCTCGACGCCCGGGCCACGGAGATCAGCGACGGGATGCTGCTGGCGGCGGCCGAGGCGCTCGGGGCCGTGGTCCGCGACGACCAGCTCAACGCCAACTACATCATCCCGAGCGTGTTCGACCCGGCGGTCACGCCCGCCGTCGCCGCCGCCGTCGCCGAGCAGGCCCGCACCGAGCCCGGCGCGACCGTGGAGGTCACCGACCGGACGGGGCTGATCGACTGAGGTCCCCGCCGGTCCCGTCGGGGACCGGCAGGGCTACTCCGTCTCCGGCTCGGCCGGTCCCGACTCCTCCGGCTCGAAGGTGTCGGCCTCGCCGAGGCCCACGCCGACGCCGCTGTCGGTCGGGACCGACGGTCCGCCGCCCTGGTCCTGCTCGGGCGCCGACGGACGGGTCTCGTCCACCGGCGGCCGGCCCTGCGCGCTCTCGGTCATGTCCGAGCCTCCCCCACGACGACTGGCCCGGACGCTAGGCACGGCGGGCGCCCGGGGCAAGGCGGGGCCGCGCCGCCGTCCGTGCCGCCGGCGCGGCGGCTCCACCCGATCGGGGAGGGCGGGGCGCGGGCGCGGCGGGGATCATGGCCGCGTGCCCGAGTTGCCCGAGGTGGAGGCGCTGGCGGCGTTCCTCCGCGAGAACGCCGTCGGCCGCGTGGTCGCGCGCGCCGACCTGGCCGCCGTCCAGGCGATCAAGACCTTCGACCCGCCGCTGTCGGCGCTGGCCGGCCTGGAGGTCACCGGCGCCGCGCGGCTGGGCAAGTTCCTCGACCTCGACGTCTCCGGGCTGCACCTGGTGGTGCACCTGGCCCGCGCCGGGTGGCTGCACTGGCGCACCGGCCTGCCGGCCGCGCCGCCCAAGCCGGGCAGGGGGCCGCTGGCGCTGCGCGTGCACCTCGACGACGGCAACGGCTTCGACCTCACCGAGCAGGGGACCCGCAAGGGCCTGGCGGTCTACGTCGTCCGGACGCCGGCCGACGTCCCCGGCATCGCCCGGCTGGGTCCCGACGCCCTCGCCGTCGACCGGGAGACCCTCGCCCGGCTGATGGCCGGGCGGTCCGGCCAGCTCAAGGGCGCCCTCACCGACCAGACGCTGATCGCCGGCATCGGCAACGCCTACTCCGACGAGATCCTGCACACCGCCCGTCTCTCGCCGTTCAAGACGGCCGACAAGCTCACCGACGCCGAGCTGGTCCGGCTGCACGACGCGGTGCGGGCCACGCTCACCGACGCCCTCGAGCGCCAGGTCGGGCAGCGGGCGGCCACGCTCACGGGCGAGAAGCGCTCCGGGCTGCAGGTGCACGCGCGCACCGGCCTGCCGTGCCCGGTGTGCGGCGACACCGTCCGCGAGGTCAGCTTCGCCGACACCTCGCTGCAGTACTGCCCGACCTGCCAGACCGGCGGCAAGCCGCTGGCCGACCGGCGGATGTCGAAGCTCCTGCGCTGAGGGCGCCCCTCCTGCCCCCCACCCCGCAGGAGGGCCGACGCTCAGCGTGCTGCGCGGGAGGCCCGCCAGGCCGCCAGGCGGGCGATCGCCGCGCTGCCGGAACCGCCGTCGTCCACGGTGCCGGCCTCGGCGGACCCGACGGCGGTCCACCAGTCCTCCAGCGGGGGCGGGGCGAGGACGTCGACCCGCTGCCCCGGCCGCGGCACGACCACCTGGACGCCGGAGCGCTCCGCGGCGGCCAGCAGCCGCTGCACCGGCTCGGCCCAGCGGTGGAAGGCCAGGTTGAAGGTGGCCCAGTGGACCGGCAGCAGCACGCGGCCGCCGAGGTCGCCGTGCGCGCGCACCGCCTCCTCGGGGTCCATGTGGATGGTCCGCCACGCCTCGTTGTAGGCGCCGATCGGCAGCAGGGCGAGGTCGAAGGGGCCCAGCCGGGCGCCGATCCCGGCGAAGGCCGGCGTGTACCCGGTGTCGCCGCCGAAGAAGACGCGGTGCCGCGGCCCGGCCACCACCCACGACGACCACAGCGTGGTGTCGCGGGTGAGGTACCGGCCGGAGAAGTGCCGCGCCTCGGTGCACGTGACGGTGAGGTCGCCGACCCGGGTGGCGCCGTCCCAGTCCAGCTCGACGACGCGGTCCTCGGGGACGCCCCAGTGCCGCAGGTGGACGCCCACCCCGAGCGGCACGACGAACGGCGCGTCCTGCTGCTCGACGAGCGCCCGCACCGTGGGCAGGTCGAGGTGGTCGTAGTGGTCGTGGCTGACCAGGATCGCGTCGACCCGCGGGAGGGTCTCCAGCGGCACCGGCGGCTCGTGCAGCCGGGTCGGCCCGAACACCGGCGACGGCGAGACGCGGTGCGCCCACACCGGGTCGACCAGCACGCGCGCGCCGTCGACCTCGAGCAGCGCGCTCGAGTGCCCGAACCAGGTGACGGCGAGCTCCCCGGGCTGGGCGGGCAGCTCCGGCCGGGCCAGCGGGATGGGCCGCGCGGGCAGCCCGACGTGCCGGTCGTCGTGCCACTGCCGCAGCAGGCCGCGCCGGGCGTTGGGCGGCGGCACCGACGGGGTGGGCAGGGTGTTGTGGAACCGGCCCTCCGACCACTGGGGCGACCCGGCCACGGTCGGCCGGAGCTCGCGCCGGCCGGCGCCGATGGCGGTCGGGAGTCCCCAGGCGGCACGGGCGATCCAGCCCGCGGGCAGGGCGACGGCGGCGGCGGTCAGGGCGGCGCGGCGGACCCGGCCGGGGGGCTGAGCGGGGGACGGCACGCCCACCAGCATCCCAGTCGCGGCCGGAGGGCGGCCGGGAGCGCGGGTGAGGCGGCGGTCACGGCGTCGGGTCCTCGGCGGGGTCGGGGGAGTCGAAGGGCGGCGTCGGGTCCTGCCCCTCGGCGGCGACCACGGCGTCGATCGTCACCTCGCCGGCCTGCTCGAAGGTGAACGTGACCGGGATCGACTGGGACGAGCGCAGCGACCGCTCCAGGCCGGTGAGGGTGATCGTCGGGGCGCCCTCCGCGCCGACGTAGACGTTGTCGTCCGCGGCCACGGGGATCGCGAAGTCCCCGCCGTCCCCGTCGACGGCCTCGGCGAAGGGCCCGGTGACGTCGACCAGCACGTCCTCGGTGGGACCGCTGTTGGCGATGCCCAGGAAGAGCCGGGCGTCCTCGCTCTCCTCGTGGACCCCGTCCAGCGGGTACTCGACCTGGACCTGCAGCACCGACAGGTCGCCGGTGACCGCCTCGTCCGGGCCCACCGCCCCGCCTCGGACCTCGGGTCCGGGGACCGACAGCGGCTCCTCCGCGGCGCAGACGGGCAGGGCCAGGGCCAGAGCGGCCGGCGCGGCCAGCCGGGCGCGACGGCGGTGGGGCGTGCGGGACGTGCTCGTCCTCCTCGGCATCGGGCAGCGGTGCCGTACGGTTACCCCCTGCTCTTGAGCGATGCCAACTGTTGCCGTGATGCAACACCGAGGAGGTCGGGGTGGACGACGTGCTGCTCGGGCTGGTCCGCACCGCCGTCGGGGTGTCCACCCGCGCGGCAGCCCGGCTCGGCGGGGTCTCGCTGGTGCAGCTGCGCGCCCTGACCGTGCTGCACGAGCGTCCCGACGCGTCGCTGGCCGAGCTCGCCCGGGGGGTGGGCGGGAGCGTCTCGACGACCAGCCGGCTCGTCGACCGCCTGGTCACCGCGGGCCTGGCCGACCGCCGTCCCTCCCCGGCCAGCCGGCGATCGGTCAGTCTGCGGCTCACCCCGGCCGGCGAGGACCTGCTCGACCGCTACGACCGGCTGCGGCTGACCGAGCTGCGGGCCGTCCTGGCCGAGGTGCCCGGCGACCGCCGGGACGCGGTGCTGGCGGCGCTCGGCGAGTTCACCGCGGCCGCCGGCCGTGTCGCGGCGGCCCCGACGCCGGTCCCGGCCGACGACGTCCGGCCCGCCGTGCACGAGGGCGGGGGCGGGGGCGGCGGTGACCCGGCGTGCTGGCTGCACCGGGTCTGCCCGGCCTGCGGTCGTCTCGCCGACGAGGACCCGCCGACCCGCTGCGCCGCGTGCGGCGAGGAGCTCGCCGTCGACTGAGCACGGACCGCACCGCCGTCGTCCCACCGCCCCGCCGCGCGTCCTCCCTCACCGCAGCGCGTCCTCCCTCACCGTGGGCGGTCGGGGAGGACGGCCCACGATCAGGTCACCTGATCGTGGCGCGCCTCAGCGGGCGGCGGCGAAGTCGGCCAGGGCGCGGCGCAGCGCCACACCCGGCCGGTCCGCGCGCACGTGCAGCTCGTCGCGCAGGGTCAGCGGCAGGCCGGTGCTGGCCATCTGCGCCTGCAGCTCGAGGTCCTCGGCGAGCACCCGCTGCTCGGCGGCGACGGCCACGGCCACGGCGTCGGGGGAGGGCAGCGGCCGCCCGGGTCCGGCCGACAGCAGCAGGCAGGTGTAGACGCGCGTGGAGTCGGGGTCCTCGGGCTGCAGCAGGAACAGGATCGTCGTCGCCGCCCCCGAGTCGAGGAGGTCCAGCCGCAGCCGCAGCTGGAACGGCGCCCGGTACACGTAGGTGGCCCGCTGCCGCGGCGGTCGCTCCCCGGGGTCCCCGACGTCGTCCGACCACGGCTCCTGCACGCTGGTGAACCCGCCCGGCTCCGGGGCGACGTCGGGGGCGGGGACCTCCACCCGCCCGCCCGCACCCCAGGTGGCCGCGTGCACGAACGGGGCGTGCGCGACGTCGAGGAAGCCGTCGGCCAGCGGCCCGGCGGGGCCCGGTGAGCGGGTGGGCGGGAGCCAGCCGCGGACGAACCTCCGGTCCTCGTCCTCGGGCAGCTCCAGGGGGACGTCGCGCGGCTCGGCCGGCGCCAGCCAGACGACGCCGAACCGCTCGCGCACGCCCCACGCCGGCGGGTCGGCGGACAAGCCCTCCCGCGTGCGGCGGAGCGACCAGGTGCGCCCGAGCAGCCGGACCTGCAGCCAGCCGCCCGGGCGCAGCTCACGGGCGAGCGCGACCGGGTGCCAGGCGTGCTCGAGCGAGGGGTCGAGGTTGCCGAACACCGGTCCCGCCGGCGGCTCGGGGTCCGGCGCCGGCTCCGGCAGCGGGTCGCCCGCAGGTGTCGCCGGCAGGGTGGCGGCGGTGCGCTCGGGCGCCAGCCAGACCCACCCGTGCCGCTCCTCCACCGCCCACGGCACGGAGAGGTCCGCCCGTGGCGGCGCCGTCCCGTCGGGACCGAGGGAGGGGACGTCGACGCAGCGGCCCTCGCCGTCGAACCGCCAGCCGTGGTACGGGCACTGCAGGCGGCCCTCGACGACGGTGGCCGCCGCCAGCGGCACCAGCCGGTGCGGACAGCGGGCCGGGAAGGCGCTGACCTCCGCGCCCGGCCGCAGCCGGACGACGACGTACGCGCGACCGGCGGCGCCCACCGGCACCGGCGTCGTCCCGACCTCGGTGGCGCGCGCCACCGGGAACCAGCCCGTCGACCGTGCGGTCGTCGTCCCCGTCGTGCCCATGACCCATTGCAGCGCCGGTGCGCTACCGCGGCGTTACGCCTGGTGGAAGGTCAGGTCACGTATTCATCCCGTTGTGCACAATCGGACGACTCGGCGCCCTATAGTGACTCCGCTCACCATGGCAACAGTTCGACACACGTCCACGACGACGAGGGAGCGACCCGTGACACCACCCGCCGAGCGGCGGCTGCTGACGCCGGAGGAGTACCGGCAGGCGCAGGACTCACCGGAGTTCACCGAGTTGCGACGGCGCTTCCGCCGCTTCGCGTTCCCGATGACGGTGGCCTTCCTGGCCTGGTACCTGCTCTACGTCCTGCTCTCGACCTACGCCCCGGACTTCATGGCGACCCGGGTCTTCGGCAACGTCAACCTCGGCATCCTGCTGGGGCTGGCGCAGTTCGTCTCGACGTTCGTGATCACCCACCTCTACGTGGCGCACGCCAACCGGCGCACGGACCCGATCGCCGACGAGATGCGCGAGCGGCTCGAGCACCACGAGTACGCCGCCGGTCGCCACGGGACCTCCGCGGGCACCGGCACCACTGGCGCGGACCTCGGCAAGGGGGCCACGCGTGCCTGACGAACTCCTCGCCGCCGACGCGACCATCGGCAGCCCGGCCGTCAACATCTCGATCTTCGGCGTCTTCGTCCTGATCACGCTGGTGATCACCTTCCGGGCCAGCCGGAACAACACCAGCGCCGCCGACTACTACGCGGCCGGCCGCAACATCAGCGGCACCCAGAACGGTCTGGCCATCGCCGGCGACTACCTCTCGGCGGCGTCGTTCCTCGGCATCGCCGGGGCCATCGCCGTCTACGGGTACGACGGCTTCCTCTACTCGATCGGCTTCCTCGTCGCCTGGCTGGTGGCGCTGCTGCTGGTCGCCGAGCTCATGCGCAACACGGCCCGGTACACAATGGCCGACGTCCTGGCCTTCCGGATGCGGCAGGGCCCGGTGCGCACGGCCGCGGCGATCTCGACGCTGGCGGTCTCGCTGTTCTACCTGCTGGCGCAGATGGCCGGCGCCGGCGGTCTGGTCACGCTGCTGCTGGGCGTCACCGGTGAGGCCGCGCAGGCGCTGGTCGTCGTCCTGGTCGGCGCGCTGATGATCGTCTACGTGCTGGTCGGCGGCATGCGCGGCACCACGTACGTGCAGATCATCAAGGCCACGCTGCTCATCGCCGGCGCGCTGGTGATGACGCTCTGGGTCCTGGCGCTGTACGGCTTCAACCTCTCGGCGCTGCTCGGCGACTCGGTGGCCAACGCCGTGGAGGGCCGCGACGTCCTCGCGCCGGGTGCGCAGTACGGCGCGACCAGCATCTCCCAGCTCGACTTCATCTCGCTGGCGCTGGCCCTGGTCTTCGGGACGGCGGGCCTGCCGCACGTGCTGATGCGCTTCTACACCGTGCCGACGGCGAAGGACGCCCGCCGCTCGGTGGTCTGGGCGATCTGGCTGATCGGCATCTTCTACCTGTTCAGCCTGGTGATCGGCTACGGCGCCGGCGCACTGGTCGGGCCGGAGACCATCCTCGGCGCCCCCGGTGCGGTCAACTCCGCCGCCCCGCTGCTCGCCTTCGAGCTGGGCGGCACGGTGCTGCTCGGCATCATCGCCGGCGTCGCGTTCGCCACGATCCTCGCGGTGGTCGCCGGCCTGACGATCACCGCGTCGGCCTCCTTCGCGCACGACGTCTACGCGTCGGTGATCAAGAAGGGGCAGGTGTCGCCCAACGGCGAGGTGCGGGTCGCCCGCATCACCGCCGTCGTGATCGGCGCGATCTCGATCGGCCTGGGCATCCTGGCGCTGCAGGCCGGGCTGAACATCGCCTTCCTGGTGGCGCTGGCCTTCGCCGTCGCGGCGTCGGCCAACCTGCCGACCATCCTCTACACGCTGTTCTGGAAGCGGTTCACCACCCAGGGCGCGCTGTGGTCGATGTACGGCGGGCTGATCACCTGCCTCGTGCTGATCATCTTCTCGCCGGTCGTGTCGGGTGCGCCGGTCAACCCGGCCACGGGCCTGTCCCCGTCGCTGTTCCAGGACGTGGACTTCCACTGGTTCCCGCTGAACAACCCCGGCATCGTGTCGATCCCGCTGTCGTTCTTCCTCGGCTGGCTCGGCACGATCCTGTCCAAGGAGAAGCCCGACCTCGACAAGAACGCCGAGCTCGAGGTGCGCTCCCTCACCGGCATCGGGGCGGAGAAGGCCGTCCAGCACTGAGGAAGGACCCCTGCGCCCCCCACCGCTCGCACGCTCGCGGCGGGGCCCTGCGCAGGGGCCGGTTCCAGCACGTCGCCAGGCGCGCGTCCCCCACCGGGGCGCGCGCCTGGCGCGTTCGACGGCCGGGCGCGGTCGCCGGTCCGGGCGCGTCCTCCCTCACCGCAGCGCGTCCTCCCTGACCGTGGGACGTCGGGGAGGACGCGCGACGATCAGGTCCCCTGATCGTCGCGCGGCGGCGCGGCGGCGCGGCGGTCTCAGGCGGTGCGGACGGCGGGAGCCGGGGCCTCGGGGACCAGCGCGGCCTCGGTGGGGAGCGCCGCGTCGACAGCGCGGACGGCGGCGGCGGTGGTCGGGACGGTCCGGCGCGAGCGGCGCACGGCCCAGCGGGCGACCAGGGCGGCGAGGACGACCAGACCGGCCAGGGTCTGCGGTCCGGGAGCGGTGACGGTCGTGGCCACGGCGACGGCGACGGCCGCGGCGTAGACGGCGGTGAGCAGGACGGCGGGGACGGGCAGGTGCACGGGGACCTCCGGGGGAGGCGCCCGCCGGGCCGGCGGCCGGGCTGCGGGAGCCCGGCCACCGGCGCGGCGACGGCGCGGGTGGGCGAGGGTCAGTGCCTCACTTCAGGAGGTCCTTGGCCTTCTGCAGCAGCGTGTGCGCCTCGGTCTGCGGCGTGCTGTAGAGCCGCGGGTCGCCCGGGGGCAGCGTCGGGCCGTCGGCCGTGGCCTCGATCGCCGCGGCACGGAACTGGCTGCGCCCGTCGATCGAGGGACCGGAGGCCCAGCGGCCGTTGGCGGCCTCGGGGCCGTCGGAGGCCTGGATGAAGGTGTAGCCCAGGTCGCCGACCTCCTCGTCGAGCGGGAAGGCCTCGGGCACGGGCAGCCCCTCGAGGCCGTCCTCCTTGAGCTGCTCCACCGCGGCCAGCCACTGCTGCTGGTGCATGTGGTCGCGGGTGATGAGGAAGCGGAGCATGTCCTTGACGCCCGGGTCGTCGGTCATGTTGTAGATGCGGGCCACCTGCAGCCGGCCCTGCATCTCCGCCGTCGCGTTGTAGTAGAAGTCCGCCATGAGGTTGCCGCTGGCGGTCACGTACGCGCCGGTCCACGGGTTGCCCATGCTGTCCATGTAGGACGCCGCCTGGCCGTTGACGATCAGGTGTTGCGGGTTGTGCTGCCCGTAGCCGGCGGCGGCCTCCTTGGTGCGGTCGGCCGAGTCGGGCTTGAGCGGCGCGTGGTCGAGCAGCCGGTCGATCATCGTGATGATCATCTCGACGTGGGCCAGCTCCTCGGTGCCGATCGAGAGGAGCATGTCCTTGTACTTGCCGGGCAGCCGGCAGTTCCAGCCCTGCAGCAGGTACTGGGTGGCGACGGTCATCTCGCCCCACTGACCGCCGAGGATCTCCTGCATCTTGCGGGCGAAGTCCGGGTCGGGGCCGTCGGGCTTGGCCTCGTACTGCAGGGCGTGGGTGTGGGTGAACACGGGCTCTCCCTCGGGGAGTCGGGTACGGCGGGCGCTGCGCTGTCGTCGCGGCCACCGCCTGCTGCGGTGACACCCCGGATCTGCCCGCGCCCGGTGGCCCACCCGTGCCGTCCCGTGGCCCCCCCAGGCCATCCTCAGCGGTCGGGGAGGGTGACCGTCAGCGTCAGGCCGGCGTCGCTCACCGCCCAGGACACCCGGCCCCCGAGGTCGCGGGCGTGCCGCTGCACCGACCACAGGCCCAGGCCGGTCAGGTCGACCGGCGGGGTGTCGTCGCGGAGGTACTGCACCACCCGCTCGGGACGGGCGACGTCCTGCGTGAGCGCCAGGCGGACGAGGCCGCCCCGGCAGGTCGCCGTCAGCAGCACCGGGGCGCCGTCGCCGTGCCGGTGGGCGTTCTCGAGCAGGTTGGTGAGGATCCGCTGCACCCGGGCGTCGCCCACGGTCACGTCGGAGGCGCAGTCCTGCACCGCCACCGTGAGCCGGTCCGCGGGCAGGCCGGCGGCGGCCGCCGAGGCGCGGAGGACGTCGCCGAGCAGCCTCCGGGACGGGCCGCGGCGCACCGCACCGCCACTCGCGTCGGCGGTACGCAGCATCGAGGACAGGTGGGCGGTCTGCGCGCGGGCCAGGTCGAGCAACTCACCGCGCCCGGCCGCGGGGTCGGGCGCGGAGGGGTCCAGCGTCCGCAGCACGGCCTCGAGCGAGGCCAGCGGGCTGCGCATGTCGTGGCACATCGCCCGCAGGAGCGCGCTCTCGGGTGTGGGCTGCGGTTCCTGCTCGGGGCGGGGTCCGCGGGCGAGGTGGGTGCGCAGCACGCGGGCCAGGTCGGTGAGCAGTCCGCCGGGCCGGTCGGCTGCGGGGGTGTCGGGAGCCAGGGTCACGGGCACCTCCTGGGTGCACTCGGCCAGCTCCGCCGGGCGCGACGGGCCGGACGAGGAGGGTCGTGGGGTCGACCGACGCCGGGGCTCAGCGCCAGACGCACGTGGACGTGGTCGTCGTCGACGACCACCCGTTGTTCAGCCGGGGGCTGTCCCTGCTGCTCCCGGGGGTGAGCGAGGGCCGGGTGCGCGTCGTGGCCACCACCGACGACGCGTCGGCCGCCGCGGCGCTGGTGCGCCGCCACCACGCCGACGTCGCCGTCGTGGACCTGCACATGCCGCCGCCGGGCGGCGTCCGGGCGATCGCGGCGATCCGCCGGGCCGACCCGATGGTGCGGGTCGTGGCCCTCTCCGGGCTGGCCGAGGCCGACGCCGCCCTGGAGGCGCTCCGGGCCGGGGCGGCCGGCTTCCTGCCCAAGACCGCCGATCCCGAGACGCTGGTCCGCCCGCTGCTGGCGGTGCTGGACGGCTGGTCGGTGGTCCCCGAGTCGCTGCTGCGCCAGCTGCTCGACGAGGCCGCGCCGACCGGTGAGCAGACCGTCGCCGACCGGCTGACCAGCGACGAGCGGCGGCTGTGGCGGCTGGTGGCCGACGGCACGAGCACCGTCGACATCGCCACCACGCTGCACGTCTCCGAGCGCACCGCCAAGCGGCTGGTGGCCGCGCTGCTGCGCAGCCTCGGGGTGGCCACCCGCGTCGAGGCCGCGGCGCTCGCCGGCCGCGTCGGCCTGGGGAAGGGGACCGGCGGGCCGGGCTGAGCGGCGGACGCGCCGCGGAGCGGTCGGCATCGCGGGCCCGCTACCCGGCCCGGAGATCGACACGCTCCAGTTCCGTTGATCTGGCCCCGACGGGCCAGCGGCGGTCAGCCCGCGGGGACGGTGCCCTCGCCGCCGGGCGCGGTGGCCCACCGGCCCGACGCCGCCTGGGTGAACAGGCCGACGTCGGCGGCGGCCATGTCCACCGCCGCGTAGCCGCCCACACCGGCGCCGACGCAGGCCACGACGGTGGCCAGGCCCGCGCGCCGCTGGACGACGCTCTGCCGGACCTGCCAGCCGACGACGGCCCGCCGCTGCAGCACGGCCTGCTCCCGTACCAGCAGCCCGCTGCGCACGGTGAACGACCGCGGCCCGACCGCGTGGCCGAGTGCCGCGTACCGCCCGAGCCCGAGCGGCACGCCCAGGACGGTGAGGACCACGCCGGCTGCCAGCAGCCCCCACCAGCCGGTGGCCGCGGTCAGCGCCGCACCGGCCGCCGTCACGACCAGGCCCGAGCCCACCGCGCGGGCCAGCCGCCGGCGCCGGGCGGCCGGGGGGTGCGGGCGCAGCGGGCCGGGGTCGTCGACCAGCACCCCCAGCAGCCGCACGGCCTCCACGCGCGGCCCGAGCGGGAGCACCTGCCCCCGGCGGTTGGCCGCGCCCAGCCCGGTGACCAGCGCGTTGACGCGGGCGGCGCGCACCAGGCGCATGCCCAGTCCCTCCGCCAGCGTGCCGCCGCGGACGCGGTCGACCTCGAGCTCGGTGTGCCGGCGGGTGACCAGCCCGCGGACGGCGACCAGCGAGCCCCCGCGGCGCACCAGCCGGAAACCCCAGTTGACCACCGCGGCGCCCAGGACGGCCCCCGCGGCGAGCAGCAGCAGCGCGGCGACGACGGCGACGGCGAGGACGCGGGCGTCGGACAGGTCGGGGCCGGTGAGGTCGGGCTGCAGGCCGCGCGGCAGCTCCTGCAGCAGCCGGGACAGCGCGCCGACCGCGGCCAGCGGCACCGCGAGGTAGCCGGCCACCAGCGGCGCGTAGAGCAGCCAGCGCGGGGAGAAGCGGGCCAGCTCCACCTCGGCCGGCGCCTCCTCCGGCAGGACCGCGGCGGACGGGTCCGTTCCGCCCCTCCCGGCCGACCGCCGGTGGGTGAGGACCGAGGCCCGCAGCCGGTCGCCCTCGGCGCGCGGGACGCCGTCGACGACGACCTCCTCGTCACCGCCGGTCATCGACCCGGCGGCGGCGTCGACGCGCACCCGCACCAGGCCGAAGAGGCGGTGCAGCACGGGCGCCTCGACCTCCACGCCGCGGATGCGGTCGTTGGGCACCGTGCGCACCGAGCGGGCGAGCAGGCCGCGGGTGACCACGACCGCCGCCGGGGTGTCGGCGTAGGTGGTCCGCCACCACGACAGCGCGGCGAACAGCAGCGACAGTGCCGTCACCACCCCGACCAGGGCGACGACCACCCCCGGGCCGTCGGGCCCGACCGCGGCGATGATCGGGATCGCCGCGGGCACCACCTGCCGGGCCTGCCGGAACGTCACCGTGTGCACCAGCACGACGAGCGGCGAGCTGCGGCGGGCCGCGGGCGGCGGGGCGCTCACCGGGGCGGGGGGCAGTGGCGTGCCGGGAGCGGTCACGTGGCCTCGTCGCGGACCTGCTCGGCCCGGCGGGCGAGGTCGTCGGCCACCCGCTCGGCGACCGCGATCTCCAGGTGCGGCACCCGCACGGTGCCCTGCGAGGAGGCGGTGAGCACCGCGACGCTGGCCAGGCCGTACATCTGCTGGAGGACGCCGCGGGTGACGTCGACGGTCTGGATGCGCGCGACCGGCACCAGCGTCCAGGTGCGGGTCAGCCAGCCGGTGAGGGCGTGCACCGTCTCCGCGGTGACCTCCCAGCGGTGCACCCGGTAGCGGATCCACGGCCGGACGCCGATGGCCACCACCGCGTAGACGGCGACGAGGGTGGGCAGCAGCCAGCGCAGCACGGGCACCGGGCCGCCCGCCGACGTCGGCACGGCCAGCACCGCGACCGCCACGAGGGCGCCGTAGACGAGCGTGCCGATCACGCCCTCGGTGACCCAGAGCCAGATCGCCGAGCGGGACACCGACCAGGCCGGCTCGCGGACCGGGGGCGCGGGGGGAGCGGACATCGCCGTCCATCCTCCCAGCCCGCACGAGGGGTGGCGCGCGCCTGCCGGGCTGCGAGGATGGGGACGTGATGCCCCAGCAGGTGCCGACCGTGCCCGCCGCCGAGGTGCCCGAGGACGCCGTGCTGCTCGACGTCCGCGAGGACGGGGAGTGGGTCGCCGGCCACGCCGAGGGCGCCACCCACATCCCGATGGGCGACGTCCCGGCGCGGCTCGACGAGGTCCCCGAGGCCGACCCGCTCTACGTCGTCTGCCGCAGCGGTGGCCGCTCGGCGCGGGTGGCCGCCTGGCTCAACCACAACGGCTACGACGCGGTGAACGTCGGCGGCGGGATGGGCGAGTGGGAGGCGGCCGGCCGGCCCCTGGTGAGCGAGACCGGCCGGCCCCCGACCGTCGTCTGAGACCCCGCGTCCCCGGGACGGTCTCCGCTACTGGCTGACCGGGTGGTCCGCGAAGCGGTTGCGCAGGTCCTTCTTGGAGAACTTGCCGACGCTGGTCTTGGGCACCTCGTCGATGAACTCGACGGCGTCGGGCATCCACCACTTCGCCACCTGTGGCCGGAGGTGGTCGAGGACCTCCTCCTCCGTCATCGTCTCGCCCTCCCGGAGGACGACGCAGGCCAGCGGCCGCTCGTCCCACTTGGGGTGCGGGATGCCGACGACGGCGGCCTCCTTGACCTTCGGGTGGCTCATGATCGCGTTCTCGAGGTCGACCGAGCTGATCCACTCGCCGCCGGACTTGATGAGGTCCTTGGTGCGGTCGGCGATGCGGATGGAGCCGAAGGCGTCCATCGCCGCGACGTCGCCGGTGCGCATCCAGCCGTCCTCGGTGGTCAGCTCCACGCCGGCGTCGGGGTTGTAGTAGTCCTGCGCGCACCACGGGCCGCGGACCTGCAGCTCGCCGGTGGCCTTGTCGTCCCACGGCTGCGGCTCGAGGGAGTCGGCGTCGACGATGCGGGCCTCCACGCCGAGGAACGGGATGCCGGCGCGGGCGCGCTGCGCGGCCTTGCCCTCGTCGTCGAGGTCGTCGAAGCGGGGCGGCAGGATGCCCGAGGAGGCGACCGGGTGGGTCTCGGTCATGCCCCAGGCCTGCAGGATCGGCAGGCCCACCTGCTCGCGGTAGGCCTCCGACAGCGCCTTGGGCACCGCGGACCCGCCGCAGCCGATGTCGCGCAGCTTGTGCGGCTTGCCGGCCAGGTGCGGCAGCACGCCCTGCCAGATGGTCGGGACGCCGGCGGTGAAGGTGACGCCCTCCTCCACGATGAGCTTCGCCAGCGCCTCGGGCTGCATCATCGGGCCGGGCATGACCAGCGAGGCGCCCGCGGCCGGGGCGGCCTGGGCGATGCCCCAGGCGTTGGCGTGGAACATCGGCACGACCGGCATGGCGACGTCGCGGATGCCCAGCCCGAAGGCGTTGGGCATCAGCACGCCCATCGTGTGCAGGAACGTCGAGCGGTGCGAGTAGACGACGCCCTTGGGGTTGCCGGTGGTGCCCGACGTGTAGCACATCGAGGCGGCGCTGTTCTCGTCGGTGACGTGGAAGTCGACCGGGGACGCCTCGGCGAGCAGCACCTCGTAGTCCGAGACGCGGGGGTCGTCGGGGATCTCGTTGTCCCCGCCGTCGTCCATGACCACGACGTGCCGGACGGTCTTCATCGTGTCGACCAGCGGCCAGAACAGCGGCAGCACCGTGCGGTCGACGAAGACGACCTCGTCCTCGGCGTGGTTGGCGATGTAGGTCAGCTGCTCGGGGAACAGCCGGATGTTGAGGGTGTGCAGCACGCGACCGCTGGACGGCGCGGCGAAGTACAGCTCGAGGTGGCGCTGGCTGTTCCAGCCGAACGTGCCCACCCGGCCGTCGGCGCTGATGCCCAGCGTGTCGAGGACGCCGCCGAGCCGGCGGGTGCGGTCGGCCCACTCGGCGTAGTTGCTGCGCACCGGGCCGGTCGGGCTGCCGGTGACGATCGTCCCGTCGCCGTAGTGCTGCTCGACGTGCCGGAAGATCGCGTCGATGGTGAGAGGGAAGTCCTGCATGAGGCCGCGCATGGCCGCATCGTGCCAGTGACGCCGCTCACTCTCCAGCGGGGCGCCGTCGTTCGAGCTCCCGCAGGACGTCGGCACCCACCCAGCGGGCGCCCCGGCCCCCCGACCTCAGCCCCTGCGCCGTCTGCACGGCGCGGGCGTGCAGGCCGGGGCTGCGCTTGCCCATCTGCCGCAGCGCCCAGCTCACGCCCTTGCGGACGACCGGCCGGTCGTCGTCCGCCCGCTCGGCGACCGCGCGCAGGAACGGCTCGAACCGGTCGTCGTCCGACCCCCTGTCCGCCACCGCGAGCCCGGCCATGACGGCGAACCCGGCCCGCTTGACGAACGGCTCCGGACGCCCGCTCCACGCCAGCGCCCGGGCCCAGGCGAACGGGGTGTGCCGGACCAGGTTCTGGCACACCTGGTCGCACACGTCCCACGAGTCGAACCCGGCCGTCCACTCGTCGAGCTGCCGCTCGTCCACCGCTGCCGGTTCCTCGACCAGGCCGGCCAGGATGCGGGCCTCGTGGACGCCGGAGCGCCACAGCCCCGCGGCGAGCTCGTGCGAGCGGCCCAGCTCCTCCGCCAGCGCGCGCAGCTCGGCGACCGTCACGCCCAGCACGTCCGCGCCGCCGACGCCGTGGCGGGCCATCCCCTCCAGCCGTGCCGGGTCGGCCAGCCCGCGCAGCCGGCCGAGCACGTCGGCGACGTCGGCCACTACCGGTTCAGGACGACGGGCAGCTCGGCCAGGCCGCGGATGACGAACTCCGGACGGCGCCGTGCCGGGGCGGCCGGCTCGATGGACGACGTCCGCGCCAGCAGCGCGCCGAAGGACGCCTGCAGCTCGACGCGGGCCAGCGGGGCGCCGATGCAGAAGTGCACGCCGGCGCCGAAGGAGACGTGCGGGTTGTCGGTGCGGCCGACGTCGAGGGTGTCGGGGTCGGCGAAGACGGCGGGGTCGCGGTTGGCGGACCCGAGCAGGGCCGCGACCTTCTGCCCCTGGCGCACGGTCACGCCGCCGACCTCGACGTCCGCGGTGGCGGTGCGCTCGAACAGCTGCAGCGGCGAGTCGAAGCGCATGAGCTCCTCGATCGCCGTCGGCAGCAGGCCGGGGTCCTCGCGCAACCGCCGCAGCTGGTCCGGGTGCTCGAGCAGCGCCAGCAGGCCGTTCCCGCTGACGTTGACCGTCGCCTCGTGGCCGGCGTTGAGTAGCAGGATGCAGGTGGTGACCAGCTCGTCCTCGGTGAGCCGGTCGCCCTCGGCGTCGCGCACGGTGACCAGGTGGGTGAGCAGGTCCTCGCCCGGCGCGCGGCGCCGCTCGGCGGCCAGCCCGCGCAGGTGGGCGACGAACTCCGCGGCCGCGCGCTCGGCGGCGTCCTCGACCTCCGCCGTCCGGCCGTACTCGTACATCTTCACGATCGCGTTGGACCACGGCCGCAGCAGCGGCCGGTCGGCCTGCGGCACCCCGAGCAGCTCGGCGATGACGCCGACCGGGAGCTCCTCGGCCATCCCCGACAGGACGTCGACCGGCTGCCCACCGGCGGAGCGCTCGACGAGGCCGTCGACCAGGTCCCGCGCGTACGCCTGCACCCACGGCCGCAGCCGCTCGACGTGCCCGCGGGCGAAGGCGGCGCTCACCAGGCGCCGCAGCCGGGTGTGGTCGGGCGGCTCCATCTCGAGGATCGCGTTGCGGTGGATCAGGTTGAAGCTGCCGAAGCGCTCGGCCGGCTCCCGGTCCCGCCAGATCCGGCCCAGCCGCCGGTCGCGCAGCACGGCGTTGCTCTCCGCGTGGGTGAACGCCAGCCACAGGCCCAGCTCCTCGTGCCACTGCACCGGTGCCCGCGTCCGGGCGTGCGCGAAGGCCGGGTAGGGGTCGGCGACGACGGCCGGGTCGGTGAGGTCCAGCGGCGTCACGGCTGCCGAGCCTAGGTGGCACGGACCGCCACCGGGCCCCACCTACGCTGGGCCGCATGGCCCGATCCGCGACCCGCCGCCGTCCCGCGCCCGCCGCCACCGACGGCACGACCAACCCCAAGGCCCCCTGCCCGTGCGGGTCGGGCCGCCGCTACAAGCACTGCCACGGCTCGGGCTACGCGCCGCCGGTGACCCGCCCGTTCGAGGGCCTGCCCGGCGAGGCCGACTGGGTGGCCCTGCGCGAGCTGGTGCCCGCCGCCACCGCGCCGCTGAGGACGGCGGACGGCCGCGAGGTGACGCTGGCCAGCGTGCTGCCCGGCGGCGCGCCGGCGCTGGTGCGCAGCAACGGCGAGATCCTGCTCGGCGTCCAGCTGCAGGCCTCCTCCGACGACGTCAGCCGCGACATCGGCACCGCCCTGGCCGCCGCGCTGCAGTCCCCGGCCGGTGCGCCGGTGGACCCGGGCCCGATCGGTGCCGCCGGCTCGGCCGGCCCGCGGCTGCAGGAGCTGCTCGACCTCTCCGCGCCGCTCGACGTGACCGTGCACGAGGACTTCGGCTTCTGGCTGGAGGGCACCGACGCCGGCGCCGCCGCCCGGGCCGGGCTGCAGCGCGCCAACGAGGCGGTGCTGCCCACCGAGCGGCTCGAGGGGCTCGGAGCCGCCTACTGGGTGCGGCCCGGCAACGAGCGCGCGCACCTGCGCTGGGTGCGCCCCGAGGCCGAGGAGCGGCTGCTGGACGCGCTCGCCCGGCTCTCCGCGTCCGAGCAGCTGCTGCTCGGCGAGGGCACCCGGTACGCCGGGGCCTTCCGCGCCCACGGGCTGGTCGTGCCGGTGTGGGACCTGCCCGCCGACACCCCGGCGCAGGAGTGGGCCGGCCCGGCCGCGGAGTTCGGCACCCGGCTGGAGCAGGCGCTGGCCGCGACCGGTGAGCTCGGCGCCGACGAGCGCCGCGCCCGCGCCGGCCTGCTCTCCCGCCAGGTCACGCTCCGCTGACCGGCTGACCCCGGTGGCGGGGGTCGGCAGTGCGCGTCACCTCCGCCGTCCTCGTGCTCTGCCCACCACTGTGGGCAGGGCACGACTGTGCTCCGCTGTGGGTTCCCGGGGCACGGGCCGGCCGGGGAGGCGGGCGGAGTGCCTACCGGGCGGAGTGCCTACAGCGGGTCGCGGGACACCGGGCAGGACATGCAGCGGGGTCCGCCGCGGCCGCTGCCCAGCTCCGACCCCGGGATCGGCACCACCTCGATGCCGGCCGCCTCGAGCGCGGCGTTGGTGACGGTGTTGCGCTCGTAGGCCACGGTCAGGCGCGGGGCCAGCGCCAGGGTGTTGTTGCCGTCGTCCCACTGCTCGCGCTCGGCGGTCACCGGGTCCAGACCCGTGTCGATCACCCGCAGCCGGTCGATCCCCATCGCCTCGGCCGCCGCGAGCACGAACGGCCGCGGCCCGGAGACGGCGAGCTCGACGGTGTCGGCGTCGTCCGGGAGCTCGTCGCCGACGGTGACCGTCCAGGCCACCAGGGAGTCCGCGACCGCCGGGTACATGACCATGGCGTCGGTGTCGACCATCGTGGCGATGGTGTCCAGGTGCATGGTCGCCCGCTCCTGCGCGATGGGGACGACGAGCACCGTGTGCGCCAGGCCGCGGGCGAACACGCGGCGGGCCAGCCGCTCGGCCCCGCCCGGCGTCGTCCGCTCGCCGACGCCCACGGCCAGCACCCCGGGGGCCAGCAGCAGGACGTCGCCGCCCTCCAGGTGCTCCAGCGAGGCGTCGTAGAGCTGCCCGGTGCCGGCGAAGCGCGGGTGGTGGGTCGCGACGGCCCGGGTGATGGTGCTCTCCCGGTGCCGCGCGGGCATGGCCAGCGACGTGATGGCCACCTGGTCGCCCACCCACACCGACGAGTCGCGGGTGAACAGCAGGTTGGGCAGCGGCGGCACCACGAAGTCCCCGCGGCCCATGATCTGGTAGGCCAGCCCGCGCCCGCCGCGCAGCTCGTCGTGGGCCAGGCCGGCCATCAGCGTGGTGGCCAGGTCCTGCGGCGCCAGCCCGGACAGGTGCGACACGGCGGCGCGCTGCAGGGTGGCGCCCAGCCGCGGGTCGTCGACGGCCGCGGCCACCAGCTCCTCGCGCGCCGCCGGCTCGGCGAGCACCTCGGTGAGCAGCGCGTCGAGGTAGAGCACCTCCACGCCGCGGCCGGTCAGCTCGGCGGCGAACGCGTCGTGCTCCTCCTGCGCGCGGGCCACCCACGGGACGCCGTCGAAGAGCAGCTGGTCGTTGTTGCGCGGGGTGAGCCGGCGCAGCTCCGCGCCCGGCCGGTGCAGGACGACCGTCCGCAGCCGGCCGACCTCGCTGGTCGCGCCCACGCGCCGGGGGTCCACGGCACCCGAGGCTGGCACAGCCGGGGCCCCGTTGCCGGTCGGGACCACCCGATCGGGCCTGGCTAGGGTGCCGGGCCGGGGCCCGCACCGCCCCCAGCCGTCACACGTCGCTCCCAGGAGGCTCCGCGTGGACCTGTTTGACCTCACCGGGAAGGTCGCCGTCGTCACCGGCGGCACCCGCGGCATCGGCCTGATGATGGCCCGCGGCCTGCTGCAGGCCGGCGCCTCGGTCTACGTCTCCTCGCGCAAGCCCGACGCCGGGGAGCAGGCCGCCGCGGAGCTGGCGCAGTTCGGCCGGGTCGAGTCCATCCCGGCCGACGTCTCCACCGAGGCCGAGTGCCTCCGCCTGGCCGAGGAGGTGGGCCGGCGCGAGGAGCGGGTGCACGTGCTGGTCAACAACGCCGGCGCCACCTGGGGCGAGCCGTTCGAGACCTTCCCGGCCTCGGCGTGGGACAAGGTGCTCGACCTCAACGTCAAGGCGCCCTTCTTCCTCACCCGCGCGATGCTCCCGCTGCTCGAGGCCGCGGCCGGCGACGACGACCCGGCGCGCGTGGTCAACGTCGGCAGCATCGACGGACTGCACGTGCCACAGCTGCCCACCTACTCGTACTCGTCGAGCAAGGCCGCGGTGCACCAGCTGACCCGGCACCTGGCCAAGGAGCTCGGACCGCGGCGGATCACCGTCAACGCCGTCGCCCCGGGGCCGTTCGAGTCGAAGATGATGGCCGCCACGCTGGCCGCCCGCGGCGACGAGATCGCCGCCAGCTCGCCCCTGGGCCGCATCGGCCGTCCCGACGACATGGCCGGAGTCGTCGTCTACCTGGCCAGCCGGGCCGGCGCGTACGTCACCGGCGCGGTCATCCCGGTCGACGGCGGCCGCGCCACCACCCTCTGAGACACGACCCCTGCGGTTCGGGCGCTGCGGCTGCGCCGAGGACCCGCCTCAGGCCGAGTGGGCCGGACGGCGGCGCGGCGGGCGCTGCGCGGTCTGCGCGGGCACCCGGGCGAGGTGTGCCTCGGCCAGCGCCACCTGCCACGGCGAGCCGACCCGGCGGCCCTGCTCGCGGGCGGCGGCCCACCAGTCGCGCGCGGCCACGGTGTCGCCGGTCTGCTCGGCGATCCGGCCGAGCAGCTCGTCGTAGGCGCCCAGGCTGAAGGCCGCCGTCCCGAGGACCGCCTGCCGGCCGCGGAAGGGCAGCAGCCGCACCGTGGCCGTCGTCACCTCGGCCTCGTCGCCGAGGTGCAGCGCCGTCTCGGCCTGCAGCAGGACCAGCACGTCGCTGGCCCAGTCGCGGATCTGCGTGCGGCCCCAGCGGGCGCGCAGCCGGCGGGCCTCGGCCGGGTCGCCGGACTCCGCGGCGGCCAGCACGGCCATGAGCTGCGGCAGCGGGTTGCCCTCGTCGCCGGCCGCGACGAGCAGGTCGACCGCCTCGGGCAGCCGGCCGTCCGCGCGGCGCAGCGCGAACAGGTGCGCGGCGTGGGCGTGCCGCGCGTGCGGGGTGACCCGGCGGTAGAGCTCGTGGGCCTCGGTGGTCAGCTCCTCGGCGCGCGGGGCGTCGCCGGCCAGCCAGGCCGCGCCGGCCTGCTGCCACAGCACGTGCGGGCGCACCTCCGGTCCCGACAGGGCGGACGCCAGCCGCCGCCCCGCCTCCAGGTCGGCCTCGAAGCCGGCCCGGTCGGTGAGGTGCAGTCGGATCGCCGCCCGGTGCAGGCGGGCGTAGAACTCGGTGCGCCGCGCCAGCCCCCGGCCGGCCAGCGCCAGCGCCTCGTCGGTGGCGGCCAGCCGCAGCTCCGCGGCGCCCGGCCGGCCCCACACCGCCAGCGAGTAGTTGTTCAGCACCCGGCCCAGCAGCTCCGGGTCGCCGACGCCGCGGGCCAGCGCGACCGCCCGCTCGGCGTACCGGACGCCGCGCCGCGGGTCCTCGCTGAAGGCCAGCTCCACCCCGAGGGTGCCCAGCAGCCGCGCGGTGAGCCGGTCGCGCTCGGCGTCGTCGGAGTCCGGCGCGATCTCGTCGCGGTGCTCGAGCAGGTCCTCCAGCAGCGCCACCATCCCGGTGTCGACCACGCCGTGCGGCCGCCAGTTCTCCAGCGTGACCGACCCCCAGACGGCCGCCGACTCCAGCAGGCGGCGCCGGTCACCGAGCTCCTGGGCGACGGCGACGGCCTGGGCCACCACCTCCTGTGCCTCGGTGCGCCGGCCGCTGCGCAGCAGGTCGTTGCCCAGCGCGGTGAGCAGGTCGTGCCGCGTGCGGGCCGCGCCCGGCTGCGCCGGGTCGAGCAGCCGCAGCGCCCGCCGGGTGTGCGCGGCCGCCTCGCCGTCGGCCAGCCGGGCGCGGGCCACCGCGGCGGCGGCGGTCGACCAGCGCAGCGCCGGCCCCGGCCCGGTCACCGGCGCGGCCGCGACCGCGTGGTGCGCCAGCCGCTCGACCAGGGCGTCGTCGGCGCGGCCGCCGGGTGCGCGCTGCTCGAGGGCGGCGGCCAGCCGGGCGTGCAGGTGGGCCCGCCGCAGCGCCGGCAGGCCGTCGGCGAGCACCTCCTGCACGAGGGCGTGCGGGAACCGCCAGCTCCAGGGGGCGCCGCCCTCGACGAGCAGACCGGCGGCGACCGCGGCGTCCAGCGCCCCGAGCGCCGTCTCGGCCGGCTCCCCGGCGGCCTCCAGCAGGTCGAGGGGGACCTCGCGGCCGGCCAGGGCGGCCAGTTCCAGCACCGGGCGCGCGCCCGCGGGCAGCCGGGCGAGGCGGGTGCGCAGCACCTCGACCACCGACGGCGGCACCGGCACCCGCGTCACGTCGCCGGTGCCGCGCATCCACCGCGACAGCTCGACGACGAAGAAGGGGTTGCCGGCGGTGCGGTCGTGCACGGCCGCGGCCAGCGTCGGGTCGCCGTCCGCACCCGGCTGCGCGGCGAGCAGCCGGCCGACGTCGCCGGCGTCCAGGCCGCCCAGCGTCAGCGTGGTGACGGCGGGCTCGCGGGCCAGCCGGGCCAGGCCGTCGGCGACCGCGGCGGGCAGGTCCTCCCCGACGCTGCGCACCGTGGCGAGCACCAGCAGCGGCACCCGCGGCAGGTGGCGGGCCAGCAGGCCGAGCAGCTGCACCGAGGTGGCGTCGGCGCCCTGCAGGTCCTCCAGCACGACCAGCGCCGGGCGGGGGGAGGTGGCGGCGACCAGCCGGGCGCGCACGTCCTGGAACAGCCGGAAACGCGCGGCGTCGGCGTCGGTCCCGCCGTCCGCGGGCGCGACCGGGTCCTGGCCGAGCTGCTCGAGCACCTGCGTCCAGGGCCACAGCGGCGGGGCGCCACCGTCGTCGGCGCAGCGGCCCTCGGCCACCGACCAGCCGGCGGCGCGGGTCATCGCGACCACGGCCTCGGCCAGCCGGGTCTTGCCGATGCCGGCCTCCCCGCCCACGACGACGACGGCGGCCCGGCCGGCGGCGGCCTGCTCGGCGACCGCCCGCAGCCGGGACAGCTCGGCGCTGCGGCCGACCAGCGTCGCGTCGTCCGGGACGGCCAGCGGCGCCGGGGCCGGCGGGGGCGCGACCGACAGCACCGGCCGCGGCGTCCGGTGGGTCAGCCCCGGGTCCTGCCGCAGCACCGCCTGCTCCAGGTCGCGCAGCTCCGGGCCGGGGTCGATGCCCAGCTCGTCGCGCAGCAGGGCGGTGCAGCGGCGCAGCGCGTCGAGCGCGTCGGCCTGCCGGTCGGCGGCGTAGAGGGCGGTGACCAGCCGGGCCCACAGCCGCTCGCGCAGCGGGTGCTCGGCCACGAGGCGCTGCAGCTCCGGGACGGCGGCGTCGGCGCGGCCCACCCCGGTCAGCGCCTCGGCGCGGCGCTCGCGGCCGTGCACGTGCAGCTCGGCCAGCCGCAGCCGCTCGGCGGCACCCGGGCCGTCACCGAGCTCGGGCAGCGGCTCGCCGCGCCACAGCTCCAGCGCGCGGTCGAGGACGGACACGGCGCGGGCGGGGTCGCCGGTGTCGAGGGCGCGGTCGCCGTCCTCGACGAGCGCGGCGAAGCGCAGGCTGTCGAGGTCGGCGGCGTCGACCTGCACGAGGTAGCCCGGCGCGCGGGTCAGCAGGACGCGGGCGGCCTGCCGCGGCCCGCGCTCGGGCTCCAGCACGCGGCGCAGGTGGGAGACGTAGGCCTGCAGGGTGCCGGTGACCGTGGGCGGCGGCTCGTCGCCCCAGAGGGTGGCCACGATGCGGTCGACCGGCACCACCCGGCCGGCCTCGGCGAGCAGCAGGGCGAGCAGTGCGCGGGGCTTGGCGCCCCCGAGGTCGAGGGGTCGCCCGTCGGGGCCCGTGACCTCGAGGGGTCCGAGGACGCGGTACCGCACGGGCCGGATCCTGGCAGGTCCGCACGGGGAGCGGGAGGGGGCCGGGGTCGGCGGGAGGTGCCAAGCCGCCCGCAAGCCGAGGTCAAGCGGCCGCCGCCAGGGTCGGCGTCGTCCCGGCCGCCGTCCCGTCCGAGGGGTTCCCGCATGAGCGTTCCCGCCGACCCGATGCGGCGCCGGCTGCCCCGGAACCTGCGCCGGCGCGCCGCCGTCCCACCGGCCGCGCCCCCGTCGGGTTGGACGCCCCGACCCACCGCGTGCCCGCGCGACGATCAGCCTCCCTGATCGTCGAGCGTCCTCCCCGACGTCCCACGGTCCGGTAGGACGCGCCACGATCAGGTCCCCTGATCGCGGCGGGGCTCAGTCGGGCAGCAGGACGCCGGGGTTGCAGATGCCGCGCGGGTCCAGGCGCTGCTTGACCGCCCGCAGCACCTCGACGCCGAGCGGCCCGACCTCGCGCTCCAGCCACGGGCGGTGGTCGGCGCCGACGGCGTGGTGGTGGGTCAGCGTGCCGCCGGCGGCCAGCAGCGCGTCGGTGGCCGCCCGCTTGGCGGTGAGCCACTGCTGCAGCGGCAGGTCGTCGTCGCGGTCGGCGAGCACGGTGACGTACAGGGAGGCCCCGGTGGCGTAGCCGTGCGAGACGTGGCTCATCACCAGCGGCTCCCTCCCCGGGCGGCCCAGCGACCGGCGCAGTGCCGCGCGGACGGCGTCGTACACGGTCGGCAGCGCCGTCCAGGTGGCCGCGGTCTCCAGCGTCTCGACCAGCAGGCCGGCGTCCAGGAGGCGGTCGCGCAGGTAGGGGGCGGCGTACCGGTGCGCCCGCCACGACTCGCCGACCCGGCGGCCGACCGGGACGGCGCCGTGCTCGCCCAGCACCGGCACCGCCGCCCGGCGGCGGGCGCGCACCAGCGGCGGCAGCCCCTCCCAGCCGACGACGAGCAGGCAGCCCTCGGCCCGGCGGCGGGCGCGCAGCGAGCCGCGCAGCAGCCGGGCGCCGGTGCCGCCGGCGTTGAGCAGGTTGGCCCGGGTCTCGTCGGGGTCGGACAGCCGGACGACGTCGGGCAGCAGGTCGTGCCGCGCCAGCCGCTGCAGGCCGGCCAGCCCGTCGGCCCAGGTGCGGAACGACCAGCCCTCGTAGCGGGTGACCTGCGGCTGCGGCCGCACCCGCAGCCGCAGCTCGGTGACGACGCCGAGCGCGCCCTCCGACCCCAGCGCCAGGCCGAGCAGGTCGGGCCCGGCCGCGGACGCCGGCGGGGAGCCCAGCTCCAGCACCCCGGACGGCGTGGCCAGCGTCAGCCCGGCCACCAGGTCGTCGAAGCGGCCGACGCCGGTGGAGGCCTGCCCGGCCGAGCGGGTCGCCGCGTAGCCGCCGAGGGTGGCGAACTCCCAGCTCTGCGGCAGGTGCCCCAGCGTCAGGCCCTGCCGGCCGAGCGTCTCCTCCAGGGCCGGGCCGCGCAGGCCGGGGCCCACGGTGACCAGCGAGGAGGCGATGTCGACGTCGACGACCGACGCCATGCGCCCGAGGTCCACCGACACCGACGGCCGGTCGTCGGGGTCGGTGCCCGACAGGCCGCCGACGACGCTGGTGCCGCCGCCGAACGGGACGACGACGACGTCGTGCTCGCTGCACAGCCGCAGCAGGGCGGCGGTCTCCTCGGTGGTCCCGGGCAGCACGACCGCGTCGGGTGCGTCGGAGGCGTCGCCCGCCCGCCGGCGGAGCAGGTCGAGGTAGCTCTTGCCGCCGGTGCGCCGCAGCCGGGTCTCGCGGTCGGTGTGCACGTGCTCCTCGCCGAGCAGGCCGGCCAGCGCCGCGCGGACGTCGCCGGGCAGGCGGGAGGGCGCCAGCCGGATCTCCGGGACGGCGATCGGCGGCGTGGGCCGCGGCGTCCAGCCCAGCTCCCTGACCAGGTGGCGGCGGGCGGCCTTGGGCAGCGCGGTGCCCAGGTCGGGGTCGGGCGCGAGCTCGAGACCGCCGTCACCGGAGTCCCCGTCCGCGCGGACGGTGGCCACGCGGGAGCTGCCGGGCCCCCACCCCTGGATGGTCAGTTCGGGCTGCTCGGGCACGGCTACAGTCTGCCGGTGCTGCGCTCCGGAGCCGTTCCGTGAGCGGTGGTGCCGATCTCACCGCGGCCCGCCGCGCGGCCGACCTCGAGGCGCTGACCGGCGGGGACGTCGACGTGGTGGTGGTCGGCGGGGGAGTGACCGGCGCGGGCGTCGCCCTCGACGCGGCGGCCCGCGGGCTGTCGGTGGTGCTGCTCGAGCGGGCCGACCTCGCCAGCGGCACCAGCCGGTGGTCGAGCAAGCTGGTGCACGGCGGGCTGCGCTACCTGGCGCACGGCGAGGTCGGCCTGGCGCGGGAGAGCGCCCGCGAGCGCGCCGTCCTCATGACCGCCACGGCGCCGCACCTGGTGCGGCCGCTGCCCTTCCTCGTGCCCGACGCCGCCGGCCGCGACGTCAGCGCCCTCGGCGCGCTCGGCGGCCGGCTGGGCGACGCGGTGCGCTCCTCGGTGCGCGGCGGCCGGCGCTCGCTGCCGCGCACCCGCCGGGTCGGGCCGGCGGAGGTCGCGCGGCTGACCCCGGCGGTGCGGCCCGGCGGCGGGGGAGCGGTGTTCTGGGACGGGCAGCTCGCCGACGACGCCCGGCTCGTGGTCGCGCTGGCCCGCACCGCCGCCGCACACGGCGCGCGGGTGCTGACCGGGGCCCGCGTCACCGGCGTCGACGGGCGGGAGGTGGCCGCGCTCGTCGACGGCTCGCCCGTGGTGGTCCGGGCCGGCGCGGTGGTCAACGCGACCGGCGTCTGGGCGCAGGCGCTCGCGCCGGGCATCCGGCTGGCGCCCTCGCGCGGCTCGCACCTGGTCGTCCGCGCGGGCCGGCTCGGGGACCCGGCCGCCGCGCTCACCGTGCCGCTGCCCGGCTCGCGGTCCCGGTTCGTCTTCGCGCTGCCCCAGCCCGGCGGGCTGGTGCACCTCGGCCTCACCGACGAGCCGGTGACCGGGCCGGTGCCCGACGACGACCCGCTGCCCGGCGACGCCGAGGTCGAGCAGCTGCTGACGACGGTCAACCGGGTGCTGGCCGAGCCGCTGACCCGGGACGACGTCGTCGGCGCGTACGCGGGGCTGCGCCCGCTGGTGCTGCCGGAGCCGGCCGGCGCCGGGCCCGGGGACGCCACCGCGGACCTCTCGCGCCGGCACCTGCTGCGGGAGGACGGACCGGTCCTGTCCGTCGTCGGCGGCAAGCTGACCACCTACCGGGCGATGGCCGAGGAGACGGTGGACGCCGTCGTCACGCGCCTGGGCCGGGGTGCCCGGCGCTCCCCGACCGCCCGGCTGCCGCTGGTGGGCGCGGCGTCGCCCGCCGCGCTGGCGCGGGTGGACGCCCCCGCCCGGCTGGTCGCCCGCTACGGCACCGAGGCGCCGCGGGTGGCCGCGCTGGGCACCGAGGCGCTGGTCGAGGGCCGGCCGGAGACGGTGGGGGAGCTGCGGTTCGGGGTGCTGGCCGAGGGTGCCCGCAGCGTGTCCGACCTGCTCGACCGCCGGGTGCGCCTCGGCCTGGTGCCCGCCGACCGCGCCGCCGCCGTCCCCGCCGCCGAGGCGGTCCTCGAGGAGGCGTGGGGCAGGTCAGGCGTGGCCGAGGGCCGCGGGGACGAAGGCGTGCGCCGGGTAGACCTCCGGGGGGGTCGGTGATGCCGATCCCCGGCATCACGGGTCCGAGCTGCTCCCCGGAGCGCCGGCACGACTCCTCGGATCCCCGGACGTCGACGACCCGGAAGCCGTCCGGGCCTGTCCCGCGGCGTGGACCAGGAGCCCGCCCACCGGCCAGTCGCCCGGCCGTTCCATGCGGCCCTCACCCCCTTGAGCCGGCGGACCGCCTCCCGGCGTGGTCGGCGCGCCAGCGGCGGTCCGGGGACGGCGTCCACCCGCTGGTGTCGCGTCGGAGCGTGCCGACCGGTAGGACGGGAGGAGGGACGCCGTCCCGGGCGCCCGACCACCGACGACGCGAGGACCCCACGTGACCGCCCCGACCCTCGACGTCGACCCGTGGACGGTCCGCGAGCCGCGCGTCGACCCCGAGGCGCTCGCCGTCAGCGAGTCCGTCTTCAGCCTCTCGAACGGCTACGTCGGGATCCGGGGGACGCTCGACGAGGTCGAGCCGCAGGCCGCGCGCGGCACCCACCTGTCCGGGGTCTACGAGTTCCACCCGCTGTCCTATCCCGAGGGCGGCTACGGCCAGCCCGAGCAGGGGGAGGCGCTGCTCACCGTCGCCGACGGCACGCCGCTGCGCCTGCTGGTCGACGGGATCCCGTTCGACGTGCGCGAGGCCTGCCCACAGGTCCACGAACGCACGCTGGACCTGCGGACCGGCACCCTCGACCGCCGCGTCCGCTGGACGGCGCCGTCCGGCACGTCGCTGGAGGTGACCTCGCAACGGGTCGTCTCCCTCGTGGAGCGGGCGGTCTGCGCCGTGCGGTACGAGGTCCGCGCCCTGGACGGGCCCGCGCACGTCGTCGTCCGGTCGGAGCTCGCCACCGCGGACATCACGCCCACCGGCGTGTACAACGACGACCCGCGCGTCGAGGAGGCCCTGGACGACGCCTTCGAGGCGCTCGACCACCGTGGCTGGGCGACCGGCGGAGCGCTGGTGTCACGGACGCACCGGTCGGGCCTCACGGTCGCCGCCGCCGTCGGCCACGAGGTCGACGGCGGCCGGGTGAGCACGGACGCCGGCCGGCACCAGGTCGTCACCACGGTCGCCGCCGACCTGAGGTCCGGGGAGGGCCTCGCGCTCGTCAAGGCCGTCGGTTACGCCTGGTCGGACGACGCCGGCGCCGACTCCCTCCTCGAGCAGGCCACGGCAGCCGTGGCCTCGGCCTCCGACCTCGGGTGGGACGGCCTGCTCGCCGCCCAGCGTGCGGCGCTCGACGAGCTGTGGGCGACGGCGGACGTCGAGATCGACGGCGACCCCGAGCTCCAGCAGGCACTGCGCTACGCCGCCTTCCAGCTCCACTGCTCGGCCGCCTGCATCTCCGGTGCCCCCGTCGGCGCCAAGGGGCTGACCGGCGTGGGCTACAGCGGCCACACCTTCTGGGACGTCGAGGGGTTCGTCGTGCCCGCCCTGACGCTGCTGCGCCCCGACTCGGCGGCCCGGCTGCTGCGCTGGCGCGCCGCCACCCTCGGCCTCGCCCGCGAGCGGGCCCGGACGCTGGGGCTGGCCGGCGCGTCCTTCGCGTGGCGCACGATCAGCGGGCGCGAGGTGTCCGCGTACTGGCCCGCGAGCACGGCGGCGCTGCACGTCAACGCCGACGTCTCCCGCGCCTTCTGGCTCTACCGGGACGTCACCGGCGAGGAGCTCGACTCCGTCGGCGGCCTGGAGGTGCTCGTCGAGACGGCGCGACTGTGGATGTCCGTCGGCCACGAGGACGCCGCCGGCGGTTGGCACCTGTTCGGCACGACCGGGCCGGACGAGTACACCGGCGTCGTCGACGACAACGTCTTCACCAACCTCATGGCCCGGGGCAACCTCCTGCGCGCCGCCGACGCGTGCCGGCGGCTGGAGGCGCGCGCGGCGGAGCTCGGGGTGGACCACGCCGAGACCTCCGCGTGGCGGTCCGCGGCCGACGCCGTGCACGTCCCGTGGGACGAGGGCCTGGGCGTGCACCCCGCCAACGCGAACTTCACCGCCTACCGGGAGTGGCCGTTCGAGGACCAGCGGGACGCCTACCCGGTGCAGGAGCACCAGCACTACGCGACGTTCTACCGACGCCAGGTGGTCAAGCAGGCCGACCTCGTCCAGGCGCTGTGGTGGTGCCGTGACGAGTTCACCGCCGAGCAGGTGGCGCGGGACCTCGACTACTACGAGGCGCGCACCGTCCGGGACTCCTCCCTGTCGGCCGCCGTCCAGGCGGTCGTGTGCGCCCACGCGCAGCACCCCGACCTCGCCCTGCGCTACCTGCGGGAGTGCGCCCTCGTGGACCTCCGCGACGTCCAGGGCGACACCGCCAAGGGCCTGCACCTGGCCGCGGTGGCGGGGTCGTGGCTGGCACTCGTCGCCGGCCTGGGCGGGCTGCGGGAGGACCGCGAGGACCTCGAGCTCGCGCCGCTGCTGCCCTCCTCGCTCTCGCGCACCGCCTGGTCGGTCACCTGGCGCGGCCGGCTGCTCCGCGTCGAGACGACGCGCGAGGGCACCACGGTGACGCTGGTGCGCGGCGAGGGGCCGGTGACCGTCGTCGTGGACGGCGCAGCCCTGCAGGTCACGGCCTCCGCACCGGCGTCCGCGCCGCTGCGCGCCCCGGCCCCGCTGCTCGGCGAGCCCCGGCAGCCGGCCGGCCGCGAACCGCACACGTGACGGCGGCCGGGTCGATGCGGGGCCGCGCCGTCCTGGTGACCGGCGCGGGCCGCCGGATCGCGATCGGAGCGGCCGTCGTGCGCCGGCTGGCCGCCGAGGGCGCCGCGGTGCTGGTGCACTCCTGGTCGCCGCACGACGCCGAGCAGCCGTGGGGTGCCGATCCCGAGGGCCCCGCGTCGCTGGTCGACGAGATCCGTGCCGGTGGCGGACGGGCGGAGCACGTGTCCGTGGACCTCGCCGACCCCGGTGCTCCGGCGCGGCTGGTCGCGGCGGCCCGGGAGGCGTTCGGGCACCTGGACGTGCTGATCGCCAACCACGCCCGCTCCAGCGCCCAGTCCCTGGAGCAGGTGACCGCCGAGGAGATCGACCTCTGCTACGCCGTGAACACCCGTGCGGTGCTGCTGCTGACGCAGGCCCTCGCCGCCCAGCACGACGGTCGCCCGGGAGGACGGGTGGTGCTGTTCACGTCGGGCCAGTACCACGGTGCGATGCCCGGCGAGCTGCCCTACATCGCCTCCAAGGCCGCGCTGCACGAGCTGACCCCGTCCCTCGCCGCACACCTGATGCCCCGGGGCATCACGGTCAACTGTGTGGACCCCGGCCCCAACGACACCGGCTACGCCGACGAGGCGACCCGCGCCGCCGTCACCGCCCGCAACCCCGGTCGGCGCTGGAGCACCCCCGAGGACACGGCCAAGCTGGTGGCCTGGCTGGTGAGCGACGAGGCCGAGTGGGTCACCGGCCAGACCATCGCCTCGGACGGAGGCTGGTCGGCCGTCGGTTGACCGCCGACGACCCGCTTCCCCGGGTCAGGCACCAGGGGCCAGTGGTGCCGGGACGGTGATCTCGGTGCCGTCCGGTATGTACGTGCGCCAGGTGCCGGTCGGTTGTCGTTCGACGCGGAAGCCGTGGTGGACCTTGCTGTGGTGCCGCTCGCACAGCAGCGCGGAGTTCTGCAGGTTGGTCTCGCCGCCGTCGAGCCAGTGCACCAGGTGGTGCACCTCGGCCCACCACGTCGGCGCAGCACAGCCGGTGAACACGCAGCCGCCGTCGCGCAGCTCCACCGCCCGCCGCAGGTGGCGGTCGGCCAGCCGGTGCTCGCGGCCGAGGTCCAGCGGTGCGCCGTCGGGGCCGAACACCACCCGGCTGACCGCGCCGTCGCAGGCCAGCCAGCGGGCGCGGGCCGCGGAGACGACCGCGCCGAACTCCATCCGCCCGGTCCCGTGCCCGGTGGCGGGGTCGGTCAGGTCCTCGAGGTCGATGACGACGGCGACGTGCGGCTTGACCGTGCGCAGCACCGGCAGGTCGCTGGCGGCCAGTCGGTTGTCGCACAGCTGCACCAGGGCGTCGCCGAGGCGCTGGGCGCGGGTGCGGTCGTCGCCGGCGGGCCGGTCGGCCTGCACGTGGGCTTCCAGCGCGGCCTGCAGCTTCTCGCCGCCGACGGCGTCGAGGTGGCCGCGGATGGACAGTGATCCGTCGGCGTGCCGGGCCAGGGTCAGCGCCCGGCCCCCGGTCGGGTCGGGTTCGGGGCCGTCGGGGTCCAGGCCGGCGAGGTAGTGCTGCACCACCTGCACCAGGACGGCGTGCTCCTGCTCGACGGCGACCCCGGTGAACACCGCGTCGATCTCCGCCGGGTCGAGCCCGGCGGCCGCCGCCGCGGCCAGCCGCTCTGGCGTCACCGCCCGGGCGGCCACGCTGACCTGCTCGGCGCTGGCCAGCCCGGCGTCGTGCGCCTCGCCGAGGGCGGGCAGGTGCTCCAGCGCCCGCCCGTTGCGCACCAGCCGCGCCGCCTCGCTCGTCGACAGCCGGCAGTGCCCGCGCAGCCAGGACACCATCGACGTCAGCCCGTCACGCTCCGGTGCCTGCGACAGCTCCGCGGCCCGCACCGACCGGGCCAGCGCGGCGTCGATCCGGTTGCGCGCGGCGATGAGCGGCGACGTCGTCCAGCACCTCACCGGTCAGCAGGGCACTCGAACACACGTACGAACAATAGCCGAGCTCAGATGGTTTCGCGACTTGAATCCGCAGGTCAGAGGACTGTCCACAGATCCTCGCGGTCCCTTGCGGTGGCCGGGCGAGCACCTCCTGCACGAGGGCGGCGGCCACCGCTACGGTGCCGCTCGTGCCCACCGGGTCGTCGCCCCGCCTCGCGGCGATCGTGGACGCGTTGCCGCTGCAGCCGCACTCCCGGGTCCTGGAGATCGGCTGCGGGCCCGGCGCGGCCGCGCGGGCCGTGGCCGACCGGCTCGTCACCGGGCACGTCCTGGCGATCGACCGGTCGGCGAGGGTCATCGCCCAGGCCGCGGCCGCATCGGCCGACCACCTGGCCGCGGGGCGGATGACCCTGCGCCACGTCGCGGCCGAGGACCTCGTCCTGGAACCCGACGAGGATCCGTACGACCTCGTCCTCGCCGTCCGCGTCGGCGCTCTCGACGGCCGGTACCCCGAGGTGGGCGCACGGGTGCTGCGCCGCATCGCCGCCGCGACCCGGCCCGGCGCCCGCTTGTTCGTCGACGGCGGCCGGCCGCTGCAGGAACTGACCATCCCCGAGGTGTGACGGTGCCGCAGGATGGCCGGGTGGAGGCCGACCGTCGGACCGGACCGGCCCTGACAGGGGACGAGCGCGCGGTGCTGGTCAGCGTGCTGGACCGGCAACGCGACACCCTCGCGTGGACGTGCAGCGATCTCGGACCCGTCCAGCTCGCCGAGCGGGCGGTCCCGCCGTCGACCCTGTCGCCGACCGGCTCGGTCGAGCACCTGGCGGCGGTGGAGCGCAGCTGGTCCCAGCGCGTGCTGCAGGGTGCGGACGCCCCGGCGTTCTGGGAGCCGGACCACCGGGGCGAGCCGCCTCCCGACCTCGCGCCGATCGAGCGCTGGAGACGGGAGTGCGACCGTTCCCGCGCGTTCGTCGACGGAGGCGCGTCGCTGGACACGGAGGTCGAGCACGGTGGCGCGCGGTTCTCGCTGCGCTACGTGCCGATCCACCCGATCGAGGAGTACGCCCGGCACAACGGGCACGCCGACCCCCTGCGGGAGCGTCTCGACGGCAGCACCGGGGAGTGACCGGGGTGGCCGACCCGCACGTGCACGTGGAGCGGGACGTGGTCCTCGGGCGGGCCCGCGCGCGGGAGGTCCTCACCACCGCCGTCGGGCGGGTCCCCGACTCCGCGATCGGCGTGCGGACCGGCTGTGGGCAGCGGCGGCCGTACGCGGCCACGTCGCCGGTGCCGGAACGGGTCACCTGCCTGCCGTGCCGGGAGCACGCGCGCAGCGCCCACCTGGGGTGGGCGCGGACGCTGGAGGGCGTGGCCGGCTCCCCGGGTGTCGACGCGGCCGCCGCTGCCGAGGCGCGCGAGCAGGCGCGTCGACACCGCGACCTCGCCCGGCGGTACGCCTCCTGAGCGGGGGAGCGGCTGTACTGGTGAGCACCGGATCCGCGGGGGGCGGTGGAGACTCCGGAGCCGTGGACGACCGGCTGCGCCAGGCGCCCGTCGTGCCGGCGTTCGCCCGCGCGGTGCGGCCGGTCGCCGGTGTCCTGGGCCTCTACGCCGGTGGGTCGCTGGCCTCCGGTGACTTCCGGCCCGGCCGCAGCGACCTGGACCTCGTCGCCGTCGTCGCCGAGGAACTCGACGCCCCGCGCCGCGCCCGGCTCCGGGCGCTGCACGAGGACCTCCGGCGCGGGAACCCTGCGGCCGCCGGGCTGCACTGCGTGTACGTGCCCCGCGAGGACGTGGACGACGTGGCCACCCGGCACCTCACCTGGGCGCACGGCGAGCTCTATTGCCGGGAGCTCAGCGGCATCGCCCGAGCGGAGGTGCTGCGCGGCGGGATCACCGTGCTGGGTCCGGATCCCGCGCAGCTCCTCCCACCGGTCGACGACGCGGCACTGCGCGCGGCCGCCCGCGCCGAGTTCACCGGCTACTGGTCCGGAGCGGTCCGCAAGCCCTGGCTCTGGCTCCAGGACGGGTACGTCGACCTGGGCCTGGTCACGCTGGCCCGCGCGGAGGCGACCCTGACCGAGAGCCGGCTGATCACCAAGCGGGAGGCGCTGACCCGGCTGCACCGGTTCGGCGTCGACGAGGACCTGTCCCAGGAGATCGCCCGGCGCCGGCACGGGGACGCCGTCCTCCTGACGCTCGCGCAGCGACTGCGTCGCGCCCACACGGCCCGCAGGCTCGTCGCCCGCGGCATCCGCGTCGTCAGCCGCCGCTGATCCCGTCCCGGTGGCGGTGTCCCGCCTGCGCGCACGAGGTCCCGTGAGCAGGATGCGGGGGATGCCGGGGATGCCGATGCACGAGGACCAGGTCGAGGTGGCTGCCGGGACCGTCCGCGCGCTCGTCGCCGACCAGTTCCCGGAGTGGGTCGGGCTCGACGTGCGCGAGGTGCGGTCCGCCGGCACCGACAACGCCGTCTTCCGGATCGGCGACGACCTCGCCGCGCGCTTCCCTCTGAGGCGCGAGGACCCCGACCGGCTGCGCGCCGCGCTGGCGGCCGAGGCCGCCGCGGCGCGCGAGCTGGCCCTCGTCTCACCCGTCCCGACGCCCGTCCCGGTCGCCCTCGGCGAGCCCGGGCACGGGTACCCGTCCCCGTGGAGCGTCCAGACCTGGCTGCCCGGGCACGACGCGACGGTCGAGGACCCGGCGCACTCGCTCGGCTTCGCCGAGGACCTCGCCGCGCTCCTGACCCGCCTCAGGTCCGCGGACACCCGGGGACGGCGGTTCGCCGGCGGCGGCCGGGGTGGCGACCTGACCGACCACGACGCGTGGATGGAGGTCTGCTTCGCCCGCAGCGAGGGCCTGCTCGACGTGGGGCGTCTCCGGCGCACGTGGGCCGGGCTGCGGACCCTGCCGGCCCCGGACTCCGACGTCATGTGCCACGGCGACCTCACACCACCCAACGTCCTGGTCGAGCGCGGCCGGCTCGCCGGGGTCCTCGACGGCGGCGGGTTCGCCGCAGCCGACCCCGCGCTCGACCTGGTCGCCGTCTGGCACCTCCTCGACGACGGGCCGCGGCAGGTGGTCCGTGAGGCGCTGAGGTGCAGCGAGGTCCAGTGGCGGCGGGGGATGGCCTGGGCGTTCGAGCAGTCGGTGGGGCTCGTCTGGTACTACCGCGAGACCAACCCGGGGATGAGCCGCTGGGGACGGCGCACGCTCGACCGTCTCCTCGCCGGCGCGGACGGGTGAGTCCCGCCGTCCCCAGCGCTCCCCCTCAGTCCTGCGGGGTGGCGGCCACCGCGGCCAGTCGGGGCAGGACCTCCTCGCGCCAGCCGGGACCCATGCGGTCGAGTGCATCCCGCTCCCGCTTCTGCTGCAGGTCGAAGCCGGAGTGCTCGAGGAGGAGGCGGGTGCCCCGGCCCTCGGGGACGAGGCGCCAGGTGAGCGTCCACGTGGTGTTGAACGTGTACACCAGACGTTCCTGCTCGACGACCTCGAGCACCTCGCACGGCACCTGACCCCACCCTGGCATCCTCAGGGAGAACCGGTGCCCGACCCGTGCCGCGACGTCGCCGGATGCCCACCAGCGCGCGAGCAGCTGCGGATCGGTGAGGGTCTGCCACACCCGGGCGGGTGTGGCGTCGACGAACTGGTCGACGTCGATGGTGCCCGGGCGGGCGGCGGCGTCGGTCTCGGTCACGTGTTCTCCTCGGCGGTGTCAGCGAGCGAGCGCAGGCGCGCCCGCCAGGAGTGCTCGAAGGGGTGCAGCCAGTCCTCGACCTCGGCGAGCGGCTCGGCCGCGAGGTGGTAGCGCCGCTGGCGGCCCACCTGCTCGTCGCGGACCAGCGAGGCTCGCCGCAGCACCTGCAGGTGCTCGGCGACCGCGGGACGGCTCAGGTCGAAGAAGGCCGGGAGCTCGCTCGTCGGCACCTGCCTCGACGTCGGTCATGGGCGGTCACCTCTCGTCTGCTCCGTTCGAGGCCGGGGGGCCCGGGGTCCACGGGACGTCTGCGTCGACGCTGCCGTGGACGACGGCGTGGGCGAGCCGGCGGACGGTGTCGGGCTCGACGTCGCCGGGTCCCGTGACGAGCGTGAACAGCACTCCCCCGTAGAGCGTCACGAGCGTGGGGATCGCCTCCGGCGGGACGCTCAGCCCGAGCGTGCGGTGTTCGTCAGCGGTGAGCGCGCTCGCCACCGAGCCGAGGCGTGCGAGCTCAGCGGCGAGCGCGGGACGTCGCCGAGCCTCGAGCTGGAGCTCGAAGATCGCGAGGTGGCGCTCGCGCGACGCGGTGACGGCCTCCTGGAGCGAGACGGCGAGGAGCTCGGCCAGAGGGTCGGGCGACGAGCTCGCGTCCACCGCACGGTCGATCCGCTGCACGTCCTCCAGGTGCAGCGACACCGCCCGTTCGGCCGCGGCGACGAGCAGCTCCTCCCGGCTGCGGAAGTAGTTCGCCGCCGTTCCCGTCGGCAGGCCGGCCGCGGCCTCGGCCGCGCGGTGGGTCAGGCCGTGGATGCCCTCGGCGGCCAGCAGGGAGATCGCCGCGTCGGCGAGCGCGGCGCGGCGGGCCGGGTTCCTCCGTGGCATCACCGCCCAGCATGGCAACATGCGTACCACAACGTACGTAGTGGTATCAGGGAGGGCGCATGGGACACACCGCAGTCGTCGTCGGGGCCGGTGTCGCAGGTCTGGCCTCGGCCGTCTCACTCGCACGGACCGGGTGGCAGGTCACGGTGCTGGAGCGGTCGCCGGAGCCCGGCGAGGTCGGGGCCGGCCTCGCCATGACCCCCAACGCCGTGGCCGCGTTCCGCGGGCTCGGCTTCGAGGACGCCGACGTCGCCGCGCTCGGCCACCCGACCTGGGGGAGCGGCATCCGGGACCTGGAGGGCCGGCCGGTCCTCGCCCTCCCGGACACCCCCGTCGTGCGCCGGTCGGTGGGGCTCATCGGAGTGCACCGCCGCCGTCTGCACGCCGCGCTGCACCGACGGGCCCTGGCCTGCGGCGTCGAGATCGTCACCGGCACACCCGTGACCACGGTGGAGGCGGGCGAGCCGGAGGGGGCACCCGCCGTCGTCGAGGGTCGGGAAGCGGACGTCGTCGTCGGCGCCGACGGCGTGCGCAGCGCCGTGCGCGCGGCGCTGTTCCCGGCCAGCCACCCGGTCTACAGCGGGTACTCGAGCTGGCGCGGCATCGCGCCCGGGGCCTCCGGGTACACGACACTGCAGCAGTACTGGGGCCCGCACGCGGAGTTCGGCACCGTGCGCGTCGCCGACGACGAGACGTACTGGTACGGGTACGTCGCCATGCCCGGGCGCACGGTGATCGGCGACGAGCTCGCTGCGGCCAGGGCGCGGTTCGCGGGCTGGGCGAGCCCGGTGCAGCAGGTGCTGGCCGCGACGCCGCCCGAGGCGGTCCTGCGGCACGACGTGCACCACCTCCCGGGCGGGCTGCCGCGCTACACGACCGGGCGGGTCGTCATGGTCGGCGACGCCGCCCACGGCACCCTCCCGACGATGGGCCAAGGAGCCGCGACCGCACTGGAGGACGGCTGCTGCGCGGGCCTGCTCATCGGCGCCCCCGTCGCAGGGGGCGGCCGGCTGGCCCCCGCCCTGGAGGCTTTCGACGCCGCCCGGAGGCCCCGGCGCCGCGCCCTGGCCCGGGCCTCGGTCGCATCGGGCCGCTTCGGGTCCCACCTCGGCGGCGGCTGGCGCCAGACCCTGCGGAACACCGTCGTGCGCCTGACGCCGGCCGGCGCCATCACGCGCGGGTCCCGTGCCGTGACGGGCTGGACCCCGCCCGAGCCCGCACCACCGGTCCTGGGGACGGCGGCCCGCTGAGGGACTCCCGCCTCGCCCCGACCCCCGCGGCGGCCCGGCCGCGCGGGTCGGTGGCGCACTCGGCCGTCGGGATGCGCGTCGGTGTCGGCTGCACTGCCGGCACGACGTCGGAGGAGGGGATCGGGGACGACGAGAGGACGCCGGGTTCGCCGTCGCTCCCCGGGCGTTGACATGACCGGTGTCGACATCGTCCCCGAGTTCATCGCGCATGCTCGGTCAGCTCATCCCGGCCCGGAGTTCGAGCTCGGCCCGATGGCCGAGCTGGACATCCCCGAGCACTGCGTGGCGGGCATCCTCGCCCGGTACTCGACGATCCACCTGCCGCCGGCGGAACTCGACCGGGTGCTCGCCGGGTTCCGTCGGCTCCTGGCGTCCTCCGGCGTGCTCGTCGTCGGCGCAGTCGCCGCCCGCGCCTCCTGAGCCCTCGTCGCCCGCCAGCCCCGGCGGGCGAGCCTGCTACAGCGATGTCCGGGCGGGCCAGGGCGACGGCCCGCTCACGTCTCGCAGGGGATCCCGCAGCGGAACAGCAGACAGGTCGGAGCCGTGTGCTGGTCAGGGCGTCATGTCGTAGGTGATCCACATGGTGCGGGTGGCGTGCTGGTCGTACTTCGCCCGGCCGCGGTAGTTGTCGTCCGCGGTGATCCACCGCACCACGCTCCACCCGTTGACCGCAGCGCGTCCGCGCAGCTCGGCCAGCAGCGCGTCGACGGCCCCACCGCCGCGGTGGTCGGGGTCGATGAACAAGTCGTCGAGGAAGCAGCCGGTGCTGGCCGACAGCGGGCGGGCGAAGGGCCGGTAGTGCCCCAAGCCGGCGACCTCGCCCGTCTCGTCCTCGACCAGCAGGCACCCGACCTCGTGCGCGGGGTCACGGATCCAGGACCACACGGTGGCGGCCGCCGCATCGGACTGCTCGACGCGGTAGAAGTCGGCGTACTGCCGGTACAGGGCCCGCCAGCGCGGCTGGTCCTCCTCGCGCGCGTCACGGACCCGCCACCGCCGCCGCGCTGCCCTCGACCCGGTCACGGGTAGACCGTAGCGAGCGCGGTCACCGGCCGACGACGGCGTGCGTGCGCGCGATCAGCGCCGACGGTGGGCCTGCTCGCAGGAACAGCGAGGGCTCGGCGAGTCCGAGCTCGCGGAGCATCGGAGTCCCCTCGAGGAGGGTGACCACGTCCACCTGGGCGGAGGGCGCCGCTGCAGGGGACGACGAGCGGACGCGAGGGAGGCCAACGACCGCTGCGTCGGCGATCACCGCAGGGGATCCCCTGCGGGACGCCGGCGCCGCGAGGATCGAGTCGCCGGGACAGTGCCGTAGCGGGTTCGCCTTGCGGGACGCGAGTCTTGCTGGCCGCGCGGCACTTGCCGCGGGAGCGCTGCGCGAGCGCGTCCCTGGATGAGGACCGGATGCAGGGGCATGCGCACGCCGGATGAGAGGTGCCTTGACTTCTGCGGCTATGACCACGCTCACCGAGAGCGCGATCGCCGCCTTCCTGCTCGAACGGGGCGGGCAGAACATCGAGCATCCCGGCGGCACGCTGGCCGACCACCTGGCGCGGGTGCAGCACCGCCTCGCCCGCCTGGGTGCGCCCGACTCGGTACAGCTCGCCGGGCGCGCCCACGCCGTCCATGGCACCGACGGTTTCGACGTCACCCTGCTCAGCCTGGAGGAACGCCCGGGGCTCGCCGGCCTCATCGGCGCCGACGCCGAGCAGCTCGTCTACCGCTACGCCGCCTGCGACCGCAAGCGCACCTGACACCCTCGCCGACACCGGACGCGTCTGGAACCGCTTCAGCGCGACCGGTGAAGTCCTCGACAGGGACCAGCTGCAGGCGTTCACCGACCTGAGCCTGGTGAACGAACTCGACATCGCTGAGCACTCCGCGGACCTCCTCGACCGCTACGGCGCCTACTTCCGCCGGCTGGCCACTGCCTGGGCGCCGCTGCTCGGTCCCCAGGTGTTCGCCGACGCCCGCCGGGTCCTCGGCTGAGCGGGTGATCCGGGAGTTCGGCTGGGACGACTACCCGGCGGTCCGTGACCTGTGGCACGTCACTGCGCGCAGCGCACTGCCCGAGGACGAGCTGCGCGCCACCGTCGACCACGGTCCCGGCCTGCTGCTCGTCGCCGAAGACAGGAACGCCGCTGTCATCGGTGTGGTCCTGGGGACCTTCGACGGGCGCCGCGGCTGGATTCACCGCCTCGCCGTTCACCCCGGCCACCCGGGCAACGGCCTGGCCACCGCCCTGGTCAGCGAGCTGGAGCGGCGACTGATCGAGCGGGGAGCGCCCCGGATCAACCTGCTGGTGATGCCGGACAACGCCGCAGGCCTGACCTTCTGGCAGCGTCTGGGCTACCTGCCTTGTCCCGACGTCCTGTGCTCCAAGCCGGTGTGCTGAGCCTGTCACGGCGCCTGGTGGCGGACGCAGACCACCGTGTGCAGACCGTTGAGCTCGATCTCCAGGTCAGGTCGGCGGAGCAGTCCCGCCGCGACGGCGGTCCGCTGCAAGGCGACGTTGTCCACGGTGGTGCAGGCCAGCACCGGCAGCGTCGGACGGTGCTCGGCAGCTCAGGCGACCGCACGCCGGGCGCCTGCCGCGTACCCGCGCCCCCAGACCCAGCGCCTTGGCCACGTCGGCGACCGGATGACCGGACACGACCAGGTCCAGCACCTTGCGGCGGAACTCCGCCGCATGGCCACGCCGCCCCATGCGGCCCTCCCCGGACTCGGGAGACCTCAGAACCCAGTATCTCGGCTCCGGGAAACAGGAGGGCACACCATTCTGGCCAGATCTCCCGCCCCGGTAGTACCAGCCTTGCTCGTCGACGGCGGGTCCGACAGGTAGGCGGGCCGGCTGGCAGCCGGCGGCCCGACTACAGCGCGCATCCGGTCGGGCTTGCGCGCGCCGACGACATCGACTGCTTACAGAGCATGCGGCCCCGCCGCTCTGAAGACAGCGGGACCGCATGCTCGATCGGTGGCTCAGTCCGCAAGCACCCGTTGAGGCCTTGATTCACCTCTCACCGACCTGGACCCTGGACTGCCAGCTGGCGCCACCGTCTTACAGCCCATGCTCCTTGGCCGAGCAGGTACAGCCCGACGACGGCGGCAACTACTCTTCCAAGCGTGCCGTGCAGCAGGAGAACGGCGCCGACTGCAGCCACGAAGCCCACCAGGGAAGGACAGGCTACGAGCATCGCAGCGACCCGCGGTGCGTCAGGATGTAGGTCGCGCATCAACGAATCCACCGACTGAGAGCGAGGCCCGATACGCCACCGACAGCGCCCTGCACCGCGCCGCCGATGCCCCAACTGACGACATCCTCTGCATCCACGTCCTCGTCAGCCAACCGCCGGTGCTAGCGCAGATGGCCGCACCGGCCACCGCGCCGGCAAGCCGGACGGATCGCCGTGCCCATGGCAACGGCCAATGGACGTGCCCGACCCTCATGGTCCCGGCCTCCTTGTACCTGCTCAACGCCTGACGGATCGACGAGCGGGAGCACTGTCCCGCATGGCGAACCTGCTGCGGCGACGTCCGTACGTTGCGGCGCGGTCGTGGCAGGTGTCCCGTAAGGGATCGGTCAACGGCGCATCCGATAGCGCAGGTGGAGCACCCGGTTGCCCTGAAGCACCGCGTCGGGGTCCTCCAACAAGTGCTGCGCGTGGACCGACCCGAAGTAGCGCTTGCCCGACCCGAACACCACGGGTACGACGTCCATGCGCACCTCGTCGATCAGGCCCGCGGCAAGCACCTGGCCACCGACGTCGCCGGCGGCGACCTCGACTGTGCGGTCACCCGCGAGCTCCTGCGCCTTGGTCACGGCGGCCTCAACGCCGTCGACAAAGTGAAATGGCGCCGCTGGGTCCCAGCCCTCGGGCATCGGCCGGTGGGTCACGACGACTACGTGGTCGATCCCGCTCGGCGGTTTCCCGTCCCAGCCGTCCGTGATGTCGAAGACGTGGCGGCCGGCGATCGTGACTCCGATCTGGTCCCAGTACGGCCGGGTGTAGTCGTGAGACGTCTGCGACACCGTCAACGCGCCGCTGTCGTCCAACGGGACGTCACCGCTGGTCAACCAGTCGAACAGCGGTCCGGGCTGATCGTGCTCGTCGGCGATGAAGCCGTCCACCGACACCGAGGCGTACATGACCACCGTGCCCACGGGCTCTCCTCTGCTTGGGGCCCTCAGATTAGGGATTGGTGGGCTGTCGTTCTTGTAAGGAATCAATCGGCCGGCAGCGGCCAGCTGTCCAGCACGTGGCCAGGATGCTCGCGCAGGAACCGCCGCCGGACTTCGACGTACCGCGTCGGCGTGAGCCCGGTGAAGGCCCGGAACTCATGGCCGAAGTGGGCCTGGTCGAAGTAGCCTGCTCTACCGGCGAGGTCGGCCCAGTCGATCGGTCCGGCGGGGTCGATCGCGAGGACGGTGGCGGCAAACCGGTGGGTGCGGGCCAGCCGCTTCGGAGTGACGCCGATGAGGTCCTTGAACCGCTGCGCCAGATGAGTGCTGCTGACACCGGCTGCCACGCTCAGGTCGCCGATCGCCACCGCCCCGTTGGTCGCCGCGATGATGCTGCTCGTGTGGCGGACCAGCCGCAGGCCGGCGGTCTCGCACAGCCGGCGCAGTAGCTCCTGCTCGAGCAGCGTCAGCATCTCCTGCGGTCCGTCCGCCGTGTCCAGCCGGTCTCGCAGCTGGGCAACTGCGGGTCGGCCCCAGACCTGCTCCATCGTCACCGGCCGGTCACACAGCTCGGCCGCGGGCATCGGCAGGAACGGCGCCAGCCCCCACGGCTTGAAGTGCACGCCGACGGACCGGGTCCGGGGTGGGTAGCCGAACTCCCACGCGCAGGTGGGCATGGTGACCACGCAGCCGTCGGCGTACTCGGCCGTCTGAATGTCGGTGCCGGCGCGGATGCGGAACGGCGCCCCGAGGTTGACGATCAGCAACGCGGACGGCGGCGGCAGCGTCAGCCGGGCGTACGGCGGCGCACCCTCCAGGTAGTAGAGGTCGTCGATCAGCCCGTCCAACGGCGATCGCGGCACTCTGGACGCGTACTTCACGCCCACAGCATCGCCGACGCCCCGCCCCGACCACACCCTTCCGAAGAGGCAGGTCCCAGACGGGCAACTGCCGCGGCGGGGCTGTCACGACGACCCATGGCACCGGTCCGCGGACGGCCGGTAGGCGACCGACTACCGGCACGGTCGGGTATGCCGTGAGCCGAACCTGCTGCGGAACCTCGCGGGCAGGCTGACGTGAGTGACCTGGTTGTCCCGCAGGGGTCGCCCCGGCGGGACAACCAGGTGCTCGCCGGCGGCTGGGCCCATCTGCTCATGCCCGCGCTGATGGCCGCCGCCCGGTGACCGTTCGTCTGCCCGCGGGCTCGGTCGCGCTCCAGGGCGCGGTAGACGGTGGAGCGGGCGACGCCGAGCAGATCGGCCAGCTCCGCGGTGCTGTGTTCGCCCTGCCGGAAGAGGTCCACCAGGTGGGCTTCCTGGCGGGGGTTGAGCTCGGGCTGCTTGCCGCGCAGCTTCCCCTTGGCCTTCGCGACGCGCATCCCTTCGCGGGTGCGCAGCCGGATCAGGTCGGCCTCGAACTCGGCGACCATCGCGAGCACGGTGAACAGCAGCCGCCCCACCGGGTCGTGCGGGTCGTACACCGACCCGCCGAGGCCGAGCCGGACCTGCCGGCGGGTGAGCTCCTCGGCGATGGCGCGGGCGTCCGGAAGGGAGCGGGCCAGCCGGTCGAGCTTGGTCACCACCAAGGTGTCGCCCTCGCGGCAAGCGGCCAGCGCCTCGCGCAGTCCGGCGCGCTCGCGGTTGGCGCCGGTCAGGCCGTGGTCGACGTGGATCCGGTTCGGCTCAACTCCGAGGGCGAGCAGGCCGTCGCGTTGGGCGGTGAGGTCCTGGGCGTCGGTGGACAGCCGGGCGTAGCCGATCAGCAGCGCCGTCATGGCGCACCTCCACAGGGCAGGCCGAAGCCGGCGCTCCGGTGCGCCGGGTCACCGGCGACGGCCGAAGCCGCTGACCGCGGACGGTGGTCACCGAACCCACGCCCGGCCTGCCTGTCAGGACACTGATCACCCGAGCAGGTGAAGGAGTCGACGCCCCACGGGGATCCTCTGAGAGACACCGACGGCCGGCTGCTCCGGCCCCTCTGAAGGTCGCCGCGACGGAAGGCGATCAATCGCTGAGGTCTTGGCGCAGCCCCGTCTTCGTCAGCAGGCCGTGGCGTTGGTGATCAGATTGCCGCCCGGTCGTCGGCCTTCGGCGTGTCGTCGAGTGCGGCGGAGCTCCACGCTTGGCCGGCCTCACCCTCGTCGTGGTGCAGGCTGCCGGGGCAACCACCCACGCCGGGAGGACGGAGATCGTCGTGACGGGACCTGTGCACCAGCGGTCGAAGGCGGCGCTGGACGCCGACATCCGTGCCCGGCGCCGCACCGCGCTGGTCGTCAACGTCCGGTCCCGCCGGGGACGCCGTCACTTCGCGACGGTGCACCGGCGGCTGCAGGCCACCGCGGAGCTGGTCGACGTGCGCCCGGTCGCCGACCCTCGGGGCCTGCCCGAGGCGCTCGCCGCCGCGGCCGACAGCGGCGCGGACCTCGTGGTGGTGGGCGGCGGCGACGGCACGCTGAGCGAGGCCGCGCACCAGCTCGCCCACCGCGACGTCTGCCTCGGCGTGGTTCCGCTCGGCACGACCAACAACTTCGCCCGCGGCCTGGGCCTGCCGCTCCGCCTGCCCGCCGCCCTGCGCGTGCTCACCGACGGCAAGGTCGCCGACGTCGACCTCGGCCACGTGGCCGGGCGGCACTTCGCCAACCTGACCAGCCTGGGGCTGTCGGTGCAGGTCGCCGAGCACGTTCCGCACCGGCTCAAGCGGGTGCTCGGCCGCGCTGCCTACCCGCTGACCGCGCTCGCCCTGCTGCCCGGCCACCGGCCCTTCACCGCGCGCCTGCGCATCGGCGAGGAGGTCCACGAACTCGCCACCCACCAGCTCAACATCGCCAACGGCAGCCACCACGCCGGCCGGGCGATCGCCTCCGACACCGGCCTGGACGACCGCGAGCTGGTGGTGTACCGGCTCGGCGACGCCAACCGGCTCCGGCTGAGCCTCGCCACCGTCCGCCAGACGGTCATCGGGCCCCGTCGGCCGCTGGACCGCACCCGGTTCCTCACCGCCGGCGAGGTGTGGTTGGAGACCGACCCGCCCCTCGCGCTCGACGTCGACGGCGAGATCCGCGGACGCACGCCCGTGCAGATCGCGCTCGAGGCCAACGCGCTGCGGGTGATGGTCGGCACGGCCTTCCCGGACCGCTGACCACTACCTGCCTCGCGATCGTGGGCCTCCCCGGGACGAGGAGCGCCGGCTCCGTCCGCGACGGAGCAGGCTGATCCGTCCGCACCGCCGCCCGCGTGGGTCGGACACGACGACCGTCACGCCCTCGGGCGCTTCCTCGCACCCGTGGAAGTCCCTGGTCCTCCCCCGGCTGGCGTCGAACGATCCCACCCAGCGGTAAACCGAAGTGGCCGGGAGCGGCGTGCTCTGGGCCCGGCCTGCCGAAGCGTCCCTCAACGGGCCGCTCAGGACGGGAGCTCCGGCTCAGTCTCAGGTCGACCGGCGGGGAACTGCCAGCATCGCCCGTTGCGACCGACGACGACCTCGCCGCTGTCGGTGACGCGTGTGTCTTCCGCGCCGTGACGTTGACCATCCGGCGGCCGATCAGGAGGGTGCCACGACACCAGGACCTCGTCGTCGCCGATGCGGACCCTCACCTGCTCCATGTCGAGATCCAGCTGCTGGAACTCGGGGCGTTGCAGCGTCATGGGTTTCCTCGTCACCCCACCGCGCGGCCGATGAGCTTGCGGCTCCCGGCCGGTCCAACCTCGTGACACCCGAGGAAAGGACACCGTCATGTCGGAGCTTCTCGTCGACTTCATCACCTCCCTCGACGGCTGCGCATCAGGAGAGGGGTGGCCCGGGTTCTGGGGCCTCGAGGGCCCGGAGTACCTCGCATGGCTCGGCGAGCAACCCGAGGTCACCTACCTCATGGGAGCCAACACCTACCGCCTGATGTCGGGCTTCGCCGCCGGCGAGGTCCCGGATGGCCAAGCCGAGTTCAGGCCCGAGGAAGAGGCGTCCGTCGACGAGCTCACGCGGGCGTCCAAGGTGGTGTTCTCCTCCTCACTCGAGGAGCCACTGACGTGGGACAACGCCACGCTCGTCCGCGACGACGCCGTCGAGGCGGTCCGCGCCATGAAGTCGAGTGGCTCGGGACTCCTCAGCACGATCGGCAGCCTCAGCCTGAGCCGGTCCCTGCTCCGAGCCGGACTCGTCGACCGCTTCCGGGTCGGGATCTTCCCGGTGATCACCGGGGCCACGGGCGCAGAACGCATCTACGACGGCTATCCCGACGTCGCCCTCGAGATGATCGAGCACCGCACCTTCGACGGCCGCATCCAGATGGTCGAGTACAAGCCACGCGTGCTCGAGCACCCGCCGCTCGGCGCCCCTGCGTGACGTCGCCCCGCCCGCCGGCCTGGACGGCCGCCGGCAGCACAGACCGCGGTCGACCGGCTCGGTCATGAGACAGCTCCGCGTCCGACCTTCTTGCTCAGCGATGATGGCGCCTGTCTCGTCCGCAAGCGCGGCCATCGCCGTCTGATGGAGCACCTCGCGCCGGCGCCGTCGCCCTGACTCCGCACCGGACGACACCCGCCCGTACCTCGGGGAGCGTTGGTCCCGAAGGCTGGAGGCGTTACCCCAGGTGCCCCGGAGTGGGCCGCTCCGGGACAGTCCGCTGGGCTGCCGCCGTCACCTGTCTGACCGTCCCGTCAGCGGCGACCTCCTCGACGACCTGGCCATCAGGGACATGCGCCCCGCAGGGGATCCCCTGACGGCCACGCGATCCTCGGGTGGCCCGAGCCCGCGCCGATCCGAGGTCGGGTGTTCACCGCCTGGTCTGGTACCTGGTCAGGAGCACGCCGCCGGGGAACGTCCGGGTCTCCACCAGGTCCAGGTCCACCCAGTTGTCCAGGGCCGTGAAGAACGGCGTGCCGCCGCCCACCAGGACCGGGTGGGTGACGATCGCGTACTCGTCGATCAGCCCGGCCCGCATGGCCGCCGCGGCGAGGGTGGCGCCGCCGACGTCCATCGGACCGCCGTCCTCGGTCCTGAGCCGGGTGATCTCGGCAACCGCGTCGCCGGTGACCAGCCGGGCGTTCCCCTCGACCGCCCCGGTCGTGGAGGAGAACACCACCTTCGGCATGTCCCGCCAGCGGCGGGCGTACTCGATCTGCGCCGGTGTGGCGCCGGGCTGCTGGTCAGCGGTCGGCCAGTGGGAGCTCATCGCCTCCCACAGTCTGCGCCCGTACAGCGCCAGGCCCGTCGCCCCCACCCGGTCAGACCACCACTGGAACAGCTCGTCGCTCGGCACGCTCCAGCCGAGGTCGTCGCCGGGCGCGGCGATGTAGCCGTCCAGGCTCAGGTTCATGCCGAAGGTCAGTCTCCGCATCGCGTCAGACTCCCTGTGAGTCGGTGTTCGGCGTACGGACCGGCACGGCGCGGAGAGGTCATCGGTCAGGCCACACCGAGGGCCGGTTGACCACCGTCCGATCTCGATGAGCCGTCCCTCGATCACGTCCGAGGCCGACGGCGGGTCCGCGAGCCCGTAGAGGGTCTTGACCCACTCGTCCTTGGTGAGACGGAGCGCCTTCCCCTCGACCTCGATGCGCCGTGCCTGCGTGGTCCTGCCGGTGCCCGGCAGTCCCACGGTCAGGAACGGAGCGGGTCGCGTCGTCATAGCCTCCTCATCCGAGCCGTCTCTTCGGCATCGCTGACGTCCGCTCGTGCCGCTCCTCGCGCGCTCTCAGCCTCACTCACGGTTGGCGGCACGCTGTCGACCGGCCAGCACGCTGCAGCACTAGCGTGCGATCCCGTGCCCATCAGAGTCGACAACGTCGCCATCGCCGTCCGCGACCTGGAAGCTGCGATCGCCTTCTTCACCGACCTCGGCCTGACGGTGCTCGGACGTGCACGGATCAGCGGCGAGTGGGCTGACACCGCCGTCGGTCTGGACGGCAACACCGCCGACATCGCCGTGCTCCAGACCCCCGACGGCAACGGTCGCATCGAGATGTTCCAGTACGTGCACCCGGAGGCGATCGAGGCGGAGCCCGTCCAGCCGAACACCATCGGCATGCACCGCATCGCCTTCACCGTCGACGACATCGACGCCGCCCTCGAGGTCGCCGCCAGGCACGGCTGTCACCCGCTCCGTGGGGTCGCCACCTACGAAGACGTCTACAAGCTCACCTACCTCCGCGGTCCCAGCGACATCCTCGTGATGTTCGCCGAGGAGCTGCAGAAGGCGCACTGACCACGAGTCCCACGGTCCGCGCCCGCTCCCGCCGGTCGAACGAGCCTCCTCGGCCCAGGCGCAGGACGGGACTGTCCCGGAAGGCGGACCCTGAGCGGTGGTGCAGCAGCTGGTGGACGTGCGCGGCCACCGGCGTCCCGCAGGACCCGTCGGATGACCGTCTCCGCAGGGGTGCGTCGACCGGGACGCCGGAGGCGCCCGACCGGAGGACGGCACCTCCCGGTCGCTCGCGCGACCACTGCGGCCCCATCCCGCCTCGGACGGCCCAGCGGCCGGATCGCCGACGGGGCCTCCTATGCCTCGACGGTGGTGAAGCCGGTGCGGGGCATCGCCGTCCACACCGGGTCGCGGCGGGCGAGGGCGGCGAGCAGCCCGCGCAGCCGGTACCAGGCGTGCAGCTGCCGGTAGCCGAGGTTCTCCACGGCGCCGGCCAGCAGCAGCGCGCGCAGGTCCCGGCCGCTGCGGTACCGGTGGAAGGTGAACTCCTCGACGGCGACGACCGACGTCGACACCAGCACCCCGAGCGCGAGGGCGACGGCGACCATGAGCGCGGCGGTGCCCGGGTCGAGCAGCCCGAGGACGGCGGCCACCGCCACCGAGGCGAGCCCGGCGATCTCCACCACCGGGCCGAGCAGCTCGAAGACCAGGAAGAACGGCAGCGCGAGCAGGCCGACCGCGCCGAAGCGGGGGTTGCCGACCATCCGGCGGTGCTTCCACAGCAGCTGCGCCAGCCCGTGCGACCAGCGCTGCCGCTGCCGGCCGAGCACCGACCAGGTCTCGGGCACCTCGGTCCAGCAGACGGTCTCGGGGACGAACACCATCCGCGAGGGCCGGCCGGCGCGGCGCAGGTGCTCCTGCAGGGTGACGACGAGCTCGGCGTCCTCGGCCAGCGACCGCGGGTCCAGCCCGCCCACCTCGACGACGGTGTCGCGGCGGAACAGCCCGAACGCGCCGGAGATGATCAGCAGCGCGTCCGCGTCGGCCCACGTGGTGCGGCCCAGCAGGAACGAGCGCAGGTACTCCACGGCCTGGATGCGCACCAGCCAGCGGCGGGAGAGCCGCGGCTCCACGACGGCGCCGCGGTCGGTGAGCGCGGCGTTCGCCGTCCGGATCACCCCGCCGGCGCCGACGACGTGCTCCGGGTCCTCGATGAAGGGCCGGGCCACCTTGAGCAGCGCGTCGGGCTCCAGCAGCGAGTCGGCGTCGACCATGCAGACCAGCGGGTGCCGGGCCAGGTTGAGCGCGACGTTGAGCGCGTCGGAGCGGCGCCGGACGCTGGTCTTGCGGACGACGGTGAGCGGGTCGCCGGTGGTGGCCCGGTGCACCGAGAGCACCTCGCCCTCGACCGGGGTGTGCGCCGTCCACCGCGGGGTCACCGGGGTCAGGCCGTACCGCTCGGCGACGAGGTCGAAGGTGCGGTCGGTGGAGCCGTCGTCGACGAGCACGACCTCGACCAGCGGGTAGCGCTGCGCGAGGACGGCGGCGAGCGTGTCCAGGACGCCGGCCTCCTCGTCGTGGGCCGGCACCAGCACCGAGATGCCCGGCGTCAGGGGGCTGGCGAAGACGCGGTCGAGGCCCTCCGAGCCGGCCCAGCGCAGGTTGGTCACCACGCGGCGGGCGCCGACGAGCACCAGCAGCAGCATCGAGGTGTCCAGCAGCAGGACGTAGCCGAGCACCCCCCAGTTCAGGGTGGTGACCAGACCGGTGAGCGCCTCGCGCATCACGCCGCCGTCCGGATCCGGGCGTCGCGGGGGCGCGGTCGGTTGGACAGCGCCGCGCGGGCGGTCTCACCGACCACGCCGGCGCGCCAGGCGTGCGCGGCCAGCCGGGCGCGGCCGTCCTCGCCGGCGCCGGCCAGCGCGTCGGCGCACGCGGCGCGCACGGTGTCGTCCCCGCCGGCCACCGCGGCGGCGAGCAGGTCGATCGCGGCGTCGTCGCCGATGCGGCCCAGGGCCTCGGCGGCGGCGCGGCGCAGCGCCGGCCCGGCGGTCGCGGCCAGCGCGGCGCCCAGCGCCGGGGTGGCCGACGGGACGCCGATGCGGCCGAGCGCCGTGGCCGCGCTGCAGCGGACGGCGGCCGGGCGGCGGGGATCGGCGAGCAGGCCGAGCAGCAGGGGGAGCGCCTCGACGTCGCCGTGCAGGCCGAGCAGGTCGGCGGCCAGCGCCTGGGCGGCGGGGGAGGGCGGGTCGGTGACGGTGGCGCGCAGGTCGGGCAGCACCGGGGTGCCGAGGTCGAGCAGCGCCATGCCGACCACACCGGCGGGCACCCGGCGGGAGCGGGCCAGCGCCCGCAGCAGCGGGCCGGTGGCGCGGACGTCGCCGGCCTTGCCGAGGGCGCGCGCGGCGGCGCAGCGGACGTCGGCGGCACGGTCGGCCAGCAGCGCGGTGAGCGCGGCGGTGTGCCCGGGGTCGGCGGCGTTGCCGAGCAGGGTGGCGGCCCGGCCCCGGCGCCACGGCGCGCGGGCGGTGAGCTCGCCGGCCGCGCGGGCCACCACGCCGCGGCGGACCAGCAGCCGGCCCAGCGCGGCACGGTCGGCGCCGCGCAGCTGGGGGAGCAGGTCGAGCACCAGGTCGTCGAGCGGTGCCGGTGCGGCCTCCAGGCCGGCGAGCGCGTCGGCGCCGTCCTCGTCGTCGTCGAGGGCGGCGTACACCAGCGGGGTCAGCTCGGCGCGGCGGCGCTCGTCGCGGGCCAGCCGGCGGCCGCGGCGGGCGTGCTCGACGGCGACCGCGGCGAGCAGCAGCAGGACCGCGCCGGTGAGGACGAGCGTCGCCACCAGCGCCGCCGACGTCAGGGTGGTCACGGGGCCAGCGCGCCGGGCGGCAGGGCGGCGGTGACCCGGCTGACCAGCTCCCGCGGGCTGAACGGCTTGACCACGTAGTCGGTGGCGCCGGCGACGAAGCCGCGCTCGACGTCGCTCTCCTGCGCCTTGGCGGTCAGCAGGATGACCGGCACGCCGGCGACCGCGGGGTCGGCGTCGGCACGCAGGGCCGAGCAGACCTCCAGGCCGTTCATCCGCGGCATCATCCAGTCGAGGACGACCAGGTCCGGGCGCAGCTGGCGGGCCGCGGCCAGGCCGGCCTCGCCGTCGGACTCGACCGAGACGCGGGCACCGAGACGGCCGATCTTGAAGGCGACCAGGCTGGCGATGGCGGGGTCGTCGTCGACGACCAGGACGTGGGTCACGCGGGGCTCCCGAGGAGGTGGGGGACGGCGGCCGCGGCTGCGGACGCCGGGAGGCGGACGGTGAAGACGGCCCCGCCGGGACCGGACTCGGCGGCGACGGCGCCGCCGTGCGCGGTCACCGTGTGGGCGACCAGCGACAGGCCCAGGCCGGTGCCGGGCAGCGCCTGCTCGCCGGCGTGCGCGGTGCGGAAGAAGCGCTCGAAGACGTAGGGCAGCTCCGCGTCGGGGATGCCGGGCCCGGAGTCGGCCACGGCGAGGACCACGTCCCCGCCGTCCCGGGTGCAGGAGAGCCGGACGGCGGCCCCGGCCGGGCTGACCGTCGCGGCGTTGGACAGCAGCTCGGCGACCACGCCGCGCAGCCCGGCGGCGTCGCCGCGCACCCACGCGGGGCCGGTGAGCGCCGGCACCAGGCGCTGCCGCCGGCGGGTCAGCTGGCCGGCGACGTCGGCGGCCGCGGCCTCGGCGACGGCGGCCAGGTCGACCTCGGCGTCCTCGGGCGCGGACGGCGCGCCGGACTCGATGTGCGCGGTGGTCAGCAGGTCCTCGATCAGCCGGCGCAGCCGCTGGGCCTCCCGCTCGACGGTGGCGAGCATGAGCGCCTGCATCGGGTTGAGCGCCCCGGCGTCGCCGTCGAGCAGCACCTCGATGTTGCCGAGGATCCCGGTCATCGGCGTGCGCAGCTCGTGCGAGACGGCCGCGACGAAGTCGCCGCGCAGGGTCTCCAGCCGGCGCTGGTGCTCGGCGGCCCGCCGCTCGCCGGCCAGGGCCTCGGTGAGCGCGCGGTGGGTGGCCAGCTCGGCGGTGGTGTCGCGGAGCATGAGCACCAGCTCGGTGCGCACCGTGCCGTCGGGGGCGGTGGCCGGCACCGGCGGGGAGCTGGCCGCCGACACCGGGACGCGGGTGCCGTCGGCGTGCCGCAGCCAGGTGTCCACGACCAGGTCGGTCTGCCCGTGCAGCGCCCGCTCGACGAGGTCGGCGAGCTCGGCGCCGACCAGGCCGTCGGCGACCGCGGTGGCGGCGAGGTCCCGGCCGAGCAGGTCGGCGGCCGCGCGGCCGGTCAGCCGGACCAGCGCCGCGTTGACCCGGCTCACGGCGACCGGCCGGGCCGCGGCGCCGACGAGCAGCGCCATGGGCGTGGGGGCGGCGTCGAACGCCGTCCGGAACCGCTGTTCGCTGCTGCTGAGCGCGGCGTCGCTGGCCCGGGCCCGGACGACGTCGCGGCAGGTGAGCAGCACCGCGGGTGCTCCGTCGGGGCCGGCGAGCGGCGCGGCGGCCATCTCCCACACCGCGGTCGGCGCGCCGCTGACCTCCGCGTAGTCGACGACGAACTCGGCCTGCTGGGGGCGGCCGGCCAGCGCGGCGCCCACCAGGGCGTCGACGTCGTCGGCGAAGGAGGACAGCACGACCTCGCGGACCGTGCGGCCGAGCACGTCGCCGGCCGTCAGGCCGCGGCGGGTGAGCCAGGGGCCGTGGCAGAGGACGAACCGGTGGGCGGCGTCGAAGACGCACACCGTCAGGTCGGGCACCTGGTCGGCCAGGGCGGACAGCGCCGCGAGCCGGTCCGGCAGCCCGCGGCCGGGGGCGGCGGTCACGAGGCCCGCCGGAGGGGAGCGGCCTCGGCGAGCCCCGAGGTCAGTGCGGCCGCGGTGGCCACGAGCCGGTCGGCGAGCCGGGCCAGGCCCGGCTCACCGGGGGTCGCGGCCCGCTCCTCGACGGCGGCGGCGAGCGCGGCCAGTGTGCCGGCACCGAGGGTGCCGGCGCTGCCACGCAGGGCGTGGGCGGCCGCGGCGACCGCCGGCCGGTCGTCGGCGGCGACGGCGGCGGCCAGGTCGGCGACCAGGGCCGCCGTCCGGTCGCGGAAGGTGGTCAGCAGCGAGGCGCGCACGGGCGCGGCCTCCTCGGGGTCGACGTCCTCGAGCAGCTCGTCGAGGCGGGCGCGGACGGTGGACAGGTCGTCGTCGACCGGGGTGCCGGGCGGGGCCGGCGGGGCAGCGGGTGCGGCGGCGCCGAGCTGGTCGAGCACGGCCTGCAGCTCCGCGGGGGTCCAGGGCTTGGGCAGGAAGCCGTCCATGCCGGCCTCCCGGTAGCGGGCGCGGTCCTCCAGCAGCGCGCTGGCGGTCAGGGCGACGACCGGGATCCGCGGCCGGCCGGTGGCGGCCTCCTCCGCGCGGATCCGCCGGGTGGCCTTGAGGCCGTCCAGGACCGGCATGTGGCAGTCCATGAAGACGGCGTCGTAGCCGCCCCGGCGGACCGCCTCGACGGCCTGCGCGCCGTCGGGGACGACGTCGACGGCCAGGCCGCGGGCCTCGAGGGTGAGGCGGGCGACGACCTGGTTGACCTCGTTGTCGTCGGCGACGAGCACCCGCAGGCCGGTGAGGGCGGGGGCGCGCCCGGCCGGGACGTCGGCGGGCCGGGTCGCGGGCCGGGCCTCGGGCAGGGGCAGCTCGACGCGGAAGGTGGTGCCCCCGCCCGGCGTGCTGCAGGCGGTGATCCGCCCGCCCATCCGCTCGACGAGGCCGGCGGTGATGGCCAGGCCCAGCCCGGTGCCGCCGAACCGGCGGGTGGTGGAGGCCTCGGCCTGGGCGAAGGGCTTGAACAGCCGGCCCAGCTGCTCGCCGGTCATCCCGATGCCGGTGTCGGTGACGGTGAGGACGACGGACCCGGCGTCGCCGTCCACGGTGAGCGTGACCCCGCCGGACTCGGTGAACTTCACCGCGTTGGACAGCAGGTTGCCCGCCACCTGGCGCAGCCGGACCGGGTCGCCGGTGCGGTGCGGGACCAGCCCGGGAGCCGGCGCGACGACGAGGGCGAGCCCGCGGTCGGCCGCGGCCGCGCGCACCGGCAGCGCCGCCTCGTCGAGCACCTCGCGCAGGTCGAGGGCGACCTCCTCGAGCTCCAGGGCGCCGGCCTCGACCTTGGCGCTGTCGAGGACGTCGTTGACGATCCGGAGCAGCGCGCGGCCCGACCGGTCGGCGGCCGCGGCCCAGTCGCGCTGCTGCTCGTCGAGGTCGGTGTCCAGCAGCGCGGTGGTCAGGCCGAGGACGCCGTTGAGCGGCGTGCGGATCTCGTGGCTCATCGCGGCGAGGAAGGCGGACTTGTGCGCCCGGGCCTGCTCGGCGAGGCGGGCCTGCTCGTCGGCGCGGGCGCGGGCCTGCTCGAGACCGGCGATGAGGCGCTGCCGCTCGTCGCGGTGCAGCGCGATGACGAGCGCGACGATCCCGGCGACGACGACGTAGGACTGGGCCAGGCCGGCGCGCAGCCAGGGGTCGCCGATGGCGAAGGGCCCGCGGCCGACGAGCGTCATGGCCACGACGAGGACGCCGGCGAGGGTGACGTAGCCGGCGGCGGCGGTCGGGTCGAAGCGCAGCGCCAGCCACATGCCGAAGGGCAGCAGCGCGAACGCGAGCGGCACGGGCGTGTGGACGCCGAGCACGACGACGTAGGCGGCGGTGGTGAGCACGGTGAGACCGGCCAGCTCGGCGAACCGCCTGCGGCCCAGCGGCTCGTGGACGGTGCGCGGGTCGAGCAGCAGGAGGGCCAGCGGGGCGAAGACGAGGATGCTCGCCGCCGTGCGCACGGTCCAGGTGCCCATGGCGGGCGCCAGGGCGGCCCCGTCGAGCAACCAGAGGCCCACCGGGCCGATGGCGGCCGTGGCCAGGGCCGCCCCGAGCGCGGCGACCGTGAGCGCGCCGAGGTCGGTGGACCGGCGCAGTCGCCAGACGGCGGCGCCCCACCGGCGCTGCAGCCCGGCGAACAGCGCGCAGGTCACCACCGCCTGGACGGCGTTGGCGATCCCGAGCACCGCGGCCGCGGCCGGCCCGACGCCCGTCGTGGCGTTGACCAGGACGGCGACGACGGTCAGCACGGCAGTGTCGACCACCAGCCGCCGGCGGTGCGCCCAGGAGGCGGCCAGCCACAGCACCCCCGCGGCCGCCGCGGGCCAGACCAGCGAGAGCTGCGAGCCCTCGAGCCGGGTGGCCCGCCCGAGCAGGCTCGCGGCCGCGTAGACGGCCGCCGCGCCGAGCGTGACGACCGGCCACGGCAGGCGCCCGGCGAGGCCCCGGGGACCACCGGGGCGGAGGTGACTCACGGGACGACCATCGGCACGGCGGCGGCCGGGGTGAAGCGTCGTGTCCAACCAGATGACGAACTGCCCGATGGCCGTCCCGCGCCGGTCGACAAGTGCCCCGGGGTGGATCCCACCGACCCGGACCGCTGCACCCGGGGGTGGAACGACGGTCCGGGACCCCAGGGGGCTGGACCGCGGCTGGACCCGCTCCCGGGCGCGCGACCGGCGGTCTCGTGGCGATCAGCCGTCGATGGCCACGAGACCGCCGGTCCCGACGGTGGGTGTCAGCCCTGGCGGGCGGCGTTGGCCTGGACGGCGGTGCTGACCCAGTGCGCCAGCCCGGGCGCGCGCTGCTCGTAGTGCGCCGTGAACCGCTCGTCCTCGACGTACATCCGGCCGATGCCGGCGTGCATCTCCGGCGAGCAGTCGTAGAAGTCGCGGCTGATCTGCTGCCGCGCCTCCTCGGCGAGGTCCATCGCCTGCGGCGAGTCCGGCGCGACGCCGGCCCGCAACGCCGCGGCCATCCGCGCCTCGACGTCCTCGCCCTCGGCCTTCACCCGCACCCAGTCGTCCTTGGTGTAGGCGCGGGTCCTCCGCTGTGACTGCGCCCAGGCCTCGGTGTCGCCCCAGCGCTGCTCGGCCTCCGCCTCGTACTCCTCGGGCAGCCAGTCCCCGAACAGCTCGAACTTCTCCTCCGGGGTCAGGTCGATCCCCATGTGCCGTGCCTCCATCTCCTTCTCGACGGCCGCGACCATCGCCTGCGTCCGCTCCAGCCGGTCCTGCAGCAGCCGGTGCTGCCGGCGCAGGTGCTCGGCGGGGTCGGCGGAGGCGTCGTCCAGCAGGGTCGCGACCTCCTCGAGGGCGAACCCGAGCTCGCGGTAGAGCAGCACCTGGTGCAGCCGGTCCAGGTCCGCCGCCGAGTAGCGGCGGTACCCGGCCGCGGTGCGGCCCGACGGCGACAGCAGGCCGATGCGGTCGTAGTGGTGCAGCGTGCGCACCGTGACCCCGGCCAGCGCGGCCACCTCTCCCACGTTCACGTGGTCCTCCCTCCCTCCCTGACGTCACCGAGTGCACAGCCTGACGTCGCGTCAGGGTCAAGCCCGTTCCCGGACGGCGGGGGCGCGGTGCCGGTGTGAGGATGCCGGGGTGGCCGCCCAGGACGATTCCGCCGCCGACGACAGCGTCTCGCCCGAGGACCCCTTCCCGCGGCAGCGGGTGACCGTGCGCGGGACGGAGATGGCCTACGTCGACGTCGGCGAGGGCGATCCGATCGTCTTCCTGCACGGCAACCCGACGTCGTCCTACCTGTGGCGCAACGTCATCCCGCACGTGCAGCACCTGGGCCGCTGCCTCGCGCCGGACCTGGTCGGGATGGGGGAGTCGGGCAAGCTCCCCCACCCGCAGCGCGGCACCTACTCCTTCGCCACCCACGCCGCGCACCTGGCCGGCTTCCTCGAGGCCGTGGGCGTGGCCCGGCGGGTCACCTTCGTGCTGCACGACTGGGGGTCGGCGCTCGGCTTCGACTGGGCGCACCGCCACCCCGAGTCGGTGCGCGGCCTGGCCTTCACCGAGGCGATCGTCAGCCCCCTGACCTGGGCCGACTGGCCGGCCGCCGCGCGCGGCATCTTCCGCACCATGCGCGGCCCGGACGGCGAGGCCGCGGTGCTGGGGAAGAACGCCTTCGTCGAGCGCATCCTCCCGGCCTCGGTGCTGCGCGGGCTGAGCCCGGAGGCGCACGAGCGCTACCGGCAGCCCTTCCGCGAGCGCGAGGACCGCTGGCCGACGCTGGAGTGGCCCCGGCAGCTGCCGATCGAGAACGTGCCGCCACTGGTCCGCGACGTCGTCGCGCAGTACGGGGTGTGGCTGCGCGGCAGCGCCGTCCCCAAGCTGTTCCTGAACGCCGAGCCCGGGTCGATCCTGACCGGCCGCCCGCGGGCGCTGGTCCGCAAGTGGCCGTCGGTCACCGAGGTGACGGTGCCGGGTTCGCACTTCGTCCCCGAGGACTCGCCGCACGAGATCGGCCGCGCGCTGGCCGGCTGGATCCCGACCCTGCCCTGAGCCGTCCCGGCGGCGGCGGTCAGGCGTCGGCGCGGGCGCGGGCCAGGTAGACCGACGGCGGCACGCCCACCACGGCGCGGAAGTCGCGGCTGAAGTGGGCCTGGTCGAACCAGCCCAGCGACGCTGCCAGGCCGGCCAGGTCGTCGACCCCGCCGGCGTCGATCGTGGCCGCGGCGTCCTGCAGCCGGTAGCGCGCCAGCACGGCCTTGGGGCTGACGCCGACGGAGCCGGCGAACAGCCGCTGCAGGGAGCGGGTGCTGGTGGCGGCGAGCGCGGCGACCTGGTCGACCCGGACCAGCGTGCGGTCGGCGGCCATCCGCTCCAGCAGCGCCTGCAGCTCCAGGTGGGCCGGCGCCGGGTCCGGGGCCAGCGGCGCGAGCGCGGCGTCGAGGACGGCGGCCCGGGCGTCGTCGTCCTCCTCGGCCAGGACGGCGTCCAGCAGCGCGCCGGGGTCGAGGCGGGGGGCGGAGAGTGGGGCGGTGCTGTCGCGGGCCGGCTGCCGCCCGCCGAAGGCGACCCAGCCGCCGGGCCGGAACTTCGCCGCCGTCACCCGGCCGGCGCCGGCCAGGTCGACGGTGAACCGGCGGGTGACCACGCCGTGCAGCAGGACCGCCGGCAGCGCGACGCCGAACCGGGGCTCGGTGCCGTTCTCGACCGACAGGTTCACGCTCGGGTGGCTGAGCACCTCCGAGCGGAACGGCGGCAGGCCCGTCCGGTCCCAGCGCACCGACCAGTAGCGCTCGACGAAGGGTTCCAGCGCCGGGTGCACCGGGGCGTCGCGGCGCAGGCCGGTGACCCGGGCGGTCGCCGCGGGCCGCAGCACGCCGCGGGTCGTCGGGGCTGTCGCGTTCGTGCAAGACGCCACGGCCGGAGCGTAGGCAGGCTGGCCGACATGGCGATCACGAACGGCCGTCCCGACGGCTACACCACCCTCACCCCGTTCCTCGTCTGCTCCCCGGCCGGCGAGGCGATCCGCTTCTACGGCGAGGTGTTCGGCGCCACCGTGGTCAGCCGCACGGACGGGCCCGACGGGACCGTGCCGCACGCCGAGCTCGACCTCGGCAGCGGCCGGCTGCAGCTCGGCGACCCGGCCGAGCAGTACGGGCTGGCCGCGCCGGCCCGCGAGGGCGACCGGGTGAGCAGCTCCACCTGCATCTACGTCGCCGACGTCGACGCGGTGTTCGCCGCGGCGGTCGAGCGCGGCGCCACCGTGCGCGAGGAGCCGGCCACCTTCGTCACCGGCGACCGCTTCGCCTCGATCCACGACCCGTTCGGCCACCGCTGGGCGATCATGACCCGCGTCGAGGACGTCAGCCCGGAGGAGACCGAGCGCCGACTGTCCGAGTGGGCCTCCTCCGGCGGCCTCTGACCGTGCCGGGCCCTCCTCAGTCCAGTGCGCGGCGGCGGAACCCGACCAGGCCCAGGACCCCGAAGACCACCAGGAACCCGGCCAGCGCCGCGGCGCAGAGCCCGAGCGGCAGGTGCGGCACGTCCGGCGCCATCTCCGCCCGCAGCGCCTCGCTGACGTAGGTGAGGGGGTTGACCGCGCACACCACCTGGAACCAGCGCAGCTGCTCCAGCGCCGGCCACGGGAACTGGGTGGAGCCGGTGAACAGCAGCGGGGTCAGCACGACGGCGAAGACGACGTTGATCCGGTTCGGCTTCACGAACGTGCCCATGACCATCCCCATGGAGGCGCCGACCAGCGACCCGAGCACGAGGAAGGCGGCCAGCAGCGGGACGTCGGACCAGGTCACCGGCAGCGAGCCGAGCACCCACCAGCTGATCGGGAACATCACCAGCGCGGCCACCAGCGCCCGCAGGGTGGAGAACACGATCTTCTCGACGGCGACCAGCGCGGTCGGCAGCGGCGCGAGCAGCCGGTCCTCGATCTCCTTGGTGAACGAGAAGTCGATGACCAGCGGGAACGCGGTGTTCTGCAGCGCGGTGAGGAAGGCGGCCAGCGCGACGACCCCGGGCAGCAGGACGTCGGCGTAGGCGGCCGACGTGAAGCCGAGCTCGGTGAGCACCTTGCCGAAGACGAACAGCAGGAAGACCGGCTGGAGCACCACCTGCAGGACGAACGTGACGAACTCGCGGCCGGTGACGAAGACGTCACGCCACAGCAGCGCGGTGAAGGCCCGCCACACGCTGGGCCGGGCGGTCCGCGGCGCCACCCCCCCGGTGGCCGGGGGGAGCGGGACCGCGGCCCGGGTGGTCTCCGTGCTCATCGCAGCTCCCGTCCGGTCAGGCTGAGGAAGACGTCCTCCAGGCTCGGCTCGCCGATCCGCACGCCGGTCAGCCGGGCGCCGCGCGCGACCAGCGTCTCCGACACCGGGCCGACCGTGGTCGCGGCGTCGGCGGAGAGGTAGAGGCGGGCGCGCAGGCCGGCGGCGTCGGCGACCGGCTCCACCCGCTCGGCCTGCGGCAGGGCGCCCAGGGCGGCGAGCACCGCCTCGTCGGTGTCGCCGGCCGCGCGCTCGACGTCGACGTCGAGGGTGGCGCTGCCGGGCAGCGAGCGGGTGAGCGCGCCCGGCGTGTCGAGGGCGAGCAGCCGGCCGTGGTCCATGATCCCGACCCGGTCGGCGAGGGCCGCCGCCTCCTCCATGTCGTGCGTGGTGAGGACGACGGTCACGCCGTCGGTCCGCAGCTCGCGCACCCGCTCCCAGACGAACAGCCGCGCCTGCGGGTCGAGCCCGGTGCTCGGCTCGTCGAGGAAGACCACCTGCGGCGCGTGCATGAGCGCCCGGGCGATGAGCAGCCGCTGGGCCATGCCGCCGGAGAAGTCGTCCACCCGGTCGCCGCCGCGCTCGCCCAGGCCCAGCCGGCCGAGCAGCTCGTCGGCCCGCCGGTTGCGCTCGGCCCGCCCGACGCCGTGGTAGGCGGCGTGGAAGACGAGGTTCTGCCGGGCGGTGAGCGAGCGGTCGAGGTTGGACCGCTGCGGCACCACCGACAGCCGGCCGCGCGCGGTGACCGGGTCGGCGGCGACGTCGACGCCGGCCACCCGGGCGCTCCCGCTGCTGGGCAGCACCCGGGTGGTCAGGACGCCGATCGTCGTCGTCTTGCCCGCGCCGTTGGGGCCGAGCAGGCCGAACACCTCACCGCGCGCGACGGTGAAGGAGACCCCGTCGACGGCGTTGGTCGGCCGCCCCGGGTAGCGCTTGACCAGGTCGGTGACCTCCACGGCGGCGTCCATCTCCCGCGATGGTGCCACTCCGCGGTCGCCGGCTGCGGCGCGTCATGCCGGGGGCGCAGCGGCCCTCGCCCGGGCCGCCGCGTCGACCGTGGGCACCGTCCCGGTCGACGGCACCGCGGAGTTGCCGAAGCTGGACAGCCGCGGTGCCCAGCGGCGCATCGCGGTCCGGTGCGGATCGGTCCGCGCGAAGGTCCGCATCGCGGCCTCGTCGTCCCACCACGAGACGGTCGCGAACGAGCGAGCCAGGGGCTGGGCGCGCAGCACCGCCGCACGCGCCCCCGGGGAGCGGGCGACCTGCCGCAGGATCGTCAGCGAGGTGGCCATGAACGCGGGCACGTCGCGCAGCCGGCGCAGGTGCAGCTCGGTGTAGAGGACCGTGCCCGGGCCGTCGAACGCGCGGCGGGCGGTCCAGGGCAGGTCGGGGATGACGGGCATCGTGGCCTCCTCGGCGACTTAACAGGTGTAAAGCAACGGTAGACCCGCGACTTAACGCATGTAAAGTCCCTTTTCGTGGCCCGGGACCTCCGCAGTGACCTGCTCGCGGCGGCGCGCGCCCTCGTCGAGCGGACCGGCGCGGTGGAGACCGTGTCGCTCCGGGCGGTCGCGCGGGAGGCGGGCGTCAGCGCGCCCGCCGTCTACGGGCACTTCGCCGACCTCGGCGCCCTCCTCGACGCCGTCGTGGAGCAGGGCTTCACCGATCTCGTCGCCGCGGTCGGGGCGGCCACCGACGGGGTCCCCGATCCCGTGGAGCGGCTGCTGGCCGGCTGCCGGGCCTACGTGCGGTGCGGACTGTCGGCGCCCGGCCGCTACCGCGCGATGTTCGGATCCCGGCAGGTGCCCGCCGGCGCGGTCGCGTTCGACGTCCTGGTCGGCGCCGTCGACGCGTGCGTGCACGCCGGCCGCTCGGCCAGCCGCGACCCGCGGGCCGACGCGACCCTGGTGTGGACGGCGCTGCACGGACTGGTCACCCTGTGGGCCGGCTGGACCGACCTGCCCGGCCCGGACCTCGACGCGCAGGTCGGCGCGCTGGTCACCCGCTTGGCGCTGGTCAGCGACGGGAGCGCTTGACCTCGTACATCGCCGCGTCGCCGCGCCGGAGCAGGCTGTCGGGGGTGTCCCCGCGGCGGGAGAGGGCCACCCCGGTGCTCGAGCGCAGCGCCGGGCCGCCGTCGGCCGGGGCGGCCAAGGTGCGCTCGATGCGGGCGACCAGCGCGCGGGCCACGAGCTCGGTGCCCGCGCCGGGGCAGAGCACCACGAACTCGTCGCCGCCGATGCGGGCCACGGTGTCGCCCGGGCGCACCGTGCCGCGCAGGACCGTGGCCATCCGCAGGAGGGCGGCGTCCCCGGCGGCGTGCCCGAGGGTGTCGTTGATCCCCTTGAAGCCGTCGAGGTCGCAGTAGAGCAGCACCGCGGCCAGCCCGTCGCGCTCCTGGGCGCGCAGGGCCAGCTCGACGCGGTCCAGCAGCAGCGCCCGGTTGGGCAGGCCGGTCAGCGCGTCGTGCAGCGCCGCCTCCCGGAGCCGGGCCTCCAGCTCGCGCTGGTCGGTGACGTCCATCGACGCGAGGACGGCGCCCGCCGGGCGGCCCTGCCCATCGACCACCAGCGCGCCCGAGGAGCGCAGCACCCGCAGGCGCTCACCGGGCCGGGCGATGGCGATCTCGGCGTCGTGCACGCGGCCCTCGGTGAACACCCGGGCCAGCGGCACCTCGTGCGGCTCCAGCGGGCGGCCGTCGGGCGTGCACAGGTCGAACGCCGTCGCGACGTCGCCGTACGGGTCCGCCGCGCCGGCCGGGCCCGGGACGTCGCCGTCGGCCAGGCCGTGCCACCGGCGGCCGACCCGGTTGCACAGGGTGATGCGTCCCTCGGCGTCCGCGGCGACCACGCCGACCGGCAGCGCCTCCAGCAGCGCCCGGGTGAACGCCTCGGAGCGGGCCCGGTCGGCGGCGGCCGCCTCGGCCTGCTCCCGTGCGGCGGAGCTGGCGACGGCGAGGTCGGCGAGCTGGGCGGCCTGCCGGCGCCGCTGCAGCAGGGCGACGACGACGGCGGCGAGGTCGGCCAGGCGCTCACCCGTCGCGGGGGCGAGGGCGTGCGGTGCGGTGTCGAACACGCACAGGGTGCCGACGAGGGCGCCGTCGACGACGAGGGGGGCGCTGGCGTAGGCGCGGACCCGGGCGTACCGGCCGTCCACCCAGGGGCTGGCCGCGTGGACGGGGTCGGTCGAGAGGTCGTCGTGCGCCCGGACGGCCGGCGCGTCGGCGTTCACCACCGAGCAGAGGGACTCCTCGCGCGCCGTCGTCGCGCCGGGGAAGCCGTGCGGCGCGATCTGGTGCTGGGAGCAGTCGTCGAGCACGTTGACGGTCGCGAACGGCATGCCGGTGACCGCGGCGGCGATGCGGACGACGGCGGCGAGCTCGGCGTCGTGGTCCAGGTCCTGGACGTCGAGGCCGGCCGGCAGCCGCGTCCGCCGGGCGCACGGGCCGGTCGCCTCGTCGGGGAGCGTCGGGACGGTCACGGGAGGGGCAACGGCGGGCACGGCCGGCCGCTGCAGCGCCCGCGCCGGGCGGGTCCCCCGATCAGGTGAGGGCGCGGACGGTCTCCACGACGGCGAAGACGGCGAAGACGACGAACAGCACCGCGGCCACCCGGCGGATGAGCGCGATCGGCAGCCGGTCGGCCAGCGTCTTGCCCAGGAAGACCGCGAGGCCGGACACGGTGAGCAGCGCCGCCCACGCGCCGACGAACACCGACAGCGGCTCGTCGAACCGGGCGGCCAGGCCGGCGGTGGCCAGCTGGGAGAGGTCGCCCCACTCCGCGGCGAACAGCACCCCGAAGGAGACGGCGGCCGCGCGCAGGAACGACGTCCGCTCGCGGGTGGCGGCCGCCTCCCCGCCGTCCTCCGGCCCCTCCGACGCGCTGCGCCACAGCAGCACCGCGCCGACGAGGAACAGCACCGCCACGACGCCGCTGACCAGCGCCTGCGGCAGCAGGCTGAGCAGGCTCCCGGCCGTGACCGCGATGGCCACCTGCAGGCCGAACGCGGTGCCGACGCCGACGAAGACCGGCAGGGGCGCGAAGCGGGTGGCCAGCACGAGGCTGGCGAACAGCGTCTTGTCCGGCAGCTCGACGGGCAGGACGAGGGCGAACGCGGTCGCGACGACCGACAGGACCAGCACTCTGAGGACTCTCTTCCGCTCGGCACCGCCGGGCGGAAGCGGGTGCCTCCGACCGGCAGCGGCGCACACTGCCAGGCCGAAGGTCTCGCCCACCCACGCCGGGACGTGGGCCCACTGACCGGGCGGCCACCGCGGTGGCGCGCCAGCGTGTCGACCAGCGGACGGGGGGCTACTCCCCTTCTCGGCCGCCGAGCCTAGCCGACGGGGGCGGAAATCCCGCTGCGCGACCGGGTGAGCCCGGTTACCGTGCGCCCGTGCCGTTCCGTTGACGCCCCGTCCGCGAGCCCCTCCCCGCCCCGGCCCGGCCCCTGGCCCGCCTCGCCGTCGCCTGGACCGCGCTGTCCGGGCTGGTGCCGGTCTACCCGCTGTACGCGCTGCTCTTCCTCGACTCGGGGCTGTCCCCGGCGCAGGTGTCCGGGCTGTTCGCCCTGTGGTCGGTGACCGGGCTGCTCGCCGAGGTGCCGACCGGGGTCCTCGCCGACCGCTGGTCCCGCCGGGGCGCGCTGGTACTGGCCGGCGTCCTGGAGGCGGCCGGCTTCGCGGTCTGGACGGCGGCCCCGGGACCGGCCGGCTTCGCCACCGGCTTCGTCCTCTGGGGCGTCGGCGGGGCCCTGGTCTCCGGCGCGGCCGAGGCGCTGGTCTACGACGGGCTGGCCGCCGTCGGGGCCGAGGCGGTGTACGTGCGCGTCCACGGCGCGACGACGGCGACCGAGCTGCTGGTGCAGGTGCCCACGGCGCTCGCGGCCGGCGTGCTGGTGTCCGCCGGCGGCTACGCGCTGGTCGGGTGGGTCAGCGTGGTGGTGTGCCTGGCCGCGGCCGCGCTGGCCACCCGCTTCCCCGAGCCGCTCCGGACGGCCGGGGACGACGACCCGGCGTCGCTGCCCACGGCGGTGCGGACCGCGCTGCGCCGGCCGGGGCTGCGGCGGGTGGTGCTCGCCGTCGCGCTGCTCGGCGGCCTGGACGCGCTCGAGGAGTACTTCCCGGTGATGGCCCGCGACCAGGGCGTGGCGACGGCGGTGGTGCCGGCCGCCGTCCTGGGCGTGGCGCTGGCCGGGGCGGCGGGTGCGGCCCTGGCCGGCCGGGTCGGGCGGCTGCCGTCGCGGGCGCTGCCCGGTCTGCTGGGCCTGTCCGCGGTGCTGCTCGCGGCCGGCGCGCTAGGCAGCGGGCCGGTGGCGCTGACCGCCGTCGCGCTGTCCTACGGCGTGTACCTGGCGGTGCTCGTCGTGGGGGAGGCCCGGCTGCAGGAGCAGGCGCCCGCCGTCGTCCGGGCCACGGTCACCTCGGTCGCCGGCCTCGGCGTCGAGCTGGCCGCGCTGCTGGTCTTCGCCGCCTGGGCCCTCGGCGGCGCCCTCGCCGTCGCCGGCCTCTTCCTCGCCGTCGTCCCCGTGGTCGCCGTGACACTGCCGGCCTCCCGGCCGCCACCGCGACCAGGAGCCGTCCCCGCTCCCGGGTGCCGTCAGCGCGACGTCGGCACGTCGGGGAGGTGAGTCGCCCTGCCAGGCGGCGTGAGGGTGGGGGGCACCTGGCCGCGGTGCCGTCCGGGAGACAGCGGCGTCAGCGCGCGGTGCGCCGGGCGACGCGGGCGGCGAACACGCCGGCGGCGTGGCCGTTGTCGATGTTGCTCACCACGATGCCGGGCGAGGCGGAGGTGAGCATCGTCAGCAGCGCGCCGAACCCGCCGAACGAGCCGGGCTGCCCGGTGGAGGTCGGCACCGCGACGATCGGGACGTCGGTCATCGCGCCCACCGTGGCGGCCAGCGAGGCGTCCAGCCCGGCCACCACGACCAGGCAGTCGGCGTCGTCGAGCAGCGTGCGGTCGGTGAGCAGCGGCCGCAGCCGGCTGCCGCCGACGTCGTCGACCCGCACGACCTCGGTGCCGGTCACCCGCGCGACGAACGCGGCCTCGGCGGCCACCGACGCGTCGGCGGTGCCGGCGCACAGGACGCCGACCCGGCCGCGCGGCTCGGGGATCGGGCCGACGGCGGCCGACATCGCCGCGGCGTCGACGGTCGTGGCGGCGTCGTGCTCGCCGGCCAGCGCGACGAGGGTGTCGGCGCTGGCCCGCACCACCAGCGCCGGCCGGTCGGGGTGCTCGGCGCGGGCCTCGCGGACCAGCGCCAGCACCTGCTCGGTGGTGCGGCCCACGCCCCAGATGACGTCGGGCTCGGCCGGCGCCGGGCGGGCCGGCGGGACCGGTGCGGGCCCGGCCGGGCGCTCGGCGGCGGCCGGCAGCGGGGCCAGCGTCGGGTCGCCCGGGCCGCCGGCCGACAGCGGCGGGTCCAGGGGGCGCACCGGCTCGGCCAGCAGCGCGGCGAAGCCGCCGACGGGGTCGAGGGTGGCCGGCTGCACCGGGCCGACGGTGACCGCGGACCCCCCGCCGCCGGACGTCCCCGGCGGGGACGCGTCGTCCGGCGGGGCGTCGGGGGCGCGGGTCTGGGTGACGGCGGACAGCCGGACGACGCGGTCGCGGCCGCTGCGCTTGGCGTCGTAGAGCACGCCGTCGGCCGCGGCGAACAGCGTGCGGCGGTCGTCGCCGCGGGTGGCCGACGCGATGCCCACGCTGATGGTGACCGGGACGGTGACCCCCAGGGCGGCCCAGTCGTGGGCGGCGACGGCGCGGCGCACCCGCTCGAGCGCGTGCTCGGCCTGCTCGGCGGTGGTGTCGGGCAGCAGGACGACGAACTCGTCGCCGGCCCAGCGGCACACCTCGTCAGTGTCGCGGCAGCCGGCCAGCAGCAGGTCGGCGACCGCCCGCAGCACCGCGTCGCCACCGGGGTGCCCCACGGCGTCGTTGATCGACTTGAACCGGTCGACGTCGACGACGGCCAGCGCCGACGTGCTGCCCGCGCTGAGCAGTCCGTCGAGCCGGGCCTCGGCGTAGCGGCGGTTGGGCAGGCGGGTCAGCGGGTCCTCGTAGGCCTGACGCCGCAGCTGGCCGGCCGCCCGCTCGTTCTCCAGCAGGCTCTTGCGCCGGCCGAACAGCTCCACCCAGCGGGTGCGCCGCTCGTCGACCCGGTCCAGCTCGTCGGCCAGGTAGGCCTGCAGGTAGGGCAGCGCGCGGCCGGCGTCGTCGAGCTCGGCGTGCAGCGTGCACAGCTCCCGCAGCGCGGCGCGGCGCAGCCGGGGCAGGCCGTGCTCGGTGGCCAGCGCGAGGGCCTTGGCCAGCTGCTCGTCGGCGCTCCGGCCGTCGTCCTGACGGCGCAGCGCACGGCCGAGGGCGAGCAGCGCCGAGGCGAGCAGGGCGCGGTCGCCCGTGGCGCTGGTGATCCGGACGGCGGCGCGCAGCTGCCCCGTGGCCGCCGCGTGCTCGCCCAGCCCGACCAGCGCCCAGCCGTGCACGACCTGCGCGGCGACGACGCCCTCGGCCCCGGGCGGCAGCTGGGCCAGCGCCTGCTCGGCCAGCCGGCGTGCCTCGGCGAAGTGCGGTCGGGCCGACTCCGGGTCTCCGTCGTCGAGCAGGGCCTCGCCCAGCTCGGCGCACAGCTCGCCCAGGCAGGCCGCCGCGCGGGCGGCCAGCACGGCGGGGTCGCCGTCGTCGGGAGCGAGGACCCCCTGCTCGGCGGCCGCGGTGGCGGCCTCCAGCGCGCGGCGCTGGTAGTCCAGGGCCAGCGGCATGAGCTCCAGGTCGGCCAGGACGCCGGCGAGGCTGCCCAGCGTGTCGACCAGCAGCGTGCTCGGGTCCAGCCCGGGGTCGAGCAGGCTCGCGGCCTCGACCGCCTCGTCCATCGCCGCGTCGATCCGGCGGGACAGCAGCTCGATGCGGGCGTGCCGGACGAGGCCCGCGGCGCGCTGCAGGTCGTCGTCGGAGGCGTCGAAGGCGGCCTTGGCCGAGCGCACGAGCGCGATGGCCAGGGCGGCGTGCGAGGCCGACTCCGAGCGCGGGTCCCCGCCGGGGCCGTCCTCGGCGCCGTCGAGCAGGTCGGCGACGCCGGCGTGCAGGTCCAGCGACTCGGTGGCCTCGGGGGCGTCCAGCGGCTCGCCGACGAGGGTGAAGCCGGCGACGCGCAGCCGGCGCACCAGCAGCTCGGCGCGCAGGGTGTCGGCCCAGGCGCGGCCCAGGGACGGCGGGGCCGCGCCGTCCTCCCGGGTCGAGCGGCCGGCCTCGTAGGGCGAGGAGGGGTCGACGACGGACAGCAGCCGCTCGGCGTCGTCGAGCTCCCAGTTGGCGAGGGCGGCGGTCACCCGTTGGTGCAGGGCTCCGGGTGGCACCAGCGCACTGTGCACGCCGGGTCCGGGGGAGTCGAGCACCGCCGGGCGGGCGCGCCGCGGGGACGACGTCACGTCGTCCGTCGTGTCACTGGCGTCCCAGGCGGGGGGTCCCGTCACGCCGAGGTCCCCTCGGACGCGGCGCCGTCGACCGGGGTCGCCGCGTCCACCCCGCCGTGCCCGGCCCCGCCGTCGAGCGCGCCGTCGACCCCGCCGTCGACCAGGCCGGGGGCGCGGACGCGGTTGCGCCCGCCGCGCTTGGCGGAGAACAGGTGCAGGTCGGCGGTGTCGAACAGCGAGCGCCAGCCGGCCGGCGCGGCCGCGTCGTCGGCGGCCGCCGGGGCGGTGGCCACCCCGATGCTCACGGTGATCGGCTCGGTGAGCGGCAGGTCGCGCCAGTCGGCGTCGGCCACGGCCGCGCGCAGCCGCTCGACGGCGGCCAGCGCCTGGCTCTGGGTGGCGGTCGGCAGCACGACGAGGAACTCGTCGCCGGCCCACCGGTAGACCTCGTCGCCGACCCGGCTGTGCTCGCGCAGCAGCGCGGCCACCCGGCGCAGCACCTCGTCGCCGTGGGAGTGCGAGGTGTCGTCGTTGACCTCCTTGAACCGGTCGACGTCGACGACGGCCAGCGACAGCGGCTCGCCGCCCAGCCGCAGGCCGCTGAGCCGGCGCTCGGCGCTGCGCCGGTTGCCCAGGCCGGTGAGCGGGTCCTCCAGGGCGTGCCGGCGCAGGACGGCGGCCTGCCGCTCGGCCTCGCGCAGCCGGCTGCGGCGCACGAACATCTCCGCCCACAGCTCGCGGCTGCGCGCGTGGGCCTGCCCGGTGTCGGCGCGGTAGGCGTCCAGCCAGTGCAGCGCCTCGGCCGGGCGGCCCATCGCGGCGGTGGCCTGGCCGAGCTCGAGCAGGCACTGGCGATAGCGACGGCGGTCGGCGGTCGCGGCGAAGGCGCCGGCGGCGTCGACGAGCAGGTCGGCGGCCTCCTCGCCGTGCCCGCCACCGCTGTGCAGCTGGGACAGCCGGCCGAGCAGCCGGGCCAGCGCCAGGTCGGTGTAGCCCCGCAGCCAGGTGCTGCCGGTGCGGTGCACCCGCCGGTGCACCCGGCGCAGCGGGCCGAGGGCGTCGTCGAGGTCGTCGTGGCAGACCAGCGCCCACGCCTGGACGACGTCGAGCCGGTCGAGGTCGTCGGGGTCGGGCTCGAAGCCGAGCTCGCGGGCGTCGGTGGCGCGGGCCAGCGCGTTCTCGGCCAGCTCCCGCGAGCGGGCGACGTCCCCGCGACGGCGCAGCGTCTGCGCCAGCTCGGTGGACTGCTGGGCACACAGCCGCAGCAGCTGCCAGCGGTCGGCGAGGTCGGGCAGGGCGTCGGCGATCCGGTACCCCTGCTCGGCCTGGTCGAGGGCGAGCTCCTCCAGGTCGAGCGCGGTGAGGGTCAGCGACAGCCACAGGTGGGCCTGGTGCAGCGCGCGCGGGACCTCGGCGTCGGGAGGCGTCAGCTGCTCGGTGAGCAGGCTCGCGTCGATGGCCAGCAGCATCGCCGCGTCGAGGTGGTCGGCGGCCGCCTCGACGTGGGCCAGGTAGGCGAGGACCAGCGCGGTCGACGCCGACGGCCGGCAGGTGCCCAGGGCCGCACGTGCGGCGCGGACGGCGGCGGCCGTGGCGTCCCGGTCGCCGTCGACCAGCCCGCGGCGGGCGTCCAGCGCGTGCCGCCAGGCCGCCCACCGGGGCTCGCTGGCGGCGGCCAGCGCGGGCTCGACGGCATCGAGCTCGGCGCGGAAGGCGGGGGCGTCGTCCCGACCGCTGGCCGCCAGGAGACGCCGCAGTGCAGCGTCGAGGTCACCGTGGGTGACCGACGTCGAGCCGGGGGTCACGCATCCCTCCCACTCGGCACTGGTCGTCCGGCCGCGGCCGGCAGCGAGGCGGCTCCCCCCGACGGGGCCCGTGCCCCGGTCCGACCGCACTACCCTCGTCGGGTGCCCCAGACGCCTCCGACGCGGTTCGCCTATCTCGGCCCCGAGGGTACCTTCGCCGAAGCAGCACTGAGCAGTGCCGTTGCTGACGGCGAGGGCGTGCGGCAGCCGGCGGCGAGCGTCCCCGCCGCCCTCGCCGCGGTCCGCGCGGGGGAGGCCGACGCGGCCCTGGTGCCGCTGGAGAACTCGGTCGAGGGCTCGGTCCCGGCGACGATGGACGGGCTGGCCGACGGCGACCCGCTGCTCATCACGCGCGAGGTGTTCCTGACCGTCGCGTTCGTCCTCGCCGCCCGGCCCGGCACGCGGCTGGCCGACGTCCGCGGCGTCGCCAGCCACCCGCACGCCCTCGCCCAGACGGCGCGCACGCTGGCCGGACTGCTGCCCGGTGTGCCGGCGCTGCCGGCCTCCTCCACCGCGGTCGCGGCCCGGGCGGTCGCCGAGGGCGAGCACGACGCGGCAGTGTGCGCGCCCATCGCCGCCGAGCGCTACGGGCTGGTGCCGCTGGCCGAGGACGTCGCCGACCACCCCGGGGCGGTCACCCGCTTCGTGCTCGTCGCGCCACCGGGGGCGCTGCCCGGGCCCACCGGCAACGACAAGACCTCGCTGGTGGCCGTCGTCGGCGACCGCACCGGGGCGCTGCTCGACCTGCTCACGGAGTTCGCCGTCCGCGGGATCAGCCTCACCCGCATCGAGTCGCGGCCCACCCGCGAGCGCCTCGGCGTCTACTCGTTCTCCCTCGACTGCGAGGGGCACGTGGCCGACGCCCGGGTGGGGGAGGCGCTGGCCGCGCTGCACCGGGTGTGCGACGACGTCCGCTTCCTCGGCTCCTACCCGCGCGAGGACGGCCGGACCAACCGCCCGGTGCCCGACGTCGCCGCCGACGCGGCGTTCACCGACGCCGGGGCCTGGCTCGAGCGACTGCGCGCCGGCCAGGTCTGAGGACGGGCCTTCCTGCCCCCCACCGCTCGCAGGCTCGCGGCGGGCCCCTGCAGGAAGGCCGGTTCAGACCCAGGCGGGTTCCCGCTCCCGCTCCGGCTCCGGCCGGCGGGCGAGGCGGCCCGGCCACCAGGTGCGGTCGCCGAGCAGCGCCACCGCGGCCGGCACCAGCAGCGAGCGGACGACGAAGGTGTCGAGCAGCACGCCGAAGCCGACCAGGAACGCCAGCTGCACGAGGAAGAGCAGCGGCAGCACCGACAGCGCCCCGAAGGTCGCGGCCAGCACCATCCCGGCGGAGGTGATCACGCCGCCGGTCACCGCCAGCGCGCGCAGGACGCCGTCGCGGGTGCCGTGCCGCGCGGACTCCTCGCGCGCCCGCGTCATGAGGAAGATGTTGTAGTCGATCCCCAGGGCGACGAGGAACACGAACCCGATGAGCAGGATGCCGGGGTCGCTGCCGGGGAAGCCGAAGACGTCGTCGAACAGCAGCCCGGCCACCCCGACCGTGGCGCCGACGCTGAGCACCACGGTGGCCACCAGCAGCAGCGGGGCCACCAGCGAGCGCAGCAGCAGCGCCAGGACGACGGTGATCACCGCCAGGACGCTCGGCACGATCACCCGCAGGTCGCGCGCCGCGGTCTCCCGCGCGTCGAGGTTGCTGGCGGTGTCGCCGCCCACGAGCGCGGCCGGGTCGGCGTCGTCGAGGGTGGTCCGCAGCCCGGAGACGACGTCGAGGGCCTCGGTGCTGTCGGCCGGGACGGCGAGGGTCACGTCGAGGCGGACCAGGCCGTCGACCACCAGCGGGTCGGCGCCCGGCTGCGGCGGGCCGCCGGCGCCGGTGAAGGGGGCGACGGTGGCGACGCCGTCGGTGGCCGCCGCGGCCTCGGCCACCGCCGGCCACGAGTCCTCCGGTGTCACGACGACGGTCGGGCTGCCGGAGCCGGCGTCGAAGTGCCGGCCGAGCGCCTCCTGCCCGTCGACGCCGTTGGACTCGCCGCGGATCGCGTCGCTGAAGGTGATGCCGCTCGCGTCGTAGGTCGGCGCGAACACCGCCGCGGCCACCAGCAGCAGCGTGCTGGCCGCGAGCACCCGCCGCGGGCGGCGGCCGACGAGCGCGGCCACCCGCTGCCAGCCGCGGCCCTCCTTCGCCGGCTCCCCGGCGTGCGGCCGGAACGGCCAGAACGCGGCGCGGCCGAGCAGGGTGAGCACGGCGGGCAGGAAGGTCAGCGCCGCGACGACGGCCAGCGTGACGCTCACCGCGGAGATCGGGCCGAGCCCGCGGTTGGAGCTCAGGTCGGAGAACAGCAGGCAGAGCACGCCCAGGACGACGGTCGCCCCGGAGGCCACGATCGGCTCCCACGAGCGGCGCAGCGCCGTCCGCATGGCGGTGAACCGGGACGCCTCCCGCCGCAGCTCCTCGCGGTAGCGGGCGACCAGCAGCAGGCCGTAGTCGGTGGCCGCCCCGACGACGAGGATCGAGGCGATGCCCTGGCTCTGGCCGTTGACCGTGATCAGGCCGCCGTCGGCGAGCAGGTAGGCGACCGCGTTGCCGGCGGTGAGGGCCAGGCCGGCGGTGCCGATGACCAGGAAGGGCAGCAGCGGGCTGCGGTAGACCACCAGCAGGATCAGCAGGACGACGCCGAACGCGGCGAGCAGCAGCAGCCCGTCGATGCCGGCGAAGCCGTTGGCGAAGTCGGCGAAGATCCCGCCCGGTCCGGTGACGAACGACGAGGTGCCGTCGACGGCGATGGTGTCCCGCAGGTCCCCGACCACCGTCACGATCTCGTCGCCGACGTCCGGGGTGATCGGCAGGAGCGCCTGCACCGCCTCGCCGTCCTCCGACGGGATCGGCGGGGAGGGCTGCCCGGCCAGGAAGCCGGCCTCCTCGGCGACCGCGGCGGCCTCCTGCACGCGCTGCCCGATCTCCGCGAGCGTGGCCTCGTCGAGGGGGCCCTCGCCCTCCCAGAGCAGGATCGCCGGGATCGCCTCGGTCGGGGAGAAGCCCTGCTGCAGCTCGGCCACCCGGGTGGACTCCGCGCTGTCGGGGAGGAAGGCGGCGGTGTCGTTCTCCTGCAGCCCGGTCAGCCGGCCGCTGAGCGAGCCGAGCGGCCCGGCCGCGCCCACCCAGAGCAGGACGACGACGAGGGGGAGCAGCCAGCGGGCCCGGCGCGCCATGATGTGATCCTCTCGACGGCCGATCATCTCGATGATCGAGAGAATAGGGGGAGGGCGGGTGGCGCGCAACGACGAGCGGGCCGAGGTGGCCCTGCTGCTGCGCCGGCTGGGCGTCGAGCTCGACGCGGTGGGTCAGCGCTTCGCCGACCTGCACGGGCTCGGCCGCACCGACGTCCGGGCGATCGTGGCCATCATGGACGCCGCCCGTGCCGGGGAGCCGCTGACCGCGGGCGGTCTCGGCGCGGCGGTGTCGCTGAGTTCGGCGTCGGTGACCGCGCTGGTCGACCGGCTGGAGCGGGCCGGCCACGTGCACCGGGTGCGCGACCCCGCCGACCGCCGCCGGGTGGTGCTGGAGATGTCGGACGCCGCGACGGCCGCCGGCGCGGCGTTCTTCGGCGGGCTGCAGCGGGAGATCCTGGCCGCGATGGAGGGGTTCTCCGACGCCGACCTCGCCGTCGTCCGGCGGTTCCTCACCGAGGTGACCGAGGTGGTCGTCGCCCACCACCAGCACTCCTGACCGGACGGTGTGTGCACGTGCCGCGGGGTCGGGCGCCCGCGGACGACGACGCGTGCACGAACCGTGCGCAGGACCCCGGGCGGAGCCCCGGACCTACAGGTAGAGGCCGGTGGACTCCTCGATCCGCTCGGCGGCGACGGCGTGCACGTCACGCTCGCGCAGGATGACCAGCTCCTCGCCGTGCACCTCGACCTCGTGCTGGTCCTCGGGGGAGAAGAGCACCTGGTCGCCGACCTTGACCTGGCGCACGCTCGACCCGACGCCGCGCGCCTCGCCCCACACCAGCCGCTTGGCGACCTGTGCCGTGGCGGGGATGAGGATGCCGCCGGTGGAGCGGCGCTCGCCGTCCTCGCGGCGCAGGGCCACCAGGATCCGGTCGTGCAGCATCTTGATCGGCAGCCCGCTGCCCCTCGCGACGTCCCCAGGCACGGTGAGCACCGTACGCGGGACCCCGGCCGCCTCCTGCTACGACCAGCCGAGCTCGTGCAGGCGCTCGTCGCTGATCCCGAAGTGGTGGGCGATCTCGTGGACGACGGTCACCGTCACCTCCTCGACCACCTCGTCGGCGGTCGAGCAGACGTCGCAGATGGCCTCGCGGTAGACCATGATCCGGTCGGGCAGCGCCCCGCCGTACTGCCAGCCGCGCTCGGTCAGCGCGTACCCCTCGTAGAGCCCGAGCAGGTCCGGCTCGTCCTCGTTGCGGTCCTCGACCAGCACGACGACGTTGTCCAGCAGCGCCATCAGCTCGGCCGGGACGGCGTCGAGCGCGTCGGCGACCAGCGACTCGAAGACCTCCCGCGGGAGCGGCCTCACCAGCTGGTCGGCAGCGGCCGGCCCTCCTCGTAGCCGGCCGCGCTCTGCACACCCAGGACGGCGCGCTCGTGCAGCTCGTCGATGGTGCGCGCACCGGCGTAGGTGCACGACGAGCGCACGCCGGCCACGATCTGGTCGACCAGGTCCTCGACGCCCGGCCGGGCCGGGTCGAGGTACATCCGCGAGGAGGAGATGCCCTCCTCGAACAGGCCCGCGCGGGCCCGCTCGAAGCCGCTCTGCGCCGCCGTCCGGGCCTTGACCGCGCGGGCCGAGGCCATGCCGAAGGACTCCTTGTAGAGCCGGCCGTTCCCGTCGTCGTGGATGTCGCCGGCGCTCTCGTAGGTGCCGGCGAACCACGAGCCGACCATCACGTTCGCCGCGCCCGCGGCCAGGGCGAGGGCGACGTCGCGGGGGTGGCGCACCCCGCCGTCGGCCCACACGTGCCTGCCCAGCCGGCGGGCCTCGGCCGCGCACTCCTCGACCGCGGAGAACTGCGGCCGCCCGACGCCGGTCATCATCCGCGTGGTGCACATCGCCCCGGGGCCCACGCCGACCTTGACGACGTCGGCGCCGGCCTCGACCAGGTCGCGGGTGCCCTCGGCGGTGACCACGTTGCCGGCCACCACCGGCACCGCCCCGGCCACCGACCGCACCGCGCGCACCGCCTCGACCGCCTTCTCCTGGTGGCCGTGCGCGGTGTCGACGACGAGCACGTCGACCCCGGCGGCCAGCAGGGCCGACGCCTTGCCGGCGACGTCGCCGTTGATGCCGACGGCGGACGCGGTCAGCAGCCGGCCGTCGGCGTTGACCGCGGGCGTGTAGAGCGTGGAGCGCAGCGCGCCCTTGCGGGTGACGACGCCGAGCAGGCGGTCGCCCTCGACCACCGGCGCGGCGCTGACCCGCTCCCCGGAGAGCACGTCGAAGACCTTCGGCAGGTCGGTGCCCGCCGGGATGGTCAGCGGGTGGGCGGCCATGACCTGGTCGAGCTGGCTGAAGCGGTCCACGCCCTGGCAGGCGCCGTCGGTGACCACGCCGACGGGCACGCCGCCCTCGTCGACCACCACGACGATCCCGTGCGCCCGCTTCGTCATCAGCGACAGCGCCTCGCCGACGGTCGAGCTCGGCGCCAGGGTGATCGCGGTGTCGTAGACGGGGTGGCGGGCGTGCACCCACGAGACGACCTCGCCGACGACGTCGACCGGGATGTCCTGCGGCAGCACCGCCAGCCCGCCGCGGCGGGCGACCGTCTCGGCCATCCGCCGGCCGCTGATCGCGGTCATGTTGGCGACGACGACGGGGATGGTCGTGCCCACCCGGTCCGGCGTGGTCAGGTCGACCTCGAGCCGGGAGCCCACGGTGCTGTGGTTGGGCACCATGAACACGTCGGCGTAGGTCAGGTCGGTGGCCGGCCGGTTGCCGCCGAGGAAGCGCATGGGCCCATTGTCGCGCAGCCGTGATCCCCCCGGGTCCGGTCCGCAGCCGACACGCGTGGGTGCGGAGATCGCGGTCGGCGGCACCGTGTCCCAGGAGGACGTCCTCACCGCGCTGCGCGAGTCCCGCTACGAGTGAACGTCGTCGATGCCCGCGTCCTGGTCGGGCTGATCGTCGCCAGGCTGGACCCGGGGCAGCTCGGCGACGACGCCCTCGCCGTCCCACCTCCTCGACAGCGAGGTGACCGGCGTGCCGCGACGTCTCGTGCTCCGGGGTGACCTGACCGAGGAGCAGGGTCCGCAGCGATGGCCGCGTTCCTCGACCCGGAGCTGCTCCGTCTCCCCGCCGACCGGCTGCGGCTGCGCATGTGGGAGGTGCGCCGGGACGTGGGCGCCTACGACGCCACCTGCGTCGCGCTCGCCGAGACGCTCGGCGCGACGGCGCTGCTCACCACCGATGCCCGCCTCGCCCGGGCGCCGGGCGTCCGCTGCGCCGTCCGGCTGCTCCGACACGGCCCTCTCTACGATCGGGGGGTGATCGACCTGCGCCTGGTGCGCGAGCACCCCGACGTCGTCCGTGCCAGCCAGCGTGCCCGCGGTGCCGACGAGTCCCGGGTCGACGCGCTGCTGGCCGCCGACGCCGACCGGCGCGCGGCCGTCAAGCGGGCCGACGACCTGCGCGCGGAGCAGAAGGCGGCCTCCCAGGCGGTGCGGAAGGCCTCGCCCGAGGAGCGTCCCGCGGTGCTCGAGCGAGCCCGCGCGCTGGCCGCCGAGGTCAAGGAGGCCGAGGAGGCCCAGCGGGCGGCCGACGTCGCGCTGCGCGAGGTGCACCTGTCCATCCCGAACGTCGTCCACGACGGCGTCCCGCCCGGCGGCGAGGACGACGCGGTGACGCTGCGCACCGTCGGCGAGGTGCCCACCTACGACTTCGCCGTGCGCGACCACCTGGAGATCGGCGAGGCGCTCGGCGCGATCGACACCGAGCGCGGCGCCAAGGTCTCCGGCGCCCGCTTCTACTTCCTCACCGGTCCCGGGGCGCTGCTGGAGTTCGCCCTCGCCCAGCTGGCGATCACCCGGGCGGTCGCGGCCGGCTTCACCCCCGTCGTCGCCCCGGCGCTGGTCCGGCCCGAGGCCATGGAGGGCACCGGGTTCCTCGGCGAGCACGACGAGGAGGTGTACCGGATCGAGCGCGACGACCTGTACCTGGTCGGGACGTCGGAGGTCGCGCTGGCCGGCATGCACGCCGACGAGGTGCTCGACCTCCCGGCCGGGCCGCGCCGCTACGCCGGCTGGTCGTCGTGCTTCCGCCGCGAGGCCGGCAGCTACGGCAAGGACACCCGCGGCATCATCCGCGTGCACTGGTTCGACAAGGTCGAGATGTTCAGCTTCTGCCGGCCCGAGGAGGCCGCCGCCGAGCACCTGCGCCTGCTGGCCTGGGAGGAGGAGTTCCTCCAGGCCCTCGAGCTGCCCTACCGCGTGGTCGACATCGCCGCCGGCGACCTGGGCACGAGCGCGGCGCGCAAGTACGACATCGAGGCGTGGTTCCCCAGCCAGGGCACGTACCGCGAGCTGACCAGCACGTCGGACTGCACCACCTTCCAGGCCCGCCGGCTGGCGATCCGCTACCGCGACGAGGACGGCAGGCCGCAGACGGCGGCCACGCTCAACGGCACGCTGTGCGCGATCGCGCGCACCATCGCCTGCCTGCTCGAGGTGCACCAGCGCGCCGACGGCTCGGTGCACGTCCCGGTCGCGCTGCGGCCGTGGCTGGGCGGGCACGAGGTCCTCGCGCCGGGCATGACGCTGGCCGCGCCGGTGCCCCCGGCCGCCGCATGAGCGAGACCGCGCCCCGCGCCGTCATCTCCGGGCACGTCCCCTCCCCGGACTCCGACCGGGTGGTCGAGCCCGGCGACCTCGGGGGCTGGCGCCCGAAGCTGGTGGCCAGCGACCTCGACGGCACCCTGCTCACCTCGGAGGGCGTGGTCAGCCCGCGCACGCGGGCGGCCCTGGAGGCGTGCTGGGGCGCCGGCATCCCGGTCGTCGGCGTCACGGGGCGGGGGCCGCGGTTGTACGACAGCGTGCGCGCGGCGCTCGACGGGCGGGGCATCGCCGTCCTGGCCCAGGGCGGCTACGTCGTCGACCTCGAGCGCGACGAGGTGCTGCGCACCGTCGGCCTGCCGCGGGATCAGGCCACCGCGGTGATCGAGCGGATCGAGGAGGTCGCCGGTGACCTGATCGTCGCCGTCGAGGACGCCGCGGAGCAGGGCGAGGTGCACTCCCCGCTGCGCGTGCAGCACGGCTTCGAGTGGCCCTACCCGGAGCCGGCGCACCTGCTGCCCCGGCACGCCGTCCTGCCCGAGGGCGCGGTGCTCAAGGTCTTCCTCCGCTCGCCGACGCTCGGCCAGGACGAGCTGCTGGCCCGTGCCCGCCGGGTGGTCGAGCCCACCGAGGCCGAGGTGACCCACGCGGGACTCGGCTTCATCGAGGTGCTGCCGCCCGGCGTCACCAAGGCCACCGGCCTGGCCGTCGCGCTCGACCGCTACGGCGTCGGCTTCGGCGACGTGCTCGTCTTCGGCGACATGCCCAACGACCTGCCGATGATCACGGCGGTCACCGAGGCCGGCGGTCGCGCGGTCGCCGTCGCCAACGCGCACCCGGCGGTCCGGGCGGCCGCGGCCGGGAGGACCGGCGGGCACGACGCCGACGGCGTCGCGCGCTACCTCGAGGCGGTGCTGGCCGGTGTCTGACTGGCGTCCGCGGCTGATCGCCAGCGACATGGACGGCACCCTGCTGCGCTCCGACGACACCGTCAGCGACGCGACGGTGGCCGAGCTGGAGCGCTGGCGGGCCGCCGGCGTGCCCGTCGTCCTGGCCACCGGCCGGCCGCCCCGGTGGATGCAGAAGATCCGGGAGGTGCTCGGCTCGGGCACCGCGGTCTGCTGCAACGGCGCGGTGCTGCTCGACCTCGAGCGCTTCGAGGTGCTCGAGGAGGACGCGCTGCCGCCCGACGTCCTCCGGGCGATCACCGCCGGCCTGCGCCGCGAGCAGCCCGGCACCTGGTTCGCCGTGGAGTACGGCCTGGAGTTCCGCCACGAGCCGGTCTACCGGCCGCGGTGGGACGTCGACGCGCCCGGCGTGGCCGAGGCCCCGCTGGAGGAGCTCGTCGCCGCGCCGGCCGCCAAGCTGCTGGCCCGTCACGAGGACCTGGACCGCGACTCCTTCGTCGCGCTGGTGCAGCGGGTGGTCGGCGACCTGGCCACGGTGACGACGTCGTCGTCCGACGCGCTGGCCGAGATCTCCGCGCCCGGCGTCACCAAGGCCACCGGCCTCGCGCGGGTGGCGGCGACGCACGGGCTCGGCCCGGAGGACGTCGTCGTCTTCGGCGACATGCCCAACGACGTCGCCGCCTTCGACTGGGTCCGCGAGGGCGGCGGGCGGGCCGTGGCGATGGCGCAGGCGCACCCGGAGGTGCTGGCCGCGGCCACCGACGTCACCGGCACCAACGACGACGACGGCGTGGCCGCCTTCCTCGCCACCCTCTAGCGCCGGCCTGCGACGATCAGGTCACCTGATCGTCGCGCGTCCTCCCTGACCGTGGGACGTCGGGGAGGACGCCCCGCGGTGCGGGAGGACGTGCCACGGCGACCGCGGGTCAGGCCGCCGCGTCGGTCGCACCCGGCTCCTGGCGGCGGACGACGGTGAAGCGTCTTGGGCCGGTGAGGGGCGAGGCCAGCAGCCCAGCGACGCGCGCGGCCACCGCCCGCGGCGCGCGGAGGTCCTCGTGGGTGATGCGGACCACCCGGACGTCGAGCTCACGGACCCGGTCCTCGCGCCGCTTCTCGTCCCAGAGCACGTCGCCGGGGGTGCGTCCGGGGTGCGGATTGAGGTACTTCACGCGCCCGTCGAACTCGATCGCCACGGCGGCGTCCTCGTACCAGGCGTCCACCCGCGCGACGAAGCCGCGCGGACCGTGCAGCTCGACCTGCAGCTCCGGACGGGGTAGCCCGGACGCGAGCAACGCCAGCCGGCCGCGGGTCTCCAGCGGTGACTCGGCGCGTCCGTCGGCGAGGTCCACCGCCCGCCCGGCCTCGCCGATCCCGAGCCAGTGCGACTGGGCGAGCACGGCCGACCGGAGGTCCTCGCGCCTGACGCGCTCGGTCTGCAGCGCGTCGTCGAGGGCGACGACGGCGTCGGTCACGGACCACTCGCGGGTGCAGTCGACGAGCGTGCGCGCGACGGTGGTGACGGCGAGCGGCCCTGCGGTGACAACGTCCCCGGCCGGCAGGTCGGCCGCTGCGACCCGGTAGCCGCGTCCCCGCCGCCACTCGTCCACCTGGGTGAGGCGGACCGTTCCGTCGACGCCCGGTGGCAGGACCAGTCGGTGGAAGCGGGCTGCCGACTCGTGGCTCAGGACCGGGCCGGGACCCAGCACGGTGAGCGCGGCCGTGCACTCGACGAGGTGCCGGGTGCGGGGGTCGTCGGCCAGGGCCAGCCAGGTCGCCGTCTCCACGTAGACACCCCGGCGCAACCGGTGCCAGCGGCCGGTGGACACCGCGGAGCGGATCTCGTCGGGCCGGCACCCGGCCCGGCGGGCGTCGGCGACGGTGAAGACGCCCAGGCGACGCCGGGCGGCGGACTCGAGGACGGGGTGCACGCGAGCAGTCTGGGAGCCCGGCGCGGGACTCGGGGCCTGGTGGAGCGGACCTGTGGACGGCGCCGTCCTCCCGCACCGCCGGGTGTCCTCCCCGACCGTCCACGGTGCGGGAGGACGCGCCACGATCAGGTCACCTGATCATCGCCCGCCCCGGCTACAGGTACTGGCCGCCGCCGGGGCGGGGCTCGGCGGCTCCCGGGCCGGCCGGCAGGGCGCGGCGGCGGATCTCCTCCAGCTGCGCGCGAGCGGCCATCTGCTGGGCGAACAGCGCCGTCTGGATGCCCTGGAAGACGCCCTCCAGCCAGCCGACCAGCTGGGCCTGCGCGATGCGCAGCTCCGCGTCGGAGGGGGTCTCGCCCTCGGTGAAGGGCGAGGTGATCCGCCGCAGCTCCTCGCTGAGCTCCGGCGCGAGCCCCTGCTCCAGCTCGCGGATCGACGAGGCGTGGATGTCGCGCAGCCGGGCGCGGCTGGGCTCGTCGAGCGGGGCCGCGCGCACCTCCTCGAGCAGCTGCTTGATCATCGTGCCGATCCGCATGACCTTCGCCGGCTGCTCGACCATCTCGCTCAGGCCGTGCGTGCCGTCGCCGTCGTCCGCGCCGCCGGCGGGCACGGGCATCGCGCCGACCGGCCGGCCGTCGGGTCCGACGACGACGACCTGCTGCGGACGCTCACTGCCGTTCCCCGGTGCCGTCATGACCTCCATCCTGCCCCTCCCCGCCGAGAGGCGAACGCGGGGAGGCCGGGTGCCTCCGCGACGTCCCCGCCGGAGGGCGCCGTTAGGGTCGCCCGCATGGGACCGGGGGAGTCACGGCTGGACGTCGCGCGCGTCCGCGGCCAGTTCCCCGGCCTCTCCGACGGCTTCGTGCACACCGACGCGCCCGCCGGCACGCTGCTGCCGGAGAGCGTGGTGCACGCCGTGTCCTCGGCGATGCGGGTGCCCGTGGCCAACCGCGGCGGGGTCTTCCCGGCGTCCGCGCGCACGGAGGGCCTCATGGCCAGCGCCCGCGCGGCGGTGGCCGACCTGGTGGGCGGTGTCTCCACGGGCGTCGTCCTCGGCCCGAACACCACCACGCTGACCTACGCGCTCGCCCGGGCGCTGGCGCGGACCTGGCGCTACGGCGACGAGGTGGTGGTCAGCCGCCTCGACCACGACGCCAACATCCGCCCGTGGGTGCAGCTGGCCGAGCAGGTCGGCGTCGTCGTCCGGTGGGCCGAGGTGGACATCGAGACCGGTGAGCTGCCTGCCTGGCAGTACGACGAGCTGATCACCCCCCGCACCCGGCTGGTGGCGGTCACGGCGGCCAGCAACGCGATCGGCACGCGTCCCGACGTCGCCGCCATCGCCGCCCGCGCGCACGCCGTCGGCGCGCTGGTCTACGTCGACGCCGTCCAGGCCGCGCCGCACGTGTTCCTCGACCGGACCGCCCTGGGCGCGGACTTCCTGGCGGTGTCGGCGTACACGTTCTGCGGGCCGCACGTGGCCGCGGTGGTGGCCGACCCGGCGCTGCTGGCCGACCTGGTCCCCGACCGGCTGCTGCCGGCGCCGGACCGGGTGCCCGACCGCTTCGAGACCGGCACCCCGCCGTTCGAGCTCTACGCCGGCGTCACCGCCGCCGTCGACCACCTCGCGGGCCTGTGCGAGGACGCCACCGGCAGCCGCCGCGACCGGCTGCGCACCTCGATGAGCGCCGTCGTCGCCTACGAGGGCGGGCTGTTCGACTGGCTGGACCAGGCGCTGCGCGCCATGCGGCACGTGCAGGTGGTCGGCTTCCCGGAGCACACGACGCCGACGCTGTCGTTCACCGTGACCGGCATGCGGCCGCGGCAGGTGTCCGTCGAGCTCGCCCGCCGCGGCATCTGCGCGTGGGACGGCGACTTCTACGCCCGCGAGCTGTTCGACGCCCTCGGCGTCAACGAGGCCGGCGGCGCGATCCGGCTCGGGCTGGCGCACTACAACACCGCCGAGGAGGTCGGCTACGTGATCGACTCGGTGGCCGCGCTGCGCGCCCTCTAGCGCTCAGGCGTCGGGCAGCAGCAGCACCTTGCCGACGTGCTCGCTGGCCTCCACGACGCGGTGCGCCTCGGCCGCCCGTGACATCGGCAGCCGGCGGTCGACGATCGGCCGCACCACGCCGCGCTCGACGTCGGGCCACACCTCGGCGCGGACGGCGGCGACGATCTCCGCCTTCCCGCCCGGGCCCGTGGCCGGCCGCGAGCGCAGCGCCGTCGCCGCCACCGACGCCCGCTTGGCCAGCAGCTTGCCGAGGTCGAGCTCGGCCCGGGTGCCGCCCTGCATGCCGATGACCACCAGCCGCCCGCCGACGGCCAGGGCGTCGACGTTGCGGGCCAGGTACTTCGCGCCCATGTTGTCGAGGACGACGTCGACCCCGGCGCCGTCGGTCTCCTCGCGGACCCGCTCGACGAAGTCCTCGTCGCGGTAGTTGATCGTGACCTCGGCGCCGAGCTCCCGGCAGAACTCCAGCTTCGCCGCCGTCCCGGCGGTGGTGAGCACCCGGGCACCGGCGCGGACGGCGAGCTGGATGGCCATCGTGCCGATGCCGCTGGACCCGCCGTGCACGAGGAAGCTGTCACCGCGGCGCAGGCCGGCGAGCTGGAAGACGTTGGACCACACGGTGCAGGTGACCTCGGGCAGCGCCGCGGCGGTGGCCAGCTCGACGCCGGCGGGGCGGGGCAGGAGCTGGATGGCCGGGACGGCGACCCGCTCGGCGTAGCCGCCGCCGGCGAGCAGGGCGCACACCTCGTCGCCGACCGACCAGCCGGTCACGCCCTCGCCGACCTCGCTGACGATCCCGCTGCACTCCAGGCCCAGGATCTCGCTGGCGCCCCGGGGCGGCGGGTAGTTGCCGGCGCGCTGCAGCAGGTCGGCCCGGTTGACGGCGGTGGCAGCCACGTCGACGACGACCTCACCGGGACCGGCCACCGGGTCGGGGACCTCGTCCCAGCCGAGGACCTCGGGTCCGCCGGAGCCGTTCGTGGTCACCGCACGCATGGGCCTGACCTTAGGAGGACCCCGTCCTCCGCACCCCTCGCAGGCCCGGGGCGGCTCCGGGACGAGGCCGTCCCCACGCCGGCTGGGGCAGGCGGCGGGCGGGGCGCCCGGGACCGTCGGGTCCCGGACGCCCCGCCGGTGCGTCAGGGGACTACACGCGCGCCTTGAGGTCCTTGCGCAGGATCTTGCCGGCCGCGGACTTCGGCACCTGCTCGATGAACTCGACCGAGCGGACCTTCTTGTGCGGCGCCACCCGCGAGGACACGAACTCCATGACCTCGTCCTCGGAGATCTCCGCACCCGGCGCCTTCACCACGAACGCCTTGGGCAGCTCCTCGCCGCTCGCCTCGTCCCTGACGCCGATGACCGCGGCGTCGGCGATGGCCGGATTGCCCAGCAGCACGGCCTCGAGCTCGGCCGGGGCCACCTGGTAGCCCTTGTACTTGATCAGCTCCTTGACCCGGTCGACGACGGTGTAGCAGCCGTTCTCGTCGACGACCGCGACGTCGCCGGTGTGCAGCCAGCCCTCGGCGTCCAGGGTCTCGGCGGTGGCCTCCTCGTTGTTGAGGTAGCCCTTCATGACCTGCGGGCCGCGGACCCACAGCTCGCCGCGCTCACCGGGGGCGGCGTCCTGGCCGGTGGAGGGGTCGACCAGGCGGCACTCGGTGCTGGGCAGCGCCAGGCCGACCGAGCCCTTCGGGACGCCGGTGACGCCCTCGGGCAGCCGGCTGACGTCGGGGGTGGTGTGCGAGACCGGCGAGAGCTCGGTCATCCCGTAGCCCTGGGCCACCACGACGCCCTCGGGTGCGCCCTTGCGCAGCCGGTCCTGGGCGGCCTGGGCCAGCGCCTCGTCCAGCGGCGCGGCACCGGAGGTGATGCTGCGCAGCGAGGACAGGTCGAACTGGTCGACCATCGGGTGCTTGGCCAGCGCCAGCACGATGGGCGGCGCCACGAAGGCCCGGGTGATCTTCTGGTCCTGGATGGTCCGCAGGAACTGCTCGAGGTCGAACCGCGGCAGCGTGACCACGGTGCCGCCCCACTGCAGGCCCTGGTTCATCAGCACGGTCAGGCCGTAGATGTGGAAGAACGGCAGGACGGCGATGATCCGCTCGTCGCCCTCGTGCAGCTCCACCAGCGGGCGGGACTGGCTGACGTTGGCCACCAGGTTGCGGTGGGTGAGCATGACGCCCTTGGGCAGGCCGGTCGTGCCGCTGGAGTAGGGCAGGGTGACCAGGTCCTCGGCGGGGTCGATGTCGACCTGCACCGACGGCGCGTCGGTGGAGATCAGGTCGAGCAGCGAGGCGTGGCCCTCGGCGCCGTCCATGACGACGACCTCGTCGACCGGCGTCTGCTCGACGGCCTCCAGGGCCCGGTCGAGGAACGGCGAGACGGTGACGAGGACCTTCGCGCCGCTGTCCTTCAGCTGGAAGGCGACCTCGTGGGCGGTGTAGAGCGAGTTGATCGGGCTCATCACGCAGCCGGCCCGGGCGATGCCGTGGAAGACGACGGGGTACCACATGGTGTTCGGGCAGAGGACGGCGACGACGTCGCCCTTGCGCAGCCCGCGGGCGGCCAGGGCGGCGGCGACGCGGTCGACGTAGGTGGCCAGCTGACCGTGGCTGATCGAGTCACCGGTCAGGCCGTCGACGAGCGCGGGGGCGTCCGGACGGGACGCGCCACCGGCGAGGACGAACTCGGGGACCGACTGCTCGGGGATCTCGACGTCGGGATAGCGGCTGGCCAGGGCCACGGGACTCCTCCTCCGGGGGACGTAGTGGCGCCAGTCTCACACCCGGCGTGTGGTGCGCGACACGGGGGTTACTGGCCAGTCACCTCATCGTGGCCAGAGCACCGACTGCGTGCAGCGGAACAGCGCGAGGGTCTTCCCGGCCCCGGAGCTGACCACGGCGTCCCACACCTGGGTGCTGCGGCCGGCGTGCGCGTTGGTCGCCACGGTGCTGACCCGGCCCTCCCGCAGGGTGCCGAGGAAGTTGCTCTTCAGCTCGATGGTGGTGAACCCGGCCGCACCCTCGGGCAGCAGCGCGCGGGTGGCCAGCCCGCAGGCGGTGTCGGCCAGCGCGACGACGGTGGCGGCGTGCAGGTAGCCGTTGGGCGCCAGCAGTTCCGGCCGGACGTCGAGCGCGGCCGCCAGCCGGCCCGGCTCGTGCGCGGTGACGGTGAGCCCGAGCAGTCCCGGCAGCGTGCCCGGGAGCAGCCCGTTGAGCTCGTCGGCGGTGAGGAACCCGGTGGCGGCCATGGCGGGCACGGTATCGACGGCGCGGGCCGGCCACGATCAGGGAACCTGATCGTGGGGCGTCCTCCCGCACGGCCCACGGTCAGGGAGGACGCGCGACGGTGCGGTCGGAGCGACGGGCCCGTCAGGGACCGGTGAAGTCGGCCGTGGCCCCCCGGAAGCGCCGGCGGCGGGCCCGCACCCGCTCGCCACCGTCGCGGCGGCGCAGGTGCAGCCGCTCGCGGTGCGCCTCGGAGGAGTGCACGACGGTGACCGGACACGGTGCGTGCAGGACGCACTGCATGCTCGTCGACCCGAGCAGCATGGTGGAGAACCCGCCGTGACCCCGGCTGCCGACCACCAGCAGGTCCGCGCCGGCCGACTCGCGGATGAGCGCGTCCGCCGCCGAGCCGAGGACGGCGGTCACGTGGATCACCGGGTGCGGCTCCGGGACGTCGCGGAGCACCTCGGCGACGAACGCCTCGGTCCGCTCCACCGCCGCGGCCGCGGCCCGGTCGTACTCGGCGTCGCGGACCGCGTCGAAGTCCATCCACGCCTCGGGCGGTCGGTGGGAGACGACCGCCTCGACGGGCACGTCCCGGCGGACGGCGTCCTCGACGGCGAACCGCAGCGCGGCCCGGGCCCCCGCCGACCCGTCCACGCCCACCACCACCCGCGGCCCTCGCGCCTGGGGTCGCTCGACCCGTTCGGCCTGCTCGGTCATGACGGCCTCCTCCGCACCGCCCGCCGTGGGGCCCGGTGCCGCCACGGGCGACCCGATCATGGTCCGGACCGACCTCCGGCGCCAGGGACCTCCGTCGTCACCGGGGGGCAGGCGGGTCCTCGTTCAGGCGAGGCCGCGGACGGTGCGGGCCGGGGGACGGTCGCCGCGGATGGCGGCGACCATGTCCAGCGTCTGCCGGGTCGCGGCGACGTCGTGCGCGCGGAACACCCGGGCGCCGAGCCACGCGCTGACCGCCGTCGCCGCGAGCGTGCCGGTGAGCCGATCCTCGAGCGGGACGTCGAGGGTCTCGCCGACGAAGTCCTTGTTCGACAGCGCCACCAGCACCGGCCACCCGGTGGCGACCAGTTCGTCCAGGCGCCGCGTCGCCTCCAGCGAGTGCCGGGTGTTCTTGCCGAAGTCGTGGCCGGGGTCGACCAGCACCCGCTCGCGGTCCACCCCCGCCGCCACCGCCGCCTCCGCCAGCGCCGTCGTCCGGGCCACGACGTCGGCGACGACGTCGTCGTAGGTCACCCGGTGCGGCCGGGTCCGTGGCGGGAGGCCGCCGGCGTGCGTGCAGACGATCCCGGCGCCGGCCTCGGCGGCGACGTGCGCCAGCTCCGGCTCGACGCCGCCCCACGCGTCGTTGACCACGTCGGCCCCGGCGGCCAGCGCCTCGCGCGCGACCTCGGCCCGCCAGGTGTCGATCGAGATGGGCAGCTCCGGGTGGGCCGCGCGGATCGCGGCGACCAGGTCGACGGTGCGGCGGACCTCCTCGGCGGGGGAGACCTCCTCGCCGGGCGCGGCCTTCACCCCGCCGACGTCCACCACGTCCGCGCCCTCGGCCACGACCCGGTCCACGCGCTCGACGGCGGCGGCCAGCTCGTAGGTGGCCCCGCGGTCGTAGAACGAGTCCGGCGTGCGGTTGACGATCGCCATGACGACCAGTGCGCCGTCGGGCACGTCGAGCCGGCCCAGTCGCAGCACCCGTGTCCCCCGTCCCCGCCGCCGGTGTGGTGGAGTCAGCCAACCAGACCACCGTAGGGAGGACGTGTGATGGCGCAGACCACCGTGGACGGCGTCGAGGGCGTGCAGGGGCTCGTCGGCCGGCACCTGGGTCACAGCGACTGGGTCGAGGTCACCCAGGAGCAGGTGGACCAGTTCGCCGACGCGACCGGGGACCACCAGTGGATCCACGTCGACGTGGAGCGCGCGAAGCGGGAGAGCCCCTTCGGCGGGCCCGTGGCGCACGGCTACCTGACGCTGTCGCTGATCCCGTCGCTGCTGCCGCAGATCGTGGAGATCACCGGCTTCCGCATGGGCGTCAACTACGGCACCGAGAAGGTGCGCTTCCCCTCCCCGGTGCCGGTGGGCAGCCGGGTGCGCGCCGGCGCGACGCTGGCCTCGGCCACGCCGTTCGAGGGCGGCATCGCCATGAACATGGACGTGACCGTCGAGGTCGAGGGCCGGTCCAAGCCGGCGATGGTCGCCACCGTCGTCTACCGCCGCTACCTCTGACGGCGTCCGCGGAGGCGCACCGGGCGCCTCCGCGGACAACCGGCCTCCCTGCAGGGAGGCCCTCCTCAGGCGACGATGGCCTGGTTGACCAGGGCGCGCAGGTAGGCCCGGATCGGCAGGGTCGACGAGGGCAGCAGCTGCGTGAAGAACGTGACGACGACGTCCTCGACCGGGTCGACGTAGAACGCCGTCGACGCGGCCCCGCCCCAGCTGTAGTCGCCGACGCTGGCCACGCCGCCGTAGCGGACCGGGTCGATGACCATCGAGAAGCCGAGGCCGAACCCGACCCCGCGCAGCGGCGTCTCGGCGAACAGCGGCCGGCCGAAGGTCTCCAGGTCCGCACCACCGGGCAGGTGGTTGCGGGTCATGTGCGCCAGCGTCCGCGGGCCGAGCAGCCGCCCGCCGTCGAAGGAGCCACCGCGGCGCAGCATCTCGGCGAAGCGCACGTAGTCCGCGGCGGTGCCCACCAGCCCGCCGCCGCCGGAGAGGAACGTGGGCTTGGCGTGCGCCGCGGCGCCCATCGTGTCCAGCGGCGCGAAGCCGGTGGCCGCCCCGCCCGGCTGCCCGGGGACGGCGGCGTAGAGGCGGGCCAGCGAGGTGACGTCGTCGTCCTCGCGCAGCCCGAACGACGTGTCGGTCATGCCCAGCGGACGGAAGACCCGCTCCTCGAAGAAGACGTCGAGCGGCTGCCCCGACACGACCTCGACCAGCCGGCCCAGGACGTCGGTGGAGACGCCGTAGTTCCACTCCGTGCCGGGCTGGAAGACCAGGGGCGCCGAGGCCCACTGGCGGCAGACCTCGGCCGAGTCGGCGCCGGGCGGGGTGCCCCACTCGTGGCCCATCGCGCGGTACACCGCGTCGACCGGGTGGGCGTGGTGGAAGCCGTAGGTGAGCCCCGAGGTGTGGGTCAGCAGGTGCGCCACCCGGATCGGCTGCAGCTGCGGCTGGGTGACCGGCTTCTGCGCCGACCCGGCCACGTAGACGCGGGTGTCGGCGAACTCCGGCAGCCACTTGGTGATCGGGTCGGTGAGCTCGAGGAGGCCCTCCTCGTACAGCATCATCGCCGCCACCGAGGTCACCGGCTTGGTCATCGAGAAGATGCGCCAGCGGGTGTCCTCCTCGACCGGGAGGCCCTCCTCGACGTTGCGCGAGCCGGCGCGGCCGACGTGGGCCAGCCGGCCCCTGCGGGACACCGTCACGAGGTAGCCGGGCAGCTGCCCGTCGTCGACCCAGCGGCCCAGCCGCCGGTCGAGGCGCCCCAGCCGGGCGGGGTCGAGCCCCACCTCCGCCGGGTCGGTGTCGATGGTCAGTCCGCTCGCCACGCGATCCTCCGTCCCGCGCCGTCCGCCCGTCGGGCGGCGCCTGCCTGCGCATCCTGACCCACGCGGACGTGGGCGCGGTCACAGGGGGCAGGCGCCGCCCCGGCAGCGGGGTGGACGGGACCGGGACGTCGCCGGGACGTGCCCGGTCAGACCGGCACGTTGCTGGCGGCCTTCTTGAGGTTCGAGCCGGCGGTCACCTTGACGGTGTTGGCCGCGGGGATGTCGATCGACTCGCCGGTCTGCGGGTTGCGGCCGGTGCGGGCCGAGCGCTGGGTCCGCTCGACGGTGATCAGCCCGGAGACGGCGACCTTCTCGCCGCGGGTGATCGCCTCGACGAGCTCCTCCTGCAGGCCGGCCAGGACGGCGTCCACGGTGGCGCTGGGCACGTCGGCGCGCTTGGCGATGGCGGAGACGAGTTCGGCCTTGTTCACGGAGATCCTCTCGGAGGTGTCGCGGCCGCGCGGTCTCGGCGGGCCGCCGGTGGTGTCGCCGTCCGCGGTCCGCGGACGGCGCTCCCGGGCGGGCGCCCGGTGGACGGACCGGCCCGCGTCGAGGCGGTCCGGCCCGGGGCACCGTGTCACGCCGACGGGCACATGGCCAGTCCGGGGGGCCGACGGCACCCGTCCGGCCGGCCCTCCTGCCCTCGCGGGCGGCGGGGCTGCACGGTCCTCACCTAGCGTGGGTCGCGTGCCGCAGCTCCCCGGGACCGACCTGACCGTCAGCGACCTCTGCCTGGGTGGCAACGTCTTCGGCTGGACCGCCGACGAGGCGACGTCCCACGCGGTCCTCGACCGCTTCGCCGACGCCGTGCCCGGCCCCCTGCGCCCCTTCGTCGACACCGCCGAGATGTACGGGGACGGCCGCTCCGAGCAGATCCTCGGCGGGTGGATGGCCGACCGGGGCCTGCGCGACCGGGTGCTCGTGGCCACCAAGGCCTCGCCGCAGCAGAAGGCGCACCCCCTCGCCGCCGGGGAGATCCGCGAGGCCGCCGAGCGCTCGCTGCGCAACCTGCGGACCGACCGCATCGACCTCTACTACGCGCACTACGACGACGAGACGACGCCGCTGGAGGAGACGCTCACCGCCTTCGACGAGCTCGTGCGGTCGGGCAAGGTGCTGCACGTCGCGGCGTCGAACTACTCCCCGGCCCGGCTCACCGAGGCGCTGGAGACCTCCGAGCGGCTGGGCCTGGCCCGCTACGTCGCGCTGCAGCCGCACTTACAACCTGCTCGAGCGGCCGGCCTACGAGGACGGACTGCGCGACGTCGTCGCCGCGAACGGGCTGGGCTGCCTGCCCTACTTCTCGCTGGCCAAGGGCTTCCTGACCGGCAAGTACCGGGCCGGCGAGCGCGTCGACTCGCCGCGCGCGAGGGGGGCGAGGGCCTACGTCGGCGAGCGCGGCGACCGCGTGCTGACGGCGCTGCGCGAGGTGGCCGACGCGCACGGGGTGACACCGGCCGCGGTGGCGCTGCGCTGGCTGGCCGACCAGCCCACCGTCGTGGCGCCGATCGCCAGCGGCCGCGACGTCGACCAGCTCGCCGACCTGCTGCCCGTGCAGGACCTGGTGCTCACCGACGACGAGCGCGCCGCCCTGACCGCCGCCTCCCGGTAGAACCTCGTAGCGCTAGTGGCCCCTGGCCGACGCGGCCGAGGCGAGGTCCTCGACCCGCAGCAGGCCGAGGACGCCGCCGTCGGCGTCGGTGCAGACCACCGGGTCGAAGCGGTGCGCGGGCGGCCGGGTCAGCGCCCGGTGCAGCGTCTCGGTCACGTCGTCGGCCGGCTGGACGCACAGCGAGACCGGGGCGGTGTGCACCTCGCCGGTGCGGGGGTCGCCAAGCCGGAGCGCCAGCGGCTCGCCCTGCGGGCCGACGAGGACGACCGGCGGGAGGCCGGGGGAGCGCTCGGCGGCGTCGCACTGGCGCACCGGGCGCAGCAGGCCCGCCAGGCCGCCGGCCTGCCGGGCGCGCGCGGTCTGGTCCCGGACCAGGGACACCACCTCGGCCGGCAGCGGCGCGAAGCCCGGCGTCGGGCGGCCCAGCAGCCAGCCCTGCGCCAGCGGGACGCCGAGGCGGCAGACGGCGGCCAGCTCGCCGCGGGTCTCCACGCCCTGGGCCAGCAGCCACGCGCCGGTCCGGCCGGTCAGCCCGCCGAGCACCTCCGCGATCGCCTGGCGCACCGGGTCGGTGTCGACGCCGGCGACCAGCGAGCGGTCGAGCGCGACCAGGTCGGGCCGCAGCGCGGCGACCTGCTGCAGGCCCGACCAGCCGGCGCCGGTGTCGTCCAGGGCGACCAGTGCCCCGCGGGCGCGCAGCGCGGCCACCTGCACGCGCAGCGCGGCGAGGTCGGCCACCGGGGCGTGCCCCGTCAGCCCGAGGACGACGCCGCGCAGGTCGGGCCGGCCGGCCAGCGCCGCCTGCACGGGCGCGGTGCCGAGCAGGTGCGGGCCGACGTTGACCACCAGGAAGGTGCCCGCGGGCAGGAGGGGGACGGCGGCCAGCGCCCGGTGCAGGGCGAGCGCCTGGAGCTCCGCGGCGACGCCGGCGTCGGCGGCCGCGGCGAACCACGCCTCCGGAGCCGCGGTGCCCGGGAAGCGGGCCAGCGCCTCGTAGCCGGCCACGCGGGCGCGGGCGAGGTCGACGACGGGCTGGAAGACGAGGGTGAGGTCCCCGGGGTCGGCCAGCAGCGGCCGGCAGTCCGGCAGGCGGTCCGGCAGGCGCGGCGTCAGGGTGCCCGGCATGGGGGACCCATCGACCGGTCCGCGGCGGCGCTCGACCGGGCGGGCGGCGGCCCTCACCCGGTGGGGGGACGACGCACGCGAGCGGACGCGCTCGTCCGATTCCGGGCCGCCGCGTGGCACCATGGTCCGCTGCGGCCCGTCCGGGCCGAGTGCGCACGAGGAGGGGTCGTGGCCGTCCCCGTGCCGTTGCAGGGCCCCGACGTGCTGCGCGACGCCCACCGTGTCGCCGCCGCCCGCCGCCTGCTGGTCGAGGTGCCGGGTCCGGCCGCCTACGACCGGCTCTCGGGGCTGGCTGCCCGGCTGCTCGGGGCCGGCCACGCGAAGGTCACGCTGTTCACCGACGCGGACACCGTCGTCGGCGGGCACGGCCTGCCGCCCGGCGTCGTCGGCGGCCCGGCGCTGCTCACCGGTGCGCTGTCGGCGCGCGTCGTGCAGGAGGGGCGCCCGCTGGTGGTGCCCGACGCGCGGGCCGACGTGCGGGTCGCCGACCTGCCCGCCGTCACCTCCGGCGCGGTCGCCTCCTACCTCGGCTCCCCGCTGGTCTCGGCGTCGGGCCGGGTCGTCGGCGTCCTCGCCGTGTACGACGGCGCGCCGCGCGGCTGGCGCGACGACGACGCCGCGCTGCTGGAGCACCTGGCCGCCTCCGTCGTGGCGGAGCTGGAGCTGGCCGCCGCCCACTCGGCGATCGGCGCCTCGCTGGCCCGGCTCGACGTCGCCCTCGAGGCGAGCGCGGTGGGGATCTGGGAGAACGACCTGCGCACCGGCGTCGTCTCGTGGGACGAGCGCTGCGCGGCGGTGCACGGCCTCGAGGGCGCGCAGGAGTTCACCGACGTCGACCAGATGCTGGCCGACCGCATCCACGCCGACGACCACGCCGCCGTCCGGGAGGCCATGGCCGAGGCGTTCGCGGGCTCCGGTGAGTACGCCGTCGAGTGCCGTGCCCTGCACACCGACGGCTCGGTCCGCTGGACGGTCTCCCGCGGGCGGGTGGTGCGCGACGCCCGGGGCGAGGCGATCCGGGTGCTGGGCACCGTCGTCGACGTCACCGACGCCCGTGACCAGGCCGCCCGCCGGATGGCGGCGGTGCAGCGGGCCGCCGCGGTCGCCGAGGTCGCCGCCCAGCTGGCCAACGCGACGGCGCTGTCCCAGCTCGCCGAGATCGCGCTGCGCGGCGCCCGGGTGCTCGGGGCCTCCTCCAGCGCGCTGGCCGCCTTCGACGGCGACGGCACGCTGCGGCTGCACCTGGCGCGGCGCCTGGCCGACACCGTGGCCGCGGTCGCCGCCGAGGCCGACGCCGAGGTGGACCTGGGCGAGCAGGGCGTGGCCGTCGAGCTCGACGACGTCCTGCCCACGCAGTACGCCGCCCGGCACGGCGAGCGGCTGCTGTTCACCGACCTCGAGGCCGCGGTCGACCGCTTCCCGCAGATGGCCGAGGTCGGGCCGCTGCTGGGCCTGCGGGCGCTCGCGGCGCTGCCGCTGCGGGTGGAGGGCCAGCTGCTCGGCAGCTTCGTCGTCGTGTGGGACACCGACCACGAGTTCCCGGACACCGACGTCGAGCTGCTCGACGCGCTCACCGCGCAGATCGCGCTGAGCGTGTCCCGGCTCCGCTCGGAGGCCGACCGGGCCGCCGCGGTCGCCGCCATGGCCGCGGCCAACCGGCGGCTGCAGCTGCTGGCCGACGCCGGCCGGGTGCTCTCGGGCAGCCTGGACATCACCGACCAGCTCGACCAGCTGGCCGGTCTGGTCGTCCCGGCGCTGGGGGACTGGTGCTGGATCCTCGTCACCGACGAGCAGGGCCGGCTGCACGACATCGCCGCGGCCCACCGGGACCCCACCCGCCGCGACGACGTGGCCGAGTACGTCCGGACGATGGTCGCGGGGATGAGCGACGAGCACGCCGCCCGTGTGGTCACGCGCACCGGCCGGCCGCTGGTGGTGCCCGAGATCGACGCCGCCCGGATCGCGCGGGCGCTGCCGGACCCCGCGGGACAGGAGGCCCTCACCCGGCTGGCGCCCCGGTCGTCGGTGATCGTGCCGCTGGTCGCGCGCGGGCACGTCATCGGCGCCCTCGGCCTGGCCAACGGCGCCGACCGCGGCCCGCACGCGCCGGCGGAGGTCGACACCGCCGTCGAGATCGGCCGGCGGGCGGGCCTGGCGCTGCAGTCGGCGCGGCTGTTCGAGCAGCAGCGCGACCTCGCCGACGCGCTGCAGCACAGCATGCTCACCGCGCCGCCGCGGCCCGAGGGCTGCGAGATCGTCGTCCGGTACCTGCCGGCCTCCGAGGGCGTCGAGATCGGCGGTGACTGGTACGACGCCTTCGTCGAGGCCGGCGGCGACACGGTCCTGGCCATCGGTGACGTCGTCGGGCACGACCGGCACGCCGCCGCCGCGATGGGGCAGCTGCGCGGCCTGCTCCGCGGCATCGGCTACGCCGGCGGTTCCTCGCCGGCCGAGGTCCTCGCGCAGCTCGACCGCGCCGCGTCGGGCCTGGCCCCGGGGACCATGGCGACGGCGCTGCTGGCGCGGTTGGAGCGGCGGCCGGGGGAGGAGCCCCTGCTGCGCTGGTCGAGCGCCGGGCACCCGCCGCCGGTGGTGGTCGACCCGGACGGGGAGGTCCGCCTCCTCGCCGCCGGCCGGGCCGACCTGCTGCTCGGCGTCGACCCTGACCGCGCGCGCACCGACAACGCCGCCGTCCTGCCGGTGGGCAGCACCGTCCTGCTGCACACCGACGGGCTGGTGGAGCGCCGCGACCGCGACCTCGACGCGGGCACCGACGAGCTGCTCGCCGTCCTGCGCGGCTGCGCGGGGGTGCCGCTGGAGCAGGTGTGCGACCGCGTGCTGCGGCGGCTGTTCCTGCCCGACGCCGAGGACGACGTCGCGCTGCTCGCCGTCCGGGTGCTGTGACACCGCGGTCCGACCCGACCCCACCGCGCCCAGGGACCGCCCGCTCCGCCGTCCTCCCGCACCGCAGCGCGTCCTCCCCGACGTCCCACGGTCAGGGAGGACGCGCCACGATCAGGTCCCCTGATCGTGGCCCCGGTCAGGCCGGCGTGACCTCGTAGGTGTGCCCGGCGGCGCGCAGCCGCTCGACGAGGACGTGGCCCAGTGCCGTCGCCGGGGTCAGCGAGCCGGCCCGGTCGGGCAGCCGGTCGCCGTCGAGGGCCAGGCCGAGCGCGACCTCCCCGAGCATCACCGACGTCGCGGCGTAGCCGGGGTCGCCCGAGCCGGCCGCCGTCGCCCGGTAGTGCCGGCCGCCCTCGGTGTCGGCGTCGACGACCATGCGGAAGAAGCCCTTCTCGCGGGTGGCCGCGTCGGGACCGGAGCCGGGGGAGGGCAGCACGCGGTCGAGCAGCGCCCGGGTGGGCGGGAAGGCCAGCGCGCCGAGGCCGGCGGCCAGGCCGGTGGTGATCCCGGCGGCGGTGACCGCGCCGGTGAGCCCCCGGCCGGCGCTCATCGCCTCGCCGTAGCGCAGGCCGCGGCCGTAGGACCACTCCTGCAGGGCGTTGCTGCGCCGCACGATCCGGGTGTTGAACGGTGCCATGACGAACGGCGCGGTCCACCGGCCGTCGGCGGCCAGCGCCGGGGGAGCGGCGTCCGGGGGCTGGCGGGTGGCCGGCTCGGCGTCGCGGTCGGGCGAGAGGGCGTAGGGGTCGCCGATGACGCGGCGCAGCGTCCGGTCCCGCAGCATCGCCTCGATCTGGTTGCGCATCGAGTCGACGGTGCCGCCGCTGACCCCGCCGCGGGCCGAGGCGACCAGGCGGACGTCGGTGAGCCCGCCCGCGCCGTCGGCACGGGCGCGCTCGGCGAGCAGGAACACCGACAGGTCCGAGGGGATGGAGTCGTAGCCCGCGGCGTGCACCAGCCGGGCGCCGGTCTCCCGCGCGACGGCGTCGCAGCGGTCGATGGCGTCGCGGACGAACAGCACCTCCCCGGTGAGGTCGGCGTAGTGCGTGCCGGCGCGGGCGCAGGCCTCGACGACGGGCAGGCCGTAGCGCGCGTAGGGGCCGACGGTGGTGACCAGCACGCGGGTGCTCTCCGCCGTGCGGGTCAGCGACGCCGGGTCGCCGCTGTCGGCCTCCAGCAGCGGCCAGTGCCGTCCGGCCGCCGGCAGCTCCGCCGCCGCGGCGGCCAGCTTCTCCCGCGACCGGCCGGCCAGGGCGACGCGCAGGTCCGGCGGCGCGGCCTCGGCCAGGTAGGCGGCGACCAGGCGGCCGACGAAGCCGGTGGCACCGAAGAGGACGACGTCGTGCTCGCGCGCGGGCTCGGTCACGCCGACCATCCTCGCCGTCCCCGGCCGGTCGGCGCGACCGGGTGGCCCGGTGCCGGTGACAGGGACGGCGCGCCCTCGCTAGCTTGCTGCCACACCCACCGAGGGACGCAGGAGGCGCCGTGCCCGTACGCCCGCCGGACGAGAACGAGGTGGCCGCGCTCGCGGGCACCTACGGGATGCACCCCGACGAGGCGGAGGTGTCCTCCTACACCCCGCTCGTCGCCGCGTTCCTGACCTCCTACGACGCGGTCGAGGAGCTCTACGCGGGCATCGCCCCGCAGCCGCCCGCCGACCGGCCCAGCACCCGGCCCGCCGACGCGGACAACCCGCTGGGCGCCTGGTACGTCCGGACGGAGATCCGCGGCGCTGCCGAGGGACCCCTCGCGGGGCGCACGGTCGCGGTCAAGGACAACGTGGCGGTGGCCGGCGTGCCGATGATGAACGGCAGCCACACCGTCGAGGGGTTCGTGCCCCGCAGGGACGCCACCGTGGTGACCCGCCTGCTCGGTGCCGGCGCGACCGTCACGGGGAAGGCCGTCTGCGAGGACCTCTGCTTCTCGGGAGGGAGCCACACCTCCGTCACCGGCCCGGTGCGCAACCCCTGGGACCCGACCCGCACCACCGGCGGCAGCTCCAGCGGCAGCGCCGCGCTGGTCGCGGCCGGGGAGGTGGACCTGGCCCTCGGCGGCGACCAGGGCGGGTCCATCCGCATGCCGGCGGCCTTCTGCGGCATCGTCGGGCACAAGCCCACGCACGGTCTGGTGCCCTACACCGGCGCCTTCCCGATCGAGTCGACCCTCGACCACCTGGGGCCGATGACCCGCACGGTCGCCGACGCCGCGACGGTCCTCGACGTCCTGGCCGGCCGGGACGGCGACGACCCCCGGCAGCCGGCCGACCTGGCGCCCGCCTCCTGCGCCGCGGCGCTGGGCGGGGACGTCGCGGGACTGCGGGTCGGCGTGGTCGCGCAGGGCTTCGGCTGGGCGGAGCTCTCCGAGACCGGCGTCGACGACACCGTGCGCGCGGCCGCCGGCCGGCTGCGCGAGCTCGGCATCGAGGTCGTCGACCTCGACCTCCCGTGGCACCGGCACGCGCTGCACGTCTGGAACGTCATCGCCACCGACGGCGCGACCGTCCAGATGATCGAGGGCAACGGGTACGGCCACAACTGGGAGGGCCGGTACGACCCCGACCTGGTCGCCCACTACGGGCGGCGGCGCAAGGAGACCGCCGACCGCTGGTCGCCGACCGTCACCGCGGTCGCCCTGGCCGGCCGCTGGTCGATCGAGCGGGAGCAGGGCCGTCACTACGCGATGGCCCAGAACCTGGCCGCGGAGGTCCGCCGCCGCTACGACGAGGCGCTGAGCGGGGTCGACCTGCTGGTGCTGCCCACCGTGCCGATGGTCGCCCGGCCGATCCCGGCACCCGACGACCCGCTCGAGGTCCGGGTGTCCCGGGGCCTGGAGATGATCGTCAACTGCGCGCCGTTCGACGTCAGCGGTCACCCGGCCACCAGCGTCCCCGCCGGGCTGTCCGAGGGCCTGCCGGTCGGGATGATGCTGGTCGGCCGGCGGTTCGCCGACGCCACGTGCCTGCAGGTGGCACACGCCTTCGAGCAGCTCGTCGGCGGGTTCCCGGGTCCTCCCGGGCGCTGACGCCCCGCCGCCGCCCCGGAGCCCGGCGACCCTAGCGGGCCCGGCGCCGGGCCCGGCGGCGTCCGTCGGGCCGGTCGCCGCGCTCGCGGGCCAGCCGCTGGCGGGCCCGCCCGGGCAGGTCGACGGCGACCGGCGCCTCCCAGCCGCGCCACACCGCGAGCAGCCGGAGGGTGGCCACCAGCCCGATGACCAGCAGCGCCACCGGGATCGGCGCGAGCCCGGCGGGGCCGGCCAGCACGGTCAGCGCCGTGGCCCCCAGCAGCGCGGCGACGGCGTTGTACGGCCCGGGCTGCACGATGTCGGCCCGCTGCGCCAGCAGGACGTCGCGGATCACCGCCCCGCCCACGGCGGTCAGCGTGCCGATGAACACGACCGAGGCGCTGGGGAGCCCGGCCAGCTGGGCCTTCTGCGCGCCGATGACGGTGAACAGGCCGAGGGTGAGCGCGTCGAGCGCCACGAGCAGCGGGTTGAGCCGGGAGAGCCAGCCGGAGAAGTAGAAGGTGACCGCCGCCGTGATCGCCACGGCGGGCAGGTAGGCGGGGTTGGTGAGCGCCACGGGCGGGCCGGCGGCCAGCAGCACGTCGCGGATCAGCCCGCCGCCCAGCCCGCCGCTGACCGCCAGCAGCAGGACCCCGGAGACGGCGAAGCCCTCGCGCGCGGCGAGCAGCCCGCCGGTGAGCGCGCCGACGACGATCGCGGCCAGGTCGACCGCGGCCGGCACGCGCAGGGTCTCGGCCGCAGCGGCCAGGGTGCTCACGAGCGGTCATCATCCCGGCCCCGGCCCGGCCGGGAGGGCGACTCCCCCGCACGGGGGAGGTGGGCTGAACCGGGTGGCCGCAGCCGCCGATCAGGGGGCATGAGCCGGTCCAGGGGCACCAGGGTGGTCGGCACCCGGCTGTTCGCCGCCTACGCGGCGGCCAGCCTGGTGCCGGTCGTCGTGCTGGGCGGGGTGCTGGCCGCCGGCATCCGGCAGGACGCCGTCGACCGCGCCCTCGAGTACGGCTCCGCGCAGGCCGCGGTGGTCGAGGAGATGGCGATCGCGCCGGCGCTGCGCGGCCAGGACCTCGCGATGGGGCTGACCGAGGCCGAGCGGGAGCGGCTGCAGATGGCCACCGACCTCGCCGTCTTCCGCGGGTCGATCCTGCGGCTGCGGCTGCGCGACTTCTCCGGGGCCGTGGTCTTCGCCGACGACGGCGCCAGCGGGCCGGCCGAGGCGCTGCCGCACTACCCCGCGGGTGAGGGCGTCGTCCCCGCCACCGGGTCGGCCTTCACCGCCGCCGCGGACGGCGGCAGCTTCGTCGCGCTGCTCGACGACGACGGCCTCGCCGTCGGGCGGGTGATCTGCGTGCTCCAGCCGATCGTCGCCGACACCTCCGGCCGCTCGGTCGGCGTCCTGGAGCTGCTGCTGCCCTACGACACCGTCGCCGCCGAGGTCGAGGCGGCCACCACGCGCACCTACTGGCGCCTCGGCGCGGGCCTGGGCGCCCTGTACCTCGTGCTGGGCGCGATCTCCTGGTCGACCACCCGGCGGCTGCGCCGGCAGGCCGCGCAGGCCGCCCACGACGCGCTGCACGACCCGCTGACCGGGCTGGCCAACCGCGAGCTGTTCGCCCGCCGGGTGGCCGCCGAGCTCGAGCGGGGCACGCCCGGGGCCGTCGTCCTCGTCGACCTCGACCGGTTCAAGGAGGTCAACGACACCCTCGGCCACCACGCCGGTGACCACCTGCTCCGCGAGGTCGGCCGCCGGCTGGACGCGACCGTCCGCGCCGGGGACACGGTGGCCCGCCTGGGTGGCGACGAGTTCGGCCTGCTGCTGCCCGGCGTCGACGACCCCGCCGACGCCTGCGAGCTCGTGCAGCGGGTCAGCGAGGCACTGGCGGTCGAGACCGTCGTCGACGGCGTCCCGCTGACGGTGGAGGCCAGCTGCGGCATCGCGATGCACCCGGCCGACGCCGCCGACGTCGAGACGCTCATGACCTGCGCCGACGCGGCCATGTACCAGGGCAAGCGCGGCGCGACCGGCGTCGTCGTCTACGACCGCCGCGCCACCGCACCCCCGCCGCACTCCCCGGCCCTGCAGCACGACGTCCGCCGGGCCCTGGAGGACGGCGACCTGCGGCTGCACTACCAGCCGCAGGTGGACCTGGCCTCCGGGCGCACCACCGGCGTGGAGGCCCTGCTGCGCTGGCAGCACCCGCAGCGCGGGCTGGTCGGCCCCGGCGAGTTCCTGCCCGCCCTCGAGCAGTCCGGCGTGATGGGTGCGCTCACCGAGTGGGTGCTGACGCAGGCGCTGGCCGACTGCGCCGCCTGGACCGCGGCCGGCGAGGACTGGACCGTCTCGGTCAACGTCTCGGTGCGCAACCTCGAGCAGCCCGGCTTCGCCGACACCGTCGTCCGGCTGGCCGCCGCGGCCGGGGTGCCGCCGTCCCGGCTGCACCTGGAGGTGACGGAGACGGCGCTGCCGGCCGACCTCGCCGCCGCGTCGGCGTGCCTGGCCGAGCTGGCCGCGCACGGCTTCGGCGCCGCCCTCGACGACTTCGGCGTCGGCTTCGCCAGCCTGTCGCACCTGCGCTCCCTGGCGCTCACCGAGGTCAAGGTCGACCGCGCCTTCGTCACCGGCGCCGCGGCGCACGCCGAGGACGCCGCCGTCGTCCGGTCGCTGGTCGAGCTCGCGCACGGCCTGGGGCTGTCGGTCTGCGCCGAGGGCGTGGAGACGCCCGAGGTCGCCGACTGGCTGCGCTCGGTCGGCTGCGACCGCGCCCAGGGCTGGCACTTCTCCCGGCCGCACCGGTGGCCGGACCTGGTCCGCGCGGCAGCTCCGGCGCCCGCGCTCGCCTCCGTGGAGGTCCCCTCGTGACCCGCTCCCGCCGCGCCCTCGCCGGTGCCGCCGTCCTCGCCGCCGTGCTGATCACGGCCGGCTGCGGATCCGCCGACCCGGCCCCGGCCGACGCCGGCCCGGTCGTGACGCTCGACGAGCGGCTGCACGCCGCGCTGCCCGAGGACGTGCGCGAGGCCGGCGTCCTGACCGTGGCCAACGACCCCTCCTACCCGCCGGCCTCCTCGTTCGGCCCGGACGGGCGCACGATCGTCGGCTTCGAGCCCGACCTCGGCGCCGCGCTCGGCGAGCTGCTCGGGGTGCAGGTGCAGTTCCGGGCGTCGTCGTTCGACACGCTGCTCGACGACCTCGCCGCGGAGCGCTTCGACCTGGTGATGAGCGCGGTCACCGACACCGCCGAGCGCCAGCAGCAGGCCGACTTCGTCAACTACTTCCGCGCCGGGTCCTCGATCGTGGTGCCGCGCGGCAACCCGCTCGGGGTCCACGACCTCGCCGGGCTGTGCGGGCGGAGCGTGGCCGTGGAGGCCGGGACCGTGCAGGTCGGCCTGCTGGAGCGCGCGCAGGCCGCGTGCGCCCGGCGGATCGACGTCCGCGAGGTGCCGACCAACGACGACGCGCTGCTCGAGCTGCGCACCGGGCGCGCGGACGCGGTGCTCGCCGACTACCCGCCGGCGGTCTTCGTGACCACCGACCCGCGGACCCAGAACAGCTACCAGCTGGTCTCCGACACCCAGTACGAGCCCGGGCTCTACGGCATCGCCGTCGACCGGGACCGGACCGAGCTGCGCGACGTGCTGACCGCGGCGCTGCAGCGCCTGGTCGACGACGGCGTCTACCGGGCGCTGCTCGACCGCTGGGAGGTCGGGCACGGCGCCGTCGACGTGGTGACCGTCAACGGCGCCCTGCCGCCGTCCGGCGACTGAACCCGGGAGCCGCCGGGTCACGGGGCCCGGCGGCTCCCGACCCCACCGGACCCCTGCAGGGTCCCGCGGCGGGCTCGCGAGGGACGGGGAGGACGGGGTCCTCTCACTGGCCCGGCGGGACGTCCACGGCGACCGCGGTGCCGCCGGGCGGCCGCGCGCCGGTGGCGGCCCGCAGCTCGGCGTCGCGGGCGGCCATGGCCTCCTGCCGGCCGGGCTCCTCGCGCAGGATCGCGGCGTTCTTCCACACCTCCGGGACGGCGAAGCCGTCGACCAGCGTCACCACGTGCGGCCGCAGCTCGCCGAGCAGCGCGTTCACCGTGGACGTCACCGCCCGGGACCGGGCCGGGGTGAGCCGGCCGTGCTCGAGCAGCCAGCCCTTGTCGGCCTCGATGGTCGACAGCGCGTAGAGGTCGCACAGCGTGTCGAGCAGCGCCCTCGCGGCGGGGTCGGGAGTCCGCTCGATGCCGGCGACGAACGCCTCGAGCACGATCCGGTCGACGTGCGTCCGCGCCGTCCGCAGGACGTGGTCCTGGACGCTGTTGAAGACGTCGAAGGGGTCCATCCCGTCGGTCGCGGCGTTGCGGCGGAGCCGCCGGATGGCGCCCTCGAGAGTGTGTCTCTCGCGGAACTCGAAGACCTTCAGCTGCCAGCCGCGGTCGCGCAGCGGCACGTCCTCGTCACGGCCGGGGACGGCGTCGACCAGCCGGGCGATCAGCCCGCGGGCCGCCGTCCGCTCCAGGACGGTCTCGCGGACCATGTCGGCGACGAAGGCGACCCGGCCCCAGCCGTCGAGGGAGCCGAAGGCGTCGCGGTAGCCGGTGAGCAGGCCCTTGGCCACCAGCTGGAGCAGGACGGTGTTGTCGCCCTCGAAGGTGGTGAACACGTCGGTGTCGGCCTTGAGCTGGGGGAGCCGGTTCTCCGCCAGGTAGCCGGCGCCGCCGCACGCCTCCCGGCACACCTGGATCGTGCGGGTGGCGTGCCAGGTCTGGGCCACCTTGAGCCCGGCAGCGCGCGACTCGAGCTCGCGCTGGGCGGCCTCGTCGACCTCCTGGCCGTGCTCGTGCACCGCCGTCTGGATGTCGTGCATCCGGCCGACCAGCTCCTCCTGCGCGAAGGCGTGGGCGTAGGAGGTGGCCAGGGCGGGCAGCAGCCGGCGCTGGTGGGCCAGGTAGTCGTTGAGCACGACCTCCCGGTCCTGGCCGGGCGCGGTGAACTGGCGGCGCACGTCGCCGTAGCGGACGGCGATGTCGAGGGCGACCCGGGTGGCCGCGCTCGCCGAGCCGCCGACGCTGACCCGGCCGCGCACCAGCGTGCCGAGCATGGTGAAGAAGCGGCGGGTCTCGTTCTCGATCGAGCTGGTGTAGGTGCCGTCCTCGGCGACCTGCCCGTAGCGGTCGAGCAGCATCTCGCGCGGTACGCGGACGTGGTCGAAGGTCAGCCGGCCGTTGTCGACCCCGAGCAGGCCGGCCTTGGGCCCGTCGTCGCCGATGGTGACGCCGGGGCACGGGTTCCCCCGCTCGTCGCGGATCGGGACCAGCCAGGCGTGCACGCCGCGGTTCTCGCCCTGCGTGACGAGCTGGGCGAAGACGACGGCCATCCGGCCGTCGGCGGCCGCGTTGCCGATGTAGTCCTTGCGGGCGGCCTCGTGCGGGGTGTGCAGGTCGAACGTCCGCGTCCCGGGGTCGTACGTGCAGGTGGTGCGCAGCTGCTGGACGTCGGAGCCGTGGCCGGTCTCGGTCATCGCGAAGCAGCCGGGCAGGTCGAAGCCCATGATGTCGCGCAGGTACGCGTCGTGGTGGCGCCGGGTGCCGAGCAGCTGGACGGCGCCGCCGAAGAGCCCCCACTGGACGCCGGCCTTGACCATGAGCGAGAGGTCGCCCTGGGCCAGCATCTCGATGGAGGTCACCGAGCCGCCGGCGTCGGCCTCGCCGCCGTACTCCACCGGGAACCCGAGCGAGACCCGCCCGGTGGCGGCCAGCTCCCGCGACAGCCGGGTGATCCGCGCGCGGGCCTCCGGCACCGTCTCGCCGTACACCGGCGCGAACTGCGGGCCGAGTTGCTCGCGGGCCTGCCGGCGGACGTGCGCCCAGCGGCCGTCGAGCACGTCGCGCAGGTGCGCCGGGTCCACCGCTGTGGGGAGGGTCTGGGTCACTGCTGCTCCTCGGGGTCGGGGACGGGGCGGGTGTCCGGGAGGAGGCCGGCGAGGCCGGCCCAGGCCAGTTCGGTGAGGTGCGCGGCGAGGTCGGCCCGTGGGATCGGCCGGTCGGCGCGCAGCCACCAGTCGGCGGCCGCGCGGACCAGCCCGACCAGGCCGTGCCCCCACGGGGCGGCGGCCGCGGGGTCGCGGCCGGCCTGCTCGAGGGCGACGGCCACCAGGGCGGCGGCCTGGTCGCCCACCAGGTCGCTCAGCGTGCTGATCGGGTCGGCGTCCGCGGGCCGGTCGGGTGGGGCGACGACGAAGCGGTAGAGCTCGGGGTCGGCCTCGAGGAACGCCAGGTACGTCTCGACCGCCGCGGCGACCATGCCGCGCGGGTGGTCGGCGGTGGCCAGGGCCGCGCGCAGCCGGTCGGTCAGCTGCGCCGCCACCTGGGTGCAGACGGCCACGTGCAGCTCGCTGCGGTCGGCGAAGTGGCGGTAGACGACGGTCTTGCTCGTGCCGGCCTCGGCGGCGATCTCCTCCATGCCGACACCGGCACCGCAGCGGCCCACCGCCGCGACGGTGGCGTCGACGAGCTGCTCGCGCCGGGCGCGGCGGTGCTCGTCCCACCGGGAGTCCCGGCGGTCGCGCCGCGTCGTCCCCCCACTTCGCATGTACTCACGGTACCGCGTACCGGCGGTACCGCGTGGTCGGCGGGCGTGCGGGACGGCTCCGCCTCCGGTGAGCTGGGGTCGTGGCCAGTGGAGACGACCCGACCGCCCATCCCCGCCCACTGCTGCGCCGGCCGTGGACCTCGCTCGACGGGCCGTGGGACTTCGCCGCCGACCCCGACCTGGCCGGCACGGTCGGCCGGGTCGCCTTCGACCGCACCGTCCGCGTGCCCTACGCCCCGGAGACGCCGGCCAGCGGCGTGCACTGGCGGGGTCCGCTGCACCGCGCCTGGTACCGCCGCCCGCTGCCGGGCCGCGCCGGCGACCGCCGCACGGTGCTGTCCTTCGGCGCCGTCGACCGGGTGTGCGACGTCTGGGTCGGCGGCGCGCACGTCGCCCACCACGAGGGCGGCTACACGCCGTTCTGCGTCGACGTCACCGACTCCCTCGGGGACGGCGGCGCGGACCTCGTCGTCCGGGCCGACGACGACCCGCGCGACCTCGAGGCGCCGCGCGGCAAGCAGGACTGGCGCGACGAGCCGCACGCGATCTTCTACCCGCGCACGACCGGCATCTGGCGCACGCCGTGGCTCGAGCAGGTGGCCCGCGAGCACGTCACCGACGTCGTGTGGCGGGGTGACCCCCGCACGCTGCGCGTCGACGTCCGCGTGGAGCTGTCGGTGCCGGTGACCGGCGCCCGCCTGCACCTGCGCCTCCGGCACGGCGACCGGCTGCTGGCCGAGGACGCCGTCCGGGTCGACGGTGCCGTCGTCGAGCGGACGCTGCAGGTGGGGGACGGCGGCACGGACGACCGCTGGCACCTGACCTGGGAGCCGGGGCCCTACCCGGTGATCGTCGACGCCGAGGTCGCACTGGTCCGTGACGACGGCGAGGTGCTCGACGAGGTGGCGAGCTACACCGCGCTGCGCTCGGTCGAGGTCGGCGACGGGCACCTGCTGGTCAACGGCCGGCCGGTGCCGCTGCGGCTGGTCCTCGACCAGGGCTACTGGCCGGCCACCGGCGCCACCCCGCCCGACGTCACCGCGCTGCGCCGCGACCTGGAGCTCACCCGCGCGCTGGGCTTCACCGGGGCCCGCAAGCACCAGAAGACCGAGGACCCGCGCTACCTGGCCCTCGCCGACCGGATGGGCCTGCTGGTGTGGGCGGAGATGCCCTCGGCGTACCGCCCCGGGCCGACGGCCGGCGCGCGGCTGCTGCGCGAGTGGCCGGAGGTGGTGGCCGCGCACCGGGGCCACCCGAGCGTGGTCGCGTGGGTGCCGCTCAACGAGTCGTGGGGCGCGCAGGAGGCGGCCACCGACCGGAGCCAGCGCGGGCTGGTCCGCGCGCTCGCCGCCACCGCCGACGCGCTCGACGGCACCCGCCCGGTCTCGGCGAACGACGGCTGGGAGACCCTCGGCGGCGCGATCCTCGGCGTCCACGACTACGAGCAGGACCCGGCCGTGCTCGCCGCCCGCTACGCCACCGCGGCCGACGTCGAGCGGCTGGCGACCGGACGGCGGCCCGACGGGCACCTCGCCGACCTCGACCGGGCCGGCGTCGCCGGCCGGGCCGTGGTCCTCTCGGAGTTCGGCGGGATCTCGCTGAACGCCGGGCGCACCGAGGACGACCCCGACCGCACCGAGCCGTGGGGCTACGCCGACGCCCGCTCGCCGGAGGACCTGCTCGCGCGCTACCGGGCGCAGTGGGCGGCGGTGCACGCCAGCAGTGCGCTGGCCGGTGCCTGCTGGACGCAGCTGACCGACACGTACCAGGAGGTCAACGGGCTGCTCACCACGGAGCGCGAGCCCAAGGTCGACCTCGACGCGCTCCGCCGGGCCACGGCGGGTGAGGCGTAGCGACCTACGCCCCGCGGTTGTCGCGGGCCACCGTGTCACCGGCGAGGTCGGTGACCTCCCCGGGGCTGCTCAGGCCGGTGAGGTCGTTGCCCTCGAGCACGACCCCGCTCGACGTCGCGGCCACCCGGACGGCGCGGGCGGTCGTGGCCCCGCGGAGCTGCAGGAACACCGAGTCGGCGATCCGTGCGCCGTCGACGTCCACCAGCTCGATCCCGTGGGTGCCGTCGCCGATGCCGGTCGGCCGGCAGGCCTCCACGGACAGGCCGGTCACCGGTGTCCGGGGCCCGACGACGAGCAGCCGTCCGCCCGGCGCAGCGGCGAACGAGCACCGCAGGAGCCGCACCCGGTCGGCTGCGTCGACCACCGCGGCCGAACCGGCCCCTGCGGAGCAGGGAAGGTGCAGTCCTCGAGCGTGATGTCGCTCGTGCCGTCCCCGTCGATCCGCAGGACGCCGTCCACCGGACGGGTGTTGCCGGTGCGGGTGAAGGAGACGTGCCGGACAGAGCCCCCGGAGCCCGGGCCGGTCTGACGGCCGCGGTCGGTGTGCTCGCCGGTCTGGTCCTCGCCGCGGGAGCCGTGGCCGCCGCGGACCGGCGGACCGGCCGCTGACCCGCCGGCCGCCACCCGTTCAGGCGCTGGCGCGGGCGGGAGCGAGCTCCGGGTGCTCGCGGAACCAGGCGATCGTCCGCTGCAGGCCCTCGTCGAGTGCCACCTGCGGCGCCCAGCCCAGCACGGTCTGCGCCAGGGTGATGTCCGGTTGGCGCACCGTCGGGTCGTCCTCCGGGCGGGGGATGGACTCGATGGGCGACCGGGAGCCGGTCAGCTCCCGGATCCGCTCCGCGAGGTGGAGCACCGGGACCTCGTGCGGGTTGCCGATGTTCATCGGCCCCGACGCGCCCGACAGGAGGAGCCGCAGCAGCCCGTCGACCAGGTCGCTGACGTAGCAGACCGAACGCGTCTGGCCGCCGTCGCCGGCGACGGTCAGCGGCTCACCGGCCAGCGCCTGGCGGATGAACGTGGGGATCGCCCGCCCGTCGCGCGGCCGCATGCGCGGCCCGTAGGTGTTGAAGATCCGCACGATCGCCGTGTCCACACCGTGGGTGCGCCGGTACGCCGAGGTGAGCGCCTCGGCGAAGCGCTTGGCCTCGTCGTACACGCCGCGGGGGCCGACCGGGTTGACGTTCCCCCAGTAGCTCTCCGGCTGCGGGTGGACGAGCGGATCGCCGTAGCACTCCGACGTCGAGGCCAGGAGGAACCGGGCCCGCTTCTCCTTGGCCAGGCCGAGCGCGTGGAGCGTGCCGACGGAGCCGACCTTCAGGGTGTGGATCGGCAGTTCGGCGTAGTCGATGGGCGATGCCGGGGAGGCGAAGTGCAGGACGTGGTCCAGCGGCTGCGGCACGTGCACGTAGTCGGTGACGTCGGCGCGGACCAGCCGGAACCGCGGGTGCTCCAGCAGGTGCGCGACGTTCTCCGGCGTGCCGGTGAGGAAGTTGTCGAGGCAGAGGACCTCGATGTCCCGGTCGAGCAGTGCCTCGCACAGGTGGGATCCGAGGAACCCCGCCCCTCCGGTGACGACTGCACGAGCCATGGCACGTCCTCTCGAGCTGCTGGGCGGCGACCGGGGACGTTAGCCGGACCAGCGGGTGTCCGTTCCCCTTCGTCCCGCGGGATCCGCACGCCGGCCTGCCGCTGCACAGCCCTCGCGCCGCGGCGTGGTCGGGTGGTCACGGGCCCGCAACGATCGGCGTCCCGACCTGCGAGCCGGCTGCGGCCGGGCCAGGGTCGGGTCGGACGACGCCGCCGAGCCCGGAGGTCCCCCGTGCGCCCGAACCGGTTCCTGCCCCTGGCCGCCGCCGCGGCACTCCTCCTGACCGCCTGTGGTGGCGGCGGCGAGAGCGTCGACACCGGTGGCGGGGGCGGGGGCGGCGGGGAGAACACCCTCGTCGCGGCGGTCAGCGCCCAGCCCGACCAGCTCGACCCGCACGTCACCAACGCCTACGCGAGCTTCCAGGTGTTGGAGAACGTCTACGACACCCTCGTCGTCCCCGGCGCCGAGGACCTCACGATGCAGCCGAGCCTGGCCGAGTCGTGGACGACCAGCCCCGACGGGCTGACCTGGACGTTCACCCTGCGCGACGGCGTGACGTTCCACGACGGCAGCGAGTTCGACTCCGCCGACGTGGTCTACAGCTACCGGCGGATCATCGACGAGGAGCTGTCCAACGCCTACCGGTTCGCCACGGTCGCCGACATCGCCGCGCCCGACCCGCAGACCGTCGTCATGACGCTGACCCGGCCCACGCCGAACCTGCTCGAGCTCATCGGCTCGTTCAAGGGCATGGCCGTCGTCTCGGAGGACGCCGCCGAGGAGTTCGACCTGCAGAGCGAGGCCAACGGCACCGGCCCCTTCCAGCTGGAGAGCTCCGACGCCAACGGCACCGTGCTCACCGCGTTCGCCGACCACTGGGGCGGCGCGCCGACCGTCGACGGCGTCGAGTTCCGCTACATCACCGAGGCGAGCTCGGCGCTGACTGCGCTGCGCAACGGCGAGGTGCAGTGGACCGACAACGTGCCGCCGCAGAACGTCGAGGACCTGTCGGACGACGAGGCGGTCGAGCTCGGCTCGGTCACCAGCGTCGAGTACTTCTACCTGTCGATGAACTACGCGGTCCCGCCGTTCGACAACCGGGACGTGCGCCGGGCGATCGCCACCGCGATCGACCGCGACGAGGTCACCCAGGCCGCCCGCTTCGGCGCGGCGCAGACCAACCAGACGGCGATCCCCGAGGGCAGCCCCTGGTTCCTCGACCACGCGCCGTTCACGCCGGACCAGGACGCCGCCCGCCAGCTGCTCGAGCAGGCCGGCGTCCAGACGCCGCTGACGATGGGCCTGATGGTCACCGACGAGTACCCCGAGACGGTGGCCGCCGCGCAGGTCATCGCCAGCCAGCTCGAGCCCATCGGCATCGAGGTGGAGATCCAGGAGGAGGACTTCGCCACCTGGCTGGACCGCCAGGACCAGGGTGACTTCGACGCCTTCATGCTCAGCTGGATCGGCAACATCGACCCGGCCGACTTCTACGAGAACCAGCACCTGTCCACCGGCGGCAGCAACTACCAGGGCTACAGCAACCCGCAGGTCGACGACCTGCTGACCCGGGCCGCCACCGAGGTCGACCGGGCCGCGCGCAAGGACCTCTACGACCAGGCCGCGCGGGTGATCGTCGACGACGTCTCCTACCTCTACCTCTACAACCCCGACGAGGTGCAGGCCTGGGTGCCCGGGCTGACCGGCTACCAGGTGCGCGCCGACTCGGCGATCAACTTCGAGACGGTGGAGCTGCCCTGACCGGCTATCTGCTCCGGCGGGCCGGCCAGGCCCTGGTCGTCCTGGCCGGCGTGAGCGTCCTGGTCTTCTCGCTCATCCACCTGGTGCCGGGCGACCCGGTCCGCCTGGCCCTCGGCACCCGGTTCTCGCAGGAGACCTACGACGCCCTCCGGGCGCGCAACGGGCTGGACCTGCCCCTGGTCGAGCAGTACTTCCGCTGGGCGGGGCGGGCGCTCACCGGCGACCTGGGGGTGAGCTTCCGCAGCGGCGACACGGTGACCGCGCTGATCGCCGAGCGGCTGCCGCCGACGCTGGCCCTGGCGCTGGCCGCGCTGGTGGTGGCCCTGGTCATCGCCCTGCCCCTGGGCATGCTCTCGGCGCTGCACCCGCGGTCGCTCGTCGACCGGGTGGCCACCGTCGTCAGCCAGTTCGGCATCTCGGTGCCGGACTTCTGGCTGTCGATCGTGCTGATCCTGGTCTTCGCCGGGACGCTGGGCGTGCTGCCCTCGGGCGGGTACGTCCCGCTGACGGAGGACCCGCTGGGCTGGCTGCAGCGCCTGGTGCTGCCCGCGGTGGCCACCGGCGTCGTCTCCGGCTCGGTGATCACCCGGTTCGTCCGGTCGAGCATGCTCGAGGCGCTGGGGCAGGACCACGTGCGGACGGCGCAGGCCAAGGGCGTGCCCACCCGGCAGGTGCTCACCTGGCACGTGCTGCGCAACGCGCTGCTGCCCCTGGTCACCGTGATCGGCGTGCAGCTGGCCTACCTGCTGTCGGGCGTCGTCGTGGTGGAGATCGTCTTCTCCTGGCCGGGGCTGGGGCAGCTGGCCTACCAGGCGGTGCGCGACCGCGACTTCCCCGTGCTGCAGGGGGCGGTGCTCCTCTTCGCCCTGGTCTTCCTCGTGATCAACCTGCTGGTGGACCTGCTCTACAGCCGCATCGACCCGAGGATCGCCCGCCGATGACGCAGCTGCCGACACCGGGCGCCACCCCGGCCGCGCCCCCGCCGTCCGAGCCCCCGCCGTCCGAGCCCCCGCCGTCCGAGCCCCTGCCGACCGCGGCCCCGCCGCGTCCCCGCTGGCGGGAGACGCTGGGCCTGCTCGCCCGGAACCCCACCGCGGCGGTCTCGGCCGTCGTCCTCGTCCTGATCGTCCTGGCCGCGGTCTTCGACGAGACGCTCGCGCCCGACGGCCCCAACGACCAGGACCCGTCGCGGCAGCTGCAGCCGCCGAGCTGGGCCCACCCGTTCGGCACCGACGAGTTCGGCCGCGACGTGCTCAGCCGGGTGGTCCTGGGTGCGTCGACGTCGCTGCGGGTCGGCTTCGCCTCCGTCGCGTTCGCCCTGGTCGTGGGCACGCTCATCGGGCTGCTGGCCGGCTTCTACGGCAAGTGGGTCGACGACGTCCTCATGCGCCTCATGGACGTGGTGTTCGCCTTCCCCGCCGTCCTGCTGGCCATCGCCATCGTGGCCATCCGCGGCGCGGGGCCGGGCAACGCCATCCTCGCCATCGGGATCGTCTACGTGCCGATCTTCGCCCGGGTGACGCGCGCGAGCGTGCTCGGCGTGCGCGAGGAGGTGTACGTGCGGGCCTCGCGCTCGGTGGGCGCCTCGGACCGGCGGCTGATCACCCGGCACGTGCTGCCCAACGCCGCCCCGCCGATCATCGTGCAGACCTCGATCAGCCTCGCCTTCGCGGTGCTGGCCGAGGCGGCGCTGTCCTTCCTCGGGCTGGGGCCGCGCCGGCCCAACCCGTCGTGGGGGCTGATGCTCGCCGACGGCCGCGGCTTCATCGACCAGGCCTGGTGGTACACGGTCTTCCCCGGCCTGGCGATCGTGGTGACGGTGCTGTGCTTCAACCTGCTCGGCGACGGGCTGCGCGACGTCCTCGACCCGCGGCAGCGGACCCTGATGGCCGGGGGCGGCCGGTGAGCGCCCCGTCGCCGGAGGGGGCCGCGACCCCGGTCCTGGAGGTCGAGGACCTGCGGGTGGACCTGCGCACCCCGCGCGGGACGGCGCACGTGGTCAACGGCCTGAGCTACAGCGTCGGCGCGGGGGAGACCGTGGCCGTGGTGGGGGAGTCCGGCAGCGGCAAGAGCGTGTCGGTGCTCGCGCTGATGGGGCTGCTGCCCGCGCGGACGGCGACGGTGACCGGCCGGGCGCTGCTGCACGGCGAGGACCTGCTGGCCATGGACGGCGAGCGGCTGCGCCAGGTGCGCGGCCCCGGCGTCGGCATGGTGTTCCAGGACCCGATGACCTCGCTCAACCCCGTGCTCACCGTGGGCCGGCAGCTCACCGAGGGCCTGCGCGCGCACGGGTCGGTGTCGAAGGCCGCGGCCCGCGCGCGAGCGGTCGAGCTGCTCGCCGAGGTGGGCCTGCCCGACCCCGGGCGGGCGGTGGACCGCTACCCGCACGAGCTGTCGGGCGGCATGCGGCAGCGGGTGGTCATCGCGATCGCGCTGTCGAACTCGCCGGGGCTGCTGATCGCCGACGAGGCCACCACCGCCCTCGACGTCACCGTGCAGGCGCAGATCCTCGACCTGGTCGAGCGGCTGCGCAGCGAGCACGGCACCGGCGTGATCTGGATCACCCACGACCTCGGCGTCGTGGCCGGCATCGCCGACCGGGTGCTGGTCATGTACGGGGGGCGGTGCGTGGAGGACGGCACGGTCGACGACGTCCTCGAGCGGCCGGTGCACCCCTACACGCGCGGCCTGCTCGGCGCGCTGCCCGACCTGGCCACGGCGGACGACGGCGACCTCGCCACCATCCCCGGGACGCCGCCCCCGCCGACCGACCTGCCTGCCGGCTGCGTGTTCTGGCCGCGCTGCCCGGTGCGCGGCGACGCCCGCTGCGAGACCGAGCAGCCACCGCTGGCGGTCGTCGGCGCCGGGCGCGCCGGCCTGCCGCACCGGGCGGCGACGTGGTGCGCGGAGGGGGAGGCGTCGTGACGTCGCTGTCGGAGGGCACCGCCGAGCGGGACGTGCTGGTCTCCGCCCGGGGGCTGGAGGTGCACTTCCCCGTCCGGTCGGGCGGGGTGCTGCGCCGCACCAGCGGTGTGCTGCGCGCCGTCGACGGCGTCGACCTCGACGTGTACCGCGGCGAGACGCTGGGCCTGGTCGGCGAGTCCGGCTGCGGGAAGTCGACGCTCGGCAACGCGCTGCTGCGGCTGGTGCCACCGACCGGGGGGACGGTCACCTTCGACGGCGCCGACGTCACGCGGATGTCCCGGCGGGAGCTGCGGGACCTGCGCCGCCGGGCCGGGATGGTGTTCCAGGACCCGTTCGCCTCGCTCGACCCGCGGCGCACCGTGGCGCAGACGGTGAGCGAGCCGCTCGAGGTGCACGGCCTGCACCCGGGCCGGCAGGCACGCGCCGCGCGGGTGCGCGAGCTGCTGGCGCTGGTCGGCCTCGATGCGGGGGTCGCCGCCCGCTACCCGCACGAGTTCTCCGGCGGGCAGCGGCAGCGGGTCGGCATCGCCCGCGCGCTGGCCGGCGAGCCGGACTTCCTGGTGTGCGACGAGGCGATCGCCTCCCTCGACGTCAGCGTGCAGGCCCAGGTGCTCAACCTGCTGCGCCGGCTGCAGCGCCAGCTCGGGCTCACGCTGCTGTTCGTCTCCCACGACCTCTCGGCCGTGCGGCACGTGTCCGACCGGATCGCCGTCATGTACCTGGGCCGGGTGGTCGAGGTCGGGCCGGCGGCCGCCGTCGCCACGGACCCGCAGATGCCCTACACCCGGGCGCTGCTGTCGGCGGTGCCGCTGCCGCACCCGCAGCTCGAGCGCTCGCGCCAGCGGATCGTGCTGCGCGGCGACGTCCCCTCGCCGTCCCGGGTGCCGAGCGGCTGCCGGTTCCGCACCCGCTGCCCCGACGTCTTCGAGCCCTGCCCCGACGTCGACCCGGCGCTGCAGCCGGTGGGGTCCGCGCCCGGTCACGTGGCCGCCTGCCACCTGCACGGGGTGGTGGGGACGCCGGTCGCGCGACCCGACGCGGCTCCGGGCGCGGACGGGAGCTCCTCCGGCGCGACGGCGGCCGGCAGCCGGCCGGGCTGACCTCGCCGGCACCCGGTGAGACGCGTCAGTCCGTTTGCCCGCGGGGGGAACCGGCTACCCGCCGACCCCGTGGACGGCGCAGGGGCGCCGCCGGAACGGGGAACGAGAGATGGCGTCGAGCAGGACCGCCCGGGAGACCGCGACCACCGGTCTCTACGGCAGCAGGATCGGGACGACGGTGGGGCGCACGGCGCTCACGGAGTTCATCGGAACGGCGATCCTGGTGTTCGTCGGCACCGGCACCGCGGTGGCCAGTGCCGCCACCGGCCAGGCCACCTACGACTCGCTGGCCGTGGTGCTCGCCTTCGGGTTCACGCTCACCGCGCTGGCCGCGGCGTTCGGGCACGTCTCGGGGTGCCACCTCAACCCGGCGGTCACGCTGGGCCTGGCCGTGACGCGGCGCTTCCCGTGGCCGGCCGCCGGCGCCTACGTCGTCGCCCAGCTCGCGGGCGGGGTCGCCGGCGTGGCGGCCACGTGGGCGGTCTTCGGCGCGGCGGCCCGCGACCAGGGGCAGCTCGGCGCCACCGTGCCGCTGGGCGGCATCTCCGCCGGCCAGGCGTTCCTGGCCGAGGCGCTGGTCACGTTCGTCCTGGTCCTGGTCGTGGTGTCCGTGGCCACCGACGACCGCGCCCAGGCGGCGATCGCGCCGGTGGCCGTGGGCTTCGCGCTCGCCGCCGGCATCTTCGTCGCGGGGCCGCTGACCGGTGGTGCGGTCAACCCGGCGCGGGCGTTCGGGCCCGACCTGCTGGCCGGGCAGCTCTCGTCGCTGTGGATCTACCTCCTGGCGCCCACCGTCGGTGGCGTCCTCGCCGCGGTCGTCTACGACCGCCTGCTCGCCGCCGGCGAGCCCCCGGAGGCCTGACCGCCCCGGTGAGGTGCGGCTGGTCGTGGTCATCCCGCGTGGGAGACCGCGGCCAGCCGCGTCTCGACGTGGCGGCCGGTGACGCCGGGACGAGGGGGTCAGTCCCGGCCGGTCCGGGTGGGGCGGCGGCCCGACCGCGAGCCCGACCGCGAGCCCGACCGCGAGCCCGGCCGGCTGCCGCCGCGGTGCCCGCGGCCGCCGTCGCGTCCCGGTCCGCCGTCGGCGCCCCGGCCGCGGGGCGCGCTGCACGGGCGGCAGGTGCTGAACCACGGGGCGATCGCGGTGCCGCACTCGGCGCAGCTCCCCGACCGGCTGACCGAGATGGCGTCCGGCAGCATCTCGCTGATCGCCTCGGCGCACTCCTCCTCGACCCAGGCGGCGTCGTCGCTGCTCAGGCCGGCGACCCCGGGGAACTGCCGGAGCAGCGTCTGGGCGTCGCGGGCGCCCGCCGCGGCCTGCTCGTACGCGTCGACCGCGCTGCCGACCGGGACGTCGGGCAGCACCAGCTCCGGGGGGACGGGCAGGCCGACCGCGTGCCGCAGCGCGGCCCGGGCCAGCACCAGCCAGCGGGTGCGGCGCGGCGGGTCGTAGTCGATCGCCAGGTTCACCAGCCGCCAGACGGTGTGCAGGTCGCCGGCGGCACCGAGCGGTCCGCGGAGCAGCGGCAGGAGCGCCCGCACCCGCAGCACCAGACTCGTCACGTCGTCCGGCGTCATCGCCTCGTCACGGGTGGCCGCGCGGGCCCAGGCCTGCCAGCGGACCAGGGCCTCGGGCAGGTCGACCGCCTCGAAGGCGCCGAGGTCGGCCAGCTCGGGGCGCAGCCGCGGCGCGCGCTCGGGCAGGTCGCTGGCCCGGTCGCCGCGCGCGACCTCGGCGCCGACCGACACCAGCGCGGCCGAGGGCTTGAGCCCCGGCACGCCGGTCAGCACGCCGGCCGTCCCGTGCCCGGTGAGGCCGTAGCGGCCGGCCCGCCCGGCGATCTGCGCGGCCTCCCAGCTGCGCAGCGGCCGCAGCTCGGAGCCGTCGAACTTCGTCGTCTCGGCGAAGAGCACCGTCGTGGCCGGCACGTTGATGCCGTGGCCGATCACGTCGGTGGTGACCAGCACGTCGAGCTCGCCGGTGGTGAACCGCTCGATGACCTCGCGCCGGGTGGCCGGGGGGAGCGCGCCGTAGAGGACGCCGACCCGCCCGGGCCGGTGCCGGTCGAGCTCGGCGGCGACGGCGTAGACGGTCTTGCGGGAGAAGGCGACGACGAGCGTCTGCGGGCGGACGCCGGTGGTGCGGACCGGAGCCCGCAGGACGTCGAGCCGGGACAGCCGCTGGTGGTGGACGACGTCGACCCGGCCGGCGTCGGCGACGAGCGGCGCGAGGAGCGGGTGGGCCTCGGCGGCGGAGATCAGGTGCATCTCGCGGTACTCGCCGGTGAGCAGCAGCCGCGCCCAGTGGTGACCGCGCTCGGGGTCGGCCACCCAGTGCGACTCGTCGAGGACCAGGAGCTCCCCGCGCACCGGGGCCTTCTCCACCGTGCAGCAGACGATCGGCGCGTGCGGGTCGATCTCCTCCTCGCCGGTGGACAGGCCGACGGTGCCCTCGGGCAGCTGGGCGGCGAGCTTGGCGTGGGCCTCCTGCGCCAGCTGGCGCAGCGGCGCGGCGTAGACGCCGGAGCCGGTGGCGGCCAGGGCCTGCAGCGACTCGTACGTCTTGCCGGAGTTGGTGGGGCCGAGGTGGAAGACGACCCGCTCGGGCGGGGTGCTGCGCACCGGCAGCTCCGGCGCGGCGCCCTCGACCCACGACTGCTGGGCACGGCGCTCCTCGCGGGCGGCCTCGCGGGCGGCGTCACGGGCAGCGGCCCGGTCGGCCTCGCGGTCGGGGGAGCGGTCGGCAGGACGGTCGGCCGTCGTCCTGGCGGTGGCGCGCTCGTCGGCGGGCAGCCGCCGGCGACGGCGGGCGGGCGACTGCGGGGGGACGGTCTCGGGCAGGGGGTGTCCTTCGGTCGACGTGCGGGGGTGAGGTCGACACGAGGCCGCGGACCCTCTCCACCGCGAACACCGGTCGTGCCCGGATCATGCCCGCGGTCCCGACGGGTGGTCCGGGTCACGCCGAGCCGGCGACACGCCGGGGGCGTCGTCGCCGGAACGGGGTCACCGCGGGGGTCCGGTGCCCGCCCACGCTGGACGCGGACCGTCGCGGTCGACAAGTGGTGGCTCCGGAGGGCCGGTCACCGGCCGCGATCGGGCCTCCGGCAACGATCCGTGCACGTGGGCGCCGCAGCCCGTCCCGGGCGGGCGTCCGGGACCGTGTCCGCTCATACCGTTTCGCCACTGCCCCCGGCCGGGAACCGGTGGGAGGCAGCGGCCGACGCCTTCCCCGTCGGCCCGCGTGAACTCGGGGGTGGTCTTCGTGAGCGGCATCGGCGCACGGTCCGGTGGTGAGGTGCTCGTCGGCGGTGGCGTCCGCCAGGGCTGGTGGCTCGTCGTCGACGAGGAGGACGGCTCGGAGCGGGTGGTCGCCGGGCCGTTCGCCGAGCGGGCCGAGGCCGGCTGGGCGGCCGGCGCCCGGGAGCCGGCCGCCCGCCTCGTGCACGGGTCCCGCCGGGCGGACGGCGGCCTGACCCGGCGACCGTCGCCGCAAGACGGGGCGTGGCTGGCGCACCTCGGTGAGCAGCTCGACCGGCTGCCCGAGGACTGGGACACCGTGCTGTCCGACGACGACGCCGCCCTGGGCACGCTGGTGGTGGAGGTGACCGCGGCGCTGTGCGAGGCCGGGCTGGCCCTGCACGACGCCACCGGCACCGGCGGGGCCGTCCTGCTCCCCGAGCCCGCGCTCGGCGGCATCGTCGTGAGCTGGCTGCAGCACGACCGGATGGGCGTCGACCAGGTCCACGGCGACATCGCGCACGCGCTGGTGCAGCAGGCGATGAACCAGGCCCTGGCCGACGTCCTGGCGCTGCGGGGCTTCGCCGTCGACCCGCTCGGCGGCGCCCACGTCGTCCGCCGGATCGGCTGACCTCGGCGGCGTCCGCCTCAGCTCGCGAGGTTCGCCTCGAGGTAGTCCGCCCAGCCGGTGTCCTTCGCGAAGGCCAGCCGGCGGTAGGTGCCAATGTCGCGCGCGAAGCTGGCGGCCGAGCTGGGGAACCAGAACGCCAGACCGTGCGCCTGCTGGACCGTCGGGCCCAGTGCCACGGAGCGGATGCGGGCCTCGTCCAGGGCTCTCCGGAGCTCGTCGCAGGCCGCGACGACCTCGGCCGAGTGCGCGCAGGTCGAGGACAGGCGCTCGGCGAAGTCGTAGAGGTCGAAGCTGTCGTAGTTGCTCGCGAAGCTCTGCGTCCTCATCCGGGTCAGCGCCAGGGCACCGAAGCCCTGCTCGCCGAGCGGGCGCACCGCCGCGACGAGTGCGGCGAAGGCCTCGGTGACGCCCTGCTCGCTGCGGAAGGCGGCCAGGGTGCAGGGGTACTCCATCGTGCGGCCCTCGTAGCCGCGCCCGTACGCCTCCACCGCCTGGGTCGCCCACTGGTCGGGGGTCGTGGGCGGGTCGTCGCTCATCGCCGAGAACCACTCCTGGTACTCCCACCCGTCGCCGGGCTCGAGCTCCTCGGAGGCGACGATCGTGTGCGCGAAGTCCTTGAGCTGGTCCAGCACCTCGACCATGCCGTTCAGGCAGGTGTCGGAGAAGATCATGTCGACCTTCTCCTCCTGTCCTGCCCGGCTGAACGCCGCCTTCAGCACGCCGGTGGCCTCGAGGTTGGTCAGCACGCCCGCGTTGGTGTCGTCGTGCAGCATCGCCCGGAGGTGCGGGTCCATCGTCTTGCGGTAGCGGCTGATGAAGAGCCGGGGGTCCCGCCAGGAGCGGGTGCGCAGGTGGCGCGGCGTGCGCATGGAGCGGCGCTCGATCACCGTCTCGTTCGGGTCGCCCTCGTCGAACGTGCCGGACCCGTGGTCCCAGAACCCGATCGCCTTGCGCGTACCGGGCCCGTAGGTGGCCAGCGCCCGCGCGAGGAAGGTGGCCAGCGTCTCGGGGTCGCCGGTGTCGATCTCGCCCCAGTCCTCGATGGTCCGTCGTCCGTCGTCGATGTGGCGCGACAGCTCGACGACCTCGGCCTTGCCCCGGGCGTAGTCGGCGAGGGCGAGCACCGCGAAGTCGCCGCGCGCGCCGGCCAGCATCTCGGCCATGTCCTCCTCGACGTAGGGACTGAGGTTGTTGTCCCCGCCGAAGATCTCGATGACGACGTGGCTGACGTCGGGGGCGCTGACGGCGAACGGTTCTGCTCCGGTCATGGGGGACTCCGCCCGTGTGGTCGGTAAGCGACGAACCCGGACGGTAGGGAGCCGGCGTCACGTCTGCGTCACCACCGCGTCGCGTGCCGGGGGACCCCGACGTGGACCCGGGCGGCCGCCACGGGTGCTGGGCAGCGGCCTCGGCGGAGCGGTGCCCGAGCGCTCGTAGGATGGGTCGAGCGGCACAGGTGCGGGTCAGAGCGCCTCTGTGCAGCCAGGAGGGCTCGCCTAGAGGCCGATGGCGGCGGTCTTGAAAACCGCTATGGGGTCACACCCATCGTGGGTTCGAATCCCACGCCCTCCGCTCAGCAGCAGGCGGCGGCGCGGACCGCCGTCCTCGGGCACAGCACGTCGACGGTCGTCGCTGTCCTGTGCCGCGAAGCAGCACACCGAAGCAACGGCGGGGTCATCGGGCGGCAACACGGCGTCGCCAGGCTCGCGGGGACGTCAGGACGGACGACCCCGGGGGACACGCGTGACCCAGAGCGAGCTCGACAGCACGACGGCGGCACCACCGACGGCCACCGGCACTGGGTCCTCACCCGACGCCGCGACCCGCGAGACGCTCGAGGACTACACCCTCCGGTTCGCCCCGCGCAGCTACCGGCGCTGGTCGACCGGCGTCGTCGCGGTCTCGGCCCTGGGCGGCATCGCCTACCTCGCCGACTTCGCGATCGGCGCCAACATCGGCATCAGCTACGGGACGACGAACGCGCTGTGGGGCATCGCCGTCTTCGCCGTCGTCGTGATCCTGACCGGGTTCCCGCTGGCCTACTACGCCGCCCGGTACAACCTCGACCTCGACCTGATCACCCGGGGCAGCGGCTTCGGCTACTACGGCTCGGTGGTCACCAACGTCGTCTTCGCGACGTTCACCTTCATCTTCTTCGCCCTCGAGGGCTCGATCATGGCCCAGGGCCTCGAGCTCGGCCTCGGCGTCCCGCTGTGGCTGGGCTACGCGGTGAGCACGCTGGTGATCTTCCCGCTGGTCGTCTACGGCATGAAGGTCCTGTCCACGCTCCAGGTCTGGACGACGCCGCTGTGGCTGGTCCTCATGGTCGTCCCGTTCGCCTACCTGCTGGTCAGCCACCCCGAGTCGGTGTCGGCGTTCTTCGCCTACCGCGGCGAGGACGGCGCCGGCACGCCCGACGTCGGCTCGGTGCTGCTGGCCGCCGGCGTGTGCCTGTCGCTGATCGCGCAGATCGCCGAGCAGATCGACTACCTGCGGTTCATGCCGCCGAAGACGCCGGAGAACAGCCGCCGCTGGTGGACGGCGGTGCTGCTGGCGGGGCCGGGCTGGGTGCTCTTCGGCGCGGTCAAGCAGGTGATCGGCCTGTTCCTCGCCGTCTGGCTGATCGCCAACGCCACCGACGGCGTGGCCGTGGCCAACCAGCCGGTGCACCAGTTCCTCGAGATCTACCGCGACCTGATGCCGGGGTGGCTGGCGCTGGCCCTCGCCGTCGTCCTCGTGGTGATCAGCCAGGTGAAGATCAACGTCACCAACGCCTACTCCGGGTCGCTGGCCTGGACCAACAGCTTCACCCGCGTGACCGGCCGCTACCCCGGCCGGCTGGTGTTCCTCGGCGTCAACCTGGCCATCGCGCTCGTGCTGATGGAGGCCGACATGTTCGACTTCCTCAACACGATCCTCGGCTTCTACGCCAACTGCGGCATCGCCTGGATCGTCGTCGTGGCCACCGACATCGCCGTCAACAAGTACCTGCTCGGGCTCTCGCCGAAGCAGCCCGAGTTCCGCCGCGGGATGCTCTACGCGGTCAACCCGGTCGGCTTCGTCTCGATGCTCGTGGCGGCCGGCGTCTCGATCGTCTGCTTCTTCGGCGGGCTGGGCGAGTCCCTGCAGCCGTTCTCCCCGCTGGTCGCCATCGGCCTGGCGTTCGTGCTCCCGCCGCTGCTGGCCGTGGCCACCCGCGGCCGGTGGTACCTGCGCCGCGTCGACGACGGCATCGACCTGCCGCTGCTCGACGAGCACGGCAACCCCTCCGACGCCGTCCTGAGCTGCCACGTCTGCCGGCAGGACTACGAGCGGCCCGACATGACCGCCTGCGCCACCCACGGCGCGCACGTCTGCTCGCTGTGCCTGTCCACCGACCGCGTCGGCGACCACGTGCTGCCCGCGCAGACCTGACCGCGGTCGTCGTTCAGCGCAGGGAGCGGGCGGCGGCGGCCAGGGTGCGGGCGGTGAGCCGGCCGTCGGCCAGGCCCAGGGCGACGACGTCGTCGAACACCCGCTGGTCGGCGGCCGCGGCGCGGAAGGCGGCGTCCATGACGACCGGCCACCGGCTCACCCACGACGCCACCCCGGCCGAGCGCAGGTGCCCGCCCAGCCGCCGGCGCAGCGCCCGCCGGTGCGCCGCGCCCGCACCGGCACCGGCGGTCGCGGCCCGGCCGGCCAAGGCTCCCGACAGGACGGCGTAGAAGATGCCCTCGCCGGTCATCGGGTTGATCAGCGACGCGGCGTCGCCGGCGAGCAGCACCCGTCCGTCGGGCTGGCGCGGGCGGCCGGTCGACAGCGGCAGCCGGTGCGCCCGCAGGCCCTCGGGCTCCCCGCCGGCCCAGCTGTCGGGCAGCAGTCGGGTCAGCCCGTCGACCAGCGCTGCCCGGGTGGCGCCCCCGGACACCAGCTCGCCGTAGCCGACGTTGGCCCGCCCGTCGCCGAGCGGGAACGACCAGGCGTAGGCCGGCCAGCGCTGCTCGGTGGTCACCAGCACCTGGGTGCCGGCCTGGCCCGGCAGCTCGGGCGCGTAGCCGCGCAGCGCCACGGCCAACCGGTCGTCACGGTTGCGGGGCAGGCCCACCGCGCGGCGGACGACGGACTCCGCCCCGTCCGCGGCCACGAGCACCCCGGCCCGCAGCACCCCGTCGACGTCCACGCCGTCGGGTCCCGGGGTCACCGACCGGACGGCGTGCCGGCGGAGGACGGCGCCGCGGTCGAGCGCGGCGGCCAGCAGCCGGGCGTCGAACACCGCCCGCGGCACCACCGACGACGGCCGGTGCGTGGCCCGGTCGACGGTCGCCCCGCCGGGCGAGCGCAGCGACAGCCGCGGCGCGGGGGCGTAGCCGGCGACCAGCGCGGCGACGTCGACCCCGAGGCCGGCCAGCACGTCGAGGGCCTCCGGGGCGATCCCGTCGCCGCAGACCTTGTCGCGCGGGAAGTCCGCGCGGTCGAGCACGAGCACCGAGGCGCCCGTGTCCCGGGCCGACAGCGCGGCGGCCGACCCCGCCGGGCCGCCGCCGACGACCACGACGTCCCAGCGCTCCACGACGGCGACGCTACGGCTCCCTGCGGGGTCCCGCCGCGGGTCAGGGGCGGGGCGGCCTGCCGTCGGCCCACTTGCGCGGCGGGTGCTCGTAGCCGGCGACGAAGTCGAGCAGCCCGGCGGCGTCGGTCACCACGCCGAGCGCGTCGAGCCGGCGCCGCTCGAGGTAGCCGTCGTCGGCCATCCGCCGCAGCTGGGCCAGCAGCGGCTGCCAGAACCCGTCGACGTCGAGCAGCGCGACCGGCTTGGCGTGCAGCCCGAGCATCCCCCAGGTCCAGGCCTCGAACAGCTCCTCGAGGGTGCCGGCGGCGCCGGGCAGCGCGACGAAGGCGTCGGCGAGCTCGGCCATGCGCGCCTTGCGCTCGTGCATCGAGGCCACGACCTCCAGCCGCGGCAGCCCGGGGTGGGCCAGCTCGTCGTCGACCAGGTGCTGCGGGATCACCCCGACCACCTCGCCGCCGGCGGCCAGCGCGGCGTCGGCGACGGCGCCCATCAACCCGACGTGCCCGCCGCCGTAGACGAGCCCGACCCCGGCGCCGGCCAGCCCGGCGGCCAGCGCCGCGGCCGCCTCCTGGTGCGCGGCCGGTCCCGACCGGCTACCGGTGAAGACGGCGATCCGCACCGGGCGCTCAGGCGCCGTAGTAGCGGTAGACCGGCTCGGCGATGCAGGCGGGCTTCTCGCTGCCCTCGCGCTCGATGACGGCGCTGAAGGTCAGCTGCAGCCCGCCGGTGACCTGCTCGACGTCCTTGAGGGTCGCGGTCAGCCGCACCCGCGAGCCCACCGGCACCGGGGAGGGGAAGCGGACCTTGTTCAGGCCGTAGTTGACGCCCATCGCGGTGTCGGTGACCAAGATGACCTGGGCGAACAGCGGCACCAGGAGCGACAGCGTCAGGTAGCCGTGCGCGATCGGGCCGCCGAAGGGGCTCTCGGCCTTCGCGCGCTCGACGTCGACGTGGATCCACTGGTGGTCACCGGTGGCGTCGGCGAAGGTGTCCACCCGGTCCTGGGTCACCTCGAACCAGTCGCTGGTGCCCAGCTCCTGGCCCACCAGGCCGGAGACCTCGGCCATCGTCGTCGTGGTGGTCACGGACCCTCCCGTTCGTCGGCTGCTGCTCCCGCCGGATCCTGCCAGTGCGCTCCGGCGGCCCGTGGCGCGGCTGCGGTCTACTGGTCGGGTGGTGACCAGCGGGCTGACCCCAACCGACGGCTGGACGACCTGCGACCTCGGGCACCGGCACTGGGGCCGGGCCGGCGCCGCGGGCCTGCTGGTGCACCGCGACGGCGGCGAGGGCCCCGAGCTGCTGCTCCAGCACCGCGCGCTCTGGTCGCACCACGGCGGCACGTGGGGGACCCCCGGCGGCGCGCTGCACCTCGGGGAGTCACCCGAGCAGGGAGCGCTGAGGGAGGTCGAGGAGGAGCTGGGGCTGCCCGCCGCGGCCCTCGTGCTCGGCGCCCGCTCGGTGGACGACCACGGCGGCTGGGCCTACACCACCGTGCTGGCCCGCCCCGCCGGCCCGCTCGACCCGAGCCGGCTGCAGCTCGACGGGGAGAGCACCGGCGTGGCGTGGGTCCCGCTGACCACGCTGCACCAGGTGACCCTGCACCCCGGTCTGGCCGCCTCCATGGACCGGCTGCGCCCGCTGCTGTCCGAGGCCCCGGTCTAGCGCCGCGCCACCGTGACCGTGAGCGCGCGGTGGTCGCCGACGGCCAGCGCGTGCGCGGCGGCGCCGGACCCGGCGAGCCCGCCGTCGAGGGCGAGCACGTGGTCGAGCTGGGTGCGCGGCGAGCCCGCCGGGAAGCTCGGTGCGCTGACCAGCCGGGTCGCCCGGAGCAGCCGGGCCGGCACGCTGCCGGGCAGGTTGAGGTCGCCGGCCAGGACCACCGGACCGGGCAGGCACGCCGACCAGCGGCGCAGCCGGAGCAGCTGCCCGATCGCCGTGGGGGGTGAGAACGACAGGTGGGTGGCCACCACGGTGAGCCCGTCCAGGCACGCGGCGACGGCGATCCGCGGTTCGTCGGGGACCCACCACAGCCGTGGCCGGCCGGTCGCGGGGTCCGGGGCGCGCACCGGCAGCCGCGCCCGCCCGGTGCCCAGCCCGAGCGACGCCCACTGCCACACCGGCCGGCGGCTGACCAGGGCGATGCCGTAGGCGGGTCCGGTCACCGTGCTGCCGGGACCGCGCAGCGCGGCCGGGTCGGCGGCGGTCCAGGTGCCGCGGAAGGGGCTCGGGGTGCCGGTGAGCGTGGCGGCGGCGCGCCAGTCGGCCCCGCCGAGCGCGCCGGCGAGGACGGCGGCCTGGTCGGTGCCGCCCGAGCGGGGCTGGCCGGCGTCGACCTCCTGGACGGCGAGCACGTCGACGTCGAGGCCGTCGAGGGCGGCGGCCAGCCGCGGCGCGGTCAGGACCCGGCCGTCGCTGCCGCGGCCCGAGGCCATGTTGAGGGTGCCCACGCGCAGGGCGGCGCCGTCGGGCACCCGCGCGACGCTACCGGCGGCCCCGCACCCCCGCCGTCCGTCCTCCCTGACCGCAGCGCGTCCTCCCTGACCGTGGGCGCCCGGGGAGGACACCCCACGATCAGGTCACCTGATCGTGGCGCCGGGGGGCCCCGGCCGTGTCCTGCCCCGGCGCGCGGGCGCGGTTAGGTTGCTGGCATGAGCGCCCGCGACGACGTCTCGGAGACCTTCGACGACGCGGCGTGGCAGCCCGTCGACGGGTTCGACTTCGGCGACGTCACCTACCACCGCGCCGTCGACGCCGGCGTCGTCCGCATCGCCTTCGACCGGCCCGAGGTGCGCAACGCCTTCCGCCCGCAGACCGTCGACGAGCTCATCACCGCGCTGGAGCACGCCCGGCTGTCCACCGACGTCGGCTGCGTGCTGCTCACCGGCAACGGCCCGAGCCCGCGCGACGGCGGCTGGGCGTTCTGCTCCGGCGGCGACCAGCGGGTGCGCGGGCGGCACGGCTACGAGCACGAGAAGGGGCGCACCAGCGGCCGGCTGCACGTGCTCGAGGCGCAGCGGCTCATCCGGTTCATGCCGAAGGTGGTCGTCTGCGTCGTCCCCGGGTGGGCGGCAGGGGGCGGGCACAGCCTGCACGTCGTCTCCGACCTCACCCTGGCCAGCGCCGAGCACGCGCGGTTCAAGCAGACCGACGCCGACGTCGGCAGCTTCGACGGCGGCTTCGGCTCGGCCTACCTCGCCCGCCAGGTCGGCCAGAAGTTCGCCCGCGAGATCTTCTTCCTGGGCGACGAGTACTCCGCCGCCGACGCCCACCGCATGGGCATGGTCAACGCCGTCGTCCCGCACGCCGAGCTGGAGGCGACCGCGCTGGACTGGGGCCGGCGGATCGTGGCCAAGAGCCCGACCGCCCAGCGGATGCTCAAGTACTCGTTCAACCTGATCGACGACGGACTGGTCGGTCAGCAGCTGTTCGCCGGGGAGACCACCCGGCTGGCCTACACGGCCGAGGAGGCCGTGGAGGGACGGGACGCCTTCCTGGAGAAGCGCGACCCGGACTTCTCCCGCTTCCCCTGGCACGTCTGAGACACGACCCTCGAGGAGGTCGCTGTGATCGTCGAGGTGGTGACGGGCGCCGACGAGCGTCCCGAGGTGCGGGTCGTCGACGTCGACGACCTCGGGCGACTGCACCTGGCCCTCGGCCAGGTGACCGACGAGGAGGCCGACGCCGCACTGCGCGAGGCCGGACTCGGACGGCTGGAGGATGCCGACTCCGGCGTCCTGGACGCCGCGGCGCTGCGGGCCGCCGCCGAGTCGCAGGCCGGGTCGGAGGCGGGTGCGGGCGACTGGCCCCAGCGCTGGGAGGGCCTGCTGGAGACCGCCCGGGACCACGGCTGGGTCGTCGACGACGGCGCGGGGCTGCGCGTCCACGTCGAGAGCGCCGCCGGGGCCTGAACGCGGGGTCGCGGCGCCGCGTCGGGTGATCGGAGACCCCTTGTCGTTGTGGTGACTCCATCGAGAGGTCAAGATGAGACCGTGCACAACATGATGACGTGCGAACGGTTACGTTCGTGAGCGGCACTCCCGGGCGCCCGCTGAGCGCGGAGCTGTCCGAGCAACTGGTCGCGGTCGCCGTCGACATCCTCGCCGAGGAGGGCTGGGGACGGCTCAACAGCGACCGCGTCGCCGCCCGGGCCCGGGCGGGCAAGGCCGGCATCTACCGGCGCTGGGCGTCGATGTCGGCCCTGGCCCGTTCGGCCGTCGGGCGCTTCACGCTGGTCGGCGCGCCCGACGACGAGGGCTCGGTGCGCGGCGACCTCGCGGCCCTGGTCGCGTCGTGGCAGCGGCCGCTGACCCGCGAGGAGCGGGCCGTGGCCAGCATCGTCGGTGCCGCCCGGCACGACGAGGACCTGCGCGCCGGGCTCGACGCGGCGCTGGTGCGCCCGCTGACCGCGGTCGTCGAGGGCCTCGGCGCGCGCTGGGCCGAGCGGGACGAGGAGCCGGTGCCGGCCGAGCGGCTGGCCCTGCTGCGCTCGGTGCTCGAGGCCTTCTGGTGGCAGCGGCTGACCGCCGCCGGTGACGGCGCGATGGTCGCCGAGCACGTCGAGCAGGTCGTCGACGACGTCCTGCTGCCGATCGTGCTCCCCGCCGCGGTGCCCGTCCACCGCTGAGGCACCCGGGCCGGTCCCCCGGCTCGCGAGGCGCGCGTCCCCGGGGCGTGCGCCCCTGTGGCGTGTCCTGGACGCGCCGCCCGGCAGCCGGCCGGCCCGGTCAGCAGGCGCGCAGCGCCCCGGGCCGCACGGGGTCCTCGCCGGTGACGAACTGCTCCGTCACGTCGACCTCGAAGCGGGTGAGCAGCCGCGCGGCCAGCTCCCGGGCCGCCGCGGCCAGTGCGGGGACGTCCTCCGGCGCCGGCAGGGGATCGCGCGGCCCGGTGGCCAGCACCCGCGTGGTGGCCACCCACGTGGCCGCGACCAGGCCTGCGGTCACCGCCGGTCGCACGGGGCGCGGCGACTCCGCACCGGGACCGGTCCAGGCCTCCAGCAGCGCGGCCCGCACCCGGCCCTCGCACTCGTGCACCAGCTCCCGCTCGGCGGCCTGCAGTCCCGGCGAGGACCCCAGGACGGACACCACGCGGCGGCCCTCCGGGGTGGCCAGCCCCTCGACGTGGTCGCCGATGGCGCCGGCCAGGTGCTCGCGGAGCGCCCGGAGCGCCGGGACGCCGGCCGGCCGCTCCCGGACGGCGGCCTCCGGGGCCGACACCCACGGCGCCCGCCCGGACCAGTAGAGCTCCTCCTTGGTGGCGAAGTGGTTGAACACCGTCTGCACCGCCACGTCCGCCGTGGCCGCGACGTCGGCGATGGTCACGGTGTCGAAGCCGTGCTCGGCGAAGAGCCGCTGGGCCGTCTCGCGGACGTGCGCGCGGGTCAGTGCCTTCTTCTGCGCCCGGCGGGATTGCTCACTCACGGTAGAGACCATAGAGACGCTGTGCGCGCGGCCTGATCGGTGCAGGCGGGGTCGACCGCCGACGGGGCCGGCGGCCGCTCGTGCGGGCCGGCCGGGGTTCGGCTCCGGTGGGGCTGGGCAGTGCCCCCGCCGTGAACCCGCACCTGGTCGCCGTCCTCGACGTCGACGGCACGCTCGTCGACACCAACTACCAGCACGCGCTCGCCTGGTACCGCGCGTTCCGCTCGCTCGGCGAGACGTTCCCCGTCTGGCGGATCCACCGGCTCATCGGCATGGGCGGTGACCAGCTGGTCGGCGCCATCGGTGGTGAGGAGCTCGAGCGGCGGGTCGGCGAGCAGGCGCGTGAGCGCTGGGTCGAGGAGGTCGACGCGCTGATCGACGAGGTCGCGCCGCTGCCCGGTGCGCGCGACCTGCTCGCCGGTCTGCGCGAGCGCGGCCACCGGGTGGTGCTGGCCAGCTCGGGCAAGCCGCACCACGTGGACCACTACCTCGACCTGCTCGACGCCCGGGGCCTCGCCGAGGCCTGGACGACGAGTGGGGACGTCGAGGCGACCAAGCCCGCCCCTGACCTGCTCCAGGTGGCCCTGCGCAAGCTGGGCGAGCCGGAGGACGCGGCCAGCGCGCTGGTCGGGGACTCGGTGTGGGACGTGCAGGCCGCCGGGAACGCCGGCATGCCCGCCGTGGTCGTGCGCTCGGGCGGCTTCGGGGACGACGAGCTGCGCGAGGCCGGGGCAGTGGCCCTCTTCGACACCCCCGGCGACCTGCTCGCGGGCCTCGACGGGACGCCGCTGGCGTGAGCCTGCGGGTCGGCCTGGTCGGCGCCGGAGGGGTGGGCGCCCGCCACGGGCGCACGCTGACCGGCCTGGACGGCGTCGAGCTGGTGGGGGTCACCGACGCCGTCCCGCACGCGGCCGCCGCGCTGGCCGCCGAGCTGGGCGTGCCCGCCGTCGACGACGTCGGCCGGCTGCTCGGGTCGAGCCTGGACGCCGTCTGGCTGTGCGTGCCGCCGTTCGCCCACGGGGAGCTCGAGCTCACCGTGGTGCGGGCCGGCCTGCCGCTGTTCGTGGAGAAGCCGCTCGGCGCCGGGCGCGCCGTCGCCGAGGAGGTGGCCGCCGCCGTCGCCGACGCGGGGGTGCCGACGGCGACCGGCTACCACTGGCGGCACCTGGACACCGTGACCGCCGCCCGCGCGGTGTGCGCCGCCGCCCCGCCGCGGCTGGTCTCGGCCACCTGGCTGGACAAGGTGCCGCCCCCGGCCTGGTGGGCGCGCGCCGAGCGCTCGGGCGGGCAGGTCGTCGAGCAGGCCACCCACGTGCTCGACCTCGCCCGCCTGCTCGCCGGGGAGGTGGCCGAGGTGCAGGCCGTGGCGGCGCCGTCGTCGGCGGAGGGCCGGGACGTCGACGACGCCACGGCGGCGGTGCTCCGGTTCGCCTCCGGCGCGGTCGGCACCCTGACCGCGGCCTGCGCGCAGCCGGCCAAGACCCGCGCCGGCATCGAGCTGTCCTGCGCCGGCGCCGCCGTCGAGCTCACCGAGACCTCCCTGGCCGTGACCACGGCGGCCGGCACCGAGCGCTCCGAGCCCGCGGTCGACGCCCGCACCGCCGTCGACCGGGCCTTCGTCGACCTGCTGGTCGGCGGCACCCGCGCCGGGGGGCTGGTCGACTACGCCGAGGCGCTGCGCACCCACCGGCTGGCCGTCGCGATCGCCGAGTCCGCGCGCACCGGGGAGCCCGTGCGCCCCTGACCGGCCCGGCGGAGCACCTCGGCGTAGACCCGCTCGTAGGCCGCCGCCATGACGGCCGGGGCGAACCGCCGTCGCGCCTCCTCCGCGCAGGCCAGCGGGTCGATCCGGCCGATCCGGGCCAGCGCCGCGGTGAAGCCGGCCTCGTCGTGGGCCAGCAGCCCGGTGCGCCCGTCGTCGACCAGCGAGGGCAGGCAGCCGCGGGCCATGGCCACCACCGGTGTGCCGGCCGCCAGCGCCTCGCAGACCGCGGTCCCGCCGGGCTCCTCCCAGCGGATCGGGAACAGCACCGCCCGGGCGCGGCGCAGCAGGTCGGCCTTGCGCGCGCCGGCCACGCCGCCCACCCAGCGCGCCTGCTCGCCGTCGAGCAGCGGGTCGACGCACGCGCGGAACCAGGCGACGTCAGGGTGGGCCAGCGCCGGGTGCCCGGGCGTGGCCAGGGCGGCGTCGAGGGCGGCGCGGTCGGGCAGGGGGCCGACCGGACCGGCGAGGACGAGCGGGACCCCGGCGGCGCGGCAGGCGCGCACGGCGGTGTCGGTGCCCTTGAGCTCGCACAGCCGCGACAGCACGAGCACGGCGTCGTCGCGCTCCTCGCGCGGCAGCGGCGGCGGCCCGTCGACCGGCACCGCCAGCGGGACGGCGGCCAGGGTCTGCCGGCGCAGCCGGTCCGGGCCCCGGGTCACCTGGCTGTCGGAGACGCCGGCGAAGAACACCCGGCCGCGGCCGTCGAAGCGCTCGTAGAAGTCGGCGTTGCGGTGCAGGTCCCAGTGCAGGGTCTGCAGCACCGGGGGCGCGGCCGGGCCGAGCGCGCCGAGCACCGCCGGGCCGACGACCTCGAGGTGGGTGTGCACCAGGTCGAAGGGCTCCCCGGCGGCCGTGGCCGCGGTGACGGCGTCGGCGACCGCCAGCGCGTGCGCGTGCGCCACCCCCACGACCTGGGAGTAGGGGGCGCCGAGTGAGTCGAAGCGGCCGCCGGGGAAGGCGCTGACCAGGCCGTCGACGGGCAGCGTCGAGTCCCCGGAGGCGGCCAGGACGACGGTGTGGCCGCGGGCGCGCAGCTCGGTGACGAGCGTGGCGACGACGTTCTCCAGGCCGCCGTAGCCCTCCGGCGGGACGGGCAGCCAGGGACCGGCGTCCACCAGCAGCCTCACCGGCGGCGCCCCTGCGCGCCGGCCGCCGCCCGCACCGTCTGCATGGGCGGCCGCTCGGTGACGCCGACGTCCCAGCTCACCGCCTCCACGCCGTCGCCGGTGCGCAGGAACTGCAGCAGGTCCGGGGCCGGCGCGCCGCCGCGCGGGAGCCGGGCCATCGCCGTCTGCAGGATCTGCCCGGCCATGCGGCCCAGTGCGGCGTCGGACTGGTGGCCGTGGCGGCGGGAGCCGAGGTCGACCTGCGCCAGCGCGTCGACACCGGCCAGCGCGGCCAGGTCGACCAGCAGGCCGAACTCGACGCCGTAGCCGGAGAAGAACGGCACCTGCTCGAGCAGCTCGCGGCGGCCGGCGTACTCGCCCGAGAGCGGCTGGACGAACCCGGCCAGCTGCGGCCAGAACGCGTTGAGCAGCGGCCGGGCGACCAGCTCGGTCACCCGCCCGCCGCCGGAGGGGACGATCCCCTCGGTCGTGGACAGCGGGCGGTCGTAGAGCGCCTTGACGTAGCCGATGCCCGGCTCGGTGAGCAGCGGGCCCAGCAGGCCGACGACGAACTGCGGGTCGAAGCCGACCAGGTCGGCGTCGACGAAGACGACGAGGTCGCCGCTGGTGGCCGCCAGTCCCTTCCACAGCGCCTCGCCTTTGCCCGGCACCCGGCCGTGGGCGGGCAGGACGGTGGCGACGTCGACGACGCGCGCACCGGCGTCCGCGGCGACCGCGGCGGTGCGGTCGGCCGACCCGCTGTCGACGACGACCACCTCGTCGACCAGCGGCGCGCGCAGCACGAGCTCCTCGCGGATCGTGGTGACGATCGCGCCGACGGTGGCCTCCTCGTCGAGCGCCGGCAGCACGACGCTGACCGTGGTCCCCTGGGCGCTCCGGGCGGCGGCCAGCTCGGCTGCCGACCACGTGGCGGCGGAGAAGGTGCGCCGGCGCAGCCAGCGGTGGACGTCAGGGCGCACGGGCTGTTCCCCCTGGTCAGGCGCCGGCTCCACTGCGCGGCGCGGGTCCCCCGGCGCGACAGCATGCCGTACGGGACGTCGTCCGTGCGGAGAGCGCGCACCCCGTCCGTGGGCAGCGTCCTCCTCGGTGCGTGAGCGTCGCCGTCACCTTGCGCAGGGTCACGCCGCGTCCGTGTGGGGGACCGCCCCGGCCACGGACCGTGAGGTCCTCAGACGGCGCCGGCGCGGTCGGCCCGGTACTCCGCGACGCCGACCATCGGCGGCCGCTCGTCGACGGCCACGGACGTGCTGACCGGGACGAACCCACCGCCGCCGTCGCTGCGGAACTGGGTGAGCAGCCCGCCGGCGTCGGCGCGGACGCCGGGGACGCGCGAGAGCACCGCCGACACCACCTGGCCGGCCATCCGGCCGAGCGCCTCCTGGTCCTGCGAGGTGTGCCGGCGGACGCCGAGGTCCACCTGCGCCAGGCCGGGCAGGCCGAGCAGCCCCAGCAGGTCGACCAGCAGGCCGACCTCGACGCCGTAGCCGGACAGGAACGGCACCTGCTCCAGCGCCGAGCGGCGGCCGGCGTACTCGCCGCCCAGCGGCTGCACGAACCCGGCCAGCTCCGGCCACAGCGCGTCGAGCAGCGGCCGGGCGGTCAGCTCGGTGACCCGGCCGCCGCCGGCGGGGGAGGTGTGGCCGGACAGTTCCAGCGGCCGGGTGTAGCAGCCCTTGACGTAGCCGACCTGCGGATCGGTGAGCAGCGGGGCGAGCAGGCCGGGCACGTAGTGCGTCACGTCGCCGAGCAGGTCGGCGTCCAGGAAGACCAGCAGGTCGCCGGTGGTGGCCGCCAGCGACTTCCACAGCGCCTCGCCCTTGCCCGGCCGGGTGCCGTGGGCGGGCAGCACGTCGGCGGTGGCGACGACGTCGGCGCCGGCGGCCCGGGCGACCTCGGCGGTGCGGTCGGTGGAGTCGGAGTCGACGACGAGCAGCTCGTCGACCAGCGGGACCCGCCGCACCCACCGCTCGACGAGATCCCCGGCCAGCCGGCCGACCGTGGCCTCCTCGTCGCGGGCGGGGAGCACGACGCTCACCCGGTGCCCGCCCCGGCGCTTGGCCCGGAGCAGGGCCGCGACGTCGAGGTCGGCGGCCGAGCGGGCGGTGTACGTGCGGCCGGAGAACCAGGCGCGGGCGTCGGGTCGCATCGGCCCACTGTCGTGGACACGGCGCGAGCGGCGCCACGGTGGCGGGCGGAGTTCACGTCGCCGTGGCCGGGCGTTCGCGGCGGGGCCTCACACCCGGCTGGGGTCGGCCTCCCGCAGTGCCGCCGGGCTGTCGGGGCCGACGGCGGCGTCCGTCCCGTCGGGCTCCGGGTGGCCGAGCTCGGTGAGCCAGCCGCGCAGCACCCGGTGCAGGTGCTCGGCGCCGACGACCTCGCCCGGCGCGGTCAGCGTCCGGGGGTGGGCGAGGAAGCCGCGCTGCTGGGGACCGCCGAGCCCGCCGTGCGACCCGACGTGCGGCTCGAAGGGCGAGGCCTCATCGGTGTCGGGGTCGTAGCGGCTGTTGACCACGACGTCGGGGCAGTGCGGGAACCCGGAGACCCGGGTCACCAGCGCGGCCGCGTGCTCGCCGTAGGGCGCCAGCGGGTCCTCGCCGAGCACCTCCCGGGTGGCCAGCCGGTGCACCCCGTCGCGGCCGAGGACCACCGGCCCCTGGTCCTCGGAGTGCACCAGCAGGAAGCCCACGCCGTCGTGGTCGACCAGGGCCGGCAGCAGGTCGGGCCAGTGGTGCTCGATCTCCTCCAGCGGCACCCGGCCCGGCAGGTCGGGGAACGAGATCGCGGCGGTGTGCCCGGAGACGACGACCACCACCCCCGGCGCCACCCGGGCCACGCGGCCGGGCTGCCCCGGCGGCGTGCGGTGCCGGTGCTCGGCGGCGCCGGCGGTCTCCACCCGCTCGCGCAGCCGGCGGGCGATGACCCCGGGCCCGGACGCGGCCTCGGCCAGCGCGGAGGCGACCTGCCAGCCCTCGGCCGGCCGCCGGCTGTCCCGGGGCTCCCCGCCGCGCTGTCCGGGCGGCGGGGAGCCGCCGCAGTGCCGCCCGACGAAGGCCTCGATCGTCTCCCCGAAGCGCTGGGCGAACGCCTCGCCCTGCGTCTGGCCGTGGTCGGAGAGCAGCACCAGGTGGTAGGGGCGCGGGCCGAGCTGGACCGCGCGGGCCAGCCGGCCGATCTGCTGGTCGATGCTGCGCAGCACCTCGAGGGTGTCGAAGCGCTCGACGCCGCTGTGGTGGGCGACCTCGTCGTAGCCGAGGAAGTCGGCGTACACCACCGGCCGGCCGGCCAGCACGTCCTCGAGGATGGCGGCGACGACGACGTCGCGGGCGACGACCGTCGTCCCCGGCCGGGCCAGCGGGTAGACCCCGCCCCGGCTGACCCGCGGGCGCACGTCGGCGCGGCGCTGGCGGGCGGCGGCCGCGAGCTCGCGGTAGACGTCGGCCAGCGACGTCCCGAGCGTGCGGACGGCGTTCACCGGGTTGGCGAAGTAGGCGTAGTAGCCCCCGCCCACCCGGTCGCGGCGCCGCCCGGCCCGCCGCGGCGCCACCAGTGGCAGCGAGCTCATGGTCAGGCTGACGAACGGGGCGTCGCCGCTGAACAGGTTGCCGCGGCTGGCGCCGCCGCCGGCGAGCAGCCCGCGGCCGTCGGAGTGCCGCCGCTCGACCTCGGCGGCGTCGGACGGGCGCGACACCGCGACGACGTGGTCGCGGTCCTTCTCGTACCAGCGGAAGCCCGGGACGTCGTGGTTGGAGCCGTGCAGGATGCCGCACACGGAGGCGCCGGTCTGCGAGCTCCAGTCGGTGTGCCACGAGGTCAGCGCGTGGCTGCCCGAGCGCAGCCACGCGGCCAGTGTGGGCATCGACCCGTCGCGGACGGCGCGGCGGGCGACGTCGGCACCCAGGCCGTCGATCTGCAGGAACAGCACGCCGGGCGGGCAGGGCTCCAGGCTGGCGCCGCCCGCACGGCGCCGGGCACGGCGGAAGAACACCTCGTCCTCGTCGATGGCCAGCGCGCTGCTGACCACCGCCGTCACCGCGGCCATGGCGACGACGACGAGCACGCCGGTGCGCAGGTCGGCCACGACCACGCCCGGCACGGCGAAGGAGACGGCGAGCACCGCGGCCCCCAGCAGCAGGAAGCTGCCCAGCCCCAGGGTGAACAGCGCGACCGGCAGGGCCACGCGCATCACCAGCGGCCAGACGACCCCGGCGAGCAGTCCGAGCAGCAGGGCGGCCAGCGGTGGCTGCCACCAGCCGCCCGTCGCGAAGCCGTCGAGCCAGCGGTCGAGGACGACGAGGGCCAGCGTGGTCAGCAGCCAGGTGAGCAGCACCCGGGCCGTCGTCCGCCCGCGGCCGAGCACCCGGCCACCCGGGCCGCCCGGCCGGCTCACGCCGGGCCGCACGGCGTCGGGGTGTCCTCGTCCTCCGGCTCTCCCACGGGCGCGGGGTGCCGCCTGCGGTGCGCCCCCGCGAGGTTGAGCACCGCCCCGACGAGGAGCACGAGCAGGGTGGCCACCAGCGTGGCCAGGAGCGGGTTGTCGAAGACGCCCCCGCTGACGACGCCGATCACCGCGTAGGCGCAGGCCCACAGCGCCGCGGCGAGCAGCGACGCCGGCAGCAGCCGCCGCCACGGGTAGGCCAGCGCCCCCGCCGCCAGCAGCACGGGGATGCGGCCGGCGGGCAGCAGCCGGCCGGCGATGACTATCTGCCAGCCGTGCCGGCGGAACTGCTCGCGCACCTCCTCGATGCGGTCGGCGTGCTGGCCGCGCGCCACCCAGCGCAGCGCGGCCGGTCCGCCGTACCGGCAGACGGCGAAGGTGAGGACGTCGCCGGCCCAGGCGCCGAGCGTGGAGAGCAGGAGCACCAGCGTCAGGTCGAGCCGGCCCGTGCTGGTGGCCAGGGCCGCGGCGGCGCCGACCACCGCCCCGGTGGGCACGACCGGCACGACCGAGCCCAGCAGCACGCCGCCGAGGACGACCGGGTAGCCGAGCGTCGAGCCGTCGGTCCAGCTCGCCGCCAGCGTCCCCGCCGCGGTCACCGCGCTCACGGTGTGCCTGCCGCGGTGGGCAGCCCGACCGGCTCGCCGGGCTCGGTCAGCGCGACCGTGGTGGGCAGGCCGCGCGCGGCGACCGCGGCGGCGAAGGCGCGCGGGGGGTCGGCCAGCAGCCGCCGGTAGCGCCCGGCGAGCCCGGGCAGCGTCGTCCCCCCGGGGACGGTGAGCGTGCCCCAGTGCACCGGGACGGCGACCGCCGGGCGCACCCGCGCCACCGCCTCGGCCGCCCGCCGCGGGTCGAGGTGGCCCGGTCCCAGCGTCGGTCCCCAGCCCCACACCGGCACCAGCGCGACGTCGACGCCGCGGTCCCCGATCCCGGTCATGCCGTCGAACAGGTCGGTGTCGCCGCAGGCGTAGACCGTCTGCCCGTCGCCCTCGACCAGGTGCCCGACGGCGGTCGTGTCGGGACCGTGGGTCAGGCGCGGACCCCACCGGTGGCCGCTGTGCGCCGCCGGGACGGCGGTCACGCGCAGGGCGCCGTGCACCAGCGACTCGCCGGGCGCGAGCTCGTCGACCCAGCGCTGGCCGCGCGAGCGCAGCCAGCCGCCCGCCCCCCGCGGGACGACGACGCGCACGTCGGGGTCGAGCGCCCGCAGCGAGGGCAGGTGCAGGTGGTCGCCGTGCAGGTGGCTGACCAGCACGAGGTCGACGCCGGCCCAGGACGCCGGGGCCGGGAGGGGGGCGACCCGGCGCAGCGGACCGACCGAGCGGGTGAGCACCGGGTCGGTGAGCACGGTGCTGCCGGCCAGCTCGACGCGGACCGTCGAGTGACCCAGCCAGTGCAGCCCCATCCCGACCACCCGACCAGTATCGACCCGGGCACCGACGGGACCGGAGCCGTCGGTGCCCGTCGGTCGTCCGGGGGGCGACGCGCCGTTCCGGGTGCGGGCGGGCCGGATGCGTCCGACCATCCGTGCCATGACCTCAGTGGGAGCAGACCCGGGGTTGCCAGGGTCGGTGACGGAGCTGTCGGGGGAGCTGCGCCGCATGGCGCTGCACCTGGAGACGGCCGCGGTGCTGGAGCTCAAGGCCGCGCGGGCCGAGCCCCGGCAGGGCGCGGTGCTCCGACGGCGAGCCGAGCAGCGCCGTCAGGAGGCCGCGCGGCTGCGGGAGCGGCTGGCCGCGTGCGGCGTGGTGCTCCCCCCGCGGGCCTCCCGCGCCCCGGCCCCCTGACCCCGCCGTGCGCTCCCGCGGGGTGCACGGCGGAGCCCGTTCCCGGGGCTCGCGGCGATAGCGTGCCGGCGTGGCCACCTGGGCGGACGTGCGGCGCCTGGCACTGGCGTTGCCGGAGACCACCGAGGGCACCTCGTGGGGCTCGGCGTCGTGGAAGGTGCGCGGGCGGACCTTCGTGTGGGAGCGGCCGCTGCGCCGTGCCGACCTCGAGCACCTCGGGGACGACGCCCCCGCCGGCCCGGTCCTCGGCGCCGCCGTGGCCGACGAGGGCGTCAAGCACGCCCTGGTCGCCGACGACCCCGCCGTCTACCTGACCACGCCGCACTTCGACGGGTACCCCGCGGTGCTCGTGCGCCTGGAGCAGGTCGACGTCGGCGAGCTCGCCGAGCTGGTCACCGAGGCGTGGCTGGCGAAGGCGCCGAAGCGCCTCGCGCAGGCGTTCCTCGCCGCCCGCCCGTGAAGGACGGCCCTGCGCGCTCGCGGGAGGGGCGTTCCTCGTGCTCCGGGGGTGGTGCGGCACCCGCGGAGCACGAGGAACACCCCCGGCGCGGAGCCCGGGAGGATGGCGGACGGGACCGTCCGGCACCGCCGGGTCCCGTCCGCGCGCCGGATCCGGCCGGGAGTGGCAGAGTCCACAGCGTGAAGACCTGGCTCGACGCCTGGCCGGTGTTCCGGCAGCTGACCGGCCCCGACCCCCTCGGACGCGGCGCGGCGGCCCGCAGCAAGGCGACGGAGAACGTCGTGAGCCGCACGGCCACCGCCGACCGCGTCGTGCAGAGCGTGTGCCCCTACTGCGCGGTGGGTTGCGGCCAGCGGATCTACGTCAAGGACGAGCGGATCGTCCAGATCGAGGGCGACCCGGACTCGCCGATCAGCCGCGGCCGGCTGTGCCCCAAGGGCAGCGCCAGCAAGCAGCTGGTCACCAGCCCGACCCGCGTGACGACGGTGAAGTACCGCCGTCCGTACGGGACGGAGTGGGAGGACCTCGAGCTCGACACGGCGATGGAGATGATCGCCGACCGCGTCCTCGAGGCCCGGCGCAAGGGCTGGCAGGACGAGAACGACGGCAAGCGCGTGAACCGCACGATGGGGATAGCGAGCCTCGGAGGGGCGACCCTCGACAACGAGGAGAACTACCTCATGAAGAAGCTCTACAGCGCCATGGGCGCCATCCAGATCGAGAACCAGGCGCGCATATAGCACTCCGCCACGGTGCCCGGTCTGGGTGCCTCGTTCGGTCGTGGCGGTGCCACGAACTCCCAGGAAGACCTCGCGAACTCCGACTGCATCGTCATCGAGGGTTCGAACATGGCCGAGTGCCACCCGGTGGGCTTCCAGTGGGTCTCGGAGGCGAAGGCGCGCGGCGCCAAGGTCATCCACGTCGACCCGCGGTTCACCCGCACCAGCGCGATCGCCGACCTGCACGTGCCCCTGCGGATCGGCACCGACATCGCCTTCCTCGGCGGCCTGATCCGGTACGTGCTCGACAACGACCTGTACTTCAAGGAGTACGTCGTCGCCTACACCAACGCCGCGGCGCTGGTCGGTGAGGACTACGTCGACTCCGAGGACCTCGACGGCCTGTTCTCCGGGTTCGACCCGGAGAACAGCCAGTACGACGAGGCCAGCTGGCAGTACGAGCCCGAGGAGCCGCCGCACTCCGGTTCCGACGACCCGGCCGGCGCCGCCGAGCAGGACCGCAGGGAGCAGGACCCCGAGGTCAAGAAGACCGACCACGCCCAGGCGTCCGGCAGCGGCGGCCCGCCGATCCCGGCCAAGCCCAAGCGCGACGAGACGCTGCAGCACCCGCGGTCGGTCTTCCAGGTCCTCAAGCGGCACTTCGACCGCTACACCCCGGAGATGGTGGCCGAGGTCTGCGGCATCGAGCCGGAGGTCTTCCTGCAGGTCGCCCGCTGGGTGACGGAGAACAGCGGCCGCGAGCGGACGACGGCGTGGGTGTACTCGGTGGGCTGGACGCAGCACAGCGTCGGCGCCCAGTACATCCGCACCTGCTCGATCCTGCAGACGCTGCTGGGCAACATCGGCCGTCCCGGCGGCGGCATCCTGGCGCTGCGCGGCCACGCCAGCATCCAGGGCTCGACCGACGTCCCGACGCTGTACAACCTGCTGCCGGGCTACCTGCCCATGCCGCACGCGCTGCAGCACGGCTCGCTGGACGAGTACTGCGCCGACGCCGCCGGCAAGGCCGGCTTCTGGGGCAACAAGCGCGCCTACACCGTCAGCCTGCTCAAGGCCTGGTGGGGGGACGCCGCGACCGCGGAGAACGACTTCGCCTTCGACTACATGCCGAAGATCGACGGCGACCACAGCTCCTACCGGCAGATCGTCGACATGATCAAGGGGAAGATCTCCGGCTACTTCCTGGTCGGCGAGAACCCGACGGTCGGGCACCCCAACGGGCGCATGAACCGGTTCGGGCTGGCCAACCTCGACTGGCTGGTCGTCCGCGACCTGCAGATGATCGAGTCGGCGACCTTCTGGAAGGAGTCCCCGGAGATCGAGACCGGGGAGCTGGCCCCCGAGACGATCGCCACCGAGGTCTTCTTCGTGCCCGCGGCCTCGCACGCGGAGAAGGAGGGGACCTTCACCCAGACGCAGCGGCTGCTGCAGTGGCGGCACAAGGCGGTCGACCCGCCGGGCGACGCCAAGAGCGACCTGTGGTTCTACTTCCACCTCGGTCGCATCCTGCGCGAGCGGCTGGCCGGCTCCACCGACCCGCGGGACCGCCCGCTGCTCGACCTCACCTGGGACTACCCGACGCACGGGCACGACCGGGAGCCCAGCGCCGAGGCCGTGCTGCGGGAGATCAACGGCGTCGGTCCCGACGGGCGCGCGGTGTCGGGGTACATGGACCTGCGCGACGACGGCTCGACGACGTGCGGGTGCTGGATCTACTCCGGCGTCTACGCCGACGAGGTCAACCAGTCCGCCCGCCGCAAGCCCGGCCGCGAGCAGGGGCCGGTGGCCTCGGAGTGGGGCTGGGCCTGGCCGTACAACCGGCGGATCCTCTACAACCGCGCCTCGGCCGACCCGGACGGCAAGCCGTGGAGCGAGCGCAAGAAGTACGTCTACTGGGACGAGGAGGCCGGTCGCTGGACCGGCGCCGACAACCCGGACTTCGAGGCGACCAAGCGCCCGGACTACGTGCCGCCGGACGGCGCCAGGGCGCAGGACGCGATCGGCGGCGCCGACCCGTTCGTCATGCAGGGCGACGGCAAGGCGTGGCTGTTCGCGCCGGCGGGCCTGGTCGACGGCCCGCTGCCGACGCACTACGAGCCGGCGGAGTCCGTCGTCGAGAACGCGCTGTACAAGCAGCAGGCCAACCCGACCCTCGAGCACATCGAGGGCCCGTGGAACCGGGAGAACCCGTCGCGCAGCGACGTCTTCCCGTTCCAGGTGACCACCTACCGGCTGACCGAGCACCACACCGCCGGCGGGATGAGCCGCACCCTGCCGTACCTGTCCGAGCTGCAGCCGGAGTTCTTCGTCGAGGTCAGCCCGGAGCTCGCCGAGCTGCGGGGCCTGACCAACGGCGGGTACGCCACGCTGGTCAGCGCGCGGACGGCGATCGAGGCGAAGGTGCTGGTCACCGAGCGGATCCGGCCGATCCGGCTGCGGGGCGGGCAGGTCGTGCACCAGATCGGGATGCCCTACCACTGGTCCTACAGCGGCCTGTCGACGGGCGACTCGGCCAACGACCTGCTCGGGATCGTGCTCGACCCGAACACGCACATCCAGGAGGACAAGGTCAGCACCGCCGACATCCGGCCGGGACGGCGCCCGCGCGGCCCGGAGCTCATCGACTTCGTCGAGTCCTACCGGCAGCGCGCCGGCGTGCCCTCCGGGCGGGTCGGGGTGAACGGGCGCGACCCGGTCGCGGCCGAGGCCGGCGAGGGATCGACGCTGTGAGGACCGTGACCGGCGCCACGATCAGGTTCCCTGATCGTGGCGCGTCCTCCCTCACGGCAGACGGTGAGGGAGGACGCGCTGCGGTGAGGGAGGACGGCGTGATGAGCGAGAGGAGGCCGGCGTGACCTCGATCAGCTCGGCGAGCCCGGCCTTCACCGGGCGCGACCCCGACAACCGGCTGTTCGGGCCGCTGCCCGACGTCCAGCACGAGGCCGGCTACGACGCCGACCACCCGGCGCGCGTGGGGTTCTTCACCGACACCTCGGTGTGCATCGGCTGCAAGGCGTGCGAGGTGGCGTGCAAGGAGTGGAACAAGCTGCCGATGGACGACTCGCACGGCGTGCGCGACGCCATGGGGCTGTCGGGGATGTCCTACGACAACACCGGTCAGCTCGGCGCCAACTCCTGGCGGCACGTGGCGTTCATCGAGCAGACCCGCACCGTCGACCTGCCGATGCCGACGTTCGGCCGGCCCGGTGACGACCGGCAGGACTCCGGCCGCTCCGTCACCGACGGCCCGGACGACGGGAGCCTGGCGGCGGCGCAGCAGTCCAGCGTGCTCAACGCCGAGGCGCTGAGCGAGTTCGACCCGCAGACCGGGCAGTCGGGTACCGACAAGCAGATCCGCTGGCTGATGAGCTCCGACGTCTGCAAGCACTGCACGCACGCCGGGTGCCTCGACGTCTGCCCGACCGGGGCGCTGTTCCGCACCGAGTTCGGCACCGTCGTCGTCCAGGGCGACATCTGCAACGGCTGCGGCTACTGCGTGCCGTCCTGCCCCTACGGCGTCATCGAGCAGCGCAAGGGCGACGGCCGGGTCTTCAAGTGCACGATGTGCTACGACCGGCTGACCGACGGCCTGCAGCCGGCGTGCGCGACCGCCTGCCCGACGCAGTCGATCCAGTTCGGCAACCTCGACGAGCTGCAGGCCCGCGCCGACGCGCGGCTGGCCACGCTCAAGGGGCAGGGCGTGGAGACCGCCCGGCTCTACGGGCGCGACGAGGACGACGGCGTCGGCGGCGCGGGGGCGTTCTTCCTGCTGCTCGACGAGCCGGAGGTCTACGGCCTGCCGCCGGACCCGGTCGTCACCACGCGCGACCTGCCCGCCATGTGGAGGTCGGCCGGAGCGGCCGCGGTGATGATCCTCGGCGTCGCGCTGTCGGCCGTCGTCGGGTCGAGGAGGCCCCGGTGACGGAGGGCATCACGACCCCCGGCGCCGGCTGGCGGCGGGCGGACGGGCCGCCGGCGCAGAAGCGGCAGCGGCGCCGGCGACGCGGCGGGGGCCGTTCCGGCGGCGGTCGTCCCGGCGGCGAGGTGGCGATGGTCGAGGAGGCCGAGTTCACCTCCTACTACGGCCGGCCGATCATCAAGCCGCCGGTGTGGAAGACGCCGGACGTGCCGCTGTACCTCTTCCTCGGTGGTGCGGCGGGCTCCTCGTCGATCATGGCGGCGCTGGCCGACCTCACCGACCGGCCGGCGCTGACCCGCAACTCCCGCTACGTCTCCGGTGGCGCGGCGATCGCGTCGGTCGTGTTCCTGATCCACGACCTCGGCCGGCCCGAGCGGTTCCTGCACATGCTGCGGGTGATCAAGCCGACGTCCCCGCTGTCGATCGGCTCGTACATCCTGGCGCCGTTCAGCGCGGCGGCCGCGGCGACCGCGGCGGTGGAGCTGCTGGGTTGGTTCCCGCGGCTCAAGCGCTTCGGCGGGGTGGTCGCGGCGCTGTTCGGCGGCCCGCTGGCGACCTACACCGGCGTGCTGTTCTCCAACACCGCCGTCCCGTCGTGGCACGCCGCGCACAAGGAGCTGCCGTTCGTCTTCGGCGCCTCTGGGATGGCCGCCGGCGGGGGGATCGCGATGGCGATCAGCCCGATCGAGGAAGCCGGGCCGTCGCGCAAGATGGCGGTGACCGGCGCGGTGGTCGAGCTGGCCGCGATGCACCGGGTCGAGACCGGGTTCGGCGTCGTCAGCGAGCCCTACCACGAGGGCAGGGCCGGCGCCCTGCTGCGCGCGGCGAAGTCCTGCACCGCGGCCGGTGCGGCGCTGACCGTCGTGGCCGGGCGGCGGCGCGCGGGTGCGGTCGCCGCGGGCGTGCTCCTGTCGGCCGGGTCGCTGCTCACCCGCTTCGGGGTGTTCGAGGCGGGCATGGCCAGCGCCCGGGACCCGAAGTACACCGTGATCCCGCAGCGCGAGCGGCTGGCCGCGCGGCAGAACGGGCACGCGCCGACCGTCAGCCGCTAGGTCGGCGCGGCTGCGGGGAGGCGGGGCAGCAGCAGGCCGTCCTCGATCGTCCGGTCGCGGCGGGGCGGTGCCGGCCGGCTCGCCTGCTCGGACCGAGGCGGATCCGCCGCAGGTGGGTCCCGACGTCTCGGGGTCCGTGCCGGGTGGAGGAGCCCGTACAGGACGGCAGACGGGACCGGTCCGGGATGCGCCGGGTCGGTCCGTCTGCCGTCCTGCCGCACCCGGATCGTCCGGGGCGGCTCCTCGCCGGTGGGACACGTCGTCGTGCCGGTCGCCGCGACTCCGCGGGCGTCGAGCGGGGCGCAGGACGCCGCCGTCGGCCTGCGGGGACGGCCTGCGCCGCGAGCCCGTGGAGGGAGGCAACTGACAGCGGTGTGCGCGTTGGTTGCCAGGTGCTGGCCCGCGCTCGCACGCTGGCGGGCGCTGGTGCCGGTCGGCTGACCACGGTGGGCGGCGTGACCTGCAGCACTGTGCGCCCACGGCGCATCTCGGTCGTCCAGGACGAGCCCTCGGCGCACGTCACCGCCGGTGCCGGAGGCCACGGCCGCCGACCAATCGGCACACCGCTGTGCCGCGCCACCCCCTGGGGTGAGTCGGGTCTCGACTGGGCTTCAGGGCGGCGACAGCACTGCCGAGAACCCGTCCGACGACTGCCCGTTGCGCCGGCCGGCGCGCGGGAGACCCTCCAGGAGGACGACGGATGACGGGGACCTACTGCAGCAACTGCGGCACTCAACGGATGCCCGGGGCGAGCTTCTGCGCCTCCTGCGGCACGGCCGTCGCCCCGCCGAGGGGAGCTCAGCCCGAGGTCGCCGGGACAGGGGGGTGGAGTGTTCCGCAGCCGGTCCAGCCCCCTGTCCAGCCCGCCGTCGCACCCCCTGTCCCCCAGGCCGGCCCGGTGCCGCCCGCCGCCGCGCCGCAGCACGTCGCGCCGCAGCACGTGGCGCCGCAGCACGTGGCGCCGCAGCACGTGGCGCCGCAGGTTCCGCCGGCTCCCGCGACGCCGCCCGTCCACCCGACCGCGGAGCAGCCCACCGCTGCGCCGTGGGGGTCTCCGCCGCCGGGTGTGCCGCAGCAGCCGGCCGCGGCGCCCTGGGGCGCCTTCCCCCAGGGCGCGCCCCAGCAGCCCGTCGCGCCCCGCCGCAACGTCGTCGACGCGCTGCTCACCGGTGACTGGGGCGGCGCCGCCCGTGCGGGTGGCCTCGCCGTCGCCGCGATGGGCGCGGTCTCCCTGGTCGGCGTGCTGCTGGCCACCGGGGGTGGGATCGGGTTCCGCGAGACGATCGCACTGGTCTTCGGCTCGGTCTGCCTCGCCGTCGGCGGGGACGCCTTCACCGAGGCCGGCGCCGAGTCCTTCGCCTCGTCGATGTCGCTGAGCCTGCTGCCGCTGACCGTCACGTCCGCCGGTCTCGGTGTCCTCGCCTGGCAGTCGGTCCTCCAGCTGCGTCGCGCCGCCTCCGCGACGCCGGGCGACACCCTGCTCCAGGGCGTGCGCACGGTCCTGGTCTTCACCACCTGCTTCCTGCCGCTGGCCCTCCTCACCCGGTACGAGGTCGAGAGCGGGTCCGACGACCTCGCCGGCCTCGTCGGCGGGCTGGGCGTCGGGGTCGGCCTGCTCAGCACGGTGATCGGCGCCGTCCTCTTCGCGGTCGCGACGCTCGGCCTGACGTGGTCGTTCTCCCGGTCGACCGTCCTGACCGGCCGGCTCGGCGCCGTTCGCGACGCCTCGCGGGCCCCGCTGGTCGGCGCCCTGGCGGTCTTCGCCGTCGGCGTGCTGGCCGTGCTGTGCGCGCTGGGCTACGGCCTCGTCGAGGTGGACGAGCCGATGGCGCAGGTGGGCGCCACCGTGCTCGCCGCCGTCAACGGCGTCCTCGCCAGCGTCCTGCTGTCTGCCGGCGTGCCGCTCAACGTCGAGGGCAACGCGACCGCGGGCCCGCTGGGCGAGCTCTGGTCGAGTGGCCCGCAGCAGGTCGACCTGTTCACCCTCACCGACGCGAGTGCGTGGGCCTGGCTGGCGCCGGTGGCCCTGCTGGCCACCACGGTGCTGGTGGCCGCCGCCCTGGCGGTGCGGCAGAACACCGTCGAGGACGCCCGCCGCGAGGGTGTCCGGTTCGCCGGTGCCCTGGCCGCGACCGCCTTCGTCGCCGCCCTCCTCGTGCGCATCGCGGGGGAGTCCGAGTTCCCCGAGTACGCGTCGTTCGGAGGTGGCGTCTCGGTGACGTTCAACCCGTTGATGGCGGCCTTCGTGCTCGGCCTCTGGGGCGTCGTGACCGGCCTGCTCGCACCGGTGGTGGCGGCGAAGCTGCCCAGCGGCTTCGTGCTCGGCGTGCGGGGCCGGTTCGGCGCCGCTGCCCAGCCGGTCCAGTCGCCGGTCGCCTGACGGGTGCGGGCGGTGCGTCGCCGGTTCGGCTGCGCCCTGTCCGCCTCGGCCGTGCTGGCCGCGACCGTGCTGCCGTGGAGCAGCACGGCCGCGGCCGGCCGCACCGGCTGGGAGACGGCGTCGCTCGCGCTCGCCCTGGGCGAGGCGGTACACCGGCCGGTGCTGACGGCGCTCGCCTGTGCCTGGTCCGCCGTCCCGCTGGCGGCGGCCGGCGCACTCGTCGTCTGCGTCCTGCTGCCCCGGTCCGGGGCGGCGGCGGCGCTGCGCGGCCTCGGCGCGCTGGTCGTCCTCGACGTCCTGGTCGTGCTCGTCGCCGTGCACCTGGCCGGCCTGCACGTCCTCGTGCCCGGCCCCCTGCTCGCCCTCGCCGGCGGTGCTGCGCTCGCAGTGCTGCCGGCCCGTTGCCCACCCGGACAGCCCCGGCGGCCCGCGCCCGCCGTACCGAGAGGACCCCGACGATGACGTTCTGCCCGGCCTGCGGGACCCGGCTCCTCGGGGGAGCCCGGTTCTGCGAGGGCTGCGGTACAGCCGTGGCCGCACTCGCCACGCCCGCCTCGCCGCCGCCGGCCGAGCGCCTCCCGGCGGCCCCGTCCCCGGTCGAGCACACGGCGCCCGCGCCGCCTCCGGGCGGTCAGGCGACGGCCGTGCTCCCGTCGGCCGGTCCGGCGACGGCCGTGCTGGCGCCTCCGGTCGAGCGGGTGCCGGCCGGGTCCCCCGCCGTCACGCGGCCGGCCGCCGTGCCGGGCAGGAGCCGTCGGCGCCTGCTGGTCGGTGTCAGCGGAGTGGCCGCGCTCGGTGTGCTGGGCGCCGTCGCCTCCGTGGTCGTCGACCAGCTGACCGGGACCGGTGGCGGCGCCGACTCCCCCGAGGCCGCCGTCGTCGAGCTCGCGGCTGCCGCGAACGCGGAGGACGCGGTCACCGCGCTCAGCCTGCTGCCCCCGGGGGAGGTCGGCCCCCTGGTCGAGCTGTACCAGGACGTCCAGGCGAAGGCCACCAGCACCGGTGTCGCCTCCTCGGCCGAGCCGCTGGCCGGGTTCGACCTGCAGCTCGACGGCGTCGCGGTCCAGGCCGAGGAGCTCGGCGAGGGCGTCGCGGCGGTGACCGTCACCGGCGGCACGCTCTCGTGGACCGTCGACCCCGGCCAGATGCAGGGCGCCCTGCGCATCGACCCGTCCGGCGACGAGCGTCAGGGCACGCAGGGAACGGCCGACCTGGTCGAGGTGACCCGCGAGGCGACCGACGGCGCGCCGCTGCGGATCATGACCGTCGAGCGGGACGGTGACTGGTACGTCAGCCCCGTCTACACGCTCCTGGAGGCGTGGCGCACGAGCCAGGGGCTGCCGGCGCCGGACTTCAGCGAGGAGGTCGACCTCGACGGCACCGGCGCCGACTCGGCGGAAGCCGCCGTCCGGCTGGCGGCCGAGGCGGCCTCCACCTACGACGTCGAGGCGCTGCTCGACCTGCTCAGCCCCGACGAGGCCGCCGCCCTGTACCAGTACCGCGAGGCCGTCGTGACCGCGATCAACCGCGACGGCGTCCTGGCCGAGCTGCGGGGCGAGGGCGGGCTCGAGATCACCTCGGTGAGCACCGACGTCGGCGAGGAGGTCGGCGGCCGGGTGCCGGTGACCGTGCGCTCCGCGTCGGGCAGCGTCTACGACGACGACGGCGACTCGACGTCGTGGTCGCTGGACCTCGCCTGCCTGAGCTGGAACGAGGACGGCGACACCGACGGCGTCTGCCTGGACGAGGCCCTCGCCGACGAGGACGTGGCCCCCGGGATCGCCGCGGGCATCGACTCGCTGACGGTCCTCACCCAGGAGGTCGACGACCGCTGGTACCTCAGCCCCCTGGCGACCCTGGTCTCCCACGCCCGTGAGGCCGTCGCGGCCATGGACGCCGACGCCGTCGCGACCACGCTGGGTGTGCCGCAGTTCGGCGGGGTCGACGACAGGCTCGAGGACGGCGTCACGGTCAGCGGCACCGCCGCCGGCTCCGCCGACCACGCCGTCTACGAGATGGACGTGTCCGCCGGCAGCGTGCTCTCGGCCTGCGTCGAGGGCGACGCCTACGCGTTCCTCTACCGCCCCGACGGCCGGCCCGCCGGGCTGGGCGCCACTGTGGCGACCACGACGGGGCCGCACCGCGTCGTCGTGGAGGCGGCCGGTGACGGGTCCGAGGACTTCACCCTCCGACCCACGCTCGGCACCGTCGAGCGGGTGTCGCTGCCGGCGGAGGTCGAGCCGGCCGGTGGGGACGCGTGCGGGTGGCGCGTGCTGGAGTTCCAGGCGACCGCGGGCCAGCCGCTGCTCCTCAGCGCCGAGGGCGGTGGCGAGGTGCAGGTGACCACGCCGAGCGGGGAGACCTCCTGGACGACGGCCTTCGTGCCCGAGGAGACCGGCACCCACCAGGTCACCGTCGCCGCCGACCAGCCGGTGGACATCGCGCCGGTCGACGCGCTGAGCGCCGGCGACACGGTGACCGTGGCCGTGGACCAGTCCCTGCCGACGTACGTGCTCGTGGAGGAGGGGCAGACCCTGCGCATCGAGGTCGCCGGCAGCGGCACCAGGCTGGGGGTCCACCACGCCCACCTGTCGACGGTCGACGGCTACTCGGTCGACAGTTCCTCGGGCTCCTACTCCGGCCGGGCGGCCGTCCTGTACGCCGACGAACCCGGCCTGTACCAGCTCGAGGTGCAGAACCCCTCCTATGCACTGGCCACCTACTCGGTGTCCGTGAGCACGTACTGAGGCCGGCGCCCCTCAGGGCGCCGGGTGACACGACACCACGACGGAGAACGGACGGCGCCGGCCCGTACGGACGGGCCGGCGCCACGGGGAGAGGACGACGACGTGGCCCACGACGACCCGGGCGCGGCGCGGCGGAGACGGACGGCACCGTGGGTGGCGGCCGCGCCACCGGCGACCGCTGCGCCGCAGCACGCCACGGCACCGCTCCCCACCCCGCCGGCGGCGCCGCCGGGACCCGTCCCGCCCGGTGGCCGTGGTGGTGCCGGACACCGGGTCGTCGCCGCGGTGGCCGTCGTCCTCCTCGTCGCCGGGGCAGCCGGGGCGACCTGGCTGCTGACCCGCGACGACGAGCCCGCACCGGCGGCGGTGGCGTCGTCGTTCGGCGCTCCCCCCGTGGCGTCCCCGGACGAGGACGACGACGGCGGCGCGACCGACCCCGTCCCGGCGCCGACGACGAGCGCCGCGCCCACGACGAGTCCGGCGCCGACGACCCCGGCACCCCCGGCAGGCGTCACCGCAGTCCCGTCCTCCGCGAGGACGGAGAACGAGGCCATGACCGAGCTCCTGGAGCTGCGTGCCCAGTCGCTGGACCGGCTGGTGCTCGACGGACGCTGGGTCGCGCAGGTGGCCAGCAAGGCCGTGGGCATCACCGACCCGCTGCAGGTGGCGGCCAACGGCACGCACACCTTCTACGCGCTCGACATCCTCGCCGAGAGCCAGGACGCCGCGCTCCGGGCGTCTGGTCCGGCGGCGGTGTACGTGCTGGGCAGCACCGACTTCGGCAGGCGGTCGTACTGGACCGACGGCCAGCCGTACTGGGTGACCGTCGTCGACGAGGGGTTCAGCAGCCGGGACGACGTCGAGCTGTGGTGCGCCCGCACCCATCCGCAGCTGAGCGGCCAGCAGCTGACCAACGCCTGCGCACCCCGCACCCTCACCCAGCCGCACGACTGAGATCGGAGACCTCGATGGCTGACCGGACAGGACCGGACGCCGCACCCGCGCCGTGGCTGAGCCCGGCCGCCCCGGCCGAACCGCCGCCGTGGCACCCCCCGGCGCAGGCCGCTCCGCAGGGGTGGGCCCGGCCCGGCCCGGCGCCGTCGTCCTGGTCGTCGGACCTCGACCCGATCGACGAGCCGGAGCCGCGGCCGCGGCGCGGTCGCGCCCTGCCCTGGGTGGTGGGGCTGGCGGCCGCGGGCGTGCTCGCGGTGGGCGGCTACGCCGTGGTCGACCGGTCCGCTCCCGACGATGCCGTCACCGCGGCCTCGGACGGCGACGCCCCGGTGTTCGGCGCACCGTCGTCGGGCACCCCCTCGTCCGCCGCGTCGTCGTCCGCCGCCCCGTCGCAGACCCCGGAGACGAGCCCGTCACCTGAAGCCGGCGCCAGCAGCGCCGTGCCGCGGCCGACGGGCCCGCCCAGCACGCTGCAGCCGGTCTCGGTGACGGCCACCTGCCGGGCCCCGGACGGGGTGGACTCGGCCGGCAGCACCGTCACCTACCAGCCGGAGCACACCCTCGACGGCGTCCCCGCGACCGCCTGGCGCTGCCCGGGGGCGGCGGTCGATGCGCAGCTGACCTTCGACTTCGGCGGCCCGGTGCTGCTCGCGTCGGCGGGGCTCGTGCCCGGCTACGCCAAGATCGACCCGGCGGACGGCACGAACCGTTTCACCGAGAACCGCACGGTCACCGCGGTGACGTGGGAGTTCGACGACGGCACGTCGTCAGGACAGTCCGTCCCCGCGCCGCAGCCGAGCCTGGCGACGAGTCACCTCCCGGCTCCGGTCAGCACCACCCGCGTCGTCCTGCGGATCGCCGACACCGGCAACGACACGGCGCTGCGCGACTTCACCGCGATCAGCGACGTCCAGTTCACGGGCTACCGCTGAAGTAGCCGGTGACGGCCGCGGCCAGCGCGTCGGCGACGCGGGCCCGCCCCTCCGCGCCGGTGAGCAGGGCCGCGTCGCCGGCGTTCCGGAGGTTGCCCGCCTCCAGCATGACCGCGGGCACGTCCGACCGGTTGAGCGTGCCGAGGTCGGTGCGCTCGTCGAGGCCGTCGAGGCCGGGGTGGGTGGCGGGCGGAACGCCGGCGCCCACCAGGGCGTCGCGGACGGCGACGGCAGCCCGTCGGCTGTCGGCGACGATGTCCTCGGTCCAGCCGGGGAGCAGGCCCGGCATGATCACGTGGAACCCGCTCGCCGACGCGACCGCGCCGTCGGCGTGCAGGGAGAGCAGCAGATCGGCGCCCTCGCGGTTGGCGATCGCGGCTCGCTCGTCGATGCACGGCCCCCACCCGGCGTCGGCGTCGCGGGTCAGCAGGACGCGGGCGCCGGCCGCCTCGAGCCGCTGACGGACGGCGAGGGCCAGTTCCCAGTTGACCGTCGCCTCCGGGATGCCGCTGTCGGTGGCCGTCCCGGTGGTGTTGCACGCCTTGGCGAAGCCGCCGGCGTCGACCTGCCGGTTGATCTGCGACGGGTTGCTGCCGTTGTCCCGGTTGTGGCCGGGGTCGAGCACGACGGTCCGGCCGGCGAGCGGCAGCGGCGGCGTGGTGGTGGCGGCCGGCGCGGGCGAGGCGCTCGGCACGGGCGGCGGCGTGCTCGCCGCGGCCGGCCCCTCCGGGGCGGCGCCGGCGCTCCCGGGCTGCAGCGCGGACGCCCAGGCGGCGAGCCCGACCACGGCGGCGGCGAGCAGGGCGAGCACCACCACCCGCCTCCGGCTGCGGCGCCGCGCGCCAGACCTGCCGCGAGGAGCCCCCGCCATCACGAACCCCCCCACGTCCACAGCCCCGCGGACCGTAGCAACGCCGCACCCCAGGCCGGACGCCGACAGGCCGCCGGCCATCGCCTACGAGGTCGAGGAGGCCAGGGGTGGGGCACCGACCAGGCCGGTGCTGAGCCGGACCAGGTCGGTGGCGATGGTGCGCAGGTCGAGGTCCTCGAGGTAGACGGACGGAGCGATCAACGCCAGGGCGGCGGTGACCTCGCCGTCGCCGTCCCGGACGGGTGCGGCGATCGAGGTGACCTCGCCACGCACACCGCCGACGAGGACGTCGTGTCCGGTCGTGCGCACGCGCGCCAGGCGTAAGGCGAGCAGGGCACGGTTGCGCACGGCGAACGGTGCGCGGTCGAGCCCGCCGAGCCGGCGGTCGAGCACGTCCGGCGGGAGCCAGGCCAACAGCACGTGCAGCGGGGCCTCGGTGCCCGGCAGCAGCGCGGTGCAGTCCAGCTGCGGGATGACCAGCGGTTGCGGCGGCGGGTCCTCGCGTCGCCGGCACTGCACCGCGTCGCCGGACCACCCGAACACCATCACCGTGCCGCCGGTGGCCGCGGTCAACAGTCGCAGCTCCGCCGAGACGTCACCGCCCGGTGGTGCCGCCACGCTGTTGCCCTCGAACTGCACGCGGTCGCTCACGTCAGGCCCCCGTTTCGATGACGTGCGAGTCGCAGTTTTGCACCGTGTATGGGAATCGCAAACTTGAACCAGGCTCCCCCTCGCACAAGACCCGGACGACATGCCGGTTCACGCTCGGAAACGGACACGGGAAGCACGACTCGCGGACGGGGTCCGCATAAGGCGCCGGGGGGCGTTTGGCCGCTGTCAATCTACACCGAGAGACCGCCGGGTCGTGCGGTGACTCGCTGTCGAGTTGAGCTGTCGCGCCGACGACCACGTTGGGGTCCTTCCGTTCTCGCGGACCTCAGAGGTCAGATGGAGCGTTGACGTCCTCGCCGAGACCTGCGCGTCCGGCTCGCGATGCATGGCGAAAGAAGATTGACGGACCAGCGCGCAGAAGGGTGGGAGACATGATGGCGGCCTCGATCGTGAGCCCCACTAGCACGCCTATGGTCAGCCCGTTGATCCCGTACAAGCGTGCTCCAACAGCCGCGCCTACGAGCTCGAAGAGTGCCCCCGTTACAGCCACGAAACTGCCCTGTCGAAGACGGCCCTGCACCCTCATGACGGCAATGTAGTGGGTCTTGATGGCCATGGGTACGTAGGCGATGGTCAGCAATTGCAGAGATGCAGTACCGCTGGCTGAGTAGTCGGCGCCGAAAATCCGCAGTAGCTGAGGAGCGAGGATCGCCAAAACAGGCCCAGCGATGATTCCGAAGGCCAACGAGAGCCGAAAGCTAAACCTGAGCTTCTCCGCCAATTCGTCGAGGCGGCCCGCTCCGATGGCGAAGAGAGCCGTACTTAGATGGGTGGGTATGACATAAAGGAATCCCGCGATCATCCAAGCAATGAAGAAGGCCGCTCCAGCCGATGGTGAGATGACCGTCGTGGCCATGACGGGGAGGAGTAGTCGAGGGACCTGGCCTGCCAAGTTGAATGCGTTGTGAGCCGATGTTGCGCCTCTCAGCGAGCGCAGGGTGGCCCAATCCGGGCGCGCAACCAACGTGCGGAGTGTTGTCGCCGTGGGTAATGCGAGAACCGCGAATGAGACGGCCAGCCCTACTACCCATGCTGCAAGCACACCACCGGCGCTGTCTCGAGAAATCACAGGAAGCAGCGTATAGAGCAGCAGCCACTTGACGAGCGCGAAGACGCTGTTGCGCGCTAGCTGCAGGGGCCCGGCCCCTAGTCCAATCAAGGCCAAGTCAAGTACGAATGAAACACCGGTGAGTGCCGCGCCAAGCACGAACAGCACGTCAATCAAAACGTCCGTGACGTCGAAGGTTTTAAGGTGTCCGATATACATGACCAGGAGCACTACAATTGCAAGCATCGATGAAGCAACAGCAGTGGAGACGAGGGACGCCGAGACGAGGCCTGGTTGAGGACTCCTACCGCCGCGCAACTCACCGACGAGCATAGTCCCAAGACCAAGCATTCCAACTGTGCCGACGACCGTCATAACATTCACGGCTGCGGATCCGTAGCCCACGGCTGAGGGGGGCAGCCACAGCGCCGCTGTCCACCAAAACACCAGACCCAGTCCTGAGGTTACGACAGTCGTGCCAAGCAGAGCCCCAGCCGTGCGTAGGACGCCGCCATGGCGATGCCACGCCCCCTTGAGGGCGGACGTCATTGGACGTCCTCGGGGCAGGTTGCTTGCAGCAGTCGGTGCATCCGACGGAGCGCGGCGACGCATGAGGCTCGGCTCACCGGCCTTCCCCATTCACCTTCTCCGCAAAGATTGCGTAACTCTGGTCGGCCCGCTTCGCCATTTCCTCGCTCCGCACAATTCCACCGGCGCGTACGTCGACTGGAACTATAACTGCCCCTCGGATGGCGGACTCGAGGTTCGAACGCAGGGCAGCGCTCCGCAGATCGACAGTTTGGACGAGATCCCCGTACAGCGCCCTGAGCCCCGTGAACTTTTGGTCGTAGTAACCCGACGCCGACAGACCTATCACCGGCACTCCTTGCGCGAGAGCGAACACGGCTGCGTGATAACTGCCTGTGATGACGGAGCGACACCGGCCCGCTGCTCGCATGAGTCCCTCCGGAGAACTGATGGGCTCGGCTGTGAGGCGGGGGCCAGTGGAGCTCACGGGCACCGCAAGAGCTCTGACCGTCGCTTGCAAGTCAGCCTCCTGCGAATACTGCGACACTGGTAGAGCGAGCAGGTCCATGCCCAGGCTTCGGGCTGTGTCGGCCACCGTCTCACCGATGAGCGAAAGGAGGTCCTGGCCGACTTCGGAGTAGCCACTGACTCGAACGTTAACCCCGAGGAGGGCCTCGGGCACCGCTTGGCGGTTCTCTGAAACCACGTCGGTGAGCGTGTCATCACCTGTCACGGCCAGCCAGCCGCCGCCAAGGATCCGCGACGGTCCTGTATGACCGCTGATCAAATACCGATCCGGAGCCTCGCCCGAGAGCAGTCCTTCCTCCTTGAGGAATCGCAGCCCAGAGGGGCCCTCCCGCAAGGTTAAGACATCTAGGTTGCCGAGCACGGTCGCAGCTAGCCGACGGAGTGGTCGAATCGTAAGGGGTCCGATCCCCTGGCCGAACATCGCCGTAGGACAGCCAAGTCGCTGAGCGCGCCAGATTGTTGTCAGGACCCCCGCTCCGTGCCACCACAGCGGGTCGCACAGGTAGCCGCCGCCGGCTGCGACGACGAGGTCGGCCCTGCTGATTGCAGCGCGCAGTGATCGTCGACCCGGACGTGCATGGCTCTTTGAGCGCCTGATCGGCATGAGCGGTGCAGCTGACTTGTAGCCGTGCTCTGCTGCAAGAACCCATCGCCGACGCAGCGGTCGGATCAGTGGACGACTTACGAACTGCGTGAGGACGGGGAACGTGCCTGGGCAAAACCTCTGAAGTGAGTCAGCCGCATTGCACACAACCTCGATCTCTGCGTCCGGCCATTGGCGCCTCAGTTGACGGACGCATGACTGCAGCATCGCGATATCGCCGACGTTGAGCAGGTCGTACCCGCTCTGCTCGACAAGGATCCTCATGGCTCCTCGGGTCTGATCAGGTCGCTCTCGCGCTCGAGTCTCACTGTTGACTGCTGGACCTCCCGCGGAGCGTCGCCTTCTCGGTCGGACGCGGAGGTAGCGACAGTCCACTGATGAGAGTGAGGGGCTCCGCGAGAGCATGGCCGACGGCGAGGGGCGCCGCACGTCGGGGCGATGCGGAGCGAGGTCCCTCGCCACGAGTCAGCGGTCGATCTGACAGTACTGACAGCCATCAGACGGGGGCGAGGGATCGCAGTGATCGCCACGCACTACGGTGTGTCACACAGCGATTGCTGACGGTTATGTCACGGTCACTGACATGCATCGCCAACAGCTCGACGCAGCATCGGAGACCCGCTCATCTTCTGGTGCAGTAGCTCGCTGGTCCACAAGGTCGATACAGTGCTCCCAACCCAAGGAGGCAAGGACTGCTGCCGCACTGGGCGCCGGTGGCCGTCGCTCCCCGGAGCCGGGCCGACCACACCTGCGGTCGCATCGAGTCCTGTGCGGCATCGTCGGGACCGCCCTTGCCGCAGGCCTGACCCTTGGCCTGCCTCCCGCGACAGGAACGATTGCGTTAGACGACGGACGGCAGGCCGCTTTCAGCGACCTCAGTATTGCAGCCTCTCAGAGGAAGGGCCCTCGGCGCTCAAGCCCCGCCGCTCCAACCAACGCAAGTCCAGTAGCGACCGAAAGCTGGGCCAACCAACCGGCTGGCGCCCCCTCAACCCCCTCAATCCCCGCAACGTCCACGACGCCTAGCACTATCGTCCCCTCCAGCAGTGCGAGCGACATGAGCAACATCCCGGGACTGGGCTGGAGCAGCGGTGCCTACGTCCCAGGGTCGACCCCTAGCGGCTATGCCGCATTTGCTTCCTGGCGAGGACGGCTGCTCGACGTCGTCGTGGACTGGCCGGCCCGTCAGAGGTGGAGCGACATAGTCGACCCAGCATGGCTTTATCGCGCCTGGGCGGGCACCCAGTACACCAAGGTCTTCGGAGTCGCAATGATTCCGGAGAACGACGGCGCTAGCCTGGAATCCTGTGCGCAGGGCGAGTACGACGCGCGGTGGCGCCAGTTCGGCAGCAACATCGCGATGGCGGGTCTGGCAGCCAGCACCATAATCCGACTCGGTTGGGAGTTCAACACGGACAACTTTGTCTGGGCCGCCCGCGACCCAGACGCCTTCAGCGCGTGCTGGCGCAGGGTATTTACGGCCGCCGAGACAACCGCCCCCGAGCTGCGCTGGGACTGGACGGTCAACCGTGGCCCCAGTCAGGCGCTTTCCGACCCTCGGGCGGCTTACCCGGGAGATGCCTACGTCGACATCGTGGGTGTCGATACGTACGACATGTGGCCGGCAGTCATGACCGACTCAGATTGGGCTGTTCACTACAGCGGGCCTTACGGCCTACGGTTCTGGGCCGACTTCGCCGACTCTCACGGAAAGCCGTTGAGCGTACCGGAATGGGGTGTCATTTCTGGCACTCTAGAAGCCGGCCACAGTGGCGGGGACAATCCGCTTTTCGTGGAACGCATGTTTCAGTTCTTCCAATCGCTTGGACCCAATCTCGCCTATGAGGCCTACTTCAACGCAGAGGGATCGGGTTGCGGCTGCGCCTTAAATGACCCCACTAACAACCCGTTGGCGGCAGCGGCATACCGAAGTGCCTACGAGCCCGGGTGATTGAGCCATTCCCAATAGGGGGCCTGGAAGGTCGGGGAGGACACGCCGACGGTGGGGAGGTGACCAGGAGAAGCGCAGGACCCCGGTACGAGGGACGTCTTCTCACGGATCGTCTTCCCACCCGAGGTCCTGCTGTGTCCGATCCTGTCACCTACACCGCCGTGCTCCCGGTCGCCGAGGAGTCCGTGCACTTCGTGTCGAACCTGCTGGCGGCCGAGCGCCGCCGCCGCGGCACCCGAGGCCGGCGGCGGGCGCTGGGCTGCTACCGGCAGGCGGTGCTAGTGCTGCACTGGTTTCGTCAACAGCACCCGGCTGACCCAGCTGACCAGAGACAACGCCATCGGCCGCTCGACGGCCTACCGGTCTCTGCACGAGGGCATCGACGTCCTGGCGGCCGCGGCCCCCGGGCTGCGCGACGCGCTGCTGGCCGCCCGCACCGCCGGCCATCCACACGTGACCGTGGACGGCACGCTGATCCGCACCGACCGCTGCCATGCCCCGGGTCCCCCCGCCCGGGCCGACCGCGGGGATCGCCGGGTGGATCTGTGGTGGTCGGGCAAGCACGCCGCCCACGGCGGCAACGTGCAGGTCATCGCCGCACCCGACGGCTGGCCAATCTGGACCTCTGCCGTGCGGCCGGGCCGCGAGCACGACACCACCGCACTGCGCACCCACACCGAGGCGCTGCCGCTGCTGGCCGAATAGACCGACCAGGACCATGTCGTCCTGGCCGAACTGGGCTACGAAGGCGAACGGACGGCGCTGACCGCGTCGATCAAGCACTCCGCCGAGCGCCGGCTGACCGCGGACGAGCGCTGCGTCAACCTGCTGCACGCTGCGCTCAGGGCCTCCGCCGAACGCGGCAACTCACTGCTCAAGACCAGCTTCAAGGCGCTGCGCCGAGTCAGTCTCTGCCCGTGGCGGATCGGCGCGATCACCGCCGCCGCCCTCGTCCTGCTCCACCACATGCACGACCGCACTACGTGATCAACAGAGCGGCGGACCCCTACTGGGGAAAGGTTCAATTGTCCGAACCGACGTTCACCGTAGTAGTCCAGGCCAGGGGGACGTCTGGAGCAGCGGGCGCGGAGCGCGGCGAGCAGCCGGCAGGCCGCGTCGCGGTCCTGCAGGCCGGCGATGGTGACCACCACGGCCAGCAGCAGCCCGCCGGTATCGACGGCCAGATGGCGTTTGCGGCCGTTGACCCGCTTGCCGGCGTCGTAGCCGCGGGAGCGCGCGGGCACGCTGTCCGCAGCGCGGACCGAGGCCGAGTCGATCACCGCCGCGGTCGGGAGGGGGTGCCGGCCGGCGCGGATCCGGGTTCGGTCGCGCAGCGCGTCGTGGGTGCGCACCCAGGCGCCGGCGGCCGCCCAGCGGCGGAAGATGCCGTAGACGGTTGTGGCCGGCGGGAACTCCGCGGGCAGTGCGGCCTAGGCGATGCCGCCGCGGACCAGATAGAAGATCACGTCCAGCACCCGGCGTCGGTCGTGCTTCTCTGGCCGGCCACCCCGTCCGGCGATGTTGCCCGGTGGTGGCAGCAGCGGCTCGAGCAGCTGCCACTGCGCCGCGGGCAGCGACGAGGACGGATAGAACCCGTAGGCCGACGGCCTTTCGGAGGTGACCGCATGCGTCGGGCATGACAGGCACGAGCAGACCGACGAGATTGACATCCGAGCTCCTGGTGAGGGCTGGACGGTGTAAGAACCACCCGCCCTACCAGGAGCTCGTCACGTCACCCCCGCCGCCACGCCGCAGCCGCCGCGCCGGTTATGAGACGTGTTCTGAGGGTGGTGTCCCCGCTGGTGGTGTAAGTCCAGGTCACCGCTCGCGTAGAGGACCACGTAGAGGGGGCCATCGTGTGATGGTCAGCGGGACCACGCCAATGGTTCTCGCGGAAGGACACAGCACACGATGGCCCGGGACCAGTCTGCCCTGCTCGAGGTGCTCGAGGCACTGAAGGCCGCCGAGGTCGATGACCGGATCCGGTCGGCGGCCACCACGATCTACCAGGCCTTGATCGAGGCCGAGCTCATTGCCGTGATCGGCGCCGCGCCGCACGAGTGCACCGAGACCCGGACCGCCCAGCGCAACGGCTCTCGGCCACGGACCTTGGACACCACGGCCGGGGATCTGGAGCTGCGGATCCCCAAGCTGCGCGCCGGATCGTTCTTCCCGTCGCTGCTGGAACGCCGGCGGCGGATCGATCAAGCGCTGTTCGCCGTGGTGATGGAGGCCTATCTGCACGGGCGTGAGCACGCGGAAGGTCGACGATCTGGTGCGGGCGCTGGGCGCCGACACCGGGATTAGCACGTCCGAGGTGTCCCGGATCTGCGCCGACCTCGATGCCGAGGTCAGCTCCTTTCGGGACCGCTCGCTGGCCGAGCAGGGTCGCCGCGGCGATCCGCACGATCTTCGCCCAGCCCGATGCCGAGCATGTGCGCTCCCAGCTCGACGTCATCGCCGACATGCTCGGCCGCCAGTTTCCGGCGGCGGAGGCGATGCTGCGCGACGCGGCCGAGGACGTGCTGGCCTTCACCGCGTTCCCGGTCGCGCACTGGAAAAGATCTGGTCGACCAATCCGCTGGAGCGGCTGAACAAGGAGATCAAGCGGCGCACCGACGTCGTCGGCTGGAGGCACCTCCCGCTTGCGGGGGACCTTCCCCACCCCGAAGCACTGCTCCGGCTGGCCGGCGAGGTCCTGCTCGAGGCGCACGACGAGGTGCAGGTCTCCGACAGCCGCCACCTCTCCGAAGGCCCCATGGCCCAGCTCAACCGACCCCAGCCAGCCGAGGAGGTGGCGCAGCCGGCCCTGATCGCGTCATAGTCACCCCACCGCTGACCGACACGGTGAGGACTACATCTACCACTGAGCGGGACGTCACCGGACGGGGTGGGACCTGCGTCGCTGCATCTCGCCGAACGAGAGCGCGAGGCTTGGGGCAAGTAGATCTTCAGCGGAAGCGCGGCCTGCGATTCTGGCGTGACCCTGGCGAGGACCACGACGAACGAATATCCCTGTTCGAATGAGGCGTTGCAACTAGGCGACAACTGAAGTGGCGGCGACAGACCCAACGTCACCATTGGCATGGTCGCATTCCTTGAGGACTTGCACAACTGCGTCGGCTACCAGGCCTACTTCCAATACAGAAACATTGTGGGGTGGCACAGGCTCAAGACTGACCTACCTGTGGAAGGCAGCCTACCGGGACATCCTCGGCGTCCCAGCCCGAGGACCGCTGCCTCAGGACGAGGCAGCGTGAGGTCGAGCCGTGGTCAATCTTGAGCTGTCGGCGGCTCTGGGGGTGTCCAGCTTGCGGGTCGGCGACTGCTCCGGATCGTTAAACCGGCGTACCGGGCCACTCGTGGCCAGAGGACCAGCGCCTCGAGAAAGTTGGCGACCGCGAAGAACGCACAGGTGCCGGTGAGACCGAATAGCGTCCCAACGGCTCCAGCCGTAATCTCGACGAAGCTGGCGATAAGGGCCACCCTTGCCCCTAGCCTGAGCTGGCCCTCCGCTCTACAGACGGCGATGTACAGCGGCTTCACCGAAACGAATGGTGTCGCTAAAGCCAACGAGACCAGGCCCGCTTGAGCCCGTGTGTATTCAGCGCCGAAGAGCGCCAGCAACGGCCCGGCCAGAGGAGCTGCGGTCAGAACCGTGAGCGCAGCCACTGTTCCGCTGATGCGCAGGCTGAAACGCAGGTCGCGGGCGAAGTCCTTGGGTGCCGCTCCTGCGCTCGCGAAGAGAGCTGTTGCGAGGTGGGTAGTGATCACCCATGCGGAGGAGATGAGGAGCGTGGCCGCATAAAAGGCGGCGTTGGCTTCTGTTCCGAGACGAGCCGCGACCACCACCGGGAGGACCAGTACGGGGGCGTAGGAGCTGGTGTTAGTGACATGGTGGGCAAGCGCCGAGCGACCGAGACCCTTCAATACCATCCCAGGGCGCACTAGTTCCGGCCATATGCTATGGTTGGCTCGAGCTGCGAGTGGAATCAGCGAGATTAGGTGACCCAAGAACCACGCGCCGTAGATCCCCGTCGCTCCTAGGCCGGCCGTCATGGCGATGACAGGAAGCAACAACAGTTTGGCAACGGAGAAGATGATGTTGCGGGTCAGTTGCGGTCCACTCTTCGACAAGCCGATGAGGGCGTAGTCGAGCACCATAGTCACCGTCGTCACGGCGCACCCGCCCACGAATAGGACAGCCGGCCCGGCCCCTCCACTAGAGAGTGGATGGTCCGATACCAACCCTAGGGCGACCGCAGTGACGATTCCGCTCACGACCCCGGCTGTCCCCGAAATCGCCAGGGCACCGCCGACGAGACGCCAGGGGTGTTCCGGCCGTCTGGCCAGCTCGCCGAGGAGTAGGGTCCCCAGGCCAAGTGTGGCGAGTGACCCGGCCAACTGCATCGCGGAGATGGCGACGGAGGCCGAGCCGAACGCCGACGGGTCGGACAGTCGTGCGGCTACGGTCCAGAATACGAACCCCAACAGCGAGGTCACCATGGTTGTCCCGAACAGCGAGGAGACGTTGCGGACCAAGGCCCGGCTATTGAGGGCGCTCAATAGGGACAGTGCGATCGCGAAGAGCGGCTTCCGGTGCCCGCCTACCCCGGCGCCAGTCGTCACGGCGCTGCTACTCGCACTTCATGGTAACCGAGCGCCGTGGTCGAACCTCCGAACAAGCGGACGACAACCTCGCCTTCAGACGATGGCTGTAGAAGCTTCGTGTACGTCTCGCCGTCAGCGAGGGTCAGCGAGAGCGTCGTGACGGCATCTCCGGGCAGCGTCGTCTCGACTCGGTAAGCCGTCGCGATGCCCTCAAAGTTGTGGATCTCGAGGAGGAGCCCACCAGCTGCCGGGACAAGGGAGAGTTGAGTGAGCGGCTCGGCGTCGAATCTCTTTTCGCTGGCAACCGATACCGCCAGAGCGCCTGCCAAACAAGCGGCGACAACCACACCGGTGACCGCCCACAGCCCTCGAGAGCCGGTGGATCGGGACAGCGCACGACGATCGAGTACTACTGAACCCTCGCGATTCGAGACGAGTGCCAAGGCCGCGAACAGTGCCGTCGTCGCAGCCAGCGTAACTGCCACCGTCAAACTCGAGATGCCACCGGGCAAGGCAGAAGCCATCGCCACGTCGCCGGTGAGCACGATGAGCGAGCAACCCACTGCCAGCGCCCAGCGCTCGAGGCCCTGCGCCGTTGGCTGGAGGATGACAACGACGAACTGGCCGGGTACCACCAAGGCAAGCGGGAGCCCCAGCAGCACGGAGACAGGGGTCAAGTTCATCGCAAGTGCGATGAGCAAACAAGCCCAGGCCAGGGTTACGGTCCCGACCACAACGACGGGCGACCACTCACGGACCTCCGGTGGCATAGACGGACCCCCTCAGGTCGTAGACGCGGATCGTCCCGTCGTCGAAGAGACGTTGCACTCCCTGAACCTGGTCGAGGGCCGTCAAAGCTGCGGCAGGGATGGGGCGGGTGTACGTGCCGGCGAGGGGGTCGAAGTTGAACCACGTTCCCCGGTCTGGTGGAGGCAGTTGCCGGGTCAACCTGTTATCCACGATCAAATACTGGATCTCGTACTCACGTACGAAGTCACCTGCGGCGGCAGAATTTGGGTCCGTGAATAGTGCGGCGTAACTCCCACGTATCGGGAACTGGTTCCCTAGCGTGCCGACTGCGGTGACGTTGCCGAAGTCCGCCGCAAATCGATTGCCCGGTTCGAATGAATCTTCGATCCACGCGGCGGTTTCGATCGTGTGTCGATCCATCGCGCTCTCATAACCTGCGACCTGATAAGTCGGGAGCCGCTCGTAGCGGGGCGGCCATCCCGCCGTCACACCGCCCACCGTCAGGATCAGCAACGCAATGCAGCCGGCCGTCCTTGCTCCGTGCAGGGCGCTAGGTCTCCGACGGACATGGTGTCGACCGGACGAGGACAGTCGGCCGTCCTGCGCTCCGGTCAACACTACTGCGGTGGCCGCAGCAGTGAGCAGCGCCGTGAAGGCGTAAGCGCGCCCGGCCAGTTCGGTACCCTCCGAGGCGACCAGACGAATGACGATGACCAGGAGTTGCAGAGCGACAGCTGTGGCGCTGAGCGTGGCCATGAAGCGCTGTGCACGCGGCCATGCAATAAAGATGGCCACGGAAAGTCCGACTAAGGGTATGAGGATTGCCCCGTACGTGAACGCTCGCTCGATCACCGGCTGACCAGCACCAGGCGCGCCTCCAGTACCACGTTCCTCCGTGGCGACGCCGCTCACCAGCTCCTGCAGTGGTCGGCTCAAATACCCGACTACGCTGTGCGCCACGGTCAGAGTCCATGCGCCTAAAAGGCCCGCGTGGACAACGGTCGCTGCTGCCGTCCAGGGGGCTGACGATCGGCTCGCGCGGTACAGGGCCTGAGCGATACTGAGGCAAGCCAGGGCGGCCAACGTGGCGAAGCCCGTGAGGTGATGCGTGACCACGACGAGCCCACTCAACAGTGTTATGAGGACGAGTCGGCGCGCGCGCCGCTGTGTCCTCCCCAAACGCAGCGTCTGTCCCACCACGAGGATGGCGATGGGTATTGCGAGCGTCTGATAGGCGAACATCGTACTGAACACGGCATACGGCCCGACCAGATAGACCAATGCGGCAAGGGCTGCTGCCCTTGAATCTGGGGTCAGCGTGCGCAGTAAGACGAGCAGGGCAGCGGCGCCGAGCACGTGCCCGACGCCGGCAGTAAGCAGCGCCGCCTGGTGCAGTGGCAACCCGGTCAGTCGCACCAACCCGACAGCAATGGATTCCAAACCCGGATATACGGAGCTCACGGGGAGGCTGTAGTTGACGGGGAAGAGGTGACCGGTCTGCAGGATCTCGACGGCGGATCGCTGGTGCTGCAGCTCATCGGAAAACTCAAGCCGGACGGGTGCGTAGGCGACTCTGTTCAGCCACTGTCCGACGCTGTACGCGATGACGGCGGTGGAGCGCGCGATAGGACTCTGGCTGCGTGCTAGTACGACAGCTGCGGCCGCGATCACCAGCAACCCCTGACCGGTCCAGAACAGCGGCACGGCCCAGGCGGCTCCCCCCCGCGACCCCGCATAGGCGAGGGCGACCAGCAGGACTGACAAAGCCGAGACGCACAGCGACAGCGGGAGGACGGGGCCTGCCGCATGACGCGGGGGAACGTGTCTCCTCCGCGCAGCGGAGTCCGGGGTTACCGATGCATCGCGTGACTGCACGTTCTGCGCGGGGCTGCCGACCTCAAAGGGCACCTTCGTGTCCCAGGTAGCGTTCATGGACCGCGTCCACTAATGCTGCCAGCCGCCTCAACCAGGTCGGTGAACCACCTGTGACGGCGGGCCCAAGTTTGAGCGATGGATGATTCTGCGGCGTCGGTCATGGCGCCTACCCCTTCGTCCGCGGGAGCAGGGGGAGCCGAGCTCGGCGGCGCTCACTCACGTACAAAAATGGTCCCGACAACATCGCTCGACGGTTGGACGCCAACAGCTCGGCCGGAAAGTCTTTGCCCGTGGTAGCCACTCGCGGACTGTCGCCACCAAAAAGGTCCCGTACCGCTCTCGGGACGAGTCGGAGGAGTTGCCACACAGTCGAGGGGCGTTGCAGGACCATTGCTGTGTAGAAGGCGGTCAGCCCGGTGCCGTATCCCTCCAACTGAGCGGCCAGAGCGGCTCGGTCGGAGCGGTGCAGGTGACGGACGATCGCCGATGGGCGGTAGGCCATGCTACGACCACGTAGGAGGAGTCGCGTGAATACCAGAGTGTCCTCGCCTGCGCGAGTGCGTGTGCCAGCGCCCAGTGCCTCGTCGAATCCTCCGAGAGCAAGGAGGTCGGGGGTCCTGAAGGCCATGTTGGCCCCCACTCCGAAAGGTGGGAGAGGGTACAGCGGGCTCTGTCGGGCAGCGGTTGCCCGGGAGAAGACGTCGGGAGAGAACCCGCGTCCCTTCGAGTGCCCGCCGAAGCGCTCGAAGAGCACTTGGTCCGTCGTCTCCAACGCCAATGGAACGACCAAGCCCGACAGGGCTGCGATGTCTGGTTCTTCCACGAACGCACGGACAACCTCTGCGAGCCACCACCGATCAGCGGACGTGTCGTCATCGAGCCACGCGATCAGTGGGCTGCGAACGATCTCGAGGGCGCGGTTCCTGGCCCTTGAAAGGCCGGGTCGCGGCTCGACGACGTATTGCAGGTCCAGCCGCTCGGCGTAGGCGCGGGCCACCTCCTGGCCAGCAGAGCTGGTGGGGGTGTTGTCGACAATGATGACTTGGGTCGGCGCGTGCGTCTGCGCCGTGAGGCTCTCGAGTGTGCGCATGAGACCCCGCGGGCGGTCACGCGTACAGATCACAACGGAGCACTCCTCGGCCTGGCGCAAGGCTCGAACCCGTCCCTCTGTGAAGGGCGAGCTCGTACGCCCGAGGCCGTCCGTCGTGAGGTGTTCGAGGGATAGTCCGATCTCAGCGAGGCGTTGTGTTAGAGATGGACCAAGTGCCTCGATGAGGAGCTGCAGTACCTGTTCTGGACGGATCGGCGCCGCCTGGAGTTCTCGCTCGATCAGACCCAGTGGCTCTGTGAAGGCCCGCACGAGCAGCCATGCTGAGTCACCCGTCGTCCGTCCGCGTGCTGGCAGCCCAGGGATTCCGTCAGCCAACTCAACGTCGCGGACAGTCGCCGCCACCTCACGATCAACGTCGCTCACGTGACTGGACCCTAGGTGTCCCGCGGGCCCGACGTGTCATCAAGGGCAGGTATGCCGGAGGCCGCCAAGTCCAAGAGGTGCTCGCCTTGCGTCCGGACCCGGACCGGGAGAGTGAAAGCCACAGCAGCAGTCAGCGTGCCGATCATGGCAGCAGCAGCGCGTTGGGCGCCTGCCCGCTCCCCGCGGAGCACGGAACAGAAGTCAGCGAGAACGCCGCGGGTGAGCACTTGACGCGCGAACGCTGCCTCGTCACCAAGGTCACGGCCGCTGCCCAGAGTCACCATTGCCCGCTTGCCACGCCCCTCAAGCCAGCACCTGCGGACAAAGAACGTGAAGGTGGCCCGCTCGGGTGGGACACGGTGCCGGACGACCGCCTCGGGGACGAAGCGCCATCGAGCCCCCAGGCCGGTGAGGGCACTCATCCTCAGGCACAACTCTGTGTCCTCCGGCTCAGAGAGGGCCCCGACCTTGCCAAAGGACGTGTTATAGCCGCCAGCTGCCAGGAATGCTGTTCGCTCCACGAGCGTGTTCCCACCCCATACATTGCGCACGTCACCGGCAGGCTGGCCAGGTGTGGTCGCCCCTATCACCCATGAGAAGGCTGGTGGAAACCACGGGGGGGGATCGTTGGGCCACACGGGGAGGATTGCTCCTCCGAGGCCGACTGCCCGCGGATATCTCGCATACGCGGTGACCAGGTTCGCCAGCCAGTCAGCTTCAGGCTCCTGATCGTCGTCGAGAAACGCGAGGAGTGGGGTCGTAGCTGTATCGGCCCCGGTGTTGCGCCCGCCGGAAGCTCCAGGAGGGAACCGATTCGCCACCACCACCACATTTGGACCTGCGTGCGCGCATAACCGTTCGAGCAATCGGGGAGCATGATCGACAACGACGACGAGGCTGCACGGCCGGGACTGCGCGTGAACCGCCGCTATCGCTCTGGCGATACTGTCCCAGCGGTCCTCTGTGTAACAGGTCAGGACGACGGTGACGTTCGGTTCGCTGTGCTCCACCTGATACCTCCGAGGCCCTGGCGTTTCCGGCTAGTCGATCACGATCTATCAGACGGCTGACGGTCACCACTCGTAGCTTGAATCGCCGCACGACATGGACGGGCCCCATCGGTCGAGGTCGGTAAGTGATGAGTCGCGGGAGGCGGTCACGTTCTGTAGTGATGCTCCACAGTGGTGTTAGCTGATGAGACAGGACAACTCGTCGAGTTATGCTGTACGGCTGCGGATGACTCCTGCGGATGCAGCGGTAATGCTCCTGCTTTCCTATAGGGCCGCGCCCCACGTCGCTCTGCTGCAGGCGTTGAGCGGACTTGACAGGTCGACTGGCGGCCGGAGAGCAATGACGTTGTGTTGCGACACGGCTCCTGTGTGTAGCTGAAGTGTCGACTGTATGGCACTATTGAAGAGCCGTGTGGCCTGGACGACGGGAGAGGGGCATGAGGGATGCCGCGGATCGTATGAACGGAGGGACCTCCCACAGTCTCCTGCTGTGCCGTTGTGGGCACGATCGCCTAGCCCATGAGCACTATCGTCGAGGTACGGATTGCTCGGTCGCCAACTGCGGCTGCCGTCGGTTCCGCCGACGCCTCTTCAGTCCCTTGGCCCAGCAGTCTTGGTTCTACTCAGTTGGCTCGACTCCCATAGTAGCTGCGCTGGGAGACGCAGGCCTGTCCTCCGTGCAGAAAGGGCGGTGATGCTGGAATGACGCATCACCTTCCGCAGCCTCAATCCAGCCCCCTATGGCACTAGTGGGGTCGAGGTCGCATCTCTTACTCAGCGTCGCTCAGACGATCGATGTTGTAACACTGTAGAGTTCATGTGGCCTTGACCGTCCGGGAGCACCTGACCTTTGCCAGGAATGCCAAAGCGACGAGATAGGTCCAGTAGGGGCAGCGTGTTGAGATGTCGCTGTAGGGCCACAACAGCGGGACCCCGGGTCCGGTCGCCACATCGCGTAGCAGGTGCAACAGTACCCCCACCGCCGCCCCGATGAGCCATCGCATCTGTGGGACTGCGCTCAGTACTACGAGTAGGGCCACGACGACCAGCGAGTGTGTTGGAGGTCGACCGCCGGCTACCGCGAAGGCGCCGTCGGTGAGGTACAGCGGGACGTGGTCAATGTCAATTGCCACGCAAGCGAAAATGGCTGCCCACCAGATGGCGTCCGGAGTATGACGCGGCGCGAGTGCGGCAAGAGCCACCCAAGCCGTCGCCAAGTGCGCTGGTTCGTCGAGCAGTCCGACGACGGTAACCGACCACGGCTGTGCCTGTTGAACGAAGTCAAGCGACATTACGGCGGCCACCAGAGCCCACGGGACCGCCCAGGGCCACCGGTGCAGAATCTCGGGCGGACGCCGCAACGGCTCAGGGTGCATGGTCCCGGTCAGGCGGTGCGGGCCAGCTCCGCTGCCGCGCAGGGTGCGGCGACCAGTGCGACGACCGGCAGCGGGAGGGCGGCCTCGCGGACGACTAGTACGTGTCGGCCCTTGCCGTTGACCCGCTCGACGGCGAGGGCACGCAGCACGCGCAGCCCGTCCCGCCAGGTGTTGAGGTTGCTCTGCCCGTGGATGCGCTCATGCTCGAAGCTGGGCACCTCGGTGATGCGGAGGCCGGCCTTGGCGATGCGAGTGTTGATCAGCGTCTCGATCTCGAACCCGTCCCCCCAGAGCTTGGCGTCTTCGCCGGGGCCGGTGGCGTCGAGTTCGAGCGCCGGGAGGCAGTGCGCCCAGAAGGCGTTGTAGCCATAGCAGAGGTCGGTGTAGCGCGTGCCGAACAGCGCGTTGGCGGTGCGGTTCAGCCAGCCGTTGCCCCAGGCGCGGGTGCGGGTGATATCGGCGCTACCGCCACCGGCCGCGAAGCGGGTGCCCTTGGCGAAGTCGGCGCCCGCGACCAGCGCGGCGACGTAGGCCGGGATCTCCCGCGGGTCGGCCGAGCCGTCGGCGTCCAGCATTACGACGACGTCGCCAGTCACCGCGGCGAAGCCGCAGGCCATCGCGTTGCCCTTGCCCTTGCGGTTCTGCCGCACGATGACGACGTCCGGGCGCAGGGACCGGGCAACCTCGATGGTCCCGTCACTGCTGCGGCCGTCGACGACGATCACCTCGTGCAGGTCACCCGGCAGGAGGGCGAACACGTGCGGCAGGTTCTTCGCCTCGTTGAAGGTCGGGATGACCACGCTGATGCGAGGCGTGGTGCTGCGGAGCGGGGAGGAGGTGCGTGCACGCGGCATAATGCGGGTCCTAGGGAAGAGGGGCCAGTCTCGCCACCGGCTCAGGCGACCAATACGCCCGGTGGGTCAGCGCTCGCCCGAGAGCTGAGGGTGATCGACGAGGTCCGCCGCGCGACGGCTCCGTTGCCGCCTCGAGACTGCTGTGGGCCTCGCGTCACCGGCCCCCCGTCACCGCGTGTCGTCGTCCATGCGGTGGTAGTCACCAGTTTGGGGGACGAATGCGTCCGAGTCCATAGGTTGACCGCAACTCTTCAGTCGAATCTCCGGTGCTTCCACTCACACCCGGTTGATCCGTCCGGTGCGGAATCCATCGGTCCAGATGGTCATGGGATCGCGCGGTGTTGCCCGCGGTCGGCGGGGAAGGCGGGCGACCGGGAGACGGTTCGACGGGGGGGCTTCATGATCGGAAGATGTGTGCGGTAGGGGACCCCACCATGGGAATCGCGACCTTCATCACCGAGAGTCACCGTGGTCGTACCGACGTACAACGAAGCGGCGAACCTGGCCGCGGTGTTCGAGGCGCTGCCCGACGACGTCTGGGTGCTGCTGGTCGTCGACGGCTGGTCCACGGACGGGCCGGTCGAGACCGCTCGGCAGCTCCTCCCGGACGCGCGCATAGTGACGCAGACGCGGAAGGGCAATGCCCTCGCCTGCGACTTCAACAACGCGCACGGCGACGTCGCCGTGATGATCGACGTCGACGGCTCGACCGATCCTCGCGAGATCCCCGCGTTCGTCGAGGTCCTGCTCGACGGCGCGGACTACGCCAAGGGCAGTCGGTTCGCGCAGGGCGGGTTCAGCCTCGACATCACGCCCGTGCAAGAGCTCGGCAATGTCTTCCTCAACACGCTGGTCAACATCCTGTACCGCACGTGCTACAGCGACCTCTGCTACGGCTACAACGCCTTCTGGCGAGACGTCCTGCCCGTGCTGGGCCTCGACTGCGGCGACAAGGCCCTGGACATGCGGTGGGGGACGGCTTCGCGATCGAGACCATCCTCAACGTCCGCGCGGCTCGGGGTGGCCTGCGCAGCATCGAGGTACCCAGCGTCGAGCAGCCTCGGGTGCACGGGAGAGCAAGCTCAACGCGGTGCGGGACGGACTGCGCATCCTCCGGGTCATCGTCACCGAGCGGCGACGGACACCGGTCTCCGCTGCGCAGCCCGCGGACGCGCCCGAGGCCCCGTCGGGGGAGTGGCAGCCGACCACCGTCAGCCACGGGGACACGCACCGGGTCCCTGTCGGTCGTGCCTCAGGCCGGTGGCCAGGTGGGGGCGGCGGGGTCCGGCGGGACGACGTCGGGCACCTGTGAGCGGCCCGCCGACGCCGGCCGCGGCCGGTCCTGGCGGTGCAGGCGGACGGCGACCAGCGCGACGTCGTCGGTCGGGTGGCCGTCCACCATGCGCTCGACCACCAGGTCGCACAGCTCCTGCAGCGGCCTGCCGCTGAACTCGGCCAGTGCCGCGGACAGCCGGGCCTGGCCGTCGTCGAGGTCGGAGTCGCGCCGCTCGACCAGGCCGTCGGTGTAGAGCAGCACCGTCGCACCGCGCTCCAGGACGGCGACCCACTCCCGGCGGGGGGCGGTCGGGTCGACGCCGAGCAGCAGGTCGGCGCGCGAGCCGCGCAGGACCGAGACCGCGCCGTCGGGGCCGATCAGCATCGGCGGCGGGTGGCCGGCGTTGGACCAGCGCATCCGCGTCGTGCCGCTGCTGATCTCCTCGGGCGTCTGCTCGAACCGGGCGACGGCGGCGGTGGCCAGCGAGCCGAACTGCAGCAGCGCCATGGCGCGGTCGAGGTCGCCGAGGACGGCGGCCGGACCTGCGCCGGTGCCGATCGCGATGCCCCGCAGGAGGCTGCGCAGCTGGCCCATCGTCGCCGCGGCGGCGCTGTCGTGACCGACGACGTCGCCGATGACCAGCGTGGTCGCCCCGCCGGCCTGCAGGAAGGCGTCGTACCAGTCACCGCCCACCGCGGCGCCCTCGGCGGCCGGCAGGTACCGGACGACGATCTCGGCGTGGTCGGGCTCGGGCGGCGCCGTGAGCATCGAGCGCTGCAGCTCGAGGGCCAGCTGTCGCTGGGTGCCGTAGAGCCGCGCGTTGTCCAGGGCCGTGCCGACGCGGTCGGCGACGTCGGACAGCGTCGCCACCTCGTCGGCCGTCGGGACCCGGCCGCCGGTGTAGAACAGCGACATCAGGCCGAGCGTGCGCCCGCGTCCGCGCAGCGGCAGGGCGAGCGCCGCGCTGGGGGCGAGCTGCGCCAGCATCCGCCGCGGCTCGCCGGCCGGGGTGGCGGCCAGTGCCTCGGCGCCGGTCAGCTGCACGGCCTCGCCGGTGGTGATGGCGCGCGCGGCCGGGGGGAGGGAGGGCAGTGCGGCCAGGCGTGCCCGCGCGTAGCGGTCCAGCAGCCCGCGCGCCGTCTCGTCGGCGTGCCAGGTGCTCGCCGCGGAGGCGCGTCCGTGCTCGTCGAGGACGCTGACGATGCACGCGTCGGCCAGCAGCGGCACGGCGACGCGGGGCACCTGACCGGTGGCCACCTCGGCGTCCATCGAGCCGGCCAGCTCGGTGCTGATCCGCGCCACGGTGGCCTGCCGCTCCGCGGCGCGCCGGACCTCCTCCTGCGCGCGCACCCGGTCGGTGACCTCGAGGAAGTACACCGACAGCCCGTCGGCGGTGGGCCAGGCGCGCAGCTCGTACCAGCCGTCCAGCGGCGCGGGGTAGTGCGCGTCGAAGGAGATCGGCCGGCCCGTGGCCACCGCCCGGCGGTAGCTCTCCTCGAAGAGGGAGTTGACCGCGGCGGGGAAGGCGTCCCAAATGACCTGACCCAGCAGGTCGTCGCGGGAGCGGCCGAGCAGCCGCTCGGCCTCGGCGTTGACGTGGGTGAAGCGCCACTGGGGGTCCAGGGAGTAGAAGCCCGCCGGCATGGCGTCGAGCACGCGGGCCACGCCGAGGTCGTCGGCCCGCTCGTCGGTGACGTCGTAGACGGCGCCCAGCAGCCGCGTGGCGACGCCGCCGACGTCGCACAGGGCCCGGCCGCGGGCCGCGATCCAGCGAGTGGTGCCCGCCGGCAGGCAGACGCGGTAGAGCGCGCTCAGCTCGCCGCAGGTCTCGAGCGCGTGCCGGATGGCCGCCGCCACGTCGTCGCGGTCGTCCGGGTGCAGGCGGCAGAGGAACCCGTCGATGGTGCCGTCGAAGGTGGTGCGGTCGTGGCCGAACAGGGCCAGGCAGCGCTCGTCCCACTCGAGGACGCCGGTCACGAGGTCCCAGTCGAAGGCGCCGATGCCGGCGGCCTCCATGGCGAGCCCGCTGCGCAGCGTCGCGGGAGTCCCGTCCACGTGCCGCCGTGCCGGCACGGGGCGCGCACGCAGCGGCCCGGTGCGTCCTGCGTCCACCTCGGTGCCTTCCCCGGTCCTGGATCCGCCGGTCCGGGGCCGGACCCTCCCGTGAGCTCGAGAAACGGATCGGGATGTGTCTACAACAGTGGACCCGTTGCGAGCAATGGGATCGGGCGCGGCGAACATGCGGTGTGGCGGATCCGTGACTAGGCGCAACCCGGTCGGGTCCGTAGCCTTGTCATCGAGGGATAGCCACCACGGGGGCCGGGGCGGCTGGGGGAGACGTGGTCTGGTGGGGCTGGCTGCTGCTCGCCTGGGTGGTGATCGCAGTCGTGGTCGGGATGGGTCTGGGCATGGTCGTCCGGGCGGCAGAGGGACGCGAGCTCGGTCACGATCGAGCGCGCGTGTTCCCCCCGGACGTGTTCCGCGGTGACGGGCGCCCGCCGGACGAGTCCCCGCCCGGCAGGAGCCCGCCCGACGAGCCTCCCGGGGTCAGCGGACCCCTCGGTAGCGGATGACGGAGCCGGCGCCGGCCGAGCGGGCGGTGGTCAGGCTCAGCGTCGCGCGCCGCAGCACCTCGGCCGCGTCGGCGCCGTCCTCCAGGACGGCGATGCCCGCACCCGCACCCAGTCCCGGGAAGCCGAGGTCCCCGACCTCCGCGGTGAGCCGGGCGGCCACCGTGTCGGCGTCGGTGGGGGACCCCTCGACGAGGACGGCGAACTCCGCCGGCCCCGCGCGGCCGATCCAGTCGTCCCCGCGCAGCGAGGAGGCCACCAGGCGGGTGGTCGCGTCGAGTGCCGACGGCGGCGTGGGCCAGCCGTCGTCGCGGCGGAGCAGGCCCACCACGAGGAGTGCACCGGGGCGCCGGGCCGGGTCGGCCAGCCGCTCGGCCAGCGCGGTGAGGACGGCGACCCGGCCGGGCAGCAGCGCGGCGCAGCCGTCCGCGACCCCGGGGGCGGCAGTCGCGGCGGGAGCAACTGGGTTGTGCGTGATCGTCATGCAGGGGGGATCGGCGCGGCGGGCCCGGCCGCACAGCCGGGATCGGCCCGTCCCACCCCCAGGGGTGAGGCCGGCCCGTCGGTCGGGCGCGCTCAGACGGTGGCGGGGGACCGGAGTGAGGGTGGGCCCACCCAGCGGACGTACACCGGGGTGACCGCGTAGCGGACGGTGCCCACGGAGACCGTGGCGACGTCGGTGCACGTCAGCGTGCTGCCGTCGGCGGTGGGCTGGGCGACGCCGGGGACGCCGTTCGCGGACGTGCCCGCGCAGGTGCCGCTGGAGACGAGGCCGGCCCCGAGCAGGCTGCTCTCGCGGGTGATCTGCCAGCCGGTGACCGGGGTCGGGCCGGGCGGTGGCACGGGCCAGGTGACGGTGGACGTGCGTGAGGTCAGCGGGCCGCTGCCGGTGACCGACGGGCCGCCGCGGCGGCCACGGCCACGGCCCGTGCACCGCCGGTGCCCTGGCCGGTCACGGTCCAGGCCGCCTGTGCCGGGACGGCCGGCGCGAGGAGCCCCGCGACCAGCAGCAGCCGGCAGACGGCGCGGGCCACGACACCTCCTCCCGGCCGCGTGCTCAGGCGAGGACGCCGGAGACGGTGAGGGGGACGCTGAAGGACGCGCCCTGGCACCCGTCCTCGGCGGTCGCGAGCACCTCCAGCGCGCCGGGGACGGTGACCTGCACGCCGCTGGACCCGGCGGGCACGCGGACGGCGGGGGACAGGGCGAACGACGGTTGCGCGGGGACGACAGAGCCCGCCGCGCAGCTCCGCCCGGACAGCGCGGTGACGGTCACCGTGCCGAGCGAGACCGTGGTCAGGTCGACGGCGAAGGCGTTGGGGTTGCTCACCGTGGCCACGACCGTGCCGGCGGTGGACGAGCCGTGGCCGCCCGCGGGCTCCGGGTGGAGCGTGGCGGTCGGGACGGCGGGGGACACCACGAGGTCCTGGACGGTGGTCGCGCGGGCCGAGCCGGTACCGGTGCCGACCGCCAGCCACGACGCGGTGGACACGCCCGCGCCGAGCAGCAGGACGGTGGCCGGCAGGACGACGCCGGTGCGCCTGCGGGTGCGGCCGCCGGTCCGGACGCGGCCGGTGCGGGTCATGTCGTGCCTCCGGTCGGACGTGCGGCAAGGGGACGCGCCGTCCCGTCGTGGACGATCAACGGCCGCACGACGGTGCTGGTCGAGTCCAACAGCGACCGGGATCCTCGGGCGGACGACGCTCGCCGGTACGGGCGCCCCGCGCGCCACGATCGGTGGGGATCGGTCCGTGCGTCCGCCGGTCGGGGCGGGACTCCGGCTACCGTCGCGTGGTGCTCCGCTGGCTCTGCGCGCTCCTCGTGGGGGCGGTTCTCTCCGGGTTCACGTTCCTGCTGGTGACCGGGCAGTACATCAAGGACGGCCCCGTCGTCGTGATGCTGTCCGCGGCGCACGGGCTGCACCTCGGCGACCTCTTCGTCGTGACCGGGTGGGCGGTGGCGATGCTGGCGGTCGTCCGGCTCACGGTCACGACCCGGTAGCTGCCCGGGGGACCGCAGGGGACGCCCCGGCGTCAGGCGAGCAGGCCGGCGCGTGCCTTGGCGGTCAGGGCGGTGCGGACCGCGGCGTCCACGGTGGCGGAGAAGCCGGGGTCGGCCTCGGCGCGGGCGAGGACGGCGTCGGCCATCGTCGGCCAGACCCCGGCGTCGACCGTGAGCACCAGCGTGCCGCCGGCCTCGAGGAAGCGCACCGCCCGGTCGCCGGCCGGCACGTCCTGGAAGGCGGCCGCCGCACCGACGTCGTCGGTGATCACCACGCCGTCGAAGCCGAGGGAGCCGCGCAGCAGGGTGCCGATCACGGCAGGGGAGAACGTGGCCGGCGCCGACGGGTCGATGGCCGGGTAGGTGGCCGAGGACAGCATGACGAACGGCTCCGCGGGGGAGCCGGCCAGTTCGCCGAACGCGGCGACCTGCTCGCTGTCCGCGGTGGTGACCGGGTCGACGACGCCGGCGGCCTCGTCGGTGTTCGCGTCGACCAGGCCCAGCCCGGGGAAGTGCTTGAGCGTCGCGGTGACGCCGGAGGCGGCCAGCCCGTCGACGACGGTCCGGACGTCGGGGACCACGTCGGCGGCGGTGCTGCCGTACTGGCGGCCGAAGGCGCCGATCGGGTCGTTGGCGGCCTCGGTGCCGGCCGGGACGACGTCGGCCACCGGTGCGAGGTCGAGGGTGATGCCGGCCGAGGCCAGCGAGGCGCCGAGCTCGCCGGCCAGCGCCGCGAGCCGGTCAGGGGGGAGCCGTCCCTGCTCCACGGCGGGCGGCAGCCGCTCGAACCCGGGCCCCTGCAGCGCCTGCACCTGCCCGCCCTCCTGGTCGATGGCGACCCACGGGCGCGGGCCCGGTGCCGCGCCGGCCCAGCGGCCGGTGACCGCGGCGAGGTCCGCGGCGGCCGCGCGGGAGCGGCCGGCGAGGAAGACGCCGCCGACGCCGTCCTCGACCAGTGCGTCACCGGCGTCGAGGTCGTCGAGCGGCACGCCGACGACGAACAGCTGCGCCACCTGCGCCCGGCGGTCGAGCCCGGCCAGGACGGCGTCGACCTGCTGGTCCACCGGGGTGCCGGGCGCCGGGCCGGGGGACACCGGCGGCGACGACGGCGCGGACGTCGGGGACGAGGACGTCGACGAGCCGGCCGCGGTGGAGCCCGACCCCGGCGTCGAGCAGGCCGGGACGGGCAGGCCGACGAGGGCGAGGAGGACCGCCACGGACCGGGCGGGCGCGGGCGGGCGCATGGCGCTCCCTGGGGCGGCGGACGGGGGACCGTCCCAGTGTGTCGGGTGGGGTGTCCGCCCCGGGTGCGGGATCTCCTGCCGGCCGCGGTCCGGACGTCCCCGGCGGGCCGCGGACGGGGCTACCCTCCCGCCGGCACGTGCCGGTGCCGCCCGCCCGGGGGAGCTCGCGCGGGCACCGCACGCCGAGGGAGGTCGGGGTGTCGCAGGAAGACCTCGGGCGCCGGCCGGCCGGCAGTCCGGCCGAGGGTGCAGGTCCTGGACCGCGTGCCGCCGAGGCCGCGCCGTCGGGTCCGCCGCCGCGGGCGCCGGCGACGACGTTCTGGCCGTCGTCCCCGCCGTCGGCGCCGACGGCCTGGGGCGGCTGGCCCCCGCCCCCGCCACCGTCGGGTCCGGTGCCGGCGCCCCCGCCGGCCGGCCGCCGTGGGACGGGACGGCGCGCTCGTCGGCGTCCTCGTAGCGTGCCTGCTGGTCGCCGCCGGCGCCGTCGCGTGGTCCCTCGGGCTCGATGACCGGCTCGGCGGTACGCCGTCCAGCGAGGCCGCCGACATCTCCACCAACGCCGGGACCACCGCGGACGACGGTGACGCGGGCAGCGCGACGGACGGGGCGGGGGCCGGCGGCGGCAAGGGGCTCGACGAGGCCCCGGCCGGGACGACGCCGTCCGGAGGACCGCCCGCCACACCCCCGGCGCCACCGGCGTCCGGGACGGCGGAGCAGCAGGCGCTGGCCGAGCTGGAGGCGCTGCGGGCCGACTCGCTGTGACGGCTGCTATTCGACGGCCGATGGGTGGCCCAGGTGGCGAGCAAGGACGTCGGGATCGTCGACCCCCTGCAGACCGCGGCCAACGGCACCCAACAGTTCTTCGCCGTCGACATCCTGGCCGAGGCCGCGCGGCGCTGGCCACCGTGGACGACCCCGCGCAGCTTCACTTGCTTCTGAGCACCGACTTCGGCCGGCGCTCGGCCGCCGCCGACGGCGACCCCTACTGGGTGACTCTCGTCGAAGCCGGCTTCGGGAGCAGCGACGACGTCGACGCCTGGTGCGCCAGCGCGTACCCGGAGCTGAGCGCCGAGCAGCTGGCCAACACCTGCGTGCCCCGCACGCTCACCGAGCCGCACGACGACCGGGAGGCGTGGACCGCGGCGGGCTGGACCTACCGCGCCCTCGGCCGCCGCGCCGGCTGAGGCCGGGCCCCGGCCGTCCCCGAGCCGGTGGGACGGAGGAGCAGTGTGCGATCACTGTGACGGCGCGGTGACGCTTCGAGGTGGCCCACGCGCGCCATAGCCGCTCGTAGCCCCATAATCACCGTCGTGTGGTTCCCGTGGGTCCTCGGCGGACTCGTCCTGTGGCTGGTCGTCGGCCTCGCACTGGGCATGGTGGTCGGCCGGGCCGTCCGGCTCGCCGACATCCGCACACCGGACACCGGCCACGACCGCGTCCTGACCACCGCCGACCTCCCAGGGAGCGCGGCCCGCACCGGGGCTCCGCCACGGCGCCGCATCCCCTTCCCCCCGCTCGCCGTCGCACTGGCTGCGGTCGGGGTGGCCCTGGAGAGCGTGGGCTACACCGTGGCCCTCATGGGAACCCAGGGACAGGTCGCCCGCCTGCTGTCGATGGACGCGCCGTTCTCCGTGCCTCGGCTTTACGTCGCCGGGCTCTTCGCCGCTGCGGCGGTTGCGGCCCTGGTGGGCGGCGCCCAGCAGGCCGGACGCCGCACCTGGTGGACCGCCGTCGCCCTCGTCGCCGCCGGCGTCGCCTCGGTCAAGGTCGGCAGCACGGTCCACGCCGAGATCTTTGGAGCGGCCGATGCGGTCCTCACCACCGCCGGCGCCGTCCTGGCCAGCGCGGCGCTGGCCGGCGCCGTCCTGGCCTGGCTGTGGTCGATGAGCCGCGGCGACCGCCGTGACCGCCGGCGCGTGCTGCGCACCCTGTCGCTGTACGCCGGCGCCTCCGTTGGGCTGTCCGGCCTCTCGGTCGTCGTCGCGGGCGCCTTCGGCGGTGCGAGCCGCTGGGCGGTCATGGCCACGTTCGTCGAGGAGACCGGTGAAGCGCTCACCGCGGCGGCCTTTCTGGTCGCCGTCCTCGTCGGTGTCGCGCCGCGTCTCGTGCTGCCCGCCGACTGGGCGCTGCGTCGTGCCGGCGACGCCCGGGGCGTGGGCACCGCGCAGCCCGCCGCAGTCCCGGGTGTCGGCCCTCGCCTGGGCTGAGCGCGGGCGCCTCTGCCCTCGGCGGAGTGCCTCGCCAGGCTGTCGCTGGCCGTGCCACCGCGCCAGTTGCCAGCGGGTGCGGAGGAGACGACCGTGGGCGATGAGGACCGATTGGCTCTCCCCGGTCGACGACTGCATCGTGGGCGCCGGGTCTGTACTGGCGGATCGGTCAGCCAGCGTGCCATGTCACCCGTTCTGGGCGGCGAGGGCAAGCGTCAGGTCGCCGCCTCGCCCTTCCGCGCCGCGCATGGATCGGATCACCGTGCTTGAGTACCGAGCCACGGATCAGTACGAGACGCCGAGAGCGGTGACCCCAGGGCCCAGCTGGGGGCCTTCCTTGGATGCCAGCCGACGGGTGGGCGAGCCGTGCTGGCACCTCGCGAACGCCTGCTGGCCACTGCATCCGCTACCCTCAGTGATGGCTCCGACGGTTGCACGGCCAGCGCCAGAGACCCGAGGACGACGTGGTCTCCACTGGAGCGGATGAGCCCAGCGCCCGGCAGCACGCCGGACGACCAAGATCGACCTCGGCTCCCGCTGCTGCGGGTCGACGACCCCACAGGTGCGCCGGTCGAGACTGCACCCTGACGCTGCCGCCGATGCCGGCCAACGGCAGACTGCTCCGTGAAGGAAGGTGCGAGGGACGGGGAGACGCCCAGTGAGGGTGCTGTTTGACGCCTACTGGTGGGTCGAGGGGCAGCCCTCGGGGCGCCGGGTCGTCGACTCGCTACTCCGGACCTGGCTCACCGACTGGCCGGAGGACGAGCTCATCGCGGCCGTCCCGGCCCGTCATGTTTCTCGCGTGCGTGACCTGGCGGGTGACCCGGCGTTGACCGTCGTACCCCTGCGGCTCAAGCCGCACGGAGTGAGTGTCATGGTGGAGATGGGGGGGTTGAGTGGCGGCGTCGATGTGGTTCTGTCCCAGAACTACACTCCACTGCGGTCATCCGCTCTGCGGGCGACATTCATACACGACTTGATGTTCGTCGAGCGCCCGGAGTTCTTCGGGCGGCTTGAGCGGCTGTACTTCGCCGGGATGCCATGGTCAGCACGCTATGCCCAGCTGGTGCTCACCTCTACGGCGGCTGAGGCTAGTCGCATCACACGACTACGTCCTCGGCTGGCCAGCCGTGTCCGGCCGGTGGGGCTCACCGTGCCGGAACCCTTCCGCGAGGCTCGGGCGGTCGATCCGCAGGTCGGAGTCGCGCCTCAGCAGTTCGTGCTCTGCGTCGGTCGAATCAACATCCGCAAGAACCTGGACCGGCTCATCAACGCACTCATGAAGAAGGATGTGGTGCGGCCGGACTTCCCGCTCGTCATCGTCGGTGAACCCGACGGGATGGCCGTGCGGGGCCCCAAACGGGATGACCCTCGAATCCGATTCGTCGGTGCGGTCGACGACGCGGGTCTTAAGTGGCTGTACGAGCAGTGCCGCGTCTTCGTGTTCCCCTCCCTGGACGAGGGGTTCGGACTGCCGGTTCTGGAGGCGGCGCTCAGCGGCGCCGCCATGGCGCTCAGCGACATCCCGGCTTTCCGTGAGCTGGCCCCCGGTGCGGTGTTCTTCGAGCCGACTGATGAGGCGTCGATCGCTCGGGCCGTCGGCGCCATCATCCGAGGCCCTCATGGTGACCGTCCGGTCCCGATCCCGGCGTGGTCGGACGTGGTCGCTCTGATCCGGAGCACAATCCTGGACGCGCTTGCCGAGCGCGCCTGCTTGGATCGCCGCGCCTCCCCGCCCGCTGTCGCACATCGCCGACCGACACCAGATGAGCCGACGATGCGTCTCGGTCGGGGAGGGAGCCGCTCGACGTGGTCCGGACGAGAAGAGACCTGAGGCCGGTCGAGGACCGTCCCTGCCGTGCTGACCGCAGAAGGCCGCCATCCAGCACGTTCGTGGCGGGACCGACGGGCGCAAGGGCGAGGAGCGTCATCGACTCGTCATGTAACCTGCCGCGGTGTCGGAGCCGATCAGTGGCAGCGGAAGCGCGAAGGGCGCACCCCTGACACTGTCCGTGGCGGTGACCACCTACAGGCGCCCCCGTGACCTCGAGGAACTGCTCCCATCGCTCATCGATCAGCTGCGAGAAGTCAGGGATCGCTTCCGTGTGCCAGTGCGCGGCGGGATCGTCGTGGTCGACAACGATCCTGAACGCAGCGCGCAAGAAGTGGTCAGGGCCATCTCGGCCCAGCATCTCGAGAGGACCGGCATTGGGTTGCGGTACGAGGTCGAGCCCGAGCCGGGCATCGCGGCGGCCCGAAACCGGGCCTTGGCCAGCGCAGAGGAGTCGCGCATCTTGGTGTTCATCGACGATGACGAGCGCCCGGAGCCCGAATGGCTCATGCGCCTCTTGGAAACCTGGGTGTCGAGTCGAGCCGCGGCGGTAGCCGGCCCGGTCTTGCCGCAATACCTCACCCAGCCGCATCCCTGGGTGCTGGCGGGTGACTTCTACGTCACTCGTCGATTGCAGACGGGTGTGGACATTGGCGTGGCGGGGGGAGGCAATCTGTTGTTGGACCTAGCAGACGTGCGACAACAGGGTATCCGTTTCGACGAAGCCGTCGGGTTGGCCGGTGGTGAGGACAACCTGTTCACGACCAGACTCGGCAGGGCTGGCGCCCGAATGATCTGGTGCGCCGAGGCTCGAGTGATGGAGCGCGTCCCTCCGGAGCGGACGACTCTGCAGTGGGTGCTACAGCGTTCCTGGAGTGATGGGAACGTCGAAGCGCGCACCGCGTTGCGCCTGGCGCCGCGATCCGGCGAACGTCTTGTGCAGCGGCTTCGCGGTCTGTGGCGTGGGTTTTTGCGCGTCACGGCCGGTCTCGCACGAGCAGTTCTCGGTGCTGTGCTCCTGTCCCCGAGGCATCAGGCGAGAGGAACGAGAACGCTGCTCAGAGGGGCGGGGATGGTCGCTGGTGCTCTTGGCCTGACTCACCAGCATTACGCGCGTCATGGATCGAGACCCAGACCACGCGTGCGGATCGGCCGGGTCCGCGAGAAGGGAACCCCGTAGATGGCGACGTCCTCAGTGGGCAACTCGAGGCGGAGCGTGATTGCCCGACTCCGCGGGAACGCCTGGTTGACGCGACCCGACCGGAAGTCCTTCTTCAACTCGGTTCTGGTCGTCGACGTCGACCTCCCATCGGGGAGTGTGTCCATCACCGAGCAGTTGACCGGCCGCGAGCAAGCCCCGGAAGGGGTGTATGCGGTCGTCTGGAGGGACGGAGTGCCGATCGGGGACCTCGAGGTCGCTGGCGATCCCGCGGCCGTCCTCCCGACACTGCCTGGGATCGTCGCGTCCCAGGAGTGGCCGGTCGAGCCGCTGCGACCTCCCGGGTCCGAGTCGCCGCCGGGTGCGCCGGGCATCCCGGCCACTGCCGCGCGGGAGCCACGTGCGCCGGAGGAGCAGGACGTCACGATCGCCGTGTGCACTCGTGACCGGCCCGAAATGCTGCGTGAGTGCCTCGTCGCCATGGGCGCTCTAGAACGACCCGTTGCCGAGGTGTTGGTCATCGACAACGCGTCAGCCGATGACCGGACCCGCCAGGTCGCCGGGGAGTTCTCTTTCGTGCGCTACGTCCACGAACCACGGCGGGGACTTGACTGGGCGCGGAACCGGGCACTCGTCGAGGCCCGGACTGCCATCCTCGCCTTCACCGACGATGACGTCCTGGTGTGCCCGGGCTGGGTCGGTGGCTTGCTGCGGGCTTTTCGGGAGGAGCCTGAAGCGGTCGTCGTGACCGGCCTCGTTCTCCCGGCAGAACTGGCCACGCCGGCGCAGGTGCAGTTCGAGGGACGTGGTGGTTTCCGTCGCGGTTTCCGGCGTCGCAGGTTCAAGGGGACGACGTCGACTCCGCATCACGGATCTGCGAAGGACGTGGTGCTGGGAGCCGCCGGCGCGGGAGCCAATGTCGCGCTCCGCCGCGACGTCGCCTTGGAGATGGGGGGGTTCGACGTCGCACTGGATGTGGGCACACCGTCAGGCGGGGGCGGCGATTTCGAGATGTTCTTTCGGGTGACGTCCGCAGGTCACATGCTGGTGTACGAACCGTCGGCGGTGGTACGGCACCGCCACCGACCCACGATGGCGGAGCTCGCCCGTCAGCGCCGCGGGGATGGCACCGGCAACTACAGCATCCTGCTGGGCGCAGGGTCCCGCTACGGTCGCCAGGTCAGGAGGGAGTTCCTTCGGCTGGCGATCTGGTGGCTCGCCCAGCGGTACGCGCGGCGTGTGGTGTGCAGCGTCCTCTGGCCACGGCTGTGGCCGCCGGCGCTGGTTTATCCCGAGTTGCGCGGCGTGTTCACGGCTTTGTCCGGGCGCCTCTACCACCGTGGTATCGCACAGGCGCGCAAGGAAGCGCTCGCTCATCCGGACGAACCCTCACCCGATGCCGTCCGGGGCCTGTAGCAGCCGCACTCCCGAGCGACTCAGCGCCGCTCCGTCAGCCGTGAGCCGGATCGGATACCCCATCGCTCCGGATGGGTGCTCCAGTCGGGCGCTGTCGTCCCCCGTGCACGGCGCAGCTCAACAGGATGAAGGCGAGGGCGCCCACGCCCGTCCATGCATGGATGGCGAGGAACAGGCTGACGAAGACGAGGAGCGCGAACGCGTCGTTCGGGACGTCACTCGCTCGGACGACGCGGTCCACGCAGAGGCTTGCGACGAGGACGAAGAGTCCGAGACCAATCAGTCCGTACTCGAAGACGAGCAGGACCAGTTCCGAATCCACGGTGTCGGCGACGTCCAACACCCCAACGGGCGACGGGATGAGGTAGACGCCGTGCGGCAGGCCGGCGAAACCCCAGCCGAGGGGCCTGGCGCTGAGACTCTCGCTGATCAGCGAGTAGAGGACTCCGCGGTACTCCACGCTCGATTGAGCCCCATCGGAACTCGTCACCGTGGCCTCGATACCCGGCGGGCTGATCAGGAGCCCCACGGCGATGGCCGCGACCATCAAGACCGTAGCCGGGACCAGGAGGCTCCGGGATCTGGTGGCCCCCTGCCATGACCGGTCGGTGAGCAACTGGACGACGAGATAGACCAGGCCTGCGACCAGGGCTCCGCGACTCTGCGTGCAGTAGATACCCGCCAGCAGAAGTGTTCCGGTCGACAGGCGCCAACTCACTCTCCCGAGTCGCATGGCCGCCGGTAGCGCAACCAGCAACAGGGCGGAGAGCACGATCGGGTGTTCAGACAGGAGAGCGGCTCGGAGGTGGCCGTCCCGTTCGAGCCTCGAGACGAAGTCCGACCGGTCCACCAGGTTCCTGTTCAGAGCGAACTCGACCGTCGCTAGCGCGCTCATCACAGTCGACCACAGGAGGTAGATCCGGAAGAACAGTCTCGCGTGCCCGGTCTGGCGCAACACCGTTCCAGCCCAGAACGCGCAGGTAAATAGGAGTGCATAGCGGACGACGCGCTCGCCCGTCGTGGCACTCCACCATGTGACCCACCCGAGTCCGTAGGCGACGACCAGGGCGCTCGTGAGGTACGCCGCGACGGCGACGGCCACGTGGCTCCTTGTCACACCCGCTGCACGCCTGCTCATGATGATGACGCCGAGGAGTAGATAGACCATCGCAAAGCGCAGCGGCACGTGCAGGGCGAGATAACCGGCGCTGTAGATGGTCACGACCAGCGCGTGGCTCAACACCGCCACCTGCGCGCGTGGTCGCAGGCACAGTGCCGCCGCAGTGACCAGCCCCGCTCCGCAGACCGCCAAGAGACCCAACGTCAGCACAGTGATGGTGGTCGCCTCACCTTCGTCTCGCGCGAATGCGTCTGCGATGCCGGGACGGCCATGCCGGGCCTGGGCATGCTAGCCGTCCCCGTCTATCCTTCGGCCCCCGCAGATGACGCGTGGTGCTCCTCCAGCGCGTGCGTGAGTCGTCCGTGGTGCCCGGGGGCTACCATCCCGCGCGGGGCGAGACCACCGCGTTCCGGGTCGTGGTATCGCCGCGGCCGTCGGCGAAGGGGTGTCCACCCCTGGACGAATGAGGCGGGATCGATTCAGTGGACCAGTGGTGCAGCGAGGTCGTCGGCGTTCGCCGTCGACGTGGGTGGTCATGCTCTGTGCGGGCGACCCTGTGACGCTTCCTGCCTTCACCTGACTCGGCGATAGCACGAGGTGAAGTCCGGCCTCCTGCACGGCCTGGGCAACATCCTGCCCGCCGTCACAGGTCTCGTCACGGCTCCCCTCACAGCTCGGGCTCTAGGAGTGCTGGACCGAGGAACCGTCACGGTCGTGATGACCGCGGCGACGCTCTTCTCCATCCCGGCCATCGCCGGGATGGGATGGGGCACGCTCATCGCCGTCGGAAAGGACCCGACGGCCCTTCCGGTGTGGAAGCGCCGCGCGAGGCGCGTTGCGCTGGTCGCGTCCCTTCCCGGCGCCGTGCTCGTGGTGTGGCTCGCCATGGTCCTGTCTCTCACGGCTGCGCAGACGGGGGCGGCGGCTCTTCTGTTCGCCTACGCCTCCTCGATCGCCTTACACGCGGTGAACAGCAACTTCCTGGTGTCTGTGGGCTCCATCGCACCGGTCGGGCTGAGCAGCATCGCATTGTCCGTCGTCACCACGGGTCTGCTCGTGATCCTGTTCATCAGCGGGCAGTTGACGCTCGCCACGGTCGTCCTCGCCAACGTCGCGGGCTTGCTCACGCAGTCGGCCGTCTTGTTCTGGGCCGCGCGCCGTGCCGTGCGTCGGATCACAGGACGACCGACGGCGTCGGCTCAGCAAACCTCGGAAGCGGATGTCCCGACGCGCCGGAGACTGTTCATGACTGCAATCGCCCAGACACTCGACGCGTTCTCCGCCAGGTTGGACCTGCTCGTCGTCGCGCTCGTCGCCGAGACCCGGGTCATTGGCCTCTACTCTATTGCGGCTGTGATTCCGCAGATCTCGTACTTCGCTTACCTCACACTCGTCCAGCGGAGCTTCGCCCGATCGCCGGCCCTGACCATCGAGCAGCGCAGCCGGCACCTATTCCTCGTGTGCTCTGGAGCCTCCATGGGCCTCGCAGCTGCCGGCGGCGCCTTGAGCTGGGTGCTCATCGATCCGATCTTCGGGACCGAGTTCACTCAGGCTCGCGACTACCTGTGGCCTGCGATGCTGGTGACCTTGGGGTTGGGGGCGTTCATCCCGACCTTGCTCTTGTGGCAACGAGCTGGTCGGCTAGCGCTTGCCTCCCTCGGCACCGTCGTGGTCATCGCGGGCGCGTCGATCGGTGTCGGTCAGGTCGCAAGCCCGTGGTGGGGGATCGTGGCTCTCGGCGCAGGTCTGGCGGCCACGGGGTTGACGCAGTACATCGGGCGGTGGGGTTGGCAGAGCCTGTTCCGGGGCCATGTCGTGGCCTGGCGGTCAGTAGCCCGTGGCGTGGTCTGAAAGAACGTCGCGGAGGCACGTCCTCAGCTGCGGCGGTCGAGTTTCCAGCACGAGGGTCGTGCCCTCGAAGGTCTCCCGATCGGGGATCAAAGGCGCCGATCTGCGCTCCGTGGAGCGCCAGTGCGCTCGTCGGGATCCCGACCCAGCGCCGACAACTCGTTCCCAAGCAGCCGCAGCGCAGGAAGGACGCCGACGGCGACACGGCCGTCACCCGGCGCCCGGCGCCGTGCAAGCGGTCCGATGATCTACTGCGGTAACGCCTTCCCGGTTGGTGGCGCCTAGCCGGAGCCGTATCCGAAGGCCTTCGCCAGCTCCGTCTTCTCCGGAGCCGCGGTCACGACGCAGCCGAGGATTGCGCTGTCCACCCTGCGCAGGGTGGCGGAAGCCCGCTCCAGCTGGGCCTTCCGCGTCTTCCCGTACCGGATGCACAGGACCACGCCGTCCACCATTGCGGCCAGGCCGGCGACCTCCCCGACCGGCAGCACAGGCGGGGCGTCTATGATCACAAAGTCGTTCGCGCCACGCAGCTTCTCGACGACGGCCGTCATCTCGCTCGACGCGAGGAGATCTCCGTTGTCGTGCCGGGAAAGACCCACGCCGAGCACGGACAGGTTCCCGTCTCCGTATCGCCGGAGGACCGCGTCGAGGTCCGCTTGACCCGTCAACACGTCGCTCAGCCCCGGCCCGCTTTCCATTTCCAGGTATTGATCGAGCCGCGGCCGGTGAAAATCCGCCTCGATGACCGCGACCTTGTGGCCGCTCCGCACCAAGGCGAGTCCGAGGTTGACCACGACAGTGGTCCTTCCCTCCGCCGCAACTGCACTCGAGACCATGATGACTCGCGGGGGTTCGTCCCCGCCGAGGTGCTGCAGGTTGTTCCGGAGTTGGAGGTAGCCATTGACGGCTCTGCTCGCCCTGGCCCGGTCGATCGTGTGCTGCTTCTCCAGTGTCGAGTCCTTCAGCACGACGCCGATGACCGGAGCGCGTGCAGCCGAGGATGCCTCGTCGCTGTTGCGCACCGTCCGGTCGAGCAGGTCCCGCACCAGTGCCACCAGAACGCCGAGGAGGAGACCGGCCGCCGCACCCAGAGCGCTGTCACGGACCACCTGCGGGGAAGCTGGTCCCGTCGGCATTTCAGCAGCGTCGACAACTGTCAGCTGCACCGGCGACTCGCCGTTGACGCTCGGTTCCAACTGGGTGGCCAAGTCAGGGAACTCCTGGCCGATCGTTCGCGCGATGTCCCTGGCACGCTCCGGTGAGGAGTCGGTGACCGACACGTCGAGCAGCACCGTGTTGGGCACCACGCTGGCCGCGATCTTGGCCGAGAACTCCGCAGAAGTCATGTCTAGGCCGAGGGCGTCGATCACGAGGTCCGCAGTCCTGCTGCCGGTCACCAGCTCTGCGTAGGAGGCTGCTTGGCCCTGAGCGAAGAGGCTGCTCGAGTACGCGTCCACGGTCGGCGCTGCCTCCGTCGTGCTGACGAAGAACTGCGTGTGGCTGACGTACTCCCTGGGCTGGGTGAGCGTGAAGCCGAATACGGACGTCGCGCCGAGCAACAGGCCGAGCACCGGAGCCCACCAGGTGGCCCGGATGGCGCTCCATGCCTCTCGCAGACCCACGGTGCCTCCGCCCTCCCACTACCTGCCGTCCCGGCGCCAACGCCAAGTCTGTGCCACCCTAGGTCAGGTAGCCCGCAAGACAGGCCGAGTTGAGCGGCGCACCAACCACTGGACTGCCGACCGGAGGGTCCGGTGGGCGTCCGCACCCCGAGACTTCACCCGTGTGGTCCACGGCGACCTGCACTGTAGTTCGATGCTGCAGACTGCCCCCATGACTCAGCCACTCCTGGGCGCTCGCCTCAGCATCATCGGCAGCAGGGGCTATCCGAGCACCTATGGAGGGTTCGAGACCCTGGTCCGGCACCTGGCACCCTCCCTGGTGGCAGCGGGAGCTCATGTGTCGGTCTACGGCCGGTTCCACGACGCGAGGCGGCGTGAGCGCCACCCCAACGGCGTCTGGTCCGTGCACACGCGAGGCATCGACGGGTCCAGCTCCTCGACACTGACCCACGGGCTCACCGCGTCGGTGCACTGCGCCTGGGACCGGACCGACGCAGCCCTCGTCCTGAACGTCGCCAACGGGTTCTACCTGCCCCTGTTGCGAGCGGCTCGTGTCCCGACCGCCGTCAACGTCGACGGCTTGGAGTGGCTGCGCCCCAAGTGGGGCCCCGTCGCGAAGGGGGCGTTCAAGGTGGGAGCCGCGCTCACCGCTCGCTTTGCGGACACCGTCATCAGCGATGCCGAAGCCATCCGCACCTACTGGGCGACGACCTACGAGCGGGAGTCGGTCTTCATCCCCTATGGCGCCGATGTGCTCCCGCCCTTGGGATCCGACCGGCTCCGCGATGTGGGTGTCGAACCCGGCGAGTACGTGCTGGCGGTCGCTCGACTCGTGCCGGAGAACAACGTCGACCTACTCCTAGATGCCGCAGAAAAACTCAACTGGAAGTTCCCTGTGGTCGTCGTGGGTGACTTGTCGGGCATGAGTCCGCTCGAGTCGCGACTCAGGATGCTGGAGGCCTCCACGGATCAGCTGCACTGGCTCGGCCACGTGTCGGACCAGGATCTGCTGAACCAGCTTTGGCAGAACTGCGCCCTCTACGTCCACGGCCACTCCGTAGGAGGGACGAATCCCGCGTTGGTCCAGGCGTTGGGAGCCGGAGCGCCCACGATCGCCCTGGACACGACATACAACCGCGAGGTCCTCGGACCGGAGGGCGTGACCTTCGAACGGTCATCTGAGTCCTTGGCGGCGCTCATCGAGGAACTGTTCGACGACACGGAGCGTCAAGTCCAGTTGGCCACGTCCGGCCGAGCGGTCGTCGAGAAGAATTACGGGTGGAGCGGCGTCCTCACGGCATACGAGCACACCTTCGCCGACCTGCTGCACCGCAGCTGACCGTCCGACCGAACCCGCTGGCTCACAGTCTCGCGCCGGGAGGCCCGGCCCCAGGCGGTGAGCGACGCCCGTCAGCGCGACGCGGCTCCCGCTCTGGTCCGTCTTCGGGGGAGCCGAGCACCGACTGGACCCAGGCGGTCGTCTTCCGCAGACCTTCTGCAAGCGACACGCTCGCGTGCCAGCCGGTGTCCTGTGCAAGCAGCCGGCTGTCGAGGCTGATCGCCTGCAGCTCGCCAAGTCGTGGCGGAGCTGTCGCCGCTTCCGCGGCGACCCCGATGATCTGCGCCAGCAGGTCGTGGAGTTCGCCCACGGACGTCGCGGTCCCGGTGCCAACGTTGTAGCGCTCAGCGCGGGCGCTCGCATCGAGGCAGCGGACGAACGCCTCTACGACGTCGGACACGTAGACGTAGTCCCGGGACGACGTGCCGTCGCCGTAGATCGTGGTCGGGGCGCCCGTGCTCAAGGCGCGGGCGAAGATGCTCACCACTCCTGCCTCGCCATGGGGGTCCTGGCGGGGCCCGTAGACGTTGCCGAGCGCCAGCGACGTCCCCTGCAGGCCGTAGAGACGCGCGTACATCTGCACATAGCACTCACCGGCAACTTTGGCCGCCCCATACGGGGCTGTCGGCCGCAGCGGAGCGTCCTCGGGCACGGGAAGGGCGTCGGGTGCGCCGTAGACGGTGCCGCCGCTGCTGGCGAAGACGACGCGCCCCACCCCGGAGCGGACGGCAGCTTCGAGGACATTGACCGTACCGACCACGTTGACCCGTGAGTCGTGGAGCGGATCGGCCACGCTCTTGCGGACGTCCATCTGGGCCGCGAGGTGCAGGACCGCACGGGGACGGGTCTCGGCCACCAGGTCGCGGAACTCCGGCGTGGTGATGTCGACCTCCACCAGCCGGAAGGCGGGATGCGCCTCAGCGGCAGCGAGATTGGCGAGTCTGCCGGTGGAGAGGTCGTCGACGCCGACCACGTCAGCGCCGTCCTCCAGCAGGTGGTCGACCAGGTGGGAGCCGATGAAGCCGGCGGCTCCGGTCACGAGGACGGAGCCGGTCGTCATGCCGGGCTAGCCGCGAGGTGGTCTCGGAACCAGTTCACGGTCCGGGACAGGCCTTCCTCGAACCCGATCGTGGGCTCCCAGCCGAGCTCACGCCGGGCGAGGCTGATGTCGGGCTGTCGAACGCTCGGGTCATCTGTTGGTCGTGGGACGAAGACGACCTCGCTGGAGGTGCCGGTCAGCCGCCTGATCGTCTGCGCAATGTGCAGGACCGACGTCTCGTAGGGGTTGCCGATGTTCACCGGACCAGCGAGGTCACTCCGCAACAAGCGGACGAGTCCCTCGACGAGGTCGTCCACGTAGATGATCGACCGGGTCTGCGAGCCGTCGCCTGCCACGGTCAGCGGCTGACCCGCAAGAGCCTGAGTCGTGAAGGACGGGATGGCCCGACCGTCGTTGGGCCGCATGCGCGGCCCGTGCGTGTTGAAGATGCGCACGATGGCGGCGTCGACATCATGGGTACGCCGATAAGCCATCGTGAGGGCCTCGGCGTACCGCTTGGCTTCGTCATAGACGCCGCGGGGACCGATCGGGTTGACGTGACCCCAGTACGTCTCGGGTTGGGGGTGGATCTGCGGATCACCGTACGTCTCCGACGTGGAGGCGAGGAGGAAGCGTGCACCCTTCTCCTTGGCCAGCCCCAAGGCGTGCAGTGTCCCGATGGACCCGACCTTCAGCGTCTCGATCGGCAGCATGAGGTAGTCGATCGGCGACGCGGGGCTGGCGAAGTGCAACACCTGGTCGACCGGGCCTGCGACGTGCACATAGTCCGTGACATCCGCCTTGACCAGCCGGAAACCCTTGCGGGACACAAGGTGCTCGACATTGGCCGGCGTTCCGGTGATGAAGTTGTCGAGGGCAATGACCTCGCACTCATCGTCGAGCAGCCGCTCGCACAGATGTGAGCCGAGAAACCCTGCTCCCCCCGTGATGACGACACGCTGCACGTTCCCTCCAGTTCCTCAACCCCTTCGGCGGGCGCGCATGCCATGCCTGTCGCGGGGTCGCAGTAGTCCAAGGCTTCGACGGTGCCGCGACGGTCGTTCGTGCCGTCCAGCGGCAGCGCAGCGGACTTCGAGTCCAGGGACGATGATGCATCAGGCTGCCACCACGACCTAGTGCTGCAGCCGTGACCAGCGGCCATCGAGTGATGTGGTGGGCACTCGCGGCTCGGTCTCGGGTTCGCTGCGCCGGAGTGATCCGCACAGGCGTCGGGCGCTGGGGTCCATGGCGCCCGGACGAGACCCGATGGCGAGCTGGTGGACCTCTAGAAGGAGAGTTCGGTCTGTTCGCGCGGGAGGTCGCGTCGCCTCCTCATCTGTGGTGACGCCGGGGTGGTGATGCGATGGGTATTCGCGAGGCAGGTCTCATCGAGGTCCTGACTGCGTTGCTTCGTAGGTCGTCGCGGGACGCATCAGCGTCCTGGTCGGCGTGGACCGACACCGCTGCATCGCGGTCACAGTGTGCTCCCGGCCTGCTCGGCCCGCGTCCCGCCGCTCACCGTTCGGCCGCCGGCCGCCAATCCGGTGAAGGAGCACTCGGCCGCCCTGACATCCCTCGCCCACTCGAAGGCCATCACCGAGCCGGTCGTCTCGACTCGGCCGGAGCATCGCAGGCGACCGAGGAGGCAGGACTGGAGCATGATGGCTCAGTCGGACGATGACACAACGCGTGAGCGGATGCTGTCCGTCACTTCTGGCAGTGTTAGCGGACAAGTGCCATCCGTTGGACCGCGCCCCGCTCCTTCGCGTCTCCGGGTTGGTTGGACGAACTTGCCTGCGGCGGAACAGGAAGTATCCTGCGCCCCCGCGACTCAGAGGAGGAGGCGCATGGAGATCTCGGTGATCGGCTGTGGCTACCTGGGTGCGGTGCACGCGGCCTCGATGGTGGAGCTGGGTCATGAGGTGGTCGGGATCGACGTCGACGAGCGGCGGGTCGCGGCGCTGCGGGCGGGGCGGGCGCCGTTCTACGAGCCGGGGTTCGAGGAGTTGCTCGGTCGGACCCTGGCCTCGGGGCGGTTGAGGTTCAGCGCCGACGTCGCCGAGGCGGCCGGCGCCCGGGTGCACTTCGTGTGCGTGGGCACGCCGCAGCGGCACGGGGAGTACGCCGCGGACCTGCGGTTCGTGCAGGCGGCGGTGGAGTCGTTGCTGGGTGTGCTGGAGCCCGGGCAGCTGGTGGTGGGCAAGTCCACCGTGCCGGTGGGAACGGCGGCGCGGCTGGCGGGGCTGGTGGCCGAGAAGGTGCCCGGGGCGCTGCTGGCGTGGAATCCGGAGTTCCTGCGCGAGGGGTTCGCGGTGGCCGACACGCTGCACCCCGACCGGCTGGTCTACGGCCTGCCCGGTGGTGTCGACGGCGCGCTGGCCGAGCGGCTGCTCGATGCGGTGTACGCCCCGATCCTGGCCCGCGGCACGCCGAAGGTGCGCACCGACCACGCGACCGCGGAGATGGTGAAGACCGCGGCCAACTCCTTCCTGGCCACCAAGATCTCCTTCATCAACGCGATGGCGGAGTTGTGCGAGGCCACCGGCGCCGACGTCGCCCAGCTGGCCGACGCGATCGGCTACGACGAGCGGATCGGGCGGCGGTTCCTCAACGCCGGGCTGGGGTTCGGCGGAGGGTGTCTGCCCAAGGACATCCGGGCGTTCATGGCCCGGGCCGGGGAGCTGGGTGCCGATCAGGCGCTGACGTTCCTGCGCGAGGTGGACAACATCAACATGCGCCGGCGGATCCGGATGGTGGAGCTGGCCCGGGAGGTGCTCGACGGGTCGCTGCTGGGCAAGCACGTGGCGGTGCTGGGCGCGGCGTTCAAGCCCGACAGCGACGACATCCGCGACTCCCCGGCGCTCAACGTCGCCGCCCAGCTGCAGCTGCAGGGGGCGGTGGTGTGCGTGACCGATCCCGCCGCGATCGACAACTCCCGCCGCCAGTGGCCGCAGCTGGACTACGCCGCCACCGCGGAGGAGGCCGCGGCCGGCGCCGATGCGGTGCTGGTGCTCACCGAGTGGCGCCAGTACCGCGAGCTCGACCCGGTCGCCTTCGGGCGGGTGGTGGCGCAGCGGCGGGTGCTCGACGGGCGCAACGCCCTGGACCGGGAGGCGTGGACCGCGGCGGGCTGGACCTACCGCGCCCTCGGCCGCCGAACCGACTGACCCGCCCGCACACGGGGCCATCCGATCGGCGGAAACCACGACGGCCTGGCCGGGCGGAGTGTGCCTGTTCTATATGGTTCTCGACCATGAGCGACCCCCGTCGGCGCAGGGCGCTCCTCACCTCCGGCGTCCTCTTCTTGGCCGGTCCGTTCCTGCCGTTTGCACTCGGCGTGGTGGAGCGCCGCCTCGGCCGCGGGAGAGAGGCGTATTCCGCGCCAGGCCCCCTGCGCGAGGACCCTTTCGTCGAGGTGATCATCCCCGCCTACCTTGAGGAGAGCACGGTGGGGGCCACGGTTGACAGGTTGACGACCGATTTGGAGAAGTCCTCGGTCCGACATCTTGTGCACGTGGTGGCGAGTGACGGGGGTACCGCCGCTGCGGCGGCCGCAGCGGGAAAGGTGACGTTGACCGGACGGGGCGGCAAGCCGGCGGCCGTGAACGCGGCCGTCGAGCAGTCGACCGCTGACGTCCTCGTCCTCACGGACGCCAACTGCCGCATCGAGCCGCCGGACTGGCCGGTGCGGATGCTCCGTGAACTCCAGGAGACGAGTCTGCTCAGCGCCAACAAGACGGAGCAGGGGTCGGATGACGTCCTCTTCTGGCGGCTCGAGTCGCTGCTGAAACGCGATGCCACGAAGAGGGTAGGGAGCCTGGGCGTCGTGGGAGAGTTCCTCGCCATGCGGCTGCGGGACTACCGGCCGATACCGCCGGCGACGACCTCCGACGACCTGTGGCTGGCGATGGACTTCGACTCCCGCGGACTCCGGGTCGGCGTCTCCCCGACGATCACGACCACCGAGGACCCCGCACCGCGTCCCGAGCAGTGGGAACGACGGGTGCGCATCGCCTACGGCCAGTTGTCCATGGCGCTGCCGCAGCTTCGGGCGCTGTCGCGGACACCGGCCGGCCGGAACTATCTGGCGCACAAGATGTACCGGCTCACCGTCGGGGCCGCCGCGTTCTGGACCGGTCTCGGCGCGGCCGTTAGCCTGCGGCCCCGCGCGCTGGTCCCCCTCATCGGCGTGCCCGTCGCCGCCGCGGTCGCCCAGTACCGCGGGTTGCTCTCCGTCCGGACGCCGCTCGACCCGCTCGCCGCGGTCGTCGCGCTGCAGGCCATCCCCGTGGCGGCGGTGTCCCGGATCGTCCGGCGGCGCCTGAGTCGTGACCAGCCGACGGTCGGCTGGCGCAAGGTCCCGCGGTAGCGACCGTGGAAGCCATCGTCCGGCCGGCCTCGGGCCGGCGCATCCTGCTGCTCACCAAGACCGACTTCGCGGACCCCCGTGACGGAGGGAGCCTCCGGGTGGCCGCTCTGGTGCGCGAGCTGACCGACGCCGGTTTCGTCGTCGACGCGCACGTCGTCCGCGCCCGACCGGGCAGCGGTGCAGGCGCACCCGGTCGATGGAGCCCGGGTTCCGCGCGCTCCCTCGTGCGTGTCCTCGTCAGCTTCCTCCGGGCGCGCAGCGTGTCCGCGCTCACCTGGTTCAGCCCCCGGGTGGTGCGGGAGGTGCACCGGGACCTGTCGCAGCACCGGTACGACCTGACCATCCTGGAGTTCACCCAGCTCCTGGGCTACCTGCCCGTCGTCCCCCGCCCGGTCCTCGTGGACATGCACAACGTCGAGTCCGAGCTGATGGCCAACTACGCGCGCTCCGCCGCATCGCGGCCCAAGCGGCTGGCGGCCCGCTACGAGGCGTCCGCGCTCCGCCGGATGGAGGCCCTCCTGCCGCGTCGGGTCGACGCCGTCGCCACGGTGAGCCAGCGGGACGCGGACCTCCTGCGGGACCTGGCTGGCGGCCGTGCGACCGGAGCCGAGGTCGTCGTGGCGTCCAACGGGGTCAGCGACGAGGCGTTCGACACCTCCGGGCCCCGGACCCGGACCGTCGTGTTCGTGGCGCACCTCGGCTGGCGCCCCAACGTCGACGCCGCGGAGTGGCTCGTCGGAGAGGTCTGGCCCCACGTGCAGTCACTGGACCCCGACCTGGTGCTCCAGCTCGTGGGCCGCTCGCCGGCCGCCTCGGTCCAGGCCCTGCGCGGGTCGACGGTCGAGGTGCACGCCGACGTCCCCAGCGTCCTGCCGTACGTGACGGCCGCGCGGGTGGCGACCGCGCCGCTGCTGGCTGCGGGTGGGACGCGGCTGAAGATCCTGGAGGCGCTGGCGTGCGGCACGCCCGTGGCGGCGACCCCCCTCGGGGCCCTCGGTCTCGAGTCACTGGAAGGTCCGCACCTGCGGCTCGCCCGGTCCGCGGAGGCGTTCGCGCACGCCGTCGTCGACCTCGCGCGGCAGGACCCGGACCGAGACGCGGTACGGGCGGTGGTCGAGCCCTACCGGTGGCGCAACGTCCTGGCCCCGCTCGTCGAGCACGCCACTGCCTTGAGCTCGAGCGGTGCCCCAGAGCGGGGTCGACCCCGGTCGGCACCGGCGGCAGGCGCGCGACCGTGAGGATGGCGCCTCGACCCGGCGTGGTTCTCGTCACTCGACAGGGGGCAACTCGCTCACTGTCGGTCACCGAAGTGTGACCTTGGTCGATCTTTCTCGCGCGTGTTCGCGACCTGCCCCGAAAAGGCTGTCCAGGCCGTGGATCGGGTGTGCAAGATCTGCGCGGCACGTCGGCCGGGATCACTGAGTGTGACGGTGATCACGGTCCAACTGGGTTGCAGCACCTGATGGGGGCTGAGGTAGACGCTCCGGACACCTCGTCCGGAGCCTGGTGTGACACGGGGGGTCGGATGTCTGCGCTCGTGGGTCGTGACGACCTGAGACGTCCTCAGCGGCAACTCGACGGCGTGCGTCGCACGCCCGGCGAGGTCGGTCCGCGCCACGAGGAGGCCGTGGGCCGGCTGGCCTGGGAGCAGACCTACGTCCGGCGCACCGCGGTGACCGATGCCGTCGTGGCGGTGACCGCCTCCGCAGCCGGGTACCTCGTGCGGTTCGGCCCCGACGGCACGGCCGGCAACGCCGCGTCCTTCTGGATGGCCCTGCTGCTGCCGGGGGTGTGGGTCCTCGCGATGCTCGTCTCCCGCAGCTACGAGCGACGGTTCCTCTGGGTCGGTGCCGAGGAGTTCCGGCGCGTCTTCTCGGCATCCGTGCTGCTCCTCGCCGCCGTGGCGACCGTCAGCTACGCGTTCAAGCTCGAGGTGGCGCGAGGCTTCGTCGTCGTCGCCCTCCCCGTCGCGACGGTCCTCACGCTCCTCACCCGGTACGCGCACCGGTCCTGGGTGCACCGTCAGCGGCAGCACGGGCGGTTCCAGCGGACGATGCTCCTGGTCGGCCACCGCAGCGGGATCGAGGCGCTGCACGCGCAGATCGAGCACGAGGCCTACCACGGCTACCGGGTGATCGGCTGCTGTCTCCCCTCTGACCAGCGGGAGCACCCGACCGCGTTCTTCGACGGACTCCCGGTCCTCGGGGGACTGGACGAGGTCGCGGACGTCGTGCGTGGGCACGACGTCGACACCGTCGCCGTGCTCCCGTCCCGGGAGCTGGACGGTCCGGCGCTGCGCCAGCTCGGGTGGGACCTCGAGCAGACCCGGGCCGAACTGCTCCTCGCTCCCGCGGTCACGGAGATCGTGGGCACGCGGGTCAACATCCGCCCGGTGTGCGGGCTGCCGCTGCTGCACATGGAGCGCCCCGAGCTGCGCGGCGTCCGTCGCCTCACCAAGGAGACCCTCGACCGGGTGGCCGCCGGGGTCGGCCTCCTCGTGCTGCTGCCCGCCCTGGTGACGATCGCGGCGGCCGTGTGGGCGAGCAGCCGCGGTCCCGTCCTGTTCCGTCAGCAGCGGGTCGGCCGCGACGGGCGGGTGTTCCCGATGCTGAAGTTCCGCAGCATGGTCGCCGGCGCCGAGACGATGGTGCCCACCGACCGGAACGACGGGAACGGTGTCCTGTTCAAGCTCCGGGAGGACCCCCGCGTCACCCCGGTCGGCCGGTGGCTGCGGCGCTACTCCCTGGACGAGCTGCCGCAGCTGATCAACGTCCTCCGGGGTGAGATGTCCCTGGTGGGACCGCGTCCCCCGCTGCCGTCCGAGGTCGAGCGCTACGGCCTGGACATGCGCCGCCGGTTCCTCGTCAAGCCGGGTCTCACCGGTCTCTGGCAGGTCAGCGGACGGTCAGACCTGTCCTGGGACGACTCGGTCCGCATCGACGTGCGCTACGTGGAGAACTGGTCGCTGGCCTTCGACTTCATGATCCTCTGGAAGACCCTCGGTGCGGTGTTCCGGGGGCCGGGCGCCTACTAGGACACGGACCCGCTCGGCCGGGGCGCGAGGAGCCCGGTGGCAGGGGCCGTCCGGACGGCCGTGCAGGTGCGGCGACGGGCGCGCCGGGAGGCAGGCCACCCGTTGGTGGGGCGACTCCGGCCCCACCCCGACGTAGGCTCCCGCAGCCCGCCAGCCCAGACGAGGAGGGGAGAGACGGGGATGAGCGTCCCCGCCGCCGACACGACCATGGACTCCGTATCGACCCGTCACGTGGAGACGGCCCGCCGCACGCTCGACCCCGCCGTGTGGGACTACTACCAGGCCGGCTCGGGCGAGGAGACGACCCTCCGCGAGGCCGAGGCCGCCTGGCGGGCCTACCGGCTGCGCCCCCGTGTCCTCCGGGACGTCTCGACGGTGGACCTGACGACCGAGTTGCTGGGGACCACCGTGGAGTCCCCGTTCGTCGTCGCCCCCATGGCCTTCCACGCCCTCGCGCACCCCGACGGTGAGTGCGCGACCGTCGCCGGCACGGGCAAGGCGGGCTGCCTGTCGGTGGTCTCCACCCGGGCCTCGCGCACGCTGGAGGACATCGGCGCGGCCGCGTCGGGCCCGTGGTGGTTCCAGGCCTACGTCATGCGCGACCGCGGCCTCACCGAGGCGCTGGTCCAGCGGGCCGCGGCAGCCGGTGCCCGAGCCGTCGTCCTCACCGTGGACACCCCCTACGTGGGACGGAAGCACAAGGTGAGCGGCGTGCGCATCGCCGTCCCCGACGACCAGTTCCTCGTCAACCTCGCCCAGCACCTGCTCCCCGGGACGGTCGGGCGCGAGGCCGCCGAGCAGGACCCGTCGATGACCCCGGACGTCATCGGCCGGCTCGCCGACGTCGGCGGGCTGCCCGTCCTCGTCAAGGGTGTCCTCCGGGGTGACGAGGCGGCCCGGTGCCTCGACGCCGGAGCGGCCGGTGTCATCGTCTCCAACCACGGCGGTCGCCAGCTCGACCGCGCCGTCCCCAGCGCCCTGGCGCTCCCCGAGGTGCTCGAGGCCGTCGACGGGCGCGCTCCGGTGCTCGTGGACGGTGGCGTGCGCACCGGCACCGATGCACTGGTGGCACTGACGTTGGGAGCGGCGGCCGTGCTGGTGGGCCGCCCGGTGCTGTGGGCCCTGGCCAGCGAGGGCGCCGACGGCGTCACCGCCGCGCTGGAGGCCCTCAGCGCCGACCTGCGGCACGTCATGGCGGTCGCGGGCGCGGCGGCCATCGGGGATCTCGACCCGAGCATGGTGTCCGCCACGCTCCGCCCACCGGGCTGACCGCGGCACGGCCGCCGACCTGCGCACGTCCGTGGTCCCCCGATCGGAGGGAACCGGTCGAGGTGCCCGGATCCCGGTTCCCTGGGCCGCAGATGCCACCTACGCTCCCGGCGACCTGCTGCAGCGTCGAACCACACGAAGAACCACACGAAGAACCACACGAAGAACCGCGAGGAAGAGGAACACATGACCGACCGTCCGGACGTCCCGGTCGCCGACATCCCCGTCGTCATCCTGTGCGGGGGGATGGGAACCCGGCTCCGGGAGGCCAGCGAGCAGCTGCCCAAGCCGCTGGTCGACATCGGTGGCCGGCCCATCCTGTGGCACATCATGAAGACCTACAGCCACTTCGGCTTCCGCCGGTTCGTGCTGTGCCTGGGCTACAAGGGCGACATGATCAAGGACTACTTCGTCGACCACCGGGCGCGGATGAACGACTTCACGATCCGGCTGCAGGGTTCCCACGAGCTGGAGTTCCACACCGCGCACGCGGAGGAGGACTGGGAGATCACCTTCGCCGAGACGGGGCTGACAACGGCCACCGGCGCCCGCATCGCCCGGGTGGCCGAGTACCTCGACGCCCCCCGGTTCGGCCTCACCTACGGTGACGGGATCGGCGCCGTCGACCTGCCCGCGGTGCTGAAGACCCACGTGGCCTCCCAGAAGCTCGGCACCCTGACGGGCGTGCACCCCAGCGGGCGGTACGGCGAGATGGTCCTCGAGGGCGACGACGTGACGGCCTTCAACGAGAAGCAGCCGCAGACCGGCTACGTCAACGGCGGGTTCTTCTTCTTCGAGCGCGACTTCATCGACGGGTACCTCGACCCGAGCGCGACCGAGCAGATGCTCGAGCACGCCCCGCTGCAGCGGCTGGCGCGCGACGGGCAGCTCGGGGTGTACCGGCACGAGGGCTTCTGGATGGGCATGGACACCTTCCGCGACTGGAAGGAACTCAACGGGCTGTGGGACGACGGTGTGGCGGAGTGGAAGGTCTGGGAGGACTGACCTGACCGGTCGCGACGTGCCCCCACCCGGGTCGCCGGGTGGGGGCACGTCGCCGGTGGACGATGATGCCGTGATGGACCAGGAGGACATGGTGAGCAAGCTGCCGCCGATCGACCGTGACGCGGTCGTACCGGTCTACCGCCCCTACCTCGGGCCCGAGGTGCAGGAGGCGGCCCGCGGGGCGCTCGAGGCCGGGTGGCTGGGCATGGGCAAGCTCAGCATGGAGTTCGAGCAGGGTCTGGAGCGCTACCTGCAGCTCGACGGCCGGCGGGCGGTGGCCACCAACTCCTGCACGGAGGCGATCCACCTGGCCGGGCAGCTGATCGGCCTGGGACCCGGCGACGAGGTCATCTGCCCGGCCTTCACGTACGTGGCCGGCCACCAGGCGATCAGCCGCACCGGGGCCAGCATCGTCTTCTGCGACGTCGAGGAGGGCCACCTCGGGCTCGACCCCGACCGGGTGCGGGAGCTGATCACCGACCGGACCCGGGCCGTCCTCGTGGTCGACTACCTGGGCCTGCCGGCACGCGTCGACGACATCGTCGCCATCGCCCGGGAGCACGGGCTCAGGGTCATCGAGGACGCCGCGCACGCGTTCGGGACCCGGAGCGGCGGCCGCCCCGTCGGGTCCTTCGGCGACATCACCTGCTTCAGTTTCGGGCCGGTCAAGATGATCACGACGCTCGAGGGCGGCGCCGTCATCACACCCGACCCCGCCGACGTCCAGGCCCTCCACGAGCTCCGGCACCTGGGCATCGACGCCGACACCGACGCCCGGTACCGCAACTCCCGGAACTGGGAGTTCGACGTCGTCCGGCAGGGCTACCGCTGCCACCTCGGCTCCGTCCCGGCGGCCATCGGCCTGGCCCAGCTGCCCCTGGTGGACGAGTTCATCGCGAACAGGCAGGAGTACTGCCGCCGCTACGACGCCGCCTTCCGCGACGTCGAGGGCCTGACCCTGTTCGACACCGACTGGAAGGACGTGGCGCCCTACATCTACGTCGTCCGCACACGGGACGCGGAGGAGCGCGGTCGGCTGATGACCCACCTCAAGGAGCGGGGCATCGCGACGGGCATCCACTTTCTGGGCGCCCAGGACTTCAGCTTCTACGAGGGCTGCCGCCGGGGCGGCCTCGAGGTGACCGACCGGGCGACGGGACAGGTGCTGACCCTGCCGCTGCACCCGTACATGGACGAGGGGACCCTCACCCGGGTCACCGACGGGGTGCGGTCCTTCTACGGCGCGTGAGCCGCCGCCGGAGGCGGCTCACGCGCGTCACTTCGGCGTCAGCGGCGTGGTCCGCGTCGCGGAGGGCCAGGATCGCCGACGCCCAGCCGGCGGCCATGGCGTCGAAGTCGTAGGACCGGGCGTGCGCGGGACCCTGCGCGGCGCGCTCGCGCAGCACGGCGGGGTCGGCCAGGTGCCGCTCGAGGGCCGCTGCCAGCGCGTCGACGTCCTCGACCGGCACGAGCTCGCCGATGCGGCCGCCGTCCAGCGCCTCGCGGACGCCGGGGGAGCAGTCGGCCGCCACGACCGGGACCCCCAGCGAGACGGCCTCCAGGAGCGCCAGCGGTAGACCCTCGTGGCGGGAGGGCAGGCAGAACAGGTCGGCCCCCGCGACGAGGGGCAGGGGAGCGCGCACCGCCCCGGCGAAGCGCACCGTGTCCTGCACACCCAGCTCCTCGGCCAGCGTCCGGAGAGCGGGGGCCTCCGGGCCGTCGTTGAGCACGAGCACCTCGTGCGGGTGGGTGCGGACGACGCGGGCGTGTGCGCGCAGCAACAGGTCGTAGCCCTTCTGCGGGGCGAGCCGTCCGGTCGCCACGACGGTGGGCTGGGCCGAGGGCGCCAGCTCCGGGGGCTCCTGTGCCGCCCGGGCGATCGCGGCGGTGTCGATGCCGTTGCGGACCACGCGAACCCGGTCGGACGGCAGGCCGTTGCGCACCAGCGGGGCGACCACACCGGGCGTGACGGCGATCGCGCCCTCGACGTGCCGGTGCACCCACCGGACGACCCGGTGGGTTCTCGGCGGCATCCACTCGGCCAGCGCCTCGTCGAGGTCGGCGTGCACCGACACGACGAACGGCCGGCGGGTCAGCCGGGTCGCCAGGAACCCCAGGACGAGGGCGGGTCCGATCTCCGATCCCCCCACGACGACCGTGGCCCGGCGGCTCTCGCGGGCCAGGCGCAGCAGCGCGCCGGGGAAGCCGTGGCGGAGCCGCCGGTGGTCGGGGACGACCTGCACGACGTCGGCGCCGGTCGCGGGGACGGCGGCGCCGGTGGCTCGCTGCAGAGCGGCCAGCCGCGCACCCCCGCCGGCCCAGCGCCGGGCCAGTCCGACGACGATGCGGACGGCTCCGTTGGTGTTGAGGGAGTCCACCAACAGGAGGACCCGGCCGACGGAAGGACCAGGGGCGGTCTCCTCGACCGACTCAGACACCGACACAGGAACTCCCCGTCTGTCGCAGCGAAGGTGGACTGTAGGGCCGCGCCGCCGCCGGTGCACCAATCGGGTGGACCGCGGGGGAGGCGGTGTGTCCTGGCCCGAACCGCAGGTAGCGTGCCCCACGAGCGCGGCCCGGACGTCGATGGGGCCGCGGTAGCGGCTCGGTGATCGCCACCGCGCCTGGCAACGTCGCCTGCCCACACGGCCCTCGAGCCGGGCAGACCACTGGGGAGGATGTCGATCGTGCGAGTGCTGGTCACCGGGACCGAGGGGTACCTGGGCTGCCTGACGGCGCAGGAGCTCATGCGGGCGGGACACGACGTCGTCGGCGTCGACACCGGCTACTACAAGAACGGCTGGCTCTACCCGGGCCTCGAGCACGTCCCCGAGACGCTGGCGCTCGACATCCGGCGCCTCGGGCCCGAGCACCTCGAGGGCGTCGAGGCGATCGTGCACATGGCGGAGCTGTCCAACGACCCGATCGGCGACCTGATCGGCGACGTCACCTACGACATCAACCACCACGGCTCGGTGCACCTGGCCGAGGCCGCGAAGGCCGCCGGCGTCCCGCGCTTCGTCTACATGAGCTCGTGCAGCGTCTACGGCGTCGCCGAGGGCACCGTCGACGAGAGCAGCCCGGTCTCGCCGCAGACGTCCTACGCGCGGTGCAAGGCGCTGGTCGAGCGCGACGTCACGGCCCTGGCCACCGACGACTTCTCGCCGACCTTCCTGCGCAACGCCACCGCCTTCGGCGCCAGCCCGCGGATGCGCTTCGACATCGTCCTGAACAACCTCTCCGGGCTGGCCTGGACGACGGGCAGGATCGCCATGACCAGCGACGGGTCGCCGTGGCGGCCCCTGGTGCACGCGCTCGACATCGCCAAGGCCATCCGCATGACGCTGGAGAGCCCCCGCGAGCGGGTGCACGGCGAGGTCTTCAACGTGGGCAGCGAGGGCAACAACTACCGCGTCCGCGACATCGCCGAGATCGTCGCCGCGGAGTTCCCCGGCTGCGAGCTCACCTTCGGCGACCCGAGCGCCGACAACCGCAGCTACCGGGTGGCCTTCGACCGCATCCGCGAGGTGCTCCCCGGCTACGACACCGACTGGGACGCCAAGGCCGGCGCGGCCCAGCTGCACCGGGTCTTCGAGTCCATCGACATGGACGAGGCCACCTTCACCGGCCGCGGCCACACCCGCCTCAAGCAGATCGAGTACCTGATGCGCACGTCCCAGGTCGACCCCCAGCTGTTCTGGAGGGCCTCCCTGTGAGGTACACGCCCCTCCAGGTCGACGGCGTCCACCTCGTCGAGATGGAGCCGTTCACCGACGAGCGCGGCGGGTTCGCCCGCTCGTTCGACACGACCGAGTTCGAGGCGCACGGCATGCGCCCCGAGGTCACCCAGTGCAACGTGTCCTGGAACCACCGCGCCGGCACGCTGCGCGGCATGCACCTGTCGGTGCCCGGGCACCCGGAGTCGAAGTTCATCCGGTGCACCCGCGGCGCGATCGTCGACGTCGCCGTCGACGTCCGGCCCGACTCACCCACCTACATGCAGCACGTGATGGTGGAGCTGACGGCGGAGAACCGGCTGGGGCTCTACCTGCCCCCGCACCTGGCGCACGGCTACCAGACGCTGACCGACGACACCGAGGTGCTCTACATGGTCAGCGTCCCCTACGCGCCCGGCGCCGAGGTCGGCTACCGCTACGACGACCCCGCGTTCGGCCTCACCTGGCCGCGCGAGGTCGCCGTCATCAGCGACAAGGACGCCGGCTGGGCGCCCTTCGACGCCGAGGCCAACGCCGCCCGCTTCGCCGCGGGGGTCCCCGCGTGATCGCGGTCGACACCCTGCTGCGCCAGCGACAGACCGACGGCCGGCCGGTCCGCATGGGCCTGGTCGGTGCCGGCTTCATGGCCAAGGGCCTGGTCAACCAGGTGGTCAACAGCACGCCGGGCGTGCAGCTGACCGTCGTCTGCAACCGGACGCCGGCCAAGGCCTCCGCGATCGTCACCGAGGCCGGCGCGACACCGGTCGCCGCGGAGTCGCTCGCCGACGTCGCCCGGATCGCCGCGGCCGGCGACGTCGCCGTGACCGACGACATCGCGCTGGTGACCGGCAGCGACGCCGTCGACGTCGTCGTGGACGCCACCGGCGCGGTCGCCTTCGGGGCGGACCTCGCGCTCGCCGCCATCGCCGGCGGCAAGCACCTGGTGCTGCTCAACGCCGAGGTCGACGCCACGCTCGGCCCGCTGCTGGCGACCAGGGCCGACGCGGCCGGCGTCGTCTACTCCGGCGCCGACGGCGACCAGCCCGCGGTGCAGATGAACCTCATCCGGTTCGTCCGCCAGATCGGTCTGCAGCCGCTGGTGGCCGGGAACATCAAGGGCCTGCAGGACCCCTACCGCAACCCCACCACCCAGGAGGGGTTCGCGAGGCGCTGGGGCCAGGACCCGTGGATGGTCACGAGCTTCGCCGACGGCACCAAGGTGAGCGTCGAGCAGGCCCTGGTCGCCAACGCGGCCGGGCTGACCGTGCCCCGGCGGGGCCTGTACGCCATGGACCACAGCGGCCACGTCGACGAGCTCACGCAGCGGTACGACGTCGAGGAGCTCCGCGCGCTCGGCGGCGTCGTCGACTACGTGGTGGGCGCCAAGCCGGGCCCGGGCGTGTACGTCATGGCCACCCACGACGACCCGAAGCAGCGGCACTACCTGGAGCTGTACAAGCTCGGCACCGGGCCGCTGTACAGCTTCTACACGCCCTACCACCTGTGCCACTTCGAGGTGCCGACGACGGTGGCGCGCGTGGCGCTGCTGGGCGACCCGGCGATCCGCCCGGCGGGTGCGCCGCAGGTCGACGTCGTCACGCTGGCCAAGACCGCCCTGGCGGCGGGCACGGTGCTCGACCGGCCGGGCGGCTACCACTACTACGGCGAGGCCGAACGGGCCGACGTGACGCACGCCGACCGGCTGCTGCCGGTGGGGCTGGCCGAGGGGTGCCGGCTGGTGCGGGACGTCGGCAAGGACGAGGTGATCGGCTACGCCGACGTGGAGCTGCCCGAGGGGCGGTTGGTCGACCGCCTGCGCGCCGAGCAGGACGAGCGCTTCTTCGGCAGCGCCGCTGCCGTCCTCACGGAGGTCGCCACCGCCGGTCGGTGACCGGCGGGCCCGCTCTCAGGCCGGCTGGGTGTCCTCCACGCGCGGTTCGGCCGAGGCGGCGTCCCCGGGCGCCGTCTCCAGGGCGGTCTGCTCCTCGGACCTGAGCACGCCGATGAACTCGTCGGCGCGCTCGAGGTTGCGCTGCAGCTTGCGCCGCCGCTCGGCGGCGTCCGCGATGAACGACCGCAGCTGACCCAGGAGGTCGGTCCGGGTCGCGTCGGCGCCCGGGCCCGCGCTGCGGAGGCCCTCGACGACGACCAGCAGCTGTCGCATCTCCTCGACGCTGAAGCCGAGCGGCTTCATGCGCCGGATCACCATCAGCTTCTGGTAGTCGGCCTCGCTGTAGAGCCGGAAGTTGCCGGCCGTGCGCGCCGACGGACTCAGCAGGCCGGTCTCGTCGTAGTGGCGGATGGTCGGCAGCGACAGCCCGGTCTTCTCGGCCAGTTCGCCGATCCGCATCAAACGCTCAGACATCGATCCGTCCCTTGCTGCGCGACGTGGTGAACGCACCCCCGGTGAGGGTCGTCCCCCGCCGATGTTCGCCGGGACGGTACACGGCGTGGGGGCCGGTGCAGGCGCGACCCACACCACGGACGGGTGATTGACAGTCTTTCCGCAGGTGAGGGTAGGTTCGCCCGTGCAACTCTCTTCTCACCTGAGAGAAGAGTTGGCGGTCCCGCCGTCAGTCGAGCGCGGAGGCCCACGGCCCACCAGTCCGAGAGGACGTCATGGCGAGCGACACCACCCCGCGCGAGGCCGCGGTGTCCGGCACCACCGCGGAGGGGTCCGGTCCCGCACGGAAACAGCGGGTCCTCGGCCGGCGCGCGAGGACGGCACACCCGCCCCAGACGCTGGCCGGCGCCTTCGACCCCCGGCGCAACAGCCTGGCGATGATGCGTGTGGGTCTCGCCGGGGTGGTGGCCGTGGCGCACGCCCTGAGCACGGGTTTCGGCTGGCAGCCCAGCCTGGGCGGGACGGACCTCAGCGCCCTCGCCGTGGACGGGTTCTTCGTCCTCAGCGGGTTCCTGGTCACCAGGAGCCTCCTGCGGCTGCGGTCCGTGCGGCGCTACGCCTGGCACCGCCTCCTCCGGCTGCTGCCGGGCTTCTGGGCGTGCCTGCTGGTGATCGCGCTCGTGCTGGCCCCGCTGGCGGCCCTGCTGGAGGGCCGGGACCCCGGCGCGGTCCTCACCGCCGGGGAGGACCCGGCCTGGCGCTACGTGCTGGTCAACGCGGGGCTGGTCATCGCCCAGCACGGCATCGCCGACCTCGCCACGCCGGCGGGTGAGACGGCGCTGGACGGGTCGCTGTGGACCCTGCAGTACGAGGCGGCCTGCTACGGCGCCGTCGCGGTGCTGCTCGCGGTCGCCGGTCTGCGGGCGCAGCGCCGGGTTCTCGCCGTCGCCTGTGTCGTCGTGTGGGCCGCCCTCCTGCTGGAGTCCGTGGTGCACATCCCGCTGGAGCCCCCCGCCTTCGCCAACGACCAGCTCCTCCGGTTCCTGCTGGTCTTCCTGCTCGGCGCCGCCGGCCACGTGTTCGCCGACCGGCTACCCGTCCGGTGGACCTGGGCCGTGGCCAGCGGTGCCGTCGTCGTGGCGACCGCCTTCCTCCCCGACCACCGGCTGCCGGGTGCCGCCTGCTTCGCCTACCTCTGCCTGTACACGGTGGTGCGGCTGCCGTGGCGCTGGACGCCGTCCTGGGACCTGTCCTACGGCCTGTACGTGTACCACTGGCCGGTCCAGTTCGTCCTGGTGCTGGCCGGGGCGACCGGGCTGGGGGAGTGGCCGTTCGTGGTGCTGTCCGTGGCGGTCAGCCTCTGCCTCGCTGCGCTGTCCTGGGTCCTCGTCGAGGGTCCGGCGCTGCGCCTGAAGGACGCCCGCTGGGTGGGGTCCGCCCGTCCCGTCAGGAGCCGGGAGCCCCTCACGACGCCGGGGCGCCCCGGGGCCTGAGGCCCGCCTCGCGGACCGCGGCCGCCCCGCGCGCCGCCGCCGGCGCGGTGGCCACCGGCGTCGGTCGCGATCCGGCACCCGCCGGCGGTCACGCTCGACGGCCGAGCCGACGCACCGGCCCGGGGAGTGGCCAGGATCACAGCGTCCCCGTGATCCGGCCCCATCCTGTGCATCACAGCAGGTAACCGGTCCGTCACACCGCGGCTCGCTGGTGCCGGGTGGGGAGGACGAGGCGCATGGGACGGCCTGCGACTGAGAGTGACCTTCCCGATGCGGAGCGCTTGTGCAAGCATCCCGAACGTCATCGATGTGATTCGTCTGATCACGCCGAGTGTCGGACGCGCGAAGGACCTGCCTTGACTGCCTGTGCTCTCCTCCCCACCGCCCTCCCCGCGACCGCCGGTACGGACCGGTCGGTCCCGCGATCGGGGGCGTCGAACTGATGGGTCGCCACGTGCACTCCACCTCCTCCACCGGCCTCCCGGCCCACCGCGCCGCCGCAGCCGGCCGACCCGGCCCGCGCCCGCGGACCGCGCCGGCCGGCTCGCACACCCCCGCGGTGCGGGCGGACGGCGACGTCGTCGTCATCCGCCGGCTCCCGGCCGTGCCGCCGACCGCTCCTCAGCCGGCCGTCGCCCCCGGCCGGGACGTCCCGGACGCCTCGGCCGAGGACGGTGCCGTCCCCCGGCCGGCCGCCCACGCGGAGGGGAGGCGCGCACAGAGGGCCGCCCGCGTCCGGTCCCGCCGGGGCGGCCGCCTGCACGGGGTGCTCGTCTACGCGACCGGTGTGCTGCTGGTCCTGTCGAGCGTCTACGGCGTGGCCCACGCCGTCGGTGGCGGTGACGTGGTCACCCAGACCGCGTCCAGCTTCCGGAACTGGTGCTTCGGTGAGGACGGCGGCGGTGCCGGTCAGCGCCGGGGGCAGGCGAGGGCCGTGGCCGCGGGGAACGCGTCCCGGACGGCACCGGCCGCGCCCGCGCCCGTCGAACCGGTCGCGGAGGCCGGGAGCGCCGAGGCCGAGGCCGAGGTCGCGGAGGCCGAGGTCGCCGACCGAGCGTCCGGCAGCACCGAGTCCGTCAGCACCGAGTCCGTCAGTGCGGCGTCCGGCGGTGGCGCGTCCGAGGCTCCCTCACCCGCGGACGCCCCGTCCGGTGCGGTGACCCAGGACGCGCCTGTCGCGGCGGGCTCGACCGGGCCGGCCGGCTCCGGCACGCCGGCAGCGCGGACCGTGCTGCCGGCGGGGACCTGGCTCTCGGGCGCCTCCGGGTCGGGTGTGTCCGACGGCTCCTTCGGGACCTGGCGGGGGCGGGACGTGGAGATCGCCAGCACCTGGGCGGACAACAACGAGGCGATGACCGAGCTCTGGCAGCTGCGCCCCGGCGGCGAGTACGGCTCCTGGGACCGCTCGCTCGACATCGCCATCGGCGCGATCGGGGACGGCGAGACCTGGGAGCGAGCGGCGACCGGCGCCTACGACGGGCGGTGGCGCGAGTCCCTCACGACCCTCCGCGACCTGTGGGACCAGCGGTCGGGGACGGTGTACATCCGCTTCGCCCACGAGATGAACGGCAACTGGTTCGACTGGTCGGTCGACGCCGGCAACCACCAGGCCTTCATCGAGGCGTGGAAGCGCTTCCGGGCGCTGCAGCAGGAGGTCTTCCCGGCCTCGCAACTGGTCTTCAACGTCAACCGCGAGTCCGTGGACAGCGGCATCGACTGGCGCGAGACCTTCCCCGGTGCCGAGTACGTCGACGTCATGGGGGTCGACTACTACAACCAGTACCCGTACGCCGGTGACGCCGAGGAGTGGCGGGCGGGCCTGGACGACACCGACGGCTACGGAGCGCCCAAGGGGCTGCAGCGGCACCTCGACTTCGCCCGGAGCGTCGGGCTCCCGCTGTCGGTCTCGGAGTGGTCCGGCAACGCCGACGAGGGCGACTCGGCGGCCTACATCCAGGGGATGTACGAGTTCTTCAGCGTCAACGCCGGCAGCGGGCCGGGTCAGGTCCTCTACGAGACGCAGTACAACATGACGGGGGACGGCCGGCGCTTCCTCCTCTTCGGCGACACCCGCATGCCGGCCTCGGCCGAGGCGTACCGCCGACTCTGGTGACCGCGCCCGTGCGCCGCCCCGGGACGACGGTCCGGGGGCGGCGCACGGTCGCGTCGCCACCCCGTCCCACCGGCCGGCGGGACGCGGCCGGCCGCGGACGCCACCGGATCGGGGGAGCCGTTCCCGGAGCGATCCACTCTCCAGTCGCCTGAGGGTAGGGTCCTGGCGGCGGGGGGCGCCGGTCGTGCGGGTGCACGACCGGGTGGAGTCCCGCCGACCGACGGATGCCGCGGAATCGGACGACGGGAGTTGAGGTGTCCTCAGGACTGGACCGGGACGACGTGACGGAGGGCTCCCCGTCGGTCCTGGAGGGTCCGCCCACGCCGGCGCCGACGGCCCGCGGACGCCGCCGGACCCGCTGGGTCGTCGCGGGTGTCGCGGCGGTGGCCGCGGTCGGTGTCACGGGCGCCGTCGTCCTGAACGGCCAGACCTCCGAGCCGGTCCCGGTGGCCCTGGACCCCGACCCCGTCGCGTCCCCTCCGGCGAACTGGCTGTCCGGGGCGTCCGGGCACGGCGTGGCCTCGGGGGAGTACGGGACCTGGCGCGGCCGTCCCATGGAGATCGCCGGCACGTGGGTCGACAACGACGACGCCATGGTGGCCCTCTACCAGCTCCAGCCCGGCGCGGAGTACGGCGCCTGGGACGGCCCGCTCGACGTCGCGATCGGTGCCTTCGACGAGGGTGGCTCCTGGGAGGAGGCGGCCGACGGGGACTACGACCGCCGGTGGCGGGAGTCCCTGACGAACCTGCGTGACCTGCGCGCCGACCGGCCGGGCACCGTCTACATCCGTCTCGCGCACGAGATGAACGGGACCTGGGTGCCGTGGGCGGTCAACGCGGACAACCACCAGGCCTTCGTCGAGGCGTGGCAGCGCTTCCGGGACCTGCAGCAGGAGGTCTACCCCGAGGCGCAGCTGGTCTTCTGCGTCAACCGTGAGTCGGTGGGCACCGACATGGACTGGCGCGAGTTCTTCCCCGGTGCCGAGTACGTCGACGTCATGGCGGTCGACTACTACAACAACTACCCGTACGTGGACACCGCGGAGGAGTGGCAGGAGTCGCTGCTGGAGAGCGACGACTGGGGTGCGCCGAAGGGCCTGCAGCGACACCTCGAGTTCGCCCGCAGCGTCGGTCTGCCCCTGGCGGTGCCGGAGTGGTCGGGCAACGCCGACGAGGGCGACTCCCCGGCCTTCATCCGCGGGATGTACGAGTTCTTCTCCGAGCACGGCGGCACCGGCGCCGGCGACGTCCTCTACGAGATCCACTTCAACGTCCACGGGGACGGCGACCGGTGGACCCTCTTCGGCGAGTACACCCGCATGCCGGAGTCGACGGAGCTGTACCAGCAGCTCTGGTGACCCGGGCGCTCCGGCCGGCCGCGGCGGCTCCGCCGGCGGGCCGCACCCCGGCCGCCCGGAGCCGCGCGGTGCGATCAGGCGACGCGGACGGCCCCGGCGCGCCGGCGACTCACCGGGAGGCCGGTGCTCGTCGTCCCTCCGAGGTGCCGATGCCGGTGAGCAGCCACGCGAGCACGGCGGTCTGCGGCTGCAGCAGTGCGCCGGACAGCAGGAAGATCATCACCAGGACCGATCCCGGCACGACCCGCCACGGCGTGCGGTCGAGGACGGCGAACACGAGGAACAGCAGGAACAGGCCCCCGGCCAGGATGCCGTACTCGAAGAGCAGCTTCGGCAGGGTCCCGTAGAGGATGTCCATGCCGATCGGGGTCCCGTTGATCAGGCGGTCCACCGACCCCGGACCCGCGCCGACGAGGAAGCGCACCGGCTCGGCGACCAGCCCCTCCCACGCCTCGCGGTAGGGCGCCACGAACCGCGAGTTGGCACTCGAACCGCTCGTGCCGAACTCGCTCTGCCGATCGAGCAGGAAGTCGGCGACCGGGCTCAACAGCAGCACCGCCGCCACCGTCCCGCCGGTGATCACGTAGCTCGGCCGCAGCCGGCGCGGCATCCGCGCCAGCAGGAGCACCGCGCCGGCCCCCAGCAGGATCAGGCCGGTCCCGGAGACCGCAGCGGCCAGGCCGCAGCCGAGGACGAGGACCTGCCACGCCCGGACGCCGAGCACCATGCCGACGAGGATGGCCAGGGCGCAGAGCTGCGACAGGAAGGACGGCTCGAGCAGCACGAACGCCGTGCCCTTGTACACGCCGACGCCGTAGGCGAGCTCGTTGTTGTAGTTGAAGTCCGGGATCCGGTAGGCGTCCGGGACCACTTGGGCGAGGTAGTCCTCCCACTCCCAGACGCCGGTCCACTGCCCCACCAGCTGCGCGGTCCCGAGGGCGGCGAGCCCGACCATGGTGAGCACGAACGTCCGGCCGGCCCGGGCCACCACCGCGGCGCCGTAGGGGTCCCGCACCCGGAACACCCAGAGCAGGTAGATCGCGACCAGGAAGAACAACGAGGACATGGACAGCTCGCGGGTGGCCCCGAGCCAGGTCACCGCGGCCGTGGTGAGCAGGCAGGCGCTGATCGCCAGGGTGAGCAGCTCGGCCCGGAGCTGGTTGACGACGAGCAGCCGCCGGACCAGCAGGAAGCCCACGAACAGGTAGGTGAGCGGCAGGGCGACCGAGATCACGCTGCCGCCGAACGGGATCCCCACCCGCTGGGTGAGCACCACCACGACCACCAGCACCGACACCAGGCGCAGCTCACCCGGCTGCGGGGTGGCGCTCCCCCCGTCGGCCGGGCTGGGGAGGGGGCGCAGGGCGACCGGGCGTGCGGGGGCGCTCACGCGTCCACCGTCCGGCGGTGCGCGTCAGGCCGTGGCTGCCGGCACCCGGGGGATCCCGGCGACGCGCCCCCGGCGTCCGGTCGGCTCATGCTCCGGAGCGACGGACGGTCGCCGGGGGAGCCCCCGTGGCCTCCGTGCCGTCGGCCGCGGGCAGCGGGGCCCGCAGCGTCGCCGGACCGGGCCGGCGGGGGAGCACAGCGGGGGTCGCAGCGGTCCGGAGGGAGGGCAGCCAGGTGCGGTGGGTGACCAGGACGCCGTCGCACTCCCGCCCGGCCAGGTCCAGCTGCCGCCGGAGCTCGCTGAGCTCACGACCGCGGTACTTGGCGCGCACGACGGCCACGACCGCACCCACCTCACCCAGCAGGGCGTAGGCGGTGGCGTCGTGGACCGCCGATCCGGCGTCGACCAGCACGAGGTCGGCCGAGGCGAGCAGCGTGGTCAGTGACGGCCGCAGCGCACCGATGGCGGCGACCGACGTCCGCTCGACGCGCGCGATCTGCACCCCGCCCCCGTGCTGACCGGACAGCGCCGGTACGGGCTGCAGCGCGGCCCCCAGGCTGCCGCCGCCCGCGACCAGCGTGGTGAGCGGCACCGACGGCGGCGTCGCACCGGCCCGGCGCAGCAGCCGGCCGTCGTCAGTGGCGTCGAGCAGCACGACCCTGCGCCCCTGGGCCGCCTCGGCGGCCGCCAGCCCGAGCAACGCGCTGGTGGCGCTCGTGTCCCGCCCGACGGAGGTCAGCATGACCGACTGGTGCCCGGCGTCCCGGAGGCGGTAGCGCAGGGCCTGGAGCGCCAGCGCGTAGCGGTCCTGGCCGGGCTGCTGCGGCACCGCCGCCGAGCCGAACCACCGGACGGGGACCTCGCCGAGGAGCGGCCCCCCGGCCTCGGCCGCGAGGGTGTCCCGGCCGACCGGCCGGCGCGAGCTCCGCCAGGCCAGCGCCAGGCCCGTGGAGAGCAGGAAGGCTGCTGCGGCGGCCAGGTAGGCGTTGCGCCCCGGGTTCGGGAGGACCGGCTCGGAAGGAACGGACGCCGGCTGGATGACCGCGACGCCGTCGCCGAAGATCGCCGCCCGAGCACGGATGTCGCGCACGACGGCGGGCTCGGCCGCCGCGACCGCCGCCGCCTGGTCGGCGAGGGACTGCACCTCCGCGAGCGTGAACTCGCCGTAGGCGATGGCCACCGCGTCGGCGCGGGCGGCCGCCAGCGCCGGGTCGGCGGCCTGGGCGATGACCGAGATCACCTCGTTGGACCCCGCGGGCACCGCCGAGACCTGTCCCCGGAGCTCGGTCCCGGGGACGCCGTCGCCCAGCCGGACGGCGGCCCGGTCGAGCACCGACAGCGTCATCATGATGTTCGCCTGGTTCTGCACGTACCGGTCCTCCGCGCCGGAGAACGAGTTGGACAGCGGAGCGAACCTGTTCGACGAGGACAGCACGACCTCGGCGGTGGCCTCGTACACCGTGGGCTGGCGCGCCGTGTAGGTGTAGGCGGCGTAGCCCGCGAGCAGGGTCACCAACAGGATGAGCACCCCTGCGCGCGCCAGGGTGCCCAGCAGCACCGACCCCCGCCCTCGCCGGTCGTCCTGACCCTGGGGGAGGGTCGTGCTGCCGCCGTCGCTCCGCTGTACGCCGTTCATCTCGAACCTTCTGTCGTTGCTGCCGTGGCCGCTCCGGGTGGCGCTCACCCGTGCCTCCCTGTCCGCGGCCGTCCGCCGCCGTCCACGCGTCCGTCGCGCGTGCTCTGCCGGTCCTCGCGCATGCTGGTCCCCGTCTGCTGGCTCATGGTGGTCCGGGTTCCCGGTCGCACAGCGTCCCGGGTCACGGGGTCTGCACACACGCCGGGCGGGGGCGCTGTGGACGCGGGCGGGCTCCCCCGGCCGGGTCCGGCGTCACGCCCCGTACGCGAACGCCCTCGGTCGCTCCGACGCCGTCCCCCTGCTTGCTGTCTGGTCACCGTACCGCCCGGCAGGGTAGCTGCCGGGCGGTACGGTGACGTCCCGCCGTCGCACCGCAGTCGAATCGAGACCTCGCCCAGCGCCCAGTCGGGGATCGGCCCGTTCCGCTCCCATGCTGGCCCGCGGGCCGTCCGCGGACGAGGGTCCTCACCCCAAAGCATGAGGAGACGGCCGCGGGCCCGACCGGCCGGCCGGCCGGTCAGGAGCCGCGATGGCATCCGGGCGGAACGAGGTCGGGAGGGGCAGGCCGGCGGGGTGTACGGCAGGGTGTCACCCGTAGAGGCGACGGAGGAGCGGTCACCACCGACGGCGCCGCGCCGTCGTCGGCGGGCACGGGGAACCGTCCTGCCCTCTGGACCTGAGGGAGAGCGATGGACGACCTGGTGTACGTGAACCTCGGCGAGGGGCGGCACGTCGACGAGCTCCGCTTCTCGATCCTGAGCGCCGCGCGCCACCTCGAGGAGGGCGGCGACTGGCGGATCGTGCTCTTCACGGACCGCAGCGAGCCCTTCGAGGACCTGCCGGTGGACCTGGTCCCGGTGACCGAGGAGACCGCGTCCGCGTGGATGGGGTCCCACGGCTACGTCTGGCGGGCCAAGATCAAGGTGATCGAGGAGGCGCTGGCTCGACCGGGGACCGATCGCTGCGTGTACGTCGACGGCGACACGTACTTCGTGCGCTCCCCGGCCGAGGTGCTGCGGCGGGTCGGCCCGGGCCGCAGCGTCCTGCACCTGCGCGAGGGCTGGCCGCCGCCGCCCGAGGTCGCGGCGCTCGAGCACGTCCTGAGCCGGCACCGGCCGGTCGACACCGCCGGGCGGCCGTGGGGGTTCGGCCCCGGTCGCGCCTCGTGGAACGCCGGGGTCGTCGGTCTCCACCGCGACGACGCGCACCTGTGCGGTGAGGTGCAGCACCTCACCGACCAGTTGCTCGAGCACGGGTTCGGGGAGCACTCGCACACGTCCGAGCAGCTCGCGTTCACCGTGTGCCTCCAGGAGCGGACGTCCGTGCGGCCGTGTCACGACGTGGTGGTGCACTACTGGCGCTCGGACCTGAGGGAGCCTTTCGAGCCCGAGCTGCGCCGCGTCTGGGCCGAGCCCGGGCTGGCGATGGCGGACCGCTTCGAGCGCCTCTGGGCCAAGCGCCCCCGCGAGGCCCGCGCGCGGCGCATCAAGGGGGGCGTGAAGCGGCTCGCCTGGCGCCTCGGGGTGAAGGTGTGACGCGCCGGGCACCTCGTCGGTGACCCCCGAGCGGGTGCAGTCCGGTGACCCGCCTCCTAGGGCCCTGTAGCCTCGCGCGGTGATCACCGACTGCCGGACGGCTGCCGGCCGGGAAGGCACCAGCGTGGACGTCGCCCGTTGAGCAGCCGGAAGCTCGGTCAGCTGGCCGGACGGGCCACCTGGAACATCGCCGACCAGATCGTGTCGAGCGGCACGAACCTCCTGATCACCGTCCTCGTCGCCCGTTCCCTGTCGGCGGAGGGCTTCGGCGCCTTCTCGGTCGCCTTCACCGTCTACTCGCTCCTCATCGGGGCCAGTCGCGCCCTCATCGCCCAGCCCCTGGTGGTGCGCTACACCTCCCAGGACGCGGTGGCCTTCCGGGCGGCGTCGCGTTCCGCTGCCGGAGCCGCCACGCTGCTCGGCATCGTGTCGGGAACCGTCGTCGCCGTGGCCGGCGCGGTGACCGGCGGCGCGGTGGGCGCCTCGCTGCTCGCGATCGGCGTGCTGTTGCCCGGTCTCCTCCTGCAGGACATGTGGCGAGCCGTCTTCGTCGCCGAGGGCCGGCCGGCGGCAGCTTTCGTCAACGACCTGATCTGGGGGGTCGTCCAGTTCGCCGCCGTGGGACTGCTGCTCGCCGTCGACCAGCGCAGCGCCCCGGCCATGGTCCTCGGGTGGGGGATCGCGGCCGGAGTGGCTGCGCTCATCGGGGGGCTGCAGTTCCGCGGCCACCCGCAGATCAGGACCAGCCTCGCCTGGTTGAGCCGGCAGCGTGACCTGCTGGGCTACTACCTGGCCAGCTTCCTCAGCGTCATGGGGGCCAACCAGCTCACCATGCTGCTGATCGCCGGCATCGGCGAGCCGGCCGACGTCGGGGCCCTCCGCGCAGCTCAGGTCGTCCTGGGGCCGCTCAACCTGATCGGCTACAGCCTCTCGGCCTTCGCCCTGCCGGAGATCTCGCGCCGGCGGCTCGGCGGCCGGACCGCTCTGGTGGCCGCGCTGGGCCTGTCCGGGCTGATCGTCGCCGCCGACCTGGTGTGGGGCGTGGCGCTGCTCGTGCTGCCCGAGGAGCTCGGCACGGCGCTGCTCGGGGAGAGCTGGGCCACCGCCGAGGAGGTCCTGCCGGCCACGCTCCTCGGCGTGGTCGCCATCGGCCTCGGCTTCGGTGCGAGCACCGTCATGACGGCCCGCGGCTTCGCGAAGGACATGTTCTGGGTGACGGCGCTGCTCGCCCCGGGTTTCCTCGTGTTCGGCGTCCTCGGCCTGCAGCTGGCGGGTGCTCCGGGAGCCGCACTCGGCCTCGCCCTCGCCCAGGTGGTCATCGTCCCCGTGGTCTGGTGGCGGCTGGTCGTGCTGCTGCGCAGGGAGCAGGCCACCGGGGACGCGCCGGACCGGCGGACCGAGGAGGACCTGTCGGCAGCGCCCGGGTCCGCCGGGTCGCCGTCGCGGCAGGCCTGAACCCGCCGGCGCGGCGGGGAGCCCGCCACGCCGGCGGGACGGTGGTGGTCGCGGCGTCCGGTCAGGTGCCGGCGTACGGGACGGCGGCCGGCTCGGTGACGGCCGGGTCGAGCAGCCCGCGCTGCACCGCCCAGGCGCGGGTCTCCCGGGCCACCGCCGGCCAGTCGACGCCGCCGCCGATCAGGCTCGTCTCCATGTGCGTCGCCAGGTTCGGGTCCGCGGCGAGGAACAGCCTCCGTCGTGAGGGCCGGCGGTGCGCCCGCAGGTTGGTCGCCAGCCGGAAGGGCGCCAGGGCAGCTGCCCGCGCCCGCGCCCGGCCGTCGCCGTCACCGCGCCCGACGGCCTCGCGGGCGAGCGTGGCATAGCTGTAGGGCTCGAAGCCCTGCAGGAGCAGGCAGGTGTCGTGGTCCCGCAGCATCCGGACGTGGGGGACCATGCAGAACCGGAAGATCCCCAGGTCGTCGCTCAGCGCACCGATCCGGGCGCCGAAGCTGCTCGTGGTGCTGTAGATCTGGACCCACGCCTGGTCGTCCACCTGCCACGGCGGCAGCTGCCGCCACCCCGACGGGCGATGGGTGGGCAGCTCGTCGTCCCGTTCGGCGGGGTGTCGCGGGGTCGAGGCGTAGAGCGCGAAGTACTCGGCGTCGTCCAGGGTGGCGGTGGCCCGCTCGAGGCGGCGGAACGCGTCCTCCCGGTAGAGGTAGTCGTCCTCGCTGAACCAGACGACGTCCTCGCGCGGCCAGCGCCCGGACGTCGCCACCTGCAGCGCTGCCCGGTAGGACCCGCGCATGCCGACCCCGGGGAGCTCGACGGTCTCCCCGGTCGCGGTCATGAGGCGGAACCGGTCCTCGGGGATGGGTCCGTCGTTGACGTACACGATCTCGAGGTCCATGCCGTCGGTGGCCCGCAGGAAGGACAGGAGCCCGAGCAGCTTGCTGTAGTAGTCCGGCCGGTCCTTGGCGTTCTCGCCGCCGTGAGATCGGTAGACCACTCGGATCGCCACGCGGTGCGTCCCTTCGACTCGGATCGGCCGTCGCCAGGAGCGGCTCGGCGGTACGGCAGCCTAACCGGGCCCGGGCCGGTCCCTCGCCGCCGACGAGCCCCGTCACCCCCACGTGGGGTGGGCGGGCCCGGCCGCTGCACGAGGCAGACGACCCGCTCGTGCCTGTCCCCAGCCTCCTGACCTGCGTACTCTACAGTTCTGTGAGGGTTTGATTAGGTGCCCGTCGCCGTCGCCGACGCCGCGGCAGTGGGTGCCACGGTGCCTCACTCCGCGACCCCGGCCGCGCGCCGCGACCGACACCGGGGTGCCCGACCGTCCGTCCCGTCGCCCACCGAACCCAGGAGGACCCCCATGGCGAAGAGGCCCCACCCGACCCCGCAGCCGTTGATCGTCGTCCGGGCCGACACCCGGGACGTGACGCTCCACACGGGTGCGGCCGAGGCCGAGGAGCGGCGCAGGCCGGACTTCTTCGCACTCCGGGATGCCCTGCAGGGCCGCATCATCGACGAGAACGACGTGCAGGCCAGCCGTTGGGGCCGCCTCGTCCGGGCGGTGGCCGGCACCTACGTCGCCCTGGCCGTCGTCGCCTTCGGTCAGCGCCGCTCGGCGACCGCGTTCGTCACCGGTTCGGAGAACGAGGCGATCGTCCTCGCCTTCCTGCTCAAGCTGGCGCGGACGAGGATCCCGCTGGTCCTGCCCGCCATCTACCCGGCCAAGCCGGCGAAGTGGCCGGCGTGGCGCTGGGCCCGCGTCCACCGCTACATGTCCCGGGTGCTGGCCCTGGGGACGGTGCAGGCGGACCGGCTCGTCAACGGTCTGGGGGTGCCGCGGGACAAGGTCGAGGTCCTGCCCTACGGCATCGACACCCGGTACTGGTCCCCGCAGAGGGCCACGCCGCACGCCGCCACGCGGCCCTACGTCTTCGCGGCCGGGCTGCAGCACCGTGACTACTGGACGCTGATCGAGGCCACGGAGGGGCTCGGCGTCGACCTGGTCGTCGCGGCCTCGAGCCTGTGGAGCAAGAGCCGCAACGAGCTGGCCGACGCGCCCCTGCCGTCCTGGGTGCAGGTCAGGTCCCTGCGCTACGGCGAGCTGCGCGACGCCTACGCCGGCGCCGCCGTGGTCGCGTGCCCGCTGGTCGAGACGGACTTCCCCGCCGGCACGACGTCGATCGTGGAGGCGATGGCGATGGGACGGCCGGTCGTGCTGACCCGCGCCGAGGGGACGGGCGACTACGTCGTGGACCGGCGTCGGGCGCTCCGGCGTGGACCGCTCCGATCGACGTCCGCGGGGCACGCGACCCGCTTCGCAGCGGAGTCCCACCAGGAGCAGACGGGCTTCCTGGTCGCTCCGGGCGACGCAGAGGCGCTGCGGTCGATCCTGCAGTGGGTCCTGACCCACCCCGAGGACGCCGAGGCGGTCGGGGCGCGCGCACGGGCCGTCGCCGAGGAGGTGTACAGCCTCGAGGCCTATGTCGGACGGATCGTCGCGGCCGTGCAGGAGGCGATGGCCGAGGCCGCGGGGCGGCGGGTCCCGGCCACCGCGGAGCCCGTCCCCGGGGTGTCGGGTCCGGCTGCCGCAGACGTCCGCCCGGTGCACCTGGCCGGCGCGGCGAGGGCGGACCGCGGGGAGGGCTGAGCCCGCGGTCGGCCTACGGGTGTGCGTAGACCGGCCGGCCGGCCATGGTGGCGCGACCCGAGACGACGCCTCGCGTGTACGCCCAGTGCACGCGCGCCTCCTCGAGGTCGCGGGCCAGCACCCGGGTGACCACTCGCACCAGGTATCCGGCGCCGAGGACCGCCACCATGAGGTCCGCGGCGACGCGGGAGTGGTGCTTGCGCAGGTAGCGGGCCATCGAGGCGCCGCGCAGCCGCCACATGTCCAGGGCCGGCGCGCCGGAGCCGCCCGCCGCCTGCCGCACCCCGACGTCGGTGCGCAGCTGCTGCACCATGCCGCGGGCCCGGCTCTCGCGTCCGAACGCGACGTCCTCGTTGAAGACGTGGAAGTCCTCGTCGAAGCAGCCGAGGCGCTCGAACGTCTCCCGCCGGACGGCCATGCAGCCGCCGTTGACCCAGTCGACCTCCAGGGCCCGCCCGAGCTCCGGGCGGGCGAAGATCCCCGCCCGGGGGAACAGCTTGTGCAGTCCCGCTGCGTGCACGAGGGCCCGGCGGAAGGAGGGTTCCCACCCCGCCGTCCCCATCTGGGTGCTGCCGTCCTCGTTGAGCAGTGTCGCCGCACTGGCCGAGCAGTTCGGGTCGCCGGTCACGTCGGCGACCAACGTGGCGAGGTCCGCGCTGCTGGGCCGGACGGTCGGCTTCACGAACAGGAGGACCTGCGCCGAGGACGTGCGGGCCCCGAGGTTCGCGGCGCGGGCGAAGCCGACGCCACCCCCGGCCAGGTAGCGCCCGTTCGGTCGGGCCTCCACCAGCTCGCGGAGACCGTCCGTGCCGTCGGAGTTGTCGACGACCGCGAGGGGCAGGTGCGCCGGTAGCGCGGCCAGCAGCGCCTCGACGTTCGTCCTGCTGCGGTAGGCGACGACCACCACCTCCGCGTCGTCGAGCTCCTCGTGCACTGCTCCCGGCGTACTCATCGAACCCCTTCCCGGCATGACTCTCAGGTCGCCGGAGGTTACCGCGGGACAACTCCCCGCTCGTCACCCGACAGGGCGACCGGCACGGCGAGGCGGGTGTGACGCGCGGGGAAGGGCTTGCCCACGCCCACGCAACACCTGATGCTCCTCCGGTGCACAGCGAGGCGGAGATCAAGTGACGGCGCGGTGGTCGAGGTGCCGGCCCCCCGCCGTCCGCCCGGTCGTCATCGTGCGGGCGGAGGTGGACGACCCCGCGTTCCACGGGGGCGGCCCCGGGCGGGAGGACGAGCGGAGGACCGACTTCACCCTCATCACCGAACGGCTCGCCGCGCGCAACGTGGACCTCGGTGACGTCCGGGCCAGCCGGCTCGCCCGGCTGGTGCAGGCGCTGGCCGGGGACTACGCCGCGCTCGCCGTCGTCGCCTTCCGCCGGCGCGACGCGACCTCGGCCTACTTCTCGTCCTCGGAGAACGAGGCGATCGTCCTGGCCCTGCTCCTGCGGCTGGCGCGCCGCCGGATCCCGGTCGTCGCCATCGGGCACTACCCGGCCAAGACGTCGAAGTGGGTGCTCTGGCGGTGGTTGCGGCTGCACGAGTGGCTGTACCGCCTGATGCCGCTCGGCTCCGTGCAGGCCGAGCGGCTGACCAACGGCCTCGGCGTCCCGCCGGCGAAGGTCGAGGTGCTGCCCCTCGGGATCGACACGCGGTACTGGGACCCCGCCCGCGCGACGACGCCTGCCCCGGCCCGGCCCTACGTCTTCGCGGCGGGTCTCCAGCACCGCGACTACCGCACGCTGGTCCGGGCGGTCGACGGGCTGGGGGTCGACCTGCTCATCGGGGCGGCGAGCCCGTGGGCGACCACGCAGAACGCCCTCGACGGCGAGGTCCTCCCGTCGTGGGTGCGGATCGAGTCACCCGACGTCCGCCGGCTCCGGGACTGCTACGCAGGGGCGGCCGTCGTCGTCACCCCGGTGGTGGAGACCGACTTCCCGGCGGGGACCACCGCGGTGCTCGAGGGCATGGCCATGCGGCGGCCGGTCGTGGTGACCCGGGTCGAGGGCACCGGCGACCACGTGGCCGACCGGCGGAAGGTGCTGCGCAAGGGGCCGGCGCGACAGACGTCGGGGGTCTACGCGGCGCGTTACGGCTCGCTGGGGGTGCAGGGGCAGACCGGCTTCTTCTACCCGCCCGGCGACGCGGACGAGCTGCGCTCCATCCTCCGCTACGTCCTCGACCACCCCGCCGAGACGGCCGTCATCGCGGCGCGGGCCAGACGCGTCGTCGAGGAGGTGCACAGTCTCGAGGGCTACGTCGACCGGATCGTGGGGGCCGTCCGCGACGGGATCGCCGAGTGGTACCAGGCGGGTGCTCACGAGCCGGCCCGCGAGGTGCCTCCGAGCGTCTCCGAGGAGCCGGACGGCCGGCAGGACGAGACGATCACCCTCCGGGATGCCGGCGACCGGCACGTCGAGGAGTCAGCGACCAGCTGATCCGCCGGATCGGTCCAGCAGCTCGTCGGCGCTCCGGGCGTTGACCACCCGCTCGACCGGGACGCCGGTCTCCACCGCCCGCTCGCAGCCGTTGCCCTGCCAGTCGAGCTGGCCGGGGGCGTGCGCGTCGGTGTCGATCGCGAACTCGCAGCCCAGCTGCACGGCCAGGTTCAGCAGCCGCAGCGGCGGGTCGAGCCGCTCGGGCCGGGAGTTGATCTCGACGGCGGTGCCGTGCTCGACGCAGGCGTCGAAGACGGCCTCGGCGTCGAAGCTGCTCTCCGGGCGCGGGCGCTGCCGTCGTCCCTCCCGCTGCTCGCGGGGGATCAGCAGCCGGCCGGTGCAGTGCCCGAGCACGTCGGTGTGCGGGTTCTCGACGGCGGTGAGCATGCGCTCGGTCATCGCCGCGCTGTCGGCGCGCAGGTCGGAGTGGACGCTGGCGACGACGACGTCGAGGCGGCCGAGCAGCTCGTCGGTCTGGTCGAGGCTGCCGTCGGCGTTGATGTCGCACTCGATGCCGGTGAGGATGCGGAACGGGGCCAGCTCCGCGTTGAGCTCCGCGACGACGTCGAGCTGGCGCTCCAGCCGCGCCGCCGTCAGCCCGTTGGCCACGGTCAGCCGCGGGGAGTGGTCGGTGAGCGCCATGTACTCGTGGCCCAGGGCGATGGCGGCCTCGGCCATCTCGCGGATGGGGCTGCCGCCGTCGGACCAGTCCGAGTGCACGTGCAGGTCGCCGCGCAGCGCGGCGCGGAACTCGGCGACGTCGTCGGCCAGCGGCACCAGCTCGGTGTAGGCGTCCTCGAGCCGGGCCAGGTACTCGGGGACCTCGCCGGCGTGCGCCTGCACGATCGCGGCGCCGGTCTTGGGGCCGATGCCGCGCAGGTCGGTGAGCGTCCGGGTGCGGATCCGCCGGTCGAGCTCGTCGGGACCGATGGTGTCGACGACGGCGGCCGCGGTCCGGAAGGCGGCGACCCGGTGGGTGGGCTCGCGGGCGCGCTCCAGGAGGAAGGCGATCCTCCGGAGCGCGGCCGCGGGCGGGAGTGGCGTGCTCAGCTGGCCTTCTTCATCTGCTTCTTGGTCCGCCTCTCGGCCTTGGCGGCGCGCTTCTGCGCGTCCTCCAGGGTCCGCTCGGTGGCCGAGGTGGCGCGCTTGGCCGCCCGCCGGGCCCGGTAGCCGACCGACGGCCGGCCCTCGGTGTCGACGGCGGCGATGAGCAGGCCGCCGAGCAGGCCGGCGTTCTTGAGGAAGTTGGAGAGCTGCCCGAAGCGCTCCTCGGGGTCCTCGTGCTCCCAGAACCGGTGCCCGGCCAGCGTGGTGGGGACGATGCTGCCGGCCATCACCAGCGCCGACAGGCGGGGGAGCTTGCCCAGCGCGAACAGCGACCCGGCGCCCACCTTGATCCCGGCGTCGATCCTCACCCACTGCTCGACGTCCCGCGGCACCTGCACCGGCAGCTGCTGGTCGGCCGTCCTGGCGATCTGGTCGACGACCGGCTTCGCGCCCGGCACCCGCGTCTGCGGGTTGCGCAGGGTGTCGATGCCGCCGTAGATGAACGACGACGCGAGCAGGGGCCGGGCGATCCGGCGGACCAACATGGATGACCTCTTCCGTCGATGGGACCTGGTGTGGGTGTCCCGTCCCCTGCACCGGGACGGACACCCCTGGTCGGACCGTAGTGAGGTCCCCGCCACAGCGCTCGGTCAGCGGCGCCGGGACGTCGCTCAGTCGTAGGGGTCGGTGAGGACGGCACGGGCCTCGAGGACGTCGAAGGTGACCGGCGGGCCGTCGGTGGTCGTGGTGCCGGGGACGTCGACGCTGGCGCTGCCGTCCACGCGGAAGGTCCCGCCCCAGGTGGTGGTGAGCGAGGCGGTGTAGCTCCCGGGGCCGTAGTCGTGGGTGACCGTGTGGTCCGGGTAGGGGGCGCCGGGGTCGGTGGTCGCGAGGTCGGTGCCGTCGCCGGTGTGCCAGGTGAAGGTCTCGGCGGTGGCGGTGATCTCGACGGTGAAGCCGCGGATGTCGAGCGTGAAGGTCTGCGTGGTCGGGCCGTCGGTGAAGAAGACGACCGGCAGGCCGACCAGCGCGTCGCCCGGGGGCTGCTGCTGGGTCACGAGGGCGGGCAGCGGCAGGGTCTGGAAGTAGCGGAACACCTCGTCCGGCGACGGCGGCGGGTTCAGGTCCGTGATGTCTACGCAGATGGAAGTGAAACTGATCCACGGGCCGACTGGCGTCCCGGGTGTTGTGCCTGCAGGGACGGTGAAGTCGCCGCCAATTGTGGTGCTGTCAGGCAGCACGAGGCGGCGCTGCTCAACGGTGAGGAAGCGGACAACCCGGTCCGGCGATGCTGGGCAAATCTGATCTGTTACAGCAGGACAGTCGTTACCTGTCCACGACGCGCACGGGCTCGACAGACGCCATGTATAGGGCTGAGGTTCCGGCGCCGCCTTGGACGCGAAGTACCCGCCCCCTGGGGCCTGCGCCACGTAGCTGGCAGTGAGCTCACCCTCGCCGGTAACGACCTCAGGCTGGCTGCATACTCCAGCGATGCAGTCAGCTCGCGCAGGTAAGCCGAGGATGGTTAGTGTCCCGGCGAATAGAATGACGAGCCATGCTCGAAGCTTGGTCATCCGATCGTCAAGCTCGTAGTGACCCAGCTAGCTTGCTCGGGTCGCCACTGCAACAGAGCGCCTGACTGCAGGTCTCCCGTTGCGTCGCTAGACCGCTGAGTCATGACCTCACCAGCTGAGTCGAGTACAGTTATGGCATTCTGCGTGTAGACAAATCCGACTTCCGCGGTGTCGCCATTGATGAGTCCAGGTCCGTACTCCTCAAATGAGACGGTAACGTCGTCGTAGGTGTAGCCGGCAGCTCTGTCCTCGGAGTAGGAGTCGGCGATCATGAGACAGACCTCGCAATTACTGCTCAGGTCGATAAGCGGCTGCGGATCAAGGCTGCCATCACCGACGTACTCAATGAGCCGTACGTAGTAGCGGGTGAACTCGACAGCGCCCTCGGGGGTCTTCTCGCGCGCCTCCGGGGGCATGGGGAAGTCCGCCGGGCCGAGCGGGGGCAGTGCCTCGGTGGTGGGCGCGGGCTCGGCGGTCGCCGTGGGCAGGGTGGCGTTGGCCGGCTCGGCCTCCGAGCAACCCGCCAGCGCCGCGGCCGCGACGGCCAGCGCGGCCGCCGTCCGGAAGAGCCTGCCCATGCTCCGTCCACCCCCGTTGGTGATCACGGACCCGGGACCCTAGCCACTCCGCGCCCTCCCGCGCAGTGCCCCTGTGGAGGGACCGCCGCCTCCGCGCACCCAGTGCCGGCCCTCCTCGTGCCTTGCCGGTCCTGCAGCGCCCGCAGTGCACGAGGAACGTCGGCACCGGGGACAGGCGGGGGCTCTCCTGGGGTCGAGTTCGACCTCCGGGCGTCCTGCAGCACTCCGGGAGGCCGCAGGAGGCCCCGGGAGCGGGGCTCAGGACGTGCGGCAGCAGTACACGGTCAGCGGTGCCCGCTTGCGGAACAGGAACGACGACGACGCGGCTGCGGTCTCGCCGTCGTAGGCCACCGGCTCGGGTCCCGACCACAGGTGCACCCGCAGCTCGGGCGTCTGGACGTCCGCGTAGCCCGAGCTCCGGTCGCTCACCCCGAGCAGCGCGCCCAGCACCGCCCGGGTGCGGCTGAACGGGACGTCGGCGCGCAGGTACTGGACGTCGAGCAGTCCGTCCTCCAGCCGGGGCCGCCACGCCGGCGCCAGCCCGCGCGGGGTGTAGCGGCAGTTGCCCACGAAGAGGATCCAGACCTCGACCGGCCGCCCGTTGAGCACCAGGGACACCGGCGTCCCGCCGCGCAGCACCTGCGCCACCGCCACGGTCATCGCCGCCCAGCGGCCCAGTCGGCCGGCCAGCGCGTCGCGCCGGCGCACCATCTCCGGGTAGGCCCCGATGCTCGCGGTGTTGAGGAACGGCGTCCCGTTCACGTCGGCGACGTCCACGCACACCGCGCGACCCTCCTCGACCGCCGCCGCGGCCTCCTCCGGCGTCTCGACGCCGAGGTCGCGGGCGAAGTGGTTGAGCGTCCCCGCGGGGACGACGGCCAGCGGCAGGTCGTGCTCCAGCGCGACGGCCGCCGCGGCGGCGACGCTGCCGTCGCCCCCGGCCACCCCGAGCGCCGACGCCCGTCCCGACCGCGCGGCGTCCGCGAGCAGGTCGGCGACCCCGTGCTCCTCCGAGGCGGTGAGCACCTCCGCCGCGGGCAGCAGCGCGCGGATCTCGGCCGCGGGGTCGTACCCCTCGGGCCCCGACCGCGGGTTGACCGCGACCACCAGCCCCTCGCCGCGCGGCAGGGCCGGGGCCGAGCGGACCGGGCGCACCCGCGCCGGCTCGGTCGGTCGCACGGGCCACCACCGGCGGCCGGCCAGCGCGACGCCCGCGCCGATCGCCAGCCCGCTGACCACGTCGCCCGGGTAGTGGACGCCCACGTGCACCCGCGAGTACCCGACCGCGAGCGCCAGCGGTGCCAGCGCCGCGCCGACCACCGGGCTCTCCAGCGCCACCCCTGCCGCGAAGGCGCCGGCCGAGGCGGAGTGACCGCTCGGGAAGGACAGCGTGTGCGGCGCCCGCCGCAGCTGCCGGTCGGTGGTCAGGTTGGCCAGGTCCGGCCGCACCCGGCCGAAGAGCCGCTTGAGGACGAGGTTGACCAGTGCGCTCGACACCGTCAGCCCACCCAGTCCGCGCAGTGCCGCGCGCCGCAGCGATCCCCGGCGCAGTGCAAGGAGGACGCCGAGCGCCAGCCACAGCTTCCCGTGGTCGGCGGTGGTCGACAGCCGGCGCAGCCACCGGTCGGCCGGGGTGTCGGGCAGTGCGCCGATCGCGGCGTGCAGCCGCGCGTCCCAGTAGCGCAGCCGCAGGGGGGTCACGCGCGAGACGCTACGGCCTCCCCGCCAGGGGACCACCGCGAGCGTGCGAGCGGTGGGGGCAGGGAGGTCCTCACCTCAGACGCGACGGCGGGCGCGGTAGGCGGCGACGGTCGACCGGCTGGCGCAGGTGTTCGAGCAGTAGCGGCGGCTGGCGTTGCGGGAGGTGTCGACGTAGACGTCGTCGCACCCCTCCGCCGAGCAGACCCCGAGGCGCTGCCACCCGTGCTGGGCCACGACCTGCGACAGGCCCATGGCCACCGTCGTCGTCAGCTGCTCGACCGCCGGGGCGTCCGGGCGGGCGTAGTGCAGGTGCAGCTCGCCGTCGTGGTCGGTGGCGTAGGGGTGCGGCCGGGCCAGGGCGAGCAGCTCGTTGAGCCGCGCGATGACGTCGTCCTGCGTCGCGGCGACGGCGACCGCCCGCACCAGCCCGGCCGTCGCGGCCGCCCGGCGTGCCTCGGCGGGTGACAGTCCCAGGGGCGTCTCGGTGGTGAACCACTCGTCGTGGGCGCGCAGGAACGCCTCCGCCCAGTCGGGGTCGCTGTCGCGGTCGGCGTTGGCCAGGTCGATGGCCAGCTCGACGGCGTTCGACCCGTAGGTGTCGTAATCCATGTGACTCCCTACCACCCCTGCTAGTGTCGTAGGTGGTCAACATCATTTGACCAACTACTGTTCCGTCCCTGAGTGTGTCGAAGTGGGTCCCGTCGTGCGTGCGTATCTGTCGGTCTGGCGTCTGCCGTCCGCCCCCGTCCTGCTGGTCGCCGGGTTCGCCGGCCGGCTGCCGTCGGCGATGGTCCCGCTGGCCCTGCTGCTCATGGTGCAGCAGCAGACCGGCTCGTACGCGGTCGCCGGTCTCGCGGCCGCGACCTACGGCGTCGCGATGGCGGCCATGGCCCCGGTGCTCGGCCGGCTGGCCGACCGGCGCACCCCGCGCCCGGTCCTGCTCACCCAGGCCGCCGTCTACCCGCTGCTGCTGACGCTGCTGGTGCTCGCCGTCCTGGGGGGTGCGCCCACGGGGGTGGTCGTCGCCGCGTCGGCCGCCGCCGGTGCCGGGACGCCGCTGGTCTCGGGCGCGGTCCGCGCGCTGTGGTCGCGGACCGACGCCGCCGTCCGCCCCACCGCCTACGCCCTCGACGCGACGGCCACCGAGCTGGTCTTCGTCGCCGGCCCCACGCTGGTCGCCGCGCTCGCCGTGCTGGCCGGTCCGGCGTGGGCGCTCGCCGTCGCGGGCGTGCTCGCCGTGGCCGGGGCGCTCGGCATCGCGACGTCGGCGGCGATGCGCGGCTGGGCCCCCGCTCCCGAGGCGTCGCGCACCAGCCCGTTCGCCACCGTGCTCACCCCCGGGATGCCGCGCGTGCTGCTCAGCGGCTCGCTGCTGATGCTCGGCTTCGGCGCGCTCGAGGTCGCCGTCCCCGCGTTCGCCGACGCGGCCGGGTCGCCGGGCATGTCCGGTCTCCTGCTGGCGCTGTGGTCGCTGGGCTCGGTCGCGGGCGGCCTGTGGTTCGGCGCGCGGGTGGTCAGCGCCTCGCTGCCACGGCAGTACCGGTGGCTGCTGCTCGGCGTCACCATCGGCCTGGCCCCGCTCACCGCCGCGTCCAGCCCGTGGGTGCTCGGTGCCCTGCTCTTCCTCGGCGGGACGGCGATCGCGCCGACGCTGACCGTGCAGAACTCCCTCGTCGGCGCCCTCGCCCCGGCGCACGCCACGACGGAGGCCTTCACCTGGCTGTCGACCATGGCCACCGGCGCCTCGGCGGTCGGCGCGGCGCTGGGTGGTGCGCTGATCGAGAGCCCGGCCGGGGTGAGCGGCAGCCTGGTGCTCGCCGTCGCCGGTGCCGCGCTGGCGGTGCTCGTCACCCTGGTGCCGGGGCGGCGTCCGGCGCCGGCCCGCGCGGGCGAACCGGTGGCCGCCTGACCCCACCCGGGCTGGGAGGGGCGGCGCGGGCGCTGGTACTGTGCTCCTCGGTGGTTCCGGGGGGACTCGGACCCCGGGAGGCTTCGCCTAGTCCGGTCTATGGCGCCGCACTGCTAATGCGGTTTGGGTTAATCCCCATCCCGGGTTCAAATCCCGGAGCCTCCGCGCACGACAACTGCACACCCGCACCCGTAGCTCAACGGATAGAGCATCTGACTACGGATCAGAAGGTTAGGGGTTCGAATCCCTTCGGGTGCACGTCTGGTTGAGACAGCACAGCGGCTCCGTCCCCCGGGACGGGGCCGCTGTTCTCTTCCCGGAGCCGGGTCGCTCCGCCCGGCTGGTGTGCACGGGACCTGCGGACCGGTGGCAGCGAGCTCCGTGACGAGCGGCCGCGGACGGCGGCGCGACCCGGGCTGAGGGGCGGGGGGCCGGTCCTGACGGTCTGGCCGCGTTGGTCGGTCCTCCCAGCAGTGGGAGGCCACTCGTTGCCGGCTGCCCCCGCCCACGACCACTGTGAGCTGTGTCACAGGACGAGTCAACCCCACCCCTCCCCGGGCGTGTCGGGCCAGGACGGTCAACCCACGCGGCGCAGCGCCTCCGGCGTCAGCTCCGCGACCGAGGTGTGCCCGGTCAGGCCGAGCGACAGGTCGAACTCCCCGAGGACGTCGGACACCACCTGCCGCACCCCGGCCTCGCCGGCCAGGCCCAGCCCCCACGCGTAGGGCCGGCCGAGGAGCACCGCGCGCGCCCCGAGGGCCACGGCGACGAGGACGTCGGCGCCGCTGCGGACGCCGCTGTCGAGCAGCACGGGCGCCCGGTCGCCGACCGCCGCCACCACGTCGGGCAGCGCGTCCAGTGCGGAGATCGAGCGGTCCACCTGTCGCCCGCCGTGCGTGCTGACCACCACGCCGTCGACCCCCTCGTCCAGGGCACGGCGGGCGTCGTCGGGGTGCAGCACGCCCTTGAGCAGGATCGGCAGCCGGGTGCGGGCGCGCAGCCAGGCGAGGTCGGCCCAGGTGATCGAGGGCCGCGAGTAGATGGCCTGGAAGGTCTCGACGGCCGCTCGCGGCAGTGGTGAGCGCAGGTTCTCGCGCAGCGGGCCCGGCCAGGCGCGCGCCATCCCGACCATCGCCAGGACGGCGGACAGCGTGGGCCGCGGCTGCCGGTCGCGCCCGGCGGCCTCGCCGGCCTGGACGGGTGCGACGTCCCCGGCCTCGGCGACCCGCTGCTCGACCAGCCGGCGGAAGACCGGGTCGGACGTGTACTGCGCGATGCCCTTGCCCAGCGCGAAGGGCAGGTGGCCGAGGTCGAGGTCGCGCGGGCGCCAGCCCAGCATCGTGGTGTCGAGCGTGACCACCAGTGCCTCGCAGCCGGCCGCCTCCGCCCGGTGCACCAGGCTCTCCACCAGCTCGTCGGAGGTGGACCAGTAGAGCTGCGACCAGCGCGGGGCGTCGCCCATCGCGGCCGCGCAGGTCTCCATCGGCACCGACGCCTGGTTGGAGAACACGAACGGCACACCGAGGGACGCCGCGGCGCGGGCGACCGCCAGGTCGGCCTCCCGGTGCACCAGCTCCAGCGCACCGACCGGCCCGAGCAGCAGGGGCGCGGGGATGCGCCGGCCGAAGAGCTCGACGGAGGTGTCGCGGGCGCTGACGTCGCGCAGCACCCGGGGGACGACGGCCCACCGGTCGAACGCGGCCCGGTTGGCCCGCTGGGTGTGCTCCTCGCCGGCGCCCCCGGCGACGTAGGCGTAGGCGCGGGCGGTCAGCCGCTGCCGGGCGCGGCGCTGCAGCGGTCGCGCGGTGGTGGGCACCAGCGGTGCGCGCCCGTACACCCCGGCGCGGTAGACCTCGTTCTGGCGGCGGCGTCCGGTCCCGGCGGCTGAGTCCACGGCGGTCACCGTAGTGACCCGCGTCTCGTCCGAGGACGACCCCGCACCGGCCGGTACGACACGCCCGGGCGCGACACGCCGTACGAGCCGGACGACGCGCCGCGGAGCCGTCGTCCGCAGGCGGTGGTCGACCGCATCATGGGGGCTGCGCTCCTCGCGGACCCACCGTGCGCGGCGCGACCGCTCGAGGGGGATTCCGTGCCGGTCGGGACGACGCCGCCGCGTCCGCCCCGCCCCGTCCTGACGACGGGGCTCGCCCTGCTGTCCACCGTCGCCGGCCTGCTCGTGCTCGGCGTCGCCACCGCCCCGCCCGCGGCCGCCATCGAGGACCCGACCCGGCCCGACGCCCTCGTCACCCACGGACCCAGCTGCCGCCCCGGTGGCGTGGTGGTCGAGGTGACCGCCGGCACCGTCGCCTACGCGGTCACGCTGGCCACCACCCGCCGGCCCGAGGGCGAGGACCGCGCCGAGGTCCAGCCCGGGGCGACGGTCGTGCTGCGCACCGACCCCGTCGACTGGGGCGAGGCGATCGACAGCCGGCTGGAGTACGTCGCGCTCGACGGGTCGGGCACCGCCTACGTCGACGAGCTCGAGGGCCACGACTACACGCGGCCCGCGGAGGAGGACTGCGCGGCGATCGCCGCACCGCCGGCCGTGGGCGAGGCCCTCCCGGGCGGCGACGTCCCGGCGCCGTCGCCCGGGCCGTCACCGGCGCCGTCGCCGGACGCCGCGCCCGCCCCGGTGCCGCCCGCCGGTGCCGTGCCGGTGCCCGACGTGCTGCCGGTGCCGGAGCTGCCCGCGCCGGAGACCACGCCCGGGTCGTCGGCCGACGGCCCGGGCACCGACCCCGGCGCGGCCAGTGCCTCGGCCCGGCAGGTCCCCGCCGGGGGCGAGGTCGTGCTCACCGGCACCGGCTTCGCGCCCGGCGAGGAGGTCACCGTCCGGGACGCCGACGGCACCGTCCTCGCGACCGTGCCGGCCGGCCCGGACGGCGCCGTCGAGATCACCGTGCGCGTCCCCGGCGGTGCCGGGGAGGGGACGACCACCGTGGAGCTGACCGGGAGCACCTCGGCGGTCACCGCCGCCGTGCGGCTGCAGGTGGCCGCGGCCGGGGCGCCGGTCGCCGACCCCCTGCCCGTCCCGATGGTCGCGGCCGGGCTGGCGCTGCTGGTCAGCGCCACCGGGCTGGTGCTCGTGGCCGCCCGGCGCCGGTCGCCGCTCGCCCCGCCGTGGCCGACCGGGAGCGCCTGAGCGCGACTTCGGCGAGGATGGGCCGATGGGCTCCGAGGACGTGCTGGCGGCCGGGACCCCGTCGGACGCCGTGCCGTCCGACCCGGCGACGCTCCCCGGAGCCGCCCCCCGCCCGGCGGAGACCTGGCTGCGCATCGTCCAGGTGCACGACCGGATCACCCACCGCGTCGACTCCGCCCTGCACCGCGACCACGACCTCTCCCTCACCGGCTTCGAGGCCCTGCGGCGGATCGCCGAGGCGCCGGGGGAGCGGGCCACCATGGGGGAGGTCGCCGAGGCCCTCGGGCTGTCGCGGGCCGGGGTGACCAGCACGGTCGGCCGGCTGGTCGAGCAGGGGCTCGTCGTGCGCGAGCGGCGCCCCGGCGACCGGCGGCTGCTGCACGCCCGCCTCACCGACGCCGGCCGGGCGCGGGTGCGGGCCGCCGCGGCGAGCCACGACGAGCTCGTCGCCCACCTGCTCGCCCTGCTGGGGAACGACGCCGCGGTCGTCACCGACGCCCTCGCCAGGGTCTCCGCGGCCACGCGCATCCGCCGCTGAAGGAGGACCCTCTGCCCCCCGCCACTCGCGGGCTCGCGGCGGGACCCTGCAGGGGGCCGGGACACCGCTCGAGGGAACTTCAAGCCCGTAGTGTTTGGCCGGCGTCCAGGTCGGGCAGGGCGCGATCATGCTCGCGGAGTGCACCGTCGTCGTGCCGACCATCGGCCGGCCGTCGCTGCACGTGCTCCTCGACGCCCTCGCGGCCGCGGCCGGCCCGCGCCCGGCCCGGCTCGTCGTCGTCGACGACCGGCCCGACGGGCCCCCGCTGGCCGTCGAGCGGCCCGGCCTGCCGCCGGTCCGCGTGGTCCGCACCGGCGGTGGCGGCCCCGCCCGCGCCCGCAACCTCGGCTGGCGGACGGCGCGCACCCCGTGGGTGGCCTTCCTCGACGACGACGTCGTCCCCGACCCCGACTGGTACGCGCGGCTCGAGGCCGACCTCACCGGGCTGCCCGCCGACGTCGCGGGCAGCCAGGGCCGTGTCCGGGTGCCGCTGCCCGAGGACCGCCGGCCGACCGACTGGGAGCGCGGTACCGCGGGCCTGGCCACCAGCAGCTGGATCACTGCCGACCTCGCCTACCGCCGCGCCGCGCTGGCCGCCGTCGGCGGGTTCGACGAGCGCTTCCCCCGCGCCTTCCGCGAGGACTCCGACCTGGCGCTGCGGGTCGTGGACACCGGCGGCCGGCTGGTCCGCGGGCAGCGGTGGATCACCCACCCGGTCCGCCCCGCCGACCGCTGGGTCAGCGTCCGCGTGCAGGCCGGCAACGCCGACGACGTCCTCATGCGCCGGTTGCACGGCCCGGACTGGCGCGAGCGCGCCGACGCCGCGCTGGGGCGCCGTCCGCGGCACCTCGCCGTCACCGCCGCCGCGCTGGCCGCCGTCGGCCTGGCCGCCGCCCGCCGTCCCCGCGCCGCCGCGGCCGCCGCCCTCGCCTGGGCGGCCGGCACCGCCGAGTTCGCCTGGGCCCGCATCGCGCCCGGCCCGCGCGACCGCGCCGAGGTGACCACCATGGCGCTCACCAGCGCCGCCATCCCGCCGCTGGCCACCTGGCACTTCCTCCGCGGCGCGGTGCAGCACCGCCGGGTGGCGCCGTGGCGCGGGCCGCCCGACCTGGTGCTGTTCGACCGCGACGGCACGCTCGTGCGCGACTACCCGTACAACGGCGACCCGGAGCTGGTGAAGCCGGTGCCCGGCGCGAAGGAGGCGGTCGACGCGCTGCGCGCCCGCGGTGTGCGGGTCGGGGTGGTGAGCAACCAGTCCGGCGTGGCCCGCGGGATCATCACCCGCGCGCAGGTCGACGCCTGCACGGCCCGCCTCGACGAGCTCCTCGGCCCCTTCGAGACGGTCCAGGTCTGCCCGCACGGGCCCGACGACGGCTGCACCTGCCGCAAGCCCGCGCCCGGCATGGTGGAGGCCGCCTGCGCCGAGCTCGACGTCGACCCGTCCCGCTGCGTGGTGATCGGTGACATCGGCGCCGACGTCGAGGCCGCCGCGGCCGCCGGGGCCGGCGGGATCATGGTGCCGACGCCGGTGACCCGGGAGCAGGAGGTCGCCGCCGCGCCACGGGTGGCCGCCACCCTGACCGCCGCGGTCGCCGACGTCCTGGCGGGCCGGTGGTGAGCCCCGGCCGGGGCACGGTGCTGGTCGCCCGGCTCGACAACGCCGGCGACGTCCTGCTGCAGGGGCCGCTGGTCCGCGCGGTGGCCGCCGGCGCCGAGCGGGTGGTGTTCCTGGCCGGTCCGGCCGGTGCCGAGGCCGCGGCGCTGCTGCCCGGCGTCGACGAGGTGGAGACGTGGGCCTGCCCGTGGATCCTCGGCGACCCCCCGCCGGTCGACGCGGCCGACCTGTCCGCGCTCACCGAGCGGGTCCGCGCGCTGGCACCCGACGAGGCTCTCATCAGCACGTCGTTCCACCAGTCACCGCTGCCGCTGGCCCTGCTGCTGCGCGCCGCCAGCGTACCCCGCCTGAGTGCGACCAGCGTCGACTACCCCGGCTCGCTGCTCGACGTCCGCCACCGGGTCGACGACGACCTGCCCGAGCCCGAGCGGGCGCTGTCCCTGGCCCGCGCGGCCGGGTTCGACCTGCCCGACGGCGACGACGGCGGGCTTGCGGTGCGCCGTCCGCTGCCCCCGGCGCCGCAGCAACCGGGCCACCGGGCGGCCGGCGGTCTCGAGCCCGGCTACATCGTGCTGCACCCCGGCGCCTCCGTGCCCGCCCGCGCCTGGCCCGCGGAGCGCTGCGCCGAGGCGGTCGAGGCGCTGAGCGACGCCGGGCACCGGGTGCTGGTCACCGGCGGGCCGGGGGAGCGGGCGCTCACCGCCGCCGTCGCCGGCAGCCGCGGCGTCGACCTCGGCGGCGCCACGTCGCTGGCGGAGATGGCGGCGGTGCTCGACGGCGCCGCGGCCGTCGTCGTCGGCAACACCGGCCCGGCGCACCTGGCCGCCGCCGTCGGGACGCCGGTGGTCTCGCTGTTCAGCCCGGTCGTCCCCGCGGTCCGGTGGGCCCCCTACGGCGTCCCCACGGTGCTGCTCGGCGACCAGGACGCGCCCTGCCGGGACACCCGGGCCCGCGAGTGCCCGGTCCCCGGCCACCCCTGCCTGACCTCGGTGACCGCCGCCGACGTCGTCGCCGCCGTCGAGAAGCTGGTGAGTGCATGAAGGTCCTCGTCTGGCACGTGCACGGCTCCTGGACGACGGCGTTCGTCCAGGGCGGTCACGAGTACCTGCTGCCCGTGGTGCCCGGCCGGGGTCCCGACGGCCTGGGCCGCGCGCGCACCTGGGACTGGCCGGCGTCGGCCCGCGAGGTGACGCCGGAGCAGCTGGGCGACGAGCACGTCGACGTCGTCGTGCTGCAGCGCACGCGCGACCTCGAGCTGGTCCGCGAGTGGCTGGGCCGCGAGCCCGGCCGCGACCTGCCCGCCGTCTTCCTCGAGCACAACGCGCCGGGCCTGGAGCCCGGCGACGGGCCGGTGCCGCACACCCGGCACCCGCTGGCCGACCGCGACGACGTCCCGATCGCCCACGTGACCCACTTCAACCGGCTCTTCTACGACAACGGCCGCGCGCCGACGACGGTCATCGAGCACGGCATCGTCGACCCCGGCGAGCGCTGGACCGGCGAGCTGGCCCGCGCCGCCGTCGTCACCAACGAGCCGGTCCGCCGCGGACGCACGGTGGGAGCCGACCTGCTGCCCGGGCTGGCGCAGGCGGCGCCGGTCGACGTCTTCGGCATGGGCCTGGCCGGCCTGCACGAGCGCTACGGCCTCGACCCGCAGCGGGTGACGCTGCACGACGACCCGCCGCAGGCCGCGATGCACGGCGAGCTGGCCCGCCGCCGGGTCTACGTGCACCCGGTCCGGTGGACCTCGCTCGGGCTCTCCCTGCTCGAGGCGATGCACCTGGGCGTGCCGGTGGTCGCGCTGGCCACCACCGAGGTGGTCGAGGCGGTGCCGCGCGAGGCCGGCGTGCTGTCCACCCGGCCCGAGGTGCTGTGGGACGCGGTCCGCACCTACCTGCACGACGAGGACGCCGCCCGGCTGGCCGGCAAGGCGGCCCGCGCCGCCGCGCTGGAGCGCTACGGGCTCCCCCGGTTCCTCTCCGACTGGGATCGACTCCTCGGGGAGGTCACCCGATGACGGGCTCCGTACCCGGACCACCCGACCGTGTGGTCACCAGCCTCTGTGAGGTCACCCGATGAGGACGCACCGGGCCCCCGGCGCACCGCTGCGCATCGACCTGGTCAGCGAGCACGCCTCGCCGCTGGCCGCGATCGGCGGCGTGGACGCCGGCGGTCAGAACGTGCACGTCGCCGCACTGGCGGCCGGGCTGGCCGCGCGCGGCCACGAGGTCACGGTGCACACCCGCCGCGACGACCCGCGGCTGCCCGACGAGGTGCCCACCGACGACGGCTACGTCGTCTCGCACCTGACCGCGGGTCCCGCCGCGGCGCTGCCCAAGGACGACCTGCTCGGGCACGTGCCGGCGCTGGCCGCCGCGCTGCGCGCCCGCTGGGCGGTGCAGCCGCCCGACGTCGTCCACGCGCACTTCTGGATGAGCGGGCTGGCCGCGGTCGAGGCCGCCGGGAGCCTGCTGACGCCGGTCCCGGTGCTGCAGACCTTCCACGCGCTCGGCTCGGTCAAGCGCCGCCACCAGGGCGACGCCGACACCTCCCCGGCGCAGCGGGTGGAGCTCGAGCGGGGCCTGTGCCGGGCGGTCGGCCACGTCGTCGCCACCTGCAGCGACGAGGTGTTCGAGCTGCGCCGCCTGGGGCTGGCCCGCGACCGCGTCTCGATCGTCCCGTGCGGCGTCGACACCGCGGTGTTCACCCCGCGCGGCCCGGTCGCCCCGGGCACCGGCCGGCCGCGGCTGCTGGTGCTCGGCCGGCTGGTGGAGCGCAAGGGCCAGGAGGACGCCGTCCGCGCGCTGGCCGCCGTGCCCGACGCCGAGCTGGTGGTGGTCGGCGGCCCGCCTCCCGGCGAGGTCGACGCCGACCCGGAGGTGCGCCGGCTGCGCGCCGTCGCCGCCGGGGTCGGGGTGGCCGACCGTGTCTGCTTCGCCGGGTCGGTCGCCCGCGCCGACGTCCCCGCCTGGGTGCGCTCGGCCGACGTCGTCCTGGCCGTGCCCTGGTACGAGCCCTTCGGCATCACGCCGCTGGAGGCCATGGCCTGCGGCCGCCCGGTGGTGGCCACCGCCGTCGGCGGGCTGCAGGACTCCGTCGCCGACGGCGTCACCGGCGACCTGGTGCCGCCCCGCGACCCCGAGCGCCTCGGCGAGGTGCTCGCCGCACTGCTGGCCGACGACGCCCGCCGCGCCGCCTACGGGACGGCCGGCGTCCGCCGGGCCCGCGCCCGCTACCGGTGGGCCCGCGTGGCCGCCGACACCGAGGCGGTCTACCGGCAGGTCCTGTCCACCCGGCGTCCCGTCGAGGCCGTCCGATGAGCGCCCCTGGAGGTCGCCCGATGAGTGTCGCTCCCCACTCCACCGGCGAGGTCGTCTCGCCCGACGCCTGCACGCACCTCACCGGCCGCGACCACGTCGCGTCGCTGACGTCGGCGCTGCGCAGCCTCGACGCCTCGGTCGACACCCTCGACCGCTGGGGCCGGCTGCTGGCCGACGTGCTGTGCGGGGAGTCGCGCGGGCGGCTGCTGGCCGCGGGGAACGGCGGGAGCGCCGCGCAGGCGCAGCACCTCACCGCGGAGCTGGTGGGCCGCTACCGCGCGGACCGGCCGCCGTTCTCCGCGATCTGCCTGACCGCGGAGACCTCGTCGCTGACCGCGATCGCCAACGACTACCCGGCCGACGAGCTGTTCGCCCGCCAGGTCGAGGCGCACGGCCGGGCCGGTGACGTCCTGGTGCTGCTGTCGACGTCGGGCCGCTCGCCCAACGCCGTCGCCGCCGCCCGCCGCGCCCGCGAGTGCGGCATCACCGTCCTGTCGATCACCGGCCCGGCGCCCAACCCGCTGGAGGCGGCCTCCGACGAGGCGGTCTGCATCGACTCCCCGTGGACGGCCACGGTGCAGGAGTGCCACCTCGTCGCCCTGCACCTGCTGTGCGCGGCCTTCGACGCGGCGGTGCTGGCCGAGCCGGCCCGGGTGCCGGTCAGCCGCATCGGGATCGCCAGGTGAGGCCGCTCGTCGTCGTCGGCGACGCGCTGCTCGACGTCGACCTGGTCGGGTCGGCGTCGCGGCTGACCCCCGACGCGCCCGTGCCGGTGGTCGAGGACGTGGAGACCCGCGAGCGCCCCGGCGGCGCCGCGCTGGCCGCGGTCGTCGCCGCGCAGGCCACCGGCCGGGAGGTCGTGCTGGTCACCCCGCTGGCCGACGACGAGGGCGCCGGGCGGCTGCGGGCGCTGCTGGCCGGCCGGGTGCGGCTGGTCGCGATCCCGGCCACCGGCGGCACCGCCGTCAAGCGCCGGGTGCGGGTGGGCGACCACTCGGTGGTGCGCATCGACAGCGGCTCGCCGACGGTGGCGCTCGGAGGGCTCCCGGCGGAGGCCGCCGACGTCATCCGCGACGCCGCCGCCGTCCTCGTCGCCGACTACGGGCGCGGCACCACCGCCGACCCCGCGGTCCGGGCCGCGCTCGACGGCGCCGGCGGCCCGGTGGTCTGGGACCCGCACCCGCGCGGCGCCGCCCCGGTGCCCTCCGTCCGGCTGGTCACGCCCAACGGCGCGGAGGCCGCGCGGGTCGCCTCCGCCGCGGGGGTCCCCGCGGACGGCGACGGCCTGGCCGCCGTCGGTGCGCGGGCCGAGGCACTCATCCGGACCTGGGGCGTCGGCGCCGTGGCCGTGACCCTCGGCGCCCGCGGGGCACTGCTGTCCTACGGCGGGGGCGCCCCGATGGTCGTGCCCGCGGTGCCGGTGACCGGTGGGGACCCGTGCGGTGCCGGCGACTCCTTCGCCGCCGCGGTCGCCCTGGCGCTGGCCGACGGCGCGGTGACGGGGGAGGCGGTGGCGGCCGCGGTGGCCTTCGCCGGGGACTTCGTCGCCCGGGGCGGCGCCTCGGCCTGGGACGCCTCCGCGGCCCGGGAGCCGGACGTGGCGGTCGACGACGGGGTGTCCGCGCTGCTGGCGCGGGTGCGCGCGGGCGGCGGCACCGTGGTGGCCACCGGCGGCTGCTTCGACCTGCTGCACGCCGGGCACGTGGCCACGCTGCGCGCGGCCCGCGGGCTCGGCGACTGCCTGGTCGTGTGCATCAACTCCGACGACTCGGTGCGCCGGCTCAAGGGCCCGTCCCGGCCGCTGGTCGCCGCCGCCGACCGCGCGCGGGTGCTCGAGGCGCTGGAGTTCGTCGACGCCGTCGTCGTCTTCGGGGAGGACACCCCGGCGCAGGTCCTCGACCGGCTGCGGCCCGACGTGTGGGCCAAGGGCGGCGACTACGCCGGCGCGGACCTCCCCGAGGCCGCGGTGTTGCAGCAGTGGGGCGGTCAGGCCGTCGTCCTGCCCTACCTCGACGGCCACTCGACCACGGCCCTGGTCGAGCGCTCCCGCAGCGAGGACCCCGTCCTCCCCACGCTTCGCACGTCCGGCGCGGGGCCCGGAACGGGGCCGTGAGCGCACGGCCCGTCGCGGTCGTGCTGCGGCCGCTCGGGCTCGGGGACCTGCTCACCGGCGTCCCGGCGATCCGGGCGGTGCGCGCCGCCGTCCCGGACCACCGCCTGGTCCTGGCGACGACGACCGCGCTGGCGCCGCTGGCCGGGTTGGTCGACGCCGTCGACGAGGTGCTGCCCGCCCGCGAGCTCGAGCCGCTGGACTGGTCGGGGTCGCCGCCCGAGCTCGCCGTCGACCTGCACGGCAAGGGCCCGGCCTCGCACGTCGTCGTCGCGGACCTGCACCCGAGCCGGCTGCTGACCTACGCCAGCCCCGGCTACCCCGGCCCGACCTGGTACCCCGACGAGCACGAGGTGCGGCGCTGGTGCCGGCTGGTCGCCGAGGGCCTGGGCGTCGACGCCGACCCCGACGCGCTGGACCTCGCCGTCCCGGCCGTGCCCCCGCCGGTGACCGGGGCCGCGCTGGTCCACCCCGGTGCCGCCCACCCGGGGCGGCGCTGGCCGGCCGGGCGGTTCGCCGCCGTCGCCCGCCGGCTGGCCGACGGCGGGCACGACGTGCGCATCACCGGCGGCCCGGCGGAGCGCGAGCTGGCCTCGGCGGTGGCGCGCGGCGCCGGGCTGGGGGCCGAGGCGGTGCTCGCCGGCCGCACGTCGACGCTGGAGCTCGCCGCCACGGTGGCCGCCGCGCGCGTGGTGGTCAGCGGCGACACCGGGGTGGCGCACCTGGCCAGCGCCTACCGCCGTCCGTCGGTGGTGCTGTTCGGGCCGGTGTCGCCCGCGCTGTGGGGCCCGCCGCCGCGGGCCGGGCGGGGCGGGGGAGCACTGCACGTCGTCCTCTGGCACGGGGACGGCACCGGCGACCCCTGGGGCACCGAGCTCGACCCGGCCCTGGCCCGGATCACGGTCGCCGAGGTCACCGCCGCGCTCGAGGACCTCCTCGCCCGCACCTGACGTCCGCCGGGCGGTGCCATGATCAGGTGACCTGATCCCAGCGCGTCCTCCCTGGGCGTGGGCGGTGCGGGGGGACGCGCTGCGGTGCGGGAGGACGCGCTGCGGTGCGCGAGGACGCGCTGCGGTCGGGGGACCGCGGCGGCATCCCTCAGCGCTGGCGCAGCGCGTCGAAGAGGACGTCCTGCAGGTCGGTCGGGTCGACGGCGGAGTACGCGGCCCCACCGGTGGCCGAGGCGATCTGCTCGAGCGCGGCGATGTCGGCGTCCGGGCCGAGGGCGACGCCGATGACCTTCACCGGGCGCTCCGGGTCGGCCTCGTCGCGCAGCGACTGCAGCAGCGCGTCGAGCGCGATGCCCTGGTCGTCCTCGTTGGTGCCGTCGGTGACGATGACGACGCTGCTCACCGCGTTCGGGTCGAACTGCTCGCGGGCCGATCGGACGGCGGCCAGCGTGGTGTCGAACAGGCCCGTGCCGCCGCGGGACAGCCGCTCCGGGATGGTGTCGAGCTGCTCGTCGAGGAGGTCCCGCTGGGTGGTGCCGCCGTCGACCTCGGTCTCCAGCGTGCGGATGGGCGCCAGCTCGGTCCAGTCCTGCTCGCCCTCGAGCTGGTAGGCGAAGACCCACAGGCCGATCGAGGAGGTCCCGGGGATCAGCGACAGCGCGCTCTTCGCGGCGTCACGGGACAGGGTGGCCCGGGTGCCGTCGCCGGCCGGGGCCTCCATCGACGCCGACACGTCGAAGACGGTCAGCAGCCGGGACGGCGCGGCCAGCCGGGCGAGCTCGACCAGCAGGCCCTGCACCTGCTCGCCGTCGACCTCGAGGGCCTCCGGCGCCTCCTCGCGGACACCGCTGCCCGGGTCGGTCGGCGCGGTGCCGTCGGTGTCGCGGAACCCGGCGGCCAGGACGGCGGTGCGCGCGTCCTCCGAGGTCAGCGTCCGGACGACGGCGTCCACGGCGGCACGCTCCTCGTCGCTCTGCGAGCCGACGCGCAGCACCGGGTAGTCCAGCTGCGGCGAGCCCTCGGCCGGGTAGACGGCGACCAGCTGGGAGTCCTCGGCGCCGCGGCCGACCGTGACGACCTCCTGCTCGCTGACCGGCACCAGCGGAGCGTCGGCGTCCCCGGCGCTGCCCGCCTGCAGCGCCTCGGCCGGGGTGACCGCCGGGCCCCGGCGGGCGGCCAGCACCGCCTGGACGACGGCGTTGTCGGCGGCGTCGGTCCCGCCGAGCGAGGTGCGCAGGGCCGCCAGCGCGGACAGCCCCTCGGCGCTGGCGGCCAGGTCGGGCACCGCGACCGGTCGCACGCCGGTCAGTGCGTCGCGCCACGCCGGCGGCTGCTCGGTCCACCCGAGCTCGTCGGCGGCGGCGCGGCTGGTGCCCAGGACGACCGGTGAGGTGGCCATCGAGCCGGAGGGGTCGAGGTCGGTGTCGGCGGCCCGGACGGTCCACAGCGAGCTGTCGGGCACCCACACCTGCGGCAGCGCGGAGCCCTCGAGGGCCTCGAGGTCACCGACGGTCTGCAGCGGCTCCTGGGCGGTCACCTCGGCCGCGGCGCACGCACCGCCGCCGAGGTCCTGCGGCTCGTCGAGCAGGTCCTGCGCGACGGCGGCCAGCTCGGGCGCGACGGTCACCCGGACGCTGCGCGTGTCGTCGCACCCGCCGCCGGACCCGGCCAGCCACCACACCAGCCCGCCCGCGACGAGGGCCAGGACCACGAGGGCGACGCCGAGCGCGATCGGCAGGGTCGGCGCAGGGCGCTGCGTGCGGCGCGCAGAGGTGGTGTCGGCGTGGCGGCCCATGCTCGCTCTCCGTCAGAGTCCGGTTCCTCGGCGTGCCCTCCGACCGCCGGACCCCAGGGTAGAGGTGGACGCGCACCCCCCGCTGCCGGGCCGGGGACGGCGCCGGCCGGGACGTCGGTGCGCCGCCACCCGGGGTTCAGCTCGCCCGGAGGGCCGCCGTCCGGCGCTGCTCGGCGAACCAGGCGACGGTCCGGCGCAGCCCCTCCTCCGAGGGCACCGTCGGCCGCCAGCCGAGCAGCTGCTCGGCCCGTGTGGTGTCGGGGCGGCGGACCCTGGGGTCGTCGACGGGCAGGTCGATGAAGGAGATCGGCGACGACGAGCCGGTCAGCTCGACGATCCACCGTGCCAGCCGCAGCATCGACAGCTCGTCGGGGTTGCCGATGTTCACCGGCCCCGGCTGGTCGGAGAACGCCAGGGCGAGGACGCCGCGCACGGTGTCGTCGACGTAGCAGATGGAGCGGGTCTGCGAGCCGTCGCCGGCGACGGTCAGCGGCCGCCCGGACAGCGCCTGGCCGACGAAGGCGGGGATGGCCCGGCCGTCGTCGGGGCGCATCCGCGGCCCGTAGGTGTTGAAGATCCGCACGATGCCGGTGTCGGTGCCCTTGGCGGTGCGGTAGGCGGTGGTCATCGCCTCGCTGAAGCGCTTGGCCTCGTCGTAGACCCCGCGCGGGCCGACCGGGTTGACGTTGCCCCAGTACTCCTCGGTCTGCGGGTGCTGCAGCGGGTCGCCGTAGACCTCCGAGGTCGAGGCCAGCACGTAGCGGGCGCCCTTCTCGTGCGCCAGGCCGAGGGTGTGCAGGGTGCCCAGGCTGCCGACCTTGAGCGTCTCGATCGGCATCCGCAGGTAGTCCAGCGGGCTGGCCGGGGAGGCGAAGTGCAGCACCAGGTCGACCGGGCCGGGGACGTGGACGAAGTCGGTGACGTCGCAGCGCACCAGCTGGAACCCGGGGCGCTCCCGGAGGTGGACGACGTTCCCGGGGGAACCGGTGAGGAAGTTGTCGAGGCAGACGACCTCGACGCCACGGTCGAGCAGGTGCTCGCACAGGTGCGAGCCGAGGAACCCGGCCCCGCCGGTCACCACCGCCCGCCGGATCGTCCGTGCCTCGTGCACCATCCCTGCTCCCGTCCACCTCGCCGCCGGGACCCACACCGGTGCGGGACCCGGGTGGCTGCCTACCCGGCGATCACCGGCCGACACTTCACTCGCTGAGTGTCGTCCGCCCAGGGGATCGGTGAGCCCAGGGGACCCGGGAACGGCGACGGGCCGCCGGCCTCCACGAGGGAGACCGGCGGCCCGCCGGAGAGGTCGCCGTCAGTTGATCGGCTCCTCGTCCGGGATGCCGTTCTCCGGCGGGGTGGCCGGCTCGGCGTCGGACTCCTCGATCTCGGCGTCGCCGTTGTCGGTGACGAGCACCGGCGTCAGCTCCTCCGAGCCCGCGCCCACGATCCGGCTGACGAGCATGCCGCTGTAGCCGGCGTGGCGGTCCTCCGAGTAGCGGAACGGGGCGAAGCCCGGGCCCTCCCACTCCGACCCGGCCTGCTCGACGGCGGCGACCAGGTCGTCACGCGTCGGGTTCTGGCCGGCCGCCTGCAGGGCCTGGACCATCGTGTAGGCCTGCGACATGCCGTACGCCCGGTAGTTGGTGAGCTCGCCCTCCAGGCCGGACTCGTCCCACACCCGGTTCCAGAGCTCGATCCACGGGTTGTCCGGTGCGTCGACCGTCGGGATGTACTCGGTGGTCAGCACGCCGTCGAGCAGGCTGGCGTCGCTGACCGCGCCCTCGGAGAAGCGGGCCAGCAGCGAGCCGACCAGCTCCGGGTCCGAGCCGACGTTCGAGTAGAACCACTGCGGGTCGTAGCCGAGCTGCAGCGCGGTCAGCTGCGACAGCGCGGTGTAGCTGGGCACGTTGAAGCCCAGGACGAGGTCCGCCCCGGCGGCCTGCAGGGCCGAGATCTGCGGGCGGACGTCGGTGTTGCCCGGGACGTAGGTCTCCTCCGCGACGATCTGGTCCTCGAGGTACTGCCGCGCCCCCGCCGAGCCGTCCTCACCGAAGTCGTCGCCCTGCAGGAACAGGCCGACCTTCGCGTCGGGGAAGTTCTCGGCCACGTACTGCCCGATGATCTTGCCCTCGATCTCGTAGTCGGGCTGCCAGCCGAAGGTGTACGGCTTCTCCTCGACGTCGTCCCACAGCCGTGAGCCCGACGACACGAACAGGTCGGGCACGCCCTCGCTGTTGAGGAAGTCGGTGACCGCGTTGTGGGTCGGGGTGCCGAGGCCGGACATGATCGCGAACACCTCGTCCTCGAGGACGAGCTGGTTGACGACCTGGCTGGTGTTGGTGGGGTTGTAGGCGTCGTCCCGGTAGACGAACTCGATCTGCCGCCCGTTCACGCCGCCGTTGGCGTTGACGAAGTCGAAGTACGCCTCGACCCCGGTCGGGATCTCGCTGTAGCCGGGCGCCGCGACACCGGTCAGCGGGTAGTGGGCGCCCAGCTTGATGGTGTCCTCGGTGATGCCGACGTCCGAGGCCTCGTTCCCCTCGCTGCCGCCCTCGCCACCTCCCCCGGAGTCGTCGCCGCCACAGGCGGCCAGGGTGGTGGCGACGGTCGCCGCGGCCACGAAGCTGACGAGGCGTCGTGAGGATCGTGTCAATGGATCTCCTCTGTGCGGACCCGGGCGCCTGTGCCCGGGAGTCTTGGGGTGGGGAAGCGGGTGCGACGGACGGGGTCCGGCTCCCGTCAGCCCCGGGCGCGGGCGCCGGCCCGCCGCGCGCGGGCCTTGAGCCAGGCCAGGCGGATCGAGCCGACCAGGCCCGCGGGGGCGAAGAGCATGACCACCACGAGGATCACGCCGTAGACGACGTAGGAGATCTCGGCGGCCTGGGCGGCGTCCATGTCCAGCGACTCGCCGGCGTCGCGCAGCAGCCGCGGCAGGAAGACCAGCAGCACCGAGCCGATGAGCGCCCCGAGCAGGCTGCCCAGGCCGCCGATGACGATGGCGGTCAGCAGCGACAACGACAGCACGATGGTGAAGGCGGTCGGTGCGGTGAGCCGCACGACGAGGGCCAGCACCGCCCCGGCGAGACCCGCGGCCGCGGCGCTGACGATGAAGGCCGTCACCCGCCAGGTGCCCAGGTTGATGCCGGCGAGCTCGGCGGCGACCTCCTGGTCGCGCACGGCCCGCCAGGTGCGCCCGACGCGGCTGCGCATGAGGTTGGCCAGCAGGAAGTACGTGATCAGCAGGCAGGCGACGCTGATGTAGGCGATCCACTTCACGCCCGAGGGGGAGCCGCCCGAGAGGGTGCGGATGATCTCGGTGAACCAGTCCGGGCGGTCGGGGGTGGACACCGTGAGGCCCTGCTCGCCGCCGAGGAACTCGTTGTAGTACAGCGCCAGGCCGGGCAGGCCGACCGCCAGGGCGAGCGTCGCGCCGGCCAGGTAGGGGCCGTGCAGGCGGGCCGCCGCCACCCCGACGATCGCCCCGACCAGCGAGGTCAGGGCGACCGCGGCCAGGAAGATGACGATCAGCGGCAGCGGTTCGTCGGCGTCGAGCAGCAGCGCCGTGGTGTAGCCGCCGACGGCCATGAGGGCGCCGTGCCCCAGGGAGATCTGCCCGTTGAGCCCGGTCAGCACGGTGAGACCGCCGGCGGCGATCGCGTAGAAGGCCACGTACCCGACCTGGGCGTTGAAGCCGAGGTCGGTCGACTCGAGCAGCAGCACCGCCCCGACGGCGCAGATGACCAGCACGACCAGGTGGCGGAGCAGGGTGTTGCGCGGCAGCAGCGAGCGGCCGCCGGTGGCCTGGGCCGAGCTGGCGTTCGCCGCGGCCGTGGCGGTGGACGGTGCGTCGGAGGAGGCCGCGCCGGCGCCGGCCGGGGAGGCGGGGGTCTGCAGGTCGCTCATGCCGCTCATGCCCTCCGTGTCTGGGTCGTCGAGAAGAGGCCACCGGGCCGGACGAGCAGGACCACGACGAGGATCACCAGGGCCGCCATGCCGACCAGCTCGTCGCCGACGTAGCCGCGGACGTAGCTGAGCGCGAGGCCGAGCAGCAGCCCGCCGACGACGGCGCCGATCGGGGAGTCCAGGCCGCCGAGCACCGCGGCGACGAAGCCGAAGACGATCAGCGCGTCCATGTAGGTCGGCGTCACGAAGGTCACCTCGGCGGCGATGAGCATGCCGGCCAGCGAGCCGACGACGGCGGCCAGCGCCCAGCCGAGGGTGAGCATCCGGCCCACCCGCACGCCGAGCAGCCGGGCGACCTCCTGGCCGAACGCCGAGGCGCGCATGGCCAGGCCGACGCGGGTGAACCGGAACAGCGCGGTGAGCCCGAGCATCACCAGCAGCACCGCGCCGAGGGTGAACAGGGTGTTCGGGCTCAGCGCGAGGCCGAAGTCGCCGACGCGGAAGCCGATGGTCGAGAACGGTGCCACGAAGGCCCGCTGGTTCACCCCGAAGAGGACCGAGATCAGGGCCTGGATGGCGATGAAGAGACCCAGCGTCACGATCACCGCGTTGAGCTCCGGGCCACCCTCCACCGGCCGGATGACCAGCCGCTCGACGACGGCGCCGAGCACCAGCCCGGCCAGCAGGGCCACGGCGAGACCGACCCAGTAGGACTGGCCGCCCTCGATGAGGGACAGCGCGATGAACGTCGTGATCGCGGCCATGGCGCCCTGCGCGAAGTTGACGATCCGGGTGGACCGCCAGATCAGCACGAGAGCGAGCGCGAAGGCCGCGTACACCGCCCCGGTGATGACCCCGCCGAGGGTGAGGTTGACGAACTGCTGCACGGAGGAGCTGCCTTCCTGGTGGCGCGGAGGAGCGGGCGGGGGCTAGAAGCCGAGGTAGGCGTGCCGGAGGTCCTCGTCGCCGGCCAGTCGGGCGGCGTCGTCGGTGACGACGACGCGGCCCAGGTTGAGGACGATGCCCGTGTCGGCCACCGACAGCGCGCTGCGGGCGTTCTGCTCGACCAGCAGCACCGACAGACCCTCGGTGTCGACCAGGTGGCGGACCATCGCGAAGATCTGCGCGACGATCCGCGGGGCCAGGCCCAGCGACGGCTCGTCGAGCAGCAGCACCTTCGGCCGGGCGAGCAGCGCGCGCCCGATGACGAGCATCTGCCGCTCTCCACCGGAGAGCGTGTGCGCCGTCTGGTTGCGGCGCTCGGCGATGCGCGGGAAGAACGTGTAGACGCGGTCGAACTCCTCCGACCCGACCTTGCCGCGGAACAGCGCGCCGACCCGCAGGTTCTCGTCCACGGTCAGCTCGGCGATGACGCCGCGGCCCTCGGGCACGTGCGCCATGCCCTTGGTGACCATGGCCTCGACCGGCGCGCGGGTGACGTCCTCGCCGCCCAGGACCACCCGCCCGGCGGTGGGGCGGACCAGGCCGCTGATGGTGCGCAGCAGCGTCGTCTTCCCGGCGCCGTTGGCCCCGAGGACGGCGGTGATGTGGCCCTGCTCCGCCTGCAGGGTCACGCCGTCGAGCGCCCGCACCGGGCCGTAGGCGGCCGACAGCCCCTCGACGGAGAGGACGGCGTCGGCGGTCGCGGTGCCGCCGGCCGGAGCCGGCGCGCCCTTCGACAGCCCGACGGCGGAGGCGCCCGAGGCGCTGCTGCCGTGGGCGGTGGTGTCAGCCACGCTGGCTCCCCCCGTCGGTGGCCGCCAGCTCGGCGGCGTCGGCCTCGGCGTCGACGGCGTCGCCGAGGTAGGCCTCGGTGACCGCCGGGTCGTTCTGCACCTGCTCGGGGGTGCCGGCGGCGATCTGCTTCCCGGAGTCGAGGACCGTGATGTGGTCGCAGACGCGCATGACCAGGTCCATGTGGTGCTCGACGAGGAGCACGCTCATCCGGCCGGACAGGTGGCCGATGAGCGTCCCCAGCTCGTGCATCTCGTCCTCGCTGAGACCGCTGGCCGGCTCGTCGAGCAGCAGCAGCTCGGGCTCGGAGACCAGGGCGCGGGCGAGCGCGACGCGCTTCTGCACGGGGTAGGGGAGGCTGCCCGGGTAGCGGGCGGCGTAGTCCTCGGCGTCGAGCTCGGTCAGCGCCGCCATCGCCCGCTCGCGCAGCCGGGCCTCGTCGCGGTCGGCGGTGGGGATGGCGAACAGCGCGGACAGGAAGCCGGCGCGGGCGTGCTTGTGCGCCCCCACCATCACGTTCTCCAGCACGGTCAGGCCGGGGAACAGGCCCACGCCCTGCAGGGTGCGGGCGATGCCGAGCCCGGCCAGCTGCGCCGGCCGCAGCCGCCGCAGCTCACCGCCGCGCCAGGTGATCCGGCCCTCGGTCGGGCGGACCAGCCCGCAGGCCACGTTGAACATCGTCGTCTTGCCCGCACCGTTGGGTCCGATGAGGCCGTGCACCTGGCCCGGTTCGACGGTCAGCGACACGTCCGTGAGGGCCTGGACGCCGCCGAACGCGACGCTGATCCCGGTCATCTCCAACCGGGAGGTGGGCGATCCGTCCTCGTGCGGGGTGCTGCTGCCTGTGGTTCCGGGCGGCTGCGCCAAGGGGCCCACGTCTCCTCTTCGTCGGGGAGCCACCGTGCTGGCGACCCCGGTGGGCGTCGATTCAGTCACGGACACGTCCGTATGAGCCTGCCGACCGGTGGCAGCCGTCACAATGGGCTGACCGCACAGTGATGGTTCCCCCGTGTTGTGCTCTGTGCGATGAGTACCGGAGGTGAGCAGGTGCAGGCGGCCTCGTCGGGGACCGGGTCGGGCGCCGGGCCGGGGATGGGGTCCGACGCCGGGGCGCGGCTGGCCGAGCTGGTCCCCGCGCTGCTCGACCGCCTCGACGAGATGACCGACCGGATGGCCGAGATCCTGGTCGAGACCGAGCCGGCCTACCGCGAGGCGCTGACCGGCGGTGACCCCCGGATGCGGAGCACGCTGCGGCGCAACCTCGAGGTCGGCGTCCGCGGGTTGTCCCCGGACGTCCCGGCGGCCTACCACCAGAGCCACGCCGAGGGCGCCCGCGCCGTCGGCCGCCTGCGTGCGGCCCAGGGCATCCCCCTGGAGGCGGTCCTGCGCGCCTACCGGCTCGGCGGCCAGATCACCTGGGAGGCGCTGGTCGCGCTCTCCCGCCAGGGCGACCGGCACGACGACGCCCTGCTGCTCGAGGTGGCCGGCTCGCTGTGGCGCACCAACGACCGCGGGTGCAGTGCCGCCGCGGAGGGCTACCGCGCCGAGGAGCGGCGGCTGTCCGGCCTGGACGCCGTCGAGCGCCAGCGCCTGCTCGACGGCCTGCTCGACGGCCGCGGCGGCGACCCGGCCTTCGTGCGGACGGCGGGTGAGCTGCTCGCCGTGCCGCTCGGGGGCCGGCTGGCCGTGGTCGTCGCCCCCGCCGTCGAGGAGGAGGCCGACCCGGTGCCCGAGGCGGCCGCGGCGCTGCTCAAGCGCGGCGTCCGGTCGGTGTGGGGGATCCGCTCGCAGGCGCAGGTCGGGGTGGTCGCCCTCGGGGCCCGGCGGCTGCCCGAGCTGCTGGCCTGGCTGGGGGTGCTGGCCGGCGGCCCCGTCGGGGTGTCGGCGGTGGTGGAGGGGGCGGCGGCCGTCGCCGGCGCCTACCGGCTGGCCGAGACCGCCGCGCGGACGCTGCCCGCCGGAGTGGCCCGCGTGGTCACCATCGACGACCGGCTGCCCGAGGCGCTGCTGAGCAACTCCCCGGAGATCGGCTCACGGCTGGTCGGCCAGACCCTCGGCCTGCTGCTGGAGCTGCCGCACGACGAGCAGGAGGTGCTGCTGGAGACGCTGTCGGCCTTCCTCGACGCCGACGGCTCGCCGACCCGCGCCGCCGACCTCCTGTACTGCCACCGCAACACGGTCATGCACCGGCTGCGGCGGATCGAGTCGGTGACCGGCCGCAAGCTCACCGACCCCCGGGCCCGGCTGCTGTGGCAGCTGGCCCTGCTGGGCACCGGGCACCACGACGCGGTGCACCGCCGCCCGGTCCGCGACTCGGCGTGAGGACCCCGCAGGGGCCCGCCGGGGGCCGGCGTGCGACCGAGGAGCCCGGCTCACCTCACTGCAGGTAGCCCTCGACCTCGGACTTCGGCCGCACCTCCGCGGCGTCGGGGTCCTCGTCGTACTGACGCCGGGCGCGGCGCTGCCGCAGCAGGTCCCAGCACTGGTCGAGCTGGGCCTCGAGGTCGTCCATGCGGGTGCGCGTCTCGGCGGTGTGCTCCGCGCTGTCCCGCAGCCGGTGCTCCTCGTCGACGAGGGAGTGGATGCGGCTGAGGAGGTCCTTCTCGTCCATGCCCGGTCCCTGCCCGCGCCCGTCGCGGTGAAACGGGACCGGGGACGCTCACGCCCCCTCCGGCACCCAGCCCTCGACGAAGGCGGCCAGCCGCCGCCTGACCGCGCCACCGGCCCGGCCGAGGGCGAGCAGCGCGGCCCGGTCGACCGGGACGCGCACCGGACGGCGTCCGGCGGAGCCGGCGCGCACCGCGTGCCCGGCGGTGACCAGGTCGGGCCACGGCCGGTCCAGCTGCGCGCGCACCCGGGCGAGCGCGGCCGCGGTCGGCCCGGCGTTGCCCTCGACCATCGCGGTCACGAACGCCGGGTCGCTGGCGACGACCCGGGTGCCGTCGCGGAAGCTGCCCGCCGCGAGCGACAGGGCGAGGGGTCCGGCCTCCCCGGCGGCCGCGGCGAGGGCGGCGGCGAGCAGGTGGGGCACGTGGCTGACCGCGGCGACGGCGTCGTCGTGCTCGGCGGCGGTCACCGGCACCACCTCGGCCCCGGCGTCCAGGGCCACCTCGGCCGCGCGCAGCCAGCGCGGCAGCTCGGTGGCCGGCTCCAGGCACAGCGCCCAGCGCGCGCCGCGGAAGAGGCCGGGGTCGGTGGCCTCGTGGCCGGACCGTTCCGTCCCGCACATCGGGTGCCCGCCGACGAGGCGCCCGCCCAGCGACGGGGCCAGTGCGGCGAGCACCGGGCCCTTGACCGAGCCGAGGTCGGTCACGGTGGCGGCGGGGTCGACGTCGAGGCCGTCGAGCGCGCCGGCCATCGCGGGCAGCGGGACGGCGAGGACGACGACGCCGCCCAGCTCGCGGGTGACCCGCACACCGCGGGCCGCCGCGGCCTCGCGCGCCGCCGGGTCGACGTCCCACCCGCGCACGTCGCGCCCGGCGGCGAGGAGCGCGGCGGCCAGCGACCCGCCCAGCTGCCCGAGCCCGACGACGCCGACCGGGGGAGCGGCCATCGTGGGCACCGGGAGGCTCACCCGGTCTCCCAGGCGCGGTCGGTGCGGAACACCCGTGCCAGCGCGGTGCCCACCAGCCGGCCGTCGTCCCCGCGGGCGTCGATCCGGTAGACGGCGGTGCGGCTGCTGCGGTGCAGCTCGGTGCCCTCGGCGACCAGCCGCTCGCCGGGCCGGCCGGGGTGCAGGAACTCGGTGTGCACGTCCTGGGCCACCGCGACCGTCCCGTGGCTGTTGCTCACCGCGGCGTGCACCACGTCGAGCAGCGCCATCGTCGCGCCGCCGTGCGCGGTGCCGACGGCGTTGAGCAGCTGCGGACCCACGGTCATGGAGGCCCGCGCGTACCCGGGCCGCACCTGCTCCAGCTCGATGCCCAGGTGGGCCGCGAGCGGGTCGGCCGCGAGCCGGGCGAGGAGGGCGGGGTCGACGTCGGCTCCGTCGTCCGGTGCGGGATCGGCCATGATCGGAGGCTATGCCGTCCTCCCCGCACCCCTGGCTCCCGACGTGACGCCGCGGTCGTTCCTCCTCACCCCGGAGCTCGGCGACTACGTGCGGGCGAGCTCCGAGCCGCTCGACGAGGTGGCCGCCGCGCTGGTCGCCGAGACCGCCGCGCTCGCCGAGCGCGGCGAGGCGCCGGCCACCTTCCAGATCGCCGCCGAGCAGGGCGTGCTCATGCAGCTGCTCACCCGCGCCCTCGGCGTCCGGCGGGCGATCGAGATCGGCACCTTCACCGGCTTCTCGGCGCTGTGCATCGCCCGCGGCCTGCCCGAGGACGGCTCCCTGCTGTGCCTGGACCGCAGCGAGGAGTGGACCGCCGTCGCCCGCCGGCACTGGGAGCGGGCCGGCGTCGCCGACCGGGTCGAGCTGCGGCTGGGCGAGGCGCTCGAGCTGCTCCGTGCGCTGCCGGCCGAGCCGGTGTTCGACCTGGCCTTCGTCGACGCCGACAAGACCGGCTACCCGGCCTACGTCGACGAGCTGCACCCGCGCATGCGCCCGAACGGACTGGTGCTGCTCGACAACACCCTGCGCGGCGGCCGCGTGCTCGACCCGCAGAACGACGACGACCGCGCGCTGGTCGCGCTCAACGCCGCGCTGGCCACCGACCCGCGCTTCGAGACGGTGCTGCTGCCCCTGGCCGACGGCCTGACCGTGCTGCGGGTCCGGTGAGCGCCTCCGGGACGGCCGCGCCGGCCAGCTGGGCGGTGCGGGTGAGCCGGCCGGACTCGCGCTGGCGGGTCGAGCTGCTGGCCGACGACGCCGGCGACGAGCTCCCGGTGCTCGAGCGGGCGCTGGGCGAGCCGGGGACCGAGGGGTGGCCGCCACCGTTCGTCGTCGTCGTCGACTCGCGGCTGTACTTCGTCGTCCTGCGGCACGGCCCGGGCGGGATGGTGCGGGCGCTGATCTCCGACGCGACCATGCAGGAGTGGGTGCTCGGCGCCGAGGTGGTGGAGCGCTACGGCATCGCCGTCGACGAGGACGGCGCCTTCGACGACGACGAGACCGGCTGGCCGGGAGGGGACCTCGACGTGTTCGCCGACGACGGGCTGCCCGCGGACGAGCTGCGGCCGATCGTGACCGCCGACGACCTGTGGGCCGACGAGATGGTCACCCGGATCGCCGCCCGCCTGGGCTTCGCCGACGAGCTGGCCGCGGCGGTGCGGGCGTGAGTGCCACCGTGTCGGCCGTCGTCTTCGACCTCGGCGGCGTGATCACCGAGAGCCCGATGCTGGCCTTCGCCGCCTACGAGGCCGAGGCCGGGCTGCCCGACGGGCTGATCCGGCGGCTCAACAGCACCGACCCCGACACCAACGCGTGGGCGCGCTACGAGCGCAACGAGCTCGACGCCGACGGGTTCGTCGACACCTTCGAGGCCGAGGCGCTGGCCGCCGGGCACCGGGTGGACGCCCGCCGCGTGCTGGCCGCGCTGTCGGGGGAGGTGCGCCCGGCCATGGTCGAGGCCGTCCGGCGGCTGCGGGAGGCCGGGCTGCCGCTGGGGATGCTGTCGAACAACGTCGCGCCGATGGAGCGCACCGGGCGGCTGGGCGAGCTGCTCGACCTGTTCGACGCGGTGGTCGAGTCGTCGGTGGAGGGCGTGCGCAAGCCCGAGCCGGAGATCTACCGGCGCGCGCTCGCGCGGCTGTCGCAGGCGGTGGGCCGGGAGCTGGCCTTCTCCGACTGCGCCTACCTCGACGACCTCGGCATCAACCTCAAGCCGGCCCGCGCGCTGGGCATGCACACCATCAAGGTCGCCGACCCGGACGACGCGCTGGCCGAGCTGTCCGCGCTGGTCGGCATCCCGCTGGCCGGCGCCCCCGCGTGACCGGGCCGGCCGACGACGTCGTCGACGCGGCGATGCGGCGCGCCCTGGAGCTCGCCGCGGCCGCGCCGGAGTGGGGGGACACGCCGGTCGGTGCGGTCGTGCTCGGGCCCGGCGGCACGGTGCTGGCCGAGGCGGCCAACGAGCGGGAGCGCACCGGCGACCCCACGGCGCACGCCGAGGTGCTCGCCCTGCGCGCCGCCGCCCGGGTGCACGGCGACGGGTGGCGGCTGACCGGCGCGACGCTCGTGGTGACCCTCGAGCCCTGCACGATGTGCGCCGGCGCGAGCGTGCTGGCGCGGGTCGCGCGGGTGGTCTACGGCGCCGAGGACCCCAAGGCCGGGGCCGCCGGATCGCTGTGGGACGTGGTCCGCGACCGGCGGCTCAACCACCGTCCGCAGGTCACCGGCGGGGTGCGGGCGGAGGAGAGCGGCGCGCTCCTACGCGCCTTCTTCCGCCGGGAGCGGGGCCTGTAGTCTCTCCGGCGGTGGCGTGTCCGAGCGGCCGAAGGAGCACGCCTCGAAAGCGTGTGAGGTGCAAGCCTCCGTGGGTTCAAATCCCACCGCCACCGCCGGCAGGACCACGACGGCGGCGTCCCTCCACGGGGCGCCGCCGTCGCCGTCCCCGCAGGCCGTCCGGTGGTCTCAGGCGACGACGTCGAGGTCGATCAGCAGCTGCCCGTCGGCGCCGCGCACGAAGGTGACCGCGTGGGTCTCGACCAGCCGCTCGCCGGAGTCGAGGAACTCCACGTCGGTGGTCGCGGTGATCCGGTCGCCCTGGTCGGACACGTTCCGCACGTCGAGCAGGTTCACCTCCGACCAGCGGCCGAAGAAGTCCTCGTAGTAGCCGAGGCTCGCCCGCGACCGCAGGGTCGGCCCGGTGAGGGCGTAGGCGCCGGCGGCGTCGTCGGGCAGCAGGGCGTAGTACTGCTCCAGCGTCTGCCGGGCGGCGGTGGCCGGGTCGGACGGCGGCGCGGTCGTCGCCTCGGTCGACGGGGGCGGGCTCTCCGAGGTCGTCTCCGGCGCCGTCTCCGGCGTGACCGGCGCCTCCGGCTCCGGTGACGGCTCGGACGACGGGGTCGGCTCCGCCACCTCGGTCGCCGCCGCGTCGTCCGCCGAGGAGGGCGCCGCGGACGACGAGACGCCGGCGTCGGCCTGCGGGGCACTGCCGCCGTCGGGGCGCAGCCCCAGCCAGGTGAGCGTCCCGGCGACGGCCAGCACGACGAGCGCCAGGAGGGCGAGCGCCAGCGGACGCCGTCGGCGCCGCGGCACGACCAGCGGCCCGGACCGGGCGGCCGGGCCGGGGGTCGGGTCGGGGGTCGCACCGGCAGCCGCAGCCGGGGGGCCGGCGGGCGGGGGAGCGCCGGGCAGGTCGGTCCGGGTGGCGGCGCGCGGCTCGGCGGCCGGCGGCCCGGGCGGAGCCGGCGCGGGCCCGGCGGCCGGGCCCGCGAGCGGCGTCGGGGCGCCCGCGGCCAGCCCGGCGGTGCGGGTCCGCCCGGCGTCCGGCCGCAGGTCGGTGCGGGCCAGCAGCACCGTGGTGGTGTCGCCGTCGCGGCCGGCGGCGAGCTTGGCCAGCTCGTCGCGCACGTCGGTCATCGCCGGCCGGGCCGCCGGGTCGGGGTGGAGCATCCGCATCAGCGGCCGCTCCAGGGACCCCGCGCGCCGCGGCGGGCGGATCTCCCCGCCGGCCACCTTGTGCAGCAGCCGCAGGGCGTTGACGTCCATCCCGAACGGCGGCTCGCCCTCGAGGCACGTGTAGAGCGTGGCGCCGAGCGAGAAGACGTCACTGGCCGCCGACATCTCGACGCCCTGGGCGACCTCGGGGGCCAGGAAGGCCGGCGTCCCGGTGATCTGGCCGGTCTGGGTCAGCGTGACGTCCCCGGCCGCGTGCGAGATGCCGAAGTCGGTGATCTTGACCAGACCCTCGACCCGCCCGCCCCGGCCGATGAGCACGTTGCCCGGCTTGACGTCGCGGTGCACGATGCCCGCCGCGTGCACGGCGGCCAGCGCGTCGGCCAGCTGCGCGCCGATCTGGGCCACCTGGTCGATCCGCAGCGAGCCCTCGTCCTGGAGCACCTCGGACAGGCTGCGCGAGGGCAGGTACTCCATGACGAGGTAGGGCGTCCCGCCCTCGAGGACGACGTCGTAGACCGTGACGGCGTGCGGGTGGCTCAGCCGGGCGGCGATGCGGCCCTCGCGCAGGGCCCGCTGGCGCTGCTCGTCACCGAGTCCCGGGGCGTTGCCGGACGGCAGCAGGATCTGCTTGACCGCGACCTGGCGGCCGAGCAGCTCGTCCTGACCCAGCCAGACCGAGCCCTGGCCACCGCCACCGATCTGCGTCAGCAGCCGGTAGCGGGCCGCGACGAGGCGGCCGGGCGCAGTGGTGGTCACCGGAGGCCCTTACCCCCGGGTGCGGTCCTGCTGAACCTGCAGGTCACACGCTGCTGGGCACACCGAACCGGCGGGCGTACTCCTCCTGCGCGCCCGAGGGCAGGACGTCGTAGAGCTCGCCGAGCTGCTCGACCGCCTCGGGGGCCAGGTCGTCGAACAGCCGCGCCCAGGTCGGCGGCTCGTCGTAGCTGCGCGTCAGCAGCAGCTCCCACGCCTGTGCCTGGCGGTCGCGCTTGCTGCGCTCGGCGACGAACTCGGAGAGGTAGCGGTCCTTGGCCGCCTCCTTCTCCTCGCGGGTCGCCGAGGGCGGCAGGTCTGCGGGGTCGGCGCCGTGCAGGACGGTCACGATGGCCTCCACGACCTCTGGTCGGACCCGCTGCGGCTCGCTCATCCGTCCTGCCTCCTCGTGATCGTGTCGGCGCTCGGTCTCGACGCCGGGCCGGGGTCCCGCGGTGCCACCACGCGCTCCCCTGGTGGGTCAGCCTGCCCCGTGCCGCCCCGCCGGACCACCCGGGACGGCGCGGGGCGTGCCCGCGACGTCCCGGGGCGCCGGCTGACCTCCGTCGCGCCGCCCGCTAGGATCGCCCGCACAGGAGGATTCGCCTAGTGGCCTATGGCGCTCGCTTGGAAAGCGGGTTGGGGGCAACCCCTCGGGAGTTCGAATCTCCCATCCTCCGCAACGACAGGGTCGCCACGGCGGCCAGCACGAGCACCCCGCCGGCCAGGGCGCCGAGGGGCAGTCGCTCACCCAGGAGCGCCGCGGCCAGCAGGGCCGCGGTGACCGGCTCCACCAGCGTGACGATCGAGGCCACCGGCCCGGGCACCGTCCGCAGCCCGCGGAAGAACAGCGCGTAGGCCAGGGCGCTCGGCACCACGCCCAGGTAGAGCAGCAGGAGCAGCGCGACCGGGTCGGCGGTGGTGCCCAGCCCGGAGGCCAGCACCCCGGGCGTGAGCAGCAGCGCGGCGCCTCCGAAGCCGACCAGGGTCACCGGCACGCCGGCGGGCACCCCGGCGCTGACCAGCGTCACCACGGCGTAGCCGAGGGCCGACCCGGTCGCGAGCAGCGCACCGAGCAGCACCGCCGTCCCGCCGTCGACACCGGCGCTCAGCCTGACGAGCAGGCCCAGCCCGGTGAGGGCCACGGCGAGGCAGACCGCGGTGGTGCGGTCGGGGCGGCCGTGTCCCAGCGCGACGGCGCCCAGTGCGACGAGGAGGGGCGCCAGGCCGAGCGCCACGAGGGTGGCGATGCTGACCCCCGCCCGTTCCACGGCGGCGAAGAAGGCCAGCTGGTAGACCGCCAGCCCGGCGCCGACCAGCACGAGGCGGACGACGGCCGGCCAGGGCAGCGGGCCAGGCGTGTCCTCGCGCCGGCCGCGGCCGAGGACGTGGGCCAGGCCGAGCACGACGGCGCCGACGGCCATGCGGTACCAGGCGACGTCGAGCGGGCCCAGGTCGGTGCGCGCGGTCACGAAGGAGGCGGTGGTGCCGGAGGTGCCCCAGCAGACGGCGGCGAGGGCGACGAACAGCAGTCCGCGGTCGGCCGGGGCGGACCGGGTCGTGCGGGAGGCGCGGCGGAGGGCCGCGGTCGGGCGGGAGGACATGACGCTCCTGGGCGCTGGGTTCCGGACGGGCAGCGGGTCCGGAGCACGGCGCAGGTGCGGCCGGGCGCTCGGGCGCCGGCCGCACGGGGATCAGCCCGCGGTGCTCCGGGTCAGGAGCGGGGCGGGGGCAGCACGAGGGCGCGCCGGGGCGTCATGGGGCGTGAGGCTACCGGCCGGCGTCCTCTACAGTGGAGGCAGACCCCTCGTGTGGCGTCACCCCGTGAACCTCCCCAGGGCCGGAAGGCAGCAAGGATAAGCGGGCTCTGGCGGGTGCGCGGGGGGTCCCTTGCTTCCCGGACCCGCCCGTCGGGCCCGTGGTTCACAGGCTGCTGCCAGGTTCGTGCGCTTGTCTGCTTGAACCGTCAAGGGGAGGAGTCGCCGTGGCCCGTCGTCGCCGCACGTGGTGGATCGTCGGGGGGATCGTCGCGCTCCTCGCCCTCGGCCTCGGCATCGGGCCGCTCCTGTACGCCGCCACCCGGGAGGACGCCGCGGCCGCCCCGACGGTGCAGGCCCAGCCCTCCGAGGTCGAGCTCGCCGCCGACACCGACGGCAGCTGGACCGTCGCGCCCGGCTCGTCGGCCGGCTACCGCGTGGACGAGGTCCTCAACGGGGCGGACGTCGCCGTCGCGGGCACCACCGACCAGGTCACCGGCTCGGTCCTCGTCGAGGGCGGCGACATGGCCGCGGCGGAGGTGATCGTCGACGTCGCCAGCATCCGCACCGACATCGGCCAGCGGGACAGCTACTTCCGCTCGGACATCATGGACGTCGCGACCCACCCGACGGCCACCTTCACCGTGCCGGGGCCGGTGGACCTCCCCGAGCTGACCGGGACGCCGGTGACGGTGCCGGTCACCGGTGAGCTCACGCTGGCCGGCACGACGCGGCCGGTGCAGGCCGACCTCGCCGTCGTCCGCACGGCCGAGGGCGTGGACGTCTCCGGAGCGGTCCCGGTGGTGTTCGCGGACTTCGGCATCGACGCCCCCGACCTGGGGTTCGTGCGGGTCGAGGACCGCGGCCAGGTCGAGTTCCTGCTGCGCCTGACGAAGTGACGAGCCGGGCGTCCCGGTACTGCCGGGACGTCGGTGCGGGCACGTAACCTCGCCGCGTGGCTCTGGCGCTCTACCGGAAGTACCGCCCGGCGACCTTCGCCGAGGTGGTCGGCCAGGAGCACGTGACCACCCCGCTGGTCAACGCCGTCGACGGCGGGCGGATCAACCACGCCTACCTGTTCAGCGGCCCGCGCGGCTGCGGCAAGACGTCGTCGGCGCGGATCCTGGCCCGCTCGCTGAACTGCGAGCAGGGGCCGACGTCGACCCCCTGCGGGGTGTGCGGCTCGTGCGTGGCCCTGGCCCCCGACGGCCCCGGCTCGCTCGACGTGATCGAGATCGACGCGGCCAGCCACGGTGGTGTCGACGACGCCCGCGACCTGCGCGAGCGCGCGTTCTTCGCCCCGGTGAACAGCCGCTACAAGGTCTACATCGTCGACGAGGCGCACATGGTCACCACGCAGGGCTTCAACGCCCTGCTCAAGGTGGTCGAGGAGCCCCCGGAGTTCCTGGTCTTCGTCTTCGCGACGACGGAGCCGGACAAGGTGCTGCCGACGATCCGCTCGCGCACGCACCACTACCCGTTCCGGCTGGTGCCGCCGACGACGCTGCGCGGTCTGCTGGAGAGGACCTGCGCCGCCGAGGGCGTCCAGGTGGAGCCGACGGTCTTCCCGCTGGTCGTGCGGGCCGGCGGCGGGTCGGCCCGCGACTCGCTGTCGATCCTCGACCAGCTGCTGGCCGGCGCCGGGCCCGAGGGCGTCACCTACGCCGGCGCGGTCGGCCTGCTCGGTGTCACCGACGACGCCCTGCTCGACGAGGCCATCGACGCGCTGGCCGCCACCGACGCGCCCGGCGTCTTCCGCGCCGTCGACCGCGTGATCGAGGCCGGCCACGACCCGCGGCGCTTCGCCACCGACCTGCTCGACCGGCTCCGCGACCTCATCGTCCTCGACGCGGTGCCCGACGCCGGCGGCAACGGCCTGCTCGACTGCCCGCCCGACCGGCTCGACCTCATGGTCCAGCAGGCCCGGGCGCTGGGCTCGGCGACGCTGTCGCGGCTGGCCGACACCGTGCACGACGGGCTGTCCGAGATGCGCGGGACGACGGCGCCACGGCTGCTGCTCGAGCTGGTCTGCGCCCGGATGCTGCTGCCCGGCACCGACGGCTCGAGCGTCGCCACGCTGCAGCGGCTCGAGCGGCTGGAGCGCCGGCTGTCGATCGCCGGGGGCGGTGGCGGGACGGACACCCTCGCCGACGTCGCGCCGGTGCGGGAGCCCGCGCGGCCGGCGCCCGTCCGCGACGAGCCGGCCGCGGCCGAGCGCCCGGGTGCGCTGCGGCGGGAGTACGTCCGCCCCTCGCAGCGGGGGTCCGCCGTCGTCGCGGGACCGGCCGAGGCGCCCGCCGCGCCGCCGGCCACTCCGGTCCCGCCTGCGGAGCCGGCCGCGGCCTCGCAGCCGGCCGCCGCGGCCGGCCCGGCCACCACGCCGCCCGGGCCGGTCGGTGACGACGACTGGCCCGAGACCACGCCGCCCGGCTCGGGTGCCGCCCGCCCGGCTCCGGTCCTGGCCGCTCCCGCCGACGACTGGCCCGAGCCGACCGCCCCGGGCTCGGGCGCGAGCCGTCCGGCCCCCGCTGCGGCGCCGACGCAGACGCCGGCGCCGGGGGAGCGGCCGGGCGTGCGCGTGGCGACGGACGAGCCGGACGTCCCGCTGCCGCCGGAGCCCACCGACGACGAGGAGTGGCCGCACCCCGCGGAGCCGGCCGCCGCCCGCGCCGCGGCGGCCCGGGTGGCCGAGCCGCGCCCGCCCGCCGCACCTCCGCGGGCCGCGGCCGAGTCCACGCCGGCCCCGCGCGGTGGTGAGCCGACACCGGTCGTGTCGGCGAACCCCGGGGGGATCGCCGGGGCCGCCGACGGCGCGCTGACCACCGGCGACGTCCGCCGGGTGTGGCCGGAGCTGCTCGCCGTCGTCAAGCGGCACAAGCGCACGACCGAGGCGCTGCTGAAGAACGCCCAGGTGCACGACCTGCGCGGGGGCGTGCTCACGCTGTCGACCGCCTCGCCGGCGCTGGCCCGCCGGATCGGCGACGACCTCAACAAGGACGTGCTGCGCGAGGCGCTCAACGAGCTGCTCGGGGTGCGGTGGAAGGTCGAGGCGGTCGTCGAGGGCGCCACCGGCCGGTCGCCGGGGACCGCGGTGACGCCCGAGGTGGCCCGGGAGGCCGCGCGCGCCGCCGAGGCCGCCGAGGCGCGGGAGCTCATGGCCGAGCGGGCCGCGGAGGCCTCCGACGACGGCGGCCGGGAGCACGTGCCGGCCGTCGACCCCGAGCAGGCGGCGCTGGCGCTGCTGCGTGCCCAGCTCGGCGCCCGGCCGCTCGACTCCTGACCACCGCTGCGGGGGTCGCCGTCCCCCGGATGTCGGCGCCTCGGCCTAGGCTCGGGTCATGTTCCCCGGTGGTGGCCAGCCCGACCTGCAGGCGATCCTCCAGCAGGCCCAGCAGATGCAGCAGGCGCTGGCCGCGGCGCAGGACCAGCTGGCCAACGAAGAGGTCACCGGCTCGGCCGGCGGGGGCCTGGTCACCGCCACGATGACCGGCAGCGGTGAGCTGACCGCCGTCACGATCGCGCCCGCCGCCGTCGACCCCGACGACCTCGAGACGCTCCAGGACCTCGTGGTCGCCGCCGTCCGCGACGCCTCCCGCCTCGCCGGCGAGCTGACCGCCGACCGCATGGGCCCGCTGGCCGGCGGCCTCGGGGGCGGCTTCCCCGGCGGCGGCCTCCCCGGGGGCGGCGGCGTCCCCGGCCTGCCCGGCGCCTGATCTCCCGCACCCCGGCACGCGCCGGGGTGCCCCACCTCATCCACCGAGGAGCACCGTGTACGAGGGTGCCGTCCAGGACCTCATCGACGAGCTCGGCCGCCTGCCCGGCGTCGGGCCCAAGAGCGCCCAGCGCATCGCCTTCCACCTGCTGGCCGCCGAGTCCGCCGACGTCGGCCGGCTCGTGGCCGCCCTGCAGCGCGTCCAGGCCGAGGTCCGCTTCTGCGTGACCTGCTACAACGTCGCCGAGGCCGAGCAGTGCCGCATCTGCCGCGACCCGCGCCGCGCCGACGACGTCATCTGCGTCGTCGAGGAGCCCAAGGACGTCGTCGCGGTCGAGCGCACGCGCGAGTTCCGCGGCCGCTACCACGTGCTCGGCGGGGCGATCAGCCCGATCGAGGGCGTCGGCCCCGACGACCTGCGGGTCAAGGAGCTCATGACCCGGCTCATGGACGGCTCGGTCACCGAGCTGATCCTCGCCACCGACCCCAACCTCGAGGGCGAGGCGACGGCGGCCTACCTGGCCCGCCTGGTGGGCCCGCTGGGGCTGACGGTGTCGCGGCTGGCCAGCGGTCTGCCCGTGGGCGGCGACCTCGAGTACGCCGACGAGATCACGCTGGGCCGGGCGTTCGAGGGCCGCCGCCGCATCGACGCCTGAGGCGCCACCCGGAGCCGTCCCCGCTGGTCGCGGGCACGGTCCGGCAAGGTCACAGGATGGTGTCGATGACTTCGCACGGCTCACGACCGTCCTCGGGGCGGCCCTAGGGTCCGACGCACGTCCGTGTGGTTCTTCCGCCACACGGCGCCCAGTCGCAGAACTCATCCGGCCCCGACGGGTCGAGAAGGCAGGTCTTCCGCGATGCAGCGTCGACCCCCACGTGTGCTGGCCGCCTCGGCGGCCGCGCTCACCGCAGTCACCCTGGCTGCCTGCGCCTCCAGCGACCGCGACTCCGGCAGTGGCGGAGCGGAGGGCGAGGCCGAGTCCGGCGGCACCCTCGTGTTCGGAGCCGCCGGTGACCCGGCCATGTTCGACCCGGCCTTCGGCAGCGACGGCGAGACCTTCCGGATCGCCCGCCAGATCCACGAGGGCCTGCTGGGCAACGAGCTCGGCGGCACCGAGCCGGTACCCGAGCTGGCCGAGGACTACGAGGTCAGCGACGACGGCCTGGAGTACACCTTCAACCTGCGCCAGGGCGTGCAGTTCCACGACGGCACCGACTTCAACGCCGAGGCGGTCTGCTTCAACTTCGACCGCTGGTACAACTTCGAGGGCCTGGCCCAGAGCCCGAGCGCCTCGTACTACTACCAGGCCGTCTTCGGCGGCTTCGCCAGCACGCCGGACACCCCGAGCATCTACGAGGGCTGCGAGGCCACCGACGAGAACACCGCGGTCATCCGGCTGACCCAGGTCACCTCGAAGTTCCCCGCCGCGCTCGCGCTGCCCGCGTTCTCCATCCAGAGCCCGACGGCGCTGCAGGAGTACGACGCGGACAACCTCTCCGGCAGCGAGGACGCGCTCACCTACTCCGAGTACGCCCTCGAGCACCCGACCGGCACGGGCCCGTTCCGGTTCGAGAGCTGGGACCGCGGCAACGGCCAGGTCACCATCGTCCGCAACGAGGACTACTGGGGTGACCCCGCGCTGCTCGACGAGATCATCTTCCGCACCATCTCCGACCAGAACACCCGCCGGCAGGAGCTGCAGGCCGGGTCCATCGACGGCTACGACTTCGTCGCCCCGGCCGACTACCAGACGCTCGAGGACGAGGGCTTCCAGGTCCTGGTGCGCGACCCGTTCAACATCCTGTACCTGGGCTTCAACGGGGGGAACGTCCCCGGCACCAACGCCAACCCCGCCCTGCAGGACCCACGGGTGCGCCAGGCGATCGCGCACGCGATCGACCGCGACACGATCGTCAGCTCCCTGCTGCCCGAGGGGGCCGAGGCGGCTACGCAGTTCATGCCACCGACGGTCGACGGCTGGGCCGACGACGTCACCGCGTACGAGTACGACCCGGCGCGTGCCCGCCAGCTCCTGCAGGAGGCCGGCGCCGAGGGGACGACGCTGCGGTTCTACTACCCGACCGACGTCAGCCGGCCCTACCTGCCGGACCCGGCCGCGATCTACCAGGTCGTCAGCCAGAACCTGACCGACGCCGGCTTCACCATCGAGCCGGTCGCCCTGCCGTGGAACCCGGACTACCTGAACGCGGTGCAGGCCGGCCAGGCCGACATCCACCTGCTCGGGTGGACCGGTGACTACAACGACGCCTACAACTTCATCGGCACCTTCTTCGCCGAGGCGTCGAACGGCCAGGCGTCGGCGGAGTTCGGGGCGTTCAGCGCGCCGGAGATCTTCGAGGCGCTCGCCCAGGCCGACGCCGAGCCGGACGCGGGCAACCGCACCGAGCTGTACCAGGAGGCCAACCGCCGAATCATGGACTACCTGCCGGGTGTCCCGATCTCGCACTCGCCCCCGGCGCTGGTCGTCTCGGAGGAGGTCAGCGGCCTGGAGCCGAGCCCGCTGACCGCCGAGGTCTTCTCCACCGTCTCGATCAGCGGCTGACCCTCGTTCGTCCCGCCGGCGGCTGGCAGCCGCCGGCGGGACGAACGCTGTGACGTCGGAACGAGGAAAGGGCTGACCGAGCGCCGTGCTCCGCTTCATCGTCCGACGGCTCCTGCAGCTCGTCCCCATCCTCCTGGGCCTGTCGGTCCTGCTCTTCGCCTGGCTCCGGGCCCTCCCCGGTGGCCCGGCCCAGGCCGCCCTGGGGGAGCGGGCCACCCCCGAGGCCATCGCCCGCTACAACGAGCTGTTCGGCCTCGACCAGCCGATCTACGTGCAGTACCTGCGCTTCCTCGGCCGCGCGCTCACCCTCGACTTCGGCGTCTCCGCGCGCACCGGCCGCCCGGTCACCGAGGAGTTCCTCGAGCGGTTCCCGGGCACGATCGAGCTGACGCTGTTCGCGATGGTCTTCGCCATCGGCCTCGGGGTGCCGCTGGGCTACCTCGCCGCCCGCCGGCACGGCAGCTGGCTGGACTCGACGTCGGTCATCGGGTCGCTGCTCGGCGTGGCGATCCCGGTCTTCTTCCTCGCCTACCTGCTCCGGCTGCTCTTCGCCGTCGAGCTGGGCTGGCTGCCGGGCTCGGGCCGCCAGGACGTGCGCATCGAGGCCACGCGCGTCACCGGCTTCTACGTGCTCGACGGGTTGCTGACCCGGGAGTGGGACGCCGCCTGGGACGCGATGGCGCACCTCGTGCTGCCCGGGATCGCGCTCGGCACCATCCCGCTGGCCATCATCGTCCGCATCACCCGGGCGTCGGTGCTCGACGTGGTGAACGAGGACTACGTGCGGACGGCGAACGCCAAGGGGCTGGCCACGCAGACGGTGCGGCGCCGCCACGTCATCCGCAACGCCCTGCTCCCGGTGTCGACGACGATCGGCCTGCAGACCGGCCTGCTGCTCTCCGGCGCCGTCCTCACCGAGACCGTGTTCGCCTTCGGGGGCGTGGGCTCGGCGTTGCGCGACGCCATCTTCGCCCGCGACTTCTCCATCCTGCAGGGGTTCATCCTGCTGCTGGCGATCGTGTACGTGCTGGTCAACCTGCTGGTCGACATCTCCTACGGCCTGCTCGACCCGAGAGTGAGGGTCAGATGACCGCGGTGGGCGACGTCCGACGGCGCCGCATCGACGAGCTGGCGGCGCGGGCCGGTCAGGTGCCCGAGGGCGAGGGCGGTGTCTCGCTCACCAAGAGCGCCGTCCGCCGCCTGCGCCGCGACCCCGTGGCGATCACCGGCGCGGTCATCGTGGTGGCCTTCCTCGTCGTGGCGGCCTTCGCGCCGCTGCTGGCCCCCCGCGACCCGCTGGCGCAGACGCTGCTGTCGGAGATCCGGCCCGGCTTCATCCCCGGCAGCCGGGAGGGGTTCCCCCTCGGCGTCGACAACCTGGGGCGCGACACGCTGTCCCGGCTCGTCTACGGCTCGCGGCAGTCGCTGCTGATCGGCGTGGTGTCCACCGTCCTCGGCGCCGCCGTCGGCATGGCGCTGGGCGTCCTGGCCGGCGCGTTCGGCGGCTGGGTGGACACCGTGGTCATGCGGTTCGTCGACATCCTGCTGTCGATCCCCGGGCTGCTGATGGCGATCAGCATCTCGGTGCTGCTGGGGCAGAACCAGTACGCGCTGATGATCGCCATCGCGGTCACCCAGGTACCGGTGTTCGCCCGGCTGCTGCGCGGGTCGATGCTCGCCCAGCGGGGCAGCGACTACGCCCTCGCCGCCCGGGCGCTCGGGGTCAGACGCGGGCGCATCGTCCTCGGCCACGTGCTGCCCAACTCGCTGTCCCCGGTGATCGTGCAGGCGACGCTGTCGCTGGCGACGGCGATCATCGAGGCGGCCGCGCTGTCGTTCCTCGGCCTCGGCGACCCCGACCTGGCGCGGCCGGAGTGGGGGGCGATGCTGTCCAACGCCCAGGACTTCCTCTCGATCCGCCCGGAGCTGGCCGTCTACCCGGCGCTGTGCATCATCGTGGTCGCGCTCGGTTTCACCCTGCTCGGGGAGTCGCTGCGGGAGGCCCTCGACCCGAAGTTCCGGAGGTGAGCGCGGCGTGACGATGGAGGTGTTGCCGGCCGACGGCCCCGCGCGCGGGGACCTCCCGGTGCTCGAGGTGGAGGACCTCACGGTCACCTTCTCGCGACGCGGCGAGCAGCCCACCCGCGCGGTGGACGGCGTCGGCTTCTCGGTGGCCGCGGGCGAGACGATCGGCCTGGTCGGGGAGTCCGGGTGCGGCAAGTCGGTCACGTCACTGGCGATCATGGGGCTGCTGCCCCGGCGTGGGGTGCGCGTCGGCGGGTCGGTCCGCTTCGACGGCCGCGAGCTCGTGGGCGCCTCCGACCGGACGCTGCGCTCGCTGCGCGGGGCGGACATGGCGATGGTCTTCCAGGACCCCCTGTCCTCGCTGAACCCGACCGTGTCGATCGGCACGCAGGTCACCGAGGTGCTCGTCGAGCACCGGGACATGTCGCGCAAGCAGGCGGCCGCGGAGGCCACCGACCTGCTCGACCGGGTGGGCATCCCCGACCCGGCGCGCCGGCTCCGGGAGTACCCGCACCAGCTCTCCGGCGGGATGCGGCAGCGCGCCCTCATCGCGATGGCGCTGGCCTGCTCGCCCCGGCTGCTCATCGCCGACGAGCCGACCACCGCGCTGGACGTGACCATCCAGGCGCAGATCCTCGAGCTGCTCCGCGAGCTCGTCGTCGACTCCGGGACGGCGCTGGTGATGATCACCCACGACCTCGGCGTGGTCGCCGGGCTGTGCGACCGCGTGCACGTCATGTACGCCGGCCGGATCATCGAGTCCGCCGACCGGCACGACCTGTTCGCCCGCCCCCGGCAGCCCTACACCGGGGGCCTGCTCGCCTCGGTGCCCCGGCTGGACGGCGCGCGCGGCGTCCCGCTGCACCCGATCCGCGGCTCGGCCCGCGACGCCATCCCGTGGGCCGAGGGGTGCGCGTTCGCGCCGCGCTGCGACAACGCCCAGGACGACTGCCTGACCGAGGTCGCGGGGAGCACCGTGCCACTGGAGTACGACGGGCCGGGGCGCGAGCTGCGCTGCCGCCACCCGCTCACCCACCCGCCGGCCCCCGCCGGGGCCACCGCCTCGGGAGCTGCCCGGTGACCGCCGCGGGCGAGCCCCTGCTGCGCGTCGAGGGCCTCGAGGTGCACTTCCCGATCAAGCGCGGCGTGTTCTTCGACCGCACCGTCGGCCACGTCCGCGCCGTCGACGGCGTCGACCTGACCGTCGACCGGGGCACCACCTACGGGTTGGTGGGGGAGTCCGGCTGCGGGAAGTCGACCTTCGGCCGCGCCGTCCTCCGGCTGGTCGAGCCCACCGCCGGCCGGGTGGTCTTCGACGGCACCGACGTCGCGGCGCTGTCCGGTGAGCCGCTGCGCCACATGCGCCGGCGCATGCAGATGGTCTTCCAGGACCCGCTGGGCAGCCTCGACCCGCGGCAGGACGTGGAGTCGCTGCTGTCCGAGCCGCTGCAGGCGCACGGGCTCGGCGGGGGGAAGGCCGGCATCGCGCAGCGGATCCGGACGCTGCTCGACGCCGTCGGCCTGCCCGCGGCGGCGCTGCGCCGCTACCCGCACGAGTTCTCCGGCGGCCAGCGGCAGCGCATCGGCATCGCCCGGGCCATCTCGCTCGAGCCCGACCTGCTCATCGCCGACGAGCCGGTCTCCGCGCTCGACGTCAGCGTCCAGGCGCAGGTGGTGAACCTGCTCGAGGAGCTGCAGCAGCGGCTGGGCCTGACCTACCTGGTCATCGCGCACGACCTGGCGGTGGTCCGGCACATCAGCGACGTCGTGGGCGTCATGTACCTCGGGTCGCTCGTGGAGCAGGCGCCGTCCGACGTCCTCTACGAGCAGCCGCTGCACCCCTACACGCGGGCGCTGATGAGCGCGGTGCCGGTGCCGGACCCGGTGGTCGAGGAGAGCCGCGAGCGCATCCTGCTCGCCGGCGACCTGCCCTCGCCGGCGAACCCGCCCAGCGGCTGCCGGTTCCACACCCGCTGCCCGTGGCGGCAGGAGACCCGCTGCGACGACGAGGTCCCCGTCCTGCGCGAGCTGGGCACCGGCCACCTGGTCAGCTGCCACTGGGCCGAGGAGATCCGCGACGGGCTCCTGCGGCCGCGCCCGCCGGAGGAGGTCGCCGCCAGCCAGGGGGTGGCCATCGCCGCGACCGGCACCGCGAACCCCGAGAGCGACGCGCTGGTCCAGGGCCTGGACGCCCCGATCGAGCGGCGCTAGCTAGACCCGGGAAGGCCCCTGCAGGGGGCCGGCGTCACTCCACGACGACGTCGTCCCCGCGCCGCAGGGCCCTCCTCACCCGCAGCCGCAGCACGCGGCTGTAGGCGCGGACGAACTGGGTGTAGCCCGGCGTCGGGCCGTGGTAGCCGAGGAAGCCGCGCGGGCCCCGGACCATCTCCCCGGTCCGGACGTCGTAGCGGGCCCCGTGCCAGGGGCAGACCAGGCAGCCGTCGGCGTCGAGGCTGCCCTTCGACATGTCCGCCAGCTGGTGGCGGCAGCGCCGCGAGACGGCGAAGAGCTCCCCGTCGCGGTTGCCGACCGCCCAGTTGCCCGCCCGGCGCACCGCCCCGGGGGGCAGCTGGCTGGCGGGGATGCGGTCGTTCTCGCTCACGGGTCCTCCTCGGGCCGGGTGCTGGGCTGACCGGGCCCTACCCGGTTGGGGGCGTCCTACCCGGCCGGGCTGCTCGGGCGGCGTCCCGCGCCTAGGGTCGGTCCCGTGCGCCGGCTGATGGGGGTCCTCGCCGTCGCGGCGGTGCTGTGGCTCGCCGGCGGCGGGCCCGCGCTGGCCGAGCCGCCCTCCTCCGTGCCCGGGGAGGTCACCGACGTCGCCGGCGTGCTCGGCGGCGACACCTCCCGGGTGCAGGCCGCGATCGACGACCGGCAGGCCGAGGACGGCACGCAGGTGTTCGTCGTCTACGTCCTCGGCTTCGACGGCCTGGACGGCGGGGAGTGGGCCCGGCAGACGGCGGAGGCGTCGGGGCTCGGCCGCACCGACGCGCTGCTCGCCGTCGCGGTGGACGACCGGCAGTACGGCTACTGGGTCGACGACGCCTTCCCGTCGAGCACCGCGGAGATCGACGGGTTCCTGGCCACCGAGGTGGAGCCCGAGCTCGCGGTCGACGACTGGGCCGCGGCGGCGGTGGCCTTCGCCGGCGGGCTGGGCGGCACGGCGGCGTCGACGTCCTCGTCCCCGGACGCCGGGTCGGGCAGCGGGTCGGGCGGGGCCACCGCCGCCGTCGTCGGCGGGATCGCCGTCGTCGGGGGCGGGGCGTACCTGGTGGCGCGGTCCCGGCGCCGTCGCCGGGAGGCGCAGCCGCCGCCCACCACCCGGCTGGAGCGGCCCGACCCGTACGCCGGCGTGCCCACCGAGGAGCTGCAGGGCCGGGCGAGCTCCGCGCTGCTCGACCTCGACGAGGCGGTGAAGACCTCCTCGCTGGACCTCGACTTCGCGCGGTTGCAGTACGGCGAGGCCGCCGTGGCCGGGTTCGCCGAGGCGCTGGCGCAGTCGCGCCAGGAGCTCACCCGCGCCTTCACGCTGCGCCAGCGGCTCGACGACGAGGTGCTCGAGGACGAGCCGACCCGGCGCGCCGTGGTGACCGAGATCCTGGCGCTGACCTCGGCCGCCGACGAGCGGCTCGACGCCCAGGCCGAGGCGTTCGCCCAGCTGCGCGACCTGGAGCGGACCGCGCCGCAGGTGCTCGAGGGTCTGGGGCCGCGGATCACCGCGCTGCACGGGCGGCTGCCCCAGGACGAGGAGCGGATGGCCCGGCTGCGCCGCCGGTACGCCGCCGCGGCGCTGGCTCCGGTCGCCGACAACCTCGACCAGGCCCGCGCACGGCTGGCCGCCGCCGAGCAGGAGGCCGCCGAGGCGCGTGCCGCCCTCGAGGCCGGCCGGTCCGGGGAGGCGGTGGGCGACCTGCGCGCCGCCGAGGACGCCCTGGCCCAGGTGGGCACCCTGCTCGACGCCGTCGCCCGGCTCGAGCGCGACCTCGAGGCCGCCGCCACCCGCATCCCCGCCGTCCGCGCCGAGACCGAGGAGGACCTCGCCGAGGCCCGCGCGCTGCTGTCCTCCGGCGGGAACAGCGCCGGCCTGCGCCCCCAGGTGGCCCGCGCGGAGGCCGGGCTGGCCGCCGCCGACGAGGCGCTGCACCCCGGCGACGGCGGGCTCCCGGACCCCGTCACGGCGCTGCGCCGGCTCGAGGAGGCCGACCTCGCGCTCGAGCAGGCGCTGGCCGTGGCCCGCGACGCGCAGACGCGCACCCGCCGGGCCGCCGCCGCGCTCGACCAGACGCTGCTGCGGGCCCGCTCGACGGTGGCCGCGGCGGCGGACTTCATCGCCACCCGGCGCGGCGCGGTCGGGCCGGACGCGCGCACCCGGCTGGCCGAGGCGCAGCGCCACCTCGACGTCGCCGCGGGCACCGGCCGCACCGACCCCGAGGGCGCGCTGCGGGAGGCGCAGGTGGCCGACCAGCTGGCCCAGCAGGCGCTGCAGCTCGCCCAGGACGACGTCAGCACCTGGTCGGGTGGCTACGGCGGTGGCGGGTACGGCGGCGGCTACGGGCCCGGGTACGGGGGCGGCGGGTACGGGCGGGGCGGCGTGGACCTCGGCAGCCTCGTGCTCGGCGGCATCCTGGCCGGCGGCGCCCGCGGCGGGTTCGGTGGCGGCTACGGCGGCGGGGGGCTCGGCGGCGGCTTCGGCGGCGGGCGCGGCGGAGGCGGCGGGCGGCCCCGCGGCGGCGGGTTCGGTGGCTCGCGCAGCCGCGGGCGCACCGGCGGCGGGCGCTTCTGACCGCCTCGTGTGCACTGCCGCGGACGTGCACACGAGCGGCGGTCGCGGAGCCGAGGGGGTGGAGAACTGTCGGCCCCGGGTGGGACGGTGCCCTCCCCGATCCCCGAGGAGGAGACCATGCCCACGCGCGACACCCCCTGGCCCGACGGCACACCCTGCTGGATCGACTACGGCGCGCCCGACGTCCCCGCGGCCAAGGCCTTCTACGGCTCGCTGCTCGGCTGGGACTGGACGGCCGACAGCCCCGAGTTCGGCGGCTACGTCAACGCGCTGAAGGACGGCCACCAGGCCGCCGGCCTCGGCCCCCTGATGGACCCCTCCGCCTCGCCGTCCTGGACGACGTACTTCGCGACCGGTGACGCGGCGGCCACCTGCGACCGGATCCGCCAGGCCGGCGGCACCGTGGTCGTCGAGCCGATGGAGGTCGGGCCGATGGGCACGATGGTCGTCGCGGCCGACCCCCAGGGCAACGCCTTCGGCCTGTGGCAGGCGGGAGCGCACACCGGCGTCCAGGTGTACGGCGAGCCCGGCTCCCTGGTCTGGAACGATGCCGCGGTCGACGACCCGGCCGCGGCCCGCGAGTTCTACGCCGCGGTCTTCGGCTTCACCTACGAGGAGGTCCCCGGGGTCGAGGGCTACACCACCTTCGCCACCGCCGACCGCCCGCTCGGCGGGCTCGGCGGCACCAGTCCCGGCGCGCCGAAGGGGTGGGCCACCTGCTTCGGCGTCTCCTCCACCGACGAGACCGTCGCCGCGGTCGAGGCCGCCGGCGGCAAGGTGACGATGGCGCCGATGGACACCGAGTTCGGCCGCTTCGCCGTCCTCACCGACCCGTGGGGCGCGGCCTTCACCGTCATGCAGGAGCCCGCGGCGGCCTGAGTGGCGGGCCCGGGTCGGCGCGCTGGGGACGTGCCGGCCGGGGCCGGGCCTGGCCGCGGAGCTGGCCGTAGGTGTGCGTGGGGGTGAACCGGACGACGAGCCGCCGGTCGGCCACCATCGCCCGCCGGTAGTCGTCCCAGTCCTCGTGCTCGCCGGAGACGCCGCGGTAGTAGGCGACCAGCTCCTCGACCGCGGCGTCGTGCGGGTCGGCGGCCACCGCGGTGAGCTCCGCGGTGCCCTCGACGGCCACCCACGACCAGAAGTCCTGCGACGAGACGTGCAGGGTCAGCCGCGGATCGGCCTGCAGGTTGCGGGTCTTGGCACGGTCGGCGGTCACCGACACCCGGAACAGCCGCTGCGCCGGGTCGTAGGCGTAGCCGACGTTGGACAGCTGCGGCCGGCCGTCCCGCTTGACGGTGGCCAGCACACCCCAGCGGTGCTCGGCGAGGAAGCCGAGGTGGCGGTCGTCGACGCTCACCGGACCCGTCCGCGGGCCTTGAGCGGTACCGGCGGCAGCGCCGGGGCGAGCTGGCGGTCGCCCTCGTAGCCCTCGACGACGCCGAAGCGCTCGTCCTCGGCGTTCCACCGCTCGGCGTACTCGACGATCTCCTCGCCGGACCGGCCGACGAAGTTCCACCACATCACCAGCTGCTCCTCGAACGGCTCGCCGCCGAGGAGCAGCAGCCTCGCCGCCGCCCCGGTGCGGATCCGCACCGTCCGGCGGCCCGTGCCGAGGTAGACCATCGCCCCGTGGGCGAGCGGCGCGCCCTCGACGTCGGCACCGCCGGAGGCGCCGAGCAGCGCGTGCTCGAAGTCCGGCTCCAGCGGCAGCTCGACGTCGGCGCCAGCGGCGAGGTCCAGGTCGACCCCGACGATCGGGGTGTGCGCCGTCCCCGGCGACGTCGCCCCGCCGAACCCGCCCAGGAGCACCGTGGCCCGCACCCCGTCGGAGTCGAAGCCCGGCAGGGTGGCGTGGTGCTCGAAGGCGGGCGCGGTGTCGCGGGCGGCGTCGGGCAGCGCCACCCACAGCTGGGCGCCGTGCAGGTACCGGGGGTGGGGCACCGGCGACTGCTCGGAGTGGCTGATGCCGTGCCCGGCGGTCATCAGCGCCAGCTCGCCGGGGCCGAAGGCGACGTCGCTGCCGACCGAGTCGCGGTGGTGCACCCGGCCCTGCAGCAGCCAGGAGACCGTCTGCAGCCCGGTGTGCGGGTGCGGCGGCACCTGCATCCCCGGGCCGTCGGCGACGTCGTCGGGGCCGTAGTGGTCGACGAACGCCCAGGCGCCGACCATCCGCCGGCCCAGCGTGGGCAGCAGCCGCCGCACCCGGGTGCTCTCCCCCAGGGCGACCTCCCGGCCGGGCAGCAGGTCGAGGGCCGGGCCGGCGGTCGTCCCGGCCAGGCCGCCCAGCTCGCGGGCGGGCGGGCGGCGGTCGAGGTTGCTCATGACGGGGCCTCCGGGCGGGTGGGCGGGTCAGCGGGGCTCGGGTGCGGTCGGACAGCGGAGGGCGCCGAGGTCCCAGCCCGCGCGGCGGGCGCCGGCGGCGTAGGCGCTCTCCAGGAAGTCGAGGACGACACCCCGCGGGTCGTCCGCGGTCCGCACGTCCTCGTAGGGGAGCAGCGCGAGGTGGGCCCCGCGGCTGTCGATCCAGCGGGCCCCGGCCGGCCGCAGCGGCTCCTCGGCCAGGCCCGCCGGCTCGGGCGCGGTGTAGCAGTAGAAGGCCGGCTCGGGGACCTGCGCGTCACCGAACCAGAAGCCGGCGCTGATCACCTCGTGCGAGTAGGCCTCGCGGGTGACGGGGTCGACGGTGTCCGGCTGCTCCACCCTCCGGTCGGAGAAGCGGGTGACGGCGAGGTCGAAGGTGTGCCAGAAGTGGTGCACCGGGCTGGTCTTGGCGTAGCTGCGGCCGGCGAACTCCTCCAGGACCTGCGCCACCTGGCCCAGCACCACCCAGTAGCGGGTCACCATCGCCGGGTCGTAGGACGCGTGGTGCTCGTCCTCGGCGAACGGGGTCCGGTCGGCCAGGTCGAACGGGACCGGCAGATCGACGCCGGCCGGCAGGCCCAGGGCCGAGAGGGTGTCCAGCAGCTGCCGGTAGAACGCCGCCACGCTCAGCCCCGGCAGCGGGAACGACGCCCGCCGTCCGTCGGCGACGGTCACCTCCAGCCGGTGGTCGACCAGGTCGAGGTCGACGGCGAAGACGGGGTCGAAGCCCATCGGCCGGGTGGTGAGGCCCCGGCCGGTGAGGTGGAAGGGGATGTGCCACCAGTGGTTGCGCCGCGGGGCGTTGGCCAGCCGCAGCTTGCCGACGACCTGCAGGAACCGGTGCACGGTCTCCTTGGTGTCGGCCCACTCGGCCAGCGGGATGGGCGGGAAGACGGACACGGGCGGCTCCTGGCGTCGGCGACCGGTGGCGGCCAGCATGCAGCGCCCGGCGGCCGCGGGGAAGCCGCCACCGGGGGTCGTGGTCACCGGCCGCTCCCGCCCCGGACGGCGGCGTGCGGCACGTGCTGGGCGGGCACGGCGCCCAGGCGGCCGGCCGAGAAGTCGGCGACGGCGTCGAGCACCTCCTGCCGGGAGTCCATGACGAACGGCCCGTGCACCGCGATCGGCTCGCGGATCGGCCGGCCGCCGAGGACGACGACGTCGAGCGCCGGCGTCCGCGACTCCTGGTGGACGGCGCCGTGGACCGTCACCGTGTCGCCCGGGCCGAGGACGGCGAGCCGGCCGGCGCGCACCGGCGCCCCGTCGACGCCCACCGAGCCGGCGCCGGACAGGACGTGGACCAGCGCGTTGAACGAGGGGTCCCACGGCAGGTCCAGCGTCGTGCCGGCGGAGACGGTGGCGTGCACCATCGCCATCGGCGTGCAGGTCGAGCCGGGGCCGCGGTGCCCGCCGACGTCGCCGGCGATCACCCGCAGGAACGCCCCGGCGTCGGGGCTGGCCAGCAGCACGGACACGTCGGCACGCAGGTCCTGGTAGCGGGGCTCCACCCACTTCCGGGCCCGCGGCAGGTCCACCCACAGCTGCAGGCCGTGGAACAGCCCGCCGCTCCGCACCAGGTGCTCCGGCGGCCGCTCGACGTGCAGGACGCCGCCGCCGGCGGTCATCCACTGGGTGTCGCCGTTGCTGATGGTGCCGCCACCCCCGTGGGAGTCGGCGTGCTCGAAGGTGCCGTCGATGGTGTAGGTGACGGTCTCGAACCCCCGGTGCGGGTGCCAGGAGGTCCCGCGGGGCTCGCCGGGTGCGTACTCGACCTCGCCCATCTGGTCCGTGTGGACGAACGGGTCGAGGTCGCGCAGGTCGACGCCGGCGAAGGCGCGGCGGACCGGGAAGCCCTCGCCCTCGAGGCCCGACGGCGCGGTGGTCACCGACCGGGTGCGGCGCCGGACGGTGCCCGGGGCGGGCAGCGGGACGCGGGGGAGCGTGGTGGTGTCCTCGACGGTCACGGCGGGCACGGCCGGCCTCCTCGGTTGAGGGCTCAACTAGCGACGACCGTAGCGCTGAGACTCGCCCGTGTCCTCCGCCGGCGGACGGGACCCGTCAGGAGGCGCGTTCGGCGCGGCCGGCACCGCGGACCGGCGGGCCGTGCTCGGCGATCAGCGCGGTGGTGGCCACCTCGGCGTCGTCGAGGTGCACGGCGTCGCGCGGGTCGGCGGTGTCGAGCACCCGCGTCTCGTGGCCGCGGCCGACGACGAGGACGACGTCGGCCGGGCCGGCCGCGCGGACGGCGGCCGAGATGGCCTGCCGCCGGTCGAGGACGGTGCGCACGGCCGCACTCGTGCCGAGCAGGCCGACCCGCAGCTCGGCGATGATCGCCGCCGGGTCCTCCCCGTGGCTGCCCTCGTTGGTCAGCCACACGCAGTCCGCGGCGCGGGCCGACTCGCCCAGCCCCTGCCGCTTGTAGCGGTCGCGCCGGCCGCGGGCGCCGAGCACCAGGTGCACGCGGCCGCCGGGGCCGCACAGGTCGCGGGAGGTGGTGATGGCCGCGGCCAGGGCGTGCGGCGTGTGCGCGTAGTCGACGACGACCACCGGCCGTCCCGACCCGCCGAGCACGGTGCCGCGGCCGCGCGGCGGGACCACCGCGGCCAGCCCCGCGGCGATCCGGTCGGCCGGCACGCCGAGCACCCGGCCGGTCGCCCAGGCCGCGGCCAGGTTGCCCACGTGCACCCGGCCGACCAGGCGGCTGCGCACCCGGTGCCCGCCGGTGTCGTCGGCCAGCAGCACCTCGGTGCCCGCGGCGCCGGTCCGCCAGCCCAGCACCCGGACGTCGGCGTCGGCCGCCGTCCCCACCCGGGTCACCGGCACCTGGGCCTGGTCGGCCAGCCGCCGCCCCCACGGGTCGTCGACGACGACCACGCCGGCCGCCGTCCGGTCCGGCTCGAACAGCCGCGCCTTGCTGGCCCAGTAGTGCTCGAGGGTGCCGTGGTGGTCGAGGTGGTCCTCCTCGAAGCCGGTGAAGACGGCGACGTCGAGGTCGAGCCCGTCCAGGCGGCCGCGGTCCAGCGCGATCGAGGAGGCCTCGACGACGGCCCGCCGCGCCCCGGCGTCGACCATCCAGCGCAGCAGCTCGTGCAGCTCCGGGGCCTCGGGTGTGGTCAGCGCCGTCGGCCGCGACCGGGTGCCGACCCGGGCGCCGAGCGTGCCGACGACGCCCGTGCGGTCACCGCCGGCCTCCAGCACGCCGCCGACGAGCGCGCTGGTCGTCGTCTTGCCGTTGCTGCCGGTCACGCCCACCAGGCCCAGCTGCCGCCCGGGATCGCCGGCCAGCAGGGCGCCCAGCGGGCCCAGGTGCGCGCGCACCCACGGCACGCAGAGGACGGGCAGGTCCGTGTCGACCGGGCGGTCCACCAGCAGGGCGGCCGCCCCGGCGGCGGCCGCCGCGGCGGCGTGCCGGTGCCCGTCGCTGGCCGCTCCGCGGACGCAGGCGAACAGCGATCCGGGGACCACCCGGCGCGAGTCGGTGACCAGGCCGCGCACGGTCAGGTCGTCGGCGCCCCCGGACCGCACCACGGGTCCGCCGGGGACGGTGCGGGCACGGCGTTCCACCTCCGACCAGGGGACCGCGGGCAGCACCGGGCCGACGCTAGGCGGGCCCGGGCCGCGCTGCAGAACGGGACGGCGCGATCCGGTGGCGCGCCGCCTTTCTGCCCGTCGAGGGTGACGGGCCGGTGACTCAGCGCAGCAGGCGGGCGACGCCGGTCGGCCCCTCGTCGGTGTCCTCGGGGGCCAGCACCTCGGTGCGCTCGGCCAGCCGCGGCCGCCAGGGGGCGGGGGCGCCGGCCAGCCAGCCGGCACCGGCGTCGGTGAGCCGGCCGTCGGAGCGCAGCGGCGCCCAGCCGCGCAGCGAGCGCAGCCCCTCGGCGGCGGTGACCAGCGTGCGGGCGACGCCGCGTCGGCGGTACACCGGCGCCACGGTCACCGTGTCGACCAGGCCCGAGCGGGTCCACCAGCGCACCTCGCCGATGCGGTCGGCGGCGCGGACGCCGGCGGCGGCCAGCTCGTGCGGGCCGACCAGCGCACCGGGCCGGAACGCGGCGCCCCGGAAGGCCAGCAGCGAGGTCGAGGGCAGCGCGCTCGAGGCGTGGTGCACCTCGGCGAACCACATCGGCGGGCACAGCGCGGCCAGCGGCTCGGCGACCTCGATCCGGAGCACCCGGCCGTCGGCGGCCCGGAAGCGGACGTCGACCTGCCACCCGGCCGGCCGGCGGCCGCGGGCGTCGACCGCGGTCATGTCCACGCGGGTGCCGTCGGGGAAGCGGTCGGAGTTCACGGCGACCAGCGAGTGCTCGACCGGGCCGGGGCCGCGGCGCAGCAGCCGCGCCCACCACAGCGCCGTCGTGCCCGGCGCCGTCGTCCCCCGGGCCGGCTCCGGCAGTGGCGGGACCGCCCGCAGGTGCGGCCCGGCCGGCGCCGGACCGGGTGACGCCGCGTCGTGCGCCGCTGCCGTGGTGCTCATGTCGTCCTCCGCTCTCGCCCCCGTGGTGCCGGGGAGTGCTGACGTCGACTCTCCGGACGCGACTTGCGGACCCCTTGCGGTCCACTAGCGCTGCCCGGAGGAGACGTCCCCGCCGCCTGACGGAGGGCGGGACGGGGACCGGTGATACTGGGGACCCCATGACCTGGACCCGACGGTGAGCGCCCCGCTGAACCTGCTCAACCTCGAGCGGGTGTCCAAGGCGCACGGCACGACCGTGCTGCTCGACGACGTCTCGCTCGGCGTGGCGTCCGGCGAGCGGATCGGCGTCGTCGGCCGCAACGGCAGCGGCAAGTCCACGCTGCTCGGCGTCCTGACCGGGCAGGAGGACCCCGACAGCGGGCGCGTCACCCGGCGCGGTGACCTCGCCGTCGGCGTCCTCGACCAGTCCGGCACCCTGCCGCCGGGCGCCACCGTCCGCGACGTCGTCCTGCCGGAGAGCCTGTTCGCCGCCGAGCACGAGTGGGCCGCCGACGCGGGCGTCCGCAGCGTGCTCACCGGCCTGGAGCTCGACCGGCTGGGGCTGGACAGCCCGGTCGCGCCGATGTCGGGCGGCGAGCGGCGGCGCGTGGCGCTGGCCGCGCAGCTGATCCGCCCGCTGGACCTGCTCGTCCTCGACGAGCCGACCAACCACCTCGACGTCGAGGGCGTGGCCTGGCTCGCCGACTTCGTCACGCGGCGGGTCGGCGCGCTCGTCGTCGTCACCCACGACCGCTGGTTCCTCGACGAGGTCTGCACCCAGACGTGGGAGGTCGCCGACGGCGCGGTGCACGCCTACGAGGGCGGCTACGCGGCGTACGTCCTGGCCCGGGCCGAGCGCTCGCGGATCGCGGCGGTCACCGAGGAGCGGCGGCAGAACCTGGTGCGCAAGGAGCTGGCCTGGCTGCGCCGCGGGCCGCCCGCGCGCACCAGCAAGCCGCGGTTCCGCATCGAGGCGGCCGAGGCGCTGATCGCCGACGAGCCGCCGCCGCGCGAGACGATGGCGCTCAAGGGCTTCGCCGCCCGCCGGCTCGGCCGGACCGTCTACGACGTCGAGGACGTCGACTACGCCGTCCCCGCCGACGACGGCCCGCGCCCGCTGTTCCGGGACCTGACCTGGCACGTCGGCCCCGGCGACCGGATCGGCGTGGTCGGGGTGAACGGCGCCGGGAAGACGTCGCTGCTGCGGCTGCTGGTCGGTGAGACCGAGCCCGACCGCGGCCGCGTGGTGCGCGGGCAGACGGTGGCGCCGGCCCACCTGTCGCAGCACGTCACCGAGCTGCCCGCGCGGCTGCGGGTGCTCGAGGCGGTGCAGGAGATCGCCCGCATCGCGCGGATCGGCAACCAGGAGATCTCGGCGTCGTCGCTGGCCGAGCGGTTCGGGTTCCCGGCGTCGCGGCAGTGGACGCCGGTCGGCGACCTCTCCGGCGGTGAGCGGCGCCGGCTGCAGCTGCTGCGGCTGCTCATGGCCGAGCCGAACGTGCTGCTGCTCGACGAGCCCACCAACGACCTCGACATCGACACGCTCACCCAGCTCGAGGACCTGCTCGACTCCTTCCCCGGCACGGTGCTGGTGGTCAGCCACGACCGGTACTTCGTCGACCGGGTGTGCGACTCGGTGGTGGCCCTCATGGGCGACGGCTCGCTGGCCGCGCTGCCCGGTGGCGTCGAGGAGTACCTGGCGCGCCGCGCGGCGGGCGAGGCGGTCCTGCCCTCCTCCGGGGGCGGGCTGACCCCGGCGGCCGCGGCGCCGGTCGCCGCCGGGCCCTCGGCGGCCGAGGTCCGCGCGGCGCGCAAGGAGGCCGCCCGGCTCGAGCGCCGGCTGGAGAGGCTGGGGACCGAGGAGGAGCGGCTGCACGCCGACCTCGCCGCCGCGGCCACCGACCACGCGCGGGTGCTCGAGCTCGACGGCCGGCTGCGGGAGCTGCTCGCGGAGAAGGAGCAGGTCGAGACCGACTGGCTGGCCGCCGCCGAGCTCGCCGAGGGCTGAGCCGCGCCCTCCTCCCGCACCGCAGTGCGTCCTCCCTCACCGTGGGCGGTCGGGGAGGACGCGCGACGATCAGGTGACCTGATCGTGGCCGGGTAGGCTGGGGGTCACCGCCGGCCGTCGTCCGACCGACGTCACTGGTGTCCCCGAGCCGCCCTCGACTCCCGGAGACACGTGCTCGTACTACTGCTCCTCCACCTCATCGCCGGCGTGCTGGCGCCCGTGCTCGTGCGGTGGTGGGGGCGGCAGGCCTTCCTCGTCCTGGCGCTCGTGCCCGCCGCCGCCTTCGGGTGGGTGCTGTCCCGCCTGGGCCCGGTCCTCGCCGGCGGGGAGCAGCGGGAGACGGTGCCGTGGGTCCCCGCGCTCCAGCTCGAGGTGGCGCTGCGGCTCGACGCCCTGGCGCTCGCCTTCGCCGCCCTGGTCACCGGCGTCGGCGCCCTGGTGCTGGTCTACTGCGCCCGCTACTTCGCCCCGGGCGAGGAGGGCACCGGCCGCTTCGCCGGCTGCCTCACCGCCTTCGCCGGGTCCATGCTCGGCCTGGTCCTCGCCGACGACCTGCTGCTGCTCTACGTGTTCTGGGAGCTCACCACCGTCTTCTCCTTCCTCCTCATCGGGGGCTCGGGACGGCGGCTGGCCGCGCGGCGGGCGGCGTCGCAGGCGCTGATCCTGACCACCGCCGGCGGCCTGGCCATGCTGGTCGGGCTGATCGTGATCGGCCAGGCCAGCGGCTCGTTCCTGCTGTCGGAGGTCGTCGCCGACCCCGGCAGCGGCACCGCGATGACCGTCGGCGCGGCCCTGGTGCTGGCCGGTGCGGTCACCAAGTCCGCGCTCGTGCCCTTCCATTTCTGGCTGCCCGCGGCCATGGAGGCGCCGACGCCGGTCAGCGCCTACCTGCACGCCGCGGCGATGGTGAAGGCCGGCGTCTACCTGGTCGCGCGGCTGGCGCCGGGCCTGGCCGACGTCCCGGGCTGGCGGCCGGTGGTGCTGGGCCTGGGTGTGGCGACCATGCTCGTCGGCGGGTACCGCGCGCTGCGGCAGAAGGACCTCAAGCTGCTGCTGGCCTTCGGCACGGTCAGCCAGCTGGGCTTCCTGGTCACGCTCGTCGGTGCGGGCAGCTCCGAGCTGGCCGTCGCCGGGCTGACCATGACGATCGCTCACGCGCTGTTCAAGTCCACGCTGTTCCTCACCGTCGGCGTCATCGACCACGCGACCGGCACCCGCGACCTGCGCCGGCTCTCCGGCCTCGGCCGCCGGGTGCCGGTGCTGGCCGCCGTCGGCACGGCCGCCGCGGCCTCCATGGCCGGGCTGCCGCCCCTGCTGGGCTTCGTCGGCAAGGAGGCGGCGTTCACCGCCCTGCTGGACGGCGGCCTGCCCGACCGGACCGTCGCGCTGGTCGTCCTCACCGGGCTGGTCGCGGGCTCGGTGCTCACCGCCGCCTACACCGCCCGCTTCGTGTGGGGTGCCTTCGCCCGCAAACCCGGGACGCCCGACACCGGACTCGAGCACCCGCCGGAGCCGCTGTTCCTGGCCGCGCCCGCCGTCCTGGCGCTGACCGGGCTGGTCCTCGGGCCGGCCAGCCCGCTGCTGGACCCGCTGGTCGCCGCCTACGGCGAGACGCTGCCGCTGCTGGCCCCCGAGGCCGAGCACCTGGCGCTGTGGCACGGCTGGCAGCCGGCGCTGGCGCTGTCCGCCCTCACGGTCGCCGGCGGTGCCGCGCTGTTCGCCGTCCGGGAACGGGTCCAGCGGCTGCAGCGTCGGGTGGCCGTCGGCGCCTCGGCCGACGAGGGCTACTGGAACGTCGTCCAGGGCATCGACCGGCTCTCGGTGCTGGTCACCGGCACCACCCAGCGCGGCTCGCTGCCGGCCTACCTCGGCACCATCCTGGTGGTGGTGCTGGCCCTGCCCGGCACGCTGCTGCTCACCCGCGCGCCGTGGCCCGGCGAGTGGCGGGCCTGGGACACCCCCGTGCAGGCGGTGGTCGGCGTCGTCGTCGTGACCGCCGCCGCGCTGACCCTGCGGATCCGCCAGCGGCTGTCGGCGGTGCTGGTCGTCGGCGTCACCGGGTACGGCATCGCGGTCGTCTTCGCGCTGCAGGGTGCCCCCGACCTCGCGCTCACGCAGTTCCTCGTCGAGACGCTCACCCTCGTCGTCTTCGTGCTGGTGCTGCGCAAGCTCCCCAAGGACATCTCCGAGCGGCACCGGCCGCGCGAGCGCGCCGTCCGCGGGGTGATCGCGGTCGCGGTGGGCGCGTTCATGGCCGCCGTCGGCGCGGTGGCGCTGTCCGCTCGCACCGCCGTCCCGGTGTCGGAGGACTGGCCCGGACCGGCCTACGACTTCGGCGGCGGGAAGAACGTCGTCAACGTGACGCTGGTCGACATCCGCGCCTGGGACACCCTCGGCGAGATCTCGCTGCTCGTCGTCGCCGCCACCGGCGTGGCCAGCCTGGTCTTCCTCCGCGGCCGCACCGGCGGCGTCGACCGCGTGACCCGCGCGGACCTGGTGCAGCGGCGCGGGCCCGGCCGGCGGGCCCCGCGGGACCGCTGGCTGGCCGCCACCGCGACGCTCGACCCGGCCCGCCGCTCGGTGGTGCTCGAGGTGGTCACCCGGCTGCTGTTCCACACCATCACGGTGTTCTCGCTGTACCTGCTCTTCAGCGGGCACAACGAGCCCGGCGGCGGGTTCGCCGGCGGCCTGGTCGCGGGCCTGGCGCTGGTGCTGCGCTACCTGGCCGGCGGGCGCTACGAGCTGGGCGAGGCCGCGCCGGTCGCGCCGGGCCTGCTGCTGGGCAGCGGGCTGCTCTTCGCCGGCGGCACCGGCGTCGCCGGCCTCCTGCTGGGGGCCGGGGTGCTGCAGACGGCGATCCTGGAGACGACGCTGCCGGTGCTCGGCGACGTCAAGCTCGTGACCTCGCTGTTCTTCGACTGCGGCGTCTACCTGATCGTCGTCGGGCTGGTCCTCGACGTGCTGCGCAGCCTGGGCGCCGAGCTCGACCGCCAGGAGGACCAGGAGGACCCGATCGAACTCGACCCCGGGGAGGTGGTGCTGCGATGACCCCCACGATCGTGCTGCCGGTGATGATCGGCGGGCTCTACGCGGCGGGGGTCTACCTGCTGCTCGACCGCAGTCTCACCCGTGTGCTGCTGGGCTTCGTGCTGCTGGGCAACGCGACCAACCTGCTGCTGCTGTCCACCGGCGGACCCGCGGGGCTGGCGCCGATCCTCGGCTACTCCGACCCGGAGGAGATCAACGACCCGCTGCCGCAGGCGCTGATCCTGACCGCCATCGTGATCACCTTCGGTGTCTCGGCGTTCGTGCTGGCGATCATCCACCGCTCCTGGCGGCTGGCCCGCAACGAGGCCGTCGGCACCGACGAGGAGGACCGCCGGGTCGCCTCCCGGCGGGCTCCGGACGCCGACGAGCTCGACCCGGACGACCTGGCCCCCGACGACCGCGCCGCCGGCCACGCCGACAGCCTCGCCAGGGACCTCGACGACCTGGCCGACGACGTCGACCTGCCCGCGGGGAGCGGCACCCGGTGATCGAGGTCCTCGCCCCGCTGCCGGTGCTGCTCCCGCTGCTGGGGGCGGCCGGCGCGCTGCTGGTGTCCGGCCACCCGACCTTCCAGCGCACCCTCAGCGTGACGGTGCTGTCCGCCGTGCTCGCCGTCTCGGTGGTCCTGCTGCTCGTGGCGGACGCCGAGGGCGCGAGCTCGGTGTCCGTCGGCGGCTGGCCGGTCCCGCTGGGCGTCGTGCTGGTCGTCGACCGGCTGTCGGCGCTGATGCTGGTGGTCGCCTCGACCGTGGCGCTGGGCGTCCTCCTGTTCGCCGTCGGCCAGGGCGCGGCCGACGGGTCGGAGGAGACGCCGCTGTCGATCTTCCACCCGACGTTCCTGGTGCTCGTCGCGGGCGTGGGCAACGCCTTCCTCGCCGGCGACCTGTTCAACCTCTACGTCGGCTTCGAGATCCTGCTGATGGCCTCCTACGTGCTGCTGACCCTCGGCGGCACGGCGACGCGCATCCGCGGCGGCATCACCTACATCGTGGTCAGCCTGACCAGCTCGCTGGTGTTCCTCGCCGCGATCGGGCTGCTCTACGCCGCGACCGGCACGGTGAACATGGCGCAGCTGGCGGTCCGGCTCGGCGAGCTGCCCGAGGGCACGCAGGTGCTGCTGCAGTCGATGCTGCTCATCGCGTTCGGCATCAAGGCCGCGGTCTTCCCGCTGTCGGCGTGGCTGCCCGACAGCTACCCGACCGCACCGGCCCCGGTCACCGCCGTCTTCGCCGGCCTGCTCACCAAGGTCGGCGTGTACGCGATCATCCGCACCCAGACGCTGCTGTTCCCCGGCGGCGCGCTCGACGACGTGCTGATGTGGGCGGCGCTGGCCACGATGCTGATCGGCATCCTCGGCGCGGTCGCGCAGAGCGACCTGCGCCGGATGCTGTCGTTCACGCTGGTCAGCCACATCGGCTACATGGTGTTCGGCATCGCCCTGGGGACGGCGGCGGGGCTGGCCGGCGCGGTCTTCTACGTGGCCCACCACATCGCCATCCAGACGACGCTGTTCCTGGTCGCCGGGCTGGTCGAGCGGCAGGGCGGGACGACGTCGGTGAACCGGCTCGGCGGCCTGGCCCGGCGCTCGCCGCTGCTGGCCGTGCTGTTCTTCGTGCCGGCGATGAACCTGGCCGGGATCCCGCCGCTGTCGGGCTTCATCGGCAAGCTCGGCCTCCTGCAGGCCGGGGTCGCCGAGGGCAGCGCCGCGGCGCACGTGCTGGTCGCCGGCGGGGTGGTGACCAGCCTGCTCACGCTGCTCGCGGTCGCCCGCGTCTGGACGCGCGCCTTCTGGCGGTCCCCGAGCCAGGCGCCGGCCGAGGACACCGCGGCCGCGGCGGCGGCCGCCGCGGCCGCCACGCTGCGCCCGCGGCCCCCGGGTGACGGTGCGGCGTCCGCCGACGGGGAGACGTCCCCGGACGGCGGGGCGCGCACCCCGCTGCAGGAGGCCTGGCGCCGGCACACCGCGGTGGCCACGGCGACCGAGCCCGACCTCCCGCCCGCGGCGGGGGCGGTCCGTGCGCTGCGTCCGCTGCCGGGGACGATGGTGGGTGCCACCGCGGCGCTGGTCGCGCTCACCGTGGCCCTCACCGGGCTGGCCGGGCCGCTGTACGGCCTGGCCGACCGGGCCGCGACGGACCTGATCGACCGCACGCCCTACGTGTCCTCGGTGTTCGGGACGGAGGAGGCTCCGTGAGCGTCGAGCCCGCCGCGACCCGGCTGCGCCACCAGGTCCCGCTGGTCGTCTGGCTGGTCGTGGTCTGGATGCTGCTGTGGGGCACCTGGTCGTGGGCGAACCTGCTCTCCGGCCTGCTCGTCGCCCTGACCGTGCTGACACTGCTGCCGCTGCCGCACGTGGTCGGCGGGGTCCGGGTCCGGCCGGCGCCGCTGCTGGCCTTCCTGGGGCACTTCGTCGTCGACCTGTTCGTGTCCGGTGCCGACGTCGCCTGGCAGGCCCTGCGGCCCGGCGGGGTGCACCGCACCGCGATCGTGCAGGTCCGGTTGCGCGCCGACTCCGACCTGCTGCTGACGATGGTCGCCGAGGCGACCTCGCTCGTCCCCGGGTCCCTGGTGCTGGACCTGGACCGGGAGCAGCGGGTGATGACCCTCCACCTGCTGCCCGTGCGCGACATGGCCGACGTGGCACGCAAGAAGGCCCACGTCCTCGTGGTCGAGGAGCGGCTGGTCCGGGCGTTCGGGTCCGCCGACGACGTCGCCGCCCTCGAGGGGCACCGGACAGAGGGGGTGCCGACACCGTGACGCTCGTCGCGGCGGCGCTGTACGCGCTCATCGGCGGGGGAGCGCTGCTCGCCCTCGTCCGGCTGGCCCGCGGTCCGTCGCTGCTGGACCGGGTGGTCGCCACCGACACGCTCCTGGTGATCATCGCGGCCGGCCTCGCGGTCCACGCCGCGCTGGTGCGCGACCCGACGCTCGTGCCGGTGCTCGTGGTGGTGTCGCTGCTGGCCTTCGTCGGCTCGGTGTCGGTGGCCCGCTACGTCGGCGGGATGCTGCTGCGCTCGCGTACCGGGGACGGCCGCGACCTCGGCCTGCCGGTGGCCGCCGAGGAGAGGGAGAGCCGGTCGTGACCGTACTCGCCGACGTCGTGGCCTTCACCTGCCTGCTGGCCGGCGCCGTCCTCTGCCTCACCGCCGGGCTGGGGCTGGTGCGCTTCCCCGACGTGCTGTCCCGGATGCACGCCGGCACCAAGCCCCAGGTGCTCGGGGTCCTGCTCGTCATGGTCGGGGCCGCCATCCGGCTGGACGGCTGGGCCAACGCCTGGATGCTGCTGCTCGTGGCGGCCTTCCAGCTGCTGACCGCGCCGGTCAGCGCGCACCTGATCAGCCGGGTGGCCTACCGCCGCCGGCACGTGCGCCGGGACCTGCTGCTGGTCGACGAGTTCGGCCGTGCCGGTCACCAGGACGCGGGCCACCACGGCGACGAGCCCGGTGACGCCCCGCCCGAGCGCCCCGGAGCGGGGTCCGCCGACTACCGCTGAGCCCGGTTCACCGCCGAGACGACCGCGCGCAGCGACGCCGAGACGATGTTCGGGTCGATGCCCACGCCCCACAGCACGCGGTCGCCGACGGCGCACTCGACGTAGGCCGCGGCCCGGGCGTCGCCGCCGGCCGAGAGCGCGTGCTCGGCGTAGTCCAGGACGCGGACGTCGACGTCGAGGCTGCGCAGCGCGTCGACGAAGGCCGCGATCGGGCCGTTGCCCCGGCCCTCCACGACCACCGGGACGCCCTCGTCGGTCAGCTCGACCACCATCTCGTCGACCTGGTCGCCGTGGGCGGTGTGCCGGTGGCCGCTGAGCGCGAAGCGGCCCCACGGCGCGTCCGGGTCGGGCAGGTACTCGCTGCTGAACGCGGCCCACATCTGCTGGGCGGTCACCTCACCGCCCTCGTCGTCGGTGTGCCGCTGGATGACCGCGCTGAACTCGATCTGCAGCCGGCGGGGCAGGTCGAGCTGGTTCTCGGTCTTCATGATGTAGGCGACGCCGCCCTTGCCGGACTGGCTGTTCACCCGGATGACCGCCTCGTAGCTGCGGCCGACGTCCTTGGGGTCGATCGGCAGGTACGGGACCGCCCAGGGCATCTCGTCGACGGCCGTGCCGGCGGCCTGCGCGTCGGCGGCCAGCGCCGCGAAGCCCTTGTTGATCGCGTCCTGGTGCGACCCGGAGAACGCGGTGTAGACCAGGTCGCCGCCGTAGGGGTGCCGCTCGTGCACGCCCAGCTGGTTGCAGTACTCGACGGTGCGCCGGATCTCGTCGATGTCGGAGAAGTCGATCTGCGGGTCGATGCCCTGGCTGAACAGGTTCAGGCCCAGGGTGACCAGGTCGACGTTGCCGGTGCGCTCGCCGTTGCCGAACAGGCAGCCCTCGATGCGGTCGGCGCCGGCGCGGTGGCCCAGCTCGGCGGCGGCGACGGCGGTGCCGCGGTCGTTGTGCGGGTGCAGGCTCAGGACGACGGCGTCGCGGCGGCCCAGGTTGCGGTGCATCCACTCGACCTGGTCGGCGTAGACCGTCGGCTCGGCCATCTCGACGGTGGCCGGCAGGTTGAGGACGGTCGGCCGGTCAGGGGTGGGCTCCCAGACGTCGGTGACCGCGTTGCAGATCTCGACGGCGAAGTCCAGCTCGGTGCCGGTGAAGGACTCCGGGCTGTACTGGTAGCGGATCTCGGTGTCGCCCATCTGCTCGGCCAGCTTGCGCACCAGCTGCGCGCCGTGGACGGCGATGTCCACGATGCCGGCGCGGTCGCTGGTGAAGACGACGCGGCGCTGCAGGGTGCTGGTCGAGTTGTAGAGGTGCACGATCGCCTGCCGGGCGCCGCGCAGCGACTCGAAGGTGCGCTCGATCAGCTCGTCGCGGGCCTGGGTGAGCACCTGGATCGTGACGTCGTCGGGTACCAGGTCGTCCTCGACCAGCTGACGGACGAAGTCGTAGTCGGTCTGGCTGGCCGCGGGGAAGCCGACCTCGATCTCCTTGTAGCCCATCCGGACCAGCAGCTCGAACATCCGCCGCTTGCGGTCGGGGGTCATCGGGTCGATGAGGGCCTGGTTGCCGTCGCGCAGGTCGACGGCGCACCAGCGCGGGGCCGCGGTGGTGACCGTCTCCGGCCAGGTGCGGTCGGGCAGGTCGATCGGCTGGAAGGGGGCGTAGCGGTGGATCGGCATCCGCGAGGGACGCTGGGGGTTGCGGGCGTGCGGGTGCTGCGGGGTGCTCACGGGGACTCGACTCCTCTGGCGCGGGCTGGACTGTCGCTCCTGGGGGCGGTCAGCAGGCGCCGGGGACGCACCCGACCACGGCAGGATCTCCGCGGCGAGGGGGCCGACCTAGGAGAGGGCCTCGCCGCGGCGGGTAAGCAGGAGGCTGCCGCGCACGGTCCTCACCGTAGCAGCGGGTCAGCCGACGTCGCAGCCACACGGGCAGTCCGCGGCGTGCCTCGGCGGGCCGGACCGGTCGTCGAGCTCGTCGCACGCGGCCGGGCACGTGCACTCGAAGCCCAGGTCGGCCGGGGCGATCTCCCCGGCCTCGAGGCGCCGCCGTCGCTCCTCCGCCCGTGCCTCCCGCGCCGCGGCGCGACGTGCCGCCGCCCGCTCCGCCGGAGCGTCCCCCGGCTGCGGTCGCTGGTGGTCGTCGGGCGTCCCGCGACGCCCGCGTCGACGGTCCCGCTCCCGTCGGTCGCGGGTGAACGTGGAGGTGACCGGTGGCCGGTCGTACCGGTGCGGCCCGTGCCACCAGCCGTCGTCGCCGTGCCGGGTGTCCAGGTGTGCCGGGAAGCACCGGCCGCCCTCGTCCCGGACGGCGCCTGCGTCCATCGGGGCGACCTCCACGCCCTCGCCGTCCACCAGCGCGAGCCGAAGCCCGCCACGGCCGCCAGCCGCGCCAGCGCCCGGACGTCGAGCCCGCGCGTGCCGGCCTCGCCGGCGGCGACCGTCGCCCTCGGGATCCCCGTGGCCCGGGCGACCTCCCGTTGGGACAGGTCGGCGACGCGCCGGATCCGCCGGATCAGACCGGGTAGGTCGAGGTCGCACACGGTTGCAGCATCCGGCGCGCCCCTCCTCCTGGAGCCGTCGTGGGTGTCCCTGGAGAGTGCTCTGCTCACAGGAGCAGGCAGAGCACGACTGTGCCGGGTGGGGCCCGGCCGTCGCCGCCGGGCTCGGAGGTGGTGGGCCCGGTCAGAACTCGCCGCGGCGGCGGAGGCGCAGGGGTCGGCCGTCGGGATCGTCGACCAGGCGGTAGACCGGCGTGGCCCACAGCCGGGTCGTCAGCGACAGGCGCTCGGGCCGGTGGTGGCGCAGCCGGCCACGGGGACGCGGGCCGACGCGGCCGCCGTCGTGCCAGGCGTCGAGGGCGTCGGCCGCGGCGTCGAGCGTGGCGACGAACGCCGCGGGGTCGACCAGGTCGGCGTCCTCGCCGCCGTCGGCGGCCCGGTCGGTGTGCTCGCGGGCCAGCTGCAGCCGCAGGTCGCGGGCGAAGGTGCGCGCACCGTCGCCGGTGCCGGCCGGGTCGCGCGGCTCCCGGGGATCGAGGGTGGTGTCGAGGACGGCGCTGGACAGCTCGCTGTCGTGGGTCCACGAGCGCCGGTTGAAGTTGTCGCTGCCCACGCTGGCCCAGACGTCGTCGACCACGCACACCTTGGCGTGCACGTACACCGGCGTCCCCTCGTGGTTCTCCACGTCGTAGACGTGCACCCGGTCGCGGCCGGCCCGCCGGCACGCCTCGATCGCCTCCCACCGCCCGACGTACTGCGGCCGCTCGGCGATCGCGCCCTCCTGGTCGGGGACCCGCGGGACGACGACCACCAGGTGCAGGTCGTCGTGCTCGGCCAGCGCCTCGGCGAACAGGCGGGCCACGTCGGCCGACCACATGTACTGGTCCTCGAGGTACACCAGCCGGCGGGCGCGCCTGACCGCCTTGCTGTAGCCGCGGGCGATGGAGCGCTCCCCGTCCGGGGCGAAGTCGTAGGGCGGCCGGATGGCGGGGTAGGTCCGCAGGTTCTGCACCAGGTGCGGCCCGGCCGGCGGCGGGGGCGGCAGCTGCGGCGGCAGCGTGTCGGCGTCCACCCGGCCGCGCCCGAGGCGGTCGAGGACGTGCGCGATGGGGTTGCCCGAATCGGGGTCGGTCGGGTCGTCCCAGCGCTCCCGGAAGACCGTGTCCACCGCCGCCACGGCCGGTCCGCGGATCTCCAGCTGGACGTCGTGCCACGGCGGTGTGGGTCCGTAGGCCGAGGACATGGGCAGCGTCTGCGGGTCGCCGCGGTGGTCGGCGTCGTCGCGCCGGCTGTGGCACAGGTCGATGCCGCCGACGAAGGCCACGTCCCTGGTGGGGTCCTGGTCGTGCCGGCAGACGACCAGCTTCTGGTGGTGGCTGCCCCCGCGCCGCACCCGCTGGTCGAGCACCACCAGGCCGCCGCCGTCCTCCACCTCGCGGTCGAGCGCCCGGTTCTCCCGCGCGCTGAACGACAGCCAGTCCACGTGCGAGCGCCAGACCAGCCCGCGCACGGTCACCCCGCGGCGGACCGCCTCGGTGAACATCTGGGCCACCGTCGGCCCGCCGGGGCGCAGCTCCTCGTCGGGGTCGCCGCGCCAGTCGGTGAAGAACAGGTGGTCGTTCTCGTCGAGCTGCTCGACCACCTCGACCAGCCGGTCGAAGTAGGTGGTCCCGTGCACCAGGGGGACGGCGAGGTTGCCCTCGGTCCACGCCGGGAGGTCCGTGGCCGTGTTCCCCCGCTCCTCGGTGCTGAGCAGCCAGTCCTCGGGAGCGGTCACCCGGCGATCACATCGTGCCGGGGCGGAGGGGCGCAACGGGGGTGCACACGGACGGGGAGTCGGGCGCCGCCCGCCCGCATCGGTAGCCTGTGGACCCGTGGCCCTCGTCGTGCAGAAGTACGGTGGCTCCTCCGTGGCCTCCGCCGCCCACATCAAGCGCGTGGCCGAGCGCATCGTCGCGGAGAAGAAGGCCGGCAACGACGTCGTCGTGGTCGTCTCCGCGATGGGCGACACCACCGACGAGCTGCTCGACCAGGCCAGCCAGATCACCGACGACCCGCCCGGCCGCGAGCTCGACGTGCTGCTCACCGCCGGCGAGCGCATCTCCATGGCGCTGCTGGCCATCGCGATCAGCACGCACGGCTACGAGGCCCGGTCGTTCACCGGCTCGCAGGCGGGGGTGATCACCACCTCCAGCCACGGCAGGGCGCGGATCATCGACGTCACGCCCGGCCGCCTGCGCTCGGCGCTCGACGAGGGCTCGATCGTCATCGTCGCCGGGTTCCAGGGCGTCAGCCAGGACACCAAGGACATCACCACCCTGGGCCGCGGCGGCTCGGACACCACCGCCGTCGCCGTGGCCGCGGCGCTGCGGGCCGACGTCTGCGAGATCTACACCGACGTCGACGGCGTCTTCACCGCCGACCCGCGGATCGTCCCCAACGCCCGGCGCCTGGAGACGGTCACCTACGAGGAGATGCTCGAGCTGGCCGCCTCCGGCGCGAAGGTGCTGGTGCTCCGGTGCGTCGAGTACGCCCGCCGCTACGGCATCCCCGTGCACGTCCGCAGCTCCTACTCACAGCTCCCCGGCACCGTGGTGGCCGGCTCGATGGAGGACCTCAGCGTGGAACAGGCGATCATCACCGGCGTCGCGCACGACCGCAGCGAGGGCAAGATCACCGTCTACGGCGTCCCGGACCGGCCGGGCGAGGCCGCGCGGATCTTCCGGGTCCTCGCCGACGCGGAGATCAACATCGACATGATCGTGCAGAACGTGTCCGCCCAGGCCAGCAAGCTCGCCGACATCTCCTTCACGCTGCCCAAGAGCGACGGCCCGGCGGCCATCGCCGCGCTGGAGCAGGTCAAGCACACCGTCGGCTACAGCGACGTCCGCTTCGACCAGCACATCGGCAAGGTGAGCCTGGTCGGCGCCGGCATGCGCTCGCACCCCGGCGTGTCGGCCCGCTTCTTCGGCTCGCTGGCCGACGCCGGGGTCAACCTGGAGCTGATCAGCACCTCGGAGATCCGCATCTCCGTGGTGTGCCGCGACACCGACGTGGACGTCGCCGTCCGCGCGGTCCACGACGCCTTCGACCTCGGCACCGCCGACGAGCAGGCGGTCGTCTACGGAGGGACCGGACGATGAGCACCCCCAGCACTCCCGGCGGCGACGGCCTGCGGGTCGGGGTCGTCGGCGCGACCGGCCAGGTCGGCGCCGTCGTGCGGCGGCTGCTCGCCGAGCGCCGCTTCCCGCTGGCCGAGCTGCGCTTGTTCGCCAGCGCGCGCTCCGCCGGCAGCACCCTGCCGTGGGCCGGCGGCGAGATCACCGTGGAGGACGCCGCCACCGCCGACCCCACCGGCCTGGACATCGCGATCTTCTCGGCCGGTGCGTCGACCTCGCGCGCGCAGGCCCCGCGCTTCGCCGCGGCCGGCGTGACCGTCATCGACAACAGCTCCGCCTGGCGCCGCGACCCCGACGTCCCGCTGGTCGTCAGCGAGGTCAACCCGCAGGCCCTGGCCGACGTCCCCAGGGGGATCATCGCCAACCCGAACTGCACCACCATGGCCGCGATGCCGGTGCTGCAGCCCCTGCACGCCGAGGCCGGGCTGGTGCGCATCGTCGCCAGCACCTACCAGGCGGTGTCCGGCAGCGGTGTCGCCGGCGTCGACGAGCTCGACGGGCAGGTGCGCGCGGTGGTCGACAAGGCCGCCGAGCTCACCCACGACGGCGCGGCGGTCACCTTCCCGGAGCCCCGGAAGTACGTCGCACCCATCGCGTTCAACGTGCTGCCGATGGCCGGCTCGGTCGTCGACGACGGCTCGTTCGAGACCGACGAGGAGCAGAAGCTCCGCAACGAGAGCCGCAAGATCCTCGGCATCCCCGACCTGCGGGTGTCGGGCACCTGCGTGCGGGTGCCGGTCTTCACCGGGCACTCGCTGTCGCTCAACGTCGAGTTCGACCGGCCGATCAGCGTCGCGCGCGCCACCGAGCTGCTCTCGGCCGCGCCCGGCGTGCAGCTCACCGACGTCCCCACCCCGCTGCAGGCCGCCGGGCAGGACCCGAGCTACGTCGGCCGCATCCGGCAGGACGACGGCGTCGACGGCGGCCGCGGCCTCGCGCTGTTCGTCAGCAACGACAACCTGCGCAAGGGGGCGGCCCTCAACACCGTCCAGATCGCCGAGCTGCTCCTGGAGCGGGGCCGCTAGAGCGTCGAGGGCGGCCGGCTCCGGTGGGCGGCAGGACCCCGCTCCCGGCCGGCCGTGCCCGGGTCGCGGGGCAGGTCGCGGTCGTGGTCCTGCTGACCGCCGTCGTGGCCGGGGTGTCGACGGTGGTGCCCAACGACCCGTGGCACGACTTCTTCGACCTGCGCGTCTACCGCGGCGCCGTCGCCTGGTGGCTCGACGGGCGGCCGCTGTACGACTTCACCCACGGCCGCAGCCCCTACGGCTTCACCTACCCGCCGTTCGCCGCCCTGCTGGTCGTCCCGATGGCCGCGTTGCCCTTCTGGGCCGTGGCGAGCGCGCACACGCTGCTCAACGTCGCCGTCCTGGCCGGGCTGGCGCGGTGGCTGGTCGTCCCGGTGGCCCGGCGGCACGGGTGGCCGCTGCCGTTCACCTGGGTCGCCGCCGTCCCCGTGCTGTTCGTCCTCGAGCCGGTCCGGGAGACGATGGGCTTCGGCCAGGTCAACCTGTTCCTGGCCGCGCTCGTCCTGGCCGACGTCGCCGCCGTGCGGCGCGGCTCCCGGTGGGCGGGCGTCGGCACCGGGCTGGCCGCGGCGGTGAAGCTGACCCCCGGCCTGTTCGTCGTGTACCTGCTGCTCACCGGACGACGGCGCGCGGCCGGGGTCGCGGTCGCCACCGCCGCGGGAGCGACCCTGCTGGCCGCAGCCGTGGCCCCTGCGACGTCGTGGCGGTTCTGGACGGAGACGCTGTGGCAGACCGAGCGGGTCGGCCGCCTGGACAAGACCTCCAACCAGTCGCTGCTGGGTGCGCTCGCGCGCCTCGTCGACCCCGGCGAGCCCCCGCGGGCGGTGTGGCTGGTGCTGGCCGTCGGCGCCCTGGCGCTGGTGCTGACCCGCGCCGTGCGGGCGGCCCGCGCCGGCGACGACCTGACCGGCGTCGCGCTCACCGGGCTGGCCGCCTGCCTGGTGAGCCCGGTCTCCTGGTCGCACCACTTCGTCTGGCTGGTGCCGGCGCTGGTGGTGCTCGTCGACCTCGCCGCCGGCGCCCCGCCCGCGCCGGGCACCCCGCGGTGGTGGCGGGACCGCTCCCGCGTCCTGGCCGCGTCCCTGGCGGCCGTCACGGCACTCGTGCTCGCCTCGTCGTCGATCTGGTTCGCCTTCGCCCTGACCGGCCACCACCACGACGCCGGCGTGCTCGGGATCGTCGTCGAGGACCTCTACCTGCTGGTGACCCTCGCCGTCGTCACCCTGCTGCCCGCACGCCTCCCGGCCGGACGTGCCGCAGCGCGAACGACAGCGCCGTCTCCACCTGGCGGATCGTCTCCTCGATGACCAGCGAGCCGTGGCCGGCGTCGAAGCGGTACACCTCGTGCGGCGCGCCGAGCTCCGCCAGCCGGGCCAGGTAGTTCTCGATCTGGCGGATCGGGCAGCGCGGGTCGTTGGCCCCGGCGACGACGAGCACCGGCGCGCGCACCCGCTCGACGTGGGTGATCGGCGAGGACCGCACGTAGACGTCGCGCACCTCGTCCGGGGAGCCGCCGAACAGCGCCCGGTCGTAGGCCCGCAGGCCCTCCATCTCGTCCTCGTAGGCGGCCAGGTAGTCGGCCACCGGCACCTCGGCGATCCCCGCGGCCCAGCGCTCGGGCTGCGTGCCCAGGCCGAGCAGGGTGAGGAACCCGCCCCACGACCCGCCGGTCAGCACCGCCCGCGACGGGTCGAGGAAGCCCTCCTCGACCAGCGCGTCGTAGACGGCGGCCACGTCCTCGAGCTCGGTGAGCCCCGGCCGGCCGGTGAGCGCGTCCCGCCAGGCGCTGCCGTAGCCGGTGGAGCCGCGGTAGTTGACGTGCACGACGGCGTACCCGGCGTCGACGTAGGCGGCGCGGCGGGCGCGGTAGGAGTCGTCGTCGGCCGCCTCCGGCCCGCCGTGCACGAGGAACGCCGTCGCGTACGGGGCCGGCCCCGCCGGGCGCACCACCAGCGCGTGGACGTCGCCACCCGGCCCGGGCACCCAGCGGTCCTCGACCGGGTAGGCCTCCGGCGGCTCCCCGCCGGGCGCGGCCAGCACCACCGGCCCGTCGGCGCGGCGCACCACCGGCGGCTCCTGCGAGGAGGACCAGGCCAGCTCCACCGTGCCGTCGGGGCGGGCGGTGGCCCCGCGGACGACGCCGCGCGGGGTGTCCAGCCGCTCCAGTGCCCCGCTGCCGAGGTCGTAGCGGTGGAGCTCGCTGCGGGCGGCGTGGTCGTGGCCGACGAGCAGTGCCGAGCCGTCGGGGAACCAGCCGGCGGTCACGTCGCCGGGCAGGTCGAGCACGATCTCGGTCTCGGTGCCCGTCGCGACGTCCCAGACGAGCAGCTCCTCCCGGCCGCGCCGCTCGTGACCCACCAGCAGCCGCCGGTCGCCGGGCAGCGGCGCGAACTCCAGTGCGTGCAGGCCGCGGCCCTCGCCGTCCCACTTCTCCGCCACCACGGAGTCGTCGTCGGTGCGCAGCACCCGCAGCGCCGGGTAGCGCGGGTCGCCGTGCTCGGAGTGCGAGATCACCAGCAGCTCGTCGTCCAGGGTGAGCGCGTCCACCGAGGCCGGGTCCGCGTGCCGGTAGACCACCCGCGGCGTCCCGCCGGAGGGGACCAGCCACAGCTCGCTGCCGTCGTCGGTGGAGCGGCCGACCGCGACGACGGAGGCGCCGATCTCCAGCCCGGCGGGGTAGGCCGGCCCGACCTCCGGGACGGCGACCCGGTCCGCGCCGCCGCTGAACGGCTGCACCATCCAGACGCCGAACTCGTCGCCGTCGGTGTCGGCGAACCACCAGATCGTCTCGCCGTCCGGGCTGATCGTGCTGATCAGGGTGCCGTTGGCCCGGTCGGTGACCTGGCGGTGCGCGTCGGTCGTGCGGTCCCACGCGTACTGCTCGACCACGCCGCTGGCGTCGGAGGAGTACAGGCTGCGGTGGGGGGCGTGCAGCGCCCAGTCGGGCAGGCTGACCCGGGGTGCGCGGAAGCGCGCCTGCCACCGGGCGGTGACGTCGGGCGGGAGGACGGGCGCGGCGGTCTCGGCGGTCTCGGCACTCACCCGGTCATCGTCCCCCGGCGCCGGCGCCCGCCGGGTACCCGGTCCGCCCGTCGCGGGCGGCCCGGTCGGCCACGGCCCGCGTGTGCTGGGCCGCGGCGTCGCGGACGTCGCCGATGAGCAGCTCCAGCACGTCCTCCAGCGCCACCAGGCCCACGGTGCGCCGGTCGGCGACCACGCCACCGAGGTGGGCGCCCTGGGCGCGCATCTCCGCGAGCACCTCGGGCAGCGGGGAGCCCGGCGCGAGGGGCACCAGCGGGGTGACGGTGTCCTCGGGGATCGGCCGGTCGCGGCCCGCGGCGTCGATGCCCAGCACGTCCTTGACGTGCACGAAGCCCAGCAGGGCGCCGTCCTCGCCCTGGACCGGGTAGCGGCTGTAGCCGTGCTCGGCGACGACGGCCTCCAGCTGCCGGGGCGTGGTGGAGCGCGGCACGGTGACCACGCCCTCCATCGGCAGCAGGACGTCCTCGACGGTGTGCTGCTCGAAGGTCAGCGCGCCGGTGGCCAGCTGGCTGACCTCGCTGCCGAGCAGACCCTCGCGCCGGGACTGGGTGACCATCGAGCGGATCTCGGTCTCGTCGAAGCTGGCCGCCACCTCGTCGGTCGGGGTGACGCCGAACAGCCGCACGAAGACGTTGGCGGTGGTGTTGAAGAACCAGATGACCGGGCGCAGCACCCGGCAGAAGGTGGCCAGCGCCGGGCCCAGCGCCATCGCCGCCCGGTCGGGGCCGGCGATGGTGATGTTCTTGGGCACCATCTCGCCGAGCACCATGTGCAGCACCGTCACGATCGACAGCGCGATGACCAGCGCGATCGGGTGCAGCAGCCCCTCGGGGACGCCGAGGGCGGCCATGGGCGCCTCGATGAGGTGGGCGACCGCGGGCTCGCCGACGGCACCGAGACCCAGCGAGCACAGCGTGATGCCCAGCTGCGCGCCGGCCATCATCTGCGAGACGTTGCGCATGGCGGCGAGGGTCTTCCTCGCCCGCGCGCTGCCGGCGTCCGCGCGCGGCTCGAGCTGGTCGACCCGGGCCGACACGAGCGCGAACTCCGCGCCGACGAAGAACGCGTTGCCCAGCAGCAGCGCCACCAGGACCAGCAGGCTGACGACGTCGCTCACGCCGCGACCTCCTGCTCGGCGAGGACCCGGGAGGCCGTGGCGCCCGGCGGGAGGACCACCGTCCGCTCGGCCCGCACGCGGGCCACGCGGCGGCCGTCGAGGGACTCCACGGTGAGCCGCGCGCCGTCGAGCTCCACGGTGTCGCCGGCCTCGGGCAGCCGCTGCAGGTGCTCGGCGAGGTACCCGGCCAGCGTCTCGTAGCGGCCCTCGGGCACCGGGATGCCGGTGCGCTCGCGCACCTCGTCGGGGCGCAGCAGGCCCGAGAGCACCCACCGGCCCTCGCCGACCCGGCGCAGCGTGCGCAGCGGCTGGTCGGTCTCGTCGGTGATCTCGCCGACCAGCTCCTCGACGATGTCCTCCAGCGTCACGACGCCGTGCGTGGCGCCCCACTCGTCGACGACGAGCGCGATCTGCAGGCCCTGCTCGCGCAGCAGGTCCACGAGCCGCTCCAGCCGCAGCGACGACGGGACGGCGAGCACCGGGTCGGCCAGCTCGCCCGCCGTGCGGCGGGTCCGCTCGGCCTCGGGGACGGCGACGGCGCGCTTGACGTGCACCACCCCGGTGACCTCGTCGAGGTCGGAGCCGTACACGGGGAAGCGGGAGTTGCCCGACTCGGTGGCCGCGACGAGCACGTCGGCGGCCGTGGCGCTGGCCCGCAGCGTCCACAGCCGGGTGCGCGGGGTCATGACGTCGGTGGCGTACTTCTGCCGCAGCCCCAGCGAGCGCTCCAGCAGCCGGGCGGCGACGGGGGAGAGGTCGCCCTCCTCGGCCGAGCGCCGGGCGACGGCGGCCAGCTCGTCGGCGCCGCGGGCGGAGTCGAGCTCCTCGCGGGGCTCGAAGCCCAGCCGGCGCACGATCGCGTTGGCCAGCCGCTGCAGGTTGGTCACGACGACACCCGCGACGGCGGTGAACGCCCGCATGCCCGGGGCGACGAAGGAGGCCACGCCGAGCGGGTTGGCGATCGCCAGGTTCTTGGGTCCCAGCTCGCCGAGCAGCATCTGCAGGGTCGTGGCCAGCGCCAGGGCCAGGCCGTAGGACACCGCCGTCGCGCCGCCGCCGGACAGGCCTACCGCCTCCAGCGGGCCGCGCAGCAGCTCGCCCAGGGCGGGCTCGGCCAGGTAGCCGACCACCAGCGTGGTCAGCGTGATGCCCAGCTGGGCGGCGGAGAGCTGGGTGGACAGCGACCGCAGCGCGGTCACCACGCCGCCGGCCCCCCTGTCACCGGCGCGGGCGGCCTCCTCGGCGCGCCCCCGGTCCACGGTGGTGAGGGAGAACTCGGCGGCGACGAAGAAGCCGGTGAGTGCGGTGAGCACCACGGCGGCGAGGAGGAGCAACCACTCGGTCATCAGGTCCCCCGGTGCCCGCCGCGCGGCCTCCCCAACCGGGGACGGACGATCCCGGCCCGGGAACGGCTCAGGGGCCGCCTTGCGGCGGCCCCTGAGCCGTGGGTCGGGGTGACAGGATTTGAACCTGCGGCCTCGTCGTCCCGAACGACGCGCGCTACCAAGCTGCGCCACACCCCGAGGCGTGCGGGGACGACTGTACCGTCCCGGTCCCCGCGGCCGGTCTGCAGGGGGAAGGGTCCTGTCTCAGGGCTCCCGGGCGGTGAGGGTGAGCAGCGTCGCCTCGGGCGGGCAGGCGAACCGGGCGGGTGCGTACGGGCTGGTCCCGAGCCCGGCCGAGACGTGCAGCCAGGTGCCGGCGGGCCGGCCGGGCGCCGGCGGCGCCCACCGGTGCAGCCAGCGGGCCCGCGCCCGGTCGATGCCGCAGTTGGTCACCAGCGCGCCGTAGAACGGCACCCGCAGCTGGCCGCCGTGGGTGTGCCCGCACAGCAGCAGGTCGTGGCCGTCGGCGGCGAAGCGGTCGAGCACCCGCGGCTCGGGGGAGTGCGCCAGTCCCACCCGCAGGTCGGCGGTGCGGTCGGCGGGGCCCGCGACGAGGTCGTAGCGGTCCCGCCCGAGGTGCGAGTCGTCGACCCCGGCGAAGGCGATCCGCCGGCCGGCCACGGTGAGCTCGCCCGTGGCGTTGGTGAGGTCGAGCCAGCCGCGGGCGGTCAGCCCGTCGCGCAGGTCGTGCCACGGGAGCTCCACGCCGTGCACCCGCTTCTCGGTCCGGGTGAAGTAGGTGAACGGGTTCTTCGGCCGCGGCGCGAAGTAGTCGTTGGACGCGGTGACGAAGGCGCCGGGCAGGTCCAGCAGCGGGTCCAGCGCGCGCAGCGTCGGGCCGACGGCGTCGACCCCGGCCAGGTTGTCGCCGGTGTCGACGACGAGGTCGGGCTCCAGCGCGGCCAGCGAGGCCACCCACTCCTGCTTGGACCGCTGGCCGGCGGTCATGTGCAGGTCGGACAGGTGCAGGACGGTCAGCGGCGCGGAGCCGGGGGCCAGCACGGGGACGTCGAAGCGGCGCAGCGTCCAGCGGGTCCGCTCGTAGAGCGAGGCGTAGCCCAGCGTCGCGGTGCCCGCCGCGACAGCGGCCGAGGGCAGGGTGTACCAGCGCACGGTCCCGGAGCCTACGGGCGCCGCCGGTGCGCCACCGGGCGTCCCGTGCCGGAGGTGCCGTGCCAGGCTGGGGCCGTGTCCGCCCTCAAGGATCAGCTGCGCGCCGACCTGACCACCGCGATGAAGTCCCGGGACGAGCTGCGCACCGCGACGCTGCGCATGGTGCTCGCGGCGGTGAGCGCGGAGGAGGTCGCCGGCAAGGAGGCCCGCGAGCTCAGCGACGACGAGGTGCTCGCGGTGCTGCGGCGGGAGGCCAAGCGCCGCCGGGAGGCCGCCGAGGCCTTCGCGGGCGCCGGCCGGGCCGAGCAGGCCGACCGCGAGCGGGCCGAGGGCGAGGTCGTGGCCGGCTACCTGCCGGCGCAGCTCGAGGACGCCGACCTCGCCGCCCTGGTCGCCGACGTGATCACGCGGACCGGCGCCACGGGCATGAGGGACATGGGCCGGGTCATGGGCGCGGCCAACGCGGAGGTCGCCGGCCGGGCCGAGGGTGCCCGCGTGGCCGCGGAGGTCCGCCGCCAGCTGGCCTGAGGGACACGGGTGGCCCGCCGCGGGCTCGCGAGAGGTGCGGGCAGCGGGGTCCTCCCTCAGTTGCCGCGGCCGCCGCCCCCGCCCCGGTTGCCGCCCCGGTTGCCGTTGCCCGTGGCGGCCGGCGCCTGGTCGGCCGCGTCGTCCCCGGTGGCCGGGACCGGACCGTCCACGGACGGGGGCTGGCCCTGGCCCAGCAGGGCCGGGTCGGAGGGCGGGAAGGTCCCGGTCGGCTTGTCGGCGAGGTAGGGCGTCATCGCGTCCCGGAAGATCGTCGCCGGCATGTTGCCGCCGTAGCCGCCGACGTCCTGCTGGGTCTTGGGGTTGAAGACCATGACGCTGACCGCGTACTCGGGCATGACGCCGACGAAGGCCACCGAGTCCCGGCCCTGCGAGGTGCCGGTCTTGCCGGCGATCTGGTGACCCGCGATGGCCGCCCGGGTCCCGGTGCCCTCGGGGTTGGCGACGTCGCCGACGAGGATGTTGGCCAGCGTGTTGGCGATGCCGGGCGGGATCGCGTCCGGCGTGCAGTTGTCGCCGGTGACCAGGGGCCGGCCGTCGTCGCCGGTGAGCGGCTCGCCGTTGCGGTCGAGCACCTGCAGCACCGGCACCGGGTCGCACTGGGTGCCCTGGGCGCCGAGGGTGGCGTAGGCGTTGGCCAGGTCCAGCGGGCTGGTCGCCTCGGCACCGAGGGTGAACGACCCCCGGTTCTCGGCGATGATCCGGTCGGCCGGCGTCTGGTTGGGCTGGTCGAAGTTCATGCCCATGCGCTCGGCCATGCGGACCGGGCCCTCGACGCTGCCGAGGCGGTCCTCCAGCGCGAGGAAGTAGGTGTTCGAGGAGCGGACCAGCGCCCCCACCATGTCGAGGGTGTCGGGGTAGTTCTCGCTGGCGTTCTCGACGCTGTAGGGCTGGCTGCCGTTCGTGTAGACCCGGGAGGTGTACTGGCCGCCGGGCGTGCTGATCACGTGGCTGGCCGGGACGCCCGCCTCGAGCGCGGCCGCGGCGGTGAACACCTTGTAGGTCGACCCGGCGCCCTTGCTGGCGACGGTGTTGAGGACCACCGACTCGCACTGCGGGTCCGAGCAGCCGTACTGGCGGTTGACGCTCATCGCGAGCACGTGGCCGGTGCCGGGCGCGATGGCGGTGAACATGCCGGCGAGCTGGTCGCCCATCGGCAGGGTGGTGAGCACCGCCTGGTCACCGAGGGTCTGCAGCTGGGGGTCGAGCGTCGTCTGGATGGTCAGGCCGCCGTTGTCGAGCTGCTCCTGGCTGATGCCGAGCGTGCCGGTGAGGTACCCGGCGACGTAGGCGCAGAAGAAGCCGCCGACCGTGGCGTCGATGCAGCCGTTGGGGGCGTTGGGGCTGGGGGCCACCTGCACCGGCTGCGCGGAGATCTCGGTCAGCTCGGCCTCGGTGACGTGGCCGAGGTCGAACATCCGCTGCAGCACCTGGTTGCGGCGGGCCTGCGCGTTCTCCGGGTTGGTGACCGGGTCGTCGTTGGCCGGGCTCTGCACCAGCCCGGCGAGCATCGCCGCCTGCGGGAGGGTGAGGTCGGCGGCGTTGACGCTGAAGTACTTCTGGGCGGCGGCCTGGATGCCGTAGGCGCCCTGCCCGAAGTACACGATGTTGAGGTACCGGGTGAGGATCTCGTCCTTGTCGTAGGTCTCCTCGAGCGCGAGGGCCAGGCGGGCCTCGCGCAGCTTGCGGCCGATGTCCTGCTCGGTCGCCGCCTGCCGGTCCTCGGCGGTGTCGGCGGTCTCCAGCAGGGTCTGCTTGACCAGCTGCTGGGTGAGCGTCGAGCCACCCTCCTGCACGGACCCGGCGGCGACGTTGGTCACCGCGGCGCGCAGCGTGCCCTGCACGTCGAGGCCGTTGTGCTGGTAGAAGCGCGAGTCCTCGATGTCGACCAGCGCCTGCTTCATGACGTCGGCGATCTGGTCCGACGTCACCACCGTGCGGTTGTTCGCGTAGAAGTTGGTGATCAGCGACCCGTCGGCGGCCAGCACCCGGGAGTTGCCGGCCGGCGTGGCGTCGGTGAGCTCCACCGGCAGCGCGTCGAGCAGTGACGCGGAGTTCCTCGCGACGACGCCGGCCCCGCCGACGACGGGCAGCGCGAGGGCAGCGACGAGCGCGCCGGCCACGACGACCATCGTGGCGAGCTTGACCAGGACCCGGGAGCGGGCGGGAGTGGACATCGCCGCCAATGTACGGCGCGTCCCGGCGCGCCGGGTCCCGTCTCAGGCGCGGCGCGCGGGCAGCACCCGGGCGCGCGGCACGCCGGTCGGCGTGTCGTCGTCCGCGCCCGTCAGGGCCTCGCCCATGGTCCGGAGGCCGTCGAGGTCGTGCACGTCGCCGGCCGCCGCGGGGACGGTCCGGACCGCCACCTCGGGGTGGGCGCTGGTGAACCGGTCGGCCAGCCGCTGCTCGCGGGTGGCGAGGGTCATCCGCTCGGCGTGCACCCGCAGCGCGCCGGCGACGAGTGCCGCGGCCGCGTCCCCGTCGTCGACCGCCTCGGCCGCGGCCTCGGCGCGGGTGGCCGACAGGGTGGTGCTCGCCGGCGGGTGCGTGCGGTTGAGCACCAGCCCGGCCAGCGGCATCCCCTCGGCGGAGAGCCGGTCGACGAAGTAGGAGGCCTCCCGCAGCGCGTCGGGTTCCGGCGTCGCGACGACGACGAACCAGGTGCCCGGCTTGCGCAGCAGCTCGTAGGTGGCCGTGGCCCGCTCGCGGAAGCCCCCGAACATCGTGTCCAGCGCGGCCACGAAGGCGGAGATGTCGCGCAGCAGCTGCCCGCCGAGGATCTTGGAGATGATCCGGGTGAAGATCATGAAGCCGGCGCTGGCGAACTTGAACCCGGCGCGGCCGCCGGCCCGGGCGGGGGCGGTGAGCAGTCGGATCATCGTGCCGTCGAGGAACCGGCTCATCCGGTTCGGGGCGTCGAGGAAGTCCAGCGCCGACCGCGACGGCGGGGTGTCGACGACGATGAGGTCCCACTCGTCGCCGGCCCGCAGCTGTCCCAGCTTCTCCATCGCCATGTACTCCTGCGTCCCGGCGAAGGACGAGGAGAGGGTCTGGTAGAAGGGGTTCTCCAGGATCTGCTCGGCCCGCTCCGGGGTCGAGTGCGCCACGACGATGTCGTCGAACGTGCGCTTCATGTCCAGCATCATCGCGTGCAGCTCGCCGGGGACCCCCGGGACGTCGACCGGCCGCGGCTCGTTGTCCAGCTCCACCAGCCCGAGCGACTGGGCCAGCCGGCGGGCGGGGTCGATGGTGAGGACGACGACCCGGCGGCCGGCCTGCGCGGCGGCCAGCGCCAGCGCGGCCGACGTCGTGGTCTTGCCGACGCCGCCAGAGCCGCAGCAGACGACGATCCGGGTGTCGGGGTCGGCGACCAGCGCCGCCAGGTCCAGGGGCGGGGCGAGCCGGTCGGTCGCCGGCCGGGCGGCCGCCCGAGCGGGACGCGAGGCCGTGCCGGGGGTCTGCTCCGCGGCGCTCACGCGGCCACCTCCGCACCGAGGTGGTCCTCGAGGCGGCCGGCCAGCTCGAACAGGCAGCCGAGGTCGATCGGGGCGGCCAGCAGCGGCAGCTCCACCGTCGGCCGTCCCAGCGACTCCACCCGGGTGCGCAGCGCGTCCTGGGCGGCCCACCGCTGGGCGTGCTCGACGGCCTCGGCGGCCAGCGCGTCGGCCAGCGCGTCGTCGGCCGGGAGCCCGGCCGCGGTCAGTCCCGGCGCGAGGTCGGCGCCGGTGAGCCGCCCCTCGGCGGCCCGGGCCAGGCTCGCGGACGGCAGCACCGGCTCGGTGGCCATGTTGACGACGACCGAGCCCACCGGCAGGCCCACCTGGGTGAGCTCGCCGATGGCGTCGGCGGTCTCCTGCACCGGCATGTCCTCGAGCAGGGTGACCAGGTGCACCGCCGTCTGCGGGGAGCGCAGCACCGCCATCACGCCGTCGCTCTGGGTCTTGATCGGCCCGGAGCGGGCCAGGCCGGCCATCTCGCCGGTGACGTTGAGGAACCGGGTGATCCGCCCGGTCGGCGGGGCGTCGACCACGACGGCGTCGTAGACCGGACGGCCGTTCTCGCGGCGGGTGACCGCCTCCTTGATCTTCCCGGTGATCAGGACGTCGCGCAGGCCCGGGGCGATGGTGGTGGCGAAGTCGACCGCGCCCATCTTGCGCAGCGCCCGGCCGGCCCGCCGGAGGTTGTAGAACATCTCGAGGTACTCGAGCAGGGCCTCCTCGACGTCGATCGCCAGGGCGCGCAGCTCGCCGCCGTTGCGGGTGACCGCGACCCGGCGCTCCTCGTAGGGCAGCGGTGGCGTGTCGAACAGCTGCGCGATGCCCTGGCGGCCCTCGCACTCGACGAGCAGGACGGTGCGTCCCCCGGCGGCCAGGGCGAGGGCCAGGGCGGCGGCCACGGTCGTCTTGCCCGTGCCGCCCTTGCCGGTCACGACGTGGCAGCGCACGGGGAGGGGCTGGGAGCTCACCCCGACCAGACTATGCGGACCTCGTCCTCCCCACCCCTCGCACGCTCGAGGTGGGACGCGGGACGAGGCCGAGGACCTGCGCTAGCGTCGTGCCCCATGAGCGAACCGGCCCGTCGCCGCTGGGAGTACGCGACCATCCCCCTGCTGATCCACAACACCAAGGCGATCCTCGACTCGTGGGGTGTCGACGGGTGGGAGCTGGTCACCGTCCTGCCCGGTCCGAACGGCGCCGGGCAGCCGGTGGCCTACCTCAAGCGCCCCGTCGACTGAGGGCGCCCCGATGACCCAGGCCCAGGGGACGCCGACCCAGAGCTGGAAGGCGCGGCTGGCCGAGCTCGGCATCCGGCTGCCCCCGGTGGCGGCGCCCGTCGCCTCCTACGTGCCGGCCGTGCGCAGCGGGCAGCTGGTCTTCACCTCCGGCCAGCTGCCCTTCGTCGACGGCGGGCTGCGGCGCACCGGCAAGGTCGGCGGCTCGGTCGACCCGGAGGACGCCGCCGCCGACGCGAAGCTGTGCGCGCTCAACGCGCTGGCCGCCGTCGACGAGCTGGTCGGCCTGGACTCGGTGGCCCGCGTGGTGCGCGTGGTCGGCTACGTGGCCAGCGCCGAGGGCTTCACCGGCCAGCCGCGGGTGGTCAACGGCGCCAGCGAGCTGCTCGGCAAGGTGTTCGGCGAGGCCGGCCGGCACGCCCGCAGCGCCATCGGCGTCGCCGAGCTGCCGCTCGGCGCCCCGGTCGAGGTCGAGCTCACCGTCGAACTGCGCTGATGGTCGCCCTGCGATGACCACGGCGATCCGGCCGGCGGCGACGGTCCTGCTGCTGCGCGACGGCGCCACGGGCCTGGAGGTGCACCTGCTCCGGCGCACGAGGGGCATGCCCTTCGCCGGCGGGATGACCGCCTACCCCGGTGGGGGCGTCGACCCGCGCGACGGCGACACCGACGTCGCGTGGGTGGGGCCGGCGCCGGCCGTGTGGGCCGACTCGCTGGGCTGCGACGAGCGCTGTGCCCGGGAGCTGGTCTGCGCCGCCGTCCGGGAGACCTTCGAGGAGGCCGGCGTCCTGCTGGCCGGGGCGCCCGCCGGGTCGGAGGGGCCGGACGTCGTCCCCGACGTCTCCGGGGACGAGTGGGAGGCGCAGCGGCAGGCGCTGCTGACGCGGGAGCTGTCGCTCGCCGAGCTGTTGGCCGCCCGCGGGCTGGCACTGCGCTCGGACCTGCTGCGGCCCTTCGCGCACTGGATCACCCCGCCGCAGGAGACGCGCCGCTACGACACCCGCTTCTTCGCCGCGGCGCTGCCGGCCGGGCAGGAGGCCCGCGACGTCTCCGGCGAGGCCGACGAGGCCAGCTGGCTGACGCCGGAGGCCGCGCTGGCCGAGATGCGCGCCGGCACGCGGCCGATGCTGCCGCCGACGATCCACACCCTCGACCAGCTCGCCGCGTTCCCCGACGTCGCCTCGGCGCTGGCCGGCTCGCCGCCGGCCCCGCTGAGCCCGATCACGCCGACGTTCGCCGACGAGCCCGACGGCCGCTGGGCCGTGCTGCCCGACGGCACCCGGATCCGCCTGGTCGTGCCGCTCCCCTCGTGACCTCCGGGGCCACCGGCGCCCGGAGCGTCAGCGCGCGCGGCGGCGCAGGCGGTCCTCGTCGAGGACGACGACCGACTTGCCCTGCAGCTGGATCCAGCCGCGGTGCACGAAGTCGGCCAGCGCCTTGTTCACCGTCTCGCGGGAGGCGCCGACCAGCTGGGCCAGCTCCTCCTGGGTGAGGTCGTGCTTGACCCGCAGACCGTCGGCCTCGCGGCTGCCGAAGCGGTCGGCCATCTGCAGGAGCGCCTTGGCCACGCGGCCGGGGACGTCGGTGAAGATCAGGTCGGCCACCGAGTCGTTGGTGCGCCGCAGGCGGCGGGCCAGCACCCGCAGCAGCTGCTCCCCGATCTCGGGGTGCGCCTCGATCCACGGGCGCAGCACCGACTGCGGCATCTTCGCCAGCCGGACGTCGGTCACCGCCGTGGCCGTGGCCGTGCGCGGGCCGGGGTCGAAGACCGACAGCTCGCCGAACTGGTCGGAGGGACCCATGACGGCGAGCACGTTCTCGCGGCCGTCGGGGGCGCGGCGGGACAGCTTGATCTTGCCGCTCAGCACGATGTAGAGGCTGTCGCCGGGCTCACCCTCGTTGAACACGACCCGGCCGCGGGGCAGGGTGATCGTCTCCAGACGGCTGGCGACGGGGCCGACGGCCTCCTCCGAGAGCCCCTGGAAGATCCCGGACTGGGCCAGCACCTCGTCCACCACGTCGTGTCTCCACCTCGTTGCTCGCGCGTCACCTGCGGGGCCGACGGCACCCACGTCCACGGGGAGTCTAGGGGGCTGTGCCCGTCGTCACCCGTCCGGTGTCGGGTGGCCTCCCCCTCCCGGGGCAGGAGGGTCCTGCGTCAGACCAGCGGCTCGGTGCGCTTCTGCACGCGCGAGCGGCGCCGCCGGCGCCAGCGGGCCATGGCCCGGCGGATGCCCGAGGCGGCGAGCGTGTCGACCTCGCCCTGCGTCGCGGACTGGAGGAAGTCGGCGACCTCGCGCGGCGACGTCGGCCGGCGCAGCGGCTCCTCGACGCGCTCCATGATCAGCAGGAAGGCGATGACCATCGGGGGGAAGAGGATGACGATGAGCGCGACCACGTCCACCTCCCGGTCCGGTCGTCCGCGGGCAGGCCCTGTCCGGACCCGTGCGTCCATGGTGGCACGGGACCGGCGGTGTCGCTGGCGCCGCCTACCCTCGACCGCGTGTCCTCGCCGGCCTACGCGCGCCCTGCGGCGCGCCGTGCTCCCGCCCGCCGCCCGGCCGCCCCGCCGTTCGATCCCGACGAGACGCCGCTGGCCCGCACCCGCCGCGCCCGCCGGATGGCGCGCGAGCTGGCCGTGATCCACCCCGACGCGCACTGCGAGCTGGACTTCGGCACGCCGCTGGAGCTGCTGGTGGCCACCGTGCTCTCGGCGCAGACCACCGACAAGACGGTGAACAAGGTCACGCCGCGGCTGTTCGCCCGCTACCCCGGCGCGGCCGCCTACGCCGGTGCCGACCGCGCCGAGCTCGAGGAGATCCTCCGGCCCACCGGCTTCTTCCGGGCCAAGGCCACCTCGGTCATCGGCCTCGGGCAGGCGCTGGTCGAGCGGTTCGACGGCGAGGTGCCCGGCCGGATGGCCGACCTCGTCACGCTGCCGGGGGTGGGCCGCAAGACGGCCAACGTCGTGCTGGGCAACGCCTTCGGCGTCCCCGGGCTGACCGTCGACACGCACTTCGGCCGGCTGGTCCGCCGCTTCGGCTGGACCGCCGAGGAGGACCCGGTGAAGGTCGAGGCCGAGGTCGCCGAGCTGGTGCCCAAGCGCGACTGGACGATGTTCAGCCACCGCGTGATCTTCCACGGCCGGCGGGTCTGCCACGCGAAGAAGGCCGCGTGCGGGGCCTGCGGACTGGCCCGCTGGTGTCCGTCCTACGGCATCGGCCCCACCGACCCCGAGGCGGCGCTCGGGCTGGTCAAGACGCCCGCGGCGTCGGACACCGAGTGAGCACCGGGGACCGGGGGGACGCGAGGCGGCGGGCGGCCGCGCTGCTCGGGCTCGGCCTGCTCCTGTCGGCCTGCACCTCGTCGGAGGCCGACGAGGTGCAGGCCGTGGAGCGCGCCACGGTCGCGGGCACGGACACCGACCTCGCGGCCTGCCCGGACCAGCCCGACGAGCCGGCCGCGGACAGCGACCTGTCGGCGGTGCCGCCGATCGAGTGCTTCACCGGGGGCACCCTGGACCTGGGGCTCGCGCAGGGCGTGCCCACCGTGCTGAACCTGTGGGCCAGTTGGTGCCAGCCGTGCCGTGAGGAGCTGCCCTGGGTGCAGCAGCTCGCCGGCCTCGCCGGCGACCGCGTCCGGGTGGTGGGGGTCGTCAGCCAGGACGGCGTCCCCCAGGCGGCCTCCTTCGCCGACGACGCCGGCGTGACGCTCCCCGGCGCCTTCGACGGGCAGGGGGACGTCGCCGCGGCGCTGGGTCTGCGGGGGTTGCCGCACACCGTGTTCCTCACCGCCGACGGGTCGGTCGCCTTCGTGCGGACGGGTCAGGTGACCTCGCTCGACGAGCTGCGGGCGCTGGTCGCCGAGCACCTCGGGGTGCAGCTGTGACCGGCGTGCTGGCCGGGGTCGACCTCACCGGCCTGCCGGACCACGTGCGCCGCCTGCTCGAGGCCGGTCCCGACCTCCCGCTGCGCCACCGCACGCCGCGTCCCAGTGCCACCGCGCGCCGCTCGGCGGTGCTGATCCTCTTCGGCGAGGGACCGCGCGGCGCCGACGTCCTGCTCATCGAGAAGTCCCCGCGGCTGCGGACGCACGCCGGTCAGCCGGCCTTCCCCGGGGGCGGCGCCGACCCGGGCGAGGAGTACCCCGTGGGCACCGCGCTGCGCGAGGCGCAGGAGGAGGCCGGCATCGACCCGGCCGGCGTGCGGGTGCTCGCGACGCTGCCGGAGCTGTTCCTCGGCCCCTCCGACAACCTCGTCGTCCCCGTCGTGGCGTGGTGGGACGACCCGCGGGACGTCACCGTGGGCGACCCGCGGGAGGTCGCGCGGGTGGCCCGGGTGCCGCTGGCCGAGCTCGCCGACCCGGCCAACCGCTTCCGCGTGCGGCACTCCTCGGGCTACGTCGGCCCGGCCTTCGGGGTGGCCGGGATGGTCGTCTGGGGCTTCACCGCCGGGCTGCTCGACGCGGTGCTCGAGGCCGCCGGGCTGGCGCGGCCGTGGGACGTCCGCGACGTGCGGCCGCTGGAGGCCGCCGGTGCGCGGCCGGCCGTGGTACCCGGCTCGCTGGGCGAGGGCGGTGCCGAGGACGCCGCCGCGCCGACGGTGGCGGACCCCCCGCCCGACGGCGGTCCGGCAAGTACCGTTCCCTCGCGATGAGCGGGACGAGGGGACGGGCCGGGCGCGTCCCGGCGCTGCTGTGCGGCGTGCTGCTGACCGCCGGCGGACTGGCCGGCTGCGGCAGCGAGGGCGGCCCGGGCGCGGCCGGCACCTCGGCGCAGCCCTCGGACCCGTCGGCCGGCACGGTGACCACCGCCGAGGACGGGGTCCAGGAGGTCACCATCGAGAGCCCCGACGACTACGTCTTCGTGCCCGACACCTTCACCGTCGCCCCCGGCCGGGTCCGGCTGACCGTGACCAGCACCGCCGAGCAGATGACGCACAACTTCCGCTTCCGCCCGGACGCCGGCCCCGAGCCGATCGCCGAGGAGATCCCGCTGCTGGCGCCGGGGGAGAGCCGCACCATCGAGTTCGAGGTCACCGTGCCGGGCGAGCACCCCTTCGACTGCACCTTCCACGTGCAGTTGGGGCAGTCCGGCGTGATGACGGTCTCGGGCTGAACCGTGGTGCTGGTCGACCTCCTCCTCGTCGCCCTCGCCCTCGCCTTCGCCTTCTCCGGCTTCCGGCAGGGCCTGCTGGTGTCGGCGACCTCCTTCCTCGGCTTCCTCGGCGGGGCGGTGCTCGGCGCGCAGCTGTCGGGCCCGGTCGCCGACCGCCTCGACGGCTCGCCGGTCACCCGCGTGTTCGCGGCGCTGGTCGTCGTCCTCGCCGGGGCACTGATCGGGCAGGTGCTGGCCGGCGCCATCGGGCGGGCGGTGCGCCGGCGGGTCACCTGGGAGCCGGCCGAGGTGCTCGATTCGGTGACCGGCGCCGTGGTCTCGGCGGTGGCGGTGCTGCTCGTGGCGTGGATGGTCGCCACCCCGCTGGCCAGCGCGCCCTTCCCCCAGGTCGCCGGGCAGGTCCGGGCGTCGGCGCTGGTGCAGGTGGTCGACCGGGTGGTCCCCGACAGCGTCCGGGCGGTGTACGACTCGCTGCGGGAGGCGATCGACCGGCGCGGTCTGCCCGACGTCCTCGACCCGCTCACCCCCACCCAGGTGCGCGACGTCCCGGAGCCCGACCAGGCCCTGCTGGGCAGTCCCGTGGTCGGCCAGGTGACCGGCTCGGTGGTGAAGATCAGCGGGGTCGCGCCGTCGTGCTCCCGGCAGATCGACGGCTCCGGCTTCGTCTACGCCGCCGGCCGGGTCATGACCAACGCCCACGTGCTGGCCGGCGTCACCGACCCGGTGGTCCTGGCGGAGGGCGAGGAGTACGAGGCGACGCCGGTCTACGTCGACGAGGAGGTCGACGTCGCGGTGCTCGCCGTCCCCGGCCTGCCGCAGGTGCCGCTGGCCTTCGCGCCGCAGTCCTCGGGCACCGGTGACGACGCGATCATCATGGGCTACCCGGGTGGCGGGGACCTGTTCGTCGGCCCGGCCCGCGTCCGCGACCGCGGCGACATCAGCGGTCCCGACTTCCGCGACACCCGGACCGTCGAGCGCGAGGTGTACGCCCTCCGCGGCGAGGTGCGGTCGGGCAACTCCGGCGGCCCGCTGTTCGACCCCGCCGGCCGCGTGCTCGGTGTCGTCTTCGCCTCGGCGATCGACGACCCGCTCACCGGCTACGCGCTGACCGCCGAGCAGGTCGCCCCCGCCGCCCGCCAGGGCGCGGCGAGCACCGCGCCGGTGGACACCGGCCCCTGCGAGTAGCGGGAGGACCACCTCTCCCCCACGCCTCGCACGCGCAGGCGGAGGGACCCCAGGAGGTGGCCGTTCCGTACGTCACGTGGACCAGTCGCGGATGGCGGCGGTGACCTCGGTGGCGGCCTCCTCGGCCGGGAAGTGGCCGACGCGGGGCAGTTCCCGCCACTCGTAGGCCCCGGCGACGTAGCGGCCCGAGCCGCGGGCGGTGCCGGGCAGCACGAGGGGGTCCGCGGTGCCGTGCAGCTGCAGGGTGGGTGCGGTGACCGGCGCGGCCATCCGGCGGGCGTAGCGCAGCCCGTCGGGACGCAGCTGGGACCGGCCGGCCCAGCGGAAGTACTCCATCGACCCGTAGGCCGCCTGCGGGATCCGCGCCGCCGAGCGGTAGTGCCCGACCGCCTCGGCGAAGTCGGCGGTGTGCGTCCACGCGGGTCCGGCCCAGCGGCGCAGGAAGTCGGCGACCGGGTCGTCGTCGGCGCGGGTCAGCCGCCGCTCGGGCAGCCGCGGCAGCTGGAAGCCCAGGACGTGCCGCAGGGCGCGGCGCTGCGCGCGCTCGGCCAGCCCGGCGCGCAGCAGCCGCGGGTGGGCCATCGAGACGACGACGAGGCGGCGCACGCTGCGCGGGTGCAGCGCGGCCATCGTCCAGGCCACCAGGCCGCCCCAGTCGTGCCCGACGACGACGGCGTCGCGCTCACCGAGGGCCCGGACCAGCGCCGCCGCGTCGCTCGCCGCGGTGGGCAGGTCGTAGCCGCGCGGGGGCTTGTCGCTGGCGCCGTAGCCGCGCAGGTCGGGGGCGACGGCGCGGAACCCGGCCTCGGCGAGGACCGGGAGCTGGTGGCGCCAGGTCCACCAGAACTGCGGGAAGCCGTGCAGGAGCAGGACCAGCGGGCCCTCGCCGGCCTCGGCCAGGTGCAGCCGGACGCCGTTGGCCGAGGCGTCGCGGTGCACCCACGGGCCGGGCAGCAGGACGCTCGTGGCATCGGGCCGCTCGTCGGCGGGGACGGTGCCCGGCCCGCGACCGCCCCGCCCGGAGCGGGCGGGGCGCTCGGCGGCGGCGCTCAGACCAGGTAGGTGTCGGGGCCGCGCCGCTCGACGCGGCCGTTGCTGACCGTCGGCAGGTCGCGACGGCGCTGGCCGGGCGCCTCGCGGTGCATGACCTCGGGCAGCTCGCGCAGCGACTCGAGCGTCCGCTCGGGCTTGTCGATCTTCTTGAGCATCCGCAGGCCCACCAGACCGGCCAGGGCGGCGACGACCAGCAGGCCGACGGTGACGATCAGGTAGGACACCCAGCGGGGCAGCCCCAGCCAGGTGAACAGCTCGGCCAGCGTCACGAACAGGTAGATGCCGGCGAAGGCGAGCAGCACGCCCGCGGCGGCGAACAGGCCGACGCTGACGCCGGCCTTCTTCGCCGAGCCGGTGATCTCGGTCTTGGCCAGCTCGATCTCCGCGCGGATCAGCGTGGAGACGTCGGCCATCGCGCTCTGCACCAGCGCCCCCACGGAGGGGTCGGTGGCGGTGGTGACGGCCGAGCCGGTACGCCGCTCGGCCGGCGGGGTGGACGACGACACGCTGTGGGCCACGGGGGCTCCTCCCTGGTCGGACACGTCGGGACGGCCGCGGGCGGCGGCCTCTCGGGAGGATCGTCCCCCATGATCGCGGACGCCGCGCCCCGGCGTCCCCCCGCGCGAGCTGCGCGGGGGGACGCCGGGGCGCCCGAGGTGGCCCCGTCCCGGGTCCCGCCCTGAGCACGCGAGAGGGTGGGAAGGACGGGCCACCCCTCTGCAGGGGCCCGCCGCGAGCGTCCGAGCGGTGGGGGGCAGAGGGGTCCTTCCTCAGTCGTCGGACGAGGAGCTGGCCGGCAGCTTGTCCTTGATCAGGTTCATCACCGAGGAGTCGGTGAGGGTGGTGACGTCGCCGAGCTCGCGGTTCTCCGCGATGTCGCGCAGCAGCCGGCGCATGATCTTGCCCGAGCGGGTCTTGGGCAGCTCCTGCACGACCATGATCTGACGCGGCTTGGCGATCGGGCCGATGTCCTTGGCCACGTGGCTGCGCAGCTGCTGCACCAGCTCGTCGCCGGAGTCCTCGGCGGCGCCGCGGAGGATGACGAAGGCGACGATGCCCTGCCCGGTGGTCGGGTCGCTGGCGCCCACGACCGCGGCCTCGGCGACCGTGGGGTGCGCGACCAGCGAGGACTCGACCTCGGTGGTGGAGATGCGGTGCCCCGAGACGTTCATGACGTCGTCGACCCGGCCGAGCAGCCAGATGTCGCCGTCGTCGTCCTTCTTGGCGCCGTCGCCGGCGAAGTAGACCTGCTCGCCGAACCGCGACCAGTAGGTGTCGACGTAGCGGTCGTCGTCGCCCCAGATGGTGCGCAGCATCGCCGGCCACGGCTCGGTGAGCACCAGCAGGCCGGTGGAGTCGTCGCCGAGCTCGTTGCCCTCGTCGTCGACGACCTTCACCGAGATGCCGGGGAAGGGCGTCTGCGCGGAGCCGGGCTTGAGCGAGGTGACGCCGGGCAGCGGGTTGATCATGTGCGCGCCGGTCTCGGTCTGCCACCAGGTGTCCACGATCGGGCAGCGGCCGCCGCCGATGTGCTCGTGGTACCAGAGCCAGGCCTCGGGGTTGATCGGCTCACCGACCGAGCCGAGCACCCGCAGGCTGCTGAGGTCGAAGCCGGCCGGGACGTCCTCGCCCCACTTCATGAACGTGCGGATCACCGTCGGTGCGGTGTAGAGGATGCTCACCCGGTACTTCTCGATGATCTCGAACCAGCGGCCGCGGTGCGGGGTCTCCGGCGTCCCCTCGTACATGATCGAGGTGGCCCGGTTGGCCAGCGGCCCGTAGACGATGTAGCTGTGGCCGGTGACCCAGCCGATGTCGGCCGAGGTCCAGAAGACGTCGTCGTCGGGCTTGAGGTCGAAGGTCGCCCAGTGCGAGTAGGCGACCTGGGTGAGGTAGCCGCCGGAGGTGTGCAGGATGCCCTTGGGCGACGCCGTCGTCCCCGAGGTGTACATGATGTAGAGCGGGTGCTCGGCGTCGAAGGACTCGGGCGTGTGCTCGGCCGACTGCCGGTCGACGACGTCGTGCCACCACAGGTCGCGGCCCTCGGACCACTCCACGTCCTGCTCGGTGCGCCGGACCACCAGCACGTTGCGGACGCTGTCGGTGCGGCCGACCGCGTCGTCGACCGCGGGCTTGAGCGCGCTGGGCGCCCCGCGCCGGTAACCGCCGTCCGCGGTGATCACGAGGACGGCGCCGGAGTCGGTGATCCGGCTGGCCAGCGCGTCGGCGGAGAAGCCGCCGAAGACCACCATGTGGACGGCGCCGATGCGGGCGCAGGCCAGCATCGCGACGACCGCCTCGGGGATCATCGGCATGTAGACGGCGACCCGGTCGCCGGCCTGCACGCCGAGCTCGAGCAGGGCGTTGGCGGCCCGGCAGACGTCGTCCTGGAGCTGGGCGTAGGTGATGGTCCGGGTGTCGCCGGGCTCGCCCTCCCAGTGGTAGGCGACCTGGTCGCCGTGGCCGTCCTCGACGTGCCGGTCCACGCAGTTGTAGGCGACGTTGAGCTTGCCGCCGACGAACCACTTGGCGAACGGCGGGTTGGACCAGTCGAGGACCTGGTCCCACTCCTGCGTCCAGGTCAGCCGGCGCGCCTGGGTCTCCCAGAAGGCCAGCCGGTCGCTCTCGGCCTGCGCGTAGACGTCCGGGCCGACGTTCGCCTGGGCGGCCAGCTGCTCCGGCGCCGGGAAGCGGCGGCCCTCCTGCACGGTCGACTCGCTCACGTGGCGGCTCCCTCCGTATCGGCTGTGCCACCCGGCGGCGGGCGGCGTGGTCCAGCACACACCGTAGATCCCGACCCAGCCACGCGGAGGGTCCACGGCGACCTGCCCGCGGCGACCGGTGAGACTGGGCCGGTGGACGGCGGACCCCAGGCGGTGGTGGCAGCCCGCGTGCCCGGCGCCGCGGGCCTGGGGCTGCTGCCGCCGCCGTCGGCCCGCCCGGTGCCCGCCACGCTGCTGGCCGACCCGGACTGGACGGCGCGGCGGGTCACCGCGCTCGGCCACCGGTACCGCGGCGACGACCGCCGCGTCCTGGCCACGGTGTGGTGGTACTCGGCCTCGGCGGTGCTGCTGACGCCGGTGGTGGCGGGGCTGGCCACCGGCCGGCCGCTGTCGGCGCGGCTGGCCGACACGACCCTGTACGAGCTGACCGGGGGACTGCCGGTGGCCGGCGTCTCGGCGGCGCCGCCGGGGCCGGACCCCGCGGGGGAGCTGCGGGAGACGCTCGCGGCGGTGGTCACCGCGGTGGCCCGGGCCGGCGGCGTGCGCGAGCGGCCGCTGTGGGCGGTGGCCACCGACTCGCTGGCCGGCCGGCTGCTGGCGGTGGGCCGGGCGCTGGGCGACGTCGCGACGGTGACCGCCCTGGCCGCCCCGGTGGCCGCGGCCGTGGGGGAGCCGCTGCCCGCGCCGCGGTACACCGACGTCGGCGGCGTCCGGTTCGTGCGCCGGGTCTCGTGCTGCCTGCTGTACCGGCTGCCGGCCCAGCCGGTGTGCACCGCGTGCCCCGGCCGCCCACCCGCGGAGCGGCAGGTGCTGCTGGAGGCGGCGGCCGGGCTCTGGTGAGCCGGCGACGGGGCGCCCGGGTCCACCCGCCCGCCCCGTCGCGCCGGCCCCTCAGGGCAGGAAGAGCATCGAGTCGCCGTACTCGTGCCACAGGTAGCCCCCGGCCACCGCCGCCCGGTAGGCGCTGTCCACCAGGTCCGGCCCGGCGACGGCCTCCAGGAGCAGCAGGTGGCTGGCCTCGGGCGCGTGCAGCCCGGTGACCAGTCCGGTCACCGCGCGCGCCGGGGAGTCCGGACCCAGCACGAGGTCGGTCCAGCCCTCGCCGGCACGGGTGACGCCGTCGTCGCCGGTGACGGTCTCCAGCGCCCGGGTGACCGTGGTGCCCACCGCGACCACCCGCCGCCCGGCGGCCCGGGTGGCGGTCACCAGCCGCGCGGTGACCTCGGGGACGCGGTAGCGCTCGGGCGCCGGCGGCTCGTGCAGCTCCGGGCTGGAGACGCCGGCGTGCAGCACCAGCGGGACCACCGGGATGCCGCGCGCCACCAGCCGCACCAGCAGCCGGTCGGTGAACGGCCGCCCGGCGCTGGCGTTCTCCGCGCTGCCCGGTTCGGTGGCGTAGACGTTCTGCGTCTCGGCCAGCCGCACGGGTGCCTGCAGGTAGCCGTAGCGCACCGGCCGGCCGTGCTCGGCCAGGTAGGGGACGAGCGCGACCGCCGGCTCGACCCGGGCCCGCCACAGCCGCGACGGGCGCGCCGGGTCGGGGAAGCCGGTCCGCAGGCGCAGCCGGACGCCGCCGGGGAGACCCAGCTCGGCGCCGGGCTCCAGCCCCGTCTCGGGCCCGTCGTTGCCGGGACGGCGGACCTCCACCACCCAGGAGCCGTCGTCGAGCGCCGTGGACACGTGCAGCGGGACCACCCGGCCGTCGGCACGGCGGGCGTCGAGGCGGGCGGGGAGCGTCGCCGAGGTGTTGACCACCACGAGGTCGCCCGGCTCGAGCAGGTCGGGGAGGTCGGTGAAGCGGGCGTGCGTGACGCTGCCCGGGCGCACGGCCATGAGCCGGACGCCGTCGCGGGTCAGGCCGCGGTGCTCGGGCGGCGCCGTCGCCTCGCTGCCGGGCGGGAGGGCGAAGGTCGTGGTCACCGGGTCACCCCCGCCGGCAGGAGCTCGGCGGCGCGGAGCCGGCCGCTGGGTGGGGCGTCGTCGTCGAGCAGGCGCAGGAGGGCCGGGACGACGGTCTCGGGTGCCGGCAGGCCGTCGTCCTCGGGTGCCGCGGCCCGGTGCATGTCGGTGTCCATGTCACCGGGGTCGACGGCGTAGACGCGCAGCCGCGGGTGCTCGACGGCCAGCACGGCGGTGAGCCGGTCGAGGGCGGCCTTGCTCGCGCCGTAGCCGCCCCAGCCGGGGTAGGCCTCGACGGCGGCGTCGCTGCTGACCGACACGACCGTGCCGCCGGCCCGCTCGAGGGCGGGCAGCACCGCCTGCAGCAGGGCCAGGGGCGCCACGGTGTTGACCGCGAGCACGCGCTCGAGGGCGGCGGGCGGGAGGTCGGCCAGCGGTGGGAGCGGGGTGGGGCCGAGGTCGCTGGCGTTGTTGACCAGCAGGTCGAGCCGGCCGCCGACGGCCGCCGCCAGGGCCGCGCGGTGGGCGGGGTCGGCGACGTCGCCGGCCACGGCGGTGACCAGGCCGGGGTCGGGCAGCCCGGCGACGGCGTCCGCGAGACGGCGGGCGTCGCGGCCGTCGACGACGAGGCGCCAGCCGCGGGCGGCGAGAGCGCCGGCGAGGGCGCGGCCCAGACCGCGGGAGGCGCCGGTGACCAGTGCGGTGCGAGGTGTCATGGCCGTAGGCTCGGGCCTCAAGCCGACTTGAGGTCAAGGGGGTGCGGTGGACGGGTTGTCGATCGGTGAGGTGGCCGCCCGCTCCGGGATGGCGCCGTCGGCCCTGCGCTACTACGAGGCGCAGGGGCTCGTCACCGCCACCCGCACCGCCGGGGGCGCGCGGCGCTTCCCCCGCTCGGTGCTGCGGCGGCTGGCCTTCGTGCGCGCGGCGCAGAACGTCGGGCTGTCGCTGCCGGAGATCCGCGCCGCCCTGGACACCCTCCCGGAGGGGCGCGCGCCGTCGGCCCGCGACTGGGCGCGGCTCTCGCGCGGCTGGCGCGACCGGCTCGACGAGCAGATCGCGGCGCTCGAGCAGCTGCGCGACGGGCTGTCGTCGTGCATCGGCTGCGGCTGCCTGTCGCTGAAGACCTGCGCGCTGTCCAACCCGGGCGACGTCGCCGCCGGGCAGGGGGCCGGCGCCCGGTGGCTCTCGCCGCTGCTGCGGCGGGTGCCGCCCGCCAGCAACGCGGGGTGACCGCCCGGGGCGACGCGGGGTGACGCCCCGGTGCCTCTCGCGCGGCCCGGCCGGGCGCGGGAGGATCCGGGACGGCACGGTCTTCCCCGACGCCGGATGAGGAGAGCCGCATGACCCTCATGCCCGCCGCCTTCATCGGCCACGGCAACCCGATGAACGCCCTCGAGCGCAACCGCTACACCGACGCCTGGCGCGCCTTCGGGCGGTCGGTGCCCCGGCCGCGGGCGATCCTGGTCGTCTCGGCCCACTGGTACGTGCACGCCACCGCGGTGACGGCGATGGCCCGGCCGCGCACCATCCACGACTTCTTCGGCTTCCCGCCCGAGCTCTTCGACGTCCACTACGACGCCCCGGGCCTCCCGGAGCTGCACGAGCAGGTCTCCGACGTCGTCTCCCCGACCTGGGTGGGCGCCGACCTGGACAGCTGGGGCATCGACCACGGCACCTGGTCGGTGCTGCTGCACGCCTTCCCCGAGGCCGACGTCCCGGTGGTGCAGCTGTCGATCAACGCGCTCAAGAGCGCCGACCACCACCTGCAGATGGGGGCGGCGCTGGCGCCGCTGCGCGAGGACGGCGTGCTGGTGATCGGCAGCGGCAACGTGGTGCACAACCTCGGCGGGGTCAGCCGCGCCCTGCCCGACGCCGGGTTCGACTGGGCGCAGCGCTTCGACGAGCAGGCCGAGGAGCTGATGCTCACCGACCCCGCGGGGATCTCGCGGCTCGACGGCCACCGCGACTTCGACCTCGCCGTCCCGACGCCCGACCACTTCCTGCCACTGCTCTACGTGGCCGGCATGGCCGCTGCGACCGGGACGACGGCCGACGTGCTGGTCGACGGCTACGCCTACGGCTCGCTGTCGATGACCTCCTACACCGTCGGCATGCCGGCCCCGCGGGCCGGCGGCAACGGCTTCGCCGCACCGCTCCCCGACGGACCGCCGCCGGACGGCGCCAACATCTAGCGGGCGGGGCGGCCGGACAGGCCGACCCCGGCGAGGTCGGCCGCCCACTCCCGGACGGCGGCGGCGTTCGGGTGGAAGCCGTCCCCGGCGAAGTGCTCCCGGCCGGACAGCGGCGGCGTCGGGGCGTGGCGGACCCCCGGCCGCGCGGCGGCCAGGGCGTCCAGCTCGCGGTCCAGGACGCGGGCGTGCCGGCCGAGGACCCCGCGCAGCGGCTGCGGGAGCGTGGGGAAGGCGGCCAGGTCGGGCAACCCGGCCAGGACGACGACGCCGTCCGGTGCGACCAGCGGCGCCAGCGCGTCGAGCAGGGCGGTGACGTCACGGCGCCAGGCCGCCCGTGCGCGCAGCCGCAGGGTGTCGTTCACCCCGAGCTGCACCAGGACGACGTCGGCGGGCGGGCCGGCCAGCCCGGGCACCAGGCGGTCGGTGGCGCGCTGCGCCGTCGTCCCGGTGCGCGCCGACAGCCGCCAGTGCACCGCGCGGCCGCAGCGGCCGGCCAGCGCGGCGGCGAAGCGGGCCGCGAGCGCGTCGTCCTGCGTGGTGACGCCGACGCCGGCCGCGGGCGACTCACCGACGACCGCCACGGTCAGCGGCGGCCCGTCGCCCGGCACGGCCCCGCTGCGCGGCCCGGCCGCCTCCGGCAGGACGGGCGTGCGCCGGCGGACACCCGCGCCCTGGACGACCAGGACCGGCGCGAGCGCGGCGGCGGCGGGACGGGTGGCGCGGACCGCGACGGCTCCCATGGGCGGGACGGTAGCGCTCAGGCCCCCAGCGACACGACCTCGCCGACCACCCACACCGCGGGCGGGCGGATGCCCTCGTCGGCCAGCGTCCGGGCGAGGCCGGCCAGCGTCGTCCGGACCACCCGCTGGGTCGCCGTCGACCCGTCGGCGACGACGGCGACCGGGGTGTCCGGGGCGCGGCCGTGCTCGACCAGCGCCGCGGCGATCGCCCCGGCGGTGTCCACGCCCATGAGCACCACGACCGTGCCGCGCAGCCGGCCCAGCGCCGGCCAGTCGACCAGCGAGGCGGGGTGCCCGGGCGGCACGTGCCCGGAGACGACGACGAACTCGTGGGTCAGCCCGCGGTGGGTGACCGGGATGCCGGCCAGGCCCGGGACGCCGATCGCGCTGGTCACGCCCGGGACGACCTCGACCGGCACGCCCGCGGCCACGCACGCCTCGAGCTCCTCCATGCCGCGGCCGAAGACGAACGGGTCGCCGCCCTTGAGCCGCACCACCCGCTTGCCGGCCAGCGCGTGCTCGACCAGCAGCGCGTTGATCTGCTCCTGCGCCATCGACCGCCCGCGCGGCAGCTTCGAGGCGTCGATGACCTCGACCTCCGGCGGCAGCGAGGCCAGCAGCGACTGCGGCGCCAGGTGGTCGGCCAGGACGACGTCGGCCTGCGCGACCGCCTGCTGCCCCCGCACCGTGATCAGCCCCGGGTCGCCCGGCCCGCCGCCGACCAGGACGACGCTGCCGGCCCGCCCGCCCTCGGGCTCGCGGGAGGCGCGGTCGCGGATGCTGCCGTCGGTCAGCCCGGCGACGACGGCGTCGCGCACGCCCACGGCCCGCTGCGGGTCGCCGCCGCCGTGCACGCCGACGACCAGGTCGCCCTGCCGGCCGACGGCGGGGGTCCAGACGCTGGACGCCGAGCGGTCGTCGGCACGGGCGCAGAAGACGTGCAGGCGCTCGGCCTCCTCGGCCACCGCGGCGTTGACGGCGGGGTCGTCGGTGGCGGCCACGGCGTACCAGGCGCCGTCGAGGTCGCCGGTCTGGTAGCGGCGGCGGACCCAGGCCAGCGAGCCGGGCTCGACCAGCGCCTCCAGCGCGGGGGTGACCTCGGGGCTGACCACGGTGACGCGGGCGCGCGCCTCCAGCAGCCCGGCCACGCGGCGGTGGGCGACCTGGCCACCGCCCACCACCACCACGCGGCGGTCGAGCAGCCGCAGGCCCACGGGGTAGACGACGCCGGTCACGGGGTCGACGGGGGTGGCGCTCACGAGGCCTGCCCGCGGGCCGCGGACACGGTCGGGTGGGTGCTCAGCGGATCTCCTCCGGGGACGGCGTTCCCCCCAAGGATCGCAGCGAGGTCCGCGGCGAACGCGCGCGAGGTCGCCGGGTCGCGCACGGCCACCCGGAGGTGGTCGGGGGACAGGCCCGGGAAGGTGTCCCCGCGGCGCACCGCCCAGCCCCGCTCCCGCAGCGCCGCGCGGACGCGTGCACCGTCCGGGACCCGCAGCAGCACGAACGACGACCGCGGCTCCCCGGCGACGGCGACGCCGTCCGGGAGAGCGGTCAGCAGCGCGGCGCGGTGCGCGACCAGCTCCCGCGCCGCGGCGGCGGCCTCCGCCCGGGCGGCCGGGGCCGTGCAGGCGACCGCGGCGGCGAGCGCCGGCGTGGACAGCGGCCAGTGCGGCTGCGCGGCCGCCAGCGCCGCGACCAGCGGCGCCGGGCCGAGCGCGTAGCCGACCCGCAGCCCCGCCAGCCCCCAGGTCTTGGTCAGGCTGCGGACGACGATCAGCCCGGGCAGGTCGGTGCGGTCGGCCAGCGACCCCGGCTCGCCGGGGACGGTGTCGGCGAACGCCTCGTCGACCAGCAGCACCCGGCCGGGGCGGGCCAGCGCGGCGACGGCCTCGCGGGGGTGCAGCACCGAGGTGGGGTTGGTCGGGTTGCCGAGGACGACGAGGTCGGCGTCGTCGGGCACCTCGCGCAGGAGGTACCCGGGGGGCTCCAGCAGCAGCCGCTCGACCGGGTGCCCGGCCGCGCGCAGCGCCGCCTCCGGCTCGGTGAACGAGGGGTGCACCACGACCGCGCGGCGGGGCGTGAGCGCCCGCGCCACCAGCACGAACGCCTCGGCGGCGCCGGCGGTGAGCAGCACCTCGGCGGGGTCGCGGCCGTGCGCGGCGGCCACCGCGGCGCGCGCCGGGCCGGCGTCGGGGTAGGCGGCGACGTCGTCGAGGGCCGCCCGGAGCACCTCCCGGAGCCACGGCGGCGGGGTGCCGGGGCGGACGTTGACCGCGAGGTCGGCCAGGCCGGGGGCGAGCTCGGCGTCGCCGTGGTGGTCGAGGTCGACGTCGGTCACGCGGCCACCGCCACGGTGACCCGGCCGCGCACCGTCTTGCCGACCACCAGCCGCCCGCCACCGAGCAGGGCGGCGGCCTCGGCCACCGACGCCGTCCCCACCGCGCCGGCGACCCGGGGCGACGGCGACGGGACGGCGACGGCGGCCAGCGCGGCGGCGGGGTGACCGGTCAGCGGCCAGCCGCGGTCGGCCGCGGCGGCGACCAGCCCGGGCTCGGCGGCGCGGACGTCGAGCGTGGCCAGCCCGGTCACGCGGGCGCCCGCGGGCAGGACGGCGTCGACGGCGGCGAGCACCTCCGCGGCGCGCACGCCCGACACCGCGCCGACGCCGACGGTGACCCTCACCTGGGGACGCCCGGCCGCTCCGGCAGCGCGGCCAGCAGGGCGGCGGCGTCGCGCGGGAGGGCGCCGTCGGGCAGCAGGCCGAGCTCGCGCAGGCGGGCGCCGACGGTGAGCGCCCACGGCCGGTCGAGGCGGGCGCGGGCGAGCAGGTCGTCGTCGGCCAGGACCACCTCCGGCGGGCCCTGCACCACCCGCCGGCCGACGACGACGGCCACCTCGTCGGCCCAGCGCAGCGCGAGGTCGACGTCGTGGGTGCTCATGACGACGGTCGAGCCGGAGTCCTGCAGCCGGGCCAGCGCGGCCAGGGCCTCGCTGACCGCGGAGGGGTCGAGGCCCGCGGTGGGCTCGTCGAGCAGCAGCACGCACGGGCGCACGGCCACCGCCCCCGCGATCGCCACGCGCTTGCGCTCGCCGTAGGACAACTGGTGGGTGGGCCGGCCGGCCAGGCCGTCGACGGCGAGCAGCCGCAGCGCCTCGGCCACCCGCTGGCGCACCTGCTCCTCGGGCAGGCCCAGGTTGAGCGGGCCGAAGGAGACGTCCTGGGCGACGGAGGCGCTGAACAGCTGGTCGTCGGGGTCCTGCAGCACGAGCTGGACCTCCTGCCGGTGGGCGCGCAGGCCCCCGCGGGTGTGCCGCAGCAGGGCGCCGTCGACGGCGACGCCGCCGGCGTCGGGGCGCAGGGCGCCGGACAGGCAGCGCAGGAGGGTGGTCTTGCCCGAGCCGTTGGCGCCGAGCACCGCCAGGCGGCGTCCGGCCGGGACGGTGAGCGACGCGCCGTCGAGCACGCGGCGGCCGCGCTCGTAGCCGACGACCAGGCCCTCGGCGGTCAGCGTCCGGTGGCTCATGCGGCGAGCACCCCGACGGCGACGATCGCCGCGAGCCCGGCCGCGGTGGCGGCGAGGAAGCCGCGCGACGAGGGCAGGGCCTCGGGCAGCACCCGCAGCCCGGTCTCCATGCCGCGGCCGGCCAGGCCCTCCTGCATCCGCCGGGCGCGGTCCCAGGAGCGGGTGAGCACCGCCGCGGCCAGCACGCCCGACGAGCGGTAGGAGCGGCGCAGCGACGAGTAGCCCATGCGGTTGGCCTGCGCCTCGCGGATGGTGGACAGGCTCTCCAGCAGCACGAACAGCAGCCGGTAGGTCACCGACGCGACCTCGACCACGGCGGCCGGGACGCGCAGCCGGTGCAGGGCGGGCAACAGGTCCGACACCGGTGTGGTGGTGGCCAGCAGCAGCACCGCCGCACCGCCGGCGACCGAGTGCCCGACCAGCGAGCCGGCGCGGGCGGCGGCGTCGGGCGCCCAGCCGAGCCCGTCGCCGCCGACCGAGACGACGGCGGTCAGCGCGCCCACGACGACGAAGGCCAGCGGCCAGCGCACCGCCCGGCCGAAGGTGCGGGCCGGCACGCGGGCGGGGCCGAGCGCGAGGACGACGGCGGTGACGGCCACCAGCAGGCTGCCCGGCCACGCCGGCAGGACCAGCGCGCACACCACCAGGCCGGCGCAGAGCAGCAGCTTGTCGACGGGGGAGCGGGCGCGCCAGGCGCTGGCCCAGGCGGCGTCGTCCACCGCCAGTCCGCTCACGGGCACTCCTCGCTGGCGCTCGTCGAGCCCGTGCCGGCCGCTGCCGTGTCCTCGTGTGACCTCGCGAGCTCGGTCACGTGTCGTCCGCGGGCTGCTGGTCGGGGCGGGCCGCCTGGCGGCGGCCGCGCAGCCGGCCGAGCACGTAGCCGAGCACGCCTCCGCCCAGCGCGGCCTGCAGCGCGAACAGCCCCGACTCGACCTCGGCCGACGACGGCGAGAACACCGACTCGAACCACGGCCGGTAGCCCGACTCCTCGATCGCCGCGGTGGCCTGGCCGTCGGTGCCGGCGTACTCGGCGCCGCCGTCGAGCAGCAGGGGCAGGGCGAACAGCGCGAGCACGGCGAGGACGAGCAGGGCGGTGACCAGGCGGCGGCGGGTCACGCGCGCTCCTCGGTGGGCGCGGGCTCCGGCGGCAGCACGCCCAGCCGCTCGAGCTCGGGCCGGGCGTTGACGGTGAGCACCCGGAACAGCAGCACGCCGAGCAGCCCCTCGCCGACCGCCAGCGGCACCTGGGTGAGGGCGAAGACGCCGAGGAACTTCACCGCCGCGCCGGCGAGGCCGCCGGCCGGGTCGGGGAAGGCCAGGGCCAACTGCAGCGACGTCGTGACGTAGGTGGCGAGGTCGGCCAGGGCGAGGGCGACGAAGACGCCGGGCAGCAGCCCGGCGCCCAGCGCGCGGGTCAGCCGGTAGGCGCCGTAGCCGGCCCACGGCCCGACGACGGCGAAGGCGAACGCGTTGGCGCCGAGCGTGGTGAGCCCGCCGTGGGCCAGCAGCAGCGCCTGGAACAGCAGGACCACCGTGCCGAGGAGCGCCATCACCGGCGGGCGGAACAGCACCGCGCCGGCGCCGGTGCCGGTCGGGTGGCTGGAGCTGCCGAAGACCGAGGGGAGCTTGATCGCGCTGAGCACGAAGGTGAAGGCGCCGGCCGCGCCGAGGAGCAGCGTCGACTCGGGGTGCTCGCGCACCTCCCGGGCCACCGCGCGGGCGCCGTGCACGACGAAGGGGGCGGCGGCGACGGTCCAGCCGATCGCGTGCGGCGCCGGCAGGAAGCCCTCAGCGATGTGCATGCTGCTCCGATCGGTCGGGACGGCTGCGTGCCGCGCACGAGGCGACGAACCGCTGCGGCAGCGCCGGGCTGCCGGCCCAGTGCAGGTGCAGGTAGGAGGCGTGCACGGAGCCTGCGACGAAGCCCTCCGCCCCGGCCGCCGACCACTGCCACGCCGGGGTGGCGCCGGCCCCGGGCAGCGCGTGCGTGCGGTGGAACTCGTGGCCCCGCACCCGGGTGCCGGCCGCGGCGAGCACGCTGTCGGTCACGGCGACCGCGGCCCGGTAGCCGAGCGTCAGCCGCGGTGACATCGCCGTCGCGGCGTCGAGGACGCCGCACATCGGGTGCCCGTCGAGCTCCCGGGACAGGTAGAGCAGCCCGGCGCACTCGGCCGCGACCGGCCCGCCGCGGGCGGCCAGCGCGGCGACGTCGGCGCGCAGTCCCTCGTTGGCCGACAGCTGCTCGGCGTAGACCTCCGGGAAGCCGCCGCCGACGACCAGCCCGGTGGTGCCCTCGGGGAGCGCCTCGTCGCGCAGCGGGTCGACGGGAACCACCTCGGCGCCGGCCGCGGCCAGCAGCTCGGCGTTCTCCGCGTAGCCGAAGGTGAAGGCCGGGCCGCCGGCGACGGCGATCCGCGGCCGGCCGGGGACGACGGTGACCTCCGCGGCCGGGTCCCAGGGAGCGACGTCGAGGTCGGGTGCGGTGCGGGCCAGCCGCAGGACGGCGTCGAGGTCGACGCTGCCGGCCACCACCTCGCCGAGCCGCGCGACCGTGGCCAGCGCCTCGGCCGACCGCTCCGCGGCGGGCACCAGGCCGAGGTGCCGCGACGGCGTGCCCAGCTCCGGCAGGCGGCGGACCGCCCCGAGCACGGGCAGGCCGGACGCGCCCAGCGCCTCGCGCAGGATCTGCTCGTGCCGGTCGCTGCCGACCCGGTTGAGCACCACGCCGCCGAGCCGCACGGTGGGGTCGAAGGTGGCGAACCCGTGCACCAGCGCGGCGACGCTCTGCGCCTGCGCGCCGGCGTCGACGACGAGGACCACGGGCGCGCGCAGCAGCCGGGCGACGTGCGCCGTCGAGGCGAACCCGGGCGCGACGTCGGGGGACGTCGCGCCGTCGAACAGCCCCATGACGCCCTCGACGACGGCGACCTCGGCACCGCGCGCGCCGTGCAGGAACAGCGGGACGACGCGCTCCTCGCCGGCCAGCACCGGGTCGAGGTTGCGGCCGGGGCGGCCGGCGGCCAGGCCGGTGTAGCCGGGGTCGATGTAGTCGGGGCCGACCTTGTGCGGGGAGACGGCCGCCCCGCGCGCGGCCAGCGCGGCGACCAGCCCGGTGGCGACCGACGTCTTGCCCGCGTTGCTCGTCGGCGCCGCGACGACCACGCGCGGCACGCTCACCACTCGATCCCCCGCTGACCCTTCTGACCGGCGTCCATCGGGTGCTTGACCTTCGTCATCTCGACGACGAGGTCGGCGGCCTCGACCAGCGCGGGTGGGGCGTCGCGGCCGGTGATGACGACGTGCTGGTTGCCGGGGCGGTTGGTCAGCGTCTCGACGACGTCGTCGACGTCCACCCAGCCCCACTTCAGCGGGTAGGTGAACTCGTCGAGCACGTAGAACCGATGGGCCTCGGCGGCGAGGTCGCGGGTGATCTGCGCCCAGCCCTCGGCGGCGTCGGCGGCGTGGTCGACCTCGGTGCCCTGGCGGCGCGACCAGCTCCAGCCCGAGCCCATCTTGTGCCAGACGACCGGGCCGCCCTCGCCGGTCTGCTCGTGCAGCCGGCCCAGCGCGGTCAGCGCGTTCTCCTCGCCGACCTTCCACTTGGCGCTCTTGACGAACTGGTAGACCGCGACCGACCAGCCCTGGTTCCACGCCCGCATCGCCATGCCGAACGCGGCGGTGGACTTGCCCTTCATCTCGCCGGTGTGCACGGCGAGCAGCGGCCGGTTGCGGCGCTGCCGCGTGGTGAGCCCGTCCTGCGGGGTGACCGCGACCTGTCCCTGGGGCACGTCAGGCCGCCTCTCGCGCGCTGCGGACGGTGGCGGCCAGCGCGTCGGCGGCCAGCTCCGCCAGCCGCAGGGTCTGCGCGCCGAGGTGCGCCCCGAGGACGCCGGCCAGCCCGAGCCGCACCGGCCCGGACTCGCAGTCGACGACGACGCCGGCCGTCCCCGCCCCGGCCAGCCGCCGGGCGGCCGCGTGCGCCGCGCCGAGGGCGTCGCTGCCGCGCGCGCCGGTGGCCCGCCCGTCGGTGACGACGACGAGCAGCGGCCGCCGCTGCGGGTCGCGCACCCGCTCCACCCGCAGCACCTCGGCGGCGCGCTGCAGCCCGGCCGCCAGCGGCGTCCGCCCGCCGGTGGGCAGCGTGCGCAGCCGGGCCGCGGCGGCCTCGACCGACCAGGTGGGCGGCAGTGCCAGCTCGGCGCCGCCGCCGCGGAAGGTGACCAGGCCGACCTTGTCGCGGCGCTGGTAGGCGTCGAGCAGCAGGGAGAGGACGGCACCCTTGACCGCACCCATCCGCTGCCGCGAGCCCATCGACCCGCTGGCGTCGACGACGAACAGGACGAGGTTGCCCTCGCGCCCCTCGAGCGTGGCCTGGCGCAGGTCCTCCCGGGTCACGCGCAGGCCGGGACCGGTGCGGCCGCGGGCGACCTGGTGCGGCGCGGCGGCCAGCACGGTGTCGACCAGGTGCAGCCGGGTCACCGGCCCCGACGGGCGGACCGAGCCCACGACCCGGCCGCGCTCGCTGCGTGCCCTCGACCGGCGGCCGGCCGCGCCGGCGCCGATGCCGGGCACCTCGAGCCGCCGGGCGCGGAACGGGTCGGACGGCGCGACGGCGGCCCTCTCCCGCGCCGCCGCGCCCTGCCCCTCGCCGTCCCCCTCGTCGAGATCGCGCGCTCCCGGCGGCTCGGGGGCGCTGTCGCCGTCGAGATCGCGTGATCCCGGCTCGTCCCCGGTGGGGCCGCCGTCGGGCGGGGGCGCGCCGCCGTCGTCGTCGGGGCCCTCGGGCGGGTCGTCGGGGCGGGAGTCCTCCAGCGCCTGCTCGAGGGTGTCGTCGTCGAGGCCCGGCGCGTCGAAGGGGTTGCGCCGGCGGCGGTGGGGGAGCGCGAGGCGGGCGGCCACGCGGACGTCGTCCTCGGTGACCTCGTCTCGGCCGGACCACGCGGCGTGCGCGATCGCGGTGCGCGCGGTGACCAGGTCGGCGCGCAGCCCGTCGACGTCGAAGGCGGCGCACACGGCGGTGACCTGGCGCAGCGCGTCGTCGGAGAGGACGACGCGGGGCAGCCGGGTCCGCGCCTCGGCGATGCGCGCGGCCAGGCCGGCCTCCTCGGGCGCCCAGGCGGCCCCGAACCCGGCCGGGTCGGCGTCGAAGGCGAACCGCCGGCGGACGACCTCGGCGCGCTCGGCCGGGTCGCGCGGCGCAGCCACCTCCACGGTGAGGCCGAACCGGTCGAGCAGCTGTGGGCGCAGCTCGCCCTCCTCGGGGTTCATCGTGCCGACCAGCAGGAACCGGGCCGCGTGCCGCACCGAGACGCCCTCGCGCTCGACGTAGGCGGTGCCGAGCGCGGCGGCGTCGAGCAGCAGGTCGACCAGGTGGTCGTGCAGCAGGTTGACCTCGTCGACGTAGAGGACGCCGCGGTTGGCGGCGGCCAGCAGCCCCGGCTCGAAGGCCTTCACGCCCTCGGTGAGCGCCCGCTCGAGGTCCAGCGAGCCGACGACGCGGTCCTCCGAGGCGCCGACCGGGAGCTCGACCAGCCGCGCCGGCCGGGTCGGGCCCGGGACGCCGGCGTCGTGCGGACCGTCGGGGCAGCCGGGGTCGGGGGTGGCCGGGTCGCAGGCGAAGCGGCAGCCGGCGACGACGGCCACCGGCGGGAGGACGGCGGCCAGCGCGCGCACCGTCGTGGACTTGGCCGTGCCCTTCTCGCCGCGCACCAGGACGCCGCCGATGGCCGGCGAGACCGCGTTGAGCAGGAGAGCGAGCCGCATGTCGTCCATGCCGACGACGGCGCCGAAGGGGTACGTCATGCGCGGGCACGGGTCCTCTCCCCGGGTGTCCACGCCCGGAGGTGGCAGGAGGCGACGGCGGGAGTTCCTGACTCCCCGGCGGGTGGCCGGGTCACAGTGGCGGGACCGCGCCGGAGTCGCACCGGGCTTCCTCCACTGCCGTCGCTGTGGTTGCGCCATTCGACCACGCCGATCCCGCCGGGTGACACCCCGGCCGGTCACTTGACGAGCTGGAAAGTGACCGGCCATGCTTTCCGGCATGGAAAGCGACGGGACGACGGACCCGACGGCGGCCGCGGCACAGCTGGCCACCCTGCAGGCCGACCGGGTCGCGCTGGCGGACCGTCTCGAGCACTCCGGCCCGTGGTGGCCGTGGGACGTGGGGCTCGGCCTGTGGCTGTTCCTCCTGTTCGGCCTGCAGTCACTGCAGGGCAGTTGGGTGGTCGTCCCCGTACTGCTGCTGGCCGTCGTGGGAGTGTGGGGCATCCGCGTCACGTTCCGGCGGGCCACGGGCACGTGGGTCAGCGGATGGCGCGCCGGCCGGACGCGACGGGCGACGTGGTCCTGGGTCACGTGGGTGCTCGTCGTGGCCGCGACCGCCTTCCTCGCCGAGTACGAGCTGGGCCTGCGGTGAGCGACCTGGGGAGGGCGTCGTCCGGCACGGAGGACGGACGCCCGGCTGACGTGGCACACGCCGCGGCGCAGCTGGAGGTGCTCCGTGCTGACCGGAAGGCGCTGGCCGATCGTCTCGAGCGGCACTCGTCGTGGGGGTGGGACGTGACGCTCGGGCTGCTCGTCTTCGGCTTCCTCGGCTCGTACGCCACGCACGACTGGTGGATCACCGGTGCCGCGTTCGTCCTCTTCCTCGTCGGGCTACGCGTTGTCGTGGTGGTGTGGCAACGGCGCGTCAGGATGCGCATCGACGCCCGCGAGCGAGGACCCCAGCGGCCGCTGCAGGTCTGGCTGGCGCTCTGCATCGCCTGGGCGCTGGTCGCATCCCTCGAGCTCGTCTGGGACGTCCGCGGGGTGGTCCTGGCGGCGTCGGCGGTCATGGGTCTGGCCGTCATGGGCGTCAGCCGCTGGTGGGGGCGGGCCTTCGTCGCGCAGTTGCGCAGCGAGCTGTGACCGCGGTCGCGCCGCACTTCGACGCGGTCATCCACCCGCCGCCGCGGCTGCAGGTCTGCGGGCTGCTGGCCGCCGTCGACACGATGGACTTCGCCACCGTCCGCGACGCGGTCGGCGTCAGCGACTCGGTGCTGTCCAAGCACGTCAAGCAGCTGGAGGAGGCCGGCTACGTGCGGGTGTCCAAGGCGACCCGCGCCTCCCGGCTGCGCACCTCCCTGGCCCTGACGAGGGCCGGCCGGGCCGCCTTCGACGCGCACGTCGCCGAGCTGCGCCGCATCACCGGCGTGTGAGGGTGGCGCGCGCGCCCCTCCGCCGGCTCGCCGACGCCGCGCTGGTCGTGGCCGGGGCCGCCCTCGCGAGCTGGCTGCTCGACCGGGCCGGCGTCCCCTCGGCGGCGCTGTTCGGCGGGCTGCTCGCCGGGCTGGTCCGCGGGCTGGCCGGCCGCACGCCGCTGGCGGTGCCCCGCACGGGGACGGCGGCCGCGCAGGCCGTCGTCGGCGTCTCGATCGGGGCGCTGGTCGACCTCGACACCCTCGCCGCGCTCGGCGAGGACTGGCTGCCGGTGCTGCTGGTCACCGTCGCCACCCTGCTCCTCACCGTCGCCGCCGGGTCGCTGCTGCGGCTGCAGCCCGGCATCACCCCCGTCACCGGCGCGTTCGCCATGATCGCCGGCGGTGCCTCGGGCATCACCGCGATGGCCCGCGACCTCGGTGCCGACGACCGGATGGTCGCCGTCCTGCAGTACCTGCGGGTGCTGCTGGTCGTCGTGCTCATGCCGGTGGTGGCGACGGCCGTGTACGGCGCCGAACCCGGCTCCGGGAGCGCGGCTCCCGCGGCCGGCGGCGCGGGCTGGGCCGCCGACCTGCTCTTCACCGCCGGGTGCGCGCTGGCCGGCTCCGCGCTGGCGCGGCTCGTGCGCCTGCCGGTGCCCGCGCTGCTCGGGCCGATGCTGGCCGCCGCCGTGCTCGATCTCGGCGGGCTCTCCGGCGGCGCCGCGGTCCCCGGCCTCGTCGAGACGGCGGCCTTCCTGCTCATCGGCCTGCAGGTCGGCGTCAGCTTCACGCGGGACAGCCTGCGCACCATCGGCGGCGCCCTCCCCCTGGCCCTGGCGATCGTCCTCGGGCTGATCGCCGCCTGTGCCGGGCTCGGCGAGGTGCTGAGCGCGGCCACCGGCGTCAGCCGGCTCGACGCCTACCTCGCGACCACCCCCGGCGGGCTCTACGCCGTCCTCGCCACGGCCACCGGCACCGGCGCCGACGCCACCTTCGTCCTCGCCGTCCAGGTGCTGCGGTTGTTCGTCATGCTGTTGGGCGCACCCCTGCTGGCCCGGTACCTGGCGCGGCGGCCGGGCTGAGACCGTCGTCCGGGCGCCTACTCTCGTCCGGGTGAGCGCAGCCAGGAGGGAGACCGACCTGCCCGACGTCGAGGCGGTCGAGGCGCCCGGGGAGGCCCGGCCGGAGCACACCGAGGACACCGTCCTGCTGTTCGTGGGCGGCCCGCTCGACGGGCGGGTGGAGGTCCGTGCCGCGCGCCACGGCGACCCGCTGCCCACGGTCACGCACGTGCACCTGCACGACGGGCCCAAGGTCGTCTCCCGCTACGACCTGCAGCCGCTCCCCGGGCAGACCGGCGTCTACCACCTGCGCCCGGCCGTGCGGCAGCCCAGCCGCGACGACGTCGCCGACTGACACCCGTCACCGCCGGGCGGTGACGGCCGGCGCTACCGGCCGGCCCGTCCGCGCTGCGACGGTCGGGACGTGCCCGAGACCCTGCTCCTCCTCCACGTCGGCGCCGGGACGGCCGGGCTGCTGCTCGGACCGGTCTGGCTGGCCGCCCGCCTGTCCGGCAGGCCCGCCCGGTCCGCCGCCGCGGGCTACCAGGTCGCCGTCCTGCTGGTGGCCGCGACCGGGGCCGGGCTGGCGTCCGTGCGGCCGGGCCTGGCCTGGCTGGTCCTCTTCGGACTGCTGACGGAGGCGCTGGCGGTCGCCGGTGCGCTCGCCCGGCGGCGGGGCTGGCGGCGCTGGCCGCTGCTGCAGCCGCACCTGCTCGGCGGCTCCTACATCGCCCTCACCACCGGCCTGCTCGTCGCCCAGACCGGCAGCCCGCTGGCCTGGCTGCTGCCGGCCCTGGTGGGGCAGCTCCCCATCGCCATGGCCAAGCGCCGGCTCGCCGCGGTCCCCGCCTGAGGTCACCAGCCCTGGGTGCGCCGGGCGGCTGCGACCACCTCGTCGAACAGCTGCCGGTCCAGGGCGGCGCCCTCCCGCCGGACCCGTGCCGGGTCGAGCACCAGCAGCCGGTCCAGCCGGACCTCGCTCGGGCGGCGGCGGCCGTCCCACCCCCCGGTGCCCACGTCCATCCAGGTCCGCCCGTGGCGGGCCTCGTCCGCGGCGTCCCGGTCGTGGTCCTTGCTGCTCAGCACCAGGCCGACCAGCTCGTCGCCGCGCCGGCCGACCACGAGCACCGGGCGGTCCTTGCCGCGGCCGTCGCCCTCGTCGAAGGGCACCCAGGCCCAGACGACCTCCCCCGGGTCGGGCCGCCCGTCGGCACGCGGACGGTGGCCGACGTCGATGCCCGCGGGCGCCGGGGCCGCCGGGCGGCCGGCCGACCGGCGGGCCCGGGAGCCGGCCGGACGGCCCGCCTCCGCGGCGCGGCGGACGACCGGCGCGGCGGCGCGCACCAGCCGGACGAGGGTGCCCACGAGACGGCTCTGGCGGCTCATGCCGGCACGGTACGGACCCGTGCGCGGAACGCCTCCACTGTCCCGTTCGTCACTCCGGTACCAATTCGAGCCGGTACCGGTTACGGACGGTCCGCGGCGGGCACCATGGCGTCACGGGGACCGTCGCTACCGGTGCCCCGGGAGAGGGGGCTCCCCATGACCTCGGCCCAGCCCGTGATCCCCGCCGGCCCGCGCCCGCGGGAGGTGAGGGCCAGCGTCCTGGCCGCGTTCCAGCTGGTCGAGGACGCCCGCTACCTCGGCACCGAACGCGGTCCCCGCCGCCGCCGCCGCGCACGCCGCGTCGCCGAGCGCACCATCGCCTACCGGCGGCTGGCGCGCGACGTCCGGCTCGGCTAGCGCCCGCGGCCCGGTCCCGTCAGGCGACGCAGAACTCGTTGCCCTCCGGGTCGGCCAGCGTCGCCCACTCCAGCGGCCCCTGCCGGGCCCGGTGCAGCTCGGTGGCACCCATCGCGACCAGGCGCGCGACCTCGGCCTCGCGCCGGTCGGCGCCCACGTGCACGTCGAGGTGCACCCGGTTCTTGACCGTCTTGGCCTCGGGCACCACCTGGAAGAGCACCCGCGGCCGGCCCGGGTCGGGTGAGGTGATCGCCTCGCCGACCCGCCACTTGAGGACGCCGCGGTGCACGACGGTGTCGGCCTCGGTGGCGTGCCCGGCCTCGACCATCCGCCGGACGAACGCCTCGTCGGTCGGCTCCACCTGCCAGCCCAGCGCCTCGGCCCACCACTCGGCGAGCCGGTGCGGGTCGGTGCAGTCGATCGTCACCTGGAAGTCCGTCGCCACGGTCGCAGCCTGGCAGGGACCCCCGACAGGACGGGTCACAGCTCGAGCGACAGCTCCGCGCGGATCGTCGCGTCGTCGGGCAGGGGCGTCTCCAGCCGGCAGTGGTCACGGATCATGACGCCGAACGGTGGCAGGGCGTCCCGCTCCACCCGGGCGGCCGGGTCCCACAGGCCCGAGCGCATCACCGCCTTCGCGCACTGCAGGTAGGCCCGCTGCACGGTGACCACGAGCACCGAGCGTGGCGCGCGGCCGAACTCGGTCAGGTCGACGTCGAGGGCGTCGGCCGGCACCAGCTCGGCGGTGCCGTAGACCTTGAGGGTCTCCTCGACGCCCGGGACGAGGAACAGCAGCGCGACCTGCGGGTTGGCGGCCACGTTGCGCAGGCTGTCGAGCCGGTTGTTCCCCTGCCGGTCGGGCAGCGCCAGCCGGTGCTCGTCGAGCACCTTCACGAAGCCCGGGTCGCCGCCGCGCGGGGAGACCTCCGGCGCGCCGCCGGCGTCCGCGGTGGAGAGGACGGCGAACGGCGCGAGCCCGACGAAGGCGCGGCAGTGGCCGTCGATGTGGTCGATCTCCTTGTCCAGCACCAGCTGCGAGGGCGGCCGGTACGTCGCCAGGACCGGGTCGGGGGAGCCGTCGGCGTGCACGCGGGCACGGTAGCCCCGCGCGGCGTCCGGCTAGCGTGCCCTCCGTGCCGGTCACGTGGAGCTCCCCGGTCCGCTTCGTCGAGTGCGACCAGCAGGGCGTGGTCTTCAACGCGCACTACCTGGTGTGGGCCGACGAGGCGTCCATGGTGTGGTGGCGCGCGATCGGCCTGCCGTGGGACGAGCTCGCCGCACGGGCCGACCCGGTGGTCAAGGCCAGCTCGCTGGAGTGGTCCTCGCCGGCCCGCTGGGGTGACACGGTCACCGTCGGCGCCGAGGCCGAGAGGCTGGGCCGCACCAGCGTCACCGTGCGGTTCACCGTCCGCGTGGGCGAGCGGGTGTGCTGCGTCGTCCGGAACACCTACGTGGCCACTGCCGGCGGCGGCGCCGTCCCCTGGCCCGACGACGTCCGGGAGCTCCTGACCGCGGACCTGGACGGCGCGGCGTGAGCGCCCGGCTCCTGCTGCCGGTGCTGCCCTTCGCCGGGCACGTGGCGCCGATGGCCGCGCCGCGATGGACGCGGCCGGTAGCGCCGCGCGCCGCCGACCTCGTCGAGGAGGTCCTGCTCAGCCGCTGAGGCCGGCTCCGGGCGGCAGCAGCGGCAGCCCGGGCGGCGGGCCCTCCTCGATCAGCCGCCGGAGCGCGGCGGTGTCGGCGTGCTCGGCCACCAGGTCGCCGAGGGCGTCCAGCCGCTGCTCCCGGACCGCGGCGAAGGAGGTGTCCGGCGCGGGCACGAACCGCCGGCCGGCCGCCCGCGCGACCTCGGTCAGGAACGCCCGCCGGAAGCCGTCGTTCTCCAGCGCGCCGTGCCAGGTGGTGCCCCACACCGACCCGGCCCGGCCGCCGTCGAGGAACGGCTCGGCGCCGGCCTCGTCGTAGGTGACCACGCCGTGGTGGATCTCGTAGCCGTGGACCGGCTGGCCGAGCGCCTCCCCGGACGGGCGGCCCAGCGTCTTCTCGCGCGCGAAGCGGACGTCGGCCGGCAGCAGGCCCAGTCCGGGCACGGCGCCGGCCCGCGACTCGACGTCGTCGGTGATCGAGCGGGCGAGCATCTGGTGCCCGCCGCAGATGCCGAGCACCGGCCGTCCCTCGGCCGCGCGCCGGGCCACCGCGTCGGCCAGGCCGGTCGAGCGCAGCCAGCCGAGGTCGGTCACGGTGGCGCGGGTGCCGGGCAGCACCGCGAGGTCGGCGTCGGCCAGCTCCTCCGGGCGGGTGACGAAGCGGACCAGCACGCCCGGCTCGGCGGCCAGCGCGTCCAGGTCGGTGGAGTTGGACAGCCGCGGCAGCCGGGCCACGGCCACCCGCAGCACGTCCTCGCCGTGCGCCGGGCCGGCCGCGGAGGCGCCGGTGGGGATGCCCAGGGAGTCCTCGACGTCCACGGCCGCGCCGGGCAGCCACGGCAGGACGCCGAGGGTGGGCCGCCCGGTGAGCGCGGTGAGCCGGTCGAGGCCGGGCGCGAGCAGCCGGACGTCGCCGCGGAACTTGTTCACCAGGAACCCGGCCACCAGCCGCTGGTCGGCCGGCGGCATGAGCGCGACCGTGCCGTAGAGCGCGGGGAAGACGCCGCCCCGGTCGATGTCGCCGACGACGACCACCGGCAGGCCGGCCGCGGTGGCCAGGCCCATGTTGGCGATGTCGTCGGCGCGCAGGTTGATCTCGGTGGGGGAGCCGGCGCCCTCGCAGACGACGACGTCGAAGCGGGACCGCAGGTCGGCCAGGCTGGCCAGCACCTGCTCGAGCAGCGCCGCCTTCATCGGCCGGTAGGACAGCGCGGTCACCTCGGCCACCGGCCGGCCCAGGACGACGACCTGGCTGGCGTCGTCCCCGCCGGGCTTGAGCAGCACCGGGTTCATCGCCGCCTCGGGCTCGACGCGGGCGGCGGCGGCCTGCATGACCTGGGCGCGGCCGATCTCGGCGCCGTCGGCGGTGACCACCGAGTTGTTGCTCATGTTCTGCGCCTTGAACGGCGCCACCCGCACGCCCTGGCGCGCCAGCCACCGGCAGATGCCGGCGGTGACGACCGACTTGCCGGCGTCCGACGTCGTCCCGGCGACGAGCAGGGCGCCGCTCACGAGACCCCGCGAGGCGCGCCCCACCCGGCCTTCTCCTGGCCCGACAGCTCCGCGATCGCCTCCATGACGCGGTCGGTGACCTCGCGGCGGGCCCGGTTGCTGCCCGCCTGCCCGCGGTGCTCGGGGAAGGTCAGCGGCTCACCGAAGACGACGGAGAACCGGTGCGGCCGGGGCCAGCGCGAGCCCACCGGCTGGATGCGGTCGGTGCCGCGGACGCCGACGGGGACCACCGGGCAGTCGGCGGTGAGCGCGAGCCAGGCCACCCCGGTCTTCCCGCGGGCCAGCCGGCCGTCGCGCGAGCGGGTGCCCTCCGGGTAGATCCCGAAGCCGCCGCCGGCGCGCAGCACACCGAGCGCGGTGTCCAGCGCCTCCTGGGCGGCCCGGTGGGTCTGCCGCTCGACCGGCAGCGCGCCGAGGGCGGTGAACAGGTTGCGCGTGAGCCAGCCGCCGACACCGGGGCTGGTGAAGTACTCGGCCTTGGCCAGGTAGCCGACCCGCCGCGGCGCCGAGAGCGGGATGACCATGCTGTCGATGAACGACAGGTGGTTGCTGGCGATGATGAACGGCCCGGTCGCCGGCACGTTGGCCCGCCCGGTGACCCGGGGCCGGAACACCAGCCAGAACAGCGGTCGCAGCACGAACCGCACGACCAGGTAGAACACGCCGGCCTCCCCTCGCTCGGAGCGCGCCGGCGTCCGCGGCACCGGCACCGACCCCGGGCATCCTCCCCCGCCGCTCCGGGCGCCGGGGAGGCAGGGCGGCGGGGGAGGGGAGGGGCCCGGTCAGGGCACCCGGCGGTCCGGGGGGCAGGCGTCGCGCAGGATCGCCCGGATGTCGTCGGGCAGGGTGCCGTGCCCGGACGCCGAGGCCACGAGGTCGACGGCGACCTCGCGCACCTTCCGGTGGGTGTGGCTGGAGATGTGCGCGAGCAGGTCGAAGGCCACCTGGTCGCCGCACCCGGTGAGCAGCATGAGCACGCCCTTGGCCTGCTCGATCGGTGCCCGGCTGGCCATCGCCGTGCGCAGCTGCGTCACCTCGGTCTCCAGCTCGGCCACCCGGTCGGCGGTCCCCCCGGCCGGCCGCGGGACCTCGACGACCATGCCCTCGACGGCGGTCACCGTGCCGTCGGCGTCGAGCTGGGGCTCACCGAGGAAGAGGACGCGGCGGTCGGCCCCGCACTCGCTGCGCAGCCGGACCTCCAGGCAGAAGGCCTCCGCGCCGGTCACCGCCGCGGACAGCGCGTCGACCGTGCGCGGGCGGTCGTCGGGGTGCTGCGCGGCCACGAGGACCTCGGTGCACGGCCCGGGCCCGTCGGCGGGCAGGCCGTGCAGCTCGGCCATCTCCTCCGACCACTCCCACTCGCCGCTGGCGCGGTCGTAGCGCCAGCGGCCGGCCAGGCGGGTGCGCCGGGTGGTCAGCGGTGAGGGTGCCGGGGGGCGGGGCAGGGGCACCGCCGCCCCCGGGGAGGCCGTGCGGTGCCGGTCGAGGACACGGGACTGGGTCGACGTCATGGCGTGCTCCGGGGACGCGCGCCGGGCGAGGGCCCGGTTGAGCGCCGCACAGCCGTGGGTTCGACCTTCCGCGGATGCCGGGTGAGCCCGGCCGCTCGGGGACCTCCCTGACGCTAGTCGCTCCGAGGCGTCACCGCACGTGGTCGGAACAGGCCGACCCGGTGTTCACACCACCGTCACGAACCGGGCCGGGGACCGCGCCGGCGGCCCGCTGCGCAGGGCCGCGTCCACGGCGGCCAGCGTGGCCACGGCCGAGCGCAGCTGCTCGGGAGGGAGCGTGAACGGCAGCCGCAGGTGGTCGTCGAACGCCGTCCCCGTGCCGAAGGCGCGGCCCTCGGCCAGCTCCAGTCCGAGCGGCGCCGCGGCGGCCACGAGGGCGGCCGAGCCGGGCCCGGGCGGCAGGCCGCACCAGACCGACAGCCCGCCGGACGGCCGCGGCGCCGTCCAGTGCGGCAGCCGGGCGGCCAGCTCGGCCAGCAGCACGTCGCGGCGCTCGCGGAGCAGCGCGCGGCGCTCCGCGAGGACGGCGTCGAGGTCGCGCACCAGCACGGCGGCGGCGAGCTGGTCGAGGACGCCGACCGACAGCTGCCGGCGGCCCAGCGCGGCGCCCAGGGAGGCGGCCAGCGCGGCGTCGGTGCGCAGCCAGCCGATCCGCAGGCCGCCCCACACCGCCTTGGACAGCCCGCCGACGGTGACCGTCGCCGCGTCGGGCAGGCCCGCGGCGTAGAGCGGCAGCGGCCCGTCGTCGTCCAGCCACAGCTCGGCGGTGACCTCGTCGACGACGGTCAGCACGCCCTGCTGCCACAGCGTCGCGGCCAGCCGCCGGCGGCCGGCCGCGGACAGCCGCGCGCCGCTGGGGTTGGAGAAGTCCGGCATGAGGAAGGCCATCCGCGGGCTGCTCTGCCGGACGGCGATGGCGGCCGCGCCGACCACCGCGTCGGGGTCGGCGGCGTCGACGGCCACCGGCACGCACCGGCCGCCGGCCGCGCCGACGATGCCCAGCGCGCCCGGGTAGGTGGGGTGCTCGACGAGCACCCGGTCCCCGGGCTGCAGCAGCGTCTCGACGACCAGCGCGGTGGCGTCGCCGGTGCCGGCGGTGACCACCACCTGCTTGGGGTCGGTGGGCAGGCCCCGGGCGGTGTAGCGGTCGGCGACGGCGGCGCGCAGCTCGGGCAGCCCGCCGGGCGCGTAGCCGTGGCCGGCCAGGACGGCCGGTACCCGGGCGAGGGCCTGCGCGTAGGCCGGCAGCAGCTGCGGCGCGGCCTCGGGCGCTGCGTGGGCGAGGTCGAGGACGGCGGGGTCGGTGGTCGGGGCGTGCCAGACCGGGTCGGCCGACGGCGCCTCGACGACGGTGCCGGCGCCGTGCCGGGTGCTCGCGTGCCCCTCCTCGCGCAGCAGCCGGTAGGCCGAGGCGACGGTGACCCGGCTGACCGCCAGGGCTGCGGCCAGGTCGCGCTCGGCCGGCAGCCGGGTGCCCACCGGCACCTGGCCGAGCGCGACGAGCTCGCGGACGCGGCGGGCCAGGCCGGCGTAGCGGGGGCCGGGCAGCTCGTCGAGCCGACCGACCAGTGCGGCCAGTTCCGTGGCGGTGGACTGCTCGACCCGCGGTGGCATGCGGGCCACCATGCCGGATTGGACTGCTCTCGTCCAGTTCCGACGGTGCCACTCTTCGGTCATGACCTCAGGTGGAGTGCTCGTCCTGCTGTTCCTGCTCGCGATGGGTGGCCTCTCGGTCACCACGCTCGTCATCGCCGCCCGTGGCGGCCGCGGCCCGGCCGACCCACCGGCCAGCCACCCGCGGACCGACCCGGCCGGCTTCCCCGTCCTCCCCGAGCCGCGCGGTGCCCTGCACCGGCGCGGGCCGCGGACGTCGTCCGCTCAGCCGCGGCGGGCCGGCCTGCCCACCACGGCCCGGCTCACCACCGCCAGGGCCGCGGCGGCCAGCCACACCGCCCGCGACAGCCGCACCGCCCGGGCGACGTCGCTGCTGTCGGGGGCCCGGCCCTCGCCCAGCACCGGCCGGTCCTCCACCCGGCTGCCGTAGACGTTGCGGCCGCCCAGCCGCAGACCCAGCGCACCGGCCGCGGCCGCCTCGCAGCGGCCGGCGTTGGGGCTGGGGTGGGCGGCGCCGTCGCGGCGCCAGACTCGCAGCGCGTCCCGGGCCGAGCCCCCGGCCAGCGGTGCGGTGGCCACGGTGAGCGCCGCGGTCAGCCGGGCGGGCAGCCAGTTGGCGACGTCGTCGGCGCGGGCGGCGGCCCAGCCGAAGCGGGCGTACCGCGGCGAGCGGTGGCCGACCATCGCGTCGAGGGTGTTGACGGCGCGGTGGCCGAGCAGGCCCGGCAGTCCGGCGAGCGCGCCCCACACCAGGGGGGCGACGGCGGCGTCGGAGGTGTTCTCCGCGACCGACTCCACGGTGGCCCGGGCCAGCTCGCCGGCGTCCAGCGCGTTCGGGTCGCGCCCGGCCAGCGTGGGCAGCAGGCCACGGGCCGCGGGCAGGTCGCCGGCCTCGAGCGCGCCGGACACCGCCGAGGCGGCCCGGCCGAGCGAGGTGCCGCCCAGCACCGTCCAGGTGGCGGCGGCGACCGCGAGCGTCCGCGCGGCGGGCCGGCCGCGGGTCAGGCGCGTCCCGGCCGTCCCGAGGGCGGCCGCCCCGGCCACGAGGACCGTCGCGTACCCCGCGCCGGCCGCCCGGGAGTCGCGCCAGACCCGCCGCTCGAGCGCCGCGGCCGCCGTTCCGAAGCCGGCGACCGGGTGGCGCCGCCGCGGGTCGGCCAGCAGCAGGTCGGCGGCCGCGCCGAGCGCCAGGCCGAGGGCGGTCGGGAGGTCCCCGCGGACGCGGCGGTCGGGCACGTGGCGGAGCAGCACACGACCATCCTGCCGAGGGCGCTTCCTAGGATCGCGGCCATGCGTCTGCCCGGCCGTTACGACGGCGTCGCCCGGCCGATCGTCACCTACGGCAGCAACGAGGTGCTGCACCGTCCGTGCGCGCCGGTGAGCGAGTTCGACGAGCGGCTGCGCCGGCTGGTGCTCGACATGTTCGCGTCGATGCGCGAGGCCGACGGCGTGGGCCTGGCGGCCAACCAGATCGGCGTCGACGCCCGGGTGTTCGTCATCGACTGCCCCGACGCGCGGGGCGAGGACGTCGTCGGCTACGTCGTCAACCCGCGGCTGACCGTCCTCCGGCCGGCCGAGGGCGAGCCCGCCGAGGAGCTCACCGAGGAGGGCTGTCTGTCGGTGCCCGGCCCCTACGCGGACCTGTCCCGGGCCTTCCGCGCCCGCGTGGACGGCGTGGACGTGAAGGGCAGGCCGGTGTCGATCGAGGCCACGGGCATGGCCGCCCGGTGCCTGCAGCACGAGGTCGACCACCTCGACGGCGTCGTCTACGTCGACCGGCTCCCGGAGGACCTGCGCGAGCGGCTCCTGACCGAGGCCGCCGGGCCCCGCGGGGAGCTGCCCGCGTGACCGGGGAGGCCGTCTCGGCGCCCGCCGCACCGGTGCCGGGCGTGCCCGTCGTCGTCGTCGGGATCGGCGCCGACGGGTGGGACGGGCTGGCGCCGACGTCGCGCGCCGAGGTCGAGCGGGCCGAGGTGCTGCTCGGCAGCGCCCGGCAGCTCGGCCTCGTGCCGCCGGAGGTGACCGCGGAGCGGGTGCCCTGGCCCTCGCCGCTCACCGAGGCGCTGCCCGGCCTGGTCGAGGAGCACGCCGGCCGCGCCGTGGTGGCGCTGGCCAGCGGCGACCCGATGCTCTCGGGCATCGGCACCACGCTGACCCGGCTGCTCGGCGCCGACCGGGTGCGGGTGCTGCCGGCGCCGTCGTCGGTGTCGCTGGCCTGCGCGCGGCTGGGCTGGGCCGTCGAGGACACCTGCGTGGTCAGCCTGGTCGGCCGCCCGATCGAGCTGCTGCACCCGCACGTGCAGCCCGGCGCGCGGCTGCTCGTCCTCGGCTCCGACGGCGGGACCCCGGCGCAGGTGGCGGCGCTGCTGTCCGGCCGCGGCTACGGGCAGAGCCCGGTCACCGTGCTCGGCGGGCTCGGCGGCCCGGACGAGGAGGTGCGCACCGGCACGGCGGCCACCTGGGCGCAGCCGGCGCCGGCGCTGGTGGTCACCGCGGTCGAGTGCCGGGCCGACCGCGGCACCGTGCCGCTGCCGACGACGCCGGGCCTGCCCGACGGCGCCTACGAGTCCGACGGGCAGCTGACGAGGTCCGAGGTGCGGGCGATCACGCTGGCCCGGCTGGCCGCCGTCCCGGGGCAGCTGCTCTGGGACGTCGGCGCGGGCGCGGGCTCGATCGGCATCGAGTGGATGCGCGCCTCCCCGACCTGCCGCGCGGTCGCCGTGGAGGCCTCGGCGGAGCGGGCCGGGCGGATCGCGCGCAACGCCGCCCGGCTCGGCGTCCCGTACCTGCGGGTGGTGCACGGGCACGCGCCGGAGGTGCTGTCCCGGCTGGGCGCGCCCGACGCGGTGTTCATCGGCGGCGGGCTGACCACGCCGCTGCTGGTCGAGTCGTGCTGGGACGCCCTCCCCGCGGGCGGCCGGCTGGTGGCCAACGCCGTCACCGTGGAGAGCGAGGGGGTGCTCGCGCGGTGGCACGCCCGGGTGGGTGGCGAGCTGGTGCGCGTCGGGGTGCAGCGCGCCGAGCCGGTGGGCTCCTTCACCGGGTGGCGGCCCGCGATGCCCGTGACCATCTGGTCGGTGACCCGCTGGTGACCGTGCACTTCATCGGGGCCGGTCCCGGGGCGGCCGACCTCGTCACCCTGCGGGCGGCGCGCGTCATCGCCAGCGCCCCCGTCTGCCTCTACGCCGGCGCGCTGGTGCCGCGCGAGCTGCTCGACACCGCCCCGCCCGGCGCGCGGCTGGTCGACACCGCCGACCTCGACCTCGACGCGATCACCGCCGAGCTGGTCGCCGCGCACGAGGCCGGCCACGACGTCGCCCGGCTGCACTCCGGTGACCCGTCGGTCTACAGCGCCATGGCCGAGCAGATGCGCCGGCTCGACGCCGCGGGCGTGCCCTACGACGTCGTCCCGGGGGTGCCGGCGTTCGCCGCGGCGGCCGCGTCGCTCAAGCGCGAGCTGACCGTGCCGGGGGTCGGCCAGACCGTCGTCCTCACGCGCACCTCGGCCCGGTCGACGCCGATGCCGCCGGGCGAGGAGCTGGCCGCCTACGCCGCGACCGGCGCCACGCTCGTGCTGCACCTGGCCGTGCAGCGGATGGCCGAGCTCGCACCGCAGCTGGCCGAGCACTACGGCGACGACGGCCCGGTCGCCGTCGTCGCCCGGGCCAGCCGCGACGACGAGCTGGTGCTGCGCGGCACGCTCGCCGACATCGCCGGCCAGGTGGAGGCGGCGGGGGTGCGGCGGACGGCGATCGTGGTCGTCGGCCCGGTGCTCACCGCGGAGCAGTTCCCCGACAGCCACCTCTACTCGACGACGAGATGCCGCGCTCAGGCCTGAAGGACCCCGCTGCCCCCCACCGCTCGCCGGCTCGCGGCGGGCCCCTACAGCGGGGCCAGTCCCACCACCACGCCGGCGCGGTCGACGACGACGACGTCGACCTCGACCGGTGCACCGCGCAGCACGCCGAGCGCCGTCTCCCGGGCGCCGGCGGCCACCAGGTCGCCCAGCGGCAGGCCGGCCTCCTGGCACTGGCGCAGCGCGTCGAGCGCGGTGTTGGCGCCGCGGACGCCCTCGACCAGGTCCGGGGCGCCGCCCGCGGCGGCCACCCGGTCGGCCAGCGAGGCGAACGACACCTGCGAGCGGCCCGAGTGCAGGTCCAGGTGGCCGTCGGCGAGCTTGGCCAGCTTGCCGATGCCGCCGGCCACGGTCAGCCGCGGCACGGGGTGGCGGCGCAAGTACTTCAGCACGGCGCCGGCGAAGTCGCCCATGTCCAGCAGCGCGTCCTCCGGCAGGTCGTGGAGCGCCTGCACCGTCTTCTCGCTGGTCGAGCCGGTGCACCCGGCCACGTGCTCGCGCCCGGCGGCGCGCGCGACGTCGATGCCGCGGCGGATCGAGTCGATCCACGACGAGCACGAGTACGGGACGACGACGCCGGTCGTGCCCAGCACCGACAGCCCGCCGAGGATGCCCAGCCGCGGGTTCCACGTCCTCCTCGCCAGCTCGGCGCCGTGCTCGATGGCCACCTCGACGACGACGTCGCCGCTGCCGCCGTGGCGGGCGGCCACCGCGGCCACGTGCTCCCGCACGAACTGCCGCGGCATCGGGTTGATCGCCGGCTCGCCCACCGCCAGCGGCAGCCCGGGCTTGGTCACCGTGCCCACGCCCTCGCCGGCGCGGAACACGACGCCGCTGCCGGGCTCGCCGTGGGTGACCCGCACGCTGACCAGGGCGCCGTGGGTGACGTCGGGGTCGTCGCCGGCGTCCTTGACGATCCCCACCGTGGCGGCGCCCGGCTCGAGCGCCTCCGTCGCCAGCGCGAACGAGGGGTGCCGGTCGTTCGGCAGGTCGATCGTCACCGGGTCGGGGAACTCGCCGGTGAGCAGCGCGGTGTAGGCCGCGGTGGTGGCCGCCGTCGCGCACGCGCCGGTGGTCCAGCCGTGCCGCAGCCCCGCGGCGCCGTCCCTGCTCACGGGGCCATGTTCCCCGGCGGCGCGCGGTGACCGGGCGGGTGCTCGTCCTCGGCGGCACCGGGGAGGCGCGGCGGCTGGCCGCTGCACTGGTCGCCGAGGGCGTCGACGTCCTCTCCAGCCTGGCCGGGCGGGTGGCCGACCCGGTGCTGCCCGACGGGCAGGTGCGGGTGGGCGGCTTCGGCGGCGCCGACGGCCTGGCCGCCTGGCTGGCGGAGCACCGGCCGCGCGCCGTCGTCGACGCGACCCACCCGTTCGCCGCCCGGATCACCGCCTCCGCGGCGACCGCGGCGGCCCGGCAGCGCACCCCGCTGCTGCGGGTGCAGCGCCCCGGGTGGACGCCGGGCCCGGGCGACGACTGGCGGTACGTGGGCTCGCTGGGGGAGGCCGCCGAGGCCGTGCGCGACGCCGGCACGGTCCTGCTCACCACCGGCCGGCAGGGCGTCGGCGCCTTCGCCGGGCTGGCCGGGCGGGTGGTGGTGCGCTCGGTCGACCCGCCGGGCGGGCCGCTGCCGGCGGGGGCGGTGCTGCTGCTGGCGCGGGGGCCGTTCACGGTGGAGGGCGAGGTGGCGCTGATGCGCGGCCACGGCGTCGACGTCGTCGTCACCAAGGACTCCGGCGGGTCGATGACCGAGGCCAAGCTGGCCGCCGCCCGGCAGCTGGGGCTGCCGGTCGTGCTGGTGCGCCGCCCGCCGGTGCCCGCCGGGGTCCACGTCGTGGCCACCGTGGAGGAGGCGCTCGCCTGGGTGCGGGAGACCGGTTGAGACGGGCCGGTGCCGGAACGGAGGATGGCTCCTCGTGGAACCGATGACCGAGCAGCAGCTGCGGCGCTCCTTCGTCAACTGCTCGAAGGGCGAGGCGAACTCCGCCACCCTCCCGCGCGACCTCGCCGACCTGCCGTGGGAGGAGCTGGAGGTCCTCGGCTGGCGCGACCCGCGCGCGCCGCTGCGCGGCTACCTCGTCGTGCAGCGGGAGGGCCGGCCGGTGGGCGTGGCGCTGCGGGCGGCCGACACGCGGATGTCGGCCCGCCGCACGGTCATGTGCCTGCTCTGCCAGGCGACGCACTCCGGTGACGCGGTCTCGCTGTTCACCGCCCGGCGGGCCGGGGAGGCCGGGCGGAACGGCGACTCGGTCGGCACCTACGTGTGCGCCGACCTCGGCTGCGCCGCCCGCGCGCGCACCGAGATCCCGCCGTGGCTGCGCGAGCGTGACCCGGTCGAGGTGGGGGAGGAGCGCGCCGCCGAGCTGCGCGAGCGGGTCACCGCGTTCCTCGACGCCGTCACCCGCTGACCGGGCCGGGAGGATGTGCGCATGGCCGACCCCTCCCCCCACCGGCACCACGCCATCGACTACGTCGAGCTGACGGTGACCGACCTCGAGGCGGCCGAGCGCTTCTACGCCGAGGCGTTCGGCTGGCGGTTCACCCGCTACGGGCCGGGCTACTCCGGCATCCGCGACCCGCGGGACGACGCCGCGGAGGTCGGCGGCCTGCGCCTGGGCGACGACGTGCGTCCCGGCGGTCCGCTCGTGCTGCTCTTCTCGGCCGACCTCGACGCGTCCGTGGCCGCGGTGCGGCGGGCGGGCGGCCGGGTCGTCGAGGAGCCGTACGCGTTCCCCGGGGGACGCCGGTTCCACTTCGCCGACCCCGCGGGGAACGAGCTGGGCGTGTACTCCGAGGGCGAGGGGTGACCCCGCTCGTCCTGTTCGACCTCGACGGCACGCTGGTCGACTCGACGCCGGGCATCGCCGCCTCGGTGCGGGCCGCCGCGGCCGAGCTGGGCCTGCCCGAGCCCACCCCGGCGCAACTGCGCGACATGGTCGGCCCGCCGCTGCAGGACGGCTTCGCCACCGTGTTCGGCCTCACCGGTGCCGACGTCGACCGCGCGGTGGCCGCCTACCGGGCGCACCACTCCGCCGGCGCGCTGCTCGACGTCACCGTGTACGACGGCGTCCCCGAGCTGCTGCGCACCCTGCGGGAGGGCGGCGCCGTGCTCGCCGTCGCGACGAGCAAGCCGCAGGCCTTCGCCGTCCGCGTGCTCGGGCACGTGGGCATGCTGCGCGCCTTCGCGAGCGTGCACGGCGCCACCTTCGACGGCGCGGTGCGGCACAAGGACCAGGTGGTGGCGGCCGCGCTCGCCGCCCACCCCGGCCGGCGCCCCGCCGTGCTGGTCGGCGACCGGGCGCAGGACGTCCTCGGCGCGGCCGCGCACGGGCTGGCGTGCGTCGGCGCCGGGTGGGGACCGGGCGGTCCGGGGGAGCTGGCCGGGGCCGGCGCGGCCCTCGTAGTGGCCACGCCGGGGGAGGTGCCGGCCGCGCTCGCGGCGCTCGACGGGTAGCGGGGCGCCGTCCGGGCTAGGTACCAGCCGTGACCGCGCCCCCGCTGACCGACGCGCTGCAGGAGCTGCGCGACGCCGTCGCCGCCGCTCCGCTCGGCCTGGTGACGCCGTCCCGCGACACCACCTCGCGCACCGCCCGGGCGGTGGTCGACCAGGTCGACGACTACCTGCTGCCGCGGCTGCGCGACCTCGACGCCCCGCTGCTGGCGGTGGTCGGCGGCTCGACCGGCGCCGGCAAGTCCACGCTGGTCAACAGCGTGCTCGGCGCCCGCGTGACCGCGCCGGGCGTGCTGCGCCCGACCACCCGCTCGCCGGTGCTGGTCTGCTCGCCGGTCGACCGCGCGGCCTTCTCCGGCGACCGGGTCCTGCCCGGGCTGGCCCGCACCACGGGGGAGGGCGACGTCACCGGCGGGCTGCGGCTGGTCACGACCGAGGCGCTGCCGCCGGGACTGGCGCTCGTCGACGCCCCCGACGTCGACTCGGTGGTGGAGGCCAACCGCGACCTCGCCGGCCAGCTGCTGTCGGCCGCGGACCTGTGGGTGTTCGTGACGACGGCGGCCCGCTACGCCGACGCCGTCCCCTGGGACCTGCTGCGGACGGCGCAGGAGCGGGGCACCGCGCTGGCCGTCGTCCTGGACCGGACGCCGCCGGAGGCGGTCACCGAGGTGGCCGCCGACCTCGCCGCGATGCTGCAGCGCGGCGGGCTGGGCTCGGCCCGGCTGTTCGTGGTCGAGGAGCGGCCGCTCACCGACGGCTTCCTCCCCGAGGCGCAGGTGGCGCCGCTGCGCGACTGGCTGCGCGGGCTGGCCGCCGACCAGGAGCAGCGCGCCGCCGTCGTGCGCCAGACGCTGGCCGGCGCGCTGGAGAGCCTGGACGGGCGGGTGGCCGCGGTGGCCGCGGGGGTCGACGAGCAGGCCGCCGCGGCGAACGCGCTGCGGTCGGCCGCCGACGCCGCCTACGACGGCGCGCGGGACGCGGTCAGCGAGGGCGTCAGCAACGGCAGCCTGCTGCGCGGCGAGGTGCTGGCCCGCTGGCAGGACTTCGTCGGCACCGGTGAGTGGATGCGCTCCCTGCAGACCCAGGTGGGCCGGCTGCGCGACCGGCTCGCCGCCGCGCTGACCGGCCGGCCGACGTCGTCGGACTCGCTGCAGGGCGCGCTGGAGTCCGGCGTCGAGACGCTGCTGCGGGCCGAGGCCGACCGCGCCGCCGACCGCACCGTGACCGCGTGGCGGTCGCTGCCGGGCGGGCCGGGGCTGCTGACCGGCCGCGAGGAGGAGCTGTCCGGGGTCTCGCCGGACTTCGCGCCCGTGGCCGCCGAGGAGGTGCGCGACTGGCAGGGGTACGTGCTCGACCTGGTGCGCGAGGAGGGCGCGGGCAAGCGCTCGCAGGCGCGGTTGCTGTCGTGGGGCGTCAACGGCGCCGGCGCGGTGGTCATGGTCGCCGTCTTCGCGTCGACGGCGGGGCTGTCGGGCGCGGAGCTCGCCATCGCCGGCGGGACGACGGCGGTCGGGCAGCGGGTGCTCGAGGCGGTGTTCGGCGACGCCGCGGTGCGCGCGCTGGCCACCCGGGCCCGCGCCGACCTCGACGCCCGCGCCGACCGGCTGCTGCGCTGGGAGGAGGACCGCTTCGAGGACCTGCTGACCCACGCGGCCCCCGCCGACGACGCCGCGGACCGGCTCCGCGCCGCCGTCGCCACCCTGGCCGCCGCCCGCGGGGCCGCCGCGTGAGGGCCCGGGAGCTGTCCCTGGCCGACCGGCTGGCGGCGCTGCGCGAGGCGGTCGAGGTGGCCGAGGGCCGCCTGGAGGTGCCCGAGGTCGGCACCACCCGGTCGCTGCTGGCCAAGGCCGGTGCCCGCGAGGCACTGGGCGACGCCACCGTCGTCGCGCTGGCCGGCGCCACCGGCAGCGGGAAGTCGACGCTGTTCAACGCGCTGTCGGGGGCCGAGGTCAGTACACCCGGTGTGCGGCGGCCGACCACCGGGGTGGCGCACGCCAGCGTCTGGGGCGAGCACGGCGCCGACCGTCTGCTCGACTGGCTGGAGGTGCCGCGCCGGCACCGGGTGACCGACCCCGACCCGGCGCTCGACGGGCTGGTGCTGCTCGACCTGCCCGACCACGACAGCGTGCGGCTGGAGAACCGGCTCGAGGTCGACCGGCTGGTGCAGCTGGTCGACGTGCTGGTGTGGGTGCTCGACCCGCAGAAGTACGCCGACGACGCCGTCCACTCGCGCTACCTCGCGCCGCTGGCGGGCCACGCGGGTGTGCTGCTCGTGGTGCTCAACCAGGTGGACCGGCTCGACGAGGCCGCCGCCGTGGCCTGCCTGACCGACCTGCGCCGGCTGCTCGACGAGGAGGGCCTGGCCGGGACGCCGGTGCTGCCCGCCGCGGCGCGCAGCGGGCTGGGCCTGCCCGAGCTGCGCGCCGAGCTCGCCCGCCGGGTGGGCGCCCGCAAGGCGGCCACCGACCGGCTCACCGCCGACGCCCGCGGTGCCGCCACCGCGCTGGCGGTCCACTGCGCGACCGACCTCGGCAGGGACCGCGGCCCCGACCGGGCCGCGCGCGAGCAGCTCACCGGCGCCCTGGCCGACGCCGCCGGGGTGCCGGCCGTGGTGTCGGCCGTCGAGCGCTCGACCCGCCGCAACGGCGTCGCGCACACCGGCTGGCCGGTGCTGCGCTGGACGTCGAAGCTGCGCGCCGACCCGCTGGGCCGGCTGCACCTGGGCGACGAGCGGGTGCGGTCCTCGCTGCCGGAGGCCGGGGCGGTGCAGCGGGCCGGCATGGACGCCGCTCTCCGGCGGGCCCGGGACGACGCCGGGCGCGGGCTGCCGCAGGCGTGGCGCGACGAGCTGCGCCGGACGTCGGAGGACACCGAGGAGCGGCTGGCCGACCGGCTCGACCGCGCCGTCACCGGCACCGACCTCGGCCCCGACCGCACCCCGCTGTGGCAGCGCGCCGTCGGCGGCCTGCAGTGGCTGCTCGCGCTGACCGCCCTCGTCGGGGCGCTGTGGCTGCTGGCGCTGGTCGGGCTGGGGTTGCTGCAGCTCGACGACGTCGTCCCGCTCCCGCGCGTGCAGGGGATCCCGCTGCCCACGCTGCTGCTGGTCGGCGGGCTGCTGGCCGGGTTGCTGCTGGCGCTGGTCTGCCGGCCGCTGGTGGCCGCCGGAGCCAGACGCCGGGCGCGGACGGCCCGACGCCGGCTCACCGCCCGGGTGGGCGAGGTGGCCGACGAGGAGGTGCTGGCGCCGCTCGGTGCGGCGCGCACCGACCACGACCGCTTCTGCGCCGCGGTCGGTCGCGCACGATCCTGATGTGTGAGACCGGCCTGCTTCGGGGCAGGTCAGGGGCATGACCGAGACCGCGTCACCCCGTGCCCTCGCCCTGATCTGCAGCCTGAAGCCGTCCCCGGCACCGTCGTCCAGCGAGCTCCTGGCCGGCCAGGTCCTCGAGGTGCTCGGCGAGCAGGGGTTCGCCTCCGAGGTGGTCCGCGTCGTCGACCACGACGTCAAGCCAGGCGTGGAGGTGGACATGGGCGAGGGGGACGCGTGGCCGGGCATCCGCGAGAAGCTCGTGGCCGCCGACGTCCTCGTCGTCTCGACGCCGACCTGGGTCGGCCACATGAGCAGTGTCGCCCAGCGGGTGCTGGAACGGCTCGACGGCGAGCTGTCCGAGACCGACGACTCCGGCCGGCCGCTGGTCACCGGGAAGGTCGCGGTGGTGTGCGTGGTCGGCAACGAGGACGGTGCCCACAAGATCAGCGCCGACCTCTTCCAGGGCCTCAACGACATCGGGTTCACCGTCCCCGCGCAGGGCGCCACGTACTGGAACGACGAGGCGATGGGCGGCCGCGACTACAACGACCTCGAGGAGACGCCGGAGGCGGTCGCCTCGACGACGAGGACCCTGGCCGAGAACGCGGCGCACCTGGCCCGTGCGCTGAAGGCCCAGCCCTATCCGGGTCGGTAGGACGACGCGGCTCCGTCGGCCCCCCTGTCGGGCGGGAAGCCGACGGACGACCTGCTCGGTCAGAACGGTGGTGGGTCGTCGTCCGGTGGTGGCGGGTCCTCGGTCGCGGCCGGTGGGTCGGGTTGCGGTGGCGGCGGGTCGGCCGCCGACGGGGGTGGCCGCAGGCCCGGGGGTCTCGTGGTGCGGGTGATCCCCGACGGGGTGGTCACGTGCAGGACGCCATCGGGGTCCATGGCGAAGCGCCAGCCGCGGGCGAAGGTCTTGAGCCGGTGGTGGCTGCGGCACAGGCAGCACAGGTTGGCGCAGTCGGTCGCGCCGCCGCAGGCGTGCGGGACGACGTGGTCGGCGTCGGCCCACCCGACCCGCTGGCCGCAGGTGGGGAAGCGGCAGGTGCGGTCACGGGTGTGGATGAAGGTCTGCTGCGCCGCAGAGGGCGTGTAGGTGTCGACGGGCTCGGGGCGATCGAGGACCGCACACCCGCAGTCGTCCTCGACCGGGTGCTCGGGGCAGCCGCGGCGGGCCAGCCGGCGCAGCCGGTCAAGGGCGGCGGTGGCGCGCACCGCACCATCGTCGGCGAGGGCGAGGGTGACCGACCCACCGACGGGCGTCCGGAGGCCGAGGGCGTCGAGCTGGGCCAGCAGCTCACGCACCTGGCCGATGGTGATCGGCAGTCCGTCGACCTCCCCCGGCTCCGGGGAACGGCCGGCCAGCGCGTCAAGGCCGGCGATCAGCTGCAGGTGCGCGGTCACCGGCGGGCGGGAGGTGTCCCAGGGGCGCTGGATCAGGTCGGCCAGCACGTGAGCGCGCAACTGCCCAACCGGGCGCTCGTCGCCGTCGGCCTTGAGCATCCGGGCCAGCCGGTCGAGCACGTCGTGGCAGGCCGCGGCGGTCGGCGCGGGCAGCTCGGCGGCCAGGGTGGCCATGCCCTCCCGCGGGGCGGGGTGCACGCGCACGTCGGCGTGCCGCTCGGCCTCCTTCCGCCGCTGGTCCACCGCGTCGGCGTCGACCGCGAGCAGCGCGGCGATGGCCCGCTTCCTCAACGAGTGCGTGGTCACGTTCGCCGCGTCGGGCAGCAGCCGGGCCTCCACCGCCCGCGCCACCGCCGGGTCGGTGTGCTCCAGCACGTCGACGAGCACCTTGGCCCGCGCCTCGTCCAGAGCGCCGGCGGACATGGCCGCCCAGGTGGCGGGCAGTGACTCGCGGTAGACCCAGCACCGGTGCGCGAGCAGCGAGGCCGACCGGCGGCCGCAGTTGAGCACCATGGCCAGCTCGGCGGTGAAGAACTCCGACACCCCGGGCAGTTCCGTGTCCGGCGCCCACGACCCCCGCCTGGCACCCGGCGTACCCGGCGCAGGGTCCAGGTCATCCGGGGTGTCATCGGCCAGGCCGAGGACCAGCTCGGCCTTGTACGCGGCGGTCTGGGCTTCGAGGGCGGCGACCCGCTGCAGTTCGGCGGCCTTCTGCTCGCGGGTCAGCAACCCCACCGGCAGCCGCGGCAGCTCCGTGGGCCGGGTCAGGAGCAGGTCGAGCAGACCGCCCGCGAACGGCCGCTGCTCCTCCTCGATCTCCTGCACGAGGTGAACCTACGGCCGGGCTACGACAGTTCTCGCAGCTCAGCGGGCCACCGAGGCGAGGTCCCCGGTGAGACCGGGCAGCAACGTCGTCCGCTGTGGCGGCCCGGCTCAGGCCGCCAGCGGCTCGGCGGGCTCCTCGACCGGCGCCGCGGCGGGGTCGGGACGGCCCGACAGGCGCAGCCCGACCGCCGCGCCGAGCGCGAGTGCGATGACGACGGCGCCGTAGACCACGGCGACCAGCTCGAGCCCGAGGGCGGCCGAGGCGATCCCGGCAGCGATCGCCGGGATGCTGAAGCCGAGGTAGCCGACGACGAAGATGCTCGACAGCAGCCCCGCGCGCCGGCCGGGCGCGACCCCGGCGGTGACGGTGGCGACCGCGCCGAGGAAGGCCGCGCCGAACCCGAGTCCGGAGATCGCGGCGGAGACGAAGAACAGCCAGGCCGCGCCGGTCACCAGCGAGACCAGCAGCGCCCCGACGGCGACGGCGAAGACCACGCAGCCCCCGGCCATCGCCCGGCGCGGCGCCAGGTCGCGGGCCAGCAGGCCGCCCACGGCCCCGGCGCCCTGCATGCACAGGATGAGCAGGCTGCCGACGAGGTGGTCGGTGAGCCCGAACACGCCGGCGGTCAGCGACGGGCCGAGCGAGAGCACCAGCCCGCCCATCGCCCACAGCGCCACCAGGCAGGGCACCGCGACGAGGAACGCCCGCCGCTGCGGCCGGGGCACCTCGACCTGCGGGCGCAGCGAGGCCAGCGCGCCGGGCAGCCGCGGCGAGGACTCCGGCAGCACGGAGGCGGTGGCGGCGCCGAGCACGAAGACGACGGTCAGCACGCCGAACACCCACGGCGTCGGCTCGGCGATGCCCTCGATGGCCAGCCCCGCGCCCACCGCGCCGAGGGACAGGCCCAGGCCCGGGGAGACGCTGTTGACCAGCGGGCCGAGCGGCCGCTCGCCGCGCTGCAGGTCCAGCAGCGCCGCGCCGAGCGTCCCGGTGAGCGCGCCGGTGGACAGGCCCTGCAGCACGCGGGCGGCCAGCAGCCAGCCCACGCCGTCGGCGGCGAGGAAGACCACCATCGCCACCGCCTGCAGCAGCAGCCCGCCGGCCAGCACCGGCCGCCGGCCCACGTGGTCGGACAGGCCGCCCACCACGAGGAGCGCGGCGAGCAGGGCGAAGGCGTAGATGCCGAAGACCAGCGTCAGGACGCCCGGACCGAAGCCGAACTGCTCCTGGTAGACGCGGTAGAGCGGTGACGGGACGCCGGAGGCGGCCAGCACCAGCACGAGCAGCACCGTGACGGTCCAGAACGCGGCCGGGCGGGGGAGTCGGGCGGTCGGCACGGGTCAGGACAAGCCGGCGCGGGAGCTGGTTGTTCCCGGCAACGGTGTGTCACGCCGGATAGCGGCGTGGCGTGTACACCTGCCCGGACGGTGTCACCCGCGTCTGGGACGAGCCGACGAGCACCAGGCAGCGCATGTCCACGGTCTCGGGGTCCAGCTCGCCGAGCGTCGTCACCGTGACCCGCTCCTGCGGCCCGCCGACGTCGCGGCCGACGACGACGACCGTGTCCGGCTTGCGGACCTCGAGCAGCGCGGTCAGGGCCTCGCCGAGCTGGTGCGGGCGGGCCTTCGAGCGCGGGTTGTAAAGGGCGATGGCCAGGTCGGCGGACGCCGCGTGCCGCAGCCGGTCCAGGACGACGTCGAGCGGCTTGAGCACGTCGGAGAGGCTGATGACGGCGAAGTCGTGGCCCAGCGGCGCGCCGACCCGGGCGGCCACGGCCTGCGCCGCCGTGAGCCCGGGCAGCACCCGGACGGGGACGCCGGCGTGCTCGGGCCGGGCGGCCACCTCCAGCACCGCGGCGGCCATCGCGAACACCCCCGGGTCGCCGCTGGAGACGACGGCGACCCGCCGACCGGACCGGGCCAGCTCCAGCGCGTGCGCGGCCCGCTCGGCCTCCACCCGGTTGTCGCTGGGGTGGCGGGTCTGCCGGGGGTTGGCCGGCACCCGGTCGAGGTAGGGGCCGTAGCCGACCAGGTCGTCGGCGCAGGCGACGGCGTCGGCGGCCTCGGGCGTCGTCCACCCCCGAGAGCCGGGGCCCAGGCCGACGACGACGACCTCCCCGGGCGCGCAGCCGCCGGCCGCGACCGGGGCGCCCTCGTCGGGCTGCCCGGGGCCGGTGAGCGGGCTGGGCAGCAGCGCGAGGGAGAAGTAGGGGACCGTCTCCGGGTCGACGTCGGCCAGCGGCAGCGTGCGCTGCCGGTCGGTGGTGGCCCGCTCGACGTAGAGCGCGCGGTCGAGCACGCCGGCCGCCTCGAACGCCTCGCGCACCTGCGGGAAGGTGCGGCCGAGCTTCATCACCGCGGCGGAGTCGGTGGTGGCCAGCCACTCGGCGAGCTCGTCGGCCGGCAGCGTGCCGGGCAGCACGGTGAGCACCTCGTCGCGCTCGACCAGCGGCCGCCCCACCACCGCCGCGGCCCCGCTGACGCTGGTCACGCCGGGCACGACCTCGGTGGGGTAGCGGTGCGCGAGCCGCTTGTGCATGTGCATGTAGGACCCGTAGAAGAACGGGTCGCCCTCGGCCAGGACGACGACGTCGCGGCCGGCGTCGAGGTGGGCGGCCAGGCGGGCGGCGGCGGCCTCGTAGAACTCGTCGATGGCGCCCTGGTAGCCGCCGGGGTGGTCGGTGGTCTCGGTGGTGACCGGGTAGACCAGCAGCTCCTCGACCTGCCCCGCGCGCAGGTACGGCTCGGCCAGCGCGCGGGCGACCGAGCGGCCGTGCCGGGCGGCGTGGAAGGCGACGACGTCGGCGGCGCCGATGAGCCGGGCGGCCTTGACGGTGACCAGCTCCGGGTCGCCGGGACCGAGCCCGACGCCGTACAGGCGGCCGGTCACTCGACGTCGCTCGCGATCGCGTTGACCGCGCCGGCGGTGATGGCGCTGCCCCCGCGGCGGCCGCGGACGACCAGGAACTCGAGGTCGGAGGCGGCCAGGGCCTCCTTGGACTCGGCGGCGCCGATGAAGCCGACCGGGATGCCGAGGACGGCGGCCGGCCGCGGCCCACCCGCGGCGACCATCTCCAGCAGGTGGAACAGCGCGGTCGGCGCGTTGCCGATGGCGACGACGGCGCCGTCGAGGCGGTCGCGCCACAGCTCCAGCGCCGCGGCAGTGCGGGTCGTGGCGAGGTCGGCGGCCAGCGCGGGGACCCGCGGGTCGTTCAGCGTGCAGACGACGTCGTTGTCCTTCGGCAGCCGGCGGCGCGTGACGCCCGAGGCGACCATCTGCGCGTCGCACAGCACGGGGGCACCGGCGTGGAGGGCCTCGCGGGCACGGCGGACGACCTCGGGGCTGTACGCGACGTCGTCGACCAGGTCCACCTGACCGCAGGCGTGGACCATGCGGACGACCACCCGGGCGACGTCCTCGGGCAGGCCGGTGAGATCCGCCTCGGCGCGGATCGTGGCGAACGACTGCCGGTAGATCTCGGCGCCGTCCCTCTCGTACTCGTACCCGGGCATCGGCAGCGAGGCTACGTCCCGTCCCTGGCCGGGTAGCCGGACGGGCGGGCGGGTAGCCGGGGGCATGGCCCTTCCCCGCGTACTCGTCCTCGTGCTGGCCGGTGGCGCCGGCGGGCGGCTGGAGCTGCTCACCGAGCGGCGCGCCAAGCCCGCCGTCCCGTTCGCCGGTGTCTACCGGCTCGTCGACTTCCCGCTGAGCAACTGCGAGCACTCGCAGATCGCCGACGTGTGGGTGTCGATCCAGCAGCACCCGACCTCGCTGGCCGACCACCTGGCCAACGGGCGGCCGTGGGACCTCGACCGCACCACCGGCGGGTTGATGACGCTGCCGCCGTTCCAGGGCACCGAGCGCGGCGGGTGGAACACCGGCACGGCCAACTCGCTGTGGCGGCAGGCCGACCTGATCCGTCAGCACGGGGCCGACGCGCTCGTCGTCGTCAGCTCCGACGCCGTCTACAAACTGGACTACCGGGAGGTCGCCGAGGCGCACCTGGAGTCGGGCGCGGAGGTGACGATGGTGACCACGGAGGTGGCCGCCGACGACGCCGCGCGCTACGGGATCGTCGAGGTCGACGGCGACCGGGTGACCGGCTACGCCTACAAGCCCGACGAGCCGGCGACGACGACCGCGACCAACGAGGTGTTCGTCTTCAGTCCCGGCCCGACGCTGGACCGGCTCGAGCAGCTGCAGTCGGAGGTGGGCGAGGACGACCTGGAGGACCTCGGCACCCACCTGCTGCCGGCGCAGACCCGCGACGGCCTGGCGCGGGCGTACCCGTTGACGGGGTACTGGCGCGACGTCGGCACGGTGCCGTCGTACTGGGAGGCGCACCGCGACTTCCTCTCCGCCGAGCCCCCGATCGACCTCGACGAGCCGGCGTGGCCGGTGCACACCCGCGGTGGCCGGCACAGCGCGGCCCGGGTGCTCGACGACGGCCAGATCGAGAACAGCCTGCTCTCCGGCGGCACCCGCATCTCCGGCAACGTCCGCGGCTCGGTGCTGTCCCCCGGCGTGGTGGTGGAGGTCGGCGCGACCGTCGTCGACTCGGTGCTGCTGCCCGGCGTGCGGGTGCGGTCGGGCGCGACGGTGACCCGCGCGGTGGTCGACGACGGCGTCGACGTGGGGCGTGGCTGCTCCGTCGGCGGCGACGGCGACATCGCGCTGGTCGGCCGCCGGGCGGAGCTCGACGAGGGCACCGAGATCCCCGCCGGCGGCCGGTTCCCCGAGTGACCGTCCGGGGTGGCCCTTCTGCAGGGGCCCGCCCCGAGCGTCAGCGAGGGGTGGGGGGCAGGGGGGTCCTTCCGCAGTTGACGCGGTAGCCGGCGGGGGTGGCGACGACGTCGACGACGTCCCCGCGCGGGCGGCCGCACCGGCGCTCGCAGCCGGCCCAGTGCTGCCGCGCGCCGCCGGCCGGGAGCGCGCCGCTGGTGACCGCCGTGGCGGCGTCGGCCCGGACGTCGGCCAGCGACCTCGCGCACCCGGGCCGGCCGGCGCACGCGGTCACCCGCAGCCAGGGGCTGTCCGCGTCGAGGACCACGCCGGTCCGGTGCAGGTCGACGGCCGCGTCGTCCACGCGGTGCTCGTCGAGGTCGGGCACGACGACGCTGCGCCACGGGGTCAGCTGGACCTCGTCGGCGAGGCTCGCCAGGAGGTCGGCCTGGGCGGCCGTGAGCCGGCCCAGCGGGACGACGCCGGCCAGCGCCGTCCGCCCGTCCGCCTGGACCTCGGCGCCGACGGGGCCGGTGACGGCGGCCGGCGGGAGCGGGACGGGCGCCGCGCGGGGGCCGGGCAGGCGGGCGGCCACCCGTGCGGGCCCGTCGGGCAGCTCGGCCAGCCGCCAGGCGGTGCCGCCCTGCGCGGCCCGCTCGGCGAGGAAGGCACGGGTGGCCGCCAGCGCGAGGTCGACGGCGTCCGCGGGCGTCGCCCGCAGCCCGCTGTCCACGCCGGCGAGCGTCAGGGCCACGGTGTCGGGGTCGAGGGCGAGCAGGCCGACGTCGCCACCGAGGCCCGTGACGTCGCCCCGGCCGTCGTCGAGCGTGGCGAGGAAGCGGCCGGGCAGTGCGGCGAGTGCGGGGTCGGCGCACAGGCCGGCGTCGAACGCGGCCACCCACGGCCGGACGTCGAGGTGACCGCCGGACCGGCCGGTCAGCGCGCTGGCCAGCACGTTGCGCACCCGCTCGTGGCTCTCGCTCGGGAGCAGCCCGGCCGCGGCCAGCCGGCGGCCCAGCTCGGGCGCCGCCTCGGGCGCGAGCCCGCGCAGCTGCAGGTTGCCCCGGCTGGTGAGCTCGAGCGCACCGTCGCCCAGGTCGCGGGCGGCCGCGGCCAGCACGCGCAGCTGGGCGGAGGTGAGCAGCCCGCCGGGGACCCGTACCCGGGCCAGCTCGCCGTCGGCCGCGGTGTGCGTCTGCAGCGCGCCGGGGCAGGCGTCGACCCGGCCGCGGGGTACGGCGGCGGCGGACCCGGCGGGAGGGGACGTGGCGGGGGAGGACGTGGCGGGGGAGGACATGGCGCCCGCGAGGCTACGTCGGGCCGGCCAGCACCCCGGCCGCCAGCCCGGCCGCGACGGGGTGCCCGAACAGCCCCGGCAGGCCGCCGGTGTGCACGAACACGGTGCGCTCCCCGGGCCGGATCGAGCCGTCGCCCACCGCCGCGGCCAGCCCGGCCAGCGCCTTGCCCGTGTAGACCGGGTCGAGCAGCAGGCCCTCGGTGCGCGCCGCCGTCCGCATCGCCGCCGCGGCCGCCGCGGTCAGCACCCCGTACCCGGCGCCGACCTGGTCGTGGCGCAGGCGGTTCGGCGCGTCCGACGCGCCGAGGGCGGCCGCCAGCCCGGCCACCCGCTCGTCCGGGTCCGGCACCGCGCCGGTGTCGACGCCGAGCACCCGGTCACCCCCGAGCCCGGCGACCAGGCCGGCCATCGTGCCGCCCGACCCCACGGCCACCACCACGTGCGCGGCGTCCGGTGCCTGCTCGCGGAGCTCGCCGGCGCAGGTCAGGTAGCCGCGGGCACCCGTCGGGGACGACCCGCCCAGCGGCAGCACGGCCGGGACCTCGCCGTCGGCCCGCAACCGCGCGGCGACCTCCTCGACCCGACGCTCCAGCGCCGCGCTGTCGACGTCACCGGCGGTCACCACCCGCGCGCCGAGCAGGCCCTCGAGCGCGAGGTTGCCCGGCCGCTCGGCAGACGGCGTGCCGGCCAGGACCAGGACGGCGCCCAGTCCCAGCCGGGCGGCCGCGGCGGCGGTCGTCCGGGCGTGGTTGCTCTGCGCGCCGCCACTGGTGACCAGCACGGTGGCTCCACCGGTGACCGCCTCGGCGACCAGGTGCTCGAGCTTGCGCACCTTGTTGCCGCCGCCCAGGTCGGTCAGGTCGTCGCGCTTCACCCACAGGTCACCGGGGTGCAGGCCGAGGGCGCCGGCCAGCCGTGGCGCCGGGTCGAGCGGCGTCGGCCAGGCCGACAGGGGGAGTGGGGCGACCGTCATGCGGCGATCGTCCCGCCCCTCCCCGCGTCAGGCGTCGCGGCGGGCCCGGTCGAACGACAGCCACACCTCGCGGCGCTCCTTGCGGCTGGTCACCTGGGCCATCGCGGCCACCCGGCGGCGCTGGTCGAAGGACGCGACGTGCTGCACGACGGCGACCTCGGCGTCCCGCATCGCCCGCTCGACGGCGAACTCGGCCGGCGTCGACGGGAACTCGTCGGCGGCCAGGAGCGGCGCGTCGTCGCCGGTCTCCCGCGCGTACGGGCTGTCGGCGGGCAGGTTGCCGCTGACCCGCCCGTAGGCGCCGAGCATCAGCAGGACCAGCCCGGCGACGACGGAGAAGGCGACGTTGCTCAGGCCGAAGGCCAGGAAGTTGAAGTCGGTGTTGAGGACCGCCAGGTTGGCCAGCGCCGAGACCAGGAACAGCACGCCGATGACGATCATGATCGTCGAGGCGATCCGCGGCCCGCGCAGCGCGGCGGCCACCAGGACCACGGCGGTGACCAGCGAGATCGTCGACAGCAGGCCGTTGGACGACAGCCCGAGGACGCGCTCCCCGTCCGTGGAGAAGAAGTCCAGGCCGTTGAGCAGGCCGAGGACGCCGAAGACGGCGATGACGCCGGCGACGACGAAGGCGCCGACGCGCTGGACGGCGAACACGCGACCGCCGGACCCGGACGTCCGCGGGGTCGGGATCCGCGGTGCCGGCGTCTGCGGAGCCGGGGTCTGCGGTGCCGGCGGCTGCGGATCAGGCGTCGTGCTCGCGGACGGGGCGGCCGCCGGTGCGCGGTCCGCCGTCCGGCGGCGGTGCAGGGACAGTGCCATGGCGGTGCTCCCTCGGGGCTCGGTGCTGCTGACACCGGTTGTTCCCAATCTGATGGCGTCCGGATGCACCTGGTTGCGGACTTCCTCGTCCGGCATGCGGCCGGGCGTGTCGTGATCTCGGGAAGACGGCTCCGGGCGGCGCCGTTGAGCGGGCATGACCCCACCGTTCGAGACCGACCTGCACTCGGAGTACCTGCGCGCCGACCTGTTCTTCTCGATGGGGCAGCCCGCCGAGGCCGCGCGGCTGCTGGAGCCGCTGGTCGAGACCGAGCCGGCCAACGAGGCGGCGCTCGAGCTGCTGGCCCGCAGCTACTACGGGTCGGCCCAGCTGCGCCGGGCCGAGGAGGCCCTGCTGCGACTGGTCGAGCTGGCCCCGGCCAACGGGTGGGCGCGCCGCGCGCTGGCCCGCACGCTGGAGCGGCAGAGCCGGGCGGCGGAGGCCACGGTCCACCACCGCGTGGCCGACGCCCTCGGCGCGGAGTGACCGCCCTCGGCGCGGAGTGACCGCCCTCGGCCGGCCGGGCTGACGGCTCCGCGCGCCGTGGAGCCGGTCGGTGCGGGCGGTACCGTCAGCCCACCACGGCAGTGCGCGCAGGAAGCCGGTGCGAACCCGGCGCGGTCCCGCCACTGTGTCCCCGGGTCCCCGGGGGAGCCAGACACTCCGGCTGCCGTGCCCGACGACCCGGGGCGCGGACCCCGAGTGAGGACGCAGCGTGTTCGCCCTGCTCTCCACCAGTGACACCGACCTGCTCTCCGCCCGCGCCAGCGGCGCGGACTGGCGGCTCGGCAACCCCGTCCGGCTCGGCGACGACGGTGTCGCGGCGCTGACCGCGGGAGCCGACCTGGTCGTCGTCCGCATCCTCGGCGTGCGCCGGCAGTACGAGGAGATGCTCGCGCCGCTGCTGGCCGGGCCCGCGCCGGTCGTCGTCCTCGGTGGGGAGCAGGTGCCCGACGCCGAGCTGATGGAGCTGTCCACCGTCCCGATGGGCGTGGCCACCGAGGCGCACGGCTACCTCGCGCAGGGCGGGCCGGACAACCTCGTGCAGCTGCACCGGTTCCTCTCCGACACCGTGCTGCTCACCGGCGAGGGGTTCGAGCCGCCCGCCGTCGCGCCGGACTGGGGCGTCCTGGAGCGCACCGCCGGCACCACGAGCGGGCCGCGGATCGCCGTCCTCTACTACCGGGCGCACCACCTCGCGGGGAACACCGCCTTCGTCGAGGACCTGTGCCGCGCGGTCGAGGACGCCGGTGGCCAGGCGCTGCCGGTGTTCACCTCGTCGCTGCGCAGCGTCTCCGACGAGCTGCTCGACGTCCTGCGCACCGCCGACGCGCTGGTGGTCACCGTGCTCGCCGCCGGCGGCTCGCGCCCGGCCACCGCGCAGGCCGGGGGCGACGACGGCGCCTGGGACGTCGGCCAGCTCGCCTCCCTCGACGTGCCCGTCGTCCAGGGGCTGTGCCTGACCCGCTCGCGCGCCGACTGGCTGGCCGACGACGACGGGCTCTCCCCGCTCGACGTCGGCAACCAGGTCGCCATCCCGGAGTTCGACGGCCGGCTGATCAGCGTGCCGTTCTCCTTCAAGGAGACCGACTCCGACGGCCTGACCACCTACGTGGCCGATCCCGAGCGCGCGGCGCGGGTGGCGGGGACGGCGGTGGCGCACGCCCGGCTCCGGCACACCCCGCCGGCCGAGCGGCGGATCGTGGTCATGCTGTCGGCCTACCCGACCAAGCACGCCCGGATCGGCAACGCCGTCGGGCTGGACACGCCCGCCTCGGTCGTGCGGCTGCTGGCCGCCATGCACGGGCAGGGCTACGACGTCGGCCCGTTCGACGGCCCCGACGCGCTGCCCGGCGTGGCCGACCTCGACGGCGACGCGCTGGTGCACGCGCTCATCGCCGCGGGTGGACAGGACGCCGACTGGCTCACCGACGAGCAGCTGTCGGGGAACCCGGTGCGCATCCCGGCGGCGGAGTACCGGGCGTTCTTCGAGACGCTGCCGGAGGACCTGCGCGCGGCGGTGACCGAGCACTGGGGCGAGGCCCCCGGCTCGCTGTTCGTCGACGGGAGCGACGGCGCCATCGTCTTCGCCGCGCTGCGGGCGGGCAACGTCGTGGTGATGGTGCAGCCGCCGCGCGGCTTCGGCGAGAACCCGATCGCGATCTACCACGACCCCGACCTGCCGCCCTCGCACCACTACCTGGCCGCCTACTGGTGGCTGCGGTCGGTCTTCGGCGCGCACGCGCTGGTGCACGTGGGCAAGCACGGCAACCTCGAGTGGCTGCCCGGCAAGACGGTGGGCCTGTCGGCCTCGTGCGGACCCGACGCCGCGATCGGCGACCTGCCGCTGGTCTACCCGTTCCTCGTCAACGACCCCGGCGAGGGCTCGCAGGCCAAGCGCCGCGCGCACGCCACGCTGGTCGACCACATGGTGCCGCCGATGGCGCGCGCCGACTCCTACGGCGACATCGCCCGGCTGGAGCAGCTGCTCGACGAGCACGCCAACATCGCGGCGATGGACCCGGGGAAGCTGCCCGCCGTCCGCGCGCAGATCTGGACGCTGCTGCAGGCGGCCAGGCTCGACGCCGACCTGGGGCTCAACGAGCGGCCGGCCGACGAGCACTTCGACGAGATGATCCTGCACGTCGACGGCTGGCTCTGCGAGATCAAGGACTCGCAGATCCGCGACGGCCTGCACGTGCTGGGCACCCCGCCGTCGGGCTCGGCCCGCGTCGACCTGGTGCTGGCGATGCTGCGGGCCCGGCAGATCTGGGGCGGCGCGGTCGCGCTGCCCGGGTTGCGGGAGGCGCTCGGCCTGGCCGAGGACGGCTCCGCCGGGCTGCACGCCACCGACGCCGTCGAGGCCTCCGCCGGGGCGCTGGTCGCCGGCATGGAGGACCGGGGCTGGACGGCGGAGGCCGTCGGCCCGGTCGTGCGGGAGGTCCTGGGCCGCGAGGACGAGGGCGTGGCCGCCGTCCTGCGGTTCGCCGTCGAGGAGGTGGTGCCGCGGCTGGAGCGCACCACCGACGAGCTCGACGCGACCCTGCACGCCCTCGAGGGCGGCTACGTGCCGGCCGGGCCGTCGGGCTCGCCGCTGCGCGGGCTGGTCAACGTGCTGCCGACCGGGCGCAACTTCTACTCCGTCGACCCGCGCGCGGTGCCCTCCCGGCTGGCGTGGGAGACCGGGCAGGCGATGGCCGAGTCGCTGGTCGAGCGGTACCTGGCCGACACGGGCGAGTACCCGCCCTCGGTGGGGCTGTCGGTGTGGGGGACCTCGGCGATGCGGACCTCGGGCGACGACGTCGCCGAGGTGCTCGCGCTGCTCGGCGTCCGCCCGGTGTGGGACGACGCGTCGCGGCGGGTGACCTCGCTCGAGCCGGTGCCGCTGGAGGAGCTCGGCCGGCCGCGGATCGACGTCACCGTGCGCATCTCCGGGTTCTTCCGGGACGCCTTCCCGCACGTGGTGACCATGCTCGACGACGCGGTGACGCTGGTGGCGGGGCTGGACGAGCCGGCGGACCGGAACTTCGTGCGGGCCCACGTGGACGCCGACGTCGCCGGGCACGGCGACCGCCGGCGGGCGACCACCCGGGTGTTCGGCTCCAAACCCGGCGCCTACGGGGCGGGGCTGCTGTCGCTGATCGACTCGCGGGACTGGCGGGGCGACGCCGACCTGGCCGAGGTGTACGCGGTCTGGGGCGGCTACGCCTACGGCCGCGACCTCGACGGCGTGCAGGCCCGGCCGGACATGGAGTCGGCCTACCGGCGGATCGCGGTGGCGGCGAAGAACGTCGACACCCGCGAGCACGACATCGCCGACTCCGACGACTACTTCCAGTACCACGGCGGGATGGTGGCCACCGTCCGCGTGCTGACCGGGAAGGCGCCCGCGGCCTACATCGGCGACTCGACCCGGCCGGAGCAGGTGCGCACCCGGTCGCTGACCGAGGAGACCTCGCGGGTCTTCCGGGCGCGAGTGGTCAACCCCAAGTGGCTCTCCGCGATGCGCCGGCACGGGTACAAGGGCGCCTTCGAGCTGGCCGCGACCGTGGACTACCTGTTCGGCTACGACGCCACGACCGGCGTGGTCGCCGACTGGATGTACGAGAAGCTCACCCAGACCTACGTGCTGGACCCGGAGAACCGGGAGTTCATGGAGCGGTCCAACCCGTGGGCGCTGCACGGCATCGCCGAGCGGCTGCTCGAGGCGGTGGACCGGGGCATGTGGGCCGAGCCGGACCCGGCGCTGCTGGCCGAGCTGCGGCAGGCCTACCTCGACACCGAGGGCGACCTGGAGGGCGGCGAGACCCCGGCTCAGCAGGGTGCGTCGGCGTGAGGGAGGACCCTCCCGCCCCGCCGCTCGCACGCTCGCGGCGGGCCCCTGCAGAAGGGCCACCACACGGGTTCGCGCGCTCGACTACTGGGTACCTGACCTGCATGGGCATCCTGAACCGACTCCTCGGAACTGCTGAGACCACGGCTCGTCGGGGCGCCGCCGGAGGCCGCGCCACCGCGGGGCGTGCCACGACCGGGCGCGGCATGGGCCGCACCACGGGCACCACGCGCGGCATGGGCCGCACCCGCATGTCCGCCGGGACCCCGACCCGGCGCATGGGGCGCGGGGCCCCGACCACGGCGGCCTCGGGCGGGCTGGGCCGGCTGCTCGGCTCGCTGACCCGCCGCCGCTGATCGGAGGGCCCCGTCCTCCCACCCTCCGCGAGCTCAGGGGGGCCCGGGACGGGGCCGGCGCGGCCGCTAGGGCAGCGAGGCGGCGGCGACCACGAGCACGACGGTCGCCGCCGCCTCGCCCATGGCCCCCATCACGTCCCCGGTGATCCCGCCGAGGCGGGCCGTCGCCCGTACCCGCACGCCCTCGGCCGCGAGCAGCCCGGCGGCCGACGCGCCCACCAGTGCCGCCGCGGCGCCGGGACCGGCGACCAGCCACGCAGCCGCCCCGGCGAGCACGCCCACGGTGAGCACCCAGGCGGCCAGCCACGGCGCCGACACCGTGCCGGCGACCGCCCGACCCAGCTCCGAGCCCGCGGCGGTCGGCACGCCGGGCAGGCCGGTGCGGGCCATCGCCAGCCGGGCCACGGCCACCGCCGTCCACAGCGCGAGCCAGCCGCCGTCCCGCTCGAGCAGGGCCGCCCCGGCCGCCGCCTGCACCAGCAGCGTGAGCACGAGCGTCACGACGCCGAACGGGCCGACGTCGCCCTGGTGCATCACCTGCAGGGCCCGCTCACGGCCGCGCAGCGGCCCCAGCCCGTCGGCGGTGTCGGCCAGCCCGTCGAGGTGCAGCGCCCGGGTCAGCGCCGCGAGGGCGGCCAGTGCGGCCACCGCCCCGGCCAGCGGGGACACCAGGTGGGCACCCAGCACGCCGACGCCGGCCGCTCCGCCGCCGAGCGCCAGGCCGACCAGCGGCGCCCACGGCAGCACGCCGCGGGTCGAGGCCGCGGCAGCCGCGGGCACCCTCACCACGGTGAGCAGCGCGACCGACTCCAGCGGGCCGGCCCACGGGCGCCGCGCGCTCACCGCAGGCGCTGCGGCAGGCCGGCGACCACGAACCAGACCTCGTCGGCGGTGCCGGCCAGCCGCTGGTTGACCTCGCCGAGGGTGTCGCGGAACAGCCGTCCCGACCGGGTCTCGGGCACCACGCCGAGGCCGACCTCGTCGCTGACCGCGACCACGTGCGCCGGCGTCATCGTCCAGGAGTTGACCAGCGCGTCGCAGCGGCCGGCCAGCCGGTCGAGCGCGCCGGGCTCGTCGGTCCACACCCCGGTCTCGTCCATGAGCGCCGCGACCCACGTGGTCACGCTGTCGACCAGCACCGTGCCACCGCGCAGCAGGTCGCTGGGCGCCGTCGTCTCGAGCGTCGTCCACCCGGCCGGGCGGCGGGCGCGGTGGGCGGCCACCCGCCGTACCCACTCGTCGTCGCCGCCGGCCGGCGTCGACGTGGCCAGGTAGACGACGTCGGCGCGGCCGGCCACCAGCGCCTCCGCGTGCGCCGACTTCCCCGACCGCGACCCGCCGAGCACGAGCACCCTGCTCACGGTGCCGTTCCCGCGGTGAGGTCCAGGCGGGTGACCGTGCCGTTGTGCGGCGTTCCCGCGGGCATCTGCGCGGGGCCGAGCCCGGCCGCGACCGCCTGCGCGGCCCGGATGGTGTCCCCGTGGGTGACCAGCGCGACGACGCCGACCGGTGGCTCGGCCCGCAGCCGCGCGAGGAGGTCCGCGACCCGCGCGTGCAGCTGCGCCAGGCTCTCGCCGCCCTCGGCCGACCAGTGCGGATCGGTCCAGTCGACGACGTCCCACAGCTCCCGGGAGGGCCGGCCCTCCAGCACCCCGTAGCCCTGCTCGCGCAGCGCGGGCGTCGTGGTGAACGGCAGTCCGGTGGCGCGGGCGCAGTGCTCGGCGGTCTGCACCGCCCGGCGCAGGTCGCTGGACAGCACCGCCCCCGGCCGCAGGGCGGCCAGCTCGCGCGCCGCGGCCGCGGCCTGCTCGTGACCCAGCGCGGTGAGCGGCACGTGCGCCGTCTGGCCCTGCATGAGCCCGGCGGCGTTCCACTCGCTCTGGCCGTGCCGGACGAGGAGGAGGGTGAGCGGACGGGCCATGGTGGTCGCCGAGCGTAGGACAGCGCGCGCGGCGGCTCCGGACGGGGACGGCCCTGTCGGGGCGGACCCCGGCGGCTCGTACCGTCGGGGCGTGACCATCCCCGTCCGGCCGGGGGCCGGCCGCCCCGCCGCCGCGTCCGCCGGCGCCGACCCGCTGGCTCCGCTGCTCGACCTCCCCGGGGTCCGTGAGGCCGCCGACGCCGCGCGCGCCGGCATCGACCGGCTCCTGGCGCACCGGCTGATGCGCAACCGGTCGGCCGAGGTCAGCAGCGAGTCGGCGCTGCGCGGCGCCCGCGCCTCCGCGGCCCTGGACGGGGTCGACGTGGCGCTGGCCGACCTGCGCGCCGGCTCGGTGGACGACCCGGTCGTGCAGGGCTCGCTGCGGGTCTCGGTCGGGCTCGGGTCCATGGTCGACACCTGGTCGCGGGCGCCCGGTCAGGTGCTCGCCCGGCTGCACGTGCTGGCCGCCGCCGACCTGGTCGACCGCGCCGACCTCGGCCGGCCCGCACCGCACGCCGGGCCCCGGCTGAACGGCCTCCTCCAGGTGGTCACGAGCACCTCGGCGGTGCCGGCGGTGCTCGTCGCCGGCCTGGTGCACGGCGAGCTCGCCGCGCTGGCACCGTTCGGCACCGCCGACGGCGTCGTCGCCCGCGCCGCCGGCCGGCTCACCACGATCGGCCGCGGCCTGGACCCCAAGGCCGTGTCGGTGCCCGAGGTCGGGTTCGCCGAGCTGGGCGCCGAGGAGTACCGCGGACGCCTGGCCGGCTACGCCTCCGGGGGCCCCGACGGCGTGGCCGCCTGGCTGGTCCACTGCTGCCGGGCCACCGAGCTCGGCGCCCGCGAGGGCCTGGCGATCGCCGAGGCCATCCTGCGCGGCTGACCGCCCGCCGTCCGCCCTGCGGCCCGCACCGGCCCGGGAGAGGGTGGGCGGATGCGCTATCTCGACGTCGACGGGGTCGGCCGGGTCAGCCGGATCGGCCTGGGCACCTGGCAGTTCGGCTCCCGCGAGTGGGGCTACGGCGAGGGGTACGCCTCCGGGGCGGCGAAGGACATCGTGCGCCGCGCCCGCGACCTGGGCGTGACCCTCTTCGACACCGCGGAGGTCTACGGCTTCGGCCGCAGCGAGCGGATCCTCGGCGAGGCGCTGGGCGACGAGCGCGCCGAGGTCGTCGTCGCCTCGAAGCTCTTCCCGGTGGCGCCGTTCCCGCCGGTGGTCCGCAACCGGCTCGAGGGCAGCGCCCGGCGGCTGGGGCTCCAGCGGATCCCGCTGTACCAGGTGCACCAGCCCAACCCCGTCGTCCCCGACACCGTGACGATGCCCGGGCTGCGCACGCTGCTCGACGAGGGCCGCATCGGCGCGGTCGGCGTCTCCAACTACTCGCCGGCGCGCTGGCGGGCCGCCGACGCCGCGCTGGGCCGCCCGGTGGTCAGCAACCAGGTGCAGTTCTCCCTCGCCCGGCCGGGCGCGCTGGCGGACCTCGTACCCTTCGCCGAGCGCGAGCAGCGGGTCGTCATCGCCTACAGCCCGCTGGCGCAGGGGCTGCTCGGTGGCCGCTACGACGTCGACCACCGGCCGGGTGGCGTGCGGGCGGCCAACCCGCTGTTCGGCACGGAGAACCTGCGCCGGGTGCAGCCGCTGCTCGACGTCCTCCGCGACGTCGGCGACGCGCACGGCGTGCGTCCCGGGACGATCGCCCTCGCCTGGCTGGTCTCGCTGCCGCAGGTGGTCGTCATCCCCGGCGCGTCCGGCGTGGAGCAGGTGGAGGCCAACGCCGCGGCCGGCGACGTCGAGCTGCGCCCCGACGAGCAGGCGGCGCTCACCGAGGCGGCCCGGGCGTTCACGCCGGTGTCGGCCGTCCGCACGCTGGCCGACGGCGTCCGCGAGCGGCTCCCGTTCTGACCAGCGGCCCTCCTTCAGGCGCCGCGGCGTCGCCAGCGGCCGGCGACGGGCACCGCGGGCACCGGGGGCGCGACCGCGGCCGGGACGACGCGCAGCGCCCGCCGCCGCGCGTACCAGGCCAGCCCCGCGACCGCCGCGCCCACGCCCACGGCCGCGCCGGTCACCACCGGCGCCGGTGGCACCGGGAAGCGCGAGCGCATGGCCACCGGCCGGGTGAACTCCAGCACCGGCCAGCCCCGCTCGGCGGCGGCCCGCCGCAGTGCCCGGTCGGGGTTGACCGCCGTGGGGTGCCCGACGGCGCTGAGCATGGGCAGGTCGGTGACCGAGTCGCTGTAGGCGTAGCAGTCGGCCAGGTCGTAGCCGCTCTCGGCGGCCACCTGCCGCATCGCCACGGCCTTGTTCTCGCCGTAGGCGTAGAAGTCGATCTCGCCGGTGTAGTGGCCGTCGGCGGTCACCATCCGGGTGGCCACCACGCGGTCGGCGCCGAGCATCTCGCCGATCGGCTCGACCATCTCCGCGCCGCTGCTGGAGACGATGACGATCTCCCGCCCGGCCGCCCGGTGCTCCTCGATGAGGTCGGCGGCCTCGGCGTAGACCAGCGGGTCGACGATCTCGTGCAGCGTCTCCCGGACGATGTCGTGCACCGTCGCGACGTCCCAGCCGGTGGCCATCCGGGTGATCTGCGCCCGCATCCGCTCCATCTGCGCCGCGTCGGCGCCGGCGAGGGAGAAGGTGAACTGCGCGTAGGCGCCCTTGAGCACGGCGCGGCGGTTGATCAGACCGCCCGCGAAGAAGGGGCGGCCGAAGGCCAGGGTGCTGGACTTGGCGATGACCGTCTTGTCCAGGTCGAAGAACGCCGCGGCGCGGGTCACAGCTCACGACTGTAAGCGGATCGGGGGGTGCCGACGGGCACGCGCGCGCCGTCCACACCCCTCCGGGTCATCCACAGATCCCGGCCGCGGCGCCGCCCCGGCTCCCCGCTGCGCTGGGCTCGGTCGCGTGCCTCCCCGCCTGCCCTCCCGCCCGTCATCCGTCCCGCGCTCGCGTCCGCTCGTCGTCAGCACCGACGAGGACCTCCTCGACGACGTCCTGCGGCTCCTGGCCGCGGCCGGCACCGAACCGGAGGTCGCCACCGGCGGTCCGGCGCTGCGGCGTGCCGTCCGGGAGGCCCCGGTCGTCCTGCTCGGTGCCGACGTCCTCGCCAGCCCGGCGGTCCGTGCGCTGCCCCGGCGGCCGGGCGTGGTGGTCGTGGCGGCGCACCCGCTCCCCGCGCCGGCGTGGGCGGCCGCGGTCGAGCTGGGCGCCGAGCGCGTCGCCGTCCTCCCCGACGACGAGGCGTGGCTGGTGTCCCGTGCCGCCGACGCCGTGCGCTCGCCGGTCGAGCGCGGCCGGCTGGTCGTGGTGGGCGGCAGCTGCGGCGGTGCCGGCGCCAGCACGCTGGCCGCCGCGCTGGCCGTCACCGCGGCTGAGGACACCGAGGGCGTGCTGCTGGTCGACGCCGACGTGTGGGGCGGCGGGTTGGACCTGCTGCTGGGAGGCGAGGACGCCGAGGGGCTGCGGTGGCCCGCGCTGACCGGGGTGCGTGGCCGGGTGGCCGGCGACGCGCTGCTCGCCGCCCTGCCCGAGGTCGGCGGGGTGCACGTGCTGGCCGCCTCCCGGGAGGACCCCGCGCCGCTGCCGGCCGAGGCGCTGACCGCCGTCGTCGACGCCGCCCGTGCCTGCGGATGGCCGGTGGTGGTCGACCTGCCCCGCCCCGGCCCGCGGGGTGACGGGCTGGCCGAGGCCGTGCTCGCCGAGGCCGACCTCGCCGTGCTGGTCGTCCCCGCGCGGCTGCGCGCGGCGTCCGCTGCCCGGCTGCTGGTGTCCGGTCCACCCGCCGGCCCGGCGCCCTGGTCGGCGGCCCACCTGATCGCGCGTCCGGTCCCCGGCGGCCTGTCGGGACAGGAGGTGGCGACCGTGGTCGGCCGCCCGGTGGCCGCGGAGCTGGGCCACGACCGCGGCGCCCTGCCGCGCGGGGAGCGGGGTGAGCCGCCGTCCGTGGCCCCGCGCAGTCCCCTCGGTGCCCTCACCCGCCGGCTGCTGGGCGAGCTCGACCGGTCCCGGTGGGCGGCGTGAGCGCGCTGCCGCTGGTCGAGCGGGTCCGCGCCCGCCTGGCCCTCGAGCCCGGACCGCCCAGCCGGGCGGCCGTCGCCGCGCTGGTGCGGGAGGAGGCCGGCCTGCTCGGGGACGCCGACGTCCTCGACGCGGTCCGGGACGCGGTCCACGAGCTGGCCGGCGCCGGACCGCTGGAGCCCCTGCTGCGCGAGCCCGCGGTCACCGACGTCCTTGTCAACGGCCCCGCCGAGGTGTGGGTGGACCGCGGCGCCGGCCTCGAGCGGGCCGGGGTGCGCTTCCCCGACGAGGACGCCGTCCGCCGGCTGGCCGTGCGGCTGGCGGCCAGCGCCGGACGCCGACTCGACGACGCCGCGCCGTGGGTGGACGCCGGCCTGCCCGACGGCACGCGGCTGCACGCGGTCCTCCCGCCGGTCTCGGGCGCCGGCACCTGCCTGTCGCTGCGGGTGCTGCGCCGCTGCTCGCTGGGGCTGGCGGAGCTCGCCGCGCACGGGACGCTGCCCGGTGCGTCGGAGGGGCTGCTGCGGGCGGTGCTGCACGCGCGGCTGGCCTTCCTCGTCACCGGGGGCACCGGGTCGGGCAAGACCACCCTGCTGTCCGCGCTGCTCGGCGAGGTGCCCGACGGCGAGCGCATCGTGCTGTGCGAGGACGCCGCGGAGCTGACGCCGGCCCACCCGCACGTCGTCCGGCTGCTCACCCGCCCGCCCAACGTCGAGGGCGTCGGCCGGGTGACGCTGCGCGACCTGGTGCGCCAGGCGCTGCGGATGCGGCCGGACCGGCTGGTGGTCGGTGAGGTCCGCGGCGCCGAGGTGACCGACCTGCTCGCCGCACTGAACACCGGGCACGACGGCGGCTGCGGCACCCTGCACGCCAACCGGCCGGGAGAGGTGCCGGCACGGCTGGAGGCACTCGGGGTCGCCGCGGGCCTCGACCGCCGGGCCGTGCACAGCCAGGCGGCGGCCGCGCTCGCCGTCGTCGTCCACCTGCGCCGCACCCCGGCGGGTCGGCGGGTCGACGAGATCGGCGTGGTCCGCCGCGACGGTGACCTGGTGACCGTCGAACCGGGCTGGCGGGCCGACGGCGGCCCGTGCCCGGGGGAGCCGCGGCTGGCCGCGCTGCTCGACGGGACGGCGGCGTGACCGGGGCGCTGGTGCTGGTCGCGGCGGCGGTGCTGCTCTGGCCCGGCCGGTCGGTGCACCGGCGCCGGCGGTTGCGCCGGCTGACCCGCGCGGGATCGGCGCGCACCCGGTGGGCGGCCACGGTGCCGCCGCCGGCCTGGCCCGGACTCGCCGCGGCGCTGGCCGGCGCCGGGGGAGCGCTGCTGAGCACCCCGCTGGTCGCCGTGCTGGCCGGGGTGCTGGCCGCCGGCGCCGTGCGCGCCGCCGTCCGGCAGCGCGGTCAGCGCCGCGACGACGAGCGGCTCGACGCCCTCGCCGATGCGCTCGCCGCGCTCGGTGCCGAGCTGCGCAGCGGCCGCCCGCTGGAGGCCGCGACGGGGTCCGCCGTCGCCGTGTGCGCCGACGCCGAGTCCGGTGCGGCGCTCGCCCGGGCGCTCCGTGCCCCGGGCGCGGGTCCGCTGGAGGCCCGGTCGGACCTCGACCGCGCGCTCGACCGGGTCGCCGCGGCGGTGCTGCTCAGCGCCCGCACCGGCTGCTCGCTGGCCGCGGTCACCGGCGCGGTCGAGGACGACCTGCGCGCCCGCCGGCGGCAGCGGCTGGAGCTGTGCTCGGCGACCGCCGGTCCGCGCGCCAGTGCCGCGCTGCTGGCCGGGCTGCCGCTGCTGGCGCTGGCGATGGGCAGCGGCATCGGCGCCGCCCCGTGGGCGGTCCTCACCACGACCGCGGCCGGGCAGGTGCTGCTCGTCCTCGGCGTCGCCCTGGAGGCGGCCGGGCTGGCGTGGTCGGCGCGGCTGGTCCGGCGGGCCCTGCGGTGAGCGGGACGCCGTGACGACCGCCCTGGCGGCGCTGCTGCTCGCCGCCGCGCTGTGCGCCTGGCCGCCGTCCACCGCGCGGCTGGCCGCCCGTGTGCGGGCCGTGGCCCGGTCGCCCGGCCCGTCGCCCGTCGCCTCCCCTCCGGTCGCCGGGACGCCGCCCGGCGGCAGCCGGCGCCTCCTGCTCCCGGTGGCCGCCGGCCTCGCCACGGCCCTGCTGCTCGGTGGCGCGGCCGGCGCCGTGAGCGGGCTGGTCGCCGCCGTGGTGGCCGACCGGCTGCTGCAGCGCGCGTCGGGCCGGGACGACGGTGGCGAGCAGGTGACGGCGGAGCTGCCGGTGGCCTGCGACCTGCTGGCCGTCTGCCTGGGCGCGGGCCTGCCGGTCGGCAGCGCGCTGGCCGCCGTCGCGCCGGCCCTCCCGGGTCCGCTGGGCGAGGCGCTCGCGACCGTCGCGGGCCGGCTGCGGCTGGGCGCGGCTCCGCACGTGGCCTGGAGTGCCACGCCGGCCGAGCTGGCCGGGCTGAGCCGGGTGCTGGTGCGGGCGGGGGAGTCCGGAGCCGCGGCGGTGCCCGCGCTGCACACCCTCGCCGGCGAGGCGCGCACCGCGGCCCGCAGCCGCACCGAGGCCGGGGTGCGCCGCGCGGGCGTCTGGGTGCTCGCCCCGCTCGGGCTGTGCTTCCTGCCCGCCTTCGTCTGCCTGGGCATCGCGCCGCTGGTCATCGGCATCGCCGGCCAGGTGTTCGGGTGAGCGGTGTCCGGGTGGGCGGTGTCCACAGGCCGGCCGGTTCCCCACAGGTCCGGCCGGGACCTGGAGACGCCCACCGGGCGCCGCGAGGGTCGGTGCGTGCCCCGCAGACCGGGGCCGGACCCCGAGGAGGACACGTGACCGCCCACCAGCCGCCCGCCCCCCAGGCCGCCGCCCGGCAGCCCGACCCCGAGCAGCCCGACCCCGAGCAGCCCGACCCCGAGCAGCCCGACCCCGACGGCGCCGCGTCCTCGGCGACGCCGCCCCGCCGCGGACGGCTCGCCGGTCGCTGGGACCGGGTCGCCGCCACCGCCGAGGCCGGCATGAGCACCGCCGAGTACGCCGTCGGCACGGTCGCCGCCTGCGCCTTCGCCGCGGTGCTCTACCGCGTGGTGACCGGCGGCTCGATCGTCAGCGCACTCGGCGACCTGGTCGAGTCCGCGCTCGGCGTCCTGTCCTGACCGTGCGACGGCCGCGACAGCCGCCCCGGGTGCGGCGGCCGCGACGGCCGCCCCGGGTGCGGCGGCTGCGGCGGGGCGGCGTCCCGCACGACCGCCGGGAGGCGGGGATGGTGACCGCCGAGACCGCCGTCGTCCTGCCCGTGCTGCTGCTGGTGCTGGCCGCGGTCGTCGCGGCCGTCGTCGTGGTCGGTGCGCAGCTGCGCTGCGTGGACGCGGCCCGTGAGGGCGCCCGGGCCGCCGCCCGCGGCGAGGACCTCGCCGTCGTCCGTGCCGTCACCGCCTCCGCCGCCCCCGACGGGGCGCTGACCACGGTGTCCGTCGAGGGAGCCGAGGTGCGGGTGACGGTCAGCGCCGAGGTCGCTCCGCTGGGCGCGGTGCACCTGGGCGTCGGCGTGGCCGCGACCGCGGTCGCCCGGCTGGAGCCCGGCGTCGCCACCGGGGGTGCCGGGTGACGGCCGGGGGGAGGGAGCGCGGGTCCGCGACCGTGTGGGCCGTGGCGCTGGCCGGGGTCCTCGCCGCCGTCGGCCTGGCCGCGGTGCTGGTCGGTGCCGCGGTCGTGGCCCGCCACCGGGCCGGCTCCGCGGCCGACCTGGCCGCCCTGGCCGCCGCGTCCCGGGCGGTGGTGGGCGACCCGGCCGCCTGCGCCACCGCCGGCGAGGTGGCGCAGGCCAACGGCGCCGCCCTCACCACCTGCGCCGTGGGGGACGGCGCCGTCGTCGACGTGACCGTCGAGGTGGGCGTCCGGCTGGGGCCGCTGGGCACCCGCCGGGCGACGGGGACCGCCCGCGCCGGCCCGGTGCAGCCGTGACCGCGGCTACCCGGCCGCCCCGGGAGCGGGCGAGAGGTGCTCGTGGACGGCCAGCCACCGCCCGGACGGGTCCCGGCAGAAGACGATCGTCTCCCGCTCCCACAGCTCCTCCCGCCCCGCCCGGGTGGCCACGGTCGTGCGCACCGCGTGCGTCAGCACGGCCGTGTCCCCGAGCACCTGGACGCGCGTGCCGGAGGTCCGGCAGCCCAGCACCCGGAAGTCGTCCTCCCGCACCCAGGAGTCCCACTCACTCCGGTACTCCTCGCGGGAGGTCAGCAGCCGGTCGGTGCCGTGGAAGAGGAACGTGGCGTCCTCGCGGAAGCAGGCGAGGTACTCCTCCAGGTCGTTGCGTCCGAACGCCGCTACGAGAGCGGCGGCCGCCTCGCGCACCTCGCCGGCGACGTCGGTGCGCTCGCTCACCGGTCGACCGGCTCCCCGGCGACCGGATGCCCGGCGACCGGATGCCCGGCGACCGGATGCCCGGCGACCGGCTGCCCGGCGACCGGCTGCGGGCGGCGCCCGGCGCGGTGCACCGAGGCGCGCGGGTCGTCGGTCACCGGCACCACCTCGGCCTCCTTCGCCGGGACCAGCCGCGGGCCGGCCGGTCCGAAGACGTACCGGGGCTCGGGGAAGGCGAACAGCAGGGCCAGGTAGACGACCGCCGCGAGACCCAGGGACATGGGCAGGCTGATGTCCACCCCGCCGGCCGCGTCGGTGAAGGGGCCCACGATGAGCGGCGGGTAGTTGGCGAACAGCAGCCCCACGACCGCCGCGGGGACCCAGGCGGCCATCCCGCGCCAGTTCACCCCGCTGCTGAACCAGTAGCGCCCGCCGACCCGGCCCTGGTTGAAGACCTGCACGTCCTCGGGCGAGTAGTACCCGCGGCGCACCCAGTAGCCGATCATCATGATGATCATCCAGGGCGTCGTGCAGATGACGATCGCGCCGATGAAGGCGTTGACGCTGGCCAGCAGGTCGAACACCAGCCGGCCCACCAGGATGAACGCGAACGCCAGCGCCCCGATGACCAGCGACGCCTGCACCCGGTTGAGGCGGGGGAAGACCGAGGAGAAGTCCAGGCCCGTGCCGTACAGGGAGGTCACGCCGGTCGACATGCCGCCGAGGAACGCCACGACCATGAGCAGGACGGCGTACCAGAGCGGCGAGACCTGGATCAGCGCGAAGACGTAGTCGGCCTCACCGGCGACGAGGGTCGCCGTCCCGACGCCGAAGAGGAACGGCACCAGCGTGGCCAGCTGGCCGAGGAACGTCGCCCCCATCAGCCGCGACGGGCGGGTGCCGGCCGGGACGTAGCGCGACCAGTCGCCGAGGAAGGCCCCGAAGCTGACCGGGTTGCCCATGACGATCAGCGCGGACAGCACGAACGTCGGCCAGAACCCGCCGAGCGCGTAGGCCTCCGGGCCGGGGTCGTAGCCGAAGTCGAACAAGGTGGCGTAGGCGACCAGCCCGAGCAGCATCAGCGACGTGTTGGCCAGCACCACGACCTTGTTGACCAGCAGCATCAGCTGGTAGCCGTAGATGACGACCACGATCACCAGGGCGCCGAGGACGGCGTAGATCACCCCGCGGAGCAGGTCGGAGTCGCCGGTCCCGAAGAGCCGGGTGGCGGCGCCGACGAGGGCGTCCCCGCTGACCCACACCGAGATCGAGTAGAACGAGATCGCCGTCAGCAGGGAGAGGAACGACCCCAGCACGCGGCCGCGGACGCCGAAGTGCGCGCCCGAGGACACCGCGTTGTTCGTGCCGGTCCGCGGGCCGAACAGGCCCATGGGCATGAGGATCAGCGCCCCGACGACCACGCCGACGACGGTCGCGGCCACGGCCTGCACCAGGTCCAGGCCCAGCAGCACCGGGAAGGTGCCGAGGATGACCGTGGCGAAGGTGTTGGCCCCGCCGAACTGGATCCGGAACAGGTCGAAGGGACCCGACGTCCGCTCCGCGTCCGGGATCGTGTCGATCCCGTGCTGCTCCACCTCGGTCACCCGTGGCCGCCGCTGCTCGGCGACCTCTGCTCCGCTCACGTGCACCTCCCGCTGTGGCGGTGGACGGGCCACCGCGGTGCGCAGAGGGTAGAGCCGGGTTGCCTGATGGGCAACGATCGTTTCACAGAGGTGACCCGGCATGCTGAGATGCCGAGGACGGACGCCGACGAGGGGTGCCGTGGCGGGCGGGGTACGGCGGCCCACGAGGCCCCGCCGCCGCGCACCTGGCTGGGCCCCTCGACGACCCGTGAGGTCCTGTGGTCCTCACCCCCGCCCGTGACCGCCGACCCCGAGGAGCCCCGGTGACCGGTCCTGCCCCGTCCGTCCGCGAGGTGGTCGACCTCTCGCACCCGCTGGACGACGACACCCCCGTCTACCCGGGCGACCCGGTGGCCCGCTTCAGCCCCGCGGCCACCGTCGCGGCCGACGGCTACAACGTCCTGCACGTGCGGATGGGCTCGCAGACCGGCACGCACGTCGACGCGCCGTACCACTTCCTCGAGGACGGCGCCCGCGTCGACGAGCTCCCGCTCGAGCACTTCCTCGGCCCGGCCGTCGTCGCCGACGTCCGCGGCAAGCCGCCGCACGGCCGGATCGAGTGGGCGGACCTGGCGCCGTGCGCGTCCCTGCTCGGCCCCGGGCGCATCCTGCTGCTGCGCACCGGGTGGGACGAGCACTGGGGGACCGACGCCTACTTCGACCACCCGTACCTGACCGGGGACGCCGCCGCCCGCGTGGTGGCCGCCGGCGTCCGCACCGTCGGGCTCGACGCGCTCAGCCTCGACGAGACCGTGGTCGGGGGCGCACCCGCCGACGGGTTCGCCGCCCACCTCGAGGTGCTCGGCGCCGGCGGAGTGATCGTCGAGAACCTGCGGGGCCTGGGGGCGGTGCCGGCCGAGGACGCGGTGGTCAGCGTGCTGCCGCTGCGGCTGGCCGGGGCCGACGGGGCCCCGGTGCGGGCGGTGGCGTTCCGGCTCGGCCGCTGAGCACCCTCAGGGCCGCAGCGGCCCGCCCCGGCCCAGGGTGAGCAGCTGCCCGACGACCGACCCGGCCGCGTCGCCGCACAGGTAGGACACCGCGGCGGCCACCACCGCGGGGGACGGCGGCGCGGCGGGGTCGGCGACGACCTCGTTGACCGTGACGGCGTCCGGGCCGAGGTCGCGGGCGAGGGTCTTGGTCAGCGCCACCAGCGCCCCCTGCACCGCCGCGTCGGCCGTGGCCTGCGGGCGGTCGACCGTCGTCCACCCGCTGCCGAGGAACACCAGCCGCCCGGCGCCGGACCGGCGCAGCGCCGGCGCGGCCGCCCGGGCGAGCCGGAAGGCGGGCGTCAGGCAGGCCGTCACCCCCGCGTACCAGCGCGCGGGGTCGGCGCCGGGGAACGGCCCTGGTGAGGGCCGTCCGACGGCGCAGACGAGGGCGTGCAGCACGCCGTCCCCGGCGGCCCCGGCGACGGCGCCGTCCGGGTCGGCCGCGGGACCCACCGCGGTGACGCGCAGGCCGTCGGCGGTCAGCCGCGCCACGACGGCCTCGGCCACCGCGGCGTCGTCGCACCGGACGAGTGCCGTGCGGGCGGCCATCAGATGGTCGCCCCGGCGTTCGGGGAGAGGACCTGGCCGCAGAGCGCCGTCCCCGCCTCGAGCAGGAACAGCGCGGCCGCGGCGATCTCGTCGGGACGGACCAGCCGCTGGACCGGCAGCGTGCCCAGGAAGTCGGCCGACCGCCAGGGCGAGGTGTCCTCGAGCATGGGCGTGTCCGCGGCACCGGGCGCGACGGTGTTGACGGCGACGCCGGTGCCGCCGACCTCGGTGGCCAGCGCCCGGGTGAACCCGACGATCGCGCCCTTGCTCGCGGCGTAGTGGGCGTCGCCCTGGCTGCCGCCGACCCCCAGGTCCGAGGAGACGGTGACGACGCCGCCCTCACCGCGGGAGACCATCCGGGGGACGACGGCGGCGCAGGCGTTGGCGGTGCCGGAGAGGTTGACCGCCATCATCCGGTGCCAGCGCGCGTCGTCGATCTCCTCGACCGGGAGGATCTCGTACACGCCGGCCGCGGTGACCAGCGCGCCGACGGGGCCGAGCTCGCGCTCCACCCGGTCGACGGCCGCCTCGACCGCGGCCGCGTCGGTCACGTCCACCTCGACCCCCAGCGCGGTCGCCGGGCTGGGCCGCAGGTCGAACGCGGCGACCCGCCAGCCGGCGGCGGTCAGCGCCCCGGCGACGGCGGCGCCGAGGCCGCTGGCGGCCCCGGTGACGACCGCGACGGCGGGCCGGCTCGGGTCGTCGGCCACGCCACCTCCTGCGTCGGCCCGCGCGGCGGGTGCCCGGGCGACCGCCGGCTGCGCGGTCGCCGCCAGTCTGTCAGCCGCGCACCGCCCGCACCTCCGGCGCAGGGCGACGAGGGGTCGCCGGACGCCCGGTCGGGTAGCCGGACGGCATGGACCTGCTCTCCCTGCCCCGTGCCGTCACGGCGTCCGCACTTGCCCTCGGCACGGCGGTGCGGCGCCCGCGTCTTCCACCCCCGGGGGCACGCGTCCACCGGGACCGTCGTGGTCGGCGGCGGCGGCGGCTGGGGCGCCCGGGTCCTCGACGAGGCAGGCAGCCACCACGTCGTGGTCCGCGTCTCGCGCGGCGCCGGGCTGCCGGAGCCGCTGCCCGACGTCGTCGGGCTCGCCGTCCGGTTCGGGGGGCTGGGCCGGGACGGCGGGCCGCTGGACGTGCTGGTCAACACCGCGGGGGGCCCGCCCGGCCTGCGCCACGTGTTCCTGCCGGCGCCGCTCGGCCGGACGTTCTCCTCCGTGCTGCCCTACCGGACCGGCAGCGGCCGCGTGGTCCTGCTGGGGGCGCGCGGCGAGGGGACGGGCACGAGCTGGGAGCTGCTCGCCGCGTCGCTCACCGGCGGCTGGGCGCGGTGGGGGCGGCTGACCCTGGGCCCGGCGGTGCCCGACGCGCAGGCGGAGACGCTGCGGTTCCTGCCGACCCTGGGCGCCGAGAACCTGCAGCCGGTCGCGCTGCTCCGCGCCGTGCGCGACCGCTCGTACCGGGAGAGCCAGGCGCTCCGCCGCTGAGGCCCCCGCCGCGGTGCCCGGTCAGCCGGCCCGGGTGCCGGCGGACGGCGTCAGCGACCACGCGGCGGGCACTCCCTCGGGGGCGGCGGCGGCGGCGGCGAAGGAGGCAGCAGCGGGCGCGAGGTCGAGCACCATCCGGGTGGGCTGGAACGCCTCGGCGTAGCCGATCCGGGCCTGCGCTCCCCAGTGGCGGGCCGAGGCCACGACGGCGTCGGGCTCGACCATCGCGGACATCTCCACCTGGGAGGCGTGCGCGGCGAGCGCGGCGAGCTTGCCGGTCACGTAGGCCGTGACGTCGACGTAGACGGTCGGGGTGAAGGTCAGGGTCGACGGGCTCTGGTAGTGCAGCACGCGGGGCAGCCGCCGTGCCGCGGCGAGCGTGGCGCTCGCCACCGCCCGGTGGTCCTGGTGGCTGTCGTCCGGCGCGTGCACGTAGACGAGGTCGGCGCGGGTCGACTGCAGCACCTGCTCGATCAGGCGGACGGTGGAGGAGTCGGCCGCGACCTCGCAGTCGTGCAGCCCGCCCCACAGCAGCCGGGCACCGAGCAGCTCGGCCGCCCGCTCCTGCTCGGCGCGGCGGCCGGCGACGTGCAGGTCGTCACCGGGGCCGTTCTCCCCGCCGGTGACGACGAGCACCGTCACCGTGTCGCCGGCCGCGGCGTGGGCCAGCAGGGCGCCGCCGCAGCCGAGCTCGATGTCGTCGGGGTGCGCTCCGATGGCCAGGACGCTGCGTCCCGTGCTCCCCGTCCGTCCGCCGTCCATGGCCGGTGTCCTCCACGACTCGAGGCGGCCTCCCCGCCCGACACCCCCTCATCGGCCGATCCGGGGCCCGCGTGCAGCACGACGGCCGGTCCTCCCCCCTCCGGGGGAGGACCGGCCGTCAGGTGGCCGGGCTCGCGCGCGGCGTCAGGTCGACGGCGGGCCCGCGGCGGCAGCGGTGTCCGGGCGCGGGCGCCGACGCCGGGAGACGGCCATCGACGCCGCCCCGACGACGCCGGCGGCGACCAGGACCATCGGGGTGCCCATGCCGTTGCCGTCGGCCGGCAGCTCGGTCGAGGAGGGGCAGCGGGTGCTGTCGTCCCGCGAGGCGGTGACGTGCCGGCTGTGCACCTGCCACTCGACGCTCGGGTAGGTCGCCGGGACCCGGACGGAGAAGGCGCCCTGGTGGGTCCCCGGCGCGAACGAGGTGACCTGCGCGCCGTCGAAGCGGCCGGGGGTCAGGACGTTCTCGAAGCCCCGGGCCTCGGTCCAGGTCAGGGGAGTGGGGTTCTCGTAGCCGAAGACCGCCGTCCAGGAGCCGTCCTGTGCGGGGATGACGCACGTCACCAGCGGCTTCACCGGTCCGCCGGCGGCGACCGCCGAGCCCGGTGTCCCGAGCACCGCGACGGCGCCCGCCGCCGCCGTCACCGCGAGCCGCGTCCCGAGCGACGGCCGCCGGCGTCGCGTCTTGCCTGCCATGGTCGAACCCCTTCCTGACCGGGCGCACGACCGCCCACCAGGGGGCCATCGGCCGGCGGGGGCGGCGGGGAGAGGCGTGCGCGCCCGGGATCACCCGCCCGGGGGGTCACCGCGCCACGGTCAGGGGCGCGCCGGCGCCGCGCAGCACCGTGAGGGCCAGCTCCGCGGCGGCCGGGAAGGAGGCGGTGACCGCCCAGGCGGCCGGCCGGTCCGGCGCCGCGGCGTACTCGCCCTGCCGGACCCGGATCGCCCGCGCGCCCACCGCCGCCGCGACGGCGACGTCCTTGCCCGGACGGTCCCCGATGACCAGCAGGCGGTCGGCGGGGACCCCGAGCCGGCCGGCCAGTTCGAGCAGCCCGGCGGGAACGGGCTTCCTCGCGGCCCGGCCGCCGAGCGCGTCGGTGACCACGACGCTGCCGAGCAGCGGGCCGAGCCCGGTCGCGGCGACCTTGGCGGCCTGGACGGCCGGGTTGCCGTCGGTCAGGCACCCGACGGCGGTGGCCTCCGCGAGGGCGGTGAGGGCCTCGACGACCCCCGGGTAGGGCGCGAGGACCCCGGGCGCGTGGGCGGTGAACGCGGACACCAGGGCGGGGACGTGCCCCGGCACCTCACCGGCGGGCACCCCGGCGGCCAGCAGCGCGCGGTCGATGGTGCCGCCGGTGTCGGACCCGGCGGCGAGCTCGCGCCGGAGGGCGGCGTGCACCCGGGCGCCGTCCAGCCCGGCCGCCGCGGCGGCGGCGCCGACGGCCTCGGCGGCGCCGGCCAGGTAGGCGGCCTGCGGGTAGAGCGTGTCGTCCAGGTCGACCACCACCCCCAGCGGCGGGGGCCCTCCCCACGGGGGCAGCGGCCCGGCGCTCACCAGGGCAACCGCCCGTCGGAGAAGTCCGGCTCGTCGAGGGCCAGCAGCGCGTCGGTCGCCTGGTCGGCGAGCAGGGCGGCGACCTGCCGGCCGGTCGTCCCGTCGCCGTAGGGGCAGGGGAGCGTGGCGGCGCGGGCCTGGCCCTCGGCGGAGGTGTGCCGGAGGGCGGCGGTGAGGACGGCGCCGGCCGCGGCGTCGTCGGCCAGGCTCGCCAGGGTGGTGGTCCCGGCCTCCACGCCCTCCCACCGGGGCGTGGACCCGCGCAGGACGACGACGGGGACGCCGAGGTAGGCCGCCTCCTCCTGGATCCCGCCGGAGTCGGTCACCGTGAGGCGGGCCGAGGCCAGCGCGCCCAGCAGTGCGTCGTACCCGACGGGGCCGGTCAGGGTGACGTCCGGGTGCGCCAGCCCGGCGTCCAGACCGGTGGCCGCCAGCCGGGCCGCCGTCCGGGGGTGCACCGGGAAGGTCACCGGCCCGACGTCGTCGGCCAGGGCCCGCACGACCCCGACCAGGCGCTCCAGGCGCACCGGGTCGTCGACGTTGGTGGGCCGGTGCGCGGTGACGAGCACCCCGGTCCGCTCGGCCACGGGCACCGGCCGGACGCCGCGGGACACCAGGGTGTCGACCACCGGGTTGCCGACGACGAAGACCCGTTCCGCGGGCACCCCCTCGGCCGCGAGGAAGGCCGCGGCCCGGCGGGTGGGGGCCAGGTGCAGCGCGGCGGCCGCCGCGGCCACCCGCCGGTTGACCTCCTCGACGCTGCGCGGGTTGAGGCTGCGCAGGCCCGCCTCCAGGTGGACGAAGGGGATCCCGGCGCCGCGGGCGGCCAGGGCGTACGCGGGGACGGTGCTGGTGTCGCCGAGGGCCAGGACGACGTCGGGCCGCAGCCGCGCCACCGCCCGCGCCGCGTCGGCGTGCAGGGCGCCCAGCCGGGCGGCCGCGTCGCCGGTCGGCAGCGTGAACCGGCAGCCGGGCGCGAGCCCCAGCGCCTCCTGCAGCCGCGTCGACAGCGCCGGGTCGGTGTGCTGCCCGGTGTCGACGACGTCGACGGCGTGCCCGGCGGCGGTGAGCGCGGACACCACGGGGGCCAGCTTGACCACCTCCGGCCGGGTGCCGAAGGGCACCAGCACGCGCCGGGCGCGGGTCACGCCGGCACCTGCGCGGTCCCGCAGGGGTCGGGCACCGGGCTGCCGTCGTCGGCGCTGTAGGTCTCGGCGAGGTACCGGCTCATCCGGACGCCGGGCGTGAACCACAGGGAGGGGAGGTCCGCGCCGGGGTCGCGGATGCCGGTCAGGTAGGCGCTGACGACGTCCGCGCCGGCCGCCAGCGTCAGGGGCAGCCCGCCGGAGAAGCGCGGGTTGACCTCGACGACGGTGGCGCGGCCGTCGTCGGCGACGAACCCCTGCACGTTGGCCGGGCCGGTCAGCCCGACGGCCTCGAGCGCGCCGGCGACGACGTCGGTCACCACCGGCGAGTCGAAGGTGGCGCCCTTCACCGAGATGCCCGCCCGGGTGTCGTCCCTCCACCGCGGGACGACCGTGAGCAGCCGGCCGTCGCGGGCCACCAGGGCGTCGGCGGTGAACTCCCGGCCCCCCAGCCGGGTCTGCGCGATGAGCGACGCGTCCTCCCGCAGGGCCTCGGCCACGGCGGAGCGGCTGTCGAGCAACCGCACGCCCCGGCTGCCCCGGCCCGCCCGCGGCTTGACCACCCACGGGCCGGGGACCTGCCCCAGCCCGGCACCGGTGTCGGTGGTGGCGGGGTGCGGCACGCCGGCCGCCCGCACGGTCCGGGCGAACGCGGCCTTGTCGCAGCACAGGGCCACGGCGGTCGGGTCGGGCAGCCACGTCGCCACCCCGGCCCGGGTCAGCTGCGTGGCCCCCGCGGCGAGCGCGGGCAGCTCCTCGGCCACGGTCCCGATGAGGGCGTCGGCCCCGTGCGCCCTCGCCACGCCCACCAGCGCGTCGACGAAGCGCGCGTGGTCGGCGCGCGGGACCGTGGCACCGGCGGTGGCCAGCGCCGAGCCGGCCGCCGTCGGGTCGGCGTCCACCCCGACCACCCGGTGGCCCAGCGCCACCAGGCGGCGGACCACCGCGACCCCGGCCGGGCCGCCGGCACCGGTGACGAGCACCGCCGGCCCCCCCGGTGCCTCGTGCCGCCCGGCCACGGGCGGGGTCGGACGGGCCGGCAGGGTCGAGGTCACCGGGGAGCCTCCGGGAGGTCGGGCGCGCGGGGCGCACGGGCGAACGTGGCGGGGTGCGGGGGAGCGAGGGGGTCCGGCGGCGGCCGCCGCGGCGGCGTCGGCGAGGACCGGGTCGGTGACCCGGCCGCGACCGGCGGGACGGCGATCCGGCAGACGGGCACCGTGACGTGCGTCCCGGCGGGGGGGACCGGCGCCGGGTCGGGGGCGCCGTCCTGCGGCCCCCGGGCCATCAGCCACCCCCGGGCCCACAGCCGGAGGGCGGCCACACGCTCGCCGGTGACCGGCTCCCACTGGCGCGCGGCCACGGCCTCGGCGAGGGAGTCGAGGACGACGGGGTCCTGCTCGTAGGTGGCCACCGCCACCAGCGACGCGGGGTGCGCGCCCAACCCGTCCGCGACCAGCTCGCCGATGCGCTGCACCCGCAGGTGCGCGGGCAGGTGCCCCAGCCGGTAGTCGATGCGGGCGGCCTCGCGGCGGGCGGCCAGCCACGCGGAGAGGCGGCGCGGGTACACGTAGCGGTGGAGGAGCCCGGTGAGCGTGGCCTGCCGGCGACGCCCGCGCCGGACGTCGTCCTCCTCCGCCGCGCGGTAGCCCAGTCCGGGCCGCGCCCAGCTGTCGGGACGGCGCGCGGTGTGCCGGCCCTCGACGTCCTGCTCCGCCCGGTCGAGGGCCGGGAGGGCGATCCACACCATCAGCAGGAAGCCGCCGAGCGTCGCGACCAGGTTCCACAGCGTGCCGACCCAGTCGTGGAACCCCACCAGGGCGCCCTCTCCCCACCACAGGCCGGCCAGGGCGGAGACCAGCAGCCGGCCGTGGTTGAGGACCAGCAGCGCGGCGACGGCGACCAGCAGACCCGCCACGGCGTGCAGCCCGCGGCCGCGGAGGACCACGGCGGTCAGCGCGACGAGTCCGAGCACCGACAGCACGGAGGAGCAGGACAGCGTGACGACCGCGTCGATGATCTCGCCGTCGCCGCGGAACAGCAGGACGTGGGTGGGGACGACGCCGGAGGCCTGCCCCGGGGCGGTCCACCCCAGGACCCGGGCGAGGACGGCCGCCTCGAGCACCTGCAGGGGCCGGGAGAGGTACCGGAAGCCGAGCACGCAGATCGCCGCGGCGAGCGCCAGGTCCAGCGCGACCGGCAGCAGTCGCCGGTTCGCCGCTCGCCAGGCGCTGCGCCGGACCGGCGGGAGGGCCAGGCCGCCCGCGGTCACCGTGGGCCCCCGGGCCGCCCGGGAGGGATGGCCGCGGCGAACGAGCGCGGCCGCGTACCGGGCGCGGTCGCGGCGGCGGGGTCCGTGCCGCCGGGCGGGAGCTCCGGCGGGACGGCCGGGTCCACCGTCGAGGTGACGCCGGACCGCGTCGTCTTCACCCAGGTGTAGGGCCGGCCGAGCATCCCGTCGACGTAGGCGCGGGAGGTGATCCAGATGGACAGCGCGAAGGCGGGCAGGAAGCCCAGCAGCCGCCAGGCCGAGCGGCGCTCCACGCGGCCGACCAGCAGGCCGACGCACAGCTCGGCCAGCGGGCCGATGAACAGCAGCATGGACAGCGGGAGCAGCCCGATCACCGGCAGGTCCCCGACCCCGAACGCGCGCAGGACGGTGAGCAGCAGCCCGAGGCCGGACAGCATCGGCACGTGGTAGACGGCGAGGAACAGCGACGTCTCGGCCTTCTCCAGCGGCGAGAGGTGGGGGGTGCGCATCAGCGGCCACCAGTGGTCGCGCAGGCACTTCTGGTGGCCGCGGGCCCAGCGGTAGCGCTGCTTCCAGAAGCGCTGGGCGCTGACCACCGCCTCCTCGAAGTCGATCGCCGAGACGTCGTAGCGCACCCGCTGCCCGGCCACGAGGATGCGCAGCGTGAGGTCGGTGTCCTCGGTGACCGTCTCGGGGTTCCACCCGCCGAGCGCGCGCAGCGTGGACATGCGCACGGCGCAGTTGGCCCCGCCGTAGGCGGGCAGCTCGAACAGGGCCTGGCGGCCGTACTCGTTGACCAGGTAGCCGGACAGGTAGTCGACGAAGACCGTGCCGGCCAAGTGCGAGTCCCGGCCGTTGCGGATCACGCACCGGCCCATGACGGCGCCGACGACGGGGTCCCGGAAGTGCCGCACCAGGCGGCGCAGCGCCGAGGGCTCGGGCTCGTGGTCGGCGTCGAAGACGAGCACCACCTCGGCCTCGACCAGGGCCAGCGCGTCGTTGAGGGCGCCGGACTTCCCCCCGCCGGAACCCGGGGGCCGGTGCAGCACGCGCAGCCGCGGCTCCCGCGCGGCCCAGGCGTCGAGCTTGGCGCCGGTGGCGTCCTCGGAGCCGTCGTCGACGACGACCAGGGTGAGCCGGTCGGGCGGGTAGTCCAGCGCCAGCAGCGCCGCGACCATCCCGTCGACGACGAGCTCCTCGTTCTTGCACCCGACGAGGACCGCGACCGGCGGGGTGTAGGCGTCCAGGCCGACGTCGGCGGCGAGCAGGTCGCGCTCGGCCCAGCGGGCGGCGGCGACGGCGAAGGCCAGGTGCCGGCAGAAGTAGACCCCGAAGACGACGTTCAGCGCGCCGGCGAGGACGCCGAGGGTGGGGTCGAGGCCGAAGGCGACCGCGGCGGCGGCGAGGGCGGCGACGTAGCCGGCGAGGACCAGCGGCCGGCCCTCCGGGCGGTCGGTGCCGTGTGCCACGGACCCTCCTCCCGCGCGCGCCGGTGGTGCGGCCGCGCCACCTCACAGGGGATCGGCAGCGGCCGCGCCCGTGTGAAGCGGAAGGGACGGCGCGGTGTCGGGGACGGCGGGGTCAGAAGACGATGTCGTCCACGGGCCGGGCGGCGACCGGGCCGGCGACCGGCCCGTGCGGCCGCTCGTCGGCCGCCAGGTCCTCGTCGGGCGCCAGGTCCTCGTCGGGCGCCGCGGTGTCCGTGCCGCCGTCCGTGCCGTCCTCGCCGGCGGCCTCCGCGGCGGCCAGCTCGTCGAGCACGACGTCGAGCACGCGGACGGCGCCGGCCTTGTCCAGGGGCTCGTTGCCGTTGCCGCACTTGGGCGACTGCACGCAGGACGGGCAGCCGCTCTCGCACTCGCAGCTGGCCACGGTGGCGCGCGTCGCCGTCAGCCAGCGCCGCAGCGCGGCGAACCCCCGCTCGGCGAAGCCGGCGCCGCCGGGGTGCCCGTCGTAGACGAACACCGTCGCGGTGCCGGTGTCGGGGTGCAGCGCGGTCGACAGCCCACCGAGGTCCCACCGGTCGCAGGTGGCCAGCAGCGGCAGGATGCCGATCGCCGCGTGCTCGGCGGCGTGCAGCGACCCCGGCAGCGCGAGGTCGTCGACGTCGGCGCGGGCGACCGCCCGCGCGTCGAGGGTCAGCCAGACGGCGCGGGTGCGCAGCTGGCGCGGCGGCAGGTCCAGCGGGAACTCGGCCAGCACCTCGCCGGTGCCGGCCCGCCGCCGCTGGTAGGCCACGACCTGGTTGGTGACGTCCACGACCCCGGTGTGCGCGGTGACCGTGCCCAGGCGCCGGGTCCGGTCCGTGGCGACGACGCCGAGGTCGGTGACGTCGCGGGCGACGGTGGTCCACTCCGGCGCCTCGGCGTGCACCACGGCGCACGCGTCGTCGAGGTCGAGCTCGTCGACGACGAAGGTCTGGCCGCGGTGGACGTAGAGCGCGCCGGTGTGCACGGTCGCGTGCGCCGCGCCGCCGTCGACGGTGCCCAGCAGCCGGCCGGTCGCACCCTCGATGATCGCCACCGGCTCGCCACCGCTGCCGCGGATGTCGACGTCGGGGCGTCCCCGCCCGGCCCAGTACCAGCCGGCCGGCCGGCGGCGCAGCGCGCCCGCGGCGACCAGCTCGTCGAGCCGCGCCGCGGCCACGGCACCGCCGAAGTCGGGCAGGTCCTCGGGCGTGAGCGGCAGCTCGGCCGCCGCGCAGCACAGCTGGGGCCCGAGCACGTAGGGGTTGGCCGGGTCGGTCACCGTCGCCTCGACCGGACGGCCGAACACCGCCCGGGGGTGGTGGGCCAGGTAGTGGTCCAGCGGGTCGTCGCGGGCCACGAACACGACCAGCGACTCCCGCTGCGCGCGGCCGGCCCGGCCGGCCTGCTGCCACAGGGAGGCCAGCGTGCCGGGGTACCCCGCCAGCACGACGGCGTCCAGGCCGGCGATGTCGATGCCGAGCTCGAGGGCGTTGGTGGTGGCCACCCCCAGGAGCTCCCCGGCCGACAGGCTCCGCTCGAGCTCCCGGCGCTCCTCGGGCAGGTAGCCGCCGCGGTAGGAGTCGACGCGGCGCGCCAGGTCGTCGCGGCCCCGCTCGGCCAGCAACCGGCGCGCCTGCTCGGCCACCGACTCCGCGCTGCGGCGCGACCGGACGAAGGCCAGCGTGCGCGCACCGCGCTCCACGAGGTCGGCCAGCAGCCCGGCGGCGTCGGCGGCCGCGGACCGGCGCAGCGGTGCACCGTGCTCGCCGGTCCGCTCGGTCAGCGGCGGCTCCCACAGGGCGAAGGTGGCGCCGGGCCGGGGCGAGCCGTCGTCGGTCACCGCCACGACCGGGGTCCCGACCAGGCGGGTGGCGGCCGCGGCGGGCTCGGCCACGGTGGCCGAGGCGAGCACGAACACCGGGTCGGCCCCGTAGCGGCGGCAGATGCGGCGCAGCCGGCGCAGCACGTGCCCGACGTGCGAGCCGAACACCCCGCGGTAGGCGTGGCACTCGTCGACCACGACGTAGGCCAGCCGGCGCAGGGTCGACGACCACCGCTGGTGGGCCGGCAGCACGCTGCGGTGCAGCATGTCGGGGTTGGTGACGATCCACCGCGAGTGCCGGCGCACCCAGTCGCGCTCCTCGGCGGGGGTGTCGCCGTCGTAGGCGGCCGGCCGCACCGAGGGGTCGGCGAGCACGGCCACCGAGGCCAGCTGGTCGCGGGCCAGGGCCTTGGTCGGGGCGAGGTAGAGCACGCAGGCCCGGGGGTCCTCGGCCAGCCGGGTCAGCGCGGGCAGCTGGTAGGCCAGCGACTTGCCCGACGCCGTCCCGGTCGCCACCACCACGGAGGTGCCGTCGTGCGCCAGCCGGGCGGCCTCGACCTGGTGCCGCCACGGCTCCCGGACCCCCGCCTCCTCCAGCCGCCGGCGGAGGCCGGGGTCCACCCACTCGGGCCACGGCAGCGTGCGGCTCTCCCGCACGGCCAGGCGGTGGACGTGGGTGACCGGGTGCTCGTCGTCCGGGGTCCCGGCGAGCAGCCCGTCGAGCAGGTCCGCGCCGGGCGGGACCGAGCCCGGGTGCGTGCCGCTCTGCCCGGACCCGTGCGCGGCGGCCGACCCGTGCACCGCCGCAGCGGGGGACGCGGCCCCCGGGCCCGGAGCACCCCCTGGTGCACCCTCCTGGCCGGATGGGGGAGCAGCCGGCCGGACCGGGTGGAGCGTGGTCACGTCCCCACTGTCACACCTCCGGGCGACGTCGCGCCGGGCCGCGCGTAGCGGATTCCGACCGCCGCAGGGCTACCGGTACGGGGTGTGACCTCCCTTACACTCCCGCGCACAGCCGCGCAGGCCTGTGCGGACTGGACGCGTACCTCCGCCGACCGGAGCGTGTGCCCGGGCGGCAGCCGACCGCATGGAGGAACACATGCCGGACAGTGCGCTCTCCGGCGGGGACGTCGCCCTGGTGACGATCGTCCTCGCCATCTCGCTCGCCGCCCTCGCCTTCGCCGCGTACCTGGTCCGCGCCGTGCTGGCCGCCGACCAGGGCACGGTGAGGATGCGCGACATCGCGCAGGCGGTGCAGGAGGGTGCCGCGGCGTACCTGCGCAGACAGTTCCGCACGCTCGGCGTCTTCGCCGTGGTCGTCTTCCTCCTCCTCCTGGTGCTCCCGGTGGCCGACGGTGGGTGGGGGACCCGCGTGGGGCGGGCGGTCTTCTTCCTCGTCGGCGCGCTGTTCTCCGCGTCGGTCGGGTTCATCGGCATGACCCTGGCCACGCGCGGGAACGTCCGCGTCGCGGCGGCGGCCAACGCGGGCGGCTACCAGCCGTCCTTCCGCATCGCCTACCGCACCGGTGGTGTGGTCGGGATGATCACCGTCGGCCTCGGGCTCTCCGGCGCCGCGCTCGCGCTGCTCCTCTTCGACGACACCGCGCCGATCGTGCTGGAGGGCTTCGGCTTCGGCGGGGCGCTGCTGGCGATGTTCATGCGCGTCGGCGGCGGGATCTTCACCAAGGCCGCCGACGTCGGCGCCGACCTCGTCGGCAAGGTCGAGGCCGGCATCCCCGAGGACGACCCGCGCAACGCCGCCACCATCGCCGACAACGTGGGCGACAACGTCGGCGACTGCGCCGGGATGGCCGCGGACCTCTTCGAGTCCTACGCCGTCACGCTGGTCGCCGCACTGATCCTGGGGCAGGTCTTCTTCGGCGCGGAGGGCATGGTCTTCCCGCTCCTGGTCGCCGGTGTCGGCGTCATCGCGTCGATGGTCGGGGTGCTCGCCACCCGGCCGGGCAAGAGCGACTCGAGCGGGATGGCACCCATCAACCGTGGCTTCTTCACCTCCGCCGTGGTCTCCCTCGTCCTGGTCGCCGCGGCCTCGTTCACCTACCTGCCGAGCATCTCCGACGGCGTCGACATGGCGGTCAGCCCGCAGGTCCTCGGGTTCCTCTCGGTGCTCGTCGGCGTCGTGCTCGCCGCGGCCATCCAGCAGCTCACCGGCTACTTCACCGAGACCAGTCGCAAGCCGGTCAGGGACATCGGCCGCAGCTCGCTGACCGGCCCCGCCACCGTGATCCTCTCCGGCATCTCGCTCGGACTGGAGTCCGCCGTCTACGCCGCGCTCCTCATCGGCGGCGCGGTGTACGGGGCGTTCCTCATCGGCGGCGGCGCGGCGCTGTACGCGGTGGCGCTGGCCGGCTGCGGCCTGCTCACCACGGCCGGCGTCATCGTCGCGATGGACACGTTCGGGCCGGTCAGCGACAACGCGCAGGGCATCGCCGAGATGTCCGGGGACATCGACGAGGAGGGCGCCCGGGTGCTCACCGACCTCGACGCCGTCGGCAACACCACCAAGGCCATCACGAAGGGCATCGCGATCGCGACGGCGGTCCTGGCCGCGACCGCCCTCTTCGGCTCGTACAACGCCCAGATCGCCGTCGCCCTCGACGAGGCCGGCGGCGCCCTCGGGAACGCCTTCAGCCTGGTGAACCCGAACAACGTCGTCGGCGCGGTGCTGGGTGCTGCGGTCGTGTTCTTCTTCTCCGGGCTGGCGATCAGCGCCGTCTCGCGAGCGGCCGGGCGAGTGGTCTTCGAGGTGCGGGAGCAGTTCCGCACCCGTCCCGGGATCATGGACTACAGCGAGCGCCCGGACTACAGCGCCGTCGTGGACATCTGCACCAAGGACTCGCTGCGCGAGCTGGCCACCCCGGGCCTGCTCGCCGTCCTCGCGCCGGTGGCGGTCGGCTTCGGCCTGGGCTTCGGCCCGCTGGCGGCCTACCTGGTCGGCGCCATCGCCGCCGGCACCCTGATGGCGGTCTTCCTCGCCAACTCCGGCGGTGCCTGGGACAACGCCAAGAAGATGGTCGAGGACGGCGCGTACGGCGGGAAGGGCAGCGAGGCGCACGCCGCCACGGTCATCGGCGACACGGTCGGGGACCCGTTCAAGGACACCGCCGGCCCGGCGATCAACCCGCTGATCAAGGTGATGAACCTCGTCGCGCTGATCATCGCTCCCGCGGTCGTCGCCCTGTCGGTCGGGGAGGATGCCAACACGGTCCTGCGGCTGGTGATCGCGCTGGGCGCCGTCGTGGTCATCGTGCTGTCCGTGGTGGTCTCCAAGCGCCGCTCGGTCGTCGTGGGCGGGAGCACCGACGACACCGCCGGTCCGGGACTGACCGCGCCGGTCGTGGGCGGGCCCCCGGCTGTGGACGGATCCCCGGCTGTGGACGGCGCGACGCCCGCTGCCCGTCCCCGCTCCTAGCGTCCGCGGCGCCGGTCCACCCCGGGCCGGCGCCGACGCCAGGAGGGTCCCTTGTCCGTGCAGATCGCCGTCCGACTCGACGCCGTCCAGGCGCTCGGTGAGGAGCTCGCCGCCCTCGCCGCCGAGCTGTCCGGGGACGTCGACCTCTGTCGCGCCACGGCGGTGTCCCTGGCGACGGCGGTCAGCGGGAGCGCGGCCGAGCAGGCGGGGGGCACCGGCCGGGCGTGGGCGACGCTGCTCGCCGACGTGGTCGCCGGCGCCGAGGCGACCGCAGGGACGCTGCTCGCCGCGGTGCACTCCTACCGCCTGCAGGACGCGGCCCTCTCCGACCGGCTGCTGCTCGCCCGCGCAGCGGCCGACGCCGGGGCGGCGGCGTGAGCGCCCCCGGCCTGACGGCCGTCGCGGCCTGGGACACCCCTCTGCTCGACGGGGCCGTCTACACGCTCGAGGCGGTCGCCGAGCGGCTGCCGCCGTGGCGCGCCCGGGTCGAGGCCGTCGCCCGCACCCTGGCCGACGTGCGGGTCTGGTACGGGCCGGCCGGGCAGGAGGCCGCCACCGCGCTCGGTCAGGTGTCCTCGGTGGTGACCGCCGTGACCGGAGCCCTCGGCGCGTCCCTCGAGCGGCTGTGGGACACGGCCCGGGAGGCGCGCACCGCGCAGGAGCTGGCCGAGCAGGCGCTGGCCGAGGCGGCCGCGGTCCCGGTCGCCCTGGAGGAGACCGGTGGGGTGGTGCCGCCCGCGCCGGTCCCGCTGCCCGCCGACGCGACCGCCGCGCAGGTGGCCGGCCACGCCGCCGAGCTGGCCGGGCAGGCGGCCGCCGCCCAGCGGGTCGCGGGCCTGGCGGCCCGTGCACTGGCCGCGGCGGCGCGTGCGGCCCTGCACGCCGCGACCTCGGCCGAGCCGCTCGCCGCGGTCGGCGGGCTCGGGCCCGTGGTCCCCGCCGACTTCGCCGGCCTGGCGGCGGCCGTGGGCCGCGGGCTGGCCCTCGTGCCGGTGCTCACCCCGCCCCCCACCACGCCGCCCGAGGCCGTGGCCTCCTGGTGGGCGGACCTGTCCGGGCCGGCCCGGACGTCGCTGACCGCGGCGGACCCCGCCGCGGTGGGCAGCCTGCACGGCGTGCCGGCCTGGGCGCGGGACCGGGCCAACCGGCTGCTGCTGGAGCAGGCGCTGGGCGACCCCTCGGGCGCCGGGTACGCGACGGCGCTGGCCGTCGCCGCCGAGATCGAGGCCGAGGAGGCAGCCGGTCGGCCGGTCCAGCTGTGGGTCCTCGACCCCGCACGGGAGCTCGTGGCGCTCGCCTACGGCGACCTCGACACCGCCGAGGGCGTCGGCGTCCTCGTGCCCGGGGTGGGCAACGTGGCCGCCGAGGACCTCGACGACCAGGGCGACCGGGCACAGGCGGTCGCGGACGCGGCCCTGCGCGCCGCGCCGGCCGCCTCGGTGGCCACCCTCGCCTGGTTCGGCTACCGGCCGCCGGCCGGCCGGGAGCTGGGCCGGATGGTCACCCGGTCGCGGGCGGCTCAAGGCGGGGTGGCGCTGGCCGGGGACCTGGCCGGGCTGGCGGCCGCCCGCGCGGCGGACCCGGCGCGGGCCGGGACCCTCCCGCGGGTCACCGTGCTCGCCCACAGCTACGGCACCGTGGTCGTCGACGAGGCGGCCGACCAGCCCGGCCGGCTCGCCGCCGACGCCGTCGTGCTCCTGGGCAGCCCGGGGATGGAGGGCGACGCCGGCGACCTCGAGGCCGCCGAGGTCTACGACGCCACCTCACCGGTCGACCCGGTCTCCCAGCTCGGCTGGTTCGGGACCGACACCTGGGTCCCCGAGTTCGGCTCCACCGGGCTGCTGGCCGACTGGGACACCGGCCACGGCGGCTACTTCGACCCCGCCCGGCCGACGCTGGCCGCACTCGGCGAGGTGGTGACCGACACCCGCCGGCCGGACTGAGCCGGCGGACCGGCCCTGCGGCCGGGCGGCGCGCGGACCCCGGGAACAGGCGGCGCGCTGCGCCGTTGGTGCCGGTGACGGCGCGCCCACGCGGGGTCGCCAGCCGGTCGCGTTCCGGCGTCGTGGCCTACCGTGGCCCGCCGAGGGGGCGCACCGGGTGTGCCGACCACCGCGCCGCGCCGCCACGACCAGCACCACCGACAGGAGCACCGTGCCCACGAAGACCGCGAAGAACGGCGAGAGCACCGGCCGCACCGCCGGTGGCACCAGCACGCCCGCCCGCCGCCGCCCCGCCGCCACCGGGGGTGGCCGGCCGCTGGTCATCGTGGAGTCGCCGACCAAGGCCGGCAAGATCGCCGGCTACCTCGGCAACGGCTACGTCGTCGAGGCCAGCGTCGGGCACATCCGCGACCTGCCGCGCAACGCCGCCGACGTCCCGGCCGAGCACAAGGGCGCCTCGTGGGCCCGCCTCGGGGTCGACGTCGACAACTCCTTCGAGCCGCTGTACGTGGTCAGCCCCGACCGCAAGCAGCAGGTCAGTCGGCTCAGGCAGCTGGTCAAGGACGCCAGCGAGGTCTACCTCGCCACCGACGAGGACCGCGAGGGCGAGGCCATCGCCTGGCACCTGGTCGACACCCTCAAGCCCCGCGTCCCGGTCCGCCGGATGGTGTTCCACGAGATCACGCCCGAGGCGATCGCCCGGGCCGTGGCCAACCCGCGCGAGCTGGACACCGCCCTGGTCGACGCGCAGGAGACCCGCCGCATCCTCGACCGCCTCTACGGCTACGAGGTCAGCCCGGTCCTCTGGAAGAAGGTGCTCCCCAAGCTCTCGGCCGGCCGCGTCCAGTCGGTGGCCACCCGCATCGTCGTGGAGCGGGAGCGGGAGCGGATGGCGTTCACCGCGGCCGACTACTGGTCCCTCGACGGCGTCTTCGCCGTCCCCGGCCGGGCCGGCTCCGGCACCGACGCGGGCGAGCCGACGACGCTGCGCGCCCGGCTGGTCAGCGTCGACGACAGCCGCGTGGCCACCGGCCGCGACTTCGACCCGGCGACCGGCCAGGTGACCGGCGACGTCGTCCACCTCGACGAGGCCGGTGCCCGCGGGCTGGCCGCCCGGCTCGAGGGCCGGCAGGTGACGGTGAGCCGGGTCGACGAGAAGCCCTACCGGCGCCGTCCCTACGCGCCGTTCATCACCTCCACGCTGCAGATGGAGGCCGGCCGCAAGCTCGGCTGGTCGTCGGCGCAGGTCATGCGGGTGGCCCAGCGGCTCTACGAGAACGGCCACATCACCTACATGCGGACCGACTCGACCAACCTGTCGAACGAGGCGATCAACGCCGCCCGCACGCAGGCCCGCGAGCTCTACGGCGACGCCTACGTCCCCGCGGAGGCGCGCCGCTACAGCAAGAAGGTCAAGGGCGCGCAGGAGGCGCACGAGGCGATCCGCCCCGCCGGTGACTCCTTCCGCACCCCCGGCCAGCTGGCCGGCCAGCTCGCCCGCGACGAGTTCCGCCTCTACGAGCTCATCTGGCAGCGCACGGTCGCCTCGCAGATGGCCGACGCGGTCGGGCAGACCGTCAGCATCCGGCTGGCCGGCCGGAGCACCACCGACGAGCGGGTCGAGTTCACCGCCAGCGGCCGCACCATCACCTTCCCGGGCTTCCTGCGCGCCTACGTCGAGTCCCGCGACGAGAACACCGGCGACGACGACCACGGCAGCGACGACGCCGAGCGCCGGCTGCCCCGCGTCGAGCGCGGCCAGCAGCTCGACACCCGCGAGCTCGAGCCCAAGGGCCACACCACGACGCCGCCGGCGCGCTACACCGAGCCGAGCCTCGTGGCCCGGCTGCAGGACCTCAACATCGGCCGCCCGTCGACCTACGCGTCGATCATGCAGACCATCCAGGACCGCGGGTACGTGTGGAAGAAGGGCGCCGCGCTGGTGCCCTCCTTCGTCGCGTTCGCGGTGGTCAACCTGCTGGAGCAGCACTTCGCCGCGCTGGTCGACTACGACTTCACCGCGCTGCTGGAGAACGAGCTCGACGAGATCGCCAGCGGCGGCCTCGGCCGGGTCGACTGGCTCACCGAGTTCTACTTCGGCGGCCAGGGCCACCACGCCGGCGGCATCGCCGCCTCCGGCGGCCTCAAGCAGGTCATCGGCCAGCAGCTGGAGGAGATCGACGCCCGCGGCGTCAACTCGATCCCGCTGCGCGCCACCGGGCCGAACGGGGAGCCCGTCGTCGTCCGGGTCGGGCGCTACGGCCCCTACCTGCAGGCCGGCGGTGAGGACGGGGCGCGGATCAGCATCCCCGAGGACCTCGCGCCCGACGAGCTGACCGGCGAGAAGGTCGCCGAGCTGCTCGCCGCGCCGTCCGGTGACCGCCAGCTCGGGACCGACCCGGACACCGGCCACCCGGTGCTGGTGAAGGCCGGCCGCTACGGCCCCTACGTCACCACGGTCGTGCCCGAGGGCAGCAAGGAGGCCCCGCGCACGGCCAGCCTGCTGTCCTCCATGACGCCGGAGACGGTGACGCTCGAGGACGCGCTGCGGCTGCTGACCCTCCCGCGCACCGTGGGTGCCGCGCCCGACGGCGAGGAGATCCAGGCGCTCAACGGCCGGTACGGGCCGTACCTGAAGAAGGGCACCGACTCCCGCTCGCTGGAGAGCGAGGACCGGCTGTTCACCGTCACCCTCGACGAGGCGCTGGCCGTGTTCGCCCAGCCCAAGCAGCGGGGCCGGCGGGCCGCCGCCGCGCCGCTCAAGGAGCTGGGCGCCGACCCGGTGACGCAAGGGCAGGTGACCGTCCGCGAGGGCCGGTTCGGCCCCTACGTCACCGACGGCGAGACCAACGCCAGCCTGCGCAAGGGCGACGACGTCGAGACCATCTCCCTCGACCGGGCCGCCGAGCTGCTCGCCGACCGCCGCAGCCGGCCCACGACGAAGAAGGCCACCCGGAAGACGGCGGCGGCGAAGAAGACCACCGCCAAGAAGACCACCGCCAAGAAGTCCACCGCGGCCAAGAAGACGGTGGCGAAGAAGACGGCAGCGAAGAGGACGGCGGCGGGCACCGACGCCGTCCCCGCCGGCTGAGGGGGGCCGTGACCGACCCGGTGGACCCCGCGACCTGGCGGCAGCGGCGCACGTCCTTCGGCTCGGTCGCGGCCGACTACGCCGCCCTGCGGCCGGGCTACCCCGCCGACGCGGTGGCGTTCCTGCTCGGTGACCGGCCGCGGCGGGTGCTCGACCTGGGCGCCGGCACCGGCCTGCTCACCGACGTCCTGGTCGCCGCCGGGCACGAGGTCGTCGCCGTCGACCCGTCCGCGGAGATGCTCGACCAGCTGCGCGCCCGGCACCCCGACGTCCCGGCGCTGGTCGGCGGCGCCGAGCAGGTCCCGCTGCCCGACGCCACCGTCGACGCCGTCGTGGCCGGTCAGGCCGCCCACTGGTTCGACCCCGCGCCGGCCGCCGCGGAGCTGCGCCGCGTGCTGCGCCCGGGGGGCACGGTCGGGTTCGTCTGGAACGTGCGCGACGAGCGGGTGCCCTGGGTCGCCGCGCTCGGCGCGGCGCTGGCCGGCGAGGCCCGTGGGCACGAGGCCGACCAGGGCGTGGTGGCCGCCTTCGCCGCCACGCTGCCCGCCGACGTCGCGACGGCGGAGTCCCGCGTCGTCCAGCCGGTCACGCCCGAGCAGGTGGTCGGTGGCATCGGCACCCGCAGCTACGTCGCCACCATGGACGCCGCCGGCCGGGCCGCCTTCCTCGGCGGCATCCGCGAGCTGCTGGCCACCCACCCCGACACCCGCGGCCGCGACGTCCTCGAGCTGCCCTACCGGACCGACGCCCACCGGCTCACCCCGCGCTGAGCCCGCCCACGGCGAACACCCGGCGGAACGGCAGCACCGTCGTCCCGTCGGGACGGGCCGGGTAGGCCTCCCGCAGCGCCGCGGCGTAGGCGGCGGTGAGCTCGGCGGCCTCCGCGTCGTCCAGCAGCGCCACCACGGGCCGCAGCACGGTGCTGCGCACCCACCCCAGCACCGGGTCGGGACCGCGCAGCACGTGCAGGTAGGTGGTCTCCCAGACGTCGGCGGCCAGCCCGGCACCGGTGAGGACGTCGAGGTAGCCGGCCGGGTCGAGCACGGCGTCGGCCGGGGGAGCGGCAGCGGCCAGCCGCCCGGCCCACCGCGGGGACGTGCACAGGTCGGCCAGCAGCCGGTGCGTCGGGGCGGTGTGGTTCCCCGGCACCTGCACCGCCAGCCGGCCGCCGGGCGCCAGGTGCCCGGCCCACCGCGCCAGCAGCGCCGCGTGCCCGGGCACCCAGTGCAGGACGGCGTTGCTGACCACGACGTCGACCGGCCCGTCGGGCCGCCAGTCCCGCACGTCGCCCTGGACGAAGGCCACCCGCCCCGGGACGGCGTGCGCGGCCGCTGCGGCGAGCATCTCCGGCGAGGAGTCGACGCCGGTCACCCGCGCGCCGGGCCAGCGCGCGGCGAGCGACGCGGTGAGCGCGCCCTCGCCGCAGCCGAGGTCGACCACGACCCGCGGGTCGGCCGCGTCCACCCGGGCGAGCAGGTCGGCGAAGGGGCGGGCCCGCTCGCCGGCGTAGCGGAGGTAGGCGGCGGGGTCCCAGGCGGTGTCCACGACGCGACCGTAGGAGACGCCCGGGGACGTCGGTGCCGGCCGGTACCGTGGGGCCGCCGCCGGGCGGACCGGCGAGAGGACCGCACAGCTCCGGGAGACCCGCGATCGACGCCGACCCGCGCCCGCCCGGCCGCGGGCTGTTCGTCGCCTTCGAGGGCGGTGAGGGCACCGGCAAGTCCACCCAGGTCCGCCTGCTGTTCGACTGGCTCGGGCGGCACGAGGTCCCGGCCCGGATCACCCACGAGCCCGGTGGCACCCCGCCGGGCGCCCGCATCCGCGCGCTGCTGCTCGACCCGGCCACCGCCGGCCTGTCCCCGCGCGCCGAGGCACTGCTCTACGCCGCCGACCGCGCCCACCACGTCGCCGCGGTGGTGCGCCCCGCGCTCGACGCCGGCGAGGTGGTCGTCACCGACCGCTTCGTCGACAGCTCGCTGGCCTACCAGGGCGCCGGGCGCACGCTCGACCTCGACGAGGTGCGCCGGCTGTCGGCCTGGGCCACCGGCGGTCTGGTGCCCGACCTGACCGTGCTGCTCGACCTGCCCGCCGAGGCCGGCCTCGCCCGCGCCCTCGGCCGCGCCGCCGCCGACCGGCTGGAGTCGGAGTCGCTGGACTTCCACGAGCGGGTGCGGGCCACCTTCCGCGACCTGGCCGCCGCCGAGCCGGGGCGCTACCTCGTCCTCGACGCCGCGCGGCCGGCCGAGGACCTCGCCACCGCCGTCCGCGAGCGGGTGGCGCCCCTCCTGCCGGGGCGGGTCGCGTGAGCGCCCCCGGCGGTGTGTGGGCGCAGGTGGTGGGCCAGCCGGCCGCCGTCGCCGAGCTGCAGGCCGCCGTCGCCGACCCCGCGGCCATGACCCACGCGTGGCTGTTCACCGGGCCGCCGGGGTCGGGCCGGTCGGTCGCCGCCCGGGCGTTCGCCGCGGCGCTGCAGTGCCCCGCCGGCGGCGACGGCACCTGCCACGCCTGCCAGACCGCGCTGGCCGGCACCCACGCCGACGTGGTCGTGATCGTCCCCGACGGGCTGTCGATCGGGGTCGCGGAGGCCCGCGAGCTGGTGCGGGTCGCCGGCCGGGCGCCGTCGCAGGGGCGCTGGCAGACGATCATCGTCGAGGACGCCGACCGCATGAGCGAGGCGGCGGCCAACGCGGTGCTCAAGATGATCGAGGAGCCGCCGCCGCGCACCGTCGTCGTGCTCTGCGCGCCGAGCCTGCACCCCGACGACGTCCCGGTCACCATCCGCTCCCGGTGCCGCGTGGTCGCCCTGCGCACGCCGCCGGTCGACGCGGTGGCCGACGTCCTCGTGCGCCGCGACGGCGTCGACCCGGCGCTGGCCGCGTGGTCGGCCGCCGCGGCGGGCGGGCACGTCGGGCGGGCGCGCCACCTGGCCCGTGAGGAGAGCGCGCGGCTGGCCCGCAAGGCGGTGCTCGACATCCCGCTGTCGCTGGTCTCCCTGGCCGCCTGCCTCACCGCCGCCGACGACCTGGTGGGCGCCGCCCGCGAGGAGTCCGACCGGACCAGCGCCGCCCTCGACGGCGCGGAGACCGAGGCGGTCAAGGCCAGCCTCGGCGTCGGGGCGCGCGGCCCGGGGGTCGCGGCTGCCAGCCGCGGCGCCGGGCAGCTCAAGGAGCTCGAGCGCCGGCAGAGGTCGCGGGCGACCCGCATCGGCCGCGACTCGCTGGACCGCGCCCTGGTCGACCTGGCCGGGCTCTACCGCGACGCGCTGGTCCTGCACGCCGCCCCGGGCGAGGCCCTGCCGCTCAACCACCCCGACCGCCGTGCCGACGCCGAGGACCTGGCCCGGCGGATCGGCGCCGAGGGCGCGCTGCGCCGCATCGACGCGGTGCTGGCCTGCCGGACGGCGCTCGAGCAGAACGTGAAGCCGCAGGTCGCCGTCGAGGCGCTCACCGTGGCGCTGCGCCTGCCGGCCTGAGGACCGGGCCGTCGCGGCCCGCCCGCGGGGGTGTCGTAGGCTGTGTGCCGCACGCCCGCCGCCTTAGCTCAGTCGGTAGAGCATCTCACTCGTAATGAGAAGGTCGTCGGTTCGATTCCGACAGGCGGCTCTCCCTCGCCCGGCGTCCCGCCGGAGCAGCTCCCGGTCCGGCATCATCGCTCGTCGGCGCGCGCGTCCTCCTTCGGAGGGAGCCGGTCCGTGCACCCCTCACCCCTGGGCGGCGGAGTGCCGACCATGCGCTCGGGGCCCCACGCGGGGCGCCCGCGTCACGGATGACGAGCGAGAGGAACAGCGATGAGCACGCCGGGAGTCGACCACCCGGAGGAGCGGTCGGTCGTCGACGTCAAGGCGGTCAGCCGCGACGACGTGCTGGTCAGCTTCGTCGAGCAGGTGTCGGCGGGCGAGCTGGTGCTCAGCGTCGGCACGGACGCCGAGCAGCGCCGCGTGCGGCTGGAGCCCGGGGAGCACCTCGAGCTGATCTGGCGCGGTCCCGAGGAGCTCCGGTCGGTGCCGGCCGAGCTGGTCGCCGTCACCAAGGAGGACGACCCCACCTGGCGCGTCCGCACCATCGGGCCCTCGTCGCGCGGTCAGCGCCGGGCCGCCGTCCGGGCGCCCCTGGACGTGCCGTTGGAGCTGAAGGTGGGCCAGACCGTCCTGCCCGGCGCCACCCTCGACCTCAGCGAGGGCGGCACCCGCTGCCTGCTGGCCGGCGACTCCGCGAAGCAGCCGGCCGTCGAGCCCGGCACCGTCGTCCCGGTGACCGTCGACCTCGACGGCGAGCGCCTCACCGTCGACGCCGAGGTGGTGCGGCGCCACCCGCGGGAGGACGAGCGGACGGAGCTGTCCCTGCGCTTCCTGCGCATCGGCGAGAAGCGCGAGGACCAGATCCGCCGCCGGGTCTTCGCCGAGCTGCGCGACCTGCGCTCCCGCGGCCTGATCTGACCCGGCCGCGGCGCCGGACCTCGATCGGCTCCAGTCGGAGCTGTTCCCTGCCGATGTCCCGGTGACGCGGCGGGCGGCCGGCCCGGCGGACGACGGATCGAGGAGGGGCCCGTGGCCTCCGTGCTGCTCGTGGAGGACGAGGACACCACCCGCCTCCTGCTCGAGGCGCGGCTGCGGTGGGCCGGGCACCGGGTGCACGCCGTCGCCTCGGCCCCCGAGGCCCGCGCGGTGATGGGCGGTGCCGTCCCGCCGGAGGTCGTGGTCACCGACATGTTCATGCCCGGCGGCAGCGGCCTGGGGCTGGTCTCCTCGCTGCGCGCGCACCCCGACTCGGCCACCGTGCCCGTCGTGTTCCTCAGCGCCCGCGCGCTGCCCGGCGACGTCGCCGCCGGCCGCGCCCTGGGCGCGGTCTACCTGGGCAAGCCCTGCACCGTCGCCGAGCTGACCGCGGCGATCGCCCAGGTCCTCGGCGCGCCGGAGACCGCCCTCGAGGGGGTGGTGCGCCAGCGGGTCGCCGACCTCGGCGCCGTCGACAGCGACGAGGAGCGCGAGCTCGTCGCCACGCTGCTCGACCTCTTCGTGGAGCAGGCCCCCGCCGCGGTGGCCGCCGTCGAGGGTGCGGCGGTCGCGGGCGACGCCGTCCTCCTCCAGCAGGCCGCGCACCGCCTGGGCGGAGCCGCGGCCACCCTCGGCGCCGAGCCGCTGGCCCGCGCCTGCGCGGAGTGGGACGAGGCCGCGCAGGAGGGCTCCCTGCCCGACCCCGCGCGCGTGGCGGCCGTCCTCTCCCAGGAGGTGCCGGCGACCTGCGCCGTCTTCGCCGCGCTGGCCGCCGAGCTGCGCGCCGGCCCGCCGGGGGACGACGTCACCGGCGGCTGACCGGCGTCGGCCAGGATGCGGCCGTGGACAGAGCCCGGCTCAGCGCGGTCGCCCACCGCTGGCACCCCGTCGCCGCCCCCGTCTCCGACGAGGGTCTCCGCCGGCTGCTCGAGCGGCTGGCCCCGCCCGGCCACGGCCGCGTCCTCGACCTCGGCTGCGGCTCCGGCGCGTGGCTGCTGCCGCTGCTGGCCGCCTCGCCCGGCCTGACCGGCGTCGGCGTGGACACCTCCGCCCCCGCCCTCGACGCCGCCCGCGACCGCGCGGCGATGGCCGGGCTCGTCCGGCAGGTCGACCTCGTGCAGGCCGACGCCGCGGGCTGGCGGGGCGGCACCTTCGACGTCGTCGTCTGCATCGGCGCCACGCACGTCTTCGGCGGCCCCGCCGGCACGCTCGCCGCGCTGCGCGGCCACCTGCGCCCCGGCGGCCGGCTGCTGTTCGGCGACGCCTTCTGGGAGGCCGGCCCGAGCCCCCGCGCGCTGGCCGGTCTGGGCGCCGGCCCGGCGAGCTCCCCGACCTGCCCGGGCTGCTGGCCGAGGTCGCCCGCGCCGGCCTCGAGCCGGGGTACGGGCACCTGTCCACGCTCGCCGAGTGGGACGAGTACGAGTGGTGCTGGACCGGCGCGCTCACCGACTGGGCGCTCACCGAGGCGCCCACCGCCGACGAGCGGGAGCAGGCCCTCGACGCCGCCCGCACCCACCGCCGCCAGTGGCTCGAGGGCTACCGCGGCGAGCTGGGGTTCCTCACCGCGGTCCTGCACGACCCGCGGGCCTGACAGCGGTGTGCCGGTTGGTCGGCGGCCGTGGCCTCCGACGCCGGCGGTGATGTGCGCTGAGTGCTCGTCCTGGAGACCAACGTGCGCCGTGGGCGCACACTGCTGCAGGTTGCGCCGCCCACCGTGGTCAGCCGACCGGCACCAGCGCCCGCCGGCGTGCGAGCCCGGGCCAGCACCTGGCAAGCAACGCGCACGCCGCTGTGAGCACCCCGGACACGACGACGGCGGTGCACCTCCGTTGAGGGGTGCACCGCCGTCGGTCGTCCGTCGTGCGGTCAGGGGCCCAAGGGGCCGGGGACGAGTGGGGAGGAGCGGCCGTCAGTGGCCGCCGGCCTCCTGGGCGCGCTTGAGCGAGGCCTCGATCTCGGCCTGGGCCTCGGCCCGCCCGACCCAGTTGGCGCCCTCGACCGACTTGCCCGGCTCGAGGTCCTTGTAGGTCTCGAAGAAGTGCTGGATCTCCAGCCGGTCGAACTCCGAGACGTCGGTGATGTCCTGGAGGTGGGCCATGCGGGGGTCGGTCGCCGGGACGGTGAGGACCTTGTCGTCCCCACCCGCCTCGTCGGTCATCCGGAACATGCCGATGGCCCGGCAGGTGATCAGGCACCCGGGGAACGTCGGCTCCTCCAGCAGGACCAGGGCGTCGAGCGGGTCGCCGTCCTGGCCCAGGGTGTTCTCGATGTACCCGTAGTCGGCCGGGTACCGCGTGGAGGTGAACAGCATCCGGTCGAGCCGGATGCGCCCGGTGGCGTGGTCCAGCTCGTACTTGTTCCGCTGGCCCTTGGGGATCTCTACCGTCACGTCGAACTGCACGGCACGTAGTGTGGCCCACCGGTACCAGGCCCACCGGCGCAGGTCCGGACCGGGGCCTCTTCCGGGGGAGGGCACCATCGCGCCGAACGGGTCGACGACCGTCACGCCGAGCTACGGGCGGCTGCGCCGGCGGCTCCTGCTGACCGTCCTGGCGGTCGTGCTGGTCGCCGCGCTGGTCGCGGTCGGGGTGGTCGTCTGGTCGGGGGACGGCGCCGCCGACGACCCCGCCGACCGGGCCGCCGCCACGCTGCCCGCGGTCGGGGAGCCGGACCCGGTGCTGGCCGCCCTGTCCACCGGTGCGCCGGCGCCCGACCCCGACGTGCTCGCCACCCGGCTGACCCCGCTGCTGGCCGCCCCCGCGCTGCTCGGCGGCGTGTCGGCCGAGGTGGTCGACGTCGCCAGCGGGCAGACGCTGTTCGACCAGGAGGCCGGCGACCCGGTGACCCCGGCCTCCACGGCCAAGCTGCTGACCGCCGTCGCCACCCTCACCACCCTCGACCCCGCGGACACCCTCGAGACGAGGGTCGTCGCCGGCGCCACCCCGGACGAGGTCGTGCTCGTCGGCGGCGGCGACCCCACCCTGTCGACCACCGCGCCCTCCCTGGCCTACCCGGGCGCCGCGACCGTCGCCGACCTGGCCACCCAGGTGCAGGCCGCGCTCCCGCCGGGGACGACGGTCAGCCGGGTCGTCGTCGACAACTCGCTGTTCGAGGGCCCGCTCACCGCGGAGGGCTGGGGGCCCGAGGACGCGCCGTCGAGCTACGCCGCCCCGGTCACGGCCACCGCCGTCGACGGCGCCCGCGTCACGTCGGGGGAGAACCCGCGCAGCGGGCAGCCGGGCACCGACGCCGGTGCCGCGCTGGCCGCGGCCCTCGGCGCGCCCCGCGCGACGGTGCAGCTCGGCCCGGCCCCCGACGGGGCGGCGACGCTCGGCAGCGTCCGCTCCGCCCCGGTCACCCGGCTGGTCGAGCAGGCGCTGTCGCAGTCGGACAACCTGCTGGCCGAGTCGCTGGCCCGCCACGTCGCACTGGCCCGCGGCCTGCCGGCGACCTTCGAGGGGGCCGCGCAGGGGGTCACCGACGCCCTGGAGGAGGCCGGGGTCGACGTGTCCGACGTCGACCTGTACGACGGCAGCGGCCTGTCCCGGTTGGACCTGGTCACCCCCGACGTCCTCACCGACCTCGTCACCGGGGCCGCCGACGGCTCGCTCGCCGGGACCTCGGCCGTCCTGTCCGGCCTGGCGGTGGCCGGCTACGACGGCACGCTGTTCGACCGGGGCGACGACGACCCCGCGACCGCGCCCGGCGCGATCCGCGGCAAGACCGGCACCCTGCTCGGCGTGCACGCCCTCGCCGGCACCGTCGTGACCGCCGACGGCCGGCTGCTCGCCTACGCGCTGGTCGCCAACGGCACCTCCGGCGGCGGGGACCCGGAGGAGGCCGCCCTCGATGCCGTCGCCTCCACGCTGGCCGCCTGCGGCTGCAGCTGAGGCAAGGACCCTCCTGCCCCCGCCGCTCGCAGGGTCGCGGCAGGCCCCTGCAGGAGGGCCTACGGTGAGGCGATGAGCAGCAGCGCACTGGTCGACTGGGATCTCGCCGGTCGGACGGCCCGCCGGCTGGCCGGGCCGGGGCCGACGACCACCCGGCAGGAGGCCGCGGACGTCGTCCGCGAGCTGCACGAGGCGTCGGCCACGGCCGTCGCCCACGTCGAGGGCCTCACCGGACTGCGCCCGGTCGAGGGCGGGCCGGTGCCCGAGGTCGCCGTCGTCGACCGGCCCGGCTGGATCGACGCCAACGCCACCGGCATGGCGACCCTGCTCGACCCGCTGGTGCACGCCCTCACCGAGCGGCAGGAGACCCGGCCGGGGCCGCTGGCCACCGCGATCGGCTCCCGCGCCACCGGCGTGCAGGCCGGGGGCCTGCTGGCGTTCCTGTCCTCGCGCGTGCTCGGCCAGTACGAGGTCTTCGGCACCGGCGGGCGACTGCTGCTGGTGGCGCCCAACATCGTCGACGCCGAGCGCCGGCTGGGCGTCGACCCGTCGGACTTCCGGCTCTGGGTCTGCCTGCACGAGGTCACCCACCAGCTGCAGTTCACCGCCTTCCCGTGGCTGCGCGACCACCTCGAGGCGCAGATCTCCGAGTTCGTCGAGGCCACCGACCTCAGCCCCGACGCGCTGCGCGACCGCATGGCCGACCTGCTGCGCGGCATCACCGACGCCGTCCGCGGCGGCGACGACGACACCGGCTCGCAGGGCCTCATGGCGCTCGTGCGCGACCCCGCCCAGCGCGCCGTCCTCGACCGGGTCACCGCGGTGATGAGCCTGGTGGAGGGGCACGCCGAGTACGTCATGGACGGGGTGGGCCCCGACGTCGTGCCCTCGGTGCGCACCCTGCGCAAGCGCTTCGCCCAGCGCCGCAAGGGCCGCGGCCCGCTCGACCGCGTGCTGCGCCGGCTGCTCGGCCTGGAGCAGAAGATGAAGCAGTACGCCGACGGCCGGCTCTTCGTCGGCGGCGTCGTCGACCTGGTCGGCATGGAGGGCTTCAACCGCGTGTGGGCCGGCCCGGAGAACCTGCCGCTGGTCGAGGAGCTCACCGAGCCCGCACGCTGGGTCGAGCGGGTGCACGGCCGCCCGGCCGTCACCGCCTGACCCCCGGACGCCGGTGAGCGGGCCGCCGCCGGCGGTCGCCGCCGTCCGCAGCGCCGTCCGGCCCGGCCTGCGCGGCTCGCCGCAGCCGGTGCTGGTGGCCGTCAGCGGGGGAGGGGACTCCCTGGCGCTGGCCGCCGCGGTGGCCTTCGAGGCGCCGCGTGCCGGCGTGCCCGCCGGCGCGGTCACCGTCGACCACGGCCTGCAGCCCGGCTCGCCCGGGCGGGCCCGGCGGACGGCGGACCTGGTGCGCGACCTCGGCCTGGACCCGGTGCTCGTCCTGCCCGTGACCGTCGGTGCCGACGGCGGGCCCGAGGGCGCCGCCCGCACCGCCCGGTACGCCGCCCTCGCCGGGGCGGCCGCCGGGCACGGGGCCCGCGTCGCCCTCGGGCACACCCTCGACGACCAGGCCGAGACCGTGCTGCTCGGCCTGGGCCGCGGGTCGGGCCCGCGCTCGGTGGCGGGCATGGTGGCCGAGCGCCCGCCGTTCTGGCGCCCGCTGCTCGGCGTCCGCCGGTCGGTCACCCGCGAGGCGTGCGCCGCGCTCGGCCTGCCGGTGTGGGACGACCCGTGGAACACCGACCCCGCCCACCGCCGCGCCCGGCTGCGCGCCGAGGTGCTGCCCCTGCTGGAGGACGTGCTGGGTGGCGGTGTCGCCCCCGCCCTGGCCCGCACCGCCGAGCAGCTCAGGGAGGACCTCGACGCCCTCGACGGGCTGGCCGCCGGGCACCTGGCGCGGCTGGCCGGCGACGGCTGCCTGCCGGCCGGCGAGCTGGCCGCGCTGCCGGCCGCGCTGCGCCGGCGGGTGCTGCGCGGGTGGCTGCGCAACGGCGGCGTCCCCGACCTGCAGGCGACCCACCTCGGCGCCGTCGACGCGCTGCTCACCGGCTGGCGCGGCCAGGGGCCGGTGGCGCTCCCGGGCGGTGCCGAGGCGTTCCGGGCGTCTGGCAGGCTGGTGCTGCGGCCCGCCGGCTGCCGCGGCGGGAGGGCCCGGCCGGCCGCCGATCCCCGCCCGGTCCCCGATCCCGAGGAGCAGCACCCGTGAGCGAGACCGCGTCCACTCCCGCCCCGCAGGGCGCGCTGGGCCCCGACCACGGCTACGGCCCCGACATCGACCACGTGCTGCTCTCCGAGGAGCAGATCCAGTCCAAGATCACCGAGCTGGCCGCCGAGATCGCCCGCGACTACGCCGGGCGCGAGGTGCTCCTCGTCGGCGTCCTCAAGGGCGCGGTGCTGTTCATGAGCGACTTCGCCCGGGCCCTGCAGCTGCCCACCCAGATGGAGTTCATGGCCGTCTCCTCCTACGGCAGCTCCACCAGCTCCTCGGGCGTCGTCCGGATCCTCAAGGACCTCGACCGCGACATCTCCGACAGGCACGTGCTGGTGCTCGAGGACATCATCGACTCCGGCCTGACGCTGTCCTGGCTGCTGAAGAACCTCGGCGGGCGGCGGCCGGCCTCGCTGGAGGTCTGCGCGCTGCTGCGCAAGCCCGACGCGATCAAGGTCGAGGTGCCGGTGCGCTACGTCGGCTTCGACATCCCCAACGAGTTCGTCGTCGGTTACGGCCTCGACTACGCCGAGCGCTACCGCGACCTGCCCTACATCGGGACGCTGAAGCCCGAGGTGTACCAGTGACGTGGTCGACCTACCGGTCGACACCGCGGCCAGGAGCCGTCCCCGGCCTGCGCCGAGCTCAGCCGTCGCACCCTTCCCGGAGCCCTTCGGGCCCCGCTCGGGCACGACCCTCGCAGGGCGGCTCACGGTGACAGCGCGGCCAGGAGCCCACGAGGACCTCGGTACCCTCCACGCCTCGCTCGCTCGGCGCGGGCCCCTGCACCGAGGCCGATCGGCGCGCTGAGCCGCCCCGGCCCGCTGCGGGTGGGGCACCGACGGGGCTACCCGGCAGGGTGTGCCCAGCTCGCGGACAGGGGACGCACAGCCGTCCCGGTGTACCGTCGAGCGCAACGACGCTGGACCGCGCGAGGGTGCCCGCCCGGCGCGCGCGGCGCGTCACCCGGACGATCAGGAGGGTCGACGGGCCAGGCCGGAGCCCTCCGGCTGCCCGGCATCGGTGTATGGAACGCAAGAAGATCTTCCGCTCCGTGTGGTTCTGGGTCGTGCTCGTCGTCCTGGTGGCCCTCGGACTGTCGTCCTTCCTCGGTGGCGGCTCGAGCTACGAGCCCGTCGACACCTCCGTCGCGCTGGAGCAGATCGAGGACGGCAACGTCGAGTCGGTCACCATCAACGACAAGGAACAGACCCTCGACCTCGACCTGACCGAACCGGTCGACGGCAACGAGCAGATCAGCGCGTCCTACCCGATCGGCGCCTCGGACGACGTCTTCGCCCTCGTGTCGGGTATCGGCGGTGAGGGCGACGGCGTCGACTTCACCACCAACGTCACCCAGGACAGCGTCTTCGTCAGCGTCCTGATCAGCTTCCTGCCCTTCCTGATCCTCCTGCTGCTGCTGTTCTGGCTGTTCAACTCCATGCAGGGTGGCGGCCGCGGCGTCATGGCCTTCGGCAAGTCCAAGGCCAAGCAGGTCACCAAGGACACCCCGAAGACGACGTTCTCCGACGTGGCCGGGGCCGACGAGGCCATCGAGGAGCTGCAGGAGATCAAGGACTTCCTGCAGAACCCGGTCAAGTTCCAGGCCGTCGGCGCCAAGATCCCCAAGGGCGTGCTGCTGTTCGGCCCGCCCGGGACCGGCAAGACCCTGCTGGCCCGCGCGGTGGCCGGCGAGGCCGGCGTGCCGTTCTTCTCGATCTCCGGCTCGGACTTCGTCGAGATGTTCGTGGGCGTCGGCGCCAGCCGCGTGCGCGACCTGTTCGAGCAGGCCAAGCAGAACGCCCCGGCGATCATCTTCGTCGACGAGATCGACGCCGTCGGCCGGCACCGCGGCGCCGGCATGGGCGGCGGCCACGACGAGCGCGAGCAGACGCTGAACCAGATGCTCGTCGAGATGGACGGTTTCGACGTCAAGGGCGGCGTCATCATGATCGCCGCCACCAACCGGCCGGACATCCTCGACCCCGCGCTGCTGCGCCCGGGCCGCTTCGACCGGCAGATCGCCGTCGACCGGCCCGACCTGGAGGGCCGCAAGCGGATCCTCGAGGTGCACGCCAAGGGCAAGCCGCTTGCACCCGACGTCGACCTGGAGACCGTCGCCCGGCGCACCCCCGGCTTCACCGGCGCGGACCTGGCCAACGTGCTCAACGAGGGCGCGCTGCTCACCGCCCGGCAGAACTCCTCGGTCGTCACCGACGCCGTCCTCGAGGAGGCCATCGACCGCGTCGTCGCCGGGCCCGAGCGCAAGACGCGGGCGATGAGCGAGAAGGAGAAGAAGGTCACCGCCTACCACGAGGGCGGGCACGCCCTCGTGGCGCACGCGCTGCCCAACCTGGACCCGGTGCACAAGGTGACGATCCTGCCGCGCGGCCGCTCGCTGGGGCACACGCTCGTGCTGCCGACCGAGGACAAGTACACCCAGACCCGCTCGGAGATGATCGACACGCTGGCCTACGCCCTCGGCGGGCGGGCGGCCGAGGAACTGGTCTTCCACGAGCCGACCACCGGCGCGGGCAACGACATCGAGAAGGCCACCTCGATGGCCCGCGCGATGGTCACCCAGTACGGCATGAGCGCCAAGCTCGGCGCGGTCAAGTACGGCAGCACCGAGTCCGAGCCGTTCCTCGGCCGGGACATGGGCTCGCGGCCGGACTACTCCGAGGCCGTCGCCGCCGACATCGACGGCGAGGTGCGCGCCCTCATCGAGGCCGCGCACGACGAGGCGTGGGAGATCCTCGTGGAGTACCGCGGGGTGCTCGACCAGCTCGTGCTCGAGCTGATCGAGAAGGAGACCCTCTCCAAGGAGGACATGGCCCGCATCTGCGCGCCGGTCACCAAGCGTCCCTCGCTGGCCCCCTACAACGGCTTCGGCAAGCGGACGCCGTCGGACCAGCCGCCGGTGCTGACCCCGGCCGAGGCCGCCGCGCAGTCCAACGGCCACGGCGCCAACGGGAACGGCAGCGGCAGCAGCCTGGTCAAGGGCGGCAGCACCGCGGTCGGTGACGTCGGCGCACCCGTCCAGAGATGAGCGGGCCGGCGGGCGCAGCGGCCTCGCCGGCGCTGCCGGGCGGCGCCGGCGAGGCGGCGGCGTGAGCCAGCTCGCCGAGGAACCGGAGGACGAGGTCCGCGCCGACCCGTCGAGGATCGACACGGCGCGGGCGGCGGCCGCCGTCCGTGAGCTGCTGCTCGCGGTGGGGGAGGACCCCGACCGTCCCGGCCTGCAGGACACCCCGGGCCGGGTGGCCCGCGCCTACGCCGAGACCTTCGCCGGGCTCTGGCAGGACCCGGCCGAGACCCTGGCGACGGTCTTCGACGAGGACCACGACGAGATGGTCCTGGTCAAGGACATCCCGATGTACTCGACCTGCGAGCACCACCTGGTGCCCTTCCACGGCGTCGCGCACGTGGGCTACGTCCCGGGCGAGGACGGCCGGGTGACCGGCCTGTCGAAGCTGGCCCGGCTGGTCGACGTCTTCGCCCGCCGCCCGCAGGTGCAGGAGCGGATGACCCGGCAGATCGCCGACGCCCTCTCCGACGTCCTCAAGCCCCGCGGCGTCATCGTGGTCATCGAGGCCGAGCACCTGTGCATGGCGATGCGCGGCATCCGCAAGCCCGGCTCGACGACGGTCACCTCCGCCGTCCGCGGTGTCTTCCGCGACCACGCGGCCACCCGCGCCGAGGCGATGAGCCTCGTCCTGGGCCGGTGACCGCGGCCGGCGCCGCGCTGCTGCACCCGGGGCGGTGCGTGGTCATGGGCGTCCTCAACGTCACGCCCGACTCGTTCTCCGACGGCGGCTGCTTCGCCGACCCCGAGGTGGCGGTCGCCCACGGCCTGGCCATGGCCGCCGCCGGCGCCGACTACGTCGACGTCGGCGGGGAGTCCACCCGCCCCGGCGCCGACCGGATCGACGCCGACGAGGAGCGCCGCCGCGTCGTGCCGGTGGTGCGCGAGCTGACCGCCGCCGGCGTGCGGGTCAGCGTGGACACCACCCGCACCGAGGTCGCCGAGGCCGCGCTGGCCGCCGGGGCCGTGCTGGTCAACGACATCAGCGGCGGGCTGGCCGACGCCGGGATGGCCGCGCTGGTGGCCGACGCCGGCGTCCCGTGGGTGCTCATGCACTGGCGCGGCCACAGCCGGGAGATGTACGCGCGGGCCGGTTACGGCGACGTCGTCGCCGAGGTGTGCGCCGAGCTCTCCGCCCGGGTCGACGCCGCGCTGTCGGCCGGGGTCGACCCCGGCCGGCTCGTGCTCGACCCGGGGCTGGGCTTCGCCAAGCAGGCCGCGCACAACTGGGCGCTGCTCGCGGCGCTGCCCCGGGTGGTCGCGCTCGGCCTGCCGGTGCTGGTCGGTGCCTCCCGCAAGTCCTTCCTCGGCCGGCTGCTCGCCGGCGCCGACGGCGCGCTGCGACCGGCCGAGGGACGCGACGCCGCGACCCTGGCCACCACCGTCCTCGCCGCGGAGGCCGGCGCGTGGGGTGTGCGGGTGCACGACGCCGCCGCCTCGGCCGACGCCGTCCGCACCGTGGCCGCCGTGCAGCGCGCCCGCGAGGAGGTCCGTCGTGACTGACCGCGCGCCGGACCGGATCGCCGTCCGCGGGTTGACGGCACACGCCCACCACGGCGTCCACGGCTTCGAGCGGGAGAACGGGCAGACGTTCACCGTCGACGCCGTCCTCGAGGTCGACACCGCGCCCGCCGCCGCCACCGACGACCTCGCGCTGACGGTGGACTACGCCGAGCTGGCCCAGCGGCTGCACGCCGTCCTCACCGGCGAGCCGGTCGACCTGCTCGAGACGCTGTGCCGGCGGCTGGCCGACGTCTGCCTCGCCGACCCGCTCGTGCAGGCCGCGGAGATCACCGTGCACAAGCCGCAGGCCGAGCTCGGCGTCCCGTTCGACGACGTCACCGTCACCATCCGCAGGCAGCGGCCGTGAGCCGCGCGGTCCTGTCCCTGGGCGCGAACCTCGGCGACCGCGCCCGCGCGCTGCGCACCGCGATCGAGGCGCTCGGGGCCGACGGTCTGGTGGCCCGCTCGACGCTGTACGAGACGCCGCCGTGGGGCCCCGTCGAGCAGCCGCCCTACCTCAACGCGGTCGTCGTCGTCCGCGGGGAGCGCGACGCCGCCGGCTGGCTGGCCCGCGCGCAGGAGCTGGAGCAGGCCGCCGGCCGCACCCGCGAGGTGCGCTGGGGCGCCCGCACGCTGGACGTCGACGTCGTCACGGTCACCGGCGACGACGGCGCCCCGGTGCTCTCCGACGACCCCGCGCTGACCCTGCCGCACCCCCGGGCGCACGAGCGGGCCTTCGTCCTCCTGCCGTGGCTGTCCCTGGAGCCCACCGCGGTCCTGCCCGGGCACGGCCGGGTGGCCGACCTGGTCGCGGCGCTGCCGGCCGACGACGTCGCCGCGGTCGTCAGGTGGGAGCACCTGCATTGAGGCCGGTCAACCGGCGCGACCTGGTCGTCGTGGCAGCCGGGCTGGCGCTGGCCGCCTGGCTGGTCGTGCGCGCCACCTACGGCGACCTGCCGTCGCTGCGCTGGTGGCTGCCGGTGCCGCTGGGCGTGCTCGCCGTCGCCGAGGCCCTCGGCGCCCGCACGCTGCGCGCCCGGCTGGCCGCCGAGCGCGACGCCCGCCGCGGCAGCCGCGAGGGGCGCCCCGCCGAGGCGGCGGCGCCCCTGGTCCGGCGCGTCGAGCCGATGGTGGTGGCCCGCCTGGCGGTGCTCGCCCAGGCCAGCGCCTTCGTCGGCGCGGTCTTCACCGGCGTCTGGGCCGGGGTGCTGCTGCACGTCGCACCCGCGGTGTCGCGCCTGCAGGCCGCCTCCGGCGACACGGTCACCGCGGTGCTGGGCGTGGTCCTCGCGGTGGGTCTGACCGCCGCGGCGCTGTGGCTGGAGTCGATCTGCCGGGTGCCGCCGCAGCGCGACGACGACCGGCCCGAGGGCGGCGTCCGCGCCTAGGGACGGCTCCAGGCGGGGACCGCGGCGCCGGCGGTCTCCGGCACCGTGCCCTCCACCGAGCGGCGCAGCGCCGCGTGCAGCGACTCGGGCGTGAGCACCCCGAGGAAGACGTCGCCGTCGAGCACCGCGACCCAGCCGGCCTCGTGCTGCAGCATCGTGGCGAACGCCGTCTTCAGCGTGGCGTCCACCGGCACCCAGGCCTCCATGCGGTGCGCCGCCGACCCCACGGTGCCCGGGCCGGAGGCCCGCTCGGCCGACAGCCACCCGTGCAGCCGGCCGTCGCCGTCGAGGACGACCGCCCAGCGGGCGCCGGCGGCCTGCAGCGAGGCGCGCGCGTCGGCCAGCCCGTCGGCGACGTGCACCACCGGCGGCCGCTCGAGGTCGTCGACCTCGATGGCGGTGACCGCCAGCCGCTTGAGGCCCCGGTCGGCGCCCACGAAGTCGGCGACGAACGCGTTGGCCGGCCGGCCCAGCAGCTCGGCGGGCGGCGCGAACTGCTCGACCCGCCCGCCGGTGCTCATCACCGCGATCCGGTCGCCGAGGCGCACGGCCTCCTCGATGTCGTGGGTGACGAAGACGATGGTCTTGCGGACGGTCTCCTGCAGCCGGAGGAACTCCGCCTGCAGCCGCTCGCGGACCACCGGGTCGACGGCGGAGAACGGCTCGTCCATGAGCAGGACGGCGGGGTCGGCGGCCAGCGCCCGCGCCACCCCGGCCCGCTGCCGCTGGCCGCCGGAGAGCTGGGCGGGGTAGCGGTCGCCGTGGACGGCGGGGTCGAGGCCGACGGTGGCCAGCAGGTCGTCGACGCGGGCGCGGATCCGGCGCCGGTCCCAGCCCAGCAGCCGCGGCACGGTGGCCACGTTGGCGCGCACCGTCTGGTGGGGGAACAGGCCCACGTTCTGGATGACGTAGCCGATGCGGCGGCGCAGCCGGTCGGCGTCGACCCGGGTGACGTCCTCGCCGCCGAGCAGGATCCGCCCGGTCGTCGGCTCGATGACCCGGTTGATCATCTTCATGGTCGTCGTCTTGCCGCAGCCCGAGGGTCCGACCAGGACGCTGAGCTCGCCGGCGGCGAAGGTCAGGTCGAGCCGCTCGACGCCGACCGTGCCGTCGGCGTAGGTCTTGCTGACCCCCTCGAGCCGGATCTCCTGCGCGGTGCCGTCCGCGCCGCCTTCGGCAGTAGCGTCCACCGGGTGACCTCCCTGGGTGCGCGTCCGCTGCAGGACGCGGTGAGCGACCCCGCGGTGGGGGTGCTCGCGGTCGACGAGGCCCCGAACCCGTGGTTCCGGCCGTCGTACGTGCGCGACAACTGGGACACCATCCTGGCCTACGCCGGCGAGCACGTCCGGCTCACCGTGGCCGCCGTCGTCATCGGGGCCGCGCTCGCGCTCCCGCTGGCGCTGGCCGCCCGGCGCAGCCGGCTCCTCTCGGCGCCGGTGCTGGGGTTGTCGACGGTCGTGTACACGATCCCCTCGCTGGCGATGTTCGCGCTGCTGGTGCCCTTCACCGGGCTGTCCTCGACGACGGTGCTGGTCGGGCTGGTCGCCTACTCGCTGGTCATCCTGGTGCGCAACTTCCTGGCCGGGTTGCAGGGCGTGCCCGACGACGTCCGCGAGGCCGCCCGCGGCATGGGGCTGTCGGGGGCACAGACGTTCTGGCGCGTGGACCTGCCACTGGCGCTGCCGGCGTTCATGGCCGGGCTGCGGATCGCCACGGTGTCCACCGTCGCGCTCACCACGGTCGGCGTCCTGGTCGGCCACGGCGGGCTGGGACAGCTGATCACCGGCGGGTTCGCGGCCAACTTCTACCGCGCCGAGATCGTCACCGGCGCGGTCGGCTGCGTGCTGCTCGCGCTCGCCGCCGACCTGCTGCTGGCCGGCGTCGAGCGGCTGCTCACGCCCTGGGCGCGGGCGGCGCGCGCGTGAGCGACTTCTCGCGGGCGCTGCGCTACCTCAACGACCCGCTCAACTGGAGCCGTCCCAACGGCATCACCGACCTGACCCTCGAGCACCTGGGCATCTCGGCGGCCGCCGTCCTCGCCGCCATGCTCGTCGCGCTCCCGGTCGGCACCGCCCTCGGCACGGCACGGCGCGGCGCGGGGCTGGTCGTCGTCCTGTCCAACGTCAGCCGCGCGGTGCCCACCCTGGCGCTGCTCACCCTCTTCGCGGTCAGCCCGATCGGCTTCGGCAACCGGGCGACGGCGATCGCGCTGGCGGTCTTCGCCGTCCCGCCGATCCTGACCAACACCTTCGTCGGCTTCCGCGGCGTCGACCCGGAGGTCCGCGAGGCCTCCCGCGGCATGGGGATGAGCCGCGGCCAGGTGCTCGCCCGCGTCGAGCTGCCGCTGGCCCTCCCGCTCGTGATGACCGGGATCCGCACCGCTGCGGTGCAGGTCGTGGCGACGGCGGGGCTGGCCGCGCTCGTCGGCGGCGGGGGACTGGGCCGGATCGTCAACCTCGGCTTCGGCCAGCAGGACTACGGCGTCATGATCGCCGGGGCCATCCTGGTGGCGGGGCTGGCGCTGCTCGCCGAGCTGGTGCTCGCCCTCGTGTCGTGGGCGGCCACACCGGGCCCGCGGCGGCTGCCGTTCCTCCGCGCGCGCACGGCCGGAGGGGGCGTCGGGGTTCCGGAACCGACGGCCAGCGGAGTGCCGCTGTGACCTGCGCGGCGCGCCCCGGCGGGAGCAGGTAACGAGCTCACAACACTCTGGCGGGGCGATTGCCGGGGTGGAGCGCACGGCGGTTGCATGGCCCGCGCGGGATCCCCCGCCAGACACGCGTCGCGGCCGCACGCCGCGCGGGACACAGAAGGCGGACAGCTCATGCGCATGCCCCGCGTCCTCACCCCCCTGGCCCTCGCGGCGGTCCTGCTGACCGCGGCCTGCGGGGAGTCCGGCTCGTCCGGCACGGGCGGCTCCACCGGCGCCAGCGGCTCGGCCGCCACCGGCGACGCCTGCGCCCCGGTGGCCGGCGAGCAGCTCGTCGTGCTCGAGGACGACCAGCAGCTGCAGAACGCCGACAACGTCGTGCCGGCGGTCACCGCGGCCACCGCCGCGGCCAACCCCGCGCTGATCCCGGCGCTCGACGCCGTCTCGGCCGCGATGACGACCGAGCAGCTCATCGAGATGAACGCCGCGGTCGACCTCGAGCGGCAGAGCGCCGAGGACGTCGCCGCCGCCTGGGTGCAGGAGAGCGGCGTCACCGAGGGGCTCGAGCCGGGCAGCGGCCCGATCGTGGTGGGGGCGAGCAACTTCACCGAGTCGACCATCCTGGCCAACGTCTACGCCGGGGTCCTCGACGCGGTCGGCTTCGACGCCTCGGTCCGCGAGGTGGGCAACCGCGACCTCTACCTGCCGGCCCTCATCTCCGGCGTCGACCTGCAGGTCTTCCCCGAGTACCTCGCCACGGTCACCGAGGCGCTCAACGCCCAGGTCAACGGGCCCGACCCGACGCCGATCGCCAGCAGTGACGCCCAGGCGACCCGCGACGCCCTGCAGCCGCTGGCCGACGGGGTCGGGCTGACCTTCGGCCAGCCGTCGGAGGCGGCCAACCAGAACGCCTTCGCGGTGACGCAGGAGTTCGCCGACGGGCTCGGCGTGACCACCCTGTCGGAACTCGCGGACGCCTGCGGGGACGGCTCGCTGGTCCTGGGCGGCCCGGCCGAGTGCCCGACCCGGCCGTTCTGCCAGCCGGGGCTGGAGGAGACCTACGGCCTGCAGTTCGCCGAGTTCCGCGAGTTCGACGCCGGCGGCCCGGCGACCAAGGCCGCGATCACGCAGGGCGAGGTCTCGATGGGCCTGGTCTTCAGCTCCGACGCGGCCCTCGCCCGATAGAGGGACCCCGCTGCCCCCCACGCCGCGCTGACGCTCGGCGCGGGGCCCTGCAGCGCGGCCGTTCCCTCAGGTCAGCAGCGAGCCCCCGGCTCCGGCACGCAGACGCTCGCGTGCCGGAGTCGGGGGCTCGCTCACCGTTACCCTGAGCCCATGCGGGGAGCGGACGACACAGCAGCCCGTCGGGCACACGGGACGGCCGGCTCCCCCGGGCTGCGCGCGGCCGGGCTGGCCGTCGGCGGCCTGCTGGCCCTGGCCGCCACCGCCGCCGTCTTCCTGACCGAGGACCCCCAGCTGCTGCGGATCGCCGTCGTCGCCGTCGCCTGGGCCTGCCTGGCGGCCGCCGTCGCCGCCGGACGCCGTCGGGGGGAGACCGCCGAGGACACGCCGCGGTCCGACACCGCGGCCGTCGAGGCCGAGCTGCGCCGGGCCTACGACCGGGAGCTGGAGCGGGAGGTCGCCGCACGCCAGCAGTACGAGCTGGAGCTGGAGAACCAGGTCCGGCGCGAGGCGGAGGAGGCGATGCGCGGGGAGCTCGACGCGCTGCGCAGCGAGCTGGCCGGCCTGCGCGAGGGCCTGTCCGGGCTGACCGCGCTCCGCGCGGAGCTGGCCGCCGTCGGCGCCCTGCGCGGTGAGCTCGCCGAGCTCGCCGGCCTGCGGGCCGACGTCGGCCGGCTGCGGGCGGAGCTCACCGAGCAGCGCTCCGGGGAGATGCACGTCGAGCGGCTGGTCATGCGCACCCAGTCGGTGCGGACGACGCCCGGCCGCGAGCCGATCGAGCCCGCGACCGCCGCCTGGCATACCGACGTCGCCCGCGACCTGGGCGCCGGCTGGCCGGTGCTGTCCCTCGACGACCGGCGCGCGGAGGAGGCGCCCCTCGCGACGGCGGCGCGGCCCGAGGTGGTCGCCGCGCCGCCGTCCCCGGCCGTGCTCCGGCCCGACCCCGTGCCGGCCGGGACCGCGGGAGCGACCGTGGCCGCCCCGGTGGTGGCGCGGGAGCCCGAGCCGGCCCCCCGCCCGCTGCCCTCGCTGCCGCCCGTGCCGGCCGAGGACCCCGCGCTGCGCCGCCGCCGCACCGACCCGGTGGACGCACCCGCCCCGGGGCCCGCCGAGCAGCTGACGATCGAGCGGCCGGCCGTGCACGCCGCCGCTGCCGTGCACGCCGCCGCTGCCGGGCACGCCGCGGGCGGCCGGCCGGTGCCCTCGTACGCGCCGGTCCCGCCGGAGCCGGACGACGCCGGGGCGACCCGGCTGGCGCAGATCCTCGCCGAGAGCGGCGTCACCCCGGGTGGCCGCCGGCACCGCCACCGCGACGAGGGCGACGGCGACGACGTCCTGGCCCGCGTGCTCGGCCGGTGACGGACCCCCGCGCCCCCCACCGCTCGCACGCTCGCGGCGGGGCCCTGCACGGGGGCCGAGGGGCTCAGGCGGGGCCGCGGGAGAGCGCGCCGCCGTCGAGGACCAGCGTCTGGCCGGTGACCCAGCCGGCGCCGAGCAGGTAGGCCGCCGCCTCACCGACGTCCTCCGGCTCGCCCAGCCGGCCGACCGGGTACTGCGCCGCGGCCTCCTCCTCGCGGCCCTCGTAGAGCGCGCCGGCGAAGCGGGTCTTCACCACCGCCGGGGCCACCGCGTTGACCGTCACCCTCGGCCCGAGCTCCACGGCCAGCTGCGTCACCAGGTTGACCAGCGCGGCCTTGCTCACCCCGTAGCCGGCGATGCCGGGGGAGGCCTTGAGCCCGGCGACCGAGGCGACCACCAGCACCGAGCCGCCGTGCTCGGCCATCCACGCCCGCCAGGCCTCCTGCACCAGGCCGAGCGTGCCGACGACGTTGGTGTCGAGGATCTTGCGGAAGGAGTCCAGGCCCAGCTCCATCATCGGGCCGTAGACCGGGTTGATCCCCACGTTGCCCACCAGCAGGTCGAGGCTGCCGAAGCGCTCGACCGCCGTGCGCACCGCCTCGGCGCGGTGCCCGGGGTCCCCGGCGTTGCCCGGCACACCGACGGCGACGTCCGGGCCGCCGAGCGCGGTGACCGCCTCCTCGAGCGCCTCCGGCTTGCGGGCGGTGAGCACCACCCGCGCGCCCCGGTCGGCCAGGCTGCGGGCGATCGCCAGCCCGATGCCCCGGCTGCCGCCGGTGACCAGTGCGGTGCGTCCCTGGAACGTGCCCTCGACCGTGCCCACGTGACTCCTCGGTGTCCGCTCGCCCGGCGTCGGTGCCGGCCGCCGCCGACACCGTAGGACCGGCTCCGGACGGCGCCCCGCGCACCCCCGTCGGCGCCCCCGGCGCTGGAGGTGACCCACCCCACAGTGCTCCGGCGTTGCAGCGGTGGCCGGGGGCTCACACACTCGCGGTCGGCACCTCGCCCGCGTGGCACACACCCGGTCGCAGCGGGGCCGGTGCCGGCACCACCCCGCACCACCCCGCAGCACCGGCCGCCGACCACGACGGCCCGACCCGAGTCCGGTACCCGCCAGGGACTGGAACGAGAGGTGCACCGATGCCTGCTGCCCGCAGGACCCCCCGCGCTGCCGGGCTGCCGCCCGCCACCAGCGCTCCCGCCCGCCTCCGCGTCGGCGTCATCGGCGCCGGCCGGGTCGGCGCCGTCCTGGGCGCCGCCCTCGCCGCCGCCGGCCACGACGTGGTCGCCGCCGCCGGCCTGTCACCCGCCTCCGCCGAGCGCGCCGCCCGGCTGCTGCCCGGCGTCCCCCTGCTGCCTGCCGACGAGGTCGTGGCCGCGGCCGACCTGGTGGTCCTGGCCGTCCCCGACGACACGCTCCCCGGCCTGGTCGCGGGCCTGGCCGGCACCGGGCGCTGGCGGGCCGGCCAGCTCGCCTTCCACACCTCCGGTGCGCACGGGCTGGCCGTCCTGGAGCCGGCCGAGCGGGCCGGTGTCCTGCCGCTGGCGCTGCACCCGGCGATGACCTTCACCGGCGCCCCCGAGGACGCCGAGCGGCTCGCCGGCGTCCCGTTCGGCGTCACCAGCCGGCCCGGGCACCGGCCGGTCGCCGAGACCCTGGTGCTGGAGATGGGCGGCGAGCCGTTCTTCGTCGCCGAGGCCGACCGGCGGCTCTACCACGCGGCACTGGTCACGGGCGCCAACCACCTGGTCACCCTCGTCGCCGAGGCCGCCGACCTGCTGCGCGCCGCCGGAGTGGGATCGCCGGCGCGCGTGCTGGCGCCACTGCTCACCGCCGCGCTCGACAACGGCCTGCGCCGCGGCGACCGGGGCCTGACCGGCCCGGTGAGCCGGGGTGACGTCGGCACCGTGCGCGACCACCTGGAGACGCTCACCGAGCGCGCGCCGGCCTCGGTCGCCGCCTACGTCGCGATGGCCCAGCGCACCACCGAGCGGGCCGTCGCCGCCGGCCGGCTCCGGCGGCACGAGGGCGCTCCCCTGCTCGATCTGCTGTACGAGGCCGCCGACCCGGCCGGCTCCCGGTGACCACCGCGGTCCAGCCGGCCGGGACGTGGCCCGCCGTCGCGGAGACGGCCGCCGCGCTGCGCGACCTGGTCGCCGGTCTCCCCGGCCCGGTGGCGCTGGTGCCCACCATGGGCGCGCTGCACGAGGGGCACCGCGCGCTGGTCCGCGCCGCCCGCGAGCGCGCCGGCGGCGTCGTCGTCTCGGTGTTCGTGAACCCGACCCAGTTCGGCCCCGGCGAGGACCTCGACCGCTATCCCCGCACGTGGGACGCCGACCTCGCCGCGCTGGCCGAGGAGGGCGCCGACGTCGTCTTCCACCCGCCGGTGGAGGAGGTGTACCCGCCCGGCGCGGCCGGCGTGACCGTGCACCCGGGGCCGCTGGGCGACGTCCTGGAGGGCGCCGTCCGGCCGGGGCACTTCGCCGGCGTGCTGACCGTCGTCGCCACGCTGTTCGGCCTGGCCCGGCCCGACCTCGCGTTCTTCGGCGAGAAGGACTACCAGCAGCTCACGCTGATCCGCGCCATGGTGCGCGAGCTGGCGCTGCCGCCGGAGGTCGTCGGCGTGCCCACCGTCCGCGAGGACGACGGCCTGGCGCTGTCGAGCCGCAACCGCTACCTGACGCCGGAGCAGCGGGTCACCGCCGTCGCGCTGTCCCGTGCCCTGCGCGCCGGTGCCGGCGCCGGACCGCACGGGGCCGACGCCGTCCTGGCGGCCGCCCGCACCGTCCTCGCCGAGGCGCCCGACCTGCGCCGGGACTACCTGGCACTGACCGACCCCGACCTCGGCCCCGCGCCGGCCGCCGGCCCGGCCCGGCTGCTGGTCGCCGCCCGCGCCGGCGACACCCGACTCATCGACAACACCGCCGTCACCCTGGGAGAGCCCCGATGATGCGCACGATGCTCAAGTCCAAGATCCACCGGGCGACGGTCACCCAGGCCGACCTGCACTACGTGGGCTCGGTGACGATCGACGAGGACCTGCTCGACGCCGCGGACCTGCTGCCCGGCGAGCAGGTGGCGATCGTCGACGTCACCAACGGCGCCCGCCTGGAGACCTACGTCATCCCCGGCGAGCGGGGCAGCGGCGTCATCGGCATCAACGGCGCCGCCGCGCACCTGGTGCACCCCGGCGACCTGGTGATCCTGATCGGCTACGGCCTCATGGACGAGACCGAGGCGAAGTCCTCCGTCCCGAGGGTCGTGCACGTCGACGGCGCCAACCGCGTCGTCGAGCTCGGCGGGGACCCCTCCGCCCCCGTGCCCGGCGCCGTGGACCAGCGGCGCAGCGACCTCGGCGTGCCGGTCAGGTGAGCCTGCTGGCGACCGCGCCGGTCGTCGGCCTGCCGACCCGGCTGGCCGCCCCGGCGCCGGGCTGGGAGCTGGCGGCCGACGTCTGCGTCGTCGGCTCCGGCGTCGCCGGGCTCTGCGTGGCCCTGCACGCCCGGGCGGCGGGACTGTCGGTCGCCGTCGTCACCAAGGTCCGGGTCGACGACGGCTCGACCCGCTGGGCGCAGGGCGGGATCGCCGCCGTCCTCGACCCGGCCGACACCCCGGAGGCGCACGCGCGCGACACCGAGGTCGCCGGGGTCGGGCTCTGCGAGCCGCAGGCGGTCGCCGCGCTGGTGGCCGAGGGCCCGGCGCGGCTGCGCCAGCTCATCGAGTGGGGCGCGGCCTTCGACCGCGACGCGGCCGGGCAGCTGCTGCTCACCCGCGAGGGCGGGCACTCCACCGACCGCATCGTGCACGCCGGCGGCGACGCGACCGGGGCCGAGGTCATGCGCGCGCTGTGCGAGGCCGTGCACGCCGACCCGGGCATCGGCCTCGTCGAGCACGCGATGGTGCTCGACCTGCTCACCGACGCCACCGGCCGGGCCGCCGGGGTCACCCTGCACGTGCTCGGCGAGGGCACCGAGGACGGCGTCGGCGCGGTGCGGGCCCGCGCGGTGGTGCTGGCCACCGGCGGGATGGGGCAGGTGTACGCCGCCACCACCAACCCGTCGGTGTCCACCGGCGACGGCGTGGCCCTCGGCCTGCGCGCCGGGGCGGTCGCCACCGACCTGGAGTTCGTCCAGTTCCACCCGACGTCGCTGTACCTGGGCCCCGGCGCCCGCGGGCAGCAGCCGCTGGTCAGCGAGGCGCTGCGCGGCGAGGGGGCGGTGCTGCGCGACGGCGCGGGGGAGCGGTTCATGACCGGCGTGCACCCGCTGGCCGAGCTCGCGCCGCGCGACGTCGTCGCCAAGGCCGTCACCCGCGTGCAGCTGCGCGACGGCGTCGACCACGTCTGGCTCGACGCCCGGGCGATCCCCGGCCTGGCCGGGCGGTTCCCGACCATCGTCGCCCGCTGCCGGGCCGAGGGCGTCGACCCGGTCACCGACCTGGTGCCGGTCACGCCCGCGGCCCACTACGCCTCGGGCGGCCTGGCCACCGACCTCGCCGGGCGGACGACGGTGCCCGGGCTCTACGCCTGCGGTGAGGTGGCCAGCACCGGGGTGCACGGGGCGAACCGGCTGGCGTCGAACTCGCTGCTCGAGGGGCTGGTGTTCGCCGCCCGCATCGGCGCCGAGCTGGCCCGTGGCCTGCCGCCGGCCACGCCGGTCCGCGACGCCGCGCCCGCGACGGCGGGGCTGCTCGACCCGGCCGGCCGCCGCGCGGTCACCGACACGATGTCCGGCCGGGTCGCGGCGCTGCGCTCGGGCGCCGGGCTGGCCGGGGCCACCGGCCGGCTGGCCGCCCTGGCCGCGCAGCTCGCCGAGGGTCCCGGCGCCGCACCGGGCGTCGACAGCTGGGAGGCCACCGACCTGCTCACCGTCGCCGGTGCGCTGACCGCCGCGGCCACCGCCCGCGAGGAGACCCGCGGCTGCCACTGGCGCGAGGACCACCCCGGCACCGACGACCGCTGGCGCGTGCACCTCGACGTCCGGCTCGACGACGGCGGCCGGCTGCGGCTGACCCGCCGCCCGGTCGGCACCCCCGCGGGGACGGCGTGGTGAGCCCCGACCCGCGCTCCCTGGAGGGCACCGGCCTGACCGAGGCGTGGGTCGACGACCTGGTCGAGCGCACGCTGGCCGAGGACCTCGCCGGCGGCGCCGTGCTGCCCGGCGCGCCCGACCTCGCCGTCTCCTGCGACGTCACCAGCGCCGCCACCGTCCCGCCGGCACAGCTGGGCACCGCCGACCTGGTCGCCCGCGCCGACGGCGTCGTGGCCGGCCTGCCCGTGGCCGCGCGCGTGTTCACCCGCCTGGCGCCGGGCGCCACCCTCACCGCCGGCGCGGCCGACGGCGACCGGGTGGCCCGCGGCGACGTGCTGCTCACCGTCCGCGGGCCGGTGCGCGCGCTGCTGGCCGCCGAGCGCAGCGCGCTGAACATCGCCAGCCGGGCCAGCGGCATCGCGACGGCCACCCGGGCGTGGGTGGACGCGGTCGAGGGCACCGGCGCCGTCGTGCTGGACACCCGCAAGACCACGCCGGGCCTGCGGCCGCTGGAGAAGTACGCGGTGCGCTGCGGCGGCGGGTCGAACAAGCGGATGGGCCTCTACGACGTCGCGATGGTCAAGGACAACCACGTCGCCGCCGCCGGGTCGGTGGCCGCCGCCGTCGCCGCCGTCCGGGAGCGGGCGCCGCGGGTGCCGGTGCAGGTGGAGGCCGACACCCCCGCCCAGGCGGTCGAGGCGGTCGAGGCCGGTGCGGACTTCCTGCTGCTGGACAACATGACGCCGGCGCAGCTGCGCGAGGTCGTGGGCCTGGTCGGCGGCCGGGCGGAGCTCGAGGCCACCGGCGGGCTCACGCTCGCCGTCGCCCGCGAGGTGGCGGCCACCGGCGTGGACTTCCTGTCGGTCGGCGCGCTCACGCACTCCTCGCCGATCCTCGACCTCGCCCTCGACCTGCGGGCGGGCTGATGCTGCTCACCGTCGACGTCGGCAACAGCCAGACCGTGCTGGCCACCTTCGACGGCGCCCGCCGGGTCGGCTGCTGGCGGGTGACCACGCACGCCCGGGCCACGGCCGACGAGCTGCGGATGCTGTGGCGCGGGCTGCTGCACGACACCGAGGTCACCGGTGTCGCCGCCTGCTCCACCGTGCCGGCCCTCCTGCCGGCGCTGCGCCAGCTGCTGGACTCCCTCGAGGTGCCGGTGGTGCTCATCGGCCCCGGCGTGCGCACCGGCGTCCCGCTGCACGTGGACAACCCGCGCGAGGTCGGCGCCGACCGGGTGGTGACCGCGCTGGCCGCGCACGAGCTCTTCGGCCGGTGGCCCGACGGGCGCGGCCGGCCGGTCGTGGTCGTCGACTTCGGCACGTCGACCAACGTCGACGCGGTCGGCCCCGACGGGCAGTTCCTCGGCGGGGCGCTGGCGCCCGGCGTCGAGGTGAGCCTGGAGGCGCTGGCCAGCCGCGCGGCCCAGCTGCGCTCGGTGGAGCTGACCGTGCCGGCGCAGGCGATCGGCAAGAACACCGTCGCGGCCCTGCAGTCGGGACTGGTGCTGGGCTTCGCCGGCCTGGTCGACGGGCTCGTCGCCCGCATCGCCGCCGAGCTGGTCGCCCAGTTCGGCGCGGCGCCGGTCGTCGTCGCCACCGGCGGGCTGGCCCCGCTGGTGGCCGACAGCTGCCGGACGATCGCCGAGCGGGAGCCCGACCTCACCGTGCACGGGCTGCGGCTGGCCTTCGACCGCCACCAGGCCACCGGTCGCCGCTAGGGAGCGCGGCGGGGTGGCGCGGCGCACGCCCGTAGGCTCGGGCGCCGTGACCGACCTGCCCCCCGGCCTCCCGGACGACGAGCTCCCCGAGCAGGTGCGGGTCCGCCGCGGCAAGCTCGACCGGCTGCGCGAGGCCGGCGTCGACCCGTACCCGGTCACCGTGCCGCGCACGACCACGCTGGCCGCCGTCCGCGAGACGCACCCGGACCTGCCGCCGGACACGATGACCGGCGAGCGGGTGGGGGTCACCGGCCGGGTCATCTTCAGCCGCAACACCGGCAAGCTGTGCTTCGCGACGCTGCGCGAGGGCGACGCCGAGCTGCAGGTCATGCTCTCCCGCGACCGGGTCGGCGGGGACGCGCTGGCCGCGTGGAAGGCCGACGTCGACCTCGGTGACCACGTGCTGGTCACCGGCGAGGTCGGGACGTCGCGGCGCGGCGAGCTGTCGGTCTTCGCCGACGCGTGGCAGATGGCGGCCAAGGCGCTGCGGCCGCTGCCGGTGGCGCACCGGCCGATGAGCGAGGAGCTGCGGGTCCGGCGCCGCTACGTCGACCTCATCGTGCGCGACGAGGCGCGGCGCACCGTGCGGCAGCGGGCCACGGTGGTGGCCGCGCTGCGGGCCGGGCTGACCGGGCGGGGGTTCCTCGAGGTCGAGACGCCGATGCTGCAGACCGTGCACGGCGGCGCGGCCGCGCGGCCGTTCCGCACCCACATGAACGCCTTCGACCTCGACCTGTACCTGCGGATCGCGCCCGAGCTGTTCCTCAAGCGGTGCATCGTCGGCGGGCTGGAGAAGGTCTTCGAGATCAACCGCAACTTCCGCAACGAGGGCGCCGACAGCTCGCACTCGCCGGAGTTCGCGATGCTGGAGTTCTACGAGGCCCACGCCGACTACCGCGACGTCGCCCGCACCACGCGCGAGCTGGTCCAGGAGAGCTGCACCGCGCTGTTCGGCGACCTGGTCGCACGCCACCACGACGGCACCGAGGTCGACCTGTCGGGGGAGTGGCCGCACGTGCCGCTGTACGCCCTGGTCTCCGACGCCGTCGGCGAGGAGGTGACGCCGGGGACACCGGTCGAGCACCTGCGCGGGCTCGCCGAGCGGCACGACGTCGGCGTCGACCCGGCGTGGCTGCCCGGCAAGGTGGTCGAGGAGCTGTTCGAGGCGCTGGTGCAGGACTCCCTGCAGGCGCCGACGTTCGTCGTCGACTACCCGGTCGACACCTCGCCGCTGACCCGAGCGCACCGGACCACCCCCGGCCTGGCCGAGAAGTGGGACCTCTACATCGGCGGCATCGAGCGGGGCACCGGCTACTCCGAGCTGGTCGACCCCGTGGCGCAGCGCGAGCGGTTCACCCAGCAGGCGCTGCTGGCCGCGGCCGGCGACCCCGAGGCGATGGTGCTCGACGAGGACTTCCTCGAGGCGCTCGAGTACGGCATGCCGCCCACCGGTGGCGTGGGAATGGGCATCGACCGGCTGATGATGACGCTCACCGGTCTCGGTATCCGGGAGACGATCCTGTTCCCCTTGGTGCGCCCGCTCTCCTGAGGACCGTGCCGTTTCGGGTATTGGCCTTTCTCCCCCGGAATGGGCGGGTCACTCCGCGTGATTGGTGCGTGCGGCCGATTGTGTGGTCGAATGGCAGCAGTGTCCGGAGCAGGCGGACGACAATCCGATCCCGGCTTCCGCCGGAGAGTGTGAGGAATACCAATGGCGCGCAAGGTGCAGGTCATCCTGAGTGACGACCTCGACGAGGACCTCCCCGCCGACGAGACGGTGAGCTTCTCGCTCGACGGCACGAACTACGAGATCGACCTGTCGGAGAAGAACGCGAAGGAACTGCGCGACACCTTCTCCCGGTACGTGCAGGCCGCGCGCAAGGTCGGCCGCGGCAGCGGGCGCGCCTCCGGCGGCGGCCGTTCCCGCGCCACCGGCGGCGGTGGCCGCATGGACCGCGAGCAGGCCGGCGCGATCCGCGACTGGGCCCGCAAGAACGGCCACAACGTCAGCGACCGCGGCCGCATCCCGGCCAGCGTCGTCGAGGCCTACGAAGCCGCCCACTGAAGAGGGACCTCCCTGCCCCCCGGGCTTCCCGAGCTCAGCCCGGGGTCCTGCAGGGAGGCCGTTCCAGCACGTGACCGTCGGCCCGGTCCCCGCGTGGGGCCGGGCCGTCGTCGTCCCGGTCCTGACCCGCCGTCCGCTGTCGGCGTAACGGCACCGGAACACCGCCCGGTCACCGTCGGTTGGACCGGGCAGCCACCCACCGCCCCGCCGGTCGTGCACCGACAGGACGGCGTGGTCCGTGACTACAGTGGAAAGACCGGTGCCCCAGCGCGCCGACGGACGTCGGGTGCTCCTCCCCGCTCGTGGGGAGGACAGTGCCGGACCAGCCGGTCAGAGGAGAAGCAGCAGATGTTCGAACGGTTCACCGACCGAGCCCGTCGGGTGGTCGTCCTGGCCCAGGAAGAGGCCCGGATGCTCAACCACAACTACATCGGCACCGAGCACATCCTCCTGGGCCTGATCCACGAGGGTGAGGGTGTCGCGGCCAAGGCCCTCGAGTCCCTGGGCATCTCGCTCGAGGGCGTCCGCCAGCAGGTCGAGGAGATCATCGGCCAGGGCCAGCAGGCCCCCTCCGGCCACATCCCCTTCACCCCGCGGGCCAAAAAGGTCCTGGAGCTGTCGCTGCGCGAGGCGCTGCAGCTCGGCCACAACTACATCGGCACCGAGCACATCCTGCTCGGCCTCATCCGCGAGGGCGAGGGCGTCGCCGCCCAGGTCCTGGTGAAGCTGGGTGCCGACCTCAACCGCGTCCGCCAGCAGGTCATCCAGCTGCTGAGCGGCTACCAGGGCAAGGAGCCGGCCGCGGCCGGCGGCCCGTCGGAGGGCACGCCGTCGACCTCGCTGGTCCTCGACCAGTTCGGCCGCAACCTGACCCAGGCCGCGCGCGACTCCAAGCTCGACCCGGTCATCGGGCGGGCCAAGGAGATCGAGCGGGTCATGCAGGTCCTCTCGCGCCGGACCAAGAACAACCCCGTCCTGATCGGCGAGCCCGGCGTCGGCAAGACCGCCGTCGTCGAGGGCCTGGCCCAGGCCATCGTCAAGGGCGAGGTCCCCGAGACGCTGAAGGACAAGCAGCTCTACACCCTCGACCTCGGCGCCCTGGTCGCCGGGTCGCGCTACCGCGGTGACTTCGAGGAGCGCCTGAAGAAGGTCCTCAAGGAGATCCGCACCCGCGGCGACATCATCCTGTTCATCGACGAGATCCACACCCTCGTCGGTGCCGGTGCCGCCGAGGGCGCGATCGACGCCGCCAGCATCCTCAAGCCGATGCTGGCCCGCGGTGAGCTGCAGACCATCGGCGCCACCACGCTCGACGAGTACCGCAAGCACCTGGAGAAGGACGCCGCCCTCGAGCGCCGCTTCCAGCCGATCCAGGTGGGCGAGCCGACGCTCACCCACACGATCGAGATCCTCAAGGGCCTGCGCGACCGGTACGAGGCGCACCACCGGATCAGCATCACCGACGGCGCCCTGGTGGCCGCCGCGACGCTGGCCGACCGCTACATCTCCGACCGCTTCCTGCCGGACAAGGCGATCGACCTGATCGACGAGGCCGGCGCCCGGATGCGGATCAAGCGGATGACCGCGCCCCCGGACCTGCGCGAGTTCGACGACCGGATCGCGACCATCCGTCGCGAGAAGGAGTCGGCGATCGACGCGCAGGACTTCGAGAAGGCCGCGTCGCTGCGCGACAAGGAGAAGACCCTCCTGGGCGAGAAGGCCGAGCGCGAGAAGGCGTGGAAGGCCGGCGACATGGACGTCGTCGCCGAGGTCGACGACGAGCAGATCGCCGAGGTGCTGGCCAACTGGACCGGCATCCCCGTCTTCAAGCTCACCGAGGAGGAGACGACCCGTCTGCTCCGCATGGAGGACGAGCTCCACAAGCGGATCATCGGCCAGGAAGAGGCCATCAAGAGCGTCTCCCAGGCGATCCGGCGCACCCGGGCGGGCCTCAAGGACCCGCGTCGCCCCGGTGGCTCGTTCATCTTCGCCGGCCCCTCGGGTGTCGGTAAGACCGAGCTGGCCAAGGCGCTCGCGCAGTTCCTCTTCGGCGAGGACGACGCGCTCATCCAGATCGACATGGGCGAGTTCCACGACCGGTTCACCGTGTCGCGGCTCGTCGGTGCCCCTCCCGGCTACGTCGGTTACGACGAGGGTGGCCAGCTGACCGAGAAGGTGCGGCGCAAGCCGTTCTCGGTGGTCCTCTTCGACGAGATCGAGAAGGCGCACGCGGACGTGTTCAACACGCTGCTTCAGGTGCTGGAGGACGGCCGGCTCACCGACGGTCAGGGCCGGATCGTGGACTTCAAGAACACGATCCTGATCCTCACGACCAACCTCGGGACGCGGGACATCTCCAAGGCCGTGGGTCTGGGCTTCCAGGTCGGCAACGACACGCAGTCGAACTACGAGCGGATGAAGCTCAAGGTCAACGAGGAGCTCAAGCAGCACTTCCGGCCGGAGTTCCTCAACCGCATCGACGACATCGTCGTGTTCCACCAGCTGACCGAGGACGAGATCATCGAGATCGTCGACCTCATGGTCGCCCGCGTCGAGGGCCAGCTGGCGAACAAGGACATGTCGCTGGAGATCACGCAGGACGCCAAGAGGCTGCTGGCGGCCCGTGGGTTCGACCCGGTGCTGGGTGCCCGGCCGCTGCGCCGGACCATCCAGCGCGAGATCGAGGACGCGCTGTCGGAGAAGATCCTCTACGGCGAGCTGACCGCCGGTCAGATCATCGTGGTGGACGTGGAGGGCGAGGGCCCGACCGCGACCTTCACCTTCCGCGGCGAGGCCAAGCCGATCGACGTCCCCGACACCCCGCCGGTCGCCCTGGCGGTCGGCGACGACGAGGACGGCGAGGGTCGCACCTCGCTCAAGAAGGGCGACTGACCGCCCGGCACGACCCGACGAGGGCCGTCCCCCGCACCGCGGGGGGCGGCCCTCGCCGCATCCCGGCGGCCGTTCCGGCGACGATCAGGTGACCTGATCGTGGCGCGTCCTCCCCGGTCGCGCACGGTGCGGGAGGACGCGCTGCGGTGCGGGAGGACGCGTGTCGGACGCTAGGCCGGGAGGGTGAACCGGCCGTCCGGGAGCTGCTCGAGCAGGCCGTCGGTGAGCAGGGAGTCCAGGCAGCGGGCGCGCTGGGCGGCGTCGTCCCAGGCGGCGTCCAGCGCCGCGGCGGGCACCGGGCCGTCCGCGGCCCGCAGGACGTCGAGCAGCCGGCCGCGCACCTGCCGGTCGGTGCCGGCGAAGCGCTGCACCCGGCGCGCGGGGCCGTCCGACGCCGGGCTGCCGGCCAGCCGCCAGGCGCACCGGTCCCGGACCGGGCACACCCCGCAGCGCGGCGTCCGGGCCACGCAGACCAGCGCTCCCAGCTCCATGACGGCCACCGAGAAGCGCACCGCGCGGTCCCGGTCGGCCGGGGCCAGCGCCGCGACGTCGGTGAGGTCGGAGGCGCGGGCGGTCCCGGCCTCGGCCCGGCCGTGCACCAGCCGGGCGACCACCCGGCGCACGTTGGTGTCCACGACCGGCTGGGGCTGCCCGTGGCCGAAGCAGGCGACGGCGCGGGCGGTGTAGGTCCCGACGCCCGGCAGCGCCTCCAGGGCCGCGACGTCGGCCGGGACGGCGCCGCCGTGCCGCTCGGTGAGGGCGACGGCGGTCTCGCGCAGCCGCAGCGCCCGGCGCGGGTACCCGAGCTTGCCCCAGGCGCGGATGACCTCGGCCGGCGAGGCGGCGGCCAGGTCGGCGGGGGTGGGCCAGCGCGCCACCCAGTCCCGCCACACCGGCTCGACCCGCGCGACCGGCGTCTGCTGGAGCATCACCTCGCTCACCAGCACCGCCCACGGGTCCACGTCCGGGCGCCGCCACGGCAGGTCGCGCGCGGCGGTGTCGTACCAGTCGACGAGGGCGTCCCCGAGCCCGCCCCCTTCGGCGGCCGGGGGAGCTGCGGCGGGGCTGTCCACGGGGGTCCAGTGTGCCCGCCCGCCGGAGCGGCGTGCCGCCATGGGCGGGGGAGCGGTCCCCGACTACGGTCGTCGGCGTGCTGCACCCGGTCGGGCCCCTGCCGGCCGCCGTCTACTGGCGGCGGCGGCTCCTGGTGCTGGTCCTCCTGCTGGCCCTGCTGGGCGGCGGGGGCTGGCTCGGGGTGGCCCTGCTGACCGGCTCGGACGGCGAGGCCGCGGCCGCGGAGGCGGCGCCGACGTCGGCGCCGGCCGGCACTCCCGCGCTCGACCGCGTGGTCCCGTCGCTGGCCAGCGTGCAGACGCCGACGCCGCCCACCGGTGCCCCTGCGCCCGCCCCGGCCGCGCCGGCGCCTCCGGTGCAGGAGGCCGGTGCCGTCTGCCGCGACGACGTCCTCGCCCTCGAGGTGCGCACGCCGGGCACGGTGCCGGCGGGCTCGCAGCCGGTCCTCGAGCTCGTCGTCACCAACACCGCGACCGTGCCGTGCACCCGTGTGCTCGACAAGGGCCTGCAGGAGATGGTGCTGCTCGACGCGGCGGGCAACCGGCTGTGGGGCAGCAACGACTGCTTCCCCGAGGCCAGCAGCGACACCCGCACGCTGGCGCCCGGCGAGCAGGTGGTGTTCCCGCTGACCTGGGGTGGGCTGACCAGCGAGCCGACCTGCACTGCCGAGCGGGTGCCGGTGGCGCCGGGGCAGTACGTGCTCCGCGCCCGGCTGGACACCAAGACCAGCCCCGACGCACCGCTGCAGATCACCTGACAGCGGTGTGCCGATCGGTTGGCGGCCGTGGCCTCCGGCGCCGGCGGCGATGTGCGCTGAGGGCTCGTTCCGGAGACCGAGATGCGCCGTGGGCGCACACTGCTGCACGTCACGCCTCCCACCGTGGTCAGCCGACCGGCACCTGCGCCCGCCGGCGTGCGAGCCCGGGCCAGCACCTGGCAACCAACGCGCACACCGCTGTGAGACCCCGGGACGACGACGGCCCCTTGCAGGGTCCCGCCCCGAGCGTCAGCGACGGGTGGGGGACACGGGGGTCCTTCCTCAGCTGTAGCGGTCGAGGATCGAGGTCTCGGCCAGCCGGGAGAGCCCCTCGCGGATGCCGCGGGCGCGGGCCTCGCCGACGCCCTCCACGGCCAGCAGGTCCTCGATCGTGGCGGCCAGGAGCTTCTGCAGGCCGCCGAAGTGGTCCACCAGCCGGTCGATGATGCCGGCGGGCAGCCGCGGCACCCGGGCCAGCAGCCGGTAGCCGCGCGGGCTGACCGGGGAGTCCAGCGCCTCGGCCGAGGTGGGCAGCCCGTAGCAGCGGGACACCGCGGACAGGTCGAGCAGCTCGGTGGCCGACAGCGCCCGCAGGTCGGTGAGGACCTGCTCGATGCTCCGCGGCCGCCGCCCGACGCCGCCGGGCAGGTAGTCGCGGACCAGCAGCGCGCGGTCCTCCTCGACGCCGGCCAGCATCTCGTCGAGCTGCAGGGCCAGCAGCCGGCCGTCGGTGCCCAGCTCGACGACGAAGCCCTCGATCTCGTCGGCGATCCGCCGCACCATCTCCAGCCGCTGGCTGACGCTCATCGCGTCGCGGACGGTGACCAGGTCCTCGATCTCCAGCGCCGAGAGCGTGCTGGCCACCTCGTCGAGCCGCAGCTTGTAGCGCTCCAGCGCCGCGAGGGCCTGGTTGGCGCGGGCGAGGATCGTCGTCGGGTGCTCGAGGGTGTAGCGGCGGCCGGCCACGTAGACGCTGATGATGTGCATCGACTGGCTGACCGAGATCACCGGGAACCCGGTCTGCACGGCCACCCGCTCGGCGGTGCGGTGACGGGTGCCGGACTCCTCCGTGGGCACCGTCGGGTCGGGCATGAGGTGCACGCCGGCGCGCACGATGCGCAGCCCGTCGGAGGAGAGGATGACCGCGCCGTCCATCTTGGCCAGCTCGCGCAGCCGGGTGGCCGACAGGGCGACGTCGAGGGCGAAGCCGCCGGTGCAGATGGACTCCACGACCCGGTCGTAGCCCAGCACGATCAGGGCCCCGGTCCGGCCGGCCAGGATGCGCTCCAGGCCGTCACGCAGCGCGGTCCCCGGGGCGATGCGGCCGAGGAGCTCCCTGAGGGCGACCTCGGAGTCCACAGCGGGGGGCACGGGCGCTCCTGACGTCGACGTGGTCCGGCGGCCGAGTCTACGTGGCACGCCCACCGGCCGGTCGGCAGCGGGGTGCGGTGGGCGACGGCCGCCATCGGTCCGCCGCGGCCGGGCCCCGGGCCTCCGCCCGCCTCACCCGGGGAACAGCCCGGCCAGTGCCGCGCCCAGGTCGGGTACCTCCATCAGGCGGATGCCCTTGGGTGCCGGACCGGCGTCTGGCGGCACGAGCGCGAGGCGGTACCCCTGGCGGGCGGCCTCGGCCAGCCGCCGGGCGGTGCCCCCGACCCGGCGGATCTCCCCGGACAGCCCCACCTCGCCGAGCGCGATCATGCCCTCGGGCAGCGGGGTGTCCCGCGACGCCGAGGCGATCGCCAGCGCCAGCGCGAGGTCGGCCGCCGGCTCGGCGATCTTGACCCCGCCGACCGAGGCGGCGAAGACGTCGGCGTCGGCCAGCCGGACCCCGCCGCGGCGCTCGACGACGGCGTTGACCATGGCCACCCGCTGGGAGTCCAGCCCGCTGACCGCCCGGCGGGGGGAGCCGCCGCCGGCGCTGGTGGCGACCAGCGCCTGCACCTCGGCCAGCAGCGGCCGGCTGCCCTCCATGGTGACGGTGACGCAGCTGCCGGGCACCGACGCGGTGCGGCGGGAGACGAACAGGTGCGAGGGGTCGGGGACGCCGACCACGCCGCCGTCGCCGATCTCGAAGCAGCCGATCTCGTCGGCCGGGCCGAACCGGTTCTTGGTGGCCCGCACCAGCCGGAGGGTGGAGTGCCGCTCGCCGTCGAAGGAGACGACGACGTCGACCAGGTGCTCCAGCGCCCGCGGGCCGGCGATCGCACCGTCCTTGGTGACGTGCCCGACGAGGATGGTGGTCATCGCCCGGGACTTCGCGACGGCGGTCAGCGCGGTGGCCACGGCGCGCACCTGCGAGGCCCCGCCGTCGGTGCCGTCGACGGCGGGGGAGCGGACCGTCTGCACGCTGTCGAGGACCAGGAGCGTCGGCGCCACCTGCTCGACGTGCGCCAGCACGGCCGACAGCTCGGTCTCGGCGGCCAGGTACAGCCGGTCGTGCAGGGCGTCGATGCGCTCGGCGCGCAGTCGCACCTGGGCCGCGGACTCCTCGCCGGAGACCACCAGCGTCGGGCCGTTGCTGGCCGCCACCCGGTGCGCGACCTCGAGCAGCAGCGTGGACTTGCCCACCCCGGGCTCCCCGGCGACGAGCACGACCGCGCCGGGCACCAGGCCGCCGCCCAGCACCCGGTCGAACTCGGCGATGCCGGTGGGGACCGCGCGCGCACCGGTCAGCTCGACCTGCGCGATCGGCCGGGCGGGGGCGGTGACCGGGCCGGCCGCGACCGCCCGCAGCGCGGCCGCCGGCGGACCGGCCTCCTGCAGCGTCCCCCAGGCCTGGCACTCGGGGCAGCGCCCCATCCACTTCGCCGAGGCGTAGCCGCACTCGGTGCAGCGGTGGGCGGGACGTGCGGACTTCACACCGGAGGGAGGCACACCGCCACGGTAGGTGCGGCCACCGACACTCCCCGGGAGGCCACGGCCCCCTACAGGGGACCGCCGCGGGCCTGCGAGCGGTGGGGCGCGGGGTCCCTACTCCGCCTCGGTGTTGGGCTCGTCGGACTCTTCCTCGGTGTCGAAGTGGAAGGGCTCGGCGCGCTCGAGCTCCTCCTCGGGACCGGCCACGACCACCTGGGTGGTGATCTCGCCGGCCTGCTCGAAGGTGAACGTCAGCGTCAGGTCCTGCCCCGGCGTCAGCGGCTCGGTGAGGTCCTGCAGCGTGATCGTCGAGCCGTCCTCGCGGCCGACGAAGAGCGAGGAGTCCGCGGGGATCTCCAGGGCCAGCTCCGAGCTCGCCTCCGGGGAGGGACTGCTGGTCGGCGCGGACGGCGCGGACGGCGTCGCGGGCGTCGGGCTCCCGGGCGTGGCGCCGGTGGAGCCCGGTGTCGGGGTGGCCGTGGGCTGGTTGCCGGGCGGGGAGGACGGCGAGGGTGTGGGGCCGGTGCCGGCCACCTGCAGCCCGCTGAAGCCCTCGCCCTCGATGCCGGTCAGGGTCTCGGTCTCGTTGGAGGCGTTGACGATGGTGACGATCAGCTCGGCGTCGTCCCCCTCCTCGTACCGGCCCTCCTCGGGGTAGGCGAGCAGGACCTGCCGCAGCAGGACGTCCTCGACCTGGGCCTGGGGGCCGACCTTGTCGCGGTCCTGGGTGCCGGTCTGCGAGACCTGGCCGGCGCTGCACGCACCGAGCGCGACCGGGCTGACGACGAGGGCACCCACGACGGTGGCGCGCAGCGCGCGGTTCACAGCGGTCGACCTCCAGCGAGCACGTGCACGGCCACCGCGAGTTCGGTGGCCGAGTCGCGCCGAGCCTAACGGTCGCCCCACGATGTCCGCCGGGAGGTGAGGTCGATGGGTCACCCCGGTCGCGGCTCGGCCGGCGCCGGCGCGGAGGAGCGGGACCCGGCGCTGGCCGACTTCCCCGAACGGGCCCCGGGCACCCGCCGGTGGACCTTCGCCGACCAGCTCGGCCCCCACTTCCTCGACGCGCCCGACCAGCCGGTCCTGCTCGTCGAGTCGAAAGCCGTCTTCGCTCGCCGCCGCTTCCACCGGCAGAAGGCGCACCTGGTCCTGTCCGCGCTGCGCCACCGGGCCGCCGAGCTGGGCGAGCAGGCGCACCTGCACCAGGTCACCACCTACGCCGAGGCGCTCGACCGGTACGGGGAGCCCCTGTCGGTGTGCGCGCCCACCACCTGGAGCAGCCGCGACCACGTGCTGCGCCGTCCCGGCCTGCAGGTGCTCGCCGCCCGCGGGTTCGTCAGCAGCCAGGGCGAGTTCGCCCGCTGGGCCGAGGGGCGCGGCGGCCGGCGGCTGCTGATGGAGGACTTCTACCGCGACGCCCGCCGCCGGCTCGGCGTCCTGATGGACGGCGCCGAGCCGCTGGGCGGGCGGTGGAACTTCGACCAGGACAACCGCGAGCCCCCGCCGCGGGACGGCCGCTCGCCGGCGCCGGAGCCGTGGTGGCCGGCCGAGGACGAGATCGACGAGCAGGTCCGCGCCGACCTCGACCGCTGGGAGGCCGACGGCGAGGTCTCCTTCGTCGGCGACGACGGCCCGCGGCTGTTCCCCGTCACCCGCGAGGAGGCGCTCACCCGGCTGTCGGACTTCCTCACGACGCGGCTGGGCGTCTTCGGCCCGCACGAGGACGCGATGCTCGCCGGCGAGCGCTGGCTGGCGCACTCGCTGCTGTCGCCGGCGATGAACCTCGGCCTGCTCGACCCGCTGGAGGTCGTGCACGCCGCCGAGGACACCGCCCGCGCCCGCGCCGCCGACGGCGACCCGCTGCCGCTCAACAGCGTCGAGGGCTTCATCCGCCAGGTCATGGGCTGGCGGGACTACATCTGGCACACCTACTGGCACTTCGGCCGGCACTACCGGCACGCCAACCACCTGCGGGCCACCGAGCCGGTGCCGCGGTGGATGGCCGACCTCGACGACGGCGCCGTCGACGCCGCGTGCCTCGGAGGCGTCCTCGGGGACCTGCGCCGCGACGGGTGGGTGCACCACATCCCGCGGCTGATGGTGTTGGGCAACTACGCGCTGCAGCGCGGCATCGACCCGCTGGCGATGACCGACTGGTTCCACCGCACGTTCGTCGACGGCTACGACTGGGTGATGGTGGCCAACGTCGTCGGCATGAGCCAGCACGGCGACGGCGGGGCGCTGGCCACCAAGCCCTACGCCGCCGGCGGCGCCTACATCGACCGGATGAGCGACTACTGCGGCGGCTGCCCCTACGACCCCAGGAAGCGCCTGGGCGACGACGCCTGCCCCTACACCGCGGGCTACTGGGCCTTCCTCGAGCGCAACCGCGAGCGGCTGGCCGGCAACCAGCGCATGCGCCGTCCGCTGCAGGGCCTGGACCGGCTCAAGGACCTCCCGCTCGTCGTCGAGCAGGAGGCCGCCCGCGGCACCGCCGCCCCCTGAGCACCCCCGGCCCCCGCCGCCCGTCCGGGGGACGGCGGTCCAGTTCCGCACCGCGGCTGCCGATGCCTCCCGCACACGGGATCTCGGTGGGAGGTGCGGATGGCGACGGGTCCGGCGTTCGACGACGTCCTCGCGGCGGCCCAGGCGGGCGCCGCGTGGGCCTTCGAGGTGCTCTACCGGGACCTGTCCCCGGCGGTCACCGGATACCTGCGGCTGCACGGGGCGCTCGACCCCGACGACCTGGCCAGCGAGACCTTCCTCGCCGTCTTCCGCGGCCTGGGCGGCTTCACCGGGGACGAGGACGCGCTGCGCTCCTGGGTGTTCACCATCGCCCACCGCCGGCTGGTCGACGACTGGCGCCGCCGCAGCCGCCGTCCGCAGCTGGCCGACGACGCCGGCGACTGCCTGCCCGAGACACCCGGCGGCGACGTGGAGGACGACGTCCTCACCCGCCTGGGCACCGAGGCCGTGCACCGCACGTGCGCCGGACTGCCGGCCGACCAGCGCTCGGTCCTGCTGCTGCGGGTGCTCGCCGACCTCACCGTCGAGCAGGTCGCCGAGGTCATGGGCCGGTCCGTCGGCTCGGTCAAGGCGCTCCAGCGGCGCGGGCTGCGCCGGCTGCGCGCCCAGCTCGAGCCGGCCGGCACCCCCCGGACGGGTGGGACGGCTGGGACGGCGGACGGGACGTGCGCACCCCTTCCCACCCGTCCGGCGATGACGGGAGCGAGATGACCACGCCAGCCGACGTCCGGACCGACGAGGAGGCCTTCGCGGCCTGCCTCGCCGGCCGTCCCGTGCCCGAGGGCGCTGCGCACCTGACCGCGTTCACCGACGCGGTCCGGGCCGGTGCCACGACGCCCGGGCGGCCGAACGCGGCCCTGGCCGAGCTGCTGGCGACCGGTCTGCTCACCGACACATCGGAACCGTCCACGCGGACGGCCGGGCACCCCGCCCGGGCCTCACGGAAGAGACCCCGCATGCTCCTCACCACGCTCGCCGCCAAGATCGCCTCCGCCGGCGTCGTCGCCAAGGCCGCCTGTGCCTCCGGCGCCGTCGCCGTCGCCCTCACGGGCACGGCCACCACCGTCACCCTGGTGAGCCCGGACGACACGGGCTCCTCCGTCGAGTCCGTCGACGACGGCACCGAGGACCCGGCCGCCCCCACCCAGGACGACGCGACGACGGCCACCCCGACCCCGGACACCGAGGAGCCGACCGAGGAGGAGACGGGCGGGACGCCCGTCGGCGAGGTGCCCGTCGGCGAGACGCCCGTCGACGGGACGCCCACCGACGAGGTGCCCGTCGACGGGACGCCCACCGACGCGGCGCCCGTCGACGAGGTCCCCGCTGTCGACCCCGGGTCGGCCGCCGCGGCCCAGTGGGCCGAGGGCCCGGACCCGGACCAGTCCTTCGGTGACTGGGTCAGCGAGGGCGCCCAGAACGGCTGGTCCACCGGCGAGCGGGTCAGCGACGCGGCCCACCAGCGCAACGCCGAGCGTCAGGCCGAGCGTCAGGCCGCCCGCAACGGCGGGAGCGGCCCGGCCCCGGTCGTCGAGCAGCCGGCCGACCCCCAGCCCGTGACCGAGCAGCCGGCCGCGGCCGCGCCTGCCCCGGCGCCGGCCCCCGCCCCGGCCGCGACCAGCACCGGTGGCGGCAACGGCAACGGCAACGGCAACGGCAACGCGGGTGGCAACGGCAACGGCAACGGCCGCAAGTGAGCCACGGCGGGGCCGCGTTCAGGTGAGCGCGGCCCCGCCGGCCAGCAGCAGCACCACGTCCAGGACGGTCAGCAGCAGCACCGCCGGGAAGGCCAGCCGGCGGAAGCGGTCCGTGCCGGCCAGCGCCGCGACGGCGACCGCCGGCACCGCGAGCACCAGCCCGGCCCAGCCCCACCACGCCGGCGGACCGTCCGGGCCGAGGACCAGCACCAGCGATGCCGTCCCGAGCAGCAGGGCCCCGACGGCCGCCGAGACCCGCGCGCCCAGCCGGTGCGGCAGCCCGCGGACCCCGGTGGCGAGGTCCTCCTCCATGTCGGGCGCGACGTTGGCCAGGTGCGCCGCGGCGCCCAGCGCCGCTCCGGCGGCGGGCAGCCACCACGGCGCCGCCGGTGCGCCCGGCGCCGCGGCCACCACCCCGGCCGGCAGCGCGCCGAAACCGGTCAGGTAGGGCAGTCCCGAGGCCGCGGTCCGCTTCAGTCCGGCGTTGTAGGCCCACCCGCTGGCCACCAGGACCAGCAGCAGCAGGCCGGGGACCGGGCCGAGCAGCAGCGAGAGCACGACGGCCGCGGCGGCCGCCGCGAGCGCCGCCGTGCGCAGCACCGCGGGGTCCACCGCACCCTGCACGACCGGCTTGTCGGCCCGCGCGACGGCGCGGTCTCGGTCGGCGTCGAGCCAGTCGTTGCTCCACCCGATGGACGCCTGACCTGCGAGGACGGCCAGCCCCACGAGCGTCACCCGCCCGGCGGACAGCTGCGCGGCGACCGCCAGCAGGGTCGCGACCGCGGTCACCGCGAGCGCCGGCGGGGCGTGCGTGGCGCGCACGAGGGCCCCGACGGACGACGTCCGCGAGCGGTGCGCACGCACACCGACCACGCTGTGTCAACCCCTCCCCGGTACTTCACCAGGCCTCTGACCTGCGCATATGAGATGACGGCTCTGTCCGGACGTCAGTCTGCCGTGCTAACCTGGGGACAGCGAAAGGGGTCACACACACATGGGCTTCACTGTCGGCGAGACCGTCGTCTACCCGCACCACGGTGCCGCGCTCATCGAGGCGATCGAGACGCGGACCATCAAGGGTGAAGAGAAGGCCTACCTCGTGCTCAAGGTCGCCCAGGGCGACCTGACCGTGCGCGTGCCGGCCGACAACGCAGAGATCGTCGGCGTCCGCGACGTCGTGGGGCAGGACGGGCTCAACCGGGTCTTCGAGGTCCTGCGCGCCCCGCACACCGAGGAGCCGACCAACTGGTCGCGCCGCTACAAGGCCAACCTCGAGAAGCTGGCCTCCGGTGACGTGAACAAGGTGGCCGAGGTCGTCCGCGACCTGTGGCGCCGCGACAAGGACCGCGGCCTGTCGGCCGGCGAGAAGCGGATGCTGTCCAAGGCCCGCCAGATCCTGGTCAGCGAGCTCGCGCTCGCCGAGGGCACCAACGAGGACAAGGCCGAGGTCCTCCTCGACGAGGTCCTCGCCAGCTGAGCTCTCCCTCGCACTCCCTGCTCCACCCGGCCACTCCCGTGTCCGCTGTCGGCGTCGTCGCAGCGGCCGGGAGTGGCTCGCGTCTGGGGGCCGACCGGCCGAAGGCGCTGGTCCCGCTGGCCGGGCGCCCGCTGGTCGCCTGGTCGGTGCTGACCCTGCTGGACGGCGGCGTCGACGAGGTCGTGGTGACCGTGCCCGCCGGTGAGCGGGACGCCTTCGCCGCCGTCCTGCCCGCCGGTGTGCGGCTGGTCGACGGCGGGACCACCCGCACCGCGTCGGTCCGCGCCGGCCTGGCGGCCGCCGGGGACGGCGCCGACGCCGTCCTGGTGCACGACGCCGCCCGCCCGCTCACCCCGCCCGCCGTCGTCACCCGTGTGCTCGCGGCCCTGGCCGCCGGCGCGCGGGCCGTCGTCCCCGTGCTGCCGGTCGTCGACACCACCGTGGTCGTCGACGCGGACGGCGTGGTCACCGACGCCGTGCCCCGCGCGCCGCTGCGCCGCGTGCAGACGCCGCAGGGCTTCGACCGGGCGACGCTCGTGGCCGCCTACGCCGCGCTGGCCGACGGCGTCGAGCTCACCGACGACGCCGCGGTGGTCCGCGCCGCGGGCGTCCCGGTGACCACCGTGGCCGGGGACGAGCGCGCGGCCAAGGTGACCGTGCCGCACGACCTGCACCTCGCCGAGCTCCAGGTGCCGGGGCTGCAGGCGGCCCGGTGACCGAGCTGCCGCGGGTCGGCCTCGGCGTCGACGTCCACCCGGTCGAGTCCGGCCGCGAGTGCTGGCTGGCCGGCCTGGAGTGGCCCGGCGCGGACGGCTGCGCCGGGCACTCCGACGGCGACGTCGTGGCGCACGCGCTCACCGACGCCGTCCTGTCCGCGGCCGGCCTCGGCGACATCGGCGGGCTGCTGGGCACCGACGACCCCCGCTGGGCCGGGGCCCGCGGCGTCGCCGTCCTCGAGCACGTGCGGGAGACCCTGTCCGCGGCCGGCTGGCGGGTCGGCAACGCCGTCGTCCAGCTGGTCGCGCCGACGCCGAAGCTGGGCCCGCGCCGGGCCGAGGCCGAGGCGGCGCTGTCGGCGGCGCTCGGCGCCCCGGTCAGCGTGACCGCCACCACCACCGACGGGCTGGGGCTGGTCGGGCGCGGGGAGGGCCGGGCGGCCGTGGCGACGGCGCTGGTCGTCCGCGGGGCCTCCGTAGACTCGCCACGGTGAGCCTCCGCCTGTACGACACGGCCGCCCGCGCGGTCCGCGACTTCACGCCCCTGCGTGCGGGACAGGCCTCGATGTACGTCTGCGGGCTCACCGTGCAGGGTCCGCCGCACGTGGGGCACGTGCGCGCCGCCCTGGTCTTCGACGTGCTGCGCAGCTGGCTGGAGCACGGGCACGGGCTCGACGTCACGCTGGTCCGCAACGTCACCGACATCGACGACAAGATCCTCGTCAAGGCCGCCGCCGCCGGCGTCCCGTGGTGGGCCTGGGCCTACGAGAACGAGCTGGCCTGCACCCGCGCCTACGACGCGCTCGGCGTGCGGCCGCCCACCTACGAGCCGCGGGCCACCGGGCACGTGCCCGACATGGTCGAGCTGATCGAGCGGCTGGTCGAGCGCGGGCACGCCTACGCCGTCGACGGCGACGTCTACTTCGACGTCCGCTCGTTCCCCGGGTACGGCGCGCTGACCCGCCAGCGGGTGGACGACCTCGAGCCCGCCGCGGACACCGACACCGACGAGCGCAAGCGCGACCCCCGCGACTTCGCGCTGTGGAAGGCGCACAAGCCCGGCGAGCCCGACACCGCCGCGTGGCCGACGCCGTGGGGCCGGGGCCGGCCCGGCTGGCACCTGGAGTGCTCCGCGATGGCCGAGCGCTACCTCGGGCCGGAGTTCGACGTCCACGGCGGTGGGCTGGACCTGCGCTTCCCACACCACGAGAACGAGCAGGCGCAGTCGCGGGCGGCCGGCGACGGCTTCGCCCGGTACTGGCTGCACAACGGCTGGGTCACCCTCGGCGGCGAGAAGATGAGCAAGTCGCTGGGCAACACCGCGCTGGTCGACGAGGTCGTCGCGCGGGTGCGGCCGGTCGAGCTGCGCTACTACCTGGTCGCCCCGCACTACCGGTCGACGATCGAGTTCACCGACGCCGCGCTGGCCGAGGCGGGCGCGGCCTACCGGCGGCTGGAGTCGTTCGTCCAGCGGGCGGCCGAGCGGGTCGGCGCCGACCAGGACACCTCGCTGCCGGAGGTGTTCCGGGCGGCGATGGACGACGACCTGGGCACCCCCGCGGCGGTGGCCGCGATCCACGAGGCGGTGCGCGAGGGCAACACCGCGCTGGCCGCCGGGGACGAGAAGGCGGTCGCCGGCGCGCTGGGCTCGGTCCGGGCGATGCTCGGCGTCCTGGGCCTGGACCCGCTCGACCCGCGGTGGGCCGGTGGCGGAGACGACCGGCTGGCCGAGGTGACCGACGGGCTGGTCCGGCTGGCGCTCGAGCAGCGGCAGGCCGCCCGCGCGCGCAGGGACTTCGCCACCGCCGACGCGCTGCGCGACCGGCTCACCGCCCTCGGCGTGCAGGTCGAGGACACCCCGCAGGGACCCCGATGGGAGCTGACCCGCTGATGGCCGGCAACAGCCAGCGCCGCGGCCGCACGAGCGGTGCCGGCAAGAAGACGGCCACCGCCGGCACCGGCGGCAAGAACCGCCGGTCCCTGGCCGGGCGCGGAGCCACCCCGCCCGCCGAGAAGCGCACCGGGCACCCCGCCCAGCGGCGGGCCCAGGCCGACGCCCGCCGCCGGGCCGAGCGCGACCGCAGCCGTCAGCGCGCCGACGAGGCGCCCGAGCTGCTGCTGGGCCGCAACCCGGTCGTCGAGGCCCTCCGCGCGCAGATCCCGGCGACCGCGCTCTACGTCGTCACCGGCGACAGCCGGGCGGCGACCGACGAGCGGATCACCGAGGCGGTCCAGCTGGCCGCCGACCGCGGCCTGCCGCTGCTCGAGGTCGGCAAGGGCGAGTTCGACCGGATGTCCGACGGCGCGCTGCACCAGGGCATCGGCCTGCAGGTGCCGCCCTACGAGTACGCGCACCCCGACGACCTGCTCGACGTCGCCCGGGACTCCGGCCGCCCGCCGCTGGTGGTGGCCATGGACGGCGTCACCGACCCGCGCAACCTCGGTGCCGTCGTCCGCTCGGCGGCCGCGTTCGACGCGCACGGCGTCGTCGTCCCGCAGCGGCGCGCGGTCGGCATGACCGCCTCGGCCTGGCGCACCAGCGCGGGTGCGGCGGCCCGGCTGCGGGTGGCCCGCGCGGTCAACCTGGCCCGCGCGCTGGCCTCCTACCGGGACGCCGGCCTGGTGACCGTGGGCCTGGCCGGCGACGGCGAGACGGACCTGCACGACTTCGACGGCTTCGCCGACCCGCTCGCCCTCGTGGTGGGCGCCGAGGGGACGGGCCTGTCCCGGCTGGTCCGCGAGCGCTGCGACGTCGTCCTGCGCATCCCGATCGCCCGCGACACCGAGTCGCTCAACGTCAGCGTCGCCGCCGGCATCGCCCTCTACGCCGCGGCAGCGGCTCGCCGCTGAGACGCTGCGGTGATCAGGTGACCTGATCGTCGAGCGTCCTACCTGACGGTGGGACGTGCGGTAGGACGCTGCACGATCAGGTCACCTGATCGTCGCCGGGCTCAGCCCAGCAGCTGGGCGACGGTGTAGATCACCAGGCCGGCCAGGCCGCCGACGACGGTGCCGTTGATGCGGATGAACTGCAGGTCCCGGCCCACCTGCAGCTCGATGCGGCGGCTGGTCTCCTCGGTGTCCCAGCGGGCGACCGTGGTGCCGACGACGTCGGCGAGGTCGCCGGAGAACCGCTCGACCAGGTACCCGGCCACCCGCACCGACTGCCGCTGCACCCGCTCGCGCACCCGCGGGTCGGTCTGCAGCAGCCGGGCGGCGTCGCGGATGAGGCCGGCGACCCGGGCCCGCAGCTCGGAGTCGGGGTCGGCGGCGGCGCTGAGGAACGCCGTCTTGGCGTTGGTCCACAGCGACGACGACCAGGTCCGCACCGCGGGGTGCTCGAGCAGCTCCTTCTTGAACGCCTCGACGCGGGCGGCGGTGTCGGGGTCGGTGCGCAGCGCGTGCACGTACGTGCGCAGCCGGGCGTCGTAGACCCGGCGCAGCTCGTGGTGCCGGTCGTCGCCGACCTCGTCGAGGAAGGACTGCACGCCGGCGAAGACGCGGTCGAACACCCGGTCGTCGACCCAGTCGGGCACCCACGCGGGCGAGGCGTCCCCCAGCTGGGCCCGGAAGACGACGCGGTTGTCCTGCAGGAAGCGGGCCAGGTAGCGCAGCGCCGCCGACAGCACCTCCTGGTGGCGGTCGCCGTCGACGACCAGCTCGACCACGCGGGCGAGGACCGGCGCGGCCGGCGTCTCGTGCAGCTTGCGGTCGACCAGCCCGGCGACGGCGTCCTGGACGTCGTCGTCGCGCAGCAGGTCGGTCACGCCGGAGAGCGCGACGGCGGCGTCCCCGGCCAGCCGCTCGGCCCGTCCGGGCGCGGCCAGGAAGGCACCGAGCCGGCCGGGGACGTCGACGGTGGCGAGCTTCTCGTCGACGACGGCGCGGGTGAGGAAGTTCTCCTGCACGAAGGCGCCGAGGCTCGCGCCGATCTGGTCCTTCTTGCGCGGGATGATCGCCGTGTGCGGGATCGGTATCCGCAGCGGGTGCCGGAACAGCGCGGTGACGGCGAACCAGTCGGCCAGCGCACCGACCATGGACGCCTCGGCGGTGGCCCGCACGTAGCCCACCCACGCGCCGGTCTCCTCACCGAGCAGCACGCACGCGAGGAAGACCGCCGCGGCGGCCAGGAACAGCGAGGTGGCCAGCCGCTTCATCCGGCGCAGCCCCTCGGCGCGCTCCGGGTCGTCGAGCGAGGAGGTCAGCGGGACGGTCGGCGACGGCGGGACCCGGGACGACGACACCCTCCCCAGCCTAGGCGGAGGAGGGTGCCGGTCCGGAGCGGGCAACGGCTCAGCCGTCGCTGCTGCCGAGGGTGACGTCGACGGTCGAGGTGCGGCCGTCGCGGCGGACGGTCAGCGTGACCTCGTCACCGGGGGCGGCGCCGCGCACGGCCGCGGTCAGCTCGGTGGAGGTGGTGACCGCCCGGTCGCCGACCGCCGTCACCACGTCACCGGCCTGCAGGCCGGCCGACGCGGCGGCCCCGCCGTCCTGCACCCGGACGACCTGCGCGCCGGTGCCGACCTCGCTGTTGGTGTCGCTGGCCGCGGTCTGCGCCTGCACCCCGAGGACGGCGTGGGTGGCCGATCCGGTCTGCACGATCTCCTCGGCGATGCGCTGGGCGGTGTTGCTCGGGATCGCGAAGCCGACGCCGATGTTGCCGCTCTGCGACTCCTGGCCCGGGATGCCCGAGGCGACCGAGGCGATGGCGGTGTTGATGCCGACCACCTCGCCGGCGGCGTCCACCAGCGCGCCGCCGGAGTTGCCCGGGTTGATCGCCGCGTCGGTCTGCAGCGCGTCGATGACCGTGGCGTCGTCCTGGGTGGAGCCGGTGGCCACCGCGCGGTTGGTGGCGCTGATGATCCCGTCGGTGACCGTGTCGGACAGGCCGAGCGGGGCGCCGATCGCGACCGCGAGGTCGCCGACCTGCACCGAGTCGGAGTCGGCGAAGGTGGCCGGCGTCAGCCCGCTGGCACCGCTGAGCTGCACCACGGCCAGGTCGGAGGTCGGGTCGGTGCCGACGACGGTGGCGTCGTAGAGGGTGCCGTCGGAGGTCCGCACCTGGACGGTGGCGCTGCCGGCGCTGCCGTCGAGGCTCACCACGTGGTCGTTGGTGACGACGTAGCCGTCCTCGGAGAGGACGACACCCGAGCCGCTGCCCGAGCCCGAGCCGCTGGTCACGTAGACGGTGACGACGCTGGGTGCGGCCTTCGCGGCGGCGGCGGTCACCGCGGTCGCCGACTCCGGGTCGGTGATGACCACGCTCTGCGCGCCGGTGGTGGTCGCGGCCGCGGTGCCGCCGTCGTCGGTCAGGGCCACGACGCCGGCGCCGGTGCCGCCCCCGATGAGGGCGCCGGCGAGCAGGGCCGCGACCCCGACGCGCAGCCGGCCCGTGCGGCGCGGCGCGGGCGGCGCCACCGGCGGCAGGGTCGCGGTCGCGGTGCCGGCCGGCGGGTACCAGGAGCCGCTGGGCGGCGCGGACGGCGGCGGGGTCCACCCCGGGGTCGCACCGGTCGGCTGCTGCGCCGGGTTCGTGTACGGGTGTCCGTCGGTCACGGTCCTGGTCCTCCTCCTGGGCTGCCGTCCGCCGCCCTCGCACCCACGACGGTGCGCCGGGCGTCTGGTGGGCCCCTGCGGAGCGCCTGTGAGGTCCCTGGGCGGAGGTCCCTAGGCAGACCCACGGGCGGGACCTCAGCGGGGCAGGCCCGCCAGCACCCGCCCCCGGGCCACCAGCTCGGTGACCACCCACACGGCCGCCACCTCGGCGGCCAGCAGCCCGACCAGCACGAGCAGCTGGGCGGCACCGGCCGCCAGCGGGCTGCCCCCGCCGAGCAGGACGCCCACGAACGCGCCGGGCAGCGTGACCAGGCCCACGGTCCGGGTCTGGTCCAACGGCGGCACGAGCGCGGTGGCGGCGGCCGGGCGGGCGACCTCCAGGACGGCGTCGCGGGGGAGCAGGCCCAGCGCCAGGGCCGCCTCGACCTCGCCGCGCCGGGTGGTCAGCTCCTCGCGCAGCCGCCGTCCGGCCAGCGACGTCGCGGTCATCGCCCCGCCGACGAGGATGCCGGCGATCGGCACCACCGCCTCGCCGCGCAGCGGCACCGTCCCGCTGGCCAGCACGAGCGCCACGACCGGGGCGGCACCGCCGGCCACCGCCAGCCCCGCCGTCGCCACCCGGCGCGGGGCACCGGGGGAGCGCAGCGGCAGGCCGCTCACCCGCCCGGCCGCGGTCACCGCCGCGACGCCGACCATGAGCAGCACGAAGGCCGCCGACAGCCACAGCGAGCCGACGACGACCAGCAGCACCGCCGAGACTGCGGCCAGCTGCGCGGTCGCCCGCAGCGCCGCGACGACCACCGGCCGCTCCTGACCCAGGCCGGAGAGCCGGCCACCCGCCGCGGCCGCGGCGGTGAGCAGCACCAGGACGACGGCGAGCCGCGGCCCGAGGTCGACGACGGAGGTCACGGGCGCCGATCCTGCCGTGCGCGACCGGGCGGACCACGACACGCCCGGCCACGGTGTGCGGGCGGACGGTCGCGGGGTAGGGGGGCACCCCGGCCGCTCCTCCCCGAGGACGGACGGACGCCGTGCCCGGCCTGTGCTCTGGAGGCTGCTCGTGTCCACCCGCGGTCTGCCCGCCCGCCTGCTCCTCGGCCTCGTCCTGCTCGCCGGGACGGCGGTGGCCGTCCTCGGCGGCCTCGCCCTGCGGCCCGCCGGGCTGCTGGCCGTCGGGCTGGCCTCCGTCGTCACCGCCTGCCTGGCCGCCGGGGTGGCCCGCGAGTCCACCGGGGACGGCGGCCCGGCGCCGCTGGAGGCCGCGTGGCGCACCGGCGCGGTCACGATCGGCGTCCTGCTGTTCCTGTCCGGCACCGCCGCGCTCGGCGGCCCGGCGCTCACCGCGCTGGCCGGCGCCCTGCTCGTCGTCGCCGGGCTGGGCGTCTGGCTGGTGCGCGCCGGGCGCTCGGCCGGGCGCCGACCCGGCACCGCGGCGGCCCCCTCCCCGCCGGCGGCGCCGGTGGGGACGCAGCGGCCGGTGACCGGGGCGCGCCAGGCCGAGGCCGGCGCGACCGTGCTGTCCCTGCCGCCGGTGGCGACGCTGTCGACCGCCGCGCTCGGCCAGGAGTGGCTCGGCACGACCGCGGCCCTGGCCGGCCGGCTCGACCCGGCCGCGCGGCAGGCCGTCGTCCGCCGTCGCCAGGAGACCCTCGACGAGCTCGAGCGGCGCGACCCCGAGGGCTTCGCCCGCTGGCTGGCCGAGGGGCCGGTGCCCGGCAGCGACCCGGCCGGCTGGCTGCGCCGGGGGCCGGCCGCGGGCACCGACGCAGCCTGAGCCCCGGCGGGGCCGGGCGGCGTGCTCGCCCGGGACCGCGCGGGCCGGTGGATCGCGGGCGTCACGATCCTCGTGGCGGCCGGCTACGAGCTGAGCCCGCTCGAGGACGCCTGCCTGGGCAGGTGCCGCAGTCCACTGGGCTTCCTGCTCGGCGTGTGGCGCGACGGGCGCCGGGGAGCGCTGCGGATGGGTGCGCAGCACGGCGCCTGGTGCGTCGGCTGCTGCTGGGCGCTGATGGCGTCGCTGTTCGCGCTCGGCGTCATGAGCGTCACCTGGACGGCACTCGTCGCCGGGGTGATCGCCCTGGAGAAGACGTTGCCGTGGCGCCGGGTGGCGACCTGCGGGACGGCCGTCGTGCTGCTCGTCCTCGGTGCGCTGCTCCTCGCCGCCCCGAAGGTCGTCCCGGGCCTCACCGTCCCCGGGTCCGGCCAGGTCGACCAGGTGGAGCCGATGGCCTCCTGGCGCTCGCGTCGGCTCCGGGGGGAGTCCGTAGCGAGCAGCGGGCCGGCCGAGCCGGGTGGCGCCGAGGGGGCCCCGCGGTGTCCCTATCCTGTCCCGGGACCTGTTCCCGTGTCCCGCCGGCGTGGCGCAACTGGCAGCGCACCCGACTTGTAATCGGGCGGTTGGGGGTTCGAGTCCCCCCGTCGGCTCCGGGACGTCGACCAGCGAGCCCTGCGGTCAGCGTCCGGTGACCCAACGTCGTCCCTGCGGGACGGCGTACCCGCTGCTCAGGACGGGTACTGCGGCACGATGGTCCGAGCCGCGGACGGCGGGCGCCTCGTCGGGGACCGCTACCGGTTGCACGAGCAGCTGGACGCCGGTGTGACGGGCTCCGTCCGGCGCGGGGAGGACGTTGTCCTCGGACGGGACGTGCTCGTCCGGGACGTCACCTTCCCGGTCGAGGTGCCCGGCACCGACCCCGCCGTCCTCCGCGAGCAGACCGTGCGTGCGGCCCGCGCCCTCATCCACCTGGACCACCCCGGCGCCGTGCCCGTCCTCGACGTCGTCGACGACGGCGCGGCGACCCACGTCGTCCTCCGGGACGTGCCGGGCACCCGGCTCTCCGAGGTGGTCACGCGGGACGGGCCCCTGTCGCCGCAGCGGACGGCCCTGGTCGGCCTGGCCGTCCTCGGCGTCCTCCGCGCGGCCCACGGGATCGGCGTCCTGCACCGGGACGTCACGCCCGCCAACGTGCTCCTCAGTGCCCAGGGGGACGCCTCACCGGGCCGGGTCTTCCTCACCGACTTCGGCGTCACCGAGTCCGTCGGCGACGCCGCCCTCGCCGGGACGGGCCTGCTGATCGGCTCCCCGGGCTACACCGCCCCGGAGCTGGCGCTCGGGGAGTCACCGGGTCCCGCGTCGGACCTCTGGTCGCTGGGCGCCACGCTCTTCACCACGGTCGAGGGCCGCCCGCCGTACGAGGGCGGCGACGCCGCGGGGACGCTGGCCGCGGTCGTGTCGGGTGAGCAGGCGCCCTACGTCCGCTCCGGACCCCTGCAGCCGGTGCTGGAACGGCTGCTCGACCCCGACCCGGCCCGGCGCCCTCCACCGGAGGAGCTGGAGGTGGCGCTCGGCGAGGTCGCCGCGTCGTGGGCCGGTGCCGGGACCGCACCGGTCGCCGCGGCTCCCCGTGGCGTCGTCCCCGACGTCGTCGTACGCCCCGCCGTGCTGCACGTCGGGATCCCCGGGCCGGTGGAGCGGCGGGCGGTCCCGCCCGCGGGTGCACACCGCCCCGCGCACGCCCACACCAGCCACCGTGCCCCCGTCCGCCGGCGCCGCCGGGCGGCGTGGCCGCTCGGGGTCGGACTGCTGCTCGCCGGGCTGCTCGCCGTGGTCCTCACCCTCCTCTGGCCCGGCCGGGGACCGTCCCCGGACGTCGGCGCGGAGCGGCCCGCGGCGGCGGGGCAGGCGACCGCGACCGAGCCCCCGGCGGAGACCGGCGCCGCCCCCGTCACGGGTGGGACACCCCTCCTGCCCGCCCTGCCGGCCACCGCCGCGACGCCCGCGGAGCGACTGGGGCTGACCATCGCCGCCCTCGCCGAGGCGGCGGAGCAGACTCCTGACGCCGTGGGGCCGCGGGCCGGCGAGGTGCTCGCGGACCTCCGGCGGATCGAGTCCCTCGAGGGAGGGCCCCGGCGGTCGGCCGCGATCGCGGCGAACGCGGCCGCCGCCGAGGCGGTGCTCGCCGGTGAGCTCGACGCGGGCGTCGGCCAGCGGGTCCAGCAGGTGCTCGACGACGTCGTCCGGCCCGAGCGGCTGGTGGACCTGGTGGCGATGCTCGAGCAGGACCCGCTCGCCGTCGGGCCGGGGGGACCGGAGGTGTTCGAGCAGCTCTTCGCCCTCGACCACCGCGTGCCCGCCGACCAGACGGCCGCCCGTGCCGCCGACGTGCTGCAGGCGGTGACCGCCGGCACCGACCAGGGACGGCTCACCGAGGCCTTCGAGCGGGCGACCGTCCCGACCCTGCTGGAGCTGGCCGACCCGGCGCCGCACCGGGCGCTGGTCGACCTGCTCGCCCGGGCCGAGGCGGACCCCGCCGCCGTCGGTCCCGCCGCGGAGGGCGTCCTGGCGGCGCTGCGGCGCATGCCGGCCCTGCCGGTCTTCGACCTCGGCAACGAGGCCGCCGCGCTCCTGGAGCTCGTGCAGCGCGACGGTCAGGTGACGCCGGCCTTCCGGGACGACGCCGTCGCCGTCCTCGCCCCGCTGGTGCGGTGAGTCAGTCGAAGCTGCCGGACCCGCCGATCCGGTAGGGGAAGCGCTGCTCCACGCGCGCGGCCCGCGCCCGCTCGGCGCGCTCCTCGCGCAGGCGCGCGGCGGTGCCGGCCGGGTAGCCGGCCTTCGCCACCCGGTGCTCGGTCGTCTCCACCATGAACGCCACCGAGTACATGAGCCCCACGAGCAGGCCGCCCAGTGCCGCGGTCAGCCGGTAGGTGACCGCCACCGGCACCACGAGCAGGCACAGCGCCACCAGGGGCGAGAGCTGCACCACCGAGCGGGCCAGGTGCCGGCGCACCCACCCGGTGCGGGTGGTGTCGGAGAGCACCCACGCCGACAGCGCCCGGGGCAGGCGGCCGCCGAAGGCGTAGCGCAGCCACTGCCACGGCGTCGGGCGGGCGAGGGAGGGGGATGCCTCGTGCTTCGTGCGCACACCCCGACGGTAGGCCGCCCGCGCCACCCGGGGGAGGGGTGCGCGGGCCGCGCGGAGGACCGTTGTCCGCGCGGCGCGTGCGGGTGGACACTCCGGGCGCCGAGAGAGGGAGGGCCCCGTGCAGATCGCCCAGTTGCTGCGTCGCAAGGGTCCGGAGGTCGTCACCGTCGAGCCCGGGGCCAGCGTCCGCGCCGCGCTGTCCCTGCTCGCCGACCACGGGGTCGGCGCGCTCGTCGTCTCCGGCGCTGCGGGCGTCGTCGACGGGATCCTCTCCGAGCGGGACGTCGTCCGGGGGCTGCACGCCTCGGGGCCCGACGTGGTCGACGCGCCGGTGTCGGCGCTGATGACCGCCGAGGTCCGCACCTGCGTCCCGACGGCCTCGGTGCACGACCTGGCCCGGCTGATGACCGAGCACCGGGTCCGCCACGTGCCCGTCGTGGAGGACGGCCGGCTGCTCGGCATCGTCTCGATCGGCGACGTCGTCAAGGCCCGCCTCGACGAGCTCGAGGACGAGCGCGCCCACCTGGTCGACTACATCCAGACCGGGTGAGGCGCCGGTCCTGAGCGCGGCTCACGACCCCACCTGCCGGGGCGTACGGTCCGTCCGTGGACGAGCGGCGGCTGGGGACGGCGGCGGGGCTGTCGGCCTACGGGCTGTGGGGCGTCTTCCCGCTCTACTTCCCGCTGCTCGAGCCGGCCGGCGGGCTGGAGATCGTCGCCCACCGCGTCGTGTGGTCCCTGCTGTTCGTCGCCCTGCTCCTCACCGTGCTGCGCCGCTGGTCGCTGGTGCGGGCCGCCGTCACCGACCTCCGGACGATGCTCGTGCTGGCGGGGGCGTCGGTGCTCATCGCGGCCAACTGGCTGGTCTTCGTCTACGGCGTCAACTCCGGCCACGTCGTCGAGACCTCGCTCGGCTACTTCATCAACCCGCTGGTCAGCGTCCTCCTCGGCGTCGTCGTCTTCGCCGAGCGGCTGCGTCCCCTGCAGTGGACGGCGGTGGCGCTGGCCGCGGTCGCCGTCGGCGTCCTCACCGTCGACTACGGCCGGCCGCCGTGGATCGCCCTGACCCTGGCGGGCACCTTCGGCAGCTACGGCCTGCTCAAGAAGCTGGTCCGCGTCGAGGCGGCCCCCGGCCTGTTCGTGGAGACGGCGGTGGCGGTGGTGCCCGCGCTGGCCGTCCTCGGCGTGCTGCACGCCTCGGGCCAGGGGACGGCGGGCACCGCCGGCACCGGGCACCTGCTGCTGCTCCTGAGCTCCGGGATCGCCACGGCGGTGCCGCTGCTGCTGTTCGCGGCGGCCGCGCGGCGCATCCCGCTGTCCACGGTGGGCCTGCTGCAGTACCTCACGCCGCTGATGCAGCTGGCCATCGGCGTCTTCGTGTTCTCCGAGCCGATGCCCCCCGCGCGGCTGGCCGGCTTCGCCATCGTGTGGGCCGCGCTGGTCGTCCTCACCGTCGACAGCCTGCGCTCCGCCCGCGCGGCGGGGCGCCGTGCGGCCGCCGAGCGGGTGCCCGCCGCCGCGTGAGCGGGCCCGTGATCACGGATCGGGCGACCCGTGCACGGCGCGCCGCCGAGTGTCGGTACCCGGGCCTACCGTGGTCGGTGACGGCTTCCCCCCGATCGAACGGACGTCCCCGACCATGAGCCCCGACCCCACCCCCGCGGCCTCCCCGCCGGAGGGCACGGCGTCGAGCGAGGCCCCTGCACAGCCCGTGGGCCTGACCCGGCGCGAGCACGAGATGCTGGCCTTCGAGCGGCAGTGGTGGCGCCACGCCGGTGCGAAGGAGACGGCGATCCGCGAGCAGTTCGGCGTCCCCCCGACGCGGTACTACCAGGTACTGAACGCCCTGGTCGACCGGCCTGCCGCCCTGGCCGCCGACCCCCTCCTGGTCCGCCGGTTGCGGCGGCTGCGCAGCGCCCGGCGACAGCGGCGTTCGCCTCACATCCTGGGCAAGGGCTCCTCCGCCATCTAGATTTGGTCACCGTGGGCAGGCATGCGGCGTCGTTTGGTGACCAACCGGACCGGCCGGCCGCCCCGGCGGCCGGTGGCCGACGCCGTACCGACGCCCCGCCGTCGGCGCCTCCGCAGGCCTCCCCGGAGCCCGTCGCTGCGCCGTCCGGCGCCATCCCGCCCGGTGCCGCGCCGGTGCCACCCGACCTCAGCGACCACGCCACCACCCCCGGCCGCAGCCGCGCCGACCGCCGGCGCGACGCCCTGCTGGGCGGTGACGGCGACCGGCGCCGCCCGCTCACCGGCCGTCCGGCCGCGCCACCGGCCGCCGGGCGCCCGCCCGCGCCACCGGCACCGGCGCGCCCGGCCGCACCGCCGGTGGCCGCGCCCCCGGTGCCCGAGCGCCCCGCCGGGCCCGAGGTGCCCGCCGCCTGGTCACGCCCGGCGCGCGCCGGGACCCGGCCGTCCCGCGCTCCCGAGCCCGAGGCCCCGGCCGCCCGGTCCCGACCGGCCGGACCCGCACCGCTGACCCGGCCGCGGCTGCCGGTCCCGCCCGCCGGGGCGGTGCGCCCTGCCCCCGAGCCGCCGGCCCGCCCCGCCGCGCCCGGGACCACGATGGCGCCCTTCCAGGCGGTGCCGAGCCCTCAGCTCGACGCACCCGGACCCGCGGCGCCGCCCCTCGACCCCTGGGACCAGCCCGCCCGGCCCGCCGCGCGCGGCCGTGCGGCGACCGCCGCGCCGGCCCGTCCCGCGTCCGTGGAGCCAGCCCGCCCCGCGCCCGAGGAGGACCGCGGGTCCGCCGGGAACGGCCGCGCCCCCGCCGCACCGCCGTCCGCCGCCCCGCCGTCCGCCACCCCGCCCTCCGCCACCCCGCCCTCCGGCGGCGGCTCCTCGGCCTACCGCGACTGGACCCGCCCGTCCGGCCCCGGTGCCACCCCGGCCGCGGCCCCGGCCACCGAGGCGATCCCCGACCGCGAGTCCGCCCGTGCCCGGGCGGCCGCGCCGCTCACCGAGGCCATCCCCGACCGCGAGGTCGCGCGGGACCGCGCCGCCGCCCCGGCGCCCGCGCCGCTCACCGAGGCCATCCCCGACCGCGGGGTCGCCGACCGGCGCCGCGCGACCCGCGACCGCCGCGACGAGCCCGTCGCCGGCCCGCCGACCGGTCCCTCCACCGGCCCGTCCACCGGCGTGGTGGGCAGCCGCGCGGCGTCCCGGGCCGAGCGGCAGGCGATGGAGGTCGAGCGCCGCAAGGCCGCGCGCCGGGCCGGGGTCTCCCCGTCGGCGCTGCGCGGGGACGACGACGAGGAGGACCGCCCGCGCCGGCGGCGGCCCGTCCTCGCCCTGCTCGCCGTCGTCGTGGTCGCGCTCGTGGTCCTCGGCGTCTACAGCTTCACCTCCCCGGCGGCGCAGGAGACCGGGGCCACCGAACCCGCGCCGGCCACCGCGCCGGCGACCGTGGCACCTCCCTCCGGCCCGCTGCCCCCGCTGTCGGTCGACCCGCTGCCGCCGGTCGAGCAGGCGCCCACGACGCCGGTGCGGGTGCCGGTGACCGTGCTCAACGCCACCGACGTCGGCGGGCTGGCCGGCGACGTCTCCGGCGCCTTCGTCGCCGAGGGGTGGACCGCGGCCGGTGTCGGTGAGTACCAGGGCAGCGAGATCGCGACGACCACCGTCTTCTTCACCTCGGGCGACGAGACGCAGCGCCAGTCGGCCCTGCAGCTGATGGAGCTCTTCCCCGGCGTCACCGTCGGGCCCACCGTGCGCTTCTTCGAGGTCCCCGGCGTGGCCGACCCGGGTCTGGTCGTCGTCGTCACGGGCGAGTGGCGGCCCTGACCCGAGCCCGCTCCGCACGCCGCGGTCCCCTGCGGAACACCCGTGCGACGCCGTCCGTTGGCCGCAGCGTGCGCCCCGTCCGCGGGCCCGTGCGTCCCCGCCCGCGCTCCGGCGCCCGCGCGGCCCTCGGCGCCCTCACCAGCCTGCTGCTCGCCGGCACGGTCCTCGTCTCGCTGCCCGCCACGGCGGCCGCCGCCGAGGACGTGTCCACGGAGGAGGCGCGGGTGCCGTCGGGCTCCGGTGCCGACGCCGTCGAGCTCGACACCACCCTCCACCTGCCGGCGTCGGCCTCTGCGGACTCGCCCGCCCCGGCCGTCGTCTTGGCGCACGGCTTCGGCGGCAGCAAGCAGTCGGTGGCCGACGACGCCCGTGACCTGGCCGGCCGCGGCTACGTCGTCCTGACCTACTCCGCCCGCGGCTTCGGTGCGAGCACCGGGCAGATCGGCCTCGACGACCCCCGCTACGAGGTCGCCGACCTCTCCACGCTGCTCGACCTGCTGGCCGAGCGCGACGACGTCCTGCTCGACGGCGACGGCGACCCGCGGGTGGGTGTCGCCGGCGCCTCCTACGGCGGGGCGCTGTCCCTGCTCGGGGCCGCCTACGACGACCGGGTGGACGCCATCGCGCCGCAGATCACCTGGCACTCGCTGACCGCTGCGCTGTTCCCCTCGCAGACCGGCACCACCGACGCCGCCACGGTCGCGGCCACGCCGCAGGACGCCGACGCCGGCGTCTACAAGCGGCTGTGGGCCGGGCTGTTCTTCGGTGTGGGTGCCGTGCCGACCGGCGGCGGCCTGCTCGACGCGCTCGGCGGAGGGGGCGCCGGCGAGGCCGAGGACGGCGAGGACGGCGGCGACACCGGCGGCGACGGGGCGGCCGCCTCCGGCGGGACCGGTCAGGGCGTCCCGTCCTTCGACCCCTCCTCGATCGACACCTCCGCCCTCGACCCCGCGGCGGTCGAGCAGGCGCTCACCTGCGGCCGCTTCCGCGCCGACATCTGCGCCGCCTACCAGGGCGCCGCGGCCACCGGCACCCTGACGCCGGAGGTCGCCGCCGTCCTCGACCGCAGCAGCCCGGCCGCGGTGCTCGACCGGATCACCGCGCCGACCCTGCTCGTGCAGGGCACCGAGGACTCGCTGTTCGGCCTCGGCCAGGCCGACGCCAACGCCCGGGGGATCGCCGCCAACGGCACCCCGGTCAAGGTCGTCTGGTACGCCGGCGGCCACGACTCGCAGGCCTCGGAGCGCGAGACCGCCGACCTGCGCGAGCTGGTCGCCGGCTGGTTCGACTGGCACCTGCGCGACGAGGACGACCCCGCCCGCGGCGAGGACCCCGGCACCGGCTTCCGGTTCCCGGCCCCGACCGGCCTGGGCAGCGGCCTGGGCTCGGTCCAGGGCGGCTCGCAGAGCGTCGTCGCCGGCGCGTACCCGGGCCTGGACGGCGGCGAGCCGGCCGAGCGGACCGACCTCGCCCTCGACGGGCCGACGCAGCCGGTGGTCACCCCCGCCGGCGGCACCCCCGCCGCGATCACCACCGTCCCGGGGCTCGGGTCGCTGGCCTCGGCGCTCGGCGGCACCGCGGTGGAGATCCCCGGCCAGTTCGCCGCCTTCTCCACCGAGCCGCTCGCCGACGCCGTCGAGGTGGTCGGCGCGCCGACGGTCGACCTCGCCGTCGCCTCGCCCAGCGGCAGCGCGACCCTGTTCGCCAAGCTCTACGACGTCGGCCCCGACGGCGCGCAGACGCTGCCCGGCGGCGTGGTCGCCCCCCTCGCGCTCCGCGGGCTGTCGCCCGACCCGACGGCGCCGACCGAGGTCACCGTCACGCTGCCGGGCATCGTGCACCGCTTCGAGGCCGGCCACACCATGCGCGTCGTCGTCTCCTCGACCGACCAGGCCTTCGCGCTGCCGGCCGAGGCGACCGTCTACTCCGTCGCCCTCGCCGGGGCGGGCAACGGCGGCAGCACGCTCGCCGCCCCCGCCGTGCAGGGCCAGGCGCAGGCCGAGGGCGGCACCTCGCGGTGGTGGTGGCTGCTGGCCGCCGTCGTCGCGCTGGGGCTCCTCGGCCTGCTGGCCGGGTCCCTGTGGGGCCGCCGCCGGCGTCGGGTGACCAGCGCGGTCGAGCCCGACGGCGAGGACGTGCCGCTGCGCTTCGAGGGCGTGACCAAGGCCTACAAGGACGGCTTCGTCGCCGTCCGCGACCTGTCCTTCGAGGTCCGCCGCGGTCAGGTGCTCGGCCTGCTCGGCCCCAACGGCGCGGGCAAGACGACGTCGCTGCGGATGCTCATGGGGCTCATCCGCCCGAACGAGGGCCGGATCAGCGTCTTCGGCCACGCCGCCGGCCCGGGCGCCCCGGTGCTCTCGCGCCTGGGCTCCTTCGTCGAGGGCACCGGCCTGATGCCGCACCTGTCCGGCCGCGACAACCTCACGCTCTACTGGGCCGCCACCGGCCGGCCGGCCGCGGACGCGCACATGGAGGAGGCCATCGAGGTCGCCGGCCTGGGCGCGGCCATCGACCGCCCGGTGCGCCGCTACAGCCAGGGCATGCGCCAGCGGGTGGCCATCGCGCAGGCGATGCTCGGCCTGCCCGACCTGCTGGTGCTCGACGAGCCGACCAACGGCCTGGACCCGCCGCAGATCCACGCCATGCGCGCGGTGCTGCGCTCCTACGCCGCGACCGGCCGCACGGTCATCGTCTCCAGCCACCTGCTCAGCGAGATCGAGCAGACCTGCACCCACGTGGTGGTCATGGCCAAGGGGCAGAAGATCGCGCAGGGGACGGTCGAGGAGATCGTCGGCACCGGCGGCGCGGTGCTCGTGGGCCTGGCCGACGACGCCGAGGCCGACCGCGCGGCCGCCGTCCTGTCCGGGCTGCCCGGCGTCACCGTGGAGCACACCGACGAGGGCCTGGTCGCCGACCTGGGCCCGCAGACCTCGCGCGCGGCCGCGCTGCAGGCCCTCGTGGCCGCCGACGTCGCCGTCGACCAGTTCACGCCGCGGCGCCGGCTGGAGGACGCGTTCCTGGCCCTGGTGGGGGAGAACTGATGGCGAGCACCACCGAGCACGTCCAGGCCACCGGCGCGGTCGCCGGCTACCGGCCCGAGCGGACGCTGCGGCTGTCGGTCGAGCTGCGCCGGCAGTTCAAGCGGCGGCGCACCATCGGCGTGTTCGCGCTGATGATCGCCCTCCCGCTGGTGCTCATCGCCGCGCTGCAGCTGGGCGCCAGCGAGGAGGCGCAGACCAACAGCCGGATCAACCTCGTCGACGTCGCCACGTCCAGCGGCCTGAACTTCACGCTGTTCGTGCTGTTCGCGACGACGGGCTTCTTCCTGGTCGTCGTCTACGCGCTGTTCTTCGGCGACACCGTGGCCAGCGAGGCGCAGTGGGGCTCGCTGCGCTACACGCTGGCCACCCCGGTCCCGCGGTCGCGGCTGCTGCGGCAGAAGTTCGCCGCCGCGCTGGTGATGTCGGTGGCCGCGCTGCTGACCCTCGCCCTGGTCGCGGTGGTCGCCGGGGGCATCGCGTTCGGCTTCGAGGAGATCCAGACGCCGATCGGGGTGACGCTGTCGCAGGGGGAGGGGATGCTGCGGCTGGCCGGGATGCTCGGCTACCTCGCCGTGCACCTGCTCGTCGTCGGCACGCTGGCGTTCTGGCTGTCCACCGTCACCGACGCGCCGCTGGCCGCCGTCGGCGGGGCGGTGTTCACGATGTTCGTGTTCGCCATCCTCGACCAGGTCGAGCAGCTCGGGTCCATCCGCGACTGGTTCCCGACGGCGGAGGAGTTCGCCTGGACCGACCTGCTGCAGACACCGGTCGACTCCTCGGACCTCTTCCGCGGGGTGGTGCAGTCGCTGGTCTACGCCGCCGTCTTCACCGCGCTGGCGTTCCGGCACTTCGCGAGGCGCGACGTCACGTCCTAGAGGGAGGCGCGGATCGCCTGGGCCCAGCCCTCGCCCATCGCGGCCCCGGTGACGGTGACGTTCGGGACGGCGGCCAGCAGCGGCGCCATGCCGTCGACCTCGGCGCCGTTGGCGGTGATGAACAGCCGCCCGACGGCGGGTGCCATCTCCAGGTCGCTGACGCTGTCGCCGACCGCGACGGCGTCGGCGGGGTCGATCCCGCGGCGCTCGAGGTCCCAGGCGATCGCCGCGCCCTTGGTGATGCCGCGCGGCATGAGGTGGTAGACCCGCGCCAGCTGCCCCTCCGGCGCCAGTGCCAGCCGGGCCGAGGCCGGGATGGCGCCGTTGTCCTTGAGCGTCAGCCACCCGACACCCCGCTCGGCCAGCCACGCGTCGACGGCGAGCGGGTCGACGTAGCCGCGCAGCAGCGCGTCGCCCTCGTGCGTGGTGTGCCAGGGCGCGTGCCACTCCAGCCGGCCGGGGTGCGCGGCGCAGAGGTCCTCGACGACCCCGAGCTCGGCCATGACCGCCACCGGCGTCCGCCCGGCGTGCTCCGCCGGCAGCTCGCCGGTGAGCTGGTGGCGCTCCCGGCCGCCCTTCCACGTGACCAGCGACCCCAGCTCGGCGATCGCGCCGTCGGCGGCGAAGATCCGGCCCGCCTCGGTCACCTGGTCGGCGGTGCGGCCGCTGACGATGACCAGCGGGACGCCGGCGTGGTGCAGCTCCAGCAGCGCGGTGGCCGGCTCCGCGGTGGGCGCGCCGTCGACGGTGTGCCAGAACGATCCCCGCGGGCCGACCATCGTGCCGTCGAGGTCGGTGTAGACGATGCGCGCTGCCACGTCCTCAGCATGGCCGGGCCCGGGCCGGCTCCCGGGACCCGGGTAGAGTCGGCGGCGTTCCACTCATCCAGAGGGGCAGAGGGACACGGCCCGGTGAAGCCCCGGCAACCGCGCTGCGCGAGCGGCGAGAGGTGCCAATTCCGTCCCGCGCGGCTCGACGGCCCGCCGCGGGGAAGATGAGGAGGTAGTCGTCGCATGACCCTGACCGCTCCCGGATCCGTTCAGGCCGACTCCGGCGCCGGCGGCCCGGTGCCCCCGAGCCCCGCCCGAGGCCTGGTCTGTCGCAACTGCGGCGCCACCTTCGGCCTCATCGCCGAGCACGCCTGCGCGCAGTGCTTCGGCCCGCTGGAGGTCGACTACGACCCCGAGCGCATGCGCGCGGTGACGCGGGAGCAGATCGAGGCCGGCCCGCAGAACATCTGGCGCTACGCCGCCCTGCTGCCGGTGGGCCAGGACCCCGCCGACCGCGTCTCGCTCGACCCCGGCATGACGCCCCTGGTGCGCGCCGACCGGCTGGCCGCCGAGCTCGGCATCACCGGCGGGCTGTGGGTCAAGGACGACTCGGCCAACCCCACGCACTCCTTCAAGGACCGCGTGGTCAGCCTCGCGGCCACCGCCGCCAAGCGGCTGGGCTACGCCAAGATCGCCGCCGCCTCCACCGGCAACCTGGCCAACTCGGTGGCCGCGCACGCCGCCCGCGTCGGCCTGCCCTCCTACGTCTTCATCCCGGCCGACCTCGAGCCGGGCAAGGTCGTGCAGTCGGCGGTCTACGGCCAGACGCTGGTCGCCGTCGACGGCTCCTACGACGACGTCAACCGGCTGACCAGCGAGCTCGCCGAGACCGACGAGTTCGAGGACACCGCCTTCGTCAACCAGAACGTGCGGCCGTACTACGCCGAGGGCTCCAAGACGATGGGCTACGAGATCGCCGAGCAGCTCGGCTGGCGGATCCCGGCCCAGGTCGTCATCCCCATGGCGTCGGGCTCGCTGCTGACCAAGGTGGACAAGGCCTTCCGCGAGCTGGCCGCCGCCGGCATCGTCGAGGCCACCGAGTGGACGGTGTTCGGCGCCCAGTCGGCCGGCTGCGACCCGATCGCCACCGCCTTCGACAACGGCTGGGACGTCGTCAGGCCGGTCAGGCCCACCGGCATCGCCAAGTCGCTGAACATCGGCAACCCCGCCGACGGCCCCTACGCCCTCGACGCCATCCGGCGCACCGGCGGCGCGGTCGGCCGCGTGGGCGACGACGAGATCGTGCAGGGCATCCGCGACCTCGCCCGCACGACCGGCGTCTTCGCCGAGACCGCCGGCGGGGTGACCGTCGCCGTCCTGCGGCAGCTGGTCGGGGACGGGCGGCTGGACCCGACCAGGGAGACCGTCGTCCTCAACACCGGCGAGGGCCTGAAGACCCTCGACCCGCTGGAGCCGGTCGTCGGCCCCACGCACCGGGTCGAGCCCTCGCTGCGGTCGGCACGGGCGGCCGGGCTCATCGGGTAGGGGCGTGGGCGACCCGCCGGCACCGGTCCGGGCGGGTGACCGCACCCCCCGATCGGGCCACGTCCCCGGCGCCGGGTGACTGCCCAGGTGGCGCCCGCTGTTGTACGTTCTCGCGCGGTTGTCAGTTCCACGTTCGTGTCCGACGGGCGGAAGAGCTGTACCCGGCCCCCGGAACCCGGGGTCCGTCCGCACGCACGAAACGTGGGAGCACACGTGGCACAGGGCACCGTGAAGTGGTTCAACGCCGAGAAGGGCTTCGGCTTCATCGCCGTCGACGGCGGCCAGGACGTCTTCGTCCACTACTCGGCCATCCAGATGGACGGGTACAAGAGCCTCGACGAGGGCCAGCGGGTCACCTTCGAGGTCGTGCAGGGCGAGAAGGGCCCCCAGGCCGACGCGGTGCGCACCGCCTGAACCCCGATCGAGACGTGCAGCGGCCCGGTCCCCGTCGTGGGGGCCGGGCCGCCGCCGTGTCCGGGGACGGCGGGAGCCCGCCACCGAGCTGGGCGCCGGCGCTGCTCGCCGCCCACGGCGCCGTGCTGGTCCTCCTCCTCGTCGGCTCCGCCGTCCTGCACGCCACCGGGGTGCGCACCGGCGGGTCCGGCGGCACCCGGCTGGTCACCTGGGTCCTCGCGGTGGCCACCGTGGTGCTCGTGGGCCGCGCCGTCGGCCGGCGGCGGCCGCGGCGGCTGTGGTCCTGGCTGGCCGGGACCGCGGCCTGGGCGGTGCTGCCCTGGGCGTGGCTGTCGGTCGGCCTGGCCGCCGACAACCCGGAGAGCGGCTGGGTGTGGGTGCTCGGCGTCGGGTTCTCCCCGTACGGCTGGTCGTGGCTGGTCCCGCTGGCCGCGTTCGGCGCGGTCTGGACCGCCGTCCTCGCGCGGCTCTCCGACTGACCGGGGCCCCGAGAACAGCCGGCTCCCACCCCCGTTCTTGCACTCGGCAGGGGCGAGTGCCAGACTCTCGATTGGCACTCGACAGTGCCGAGTGCCAATCAGGTCGGAACGGTGAGGCACTGGAGCGCGGGCCACGTGAGCGCCCGCGGCGCCGGTGTCGTCCGTCGCGGGCGCCGGTCCCGGCCGTGCAGCGATCCATGCATGGAGGACATCACCACATGGCCAAGATGATCGCCTTCGAGGAAGAGGCGCGCCGCGGCCTCGAGCGGGGCATGAACACCCTCGCCGACGCCGTCAAGGTGACGCTCGGCCCCAAGGGCCGCAACGTCGTCCTCGAGAAGAAGTGGGGCGCTCCCACCATCACCAACGACGGTGTGAGCATCGCCAAGGAGATCGAGCTCGAGGACCCCTGGGAGAAGATCGGCGCCGAGCTGGTCAAGGAGGTCGCGAAGAAGACCGACGACGTCGCGGGTGACGGCACCACCACCGCCACCGTGCTCGCCCAGGCGCTCGTCCGCGAGGGTCTGCGCAACGTCGCCGCCGGCGCCAACCCGATGGCCCTGAAGAAGGGCATCGAGAAGGCCGTCGCCTCGGTCACCGAGTACCTGCTCTCGACGGCCAAGGACGTCGAGACCAAGGAGCAGATCGCCGCCACCGCGTCGATCTCCGCCGCCGACACCGCCATCGGTGAGCTCATCGCCGAGGCGATGGACAAGGTCGGCAAGGAAGGTGTCATCACCGTCGAGGAGAGCAACACCTTCGGCCTCGAGCTCGAGCTCACCGAGGGCATGCGCTTCGACAAGGGCTACATCTCGCCCTACTTCGTCACCGACGCCGAGCGCATGGAGGCCGTCCTCGACGACCCGTACGTGCTCGTCGTCAACTCGAAGATCAGCTCGGTCAAGGACCTGCTCCCGCTGCTGGAGAAGGTCATGCAGTCGGGCAAGCCGCTGGCCATCATCGCCGAGGACGTCGAGGGCGAGGCCCTCGCGACCCTGGTCGTGAACAAGATCCGCGGCACCTTCAAGTCGGTCGCCGTCAAGGCCCCCGGCTTCGGTGACCGCCGCAAGGCCATGCTCGCCGACATCTCCATCCTCACCGGTGGTCAGGTCATCAGCGAGGAGGTCGGCCTCAAGCTGGACAACGCCGGCCTCGAGCTGCTGGGCCGCGCCCGCAAGGTCGTCGTCACCAAGGACGAGACGACGATCGTCGAGGGCGCCGGCGACAGCGACCAGATCGCCGGCCGGGTCAACCAGATCCGCGCCGAGATCGAGAAGTCGGACTCCGACTACGACCGCGAGAAGCTGCAGGAGCGCCTGGCCAAGCTGGCCGGTGGCGTCGCCGTCATCAAGGCCGGCGCCGCGACCGAGGTCGAGCTCAAGGAGCGCAAGCACCGCATCGAGGACGCGGTGCGCAACGCCAAGGCCGCCGTCGAGGAGGGCATCGTCGCCGGTGGTGGCGTCGCTCTCGCGCAGGCCACCGCCGTCGCGTTCGACAAGCTCGAGCTCGAGGGTGACGAGGCGACCGGTGCCAACATCGTGCGCGTCGCGCTCGAGGCGCCGCTGAAGCAGATCGCCATCAACGCCGGCCTCGAGGGCGGCGTCGTGGCGGAGAAGGTCCGCAACTCCGAGACCGGCTGGGGCCTCAACGCCGCCTCCGGCGAGTACGTGGACCTGGTCGCGGCCGGCATCATCGACCCGGCCAAGGTCACCCGCTCGGCGCTGCAGAACGCCGCCTCCATCGCGGCGCTCTTCCTCACCACCGAGGCCGTCATCGCCGACAAGCCGGAGAAGTCCGCCCCGGCCATGCCGGGCGGCGACGGCGGCATGGGCGGCATGGACTTCTGAGTCCCGCCCGCTCGTAGCACGACGCACTGCCCGGCAGGGGCGGTCCCGCACCGCGGGGCCGCCCCTGTCGGCGTCTGCGGGCCCGGTCGCGGGACGAACACGCCCTGACGGCCCCCTGGACCCGCACGGGAGGGCGCTGCGCGTGTGCTGGTCCGCGTGCACGTCCCCGTCCCCACGCCGGGGGACCGCACGTGCACGCCGTGGGCGGGCCGGGTAGGCGGCGGGCGTGGCCGTGGTGATCGGGACGTCGGGGTGGCAGTACCGCGACTGGCGCGGCCGCTTCTACCCCCAGCGCATGCCCCAGCGGCTGTGGCTGGAGCACCACGCGCAGCACTTCGCCACGGTCGAGAGCAACGCCGCCTTCTACCGGCTGCCCGAGCGCGGCACCTTCGCCGCCTGGCGCGCGCGGACGCCGGCCGACTACCGCTGGGCGGTCAAGGCCAGCCGCTTCCTCACCCACGTCAAGCGGCTGCGCGAGCCCGACGAGCCCGTCGCCCGGCTGGTGCAGCACGCGGAGGGCTTAGGCGACCGCCTCGACGTCGTCCTGCTGCAGCTCCCGCCCACGCTCAGGGCCGACGCCGGCCTGCTCCGTGACTGCCTGGCCTGCTTCCCGCCGGGCGTCCGCGTGGCCGTCGAGCCGCGGCACGCGACGTGGGAGACCGACGAGGTCCGGGCGCTGCTGGAGCGCTACGGCGCGGCGCTGTGCTGGGCCGACCGCGCCGAGCGGCCGGTGACCCCGCTGTGGCGCACCACCGGCTGGGGCTACCTGCGGCTGCACACCGGCGCCGAGGGCTGGGCGTACCGTCCCGAGACCCTGCGGCTGTGGGCCGAGCGGCTGGCGGACACCTACGGGGACGGCGAGGTCCTCGTGTACCTCAACAACGACCCCGGCGGCGCGGCCGTCACCGACGCGGTCGTCCTCGCCGACGCGGTCCGCCGCACCGGCGGGACGCCGACCCGCGTGCCGACCGCCGAGCAGGCCTCCGGGCGGGCCTGGACGTCCCCGGAGGCGCCGCAGGCCGGGACGCCGCTCGCGGGAGCGGGCCCCGGCCCGCCGGAGTAGGAGGGCTCAGTCGTCGTCGGAGTCGCCGTCGCCGGAGTGGCTGCGCCGGTGCTGGCCCCGGTCGGTGCCGGCCCCGGGGGAGTCCGGTGTCATCGGCACCACACCGCGGAACGTGGAGCGTCACACAGCGAGCGCGTCGGGATCCTCCCGATGGGCGACGCCGAGCTGCTCGGCGGCGCGTCCCAGCACGTCCTGGACGGCGAGGGTGTCGGCCAGCGGCATCACCGCGCTCTCGGTGCGCCCGGCCCGGAGACACGCGGTGACCTCGGCCAGCTCGTGGGAGTAGCCGACGCCGTCGGGCCGGCGGGTGATGGTCTCCGGCCCGGCGCCGGTGCGGTGCAGGACGATGGTGTCCGGGTGGTGGAAGCGGGGGAGGACGTCGATCCAGCCGCCGGTGCCGAAGACCCGCGCCTGCCCGGGCGTCGGGTAGCGCAGCGAGGTGGTGAGCGTGGCGGTGCGGCCGTCGTCCCACCCGAGCAGCAGCGCGGCCTCGGCGTCGACCCCGGTCGGGTAGGTCGAGCCGGCGGTGGTGACGGTGTCGGGCGCGCCGAGCAGCATCTGCGCGAACGAGACGACGTACACGCCGAGGTCCAGCAGCGCCCCGCCGCCGAGCTCGAGGGCGAAGAGCCGGTCGGCGGGGTCGTAGGCGCGGTCGACGCCGAGGTCGGCCTGCACCGAGCGGACCTCGCCGATCGCGCCGTCGGCCACCAGCTCGCGCAGCGCGACGACGGCGGGCTGGAAGCGCGTCCACATCGCCTCCATGACGAAGACGCCGCGCTCGCGGGCCCGGTCGACCACCTCGGCGGCCCCTGCGGTCGTGGCGGTGAACGCCTTCTCCACCAGCAGCGCCTTGCCGGCGTCGATCGCGGCCAGGGCGACCGCGTGGTGCTGCGGGTGCGGGGTCGCGACGTAGAGGACGTCGACGTCGGGGTCCGCCAGGATCTCGGCGTAGGAGCCGTACGCGCGCTCCAGCCCGTGCTGCTGCGCGAAGGTCTCCGCGCGCTCGGCCGAGCGGGAGGCCACGGCCACCGGCTTCGCCCCCTCCACGTGCGCGAAGTCGCCCATCACGTTCTGCGCGATGCGCCCCGGCCCGACGACGCCCCAGCGGATCTCCCTGCTCACCCGGACGACGCTAGTCGGCGCCCGGCAGACTGCACTCCGTGGCCGTGCTCATCGACCCCCCGGTCTGGCCATGGCGCGGCCGCCGGTGGTCGCACCTGGTCAGCGACGTCTCCCACGACGAGCTGCACGCCTTCGTCGCCGCCGAGCTCGGCATCCCGCGCCGGGTCTTCCAGGGCGACCACTACGACGTCCCCGAGGACCTCTACGACGTCGCCGTGGCCGCGGGCGCGCAGCCGGTGGGCGCCCGCGAGCTGCTCGCCCGGCTGGTGGGCGCCGGCCTGCGCGTCAAGAGGCGCGGGACCGCAGCAGGCCGAGCTCCGCGGTGAGGTTGGCCCGCGCCCGCGGCTCCCAGTCGGTGGCCACGGCCGGCAGCCGGTAGAGCGCGGGCAGCGCCAGGAGGCGTTCCAGGACCGCGATCCGCCCGGCGGTGAAGTCCTCGTCGGACAGGTGCCCGTACTCCGCGCGCACCGCCGAGGCGTAGGCGGCGTAGGACTCCGGCGGCCCGGCCAGCACGGCGAGGTCGGCGTCGCACAGCACCGCGCCGTCCGCGTCGCCCGGCGCGGGGTCGTGCCCGGCGGTGAGCAGCACCAGCCGGGCCACCTCGTCGAGGCGCGCGGCGGGCACCAGCCCGCGCAGGCCGGCGCGCGCCCGCTCGGCGCTGACCCGCTCGTTGTCCTCGCGGCGCGGGTCGTAGACCACGTCGTGGTACCAGGCGGCCAGCGCGACGGCGGCCGGGTCGTCGGCCGCGGCGGACAGCTCCCCGACCAGGCCCAGGACGGCGGCCAGGTGGTGCAGGTCGTGGTAGCGGCGGTGCGGCTCGCTCCACGCGGCGACGACGGCGGCCCACTCGGTGCGCGCGGTGGGGGAGTCGCCGGTCAGGGCCGCGAAGTCCTCGTAGGCGATCACGCGACCCCGCAGCGGCGGAGGGTGAGCAGTGCCAGCGCCCGCGCGACGGCGGTCACCTCGGCCACCGGCACCCGCTCGGCCGGGCCGTGCGCCAGGTGCAGGTCGCCGGGCCCGAGGTGCAGTGCCGGGACGCCCGCGGCGGCGTAGAGGCGCAGGTCGGTGCCGGCGGCCACGGCGCGCTCGGGCGGCGGCGGGCCTCCCGCGTCGACGACGGCGGCACGCACCTCGCCGAGCAGCGCCGAGCCCGGCGGGAGCTCACCGCTGGCGAAGGCGCCGCCCGCCCAGGACACCTGCACCGGGTGCGCGGCCAGCCACGGGTGCCCGGCGCAGAACGCCGCGACCCGGCCCTCGAACGCGGCACGGGCGTCCCCGACCGGCTCGCCCAGCCGCACGCCGTAGCGGCCCTCGGCGACGAGCCGGTCGGGCACCGTCGACGCCCACTCCCCGGCGCGCACCGTGCCGATCGACAGCCCGAAGGGGTACCGCTCGCCGGTGAAGCGCGGGTCGGCGGTGCGCTGCCGCTCGGCCTCGAACGCGCGCAGGTCGGCGTGCACGTCGGCGAACAGCTCGACGGCGCTCACCCCGCGGTCGCGCATCGCGGCGTGCGCGGCGGCGCCGGTCACCTCCAGCCGGAAGGTCAGCGCCCCGGCCGCGGCGGTGACGACGGCGCCGTCGGTGGGCTCGGGGATGACGCAGGCGTCACCGCGGTGACCGCGGGCCAGCGTCGCCCACGCGCCGAGGCCGCCGTCCTCCTCGCCGACGACGCTGTGCACCGCCACCGGCCGGCGCAGCCGCACCCCCGCCGCCCGGACCGCGGCGAGCGCGGCCAGCGCGGAGACGAGGCCGCCCTTCATGTCGCAGGTGCCGCGGCCGTGCACGGCGCCGCCAGCCAGGCGCGGGGTGAACGGGTCGCCGGCCCACAGCGTCCGGTCGCCGGTCGGGACGACGTCGGAGTGCCCGCACAGCACCAGCGCCGGGTCGCCGTCGCCGGGCAGCGTGCCGACGACGCCCCACGCCTCCTCCCGCTGCACCTCCTGGCCCGGCGCGTCCGGGGCGGTGGCGGCCGCGGCGAGGTCGATCGCCCAGCGGTCGACGTCGCAGCCCAGCGCGTCGAGCTCACCGGCGACCAGGGACTGCACCTCGCCCTCCGCCGCCGTCCCGCCGACCGAGGGGACGGCCACCAGGCGGCACAGCAGGTCGACGGCGGCGGCCTCGTCGACGGCGTCCAGGACGGCGGCCTCGGTGCGGGTCAGGTCGGCCACGGCCGGAGTCTGACACCCCGCGATCGGCGTGTGTGAGCGCCGCGGGAGGGGTACGGTCGGAACCGTCCGGGCCGGGCGACTCTGTGTCCCCGGGTGCCAATTGGATACCGCCGTTGTGGACCACCGCCCCGACTCCGGTCGGGGGTCCGGAGCCGCATCGTGCTTCTCGCCGCGAGGCGACCAGAGCCCGGCCCGGACCTCAGCTCCCCAGCGCCCACCCGCACGGGTCGGCCAGCGCGGCGGCCTGCGCCGGCCCCCACGAGCCGGGCGCGTAGGGCCGCAGCTCCGGCGGGTCGTCGAGCACCGGCTGCACCGCCCGCCAGGCCTGCGCCAGCCCCGCGCTGGTGGTGAACAGCGACCGGTCGCCGACCAGCACGTCGTGGATGAGCGAGGCGTAGGCCGGCAGCGGCTCCCCGCCGGGGACGGACGCCAGGTCCAGCGAGGTGCCGGCGACCGCCAGCTCCAGGTCCGGACCGGGGCGCTTGGCCACCAGCCCGAGGTCGAGCGCCCCGGCCCCTGACAGCGACAGCGACACGGTGTTCCCGCCGCCGGGCAGGGCGCCCACCGGCCCGTCGGGACGCCGCATCACCAGCGTCACCTTCTGGTGCCCCTCGGCCATGCGCTTGCCGGTGCGCAGCAGGAACGGGACGCCGTGCCAGCGGTCGGTGTCGACCCACAGCCGCGCCGCGACGAAGGTGTCGGTGCGGCTGTCGCCGGCGACGTCGTCGAGGTCGCGGTAGCCCTCGAACTGGCCGAGGACGACGTCCTCGGGCGCCAGCGGCCGGAACGCGGCCAGCACCGCCTCGCGGGCCTCCTGCAGGTCGGCCGGCGTCAGCGAGACCGGCGGTTCCATGGCCACCTCCGCGGCCACCTGGAACAGGTGGGTGACCAGCATGTCGAGGACGGCGCCGGTGGCGTCGTAGAACTCCGCGCGGTCGGCGACGTCGAGGGTCTCGGGGACGTCGACCTGCACCTGCGCCACGTGCTCGCGGCTCCACACCGAGGAGAACAGGCCGTTGGCGAAGCGCAGGACGTGCAGGTCCTGGGTGCCCTCCTTGCCGAGGAAGTGGTCGATGCGGAACACCTGCTCCTCGTCGAACACCGAGTGCACGAGCTCGTCGAGCTCGCGGAACCCGCCGGGAGAGGTGCCGTAGGGCTTCTCGTAGACGACGCGGCTGCCCTCCGCCAGGCCGTGGCGGTCCAGGGCGCGCGTGATCCCCTCGAAGGCGCCGGGCGGGACGGCGAGGTAGTGCACCAGCTGAGCGCCGTCCCCGAGCTCCTCCCGCGCCTGCGCGACCGCGTCGGCGAGCTGCCCGGGGTCCTCGGGCGTGAAGCCGCCGCCGGCGAAGCGCAGCCGGTCGGTCAGCCCGTCGGCCGGCGCGCCGTCGCCGTGCTCGGCCAGCGCGTCGCGGACCAGCTGCCGGAAGTCGTCGTCGGACCGCTCGCCGCGGCCGCTGCCGACCAGCCGCCAGTCCCGGGGCAGCAGCCCCCGGCGGTCGAGCCGGTCGAAGGCCGGCAGCACCATGCGCGCGGCCAGGTCGCCGGTGGCGCCGAAGAGGACGAAGACGGTCGGGGGCAGCTCGGGCACGGGGGCTCCTCTCGTCGTCCCCCAGCCTTCCCGCCTCCCGGTGCCCCCGCGCGCCCATCTCGCCGTGCCGGACGTGTCCCTCGTCACTAGCGTGGCTCCACATGGCGCAGAGCGTTCGACGGCAGGGGGCCGAGGAGCAGCACCAGCTGCCGGTCCGCACGCTGGTCTCGGCGAGCATCGGCAACGCCGTCGAGTGGTTCGACTGGACGGTCTACGCGACCTTCCTCGTCTACTTCTCCGGGCAGTTCTTCCCGTCGGAGAACGAGGCGCTGTCGCTGATCGGGACGACGTCGACCTACGCGCTGGCGTTCTTCTTCCGGCCGCTGGGCGGGGTGGTCATCGGCCGCTTCGCCGACCTGCGCGGGCGCAAGGCCGGCATGCTGCTGACCATCCTGCTCATGGCCGGCGGGTCGCTGATGATCGCGGTCCTGCCCACCTACGCCGCCGTCGGGTGGCTGGCGCCGGCCCTGCTGCTGGTCGCCCGCATCGCCCAGGGGCTCAGCCTGGGCGGTGAGGTGTCGGGCGCCTCGGCGTACCTCGCCGAGATCGCCCCGCCGGAGCGCCGAGGCCGCTACTCGGCGTTCTTCTACATCTCCACCGGGTCGGCGCTGCTGCTGGCCTCGCTGCTCGGCGTGCTGCTCACCGCGGTGCTCGACGAGGCGCAGCTGGAGTCCTACGGCTGGCGCATCGCCTTCGCCGTCGGCGGCCTGCTCGGGTTCGTCGGCCTGTGGCTGCGTCGGTCGCTGGTGGAGAGCGAGAGCTTCGAGGAGAACGCCGAGAAGGCGCGGGCGACCACCAACCCGCTGCTGCGCACGATCAAGGAGCACCCGAGGTCGGTCCTGCAGCTGTGCGCGTTCACGCTGCTGTCGACGCTGAGCTACTACACCTTCTTCAGCGCCCTGACGCCGTTCGCCGTCAACTTCCGCGACGCCGACGGCAACGACGTCTTCATCGCGCTGTCGATCGGCACGGCGCTGTTCATCGCGCTCTGCTACCCCTACGGCGCGCTGTCGGACCGGATCGGCCGCAAGCCCGTGCTGCTGGCCTGGTCGGCCGCGACGGCGGTGCTCGTCGTCCCGCTGTCCTACCTCGTGCGCGACAGCCTGCCGTCGCTGATCGTGGTCTTCTGCGTCGGGCTGGGCCTCTACGCGGCGATGGCCTCGCTCGCGCCGGCGATCATGAGCGAGCTGTTCCCGACGGAGCTGCGGGCCACCGGCATCGGCGCCTGGTACAACACGACGGTCGCGATCTTCGGCGGCACCGCGCCGCTGGTGATCACCGCGCTGTCCAGCCGGGGCATGCCGACGGTCTTCTTCTGGTACGTCGCCGGCGCCGCGGTGGTCGCCTTCCTCGGCATCCTCACCCTGCCCGAGACGAGGGGCACCGACCTGCGCTGAGCCTCTCCTGAGGTCGTCTGAGGGGCCTCAGACGCCGGCGGTGCGGGAGGAGTGCCCGGTCGCCCGATGCCCGGGACCCCACCTCAGACCGACCGTGGTCGTCGTCCACACCGGGACGACGACACGAGGAGACGGTCGTGCACACCACCTACCCCAACCCCGGACTCGAGGCGGAACTGGCCTACCGGCGTGAGGTGCTGCAGGCCCTCGGGCACGGCACCCGCGCCCGCACGCGCCGCGGCCCGTGGCGACTGCGGCGGTCCCGCTGAGGAAGGTCCCCCCTGCCCCCGACGGGGCGGTCCCCGCGTCCGCGGGGGCCGCCCCGTCGGCATCGCGTGCCACGATCGGCGCCGTGCCGCGGTGGGACGAGCGACCCCTGGTGGGCCGGGCCGACGAGCTGGCCACCCTCCTCGCCGCCGTCGACCGTGCGCGGGCCGGCCGCGGGTCCGCGGTCCTCGTGGCGGGGGACGCCGGCGTCGGCAAGTCCCGCCTGCTCGACGAGCTCGCCGTCCGCGCCGCCGGCCGCGGGCTGCGGGTGCTCACCGGGCACTGCGTCGACCTCGGCGAGGTCGGCCTGCCCTACCTGCCCTTCGTCGACCTGCTCCGTCCCGTCGCGGCCGACCTCGGCGACGGGGCGGCCGGCCTGTTCGCCGCACGCGCGACGGCGGCACGGGAGCCCGAGGCCCCCGACCTCGGCAGCCCGATCGCGGCGCTGCGCCCGCCGGTCGACGACGGGCGGCTGCAGCTGTTCGAGGCGGTCGCCGCCGCGCTGGCCGGGCTCGCGGCCGGCACGCCGCTGCTCGTGCTGCTCGAGGACCTGCACTGGGCCGACCGCTCCAGCCGCGACCTGCTGCGCTACCTGCTCGCCCGGCTGGCCGACGAGCCGGTCGCCGTCGTCGCCTCCTACCGCTCCGACGACCTGCACCGCCGCCACCCCCTGCGGCCGCTGCTGGCCGAGCTGGTGCGGCTGCCGGGGGTCGAGCGGCTCGACCTCGGCCCGCTGCCCGACACGGCGGTCGAGGAGCTCGTGCGCGGCCTGGCCGCCGGGGTGCCCGACCGCACGGTCGACGACGTGGTGGCCCGCGCCGAGGGCAACGCCTTCTACGCCGAGGAGCTGCTGGCCGCGGGCCTCGCCGGCGAGACGCTGCCGCTGGGCCTCACCGACGTGCTGCTCGCCCGGGTCGAGCAGCTCGGCCCGGCCGCCCAGCAGGTGCTGCGGGTGGCGGCGGTGGCCGGACGGCGGGTGCGGCACGAGCTGGTCGCCGCGGTCGGCGGGCTGGACGCCGCCGAGCTGGAGCGGGCGCTGGCCGAGGCGGTGCACTCCCACCTGCTCGTCGTCTCGCCCGACGGCGCCTACCGCTTCCGCCACGCACTGCTGCGTGAGGCGGTGCTGGCCGACCTGCTGCCCGGCGAGCGGGTGCGGCTGCACGCCGCCGTCGCCGCGCACCTGGCCGCCGTCCCGTCGGCCGGCACCGCCGCCGAGCGCGCCCACCACCTGCGCGAGAGCAACGACCTGGCCGGCGCGCTGGCCGCCTCGCTGGAGGCCGCCGACGAGGCCCGGCGGGTGGGCGCCCCGGCCGAGCAGCTGCAGCACCTGGAGACGGCGCTCGCGCTGTGGCCGGCGGTGCCCGACGCCGCCGGGCGGGCCGGCCGCGGCCAGGCCGAGCTGCTGCTGGACACCGCGGCCGCCGCCCGCCGCGGCGGGGAGCTGCACCGGGCGGTGGCGCTGCTGCGCGCGGCGCAGGAGGTGCTGGGCCCCGACGGCGACCGCGAGCTGCGGGCGCGGGTGCACTACACCCTGGCCCAGGCGCTGGCCCGCGTCGAGGACCAGGCCTCCGCGCTGCGCGAGACCACCGCGGCCATGGCGCTGGTGCCCGCGTCACCGCCGTCGCCGGTGCGCACCTGGGCGGCGGCCACGCACGCCCGCGCCTGCTACGAGATGGGCCGCCGCGCGGAGGCCGAGGCGGCCGCGGAGGAGGCGCTGGCCGCCGCCGACGCGCTCGGCCTGGACAGCGCGTGGGCCGACGTCGCCGTCTCGCTGGCCCGCTCGCGCGGCGGGCGGGAGCTGCGGACCCGGCTGGAGGAGGCCCTGACCCGCGCCCGCCGGTCCGGCGACCCCGACGTGGAGATGCGGGTGCTGTTCAACCTGGCGATCGTCGCCTACGAGGACGGTGCGTCGCAGGAGACGCTGCGCTGGAGCGACGCGGGGCTGGCGCGGGCGGGAGGGCTCGGCGTCGAGTGGTCCTTCTACGCCGCGGAGCTGCGGCACCTCGGCGTCCTGTCCCGGTACGTCCTCGGCGACTGGGACGGCAGCCTGGCGTTGGCCGACCGGCTGGCGCGGGTGCCGGAGATGGCCGCGCACGTGCGCGCCGCGGGGCTGCTGGTGCAGGTCGGCCGCGGGGACACGGGGGTCGCGGCGCGGATCGCCTGGGCCCGCGGGCTGGTCGGCAGGCTGGGCGCGCACGCGCTGCTGCTGGTGTCCACGGCCGGCGCCGAGCTGGAGCTGGCCGCCTGGGCGCAGGACCCGGCGGCCGCGCTGGCCACCGCGCGCGCCGCGGACGCGCGGCTGGAGGAGCTGTGGGGCGCCGACCGGATCGCCGTCGTCCGGCTGGTGACGACCGCGCTGGCACCGGTGGCCGACGCCGCGGCCGCCGCCCGGCTGGCCGGCGACGCGACCGCGGAGGCGGAGTGGGCGGCGGCGGGGGAGGAGCTGGTCGCGCGGGCCCGCGCGGCGGTCGCCGACCACGAGCGGGAGGTCGGCGGGTACGGCGTCGAGGCCGCCGCCTGGATCGCCCGCCTCGACGCGGAGGCCGCGCGGCTGGCCGGGGAGGCGGCGCCGGAGCGGTGGGCGGCGTCGGTCGAGGCGTTCGGCTACGGGCACGTGTACGAGCAGGCGCGCAGCCGGTGGCGGCTGGCCGAGGCGCTGACTGCGGCGGGGGACCGGTCGGGCGCCGCCGGGCCGCTGCGGTCGGCCGCCGACACCGCCCGCGCGCTGGGGGCGGCGCCGCTGCTGGCCGCGGTGACCGCGCTGGCCCGCCGGGCACGGCTGGAGCTGCCCGGCACCGGCCGCGTCGTGGAGACGGCGGCGGTGTTCACCCCGCGTGAGACCGAGGTGCTCGCGCTGCTGGCCCGCGGCCGCACCAACCGGCAGATCGGCGCGGAGCTCTACATCAGCGAGAAGACCGCGAGCGTGCACGTCAGCAACATCCTGGCCAAGCTCGGCGCCGGCAGCCGCACCGAGGCGGTCGCCGTCGCCGCGTCGAGGGGCCTGCTGCCGACGGGGTAGCGGCGTGCACTTCCGCGGAAGTGCACAGCCTCACAGCATGGTGCGGAGGCGCTCGCGGCGGGCGCGGAGGACGTCGACCGACGCCGAGGCCGACGGCGGGCCGGGCACCGACTGCCGCAGCTGGGTGTGCACCACGGCGTGCGGCGTCGACGTCTTCGCCGACACCCGGCTGACCAGGCGGTTGATCTCGCGGCGCAGCTCGGCGGCGTCGCGCCACGAGCGGCCGGCGTCGTCCTCGTCGGGGTGGTCCTCGACCAGCGGCAGCTCACCGGTGTCGTCGTCGAGGTGCGAGCGCTGGGCGATCCGCAGCCGCAGCTCGTCGTCGCGCCTGGCCAGCAGCGACGCCGTCTGCTCGGCGGTGAGCAGCCCGGGGATGCCGAGGAAGTCCTCGTCCTCCGGCGCGACCGCCACCGCACCGGAGCCGGCGCCGGTGTGCGCGGTGCCGCCGTGCAGCACGTGCGCGAAGCGGGCGTCGGCCTCCAGCGCCTCCCACTGCTTCAGGCCCACCGCCTCGCGCTCCTCGGGCGGCAGCGGGTCGAGGTCGAGCGCCTCCGGGTCCTGCGCCTTGGGCGGCGGCATGACGTGGTTGCGTTCCTTCTCCAGCGAGGCGGCCAGCCCCAGCAGCGGCCGGACCGCGGGGAGGAACACCGTGGCGGTCTCGTGCGACGCCCGCGAGCGGACGACGCGGCCGACGGCCTGGGCGAAGAACAGCGGCGTCCGGTAGGAGGTCATCCACGCCAGGACGGCGGCCCGCGGGACGTCGACGCCCTCGGAGATCATCCGCACGCAGACGGCGATCCGCGCCGACCCGGTCGCGAAGCGCTCGATCTTCTTCGACGCCTTGGGGTCGTCGGAGAGGATCAGCTCGGGCGCCTTGCCGGTCACCCGCCGGACGATCTTCGCGTAGGCGCGGGCGTCGTCCTGGTCGCTGGCGAGGATCAGCCCGGCGGCGTCGGGCATGCCGCCCTCCTCGCGCAGGTGGGTGATCCGGTCGTCCATGGCCGCGATGACGTGCGGCACCCACTGCCCCTTGGGGTCCAGCGCGGTGCGCCAGGCGGCCATCTCCACCGAGCGGGTGCCGGCCTCCGACAGCGAGGCGGCCACGACCTCGCCGGCGGAGTTCCGCCAGCGCGAGGTGCCGGTGTAGGCGGCGAAGACGACCGGGCGGACGACGCTGTCGGCCAGCGCCTCCTTGTAGCCGTAGGTGTAGTCGGCGCGGCTGACCAGCCCGGCGCCGGCCTCCGCGGCGTCGCCCTCGAAGCCGTCCTCCTCGTAGCGGACGAACGGGATGCGCTCGTCGACCTTGGTGCGGAACGGCGTCCCGGTCAGGCACAGCCGGCGGGCGGCGAAGCCGTAGGCCTCCTCGATCGCCTCACCCCACGAGAGGCCGTCGCCGGCGTGGTGCACCTCGTCGAGGACCACCAGCGTCTTGACGGCGGTGGCGCGGGCCGCGTGCAGCATCGGCTTGCCGGCCACCTGCGCGTAGGTGGTGACGTAGCCCTGGGTGCCGGCGCGCACCGGGCCGACGGCGTTGGTCAGCCCGGGGTCGAGCACGATGCCCAGCCGGTCGGCGGCGTCGGCCCACTGCAGCCGCAGGTGGTCGGTGGGGCAGACGACGATGACCCGCGCGACCTCGCGCCGCTGCAGCAGCCGCGCGGCCAGCGTCAGGGCGAAGGTCGTCTTGCCCGCGCCCGGGGTCGCGGTGACCAGGAAGTCCTTCGGCGCCTGCTCCTCGTACCTGTCGAGTGCGGCCTGCTGCCACGCCCGGAGCGGTCGGCTGGTCGTCTGCGGGGCGACCGCCCCGGCCCGTGCTGCGCTCGCCATCTCGGAACCCATCCTGCCTGCGCCGCCGGAGACACGCCCAACCGGCCACCTCCCGCGCGCCTCGCCGCCGACGACGTATACGGCACCGCCCACACGTCGCTGACCAGCGCGGACGTCCTCCGCGGCGGCCGGTGCGTGGCGTGCGTCACGCGGCGCGCGGACCGGTCCGTCCGCCCCGCCGGCCCCACCCGCCTCGGGCAGGCTGGGCGAGTGAGCGAGGTGGCGCTGCGGTGGCTGACCGCGCCGGGGCAGGTGACGCCGCCGCTGCGCGCCGCGCTGGCGGAGTGCTGGCGCGCGGTGTCCGACGCCGGCGGCGCCGTCGGCTTCCCGTTCCCGCCGGTGGACCCCGCCGACGTGGCGCGGACGGTCGAGGAGATGGCCGGCCGGCTGGACCCGCGGCTGTCCCGGCTGCTGGTGGCCACCGCCGACGGCGACCTGGCCGGCTGGCTGCTGGTCACCGGCAACGCGGCCCGGCTCACCGCGCACTGGGCGTCGGTGTCGCGCGTGCAGACCGCGCTCGCGCACCGGGGGACCGGCGTGGCCCGGGCGCTGGTGACCGAGGCGGCGCGGGCGGCCCGGGACGACCTGGGCCTGACCGCGCTGCACCTGCAGGCACGCGGCGGTGCGGGGCTGGAGGACCTCTACGCGCACCTCGGCTGGGTCGAGGTCGGGCGCTGGCCCGGCGCGCTGCGGCTGTCGGCCGACGACGTCCGCGACGAGGTCCTCGTGCGGCTCGAGCTCTGACCCCGCGGCGCCGTGCGGTCAGCTCTTCCCGGTGACCAGGCGCAGGTGCGGGCCGGTGGGCTCGTCCACGCGCGGGTCGTGGACCTCCGGCAGGCCGGCAGCGCGGCGCACGCGGTTCTCCGGGACGTCCAGCGCCCGGGCCAGGTGCCCGGCCAGCTGAGGGCTGATGAACGCCCGGCCGCGGGAGCGGCCCAGCCGTTCGATGACCTCGGGCGCGATCGCCCCCCGGGCGCGCCGCGAGGCCCCGTACACCGAGAGCCGCGCCTCCCAGAGGCGACGCCGGACGAGGTCCTGGAGGTCCTTCGCTGCCACACCTGCACGATAGGACGGGTCGGGGGAGCGAGGCAGCCGGGACGGCGGCCGGCGCGGGCCGGAGCCGAAGGGGCAGTCCGGGCAGCAGCTCGTCCAGGGTCACCGGCAGCTCCCGCACCCGGACGCCGGTGGCGTGGAAGACGGCGTTGGACACCGCGCCCGCCGTCCCGACGAAGCCGATCTCCCGGGGAGACCACGTCGTTCCGCTGCGCTTTGTCGGTGTTCTCGCAGCTCAGGGGCTTGTGCGCCCGGTTGCTCGAACGTGTGACCGAACGCGTGGACGACGTGCTGACCGCCGAGCCGGGGCTGGCTTCGCCGGTGGCGCTGTCGTCGGGGCCGTTGGGGGCGGTGCAGGCCGCCGACCGGGGGATCGCCCGGCAGGCCGCGCTGCGGGCGCGGGCGGTGGCGGAGTTCGCCGCGTCGCGGCCGGCGGCGGCCGACCGGGCGCCGTGGGCGGCCGAGCTGGAGGACCGGGTGCCGGCCGGCGAGCTCGACGACGACGATCCCGACCCACTGACCGAGGCAGAACTGCTCTGCTGGCTGGAACGCGACGGTCCACCACCCGACGAGTGGAGCGGCGACTCCCTGACGGACCTCGCCCCGCCACCCAGTTCCGCGCCGCCGGCCGATCCCGTTGCGGCCGATCCCGAGGCGGCCGATCCCGGTGACGGCTGGTGGGCGCGCCGACCGTGCCGTCGACGCCGCCGGCGCCGCACTGCTCACCGCCCAGCACGCGATCGGGCGCGCCCACCGGCTGGTCGCCACCGCCGAACGCGCCGCGGCCACCGACGAGGCCACCTGGCAGGCCGGTCCCGGCGGCCGGGCCGGCACCGCCGGCGACACCCTCACCGCGCTGGCCGCCGCCACCGACCAGCACCGTCAGGCGCTCGCCGCGCTGCTGGCCCGCACCGCCGGCGGCGGGCTCACCGACCGGCCCCGCCTCGCCCTCACCGGCGCCCTGCTCGCCCTCACCGACCTGCCCGCCCTGCGCCGGGCCGCCGACCACGGCACCGGCCTGCACCCGCCCGCCGCCACCGCCGGCTACACCCCCGGCGCCGCGCTGGACCGGCACGTGCGCGCCCGCGACCGCCGCTGCCTCCCCGGCTGCCGCCGCCCCGTGCCCCGCGGCGGGCACCTCGACCACCACACCCCCTGGCCGGCCGGACCCACCGCCGCGGGCAACCCGGTCGGCTACTTCACCACCGACCACCGCGGCAAGCACCAGGCCTCCGGCTGGCGCCACCACCTCGCCCCCGACGGCACCCTCACCCTCACCACCCTCACCGGGCTGACCACCGCCACCACACCACCGCCGTACTGACCTGGACGGACGCTCGCCGGCCGCCGTCGGCCCGTTCCCGCACGCCCGAGCGCGCCACACCGGGCCTGCGCCGGGCCTGTCCGGGGGCGCGGCAGTGCCATGCTCGCGTCGTGCCGACGGGGAAGTGGCTGCTGACGTCGATCACCGGCGCAGTCGTCCTGCCGGCGCTGGCCGTGGCGCTGGTGCCCGCGGGCAGCGCGGCCGGCCGACCGGGAGCCGGCGCGCCGACCGTGCCCGACCGGGTGGGCGAGTACTCGCACCTGACGGGTCCGGTGTCGTCGTCCCCGCCAGGACGTGCGGTGGCGCTCTTCCAGCACGGGTTCGGCGTCGAGTTCCTCGACTTCCCCCAGGCGGTCGTCGTCGGCGCCGACGACGACGTGGTGCGCCGCGTGGACGTCGCCGAGGACCGCGCCGGCGGGGAGACCCAGGGGGACCCCGCACCCATGCTGCTGTCCCCGGACGGCACCCGGATCGCCGTCGGGGACCACGACACCCCACGGCCCGACGTCGCCGTCCTCGACCTGACGGACGGCAGCGTGGACCTCCTCCCGGCGTCGGACGGGCGCGGCGTGCTCCCGCTGGCCTGGTCCCCGGACGGTCGCCTCCTCGCGTTCCTCAGCACGCCCGCGCCCACGAACCCCCACGGGGGCGCGCCCATCGCCGGGGCCGTGGGGCTGCTCGATCTGGAGACCGGGCGCGCCACCGACCTGCCCGGTGCCTCCGGGGTGACGACGGCGGCCTTCGCCCCCGACGGTTCGGAGCTCGCCGTCCAGCACAGCGCAGCCGCCGGTGGCGCGCTGGAGGTGCTGTCCCTCGACGGTGCGGTCCTCCGCACCGTCGGGTTGCCGGCCGGTCACCACCTCGACGGGCCGGCCGCCTGGTCACCGGACGGTCGCCTCCTCGCGGTCTCGACGGCCGGCTGCCTCAGCGTGGGGGGTGACTCCTCGAGCGGCTGCGGGGCGCCGGGCGGGGCCTCCGGGAACGGCATCGCCTTCGTCGACGCCACGGGGGCGGGCGGACCGGTGCCCGCGCCGCTCGACCGCCGGGACGCCGGCCCCGGCCGGGTGCTCGGCTGGCCCGCGGTCGACCGGGTGGCGGTGCTCGTGCCGGACGGCGTCGGCGGCGACGTGGACGACCCGGACCGGCACTGGGTGACCGAGGTCCCGCTGGACGGCTCGGCTGCGCGCCGGCTGAGCGCCGTCCCCACCAGCGACGGGCGCTACGGGGTGGGCCGCTTCCAGCTGGCGGCCGGACTCGTCGCCGACCTCGAGGTGCGGGAGGCGGGCGCCGTCGACCGAGGTCGCTGGCCGCTCTGGCTGCGCCTGGCAGCAGCGGTGGCGCTCGCCGGCACCGCCGCCGGGGGAGCCGCGGTCGTCCTCCGCCGGTCGCGGCCCCGCCGACCGGCGGGGTGAGGGGTCACCACTGACGGGGGGCAGAGGGGTCCTTCCTCAGTCGGCGGGCTCGTCCACCCAGTCGGGACCGTTGACCTCGCCGGGGCCGGCCAGGTCGGCGGCGTCGACGATCGTGTACGCGTAGCCCTGCTCGGCGAGGAAGCGCTGCCGGTGGGCGGCGTACTCGGCGTCGAGGGTGTCGCGGCTGACCACCGTGTAGAAGTGCGCCTGCCGGCCGTCGGCCTTGGGCCGCAGCACCCGCCCGAGCCGCTGGGCCTCCTCCTGCCGCGACCCGAAGGTCCCCGAGACCTGGACGGCGACCGCGGCCTCCGGCAGGTCGATGGAGAAGTTGGCGACCTTGGAGACGACGAGGGTCGTGACCTCGCCGGTGCGGAAGGCCTGGAACAGCCGCTCCCGCTCCCTGTTCGTCGTCGAGCCCTGGATCACCGGTGCGTCCAGCGCCCGGCCGAGCTCGTCGAGCTGGTCGAGGTAGGCGCCGATGACCAGCTTCTGCTCGCCGGGGTGCCGGTCGAGCACCCGCCGGATCACCGGCAGCTTCGACATCGCCGTCGCGGCGATCCGGTACCGCTCCTCGGGCTCGGCGACCGCGTAGGTCATCCGCTCCTCGTCGTCCAGGGCGACCCGCACCTCGATGCACTCGGCCGGCGCGATGTAGCCCTGCGCCTCGATGTCGCGCCACGGGGCGTCGTAGCGCTTGGGCCCGATGAGCGAGAAGACGTCGTCCTCCCGGCCGTCCTCGCGCACCAGGGTGGCGGTCAGCCCGAGCCGGCGGCGGGACTGCAGGTCGGCGGTGAGCCGGAAGATCGGCGCGGGCAGCAGGTGCACCTCGTCGTAGACGATCAGGCCCCAGTCCTGCGCGTCGAACAGGTCCAGGTGCCGGTACTCGCCCTTGCGGCGGGTGGTGATCACCTGGTAGGTCGCGATGGTGACCGGGCGGATCTCCTTGCGCTCGCCGGAGTACTCGCCGATCTCCTCCTCGGTCAGGGAGGTGCGCGCGATCAGCTCGCGCTTCCACTGCCGCCCGGAGACGGTGTTGGTCACCAGGATCAGCGTGGTCGCCTTGGCCTCGGCCATCGCCGCGGCCCCGACCAGCGTCTTGCCCGCGCCGCACGGCAGGACGACGACGCCCGAGCCGCCGGCCCAGAAGCCCTGGACGGCCTCGGACTGGTAGTCGCGCAGGTGCCAGCCGTCCTGGTCCAGCTCGATCGGGTGCGCCTGCCCGTCGACGTAGCCGGCGAGGTCCTCGGCCGGCCAGCCCACCTTGAGCAGCGCCTGCTTGAGCCGGCCGCGCTCGGAGGGGTGGACGACGACGGTGTCGGCGTCGATCCGGGCACCGAGCATCGGGGCCACCCGCTTGGAGCGGACGACCTCCTCGAGCACCGCGCGGTCGGTGGTGGTGAGCACCAGCCCGTGCACCGGGTCGTTGGCCAGCGTCAGCCGGCCGAAGCGGTCCATCGTGTCGGCGACGTCGACCAGCAGCGCGTGCGGCACCGGGTAGCGCGAGTAGCGCACCAGGGCGTCGACGACCTGCTCGGCGTCGTGCCCCGCGGCGCGGGCGTTCCACAGCGCCAGCGGGGTGACCCGGTAGGTGTGCACGTGCTCGGGCGAGCGCTCGAGCTCGGCGAACGGCGCGATGGCCGCCCGGCACTCGCGCGCCTGCGGGTGGTCGACCTCGAGCAGCAGGGTCTTGTCCGACTGGACGATGAGCGGTCCGTCGTTCACGTGATGGGGAGCCTCTCCTCGGCGGGGGTCTGTCAGGTCAACCGCTGCCGGCGGCCGGTGCTTCCTCGTCGGCGAGCGCCACCGAGGTGATCCGGTGCACCGCGAAGGTGCGGTTCTCCTGCCGGCGCTCGTCCCAGCCCTGGAGGAAACCACCGCCCAGTGACACCGGCTGCACCACGCGCTGGCTGCCGCTGCCCTGGGCGTCGACGTAGCCCAGCCACACCGGCACGCCGTCGCGGATGGCCCGCGAGAGCAGCTCCAGCGTCCCGGCGGTGGTCACGCCCGGGACCTGCCGCACGGGGGCGGCCGGGCGGGCGGCCAGGGCGGCGTCACCGGCGCGGATCTCGCGGACGGTGGCGTCGGTCTCGGCCGGCGTCAGCGGCCGCCCGGCCGGTGACGGCGGCGGGCCGGGACGCCGGCCGGCCGCGCGGGGCCGGGCCGGCGGGCGGGTGAGGACCGCCCCGCCCGGCGACTCCCCGGCCGGTGCGTACCCGGCCGCCCGCAGCACGGTGAGCACCTCGTCGGCGCCCAGGCCGCTGACCAGCACGCCCGGGGCCAGCCGGCGCAGCTCCGCGGGCGCCGTCCGCCGGTCGCCGAGCACCTGGGACAGCAGCCCGTGGTCGTCGGAGCGGACGTAGCACTCGATCGCGCCCACCCGCAGCCGGCCGTGCTGGCGGGCGACGTCGTCGACCAGGTAGTCCAGCGCCTGCGGCACCGGCGTCCGCGAGGCGCGGGTGAACAGGTCGTGCAGGTCGGTGGCCGACCAGCCGGCGTCCAGCGCGCGCCGGATCGAGCCCTCCGACACCCGGAACACCGTCGCGCCACCCGAGGACTCGACGTCGGCCACCACGGAGAGCGTGTCGGCGAGCCGGGCGACCAGCGGCCCCGGCGCGACGAGGGTCAGGTCGGGCTGGGCGAGCACGTGGTCGACCGGCTCGGGCAGCAGGCCCGCCATGCCGTCGGCGGCGCCCTCCTCGCCCCGCGCCAGCAGGCCGCGGCCGCCGCGGGACAGCACCCCGCCCACCAGGACGCCGATCCGCCCGGCCTCGGCGAGCACGTCGGGCACCGGCGCCAGCCGGTCGGCCCGCCGCGGGGTGCGCCAGCGCAGCAGCGTCACCAGGTCGTCGGGCGCCAGCCCCCGGCCCGGCGGGGAGTCGGCGAGGGCGGCCAGCGCCGAGCGGCGGATGCCCGGGGCGGTGTGCCGCACCAGGTCGGGGGAGAGCGCGTTGACCGCCTTGCCCGCGACGTCGCGCTGCCCGACCAGCGAGGGCAGCCGGGTGCTCTCCAGCCAGCCGGCGGCCAGCGTCGCCCACCGGTCGGGCAGCGGCTGCTCCCGCCACAGGTCGAAGCCCCGCGTGGGCAGCCACTCGTCGCGGTGCGGACCGCCGACGTCGATCAGGCCGGCGCAGAACGCGAGCTCGAGCAGCCAGCCGGCGTCGGCCTCCGACACCGACAGCGCCTTCGCCAGCCGCTTGCGGTCGCGCACGGCCACCCCGCCGCTGCGCAGCAGCCCGGCCGGCTCCTCCTCGAGCACCGCCAGGAGCTCGCCCACCCGCCCGACGGCCTCCAGCGCCGCCCCCGCGGCCTGCCGGTCGACGGCGGCCGGGTCGCGCTCGACGACGGCCGGCTCGGGGCGCAACCGCGGCGGCCCGTAGGGCTGGTCCCCCCGCAGCAGCAGGCCGATCTCGCGGGGCAGCTCGACGTTGAGCGCGTCGATCCGCGCCAGCAGCCCGGCCTGCAGCAGCCGGCGCGCCGGTGAGGCCGCGCCGGCGCCGGTCTCGGGCAGGTGGCCCACCGGCCGGTCGCCGGCCAGCCGCTCGAGCACCTCGCGCTCGGCCGGCTCCAGCGCGCCGACCGCGGCGGCCAGGTCGGCCGGCAGGGTCACCCGCAGCTCGGCCGCACGGCGGCCCAGCCCGGCGGGGTGGCGGACGGCGCGGCGCACCTGGTCCGGGGCGTGCAGGACGTCGTCGCCCCACAGCAGCGCCCGGGTGGTCAGCCGGTCGACCGCGGCGTCGACGACGTCGTCGGGCAGGCCGGGCAGCGCCGCGGCGACGTCCGCGGCCTCGACGCCGCCGGTCGGGGCCAGCAGGACGACGTCGAGCACCTGCAGGGTGGCCGCGTCGAGGTCGTCGAGCGCCCGGTCCACCGAGACCGGGACCGCCAGCCGGCTGGCCAGCGCGACGACGTCCGAGGGTGCGGGCCGGGCGACGTCGGGCCGCGCGGCGAGGAGTGCCGCGAGCTGGGCGTCGCTGCGGGTGCGCAGCCACGCGGCCAGCGTGGCGGGACGGTCGGCAGGCATCCGGTCAACGCTACGTCGGCGCGGGCGGCCCTGCCGCCGTCGCACCCGGTCCTGCCAGCATGGAGGCCGTGCACCCGGCCGCCGACGACCCGCACACCCGCGCCGCGCTGGAGGGCTACCGGGCCGGTGCGCTGCGCTGGCTGGCCGGCGGGGTCATCGCCGTCGTCCTGGCCGTGCTGCTCGGCGCGGTGGCCATCAGCGTCGCGGAGGACCGCGGCCGCCCCCTGCCCCTCGTCGGCATGGTCGTGGTCGTGCTGGTCGTCGGCGGCCTCGCCGCCGCGGTGGCCGGGCTGGGCGGCCTGCTGCGGGCGCTGCGCTGGCGGCGGGGGCTGTCGGCCGTCGGGTGGCAGCGCGGGCTGCTGCGCATCGCCGGCCCGGCGATCGTCGCCTTCGAGCCCGAGGGCTACGACGAGTGGGACCCCGACGACGAGCCGGTGCGGCTGCGCCTGGTCAGCACCTCGGTGTGGCGCACCCGCCAGGTCCAGGACCTCGACGGCGGCGAGGTGCGCGCGGCGCCGGTCGGCAGCGGCCAGTGGGTGCTCACCGCCGAGGGCCTGCCCACCCTCTACGGCGCCCGCACCGCCGGCCGGTCCCGCCGCACTCCCCGCGATCGGGGGTGATGCGGGTGCGGCTGCTGCGGGTAGTACTCCGGGCACGCGAGAATGAGCCCGACGCGCACCCTCGGGGGTGCGCCCGGAGCACGGAGGCGACATGGCCAAGCGCAAGGAGAAGCACGCTCACCTGGTCGAGCCCACCTGGGGGCAGTCGGAGGACGCCGGGCCGCCGGTGACCGAGTTCCTCGGCGAGATGGCCGGCCCGCTGTCGCCGTTCGGCGAGGACCACAGCTTCCCGCTGCCGCCGGAGCGGATCCGCTACGCCCACCCCACCGACAAGCCCAACCGGGCCGGGGTGCAGCTCCCGGAGAACCGCCGGCGATGAGCGGGCCCGCGCTGCCGTCCTACGCGAGCGGCACCTCGACCGTCCCCCTGCTCGGGGACACGATCGGTGCGGACCTGGACCGGACGGCGGCGCGGGTGGGCGACCACGAGGCGCTGGTCGAGTGCGCCACCGGCCGCCGCTGGACCTATCCGCAGCTGGTCGCCGACGTCGACGCCTGCGCCCTCGGCCTCGACGCCCTGGGCGCGCGGAAGGGTGACCGGGTCGGCATCTGGGCGCCCAACTGCGCCGAGTGGGTCTTCGTCCAGTACGGGACGGCGAAGCTCGGCGCGATCCTGGTCAACATCAACCCCGCCTACCGCACGCACGAGCTGGCCTACGTGCTGAAGCAGGCCGGGATCTCGGTGCTCGTGGCCGCGCCGGAGTTCAAGACCAGCGACTACCGGGCGATGGTGGCCGAGGTCCGCGGCGAGTGCCCGGACCTGCGTCAGGTCGTCTTCCTCGGCGACCCGGAGTGGGAGCGGCTGATGGCCACCGGCCGGGCCGCCGACCGGGGGCTGCTGGCCGAGCGGGCCGCCGAGCTCTCGCCGGACGACCCGATCAACATCCAGTACACGTCGGGGACCACCGGCTTCCCCAAGGGCGCCACGCTCAGCCACCACAACCTGCTCAACAACGGCTTCTTCGTGGGCGAGGGCTGCGGCTACACCGAGGCCGACCGGATCTGCATCCCGGTGCCCTACTACCACTGCTTCGGCATGGGGATGGGCAACCTCGGCGCCACCAGCCACGGGGCGACGATGGTCGTCCCGGCGCCGGCCTTCGACCCGGCGGCCACCCTGCGGGCCGTGCAGGACGAGCGGTGCACGTCGCTCTACGGCGTCCCGACGATGTTCATCGCCGAGCTGGCGCTGCCCGACTTCGGCACCTACGACCTCTCCAGCCTGCGCACCGGGATCATGGCCGGCTCGCCGTGCCCGGTGGAGGTGATGAAGCGGGTGGTCGCCGAGATGGGCATGGCCGAGGTGACCATCTGCTACGGCATGACCGAGACCTCCCCGGTTTCCACCCAGACCGGCGCCGACGACGACCTCGACCGCCGGACGTCGACCGTCGGGCGGGTGCACCCGCACCTGGAGGTCAAGGTGGTCGACCCCGCCACCGGCATCACCGTGCCGCGCGGGACGCCGGGGGAGTTCTGCACCCGCGGCTACTCGGTGATGCTCGGCTACTGGCAGCAGCCGGAGAAGACCGCCGAGGTCATCGACGCCGCTCGCTGGATGCACACCGGCGACCTCGCCGTCATGGACGAGGCCGGTTACCTCAACATCGTCGGCCGGATCAAGGACATGGTCATCCGCGGCGGGGAGAACGTGTACCCGCGCGAGGTGGAGGAGTTCCTCTACACCCACCCCGACGTCGTCGACGCGCAGGTGATCGGCGTCCCCGACGAGCGCTACGGCGAGGAGCTCATGGCCTGGGTGCGGCTGCGCGAGGGCGCCGAGCCGCTGACCGCCGAGGCGCTGCGCGAGTTCTGCGCCGGCAAGCTGGCCCACTACAAGGTCCCGCGCTACGTCAAGGTCGTCGACGCGTTCCCGATGACGGTCACCGGCAAGGTCCGCAAGGTCGAGATGCGCGAGACCTCCGTCGAGGAGCTGGGCCTGCAGTCGGCCGCCGCGGTCCGCAACGCCTGAGGCCCCGTCCCGGGTCCCGCCCTGAGCTCGCGAAGGGTGGGGAGGACGGGGTCCTTCCTCTGCCCCCGCCACCAGCAGGCTCGCGGCGGGACCCTGCAGGGGGCCGGCGGGGTCCTCCTCCGCTCACGTCACCCGGACGGGGACGACGAGCGCGCGGTGGTCCGACAGCGGCAGCCGGGGCGCCTCCGCCGCCCCGGTGGCCACCAGCCGCCCGCGGGCCAGCACGTGGTCGAGCTGCCGCGTGGGGGCGTGGGCCGGGAAGGTCGCGCCCGCGGCCAGTGACCGCAGGCCAGTGACCCGGGTGGCCTGCCGCGGCTCCATGTTCAGGTCGCCGAGCAGCACCAGTGGCTCGCGGGTGCCGGCCAGCGAGCGCACCAGCCGGCGCAGCTGGAAGGAGTTCCAGCCCGGGATGAACGACAGGTGGGTGGCGGCCACGGTGAACTGACCCTGCGGGCCGTCGAGCACGGCGGCCACGGCCACCCGCGGCTCGTCGCCGACCAGCTTCGGCGCCCGGGCACCCCGGAACCACACCGGCACCCGCCCGTTCAGCGCCGGCAGCCGCACCACCCGCCAGGACACCACCGGAAAGCGCGACAGCAGGGCGATGCCGTAGCTGGCCGAGCCGGGTTGCTCGTCACCGGTGGCGGCCATCCACGTGCCGCCGGGAGTGCCCGCCAGCGCGGCGACGAACTGCGAGTCGACCGCGCCCATCGCCTCGGCGGCCACCGCGGTGAGGTCGGCGTTCATCGAGCGCGGCTGGTCGCGGTCGACCTCCTGCAGACCGAGGACGTCGGCGTCCAGGGTCTTCACCCCGGCGGCCAGCCGGTCGACGTCGACCCGGTCGTCCACCGTCGAGCGCCCGTGCAGGATGTTGAAGGTCGCGATGCGCACGACGTCCTGCGTGCCCCGGCCGCCCCGTCCTCACGCGTGCGTGGCACGCCCGGTCGCGGGTAGCAGCCGGGCGTGCAGCCCTCCGACCGCGACGAGATCCGCGACCTCCTCAAGCGCACCGCCGTGGCCCTCAAGGAGGGCGGTGTCCCCTTCGCCCTGTGCGGTGGGTACGCCGCCTGGGTCCGCGGTGCCCCCGAGCCCGACCACGACGCCGACTTCCTCGTCCCCTCCGCCGAGGCCGAACGGGCGGTCAAGGTCCTCCACGACGCCGGCCTGCAGGTCGAGGACCCGGCCGAGGACTGGCTGACCAAGGTCGTCCAGGGCAACTCGTTCGTCGACGTGCTGTGGCGCACCTGCGGCCACCCGGTGGAGAGCGACCTCATCGAGCGCGCCGAGGACAGGGCCGTGCTCTCGGTGCACATGCCCGTCCTCGCGGCCACCGACATCCTGGTCACCAAGCTCATGGCGCTCGACGAGCACTACTGCGACTTCTCCCGGCTGCTCCCGGTGGCGCGGGCGCTGCGCGAGCAGGTCGACTGGGCCACCGTCCGGCGCGAGGTCGCCGACAACGACTTCGCCGTCGTCTTCCTCGACCTGCTCGGCCGCCTCGGGGTGGTCGGGGCGGAGGTCGGCGCGGGCTGAGAGACCCGTCGACGCAGCGGCTAACCTGGGCGGGAGCGGTGCGGGGGCACCGCCGTCGGCCGGCCCCCGGGGCCGGGACACCCGCGAGCGAGGGAACGAACGTGCCCACCGGCAAGGTCAAGTGGTTCAACCCCGAGAAGGGCTTCGGCTTCCTCTCGCGCGAGGACGGTCCCGACGTCTTCGTGCACAAGGACGCCCTGCCGTCGGGCACCACCGAGCTCAAGCCGGGCCAGCGGGTGGAGTTCGGCATCGTCGCCGGCCGGCGCGGCGACCAGGCGCTGCAGGTCCGCGTCCTCGACCCGCTGCCGTCGGTGGCGGCCAAGGTCGCCGCGCAGCACCGCAAGAAGCCCGACGAGCTGGTCCCGATCATCGAGGACCTGATCAAGCTGCTCGACGACGTCTCGAACTCCCTGCGCCGCGGCCGGCACCCCGACCGCGCCGAGTCGCGCAAGGTGGCCGCGGTGCTGCGCGCGGTGGCCGGCGACCTCGAGGCCTGAGCCGTCAGCCGGCGGGGGTGACCGGGGCCGGTGACGGCGTCGGCTCGACCCCGACGTCGCCGCCGGCCCGCAGGAAGCCGATCGGCCACGCACCGGAGAGCACGCAGTCGCCGTGCTCGTCCTCGACGACCACGAGGTAGAAGGCCGGCGGGACGACGTCGGAGCTGTTGATGCCGTCGAACCGGGCCTGTCCGTCCTCGACGTCGACCTCGCCGAGCCGCTGCTCCAGCCGCTCGTCGTAGACCTGCACGGCCCAGCCGTTGTCGGCGACCTCCTGCGGCACGGTGAGCACGATCGGGGTGTCGGGGGAGACCTCGACGACCGGCGGCTCGGTCTCGTAGCGCTGTCCCTCGCCGTCGCCGCAGTACTGGGTCGGCCGGGCGCTGACCTCCTGCGGCCCGGCCGTCACCGTCACGTCCGGCGGCGCCGAGGACCCGCCGGAGGTGCAGCCGGCCAGCGCAGCCGTCAGCACGCCGGCGAGCAGGACCCCGGTGCCCCTGCTGCTCACGCCCGGCCCTCCGGGACGGTGGGCGGGTCGGTCACCCGGGGCGCGTCCGGCACGGTCGGGGCCGCCGGGTCGACGGGTGCCCACCGCCGCCGGCGCGGGGTCCAGAGCACCAGGCCGACGGCGAGCACGAGCAGCGCGGCGGCGACGGTGAAACCCAGCCAGCCGATCGGCGGCAGCGCGATGCCGAGGGCGCCGCCGACCACCCAGGCCAGCTGCAGCACCGTCTCCGACCGCGCGAACGCCGAGGCGCGCAGGCTCTCGGGCACCTCGCGCTGGACGATCGCGTCGAGGGACACCTTGCCCAGCGCGTTGGCGACCGCCGCGACACCGGCGACCGCGGCCGCCGTCGCCAGGCCGGAGAACACCGCCGCCAGCACGGTGACCACCGCGGCGGCCCCGGCCGACCAGACGACCACCCGGTCGGGGTCGGCGGCGTGCAGCCGCGAGCCGATGCCGGTGCCCAGCACGCTGCCGGCGCCGGCCGCCCCGGCGATCGCGCCGAGGGCGAGGGTGGCATCCCACGCGTCGGCGACGGTGGCCTGCACGAGGAACGCGCAGAAGATGGTGAGGAACCCGCCCAGCCCGCGCAGCGCCGCGGTGGCCCGCAGCGCCAGGACGACGTGCGGGTTGACCGTGCGGCGCCGGCGACCGGACCGCGGGTCCGGGCCGGTGCTCAGCACGTCGGCCGGCTGCTCGCCGGTGGGGACGTCGACGTGGCGGGGCAGCCGGACCGCCATGACCCCGGTGACGGCGAAGACGGCGGCCGTGGCCCACAGCAGGGGCGCGAAGCCGGCCAGCGCGGCCAGCCCGGCGCCGACGCCGCCGAAGACCCCCGCGGTGACCAGGCCGAACACCGACAGGCGGGCGTTGGCCGAGGTCAGCGACATCGCGCGGGGCAGCACCCTCGGGACCACCGCGGCGCGCAGCACGTTGTGCCCCTTGGACAGCACCAGCACCCCGAGCGCCGCCGGGTAGAGCCACCAGTCGTCGAAGTGGGCGGCCATCGTCAGCGCCAGGGCCACCCGGCCGAACGACGCCGCGCCCAGGGCCCACCGCCGCCCGCGCTGCGGCCGGTCGAGCAGCGGGCCGATGACCGGCGCCACCACCGCGAACGGCGCCATGGTGACCAGCAGGTACAGCGCCACGTTGCCGCGCTGGGCGTCGGTGGTGGCGGCGAAGAACAGGGTGCCGGCCAGCGAGACGGCGACCATCGCGTCGCCGGCCATGTGCAGGGCGTTGACCCACAGCAGGTGGGTCAGTCCGCTCTCCCCCGCGCCGTCGGCCCGGCTGGCCGCCCGCACGCGGGCGACGGCGGCACCGGTCAGCTCCCGGGTGCGCGCGACGGCGACCCGGGTGACGGTCGCCTTGGGCGCAGGCCGGGGGGCTGCCGGCGGCGGTGCTGCCGGCGGGAGCGCGGGGGGCGGGACCTGGTACGCCGGTGGTGCGGGGGCCGTAGGGGGGCCCTGGTACGGCGGCCGGCCCGGGGGAGCGGTGGCCATCGGTCGGGTGCCCGGCCGCGGCTCCGCCGCAGGCAGGCCGAGCGGGGTGGTGTCCACGCGGTCGGGCGAGCCGGGGTCCGGCTGCGGCGGCACCGGGCGGCGGCGCAGCAGACCCCGGGAGGACCCGGGCGGACGCGAGGACGGCACGTGTCCATGGTGCCGTACCTCCCTGAGCAGGAGCTGGGACCGCGACCGGCGTCACCGGGACGAGCGCGTGACCGCCGCGCCCCCCGCGACCTCCTCCCCGGGAGGGGCATCGGCGACAATGGCGGCGTGCACCCCGACTCCGCCGACGGCGACCCGCTGACCGCGGCGGTCGACCTGGCCCGCGCCGCGGCCGAGGAGACCGCCGGTGACCCCACGCTGGTCGGTGGGCACCTCGGCGCCACACCCGAGCCGCTCGGCGACCCGGCCGGGGGGGTGCCGCCCGGCGCGCTCGGCCAGGTGCTCACCCACTCCTTCGCCAGCCGCCAGCCCGGCTACGTCGGCTGGCACTGGGCGGTCACCCTCGCCCGCGTCCCGGACGGCGACGAGGTCACCGTCGACGAGGTCGTGCTGCTGCCCGGTGACGCCGCGCTGCTGGCGCCGGCCTGGGTGCCCTGGCACGAGCGGCTGCGCCCCGGCGACCTCTCCGTGGGCGACGTGCTGCCCGCCACCGAGGACGACCCGCGCCTGGTGCCCTCCTACACCACCGAGGACGACGCCGCGGCCGACCCGGAGGCGCAGGCGCTGGCCACCGAGCTCGGCCTGGGTCGCGAGCGGGTGATGTCCCGCGAGGGGCGCAGCACCGCGGCCGCCCGCTGGCTGGCCGGCGAGTTCGGCCCGCGCGCCGCCATGGCCCGCCAGGCCCCGGGCCCCTGCGGCACCTGCGGGTTCTTCCTGCCGCTGGCCGGCTCCCTGCGCGGGCTGCTGGGCGCCTGCGGCAACGAGTACGCGCCCGCCGACGGCCGCGTCGTCGCCGTCGACTACGGCTGCGGCGCGCACAGCCAGGCGACCCTCGCCGCCGGCGAGCCCGCCGAGGTGGTGACGTCGGCCCGCTACGACACCGCGGACTTCGACGTCCTCTAGGTGACCGGCCCGGAACGGCCCCTCCGCGGGGTCCCGCCGCGAGCGTGCGAGCGGTGGGAGGCGGAGGGGTCCTTCTGCCGCTGCCAGCGCATGATGGCCAGCCCCAGGAACGGCAGCACGATGCCGGCCACGCAGGTCCACGTCCACACCGGCTCCAGCCGGTCGCCGAGCAGCAGCACGACGACCAGGGCGAGGACCCACAGCGCCGTCCCGGTCAGCACCACGCGGGTGGTGTCGACGCGCAGCGGGGGAGGCGCCTGCTTGGGCGGGCTCGGCTCGGGGCGGGGCACGCGGCGACCCTAGGCCCCGCGGCGCCCGGACCCGCGGGGAGGCGGACGGGCGGTGTGGCACGCTGTCGCCGCTCACCGCCCGGCAGCAGCGTCCGCAGGAGCCCCCATGCCCGAGAAGTCCCGTCCCCCCGCCGGCGCGAGTGCCGCCGGCCACGTCGGTGACACGCCGGCCGACGTCGCCGCCGGTGCGTCCCGGCCCCGGCGCAGCGAGGGCCCGAGGATCCGGCCGCGCAACGGCCTGGACCGGTACTTCTCGATCGGCGCGCGACGCAGCACCGTGGGCCGCGAGGTCCGGGGCGGGCTGACCACCTTCTTCACGATGGCCTACATCGTGGTGCTCAACCCGATCATCCTGTCCGGCGCCGACATCACCGGCGCCACGCTGCCCTTCGGTGCGATCGCGGCGGTCACCGCGCTGGTCGCCGGTGTGCTCACGATCCTCATGGGCGTCGTCGGCCGGTACCCCTTCGCGCTGGCCGCGGGCCTGGGCATCAACGCCATCGTCGCCGTCTTCGCCGCCACCCAGCTGGCCTGGCCGGAGATCATGGGCCTGATCGTGGTCGAGGGCCTGCTGATCACCGTGCTGGTGCTGACCGGGTTCCGGAAGGCGGTGTTCGAGGCCATCCCGCCGCAGCTGAAGACGGCGATCGCGGTCGGCATCGGCTTCTTCCTCACGATCATCGGCCTGGCCGACGCCGGGGTGATCCGCCCGGGCACGCCGCTGATCAGCTTCGGCGTCGGCGGCCAGCTCGCCGGGTGGCCGCTGCTGGTCTTCGTCGTCGGGCTGCTGCTGACCGCCGTCCTCGTCGTCCGCCGGGTGCGCGGCGCGCTGCTCGTCGGCATCGTCGCCTCGACGGTGCTGGCGATCGTCGTGGAGGCCGTGGCCTCCATCGGGCCGCGGATCGGTCCCGACGGCAGCGAGGCCAACCCGCGCGGCTGGGCGCTGCAGGTGCCCAGCCTGCCCAGCGAGGTCGTCAGCGCCCCGGACCTCTCGCTGGTCGGGCAGTTCTCGCTGTTCGGCGGGTTCGAGCGGATCGGCGTCGTCGCCGCGCTGCTCGTCGTCTTCTCGATCATGATCGCCGACTTCTTCGACACGGTCGGCACGGTCACCGCCGTCGGCGCCGAGGGCGACCTGCTCGACGAGCGCCGCAACCTGCCGGGGTCCCAGCCGGTGCTGCTGGTCGACTCCGTGGCCGCGGCCGCCGGTGGCGCGGCCGGCGTCTCGTCGAACACCACCTACATCGAGAGCGCCTCCGGGGTGGCCGACGGCGCCCGGACCGGGCTGGCCAGCGTCGTCACCGGCGTGCTGTTCCTGCTGGCGATGTTCTTCACCCCGCTGGTGCAGGTGGTCCCCTCGGAGGCGGCCGCCCCGGCGCTGGTGGTCGTCGGCGCGCTGATGATCAGCCAGATCCGCACCCTCGAGTGGGACGACATGTCCCTGGTCATCCCGGCGTTCCTGACCATCGCGCTCATGCCGTTCACCTACTCGATCACCAACGGCATCGGCGCCGGCGTGGTCAGCTACGTCCTGCTGCGGACGGCGGTCGGCCGGGGGCGGGAGGTGCACCCGCTGATGTGGGTCATCGCCGCCGCCTTCGTCGTGTACTTCGCCCTGGAGCCGCTGCAGCAGCTGTTCTGAGCCCCGCTAAGGGTCGCAGGTAGGCTCTGGCCGTGACCCGGTCGACGCTGGACACCGCGGCGCTGGCCCACGACCTGCGACTGGCCGTCATGCGGTTCTCCCGGCGGCTGCGCAACCAGCGGGTCGACACCACGGTCACCCTGACCCACCTCGCGGCGCTGTCGACGCTCAAGCGGCACGGCGCGATGAGCCCGGGGGAGCTGGCCACCCACGAGCGGGTGCAGCCGCCGTCGATGACCCGCGTCGTCGTCGCGCTCGAGGGGATGGGGCTGGTCACCCGCAGCCCGCACCCCACCGACGGCCGCCAGGTGGTCATCGACCTGACGCCGGCCGCCGACGACCTGCTCACCGAGGAGGCGCGGGCCCGCGAGGCGTGGCTGTCCGGGCAGCTGCACCGGCTCACCGCCGAGCAGCGCGCGACCCTGCGCGAGGCCGCGCTGATCATGGAGGACCTCGCCGGTGGGTGACGTCGACGGCCGCTGAGACGACCCCCGCGACGACCTCGCCGGCGCCCGGCCGGGGGTCCTTCCGGTCGCTGCGGGTGCACAACTTCCGGCTCTACGCCTCGGCCAACCTGGTCAGCCTGACCGGCACGTGGATGCAGCGCATCGGCCAGGACTGGCTGGTGCTGCAGCTCTCCGGCGACAGCGGGGTGGCCATCGGCCTGGTCACCGCGCTGCAGTTCGGCCCGACGCTGCTGCTGAGCATGTACGGCGGGGTGCTCGCCGACCGCTACGACAAGCGCCGGGTCCTCGTCGTCACGCAGGTGCTCATGGGGCTGCTGGCCCTGGTGCTCGGCACCCTGGTGGTCACCGGCGCCATCGCGCTCTGGCACGTGTTCCTGCTGGCCGGCTCGCTCGGGTCGGTGACGGCGATCGACGCCCCGGTGCGCCAGGCGTTCGTCTCGGAGATGGTCGGCGGCGACCTGCTGGCCAACGCCGTCGGTCTGAACTCGACGATCTTCAACGGCGCCCGGCTGGTCGGCCCGTCGCTGGCCGGGCTGCTCATCGGCGCCTCCGGCGGCGACACCGCGCCGGCGTTCTTCGTCAACGCGGCCAGCTTCGTGTTCACCATCGGGGCGCTGTCGCTCATGCGGCCGGAGGAGCTGCGCCGCAGCACCCCGGTGGCGCGCGGCCGCGGCCAGCTGCGGGCGGGCCTGGCCTACACCTGGTCGCACCCCGACCTGGTGCTGGCGATGGTGCTGGCCTTCGTCATCGGGACCTTCGGGTTCAACTACCAGGTGACCATCGCGCTCATGGCCCGCGAGGTCTTCGACCTGGGGGCGGAGGCCTTCGGCCTGCTGTCGACGACGTTCGCCGTCGGCTCGCTCACCGGCGCGTTCCTGTCCACCCGGCGCAGTTCCCGGCCGCGGCAGCGCTTCCTCGTCGGGTCCGCGGTGGTCTTCGGGCTGCTGACGATCGCCTGCGGGCTGGCGCCCGGCTACGCCTCGTTCGCCGTCCTGCTGGTGCCCGCCGGCGCGGCCGCACTGGTGTTCAGCGTGGCCAACAACAGCTTCGTGCAGCTCGGCGCCGACCCGCAGGTGCGCGGGCGGGTCATGGCGCTGTACTTCACGTGCTTCATGGGCGGCACGCCGCTCGGGGCGCCGCTGATCGGCTGGGTGTCCGAGCACCTCGGTGCCCCGTGGGGGTTCATCCTCGGCGGGGGCGTCGTGGTGGTCGCCGGCCTCGGCGCCGGGCTGGTCCTGGCCCGCCGCCGTCCGGCGCCGGCCGGCTGAGCTGCTCCCCTGGCGGGCGGCGGCGCGCCGTCGTACCGTCGCGTCCACCGTCCTCTCAGGTCGGAGCGCGATGACCGAGGCCCTGCTGCACCTCCTCGCGATCACCGGCCTGCTCGTGGGCAGCTTCGCCGCGATGGGCCTGGCCTTCCGCCTCTTCTCCGGCCAGCTCCGGCTCGACCTGCGGGCCCGCCGGACCGCGCACCGGCGGGCGCGCGGCCTCGAGCCGCCGCCCGAGCCGGTGCACCGCCCCGTCGAGCAGGTGGCCGCCGACCTGCGCCGGCTGGCCCGTCAGCTCGACCGGGTGCCGGCCGGCTCGCCGCAGGTGCGCCGGCGCGGTTTCCAGGCCGCCTACGACGACGTCCTCGTCGAGGCGGCCGCGCAGTTCGCCGTCCCGAACACGCTGGCCACGCTGCCGCCCGGTTTCCCGCGCGAGGTCGAGCGGCTGCGGGTGGAGACCGCGCTGGCCGAGGCCGGCCTGTCGGTCCGCTGAGCGAGCCGGCGGCGCTGCGGCTGTTCGTCTCAGTGGCCCCGCCGGCGCCGGCCCGCGACCACCTCGCCCGGGCGCTGGCACCGCTGCGCGGGAGCCCGGGGGAGCCGCGCTGGGGCGACCCGGCCCGCTGGCACCTCACCCTGCTGTTCCTGGGCGCCGTCCCACCCGCGCTGCTGCCCGACCTCAGCGCCGCCGTCGGGACCGCGGTGGCCGGCACGCCGGCGGCGACGCTGCGGCTGGCCGGGGCCGGCCGGTTCGGGTCCCGGCGCCGGCCCGCGGTGTGCTGGGCCGGGCTCGACGGTGACGTCGGCGTCCTCACCGCACTGGCCGGCCGACTGGCCGCCGCCGCCCGCGCGCTCGGCCTGCCGGTCGAGGACCGGCCGTTCCGCCCGCACCTGACGCTGGGCCGCTGGCTCCCGCGTCGGCCGGCCGACGGCGACCTGCCCGACCGGCTGGCCGGCTACCGCGGGCCGGAGTGGCCGCTGCGAGAGGTCGCGCTGGTGCGCAGCACCGCCGGCCGGCACGAGCCGCTGGCCGCCTGGCCCGTCCCCTGACCCTGCCTCACCAGGCGTACTCCTCCGGCGCGGTGCGGTAGCCGGGGAAGACCTCGTCGAGCCGGTCGAGCTGGGCCTGCTCGAGGCGGACGTCGAGCGCGGCGAGCGAGCCCTCGAACTGCGCCATCGTGCGCGGCCCGACGATCGGCGCCGTCACGCCGTCCTGGTGCAGCAGCCAGGCCAGCCCGACGTCGGCCGGGGCCAGGCCCCACTCGCGGCAGGCGTCCTCGTAGGCCTGCAGCGCCGGGCGGTGCCGCTCGATGCGCTCCCGGTTGCGTTCCAGGTGCCGCCGGTCGCCCTCCTCGTCGCCCAGGACGCCGGCCAGCAGGCCCTGGGCCAGGGGGCTCCACGGGACGACCCCGATGCCGTAGTGCCGTGCGGCCGGCAGCACCTCGAGCTCCACGTGCCGGGTGAGCAGGTTGTAGTGCGACTGCTCGCTGACCAGTCCGAGGAAGTGCCGGCGCGCGGCCGCCTCGTTGGCCGCGGCGAGCTGCCAGGCCGCGTGGTTCGACGACCCGACGTAGAGGACCTTGCCCTGGGCGACGAGCGTCTCGCAGGCCTGCCAGATCTCGTCCCACGGCGTGGCCAGGTCGACGTGGTGGAACTGGTAGAGGTCGATCCAGTCGGTCTGCACGCGGCCCAGCGAGGCCTCGCACGCGCGCACGATGTTCCGCGCGGACAGGAACGTGTCGTTGGGCCAGTCGGACATGCCGCCGTAGACCTTGGTGGCGAGCACGGTGCGCTCGCGGCGCCCGTCGCCCTGCGCGAACCAGGTGCCGAGCACCTCCTCGGTGCGGCCCCTGCCGGCCTCGAAGCCGTAGACGTTGGCGGTGTCGAAGAAGTTGACGCCCTCGGCGTGCGCGCGGTCCATGACCGCGTGCGCGTCGGCCTCCTCGGTCTTCCAGCCGAAGTTCATGGTGCCCAGGCACAACCGTGAGACCGACAGGCCGCTGCGGCCCAGGTGCGTGTACTCCATGTCCAGGCACCCTGGCACCCTGTCGGCCGTGCCGCAGACCGACGCCGCCCCCGGCAACGCCTTCGACCGGGCCACCGCCGTCTCCCGCACCGAGGGCGGCGGGTACCGCGCCGAGCTCGACCCGGACTGGGACGTCGGCGGCGGGGTCCTCAACGGCGGCTACCTGCTCGGCGTCGTCGCCCGCGCGGCGCTGCTCGACAGCCCCCACCCGCACCCGGTCGCGCTGTCGGCCAGCTACCTGCGCGCCACCCCCGGCGGCCCGGCCGACCTCACCGTCACGCCGGGGCCGGCCGGGCGCACGCTGGCGCACTCCTCGGTCCTGCTGTCCGGCGCGGCCGGCCCCTCGCTCGCCGTCCACGTGACGACGGCGACCCTGGGCACCGACCCGGCCGACTACACGGTCAACCCCGCGCCGCAGCTGCCCGGGCCCGACGACTGCGTGGCGACCCGGAGCAGCGAGGGCGGGCCGGCGGTGGGGCTGACCCGGCAGATCGACACCCGGCTGGACCCCGCGACGGCGGGCTGGACGGTCGGCCGCCCCTCGGACCGGCGGGTGCTGCGGGCCTGGATCCGGCTGGCCGACGGCCGCGCCCCCGACCCGCTGGCGCTGCTGCTGTTCGCCGACGCGCTGCCGCCGACCGCCTTCGCCGTCGGCCAGCCGGGCTGGGCGCCCACGGTGCAGCTGCAGGTGCTCGTCCGCGCGCTGCCGGCACCGGGCTGGTGCCTGGTCGAGTCGCGCTCCACCGAGGTGACCGGCGGCTGGTCGGACGAGGAGTGCCGCATCTGGGACGCCACCGGCCGGCTGGTCGCCCAGGCCCGCCAGCTGGCGCGGGTGGCCCGCCGGTAGCCCGCCGGGTGAACCCGGCGGGCCGTCCGGGCGGGCCGCGGTCAGCCGCCGACGTAGGCCGCGAGGTGCTCGCCGGTGAGGGTGGAGCGGGCGGCGACGAGGTCGGCCGGGGTGCCCTCGAAGACGACCCGGCCACCGTCGTGACCGGCGCCGGGGCCCAGGTCGACGATCCAGTCGGCGTGCGCCATCACCGCCTGGTGGTGCTCGATGACGACGACCGACCTGCCGCTGTCGACCAGCCGGTCGAGCAGGCCGAGCAGGTTCTCGACGTCGGCGAGGTGCAGGCCGGTGGTCGGCTCGTCGAGGACGTAGACGTCACCCTTCTCGGCCATCTGGGACGCCAGCTTGACCCGCTGCCGCTCGCCGCCGGAGAGCGTGGTGAGCGGCTGGCCGAGGGTGAGGTAGCCGAGGCCGACGTCGGCGAGCCGGTCCAGGATCGTGTGCGCAGCCGGCGTGCGTGCCGCGCCGTCGCCGAAGAACCCCTCGGCCTCGGCCACCGACATCGCGAGCACCTCGGCGATGGTGCGACCGCCCAGCGTGTACTCCAGCACCGACGCCTGGAACCGCCTGCCCTCGCACACCTCGCAGACGGACTCGACGGTGGCCATGACGCCCAGCTCGGTGAAGATGACGCCGGCGCCGTTGCACGCGGGGCAGGCGCCCTCCGAGTTGGAGCTGAACAACGCCGGCTTCACGCCGTTGGCCTTCGCGAACGCCTTGCGGATCGGCTCCAGCAGTCCGGTGTAGGTCGCCGGGTTGCTCCGCCGTGAACCGCGGATGGCGCCCTGGTCGATCACCACCACGCCGTCGCGGCCGGCCACCGAGCCGTTGACCAGCGAGCTCTTGCCGGAGCCGGCGACGCCCGTGAGCACGCAGAGCACGCCGAGCGGGATGTCGACGTCGACGTCCCTGAGGTTGTGCGTCGACGCGCCACGGACCTCCAGGGCGCCGGACGGCGCACGCACCGAGTCCTTGAGTCTCGCCCGGTCGTCGAGGTGTCGTCCGGTGATGGTGTCGCTGGCCCGCAGCCCCTCGACGGTGCCCTCGAAGCAGACCGTGCCGCCCGCGGTGCCCGCGCCGGGGCCCAGGTCGACGACGTGGTCGGCGATCGCGATGGTCTCGGGCTTGTGCTCGACGACCAGCACCGTGTTGCCCTTGTCGCGGAGCTGCACCAGCAGCGTGTTCATCCGCTCGATGTCGTGGGGGTGCAGGCCGATCGTGGGCTCGTCGAAGACGTAGGTGACGTCGGTGAGCGACGAGCCGAGGTGGCGGATCATCTTGGTCCGCTGCGCCTCGCCCCCGGACAGGGTGCCCGCCGGCCGGCCGAGCGAGAGGTACCCCAACCCGATCCCGGTGAACGAGTCGAGGAGGTGCCGCAGCCCGGCGAGGAGCGGGGCGACGGACGGCGCGTCGAGCGCGCGGACCCAGTCGGCGAGGTCGCTGATCTGCATCTCGGAGAGGTCGGCGATGTTCCTGCCCTCGATCGTCGACGACCGGGCCTCCGGGGTGAGCCGCGTGCCGTCGCACTCGGGGCAGGTCTGGAACGTGATCACGCGCTCGACGAACCGCCGGACGTGCGGCTGGAGCGAGTCGACGTCCTTGGAGAGGATCGACTTCTGGACCTTCGGGATGACGCCCTCGTACGTGAGGTTGACGCCCTCGACCTTGATCTTGGTCGGCTCCTTGTAGAGGAGGTCGTTCATCTCCCTCTTGGTGTACCTGCCGATCGGCTTGTCGAGGTCGAGGCCGACGCCCTGGAAGAGGCGGCCGTACCACCCCTCCATGCTGTAGCCGGGGACCATCAGGCCACCCTCGTTCAGCGACCTCGACTCGTCGTAGAGGGCCGTGAGGTCGAAGTCGGAGACCGAGCCCATGCCCTCGCAGCGCGGGCACATGCCGCCCATGTAGACGACGTCCCGCACCACGGCCTTCTCGACCCGGCCGCCGGCCTTCTCCGTGCTCATCACCCCGCTCGCCTTCCGCGTCGGGACGTTGAACGAGAACGCCGTGGGGGGACCGATGTGCGGCTGCCCGAGGCGGCTGAACAGGATGCGGAGCATCGCGTTGGCGTCGGTGGCGGTGCCGACGGTGGAGCGCGGGTTGGCGCCCATCCGCTCCTGGTCGACGATGATCGCCGTCGTCAGCCCCTCGAGCAGGTCGACCTCGGGGCGCGCCAGCGACGGCATGAAGCCCTGCACGAAGGCGCTGTAGGTCTCGTTGATCAGCCGCTGCGACTCCGCGGCGATCGTGCCGAACACCAGCGAGCTCTTGCCGGAGCCGGAGACGCCGGTGAACACCGTCAGCCGGCGCTTCGGGATCTCGACGCTGACGTCCTTGAGGTTGTTCACCCGCGCGCCCAGCACGCGGATCAGGTCGTGGCTGTCGGCTGCGGGCAGCGTCGCTGACGGCGTGTCCGTCCTCGTGGCCGTGGTCATCGTGTCTCCGTCCGTTCGGCGCGGGGTCGGATCGTGCCACGTCCCGCCGACGATCCCGGCGCCCCGGCCCGTCCGGCACCCGGCCGGGGCGCGACTACGGCCGGTCGCTGCCGGGGAGGACGACCTCGCCGGTGAGGTAGTGCTGCACCGTGGGCCCGATCGCGGCGACGACCGACGCCGGCGAGGCCGAGGCCAGCGGCTCCAGCCGGAGGACGTAGCGGGTCATCACCAGGCCCACCACCTGGGAGGCGACCAGCGCGCCGCGCGCCTCGCGCTCCTCGACCGGCACGTCCATCGTGCCGACCACCCGGCGGACGACCTTCGCGAGCACGAACTCGCGCAGCAGCGCCGCCGACCACTCGTGGTTGACCGCCGAGCGGACCAGCGCCAGGACGGCCGGCCGGGTGGGGCCGTCCCAGACCCGCAGCACCACGCCGACGACGGCGGCACCGCGCCGGTCCGGCGGCGCGGCGAGGACCTCGGGCAGGAAGTCCTCCGGGTCGGCCGGCGCCTCCACCGCGGCGAGGAAGAGCGCGTCCTTGGTGCCGAAGTAGTGGTGCACCAGCGCGGGGTCCACCCCCGCCGCACCGGCGATCGCCCGGATCGAGGCGCCGTCGTAGCCGCGCTCGGCGAAGGCGGTGCGGGCCGCGGCCAGCACCGCCTCGCGGGTGTCGGGGTTGCCGGGACGCCGTCCGGTGGGGCGCCGCCCGGTGGGCCGCCGCGCTGCGTGGCTCAGCTGCTCCTCCTCCGCAGGGTCGCCGCCGCCAGCGCGAGGGCGAGGACCGCCGCGCCGGCCACGACGCCGACGTCGGTCCACATCGTGCCGGTCACCGTCGCCGACCCCGCGACCTCCTGCAGGGCCTCCACGGCGTAGGTCAGCGGCAGGACGTCGCTGACCGCCTGCAGCCAGCCGGCCATCTGCTCGCGCGGCACCAGCAGCCCGCACAGGAAGAACTGCGGCAGGACGACGACCGGCATGAACTGCACGGCCTGGAACTCGCTGCGGGCGAAGGCGCTGGCCAGCAGCCCGAGCGCCACCCCGAGGACGGCGTCGACGACGGCGATGAGCACGACCGCCCACAGCGGGCCGCGGACGTCGAGGTCGTAGAGCGTCGTCGCCACCGTCACCGTGACCACCGCCTGCGCCGCGGCGGCCAGGCCGAAGGCGGCGCCGTAGCCGGCCAGCAGCGCGCCGCGCGAGAGCGGCGTGGTGAGCAGCCGCTCCAGCGTCCCCGAGGTGCGCTCGCGCAGCATCGCGATGCTCGTGACCAGGAACATCACCACGAAGGGGAAGACGCCGAGCATCGTCAGGCCCACGCGGTCGAAGGTGGACGGCTGCCCGGGCAGCGTGGGCAGGTCGGCCCACAGCAGGTACAGCAGGCCGAGCAGCAGGCTCGGCAGGACCAGCATCATGGCCACGGTGCGGTGGTCGTGCCGCAGCTGGCGCAGCACGCGGCCGGTGGTGGCGAGGGCCGGGCCGGTGACGGTCGCGGTACCGGGGGCGGTGGTCCGGGTCCGGGTCCTGGTCAGGGTGGTCATGCCGCCACCTGCTCTCCGCGCCGCACCAGGGTCAGGAAGGCCTCCTCGAGGTCGTGCGTGCCGGCGTCGGCCCGCAGTCCGCCCGGCGTCGCGTCGGCCAGCAGCCGGCCCTCGCGCAGGAGCAGCAGCCGGTCGCAGCGGCCGGCCTCGTCCATCACGTGGCTGGAGACGACCAGCGTCGTCCCGGCCGCGGCCAGCTCGGCGAAGCGGGTCCACAGCTCCACCCGGAGCACCGGGTCGAGGCCGACGGTCGGCTCGTCGAGCAGCAGCAGCTCCGGCTCGCCGACCAGCGCGCAGGCCAGCGAGACGCGGCCGCGCTGCCCGCCGGAGAGGTCGGCGACCAGCTGCCCGGCGGCGTCGGCCAGACCGACGGCGACCAGCGCGTCGTCCGCCTCGCGGGCGCCGCGGCCGTAGAGGGCGGCGGAGTAGCGGGCGTTCTCCCGGACGGTGAGGTCGGGGTAGACGCTCGGCGACTGGGTCACGTACCCGACCCGGGCGCGCAGACCGGGGCTGCCGGCCGGCTCGCCGAGCACGGTGACCGTGCCCGAGCGGACCCGCTGCACCCCGACCAGCGCGCGCAGCAGCGTGGTCTTGCCACTGCCGCTGGGGCCCAGCAGGCCGGTGACCCGGCCGGCCGGCACGGTGCACGACAGCTCGTGCAGCACCCGGCGGTGCCCGCGGTCGACGACGAGGTCCCGGACGGTGACGGCGTCGGTCATGGCGGCCTCCAGGGGACGGAACTCAACGCCTGATGAACTCAACGCTAGATGAGTTACCCGGCCGGGTCAACGGCCAACGGCGTCGCGGTGGTGGGATCGACAGCTCGACGACGAGGAACGGGCCGCCGACCAGGACCGCGACCGCGGCGGGGCGAGTCCGCCCGGCGTCAGCTGCCGCCGAGCTCGGTCCCGAGGAGGTGGCCGGAGGTCCAGGCGCTCTCCACCTTCGACGGCGCCCGCCAGCCGTCGCCGCAGACCCCGATGCCGTCGGCCAGCCCGAACGGCTCCTCGCGTGGCCGGGCCGGTTTGGCGAACGTCCAGCGGTGCACGTGCGTCCAGGCCGGCGGGGCGTCGATGCCGAGCACGCGCCGCACCGCCGCGGCCACCGCGGGCGCGGCGGCGTCGGGGTCGGCGAGGTGCGCCGCGGCGGTGCCGGGCGTGGTGTGCGCGACGAGGACGGGGGCGCCGTCGCCGCGGCGGTCGCCGTCGTCGGCGATCCACTCGACCACCGGGTCGTCGTGCACGAACGCGCCGTGCAGGCCGGCCGGCCAGCGGCGCCGGTCCCAGCCGAGGACGACCGCGAGGGTGGGGTGCCACTCCCGATCGCCGAGCAGCCGGCCGGCGAGGTCGGCCGGCAGCAGGCGGCGGGCCTGCGGGTCGGGGAGGGCCAGGACGACGCCCGCCGCCTCCTCGCCGTCGACCCGCGGGCCGGGCCCCACCCGCTCGACGGTGCGCTCCTGCTCGACGTCCAGGCCGGCGGCGAGGTCGGCGACCAGCGAGCGCAGGCCGCCGGGCGCGGCGTAGCGCACCGGCCCGCTGGTGGTGCGCTCGACGCCGTCCGGGCCGGCGACGGCGAAGGTGTCGGTCCAGGGACGGGCCAGTCCGCGGGCGACCCAGTCCTCGACCACGGCGGCGAACGGCGAGTCGTCGGCGGCGGTGAGGTAGGAGGCGCCGGTGTCGGTGACCCGGTCGTGCAGGGTGCGGGAGGCCATGCGGCCCCCGGGGCGGCGGCCGCGGTCGAGGACGCGCACCGGCACCCCGGCCGAGCTCAGGGCACGGGCGCAGGCGACGCCGGCGATGCCGGCCCCGACGACGACGGTTCTGTTGGGCACCACTGGATCCTGGGGGCAGGGCGCGCGCGGCGCTCGGGGAGGATCGGGCGGTGCCCGAGCAGATCCTCGACCCGGCCGACGAGCGGGTCGCCGACTTCCGCGACCTGCACGCCGGCGACCGGCCGGCCGGCCGGTCGCGGGGGACCGGCCCGGTGATCGTGGAAGGCGTGCCGGCGGTGCAGCGGCTGCTCGCCTCGCCGTACCGGGTGCGGGCGGTGCTCGGCATCCCCGGGCGGCTGGCCCAGCTCGACCTGCCCGAGGGGGTACCCGCCTACGAGATGGACCCGTGGGCGCTGTCGGACCTGATCGGGTTCCGGCTGACCCGCGGGGTGCTCGCCTCCGCCGACCGCCACCCGCCGGCCGACCTCGGCGCGCTGCTGGCCGGTCCCGACCCGGCCGCGCCCCGGCGGCTGGCCGTGCTCGAGGCGCTCAACGACGCGGAGAACCTCGGCTCGATCGCCCGCTCGGCGGTGGCCCTCGGCGTCGACGGGCTGCTGCTGGACCCGCGCTGCGCCGACCCGCTCTACCGGCGGTCGGTGCGGGTCTCCATGGGGCACGTGCTCGCGCTGCCGTTCGCCGTCCTGCCCGACTGGCCGGGCGGGCTGGCCCGGCTGCACGACGCCGGGTACCTCACCGTGGCGCTCACCCCCGCGCCGGACGCGGTCGACCTCGCCGACGTCGACCCGAGGGCGCACCCGCGCACGGCCGTACTGCTCGGCGCCGAGGGCCCCGGCCTGACGCCCGGGGCGCAGGCCGCGGCGCGGGTGCACGCCCGGATCCCGATGCGCGCCGGCGTGGACTCCCTCGGCGTGGCCGCCGCCGCGGCGGTGGCCTTCGCCGCGCTCAGGTGACCCGTTGGAACGGTCCTTGGAGGCCACGTGGCCCCGTCCAGAGGCTCGCCCCGAGCTCGCGAGGGGGACGAGGACGGGGTCCTTCCGCTACTGGCGCAGAGACCAGCGGGCGAGGATGGTGCGCGCCTCCTCGGCCCGCGACGGGTCGCACATCACGTCGTAGCGGCTCGCGGTGATCTGCGAGGTGCTGGTGAAGTCGCGCTGGCCGCGGGTGGCCGCGTAGCCCATCGCGCCGAACAGCGCCCCGAAGACGAGGCCGATCAGCAGGCCGGTCAGCACCGAGCTCACCCAGCTGGTGCCGCTGGGGGCGAAGATGCCCAGCAGCAGGCCGACGAACAGACCCCACCAGGCACCGCTGGCCGCACCGGCGGCGAGCACCCGGCCCCAGGTCAGCCGGCCGGTGACCCGCTCGATCATCCTCAGGTCCGAGCCGATGATCGTGACGTTCTCGACCGGGAACTTCTCGTCGGACAGGTGGTCCACCGCGGCCTGCGCCTGCTGGTAGCTGTCGTAGGACCCGACCTGGACGCCGCCCAGCGGCATCGACACCGACATCGACATGTCTCGCTCCACTCCCACGCGTGCTCGTGCGTTCGAGCAGTGGGTTACCCGGGGCGATTCGATTGGACACGTCCGACCGGTCACACCCGCCGGTCAGTGGTTGCGGCGCACCCCGAAGACGATGTCCTCCCAGGCCGGCACCCGGGCGCGCGGGTCCTCGTCCTCGCCGTCGGTCTCACCGGTGCGCAGCACGACGGTGTCGTGCTCGGAGACGTCCTCGTCGTCGGGCACGTCGGCGCGGCGGTCGGCCGGACCGCTCCGCGGCAGCTCCGCGGCCGGCGGCGTGCCGCGGTCCTGCGCGGTCGCGCGGTCCTGGGACGTCCCGCGGTCCTGCGGGGTCGCGCGGTCCTGGGGTGCCGCGCTGCGGTGCACCGGCAGGGACGGCCGCTCGGCCGGGACCCCGGGGACGACGCGCACCAGCCGGGTGCCCTCGGCGAAGTCGCGCGTGGCGGCGTCGAGCGGGCTGACCGCGCGGGCGGGCACGTCGTAGGCCCACTGCGTGGTGCCCTCCTTGGCGCCGGCCTGCCAGGCGGCGGAGACCACCCAGGTGCCGTCGTCGGAGCGGGCGGCGTCCCAGCGGACGGCGTCGAGGTCGGCGCCCAGCAGCCGCAGCCGCTCGGCGAGGAACTGCTGCAGCGCGACGCCCTGGGTGCCCTCGGACAGCCGGACCCGCGCCTCCCGGGCCTGCTCGGCGACGCGCTCGCGCTCCTGCAGCACCGGGTGGGCGAACCGCATGATCCGCTCGACCCGCGTGCCGGAGGCCTGCGCCACCTGCTCGGGGGTCTCGCCGGCGCGGATGCGCTGCTGGATCACCCGGGGCGAGAGCGCGCTGTCGACCTCGATCTGGCCGAGCCGGCGGGTGTCGCCGCGGGCGGCCGCCCGGACCCGGTCGTCGATCCGCAGCTCGAAGCGCTCCTCGTCGCCGTCGGCGCCCTCGAGGGCCAGCACGAGGCTGCGGCCGTCCTCGGACAGGGCCACGAGGCGCAGGGGGCGCACGGTGACCTCCTCGGGCGGCGACGACGGGCAGCGGACGGCCCGGGGGACACCGGACCACGCGCGAGGCTATCCGCGATCACGGGGAGCGCGCCGCAGGTTCCCGGCGTGGCGGGCGGCGGGATCGTCGACGCGGGCCCGGGAGTCGTGCCCCCGTGGCCCCGGTCGCGTGCCGGCCCGGCCCTAGACTCGGCGCCCATGCTGACCGGTCCCCGGGACGACGACGGCCTCGTCCGCGACGACCTCGAGCCCAACGAGCGCTTCCTGCCCTCCCCGGTCGACGCGGGGCAGAAGCGGCTGCCCATCGACATGGACTACGTGCAGCGCGTGATGCTCGAGCTGCTCACCATCCCGAGCCCCTCGGGCCGCACCGACCACGTCATGCAGCTCATCGGCGGCGAGCTGCGCGACCTCGGCCTGGACTTCGAGGTCACCCGCCGCGGGGCGCTGATCGCCGAGCTGCCGAGCCGGTCACCGGGCGCGGACCGGACGGTGGTCGTGCACGCCGACACGATCGGCTGCATGGTGTCCCAGCTGAAGGACAACGGCCGGCTGGCGATCGTCCCGGTGGGCACGCACAGCGCCCGGTTCGCCGAGGGCGCGCGGGTGACGATCTTCTCCGACGACGTCACCGGGGACTACTGGCACACCGGCACGATCCTGCCGATCAAGGCCAGCGGGCACCGCTTCGGCGACGAGGTCGACGAGCAGGGCGTGGGCTGGGACCACGTCGAGGTCCGGGTCGACGAGGTGGTGCACAGCCGGGCCGACCTCGAGCGCCGCGGCATCCAGGTGGGCGACTTCGTCGCGATCGACGCCCAGCCGGTGGTCACCAGCAGCGGGTTCGTCAACTCCCGGCACCTCGACGACAAGGCCGGCGTGGCGGCAGCCCTCGGCGCGTTCAAGGCGATCATCGACCACGGCGTCGAGGTCCCCGTGACCGCGCACCTGCTGGTGACCATCGCCGAGGAGGTGGGCCTGGGCGCCAGTCACGGCCTCGACGCCGACGTCGCCGAGCTGGTCTCCATCGACACCTCGGTGGTGGCGCCGGGCCAGGCGTCGTCCGAGCAGTGCGTGAACGTCGCGATGCAGGACTCGACCGGCCCGTTCGACTACCACCTGACCCGGCACCTGATCGACCTGTGCCGCGTGCACGAGGTGCCGCACCGCCGCGACGTCTACAAGTACTACCGGTCCGACGCGGCCTCCGCGCTGGAGGCGGGCGCCAACACCCGCGCGGCGCTGATCGGGTTCGGCATCGACGGCAGCCACGGCAACGAGCGCACGCACCTCGACGGCATCCGCAGCACCGCGGAGCTGGTCGCGCTGTACCTGCAGACCGACCTCACGTTCCGCAGCTGGGACCGCCGCCCGACCGGCGACCTGAGCGACTTCCCCAGCCTGGCGGTCCAGCCGGCCGACGGGGAGAGCGCCCGCTGATCGGCCCCGCTGCCCCCCACGCCTCGCTGACGCTCGGCGCGGGCCCCTGCAGCGGGGCCGATCAGAGCCGCTCGACGACGTGGTCGATGCAGGCGGTCAGCGCGCTGACGTCGTCGGGGTCGACCGCCGGGAACATGCCGACCCGCAGCTGGTTGCGGCCGAGCTTGCGGTAGGGCTCGACGTCGACCACGCCGTGGGCCCGGAGCGTCGTGGCGATCGCGGCGGCGTCGACGGACGCGTCGAGGTCGACGGTGCCCACGACCAGGCTGCGCTGCGCGGGGTCGGCCACGAACGGCGTCGCGTACGGCGACTTCTCCGCCCAGCCGTAGAGTCGGTGGGAGGACTCCCGGCTGCGCGCGACCGCCCCCGAGAGGCCGCCGAGGCCGAGCATCCAGCGGATCTGGTCGGCCAGCAGGAACAGCGTCGCGACGGCGGGGGTGTTGTACGTCTGGTCCTTGGCCGAGTTGTCGATGGCGATCGACAGGTCGAGGAAGCCGGGGACCCACCGCCCGGACGCCTTGATCTCGGCCACCCGCTCCAGCGCCGCGGGGCTCATCAGGGCGATCCACAGCCCGCCGTCGGAGGCGAAGGACTTCTGCGGCGCGAAGTAGTACGCGTCGGTCTGGGCGACGTCGACCGGCAGGCCGCCGGCGCCGCTGGTCGCGTCGACCAGGACGAGCGCGTCGTCGTCCGCGCCGCGCGGCCGCCCCACCGGCGCCATGACGCCGGTCGAGGTCTCGTTGTGCGCCCACCCGTAGGCGTCGACGCCCGGCCGTCCCTGCGGCAGCGCCAGCGTCCCCGGCTCCCCCTTGGCCACCACCGGCTCCTCGAGGAAGGGCGCCTCGGCCACCCCGGCGGCGAACTTCGCCGAGAACTCGCCGTAGGTGCCGTGCGCGCTGCGCCTGCGGATGAGGCCGAAGGTCGCGGCGTCCCAGAACGCCGTCGTGCCGCCGTTGCCGAGCACGACCTCGTAGCCCTCGGGCAGGTCGAACAGCTCGGCCAGCCCCTCCCGGACCTGGCGGACCAGGGCCTTGACCGGCGCCTGGCGGTGGGAGGTGCCCATCACTCCGGCGCCGTCGGAGGCCAGTGCCTGCAGGGCCTCGGGGCGGACCTTCGAGGGGCCGCAGCCGAACCGGCCGTCGGCGGGGAGCAGGTCGGCGGGGATCTGGATGGTCACTGGGTGTCTTCCTGGTGAGGGACTGGAACGGCCACCCTTCAGGGTCCCGCGCCGAGCGTGCGAGGCGTGGGGCAAGGGCGGCCCTCCTGCAGGGTCCCGCCGCGAGCCTGCGAGTGGTGGGGGGCAGGAGGGTCCTTACATCAGGCCGGGGCGGGCTCGTTCACGGCCTTGACCTGGATGGTGTCGAAGCCCTCGACCTCCTCGGGCCTGCGCGCCTCCGGGCCGATGTAGCGGGCCGACGGGCGCACGAGGCGGCCGGTCGTCTTCTGCTCGAGGATGTGCGCGCACCAGCCGGCCGTGCGGGCGCAGGTGAACATCGACGTGAACATGTGGCTCGGGACCTCGGCGAAGTCGAGCACGATCGCCGCCCAGAACTCGACGTTGGTCTCGATCGGGCGGTCCGGCCGCCGCTCGCGCAGCTCCTTGAGCGCGGCCTGCTCCAGCGCCAGCGCGGCCTCGAAGCGCGGTGCGGCCAGCTCCTTGGCGGCCTTGCGCAGCACGCGGGCGCGGGGGTCCTCGGCGCGGTAGACGCGGTGCCCGAAGCCCATCAGCCGGTCGCCGCGGTCGAGCAGGTCCTTGACGTAGGTCTCGGCGTTGCCCGACTGCTCGACGCCGTCGAGCATGTGCAGCACCCGGGACGGCGCGCCGCCGTGCAGGGGGCCGGACATCGCGCCGATCGCGCCGGACAGCGAGGCGGCGACGTCGGCACCGGTGGAGGCGATGACGCGGGCGGTGAACGTCGAGGCGTTCATGCCGTGCTCGGCGGCCGACGTCCAGTAGGCGTCGACGGCGGCGACGTGCTGCGGGTCGGGCTCGCCGCGCCAGCGCACCATGAACCGCTCGACGATCGTCGAGGCCTCGTCGACCCGCCGCTGCGGCACGGCCGGGATGCCGATGCCGCGGGCGGACTGCGCCACGTAGGACAGCGCCATCACGGCGGCCCGGGCGAGCTCCTCGCGGGCCTCCTCGGCGTCGATGTCCAGCAGCGGCTTGTAGCCCCAGATGGGGGTCAGCATCGCCAGCGCGGCCTGCACGTCGACCCGGACGTCGCCGGTGTGCACGGGGATCGGGAACGGCTCGGCCGGCGGCAGGCCCGGCCCGAACTTGCCGTCGACCAGCAGCGCCCAGACGTTGCCGAAGGTGATCTTGCCGACCAGGTCCTCGATGTCGACCCCGCGGTAGCGGAGGGATCCGCCGTCCTTGTCGGGCTCGGCGATCGTGGTCTCGAAGGCGATGACGCCCTCCAGGCCGGGTACGAAGTCGTCGGCCATCTCGCATGCTCCTCTGCGCGCGGACCTCGTGCGCGCACAGGGACGGCGCACGACTGCAGGGGGAATCTAGGCCGTGTCCCCACCCCCGGAACAGGCGGGGCCGCCGCCCGGCGGGAACCGTCCGGGGCCGTCCCCGGGGCGGGCGCCGCGCGCCGGGGGCGGTCGGCGGTGTCAGCATGGCGGGGTGCCCGACCTCTCCCGCATGCGCAGGGACTACGACCGCCCGGGCCTGCGCGAGGAGGACCTCGCGCCCTCCTGGCTCGAGCAGTTCGACCGCTGGTTCCGCGACGTCGTCGCCGCGGACGTGCCCGACCCCAACGCGGTCGTGGTCGCCACCGCCGACGCCGACGGCGCCCCCGACGCCCGGATCGTGCTGCTCAAGGGCTACGACGAGGAGGGGTTCGTCTTCGGCACCAGCTACGCATCGGCGAAGGGCGCGCAGCTCGCGGCCAACCCGCGCGCGGCGCTGGTCTTCCCCTGGCACGCGCTGCAGCGCCAGGTGCGGGTGACCGGCCGGGTCGAGCGCGTCGGCGACACCGCCTCCGACGACCTGTGGGACCCGCGCCCGCGCGAGGCCCAGCTGGCCGCCGTCGCCTCGCTGCAGTCCACGGTCGTCGACTCGCGGGAGGAGCTCGAGACGCGGGTCCGCCTGCTCGACGAGGGGACGCCGACCGAGAAGGTGCCGCGGCCGCCGACCTGGGGCGGCTACCGGGTGGTGCCCGGGAGCATCGAGTTCTGGCAGGGCGGCCCGGGACGGCTGCACGACCGGCTGCGCTTCGTCCGCGACGACGAGGAGGGCGGCGGCTGGGTGCTGCAGCGGCTGGCCCCGTGAGCGGTCCCGCCGGCGAGCCACCGCCCGGCGACCCACCCGCCCGCGAGCCGCCGCCCGCCGACCCGGCCGAGGGCGTGGCGGAGGTGCCCGCGCCGGTCCGCCGCCGCGGCTGGGCGATCGACACCAGCCCGCTGCGCAACCCCGGCTACCGCCGGCTGTTCTGGGGCGTGACGGCCACGATGATCGGCCAGCAGATGACGCTGGTCGCCGTCCCGTTCCAGGTCTACGCGCTCACCCGCGACTCGCTGCTGGTCGGCGTCACGTCGATCGTGGCGCTGGTCCCGCTGGTCGTCTTCGGCCTGCTCGGCGGGTCGATCGCCGACGCCATGGACCGGCGCACGCTGATGGTCGTCACCGGCGCCGGGTCGGCGGTGACCAGCGCGCTGCTGGCCGCCCAGGCGCTGCTGCCCGGCGGCGGGAACCTGTGGCTGCTCTGGGTGCTGGCCGCCGCCGTCTCCGGCTTCACCGCGGTCAACCAGCCCGCCCGCAGCGCCGTCATCCCCGCGCTGGTCGGCCCGGAGGGGGTGCCGGCGGCCAACGCGCTGGCGATGACCGTCCGGCAGGCCGGGGTCATCGTCGGGCCGCTGCTGGCCGGCGTCCTCATCGGCGCCGGCGACCTGTTCCTGGCCTACGTCGTCGACGCGGTCACCCTCGCCGTCGCCGTCGTCCTGCTGCGCGGCCTGCCGCCGCTGCCGCCGGGCGGGCGGACGGGGCCGCTGCGCCTGGGCGCCGCCGTCCGCGGGGTGGGTGAGGGCTTCGCCTTCCTGCGCACCCAGCCGGTGCTGCTGATGACCTTCGTCGTCGACGTGATCGCCATGCTCTTCGCCTGGCCGCAGGCGGTGTTCCCGGAGCTCTCCGAGGGCCGCTACGCCGGGTCGCCCAACAGCCTGGGCTGGCTCTACGCCGGGATCTCGATCGGCGCGCTGCTGATGGGGCTGACCTCGGGGTGGGTGTCGCGGGTCGACCGGCAGGGCGCGGTGGTGCTGGCCGCGATCGTCGTGTGGGGCCTGGCGATCGTCGGGTTCGGGCTGGCGCCGACCCTGTGGCTGGCCGTCCTCTGCCTGGCGGTGGCCGGCGCCGGCGACATGGTCAGCGCCGTCCTGCGCTCGTCGATGCTGCAGACGGCGGCGCCCGACGAGATGCGCGGCCGCATGCAGGGGGTGTTCCTCGTCGTGGTCGCCGGCGGGCCCCGGCTGGGCGACCTGCGCGCCGGGGCGGTGGCCAGCGCCGCCGGGGTGGGCGTGGCGATGGTCTCCGGCGGCGTCGTCATCGTGCTCGCCATGGCGGTGGTGGCGCTGCTGGTGCCCTCGTTCCTGCACTTCCGGGCCTCGCGGGTGGTGGCGCGCTGACCCCTGGGCGCTCAGGTCCCGGGCGCCACGTGCAGGCCGACCTCGACGTTGCCCGTCGTCGCGCGCGAGTAGGGGCAGATCGTGTGGGTGCGCTCCATCAGCGCCCGCGCCTGCTCCTCGTCCAGACCCGGCAGGTGCCCGGTGAGGTCCACGGCCAGACCGAAGTCGCCGGCCTCCCCGCGCAGGAAGTGCACCTGCGCGGTGACCGAGGACCCCTCCAGCGCCGCGGGGGACAGGCCCAGCGGCTTGAGCGCGAAGCGCATCGCGCTGTGGAAGCAGGCCGAGTAGCCGGCGGCGAACAGCTGCTCGGGATTGGTCCCCGGGCCGCCGTCGCCACCCATCTCCGCGGGACGGGACAGCGCCAGCTCCAGCCGCCCGTCGGAGGAGGCGACCTCCCCGGTGCGGGCTCCGGTGGCGGTTGCCTCGGCGGTGTAGACCGGCTCCACGTCGTCTCCTCTCAGGCCAGGGCGCCGGCGACGACGCGCAGGTCGGCGACGAGCGCGTCGTAGGCCTTGGGACGGTCCTCCTCGGGCACCCGCAGCACCGCCGAGGGGTGCGCGGTGGCCAGCATCCAGGTCTGCGCGGGCGCGTCCTCGTCGGCCTCGTCGTCCCCGGCCTCCGCGCTCGCGACACCCGGCGGCGTCCACGGCATGAGCCTGCCGCGCTCCTTGGTGATCCGGAACGACGGCGAGATGAGCGCCTTGGCCGCCGTCGCCCCCAGGCAGACGACGACCTCGGGCTTGAGCACCTCGAACTCCGCCTCCAGCCACGGCCGGCAGGCCCGGATGTGCTCGGCGCCCGGCGACTGGTGGATCCGCCGCTTCGGCGTCGGCGTGAACCGGAAGTGCTTGACGGCGTTGGTCACGTACGCGTCCCTGCGCTCGATGCCGGCCTCGGCCAGCGCCCGGTCGAGCAGCCGCCCGGCCGGGCCGACGAACGGCTCGCCCCTGCGGTCCTCCTGGTCGCCCGGCTGCTCACCGACGAAGACGATCCGCGCCGTCTCCGGGCCCTCGCCGAACACCGTCTGCGTGGCCGGCTCCCACAGCTCGCAGGCCCGGCAGCCGGCCGCCGCGGCACGCAGCCCGTCGAGCCCGACGCCGTGGGGCGGGGAGGCGGGCACGTTCTCCTGGCTCATGTCCCGATGACACCGCAGGTCGGCCGGGCGCGCGAGGTGGGGACGTGGCCGGCGGCCGGGCACGCCGGGTCTCGCTGCGGTCCCGATTCGTTCCGGATCCTGTCGTGGCCGCTGCCACGACCGATAGCGTCGGCGGCGCACGGGGGTCAGCGGACGGAGGGGTAGTGCTCGAGTTCGACGGGCTCCACAAGAGCTACGGCGACCACCACGTGCTGGAGGGTGTCGGCTTCACCGTCGCCCCCGGCTCGATGTTCGGCTTCTGCGGCGCGAACGGCGCCGGGAAGACGACGACCATGCGCATCGCGATGGGCCTGGCCCGCGCCGACGCCGGCGAGGTCCGGTGGCGCGGGCGGCCGCTGGACGAGGAGATGCGGCGGCGCATCGGCTACATGCCGGAGGAGCGCGGGCTCTACCCGAAGATGCGGGTGGGGGAGCAGCTGACCTACTTCGCCCGGCTGCACGGCCTCGACGCCGCGGCGGCCGCCCGCGCGGCCGAGGAGTGGGCCGGCCGGCTGGGCCTGGGCGAGCGCCGCCGCTCCCGGGTCGAGGAGCTGTCCCTGGGCAACCAGCAGCGGGTCCAGCTCGCCGCCGCCCTGGTCAGCCGGCCCGAGGTGCTCATCCTCGACGAGCCGTTCTCCGGTCTGGACCCGGTCGGCGTGGACTCGCTGGCCGAGGCGCTGCTCGAGCAGTGCCGCGCCGGGGTGCCGGTCGTGTTCTCCAGCCACCAGCTGGACCTCGTCGAGCGGCTGTGCGACGCCGTCGGCATCCTCGCCCGCGGCCGGATGGTGGCCAGCGGCACGGTCGAGGACCTGCGCCGCCGCGATGCCGGCCGGGTGCTGCGGGTCGTCGCCCCCGAGGCCGGCCCGGGCTGGGCCGGCGCCGTCCCCGGCGTGCGCGTCGTCTCCGAGCGGGCCGGCGACACGCTGCTCGAGCTCGCCGACGGCACCGACGACCAGGCCGTCCTGGCCGCCGCGCTGCGCACCGGCCGGGTCACCCACTTCGCCTGGCGCGAGGCCACCCTGGTCGAGCTGTTCCGCGAGGCCGTCGCCGACCCGGCGCAGCAGCCCGCCCAGCGGGCGGAGGTGGCCGCGTGACCGCCTCCGGCAGCCCGCTCGGCAGCGGCGCCCTGGTCCGCCTGGTCGCCGCCCGCGAGGTCTCCACCCGGCTGCGCGACAAGACCTTCCTCGTCGGCTCGGCGGTGATGCTCCTGCTCATCGTCGGCCTCCTCGCCTTCCAGGTCGTCGTCAACTCCGGCAGTGACGACAGCCGCATCGGCGTGACCGGGGACGCCGGCCGGCTCGGCCCGGCGCTGCAGGCCCAGGGGGAGGTCCTCGGCCTCGACGTCACCGTCGTCGAGCTCGGGGACGACGCCGCCGCGCGCACCGCCGTCGAGGACGAGGACGTCGACGCCGCCGTGCTCGGCGGCACCGGCGCCGACCCCGAGCTGGTGCTGCGCGAGTCCGACCCGACGCTGGAGGCGCTGGCCTCCGGCGCGGTCGGGGCGGTGGCCCTCGACGGCGTGCTGGCCGAGGCCGGCGTCGACCCCGGCGACCTGCCGCAGGTGACGGTGACCGCGCTGGACGAGGACTCCGCAGCGGCCGGGCAGCGCACCGTCGTGGCGATCGTCGGCGTGGTGATGCTCTACAGCCTGATCATCCTGTTCGGCCAGTTCGTGGCCCAGGGCGTGGTCGAGGAGAAGTCGAGCCGGGTGGTGGAGCTGCTGCTGGCCACCATGCGGCCCTGGCACCTGCTCGCGGGCAAGATCCTCGGTCTGGGCGCGCTGGGGCTGGCGCAGATCGCGCTGATCGCCGTCATCGGCGTCACCGGTGCGCTGGCCCTCGACGTCGTCGACGTGCCCGGCGACCTGATCGGCACCGTGGCCTGGGTGCTGTTCTGGTTCGTGCTCGGCTACGCCCTGTTCGCGTCGCTGTTCGCCGTCGCCGCGTCGCTGGTCAGCCGGCAGGAGGACCTCGGCAGCGTCCTCACGCCGGCCTCGCTGGTGCTGATCGTCGGCTTCCTCATCGCCGTCCAGGCGGCGAGCAGCCCGTCCGGGACGCTCGCGGTGGTCACCTCGTTCGTGCCGGGGTTCTCGCCGATGGTCATGCCGGTGCGGCAGGCGGCCGGCGACGTGGCGCTCTGGGAGGTCGGCGTCGCCGTCCTGCTGATGCTGGTGGCCGTCGCGCTGGTGATCCGGCTGGGCGGTCGGGTGTACTCCGGTGCCCTGCTGCGGACCAGCGGCAAGACCAGGCTGAAGGACGCGCTGCGGGCCGGACGGGCCTGAACCCGGCGGGGGACACCCGCGAGGAGCACCGCCGGACACGTTGGGGTGACCTCACCCCGACGGAGGGCGTGCGCCCAGGTCAGGCCGGTGATCATCGGCGTCATGACCGAGGACCTGGACGCGCGCCTCTGGCGGCTGCAGGCCTCCGAGGACGCCGACGAGCTCATCGAGCTGGGCTGCGACCTCGCCGACGCGGACCGGCACACCGACGCGGAGTGGTGCTTCCGCCGGGCGGCCGCGCTCGGGGACGCCACCGGCTACTACGACCTGGGCAACAGCCTCGCCGCGCAGGAGCGCTGGTCCGAGGCCGTGGACGCCTACGAGGTCGCGCTGGCCGGTGGCGAACCCGACGCGTGGCGCAACCTCGGGCTGGTGCTCGAGCAGCTCGGTGACCTCGCGGGGGCGATGGCCGCCTACCGCGGTGCCGCCGACGCCGGCGACACCGAGGGCGGGCTGCAGCTGGCGTTCCTCCTGCGCGAGCAGGGGGAGCGGGAGGAGGCCCTCGAGGTCGCCCGCCGGCTCGCCGCCGCCGGGGACGACGAGGCCGACGCCGTCGTCGCCTGCTGGGAGTGGTGCGCCACGCTCGACCCGGCGCTGGAGCCGCGGCTGCGCGCGGGGGCCGTCCACTTCGCGGCCGCCCGCGCCGACCTCGCCGCCCTGCTGCTGCAGACCGGCCGCCCCGAGGAGGCCCGCGCGGTGCTCGAGCGCGGCGCCAAGCTCGGCGAGCAGGTGGCCTGGCTGCCGCTGGGCAACCTCTACCGGGAGGAGCTCGGCGACGACGAGGCCGCCGAGGAGGCCTACCGGGCCGGCATCGCGGCCGGCGACGTGTACTGCCACCACAACCTCGGGGTGCTGCTCGCCGAGCGTGGTGACCTCGCCGGTGCCGCCGAGGAGTTCCAGCGGGGCGCCGACGCCGGCGACCAGCTGGCCGCCGCCGCGCTGCAGCTGCTCCAGGAGAGCTGAGGAGGACCCGCCCCGTCCACCTACGACGGGCGCAGGCCGGCCAGGGGGCCGCGGTAGGGCTGCGCCGGCGGACCGGTGACGCCCGGGCGCACGGTGAACAGCCGGCCGGCCTCGGGCTCGTCGCCCCCGCCGTGCGACGTGCTGATCACCAGCAGGTCGCGCCCGGGCCCGGCGAAGGCGCAGCTGGACGTGTGGGCCACCGGCACCTCGACGACGGCGAGCAGATCGCCGTCCGGTGACCAGCGGCGCACCTGCCCGCCGCCCCACATCGCCGTCCAGAGGCAGCCCTCGTCGTCGACGGTGAGCCCGTCGGCCACGCCGTCGGGGCCGCCGGTCTCGAGCAGCACCCGGCCGTCGGTGAACGCCCCGCTCCCCGGGTCGTAGCGGTGGGCGTGCACCAGCCCGGGGCCGGAGTCGGCCAGGTAGACGGTGCGCTCGTCGGGTGACCAGCCCAGGCCGTTGGAGACGGTGAGCCCGTCGAGCACGGTGGTGACGGTGCCGTCGGTGCCGAGCCGGTAGAGCGTGCCGGCGCCGGGGCGCTCGTCGAAGGCCATGGTCCCGGCGAAGAAGCGCCCCGCCCGGTCGCAGGCGCCGTCGTTCATGCGGGTGCCGCCGTCGGCCTCGCTCCCGCCCTCGGGGGGGAGGTCCACCAGCACCCGCGCGGTGCCGTCCACGGCCACGTGCGTGAACCCGCCGCCGGCCGCGGCCAGCCAGCCGCCGGCCGCGGCGGGGGCGACGACGCCCACGGTGTCCCCGACGCGCGCCGAGCCGGTCTCGGTCAGCTCGCCGGCGGCGTCGACGGTGGCCCGCCGCAGCAGACCGGCGGAGATGTCGACCCAGAGCAGCTCGGCCCGGTCGGCGTCCCAGACGGGGCCCTCCCCGTGGTCGGCGGGGGAGGGGGCGGCGGGTTCGGCGCGCAGCGTCAGCACGCGGGGAGGGTGCCCGCTGCTCAGCCCGCGTGCACCTCGACGTCGCGGCGCACGCGGTCGAGCCAGGCGGTCAGCCGCGCGCCGTTCCAGGGACGGTGCCGGCGCGCGGCTCCGGCCAGCAGCCCGCGCGGCAGCTCGAGCGTGGCCAGCGCGATGCCGGCCGCACCGGGCAGGTCGCCGTCGCGCAGGTGGCGGCCGACCGAGCGGACCCGCCGGCCGAGGAAGGCCGTCGTCGCGCGGACCGGCCGGGGCTCGTGCTGGGGCACCAGCACCTGGACGGTCCGGGCGTAGTGCCACTCGCGCAGCAGGACCGCCCGGGCGGTGCGGCCGTCCTTGGGGTGCCGGAAGACGGTGTCGGGCACGCGCAGCAGCAGGTGCCCCGCCGCGCGCAGCCGGGAGGAGGCGTCGCGGTCCTCGTTGTAGAAGAAGTACAGCGGGTCGAAGCCCCCGGCGGCGAGGAACTCCTCCCGGCGGACGAGCAGCGCGGTGCCGGCGAGCTCGCCGACGGCGACGGGCGGTCCGGGCGGGTCGTCGTCCTCCCCGGGCCCGTGCACGGCCGGCGCGGCCCACACCGCTGCGGGCTCGGCGTCGAGGACCCCGGCCAGCCGGCGCAGCATGCAGGGGTCGGGCTCGCCGTCGGAGTTCACCAGCGCCACGTAGCGGCCGCCGCAGGCGTCCAGCGCGAGGTCCATGGCCCGGGCGAAGCCGAGGTTGCGCCGCGAGGTCAGCACCCGCCGGTCGGCGTCGGGGTAGCGGGCCCGCAGCTGCTCGCGGGCGGCGGCGGAGGTCCGCGGCAGGGCCGCGTTCTCCACCAGCAGGGCGCGGCCGCGCCAGCCCGGGCCGGTGGCGGCCGCGACCGCCGCGTGGTGGCGGACCAGCAGGTCCGGCGGCTCCCGGTGGACGAGGAACACCACGTCGACGTCGTCGAGGCCGGTGCGGGGGTCGGGCACCCCGGCGCCCTACCCCGCCCGGGGGCCTACCGTGCGGGGGGACGACGGGGCAGGGAGCGGGGGACCGTGGGCGAGACGGGCACGATGCGGGTCGCCGCGTCCGGAGAGGACCTCTGGACCGCCGCCGAGCTGCTGGGGATGAGCCCGGCCGCGCTGGCCCCCGAGCTGCTCGACCCCGGCGCCCGGCTGCTGGTGGGCGACGGCGCGGCCGCGCACCTGCGCCGGCGCTGGACCGACGAGGGCATCACCGAGGCCGTCGTCGTCCACCGGTCCACGCACGTCACCGGGCGCACCGCGCTGCTCGCCGTCGCCTCGGCGTGGGGCTGCTCGCAGGTGCGCGACGCCGGCACCGGACGGGTCGTGGAGGTCGCGCCGCCGCCGGCCGGCGCCCCGCTGGCCGACCGGTTCGGGCACCTCGCCGCGCTGGCGGCCACGCAGGTGGAGGTGGCCGTCGCGCTGGCCCGCGACAGCGGACGCGACCGGGTCAAGGCCGACGGCAGCTGGTCGCTGGCCGCCGACGAGGCCGCGCACGACGCCGCGGCCGAGGTGATGGCCGAGCTCGGGGTCACCGTGCTGTCGGAGGAGCGCGCCGACCTGACCGTGCCCGGCGACGAGCCCTGGGTGGTGCTCGACCCGCTCGACGGCACCGGCAACTTCCGCGCCGGCCTGCCGCCGTGGGCGTTCTCCGCGGCGCTGGTGCACCACGGCCGCGCGGTGGCCGGGCTGGTGGTCGACCTGTCGTCGGGCCGGCGCTGGGCCGGGGCCGGGGAGGCCGGTGCCTGGCGGGACGGCGTGCCGGCGCGGGTGCGCCCCGGGAGCACGCTCGTCGCGCCCACGGCACCGACGGGCCGCGGCGTCCTCGTGCCCAGCACCGCCCGCCGGGTCCGGGTGACCGGCTGCACCGCCGTCGACGTCTGCCTGGTCGCCGACGGCTCGGCCGGCGCCTGGCACAACCTCGACCGCGGTGGCACGCACGTGCACGACGTCGCCGGCGGGCTGGCCGTGCTCGCCGCGGCCGGCGGGGTGGCGCTCACCGCCGACGGCGCACCGCTGCGGCTGGAGCCCGACACCGAGACGCTCATCCGCTTCGCCGCCGCGGCGACGGGCGACGCCGCGCGGGAGCTGATCTCCGCGGTGCCCGCCTAGCGCGCGGCGGCCGCCCGGACCGCGGCGAGCAGCGCCTCGCGCTCGTGCAGCGTCGTCCGCGCCCGCCCGCGGGTGGCGCCGAGGGCGACCTCGGCGGCGTCGATGGCCCGCCAGTCCTCCAGCAGCACCGGCTCGGCACCGCGGGCCTGCAGGGTGTGCACCAGGTCGTCGCGGTCCCCGTGCGGGCCGATGACGCCGGCCTCGGCGTCGGCCAGCAGCGCGGCGACGGTCTCCCGGGCGTCGTGCTTGTTGGTGCCGACGACGCCGGTGGGCCCGCGCTTGATCCAGCCGGCCACGTACTCGCCGGCGGAGGCGGTGCCGTCGCGCAGCACCCGGCCGTCGTCGTTCGGGACGGTGCCGGTGCGCGGGTCGACCGGCAGCCCGGGCAGGCCCTCGCCGCGGTAGCCGACGGAGCGGACGACGAGGTCGGCCGGCAGTACCTCGGTCTCGCCGGTGCCCACCGCGCGGCCCTCGTCGTCGACCGCCGTCCGCTCGACCTCGACGCCGGTGACCCGGTCGGTGCCGAGGATGCGCACCGGGCGGCGGTAGAAGCGCAGGGTCAGGCGGGTGCGGCCGGGCGGGGCGGTGTTGGCCGCGTACTGGCGGAGGACGTCGACGTTGCGGGCGACCAGCCGGTCCGGCGGCCGGGGCTCGTCCTCGCCGGGCAGGTCGGCCGGGTCCACCAGCACCGTGGCCTCGGCCAGCTCACCGAGCTCGTCGAGCTCCTTGGTGGTGAAGGTCGCCTGCACCGGGCCCCGCCGGCCGAGCACGGTGACCTCCTCGACCGCCGTCGCGGCGAGGGTGTCGAGGACGTGCTGGGGCATGTCGGTGGGCTCGAGCTCCTGCGGCGCGCGGCACAGCACCCGGGCGACGTCGAGGGCCACGTTGCCGACCCCGACGACGACGGCCCGGCGGACACCGACCAGCGCCGTCTCCACCCGCGCCCGGTCGGCGTCGGGGTGCCCGCAGTACCAGGCCACCAGGTCGGTGGCGGCGAGGCTGCCGGTCAGCTGCTCGCCCTCGATGGACAGCGGCCGGTCGAGCGCGGCGCCGTAGGTGTAGACGACGGCGTCGACGTGCGCCCGCAGCTCCTCGAGGGAGACGTCGGTGCCGATCTCGACGTTGCCGACGAAGCGGACGCCGGGGTCGTCCAGCGCCCGGTGCAGGGTGTCGCGGATCGCCCGCATCTTCGGGTGGTCGGGGGCGATGCCGTGCCGGACCAGGCCGAACGGGGTGGGCAGCCGGTCGAGCAGGTCGACGGTGACCGGGACCGGTGCGCGGCCGACCAGCGCCTCGGCGGTGTAGATGCCGGCCGGCCCGGCGCCGACCACGGCCACGCGCAGGGGACGGCCGCCGGCCGGGGTCAGAGCGCCGTCGTCCGCCACGACTGGCATCCTGGCCCCGCCGGGCGGTCGTGCGCCAGGTCACCACCCGGCCCACCCGCCGCCCGCAGCAGAGGGGACCCCCTGTGTCCGTCGTCGTCGTCGCCACCATCAGTCCCAGGCCCGAGCACGCCGACGAGGTCCGTCAGGCGGTGCTCGAGGCGGTGCCGCGGGTCCACGAGGAGCCCGGCTGCGAGCGCTACTCGCTGCACCAGGGCCGCGACGGAGCCCTGGTGATGGTGGAGAAGTGGGAGAGCCCCGAGGCGCTGGCCGCGCACGGCAAGGCCGAGGCGCTGACGGCGCTGTCGGGCCGCCTCGAGGGCAAGCTCACCGGGGCGCCGTCGGTCACCGTGCTGGACGCGGTCCCCGCCGGCGACCCCGCCAAGGGCGCGCTGTAGGCCGGGCCGTCCCCGTCGAGACCACGTGATCCCGGACGCGGGGCTGCGCTAGGCGGCCTGGCAGACGGGGCACCTGTAGAGGTTGCGGCCGACCATCTCCGCCGTCCGCACCTCGGTGCCGCAGATCCGGCAGGGCAGGCCGGTGCGCCGGTAGACGTAGTGCGCGTCCTCCCGGCGGACGGCGCCCGAGCGCCGGGACCGGTCGGCCGGGTTCGTGGTGACGATCCGGCCCAGCCGGACGCCGGCGCGCAGGAGCACGACCAGGTCGTCCCACAGCGCCTGCCACTCGTCGGCGCCGACGTCGCGGCCCGGCCGAAACGGGGAGATGCGGTGCCGGAAGAGGATCTCGGCGCGGTAGACGTTGCCCACGCCGGCCAGCACCGACTGGTCCATGAGCAGCGCGCCGACCGCCGTCCGGCTGCGGCCGACCCGCGCGTAGGACAGCGGGCCGCCGCGGCGGGTGCGCAGCGGGTCGGGACCGAGCCGGTCGAGGATGGCGTCGACCTCGGGCTGGGTGAGGACGTCGCACGCCGTCGCCCCGCGCAGGTCGGTCCACACGCCGCCGCCGTCCGGGCCCTCGGCCGTCCACCGCATGCGCAGCGCGCCGCGCGGGGCCGGCGGGTCGCCGAGACCGGTCGTGTAGGTGCCGTAGAGGCCCAGGTGCACGTGCAGGGTGTCGGGGCCGAAGCAGGCGAACAGGTGCTTGCCGTAGCTGGTGACCTCGTCGACCACCCGCCCGTCGAGCAGGGCGGCGCCCGCGGCGAAGCGGCCCTGCGGGCTGGTCACGTGCACCGGCCGGCCGGCGAACAGCGCCGACTGCTCCCGGGCCAGCCGGAAGAGGGTGTGGCCCTCAGGCACCCCGCACCGCCTGGTAGCGGGCCAGCGCCACCTGTCGCTCCTCGGCGTGGTCGACGATCGGCGCCGGGTAGCCCTCCGGCGGCCCGCCGGGCGCGGTCCACGGCTCGTGCACGTACCGGTCGGGGACGTCGCGCAGCTCCGGGATCCAGCGCCGCACGTAGGCGCCGTCGGGGTCGAACTGCTGGCCCTGCCGCGTCGGGTTGAACACCCGGTAGTACGGCGAGGGGTCGGTGCCGGTGCCGGCCACCCACTGCCAGCCGTGGTGGTTGCTGGCCAGGTCGCCGTCGACGAGGTGGTCGAGGAAGTAGCGGGCGCCGCGCCGCCAGTCGACGTGCAGGTCCTTGACCAGGAACGACGCGACGACCATCCGCACCCGGTTGTGCACGTAGGCCTCGCCGTGCAGCTGGCGCATCCCGGCGTCGACGATCGGGTAGCCGGTGCGGCCCTGCGCCCACGCGGCGAAGTGCTCGTCGGCGACCGGGCCGGTGTCGTACTCCATCGCCGTCATCTGCGGGTTGAACGGCTCCCGGGCGGTCTCCGGGCGGTGCCAGAGGACGTCGGCGTAGAAGTCGCGCCAGATGAGCTCGCCGACGAACTTGTCCACCGCTTCGGAGTGGTCCTCGCCGAGCCGCTGCGCCTCGGCGGACAGGGTCCGCGGGTGCACGGTGCCGTACTTGAGGTGCGCCGACAGGCGGCTGGTGCCGTCGGCGCCGGGGGTGTTGCGGGCCGACGCGTAGCCGAGCAGCCGCTGGTCGCGGAACTGTGCCCACGCGTCGCGGCCGGCACGCTCGCCGGCCGCGGGCAGGACCGTGCCGCCGAGGTCCTGCGCCGGCGGCAGGTCACCGGGCGCGAGGCCCGCGGCCCAGGGGACGTCGTCCGGGCGCGGTGCCGGCCCGTGCAGCCCGCGCGCCCGCCAGGCCCGGGCGAAGGGGGAGTAGACCTTGAACGGCGTGCCGTCGTCCTTGGTCAGCCGCCCCGGTGTGACGCCGTAGGGCGAGCCGGTGCGCACGAGGGCAACCCCGCCCAGCGCCTGCTCCACGGCCGTGTCGCGGGCCCGGCCGTAGACGCCGGCGTCCGCGGAGACGTGCACGCTCCCCGCGCCGGTCTCGCGCACGAGGTCGGGCACGAGGCGTGCCGGGTCGCCGGAGCGGATGACCAGCGCCCCGCCGGTCTGCTCGCGCAGGTCGGCCAGGCAGTTCCGCAGGAACTCCCGGCGGGGCGGGCCGGAGGGCTCCCACAGCCGGGGGTCGACGACGAAGAGGGGCACGACCGTGCCCTCCGGGCCGGCGGCCTCGCAGGCGGCGAGCAGTGCGGGGTGGTCGCTCAACCGGAGGTCTCGGCGGAACCAGACGAGGGCGGGGGGCACCAGCGCCACGGTAGGCAACGTGGCGGGGCGCCGCAGGTCAGCGCCCGGTGCTCAGTGGTCGGCGGTGGCCAGGCCGAAGTGCGGCTTGTCGTCGTCCGTGACCAGGTCCAGCGTCTCGGGGTGCTGCTGGATGTAGTGGCGGACGAACGAGCAGTACGGGAGGACGTGCAGTCCGCGCTCGCGGGCGGCCTCCAGGACGCCGCTGACGAGCGCCTTGCCGAGGCCGCGGCCACCCATGCTCGGGTCGACCTCGGTGTGCGGCAGGGTCATCAGGCCGTTCTCGACGTGGTAGCTCGCCAACCCGACGACACGGTCGCCGACCCGCACCTCGAAGCGTCCCCGTTCTGGGACGTCGACCACCGTGGTCTCCATCGTTGCGTTCCCACCTCCGCAGGTCCCGCGGCGCCGTTGCCGCGGGTACGACGTGCATCTGGAACGGTAACGCCTCGCAGCCCCTGGAGTTTCCCTCCGCGGGCGGGTGTCACCCGCAGGTCGCACGGCCGGGGGCCGTCCGGCTCAGGGGCGCGGGTTGCTCCGCGTCCAGCCGCGGTCGTCCCGGCGGGCCCCCTGGGCGGCCCGGCAGCGCCGGCACACGGCCTGCACCTCCTCGGCGTGCCGGCCCGACTCCGGCTGGACGTCGGCCCAGCTCACGTGCGGGAAGCGGGTCAGCCGGGACCTGCTCAGCGACAGCCCGCAGACCGTCTCGTTGCGCCCGCGCTCCCACGCGTGGACCTCACCGGCGGGATAGCGGATCCCGTCGTCGGGGTCGACCCACTGCCCCCCGGCCGCGACCGCGGCGCTGCGCACTGCCATGGGGAGCCGGTACCCCACCGGCCCGCGATCCTCCCGGCCCGCGACCCTCCGGCCCGGCGCCGTCGGTGCGCGGTCCCTTGTCCGGAGGCGCCGCTGCTGGCACGTTCGCCGGGTGCGGGTTCGTGGGACGAACGCGGCCGGAGCCGGACGGCGTCGTCCCCGCCCGGCGCCCGCGAGATCCCGACCCCGGTGAGGAGCCCACGTGAAGACCCGCAGCGCAGTCCTGCACGCACAGCCCGGCGAGTACGAGCTGACCGAGGTGGACCTCGACGGGCCCCGCCGGGGCGAGCTGCTGGTCAAGATGGTCGCCGCGGGGCTCTGCCACACCGACGACCACGTCGCCGTGGGCGACTCCCCGGCCTTCCGGCTCCCGATCGCCGGCGGGCACGAGGGAGCCGGCGTCGTCGTCGGCGTCGGCCCCGAGACCCCGGGGTGGGCCGAGGGCGACCACGTCGTGCTCAGCTTCATCGCCGTCTGCGGGCAGTGCCGGATGTGCTCGACCGGACGGCAGAACCTCTGCGACCTCGGGGCCCGGCTCTTCACCGGGGCGCGGCTCGACGACCCCACGAGCTTCCGGATCTCCTACCAGGGCAGGCCGGTGGTCCAGCACTCCGGCGTCTCGGCGTTCAGCGAGCACACGGTCGTCGACGCCCGGTCGGTGGTGAGGATCGACCGCGACGTGCCGCTGGAGAAGGCCGCGCTGGTCAGCTGCGGCGTGGCCACGGGATGGGGATCGGTCACCAACATGTCCGATGCGCAGGCCGGCGACGTGGTCATCGTCATGGGTGTCGGCGGGGTCGGCGTCAACAGCGTGCAGGCCGCCCGCGCCATCGGCGCCCGCGCGGTCATCGCCGTCGACCCGGTGGAGTTCAAGCGGGAGACCGCCGAGCGGTTCGGGGCGACGCACACGACCGACTCCATGAAGGAGGCGACCGCCATCGCCCAGTCCATGACGAACGGGCAGGGCGCCGACGCGACCGTCGTCACCGTCGGCGTCGTGACCGGGGAGCACATCGCCGAGGCGGTGAACTCGATCCGGAAGGCCGGCACGGTCGTCCTCACCGGGACCGGGGGGATGCGGCAGGCGGGCATCCCGATCAACCCCACGATGTTCACGGTGTTCCAGAAGCGGCTCCAGGGGGCGCTCTTCGGCGGGTGCAACCCGCGGTGGGACATCCCCAACCTGCTGGCCCAGTACGCGGCCGGCACGCTGCAGCTCGACGCCCTCGTCACCCGGACCTACACCCTCGAGCAGGTGGCTCAGGGCTTCACCGACATGCGGGACGGCAGGAACGTCCGGGGGGTCGTCCTCTTCGACTGAGGGACCGCCGGGTCCCCCCTGCTTCGACGGCCCGGTCGGTGTCCGGTCGACGCCGGCCGGACCGGCCGACGGACCGCCGAACCGGTCCGGGTCGTCGCTGCCCACCTCCGGGCGGCCTGCGCCCCGCGCGAGGGCGTTGCCCCTGAGCCGCCCCCCGAGGACAGTCGGTCCGCGCGGCGACGCCGCTGGGGCACCGCCGCCTCGAGGGGGAGGCACCGGCATGTACACCCGATCGACCACCTTCCGCGGTGACCCGACGGCCATCGACGACGGGATCGCCTACGTCCGCGACGAGGTCATGCCCGCCGTCCAGCGGATGGACGGCTGCGTCGGGCTCTCCATGCTGGTCGACCGCCACACCGGCCGGTGCATCGTGACCACGTCCTGGGTCGACCCCGAGTCCATGCACCGCAGTGCCGAGGCCGTCCGGTCCGTCCGTGAGAAGGCGATCCGGACGGTCCGTGGCACGGACGACGAGATCGAGGTCGCCGAGTGGTCCGTCGCCGTGCTCCACCGCGTGCGCGAGGCCCCGCGGGGTGCCGCCACGCGCGTGATGTGGACGAAGGGCCCGATCGGCCGGATGGACCGCATCGTCGACGCCTTCCGCAGGAACATCGCCCCCCGCGTCGACGACCTGCCCGGCTTCTGCAGCGTGAGCCTCCTCGTCGACCACGGGACCGGCCGCTGCGCGACCGCCGCCACCTACGACAGCCGCCAGACCATGAACCGCGCGAGGGGTCAGGCCCAGGCGATGCGCGAGGAGTTCACCGAGCACATGGGCATGCGGGTCACCGAGGTGGCGGAGTTCGACCTCGTCCTCGCCCACCTGCGTGTCCCCGAGACCGTCTGACACCGGACGACGTGCGGCGGCTCACCCCGTCGCGCGGGCGTTCGGACAGGTCTCGGCCGAGACGCCGGGCACGGCACCCACCTGCGCTGCGCGGGGTGCTGACCCTTGCTCGGACCTGCGGCGCAGCACGCACCGGCGTGGAGTGCTCACACGGTCGGCGGCGAGTTGCCACAGCGGTGTGCGCGTTGGTTGCCAGGTGCTGGCCCGCGCTCGCACGCTGGTGGTCACTGGTGCCGGTCGCCTGACCACAGTGGGAGGCGTGAGCTGCAGCACTGTGCGCCTACGGTGCACGTTGGTCTCCAGCACGAGCCCTCAGCGCACATCGCCGCCGGCGTCGGCGGTCACGGCCGCCAACCGATCGGCACAACGCCGTCACGAGCTCGGCCAGCAGGCGACCCCCGTCGGCCGAGGAGTTCCACGGCGAGGGGACGTGCTGATCGGGTCAGCGACTGCACTCGGTACGCGCTGCTTCGTCGAGCGGGGCGGCGCCCGCTCCCGACGAGCGGGCGGCCAGGCCCGAGCCGGGGACTGCCGGCCGGCGCAGACCGACGCGACCGATGACGACCAGTCCCAGCATGGTGATGGCGAGGCCGAGCAGGCCTGCGGCGGCATCGACGGGGTCGGGCGTGTTGAGGACGGTCACCACCGACTCGACGAGGACGTTCACCAGCGCCAGGGCTCCGGCCCACGCCCACATTCGCCAGCGAGGGAGGTCCTCGAGCAGCACGCGTCCGCCCGCCACCAGCAGCAGGATGCTCGACAGAGCGAAGTTGCTCATGTGGGCGCGCACGAAGGCCCCGGCCGGCACCAGCTCCCACAGCTGCGCGGCGTCCGTGCGGGCGACCCCGTACGTGCCCATCAGCGACACCCAGGCCAGAACCACCAGGAACGCCGGCGTCGTGAGCTGGAACTCGAAGGTCCGTCGCTGCCGCGAGCCGGCGAGGCGAGCCGCGGGTCCGCGGAGACGGCGGCTGGTCGTCCTGGGCATGGGTGTCCCCCGTGTGCTTGCGGTGCTGTGGTCCTTCGTGGTCGGCCGGAGCATGCCCATGCTCCCGGTCGCGGCACCCGACAGGCGTCTGCCCGGGACCCTCGGCGCGCCCTGGCGGAGCTGAACCGCATGCGCCTCGAACAACGCTGCTCGGCCCGGCTGGCCGAGCTCCGCGACGGACCCGGGGGAGCCGACGGCCGGCTCGAGGCGGTGCTCACCACCTACGCGTTCGTCGAGCCTGCTCGGGTCGCTGCGCTGCGACCTCGAGCCGGCCTCGATGGCCAAGCCGCCCACCGGCCGCCGCCTGACCACCGACCCGACGGTGTCCACCCCGGCTGGCGCGCCGCCGAAGATCTGCGGGCAGCAGAAGTCCCGCGTGCAGCTGACCGAGCTGCCGTTCTGGCAGCCGCTGCCGCACGGCGCCGGCGGGGCCTTCCGCCGTCGTGCCGGCGGCCAACGGTCAGCCCCTTCCGGGACCGACGGTCAGCCGCTGGTGGTGCCCCCGGCAGGATTCGAACCTGCGACGCACGGTTCAGGAAACCGATCCAGGCGTGGTCCTGACCTGGGCTCCGGTCGCTCATTGTGGCTCTGACCTGCGGTGTTGTGCCGAGCTGGTGAGTGCTGTCGACGGCCCTTGACGAACATTCTGCTGACCGAGTGCTGACCAGATGTCCGCAAGCACGAGCAGCCGTGCGTCAGACCCCTCCGCCTGGGGACGCCGTGCCGATGCTGGAGGTGCCGCTTCCCACCCGGTGGCAGCCTTCCGCCTGTCTCGGTCGCCGGAAGGGCGCTCCGCGTCCCTGCGGGATGGGCCTCCGGCCCACCCTTCCCTCGCCCCGCGACAGCCGGAGGGGCGCCGGTTGTCGGGAAGCAGGCAGAGGTGTGGCCGCGCCCAACCGTCGAGACTCAGGACGCGGCCACTGACGCGTTCCTACGCACAGTCGGTCGCGGCCCAAGAGCATCGTCCACGCGTGGACAGACGCGGCTGCCCGGCCTGCTCGTAACCGTTGGATCCTGTGCGGGCCTCGGTCTCCGCGGTGGGGCCGGGCATCGGCCCCAGCGTGACCGCCTCAGTGCGGCTGTCTCGCCTCGGCGGCGTTGCTCGGGCCGTGTCCCTGGTCGACGGTGGCGGCGGGTACGGGCGCCATGGCGGCGAGTAGCCGCCGGCCCTCCTCCTCGAGGTCCAGGGGGGAGTTGGCGAAGCGCAGGGTCACGGCGGAGGCCGCGGCGGTCATCTCGTCCAGCGTCCGGTGGTCGATGTTGCTGAGGTCGTCGCACGACGCGTGGTAGCAGAAGTCGTAGCCGATGCCGGCCCGGCCGCCGAACAGCGCGGCCTGTTCCACGGTCTTGATCCCCTCGGCGCCGGTGAAGAGCCCGCCGGAGGCGATGCCCTCGGCGATGAACGGCCCGTAGTCGCTGCGGCCGCTGAACTCGGTCTCGCCCGAGGCCAGGCCCAGGGAGCCGAAGTGCTCGTGGAAGGCCGCCTCGATCGCGGCCGAGCCGGCCGGGGCGGGCACCGAGCCGTCGTCCGGGCCGAACGCCGAGGCGTCGCCGTCGTAGACGAAGCGGCCGTGGTTCGGGGAGCCGATCATGTCGAAGTTCAGGTACAGCGCGACGTTCCCCAGCGTCGCGGGATCGTTGGTCTTGAGGTCCGCGACGTAGTGGCGGGACCCGAGCAGGCCGAACTCCTCCGCGCCCCACCAGGCGAAGCGCACGGCGTTGGTGGTCTCCGTGCCCGCGAGCACCTCGGCGATGGCGAGGATCCCCGCGGAGCCGGAGGCGTTGTCGTTGATCCCGGGGCCCTGCGGGACGCTGTCCAGGTGCGCGCCGACCATGACCGTGCGCTCCGGGTCACCCGAGCGGGTCTGGGCGAGGACGTTGAAGGTCTCCCGGCTCTCGGAGACGGTCTGCGTGCTGACCGTCACCTCGCCCCCGCCCAGCAGGGCGACCCCGGCGGCGTAGCTCAGGCCGACCACGGGGACGGTCGTCACCCCCGGGTCGCCCAGGGTGCCGGCGACCGCCCCCTCCGCCCCGGGCAGTCCCGTGTTGAAGATCAGCACCGCGGACGCCCCGGCGGCCGCCGCGTTGGCGGCCTTCACCCCGAAGGCGCACGTGCCCCGCTGCAGCAGGGCGATGTTCCCCGGCACGAAGTCGGCGAAGTCCCCGGCCTGGCACCCGCTGGTGCTCGCGCCCTGCTCGCCGGTCGTTCCCACGGCCTGCACCGGTGCTGTCACGGTCCCGGAGCCGGAATAGGTCATGACCGCGACGTCCGCGGCGGCGAGCTGCCTGCCGCCCGCGCTGACCGTGGCCGGGCTGACCTCCTGGAAGAAGGGGAAGGAGAAGGTCTGGACCTGCGGGGCGTAGCCGGCGGCCCGCAACTTGCCGACCACGTAGTCGACGCTGCCCCGGTAGCCGGACGTGCCCGAGGCCCGGTTGCCGTTGTTGGCGTTGGCGATGGCCTGGAACACCTCGAGGTGCTCCAGCACCTTCCCGAGAGGCACGCCCGCCGCAGTCACAGCGACCACTCCGGCACGCTCGGCTTCGCAGCGGCGGGCCCGTCGGCAGAGACGATCAGAGACCAGCGGTCCGCTGCTGACTTGAACGCGGCTTGCTGACCGGGATTCAGTCCGCCAACAAAGCCTACCTCGATGTTGTAGCCGTGACCTTCGTTTGCCACCGTCATTCCTCCCTTGGTGATAGCACGGTCTCTGCTGTATCCATGCGGTGAGCAGTAGAAGGCCATCCTCGTCCCCCGTGCCCGGTCTGCGTCGTGATACAAAGCCTCCCGGGCGTGCGTCACCGGCGCGTCACCGGCACGTCACCGACTCGCCATCGCTTTGAATCTTGTCTCACGTGGAGAGCTTCTTGTAGCAGGTGAGCGTTGCGACCAGGGTGAGGAATGCGGTGAACAGCCGGGCGCAGGGCTCATAGCGCAGGGTCAGCCGGCGGAAGCCGGTCAGCCAGGCCGGAGAGCGCTCGATGACCCAGCGGTGCCGGCCCAGCCGATCGCTGGTCTCGATGCCGCGGCGGGCGATCCGTGGCGTGATCCCGGACATGATTGTGGCCGGGTTGTTGACCTACGCCGACCTACACCAGCAGGTCTCTGACCAGCGAATATAGCGCTGAGTGTGATTGACGGTCGTCGGGCGGAAGTGGGCGTCTTACGGACTATCTGCGGACTGAAGGCGGACCATCGACGGAGTCGGAGTACCGCCGCCAGGAGCGACGCCGCCCCGCAGCCGGCCGAGGACGCCGGCTGCAGCGGGCCGCCGGAAGGGCGCTGCGAGTCATTGCAGTGGAGTTCGATGCTGACCTGGTACCGGCCCGGGAGCTTGCCCGAGCCCTCGACCTCGTTGCCCGTCTTGTCGACCCGGGGGCCAACGTCTACACCCAGGGCTTCCGGCCCACGGAATGGGCGAGGTCTGAAGCCGTCATTACCATCGATCAGACCCAACTAACGCTCCATGGGGACTGCCTCAAAGCGGCCCACTATGGGGCGAGCCAATAACCTCATCCGATCATCCGATCATCCGATCATCCGATCATCCGATCACCCGATCACCCGATCACCCGATCGACGCGAGAAAGCGAGACCTGGGAACGCTGCCCGTGGGTAGGGGCAGGACGCAACCTCGAAGACACAGTCATCCGAGCGTCGCGGGCTACAGACGGACCCAGGTCCGCCCCTCGACTGGAAGCAACCGGCCAAAGACCGAGCCGCTGAAGTGGCCGGCAGCGCCGATCATGCGTTCGTCGCCATCCAACTCGGAGACGATGGCTTCCCTCGTCCTGGCCGCGGCGGCCGGATCGACGTCGGCGATGATCGCCATGTCCATCATCGTCAATTGCAGTGGGCAATGCACGACATCACCAAGGATGATCGCCCGCTCAGCCCCCGAAGAAACCACCACCGAGCAGTGCCCGGGTGTGTGACCGGGGCTGGCGAGTACGGTCACCCCCGGTGCAACGGCCCCCCCATCACGCATTGTCTCCAAGCGATCCCCGAGCGGTGACTGAACGGCGTCAGCATGTGGACCGAGGGCAGCCAGATCGGCGTTGGTGACGGACCGCCAGAACTCCAACTCCCCCTCGCCGGCCATGTACCGGGCGTTGGGGAAGGTCAACGCACCGTCCCGCGAGGTCCAGCCCACATGATCGAAGTGCATGTGGGTGAAGACGACGGTGTCGACATCCGCGGCCTGCACGCCGGCCCTCTCAAGGTTCTCGAGCAGCGAGCCGCCCCGGAAGAACGCCTCCAACGGAGGGAAGGGGGCGGTCATGTCACCGAACCCCAGGTCGATCACGATCTTGCGGTCGGCTACCTCGACGAGGAAGCCGCCCAGGGTCATGACGAGCTTCCCGTCCGCGTCCAGGAACTGTCGGTGCGCCTGCCATAGCGCCTCGTCCGAGGACGGGAACACCGCCGTCGCCGACCCCACGACGTCTCCATCCGGGATATAGGTGATCCGGATGTCCCCGACGTCGATGGACTCCAGCCGAGCCGGTCGTGCAGACATAGGCTTCTCCCGAGGCAAGCACCGCCCTGGGCCCTCTTGAAGGATTCCAGCGTAGGTAGGGCCTCGTCCCCACGGCAAGGTTCTGGCGTAGCACTGGTGCCCGTGACGACGAGGGAGGCCCCGACCACGGCAGTGTGGAGGACGCCGGACCGGGTCGACCGAAGACCGACCGGCTGGACGCCGTCTGGCTGTGCAAGGTGGCCGGCGGCAGCTGCTGCGACCGACCTTCGTGCCGCCACCGGCGATCCGGCAGCTGCGTCATCTGACCCGCTACCGGGTTGATCTGCTGGGCGTACGCACCGCGGAGAAGCAGCGGGTGGACGAGCTGCTCAAGGACTCCCTGATCAAGCTGTCTGTGGTGGTCAGTGACTCGTTCGGCGCTTCTGGGCGGGCGATCATGGCCGCGCTGATCGCCGCGAGCGGGCTCCCGCGGTGCTCGCCGATCTGACGCGCGGTTCGCTGCGCTCCAAGACCGCCCGGCTGACCGAGGCGCTGACCGGCCAGTTCACCGAGCACCACGCCTTCCTGCTCGCCCAGATGCTGCACCGCGTCGACGCGGCCACCGCCGACATCGCTACCGTGCAGGCCCGCATCGAGGCCCAGCTCGGCGAGCTCGGTCCCGCGGTCGCCAAGCTCGATGCGATCCCCGGAGTGGGACCGGTCGCCGCGCTAATGAACCTGGCCGAGATCGGCACCGACATGAGGCGCTTCCCGACCTCTGGCCATCTGGCCTCGTGGGTCCGCTTCGCGCCGGGGGTCAGCGAGTCCGCCGGCCGGCCGGAGGGCCACGCTAGCACCGAACACGGCAAGCCCCACCTGGCCCGGATCCTGGGCGAGAGTGCGGTCAGTGCCGGGCGCACCGAGACCTTCCTCGGCGAGCGCTACCGCTGCATCGCCCGCTGCCGCGGCAAGAACCGCGCCATCGTGGCGATCGGACGATCGATCCTCGTCATCGTCTGGGCGCTGCTCGCCGACGACGACGAACAGTTTGTCGACCTCGGCCCGGACTACTACGCCTCGCGCACCAACCCCGAACACAAGGTGCGCCACACGTCCGCGAGCTGCAGGCCCCGGTTACACGGTCACCCTCAACCCCGCGGCCCGACCGTGGACACCGGAGATGGCGTGGACGGTCGAGCAGCGCTGCTTCGAGCAGCTGACCGTCCTGCAGCCCTGGTGCGACGTCCTGCGCCAGGCCGTGGCGCTGGAGACCTCCCACGCCGGCGAGTTGGCCCGGCTGGAGGACCGGTCCCCGGACGCAGCTCACACCGCCCAGCGAGCCATGCAGCGGGTGCAGGCCGTCGACACCGTCCTCGCCGAGCAGACCGACCGCATCCGCGACGGCCTGCTCGCCGCCTGGGACGCCGAGCGCGGCACCGCCCGCGCTATAGCCCGGCTGGTGCTCGATGGGCCCGGCTGGTGGGGTCTCAAGCGCGCGCCCGTCGCCCGGGCCGGTGAGCAGCTGGCCGGTTGGGCCGATCGGTGGCGCCCGCATCTGCCCGGACTGCCCACCGACCCGGAGCAGCTCGCGCGGGTGGCCGACCGGTTCGACGACCGGCAAGCGCTGTGGCGGGCATTCCACGCCACCGCCCGCCGGGCCGCCGAACGGGAGCATCCCGAGCACGCCACACTGCACGCCGCCGCCGAGGCCGCCCGGCGGACCGGCGAGCAGGCCCGAGCCGCCCTGGCCGAGGCGCAGCGCTGCCGTGCCGAACGGCTCGACCCGCTCGGACCGCTGGCCTGGGCACCCGACCCGGCAGGGCGGCTGGCCGACGTCGAGCGATCAGTCGCCACCACCCGGCACGAGCTGGCCGCCGCCCGGACCCGCATCGCCGACCTGCAGGCGGACCCCGTGTTCGCAGGCCAGTTGCCCGACCGGCTCACCGCAGCCCGCGACGCCTGGCGCGCGCACCACGACGCCGACCGCCAGCAGCGCCGGGCCATCGCGCCGGGGCCGACCGGCTACCCCACACCTGTCCCGTGGCCCGAGTCCGAGCGCCACGGGCCACGGTCCGCGCGCGGTGTCACCCCGAGCCTCAGGCGGTGAGCGGGGTCGCTCCCCGGCCTGCTGTCGAGCCGGGTGAGCGGCCACGCAGGAGAACTGAAGGACGAGTGAAGGAGCTACCGACCTCCGCCAGGTCCCTGGTGAAGTCGGTTCCCTGCCGGAGGCCACCACCCGGCGCCGGCCCCCACGGCGGGCCGTCACATCGGCGGCTCCCATCTGCCGAGCCACCGGCCACAGGGGCCGAACCGGAGGAAAACGGAAGGTCGACCGGAGAAGTTGGCCGTGGGCTGTCACCACTGGCCGCGAAACGGCGCCTTCTCCAGGTGGACAGCCGCCCAGACCCGCCCAGCCCTCGGAGACAGCCATGACCGACCAGACCCCCGGCCCTGATCACACCGCCGAGCTGCTCACCATCGCCGAAGCAGCCCAGCTGCTGCGCGCCCCCGTCGCCACCCTCCGGTACTGGCGCCACCTGGGCACCGGACCGCACAGCTTCCGCCTCGGCCGCCGCGTCCTCTACCGCCGCGACGACCTGCATGCCTGGATCGATGCGCGGCGACCAGGGCGCGGCTGAGCGGAATCCGGCTCCAATGGTGCAGGTCGACGTCGGTGTCGAGCCGCGGACCCTCGTGCCAGGTCCTCGACCGCGCGAGGCTGGGCGCGCCTCGACGCGGACCGAGGCGTCCTACCGGCGTGCGACCCGACCAGAGGGGTGAGCGATGGCATACAAGCGCGGAGACAAGTGGGGTCGGCTTCTACCGCGACGCCGCCGGTAGGCAGCACACGAACGGGAACTTCCGCCGCAAGCGGGACGCCGACCTGTGGGAGCAGGAGCAGAAGTCGGCGATCAGGAACGACACCTGGGTCGACCCGGGTCGGTCGAAGATGACGGTGGGGCAGTGGTCCGAGACCTGGATGGCAGGCCGAGTCCACCTCAAGCCCAAGACCCTGTCGTCCTACCGGTCACTGCTGGCCACCCGTGTGCTCCCGACCTGGAACACGGTCCCGTTGACCAAGATCAGGCATTCCGACGTCGTCGCCTGGGTGGCCGCGATGCGCGCCGAACTGTCGGCGTCCAGGACCCGGCAGGCCTATCACCTGCTGTCCTCGATGCTGGACGACGCGGTGAGGGACAACCGGCTGGCACGGAACCCGGCCACCGGTGTCGGCCTGCCCCGCCTGCCGAGGTCCGACCGCCGCTACCTCACCCACCAGCAGCTCGCCGACCTGGCCGACGGCTGCGGCCCGCACCGCCTGATGGTCCTGGTGGCCGGTTACACCGGTCTGCGTTGGGGAGAGCTGACCGGCCTGCGTGCGCGTCGCGTGGACCCGCTCAGGGGGCGCATCGACGTCGTGGAGGCGGTCACCGAGGTCGACGGCGAGATGGTGTTCGGCCCGCCGAAGACCCATCAGCACCGCTCGGTGGTGGTGCCCCGCTTCATCCGGGAGGAGCTCAGCCGCCAGCTCGTCGGAAAGGCGCCGAGCGACCTGGTGTTCGCCTCCCGGGCCGGCACGCCGCTGCGGGTCCAGAACTTCCGACGCGACTGGTTCGACCGGGCGGCCGCCGCCGTTGGCCTCTCGGGCCTCACCCCGCACGAGCTCCGGCACACCGCCGCATCTCTCGCCATCGCCTCCGGCGCGTCGGTGAAGGGGGTGCAGTCGATGCTGGGCCACGCCTCGGCGCAGATGACGCTGGACCGCTACGGCCACCTGTTCCCCGACGAGCTGGACGCGGTCGCCGACCGCTTGGACGCCGCTCGTGCTGACCAGGTGCTGACTGAGCCCCGACCTGATGCCCTTGTGGCTCGCATCCGGCGCGCGGGCTAGCCGCTGACCAGCACTTTCGTGGTGCCCCCGGCAGGATTCGAACCTGCGACACACGGTTTAGGAAACCGATGCTCTATCCCCTGAGCTACGGGGGCTCGTCGGCCGGCGGCCGGGCGGGGAGTGCCGGTCGAGGTTAGCGAACTGGTGTCCGGAGGCTGCCCGCGGCGGTGCCGGCTGGCTACCGTCGGTCCATGGTGGTCCTGCTCGCCGAGCTGGTGCTCCTGCTGCTGGTCGCCGGTCTGCTGCTCTACGGGCTGGGCGTGTGGTCGGCCGGACCGTCCGCGCCCCCCGGCGCCCGGCCGGCCCAGCCGCCGGGACGCCGGCGCGCCCAGCTGGCCGCCGCGGTCGCCGCGGCCCGCTGGGCACCGGCGCACGACGAGGTCGACGGCGAGACGCGGGTGCTGCTGCGGCGCTCCTACACCGGCCTCGACGGGCTGCCGGTCGTGCTGGAGGACCGGGTCTACACGGCCTTCGCAGCGGCCGACCCGGCCTGGGAGGTGCGCTTCACCGAGGCGATGTCCGGCGCCCGGTTCCGCTGCTCGTACCTCAACGCGGAGGAGTCCGCGGGCTGAGCGGCCTGCGCGGCGGTCTCCTCGACGAGCCGCACGATCGTCCGCGGCCGGTCGGACTGCGGCGCGTGACCGGCCCAGACCAGCGGGACGAACCGGGAGCCCGGCGTCAGCGGCAGGTAGCGCACCGTCTGTCCCGAGGCGATCCAGTCGGCCACGCCCTGGACGAGGGTGACCGGGCAGTCGATGCGGTCCAGGCCCCGCGGGACGTCGAGCAGGAGCCCCCACAGCAGCGTGCGCCAGAAGTCGCGGGAGTCGGCGAACCCCTCCCGTGCCCCGACGGCCTCCTCGGGCGAGGTGGACCACGGGCGGGCCTTGAGCGGCGCCAGCAGCGCGGCGCGGCCCAGGGCCGAGCGCGACAGCGGGCCTACGAGCGGGGCCCCGGTGCGCATGACGACCCGGGCCAGGGCCATGCCGCTGCCCTGCACGACCCGCTCCGGCGGCACGTTGAGCCCGGACGGCGCGACCGCCACCACCGAGCGCGCGCGGCCGCGGCGGGCCAGCTCCAACGCCACGCGGGCACCGAGCGAGTTGCCGAGCACGTGCACCGACCCGATGCCCTCGTCGTCCAGCGTCCGCTCGACGGCGTCGGCGGTGGCCGCGACGGTGGGCCGCTCCTCCAGGGCCGGTGACCGGCCCACCCCGGGGAGGTCGACGTCGAGCACGTCAAAACGGCCGGTCAGCAGGGGGACGACGGCGGCGAAGTCGCGGCGCGAGCTGCCCATGCCGTGCAGGAGCAGCAGGGGCTCGCCCGAGCCGGCGCGGGTCCGGGACAGCAGTTCGTTCACCAGACGGGCCTACCCGGTGGTCAGCGAGCGGATCGGTGAGCCTGCTCACCCCTGCCCGTCAGGGGGCGGGCGGGCACCCCGGACCCTGACGGCGGCAGGATCGCGGCGTGGGATGCGCCGCCGCTGAGCCGGGGTCCGCGCCGGGTGCCGGACGGGGCGCGCCATGACGCTCGCCGCGGACCTCGCCGCCGCCGTCGGGGCGGTGGGGCGGCGCGGCCGTGCCCTGGTCGCCGTCGACGGGCCCGACGCCGCCGGCAAGACGACGCTGGCGGACCGGGTCGCCGCCCTGGTCGACCGGCCCGTGGTGCGGGCCTCGATCGACGGCTTCCACGCTCCCCGGGCCGTCCGCCTGCGACGCGGCGACCTGTCCCCGGAGGGCTGCTACCGCGACTCCTTCGACCTCGACGCCCTGCAGGACCGCCTGCTCGCGCCGTTCGCCCGCGGGGCGGCCGCCGTCGAGGTCGCGGTCTTCGACCACCGGACCGACCGGGCGGCCGTGGTGCGGGTGGACGACGTGCCGGCGGACGGCGTGCTGCTGGTGGACGGGGTGTTCCTGCTCCGCCCCGAGCTGCGCCGGTGGTGGACGCTCGGCGTGTACGTCCACGTGCCGGAGGAGGTGACGCTGGCGCGCGCTCTCCGGCGCGACCTGCCGGCCCCCGGCTCGGCGGAGGTGGTCGAGGAGCGGTACCGCGGCCGCTACCTCCCGGCGCAGGAGCTGTACCGGACCGAGGCGCGTCCGGTGGCGGCCGCACACGTCGTCGTCGACAACAGCGACCCCGCCGCACCGGAGGTCCTGCGGTGGTCCCGCCCGGCGGAACCGGCCCGCTGACCGGCGCCGGCCGGGCTCCTCGGGGCAGGATGGGCGCATGGGACAGGTCGTGGCCACCGCCGAACGCGTCGTCCGAGCTCCGGCTGACCGGGTGCGCGCCGCCCTCGCCGACTACGCCGGGACCCGCTCGCGCGTGCTGCCCGAGCAGTTCAGCGACTACCGCCTCGAGGCCGGCGGCCAGGGCTCGGGCACCCGCGTGCACTGGCGCTTCGCCGCGACGTCGAAGCGGGTGCGCGAGCAGCTGATCGAGGTGAGCGAGCCCGACGGCACGCTGGTCGAGCGCGACACCCGCTCGTCGATGGTGACCACCTGGACGGTCACCCCGGCCGACGCCGGCACCAGCACCGTGCGGGTGCGCACCACCTGGGACGGCGCCGGCGGCGTCGGGGGCTTCTTCGAGCGCACCTTCGCGCCCCGGGGTCTGCGCCGCGTCCACGACGACCTGCTCGGCCGCCTGGAGCAGGAGCTGTCGGCCTCCGCCGGCGCCGCCTGAGCCCACGGCGCGGTCCGCCGTTCGAGGGGACGATGGTCCGGTGACCGCCGCTCTCCCCGCCGTCGAGCCGACCCGCACCGGGGTCGCCGGGCTCGACGACCTGGCCGGCCTGGTCGCCGACGGTGACGTCCTCGTCCTGTCCGGCGCCGGCCTGTCCACCGACTCCGGCATCCCCGACTACCGGGGCGCCACCGGCTCGCTGCGCCGGCACACCCCGATGACCTGGCAGACCTTCCGCCGCGACCCCCGCGGCCGGCACCGCTACTGGGCGCGCAGCTACGTGGGCTGGCCGCAGATGGCCGCCGCCCGGCCGAACGCCGGCCACTCCGCCGTCGCCCGGCTGCAGCGCGCCGGCCTGCTCGGCGGGGTCGTCACGCAGAACGTCGACGGCCTGCACCAGGCCGCCGGCGCCCGCGACGTCGTCGAGCTGCACGGCGGCCTCGACCGGACCGTCTGCCTGGCCTGCGGCGACGTCGCCGGCCGCGCCGAGCTGCACCGGCGGCTGCGCGCGGCCAATCCCGGCTTCGGCCCGCACGCCGACGAGGTGAACCCCGACGGCGACGCCGAGCTCCCCGACGACGTGCTCGACGGCTTCGTGATGGTCGACTGCACCGCCTGCGGCGCCGGCCCCCTCAAGCCCGACGTCGTCTTCTTCGGCGAGACGGTGCCCCGCGACCGGGTCGACACCTGTTTCGACATGCTCGAGCACGCCGGCAGCCTGCTCGTCCTCGGCTCCTCGCTGACCGTCATGAGCGGCTACCGGTTCGTGCTGCGCGCCGCCGAGCTCGGCGTCCCGGTGGCCCTGGTCAACCTGGGGCCCACCCGCGGCGACGCCAGGGCCGACGTCCGCGTCGACGCCCCGCTGGGCACCGTCCTGCCGGAGCTCGCCCGCCGCTGCGGCGCGTGACCCGCCGCGAGGTCGGCCGCACCGACGACGGCCGCTGGATCGTCGTCGACGGGCGGCGGTGGCGGGCGGCCGACCCGTCCCTCCCCGACGACGTCCGCGCCCGGCTGCTGTCGCACCTGGGCACGGCCCGCTCGGCCGTCCGGACGGCGACCGACCCCGTCGCCGTGCGCGCCGCCCGCGACCGGGTGCAGCTGGCCAAGACCGGCCTCGGCGAGCGCGGCCCGGCCTGGTGGGAGCAGGACGACGGCGCCCGCCGCGCCCGCTGGGAGGCGGCGCTGGAGGCGCTCGGCGGTTGACCCGCCACCCGGGCGGGCAGGAACGGGCCCGATGCAGACCTTCCTGCCGGTGCCCGACTTCGTCGGGAGCGCCCGGTTGCTGGACTCCCCGCGCCTGGGCAAGCAGCGGGTGGAGACCCTCCAGGTGCTGCGCGCCCTCGAGCTGCCCGACTACGGCTGGGCCTCCCACCCGGTCGTGCACATGTGGCGCGGGCGCACCGCGGCGCTGGTCGTCTACGGCCTGGCGACGGTGCAGGTCTGGCGCGAGCGCGGCTTCGCCGACAGCACGCAGACGCTGATCGCGGAGTTCGCCCCCGACGTCGCCGGCGCCCCCCAGGACGAGCTGGCCCGCGCGGGGCTGCTGCCCTCCTGGGTCGGCAACGAGGCGCTGCACCTGTCGCACCGCTCGAACCTGCTGGCCAAGGACCCGGACTTCTACCGGCCGCTGTTCCAGCCGCTCTTCGGCGTCGAGCCCGACGACCTGCCCTACCTGTGGCCCGGCCCGGACGACGTCCCACCCGCCGCCGAGCCGGAGGGCACGCGGGTCTGGGTCGTGCGGCCGCGGGCGCACAACGAGCTCGGCGCCTGTCTGGCCGCCGGCGTCGTGGGGCTCGGCACCCAGTCGGGGATCGACGTCGACGCCACCGGTCTCTCGCCGGCCGAGCTGCGCGCCCTGGCGAAGGAGCTCTCGGGACGGCGGCCGAGCAAGGACCTGCGCCAGCTGTCGACCTTCCTCGACGAGATCCGCCCCGGAGACCCGGTGGGGCTGCCCGTCGAGCACGGCGCCGGCCTGCTGGTGGGGGAGGTGCTCGGGGACTACCTCTTCGAGGGACGCGAGCTGCTGCCGCACCGCCGGCCGGCCCGCTGGGACCGCGTCGTGCCGCGCGCCGCCGCCCGCCCGCCGGCGACGCTGCAGGACCCGCGGGCGCTGTTCTCCGTGGTCATCGACCCCGAGGTCCTGCCGCCGGCGCTGGCCGGCACCACCTACCGGGAGCCGGCGCTGCCGCTGGTCTGAGCGAGGACCTCGGTCAGCACCGCGGTGGCCCGCTCCCGCCGCTCCGGGTGGCCGGCCGCGACGACGGTCCACCACGCCGCCCCGTGCAGCCGGCGCAGCTCCAGCCAGGGCGCCAGCTCGGCGTCGGAGGGTGCACCCATCGCGTCCAGCGCCACCCGGCCGTCGAGCCGGGAGGTGCTGCGCAGGCAGGCGAGGTCCCACCCGACCGGCCCGGCGCAGGTGTCCTCGAGGTCGGTCCACCGCCACCCGTCCGGCGTGGCCAGCAGGTTGCCGGGGTGCGCGTCACCGTGCAGGGGCCGCACGGGTACGCCGGCCAGCCGCGGTCGCAGCCGGTCGAGTCGCTCCGTCATCCGCGCGCGGACGGCGGCGGGGACACCCCAGTCGCCGGCCCGCCCGGTGAAGGCGGCCAGGTCGTCGAGCGGGGTGTCCAGCGGCGTCCCGGTCACGGGCAGATCGGCCAGCACGCCGTGCAGCGCGGCCAGCGCGGCGGCCACCTCGGCCGGACCGGGCGCGGTGGGCAGCACCTCGACGTGCCGCCAGAAGGTCAGCGTCAGTCCTCCGTGCTCGTGCGGTCCGGGCGGCAGCAGGTCGCTCGGGGGGACGACGGCGGCGCCGGCCGCGGCCAGCCCGCCGGCCACGGCGACCTCGCGGCCGAACGGGCGGCCCGGGTCCGGGCGCAGCAGCGGCGTCAGGGTGGCCACCCGCGCCACCACCGGCGCCGGGGCGAGGTGCACGACGACGTTGACGCCGTCGTGCACCACCTCCGCCCCGGCGGACCGGACGCCGTGCGCGGCGGCCACCGCCGTGGCGGCGGCGACCGCGCGGGCCCGGCGCCCGGTCGCGTCGGACGTGGTCACGCCCCGGGCGGGATCACGAGCCGGGTCGCTCCGTTCCCGGCAGGGGCACGTTCTGCAGGCGCACCTGCCCGCGGGCGACGAGCTTGCCGTCCTCGGCGCGGGTCAGCAGCACCTGCCACAGCTGCAGGGTGCGGCCCTGCTGCACCGGCTCGGCCACGACGTCGACCCGGCCGGCGGTGACCGGCCGCAGGAAGTCGGTGCTGTTGTTCACCCCGACGGCGAACTGGCCGCGGTCGGCGACGGCGACGCTGGCCCCGATCGACGCCGCCGACTCGACGACCGCGCAGTAGACCCCGCCGTGCACCACGCCCCACGGCGTGTGCTGGTCGGGGCCGAGCTCGACGGTGCCGGTGACGCGGGTGCCGCTGATCTCCGCGACGTCGAAGCCGGTGGCCGCGACGAAGGCGCTGGCCGAGGCGCGGTCCACGCCCGGCATCTCCGGCCCGCTCATGCGTCCCACACCAGGCAGAAGGGGTGGCCTGCCGGGTCGGCGTAGACGCGGAAGTCGCCCCCGCCACCGGGCAGCGTCCGCGCGCCGAGCGCGAGCACCTCCGGCTCGGCCTGCTCGATGTCGGCGACCCGCACGTCGAGGTGGAACTGCTGGGGTCGGCCGGGGTCGGGCCAGTCCGGTGGCACCAGGTCCGGCGCCTGCTGGAAGGCCAGCCGGTACCCCTGGCCGGTCACCACGACCCAGTCGTCGCCGGGTCCGCCCGTGCTCACCTCCATCCCGAGCAGGTCGGCGTAGAAGGTGGCGAGCGCGTGCGCGTCGGGCGCGTCGATCACGACGGAGTGCAGCTGACCGATCATGGTCCTCATCCTGCTGGCTGCCGGTCCCGCCCACCCGCCGGGGACCTGCCGTTCGTCGCGGGGATCCAGGCGGGGCAGGATCGGGGGGTGCCGGAGACCCCTGATGCCCCCGCGCCCGCCCTCGGCTCGCTGACCTGGGTCCCCGCGGCCGAGCGGCCCGACCTGCTCGGCGCGCCGGTGGCCGCGGCGCTGCCCGCGCTGCCCGGCCCGGCCTGGGTGGCCCCGGTCGACGACGACCTGGCCGACACCGCCGCCTTCACCGCCGCCTACGGGGTGCCCCCCGAGGCCTCGGCCAACTGTGTCGTCGTGGCCGCGCGCCGGGCGGGGCAGACGACGATGGTCGCCTGCGTCGTCCTGGCCACCACCCGCGCCGACGTCAACGGCCTGGTGCGCCGGCACCTGGGCGCGCGCAAGGCGTCGTTCGCGCCGCAGGACGTCGCGGTCGCCGAGAGCGGGATGGCCTACGGCGGCATCACGCCGATCGGCCTGCCGGCGTCCTGGCCGGTGCTGGTCGACGCCGCGGTGGCCGCCGCCGACCTCGTGGTCGTCGGCTCGGGCACGCGCGGCGCCAAGCTCGCCGTGCCCGGGCCGGTGCTGGCCGCGCTCCCGGCCGCCGCGGTGCTCGACGGCCTGGGCGTGCCGGTCGAGGGCGGTCCGCCCCCGGCGCCCGCCGCGCCCGCCGAGCGGGCGCCGGACGACCGCGACGTCGGCTGGGGTGAGCGGCCCGAGGAGCGCGACGACGACCGCCGGTACCTCGAGGACCGCCCCCCGCACTGGGGCAGCGACTGACCCCTCGGCGCCGGCCGGGCAGGGTCGCGGCGCCCGGCCGATCCCGGCGGGTCCTCACGGCGGGCCGGGTCCGGCCGGGAGGCTGAGCGTGAGCGTCGCGGTGGTCGCCGCCGCGGCCAGGGCGGCGGCGGTGGCCTCGTCGACGGCGAGCACGAGCAGCCCGGCGTCGGTCGGCGCCGTGGCGTCCTCCGTGGCGTCCTCCGTGGCGGCCCGCGGAGCGGCCAGGACCAGCGCGGCCCGGGCGACCACCTCGGCCCGGACGGCACCGGGCGCGGTGGCCAGCACGTCGACCCGGTCGCCGGCGGTGGCCAGCCCGGCCACGGCCAGGTCGGCCAGCCGGACGGGCGTGGCGACCTGACCGGTGGGGAGCAGCGCGGTCAGCCCCGGGCCGACCAGGCGGACGTCGGTGACCGGCTCGCCGGCCCGCACCGGCGCGGCGAGCACCCGGCCGGTGAGCGCGGCGGGGTCGAGGGCCACCCCGGCCGGCACGGCGGCGTCCGGCAGCGCGGTCGACGCCAGGTCCGCCGTCGCCAGCACCGTGCCGGCCGGGAGGTCGGCGGCGGCGGTGACCACGGGTGTCCCGGGCGGTGGCACCGCGGCCGGTGCCGCGGGCGGGCGGAGGGCCAGCACCAGCGCGCCGACGGCGAGGGCCGCGGCCAGGCACCGGCGCAGGAGGGTGACGGGGGAGCGGGGTCGGCGCAGGCGCAGCACCGGCCCAGGCTCGCCGCCCGGCGCCGCCGGCAGGGGCGGCGCCGCGGAGCTGTGGAGAGCGCGTCGGGCTGTGGACGCGCCACCGTCAGCCGGAGGCGGCCTTGGTCCCGCTCGGGGAGGGGGTGCTCGAGGTGGCCGACTCCTTCTTCGCCGCCGGGGCCGACGGCGAGGACGAGTCGGACGACGAGCCGGACGACGACGTGCCCGAGGACGACGAGTCGCCGGCCGAGGCCTTCGACCGGCTGTCGGTGCGGTAGAAGCCCGATCCCTTGAAGACGACGCCGATCGAGCCGTACACCTTGCGCACCGGGGCACCGCAGGTCGGGCACTCGGCCACGGGCGCGTCGGTGAAGGACTGCACGACCTCGAACTGGTGCTTGTCCTCGGGGTTGGTGCAGGCGTACTGGTACGTGGGCACGGCGGGACACTCCTGGTCGAGCGTGGGTCGGGCGGTCCCGGTGCCGGTCGGGTGGCTGGCACTCGGGACCCTCGACTGCCAATGATGCGACACGCTGGCCGCAGCGTCCACGCACCGTGACCGGTGTCGGGCCGCCGGGCACCCGGCACGGGCGGACGGCGGCCTCAGCCGGGCATCCGGGTCGCCCGGTGGAGGGCGGCCAGACCGTCGGGTGCGCCCGGCCGGTGCCGCGCGACCGCCTCGGACCCGGCGCGGCGGGCCACCGACCGCAGCACGAGGGCGACGACCTCGTCGTCGGCGTGGCCGAGCACCGGCAGGACGTCGGGCACCAGGTCCACCGGCGACAGGAGGTGGGCCAGCAGCCGCCACGGCGCCGGATCCGCACGCCCCGCGGCAGCGTCCGGTCGGCGGCCAGTCGCCGCACCAGCCGCAGCACGTCGGGGATCGGGGAGCAGCCGCAGGAGCTCCCGCAGCCGCAGCTCGTCGGGCCGGTGCAGCAGAGCGCCGCGACCAGCAGCACCCAGCACAGCAGCCCGCCGGCGACGCCGGCCACCGTCCACGCCCACGACGGCATCAGGTGCCGCTCCCGTCCCGGGTCCGCACACCCTCCCGGCGGTTCCCGGGGCGGGACCCGCGTCACCGGCCGGCCGAGGAGACCTCCGGGGTCGGTGGTGCACGGGTCGCCGTCCCTCCGTCGGTGGTCGCCGGGGTGGTGGCGGACGCCGACCAGCGGGTACGCCGAGGCCCCCGGGACGCCCGCCCAGCGCCCCACGCCGTGAGCGCTGCACGCGCTCGGGCAGGGGCTATCAAGGTCCAACACGCCGGTAGCCTCCCGCGCGTGACACACCCCTGGCTCGACGAGACGCAGCAGCGTGCCTGGCGGGCGTGGCTGACCGTCGCGGAGCTGCTGCCGCGCGAGCTCGACACCCAGCTCCAGCGTGACGCCGGGCTCACCCACGCCGCCTACATCGTCCTCGCGATGCTCTCGGAGGCCCCCGGCCGCAGCCGCCGGATGAGCGACCTCGCCCGGCGGGCCAACCAGTCGCAGAGCCGGCTCTCGCACACCGTCGCCCGGCTCGAGGACCGCGGGTGGGTCCGGCGCGAGCGGTCCCCCGAGGACGGCCGCGGCAACGTGGCCGTGCTCACCGACGCCGGGTGGGACGTCGTCCGCGACGTCGCCCCCGGTCACGTCGCCGCGGTCCGCGCCGCGCTGTTCGACCCGCTCACCCCGCAGCAGACCGAGTCCCTGCGCGACATCCTGGAGACCGTCGTCGACCGGCTCGACCCCGACGCCAGCCGGCGCGTGGCCCACGGCAGCGACGTCGCCGGCTGAGCGACCCGGCCCGGCGGCTCTCCCGCGACGACGTCGGCGAGCTCGAGGACCGGCGTGCCGCTCCGGGCGCAGCGCGCGCCGTCCTGACCGTCGAGGGCCGTCCTCCCGCACCGCAGCGCGTCCTCCCGCACCGCCCACGGTGAGGGAGGACGCGCCACGATCAGGTCACCTGATCGTGGCCGCCGGAGAGCCAGGCGCGGATCTCGGCGTCCGAGCCGCCCAGGACCGGCGGCGCGGCGTGGTCGCGGCGGGTCGTCTCGGTCTCGCCGTCGGGACCGGGGGCGAAGAAGCGCAGCGGCGGGCCGGGCAGCTGCAGCCGGCCCAGCGTGGCGTGCTCGACGTCGACCAGCAGGCCCTGCGACAGGGTCTGCTCCCAGCCGTAGACCTCGTCGATCGTGCGCACCTTCCCGGCGGGGACGCCGGCGGCGGCCAGCCGGGCGAGCAGGTCCTCGGGTGGGATGTCGGCGAAGACCCCCTCCAGCAGATCGATCACCCGGTCCCGGTTGCCCACGCGCTCGCCGTTGGTGGCCAGGCCCGGCGCCTCGGGGTCCAGGCCGAACTCGGCGCACAGCCGCCGCCACAGCCCCTCCGACCCGCAGGACAGCTGCACGCTGCCGCCCCTGCAGTGGAAGAGGCCGTAGGGCGCGATCGAGGGGTGGTGGTTGCCCTGGGCGCGGCCGACCTGCCCACCCACGGTCCACGCCGTCCCCTGGAAGGCGTGCACGCCGACGATCGCGGCCAGCAGCGAGGTGCGCACCACCTGCCCGCGGCCGGTCCGCTCGCGCTCGTGCAGCGCGGCGAGGACGCCGTAGGCGCCGTACATGCCGGCCAGCAGGTCACCGATCGGGACGCCGACCCGCTGCGGGTCCTCCGGTCCCGGCCCGGTCAGCGACATCAGCCCGGCCTCGCCCTGGGCGATCTGGTCGTACCCGGCCCTGCTGCCCTCGGGCCCGTCGTGGCCGAAGCCGCTGATCGACAGGGTCACCAGCCGCGGGTTGAGCTCGGCGAGCACCCCGGTGCCGAAACCGAGACGGGCCAGCGTGCCGGGCCGGAAGTTCTCCAGCAGGACGTCGGCGCGGCGCACCAGCTCCCGCAGCAGCTCCTTGTCGCTCTCGTCCTTGAGGTCGAGGGTGACCGACTCCTTGTTGCGGTTGGCCGACAGGAAGTACGTCGACTCCCGGTCGCCGGAGTCCGGCTGCACGAACGGCGGTCCCCAGCCGCGGGTGTCGTCGCCGCTGCCGGGGCTCTCCACCTTGATGACGCGGGCGCCCAGGTCGCCGAGCATCATCGCGGCGTGCGGCCCGGCCAGGGCGCGGGTCAGGTCGACGACGAGGACGCCGTCCAGTGGTCCGGTCACGACGGCTCCCGATCGGGTCACAGCCAGCCCGGGACGACGAAGACCAGCCAGGCCAGGAACGGTCCGACGGTCACGACGATCCCGGAGTAGGCGAGGATCTGCTTGTAGAAGCGGTCCCGGTCGACGTCCTGCGCGTTGGCCAGCACCAGCGCGCCGTTGGTCGAGAACGGGCTGACGTCGACGATCGTCGACGCCACGGACAGGGCGACCACCACGCCGACGGCGCTGATGGCCCCCGACTCCAGGAACGGCACCGCCAGCAGGATGGCGACGCCGATGATCGCGGTCGAGGAGGCGAAGGCCGACACCACGCCGCCGATGTAGGCCAGCAGCAGCGCGATCACCAGCGGGACGCCGAGGCCGATCACCGCGTCGCCGACGTAGTCGATCGTCCCGGCCTCCTGCAGGACGAACACGAAGGTCAGCACGCCGGCGATGAGCAGCACGGTCGACCAGCTGATCTGGGTGACCGCCCCCTTGTGCTGCTGCGCCGAGAAGAGCGCGAGGACGACCGCGACGGTGATGGCGACGAACCCGATGTCGAGGTCGAAGACGAGCGCGAGGACGGCGACGACCACGAGCCCGACCAGCGTGACGACCTGCTCGAGGCGCACCGGCTGGGGGACGTCGGGGTGGACGTGCTCGTCGTCGTCCCCGCCGACCCCGGGCCCGGGTGCGGCGCCGTGCCCCCGGACGAGGGTGCCGTGCGCGTGCTCGGTGTGGGCCAGGGGTTCGGCCGCCACCTTCCGGCCGAGCAGCCGGCGGCCGCCGAGGGCGAAGAACAGGACCAGCGCGATGGCCAGGTTGAAGAGCAGGGCACCCAGGAAGACCGCCAGCGGGCTGCTCGGCAGGCCCGACTCCTCGACGATCTCGTTGACCGTGACGCCGTAGACGCTGATGGGGGAGAAGCCGCCGCCCTGGGCGCCGTGGATGACCATCATGCCCATCAGCAGCGGGCTGATCCCGTGCCGCGCGGCGAAGGTGAGCGCGATCGGCGCGATGATCGCCACCGCCGCGGGGGAGAGCGCCCCGATGGCGGTGAGCACCGCGGTGACGAGGAACATGATCCAGGGGATGGCGGCCACGTGGCCGCCGACCAGGCGCACGGCCCCGCGCACCAGCAGGTCGACGGTGCCGTTGTTCTGCGCGATGGCGAACAGGTACGTGACGCCGATGAGGGTGAGCACCAGTCCGGCCGGGAAACCGGCGAGGATGTCGTCGGTGCTCAGCCCGACCGACAGGGTCCCGACCACGAAGGCGGCGACGAAGGCCAGCGCGCCCATGTTGATGGGCAGGAACGTGGCGATCGCGAAGATCGCGACGAGCGCCAGGATGGTGACGATCTCCGGTGACACGGTGGCCTTCCTGTCGACGCTGACGGGTCGGCCCACCGTGTCACCTACCGGCGGGTAAGGCCCGCCATCCGCCGTCCGGGGTCACGACGGCGGTCACCGGCCGGTCGTGCGGCAGGGCGGGCAGCCGCTCGACGAGCTCGTCGTCGAAGACCAGCGCCACCACGACGGCGCCCGGGCGGGTGTGCCGCAGCGCCCGGTCGTAGTACCCGCCGCCCCGCCCCAGGCGGGTGCCGGCCAGGTCGACGGCCACCGCGGGGACGACGATGACCTCCGCCGCCCCCACCGCGGTCGGCCCGAGCCGCGGGCCGACCGGCTCGAGCAGCCCGAACCGGCCCGGGGCCAGCCGGCCGGTGTCGACCGCCCAGCCGAGGTCGCGGCCGCTGTCGGGGACGACGGGCAGCAGGACGCGGGCGCCCAGCTGGGTGAAGGCGGCCGGCAGCCGGCCGGTGCCCGGCTCGGTCTCGTCGGGGACGAACGCGGCCAGCGTGCGCACGCGGGCCAGGTGCCGGAGCAGGGTGGTGGCCACCGCCGCGGCCGCGGTCGCGCGCTCGGCGGGTGAGCGGTCCCGGCGGCGGGCCAGGAACCGGTCGCGGAGCGCCGCCTTGGCCGGCTCGCCGTCGTGCGGGGTGGTCACCGCACGAGGTTAGTGGCCCCGGGTGTTCCGCAGGACTGGCCGGCGAGCCGCTCCGGGCGGGCTGGTTAGGCTCCCGGTGTGGAGTCCCCGCGCACGCGCCCGGCGCGCAAGGCCGTCATCCCCGTCGCGGGGATGGGCACCCGGTTCCTCCCCGCCACCAAGGCGGTGCCCAAGGAGCTGCTGCCGGTCGTCGACCGCCCGGCGCTGCAGTACATCGTCGAGGAGGCCGCGCGCGCGGGCCTGCGCGAGGTGCTCATGGTCACCGGCCGCAACAAGGCCGCGATCGAGGACTTCTTCGACCGCACGCCCGAGCTCGAGACGGCGCTGGAGAAGAAGGGCGACGCCGGCCGGCTGGCCGCCGTCCACGAGTCCACCGAGGTCGCACAGGTGCACTTCGTGCGGCAGGGCGAGGCCCGCGGCCTGGGCCACGCGGTGCTGCAGGCCGCCGCCTTCGTCGGCGACGAGCCCTTCGCCGTCCTGCTGGGCGACGACCTCATCGACGCCCGCGACCACCTGCTCGAGCAGATGCTCGCCGTGCAGGCCGAGCACGGCGGCTCGGTGGTCGCGCTGCTCGACGTGGGCAAGGAGAACATCGACAAGTACGGCGCGGTCGCCGTCGAGCCGGGCGGGTCCGACGACGTGGTGTCGATCACCGGCCTGGTGGAGAAGCCGCCGGTCGACGAGGCGCCCAGCAGCCTGGCGATCATCGGTCGCTACGTGCTGGCGCCCGAGGTGTTCGACGTGCTGCGCGGGACCGAGCCCGGCCGCGGCGGAGAGATCCAGCTGACCGACGCGCTGGCCACGCTGGTCGAGCGCGGGCAGCCGGTGCACGGCGTCGTCTTCGGCGGCCGCCGCTACGACACCGGCGACAAGCTCGACTACCTCAAGGCCGTCATCCGGCTGGCCTCCGAGCGCGAGGACCTCGGCCCGGCGCTGCGCTCGTGGCTGACCGAGTTCGTGGCCGACCTGCCGGCCGAGGGCGCGTCGCAGGCCTGACCCGGCCCCCGCAGGGGGGACGATCTCGGGGATGACCGAGCACAGCACGGGGCGGGCGCGGGTGGCGGCCCGCGACACGACGGCGCTCGACCTGCGCAGCGGCGCCACCGTCGACCCCCCGGCGTCGCCGGCGCCGACCGTGCACGCGACGGCGCAGATCGACCCCGGGCAGGTGCCACCGCCGCGCCCGGCCGCGCCCGAGACGCCGGTGCTGCGCACCGTGGAGACCCACCTCGAGGAGATCCTCACCGCCGTCCCGCAGCCGGAGCCGATCGAGCTCGCCGTCCTCGACGCCCAGGGCCTGCTCTGCGCCGAGGAGGTGGTCAGCGCCCGCGCGCTGCCCGCCTTCGACCAGGCCGCGCTCGACGGCTACGCCGTCCGCGCCGAGGACGTCGCCGGTGCCGCGCCGGACGCGCCGGTCGAGCTGGCCGTCGTCGGGGAGACCGTCGCCGGCGCCGCCGGCCCGAGCGCGCTGACCCCCGGCCAGGCGCACAAGGTGACCGCCGGGGCCATGTTGCCCACCGGCGCCGACGTCGTCGTCCCGGCCGTGTGGACCGACGGTGGCGTGGTGCGGGTGCAGGTGCACGCCGCCCCGGAGGCCGGCGGCTACGTCCGCCGCACCGGCGACGACGTCTCGCCCGGCACCGCCGCCGTGCACGTCGGGACGCCGATCGGCCCCGCGCAGATCAGCCTGCTGGCCGCCGTGGGCCGCGACCGGGTGCAGGTGCGGCCCCGGCCGCGGGTCGCCGTCCTGTCCGCCGGCAGCGAGCTGGTCGACATCACCGCCACCCCGACGCCGGGCCAGGTGGTCGACGTCAACACCTACGCGCTGGCCGCCGCCGCCCGCGACGCCGGCGCCTCGGCCTACCGCTGGGGGATCCTGCCCACCGAGCGGCGCCGGCTCACCGAGGTGCTGGAGAGCCAGCTCCTGCGCAGCGACCTGGTGCTCATCGCCGGCACGCACACCACGGAGGGCGACCTCGTGCAGGAGGTGCTCGCCGAGCTCGGGCCCATGCGCTTCCGCCAGGTGACGATGCACCCCGGCGCGGTGCAGGGCTTCGGCCGGCTGGGCCGCGACGGGGTGCCGGTGATCTGCGTGCCGGGCGAGCCGGTGGCCGCCCTGGTGTCCTTCGAGGTCTTCGTCCGCCCGGCGATCCGCTCGATGCTGGGCAAGCGGCAGCTGTTCCGCCGCACGGTGCAGGCCATCACCGCCGAGCGGCTGGTCTCGCCGCTGGGCTACCGGCAGTACCTGCACGGGCAGGTCATGCGCCACCCCGACGGCGGCTACGTCGTCGAGCCGCTCGGCGACGGCGACGAGGCGATGCTCGCCCGCATGGCGCGGGCCAACTGCCTGATCGTGGTCGACGAGGACGTCACCGAGGTCGCCGAGGGCGGGTTGGTGACGGTCATGCCGCTGCTGCTGGGCGGCTGAGCTGGACCTCGACCCGCTGCAGCACCCCGGCTGGCCGGCGACCCTGGCGTACGGGCCGGTCCGGCTGCACCCGCTGCGCCGGGGTGACGCCGCCGAGTGGAGCCGGCTGCGGCTGGCCAACGAGTCGTGGCTGCGGCCGTGGGAGCCCACGGCCGGCGTCGCCTGGTCGGTGCGGCACACACCGGCGGCCTACCGCGCGATGCGCCGGTCGCTGCTGCGGCGGGCGCGGGCCGGCACGTCGATGCCCTTCGCCGTCCGGGTCGAGGGGCGGCTGGCCGGGCAGGTGACCGTGGACAACGTCGTGCGGGGCGCCCTGCGGTCGGGGTCGCTGGGCTACTGGGTCGACCGGGCGGTGGCCGGCCGGGGGATGGCCTCGCTGGCCGTGGCGCTGGTGTGCGACCACGTGTTCGGCCCCGTCGGGCTGCACCGGCTGCAGGCCGACATCCGCCCGGAGAACCTGCCCAGCCAGCGGCTGGTCGAGCGGCTCGGGTTCCGGCGCGAGGGGCTGCTGCGGCGCTACCTCGACATCGACGGCGACTGGCGCGACCACCTGTCCTACGCCCTGCTGGCCGAGGACCTCCCCGGCGGCGTGCTGCGCCACTGGCTGTCCCGCGCCCCGCGCTGAGGCCCCGCGGTAGCACGCTGACCGTGGGTGCTCGACCGACTCCGTGTCGACACGCCGCCGCGGTCGCCACTCCCGTCACACAACACTCCGGCGACACGCCCGCGCGCCTCCCTCTCCCGGGGGAGCGACCTGCATAACCTGCCGCGGCAAGTGACTCGTGTGACGGGTGGTGTTCTCGATGGGGTCAGGCGTGCTGCTCGCCGCTCTGGTCGTGCTGTGGTTCGTGGTGCTGGTGCCCATGGTGGTGACCCGTGACACCTCCTCGACCCGTGCCGGGGTCGGTCAGGGCCGGACGCTGCAGCGCCGGCGGGCCGGTGACCCGGTCCGCTCCGCGGCGACCGAGCGGGTGTCGGTGGACCGCGACACGCTGCGCCGGACCGGTGAGCTGCGGGTCGACGTGCACGCCGTCCGCCGCCGCACGCTGGCCGGGCTGCTGGCGCTGACGGTGCTCGCGCTGGTCGGCGCGCTGGCCGTGTCGCCGTGGCTGTGGCTGCTGCAGGGGCTGCTCGACGTCGCACTGGTCGGCTACCTCGCGGTGCTGCGGGCCGCCGCGCGCCGCGAGCAGATGGCCGCCCGCCGCGCCGCCCGTGCCGCGGCCCGCGTGCGCCCGGCGGCCGCCCGCCCCGAGCCCGCGCCGCGGCCCGCCCCGGTCGCCGAGCCGGTCCGGTTCGCCGAGCCGGCCCGGGTCGCCGAGCCGGCCCCGGCCGTGGCCGAGGAGGAGCCGGGCCACTCGACGGTCGGCCTGCCGCACCCGAGCCTGCCGCTGGCGCCCGTGCACCCGCTGCGCCCGGGCCGCGTGGTGGCCGCCCGCACGCCGACGCCGGCCGGCTGGCAGGACAGCGCCGTCGTGGGCCTGGACGACGACGACATCGGCTTCGCCGACGTCGACCTCTACCAGCCGCGCGTGGTCAACGGCTGAGTCGTTCCCGTCCCGGGTGCCGCCCCCGCCGGCGGCACCCGGCACGGCGGGCGGTATCGTCGTCGTCCGTCAGGGGCTGTGGCGCAGACCGGTAGCGCACCTCGTTCGCATCGAGGGGGTCAGGGGTTCAAATCCCCTCAGCTCCACCCCGCTTCCCGTCAGGCCGGGCCCTCCGGGGCCCGGCCTGACGTGTCTCCGGCGCCGTCCGCACCGGCCCCGTCCCCCCTCGACTCACCCGGTCGGGTGACCCCTCCGCCGCCGCGCTCATGGCCCGCGCCGGGACGCCCGATGCCTGCTGTGACCAGCACGCAGAGCCCCTGCGTCACCTCACGAAAGGAGGCATCGTGCGCGCCTCCCTGCGCCGCGGTCGCCGATCCGTGCTGGCCGGTGCGGTCCCCGTGGGCCTGGTGCTGAGCGTGGCGCTCACCTGGAGCTCGACCCACGCGGCCTTCTCGGCCAGTACGGCCAACCCGGGCAACTCCTGGCAGACCGGCAGCGTCGCGCTGGCCGACAACGACAGCAACACGGCCCTGTTCCAGAGCGCCGTCGAGACCGGCCTCGTCCCCGGTGCCACCAAGTCCCGCTGCATCCGCCTCGACTACACCGGCGACGTCCCCGCCGACATCCGGATGTACGTCGGCACGCCGGCCGGCGGCGGCGCCACCCTGGACAGCTACCTCGTGATGAGCGTGGAGCGTGGGCAGAACGTGACCGGGACGACCATGGTGGCGCCCGACTGCACCGCCGGGTTCACCCAGAACGCCACCCGGACCTTCCTGTTCAACACCCGCCAGGCCAACGACCCCCTTGCCGACCAGGCGGCCACGCTCACCGCGCTGCGCACCCGCGCCGACTACACCACCGGGCTGTCGCTGGGCACCCCGGTCGCCCCGGGAACGTCGCTGACCCTGCGCATCTCCTACCTGGTCAAGGACGACAACAACGCGCAGCGGTCCCGCTCCGACGCCACCATCACGTGGGAGGCGCGCAACACGTGACCACGCCTCCCGCTCCCTCGTGGCCGGCCCGGGCCGCGGCCACCGGCCGGATCGCCGTCGCGGTCGTCCTGGTGGCCGTCGCCGGGCTCGGTGTCCTGGCCCTGGTGCCTCGGCTCGTCGGCTTCGAGGGCCACGTGGTGGTCTCCGGCTCGATGGCGCCGCAGCTCGCCGAGGGCGACGTGGTGCTGACCCGGCCGGTCGCCGTGCCGGACCTCGAGTCGGGTCAGATCCTGCTGTTCCCCGACCCCTCGAGCGCCGAGCGGCTCGTGGTGCACCGGCTGGTGTCCTTCGACGAGCAGGGCGCCCTGGTCACCCGGGGGGACGCCAACCAGAGCAACGACACCACGCACGTGCCGGCGGCCAGCGTCATCGGCCAGGTGCAGCTGCGGGTGCCCTACATCGGCCTCCCCGCGTACTGGCGGGCCGAGGGCCGATGGGGCCCGATCGGCGCGACCGCCGTCCTGCTCGCCGCGGCCGCCGTCGTCGTCGCCGGCCGGTCCGGCGGCGGCCGGGGCCGCACCACTGCCGACCGCGTCCCCGCACCGCGGGGCCGCACCACCGCCGACCGGCTCGGCGCCCCGGCCGTGGGCACCGCCGTCTGATCCGTCGCCCGCCCCGCTCAACAACCGCGCCGCGGAGCCGATGACACCAGGAGGCCGGTACCGCGCCGGGGAGGAGGACAGCGTGCTCCGAGCACCGCAGACCGCTCCCCGGCGTGCCGCCGGCGGCGGCCGCGCCGCCGCCTGGCTGGTCGGCGCCGCCCTGTTCGCCGCCCTCGCCGCCCAGGGGTTGCCGGTCGGCACCACCCCCGCGGCCGCCGGCACCACCGCGGTCAGCCTGGTCGACGACCGCGGCGGCGCCGCGCTGTTCCGCTCCACCGGCCTGACCCCCGGGCGCACCGAGAGCGCCTGCGTCGCGCTCGCGGTCACCGGGTCGGCCGAGTCGCTCGGCGAGGTCGAGCTCAGTGCCACGGGGACCGGCGGCGACCTGGCCCCCTACCTCCAGGTCGGCATCGAGGCCGGCACGCTCGCCGACCCGGCCCGGTGCGCCACCTTCTCCGGCGTGCCGGTCTGGAGAGGGACGCTCGCCCAGCTGCCCACCGACGCCATCGCCGGCATCCCGACGGGCTGGCGGCCGGAGGTGGCGTCCCGGGCGGTCTTCCGGCTGACCGTCTCCGTCCCCGATGACCCCACGGCACAGGGTCGCCGCGCCGCGGCCACGTTCGTCTGGGCGCTCGACGTCGAGCCCCACCCACCGGCCCCCGAGCCCACGCCGGAGCCCACGCCGTCCGCCGTCCCGGCCCGCACGCCGGTGCCGCAACCGGAACCCACGCCCACGCCCACGCCCACGCCGGAGCCGACGCCGGAGGTGGTCCCGGCGCCCACGCCGGAGCCGATCCCCACCCCGGAGGCCCCGAGCCCGACGCCACCGCCGTCGGACGACCCGCCGCGGACCGGCGACGTCGTCCAGGCCGAGCCGCTGGAGGCCCCGCCGGCGACGGTCGCCGAGGCGGTCGCCGAGGCGGTCGCGGAGGTGGCCGCCGCGGTCGGGGAGACGGCGGTCGCCGTCGCCCAGGACGGGCAGTTCCCCCTCGCGCTGGTGGGCGGGGTGGTCGGCTTCCTCTTCGTCCAGGGCCGGCTCGACCGGCGGGACCCCAAGCTGGCGCTGGCCCGGGTCAGCTCCGACGTGCACGAATTCCAGGACTTCCCCCGAACGCCGAGGACCACGACATGAGCCAGGCATCCTCGTCCGCGCCGCAGGACCTCGACCTCCTGCCGCTGGCCGACCGGCTGCGGTGGCTGCTCGCCGTCCGCACCGGCCTGGTCGTGGCGCTGCCCCTGGCGGCCTGGCCGCTCACGCGGACGGCGGAGACGCTGCCCGTCGAGTACCTCGTGCTGCCGGGGGTGGCGCTGCTGGCGTTCGGGCTGCTGCTGCAGAAGCTGTCGGGCCGGGGACGCCGCTGGGCGGTCCTGGCGATCACCGTGCCGGTCATCCTCGACGCGGTCCACCTGGGGTGGGCGCTCTACGTCACCGGGGGCATCGGCAGCCCCGTCGTCTACGTGATCGTGCTGCACGTGCTGGCCGTCTCGCTGCTGAGCTCCTTCCGCAGCGGACTCAAGCTCGCGCTGTGGCACTCGCTCGTGGTCATGTGCGTGCTGGAGGGCGTCACCACCGGCTCCCTGCCCGCGCGCGCCGGGGTCGAGGGCTTCGACGCGGTCACCTACAGCGTCTTCCTCACCGTGGTGTGGGTGACGGCGGTGACCACCGCCGTCCTCGGCGCGGTCAACGAGCGCGAGCTGCGGCGGCGCCGCTACGACGAGGAGGCCCTGCGCCGGCTGGCCGCGGCGCTGCACGAGGCGGAGAGCACCACCGCGGTGGCCGAGGCGCTGCTGGACTTCACCGTGGACGCGGCCGACGCCGCGATCGCCGCGGTGCACTGCCACGTGCCCGCCGGCGCGGCCGGTCCTCCCGTCGACCTGGCGCTGCGCCGGCGCGGGGACGGCGAGGTGGAGGTGCTGCGGGAGGTCGGCGCGCCCGCCGAGGGCTCCCTGCTCGACGACGTCGGCCGCCACGGCAGCACCTTCCTCGCCGCGGTGACCGCCCCCGACGCCTGGGTCGACGAGGTGCTCGACGGGGCCCGCCGCGTAGTGGCCATCCCGTTCGGGCTCGACGGCCAGGGCAGCGGCGTGCTCACCTTCACCGACGACGCCCGCACCGGGTCCCGCATCCAGCAGCGCCGGGTGGGCGTGGCCGAGCAGGCCGTGGCCCACGCCGCGACCGCCTTCGCCCGCGTGGCGCTGCTCGAGCACCTGCAGCGCAGCGCGTTCACCGACGGCCTCACCGGGGTGTTCAACCGCCGCGCGTTCGACGCCGCGCTGGACCGCGAGCTGTCGCTCGCCGCCCGCACCGACGCGCCGCTGGCGGTGCTGATCTTCGACCTCGACCACTTCAAGAAGCTCAACGACACCTTCGGCCACCAGGCCGGCGACGACGTCCTGCGCGGCGTCGGCGCGGCGCTTCGGTCGAGCGCGCGGCTCGGCGACGTCGTCGCCCGCTACGGCGGCGAGGAGTTCGCCGTGGTCATGCCGGGCGCGGAGGCCGACGACGCCATCGCGTTCGCGCGGCGCATCCGGAAGGTCCTGGCCGACGTCGAGGCGCCGCGCCCGATCACCGCGAGCGTCGGCATCGCCTGCCAGCGCGGGGCGGGGTTGCCCGCCGCCGACCTGCTCGGCGCCGCGGACACGGCCCTGTACGCCTCCAAGGCCGGCGGCCGCGACCAGGCCCGCATGGCCGGCGTCGAGGGACCGGTCAGCGGGGCCGAGGTCGAGGACCTCGTCGTGCAGGTGCAGTACCCGTGGCAGGAGACGGCCACGGCGCGCTGAGCGCCGGCGCAGGTCCCCCCTCCGGGGGAGGGCTCACGGGGCGGCCACTCAAGTCGGCACGGCCCGCGGCCGATGCACCGGCGAGGACCCCGCGACCGGGCGGGACCCGGACGGAGGACGGCGATGACACGGTCGAGGCGCCCGCGGCAGCTACCCCGCCGCGTGCTCGCCGCCGTCGTCGGCGCCCTGGGCCTGCTGGCCCTCACGGTCCTACTGCCCGGCGCGTCCGCGCGGTTCACCTCGGTGACCGCCAACCCCGCCGGCGCGTGGGCCACCGACGGGGTCGCGGCCCCGACGGGACTGACGGCGGTCCAGACCTGTACCCGGACGCCCATCACGTTCCGCGGGGCCACCACGGCGACGAGCCAGTCACCGCTCACCCTCAGCCCTCCTGCCACGACCCAGGTCGGCGACGTCCTGGTGGCCCAGGTCGCCTACTACGGAGCCGCGACGATCAGCGCGCCCAGCGACTGGACCCACCTCTTCACGGACACGAGCGGCGGGTTCGTGACCTCCGCCGTGTACCACAAGGTCGCCACGGGCGCCGACACCGCGACGTTCACCCGTCCCGACTCCAGCCCCGGGGACATGGTGGGCGGGATCCTCGCCTACGGCGGCGTCGACCGGAGCAGCCCCGTCGCCGTCTCCGCCAGGGTCACGGGTGCCGGTGAGACGGTCACCCTGCCGACGGTGACGACGACGGTGAAGGACACGATGGTCGTGTACCTCCTGGGCAGGCGGGTCGCGCCGTTCCCGACGCCCGGGGGCCTCCGCGAACGCTGGAAGCTCAGCTCCGACAGCGAGGGTGTCACCGCGGCGGACGAGTCATTCGTCGGGCCGGGCACGACCCCGTCCCGCTCCACCTCGTTGGCCGGCTCCACCACCGAGTACGTCGCCCAGACGATCGCCCTGCGGCCCGTGGCCCCCCTGGTCGAGGCGGCGCTCTCGTGGACGGCTAGCTCCAGCTCATGGGCGACCGGCTACCACCTCGAGCGCAGCTCGGGCGGCACGGTGCAGTCGACCCGGCCGATCACGCCGATCACGACGCCGACCGCGACAGAGGGGCCGCTGGTGAACGGCACCGCGTACACGTTCCGGCTGTCGGCCTACCGCGGGACGTGGACGTCCGCGTCGGTGACCACCACGCTGACCCCCTCCTGCTGAGCGGGCCCGGCCGGCCCGGGTGCGGCTGCGCGCAGGTCGCCGATCGACAGCGACGGGGACGCGACTTCGTCAAACCGCGCGGCGCCGACGTCCCCGGTCCGGGGCCCCGGGCCGCCTACCGTCCTCCCCGTGGCAGCGGGGGAGCATCCGGTCGCCTCCCTGCGGGAGGCCGCGCGCCCGGTCGCTCGCCTGCGGGAGGCGCTGGCCGTCGAGGTGCTCCTGGACGCCGTCTGGCGGCCCGCCGCGCTGCTCGGCTGGCGGCACGAGGACGACGGCCGCTGCCAGGTGCGCGTCCGGCTCGACTGGGACGGCCGGCCGCGCGTGCTGTGGACGCCGCTGACGATCCTCCGCCTGCCCGAGCCGGTGGCCGCGCCCGGGCCGCGCGCCGCCGCCGGAGCGCCCGCCGATCCGCCCGGGTCGCCCCGCCGAACCCTGCCGCCACCGGTGCCGCCGCCCGCGCGCCCGCTGGTGCACCGCGCTGCGCGGCCGCCGGTGCGGCGCGTCGAGCGGGTCCCGCCGGAACGGCCGCTGCCCGTCGCCGACGACGTCCGCCTGCTGCACCTGCAGATCGAGCTGCTCAAGCTGCAGGCCTGGGTCCGCGAGGAGGGCCGGCGGGTGGTCGTCGTCCTGGAGGGCGCTCGCGACGCAGGACAGGGCGGCGTCGCGGCCGCCCTCGTCGAGCACCTCGACCCGCGGACGGTGACCGTCGTGCCGGCCGGGGCGCCGGACCGTGCCGCGCACCTGCCCGCCGCCGGGCACGTGGTCGTGTTCGACCGGTCCTGGTGCGGACCTCTCGCCCGGGACCCCGCCCGGCGGGACGCGCCCCTGCGCGACCTGACGACGCTCGAGCGGGTGCTGGCCGGCGGCGGGGTGCTCCTGGTCAAGCTGTGGTTCTCCGCGGCCCGGCCCGACGCCGACCCCGTGGCGGAGGCGGCGCTGCTCGGCGCGACGTCGACGGCCGCCGCGCCGTGGACGGTGCTCGCCGCCGACGACGAGGGGCGGGCCCGCCTGGAGGCGCTCCGGCACGTGCTGTCGGTGGTCGACTACCGCGGCCGCCGCGACGACGTCGTCGGCCGGCCCGACCCGCTGCTGGTGGCGCCCGTCCCGGTCGCGGCGGAGCCGTGAGGGCTCAGACGGCGCCGCGGAAGTCCGGCCGCCGCTTCTCGACGAACGCCCGCACCCCCTCCCGGCCCTCCGGGTCGGCGGCGGACTCGGCGATCAGCCGCGCCTCGTCGTCCAGCTGCTCCTCCAGCGTGCGGATCGCCGCCCGGCGGACCAGCCCCCGGGTGCGGACCATCGCGCGCACCGGGCCCGCGGCCACCGTGTGCGCCAGGGCGACCGCGGCCGCGCGCAGGTCGGTGTCCTCGACCAGGCGGGCGACCAGGCCGAACTGGTGGGCCTCGGCGGCGGTGAGCGAGCCGTCGGTGAGCATCAGCTCCAGCGCCCGCGGGGCGCCGAGGGCCCGGGTCAGCGCCCAGGAGCTGCCGCCGTCGGGCGAGAAGCCCAGCGCCCCGTAGGCCGGGCGGAACTTCGTCGAGCGGGCGCAGACGACGACGTCGCACGCCCCGACCAGCCCCACCGCTGCCCCGGCCACCGCACCCTGGACGCCGGCGACGACGGGCACCGGGCTGTACAGCAGCCGGCGCACCACCTCGTGCCAGTCGTGCGCCAGCTGCCCGACGAACGCGCCGGGGTCCTCCGCGCCGGCGAACGCGCGCACGTCACCGCCCACGCAGAAGCGCTCACCGTTGCCCAGCAGCAGCACCGTCCGCGTGGTGTCGGGGCGTGCCTCGAGCGCCGCGGTCAGCTGCTCGGCCGTGGCCGGGTCGAGGGCGTTGCCCGCCTCGGGCCGGTCGAGCGTGATCGTCCAGACGTCGCCGTCCTGTGCCGACAGGACGCGCGGGCGGTCGGTGGGGCTGGTCATCGCATGGTCCTCCCGGGAGCCGGTGACGACCACCGTAGGGCCGGCCGGCGGCGTCCTCAGAACCAGGACGGGAACCACATCCGCAGCAGCCACTCCGCGTGCGACAGCGGGCGCCCGGCGAGCACGGGGTGGAAGAACGCGAACGTGCCGGCCACGACCGCGACGTAGCCGCTGACGGCGGCCAGGCCCGCGCTGCGGCGCCACGGGGGAGCGCCGGGCCGGCCGAGGACGTCCTGCAGCACGAGGGTCACGGCCAGCACGAAGAACGGCAGGACCGGGGCCGTGTAGAAGATGAACATCGTGCGCTCGGGGTTGAGGAACCACGTCCCCCACCCCGCGGCGACGGCGACCGCGACCAGCACCGCCGCCGGGTCGCGCCGGGCGACGATCCGCCAGCCCGTCCAGACCAGCGCGGGCGCGAAGGCCAGCCAGAGGGTCGGCGTCCCGACCATGAGGATGTAGCGGATCACCTGCTCGCCCGAGGCGTCGGTGAGGCCCTGCGGGTTCCACAGCAGGATCGGCCGGCCGTTGACCAGCCACGACCAGGGGCCCGACTCCCACGGGTGCGGCGTCGACAGGCCGTTGTGGAAGGTCCACCACTCGACGTGCATGTGCCACCAGGAGCGCAGCGCGTCGGGGACGAACGGGAACGCCGTGTCCGGGTTGCGCTGCGCCCACCAGCGGCCCTGCGCGGTCTCCCCGAGGAACCACCCGGCGAAGCCGGCCAGGTAGGTGAGCACCGGGACCGCCACCAGCGCCCAGGTCGCGCCGGGCAGGCCGCGGCGCAGGGCGGTCGCCGTCGGCGCGGGGACGCCGGCCTCGCGCCAGGCCGCGCGGTCCCAGAACAGCGACAGGACCGCGCAGAAGGCCAGGAAGTACACGCCGCTCCACTTCACCGAGCAGGCGCAGCCGAACAGCAGGCCCGCCGCGATCCGCCAGCCGCGCGGGCCGAGGCGGAAGCCGGTGCGGGGGACCGGCCGGTGGGCGCGGACGCGCGCCCGCACCCGGTCGCGGTCGACGACCAGGCAGGCGACCGCGGCGAGCACGAACACCTGCAGGAAGACGTCGAGCAGGCCGATCCGGGAGACGGTGAAGGCGAAGCCGTCGAGGGCCAGCAGCAGCCCGGCGACCAGGCCGAGCAGCGTCGAGCCGGTCAGCCGCCGGGCCAGCCGGGTGAGGACGACGACGGCCACCGCCCCGGCGACCGCGGACGGGAAGCGCCACCCGGAGCTGGTGTAGCCGAACAGGTGCTCGCCACCGGCGATCAGCCACTTGCCCAGCGGCGGGTGGACGATGAACGTGTAGCCGCGGTTGTACTCGTGGCCCCAGGTCAGCAGGTCGTACGCCTGGGGCGGGTAGTACGCCTCGTCGAACAGCAGGGTGTCCGGGTAGCTGATGCCGACCAGCCGGCCGCCCAGCGCGAGGACGCCGAGGGCGAGGGCCAGCAGCCACGACAGCCACCGGTCGGCCGGCAGCGGGGGGATGCGGTCGACGCGCGGCCGGGGCGGCGGCCAGCGGCGGGCCGCGCGGGCCGGCGCCTCCGGCGGGTCCCCGGCGTCCGTGCGCTCGGGAGCCAGCACCGCCATGGGCCTCAGGGTAGTGAAGGGACCCGCCTGCCCCCTGACGCCCGCGGGCTCGCGCCGGGCCCCGGCAGGCGGGCCTCCGGCGGGCCGGCGTGACAGGCTCGGGGCGTGACGGGACGGCTCGTGCTCGGCGGCGCACCGCTCGGCCAGCCCGGCGACGTCGGCCCGCGGCTGCGCCGGGTGATGGCCGAGGCCGACGTGCTCGCCGTCGAGGACACCCGCCGGCTGCACCGGCTGGCCACCGACCTCGAGGTGGTGTTCACCGGGCGCGTGGTCACCTTCCACGAGTCGGTGGAGCGCGCGCGGCTGCCCGGGCTGCTCGCGGCGCTGGCCGACGGCGCGACCGTCCTGCTGCTCACCGACGCCGGCATGCCGTCGGTCTCCGACCCCGGCTACACGCTGGTGCGCGCGGCGATCGAGGCCGGCGTCGACGTCACCTCGGTGCCCGGGCCCTCGGCGGTGACGACGGCGCTGGCGGTCTCGGGGCTGCCGGTGGACCGCTTCTGCTTCGAGGGGTTCCTGCCACGCAGGGGCGGGGAGCGGCGGTCCCGGCTGGCCGGGCTGGCCGACGAGCGCCGCACGATGGTCTTCTTCGAGTCGCCGCACCGGCTGGCCGACGCGCTGGCCGACGCCGCCTCGGCCCTGGGCGCCGACCGGGAGGCCGCCGTCTGCCGGGAGCTGACCAAGACGCACGAGGAGGTCCGGCGGGGGCCGCTGTCCGCGCTGGCCGCCTGGGCCGCCGACGGGGTGCGGGGGGAGATCACGCTCGTCGTCGCGGGTGCTCCGGCGCGGGCGGTGACGATGGACGCCGCCGCGCTGGCCGCCGAGGTCGCCGCCGAGGAGGCCGCGGGCGCCACCCGCAAGGACGCCATCCGCGCCGTCGTCGCCCGCACCGGCCTGCCCCGCCGCACCGTCTACGACGCCGTCGTCGCCACCAAGGACACCTGACCCGCTCCCGCCGGACGGCCGCGTGTGCACACGTCGCGGTCGTGCGGGCGTCCGGGGAGCGACACGTGCACACGGCGTCGCCTGTGGACGACGAGGACGGCGGCGTGCGCGCGAGCGGTCAGCCTGCGCGCATGCCGACGAGACCCCTGCCCGACCCACTGCGCGACCACGTCTTCCGCGGGACGGACGTCGTCCGTCGCGGCCTGCTCACCCCTGCGCAACTGCGGGGTCCGACGTGCCGGGCGCTCTTCCGGGACGTCTACGTCGACGCCCGGGTGCCCGACTCGCACCGGCTGCGCGCCCGGGCGGCGGCCCGCCTGTTGCTCCCGGGCGCCGTCGTCTCGGGGCCGAGCGCGGCGGTGCTGTGGGGTGTGGACCTCGCCGACGAGCGCGACGACGTCGAGCTCGTCCTCCCTCCGGGGTCACACCCGCGGCGCATCCCGGGCGTTCGGGTGCGCCGCCTGCAGCTGGATCCGGCCGACGTCCGGGTGCGCGGGCGGGTGCGGGTGGTGTGCCCCCTGGTGGCGACCGTCCGCGTGGCAGCCCTGTGTGGACCGGAGGAGGCCGTCGTGGCGATCGACCGGATGGTCGCTGCGGGTGTCGTCGACCTCGGGGAACTCCGTGCCCGCGTCGCGACGCCGAGGGCCGCCTCTGCCCGGGTCCGGCGGGCCTGCAGCCGGGCGGACGGTCTGGCGGAGTCACCCCAGGAGACGCGACTGCGCCTGCGGATGGCCGGCGGCGGGCTGCCGGCACCGGTGGCCCAGTACGCCGTCCGGTACGAGGGCCGCGAGATCGCCCGGGTCGACTTCGCCTGGCCCGAGCTCCGCGTCGCGGTCGAGTACGACGGTGCCTGGCACGCCGAGCCGGGTCGGTTCGCCCGCGACCGGCAGCGGCTCAACCGGCTGCAGGCGGCGGGCTGGACCGTCGTCTTCGTGACCGCCGCGGATCTCCACCGCCCTGCCCAGATCCTGGCCAAGATCCGGACGGCGCTCGTGCGGTGATCACGTCGTGTGCACGTACTGCGCCCTCGACGGCGACCGGCTCGCGATGTGTGCACACGCCGCGACCCCGCAGCCGCGGCGCTAGAGCCAGCCGTTGCGCTTGAAGCCGCGGTGGAGCAGCAGGCAGGCGACCACGATGACCAGCAGCACCATCGGGTACCCCCAGCGCCAGCGCAGCTCGGGCATGAACTCGAAGTTCATCCCGTAGATGCCGGCGATCGCGGTCGGGACGGCGATGATCCCCGCCCAGGCCGAGATCTTGCGCATGTCCTCGTTGTCGGCCATCGACGTGCGCGCGAGCGAGGCCTGCAGGATCGAGGTCAGCAGCTCGTCGAGGCCGGACACCTGGTCGCGCACGCGGATGGCGTGGTCGAGCACGTCGCGGAAGTAGCTGCGCATCGCCTCGGGGACGGCGTCGACCTGCCGCTCCGAGAGCTTCTGCAGCGGCACCTCCAGCGGCCCGACCGCCCGCCGCAGCGACATCAGCTCCCGCTTGAGCTGGTACAGCCGGCCGATGTCGTCGGTGCGGTCGGGGCTGAACACCGACGCCTCGAGTTCGTCGACGTCGTCCTGCACCTGCTCGGCGACGTCGACGAACGTGTCGACGACGAGGTCGGCCACCGCGTAGAGCACCGCGGCCGGCCCGTGGCAGAGCAGGTCGTGCTGCTCCTCCAGCCGGTGCCGCAGGTCGGTCAGGTCGTTGTGGTCGCCGTGCCGCACGGTGATCACGTGGTGCTGGCCGAGGAAGACCATGACCTCCCCGGTGTCGACCACCTCGCTGTTGGCGGTCAGCTGCTCGTGCTCCACGTACCGGGCGGTCTTGAGCACCATGAACAGGTCGTCGTCGTAGCGCTCGAGCTTGGGCCGCTGGTGGGCGTAGACGGCGTCCTCGACGGCCAGCGGGTGCAGGCCGTAGCGCTCGGCGATCGCGCCCAGCTCGGCCTCGGTCGGCTCGAACAGCCCCAGCCACACGAACCCGCCGCGCTCGACGGCGGCGGCCAGCGCCTGGCCCGGCTCGACCGGCGGCTCGCGGCGGCCCTGGACGTAGACGGCACAGTCGACGACGGCGCCGGCGCCGTCGGGCCGCGTGCGGGCCGGTCGCGGGGCACCGGCGGGTCGCGGCCGGGGGGCCGGCAGGTACAGCCCGGGTGGGCCGTCCGTCTGCTGATCGCTCACCGCGTTCCTCCTCCCGTCCCGCCGGGGGGCGGGCGAGAGGAGCGTAGGCGTGCGGGCCACCGGCCACCGTGCCACGCTGCCGGGGAGGCCGGCCGAGTCCAGGCCGGCGTCGCGCTCGCCGAGGAGGACGCCGTGACCGCAGGGTCCCGCCGGGTCAAGTCCGTCGAGGAGTCGATCCGCGACACCGACGAGCCGGAACACCGGCTGAAGAAGAACCTGTCGGGCCTGGACCTCACCGTCTTCGGCGTCGGCGTGATCATCGGCACCGGTATCTTCGTGCTCACCGGCCTGGTGGCACGCGACCAGGCCGGCCCGGCGGTGGCCATCTCGTTCGTCATCGCCGGCGTGGTCTGCGGCCTGGCGGCGATCTGCTACGCCGAGTTCGCCTCGACGGTGCCGGTGGCCGGGTCGGCCTACACGTTCAGCTACGCCACCTTCGGCGAGTTCATCGCCTGGATCATCGGCTGGGACCTCGTCCTGGAGCTGGCCCTGGGCGCGGCCACGGTGGCGGTCGGCTGGTCGGGGTACCTCAACCAGCTGCTCGCCGACATCGGCACGCCCCTGCCGACGTCGATCGCGGGCGAGACGGCGACGGTCAACATCCCGGCGATCGTGATCACGCTGATCATGACCGGCGTCCTGATCCTCGGGATCAAGCTCTCCTCGCGCGTCACCACCATCATCGTGGCCATCAAGCTGGCCGTGGTCCTGCTGGTCATCGTCGTCGGGTTCTTCTACACCACCGCCGACAACTACTCACCGTTCGTCCCGCCGGCCGAGCCCGCGGCCGCGGGGGAGGAGGGGTGGCTGCACACGCCGCTGATCTCGCTGCTCACCGGGTTCAGCCCCGGCACGTTCGGCTGGGGCGGCGTGCTCGCCGGCGCAGCGATCGTCTTCTTCGCGTTCATCGGCTTCGACATCGTGGCCACCGCGGCGGAGGAGACGCGCGACCCCAAGCGGGACATGCCGCGCGGGATCCTCGGCTCGCTGGCGATCTGCACCGTGCTCTACGTGGCGGTCTCGCTCGTGGTCGTGGGGATGCAGAACTACACCGAGCTGAGCGCGACCGCACCGCTCGCGGGCGCGTTCTCCGCCAACGGGATGCCGGTCTTCTCGAGCATCATCTCGCTGGGCGCGCTGGCCGGGCTCACCTCGGTGGTGATGATCCTGATGCTCGGTCAGTCCCGGGTGCTGTTCGCGATGAGCCGCGACCACCTGCTGCCACCCGGACTGGCGAAGGTCCACCCCCGGTACGGCACCCCGTACCGCATCACGATCGCGACCGGGATCGTGGTCGCGCTGCTCGCCGGGTTCGTCCCGCTCACCGCACTCGCGGAGCTGGTGAACATCGGCACGCTCTTCGCCTTCTTCCTCGTGTCGATCGGCGTCTGGGTGCTGCGGCGCACCCGTCCCGACCTGCACCGTTCCTTCCGGGTCCCGTGGGTGCCGGTCCTGCCGATCGTCTCGGCGCTCGCCTCGCTGTGGCTGATGTCCAACCTGCCCACCGACACCTGGCTGCGGTTCGGCATCTGGATGCTGCTCGGCATCGGCATGTACTTCGCGTACAGCCGCGGCCACAGCCGGATGGCCACGGGGCAGCGGATGTCGGCCGCCGACAACATCGCCCGCCGATGACCCCCTCGGACGGGTGAGGCGGGCTCCGGCGCACCTCCGGAGCCCGCCCGCACGCGACGACCTGACCGGTGACCGACGTCCCCGGCCAGGAGCAGACCCGTGGCGACCAGCGTCCTCGACGCCCCCCTCCCGATCCGGCCCGCCGGCGCGGCCGGCCACCCGCGCCGCCGGCCGCTCGCCGTCCTCCTGCTGGCCGCGGTCTGCGGACTGCAGTCGCTGGCCCTGCTCGCCTGCGGGCTGACCGGCCTCGACGGGCTGCTCACCGCCGCGTCCCGGCCTGCGGGTCCCGTCGTCGTGGCCGTCCTCGGGGGGCTGGCGGGCTGGATCGTGGCCTGCGGGGCCGCCGCGCTGGGGGTCCTGGAGGGGCCCGGGCGCCGGCTGGCGGCCGGCGTGGCGTGCGCCGAGGTGGTCCTGGTGGCCGGGCTGCTCCTGCTCGGCCTGCTCACCCCGGTCCTCGACGGCCTGCCGGTCACGCTGCCGCTGCCGCTGCCGCTGCCGCTGCCGGCGCTGGCGCTGCTGGCTCTCGCCGTCCCGGTCGGCAAGCTGCTGCTGGCCTCCGCGCCGTCGGCGCTGGCCTGGGCTGCCGTGGTGCGCCCGCGGCACGAGGCGCCCGCGGCGGTGACCCACCCGCGGGTGCGGCTGGCCACCGTGGCGGTCATCGGCCTGGCCCTGTGCACCCTCGCCGTCACCACCCCGGTGGGCGGTGAGCTCCCCGCCCCCGCCACCGCGGGTACCGGCCAGCACTGAACCGGGTGGACCCCGCCGCCTAGGCTCGACACGTGAGTGATCGGCACATCCTGACCGCCGTGGCCTGGCCCTACGCCAACGGCCCGCGGCACATCGGCCACGTCTCCGGCTTCGGCGTCCCCTCCGACGTCTTCAGCCGCTACCACCGGATGGCCGGTGACCGGGTGCTCATGGTCAGCGGCACCGACGAGCACGGGACGCCGATCACCGTCGCCGCCGACGCCGAGGGCGTCAGCCCCCGGGAGATCGCCGACCGCAACAACCGGGTGATCGTCGACGACCTGCAGTCGCTCGGGCTGTCCTACGACCTGTTCACCCGGACGACGACGGCCAACCACGCGGCGATCAGCCAGGAGATCTTCCTGGGCCTGCTCAAGAACGGCTACGTCTTCCCGAAGACCACGCTCGGCGCGATCAGCCCCTCGACCGGGCGCACCCTGCCCGACCGCTACATCGAGGGCACCTGCCCGATCTGCGGCTACGACGGCGCCCGCGGCGACCAGTGCGACAACTGCGGCAACCAGCTCGACCCGGTCGACCTGATCAACCCGCGGAGCCGGATCAACGGGGAGACGCCGAGGTTCGTCGAGGAGGAGCACTACTTCCTCGACCTGCCGGCCTTCACCCGCTCGCTGGGCGACTGGCTGGACTCGCGGCGCGGCTGGCGGCCCAACGTCCTCAACTTCGCCAAGAACCTGCTCACCGACCTCAAGCCGCGCAGCTACACCCGCGACATCGACTGGGGCGTGGCCGTGCCGCTCGACGGCTGGCGCGACCGTCCCGACAAGCGGATCTACGTGTGGTTCGACGCCGTCGTCGGCTACCTGTCGGCGTCCATCGAGTGGGCCCGCCGCTCCGGGGACGACGACGCGTGGCGCCAGTGGTGGCAGACGCCGGACTCCGACGCCTACTACTTCATGGGCAAGGACAACATCGTCTTCCACGCCGAGATCTGGCCCGCCCAGCTGCTCGGCTACGACGGCGAGGGCGACCGGGGCGGGACGCCGGGCTCGCTGGGCCGGCTCAACCTGCCCACCGAGGTCGTCTCCAGCGAGTTCCTCACCATGGAGGGACGCAAGTTCTCCTCGTCCCGCCAGGTCGTCATCTACGTGCGCGACTTCCTCGCCCGCTACGACGCCGACGCGCTGCGCTACTTCATCGCCGCGGCCGGCCCGGAGAGCCAGGACACCGACTTCACCTGGGCGGAGTTCCTGCGCCGCAACAACGACGAGCTGGTCGCCGGCTGGGGCAACCTGGTCAACCGCACGGTGTCGATGGCGGCGAAGAACGTCGGCGCCGTCCCGACGCCGGGCGAGCTCACCGACGCCGACCGCGCGCTGCTGTCCGCGACGCAGGGTGCGTTCGGGCCGATCGGGGAGCTGCTGTCGCGCAACCGCCAGAAGGCCGCGGCGACCGAGGCGATGCGGGTGGTCGGCGAGGCGAACAAGTACCTGTCCGACCAGGCGCCGTGGAAGCTCAAGGAGGACCCGGCCCGCCGGGACACCGTGCTGCACACCGCGCTGCAGGCGGTCAGCGACTGCAACGGGCTGCTCACGCCGTTCCTCCCGCACTCCGCGCAGAAGGTGCACGAGCTGCTCGGCGGCACCGGCACGTGGTCGCCGTCCCCGCGGATCGAGGAGGTCACCGACCTCGACGACGGCTCGCCCTACCCCGTCATCACCGGCGACTACGAGTCGGCGCAGGCGGTGTGGGCGTCCCGGCCGCTGCCGTCGGGCACGCCGCTGGCGCCGCCCACCCCGGTGTTCAGGAAGCTCGACGAGTCGATCGTCGCCGACGAGCTGCGGCGGCTCGTGGGAGACGAGTGAGCCGGTCGGCCGCGTCGCGGGCCAACCGGCGGGGCGAGCCGCCGCCGCCCCCGGAGCCGCTGCCGGCGCCCGCCCTCGACAGCCACACCCACCTCGACATCGTCCTGGGCGAGCGCCCGGCCGACGGGCACGGCGAGTGGGCCACCGGGGAACGGGTCGACGCCGAGATCGCGGCCGCGGCCGCCGTCGGCGTGACCCGGCTGGTGCAGGTCGGGGTCGACGTCGCCTCGTCGCGGTGGTCGGCCGACCTGGCCGCGCGGCACCCCAGCGTGCTGGCCGCGGTCGCGGTGCACCCGAACGAGGCCGGCGCCGGCGGGGCGGGCGGGGACGCGCTGGCCGAGATCGACCGGCTCGCCGCGCTGCCGCGGGTGCGGGCGGTGGGGGAGACCGGGCTCGACCGCTTCCGCACCGGCCCCGAGGGCTGGGCGGCGCAGGAGGCGTCGTTCCGCGCGCACATCCGCATCGCCAAGGAGCACGGCGTCGCGCTGGTCGTCCACGACCGCGACGCGCACGGCGAGATCCTCCGCGTGCTCGACGACGAGGGTGCGCCCGAGCACACGGTCCTGCACTGCTTCTCCGGCGACGCCGCCTTCGCGCGGGCCTGCGTCGAGCGTGGCCACGTCCTGTCCTTCGCCGGCACGCTGACGTTCGGCAACGCCGGCGACCTGCGCGAGGCCGCCGCGCTCACCCCGGTCGACCAGCTGCTCGTCGAGACCGACGCGCCGTTCCTCACCCCCGTCCCGTACCGCGGCCGGCCCAACGCCTCGCGGCTGGTGCCGCACACCGTGCGGGCGCTGGCCGAGGTCACCGGTGTGGAGCTCGCGCAGCTGTGCGACGCCCTCACCGCGACCGCCGAGCGGGTCTTCGGCCCCTGGTAGCAGGAGGACCCCCCCACCCCCCACGCCCCGCCGCCGCCCGGCGCGGGTCCCTGCGGGGGCCGGCTGCCCGCGCCTCGCGACGCCCGGCGCGGGCCCCTGCAGCGGGGCCGACCGGGCGGCCCGCAGGCGGGGCACACTGGTCCCCGTGGGACGCCTCATCGCCGTGGTTCTCTTCATCGCCGTCCTGGTGCCCGGTGTGCTCCTCGCCCGGGCGTGGGCGCTGGCGGCCGGCCGCCGCGCCGTCGCGTCGGCGGGGGTGGAGTTCGCCACCCCGACCCCGGAGGGCGTCGCCACGCTGCAGCGACAGGCACAGCACGGCCGGCGGGTGCGCCGGCTCGGCCTGCTGCTCGGTGTCGTCGGCATCGCGGCCAGCGTGTGGATGTTCGCCGAGGCGTCGGTGTTCCTGTGGCTGCCGGCCCTGGTGATCGGCCTGCTCACCGGCGTGGTGCTGGCCGAGGCCACCCGGCCGCGGCCGCGCTGGCGGCTCTCCGACCCCGCCCGCCGCCCCCGGCGCAGCGAGCAGGTCTCGCCGTGGCTGCTGTGGACCATGCGCGCCGTCGTCGTCGCGGAGGTCGTCGTCGCCGCGGTGATGTGGCAGCGCGGCGACCTGCCCGACACCGTCGGGGTGGTCGCTCTCGCCGTGCCGCTGGCGGTCTGGCTGCTGGCCGAGGCCGCCCTCCTGCGCGTCCTCACCCGGCCGCTGCCGGCCGAGGGTGCCGACGTGCCGGTCGACGAGGCGCTGCGCACCTGGACGGCGCACCTCGTCACCGCTGCGGCCAGCGTGCTGGCCCTGCTGCCGCTGGGCACGCTCCTGCTGGTCGCCGGGATCGACCTCGGCGACCGGGTGACCGAGAACGTCGACCTGCTGCCGGTCGCCCTGGTCGCCGGCGGCTTCGCGAGCCTGGCCGCCGGTCTCGCCGTCGCGTGCTTCCTGCTGACCTGGCTGCGCCCGGTGCGCGCGGACGAGCGCGCCCTCACCGGCTGACCAGAGCGCGCCGGCCGGCCGAGGGCCGGCCGGCGGAGGCGCGGATCGGGCTCCGGTGCCCTGATCGGGGTGTCCGCTCCGCGGTGACCTCGATCACGAGCTGACCCCACCGACCACGGCTGTCCCCCCCGTCCCACGCGGCGCGTTCGTCACTCACCGTGTCGGCGTGGTGCCGAATCGACGTGTCGCCCGGCTGCTTCACTCTGCGTGCACCGTTGCTAGACGCACCGCGCTCGTTACCGTGTCGTGACCGACAGCCGGGATGGGGGATCGATCCGGGCGGCGTCCGACGGCCCTGGGGTCCCCCTCGTGGTCGGCTGCCGCGCGTCCTGCGATCGCCTCCGCCCGGCGCCCCTGACCTCGTGGAAGTGCCGTGCCCCGAACGCTCAAGCTCGCCCTCCTCGCCCTGGTCCTGCTCGGACTGGTGGGCGGCTCCCTGGCCTGGTTCGCCGCGCAGAAGTCGGTGACGCTGACCATCGACGGGCAGGTCCGCGAGGTGAGCACCTACGCCGACACGGTCGGCGAGGTGCTCGACGAGGAGGGGCTGGAGGCGCAGGCGCACGACGTCGTCCTCCCCGACCTCGGCGCCGAGGTCGGCGACGGTGACACCGTCGTCCTCAACCGCGCCCGGCCACTGCAGCTCACCGTCGACGGCGTCGCCAGCGAGGTCTACGTGACCGCGCTGTCGGTCGAGGAGGCGCTCGACCAGCTCGGCTACCGGGCGGAGGGCCTGGTGCTCTCGGCCAGCCGCAGCGAGCGGCTCCCGCTGGACGGCATGGCGCTGTCGATCTCCACGCCGAAGGACGTCGTGCTCGTCGTCGACGGCGCCTCGCGCGTGGTCACCACCACCGCCGCCACGGCCGGCGACCTGCTCGCCGAGCAGGGCGTGACCCTCGGCGCGACCGACCGCACCAGCCTCTACCCCGACCAGCCGCTGCTGGCCGGCATGCGGCTGCAGGTCTTCCGGGTGCAGGTGAGCGAGGTCGTCGAGACCAGCCCGCTGGACTACGAGACCGTCGAGACCGAGGACCCCGAGGCACTCGAGGGCGAGGAGACGGTCACCCAGGAGGGCGTGGAGGGCGAGCAGGCCACCACCTTCCGCATCACCGTCGTCGACGGCGTGCAGACCGCCCGCGAGCAGGTGGGCACCACCGTCACCCGTGAGCCGGTCGACGAGCTGGTCAGCGTCGGCACCAAGGAGCGCCCGGTCGCGGCGTCGTCCGGGACCGTCCCGGCCAGCGCCGACGGCCTCAACTGGGCGGCGCTGGCCCAGTGCGAGTCCGGCGGCCGGCCGGACGCCCTGAGCTCCACGGGCAAGTACCGCGGGCTGTACCAGTTCTCCCGGACCACGTGGGAGTCCGTGGGCGGGGTCGGCGACCCCGCTGCGGCCTCGGTGGCGGAGCAGACGCTGCGCGCCCAGATGCTCTACGCGCGCTCCGGAGCCGGACAGTGGGGCTGTGGACACCACCTCTTCGACTGAGCCGGACCGCTGAGCACCCCCGAGCAGGGCGACGGGCTGCTGGGCCCGGCCGCGATCCGCGACCTGGCCCAGCAGCTCGGGCTGCGTCCCACCAAGACGCTCGGGCAGAACTTCCTGCACGACGCCAACACCATCCGGCGGATCGTGCGCACCGCCGGGCTGCGGCCCGACGACGTCGTCCTGGAGGTCGGCCCCGGCCTCGGGTCGCTGACCCTGGGCCTGCTGCCCGCGGCCGCCGCCGTCACCGCCGTCGAGATCGACCCGCGGCTGGCCGCCCTCCTGCCGGCGACCGTGGCCGGGCGGCGGCCCGACCTCGCCGGCCGGCTCACCGTGGTCGAGGCCGACGCGCTGCGGGTGACGGAGCTGCCCGGGGCCCCTCCGACGGCGCTGGTGGCCAACCTGCCGTACAACGTGGCGGTGCCCGTCCTGCTGCACCTGCTCGAGCTGCTGCCCTCCCTGCGGCGCGCGCTGGTCCTCGTCCAGGCCGAGGTCGCCGAACGGCTGGCCGCCCCGCCGGGCGGCTCCGCCTACGGCGTGCCGTCGGTCAAGGCCGCCTGGTACGGCGAGGTGCGCCGGGCCGGCGCCGTCGGGCGCCGCGTCTTCTGGCCCGAGCCCAACGTCGACTCCGGGCTGGTCGCCCTCGACCGCCGGCCGCCCCCGCCCGGCGACCGGGCCGCCACCTTCGCCGTCGTCGACGCCGCCTTCGCCACCCGCCGCAAGGGCCTGCGGGCCGCGCTGGCCCGCTGGGCCGGGAGCGCCGCCGCCGCCGAGGCGCGGCTGCGGGCGGCCGGCATCGACCCCGCCACCCGCGGGGAGCAGCTGTCGGTGACCGACTTCGCCCGCCTGGCGGCGACCGACCCGGTCGCGCCGTGAGCTGGTCGTCGCCGGGCGGGGCCGGGCACACCCGCGGGGACGGCGCGGTCACCGCGCACGCCCCCGCCAAGGTCAACGTCTCGCTGGCCGTCGGGCCGCTGCGGTCCGACGGGTTCCACGCGCTGCAGACGGTCTACCTGGCCGTCTCGCTGCTCGACACGGTCACCGTGCGTCGCGGCGAGGGCCTGTCGGTCACCGTGACCGGGGAGGGCGCCGCTGGGCCCGACCCGGTGCCCACCGACCGGCGCAACCTCGTGTGGCGGGCCGCCGAGCTGCTCGCCGAGCACGCCGGCGTGCCCGCCGAGGCCGCCATCGCCGTCGACAAGGCCATCCCGGCCGCGGCCGGGCTGGCCGGGGGCAGCGCGGACGCCGCGGCCACCCTCGTCGCCCTCGACGCGCTGTGGGGCACCCACGCCACCCGCGGCGACCTCACCGCGCTGGCCGCCGAGCTCGGCAGCGACGTGCCCTTCGGCCTCGCCGGCGGCGTCGCGCTGGGCAGCGGCCGCGGGGAGCTGCTCACCCCGGTCCTGGCCCGGCGGCAGTGGCACTGGGTGCTCGGCATCGCCGAGGGCGGGCTGTCCACACCGGCGGTCTACGCCGAACTGGACCGGCTGCGCGCCGCGGGCCGGCTGCCCGAGGGCGCGCAGTCGCCCTCGCCCGAGGCGGTCCTCGCCGCCCTGCGCAGCGGACCGCCCGACGCCCTGGCCACCGCGCTGACCAACGACCTGCAGGCGCCGGCGGTCTCGCTGCGGCCGGCGCTGCGCCGTGCGCTGCGCAGCGCCACCGACGCCGGCGCGACGGGAGCGCTGGTCAGCGGCTCGGGACCGACCGTGGCCGCGCTGGCCGAGGACGAGGACGCCGCCGTCCGGTTGGCCGCCGTCCTGGCGGGGGAGGGCGTGTTCCGGACCGTGCGCGTGGTGCACGGCCCCGTGCCCGGGGCGCGGCTGGTCGGCTGACCCCCCGGCAGGGGTGAGGTGGGTGAACGGAGGGTGACCGGGAGCTTGACCGGTGGAGTCGGCTCACCGATGCTGGCCGCCGTGCCAGGTCAGCCGCGTGCCGAGTCCGAGAGTGGCCGGTCGCGGCTGCCCGTCCCGATCAACCGTGCAGTCGTCGGCGTCCTCGTCGTCATCGCCGTGCTCGCCGTCCTGGGGGTGGTCGCGGTCGGTGCGGAGTCGGGGTGGAGGCACCTCGACCTGGACGGCGAGTACACGGTCCCGGCGGCCTTCTCGGCCCTCCTGCTCGGGTGGTGCGCGCTCGCTGCGGCCGTCCTGGGCCGGTCGACGAGCCGCCGGGCGTCCACGTGGCCCCTCGCCCTGCTGTTCGCGCTGATGGCGGTCGACGAGAGCTTCTCGGTGCACGAACGGCTGGAGTCCGCCACCGGCGTCGACTGGCAGCTGCTGTACTCACCGGTCGTACTGGCCGGTGCCGTGGCCTGGGTGGGCGTGGCCTGGCAGGTCCGCCGACGGCCCGAGGTGCTCCTCCCGTGGGTCGCCGGGGCGGTGGCCTGGGGTGTCGCCCAGGTCCTCGAGGCGGTGCAGTGGGACGGCGACGTCAAGCGGGCCGGGTACACGGCGATGATGGTCACCGAGGAGCTGCTGGAGATGACCGGGTCGGCGGCGTGGGGCACGGCACTCGCGCTCCAGCTCGCCGCTCTGGGCGTGGGCCGGCACCGGTGGTCACGGGCACCCCGCCCCGGCCGGGTCGACAGGTCCCACCCGGTCGGGCGGGACGTGACCGCCCCTGCCTCCACCGAGCCGGTCTGAGTCCTGCTCCGGTCGGCACCGGAGCCGGACCCGGACCGGAGCGGTTCAGGCGACCCCGGTGGCGGGGACGGCGTCGCGGCGCTTGGCGGCCAGGCGGACCGGGTCGGGCCACTTCACCGAGTGCGCCCAGCCGAGCTTCTCGAACACCCAGATCACCCGTGCGCTGATGTCGATCTGCCCGCGCAGCACGCCGTGGCGGGCGCAGGTCGGGTCGGCGTGGTGCAGGTTGTGCCAGGACTCGCCGCCGCTGAGGATCGCCAGCGGCCAGAAGTTCGTGGCCCGGTCCCGCGAGGCGAAGGGCCGGTTGCCCACCACGTGGCAGATCGAGTTGATCGACCAGGTCACGTGGTGCAGCAGCGCCGTGCGCACCAGCCCGGCCCAGAAGAACGCCGTCCAGGCACCGGCCCAGCTGCCCGTGACCAGGCCGCCGACGGCCGCCGGCAGGGCCAGGCTGAGGAAGGCCCACACGATGAACAGCCGGCTGGTGACGCGCAGCCCGCGGTCCTTGAGCAGGTCGGGTGCGTAGCGGGCGGCGTTGGTCTGCCGCCGGTCGAACAGCCAGCCCAGGTGGGCGTGGAACATGCCCTTGAGCAGCGCGCGGGTGTCGTCGCCGTAGCGCCACGGCGAGTGCGGGTCGCCGTCGCGGTCGGAGAAGGCGTGGTGACGGCGGTGGTCGGCGACCCACTGCACGACCGGGCCCTGGATCGCCATGCAGCCGACGATCGCCAGGGCGATCCGCAGCGGACGCGTCGCCTTGAACGACCCGTGCGTGAAGTACCGGTGGTAACCCACGGTGACCCCGAGCAGCGGCACGAAGTAGCAGGCGACGAACAGGCCGACGTCGAGCCAGGACAGTCCCCAGCCCCACACCGCCGGCACGACGGCGGCCAGCGCCAGGAACGGGACGACGACGAAGACGTAGAGCGTCAGCTGCTCGAGGTGCCCCTTCTCCTTCCCCAGCGCGTTGGGCGGCAGGCCCCGGTCGGGATCAGCGGAGCGGAGGGCCGCGGGCCGGGTGAGGGAAGGAGCGGACACATGGCCTCCAGGGGGTCGTCCGTTGCAAGGACGCTCCGGCGCGACTGCCGGTGGCTACGAGCCGTAACCTACGTCACCGGCCGTGACCTCGCCGTCCGAGCCCTCGCCCGCCGCGGCCCGCCCCGCTCCGTGCCCCGCCGCCGCGGGCGCCCTAGGCTCGTCCCGCGGGGCGCCGCCCGGGGACGGCGCCGCGGTGGGGGATGGGGTAATCGGCAGCCCGCCGGCCTTTGGAGCCGGGAAGTCTCGGTTCGAGTCCGAGTCCCCCAGCAGCGCCGAGGACACGCGCCACCCGCGCCGAGGCGCCGGGTCGCCCTCCGGCGGTCCCGCCCACCGTCGGAGGAGTTCCGTGAGCCCGCAGCAGGCAGTCGCCGCCGTCGTCGTCCTCGCCGCCGGGCAGGGGACCCGGATGCGCTCGACCACGCCCAAGGTCCTGCACGAGATGGGCGGGCGCAGCATGCTCGGCCACGTGCTGGCGGCGGCCGCGCCGCTGGGCGCCGGCACGACGCTCGTGGTGGTCGGCGCCGGCCGCGAGGCGGTGGCCGAGCACCTCGCCGCGGTGGCGCCCGCCGCCCGGCCGGTCGTGCAGGAGGAGCAGCGCGGGTCCGGGCACGCCGCCGCCGTCGCACTGGCCGCGGTCCCCGACCTCGAGGGCCCCGTCCTGGTCGTCAACGGCGACGCCCCGCTGCTGACGACCGGCACCCTGACCGCGCTCGTCGACGGGCACCGTGCCGCGGACAGCGTCTTCACCGTCCTCACCGCCGAGGTCGACGACCCGACGGGGCTCGGGCGGATCGTCCGCGGCGCCGACGGCGACCTGCTGGCCATCGTGGAGGAGCGGGACGCCACCGACGAGCAGCGGGCGGTCCGCGAGGTCAACGCCGGCGTGTACGTGGCCAACGCGGCGACGCTGCGCCGGGTCCTCGCCGGGCTCGCCACCGACAACGCCCAGGGGGAGCAGTACCTCACCGACGCGCTCGCCCCGCTGGCCGAGGGCGGGGCGCCGGTCGCCGCCGTCCGCGCCGCGGACCCCGACGACGTCCTGGGCTGCAACGACCGCCGTGAGCTCGCCGCGCGCCGCCGCACGCTCAACGACCGCGTGCTCGACGAGCTCATGCGCTCCGGCGTCACCGTCGTCGACCCGGCCACCACCTGGGTCGACGTCACCGTCACCGTCGAGCCCGACGCGCTGCTCGAGCCCGGTGTCCAGCTCCGGGGGACGACGTCGGTCGCCACCGGCGCCGTCGTCGGGCCCGACACCACGCTGGTCGACACCGCGGTGGGGGAGGGCGCCAGCGTGGTGCGCTCCCACGTCCTCGGTTCGGCCGTCGGACCGCAGGCCACGGTCGGCCCGTTCAGCTACCTGCGCCCGGGCACCGACCTCGCGCGCGGCACCAAGGTGGGCGCCTTCGTCGAGACGAAGAACGTGCGCGTCGGCGAGGGCTCGAAGGTGCCGCACCTCTCCTACGTCGGCGACGCGACCATCGGTCGGGGCGCGAACGTCGGGGCGGCCACGGTGTTCGTCAACTACGACGGGGTGGCCAAGCACCACACGACGATCGGCGACCACGTGCGGATCGGCTCGGACACGATGCTCGTCGCGCCGGTCAGCGTGGGGGACGGCGCCTACACCGCGGCCGGCTCGGTGATCACCCAGGACGTCCCACCGGGGGCCATGGGTGTGGCACGGGCCGCCCAGCGCAATGTGGCAGGCTGGGTGGGCCGTCGCCGGCCGGGCACCGCCGCCGCGCAGGCCGCCGCGGCGGCGACGCGACCGGCCGAGGGTGCGGCCGGCCCCGGGCCCGAGGGGGCGGACCGGCCGGCAGCGCCCGACGTGGACCACGAGCAGTAGGGGCAGCAGAGCCGATGAGCGCGATCCGGCAGACCACCAGCAAGAGCCTGATGCTCTTCTCCGGCCGGGCCTTCCCGGAGCTGGCCGACGAGATCGCCGGCCACCTCGGCGTGACGCCGACCCCCACCGCCTCCTACGAGTTCGCCAACGGCGAGCTGTTCGTGCGCTTCGAGGAGTCGGTGCGCGGCTGCGACGCCTTCATCGTGCAGAGCCACACCGCGCCGATCAACACCTGGCTCATGGAGCAGCTGCTCATGGTCGACGCCGCCAAGCGGGCGTCGGCCAAGCGGATCACCGTCGTCGCGCCGTTCTTCCCCTACGCCCGCCAGGACAAGAAGCACCGCGGCCGCGAGCCCATCTCCGCCCGGCTGGTCGCCGACATGTTCAAGACCGCCGGCGCCGACCGGCTCATGACCGTCGACCTGCACACCGCGCAGATCCAGGGCTTCTTCGACGGCCCGGTCGACCACCTCTTCGCCCTCGACCTGCTGGTCGACCACGTCAAGGCGCACTGGGGCGACCGCGACATCACCGTCGTCTCCCCGGACTCGGGGCGGGTGCGCGTCTCCGAGCGGTGGAGCGACAAGCTCGGCGGCGTCCCGCTGGCCTTCATCCACAAGACCCGTGACCCCATGCGGCCCAACGAGGTGGTCGCCAACCGCGTCGTCGGTGAGGTCGAGGGCCGCGTCTGCATCCTCGTCGACGACATGATCGACACCGGCGGCACCATCGTGAAGGCCGCGGAGACGCTCTTCGAGGCCGGCGCCGCCGACGTCATCGTCTGCGCCACCCACGGCGTCCTGTCCGGCGCGGCGGTCGACCGCCTGAAGAACAGCCGCATCAGCGACGTCATCGTGACCAACACGCTGCCCATCGAGCCGGCCCGCCAGTTCGACAAGCTGACCGTCCTGTCCATCGCCCCGCTGCTCGCCCGCGCCATCAAGGAGGTCTTCGAGGACGGCTCGGTCACGAGCCTCTTCGGCGGCGCGTCGTAGCCGTCCGACGGAGCCGGGTAGGATGGCACCGCCCGGCGAGGGAGCGGTCCTCCGACTCCGTGATCGACGTGCGTGTGCCCTCGAGGGCGTGCCGCGCCGTGTGCCGGCCACCGACGCCAGACCCACCTCCCGAGGAGCACACCACCGTGGCTGACCACCGCCTCGTCGCCGAGCCCCGCACCGAGTTCGGCAAGGGCAGCGCCCGCCGGACCCGCCGCGCCGGCCGCGTCCCCGCCGTCCTGTACGGGCACGGCCAGGACGTCGTCCACCTGTCCCTGCCGGCCCTGGAGTTCGCCGCGGTCCTCCGCAACGGCGGCAGCAACGCCCTGATCACCGTCGTCCTCGACGGCACCGAGCACCTGGCCCTCACCAAGGCGGTCCAGCGCGACCCGCTGACCCGCACCCACGAGCACGTCGACCTGCTGCTGGTGCGCCGCGGCGAGAGGACGACCGTCGAGGTCCCGCTGGTCGTCGTCGGCGAGCCGGGCGTGGACGCGATCACCAACCACCAGCTCAACACCGTCTCGATCGAGGCCGACGCCACCGCGCTGCCCGACACGATCGAGGTGGACGTGACCGGTCGCACGGCCGGCCAGAACATCGCCGCCGGCGACCTCGTCCTGCCGCGGGGAGCCACGCTGGTCACCGACCCGGAGGCGCTGGTCATCGGCTTCCTGGGCGCCCCGACCGCCGAGGCCCTCGAGGCCGAGCTCGCCGAGGCCGAGGCCGAGGCCGGCATCGAGCGCGAGGAGTCCGCCCCGGCCGAGGGCGGCACCGGCGAGGGCGACGTCGTCCCCGAGCCGCAGGCGCAGGGTGGCGGCGAGTCGATCGAGTCCACCGAGAACAGCTGAGGTCTGCACTGACCGAGAGCACGACCCGCAGGGGCGCCGGCACCGCCGGCGCCCCTGCGGCGTCCCCTCCCTCGGAGGGGCCCTTCCTCGTCGTGGGGCTGGGCAACCCGGGACCCGGCTACGCCGGCAACCGGCACAACGTCGGGGCGATGGTCCTCGACGAGCTCGCCGCCCGGATGGGCGTGAAGCTCACCGCGGGCAAGGGCGCCCGCGCCCGCGCGCTGGCCGGTGAGGGGCGCCTGGCCGGCCGCCGCGTCGTCCTCGCCCGGCCGACGACGTACATGAACGAGTCGGGCGGCCCCGTGCGCGGACTGCTCGACTACCACAAGCTGCCGGTCGCCGACCTCGTCGTCGTCCACGACGAGCTCGACGTCCCCTTCGCCGCCGTCCGCCTCAAGCGCGGTGGCGGGGAGGGCGGCCACAACGGCCTGCGCTCCGTCAGCCGCGCCACCGGCACCCGCGACTACCTGCGGGTCCGGGTCGGCATCGGCCGCCCGCCCGGACGCCAGGACCCGGCCGACTTCGTCCTCAAGGACTTCTCCGCCACCGAGCGCAAGGAGCTCGACCTGCTCGTGGCCGAGGCCGCCGACGCCACCGAGGAGCTCCTCGCGCACGGCCTCGAGGCGGCGCAGAACGTCGTCCACCCCCGCAGCTGACCGGGTCGGCCGGGCACCGCCACGACGCCGGCCGTCCCGGCGCACCGCCCGCTCCCGCCCGGGTGCGCCGGACCTCCGCCACGTGGGAACCGGTCGCCGGCCCTCGACGCGCTGACCCTCGTCAGGACCGTGCGCGCCGTGCCCAGCCGCTCCGGCGCCCACCGGGCCCTCCCGACCTCACCCTCCTCCCACCCCACCGGGTGAGGAGTCGAGCCCTCCCTCGTCCCTAGCGTCGGTGCAGCTCCGGGCGCAGTGCTGCACCGGACCGGATCGAAGGACTGACCCATGAACCGCATGAGCATCGCCATGGTGGGCACCCGCGGCGTGCCGGCGCGCTACGGGGGCTTCGAGACCGCGGTCGAGGAGGTGGGCCGCCGGCTCGCCGACCGCGGGCACCGGGTGGTCGTCTACTGCCGCACCCCGCCCGGGGGCGACGCCGGGCGCCCGGAGGAGCACCTGGGCATGGAGCTGGTGCACCTGCCGGCCGCCCGCCGCCGCTCGCTGGAGACGCTGAGCCACACCGCCCTGTCGGTCCGGCACCTGGTGACCCACCGCACGGACGCCGCGATCGTCTTCAACGCCGCCAACGCCCCCCTGCTCCCGGCGCTGCGGGCCGCGCGCATCCCGGTCGCCACCCACGTCGACGGGCTGGAGTGGAAGCGCGCCAAGTGGGGCGGCGCCGGCCGGCGCTACTACCGCGTCGCCGAGGCGCTCGCCGTCCGCTGGTCGGACGTGCTCATCGCCGACGCCGAGGGGATCGCCGAGTACTACCGCGAGGCCTTCGCCGCCCCGACGACGCTGCTGACCTACGGCGCCCCGCTGATCGCGCCGGGGTCGCACCGGCTCGCCGAGCTGGGTCTCGAGCCGGGCGGCTACCACCTGGTCGTCGCGCGCTTCGAGCCGGAGAACCACGTCGACGTCGTCGTCGAGGGGTACACCGCCAGCGAGGCCACTACGCCGCTGGTCGTCGTCGGCTCGGCGCCCTACGCCGACGAGTACACCCGCCGCGTGCACGCCCTGGCCGACTCCCGGGTGCGCTTCCTCGGCGGGCTGTGGGACCAGGAGCTGCTCGACCAGCTCTACGCCAACTGCTGCACCTACCTGCACGGGCACTCGGTCGGGGGCACCAACCCCTCGCTGCTGCGCGCCATCGGCGCCGGCGCGGCGGTGACCGCCTTCGACGTCGACTTCAACCGCGAGGTCGTCCGCGACGCCGGTCGCTACTTCCGGACGCCCCGGGACGTGGCCCGAGAGCTGGCCGCGGTGGAGGCCGACGCGGAGGGCACCCGGCGGGCCGGGCGCCGCGCGCGCATCCTCGCCGCCCGCTACGACTGGGACGACGTCGCCGACGGCTACGAGGAGCTCGCCCGGCGGCTGGTCGCCGGGGAGGTCCCCGCGCGGCGGCCCACCGGCCGCCGCCGGCCGAGCGCCGCCGACCTGCCGCCGGCGCCCCGCCCGGTCCCCGCGGCGGTGCCGGACAACGTCGTGCCGCTCCCGTCGGCCGCCCCGACGACGTGGGACGCGCACCCGGCGGCCCAGCAGTGACCGCGGTCGCGGCCCCGGGCGCCGGGGAGACCCTCGTCGGGACGGTCCGCCGCCTCGCCGGTGCGCAGAAGGGCGCCACGGGCGCCCCGGCCTGGTCCCGCTTCGTCAACCGCCCGCTGGGCCGGGTGCTCGCGGCGCTGGCCTTCCACGCGGGCCTGACCCCGAACGCGGTGACGGCGCTCAGCGCGACCTGGACGGCGTCCGGCATCGCGATCCTCGCCGTCGCGCCGGCCGGCTGGGTCACCGGCGCGGTCGTCACCGCCTGTCTGGTGCTCGGCTACGCGCTCGACTCCGCCGACGGGCAACTGGCCCGGCTCCGGGGCGGCGGGTCACCGGCGGGGGAGTGGCTCGACCACGTCGTCGACAGCGCGAAGAACTCCAGCGTGCACCTGGCCGTCGCGCTCGCCCTCTGGCGGCTCGCGGACCTGCACCCCGGGTGGCTGCTGGTCCCGCTCGGCTTCTGCGTCCTCGCGGTCGTGCACTTCACGGTCACGCTGCTCAACGAGGCGCTGCGCGCCCGGCACGGCGCGCGCACCCGCGCGGAACGGACGGCGGAGCGGCCCGGCGTGCTGCGCTCGCTCCTGGTCGCGCCGACCGACTACGGGGTCCTGTGCCTCGTGTTCGTCCTGCTCGGCGCCCCGGCCGTCTTCCTCGGGGTCTACACGGCGCTGGCGCTGGCCACCGCCGCCTACCTGGTGCTGGCGCTGCGCCGCTGGTACCGCGAGATGGAGGGGTTGACCCGATGAGGCTCCCGGAGCAGTACGGCTCGTGGCGCGGGCCGACCGGCCGGCGGCTGCTGCTGGTCGCCGCCGGGGCCGTCCTGGCCGCCGCGCTCCTGGCGCTCGCCGTCGCCGGCAGCGGTGACGGCGGTCCGGGTGTCTCCGCGGCCCCGACCACGACGGAGGCGACCCCCACGCCCGCGCCCACGGAGATCGTCGAGCCCACCGGCACCGTCCCGCCGCCGCCCCCCACGCCCGAGCCCACCGGTCCCACCGAGGCCGCCGACGAGCTGCCCCCGAGGCTGGCGCCGGTCGCCCTCACCGAGCAGGCCGGCGTCGGCAACGGCGTGACGGCCGCCGTCGAGGGCATCGAGGCGATCGAGGCCGGCGGCCAGGGACCCGGCCAGGTCGGCGGGCCCGCGGTCCGGGTCACCGTGCGGATCACCAACGGCACCGACGCGCCGGTGTCCCTCGACGCCGTCGCCGTCGACCTGTCCCACGGTCCCGGTGCCGCGCCCGCCTCGCCGCTGGACGACCCGTCGTCCGCGCCGTTCACGGGCACGGCCGGTCCCGGCGCCGACGCGACCGGCGTCTACGTCTTCAGCGTCCCCGAGGGGGAGCGCGACGCCCTCACCCTCGCCGTCGGCTACCAGGCCGGCGCGCCCTACCTGGTGTTCACCGGCTCCGCCGACTGACCTCCCGCACCCACCCGGCCGACGCCCGTCCCTCCACCCGGAGGGGCGGGCGTCGCCGTGTCCGCCCGCGGGCACCGGTCACGCTCGGTGACACAGACGGGTGATCGGCGGGCAGTCTTCCGAGGTGGGCCACCCGCCCGGGTGATCCCCCGACCCCTGCGCCCGTGTCACCGTCACTCTCGGTGAAGGGCAGCCCGGTATCCGGCTGCCCGGGAACGTGGGGGAGACGAACGTGTCTGCACGTGTGCGGCGGTCGACGACGACCGCCTACCGGACGATCGCGGGCCTGCTGGGCCTGCTGCTGGTGGCCGGTGTCCTGGGCCTGGCGACACCGACGGCGGCCCGCGCGGACTCCGCGCCGGCCGACCCGGCCGATCCGGCGACCCCGGTCACGGTGACCGCGGACGCGCTGCCGACGGTGCAGATCGGCAAGGCCGCCGACGGCAGGGACGGCGTCGCCTGGGCGCAGGTCGTCGTCGGCGACACCGTCTACGTCGCCGGCCGGTTCACCACCGCCCGCCCCGCGGGCGCGGCGCCGGGCACCCAGGAGGTCCCCCGACGGAACCTGCTGGCCTACGACATCCGCACCGGCCAGCTGGTGACGTCGTTCGCGCCGGACCTCAACGGCCAGGCGCTGGCCATCGCGGCCTCACCCGACGGCACGCGCGTCTACGTCGGCGGTGACTTCACCGTCGCCAACGGGCAGCCGCGCAACCGGGTGGCCGCCTACGACACCCGGACCGGGGCCCTGGTGCCCGACTGGCGGCCCAGCGTGAGCGGTCAGGTGCGCGCGATCGCCGCCTCCGCCGACGCCGTCTACCTCGGCGGGACGATCACCGCCGTCGGCTCGGCCAGCCGCACCCGGCTGGCCGCCGTCTCCCCCACGAACGGCGCCCTGCTGCCGTGGGCCCCGGTGCCCGACGTCGGCCCGACGGACCGCAACGTGCTGCCGGTCTGGCAGGACGAGGCGAACGCGATCCCGAGGCGCGACGCCAGCGGCAACGTCGTCTACGACCCGAAGAACCGGCAGACCAGCAACGACGTCCAGGCGCTGGTGCTCGCCGGCGGCAGCGTGATCGTCGCGGGCCGGTTCGACGGCCTCAACGGGGTCAAGTCGACCGGCATCGGGGCCCTCGACCCCGACAGCGGCGTCACCCGGCCGTTCGAGGTCAACCAGCTGGTCACCAACCAGGGCGTCAACTCCGCGGTGTGGAGCCTGTCCACCGACGGCCGCGCCGTCTACGGCACCGCCTACGACTACTACGGCCCGGGGAACCTCGAGAGCGCCTTCGCCGCCGAGGCGACCGGCGGACGGCTGCTGTGGGCCAGCACCTGCCGCGGGGACACCTACTCGAGCTTCCCGCTGGGCGGGGCCCTGTACACGGCCTCGCACGCCCACCAGTGCGGCAACATCGGTGGCTGGGCCGAGTACAACCCCAAGCAGTTCCGCCACGCGGCGGCCTTCAGCACCGCCGCCACCGGCACCAACGGCCCCTTCACCTGGCAGAACGCCAACTTCGTGCGCCGGCCGGCGCCCTCGCTGCTGAGCTGGTGGCCGATCCTGGCCGTGGGCAGCGCCACGGGCCAGAACCAGGCCGCGTGGTCGGTGACCGGCAACGACCGCTACGTCGTCTACGCCGGGGAGTTCCCCCGGGTCAACAGCACGTCGCAGCAGGGCCTGGTCCGCTTCGCCCTCCCCGGCACGGCTCCCAGCAGGATGGCCCCCACCGGTGGTGGGCTCACCCCCACGGTCACCTCGCCGGCCCCGGGCACCGCGCGGGTCGTCTGGCAGGAGAGCCACGACCCCGACAACGAGGTGCTGACCTACCGGGTCCACCGGGACAACGGCACCACCCCGGTGTACGAGGTCACCACCGGGCAGAGCTGGTGGGACCGTGACCGCCTCTCGTTCACCGACCGCGGCCTGACCGCGGGCACCCACACCTACCGGGTCACCGTCACCGACCCGCAGGGCAACCGCAACACCGGTCCGTGGACCCCGGTCACCGTCGCCGCGGGCAACACGCCGGCCCGGCCCTACGTCCAGGTGGTGCGGGCCGACGGTGCCGAGTCGCTGTGGTCCCTCGGTGAGCGCAGCGGCGCGTCGCTGGACCAGGCCGGCGGCTACGACCTCGCCGTCGGCACGGGGGTGGCGCGCGGCCAGGCCGGCGCGCTGACCGGTGACACGGACACCGCGGCGCAGCTCAACGGCACCAGTTCGGGCCTGGCCGCGAGCACCGTGCAGGTGCCGGCACCGCCGGTCTTCTCGCTCGAGGCCTGGGTCAACACCCGGACGACGTCCGGCGGCATCGTCGTGGAGTTCGGCAACCGCAGCAGCGGCATCGCCCCGAGCCACGACCGCCTCGTCTACTTCGACCGCGCGGGACGGCTGCACTTCGGCGTCTGGCAGAACGCGAAGACCGTCGTCACGAGCCCGCGGGCCTACAACGACGGCCGCTGGCACCACGTGGTCGCCACGTTCCGGGCGGGCTCGATGGCGCTCCACGTGGACGGCGCGCAGGTCGCCGCCCGCTCCGACGTGGTCACGGGCGAGCCCGGCCACGGCTGGTGGCGGATCGGCGGCGGGTACAGCTGGGAGGTCGAGGCGGAGTCCTGGTACAGCGGCCGGGTCGACGAGGTTGCGGTCTACCCGACGGTGCTGTCCGCCGACCGGGTCGCGGAGCACTTCCGCGCCGGCAGCACCGGGACCGTGGGCAACCTGTCCCCGACGGCGGCGTTCACCCACGGGGTCTCCGACCTCACCGCCACGCTGGACGGCTCGACCTCCGCCGACCCGGACGGCACGGTGGCCTCCTGGGCGTGGGACCTCGGCGACGGCACCACCGCCACCGGGCCGACGGTGACCCACGCCTACGCCACGGCCGGCACCTACACCGTCACCCTGCGGACGACCGACGACGACGGGGCCGTGGGCACCGTCTCCCGGCAGGTCACCGTCACCGCGCCGCCGCCCAACCAGGCGCCCACCGCGGCGTTCACGGACGCCGTCAGCGGGCTGGTCGTCGGTGTCGACGGCACCGGCTCGGCCGACCGGGACGGGACCGTCGCCGCGTACGCCTGGGACTTCGGCGACGGCGCCACCGGCACGGGGGCGAGGGCGTCGCACACCTACGCCACGGCCGGGACCTACCCCGTCCGGCTGACCGTCACCGACGACGACGGCGCGACGGGGACCGTGACCAGGGACGTCACCGTGGCACCGCGGACCGGAGGCGGCGTGGTCGCCGAGGACGCCTTCGAGCGGACGGTGACCGGCGGCCTGGGGACCGCTGACGTCGGCGGCCCGTGGACCGCCTCGGTTGGGGCGGCCCGGCAGTCGGTGGCCGGCGGCGCGGCGACCCTGACCCTGCCGACGGCCGGCGCCACCACCGCGGCACACCTCGGTGAGGTGGCGCAGGTGGCGGCCGACGTCCGGACCTCCTTCACGCTGAGCTCCGCACCGACCGGCGCCGGCACGTACGTGTACGTGACCGGCCGGTCGGTCGGGCTCCGCGAGGAGTACCGGGTGCGGGTGCGGGTGATGGCCGACGGCCGGGTCGGCCTGGCGCTGTCCCGGCTCACCGGCGGCACCGAGACCTTCCCGGGCGGCGAGGTCGTCGTCCCGGGGGTGACCTGGACGGCGGGCTCGACGGTCTCCGTGCGGGTGCAGGTATCCGGCGTCGGCAGCACGGAGGTGACCGGGACGGTCTGGACCGGGAACACCGAGCCCGCGCCGCAGCTGACCCGCACCGACACCACCGCGGTGCTCCAGGCGCCCGGCGGACTGGGCCTGGCGGTGCACCGGCCGAGCAGCTCCACGGCCGCGACCACGGTCCGCTTCGCCTCGTTCACGGCCGGCACGCGCAGCGCGGTCGAGCAGCCGCCGGCCAACGCCGCGCCGACGGCCGCCCTCACCGCCGCGGTGACCGACCTGTCGGTCCGCGTGGACGGGTCGGCCTCGTCGGACGCCGACGGCACGGTGGCCGCCCACCGGTGGGACTTCGGGGACGGGACCACGGCCCAGGGGCCCACCGCGTCCCACACCTACCGCCAGCCGGGGACCTACCCGGTGACGCTGACGGTGACCGACGACGACGGTGCCACGCACGCGGTCACCGAGCAGGTGACGGTGTCGGCGCCGCAGGAGCAGCCCCCGTCCGGGCCGCGACCGCTGGCGCAGGACGGGTTCGACCGCCCGGTCAGCGGCGGGCTGGGCGTCGCCGAGGTGGGCGGGGCCTGGACGGTGGCCGTGGGCGGGACCCGGCAGTCGGTGACCGGTTCGGCGGCGGAGCTGGCCCTGCCCCTCGCCGGGGCCAACACCGGCTCCTACCTGGGCGAGGTGTCCACGACCGCGGCCGAGGTCACGACGTCGTTCACGCTGGACACGTCGCCGACCGGGACGGGCACGTTCGTGTACGTGACCGGCCGGCGGGTCGCCGCCGGCCAGGAGTACCGCGTGCGGGTGCGGGTGATGGCCGACGGCCGGGTCGGCCTGGCGCTGTCCCGGCTCACCGGCGGCACCGAGACCTTCCCCGGTGGGGAGGTCGTCGTGCCCGGGCTGACCTGGACGCCGGGCACGGTGCTCGGCGTGCGCGTCGTGACCGCCGGGGTGGGCAGCACCGAGGTGCGGGCCACGGTGTGGGCCGAGGGGCAGGCCGAGCCGGCTGCTCCCCAGCTCGTCCGCACCGACACCACCGCCGCCCTGCAGGCCCCCGGTGGGGTCGGCCTGGGCGCCCACCGGCCGAGCAGCAGCACGGCGGCCACCGCCGTCCGCTTCCCCGGCATCACCGTCACCCCCGTCGGGTGACCGCCGCCGGCCGCGCACCCCGGCGGCCCGCCGTCCCGGGGTGCGAGGCTCCGGGCAGCGCCCCGGCCCGGGGGAGGTGGGGCGGCGCCACCCGGCTGCTCCGGCTGGTGCGGCGGCCGGTCGCCGGGGCGGTGACGGGCCAGGTGACCCAGGCCGTCGCCGGCCTCGTCCTCTCCGTCGCCGCGGCACGGGAGCTGGGAGCGGCCGGGCTGGCCACCTTCTCCCTGACCTACGGGTGCACCGTGCTGGTCACCGCCGTGGTCAGCGGCCTGGTCGGTGACTCGCTCACCGTGCTGGACCGCGCCGAGCCCCGCACCCGCGCCGCCCTGCACGTGTGCGCGGTGGGCGTCGCCGGCGCCGCCGGGCTGGTCGGGGCGCTGCTGGCCGCGGCGGCCGGGCTCCTGACGGGGTGGCCCGCCGTGCTGCTCGGGGCGGCGGTGACCGCCTTCGTCCTCGAGGACACCCTGCGCCGGCTGCTCATGGCCGCCGGCCGGTTCTGGTCACTGCCCGCCGTCGACGGCACCGCACTGCTGGTGGCGGTCGGCACGCTCGGGGCCTGCGCGGCGACCGGACCGCTGTCGCTCGCCTCGTTCGCCCTCGCCCTGCTCCTCGGCCAGACCGCGGCCGCGGCCGTCGCCTGGCAGCGGCTCCCCGCGGCCGAGCGGCGGTGCGGTCCGTGGCGGACCCCTGACCTGGCGGCGGTGTGGAGCTTCGGCGCGTGGCGGGCCGCTGCCCAGACGATCCGGCCGCTGCTGATGACCGGTCTGCGGCTGCTCGTGGTCGCCGCCGCCGGTGCCGCGGCCTACGGGCCGCTGGAGGCCGCCCGGGTCTACACCGCTCCCACCCTGGTCGTCGTCACGGGGCTGGGGTCCTTCCTGCTCCCGCACCTCGTCGCCACCCGCGGGCGGCCGGCCGCCGACCAGCTGCGGGCCGCCGACCGGGTGGCGCTGGTGCTGGCGGCCGTGGTCGCCGCGATCGGGGCGCTGGCGGTCGTGCTGCAGCCGGTGGCCGAGCCGCTGCTCACCGGTGGTGCCTACGCCGTCCCCGGAGCCGCTGTCGCCGGGTGGAGTGCCTACGCGGTGGCCAGCGCGGTCCTGCTGCCCTACGCCGGACTGGCGACGGTCCACCGGCGCCAACGCCGGGTCCTGGGACTGCGGCTGCTCGAGCTCGGCGGGCTGGGCGTCGTGTGCGGCCTGGTCGTGCTGGTCGACGGGGGACAGGTCTGGGCGCCACTGGCACTGGCCGCGGGGCCGCTGCTGGTCGCCGTCGCCGTGCGGCGCACGGTCCTCCGGCCCCTCCTCGGCGCGACCGCGGTCGACGTGCGCCGCGGGCGCGTGCCGGCCTGATCCGACGTCAGCGCAGCGCCAGCCGCTCCTCGACCGCCTGGCGGATGCGGCCCACCACCTCGCCCCAGCTCGGCACCTGCACCGTGGGGCTGGGGCTGGGCGGCCCGGCGAGCTCGGCGCGCACCGCTCCGGCGATCGAGCCCCGGTCGTGCGGGTCGAAGAAGGCGGCGCCGGGCGCCAGCTCGCGGAAGGCGGGGATGTCGCTGAGCACCATCGGGGCACCGGAGAGGGCCGCCTCGACCACCGGCAGGCCGAACCCCTCGTCGAGGGAGGGGAAGACGAACAGCCGGCAGTTGGCGTACAGCCACGCCAGGCTGCCGTCGTCGACCCCGCCGAGGAAGCGGACCCGGGCGTCACCGGGCGCCGGTCCGGCGCCCTTGCCGTCCGGCTCGCCGACGACCACCAGCGGCCGCTCGGGGGTCACCAGGCCACCGCCGGAGACGAGGGCCTCGACCAGCCGGCCGACGTTCTTGCGGACGTTGAGCCGGCCCACGCACAGCAGGAAGCCGCCCGGCGTGAGGCCCACGCCGGGATCGGTGGCCCGCCGGGACCGGAAGGACTCCGGCACGCCCAGCCCGACCGGGACGACCCGGCCGGCCAGCTCCGGCCGGCAGCGGGCGATCCGGTCGCCCTCGGCGCGGGTCGAGGTGAGCACCAGGTCGGCGCGGCGGGCCGACCAGGGCATGCCGGCGAAGTAGGCCCGCTCCACCCGGGTGAAGAACTCGGGGTGCTCGTCGAACATCAGGTCGTGGACGAACGTGGCGCGCAGCGCCCCCGTCCGCAGCGGCGTGTAGTTCTGGGCGAGGACGACGTCGGCGCCGGCCCGGGTGGCGGCCCGGCCGAGCTCGGTGAGGACGCTGACCCCGTGCGGGGAGCGGCGCACCGCCACGACGCCGACCGAGGTCCCCGCGACCAGCTCGGTCACCTGCGGCAGGTGCCGGCGCGGGACCGCGACGGTCAGCTCGTCACCGGGGAAGGCCTCCGCCCAGGTGCGCACGAGCGAGTCGACGACCCGCCGCCCGGACACCTGGCCCTCGATCCACCAGTAGGCGTCGACGACGACCCTCATCCGATCCCCACCTCCCGTCGGTCGTCCGCGGACCGCGCCGCCGGCCCGCCCGGTGGCGCCGACTCGTGCTGCAGCCGCCGGCGGCCACCGCCCTCCGCGAGCAGCGAGACAGCCAGGAAGAGGAGGAAGGCCGGCGTGGCGTCGAACAGGCCGCTCTCCACGACGCTGCGGCCCACCAGGAACACCAGCAGGCCGAGCAGCAGCGCCCGGTGCGGAGGAGGCACCCGCAGGGCTCCGCGCACCACCCACAGCACCCAGCAGGCGGCGATCGCGAGGCCGAGGACGCCGGCCTGGACGAACACCGACACCCAGCTGCTGTCGAGCGGCTGCTCGGTCCACCACTGACCGCGGACCCGGATGACCTTCACCGACAGGCCGCCGCCGAGGACCGCCTGCCAGGCGGAGCCGGCCCACGTGCGGGCGGCGTCCCAGGCGATGAAGCGCGACTCCAGGGTGCCGATGCCGTCGCCGTCGCGGCCGGCGAAGCCGGCCAGCAGGTCGGTGCCGAGGGCCGCCGCCGTGGCGGCCGCCGCGGCGACCGGGCCACCGACGAGGGACCACAGCGGGAACCGGCGGACGTGCAGGACGACGACGAGGACCCCGAGCAGCAGCATGGCCAGCCCGGTGCGCGAGCCGGTCGCCCAGACGACGCCCGTCGCCGCCAGGACGGCGAGGGCGGTGGGCCACCGGCCGCCGCCGAGGAGGAGGGACCACGTGCCGACCAGCACGACGACGCCCGCGAGGAGGGCGAGCTCGTTCGGCGCGAGCGGGGGCAGCCCGCCGGCCAGGCGGCCGGTGGCGGCCGACGGGAGGCCGGTGACGGTCGCGGCCAGCGCCACCAGCCCGCACGCCCGGGTCAGGGCGAGCAGGACCGAGCGGGCGTCGGCGCTGCGCAGCAGCAGGAAGACGGCCAGGCCGACGATCGCCACCCGGGTGGCGACCAGCCCTCCGGAGAACACGCTGCCGGAGGTCCAGGCGCCGAGGACCGATCCGCCCAGCAGGGCGGCCAGCACCCACAGCGTCCCGGTGCCGACCGGTCGCCGGGACCCGCCCGTCGCGGCCAGGAACGCCAGCCCGAGCGCCAGGAGGCCGACCGCCGCCTTCCCCGCGACGACGGTGTCGACGGTCCCCGAGAAGTACTGGCCGCGCCGCCAGCCGACGGTCGCGGCGACGAGGAGCAGCGCGACGGCCAGCTGACCCGCGGGCCGGCGCAGCACCGGCGCCCGGCGGACGGTCCCGGCGCGCGGCGGGGAGGGGCGGCCCGCGGTGGCCGTCACCCGGTCACCGGGAGGCGCGCAGGGCACCGGCCGGCTCGCGGCCCGCCGGCCCGACGCCGGTGGCCGTGGACCCGTCCGTGCCCGGCCGGTCGCCGGAGGTCGCCCGCGGAGCGGACGAGCGGCGCCGCGACGGCCGCGGCACGACGGCGACCGCCGGCCGCCGCACCCCGCCCGCGGCGAGGACGTCCCGCATCTCCTGCAGCTCCGCGGCGGTCACCGCTCCCGACGGCACGACCAGCACGACCGTCTGCCCCTGCTCGGCCGCCCGGCGCCACAGCCGCAGCGGCGCCCGGGGGTCGACGACCTCCAGCTGCACCCGCGACAGGGGCCGTGGACCGGGGATCTGGGCCCGGGAGACGGCGGCGGAGGTGCCCCGGGCCTCCACCGCGGCGCCGATCTCGTCGGCGAGGGCGGCGGCCGCGGGGCCGCCCGCCAGGCCGGGGGAGGTGAGCACGGCGGTGACCGGCGCGTCCTCGGCGGCCAGCACCAGGCGGCGGGCCAGGACGTCGGCCGGCCGCGCGGTCAGCCCTCCCACGCGGCGCCGGCGGTACCGGGTGAGCACCTCGACCGCCCCGCCGCCGTCACCGTCGCCCCAGGCGGCGCGGACGTCGCCGGCCGAGTGCAGCCGGTCGTCGGCCCGGCTCCGGAGGGCGGCGACCGCGAGGCCGAGGAACAGGCCGAGCGCCAGGCCGGCGACGAGGACGTTGCTCACCACGGGTGACGACGGGGACGTCGGGACCGTGGCCGGGTCGGTCACCGTGAGCCGCACCGGCCGGTTGCCCGGTGCCGGTCTCTCGAGGTCCTCGACGACGCTCGCCAGCCGGTCGGCGACCGCGTCGGCGAGGGCGGCGGCCCGCTCGGGGTCGCGGTCGGACACGGCGACGACGACCTGCGAGGTGTCGGCGGGGTTGGTGGCCTCGACCCGGTCGGCGAGCTCGGCCGGCGTCAGGTCGAGCCCGAGGTCGTCGACGACCGCGTCGAGCACCGTCTCGCTGACGGCCACGTCGGGGTAGCTCTTCACCCGCTGCGCCACGAACTGGGCGCTGTTCGGGATCGACGGGGACACCGAGACGAAGACGCTGGCCGAGGCGGTGTAGGTGCGCGGCGCCACCAGCACGACGGCGACCGCCAGCACCACGCCGAGCAGGGTCGCACCGACCCAGACGCGCCACTGGTGCCGCAGCGCGGCGAGGTAGTCGTGCAACTCCATGTCCGTCCCCCGGTGCCACGCCGGCGGACCGGGGCGTGGCCGGTCGGGAGCACCGGCAGCGGGCTCTCGTCGTCGCGACGGTAGATCGGCCGGACGGTGCGCGGGCGCCCGGCGGGGCAGGCCTCATCCGTCAGGGGGAGACCGGTCGACCGGGGCCGCGGCGTCACCCACACGTTGGGGTGGACCTCCGGTTCCGGTGACTCTGCGTGACCGGAACGGCCCTACCGTCGTCGCTCGGGCCGCACCTGGGCGGCAGCGGAGGGGGAGACCACGTGACGGTGATCGGCTACGCGCCAGGTGCCTACGACCTGTTCCACGTCGGGCACCTGAACGTCCTCAGGCACGCCGCGGCGCACTGCGACCGGCTGGTCGCCGGGGTCGTCTCCGACGAGGTCGTGCTGCTGACCAAGGGCCGGCTGCCGGTCATCCCGCTCGCCGAGCGGATGGAGATCGTCCGCAGCCTCCGCTTCGTCGACGACGTCCACGCCGAGACGGTGCCGGACAAGCTCGACACCTGGCGCGAGGTGGGCTTCGACGTGATCTTCAAGGGCGACGACTGGCGCGGGACGCCGAAGGGCGAGCGGCTCGAGCGCGACTTCGCCGGCGTCGGGGTCGAGGTCCGCTACTTCCCCTACACGGTGCACACGTCGAGCACCGTGCTGCGCCGGGCGCTGCAGGCCATCGAGGCCGGCGAGCCCGCGGCGCGTGGGATCCGCTCGCTCACCTCCTGAGGACCCGGCGGGGGACGTCCGGGCGGACTAACCTGGACGGGGGTCCGTGCCGCGTCCGGCGGCGACCGTCCGGGCCGTCCGATCCCCCTGGAGGAAGTCCCCCGTGAGCCTGCGCGGCGTGCTCGACGTCGTCCTCACCGATCCCGGCATGGCCCGCGTGGTGGCCGCCGCCGGGTCCGCCGAGCTCGCCGTCCCCGCGCCGCCGCCGGTGCAGCCGCTGGTCGCCGCCGCGCTGGCCGCCCGCGCGCCGGGCGCGGGCGTGCCGGTCCTGCTGGTCACCGCCGGCGAGCGCGACGCCGACGTCGCCGCCGACCTGCTGCGCTGCTTCCTGCCCGGCCGCCGGGTGGAGACCTTCCCCGCCTGGGAGACGCTGCCGCACGAGCGGCTGTCCCCGCGCGCGGACACCGTCGGCCGCCGGCTGGCCGTGCTGCGCGACCTGACGACCCCCGGGGACAACGGCACCGTCGACGTCCTCGTCGCGCCGGTGCGCAGCGTGCTGCAGCCGCTGGCGCCCGGCCTCGGCGACCTCGTGCCGGTCGAGCTGCGGCCCGGGGACACCGCCGAGCTCGACGACGTCGCCGCCGCCCTGGTCGACGCCGCCTACACCCGCGTCGAGCTGGTCGAGAAGCGCGGCGAGTTCGCCGTCCGCGGCGGCCTGCTCGACGTCTTCCCGCCCACCGAGCCGCACCCGGTCCGCGTGGAGTTCTGGGGCGACGAGGTCGACGAGCTGCGCTACTTCTCCGCCGCCGACCAGCGCTCCCTCGACGAGCGGCCCGACCGGCTGTGGGCGCCGCCGTGCCGCGAGCTGCTGCTCACCGACGAGGTCCGCGCCCGCGCCGCCGACCTGGCCGTGGCGCACCCCGGCCTGATCGAGGTGCTCGGCAAGCTGGCCGAGGGCATCGCCGTCGAGGGGATGGAGTCGCTGACCCCGGCGCTCATCGGCGACGCGCACATGCAGCTGCTCACCGACCTGCTGCCCGCGGGCACCCACGTGCTCGTGGCCGACCCCGAGCGGGTCCGCACCCGCGCCGCCGACCTGGTGCGCACCGCCGAGGAGTTCCTCGCCGCGTCCTGGGCCACCGCCGCGGAGGCCGGGGAGGCGCCGCTGGACCTCGGGGCGTCGTCGTTCCGCGACCTCGCCGACGTCGAGGCCGCCGCCCGCGGCCGCGGCCTGCCGTGGTGGACGACGGGCGCGTTCACCCTCGCTCCCGAGGACGACGACACCCACGTCACCCTCGACGCCACGACCGTCGAGCGCTTCTCCGGCGACCTCGACCGCGCCGTCGAGGTGCTGCGCGGCTGGACCCGCGAGGGCCGGCGGGTCGTCGTCACCTTCGCCGGACCGGGCCCGGCCCAGCGCGCCGCCGACCAGTTCACCGCCGCCGACCTCGGCGTCCGGCTGGTGCCCGGGGTCGACTCCGCCCCGGAGGCGGGGCTGACCTCGATCACCCAGGGCAACCTCGAGTCCGGCTTCGCCTTCCCGGGCGTGGGCCTGGTGCTGGTCACCGAGCACGACCTGACCGGCCAGCGCGGCACGACGATGCGCGACGCGGTGAAGATGCCCGCCCGCCGCCGCAACGCCGTCGACCTGGTGCAGCTGCAGCCCGGCGACCTCGTCGTCCACGAGCAGCACGGCATCGGCCGCTACGTCGAGATGGTCAGCCGCACCGTGCACGGCGGCCAGCGCGACTACCTCATCGTCGAGTACGCGCCGTCCAAGCGGAACCAGCCGCCGGACCGGCTGTTCGTGCCCACCGACGCCCTCGACCAGCTCACCCGCTACGTCGGCGGCGAGCAACCGGCACTGTCCAAGCTCGGCGGCTCGGACTGGCAGAAGACCAAGGGTCAGGCGCGCAAGGCGGTCAAGCAGATCGCCGCCGAGCTCATCCGCCTCTACTCCGCCCGGATGGCCACCAAGGGCCACGCCTTCGGCCCCGACACCGTCTGGCAGCGCGAGCTCGAGGACGCCTTCCCCTACCAGGAGACCCCCGACCAGCTCGGCGCGATCGAGGAGGTCAAGGCCGACATGATGAACCCGGTCCCGATGGACCGGGTCATCTGCGGCGACGTCGGCTACGGCAAGACCGAGATCGCCGTCCGCGCGGCGTTCAAGGCGGTGCAGGACGGCAAGCAGGTCGCCGTCCTCGTGCCGACGACGCTGCTGGCCGACCAGCACTTCAAGACCTTCTCCGAGCGCTTCGCCCAGTTCCCGGTGACGGTCGCGGTGCTCTCCCGGTTCCAGTCCGACGCCGAGAGCGCCGAGACGCTGCGCAGGCTGGCCGCCGGGGAGGTCGACGTCCTGGTCGGCACGCACCGGCTGCTGCAGGCGACCACCCGCTTCAAGGACCTCGGCCTGGTCGTCGTCGACGAGGAGCAGCGCTTCGGCGTCGAGCACAAGGAGTACCTGAAGACCATGCGGACGGCGGTCGACGTCCTGTCGATGTCGGCCACCCCGATCCCGCGCACGCTGGAGATGAGCCTGACCGGCATCCGCGAGATGTCGACGATCCTCACCCCGCCGGAGGAGCGGCACCCGGTGCTCACCTACGTGGGCGCCTGGGAGGACAAGCAGATGGCCGCCGCGATCCGCCGCGAGCTGCTGCGCGACGGCCAGGTCTTCGTCATCCACAACCGCGTGCAGTCCATCGACAAGGCCGCCGCGAAGATCCGCCGGCTGGTGCCCGAGGCCCGCGTGGCGGTCGGCCACGGCCAGATGAAGGAGCACGAGCTCGAGCGGATCATGGTCGGCTTCTGGGAGAAGGAGTACGACGTCCTGGTGGCGACGACGATCGTCGAGTCCGGCCTGGACATCCCCAACGCCAACACCCTGATCGTCGACCGTGCCGACACCTTCGGCCTCTCCCAGCTGCACCAGATCCGGGGCCGGGTCGGCCGCGGCCGCGAGCGCGCCTACGCCTACTTCACCTACGACCCGACACGGCCGCTGACCGAGACCTCGGTCGACCGGCTGACCACCATCGCCCACAACACCGACCTCGGCGCCGGCATGGCGGTGGCGATGAAGGACCTCGAGATCCGCGGCGCGGGCAACCTGCTCGGCGGCGAGCAGTCCGGGCACATCGCCGGGGTCGGGTTCGACCTCTACGTCCGGCTGGTCGGCGAGGCGGTCAGCGACTACCGCGCCTCCCTGACCGGCGAGGAGGTGCCGGCCGAGCCCGCCGAGGTGCGGGTCGACCTGCCGGTCGACGCCCACCTGCCGCACGACTACGTGCCCGGCGAGCGGCTGCGCATGGAGGCCTACCGCAAGGTGGCCGCGGTGCAGGACGACGACCAGGCGCAGGCCGTGCTCGACGAGCTCACCGACCGCTACGGCGCCGCGCCGGCCCCGGTGCTCAACCTGCTGGCCGTCGCCCGCTTCCGCGCCGCCGTGCGCCGGCTGGGCGTCACCGAGGTCTCGTTGCAGGGCCGCGCCATCCGGATCAGCCCGGTGCCGCTGCGCGAGTCGCAGCAGATGCGGCTGGCCCGGCTGGCCGACGGCGCCACCTACAAGGCCGCCGTCGAGGCGGTGTCGCTCAAGGTCCCCGTCGGTCCCGACCGGCGCACCCCGCTGCGCGACGTCGCCCTGCTCGAGCACCTGCACTCGCTGCTGACGGCGGTGCTGGAGCAGCCGGTGGCCGCCGCGAGCTGAACCGGACGCCCTGCAAGGGGTGAGGAGGCCGGGGTCCTCCGTGTGGGAGTCTGCGGGACGTGCGCACCCGCCGACCGACCGCCGTCGCCCTCGGGCTCGTGGCCGCCGTCGTCGCCCTGACCGGCTGCCGGACCTCGCCCGGCGTGGCCGCCTACGTCGGCGACGATCAGGTCACCGTCGAGGAGCTGCAGGCGGAGGTCGACGAGCGGCTGGCCGACCCGGTGATCGCCGAGGCGGCCGCCGGCAGCGAGGCGGACTACACCCGCCAGGTGCTCACCCTCCTGCTGCGCGAGCGGGTGTACGCCGTCGCCGAGCAGCGCTACGACGTCGAGGTCACCGACGGCGACGTCGACGCGTTCGTCGCGCAGGCGCTGGCCGGGCAGGACGCCGAGGCGCTGTTCGCCCAGGCCGCCGCGCAGGGCTTCGCCCGCGAGGACGTCCTGGCCAGCGCCCGCCAGCAGCTGGTCCGCCGGGAGCTGGCAGCGGCCACGGGCGAGGGCGGCGCGCTCGACGAGGCGGCCCTGCGGGCCCGCTACGAGGAGGTCCGCGGCCAGTTCGAGCAGGTCGAGCTCGGCTACCTCGTCGTGCCCGACCAGGCCACCGCCGACGCCGTCGTCGCGGAGCTGACCGCCGACCCGGCCTCCTACCCGGCGGTGGCCGCGCGCTTCCCGGGCGAGATCACCCTCCCGGCGCTGCAGCCGACCGCGGTCTCCGAGGTCCCCGCGCCGCTGGTCCAGGGCGTCACCGCCGCCACGCCGAACAGCGGCTTCACCGTCACCGTCCCCGACGTCCCGGGCGTGGTCGTGGCCTTCGTGGGGCAGCGGGCCACCCCCTCGTTCGAGGAGGTCCGGACCCAGCTGGAGAGCGAGGCGGCGACCGGTGTCGAGGAGGCCGGGACCGCGCTGGTCGACGACGTCCGCACCGACCTCGGCATCACCGTCAACCCGCGGTACGGGTCGCTCGAGGACGACGTCGTGCAGGTGCCCGACGGCGGCGTCGTCGACCTGCTCGACGACGGGCCCGCGGCCGCCGACCCGACCGCGACCGGGTCGGGCGGCTGAGGCGGTGCCGGTCGCCCTCGTCGTCACCGTCAGCCCGCGGCTGCCCGGACTGCTCGGCCCGGCCGGCTGGACCGCGCTGACCGCCGGGGGTACCGCGGCCGCGCTGCCCGGCGCCGCCGCGACCGCGCAGGCGCTGCGGGCCGCGGGCCGCGAGGTCGCCGACGTGCCGGACGCCGCGGCCGCCGCCGCCCTGCCCGGCGAGGTCGTCGTCCTGGCCGCCGCGGGGGAGGACGTGCCCGACGCGCCGGTCGTCGACGGCGCACCCGAGCCCCCCGGCGTCCGCCTGCTCGACGTCGTCGCGGTGATGGACCGGCTGCGCTCGCCGGGCGGCTGCCCCTGGGACGCCGAGCAGACGCACTCCTCGCTGCGCGGCTACCTGCTGGAGGAGGCGCACGAGGCCTACGACGCGATCGTCGACGACGACCCGGTCGCGATGCGCGAGGAGCTCGGCGACGTGCTGCTGCAGGTGGTCTTCCACGCCCGGGTGGCCGCCGAGGCCGGCGACGGGCGGCGCTTCGACGTCGACGACGTCGCCGGCGACCTGGTGGACAAGCTGGTCCGCCGCCACCCCCACGTCTTCGGGGACGCCGGTCCGCGCGACGTCGCCGGCGTCGAGGCGGGCTGGGAGGAGATCAAGAAGGCGGAGAAGCAGCGGCGCTCGCCCACCGAGGGCGTGTCGCGCTCGCAGCCGGCCGCGGCGTGGGGCGCGGCACTGGTGCGCCGGGCCGGCCGCGCCGGGTTCCCGACGCCGGAGCCGGCCGACCTGGGGTCTGCCTCGCCGGAGGAGCTGGGGGAGCGGCTGCTGGCCGTCGTCACCGCCGCGGCGCAGCGCAGCTGGGACGCCGAGGACGCGCTGCGGGAGGCGGTCCGCCGCTACGCCGGGGAGCTCGACGCCGAGGCCCGGCGCCGCACACAGGACTGAGCCGGGAGCGGCACCCCGCAGCAGCACGGGCGCCTGGTTAGGCTGCTCCCCGTGCCCAGCATCGACGCCGTAGGCGCGCGGGAGATCCTCGACTCGCGCGGGAACCCCACCGTGGAGGTCGAGGTCGCCCTCGACGACGGGACGATCGCCCGGGCGGCGGTGCCGAGCGGCGCCTCCACCGGCGCCTTCGAGGCGGTGGAGCTGCGCGACGGCGGTGAGCGCTACGGCGGCAAGGGCGTCACCAAGGCCGTCGACGGCGTCCTCGACGTCATCGGCCCCGAGCTGGTGGGCTACGAGGCCACCGAGCAGCGGCTGGTCGACCAGCGGCTGCTCGACCTCGACGGCACGCCGGACAAGTCCCGCCTGGGCGCCAACGCCCTCCTCGGGGTGAGCCTCGCCGTCGCCCGCGCGGCAGCCGAGTCCACCGGCCTGCCGCTGTTCCGCTACGTCGGCGGTCCCTCGGCGCACCTGCTGCCGGTGCCGATGATGAACATCCTCAACGGCGGCGCCCACGCCGACAGCAACGTCGACGTCCAGGAGTTCATGATCGCCCCGATCGGGGCGGCCACCTTCACCGAGGCGCTGGCCGTGGGCACCGAGACCTACCACGCGCTCAAGTCGGTGCTGAAGAAGGACGGCCTGGCCACCGGGCTGGGCGACGAGGGCGGCTTCGCGCCGAACCTGTCCAGCAACCGCGCGGCTCTCGACCTCATCGTCCGGGCCGTGGAACAGGCCGGCTACTCCGTGGGCACCGACGTCGCCTTCGCCCTCGACGTCGCGGCGACGGAGTTCCACAGCGAGGCCGGCTACGCCTTCGAGGGCAAGACGCTCTCGGCCGGCGACCTCACCGAGTACTACACCGACCTCGTCGCGAACTACCCGATCGTCTCGATCGAGGACCCGCTGTCGGAGGAGGACTGGGACGGCTGGATCGCCCTGACCGCCGCCCTCGGCGACCGCGTGCAGATCGTCGGCGACGACCTGTTCGTCACCAACCCCACCCGCCTCGCCGACGGCATCGCGCGCGGCGCGGCCAACGCCCTCCTGGTGAAGGTCAACCAGATCGGCACGCTCACCGAGACCCTCGACGCGGTGGACCTGGCGCACCGCAGCGGCTACCGCTGCATGATGAGCCACCGCTCGGGCGAGACCGAGGACACCACGATCGCCGACCTCGCCGTCGCCACCGACTGCGGGCAGATCAAGACCGGCGCCCCGGCCCGCAGCGAGCGGGTGGCCAAGTACAACCAGCTGCTGCGCATCGAGGAGGAGCTCGACGACGCCGCGCGCTACGCAGGGAGTGCGGCCTTCCCGCGGCTGCAGGCTCGATGAGCGCACCCGCCCGATGAGCGCGGGCACCGGCCGACGTCGGTCGACCGGCCGCCCGCTGTCGCACGCCGCATCACGGCCGGTGCCGGCCGGGAGCCGCTCGGGTGCCGGCAACCGTCCCGCCGCGGCCCGGCCGGGCCGGCGCACCCCGCGGCCGGCACCGCGCGCCACGACGGCCCGCCGTCCGCTGTTCACCGGCCGGGCCGTGCTGCTGGTGGGGCTCGTGCTGCTGCTGGCGCTGACCCTGGCCGGCCCGGTGCGGCAGTGGCTGGAGGGCCGGGCCGAGCTGGCCGGGCTCGCCGCCGAGGGCACGGCCCTCGACGCGCGGATCGCCGACCTGCAGGCCGAGCTGGAGCGCCAGGCCGACCCGGCCTGGACCGCCCGGCAGGCCCGCGAGCGGCTGGCCTACGTGCTGCCCGGTGACCGGCTGGTCGTGGTGGTCGACGGCGAGGCGGCCGAGGGCGACGCCGGCACGCTGCCCGACGTCCCCGACACCGCGCAGCCCTGGTACGACGAGCTCCTGGGGTCGGTGGCCGAGGCCGACGACGCCGGCGCGGGAGCGGGGGAGTGAGCGGGCCGGGGGAGCGCGTGCGCGAGCCGGTGACGCCGGAGGAGCGCGAGCTCGTCGCCCGCCAGCTCGGCCGGCCCCCGCGGGCGGTGCGAGCGGTGGCGCACCGCTGCCCCTGCGGTCAGCCCGACGTCGTGCAGACCTCCCCGCGGCTGGAGGACGGCACCCCGTTCCCGACGCTGTACTACCTCACCTGCCCGCGGGCGGCCGCGGCCGCCAGCCGGCTGGAGTCCGCCGGCCGGATGCGCGAGTGGCAGGCCGACCTGGGCACCGACGCCGAGCTCGCCGCGGGGTACCGGGCCGCCCACGAGGCCTACCTGGCCGAGCGGGACGTGCTCGGCGAACTGCCCACCCGCGCCACCGCCGGCGGCATGCCCGACCGGGTCAAGTGCCTGCACGCCCTCGCCGGGCACGCGCTGGCCGCCGGCCCGGGGGTCAACCCGGTCGGCGACCGCGCGGTGGCCGAGATGGGCGAGTGGTGGGCGGCCGGGCCGTGCGCGCCCCCCGAGGAGGGCCCGTGACCCGCGTGGCGGCCGTCGACTGCGGCACCAACTCCATCCGCCTGCTGGTCGCCGACGTCCCCGCCGAGGGCGCGCACACCGACCTGCTGCGCCGCATGGAGGTGGTCCGGCTCGGCCAGGGCGTCGACGCCACCGGCCGGCTGGCGCCCGAGGCGATCGAGCGCACCCGCCGGGTGCTGGCCGAGTACACCGCGCAGGCCCGCGACCTCGGCGCCACCGCGGTGCGGATGGTGGCCACCAGCGCCACCCGCGACGCAGCCAACCGCGCAGACTTCGAGGCGATGGTGCACCGGACCCTGGGCCAGCTGCCCGACGTCGTCCCGGGCGACGAGGAGGCCCGGCTCTCCTACCTGGGGGCCACCGCCTCCCTCGCCGCCGCGGCCGCGGCGCACGGTGGCCCGCCGCCCCGCCCGCCGTACCTGGTGGTCGACATCGGCGGCGGCTCGACGGAGTTCGTCCTCGGCGACGCCGGAGGGGTGCGCGCCGCCCGCTCGGTGGACGTCGGCTGCGTGCGGCTGACCGAGCGGCACCTGCACGGCGACCCGCCGTCCGCCGACGAGATCCAGCGCGCCGAGGCCGACATCCGGGCCGGCCTGGCCGACGTCGCCGCGGCGGTGCCGGTGGGTGAGGCCGCCACGCTGGTCGGCCTGGCCGGGTCGGTGACCACGGTCGCCGCGCTCGCGCTGCGGCTGCCCGCCTACGACCCGGTGGCCATCCACGGCTCGCGCATCCCGGTGGGCGCCGTCCGCTCGGTCACCGCCGGGCTGCTCACCGCCACCCGCGAGCGGCGGGCGGCCTCACCGGTGATGCACCCGGGCCGGGTCGACGTCATCGGCGCCGGCGCGCTGGTGCTGCGGGTGGTCATGGACGCGCTGGCGCTCGACGAGGTCGTCGTCAGCGAGCACGACATCCTCGACGGGATCGCGCTGCGTCTCGCGCGCCCGTGAGGCCCCGCGCCGTCAGGGACCCTCGTTGAGACCGGGGGGCAGCTTGCCGGTCAGCGACTCGTAGGCGGCCGCGGCCCCGCGGGCGGCCACCAGCCGGCCGGCGGCGACCACGACCCCGGAGAAGGCGGCCCAGGCCAGTGCCTCCGGCCAGGTCACCCCGGGCGCCGCCGGGTTCTTCGGCGGGGTGGTGCCGCGGGCGGCGTACCAGGCCGCGTCGGTGAGCTTGCGGGCCGCGATCCCCGCCGGGATCGCGAGTCCCGAGCCGAGCAGCTTCCAGGTCAGCGGCGCCTTCTCCTTGCGGGCCATGGGCCGATCATGCCGTCCCGCCCCCCGCGGCGTGCGACCCGGCCCGGGTGGTGCACTGGGCGGTGTGGCAGTCGACGCCGCCGGTTTCCCGGTCACGCGCACCCCTGCCGGCGTCGTCCGGTCCGCCCGGTCCGCCCGCGACCTCGCCGTCCTCGACGCCCGGGTGTCGGGCTGCCGTGCCTGCCCGCGGCTGGTGGCCTGGCGCGAGGAGGTCGCGCGGGTCAAGCGGGCGTCCTTCCGCGACCAGGACTACTGGGGCCGACCGGTGCCCGGCCTCGGCCCGGCCGACGCCCGCATCGCCGTCGTCGGGCTGGCGCCGGCCGCGCACGGCGGGAACCGCACCGGGCGGGTCTTCACCGGCGACCGCAGCGGCGACTGGATCTTCGCCGCGCTCTGGCGGGCGGGGCTGGCCAGCCAGCCGACGTCCACGCACGTCGGGGACGGCCTCGAGCTGACCGGCGTCCGGGTGGCCGCGGCGGTCCGCTGCGCACCGCCGGACAACGCCCCGACGCCCGCCGAGCGCGACACCTGCAACCCGTGGCTGGCGCGGGAGCTGGCACTGCTGCCGCACCTGCGGGTGGTCGTCGTCCTCGGCGGCTTCGGCTGGACGGCGACGTGGCCGGTGCTCGCCGGCGCCGGCTACGCGCTGCCCCGCCCGCGCCCGGCGTTCGGCCACGGCGCCGAGGTCACGCTGACCGGGCCGCCGGGTGAGCTGACCGTGCTCGGCAGCTACCACGTCAGCCAGCAGAACACCTTCACCGGCCGGCTGACCGAGCCGATGCTCGACGCCGTCCTCGCCCGGGCCACGGAGATCGCCGCCGGGGGAGCGGCGCAGCCGGGCTCCGGCCACCCTGTCGGCGGGGGCCCGCGCCCCTAGGCTGGGCCCATGTCTCGTCCGGGTCCCGCGTCCCGTCCGGTGGTGCTCGTGGTCGGCGGTGGCTACGTCGGTCTCTACACCGCGCTGCGGCTGCAGAAGAAGCTGTCCCGCGGGCGGGCGGAGATCGTCGTCGTCGACCCGCAGCCCCACATGACCTACCAGCCCTTCCTGCCCGAGGCGGCGGCCGGTTCGGTGGAGCCGCGGCACGTCGTCGTCCCGCTGCGGCGCACGCTCGACCGCTGCCGGGTGGTGACCGGGGCGGTCGACTCGATCTCCCACGCCGACAAGCGCGCCCGCATCGTCCCGGCCGAGGGGCACCCCTATGAGCTCTCCTACGACGTCCTGGTCATGGCGGCGGGCTCGGTGGCGCGCACCCTGCCCATCCCCGGCCTGGCCGAGCACGGCATCGGCTTCAAGACCGTCGGCGAGGCCATCTACCTGCGCAACCACGTGCTCGCCCGGCTCGACGCCGCGGCCTCCACCGACGACCCCGACGTCCGCACCCGCGCGCTCACCTTCACCTTCGTCGGCGGCGGCTACGCCGGCATCGAGGCCTTCGCCGAGCTCGAGGACATGGCCCGCTACGCCGTCGAGCACTACTACCCGCGGCTGTCGACCGGTGACATGCGCTGGGTGCTGGTCGAGGCGACCGGCCGGATCCTGCCCGAGGTCGACCTCGACATGGCCGCCTGGACGGTCAAGCAGCTCACCGCCCGCGGCATGGACGTGCGGCTCAACACCCGCCTGGAGTCGGTGTCCGACGAGGGCGTGGTCCGGCTCAGCGACGGCGCGGAGTTCGCCAGCGACACCCTCGTGTGGACGGCGGGCACCAAGCCCAACCCCCTGCTGACCTCGACCGACCTGCCCCTCGACGAGCGCGGCCGGGTCCGGTGCGAGCCGACGCTGCAGGTCAGCGGCACCGAGGACGCCTGGGCCGCCGGCGACCTGGCCGCCGTCCCGGACATCACCAAGGAGCAGCCCGGCGCCACCACCGCCCCCAACGCCCAGCACGCCGTCCGGCAGGCCAAGCGGCTGGCCGACAACGTCGTCGCGGTCCTGCGCGGTCAGCAGCCGCAGGCCTACCGGCACGAGTACGCCGGCTCGGTGGCCAGCCTGGGCCTGCACAAGGGCGTCGCGCAGGTCTACGGCGTCAAGCTCAAGGGCTGGCCGGCCTGGTTCATGCACCGCAGCTACCACGTCAGCCGCGTGCCCACGTTCAACCGCAAGGCGCGGGTGGTCGCCGACTGGACGCTGGCGTCGGTGTTCCGCCGCGAGGTCATCGCGCTGGGCCAGCTGCAGGACCCGCGGCGCGAGTTCGTCACGGCCGCGGGCGTCGGCGGCACCGGGCAGATGCCCGCCCCGACGGCGGCCGACCGCGCCCAGGCCCGCTGATCTCCCGCCGGGGCCCGCGCGGCCCCGGCGTGCGCCCCCGTGGCCCAACCGGCAGAGGCAGGCCCCTTAAAAGGGTCGCAGTGTGGGTTCGAGTCCCACCGGGGGCACGGTCGTGTCGTCGGCTCACGACACCTTCCGGCCGCGTACACCATCGGCCGCAGGAAACACAGGGCTTGACGTCCCCCGTGACTCTCTTGACAGGGTGATTCCTCGTGAGCAACGGAGCTCACTCCGACGTTCGAGGGGAAAGACGTCCATGACCCAGGTCCATCCGTCCCGCCGGTCGCGGCTCGCCGTGATCGGCAGTGCCGGCGTGCTCGCGCTGGCCGGCAGCGTGGTCGCCGCGCTGCCCGCCGGTGCCGCCGGTGGCAACGGCTGCGAGAACCGGAACAACGACACCGTCGCCAAGCTGACCGAGTGCGTGACGGTCGACGGCGTCACCGAGCACCTCGAGGCGTTGCAGGGCATCGCCGACGACAACGGCGGCACCCGCGTGTCCGGGAGCCCCGGCTACGACGCCTCGGTCGACTACGTGGCCGAGCAGCTCGAGGGCGCCGGGTACACCGTGACCCGCCAGCCCTTCGAGTTCCCGTTCTTCGAGCAGACGAGCCCCAGCGTCTTCAGCCGGGTCTCGCCCGACCCCCTCACCTTCGTCGAGGGCACCGACTACGCGGTGGCCACCTACTCCGGCACCGGGGACGTGACCGGCGTCGTGCAGGCCGTCGACGTCGTCATCCCGCCGTCGCCGGCGGCGAACGGCAACACCAGCGGCTGCGAGGACGCCGACTTCGCGACCTTCACCGCGGGCAACATCGCCCTGCTCCAGCGCGGCACCTGCACCTTCGGGGAGAAGGTCGCGAACGCCGTGGAGGCGGGAGCCGCCGGCGTCGTCCTGTTCAACGAGGGCCAGCCCGGCCGCGAGGACCTGCTCTCGCCCACGCTCGGCGCGCCGATCGAGGGCGCCGTCCCCGTGGTGGGCGTCAGCCACCAGGCCGGCGTCGACCTCCAGGGCGACACCGTCCGCCTCGCGGTCACGACCGTCAGCGAGCTCCGCGACACCGAGAACGTCATCGCGGAGCTGCCCGGCCGCACCACGGACAACGTCGTCATGGCCGGCGCGCACCTCGACTCGGTGGCCGCCGGGCCGGGCATCAACGACAACGGCAGCGGCAGCGCCGCGATCCTCGAGGTGGCCCAGGACGTCGCCGAGACCAAGCCGCAGAACACCATCCGCTTCGCGTGGTGGGGCGCGGAGGAGTACGGCCTGCTGGGCTCGAACCACTACGTCTCCCAGCTCGACGAGCAGCAGGTGGCCGACATCGGGCTGTACCTGAACTTCGACATGGTCGGCTCGCCGAACTTCGCCCGGTTCATCTACGACGGTGACCAGTCGGCGTTCACCGCGCCGGTGGTCGTGCCCGAGGGCTCGGACCAGATCGAGTACGTGTTCGAGGACTACTACGAGCAGCGCCAGCTGCCGTACGAGGCGACCGAGTTCAGCGGCCGCAGTGACTACCAGGCCTTCATCCTCGCGGGCATCCCGTCGGGTGGTCTGTTCACCGGCGCGGAGGGGATCAAGACGCCGGAGCAGGCCGCCGACTACGGCGGCACCGCAGGCACCGCCTACGACCCGAACTACCACCAGGCCGGGGACACGATCGGCAACGTCGACCGCGACGCGCTGGACCAGAACTCCGACGCCATCGCCTACGCGGTGCTCACCCTCGCCTACGACACGGCCCGGGTGAACGGCGTGACCGGCCAGCCGGTCCCGGGCGGCACGTTCGAGGGCGACCCGGACGCCCGCCAGTACCGCCAGCCCTCGGGCATGGAGGTCGGGGGCGGCGGGCTCTCCCCGGACCACGGCCACGACCACGACCACGGCCACGGCGGTGACGCGGTCTGACCTGCGCGACGGCACGACCCGGGGGCGCGGCACCGCACGGTGCCGCGCCCCCGGCGTGTCCGTTCCCCCGACCGGGGTAGGTGTCCCCCTGCGGAACGCGCAGGCCACCTGTGGCGTTGTAGGAACCGAGTGGGGTGCGAGACGGCAGCCCACGGACCGACCAGTCACCTCGAGGAGATGACGATGCCCAGCCACAACCCGGTCTTCGGCCGGGGCTTCGCCAACACCGCGTCCGGTGGGGGCCAGCAGCAGTTCGGCCAGCAGCAGTACGGCCAGCAGGGCTACGGCGCTCCCGGCTACGGCCAGCAGCAGTACGGCCAGCAGGGCTACGCCGCCCCCGGCTACGGCCAGCAGTACGGCCAGCCGGGCTACGGCGCGCCACAGGGCTACGGTGCCCCGGCCCCCGCCGGCCAGCCGTTCAGCCCGCCGGCCACCCGGTACATGACCATGGACGACGTCGTCCAGAAGACGGGTCTGTCGTTCCTGGTGACCGTCCTCGCGGCGGCCGTCGTCTGGGCGCTGCCCGGACAGGCTGCCTGGGGCCTGGCGCTGCCCGCGGTGCTCGTGGCCTTCGTCCTGGGCCTGGTGATCGCCTTCAAGCAGATCGCCAACCCGGCGGCGACCCTGGCCTACGGCGCGCTCTACGGTGTCGCCCTCGGCGCCATCAGCGAGGCCTTCAACACGATCTACCCGGGGATCGTCGTCCAGGCGATCATCGGCACCTTCGGTGTCTTCGCCGGGATGCTCGTGGTCTACAAGACCGGCGCCATCCGGGTCACCCCCAAGCTGACCCGCTGGGTCGTGGGCGCGCTGTTCGGCGTCCTGGCCCTGGTCCTGGTCAACCTGGTGATCGGCTTCTTCGTCCCCGGCGGCCTGGGCCTGCGCGACGGCGGCCCGCTGGCCATCGTCTTCAGCCTCGTCGTGATCGGCGTGGCGGCCTTCTCGCTGCTGCTCGACTTCGACATGGCCGACGAGGCCATCCGCCGTGGCGCCCCGGCCAAGTTCGCCTGGTACATCGCCTTCGGCCTGCTCGTCACGGTCGTCTGGCTGTACCTGGAGATCCTGCGGCTGCTGTCCTACTTCCAGGACAACTGAGCCGATGGCGGTCGGTGGCCCGGTCCCCTCGGGGGCCGGGCCACTCCCGTTCCCGGGCCCGACGGGGCCGGGAACGGGGCCCGCGGGCGACGGCGGCCCGGCCCCCAGCAAGGGACCGGGCCGCCGTCGTGTGCGGGATCAGCTCAGGAGAGGCGCTCCAGCACCATGGCCATGCCCATGCCGCCACCGACGCACATGGTCTCCAGGCCGAAGGTCGCGTCCCTCGTCTGCAGGCCGTTGAGCAGCGTGCCGGTGATCCGGGCGCCGGTCATGCCGAACGGGTGGCCGACGGCGATGGCGCCGCCGTGCACGTTGAGCTTGTCGATGTCGATCCCCAGGTCCCGGTAGCTCGGGATGACCTGCGCGGCGAAGGCCTCGTTGATCTCGACCAGGTCGATGTCGTCGACGGTCATGCCCGCCCGCTGCAGGGCCAGCCGCGAGGCGTCGACGGGGCCGTAGCCCATGATCTCCGGCGAGAGGCCGGTGACCGCGGTGGAGACGATGCGCGCCAGCGGGGTCAGGCCGAGGTCGCGGGCCCTGGTGTCGCTCATGACGACCACCGCGGCGGCGCCGTCGTTGAGCGGGCAGGCGTTGCCCGCGGTCACCCGGCCGTCGGGACGGAAGACCGGCTTGAGGCCGGAGATGCCCTCGAGGGTCGTGCCGGCGCGGGGGCCGTCGTCCTTGCTGACGACGGTGCCGTCAGGGGTGGTGACCGGGGTGATCTCCCGCTCCCAGAAGCCCTCCTCGATCGCCTTCTCCGCCAGGTTCTGGCTGCGGACGGCGAACTCGTCCATCTCCTGCCGGGAGACGTCCTTGAGCAGCGCCAGGTTCTCGGCGGTCTGCCCCATGGCGACGTAGACGTCGGGGACCTCGCCGTTCTGCCGCGGGTCGGTCCAGGAGTCCGCGCCGCTCTCGGCGGTCTTGGCCACCCGGGCCTGCGCGTCGAGGAAGGCCGGGTTCTGCGTGTCGGGCAGCGAGTCGCTGTTGCCCTTGACGAACCGGGACACCATCTCCACGCCGGCGGAGACGAACACGTCGCCCTCGCCGGCCTTGATGGCGTGCATGGCCATCCGGGTCGTCTGCAGCGACGAGGAGCAGTAGCGGGTGATCGTGGTGCCCGGCAGGTGGTCCATGCCGAGCAGGACGCTGACCACGCGGCCCATGTTGTGGCCCTGCTCGCCACCGGGCAGGCCGCAGCCCAGCATCAGGTCGTCGATGTCGGCCGGGTCCAGCGCGGGCACCTTGTCCAGCGCGGCGCGGACGATGGTGGCGGTCAGGTCGTCGGGGCGCAGGTCCTTGAGCGACCCCTTGAACGCACGCCCGATGGGCGAGCGCGCGGTCGCGACGATGACTGCTTCGGGCATGGGGTCCTCCACGATGAGGCGGGCCCGGCCGGAGGTGCCGGGTGTCGGGTCACCGGGGAAACTACCCCCGGGTAGGCAGCCGGATGCGGGCAGAACGCCGTGCGGTCCACCGCCTGTGGCGCGGCTCACGCCCTACCGGCGCCCTGTAGGGGGGCCTCCTTCAGCCGACCGGCACCTCCGTGACGGGCGCCTCCTCCGGGGTCGGCAGCTCGGTCGGACGGCGGCGCAGCAGCCGCGCCCAGGTGCCCAGCGGGCCGGTCCGGGAGCCGCGGACCTCGGTGGCGCGCACCTCGGTGCCCGGCCGGCCGGCGGCCCGCGCCGCGGCCCGGGCCACGGGGCGGACGGCGCCGCGCCGCCGCCGGCGGCCCTCGGCGTGCGCCGGCCAGACGCCGACGGCGTCGGCGAGCGCGGGCAGGATGACCGCGGCCGCCGAGGCGTAACCGGCGGCGCTGGGGTGGAACTCGTCGACGCTGAACAGTGTGCGGTCCTGGGCGAAGCTCGGGCCGAGCACCGAGCCCAGGGAGACCGTGCGGCCACCGGCCTCGACCACCGCGATCGTCTGCGCCGCGGCCAGCTGCCGGCTCCACCGCCGGGCGAGCAGCCGCAGCGGCTGGCCGATCGGGCGGACCGTGCCGAGGTCCGGGCAGGTGCCGACGACGACCTCCGCGCCGGCCTCCCGCAGCCGCCGCACGGCGTCGGCGAGGTGGCGCACCGAGACCGCCGGGCGGGTGCGGGTGGTGACGTCGTTGGCGCCGATCATGATCAGGACGACGTCGGGGTGCTCGGCCAGGGCCCGGTCGACCTGCGGGTCGAGCTCGCAGGACTCGGCGCCGGAGACCGCGAGTCGGCGCAGCCGGACGGGCCGCTCGGCCAGCTCGGCCAGCGCGGCGGCCAGCAGCGCGCCGGGTGTCTCGGCCGCGCGGTCGACGCCGAGGCCCACGGCGCTGGAGTCGCCGAGGACGGTGAACACCAGGGGCTTGCCGCGCCGCTTGCCGTAGACGCCGTCACCGGAGGGCGGGTCCTGCTGGGAGGAGTGCGACTCGACCCTGCGGCGGGCCGCGCGGGCCTGCAGCCGCAGCAGCCCGAACAGCCCCGCGCCGGCCAGGCCGGCCCCGCCGCTGCCGTAGGCGGCGCCGGCCGCCCACCGCCGTGCCGTGCCTGCTCGTGTCACCGCCGACCCCGATCGTCGCGCCCCGCAACCGTCTGTCCCCGCAGGCTATCGAGCCTCTACGGTGCCCCCCGTGTCCGAATCCCCCCGACGGGTGTCCTCCGAGGGAAGCCCAGGTGACCGCTCGGCGGTGATCGTCGACGTGCTGGTGGACGCCTTCTCCGAGCTGATGGCCGCCGACGCCGACGCCTTCCGCACCAAGTTCCGCAAGATGGCCGCCGATCCGTTCGCCTTCTACCGCGGCAGCGCCTGCCTCTTCTACGCCGACATGGACGTGCTGGAGGACCGCTGGTGCGACGAGCGGACCAGCCGGGTGTGGATCCAGGGCGACCTGCACGCGGAGAACTTCGGCACCTACATGGACGGCGCCGGGCGGATCGTCTTCGACGTCAACGACTTCGACGAGGCCTACGTCGGCCACGTCAGCTGGGACCTGCGCCGCTTCGTCGCCAGCTTCGCCCTGCTGGCCTGGCGCAAGGCGCTCGGTGACGACGTCATCGGCGACCTGCTGGGCACCTACCTGCACTCCTACCTCGACCAGGTCGAGGCCTTCACCCGCTCCGACGACGACCGCTCCTTCGCGCTGACCACGGCCAACACCGAGGGCGCCGTCCACGAGGCGATCCTGGAGACGACCACGCGCACCCGGGGCTCGCTGCTCGACCGGATGACCGTCGTCGAGGGCTACGCACGGCGGTTCACCGACGGCGGCCGCACCCGCCGGCTCGACGGCGACGAGCGCGACCGGGTGCTGGCCGCGCTCGACCGGTGGCGGACGACGGTCGTGCCGCCGGTGCGCCGCCGCGACGTCGCCTACGACGTCAAGGACGTCATCGGCACCGGCGGCTTCGGGATCGGCAGCGCCGGGCTGCCCGCCTACAACGTGCTGCTCGAGGGCTACGACCAGGCGCTGGAGAACGACGTCGTCCTGTCGCTCAAGCAGGGCAACGTGGCCGCGCCGAGCCGGGTGGTGCGCGACCCGCGGATCGGCGGGTACTTCGAGCACCACGGGCACCGGACGGCGGTCAGCCAGCGGGCGCTGCAGGCCAACGCCTCGCAGTTCCTCGGCCACACCGAGATCGACGGCGTCGGCTTCGTCGTCCAGGAGCTCTCGCCCTACGAGGTCGACCTCGAGTGGGACGACCTCACCGAGCCCGACGAGATCGCCCCGGTGCTGGCCCAGCTGGGCCGGGCGACGGCGAAGATGCACTGCGTCGGGGACGCCGACAGCGACCACACCCTCGTCGACTTCCAGACCGAGGAGGCGATCGTGGCGATGGTCGGCGACCGCCGGGGGGAGTTCGTCGCGGACCTGGTCGCGTTCGCGCACTCCTACGCGCGGCAGGCGCAGGAGGACCACCGGCTCTTCGTCGACGCCTTCCGCGCCGGCGCGATCCCGGGGATCAGCTCGAGCCGCTCGCACCCACTGCGGTGAGCATGCCGACGTGGGGGCCGATCGGGTCGACGTCGAAGCGGTCGGTCACCACCGCGAAGCCCATCCGCTCGTAGAAGCCGGCCGCGGACTCCCGGGCGTTGCACCACAGCAGGTCCCCGCCGCGGGCGGCGACCAGCGCGCGGCCCGCCTCGACCAGCGCCCGGCCGGTGCCGGCGCCGCGCACGGTCGCGTCGGTCGCCATGCCGCGCAGCTGCCACGGGGCCCGCGCGTGCAGGCGCCACGGGCAGGGCGCGGGGGACAGCCGGACGACGCCGACGACGGCGCCGTCCGGGGTCCGCGCGGCGAGGTGGACGGTGGCCGGGTCGTCGTCACCCGGCATCGCGGCCGGCCCTCCGCCGCGCAGCACCGCGCTGCGCAGCGGCAGGACGACGTCGAGACCGACCTCCTCGACGTCCACGGGGTGCAGGCCCTCCCTCAGCGTGCCCGGCGTCCCCGACGGGTGCGCAGGTAGTCGGCGACGACGTACTCGCCCAGCCGCTCGCTGTCGGGGGTGAACACCCGGCCCCCGGCGCGGGCGGTGATGTCGTGGACGAACTGCACCAGCCCCGGCTCCGGGTCGAGCGCGAAGACGTTGAGCGTCGCGCCCGACCGGGCCACCCGCTCCACCTCGGCGACGGTCTTGGCGATCGTCTCGGGCATCGGCGGCCAGCAGAAGTAGGGGGTGCCGTCGTCCTCCAGGTGCGCCGTCGGCTCGCCGTCGGTGACCACCAGGACCACCGGCTCGGCGTCGCGGTGGTGGGCCAGGAAGCGCCGCGCCAGCATCAGCCCGTGCTGCAGGTTGGTGCCCTGCAGCGTGTCCACCGACAGCTCGGCCAGCGTCTCCGGGCGCAGCACCTGCGCGGTGGAGGAGAAGCCGATGATCTGGATGGCGTCCTGCGGGAACCGGGTGGTCACCAGGGAGTGCAGCGCCATCGCCGTCGACTTCGCCGCGCCCCACGTGCCGCGCAGCGCCATCGAGTAGGACAGGTCGACCAGCAGCGCGACCGCGGCCCCGGTGCGCCGCTCGGTCTCGACCACCTCGAAGTCCTCGACGGCGATGCGCACCGTCCGCGTGCCGTCGGCGCGCGGCTCGCCGGCGGTGCGCAGCACCGCGTTGCGGACCGTGCGGACGACGTCGAGCGGCTGCTCGTCGCCGAAGTGCCACTCCCGCGAGCTGCCGGTCAGCTCCCCGGCCGACCCGGCGTCGGCGACGTCGTGCTCGCCCCGGCCGGTGGCGTCGAGCTCGGCGAACACCCGCCGCAGCGCGGTCGCGCCGAGCCTGCGGACCGCCTTGGGCGAGAGCTCCAGCTTGCCGTCGGAGCGGTTGAGGTAGCCCTGCCGCTCCAGCTCGCGCTCCATCTGGCGCAGCGCGGCGAGGTCGTCGACCGCCTCCCTGCCCAGCGCCTGCTCCAGCAGCTCCTGGTCGACGTCGGCCAGCGAGGCGCCGGCGTAGCCCTGGGAGAGCTGGTTGGACAGCGCCTCGAGGTCGGCGAGCTCGGCGACGGCGCTGGTGGCGTCGCCCAGGCCGAGCGACTGCTCGCCGTCGGGCACCTGCCCGCGCTGACCCCACGGCAGGTCGGGGCGGGCCTGCCGCAGCGCGTCCTGCAGGTGCGCCATCTCGCTGGCCAGCCCCATGTCGGACATCGTCTGGGCCATGAGGTCGGCCAGCTCCGCCCGCTGCTCGGGCGACAGGCCGGCCATCATCCGCTCCTGCGCGGCCGCCCGGCGGGCGAGGGAGTCGACCAGCTCGTCCACCGACTGCGGGTCGTCGGGGAAGAACTGCCCGTGTTTCTCCATGAACTCGCGGAACTGCTCGTCGGTGTCCTCGCCGCGGTTGTGCGCGTCGAGCAGCTGCGAGAGGTCGGCGACCATGTCCTTGACCGCCTGCATGTCGCCCTCGGTGGCGTTCTGCAGCGCCTGCTTCATGTTGGCGAAGGAGCTGTCGAGCACCTCCCGGCGCAGCAGGTCCTGGATCTGGTCGTAGGCCTGCTGGGCCTCCCCGGAGCGGAACGGGTAGTCCTTGAGCGCGCGGACCGCACCCGCGGTGTCGTGCGGCAGCGCGTCGAGCTCTGCCTCGGCCAGGCGCGCGGCGTCGTCCGGGTCGGGGAAGAGCTCGCGCCGCTCGGCCTGCAGCGCCCGGTCGAGCAGCTCGCGGACCTCCTGCAGCGTGCCGTCCATCCGCCCGGCCTGGCGGGCCTGCCGCAGCCGGTCGCGGACGGAGCGGCGCAGCTCGTCGAGGCCGCGTCGGCCGTCCATGCCGCGCCGCAGCAGCTCCCGCAGCGCCTCGCGCACGCCGCTGCCGCCGAGGACGGAGTCGCCGATCTCGTCGACGGCGCTGCCCAGGTCGTAGGGCGGGGCGAGCGGGTCCGGCCCGCCCCGCCAGCGGCCGTACCGGTACCCCCTGCCGGGGCGGGACCTGCTCATGCCCCCTCCTCGCTGGCGCTCGTCGGTTCCCCGAGCAGGGGCCTGGCTCCGTCTCCGGAGGGGCTCGCGAGCTCGCCCCTCATGCCCCGTAGACCGTCCGCGAGCCGTCGGTGTCCTTGGCCAGCCGGCGGGTGAGGTAGAGGCCCTCGAGCGCGAACTCGACCGCGGCGGCGGCCTGTTCGGCCGACTCCTCACCCTCGGGGACCCCGATGCGGCCGAGCAGCTCGGCCAGCCTCGGGATGGTGCCGAGCTGGCCGAGCAGGGCCGCGCCGGGCACCAGCTCGCCGGACTCGACGGTCTCCCCGCCGGTGAAGTGCTCCTGCAGACCGGTCAGGTCCAGCCCGCCGCAGCGGGCGCGGAAGGTCTGTGCGGTGGCCTGTCGCAGCAGGTGCTCCAGCACCTCCATCTCGCGGTCGTCGTCGGGGTCGCTGCCGGAGTCGGCGAACTCGACCTTGCCGCGGCTGGCCGGGACGATGCCCGGCAGGTCGACCACCCGCGCCACCGGCCGGGTCTCCCCGGCGACGGCGGCCCGGCGGACGGCGGAGGCGGCGACGGTCTCCAGCCCGGCGATGGCGAAGCGGGCGCTGACGCCCGAGCGCTGGTCGACGTGGCTGGACTCGCGGACCAGCCGGGTGAAGCGGGCGACGATCTCGAGCAGGTGCTCGGGGACGATCGGCGCGTCGAAGGCGTCGTGCCGGCTCGGCCCGCCGAGCCACGAGGTGTGCGCCTCCTGGCGCAGCAGGCGGACCTCGTCGGCGAGCTCGAGCGGGTAGTGGGTCCGCACCTCGGCGCCGAAGCGGTCCTTGAGCGGGGTGATGATCCGCCCGCGGTTGGTGTAGTCCTCGGGGTTGGCGCTGGCCACCAGCAGCAGGTCCAGGGGCAGCCGCACCCGGTAGCCGCGGATCTGGATGTCGCGCTCCTCGAGCACGTTGAGCAGCGCGACCTGGATGCGCTCGGCGAGGTCGGGCAGCTCGTTGACGCTGAAGATGCCGCGGTTGGTGCGGGGGACCAGGCCGTAGTGCACGGTCTCGGGGTCGCCGAGCGTGCGGCCCTCGGCCACCTTGATCGGGTCGACGTCGCCGATGAGGTCGCCGACGCTGGTGTCCGGGGTGGCCAGCTTCTCCCCGAAGCGCTCGCTGCGGTGCAGCCAGCCGACCGGGGTGGCGTCGCCGTGCTCGGCGATCTGGCGGTGCGCCCACACGCTGATCGGTGCCAGCGGGTGCTCGTTGAGCTCGCTGCCGGCCAGCACGGGGGTCCACTCGTCGAGCAGCCCGACGAGGGTGCGGATGAGGCGGGTCTTGCCCTGGCCGCGCTCGCCCAGCAGGACGAGGTCGTGGCCGGCGATGAGCGCTCGCTCGACCTCGGGGACGACGGTGTCCTCGAAGCCGACGATGCCGGGCAGGGTGGGCTCGCCGGCGCCGAGGCGGGCGAGCAGGTTGGCGCGGATCTCGGCCTTGACGGGCCGGAAGGCGGCTCCGCCGGCACGGAGCTCGCCGAGGGTCGTCGGTGCGGGTGGGGTCTGCGCTGGGGCGACGTCCGTCACCCCCGACACGGTACGACGGTGCCGGCGATCGGGGCACCGTCCGCCGTCCGGGCTGGGAGGATCCGGGCATGACCGGGGTGGAGCAGGTGGCGGGCACGACGCCGCTGGTCAGCGGGGCGGACGTCGCCGACGCGGCAGCGCTGCTGGAGGGGATCGTGCGGCGCACGCCGCTGGAGCACTCCCGCGCTCTCGCCGAGCGGGTCGGCGGACCGGTCTGGCTCAAGTGCGAGAACCTCCAGCACACCGGCTCGTTCAAGTTCCGCGGCGCCTACACCCGGCTGGCCCGGCTCACGCCCGACGAGCGGGCGCGCGGCGTCGTCGCGGCCAGCGCGGGCAACCACGCGCAGGGGGTGGCGCTGGCCGCGCGCATGCTGGGCGTCCGGGCGACGGTGTTCATGCCCGAGAGCGCGCCGCTGCCCAAGGTCGCCGCCACCCGCGGCTACGGCGCCGAGGCCCGGCTGACCGGGCACACCCTCACCGAGGCGCTGGCCGCCGCCACGGCGCACGCGCGGGAGACCGGCGCGGTCTTCATCCACCCGTTCGACCACCGCGACGTCATCGCCGGGCAGGGCACGGTCGGGCTCGAGGTCCTGGAGCAGTGCCCCGACGTCGCCACGGTCGTCGTCTGCACCGGTGGGGGCGGGCTGGTGTCGGGCATCGCGGCGGCGGTGAAGGACCGGCGGCCCGGCGTCCGGGTGGTGGCGGTGCAGGCCGCGGCGGCGGCCGCCTTCCCGGGGTCCCTGGCCGCGGGCCGGCCGGTGCCGCTGACGGGGATGACGACGATGGCCGACGGCATCGCGGTCGGGGCGCCCGCGGAGCTGACGCTCGCGCACGTGCGGGAGCTGGTCGACGAGGTGCGCACCGTGAGCGAGGAGGACCTCTCGCAGGCCCTGCTGTTCTGCCTGGAGCGGGCCAAGCTCGTCGTCGAGCCGGCGGGGGTCGCCGCGGTCGCCGCGGTGCTGGCCGACCCGGCCGCGTTCCCGCCGCCGGTGGTGGCGGTGGTCTCCGGCGGCAACATCGACCCGGTGCTGATGCTCAAGGTGGTGCAGCACGGCATGGCGGCGGCCGGGCGGTACCTGCGGCTGCGGCTGCGCGTGCCCGACCGCCCCGGGTCGCTGGCGGCGGTGCTCACGGCGCTGGCCGACGTGGGCGCCAACGTGCTGGAGGTCGAGCACGAGCGGACCGCGACCCGGCTGGGGCTGGGCGAGGTGGAGGTCTTCGTCGTCCTGGAGACGCGGGGGCCCACGCACGCCGACGAGGTGCTCGCCGCGCTCGGCCGGGCCGGCTACGAGGTGACCGCGGGCTGACGGGGCCGCCCCCACGGTCCACTCGCGGCGGGCCCTCCCGGGGGCGGCGATGAGTTCTCCGCGCCGCCGCGGTCGGTACGGCGTGCGACCGGTGGCTGGAGCAGGACGAGGGCTCGGGAAGTGTCGGCGGCCACACGTAGTTTCGCCAGCATGAGCGACGCCATCCTCGTCGAGGGACTGCAGAAGCGCTTCGGCGCGAACACCGCGCTGGCCGGTGTCGACCTGACCGTCCCGGAGGGCGGCGTGCTGGGCCTGCTCGGGCCCAACGGTGCGGGCAAGACGACGGTCGTCCGCATCCTGACCACGCTGCTGCTGCCCGACGGCGGCCGCGCCGAGGTGGCCGGCGTCGACGTCGTCCGGGAGCCCGACCGGGTGCGCTCGGTCATCGGGCTCACCGGGCAGTACGCCGCCGTCGACGAGTACCTCACCGGCTTCGAGAACTTGGAGATGGTCGGCCGGCTCTACCGGCTCGGCAAGCGCGAGGCGCGGGCCCGGGCCGGGGAGCTGCTCGAGCGCTTCGACCTCAGCGACGCCGCGTCCCGGCCGGCGAAGACCTACTCCGGCGGCATGCGCCGGCGCCTGGACATCGCCGCCTCCCTGATCGCCCGGCCCCGGGTGCTCTTCCTCGACGAGCCCACCACCGGGCTCGACCCGCGCAGCCGGCTGGGCATGTGGGAGTTCATCGCCGACCTGGCCGGCGGGGGGACGACGATCCTGCTCACCACCCAGTACCTCGAGGAGGCCGACCGGCTGGCCGACCGGATGGTGGTCATCGACCACGGCCGGGTCATCGCCCGCGGCACCGCCGACGAGCTCAAGGCCCAGGTGGGCGGGCAGCGGCTGGAGCTCACGGTCGGCCGCGCCGACGACCTGGTGGAGACCGCCCGGCAGCTGGCGCCACTCGGCGCCGGGGAGCCGCACCTCGACGAGCAGAACCGCCGGCTGAGCCTGCCGGTGCGGGGCGGCACCGAGGCGCTGGCCGAGGCGCTGGGACTGCTGGCGGCCGCCGGCGTGGAGGTGCTCGACGTCGGGCTGCGCCGGCCCGACCTCGACGACGTGTTCCTCGCGCTCACCGGCCACGCGGCCGAGGACGGCGCCGACCCCACAGGACCCGCGCAGGTGGCCGCCGGGCGCACGCCGGCCGAGACCGCAGGGAGTGCCCGATGAGCGCGCTGTCCGTCGCCGTCGAGGACGGCCTCACGATCACCCGCCGCAACCTGGTGAAGGTCAGGCGGGTCCCGGAGCTCATCGTCTTCGCGACGCTGTCGCCGATCATGTTCGTGCTGCTGTTCCGCTACGTCTTCGGCAGCGCCATCCCCATCCAGGGCATCAGCTACGCCGAGTTCCTGCTGCCGGGGATCTTCGCCCAGACCATCGTCTTCGGCAGCACGATCACCGGGGCGAGCCTCGCCGAGGACCTGCAGAAGGGCCTCATCGACCGGTTCCGGTCGCTGCCGATGGCGTCCTCGGCGGTCCTGGTCGGCCGGACGGTCGCCGACCTGGCGCTCAACGCGCTCTCCATCGTGGTCATGGGTGTGACCGGGCTCATCGTCGGCTGGCGGATCCGGTCCTCGCTGCTCGAGGCGCTGGCCGGTTTCGCGCTGCTGCTGTTCTTCGCCTACGCCATGAGCTGGCTGATGGCGACCGTGGGCCTGCTCGTGCGCACCCCCGAGGTGGTGCAGCAGGCCAGCTTCATCGTGATCTTCCCGCTGACCTTCATCGCCAACACGTTCGTGCCGACGGACAACTTCCCGACGGTGCTGAAGGTGATCGCGGACTGGAACCCGGTGTCGGCGGTCGTGCAGGCCGCCCGGGAGCTGTTCGGCAACACCGCGCCGGGGCTGGGTGCCCCCGACGCGTGGCCGCTGCAGCACCCGGTGCTCTACACGCTGATCTGGTCGGCGCTGCTGCTGGCGGTCTTCGTGCCGCTGTCGGTCCGGATCTACCGCCGGACCGCCAGCCGCTAGGACGGCGTCCCCGCCGGGACGGGCGGGGACGGGGGTGGCCCGGGGACCGGTGGGTCCCGGGCCACCCGCGTCCCTCGGCCCGGCTCCCGCCCCACCGGCGTCGCAAGGCGGTGCAGGAGCGCAGGATGGACGGCGATGAGCGCTGAGCCCGCCCCCGCCGTGTCCACCGACAACCCGCTGCTCGAGTCGTCGCCCCTGCCCTTCGGGCTGCCGCCGTTCGCCGACATCTCGCTCGAGCACTGCCGCGAGGCCGTCCTGGCCGGGATGGCCGAGCAGCGCGCGGAGCTGGACGCGGTCACCGCGTCCACCGAGCCGCCGACCTTCGGCAACACGATCGAGGCCCTCGAGCGCTCGGGACGGCTGCTGCGCCGCGCCGAGGCGGTGTTCGGCAACCTCGCGTCGTCGCTGTCGAGTCCGCGCCTGCGCGAGATCGAGCGGGAGGTGGCGCCGCTGGAGGCCGCGCACGCCGACGCGCTGCGCCTGGACCCGGCGCTGTTCGCCCGCGTCGACGCCGTCCACGCCACCCGGCACGACGCCGGGCTGGACGCCGAGGCGGTCCGGCTGGTCGAGCGCCACCACCTCGACCGGGTGCTGGCCGGGGCGCGCCTGGACGACGCCGGCCGCGCGCGGCTGTCCGGGCTCAACCGCGAGCTCTCGGAGCTGTCCACGCGGTTCGGGCAGAACCTCCAGCTGGCCACCGAGGCCGCCGCCGTCCGGGTCGCCGACGCCGCCGAGCTCGAGGGGCTGGGCGAGGAGGAGGTGGCCGCCGCGGCCCGTGCCGCCGCCGACCGGGACCTCGACGGGTACGTCCTGCCGCTGCTGCTGCCCACCGGCCAGCCGGTCCTGGCCCGGCTGCGCGACCGGGAGCTGCGCCGCCGGGTGTTCGAGGCGTCGGTGGGCCGCGCGTCGTCCGGGGAGCACGACAACGGGCCGGTGGCCGCGCGGATCGCCCGGGTGCGGGCCGAGCGTGCGCGGCTGCTCGGCTTCGCCACCCACGCCGACCTGGTGCTGGCCGACCAGACCGCCGGCAGCACCGCCGCCGTCGACGCGATGCTGACCTCGATGGTCGGCCCGTCGGTGGCCAACGCGCGGGCCGAGGCCGAGGCGCTGGTCGAGGTCGCCGCCCGCGACGGCGTGACCGAGCTGGCGCCCTGGGACTGGGCGTTCTACAGCGAGCGGGTGCGCGCCGAGCGGTACTCGGTGGACACCACGGCGCTGCGGTCGTGGTTCGAGCTGGACCGCGTCCTGGTCGACGGCGTCTTCCGCGCGGCGGAGCTGCTCTACGGCTACCGCTTCACCCCGCGCCCCGACCTGGCCGGCTACCACCCCGACGTGCGGGTCTGGGCGGTCACCGGTCCCGACGGCGAGCAGGTGGGCCTCTACCTCGGCGACTTCCTCGCCCGGGAGGGCAAGCGCGGCGGGGCGTGGATGAGCTCGTTCGTCACGCAGTCGCGGCTGCTCGGCACCCGGCCGGTCGTCGTCAACAACCTCAACGTGGCGCGTGCGCCCGAGGGCCGGCCGACGCTGCTCACGCTCGACGAGGTCACCACGCTGTTCCACGAGTTCGGCCACGCCCTGCACGGACTGAGCTCGGCGGTCACCTACCCGCGCTTCGCCGGGACCGCGGTGCCGCGGGACTTCGTCGAGTTCCCGAGCCAGGTCAACGAGATGTGGGCGCTGTGGCCGGAGGTCCTGGGCCACTACGCGCGCCACGTCGAGACCGGCGAGCCGCTGCCGGCCGCCGTCGTCGAGGCGATCGACGCCGCGTCGCTGTGGGGCGAGGGCTTCGCGACGCTGGAGTACCTGGCCGCGACGCTGCTCGACCAGGCGTGGCACCGGATCACGCCGGAGACCGAGGTCGGGGACCCGGCGGAGTTCGAGCGCCGGGCGCTGGCCGACGCCGGTGTCTCCTCCGACCTGGTGCCGCCGCGCTACCGGACGACGTACTTCCAGCACGTGTTCGCCGGGGGGTACGCGGCCGGCTACTACTCCTACATCTGGTCGGAGGTCCTCGACGCCGACACCGTGGAGTGGTTCAAGGACAACGGCGGGCTGCGGCGGGAGAACGGTGACGTCTTCCGCGACCGGCTGCTCGCCCGCGGTGGGTCGGTGGACCCGCTGGAGGCCTTCCGCGCCGTCCGCGGCCGGGACGCCGACCCCGCCCCGCTGCTGCGCCGCCGCGGTCTCGCCCCCGCCTGACCCGTGGGCAGCCGCATCCGGCACCCGGCCGCCGCGCCGTGGGACGACGACCTCGTCGTCATCGGCGCCTGGGAGCGGGCGGTCGAGGTCTGGTCGTCGTTCCGCGGTGTGCGCGTCGCTGCCTTCGACACCGTCCTCGACGCCGGTGGCACCCGGCTGACCCTCGCGTCAGGTCCGGTCCCGGTCGTCGTCGCCGGCGCCTGGGCGCGGCACGGCGTCTGTGCGTACGGCCTCGACGGGCGACGCGCGTGGCAGAACCGATCACGCACGAACGTGCAGCAGCTGACCGTCCTGTCCGGCCGCCGGGTCGCCGTCGGCTACGCGAGCCAACCGACCGTGGTCCTCGATGCGACGACCGGTCGAGAGCTCACGTCCCTGCGCGGGGTCACGACGGTCGTCGCGCTCGACCCGCGGACGACGCTCCTGGCCGGTACCGGGTGGTTGCGGCTGGCGGATGCCGACCTGACTCCGTCGTGGCGGCGCACGCCCGCGGTCGGTTTCTCCGTCAGCCACGCCGCGGGCGGTCCGGAGACCGTCGCGGTCGTCGAGGCGGAGGAGAGCGGATCGGTGCTGCGTGTCTTCGACCGGGACGGTGCGGCGCGTGCGTCCGTCGCGTGGCCGGACGAGGGGATCGGCCCCGTCAGCCACGACGCGGCATCGGGGACGTGGGTCGTCCTGCGGGTGGGCTACGAGGGGCGCCGCCACACTCTCGTCCGCCTGACCGATGACGGGGAGGTGGTGGACCAGCGCCCGTGGCACCCCGTCGACACCGCGGCCGTCATGCGGGACGGCCGGGTGCTGGTGTACGCGAACGACGACGGCGTGCACGTCCTCGATGTCGCAGACCTCAGCGTGCGGAGGCTCGCGCCGGTCTGACGGCACCGGCAACGGGCGTTCACACGCGGCTCCCGGGGTCGTTCTCGTGGTCCTGGGGCCCTGCGAGACCCCAGGACCACGAGGGGGACCCCAGTGGGCGCCTACAGCCAGGGGAGCGAGAGGACGAGGTCCAGGTCGTCGGGAGCGTCGCCGTCGCGGACGAGCCGGTTGGGCTGGCGGTGGCCGCACGTGGTGCAGCGGTGCACCACCTGCCAGCCCTTGCCCGACTTCTCGACCAGCCCGATCGGCTCCATCAGCCCCCGGCACCCGCTGGCGCGGTCACCGGGCAGGTCGTCGACGTGCAGCGACCACAGGCAGTACGGGCAGTGGTTGCGGTAGTGCCCGTCGGTGTTCGCCGGGACGGGGGAGTGGCACCACCCGCACTCGAACCCGGTGTTCTCCGCGCGCCGGGACCGCACCCCGCGGCCCACGGGCGTCAGGGGACGAACGGCTCGACGGCGACGACGTCGACGGTGATGTCGCGGCCGTTCGGGGCCTGGTAGGTGACCGTGGTGCCCGGCGCCGAGCCGAGGATCGCCGCGCCGAGCGCCGACTCCGGGGAGTAGACGGTCAGATCGGTGGTGCCGGCGATCTCGCGCGAACCGAGGAGGAACTTCTCGGTCTCGTCGTCGCCCTGGAACCTGATCGTGATGACCGTGCCGAGCTCGGCGGTGGTCGCCGTCGTCGGCGGCTCGCCCACGCGGGCCTTGCGCAGCAGGTCGGTGAGCTGCCGGATGCGGCCCTCCTGCTTGCCCTGCTCCTCCTTGGCGGCGTGGTAGCCGCCGTTCTCCTTGAGGTCGCCCTCCTCGCGGCGGGCGTTGATCTCGGCGGCCATGGCCGGCCGTCCGGCCACCAACTGGTCGAGCTCGGCCTTCAGCCGGTCGTGGGCCTCCTGGGTCAGCCAGATGCCCTGCTCTTCAGTGCCGGTGGTCACGCGTGGTACTCCTGCAGCTCGGGGGCCACCTCCCGGCCGGGAGGCGGCGACGTCGATCCGGCCAAGCTAACACCGGCCGAGGGGCCCCTGCACGGACCTGTTCCGGTGGTGCCGGGGCCCGCAGGGGAGACGGAACGTATCCGACCGCACAGTGACGAGCAGCACACCCACCCGTCCGAGGGGCGGGGTCCGCGGCGTCCCGGTGCCGCGCCGGGGGACACTGGTCGGGTGACCGATGCGGACCCGTTGCGCCTGCTCGCCGTGCACGCCCACCCCGACGACGAGTCGAGCAAGGGCGCGGCGACGATGGCCAAGTACGTCGCCGAGGGCGTCGAGGTGATGGTGGCGACGTGCACCGGCGGCGAGCGCGGCTCGGTGCTCAACCCGGCGCTCGACCGCCCCGAGGTGTGGGAGCGGCTGCCGCAGCTGCGCGCCGAGGAGATGGCGCACGCCCGCGAGATCCTCGGCGTCCAGCAGGAGTTCCTCGGGTTCGTCGACTCGGGCCTGCCCGAGGGCGACCCGCTGCCGCCGCTGCCCGAGGGCTGCTTCGCGCTGGTGCCCACCGAGGAGGCGGCCGCGCCCCTGGTCGCGCTGATCCGCCGGTTCCGCCCGCACGTCGTGCTCACCTACGACGAGCGCGGCGGCTACCCGCACCCCGACCACGTCAAGACCCACGACGTGTCGGTGCTCGCCTTCGAGGCGGCCGGTGACCCCGAGCGCTACCCCGACCTCGGGGAGCCCTGGCAGCCGAGCAAGCTCTACTACCACATGGGCTTCACGCTGACCCGGACGCGGGCGCTGCACGAGGCCATGCTCGAGACCGGCGCCGACTCGCCCTACGCCGAGTGGCTGGCCAACTGGGACCCGGAGCGCGACATGAGCGCCCGGGTCACCACGCGGGTGCCCTGCGCCGAGTACTTCCCGGTCCGGGACGCCGCGCTCATCGCGCACGCCACCCAGATCGACCCGCAGGGCCGCTGGTTCGCCTGCCCCATGGACCTGCAGCAGCGGGTGTGGCCCACCGAGGACTACGAGCTGGCCCGCTCGCTGGTCGACTCGGCCCTCCCCGAGGACGACCTGTTCGCCGGCATCCGCAGCGAGGTGCCGGTCCCGTGACGCCGCTGGGATCCGCTGGTCTGCAGGTCGTGCTCGCCGCCGAGCCGCAGCTGCCCGAGGACGTCGGCAAGTCCGGTCCGCTGGGCCTGTTCCTCATCCTGGTGCTGCTGGCCGCGTCGGCGCTGCTGGTCAGGTCGATGAGCGGGCACCTCAAGAAGCTGCCGCGCAGCTTCGACGAGGACGACGGGCCGTCGGTGGTCGTCCCCGACACGCCGGCCGAGCTCGTCGACCCGCCGCGGCAGCCCGGCCAGGACGTGCTCGACTCGCTGCGCAGGGCGCCGCGCGCCATCGAGGGGCCCCGCCCCGAGGGCCGGTCCGGAGACGACGGCCGGACGGACCCGCCGGCGCGCTGACGCCGGCGGGCCCGCCCGGCGGGTCAGCGCGCCGCGAGGTACGGCTCGAGCGCCCGGTCGATCGCCGCCCGCGGCCGGGCGCCGACGATGGTCGTCACCACCTCGCCGTCCCGGAACAGGGACATGGTCGGCATACCGAGCACGTGGTGAGCCCGGGTGACCTCCGGGTTGGCGTCGACGTCGAGCTGCACCACCCGCAGGCGGTCCCGCTCGGCCTCGGCCAGCTGCTCGAGGACCGGCGTCACCATGCGGCAGGGCCCGCACCACGACGCGGTGAAGTCGACCAGCACGGGCAGGTCGCTGGCGAGGACGTCGGCGGCGAAGGTGGCGTCGCTGGTGGACGGCAGGGTGGTGCTCATCGGGCTCCCTCTCGGAGGACGGAGGCGACCAGCTGGTCGCCCGGTGTGATGTCGGCCCCGCAGTCGCACACCAGGTGCGCGCCCACGTGGCCGCCGCAGCCGGCGTGCCGGTAGGTCACGTCCGGCGGGCGGTCGTCGGCCAGGTGCCGCGCCGCCCAGTCGGAGAAGGCCGCCAGGACCGGCAGCAGGTCGCGTCCGGCCGGCGTCAGGACGTACTCCGGCCGCGGGCGGGCCCCGGGCAGCACGTACTCGCGCTGCTCGAGCACCCCGGCGGCCACCAGCCGGCGCAGCCGGTCGGCCAGGACGGTGCGCGGGGCACCCGTCGTCTGCTGCAGGTCGGTGAACCTCCGGACGCCGAGCGCCGCCTCGCGGACGACCAGCAGGACCCAGCGGTCACCGAACAGGGAGAGTGCTTCGGTGACGGCCACGGTCCTGAGTATGGACTCAGTACTCAGCCTGTGTCCACCACCCGGTGCCGGCCGGCTCAGAGGAGGTCCTCGACCGGACGCCGTCCGCCGTCGGCCACCGCCGCCGCGTAGCCGTCGCCGAGCGCGGCGCGCAGCCGGGGCTGCCAGCGGTCGTGCTCGGCGGCCTGTGACCGGGTGCGGGGGAGACCGTGGTCGGCCCGCACCCGCTCGGCGCCGCCGAGCAGCCGCGCGGCGGCCGGCGCGTCCCCCGCGGCGAGGGTCGCCTCCGCGAGCAGCTCGAGGCTCTCCGCGACGGCGGCGGGGTGCCCGAGGTCGAGGGCGTTGCCGGCGGCCCGCCGGTACCGGCCCGACGCCGCGCCCGGGTCGCCGCGGCGGAGGGCCACGCGGCCCAGCGTCTGCAGCGCCGCGGTGACGCCCTCGGGGTAGCCGGCCGCCTCGAACACCCCGAGCGCCTCGCCGGCCAGGTCGCCGGCGCCGGCCAGGTCGTCCTGCGCCAGGCAGGTCCGGGCGTGCTGCTCCAGGCAGAGGGCGACCAGGTGCCGGTCGCCGGCGCGGTCCAGCACGGGCCGGGCCTCGAGCAGCAGTTCCCGGGCGGCCGCGGCGTCGCCCGCGTCGAGTGCCGTGCGGGCGCGCAGCACCAGGCCCAGGCCCGCGCCGCTGTCGGAGCGCACCGACCGGTACAGCGCGATGGACCGGTCCTGCGCCGCGGCGGCCTCCGCCGGCCGTCCCAGGGCCCAGTGCGCCGTGCCCAGGTGCAGGAGGCCGCGGGCCTCGCCGCGGACGTCGCCGACGGCGGCGAAGCCGGCCGCCGCCGCGCGGCACTCGTGCTCGGCGGTGTGCAGGTCGCCGACCGACTCGGCGTGCATGCCCGCCGCCAGCCGCAGCGAGGCGTCGAGCCGCGGACCGTGCGGACCGGCGGCCCGCGCCGCGGCGACCCAGGTGCGGGCCTCGGCGAAGGAGCCCTCGTGGGACCAGTACCAGGACAGCGCGCACACCAGCCGGGCGCCGAGGTCCGCGCGCGACGCGGTGCCGTCGAGGCAGTGGCGCAGGGCCGCCCGCAGGTCGGGCCCGGCCGTGCGCAGGTCGGCGAGCCAGCCGGCCTGGTCGGCGCCGCGGATGCTGCGGTCGGCCTCCTCGGCGAAGGCGGCGTACCAGCGGGCGTGCCGGTCCCGGGCCGACCCCGCCTCGGCGGGGTCGCGCGCCAGGCGGGCCGCGGCGTGGGCCCGCACGGTCTCGAGCAGCCGGAAGCGGTCGTCGCCGGCCGCGGCCACCAGCGACTGCCGGACCAGCCCGAGCAGCAGCCGGAGGCCGTCCGCGGCGAGGCCGGCGCCGGCGACCTCCACCGCCGCCTCGAGGGGGAACGCCCCGGCGAAGACCGACAGGCGGTCGAGGAAGGCCGCCTCCTCGGCGGAGAGCAGGCCGTAGCTCCAGTCCATGACCGCGCGCAGCCCGGCGTGCCGGCCGGTGCCCTCGCCCTCGCCGAGCAGGCGCGTGTGGTCGCCGAGCAGCGCCGCGGTCTTGGCCGGGCTGAGCGCCGCGGCGTGGGCGGCGGCGAGCTCGATGGCCAGCGGCAGCCCGTCGAGCAGGCGGCACACGGCGGCGACGTCACGGGCGTTGCCGGCGTCGAGGACGAAGCCGGGGCGGGCCGCGGCGGCCCGCTCGCCGTAGAGCCGCACCGCCGGGGACGCCGCGACCGCCGCCAGGTCGCCGCCGGCCGGGAGGGGCAGCGGCGGCACCGCCAGGACCAGCTCGCCGGGCACCCCCAGCGGGCGCCGGCTCGTGGCGAGGACGCCGAGGCGGGGACACCCGGCGGTGAGCGCCCGGACCAGCGCGGCCACCTCGCCGGCCCGGTGCTCGCAGGTGTCGAGCACCAGCAGCGCGTCGCGGCCGCCGATCCCGCGCACCAGCTCCGCGAGGGCGCCGTCCGCCGACGTCGAGCCGGTCCCCGTGGCGGCGGCGACGGCCACGACCACCCCACCCGGGGGAGTGGCGGCCAGGTCGGTCCACCAGACGGTGTGCTCGGCCGCGCGCACGGCCTCCACCGCCAGCCGGGTCTTCCCGGTGCCGCCGGGACCGGTGAGGGTGACCAGCCGGTGCCGGGTCAGCGCCCGGCGCACCGCGGCGACGTCGTCGTCCCGCCCGACCAGCGAGGTGAGCGGCAGGGGCACCGGCGACGTCGCCGGTGCGGCGGGCACCACCGGCGGCGGGACGGCGGGCGGCGGCCCGGCCGGCACCGCGCCGGCAGGCGCGTCGAGCGCGGGGTCCTGGCGGAGCACCTGCCGGGCGAGCTCCTGCAGCTGCGGCCCCGGGTCGAGCCCCAGCTCGCCGACCAGCCGCGCGCGGGCGGCGTCGAGCACGGCGAGCGCGTCGGCCTGCCGTCCGGCGCGGTACAGCGCGAGGGCCAGCTGCCCGGCGAAGCGCTCGCGGTAGGGGTGCTCGCGCACCAGCCGGCCGAGGTCGGGGAGGACGTCGTCGGACCGCCCGAGGGCCAGCAGCGCCTCGGCGCGCGCCTCGTGCGCCTGCAGCCGGAGCTCCTCCACCCGGGCCACCTCGCCCTGGGCGAAGTCGTCCTCGGCCACCTCGGCCAGCGCCGGCCCGCGCCACAGGGCCAGCGCCCCGGTGGCCGCCCGCAGGCGCTCGGCGGGCGTCGCGCCCGGCGCCCGGCCGGCCGCGACCAGCCGCTCGACGCGGAGGAGGTCGACGGCGTCCGGGTCGACGGCCAGCCGGTAGCCGGCCGGGGTGTGCTCGATCCGCAGCCGTGTGCCGGCGAGGGTCCGGCGGAGGTAGGAGACGAGGACCTGCAGGGCGTTGGCGGCGTCGACCGGGAGGTCGTCGCCCCAGAGGCGGTCGACCAGGGTGCCCGGGGCCACCGGGTCGCCCCGGTGCAGCAGCAGGGACAGCAGGAGCCGGCGGGGGCGGCCGCGCCGGACCGTCACCGGCCGGCCCTCCCGCCGGAGTTCCAGCGGGCCCAGCACCAGCAGTTCCACCGGCCGGCTCCCGTGCGACGTCGGTGACCGCGACGAGGGCAAGCTACCGCCCGGCGTCGCGGAGGACCGCCGGTCGCGTCCTGACGCGGCCGTGACAGCGGCGTGACAGGTCGCGGGTGCACGGTCGGGACCCGACGCGGCGGAGGGCCGCGGCCGAACGGAGGAGTCCCGATGTCCCGACTGCTGCACGTGTCCGCCTCGCCGCGCGGCGCCCGTTCCGAGTCGCTGGCCCTGGCGACGACGTTCCTCGACACCTGGCGCGAGCTCAACCCCCTCGACGAGGTCGACACCCTGGACCTGTGGGACGGCAGCCTGCCCGGGTTCGGACCGACCGCCGCCGCGGCCAAGATGACCGTCTTCGCCGGCGGGGTGCCCGAGGGCGCCGAGGGCGAGGCGTGGGCGCGGACGGTGGCGACGTTCGAGCGCTTCGACGCCGCCGACCGCTACCTGTTCAGCGTCCCGATGTGGAACGCCGGCATCCCCTACGTCCTCAAGCAGTTCATCGACGTCGTCAGCCAGCCCGGCATGCTCTTCGGCTTCGACCCGGAGGCCGGCTACACGGGGCTGCTGCAGGGCAAGAAGGCCGTCCTGCTGCTGACCAGCGCGGTGTACGGTCCCGGTCGCCCGTCGTCGTTCGGCTCGGACTTCCAGGCGCCCTACCTGCGCGACTGGCTGGCCTGGGCGGGGGTGTCCGACGTGCAGGAGGTCTCCCTGCGCCCCGGGCTGGTCACCGCCGACGCCGACGGTGCCCGCCGGCGCGCGCACGCCGCCGCCCGCGACGTGGCGGCCAAGTTCTGAGCCGGTCGACCCGGTCCGAGGAGGAGCCGTGACCCCCACCACCGACGACCGGGACGGCGCCGGGGAGCGGCCGGCACCGGCGCCCGGGGAGGTGCTGCGCTACACCGCCTTCAGCACCGACCCGGGCGGCGGCAACCCGGCCGGCGTCGTCCTGGACGCGACCGGCATGACCGACGGGCAGATGCTGGCCACCGCCGCTGCGGTGGGCTACTCCGAGACGGCCTTCCTCCTGCCGGGCCCGGACCGCGTCGGCGTCCGCTACTTCAGCCCGCGCGCCGAGGTCAGCTTCTGCGGCCACGCGACGATCGCCGCCGCGGTGGCGACCGCCGAGCGCTCCGGTGCCGGGCGGCTGCTGCTGGCCACCGCGGCGGGCCCCGTCGAGGTGGTCACCCACCGCGGCGACGACGGCGCCTGGCGCGCCACCCTGACCAGCGTGCCGCCGAGGACGGTGCCGCTGGAGGACGCCGACCTGCGCGCGCTGCTGTCCGCGCTGCGCTGGCCGGCCGGCGACCTCGACCCCGCCCTGCCGCCGCGGGTGGCCTACGCCGGCGCCTGGCACCCGGTCCTCGCCGCGCGCACCCGGGCGCGGCTGCGCGACCTGGACTACGACCGGCCGGCGCTGGCCGACCTCATGGCGCGGCGCGGCTGGACGACGGTCGACCTCGTGTGGCGGCAGGACGCCACCACCTTCGCCGCGCGCAACCCGTTCCCTCCGGGCGGCGTGGTGGAGGACCCCGCCACGGGAGCGGCCGCCGCCGCGCTGGGCGGCTACCTGCGCGAGGGCGGGCACGTCGGGCTGCCGGCCGTCCTCACCGTGCTGCAGGGCGAGGACATGGGCCGGCCGAGCGTCCTCACCGTCGAGGTGCCGCAGGACCCCGGCAGCGGCGTCCGGGTCGGCGGCAGCGCCGTCGCCCTGCCCGCGGCGGGCTGACCCGGCGGTCGCTCCCCGGGCACCGGAGGCCGGCCGGCAGGCGCCGGCCGGCCGGCCCCCGCGCGCTCACCAGGCGTGCGCCACGTCGACGACCAGGCGGGCGCCGTCGTCCGGGCCGTCCAGGACGACGACCCGGAAGGGCAGCCGGGCGCGGACGCCGAGCCCGACGGTGCTCCGGCCCTCGAAGGACCGGGCCCACGCGACCTGGCGGAAGGTGCTGTAGCCGCTGACGTCCGCGGCCTCGGCGTCGTCCGCCGGGTCGTAGGTGGCCCGGCCGGCCCCGTCGTGGGCGGGCACGTGCACGACGACCTGCAGGTCGGCGGCGCCGCGCAGCGGGACGGCGGTGCCGGAGCCGTCCTGCCGGACCGCGGGCACGTAGCGGACGTCGTAGCCGACGTCGCCGGCGTCGACCCCGTCGAGGTCGAGCACCAGCCGGTCGTAGCAGTCGTGCCGGCCGGTGCGGACGTCGTCGAGCGTGCCACCGCCGGAGTCGGCGGCCGTCTCGGGCGTCGAGCCCCAGACGACCCCGCAGGACGGGGCGGCGGTGGCCGGGGCGGCCGCGACGGAGACGGCGGCCGCGGTGGCGGCGAGGACGACGGCGGCGCGGGTGCGGGTGGAGACCACGGGATCCTCCAGCATCGGTGGTGGGGACGTGCGGACGGGGGAAGAGTGCGACGACACGCCGGGAAGCGCCATGGCCGGAGTTGCCCGTACGTGTCGATCCGCCGCCCGGCGATGGGCAGGATCTGCCAGAACGTCGGCCCCGCGGTGCGACACGAGGTGGCAGGTCTCGTCCCCGTCGTCCCCGGCTCACGGTCCGTGATCGGCCGGGTGGGCCCGGCCGGGTGGGGGTAGGTCCCGTCCGTGCCGAACCGTCTCGCGGACGCCACGAGCCCCTATCTGCTGCAGCACGCGGACAACCCCGTCGACTGGCGCGAGTGGGGCCCGGACGCCTTCGCCGAGGCGCGCGAGCGCGACGTCCCGGTGCTGGTCTCGGTCGGCTACGCGGCCTGCCACTGGTGCCACGTCATGGCGCACGAGTCGTTCGAGGACGCGGCGACGGCGGCGCAGATGAACGCCGGCTTCGTCTGCGTCAAGGTCGACCGCGAGGAGCGGCCCGACGTCGACGGCGTCTACATGACCGCCACCCAGGCGCTCACCGGCTCCGGCGGCTGGCCCATGACGGTGTTCACCACCCCCGACGGGCGCCCGTTCTACTGCGGCACCTACTTCCCGCCGCGGCCCGCGCGCGGCGTGCCGTCGTTCCGGCAGCTGCTCACCGCGGTCACCGACGCGTGGACGCAGCGCCGCGACGAGCTCGAGGCGGCCGGCAGCCGCATCGCCGAGGGCATCTCCCGCCGTCTGGACCTCGGCCCGCCCGGCCCGGTGGCGGCCGCCGACCTCGACGCCGCGGTGGCCGCGCTGGCCGGGGAGCACGACGGCCGGTACGGCGGCTTCGGCGGGGCGCCGAAGTTCCCGCCGTCGATGCTCCTGGAGTTCCTGCTGCGGGCGCACGCTCGCACCGGCGACGGCGCCGCGCTGGAGATGGCCCGCCGCACGCTGGAGGCGATGGCCCGCGGCGGCATCTGCGACCAGCTGGCCGGCGGCTTCGCCCGCTACTCCGTCGACGAGCGGTGGGCAGTGCCGCACTTCGAGAAGATGCTCTACGACAACGCCCTGCTCCTGCGCGTCTACCTGCACCTGTGGCGGGCCACCGGCGAGCCGTGGGCCCGCCGGGTGGCCGACGCGACGGCGGCCTTCCTCGTCCGCGACCTCGGCACGCCCGAGGGCGGCTTCGCCTCGGCGCTCGACGCCGACACCGAGGGCGTCGAGGGGCTGACCTACGTGTGGACGCCGGGCCAGCTGGTCGAGGCGCTCGGCGAGGACGACGGCCGGTGGGCCGCGCGGGTGTTCGGGGTGACCGACGCCGGCACCTTCGAGCACGGCAGCTCCACCCTCCAGCTGCCGCGCGACCCCGACGACGCCGCCCGGCTGGCCGCGGTCCGGGAGCGGCTGCTGGCCGCCCGGGCGCGGCGGCCGCAGCCGGCCCGCGACGACAAGGTGGTCACCGCCTGGAACGGCCTGGCGATCGCCGCCCTCGCCGAGCACGGCGTCCTCACCGGGTCCCCGGCGTCGGTGGCGGCGGCCCGCCGGGCGGCCACCCTGCTCGCGGACGTGCACTGGCTCGACGGCCGCCTGCGGCGGGCCTCGCGGAACGGCGTCGCCGGGGCGCCGGCCGGCGTCCTCGAGGACCACGGCGACCTCGCCGAGGGCCTGCTCGCGCTGCACCAGGCCACCGGCGAGGGCCGGTGGCTGGAGCTCGCCGGCGACCTGCTCGACGTCGTCGCGGAGCGGTTCGTGGACGCCGACGGCTGGCACGACACCGCGGCCGACGCCGAGGCGCTCGTCGCCCGGCCGTTCGACCCGACCGACGGGCCGACGCCGGCCGGGATCGCCGCGGCCGCCGGGGCCGCCGTCACCTCCTCGGCCCTGGCCGGCTCCCCGCGGCACCGCGAGCTGGGCGAGGCGGCGGTCGGCTCCCTCGGCCGGCTGGTCCGCCGGGCGCCGCGCGCGGCCGGGTGGGCCGCGGCGGTGGCCGAGGCGCTGCTGGCCGGGCCGCTGGAGGTGGCCGTCAGCGGCCCGGCCGGGCCCGACCGCGACGCCCTGGCCGCGGCCGCCCGGGCGTCGACGAGCCCGGGCGCCGTCGTCGTCGTGGGGGAGCCGGACACCCCGGGCGTGCCGCTGCTGGCCGGACGGCCGGCGATCGGCGGGCGCCCGGCCGCCTACGTCTGCCGCGGGTTCGTGTGTGCGGCGCCGGTGACCGACGTGTCCGCTCTCGGCGCAGCGATGACCCCTTCCTGAGACGGGCATCCGGTCTTACCGTGTAATCACGTAATCAGAGACCGCAGGAGGCCGTCGTGCACGGACACCATCGCTTCGCCGACCACCCCTTCGCCCGCATGGGCGCCGCCGGCTTCCGCGGCCGCGGCCCCGGCGGCCGTGGCCGCGGCGGCGACACCTCGCCGCCGGTGGACCGCGCCGAGGTGGCCGGCTGGTTCGCCGGCCGCCTGCCCGACGAGTGGTTCACCGGCCCGGTGGACCTGGTGGTCGACCGCGACGAGATCACCGTGGTCGGGCCGCTGGCCGAGCCCGACGCCGGCGAGGGCGACCCGGGCGCCGCGCGGGCCGGGCGGATCGCCCGCTTCCGCGAGGACACCCGCGAGCAGCGGATGGCGATCGCCGACGCCGCGCAGCAGCGCTACGGCCGCTCGGTGGCCTGGGGCGCCGCGTGCGGCGACGTCCGCGAGGTGTTCACCAACGCCTCGGTGCCGGTGATGACCCGCCTGCGCCAGGCCGAGCGGCTGGTGCTCGACACGCTGGTCGACGCCGGGGTGGCCCGCTCCCGCTCCGAGGCCCTGGTCTGGGCGGTCCGGCTGGTCGGGCAGCACGCGGACGCGTGGCTGACCGAGCTGCGCGACGCCATGTCGTCGGTGGAGGAGGTCCGGGCGCGCGGTCCGCGCCTCGACTGACGCTCTGCGAGGCTGCCGCGGTGAGCCTGGAACTCCTGCGGTCCACCTGCGGCGCGCTGTCGGCCACCGTCTCCGACCTGGCGCCGGAGGAGGCATGGCAGCCCAGCGGGTGCGCCGGCTGGGCCGTCCTCGACCTCACCCTGCACCTGGTCGACGACGCCCGCCGGGGTCTGGTCGCGCTGGCCACCCCGGCGGGCGGGCCGCCCACCACCGACGCCGTCGCCTACTGGCGGTCCTGGCAGCCGACCGCCGAGCAGGACGCCGACACCGCCTGGCGCACCCGGGTGCGGGCCAGCGCCACCACCGGGCTGCCCGAGCTGGCGCCCGTGTACGCCGAGCTCGTCGCGGCGGTGGGGGTGGCCGCCGGGCGGGCGCGGCCCGACGAGCTGCTGGGCACCCAGGGCTGGGTGCTGCGCCCCGACGACCTGCTGTCCACGCTCGCCGTCGAGGCCGCCGTCCACCACCTCGACCTGGTGGCGCACCTGGACCGGCCCGGCCCGCCCGCCGAGGCGCTGGCCGAGGTGCGGCGGGTGCTCGAGGGCCTGTACGGCGGGCCGCTGCCGGCCGGGTGGGACGACGCGACCGCCGCCCGCCGCGGCACCGGCCGGGAGCCGTTGACCGACGCCGACCGGGCCGGGCTCGGCGAGGCCGCCGCCCGGTTCCCCCTGTTCGGCTGAGCTGCCGCGACGAGCAGGGACACTGGGGTCGTGCCCCCTGCCCCCGCCGTCCCCGCCGCGACCGACGTGCTGGTGGTGGGAGCCGGTCCGGCCGGGTCCGCCGCGGCCGCCTGGGCGGCGCGCGCCGGGTACGACGTGCTGCTCGCCGACGCCGCCGTCTTCCCCCGCGACAAGGCGTGCGGCGACGGGCTGACCCCCCGCGCGATCGCCGAGCTCGACCGGCTGGGCCTGGGGGAGTGGGCGCGTGCGCGGGCCCGCAACCGCGGTCTGCGCGCGGCCGGCTTCGGCCGGACGTGGGAGCTGCCCTGGCCCGGCGGGGAGTTCCCCGACCACGGCAGCGCCGTCCCGCGCACCGAGCTCGACGCCCGGATCCGCGAGGTGGCGACGACCGACGGCGCCGTCCCGCTGGAGGGTGCCCGCGCCGTCGACGTCGAGCGCGACGGCGACCGGGTGACCGGCGTCGTCTTCGAGACCGCGGACGACGAGACGGTCACCGTCGGCTGCCGGCGGCTGGTCGTGGCCGACGGCGTCCGCTCGCCCCTGGGCCGGGTGCTCGGCCGCGAGTGGCACCGCGACACCGCCTACGGCGTCGCCGCCCGCGGCTACGTGCGCTCCGGACGGGCGGACGACGAGTGGATCTCCTCCCACCTGGAGCTGCGCGGCGCCGAGGGCGAGCTGCTGTCCGGCTACGGCTGGGTGTTCCCGCTGGGCGCGGAGTCCGGGCAGGTCAACATCGGCGTCGGCACGCTGGCCACCGCCCGCCGTCCGGCCGGGGTGCAGCTCAAGGCCCTGATGGAGGTCTACGCCGACGCCCGCCGCGAGGACTGGCGGCTGTCCGGGCCCGTGGAGGCGCCGGCGTCGGCGCTGCTGCCGATGGGCGGGGCGGTCTCCGGCGTGGCCGGGCGCAACTGGGCGCTGGTCGGCGACGCGGCCGGCTGCGTCAACCCGCTCAACGGCGAGGGCATCGACTACGGCCTGGAGACCGGCCGCACCGTGGTCGACCTCCTCGGCGACGACGACTGGAGCGCCGCCTGGCCGGCGGAGCTGCGGCGGCACTACGGCGAGGCGTTCTCCATCGCCCGCCGGCTGGCCGGCCTGCTCACCGTCCCGCGCTTCCTGCCCGCGGCCGGCCCGGTCGGCATGCGCTCGCGCGCGCTGATGACCGTGGCCCTGCGGGTGATGGGCAACCTGGTGACCGACGCCGACCGCGACCTCGTCGCCCGCACCTGGCGCACCGCCGGGAGGCTGTCCAGCCGCGCGGACCCGCGACCGCCGTTCGCCTGAGCTGGCCCCCTCCAGGGCACCGCCCCGAGCGTGCGAGGGGTGGGGAGGAGGGGGTCCTCCATCACAGGAACGGCGAGTTGTACATCGCGAAGTAGACGGCGATGTAGTGGCAGACGGCGGCCACGACGGTCATGGCGTGGAAGACCTCGTGGTAGCCGAAGACACCGGGCACGGGGTTGGGCCTCTTCATCGCGTACGCGATGCCGCCGAGGGTGTAGAGCACGCCGCCGACGGCCAGCAGCACCAGGGAGGTCACCCCGGCGATGTGCAGGATGTCGGTGAGGATGAAGACCGCCACCCAGCCCAGCCCGACGTAGAGCGGGACGCCGACCCAGCGCGGCGCCGTCGGCCAGCTGAGCTTGAGGCAGACGCCCGCCAGCGCGCCCGCCCACACCCCGCCGAGGACCCAGTAGCCGGTCGGCTCGTCGACGGCGAGCAGGGCGAAGGGCGTGTACGTGCCCGCGATGAACAAGAAGATCATCGAGTGGTCGAGCCGTTTCATGATCTTCCAGCCGCGCGGTGACCAGCGGCGGCGGTGGTACAGGGCGCTGATCCCGAACAGCCCGCAGATCGTGGCGCAGTAGACCGCGACGGAGAACCCGGACCGGGCGCCGAGCACGGCGGCCAGCGGGATCAGGACGGCGCCGGCGACGACGGCGCCGCAGAAGGCGAACAGGTGCAGCCACCCGCGCATCCGCGGGCGGGTGTCGGGGTGCTCCCAGTCGGAGTCGGCGAAGTCCTCGGCGACCCAGGTCCGCTCGACCTGCTGGCCCTCCTCGAGGACCGTGGCGACGGCAGGCCCGCGGGTGGCCTCGAGCTCGGCCCCGTCGTCGGCCTGCACCCGGACCGGCTCGCGGTCGTCGGGGGCGGCAGCGCTCATGGACCGAGGTTACGGAGCCGGGGGTGGCGGTGCACCGGCAGCGACCTGTGAGGTCCCCGGCACCTCCCCGGCTCGGCAGCACGCCGCGCCGGGACGGCTGCGGAACGTGAACGCCCGGGGCCTACTGTGTGCCCCGTGGGGACGCGTCAGTGGGTCCGCGACGTCCTGACCCAGCTCTACGAACGCCGGCTGGCGCGGCAGCTGGTCGGCGCCGACGTCCCCCGCCACGTCGGCGCGATCATCGACGGCAACCGGCGCTGGGCCCGGGCCACCGGCCTGCTCGACCCCAACGCCGGGCACCGCCGCGGCGCCGACCGGATCGCCTCCTTCCTCGGCTGGTGCGACGAGGCCGGCGTCGAGGTGGTCACGCTCTTCCTGCTCTCGACGGACAACCTGTCGCGGCCCGAGCCGGAGCTGACCCCGCTGCTGCGGATCATCGAGGGCGTCGTCGAGGACCTCTCCGCCCCCGACCGCCGCTGGCAGCTGCACCCGGTCGGCGCGCTGGGGTTGCTGCCGGCCGAGACGGTCACCGTGCTCAAGGAGGCCGAGGAGGTCACCCGCGACCGGCCGGGGGCCACGGTCAACCTCGCCGTCGGCTACGGCGGACGGCGGGAGATCGCCGACGCCGTCCGGTCGCTGCTGGCCGAGCACGCCAGCCGGGGGACGACGCTCGACGAGCTGATCGGCGTCCTCGACGTCGAGCACATCGCCGAGCACCTCTACACCCGCGGCCAGCCCGACCCCGACCTGGTCATCCGCACCAGCGGCGAGCAGCGGCTGTCGGGCTTCCTGCTCTGGCAGACCGCGCACTCGGAGTTCTACTTCACCGACGTGTACTGGCCCGACTTCCGCCGGGTGGACTTCCTGCGCGCGCTGCGGGCCTACGCCGCACGGCACCGTCGCTTCGGCGGCTGAGAGACTGGCCGCCATGACACCTGGCGCGGCGGCCGGCGCGGTCGACGTCCCCCTCGAGTACGTCCGGCTGGGGCTGCGCTTCGACCGCCTGGAGGCCGGTTTCGTCGACGCCTACACCGGTGACCCGCGGATCCGCGCGCAGGTCGAGGACGAGCCGGCGCCCACGCCGCAGGGGCTGCGCGACCGGGCCCGGGCGCTGCTGCGCGAGCTCGACGCCGCGGGGCTGCCCGACGACCGGGCCGACTTCCTCCGCGGCCAGCTCACCGGTCTGGAGTGCAGCGCGCGGAAGATGAGCGGCGAGCCGGTCGGCTTCCTCGACGAGGTGCGCAGCTACTTCCAGGTCGACCTCACCCTGGGCGACCCGGCCGCCTACGCCGCCGCGCACGCCGAGCTGGGCACGCTGCTGCCCGGCGAGGGGACGCTGGCGCAGCGGTACGCCGCGCACCGCCGCCGCGAGGAGTGCCCGCCGCAGCGGCTGGGCGAGGCGGTGGACACGCTGTCCAGCGCCCTGCGCGACCGGGTCCGCGGCCGCTACGGCCTGCCCGAGGTCGAGACGGTGCGCTACGAGGTGGTCACCGACAGGCCGTGGTCGGGCTTCAACTACTACGAGGGCGACTACCGCTCGCGGGTCGCGATCAACGCCGACCTGCCGCACCGGCTCAGCCAGCTCGCCCACCTGGTGGCGCACGAGTCCTACCCGGGGCACCACACCGAGCACTGCCGCAAGGAGCGCGGGCTGGTCGAGCGGGTCGGGCACCTGGAGCACACCGTCTTCCTGGTGAACACCCCCGAGTGCCTGATGGCCGAGGGGCTGGCCGACCTCGGCGTCGACGCCGCGGTCGGGCCCGGCTGGGGGCCGTGGGCGGCCGAGGTGCTCGGTGACCTCGGGCTGGGCTTCGACGGCCACCTCGCCGAGCGGATCGCCGCGGCCGCCGCGCCGCTGAACCGGGTGCGCCAGGACGCCGCCGTCCTGCTGCACGACCGCGGCGCCGACGCCGACGAGGTGACCGCCTACCTGCAGCGCTGGTCCCTGGTCAGCGCCGAGCGGGCCCGCCAGCAGCTGCGCTTCCTCACCCACCCGCTGTGGCGCGCCTACATCACCACCTACGTCGAGGGCTACGACCTGCTCGCCCGCTGGCTGGACGCCCGCCCGGCCGGGCAGGACGTCGCCGACCGCTTCGTCCGGCTGCTCGACGAGCCGCTGACCCCGGCGGTCGTCACCGCCGAGCTGCCGGCCGCCTGAGCCGTGTCCCGCCGCGACCCGCAGGAGGCCCGCGCCCTCGGGCTGTGGACGGCGGGCTGCCTGTTCGTCCTGCTGCTCGCCGGGCTGCTGTGGGTCGGCGACCTGGCGCTGCAGTGGCCGGTGCTGCTGGTGCCCGTGCTCTGGGCGCTGGTCGCGCTGCGCCCGCGCCGGGGCCCGGCCCGGGACCGGTCGCGCAGCCGCCGCGACCGCCGTCCCGAGGGCCCCGACCGGCTCGACGGCTGGCCGCCCCGCGACGACTGGCCGCGCGACGACTGGCCGCCGCGGGACGTGCCGCCGTCCCGCGAGGTGCCGCCGACCCGCGAGATGCCGGCCTCCTGGCAGCAGCCGTGGCCGCCCGACGTCCCGGGGCGCGGCCGGCACGGGTGACCCCGTTCCGTGGGACGGCTGGGGCGGGTGTGTGCCCCGGAGGGGGGACACGCCCCCTCGTCGTCATGCTCCTGTCACCTGCCGGCTCTAGCGTCCGGGGTGGACGACGGGCCCGCCCCGCCGTCCACGGGAGGCCCGGTTGGTGCTGACGACACCGTCGACCAGGGGGCCGGTGCCCGGTCCCTGTGCCGGGGCCCCGGTCCCCCTCGAGCCGGGGCGCGCCATCACCGCGCCCCACGGGAGATGCCTCGTGACCGCTCGTCGCACGCACGTCCTCGACACCTCCGTCCTGCTGTCCGACCCGGGTGCCCTGCTGCGCTTCGGGAGCGCCGACGTGGTGCTCCCGCTCGTGGTGATCGGGGAGCTCGAGGACAAGCGGCACCACCCGGAGCTGGGCTGGTTCGCGCGGCAGGCGCTGCGCATCCTCGACGAGCTGCGGGTCACGCACGGCCGGCTCGACGCGCCGGTGCCGATCGGCGAGGACGGCGGCACCCTGCACGTGGAGCTCAACCACAGCGACCCGTCGGTGCTGCCGGCCGGCTTCCGCGCCGACAGCAACGACAGCCGGATCATGGTCGTGGCGCTCAACCTGCGCGCCGAGGGCCGTGACGTCTGCCTGGTCACCAAGGACGTGCCGCTGCGGGTCAAGGCGGCCGCCGTCGGCCTGGAGACCGACGAGTACCGGGTGCACGACGCCGTCGACGCCGGCTGGACCGGGATGGCCGAGGTGTCGGTCGAGGACGCCGAGCTCGACGACCTCTACGACGGCGGGGAGGCGCACGTGCCGGCCGCGGCGGAGCTGCCCGCGCACACCGGGCTGGTGCTGCTGTCCTCGCGCGGGTCGGCGCTGGGCCGGGTCATGCCGGACAAGCAGGTGCGGCTGGTCCGCGGCGACCGCGAGGCGTTCGGGCTGCACGGGCGCTCGGCCGAGCAGCGGATCGCCCTCGACCTGCTGCTCGATCCCGAGATCGGCATCGTCTCGCTCGGCGGGCGGGCCGGGACCGGGAAGTCCGCGCTGGCGCTGTGCGCAGGGCTGGAGTCGGTGATGGAGCGGCGGGCGCACGCGAAGGTCGTCGTCTTCCGGCCGCTGTACGCCGTCGGCGGGCAGGAGCTCGGGTACCTGCCGGGCAGCGAGGGCGAGAAGATGTCGCCCTGGGCGCAGGCGGTGTACGACACGCTCGGCGCGCTGGTGTCGAGGCACGTGCTGGAGGAGATCGCCTCGCGCGACCTCATCGAGGTGCTGCCGCTGACGCACATCCGGGGCCGCTCGCTGCACGACTCGTTCGTGATCGTCGACGAGGCGCAGTCGCTCGAGCGCGGCGTGCTGCTGACCGTGCTGTCGCGGCTGGGCTCGGGCTCGCGGGTGGTGCTCACCCACGACGTCGCCCAGCGGGACAACCTGCGCGTGGGCCGGCACGACGGCATCGCGGCGGTGGTCGAGCAGCTGAAGGGGCACCCGCTGTTCGCGCACGTCACGCTGACCCGCTCGGAGCGCTCGCCGATCGCCGCCCTGGTCACCGAGATGCTGGAGGACCTCCCGCTCTGACGCCCGGCGCGGCCCCGCCCGAGCTCTCCTGGGGTGTTGCTCGATCCACTGGGGTCCTGCAGCACTCCCGAAGGTCGAGGAACACCCCAGGAGTGGCTCATCCGCCGCGGCTGAGCGCTCGCCGGACGCGGGCGCCGAGCCGGGTGAGGGAGTCGAGGTCGGCCCAGGTCCAGCGGACGACGCCCCAGCCCTCGTCCCGGATCGCGTCCTCGCGCCGCTTCTCCTCGAAGACGGCGTCACCGGGTAGCTGCCCCGGCCGCAGCAGCCGGCCGTACTTGACGCGTCCGTCGAACTCACCGACGACCCGGCGGTCCTCCCAGGCGAAGTCGGTCCGGCCGAGCAGCACCCCGTCCAGCGTCCGCACGCGGAACTGCAGGTCGCTCGGCACCAGACCCAGCCGGTGCAGGGCCACCCGGCTCCGGCTCTCGCCCACGCTCTCGCTCCGGCCGTCGGCGAAGGACACGGCCCGGCTCGCGGACCGGACCCCTGGCCGACCGGCGCAGCGGCCCAGCGCCTCGCTCAGTGACGGTCCGGTGCACAGGCCGGTGTGCAGGGCCGCGTCCAGGACGACGACGGCGCGGTCGAACGGGAGCGTGCGGGCGAGGTCGACGGCGGTCCGCGCAGGACTGGTGACGAGGACACCGCCGACCTCGACCACCTCGTCGTCGCCCAGGCTCCCGACGTGGACGACGAGGGCACGGCTGGCGTCGTTCCAGGACGGCGGCCGGCGGGTGACGTGGACCCGGTCCAGCCGCACGCCCCACAGCGGGAGGCCGAACAGCACCGCCGCCGACTGGTGACTGACCACGGCCGGTCGACGCAGGCCGCCGAGCGCAGCCCTGACCAGCAGCCGGTGCCGCGCGGCTGCGCCGTCGGGAGGGGCTCCGTCGAGGTACGCGCCGCGACGCAGGCGGACCCAGTCCTGGCGCCGGGTCAGGCGCCCGATCTCGTCGTCGGAGAAGCCCTGGTCGAGGGCGTCGCGGCGGAGGACCACGCGGGGTGGGGCATCGCTCACGCGGGGGACCGTCGCGCGCCGGGCAGCTCGTCGGGCCGGCGCTGGCGGGGTCGTGGACAGCGCCCTGCCTGTGGACGACCCGGTCCTGGAGCCGACTGCGACCTGCCGGGGTGCTGCAGGACCCCAGCGGGTCGCACAGCACCCCAGGAGCGGTCGGGTCAGGGCGTCGGGGTGCGGTCCTGGTCGCCGGCGGTGGCGGACGGCGTCCGTTCGGTGCCGGGCGGGCGGGACGGCGTCGCGGCGAACCGCAGCAGCGCCACCGCGCCCCAGCCCGCGAGCAGGCACCACGGCAGCCGGACGACGACCTCGTCGGCCGAGAAGTCGCCGCGCAGGCCGAGCGCGAACACCGGCAGGGCCAGCACGAACCCCACCGCGAGGACGTCCCAGCGCAGCGGGCTCATGCCCCCGGTGCCTCCAGTCGCTCGCACAGCAGGGAGGCCCAGCGGTGCGCGGTCGCCCGGACGCCGTCGAGGAGGGCCACGGGCACCGCCGTCCGCCCCAGCACGGCGGCGGGGTCGGCGGTCAGGTCGGTGTCCTGGACGACGAGGGCGTCGACGCGGGGGAGCGCGTCGAGCCACGGCCCGACGTCCTCGGGCTTGCGGGTGGCCTCGACCACGGCCCAGACGGCGACCGGCGAGAAGATCGCCATGATCTGCTCGAGCCAGGTGCGCCCACCGGCGCGCATCGGGGCGTCGACCGCGACGACGGTCGGCGTGCCGGCCCGGGCGGCCTCCTGCTTGCGCTCGATCGCGGTGTCGACCGAGGTGATCCGGCTGCCCTCGGCCGCCAGCGCGGCGAGGTCGCCACGGGTGGCCCACTGCAGCCGGTCGCCGTCGAGCCGCATGGAGACGGCCAGCGACCGGGCGGCGGCCAGCGTCTCGACGCCGGGACCCACCACCAGCAGCACCTCCCCGGCGCCGGCGGGGGCCGACGGTGCCGGGGGCAGCGCCCCGCCCAGGGCCCGGGTGAGCGCGGCGTAGGTGCCGTGCGCGGCGACCTCGGCGGGGAAGCCGGCGCCGAGCAGCTCCTCGGGCAGGCCGAGCGCCCGCAGCCGGGCGACGGTGCCGGCCGCCTCGACCACCCGCGGGTCCACGAGGTCGCCGCCCGAGGGACCGCCCACCCCGCGCTCGCGCACGGAGGGGACGACGACCCGGCCGCTCGACCAGCCGCCGGCGGCGCGCGCGTCGACCGGCAGGCGGGTCACGGTGGCCAGGCCCTGGGCCGACCGCGGCGCGGACACCCGGGCGACGGCCTGACCCGGCACCGGCGGCAGCCGCCGCGCCGGCGGGACCGGCGGGCGACCCAGCAGCCGCGGCACCGCCAGCTCCGTGCCGGGGGTCGGCGGGGGCAGCAGCGACAGCGGGGGGAGGACGGCGGTCGCGTCGAGCGGCAGCGGGGCCGGGTCGCTGGCGGTGGGCGCGAGGGCCAGCGGCTCGACGTCGTCCCGGACGTCGGCGGCCACCTCCCACTCGTCGGACTCGGCCGAGGCCTCGACCCAGCCCGGCTCGGCGGTGACGCGGCGCGAGCTGACCGGGACCGGCGGGCGGCCGCGGTGCACGCCGCCCTGGGTCGAGGCGCTGGCGAGGACGCCGCGGAGGATGTCGGTCAGCGCGTCGTCGGGGGTGTCGTGGGCGAGCGCGGCGCGCAGCACCTCGGCGATCGCCTCCTCGCGCCCGGTGGACGGGCCGGCGGGCTGCTCCTCGGCGGCCCACTCCGAGGTCACCGGCTGCGGTGCCGGGACCTCCATCGGCTCGACGACGACGGCCGGCAGCACGTCTGTGGGCGGCTCGTCGGCGACGGCGACCTCGGCAGCGACGCGGCGCTGCACGGTGTCGACCGCGCGGCCGACGACGGCCAGCACCGGCTGCTCGACGGCGGGCTCGGCCCGGTGCTCGTCCTCGGCCGCGTCACCGAGGAGCTCGGCCAGCAGCGACTCGTCGTCGGCGGTCTCGTCGGCGACGTCCTCCGCCGACGGCTCGTCGGCCTCCGCCGCGGCAGGCGCGTGCGCCTGCTGGGCGGCGGGCCGGGCGGGCACCGCCGGGCGGACGGCGGGGACGGGCTCGGCCCACATGTCCACCTCGGGCGCGGCGACCTCGGCCGGCTCGGCGACCCGCGGCAGCTCGACGGCGACCTCGACGACCGGAGCCGCGGCGGGCGGGGCCTCGACGACGGCGGCTGCGGCGGGCGCGGCGGGCGGGGCCTCGACGACGGCGGCCGCGGCGGGCGCGGGCTGCTCGGCGACGGCGGGTGCCGGCGCGGCGACCGGCGCGGGGGCCGGTGCCGGCGCGGGCGTGACCGCGGCGACCGCGGCGAGCGCTGCGGCGAGCGGCATGGCGGGGGCGGCGGGCGCCGGTGCGGGCGTGCGCACGACCGACCGGGCGGCCCGCTCCTCGCGCTCGGGAGGGGCAGCCGAGCGCAGCGCGGCCGCGGCGGAGGCGGCCGCGGCGGAGGCGACGGCGTCGTCGACGGCCTCGCGGACCTCGCGGTCGCCGGCGACGACCTGCGCCAGCGCGGCGGTGAACAGCGAGGGACCGGCGGCGTCCTCGACCGGCGTCGCGGGCGGGCGCACCGGGGCGCGGCGGGCACCGGCGGTCGCCGTCCGCCCGGCAGCCGGGGCAGCGGCGGGGACGGCAGCGGACCGGTCCGCGGCGGACCAGGGACCAGCGGCCGCACGGGGAGCAGCAGCGGCACGGGGAGCGGCGGCGGCACGGGGAGCGCCGGCGCGGGAGGCGGCCGTCGGGAACGCCGACCGGGAGTACAGGTCGACCTCGGGCTGGTCACCGTCGGAGCCGAACAGGCCGGCCAGCTCGGCGACCGGGTCGGGCAGCCCGGCAGCGGGGCGCGCTCCGGCCGCCGACCGCGAGGCGGCAGGACGACCGGCGGCAGGACGACCGGCGGCAGGACGACCGGCGGAGGGACGGGCGGCGGAGGGACGGGCGGCAGCCGGGGCGGCGGCCCGCGCGCGGCGCAGCTCGTGCGCCCGCCAGACGTCGGAGTCGTCGGACAGCGGACCGGCGTCGCGGCTGAGCGCGGCCTCGATCCGGCGGGCCGACTCCGACAGCGGAGCGGGCTCCCGGGAGGCACGGCGCGTGACCGCCGGCTCGACGTCCTCCACCTCGGCGACGAAGCGCTCGGTGGCGAAGAAGCCCAGCACCCCGCCGGAGCGGATGCGGCGCACGCCGGTGATCCGCACGGAGGAGCCGTACCGCTCGCGCGCCGCGGCGACGGCCGCCTCCGGCGTGGGCGCCTCAACGGATGGCAACGGCACCGTTCACCACTCCCAGTGACTCGATCTGGGCCGTCCGGGAGACCTCCGAGTAGGAGATCACCGGAAGGCGGGGCAGGACCTGGCGCATCAGGCGGGACAGGGCGGCCCGGACCTGGGGGGAGCACACGAGCACGGGCGCCAGGCCGTGGCTCTCGGCGTCCTCGAGCAGCCCGCTGCAGCCGGTGACGAGCGCGTCGACCGAGCCGGCGTCGAGGGCGAGCACCTGGCCGCCGTCGCTCTGCCGGACCGCCTCGAGCAGGCGCTGCTCGAAGCCCGGCTCCAGCGTCAGCACGTGCAGCCGCTCGTCGGGCGTGACGTAGGGGTGGCTGATCGCCGAGCCGAGCGACGCGCGCACGGCCTCGACCAGGCCGTCGACGTCGGTGGACACCTTCGCCCGGACCGAGAGGGCCTCGAAGATGCGCACCAGGTCGCGGATGGAGACGTTCTCGGCCAGCAGCGCGTGCAGCACCCGCTGCACCTCGCCGAGGGTGAGCAGCGCGGGGGTGAGCTCCTCGACGACGACCGGGTGGGTGCGGCGGACCATCTCCACCAGCAGCCGGACGTCCTCGCGGCCGAGCAGCTCGGCGGCGTTCTGCCGGACCACCTCGGCCAGGTGCGTGGTGATGACCGAGGAGCGGTCGACGACGGTCGCGCCGGCCATCTCCGCCTGCCGCTGCAGCTCGACCGGCACCCACTTGGCGGGCAGGCCGAACACCGGCTCGCGGGTGGGCCGGCCGGGCAGCCCGTCGAGGGCGTCGCCGATGGCCAGCACGGTGCCCGCGGGGGAGGTGCCCTTCGCGGCCGGCACGCCGTTGAGCCAGATGACGTACTGCGACGCGGGCAGGTCGAGGTTGTCGCGGGTGCGGACCAGCGGGATGACCAGGCCGGTCTCCATCGCGACCTTCCGGCGCAGCGCCTTGACCCGGTCGAGCAGGTCGCCGCCGCGGGAGGTGTCGACCAGGTCGACCAGGTCGAAGGCCACCTCGAGCTCGAGCGGGTCGACCCGCATCTTCTCGGCGATCGCCTCGGGGGAGTCCGGGGCCGGCTCGTCGGCCACGGCGGGGGCGGCCGCCTCGTCGTCCTCGGGCAGGGCCTCCTTCATCCGCGAGGCCATGACGAGGAAGAAGCCGCCGATGACCACGAACGGCAGCTTCGGCAGGCCGGGGATGAGGCACAGCGCCAGGGCCGCGCCACCGGCGATGCGCACCGGCTGCTTGAAGCGGCCGAGCTGGGCGAGCAGGTCGCTGCCCATGTCGCCCTCGGTGGCCGAGCGGGTGACGATGATGCCGGTCGCGGTGGACAGCAGCAGCGCCGGGATCTGGGAGACCAGGCCGTCGCCGACGGTCAGCAGCGAGTAGGTGGAGACGGCGTCGGCGGGGGCCATGCCCTTGCTCATGACGCCGATGGCGAAGCCACCGATGAGGTTGATCAGCGTGACGATGATGCCGGCGATGGCGTCGCCCTTGACGAACTTCGAGGCACCGTCCATCGAGCCGTAGAAGTCGGCCTCGGCGGTGACCTCGGTGCGCCGCTTGCGGGCCTGCTTCTCGTTGATCAGACCGGCGTTGAGGTCGGCGTCGATGGCCATCTGCTTGCCGGGCATGGCGTCGAGGGTGAAGCGGGCACCGACCTCGGCCACGCGCCCGGCACCGTTGGTGATGACGACGAACTGGATGATCGTGAGGATCACGAAGATCACCAGGCCGACGACGAGCGAGCCGCCGATCACGAAGTGCCCGAAGGCCTCGATGACCTTGCCGGCGTAGCCGTCGGTCAGCACCAGCCGGGTGGAGGAGACGTTGAGCGCCAGCCGGAACAGCGTCGCGATGAGGATCAGCGACGGGAAGACGGCGAAGTCCAGCGACCGCTTGATCTGCATCGAGACCAGCAGGATCAGCAGCGACGCCGTGATGTTGAAGCCGAGCAGCATGTCCAGCACGGCGGCAGGCAGCGGCACGACCAGCATCAGGACGATGGCGACCACGCCGATCGGCACGGCTGCCTTCGTCATCCCTCGCACGGGCACTCCATCGGCAGCCGCCCGGGGGAGGGCGACGGCCCCCGACCCACCCGTCACACCCGCCCCAGGGGACGGCAGCACCCGCACACCCCTCGCCGTCGGCGGGGGTGTGCGGTGCGGCGGGGGTCAGGAGGCGATCGGCGCCCGCCTGCGGCCGGCCCTCGGCAGGCCGGCGACGTCGGGGGCCTCGAAGCCGGGCCGGTGGAAGCCGCCGCGCACCCCGCGGTTGCCCAGCTGCATCACGAAGGCGAGCACCCGGGCCACGGCGGTGAACAGCTGGGGCGGTACCTCCTGGCCGATCTCGCAGGAGGCGTGCAGCGCCCGGGCCAGCGGGACGTCCTGCACCAGCGGCACCCGCGCCTCGGCGGCCTTCTCGCGGAGCTTCGCGGCGATCTCGTCGGCGCCCTTGGCCACCACCCGGGGCGCGCCGCGCTCGGGCTCGTACCTCAGCGCGACGGCGACGTGGGTGGGGTTGACCAGCAGGACGTCGGCGGTGGCGACGTCGGCCATCATGCGGTTGCGGGAGATGGCCAGGGCGGCCGCGCGGCGCTGGGCCTTGACGTGCGGGTCGCCCTCGGACTGCTTGTGCTCCTGCTGGATCTCGTACTTGCTCATCTTGAGCTTCTTCATGATCTGCATGCGCACGATCACGTAGTCGGCGATCGCGATGACCAGGCCGGTGACGGCGACGACGCGGAACATGAGGACGGCGGAGTCGGCGAAGGTGGCGACCACCGCCGACAGCGGCAGGGCGCCCGACGCGGACACCATCGCCTGCGCTCGCCCGCTGGTGACGACGACGACCGTGCCCAGCGCCGCGGTCTTGAGGACGGCCTTGACCGCCTCCCACAGGCCGTGCGTGCCGAACATGCGCTTCATCCCGGGGAACGGGTTGAACTTCTGCAGCGTCGGCTTCATGCCCTTGGCCGACACCGTGACCCCGCCCTGCGCGGCCGAGGCGAGCGCGCCGACGAGCATCAGGCCGATCGCGGTGGGCAGCAGCGTCCCGAGGAACGCCGACAGCGCCTCGCCCAGCAGCACCGAGACCGCCTCCGGCTCGGGGTGCTCGGCCACCGAGCCGACCTGCACGAACAGCCGGCCGACGGCGTCGAACGCGTTGCCGACCAGCATCGGCAGCAGCGCACTGGCCACCGCCACCCCCGCCCAGGTGCCCAGCTCCTGGGTGCGCGGGATCTGCCCCTCCTTGCGCGCCTTCTTGATGCGCTGCGGAGTGGGCTTCTCGGTCTTCTCACCACCCGGGCCGTCCTTGGCCACCCGCCCTCACCCGCTCCGGAACCCGATGACCGCGCGGGTGGCCTGCTCGAGCAGGGCGTCGAGGGCCGGCGGCAGCAGCGGGAAGGTCAGCCCGAGCAGGGCGAGGGTCAACATGATCTTGACGGGGAAGCCGATGGCGAAGATGTTCAGCGCCGGGGCGGCCCGCGACAGCAGCGCCAGGGCGACGTCGGCCAGCAGGAGCACCGCCACCATCGGCCCGGCGATCTGCAGCGCGGACAGGAACATCATCGAGAACGCCGTCACGACCACCTCGCCGACGGCCTCGGCCGGGTACCCGCCGGACACCGGCAGCCCCTCGTAGGAGGTGGCGAACCCGCGGACGATGAGCAGGTGCCCGCTGCTGGTGAACAGCAGCGTCGTCGCCAGCAGCGAGTGCAGCTTGCCGACGACGGAGTTCATCGTCATCGCCAGCGGGTCGTAGGCCGGCTGCAGCGTGAAGCCGCCGGTGACGTCGAGCAGCTCGCCGGCGAACTGGACGGCGGTGAAGAACAGCTGGACGACGAAGCCCAGCGCCGCGCCGATCGCGACCTCGCTGACCGCGGTGACGACGAGGAAGCCGGTGGTCGGGTCGGGCAGCCCGGGGGCGACGCGGTCGACCAGGGCGACCGCGAGCGCCAGCGCCAGGGCGCCCTTGACCGGCGCCGGGACGGCGCGGGTGTTGAACGGCGGGGCCAGCAGGACGAAGCCGGCCGCACGGGCGGTGGCCAGCAGCAGGGCCGCGAGGGTGACCGCCGGGACCTCGAGGTCCATGCCGGTCAGGTCCGCCCGAGCAGCCGCGGCAGCGAGTCGAACAGGGTCTCGGTGAAGCTGACCAGCTCCGCGAGGACCCAGTTGCCCGTGACCAGCAGCGCGATGGCGACCGCGATCATCTTCGGCACGAAGGACAGCGTCGGTTCCTGGATCTGGGTCGCCGCCTGGAACAGCGAGATCAGGAAGCCGACCAGCAGCGCCGTCAGCAGGACCGGGGCGGCGACCTTGGCGGCCACCATCATGGTCTGCACGGCGATCTCGGTGACATCGGCGTCACTCACGACGACTCCTCGCTGGCGCTCGTCGCCGTCGTTCGCGGCACTGCCGTGCTCATCCGTGAGCTCGCGAGCTCGCTCACGTGTAACTCCCCACCAGCGCGGTGGTGATGAGCGCCCAGCCGTCGACGACGACGAACAGCAGCAGCTTGAACGGCAGCGACACGATCGACGGCGGCACCATCATCATGCCCATCGCCATGAGCGCGGCGCTGACCAGCATGTCCAGCACCAGGAACGGGATGAACACGACCAGCCCGATGATGAAGGCGCTCTTGAGCTCGGAGAGCACGAACGCCGGCACCAGCGTCGTCATGCTCACCGCCGCCCGGTCCTCGGGCTGCTCCTCGCCGGAGAGGCCGACCATGAGCTGCAGCTCGTCGTCGCGGGTGTTGTCGAGCAGGAACTCCTTGAGCGGCACCACGCCGACGTCGTAGGCCTGCGTGGCGCTCAGCGCACCGTCCATGTAGGGCTGGACGGCGACCTCGTTGACGTCGCCGATGACCGGGCCCATCACGAACAGGGTCAGGAACAGCGCGATGCCGGTGAGCACCGAGTTGGGCGGGGAGGACTGCAACCCCAGCGCGTTGCGGGTCAGCGACAGGACGACGGCGATCTTGGTGAACGAGGTGCACAGCAGCAGCACCGACGGCGCCACCGAGAGCACGGTGACGGCGAGGATCAGCGTGACCGAGGTGCTGGGGCTGCCGCTGCCCACCGAGATGTCCACGCCGCCGTCGACGGCGGGGACGGCCGGCGCGGTGGGCGCGGTCGGTGCCGTGGGCGCGGTGGGGGCGGCCGCGGCGGGCCCGGCCAGCAGCACGCCGGCGACGGCGCAGCCGAGCAGGGCCAGCAGCAGGACGGCGACCCGGCGGGGCAGGCCGCGGACGGCGGCGGGCGGGGCGGCGCGCATCAGCGGCGGACCGTCCGGTCGCGCAGCTGGGTGACGAAGCCGGTCCAGCCGTTGCGGTCGAGGACCGAGCCGGCCAGCGCGCCGCCGACCCGCGCCCCGGGTCGGGCGGCCGGCAGGGGCTCGCCGTCCTCACCGGTCGGCGGCGCCGCGCGCTCGGCGAGCGTGGCCTCCACGACGTCGCCGTCGAGCTCGGCGAGCAGGGTGACCTGCTCCTCGGTGGCGCCGACGACCAGCACGCGGTCGGCGATGCGCACCACGTTCACGGTGCTCGTGCGGCCCAGGCGCTGGCGGGCGACGACGTCGACCATGCCGCCGGACTGCCCGAGGCCGCGCTTCTGCGCCAGCCGCGCGGCGAACCACAGCACGCCGCCGACGAACGCCAGCGACAGCAGGAGCCGGATGACCATCCACGTCACGACGCGGCCTGCCCGATCTCCGTGGCGGCGTCGGTGACGATCTCGCTGATCCGCAGGCCGAAGTCCTCGTCGACGACGACGACCTCGCCGCGGGCGATGAGCGTGCCGTTGACCAGCAGGTCGGCCGGGGCGCTGGCCGCGCGGTCGAGCTCGACGACCTCGCCGGGGTGCAGCGAGAGCAGCTCGCCCACGGTCATCCGGGTGCGGCCGATCTCGACGGTGACCTCCATGGCCACGTGCCGCAGCAGTTCCAGGCTGCCGCGCTGGGTGCGCGCCGCGGTCGGCAGCGTCACCTGCAGCGCGAGGGTCGCCTGGTGGTCGTCGCCGGCGACGAGCGGGACGGCGACGAACATGCCCTTGTCCCGCAGCCCGTCGAGCGCGGTCACCGGGTCCTCGGTCCGCTCGGCGTCCACGCGGACCCGGCCGAGGGTGGCCGCGGCCGCCTCCAGTGCCGGGCGCAGCGCGGTGGCCACGTCCATCGGGCCGACGGGGGAGTTGTCGAGTGCCTCGACGACCTCGGCGGAGAGCACCAGGACGACGTCGCCGGTGACCTCGCCGGAGAGCCGGGCGCTGACCGCGGCGGCCGCGGACGGCGGCAGCGGGACGGCGTCGGGGTCGGTCACCGCAGCGCCCGGCGCCAGCTCGGTGCCGGCCGGGACGAGGGCGGCCGCGGCCCGCGCGGCGGCGACGACGACGGCGGTGATGGTCTCCGACGCCTGCGAGTGGGCCTGGGCGGGGTCGAGCGTGGCGGTCATGCGGGGTCCTTCGCGGCGGCGGACGGGGTGGGGACGATGGCGGCGGCCAGCCGACGCCGGTGGTTGCTGGCGATCGCGTGGGCGAACGTGACGTCGTTGGTGGTGACCTCGAGCGGGGCGTCGCGCGGGTGGCTCAGCAGCAGGACGTCACCGACGGTGAGGCTGAGCAGGTCCTCGGAGGAGACCTCGAGCGGCGTGAACCGCACGCTGACGTCGACCGGCACCAGCTCGAGCCGGTCGGCGAGGGCCTCGGCGGCGCGCTGCCGCTCCCGCTGCGCGGACTCCGACAGCTGCGGGGACGCGGCGCTGTTGAGCGCGTTGGCGAAGGAGGAGAACGGCAGCACCAGCGAGGCGTCGCCCTCGCGGCTGCCGATGGTCATGGTGAAGCGGGCGACCATCACCGTGTCCGAGCCGGCCGCGGCCTGGGCCAGCGCGGGGTCGTACTCGATCCCGTCGGAGACCGGCCGCAGGTCGGCCACGTGGGTGAACGCCGCGGTGAACTCCTGCAGCAGCCGGGTGAGCAGCTGCCCGGTGATGGTGGTCTCCATCGCCGTCATGGGCCGCTCGGGCTGCGTGGCGGCGCCGGAGCCGCCGAGCATGTGGTCGACGGTGGCCATCGCGATGTCGAGCGGGTAGGCCAGCAGCCCCTTGCCGGCCAGCGGCTCGAGGGTGAACGTCGACAGGAAGCAGGGCTTGGGCAGCGTGGCGACGTAGTCGTCGTAGGAGTGCTGCTCGATGCCGAGCAGCTCCAGCCGGGCGCCGGTGCGCAGCAGGGTGGTGAGGACCGTCGTCGCCTGGCGGGCGAAGGACTCCTGCGCGATCTGCAGGACGCGGACGTGCTCGCGGGAGAGCTTGGTCGGGCGGCGGAAGTCGTAGGTGCGGGGCGCACCGCGCCGGCTGCGGCCGCCCACGCCCGGCGACTGCGGACCGGGCCCGGTGGGCGCGGTCGCGTTCTCGGGGCGGGTCACGGTCCCCTCATCGGCGGGCCCGGAACGCGAGCTGACCGGCGGCGCGGGGCGCCGCCGGTCAGCCGGGGAGGGTGTGACGCGTGGTGCGCCGGGGTGTCACCGAGGTGTGTCCGGTGGGGCCGGCGCCACCGCAGGGGCCGGTGGCGCTGCGGTCACTGGGTGACGTACTCGGTGAAGTAGATCCCCATGACCATCTCCACGTCGTGGTCGGTGTAGGCCTCGATGATCTGCTGCTCCAGCGACTCCTTGAGCGCCTCGCGGGCGCCGGTCACGTCGGCGGGCTGCGCCTGCGAGTAGGTGGCGATGAGGATGTCGAGGGCCTTGGACCCGTCGACGCCGCCGCTCCCGTGCCCGCCGCCGGCGGCGTCCTCGGTCGTCTGCAGGCTGATGCCGACCTTGAGGTAGCCGCCGCCGGCCAGGTTGACCGTCACCGGCTCGAGGGCGACGACCTCGCCGGCCACCGGCTCCTCGGCCGCGGCCTCGCCGCTGCCGGCGAACAGGAAGAAGTACGCGGCGGCGCCGGCGGCGGCCAGGAGGACGACCAGGACGAGCAGCAGCTTCTTCTTGCCACCGCCCGCGGCCTCCTCGCCGTCGGCGTCCTTCTCCTTGTCCTTGGCCTTGCTCTTGGTGCTCACTCGGGAGTGCCTTCCTGTGCGGGGGCGTCGAGGCCGGGCAGCAGCTCGGTGGCCTCGGCGGAGGCGTTCGACACCACGACGATGTCGACGCGGCGGTTGACGGAGACGGCGTCCGGGTCGGTCCTCGGCACCAGCGGGCGGGTGTCGGAGTAGCCGGTGCCGGACAGGCGGTCCTGCGGGACGCCGGCGGCGGCCAGGTACCGGACGACGGTGGTGGCCCGGTAGGCCGACAGCTCCCAGTTCGACGGCCACCGCCCGCCCGGGGTCACCGGCAGGTGGTTGGCGTGGCCCTCGATGCCCAGCCGGTTGGGCAGCGCGGCCAGCGTCGGGGCGACGGCGTCGAGGATGTCGCGGCCCTGTGGCCGCAGGTCGGCCTCCTCGGGACCGAAGAGGACCGGGTCGGACACGATGTGCACGACCAGGCCGCGCTCGTCGATCTCGTAGCGGGCGGTGTCGGCGTACCCGGCGGCGGCGAGGGCGGCGTCGATCGCGTCGCGCGCGGCGGCCAGCTCGTCGTACTCCGCCTGGGCCTCCGCGGCGACCCGCTGGGCCTCCTGCCGGGCGGCCTCGGCGGCCGCGGCGTCGACCGACTCCTGCGCGGCCGGGGCGGGCGGGATCTGCACGTCGACGGCGGCGTCGAGGGAGTCCAGGACCGAGGCCTCGGGGTTGCCCGCCGATCCCTGCATCGCGGTCACGGGGGCGCCGAAGGCCTCCGAGAGCCCGCTGGCGAGGGCGGCGAACTTCTCCTTGTCCACCTGGCTCATCGCGAAGAGCACCACGAACAGCACGAGGAGCAGCGTCATCATGTCCGCGTAGGACACCAGCCACCGCTCGTGGTTCTCGTGCTCCTCCTCCTCGTGCTTCCTGGCCCGGCGGCGGCCGCCGTGGCCGCCGGAGCTCATGCCGCCTCCTTGGCGACCTCACTGGGCGGGATGAGGGAGGTGAGCTTGAGCCGGACGGCGCGCGGGCTGGTGCCGGCCTGGATCTCGGCGATGCCCTCGACGAGCAGCTCCATCTGGGCCGCCTTCAGCTCGCTGACCCGCACGATCTTGGCGCCCATCGGCAGGAACCAGAAGTTGGCGGCCATGACGCCCCACAGCGTGGCGACGAAGGCCGCGGCGATCATCGGGCCCAGGGCCTCGGGGTTGCTGAGGCTCCCCATCACGTTCATCAGGCCGACGATGCAACCGACGATGCCGATGGTCGGCGCGTAGCCGCCCATCGTGGTCATGAACTTGGCGGCGACCTTGTCCTCCGCCTTCATGGCCGCGATCTCGCTCTCCAGGACGGCGCGCAGCTCCTCGGGGTCGGTGCCGTCGATGCCCATCTGCAGGCCGCGCTTGAGGAACGGGTCCTCGATCGACTTGACCTGGGCCTCCAGCGCCAGCAGCCCCTCCTTGCGGGCCTTCTCGGCGAGGGTGACCAGCGTCTGGATCTGGTCGGTCGCCGGCGGCACCTTGGCCGGCATGAGGGCCAGCTTGAACCAGCCACCCACCTTCGTGAGGTCGCTCATCGTCTGGCCGGACATCGCCGCGCCGAAGGTGGCGACGATCACCAGGATGATGGCGGGGAGGAACAGCAGCGACGTCGGGTCGGCGCCCTCCATGACCATGAAGACCAGGAGGGCGACGAGCGAGATGACGAACCCGATGAGGGTGGAGGGGTCCACGGGTCAGCGCTCCTCGCGGGCCGGGAAGGGCACGACCGACGCGCGGGGCGCGTCGTCGGCCGGCTGGGCGGGGGTGCGGTAGGTGCCGCGGTCCATCGCGTAGGCGGTGGCGAGGATGCTCGCGCGGTACTCGCGGATCTCGTCGAGGACGTCGTCGACGTGCTCGGAGACGATGTACTTGGTGCCGTCGACGAGGAACAGCACGGTGTCGGGGTGACCCTCGACCCGCTCGATGAGGTCGGGGTTGAGCGCGAAGTGCTCCCCGTTCAGGCGCGTCACACGGATCACGGGTCGGTCCTCTGGCTCGGTGGGGCGGGAGGCGGCCGCGGTGGGTGCGGTGCCGGTCGCAGAGACCATCGGTCCTGCGCGCGCGCTGCTTGAGCCGAACCGCCCCCGCCGCATCCCCCGCGCGGGTGACCGGGCACCGCGTTCCCGCACGTCACACGCGTCCCGGGCCGCCGCTCGCGCGCGAGGAGCGGACCGAGGGACGACGCGACGCGGCCCGGTACCCCGGGGGAGCGGGTGCCGGGCCGGTGACGGCCCCCTCGCGGGGGGCCCGCGCCGAGCGGAGCGCGGCGTGGAGGGCGAGGGGCCCTCGGTCAGCGCTTGAGGTTGACCAGGTCCTGCAGGATCTCGTCGGAGCTTGTGATGACGCGGCTGTTGGCCTGGAAGCCGCGCTGGGCGACGATCAGGCCGGTGAACTCCTCGGCGAGGTCGACGTTGGACATCTCCAGCGCGCCCGCGGTCAGCGAGCCGCGGCCACCGCTGCCGGCCTCGCCGATGACCGGCTGACCGGAGTTGTCGCCCACCCGGAAGCTGGTGTTCCCGGCCTTGGACAGGCCGCTGGGGTTGGCGAAGGTGGCCAGCGCCAGCTTGCCGATCGGCTCGCGCAGGCTGTTGGAGTAGACGCCCATGATCGTGCCGTCGCCGCTCAGCGAGATCGACTGCAGCGTGCCCATGGCGTTGCCGTCGACGTCGTCCGGGGTCAGCGACGTCTTGCCGCCGAACTCGGTCATCCCGTTGAGGTCGACGGCGATGCCACCGCCGGGCCAGTTGGCGCCGGCGACCGGGACGGTGAACGCGGTGCCGGTCAGCGGCAGGCCGGTCGACGGGTCGAAGGACATGCGCTGGGCGCCGCCGATGGGCACGCCGCCCTCGCTGGCGGCCACGTCCCACTGGTTGGCGCCGGCCTTGGTGAAGGTCAGGGCGATCTGGTGGGCGGTGCCCAGCGAGTCGTAGGCGGTGATCTGCGTCTGCACCGCGGTGGCCGCGACCGGCGGGGTGGCGAGGGGGTCGGCGGCCGTCGACGCCGTCGACAGGTTGCCGACGACCGTCCCCTCGCGGGTCCGCGTCGGGGCCATGACCTGGCCGAAGGGGATCGTCAGCGGGCCGATCGCGCCGTTGGTGGAGACGACGCCGTCCTGGGCCATCCAACCCTGCAGCTGGGCGCCGTCGGGCGTGACCAGGTTGCCGAGGCCGTCGTAGTCGAAGGACCCCGCGCGGGTGTACAGCGACTCGTTGCCCGACCGGGTCACGAAGAACCCGTCGCCGCTGATCATGAAGTCGGTCGAGCGGCCGGTGTTCTGCGTGGAGCCCTGGCCGAAGTTGGTCGTGATGCCGGCGACCTTGACGCCGAGACCGACCTGCGCGGGGTTGGTGCCGCCGGTCTGGTCGGTCGGTGCCGAGCCGTTGCGGATGACCTGGGACAGGGTGTCCTCGAAGACGGTCTGGCTCGACTTGTAGCCGACCGTGTTGACGTTGGCGATGTTGTTGCCGGTGACGTCGAGCTTGGTCTGGTGGGCGCGCAGGCCGGAGATGGCCGAGAACATCGATCGGAGCACGGGGGAGGCCTTTCAGGAGGAGGTCAGAGGTCGGTGGTGGCCCCCCTGCAGGGCCCCACCGCGAGCTCGCGAGCTGCGGGTGGCAGGGGGGTCCTTCGCTATGCCGGCAGCGAGATCTCGGTCAGGCGGCCGAGGGACACCTCGGTGCCCGCGACGACCGCGGTGGGCTCGTCGCCGCTGAAGCGGACGGAGGAGACCGACCCGGTCTGGGTGGTGCCGTCCTCGGCGGTCCAGCTGACGGTGTGGCCGACCAGCGCCCCCGCGGACAGGGAGCGCTGCAGGGACAGCAGCGAGGCGTTCTGCGAGGCGATCTCCTCGAGCTTCTCGACCTGCGTGAACGTCGCCGTCTGCGACATGAACTCGGTCGTGCTCGTGGGGTTGCCCGGGTCCTGGTAGCGCATCTGGGCGACCAGGAGCTGCAGGAACGTGTCCTTGCCCATCTGGTCGCTGCGGTCCACCGAGGTCGTGGCGGTGTACGAGGCCGGGGTGCTGCCCACACCGCCCACGGGGTCGGTCATCGTCGGCTCCTCTCAGGCCCGGACGTCGAGGCCGCTCGACGCGGGGTGGATGGCGGCGGCAGCCGGTCGGCTCCCGTCGGGGTCGGTGCCGCGCTGCCACGGGCGGGCGCGGTCGTCGGCCTGGCCGCGACCGCCGGAGCGGTCGCCGCCCTGCTGGGCCTGCTGCCAGGCCTGCTGTGCCTGCGACTGTGCCGAGCCGGCCGGGTCGCGGTCGACCTGCAGCCGCGAGCAGGTCAGGCCGGCGCCCTCCAGGTCGCGGCGCAGGTCGGGCAGGGCGTCGAGCAGCGCGGCCCGGCCGTGCTCGGAGGCGCCGCGCAGGGAGAGGTCCAGGGTGCCCGCGGTCACGGTGACCCGGACCTCGACCTGGCCGAGCGTCTCGGGCGTGAGCACCAGCGTCATCGTGTGGGTGCCGTCGGGACCGGAGGCCAGCGTGGCGACGGCGGGGGCGACCTGGCCGGCGACCGGCGGGGCGGGGGTGTCGGTCGCCGCCGGGACGGCCGGGGTCGTGGCGACCGGTGCCGTCGGGGCGGGGGCGGCACCCGCGGCGGGAGCCGTGGGGACGGCGGCCGGGGAGTCGCCCGGGCGGTCCTGCGGGTCGCCGGTGCCCGGCTGCGCGCCCCCGCCGGCCGCCCCGGCGGGGACCGGTGCCGCGGCGGTCGCGCCGACGGGCGACGGCGCGGAGGTGCCCGGCCCGGGGTCGGCGGGGGCGGTGGCGGGAGCGGCGGCGGGGGCGGGGCCCGCGGCGACGACGACCAGGACCTCGGGCAGCGCGGCCGCGGGCGTGGTGGGTGCCGGGGCGGCCGCTGCCGGCGCGGCGGACGGGACGCCGGTGGCGGGGACCGCGCCGGCCGGGTCGGCGGGGAGGGGCAGACCGGTCGCGGGCGTGCCGGGGGTGGCCGGTGCGGCCCCGGGGAGGGCTCCCGCGAGGGGCTCGGCGCCGGCGAGGCCGCGCGGCAGGCCGGCGGCGACGCCGGGGACGGCCACCTCGCCGGCGGCCACGGCGCCGTGCGCGGCGGTCGACCCCGGGCCGTTCCCGTGCGGGACCGGGGTGCCCAGGACCAGCGCGAGCGCCCACCCGGCGGGCAGGCCGGCGACCGGCGTCCCGTCCGCGGGGGCGTCGGGCACGTCGCCGGGGACCTCGGGACGTGCGGGCGCGACCTCGTCGTCGGCCGGGACGTCGTCGTCGGCCGCGGCCCGGCCGGTGCCGGCGTCGGCGGAGGTGCTGTCGGCCACCGCGGTGTCGAGCGCGGAGGCGAAGCCGGCGGCCGAGCCGGGGTCGGCGGCGGGCGGGGCCGCCGCGGGGGCGGGGGCGGGGAGGACGGCGGTCAGGGCTGGAGCTGTCATGAGTACGCCTCCGCGGCGCTGGTGACCTTCCGGACGTAGGACTGGGTCTCGGCGTAGGGCGGGATACCGCCGGCGCGCGCCACCGCGCTCGGCCCGGCGTTGTAGGCGGCCAGCGCCAGGTCGGTGGAGCCGAAGCGGTCGGTGAGCTGGCGCAGGTAGCGGGCCGCGCCGTCGACCGCCGACGCCGGGTCGGAGGGGTCGACGCCGAGGCCGCGGGCTGTGGCCGGCATGAACTGCATGAGGCCGGTGGCCCCCGCGGAGGAGACGGCGGAGGAGTCGAAGCCGGACTCGACCTTCGCCACGGCGGCCAGCAGCGCCGGGTCGACGCCGTGCCGCGCGCCGGCGGCGGCGAACAGGTCGGCGTAGGGGACGCCGGCCAGGCCCGACCCGGTGCCGGTCGCCGCGAGGGCCGGCGCGGGGCCCGACGCGGCGGCGGCCGGCGGCAGCACCCGGCGGATGAGCGCCGGGTCGCCGACGTCCTGGATCCTGACCTTCTCGCCCGCCTGCGGGGCGGCGATCATCTTGCCGTCGCCGACGTAGATGCCGACGTGGTCGATGCCCGGGCGTGACGAGGAGTTGTCGAAGAAGACGAGGTCGCCGGGGCGCGCCTCGTCGAGGCTCGCGACCGGCGTGCCGGCGGTCGCCTGCTGCGAGCTGGTGCGCGGCAGGTCGATGCCGAGGTCGGCGAAGACCCGCTGCACCAGGCCGGAGCAGTCCAGCCCGACCGAGGGGTCGGTGCCGCCCCAGGCGTAGGGGACGCCGAGGTACTGCGACGCCGCCGCGACGACCTGCGACTCGAGGTCGCTGCTCCCCGGCGCCGCGGTCGCGGCGGTGGCCGACGTGCCGGTGAGGCCGGCGGCCGCGGCCGCGCTCGACCACGCCGACGACGTGGCGGCCGACGTCGAGGTCGACGACGCCGAGGCGAAGGTCAGGATCCGGTTCTGGATCTCGGCGATGCGGCTGTGCACCGCGGTCAGGCCCTCCACGGCTCCTCCTCTCCCTCGTTCCCCGCGGCGCGCACCGCGTGCCGGCGCGTCACCAGGTCGTCGACGGCCCGCTCCTCCGCGGCGGCCTCGGCGGTCCGCAGCGCCAGGAGGTGCCGCTCGCGCAGCTTCTCCAGCGCCTTGGTCTCCTGGGCGGCGGCAGTCCACCGCGCGCGGAGCAGTCCGGCGTGCTCGGCCGAGGCCTGCGCCGTCGCCCGTGCAGCTGTCACATCGGCAGCCGCGGCGCCCGATGCGACCATCGCGGCGAGGAAGACGTGCGCGGGCGCCGACGGCGGGGGCAGCCGGGTGGCCAGTGCGGCGGCCTGCTCGTCGGCGCGGCGGTGCGCCTCCCGTGCCGCGGCGTCGGCCTCGGCGGCGGCCTGGGAGGCGGCCTGCTCGGCCGCGCGGCGGATCCGCAGCACCGGCTCGAGCCGGAAGGCGGCCCGCTTGCCCACGTCAGCCCGCCGTCACGAGCCGGTGCAGCATCGACCACGCGTCGTCGGGGGCGGTCGTGTCGTCCAGCGGCTGGCGCAGGAAGGCGTCCAGCGCCGGGGAGAGCACCCGGGCGCGGTCGACCAGCGGGTCGCTGCCCGGCTGGTAGGCGCCGATCTCCACCAGCTCCTTGACGTCGCGCAGCGCGCCGAGCAGTCGGCGGGCCTCGCGGGCGTCGGCCATGCGGGCCGGCGTCGTCACCGCCCCGGCGACGCGGGAGATCGACTCCAGGACGTCGATGGCCGGGAAGTGGCCGGTGGTGGCGAGCCTGCGGGTGAGCACCACGTGCCCGTCGAGGATCGAGCGGGCGGTGTCGGCGATCGGCTCGTTGTGGTCGTCGCCCTCGACCAGCACGGTGTAGAGGCCGGTGATCGACCCGGTCGCGCCGGGGCCGGCCTTCTCCAGCAGCTTGGGCATCATCGCGAAGACGCTCGGCGGGTAGCCCCGGGTGGCGGGCGGCTCGCCGGCCGAGAGGCCGACCTCGCGCTGGGCCATCGCGGTGCGGGTGATCGAGTCCATGAGCAGCAGCACGTCGCGGCCCTGGTCGCGGAAGCCCTCGGCGATGCGGGTGGCCACGAACGCGGCCTTGAGCCGCACCAGCGGCGGCTCGTCGGAGGTGGCGACGACGACGACGGTGCGGGCCATGCCCTCGGCGCCGAGGTTCTCCTCGAGGAACTCCTTGACCTCGCGGCCGCGCTCGCCGATCAGCCCGATGACGCGGACGTCGGCCTCGGTGCCGCGGGTGATCTGCGCGAGCAGGGTGGACTTGCCGACGCCGGAGCCGGCGAAGATGCCCAGCCGCTGCCCCTTGCCGACCGGCACGAGGGTGTCCAGCGCGCGGACGCCGACCGGCAGCGGCTCCTCGACCCGGCGGCGCGACAGCGCGTGCGGCGTCTCGCTGGCCAGGTCCACCCAGTCGACGCCCGCGCCGAGCGGGCCGTGCCCGTCCACGGGCCGCCCCAGGCCGTCGAGCACCCGGCCGAGCAGCGCCTCGCCGACCGGCACCTGCAGCGGCATGCCGGTGTTGCGGACCGGCGCCCCGGCGTGGACGCCGCCGAGCTCGCCCAGCGGCATGCAGGTGAGCCGGTCGCGGGAGACGGCGACGACCTCGGCCATCAGCCCGCGCGGGCCGGGGTCGACCTCGACCAGGTCGCCGACCGCGGCGACGACGCCCTCCACGGTGAGGGTCAGGCCCATGGCGCCGACGACGGAGCCGGTGAGCTCGGGGCGCGCGGCGAGACGGGCCCGGGCGAGGACGGCGGCGGCGCTCACGCCGACAGCACCGCCCGGACCCGCGCCAGCGCCGTCGACAGCTGCGCGTCGACCCGGCGCGGACCGGACTCGGCGATCGCGCCGGCCCGCTCGACGGTCCCGTCGCCGACCACGGTGACCGTGGGCGGCAGCGCGGCCAGCGCCGAAGGCGGCACCTCGGCGAGGTCGTCGGGGTGCAGCCGCACGACCGCCGGCGCGTCGGACGGCACCAGCGTCAGCGCGCGGCGGATGGCGTCGACCCCGGCGGTGGTGGTGGCCGACAGCTCCCGGCCGAGGAGGTCCTCGACCAGCGTGAGCACGCCGTCGAGGACGGTGTCGCGCACGTCGTCGGCGGTCGGCACGGCGGCGGCCTCCAGGGCGGCGACGGCGGCGCCGAGCGCCGCGGTCGCCGAGGCCATCCGCCGCTCCCAGCGAGCCTGCACGTCGGCCAGCCGGGCCGCCGCGGCGGCCTCGGCCTCGGCGACCACCTGGCCGGCGACCGCGATGCCCTCGGCGTGGCCGGCCGAGAAGCCCTCGCCGTGCGCGAACTCGCGCAGCCGGGTCAGCTCCTCGGCGTAGACGTCGCCGAGCCGCAGCACGCCGCGGCCGTTGGGCACCGGGAGGTCGGCGGCGCGGCGGGTGGTGGCGCGCCGCTCGACGACCTCGGGGGCGGTGGCCACCACGGGGGACGGGCCGGCCGGCTGCGGCGCGGGCCGCGGCGCCGCCGGCACCGTCGTCCCCGGGACCGAGCGGTAGGGCGCTGCCGCGCTGGCCGAGGCCCCGCGCAGCAGCACGGTGTCCCGGCCCATCCGGTGAGCGGCCCCGTCCAGGGTCCCGCCGCGAGCGCGCGAGCGGTGGGGGGGACGGGGTCCTTCCTGGGGTCCTTCAGGAGACGAACTCATCGTCCCCGCCGCGCGAGATGGTCAGCACGCCCTGCTCCTCGAGGGTGCGGATGACCGCGACGACCTTGCCCTGGGCCTCCTCGACCGTGCGGGCGCGGACCGGGCCGAGCAGCTCGATCTCCTCGGCGAGGTTCTCGGCGGCGCGCTCGGAGAGGTTGCGGACGACCTTGTCCCGGACGTCGGGGCGCACGCCCTTGAGGGCGGTGGCAAGCTCGTTGCCCGCGACCTCGCGCAGCACCAGCTGCATGGAGCGGTCGTCGATGGTGACGATGTCCTCGAAGACGAACATCTGCGCGCGCACCTGCTCGGCCAGCTCCGGGTCGGAGCTGTCGAGCCACTCGAGGATCGAGCGCTCGGTCGGCCGCGGCGAGCGGTTGATGATCTCGACGAGGGTCTCCACGCCGCCGACGGTGGACATGTCCTGGTGGGCGAGCAGCGAGCCCATGCGCCGGCCCAGCTCCTCCTCGACCAGGCGCACCATCTCCGGGGAGGTGCGGTCCATCGTGGCGATCCGGTGGGCCACCTCGGCCTGCTGCTCGGGGTTGAAGCCGGAGAGCACCTCGGCCGACTGCGCGGCGCTCAGGTGCGCCAGGACCAGCGCGATGACCTGCGGGTGCTCGTCCTTGAGGAACGTGACCAGCTGGCGGACGTCGGCGTTGCGCAGCGAGGCGAACGGGACCTCGGTGTAGACGACGTTGAGCCGGGCCAGGATGCCCTCGGCCTTGTCCTCGCCCAGGCCCGCGGCCAGGATCTCGCGGGCGAAGTCCACGCCACCGCGGCCGACGTAGCGCTGCGCGCTCATCATCTGGTGGAACTCGGTGAGCACGCCGTCGACGTCATCGGGCTCGATGGAGCCGAGCTTCATGATCTCGCGGGTGAGGGCCTCGACCTCGCGGGGCCGCAGCTTGGCCAGCAGGACGCCGGCCTCCTCCTTGTTCATCTGCGCGAGGAAGACCGCGGCCTTGCGCAGGCCCGGCAGCTCGGGGCGCGGGGGAGCCGGCGGCAGCGCGGGGAGGTTGGTCCCGCCCGCGCCCACCAGCTGCTCGACACTGGCCAGCGTCACTTCACATCACTCAGCCAACCGCGCAGCATCTGCGCCACCTCGTCCGGACGCTCGCTGACCATGCTCGAGATCTCCCCCCGCACCCGCTGCCGCTCCGCGGCCTCCAGTTCCAGCGCCCGGTTGTCCAGGACGGCGGTGTCGTCCCGCGCGCTGGCCACCCGCAGCCGCTCGAGCTCGGCCATGACGCCCTCGTCCAGCTCGAGCGGGTAGTCCTCGTCGTCCTCCTCGTCCTCGCCGCGGCGGCGCGAGCGCAGCCAGACGACGAGCACGAGCAGCGCGATGCCCAGCGCGATGCCGCCGGTCCTGATCAGCGACCACATCTGCGCCTGCTGCTCGGCCTCGCGGGCCGCGGCCATCTCGGCGGCCGCCTCGTCGGCGGCGCTGGTGTCGAAGGCCAGCGAGGCGAGGCTGATGTCGTCACCGCGGGCCGCGTCCAGGCCGACCGCGTTGCCGACCAGGTCCTGCACCTGCGCCTGGTTGAGGTCACCGGCGACGGTGTCGTTGAGCACGACGGCCACGGTGAGCCGCTTGACCTCGCCCGGGGCGGTGACGGTGTTGGTGACGGTCTCGTCGACGGAGTTGTTGGCCGTCGTCGACTCGGTCTCGTAGGTCGCCTGCCCGCCGCCGGTGCCGTCCGCGGCGTCGGCGGTGTTCTCCGGCCCGAGGACGCCGCCGACGGCCGTGCCGTCGCCGGTGTAGGTCTCGCGCGAGGTCTGCTCGGACTCCGGCGGGGTGCCCTCGGTGTAGCCGTGGGTCGTCGCGGTGCTGTCGCGCTGCGACATGTCCAGGTCGGCGCGGACCGAGACCCGGGCGTTGCCGGCGCCGAGGACCGTGTCGAGGATCGACTGGGCGTTGGCGGCCAGCCGGGTCTCGTAGTCGGTCTCCATCTGCGAGCGGGCGTCGCCGGACGCCGACGTCACGCCCTGGCCGGCGGCCGAGAGCAGCTGGCCGGTCGAGTCGCTGACGGTGACCTGCTCGGGGTCCATGCCCTCGATGCTCGAGGAGACCAGGTTGGTGATCGACTGGATCTGCTCGCCGCCGAGGTCGGTGCCCGGCGCCAGGTCCAGCAGCACCGAGGCGGTCGGCTCGCCCTCGTCGGTGGCGAAGACCTCGTCCTCCGGCAGCGCCACGTGCACGACCGCCTGCGAGACGCCGTCGAGGGCCTCGAGGGTGTTGGCCAGCTCGCCCTCGACGGCGCGCTGGTACTGCACCTGCTGCTGGAACTCGCTGGTGGTGATGGCCTGCTCGTCGAGGAGGGCGTAGCCGGTGTCGGAGCCGGCCGGCAGGCCCTTGCCGCTCATCTGCAGGCGCAGGTCGTAGACCTGGTCGTTGGCGACCATGATCGTGCCGCCGCCGTCGGCGAGCTCGTAGGCGACACCGCTCGCGTTGAGCTCGTCGACGATCGCCGAGGCGTCGGTCGAGGCCAGGTTGGAGAACAGCGGCGCCATCGTCGGCGTGGTGATCCAGCTGTAGAAGGAGAAGCCGCCCAGGCCCAGCGCGGCGACGAGCAGGCCGATGACGACCTTCTGGCCGAGACTGATCGCGTCCAGGGCGCTGCGCAGCTTCCCCAGCGGCCCGGCGAGTGCGGCGGGCATCAGATGGGCATCCTCATGATCTCGGTGAAGGCCTCGACGGCCTTGTTCTTCAGCGTCACGACCACCTCGGTGGCCAGCGAGGCCTCCTGCGCGGCGATCATGTAGTCGTGCACGTCCTTGAGGTCGCCGGTGGCGGCCGCGGTGGCCAGACCGCTCGACGTCGACTGCAGGCCCTGCAGCTGGTCGACCGCGCCGGCCAGGGTGGCGGCGAAGCCGTCGCCGGTGGTGCTCGGCGCGGACGCCGCGGCGGTGGCGTCGCCGACCCCGCCGAGGGCACCGATGCTGGGCACGCCGGGCAGCGAGACGCCGCCGATGGGGGAGGTCATGGTCAGCCCTTCCCGAGCTGCAGGGCGGCCTGGTACGCGGTGGTGGCCCGCTCCATGGACGCCAGGTTCGCCTGGTAGCCGCGCTGGGCCATCATCAGCTGGGTCATCTGCTCACCCAGGTCGATGTCGGGGTAGCGCACGTAGCCCTCGTCGTCGGCCAGCGGGTGGTCGGGCTCGTGGACCAGCCGGCCCTCGCCGCTGCCGAACTCCGCGCCGGCGATGCGCACGCCGCCCTCGCCCGAGCCGTAGTCCACGGCCTGCGCGACCACCATGCGCTCCTTGAACGCCTCGCCGTCGGTCGAGCTGACCGTGTTGATGTTGGCGATGTTGTCCGAGACGGCGTCCATCCAGCGGCGGTGCACCGAGAGGCCGGACCCGGAGATGTCGAGGCTGTCGAACACGTCACGCCGTCCGCAGGGCCGAGCGCAGGAGGCCGTACTTGCCGTCGAGCGCGTTGAGGGCGAGCTGGTAGCGCAGGCCGGTCTCGGTGGCGATGACCGTCTCGCTGTCGAGGTTCACGTTGTTGCCGTCCTCGCGGGTGGGCTCCAAGGAGCGGGCGATCGAGCCACCGGAGACCGTGGGCGACGTGCCCTGGCGCAGCTCCGTGCGCAGCGAGGACTCGAAGTCGGTGCGGCCGGCCAGGAAGCCCGGGGTCTGGACGTTGGCGATGTTGTCCGCGGTGACGCGGCTGCGCTGCGCCAGCCCGGCGAGGGCGGCGTGCAGCGTCGTCGTGGTGACGTCGCCGATCATCGGGCGGACCGCCGGCGGGCAGGACGGCAGGACACGACAGGCCTCCGGGTACGTCGGGACACCCGCGCGAGCGCGGGGAGGGCCGCCGATCCGTGGCGAGAGTGGTGCTGTCCGTGCAGGTCCCTCCTCGGCAGCCGGCCGCGGCCGCTTGACCGTCGTCCGCCACACGGGTGACCGGTGGGACGGGCGGCACGAACGGGTTGCCCGGTGCGCCTGTGACCGCCCGGGGCCCGGGAACGACGACGGCCGGGCCGGCCACGGGGTGTGGCGGGCCCGGCCGGGTGGTCGGGGGAGTGCGGGTTACGGGGAGGGGGTCACAGGGCGCGGTCGACGAAGGCGGCGACCGGGCGGGGGCGGTAGGCCATGCGGGCGGCCAGGTCGCGCTGGCGCTGCGACTGGGTGATCCGCTCGACGAGCTCCTCGGCGACGGCGAGCTGGTGCTGCAGCAGCCGGGCGGCGCGCTCGCGCAGGTCCATCGGCAGGGGACCGAGGGCGCTCGGCGGCACCCAGTCCTCCATGCGCCGGCCCCAGGCGGCGATCTCCTCGGCGCGGTTGCCCCGGATGGAGCGCTCCGCGTCGATGACCTCGCCCTCCATCTCCTCGAGGACGACGGTCCACTCCGCGTGGCGCCGCTCCGCCGGGGAGTCCGGCGGGGTCATGCGGGACTCGCGGCCAGGCTGACGGCGGCCTGGCGCCACGCGTCGCGCAGCGGCTCGACGATCTGCAGGCAGGAGGCGACCCGGTTGCGGTCGCGCTTGAGACCGGCCTGCGTGAGCTCGGCGAGCAGCCAGTTGTAGAGGGCGGCCAGGCGCGGCCCGCCCTCCCAGGCGTCGACCCGCAGGCTGCTCAGCAGCTCGAAGACGATCTCCTGCGCGTGCCGCAGCTGCGCGTCGGCGTCGTCGGGGCGGCCGCCGGCGAGCGCCACCTGAGCGCGCTCGAGGTCGAGGGCCAGCCGGTCGTAGAGCATGACCAGGACCTGCTGCGGCGACGCGGTGCTGACGGCGTCGTCGAGGTAACGGGCGCGGAGGGACGCGGCACTCATCGAGCTGACTCCTGGGTGTGCGGTGGTACGGGGAGCATCGGCCGGACGGGCGTCAGCTTGAGCTGGGCAGCGAGGCGAGCTGGCCGGCCAGCCAGCTCGACTGTGACTTGAGGGAGCTCAACGCCGTCTCCATGGCGGTGAACTGGCGGGTCAGCATGTTCCTGCGCAGCTGGAGCCGGGTGTCCCAGTCGGCGATGCGGTTCTGGATGTCCTTGGCGAGGGTGTCGCGACCCTTGGCCAGGCTCGTCAGGGTGCCGGTGGCCGCGTCCGAGGCACGCTGGGCCAGCGCCTGCACACGCTGGGCCAGGCCCTCGACCGCTTCGGTGGCGGGGGGGCCGGGCTTCGCCGGGACGCCGCCCAGCATGCCCTGGACCTTCGCCGGGTCCCTCTCGAGGGCGGCGAGGAACGTCGCCTTGTCGAACTGCACCGTGCCGTCCTTCTTCAGCTGGATGCCCAGCGTCGCCGGCGAGCCGAAGGTGTCGACCGCGCTCGCGAACTTGGTCAGGATCTCGCTGGTCAGGCTGCTCAGGGCACTGTCGCCCTTGAGGACGGCGGTGCTGCCCTGGGCCGAGGAGCTCTGGGTCCTGATCTCCTTGAGCGCCGCGTTGGCGGCGTCGACGAAGGCCTGCACCTTGGCGGCGACGCTCTCGGGGTCGCTGGCCACCCGGACGGTCGTGGTCGCGGTCGGGGCGGCCTTCGACACGGTGACCGACACCCCGGTGAGCAGCTCGGCGAAGGTGTTGGTCGAAGAGCGGGCGACCAGGCCGTTGCTGAGCACCAGCTCGGCGTCCCGGCCGGGGGGCTCGACGACGAAGGCCGAGCCCGCCGTCTCGGTGGTCTCGCCGGCGCCGCGGAGCCGGAACTGCGAGGCCTCGCCGGTGCCCGCGCTGGTGACCTGCAGCCGGAACCGGTCCGGGGCCAGCTGGACGACGGTGGCCCGCAGGCCGTACTCGCTGGCGTTGATGGCGGCCGCGGCGTCGCGCAGGGTGGCGCCGGCGGGGACGTCGATGGTGCCGACGAGCGCACCGTCGGCGGTCCCGTCGATCTTGCGCACCTGGATGGGCCAGCCGATGTCGGTGCCGCCGGCGCTGGGGGTGCGCACGTCCGCGGTGGCCGAGCTCCACTCGAGGTGGCTGGTGACGGTGTGGGCACTGGCCACCGCGGTGACCGAGAAGGAGAGGCTGCTGCCGGTCACCGCCGAGGACGTGGCGCTCGTGGTGACGTCGGTGCTGTTGCTGGTGGCCGTGCGCGCGGCGGCGAGGTCGGCCGAGCTCAGCGCCTCGGCCGCGCTGCGCAGGGAGTCCATGCGGCTGTTGACGGTGCGGTAGGCGGTGGCGGCGGCCGTGGTCGCGCTCAGCCGGGTCTTCAGCGCCGTCTGCGGCGCGGCCTCGGCCGAGACCAGCTGGTTGATCAGGCTCGTGGTGTCCAGCCCGGAGACGAGGCCGTCGACGGCCATTCCTGCCATGTCGGTTCCTCCGGTGTCGGGCGGGGGCGGATGTGGGTGAGGGGGGAGGCGCGGGGCCTCCCCCCTCACCGGGGTGGTGCGGTGTTACGGGGTGGGATCAGCCACGCAGCAGCTGCAGGACGCCCTGCGAGCTGGAGTTGGCCTGGGCGAGCATCGCGGTGCCGGCCTGCGACAGGATCTGCGAGCGGGTGAAGCTCACCATCTCCTGCGCCATGTCCGTGTCGCGGACCCGCGACTCGGACGCCGACAGGTTCTCGACCGCGACGTTCAGGTTGTTGATGGTGTGCTCGAACCGGTTCTGCACGGCACCCAGGTCGGCGCGGACCGTCGAGACGGTCTTGATCGCGTTCTCGATGGCCGTGATGGCCGTGTCGGCGCCGGTCGACGCCGAGAACACGACCGCACGGTCGGCCGCCGCCCGCGCCGTCTCGCCGGCGCCGCCGGTCACGCCGGTGATGACCAGGGGGTCCGCGCCGGTACCGCCGGCCGCGGTGGCGCTGGGGCCGAACGCGGTGTTGATGGCGGTCACCAGCGAGGCCCGCTGGTCGTCGACGGTCGCACCGGTGAGCTTGACCGTGGACAGGTCGAGGCTCTTGCTGCCGACGGTGATGGTGCCGTTCAGGTTCTTCAGCTCGTCGAGCGTGTCGAGCTGCGTCGCCGAGATGGTCACCGTGCCCGCCGCACCAGCGGTCACCGGCTGGACCGTGACGGCACTGATGGCGGTCCCGGCGGTCACCGAGACCCCGGAGACACCCAGCCCCGTGATGTTCATGGCCGTGGCGACACCCACGCTGATCGTCTCGCCCTGGTTGGCGCCGACCTGGAAGCTCTTCCCGGTGTAGGTGCCGTCGAGGAGCTTGTTGCCGTTGAACTGCGTGGTGTCGGCGATGCGGTTCAGCTCGGACTTGAGCTGGCCGATCTCCGACTGGATGGCCTTCTTGGCGTCGGCGTTCAGCCCACCGTCGGACGAGGCCTGGACGGCCAGGTCGCGCATGCGCTGCAGGATGCTGTGGGTCTCGGTGAGAGCGCCCTCAGCGGTCTGGACGACGGAGATGCCGTCCTGGGTGTTGCGGACGGCGACCTTGAGGCCACCGATCTGCGAGCGGAGGCCCTCGGAGATGGCCAGGCCGGCCGCGTCGTCGGCGGCGCGGTTGATGCGCAGACCGCTGGAGAGCTTCTCCAGCGACTTGCCCATCTGGGTGTCGGTGGCCGACAGGTTGCGGTACGAGTTGAGTGCCGCGATGTTGGTGTTGACGCGCAGACCCATGGTGATCCTCCTTGGACGGGGTCTTTCCCTGTTCCCGCTGCATCCGTGCTGCGGGGCTTGCACGAGGTGTTACGGCTGGGATCAGCCGGGTCTTGAGGCGAACCGGGATCTTCTTCCCCGTTTTCTCACTCAGGCGGGTCGGGCCGCCCCGTAGGCCCGCTGCCAGGCCGTGCGGTTGCGGGGGAGCGGGGGTGCGCTGACCGGAGGCGCCCCACGGTCGGGAGCACCGCGGCCGGCGACCCGGTCGACGTAGAGGCGCTGCTGGTTGCGGGCGCGCACGCCGCCGTCGGCGGCCACCGCCCGGCCGTCCCAGACCTCGCTCATCGCCGCGTGCAGCAGCGTCAGCGCACGGGCGCGCATCTGCGAGACACGGGAGAGCGTGACGCCGAGGTCGGCGGCGATGTCGGTCAGCGACTCCCCACCGAAGAAGTTGCGCTCCACGACCTCGTCCAGCCGGTCGGGGAGTGCCCGGATCGCGTCGTGCAGGTAGCGGGAGCGCTCGCCGCGGAGCACCGCGCGCTCGGGGGACTCGCCGGGGTCGGGCAGATCGAGCGAGCCGCCGTCGCCGCCGCTCTCCGCGTCGATGCTCACCATGACCGCGCGGTGCACGTCGACCTGCAGCGCGTCGAGCTCGCCACGGCGGACGCCGAGGCTCTCGGCGAGCTCCTCGCGCGTGGGCGGCCGGCCCAGCCGGATGGTCAGCGCGTCGGCCGCGGCTTGAGTGCGCCGTGCGGCCGCGCGGACCGACCGGCTGGCCCAGTCCCCGGAGCGCAGCTCGTCGAGGACGGCGCCCTGCAGGCGGGGGAGCGCGTAGGTGGCGAAGGCGGCCCCGGCAGAGGGGTCGAAGCGCTGGGCGACCTCGACGAGCGCGAGCCTGGCGCAGGAGAGCAGGTCGTCGCGGCTGACGTGGCCGGGCAGCGAGATGCGGGCGGCGACCGCGTTGACCGCGAAGGAGCACAGGGGGAGGTGCGCGGTGACGAGCGCCTCGACGTCGGCCTCCGACCTCGCCGTCGCGGCGGGCGGGGCGGCCACGCGCGGGGGAGCGCCGCGCAGCGGGACGCTGCGCGGGGTGGCGGGGCGCAGGTGGGCGGGGCGCTCGGTCACCGGGAGGCGGGCTGCTGGCACGCCTGCTTCCTCGGCTGCCCCCGGGCCGGACCGCACCACCTCCGAGGGGCAACATCTGCCGATCCCGCGATCTCGGCTTGAGGGTCTGTCGCCCGGTGCCGATGGCCTGACCGCTGACGACGCCGGCCGGGGACCGCCCGGCCGGCAGGACGAGGGAGGCGGTGGCGGACGTGGACTTCCAGCACCTGTCGACGCTGCTGTGGCGGGAGCAGGAGCTGCTCGACCTGCTGCTGTTCAAGGCGGAGGAGAAGCAGTACCTCATCCTGTCGGGCAAGACGCGCTGGCTGGCGCGCATCGCGCACGAGATCGAGGTCGTGCTCGACCAGTTGCGCACGCTCGAGGTCGAGCGGGCCGCGGTCACCGAGTCGCTGGCGACCCGGCTCGGCGTCGGGGTCGACCCCTCGCTGCGCCAGCTCGCCGAGGTGGCCCCCGCGCCGTGGAACGACCTGCTCGCCCGGCACCACGAGGCGCTGCTCGTGCTGGTCACCGACCTGCGCAGCCTGTCGGACGCCAACCGCGAGCTGATCGAGGGCGGGCTGTCGGCCATCGGCGACGCGCTGCTGTCGGTGCGGCCCCCGTCGGCGGGCACGTACGGCGCCAGCGGTCGCTCGCAGTCCTCGGCGCACCGCGCCGTCACCCTGGACGGTGCCCTGTGAGCGGGTTCAGCTCGCTCAACACGGCGACGACGGCGCTGTGGGCCGCCCAGCGCGGCATGGACGTCACCGGCCAGAACATCGCCAACGTCAACACCGAGGGCTACTCGCGGCAGCGGGTCGACCTGCAGGCCATGGGCGGGACCGCGGTCCCGGCGGTCCACTCGGTGAGCAACGGCAGTGACGGCGGCGTCGACGTCGAGGGGGTCCGCCGCGTGCGGGACGCCTTCCTCGAGGCCCGCGGCCACCTGGAGACGGCGAACACCGCCCGGCTGACGGCGGAGAGCGCAGCGCTCGGCCAGGTGGAGGAGAACTTCCGCGAGCCGGGCAGCAGCGGCATCCAGAGCATGCTCACCGACGTGTGGTCCGCCTTCAGCGACCTCACCACCAACCCGCTCAAGCTCGCGCCGCGCAGCCAGGTGGTCGAGCGCCTCGACACGCTGGCCGCCGGCCTGCACACCACGCGGGCCGCCCTGGACCAGCAGTGGGACCAGACCCGCGACGGCCTCGCGGTGCTCGCCGCCGACGTGAACACCGCGGCGGTCTCGATCGCCGACCTGAACAACTCGATCCGGCTGGCGACGCTCTCCGGCCTGCCGGTCAACGAGCTCGCGGACCGGCGTGACTCCCTGGTCTCCCGGCTGGCGCAGGCCGTCGGTGCCACGGTGGTGCCGCGGGCCGACGGCGTCGTCGACGTGACGATCGGCGGCACCACGCTGGTCTCGGGCACCAGTGCCATCGGGGTGCGGCTGGCCGGGACCGACGACCCGGACGGCGTCGGCACCGACGCCCCCCGTCTGGTCACCGACCCCGGCGGCACGACCCTGCGCACCGGCGGGACGGCCGGCGGGCAGCTCACCGCCCTGACCACCATCGTCCCGGGCTACCGGACCCAGCTCGACGCCCTGGCGCGGTCGCTGGCCGGCAGCCTGAACGCGGCGCACACCGCCGGCTTCGACGCGACCGGCGCCCCGGGTGGGCCGCTGTTCGACGACGGGTCGGGCACCGACCCCGTCGACCTGAGCGCGGTCACGGCCGCGAACCTCACCCTGCGGGTCACCGACCCGGCGCGGGTCGCCGCGGCCGGGGTCTCCCCGGCGGTCACCGGCGGCACCCCGTCGGCCGACGCCCGCAACGCCGACGCCCTGTTCACGCTGAGCCTGGACCCCGCCGGCCCCGACGCCCTCTACCGCAAGCTCGTGGTGAGCCTCGGCGTGGAGGCCTCCGTGGCGACCCGGAACCTCGAGGTGCAGTCCGTCCTCTCCGCGCAGGTGGACGCCGCGCGCGAGTCGGTCTCCGGGGTCAACCTCGACGAGGAGATGACCAACATGATGGCGTTCCAGCACGCCTACAACGCGGCCGCCCGGATGATCACGACGATCGACGAGGCGCTGGACACCCTGATCAGCCGCACCGGTCTCGTGGGGCGGTGACCTGAGTGCGCATCACCCAGCGGGCCGTGACGCAGACCGCGCTGCAGGGTCTCAACCGCAACCTCTCCGACCTCGGCAAGCTGCAGCAGCAGCTCACGTCCGGCAAGGTCGTCAGCAAGCCGTCGGACTCGCCGTCCGGTGTCAACCGGGCCATGCAGGTCCGGCAGGACCAGGGCGCCGCGGTCCAGCACGCACGCAACATCTCCGACGCGCAGGGCTGGATGGACTTCACCGACACCACGCTGCAGAGCATGGTCACGCAGGTGAACCGGGTCCGGGACCTCACCGTCCAGGCCTCCAACAGCAGCGTCCTGTCCGCGAGCGGCCGGGTCGCCATCAGCACCGAGGTCGCCGCCCTGCGGGAGAGCCTGCTGGGGCTGGCGAACCAGTCCGTCGACGGCCGGCCGCTGTTCGGCGGCATCACCTCCGGGGCCACCGCCTACGACGCCACGGGTGCCTACGACGGCGTCGGCGGCGCCTACGGCGTCCCGGTCGTCGGGGTGACCCGGCGGATCGCCGACGCCGAGGACGTCCGCATCGACGTCACCGGACCCGAGGCGTTCGGGGACCCGTCCGGCACGGACCTGTTCGCGCTGGTGGGCAAGATCGCCACCGACGTGGCCGGGGCCCCCGAGGCGCTCGGCGACGACCTCGCCGCCCTCGACGTGGCGGTGGAGCGGCTGCTGACCGCCGTGTCGTCGATCGGTGCCCGCGCCGCGCGGGTCGGGACCGCCGCCCAGACCAACACCGACCTCCAGCTGTCGCTGAGCAAGCAGCTGGCCCTGGTCGAGGACGTCGACCTGCCGAAGACGATCATGCAGCTGCAGTTCCAGCAGACCGGCTACCAGGCCGCACTCTCGGCGACCTCCAAGGTCATCCAGCCCTCGCTCGTGGACTTCCTCCGATGACGCTCGCCCCCGTCGCCACGCTGCCCCTGCTCGGCCTGGTGACCCCGCTGCCCGGCTTCCCCGAGTTCCGTGACTACGTGCTCGTCACGGCCGACGGCGACGGCCTGCTGTTCTGGCTGCAGTCCCTGGACGCCGGCGGTCCGCGGTTCCTGGTCGTGCCCCCGGCCCGGTACTTCCCGGACTACACGCCGGTGGTCCCGCCCGCGGCGCTCGCCGACCTGGGCCTGGACGACGTCTCCGACGCCCAGGTGTACTGCCTGGTGACCGTCCCGGCCGAGGGGCCGGCGGCGGCGACGGCGAACCTGCGCGCGCCCCTGGTGGTCAACCCGGCGAACTGGCGGGCCACCCAGGTGGTCCTGTCCGATGGTCGTCATCCCATCCGGCGTCCCCTGCGCCGATAGAAGAAGGACACCCCGTCCTCCTCGTCCCTCGCACGCTCGGGACGAGCCTCTGGACGGGGCCACGCCAGGACGGCCGAGACACACCCATGGAGGGGTACCCGTGCTCACACTGACCCGCAGCGTCGGCGAGACGATCCGCATCGGCGACGACATCGAGGTCCACGTCGTCGAGGTCCGCGGCGGCACCGTCCGCCTCGGCTTCAAGGCCCCCCGCGAGGTGACCATCCACCGCGAGGAGGTCTACCGGCAGATCGCCGAGGCCAACCTGCTCGCCGCCCAGGTCACCGCCGACACGCTGGGCGCCCTCGCCGCCTTCGCCCCGGGCGCCGACACCGCTCCCGCCGCCCCGGCTGGTGCCACGGCCGCGGCCGCCGACACCACCGCCCGGACTGCCGCCTCGCCGGAGGCGCCCGCCCGCTGACGACTCACCACCGACGGCGGGTCCGCGGCTCGGCAACTCTCGCCGTGGCGCGGACCCGCCGGACCGGTCGGGACCCCGTCCTGGGCAAGACCTGACGAAGGTCGACCCCGACATTGCGCAGGGCACGGCGAGTTGTGTGCCCGTCACTGTCCGCTCATCCGCCAGAGTTGCCCCCAAGCACGTCACAGGGGGCGATCACATTGCGACAGAGCGTTGCAGCAAGCACGGACCAGCTGGCCGGGGCCGGCCCGGCGGACACCGTCGTCGTGCACGTCCAGCTCCGGCCGCGCCGCGGGTCCACCCGCCGCTGCCTCGCCGAGCTGGCCGCGCTGGCCGCCGCGCACCCCGCGGTCGGCTTCGCCGTCAGCGGCCTCGGCAAGGACGAGCGCGTCGTCCGCGTGACCGTCGGCGTCGAGCTCGGCCCCCGCGAGGCCATCGCGCGGTTCTCCCTGCAGGCCCAGGCGGCCTACGCCTTCGTCAGCGACCTCTTCACGGTCCTCTACGACCACATGCCGGTCTACGCCGCCGAGCCGGGTCCGGCCGAGCGCGCCGCCGCCCAGGTCCTGCTGGCCGCCGGCGACGACGACGTCCGCCCCGTCCCCGCGCCCCGCGCCGCCCGGCCGGTCGAGCACGTCCCCGCCTGAAGAAGGACCCTCCTGCCCCCCACCCCTCGCTGACGCTCGGGGCGGGACCCTGCAGGAGGGCCGCCCGTCCTCCCCACCCCTCGCGAGCTCAGGGCGGGGCCCGGGACGGGGCCGGCAGCGCGCCCCTGCTGAGGGGTCGCAGGTGCCTCCTGCTCGGAAGTCGTCCTCCCCGCGATCGTCCTGGAGTCCCGGTGAACCACCCCGCCCCCGCCCCGTCCTCCGACACCGCCACCCCGTTCCGCGCACCGCTCGTCTTCGGCGGCGTGCCCGAGGCCGAGGGCTTCGCACGGACCCCGATCACCCCGCGCGACCGCGTGCACTTCCGGGTCGACCGGGAGCTGCCGCTGGCGCGCTTCCGGGCCGACCTGCCCGACGGCGTGACCGTCAGCCACGACGAGGGGGAGGGGCTCTACCGCGTCGACGGCCCGTGCGGCCAGGGCCCGCTGCTGGCCGACTGGATCCGCGCGTGGTGCGCCGAGCAGGGCTGCACCACCGTGGGGCTGCGCGCGGAGCCCGGCGTCCGCCGGCGCGCACCGCGCGACCTGCCGCCCGCCTTCCTCGACGACCTGTGCCGGCACTACCTGCCGGTCAGCCTCAAGCGGCTGCAGCGCAACATGAGCACGATCCGCCTGCACCTGCCCGACCCCGACGACCTGGGGCAGCAGGTGGCCGAGTGGATCCTCAAGGCCGTCGGCCAGTACGACGAGACCAAGGGCGTCCCGTTCGGGGCCTTCCTCGCCACCCAGCTGTCCAAGTGGGTGCACGACCTGGGCCGCAACGCCCACGGCCGCACGGCGGCCGACACGGAGAACCGGCAGCAGAAGGCGATCGCGGCCTTCCAGGCCGAGCACCAGCGGCGGCCCACCGAGCGCGAGCTGGCCGCCTTCATGGGCCAGAGCGTGGCCACGCTGCGCCGCAACTCGCAGACGGTCGCCACCCTCAACTCGCTGCGGAACCTGCAGTCGCTCGACGGCGGGCCGGACGCCACGGAGGTGCTCCTGCCCGACTCCGACGAGGCGCCCGACCAGATCATGGACGAGGCGGAGCAGACCGTCCTGTCGCACGCGTTGACCGCCGCCTGCGCGCCGGACCCGACCGCCGCCCGCGGCCAACGGGCCGCCCAGCCCAACGTCCTCGGCTGGGCGACCTGGTACCTCACCACCTGGGGCGGGCAGACCAAGACGCAGGTCTCCGCGGAGCTCGGCACCTCCGTGCGGAACATGAACGTGCACGCCGACCGCGTGGAGCGGGTGCTCAAGGACCGGCTGACCGAGCTCAGCGAGTAGCTCGCGGGGACGGTGTGGTGCCGCCGGGTCGAACCGGGCACCGACCTGCCGATAGGGAGGGTGTGACCGCGAGTCCCGCCCGCGCCGCCGGCGCCGGTGAGCCGGGACCGCAGAGCCGTCCGGGGGGAGGTGCACGGTGAGCGTCCTGCCCGCCGGCGACCCCACCGCCGCCGTCCTGCTGCCGCACTGGCTGTCGGAGGACGACCGCGCGCAGCTCGCGGCCGCCGTCCGCGCCGCCCTGGCCGAGCCGGCGGTGCACCCGGTCACCGCCGTCCACCTCGCCGACGTGCTCACCGAGCTGCACGTGGCCGCCGCCCGCGACGCCGTCTGGCCGGCCCCGGCCGCCCGCGTCCGCCGGGTGACCGGCTGGGCCGACGACGTGCTGCCGGTGCGGCTGTCGGCGGCCGAGCTCGACAGCGTCCTGGACGCGGCCGCGCTGCCGGCCGCCCTGCGCGCGGCCCTCTCCGGGCGTCGCCGGTGACCCCCGGGCGCGTCGCCCGGTCCCGTGCCGGCCTCCTGCAGCGGACGCGGCCGGAGCCGGTCACCGCCGAGCAGGTGCGCGCGGCGGCCGCCGCGGTGCTGCCGGGCCTGGCCACCGGCGGCCTGCGTGCCGCCCTCCTCCGCGACCCCGTGCGCGGCCCCGTGCTGGTCCTCGCCGAGGACGAGCGCCGGGTGCGCAGCACGCTGGTCGACCTCGCCGAGGACATGACCCACGCCGGTGTGGCACCCACCGCCGCGGGGGTCGCCGCCGCGCTCACCGACTGGGTCGGTGCCCGCCCGGTCAGCGACGCCGCGGCCGCCGCCTCGGGCCTCGCCGTCCTCGACTGGACCGACGCCACCCGGACCGCCGTCGGCTGGCAGGTCGTCGTCCGCCGGGGGGAGCGCGCCGTCGCCTGGACGCCCTCCGACGGGGTCGACGCCGCCGTGGTCGCCCGCACCCGCACCACCGCCACCGCCCGCGCCGCCGACTCCGGTGGCGTGCTCCGCGTGGAGGGACCGGTGGCCCTGTGGTCGCACCCCGGCGCGCCGGTGCTGGCCTCGGCCGCGCTGGCCGCTCCCGGGCGGCTGCTGGCGCGGATCGCCGACGCCGGACTGCGCCTGCAGGAGCCGCACGTCGTCGTCACCCCGGCGCGGCCGCTGGCCTGCGCCTCGGCCGCCGTGGCCACCCGGCTGGCGGGCGAGACCGGCGAGCCCTGCGTGCGCCTGCCCTGGGCCCGCGTCCCCGACCTCCGCTGGCTGTAGCAGAAGGACCCCCCTGCCCCCCGCCGCTCGCAGGCTCGCGGCGGGACCCTGCAGGGGGGCCGTTCAGGCGAGGGTGCCGAACTCCCAGTGCCACGGCTCGGGCTTCTCGCCACCGGGCCGGGCCCAGTCGGGGTTCACGAAGCCGAACTCGCCGGCGTGCCGGGTCATCCAGGTCCACTGGGGCGTGCCCGCGACGTTGACCCCGCCGCAGAGGTCCACCGCCAGCGCCCAGCCGTGGTTCGACGTCCCCGGGACGGCGGCCAGCGCGGGCTTGCGGCGGAACGCGTCGGTCTGGGCGGCCATCGACCGGTAGGAGTCGGTGATGCACAGCGGGGTGCCGAACGCGGCCTGGTAGGCCTGCGCCAGCGCCGTGTAGCCGGCCGCCGCGTCGCAGCGCAGCGCGTGGCCGCGGGCGACCGGGCACAGCGCCGAGGTCGGGATGCGGCCGTTGGCCCACCCGCCCCAGGCGGGGCTGACCGGCCCGACCGGGGCCGGCGGCGCGCCGCAGGCACCGCGGCCGGAGACCGAGGCGGGCAGGGGCGCGTTCGGCTCCGCCGGGGCCGGGAGGGTGATCCGGACGGCGCGGGCGTCGTCGGGCAGCGACCGGACGCCGACCTGGTAGGTGGCCGCCGAGGCACCGAGCACGTCGCCCTCGCCGAGGTAGATCCCGACGTCGGCGCCGCCGTCGGAGACCACCAGGTCGCCCACCTGCAGCTGAGCGGCGGGCACCACCGGGGCGGCGGCCCACTGCTCCGCGGCGGTGCCGGGCAGGGCGTACCCGCCGAGCAGCCACGAGGCGGCGACGAGGCCGCCGCAGTCGTAGGTGCCGGGTCCGGCGGTGCCGGCGACGTAGGGGCGGCCGACCTGCGACAGCGCGCCGCTGACGGCGGCCACGGTCTCGGCGGGCAGCACCGTCACCGGGCGGTTGCCGGCGACGGCCCACGCGACGCCGGGCACGGCCTGCCCCGCAGCGTCGAGCGCGGGGGAGAAGCCCTCGGGCAGCGCGGCCGGGTCGGCCAGCTCGGCGGCCGCCGGTGGCTCGATCCCGGCGGCGGCCAACCCGGTGAGGTAGGCCTGCCAGCGCTGCAGGGCGGCGGTGTTGCGGACCTGCTGGTCGCCGGCGGCCGGGACGGTGCCGAGCGCGGCGAGCTGCACCGAGACGTCGAGGCCCAGGCCGGCGACGGTCGAGCGGACGTCGGCCAGCAGCGTGCCGGCCTGCTCGGTCGCGGCGTCGACGGCGTCCTGGGCGGCGGCCACCCGCGCGGCGGCGGTCCGCGCCGCGGCCCCGGCGCGCTGGGCGCGGGCGATCGTCGCCTCCCGGTCGCCGGCGGCGCGGTCGGCCAGGGCCTGGACGTAGAGGACGTCGGCGGTCGTGCCGGGCGCGGTGGCGTCCAGGCCCAGCACCGGCATGCGGGTGGTGGCCGAGGCGCGGTACAGGTCGGCCGCGGCGGCGCCGACCGACGCCTGCCCGGCGGCCACGGCCGCGCGGGCCGACTGCTCGGCGGCCACCGCCTGCTGCAGCTCGGCGCGGCGCGCGGCGATCTCGGTCTGCAGCCGCCGGTAGGCGTCGGCGTCCTGCAGCAGCGTGCTGCGGGCGGCCAGCGCCAGCCCGGTCGCGTCGGCGGGCACGGTGGCCGCGCCGGGTGCCGACGTGGTGGGGGCCACCAGCACCGCGAGCACCGGCACCAGCAGGGTGGCCAGGCCGACGACGAGCAGCCGGGCGCGCCAGGGCCCGCGCCCGCCGGTGCGGCGGGGAGCGGCCGGGCGGGCGGCGGGACGGCGGCGGGCGGGAGTGCGCGTCCGCTTCCTCGCCGCGGGCTTGCCGGGGGTGCCGGCGCGCGGGCGGGGTGTGCCCGGCCGCGCGGCGCGGGTCCCGGGGGCGCGGGCGGCCAGCAGGGCGCGCAGCGCCTCGGCCTCGCGGGCGGTGAGCTCCGGACCGGGGACGGCGCGGCCGGCCGCCGGGGGACGCGGGAGGGTGGTCGTGCGTGGTGCGGGCACGGCGTGGTCCCCCCGGGCGTCTCGACTGGCGTGGCCGGCCCCGCGGCACGGTGCCGTGGAGCGCTCAGCCGTCTCATCGACGCGGCGGAGGACCCGGAGGAGGGAGGGGGGAGGCGGTCTCACCCCTCCGGGGGAGGGAGTGCCCCCACCCGGGGGACCGGTGCGGGAGCAGGGGCGTGCGGCACGACCGTGCCCGCCCGCGGAGGTGCACGGAGCACCTCCGCGGACGGGCACGGACGCAGGGAGGGTCAGCGGTCGGGGGGCCACCAGGCGCCGTGCCGGGGCACCAGCGGGATGCGGTGCTCGGCGCCGTCCGCGGTGGAGACGACCAGCTCGACGGCGGTGATCGCCACCGGCCGGTCGTCGTCGTTGCGCAGCAGCCGCCCGGTGGCCAGCGGGATCGGCGGCAGGACCAGGGCGTCCTCGCCGGGCGGCTCGCTGCCCATGTCCGTCCGGGTCAGCGCTCGGCGAGCGGGACGAAGGCCCGCTCGGTCTCGCCGGTGTAGACCTGCCGCGGGCGACCGATCTTGGTGGCCGGGTCGTCCATCAGCTCCCGCCACTGGGCGATCCAGCCGGGCAGCCGGCCGAGGGCGAACAGCACGGTGAACATCCGCACGGGGAAGCCCATCGCCCGGTAGATCAGCCCGGTGTAGAAGTCGACGTTCGGGTAGAGCTTGCGCTCGACGAAGTAGTCGTCGGACAGCGCGATCTCCTCGAGCTGGCGGGCCAGGTCGAGCAGCTCGTTGTCCCCGCCCAGCTTGTCGAGCACCGTGTCGGCGGTCTGCTTGACGATCGTCGCGCGCGGGTCGTAGTTCTTGTAGACCCGGTGGCCGAAGCCCATGAGCTTGACACCGGGCTCCTTCTTCTTCACCCGCTCGACGAAGCGGTCGATGTCGCCGCCGTCGCGCTGGATCGCCTCGAGCATCTCCAGCACCGACTGGTTGGCCCCGCCGTGCAGCGGGCCGAACAGCGCGTTGATGCCGGCCGAGACCGAGGCGAAGAGGTTGGCGTGCGAGGAGCCGACCAGCCGGACCGTCGACGTCGAGCAGTTCTGCTCGTGGTCGGCGTGCAGCACGAACAGCATGTCCAGCGCGGCGGCGAGCTCGGGGTCGACCTCGTAGGGCTCGGCGGGGAAGCCGAAGGTCATCCGCAGGAAGTTCTCGACCAGGCCGAGGGAGTTGTCGGGGTAGAGGAACGGCTGGCCGACCGACTTCTTGTACGCGTAGGCGGCGATGGTCGGCAGCTTGGCCAGCAGCCGCACCGTGGAGATCTCGACCTGCCGCTCGTCGAAGGGGTCCAGCGAGTCCTGGTAGAAGGTCGACAGGGCGCTGACCGCCGAGGAGAGCACCGGCATCGGGTGCGCGTCGCGGGGGAAGCCCTTGAAGAACTGCTTGAGGTCCTCGTGCAGCAGGGTGTGCCGCCGCAGCCGCTCGTCGAACTCGCCCAGCTGGTCGGCGGTGGGCAGCTCGCCGTAGATCAGGAGGTAGCTGACCTCCAGGAAGCTCGCCTTGCCGGCGAGCTGGTCGATCGGGTAGCCGCGGTAGCGCAGGATCCCGGCGTCACCGTCGATGTAGGTGATCGCCGACGTGCACGCGGCGGTGTTGACGAACCCGATGTCGAGGGCGACCTGCCCCGTCGTCGCCAGGAGCTTGGAGACGTCGAGGCCGGCGGACCCCTCCGTGGCCGGCACCACGCGCAGCGGGAGCTCACCTCCCCCGTGCCGGAGAGATACCTCGGGGGCGGTGTCGGCACGGCTGCCAGCTGTCTCGGTCATCGTGGGCCGACGCTACTGGCGTCGGGCGGTCCAGACGACAGGGAGCCGCCCGCGGCAGGGGTGGACCGGTGCCGCGACGGCGCCGGGTCCACCCCCGCCGGTCACGGGTGGGTCATCGACAGGACGTCGAGGGCCTCGTCGAGCTGGGCCTCGGTGAGCTTGCCCTGCTCGACGTAGCCGCGCTCGAGCACCACCTGGCGGATGGTCTTCTGCTCTGCCAGCGACTGCTTGGCGACCTTGGCCGCCTCCTCGTAGCCGATGTACTTGTTCAGCGGCGTGACGATGGACGGCGAGGACTCGGCGTAGGTGCGGCACTGCTCGACGTTGGCCACGATCCCGTCGACGCAGCGGTCGGCGAGGATCCGGCTGACGTTGGCCAGCAGCCGGATCGACTCGAGCACGTTGCGGGCCATGAGCGGCAGCGTCACGTTGAGCTCGAAGACGCCGGTGGTGCCGGCGAAGGTGACGGCGGCGTCGTTGCCGATCACCTGGGCGGCCACCTGGATGGTCGCCTCCGGGATCACCGGGTTGACCTTGCCGGGCATGATCGAGCTGCCCGGCTGCAGGTCGGGGAGCTGGATCTCGCCGAGGCCGGTGCGGGGGCCCGAGCCCATCCAGCGCAGGTCGTTGGCGATCTTCACCAGGCCGACGGCGATCGTCTTGAGCTGGCCCGAGCCCTCGACGAGGGCGTCGCGCGAGCTCTGCGCCTCGAAGTGGTCGCGGGCCTCCGACAGCGGCAGCTCCAGCTCGGCGGCGAGCGTGTCGATGATCGCGGCGGCGAAGCCGGGTGGGGTGTTGATGCCCGTGCCGACGGCGGTGCCGCCCAGCGGCAGCTCGCCGATGCGCGGCAGCGAGGCCTGCAGCCGCTCGACGCCGTAGCGCACGGCCGCGGCGTACCCGCCGAACTCCTGGCCGAGGGTGACCGGGGTGGCGTCCATGAGGTGGGTGCGGCCGCTCTTCACGACCTCGGCGAACTCCTCGGCCTTGCGCTCCAGGGAGCCGGCCAGGTGCTCGAGCGCCGGGACCAGGTCGCGGACGATCGCCCGGGTGGCGGCCACGTGGATGGCCGAGGGGAAGACGTCGTTGGACGACTGCGAGGCGTTGACGTGGTCGTTGGGGTGCACCGGCTTCCCGAGCGCCTCGGTGGCCAGGCTGGCGACGACCTCGTTGGTGTTCATGTTGCTCGACGTCCCCGAGCCGGTCTGGAAGACGTCGATCGGGAAGTGCTCGTCCCACTCGCCGCGGGCGACCGAGGCGGCGGCGTCGGCGATCGCGCCGGCGACCTCGCCGTCGAGCACGCCGAGGTCGGCGTTCACCCGCGCCGCGGCGCCCTTGATGGCGGCCAGGGCGGCGATGAGCTCACGCTCGATGGGGGTGCCGGAGATGGGGAAGTTCTCGACGGCGCGCTGGGTCTGGGCCCGCCACTTGGCCCATGCGGGAACGCGGACCTCCCCCATGGAGTCGTGCTCGACGCGGTAGTCCTGCTCGGTGGCCACGCTGCGCTCCCGTGTGGTGTCGGTGGGGTCGGTGCTGCACGCGTGACCCTAGAAGGACCCCGTCCTCCCCACCCCTCCCAGGCCCGGGGTGGGGACGCGGGACGGACCCGTGCGGGCCGTTAGCGTGCGCGGACGCCGCCAGTCCCGAGGAGGACCCGTGTCCCACCCGTCGCCCGCGGACGGCCCCACCCCCGTCCCGCCGTCCTGGGACCCGCCCTCCTGGGCGCCGCCGGCGGCCGGTGCCGTCCCTGCCGGTGCCGTTGCCCCGGGTGCCTGGACGCCGTGGGGGACCTGGGACCCCACCGCCGGCCGCACCCCCGTCACCCTGCCGGCGCCGGCTCCCGCCGCGCCCGCGTCCGGGGGCCGCCCGGTGCTCACCGCCCTCGCCACGGCCGCCGTCCTCGCCCTCGGCATGGTGCTGGCCGCCACCGTCGGCGCCCTGGTGCTCACCGGCGCGGCCGACGACGTGGGCCAGGCGATCGGCGAGGGCATGACCTCGTCGGTGACCGAGGACCTCGGCTGGTACGCCGACCCGTACCCGACCGGCGGGGTCCTGGGGTCGGTCGAGCAGTTCGACCCGGTGGCGCCCGGTGGGCTCGGCTCCGACCCCGTCCTCGACGGCTACGCCCAGAGCTGCTTCGACGGCAACCTGCAGGCCTGCGACGACCTCTACCTGGAGTCCCCGCCGCTGTCGGCCTACGAGGAGTACGCCACCACCTGCGGTGGCCGGGTCAAGCAGTACGAGGTCCCGTACTGCACCGACCTGGACTGAGCCGCTGGACCCTCCCGGTGCCCGAGGGACGGGACCGCGGTGCGGGCGGGTGGTGGGGCCGGCCGGAGCCGTCCCGTGACCTCGCCGTGCTTCTCGGCGTCCCCGGCCAGACCTAGCCTGACCTGCGCACACGACCTCGACCCAGGAGTCCGCACACCATGTCCCAGCCCCCGTATCCGCCCCAGGGCGGCAACGACCCCTCGGGCCGGCCGCCCGGGCAGCCTGGCTGGGGCCAGTCCGACGACCCCGCCCGGCAGCCCGGCCAGCCGGCGCCGCCCACCGCGCAGTTCCCACCCGGCCAGTTCGGCCCGCCCGGTGGCGAGCGGGAGCAGACCGCGCCGTTCGGCCAGCCCGCCGGCCACGACCCGCAGCAGCCGTACGGACAGCAGCCGTACGGACAGCCGGGTGGCCACGACCCGAACCAGTACGGCCAGCAGTACGGCCCCCAGTACGGCCAGCCCCACGGCCAGCAGTACGGCTACGACCCGAACCAGCCGTACGGCCAGCAGCCGTACGGCCAGCCGGGTGGCTACGACCCGCAGCAGCAGTACGGGCAGCCCTACGGCCAGCCGGGCTTCGGCCAGCCGCAGCCGCCCACGGGCAGGAGGAACCTGGTCGTCGCGCTCAGCGTCGCCGGTGTGCTGCTGATCGCCGGCCTCGCCGTCGGGCTCTTCTTCCTCCTGCGCGGTGACGACACCACGCCGGTCGCCGACCCGACCACCTCGGGCAGCGCTTCGTCGTCGAGCCCGTCGTCGGGGTCCTCGTCCTCCTCGCCGTCCTCCCCCGGAGGTGGCGGCGCCGCGGGGCAGGCGACGCCGCCGACCGGCCTGGGCCCGGACCCGGACGGTCGGTACCAGCCGCTGGCCGAGGCCTGCTTCGACGGGGACCTCGCGGCCTGCGACGACCTGTGGCGCACGTCGCCGACCGGGTCGCAGTACGAGCAGTACGCCGGCACCTGCGCCGGGCGCGTGGACTACGAGGTCGCCGCCTGCGAGCAGCGCCTCGGCGACGGCGGCGGCGCGGTCACCCCGACCGACCCCGCGCCGCCGACCGGTCTGGGCGACGACCCGCTCTTCCAGCAGCAGGCCGAGGCCTGCTTCGCCGGGGACTACGCGGTCTGCGACGACCTGTGGCGCGGGACCCCGGTCGGCTCGGACTACGAGCAGTACGCCGGCACCTGCGCCGGGCGGCTGCCCTACGAGGAGCTGGGCACCTGCGAGAGCCGGCTCACCGACTGAGGAAGGACCTCGTCCTCCCCACCGCTCGCGGGGGTCGCGGCGGGACCCTGCGGCGGGGCCGCGCGGGCCCGGTGTCCACCAGGACGCCGGGCCCGCTGCGTGATCGGGGAGCTCAGTGCTCCGGGTCGGAGCGGTCGAAGGGCACCGCGGAGTAGGCGCGCAACTTCTCCAGCGAGTGCAGGCTGTCGATCGCGCGGATGGTCCCCGAGCGCGAGCGCATGACCAGCGACTGCGTCGTGCAGCCACCGGCGCGGTACTGCACGCCGCGCAGCAGCTCGCCGTCGGTGATCCCGGTGGCCACGAAGAAGACGTCGCCGCTGACCAGGTCGTCGATCGAGAGCACCCGGTCGAGGTCGTGGCCGGCGTCGATCGCCTTCTGCCGCTCCTCGTCGTCCTTGGGCCACAGCCGGCCCTGCAGCGCGCCGCCCATGCACTTGAGCGCGCAGGCGGTGATGATCCCCTCCGGGGTGCCGCCGATGCCCATGAGCAGGTCCACGCCGGTGCCCTCGCGGGCGGCGGCGATCGCGCCCGCGACGTCGCCGTCGGTGATGAACTTGATCCGCGCGCCGGCCTCCCGGACCTCGTGCACGAGCTGCTCGTGGCGCGGCCGGTCGAGGATGCAGACGGTGACGTCGGAGACCGAGCTGTGCTTGGCCTTGGCCACCCGGCGGATGTTCTCCGCGACCGGCGCGGTGATGTCGACGACGTCGGCGGCGGCCGGGCCGGTGGCGATCTTGTCCATGTAGAACACCGCCGACGGGTCGTACATGGCGCCGCGGTCGGCCACCGCCATGACCGCGATCGCGTTGGGCATGCCCTTGGCCATCAGCGTGGTGCCGTCGACCGGGTCGACGGCGACGTCGCACTCCGGGCCGTTGCCGTCGCCGACCTCCTCGCCGTTGAAGAGCATCGGCGCCTGGTCCTTCTCGCCCTCGCCGATGACGACGACGCCGCGCATGCTCACCGTGCCGATGAGGGCCCGCATCGCGTCGACCGCCGCGCCGTCGCCGCCGTTCTTGTCACCGCGGCCCACCCAGCGGCCGGCGGCCATCGCCCCGGCCTCGGTCACGCGGACCAGCTCGAGGGCGAGGTTGCGGTCGGGCGCGGGCCGGTCGGCGCGGAAGCTGCTCGCGTGGGTGCTCGTGGTCAGCGGGCCATCGGGCACGGGAAGGGTCACGGGACCTCCAGTTCGGCCACCGGCGCCGGCGCGACGGGGTGGGTGGGCGGTGCTGCGATCCTAGGGGAGTGACCACGAGTGGCCCGCCGGGCGAGCAGGCGCAGCAGACCCCGGACGAGCAGCCCCCGCCGCCCGCGTCCGCGGTCGAGCGCGCCAACCGGATGAGCGCGGCCAACATGATCCGGTCGCTGCTGCCCCTGGTGGTGATCTGCCTGCTCGCGGTCGGCTGGATCGCCTTCCGGCAGGGCGACGGCGACCCGGTCCGCCCGATCGACCCGTCCAGCACCGTGCAGCTGGCGTCGGCGCGCGCGAGCTACGCCGTCCCCGTGCCCACCGGGCTGCCCGACGGCTACCGGTCGACCAGCGCGCGCACCGACGCCGGCGACGCCGTCGAGGGGGCCCCGGTCACCCTCGAGATCGGCTACGTGACGCCGTCGACGGAGTACGCCGGTTTCGTCGTCAGCGACGACCCGGAGGCCGACCCGCTCACCGCGGTGCTCGAGGGCGCGGAGGCCGACGGCAGCGTGCAGCTGTCCGGGGAGGAGTGGACCCGCTCGACCAGCACGCGGGGGGAGACGGTCCTGTCCCGGGAGGACGCCGGCGTGACGGTGCTGGTCACCGGCTCCGCCGACGACGAGGAGCTCGAGACCGTGGCCGCCTCGGTCGCGCCGGTCGCGACCGGCTGAGGACGCGGCCGCCGGACCTCAGCCCTGCTGGTCGGCCGGCCCGGCCGCGGCCAGGCGCTCGCGGGCGCGGTCGAGCCAGTGCCGGCACAGCTCGGCCAGCGCCTCGCCGCGCTCCCACAGGGCGAGGGACTCCTCGAGGGTCAGCCCGCCGGCCTCGAGCCGGCGCACCACCTCGGCCAGCTCCTCGCGCGCCTGCTCGTAGGTCTGGGTCGGCTGGTCGGGGGTCGGCTGGTCGGGGGTCGGCTCGGGCGCGCTCACGCCTGCCCATCCTGCCCGGCGCCACCGACGCCGCCCGTGTCGCGGTCGACGCGCACCGGCAGCCGGCCCCCGGCCACCCGCACCGTCAGCGGCTCGTCGTCGCCGACCTCGGCGGGGTCGCGCACCAGCGCCCCGTCGGCCCGCTGCACGAGGGCGTAGCCGCGCTCCAGCGTGGCCTGCGGGGAGAGGGCGGAGACGCGGGCGCGGGCGTGCTCGAGGTCGCGCTCGGCGCTCTCCACCCGGTGCGTCAGCGTCCGGCGCGCGCGGGCACGCAGGGCCGCGACGTCGTCGGCCCGGCCGTGCAGCAGCCGCTCGGGGGCGGCCAGCACCGGCCGGCTGCGCACCCCCTCGAGCCACCGCTCCTGCTGGTCGAGCCGCACCGTGAGCAGGTGCCGGGCACGGGCGCGCAGCCCGTCGACCAGCCGCCGCTGCTCGCCGATCTCGGGCACCACCCGGTGTGCGGCGTCGGTCGGGGTGGCCGCGCGGACGTCGGCGACGTGGTCGACCAGCGTGGTGTCGGTCTCGTGGCCGACGGCGGTGACCACCGGCGTGCGGCAGGCGGCGATCGCGCGCACCAGCCCCTCGTCGGAGAAGGGCAGCAGGTCCTCCACCGAGCCGCCGCCGCGGGCGACGACGATGACCTCGACCTCCGGGTCGCGGTCGAGCCGCTGCAGCCCCTCGATGACCGACGACGCGGCGTTGACGCCCTGCACCAGGCTGTGGTGGACGGCGAAGCGGACCGCGGGCCAGCGCCGGCGCGCGGTGACCAGCACGTCCCGCTCGGCGGCGGAGTCCTTGCCGGTGACCACGCCGACGACGGCCGGGGCGAAGGGCAGGGGGCGCTTGCGGGCGGCGTCGAAGAGGCCCTCGGCGGCCAGCAGCCGGCGGATCCGCTCGATGCGGGCCAGCAGCTCACCGAGCCCGACCGCGCGGATCTCGGTGGCGCGCAGCGAGAACGAGCCGCGGGCGATGTAGTAGTCCGGCCGCGCCCGCACGATGACGCGGGCGCCCTCGGTGAGCTCCAGGCCCGGCCGGTCGGCGACGTCGCGGGCGCAGGTCACCGGCACCGAGAGGTCGGCCGCGGGGTCGCGGAGGGTGAGGAAGACCGTTGCCGACCCGCGCCGGGACAGCTGGGCGACCTGACCCTCCACCCACACCTCGCCGAGCCGGCCGATCCACTCGGCGACCTTGCGGGCCACCGTGCGCACCGGCCAGGGCGCCTCGGGGGAGGAGGGGGCGGTCATGTCCCCGAGGGTGCCAAACGCGACCGACACGGCCGCCCGGGACCCACGGGGCGACGGCAGCGGCCCGGGTCCCCGGTGCGAGGTCCCGGGCCGCCGAGTGGTGCGGTGGGTGCCTTCAGCCCCGCGGCTGCAGCGGGCTGGCGTCGGCGGCCTGCTGCTCGAGCTTCTCCAGCCGGTTGCGCAGCATCGTCACGAACTGCGGCCGGGCGCGGGTCGCCTCCTCGTAGGCGAGCAGGTCCTGCACGGTCGCCAGCTGGTAGCCGCGCAGCCGGCCGCGCAGCTGGGCGATGGTGAAGGAGTCGTAGCCATCGATCGGTGACTCCACCCCGGCCGTGTCCTCGTCGGCGGTGTCGGCCCCACCGGCGTCGGCCGGCACGCCGGTGGCCGCCGCGACCGGGGTGCCGCCCTCGTCGGTGGCCTCGACCGCGGCCTCGCCGGTCGCGGTGTCGGTCGCGGTGTCGGTCGGGCCGGCCCCCTCGGCCGCGGCCGGCTCGGCGCCCATCTGCTCGTCGACGCGGGCGTGGTCGTCGGTGACGACGTCGCTGCCACCCTCCGTGACGGTGTCCCCGGTCGTCTCGACCGTGGTGTCGGCGGTCGTGCTCGTCGTGTCGGCGGTCGTGGTGCCGCCGCCGGAGTCGGCGGCGTCCGGCTCGGCGCCCATCTGCTCGTCGACGCGGGCGTGCTCGTCGGTGACCACGTCGCTGCCCCCGCCGGTGGCGGTGGCGTCGGCCTCGGCGGCCTCGGTCGTGGTGTCCTCGGCCGTGGTCGCCGCGTCGGCGTCCTCCGGGGCCACGACGCCCTCGTCGGTGACCGTGCCCTCGACCGTGGCGACCTCGCCGTCCGGGGTGATGACGTCGACCTCGGTCGCGGCGTCGTCGGTCGTGGTGCCGGACTGCGCGTCCTCGCCGAGCACGCCGGCGTCGGCGCCGGTGGTGTCGGTGTCGGCCCGGCCGATGTCGGTGTCGGCGGTGCCGGAGTCGGCGGCGTCCGGGATCGTCGTGTCGTCGCTGCCCACGTCGGGGGCGCCGGCCAGCTCACCGACGGGTGAGCCGCCCGGGTCGCTGGCGGCCGGGGTGTCCTGCTCGGTGGTGTCCCCGGCGGTCTCCGGGGTGCCCTCGGCCTCGAGCAGCGCGCTCTCGAGGGCGTCCTCGGTGGTGAGCCCGGTGTCGGCGGCCTGCAGCGCGACCTCGGCCTCCTCGGCGCCCTGCACCTGGTCGGTGATGGACTCGACCGCGGCGACGACCTCGGCCGGGGAGGGGTCCGGCGGCAGCCCGGCGGCCTCGTCGTCGACCAGGCCGGCCGCGTCGGTGTCGACGTCGACCTCCATGACGTCGACCTCGGTGAGCACGACCTCGGTGTCGCCGATGCGGGCGTCGGTGTCGTCGAGTGCCGCGGCGGTGTCCTCGACCGCGGCGACGACGGCATCGGCGGCCGGGTCGCCGGGGAGGGCCGCGACCTCGTCGTCGGTGATGCCGGTGGTGTCGACGTCGGGTGCGCGGTCGAAGGCCGAGGTGCGCAGGACGTCGATCGGCTCGGCGACCAGTGCGGCGCCGCCGGCGTCCTCCTCGTCCTCGTCGAAGGTGGCCATGCCGGGCTCGCTCTCACCGCGCAGGCCGGTGAGCACCTCGTCGCCGCGGGCCACCAGACCCGACCACTGCTGCTGGAACTTCATCGCCGTCTGCAGGGCCAGACCCACGAGGCGCACCGGCAGCCCGGTCAACGTCGAGGGGAGCCGGCGGGCCTCGTCGAGGACGGTGACGGCCAGCCCGGCGGCGGCGCGGATCGGCTCGGGGATCTCACGGGACATGGCCCCAGCCTGCCGCAGGCTCCGCGGAACGGCATCGTGGCCTCTCGCCCGGCCACCCGGTCGGGCGGCACTCCGCGCCGTCGGCGTGTCGCGCATCTCCTCGGGAGCCCGGCAGCCGACGGCGCGCCACCTACGATGGGTGCATGGCTGATCAGCGCGGACGGGTCCTGCTGGCCGATCCCCGGGGCTACTGCGCCGGCGTCGACCGGGCGGTGGTGGCCGTCGAGCGCGCGCTGGAGATCCACGGCGCACCGGTCTACGTCCGCAAGCAGATCGTCCACAACAAGCACGTGGTGGCCACCCTCGAGCGGCGCGGCGCGGTGTTCGTCGACGAGACCGACGAGGTGCCCGAGGGCTCGGTCGTCGTCTTCAGCGCCCACGGCGTCTCGCCGGCGGTGCACCAGGAGGCCGCGGCGCGGCAGCTGCGCACCATCGACGCGACCTGCCCGCTGGTGACGAAGGTGCACCAGGAGGCCAAGCGGTTCGCCCGCGACGACTACGACATCCTGCTGATCGGCCACCGCGGCCACGAGGAGGTCGAGGGCACCTCCGGCGAGGCGCCGTCGCACATCCAGCTCGTCGACGGCGCCGACGACGTGGCCAACGTCCAGGTGCGCGACCCCGAGCGGGTCGTGTGGCTGTCGCAGACCACGCTCTCGGTCGACGAGACGCTGGCCACGGTGGACCAGCTGAAGAACCGCTTCCCCGGCCTGCAGTCCCCGCCCAGCGACGACATCTGCTACGCCACCCAGAACCGCCAGCAGGCGGTCAAGCAGATGGCCGCCGAGTGCGACCTGGTGATCGTCGTGGGCTCGACCAACTCGTCGAACTCGGTGCGGCTGGTCGAGGTGGCGCTCGAGGCCGGCGCCCGCGCCGCGCACCTCGTCGACTACGCCGCCGAGATCGACCCGGCCTGGCTCGAGGGCGTGCGGACCGTCGGTGTCACCAGCGGCGCGTCGGTGCCCGAGGTGCTGGTCAGCGAGGTCCTCGACTGGCTGGCCGCGCGCGACTACCCCGACGTCGAGACGGTGAAGGCGGCCGAGGAGCGGCTGGTGTTCGCCCTGCCGCACGAGCTGCGCCCCAAGCGCGGCGAGACCGCCTCCTGACCCGTCCCCCGGACGCGCAGAGGGGCCCTCCCGGTCGGGAGGGGGCCCCTCTGCCGTCGTGGCCCCCCCCGCGGGGAGGTCCTCCTGTCAGCGCCGGGCGGCCCAGCGGACGACCGCCACGACGACGGCGACGACGGTGGCCACGGCCATGGTGGGGAAGCCGCGCACGAGCACGGTGGCGATGGTCGGCAGGTTGAGGCTGGCCGACGGTGCGAGGCCCACGTTGACCGCGGCCACCGCGACGAAGACCAGCGGCGGCGCGACGACGAGGGTGAGCAGGTCGCGCTTGCGGACCAGCAGCGTCGCGACGGCGGTGGCCGCCACCAGCGTGACGAGGGTGAGCGTGCCGAGTCCGACACCGAGGAACGAGTCGAGCGCGCCGCCGGCCAGCGTGATCACGAAGACACCGAGCACCGCGAGGACGCCGCGTAGCCGGCTGCCGCCCTCCGCGGGGGGTGCGATCCGGCTGCTCGAGCGCTCGGCGCCGTGGCCGGAGGCGCGGCTGCCACGGCGCTCGGGGACGTCGCCGGCGGAGCGGTCGGTCACCGGGCGCCCACCCGGGTGAGGGACGTGCTGCGCGGCGCGGGCGGCCGGGGGCCGGGCGTCACCGGCGGGACGGGCGGTCCGGCCGGTGGCGTGGCCGCCAGCGTGGCCGGCGCCGGGCCCGGCGGGGCGGCCCCGCGGCGGGGGCGGCGGCACGGGCGGGCGGGACATGCGCATGGGGCGGTCCGGTCCGGTCAGGTCGGGGCGCGGGGGCTGCGGGCGGGCCTGGGGGCGCTGCGGGCGCACTCCGCTGTCCCGCCAGGTGTCGGCGGCGCTCGCCGAGGCCATGGCGTACCTCCCGTCCGGACCGGCCGGCCCGGTCCGGGCCGCTGTCGGTGCTCACCGTAGCGACGGCCGGCTCCCTCCGGGACCGGTTCCCGATGTCACCCGCTGACAGGTCCCCGTGTCGATTTGGCAACTCTCGGTGAGGGGCGGGGGTGGTGTGACGGGCGGGACGGGAGGTCCCCCGGTGGCCCGGCGGCCGGCCGGTGACCTGCCGGTGCCCGCCGGTCAGACGTCCGCGGTCCCCCCGGTCCGCCAGCGCAGCGCCGGTCCGGCCTCGTCCAGGCGGTCGGCGTCCGGCCGGAGCTCCCGATCCGGCCGGAGGTCCCGGTGGGGCAGCAGGGTCCGCCCGGGCAGGGGCGGCCGGTCGATCCGGACCACGTCGTCGACCCGCACCGGGCCGTCGACCCCCACGGCGTCGTCGGGCGCCGCGTCGTCGGGGACGGCGTCGTCGTCGGCCGGGCGCAGTGCCCGGACCACCGCCTCCACCGGCGCGGGCGCGGGCACCGGCGTCTCGCCGACGCCGAGGTCCTCGAAGCGGCGCGCGGCGGCGAGCACCGAGCGCTCGTAGGAGCCGACCGTCTCGTTGTAGCGGGTCAGCGTCGAGCCGAGCGCCGCACCGAGCCGGGTGAGGTGCCCGGACAGCGTCGCCAGGCGGGCGTGCAGCCGGCGGCCGACCTCGATGACCTGGTCGGCGTCGCGGGCCAGGCGTTCCTGCCGCCACGAGTGCGCCACCGTGCGCAGCAGGGCCAGCAGCGTGCTCGGCGTGGCGATGACGACGTCGCGGCCGAAGCCGTACTCGAGCAGGCCGGGTTCGGCCTCGAGCGCCGTGGTGAGGAAGCCGTCGGAGGGCACGAACAGGACCGTGAACGGTGCCGCCGGGCGGAACGCGGTGGGGTAGCGACGCGCCGCGAGCTGGTCGACGTGCGCGCGCAGCTGCCGGGCGTGCGCGGCGACCCGCTGCGCCTTGACCGTCTCGTCGGGCGCTTGCACCGCCTCGATGTAGCCGGTGAAGGGCACCTTGGCGTCGACGACGACCTGCCGCCCGTCGGAGAGGGTGACCACCAGGTCGGGCCGGACGCCGGCGCCCTCGTCGTTGGTCGACGACGGCTGCTCGACGAAGTCGCAGTGCTCCAGCAGGCCGGCCACCTCGACCACCCGGCGCAGCTGCACCTCGCCCCACCGGCCGCGCACGTGCGGGGTGCGCAGCGCGGTCACCAGCGCCGCCGTCTCCTGGCGCAGCAGCGCGCTGGTCTGCCCGACCGTGCCCATCTGCTCGCGCAGCTCCCCGTGCGCGGTGGCCCGGGCCTGCTCCATCCCGGCGAGCAGCCGGTGCAGGTGGTCGATCGACTCGTGCAGCGGGTCGAGCCCGGACTCGGCCGGCCGCCGGCGGGCCGACAGCGTGACGACCCCCAGCGTGACGGCGGCCCCCAGCAGCGCGCCGAGGAGCAGGCCGAGCAGGAGCGAGGCGGCGTCCACGCCTGGCAGGGTGCCTCAGCGCACCGACATCTCCTGGGAGGCGGCCCCGTCCCGGGGCCCGTCGCGAGCGTGCGGGTGGTGGGGAGGACGGGGTCCCGCTATGCCTCGACGGGGACGGGGGCGTGCTCGGCCTCGTGGTCGAGCAGCCAGCGCTTCACCGGCGTCCCCCAGCGGAAGCCGCCCAGGCCGCCGTCGGAGCCGAGCACCCGGTGGCACGGCACGAACAGCGCGGCGGCGTTGCGGGCGCAGGCGTTGGCCGCGGCGCGCACCGCCGTGGGCCGGCCGCAGCGGGCGGCGAAGGCGGCGTAGGTGTCGGGCTCGCCCGGGGGCACGGTGCGCAGCACCTCCCACGCGTCCTCGAGGAACGGTCCGGAGCGCTGCCGCACCGGGACCCCGTCGATGGCGGTGACGTCGCCGGCGAGGAAGGACTCGACGGCGTCGAGGACCGGCAGGGAGTCGACCCGCTCGACCCAGGTCGGCCGCAGCGAGCGGTGGACGACGGGCAGCAGCTCGGCGACGTCGTCGGTCCAGCCGGCGGCGAGGACGACGTCACCGCCGTCGGGACCGTCGGTGACGACGACGGTGAAGGGGCCCGGGGGTGTGGCGACGGTGGCGAAGCGGGCGGCGGGTGGGGTCATGACGCACTCCGATCGGAAGCGGGGGAGCGGGTGAACAGTGTGGGTGCGGCGAGCGCCCAGAGGTGCACCGCGGCGTACGAGCGCCACGGCCGCCAGCGGGTCGCGGCGTCGGCGTCGGAGCTGCCCAGCGCGGCCAGCGACCGGCGCAGCGCGAGGTCGCCCGGCAGCCAGACGTCGGGGTCACCGAGCCCGCGCATCACCACCAGCGACGCCGTCCACGGGCCGATGCCCGGCAGCGCCAGCAGGTCGGCGGCGGCCTGCTCGCGGTCGCAGCCGGGGTCGAGCGCCACCCGGCCGTCGGCGAGCGCGGCGGCCAGCCCGGTGAGCGTGCGGCGGCGGGCGCCGGTGAGGCCGACGGCGGAGAGGTCGGCCTCGGCGAGTGCCGCCGGCCGGGGGAAGGCGTGCGTGAGGGTGCCGACCGGCTCGGGCAGCGGCGTCCCGGCCAGCGCGACCACGCGGGCGGTGAGCGTGCGGGCGCCGGCCACCGACACCTGCTGCCCGAGCACCGCGCGCGCCGCCGTCTCCGGGGCGTCGGGCGAGGCGGGCACCCGGCGGCCGGGCGCCCCGGCCACCAGCGGCGCGAGCGCGGGGTCGTCGCCGAGCACGTCGTCGACGGCGAGCGGGTCGGCGTCGAGGTCCAGCAGCCGCCGGCAGCGGGGGACGGCGGCGCGCAGGTCGCGCAGGTCGGCCAGCAGCAGCTGGGCGGTCACGGCCGGGCCGCCGTCGGCCGCGGGGGACAGGCGGACGACGCCCGGTCCGGCGGGCAGGTCGAGCACGCGGGAGAACGTCGTCCCGTCCCACTCCTCCAGGCCGGGGACGGCGTGCGCGCCGAGGAAGTGCAGCACCTCGGCAGCGTCGAACGGCGCGCGGGCGGCCAGCCGCAGGGTCAGCCAGCCCGGCGTGCCGCCGTCACCCCCCGGCCGGCGCCGGCGCAGCTCCGACGGCGTGCACGCGAAGACCTCGCGGATCGTGTCGTTGAACTGCCGCACGCTGGCGAACCCAGCGGCGAAGGCGACGTCGGCCATCGGCAGGTCGGTGGTCTCGATGAGCACCCGGGCGGTCTGCGCGCGCTGGGCACGGGCCACCGCCAGCGGGCCGACGCCGAGCTCGCCGACCAGCAGCCGGTGCACCTGCCGCTCGGAGTAGCCCAGCCGCGCGGCCAGCCCGGGGACGCCGGTGCGCTCCACCTCGCCGTCGGCGATCAGCCGCATGGCGCGGGCGACGGCGTCGGCGCGCACGTCCCACTCCGGGGAGCCCGGGACGGCGTCGGGCCGGCAGCGGCGGCAGGCGCGGAAGCCGGCGGCATGGGCGCCGGCGGCGGTGCCGAAGAAGCAGACGTTCGCCGCCGCGGGCGTGCGGGCGGGGCACGAGGGCCGGCAGTAGATGCCCGTGGTGCGGACGGCGGTGACGAACCAGCCGTCGAAGCGGGCGTCCCGGCTGGCGACCGCGCGATAGCAGCGCTCGGCGTCGAGGGAAGCGGTCACGGACACGAGCATGGCACCGGGTCGAGGGGATGACTGGCGGTTTCCGGACGCCGCCGTGGACCGGCCGGCTCGCGGCCGTTCCCCCTGCCCAGCAGACTGCGGGGACCGCCGGGCGCCCGCCCCGGCGGAGGGGGAGCGGCGGGTCACCGACCGGCCGGGTCCCCGCACGTCCGTCGACGAGGGGGACCCGTGATCGATCCGCGAGCCGGCGCCGGCCGGAGCAGGCGCCCGGCGGTGCAGACCACCGGGCGGCAGGTCGTCGTCTTCGCCGACACCGCCGACGACGCGGCGGTGGACTGGTCGGCGGCCGGGATCTCCGACGTCGCCGACTCGCGGGACTTCACGTCCGGCCAGGTGTCCGCGCAGGCCCTGCACGACGCCGGTGCCACGGTGTTCGCCCGGCTCGGCATCGCCGTCGTCTCGGCCGCCCCCGACCAGGTCACCGCGCTGCGGTCGGCGACCGCGGACCGCCGTCCGGTGCTGTCCGTGTCGCCCGAGCTGGTGCACCACGTGCTGCCCGAGGACGTGTCGTCCTACGTCGAGGGCTACCGGGACGGCGTCGCCGACCTCGCCGGCCGCCTCGTCGGCAGCGGGGGAGGGGGCGGGGGCGCCGCCCCGCCCCCGCCGTTCGCCGACACCCCGGCGGCCACCTGGGGCCTGCAGGCGGTGCAGGCGACGACGTCGCCGTTCACCGGCCGGGGGATCCGCGTCGCCGTCCTCGACACCGGCCTGGACCTCGAGCACCCGGACTTCGCCGGCCGCTCGGTGACGTCCGAGTCGTTCGTGCCCGGCGTGACCTCGGCGCAGGACGGGCACGGCCACGGCACGCACTGCACCGGCACCGCCTGCGGCCCCCGCCTGCCCCCGGCCGGGCCGCGCTACGGCGTCGCGTCGGAGGCGGAGGTCTTCATCGGCAAGGTGCTCAGCGACGAGGGCAGCGGCGACGACGGCGGCATCCTGGCCGGCATGGACTGGGCGGTGTCCAACGGCTGCGCCGTCCTGTCGATGTCGCTGGGCGCCGACGTCGCCGAGGCCCACCCGCCCTACTCCGCCGCCGGGCGGCGGGCGCTGCAGCAGGGGTCGCTGGTCATCGCCGCGGCCGGCAACAACGCCGACCGCGAGAACGGCGACCCCGGCTTCGTCGGCGCGCCGGCCAACAGCGTCGAGATCGTGGCCGTGGGCGCCCTCGACCCGGGCCTGGCGGTGACCTGGTTCTCCGCGCGCAGCCTGGCGACCCCGGGCGGCGAGGTGGACGTGGCCGCGCCCGGGCTCGACGTGCTGTCGACCTGGCCGATGCCCACCCGCTACAACACGATCAGCGGCACCAGCATGGCCACGCCGCACGTCGCCGGGCTCGCTGCGCTGTGGGCCGAGGCCACCGGTCGGCGCGGCTACGAGCTGTGGGCGACGCTGACCCAGGCGAGCCGGCGGCTGCTCGAGCCGTCGGTCGACGTCGGCAGCGGGCTGGTCCTGGCACCCCAGGAAGGCGCCGGAGCGGCGTAGTCTCCCGCCGTGGCACCCCCTCTGGCGAAGTTCAGCGTGACCGTCGACGACGGGCACCTGGCCGAGATGGACGCCGTGGCCCGGGCGCTGAGCGCCTCCGGCATGCGGGTCGAGCGCGTCCTCGGCACGCTCGGGCTGATCACCGGCCAGGCGCCCGCCGACGCCCGCCCGACCCTGCTGGCGATCGACGGCGTCACCTCCGTCGACGAGCAGCTGCGCGTCCAGCTGCCGCCGCCGGACGCGCCGGTCCAGTAGGCCGGGGGTCGGGGACCCTGGTGGCCCGCCGTCCGTTGGGCGGGTGTGCACGGGACACGGGGACGACGCGCGCTCGTCGTGGTCGCCGTCGTCCTGGCGGTCCTCGGGACACTGCTGGTGGTGCGCCAGGTGACCGCCGAGGCGCCGCCCTCGGCGGAGTGCGCGGCGGCCGAGGCCGGGATCCGGGTCGACCCGGCCACCGTGCCGGGGGGGCCGGTCGCCGGGTACGCCGGTGAGCAGCTGGCCAACGCCGCGGCGATCGTCAACGCGGGGGAGGCGCTGGGCCTGGACACCTGCGCCCAGACCCTCGGTGTCATGACCGCGATGGGGGAGTCCTCGCTGCGGGTCCTCGACCGCGGGGACGCCGTCGGGCCCGACTCCCGGGGGCTGTTCCAGCAGCGGGCCAACGGCGCCTGGGGCTCCTACGCCGACCGGATGGACCCCACCACCAGTGCCACGAACTTCTTCCGGGCGCTGCAGGAGGTGCCCGACTGGCGGTCGCTGCCGCCGACGATCGCCGCGCACCGCACCCAGCGCAACGCCGACCCGGACCACTACGCGCGGTACTGGGACGCCGCGGTCGAGGTGGTCGGCGCGCTGGCCGGCCGGCCGGTCCTCGGCACCGCCGGCTGACGCCTCGTCCCCCGTGGTCCACCGACCGGTGGACGGCGGACCCACGCAACGGCCGTCCCGCCGGACGCCGGGCGGGGACAGGGTGGTGCCATGACAGCGACCCGGACGGCGTCGGCCCCCGCGGCCGCGGCGCGCGACGAGGAGACGGCGGTCCGCGTGCGCGGGCTGGTCAAGCGGTACGGCGACCGTGCGGTGGTCGACGGCCTGGACCTCGACGTCCGCCGCGGCGAGGTCTTCGCCCTGCTCGGGCCCAACGGCGCGGGCAAGACGACGACCGTCGAGGTCCTCGAGGGCGTGCGCCGGCGCGACGCCGGCGAGGTCACCGTCCTCGGGGAGGACCCGGGGACGGCCGGGCGGGCGTGGCGGGACCGCGTCGGCGTGGTGGGCCAGAGCACCGGGGCCGGCAACGCGCTGACCGTGCGGGAGACCGTCGACCACTTCGCCCGCTACCACGGCACCGCGCGGGAGTCCGGCGAGCTGATCGAGGCGGTGGGGCTGACCGCGGCGGCGGGGACCCGGGTGGCGCGGCTGTCGGGCGGCCAGCGGCGGCGGCTGGAGGTGGCGCTCGGCGTCCAGGGCCGCCCCGAGCTGCTGTTCCTCGACGAGCCGACCACCGGCATGGACCCGGTCGCCCGCCGGCGGTTCTGGGAGCTGGTCCGCGGGCTGCGCGCCGGCGGCACCACCGTCGTCCTCACCACCCACTACCTCGACGAGGCCGCCGAGCTGGCCGACCGGGTCGGCGTCCTCACCGACGGCCGGCTGGTCGAGGTCGCCCCGCCGCACGAGCTCGGGGCCGCGCTGCGGCAGGTCGCCACCGTCCGCTGGACCGAGGACGGCGCGACCCGCGAGGTGCGCACCCGCGAACCGGCCGCCGTCCTGCGCGACCTGCTGGCCGCGCACCCGTCGGGCGAGGTGCCCGGCCTGACCGTCACCCGTCCCGGCCTGGAGGACGTCTACCTCCGCATGGTCGGCGCCGTCCCCGCGACCCCCGAGGGAGACCTCCGATGACCGCCGTCCTGCCCCCTGCCACCCGGCGGCCGGCGCCGCCGTCGGCCGCCGCCATCGGCGCGGCCCGCACCCTGATGGAGCTGCGGCTGTTCGTCCGCGACCCGGCGCAGGTGGTGTTCTCCTTCGCCTACCCGATCGTGATGCTGGTGATCTTCGCGTCGGTGTTCGCCGACGAGGACCGGCCGGGCGGGGTGCCGTTCGCGCAGTACTTCCTCGCCGGGATCGCCGCCACCGGCATCATGCTCACCAGCTTCCAGGCGGTCGGGACGGCGATCGCCGAGGAGCGCGACCGCGGCGACCTCGCCCGGCTGCAGACCCTCGGCACCCCGGCGGTGGGCTACTTCCTCGGCAAGGCCGGCCAGGTGCTGGTGACGACGGTGCTGCAGCTGGCGGTGCTGCTCACCGTGGCCGCGACCGCCTACGACGTGCCGCTGCCCGCCGACACCGGCCGCTGGCTGACCTTCACCTGGGTGGTGCTCGGCGGCGCGCTGGCCGGCACGGTGCTGGGCATCGCGGTGGCCTCGGTCGGCAGCACCCGCTCGGTGGGCAACGGGATCGCCGCGTTCGCCATCGTCCTGCAGTTCTTCTCCGGGGTCTTCTTCGTCTTCTCGGAGCTGCCGTCGTGGATGCAGGAGGTGGCCGCGGTGTTCCCGCTGAAGTGGCTGGTGCAGGGCATGCGCTCGGTGTTCCTCCCCGACGCCGCCGCGGCCGTCGAGCCGGCCGGCAGCTGGGAGCACGGGACCACTGCCCTGGTGCTGGCCGCATGGGTGATCATCGGTGTCGTGGTGTGCGCCCGGACCTTCCGCTGGCGCCGGACCGCGTGAGCCTGACGCGCCGGCTGGCCGCCGTCGTCGTCCCCCCACCGGCGGGGGACGACGACGGCGAGCCGCTGTCCGAGCGCGGGTGGCACGCGACGGTCGTCGGTCTGCACGTCATCTCCGCCGCGCTCTGGCTGCTCGCGGTGGTCTCCACGGTGGCCGGGGAGGCCGTCGGCGACGACCGGCGCGAGCCCGTCCTGGTCGTCCTGGCCCTGCTGGCCGTCGCCTACGCCGTCGCCGGGGCGCCGGCGATCGCGTCCGGCGCGCGCGGCCGGGCGGTGCTGTACCTGTGCGTCCTCGTCGTCGCCTTCGGCCTCATCGGCTGGCTGGGCGACAGGCTGCTGTTCCTGCTCTTCCTCGCCTACCCGCAGGTCTGGTTCGTCGTCCAGGGGACCCTCACCGGCCTGTTCTGGACCGTCGCGCTCTCGGTGGCCAGCGCCGCCGGTCCGGTGGCGACGGCGGCGTCCGGACGCACCGACGTCCTGCTCGAGACCGCCGTCAGCCTGACGTTCAGCCTCGCCCTGGGCCTGTGGATCAGCCGGGTGCTGCACCAGAGCGCGCAGCGGGCCTCGCTGATCGCCCAGCTGGAGGCGACCCGGTCGGAGCTGGCGACGGCCGAGCGCGAGCGCGGCGTGCTGGCCGAGCGCGAGCGGCTGGCGGGGGAGGTGCACGACACGCTGGCGCAGGGCTACACGTCGATCGTCGTGATGGCGCAGACCGCGTCCGCGCTGCTGCCGGCCGACCCGGACGGCGCGCGGGAGCGCCTGGCGGTGATCGAGGAGGTGGCCCGCGACAACCTCGCCGAGGCGCGGGCGGTGGTGGCGGCGTTCCGGCCCGTGGCGCTGGACGGGTCGACGCTGGTCGAGGCGCTGCAGCGGCTGGCCGAGCGGTTCGCGCGCGAGACCGGGCTGGCGGTGCGGGTGGACACCGCGGCGCTCGACGCCGCCCCGGGCCTGCGGCGGGACGAGGAGGTGGTGCTGCTGCGCGGGGCGCAGGAGGCGCTGACCAACGTCCGCCGGCACGCGGGGGCGACGGCGGTGGTGCTGCGGCTGTCCCGGGTGGGTGGCCAGGTGTCGGTGCACGTGGAGGACGACGGCGTGGGCTTCGACCCCGCCGCGGTCGCCGGGTCGGGGCTGGAGGGCCTGCGCGGGCGGGTGGCGCAGGTGGGCGGCGAGGTCGACGTCGCCTCGGCGCCGGGCGCGGGCACGCGGGTGACCGTGCGGGTGCCCGGCTCGTGAGCACGCGCGTGCTGGTGGTCGACGACCACCCGGTGGTGCGCGGCGGGCTGGTCGGCTGGCTGGCGGCGCAGCCCGACCTCGACGTCGTCGGGGAGGCCGCCGACGGGGCCGAGGCGCTGGCTCTCGTGGCGTCGCTGCAGCCCGACGTCGTCCTCATGGACCTGCGGATGCCGCGCATGGACGGCGTGACCGCGACCGAGAAGCTGGCGGTCACGCACCCCGGCGTCCGGGTGCTCGTGCTGACCACCTACGACACCGACGCCGACATCGTGCGCGCCGTCGCGGCCGGCGCCACCGGCTACCTGCTCAAGGACGCGCCGCTGCCGCTGCTGGCCGACGCCGTCCGCGCCGCCGCCCGCGGGGAGACGGTGCTCGCGCCGCCGGTGGCCGCCCGGCTGGTGTCGAAGATGCGGGCGCCCGCGGTGGAGGTGCCGACGGCCCGGGAGCTGGAGGTGCTGGCCGGGGTGGCCCGCGGGCTGACCAACGCCGAGATCGGCCGGGAGCTGTTCATCGGCGAGGCCACGGTGAAGACCCACCTGCTGCGGGTGTTCGCCAAGCTCGGCGTCGACGACCGGACCCGCGCGGTGATGGTCGCGGTCGAGCGGGGGCTGCTGCCGGGGCCGGGGTCGCGGTGACCGTGGCCGTCCGGCCGGCGGTGGCCTCGGACGCGTCCCGGCACCGCTGGCCCCGGCGGCCTGATCCCTACTGCTCGACCACGCGGCGCTCGGCCGTGTGCTCGCTCGGGCTGTCGCCGGTGTTCACGGTCGCGCTCGGCTCGACGAGCAGCACCTGCGCGCCATCGGGGGAGTACGGCTGGTGCGGGGTGCCCTTCGGGACGACGTACAGCTGCCCGGGCCCCAGGGTGACGTCACCGTCGTCCATGCGGATGGTGAGCGAGCCGGAGAGGACGAGGAACACCTCATCGGTCTCGGGGTGGCTGTGGCGGGTGAACTCGCCGCGCGTGTGGACGACGCGGAGGTCGTGGTCGTTGAGGACGGCGACGGTGTGCGGGGACCACGGCTGGTCGATCGAGGCGAGGACGGCGGCGAGGTCGACGGGGGTCGGCATCACCCGATGGTCGTGTCTGGAACCCCTGCGGCGCGAGGGCACGGCAGGCGCCGCGACCTCCTCCGGGGAGCGGATGGGATCCGGGCCTGCCGGAGTAGGTCGACAACCCTGCGGTCCCGTGCCTGACTCGGCCGCATGAGCGAGCGTGGGGACGTCGCGGTCGTCGACTGGGTGGTCCCGGCGGGCCGGCCGGACTGGCTGCTCGGCACGGGCGCCGTCCGTGCGGAGCGGTGGTCGGTCTGGGCGGCGGCGGGCCTCGCCACAGGGGCCGTGGTCGGCGTCGCAGTCGTGCAGGACGTGCCGTGGCAGTGGTGGCAGTGGCTCGTGGTCCTCGCGCTCACCGTCGACGTCGCCGGCGGGGTGCCGGCCAACGCGTTGGGGACGGCGAAACGGCTCTACCACTCGCCTGCGCCGGCCGACCTCCCGCCGGTGCGACGGTTCCTGCGCAGCCCCACCGGGTTCTCCGCGCTGCACCTGCACCCGTTCGCCGTCGCCGCACTGCTGCCCGGCGCGTCGTGGACGTGGGCGCTGGCCTGGTACCTGCTCTGCCTCGCCGGGACCGTCCTCGTCGTCCGCGCGCCGCTCTACCTGCGGCGCCCGCTCGCCGCCGCGGTGGTGACCGTCGCGCTGACCGGCGCGCCGCTGGTGGCCGCACCGGCGGGCCTCGGCTGGTTCGGCCCGCTGCTGGTGGTCAAGCTGGTCGCCGCCCACGCCGTCCGCGAGGAGCCGTACCGGCCCGCGGGTGCCGCGCGGCCGTGACGGCGGCGTCGGCGGTCCGGGGTCTGGCCGGCGACCGCCTACCCTGGACCCCCGTGAGTCTCACCATCGGGATCGTCGGTCTCCCCAACGTCGGCAAGTCGACCCTGTTCAACGCGCTGACCAAGAACGACGTCCTGGCGGCCAACTACCCCTTCGCCACCATCGAGCCGAACGTCGGCGTCGTCGGCGTGCCCGACCAGCGGCTGGGCAAGCTGGCCGAGCTGTTCTCGTCGCAGAAGGTGGTGCCGGCGACGGTGTCGTTCGTCGACATCGCCGGCATCGTGCGCGGCGCCAGCGAGGGGCAGGGTCTGGGCAACAAGTTCCTGGCCAACATCCGCGAGAGCGACGCCATCTGCCAGGTGATCCGCGTGTTCAGCGACCCCGACGTCGTGCACGTCGAGGGCAAGGTCGACCCGGCCGACGACATCGAGACGATCAACACCGAGCTCGTCCTCGCCGACCTGCAGACGCTGGAGAAGGCCATCCCGCGGCTGGAGAAGGAGTCGCGCAAGGACAAGGAGCGGGCCGCGCTGCTGGCGGCCGCGCAGGCGGCGCAGGAGGTGCTGGACGGTGGGCAGACGCTGTTCGCGGCCGGCGTGGACCCCGCACCGCTGCGCGAGCTGACGCTGCTGACGACCAAGCCGTTCCTGTACGTCTTCAACGTCGACGCCGACGAGCTGGCCAACGAGTCGCTGATCACCGAGCTGCGGGAGCTGGTGGCGCCGGCCGAGGCGATCCTGCTCGACGCGAAGACCGAGGCCGAGCTGACCGAGCTGCCGGCCGAGGAGGCCGCCGAGCTGCTGGAGTCGATCGGGCAGAACGAGCCGGGCCTCGACCAGCTGGCGAAGGTGGGCTTCCGGACGCTGGGGCTGCAGACCTACCTGACGGCGGGGCCGAAGGAGGCGCGCGCCTGGACCATCCCGGTCGGCGCGACCGCCCCGCAGGCGGCCGGTGTCATCCACACCGACTTCCAGCGCGGCTTCATCAAGGCCGAGGTCGTGTCCTACGACCAGCTGATGGAGGCCGGCTCGATGGCCGAGGCCAAGTCCCGAGGCTGGGTGCGCATCGAGGGCAAGGACTACGTCATGGCCGACGGCGACGTCGTGGAGTTCCGCTTCAACGTGTAGGTGACAGCATTCGTGCAGGTTAGCGACTTGTTGGGGTGGCCGAGTCCGCACCCGGTCCGCGACTGTCCGCGAAGAGTTCCTCGGCGGCACGCCTCGTGCGGTCCTCAGCAGTGGGCCAGAGGAGGCTGTAGCTGTTCAGCGTCGTGGTGGCGCCGGCGTGCGCCAGGTCCCGCTGGACGGTGACGACGTCGCAGCCCGGAGGCGATGAGCCGCGGGCGGCGGCGGGGACCCGCCGCCGCCCGGAACCGCCGGTCAGTCCTTGATCGACTGGTACACGATCGCCCGGAAGTCGGCCTCGGGGAGGTCAATCCCCCATGCGAGCTGGTCAGCTAGTCACCGACTGCCGCGCTCGGAGCGCGCACAGAGTCGACGCGCGTACGTTCAGGGCAGCCGCCGAATCTGAAAAGGTTGGGTCACGCGGTCAGGTTCCATCGGTCGACTGCAGACGATCGATGGAACCGTCCCTCCCGCTCAGCTAGCCGCCAAGCTCTCGCTCGTCGCGGTCCCAGCGGGACTCGTAGAAGCGGGCCCGGTTCAGCTCTGTCGGCCAGCCGTGTGCGCGGCCGTACTTCGTCCTGCGCGGCCCGGATGCCTGCCAGAGCCAGCCGGATCCGGTCGGCATCGGCTGAGCCGATCTCCCTCGAATCGGGAACACCATCGAGTGCTGGTCCCCTCACGAGCGTGTCACCAGCAGACACGAAGAGCCGCCGGACGTCGCGTGACCGGATGTCCCGACGGCAGCCTTCAGAGACAGACCCAGGCCTGTGGTCCGCCCTGCCCGTACGGCAATGGCCCGTGCAAGAGCCGCAACGGTTGGTCCACCACCGTGGTCACTGTGCGGTCACTCTGCCCGGATCAGGACACTCGGGATGCAGTCACCGGTCCGGAAGTCCCTGAAGCCGAGCTCGGCGCACAGCGAGTGTGGCACGAAGGCAAGGTCGTCCGGGTCCAGCACCGGTAGACCTCCGCGCGTCTCGACGTACTTCACCGACTGCCTCAGCAGGTACCGCGCGATGCCATAGTCGTGCCTGGACGGCTTCACGAACAGTCGTCCGATCACCAGCAGGTCGTCGGCCTTCCGGTGGGTCTGTGCGACGACGTCGAGGACCCAGCGGGCGTCGAGCGGCCGGTAGATCTGGACGTGGCCGACCACGTTCCGGGTCGGGGCAACGCTCACCGGCGCCTGGTCGAACACCCACGAGCGCTCGGCGTCGACCTCCTGCAGCCAGTCCCGCGGCTGCCGTCCCGCGAGGACGCCGGCATGGTCGTCCAGCTCGCCGAGGACGTCGCACAGGCGGTCGAGGTCCTCGTCCCTGCGCCCACGGATCATCGTGGCCCGAGGCTAGCGGTCGCGTCGCAGCCGAGAACCCGACCGTGGGACGTGTGCAGAGCAACCTCACGGTCGCCTCCGTGGAGGAACCTGGTCACCCCGACCCTCGAGGCGGCCGAAGTGGCCGCCGCGGAGGTGGGCGCTGCCGCGAGGTCGGCGGCGTGGCTGGCCTCCCAGCACGGCTGGCACTGGACCGAGGACGGCGCCTGGACCCGGCTGGCCGTGGGCGACGCCGACCGGGTCACCGGCGCGGCCCACGCCGGCCCAGGGGCCGAGGCGGAGCTCGTTCGGGGGACCTGCTGGTCGTCGACGAGGCCGGGACGCTCGACCAGGACACCGCCCGCTCGCTGCTGACCGTCGCCGACGGGAACGTGACCCTGATGGCGCTGCTCGGCGACCGGCACCAACTCGCCGCCGTCGGCCGCAGCGGCGTCCTGGACCGCGCCGCCCCGCCAGGTCGACCCGGCAGCCCACCTGACCCTCGACGCGGTGCACCGCTTCGTCCGCACCGACCAGGTTGCGCAGACGGCGCCGGATGACGGGTTCCCTGGTTGCGATCGCTGCCGCTGTCAGCCGGGCAGCCGACCTCGCGGTGGTGGTCGACACCCGCGAGCAGGCCGGCGAGCCGAGCGCCGCCATCCGAGACCGGCTGATCGCCGCCGGCCGGGTCGACGACACCCGGGTCGCTCCCACCCGGGCCGGGCAGCGCATCGGGGTCGGCGACCAGATCGCCACCCGCCGCAACGCCCGCCACCTCGGCGTCGCCAACCGCGACACCTGGACCGTCACCGCCATCGACACAGCACCGACCGCACTCGCGGTCGGCTGACGACCATCCCACCGTCAGCGCCGGGCGTCCGTCATCCGCGCCCCGACCACGACCGGCAGCCCGTGGCACTCCCGGCACGAGGCCCGGCTTCGGGCGATGAGCCTGGCGCACCACTGACCTGGAGGACGACACCCCAGCGTCACGCGTCCAGGTCATCGCGCATCCCATGACCTGTTGGCAGCGACTCGTGTACGCGACGTGTCGTCGCTGTCAGCGGCCCCGACTGCGCGCTCGGCCCGGCCGCGTCAGCTTCGGGTCAGATGTCCACCCTGTAATGGACCACCAGGTCTGACACCTCCAGTTTTCCCTGGCCGAAGTTGAAGGTCACCTTCGCCTGGTTCTGCCCGACGCGAAGGAGATCTGCATCGAACTCCTCCTGGACTGCCCCGAGGCGGCTTCGATTCTCCTTGAACGCGGTGACGCTCACGTTGTTGATGAGCAGGCTCCACCCGAGAAGGTCGGCCTGCACGTCGACTTCGGTTTGTGCACTCACCACCGCTCTCGTGTTCTTGGTGAGCGCGGGATGGGCGGGGATGGTGAACGTCACGACTCTCGTGTCGCCGTGCTCTCTGAGCTTCAGGGGTTGATCAGCTGCAACGACGAAGTTCCCCACGGTGACTGGCACAGGAGCCTCCCTGTCTCCGCCCGGGGCGCCGTGCCTCGGGTTCGACAGACAGAGATCGGACGCACACGCGTGATACACGCCGGTTGAGCCCATGTGTCCCTGAAGTGTGAGCGGCAGGACCACGCCGGCCTGGCAGGGACGCGAAGGTGCAGCAGGGCCGCGTCGACGTCGTCGGAGGGACCTCTGGGAGTCAGGGCTCGTGCAGAGTCGTCGGACAGGCGGTCGACCTGTTCGGATGCTGGCGCAGGGAGGCTGCGATCCGGTGCTGACTTCGGGCCGTCGCGCTCAGCAGCTCCCGTCAGTAGGTCAGCGGGTCCGTGGTGATCCTGGTCGCGCGTCCCGACGGTGGAGGTACCAAGCCGCCCGGCGAGGTCCACGGATGGTGGTGATCGCGGCGGCCAGGGCGAGGTGGGCGTCCACGCAGGCGCGGCGACGTCAGGTGCGGCGGCGCAGTCCGCCGAAGTCATCCAGCCAGGAGCGGGTCCGCCCGATGACTCGTCGTCTCCCGACCTGGATCGGTGTGGGCTCGCCGCGGTGGGCGATCCGACCGAGGAGTCCGCGCTCGTCGAGGGCCTCGTGTGGACGGCCTCAGCGCATCCAGGGTCTCGGGCAGCAGGGCGTGATCGACGATGTTGGTCGGGGTCGAGACCGCGGCCGGCGCCATGCCGGCGCCCTCTACCGGCTGCAGGCTTTCCAGCCTGTGAGTGCCCGTCCAGCAGGGGGCTGAGTCCGGGCCGCGGCGCTGGCTCGCTGGTCAGGCGGTCGTTGCGGTCGGCCGCGCCGGGCCGGTGGCCTGGGCCAGCGCCCAGTCCAGCGCACGGTCGGCGACTGCCTCCCATCCGGGCGCCCCGCAGGTCCAGTGGTCCCGGCCCTCGAACTCGTGGTAGTCGGTGACCGCCGGGGAACGCTTGTAGTGCTTGGCGTTCGACCGGTTCACCGCCGGCGGCATGATGTGGTCCTCCCCGCCGGCGATGAAGAGCAGGGGTGCACGGTCGGCGGAGTAGTCGACCCAGGTGTCCTGGTGGCCGGGCTTGAGGTTGGCGAGGATCCCGTACTCCCACACCCAGTAGCCGGGGGCCGGGATGGCGTAGCGGTCCCGGACGGCCTCGGACTCCTCGGCGGTGAGGGTGTTGGTGAAGGCGTCGTGGAACTCCTCGGGGGTGAACTCCACCGCCTTCCGCCGGTTGGCCGGGTTCTTCAGCACGGGGAACAGCGCCTTGACCTGAGCCGGCGGGCTGACCCGGACGCCTTCGGTCGGGGCCGAGTCGATGGCCACACCGGCGGCACCGAGTCCGCGGGCGAGCAGCAGCTGGGTGAGGGTGCCGCCGAACGAGTGGCCGATGATGATCGGCGCACTGTCCAGGGTGCCGATCACGTCGGCCAGATGAGCGAGGGTCTCGCGGACCGTGAGGCTCGCGATCCTGTCGTGGTCCTCTCGGAGGGCCTCCACCTCGATCTCGAGACCGGGATAGGCGGGGGTGTGCACGGTGAAGCCCTTGCCCTCGAGGTAGGGCACCCAGTTCTCCCAGCTGCGGGGGGTGACCCAGAGGCCGTGGACGAGCACCACGTGGTTCGGGCGGGTTCCGGTCACGGCAGGTGTGTCCTCTCGTGCGGTCCGGGGTCGATGGAGGTGAGCAGGTCCGCCTGCAGCCGCCCACGGTCGCTGCAGGGGAGGACGAGGCCGCTGCCCCCGTGGACCGTGCTCCCTGCTGCGCGGTGTCGCGTCACGAGGTCGCGGTGCCTGCGGCCGCATCGCGCCCGTGGGACTCCCTGGTCGACGCCTGACCTCCGGCACGGGGGGAACCGCCCGGGTGCGGCGTCACCGCTGTGGCCGGCGCAGCGAGCGGAAGGCTGCGCGGAGCTCCTCGACGAAGAGCTGCGGTTGCTCCCATGCAGCGAAGTGGCCACCCCGGTCGACCTCGTTGTAGTAGACGAGCTCGGGGTAGGCGCGCTCCGCCCAGCTGCGCGGCGCCTGGTACTGCTCACCGGGGAAGACCGTGATGGCCACCGGGATGGTGACGCCCTTCGTGTTGAAGAACCCACCCCGGTACTCCCAGTAGAGGCGGGACGCGGAGACTCCCGTCTTGGTCAGCCAGTACAGCGTGGTGTTGTCCAGGACCTCGTCGCGCGTCAGTTCGCCCGAGGCGCTCGTGTCCCGGTCGAGCGCAGCCGTGACCGCGGCGGCCGGCTGTCCGTCGGCGTCGTTGTGGTCGAGGAGCCAGGCGGCCAGGCCGACCGGGGAGTCCGCGATGCCGTACAGGGTCTGCGGGCGCGCCGCCATCATGCGGGCGTACTCCACCTGCGTGAACGTCCTCGCCAGCTGGGCGTAGGCACGTCCCTCCTCCGCGGAGAGACCGGACGGCGCCGGTTCACCGAGCTGGAGTGCCCTGTCGACGTCGGCCGGAACGGTGGCGGGCATGTTGGTGTGGATGGCGAGCAGTCCCGGAGGCGCCTGCAGGCCCATCTGGTCGACGACGAACGCGCCCCAGTCGCCGCCCTGGGCGACGTAGCGGTCGTAACCGAGGCGGTGCATCAGCTCCGCCCAGGCTCGGCCCATCCGCTCGGGCCCCCATCCGGTGCTGGTCGGCTTCCCGGAGAACCCGTAGCCGGGCATGGAGGGGACGACCACGTGGAACGCGTCCGCGGCGCTGCCACCGTGCGCCGTGGGATCGGTCAGCCGGTCGATGATCTTGAGCTGCTCGATGATCGAGCCGGGCCAGCCGTGGTTGACGACGATCGGCAGCGCGTCCTCGTGCGGCGAGCGAGCGTGGATGAAGTGGATGTCCAGACCGTCCAGCTCGGTGATGAAGTGCGTCAGGGAGTTCAGCATCGTCTCGCAGCTGCGCCAGTCGTAGTCCGTCATCCAGTGGTGGGCGAGCTCCTGCACCATGGCGAGGGGCACGCCCTGGGACTGGTCCTCGACGGTCTCCTTCTCGGGCCAGTTCGTGGCCGCGATGCGTCGACGGAGGTCTTCCAGCGCCGCATCCGGGATGTCGACGTGGAACGGGCGGATCTCGACGGCGGCCTCGAGGGTGCCGGTCATGACGGACTCCGTTCTGTTCACGGGCGGCGGGGTGTGGCGTGTGGTGTCGGTCGGTCTAGGCGGAGCTGGTTCGGATCAGGCGAGGCCACGGGCCGCCGAGACCCGATCAGCTGTCCTCCACCGGTGCGGCCGCTGGTGCGGCGTCGGCGACGAGCCGACGGGCCGAGGCCTCGTCGGACGCGGCGACGAGCACGCGGACCCCGCCCTGCAGTTGCAGCTGCGGCTCCTGGCCTCCGGCGTCGTCCGTCACCACGGCCGCTCGCAGGCCGTGGCTGCGGAGCAGCCCGACGATCAGGTCCGCCTCGCCACGACTCCCCGCGACGGCCAGGAGCACCGGCGCACCGTCCACGAATCCACCTCCCCTCACGGGCGGCACGACCGTCGCACTGACGAACGCGTGCTCGCGCCCGGGGAAACCACTGGCCCTCCTCCCGGGGGCTGCGGCCCGTCGGCCCGCGCCCACGGCCCACGTCCTCGTGCACCACCTGCCGTGGCCACCGGCCGTCGCGGCTGACCCCGACCCGTGGCGTTCCGGTCCGTCACCGCCGCAGGTCGGCCACCTCCTCGAGCCGGCCCAGGTCCTGACGACCGGGCGAGTCGCCGCCGGCTTCGACATCCGCCCGCCCGGGCAGCGGATCGGCCGGAGCATCACCCGGCCCGTACCGGCGCACAGTCGGTCTGCTGGGCGGTCCGCAGTGATCGGGCCCGCTGCGCCGAGGACGGCGCCGTCACCCTCACAGCGGGAGTTGCACGGATGAGACTGAGCACCGATGAGCTCCATCCACGGCCGGTGTGATCGGCGGGCGAGGAGGCTGGGTCACGAGGCGGACACCGCTCGGCGACTGGCCCCGGGCGCGGGGGACAGTCCGCACGGAGTCCGCAAACCGGTCAGGACCGGTCAACTGCAGCCGACGGTGCCCAGCTGTGAATGCGCTGGTCAGGGCGGTCAAGCTCACCTACTCGATGATCACCTCGCTCGACGGCTACGCCGAGGCGGCCGAGGGCGACCTCGGCGCGGGGGCCGAGGTCCCGGAGGTGCACGCCTTCATCGGCGACGTCTTCCGCTCCGTCGGCACGTACCTCTACGGCCGGCGCACGTACGAGACGATGGTCTTCTGGGAGACGGCGCACACCGACCCCGCCGCGCCGCCGCACGTCCTGCAGTACGCGCACGACTGGCAGGCCGCCGAGAAGATCGTCCACTCCACGACGCTGGAGTCGGTGTCGAGCGAGAGGACCCGGATCGAGCGGACCTTCGACCCGGACGCGGTCCGCCGGCTCAAGGCCGAGGCGGGGTCCGATCTCACCGTCGACGGCCCGGACCTCGCCGCCCAGGCGATCGCGGCCGGCCTGGTGGACGAGTACCACCTCTTCGTCACGACGAGCGTGGTCGGCGGCGGCCAGCGGTTCTTCCCCGACGGCGTGCGCCTCGATCTCGAGCTGGTCGAGGAGCGCGCCTTCGACAGCGGACTGGTCCACACGCGCTACCGGACCCGCTGAGCCGGCACCTGGCGTCGGTGGCGGCGCCACCGGCTCTCGAGCCCGGACACCGGTCCTGCCCCGCTCGACCCCCTTCCCGGGTGGGAGGCGGCTCCAGCCCTGACGCGCCCGACGCTGATCCCGGAACGGGACATCGTGCCTGTTGTGTCCGCTGCCACTCGGTGGAGGTGCCGATGACCCGCACCTCAGGTCGCAGGGCCTCACGGTCCTCCTCTACATCGATGGTCGTGTGCTCGGCATGAGACCTGCGGCGGATGTGGCCGTCTCTGCAGCGGCCATAGCGTGTGCCTGGTCCTGACTGACGTGTCTCATCCGGGAGTTGCCAGCCGGATCCGCTCGGGGGTCGACGCGCAGGCCTCCACCCATGTGGCGTGCCCGTCGTCACCGGTGAACCGGTACCACCGAGGAGCAGCCATGACCTGGCCCCGTTGCAGATCGGGACCCGGCCTGAACCACTCGCGGACCCGGTCGACCCCGGAGCACTCGGTGGCCGAGCCGTTCCACGAGTGCCGTGCCGACGACTGCCGCTCCGAGGACCGACCACCGCAACACCGGTGGGTCGTCGGCCCACCGAGCCCGCCGTCCTCGTCCCCGAGAGAGAGCTCATGACCCGGACCTCGCGCAGTAGTGCGGCCGAGCGCCGGGATGCCCGCGTGGCGGCCACCGCCCCGGCCGAGGACGGCGGTTTCACCCACCGGCAGATCCTCACGATCGTCGCCGGGTTGATGGTCGCGATGTTCCTCGCCGCTCTGGACCAGACGGTGGTGGCCACCGCGATCCGCACCATCGCCGATGACCTGCAGGGCTATGACCTGCAGGTGTGGGCGACGACGGCGTTCCTGATCACCTCCACGATCAGCACCCCGCTCTACGGCAAGCTCTCCGACATCTACGGCCGGCGGCCCTTCTACCTGTTCGCCATCGCCGCCTTCGTGGCCGGTTCGGTGCTCTGCGGCCTGGCCGACTCGATGTACCAGCTCGCCGGCTACCGGGCGGTGCAGGGCATCGGCGCCGGGGGGCTGATGTCGCTGGCCCTGGCGATCATCGGCGACATCGTGCCGCCGCGGGAGCGCTCCCGCTACCAGGGCTACTTCATGGCCGTCTTCGGCGCCTCCAGCGTGCTCGGCCCGGTCATCGGCGGGTTCTTCGCCGGGCAGGGCTCCCTGCTGGGCCTGGACGGCTGGCGGTGGATCTTCCTGATCAACGTGCCACTGGGCGGGCTGGCTTTCGCCGCGGTCTGGCGGGTGCTGCACCTGCCCCACCAGCGGCGCGAGCACCGCATCGACTGGCCCGGCGCGCTGGCCCTGATCACCTGCATCGTGCCGCTGCTGGTCATCGCCGAGCAGGGCCGCCTGTGGGGCTGGACGTCGACGCGTGCCCTGGTCTGCTACGCCATCGGCGCCGTCGGCCTGGTGCTGTTCCTGCTCGCCGAGCGGGCCTACGGCACCGAGGCGCTGCTGCCGCTGCGGCTGTTCGGCAACCGCAGCTTCACCGTGGCCACCACCGGCAGCGTCGTGGTGGGCGCCGGCATGTTCGGCGGTCTGCTGCTGCTGCCGCAGTACCTGCAGATCGTGCACGGCTCCAGCGCCACCGTCGCCGGCCTGCAGATGATCCCGCTGGTCGTCGGCATCATGATCGGCGCGATGAGCTCGGGCATCACGATCTCCAAGACCGGCAGGTACCGGGTCTTCCCGCTGGCCGGCACGGTGCTGATGACCGCGGCCCTGGTGTCGCTGTCGGTCGTGGTCGGCGCCCAGACCTCGTTCTGGGCGCTGGTGCCGTGCATGGTGCTGCTCGGCGTGGGACTGGGGTTCAACTTCCAGCCGGCGGTGCTGGCGGTGCAGAACGCCGTCCCGCCCAGCGAGATGGGGGTGGCGACCTCCTCGGTCACCTTCTTCCGGCAGATGGGCGCGACGATCGGCACGGCCGCCTTCCTGTCGGTGCTGTTCAGCCGGTTGCCCGGCGACATCGAGCAGTCGGTGACCGCGGCCGCGGCGGCCGACCCCCGGGTCGCCGAGGCCCTGGCAAGCGGCCGGCTGCCGGCCGGCGGCGACCTGTCGGACACCTCCTTCATCCAGGACCTGCCCGCGTTGCTGGCCCTGCCGTTCAAGGCCGGGTTCGCCGACGCCATCGACCTGGTGTTCCTCATCGCCGCCGGCGCGGCCGCGCTGGGGTTCGTGGTGTTCCTGTTCCTCCCGCAGCTGGCGCTGAGCAACAAGTCCGGCATCCAGGCCCGCCAGGCAGCCGGCCGCACCACCGACGACCCGGACACCACCGACACCACCGACGCCGGCGACGCCGGCGAGCAGGCCACCCAGGCAGCCGGAGCCCCGACCTCCACCCCGCCACCGGCCGGCCGTCCCGGCCGTGCTGTGCAGGGCACCTCCCCGGCCGTCTTGGTCGCTCCGGCGCGGCGGGGGCGCCTCACGGACCTCGGGAGGGCCAGGCGCCTCCTGACCGGCGCCGCCGTCCTCGGGATGCTCCTCGGCGTGGCCGGTGCCGTACAGGCCTCGCAGGACCGTGCGGACGGCAAGGCCGCAGACGGGCGAGTGGCGGCGACGGGGGACGGGGTCGCCGGCACCTCGACCTCGGACGAATCGAGCCCCGACCCCTCCGGACCGATGACCCTCGCGGACCCAGCCCTGTCCGGGGCGCCCCCACCGGAGGGGCAACGGACCACCGGTGGCGCGACCGCCACGCCTGAGGGCTCCAGTGACACCCCTCTCGCGCAGTCCCTCCCCGACACGACGACGCCGACGATCCCCACCACTCCGTCCCGGACGACGCCTCCGCAGACGACGACGCCAGCTCCGACGGACGACTCCGCCCCGATGACCACCTCGTCCGCGGCGACCACCTCGTCCGCGGCCACCCCGGCCGGGGCCAGCACCTCGGCGGGGACCACGACGCCGTCACAGACCAGCGCCTCCGCCTCACCCACGACCGCGGTGCCGACGACCGCGGAGCCGACGACCGCGGAGCCGACGACCGCAGCACCCACCACCGCGGAGCCCACGATCGCGGAGCCCACCACCGCGGAGCCGACGATCGCGGAGCCGACGGCCGCAGCACCCACCACCGCGGAGCCGACGACGGCGGAGCCGACCACCGCAGCACCCACCACCGCGGAGCCGACGACGGCGGAGCCGACCACCGCAGCACCCACCACCGCGGAGCCAACGACGGCGGAGCCGACCACCGCGGAGCCCACCACCGCGGAGCCCACCACCGCGGAGCCGACCACCGCGGAGCCCACCACCGCGGAGCCGACGACGGCGGAGCCGACCACCGCAGCACCCACCACCGCGGAGCCGACGACCGCGGAGCCGACGACCGCGGAGCCCATCACGGTCCCCACCATCACGGTCCCCACCATCACCGTCCCGACCCCCTGACCATGGCCCCTGACTGTGACCCCGACGACCGGGCGTGAGCGCTCGGCCGTCGACCTCGTGCACGGTCGGCAACGTGCGGTCGTCAACCGGTTCAGGACGGTCGGGATCACCGAGTGGCGCCGGCGGTGGATCCCCGGTCGGCGGTGGGGAGCATCAGTTCGGGAGCCCGTCCCTGACCGGGAGCGGCCGGTGACGGCGCCGGGTGGTGGTGCCGAGACGACGACTCCCAGATCCGCGTGGGTACGGGCGCCCTTCGCCTTGACGGGAGCGGCCGGAGCCACCTCGCGCGCCCGCCGACGGACTCGGTGAGGTCGAGTTCGCCGGTGCGCCGGGTGTGCCAGATCAGGAAGCAGGTCATGCCTCCTCCGGGCTCAGCCGGCAGCGGGGACCCGCGGAGGACACGACCGGACTCCAGCGGACTCCAGAGCAGTCGACACCACGGGCACGGGGTGCGTGGAGGGGTGAGCCGAACCGCGAGCAGTCCGCACACAGTCCGCAGAACGGTCGGCCACGGCCCGTTCCTGCCGATCGAGCTCAACTGCGTACGCGCAGCTCGGAGAGTGTGTTCACCAGTTGTCGACGGCGTCCGATGACCCCAGGTTCGTTCCGCTTCGACGGCTCACTGAAGCCGTCTGTGGAGGCCGGTGGCTCGTTTGAGTCATCGACCGCACCCGGTCGGCGACTGCCCGCGTACAGATGTCCGGCGGCCAGCCTCGTGCGGTCGTCCGCGGTGGGCCACAGGTGGCTGTAGGTGCTCACCGCCGTCGTGGCACTGGCGTGAACGCGATCATGACGGCCTGGCAGGCTGGGGACCCGGGGTCCGGGTCCGCTCGGCTCCACCCCCGACTCGCTGGGCGCCCCTTCACCGTAGCTGCGAGCGGGGCTCGTCCGTCGTGGCCGACTGCGCCCACTCGGGGACCGCGGCGTCCGGGCGCCGTTCCACCGCCCGAAGACCCTGGACGTCCCTGGCTCGAACTGGTCGGATCTCGAACACGATCGGCGGCGCCCGCGAGGAGGTCGGAGATGCCGAGGTTCGTCGTGTTCTTCTCCTACACCGCGGAGACGTGGTCTCGGTTGATCGACCAGCCGGGGGATCGCACCGCTGCTGTGCGAGCCGCGGCGGAGGCCGCCGGCGGCCGGCTGGAGGCGCTGTACTGGATGCTCGGCGGGCACGACGGTCTGGTCGTTCTGGAGGCGCCGGACGCCGAGACCGCCGCCGCGGTCAGCGTCACCTCCTTCAGCAGCGGCACCCTGGGACGTCTGGAGACCCACCAGTTGCTGGACCAGGACCAGCTGCTCACCGTCCTCGGCAAGGCGAGGGAGGTCCGCGGGGCGTTCAGGCCGCCAGGGGCCTGACCGACCTGGTGCGTGGCGATCGGGCGGGCGCCCCGCTCCGGTCGGTCGAGCGCGGGGCGGCCGCTCCGGCTGTGACCCGGCAACCCGGCCGTGCAGATCCACGCGTGCTGGGACCCGCGGAGCGGGGGGACCGGGGCCGGTTCGCTCGACCAACGCCGTGGGTCCCTCCCCGCATGCACTGCCGCAGTGCTGGCGCCGACCGTGGTGCTGGGCCGGCGGGGCGCGGGGTGTGTGGGACCAGCGACCCAAGAGCCTTGACCGAAGACCGTGCGCATCCAGGTCTTGACGCGGCTAACGGGGTTAGCCATCCTGGGAGCTAACAGCATTAGCCGATCCGAGGAGGAGTGTCATGGCCAAGCGACTGTCCGCCGACGTCGACATCGATGCCACACCTGAGCAGGTGTGGGAGGTGCTCACCGACCTGGCCGCCTACCCGGCGTGGAACCCGTTCATCCTGCGGGCCGAGGGGGTCGTGGAGCTGGGCCGTCGGCTGACCGTGACCATGCAGCCGGTCGGCGGTCGGGCGACGACCCTGCGCCCACGGCTCGTCGAGGTCGACGTGCCCCGGCAGTTGCGGTGGCGCGGCACGTCGGGGATGCCCGGGCTGATGGACGCCGAGCACGTCTTCACTCTCGAGCCGCGGGGAAGCGGCACCCGGCTGGTCCAGCAGGAGGACTTCCGAGGCGTGCTGGTCCCGTTCCTCGCCGCATGGTTGGACCGGAGCACGCTGCCCGCCTTCGTGGCGATGAACGAGGCGCTGAAGAGCCGGGCGGAGCATGCGGCCCCGAACATCCGTGGCTGACCCGCTCTCGGTCCGCGCGCGCGAGATCGTGGCCGTCGCCCGCGACGTCCTGGAGCGGGAGGGGTCGGACGCGCTGACCATGCGCCGGATCGCCGAGGTCCTGGGGATCCGGGCCCCCTCCCTGTACAAGCACGTACCCGGCAAGGAGGCGCTGGAGGTCGCCATCGTCATCGCGGGCTTCGAGGAGGCCGCCGCCGCGTTCGAGGCGGCCACCGATGGAACGCCGGAGCCCCTGGCGGCCTTCGTCGAGGCCTATCGCGCCTTCGCGCACGGGCACCCGCACCTGTACCGGCTGATGACCGACCGGCCCCTGCCCCGCGCGGACCTGCCTCCGGGGCTGGAGGAGCGCACCGCCGCGCCGCTCCAGCGAGCCACGGGCGACCCCGCCCGGGCCCGCGCGGCATGGGCATTCGTCCACGGCATGGTCCTGCTCGAGCTCACGGACCGTTTCCCGGAGGACGGGATGACCGAGCAGGCGTGGCAAGCCGGGATCGCTGCGATGCAGCGCCAGGAGTGATCGGGCCGACCCGAGAGGTGCGGTGACACAGGTGGACCGCTCCTTGGTGGAGCATCGCGTCGACCCGTCGCCGTGGCGCATCCTCCACCCCACCGGAGGTCTCGATGCGGCTCGCCGTCACGTTGCTGCCGGGGTGGTTCGTCCTGGTCGAACCGGTCCCGGGGGTCCGGCAGACGTTCTCCCCGGCGTGCGTCTCCGCCGGCGGCCATGGGCTGGGACTTCCCCGTGCGTCCCATCCCGGACGCTGGGGCTCGACACGGCTGGTCGGACCAGGTCCGACCGGACGTCCCAGCCGTGCACTCGAGCACGCGCCGCAGCCGTGGTCGGCGACAGCAGGACAGGAGTCATCATGCAAGGCGTGAAGCGGCGGTCCGTACTCCAGGCCTGCGCCTGCACAGCCGCGGCTGCGGTTGCGGGGAACGCCTTCGTCGGTAAGGCGGCGATGGACTGGTTCCGAGGCCTCACCGCTCCGCGCTGGCAGTTGCCGCTACCTGCCTTCCTGGTCGTCGGTGGGCTCTACTACGGGATCATCGGCTACGTGCTCGCGCGGAGCATCGACCGCCGCGACGCGAGGAGCACCGCATGGAGCCTGGCGGTCCTCGTGGGCAACGAGGCCTGGAACGGGGTCTTCTTCGGCCGTCGGAGCGCTCGTGCCGGCTTCACCGGCCTGTGCGCCTTCGTGGTCCCCCTGGTGGCGCTCCAGCGATCGGTGGTGGGGGACGCACGCTCGCGCCACGTCCTGGCCCCGTACACGGCCTACGTCCTCGTGTACGACCTGCCGTGGACCTACCGGCTGTGGCGGATGAACCCGACCGACGTGCGGACGCGCCTTCCCGACACCGGCGACTGACGAGCCCGGGCCGAGTCGCAACTCGCCGGGCTCCAGCCATCACGAGCGGACAGAGGCGTCGCACGGCCCACCGTTCCGCCTCACCGCATGGGCGGCGTGGGCCGCGCTCGGTGCTCCTGTCCGTCACCGCCGGAGGTCGGTCACCTCGTCGAGCCGACCCAGCTTGTGCGGGTTGCGCATCGCGTACATGTGCGCGATCCGGCCGTCCTGGACGACGAAGGTGATCGCCGTGTCGAACGGGCCGCCCGGGTCGACGTGTGCGGCGACCGTGCCGTTGACCAGCGGCGTGGTGATCCGCACGCCGGGCGCCAGCTCCGCGAAGCGCGCGAGCGCCCGGGCCACCCGCAGCTGGCCGGTGACCGGGCGGAGCGCGGCCGGCGCCAGGCCGCCGCTGTCGGCGACCACCACGACGTCGGGCGCGAGCACGTCCAGCAGGCCCTGCACGTCGCCGGAGGTGACCGCGGCGAGGAACCGGTCCACGACCCGCTGCTGCTCGGCGCGGCCCACCGCCATCCGCGGCCGGCGCGCGGCCACGTGCCCGCGCGCCCGGTGCGCGATCTGCCGCACCGCGGCGTTCGACCTGCCCACCGCCTCGGCGATCTCGTCGTAGGGGACGTCGAACACCTCGTGCAGCACCAGGACCGCACGCTCGGTCGGCTCCAGCGTCTCGAGCACGGTGAGCATCGCGATCGAGACGCTCTCCGCCAGCTCGACGTCGTCGGCCACGTCGGGACTGGTCAGCAGCGGCTCGGGCAGCCACTCGCCGACGTAGTCCTCCCGGCGGCGGGCCATGGTGCGCAGCCGGTTGAGCGCCTGCCGGGTGACGATCCGCACCAGGTACGCCCGCGGGTCCCGCACCGCCGCCCGGTCCGCCTCCGCCCACCGCAGCCAGGTCTCCTGCACCACGTCGTCGGCGTCGGCGGCCGAGCCGAGCATCTGGTAGGCGACGGTGAACAGCAGGCCGCGGTGGGCGAGGAACGGGTCGTCGGTCATGCCGAGGCGGCGCCGTCCGTCGACCGGGCCGCGAGCGGCGGCAGGCCGCAGGACGCAGCGAACTCCTGCGAGCGGATGCCGAGCGCGACGTTGCCCCGCGCGGTCATGTTCATCATGCCGATCCTGGCGGTCAGCTCCACGAGCGCGGGAGCTCCCAGCTCGTCGAGCAGCGCGGCCGACAACTCGTCGGTCACGGCGGGCGGGGTCTGGCTCATCGCCTCGGCGTACTCCATCACCCGCCGCTGCAGAGGTGTGAACGCCGTGGACTCGCGCCACCGCGGCACCTCCCGCGCCCTGGCCTCGTCGAGCCCGCGGTCGTGGGTCATGAAGTAGTGCAGGTCCAGGCAGAAACCGCAGCCGATCGTCGCGGCCGCGGCCATGGCCGCGAACGTCGCGAGGTCGCGGTCCAGCCGGTCCCACGAGTCGACCTTGCGGCCGAAGCTCATCGAGTCCTTCAGCACGGCCGGGTGGTGCCACATGACCCCGGCACCCTCCGGCACTTGGCCGAGCATCCTGCGGCTGATCGTCTTGAGGAGGGTCCCGTAGATGCCGGTGATCTCGATCGCGGGGACCCGGGTGCTGCTCGCCATGTCTCCTCCAGGGTGTGCGGTGGCGTCGACATGGAGACACCGGCCGCGCCGCGGGTGTGACACCCGCGGTCGGGCCCGGCCGGCCGTCGGCTCCACGGGCCGGGAGGGAGTGGGTCCGGACGTCGATCGGTGCTTCACTGACGTGGGCGGCCGTGGCGGGAGCGGGTACCGAACTCGTCTGCTCGCCGCCGCGCTGACCGGTCAGTAGTCGAGTCCCACGGGCGAGGAGCCGCAGATGGGCACGCTCACCGCTTCGCCGTCACCCCGTGCCACCCGGGCCGCCGGACCGCTGGTGCGGCCGTGCGTGGCCGGTGACATCGGTGTCGAGCGCCGAGAGATCGAGTGCGAGCCGGTGGCCGACCCGGCTCCGGCCCAGCCGGATCCGGCGCCGACCGCGCCGGCCGAGCCCGCTCCTGCATGACCCCGCCTCCTGGCCTCCCGGAGCGATCTCCGTCGCTGGTGGCCGGGGAGGTGCAGGGGTACCGGCGGTTCCGGCTGACCGAGGACGGGCTGTGCCCGCCGGTGCACTTCGGCGCCGGGCCCTGGGACGGGCGGATCGAGCGGGCCCGGTGTGCGGTCGACGAGGGGCACGTGCCCCCGGAGTGGGGGTGCGGCTGCGGCCTCTACGGCTGGTACCACCCGAGCTACACCGGCCTGGGCACCGGCTGGGGCAACGTCACGGCGGTCGTCGCCGCCCGTGGCCGCGTCATCCTCGGTGACACCGGCTTCCGGGCCGCGGCGGCGCGCATCGTGGCCGTCAGCCTCCCTCGCCGCACCGGTCCCCGCCGACGGCGCCGGTTGGAGCAGGTGCTCGCCGAGCGCTATCCCGACGTCTCCGTCCACCGGTCCCGGCGGCGCATGGTCCGCCGGCACCCTCCCGAGGACCTCTCCGCGCTGGGCGTCGCGGTCCGTTCCAGCCCGGCCGTGCGCTACCGCTGGACCGCCCTGGTGCTGTGGCTGTGCGGCGTCGTCGCGCTGTGCTCGGTGGCGGTGGTCCCGCGTGCGGTACTCGACCGGTTGGGCCTCGTGGAGTGGCTCGGCGTCCTCGCGTGCTTCCTGCTGTGGCAGGCGGCCCTCGTCTGGCTCGTCTGCCGGGCCTCCCCGCCACCCGCGGGACCCGCCCGGCAGGAGCCCACCGAGGCGCGATGACGCCCCTCGTCCCCGCACGCGGCGTCGGGGTCCGTGCGGGTCCACGAGGCCGGCCGCGGAGCCGTGCACGACCGAGAACTCCCAGGTCGCGGGCGTGAGGTGCTCGACAGCGGCCCGTGTGCCGGGCTGTCCTCTGCCGACACCCGTGCCCCTGCCCCGGCCGGTGAGTCAGGAGGGGCTGTGTTCGATCGACTCGGCCGTCTGGTGTACCGCCGGCGGCGGTGGGTGCTGGCGCTCGCCCTCGTGCTCGTCGTCCTCTCCGGGGTCTGGGGTTCCGGTGTCTTCGGGCAGATGACCGGCGGGGGCTTCGACGACCCCGGCAGCGAGAGCTCGCTAGCCGCCCGGGAGGCCGAACGGGACCTGGGCCGCAGCGCCGCGGACGTCGTCGTCCTGTACTCCAGCGACGACCTGACGGTCGACGACCCCCGCTACGCCGAGGCGGTCGCCTCCACCCTGGACGCCCTGCCGGAGGACGACGTGCTCCGGACCGTCTCCTTCCTCGACAACCCGGATCCGTCGCTGGTCAGCGAGGACCGGCGCAGCACCTACGCCGTGCTCACCCTGCGCGGCGACGAGGACGAGCGGGAGGACGTCCTCGACGCCGTCGAGGAGGACCTGGCCACTCCCGGGCTGACGACGCGGCTCGGCGGGGAGGTGACCCTCAACCGGGACATGAACCAGCAGGTCAGCGAGGACCTCACGCTGGCCGAGAGCATCTCCCTGCCGGTCCTGGCGGTGCTGCTGCTGGCCGTCTTCGGCAGCCTGGCGGCCGCGAGCCTGCCCCTGGCCATCGGCGTGACCGCGATCCTCGGCTCGCTCGCCGCCCTGCGCGCGTTCTCGCTGGTCACCGACGTCTCGATCTTCGCGGTCAACGTGGTGACCGTCCTGGGCCTCGGGCTGGCCATCGACTACGGGCTCTTCGTGGTCAGCCGGTTCCGCGAGGAGGTCCACCGGCAGCGCAGCGTCGAGGACGCCCTGGCCCGGACCCTCGCGACGGCGGGACGCACGGTCGCCGTCTCCGGCGTCACCGTGGCGATCTCGCTGGCTGGTCTGCTCCTCTTCCCGCAGGTCTTCCTCCGCTCGATGGGCTTCGGCGGGATGAGCGCCGTCCTCGTCGCGATGCTGGCCGCCCTGACCCTGCTCCCCGCGCTGCTGGCGGTGCTCGGACCCCGCGTGGACGCCCTCTCGGTGCGGCGCCGGCGCCGGCGGCCGGCCCACGCCGCCCACCGCGACGGGGCGTGGTACCGGATCGCGCGCACCGTCATGCGGCGTCCCGTCGTCCACGGCGTCGCGGTCACGGGGCTGCTGGTGGTCCTCGCGCTGCCCTTCACCCGGGCGGAGTTCGGCGGCATCGACGTGCGCGCCATGCCCGAGGGGGCGGAGAGCCGGGTGGTCGCCGAGACGATCGAGCGCGACTTCCCCCCGGGTCCGGCCGGGCCGGTCGAGGCGATCGTCACGCTGCCCGGCGCGGCCGACTCGCCGGAGGGCGGGGCGGCGCTGCAGACCTACGTCACCGCGGTCGGCGCCGTCCCCGGCGTGGACGGCGCCACGGTCGTCGACGCGGCCGGGAGCACGGCGCGGGTGGCCATCGCCTCCGGTGTCGACCCGGTGGGTCCCGAGAGCAGGCAGCTGGTGGCCGCGGTCCGGTCCGTGTCCCCTCCCGACGGTGCCGAGGTCCTGGTCGGCGGACCGAGCGCGCTCTACGCCGACCTGCTCGACAGCCTCGGCTCGCTGCTGCCCTGGATGGCCGTGCTCGTGGCGGTCACGCTGTTCGTCCTGCTGTTCCTGGCCTTCGGCTCGGTCGTGGTGCCGGTCAAGGCCATGGTGATGAACGTGCTGTCGCTGGGTGCCTCGTTCGGTGCGCTGGTGTGGGTCTTCCAGGACGGTCACCTGTCGGGGGTCCTGGGCTTCACGCCGACCGGCTTCCTGGAGGCCACGTCCCCGATCCTGGTGCTGGCCATCGTCTTCGGGCTGTCCATGGACTACGAGGTCTTCCTCATGTCCCGCATCCGCGAGCAGTACGACCTCACCGGCGACAACACCGCGGCCGTGGCGACCGGGCTGCAGCGCACCGGCGGGATCATCACCAGCGCGGCGCTGCTGCTCGTCGTGGTGATCGGCGCCTTCGCGACCTCCGGCGTCGTCCTCATCAAGATGGTCGGGATCGCGATGCTGATCGCCATCGTCGTCGACGCGACGGTCGTGCGGACGGTGCTCGTGCCGGCCACCATGCGACTGCTCGGCCGGGCCAACTGGTGGGCGCCCGGACCGCTGGGCCGGCTCTACGCCCGCTACGGCATCCGCGAGTCCGAGGGCGAGCCGCTGCCCCGGCCGGAGCGGCTGGTCGACGCCTGACCGACCGTCCGCGGACAGGGCTGCCGCGCCCGACCGGGACCACGACCGCCACCCCGGCCGCGCACCCCTGGCCGCCGGGCCGGGAGTGCCCCAGGCTGTGTGCCTGCAGTGGAGGAGGGGTGCGATGAGGACGAGCCGGGTGGTGCTGACCGGCGCCGCGGTCGGCACGATCGTGGGCACGGCGCGCGCGGACCTCAACGCCACCCACGTGTTCAACCCCGACTGGCCCCCGCACGCCCGCTTCCACGGCGCCGCCGGCTGGGGCACCGTGGCCGGCGCCCAACTGGTCGCGCTGTGGCTGCTGTGGCGGCCGGCGTCCACCACCGCCGAGCAGGACCTGGCGGCCAGGACCGCCGCGCTGCTGCCGGCGGTCGCGTGGGCGCCCTTCTTCGCCGCCCTGGCCACACCCGGCACCGCGGTCGAGGACGAGCCCGGGCACCTGCCGCGCGTGGCCGGCGTGCCGCTCAACCTGGTGCCCGCGACCCTCGTGCCGGCCGTTGCCGCCCTCGGCTACCTGCTGCACCGCCGCGGGCTGTAGTCACCCGCGCCGGAGGGCCTCACCGCGGGGCGGTCCGCCCGACGCCGGTGCGGGTGAGCGGAGTGCTCACCCGCACCGGCGCGGACGGGGGTCGCGACCCGCGGTGCGGCCCTGCCGGGTCAGGGCCGCCCGTTGCGGCGGTTGCCCGACTTGGCGGGCGGGACCAGCGGGTCCGGCAGGGGAGCCTCCGCCCCGACGGGTCCGCCCGTACCCGACACCGGCGGAGCCGGAGGGGGCGGCACGACGACGTCGACGTCCTCGAGGCTGACCGTCCCGACGTCGGCCGTCCCGGAGCCGGTGCCGGTGCCGGTGCCGGTGCCGGTGCCCTGGCTCCCGGACCCGCGCCCGGACAGCTTGTCGATGCTGCCCTGCAGCGGAGCCGGAGCGACGGCCCTGGCCTGCTCCAGGGCCTGCTGGACCTCCGGCCGCTCCACGAGGCCGGCCGCGGCCTGCTTGATCTGCTCGTACCGGTCCCGCCCGGCGCGCGCGCCGAGCACGTACCCGACCCCCAGGCCGAGCCCCAACGACAGCTTGCCCATGACTCTCCTCCAGTCGTCCTCCGCCGGTCGTCCACCGGTTCCGGCGGACCACCTCGGGTGGCGGCCTCGGTGTGCCCGTGTCCGTCGGCGGCCGGGGTGACCCGCCCGCCGCGTCGACGGCCTCCGCCGCCAGCTACCCAGCAGGTGGCGTGCCAACCCGCCCGGCCGCCCGGTCGCGGCGCCGGCCCGGCCGCTCGGGGCGCCGGCGTCGACCGCCGACGACCCCGCGGCCTTGCCGTCTGTGACGCTGCGGTGACGCATCATGCGGAGGCTCGCGTCAGCGACCCGGACGGGAGAGGCGACGCGATGAGCAGGCTCCGCAGCGAGTGGACGCCGGCACAGGTGAAGGAACACCCCGGCGCGACGGACGAGAGCCCCACCGGGGCACGGATCACCGACCGCTCCAGCAGCACGTCGACGTCCCGGGCGGCCGGCCGGGTGGTCACCAGCAGGGCCGGCCTGGTGCCCTCGGGCGGCCTGCAGCAGTGCGGCAGTGACCCGTGACCCGGGAGGGAGGCGCCGTGCCCGGCTCGATCGGCGAGCACGTCCTGCAGGAGCGGTACGGCACCGTCTCCCGTGCCCGCGGCTTCTACGACCACCAGGTGCTCGACCACCTCAACGAGCGCATGCAGGCCTTCGTGGCCCGCGCGGAGATGGTCTTCGTCGCCACCGCCGACTCCGCGGGCGAGGCCGACTGCTCCTTCCGCGCCGGGGAGCCCGGGTTCGTCCGCGTGCTCGACGAGCGGCGGCTCCTCTGTCCCGAGTACCGGGGGAACGGCGTGATGGCCAGCCTCGGCAACATCATCGAGAACGGCCACGTCGGCCTGCTGTTCATCGACTTCTGCGGCGACGGGATCGGCCTGCACGTCAACGGCCGGGCCAGGCTGAGCGAGAACGCCGAGCTGTTGGCCCGGGCCGGCCTCCCCGACGGCGTCCTCGCCGCCCTGGGGCAGCAGGGCGGTCGCCGGCCGGAGTGCTGGGTGGCGGTAGACGTCGTCGAGGCCTACGTCCACTGCTCCAAGCACATCCCGCGGCTGGTGCCGCGTCCTGCGGTGCCCCGGGCCCGGGGCACCGACGACGTGGTCCGCACGGGCGGGGACTTCTTCCGCGCGAAGCACTCACCCCGTCCGTGGGTGGACGGCGACGCCGACCTCTGCGAGCGCTCACACCCCGCATGACGACGAGCGGCCCGGTGCCGCGCTCCCGGGTCCTGGGAGAGCCACGGCGAGCAGCGCCCCCGTCCGTCGGGGACGGCTGCCCGTGCGCCCGGTCCCGGGACGCGGACGACGTCTCGCTCGACCGGGCCGACCCGGCCCTCGGTCATGCCCTCGTCCCTGGGAGCGGCTCCACGGGCGCGAGGTCGTACCCCGGCCCGGTCACCACTCCCGGGGGCCGGCGGGAACGCCGGCTCGACGTCCCCCCGCGCATCAGAGACCGAGGGCTCGCACCATCGCTGCACGGGTGCGCGGTCCGACCACGCCGTCCACGGCGAGCCCCGAAGCCCTCTGGAAGTCGCGGGTCGCCTGCTCCGTCATCGGCCCGAAGACCTCGTCGACGTCGACCCGCCGGTCGAGGGCCTGGACGAGACGCCACTGCCAGGTCGCCACCGCAGCCCCCTTGTCACCGCGGCGGAGCAGCTGGTTCCCGGTGCCCGGCTCCGCGTGGACGACGTCGACGGCGACGCGAGCAGGCCCGCCGAGCGTGGTGACGCGGAGCCCGGTCCTGGCGGCCACCCCGATGCCCCAGGTGAGCACGCCCTCGAAGTCACCCGCGTCGGCGATCTGGCGGAACGCCGCGAACCCCGTCACGTCGGGGAGCGGGCCGGACCGCGTAGGGCTCCCGTCGTCCCGGTGCGCGGCCGCGGGCTGCAAGGTGATCTCGACGACGGCCCGGCCGCGGAGGGGGATCGGCCGGCCCGAACCGTCCTCGATCAGCTGGTCCACGTACCGCACGTGGTACCCGGGGGCCGGGCCCTCGAAGTCGAGGACGAGCCGGTCGAAGTCCTTGTTGCGGCCGGCGCGGACACCCACGAGGAAGGTCCGGCCGTCGCGCTGCGTCACGGTCTCCTCGATCGGGCCCGTCGTCAGGGTGCCCGACAGCTTCTGCCCCACGAGTTCGGTCATGGGCGTCACCGAACCGTGCCGCCGTCACGGGGCCGTCATCCCTGCGTCACCCGGGAGCCGGAGGACGGCCGGGGACGGCCTGGTCACCTGGCGATCGGCGCCGGCCTGCGCCTGTCCCCGGCGACGGGGCGCCGCTAGGGTCGGCCGCGCCCGTTGCAACCCGCTCGCAGGCGAGGCAGCGATGACAGGTGCAGCGCACGTGCGGATCCGGGTCCTGGGGCCGCTGCAGGTCGAGGACGGCGACGGGCCGGTCTCCGTCGGCGGCCACAAGCCTCGGACCCTGCTCGCCGCCCTGCTCGTCGCGCGCGGTGAGGTGGTGTCGGCCGACCGGCTGGTCGGTGCCCTGTGGGGGGACGCCCCGCCCGCAGGGGCCGTGACCGCGCTGCGGGCCTACGTCTCCCGGCTGCGCGGCGTCCTCGGGACCGCCGCGCCCATCCACCACCGCCCGCCCGGCTACTGCCTGTCGCTCGACGCCGCGACCCTCGACGCCGCGGAGTTCGAGCAGCGGCTCCGGGCCGCCCGGGCCGCGGCGGCCGCGGGGGACCCCGCGCGGGCGCTGGCCGACCTCGACGCCGCGCTCGAGCTCTGGCGGGGGGACGCGCTCGCCGAGGTCGCCGACGAGGACTTCGCGGCGGCGGAGGCGGCCCGGCTGACCGAGCTGCGCACCGGCGCCACCGCCGACCGCGCCGACGCGCTGGTGGAGCTGGGCCGGGCGGCGGAGGCGGTGCCCGAGCTCGAGGCGCTGGTGCGCCGGCACCCCTCCTGGGAGCGGCCCGCCGTCACGCTGATGCGGGCCCGGTACGCGACGGGGCACCAGGCCGAGGCGCTCGCCGCCTTCCACGAGCTGCGGGCCCGGCTCGGCGAGGAGCTGGGGGTGGAGCCAGCCGCGCCCGCGCAGGCGCTGTACCGGCGGGTCCTCGCCCACGACCCGGCCCTGGCCGCCACGCCGCCACCCGGGAACCTCCCGCGGCGGGCCAGCGGCTTCGTCGGCCGCGACCGGGAGGTCGAGCGGGTCCTGGCCGCGCTGCGCGCCGGCCCGCTGGTGACGCTGACCGGCGTCGGCGGTACGGGGAAGTCCCGGCTCGCGGTGGAGGCCGCGGCCCGGGACCGGGGACGGTTCGGCGACGGCGTGTGGCTCTGCGAGCTCGCCGCCCTGCCCGAGGGGGCCCCGATCGGCGACGCGGTGTCCGCGGCCCTCGGCATCCGCCAGCGGTCCGGCCTGTCGATCGAGCAGACGGTCCTGGAGTACCTCCGCGACCGCTCGCTGCTGCTGCTCGTGGACAACTGCGAGCACGTGCTCGAGCACGCGGCCCGGCTCGTCGGCGAGGTCGTGCAGCGGTGCCCCCGGGTGGTGGTCCTCGCGACCAGCCGCGAGCCGCTCGGGGTCGACGGTGAGCAGGTGTGGCCGGTCCCGCCCCTGCCGCCCGAGGACGCCACCGCGCTGTTCGTCCAGCGGGCCCGCGCGGCGACGCCGGACTTCCGCCTCGACCCGGCGGCCGCGGACGCCGTCGCCACCATCTGCAGCCGGCTCGACGGCCTGCCGCTGGGCATCGAGCTGGCCGCGGCCCGCATGCGCGTCATGAGCCCGGTCGAGGTCGCCCGCCGGCTCGAGGACACCCCGCTGCTCGGCGGCGGGCGCGGACCGGTCGCGCGGCACCAGAGCCTCGTGGCCACCATCGAGTGGTCCTACCGGCTGCTGCCCGAGCCCGAGCAGCGGCTGTTCCGCGGCATGTCGGTGTTCGCCGGAGGAGCCGACCTGCGCGCGGTGCACCGCGTCGTCGACCCGGCGGCGACCGAGGACGACGTCCTCGACCGGCTCGCCCGGCTCGTCGACCGCTCGATGGTGGTGGCCGCGAGCGGGGTGCGCAGCCGCTACCGGCTGCTGCAGACCCTGCGGGCCTACGGTCGCTCGCGCACCGAAGCCGCCGGTGAGGACGCCGCGCTGGCTCGGCGGCACGTCGCGTACCACGTCGAGTTCGCCGAGCGGGCCGGCCGGGGACTGCAGGGCCCCGACGAGCGGGCGTGGGCGGCGGAGGCCCTCGGCGTCTACGACGACCTGCGCGCGGCATTCACCCGGGCCGCCGCCGACCGCGACTGGGACCTGGCCGTGCGGCTGGTGGCGGCCGTGCCCGAGCTGGTGCACCTGCGCGTCGGCTACGAGGCCTACGCCTGGGCCGAGCAGCTGCTGCACGTCGTGGACCCCGACCACCCGCTGTACCCGGCCGCCGTCGGCGCCGCCGCCCGCGGCGCGTGGAACCGCGGCGACTTCCCCCTCGCCACGGCGACGGCGCGGCTGGCGGGAGGCCGGCTGCCCCTGCCCGGCACCGCCCGCATCGCCCACCCGGGCGACGTGCTCGCCGACGTCGCGCTCTACGACGGCGACGTGGACGCCGCGCTCGCGCACTACACGGCCGAGGCGGCGCGGGCCCGGGCCGACGACGACCGCATCCGGCTGGTCTGGACGCTCTACTACGTCGCGGTGTGCGAGGCGGTCCGCCGCCAACCGGAGCGGGGTCTGGCCGCCGCGCGGGAGAGCCTCGACGTCGCGGAGTCGACGGCCAACCCGACGGCGCAGTCGATGGCCCGCTACGCGCTCGGGCTGGTGCTCAAGAAGTCCGACCCCGACCGCGCCCTGGCGCTGTTCGACGAGGCGGAGGCGCTGGCCGCGGGCGTGCGCAACTTCTGGTGGCAGGGCATCGCGATGATGGAGGCGGCGGCCACCCGGGCGGTGCACGGCGACCCGGTCGTGGCCGCCCGCGCGCTGGTCGCCGTCCTCGCCCACTGGGACCGGGTCGGTGACGCCACGCAGCAGTGGCTCAACCTGCGCTACGCGGCCCGGCTCCTGCAGCGGGTGGGGGCGACGGCGGACGCCGCCGTCCTGCACGACCACCTGGTCGCGGCCGGCAAGCCCTCACCGCTCGGTCCGCCCGACGGGCTCGCGTCCCGGAGCGACCCCCGGGCGGCCGAGGCCGCGGCGGTCGCGCACGCCCGCGCGGCCCTCCGCCGGGTCGCCTCCGGGCGGCTCGTGCCCGGCCCTGCATGAGCGTGCAGCCGCGTTGCAGCCGGTCTGCAACGCGGCGGGGCCACCGTCGTCGCACTGCGGGGACGACCCGCACGACGACGAGGAGCAGACAGATGACCGACACGATCGACGCGACCGCCGCCGACCGCGCCCTGAAGGCCAAGCACCGGGCGATGTGGGGGCTGGGGGACTACCCGGCCGTGGCGAGGGACCTCATCCCCGAGCTGGGGCGCGTCCTGGTCGCCGCGGCCGGGGTGCGCCGCGGCGAGCGGGTCCTGGACGTCGCGGCCGGCACCGGCAACGCCGCCGTCCCCGCCGCGCTGACCGGCGCCGAGGTCGTGGCCTCCGACCTCACCCCGGAGCTGTTCCCGGCCGGACGCGCGTTCGCGGCCCGCGAGGGCGTGGAGCTCTCGTGGGAGGAGGCCGACGCCGAGGCGCTGCCCTACGCGGACGCCGGCTTCGACGTCGTCCTGTCCTGCGTCGGCGTGATGTTCGCGCCGCACCACCAGCAGGCCGCCGACGAGCTGGTGCGGGTCTGCCGCCCCGGCGGGCGGATCGGCCTGGTCAGCTGGACGCCGGAGGGCTTCGTCGGCGAGATGTTCCGGACGATGAAGCCCTACGCGCCCCCGCCGCCGCCCGGTGCGCAGCCGCCGCCGCTGTGGGGCGACGAGCAGCACGTGCGCGAGCTGTTCGGCGACCGGGTCACCGACGTCGTCGCGCGGCGGCAGACCGTGACGACGAGCGGCTGGGAGTCGCCGGAGGCGTGGCGGGACTACTGGAAGTCGGTCTACGGGCCGACGATCGCCACCTACCGCAACATCGCCGACGACCCCGAGCGGGTGGCGGCGCTCGACCGCGACCTGGCCGCGCTCGCCGCGCGGTACGACCGCGGCACGGGAGAGACCGTCCTGGACTGGGAGTACCTGGTCCTGACCGCGCGCCGCGCCTGAGCGGTGCGCCACCCGCGGACCGGCGCCGGGGGACCGGCGCCGGCCCGTCCTGAGCAGTGGAGGAGTGCAGACGTGGTCGATCTCCTCGTCCGGCGGGACGACCTGCGGGTCGTCCGCGTCGACCCCGGCGAGCCGGCGCGGACCGAGGTGGCCGCGGGCACGGTGCAGTTCGTCGTCGAGCGCTTCGGGCTCACCGCCAACAACCTCACCTACGCCGTGCTGGGCGACCGGTGGCGCTACTGGGACCACTTCCCGGGGCCGGACGGCTGGGGGCGGGTGCCCGCCTGGGGCTTCGGCCGGGTGGCGGCCTCCGGTGTCGACGGCGTCGCCGTGGGGGACCGCTTCTTCGGGTTCTGGCCGATGACGAGCCGGGTCACCCTGGAGGTGGCCGCGGGTGCGGGCGGCGTGGTCGACCGCTCGGCCGCCCGCGCGTCCCTGCCTGCGGTCTACACCCGGTACCTGCGCGCCCTGCCGGAGACCGGCTTCCCGCCCGAGCACGACGACGCCGCGGCGGTCCTGCGGCCGCTGTTCATGACCGGGTGGCTGCTGGCCGACCAGCTCGCCGCACGCGACTGGCACGGCGCCGGAGCGGTGGTGCTGACCTCGGCGTCGAGCCGGACCGCCTGGTGCACCGCGACGGCGATCCGGGCGCGCGACGACGCACCGGCGGTCATCGGGCTGACGTCGGCCGGGCGGGTGGACGACACCGCGGGGCTCGGCCTCTACGACCAGGTGCTGGCCTACGACGACGTCGGCGCGCTGCCGGTCGACCGCGGGGTCGTCCTGGTCGACGTCGCCGGCGACACCGCCGTCCGCGCGGCGGTGCACGAGCGCACCCGGGACGTGCTGCGGGCCTCGATCGTCGTCGGCGCGACGCACTGGACGCGGGCCGGCGGAAGCAGCGGGCTGCCGGGTCCGGCGCCGGTGGTCTTCTCCGCACCGGACGCGGCCGCGGAGGGGACCGCCGCGTCCGGCACGGCGGCGTTCGCGCGCCGGCTCGGCACGGCGTGGGCGGCGTTCGCCACCGACCGGGTGCCCGAGCTGCTCCGGTTCGAGCACGTGACCGGCGCCGACGCCCTCGCCGGGGCCTGGTCGGCGCTCGTCGACGGGGACGTCGACCCCCGCAGGGGACTGGTGGTCAGCCTGTAGGCCCCGTCAGCCTGTGGGCCCCGTCAGCCGGGGGCCGCGGCGGGCTGCTGCTCGAGCCAGCGGCGCCGGGCGTCCTCCAGTGCCGCGACGGCCTGGGCCTTGCGCTCCCAGCCGCGGGTCTCGGCCGACTTGTCCGGCGACAGGGCCTCGTAGATCTCGAAGAAGTGCCAGATCTCGGCGATCTGGTGCATCGGCACGTCCTCGAGCTCCTGCAGGTGCAGCTGTCGCGGGTCGGTCGCCGGCACGCACAGCAGCTTGGCGTCGGGGCCCCGCGTGTCCTCGACCCAGAACACGGCGATGACCCGCGCGCGGACCACGCAGCCGGGGAAGGTGGGCTCGGCGAGCAGCAGGAGCGCGTCGATCGGGTCGCCGTCCTCGGCCAGCGTGTCCGGGACGAACCCGTAGTCGCCGGGGTAGCCGGTGGCGGTGAAGAGCATCCGGTCCAGCCGGATCCGGCCGAGCCGCTGGTCGTACTCGTACCTGTTCCGCGACCCCTTGGGGACCTCGACGATCACGTCGACCAGCACGGACGCCTCCTCCCGCGCCGGTCCCGGTGCGACGGCGTCCGTCGCGGCCGGATCGGCGCCAGCCGACCCTGACCGAGCACCCCTCACCCGTCAACTCGGGTGCTCCCTCGGGCGCGTCCGACCGGTGTCCTCGCCGGGTGCGAGCATGTCGGTTCCCGGAGGCGCGAGCCGAGGAGGCACCCGTGGTCCTGCAGCTGCGTCGACCGATCGTGCAGGCGCCGATGGCGGGTGGCCCGTCGACGCCGGAGCTCGCCGCGGCGGTCTGCGAGGCCGGCGGGCTCGGGTTCCTCGCCGCCGGCTACAAGACGCCGTCCGCGGTGGCCGAGGACGTCCGCGCGCTGCGGGCGCTGACCGGTGAGCGGTTCGGCGTCAACGTCTTCGTCCCCGGACCGCCCGGGGACGACGACGCCGTCCGCCGGTACGCGGGTGAGCTGCGGGCCGACGCCGAGCGGTGGGGCGTCGACCTGGGGGAGCCGAGGGCCGACGACGACGCCTGGGAGGCGAAGGTCGACCTGCTCGCCGAGGAGCGGGTGCCGGTCGTGTCGTTCACCTTCGGCCTGCCGCGTCCGGACATGGTCACCGCGCTGCACGACGCCGGCGCGACCGTGCTGGTCACCGTCACCACGCCGCAGGAGGCGGTCGCCGCCCGCGACGTCGGCGCGGACGCGCTGACCGTGCAGGGCGTCGAGGCCGGCGGGCACCGGGGCGACTTCCTCGACCAGGACGGCGCCGGCGAGTACGGCCTGCTGACGCTGCTGCGCCTCGTCGCCCGGGCGGTGGACCTGCCGCTGGTCGCCGCCGGCGGGCTGGTGGACGGCCCGTCGGTGGCCGCCGTGCTCGTCGCCGGTGCGGAGGCCGCGCAGCTGGGCACGGCGTTCCTGTGCTGCCCCGAGGCGGGCACCAGCCCGGTGCACCGCGAGGCGCTCACCACGTACGGACGGACGGCGCTGACGCGGGCGTTCAGCGGCCGCCGGGCGCGCGGGCTGGTCAACCGGTTCCTCGCCGAGCACACCGCGACGGCGCCGGCGGCCTACCCGCAGGTGCACCACCTGACGACGCCGCTGCGCGCCGCCGCCCGGAAGGCGGGGGACCCGGACGCGATCAACCTGTGGGCCGGTCAGGGCCACCCCCTGGTCGAGGCCCTGCCCGCCGGGGAGCTGGTCCGCCGTCTCGCCGACGACGCGCAGGCGGCACTGCGGACGGTGTCGCGGCGGTGACGGCGGCGGGCTGCCGCCTGCCGCCGTCAGCTGATCAGGTGCCGCAGAACGTGGTGTAGGAGCCGAACGTCTCCGGAGCCGGGGCGGCGTAGCGGTCCAGGCCCGGCCGCTCGTCGAACGGCCGCGTCACGGCCCCGAGCAGCTGCTGCACCGGCGCCAGGTCGCCGTCCGTCGCCGCCTGCAGCGCCTCCTCGACGAGGTGGTTGCGCGGGACGTAGGCGGGGTTGACCCGGTCCATCGCGTCGGCGTCCGGCGCCAGCGCCCGCCAGCGCTCCAGCCAGCCGTCGATGCCCGCCAGGTCCAGGAACAGCTCCCGCGTCGGCTCCACGGACCCGCGCGCCGCCCCGGACAGCCCCCGGTGGAACGACGTCATGTCGACGTGGTCGGCGGCGAGCAGCCCCAGCAGGTCGTCGAACAGCGCTCGCGCCACCTCGTCGTCCAGACCCTCCGGCAGGCCCAGCTTCCGCCGCATGCCGGCCGACCAGGCCGCGTTGTACGCCGGGCGGAACCCGCCCAGCGCCCCCACCGCCCGCTCGATCGCCTTCTCCTGCTCGTCGGCGAGCAGCGGCAGCAGCGCCTCGGCGAACCGCGCGAGGTTCCACTCCATGACGATCGGCTGGTTGCCGTAGGCGTAGCGCCCGCCGTGGTCGATGGAGCTGTACACCGTCGCCGGGTCGAAGGCGTCGAGGAAGGCGCACGGCCCGTAGTCGATGGTCTCGCCGGAGATCGTCGTGTTGTCGGTGTTCATCACCCCGTGCACGAACCCGACGAGCATCCACCGCGCCACCAGCGACGCCTGCGCCGCGATCACCGACTCGAACAGCGCCAGGTACCGGTCGTCGGCGTCGGCGGCGCCGGGGTGGTGCCGGGCGATGGCGACGTCGGCCAGCCGGCGCAGCAGGTCGACGTCGTCGGTCACCCGCGCGTACTGGAAGCTCCCCACCCGCAGGTGACTGCTCGCCACCCGCGCCAGGACGGCCCCGGGCAGCAGCGTCTCGCGACGGATCGGCCGGCCCGTCGCGACGACGGCGAGCGACCGCGTCGTCGGGATGCCGAGGGCGTGCATCGCCTCGCTGACCACGTGCTCGCGCAGCATCGGACCCACCGCGGCCAGGCCGTCGGCGCCGCCGCGCGCGAACGGCGTCCGCCCGGAGCCCTTGAGGTGCAGGTCGCGCAGCCGGCCCTCGGCGTCGGTCAGCTCGCCGAGCAGCAGCGCGCGCCCGTCACCGAGCCGCGGCACGAAGCCGCCGAACTGGTGCCCGGCGTAGGCCTGCGCCACCGGCGCGGCGCCGTCGGGGACCTGCGTGCCGGTCAGCAGGCCGACGCCCTCGGTGCTGCGCAGCCACGCCGGGTCCAGGCCCAGCTCGGTGGCCAGCGGCTCGTTGAGCACGAGCAGCCGCGGGTCGGGCGCCTCGGCCGCCTGCCACGGGACCGCCATCTCCGGCAGCTCCCGCGCGAAGCGGCTCTCGAGGCGGACGTGGGTTGCCGGGGCGACGCTCACCCCCCCGACGGTACGTCCCCGTCCGCTCCCCGGCGGGTCGGACGACGGGCCGCGCGCTTGCGCGGCCTGACCAGGGGTAACGCCGGTCACGTCCAGCACCAACGTCCTGCGACGGAGGAGGAACAGTGACCACGAAGGTCGAGAAGTCGATCCAGGTCGACGTACCGGTGACCACGGCCTACAACCAGTGGACCCAGTTCGAGGACTTCCCCCACTTCATGGGCGGGGTCAAGGAGGTCCGCCAGCTCACGGACAACCGGTTGCACTGGGTCGCCGAGATCGCCGGTGTCCGGCGCGAGTGGGAGGCCGCCGTCCTCGAGCAGGTGCCCGACCGGAAGGTCGCCTGGGCCGCCACGGGCGGCGCGACCAACGCGGGCGCGGTCCGGTTCGAACCCGCCGGGCCGACCTCGACGATCGTGTACCTGGAGCTCGAGTACGAGCCCGAGGGCCTCGTGGAGCAGGTCGGCGACAAGCTCGGCATCGTCGAGCGGCAGGTGCGGTCGGACCTCGAGCGGTTCAAGAGCCTCATCGAGGACCAGGGCTACGCCAGCGGTGCGTGGCGCGGCTCGGTCAACGAGCACCTCGACGTCGGCACGCCCACCACGGGTGACGCCTACGGCTCGCACGGCGACAGCGGCAAGGCCGGCGTCTCGGGCAAGGCCGTCGCCGCCGGCGTGGCGGCGGTGGCCGGTGTCGCGGCGGCGGCCGCGGCCGCGGCCACGTCGTCGGGCGGCAAGGAGCAGGAGGCGCAGCCGGTCGAGCAGCCGGCGCGGCCGGAGGGCGTCGTCCAGTCGCAGGAGGTGACCGTCGTCGACCAGCCGCCGCCGGACGCGGTGGTCCGCGACGACGTGCTCGTCCCGGAGTCCGACCCCGAGGGCTACACCGGCACCAGCTCCACCGAGGGCGTCGAGCGGGGTGTGCGCCCGGACGGAGACGACCCGATGATCGGCGGCGGCAACCGCTGACCCAGGCGGTCGGTGGAGGAGCCGACGACTCCTCCACCGACCGGCCCGCCGGACGCGGCCGGCCGCCCCGGCCGCGTCCGCCGGGCCGGGCTACGCTCGCCGCCACCCTGCGCGAGGAGAGCGGCCATGGACGCCGGCGTCGACACCCTGCAGAAGGCGCTGCAGATCAACCTCGACCCCCGCTGGTACGGCACGATCGCCGAGATCGGCGCCGGCCAGGAGGTCGCCCGGTGGTTCTTCCGGGCGGGCGGCGCGGCCGGCACGGTGGCGAAGACCATGTCGGCCTACGACATGGCGGTCAGCGACGCCGTCTACGGCAAGGCCGACCGCTACGTCTCCAAGGGCCGCCTGCAGGCGATGCTCGACCACGAGTACCAGCTCAACGTCGAACGGCTCGGTGACCAGCGCGGCGACGAGACGGCCTTCTTCGCCTTCGCCGACACCGTCGTGGCGCGCAGCTACCGCGGCGGGAACGAGTGTCACGGCTGGATGGGCGTGGAGTTCCAGTCCCACCCCCGCGACGAGCCCAGCCAGGTCGTCGTCCACGTGCGGATGCTCGACGACGAGGCCCCGCAGCAGCAGGAGGCGCTGGGGATCGTGGGCGTGAACCTGCTGCACGCCGCCTTCTTCCACCACCACGAGCCCGAACGCCTGGTGGAGAGCCTGCTCGACCAGCTGACGACCGGCCGCATCGAGATCGACATGATCGAGCTCAAGGGCATCGAGTTCCGGGCGGTCGACAACCGGGTCATGGCGCTCAAGCTCGTGCAGCTGGGGCTCAGCGGGGCGGCGATGTTCGGGCCCGACCGGCAGGTCCTGCAGCCGAGTGAGGTGCTGCGCAAGAAGGCGATCCTGGTCGAGCGCGGCAGCTTCCGCCCGCCGACGGTGGTCAACATCGACATGCTCGAGGCCGCGCGGGCGGAGTTCCAGGCCGATCCCGCCGTCGCCGACCGCGAGGTCCTGTCGCTCACCGAGCTGACCATGGCGAACCTGCGCGCCGGTGGCGACGTCGTCGACCGCAGGGACTTCCTCGCCCGGGTGGACCTGCTGGCCGCGTGCGGGATGACGGTGCTCATCTCCGACTACGTGGCCTACCACCGGCTCGCGGCCTACCTCGCCTGGCGGACCGACGGCCGGATCGGGATGGTCATGGGCGTCCCGAGCCTGCTCGAGCTGTTCGACGAGGCCAGCCACGCCGACCTGCCCGGCGGGATCCTCGAGAGCTTCGGCCGCCTGTTCAAGAACGACCTCCGGCTCTTCGTCTACCCGATGCTGCGCGACGGCGAGGTCACCACGGTCGAGACCGTCGCGGTCGGCGAGGAGCTGCAGCCGCTCTACGACTACCTGGCGCGACGCGGCAGCTTCGTCCACCTCGACCAGTACAAGCCCGACTACCTGCCCATCCTCAGCCGGGACGTCCTCAAGCGGATCCCCACGGACGACGAGACGTGGGAGTCGATGGTGCCGCCGGAGGTCGCCGAGCTGATCAAGAAGCGCGGCTTCTTCGGCTACCGGCGCGACCGCTGAGCGGGCGCCGGTCCCGGGAGCGGGCCTCACGTCGACCGCGACGCCCGCCACATCGTGTGCTCGCGGGAGATGGCTGCCTCGGCCGAGTCGACGAACTCCTCCCACTCCACCTCCCCGGAGACGTGGGGGAGCAGCGTCCGGATCGCCGACAGCTCCTCGTCCGCGATGGTGTAGGCCGCCGAGAGGGTCACGTACTGCCGGGTCTGAGCCCACGCGCTCGCTGCCGCGCCGAGCGTGGCGACCAGACCGACGAGGTCCCCCTTGCCGACGCTCAGCTCGATCACGTCCAGGGCCTTCAGGGTCCCGGCGACCACCCCGAGGAACTCGAGCCCGATGACGATGAGGTGCCATCGCCAGAGGAGCCGCGTGTTGAGGGCGGTGCGGGCGGCGTACCACTGTTGCTGATCCTCGAGGCGCGCCCGGTCGAAGGTGGCACGTCGTCGTTCGAGCGGGGCGGCGCGCAGCGACCGCATCCACGGGGTGACCTGCACCTGCCCGGTGACCTCGGTCCGGATCGAGGGCAGGTTGCGCAGGCCCCCGAGGATCTCCCGCAGTCGCTCGACGAACAGCCGATCCGCCTCGGCCGCGTCCATGGCGACCGGGAAGAGCTTGCTGCCCACGGCGTACCGCCAGCAGAGGGTCTTGATCGACTCGGCGGCTGCTCGGGCCTCCTGCCAGACGATGTTCGGGCGGGTCGTCGTCCGGTAGGTGCGCACCGCGAGCGTCGAGGCGAACAGGACCGTCGCGATGACACCACCGAGGTCGTAGCCGCGCCCGCCACCGGGGATGAAGCTCGCCGCGGCCGCCCCGATGAACAGGAGCAGCTCGACCCTGGTCAAGCGCAGGTGGAGCCGCTGTCCCCAGGCCGCCGTGCGGTCCGCGACGGTGAACGCGCTCGCGTAGGCAGGACGGTCATCACCGGTGGCCGTGTCCTCGACACTGCCGGCGCCGCGGTCGCCGCCCATCTCAGCCGCCCTCGGGGGTGCCGTCGTTGGCGTCGGCCGGGCCGGAGGTGGTGGAACCCATGCCCTGGTCGGTCTCGCCCGGGTCGGTCTCGCCCGGGTCGGTCTCGCCCGGGTCGGTCTCGCCCGGGTCGGTCTCGCCCGGGTCGGTCTCGCCCGGGTCGGTCTCGCCCGGGTCGGTCTCGCCCGGGTCGGTCTCGCCCGGGTCGGTCTCGCCCGGGTCGGTCTCGCCCGGGTCGGTCTCGCCCGGGTCGGTCTCGCCCGGGTCGGTCTCGCCCGGGTCGGTCTCGCCCGGGTCGGTCTCGCCCGGGTCGGTCTCGCCCGGGTCGGTCTCGCCCGGTTCCCCGTCCCGGGCCTCACCTCCCATCTCGGCGGCCGCGGCTGCTTCCTCCGCAGTTGCCTGCTCGTCCATCTCGCCGCCAGAGCCGACCGGTCGCGCGAGGGCCTCGCCGTGCTCGTCCACGACGACGAAGCGCTGGACCCGCTCCGCTGCCGGTTCGATCACCGTCACCTGGTCTGCACGGAGGCCCTCCCACGGCGATCCCCGGTAGTCCGCTCGTGACGGCGGTTCGGGCTCCGCCAGTGGGTTCCCACACGCGCAGCGGACCCGCGGGAGGCCCGAGTCGTCGATCAGCACTGCCGTCCCCGCCTGCATCACGGCCTGATAGGGGTAGGCACGACCCTCGCGGTAGCCGTGGTTGGTGACGGCCGTGTCGGTCAGCAGGGTCACGGGCGTCAGCTGTTGCAGGTAGCCCCGGATGGCAGCCACTGAGGAGAGGCGCAGGACGGCGGCCCACTCCTCCGCCTCGGACTGCTTCTCCGTCAGCGCCTCAGCCAGCGCTTCTGCATCGCACGTGTTCGCCCCGCTGCCGCCGTAGAGGCCAGGGGTGTCCCCGGACACCCGTCCGTCCTTCGTGGGCACGGCGTCCTCGCCGGCGTCCTCGCCGGCGGGGCGGTCGAACGGGTCGGGCCCCCGCTGCACCGCGGACAGGGCGTAGACGGAGGTGGCGGAGAGGAGCAGCACCACCACCGTTAGCAGGGCCGCTAGGACGAGCAAGACGCCGCCGGCCACCAGGCCGGCCAGCAGTCGGGGCCGCTCGTACCACCTCCGGCCGGGCTTCGGGGAGTCACCGTCCCGGCCGTCGACGCCGTCCAGCTCGGCGAGCAACTCGTCGATCGCCACGGCGCTTCGATTGGTGATGTCCGGTCTCCGCCGGAGCGCACCGAGCAGCTCGCGGGCGTCCGCGCGTGCGGCTTCGTCGTCCTCGGTCTCGAGGCACTCCCGCAGTTGGCGGATGAAGTCACCCTGCTGGTCTGGCGTCAGCTGCACTGCACCGATCGCAGAGCCGAGTCTCAGGAGGTACTCGAACGGGACGGGAGGCGGCTCGGGGAGGGGGTCGGGCAACGGGCGCCGCTCGCGCGCTGCCTCGTGGACCGCCCCTGTCAGCGCCAGGCCGCCGGACCTCGTGCGGTCGCGGTAGTCGACCACGTGGATGTCCGCGACAGGACTGAGACGGAGCTTGCTGACGTCACCGACCTGCACGGGGACGACCGGTCGGCCCAGCTGCCGTGCGTACGACAGCTCCGCCAGGCACGGCTTCGAGGCGAGGGAGTGGTCGGACAGCGCGAACAGGAAGACGTCGCACGCCCGGATCCGCTCGAGTATCTCCTGCCACCACGGGTCCCCACCGTGGAGCTCCCTGTCGTGCCACACGGACAGGTGCGCCTGCTCGAGGTCGGTGATGAGTTCCCCGACCGCGGGTCCGTCCGCGCGGGAGTAGCTGACGAAGAGCCGCATCGGTCCCCCTCCGCCGTACCAGCCGGCAGCCGCCACCGATGATGAGGCGGGACCGGCGCAGCCTGATACCCCTTTGGCGGTGCGGCGTCCGCCTCGTACGTGACCGCGCTCAGCCGACGAGTCGAGCTCGTCGAGCAGACCCGTCCTCGACACCTCGACGGCGTTCGTCGACCCACGCCACGACCGCTGGCCTGTCCGCCCGACGTCGAGGTGGCGGTTCCCCGTCCCCTGCGGCAGCGTCGGGCGTGCCCGCGCGTCGCCCCGCGGACGGGGCGCGCCGTGACCGCCGAGGACAGGAGCACCGTCGTGGAGTACCGCACGCTCGGCCGCAGCGGCTGCTCGGTCTCGTCCCTGTGCCTGGGGACGATGACCTTCGGCGCCGAGACCGCCGAGGCCGGCGCGCACGAGCAACTCGACGTCTTCGTCGAGGCCGGCGGCACGCTGGTCGACACCGCCGACGTCTACTCCGCCGGCGCCGCCGAGGAGATCGTCGGGCGGTGGCTCGCCGCGCGCCCGGCCGACGTCCGCGACCGCGTCGTCCTCGCCACCAAGGGCCGGATGCCGATGGGGACCGAGCCCAACGCCGTCGGCAACTCGCGCCGCCACCTGCGCCGCGCGCTCGACGACTCGCTGCGCCGGCTCGGTGTCGAGCACGTCGACCTCTACCAACTGCACGCCTGGGACCCGCACACCCCGCTCGAGGAGACCCTGCACTTCCTCGACGACGCGGTGCACGCCGGGACGATCGCCTACCCGGGCCTGTCGAACTTCACCGGCTGGCAGGTGCAGAAGGCGATCGACCTCGCCGAGCACCGGCACTGGGCCGTGCCGGTCACACTGCAGCCGTCCTACAGCCTGCTCGTGCGCCAGATCGAGTTCGAGATCGTGCCGGCCTGCCTGGACAACGGGCTCGGGCTGCTGCCGTGGGGGCCGCTCGGCGGGGGCTGGCTGTCGGGCAAGTACACCCGCGACCAGCGGCCGGAGGGCGCCACGCGGCTCGGCGAGGACCCCGGGCGCGGCATGGAGGCCTACGACCGGGTCGGCGCGCAGGAGCGCACCTGGGACGTGCTGGAGGCGGTGCAGGACGTCGCCGAGGCGCGCGGGGCGTCGATGGCGCAGGTCGCGCTCGCCTGGCTGGCCGCCCGGCCGGCGGTGACGTCGGTGATCCTGGGCGCCCGGACGACGGAGCAGCTGAGGGACGACCTGGGCGCGGCCGACCTCGTGCTGGACGCCGAGGAGACCGCCCGGCTCGACGCGGTCAGCGACCCGGGCGCGGCCGACTACCCCTACGGCGAGGTGGGTGCCGAGCAGCGCAGCCGGGACCTCTCCGGCGCCTGACGGCAGCGCGGCCGGGTCCCTCCCGGACCCGGCCGCGCTGCCGTCGTGGTGCGGCTACGCCCGCCCGGTCGCCCGCTGGGTGGCCTTGCCGACCGCCTGCACGATCTGCTCGTACCGCGGCCGCCCGGCCTGGGCGCCGAGCACGTAGCCGGTGCCCATGCCGAGGCCCAGGGAGGTGAGCCGGGCAGCACGCTTGGCGCGCTTCTCGACCCGGTGCGCGGTCTTGGCGACCGCCTCGGGGACCTTCTCGACCCTGCGCTCGGCCCGCATCGCCGCCCGCAGGCCCGTCTGCCCGAGCTCAGCACTGGCCTCGGCCGCCTTGGACACGGCGGTGGCCGCGAGCACGGCGCCGGTGTCGACGGCCCTGCGCGCGGCCTCCACACCGGCGTTCGTCCCGTGCTGGAGGGCGGAGCCGGTCGCCACCAGCAGGGGACCGGCCGCCGACGCCGCCCCCGCCGCACGGGCGCGGGCCGTGGTGGACGCCGACGCCAGCAGGGGTGCAGCGGCGGTCGCGGCCTCCGCCGCACGGGCGCGGGCGGTGGTGGACGCCGACGCCAGCAGGGGCGCGGCCGACGCCGCGGCCTCCGCCGCGCGGGCGCGGGCGGCGATCGACGCGGCGGCGGCCTGCTGCGCGGCGAGGGCAGCCGCCCGGCCCACCTGCGCCACGCCCGTCCGCGACCGCGTGCCCACGCGGCCGGCCGCGGTGGCGGCGAGCGGGGCGACCGAGGCCGACAGGCGCTCGGCGCCCGTGCGCGACGCCGTCGTCACGCGCTCGGCCGCGGTGGCCGCGAGCGGCGCCACCGACGCCGTCAGGGACCCCAGCCGGGCCCGGCCCGCCGCGGGGACGGCGACCGCCCGCCGGGCCGTCCGCCGCTGGGCCCGCCGCGCCTGCTTGGCCGCACGCCCCGCGCCCTTGGACGCCCGCCGCGACACCTGCCGCGCCGGCCGCGACACCTTCCGCGCCGGACGCCGGCGCCGGCGGGTCGTCGAGAAGACCACCGCCCCGACGCCCAGCAGCGCCGCCACCGCGCCGCCGACCTGGGCCGCGCGCGCGGCCGCGCTCGTCGGTGGGCGCTCGGTCAGCCCGAAGTCGGAGTCGCCGGGCTGCGCCACCGACGGCGCGGGGGTGTCCGGGACCGCCTCGGGGTCGCGCGGCGCCACCGGCTCGGGCTCGTCGACCGGCAGCACGCTCTCCGAGGTCTCCGTCGAGTACTGGATGCCGTAGTGCAGGTAGAGCTCGGCCTCCTGGTCGGTGGTCAGCTCACGGCTCTCGCCGAACCGCGGGGCGGCGGCGACGGCGGTGCGCTCGACCACCACCCGCACCCGGCCGTCGACCTCCGTCGCGTCGAGCAGCGGGACGACGACGGTGTCGCCGTCCACCGTGGCGTACAGCCACTCCGGTGCGCCGGTCTCGTCGTCGGCCAGCAGGTGCGTGATCTCGCCGATCTCCGCGTCGTCGCGGCCGACCACCGTCATGCCGACCCAGTTGCGCACCGAGTCCCGGTCGGGCAGAGCCATGGCCGATCTCCCACCTGTTCACGCGGGCGGGCCCCGATGGCCCCGCCGCTCCTGTCCCGCCGACTACCCCGGTCCTCCGCGCCCAACCCGACCCGCTTCGCGCGGGCGATGCAGGGGCCGACCAGCGAGGACGCCGTCACGCCCGCGGATCCCTGCCGACGACGGCCGAGACCAGGAGCAGTTTGACCAGCCAGTCACCGCCGTGGATGGCGGCCTGCTGCCAGGGCACCTTCTCGTGGACCACCGACCCGGTCAGCAGCACCACCGGGAAGGCCGCCCACAAGCCGGCACCGAGGGCGAGCACCTGGCGTGGACCGCGGGCGGGTAGGCCGCCGGCGAGCAGGGACACCGCGGTGGCGACCACCCCGCTGCGGACCAGTTCGACGGGGGCCACCACCGCCGGGGAGAGGCCGGGGCCGGCGTAGGCGTCGTCCAGCCGGGCCAGCCGGGCGCCGAAGGCGGCGTACCAGGCCGAACTGGCCGCGAACGCCGCTGCGGCCGCGGCGGCGACCCGCAGCGGCGACACGGCGCTCACGACGCGTCCTCCCCGGCCGGTGTCCTCGTGGACCACTGGTGCATGTCTCCTCCTCGCGACGCCGTCGACGGGCAGACGTGTCCCGGTGGCCGAACTCATCGGTCGGGTGCTCGCGTTGACGGGCGGGTGCGGGGAGCCCACGCTTCCCGGATGAGCGTCGTCCCGTTCCCGACCCCCGGCCGGTGGACGTGGGAGAGCGCCCGCGGCCGCACCCGGGCCGTGCGGGTCTCGCCGCACGCCGGGCCCGGCCTGCTCGCCCTCAGCCTGTGGCGGGACGACCGGTGCGTGGGCAGCGTGCACCTCACGCCCGAGGAGGCCGCGTCCCTGGTCGGGCGGCTGTCCGAGGCCCTGGCCGGCCTGGCCGCGCCGCCGGCCCCTGCCCCGCCGGCGCCCGGCCCCGTCGAGGACCGGCTCGAGCACCTGGAGCGGCGGCTGCGGGCGCTCGAGGAGGGGACGCCGCCGGCCTGACGCCGGACCGGGTCAGGGAGGTGGCTGCGCCCAGTCGATCCGCGCGGCCAGCACCCGCAGCCGCTCGCCGAGCACCGGGTCCACCGACGCCGCCCACGCCACCCGGCCGAGGACGTGGTCGCGGAAGGTCGCCGGGTCGCGGTCGCGCACCTGCGAGGCCCAGCCGTGGACGGCGCAGTTGTGCAGCAGCGCGCGCAGCGCGTCCCGTTGCGGCCGCGGCAGCGTCGGCCGGTCGTTGACCACGGCGCCCAGCACCTGCTGCCGCCGTCCGGCACCGGCGCTGCGCGTTCTGCGCGGGTTCACCCGGAGACCCTCGTCCGCGGCGATCGCGGTCACCCGCGCGGCGAAGCGGTCCGAGCGCAGCGACCGCGGGCCGCTGAAGGTCAGGTCGTCGACGTAGCGGGTGTAGACGGCACCCGACGCCGCGGCCAGCCCGGCCAGCCGGCGGTCGAGCCGCGCGCACACCAGGTTGGCCAGCGCCGGCGACGTCGGTGCACCCTGCGGCAGGTGCGGAACGCCAGCCGCCGCCCGAGCCGGCGGTGCCGGTCGCGGCCGTCGGCGTCCGCGGGCACCGGCACCCGCCGCCACACCGCCGCGGGCACCACCGTGGTCGCCAGCCCGGTCAGCGCGTGCGCCACCGGCTCGGTCAGCCCGACCACGCCCTGCAGCACACCCCACACCCGGCCGGCCGGGACGCCGGCGAAGAACGCCTCGAGGTCCATGCCGAGGACGACGTCCGCCCCGGCGTGGGGCAGGGCCGCCGTCCGCACGGACCGCCCGGGGACGCAGCCGTGCGCCGCCGGGTGCACCGGCACCAGCGCCAGCACGTGCCGCAGCACCCGGCGCTGCGCCTCCCGCAGCCGCGGCTTGGGCGCGGCGAGCAACCGCACCCCGCCCGCCGGGCGCGGCACCGTTCGCCACCGGTAGTGCCGCAGCGCCTCGTCGTCCGTGGTGCGCCCCCAGGACCGGACGTCGGCGAACCAGGCCAGCTCGCCCTGGTCGAGGTCGAGCAGCCGGGCGAGCGCGGCGAGGTCGGGGACGTCGGCCACCGGCGCGCGCACCCGGACGGCGCGGGTCGGCACCGGCTGCCGGAGCACCACGCGCGGTGGGACGTCGGCCGCCTGGGCGCGCCCAGCCCTCCGTCGCCGTGACGAGGGCGGCGAGCTCGCGCGGCCGGTCGGCCGGGGCGTCGCGGTAGGTGAGCAGCACCTCGGCGACCAGCGCACCGACCCACCGCGGCGCCCGGGCGTGGCCGAGGGCGACGGCCACGCGGCGCACCGCCTCCCGCCGCCGCCACGGCCCGGCGAGGAGTGCGGTGGCGATGCCGGACGCCGTCGCCGCGGCCTGCCGCTCGGGCGTCACGTGCGCGACGGGGCGGGCAGCCGCTCCCAGTGGGAGTCGCCGTCGCGTGCGCGGAGCGCGCCGTCCGGCGGGTGGTGCCGATGGTGGCCGTGACGAACCGCCCCGGGGTCGCCCCGGGGGGACCGGCTCTCGCCGGTGGTCCTGCCCGTCCCGCCGCGCACGGGCCGCACCGTAGCGGCACCGGCCGACGCCGATGAGTTCCCGTCGCCCGGACCGTCTGCCCTTCGACGGGACACCAGGGAGGGCACGACGTGACGACGGACGACGGGATCCGCGCGGCGACGGCGGACGAGCGGCGCGCGCAGGTGGCGCTGTACGGGTCGCTGACCGACGAGCAGTGGGACGCGCCGAGCCTGTGCGCCGGGTGGCGGGTGCGGGAGGTGCTCGCCCACACCACGATGCCCTTCCGCTACTCGACCGGCCGGGTGCTGCGGGGGATGGTGCGGGCGCGGGGCAGCTTCGACCGCTTCGCCGACCGCGCCGCGCGCCGCGACGCCGTCGAGCTGACGCCGGCCGACCTGCTCACCTCGCTGCGCGACAACGTCGACTTCCAGTGGTCCCCGCCGGGCGGCGGGCCGCTCGGTGCCCTGTCGCACGACGTCATCCACGGCCTCGACACCTCCGCCGCGCTCGGCCTCGACGACCGGTACGCCTCCCCGGAGCGGTGCGCGCTGGTGCTCTCCGGCCTGCAGCCCAGGCAGCTGCGGTTCTTCGGCGTCGACCTCACCGGTGTGCGGCTGCGGGCGGTCGACGCCGACTGGTCCTACGGCGACGGCGAGGTGGTCGAGGGCCGCGCGCAGGACCTGCTGCTCACCGTGTGCGGCCGCCGGCAGCGCGCCGGACGGCTGCGTGGTCCGGCGGCCGGACGGCTGGCCGCCGGCTCGCCGGGCTGAGGCCTCAGCCGCGCATCGCCGCGCGGACCTCGCGCAGCGACGGGTTGGTCAGGTACCGCCCGCCGACGACGACGGTGGGGGACACCTCCCAGCCCTCCGGGTGCCGCGCGCGGACAGTCGCGGCGGCCTCCGGGTCGTCAGCGAAGCGCACCGACCGGTGGGGGAGGCGGGTCAGCACCATCGTGGCCCGCAGCTTCGCGGAGTACGGGCAGCCCGGTCTGTAGTAGACGGTGACGGCCTGGTCGGTCATGGCAGTTCTCCTCTCGGGACCCGCGGTCACCACGGCCCGTCCCTCACCAGCTGCCCTCGGGTGGGGTGAACTGGCTGAGGGAGGACTCCGCGCCCTGTGGGTCCCGGATCAGCGCGGTGCGGGTCCAGATCCCGTCCTCCGAGTCCAGCACGGTGGCGCCGAGCCGTTCGGCGGTGGCGGCGGCGTCGTCGCGGTCGGTCACCGTGAAGGTCACGTGCCAGCGGGCCGGCTCACCGGGCCGGACGACGAGGCTGCCGATGACGTCGGCGAAGCCCGGCGGCGCCGACGCCTGCCGCTCGTGGATGCCCGGGTCGACGGTGGCCGCCAGGTGGTCGCCGTAGCCGGGCACCTGGATCATCACGCCGGCGTCCTGGGCCATGTCGGCGTCGCGCCAGCCGAACAGCGGGCGGTAGAACGCCATCGCGGCCGCCCGGTCGGGCGTGTGCAGGTCGGAGAAGTTCCAGGTGCCGGGCGTGTTGGTGAGCTGGGCGCCCGGGCGCCGGCGGACCTGCCAGAGCCGGAACCGCGCCCCCTGCGGATCGGTGCACGCCGCCGTCCGGCCGCCGGGACCGGCGTCCTCGGGGCCGCTGGTCACCGTGCCGCCCAGGCCGGGGACCTGCGCGGCGGTCGCGTCGGCGTCGTCGACGGCGACGTAGGTGTTCCAGGTCGCGGGGCCCTCGCCCGGCCCGATCGCGGCCACGTCCTGCCCGTGGTGCAGCGTCGCGACGAGGTACGTGCCCGGGGCGCCGGGCGGCACCGCGTCGGTGAACGACCAGCCGAACAGGCCGGCGTAGAAGTCGGCCGCGGCGGCCGGGTCGGGCTGCTCGGTGTCGATCCAGCAGGTCACGCCGTGCGGATAGGTCCGGACCTCGGTCATGGCTCCTCCACGGGGGTGGTCGTCGGCACCGTAGGGCGCGCCGGTGACAGGACCGGCTGCCACCGATGAGCCGGGGCCGCCGGCGCGGTCCGCCCACCGTGACCCCTCAGGACGACGACGCCTCGTCCACCGCCCCCATCGAGGAGGACGGCGCCTTCGCCACCTACCTGACCGTGCCGGGCTCCGCCGAGCCGTTCGGCACCCGGCGGGCGGCGAGGGTCGCCGTCCACCTGCGGCAGCGCCTGTCCTGACGCGCGGCCCGGCGCCGGGCACGGCAGGCTGGGCCGGTGAGCTGGCTGGTCACCGGGGGTGCCGGGTACGTCGGGGCGCACGTCGTCCACGCGATGGTCGCGGCGGGGGAGGACGTCGTGGTCCTCGACGACCTCTCCACCGGCGACGCCGACCGGCTCGCCGGCCTGCCGCAGGTGCCGCTGGAGGTCGGCTCGGTGCGGGACCGCGGCACGGTGCGGCGGGTGCTCCGGGAGAAAGGCGTCAGCGGCGTCGTGCACCTGGCGGGGAAGAAGCAGGTGGCCGAGTCCGTGGCCGACCCGCTGCTCTACTGGGCGGAGAACGTCGAGGGGCTGGTCGCCCTGCTCGAGGGGTGCCGCGCCAAGGGCGTCACCCGGTTCGTCTTCTCCTCGAGCGCGTCGGTCTACGGCACGCCCGACGCCGACCGCGTTGCCGAGGACACCGCCTGCTGCCCGCTGTCGCCGTACGGCCGCACCAAGCTCGCCGGGGAGGACCTGCTGCGCGACTGCGCCGCCTGGGGCCTGACCTCGACCAGCCTGCGCTACTTCAACGTCGCCGGCGCCGCCGCGCCGGAGCTCGGTGACCGGGGGGCGGCGAACCTCGTGCCGCTGGTCTTCGAGGCGCTCGACGCCGGCCGGCCGCCGCTGCTGTTCGGCGACGACCACCCGACGCCCGACGGCAGCTGCGTGCGCGACTTCGTGCACGTCTCCGACGTCGCCCACGCGCACGTGGCCGCCGCCCGCGCGCTGGCCGCGGGACGGCCCGGCGGCACCTACAACGTCGGCCGCGGCGAGGGCAGCAGCGTGCTGGAGGTGCTGCGCGTCGTCGCCGAGGTCACCGGCGGCGACACCACCCCCCAGGTGACCGGCCGCCGTCCCGGTGACGCCGCCCGCGTGGTCGCCGCCGTCGACCGGATCGCCACCGACCTCGGCTTCCGCGCCACCCGCGACCTGCGCGAGATGGTCACCAGCGCCTGGACCGCCTGGCGCGCGCTGCAGCCGCTCTGACCTCCTCCGCGGACCTCGTGCTCCGGTCCGCACCGGGGGCGGAGCGCGACCGCGGGATCCGCCTCAGAAGGCGTCCCCGGTCCGCCAGGCCATCTCCTGCAGGGTCAGCGTGTTGCCGTCCGGGTCGGTGATCCAGGCGTACCGGACACCGCCGCCGACGTCGACCACCTCACCGACGTCGACCCCGCGGCCGACCAGGTCGGCGCGTGCCTGCTCGATGTCGGCGACCACCAGGTGCAGACCCCGCAGCGTGCCGGGCGCCATGTCCTCGTAGGCGGGCAGCCCGGTGCCCATGCCGATCGAGCAGGCCGACCCCGGGGGCGTCAGCTGGACCACCCGCACCCCGTCGAACGGCCGGACGTCGACGTCCTCGACGAAGCCGAGCCGGTCGACGTAGAAGGCCTTCGCGCGGTCGACGTCGGTCACCGGGACGGGCACCAGTTCGAGCTTCATCTCCACCGGGATCTCCTCCTTCTCCGGCGGCGCTGCGCCGCCTGCCGATCGAGACCGCCGGGAGCGCCGGAGCTCATCGCCGCCGGCGCAGCGAGGTCGGGCAGGGAGGTCAGGACGCGGCGGCGAGGACGGCCCGGGCGTCCGCGTCCGCGAGCAGCACCTCGGTCAGCCCGGCCAGCGCCCTCCGCATCTGCGCCACCCCGCCGAACTGGAAGCCCAGCTGGGTGGCGTAGCGGGCGCAGGCGTCGGCCCGCCGGTCCCGGTCCTGCGGGAGCTCGACGGGGACCAGCCCGCCGGGGAGGTCCGGTCCGGGGACGGCGTCGGGGTCGCGCAGCACGTAGGGCGAGTCCCGCCACCACAGCACCGGGCGGCCGGTGCCGGCCACCGCGCGCAGCACCTGGAGGTGGTCGACGTGCGAGCCCAGCGCCTGTGGGGCCAGCCACAGGTCGCCCGGGACGGCGGCCAGCAGGTCGCGCACCGTCGTCCAGATCCCGTCGCCGTCGTGCACCCCGGCGAAGAGGTCCGCCGCGCTCGTGTACCCCCGGTGCGGCGCCTCGGGCAGGTCCAGGTGCAGCGGCGTCGCGCCGAGCACGGCCATGGCGGCGGTGTCCTCGGCGCGCCGCAGGGCCATGTAGTCGACGTCGGCGGGCAGTCCCTTGTCCAGCTGGCAGGCCAGCGCGAAGCCGGCCGGGTCCGGCACGCTGCGCGTGAAGCAGGTGACCACGGTGACCTCGTGCCCGGCGTCGGCCAGCGCGGCGAGCGTGCCGCCGACGGAGAACGCCGCGTCGTCGAGGTGCGGGCTGACCGCGGTGACCCGCATCAGAGCAGGTGCGCGGCCGACCGGAACCGGCAGGAGAGGTCGACGTCGGCCGGCACCGTCCAGCCGTCGTCCGGCGTCGTCCCCGCCACCTGCCGGTACACCGCGTCGATCGAGCGGGCCAGCACCGGCCACGAGTAGAGCCGGCGCACCTCCTCCAGCGCCGTCGTCGCCAGCCGGGTGCGCAGGCCGGCGTCGCCCAGCAGCCGCTCCAGGGCGGCGCGCAGCCCGGCGACGTCGCCCGGCTCGTGCAGCAGGCCGTTGTCCTCGTGCCGCAGGCAGTCGACGACGCCGACGCTGTCGGTGCTCACCGTGGGCAGCCCGCTGGCCATCGCCTCGAGCAGCGTGTTGCTGAAGCCCTCGCTGTAGGTCGGGCTGACGAAGACGTCGGCCGAGCGGTAGACCGCGGGCGCCTCGTCCGGCGGCACGTAGCCGAGGAACGTCGTCCGCCCGTCGGCGCGGGCGCGGGCCTCGTCGAGGTCGGGGCCGATGCCGGAGACGACCAGCCGGACGCCTTCGGGCAGCGCCTCGAGCAGGTCGAGCACGCCCTTGCGGCGGTCCACGCGGCCGTGGAAGAGCAGCACCGGCGGGTCCTGCAGCGCACCCAGCGGCCGCTCCGCCGGGGTGAACCGGCCGGTGTCGGTGGCGCCGGGGACGATCGTGAACCGCGCCGGGTCCGAGCCGAGGTTGCCCACCACCTCGTCGCGGAAGCTGGCGCTGCCGATGAGCACCGCGCTCGAGGAGTCGACGACGGCGCGCATGGCGTGCGCGTGGGTGCTGCAGCAGGTGCCCACCCAGTGCCCGTCGCCGCCCTGGATGCTCACCACGGCCGGCAGCCCGGTCTCCCGCGCGGCGGCCAGCACGGCCAGTCCCGGTGGGTAGCCGTACTGGGCGTGCAGCACGTCGAACGGCCGGTCGGCGTGCAGGTCCAGCACCGTGCGCACGATCTCGGCGATGTCGCCCTCCCAGTCGGCCGGGACGACGGTCTCCCCGCGGCTGGGCAGCGCCACCACCTCGACGCCGTCGGGCACGCGGTCGGCCGGGGGCGGGCCGCCGCCGTAGACGCGGGTGCCGGCCTCGTCGTCGCGGTACTGGCTGACCAGCACCACCTCGTGGCCGAGCGCGACCAGCTCGCGCAGCAGGTTCTCCGCGTAGACGCTCATCCCGCTCACCGCCGGCCAGTAGCGGCGGCTGACGAAGCAGACCCTCACGCCGCCTCCGCCGCGCGCAGGGTGGCCATCGCCCGCGGCACCATCTCGTGCGCGCGGTGCCCGTCGCGGGAGAGCTCCAGGGTGACCAGCCGGTCGTAGGCGGCGTCGCGCAGCGCGCGCAGCACGGCCGGCAGGTCGACGTCGCCCTCGTCGAGCGGCAGGTGGTCGTGCACGCCGCGGCGCATGCCCTCGACGGCGACCGTGCCCAGGGACGGCGCGAACCGGGCCACCGCCTCCTCCGGCTCGTACGCCCCGGCGACGACGCAGTGCCCGGTGTCGAGCGCCAGCGCGATGCCGGGTGCCTCGGCGGCCAGCCGCGCCCAGCCGTCGCAGTCCTCGACCAGCATCCCGGGCTCCGGCTCGACGGCGAGGGCACAGGACCGCCCGCCGTGGCTGTCGACGAGGGCGCGCACGCCGTCGGCCAGCCAGCCCCACGCCGCGTCCCGGTCCACACCGTCCCGGGGCACCCCGGCCCAGAAGCTCACCGCCTCCGCGCCCAGCACCTCCGCGAGGTCGCAGGCCAGCCGCAGGTAGGCCAGCCGCCGCGCCCGGCCCTCGGCGTCGGCGGTGACCAGCGTCGGCTCGTGCTTGACCCGCGGGTCGAGCAGGAAGCGCGCGCCGGTCTCCACCATCACGCCCAGGCCCAGCTCGTCGCACCGCCGCCGCACCGCCTCGGCCCGGGCGAAGGCGTCGTCGGCGAAGGGGTCGAGGTGGACGACGTCGAGGGTCAGCGCCACCCCGGCGTAGCCGCAGTCGGCGAGGAGGGACAGCGCGTCGGACAGCCGGTGCGAGGTCAGGCCGTTGGTGTTGTAGGCGTACCGCAGGCTCACGAGCCCAGGACCTCCGCCACCACGTGCCGACCCGGCTCGCGGTACAGCGCGTAGAGCGCTCCCACCCGCCGGTCGGCACCGGCCCGGTCGAACCAGGCCGGCCCGCCCAGGCGCTCCTCGGCCTCGGGTGTCAGGTGCACCCGCGCCCACCCGCCGGGGTCGGCGCCCACCACGGCCAGCCCCTCGTCGTGCTCGACCAGCCGGCGCACGCCGCGCTCGCCGATCCGGCCGTAGGACATCGTCTCGACCTCCAGCCCGGTGACCAGCACCTTCGCCGCCACCGCCTCGCCGACCGAGGGCTGCAGCTCCACCAGCACGTCGTGGCCGGCGGCCTGCACCGCGCCGGTGACGTGCGCGTGCAGGTCCTCGCCGGACCAGGCCGGCAGGTCGGCCAGCGCCACGGTGGACCGCCGCGACAGCACGCTGTCCTGCAGCAGGTCCACCAGCGCGCTCGTGCCCATCCGCGTCCAGTCGAGCATCGCCTGCAGCGCCCGGTCCTCCTCGACCAGCCGCTCCGGCGGGTGCCCGCCGCGCCAGTGGTCGAGGTAGCCCGGCGGCGTCGCCGGCAGCACGACGTCGTAGGGCCCGTGCATGAACGCCTTGCGGCTGCGCGCCGAGGCGAACTCGTGCAGCGCCTTGCGGACGGCGGTGTCGCGGTCGGGGTGCGCCGCCTCGCCGCACGCGGTGGCCATCACCGGCACCGGCTCCGAGCCGTCCCGGGAGCAGCCGACGGCGTACAGGTCGACGACGCCGAAGTCGGTCGAGGCGAGCTTGACCACGACGTCGATGCCCGCGGCGTCGAGCCGGTCGAGCAGCGCGAGCGCGTCGGGGTCGGTGAGCCCGTCGAGGCCGACGACGGCGCCGCGGTCCATCGCGCGGAAGGCGGTGGCGTTGCCGTCGCGCTGCAGCACCTCGAGCAGCGCGTGGGTGACGGCGCGGTCGGCGTCGAAGGCCGCGCCCTGCCCGTTGGTGATGACCGTGGTGAGCCAGCCACCCGGCGGTGGGTCGCCGGGCAGGTCGTCGGGCGCCGACGCCACCAGTTCGGCGGGCACCTGCACCGTCTCGCCGTCGCGCAGCCGCGTCATGGGCAGCCACTGGAGGACCCTGTCGCCGGAGTAGTCGCTGCCGGCCTCCAGGCACAGCGTGCGCGGGTCGGCGACCCGGTCGCGGCCGTGCCGGCGGGTCATCTCGGCGTAGGAGCCCTGCTCGCGCGAGACGCCCTGGTGCGCCCGCAGCGACAGCGCCATCTCGGCCATCTCGCCCATCGCGCCGGTGCGGGCCTCCTCGCGGGTGGCGCCGTAGCCCAGCCCGCTGCCGCCCGGGTGCGCGGCCGAGGTGGTGAGGACCGCGCTGTGCAGCGGCACGTCGAGCACGTCGATGCCCTCGATGGCGAAGTCCTCGACCGGCGTGGGGAACGAGTCGCGGTACCGCTGCGACGGCCTCACCTCGACGGCGGTCACAGCTCGGCCAGGGGGACGGGGGCGGCGTCCGGCGACCCGGACAGCAGCCGCTGCACCAGGTGGACGACGTGGTCGGTGGTGACGCCCGGGACCATCTCGAACGGCGTCGCGACCACCTCGAAGTCGAGCTCCGCGACGACGGCGAGCATCTCGCGCAGCTCGCCGTGCGACAGCGGGATCTGCGCGTGGAACGCCTTGTGCGCGCTCAGCGCCACCGGGTCGCCGTCGGGGGAGAGGTCGACCTTGAGCGAGTCGCCGCAGAACAGGATGCCGCGGCGGGAGTCGTGCAGCACCGAGTGCCCGGGGAAGTGCCCGCCGGTGCGGTGCAGGGTGAGGCCGGGCGCGAGCGCCAGGACGTCGTCGGCCGGCCAGGTGACCCGGAACGCCTTGGTCCAGACGAGGTCGTGCACGTTGACGCAGACCACCCGCGGCTCGAGCTCCTGCTGCAGCTGCCACAGCGCGCCGTAGCCGTGCACGTGGCTCGACGCCAGCACCGGGAAGCCGCCCCGCTCGCCGGCCATCCGGCGCAGCTCGGCGAGCATGTCGGCGGTGTACCAGGGCGCGCACTCGAAGCCGACCAGGCCGATGTCGGTCTCGATCACCCAGCCGCGGCTGTCGAGGCCGAAGCGCGGCTCGGTGCCGAACTCGGTGACGCCGTCGACGGGGGCCGGCCGCCAGAACCCGGTGACCAGCTCGTCGGCCTGCTTGTCGGTGATGAACTCGAAGCCGTGCTCGGGCAGCGCGTTGCGGACGTCGGTGCAGACCGGGCACACGAGCGGGCCGGGTGCCGGCCAGCGCTGCCAGTGCCCGCAGTTGGTGCAGGCGTAGGCGGGCAGGTCGGGCAGCAGGCCGCGGTAGGGGTTGGTGTCGACCTGGCTGGTGCCGTGCCGGGCACCGGGGTCGGCTGCCGGGTCGGTGGCCCGGTCGATGGCGGCGGGCACGTCGGGCGAGCTCACGGGGTCCCTCCGGACAGAGCGGTGAGGAGCAGGCGGTGCAGGGCGAGGTCGCGGGCGGGGGTGTACGGCCACCGCGCGCGGCCCGCGACCGCGTCGGTGAAGGCGGCGAACTGGGCCTCGAACGGCGTGGTGCCGGCGGGGAAGGCCACGTCCACCGGGTCGGGGCGGTACAGCGTCAGCGAGCCTCCCGCCGTCTGGCCCATCGTGTCGACGGCGACCGCCATGCCGCGGGTGCCGACCACCTCGAGCCGACGACGGGGGAGCTCGTCGGGGGTGTTGAAGGCGACGTGCAGGGCGACCAGCACCCCGCTGTCGGTGCTGCCGCTGAGCAGCGCGCCGTCGTCGACGCCGTAGTCGTGCACCCGGGTCTGCAGCAGCGCCGACAGCGACGTGACGTCCTCGCCGAGCAGCGTGCCGACCAGGTCGAGTCCGTGCGGCGCCAGGTCGATCGCGGCGCCGCCGCCGGCGCGGGCCGGGTCGACCCGCCAGTTGTCGTGCGGCCGGCCGTCGGGCGTCCAGTCCCCGGGCAGCCAGCAGCAGTAGACGATCCGCACCGCGGTCACCGTGCCGAGCTCGGGCACCAGCTCGCGCAGCCGCACGTGCGCGGGGTGCCAGCGCTGGTCGTAGGCGGTGCCCAGCAGCACGCCCGCGTCGGCGCACGCGTCGACCAGCGCCTGCGCGTCGCCGGCGTCGGCGGCCAGCGGCTTCTCGCACAGCACGGCCCTGCCGGCCGCGGCGGCCGCCTCGACCAGCGGCCGGTGCCCGGCGTTGGGGACGGCGACGTAGACGGCGTCCAGTCCCGGGGCGGCCAGGAACTCCGCCAGGTCGGTGGTCCGCCGCGCGCCCTCCACCGGCATCCGCTCCATCGCGGCGGGGTCGAGGTCGTGCAGGGCGACCACCCGGGCGCCGGGGACGGCGAGCAGCGCGGGCAGCGCGTGGTCGCGGGCCACCCAGCCGCACCCGGCGACGCCCCAGCCGACGGTGGCGGTCACCGCCCCCACCCCTCGACGAGATCGGCGATCTCGCACGTTCCCGGCCCCGTGGCCGTACGAGACCGCCGATCTCGACGGGGGACCGGCAGGGTCACCCCGTCCCCGCTCACCAGGCCTCCGGGAGGTCGACGAGCAGCCGGCGGCGGGCGGCGTCGGCGGGCAGCGGGTCGGGCCAGCGCTCGGGCAGGTACGACGAGCGCGGGCCGTACTCGGCGGCGTAGCGCTCGCTGGGCCAGGTGCGCACGCCGTCGCGGTAGAGCGGGTTGGGCGTCAGTGGCGGCAGCGGCTCGCCGAGGTCGGCCGGCGCGGGGGCCAGTGGGTCGCCGGCCACCAGCGCGACCGCCTCGCTGGCGCGCAGGTCGGCGGGGTCGGCGGGGCGCGGCGGGCGGGCCTCGAGCAGCGAGCGGGTCAGCTCCTCGTCGTCGTAGAGCAGCCCGGTGCCCAGGACCTCGGCGTAGCCCTCCGGCGGCAGCGGCTCGCCGTGCGGGTCGGCCACGTGCGCGTGCCCGACGACGACGGTGCCGCCGTCCCCGGCCAGTGCCCGCATCGCCGCGGCGGCGGCCGGCTTGTCGCGCAGGAAGTAGAAGGCGTCGTGACACATGACGTAGGCCGGCTGCCCGACGGCGAGGTCGGGCGCGGCGGTGAGGTCGGCGCAGACGTAGCGGGCCGACGGGCAGACGAACCGCTGCGCCAGCCAGAGCTTCGCCCAGACGACGTCGACACCGAGCAGGTCGGGCACGCCGCGGCGGGCCAGCTCCCGCAGGTGCGCGCCGGTCCCGCAGGCGACGTCGACCACCGGCCTCCTCCCCGGCCAGTGCTGCTGCAGCAGGGCGAGCCCGGCCAGGTGCGTGGGGTCCGACCAGCGGTGCGCGAAGTAGTCGGCCACCCGGCCCATGCCGAGCAGCTGCATCGCCTCGCGCAGCGTCCCGGCCGCGGGCACCCGCGCCAGCTGCTCGGGCGGGGGCGGCGGCTCGGTCCACCAGTCGTCGGCGTCGGCGAGCAGCAGCACCCGCGCCCGGTCGACCTCGCCGGCGGCGAGCAGCTCACCGACCCGGGCGCGCAGGTCGTCCCTGCCCGCCCGGGCGAAGGGGATCCCGTCGACGACCGGTGCGTCGAGCAGCGTGCCCGTCACAGACCCGCCGCCGCCAGGACGTCGAGGTGGTAGCCCTGCACCGGCCCGGCGTGCACCAGCTCCAGGTCGTCGAGCGCCTGGGACGCGGTGAAGGCCGCCGCGCGGGCGTGGTGGTGCACCTGCAGCACCCGGTCGAGGACGTCGGCGGCGTGGAACGCCCGCGCCTCCGGGACGTCGGCGCCCGGCCGCAGCGCCAGCGCCTCGCGCAGCCGGCCGGCCAGCGGGCCCGGCAGCGCGGCGAGCTCGCGCTCCTCCAGCGTGGCCACGACCCGCTCCAGCGCGTCGCCGAGCAGCACCTCGCCGGCGAACCCGGCGTCGGGCAGCACGACGTTGTGCAGGTGGTGACCCAGGCCCAGCAGGAACGGCGCGACCGGGTCGGCGCCGACCACCGGCGCCACCAGCGCGGCGTAGACGGCCACGGTGAGGCAGTGGTCGCCGTGGCTCTCCGGTGGCTCGACCACGATCCGCGGCCTGCCGGGCGCGGTGGCACCCGCGCGCGGCTGGGCGTTGAGCGCGCCGGCCAGGCCGGGCGGCGTCCCGGGGGAGGGCAGGCGCCCGAGGGCCGCGCGCAGCCGCGCGCGCAGATCCGGGTCGAGCGGGCCGGCCACCTCGTCGAACCCGCGGCGCAGGACGCCGAGCACCTCGCCGTCGGACAGCCCGGCGGTGGTGAGCACGCCAGTGTCGATGCCGGCCAGCCGGGCGCGGGCGACGGCGGCGGCCGTCTCCGAGTACGCCACGGCGGCGACGTCCTCACCGGACACCAGCCGCGCCCAGGCGCGGGCGAAGGCCTGCTCGGCCAGGGAGCCGGACCTGCCGGCCACCCGCACCCGCTTGGCGTCGCCGATCTCGGCGAGCAGCGGGCGCAGGCCGGCCAGTGGTGCGAGCGTCCCGGTCGGGGAGGGGGCGAGGTCGGTCACCGGGCGGCGGCGCCGGCGGCCAGCCAGTCGAGCAGAGCGGTCTCCTGCCGGTGCAGGGCGTGCTCGGGGACGCTGCCGTCGGCGGTCATCGGCGCCTTGAAGAACCAGCCGAGGTGCCGCTGAACGCCGCCCTCACCGCGCTGCTGCGCGAGGTCGGTCAGCCGGGCCAGCTCGAGGGCCAGCGGCGCGGCGAGGATCGAGTCGCGGCACTGGAAGTCGACCTTGACCTGCATGCGCTGGCCGAGGAAGCCGACCAGGTCGATGGCGTCCCAGGCCTCCTTCTGGTCACCGCGCGGCCGGTAGTAGTCGATGCGGACGACGTGGTCCTCGACCGGGTAGCCCAGGATCGAGTCCAGGACGCTGCCCTTGGTCTGCAGCTTGCTCTCCAGCGAGTCCGGGTCGTCGAGGGCGAGGCCGTCGCGGTTGCCGAGGATGTTGGTCGAGTACCAGCCCTCCACGGTCAGCGAGCGGCTGCGGAAGGCCGGCGCGAGGACCGTCTTCATCATCGTCTGGCCGGTCTTGCCGTCCTTGCCCGCGACCGGGACGCCACGGGCCTCGGCCAGCGCCACCAGCGCGGGGACGTCGGCGGCCAGCGACGGCGTGAAGTTGACGTAGCCGACGCCCTCGGTGATCGCGGCGTAGGCGTAGACCATCGCCGGGGTGATGGCGCGGTCGTCGGCGTCCAGCCCGGCCTCGAAGGCCTCGACCGTCTGCAGGGCGGGCGCCGCGGGGTCCGGCCAGCGCTCGGTCGAGGCCAGGTTGACCAGCACCAGCCCGTCGAGCGCCTCCTCCTCGCGGAAGCGGCGCAGGTCGGCACGGACGGCGTCGACCTGCGCGCGGCGGGTCTCGGCCAGCACCACGTTGCCGCCGGTGACGTTGCGGCAGAAGTCGGCGTCGCCGGCCGCGGGCCAGGGCGTGACGCCCGAGAGCGCCGGACCGGCCTGCTCGAGCTGGCGGTGGTCGAGGACGCCGTGCTGCTCGGCGGCCTTGCGCAGGTCGGAGCCGTCGAGGTCCCACCCGCGGATGACGAGGGAGTCGTAGCCGACGATGCCGGTGGTCTCCTCGACCGGTCCGCCGGCCACCTCCAGCCCGGCCAGGGGCAGGCCGTCGGTGCCCGCGGCACCGTTCCGGACCAGTTCCAGGCCGGCGACCGCGGTCGTCGCGACCGCACCCCCGAGTCCGACCACAGCGATGCCGACGCGACGAGACTCCTGCGACAAGACGGACCTCCGCACTCCTCGGGGTGGACCCGCTCCACCCCGTCCCGAGCCTGGCACAGGACGATCCCCCCTGCCGAGCGAGAACAAGATTCTGGTGTGCAACCCGGTGGTCTGCCGTTCGGTGCGCCTGCCCGGTGCCGCGGGGGCTCCCGCCGGGGCGCGGGCCGGGCCAGGATGGGTGCCCCCCGAGCCGACCAGGAGCCTGTCGTGACCCAGCCGCCGTTCGCCCAGCAGCCGTCCGCCGAGCCGCCGTCCGGCCAGCCGCAGTACGCGCAGCCGCAGTACGGCCAACAGCCGTACGCGCAGCCGCAGTACGGCCAACAGCCGTACGCGCAGCCGCAGTACGGGCAGCAGCCCCCCGGCTCGCCGCAGGCCGCGATGGTCGTGCCGCGCTTCGCCGTCCGCCAGCGGATCACCGTGATGGTCAACCGCTACGAGGTCTGGGAGGTGGGCCCCGACGGCAGCGAGCGGGGGCTGCTGGCGATGGCCCAGCAGAAGCGGCTCAAGCTCAAGGAGGAGGTGGTCTTCACCTCCGACGAGGCCCGCACCCGTCCGGTGTTCTCCTTCCGCGCCCGCCAGCGGCTCGACGTGCACGCCCAGCACGACGTCTTCGACGAGCAGGGCCGGGTGCTCGGTACGTTCAGCAAGCGGTTCGGCGCCAGCCTGCTGCGGTCCACCTGGGAGCTCGAGGCCCCGGGGCTGACCGCGATCGGCCGCGAGCGCCGGCCGTTCATCGCGATCCTGCGGCGCATCTGGGACTTCATCCCGTTCCTGGGCGACGTCTGGGTGCCCTTCGTCTTCCACTTCGACTTCGTCGACACCACGACCGGTGCCCCGGTCCTGGTCGTCGAGCGGCGCAAGTCCATCCGCGACCGCTACGACGTCTCGGTCCCGGACCCGCGCCTGGACTTCCGCGTCGCCGCATCCATGGCCGTGGCGCTGGACGCCCTGCAGAGCCGCTGACGCACGTGCCGGCCCCGCACCGCGATCCCACCGGCGACCTCACCGACGACTTCGACGGCCCGGACCTCGACCGCGACGTCTGGGTGCCGCACTACCTGCCGCAGTGGAGCTCCCGCGCGGCGACGGCGGCCGCCTACGAGGTCCGCGACTCGTGCCTGCGGCTGTACCTGCCCGAGGACGCCCCGCTGTGGTGCCCGGAGGACCACCCGCCGTTGCGGGTCTCGGGCATCCAGTCCGGGGTCTTCTCCGGGCCGGTCGGCAGCACGGTGGGGCAGCAGCCGGTGCGGCCGGGCGCCGTCGTCCGCGAGGAGCAGCCCGCGCACCGGGGGTGGACGCCGCGGTACGGGGTGCTGGAGATGTGCGCCCGCGCGACGGTGACCCCGCGGTCGATGGTGGCGTGGTGGCTGGTGGGCCTGGAGGACGTGCCGGAGCGCTGCGGCGAGCTGTGCGTCGTGGAGGTCTTCGGCGACGCCGTCGACCCGGTGGAGGGGGCGGCGGTCGGCGCCGGCACCCACCCGTTCCGCGACCCGCGGCTCGCCGAGGACTTCGCCGCGCCGCGGCCCGGCATCGACGTCTCGGAGTGGCACACCTACGCCGTCGACTGGCGGCCCGACGGCGCGGTCTTCTCCGTCGACGGCGTGCCGCTGCGCGAGGTCGCGGTCACCCCCGACTACCCGGTGCAGGCGATGCTCGCCGTCTTCGACTTCCCCGGGAAGGCGGTGCCGGGGGAGCCGTACGTCGTCCCGGAGCTCGTCGTCGACCGGATCGGGAGCGGGCCGGCGGCGTCCTCCGGGTGAGCGGTCAGGCGGGCAGCGGGAAGACCAGCAGCGAGCTCGACGCCGTCGCCACCAGCCGGCCGGCGGCGTCGAGGACCTGCCCCTCGGCGAACGCCACCCGGCGGCCGGGCTTGACCACCGTGCCGACGGCGGTCAGCGGCCCGCTGGTCTGCGTCACCGCCCGCAGGTAGGTCACCTTCAGCTCGATGGAGGTGTAACCGACGCCCTGCGGCAGCGTGGAGTGCACCGCGCAGCCGGCCACCGTGTCGAGCAGCGTGCAGACCAGCCCGCCGTGCACGACACCGATCGGGTTGTAGGCCGACTCGTCGACGGCGCAGCGGAACTCGACCCGCCCCTGCTCGACGGCGACCACGTCCATCTGCACCAGCGCGGCGATCGGCGGGGGCGGCAGCACGCCGTCGCGGATGGCCTCCAGCGTCTCCAGCCCCGAGCGCTCCCGCCCGCCGGCCGCGGTGAGCATCGGGTCGAACCAGGTCACCGTGCGCGAGCGCGGCTCGCCCCAGGACCCGGGCGCGGCGCCGGAGGTGGTGTCGGGGACGGCGTCCGTGCTCACGCGTCCTCCTCGGCGGGCAGGCCCGACAGCACGCGACCGGCGGGGGTCAGCACGCGCCCGACCCGGCTGGCGTTGACCGGCTCCCCGCACGTGCGGCAGACCCACTCGGCGTCCACGGCGTGCTCCTCGTGCCCGTTCGGGGCGTGTGTCAGCCGGACCGGCGGCTCCTCGGCCGCCCAGCGGTCACCCCACTGCAGCAGCGCCTGCAGCACCGGCAGCAGGTCCCGGCCGGACGGCGTGAGGTGGTAGCCCGAGCGCGGCGGCGCGTCGCTGTACTGCCGCCGCTCCAGCACGCCGGCGGCCACCAGCGCGTTGAGCCGGGCGGTCAGCCGGTCGCGGGGCGCCCCGGTGCCGCGGACGATGTCGCTGAAGCGGTGGTTGCCCAGCGACACCTCCCGGACGACGAGCAGCGACCAGCGCTCGCCGACCAGCTCCAGGGCGGCGGCGATCGAGCACGGGCGGCCGGGCAGTCGGGCCAGGTCGAACGAAGCGGTCACGGGGTCAGTTTGCCCGTCGAACCGACGGGGCGCCAGTCGTCGTCACCCCGGCACGAACGGCGGCGGGCGGGGACCCCGAGAGGTCCCCGCCCGCCTGGTGCCGTGCTGGAACGGCCCCCTCGCAGGGGCCCGCCGCGAGCGTGCGAGCGGCGGGGGGCGAGGGGGTCCTTCCGTCAGCTCTTCGGCCGCGCACCGGCGCGCAGGGCGCCGAGGAGGTCGTGGTTGAGCCGCGAGATGTTCTCCATCGAGATGCCCTTCGGGCAGCTGACGGAGCACTCGCCGATGTTCGTACAGCCGCCGAAGCCCTCGAGGTCCTGCTGGTGGATCATGTTGACCACGCGGTCGTTGCGCTCGGGCTGGCCCTGCGGCATGAGCCCCAGGTGCACGACCTTCGACGACGTGAACAGCATCGACGAGGCGTTGGGGCAGGCCGCGACGCAGGCCCCGCAGCCGATGCAGGTGGCGGCGTCGAAGGCGGCGTCGGAGTCCTTCTTGGCGACCAGGATCGAGTGCGCCTCGGGGGCGGTGCCGGTCGGGGCGCTGATGTAGCCGCCCGACTGGATGATCCGGTCCAGGGCCGACCGGTCGACGGCGAGGTCCTTGATCAGCGGGAACGCCGTCGCCCGCCACGGCTCGACGTCGATCGTGTCGCCGTCCTTGAACGACCGCATGTGCAGCTGGCACGTGGCCGTCTGCGGGTGGCCCGGGAACAACCCGTTGCCGTGCGCGCGACCGTTGATCATGACGCCGCACGACCCGCAGATGCCCTCACGGCAGTCGTGGTCGAAGGAGACCGGGTCCTCGCCGTCGAGGATCAGTTGCTCGTTGAGGACGTCCAGCATCTCGAGGAAGGACATGTCCGGGGAGATGTCGGTGACCTCGTAGGTCACCATCTTCCCCTTCTCGGTCCGGTCCCGCTGACGCCAGACGCGCAGCTTGAGGTTCATCTACTTGTAGCTCCGCTGGGCGAGGTGGACGTACTCGAACTCGAGGGCTTCCTTGTGCAGGACCGGCGGGACGCCCTCCGGCGTCCACTCCCACGCGGCGACGTAGGCGAAGTTCTCGTCGTCGCGCAGGGCCTCACCCTCGGGGGTCTGGCTCTCGGCGCGGAAGTGCCCGCCGCAGCTCTCGTTGCGGTGCAGGGCGTCGACGCACATGAGCTCGGCGAGCTCGATGAAGTCGGCGACCCGCCCGGCGTGCTCCAGGCTCTGGTTGAAGCGGCCCAGCTCGCCGGGCACCTTCACGTTGGTCCAGAACTCCTGGCGGATCTCGGGGATCCGGTCGAGCGCCTTGCGCAGGCTCTCCTCCGAACGCTCCATGCCGCACAGGTCGAACATCAGCCGGCCGAGCTCGCGGTGGAACGAGGCGGTGGTGCGGGTGCCGTTGATCGACAGCAGCCGCTCGGACTGCTCCCGCACCCCCTCGAGCGCCTCGACGGCGGCCGGGTGGTCGGGGGCGACCTTGTCGAAGGGCCCGCCGGCCAGGTAGTCGTTGATCGTGTTGGGCAGGACGAAGTAGCCGTCGGCCAGGCCCTGCATGAGCGCGCTGGCGCCCAGCCGGTTGGCGCCGTGGTCGGAGAAGTTGGCCTCGCCGATCACGAACAGGCCGGGGATCGTCGACTGCAGGTCGTAGTCGACCCACAGGCCGCCCATCGTGTAGTGGACCGCCGGGTAGATCCGCATGGGGACCTCGTAGGGGTCCTCACCCGTGATCTGGGCGTACATGTCGAAGAGGTTGCCGTACTTGGCCTCGATGGCCGGCCGGCCCAGCCGCTGCATGGCCTCGGCGAAGTCGAGGTACACGCCCAGGCCGTTGGGGCCGACGCCGCGGCCCTCGTCGCAGACGTTCTTGGCCTGCCGCGAGGCGATGTCGCGGGGGACCAGGTTGCCGAACGAGGGGTAGATCCGCTCGAGGTAGTAGTCGCGCTCCTCCTCGGGGATCTGCCGCGGGTCGCGGGTGTCGCCGCGCTCCTTGGGCACCCACACCCGGCCGTCGTTGCGCAGCGACTCGCTCATCAGCGTGAGCTTCGACTGGTACTCGCCGTGCACCGGGATGCAGGTCGGGTGGATCTGCGTGTAGCAGGGGTTGGCGAACAGCGCGCCCCGCTTGTGCGCCCGCCAGATCGCCGTGGCGTTGGAGCCCTTGGCGTTGGTGGACAGGTAGAAGACGTTGCTGTAGCCGCCGGTGCCGAGCACGACCGCGTCGGCGAAGTGGGTGCTGATCTCGCCGGTGATGAGGTCGCGGGCCACGATGCCGCGGGCGCGGCCGTCGACCACGATCAGGTCGAGCATCTCGGTGCGCGGGAACTGCTCGACGTTGCCGGCCGCCATCTGCCGCTCGAGTGCCTGGTAGGCGCCGTAGAGCAGCTGCTGGCCCGTCTGGCCGCGGGCGTAGAACGTCCGCGACACCTGCGTGCCACCGAAGGAGCGGTTGTCGAGCAGGCCGCCGTACTCGCGGGCGAAGGGCACGCCCTGGGCGACGCACTGGTCGATGATGTTGACGCTGACCTCGGCCAGCCGGTGCACGTTGTTCTCGCGGGCGCGGAAGTCGCCGCCCTTGACCGTGTCGTAGAACAGCCGGTGCACCGAGTCGCCGTCGTTGCGGTAGTTCTTCGCGGCGTTGATGCCACCCTGCGCGGCGACGCTGTGCGCGCGGCGCGGGCTGTCCTGGTACCAGAACGACTTGACCTTGTAGCCGGCCTCGCCGAGCGTGGCGGCGGCCGCGCCGCCGGCCAGGCCGGTGCCGACGACGATGACCGTCAGCTTGCGGCGGTTGGCCGGGTTGACCAGGCGGGCCCGGAAGCGGCGCTCGCTCCAGCGCTCACCGATCGGGACGTCCATCGGGGCCTTGGTGTCGGCGATGGGCTCGCCGACGGTGAACAGTTCGAGGGCCATGACGAGTGCTCCTACTCGATGATGCCGACGAGGACGCTGAGCGGCGGGATGAGGAAACCCGCGGTCAGCACCACGGCGAACACCGTGGCGAAGGCGTTGACGGTGCGCTCGCGGGTCTTGTTGCTCTGCCCCAGCGTCTGGGTCGCGCTCCAGATGCCGTGCCGCAGGTGGAAGCCCAGGGCCAGCAGCGCGACGACGTAGACCAGGGTCACGATCGGGTTGGAGAACCCGGCGATCGCCCGCTCGTAGGGGGTCGAGTCGTGCCCCTCGGGGTTCGCCACGCCGAGCGTGAGGTCGAGGATGTGGTAGACGATGAACAGCGCCAGGATCACGCCACCCCAGCGCATGGTGCGCGAGGCGTAGCTCTGGGCCACGGCCTTGCGGGCGACGTACTGCTGGGGCCGGGCCCGCTTGGCCTGCCGCCACAGCGAGACCGCGGCCCACGCGTGCGCCACCACGGCGACCAGCAGGACGACGCGGATGATCCACAGCACCGTCTGGCCCGGGACGGCCGGCTCGCCGATCCGGCGGATCCACTCGGAGTACCCGTTGAAGGTCTCCGCGCCGGCGAAGAGCTTCAGGTTCCCGACCATGTGCGCGATCAGGTACAGGACCAGGATGATCCCGCTGACCGCCATCACGGCCTTCTTCGCGACCGAACTGGTCTTCGCCACCTTCGGGGTCCTGCGCTGGCCCGAGTGCGTCACCGTCACCACAGCACCAAAGTTAGGCTCGTTACCCACCACTCGGCCATGTGGACACGCAGTGACTCACCTCATGTAAGGGAACCCTCAGCGCAGGTCAGGACGTTGGTGGCTCCCCGCCGGTCACGGCACCGTGCCGGACCCACCCGATCGGAGGAGGACGCGTGACAGGACCGACCCGGGGTTTCCTCGGACGGCGGCGGGAACGCGACCCGCGACTGCCCCCCGGCCAGTACGACACGGGGGCCGACTGGCCGGTGCTCACCGCCGAGCCGACCCCGCGGATCGCGCCGGAGACCTGGAGCATCACCGTCGACGGACGGGTGGCGAACCCGACCACGTGGACGTGGGACGAGGTCCACCGGCTGCCGGGCTCGGAGTACCGCGGCGACATCCACTGCGTCACGACCTGGTCGAAGTTCGACACCCACTTCGCCGGCGTCAGCGTCGACACCCTGCTCGAGGCCGCCGGGCCCGCCCCCGAGGCGGCGTTCGTCATGGCGACGGCCAAGACCGGCTACACGACCAACCTCCCGCTGGCCGACGTCACCGGCGGCAGGGCGTGGCTGGTGTGGGAGTTCGGCGGCGAGCCGCTGCCGATCGAACACGGCGGCCCGGTCCGGCTGCTGGTGCCGCACCTCTACTTCTGGAAGAGCGCCAAGTGGGTCACCCGGCTGACCCTGCTGCAGCGCGACCAGCCGGGGTTCTGGGAGCAGAACGGCTACCACGACCGCGGTGACCCCTGGCGCGAGCAGCGCTACCAGGGTGACTGACCAAGGACCCCGCTGCCCCCCACCGCTCGCAGGCTCGCGGCGGGACCCTGCAGCGGGGCCGATGGGTTCCTCACCGGGCGGACGACGGGCCCCGGCCGGCGGCTGGCGGACGGCGACGGTCACCGCCGTCGACCGGCCGACGCCGCGGGGCGTGCGGCTGCGCCTGGACGTCGCCGACCGGATCGACCACCTGCCCGGCCAGCACTACGTCGTCCGGCTGACGGCGGAGGACGGCTACCGGGCGCAGCGCTCCTACTCGGTGGCCTCGCCGCCGGGCGACCCGCAGGTCGAGCTGTTCGTCGAGCGGCTCGAGGACGGCGAGGTGTCGGGCTACCTCGCCGACGTCGTCGAGCCCGGCGACGTCCTCGAGGTGCGCGGGCCGATCGGCGGCTGGTTCGTCTGGGACGGCGGCAGCCCGGCGCTGCTGGTCGGCGGCGGCAGCGGCGTCGTCCCGCTGGTCGCCATGCTGCGCACCGCGCACGACCTCGGCCGCAGCGACCTGCTGCGGCTCGCCGTCGCCGCCCGCACCCGCGCCCTGCTGCCCTACGCCGACGAGCTGGCCGGCTCGGGGGCGCTGCTGGCGCTCAGCCGCGAGCCGAACGGGATCCGCCGCGCCGGCCGGCTCGTGGCCGAGGACCTGGTGCCGCTGTGGGAGCCGGGCCAGACCGCCTACGTCTGCGGGTCGGCGTCCTTCGCCGAGGCGGCCAGCCAGCTGCTGGTCGGGCTGGGCGTCCCGGCCCCCGACATCCGGGTCGAGCGGTTCGGCCCCAGCGGCACCTCCGGCTGAGGGGGGCCGGACGGTCCGGGACCGGTGTCGCGGACGATGATCGGGGCATGCCGTCCGCCGTGGTGACCGCCGTCGACGTCGTCGACGCGGGCCTGCGCCGCGAGCTGCTGGCCTGCTGGACCGAGGTCACGAACTCCGGCGGCGCGGTCGGGTTCGTCCCGCCGGTCACCGAGGACGACGTCGCCCCGGTGCTCGACGCGCTGCTCGACCGGGTGCGCCAGGGCCGCGAGCGGCTGGTCGTGCTCACCGAGGACGGCGCTCTCGCCGGCTGGGCCGTGCTCTCGCTGTCGCTCAGCCCGCTGCGGCGGCACTGGGCCACCGTGCTGCGGGTGCAGGTGCACCCTGGCCGGCAGGGGCGCGGGCTGGGCCGGGTGCTGCTGTCCGGGGTCCACGCCGTCGCGCGGGACAGCGGCCTGGAGATGCTGCACCTGACCGTGCGCGAGGGGTTCGGTCTGGAGCGGTTCTACGCGCAGTGGGGCTACCGCGAGTTCGGCCGCATGCCCGGCGCGATCCGGCTGGGCCCCGGCGACGACCGCGAGGAGGTCCACCTGTTCGTGCGGCTGTAGTCAGCCGGCGGCGGGGTCGACCCCCGCGACGGTGCCCCGTGAGGAGAGCACCGCCAGGCGGGCGAACAGCTCCTCGGCGTACCAGCCCTCCCGGGCGGTGCGGGCGACGACGGCGGCGTGCTCGGGACGGTCGTAGGCGAAGGCGTTGAGCGCCGCGCCGGAGTCCCAGACGCTGAAGGTGCCCTGCAGGCCCAGGGGCGCCTCGCCGATGCCGACGGCCATGCGCAGGCCCGGCGCCCGGTGCAGGTCGGCCGACACCGGTGGCACGGCCGACCAGAAGCGCGCGGCGCGGCGCAGCACGAGGCGGGCGCGGGTGACGGCGGCGACCGGCCCGTCCCACCGCTGCGGCCGGGGGGTGCCGAAGGGCTCGCGGCCCGACCAGAGCCCGCGGGCGGCCAGCGGGCGCAGCCGCACCGACCACTCCTCCTCGGCGACCCGGCGCCAGCTGGCCACCACGGGACCGTCGTCGAGCGCGTCGGCGGCCGGGGCGTCGTCCCACACGGCGAGCAGTCCCCAGCGGCGCGGGTCGGCGTCGCGGACGGTGAACGTGCGCCCGTCGCCGGTGCCCAGGAGCTTGGCGAAGCGCAGGCCCGGCGTCCGGGCCAGCGCCGGACGGAGCGAGGCCATCCGCAGCACCGCCCCGGGCACCGCGCGGCCGGGGACGCCCCACAGGTGCAGCGTCACGGTCGGGGTGTCACTGACCGGCTGGGGTGGGGACACGCCGCCGAGGGTAGGTGCGTCCGGTGACCGACCAGCGCCGCGTGCAACTCGGCGACACCGACGCCCCTGCCGAGGACGAGGTCGTCGAGGCCTTCGACCGGGTGGTGAGCCAGGGCGCCCAGCGGCTGCACCGCACCTGGCGCGAGGTGCTCACCACCGGTCTGGCCGGCGGGCTGGAGGTGGCGGTCGGCGTCCTGGCGCTGGTCGCCGTCTACGCCCAGACCGGCAGCCACCTGCTGGCCGGGCTGGCCTTCTCGGTCGGGTTCATCGCGCTGCTGCTGGCCCGCAGCGAGCTGTTCACCGAGGGCTTCCTCCTGCCGGTCACCGCGGTGGTGGCCGGGCGGGCGAGCTGGGCGCAGCTGGGCAAGCTGTGGGGCGGGACCCTCGTGGCCAACCTGGTCGGCGGCTGGCTGTTCATGTGGGTGGTCGTGCACGGCTACCCGGAGCTGGGGCCCACCGTCGTGGAGTCGGCCCGGCACTTCGTCGAGGCGCCGCTGGACCTGCGCGCCGTCTGCCTGGCCTTCCTCGGCGGCACGGTCATCACGCTGATGACCCGGATGCAGAACGGCACCCCTGCCGACGGTGTCAAGGTGGTGGCCGCCGTCGCCGGCGCCTTCGTCCTCGCCGGGCTGCAGCTGTTCCACTCGGTGCTGGACTCGCTGCTGATCTTCGGCGCCATCCACACCGGTACGGCGCCGTTCGGCTACGGCGAGTGGCTGGCCTGGTTCTGGTACACGACGCTGCTCAACATGGCCGGCGGGCTGCTCGTGGTCACCCTGCTGCGGCTGGTGCGGAGCAAGGAGCTGCTGCAACGCGAGCGCGCGGCGGCCGAGGCCGAGGACTGACGGAGGACCCCCGTGCCCCCCGCCACCCGCCAGCTCGCAGCGGGGCGCTGCAGAGGGGCCGGGGTCACCGCGGGCCGAAGGCCACGGCGCGGAACTCGTCGAACACGGCCGGCGGAGCGGGTGAGGTCCACATCTGGTTGGTGAGCAGCACCGCCGTCGTGCCGGTGACCGGGTCGGTCCACCAGGAGCCGCCCAGGCCGCCGTCCCAGCCGAAGGAGCCGGCGTGCCGGCCGCCGGGCTCGTCGGCGCGGCGCACGCCGATGCCCAGACCCCAGCCGCCGCCCTCGTCGTCGACCGGCCCGGCCTGCTCGGTGAGCATCGCCGCGACGGTGGCCTCGGCGAGCACCCGCCCGCCGTCGGGCGCACGCCCGCCGGCGCGCAGCACCCCGGCGAGGACGGCGAGGTCGTCGACGGTCGAGACCAGCCCGTCGGCGCCGTCGGGGAACGCCGGCGGTCGCGCCCACTGACCGTCGGGCGGGTCGTAGACCCGGCGCGCGCCGGTGTCGTCCGGTGGCGTCCAGTGCGGCCCCAGCCGGTCGCGGGCGTGCCCGGGCACGCCGAAGCCGGTGTCGCGCATCCCGAGCGGCGCGAGCACCCGCTCGGCGAGGACCTCGGGCAGCGGCCGCCCCGCGGCCCGGGCGACGAGGACGCCCAGGACGCTCGCGCCGGTGTGGTAGAGCCAGCGCTCGCCGGGCTGGTACGCCAGCGGGACGGACGCCAGCCGGCGCAGCCACTCGTCGGGCGGAGGCGCGGCCTGCGGTGCCGGCGGCCCGGCCGGCAGCCCGGCGTCCGCGAGCGCGGCGAGCGTCGGGGTGGGCCACGGCGCGGAGAAGTCCATCCCCAGGCCGAGCCGGAACGTGAGGACGTCGCGCACGGTGATCGGCCGCCGTGCCGGGACGGTGCCCGCGTCCGCGTCGGCGGGGTCGGCCAGGACGCGCCGGTCGGCCAGTTCGGGCAGGTGCGTGTCGATCGGCTCGTCGAGGCCGAGCGTGCCGTCGTCGACGAGGGTCAGCGCGGCGACCGCGACCACCGGTTTGGTCGTCGAGGCGATCCGGAAGACGGTGCCGGGTGTGACCGGGTCGTCCCCGCCGGGTGCGTGCGTGCCGGCCGCGCCGCGCGCCGTCTCCCCGTCCCGCTCCACCCACCAGGCCGCGCCCGGTACGGCGCCCGCGGCCACCGCCTCGCCGACCACCCGCTCGACGTCCCTCGCCAGTCCCATGCCGTAGCGACCGGCCGGGGACGCGGTGCTCATCGGCCCGGCCGTGCCGCCCGGTGCAGCGACGAGAGGTAGCGGCGGGTGGCCAGCCCCTGCACCAGCCGGCTCAGCGGCGGCACGGCACGGGCGGCCGGCGTCGCCAGCCGGGAGAAGACCCGGATGGTGACGACGACGTCGCCGCCGGCCGCGAGCCGGACGGTGAAGCACTCCTCGCCGCTCTCCGGGTGCCCGGGCAGCGTGCCGTAGGCGAAGCCGCGCTCGTCACCGGTGGTCGAGGCCCACACGACCCGGCAGGGGATGTCGTAGCCCAGCCGCGGCAGCCCCGCGGTGAGGACGACGACGGTGCCGACCTCGCCCGCCGGCCCGGTGGCCCGCACCCGCAGGCCCGCGCTGCGCTGCGGCGTCCAGTCGAACACCGCGGCCGCGACCCGCTCGAAGGTCTCCCGGCCGGAGCCGACGACCTCGGTCCACTCGCCGGGCAGGTAGCCGGCCGGGAGGTCCGCGGCACGGGTGGCGCCGACCTCGGCGTAGGTGAGCGGCGCGTCTCGCAGGCCCTCGGGCGACGCGGCCCGGAACAGGCCCATGGGCCCAGTGTGGACCGGCGTAGGTTGTCCGGCACTGTGCTGCCCGCCGTCACCGCCACCCGCTACGTCACCCCGCTGCGCGAGGGTGGCTCGCTGCCCGGGCTCATGGAGGCCGACGACCTCGGCACGTACGTGGTCAAGTGGCGGGCCGCCGGGCAGGGGGTGCGGGTGCTGGTGGCCGAGGTGGTGTGCGGTGAGCTGGCCCGCGCGCTGGCGCTGCCGGTGCCCGCGCTGGTGACCGTCGACGTCGCCCCGGAGCTCGCCGTCGGCGAGCCCGACCCCGAGGTGCAGGAGCTGCTGCAGCGCTCGGCCGGGCGCAACCTCGGGCTGGACTACCTGCCGGGCGCGCTGGACGTCGAGGCCGGCGTCGGCGCGGTGGGCGCCGAGCTGGCCGGACGGGTGCTGTGGTTCGACGCGCTCGTGGGCAACGTCGACCGCTCGTGGCGCAACCCCAACATGCTCTTCTGGCACGGCCGGCTGCAGCTGATCGACCACGGCGCCGCGCTCACCTTCCACCACAACTGGCCGGGTGCGGCGGCCGCCGTCGCCCGCCCCTACGACGCCGCGCAGCACGCGCTGGTCGAGTGCACGCCCGACGTGCGGGCCGCCGACGCCGACCTCGGGCCGCGGGTCACCCGGCCGCTGCTGGACCGGGTGCTGGCCCAGGTGCCCGACGAGTGGCTGGAGGGGCCGTCGCCGGACGACGCGCCCGACGACGTCCGCGACCGCTACGCCGACCAGCTGCTGGCCCGGCTGGCCGCCCGCGGCGCGTGGCTGCCGCAGCTGGTGGCCACCGCGGCGGCGGGCGGGTCGCGCCGGAGGGCCCCGCGCGGGGAGAACCGGCCCGCCTGGCTGGGGCCGCCCCCGCCGCAGGGGGTGCGGCAGCGGTGAGCCGGGACACCTTCGAGTACGCCGTGCTGCGGGTGGTGCCGCGGGTGGAGCGGGGCGAGGCGCTCAACGCCGGTGTGCTCGTCTACTGCCGGCAGCGCGACTACCTCGGCAGCCGGGTGCACCTCGACGTCGACCGGCTGCGCGCGCTGGACCCCACCGCCGACCCCGGCGCCATCGGCCGGGCGCTGCAGGCCGCCGCCGACGTCTGCGCGGCCGACCCCGCCGCGGGGGCCGCCGGCCGCGAGGCGCTGGGGCCGCGGTTCCGCTGGCTGACCGCGCCGCGCAGCACCGTCGTGCAGCCCGGCCCGGTGCACACCGGGCTCACCGCCGATCCCGACGCCGAGGCCGACCGGCTGCTGCGGCTGCTCGTCCTGCCGGTCTCCGAGTGACCGGCGGCCGGCGGCTGCTCGTGCCCGGGGCGACGGTGGCCGGCGGGTTGCCGGGCCTGACCGGCGGTGTGCCCGTCGCCGCCGGCGCGCCGGCCCTGACCGGCGTCCTCGCCCGGCGCCGCACCGTCGGCGGCGGCGGCCGCGCGGGGAGCTGACGAGCGGGTCCCGCGGGCCGCCTCCGGCGCTACGATCGGCCGCCTCGCCGGCCGAGGAGGTCGCCGCCATGACGGGGAGCCCAGCTGCCGCGGACGCCCCCCGCGACGAGGGGCCGCGCCGTCCCGGCGCCGTCCTGAGCCGGGCCGTCGTCCCCCTCGACGAGGCCACCGACCCGGCCCGGTTCGGCCACAAGGCCGCCAACCTGGCCGTCCTGCGCGGCGCCGGGCTCCCGGTGCCCGACGGCGTCGTCGTCCCCGCCGCCGCCGGGGACGCCGGCACCGTCCCCGGCGAGCTGGTCGCCGCGGTCGGCGCGTGGGGCGACGTGCCGCTCGCGGTCCGCTCGTCCGGCACGGCGGAGGACTCGCCGCAGGCATCCTTCGCCGGCCTGTACACCACCGTGCTCGGCGTGCGCGGCGAGGCCGCGCTGCGCGAGGCGGTGGCCCGCTGCCGGGCCTCGGCCGCCGCACCCCGGGTGGGCGCCTACGCCGGGCCGGGACCCGCTCCGGCCGTCGCCGTGCTCGTGCAGCCGATGGTCGCCGCCGTCGCCGCGGGGGTGGCCTTCACCGCCGACCCGGTGACCGGCGACCGCGGCGTCGTCGTGATCGACGCCGCCCGGGGCGTGGGGGAGCGGCTGGTCTCCGGCGCCGTGACGCCCGAGCGCTGGGAGGTCCGCGACGATCCGCGGCGGCGGTCGCCGGACGCGGACGCCGTGATCGACGCCGGCACCGCGGCCACCGTGGCCGACCTCGCCCGGCGCGCGGAGCGGGTGCTCGGCCGGCCCCAGGACGTGGAGTGGGCGGGGACCGCGGACGGCGGCGTCGTCGTCCTCCAGTCCCGCCCGATCACCACGCTCGCCCGCCGGACCGGGACGCCGCTGCCCGTCCCGGCCGAGCCCCCGGAGGGGTACTGGACCCGCGAGACCAGCCACTCGCCGCTGCCCTGGACGCCGTTCACCCGGGCGGTCCTCGCGCCGCGCAACCGCGCCCTCGAGCAGGTGTGCACCGAGCTCGGGCTGCTGTTCCAGGCCGTGGAGTTCCGCGACATCGGTGGCTGGGAGTACATGCGGATCGTCCCCCTCGGCGGCCGGGAGCCCCCGCCCCTGCCGGCCTGGGCGGTGCCCCTGGCCGTGCGGCTGGTGCCCGCGCTGCGCCGGCGGGTCCGGAGCGCCGAGGCGGCCGTGCGCAGCGACGTCCCCGGGACGCTGATCGAGCGGTGGCACCGCGAGTGGCGGCCGGACCTGGACGCGCGCGCCGCCGCGCTGCGCGACGTCGACCTCACGGCCCTGGACGACGCCGCGCTGCTGGCCACCGCACGGGCGGCGCTCGAGCTGACCCGGGACGGGCAGACGGTCCACTTCCGGCTGCACGGCGCGATCGCGATGGTCCTCGGCGAGCTGGCGGCCGTCAGCCGCGACCTGCTCGGCTGGGACGACGGGCGGGTCTTCGACCTGCTCGCCGGGACCTCGCGGACCTCGACCGCCCCGGCGCGGGCGCTGGCCGGCGTCGCGGCGCTGGTGCGGGAGCGTCCCGACGTGCGCCGGCTGGTCGAGGAGGGAGCCGCGGTGGAGCAGGTGCTCGCCGCCGACCCCGCGGTGGCCGGGGCGTTCGTCGCGTACCTGCGCGAGTACGGCTGCCGGGTGCTCCGCTACGAGATGGCCGAGCCGTCCCTGGAGGAACGGCCGGACCTGGTCCTGGCCCTGCTCCGCGACCAGCTGGCCAACGGCTTCGACCCCCACGCGGTCGAGGACGCCCTCCGCGAACGGCGGACGGCGGCGCGCGCGGACGCCGAGGCACGGCTGGCCACCCGCGGGCCGGCCGACCGCGAGCACTTCACCCGCGCGCTCGAGCGGGCGCTGCGGGCCTACCCGGTCCGCGAGGACAACGAGGTGTCGACCGTCAGCACGCCGTTCGCGCTGCTGCGCCGGGCGGTGCGGGAGACCGGGCGGCGGCTGTCGGCGCGCGGCCTGCTGACCGACGCCGACGACGCCTTCCTGCTCGAGCCGGAGGAGCTGCTGGCCGCCCTGCGCGAGGGCACGGACCGCCGCGGGCTCGCCGGCCGCCGCGCGCGCGAGCAGGCGTGGGTCCTCGCCCACCCCGGCCCGGCCAGCCACGGACGGCCCCCGCCACCACCTCCCCCGCTGTCCGCGCTACCGGCCGGGGCACGGGCGTCCAACGGGGCCTTCCTGTGGGCGGTCGAGCAGATCATCGGTCCCCAGGCCGTCCCCGGTGGCGCCCCGGCGCCGGAGGACACGACCCGGGACGGCGTGCTGCTCCGCGGCATCCCGGCGTCGGCGGGCTCCTACACCAGTCCCGTGCGGGTGGTCCGCTCCGAGGCCGAGTTCGGCCGGGTCCGGGCCGGGGACGTGCTGGTGTGCCCGGTGACCTCACCGGTCTGGTCGGTGCTGTTCCCGAGCACCGGCGCGCTCGTGACCGACGCCGGCGGGGCGCTGTCCCACCCGGCGATCATCGCCCGCGAGTACGGGCTGCCCGCCGTCGTCGCCACCGTCGAGGGGACCACCCGCCTGCACGACGACCAGCTGGTCACCGTCGACGGCGCCACCGGCACCGTGCGCGCCGTCCGCTGAGCTGGCGGCCGGGGGGCCGTCCTCAGCCGGGCAGCAGGGCGTCGATCCGGCGGGCGAGGTCCAGGTCGAGCTCGGTGACGCCGCCGGCGGAGTGCGTGGCCAGCGTCAGGTGCAGCGTGCGCCAGCGCAGGTCGACGTCGGGGTGGTGGTCCATCTGCTCGGCGACGAAGCCGATGCGCACGACCGCGGCGACGGCGTCCGGGAAGCCGGGGAGCTCGACGCTGCGGCGGATGCCCTCGCCGTCCCCCGACCACAGCGGCAGCTCGGACAGGGCGGCGGCCAGCTCGTCGGGGGACAGGCGCGGAGGTCGGGGCACGGCGGTCAGTCTGCCGCCGGGCTCCTCAGACGTGCAGGCCGCACTCGGTCTTGCCGCGGCCGGCCCAGCGCCCGGCGCGCGGGTCCTCGCCCGGGGCGACCGGCCGGGTGCACGGCGCGCAGCCGATCGAGGCGTAGCCGATCTCCTGCAGCGGGTTCACCGGGACCTGGTGCTCGGCGGTGTAGGCGTCGACGTGCTCCTGGGTCCAGGCCGCGAGCGGGTTGACCTTGACCATGCCGCGCTTGGCGTCCCAGTCGACGACCTTCGTGCCGGCGCGGGTGGCGGCCTCGTCGCGACGCACGCCCGAGCCCCAGGCGACGTAGCCGGCCAGCGCCTTCGCCAGCGGCTGCACCTTGCGCAGCGAGCAGCACAGGTCGGGATCGCGCTGGTGCAGCTCCGGGCCGTGCTCGGCGTCCTGCTCGGCCACCGTCTGCGGCGGCGTCACGTTCACCAGCGTGATCGGCATGACGCCGGCCACCCAGTCGCGGGTGCCGATGGTCTCGGCGAAGTGGTAGCCGGTGTCGAGGAAGACCACGTTCACCCCGGGGACCGCGCGCGAGGCCAGGTGCGCGAGCAGGCCGTCGGCCATCGAGGAGGTGACCGCGAAGCCGTCGCCGAAGGTCTCGCCCGCCCAGCGCAGGACGGCGAGGGCCTGCTCGACGGGGTCGGCGATGCCCTCGAAGCGGGCGTCGGCCGCTGCGGCGAGCTCCGGCGTGGGCCGGACGGCGGTGGTCATGGGTGCTGCACTCCTGTCCCGGTGAGCCGGACGGTGAAGGTCCGCAGGCACGCGGCGCAGCGCCACTCGCCTCCGTCCCCGTGCGGGGTCAGCTCCTCGTCCCCGCAGTACGGGCAGAAGAACACGGGCAGCTGGCGCGATCTTCCGCCGCTGCCCGCGGACTCCTCGCTCACAGCAGCCAGCTCTCCTCGGCGCGGGAGACGTAGTGGGCGAAGGACTCGCCCGGGGTGCGCCGCTCGAGGAACCCGCGCAGCAGCCGCTCGCAGTAGTCGGCGGTCTCGGCCTTGGTCACCTTGTGGCCGCGGAACTTGCGGCCGAAGGTGGCCTCCACGCCCAGGTGCCCGCCGAGGTGCACCTGGAAGCCCTCGACCATCTCGCCGTTGTCGTCGCGGACCATGGAGCCCTTGAACCCGATGTCGGCGGTCTGGAACCGCGCGCAGCTGTTCGGGCAGCCGTTGACGTTGATGCCGATGGGGGTGTCGAACTCCGGCAGCCGCTTCTCCAGCTCCGCGTAGAGGTCCTGGGCGTGCTGCTTGGTCTCGACGATCGCGAGCTTGCAGAACTCCAGGCCCGTGCAGGCCATCGTCCCGCGGCGGAACGCGCTCGGGCGGACCTGGAGGTCGTGCTCGGCCAGGGCCGCGACGAGGTCCTCGACCTTCTCGTCCGGCACGTCGAGGATGACCAGCTTCTGCTGCGTCGTCGTCCGGATGCGCCCGGCGCCGTACTCGTCGGCGAGGTCGGCGATCGTCGTCAGCAGCGAGCCGCTGATCCGGCCGGTCCGCAGCGCGAAGCCGACGGCGTTGCGGCCGTCCTTCTGCTTGGCGACGCCGACGTGGTCGCGCTGGTCGTGCTTTGCCGGGGCGGGCGCCGGGCCGTCGGGCAGCGCCTCGCCCAGGTACTCGTCCTGCAGCACCTGACGGAACTTCTCCGGGCCCCAGTCGGCGATCAGGAACTTGATCCGGGCGCGGTTGCGCTGCCGGCGGTAGCCGTAGTCGCGGAAGATCGAGGTGCAGGCGGCCCAGACGTCGGTGACCTGGTCGGGCCGGACGAACACGCCGATCCGCTGGGCGAACATCGGGTTGGTCGACAGGCCGCCGCCGACCCACAGGTCGTAGCCGGCCTGGCCGGCCTCGTTGCGCACGCCGACGAAGGAGACGTCATCGATCTCCGGCTCGGTGCAGTGGTCGACGCAGCCCGACATCGACGTCTTCCACTTGCGCGGCAGGTTGCTGAACTCAGGGCTGCCGACGTACTTCGCGACGGTCTCGGCGATGACGTCGGTGGCGTCGAGGACCTCGTCCTCGAGGATCCCGGCGAGCGGGCAGCCGAGCATCACCCGCGGCACGTCACCGCAGGCCTCCATCGTGCTCAGGCCCACCGACTCCAGCCGCCGCCAGATCTCGGGCACGTCCTCGATGCGGATCCAGTGGTACTGGACGTTCTGCCGGTCGGTGACGTCGGCGACGTCCCGGCCGAACTCGGTGCTGATGCCGCCGAGGACCCGGAGCGCCTCGCTGGTCAGCTGCCCGCCGTCGATGCGGGCCCGCATCATGAAGTAGGAGTCCTCGAGCTCCTCGGGCTCCAGCACGGCGGTCTTGCCGCCGGGGATGCCCTGGGCGCGCTGGGTGTAGAGGCCCATCCAGCGCATGCGCCCGCGCAGGTCGCCGGGGTCGATGCCGTCGAAGCCGGTCTTCGAGTAGATGTCGAGGATCCGCTGACGGACCTCGAGCCCGTCGGAGTCCTTCTTCATCCGCTCGTTGGGGTTCAGCGGCTCCCGGTAGCCGAGCGCCCACTGGCCCTGGCCCCGCTGGGGGCGGCTGCTGGAACGGGGAGGAGCGGACACGGTGCACTTCTTCCTGCGCCGTCCGCGCCGGGCTCGCACCCGGGGCCGGAGGGCGCTGCCAGGTCGGGGTCGCGGCGAGGGCCGCGGGGAGGACTGGGAGTCAGCGCGCGGCGCGACAGGCGGCGCTGCTGACCAGAGCGAGGTCGACGTGCAGACGCGCGACGAGCAGGCTGCCGCGATCCGTCACGCCCACCATGGTCGCACACGTCCGGCCGGAGCTGGTGTGACCTCAGCCGACCGGCGCCGTCCCGCCGTCCGTGCCCCCGTCCATGGCCGCGCGGATGCGTGCCACCGACTCGGCCAGCGGGGTGACCGAGGTGTCGATGACCAGCTCGGCGCGGGCGGGGAGCTCGTAGGGGTCGTCGATGCCGGTGAAGCCGGTCAGCTCGCCGGCCCGGGCGCGGGCGTAGAGGCCCTTGACGTCGCGGGCCTCGCACACCTCCAGTGGCGTGGCCAGGTGCACGAGGACGAACCGGCCGTGCCGCTCGACCAGCGCCCGGGCCTCCTCGCGCGCGCCGTCGTAGGGCGCGATCGCGGCGACGACGGCGGTGCCGCCGTGCCTGACGACCTCCCCGGCCACGAAGCCGATCCGCCGGATGTTGAGGTCGCGGTGCTCGCGGGAGAACGACAGCTCGCTGGAGAGGTGCGTGCGGACGACGTCGCCGTCCAGGACGGTCACCGGCCGGCCCTCCGCCTCCAGCTCGGCGACGAGCGCGTCGGCCACGGTGGACTTGCCCGCGCCCGACAGGCCGGTGAGGAAGACGGTGACGCCACCGTGCTGCGCGCTGCTCACCCCCCGAGTCTCACCCAGGCGCGCGCGGCGACGGGCACCCGGCCCTCCGTGGCGTCGTCGCCTGCCGCCGTCCGTGGACGGCGGCTCAGTCGCGGGCGCGGTCGTCGCCGAACGAGCGCCAGGCGCTCTCGACGGCGGCCAGCTCGGCCACCGGCGCCGGCAGCTCCCCGGCGACGACGTCGGCGAGCGTGACCTCCTCCAGCACCCGGCGGTAGGCCGCCCGCGCGGCGACCCACACGCTGGCCAGCTCCTGCGCGGTCCCGGGGTAGCTCACGTCCTCGGGACGCTGGCCGTGCACCTCGGCGAGGAAGCCCTGCTCGACCCGCATGACCCGGGCGATGGAGATCTCCGAGGGCGGCAGCGCCAGCCGGTAGCCGCCCTCGCGGCCCCGCTGACTGGTGACCAGCCGGGCGTGCTGCAGGTCACCGAGGATCCCCTGCAGGAAGCGCGACGGGATGCCCTGGGCGGTGGCGATCTTGTCGCAGGTCAGCGCGCCCGGCGCCGCCGCGGCCAGCTCCACGGCCGCGCGGACGGCGTAGTCGACCCGGGCCGTGATGCGCACGATGGTCCTTCCTGCCGAGTCCTGCAGGGATCCTCTCCGCCGGGTCCTGCGGGACCCATCCTGCCTGGTCTGCGAGGGTGGCGGCGTGCACCGGCTGCGCTTCACCACCATCGTGGCGGCGCCGCTGACCGTCGCGTTCGACGTCGCCCGCGCCCTCGGCCGCCCGTGGCCGGTGCCGCTGCAGGAGGTCGAGTCGCTCCGCCCGGTGCGCGACGTCTACACCCTCGTCCGGGGCCGGCGGACGCTGACCCACACCCGCCGCTACACCGCCACCGCCGAGGGGACCCGCGTCGACGAGCAGGTCGACTGGGACACCGGCCTGCCCGGACCGCTCGGTGCGCTGGTCGACCGGACGATCCTGCGCCGGCGGGTGCTGCGCGCCATGCACCGCCACCTGGACGGCTATGCCGCGGCGGCCGCCCAGCAGGCGCTCGACGTCGTCCAGGTGGTGGGCGCCGCGATCGTCCGCGGGGACCTGGTCCTCGTGGCCCAGCGCGGCTCCGGCCCGCTCGCGGGCCGGTGGGAGTTCCCCGGCGGCAAGGTGGAGCCGGGGGAGGAGCACCTCGCCGCGCTGGTGCGCGAGTGCGCCGAGGAGCTCGGCATCACCGTCGCGCCGCAGGTCTTCCTCGGCGAGGTGGTCCTCGACGGCGTCGTCGGCGGGGGACTGCCGGGGGCCTCGACGCTGCGGGTGTGGTCGGCGCGTCTGGCCCGGGGGGAGCCGGTGGCCCACGAGCACCGCGACCTGCGCTGGGTGGGGGCGGCCGACCTCGACGCGCTGGACTGGATCGCCGCCGATCGTCCGCTCCTCCCCGCCGTCCGGGAGCTGCTCACGCGCTCCTGACCGGGGCCGGACACGCCGCGGGCGCCGTCCCGGGAGGGGACGACGCCCGCGGCGCAGGCCATCGGCCCCCGTCCTCCGGACGGGGGCCGCCGGTCACTTGAAGACGTCCTTGACCTTCTCGCCGGCCTGCTTGAGGTTCCCGGCGGCCTTGTCGTTGGCGCCCTCGGCCTGCAGGTCGCGGTCGCCGGTGGCCTCGCCCACGCGCTCCTTGCCCTCGCCGGACAGCTCCTGGGCCTTGTTCTTCATCTTGTCGATGCCGCTCATGGATGAGCTCCTTCCGTCGGCTGAGGAGGGGTTACCCACCGGGCCGGTGCCGGACACCCGATCCCCCGGACGGCGGAAGTCCTCCGGCGCGGACCCGGCCAGACCGGAACACGTGTCGTCGCCGGGGCGGTGGGGCGTGGACATTGCGGTGTGCCCCGCCGGATCGTGAGCCTCGGTCACAAATCGGTGACGGCCGTGGACGCTCCTCGGCACGCTTGCCTAGGGTCGCCACGGCGTTCCAGGGCCGTTCCTGGGTGTTCACCTGGCGGATGCCGTCACCCGGCCACGAGCCCGGGTGGGGCACCGACCAGTCCGTTCCCCCCGCAGACGCGGGACGAGGGAGGCATCGCACGTGAAGTTGAGCAAGCGCCGGTCGGCGCTCGTCGCGGCCGGCCTGTCGGCCGCCCTGCTGCTGTCCGCCTGCGGCGGCGGCGAGGACAGCGGCTCGGGTGAGGGCGGCGGTGGTGGCGGTGGCGCGACCGGCGGCACCTTCAGCGTCTACATCGGCGAGCCCGAGAACCCGCTCGTCCCGGGGAACACCACCGAGTCCGAGGGCGACCAGGTCATCAGCTCGCTGTGGACCGGCCTCGTGAGGTACTCCGCGGAGGGCGAGGTCGAGTACACCGGCGTCGCCGAGTCGATCGAGTCCGAGGACAACACCACCTGGACCGTCACGCTCAAGGACGGCTGGACCTTCCACGACGGGACGCCGGTGGACGCGCAGTCCTTCGTCGACGCCTGGAACTACACCGCCTACAGCCCGAACGCCCAGGGCGCCGCGTCCTACCTCTCGCGCATCCAGGGCTACGACGAGCTGCAGGCGCCGGTCGACGAGGCCACCGGTGAGGCCACCGGTGAGCCGGCCGCCACCGAGATGAGCGGTCTGGCCGTCGTCGACGACCAGACCTTCACGGTGACGCTGTCCTCGCCGTTCTCCAACTTCGCGGCGATCACCGGCTACAACTCCTTCCACCCGCTGCCCGACGCGTTCTTCGAGGACCCCGAGGGCTTCGGCACCCGCCCGATCGGCAACGGCCCGTTCCAGGCCGAGGGTGAGTTCGTCCCGGGCCAGGGCATCACGCTGACCCGCTTCGAGGACTACGGCGGCGAGGACGCCGCCCAGGCCGAGAGCGTCCAGTACAGCGTCTACGCCGACGTCAACACCGCCTACACCGACGTCCAGGCCGGCAACCTCGACATCGTCGACGTCATCCCGCCGGACGTGATCGAGTCGGCCGAGAGCGAGTTCGGCGACCGGTTCATCCGGACCGAGTCCTCGCAGATCACCTACCTCTCCTTCCCGACGTACGACCAGCGCTTCGCCGACCCGCGGGTCCGCCAGGCGTTCTCGATGGCCGTCGACCGGGAGGCCATCTCCGAGGCGATCTTCCAGGGCACCCGCGCGCCGGCCGACTCGTTCATCCCGCCGGTCATCGACGGTTACCGCGAGGGCAGCTGCACCTACTGCACCCTCGACGCCGACCAGGCCAACCAGCTGCTCGACGAGGCCGGGTTCGACCGCAGCCAGCCGGTGGACCTGTGGTTCAACGCCGGCGCCGGCCACGACGCGTGGATGGAGGCCGTGGGCAACCAGCTCCGCGAGAACCTCGGCGTCGAGTACACGCTGCAGGGCAACCTCGACTTCGCCGAGTACCTGCCGCTGCTCGAGTCGCAGGGCGTCACCGGGCCGTTCCGCTACGGGTGGAGCTTCGACTACCCGGCTCCGGACAGCTACCTGACGCCGCTGTTCACCGCGGCCTCGCTCGCGCCCGCCGGCTCGAACTACTCCTTCTACACCAACCCCGAGGTCGACGCGCTGATCACCCAGGGTGACCAGGCCGAGACGGTCGAGGCGGGCATCGAGGACTACCAGGCGGCCGAGGACATCATCGCCGAGGACATGCCGATGGCGCCGATGTTCTTCACCGAGATCCAGTCGGTGACCTCCGAGAACGTCTCCGACGTCCGGCTGGACCTCTTCCAGCGGATCGTCACCTCCGAGGTCACCGTCAACAGCTGACCTCACGCCGCAGGACCCGCACCACCCGCCGGGGGCGCCTGTCCGACCAGGACGGTCGCCCCCGGCGGCGCGTGTGCCGGCCTGCGGGCACGATGGACACCGGCGCCGCCGCACACCCCCGGCGGCGCAGACACCCCTAGGGGGACCATGGGCCGCTACGTCGCGCGCCGCCTGCTGCTCACCATCCCGGTTCTGCTCGGCGCGTCGTTCCTGATCTTCGCGATGGTCTACGCCCTGCCCGGCGACCCCATCCGCGCGCTGGGTGGTGACCGCCCGCTCTCGCCCGCCGTGATCGCCGAGCTGCGCGAGCGGTTCCACCTCAACGACCCCCTGTACGTGCAGTACTGGGAGTACCTGAAGGGTCTGTTCCAGGGCGACCTGGGCACCGACTTCCGCGGCCGTCCGGTCCTCGACACGATCGAGCGCACGCTGCCGGTCACCGTCCAGCTGGCCCTCGTCGCCATCGTCTTCGAGGCCGTCATCGGCCTGGCCGCCGGCGTGCTGGCCGGGATCCGGCGCAACAGCTTCTTCGACAACCTCGTGCTGGTGTCGACGACGCTGATCGTCTCGATCCCGATCCTGGTGCTCGCCTTCTTCGCGCAGCTGCTCTTCGGGCTCAAGCTCAACTGGTTCCCGATCGCCGGCACCAACGACGGCCTGTACAGCTTCGTGCTGCCGGGGCTGGTCCTCGCCTCCGGCTCGCTGGCCTACGTCGCCCGGCTGACCCGCACCAGTCTCGCCGAGAACCTGCGGGCCGACTACGTGCGGACGGCGCGGGCCAAGGGCCTGTCCAACCGGACGGTCATCGTCCGGCACACGCTGCGCAACAGCCTCATCCCGGTCGTCACGTTCATCGGTGCCGACATCGGCACGCTGCTGGGCGGGGCGATCGTCACCGAGACGGTGTTCAACCTGCCCGGCATCGGCCGGGAGGTGTTCAACTCGATCCGGTCCCAGGAGGGCGCGGTCGTCGTCGGCATCGTCACCCTGATGGTGTTCTTCTTCATCTTCTTCAACCTGGTCGTCGACGTGCTCTACGCCGTCCTCGACCCGAGGATCCGCTATGACTGACCAGCAGCAGCTGGACCTGCGCAAGGACGCGGTCGAGGCCGGTACCACCACCGGCCTCGCCAGCCCGTCGGTCGACGTCACGAAGGAGCGGCAGAACAGCCTCTGGAGCGACGCCTGGGGCGACCTGCGGCGCAACCCGTTCTTCTGGATCGGCGCCGTCCTGGGCGTGTTCTTCGTGCTCATGGCGTTCTTCCCGCAGCTGTTCGCCCGCGGTGCCGACCCGCGCTCGTGCGACCTGGCCACTTCCCAGGACCGGCCCTCGGCGCAGCACTGGTTCGGCTTCGACCAGCAGGGCTGCGACTACCTGGCCAACGTGGTCTACGGCGCCCGCAACTCGCTGATCATCGGCGTGGTCGCCGTGCTGGTCATCCTGCTGCTCGGCGTTGTCGTCGGGGCGATCGCCGGCTACTACGGCGGGGTCACCGACGGGATCCTCGCCCGCATCGCCGACATCTTCTACGCGCTGCCGCTGATCCTCGGCGCGCTGGTACTGCTGCGGGTCGGCCCGTCGACCGACATCCCGGTCATCAACTCCCGTGGGCCCGGCGCGGTGGCCATCGCGCTGGCGCTGTTCGGCTGGATGACGGCCATGCGGCTGGTCCGCTCGCAGGTCATCGCGGTCAAGAGCTCCGACTACGTCGCCGCGGCCCGGGCGATGGGAGCCTCGAGCCGCCGCATCCTGGTGCGGCACATCCTGCCCAACGCCGTCGCCCCGGTGCTGGTCTACGCGACCATCACCATCGGCGTGATCATCGCCGCGGAGGCCACGCTGACCTACCTCGGCGTCGGCCTGCAGCGGCCGGCCATCTCCTGGGGCCTGCAGATCGCGGCCGGGCAGGACTCCATCCGCACCGCTCCGCACCTGGTGCTGTTCCCCAGCCTGATCCTGACCCTGACCGTGATGGCCTTCATCCTGATGGGCGACGCCCTGCGCGACGCCCTCGACCCGAGGCAGCGCGCGTGACCAACCTCGACCTGACCAAGCCCACCGCCGAGTTCGTCCCGCCGGGGACGCCGCTGCTCGAGGTCGACGACCTGCGCGTGGAGTTCCGCACCCGCTCCGGCACGGTGCACGCCGTCAACGGCATCAGCTACAGCCTGGCCGCCGGGGAGACCCTGGCCATCCTCGGCGAGTCCGGCTCCGGCAAGTCGGTGTCGGCGCAGGCGATCATGGGGATCCTCGAGACCCCGCCCGCGGTCATCACCGGCGGCGGCATCGTGTTCCAGGGCCGCGACATGCTGCAGATGTCGGCCGAGGACCAGCGCAAGATCCGCGGTCCGGGCATCTCGATGATCTTCCAGGACGCGCTGTCGTCGCTGAACCCCGTCTACAGCGTGGGCTTCCAGATCGGCGAGATGTTCCGCGCGCACCGGGGGATGAGCAAGAAGGACGCCCGCAAACGGGCCGTCGAGCTGATGGACCGCGTGCGCATCCCGGCCGCCGCCCGCCGGGTCGACGACTACCCGCACCAGTTCTCCGGCGGCATGCGCCAGCGCGTCATGATCGCCATGGCCATCGCGCTGGACCCGCGGATCCTGATCGCCGACGAGCCGACCACCGCCCTCGACGTCACCGTGCAGGCGCAGGTCATGGACCTGCTCAAGGACCTGCAGGAGGAGACGGGGATGGGGCTGATCCTCATCACCCACGACCTCGGCGTGGTCAACGAGGTCGCCGACAACGTCGCGGTCATGTACGCCGGCGAGATCGTCGAGCGCGGCACCGTCGACGACGTCTTCACCCGCCCGGCGCACCCCTACACCGACGGCCTCATGAGCTCGGTGCCGCAGGTGGAGGCCAAGGGCGGGCGGCTGCAACCGATCGTCGGCCAGCCGCCGAACCTGGCGGACATCCCGAGCGGCTGCCCGTTCCACCCCCGCTGCTCGCGGCGCCGGCTGGGCGCGGAGGCCGCGCCCGGCCGCGAGTGCTCGACCGACGTCCCGCCGCTGCGGCTGGTCGTCCCGGGGCGCGAGGCGGCCTGCCACTACAGCGAGGAGGTGCTGGGTGTCCCAGCCCAGTGAGCACGGCGCCACCGCGGCGTCGTCCCTGCCGGCGCCCGTCCCGGGTCAGCACGAGCACTCGTCCCTGACCAAGCTCACCTCCGGGGTGGCGGCGACCGGCGCCCGGGGCGAGATGGGGGAGGCGCTGCTGGAGGTCCGCGGGCTGCAGAAGCACTTCCCGCTGACCCAGGGCATTGTCTTCAAGCGCACCGTGGGCCACGTGCGCGCGGTCGACGGCGTCGACCTCACCCTGCGCCGCGGGGAGACCGTCGGCCTGGTCGGCGAGTCCGGCTGCGGCAAGTCGACGGTGTCCAAGCTGATCGTGGCGCTGGAGAGGCCGACCGCGGGGTCGATCTTCTTCAAGGGCCGCGACGTCGCCCGCATGGGCGGGCGTGCGCTCAAGGAGTACCGGCGCGAGGTCCAGATCATCTTCCAGGACCCCTACGCGTCGCTGAACCCGCGCATGACCGTCGGCGACATCGTCGCCGAGGGCTGGTCGGTGCACGCCGACGTCGCCCCGAAGAAGGGCCGGCTCAAGCGCACCCAGGAGCTGCTCGACCGCGTCGGTCTCAACCCCGACTACGTCAACCGCTACCCGCACCAGTTCTCCGGCGGCCAGCGGCAGCGCATCGGCATCGCCCGCGCGCTGGCGCTGCAGCCGGAGGTCATCGTCTGCGACGAGCCGGTCTCGGCGCTCGACGTCTCGGTGCAGGCCCAGGTGGTCAACCTGCTCGAGGACCTGCAGGACGAGCTCGGGCTGTCCTACCTGTTCATCGCCCACGACCTGTCGGTGGTGCGGCACATCTCCGACCGGGTCGCGGTCATGTACCTCGGCAGCATCGTCGAGGAGGGCACCGCGGAGGAGGTCTACTCCGCGCCGTCGCACCCCTACACGCAGGCGCTGCTGTCGTCGGTGCCGCTGCACGAGCCGGCGCTGCGCGGGCAGAAGGACCGCATCCTGCTGCAGGGCGACGTCCCGAGCCCCGCCGACCCGCCCTCGGGCTGCCGGTTCCGCACCCGCTGCTGGAAGGCGCAGGACGTCTGTGCCCAGGAGCCGCCGGCGCTGGTCGACCGCGGCCAGGGCCACCCCGCGGCCTGCCACTTCGCCGAGGCCCGCACGGTCGTCCCCGTCGACGCCGAGTAGTTCCGGCGACGATCACGGAGTGGTGACCACGTCCGGGCCTCCTGGGGTGGTCGCCACTCCGTGATCGTCGGATGGCGCACGTGACACCCCTGCCGCCGGTCCGCCGGGACGACGCCCTGGCGATGTGGCGCGCCTACGGGGCCACAGTCCCGGGGACGCTGCCCCCCGAGGAGGACCCCTGGGTGGGGCGCTTCGGCGACTCCGCCGCCATGGCCGACGAGCTGGTGGCACTCGTCCTGGCCGGCACCAAGCGGGCCACCGTGGGCCTGGTGCGGGACAACGTCGACGAGGCCGAGCCGCTGCCCCGCATCGGGGGCCACTGGGTGGCCTGCGACGGCGCCGGGGTGCCGCGCTGCGTGCTGCGCACCGTGGAGCTGCGCCTCGGACCGCTGGCCAGCGTGGACGACGCCTTCGCCTGGGACGAGGGGGAGGGCGACCGCACCCGGGCCGGCTGGCTGGCCGGGCACCTGGCCTTCTTCCGCCGCACCGGGGCCGCCCGCGGCCATGCGTGGTCCGACGACCTCGAGGTGGTCTTCGAGCGGTTCCGCGTCGTGTGGCCGGCCGACGTCGCCGACGCCGCTCCCTCCGGGGTCACCGGATCGCCGACGCCCGCGCCGTGAGCGCCCTGGGAGGATGCGGGCCGTGACTGCTGACCGCCGGCTGCTGCTCGTGCACGCCCATCCCGACGACGAGACGATCAACAACGGCGCGACGATGGCGCGCTACGTCGCCGAGGGGGCGCAGGTCACGCTGCTGACCTGCACGCTGGGCGAGGAGGGCGAGGTCCTCGTCCCCGAGCTGGAGCTGCTCGGGCCGGAGCACGCCGACCAGCTCGGCGGCTACCGGATCGCCGAGCTGCGGGCGGCGATGGACGCGCTCGGCGTGACCGACTGGCGGTTCCTCGGCGGTGCGGGCCGCTACCGCGACTCCGGGATGATCGGGACGCCGGCGAACGAGCGGCCGCGCGCGTTCTGGAACGCCGACCTCGACGAGGCGGTCGGGCACGCGGTCGCCGTCGTCCGGGAGGTCCGGCCGCAGGTGGTGGTCACCTACGACGAGAAGGGCGGCTACGGGCACCCCGACCACATCCAGGCCCACCGGGTCGCGATGGCCGCCGTCGACGCCGCCGCCGACCCCGCCTACCGTCCCGAGCTCGGCGAGGCGTGGGACGTCGCGAAGGTCTACTGGTGCTGCGTGCCGCGCTCGGTGCTGCGCTCCGGCGTCGAGGCCATGGCGGCGCTCGGGGAGGACTCGCCGTTCGAGCAGCTCGGCGAGATCGACGACATCCCCTTCGCCGTCCCCGACGAACTGGTCACCGCCGCCGTCGACGGCCGGGCGCACGCCGGCCGCAAGGACGCCGCCATGCGGGCGCACGCCACCCAGATCACCGTCGACGGGCCCTTCTTCGCCCTGTCGAACAACCTCGGCCAGGAGGTGCTCGGCGTCGAGCACTACCGGCTGGTGCGCGGCGAGCGCGGTCCTGCCGGACGCGCACCCCACGGCTGGGAGGACGACCTGTTCGCCGGTCTCCCCGGATGACCCGCCGGGTCGTGGCGCTCGGGTCCGCGGCCGTGCTCGCCGTGGCCGTCGCCGGGTGGCTGGCGCTGGTCGAGGTCTTCTGGCTGCCGCTGCGGGTGGCCGGCGTCCTCGTCCCGCTGTCGGTCGTCGTCGCCGTCGTCGGCAACCTGCTGCTGGTGGCCGGCGTGCACCGGCTCACCGGCTCCCGCGCGGTCGCGGCGCTGCCGGCGCTGACCTGGCTGGGGATCGCCGTGGCCGCCACGGTGCGCCGGCCCGAGGGTGACCTCGTCGCCGTCGGCAGCGGCGGGCTCGGCGCGGTGACGCTCGCCTTCCTCGGCCTCGGCGGGGTGGCCGCCGCCTTCGCCGTCGGCCGCGTGCTGGGCGCCCGCCCGCCCGTCCCGGGCTGACCCCAGCCGCCCGGAACCGGGTGTCAGGACGGTGCCCACCGGTAGTGGTAGCGGTGGTGCTCCACGAAGCCCGCGCGGCGGTACAGCGCCCGCGCCGGCGCGTTGGACGACGTGACCTGCAGGTACACCCAGCCGGCGCCGCGCGCCGCGCCCCACCGGGTCACCGCCGCCACGACCGCCGTCGCCAGGCCACGGCGGCGGTGCTCCTCCGCGACGGTCACCGCGGTCACCCCGAGCCAGTCGCCGGTGACCACGCCGCGGGCGACGGCGACCGGTGGCGCCGGGGGCGGGTCGGCGCGCACCGACGCGAAGACCACCTCCGGCGCGTTGGTCAGCACCGCGCGGGCCGTGACCGGCTCGGCGCGGCGGAGGTACCCGGACGTGTTCAGCCAGCCGTCGTCCGGGGTGTCGGCGAGCTCGACCGGCACGCCGCCGTCGGGCCCGGCCGCCAGCGGCGCGGTGAGGACCAGCACGTCCTCGTCGCGGCCCCACCCGGCGGCGGCGAACGCCGCGTCGGCGCGGCGGGCCTGCACGCCGGGCAGCTGCGCCCCGGGGGGCAGGCCGCGCCCCCGGTACCAGGCCGCGACCGCCTCGACCGCCTCCGGCAGCGGGCAGCCCGGGTCGCCGGCGACGAGCGCGGTGTTGGCCCGGCCGGTGAAGCCGCCGCCGGCGCGCAGCAGCCACCCGCCCAGCGGCTCCTCCTCGGGTGCCCGCCAGCCGCGGGCGGCCAGCCGTTCGAGGTCGGCGACGCCCAGCGGTGATCTGCTCTGTCCCACGCCCGCCGATCCTGCGGTGTGCCGCGGCGCCCCTCCACCGGAGCAGGCGCGTCCACCCGTCGCGTTTCACCCGGGCCTGCGGGGCCATACTGAGGTCCGACACGCGCGAGACCGGCCGGTCGCCGGATCGCTGCCCGCACGTCCCCCGGGAGGACCCACCGTGACCTACGTGATCACCCAGGCCTGCGTCGACGTCCTCGACAAGGCGTGCATCGACGAGTGTCCGGTGGACTGCATCTACGAGGGCGAGCGGATGCTCTACATCCACCCCGACGAGTGCGTCGACTGCGGCGCCTGCGAGCCGGTGTGCCCGGTGGAGGCCATCTACTACGAGGACGACGTCCCGGACAAGTGGAAGGACTTCTACAACGCCAACGTGGAGTTCTTCTCCGACCTGGGCAGCCCCGGCGGCGCGGCCAAGACCGGCAAGATCGCCAAGGACCACCCGCTCGTCGCCGCCCTGCCGCCGCAGGGCGAGGGTCACTGACGACCACGGCCCCGGGGACGGCAGCCGGGCGGCTGCCGGACTTCCCCTGGGACAGCCTCGAGGCCGCCCGCGCCCGCGCGGCGCGGCACCCCGGCGGCGTGGTCGACCTCTCCATCGGCACGCCGGTCGACCCCACCCCCGACGTGCTGCGCACCGCGCTGGCCGCGGCGGGCGACTCCCCGGGCTACCCGACCGCGCTCGGCACGCGTGACCTGCGCACCGCGGCGGCCGGCTGGCTGCAGCGGCGCCTGGGCGTGACGGTGGCCGACCCGTTGGGGGCCGACCCGTCGGTGGTCCCCACCGTGGGGTCCAAGGAGCTCGTCGCGCTGCTGCCCACGCTGCTCGGCCTGCGCGAGGGCACCGTCGTCATCCCCGAGGTCGCCTACCCGACCTACGAGGTGGGCGCGGTGCTGTCCGGCCTGGCGGTGCGCCGCACCGACACCCCGCCCGACGACGCGGCCGGGATCGTGCTCGTGTGGCTGAACTCGCCGGGCAACCCGCACGGCCGGGTGCTCTCCGACGACCAGCTGCGCACCTGGGCGGCGTGGGGCCGGGAGCACGGCGTCCCCGTGGTCGCCGACGAGTGCTACGCGACGCTGGGCTGGGACGTCGAGCCGCGCTCGCTGCTGCACCCCGCCGTCGCCGGGCCCGACCACACCGGCCTGCTGGCGGTGCACTCGCTGTCCAAGCAGTCGACGGCCGCCGGCTACCGCGCCGGGCTGCTCTCCGGCGACCCGGCGCTGGTGCGGCGGGTGTGGGAGGTGCGCCGGCACGTGGGCCTGCTGGTGCCCGGTCCGGTGCAGGCGGCGATGGCCGCGGCGCTCGCCGACGACGCGCACGTCGACGCGCAGCGCGAGCGCTACCGGTCCCGCCGCGACCGGCTGGCCGCCGCGGTGCGGTCCACCGGCGCCCGCATCGACCACTCCGAGGCCGGGCTGTACCTGTGGGTCACCCGGGACGAGGACTGCTGGGCGACGATCGACTGGCTGGCCGCTCTGGGCGTCGTCGCCGCGCCCGGCTCGTTCTACGGACCCGCCGGTGCCCGGCACGTCCGCCTGGCGCTCACCGCGACCGACGAGCGCATCGACGCGGCGGCCGGGCGCCTCACCGCCTGACGACCCCCGGACGCCGGGGTCAGGCGCAGTTGCGCTCGAAGTCGTCGGAGCGCAGGGCGGCGGTCAGGGACTGGGCGAAGTCGGCCCAGCGTCCGTAGGCGAGCGGGAACGCCGAGCGCTGCACGCTGTCGGCGACCAGGGTGAGCTCGCCGGTCTCCCAGCCGGGGACGCGCACCAGCCGGTCGTAGAACTGGCCGGCCGCGTACACCGGGTCCTGCACCTGCTCGGGCGTGCCCCAGCCCTGCGACGGGCGCTGCTGGAACAGGCCGAGGGAGTCGCGGTCGCCGTGGTCGAGGTTGCGCAGGGTCGACTCCTGCATCGCCGTGGCGAGGGCGATGACGGTCGCCCGCTCGGGCAGGCCGCGGTCCCGGGCGACCTGCGCGATCGTCCGGGCGTTCGCCACCTGCTCGGCCGAGAGGGTCACCGAGGTGGCGGGCACCGTGCACACCGCCGTGCGCGTGGGCGCGGCCCCGTCGGCGCGCCAGACGAGGACGACGAGCAGGACGACGCACACGAGGAAGAAGGGGCCCCACGAGCGCAGCGCCAGGGCACGGCCACGGCTCCTCCGCGCGGCCGGACGGCTGCCGGCGGGCCGCCTGGCCGGGGGCCGCTTCGCCGGGCGTCCGGCCGACGGTCGCCGGGCCGGCGCACGCCGGGCCGCCGGGCGGGGGGCGGTCCGGGCGCTGGTCATCGTCCCCGAGGGTAGGTGCGCCGCCTGCCAGGACCCTGGACGTCCGGTGGACCGGTGGGGCCGGTGGGACGGCCGGGCCCGCTGTCGCCGGCGGACCGTGATCGCTAGCGTGTGCCCGCTCGCCCCGCCGCTGCCCAGGAGGCCCCGTGCCCGACGCCCTGCTCCCCGGGATCACCGCCACCCGGGTGCCCACCGCCCGGCTCACCCAGAACGTGCTGCACCCGGAGGGCACCGAGCCGGCCGGTCCCGGCGAGGCGGTGCTGTTCGTGCACGGCAACGTGAGCTCGTCGCTGTTCTGGCAGCCCACGGTGCTGGCGGTGCACGGGACCGGGCGCCGGGTGCTCGCCGTCGACCTGCGCGGCTACGGCGACACCGATCCGGTGCCGGTCGACGCCCGCCGCGGGGTGCGCGACTGGGCCGACGACCTCGGCGCGCTGTTCGACGCGCTCGGCCTAGACCGGGTGCACCTGGTCGGCTGGAGCATGGGCGCCGGCGTCGTCCTGCAGCGGCTGCTCGACGACCCCGCCCGGGTGGCGTCGGTGACGCTGGTGGCCCCGGTGTCGCCCTACGGCTTCGGCGGCACCGCCGGCGCGGAGGGCCGCCGGCTGGCGGGGGACGGCGCGGGCTCCGGCGGCGGCGCGGCCAACCCGGAGTTCGTCGCGGCGCTGGCGGCCGGCGACACGACCGACGCGGCGCCCACCAGTCCGCGGTCGATCCTGCGCGCCTTCTACGTGGCGCCGGGGTCGCTGCCGCTGGACCCGGCGCTGGAGGACGTCTTCGTCGCCGCGATGCTCTCGACGCGCACCGGCGAGGACCACTACCCCGGCGACAGCGCGCCCAGCGACACGTGGCCGGGGACGGCGCCGGGGCCGCGCGGGGTGCTCAACACCATGGCGCCGACGGTGTTCGACGTCTCCGGGGTCGTGGACCTGCCGGCCAAGCCGCCGGTGCTGTGGATCCGCGGCGACGCCGACGCGATCGTCTCCGACACCTCGGCGTTCGACCTGGCGTTCCTCGGGCAGCTCGGGGCGGTGCCCGGCTGGCCGGGGGCGGAGACCTGCCCGCCGCAGCCGATGGTCACCCAGACCCGCGCGGTGCTCGACCGCTACGCCGCGACCGGCGGCGCCTACCGCGAGGTGGTCCTGCCCGGGGTCGGGCACTCACCGCACGTCGAGCGGCCGCAGGAGTTCGTCGTCGCCCTGCTCGAGCACCTCGTCGCCCCCGCCGCGGAGCCCGCCAACCTGACCTAGTTGGCGTGCAGGGCGGCGTTCAGCTCGCCCCAGGTGCCGGTGCGCGGCAGGGCCTCCAGCGCGCCGGAGACGCTGTTGCGGCGGAACAGCAGCCCGTCGCGCCCGGACAGCTCGCGGCCCTTGACCACCGAGCCGTCGGGCAGCGTGATCCGCGAGCCGGCGGTCACGTAGCAGCCGGCCTCGACGACGCAGTCGTCCCCGAGCGAGATGCCGATGCCCGAGTTGGCGCCGAGCAGGCAGCCGGTGCCGATGGAGACGACCTCCTTGCCGCCGCCCGACAGCGTGCCCATGATCGACGCGCTCCCCCCGACGTCGCTGTCGGCGCCGACGACGACGCCCGCGCTGATCCGGCCCTCGACCATCGAGGGGCCGAGCGTGCCGGCGTTGTAGTTGACGAAGCCCTCGTGCATGACCGTCGTCCCCTCGGCCAGGTGGGCGCCCAGCCGCACCCGGTCGGCGTCGGCGACGCGCACGCCCGGGGGGAGCACGTAGTCGACCATCCGCGGGAACTTGTCCACCGACAGCACCGTCAGGTGCCCCCGCGCGGCGCGCAGCGCCGCCCGCCGGGTGGGGGTCAGCTCGGTGGCCAGGACCGGCCCGGCGCTGGTCCAGGCCACGTTGGCCAGCAGGCCGAAGACGCCGTCGAGGTTCACCCCGTGCGGCCGGACCAGCCGGGCGGAGAGCAGGTGCAGCCGCAGGTAGACGTCGTGCGTGTCGACCGGCGGGGCGTCGAGGTCGGCGATCACCGTGCGGACGCCGACGACCTCCACGCCGCGGAGCTCGTCGCTGCGCACCAGGCCGGAGAACTCGTGGCCGAGCTCGCCGCCGAGTTCCAGGGTGCCGAGCTGGTGGGTGCCGGTCGGCCCGTCCGCGCCGAGCGCGGGGGAGGGGTACCAGGTGTCGAGGACGGTCCCGGAGGCGGTGACGGTCGCGAGACCGGTGGCGACGGCGGAGCGGGCGGCGGGGGCGGTCACGGCCCGACGCTACCCAGCTCGGCGCGCCGGGACGGCCGGCGGCCCCGTCCCTCCACGGTGAGGAGGACGAGGTCCTCCCACCGTAGGCTCGGGCACCGTGAGCTCCCCGCCCCGACTGGACCTCTCTGCCGACGTCCTCACGTTGACCCGGGTCCTGGTGGACACCCCCTCGGTGTCCGGGGACGAGCGGGCGCTGGCCGACGCGGTGGAGACGGCGCTGCGGTCCCTCGGCGGGCTCGAGGTCGAGCGGGTCGGCGACACCGTCCTCGCCCGCACGGGCCTCGGCCGCGACACCCGCGTCGTCCTGGCCGGGCACCTCGACACCGTGCCGATCGCCGGCAACGTGCCCAGCCGGCTGGAGGACGGACGGCTCTACGGCTGCGGCACCAGCGACATGAAGTCCGGCGACGCGGTGATGCTGCGGCTGGCCGGGCGCTTCGGCGTCCCCGGCGCCGAGCCCGCGCACGACCTGACCTTCGTCTTCTACGACAACGAGGAGGTCGAGGCGGTCAAGAGCGGCCTCGGCCGGGTGGCCCGCGAGCGGCGCGGGTGGCTCTACGGCGACCTCGCCGTCCTGCTCGAGGGCACCGACGGCGAGATCGAGGCCGGCTGCCAGGGCACGCTGCGGGCCCGGCTGGAGACGAGGGGCCGGCGGGCGCACAGCGCGCGCAGCTGGCTCGGGGTCAACGCCGTCCACGGGCTGGCCGGGGCGCTGGCCGCGCTGGCCGCCTACGAGGCGCGCGAGGTGGAGATCGACGGCTGCCTGTACCGCGAGGGCCTCAACGCGGTCGGCGTCTCCGGCGGCGTGGCCGGCAACGTGATCCCGGACGAGGCCGCGCTGACGGTGAACTTCCGCTACGCCCCCGATCGGGACGAGGACGCCGCCGAGGCGCACGTCCGCGAGGTCTTCGCCGGGGCGATCGCCGCCGGTGCCACCCTGACCGTCACCGACAACGCCGGCGGCGCGCTGCCGGGCCTGTCCGAGCCCGCCGCCGCGGCGTTCGTCGCCGCCGTCGGCAAGCCCGCGCGGGCCAAGCTCGGCTGGACCGACGTCGCCCGCTTCGCCGCGCTCGGCATCCCGGCGGTCAACTACGGCCCCGGCGACCCGACGCTGGCCCACACCCGCGAGGAGCACGTCCTGGTCGAGCGCCTGCAGCCGGCCGAGGACGCCCTGACCGCCTATCTGGCGACGCCCGCCGCCTGAGGAGCCGTGCATGACGACCATCCCCCCGCCCGCCGACGGCCGGAACCCGCGCCCGACGCGCCACCGCGGTCCGGTGGTGCTGCGCGGCGGCGAGCCGGACCCGCAGACGGTCGGGACGACGACCGACCAGCGGCTGCTCGACCGCCGCGGGCCCACCGACTGGGTGCACACCGACCCGTGGCGGGTGCTGCGCATCCAGTCGGAGTTCGTGGAGGGCTTCGGCCTGCTCGCCGAGCTGCCGCGGGCGGTCAGCGTCTTCGGCAGCGCCCGCACGAAGCCCGACCACCCCTACTACGAGGCGGGCGTGCGGATCGGCGGGGCGCTCGCCCGCGCCGGCTACGCGGTCATCACCGGCGGCGGGCCGGGTGCGATGGAGGCAGCCAACCGCGGCGCCCACGAGGCCGGCGGGCTGTCGGTGGGCCTGGGCATCGAGCTGCCGTTCGAGCAGGAGCTCAACGAGTGGGTCGACGTCGGCATCAGCTTCCGCTACTTCTTCGTCCGCAAGACGATGTTCGTGAAGTACGCGCAGGCCTTCGTCATCCTCCCCGGCGGCTTCGGCACCCTCGACGAGCTGTTCGAGGCGCTGACCCTGGTGCAGACCCGCAAGGTCACCCGCTTCCCGGTCGTCCTGTTCGGCACCGCGTACTGGTCGGGCCTGGTCGAGTGGATCCGCGGTGCGCTGCTCGAGTCCGGCACGATCAGCCCCGGCGACCTGGACCTGTTCACCGTCACCGACGACGTCGCCGAGGTGCTCGCCCACATCCGGGCGGCCGAGGCGGCCGGGTCGCCGGGCGACAACGGCGGGGGCATGCGGGCGCCACTGTCCGGGCCGGTCGAGCCGGTCGAGGGCTGAGGGGGCGCGGTGCTGTCCCTCCTCGTCGGGCTGGCCGCGGTCGCCGTCGTCGGGGCGCTGCTGTTCCTCGGCGGCTCGGTGCTGCTCGGCCGCGGGGAGTCCCAGCCGCCGGCCGACCTCGACCGCTCCCCGGTGGAGCTGCCCGACGACCGGCCGGTCACCGGCGAGGACGTGCGCGCGCTGCGGATCTCGGTGGCCGTGCGCGGCTACCGCATGACCGAGGTGGACTGGCTGCTCGAGCAGCTGGCCCAGACGATCGAGGAGCGCGACGAGACCATCGCCGCGCTGCGCGCCGCGCACGACCGCCCGGCGCGGGCCGCCGACGCCGACACCGACCCGGGGCTGACCCTGCCGGCCGGGCGCACGCAGGACGAGCAGGCCGCTCCCGCGGCCGGGAACGGAGCGGGCGCCGATGCCTGAGCTGGTCGAGCGGGTCACGGTCGAGGCGCCGCCGGAACGCGTGTGGGCGGCGCTGACCGACTGGCGGTCCCAGGGGGCCTGGATGCTGGCCACCGACGTCGAGACCGTGGGCGGGCCCGCGCAGGGCGTCGGCGGGCGGCTGGCCGCGCGCACCGGCGTCCCGCTGCCGTGGCGGCGCGGGCGGCACCTCGGCGTCCTCGACACCATGGTCATCACCGAGTGGGACCCGCCCCGGCGCGTGGTCGTCCAGCACACCGGCCGGGTCGTGCGCGGTCCCGGCATCTTCGAGGTGCGGCCCTCGGGGGAGCGCACCGAGTTCGTCTGGACCGAGCGGCTGTACCTGCCCCTCGGGCTGCTCGGCAGGCTGGGCTGGCCGCTGGCGAAGCCGTTCGTCGTCGTCGGGGTGCGGCTGTCGCTGCGCCGGTTCGCCCGCTTCGCCACGACCTACGCCGGCTGAGGGCCGCCGTCCGTTACCGGACCGTGACGTCGGGACGTCACGGATCCGGGCGTCCCGGCGGGTCTCCTGAACAGGGGGACGGACGGGGCGGAGGGCGATGAGCACGGACCGGGAGTTCACGGCGTTCGTGGTCGCCCACGAGGCGGCGCTGCTGCGGACCGCCTACCTGCTCACCGGCGACCGCGGGCACGCCGAGGACCTCGTGCAGACCGCGCTCGCCCGGGCGCACCGGCACTGGGCGCGCGTCCAGCGGGCCGACGTGCCGGTCGCCTACGTGCGCCGGCTGCTGGTCAACTGCCACCTGAGCTGGCGACGGCGGCTGTGGCACGGCGAGCAGGTCCTCGAGACGCTGCCCGAGCGGCCCGCCGGGGACTGGCAGGACGCCCACGCCCTCGCCGACGAGCTGCGCCGGGCCCTCGACCTGCTGTCCCCGCGGGCCCGCGCGGTCCTCGTCCTGCGCTTCTACGAGGACCTCACCGAGACCGAGACCGCCCGCGTGCTCGGCTGCTCGGCCAGCACCGTCCGCACCCACACCGCCCGCGGCCTGTCCGCCGTCCGCCGGGCGCTGGATCCCGAGCCCACCCCGCTGACCGACCGGAGGCCGTCGTGACCGACCCCGACCTCGACGTCCGCGACGCCCTGCACCGGCTGGCCGCCGGAGCCGGCCGGCCGCGCGGGGAGGACACCGCCGCGGCCGCGGTCGCGCTGTCCCGGCGGCAGCGACGCACCCGACTGGCCCTGGCGGGCGGCGCCGTCGCCGTCGCCCTGCTCGCCGGCGCCGTGCCGGCGCTGCTGCCCGACGCCGGGCCCGCGGCGGGCGGGGCCGCGACCGGGGGGACCGGGCAGGCGGAGGACGCCGGTCCGGGCCTGTACGACCTCCCGGTCCGCGGCTCGCTGGCCGGCGACGACGACTTCGTCGCCGGGGCGGCTGCGCTCGAGTGGTCGGCGCCGCTGGGCATCGAGGGCGCGGTGCTCAGCCCGCCGGCGCCGACCCGCCGGGTGCTGTTCGCCGGCGACCTGCCCGGCGGACGGCGGTGGGCGCTGGTCATGGGCGAGGACCGGCGCCAGCTCGTGTACGCCTGGTTCGGCGGCCCGGCCGGCGCCGCGCCGGACGAGCTCGCGCTGCTGGCGCCTCCGCAGCGGGGCGGGCAGGACCAGCCGATGGCCCTGCTCGACACCGCCGGTCCCGCCCCGGTGCTGGTGGTCGTCAGCCGGCCCGCCGACACCGCGCGGTACTCACCGGGCTCGGTGCCCGTCGACGGCGGGGGCGTCGGGCGGGCGTGGACCGACCTGACCGAGGCCGACGGCGTCCTCGTCGCCGAGGTGCCCGCGCCGGTGTACCTCGGGGTGGAGGCGGTCGACGTCCGCCGGGACGGCGCGACGCGGACCACGGTGCGGCCCGTGCCGCTGACGGACGCCTCGGCGCCTCCGCCGGTGGACCCCCGCGCCACCGTGGCCGACGCCCTCGCCACCACCGACCCGGAGGTGCGCGAGCGCCTGGCCGCCTGCCTCCTGCCGCAGGGCTTCGTCCTCACCGTCCGCGCCGACGGCGGGTACGAGTACGGCTACCCGGTGGTCGAGGGCGGGGCCGGCGACGAGGAGGTGGCGGTCGCGCACGCCGCCTACGACGCCGTGCTCGCCGCCTGCGCCGAGCAGGTGACCGGCGGGCCGGCGGTCCCGGACTGAGCGCGCGGCCCTACGCGGGCCGGGCCGCCGCCCGCACCGCGTCCCGGCTGACGTACCAGCGGCGCCACAGCAGCGCGGCGGTGACCAGGGTCAGCACGGTGCCGCCGTCGTACATCAGCCGCGCGCCGGCCTCCGCGCCGACCGTGCCGGCCGGCGGGTGCGCGTAGAGCACCTTCGCCAGGACGTCGTGCGCCGCGGCGCCGCCGGCCAGCGCGACGGCGCGCACCGCCACCGGGCGGCGGTGCGGCGCGGGGTCGACGGCCAGCACGGAGGCGGTGGCGAGGTACCCGCTGACCAGCAGGTGCGCCCAGACCAGGGTGGTCAGCGCGGGACGGCCGGCCAGGGCGGTGTGCAGGCCGGTGCCGTAGAGCAGCCACAGCCCGGCGGCGTTGAGCGGGACGGCGACCAGCGGGTCGGTCAGCCACCGCGCGGGTGGCGTGCGCAGCAGCCGGGCCAGCCGGCGGGCGCCTCGCGGGGGGAGCGCGCGCAGCGCCAGGGTGACCGGGGCGGCGAGCACCAGCAGCAGTGGCGCGACCATGCCCAGCAGCAGGTGCCCGGCCATGTGCGCGTGCAGGTCGTGGTGGGCGCGCGCCGGGCCCGCCACGGCGACCCCCGCGGCGGCCAGGCCGAGCAGCCACGCCGCGGTGCGGGCCAGCGGCCAGGGGCTGCGGCAGCGCCAGGTGGCCGCGACGTGGCCGGCGCCCGCGGCCAGCAGGACGCCGAGCGCGGCCGCCGTCACGTCACGGCGACCGGCCGGGCCCGGGCGCGCAGGAGCAGCGCGACCCCGGCGGCCAGCAGCAGCACGCCGGGCACGATCCAGCCGACGTCGTAGCCGGTGAGGTCGACGCCGTAGCGGACCTGGTGCAGCCGCAGCAGCTTGTGGTGCACGAGGCCGTCCCACACCTGGAAGGCGCCCGCTCCCGTCAGCACGGCGCCCCACCACAGCGCGGGGACGAACCGGCCGCGGCGCCGCGCGTCGGCCAGCAGGGCCATGCCCGCCACGGCCGCGGAGAAGGTGCCGGCGTGCAGCAGGCCGTCGGAGACCAGCCCGGCCGCGCCGCTGGCCCGGTCGTAGAAGTGGTGCCAGTGCAGCAGCTGGTGGAAGACGATCTCGTCGACCGCCCCCGCCGTGCCCAGGCCCAGCAGCAGGCCGGAGACCAGCAGCCGCCGCCGGGCCGGGGGGCGCGCGTGTGCGTCGGCCACCGGGGGTCCTCCCGTCGTCGCTTCCCCGGTCGCTGCCCGGACCGGACCGCCGGGAAACGGCCGGGGACGCCGGGCGAGGGGTCAGCGGCGGCCGGCGGCGACGAAGGCCAGCGCCTCGCGGGCCAGGGGCAGGTCGGCCGCGGCGTCGTCCCCGAGAGTGACCCACTCGCGCATCGGCTGCCCCCGGCCGTTGGCGAAGGCGCTGCCCGCGCCGTCGGCGACCAGGGCGGCGACCCGGTCCCGGGGCAGCTTGACCACCAGCGCGCCGTCGACCGCCATCGCGAAGATCGCGCCGTCGACCTCCAGGGCCGCGGAGCCGAACCGTCGTCCACCGGGCTGCGGCGGCGTCACGCCCGGCTCGCCGGCGAGGGCGTCGACCAGGGCGGCGAGGCGGTCGTCGGCGGTCATGGGGGGAGTGCAGCGCGCGGAGCCCGCCGTCCGCAAGACCCCCGCTCGACTCGCCGGCGCCCCGTGACCCCGCCCCTGGGGCGGGCCGCAGGCCCGGGGCGTGGGCGGACACCTGGCGCGGTCGGGCGGCCCGGCCGAGGTCCACCTGACCGACCGGGACGCCGGCGACCCCGACGCCCCGCACGTCGCGCTCGCCTGACCGGTGCGGACCCCCTAGCGGTCGGCCGCGAGGCGCACCCCGAAGGCCAGCAGGGCGCAGCCGGTGAACGCGTCGAGGGCGCGGCGCACCGGGCGGCGGGCGAGCACCCGGCGCGCCCGGTGCAGGACGGCGACGAGGAGGAGCAGGTACACGAGCCCGACCACCGCGTGCGTGGAGGCGTACGCCAGGAGCACGGGGACGGCGGTGCCCGGCCCGAGGAACTGCGGCAGCACGGCGAGGTAGAACGCCAGCACCTTCGGGTTGGTGATGTTGGACAGGAAGCCCTGGCGCAGGCCGGTCCGCGCACGCGGTCCCGACACCGTCCCGCCGCCGTCCAGGGCGGGGTACTGCCCGCGCGCCGCCGACCGGAACGCCTGCACCGCCAGGTGCGCCAGGTAGCCGACGCCCAGCCAGCGGACGGCCGCGAACAGCGGCTCGACGCGGACGACCACCGCCGCGAGCCCGGTGGCGGCCGCCGTGCCCTGCACGACGTTCGACACGGTGATGCCGACGGCGCTCCACGCACCGCGGCCGCGGCCGCCGGCCAGGGTGTTGCGGACGACCACCGCGAAGTCCGGTCCGGGGACGAGCACCAGCACGACGGCGAGGACGACGAAGGTCCCGTACCCCGCCCCGTCCACGCCGGTCACGCTAGCGCGGGCCGTCCCGGTGGCGGCGGGACCCCGACCGCGGTGCCGGGGTGGCCGCCGGGCCGCACGCCGCGGCCGTCAGGATGGCCGGGTGAGCGAGCGGGACGGAGGCGGCCGGTGAGCCGTCGCGGATGGGTGCTGTTCCTGGCGATGTCGGTGCTCTGGGGTGTGCCCTACCTGCTCATCAAGGTCGCCGTCGAGGAGACCTCGCCGGTGGTCGTCGTCTTCACCCGCTGCGTCGTCGGGGCGGCGCTGCTGCTGCCGTGGACGCTCGCCCGCGGCCAGGTGCGCCCGGCGCTGCGGCACTGGCGGGCGCTGCTGCTGTTCACCGTGCTGGAGATGACCGGGCCGTGGATGCTGCTCTCCTACGCCGAGGACACGCTGTCCAGCTCGCTCACCGGGCTGCTCGTGGCCTCCGTCCCCTTCGTCGCCGCGCTGGCCGCCCGGCTGGTGGGGGACGAGGAGCGGCTGACGCCGGTGCGGCTGGCCGGCATGGGGCTGGGTGTGGCCGGCATCGTGGCGCTGCTCGGGTTCGACGTCGAGGGCGTCGCGCTGCTCCCGGTGCTGGCGGTCGTGCTCGTCGTCGTCGGCTACGGCACCGCGCCGCTGGTGGCCAGCCGTGCGCTGGGCGAGGTCCCCGGCGTGGCGGTCAGCGCGATCGCGCTGGTGGTCACCGCGGTGGTGTACGCCCCGTTCGCGCTGCCGCGGATCGGCCAGGTGACGGCGGCCCCGGTGCGGGCGCAGGCCTCGCTGGCCGCCCTCGGCGTCGTCTGCACCGCCCTGGCGCTGGTGCTGTTCTTCGCGCTCATCCGCGAGGTCGGCCCCCAGCGGGCGCTGGTCATCACCTTCGTCAACCCCGCCGTCGCGGTGCTCGCGGGCGTGCTGCTGCTCGACGAGCCGTTCACCCTGGGCCTGGCCGTGGGCCTGCCGCTGGTGCTGCTCGGCTGCGTGCTGGCGACGCGGCGCAACGCCCCGGCGGCCGTGGACACCGCCGTCCCCTGACCCGCCTCCCGGGCGGGCCGGGAGCGTTCCGGGACGGGACCGGACTCAACATCGCGCCCCGCCGTCCGACACCTCTCGCGGCACCCCGCCCGACCGGTGCCGAGCGGAGGCGACGGTGGCCCGGCACCAGGACGACCGAACCGGCGGACGGCGACGGCGGCGTCCGTGGGCTGCCCGCCTGCTGGCCGCGGTGGTGCTCGGTGTCGTCGCGCTGACCGGCTCCGGTCCCGTCGCGCCGGACCCGGACCTCGCGCCGGCGAGCTTCGCCGACCCCGTGCCGCCGACCGACGTGGTCGCCGCCCCGGCCGATCGCGCGTTGCAGGTCTCGTGGACCGCGTCGACCGAGGGCTTCGTCTCCGGCTACGACGTCTTCGTCGACGGGGTCGTGAGGGCCAGTCCCACGGGGACCAGCGCGGTCGTCACCGGCCTGGTCAACGGGCAGCCGTACCAGGTCACCGTCCGGACCAAGACGTCGTTCCTCGGGTCCTCGGGCGTCGGCACCACCCGCAGCACGCCGGCGACGGGCACCCCGCGCGACTCCGTCGCCCCCGCCGCGCCCACCGGGGTCGTCGCGACCGCCGGCGACCTGCGGGTGACGGTGACGTGGACCCCGAACGCGGCCGACTACGACGCCGACGGCCACCGCGTGCTGCGCGACGGCGTCCCGGTGACGGGCCTGCTCGCCGGACGGGTCACCGCCTCCTGGACCGACACCGCGGTGGTCGCCGACCGGACCTACGGCTACGCGGTGCAGACGCACGACACCTCGGGCAACTGGTCGGCGAGCTCCGCCCCCGTGGCCTCCGCGCGGCCGTTCGACCAGACCCCGCCGGCGACGCCGACCGGCCTGGCCGCGGCGGCCGGGGACGGGCGGGTGGTCCTGTCCTGGACGGCCGGCCCCGAGTCGGACGTCGCCGGCTACGCCGTGCTGCGCGACGGCGTCGAGGTCGCGCGGGTGACCGGCACGACGTGGACCGACACCGCGGTGGTCAACGACACCACCTACGCCTACCGGCTGGTGGCGGTCGACGGCCACGGCAACGCCTCCCCGCCGAGCGACCCGGCCGTGACCGCCCGCCCGACCGACCTGACCGCCCCGGCGACGCCGAGCGGGCTCGCAGCGGTGAGAGGTGACGGGCGCGTGCACCTCTCCTGGACCGCCAACGGCGAGCCCGACCTCGCCGGGTACGTCGTGCTGCGCGACGGCGTCGAGGTGGCGCGGGTCGCCGGCACGTCCTGGACGGACACCGGCGTCGTCAACGACACCACCTACGCCTACCGGCTGGTCGCCGTGGACGGGCACGGCAACGCCTCCGCCGCCACGGACCCCGCGGTGCCGGCCACCCCGACCGCCGATCCTGTCCCGGCCGCACCCGCGGGCGTCACCGCGGTCGCCGGGGACGGCCGCGCCACGGTGCGCTGGGACGCCGTCCCGGAGCCCGACGTCACGGGGTACCGCGTGCTCGCCGAGGACGGCGGCGTCGTCGCCGCGGTCGCCGCACCGGCCACGCAGGCGACCGTGTCCGGGCTGGTCAACGGCACCGAGCGCCGCTTCCGGGTGGTGGCCGTCGACGCCGCCGGGCAGGTCTCGGAGCCCTCCGCCGAGGCCGCCGTCGCCCCGGTGGCCGCGCGGGTGCCCGCGGAGGGCGCCGGGCAGAGCGGCGGGGTCGCCGCCGGCGCGGACGGCCGGTTCGTCGTCATCGGCACGTCGGCCCGCTGGGAGGCCGCCGACACGAACACCGCCTACGAGCTGTACCTGCTCGACCGCTCCGCCGGCACCGCGCGGCGCATCGCGCCGCTGCCGGCGGCGGCCACGGGCAGCAGCGACCCGACCAACACCGCGGCGCCGGCGGTCAGCGACGACGGCCGCTTCGTCGCCCTCGCCACGTCCGCGGCGCTGCTCCCCGGCGACACCAACCGCCTCCCCGACGTCTACCGGCTCGACACCCGCACCGGCGCCTGGGAGCTGGTCAGCGTGCCGGCCGGCGGCCGGGTGCACGCCTCGGTCGCGGGCACCGTCCTGCAGGGCGGCGCGGCCGTGCACGCCACGAGCCCGACGGTGGTCGTCTCCGGCGACGGCGACCTGGTGCTCTTCTACTCGGCCCGGCCCGACCTCGCGCCCGGCGACACCAACGGCGCCGTCGACGTGTTCGCCAAGCGCCTGTCGACCGGCGCGGTCACCCGGGTCTCGACGTCGTCGGCCGGCGGGGAGCTCGGGCGCACCGCCACCGGCCCGGCGCTCGCGGTCACCCCGGACGGCCGGTTCGCGCTCTTCCCGGCGGCGGCGGCCAACGGCCCCGTCGTGCTGTACCGCAAGACGCTGTCGGGGGCGGGCGCCGGGCAGGCCGTCGTCGTCTCGTCGGTGGTCGCGGGCGGCCGGACGACGGAGTACGGCGTGTACCGCGACGCCGGTGACGTCGCGATCAGCGACGACGGCCGCCACGTCGCCCTCGTGACCGCCGCGAAGGTGACCACGCCGACGCCGACCGCGGCCTGGTCCACCGGCCTGGCCTACCGCGTCGACACCGCCACCGGCGCCGTCGTCGCGATGGGCAGCGGGCAGACGACGGTCTGGGAGCACCAGGTCGAGCTCGACCCGACCGGCCGCCACGGCTTCTACGCCACCGCCGCGGCGGCCCTGCCGGCAGACGGCAACGGCCACACCGACCACTACCGCCGCGACCTCGGCGGCGGTGGGCTGACCCTGGTCACCGCCGACGCCGGCGGCCGGGCGACGGCCGGCCCCACCGGTGCGGTCTCGGCCGCCGAGTACGGCCGGCTGACGGCCGTGGACGGCGACCGCGTGCTGGTGACGACGTCGCAGGCGCTGACGGCGACCGACACCAACCGGCTGCGCGACCTCTACGCCAAGGACCTCACCGACGGGACGGTGTCGGTGCCGCGCGGCTGACACCCGGCGCCGGTCGGGCGCCACCGCCCAGCGCGGCGGCGACCTCGGCGACCACGCGGACGGTGCGGGTCCCGGGGGCGCAGGCGTCGGCCACCGACAGCGCGTCGGGGAAGCCGTGGATGCCGGCGAGCTCGGGCAGGTCGAGCACGGTGAGCCCGGCGTCCACGAGTGCGGCGCGGGTGTGCTCGCCGGTGTCGCCACGGCCCGTCGGCACGCCCCGCAGCACCCCTGCCGCGGCGGCGCAGTACAGGCCGAGCGCCCACCAGCCGCCGTCCGGGGCCGTGCCGAGGACCGCCGTCCCGTGCCCCGCCGACAGCAGCCGGTCCAGGCACGCGGCCAGCAGCGCCGGCGTCACCTGCGGGGTGTCCGTGCCGATGAGCAGGGTGGGCAGGCCGCTCCCGGAGGAGCCCGCCGCGTCGGCGAAGGCGACCGCCAGGCGGGTGCCGAGGTCCCCGTCGACCTGCGGGACGACGTGGCAACCGGACAGGTCGAGGTCACCGGCGGCGCCGTCGAGGGCCACCACCCGGCGGGCCACCGGCGTGGCGCGCACCGCGTCGAGGGTGTCGGACACCGCGGCCGCGGTGATCGCCGCGGCCTGGCCGGGCGTGCACGGCGGGATCGAGCGGGTCCCGTCCCGCCCGGGTGCGGGGACCACCAGCACCTGGGCGGCCAGGGCGGCGCTCACCGTGCCCGCACCACGCGGACGCCGCGCACGGTGGCGGTGGGCACCCGACGTGCGCCGGCGCGCCTGCGGCGGGGGAGGACGGGGTCGGGCACCCGGGGACCGTAGCCCTCGGCGCAGGGCACCCGCCCGCGTCCGCCGGTGCACCACCCGTCCGGATGGCCCCCGGTCGGCAGCACGGCGAGGTCGCGGGGGAGACCGTCGGTGCCCGCCGCTACCGTCCGCCGCGTGGACCGCGTGCGCTGTGCGTGGGGCGACAGCGCCCCCGAGTACGTCCGCTACCACGACGAGGAGTGGGGCACCCCGCTGCACGGCGACGACGCCCTGTTCGAGCGGCTCTGCCTCGAGGCGTTCCAGTCGGGCCTGTCGTGGATCACGATCCTGCGCAAGCGGCCGGCGTTCCGCGCCGCCTTCGCCGGCTTCTCGATCGACGCGGTCGCGGAGTTCACCGCCGACGACGAGGCCCGCTTGCTGGCCGACGCCGGCATCGTCCGCAACCGCGCGAAGATCGCCGCCGCCGTCCGCAACGCCCGCGCCGCCCAGCAGGTCCCGGAGGGCCTGTCGGAGCTGCTGTGGTCCTTCGCGCCGTCCGGGCCGCGTCCGCGGCCGGCCACACTGGCCGACGTCCCGGCCACCAGCCCCGAGTCGACGGCGATGGCGAAGGAGCTCAAGCGGCGCGGCTTCGTGTTCGTCGGACCGACCACCGCCTACGCGCTCATGCAGGCCACGGGCATGGTCGACGACCACGTGAGCACCTGCTTCCGGGCCACCCCGTAGGGGGCCCAGGTTGGTCTCCCGGCGGGGATACGGGATCATTGCCGCGGAGCTCACTGCACGAAGGACAGCCACACCGCACCTCCAGAGGGTCGCGGGTGGCCGGCGAAGGAGGCACGCATGGCGGCCATGAAGCCGCGCACGGGTGAAGGTCCCCTGGAGGTCACCAAGGAGGGGCGCGGCCTGGTCATGCGGGTGCCGCTCGAAGGCGGCGGTCGCCTGGTCGTCGAGCTGTCGCCCGACGAGGCCGCGGCGCTCTCCGAGGCCCTGAAGGGCGCGACCAGCTGAACGCCTCCGCGAGCCTGCCCCCGGGCAGCCCCGCGCAGGACGACGCGGCCCCGGCCGCCGGCAGCACGCCGGCGACCGGGGCCGCCCCCTTGCCGCGGGTCGACCTGCTCACCGCCCTGCCCCCGCTCGGGGAGGACGACGTCCTCGCCGTCCCGGTCGGCACCGGCGGCACGCTCCCCGCCTGGCTGACCTCCCCGGCGCCCGGCGCCGACCCGCCGGTGCCGGCCGACCTGCTCGCCGCCGCGCTGCGCGACACCGGCAACACCGGCAAGGCCGGCGCGATCACCGACCTGCCCGTCCCCGGCCGCCGCCCGCGCAGCGTCGTCGCCGTCGGCCTGGGTGACGGGACCCTGCCGCACCTGCGGTCCTACGTCGCCACCGCCGTCCGCCGGGCGCAGACGCTCGCCGAGTGGGGAGCCACCGGTCTGGTGCTGCCCGTCGACGGCGCGGCCGCGCCCGCCGGTGCCGACGAGGTGCGCGCCGCCGTCGAGGCCGCGCTGCTGGCCGGCTACCGCTTCCGCGACACCTCCACGCCGCACCCGGCGCGGCTGGCCACGGTCACCGTCGTCGCCGCCGACGCCGCCGACCCGGCCGTGGGCGCCGCCGCCCGAACCGGCGAGGTCACCGGCGCGGCCGTCGCCTGGGCGCGCGACCTGGTCAACACCCCGAGCAACACCAAGGACCCGGCGTGGCTGGCCGAGCAGGCCGTGCAGCGGCTGGCCGCGCTGCCGCACGTCACCGTCACCGTGCTCGGCCCCGAGGAGCTCGCCGACGGCGGCTTCGGCGGCGTGCTCGCCGTGGGCGGCGGCTCGGCGTGCCCGCCGCGGGTCGTCGTCGTCGCCTACGAGCCGCCCGGTGCCGGCCCGGCCCGGCCGGTGCTGGTGGGCAAGGGCATCACGTTCGACACCGGTGGCCTCTCGATCAAGCCCAACGCCGGCATGCGCGAGATGAAGACCGACATGGCCGGCGGGGCCGCGGTGCTCGCCGCCGTCGACGCCGCGGCGCGGCTGGAGCTGCCGGTCGCGGTGACCGCCGTCGTCCCGGCCGCGGAGAACGCGGTGTCGGGGTCGTCCTACCGGCCGGCCGACGTCGTCCGGCACGTCGGCGGGCGCACCACCGAGGTGCAGAACACCGACGCCGAGGGCCGCATGGTGCTCGCCGACGGCCTGGCGTGGGGGCGGCTGGAGCTGGGCGCCACGGTGCTGGTCGACGTCGCCACGCTGACCGGCGCGATGAAGGTCGCGCTCGGCACGCGGACGGCGGGGCTGTACGCCACCACCGACGGGCTGGCCACCGCGCTGTCCACCGCCGCCCTGCACGCCGGCGAGCGGGTGTGGCGGATGCCGCTGGCCGAGGAGTACGCCGACCTGCTCGACAGCGCGGTCGCCGACGCCAACAACGCCCCGGGCAACCCCGGCGGCACCACCGCCGCGCTGTTCCTGCGGCCCTTCGCCGGCGACCTGCCCTGGGCGCACCTCGACGTCGCCGGTCCGGCGCGGGCCGGCTCCGACGACGCCGAGGTGGTCAAGGGCGGCACCGGCTTCGGCGCCCGCACGCTGCTGCGCTGGCTGGAGGCCGGCGCGCCGGTCGACCCGCCGCCCACCACCGTCGACTGACCTACCGATCGACCGAGGAGCCCCGTGAGCACCGACGACACCGGCGTCGTCTTCCCCGCCGGTCCCGACGGGCGGCGCAGCACCGCGGCGGTCGGGCGGGCGGTGGTCGCCGATGCGCTCCGCCCGGTCGACCCGGTCGGCGCCCGCGCCGCCGAGCAGGAGACCAACTGGCGGGCCGGGTACCTGGTGCACTTCCGCCGGCTGGTCGAGGCGGGGCTGGCCTCCCCGCAGGCGGCGCTGACCGTCGCCGGCACCGGGCTCGACGCCGTCTCCGGCCGGATGCGGGTGGCCGGCGACGACGGCGAGCAGCCCCTGCGCGCGCTGCTCACCGCACCCGCGGGGCGCTCGCTGGGGACCCGCGAGGTGACCGGGCAGGCCGAGCCCGAGCGCGAGTTCACGCTGCCCTTCTCCGGCCGGCGGCTGCGCGGGGACGACCTGCTGCGACGGCTGGACACCTGGGTCGAGCGCGGCGTCATGGAGCCCTCGGCGGCCGAGGCGGTGCGCACCGTGGTCGCGCACCCGGAGTGGCTGGCGCTGCCCGGGCGCACGGTGGCGGTGCTCGGTGCCGGCGCGGAGATGGGGCCGCTGACCGCGCTGCTGCGGTGGGGCGCCACCGTGGCCGGCGTCGACCTGCCGCGGCCGGACCTGTGGCGGCGGGTCCTCGACACCGCCCGCCGCGGCGCCGGCACGCTGCTGGTGCCGACCGCGGGCGACGCGGACCTGCCCGCCGCCGCGGGGGCCGACCTGGTGCGCGAGGTGCCCGCCGTCGGCGACTGGCTGACCGGGCTGCCCGGCGAGCTGGTCCTCGGGAACTACGTCTACGCCGACGGCGCCACGAACGTGCGGGTGTCGGCCGCCGTCGACGCGCTCACCCAGCGGCTGCAGGCCGCGCGGCCGGAGGCGGCGCTGGCCTTCCTCGCCACCCCCACCGACGTCTTCGCCGTCCCGGGGGAGGCCGTCGCGCAGTCGGTGCGCAACTACGCCGGCCGGTCGCGGTTCGGCAAGCTGGTCGGCCGTCCGCTGCGGACCCTCTCGGCCGGGCGGCTGCTGCAGCGGGCCTACGTGCCCGGCGCCGACCCCGGCATCAGCGACGACCTGGTCGCCCAGCAGGGGCCGAACTACGCGCTGGCCAAGCGGCTGCAGCGGTGGCGGGCCACGGTGGCGCGGGCGGCCGGGACCACGGTGTCGATGAACGTCGCGCCGCCGACCCGCACCCGGTCGGTGGTGAAGAACCGCGCGCTGGCCGCCGCGTACGCCGGGGCGCACCGCTTCGGCGTCGAGGTGTTCGAGCCGGCGACGTCGAACGTGCTCATGGCGGCGCTGATGGTGCACGACCTGCACACGGGCGGCGGGCCGCGGCACGAGCACCCGTGGCAGGACGAGGCGCACGCCGCCGTGCACGGCGGGCTGTGGCGCACGGCCTACGCCCCGCGCAGCGCGCTGGGGCTGGCCGCGGTGCTGGGCCTCGGGGCGGCGCGGGGCTGAGGGGCCCCGGGTCACTCCCCGACGACGCCGTCGACCGCCTCCCGCAGCAGGTCGGCGTGCCCGTTGTGCCGGGCGGTCTCCTCGAGCAGGTGCAGCAGCATCCACCGGAGGCTGAAGCGGTTGCCGTTGCGCAGCGAGCCGGCCGACAGCGCGTCGAGGTCGCCGGCGGCCGCGACCACCGCGTCGGTGCGCCGGCAGGCCTCCTCGTACCGGCGGCGCAGCTCGTCGGGCTCGAGGTCGACGGCGACGTGCCACTCCCAGTCCCGGTCGGCCGACCAGTCCACGCCCGGCCACGGCTCGGGCAGCGGCTGCCCCGAGAAGTCCTCCACCGACCAGGACTCCTCGACGTAGGCCAGGTGGTACAGCAGCCCGGCGAGCGTCATCGACGACGGCGCGTGCTGCCGCGCCAGCTGCTCGCGGGTCAGCCCCTCCGTCTTCAGCAGCAGGGTCTCGCGCTGGTGGTCGAGGAAGCCGGTCAGCTGGGCGGTCTCGGAGGCGGACTCCGGCGGGTCGGTGCGCACCCGCCGACCCTCGCACGCGGCGCTGCCGAGACCCTCCCCGTTCCGCCTCTCGCGCGCGAAGGGCGTGCTCAGGGGCGGGTTCGGGGTCCGGAGGTGTCGAAGGCGGGTCGTAGGTCCGGGTCGTGCAGGAGGTCGTGGAGTACCGGTCGTCGGTGGAGCGTGCGCTCGCCGGGTGGCTGGTCGAGCGGCCTGCGCCGTTCCGCCGGCTGCCGGTCGGGCTGCTGTCGCGGGAGCAGAAGGCCGCGGAGTTGCAGCAGGTGGCTGCGCTGGAGGCGCGCACGGCCGCGTACAAGGCCGAGCTGGTGCTCGGGCTGGCCGACGAGGCCGGCGTCCTGCGGGCCGCGGCCAGCCTCGACCGGCTGCGCCGGCTGGCCCGCCGCGGCTGCCCCGACCACCCCGGCGAGGGCGACTGCGGGTGCGCGGTGCTCGACCGCCCGGCCGAGATCGACCGGTACGACCCCAGCGACGACCAGCAGACCTTCGTGCACACCCGCGACCGCACCTGCCGCTTCCCCACCTGCGGGCAACGCGTCGGGTGGGCCGACGCCGACCACGTCGTCCCGCACGCCTGCGGCGGCGCCACCGACTGCGCCAACCTGTGCTGCCTGTGCCGCAGCCACCACCGGCTCAAGACCCTCGCCCGCGGCTGGCGCTTCCAGATGGACGCCGACGGCGTCCTCACCGTCACCACACCCTCGGGCATCACGAGGACCACGAGACCACCGGGCCTGCGACCACCCCCCGCCGTCGACACCGGACCACCGCCGCAGCCCGACCGCCGGTACCGCCGGACGACGACCCGCCACCCTTCTGACGGGACGGGCGTCGGCTCGCTCGCGCTCGGACGAAGCCGGTCCCCTCGGCCGCTCAGGCGGAGCCGACCAGCCCGGCGACGATCTCGGCCGACAGGGCGACCAGCGGCAACCCGCCACCGGGGTGCGAGGACCCGCCGACCAGGTAGAGCCCGCGCACCGGTGCGGCGTTGCCCGGCCGGAGGAACGCCGCGCGGGCGCCGTTGCTGGAGGTGCCGTAGATGGAGCCGCCGACGCTGCCGGTCTCCCGGGCGAGGTCGGCCGGGCTGCGGGCCACGCACCAGCGCACCCGGTCGCGGACGTCGAGTCCGCGCGCGGCCATGACCTCGAGGACCCGGGTGGCGTAGCGGTCGGCCAGGCCCGGCGCGTCCCAGTCGACGCCGCTGTCGGGGTCGTGCCGCGGTGCGTTGACCAGCACGAACCACGACTCGCTGTCGTCGCCGGGCCGGGTGGCCGGGTCGTCGGGCGCGCTGACGTACACGGTCGGGTCGGGCACCGGGCAGGGCACGCCGCGGTGCCGGCCGGTGCCGAAGACGGCGTCGAACTCGGCGTCGTAGTCCGCGGGGAACAGCACGGTGTGGTGGGCCAGGCCCGGCGTCCGCCCGCGCAGCGCGAGCAGCAGGACGAACCCCGACAGCGACGGCGTGGCCCGGGTCAGCCCGCGCCGCACCGCCCGCGTGCGGCGGTCCGGGGGCAGCAGGTCGGCGTACAGCGCGGTCGCGTCGGCGCCCGAGACGACCACGTCGGCGGTCATCTCCCCGCCGTCGGCCAGCTCCACGCCCGACACCCGCCCGCCGTCGCGCAGCACCCGGCGCACCGGGGTGCCGGTCCGGATCTCCGCGCCCCGGTCGCGGGCCCGCTCGGCCACCGCCTCCGCCAGCCGGTGCAGCCCGCCGCGCACGTACCAGGAGCCGAAGGCCTGCTCGACGTAGGGGACGGTGGCCAGCACCGCCGGGGCGCGCCGCGGGTCGGAGCCGGAGTAGGTGGCGTAGCGGTCGAGCAGCACCTGCAGCCGGGGATCGCGCAGGTAGCGCCCGCCCAGGCCGCGCAGCGTCTGCCAGGGCGCCACGGTGCCGACGTCGGCCGGGTCGCGGGCCAGCCGGGCCAGCGTGGCCGCCCCGCGCAGCGGCGAGCGGAGGAAGGGCTGCTCGGTGATCGCCCACATCGCCTCGGCGCGGTCGAGCAGCTCCCGCCACTGCCCGCCGGCACCGTCGCCCAGCGCGCCGTCGAGCGCGGCGGGCACCTGCTCGAGGTGCCCGGGCATCGCCAGCCGGGTGCCGTCGGCGAACCGGTAGTCGACGGCCGGGTCGAGGCGCTCGAGGTCGACCGCGTCCTCCAGCGGGCCGCCGGTGGCGTCGAAGAGGTCGCGGTGCACCTGCGGCAGCGTGACCAGGCTCGGGCCGGTGTCGAAGGCGTGCCCGTCGCGGGCGTACCAGCCGAGCTTGCCGCCGATGCCGCCGGACTGCTCGAGGACGGTGACCCGGTGCCCGAGGGCGGCCAGCCGTGCGGCGGCGGCCAGGCCGCCGAGCCCCGCTCCGACGACCACCACCCGCGCCACGACCACACGGTAGTCGAGGGGTCTCCCTGCCCCCTGCCGCTCGCAGGCTCGCGACGGGCCCCCGCCGGGAGGCCGTCAGAACGCGTAGCGGACGCGCAGCCAGGGGGCGTGGTGGGCGATGAGCTCCTGCAGCCGCTCGACCCCGGCCCGCTTCACGTCGTTGCGGTAGCGCACGTTCCACTGGCCGTTCTGGCTGCGCTTGGGCTGCTGGATCTCCGGCCGCCACAGCAGGTCCTCGGCCTTGGGGTGCCAGCCGAGGTTGACCTCGTGCAGGTCCCGATTGTGCGTCAGCATGATCACCTCGGCGGCCGCCTGGGCCTTCGCCGCGGGGGAGAGGACGTCGTCGAGCTGGCCGAGCAGCTGCGCCCAGTCGGCCTCCCAGCCCTCGCGCAGCACGACCGGAGAGAGGTTCAGGTGCACCTCGTACCCGGCCTCGACGAAGTCGTCGACGGCGGCGACCCGCTCGGCGATCCGGCTGGTGCGCACGTCGATCACCTTCGAGTCGGCGTCGGGCATGAGCGAGAAGCGGATGCGGGTGCGGCCCTGCGGGTCGAGGTCGAGCAGCTGCCGGTTGACGTACTTGGTGGCGAAGGAGGCCTTGGCCGTGGGCAGCTGGCGGAACGTCGCGACGAGGTCGGCGACGTTGTCGCTGACCAGCGCGTCGACCGAGCAGTCGCTGTTCTCGCCGATGTCGTACACCCAGCTGACCGGGTCGCACTGGTCGGGCTCGCTCTTGACGCCCTGCCGCGCGACGTGCCGGCGCACGTAGCCGGTGATCTGCTCGATGTTGGTGAAGACGGTGATCGGGTTGGCGAAGCCCTTGCGCCGCGGCACGTAGCAGTAGGCGCAGGCCATCGCGCAGCCGTTGGCGGTCGAGGGCGCGATCCAGTTCGACGAGCGGCTGTTGGGCCGGGCCGACAGCGACTTCTTGACCCCGAGGACCAGCGTCTCGGTCTTCACCCGCACCCAGCGCTCGACGTTGCCCTCGTTGCCGTTGAGCTCGGGGATCTGCCAGTGCGAGGGCACCTCGACGATCTCGACGCCGGGGAACCGGGCGAGCACGTCGCGGCCACGGGCGGAGTCGAGGGCGGCCGGCTCGGCGAACACGGTGCGCACGTCGAGCAGGCGGGTGGGGGAGGGCACCGGGGCCGGCGCGGGAGGCGGCGGGGATCCGGGCACAGTGGGGACGGCGGACGGCGGGGGAGCGGCTGCCACGTCCTGTTCCAGCGTCACCGCCGACCGGCCGATTCCCGCCCTGACCTGCGGGGACGGTCACACGCGAGGCGTCAGCCGCGTCCGGGGGGCACGACGTCGTCGAGGTCCAGCCGGCCGGCCTCGAGGTCCTCGGCGACCTCCTCGACCGAGCGCCCGGCGGCGTAGGCCGCGCCGCGCAGCAGGACCAGCGCGGTGGCCGCGTCCGTGTTGAGCGCCAGGCTCGCGCGACCGGCCGCGCGCAGCACCGCGGCGCGGCGGACCGCCTCCGGCCCGTGCAGCCAGTCGGGCCCGCTCTCAGCCGGCCAGTCCGACCACACGGCCGCCTCGGTGAGGACGGCGGTCACCATCTCGCCCACCGCCACGGCCGCGAAGACGTCGAGGTCGAGGACCGCCGCCTCGTCGGTGAAGTAGAGGTCCAGCGCGCCGGCGCCGGCGAGGTCCTCCCGCAGGGGGAGGGCGACCGCCGCGCGGAACGGCGTCTGCGCGGTGAGCAGGTCGGCGTAGGGCGCCCACCGGCGGCGCAGGTCGGCGAGGACGGCGAACACCGGCTGCCGGGTCTCCTGCGCGGCCATGCAGGGGCCGCTCCCCACGGTGAACTGCAACCGCTCCGCGCAGGACGCGTCGGGGCTGCTCGCCCCCAGCGGGATCCGCCGCCCGGCTGCGTCGACCACCGACAACCCGGCGCCGTCCACCCCGAGCGTGCGGACGGCGGCCCGCGCCAGCCGCACCGGCAGGAACTCGGCCTCGGTGGGCCCCTGCGCGGACTCCTGGTCGAGCGCGGAGGCGAACCGGGTGGCGATGGTCATGCCTGGTCCATACCCGCGCCTAAGCCCCGCGGCCGCGGGTTGGCGGGTTTACGCCGCCCGGTCGGGCCGGTGCGTGTACGCCGCCCCCCGCACGGCCTCGTCGGACTCCAGGCCGGCTCCCAGCGCGCCCCCCGACCGTGGCCGGCGAACCGGTCAGCCAGGCCAGCTCCGGGTGGTCGGCCAGCGTCGCGCGGTGCCCGAGCCCTCGGCGAACAGCCCGGAGGGCACCAGCAGCAGCGCACCGACCGGCGGCCGCACCAGCCCGTCCCCCACCACCGCACGTCCCACACGACGTCGGGGTGCTGCTCGTGCAGCGCCGGCGCCAGGCCGGCGGCGAGGTCGCCGGCCACCTCGGCCGCCGCACCGGGAGCGGCGACCGGTCCGAGGACGACGTCGGGGGCGGCCGCGGAGGCGCCCGGCACGTCGTCGCGCTCCGCGGGGGCCTCGCTCACGGCTGCAACTGCTCCTCGCGGCCGGTCCGCCACTCGACCATGACGATGCTGGCGTCGTCCTGGAGCTGCCCGGCCTGGTGGTTCATGACGCTGCCCATGAGCCGGCGCATCGTCTCCGGCGGCGGGTCGCCGGCCAGCTCGGCGCGCACGACGAGGTCGGCCAGCCGCTCCTCGCCGAAGAACTCCCCGCCGGGGGAGCGGGCCTCGACCACCCCGTCGGTGTAGAGGAGCACACGGTCCCCGGGCCGCAGCTGCACCTGGCAGACGTCGGGCTCGGCCGACTGCAGCCCCAGGGGACGGCCCGGGCGGCACGCCGGCGGGCGGACGAGCGTGCCGTCGCGCACCAGCAGCGGGTCGGGGTGCCCGCAGTTGACCCAGTGCAGCACGCCGGTGTCGAGGTCGAGGCGGGCGATCGCGGCGGTGGCGAACCGGCTGCCGGAGAACTGACCGGCGACGACGGCGTCGACCGCGGCCGCGATGCCGGGCAGGTCCAGCCCCCTGCGCCGCGCGTGCCGGTAACCGCCGACGGCGGCGCTGCTGAGCAGGGCGGCGGGCAGGCCGTGACCCACGGCGTCGAGGACCATCAGGTCGACCAGCGAGCCGTTCACGGCGTAGTCGAAGGTGTCGCCGCCGATCTCGTAGGCCGGCTCCAGCGCCCCGGTGACGACGACGCGGTCGCTGGCGTAGGTGAGCGGCGGCAGCAGGTCCCACTGGATCTCGGCCGCGAGCGATAGGGTCCGCCGCCGGCGCAACTGGGAGAAGAAGTCGCTGTAGGCGTCGCGGGTCACCACGACCTCGGCGACCAGCGAGGCGAAGGTGCGCGCGTCGTCGTCCAGTTCCGGTGGCACCTCCCCCGGGACGACGAACTCCAGGACCCCCACCCGCTCGGCGCCGTCGAGCAGGGGCACCCACAGGGTTACCAGGCCGTCCTGCGCGGGCGCCTGCACCGTGTCGACCCGGCGGAAGGCGCGACCGGCCACCGAGCCGTCGATGGTCAGCTCCTGGCGACCGGGGACGCCCTCGCCCGGGACGGGCACCAGGACGTGCTGCGCGTAATCGGCCAGGTAGACGACCGCCTCCCGGGCGCCCAGCCGCCGCGCCTGCCCGGTGACGACGGCGCCCAGCCCGGTCGCGGGCAGGTGGTGGGCCGCGCGCAGCAGCGCCCGGATCGGGTCCTCGGAGGACGGCGTCGCAGTGCCCACGGCGGGACAGCCTCGCACCCCTGCCCCGGGCGGGCACCGCCGCCGCTCAGCCGCGGGCGGCGAGCACCTCGGTGTAGACCGCCACGGTCTGCTGGGCGATGGCCGGCCAGCCGAACTCCGACAGCACCCGCTCGCGGCCGGCGGCGCCCATGCGCGCGGCCCGGTCGGGGTCCCGGAGCAGCTCGGTGACGCGCTCGGCGAGACCGGCCTCGAAGCCGGCGACGTCGTCGGGGTCGTAGGGGACCAGCAGGCCGGTCTGCCCGTCGGCGACGACCTCGGGGATGCCGCCGACGGCGCTGGCGACCACCGCGGTGCCGCACGCGGCGGCCTCGAGGTTGACGATGCCGAGCGGCTCGTACACCGAGGGGACGACGAACACCGTCGCGCCGGTGATCAGCGGCACCAGCTGCTCGCGGGGCACCATCGCCTCGATCCAGACGACGCCGGAGCGGCGGGCCTGCAGCGCGGCGACGGCGTCGGCGACCTGCTGCCGCTCGGCCGGGGTGTCGGCGGCGCCGGCGCACAGCACCAGCCCGGTGTCGGCCGGCAGCTGCTCGGCGGCCCTCAGCAGGTGGACCACGCCCTTCTGCCGGGTGATCCGCCCGACGAACAGCGCGTAGGGCCGGTCGGGGTCCACACCGAGCGAGCGGACGACGTCGGGCGCGGGCGTGGGCCGGTAGGCCTCGGCGTCCACCCCGTTGCCGACGACGTGCACCCGGGCCGGGTCGAGGTCGGGATAGGCGTCGAGGACGTCGGCGCGCATGCCGTTGCTCACCGCGATCACGCCGTCCGCGGCCAGGTAGGCGGTGCGCTCCACCCACGACGAGAGCCGGTAGCCGCCGCCGAGCTGGTCGGCCTTCCACGGCCGCCGCGGCTCCAGCGAGTGCGCGGTCACCACGTGCGGCACCCCGTGCACCAGCGCGGCCAGCATCCCCGCGCCGTTGGCGTACCAGGTGTGGCTGTGCACCAGGTCGACGTCGGAGAGCGCCGCGGCGATCTCCACGTCGGTGCCCAGCGCCTGCAGCGCGCCGTTGGCGGAGGCCAGGCCGGGCGGCACGGCCCAGCCGACGGCGTCGGGGCGCGGGGCGCCGAAGCAGTGGACGTCGAGGTCGGGCCCGGCGGGCAGCGACCGCAGCGCCGCCACGAGGTGTTCGACGTGCACGCCGGCTCCGCCGTAGACGTCTGGTGGCCACTCACGGGTGACGATGCCGATGCGCACGCCGGTCACCCTAGGGGCACGACGGGAACGGGTCAGGTCACGCGGGAAGCCCGTAGCGGCTACGTTCGCTCCATGCGTGGCGGTCCTCGGGTGCTCGGCATCGTCCTGGCTGGTGGAGAGGGCAAGCGACTGGCCCCCCTGACCCAGGACCGGGCCAAACCGGCGGTGCCCTTCGGCGGCAACTACCGGCTCATCGACTTCGTGCTGTCCAACCTGGTGAACGCCGAGATCCGGCAGATCGCCGTGCTGACGCAGTACAAGAGCCACAGCCTCGACCGGCACATCACCACGACGTGGCGGATGTCGAACCTGCTCGGCAACTACGTCACCCCGGTGCCGGCGCAGCAGCGGCTCGGCCCGCGCTGGTACACCGGCAGCGCCGACGCCATCCTGCAGAGCCTCAACCTCATCTACGACGCGCGGCCCGACATCGTGGTCGTCTTCGGCGCCGACCACGTGTACCGGATGGACCCGGGCCAGATGATCGACCAGCACCTGCAGACCGGGGCCGGCGTGACCATCGCCGGCCTGCGGGTGTCCCGGCGCGAGGCCACCGAGTTCGGCGTCATCGACGCCGACGCCGAGGGCAGGGTGCGCGGCTTCCTCGAGAAGCCGGCCGACCCGCCGGGGCTGCCGGACTCCCCGGAGGAGTCCTTCGCCTCCATGGGCAACTACGTGTTCACCACGGACGCGCTGCTGGAGGCCCTACGGACCGACGCCGAGGACGCCGACTCGGCGCACGACATGGGCGGCTCGATCATGCCGATGCTGGCCGATGCCGGGGCGGCCTACGTCTACGACTTCTCGACCAACGTCGTCCCCGGCGCCAGCGAGCGCGACCACGGCTACTGGCGCGACGTGGGGACGATCGACTCCTACTTCGACGCGCACATGGACCTGGTGTCGGTCACGCCGGTGTTCAACCTCTACAACGACCGCTGGCCGATCCTCACCCTGCCGCCGCAGCAGCCGCCGGCGAAGTTCGTGCTCGGCGGGCGGGCCGAGGAGTCGATGGTCAGCGCCGGCGCGATCATCGGCGGCGGGTCGGTGCACAACTCGGTGATCTCGCCCGGCGTGCGGGTGGACCGCGGCGCGCGGGTCGAGGACAGCGTGCTCATGGACGGCGTCGTCGTCGGTGAGGGCGCCTACGTCCGCCGCGCCATCCTCGACAAGAACGTCGTCGTCCCGTCGTGGGCGCGCATCGGCGTGGACTCCAGCGCGGACGAGGAGCACTACCACGTCAGCGCCGGCGGGGTCGCGGTCCTCGGCAAGGGCGTCCGCGCGCACGTGTGAGCGAGCCGCTGGTCGTCACCCTGCTCCTCGAGGCGGAGGCGCAGGCGCGGTTCGACCGGCTGCGCGCCGAGCACTTCCCGGCGGAGCGCAACCACCTGGCGGCGCACGTCACGCTGTTCCACGCGCTGCCGGGGGAGGAGCGGCCCGCGGTCGACGCCGCGCTGGCGCGGGCCGCGGCGCGGCCGCCGTTCGACGTCGCCGTGGCCGGCCTGCAGCTGCTCGGCCGCGGCGTGGCCTACCGGCTGGCCGCGCCGGAGCTCTCCGCCCTGCACGCCCGGCTGGCCGCGGAGTTCGACCCGTGGCTCACCCGGCAGGACCGGCAGCGGCTGTCGGCGCACGTCACGGTGCAGAACAAGGTGGCACCGGCGCAGGCCCGCGCGCTGCGCGACCGGCTCGAGGCCGGGTTCACCCCGCACGCGGTGCCGGCCCGGGGGCTGGGGCTGTGGCGCTACCTCGGCGGCCCGTGGGAGCCGCTGGCCGAACACCCGTTCCGCTGACCTCTCCTCAGGCGCGGCGGGTCGCCACCAGCAGGCCGGTGCCGATCGGCAGGACGGCGGAGGTGAGGTCCTCGTCCTCGCGGACGGCACGGGCGAGGTCCCGCCAGGTGACCGTCTCGGGGTCGCGGGCCGCGCGGTCACCGATCCGGTCGCCGGCCAGCAGGCCGTGGCAGGTGAGCGTCCCGCCGGGGCGGACCAGGCCGACCAGCGCGGCCAGGTGCGCGGCGTACTCGGCCGGGCGGCCCGCGCAGGCGACCAGGTCGTAGGCGCCGGGGGACAGCCGTGGCAGGACCTCGGCGGGCGTGCCGAAGATCAGGCGGGTCCGGCCCGGGGCGACGCCGGCGTCGGCGAGGGCCTGCCGGGCGGCCCGCAGTTGGGCCGCGTCGGTGTCGAGGACGGTGAGGACGCCGTCGGGCCGCATCCCGCGCAGCAGCCAGAGCCCGTGCACGCCGCCGCCGCTGCCGATCGACACGACCGCCCGGGCCCCGGCACCCGCGGCGAGGACCGCCAGCGTGGCCCCGACCGCCGGCTCCACCGGCGGCGGGCCGCCCAGCGCGGTGGCCCGGGAGCGGGCGGCGGCCAGGACGGGGTCCTCGGCGGCGTAGCGGTCGGCCCACGCGGCACCGCCGGTGCCGCCCGTACGCGGTTCGCCGGCGATCGTCACCGGGTGAGGTTACTGGGGGTGACCGTCCGGAGCCGGGAGCCGAGCCTGTGAGGAGCCTGTGAACGGGAACACCGGGCCGTCCACCGGCCGTTGGACCCGGCGTGACACCCCAGCGTGCCGCCGCCTCCCCCGCCACTGCTCCGGGGGAGGTCGGAAGCGTGCGCGTCTGCGATCCTGGAGCCGTGTCCGAGGCCGCCGCCCCCCCGCCCACCGACGAGCAGCCGGCCGCGTCCGGCGCCGGAGAGGTGTGGGTGGCCCCGACCTGGGAGCAGGTCGTGCGCGACCACTCCGCCCGCGTCTACCGGCTGGCCTACCGCCTCTCCGGCAACGCCCAGGACGCCGAGGACCTCACCCAGGAGACCTTCGTCCGGGTGTTCCGCTCGCTGGCCGACTTCTCACCGGGCACCTTCGAGGGCTGGCTGCACCGGATCACCACCAACCTGTTCCTCGACATGGTCCGCCGCCGCCAGCGGATCCGCTTCGATGCGCTGCCCGAGGACACCGAGCGGTTGCCGGGCACCGCGCCGAGCCCCGAGCAGGTCTACGCCGACACCCACCTCGACCCCCAGGTGCAGGCCGCCCTCGACGCGCTGTCGCCGGAGTTCCGCGTCGCCGTCGTCCTCTGCGACATCGAGGGCCTGACCTACGAGGAGATCGCGGCGACCCTCGGCATCAAGCTCGGCACCGTGCGCAGCCGCATCCACCGCGGCCGCGTGCAGCTGCGCACCGCCCTCGCCCACCTGGCCCCGCGCGCGGCCACGTCGGCGGGAGCCACGGACCCGGGGGCCGGCGCATGAGCCTGCCGGAGAGCCACCTGGCCCAGGAGGCGATCGCCGCGCTGGTCGACGGCGAGCTCGCCAGCGGCCCGGCCGCCCGCGCCGCCCGCCACCTGGGCGGCTGCCTCGAGTGCCGCATGGCCGTGCAGGCGCAGCGGGAGGCGAAGGACGCGCTGCACGCCGCGGCCGACGTCGCCGTCCCCGGGGACCTGCTCTCCCGGCTGTGCGCCATCCCCTTCACCGCCGACGTCCCCGGCGGGGGCGGGCTCGGGTCGCTGACCGCGGGCCCGGGGCAGCTGACCGTCACCGACTCCTCCGGCCGCTGGACCGTCACGCTCGACGACCCGCCGCAGACCCCGTCCGCGCCGCACCAGGCCCGCTGGCTGCGCCGCGGCGTGGCCGGGACGCTGGCCGGCCTGGGCATCGGCGTCGCCGTCCTGGCGGTCAACCTGCCCGACGGCGGCGCCACCACCCCGGGCGTCCCGCCCGCGTCGGTGGCCGGGCCGTCGTCGCCGGACGAGCGCACCGAGGTCGTGCCCCCGGTGGTGCGGACGCTGACCGGCGGCGCGGGCACCGGTGCCGTGGCGCCGGGCGCGACGCCCTGACCAGCGAGCCGCGCCCTCTCCCGTCAGGTCCGTGGAGGACGCTGTACCCGTGACGTCACCCGACCCCCGGGAGCCCGGGGCCGCCGACGGCGAGCGCACCGTCGAAGCCGTCGCCGGCGACACCCCGGCCGACGTCGACGGCGCGGTCTTCGCCCGTCCCGCGGGCGCCACCGGCCCGTTCGACCCGCCCCGGCGCACCGGTCCCGCCGTCCCGGCGCCGCCGTCGCCCAGCCCGGCGCAGCAGGCCGCGTTCGGCCGACCGGCCGCCGTCCCCGGCAGCTTCGCCGGCGACCGCCCGACCCCGCCGCCGCGCCCGGCGCTCCCCCCACCGCCGGAGGCGGTGCTGCGCGCCTTCCGCGCGCCGGCCGGGCAGGCCGGGCTGCAGGAGCCCCCCGGCGGGCGCCCCGGGCGCCGCCGCACCTCGGCCGGCCCGTGGTGGAAGCCCGACGCGCGCAGCGACCCGTGGCGCGACCCGCACGCCCCGGCCGGGCTCACCGGACCGGCGGTGTTCGCCGAGGAGTCCGAGCAGGAGGGCCCGGTCGTCGTCGACCGCCGGGGCCGCAGGAAGCTGCGGCTGCGCGACCTGTCGGTGCGGGTGGCCGCGCTCGTCGTGCTCGCCGTCCTGCTCGCCGGCGCCCTCGGCGGCGGGGTGGGTTACCTGCTCACCCGCGAGGCCGCGGAGACACCGCTGCTGGCCCCGGGGACGACGCTGTCGCAGACCGACGAGGGCGTCACCCGTGAGCCGGGGTCGGTGTCCGACATCGCCGGCGCGGTCACCCCGGCGGTCGTGTCGATCGAGGTCCGGGTCGGCGAGGTCGGGGCCACCGGGTCCGGCGTCGTCGTCGACGGCGAGAACGGCTACATCGTCACCAACAACCACGTGGTGTCCGGCGCCGACGGCGTCGAGGGTGCCGGCATCCGCGCGGTCTTCAGCGACGGCACCGGCTCGGAGGCCCGCATCGTCGGCCGCGACCCGGCCAGCGACATCGCCGTCGTCAAGGTGGAGCGGCCCGGCCTGGTCACCGCCTCGCTCGGCAGCGTCGACGACCTCGTCGTCGGCGACCCGGTGGTGGCCATCGGCTCGCCGCTCGGCCTGGCCGGCACGGTCACCAGCGGCATCGTCAGCGCCCTCGACCGGCCGGTCCGGCTGGCGGGCGAGGGCAGCGACACCAACGCGGTGATCAGCGCCGTGCAGACCGACGCGCCGATCAACCCGGGCAACTCCGGCGGTGCGCTGGTCGACGCCACCGGGGCGGTCATCGGCATCAACACCGCGATCGCCTCCCTCGGCGGCGGCAGCGTCGGCCTCGGCTTCGCCATCCCGATCGACACCGCCCGCGAGGTCGCCGAGCAGCTCATCGCCACCGGCGCCGCGGTGCACGCCTCGCTCGGCGTCAACACCCGGTCGGTCACCGACGGCACCCGCGACGGCGCGCTGGTCCTCAACGTCGAGCCGGACAGCGCCGCGGCCGCCGCGGGGATCCGGGAGCGCGACGTCGTCATCGCCGTCGACGACCTGCCCGTCGGCAGCTCCGAGGAGCTCGTCGTCGCCGTCGACTCCCACCGGCCCGGCGACGTCGTCACCCTCGAGCTGATCCGCGACGGGGCGTCCACCACGGTGCAGGCCACGCTCGACCAGGCCTAGTCGCCGGCTCCCGCCGAACTAGTCTGGGACGGCGGCCGCCGCAGGCGGCAGGAGGGCGGGAGCAGCGCGTGTTCGACTCGATCGGCTGGGGCGAGATCGTCGTCCTCGCGCTCGCCGCGCTGTTCATCTTCGGCCCCGAGCGGTTGCCGACCCTCGCCAGGGACGCCGCCGCCGGGCTCAAGCGGGTCCGCGCGGCGATCACCGGCGTGCGGGCGCAGGTCGACGAGTCCCTCGGTGACGAGCTGGCCGGGCTGCGCGACCTCGACCTGCGCCGGTACCACCCGAGGACCTTCATCCGCGAGCAGCTGCTCGCCGACGACGACGCGCCGCCGGTGCGCCGCGGCAGCGCCACCGGCACGCCGGGGCTGGTCGCCGGGGCCGCGACCGGGGCCACCGCGGCAGGGCTGGTCGAGCCGAGCCGCGACGTCGCCCGACCGCGCGACCGCGCGACCCCACCGCCCTTCGACGTCGACGCGACGTAGCGGGGAGCGCGAGGAGCACCCCGGGGAGCCGGCCGCGACAGCAGCGAGGCCCGGCCCCCTCGCGGGGACCGGGCCTCGGTGCGTCGGTGCGTCGGTGCGTCGGTGCGTCAGCGGCGGACGGGGGTGAGCCCCAGCGACATCCCGGACAGCCCGCGCTGGCGGACGGCGAGGGAGTCGGCGATCGCCGACAGCGCCTTCGCCGCGGCGGACTCCGGCTCGGCCAGCACGATCGGCGCACCGGCGTCGCCGGCCTCGCGCAGCCGGGTGTCGAGCGGGATCTGGCCCAGCAGCGGCACCCGCGCGCCCAGCGTCCGGGTCAGCGCGTCGGAGACCGTCTGACCGCCGCCGGAGCCGAAGACCTCCATGCGGCTGCCGTCGGGCAGCTCCATCCACGACATGTTCTCGATGACGCCGACCACCTGCTGGTGGGTCTGCGTGGCGATCGCGCCGGCGCGCTCGGCCACCTCGGCGGCGGCCAGCTGCGGCGTGGTCACCACGAGGATCTCGGCGTTGGGCAGCAGCTGGGCGATCGAGATCGCCACGTCGCCGGTGCCGGGCGGCAGGTCCAGCAGCAGGACGTCGAGGTCGCCCCACCACACATCGGCGAGGAACTGCTGCAGCGCGCGGTGCAGCATCGGCCCGCGCCACACGACCGGGGTGTTGCCCGGGGTGAACATCCCGATCGAGATGACCTTCACGCCCATCGACTGCGGCGGCATGATCATGTTGTCGACCTGGGTCGGCTTGTCCTCGACGCCCAGCATGCGCGGCACCGAGTGGCCGTAGATGTCGGCGTCCACGACACCGACCGACAGGCCCTTCTTCGCCAGCGCGGCGGCCAGGTTGACCGTCACGCTGGACTTGCCGACGCCGCCCTTGCCGGAGGCGACGGCGTACACGCGGGTCAGCGAGCCGGGCTGGGCGAACGGGATGACCGGCTCGGCGGTGTCGCTGCCGCGCACGGTCTTGCGCAGCTCGGTGCGCTGCTCGTCGCTCATCACGTCCAGGCCGACCTGCACCGAGGTGACGCCGGGGACGGCCGAGACCGCCTGGGTGACGCGGTTGGTGATCGTCTCGCGCATGGGGCAGCCGGCCACGGTGAGGTAGACCTCGACGCGCACGGCGCCCGGGTCGCCCTCGACGCCGATCTGCACGTCCTTGACCATGCCGAGGTCGGTCAGCGGACGGTTGATCTCCGGGTCCTGGACGGTGGCCAGAGCGGCGTTGACGGCGTCGAGCGCCGGCGAGCCGGTCAGCGTGTCGGACATGGGTGCGTGTGTCTCCTTCGACGGGGGGACCCGGCCTGCGACCCGCCGCACGCGGCGGCGTCCTGCTACCCGGGCCACCTGCCACTGTACGGCGATCGGCACCGGGTGCCGCCGGCCGCGGGGGTGACGTGTTGCGCACGACGGGCGGCGCTGCCGTGCTGGTCGGTGCCGCGGTGTGCTCGTCGCCTCCCCGGGTCGGCGGCGCACCCGGGACCGGTCGGTAGCGTCGGACGCCGTGTCCCGCTCCGCCCGTGCCGTCGTCCTGCGCGACGCGATCGGGCTCGGGGTGGCCGTCGGTCTCTACGGCGTCGCCTTCGGCGCGGCCGCCGACGCGGCGGGCCTGGACCCCTGGCAGGCGCTGGCGACCTCGCTGCTGATGTTCACCGGCGCCTCGCAGTTCGCGATGGTCGGCGTCCTCGGCGCCGGCGGCAGCGGACCGGCCGCGATCGGCAGCGCGCTGCTGCTGGGCACCCGCAACACCGTCTACGGGGTCCGCCTGGCGCCGCTGCTCGCCCCGCGGGGCCTGCTGCGCCGGCTCGGCCTGGCGCAGTGGGTCATCGACGAGACGACGGCGCTGGCCGTGGCCGCGCCCGACCGCGGGCTGGCCCGGCTGGGGTTCCTCGCCGGCGGGGCGACGATCTACGCGGTCTGGAACGCCACCACGCTGGTCGGCGCGCTCGGTGCCGCGGCGCTGGGGGAGACCGCGCAGGCCGCGCTGGACGCCGTCGTCCCCGCCGCCTTCCTGGCCCTGCTGTGGCCACGGCTGCGGGCCGGCGCCGAGGAGCCGGCCGTCGCCCGCCGGGTCGCGCTCGGCGGCGCGGCCGTGGCGCTCGCGCTGACCCCGTTCGTGCCCGCGGGCGTGCAGGTGGTGGCCGCCGTCGTCGCGGTCGCGCTGGCCGGCCGGCCGCGTCCGGACCGGCGGGAGGCGGCGTGAGCAGCGGGACGCTGTGGGCGGTGGTCGTCGTCGGCTCGCTGGGGTGCTACCTGCTCAAGCTGGCCGGGCTGTCGGTGCCGGCGGCCTGGGTGGAGCGGCCGTGGGTCACCCGCGTGGTCACCTTCGTCCCCGCCGCGCTGCTCGCGGCGCTGGTCGCGGTGCAGACGCTGACCTCCGGCCAGGGCCTCGTGGTCGACGGCCGGCTGGCCGGGCTCGCCGTCGCCGCGCTGGCGCTGGCCCTGCGCGCCCCGTTCATCGTGGTGCTCGTGCTCGCCGGCGCCACCGGCGCGCTGGTGCACCTCCTCACCACGTGACCGCCACCCCGGCTGACGCCCGTCAGCCGACCGACTCGCGCCGCTCCCGCTCGGCCCGCTCCGCCTGCTTGCGGCGCTTGCGCTCCCGCTTCTCGGCGTCGTCGCCCTCCTCCCCGGACAGCCGGGTCAGCTCGCCGCGGATGAAGTCGCGGGTGGCCAGCTCGCCCACTGCCACGCGCAGCGCGGCGAGCTCGCGGGCCAGGTACTCGGTGTCGGCGCGGGTCGAGGCGGCCCGGGCGCGGTCCTCCTCGGCCTGCACGCGGTCGCGGTCGGCCTGGCGGTTCTGCGCCAGGAGGATCAGCGGCGCGGCGTAGGCGGCCTGGGTGGAGAAGGCCAGGTTGAGCAGGATGAAGGGGTAGGGGTCCCAGCGCAGCCGGACGGCGAAGACGTTGAGCGCGATCCAGACGATCACGATGAGCGTCTGGACGGCGAGGAAGCGGCCGGTGCCGAGGAAGCGCGCGATCCCCTCGGCGAACCGGCCGACCGCGTCCGGGTCCAGCCGCAGGTAGCTGCCCAGGCCGCGCGGCGAGCCGCGCGGGACGTCGAGCCGCCGGCCGTCAGCCACGGCGGGCCCGCTCCCGCCAGTCCTCGGGGAGCAGGTGGTCCAGGACGTCGTCGACGCTCACCGCGCCCACCAGCCGGCCCTGCTCGTCGACGACCGGGGCGGCCACCAGGTTGTAGGTGGCGAAGTAGTGGGTCACCTCCGCCAGGGGTGTCCCCGGCCGCAGCGGCTCGAGGTCGTCGAGGATGCCGCTGACCAGCGTGGACGGCGGTTCGCGCAGCAGCCGCTGGATGTGCGCCAGGCCCAGGTAGCGCCCGGTGGGCGTGGCCGACGGCGGCCGGCACACGTACACCTGGCTGGCCAGCGCCGGGGTCAGCTCGGGCTCGCGCACCCGCGCCAGGGCCTCGGCGATGGTGGCGTCCGGGGTGAGGATCACCGGCTCGCTGGTCATGAGACCGCCGGCGGTGTCCTCGGTGTACTGCAGCAGCTGGCGCACCGGCTCGGCCTCGCCGGGCTCCATGAGCTCGAGCAGCCGGTTGCGGTCGACGTTGGACAGCTCCGCGAGCAGGTCCGCGGCGTCGTCGGGGTCCATCTCCTCGAGGACGTCGGCGGCCCGCGCCTCCTCCAGCGTGCCGAGGATGGTGATCTGCTCGGCCTCCGGCAGCTCGCCGAGGACGTCGGCCAGCCGCTGGTCGTCGAGGGCCTCGGCCACCTCGTGCCGCCGCTTGATCGGCAGGTCCTGCAGCGCGTGGGCGAGGTCGGCGGCGTTGAGCTCGCGGTAGGTGGCGATCAGCGTCTCGGCGCCCTGCCCGGTCTCGGGCAGCGCCAGGCCGGAGACCTCGTCCCAGGCCAGCTGGTGCAGCTGGCCCCGGCGGCCGATCCGGCCGGGCTCCTGGACGGCGAGGCGGGTGATCTGCCACTCGCCGGTGCGGGTCTGCTCCATGCCGGCGTCGACGACGGTGCCCGGCCGGCCGGACTCGCGGATGGTGACCGTGCGGTCGAGCAGCTCGCCGAGGACGAGCGTCTCGCCGCGCCGCTGCTCGAAGCGCTTGAGGTTGAGCGTGCCCGACCCGAGCACCACCGCGCCCGGGTCGACGGAGGTGACCCGGCCCATCGGCACGAAGATGCGGCGGCGGGCCACGACCTCCACGACCAGGCCCAGCACGCGGGGGGTGGCGGTGCCCACCCGCAGCGCCACGACGACGTCGCGCACCCGGCCCACGCGGTCGCCGTTGGGGTCGAAGACGGGCAGTCCGGCGAGCCGGGAGACGTACGCCCTGGTCACCGTGGTCACGATCGCTGAGGCTACCGTCGGTGCGTGGCCGCCCCCGCCTCCGTGGCGTACGAGGTCGTCGACGTCTTCGCGCCGCGGGCCTTCGCGGGCAACCCGCTGGCCGTCGTCCTCGACGCCGACGACCTGACGACGGAGCAGTGCCAGGCGCTGGCCAACGAGTTCGCGCTGTCGGAGACGTCGTTCCTCTCCGCGCCCACCGAGCCCGGCGCCTCCTACCGGGTGCGCATCTTCACGCCCTACGCCGAGCTGCCCTTCGCCGGGCACCCGAGCGTCGGGGCGGCGCACACGCTGGTCCGCACCGGCCGGCTGCCCGCCGGCACGCTGCGCCAGGAGTGCGGCGCCGGGGTGCTGCCGATCGAGGTCACCGAGGAGGGCGCCACCCTGACCGGCGGGCGGCCGACGCTCGAGGGCGGTCCCGACCCAGCGGCGCTGGCCGCGGCCGTGGGCCTCGGCGGAGCCGACGTCGTCGGGCTGCCCGCGCACGTGGCCGGCTGCGGCCTGCCGTTCGCGTTCCTCGCCGTGCACCCGGACGTCGTCGACCGCGCCGCGCCCGGCCCCGCGGCCCTCGACACGCTGGGCGTGGGGGAGGGGGTGTCGATCCTGTCCTGGGACGCCGCGACGTCGACCGCGCGCGCCCGCGTGTTCGCCCGGGACATCCGCTGGGGCGAGGACCCGGCCACCGGGTCGGCCGCGCTGGGCGCCGGCGTCTGGCTGGTCGCGACCGGGCTGCTCGCGCCGGGGACGACGTCGTCCTACACGGTGCGCCAGGGCGAGGCGATGGGCCGGCCCTCGGTGCTGTCCTGCACGGTCGCCGCGGCCGGGGGGCGGGCGACCGGCGCCACGGTGGCCGGCGCGGTGGTGCCCGTGGCGGCCGGCCGCATCCGGGTCCCGGGATGGTGAAGGACCTCCCTGCCCCCCACCGCTCGCACGCTCGCGGCGGGACCCTGCAGGGAGGCCGGGTCACCGCGGCGCGGTCGCCGTGGGCGGTGCACCGGCCGGGCGGCCGCGACGTCGTCCTCATGGGCATCGCCGTCGTCGGCGTCTCGTTCTCCGGACCGCTCACCGCCCTGGTGACGACGTCGTTCCTGGCCATCGCCTTCTGGCGCACCGCCGCCGGCGCCGCCCTGCTCGTGCCGGTGCTGCTGGGCCGCGAGCGGGCCACCCTGACCGGGCTGCGGCCGCGGCAGCTGGGCAGCTCGGTGGTGGCCGGGCTGTTCCTCGCCGCCCACTTCGCCGCGTGGCTGCCGAGCCTGTCGATGACCACGGTCGCCGCGTCGACCGCGCTGGTCACCACCACCCCGATCTGGACGGCGCTGGCCGCCCGCGTGTCCGGCGTGCGGCTGCCCGCGCAGGTCTGGTGGGGGCTGGCGCTGGCGGTGGTCGGGGTCGCGCTGATCGCCGGGGTCGACGTCACGGTCAGCCTGGAGGCGCTGGCCGGCGACGGGCTGGCGCTGCTGGGCGCGGTCTGCGCCGGCGGCTACATGCTGGCGGGGGCGCGGGCGCGCACCCGGCTGGCGACGTCGGCCTACTCCGTCGTCTGCTACTCGACCTGCGCGGTCGCGCTGGCCCTCGCCGCGCTGGTCACCGGGACGGCGCTGGCCGGGTTCAGCGCCCGCGACTGGTGGCTGATCGCGGCGATCACCGTCTGCGCGCAGCTGTTCGGGCACACCCTGCTCAACCTCGTGCTCTCCAGCGTCGGGCCGACCGTCGTCGGGCTGGCCGTGCTGCTCGAGGTGCCCGGCGCCCTCCTTGTCGCGCTCGTCCTGCTGGGGCAGACGCCGCCGCTGCTGGCGCTGCCCGGCATGGTCGCCGTCATCGCCGGGGTGGCGCTCGTGGTGCGGGCGGGCCGACCGCCGACGCCGGTCGAGCCGGTCACCTGAGCGGTTCTCACCGGTCTCTCATCCGCGTGGTCCACGCTGCCCGCCGTGCGGGTGCGACGAGGCGTCGACCGGTGGCTGCCGGCGGCGGGCGGCCTGACGCTCGGCCTCGGCGCGGTCAGCGCGGGGCTGCCCGCGGTGACGTCGTCGGGGCTGACCACGGGGACCGGTGAGCTGCGGCTCCACCTCGACGTCATCGAGGAGGACGACCTGCCCACGTGGTGGGCGACGACGGTGCTCGTGCTGGCGGCGGCCTGCTGCGCGGTGGTGGCCGGGTTGCACGAGCGGCTGCACCGGCTGGTCGGGCTCGAGGGCGACGGCGGGCTCCCCTTCCTCCGGCTGGTGCCCGGCGCCGTGGTCGGCGCGCTCCTGCTGCTCGTCGTGGGCGCCCTGCCGCGCTCGGCGCCCCGCTCGACCCGGCGGTGGATGGGCGCCGGCCTGGGCCTGCTGCTCTCGGGTCTGGGCGGGGAGCTCGTGCAGGGACTGCTGCTGGCCGACGCCTCGACCGGCCCGGCGTACGTGCTGGCCCACCACGCGGAGGAGGCGGGGGAGACCCTTGGCGCGCTGGCGGTCCTGCGCGCGGCGGCGGTCCGGATCGGCGTCGTCCGCGCCGGTGCGGGGTGGCCGGCGGGGTCCGACGGGGCCCGGACCGGCGCCGCCACCCGTCCGGGGGCGCCGCCCGGGGCCGCGGTTACCCTCCGGTAGCCCTTCCCCCGGCGCAGCGTCGTCTGCCCACCCACCACCCCAGCGGAGGCACCGTGGCCGAGCTCCGATCCCGCCGTTCCAACCTGGCCGTGCCGGGCAGCAACCCGCGCTTCCTCGAGAAGGCGAAGGGTCTGCCGGCCGACCAGGTGTTCCTGGACCTGGAGGACGCCTGCGCGCCGCTGGCCAAGCCCGGCGCGCGCAAGAACATCGTCGCGGCGCTCAACGAGGGCGGCTGGGGGGAGAAGATCCGCACCGTCCGGGTCAACGACTGGACGACGGAGTGGACGTTCACCGACGTGATCGAGGTCGTCGGCGGCGCGGGGGCCGAGCTCGACTGCATCATGCTGCCGAAGGTCGCCGACGCCGGTCAGGTGCAGGCGCTGGACATGCTGCTGACCCAGGTCGAGAAGGCCAACGGCCTGCAGGTCGGGCGGATCGGCATCGAGGCGCAGATCGAGACCGCGCAGGGCCTGATCAACGTCAACCAGATCGCGTTCGCCAGCCCGCGGATCGAGACGATCATCTTCGGCCCGGCCGACTTCATGGCCAGCATCAACATGAAGTCGCTGGTGGTCGGTGCCCTGCACCCGGACTACGCCGGCGACCCGTTCCACTACATCCTCATGCAGATCCTCATGGCCGCCCGCGCCCGCGGTGTGCAGGCCATCGACGGCCCGTTCCTGCAGGTGCGCGACGTCGACGCGTTCCGCGAGGTCGCCAAGCGCTCGGCCGTCCTCGGCTTCGACGGCAAGTGGGTGCTGCACCCCGGCCAGGTGGACGCGGCCAACGAGATCTACTCGCCGTCGCAGGAGGACTACGACCACGCCGAGCTCATCCTCGACGCCTACGACTGGGCGACCTCCGAGGCCGGCGGGAAGAAGGGCTCGGCGATGCTCGGCGACGAGATGATCGACGAGGCCAGCCGCAAGATGGCCCTGGTCATCGCGGGCAAGGGCCGCGCCGCCGGCATGAGCCGCACCTCGTCGTTCACCCCGCCGGAGGGCTGAGGGCGGAGCCCCTCCCGGTGCCGGGGAGGGGCTCCCTCAGGGGGCGAAGCTGCCGGCGACGGTCGCGAGGGCCAGGAACGCGAGCAGGATCCCGAGGACGGCGAGGGCCGTCCCGATCGCGCCGACGACGATCCCGGCGAGCGCCAGGCCGTCGCCCTGCTCGCCCGTCTCGCGGATCTGCCGGCGAGCGACGACGCCGAGGACGAGCCCGGCGGGGGCGAGGACGAAGGCCAGCACCAGCGCCAGGACCGCCAGGGTGTTGGTCGGCCGGCGCAGGGGCGGCCACCCCGGCGGCGGCCCGTACGGGTCCGGGGTGCTGCTCATCGCGTCCTCCTCGATGCCGTCCGCGGCACCGTAGGCGCCCGGCACCCCGAGCGGGCGGCGGTGACCCAGGACACGGCGACGGGCAGGGGGAGGTGGCCCATACTCGCCGGTAACCCGGACACCGGCGTCCCCGAGGAGTGAGCGTGGCCCGACTGGCGCAGACCGCCGACCTGACCGACGTCCAGCAGGAGATCCTGTCGACGGTCAGGAGCTTCGTGGACAAGGAGATCATCCCGCACGCCCAGGAGCTCGAGCACGCCGACGAGTACCCGCAGGAGATCGTCGACGGGCTCAAGGAGCTCGGCATCTTCGGGCTGATGATCCCCGAGGAGTACGGCGGCCTCGGGGAGTCGCTGCTGACCTACGCGCTGGTGGTCGAGGAGATCGCCCGCGGCTGGATGAGCGTCTCGGGCGTCATCAACACCCACTTCATCGTCGCCTACATGATCCGCCAGCACGGCACGCAGGAGCAGAAGGAGCACTTCCTGCCGCGCATGGCCACCGGCGAGGTGCGCGGGGCGTTCTCCATGTCCGAGCCGGGGCTGGGCTCCGACGTCGCCGGCATCCGCACCAAGGCGGTGAAGGACGGCGACGACTACGTCGTCGACGGCCAGAAGATGTGGCTGACCAACGGCGGCTCCTCCACGCTCGTCGCCGCGCTGGTCCGCACCGACCTCGGCGCGGACAAGGCCCACCAGAACCTCACGACGTTCCTGGTCGAGAAGCCGGCCGGTTTCGGCACCGTCGCCCCCGGTCTCACCATCCCCGGCAAGATCGACAAGATGGGCTACAAGGGCGTCGACACCACCGAGCTGGTGTTCGACGGCTACCGCATCGGCGCGGACATGGTCCTGGGCGGGGAGCCCGGCCGGGGCTTCGCGCAGATGATGGACGGCGTCGAGGTGGGCCGCGTCAACGTCGCCGCCCGCGCCTGCGGCATCGCCATCCGCGCCTTCGAGCTGGCCGTCGAGTACGCCCAGCAGCGGGAGACCTTCGGCAAGCCGATCGTGCAGCACCAGGCGATCGCCTTCCAGCTCGCCGAGATGGCCACCAAGGTCGAGGCCGCGCACCTGATGATGGTCAACGCCGCGCGCCTCAAGGACGCCGGCAGGCGCAACGACGTCGAGGCCGGCATGGCCAAGCTGCTGGCCAGCGAGTACTGCGCCGAGGTGACCACCCAGTCCTTCCGCATCCACGGCGGCTACGGCTACTCCAAGGAGTACGAGATCGAGCGGCTCATGCGCGAGGCGCCGTTCCTGCTCATCGGCGAGGGCACTAGCGAGATCCAGAAGACGATCATCAGCCGCGGCCTGCTCAAGGAGTACGGCCTCCGGCGCTGAGATCCGCCGTACGGATCAACTCGCCGGCCGGCTCAGGTCGTAGAGGGTGACGCCGTCCACGGTCCGCCCCTCGAAGTGCTCCGCCACCCAGGCCGCGGTGCTCCCGTCGTCGCCGCCCGTGGTGCTGTCCGCCCCCGGCCCTTCACCGATGAACCAGTGGACCCGGCCCTCGGCGACGTACCGCTGGAACTGCTCGAGCGTGGGGGAGGGGTCGCTGCCGCTGAAGCCGCCGATCGCCATGACCGGCAGGCCCGTCGCCAGCTGGTGGACGGCGGCGCGGTAGGAGCCCACCGTGGCCGCCGCCCAGGTGTGGGAGTCCGCGTCCTCGGCGAGGAGGTCGGCCACCTCGTCGCTGACCTCGCCGGCGTCGAGCGGACGTCCCCGGTCGCCCTGTCCGCCGTCCCCGCCGCCGGGCGGGACGACCGTGGTCGCGTCACCCCCACCGGGCGTCTCCGCCGGACCGGGCAGCTCGTCCCCGGCCGCGCCGGACGGCGGACCCCCGGTACCCGGCTGGACGACGACACCCGGGCCGAAGCCGGTGTCACCGGACACCGCCGGCCCCGCGGTCGGGATGGCGCCGGTGTGGGGTGTCGTGGCCGTATGTGCCGCGTAGACGGCCGGACCACCGAGCCCGGCGAGGACGCCGGCGGCCAGCACCGTCGCCGCGACGGCGCGGCCGAGCCGGTGGACGGCGAGCAGTACGACCGCGGCGGCCAGGCCGAGGGCCGGCACCGCCCAGCGCAGCCAGGGCAGGAACTCCGCAGAGCGGCCCAGCAGGACCCAGGCCCACAGCGCGGTGCCGGCCAGCGCGACCGCCAGGACCAGCCGCGCGCGTGCCCACCCCCGCCGCTGCCACAGGAGCGTGCCGCCGATCGCGACCAGCGCGGCGATCGCCGGGGCGAGGGCCACCGTGTAGTACTCGTGGAAGATGCCGGCCATCAGGCCGAAGGTCAGCGCGGTGACGCCCAGCCAGGTCCCCCAGGTCAGCAGCGCGGCCCGGGTCGGGTCGGTGCGCGGCGCCCGGCTGATGGTGAGGCCCGTGACGAGCAGCAGCAGTGCGGCCGGCAGCAGCCAGGCCACCTGGCCGCCGACCGCGGGGCCGAACAGCCGGCCGAGACCGGCGTCCCCCCAGCCCGGCGCGGCGCCGACGCCGCCGATCTCCTCGCCGGTCAGCCGGCCCAGGCCGTTGTAGCCCCAGATCAGCTCCCACACGGAGTTCGTCTGCGAGCCCCCGACGTACGGCCGCGCCGACTCCGGCACCAGCCCGACGACCGCCACCCACCACCCGGCGGTCGCGACGAGCGCCAGTCCGGCGCCGAGCAGGTGCCGGATGCGCCGGCCCACGGTCGTCGGGGCGGCGACCAGGTAGGCCAGCGCGAACGCCGGCACGACCAGCAGCGCCTGCAGCATCTTGGTGAGGAAGGCCAGGCCGACCAGCACCCCGACGAGTGCCAGGGCCCTCCCGCTGGCCCGCTCGACCGCACGCGTCAGCGCGTACGCCGCCGCGGTCAGCAGGAGCACGAGCAGGGCGTCGGGGTTGTTGAAGCGGGACACCAGCACGGCGACCGGGGTCACCGCCATCGCGGTCCCGGCCAGCAGCCCGGCACCGGGGCCGGCCACCCGCCGCACGGCCAGGTACAGCAGTCCCACGGTGCCCACGCCCATGAGCGCCTGCGGCACCAGGAGCGACCAGGACGACAGACCGAACAGCCGCACCGACAGCGCCATGACCCACAGCGAGGCCGGCGGCTTGTCCACGGTGATCGAGTTGGCCGCGTCCGAGGAGCCGTAGAAGAAGGCCTTCCAGCTCTCCGAGCCGGCCTGGGCGGCGGCCGAGTAGTAGGCGTTGGCCCAGCCGGAGGCCGACAGGTCCCACAGGTACAGGACGCCGGTGGCCGCCAGCAGGCCGAGCAGGGCCGGCCGGACCCAGCGGGGGTCGGTGTCGCGGCCTCGCAGCAGGCGGGGGAGCCACCTCGCCCGCGACGCTGCCGGGGGCGGGGTGGGCGCGGCGGGTGGCGGCACGGTGGCGGTCATCGGGCGTCCTCCGGTCCGGGTCGGGTGGGAGGTCGTGGAGGGCCGGTCGGGTCGCCGGCGGGTGCCGGGCGGTGCCGGCGGAACACCCAGCCGCGCAGCAGGAGGAAGCGCAGCAGCACGGCGGCGGCGTTGGCGGCCACGAGGAGCGTCAGCTCGGCAGCGCGCGACGGTGCGGCGACCACGGCGTGGAGCAGGCCCAGCGAGCCACTGGTCAGGGTCAGCGTGAGCGCGAGGACGGCCAGGCCCCGCAGGTGGTCCCGGCCGGCGCCGTCCGTCCCGCGGATGCCGAAGGTCACCCGTCGGTTGGCCGCGGTGTTGGCCACCGCCGTCACCAGCAGTGCCACCAGGTTGGCCACCTGGGCGGCCGCGACCCCGCGCAGCAGCACGAAGAGCACCAGGTGGGCGACGGTCGAGACGACCCCGATCGCGGCGAACCGCAGCAGCTGGCCGACCAGGGAGCCCGGGACACCCGGCGGCGGGTCCGGCAGCGGCCCACGTCCGATGGTGGCCCGCAGCCGGTCCAGCGGGAGCCGGCCGGTCGACAGCGCGCGGAGCACCCGGACGATGCCCGCGACGTCGGCCCTCGCCGTCCGCACCAGGTCGACACGGCTGTCGGGGTCGTCGACCCAGTCGACGGGCACCTCGTGGATGCGCAGTCCTGCCCGCTCGGCGAGCACCAGCAGCTCGGTGTCGAAGAACCAGCCGGTGTCCTCGACCAGCGGCAGCAACTCGGCGGCGACGTCGGCGCGGATGGCCTTGAAGCCGCACTGCGCGTCCGACAGCGAGGTCGCGAGCGTGCGCCGCAGCAGCAGGTTGTAGCAGCGGGAGACCACCTCGCGCCCGAGTCCGCGGGCGACCCGTGACGAGGGCGCGAGCCGGGTACCGACCGCCAGGTCGGAGTGACCGCTGATCAGCGGGGCCACCAGCGGCAGGAGAGCGGCGAGGTCGGTGGACAGGTCGACGTCGGTGTAGGCCAGGACCGGCGCGTCCGAGCGCAACCAGGCGGTGCGCAGCGCCCGCCCCCGGCCCGGTCGGGTCAGGGTGAGCACCTCGGTGCCGGGCAGCTCGGCGGCCACCCGGCGCGCCACCTCCAGGGTGCGGTCGGTGCTGCCGTTCTCCGCGACGGTGATCCGGAAGGGGTAGGGCAGCGACTCGGTCAGGTGGGCGTGCAGACGGCGCAGGCACGGCTCGAGGTCGGTCTCCTCGTCGTGCACCGGGACGACGACGTCGAGGAGGGGGCGTCCACGGCCGGTGACAGCGGCGCGGTGGTCGCTGCCGAACGGGAGCGGTGGCATGACCGGGACGGTGACGGCCGACCCTGGAGTCACCCCGTGCGCTCGCTGGCACTCGGCTGTGATCGGGATCACACCGGGTCTCGGCCTAGGGTCGAGGCGTGCGAGCCGTGGGAGTGATCGAGTTCGGCGGGCCCGAGGCCCTCACCGTCGTCGACGTGCCCGACGAGCCCCTGGGGCCCGGGCGGGTGCGGGTCCGGGTGCGGGCCGCGGCGGTCAACCCGACCGACACCCACCTGCGCAGCGGCGCCTACGCCGGCCGGGACCCCGTGACGACGCCGCCGTGGGTGCCCGGTATGGACGCCGCCGGTGAGGTGGTCGAGGTGGGCGAGGGCGTCGACCGGGTCGCGGTCGGGGACGCGGTCATGGGGATCGTCGTCCCCACCGGCGCGCACGGCGGCTACCGGGAGGACCTCGTGCTGCCGGCCGCCTCGGTCGCCCGGGTGCCGGCCGGGGCCGACGCCGTCGCCGCGTCGACCCTGCCGATGAACGGCCTCACCGCCCGCCTCGCGCTCGACCGGATGGCCCTGCCCCCTGGCTCGGTGCTCGCGGTGACCGGCGCGGCCGGGGCGTTCGGCGGCTACGTCGTACAACTGGCGAAGGCCGACGGGCTCACCGTCGTCGCCGACGCGGCGGAGGCCGACGAGCAGCTGGTGCGCGACCTCGGTGCCGACGTCGTCGTGCGGCGGGGCGACGACGTGGCCGAGCGGATCCGCGCCGAGTACCCCGACGGCGTCGACGGGCTGGCCGACGGGTCGGTGCAGGACGCGCTCGTGCTGCCCGCGGTGCGCGACGGCGGGAAGGTGACCACCGTGCGCGGCTACCGCGGCGACGGCTCCGGCCGGGTCGAGGTCCTGCCCACGCTGGTGCGCCGGTACGCGGAGAACGCCGCGGCGCTCGACCGGTTGCGCGAGCAGGTCGAGCAGGGTGCGGTGACGCTCCGCGTGGCGCGCACGTTCGCGCCGGAGGAGGCGCCCGAGGCCCACCGCGTGCTCGCCGCCGGCGGCGTCCGCGGCCGCCTGGTCGTCACCTTCTGAGGTGCGGTCGCGCACGGCCCGGCCCGCCTGACAGGGTGGGGGCGGTGCCGGGCAGCGGGGCCCGGCGTGCGATGGAGGTGCGGCAGATGGTGCACAGGCTCGTCGTCAGCTACGGGCAGCCGGCGGACCCGGGGGCGTTCGACGCGTACTACCGCGACACGCACACCCCGCTGGCGACGAGGATGCCCGGGCTGGTCCGGCTGACCACCGGTCACCCGCAGGCCATGGACCCCTCCCAGCCCGCGCCCTACCTGGTCGCCGAGCTCGACTTCGACTCCGAGCAGGCCATGGGCGCGGCGTTCGCGTCCGAGGAGGGGAAGGCCGCGGCCGGGGACGTCGCGAACTTCGCCACCGGCGGGGCGACCATGACGCACCACGAGGTCACCGAGGTCCACGTCTCCCGGTGAACGGCGCCCAGGCACTCATCCGCACGCTCGTCGACGCCGGGGTCGACGTCTGCTTCGCCAACCCCGGCACGTCGGAGATGCACTTCGTCGCCGCGCTGGACGACGTCCCGGGGATGCGCGGGGTGCTGACCCTCTTCGAGGGCGTGGCGACCGGCGCCGCCGACGGCTGGGCGCGCATGACCGGCCGGCCAGCCGCGACGCTGCTGCACCTGGGGCCGGGCCTGGGCAACGGCCTGGCCAACCTGCACAACGCCCGCCGCGGGCGCGCGCCGATGGTCAACGTGGTCGGTGACCACGCCCGCTCGCACAAGCGGCTCGACGCGCCGCTGGAGAGCGACATCGACGCCCTCGCCGGCACGGTCTCGGGCTGGGTGCGCCGGTCGCTGTCGCCGGCCGACGTCGCCGCCGACGCCGCGGACGCCGTCGCCGCGGCCACCCGGGGGCAGATCGCCACGCTGGTGCTCCCGGCCGACGTCTCCTGGGAGGACGGCGCCGCGGTGGCCGACCCGCCCCCGGTGCGGCCCCGGCCGCGCGTGGCCCCGCCGGTCGTCGACGACGTCGCCGCCGTGGTGGGCGCGGGCGAGCCGACCGTGCTGTTCGTCGGCGGGGACGTCGTGGCCTCGGAGGCCGGGCTGCTCGCCGCCGCGCGGGTGGCCGCCGGCACCGGCGCCCGGCTGCTGGCCGAGACCTTCCCCGCGCGGATGGTGCGCGGCGCCGGGCTGCCCGACGTCGGCAAGCTGCCCTATCCGCCGGAGGTGGCGATCAAGGCCCTGGCCGGCACCCGGCACCTGGTGCTCGCGGGGGCGACCTCGCCGGTGCACTTCTTCGGCTACCCGGGCGTCCCCGGCACCCCGGTGCCCGAGGACTGCGCGGTGCACGTGCTCTCCCGCCCGGGCGAGGACGGCGTCGCGGCGCTCGAGGCGCTCGCCACCGCGGTGGCCGCCGACGCCGAGCCGCAGCTGCTGGAGGCCTCCCGCCCCGAGCTGCCCACCGGGCGCCTGACCCCGCGGGCAGTCTCGGCGGTGGTCGGCGCCCTGCTGCCCGAGCGGGCGGTCGTCGTCGACGAGGCGATCACCTCCGGCGTCGGGATCGCCGAGCTGACCTCGGGCGCGCCGCGGCACGACTGGCTGGCGCTCACCGGCGGGGCGATCGGCGACGGCCTGCCCATGGCGGTCGGCGCGGCGGTGGCCTGCCCCGACCGGCCGGTGCTGGTCCTCCAGGCCGACGGCAGCGCGATGTACACGGTGCAGGCGCTGTGGACGATGGCCCGCGAGCAGCTCGACGTCACCGTCGTCCTCTACGACAACGGCTCGTACGCGATCCTGCAGGGGGAGCTGTCGCGGGTCGGCGCCACCCGCGGCGGGGAGCGCGCGGGCCAGTTGCTCGAGCTCGGCGGGCCGGCGCTGGACTTCGTGTCCCTGGCCACCGGCATGGGCGTGCCGGCCACCCGGGCCGAGACCGCCGAAGAGCTGGCCGACCAGGTCCGCACCGCGCTGGCCGAGCCGGGTCCGCACCTGGTGCAGGCGGTGCTGCGCCCGGCCGGCTGACCGCCTCACCCCCCAGGGGGAACGCCGGACGGATCCGTTCCAGTGTCCGGCGCCGGGGGCCGATGTGGTCGGTGTGTCCCCGATGACGACAGGAGACGGCTCCCGCACGCCCGTGCGGGGGCCGCTCTCCGGTGCCCCCTGGACCGTGTTGTCGGTGCTGCCCGTGCTGGCGATGGTCGTGGCCCAGGGGATGCTCCCCGGCACGGAGGCCGGCACGGCCCTGTACTTCGCCGTCGTCGCGGTCGCCGTGGCCGGCGCCTGGGCCGGCGCCCTGGCCTCGTCCCGCGGTGCGGCGCCGTACTGCCTCGCCGTGGGCGTCACGCTGTCGGGCCTGGGCGACGCGCTGTGGCAGGCGCAGGCGCTCATCGCCGGCACGGCGGCCGACGTCTCCGCCGTCGACGTGCTGTACGTGGGCTCCTACGCGGCCGTCGGCACCGGGGTGTGGCTGATGGCCGGTGCCGGCGAGCGCTCGCGCCGGCAGCGGGTGGCCGGGGCGATCGACGCGCTGTGCGTGACGGTGGCCGCGCTCCTGGTCGTGTGGGAGCTGTCGATCCAGGCCACGGTGTCCGACCGGTCGCTCCCGCTGGTCGCCCAGGCCGTCCTGGTCACCTACCCGGTCGCGGACGCCGTGCTGCTGGGGCTGGTCTGCCGCCTGCTCACCAGCCGGCGGCGGGGCGAGTGGGCGGGTCTGGCCGTGGCCGCCGCGTGCGCCTGCTGGCTGGTCTCGGACGTCGCCTTCCTGGTGCAGGACCGGATCGAGGGCTTCGGCTCCTGGCTGGACTCCGGCTGGCTGCTGGGCAGCCTCCTGCTGACCGCGGCGACCTCGCGGCGGCTGGCCGCCCCGGCCCGCCCGGCGCGCGACGGGGTGGCCACCGCCTCCGGCCTGGGCCGCCTCGCCGTCTGCCTCGGCGCGCTCATGGTCCCGCCGAGCGTCGAGCTCGTCACCGACGCCACCGGCCACGGGGACGCCGTCAGCACCGTCTTCGCCAGCACGCTGGTGCTCACCCTGCTGGTCTTCCTGCGCGCCTCGCTGCTGCTGAAGGGCGAGGCCGCGGCCCGGGCGCGGCTGCGCTCGCAGGAGCGGTACGCCACCAAGCTGGCCGCCTGGTCCGCCGACGCGGTGATGGTGGTCGGCCGCGACCACCGGCTGCTCAGCGACCCGGCGCCGCTGGCCGGGCTGCTGGGTACCGCGCCGGCCGAGCTCGGGAGCACGCAGGACGTCGTCCGGGCGGCGGGGATCGACCCCGACGTCGCCCTGGACGTCTTCGGGCAGGGCGTGGCCGCCGGCGGGCAGGTCGTGGACGTCGAGGTGCCGGCCCGGCGCATGGGCGAGGACCGCTGGTACGGCGTCCGGCTGGTCGACCTCGGCGACGACCCGGACATCGGCGGCGTCGTCGTCCACCTGACCGACGTGACCAGCCGGCGCCGCGCCGACCGCGCGCTGGCCCACGTGACCCTGCACGACGGGCTCACCGGCCTGGCCAACCGCACGCTGTTCACCGACCGCGTCGGCCAGGCGCTGCTGCGCACCGTGCGCGGCGGCGGCTCGGCCGCGGTGGTCACGATCGACCTCGACGGCTTCAAGGCGGTCAACGACACCCTCGGGCACGACGCCGGCGACGCGCTGCTGTTCGAGGTGGCGGGCCGGCTGAGCGCCGCCGTCCGCGCCGACGACACCGTGGCCCGGCTGGGTGGCGACGAGTTCGCCGTGCTGGTCGAGCAGGCCGGTGACGGCGACGACGCGGCGCTGGCGACGGCGACCCGCGTGCTCGAGGTGCTCGCCCGCCCGGTCGAGCTCGAGGGCCGGCCGGTGACCGTGACCGCCGCCGTCGGCGTCGCCGTGGGCCGCGGGAACGTGACCAGCGGGTCGCTCATCGCCGACGCCGACCTGGCGCTGCAGGCGGCCCGGACGGGCGGCCGCAACCGGGTGGAGGTCTACGACCCCGGGATGCGCGCGGCGGTGCAGGCCGCCCGCGAGCTGGAGCACGAGCTGCGCGGCGCGCTGGCCGCGGGGGAGTTCCGGCTGGTGTACCAGCCGGTCGTCACCCTGGCCGACCGCCGGGTGACCGGCTTCGAGGCGCTGCTGCGGTGGACCTCGCCGCGGCTGGGCCCGGTGGGCCCGGACCGGTTCGTGCCGGCCGCGGAGGCCGCGGGCCTGATCGACGAGATCGGCGCGTGGGTGCTGCAGGAGGCGTGCGCGACCGCGGCCGCGTGGCGGCGCGACCACCCGGGCGCCGGCGACATGACGATGGCGGTCAACGTGTCGGCCGCTCAGCTGGCCTCCCCGGACCTGGTCGGCTCCATCGCCGCCGCGCTGGCCGAGAGCGGCCTGCCCGCGGGATCGCTGGTGGTGGAGGTGACCGAGACCGCGCTCGTCGGCGACCCGGAGCACGCGGCGGCCTGCCTGGCGGCGCTGCGGGCGCTCGGCGTCCGGCTGGCGCTGGACGACTTCGGCACCGGCTACTCCTCGCTGGCGCACCTGCAGCAGTTCACCGTGGACGTGCTCAAGATCGACCGCTCGTTCGTCAGCACGATGGCCGAGGGCGAGCCGATGCCGGCGATCGTGCGCGGCACCATCGACCTGGGCCGCACGCTGGGCCTGGAGGTGCTCGCCGAGGGCGTGGAGCACGAGCAGCAGGCGCGGCTGCTGGCAGAGGGCAACTGCGACTCGGCGCAGGGCTACCTGTTCGCCCGGCCGCTGGAGCGCACCGACGCCGAGGCGGTGCTGCTCGAGCAGGTGGCGCGGGACGCCGCCGCGGCGGCCGTGCCGGTGCCGCGGGCGCCGCGGGTGCTGACCCGCCCGGTCTGAGGGGCGCCGCCGTCGTGCCGGGGCCGTGCGCGCCGTCGCCTCCGGTGACGGTGACGCCACCGTGACGTTGCGGCTCCTAGCGTCGGCCCCCGCTGAGCAGGAGGTGGACGGTGAGACGCACGGAGGACGCCGGCGGGCCGGTGCGGCGGGTGTGGGTCCCGCAGGTGGCGGTCGACGTCGAGGCGCTGCGGGTCCGCGCGGACGTGGCCGAGGCCCGCGGCGGGCTCGACGACGCGGGGCGGGCGCTGCTCGCGGGCGTGCGCAGGCACCTGGACAAGGCCGGGAACGCCGCCTACCGCCGCGATCCGCTGCCGCGGCGGCTGACCAACTGGTGGCGCGGGACGCTGGTGGAGACGGCGTACCGGCACATGCACGCGGCCGAGGTCCAGCTGGTGGAGGTCGCCGGCCTGGAGGAGCTGCGGGCGGAGATCCGCCCCGCGGTCGCGCGGGCGAACGCGGCCCTCAACCGGGAGGACCTCCGGCAGCGCACGGTGGACGACTTCCGCCAGTACGCGACCGTGGCCCAGCTCCGGCCGCGGCTGAGCGCCACCATGCGCGACAGCTTCGCCGTGCTCGACGGCCGGCACGCCCAGCTGCGCAGCTTCCGCAACATCCTGCTGATGTCGGCGCTGCTCGTCTCCGTGCTCATGGCCGTCACCGTCGCCGTCGTCGCCATGTACCCGTCCGTGCTGCCGCTGTGCTTCCCGCGCGAGGTGGTGGACACGAGCACCGGCGCGGCGGTGGCCAGGGAGGCCGGCGTCAACTGCCCGACGCGGTCGGCGGTCACGGGTCCGCAGAACGCGGACGTCCTCGTCGTCGCCTTCCTGGGGCTGCTCGGCGGGGCGCTGGCCGCCGCCGCGTCGATCCGCAACCTCAAGGGGACGACGTCGCCCTACGACGTGCCGGTGGCGGTGGCGACGCTCAAGGTCCCGCTGGGCGCCCTCACCGCGGTCCTCGGGCTGATCGCGATCCGTGGCGACTTCGTCCCGGGCCTGTCCGCGCTCGACTCCCAGGTGCAGATCCTCGCCTACGCGCTGGTCTTCGGCTTCGCACAGCAGCTGCTCACCCGGTTGCTCGACCAGCGCGCCCAGACCCTGCTCGACGGCCTGCCCAGCAAGGACGTGGCCGACGGGATGCCGGTGCCCCTGCCGGCCCGGCCGACCCCGTTCCTGCCCGACGCGGCCCGGGAGGCCGCCCCGTCCTGAGCCACCCTCGCGGGTCACCCGGTCAGGTCGACGGCGCGCGAGGTGGTGGCCGCGCCGTCCGGAGACCGGCTGACGGCGGTCCCGCACGCCACCGAGGTCTGACTCGGGTCGACCCGCCCTCACCGCCACCGGCCAGTTCGTCGTCGGGACCGACCGCTGCGTCGACCCCTGACGCCGACCGCGGCCTCGACGTCCCGCGGGCACGGCGGGGACGGGTTCCGCCACGAGCCTTCGACCCTGGTGGGCGTCCACCGGCCGCGACATGGTGCACCCGGGGGCGGCTGCGGGGACGAGGAGGTGCGGATCGGCCCGGTGCGGCACGACGGGACACCGCCGGGCGAGAGCCGTATCAGCTCCGGCTCCGTCCGCCTCCTGGAGGAGTGGCCCGATGCGGGTCACGGCTCGCCGACCACGGAGGGGACGACGCCGGTGGGACACCAGGAGTACGAGACGTACGAGGGCGGCAGCGAGCAGGCCGAACTGCTCGTCTTCGAGGAGCTCGCCCGGGAGCTCATGCTCGTCCAGGAGCGCAACCGCGCGGCGAGCGGCGCGGCGGCCGTGGACCGCGCCTTCCACGCGAAGACCGTGCTGGCCGTGGAGGACGCCTGCCTGCGGGTGCGGCAGGACCTGCCGGAGGACCTGCGCCAGGGGTGCTTCCGGCCCGGCGCCGAGCTCCCCGTCACCGTCCGCTTCTCCAACGCGAACGGCACGCCCCACGCCGACACCGCCAAGGACATGCGCGGTGTCGCCCTGCGGGTCCACGCCGGCGGGGACACCGTGCACGACCTGCTGATGACCAACTACCCGGTGTCCCCGGCGGCCGATGCCCGGGAGTTCGTCGCGATGGCCTCGGCTGTGGCGGGACGGACGTCGACGCCGTCGAAGCTGCTGTCCCTGGCACTGCGGCTGCCCCGCAGGGTCGGGCCGCGGGCGGCCGTCCGGATCATCCTCAACCTCGTCCGGTCCACCCGTCGGTCCGCCAGCCTCGCCCGTGAGAGCTACTACAGCCGCGGGGCGATCCTGTGGGGGCAGGCCGGCCCGGTCCGCTACCGCCTGCACCCGGTGTCCGCACCGGACGTCCCGCCGAGCACCGGTCCGGACGGGCTGCGCGCCGACCTCGCGCGCCGGCTGGCGGCCGGCGACGTCGAGTTCGACCTCCAGGTGCAGCGCTACGTCTCGGAGCGGCGGACGCCGGTCGAGAACACGTCCCGGAAGTGGCGCGGCGGCTCCGTGTCCGTGGCCCGCCTGGTGCTGCCCCGCCAGGACCTGGACACCGCACGGGCCCGTCTCGCCGAGCACCGCGTCGACCGGCTGGCCTTCAACCCCTGGAACACCACCGACGAGTTCCGGCCGCTCGGCAACCTGAACCGGGCGCGGCGGGCGGCCTACGAGGCCAGCAGCGCCCACCGCCTGCACCAGCGCTTCGTGACCGAGGAGCCCCGGCGGACGGTCCTGCTCAACGGGCTGGTCGGCCGGGTGTTCGCCCGCGTCAACCGGCGGTGGCCGTGGCACCGCCTGCCGTCCCGGCTGGCCCTGCTGAACCTGGCCGTCCTGCGCCGGCAGCTGCGCCGCCACAACCTGGTCGACCCCGACCGGCCGGAGCGGGTGGAGGTGCGGCGCCCCGGGCCCACGCCCCCTCCGGAGGCGGTGGCGCACCGGACCGCCGACGGCTCCTGGAACGACCTGTCGTCCCCCCGCATGGGTGCCGTCGACGCCCGGTTCGGCCGCAACATGCCGGTCGACACCTGCCCGTCGGACCTCCCCGACCCGGTCCGGGTCGCCGACGAGCTGCTGGCGCGGAAGGAGTTCATCCCCGCCCCGTCGCTCAACGTCCTCGCCGCGGCCTGGATCCAGTTCCAGGTGCACGACTGGGTGCAGCACGACCGCCACCCGGTGAGGGAGCGCAGCATCGACCTCCCGCTGCCCGACGGACGCGAGTGGCGCAGCACGAGCGACGGCCGCCCCGAGCAGGTCATGCGCATCGCCGAGGACCGCGACGACCGCAACCTGGTCTCGCACTGGTGGGACGGCTCGGAGGTCTACGGCAGCGACGCGAAGACGGCGCGCTCGCTGCGCGAGGACGGCGGGCGCGGCGCGCGGCTCCGCCTCGAGGACGGCCACCTGCCCTTCGCGGACGGGGTGGCGATGACCGGGTTCTCCGACAGCTGGTGGCTGGGCCTCAGCGCGCTGCAGACCCTGTTCGCCCGGGAGCACAACGCGGTGTGCGACGCACTCCAGGGCGAGTACCCGGACCTCGGCGACGAGCGGACGTACCAGACCGCGCGGCTGGTCGTGTCCGCGCTGATCGCGAAGATCCACACGGTGGAGTGGACGCCGGCGATCCTCGGCACGAAGACCCTCGACACAGCGATGTCGGTCAACTGGCGGGGTGCGCCGGACCAGTGGCTCACCCGCCTCGGCCTCCGGCTGCTGGACCCGCACGCCGTCCGCGGCATCCCGCGCACCCGGCCCGACCACGCCGGCGTCCCGTTCTCCCTCACCGAGGAGTTCGTGACGGTGTACCGGATGCACCCCCTCATCCCCGACGACTACGTCCTCGTCGACCTCGCCACGGGCGAGGCGGAGAAGGTCGACTTCGACGAGATCTCGGGGGAGAGGACCGAGCCGAGGTTCCGCGACGTCGGGCTGGCCAACTCGCTGTACTCGCTGGGCATCGCCCACCCGGGCGCGATCACGCTGCACAACTTCCCGGACGCACTGCGGCACTTCGAGCGGGACGGCGAGATCGTCGACCTCGCGGTCGTCGACGTCGTGCGCACCCGCAGGCGGGGCGTGCCGCGCTACAACGACTTCCGGGCCGGGCTGCACATGCCCCGGGTCGGCCGCTTCGAGGACCTCACGACCGACCCCGACAGCCTCGCCGCGCTGAAGCGGCTGTACCGGTCGGTCGACGAGGTCGACACCGTGGTCGGCCTGCTCGCCGAGGAGCCGCCCGCCGGCTTCGGGTTCAGCGACACCGCGTTCCGCGTCTTCCTGCTGATGGCCTCCCGCCGGCTGCAGAGCGACCGGTTCCTCACCGTGGACTTCCGGCCCGAGGTGTACACCCCACTCGGGATGGACTGGGTCGAGCGCGGGAGCATGGCCGCGGTGGTGCGCAGGCACTGCCCGCAGCTGGCCGGGGTCGTCGGGACCGGCAAGGCCGCGTTCGCCCCGTGGGGTTGACCTGCCGATCCCGCACGCCTCACGCCGCACACGTCCGACGGGCGGTCCTGCGCCGGCCCGACCCCAGGTACCGGCTCACGGCCGGCGTCGCGCCCAGGCGGGCCAGGGTGCGGGCCCGGGTCGGGCCGATGCTGCCGATCGGCATCCCCAGCCTCGTGCTGATCTCGCGGTAGCTGAGCGGGGGGTCGGCCGCGAGCAGGAGCAGCAGGTCGCGCTGCGCCGGGGGCAGCGCGGCGAGGCCCTCGCGCACGGCCTCGACCTCCTCGGCGTGCAGCAGGTCGGCGTCGACCTCGGGGTCGGTGCCCGTGAACTCGGGAGCCGAGCCGTCCAGCGGGTCGACCGGGAGGGTCCGGCCGTGGGCCCGGGCCAGACGCAGGCTCTCGTGGCGCGCCGTCGTCGCGATCCAGCCGGGCAGGGCCAGCGGCTCGCGGAGACGGGAGAGGTGCTCCACCAGACGCAGCCAGGTCACCTGGCCGACGTCCTCGGCGTCGTGCTCGCTGAGCCGGTACCTGCCGGTGATCGTGCGCACGAGCGGGGCGAACCGCTGCACGAGCCCCTGCCAGGCGGCGGGCTCGCCGCGCCGGGCGGCGTCGACGAGCGTCGCCAGATCGGGCTGGCTGCACGTGTCCGGGCCGGGGGTGCACGGGCGTGCGCCGGGGGCGGCGTCGTCCGGGTGGAGCGCGTCGCGGCTGGCGTCGAGCGCGGTCATGTGGTCCTCCGTGGCGGCCGTTCGCTGGTGGGACGACTGTCGAGCGGACCGGCACGGCAGGTCCAAGCCCATCAGTGACCGCGGACACACCCCCAGCCGCCGGACCGGGCACGCACCTCCCGGGGTACGGCCGCGACACCTCCAGCGCTGGAGGTCCTACGCTGGAGGTCCAGCTCACGTGGCACCCGGGGGAAGCCGATGCCCGAGGACGACCTGTCGGTGGTGTTGACGAACGTCGCGGCCGACGCCCGCCCGGCGACCCGGGCGAAGATCGCGAACAGCACGGAGACCCGCGCCTTCCTCGACGTCGGGCTGCTGCTGCTCTGCGACGACCTGCTCGACCACCGGGGTCCCGACCTGATGGACGACCACGACGCCGGGACCCGCCTGTTCGCCGGGCTGTCCCAGGCCCGGTTGATCGAGCGCGCGGAGCACGAGGACGCCCACCGGGACCACCCTCGGATGCTGACCGTCGGGATGTTCCGGGACCGCTGGCGGTACAAGAGCCGCTACACCGAGGACCTCATCGCCTACCTGATGCGACCGGCCCTGGTGGAGCACGCCATCCACGACGTGACCGAGGCGGCGAGGGGACTCCCCGAGGACCTGCCCTTCGGGGAGCTCGTCCGGCGGCTGGTCGACCGGGTGATGACCGTGACCCTGAACGACCAGCTGTGGAGCCTCCGGACGGTCGTATGGGTCGCCCTGCCGAACCACCCGCTGGTGCAGACCTTCCTCAAGGCCCAGCACGAGCAGTGGATCGCCTACTGGACCGCCACCTACGAGCGGCTCGCCTGCCGGTTCGGCCTGCAGCTGCGCCCGGAGTACACCTGGCACGACGTCGCGGAGGTCTTCCACGCCGCCGCGGAGGGAGCCCGGCTGCGCGCTCGGGTGACGGGGTCGGCCGCGGCGCTGTCGTCCGGGGACAACGTCCTGGTCGGCGCGGTCCACATGCTGGTACCCGGCCTGTTCCTCAACCCGGAGGTCGCGACCCGCAGGCCCTAGCGCGACCGCCCGTTCGACCGGCCGGCGTGCCGTCTCCCGTTCCCGCGCCGGCCGACGCCGGCGGGATCCGCGTGCGGCGCCGGCCGGCCCCGGACAGCGACGGACGGGGCCACGACGGACACCGCGGACGCCGCGGCCCCTCCGTCCCCGTGCGGCGGCAGCGGAGGAGTCGGCTCCCGCACCGCGGCGCCGTCCGTGCCATCGGGCCGTTCGCGGACGTCCTCGGCGGGGGAGAGGCAGCGCTGACCGAGCTCGTACCCCAGCCGCTTGTACGAGGAGAACTTCCCCTCGTCGAACCACTGGTCGGCGGTGCTGTCGTGCGGGAACACGGGGTTGGCCGCGGCGTACGCGAGGACCTCGTAGGGCAGCTCCGGCCACAGCACCGCCTTGGCGAGCACGAGCACGCCGGTGCGCTGGTCCAGGGGGAGCCCGCTCTCCTCCGGGTAGGTGATCCGCGCCCTGACGACGCCCCGCTCGCACAGCCGGGCGTTGAGCGCCGCCAACGGGTCCTTCGGCTCGAACGGCTTCCCGCTGCCCGGGACCAGGTCGAACAGGTCGAACCCCTTCTCCGGCTCGATCCGTACCCCGAGCTCGTCGTGCGCCAGGCGCAGGGCCGCACCGAACGTGCCGGCGGTCGGGGGCGCGTCGCCGCTGGCGTCGATGACGTAGATCCTGCGGCAGCCGCGCCGCAGCGCCTCGACCAGGCCCAGGTTCTCGTAGTGGCCGCCGTCGGAGACGTGCAGCAGTCGCTGGGAGTACGGGTGGACGCCCAGGACCTCCCGCAGCAGGTAGGGGAAGCGGCGCACGCGCGGCAGTCCCGGCAGGGTCCAGTGGTCCCGCGCCGCGAGGTCCTGGCGCAGCAGCAGGAAGTCCGGGTGCGGCAGCCACGACCCGAGCCGGGCGCCCGAGACGGCCAGCAGGCTCCCGTACCAGGACGAGGCCCGGCCCATCGCCGAGGCGAAGGCCGCACCGCTGATGGCCACGGCCGCCTGGACGGTCAGGTCCCTCCCCAGCTGCCTCGGGCAGGCGTCGACCGCCACGGACGTCGGGACCCAGCCGACGTCCGGTCCGCCGATGTGGTCGCTGCTCATCACGTAGGAGACGGCCCGGAGCCCGGGCGCGGTCCGGTCGTCGTCGACGAGGTTGGCGGCGGCGGCGAAGAGGAACCGGGGTGCCGGCGATCCCCAGTCGTCGTCCTCCACGCGGCCGTGGCTGCTCAGGGTGGTCGCCTCCGTCGGCTCGTAGGGCACCGCCACGCCCCTCTTCGCGCGGACGGCGAAGGCCTCCGCGAGTCGGGCACGGTAGAAGGGGTGCAGGCTCAGGGCCGTCTCGTCGACGAGGCCCCCGACGAGCAGCCAGAGCACGCCGACGACCAGGGCGGTCCACAGCGCCGTCGGTTCCGCCCGGGTGGAGACGGCGGCGCCGAGGACCAGCAGCCAGACGGCGCCCAGCAGGACGAGCACGACCGCGACGAGCAGCAGCCGCAGCACCGAGGCGGGCGTCGACGTCGCCGCGGGCCTGGCCCGCTTGAGGAGAGCCGGGATGCGGCCGGGCTTCTTCGCGCAGGTGGCCGCGACTGCGGCGAGGTAGCTGAGCAGGACGGTGACGAGCGGGCCGCCGACGGTGACGGCGCCGCTCCGCCCGGTCTGCGCGTAGAGCCAGCAGCTGGCGAAGGTGACCGCAGGGATCACCAGGACGAACGTGGCCACGACCGCGGCGAGGGCACCGGCCGCCTGCGTGATGAGCCGGAGCCCCCGGCAGACGAGCGCGTCCCACTCCCACCAGCTGGCGAGGACCATGCCGGCCGTCCAGGACAGGAACGCCGCCCCTGCGAGGACCCCCAGGCCCCAGAGGGCAGCGACGTGCGGTGCCGGGTACTCGACCGACGAGCCGTTCTGCGGGACCGCGACCTGGCCGAGTTCCGTGAGCGGGACGGCGGCGTAGAAGACGCCGACCAGCACACCGACGACGACGGCCCCGCTGAACAGGATGAACAGGCTCCCGATCAGCCCGCGGGCGAGCAGCGCCAGGGCCAGGACCAGCTTGCCCGCCGTGCTGGCCAGGTAGCTAGAGTGCCGCCGGAGGTGGTCCTCGACGACACCGCCCGGTGCCAGGGCGTTGTCCGGGTCCCGGTCGACGCCGTCGTGTCCGTCCGAGCCGCCACGGGTCAGGGCCTGCACCAGCGCGCCGGCGGTGTAGCCGCCGCCGGACACGGAGACGACGTAGTCGGCCTCCCGGACCACCGGCCGCAGCGCCTGCAGGGCGCCGAGCGCGACGCTGGCCGAGCGCACGCCCCCGCCGGAGAGGCAGATCGCCACCGGTCCGCCGTCCGCGGCCGGGCTCGCGATCGGCCGCGGGTCCGGAGGCACATGGTAGGCGTTCCGCCACCGGGTGGAGTCGAGCATCTCAGGGGACGTCGCGCAGGGGACGTTGCCCGCCGGAGGCGGTTCCCGCGGGGGCGGAGGCGTCATGCCGCGGTTGCCGGTCCGGGCGATCCTCGCCAGCCGGTGCCGGTTGTTGCCGATCGCCCGGGCGAACGTCAGCACGAGACCGACGAGCGCGGTGACCGCGGCCGGGACCGCGGCCGACCACTTCACCGTCGCGGCCGCCCCGGCGGCGGTGTAGAGCCACTCGGCGCGCTCGGCGGAGTGGAGGAAGACGTTCTCCGCGACGTCGGCGACCAAAGTGGCGGCGGCGCAGAGGAGTCCGAGACCGGCGACCCGCCGGGACGTCCTGCTCCAGGTCATCATCCGGGCGAGCCAGCCCAGGACGACGAGGGCGCACCCGTAGCCCACGACCAGCGAGGCGTCCGGCCCGAGCGTGTCGCGCAGGAGCGCCGCGTCGTCGGGCCGCTCGAGTCCCAGCTCGATGCGCACGAGGCCGGGGAGCGGCGGAGCGAGGTGCTGGTAGGTCGCCCACCCGGCTCCCGCGACGGCGACCGCGACGACGGCGAGGAGGACGGCGGCCGTACGCGGGATCCGTCCTCCCTCCTGAGCGGTCGGCAGCATCGTCGAGGCGCGTGGCGGGGTGCACTCCGCCGTCGTGCCGGGAGGGGTCGACTGGGTGTCTCGATCGGCCACCGTGTCCTCCGCCTGGGTGCGGTTCGAGAGGTGGCAGCCGTCCACGAGGAGTCGTGCTGCCGTCAGGGAGAGGGCGGAGCGGCCCCGCTGATACCACCCTCGCCGGTCACCCGGTCAGGTGGACGGCGTGCGAGGTGGGGTGCGTGCTGTCCACAGATCGGCTGACGGTGGCCCCGTGGGCTGCCGGGGCGCACCTACAGTCCCGTCGTCCTGGATCCGGAACGGCTGGTCGACGGGGGTGCGGTGCCGACTGCGACGAGCGCGCTCGACGTCGTCGACGGCGAGGTGCGCGAGCTGATCCGGCGCCGCGGGCTCGATCCGTTCACCGACCCGGCGCCGGTGCGGGTGCTGGTCCGTGACGTGGTCGCCGACTACGCCGAGCGATCGCTGACCTCGGCGCTGCCGCCGATTCCCGATGCCGACTCGGTGGTGCGCGACGTGCTCGACCGGGTGGCCGGCTTCGGGCCGCTGCAGCGGCACCTGGACGACCCCGAGGTCGAGGAGATCTGGGTCAACGAGCCCGGCCGGGTGTTCGTCGCCCGCCGTGGGCGCAGCGAGCTGACCACGACGATCCTGGGTGCCGGGCAGCTGGCCGACCTGGTCGAGCGGATGCTGCGCACGTCGGGGCGGCGGATCGACATGAGCCAGCCCTTCGTCGACGCGGTGCTGCCCGACGGGTCGCGGCTGCACGTGGTGATCCCCGACATCACCCGGCGGCACATGGCGGTCAACATCCGCAAGTTCGTGCTGCAGGCGCACGGCCTCGACGAGCTGGTGGCCACCGGCACGCTGACCGTGCAGGCCGCGCGGTTCCTGGAGGCCGCTGTCGCCTCCGGGCTCAACGTGCTGGTCTCCGGCGGCACCCGGGCAGGGGTGGAACCGGTACGTTAGAGATCCATGCCCACCCGCCGTGCAGCCATCTATGCCCGTATCAGCGTCGCTCAAGAGGCGTCGGTCAGCATCGACCGCCAGGTAGAGGCGGCGCAGCAGTACGCCTCTGCCCGGGGGTGGCAGGTGGTCGGCACCTTCAAGGACGACGGCGTGTCCGCCAGCGAGAAGAGGCCGGAGGATCGGGCCGGGTGGCGAGAGCTGCTGGAAGCTCCCCAGAAGTACGACGCCGTCATCATCTGGAAGATCGACCGGCTGTCGCGCAAGCTGCTGGACTTCCTCCACGCCGACGAGTCGTTGCAGGCGCGGAAGGCGGGCCTGGTCGGCGTCGAAGACCCGATCGACATGACGACTCCCCAGGGCCGCGCCTTCGCGCAAATCCTGGCGGTGTTCGGGCAGATGGAGGCGGACTCGATCCGTGCACGAGTGGCGGACGCTCGCGTCAAGCTCCTGAAGGACAGGCGCGTGGTCGGCGGCAAGGTGCCTTTCGGCTGGCGCAGCGTCCCCAACCCCGACGGCCCAGGGCTGGTGCTCGCCCACGACCCGGACCGCATCGACTACGTGCGGGGCATGGCCGAGCGGGTGCTGCGCGGCAACTCGATCTACAGCGTCGTCCAGTGGCTGGACGAGGTCGGCGCACCGACGCCGACCGGGCGCGGCTCGTGGGTCTACGGCACCGTGGAGCGTATCCTGCGGCACCCGATCCTCGCCGGCATGACTCCCTTCAACCCCGGCAGCACGACCAAGGAGCGCGGCAGCAACGTCCTGCGCGACGGCGACGGCCTGCCTGTGGTCGACGAGTCGGTGGCGATCCTGCCGGTGGCCGACTGGCGCGCGCTCGTGGCGAAGTTGGACGACAACGACAGCGCGCAGTCCAGGCCCCGCGCGCTCCGGTCCAAGACTTCCGCGCTCCTGTCGGGCCTGCTGTGGTGCGGCGAGCATGGCGGCGATGGAATCCGGATGCACCGGTGCACGGTGAACGGTCGCCACGGGTACACCTGCCCCGAGTGCTCGCAGGTGATCTCGAACTTCGAGCACCTCGTGGTGGCGGAGTTCCTGCGGCAGAAGGGTGAGCGGGTGCGCTGGACGCGCGTCGAGGAAGTGCACGAGGGCGGCGCGGCGCTTCTCCCCGAGATCGAGCACCGGCTCGACGAGCTCGACCAGCTTATCCGGCAGGCCACCGACCGCGAGGTGCGGCGCGAGCTTCAACAGCAGCAGGCCGACCTCCTGGACCTGCGGGACGCCAAGCGCGAGGAAGCCCCGAACGTATCGCTCCGCTACGAGGACGCCGGGTGGTTCGAGGACGCCTGGGCGAGCGCGGGGGAGGACGTCGAGGCCCAGCGAGCGGTGCTCGACGACGCCATGGAGCGCATCTGGGTCCGGCGTGGCGGCACGGGCCGACGCACACCCGCGCAGGTGCTCGCCCGGTTGACGATCGACTGGAAGGTGCCCGAGGATCTCGGCCCGGTCGATGGGGTATAACGGCTGGTCAGAAGCGGGATTCAGACACACGTAGCGTATGCTCGTAGTTGGCTAAAGCGCTGAGCGGCTTACGCGTGAGGCTTGGGGGCAGACGCCCGAGGGAAACCAAGACGAGGCCGGGCTAGTTGCCTGGCCGGTGCACTTGGGAGTACCCCCAGTGGCCGATCCTGTCCTGTCCGCTCGTGGCCGCCTCGCCGGTCTGATGAGCCGCCCCGGCGCCACCCCTGCTGCCATCCTCGAGGCCAAGCGCGAGCTGAACTGCGCAAACGCCGAGCGAGCCATCCAGAAGGCGCTCGACGTCGCCCCGCCCCTCACCGCCGAGCAGCGGGCCCGCCTCGCGGTGCTGATCGTGGGCGGTGGATCGAAGTGACCGCCGCGTGCAGCAAGGTCCCCGTCGTCACGCCGACGCTCGACCTGCCGCTGGAGCTGCGGGAGCGCTGCTGCCTCATGGCGGCGCAGATGGCCCTGCACAACAACAGCATGGTCGTGCTGGTCGGCCAGACCGCGCAGGACGAGATGCTGATCTGCGCCGACGGCTGCTGCGCCTCCCGGCCACGCTCAATCGCCGTGGTGGCTGACACCGAGGCGATCTCGCGGTGGGGCACGGCTCCCAAGGGCGCCATGTCCATGTCGCGGGCCGACGGCCGGACTGCGTACGTGTTCCAGGGCGGTGCCCGGTGAACGCCGTCCTGACGCGCACCTGGAACGACCTCGCCCGCGACGTCTGGCCCGGCGCGAGCTGGGTCCTCGGTGAGGGTCGATTCGCCACCGTGCGGAACTGCGGCGCCACCACCGTCCTGCTGCACCCGACCGAGGAGCAGGCGCGGGCAGCCCTGCGGACGATGCACGCTCAGGGCGCGGGCGGCCGGTGCCAGCTCCGTCACGCCCTGGTCGAGCTGCATCGGGGCCGGGCCCATGAGTGACACGGAAACGGGCCCCCACAAGGAGAGCCCGTCCGAGGTCCGTGCTGCTGCCAGGCGAGCGGAGACCAAGATCAACGATACCCCCAGCGTCCCTGACGTCGCTGGGATGAGCGTGCTCGATGCGGCGCTCGCCTACGCCGAGGCGGGCCTGTACGTCGGCCCGCTGAAGCACCGGAGCAAGCACCCCGGGTCGATCCTGGGCGACGGCTGGCCCACGCTGACGAGCCGCGCCCCGGCCGTCATCCGCAGGTGGTTCCCCGAGGGCACGGACCGGGGGGTCTTCCTCCACTGCGGTCGGTCGGGTCTGGTCGTGCTCGACGTGGACAAGCCGGAGAACCTGCACGAGCTGCTGGATCTCGCGGTGACGGAGTGCAGCCCTCCCTGGCAGAACACGCGGCCCGCTCAGGCTGACCGCAGGCACTACCTGTTCCGGATGCCCGGGGGTCGTGTGCTCGGCAACAGCACCGGCTCCCTCGGCGGCACCTGGGGCGAGGTGCGAGGCCGCAACGGCGTCATTGTCGTGGCCCCGTCGGAGCATGCGGACCCGGACGGCCTGTACGCCTGGGGCCACGTCGGCCCAGTGCCGGAGCTGCCCGACTACGTCGCCCAGGAGCTGCCCGACTACCTAGACAGTGCCGAGGCCGCGACGAGCGCCGACGTGGAGGCGTTCATCGCCGAACACGACAGCGGCGACCGCCTTGGTCTGCTCGACCGGCTGGTGGCCGGCTGGCTCGCCAAGGTCGAGGCGGGGGAGTCCAGGCACGACACCATGTCGGGCCACCTGACCGGCGCGATGAAGGAGGCTGCGGCCGGGCTGTACCCCGCGCACGAGGCGGTGCGAGCCCTCGGAGACGCCTTCTCCAAGGCGGTCGCCGTCGATGGTGACGGTCCCAGCCAGGGGGCGGCTCGCAGCTCCGAGAAGGCAGCCCAGGAGTGGGAAGGGCTGCTGTCGTGGGCGGTCGCTCAGGCCAAGGCGGCTGACCCCGCCGCCACCCTGGCTCGGGCGGAGGAGTACGGCGCCAGCGACCCTGCCGACGACTTCGACGTGGTGGCCCGGGTGGAGCCGGTGGACACCTTCGCGGAGGAGGTCGCCAGGCACGCGCACGCCATGCGTGTCCGGAAGGCCGCGCAGGAGCTCCTCGCCCGGGAGGAGCGGGAGGAGGTCGAGCTCCCGGAGCTCACCAGCCTGGCCGAACTCCTGGAGGAGCCGGACGAGGAAGCCCGCTACCGGGTGGACGGCCTGATGCCCACTGGCGGTCGGGTGGTGCTCGCCGCGCCTCACAAGGCCGGCAAGACCACCATGATCGCCAACCTCGTGCGCTGCCTGGTGGACGGGGGCGACTTCCTGGGCCGGTTCAAGGTGGAGCCCGCCCAGCGCGTGGTGCTGCTGGACAACGAGCTGGACCGCCGCATGATCCGGTCCTGGATGCGCGACCAGTCCATCGAGAGCACCAAGGCTGTCGAGGTGCTGGCGCTGCGGGGCAAGCTGTCCGGCTTCAACATCCTCGATCCGGTGGTGCGGGCCGAGTGGGCAGCCCGTATCGGCCCGGCCGACTTCATGGTGTTCGACTGCCTGCGCCCTGCCCTCGACGCCCTTGGGCTCAGCGAGGACAAGGACGCCGGACGGTTCCTGGTGGCCCTCGACGCGCTGGTGGCCGAGGCCGGGATCGGCGAGCTCTTCGTCGTTCACCACATGGGGCACAGCAACGAGCGGTCCCGGGGCGACAGCCGCATCCTCGACTGGCCGGACGCCATCTGGAAGGTGGTCAAGGCCGACGCCGAGGACCACAGCTCTGCCCGGTTCTTCAGCGCCTACGGGCGTGACGTGAACCAGCCGGAGTCGCAGCTGGCCTACGACGCCGACACCAGGCGGCTGTCGCTGTGCGGAGGCTCCCGCCGCGAGTCGCGAGGTAGTGCGGTCGAGGCGGCGGTGTTCGCCTTCGTGCAGGACAACCCGGGGTGCTCCGGCGGGGACATCGAGCGGGGCGTCCAGGGCGACAACAACGCCATCCGGCAGGCGCGCACCAACCTCATCGCGGCGCGGCTCCTGCGGGCGGTGGACGGCGGTCCAGGCAGGGCCAAGAAGCACTACCTGGGCGACAACGGAGCCTCCGACTTCGCCGAGGAGGCCGCGTAGATGGCTACCCCGCTGACCCCGCTGGACCCCCGCTGGCAGCTGGGTCAGCGGGGTTCACCCCACCCACCCCGCTGCCCCGCTTCAGAAGCGGGGCGGGTGGTGGTGGTGGCCCCAGAGCGGGGCCGAGCGGCCCTTCCATTCGCAGCGGGGTGGTGGTGACCCCCTGCCTGGTGGCCGACTCACGAGCGTCCCCCCTCCCGGTCGCGGATGGGGCCCCCACCCCGTTACAGCCACAGCCGGCCCCGGGGCTGGGAGAGGGCCCCTCCCAGGCTCACGGCCCACCCCCGCTGCCACCCCACCCCCACAGACCGCCCCACCCGCGGACCCCCAAGGAGCTCCCATGCCTGACGACCTGACCGTGGCCTTCACCGACGCGGCCGACGCGACGCAGCAGCAGCCGGCAACGCGCGCAGCCATTTGCCCGGAGTGCGGCGGGGCGCAGTTGCTCAACCATCCGGCAGGGCTGCTGGTGTTCGCGCACTGCACCGTGCGCGGCTGCTCGCTGCAGGACGCCGAGGACTCGCGAGTCATCGCGGACCAGTCGCTGGCAGGCGTTCGCGGCTGGCCGTTCGCGCGCCCGACGACGAACACGGAGCGGACGCTGCTCGCGGCTGCGGGCTACGAGCTGCCTGCTGACGCGGTGACGGTCGTGGACTGGCTGACCACCGCCGTGCGCCGTCGCCGGTGGCCCGCCGCAACGGTGGTGGTGGCCTCGCCCGAGCCGACGGAGCCCGTCACGACGACGGAGCCCGTCACGACGACGGAGCCGACGCCCGAGTCGACGACGACGGACGCCACCGTGTCGCCCGACGCGGCGTGACCGGACGCGCCGTGGTTTCCGTGGAGACCTCCGCACCGGCAGGAGGGGTGGGGGGCCATCCCTCCCCGGGGGCTGTGTCTCTGGCGGGCCGGTCTGGTCTTTCCAAGACGCGACCCCTGAACCGCTTCGACCCTCAACCCCCTGGAAGGACCCCGAAATGACCACGAACCCCACGAATCTCAGGGCCGCCGGCAAGCGGCTCTGGGCGTCCGTCGCCGACGAGTACGACCTCGACGAGCACGAGTCGGCCATCCTCCTGGAGGCCGCGCGCACCGTCGACCTCCTGACCCAGCTCGACGCGGCGGTGAGGCGGGACGGCCCGCTGGTGTCCACCGACCAGGGGCCCAAGGTCCACCCGGCGGCGGTGGAGGCCCGTCAGCAGCGCATCACGCTGGCCCGCCTGATCGCGGCACTCCGCCTGCCCAACGAGGAGACCGGGGCCCGGCCGCAGCGGCGGGGTGGGGCTCGCGGCTCCTACGGCATCCGCGGAGCCGTCAAGTGAAGCGCAAGGAGGTCGCCGTCGAGACGGCCCTGGCCTCGATCCCCGACTGGGTGCTCCGGCTCGCCCCTCCGCCGGAGGAGCTCATGCCGCCCATCCCGCCCATGGACCCTGCCTTCTGCTTCCCCGAGGAGTGGTGGGTCCGCATCAGCAACGACGGCGCAGCGGCCGACCTGCGCCGCCGCTGGCTCGCCAAGCACGCCCCCGACCTGACTTCCCGACAGGTCTGGGCCGAGGCCCAGCGCCGCCGCACCGAGAGGACCGCACTGTGACCGCCCCGACCACCACCAGCACCAACCCGAAGGAGACCACCGTGACCAACCCCGCCCCGAACACCACCGTCGAGCCGGCTCAGACGGCCGAGACGGACCCGAAGGGCACCCACGCGCCCGAGGGCACCGACCCGCCGGTCGAGACGGGAGAGGGGAACCGAGAGGCCGCTGCCTACCGGCGGAAGCTCCGTGACGCCGAGGCCGAGCGCGACCGGCTGGCCTCGGCGGTGACCACCTACCAGCGGCGCGACGCCGAGGCCCTGGTCGGCTCCCGCCTGCTGTCGCCCGCCGACCTGTGGGTGGCTGGCGCCAAGCTGGAGGACCTGCTGGCCGACGACGGCACGGTGGACCCGGCGAAGGTCGACGCCGCCGTGGACACGGTCCTGGAGGCCCGGCCTCACTGGAAGCCCCAGGGCCCCCGCGTGCCCCGCGACATGGGCCAGGGGCAGCGCGGTGGGACGGTCGGCGGAGGCACCAGCTGGGCTGACGTCATCGGTGGTCGCTGAGGTCCGAGGTAACCTTGTCGCCGGACCGGTCGGCTCGCCCAGGTGGCAGCCCCGGTCCGGCGACTGCCCCAGGAGGGCACCGAGGAAGCGCCCGTGGCGCTGACCTCCACCACATCCCCTCGCCCTCCTGAAGGAGCACATCACCATGACCATGACCCGCGCCAACGGCGCCGTCATCCTCACCCCTGCCCAGGTCGCCGAGCTGCTGGTGCAGCCGGTCGGCGCCGAGTCGGTCGCGATGCAGGTGGCCACCGTCGTGAACACCGGCAGCAGCGTCTACCGGATCCCCCTCGTGACCGCAGATCCGCAGGCGGCGTGGGTGTCCGAGGGGGATGAAATTGCCCCGAGCGACGCCGTCCTGTCCGAGGAGGACGTGCACCCGAGCAAGGTGGCCGGGTTGACGATCGTGACGAGGGAGCTGGCCGAGGACTCCTCGCCGGAGGCCGCTGCCACCGTCGGCGCTGGCCTGGCCCGCGACATCGCCCGCAAGGTCGACGCCGCGTTCTTCGGCAATCTGGCCTCCCCGGCCCCGGCCGGTCTGGGCAGCCTCGCCGTCGGTGCAGGCAACGTGCAGGCCGTGGACGCCGGTGCCGCCTTCGCCTCCCTCGACCCCTTCGCCGAGGCGCAGTCGCTCGCGGAGGGTGTCGGCGCGCTGCTGACCTCCTTCGTGGCGAACCCCGTGGACGCGCTGGCCCTCACCACCCTGAAGGTCAGCACCGGCTCGAACCAGACCCTGCTGGGCGGCCAGCGCTCCATCAACGGCGTGCCCCTGCTCACGTCGCCCTCCGTCCCGGCGGGGACCATCTACGGCATCCCGCAGGACCGGGCGGTCGTGGTGGTCCGCGAGGACGCCACCGTCGAGACGGACTCGTCGGTCTTCTTCACCTCGGACCGCGTGGCCGTCAAGGCCGTCATGCGGGTCGGCTTCGGGTTCAACCACCTGGCCGCCCTGGTCAAGATCACGACCGGGCCTGACTGAGCTGGGTTCGACTCGCTCCGGCCGGGGTGAACACAACTCCGCCCCCCACCTGACGGAACCAGGTGAGGGGCGAAGGCACCGCCCCCGTGGACTTGGCACCGGGGGCGGGCGCGAGGGCCCTGCCCCCTAGACCGTTCCTCCTTCCAATCCAGGGGGCGGTGGCCCGCCTCGACGCACACCGCCCCCACCGACTGTTGCTCGACAGGGGCGGTTGTGTGTGTTTGGGGGCTCAGCCCTCGATGGCCGCCCAGGCGGCGTCGCGCCAGTTAGCGTTTGGCACTCAAACTCTTCTGCTCCACCACTGAAGTCCCCATCCGTCGGGTGCGCAGGTGTCCCCCAAGTACGGCCACCACTTGACCCCGTCCGTCCCCCTTGATAGGGCGTTCATGCAGTTGTTGTAGTAGTCGTTCATGAGCCGGGCACGAACGCCTGGCTCCCGGAGATCAAGACCGGCACCAAGGTCATGCCAAAGTTGGCGCTCCCCACCGTTGCATGGGTGGGTGTAGACGTCCTCAGTCGTATTCCAATCACGATCACGGGCGTCTAGGCAGAGGCCTGTCTGTACATTTTGAATAACCATCGGGTCCTCGCCCCCGACGCCCACGCGCTTGTACATGATCCACTTCTGGTAGTTCCCGCCGTTGCAGTCGATCATGTACACCTCGCCGGTGTAATCGCTGTCCAGGCACTTCCCTTCCCCCGCCCATTCCTGATGCAGAGTTCGAACCACCGGAGGGTATGGCCCAGGGTGCGCTGGTGGCTCCCCCGTCGACTGTGCGCGGTGGGAAGCATTGTTGTTCTTCAACTGGCTACTTAAATTGCCCTTGAATCCCGGTGCGACTGCCTGAGAGGCGACTGATGCATCGTAATTCGAGTTGTAGTAGACGATGACCGTCTCGCTGGTGCGGTTCCAGACGGACGCAGCGCTATTTTTGATGCACTGGTTGTACCCGCTGCGGCCCTTGGTCATGAAGACATAGCATGTGGCTGGGTCAGTACCGTAGTTCGCGAGGGACAGAAGTTCGGCCGGGAAGTCCGAGATTGAGCCGGCATTGTTGCTATTGTAGTAGTAGCAAAACTCGCCAGAGTCGCACGCACCATTGCGCGAGGCTGCATGCGCTGGTGGCATTGGAATGACCATTGAGACTGCGAGAACAAGGGCTAGGCCAATCAGAATGCGAGTAATCTGTGCCGTCTTCATGGTCCTCGCCTCGGAGATCGAAGGAGTCCGGCGGTCGTCGCCCCCTGGGAGTGTAGAGGTTCCGCCCGTCTGCAGCGCCTTGTCAAGCCTTAATCTGCCTCAATGCCGATGGGTGATCCGGGGAAGAACCTCCTTGTGTACGGCGGGCCCTGTAACTTAGCGTAGTTAGAGAGTAGCCACGGTCACGGAGGGGGCTAGGGGGTAGGCACCACGCTGCGACAAGAGCGGATCAAGTGGAGCACTGCGGCAGAGCGGGCGCTAGGACAGGGCTTCTGCCAGGCTCGCCGCTGTGACTGAAGCCGAAGGAACAGTGCCGCCGGACGTAGCCGAGGCGCTGCTCGCACTTCAGGGCCTGGTCAACGAGCTCGTGGCGAAGACGCTCGGCGCGGCGTCGGCGATTGGCGAGGTCCACACCACTGCTGGCACTGCTACTGCGATTGCTACTGCATCTGGGACGTGGAGCTTCACGGGCACGGCCATTGGCCAGGCACCGCCACTGACACCAGAGCACGTGACGGCGCTCCGGCGTTACGCCAAGAAGCTCGCTGCCGGAACCGTTGTGGCTGTCGCGGTTATCGGGGAGCTGGACGCACTGGCGAGCTTCGCCGAGCGCATCCTTGACCTCATGCAGTAGGGAGGGCCTGGCCGGGAGCGAACGTTTCCGGTAACTACCGGGTCGTACCCAGGCGGGCAAGACGACCCTGCTGAACTGCCTGTGCGCGGCGATCCCGGCGCGGGAGCGGGTGGTCACCTGCGAGGAGGTCTTCGAGCTGCGGGTGCCGCTCCCCGACGTCGTCGCGATGCAGACCCGCCAGCCCAACCTCGAGGGCGCCGGTGAGATCCCGCTGCGCCGGCTGGTCAAGGAGGCGCTGCGGATGCGGCCCTCGCGGATCGTCGTCGGCGAGGTGCGCCAGGAGGAGTGCCTCGACCTGCTCATCGCGCTCAACAGCGGCCTGCCCGGCATGTGCACGCTGCACGCCAACAGCGCCCGCGAGGCCGTGGTGAAGATGTGCACGCTGCCGCTGCTGGCCGGTGACAACATCGGCCACGCCTTCGTCGTCCCGACGGTGGCGGCAAGCGTCGACCTGGTCGTGCACGTAGCCACCGAGCCCTCGGGGCAGCGGCGGGTGCGCGAGGTCGTGGCCGTGCCGGGCCGCGCCGAGGACGGCGTCGTGGAGCTGGCCGACGTCTTCACCACCCGGGACGGGCGACTGGTCCGCGCGGAGGGCTTCCCGCCGCACCCGGAGCGCTTCGCCGCGGCCGGGTTCGACCTGGCCGCGCTGCTCGAGGTGCCGACGTGGAGCTGACCGGGGCGCTGCTCGGGCTGCTGCTCGGGACGGGACTGCTGCTGGTGTGGCGCAGCGGTCCGCGGGCGCCGCGGCGCAGGACCGGTCCGCGCCCACCGGGACGCCGCGCGCAGCTGCTCGCCGCGGCCGGCCTGACCGGTACCAACCCGGCCCAGCTCGCCGCGCTGCAGATCGGGCTCGGGGCGCTGGCGCTGGTCGTCGTCCTGCTGACCACCGGCACGGTCACCGTGAGCCTGGCCTTCGGCGTCTTCGGGTTCGTGCTGCCGCACGTGCAGGTGCGCCGGCTGGCCACCCGCCGCCGCGCCGACCTGCGCGAGGTGTGGCCGGAGGTGGTCGACAACCTCGCCTCCGCCGTCCGGGCCGGGCTGTCGCTGCCCGAGGCGCTGTCGGCGCTGGGCACCCGCGGTCCCGAGGTGTTGCGGCCCCCCTTCCTGCGCTTCGCCGCCGACCACCGCTCCAGCGGCCGGTTCGGCGAGAGCCTCGACCGGCTCAAGACCGACCTCGCCGACCCGGTGGGCGACCGGATCGTCGAGACGCTGCGGGTGGCCCGGGAGGTCGGCGGCAGCGACCTCGGCCGGGTGCTGCGGACGCTGGCCGGCTTCCTGCGCGAGGACGCCCGCGCCCGCGCGGAGCTCGAGACCCGCCAGGGCTGGGTGGTGCAGGCCGCGCGGCTGGCCGTCGGGGCACCGTGGGTCGTCCTGCTGCTGCTGGCCACCCAGTCGACCACGCTGGTCGCCTACGACTCCCCGCTCGGGACGGCGCTGCTGCTCGGCGGCGGCGCGGTCTGCCTGGTCGCGTACCGGCTGATGCTGCGCATCGGGCGGCTGCCGCAGGACGTCCGGGTGCTCCAGTGAGTGCCGCGCTGGCCGGCGTGCTGCTGGGGCTGGCCGCGGCGGCCGGGCTGCTGCTCGTGGTCGCGTTCGCGCCGCCGTTCCGCGCGGTGCGGCTGGTCGACCGGCTGGCGCCCTACGTGCACGACACCCCGCCGCCGTCCCGGCTGCTCGGGACGGCGACCGAGCCCGGGCTGCTCACCGCCGCCCGGCGGGTGTTCGGCCCGGTGGTGGCCGACGGCGCCCGCCTCGTCGACCGGGTGCTCGGCGGCCGCTCCGCCGTCCGCCGGCGGCTCGACGCCCTCGGATCCGACCAGACGGTGGAGGACGTGCGCGTCGAGCAGGTCGTGTGGGGCGGCCTCGGCCTGCTCGGCGCCGCGCTGCTCGCGACGGCCGGGTCGCTGCTGGCCGGGAGCGTCAACGTGCTGTCGGTGGTGCTGCTGTGCGTGGCCGGCCTGCTCGGCGGTGTGCTCGGCCGCGACTGGTGGTTGACCCGGCAGGTGCACCGCCGGGAGGAGCTGCTGCTCGCGGAGTTCCCGGTGGTGGCCGAGCTGCTGGCGCTGGCCGTGACGGCGGGGGAGAGCCCGACCGCGGCGATCGCCCGGGTGACCCGTCTGTCCGGCGGTGAGCTGGCCCGCGAGCTGGGGAGCGCGCTGGGTCGGGCGCGGGCCGGGGTGCCGTTGACGGAGGCACTGCAGCAGGTGGCCGACCGCACGTCGGTCGACGCGCTGGCCCGCTTCGTCGACGGCCTGCTCGTGGCGATCGAGCGCGGCACGCCGCTGGCCGAGGTGCTGCGGGCGCAGGCCGCCGACGTCCGGGAGGCCGGCAAGCGCCGGCTGCTGGAGGCCGGCGGCCGCAAGGAGATCCAGATGATGGTGCCGGTCGTGTTCCTGGTGCTGCCGGTCACCGTCCTGTTCGCCCTGTTCCCGGGGCTGATCAGCATCGTCTCGCTGGCGCGGTGAGCGCCGTGGACCACGGAGGAGGACGACGGATGCGGGCCTGGGCCTGGCTGGTGGCGATCGGAGCGGTGCTCGCCGCGCGGCTGCGGAGCAGCGATCCCGAGCGGGGCGACGTGCCCGGCTGGGTGATGATCACGGTGATGACGGCGGCGCTGGTGCTGGCCATCCTCATCCCGTTCCGCGAGGCGATCGTCGCCGCGGTGACGAATGCGCTGGCCTCCGTCACCACCGGTGGGTGAAGGACCTCGCCGCCCCCCACGCTCGGCGCGGGCCCGTGCGGCGAGGCCGTTCCACCGGGTCGCCAGTGAGCGGGGGAGTGCCGTCGTGGACTTCGTGCTGGTGTCGGTGCTGATCGTGGTGCTGCTGCTGGCGGTGCTGCAGGTGGCCGTCTACGTGCACCTGCGCAACGTGGTGACCGCCGGCGCGCAGGCCGGCGCGCGGTACGCGGCCAACGCCGACGTGCCCACGAGCGCGGCCGCCGGGCGGACGCTGGCCGTGGTCGCCCGGGCGACGTCGGTGGACACGGCGCAGGGGCTGGTGTGCACGGCGGGCGAGGAGGTCGACGGCACCGGGTTGACGCTGGTGACGGTGCGCTGCTCGGGGGCGGTGCCCACGCTGCTGGCCGGGCTGGGGGACCTGCTGCCGCTGGCGGTCACCGGCCGGGCGGTGGAGGAGGCGCCGTGAGCTGGCTGCGGCAGCGCCTGGGCAGCGGTGAGCGGGGGTCGGCGATGGTGGAGTTCGTGTTCGTGGCGCTGGTGGTGTTCGTGCCGCTGGTCTACGTGGTGGCCGGGTTCTCCGCGGTGCAGCGCGGGGTGTTCGCCTCGACCGCGGCCGCACGGGAGGCCGGCCGGGCGCTGGCCACCGCACCCGACGTCGGCACCGGCCTGGCGCGGGCGGAGCGGGCCGCGCAGCTGGCCGTGGCCGACCAGTCGGTGGACGCGACCGACGTGCGGGTGGCCTACGCGCCGGCCGGTGCCGGGTGCGACACCGCCGGCGGCTACACCCCGGCCCTGCTGCCGGGCGAGGAGTTCTCCGTGTGCGCCACCGTCACCGTGCGGGTCCCGCTGCTGCCGGAGTTCGTCGACACCAACACCGCCACCGGCCAGTTCGTCGTCGAGACCGACCGCTACGTCGGCGGCTGACGCGGGGCCCGGCCGGTGTGACCCGCCCACGTCCCGGCCCCGCCCGGTCGCGCAGTGGGCACGCCGGTCGTGACCATGGGGGTGTCGCGACGACCAGGAGGCCGGGATGGACGCCGTCCAGCTGCGTGGACTGCAGGCACCGCTCAAGCAGCGCTACCGCGAGGAGCCGGCGTCGGCCTGCGCGCAGATGTCGGCCGAGGCGGACTTCTCCGACCCCGGCATCACCGCGACCGTGCAGACCTGGGCGGGGCCGGTCCGCGCCGGGCTGCACCCCTCCACCGGCGGTGACGGCAGCGACGCCTGCTCCGGCGACATGCTGCTGCAGGCACTGCTGGCCTGCGCCGGCGTGCCCATGCGCAGCGTGGCGACGGCGATGGGGATCGACATCCGCTCGGCCCGGCTGACCGCCCGCGGGGACCTGGATGCCCGCGGCACGCTCGGCGTCTCCAAGGAGACGCCGGTCGGGCTCGGGACCGTCACCGTGGACGCCGAGCTGGACACCGACGCCGACGACGACACCCTGGCCAGGCTCGGGCAGCTGACCGAGCGGTACTGCGTGGTGGCCCAGACGCTGGCCCGGCCACCGCACCTCACCGTCCGCCGCGCCGGGTGACGTGCGTCCGCGGCGCGTTCCCCGCTCGGAGGAGGCCGTGAGCGCACACCGCTGACGGCGGCCGGCGCGCCCCTGCACCAGCCGTCGTGCTGCCGAGCCGGCCCGCACGTCCGGCGCGTACGCCCGCCACGTGGGGTTGCGGGGACGCCTGCGGCGAGGTGCGTCGTGGTCACCGCAGCAGGGTGAGGACGAGCTCCGGAGCACGGGTGGCCTGGGCCAGCATCGCCGTCCCGGCCTGGCCGAGGATCTGGCTGCGGGTCAGCACGACCGTCTCCGCGGCCACGTCGGCGTCGCGGATCCGCGACTCCGACGCCGCGGTGTTCTCGATCGACGTGGTGAGCCGGTCGACGGTGTGCGCGAAGCGGTTCTCGACGGCGCCCAGGTACGCCCGCGCCGACGACACGAGGCCGATGGCCTCGTCGAGGAGGCGGATCGCGTCGGCGCTCCCGCTCCGCCCGCTGTAGGTGGGGGTCATCGCAGCCGCGTCGGCGGCGGTCGAGCCGGGACCCGGGGTCTGCCCGGTGAAGACGAGCTCGGTGGCGGTGGCGACGAACGGGATGAAGGTGGTCTGCAGTGCGGCCAGGGCCGCGGAGTCGAGCCGGTCGATGTGGTCCTGCGCCGTGACGGCGCCGGTGTAGTCGACCGACGCGAGGTCGAAGGACCGCCCGCCGTAGGACACCGTGCCGGTCAGCGCCCGGTAGCTGGCGGCGACCGTCCCCGCGGAGACGTAGTCACCGGCCAACGAGAGGCGACCCGGAGACGGCGTGCCCTCTGCGGCGGAGACGGCCGGCACCACCGTGGCCGGGACGCTGCCCCCGCTGCCGACGCCGACCGCGGCGAGCCCGAGGCCGGCGGTGTCCAGGCCGCGACCGGTCGGGGGGATGACCACGCGGACGGTCTCGGCGACGTTCGCCCCCACCTGGAAGAGACGGTCGTAGCTGCCGTCCAGCAGGGGGATGCCGTTGAAGGCGGTGGTGTGCGCGATGCGGTCGAGCTCCCGCTTGAGCTGCTCGATCTCCGTGCCGACGGCCTCCGTCGCGCGCGCGTCCACCACTCCGGTGCCGGCTGCCTGGACCGACAGGTCGCGCATCCGCTGGAGGACGGCCGAGACCTCACCGAGCGCACCGTCGGCGGTCCGGACGACGCCGATGCCGTCCTGGGTGTTGCGGACGGCCACGGTCATCCCACGGACCTGCGCGCGCAGGCCCTCGGAGATCGCCAACCCAGCCGCGTCGTCGGCCGCGCTGGTGATGCGCAGTCCCGACGACAGGCGCCGCAGCGACGCGGTCGTGGCCTGGTCGGTCCTCGCCAGCACGCGGTGGGTGTTCAGTGCCGCCACGTTCGTGGTGACCCTCAGTCCCATCCGGTGCCTCCGCGGTGTGCGACCCCGCCGCGTCCGTGCGGCAGAGCTGTCCCCTGGACAACGGCACCAGCGGCCGGTACTCGATCGGAACGCGCGTCGAATCGGTGGTCTGCTGCGTGGGGCGTGGCCGACGACCGCGGTGCAGGACGCCCCGGAGACCTCGCCGCGGACCGGTCCCGCTCGACGTGTGGACGACCTCCGGCAGACCGAGCTGACGGCGGCACGCTGGACCTGGCTCCGCGACGGGAGCGCCGGACCCGTCAGGGCTCGTAGGAGAAGCCGCCACCGAGGGCGGTCAGCACGACCATGCCGGTGAAGGCCAGGACGATGAAGGCCACCACGACCGCGAACAGCAGCCAGCCGCGCTCCTCGAGGCCGCGCTTCGGGGGCTCGGCTGCGTCGGGCGTGAGGGCGGCGGGGGAGTCCGGCACCTCGAGGGCCGGCGCGGAGTCCTCGGCGGCACGGGGCGGTCGGTCGACGGGCACGCTCATGACGACTCCCTGGGGAAGCCGGCCGTGGGGACCGGCGACCGGGCGCCGGCGGCTCGGCGCCCGGTCGCCACGCTAGGGCGACGGGGCGCCCGCCGGAGGGGTCGGAAGTCCCTCTCACCCCCGCTCCCGGCGCAGGAGCGGGGCACCCGGTGCGGACCCGCCCACGGCCGCCCGGTCACGGAGCGCGTCGGAGACGGCGAGCACGGTCACGCCGCGCAGGGACGGCAGCCCGGCAGGACCCGGGCAGGACGACCGACCCCGGCCGGGTCGCGGGGCCGAACTACGGTGCCGCCGCACGGGGCCGCCTCCCCGAGCGGGGACGCCGGCGGCCGGGACAGGCAGCATCGGGGACAGGCAGCATCGGGGAGCGGGGATGGAGCTCACGGCCGGAGCCGTCTTCGCGGGTTACCGCGTGGTGCGGCAGCTCGGGACCGGAGGCATGGGGTCGGTCTACCTCGTGCAGCACCCGCGCCTGCCACGGCAGGACGCGATGAAGATCATCCACCCGCACCTGTCCTCCGACGCCGCCTTCGCCAAGCGCTTCGAGCGCGAGGCCGAGCTGGCCTGCACGCTCGACCACCCGGCGCTCGTGCGGGTCCACGACCGCGGCTGCGACGAGGGCCGGCTGTGGCTGACCATGCAGTTCATCGACGGTTCCGACGCCGACCAGGTGCTCCGCCGGGACGGTCCCATGGCGCCTCCCCGCGTGGTGCGCATCCTCGAGGCGGTCGCCGACGGGCTCGACCACGCGCACGAGACGGGCCTGGTGCACCGCGACGTCAAGCCCGCCAACATCCTGCTGTCGAAGGACGGCACGAACGAGGAACGGGCCTTCCTCGGCGACTTCGGCATCGCCCACACCAGCGGGTCGACGCGGCGGCTGACCGACACCGGCGCCCTGCTCGCCAGCCTCCCGTACGCGGCCCCCGAGCAGCTGCTCGACCGCCCCATCACCGGGGCCGTCGACGTCTACGCGCTGGGCTGCGTGGTGTTCGAGCTGCTCACCGGGCGCCGGGTGTTCGGCCAGGACTCGCCGCTGGTCCTGATGGGCGCCGTCCTCGCCGGGCCGCGGCCGGAGACGTGGGAGGCGCTGCCGCCCGGCCGCACGGCCCTGCGCGAGGTGCTCCAGCGCGCCCTGGCGGCGGACCCGGCCGACCGCCACCCCACCTGCAACGCCCTCGCCGCCGCCGTCCGGGACACGCTCGCGCCGGTGCCCGCCACCAGCGTCGCACCGGTCCCCGCCCGGGCCGCGGCCTTCTCGGAGCCGTCCGCTCCCGGCTCCTGGCCGGCCCCGCCCGCGGGACCCTCCTCGTGGCCGCCGCAGACCGTCATCCAGCCCCCGGCCGCTCCCGCTGGGCAGTGGGCGGCGCCCGAGGCGCCGTACGCCGGTGCGCCGTACCCCGGTGCGCCGGCCGGGCCGGGGGGCGGGTCCGGCGGGACGTACCCCGGCGGTCCGCCCACCGGCGGGACGTACCCCGGCGGTCCGCCCACCGGCGGGACGTACCCCGGCGGTCCGCCCACCGGCGGGACCTACCCGGGTGGTCCGTACCCCGGTGGGTCACCTCCCGGCGGGTCGCACGCCGTCGGGACCGGCTCGCGGCCACGCCGTCGCTGGCCGTGGCTGCTCGCCGTCCTGCTGCTGCTCGCCGCGGCGGCGACCGGCGTCGTGCTCTGGCGTCCGTGGGCGCTGCAGGGCCCGGCCGCGGTGCAGGTGGACGCGCAGGCCGAGGGCGTCGAGGTCCGCTGGGAGCCGGTGGAGGGTGCCTCGGAGTACCAGGTGCACCGCGACGGCGTCCTCGTCGGCCGCTCGGACTCGACGACGTACCTCGACGCCGAGGTGGGCAGCGGTGTCCGCGCGACGTACTCGGTGGCCGCCGTCGCCGGGGACGGCGAGCGCTCGGACCTGACGACGGCGGAGACGGTGGTCAGCGCCCTGCGCCCCCCGGGCGACCTCACCGCCGAGGTCCTCGTGTCCGGCGTGTCCCTGTCCTGGACCCCGGTCGACAACGCCGAGCACTACGAGGTCCGCCGTGGCGAGGAGGTGCTGGAGACGCGGACCGCCGGCTCGTCCCTGCTCGACGAGGCCCCGCCCGCGGGCACCCACGACTACTCGGTCACGGCCGTCGACGAGGACGGCGGGGCTCCCTCGTCCACCGCGTCGTTCGTCCTGGAGGTCAGCCCGTGGCTGGCGGCCGCCGACCTCGCGGCGGCCTTCGACGACCTGCTGCCCGACGTGCCGGGTCCCGGCGGGTGGGGGGACTCCACGTGCACCGCCTTCGACCCGGTGCGCACGTCCCCGGCCGTCGCGGGGATCGGCTGCACCCTCCCGTCGGGGATCTACGTCGAGTACATCCAGTACCCGGACCAGGCCGCCGTCGACCAGCGGATCGCCCAGCTCGACACCATCGCCGACCCCGCGGGGCCGCAGGGCACGGAGCAGGGCGGGTGGTACCGGCAGAGCCCGCCCGGTGAGGGGCTGGCGTGGGAGGCGTGGGGCCTGACCGAGCCCGACCGGCGGCTGATGGAGATCTACGTCGAGTGGTCCGGTCACACCATCGCCGACCTCGACGCGGCCTGGTACTACGCCGCTCCCTGGTGACCCCGGCGGTCCCCGGACCCGACCGCGGGTCCTGGGGACCGCCGCCCGCGGCCGGACGGGGCTACCTTCGCCTCCTCGCGCCGCACCGTCCGGGGGGCACCGTGCACCTGACCCGAGCCACCGCCCCTCCGTGGCCGCGCCGTGCGCCCGTGCCGGCGCGCCGGGGGAGCGGTGCGGGGACCGGCCCGGGCGGGATCGGCACCGTGCGGGCGCTGGACCCGGCGCGGTCATGACCAGCGGGCGGAGGAGGCGGCCGTGCTGAGGCCGGGCGACGTCTTCGCCGGCTACCGCATCCAGGGCGTCATCGGGGAGGGCGGCTCCGGCGCGGTCTACCTCGCCGCCCACCCGCGGCTGCCGCGCCAGGACGCGCTCAAGGTGCTGCACCGGGCCCTGAGCCGGCACCCGGCCTACGTCACCCGCTTCCAGCGCGAGGCCGACGTCGCCTGCCGGCTGGACCACCCCTCGGTCGTCGCCGTGCACGACCGCGGGATGGAGGACGGCCAGCTGTGGATCGCCATGCAGTACGTGCAGGGCACCGACCTCGGCGCCGTGCTGCGCAGCACCGGGCCGCTGTCGCCGCGGCGCGCCCTCGCGGTCGTCGGCGCCGTCGGCGACGCCCTCGACCACGCGCACACCCACGGCCTGGTGCACCGCGACGTCAAGCCCGACAACATCCTGCTCTCGCGCACGTCCACCGGCCCCGAGCGCGTCATGCTCACCGACTTCGGCATCGCCGCGGTGACCGGCGGCCCGACGCTGACCGTGGCCGGCTCCTTCGTCGCCACGATGGCCTACGCGCCGCTCGAGCAGCTGGAGAGCCGCGGGGTCGACGGGCGCACCGACCTGTACGCGCTCGGCGCCGTCCTCCACGAGCTGCTCACCGGTGTGCGCCCGTACGCCGGCCTGTCGCTCGAGGCCGTCTACGCGGCGAAGGTCCGCGGCGAGGTGCCCGACCTGCGTGCCCGCCGCCCCGACCTGCCGCCCGGCCTGGCCGAGGTCGTCCGGCGGGCCATGGCCCCCGACCCGGCCGACCGGTTCCGCACCTGCGGGGAGCTGGCCGCGGCCGCGAAGCGCGCGCTGGACCCGCCGCCACCACCGTGGCAGCCGAGGGGGACGGTGGTCCTGCCGCAGGTCCCGCCGTCCCGGCGGCCGCCGCCGGCGACGCCCCGGCCGCTGGACCCGCCGACCCTGCCGCCCGGTGCGTCGGCGTGGTCCCCCGGTGCGACCGGGACGACGCCGCCGCGGCGGACGTGGCCGTGGGCCGTGGCGGCCGTCGTCCTCGCCGTGGCCGTCGTGCTCCTCGTCGTGTTCGCCCTGCTCTGAGGGCGCTCAGCCGACCCGCAGCCCCAGCAGCTGGGCCAGCACGACGGCCTGCTCGGCGCGGATGCGGGCGCCGTCCAGCGGGGTGGCGCGCGGGTCGAAGGCGGTCAGGTCGCTGCCGCGCAGGTCGGCCCCTGCCCAGCGGCTGCCCTCCAGCGCCGCGGCCGACAGGTCGGCGTCGGTGACCGTGGCGCCGGTGAGGTCGGCGCCGCGCAGGTCCACCTCGCGCAGCCGCACGCCGGTGAAGACGGCGCCGCGCAGGTCGGCGTCGACCAGGGTGGTGAACGACCAGTCCCCGCCGGTCACCCGCAGCGGCCGCAGCGAGCAGTCGGCGAAGGCGCTGCCCAGGAACGTGCAGTCGGTGAACTCGGCGGTGGTGAACGAGCAGGCGGTGAAGCGGCAGCTCCGGAACGCCGAGGCCTCGTGCCGGCCGGCGGACAGGCGGCAGTCGGTGAAGGTGCAGTCCTCGAACGTGGCGCCCACCGACTCGGTCTCGCTGAGGTCCACGTCGACGAACGTGCAGCGCAGGAACGACCGGCCGGACAGGTCCTCGGCGTACCGGTCCTCGCCGCGCAGGGTCTCGTCCTCCCGGGCCTCGGCCACGGCGCGACCCTGGAGACCGGGAGACGTCGGGGTCAGCCGCCGCGCTTCACCTCGGCCTGGACGATGCCGCCGACCGCCAGCCGCAGCGCCTCGCTGGAGCCGTCGCCCTCGGCGAGCGCGGCGCGCGCGTCCTCGGGCAGCAGCGCGGGGTCGACCTCGTCGAGCCAGGCCACGTCCTCGCCGTTGCGGCGGCCCACCCGCAGGCCGGCGTCGCCCTTGCGGATGACGTAGTGCTCACCGTCGATGTCGAGTGTCAGGTCGTCGCTCATGGGCAGGCCCTACCCCGCGCGGACCGCGGCACGCGCCGCGCAGGATGGCCGGCGTGGACAGCGAGGACGTCGTCGAGGTGGTCGTCACCGGTCCGGACGCCGAGTGGCTGGCCGGGTACACGCGGACGCTGGTCGGGGAGCGGCTGGCCGCCTGCGGTCACCAGCTCGCCGCGATCCGGTCGGTGTACCGGTGGGAGGGGCGGGTGCACGACGACCCCGAGGCCCGCGTCGCCCTGCACACCCGCCGCTCGCTGGTGCCGGCGGTCGTGGCCCGCACCGCCGAGCTGCACCCCTACGACGTCCCCTGCGTCATCGCGCTGCCGCTGGCCGGTGGCAGCCCCGACTACCTGCGCTGGGTGGTCGCCGAGACCCGCGCTCCCTAGGGGGTGAGCACGAGCTTGCCGCGCACGTGCCCCTCCCGGCTGACCCGGTACGCCTCGGCCGCCTGCTCGAACGGGTACGTGCCGGCGACCGGGAGCTCGAGGCGGCCCTGCGTGACCAGGGCGGCCACCTCCGCCAGCCGCGGGGCGGCGCCGGCGTTGCTCGTGGTCACCTGCACGCCGAGCTCGGCGGCACCGAAGTCGGCGATGGTCACGACCTTCCCCGGGTCCCCGGTGAGTGCGACCAGGTCGCGCACCGAGCCCTTGCCGGCGGTGTCGATCCCGCCGTGCACGCCGTCGGGTGCGATCTCCCGCACCCGGTCGACCAGCCCCTCGCCGTAGGTGGTCGGCAGCGCGCCGAGCGAGCGGACGAAGTCGGCGTTGGCCGGGCTCGAGGTCCCGATGACGCCGAGACCCCGGCTGACCGCGACCTGCACGGTGACGGTCCCCACCCCGCCGCTGGCCCCGTCGACGACGACGGTCCGCCCCGGCGCCAGCCCCAGCAGGTCGAGCACGCGGACGGCGGTCTCGCCGGTCACGCCCAGCCCGGCGGCCACCTCGAAGGAGACGTTCGGCGGCTTGGGCGCCCAGGCGGTGAGCACGGCGTACTCGGCGGCCGCGGCACCCGAGGTGAGCCCGAAGACCGGGTCCCCGACCTGCACGCCGGTCGTGCCGTCCCCGACCTCGTCGACGACCCCCGCGGCGTCGTAGCCGGGCACGGTCGGCCCGTCCGGCGCCCGGCCGCCGGCCATCATCCCGCTGACCTGCTTCCAGTCCAGCGGGTTGACGCTGGCCGCCCGGACGGCGATCCGGACCTGCCCCCGCCCGGCGTGCGGCTCCTCGACCTCCCCGACGGACAGGACGTCGGGCTCCCCGTACTGCGTGTAGACGACGGCGCGCACCTGCGGCTCCTCTGCGACGGCGGGACGACGGGACGACGGTCGCTGCAACCGCGGTCACCGTCCGCGCGTTCCCGCCGTCAGCCGGGCCCGCTCCGCGTCGCCCCGTCAGCCCGGCTCACCGCGGAGCTTGCGCCTGGCCACCACGACCAGGTCGACCAGCGCGACCGCGCCGAAGACGAACAGCAGCACCGCCGGCCAGGTGGGCAGCTCGGTGCGCAGCCACAGGACCCCGAAGACGACGCAGACGACGAGGCCGAAGCCGGCCAGCACCAGCCGCAGCGTCAGCGCCGACTGCGCCGGGGGCGCGCCGAGGAGACCCGCCGTCGGGTCGTGGTGGTCGGGCAGACCCCTGGCGTACTCGTCACGGGTCGGCCTGCGCCGGGGTTCGCTCATGCCCGCCCGGTACCCGGCCGGGGCCGCGGTCACCCGGCCCGGCGGTCCACGGGAACGGCCGCCGACCGCGCCGCCCGGCGCCGGGCCGCAGCGCACTACCCTGGATCGACGTGGCCGCAGACTTCGCCGTCGTCCTGGACGAGCTCGACACGACCCTGAAGTCCATCGAGGCCGTCCTCGACGTGGACCGCCTCCGCCGCGAGGTGGCCGACCTCGAGCAGCAGGCCGCCGCGCCCGACCTCTGGAACGACGTCGAGGCCGCCCAGGCCCTGACCTCCAAGCTGTCCTACCTGCAGGGGGACCTGCGCCGGGTCGAGGAGCTGCGCAGCCGGCTCGACGACGTCGGGCTGCTGCACGAGATGGCCGCCGAGGAGGACGACGCCGCGGTCACCGCCGAGGCGGAGCGGGAGCTGGAGAGCCTGCGCAAGGCGATCGACGAGCTCGAGGTCCGCACCCTCCTCAACGGCGAGTACGACTCCCGCGAGGCGCTGGTGACCATCCGGTCGGAGGCCGGCGGGGTCGACGCCGCCGACTTCGCCGAGATGCTCATGCGGATGTACCTGCGCTACGCCGAGCGGCACCGCTACCCGGTCGAGGTCTACGACATCTCCTACGCGGAGGAGGCCGGCATCAAGTCGGCCACCTTCGCGGTCAAGCAGCCCTACGCCTACGGCACGCTCTCGGTCGAGCAGGGCACCCACCGGCTGGTGCGCATCTCGCCGTTCGACAACCAGGGCCGCCGGCAGACCTCCTTCGCCGGGGTCGAGGTGCTGCCGGTCGTCGAGCAGACCGACCACGTCGACATCCCGGAGAACGAGATCCGCATCGACGTCTTCCGGTCCAGCGGCCCGGGCGGGCAGAGCGTGAACACCACCGACTCCGCCGTCCGGATCACCCACCTGCCCACCGGCATCGTCGTCTCCTGCCAGAACGAGAAGAGCCAGATCCAGAACCGGGCGGCCGCCATGCGCGTGCTCCAGGCCCGGCTGCTGGCCAAGCGGCAGGAGGAGCAGCGCGCGGAGATGGACGCGCTGAAGGGCGAGGGCGGCAGCAGCTGGGGCAACCAGATGCGCTCCTACGTCCTGCACCCGTACCAGATGGTCAAGGACCTGCGGACCGAGCAGGAGACCGGCAACACCGGCGCGGTCCTCGACGGTGACATCGACGGCTTCATCGAGGCCGGCATCCGCTGGCGCCGTCAGCAGGAGTCGGTCGCCGCGAGCTGAGGGAGGACGGCGCCGGGCGGCGTCGGCCGGCCGTCCTCCTGGGGTGGGAGTGGCTGCCGGTCACTCCCCGCGGGAACCGGCCCGCGCGTTCCGGGCCGAACCGGTCATCCTGGCGCCCGGGGCAGGTACCGTGGCCACTCGTGATCGAACTGCAACACGTCACCAAGCTCTACCCGGCCAGCAACCGGCCGGCCCTCGATGACGTGTCGACCGAGATCGACAAGGGCGAGTTCGTCTTCCTCATCGGCTCCTCCGGCTCGGGCAAGTCGACCTTCCTGCGGCTGCTGCTCAAGGAGGACGACCCCACGCGCGGCACGGTCACCGTCAACGGCAAGACCCTCAACGGCATGAGCAAGTGGCAGGTGCCCAAGCTCCGCCGCACGATGGGCTGCGTCTTCCAGGACTTCCGGCTGCTGCGCAACCGGACCGTGGCCGAGAACGTCGCCTTCGCCCTCGAGGTCATCAACAAGCCGCACCGCACCATCAAGCGGGTCGTCCCCGAGGTGCTGGAGATGGTCGGCCTCGACGGCAAGGCCAACCGCCTGCCGCACGAGCTCTCCGGTGGTGAGCAGCAGCGGGTCGCGATCGCCCGCGCGTTCGTCAACCGGCCGCTGGTCCTGCTCGCCGACGAGCCCACCGGCAACCTCGACCCGGAGACCAGCGAGGGGATCATGCTGCTGCTGGAGCGGATCAACCGCACCGGCACCACGGTGATCATGGCGACGCACGACTACCACATCGTCGACTCCATGCGCCGCCGCGTGATCGAGCTCAACGGCGGCCAGATCACCCGCGACCAGTCGCGCGGCGTCTACGGCGTCGGCCGCTAGACCCGGCCACCCCTCCCCGACCTGCGCCTCACGACAGGGAACCCATGCGCGTCAACTTCGTCCTCTCCGAGGTGGCCACCGGGCTGCGTCGCAACCTGACCATGACGGTCGCGATGATCCTGACCACGGCCATCTCGCTCGGCCTCATGGGCACCGGCCTGCTCATCGCCGGGATGATCTCCGACATGAAGGAGATCTACTACGACAAGGTGCAGGTCTCCATCTTCCTGGCCGACGGCGTCACCGACGAGCAGCGGTCGGCGATCGAGACCCAGCTGGCCGACTCGCCCGAGGTCGCCAACTACATCTACGAGTCCAAGGAGGAGGCCTACGAGCGCTTCCGGCAGCAGTTCTCCCAGCAGCCCGAGCTGGTCGAGAACACCCCGCCGGACGCGCTGCCGGAGAGCTTCCGGGTCGAGCTGGTCAACCCCGAGCGCTACGCGGTCGTCGCGGCGGAGTTCCCCAACGGGCAGAACGGCGTCGACCAGGTGCGCGACGAGGGCGACTTCCTCGACCGCCTGTTCAGCCTGCTCAACGGCGCCCGCAACGCGACGATCGCCGTCGCGGTGGTGCAGGCGCTGGCGGCCCTGCTGCTGATCTCCAACACCATCCAGCTGGCGGCGTTCAACCGGCGCAACGAGACCAACATCATGCGGCTGGTCGGCGCCTCCCGCTGGTACACCCAGCTGCCGTTCATCCTGGAGGCGGCGCTCGCCGGCCTGATCGGCGCGCTGCTGGCCGTCGGCGGGCTGGTGCTGACCAAGGTGCTGTTCGTGGACAAGACGCTGGCCGGGCCGATCAAGGCCGGGATCATCCCGCCGGTCGACTGGGGCGCGATCGCCACGATCAGCCCGATCATCACCGCGGCCGGCGTGGGCCTGGCCGCCGTCGCCGCCTACGTGACGCTGCGCCTCTACGTCCGGCTCTGACCGCACGCGATCCCGCGCGTCAGGGGCCGGGAGCGGGTAAGTGTCGGGCATGAGCGCGGTGGACGTCAGCGGGGTGCAGGAGCACGCGGCGGCCGGTGCGGAGGACGTGGACGTCGGGCGCGCCGACGTCCGGCCGGCCCTGCGCCGGCTCGGCGCCGTCGGGGCCCTCGGCGCCGAGGGCGACGACCCGACCAGGGCGCTGGTGTCCTCGGTGCGGCTGGTCCGCCAGGTGGCGGCGGTCTCCCTGGCCACGGCCTTCTCCATCTGGTCGCAGCGGATGGTGCTGGAGTACCTGCGCTTCTGCCCGCCGCCGGAGTCGGCGGCCGCCCTGGTGCGGCAGCTGCGGGCCGGGGAGGTGACCGGGGCGACCGCGCTCGCCCCGGCGGTGGCCGACCCCACCGGCCGCGGCGAGCTGCCCGTGTCCGCGCGGCCGGACGGCGACGGCTGGCGGCTGTCCGGGACGGTCGGCTGGGCGTCCAACCTCTTCGACGACGCGGTCGTCGTCGTCCCCGCGCGGGCGCCCGACGAGGGCCGGCTGGTGGTCCGGTTCCGGCGCACCGACGACGGCGTCACGCCCACCGAGCCGCACCGGCTGTTCGGGCTCAACGGCACCGGCACCGCCGGGCTGCACCTCGACGACGTCCGCGTGTCGCCCGAGCAGGTGCTCAGCGAGGACCTCACGTCGTTCATCGCGATGTGCCGGCCGACCAAGCTGCTCCTGCAGACCTCGCTCGCGGTGGGGCTGGCCGACGCCGCCCTGGCCGCCGCCGCGCGGCACGTCGGCGGCGTCCTGCGCACCGAGTACGACGACGTGGCCGCCGCCCGCGACGACGTCGGCCGCCGGATGGACGACCTCGCCGCCGACCGGGTGGGGGTCGGCCCCGGGGGCCTGGCCCGGCTGCGGCTGGCCGGCCTGGAGGTCGCCGCGGACGCCGTCCGGCTGGAGACGGCGGTCACCGGTGCGGGCGGGTACCGCGCCGGCACCGCCACCGCCCGCCGGGTCCGCGAGGCGGCGTTCCTCCCCGTGCAGGCGCCCACCTACGCCCAGCTCCGGCGCGAGGTCGCGTCGTCCTGACCCGGCAGTAACCTGGCGGCATGCCGCGAGAGACCGGGCGCAAGCTCATCGCCCAGAACAAGAAGGCGCGGCACGACTACTCGATCCTCGACACCTACGAGGTCGGCCTGGTGCTCACCGGCACCGAGGTGAAGAGCCTGCGCGCCGGGCGCGCCTCGCTGGTCGACGGCTTCGCCACCGTCGACGACGGCGAGGTGTGGCTGCAGCACGTGCACATCCCGGAGTACACGCAGGGCACCTGGACCAACCACGCCCCGCGCCGCAAGCGCAAGGTGCTCATGCACCGCGAGGAGATCGACAAGCTGATCGGCAAGACCCGCGAGGGCGGCCTGACGCTCGTGCCGCTCGACATGTACTTCAAGGACGGCAAGGTCAAGGCCACGCTCGCGCTGGCCAAGGGCAAGAAGTCCTACGACAAGCGGCACGACCTCGCCGAGCGGGACTCGCGCCGGGAGATCCAGAAGGCCTTCGGCCGCTACGTGAAGGGACGGCGGTAGTGCGCGCAGTCGCCTACGACGAGTTCGGCGGCCCCGAGGTCCTGACCCTGCGCGACGACCTGCCCGACCCACCGGTCGGTCCCGACACCGTGCTGGTGCGGGTGCACGCCAGCGCGGTCAACCCGGTCGACCTGCTGATCCGGCAGGGCGGGCTGGCCGGCGCCTTCCCGCACCACTTCCCGATCGTCCCGGGCTGGGACGTCTCCGGGGTGGTCGAGGCGGCCGGCCCGGCGGTCGCCGGCTTCGCCGCCGGGGACGAGGTGTACGGCTACGTCCGCCGCGACGACGTCCAGTGGGGTACGGCGGCCGAGCTCGTGCCCGCGCCCCAGCGCTGCCTGGCGCACAAACCCTCGTCGCTGTCGTTCGCCGAGGCCGCCGGGGTGCCGCTGGCCGGGCTCACCGCCTACCAGGCGCTGACCGAGGCGCTCGAGGTCGGCGAGGGCGACCGGGTGCTGGTGCACCGCGCGGCCGGTGGCGTCGGGTTCTTCGCCGTCCAGATCGCCGTCGCGCTCGGCGCGCACGTCGTCGGCACCGCCGGTCCGCGCAACCACGGCTTCCTCACCGACGCCGGGGTCGCCGAGGTGCTCGACTACTCCGCCGGCCCGATCAGCGGGCAGCTGTCCGAGCCGGTCGACGCCGTCCTCGACCTCGTCGGCGGCGACACCCTGGCCGACGCGCCGAAGCAGGTGCGCGACCCCGCCCGCGTCGCCAGCGTCGTCGACCCGTCGGTGAGGGAGACGGGCGGGCGCTACGTGTTCGTCCGGCCCGAGCACGAGCACCTCGAGGAGCTCGCCCGCATGGCCGACGCCGGGCAGCTGCGGGTGCCGGTGGCCCGGGCGTTCCCGCTGGAGCGGATCGCCGAGGCACAGGACCTGGTCGGCGGGGGCCACGTCCGCGGCAAGGTCGTCGTCACGCTGCGCTCGTGACCGGGGGCAGGGTCACGGTCCGGTGAGCACGCCCCCGCCGGTCGACGACGACGACGTCCCGCGGTTCTGGCGGGAGCTGGGTCTGCCGGGCCTGGTCGACGTGCACGTGCACTTCCTGCCCGAGCGGGTGCAGGCCAAGGTGTGGGCCTACTTCGAGGCGGCGCAGACGCACTACGGCGCGGCCTGGCCGGTGCACTACCCGCTGCCGGAGGAGGAGCGGCTGGCCGTCCTGGAGCGGCTCGGCGTCCGCGCGTTCCCCACGCTGCCGTACCCGCACAAGGCCGGGATGGCCGGCTGGCTCAACGACTGGTCGGCCGGCTTCGCCGCCGCGCACCCGCAGGTGCTGCCCTCGGCGACGTTCTTCCCCGAGCCGGAGGCGCCGCACTACGTCGCCGAGGCGCTCGACCGCGGCGTGCGGGTGTTCAAGGTGCACGTGCAGGTGGGCGCCTTCGACCCGCGCGACCGGCTGCTCGAGCCGGTGTGGGCGCGGCTGGAGGAGACCGGCACGCCGGTGGTCATCCACTGCGGGTCGGGCCCGCTGCGCGGTGAGCACACCGGCCCCGCCCCGATGACCGGCCTGCTCGAGCGCCACCCGCGGCTGCAGCTGGTCATCGCCCACCTCGGCATGCCGGAGTACCGGGCCTTCCTCGACCTGGCCGGGCGGTACGAGCGGGTGCACCTGGACACCACGATGTTCGCCACCGACTTCACCGAGCGGCTCATGCCCTTCGACCCCGCCGACCGGCCGCGGCTGGCCGCGCTGCGCGAGAAGGTGCTGCTCGGCAGCGACTTCCCGTCGATCCCGTACCCCTACGCCGAGCAGCTGGCCGCGCTGGCCCGGCTCGACCTCGGCGACGAGTGGCTGCGGTCGGTGCTGTGGGCCAACGGCGCCCGCCTGTTCGGGATCGAGGGCTGATGCCGCACGGCACGCTCACCGCCGCCGTCCCGGGTACGCCCGACCCACCTGCAGCCAGGCCGCCGCAGGGGCACTAGGTCCCTGGTCCTGCGGCCCGTCCCGGTGTGGGCTCCGAGCCGACCCGCTGCCCCGCCGGGGAGGACCGGACATGACCGACACACCCGCCGACACCCGGCCCGACCGGCTCGTCGCCGTCGAGGAGGGCGAGGTCACCGTCGCCGGCGTCCGCTCGCCGTACCTGCACGCCGGCCCGGCCGACGCCGACGAGGCCGTCGTGTTCGTGCACGGCAACCCGGGCCCGGCCGAGGACTGGCGGCGCCTCCTCGCCCGCACCGGCGCCTTCGCGCGGGCCGTCGCCCCGGACATGCCCGGCTTCGGCGGCGCGGACAAGCCCGACTCGTTCGTCTACACGGTCGACGGCTACGCCCGGCACCTCGCCGGCGTCCTCGACGGGCTCGGCATCCGCCGCGCGCACCTGGTGCTGCACGACTTCGGTGGGGCCTGGGGACTGTGGTGGGCGGCCGACCACCCCGACCGGTTCGCCAGCGCCACCCTCGTGGGCATCGGCGTGCTGCGCGGTTACCGCTGGCACTCCCTGGCGCGGATCTGGCGCACCTCGGGCGTCGGCGAGGCGTTCTTCCGCGCCAGTTCCCTGCCGGCGCCGCGGTGGCTGGCGCGGCGCGGCAGCCCGCCCGGCCTGCCGGACGACGCGGTCGAGCGGCTGGGCCGGGGCTTCCGGGACCCCGGCACGCAGCGCGCCGTCCTCCGGCTGTACCGGGCCACCGACATGGCCGCGGTCGCCGAGGACCTGCACAAGCGGCTGCAGGGCAGCGACCGGCCGGTGCTCGCGGTGTGGGGACGGCGCGACCCCTACCTGCCGGTGGCCTACGCCGAACGGCAGCGCGAGACGTTCCCGCGGGCGGAGGTGGTCGTGCTCGACGGCAGCGGGCACTGGCCGATGCTCGACGACCCCGTCGGCCTGGAGGCGACCGTCCTCCCGTTCCTCGAGCGGGTGACCAGCACGAGCCGCACCCCGGTCGCCGGGCCCGGCTGACGACGCGGGCCCGGTCCCGGAACCCGGTCGCCCTGCGGGTCCGGCGTCCCTACCCTGCGGTCCGTGCTCGCTCTCGACGTCCCCGGTCTCCCCGACGGGCTAATCGCCCGCCGGCTCACCCTCGCCGACGCGGACGCCGCCGCCGCGCTGCTCGCGGCCGCCGAGGCCGTCGACGACACCGGCGAGCACGAGGACGCCGCCGACCTGACCGAGTGGTGGGGTCGCGAGCTGGTCGACCTGCCCCGCGACGGCGTGGCGGTGCTGGCCGGCGAGGGCCGGCTCGTGGCCTGGGCGACGTCGATCGCCCCGCGCGGCGGCCGCGACGCCCTGCGCATCTGGTCGGAGGGTCGGGTGCACCCGGAGGCGCGCGGCCGCGGGATCGGCCGGGCGCTGGTTGCCTGGCAGGTGCGCCGCGGCACCGAGCAGCACGCCGAGCACGCCCCGCCCGGGTTGCCCGGCCGGCTCGTCGCGTCGGCGTACCCGGCGATGGCCTCGGCCGCGCGGGTGTTCGAGCGTGCGGGGTTCACCGCCGAGCGCTGGTACCACACGATGGAGCGCGACCTGGCCGACGTGCCGGAGGGGCGCCCGGCGCCCGGCGTGGAGCTGGTGCCGTTCACCTGGGACCGCGACGACGAGGTCCGGCGCGCGCACAACGCCTCGTTCACCGCCCACCACGGCTCCACCGAGCGCGACGAGGTGGCCTGGCGCAGCTGGTTCACCGGCCAGCGGTCGTTCCGGCCCGAGCTGTCGGTGCTCGCCCTCGTCGACGGCGCCGTCGCCGGTTACGTGCTGGCCTACGTCTACGAGGCCGACACCCGCGCCACCGGCGTCGCCACCACGCACCTCGGCCAGATCGGCGTGCTGCCGCCGGCCCGGGGGAGGGGCGTGGCGACGGCGGCCATCGCGGCAGCGCTGTCCGCCGCGGCGGAGGCCGGCTGCGGGCGGGCCGCCCTCGACGTCGACACGGGCAACACCACCGGGGCCCTCGGGCTCTACGAGCGGGTCGGCTTCCGGCCCGTGCGCACCCGGACGGCGTGGGCGTACCCGCTGGCGCCGCTCGGCTGACGCGGCCGCTGGCTAGGGTGCGGGGCATGGTCAGCGTCGATCAGCCCGCGTCCCCGGACCCCGCCGCCGTCGGCCGCGCGCACCGCGCCGTCGAGCCGCTGCACAACCACGTGTACTTCGTGCCGGAGACCGAGCAGCACCTCACGGCGGCCGGGCTGCGGCCGGGTCGGATGGTCTACTTCGCCGGCCGGTCGGCCGCGATGGGCGCGGTCGGCCCGGGCGTGGTGACGGCGACGTTCGCCAACTTCTCGCCGGCGGTCGTGGCCCGGCACGTCCCGCGGGCGTGGACCCTGGCCTCGCCCGAGCAGGTGGTGACCGCGCGCCTCGCGGCCGCGCGCGCGTCGCTCACCCGGCTGCTCGGCGGCGAGGAGGCCGCGGCCGCGCCGGAGGTCGCCGAGCTGGGCGGCCTGCTCGCCGAGGCGTGCACGGTGCTGACCGCCGAGGGCCGCCCGCTCTACGCCGGGCACGCCGACCTGCCCTGGCCCGAGGACCCGGTCGGCCGGCTGTGGCACGGCGCCACCCTGCTGCGGGAGTGGCGCGGTGACGCGCACGTCGCCGTCCTGGTCCGGCACGGGCTGTCGGGGATGGAGGCGCTGCAGACCCACGTCGCCACCGGCCGGGCCTTTCTCGAGCCGGTCGCGCAGACGCTGCGCGGGTGGACCGACGAGGAGTGGGCCGCCGGCTGGGCGCGGCTGGCCGAGCGCGGCCTGGTCGCCGAACGCACCCTCACCGAGGCGGGGCAGACGCTGCGGGCCGACCTCGAGGCGGAGACCGACGCGCTGTCCACCGCGCCCTGGGTGCACCTCGGGCCCGAGCGGACGGCGCGCGTGGTCGAGCTCGGCAAGCAGCTGTCGGGCACGGTCGTCGCGGCCGGCGCCTACCCCGCCGGGGTCTTCGCCGGCCGGTGAGCGCCCGCCTGCCCGAGGCCCCCGACGACGGGCCGGCCGCCGACCTGCTGCGCGCCCGCCGGGGCGGCGTCCTGACCACGCTCGACCGGCTGCTGCTGCACAGCCCGCCGGTGGCCGAGGGCTGGAACGCGCTGCTCGGCGCCCTGCGCGGCGCCACGACGCTGCCGGCCGACCTGCGCGAGCTGGTGGTGCTGCGGATCGCCGTCCTCAACCGGGCCGAGTTCGAGTGGACCTCGCACGCGCCGATCGCCCGCCGCGCCGGGCTCACCGACCTGCACCTGCGGGTGCTCCGGAGCGACGACGCCCTCGCCGAGCCGGTCTGGTCGCCGGTGCGGGCCGCCGTCCTCGCCTTCACCGACGCCTCGACCCGCAGCGTCGCCGTCCCCGACGCGGTGTTCGCCGCGCTGCGCCCGCACCTCGACGAGCGGCAGGTCGTGGAGCTCGCCGTGCTGGTCGGCGGCTACGCGATGGTGTCCCGGTTCCTCGTCGCCCTCGACGTCCCGCCGTCGGACGGGGAGGTTCCCGGCTGACCCGTTCCTCCTTATGGTCTGGATCACAGTCCAGGGGAGGCGACATGACCACGACCGACCGCCGGCCCGGATCCGGGCAGCGCACCGACGTCGACGCCGCGTTCCGCGGCTCGGCCACCTACCGCAGCCTCGGCGAGCAGCAGCTCAGCCCCGCGGAGGAGCGCTTCGAGAAGGGACGCCGCACGGTCGGGCTGTTCCTCGCGCCCGTCGTGACGATCGTCTTCGCCCTGCTGCCGCTGGACCTGCCGCGCGACCAGCACCTGCTGGCCGCGGTCCTGCTGGGCGTCATCGTCCTGTGGATCACCGAGCCGGTGCCGATCCCGATCGGCGGGCTGATCGGCGTCGGCGCCATCGCCGTGCTCGGCGTCGTGCCGGCCGACGACGCGGTCGGCCCGCTCGGCTCGACGACGGTGTTCACCTTCATCGGCGCCTTCATCCTGGCCGCGGCCATGCTCAAGCACGGCGTGGCCCGGCGCTTCGCCATGGCGATCCTGTCGCTGCGCTGGGTCGGCGGCTCGACCGCGCGGGTGGTCATCGCGTTCGGGCTGATCACCTGCCTGCTCTCGGCGTTCGTCTCCAACACCGCCACCGTCGCGATGCTGCTGCCCACCGCGATCGGCATCCTGTCGGTGATCGCCAAGCTGCTGCAGGACAAGGAGCTGGTCGCGCCGGACTTCGACCCGCTGCGGCTGCGGGTGGGCGTCGCGCTGATGCTGATGCTGGCCTACGGCGCGAGCGTGGGCGGGCTGATCACCCCGGTGGGCACGCCGCCCAACCTCATCGGCCGCGGGCTGATCGAGGAGGCGACCGGGGAGCGGATCGGGTTCCTCCAGTGGATGCTGATGGCGCTGCCGATCTGCGCGCTGATGTTCGTGGCGCTGGCCGCCGTCCTCCTGCTGCTCAACCGGCCGGAGATCAAGCGCATCGAGGGCGTGCACGAGTACGTGCGGGCCGAGCGCGCCGAGTTGGGCCCCGTCTCGCGGGCGGAGAAGAACACCCTGGTCGCCTTCGGCGTCACCGTGGCGCTGTGGATCTTCCCCGGCGTCATCGCGCTGACCGCCGGGACCGAGTCCGACCTCTACACGACGATCAGCGACCGGATCGACGAGGGCATCGTCGCCGTCCTCGGGGCCTCGCTGCTGTTCCTGCTGCCCACCGACTGGAAGCGCCGGGAGTTCACCCTCAACTGGTCGGACGCCGCGAAGATCGACTGGGGCACGATCCTGCTGTTCGGCACCGGGATCATCTTCGGCTCGCTGCTGGCCGACACCGGCCTGGCCGAGACCATCGGCAACGCCTCGGCCGACACCCTCGGGCTGACGAGCACCTTCGCGATCACGATCTTCGCGGTGATCCTCGCGATCATCATCTCCGAGACCACGAGCAACACCGCCTCGGCCGCCGTCGTGGTGCCGATCGTCATCCCGGTGGCGGTGGCCGCGGGGATCAACCCGTTCGTGCCGGCACTCGCGGCGACCTTCGCGGCCTCCTTCGGGTTCATGCTGCCGGTGTCGACGCCGCAGAACGCGATCGTCTACGGCTCCGGCGTCGTGCCGATCACCAAGATGATCCGCTCGGGCATCTCCTTCGACGTCCTCGGCGCGCTGCTGATCGTCGTGCTGCTCCCGGCGATGGTCGGCCTCGTCCTCGACGTCTGACCGGGGGGTGAACGGAGAGGGAAGTCATCCCTCCGGACCGGCCGGGTCGGCGCGCGCGTGTCACGATGGACGACGGCCCGCGGGACGACGCCGGCCACCGCTGACGGGAGGGAGGGCGAGCGCCGTGCGCAGCGAACCTCCCAGTCCCAGTCCGAAGGACCTCTCCGCCTAGCCCCGACCGTGGTGGCCTCCCTGCAGGGCCCCGGCGCGAGCCTGCGAGTGGCGGGGGGCGGGAGGTCCTTCGACTCCGCTGTGTCCTCGCCGTCCAGCGTCCCCGGGAGCCCGTCATGGCCGACCGTCGCCTCGCGCCCCTCACTGCCCTGTCCACCCTCGGGCTCCGTTCCCGTCCGGCGGCGCCCCGCCGGGTCGTCGTCCCCGCGCCGCCGGCCGAACCGGCTCCGGAGCGGTCGCAGATGGTGGTCGACAACGCCGTCTACGCCGGGGGCCGGCGCATCGCCACCCCGGCGTCGACCGCCGAGAGCCACGACTGGCTGACCGAGGGCTTCGACGACCGGATGGTCTGGCTCGGACTCTACCGGCCCGAGCCGGCCGAGCTGGGGGAGCTGGCCGAGCAGTACGAGCTGCCCGAGCTGGCCGTCGAGGACGCCATCCAGGCCCACCAGCGGCCGAAGTTCGAGCGCTACGGCGACACCCTGTTCGTCGTCCTCAAGGCCGCGCGGTACCTCGACGCCGCCGAGCAGGTGGAGTTCGGCGAGCTGCACCTGTTCCTCGGCCGGCAGTTCGCGATCACCGTGCGGCACAGCGAGTCGCCCGACCTGGCCCGCGTGCGGCGGCGGCTGGAGAGCGAGCCGGCGCTGCTGGCCAAGGGCAGCGAGGCGGTGCTGTACGCGATCCTCGACGCCGTCGTCGACGGGTACACGCCGGTGGTCCTCGGGCTGGCCAACGACATCGAGCAGATCGAGACCCAGGTCTTCCGCGGCGACCCCGGCGTCTCGCGGCGCATCTACGAGCTCTCGCAGGAGGTGCTGGAGTTCCAGCGGGCCGCGCGGCCGCTGACCGGCATCCTCGCCGCGATCACCGCCGGGTTCGACAAGTACGGCGTCGACGAGGAGCTGCGCAGCTACCTGCGTGACGTCGCCGACCACGTCGTCCAGGTCAACGAGCGGGTGGAGGGCTTCCGGCAGCAGCTGCGCGACATCCTCACCGTCAACGCCACGCTGGTGGCGCAGCGGCAGAACGAGGAGATCCGCGAGCTGACCGAGGCCTCGATCGCGCAGGGCGAGGAGGTCAAGAAGATCTCCGCGTGGGCGGCCATCCTCTTCGCGCCGACGCTGGTGGGCACGGTCTACGGGATGAACTTCGAGGACATGCCCGAGCTGTCGTGGCACCTCGGCTACCCGTTCGCGCTGGTGCTGATGCTGGGCGTGAGCCTGACGCTGTACGCCGTCTTCAAGCGCCGCGACTGGATCTGATGGAGGACCCCCTCGCAGGGTGCCGGGGCGCCGCCGGAACAACCCCCTGGTGGTCCCGGTTAGGATGGGTGCACAACTGCACAGGGGGTGAACGGTCTCGACTGCGGTCGGGTGACCAGGGGAAGCGAGCCGAGGAAGCCGACGATGAGCTCGTTAACCACGCGTCGGAAACAACACAAGCGCCGACTCCAGTCAGCGCGAGTTCGCCCTCGCTGCCTAAGTAGCGAGGCGACTCTGTCAGCCCGGGTTCGTCATCGGCCCGGATCCTGGCATCAGCTAGATGACTGACCGTGTGCGCCGGTCGCGGGCGCACGCGGGACACCAAACAGTGACTGGGCCCGTCACATCGACTCGTTCGTGAGATCGATGGGGCCGAGCAGAGACGCAGCGGACTGCGCTCGGAGAAGCCCTGGTGATGCGTCGCAGGACGCGGGTTCGATTCCCGCCACCTCCACCCCTGGGGTCCTCCCCGACCTGGGATCTCCTCCCGAGACCCAAGTCGGGGAGGACCTGCAGCTCGGTCACGTGGGGCCCGGTCGGACGACCGGGCCCCACGTGCGTCCCGGGATCCCTCACGGTCGGCCCGCCGGGTGGTGGTCCCCGTCGGGAGCGGGCCAGTCGACCCGGCGAGCGCGGCTGCCGTGGGCGTCGCGGACGGTCGCCACGAAGCCGGTCCGCGCGACCGGCCCGCTGAAGTCGCCGGCCGGGTCGGTGACGTGGACCAGCTCGGCGCCGGCCTCGGCGGGTCCGGTGACCGCGATGACGGCGTCCCGGCGCCGCCGGCTGGCCCGGATGCGCGCGCCCAGGGAGCCGTCGGTGTCCAGGCGCGCTCGCAGCCCGGCGGCGCACAGGTCGTCCACCAGCGCGCGGGCGTAGTCGTCCTGGGCCGCACTGATCGGCAGGACGCAGACCTGGACGGGCGCCAGCCACAGCGGCAGCCGGCCCGCGTAGCGCTCGAGGAGCGCGGCGACGACGCGCTCCATCGCGCCGACGGTGCCCCGGTGGATCATCACGACGCGGTGGCGGGTCCCGTCCGCGGCGTCGTAGGTCAGGTCGAACCGTTCGGGCTGGTTGAAGTCCAGCTGGACGGTGGCGATGGTCTCCTCGTGACCGCGCTGGTCCCGCATCTGCAGGTCCAGCTTGGGACCGTAGAAGGCGGCCTCGCCGACGGCTTCCACCAGCGGGGGTCCGTCCGCGTCGAGCACCTCCGCGGCTGCCCCGCGCAGCGCCTGCTCCGCGTCCTGCCACTGGTCGGCCGACCCCAGGTAGCCGTCGCCGGCGTCGCGGCGGGACAGCCGGACGTGGTCGACCGGGAGGCCGAGCAGCTCCTGGGCCCGCAGCGCCGAGCGCAGCGCCGAGGCGACCTCTGCGGTGGTCTGGTCGGGGCGGCAGAACACGTGGGTGTCGTCCAGCGAGATCTGCCGGACCCGGCTCAGGCCGCTCACGACCCCGGACCGTTCGGCCCGGAACATGGACGCCAGCTCGTTGAGCCGGACGGGCAGCTGCCGGTAGGAGCGCGGTTCCGCGGCGTAGACCATCGCGTGGTGCGGACAGTTGGCCGGGCGCAGCACCAGTTGGTCCCCGCCGAGGCGCACGGGCGGGAACATGTCCTCGCTGAACTTGTCCCAGTGCCCGGACCGCTCGTAGAGGGCGCGCTTGCCCAGCACCGGGGAGTAGACCGGCAGGCAGCCGTCGTGCCGGGCGATCTCCCGCGCGAGCTGCTCGAGTTCCTGCCGGATGACGGCGCCCGCGGGCAGCCACAGCGGCAGCCCGGCGCCGATCATCGGATCGGTCGCGAAGACGGACATGTCGGCGTTGAGGTCCCGGTGGTCGGACGCCGGGCGTCCCTGCACGTGCCTGGTCACGGTGGCTCCTCCGTGGTCGTGCCACCGGAGCCCGGACCCGGGACGACCCAGCCCCGGAGCGGTGCTCCGGGGCTGGGTGGTTGCTCGTGGTGCAGCAGCTAGCGCCGGAGACGATCCGGCGTCGTGGTGAGCCGCTGACGGGACATGGCCAGACCATAGGGCACGGCCGGCCGGCCGAACAGAGGCCGTGGTGGACGGCTCGGGTCGTCGCCGCCGGTTGCTCGAGACCGGGACGGCCGGCTCTCCTCGCCTCCGCTCAGGTGCTCGACCAGCCGCTCCAGCGTTCCACGCGGACGACGACCAGCGGCCCGGTCGGCGGCTGGGCGCGGTACTGGGGATGCCGTTCGACGAGTGCGGCCAGACCGGGGTGACCGGCGCCCGGATCGGCGACGACGACGCCGACGCCGTCGGCACGCACCCACCACAGCCGGCTCCAGTCCTCCTCGTAGTGGTCGACCAGCAGGGCGCACCGGGGCTCGTGGCGCAGGTTGGTCAACCGCTGCAGCCGCGTCGTCCGCTTGGGTTTGGTGTCGACGGCCAGCCAGACGGTGTCGCCGGACGCCGCGAACACGACGGGGACGAGGTGGGCAGCGCCGTCCGGGCGGACGGTCGACAGCCGGGCGACGGGGGAGGAGAGGAAACGCCCGCGCAACTCAGCGGTGCGCACCGGGACGTCCGGGGCCGGCGGTCGGTGGTGCACCGGCCGCCACACCGGCCGGTCAGCTCCCGGTGGCGGTCGTCGTGCTGCCGGCGGCCTCGAGGAACCTCTCGAGCTCCCGGCGGACGTCGGGTCCACACGGCTGGTAGACGATCTCGGTGACGCCGGCGTCCGCCAGTTCCCCGAGCTTGTCGCGGACCTGTTCCGACGTCCCGCTGAGCGTGGTCGACCCGAGCAACGTGGCGCCCCCCGCGTCCCACGCCGCCTGGTCGGCCTCGTTGAGCTCGACGCAGTGACCCGTGTGCACGGCGATGTGCCGGAGTTCCTCCGGTGTCCGGTTCACCACCTCGTTCCAGGCCTCCCCGCCCGCCAGCCCGGCCACGGCGGCCTGACCACCGAACTCGTACGCGCCGTGCCACGCGAGTGCGGTGCCGGGACCGCCCGCCAGGCGGGCCCGTTCGGAGGTCGGGTCCTCCCCGTCGTCGAGGACGGTGCCCCAGGCCAGGTACGAGACCGTCGGGAACTCCCGGGCGAAGTCGGGGAGCTGCAGGGTCGCGTACAGGCCGTCGGCCAGCTCCCGGGCGACCTCGGCGCCCTTCGGCCCGAGGGCGCTGACCAGGACGGGTACGTCGATCGGTCGGCGGGGGGCGTGGCCGGCCGGGTGGAGCATCTGCATCCTGGCGCCCTCCCACTCGACGACCTCGCCGCGCAGCAGCCCGCGGTAGGCCCGGATGTACTCGGCCATGAACGACCACCTGATGGCCCCGTAGCCCATGGCCCGGCGACCGGAGAACCCCGTCCCGAAGGCCACCTGCACCCGGCCGGGCGCCAAGGCCACCAGCGCGGCCGTCGCGGCTGCGTTCACCATGGGGTGCCGCAGCGACGGGACCAGGACGCCGGGCCCGAGGCCGATGCGCGTGGTGCGTTGGGCGGCGAGAGCCAGCGCCATCCACACGTCGGGACTGTTCTGCGGGGTGTCGTACAGCCATGCGCGGGCGTAGCCGAGTTCCTCCGCGAGCGCGACGGCCTCGTGCGAGTCCAGCGCGGTCGGGAAGGCGACCGAGACCTCCATGCCCTGACTCCCTCTCATGACGGCGGTGTCGCGGACGTGCCGGGGGTGGGAGAGGCCTGCCGGCTAGGGGCGCCCGGCGTGGGGCACGTCGACCCGGCAGGAGCGCAGCTGCGCCTCGCGCGCGGCGCTCCGGGCGGTGCGGTCGAAGTCCGGCGCGGTGCAGAGGAACAGCGTGCGGCCGTCGGAACCGCCGAGCACGCAGGCGAACACGCCGGTGCCGACGGGCAGTTCCTCCAGGACCTCGCCGCCCTGCCGGATGCGGAGCACCCGACCGGCGAGCGCGTCGGCGACCCACAGCGCGCCCTCGGCGTCCATGCCGCAACCGTCCGGGGCGACTGCCAGCTGCCCCAGTGCCGCCTGCACGTCGCGGTCGGTCGGCAGCCCACCGAACGACGCCCACACCCGCCGGTTCCCCAACGCGCCGTCGGCACCGATGTCGAACGCGGTGATCCGGTTGCCGAACGTCTCGTCCACCAGCAGGACGCCGTCGTCGGTGATCACGCTGCCGTTCGGGAACCACATGTCGTCGGCCACCTGGGTGACCACCCCGTCGGGGTCGACGCGCAGCAGGACGGTCGGTGCGACCGGGGCGCCGGCCATGAGGTCGAAGCCGAAGTTGCCGACGAAGGCCCGGCCCAGCTCGTCGACCACCATGTCGTTGGGCTCGCCGGTGACCTGCGCCGACAGGTCCGCGTGCGTCGCCAGCGACCCGTCGGGCTCGCGGCGCAGCAGCCGGCTGTCGTGCTGGGAGACGACCAGCAGGCGGCCGTCGGGCAGCCACCCGAGTCCGGACGGCTGGCCCGGCACCTCCGCCTCGACCCGCAGGTCGCTGCCGTCCTCCCGGGCCGAGAGCACCTGGTGGGTGTAGAAGTCCGAGACCCAGATCCGGTCCTCGTGCCAGCGAGGGCACTCCAGGTAGGACAGACCGTCCAGTACGGTGCTGATCTCCCGCATGGCCCACCTCGCCGCCGCCGGTGCGTCGGCAGCATAGCCCGGGTCCCCACCCCTCCGTCCGACAGCCGGGCAGGTCGTGGGCCTCCTGCTCCGCCACCGGGCGGGCCGGCAGGCGGTGACACGGCGCCGCGCGGGGCGTATGACGTGGAGGTGCACGCGGCGCCCCTGGTCGGTCGGGCGGAGGCCGTGGCCGCCGTGCGGTCCGCCGTCACCCGCGCCGGGGAGGGCAGCGGCGGGGTCCTGCTCGTCGTCGGCGAGGCCGGGGTCGGGAAGTCCCGGCTGCTCACCGAGGCGGTCCGGCTGGCCCGCGGCCACGGGCAGCCGGTCCTGTGCGGCCGGGCCACGGAGTCCGGCGGGGCCTACCGGCCCCTGACCGAGGCGCTGCTGCGCGGCGGCGCGGACGAGCTCGACCCGGGGACGGTCCCGGCACCGTACGGGGCCGCGCTGGGTCGCCTGCTGCCCGGCTGGAGCACCGGCGCGGTCAGCGCACCGGAACCCAGCACCGACCCGGTGCTCGTCCTGGGCGAGGCCGTCGTCCGCGTGCTGGACGCACTCGTCGGCGGGCCGTGCCTCCTCGTCCTGGAGGACCTGCACTGGGCCGACGCCGACACGCTCGCGGTGCTGGAGTACCTCGCCGACCGCCTGAGTGGTCGACCGGTGCTCGTGGCGGCGTCCGCGCGCGACGACGAGCCGGGGTCCGCGGCGGTGGACCGGCTCGCCGCCGGCCCCGGCGTGCACACCCTGACCCTGTCCCGGCTGGGTCCGGCGGAGCTCACGGCCCTCGCCGGTGCGCGGGCCGCGGGTCGCCTGCGTGCGGACGAGCTCGCCGCCCTCGTCGCGCGGGCCGACGGGCTGCCCCTGCTGGCCGAGGAGCTGGTCGACGAGGCGGTGCGCACGGCCACCACCTCGACGTCGAGCCCCGTCCCCCGGACGACGGCCGCGCTGGTGCGCCGCCGGCTCTCCTCCCTCGACCCGCTCGCGCAGCGGTGCCTGCGCGCCGCCGCCGTGGCGGGGACGGACCCGGACTGGGAGCTGCTCCCGGCGGTGGTCGGGCAGCCGGAGGACGTCGTGCTCGCCGCCGCCCGGGCCGCGGCGGACGCCCACCTGCTGCGCGAGGACGACGGCCGGCTGCGCTGGCGGCACGCGCTGATGCGCGAGGCCGTCGTCACGGGCCTCCTCCCGCCGGAGCGCGCCGCCCTGGCGAGGAGGGCCGCCGAGGCGCTGCTGGCCCGCGGCCGGCACGACGACGCCGCCCGCGCCGCCGAGCTGCTCGCCGCGGGCGGCGAGCGGGAGCGGGCCGCGACCCTCTTCCTGGAGCTCGCGCGGCAGGACCGCGGCACCGGTGCGCTCCGGCGCGCCGAGCAGCTGCTCGACCAGGCGGCACGCACCGGCGCCCTGCCCGCGGCGGTCGCGGTCGAGCGGGTCACCGTGCTGACGGCCACCGGTCGCGTCGACGACGCGCTGAGCGCCGGCGTGCAGGCGCTGCCCTCCGCCACGGGCGACCTGCACGCGGAGCTGTGCCTCCGGATGGCCCGCACGGCGGTGGCCGCCCGGCGCTGGAGCGACGCCGAGGCCCACGTCGAGCGGGCCGGGCGCCCCGACGACCCGCGCTCGTTGCTGCTGACCGCCGACGCCGCGTTCGGCGCCGGCGACGTGGCGCGCGCGGGCCCGCTGGCCGCCGCGGCCGTGACCCGCGCGGAGCGGGCGGCGGTGCCGGCCGTGCTGTGCGAGGCGCTGGACGTCGCCGGCCGGGTGGCACGGTTGCGCAGCCCCCCGGCGGCGCGGGCCGCCTTCGCCCGGGCGGCGCAGGTGGCCGCCGAGCACCGGCTGGTCCCGCAGCAGGTCACGGCCCTGATCGGGCTGGGGACCGTGGAGCTGCTCGAGCGCGAGACCTCCGAGGCCCTGCCGCAGGCCAGGGAGCTGGCCGCGGCGGCGGGACTGCTCGGCCAGGCCAGCGCGGCCGAGGTGATCCTCTTCGACGCGACCGTCGTGCAGCAGGGTCCGCGCGCCGTGGAGGCGCCGGCGCGGGTGCTCCTCGACCGGGGGGCGTGGCTGCACCTGCCGGAGGTGCAGGCCGCCAGCGCGTTCGGCGTCGCGCTCGCCCGGGCCGCGTCAGGAGACCCCGCCGGCACGGAGGCGGCCCTGGCCCGGATCCCGGTGTCCGCCGCCTGGCCGGATGCCGGACCCCTCGCGGCCGCCGTCCGCACCCTGCCGCTGCTGCTGGCGCACGACCTCCCCGGCGCCAACGCGACGCTCGACGCGGGCGTGAGCGGGCTCGTGGCGCACCGGGTGGCCGCCCCGCTGCACCAGTTCGGGCTGTGGGCGCTGCTGCGCACGGTGGTCGACGACCGGGGCGCCGCGGCGCGCGACGTCCTGCGGGGACTGCCGGCGGCGCTGCGCCCGGCCAACCGCGGAGCGCTGCACTACGCCGACGCCGTCGCCGCGGGGCGCGGCGGCCGGCCCGACGACGCCCTGGCCCTGTTCGCACGGGGGGAGGCCGAGCTCGCTCCGGTGCCCTGGCTGCACCGGCTGCTCCGCCTCCTCGTCCTCGAGGCCGCGGTCGCCGACGGCTGGGGCGACCCGGTGCCGCTGCTGCGCCGCGACCTCGCGGAGCACGAGCGCGCCGGCGACCCCCGGCTGGCCCGCACCTGCCGCGACCTGCTGGCGCGGGCCGGCGCCCCGACGAGGCGCGGTCGCGGTACGACGCCCGTGCCGGGCGCCCTCCGCGCCGCGGGCGTCACCAGCCGCGAGATGGACGTCCTCACCCTCGTGTGCACCGGATCGACCAACGCGGAGATCGCCGGCCGGCTCTTCCTCTCGCCGCGCACGGTGGAGACCCACGTGGCCAGCCTGTTGGCCAAGCTCGGCGCCTCCCACCGCGGTCAGCTCCGGAGCCGGGTCGCGGCGCTAACTCCGTAGGCGGTACGGATCCCCCGCCCGGCCGCGGGCGCGACCGTGGGGGCGGACACCCGTTCCCGGACCGAGGAAGCCCCGTCATGACGCCACAACCCGAGACGTACGACGTCCTCGTCGTCGGTGCCGGCCCCGCCGGCCTCACCACGGCTGCCGGCCTGGCCCGTGCCGGCACCCGGGTCCTGGTCGCCGAGCGGCACCCGGGCACGTCGATCTTCCCGAAGGCGGCCGGCGTCCGGCCGCGGACCATGGAGATCCTCCGGTCCTGGGGCCTGGACGAGCGCGTCTCCGCGGCCGGGCAGGACGTCCGGCTGGACCTGGGGATCTCCCCGGTGCTGGCCGCTCCGGTGGTGGCGGTGGAGTCGCTGGGCGCGCCCGCCGCCCAGTACGTCTCCACCATGAGCCCCTCGCCGTTCGCGTTCGTCCCGCAGGACCACCTCGAGCCGGTGCTCCTCGAGCACGTGAGGGACCGGGGAGGGCAGGTGCGGTTCGGCACGGAGCTGGTGGGCTTCGAGGTCGACGGCGACGGCGTGCGCGCGAGGCTGCGCCGGCGGTCCGGACCCGCGCCGGAGTACGACGTCCGTGCCCGGTACCTCGTCGGCGCGGACGGTCCGCGCAGCACCGTCCGCGGCGCCCTCGGCATCGAGGTGGAGCACCTGGGTTCGGAGGGGCGCCAGCTGACGTACCTGTTCGCCGCCGACCTCGACGGGGTGGTCCCCGATCCGCCGTTCGCCCTGCACTGGGTCACGACCCCTGGGGCGGAGGGGCTGTTCGTGGCGTCGGGCCGGCACCGGTGGGGCTACGGCTGGGAACCCGGGGACGACGACCCCGCCGACCCCACGGCCGAGCAGGTGGTCGCCCGCATCCGCGCCTCCGCCGGCATCCCGGACCTCGACGTCGAGCTGCAGGGTGCGTTCGAGTGGACCTTCGGTGCCGAGATCGCCACCCGGTTCCGCAGCGGCCCGGTCTTCCTCGTGGGTGATGCGGCCACCCGCACGTCACCGCGGCGGGCCACCGGCATGAACACGGGCATCGCGGCGGCGCACGGCCTGGCGTGGAAGCTCGCCTGGGTGCTGCGCGGATGGGCCGACGAGGCACTGCTCGACACGTACGAGCAGGAGCGGCGCCCGGTGGGTCTGGCCAACGCGCTGCGGTCGCTGCAGCCGCGCGAGGGAGCCCACGAGGCGTCGGGTCTCGAGGACTTCGGCGTCACCTACGTCTCCGCGGCCATCGCGCCCACCGAGCACGCAGAGCCGCCGGCGACCGCCGGCGAGCGTGCCGCTCCCGGGCGCCGGGCGCCGCACGCCTGGCTGGACAGGACCGGTCGACGGGTCTCGACCCTCGACCTGTTCGACGGCCGGCTGACGCTGCTCACCGGCCCCGGGGGCGGCGACTGGTGCGCGGCCGCGGACCGGCTGGGGTCGGGTGACCTGCCGCTCGCGGTGCTCCGCCTCGGGCCGGACCTGCCCGATCCCGACGGCTCGCTGGCCCTCCGGTACGGCGTCGGGGTGCGGGGGGCGGTCCTCGTCCGCCCTGACGGGTTCGTGGCGTGGCAGGCCCCGTCCCCGTCCGCGGACCGGGTCGCGCTGCTCCGCTCCGCGGTCCACCTGGCCACGGGGCGCTCGGCTGCGGCCGACGTCGCCGACCTGTCGGCCTGAGTCCGGGTCCCGGGTGTCAGAGGTCGGCGGCGAAGCCGTGGATGTCGCGCACCACCGCCTTGTAGGCCTCGACGACGGCCTGGCGGAAGCTCATGTCCGCCGCGTGGGTCAGGCCGAGGTTCACGCGTCCGACGACCGGGACGCCGGCCCGCTGGAGCGTGCGGAAGTAGGCGATGCCCTCGTCCCGGAGCGGGTCGAGCTCGTTGACCGTGACGACGTGCGGCGGCATGCCCTCGACGTCGGCCTCGGTGGCGAAGTAGGGCCAGCACAGCGGGTTCTCGGCGTTCTCGCCGGTCGGGTCGTAGACCGCGACGAGCACGTCCATCATCCCGCAGTCGAGGTAGTGCCCGTCGTTCTCCACCAGCGACGGCAGCTCCCGCAGCTTGCGGTCGCGGTCCCACCCGTAGCCGCCGCTGATGTAGGGGACCATCGCGTAGACGCCGTCGATGCGGTCCAGCCACCCCTCTCGCTTGGCCTTCAGGGCGGTCGCCAGCACGAGGTTCGCGCCGCCGGACTCGCCCTGCAGGACGAGCTTCGTGATGCCCAGCTCGGCGCGGTGTCCGTGGATCCAGTCCAGGGCGGTGCTGCAGTCCTCCAGCCCGGCCGGGAAGGGGTTGAGCCGCTGGTCGGTCCAGGCGTTCCGGAAACCGACCGTGACCACGACCATCCCGGTCGCGGCGAGGTCCTCGCTCCACTGCCGGTGCACGCGGTTGTCCGCGTCGAGGATCGTCATCCCCCCGCCGTGGACGTAGACCGTGCACGGCAGCGGTCCCTCGACGCCGGCGGGACGGAAGACGTGCAGTGGGATGTCGTGGCCCTCGGGGGCGTGCACCGTCTCGGTCCGGTGGGTGACGTCGGCGCGGGTCTCGTCCGGCCACTCCCACGGCAGGGCCGCGTACAGCCCCTCGAAGGCCGCGTGCGACTGGCCGACGAACTCCGCGACCTGCTCCGCTGGCGCGCCGCGGCCGATCGGCGCGGCAGCCGCGTGACCGTCGAGCCCGAAGGCGGCGAGTGCCGCCCGCAGGCGCGGGTGCAGCCGGGGATCGGTGCGCAGCTCGACCGAGGGATCGGCCAGCCGACCCTCCCGCCGTGCCGTCGGTGCCGGGTCCTGCGTCGTGTCGGTCATCGGTGCCCTCGCAGCCAGGAGTGCGGTTCAGGTGTCCGGCACTGTGGCGTGGCTCACGGAGGACGGTCAACCGGTCGTCCGGCCGATGAGCGAGGACCGCCCCGCCCGGGCCGCGACCTGCTCGCCGTCCCCGAGCTGCCGAGGGGCGGCCGGGTCCGACAGAGTGACGGCCGTCACCCCACCCGAGGAGAGGGAGCCGCCGTGATCGAGAACGCCTTCTACACGCCCGAGGTGCAGGGCGCCTACCAGCTGCACTCGCTGGGCGGCTTCGACCTCGAGGAGGGCGGCCGGATCCCCGACCTGCAGCTCGCCTACGCCACCTACGGGGAGCTGAACGCGGCCAGGGACAACGCGATCCTCATCCCCACCTGGTTCAGCGGCACGCACGCCACCTGGGAGCAGGTCTACATCGGCCCGGGCCGGGCGCTGGACCCGGGCCGCTGGTTCATCGTGGTGGTCAACCAGATCGGCAACGGGCTGTCCACCTCACCGCACAACGCCGACGGCGAGATCGCCATGTCGCGCTTCCCGCACGTCCGCATCGGCGACGACGTCCGGGCGCAGCAGCAGCTCGCCGCCGGGCTGTTCGGCATCGAGCGGTGGGCGCTCGTCGTCGGCGGCTCGATGGGCGCGCAGCAGGTCTACGAGTGGGCGGTCCGTTTCCCCGACCAGGTGCTGCGCGCCGCCCCCATCGCCGGGACCGCGCAGAACACCCCGCACGACTTCCTGTTCACCCGCACCCTCATGGAGGCCATCACCTCCGACCCGGGGTGGAACGGCGGGGAGTACCGCTCGCACACCGAGGTCGCCGGTGGCCTGCGCCGGCACGCCGACATCTGGGCGGTGGTCGGCCTGTCCACGGAGTTCTGGAAGACGGAGTTCTGGCGCGGGGTCGAGCTGCCCGACGTCACCTGGTCGACGTTCGAGGAGTTCCAGGAGCGGTTCGTGCAGGCCGTCTTCAGCGCCATGGACCCCAACGCCCTGCTCTGCCAGGGGTGGAAGTGGCAGCGCGGCGACGTCGCCCGCCACACCGGCGGCGACCTGGCCGCGGCGCTGGGCCGGATCACCGCGAAGACCTTCGTCATGCCGATCGACGAGGACATGTTCTTCCCCGTGCGCGACTGCGCGGCCGAGCAGGCCCTGGTCGGGGACAGCAAGCTGCGGGTGCTGCCGAGCATCGCCGGCCACTTCGGGCTCTTCGGCTTCGAGCAGACCTACCTGGCCGAGGTCGACCGCAACCTCGGGGAGCTGCTCGACACCCGGGTGTGAGCACTGGGGGAAGGCGGCTCCACCGTGGGGCCGCCCTCCCCGCTCCCGGGTGGGGCACGGAGGGAATGGCCGGCGGCCCCGTCGGGTTGGCGCCGTCCGCAGACGCGCGACCGAGCCGAGGAGCACCCGCATGACCACCTATGCCGTCACCGGGGCGACCGGCCACCTGGGCCACCGCGCCGTCGAGGAGCTGCTCGACCGTGGCGTCCCCGCCGGCGACGTCGTCGCCGTCGCCCGCCGTCCCGGGGCCGCCGCGGACCTGGCCGCCCGCGGCGTGCAGGTGCGCGAGGGCGACTACTCCCGGCCGGACACCCTGCCCGCCGCCCTCGCCGGCGTCGACCGGCTGCTGCTGGTCTCCGGCAGCGAGGCCGGTCAGCGGGTGGCCCAGCACCGCGCTGTGATCGAGGCGGCGGCCGCGGCCGGCGTGCAGCGGGTCGTCTACACGAGCATCGCGCACGCCGACACCTCCACCAACCCGCTGGCCGGTGAGCACCGCGCCACCGAGGAGGTGCTGCGCGAGGTCGGCGTCCCGGCCACCGTGCTGCGCAACAGCTGGTACGCCGAGAACTACACCGCCCAGCTCGACACCCACCTGGCCACCGGGGAGGTCCTGGGTGCCGCGGGCGAGGGCCGCGTCTCGATCGCTCCGCGCGCCGACTACGCCGTCGCGGCCGCCGCCGCGCTGCTGGCCGACGACGACGGCAGCGTCGTCCGCGAGCTCGGCGGCCCCGGTGTCACGCTGGCCGACCTCGCCGCCGCGATCAGCGAGGTCACCGGCGCGACCGTCCGGTACCGCGACCTCCCGGCCGACGAGTTCGCCGCCGCCCTCGAGGCCGCGGGCCTCGACGCCGGCACCGCCGGGTTCGTCGCCGCCGTCGACACCTCGATCGCCCGCGGTGAGCTCGACACCGGCGACGCCGACCTCGCCGCGCTGCTGGGCCGCCCGGTCACCCCGCTGGTCGAGGCCGTCCGCGCCGCGCGGGGCTGACGCCACTCCCTGACCGTCGGCCGGCCCGACGATGTGCGCTCGGGGCGCATCCCACCGCGAGACTGCGCCCTGGGCGCACACCGTCAGGACGCCGGGACCGAGTGGTGCTCGTGGGCGGTCAGCCGCCGGCCGTCCACCCGGCGCAGCGCGAGCCCCCTCCGAGGGGTGAGGTGTGTCCCAGCGCTCCAGTCCTGCGCCGTCCGTGCCGATCCCTGCTGCACGGACGACAGGAGAGACCCATGAACCCCATCGCGTGCCGCGCCGTGGCGCAGGCCGGCCTGGTCGCAGCGACCGCCTCGGCCGACGACGAGCAGCCCTGGCCGCTGCTGCTGGTGGCCGGCTGGCACACCACCGCCGTCGACCTCGTGCTCCAGGACGGCCGGCTGGCCGACGCCCTGGCGGAGCTGGAGCTGCGCGTCTGACCGCGGGACCCGGCTACGCGCGCGCGAGCGAGTGGCTGCCGTCGGGCCCGTGCGAGCGCACCACCACGAGCACGTCCTCGTTCTGCAGCGTGCCGATCAGCGGGTCGTCGAAGCGCAGCGTGCGCCCTCCGCGGGTCACCGAGAGGACGATGTCGCGCAGGTCGCGCGGGCCCAGCCCGACCTCGCCGGAGTTGACGACGCGCTGGGAGAGGTCCAGCCCCTGCCCACCGGTGAGCAGGTCCTCGACGACGGAGACCACCCGCGGGCTGTCGGTGGACAGGCCCAGCAGCCGGCCCGACGTCGCCGAGGTGGTGATCACCGTGTCGGCGCCGGACTGGCGCAGCAGCTGCGCGTTCTCCTCCTCGCGGACGCTGGTGGTGATCGGCACGCTGGGGTTGAGCTGGCGCACGGTGAGCGTGATGAGCACCGACGCGTCGTCGCGGTTGGCCGCCACGATCACCGCCCGCGCCCGCTCCACGTGCGCCCGGCGCAACACGTCGGTGCGGCCGGCGTCGCCCACGATGCCGTTCAGGCCGATGGAGTTCGCCTCGTCGATGGCCCGCGGCTCGGCGTCGACGATGACGATGCTCTCCATCGGGGTGCCGGTGGCCCGCAGCGACCGGACGGCGCTGCGCCCCTTGGTGCCGTAGCCGCACACGATGACGTGCTGACGCACGCGGGACCTCCAGCGTCGGATGCGGAACTCCTCGCGCGAGCGCGCGGTCAGCGCCTCGAGCGTCGTCCCGATGAGCACGATCAGGAACATGACGCGCAGCGGCGTGATGAACAGGATGTTCACCAGCCGCGCGCCCTCGGTGAGCGGCGTGATGTCGCCGTACCCGGTGGTCGAGAGGGTGACCGTGGAGTAGTAGAAGGCGTCGAGCAGGTCGATGCCGACCTCGTCGCCGTCGCGGTAGGCGTCGCGGTCCAGCCAGACGATGAAGACCGTCAGCGCCAGGAAGAACGCCGCCAGCGCCACCCGCCACAGCACCTGGCGCACCGGTGACTGCTCGACGTGGGCGATCTGCACCCCGGTGTGCGGGTCCTCCGCGCCGTGTCCGCCGATCACGACGCGGACGATAGCGAGCGGGTGGCGTCCCCACCCCAGGGTGGGCGGGACGCCACCCGCTCGGGTCGCCGGGAGGTCAGGCCCCGGCGGCCTCCCGCTCCCGCGCGGCCAGCTCCCGCTTGAGCACCTTGCCCGCCGCCGACACCGGGATCGCGTCGATGAAGACGACGTCGCGCAGCCGCTTGTAGTGCGTGACCCGGTCGTTGACCGCGGCCATGACCGACTCGGCGGTCAGCGCCCGGCCCGCGTCGTCGTCCCGGCGGACGACGTAGGCCACCGGCAGCTCCCCGGCCGCCTCGTCGGGCCGGCCGACCACCGCCGCGCCGGCCACCCCCGGGACGCCGAAGAGGACCTCCTCCAACTCGCGCGGGAACACGTTGTAGCCCTTGTAGAGCAGCATGTCCTTGGTGCGGTCGACGATCGACAGGTAGCCGTCCTCGTCGAGGACGCCGACGTCGCCGGTGTGGAACCAGCCGTCGGGGTCGATGCTCTCGGCCGTCGCCTCGGGCCGGTGCGCGTAGCCGCGCATCACCTGCGGCCCGCGGATGCACACCTCGCCGCGCTCACCGACCGGCAGCGGGTCGCCGCCGCCGAGCGGGCGGATGGTGATCTCGGTGTCGAACACCGGCACGCCGACCGTGCCGGCCCTGCGGGTGCCCGAGCGGAACGTGGGGTTGCCGGTGGCCTGCATGGTCACCTCGGTCAGCCCGTAGCCCTCGCCGATGACGGCGTTCGGCAGCAGCGCCTGCAGCCGCTCGATCAGCGGCACCGGCAGGGGAGCCGCGCCGCTGGAGACCCCTCGGACGCCGGAGAGGTCGGCCTCCTCGATGCCCGGCACCTGCAGCAGCGCGACGAACACCGGCGGGGCGCCGCCGATGCTGGTCACCCGGTACCGGACGGCGTCCTCGACGTACCTCACCGGGTCGAACCGCATGTGGATGACGGTCGTTGTGCCGCCCATGACCATGCCGTTGAGGTAGCCGATCGCCCCCATCGCGTGGAACCACGGCGTCAGGTTGATCAGCCGCGCCTCCCCGAGCCGGGTCGGGTACTCGTCCTCGCCGAGCACCTGCCGGAGGGTCACGTCGCCGGCCTCGTCGAGCTCCGGGAGCGATCCCGACGTCCAGCACGCCGACTGCAGCACGTTGGTGACGACGTTGCGGTGCGGCAGCTCCACGCCCTTGCTCACGCCGGTGGTGCCGCCGGTGTAGGCCAGGTGCGCGAGGTCGGCGGCCGGGTCGACGGCGGCGTCGAGCCGGCGGTCCTCCGGGTCGGCGGCCAGCAGGTCGGCGAGGTCGACGTCGGTGGCCTCCAGGCCGTCGAGGCGGGCCGAGAAGTCGAGGGTGTGCGCCTCGCCGGTGACGACCACGGTCTGCACCGGCGTGGCCGCCAGCGCGGGGCGGACGAACGGCAGCACCTGGTCCCAGGTCACGAGCACCGTCGCGCCGGCGTCGGTGAGCTGGGCGGCGAGGTCGGCCGCGGGCAGCAGCGGGTTGGTGGGGGAGAAGACCGCGCCGGCCATCACCACGCCGTAGTAGACGGCCGGGTACTGGCGGCAGTTGGGGATGTGCACCGCGACGACGTCGCCGCGGCCGATGCCGGCGTCGGCCAGCCAGTTGGCGACCGCGGCGGCCCGCCGGCCCAGCTCCTCGAACGTCAGCTCGACGTCGTGGTCGACGAACGCCGTCCGCGTGCCCCAGCGGCGCACCGCCGCCCGCAGGATCGACCCCACCGGGACCAGGGGGTAGTCCAGCGAGCGCGGCAGCCCGGGCGGCCAGCCGGCGGCCGCCGGGCCGTCCGTGGGCGGGGGTGCGGCCTGCGTGGCGGTCATGCGCGTCCTTCCGTCCGGTTCCGTCCGGACAGCGTGGCCCAGCTCACAGGCCGCTGTCGAGCACGTGCAGGCCGCTGCGGCGCGGCTGTCAGGATGGCCGGGTGAGCGACCAGCGCAGGGCCCTCGTCCTCGGCGGCGGCGGCATCACCGGCATCGCCTGGGAGGTCGGCCTGCTGGCCGGCCTGGCCGAGCGCGGCGTCGACCTCACCGACGCCGACCTCGTCGTCGGCACGTCGGCCGGCAGCGTCGTGGGCGCGCAGGTCACCAGCGGTGCCGACCTGGAGACGCTGTACGGCCGCCAGCTCGAGCCCCCGGCCGCCGAGCGGGCCGCCCGGATGCGTCGGTCGGACCTGGCCTCCTACGGCTGGGCGCTGCTGCGCAGCCGGGGCGACGACGCCGCCTTCCGCCGGCGGGTGGGCGCGCTCGCGCTGCGGGCCGAGGCCGCCGGGCTGACGCCGTCGGAGCAGGAGCGGCTCGACGTCATCGGCTCCCGGCTGGTGTCGCGCGAGTGGCCCGCGCGGGCGCTGACGGTCACCGCCGTCGACGCCGACACCGGTGAGTTCCGCGCCCTCGACCGCGCCTCCGGGGTGCCGCTGGTGACGGCGGTGGCGGCCAGCTGCGCCGTCCCGGGGGTGTACCCGCCGGTGACGATCGACGGACGGCGCTACGTCGACGGCGGCATGCGCTCGGCGGCCAACGCCGACCTGGCCGCCGGGTACGAGCGGGTCGTCGTCCTGGCGCCGATCGCGCGGGGCGTGGGCCCGATGGCCAGCGTCGACGCGCAGGTCAGCGGCATGGTGGCGCGGGTCGCCGTCGTGTCGCCGGACGAGGCGAGCCGCCGGGCGATCGGCCGCAACGTGCTCGACCCGGTCGCCCGCCGTCCCTCGGCCGAGGCAGGGCGGGCGCAGGCGGCGTCGGTGGCCGGGCACGTGGCCGCCGCCTGGACCGGCTGAGCGGCCGCCGGAGGGGACCACCGGCCGTCCGGTCGACGGTCCCGCTCGCGGCCGCGTCGCCGGGCTGGGATCGTCCGGGCCGGCGACGACCGTCGCCGTCCGAGCCCGGGGGAGTGCACCCATGTCACGTGCCCACCGCCGGACCGCCGCGCTGAGCGCCGCGGTCCTCGCCGTCCCGCTGTTCCTGACCGGCCCGGCCACGGCCGCCCCACCGCCGGAGGTGGACGGGACCGGCGCGGAGGAGCTGCTGGTCATCGGGCACCGCGGCGCCTCGGGCTACCGGCCCGAGCACACGCTGGCCTCCTACGAGCTGGCCGCCCGGATGGGAGCGGACTACGTCGAGCCCGACGTGGTGAGCACGTCGGACGGCGTGCTGGTCGCGCGACACGAGAACGAGATCTCCGAGACGACGGACGTCGCCGAGCACCCCGAGTTCGCCGACCGGCGCACCACGAGGACGATCGACGGGGTCGAGCTGACCGGCTGGTTCACCGAGGACTTCACGCTCGCCGAGCTGCGCACGCTCCGGGCCGTCGAGCGGCTGCCCGACGTCCGCGAGGAGAACACCCTCTACGACGGTCTCTACCAGGTGCCCACGCTCGAGGAGGTGCTCGACCTGCGCGAGGACCTCAGCCGCGAGCTGGACCGGGAGATCGGCGTGTACGTCGAGACCAAGCACCCGACCTACTTCGACGGCATCGGGCTGTCGCTGGAGGAGCCGCTGCTGGCCGCGCTCGCCGAGGCCGGGCTCGACCGTGACCACTCGCCGGTCTTCGTCCAGTCGTTCGAGACCGCGAACCTGCGCGAGCTCGACGCGGTCGCCGACGTGCCGCTGGTGCAGCTGGTGTCCGCCACCGGCGCGCCCGCCGACCTGGTCGCGGCGGGTGACCCGCGGACCTACGCCGACCTGGCCACCGCCGAGGGGCTGGCCGGCATCGGCGAGTACGCCGACGGGGTGGGCCCGGACAAGAACCTGGTCATCCCGCGCGAGGCCGACGGCACGCTGGGCGAGCCGACGGCCTTCGTGGACGACGCGCACGCGGCGGACCTGCTGGTGCACCCGTACACGTTCCGCAACGAGAACACCTTCCTGCCGGTCGACCTGCGCGAGGGCGCGGCGGAGGACGACTACGGCCGGGCCATCGACGAGCAGCTGGCCTTCTGGGAGACCGGCATCGACGGGCTGTTCACCGACAACCCGGACACCGGCGTCGTCTCCCGGGAGCTGTTCACCGACTGAGGACCCGCCCGACGATCACGGAGCCCGGACCACTGGTCCTGCCGCGGACGTGGTCAGGGCTCCGTGATCGTCGCGGGGTGGTGACCGGGGTCTCCGGATGCCGGCGAGCGCGGGGTGCAGGACGCGGTGGAGGAGCGGCTGCTGACCGCGTACTCCAGCGAGGGTCAGGCGGTCGGCGACCGCGACACCCTCGTCCGGCTGGCCGCCGAGGCCGGACTGGACGCCGGCGAGGTGCGCGTGGCACTGGCGGACCAGCGGTACGCCGGCGCGGTCCGGGCCGACGAGGCCGAGGCGCAGGCGCTGGGCATCAGCGGCGTGCCGTTCTTCGTCGTCGACCGGAGGTACGCCGTCGACGGCGCCCAGCCGGCCGACGCGCTGCTCCAGGTGCTCGAGCGGGCCTGGTCCGAGCGGACGCCGCTCATCCCGGTGGTCAGCGGCGGCGAGGTCTGCGGCCCCGAGGGCTGTTCCGTCTAGCGTCGCTCAGGGCAGGTGCCGGCGCTCGCACCGCGGACCCGGTGCGGTCGCCGGCCCGCGGTCACTCGCTCAGACCACCGGCTCGGCCACCAGGGAGCCGGCCGAGTGCTCCTCGCGCAGGCGGGTCTTGAGCACCTTGCCGCTGGGGTTGCGCGGCAGCGCGGGGACCACCGAGTACTCCCGCGGGTTCTTGTAGCGCGCCAGCCGCTCGCGGCACCACGCGGTGAGCTCCTCCGGCGTCGGCGGGTCGGCCGGGTCCCGCGGGGCGACGACGGCCAGCGGCGCCTCGCCGAAGCGGGTGTCCGGGACGCCGATCAGCGCGACCTCGGCGACCTTCGGGTGCGCGGCCAGCACGTCCTCCACCTCGGCGCAGTACACGTTCTCGCCGCCGGTGATGATCATGTCCTTCTTGCGGTCGACGACGTAGAGGTAGCCGTCCTCGTCCTGCCGCACCAGGTCCCCGGAGTGGAACCAGCCGCCGGCGAAGGCCTCCGCGGTCGCCTCGGGCTTGCCCCAGTACTCCCGCATCACCATCGGGCTGCGGTAGACGATCTCGCCCACCTCGCCCTGCGGGACGTCCTGCATCGCGTCGTCGACCACGCGCACCTCGACGTTGAGCATCGGCGTGCCGACCGAGCCGATCTTGCGGATCGAGTCCTCGCCGCGCAGCAGGCAGGTGACCGGGCTGCACTCCGTCTGCCCGAACGCGGTGACGACCTCGGCCTGGGAGAAGGTGTCGATCATCGTGCGCAGCAGCGTCGTCGACGCCGGGGCCGCGCCCCACGAGATCCGCTTGAGGCAGGTCAGGTCGCGGTCGGCGATCCCGGGGACGGCCACCACCGCGGCCCACATCGCCGGCACCAGGAAGATGTTGCTCACCCGCTCCCGCTCGATGAGGTCGAGCGTGGCGACGGGGTCGAAGCCGCCCGAGCGCAGGATGACGTGGGTGCCACCGAGCAGCAGCGGCGGCAGGCCACCGGCCAGGCCCGCGATGTGGAACAGCGGCGCCCCCGGCGCGGCCACCCGGTCGGAGGGGTCCACGCCGAGGTGGGTGACCTGGCTGAAGACGTGCACGAGCAGGTTGTGGTGGGTGAGCACGGCGCCCTTGGGTCGGCCGGTCGTGCCCGAGGTGTACATGATGAACGCCGGCGCGGACTCGTCGACCTCGACGTCGAGCGGCTCGGCGCCGGCCTCGGCCAGCGCCGCCTCGAACTCCTCGCCGATGGCCAGCACCGTGGTGACGCCGGGGGCCTGCGCGCGGGCCTTGGCGGCCACCTCGGCCAGTGCGGCGTCGACCACCAGCGCGACCGCGCCGCTGTCGGTGAGCACGTAGGCCACCTCGTCGGCCACCAGCCGGAAGTTGACCGGGACGACGACCGCGCCGAGCCGCACGCCGGCCAGGTAGGTCTCCCACGTCTCGAGGGCGTTGAGCGCGAGGACGGCGACCCGGTCACCGGTGCCGACGCCGCGGGCGGCCAGGGCGCGGGCCAGCCGGGTCACCCGCTCGTCGAGCTCGGCGTAGGTGCGCCCGGTGCCGTCGAAGCGCAGGGCGACGGCGTCCGGCGTCCGGCGGGCCCAGCGGGCGAGCTGGTCCGACGCGGTCATGCCGCGGCCGGCGAGGGTCGGGACGGGCACGGGGTCCTCCTCGATCGGGGTGTGACGCGCGTCATGCTGCTGGGCGCGCGAAGCGGCGGTCAACCCTGACCGTCACGGCACCCGGGTCGCGGCCCCCACCACCAGCGGGTTGACCAGGACGGCGTCGTGCTCGGCCGCCTGCGCGCGCAGCCGCTGCTCGAAGGTGGCGGGCCCGACCTCCTCCGCCGTGGTCACGCCGGTGCGCTCCAGCACCGGCAGCAGGCTGGTCACGTCACCGGCGACGATCGACCAGCCGACCGCCTCGCCGCCCCGCTCCAGGGGCGAGTCCGTGGTGAGCACCGGCTCGGGCAGCCCGGCGGCGCGGAACACCCCGGCCAGCCGCAGGCCCATGTCCACCGGCCGGCCCGAGCGGCGGAGCGTCTCGACGAACCAGCGGGCGTGGGCGTCGAGCAGCGGCAGCGGTGGCTGGGCGGCGCGGGTGACCAGGACGACGTCGGCGAACGCCACGACGGCGCCCGGACCGAGCGCGCCGGCCAGCCGCCGCACCAGCCCGACCGGGTCGGGCAGGTGCAGCAGGATGCACCGGCCGACGACGGCGTCCACGGGCCCGTCCGGCTCCCAGCGGGTCACGTCGGCCCGTTCGAAGCTGACCTGCGCGAGCCCCTGCTCGTCCGCGCGGCGGCGGGCGAGCTCGAGCGGCCGCACCGCCTCGTCGAGGCCGAGCACCCGCCCGGTGGGCCCCACCCGGCCGGCGACGGCGAGGGCGACGTCGCCGGGCCCGCACCCGAGGTCGACCACGGTCATCCCGCGGCGCAGGCCGGCGCTGTCGAGCCAGGCCTCGGTCAGCGGTCGGTAGAGCCGGGAGATGGCGGCCAGCCGGGCCATCTCCCGGTCGGTCGAGCCCAGCACGTAGCCCGTGGAGGTGTCGCCGGTGCCGCTCGCCATGCCCGCACATGCTGGCCCGGCGGCGGCCGCGGCGTCAGCCCTCCGGGCGCGCGAACAGCATCCGGGCGGCGAGCCGCTTCCACAGCGCCAGGTGCGGGTCGGTGGCCGCCGGGCGGTCGGCGAAGGCGTACACGCAGGCCACGCCGCGCATGCTGGTGGACAACAGCTCGCACAGCTCGGCGTACAGCGGCGCGGCGGCGACCTCCGGCCCCCAGATGCCGTCGGCCACGCGGCGGATGGCCGCGCGCAGCCGGCGCTCCTCGGCCTGCAGCGCCGTGCGCAGGCCGGGGTCGGTGCGGGCCGCCGTCCACAGCTCCATCGCCGCCCAGAACGGTGGCTCCTGGAAGGTCGCCCACATCAGGTCGACGGCGCGGTCGACCCGTTCGGGCCCGGGCGGCTGGTCGGCCATCAGCGCCGCCGCGCGGTGCTCGACCTCGGCCAGCAGCGTCGTCGACAGGTGCCCGGCGGCGGCGACCAGCAGCTCGGCGCGCGAGGGGAAGTGGTGCAGCAGCCGCCCCCGCGACACCCCGGCCCGGGCCTGGACGGCGAGGGTCGAGGCGCCCGCGTAGCCGTCCTCGACCAGGCACGCGACGGCGGCGTCGAGGATGAGTGCCCGGCTGCCCTCCGACCGGGCCGAGCGCCCCGGCGGTCCGGCGGGAGGGGCGGGAGCAGCGGTCACCCGGCGCAGGGTAGGCGCGACCCGCGTCGTCCGACAGTCACCGTTGACCGTTCGGGGTGACCGCTGTCACGCTGCCGCCGTCCCGCCGACGACGAGAGGTGCTGCCCGTGGACTTCGACGACACCGCCGAGGAGGCCGCCTACCGCGCGCGCGTCCGGGCCACGCTGGAGGAGCGCGACGCCGAGCTGCTGCACGTGCGGCCGGGGCAGTCCGCCGACGCCCGCCGGTACGAGGCCGAGCTGCGGGCCACCGAGCGGGTGCTGGCCGAGGCGGGGCTGGTCGGCGTCACCTGGCCGCAGGAGTACGGCGGGCAGGGCGGCACGCTGGTGCAGCAGGCGATCGTGGCCCAGGAGCTGGCCCGCGCCCGCGTGCCCACGCTGATCAACCACATCGGCATCGGCATGTGCGGGCCCACCGTCATCGCGCACGGCAGCGACGACCAGCGGCAGCGCTACCTCGCCCGCCTGCTGCGCGCCGACGACGTGTGGTGCCAGCTGTTCAGCGAGCCGGCGTCCGGGTCCGACCTCGCCGCGCTCCGGACCTCGGCCGTCCGCGACGGCGAGAACTGGGTGGTCAACGGCCAGAAGGTCTGGACGACGCTCGCCCACGTCGCCGACTTCGGCATCCTGCTCACCCGCACCGACCCGGAGCGGCCCAAGCACGCCGGGCTGACGATGTTCGTCGTCGACATGCACGCCCCCGGCGTCACCGTCCGGCCGCTGCGCCAGATGAGCGGCGACGCCGGGTTCAACGAGGTCTTCTTCGACGACGTCCGCATCCCCGACTCCGAGCGGCTCGGCGAGCCCGGCGAGGGCTGGCGGGTCGCGCTGACCACCCTGATGAACGAGCGCGTGGCCATCGGCGGCGCCGGCAGCGACATCGGCCAGTCCGCGGAGGCGCTGGCCGCGCACGCCCGCGACCGGCTGCCCGCCCTCGGCGCCGAGCAGCAGGTCCTCGCCCGCCAGGCGGTGGGCCGGGCGCTGGTCGCGTCGCTGGCCACCCGGTACACCGGCTACCGCCGGTTCACCACGCTGAGCCAGGGCGGCGTGCCCGGTCCGGAGGCCAGCGCCGGCAAGCTCGGCGGCACGGCCGCGGCACGGCTGGTCTCCGACGCCGGCGTCCGGCTGCTCGGCGACGACGCCGTGTTCGGCGCCACCGGCGACGGCGACGAGACCTGGCAGAAGGCGGCGGCCTACGTGCCCGGCGTCGCGATCGCCGGCGGCACCGACCAGGTGCTGCGCAACATCCTCGGCGAGCGGGTGCTCGGCCTGCCGCCGGAGCCGCGCACCGACAAGAGCGCTCCCTTCTCCTCCGGAGGACGACGGTGAACTTCGACCTGTCCGACGACCAGCGCGACGCCGCCGCCGGCGCCCGCGCCTTCTTCACCGGCTCGGCGTCGCCCGCCGCGGCCCGCGCCGCCCTGGAGGGCACCGCCGCCCCGGCGCCCGGGCGCAAGGCGCTGGCCGACATCGGCTTCCTCGGCATCACCGTCCCGGAGTCGGCCGGGGGCGCCGGCGGCAGCGTGCTCGACCTCGCCGTCGTCGCCGAGCAGGGCGGTGCGGTCCTCGCCGGGCCCTCGCTGGTGACCGCGGCGCGGGCGGCGGTGCTGCTCGAGGGCGCGCCCGACCTCGCCGCGCAGCTGGCCGACGGGTCGGCCGCGCTCGCCGTGCTGGACGGGCCGGTCAGCGGCTCGGCGCCCTCGGTCGACGCCGCCGACGCCACGCTCTTCCTCGGCCTGGACGACGGCGTCCTCGTCGTCGGGGAGGGCGAGGTCGTGCCGGGTGCACCGCTGGACGCCACCCGCGGGCTGGCCCGGGTGCGGATGACCTCGCGCCGGGTGCTGGCCGAGGACGCCGCGCAGCTGTGGGCGCGGGCCCGGCAGGTCGGGGCCGTGGTCATGGCCGCGGAGGACCTCGGCGCCGCCGACCGGGCGGTGCTCATGGGCGTCGACTACGCCCAGCAGCGCGAGGCGTTCGGCCGGGTGATCGGCTCCTACCAGGCGGTCAAGCACATGCTGGTCGACGCGTGGGTGGGTGTGGACCAGCTGCGCTCGCTGGTGTGGTGGGCCGCCTGGGCCGCCGACTCCGCGCCCGCCGAGCTGCCGCTGGCCGCCTCGGCCGCCAAGGCCTACGCCGCGGAGGTGTTCGAGCGGGCCGCGGAGACGGTGGTGCAGGTGCACGGCGGGATCGGCTTCACCTGGGAGCACGACGCGCACCTGTACTGGCGCCGCGCCAAGGTCGACCGGCTGCTGCTCGGTGACGCCGCCGAGCACCTCGACGCCGTCGCCCGCCTCGCCGTCGCGGGCGCCCTGGGGTGAACCCCACCCAGCTGCGCTACGAGGTGGCCGACCGGGTCGCCACGATCACGCTGTCGCGGCCCGAGCGGCTCAACGCCTTCACCCCCGTGATGGCCGCCGAGCTCGCACGGGCCGCGGCCACCGCCGACGCCGACGAGGCGGTGCGGGTCGTCGTCGTCACCGGGGCCGGGCGGGCCTTCTGCGCCGGTGCCGACCTCGGCACCGGCTCCGGCGGGCTGGGCGACCGCTCCCGCGGCGACGTCGCCGAGGTGCCCGGCCGGGGCTCGGTGGACGGCGTCCCGCGCGACTGGGGCGGGGTGGCGTCGCTGCCGTTCGCCGCGCTGCGCAAGCCGGTGATCGCCGCGGTCAACGGCCCGGCGGTGGGCATCGGCGCGACGATGACGCTGCCGATGGACGTGCGGATCGCCGCGGAGTCGGCCCGCTTCGGCTTCGTCTTCGCCCGCCGCGGCATCGTCCCGGAGGCCGCCTCGTCTTGGTTCCTGCCGCGGGTGGTCGGCATCAGCCAGGCCGTGGAGTGGGTGGCCACCGGGCGGGTGTTCGACGCGGCCGAGGCTCTGCGCGGGCGGCTGGTGTCACGGGTGGTGCCCGACGCCGACCTGCTGCCCACCGCCCTCGGCCTGGCCCGCGAGATCGCCGACAACACCTCCGGGGTCGCCGTCGCCGCCGCCCGGCAGATGCTGTGGTCGATGCTCGGCGCGCCCTCGCCGTGGGACGCCCACCGGGTGGAGTCCCGGGCGCTGGCCGAGCTGGCCCACGGCCCGGACGCCGCGGAGGGCGTGGCCGCCTTCCTCGCCAAGCGGGACGCGGACTTCACCACCCCGCTGGGCGACGGCGCCGTCGCCGGGGTGCCGCGCTGGCCGCAGCCCCCCGACGACGTCACCGGCTGACGCCTCTCAGGACACCAGCCGGTGGGCTGCACCCAGCGCCCGGTACGTGGTCGCTGCACGGGCGTCGAGTGAGACCAGTTCGGCGCCGTGGTGCAGCGCGGTGGCCGCGATCAGCGCGTCGTAGGCCGCGCCGCCGGAGACCCCGCGGTCGGCCAGCACGCGCGGTAGCCGGCCGACCTCGCCGGCCGGCAGGGTCAGCGGTGCGGACCGTGCGAGTCGCTGCAGGAACTCGGCCGCCAGCTCGGGGAGGACCCGGTGCGGCGGAGGGAGCCGGGTGAGCACCGAGTAGGTCTCGAGCACGCGGTGCGCCACGGGCCGGGCGCCGGACAGTGCTGCCCGGGCGGGCTCGTGCGCCTCGTGCCACGAGGCGAAGGCGGCGACCAGCACGCTCGTGTCGGCCGCGATCACCGCCGCGTGTGCTCGAGCGTGGCACGCACCTGGTCGGCGCTCAGGGAGGGGAGGGCGACGTCGGTCACCTGCCGCCAGCGCAGCACGGGGTCGGCGGCGACGGCGTCGGCCTGCAGGTGGGACGCCGACCGGCCGGGGAAGGCGGCCTGGACGCCGGTGGTCGTGGTCGGGCCGACGGCGGGCGACCCCAGGGAGCGCGGCGCCGGTCGTCGTCCACCTCCGGGAGGACCCGCCGGTCGGAGCGGTCCTCCCTCAGTCCGGGTCGAGGTGGCGCAGCAACGTCTCGCCGATGTCGCGCATCGCGGCGACCTGCTCGGGGGAGAGCTGGTCGAACAGGTGCGTGCGCACGCCCTCGACGTGGATCGGGGCGGCGGCCTCCAGTGCTGTGAAGCCCTCGTCGGTGAGCACGGCGAGCAGGCCGCGGCCGTCCTCGGCGCACTCCTGGCGGCGCACCCAGCCACGCTCCTCGAGGCGGGACACCGCGTGCGAGAGGCGGCTGCGGGAGGACAGGCAGCGGTCGGCGAGCTCGCTCATCCGCATCTGGCGGCCCGGCGTCTCCGACAGCTGCACGAGGATCTCGTAGTAGGCGTGCGGAATGCCGGTGGCCCGCATCAGCTCGCGGTCGAGCCGGTCGTTGAGCAGCTGGCTGCTGTAGAGCCACGCCCGCCAGGCGCGCTGCTCACCGGCGTCGAGCCAGCGCGTCCCGCCGTCGGGCGACCCCGTCCCGCCGGCGCGCGACACCTCTGTCGTCATGGGCCCATCCTACTGGCGGAATAGATGAGCTCTCAACTACGCTGCGGGCGTAGAAGGTCAAACGCTCAACCATCGAGAGGTCCCTGTCATGACCAGCAGCACCGCCGTCCAGATCCCCGGCTACCTCGCCGGCACCTGGGACATCGACGCCGCCCACTCCACCGTCGGCTTCTCCGTCCGCCACATGATGGTCAGCAAGGTGCGCGGCTACTTCACCCGGTTCTCCGGCGAGATCGTCACCGCCGAGGACCCGGCGCAGTCCACCGTGACCGCCACGGTCGACATGGACTCGATCGACACCCGTCAGGAGCAGCGCGACGCGCACATCCGCTCGGCGGACTTCTTCGACGTCGGCAACCACACCGTGATGACCTTCCGGTCGACCCGCGTGGTGAGCCTCGACGGCGGCGACTGGACCCTCGAGGGTGACCTGACCATCAAGGGCACCACCGAGCCGGTCACCCTGGAGCTCGAGGTCAACGGCTTCGGCCCCGACGCCTACGGCGGCACGCGCGCCGGCTTCAGCGCCAAGACCTCCATCTCCCGCAAGGCCTACGGCGTCGACATCGACCTGCCGATGGACGGCGGCGGCGTCGTCGTCGGCGACAAGATCGACGTCGAGCTCGAGATCGAGGCCGTGCTCCGCACCGCCTGACGGAGGACCACCCCCCACGTCGCCGAGGGGCCCGGACGCTGTGCGCGTCCGGGCCCCTCGCGTGTCCGGGGGCGCACCGTCAGGATCTCCAGGGGTGAGCACCGCGCGGACGGTCCCGCTGGCCACGGACGTCGAGGGTTCCGGTCCACCCCTGGTCCTCGTGCACGGCCTCGCCGAGGACCGGTCCTTCTGGGGTCCGCTGGTCCCGCCGCTGGCCCGGTCCGCCACCGTCGTCCGGGTCGACCTGCGCGGCCACGGCGACTCACCCGAGGCGGACGGCTACGAGCTGGCCGACATGGCCGACGACGTCCAGGCGGCCTTCGCCGCGACGGGGCTGCCGGGCCTCCCGCTGGTCGTCGGCCACAGCCTCGGGGGACTGGTCTCCCTCGTCCACGCCGGGCGGCACGCCACCCGCGGGCTGGTCGTCGTGGACCTGCCGTTGACGCTCGCCCGCGTGCAGCCGAGCGTGCGGACGGCCGTGTCGCTGATCGGGCGGATGGGCTTCGACGCCGTCGTGGCGGGGATGTTCGAGTGGAGCCGGGGAGCCATGGACGACGAGACGGCAGCCGCCCTGGCCCGGCGCCGCCGGATCCGGCAGGAGGTGGTCATGGCCACCTGGAGGCCGTACCTCGAGGGGACGCCGGAGTCCCTGACCGCGCTCGCCGAGGAGATCGCCGCGGGTGTCACCGTGCCGGCCCTCGCCCTCCACGGCCTCGAGCCGGAGCCGGGGTACGCGGCGTGGTTCGCGAGCCGGATGCCCACCGCGACCATCGAGGTCTGGACCGACGACCGCGGCCGTCCCCTGGGCCACCACCCGCACCTCGTGGCACCCGAGCGCTTCGTCGCACGGGTGCGGGAGTTCGCCGCGACCTGCTGACGTGCACCCGTGGCCGGCCTCGACGACGGGCGGGCCGGGGGCCGGTGGGCGCCGCTCCGCGGCCGGGGGAGACTCGGGGCCATGACGACGTCCGTGCTGACCCGCGCCCGCACCCGGCTGTCCTCCGCCGTCCTCGTCGCCGTCGGGCTGGCGGCCGGCTTCGGCGTCGCGCAGGGCACCGGGATCCGCGCGCTGGGTGGCGCGGTGTTCCTCGCCGGCGGGCTGGGCGCCGCGTACCTGTGGGTGCAGCGCCGCGGGTGGGCGGTCGCGCTGGGGCTGGGCGCCCTCTACGTCGGCGCCTTCGTCCTGGCGCACGTCCTGGCGCTCGGTGTCGGGATGGCGTCGTGGCTGGCGGTGGGGCTGGTGACGCTCGCGGCGGCGGGGGTCACCTACGCGGTGGCCGACCGCCCGCAGCCGGGGCAGCTCACCCGCTGACGCGTCCGGCGCAGGGTGACGCGTCCGAGCGGTCCTCGCCAGGCTGACGGTGTGACGACGCGCGCCGACCCGGCGTGGCTGTCCGGCTCCCCGTGGCCGACCTCTCCGGCGGCGCGGGCGCACCGCCGCCTGGGGACCGCCGACCGGTCGTCCGCCGAGCTGGAGGAGCGCCTCACCCGCGTCCGGGTCGGTGAGCCTGCTCACGGATCGCCGGTCGGCCCCCTGCAGGGTCCCGCCGCGAGCTCGCGCGCGGAGGGCGGCAGGGGGTCCTTCCACTAACATGGGAAGGTCGCCGGGCCGGCGGCCGTTACTCGTGATGCCGCGTGCGCGCACTGCCGCGGCGTCCCCTGACTCCCCCGAGGTGCCCTTCCGCATGCCCACCCGCGACGACCTGCGCAACGTGGCCATCATCGCCCACGTCGACCACGGGAAGACCACCTTGGTCGACGCCCTCCTCCGCCAGGCGGGCGCCCTCGGGCGCGCCAAGGGCGAGGGGACGGACAACGACTCCACGCAGGACCGCGTCATGGACTCGATGGACCTCGAGCGCGAGCGCGGCATCACCATCCTGGCCAAGAACACCGCGATCCACCTGGCCGACGAGAACGGCAACCCCGTCGTCGTCAACATCGTCGACACCCCCGGCCACGCCGACTTCGGCGGCGAGGTCGAGCGCGGCCTGTCGATGGTCGACGGCGTCGTCCTGCTCGTCGACGCCTCCGAGGGCCCGCTGCCGCAGACCCGCTTCGTCCTGCGCAAGGCGCTGGGCAAGGGGATGCCGGTGATCCTCGTGGTCAACAAGACCGATCGCAGCGACGCCCGCATCGGCGAGGTCGTCGACGAGACCTACGAGCTGTTCATGGAGCTGCTCGAGGACTCCGGCATGGACGTCGACAACCTCGACTTCCCGATCGTCTACAGCAACGGCAAGACCGGGCAGGCCTCGCTCACCCGGCCGGCCGACGGCACCAGCCCCGACAGCCCCGACCTCGCGCCGCTGGTGAAGACCCTGCTCGACACCATCCCGGCGCCGGTCTACGACGCCGAGGAGCCGCTGCGCGCGCAGGTCACCAACCTCGACGCCTCGCCCTACCTCGGCCGGCTGGCGCTGCTGCGCATCCACTCCGGGACGATGAAGAGCGGCCAGACGGTCGCCTGGTGCCGCACCGACGGCACCATCAAGCACGTCAAGATCACCGAGCTGCTGGTCACCGAGGGCCTCACCCGCACCCCGGCCGAGAGCGCCGGCCCCGGCGAGCTCGTGGCCATCGCCGGCATCGAGGACGTCATGATCGGCGACACCCTCGCCGACCCGAACGACCCGCGGCCGCTGCCGCCGCTGACCGTCGACGAGCCGTCGATCTCGATCACCATCGGCATCAACACCGCGCCGCTGTCGGGCCGGTCCGGCAAGAAGCTCACCGCGCGGCTGATCAAGAACCGCCTCGACCAGGAGCTGGTCGGCAACGTCTCGGTGCGCATGCTGCCCACCGAGCGTCCCGACACCTGGGAGATGCAGGGCCGCGGGGAGCTGGCGCTGGCCATCCTCGTCGAGCAGTTGCGCCGCGAGGAGTTCGAGCTCACCGTCGGCCGCCCGACCGTCGTCACCAAGGTCATCGACGGCAAGCTCCACGAGCCCGTCGAGCGGGTCACCATCGACACGCCCGGTGAGTACGTCGGCACGCTGACCCAGGCGCTGGCCACCCGGCGCGGGCGGCTGGAGAACCTGGTGCACCACGACACCGGCTGGGCGCGGATGGAGTACATCGTCCCCTCGCGCGGCCTGATCGGGTTCCGCACCGAGTTCCTCACCGAGACCCGCGGCACCGGCGTCCTGAACCACAACCTGGAGGGCTACGAGCCGTGGCTGGGGGACATGCGCGCCCGGCCGACGGGCTCGCTGGTCGCCGACCGCCAGGGCGTGGCCACGACGTACTCGATGTTCTCGCTGCAGGAGCGCGGCCAGCTCATGGTCCAGCCGGGCACGGACGTCTACGAGGGCATGATCGTCGGTGAGAACTCCCGTCCGGACGACATGGACGTGAACATCACCAAGGAGAAGAAGCTCACCAACATGCGCAAGTCCACCTCCGAGGAGCTGGAGCGGCTGATCCCGCCGCGCATCCTGAACCTGGAGCAGGCCCTGGAGTTCTGCGCCGAGGACGAGTGCGTGGAGGTCACCCCGGCCTCGGTCCGCATCCGCAAGGTGGTGCTCGACCAGACCGAGCGCGGCAAGGCGAAGAACCGCAAGCCCAAGCCCTGAGCCGGCCGCAGCGGCCCCCGCCCGGTACGCCGGGCGGGGGCCGCTGTGCACCTCCGCGGACGTCCACCCGGAACGTCGTGACCGGATCGTGACCGCTGGTGATGACGGGCCGGAGGGCGCCGACAGGCCCGGCCGGTACGCGCGGGGGCGCGCCGGGACGCCGACCTACGGTCGTCGTGCGGACCCGGACGCGGGCCCGCGGTGGCGAGCAGGAGGCGGACACTGATGACGACGACCCGGGTGGTGCGGGGCCCCGAGGGCTTCCGCGGTGGCATCGACGTCCGTGTGAGCCTGCGGGCCGACGCCGGGTCGGGGGAGAACGCCTTCGACGGGGCCTGGTACCCGCGCAGCCGGGACCTGGCCGTCGAGGTGCCCGAGCTGGTGGCGGCGCTGGACCGGCGCGGCCTGCGCATCGAGCGCTTCACCTACCCGCTCGGCCCGTGGCAGCCGGCCCCGCGCAAGCTCGTCGTCGACGACCGGGTCGTCCGGACCGGCGGGTTCAGCAGCATGGACCCCGGCGTGGTCTGCCTGAGCTGGGCCGGCGGCAGCCGGCTCGCGAACCTGCTCGTCGTCCCGCCGGAGACCGACGTCATCACCGGTGTCCGCGCGCTGCGGCTGTGCACCCGGCGTGGGCTGCCCCGCTCCCCGCAGATGGTGATGGCCGCCGCGCGGTCCCAGCCGCTGCCCCAAGTGCCCGACCTCCCGGTGACCCGGGCCGTCTGAGGCGCCTGCGCCCTCGGCGAACCGGCTGGACGGCGGGGGCGCGGCTCGGCTGGGGTGGGTGCCATGCGACTCCTGGTCCTCGGCGGCACCCACTTCCTCGGCCGGTACGTGGCGACGGCGGCGCTCGAGCGCGGCCACGACGTGGCGACGTTCACCCGCGGGGTCAGCGGCCCGCCGCCGGCCGGCGTCCGCGCCCTGACCGGGGACCGCGACGACCCCGGCGCCCTCCCGCGCGCCCTGCAGGGCCGGACGCCGGACCTCGTCGTCGACACCTCCTGCCAGACCCGCGCGGCGGCCGTCCACGCCGCCGCGGCCCTCGGCGGGGACGCGGGCGTGCGGTCCTACGTGTTCGTCAGCAGCCTCAACGCCTACACCGGCTGGCCACCCGGGCCGGTCCGGAGCGAGGACGAACCGGTCGGGGAGAGCGCGGGGGACGAGTACGGGTCGACGAAGGCCGAGGCCGAACGGGTGCTCGGGACCGCCTTCCCGGGCCGCTTCCTCACCGCCCGCGCGGGCCTGATCGCCGGACCGCACGACCTCGTCCACCGGATCGGGTGGTGGCTGGAGCGGATCGCCCGGGGCGGGCGGGTCGTCGTCCCCGACGCGCTCGACCAGCCCATGGCGCTGGTCGACGTCCGCGACCTCGCCGGCTGGCTGGTCGCGATGGCCGAACGGGGGGAGACCGGCGCGGTGAACGCCACCGGCCCGGCCGGCATGACCACCTACGGCGACCTGCTGACGCTGTGCCGCGAGGTCACCGGCGGCGGCGCGGAACTCGTACCGGTGCCCGAGGAGGACCTGCTGGCCGCCGGCGTGCAGCCGTGGCTGCACCTGCCGCTGTGGCTGCCCCGCGAGACGGCCCGCACCGCCTGGGACGTCGCCACCGCGCGCGCCCGCGAGCTCGGCCTGCCCAGCCGGCCGCTGCGCGAGACGCTGGCCGACACCTGGGCCTGGCTGCAGGCGACGCCGCACCGGCTGCCCCCGCCGCACGGCCTGTCCGAGCCGGGCCTGCCTCCCGAGCTCGAGGCGGCGCTGCTGTCCGGCCGCTGAGACGGCCGGGCCCCGCCCGGCAGTCGCCGAGCGGGGCCTCGCCCGGTCCCCGTCGCGGGGAGGACGGGTCCTCCTGCTAGTCGCGCGGATCGGCGGGGCGGCCGGCCCCGATGCTGCGCTGGAGGTCGGCGGCGTCCGCGGCGTCGGCCGGCGGGACCGGGTGCCGGCCCGCCTCGTCCTCGACCAGGCGGGCGGCCTCGGCGGCCAGGGCGTCGGCGGACTCCTGCGCGCGGTCCTTGCGGTACTGGCGGTAGGAGTGGACGACGGCGGCGGCCCAGACGGCGTAGATCACCGCGTAGACGGCGTAGCGGACCGGGTCGGAGGCGTCGATCCAGTCGCTGCGCAGCAGCGTGCGGCTGTTCGTGAGGATGATCATCCCGCCGACCAGCGAACCGAGCATGCGCGGCGGGACGTGGTGCACCAGCCAGGCCGCGATGGGGGCGGCGACCAGGCCGCCGGCGAGCAGACCCAGCGCCCACAGGAAGTTGATCCCCTGGGACCCGAGGGCGATGAGGAAGCCCAGGCTGGCGGCGAGGGCGACGAGGAACTCGGAGGTGTCGATGGAGCCGATGACCTTCCGCGGCTCCATCCGGCCGCTGGCCAGCAGCGCCGGCGTGCCGACCGGTCCCCAGCCGCCGCCACCGGTGGCGTCGACGAAGCCGGCCACCAGGCCGAGCGGGGCGAGGAAACGCTTGCGCGCCGGCTTGCCCAGGTTGCGGCGGTCGATGCCGCGCAGGGTGAAGCGGACCACCAGGTAGACGCCGAGCGACAGGAGGATCAGCGACATCACCGGGGCGGCGACCTCGGTCGAGAGGCTCGACAGCACGTGGGCGCCGATGAACGCGCCGATGGCGCCGGGGAAGCCGACCTTGGCGACGACCTTCCAGTCGACGTTGCCGAACCGCCAGTGCGCCACGCCGGACATCAGGCTGGTGCCGATCTCGGCGAAGTGGACGGTGGCCGAGGCCGCGGCGGGGTTGGTGCCGAAGGCCAGCAGCAGCGTCGTGGAGGTGACGCCGTAGGCCATGCCCAGGCTGCCGTCCACGAGCTGGGCGCCCAGGCCGGCGAGCGCGAGCACGATGAGGGTCTTCACGGGGCTGACTCCGAGGAGAGGCGCCGGGCGCGCGCAGGCGCGGCTTCCGGCGGGGACGAGCGGGGGACGGGGCGCGCACGGAGCGCGGGACCCAAGGGGCGCGGGGTCAGCAGCCCGGACAGGCGGCGGCGCAGACGCGCAGCAGGTCGACGTGGATCCGCCCCACCAGGAGCACCCGCGTCACCGCCACGGGTGCTATGTCTACCAGATCGATCGACATTTGCCGACCCGTGTCCGGCGAGTCGCCGGGTGCCCGTGCGGCGCGGCTCAGCCGACGACGAGGTCGGTGAGGACGTACGCCAGCGCCGCCACCGCGCCGGCCGCGGGGAGCGTCACGACCCAGGCGACGACGATGTTGCCGGCCACGCCCCAGCGCACGGCCGAGAGCCGCCGGGTGGACCCGACGCCCATGATCGACGTCGTCGTGATGTGCGTGGTGGAGACCGGGACGGCGAACACCGTCGCGGTGGTGACCATGACGCCGGAGGCGACGGTCTGCGCGGCGAAGCCACCGGCCGGGGTGAGCTGGATGATCCGCCGGCCCATGGTGCGCATGATGCGGAACCCGCCGGCGTAGGTGCCCGCGCTGATGGCGCCGGCCGCGGCCAGCACGACCCACAGCGGCACCTCGAAGGTGTCGATCTCGCCTGCGGTGAACAGCGCCAGCGTGATGATGCCCATCGTCTTCTGGGCGTCCTGCAGGCCGTGGCCCAGCGCCATGGTGGCCGAGCTGACGATCTGGGCGTAGCGGAAGCCGCGGTTGGCGCGGGTGACGTTGGCCCGCCGGAAACCCCAGAGGATCGCCAGCATGAACAGGTAGCCCAGCCCGAAGCCGACCAGCGGCGAGAGCACCATCGGGATGACGACCTTGTCGAGGATCCCCATCCACTGCACCGAGTGGGCCGCGGCCAGCGCCGCGCCGACCAGACCGCCGATCAGCGCGTGCGACGACGACGAGGGCAGCCCGAAGTACCAGGTGATCATGTTCCAGGTGATCGCCCCGATCAGAGCGGCGAAGACGATCTCCAGCCCGCCGCCGCCCTCCGGGGGGTCGATGATCCCGGCGCCGACGGTCTTGGCCACCTCGGTGGACAGCACCGCGCCGACCAGGTTCATCACCGCCGCCAGGGCCAGCGCGACCCGCGGGGTCAGGGCCTTGGTGGAGACGGCGACCGCGATGGCGTTCGCCGCGTCGTGGAAGCCGTTGGTGTAGTCGAAGGCCAGCGCGACGACGACGATGACGACCAGCGCGAGGAAGGCCGCGTCCACCGGGTCAGGACTCCTTGACCGCGATGGTCTCGACGACGTTGGCCACGTGCTCGAAGGCGTCGGCGGCCTCCTCGAGCTGGTCGGCCACCTCCTTGAGCTTGAGGATCTCCAGCGCGTCGAACTCCCCGCTGTAGAGCCGCGAGAGCAGCCGCCGGTAGAGCTTGTCGGCCTCGTTCTCGATGCGGTTGACCTCGATCCAGTACTCGGAGAGGTCCTTCAGCGTGCGCAGCCGCGGCATCGCCTCGGCGGTGGTCTGCGCGGCCCGCTGCAGCAGCGCCGTCTGCTGGCTCATCTCCGCCGGCAGGGTGCCCAGGCCGGTGAGGACCACCAGGTCGGCGGCGGCCTCGACGAAGTCCATGACGTCGTCGAGGTCACTGGCCAGCCGGTAGATGTCCTCCCGGTCGAACGGCGTCACGAAGCTGGAGTTCAGCTGGCGGAAGACCGCGTGCGTCGACTGGTCGCCGATGTGCTCGAGCTCGCGCAGCCGCGCCGCCAGCTCCTCGCGCCGCGCGTGGTCGTGGATGAACTCGCTCAGGACGTCGGTGGCCGTCACCAGGTTCTCCGCCGAGGCGGTGAACAGCGGGTAGAAGCTGGAGTCCTTGGGGGTCAGGCTGAAGGGCACGCGGGGCTCCCGATCGGCGGGTGGGTGCGGTCGCCTGCCGCGGGAGGCGGTGGAACGGCCGTCGGGCAGCATAGGTACCCGTCCACGGTCCGTTCACCTCGCCGTCACGCGCGCGCTGCGTCGGCTCCCGTCGCGTCCTGCGCGCCGGCCCCGTCCAGCGCCGAGACGAGGTCGGCGCGGGCCCGCGCGACCCGCGAGCGGATCGTCCCGACCGGGCACCCGGCGATCTCCGCCGCCTCGGCGTAGGACAGCCCGAGCAGCTGGGTGAGCACGAAGGCCTCGCGGCGCTCGGGGTGCAGCCGGGCCAGCAGGTCGGTGACGGCGGCCCCCTCGCCCACCCGGTCGGCGCCGTCGGCGGGGCCGAGCGCCTCGAGGTCGGCGTCGTCGCGGACGAGGGTCAGCCGGCGCCGGCGGCGCGACCGGACGGCGTCGGCGCAGACCCGGCGGGCGATCGCCAGCAGCCACGTGCGCAGCGAGGAGCGGCCCTCGAAGCGGTGCAGGGAGGCGAACGCGCGCGCGTAGGTCTCCTGGGTGAGGTCGTCGGCCGAGTCCCGGTCGCCGAGCGCCGCGCACAGCCGCCAGACGTCGGACTGGGTGGCCCGGACGAGGGTGGCGGCGGCCAGCGGGTCGCCGTCCACGGCGGCCGCCGCGGCCCGCTCCAGCTCGTCCACGTCCCTCCTCCGTGCGGAATCCCCGCCGAGCCGGGAACCGGACGGCCCTCGGCGACGACTACTGCTGCATGCAGTGTGCACCGTTCCGCGAGGCCGCCTCGGCACGTCTCGACGGCGAGCCGCTCGGCATGCCCGCCGCCGACCTCGACCGCCACCTGGCCGTGTGCCCCGACTGCGCAGGCTGGGCGCGGGCGGCCGGGCAGGTCACCCGCCGCGCCCGGCTGGCCCCCGCGCCCGCTGTGCCCGATCTCACCGCCGCGGTCCTCGGCGCCCTGCCCCGGTCGCTGCCCGGCGCGGCCGCGGCCGCCCGCACCCGGCTGGTGCACTCGGCGCTGCGGCTGGCCCTGCTGGCCGCGGGCGTGGCGCAGGCGGGACTGGCCTGGCCGGCGCTGGCGGGCGGCAGCGCGGCGATGAGTGCGCCGGTGCACATGGCGCACGAGGCCGGTGCCTGGAACCTCGCCGTCGCCGCGGCGTTCGTCGCCGTCGCGGCGCTGCCGCGGCTGGCCGCCGGTGCCCTGCCGTTCCTCGCGACGTTCACCGTGCTGCTCGCCGTCACCACGGTGCGCGACCTGCAGGCCGGGCACGTGCACGCCGACCGGGCCGCCACGCACCTGCTGCTGCTGGCCGGGGTGGTCCTGATCGCCGCCGTCGCCTGGCGGCAGCGGCCGCGCCGCCGACCGGCCGGGGTGCTGGGCCGGGAGCGGGTGCCCGCGTGAGTGCACCCGCCCCGCGGCGGCGCCCGCCGCTGCTGCTGCTCGTGCTGCTCGCCGGCTGGCTCGGCCTCGGTGTCGCCACCGCCGGCCCGGCCGCCGCGCACGCCGAGCTGGTGTCCACCGACCCGGGGGAGGGTGCCCGCCTCGACGCGGCACCCGACGCGGTGACCCTGCGCTTCACCGAGGGCGTGTCCCTCGGTGCCGGCTACGCGCGGGTGCTCGGTGAGGACGGTGAGCGGGCCGACACCGGCGCGCCCTCGGTGGACGGCGACACGGTCACCGTCCCGTTGCGCGACGACCTGCCCGACGCCAGCTACGTCGTCACCTACCGGATCGTCTCGGCCGACTCACACCCGATCAGCGGGGCCTACGCCTTCGTCGTCGGCGACGGCGCGCTGGCCGACGCCGGCTCGGTGGCCGCCGACCCCGACGTCGACCCGCTGGTGGCCGCGGCGCTGCCGGCCGCCCGGACCCTCGGCTTCGCCGGGCTGGCCGTCGGCCTCGGCGTCCCGGCGTTCCTCGTGCTGTGCTGGCCGGCGGGATGGGCCTCGCCCCGGATGCGCCGGCTGACCACCGCCGGCCTGGCCGCCGTCGCCGTCGGCGCGGTGCTGACCTCCCTGCTGCAGGGGCCCTACGCGGCCGGGGCCGGGCTCGGCTCGCTGCTCGACCCGGCGCTGGTGGCCACCACCGGGTCGTCGGCCTTCGGCCTGACCACGCTGGGCCGCGGGGCGCTGGCGCTGCTGCTGGCCGCGCTGCTGGTCCCGCTGTGGCGCCGCGGCAGCGCCCCGACGGCACAGGAGTCGGCCGGTCCGGCGGTGCTCGCCGGCGGCGTCGTCCTCGCCACCGCCGCGGTGGGACACCCGGTCGCCGGGCCGCTGCCGGTGTTCGCCACCGCGGTCACGGCCGTGCACGTGGCGGCGATGGTGCTGTGGCTCGGCGGGCTGGCCGCGCTGCTGGCCGGGCTGGTCCGGCCCGGCGCCCAGGCCGGCGAGCTGGCCGGCGCGCTGCCGCGGTGGTCGCGGCTCGCGTCGGGCTCGGTGGCCGCGCTGGTGGTCACCGGCGTCGTCCAGTCGGTGCGCGAGGTCGGCTCGCCGACGGCGCTGGTGTCCACGACCTACGGCTGGGTGCTGCTCGCCAAGCTCGCGCTGGTGCTGCTGCTCCTCGCCGCCGCCGGGGTCTCGCGGGTGTGGGTGCAGCAGCACCTCGGCGTCGCCCGGCCCCGGCCGGGCGGGCGGCGGCGGGTGACCGCGCACGCGTTCGCCGCACCGGCCCCCGGCGCCGACGAGCGGGCCGACGAGGGCACCGTCGCCGCCGCCCGGGTGCGGGCGGCCGCGCAGGCACGCGGCGCGGTCGAGGACGTCGGTCCGCTGCGCCGCTCGGTGCTGGTCGAGGCCGGCGTCGCCGCGGTCGTGCTCGCGCTGTCGGCGGTCCTGGTCGGCACCCCGCCGGCCCGCGCCACGCTCGCCGAGCCGGTCGACGTCACGCTGCCGCTGCGGTCGGCGGCGGGGGAGTCCGGCAGCGTGCAGCTGTCGGTCGACCCGGCCCGCCCCGGCGCCAACACCCTGCACCTGTACCTGTTCGACGACGCCGGTCGGCTCGCCCAGCCGGCCGACCTGCGCGTCACGCTCACCGAGCCCGAGCAGGAGATCGGCCCGCTCGAGGTCGACCTCGAACCCGCCGGCCCCGGCCACTGGGTGGCCGACGGGATGTCGATCCCGGGGGCCGGCACCTGGACCGTGGCGGTCAGCGTCCGGCTCGACGAGTTCACCGCCACCACCGCCAGCACCGACTTCCCGGTGCGCTGATGCTCGTCGGAGCGAGGAGAAGGAGAACCGTGTCCCACCCCACCCTGCGACCGCTGGCCCGTGCCGGCGTCGTCCTGGCCGCCGTGCTGGCCGCCCTGGTCGCGTCCGTCGTGGTCGCGACCGGCGCGTCGGCCCACGTGACGGTCTCCTCGGACGACGCGGCCGCCGGCGGTTACGGGAAGCTCACCTTCCGGGTGCCCAACGAGAGCGACACCGCCAGCACCGTGGCCGTGCGCATCTCGGTCCCCGCGGACGCCGCCATGGCCTCCCTGCGGGCCCAGCCGGTGCCCGGCTGGAGCATCTCGACGACCGCCGCGCAGCTCCACGAGCCGGTGAGCGTGCACGGGCAGGAGATCAGCGACTACGTCTCCGTGGTGGAGTTCCGCGCCGACCCGGGCGGCGGCGTCGCGCCCGGCCAGTTCCAGGAGTTCTCCCTGTCGGGCGGCCCCTTCCCGGACGCGGAGTCCCTGAGCTACCCGGTGGTGCAGACCTACAGCGACGGCACCGAGTCGGCCTGGATCGAGCCGACCGTCGACGGCGAGGCCGAGCCGGAGAGCCCCGCGCCGGTCCTGTCGCTGACGGCCGCGGACGGCGACACGGCGGCGGCCACCGGCACCGCGGCCGCCGAGGAGCACGCGCACGGCGACGAGGTGAGCGGCCAGCCGGCCGGCCTGGCGCTGTTCCTGGCCATCCTCGCGCTGGCCGTCGGGCTCGCGGGCGTCGTCCTCGGCTACCGCGCGGGCCGACGTACCGTGTCCTCGTGATCCCTCCCGCTCGCGGCCGGCTCGCCGCGCTGCTCCTCGCCGTCGGCCTCGCGGTCAGCGCCTGCGGGGCCGACGGCGACACGGCCTCGGCCGACGAGGGCCACGACCACTCCGGCGGCGCGGCCGCCTCGCTGGAGGGCCCGGGCGACGAGTACGCCGGCATCGACCTGCGCGACCCCTACCAGCGGCCGTCGTTCACCCTCACCGACACCTCGGGCGCGGCCTACGACTTCGCGTCCGCGACGGCGGGGCGGCCGACGCTGCTGTTCTTCGGCTACACGAACTGCCCGGACATCTGCCCCACGACCATGGCCGACGTCGCCCTCGCCCTGCGCGACGTCGACCCGGCGCTGGCCGAGCAGGTGCAGGTGGTGTTCGTCACCACCGACCCGGCGGCCGACACCCCCGAGGTGCTCGCCGAGTACCTGGCCCGCTTCGACGCCGACCTGCCCACCCGCTTCGTCGGGCTGACCGGCGCGCAGGACGTGATCGACCAGGCGCAGCTGTCGGCCGGGGTGCCGCTGGCGGAGGACGCCGGCCGGCTGCACAGCTCGCTGCTGCTGCTGTACGGCGCCGACGACCAGGCGCACGTCGCCTTCGACGCCGGCAACACCTCCCGCGACATCGCCGGCGACCTGGACGCGGTCGCCTCCGCGGCCTAGCCGTGGTGCGCCCGTCGGCGGCCGGCCGCCTGGTCGTCGTCGTCCTGGGGGTGCTGGCCTGGCTGGCCCTGGCCGGGCCGGCCGCGGCACACGTCGGCGGGGGCGCCGCCGGCAGCGACTTCGACGGCCGGGTGACCTCGGTGCAGCCGGCGGTGGCCGGCGTGGACGTCCGGGTGCTGCAGTTCGGCGACGAGCTCGAGGTGGTCAACACCACCGGCACCGAGGTGACGGTGCCGGGTTACTCCGACGAGCCCTACCTGCGGATCGGCCCGGACGGCGTCTGGCGCAACGCGCACAGCCCGGCCACCTACATCAACCTCGACCGTTACGGCCGGGTGACCCTGCCGCCGGAGGCCGACCCCGCGGCCGAGCCGGAGTGGGTGCAGGTGTCCACCGAGCCGCAGTACCTGTGGCACGACCACCGCACGCACTGGATGAGCGAGGGGCAGCTGCCCCCCGTCGTCGCGGCCGACCCGACGCGGTCGCACACCGTGTCGGAGTGGACCGTCCCGATGGCGCACGGGACGACGGCGGTGACCGTGCGGGGCGAGCTCACCTGGAGCCCGCCGCCGGCACCGGCGCTGACCTGGACGCTGCACCTGGCGCTGGCCGCCGTCGTCGCCGCCACCGGGCTGCTGGCCCGGACGCCGCGGCCGCTGGTCGCGGCGCTGGCCCTGGGCGGGGCCGCGGCGCTGTGGCACGCGGCCGCCACGCCGGAGCCGCCGGTGACGGTGTCCTCGCACGCCGCCGCGGTGGTCTCGGCCCTGCTGCCGGCGGTCACCGCGGCGCTGGTGGCCGTGCTGGGGGCGGCGGCCGCCCGCCGTGGCCGCGGCGTGGTGGCCGGGCTGTGCGCCGTCGTCCTGGGGTGGCTGCTGCTGGTGCAGGGCCTGCCCGACGTCGACGTGCTGTGGAGCGCGAACGTGGTGAGCAACGGCCCCGACGTGCTGGCCCGGGTCGCCGTCGGCGTGCTGGTGGCCGGCGGCGCCGGGCTGGTCGCCGCCGGGCTGGCCGCCGCGCGCCGGTTCCGCGACCCCGAGCGCACCGGCTCCGGTCGCCCGGCACCGGAGCCCCAGCCGGTCGGCTGACGAAGGACCCCGCTGCCCCCCACCACTCGCTCCGCTCGCGGCGGGCCCCTGCAGCGGGGCCGTTCCAGCTAGTCGCTACTGCTGGGCACCGGGTGCAGGTGCAGGCGCGCGCTGGACAGCATCGCGTTGGCCCGGTCGAGGTCGGCCTCGAAGTCGACCTCCACGGCGGCGAACCGGGAGATGTCCAGCGGCCGGAACCGCAGGCCCGCCTCGGCGATCGCCGTCTCCATGCCGCGCTCGAAGTAGTCCTGGTCGCCGACGGCGTCCAGGTGCTCGACGAGGGTGGCCTTGTCCGCCGCGGACACGTAGTTGATGCCCACCGCCTCGCCGAGCCCGCCGGTCACCGTCTTCGACAGCCCGGCGATGAAGCCGTCCGCGTCGAGGGTGTACTTGACCTCCTCCTCGGCGACGGTGGAGGTGTCGACGCACACGAAGCTCTCGTCGGCCTGCAGCGCGGGCAGCACGGCCTCCAGGACGGCGGCGTCGAACACGACGTCGCCGTTGAGCCACAGCGCCCCGCCCTCGCGGGTGGTCCGCAGCCCGCGCAGCAGGCTCTTGGACGTGTTGGTCCGCGCGAAGTGCGGGTTGTAGGCGAAGCGCAGGTCCGGCGCGGCCTGCATGAGCAGCTCGCACTGGAAGCCGACGACCGCGGTGACGTCGACGGCCGGGCCGAGCACCTGCTCGAGCGTGTCGAGCTGGCGGTGCAGGATGCTCCGCCCGTCGACCAGCGGGGTCAGCGGCTTGGGCAGCGGCCGGCCCAGGCGGGTGCCCATCCCGGCGGCCAGGATGACCACCTGGACGGGGACCGGCCGCGGGCGGGCGCCTGGCCGCGCAGCGAGCATCCTGCCGTGCAGTTGGGCGGTCTTCGCGAGGTCAGCGATGCGCACTGTGGTCCCCTCCTCGGGTCGTCGGAGCTGCGCCGGCGGGGGATCCGCCGGGCGGGAAGAACAGGTCGAGGACGCGCTCGGTGGCGTGCCCGTCCTCGAGGGCGGTGAAGGTCTCCCGGAACCGCGCGTAGCGCTCGGCGTGCGCGGCGGTGACCCGGTCGAGGTCGGCGACGGCGTCGACGAGCTCGCGGCTGGTCGCCAGCAGCGGCCCCGGCGCCACCTCCTCCAGGTCGAAGTAGAAGCCGCGCAGCCGGTCGCGGTACTCGGCCAGGTCGTAGGTGAAGAGCAGGATCGGCTTGCCGGTGATGGCGAAGTCGAACATCGTCGACGAGTAGTCGGTGACCAGCAGGTCCGCCGCCAGGTACAGGTCGCGGATGTCCGGGTAGGCGGACACGTCCCGCACCGGCATGCCCTCGATCGGCTCGAGCCGGTCGGAGACCATGCTGTGCAGCCGCAGCAGCAGCACGTGGTCCCCGCCCAGCCGGGCGCTGAAGTCGGCGAGGTCGACGGGGAAGTCGAAGTCCTTCGCGCCGGTGCCCTCGAAGACCAGGTCGTCGCGCCAGGTGGGCGTGTAGAGGACGACGCGGGTCCCCTCGCCGATGCCCAGCTGTGCCCGCACCTGCGCGCGCACCTCGTCGCGCCGCGGGCTGGAGAGCAGGTCGTTGCGGGGGTAGCCGGTCTCGTGCACCGGGCCGGTGAAGCCGAAGGCCTGCCGGAACCGCGGCGTGCTGACCGGGTTCGGCGACAGCAGCGCGTCCCAGCGGGCGATGTCGTGCTCCAGGTAGGCCAGCCGGCCCTCCGGCGCCCAGAGGACGTCGTTGTGGATCCGCTTGAGCGGCGTGCCGTGCCAGGTCTGCAGGTAGAGGGTGTCCGGCCGCTTCTCCCAGTCCAGGGGCACGTGGTCGTTGGACAGCACGACGTCGGCGGACTCGAGCGCGGCGATGCTCTCCGGGCTGCCGAAGGGGATCGTCTCGACGCCGGCCGGGAAGGCGTCCTCGGCGACGCTCGAGGTCAGCCAGGTGTGGGTGACGTCGTCGCCGCGGGCCACGAGTGCCTCGTAGACGGCGCGGGGGCTGTCGGAGAACAGCCCGCGGAAGCTGCTGTAGACGATCCTCATGGGGCTCCTCCCGGAGTGGCGGTCACGTCCCGGCCGGCGAGGACGGGCAGCAGCAGGTCGGCGAGCTCCTGCCAGGACGTGACGACGACCAGCACGCCGGCCTCCCGCAGTGCGGCCTCCCGGTCGGCGCGCTCGGCCGGCTGGACGAAGAGCAGGTTGCCCACCGTAGGGCAGCCCGCCCGCACCGCCGACAGGGCACCGGGCACGGAGTCCTCGACCGCCAGGCCGGCCGCCGGGGCGATGCCCAGCTGTGCGCAGGCGTGCAGGTAGACGGCCGGGTCGGGCTTGCTGGTGGGCGTCGGGAGGGAGTCCTCGGCGCTGAAACGGGCCGCCGGCGGGATGAGCTCGTCGAGCCCGGTGGCGGTGAAGCAGGCGGCCAGGCGGCCCAGCGCGCTGGAGCTCACCGCGGCCAGCCGGAGGTGCGCAGCCAGCGCGGTGAGGGCGGACGTCGTCGGCTCGTGCGGGCGCAGGTGCTCCCCGAGGTACGCCGTGACCGCGCGGCGCTCCTCGGCCACCCACGGCTCGACGTCGACCTCGGGCCGGCCCGCCTCGGCGGCCAGCCGCCGCGACGTCGTCCGGAAGTTCATGCCGGTGGTGGCCAGGCGCAGCTCCTCCGGGGTGAACCGGCGCTCGTCGCCGAGCTCGCCGAGGAAGCGGTTGGTCACCTCCGCGGAGGCGACGAAGGCCGGCTCCTCGGAGGGGAAGAGGTTGCCGTCGGCGTCGCAGAGCAGGGTGGTGAGGCCGGCGACGACGTCCCGGGGGAGGGCCGTCGCGGCCGTGCGGAGAGCGCTCACCGGGCGTCCGCGGCGGTGGCGGCGGAGGTGGCGGAGGTGGCGGAGGCGACGGTCGCCCGCACGCCGTCCCGCTCGAACCGGCACAGCACGGCGGCGAGCTCGTCGGCGAAGCCGGGCACGCGGCCGAGGTCGCCGAACACCGGCTCGTCGGCCAGCAGCGGCCGCGGGTCGGTGCCGCCGGCACGTGCGAGTGCCTGCAGGTGCGGCCCGCAGTCGTCCTCCACCGGCAGCGGGTGGCCGGCGTCGTCGGTCCGCTGCAGCCAGCGCACCCACCCGGCGACGGCGAGGGTGAGCAGCGCGTGCGGGCGGCCCTGTGCCAGCGCCTCGCGCAGCGAGGGCAGCAGGTGGTGCGGCAGCTTGGTCGAGCCGCGGCGGCAGAGCCGGGAGAGCCGGTCGGCGATGGCCGGGTTGGCGAAGCGCTGCAAGAGCACCGCCTTGTACTCGGCGAGGTCGACGCCCTCCGGGCACGGGATCAGCGGGGTGACCTCGTCGTCCATGAGGGCGGTGACGTAGCGCGCGAAGACCGGGTCGCCCATCAGCTCGTCGATGCGCTCGTAGCCGGCGAGGACGCCGAGGTAGCCCAGCGCCGAGTGGCTGGCGTTGAGCAGCCGGGTCTTCATCAGCTCGTGCTCGGTGACGTCGCGGACGAACCGGACGCCGACCCGGTCCAGCGGCGGCCGGCCGTTGCAGAAGACGTCCTCGATCACCCACTGGGAGAACGGCTCGGTGATCACCGGCCAGCGGTCGTCGATGCCGTGCCGGGCGGCCACGGCGGCCCGCTCCTCCGGCGTGGTCTGCGGCGTGATCCGGTCGACCATGCTGCTCGGGAAGGCCACCCGGTCGGCGATCCAGCGGGCGAGCACCTCGTCGCGCAGGGCGGCGAACCCCACGACGGCGGTGCGGGTGGCGTCGCCGTTGCGGTGCAGGTTGTCGCAGGACAGGACCGTGAAGGGGGCGGTGCCCGCCCGCCGGCGGCGGTCGAGCGCCTCGACGAGGAGACCGAAGACGGTGCGCGGGGCGCCGGGGGAGGCGAGGTCGTGCTCGACGTCGTCGTCGGGGGTGAAGGCCCCGGTGGTGGGGTCGAGCAGGTAGCCCGCGCCGGTGATGGTCATCGTCACGATGCGGGTGCGCGGGTCGGCCAGCCGGTCGAGGACGGCGCCGGGGGCGTCGGGCGCGAACAGGTAGTCGGTGAGGACGCCGACGACGCGGGCGCGCTCGCCGTCGGGGCTGCGCTCGACGACGGTGTAGAGGTTGTCCTGGGGCGCGAGCGCCTCCTGCATGAGACGGGCCCGCAGGCCGACGCCGACGACGCCCCACTGGTCGGAGATCCGCCGCTCGGCGACCTCGTCGAAGTAGGTGAGCTGGTGGGCGCGCGAGAAGCCGCCGACGCTCAGGTGCACGACGGCCGGCACGAGCGCCGAGCGGTCGTAGGTGGGGACGGTGAGCCGGGTCCCGTGCTGCTCGAGCGTCGCGGCCGTCAGCGGCCGGATGCCGACGACGGGAGCCGCCGCCGGTGCCGCAGCGACCGTGCCGGACCGCGGGTCGTCCCGCGGGGGGCGCTCGGGCAGTGCCATCGAGGCATCGGGTCCTTCCTGCTCGGGGCCCTGCGCGGGCCGTGCTCGTGCCGGTGCGGCCTGGGTGCGCCGCTCCCACGGGGTGGGGCGCGCCCGGGGCCGCACTGAGATGATCATGGGACCACGCCGGTGTCGTCGTCTGCACCCGGGAGGTGCAACGGCCGGTGTACCTGCGACGTCCCCGGCGGGTCGTCCGCGGCGGACCGACGGCGATCCGTTCCCGCAGCCGTCCAGGCCGCGCGGTGGCGCTCGTCGGACCGGCGCGCGCTTTTTCACGCCGGGAGAACGGATCTGCCCCGTCCGTGATCGCGGCAAACGCACCCCGGCGTGGCGTGAGGGATGCCACAGCGGCGTGTCCACCTCCGACACGCCGCACGGATGGTCACGAAGCCGTTACGGGATGTTTGGATGCGTGCGACCGAATCGGGGCTCACCTGAGTCCGCTTCCCACGAGACGGGCTGATGCATGGGCGTGCACCGGAGTGACGCGGACCTGTTGGTCCGGCCCGCGAGCGGATCGCACGGGGCCGTGCCCGGTCCCCGGACCGGCGCCCACCGCCGCGCCGACGCCCGCCGGGTCTCCCCGCTGCGCGGCTTCCCCCCGGTCCGCCCCGACCTCGCCGGCCCGTCCGTCGTCCTGCCCACCCCGCGAGCGGCCCGTGAGGACTTCGGCGTCCCGGCTCCGGTCGCCGTCCCGTCCCGGGTCGCCGTCCCGTCCCCTGTCACCGTCGCCGCCCTGGCGACCGCGGTCCTGCCGGTCGACGAGCTGGCGGTCGACGAGGCGCCGGTCGACCAGGTCGCCGACGTCGAGGTCTCCCGGAGCGCGGTGGCCGACGTCCCCGCCGAGGCCGGCACGGCCGCTCCGCGCGCCGCCCGTCGGGGACGTGCCCGTGACCGCCGTCCGCACCTGCTGCTCGCCGCGCTCGTCGCCGGCGCCCTCGGCGCCGGCGCCTTCGGCCTGCACGGCGCCCCGGACGCCGCGGCGGAGCCCGCCTCGGCGCTGACCTCCCAGGACCAGCTGCTCACCGACGACGAGGCCGTCGAGGTGATGCCGATGGCCTCCATCACCGAGGCGGAGGCGCAGGCGCGCCTGCAGGAGGTGGCCGCGTCCCGCGCCGCGCGGGCCGCGGCGGAGGCCGCCGCCGCCGAGGCCGCCGCGGAGGCGGCGCGGCCCAAGACGGTCCTGCCCGTCGACGGTGCCCGGTTCACCAGCGGCTTCGGCGGGCGGTGGGGCACGTTCCACTACGGCATCGACCTGGCTGCGCCCATGCGGACGCCGGAGATGGCGGCGGCCGACGGCGTGGTGCTTCGCGCGGGTGCGGCCAGCGGCTTCGGCCTGGCCGTCTACGTCCTCCACGAGAACGGCGACGTGACCGTCTACGGCCACATGGACGAGATCCTGGTGGAGCCGGGGCAGTACGTGGAGGCCGGCGAGACGATCGCGCTGCTGGGCAACCGGGGGCAGTCGACCGGTCCGCACCTGCACTTCGAGGTGCACCAGGGCGGGATGAACGGCCAGCGGATCGACCCGGTGGACTGGCTCGCCGAGCGCGGCGTCGAGATCTGAGCACGGTCCCCGGCGGCGCGACGCGCGGCCACCCCGCCGCAGTGGCGGCCGGCCGGCGATGTACAGTTCTCCCTGGCTCGAGCGAGACCGGGCCGAGGCACGGGGCTGTGGCGCAGCTGGTAGCGCACCACACTGGCAGTGTGGGGGTCAGGGGTTCGAGTCCCCTCAGCTCCACCCGTGTGACCAGGCCGTTCCCCCTTTGGGGGAGCGGCCTGAGTCGTCTCTGGTGCCAGCGTGGTGGCCACTGGAGCACTTCCGGTTCCAGATCAGTCCCACAGGGCGCTTCCCATGCGGTCTGCCGCGTCGCGGCCGAGGGCGGGCATTACGTGGCTGTAGGTGTCCGTGGTGGTTCGCATCTGTGCGTGGCCGAGCACCTCCATGACGACTCGGGGGTGCACGCCCTCGGACAGCAGCAGGGTCGCTGCGGTGTGCCGCCCGTCGTGCAGTCGGACCTCGCGCACGCCCGCCTGGCGCAGGAGGGCCTTCCAGGCACGCCAGTCCGACTTGCGCTCGATCGGCCGGCCGTTGGGCTGGGCGAAGACCAGGTCGTGATCCTCCCAGAGGGGACCGGCGGCGATGCGCTCCTCGAGCTGGGCCGCCCTCTGCGCCTTCAACGCATCGACGAGTTGTGCCGGCAGCGCCAGGTTCCGGCGGCTGCGGTCGGCCTTGGGCTCCTCATAGACCAGGCCTTGCCCGCTGACCCGGTGCAGGCCGCGCCGAACGCTGAGCGTGCCGTTGTCCAGGTCGACGTCGCTCCACCGCAGGGCGAGCGCTTCGGACTGACGCAGCCCGACGGCCAGCGCCACGGTCCACCGGGCGGCGTTGCGGTGCGTCTGCGCGGCGGCCATCACCTTCCTGGCCTCCTGCGCGCTCAGCGGCAGGGCGGTCTCCGGCCGCTTGACCGTGGGCGGATCGACGAGGGTGGCGACGTTGCGGGCGACCTTGGCGCGCTGCGAGGCGACGCGTAGAGCGCGGGAGAGCACCCGGTGGGCGCGGAGGATCGAGGCCGGGCTCAACCCCTTGTCAGAGAGCGCGCCGTAGAGGCGTTCCAGGTGTTCCGGTTGCAGCCGGTCGAGCCGGTGGTGCCCGATGCCTGGGCGGAGGTGCAGCCGCACGGTGCTGCGATAGCTCTCCAGAGTCCGCGCGCGGACCTTCCGGGCCGCGATGTTGTCCAGCCAGTGGTCCAACCACTCACCAACCGTGGGTGCACGGCCGGCTGCGTCGACCACACCGGCGTCCCGTTTGGCCTCGATGGCGCGGACCTTGGCCACCACATCGGCGCGCTTGGCGCCCGAGACGTGGCGTCGATCGCGCCGCCCGTTCTCCTTCTTGCCCATCGACACGAAGCCGTGCCACCGACCGTCCTCGTCCCGGTAGATGGAGGACTCGCCGCTGGCGCGCTTCTTATTCCCTGCCGTCCGACGCCGCGGAGTCGTGCTGTCTCGTTCCTCGGCGTCCCTCATCGATCGCTCCCTGCGTCGCTGGTCCAGATCGGCGTCGAGTGTCGCGGTGCGCGCTGATCTCAGGTGCTGGGAATCCACAGGTCAGGCTCGTTCCACCGAATCGGAGGTGAGCTCGAACAAGCCGCGTTGGTTCGTGCTGGTTCGCCGGGGTCGGCGCGGTCGAGCCAGAACACTCGGGGGAGGAGTTCTCAGCCGACGGACGTAGCGCTCAAGCTCGGCCCGGGAGATCCGGCAGCTGCGGCCGATGTGCACCGGGCGCAGGTCGCCAGCCTTCATCAGGGCGTAGATCGTGGTGCGGCCGATGCGGAGCACTTGCGCCGCCTCTTCTGGCGTCAGTAGCAACGGCTCGCTGGTCGGGCCGTCCTGCAAGCGCTGTGGGTCTGCCATGTCGTCCTCCTGGTGCGGCGTCTGTCCGGACACGCCGTCGTTCGGCGCGGCACGCCTACCGGAGAAGGCGCCGTTTTGGTCCGATTGGTGACAGTGCCGCGGCAATCTCCTGTACTTCTCCGGTTCTCCTCCTGCGCCAAGGGCTGTGAGCTCCGTGCGGCCGCCGACGTGGGCGACGGCAGCGGGACGGCCCTGGGGTGACGTGGCGTGACAGGTGACCGAGCGGTGTCACCCCGCAGGACGGTGGGACGTCACCCCGGTCCATGGCAGGAGGATCGGCGCCTGCTCGGGCGCGGTCGTGGCGCCATCGGCTGCTGATCTCCAGCACGGGGTCGAGCCTGCCGGCGAGACCGTGGTGGCCTGGGCAGCGGACACACCCGTCGCCGAGCGTCCGGACGAGCTCGGGGAGCGGGTCCGCCTGCTTCGCCTGAGCCAGTTGCGGCAGGGGCGGAGCTGAATCGACGCTCCAGACCGCGTGCAGGTCGTGCCCGCTCACCGGCGATGACGGGGCACCTCGCCTCGGTCGCTCGGCTCCTCGCCTGCGACCGGCGTCTACGGGCGCGGCCGTGCGGGCGCCTGGATGGGACCGCAGCGCCGCAGGCTGACTCGCTGTCCGGGCCGCGTCGCTCACCACGGTCGCCAGCCGAGCGAGGGCTTCTGCTGAGCCTCGTGCTGCTGCCTCCCGATCCCGTCCGCCGAACTGCGCAACAAGACCACGAGCCGACACACCTGGTGCATCCAGGCCGAGCGAATCCGTTGTGACGAGAAGCGCGTCAGATCTGGGCGGTTCGTTGAGCGAGAAGGCGCTGGGGTGACGTCGGTGTGCGTCGACGACCCGGACGACGCCGGTGCGATCGGTCGGCGGCTCGGTACACCGGCTCTCCGGGCCCGTGCTCCAGCGCGTCGTCTCCTGGTACTGGAGGAGGACTGGAGGTTCGCGGCTCAACGTACGTCGCGGGCGCCGGTCCGGCGGGCCCGCCAGCGGTAGGCCTCCAGCACAGGCTGCAGTGCCCGACTGAGGCCGGGCAGGTCGCGGTCGTAGATGCGGCCGTCGTCCAGCTGCCGGGTCAGCTCGCCGAGCAACGTCGGCCAGTCCCGCCGGGTCGGCTCCAGGGGGACGCGGATCTCGATCCGCCGTTCGACCACCTGCACCGCGGTTCGACCGGAGGCCGCGGCGCGGGTCTGCTCCCAGGCTCGGTGCCGGCAGGTGGCCGAGCACCACTTGGGGATCGGTCCCCGGCCGCGCGGCGTGATCGGCCCAGCACACCATCCGCAGGTCGTCGCGGCGGTGCGCCGTTCGCGCCCTGCCGCCGAAGCGCCGGCCCGGTCTGCGTCGGTGGGCCCGGTCGGTGTCTGGGCGACGTGCTGCCGCCGTTGCTGCTCACGAGCTCGGCGGCGGGCCTGGTGCTCGGGGGTTCCGCTCGTTCCCATGGCACAGAGTCCGCAGACGACCCTGCAGCAACTCGTCACCACGAGTTCGGAGACCCGGAGTGCATAAGGTGTGATAGCTCGCGATCTTGAATCCTTCTGGTGGTGTCGGCGGCGACGATGTCGCGGGCGATCGCCGTCCTGCCGGCCGACGATCCCGATCAGGCGCTGACGCCGCGCGGACGGCGGCGGCGGCCGGGCCGGCCGCTGAAGTCAACAGCCTGAGCGCCACCGAGCGCGACGAGACCGCGCGCGCCCAGTGGCACAGCGAGGTGGCCACCACCGACCCGGCCCGGCTGGTGTTCATCGATGAGTGCAGCACCCACGCCTCGATGACCCGCCGCCGCGCGAGGGCCGCGCGCGGGGTTCGGGCTCGCGGCGCGGTGCCGCGTAACCGCGGTGCGGTGACCACGTTGATCACCGGGCTGGCGCTGTCGGGGATGAGCCCGGCGATGACGGTGGAAGGCGGCACGACCGCCGCGGTGTTCGCCGCCTATCTGCAGCAGGTGCTGCTGCCCTCGCTGCGGCCCCGGCAGGTGGTGGTGGTCGACAACGTCGTGCATACCTCGCCCGCTCCGCACGAGATCGGACGGGGTCAGGCGAGGAAGGACTCCCAGCCGGTGGCCGGGGGTGTGCCCACCGGCAGGGTCTGGAGCCGGTCGAGGACGGCGGGGTCCTGCGCGTCCAACCAGGCCACCAGCTGACGGAAGGACACCAGGTGCACCTCGGGCCGGCCGGCGATGGCCCGCAGCGCGTCCTCCACCGCGTCCATGTAGATCCCGCCGTTCCACTGTTCGAAGTGGTTGCCGACGAAGAACGGCGCACGGTTGGTGGCGTAGGCCCGCTCGAAGCCGGCCAGATAGGCGTCGCGGGCCTGCTGGCGCCAGGTGGCGTACATCGCCGGGTCGCCGGTCACGTTTCCCTGGGTTTGCCGATACATGAAGTTGTAGTCCATGGCGAGCGCGCTGGCGCTCACGCCCGGGTCGGACGTCGGGAAGGGCACCGACGGCAGCGGGAAGTCCCACAGGCCGAGCTTCTTCCCGGGCCACACCTGCCGCCCCCCGGGTGAACTGGCGTCGTACTTCCACCCCAGCGCGGCCGCGGTCGGCAGCAACCCGTCCTGGCCTTCCAGGCACGGGGTGCGGCCCCCGATCAACTCGACGTCGTAGTCGAAGGGCAGCGGCGACAGGTCGCCTCGGCCGGTGGTGGTCTTCCACGTCTGCACGAACCGCTTCGCCTGGGCGATCTCGCTGGCCCAGTCCTCCGGGGACCAGAGCCGGACGCCGGACTCACCGCAGAAGTGACCGTTGAAGTGGGTGCCGATCTCGTGCCCGTCCAACCAGGCCAAGCGGACCTCCCCCATGGTGTCCAGCACCTCCTGGGTCGACAGGAAGCCGATGTCGGAGGAGCCCACCGGATGTCGCGGCGGGGCGTACTGCATCCGCTGGTCGGCCGGCAGCGCGTACACACCGCTGAGGAAGAAGGTCATCGACGCGCCGAGCTCCCGCGCCAGCGTCCGGAACCGGGGGAACAGGCCAGTGGACAGGTTGGCCGCACCGTCCCAGGAGAAGACCACGAACTGGGGCGGACGCTCGCCGGGCACCAGCCGCCGCGGAACCGGCTGGTGAGGCTGCGGGCCGGTGTCGGCCGTGGACCCGTCGCCGATCAGCCGCACATCGGGTGTTGGGACCGGCGCGGGGTCAGGAGGCGGGATGGTCGATGGGGTGGCGGGCGGGGACGTCGTCGACGCCGACACCGAGGCCGTGAACGAGCGGGCTGCGGCACTGCAGCCGGTGGCGGCGAGCGCGGACGCCCCCATCCAGCCGAGCAGTGCCCGGCGGCTCAGCTCCCGCACGAGTCGTCACCGGTGGCGGCCATGCGTCCCCCATCACCAAGGCTGGCGCCCTCGCCATCCCTAGCGCGGCGGCCCGACGCACGGTATCGGCCCTGACGATGTACCGAAACCCCGTTGAACCGCTCAAGACGAGGACGTAGTAGGGGCAACGGTCGCCGAGCTCGGTCACCATCCGGGCGTGCTCGCTCATGATCGCGTCCGCGCCGCACGTGCTCAGCGGCGGTGGAACAGCAGCAGTCCCCCGCCCAGGGACGACGGCCACCGCACTAGCTGGTGTCGATACTGGGCAATCCCCCGGCCGTAGTCTTGTGGGTCAGTTGCCGATGTGCTGTTGATGGGCTGGCTCGTTGTGGTCGACACCAGGCTCTCCAGCCAGAAGAGCGGTTCAACCGCACCCTGCAGACGGAGTGGGCCTACGCCACCGCCTGGACCAGCAATGACGAGCGCACCGCCGCCCTAGACAGCTGGCTGGAGCACTACAACACTGCCCGCAGCCACTCCGCCCTCGGAGGTCAACCGCCGGTCAGCCGCCTCGCCGCGTGAACAACCTGTCTGGTCACGACAGCTAGGACCGCCATGTCGGCCATGACATCAGAGAGCACTGCAAGGCAGCATTAGCTCGGGCTGCGGTGCAGTCGTGCCATCCCGGTGGTGAGGCGTCGGCCGCAGCGATACGGCGATGACTTGAGTGGGTGGAGTGCGAACGGTCGCATCCGAGGAGCGCGGGACTCGGCCATACTGGACTGATGAGTGAGCAGCCAGAGCCGCTCAGTGATTGGGCGCATCGTCAGCGGGAGCAGGCGGCCGGATTCGATGCGGTCGGCGCTCGCTATGACGAGCTGTTCCCCCACAAGGACGGCCAGATCCGAGCCGGTGAGCTGCTTCTCGACCGACTGCCCACCGGTGCCCGGGTCCTCGACGTCGGCTGCGGCACAGGTGTGCCGACCGCCCGCCAGCTGGTGGACGGGGGATGCGCAGTGACCGGCATCGACATCTCATCGCGCATGCTCGAGCTTGCTCGCCGTAACGTGCCGGAAGCGACGTTCGAGCAGCGGGACGCTGTGGACATCGACGCGCGCTGGGGCCCGTGTGACGCGGTCGTGGCGTTCTTCTCGTTGCTGATGTTGCCGCGGCAGGAGATCGTCCAGGTCCTGGCCCGGATCCGTGAGGTGCTGGTGCCGGCGGGGTGGGTGGCCATGAGCATGGTGGAAGGCGACATCGACGACCAGCCGGTGCCCTTCCTCGGCGTGCCGGTCCGAGTGACCGGCTGGCCGCGCGAGGAATTGCGTCGCGTCATCATCGACGCCGGTTTCACCGTCGAGATCGAAGACGTGCGCTCCTACCGATCGTCGAGCCCCGATGTTGCACCGGAGACCCAGCTGTTCCTCCTCGCCCGCCGAAGGTGACCGGTCGCGCGGTCGCCTCCGCTTTTCGACACGGAGGCGTCGGCATTCGTCGGGATGACCCGACAGGCCTCAGGGCGATACCGCCCGAATCGCGTACATCAGCGGAGTCCGCGGCATGTCGTCTGGCATCTGCCACCACCCTCGGTCGGTGGGCACCATGGCACTCCAGCGTGGCCACGGGAGCTGATCGATCTCCCGCAGCGTGGTGGTGTTGAGCCCGGCACCGGCGAGAGCGGTGACCAGCTCGCCGAGGCCGTGTGGCCACTCGTAGCTGACCGTCGGCCCGCTCAGCGCCGGCCCGTCCGTGTAGGTGTGGGCCTCGTCCAGCTCTAGCGGGCCGCGTCCGGGCAGGGAGTCGAAGCGAAGTACCAGGTCCGTGCTGGTGTCAGCGACCGGCAGCAGGCCGAGGGCCATGTGCACCGGGTGAAAGTCGATGATGTACACCAGTCCGCCGGGCTTGAGGAGCCGAGTGAGCACCGCGGCCCAGCGGTCGAGGTCTGGCAGGTACTGGAGGGCACCCTTGCCGGTGTAGATCACGTCGAACCGCCGGCCGGCGAGGGCGTCTGCTGCGTCGTAGACGTTGGCGTGCACGTACTCGATGTCGTGCCCGGATAGTTCGGCGATCCGGCGAGCCTGCCGGATCGCCTCGCCGGACAAGTCGACGCCGACCACGCGAGCGCCGCGCTGGGCGAAGGCCGCGGTCTCGTTCCCCAGATGACACTGCAGGTGCAGGACGTCGCGATCGGCCAGGTCGCCCAGATCTCCCCACTCGAACTCGGCGAACCACCAATCCGCGTCCTTGCTGCCGATCCCATAGAAGTCACTGGCGAGGTGCACCGGTGTCCGGGCATCCCAGTTCTCCTCGATTGCTCGCATCTGGCGGGTGGTGGACTCGCTGAAGTGGTCCGTCATGCCCCCATCCAGCCAGAGCCTCGCGTTGAGAGTCCAGAGCCGCACGGCTGGCAGATCCGTGCTCGTTCGACCGCGCTGATGGAGCGCGGTGTGAAGCTAGAGACCGTTAACGGCGGGAGTTCCGTGGCCTGCTGACAGCCGGCGCGGCGCGCGTTATGCCATAGCCATGAGGTACGCCCAGGGCGGCGGGCTGACCGCCGTGGACTGCGTCCGGCGAGAGCAGGTACGGCTGGAAGCCGCGGCGTGGATCGAGGAGGGCGCCACCGACGCCGAGGTGGCCGCCCGCTTCCGGGTCACCCGGATGTCGGCCAACCGCTGGCGCCGCGCGCTGGCCGACGGCGGCCGCCCGGCGCTGGCCTCCAAGGGCCCGGGCGGGGCCCGCTGCCGGCTCACCCCGGCTCAGCTTGAGGAGCTGCAGGCGCTTCTCGAGGCCGGCCCGGGTGCCTGGGGGTGGACCGATCAGTGCTGGACGCTGGCCCGCATCGCCGCGGTGGTACGCGAGCGCTTCGGCGTGGACTACACCCTGCCCGGGGTCGACCTGCTGCTGCACCGGATCGGCTGGAGCGTGCAGGTGCCCGCTCGGCGCGCCGCAGAACGGAACGAGGAGCAGATCGCCGCCTGGCGAGAGGAGACCTGGCCGCAGATAAAAAGGCCGCGGCGGACCTGGGCGCCTGGCTGATCTTCGAGGACGAATCCGGCCAGGGCCTGAGGCCGCCGAAGGGTCGCACCTGGGCCCGGCGGGGTTGCACGCCGGTGGTGCGGGTGACCGCGGCGATCAGCCCCCGAGTGTCGGTGGCCGCGCTGCTGGCGATCGGGCCCAGACAGCGGCCCCGGCTGATCTACCGCACGCTCCGACCTCGCAGAGACAGGCGGCGCAAGGGGTTCAGCGAGGCCGACTACGCCGCCCTGATCGACGCCGCCCACCAGCAACTGGGCGGGCCGATAGTGCTCGTCTGGGACAACCTGAACACGCACGTGTCCGCCGCGATCGTCCAGATGGTCGCCGCCCGGCCGTGGCTCACGGTCTTCCGACTGCCGCCGTACGCCCCCGAGCTCAACCCGGTCGAGCGAGTCTGGGCGCATCTGAAGCGGTCGCTGGCCAACCTGACCAAGCACACCATCGCCGAGCTGACCGCGCTGGTGAAGACCCGCCTCAGACGCATGCAGTACCGCCCCGGGCTCCTGGTCGGCTTCCTCGCCAGCACCGGGCTCGACCTCGGATCCTTCCTGTAACACCCGCCGTTGATGATCGTCAGCGTTGGAGCTCTAACAATCATTAACGGCGGGAGTTCAGTACCCGGGTGACGTCCCGCTGACAGTCGGCGCAGCGCACGCTATGCCAGAACCATGAGGTACTCCCAGGGTGGTGGGCTGACCGCCGAGGAGTGCGCCCGGCAAGGCCGTGAGGGCTTGGGCTGCTGCGAAGGGGTACGAGGTCAGCAACCGTGGACGTGTACCTGCTGCGGTGATCAAGGCATACCGAGCGGCTGGCAACTAATCCGTACGGAGAGGGCACCTAGACGAGTAACGACCTCGTGCATGGTTGCCAGGGCAAGTTGCTCGTGACGGAAGGAGCAGGGTCGTGGTGTGTCCAGGACCCTGGCCCGTGCCGCCGCTGTCGCTGATCGCCGCGTGACCGGGCTGTCCCCACAGGTCCTCGCTGAACTGGTCGCCGAGCTGGGGCCGCGCTGGCAGGCGCGCCAGGACGCCCGGCTGGCCGACCGCCCGCGCCGGCGCGCAGTCGGCGCCGGTGCCTCATACCGGCTGGTGTTCATTGACCGGTTGCTGGTCGCCCTCGTGCATCTGCGCCACGGGGTGACCCACGACGTGCTGGCCTGCTGGTTTGGGGTCTCTCGTTCGACCGGATGCTGGCCGCGGACACCGGCCTGTGGGCCGATCCGGTCTGGCTGGTCGACTCCACGCCGATCGAGTGCGCCCGCTCCCGGCCGGCCGTCTTGCGGTCGGACCTGGCCGGGATCGCCGGCTACAGCTACTGCCCGAGTCACTCGCGCTGGTTCTGGGGGCTGCGGCTGCACCTGGTCTGCACGCCGGCCGGGTTGCCGATCACCTGGGCGCTAGCCGATCCGAAGCTCGATGAGCGCCAGGTGCTGATGTGCGTCCTGGATGCCGACACCGACCTGCTCGCCGCCCGTCCCGGGCTGCTGATCCTGGCCGACAAGGGCTACGTCTCCGCCGAGCTGGATGCCTATCTGCACGCCCGGGGCGCCGAGCTGCTGCGCCCGTCCTACCGCAACCGCGCACCCCGGCCCGGCCAAGCCCTGCTGGCGCCGATCCGCCAGCTGATCGAGTCCGTCTACGACACCCTCAAAGGCCAGCTGGACCTGGAACTGCACGGCGGCCGCAGCCTGACCGGGGTCACCACCCGCATCGCCCAACGGCTGCTGGCGCTGACCGCCGCGATCTGGCACAACCGCGCCACCGGTTAGCCCGTCACCCGATCCCTGATCGCCTACGACCACTGACCGGCTTCGGACTTACTCGTCTAGCGGGTCGGGGGCGGATCGTTCGGTGCCAGCAGGGCTCCGATCGAGCGGAAGATCGTGTCGGAGGCGTTCGAGTAGTTGCCCTGGGCATCGAATGCGCCGGGAAGATAGGTCCCGACTACCGCGATGGCGATCTCCTCGGACGGGAGGTAGGCCTCCGTGGCGCCGTAGCCGCTCAGCAGCGGGTTCTGCAGGAGCCACGATCCGGAGCGCACGACGCCGAGTCCGTAGTTGTACCCGTTGACCTGTTGGCCGCAGCTGGGGGCGCAGGCGGGGTCGGGGTGTCCGAAGCCCAGCAGATTCGGATCGGTCATGGCGTGATAACTGGACTCCGACAGTAGCGAGCCGGTGCCGACCGCCACTGCAGTGGTGGCCATGTCATCGATCGTCGTCGTCTGGTTGGCTCCGACGGGGGTGCCCCATTGGGTGTTCCAGAACGTTGCCTCCTCGTAGAAGGGGGTCGTCGGCGGGATCCCGAGCGCCTCGCGACGCTCGGAGCTGTAGGAGTGCAGAACCGGGCTGGGAATGTCAGAGGTCTGCGTCGGCACGGTGTGGGTCAGCCCCATCGGGCCGAGCACCTTCTCACTCAGGAGCACGTCCAGCGGCTGACCACCGATCTGAGCGAGGATCTCACCGAGGATCATGAAGTTGGTGTGCGCGTAGCTCCAGTTCGTTCCGGGAGGAAAGTGCACGGGGCGGGAGAACGCGTAGTCCAGCCGCTCCTGGACCGTCCAGATGTGGAACGGGTCTGCGTTCCACGCGGCCTCCCACGCCGGATCGGCCTCGTAATCGGGGTAACCCGAGGTCTGATTGGCCAGCATCTTCAGCGTGACCTGGTCCGCGGCGGGCAACTCCGGCATCCAGCGGTCGATCGTGTCATCGAGCGTGACCTCGTGCTCATCGACGAACTGCAGGAGCAGCGTGCCCAGGTAGGAGAAGGCGACGGCGCCGTTGCGGAAGTGCATGTCGGTGGTCGCCGGCACTCCCTCCATCGACGTGCCGAACGCCTGCCTGATCACGACCTGATCGCCCTGAGTGACCTTGACGATGACCGCGCGCAGGTGCCCGTCGGCCATCGCGCTCTGCACGATGTCCGCGATGGCTGCCGCCGACGACGGAGGCGGGGTGACGGTCGGGGTCGCCGGTGCAGCCGATGCCACCGTCGACAAGCCGAGCGACAGCGCCGCCAGGACGCATCCCACGACGGGGACGCGCTGACCCCAACCGACCCCGTGCCTGTTCCTGCGCATCCTCACGAGACCCTCTTTCCCGGCTCGATACCACCCGGCGTGGTAGCCGACCCTGAGCGAGATGGGCGGCCAGTGTTCCACTCGATGCCGCCGTGCAGCAGAGGTCTGAGCCGGATGATCGTCGAAGCTGTCGGAGGTGGCCGAAAGTAGGGGGCGATCCGCTCCCACAGCCCGTCGGGCACGGATTCTTCGATCACTCACCAGGGCCTCGACAGGGCTGGCCACCGCGCACGGAGGGCGCACCGAGCTCGAAGTGACACGGTCGCGATATTGCAACGGCACGTCGTTTCTGGTGCTGGTGACTTCGCACCTTTTATTGTGTCATGACGCTCTCAGCGCCGTGTCGCCCCGTAGATTGTGCGATCAGGCCGACCCAGGGGACAAGTGCCGTTGCAATACTGAAGCCGAAGCCGGGTCTGCTGCGCAAACCTGGCAAATGATGCCCTTGCGGAAGCGCTCGGCCCCTTGTCCCAGACACTCCCCGGCCCTGACAGTGAGCCATTCCCAGTAGGGGCGCCTGGAAGGTCGGGGAGGACACGCCGACGGTGGTGAGGTGACCAGGAGAAGCGCAGGACCCCGGTAGGAGGGACGTCTTCTCACGGATCGTCTTCCCCACCCGAGGTCCTGCTGTGTCCGATCCTGTCACCTACACCGCCGTGCTTCCGGTCGCCGAGGAGTCCGTGCACTTCGTGTCGCGCCTGCTGGCGGCCGAGCGCCGCCGACGCGGGACTCGAGGTCGGCGGCGGGCGCTGGGCTGCTACCGGCAGGCGGTGCTGGTGCTGCGCTGGTTCTGTGACGGGACCCGGCTGGCCCAGCTGGCCAGAGACAACGCCATCGGCCGCTCGACGGCCTACCGGTATCCGCACGAGGGCATCGACGTCCTCGCCGCGCCCGCGCCGGGGCTGCGCGGCGCGCTGCTGGCCGCCCGCGCCGCCGGCCATCCACACGTGACGGTGGACGGCACGCTGATCCGCACCGACCGCTGCCATGCCCCGGGTCCCACCGCCCGGGCCGACCGCGGGGATCGCCGGGTGGATCCGTGGTGGTCGGGCAAGCACGCCGCCCACGGCGGCAACGTGCAGGTCATCGCCGCGCCCGACGGCTGGCCGATGTGGACCTCTGCCGTGCGGCCGGGCCGCGAGCACGACACCACCGCACTGCGCACCCACACCGAGGCGCTGCCGCTGCTGGCCGAATGGACCGACCAGGTCATGTCGTCCTGGCCGACCTGGGCTATGAAGGCGAGCGGGCGGCGCTGACGACGCCGATCAAGCACCGCACCGGCCGACGGTTGACCGCCAGCCAGCGCACCGTGAACCTGCTGCACGCAGCCACCCGCGCTCCGGCCGAACGCGGCAACTCCCTGCTCAAGACCACCTTCAAGGCGCTGCGCCGAGTCAGCCTCTGCCCCTGGCGCATCGGCGCCATCACCGCCGCCGCCCTCGTCCTGCTCCACCACGCGCACGACCGCACTACATGATCAACGGGCCCGCGGCGCCGTTACTGGGAATGGCTCAGTGAGCACCTCCCGCAGGTTCAGAGCCCTTGTCTGTGGTCGACTGGCGCCCCGAACACGTTGTCGCCGTTGAGCTCTGCGAGTCGGTTGGCCAGGTGGTCGGCGACGGTGAATGCCGTCATGGGTCGCTCCCCGGGGGCTCGGGTGCGTCCGCGCCGGGGCGGCGGTTGGGCGGAACCCAGGTGGTGAGGTCGCGCCAGGTCAGGTGGGGCCGGCCGCGGATCGGTGCCGGGCCGCCGGGCCGCGGGTGGCCGAGGCACACGACGAGTTCGGGAGCCCAGCTCTCTGGCAGGCGGAGGGCGACGCCAACCGCGGCGCGACTGAACGAGGTCACCGGCCCGGCCCCGATGCCGATCGCGTGCGCGGCCAGCATGAGGGTCGCCGCCGCCATGCCGACGTCGATGCGAGGGCCGGGCGCGTCCGACGGGAAGCCGTAGCTGGCCGCGAGAGCGTGGTCGGTGCAGATGGTGATGGCGGCGGTCGGGTGCTGGAGCATTCCCGGCGACACCGCGCGCAACACCCGCAGCGTCGCGGGGTCGTCGGTGGCGACGAAACGCTGCAGATGCCGATTGCCGGCGGTGGGTGCCCAGCGGGCGGCGTCGAGGATGGTCTCCAGCGCTAGGCGCTCGACCGGCTCCGCCGTCATCGCACGCACCACCCGGCGGCTGCGGATCGCCGCGAGCACGGCCGCGCCGCGTTCTGCGTCCGCGCCGACGCCGGTCACGCCGGCCCCGCTGGGTCCGGTGCCCACCGGGCGGTCAGGTGGGCGGCGAGTGACCGACACAGCTCGTCGAGGCGCGTGACGTATTCCTCTCGTCCGGTGCGAGGCACGGCCAGCTCGGGGACCTGCTCGAGCTCGTCGTGGACGAAGGCAGCGATTGCTCTCGAGGAGCGCGGCGCGATCTGTTCGGCGAGCCGGTGAGCGGCGGTAAGCAGCCGCATCGGGCCGTACTCCGCCGCCTCGTCCACTTGCGTGCGGGCGGCGGTGATCAGGTAGGCCAGCAGTTCAACCGCCTCGTCCTCGTCGAGGACCCAGACGTGGGCAGTGGTCGGCATGGCGGCTCCTCACTACCGGGGATCTTGCCAGCGGATCCGGCCGAGGTGTCCCGTCCCGGACGCGAGTCGGACACCTCGACCGGACCGAGCCACCAGTGCCCTGTCAGATACCACGAGGATCAAGCTCGAGCCTGCGCACCAGGCGAAGCGATGGCCAACTTGTGCACAGAGTCGTGAAGGCATGGGCGGAGGTCAACTCTCGCCGCAGGAGCCGCTGGGTCAAGTCCGCTGGCGTGGTGTGTGACGGCTACCGCGTGATCTTCATGTCGTATCAGGCGCTGAGCGCCGGGATGGTCACCTCCTCGGTGGTCGCGGAGTCGGTGCCGGCAACGCGTCGGATGCGGCAGCGGGCGAGGACGTCGAGGCCGAGGTAGCGGCGGCCTTCGGTCCATTCGTCGTGCTGCTCGGCGAGGACGGCTCCGACGAGGCGGATGAGCGCGTCGCGGTCGGGGAAGATGCCGACCACGTCGGTGCGGCGGCGGATTTCCCGGTTGAGCCGCTCGGAGGGGTTGTTGCGTGTTGATGAACGTGGTCAGCATCTGCCGCAGCAGGTCAGGGCTGGCCTGGGCCAGCTGCTCGTGCAGGAAGTGGGCAGGGTCGATACTGCTCGGTGCGGTCATCGCGTCGAACTCCTGAAGGACTGTGAGAGGTCTCCCAGAAGATCACGCGGTGGCCGCCTCGACGTTCAGGGCCCCCTACTCACCGGGGGCCGTCGCACACCACCTTGGTGGACGCCACTAGCCGCTGCGCCGACATGGAGAAGGCAAGGCGGTCCGGGATGGAGACCCGCACTGCCCCCAGGCCGCCGTCCTGGCCAGCCAGCGAGTCTCACGACCTCGTGCATGGTCAGCCGCGGGCCGTCGTCGACCTGTCCAGGGCGGATTCGATCACCTGGTCGTGCCGGCTGGTAGAGCCTTCGGTGGGCGGTCCAGCTAGTGCTGCGTTCCTCAGAGCAGGTAGGTAAAGCGGCGGGGTCGGGGCGGTGGCGGTGGCCGTCCCCAGACCCATGGCTTGGCGTGGGTGTTCAGCTGTGCGGTGGCCAGCTCGGTGACCTGGGCGATCTCGCCCGGGTCGACGAAGGTCTGCCCGGCCAGGGCGTGCCGGCGGAAGATCCGCCACCAGGCCTCCTGCAGGTTCAGCCGGCAGGCGCCCTTGGGGATGAACACCTGCTCGATGCGCGGATGGGCGGCCAGCCAGATCCGGGTGGCGAGGCGGGAATGGCTGGAGAGGTTGTCGGTGATCACCGTCAGGGTTCCGGTCGGATTGGCCTGCTCCAGCCGGGCGGGGAACGCCTGCCAGTGGGCGCTGTTGCGCGAGGGCGCGCACATCGTCACCGCGTGCCCGTCGCCGATGCGCAGGCCACCGTCGATCCAGGTCTTCTCCGGTCCCCGGCTGTAGGTCAGCGGCGCCTTGGGGCGGTGGCCGTCGGGGCGTCCAGCCCGCCGGCGGGGCGAAGGTGCGCGGCATCACCGGGCCGAGTTCGTCGGCGGCGATGACCGTGGTATCCGCCGGTGGGTCGGTGTAGTAGTCCACGACCCGCGTTCTTTTGCCCCGGGAGCGGTGGACGGTGACGGTGACCGGACAAGCATGCACCAGCTCGTCGGGCTCTCCGCGAGTCGTAGTCGATGACCTCGTCCTCGTCGGTGATGACGGTAGGGGTCTGCTCGACGGTGTCGATGGCGGTGCCGACGCCCTGGGTGCCGTTGTGCACGCCTGGGGCCCCGTTGTCGTGGTTGGTGCGGATCTGGGTGACCTGGCACGGGCTCAACAGCAGCTTATGCGTGCCCGTCAGGCAGCGAGATGACGCCCGGGGCCGGGTGGCGCTGATGGCGAAGTTCGGCGGGCTCGGCGAGTATCTGTACCGGGCGGGCCAGCTGTACCGAATGGATCTCGGCTGGTGCACGGATCGAGACACGCGACGCGAGGGTGGCAACTGGTGGTGGTGTTCCTGCTTACCGTGTTTACGGCTGTTGTGCTGCTGGCAGCTGGCTTCCTGCTCGGGGTGCTCTGGCTGCGCGACGAACACGCCCGGTTGCTCGTGTTGCGCGAGGAGGTCGGACACAGAACCGTGATGATGAAGCAGCTGGCTTCAGGCGCTGGTGCCGCCGTGACGTCGCGTGGTGCGGCGCCGCCCACCAGTTCCCCTCATCATGCCGACTGAGCCGTGCTGCGTCGGGGGCGTTCCACGCAGGTATGCCCTCGTCCAGGTGGACCCGCCCCGATGGGTGCAGACAGCGGTGAGTCCGGCGACGGCGCTCGACAGCATTGATGCTGCCGCGGTCGAGGCGGAATGCAGACCCCGGCACGGGCGGCGACGGCCCGCTTACTGCATCCCATAGGGGTCAACCGAACCGGGGGCGGTTCCAGACCAGCGAAGTCACCCCAACGGTTCGAAGGTGGCGCAGGGGCTCAGCGGAGGAAGAGGGGCTGCATCGGGGTGGGCTCATGGCGCCTGCCGGTCCGGGTCTTTGAGCCGACACACGTCGGCGCAGGATGTGGCTGGCCTTTCGCGGCGGGAAGGACCCGGCCGCACCGCGGGCAGTGAAAGCCGATCAGCGTGCCGCCGGCTGGTTGCCGGGAGGGGTCCTCAGCGTCGTGCCGGTCCACCGCTCCCAGCCTCCTCTGGCCTGCTCCACGAGATGGGTCGGCGCTTGGCAGGGGGTGCAGTCTGCGGCCGCTGTGCAGCGGCCTCGAGGCAACGCCCGTCCAAGCGCACGGGTTCGCCCACGTTGACGGGCGGGTGAGCCATGCTCGGCGGGGTCAGCCGCATACCGGCGGAGCGGGATGAGCGGGGGCGCGGCGATTGCGGCCAGCGCGATGACGAGGGCCAGCAGGATGGCGGCGATGCCGAGGAGGACGAGGCTCGGTGGCCTGGCCTGGCCTGGCCTGGGCGTTGAGTGGTCCAACGTCTGTGCTCATCGCGCGGCCGGCCACCCGAGTCAGGACCGAGGATGGGTCAGCGTGAGGCAAATCCAGCACAGCGGCCAGTCCTCATCGCCGTCATCAGGCCAGCGCCAGTCGCGCGGGTCCAGCAGGGTCACCGGGGCCAGACACAGAGCCCGGCCGAGGATCAAGCCGGCGACGCTGACCGCATGCAGCCGACCGGAGGGCATCGCCACGACCTCCCCGGACCAGCGCCGCGGCGCCATGCGGTCGGCGCCGACGGTCCATGGATTCTCGTGACAGCTCCTGCCGGAATCCCTCACCGCCCCCACCCGGCCGGATGTGCCCGCCAGGCGCGCGCCAGCGGCGTGTCCAACAGAGTGACGGTGGTTCGATCGTCGGGTTGCTCGCTAAGTGCGTCGGGTTGCTCGCTGAGTGCGCTGGCGAGTGCGGCCAGCGCACCGCGCAGCTCGGCGGTCTGGGCAGTGGCTGGATCGTTAAGTATCGCTTCGATCTGGGTCAATACGCCCCTGGCCAGATGGCGGGCGACCGCGGCGGCCTCGTCGCTGGCGTAGCCCAGGTCGAGGATGAGGCGGACCGTGCGTCCCGGCGGTGCGGCGGACAACTCTGCCTCGGCGACGACGACCGCGGCAGGCGGATGGAGCACGACGGACTCCCCAGCTTCAGGATTGGACAGGTCATCAGCGGATGCCGGCGCTGCACCGGCAGCTGACGCTCGGTAGGTCGGCAGGGGCGGCAGTGAACACCGCAGGAGCCGCCCGGGTGGCCGCGCTGGGTTCGCGGGGCTGGGCGACCGCAGGCTGTGGATGTTGAGGCGGAGCGGTCGTCGACCACGCAGCGTGTGACATTAGTCACTAGTATGACCCGGCCCTGATCGAGCGCGCATCCGTGGTCGGTTCAGTTTCCACTGGCTGGTCTCTGTGGCTGCCGCCTTCTCCAGACCAGGCCGGCGGTGGTCTGCTCGCCCGCACGTCGTGAACCGCCCCGGGTTCAGTGGAGGCTGACCATGGCAGCGGTGTAACAGTGAGGCCGCCCACCTCGGGTAGGGCAGGGGCAGGGCGTGCGGGGGAGGCCGGCTACTCAGGTGACCGCGGTTCGGCGGTTCATGTGTGCGGCCGCCGGGCCGCCTCCATGTGGGCGCCGCGACTACCGGCCGGGAGTGTCCCCCATGTCGATCAGGTGCTGCGCCAGGTCGCGGAGCTCGACGTTGGCGTCCTGGGAGGCCCGGGTCAGAACCGTGAGAGCCTGCTCGGCGGTCATCTGGAATCGCTCCATGAGGATGCCCTGAGCCTGGCTGATCAGGTGGTGCGAGGTCGTGGCGCGCAGGTGCCGTTCGGGCTGCGCGCTGCGCAGCGCGACCGCCGCCCGGGTAGCGAACGCCGGCCCCTCCCCGCGGGTCTGCGCGTGGAAGGCCTTCGGCTGCGAGGAGTACAGGTTGAGCACCCCCAGGCCGTCCGCGGTGGTGCACAACCGCAGGGACAGGCTGCTGCGGATCCCGGTCTCCGCAGCGACCCGCCGCGCCCAGTCCCGATAGCGCTGCTCGGAGGCCAGGTCATCGATCCGGACGGTGTCCTGTTCCCAGAGGGCATCCAGACAGGGACCCTGACCCGCCTCGTACTGCAGCCGGTCGGCGCGCGCCGCCCGCTCGTCGCTGGCCGCCGCGGTCAGCACCTCCCGGCGCCGTGCAACCAGTGAGACGCTGGCGTAGGCCTCCCCGTCGAGGTCGGCGGCGACCAACTCCGCGATCTGCTGCAGCAGGTGTCGCATCTTCGGCTCGTTGACCAGCCCGCGGGCGACCGCGGCGAACCGCTCGTCGAAGTTCCGCGCTTCGGCCACCGGTCTCACCTCACCCCGCTGTTCTCGGCCGGTGGACGTCAGCACCACCACCTGACGAAGCTGCTGCTCATCGATAAATCCCACAGTCAGGTGTGTTGTGCTGCCTCAGTTCAGGCGCGGAAGTCGGTTTGCTCCGACGTGCTGAGCTCGGCATATCGGTTGTTCTCGTCGGTTTCGTCGGCTGCGCTCGCGGCGGGGAGCGGCGAGCTCATCAAGCTCATCGAATCGGCCGCCGGTCGGGGGTTCATCCATTCTCGCGAACAGAGCGTTGAGCAGTTCCATCCGCTCGTGCGGGGACATCAGCTCCACAAGGGTGTGGTTCAGTAGCACGACTGTCCGGTCCGGATGCTGAGCCGGTACCGCAATCACGGTGGGGGGCAACTCGTCACCGGCGTGGAACGAGATGGGCATCGACGCCCCTGACTGTGAGCCCGGATGGGCGGGCGTCCGGCTCGGTTGCTGACCTGATGAGTCTCCCGCAATGTCCGGCCTATGTCAACGGCTGACTACTCAGAGTGACCGGCGACCGGCTCGTCCGACGGGTGCCGGTTTCACCGGCTTGGCGGCGACCAGCCAGGCCGCCCCACTGACAAGGTGACGCTCTGTGACGCCACGGGGTCGGAGACGAACCCGTACGTGGAGATCACCGTCAGCAAGAACGTCGTGGCCGCGCACACGGCTCACGGCGACTTCGTTTCAGACCCGGTCAAGGGCTGCACCGACCCCGACCTCGGAACCTTCGTTCCGTGCGTCGTCGGTGTCGGCGTGACGCAGACCGCCACGACGGTGACCGGACCTGGCGGCGATGACGCCATCGACTGCACCAACGCCAGCCCGGGCAAGACGACCAACGGCTTGGACGGCAACGACACCCTCACCGGTGGGCCCGACGATGACGTCATCGAGGGCGGCAACGGCAACGACACCCTCACCGGCAGCGCCGGCGACGACACCGTCACCGACGTCGGCGACGGCGACGGCGACGACACCATCACGACGGCGTCGCTGCGGTCCGCGCCGGGAGCGGATGGCGGGCATGGCCTGCACCAAGGGGATGAGTGCGAGGCTGTCCTTGGTGTTGGCCGCGCTGACCGCCACGGCCAGCGGCAGGTCGGCGGCATCGGTGAGCACGTGCAACTTCGAGCCGGGTTTGCCGCGGTCGACCGGGTTCGGGCCGGTCAGCGGGCCCCCTTATCTGTGGAGGGACCCCCGGTCAACCGGGTCCGTTCTTCGGGGTCTGCTCCGTCGGCCTGAAGCGGTGTCGGTCCGCTGCCGCGGTCAAGGTGGAGCGCCCGTGGACGAACGACCTTGACCGCGGCGAGGTCCGGCGCATGCTGCTCGCCGCGGAGGAGGACGAGGGGCAAGTCAGGTCAGGGGCGGCTCCCGACTCGGCGTGCTGGCCGCAGGAGTGAGGAATCGGGGTGGGGTGCGCGGGCGCCCGGCCTTATCTCGGTGCGCGGAGCTGTTGGTGAGGTGGTGCGGCTCCGGCGACATGATGATCGATGGGGTGTCCCGGCAGGGTGCGGCCGCTCGGTCTTTTGAGGCCGATCGCGCTGGTTCGGCGCGCCGGCAGGGGGCGGGCAGGAGCAGGCCGCGGGCATCGGTGGGTGGGCTGATGCGCGCACCAGGGCTGCAGGATCACACCGGGGCGAGGGCCTCCTCGCCGAGGGCACGCAGGGTGTGGTGCGCCCGCCGGGTGATCTTGCGGGCGACGGAGAGGGCGGCCCGGTTGCCGCCGAGCCGGTCGGCGACCGGCCGGTAGTAGGCGTGGTCCGGGGCGCCGGGGCGGGCGGCGCACTTCGCGGCCTCGAACAGTGCCCAGCACAGCAGCGGGGAGCCCTGCCGGGAGAGCTTGCCCGGGGTGCGCTTGCCGTCGGAGGAGTAGACGGTGATGTCCAGGCCGGTGTGCCGCATCGTCTTGCGCGAGGAGCCGAATCGGCGGGTGTCCCCGAGTTCGGCCCATAGGGCGGCCGCGGTGATCTCACTGACCCCGTACTGGGCCTGCAGCGCCTTGCAGCCGGGCTGGCGGCGAGCGAACGCAGCGATCTCACGGCGCAGCGGCGCCAGCTCGGCGTCCAGCGCGTCCGGGATCCGCAGCGCGGTGGCGACGGCCTGCCGGCCGGTGAGAGACAGCTGCTCTCCGGTCTCGAGTCGACGCCGGTTGTCCGCCCCCAGCAGGTCACCGACGATCGCCGGAGCGCCCTGGTGCAGCAGGATTGCGTGAATGCGCTGCACCCAGGCGGTGCCGGCGAGGATGCCGACGACCAGCAGGGCGACGGCCGAGGCGATCCTGACCCGCGCATCGAGCAGCGTCCGCACCACCTCGTTGATCAGCAGCACCTGAGCCCACGTCCCCTGCCCTTGGTTGGCCGGGTTGTCAGCCCTCTGCCACCGGCGCAGGACACCGGCTGCGGTGCGCGCCTCGCGCACGATGAGGACGACGCTGCCCAGCTCGGCCAGGCAGGCGATGACGAACAGGACGCCGGCAGCGACCCGCACGGCGACGTCCCGCCTACGAGCCGCTGATGGCGCCGGTGGCGACGCCGCTGGCTACGTCGACGGCGAAGTCCCGGCCTGCGGCAAGGAAGGCGTCGAGCGCTCGCCTGGCCTTGCCCTTGGCCTCGCCCTCGGGGGCCTGGTCGACGGCCTTCTGCAGCGCGGCCAGCAGCCGGTCGGCGACAGCCTCGGCGGTGGGCCAGGCGCCGGCCTCTCGGTACGCCTCTGCGGATACCTGCTTGATGGAGCCTCCCGGCAGCGAGCTCATGCTGGCCCGCTGCTCCACCACGTAGCCGCCGCGGGCGAGGGCACGCACGGACGCCCTGACCGTCTCGACGTCCCAGCCCATCCGCTCAGCGATGGAGCTGGCCGTCAACGCTTGGGTCGAGGTGTCGAAGTGACGGACGGCCTCGACGAGCACCGGCAGGTCACGGCTGAACCAGGCGTCGGGCAGTAGCCCGGGTTGTCTCATGGCACGGGACGTTAGAACCCGGCACTGACAGTCTGTGATGACAAAAGATCGATGCGTGACTACTTGGCGGGTCCACCGTTTGGTCGGCTGGCGAGCAGGAGTCCCTGGGCGAGCCCCAGGGACTCCTGCTCGCCAGCCGGCGTCTTGCCACGCGGTCCCTACATCAAGGCCCGTCGTGCTCCCTCACCCGTTGCCAGTGCGCCGAAGAGCAGCGCAAGCCACGGGGCGACTGTGCCGACCGAGTCGGCCGACTTGGTGATCATGACTACGGCGACAAGCACTCCTGCCGTGGCCAAGATGGCGGTGCAGATGATCACGACCAGCTGTCGACCGCTCAGTCGGGGCGACGGGTCGCTGGGCTCATGAGTTGACAAGTCCTCGTCAACGGGTGTGCTGGGATACCTCCGTGTAAGGCTGTGTACGTGCGCTTCTGCACGCACTGCTTCTCCCTGGTGATGGGCGCGGAGGCTAGGACGACCCGGCGCTGCGAACGCCGGGTCGTCTGCTGTCTGAGCTAGACGAATGCCGCCCTGACCTCCGCGAACAGCGTGCACGACGAGGTGGCTGCGCGTTAGTGGGCAGAGGGGCAAGGGCTGGCGGCTGACCGTAGTCATGCAGGTAACGGCGTGCTCACCTGGTGTACGCGCTGACCTGGTACTTCCAGCGATCTCGATGTCTAGGGCTGTACACCGGAGGTGTACAGCGAGAGCGCAGGTCACAAGTTTGTAAGGATCCGCCGCTCATGGTCGGCCGGCTCCGAGGAGTCACACAGCTCCAGAGCCTTCTAGCCGCACCTGTGCAGTAAAGCTGGCTTCGAGCTCTGCGTCGCGCTGCCTGACGTCACTCAATCACGGTGCCTGATGGCATCAGGCTGCCTCGCGGCGGTGCCACTTTGGTAGCCAAAGCACCTTGTTCGCGGTCGTTCGAGCCCGTCCGTCACCGTTCCGTATGCCGTATGAACTGCGGGAATGGACGGCAGTGGGCCTCTGCGGACCCCTCCCAGCCGCCCTGGCAGTGTGGGGGTCAGGGGTTCGAGTCCCCTCAGCTCCACCCCGTCGACCAGGCCGTTCTCCCTCGGGAGAGCGGCCTGAGTCGTCTCTGGTTGCAGTTTGCCTCAACTCCCGCCGCCGGCGCTGATCTCTCCGGGCGGTGACGGGAGGCCACGAGGTAGCGGTCGCTTCCGCCGCGCTGAACGCGTCCCGCCGCAGTCTCGGGGGCGATGGTCAGCTGACGCGATGGCGGGCGAGGAAGGGCACGAGTACCCCGAGCAGCGCATCGGGGTGGGTCAGTGCGACGTCGTGCCCGGCGCCTGCGATCACCACCTGGTCGGCCTGCGGCAGCCACGCGCGGATCAGGTCGCCGACCCCGTCGAAGAAGGGGCCGTGGTCGCTTCCGGCGACGTGCAGCACCGGACAGCGCACCCGGGTGGCAGTGGAGGCGTCGAACGGCCAGGCGAGCAGCGCCGGGATGTCGACGTCGAGGAAGGTCCGGCTGTCGCGCAACACCTGCGCCGAGCTGCCCGGGATGACGCCGTCGAGCCGGCCGCGCCAATCGGGCCCCATCGTGCGCGTGAGGAAGCGGTCGACGGCGACCTCCGCTCCCCGCGCCTGCCGGTCACCCAGGAGGTCGGCGTTGGCGGCGCGGAACATGGCATCCCCGGGGCCGTGCACCGGTGGCGGTTCGACCAGCGTGAGCGTGCGGATCAGGTCGGGGTGGTCCACGGCCATCTGGATGGCCACCGCGGCGCTGTAGGAGGCACCGAGGACGTGCACCCTCTGGAGGCCGAGCGCCGCCAGCAGTCGTGCGCAGTCACCCGCGTCCTGTGCCACGGAACCGGGTGGCGTGGCCGGGCTGCTGCCGGCATAGCCGCGCCGGTGGTAGTGAACGACCCGGAACCGCCGCCGCAGCCGCTCGGCCAGCGGCAGGAACTCGTCCGCCGTCAGCGCGGTGGGCACGAGGGTGACGGGGTCGCCAGAGCCGAGGATCACCGTCTCCAGGTCGCCGCCGTCGATCGCGACCCGCGCCATCGACTCCCTCATGGCGGCGATGGTGGAAGGCCTATGGGGCCGCAGTCCAGGCATCGGGCACGCGGGAGCAGGCAGTTCGGCGAGTCACCGCTTGCACCTGATGGCGAACGGCGCGAGCAGCCCCGAGATCGGTCACGAAGCGCGGACGACGTGTGACATGTCCTCCGTGCCGCCGAACTGGCTGCCACGAGGAGCTGACGCTCTGGGGACCAGGCTGGCGACCGCGGGCAGGATCGTGTCCAGGTGTTCGCGTCGGCCGAGGTGTCGGGACAGGGCCCGCCAGTTCTTGAGATGGCTGATGCTGTGCTCGAAGCGGATCCTCGGGACGCGTGAGTTCGGCGGTCCAGTGCGCCGCGGCGAGGGCGTCGAGGGCAAGTAGGTCCCGCGACACCGCGCGGGCGTGACGCGGCGGTGACGGAGGCGGGTTCCCCACTTGCACGTCGCCGAGAACAGGTCACCCTCAGGAGAGCGGAATGCCGACGAACCAAGACTTCCACAACGGTGGTCAATGGTTCGACATCCATCTCCAGGAGGATGGCAACCTCCATCTTGGGGCCAATGGAAGGAGTGGCAGAGGCGTTACGCGGATGGTGATCGCCGATGACTCCGGTGAGGTTGCAGTCGGCGGCCACGGTCAGACGGCACAACTACAACTCAAGGGTGTGTTGGACGAAACACAGTTCTTCTGGGGGGTTGGCGCAGGAAGCAGCTGCGGTCCTCGGTGGGTCGGCCGAGATGTCGGCCCAGGATCTGTAGCCGTTCCTCCGGTGGTCCGGGGATCTCGAGGCCGTCGGTCAGGGCGACCTCCAGTTACCCTCCGGCCACCCGTCAGCGGCTGACCTACCGTACTTCTCGGCTGTCCAGCTGGATCATCCGCGTCGCCTCCGCGGCGGCCGGCGGCAGGTCATCGGGCTGGTGAGCGCTGTGCCAGCCTCACGAGGACGCCAGGATCGAGCGTCTTCGCTGGTCGGGTGCCTGACGCGGCTGGGCTGCACCCGCATCGGCTCGCCCGGGATCATCGGGCAGCGACCACCAGAAGCGCTGTGCAGAGCCGCGAACCGCAGTTGGCGCATGAGCGGAAGCGGGTGAGTCATCGGGCGAGTTCTCGCGCCCCGGATCCGCGTGGACACCGCCCTTGCCGCCACACCCTCCGCTGACGACGCCCATCTGCGCAGTGTCTTCGCCAGACTCGGTGTCAGCTCGCGGACCCAGCTCGCGCTGCAGATCGACCACACACCGGTCGACGACCGAAGGAACGCCCAGGCTCGCATAGCCGGCACCGGAGCACGGACACCCTGCCCCTCGTCGGCACGGGGTCGTGTCGGCGCGCGGGTCATCGACGCTCCACACGAAGCGCGCCCGTCGGAGCCGCCGGGCGCGGTCACCACCACAGCGGTCCCCAGCGACGTGCGTCCGCCTGCACTCGGGACCACGGGATGTCCTCGCTCTTGGCGCGGCCGATGGGGTTGATGCCCCAGCGCATGGTCAGGTTGGCCCGCAGGGTGTGCAACCGGTTCTCGAAGAGCATCTTCTCGCTGATCCAGGAGATCGCGTCCAGCTCCGGTTTCCACACCGCGCTGTATCTCTGCGCCGCCCCGGACAGGCCGGTGGCGCTGGGTTCGGCAGTGCCGATGGACCTGTCCAATGCGACGGCCGCCTCCATGGCGGCGTTGACACCCTGGCCGATGGGTGGGAAGGGGCCGGCTGCGTCACCCAGCAGCACGGCTCGTCCGCCGTCCAGCCGGGAACACGTGAGTTTCTGGCCGATGTGGTAGCAGGTCCGGTCGGCAAAGGCCGCGACCGCTGCGTCACTGGCGAGGTCGAGCACGCGCGGGGAGTGCTGCTGCAGGTAGGCCCGGGCCGCCGCGGCCGAGGAGAACGAGAGCGGCCGGCGGGTGCCGATCCCGCAGAACCAGCGCGGCCTGTCGGACTCGTCGTCGCCGGGGATCGCGCCGGCGACGCAGAACGGCCGGGTCGCCAGGGCCTGGAGGTAGGTCTCGTCGAGCTGGTCGACGAGCCGGTCGAGCGCGATCATCGTGAGGTAGTTGGGCAGTGACTTCCGTGCCACGGTGAATCCGGGAACGCGCCGCTGCATGGCGTCGCGGACAACGGAGCCGGCGCCGTCCGCGCCGACGACGAGGTCGAACTGCCGGGTCATCGGTTCCCCGCCCGGCGGCGTGTACGACACGGCTCCGGTCAGCACGCCGACCTCGCTGACACGGCAGCCGTACTCCACGTGGACCGCGTCCTTGTGGCGATCGCTGATCACCGCGGTGAGCGCCCGCAGGATGTCGCCACGGGCGCCGGTCCATCCCGGGCCCGGCCAGTCCTCGACCACCCGGCCCCCGTACTGGATGCCCCGGAACGGGAGCAGCCGGTCGTCGAAGTGTCCGGTGGCGTCGATGTGTCGCAGGGCCTGCAGGCCGTGCCCGGTGATGTCGATGGTGTACGAGCGGTCCGGGTTGAAGCGCGGGGCCATCTCGGGGTGCGTGTCCCGCTCGAAGACCGTGGTGGCGATCCCGCGCCGAGCGAGCGCGATGGCCGCCACCAGCCCGGCCGGCCCGCCTCCGATGATGGCGATCCCCTTCGGCTCGTCGTGCTGTCGGGCCCAGGGCTCCTCGGCGGTGTGGTTCGACATGGCCGGCTCCCCTCGTCGGCGTCGGATGTGTGCCGATGGCCAGGTTGGCGGGCGCAGAACCGCGATCGCATCGATGACCTCCCCAGTCATGCGGGACTAACCTGACCGGGTGCTGCTCGGCCGCCGGTCGGAGCGCATCCGCCTCGACGGCGTGCTTGCGGATGCGCGGGCATCGCGCAGCCAGGTGCTTGTGGTCCGCGGCGACCCCGGGGTCGGAAAGTCCGCGCTGCTCTCGTGGGCGGCGGAGCGAGCGGGGTCTGCTCGTTGCCTGCGGGCGGCCGGCGTGGAGTCCGAGCTGGAACTGCCGTTCGCGGTGCTGCAGCAGCTGCTCACCCCTGTGACCGACCGGCTCGACACGCTGCCCCCCGTGCAGGCCGATGCCCTGCGCGGGGCGCTCGGCCTGGGGCCGGGGCGCGGCGGCGACCGGTTCCTCGTCGGCGTCGGCCTGCTGTCGCTGCTCGGCGAGGTCGCGGCGGACGCCGGGGCGGTCTGCCTGGTGGACGACGCGCAGTGGGCGGACTCGGCCTCGGTGGAGGCGCTGGTCTTCGCGGCCCGGCGGCTCGAGGCCGAGGGTGCCGGACTGATCCTCGCCACCCGCGCCACCGGCCGGGATGCGTTCGTCGCCGCGGGCCTGCCGGAGCTGGTGCTCGATGGCCTCGACCCGGAGGCCGCGGCCGCCCTGATCGCCGAGCGGGCACCCACTGCGACCGAGGACGTCCGCCGGCGGCTGGTCGCCGGCACCGGCGGGAACCCGCTGGCGCTCGTCGAGGTGCCTGGCGTGATGAGCGCGGCGCAGCTGACCGGGCTGGAGCCGTTGCCCGACCCGCTGCCCGTCGGCGGCGGCGTTGAGCGAGTGTTCGCGGCGCTGGCGGCGCGGCTGCCGGAGATCACCCGCCGGCTCCTGCTCCTGGCGGCCGCCGACGACACCGGCCGGCTCGGCGTGATCAGCCGAGCGGCCGCGGCGGAGGGCCTCGAGCTGGCCGCGTTCGGTCCCGCGGAGGCCAGCGGCCTCGTCCGGATTGTCGGCGAACGGGTGGAGTTCCGACATCCTCTAGTGCGGTCGGCGGTGTACCAGGACGCCGGCTTCACTGACCGCCGGGCGGCGCACCACTGCCTGGCGGCCGTCCTCGACGGCGCGGAGGACCTCGACCGCCGGGCCTGGCACCTCGCGGCCGGAGCGGTGAGCCCCGACGACGCCGTCGCCGATCTCCTAGAGGCGTCGGCCGAACGGGCGCGCACCCGGTCCGGTCCCGCCGCCGCCGCGGCGGCTCTCTCCCGATCTGCGACGCTGACCGGGCGGTCCGACATCCGCGGCCTGCGGCTGGTGGCTGCGGCCGAGGCGAGCTGGAACGCCGGTCACCCGACGCGCGCAGTGCAGTTGCTGGACGACGCGGAACCCTTCCTCCGGGCGCCCGAGCAGCGCGCAGGACTGTGTGGCCTGCGTGGCCTCATCGAGTTGAGCGGGGGATCGCCGGAGACCGCCTATCCGCTCCTCGTCACCGCGGCGCTGGAAGCTCCGGACCGGTCGTCCGCCCTGGCCCGACTCGCGCTCGCCGGCGAGGCGGCCTCGCTCGCCGGCGGCCAACGGGCCGTCGAGCTCGGCCGCCTGGTCCAGCAGGTGGTGCCTGGGGACGCCGGCGAGGACGGGCCGGTCGTGGATCTGCTGTTGGGGACGGCGGAGGTCGCGGCCGGGGACTGGGCGGCCGGCGCCGCCCGGCTGCGCCGGGTGACGAGTGCCGCCCGGCGGACCGAGGACCCCCTGGTGCTGCTGCGGGCCGGGCAGGCGGGGCTGCTCCTCGGTGATGAGGTGGCCGCCCGGCGCTGCTACCTGGGAGCGGAGGCGGTCCTCCGCCGCACCGGGACCCTCGGGCTCCTGGCCACGACGCTCAACCGGCTCGCCTTCTCCTACGCCCAATCGGGGCTGCTCGGCGATGCCGAGCGAACCTGTCAGGAGGGCGTGCGGCTCGCCCGCGAGCTCGGCCAGCAGTCGGCCACGGCCGACGTCGTGCTCGCCCTGGTCGCCGCCTGGCGGGGAGACGAGGAGACCTGCCGACGGCACGCCGTGGGCGCCGTTGAGGAGGCCGAAGCGCGTCGACTGGGCGCCGTCCGGGCCGGCGCCGGCTGGGCGCTCGGGTTGCTCGAGCTCGGTCTCGGTCGCCCGGACCAGGCGCTCGCGAGACTGGGTCCTGTGGTGGCCGGGCGAGGACTGAGTCATGCGGCAGTGGCGCTCTGGGCGACTCCCGACCTGGTCGAGGCCGCGGCGCGGGCCGGCCGTCCCGAGGACGGGCGCGACGCGCTGCAGCGGTTCGGGGGCTGGGCCCGACGGGCCGGGACGCCCTGGGGGATCGCGCTCGCCCACCGGGGCACCGCGCAACTCGCCGGAGGGGACCTGGCCAGCTTCGAGGAGGCGCTGGACTCGCACGAGGCGGCCACCCGGCCGCTCGACGAGGCGCGCACCCGGCTGGCCTACGGCGAGACACTCCGGCGGTTGCGTCGCCGGGTGGACGCGCGGCTCGCGCTGCGGCCGGCCGCGGAGGCCTTCGACCGGGCGGGCGCGCTGCCGTGGGCGGAACGGGCGCGCGCGGAGCTCCGCGCCACGGGGGAGACCTTCGGCCGCCGTGCGGCCACGGAGTGGGACCGGCTCACGCCGCAGGAGCTGGAGATCGCGCGGCTGGCCGCGGGCGGTTCGTCGAACCCCGAGATCGCCACCCGCCTGTTCCTGTCCCGGAAGACCGTGGAGTTCCACCTGCACAAGGTCTTCACCAAGCTCGGCGTCGGCGGCCGGACCGAGCTTGCCCGGATCGCGCAGGACTAGGGAGGTCCCGGGTGCGACTGGCGCCCAGGTGGGCGATCGTGTCGACCAGGGTCGAGCGGGACACCCCGAACCAGCAGGCCAAGACGTCATGGGTGACGCCGTGACGCAGATGCACGAGGGTGGCCAGCAGTCGGTCGACGAACACCAGCCGGCACCGGGCGCCGGCCCCGACCGCCCGCCGGCGTGGCCGATCGGCCAGCCGTGCGTCCTGACGCGCCTGCCAGCGCGGTCCCAGCTCGGCGACCAACTCAGCCAGCACTTCCCGGGAGAGTCCGGTCACCGGCGATCGGCGACAGCGGCGGCACGGGGCAGTGTCCTCGACACACCACCACCCTGCTCCGTCCGTCCGCGCGAGTCGCCCCGCAACCGTCCACGAGGTCGTCGGAGACACTCGGGGCCGCGGCGGCAGGAGTGGCTCGGCCTGGCGTGGTCGCAGTTGTGGTCGCAGTTGGCGGCGTTCGCGTCCGTGCGCCGATGTTCGCCGTTGTACGAACCAGCACGTCGATCAACGTACGGAACGACGGCGAACCGCCGTGAACGCGATCGACGGCCTGGCAGTGTGGGGGTCAGGGGTTCGAGTCCCCTCAGCTCTACCAGATAGTTGTTTCTCGAACCCCTGACCGCGGAAGCGGTCAGGGGTTCGTTCTGTCTTGAGGCTGACGGACGACGTGCGGTCGTCTGCCAGCCGTGGGACAGAGCCTGCAGCTCAGCAATGGTTATCGACCGCAGGCGCAGGTCGCGCTGGACCTCAGGTGCCAGGAGCAGGCGGAAGGGCTCGGCCAGCTCGCGGTTGACGGACTCGTCGTCGAAGACCAGCAGCTTGGCGAAGAACACCTGGTTGAACTGCCGGCGCAGCTTCGGCTCAGCCAAGGCGTACGCCCGGTAGCAGTCCTGGGCCAGGGCCAAGGCGTCGTCAAGCGTGCCGAGCACCCGCTGCAGCCGTTCGTCGGCGTCCTGGAGGTAGGCGGCAGCGATGGCGAGCTCGCGGCTGATGCGCTCCTGCTCGCTTCTCAGCAGGTCCAGCGGCAGGGCGCCGGCGTAAAAGGCCTGGAGCAGCTTCTCGCGCTCAGCCTGCAGCTGCTCCCGGCGGTGCTGCTGGCGGGCCCGCTCGGCCACCAGCTGCTCGTTGGCCGCCCGGAACTCCTGGCGCAGCAGGCGCTGCAGCTCAGCGGCGGCTGCTGCATCGAGCCGGATGGTCTGGTACTCCTGCTCGACCAGATCCTCGACGACGTCGATCGGCAGGGCTCGCTGCCGGCAGTCCGTCCGCCGCTCATGCCGCCCGGCGCAGATGAAGTACTCGTAGCGGGTGCCGTGGCGGTTGGTCTTGTGGTCGACGAGCAGCCGGGAGCCGCAGCGGCCGCAGAAGACGCTGCCCTTGAGGTAGTGGTGGTGGAGACGCTGCTTCTCGCCGGCGTAGCCCTGGGCGCTCAAACGGTCCTGGACGGCCTGCCACAGCTCAGCTGAGACCAAGGGCTCGTGGCGGCCGGGGTACTCGACGCCGCGGTAGCGGACGACGCCCTTGTAGTAGGGATGCTTGAGCAGCCGGGTGAAGTGGCTCAGCACCAAGGGCTTGGCGGTCCGGGCCTTGCTCGGCCGGGTGGTCAGACCGCGGGCGGTCAGTTCCGTCAGCAGGCCCCGCAAGGTCCAGTCGCCGCCGGCGTAGGCCTCGAAGGCCCAGCGCATCAGCGGCGCGCGCTCGGGATCAAGCTCGACAGTGCGCAGCTCGCGGCCATGATCGGAGCGGATGACGTTCTGGTAGCCGACGGGCGCCCGGCCGGTGGTGCCGCCGCCGGCGGCCTTCTGCACCAGGCCCTTGGAGACCTCAGCGCCGAGGTTCCGGGAGTAGAACTCGGCGATCGAGCTCATGATGCCGTGCAGCAGCATGCCGCTCGGCGTCTCGTCGATGTTCTCGGAAACTGAGACGAGCCGGGCGCCAGCCTGCTGGATGGCCAGGTTGATCATGACGTCGTCCGCCCGGGAGCGGGCCAGGGGGTCGACCTTGTGCACCACGACGTAGGTGATGGGCTGCTGCCGGAGGAACTGCAGTAGCCGCTGCAGCTCCGGTCGGTCGGCGCTGCGGGCGCTCTCGCCGCGGTCGACGAACTCCTCGACGACCGAGGCGCCGAGCGCCTCGGCCTTGCGGTAGCAGGCCTGACGCTGGGCCGGGATGGAGAAGCCCTCCGCCTCGCCGCCGCGCTCGGCCTGTTCCTTAGTGCTCACCCGCAGGTAGATCACCGCAGTAGCCGAGGCGGATTCGGGCAGGACCGGGCTCTCCGACTTGGACAGGCTCACGCCGGACTCCTCATCCAGGGGCGCTTCAGGCGGGCGTAGGTGGCTGAGTCTGCGCCCGCGGCGCGTTGTCCGTCGGCGGCTGTCCCCAGGCCGAGGTGAGCCAAGCGGCGGCTCATGGCCGGCGGTGAGACCCCGAAGCGGTTACACAGGCCGCTCCGGCCATGCAGGTATTGGCAACCCTCACCCCAGGCTCGGTAGACCCAACGCTTGGGCATGAGCAGGCAGGCGGCGAAGTAGTCGGCGGCCAGCTCAGCCTGGCTGTAGGCCGACAAGCCGGGGCGGTCGACGTACAGCTCGTCGTGGTAGCGGTGGTCGATGACGTGCTTGAACTCGTGCGCCAGGCTGAAGCGCTGGCGCCGTAGCGGCTCGGACCCATTGACCACAATGAGCCAGCGGCCGGCCTGCCACGAGGTGCAGCCGGAGACCGGCAGGTCGACGTCGGTGCGCAGCAGCACCCGGGGCAGTTCGGCGATCAGGGCGGCTGGCGTTGGCGGCCGGATAGGCCGGCCAGCTCAAGCAAGGCCGTGGCCTGCCACTCGGCGACCTGAGCGGCCTCAGCCGGATTGAGCGGCCGGCGCGGCGCCTTGGCCCGCAGCACCGCCAGGACGGCGCGTTCACCGTGCGGTGCCAGCCGCGACGTCGGCAACGGCATGTCGTCATGGATGTGGTTTATTGCTACTTTCTTTCCCTTCATATCTCCCTCCTTTCGTTAGTGCATATCAGGTTTCTCGTCTTCGCCGTCATGCGGACCCTGGTGCAAGTCGCCGTAGCGGGCGACGTAGTTTGTTACTTCGTCAATGACGGCGTCAGGCAGGTCGTACTTGGCCCGCAGGTACAGCGGCAGTGGCGGCAGCTGGTCGCGCGTCCGTTCGTCGAGCAGGCCAAAGACCGTGGCCTCCGGCAGCTCCAGGGCGGCGGCGATGCGCTGGAGGTTCTCCGGTGACGGCTGCCGGACCTCACCGAGCTCGATGCGGGCCAGGTAGGACTTGTGGAGCCCCGTTAGGTCAGCCAGTTGGCTGAGGCTGAGACTGGCTTCCTGACGACGGTTTCTCAGTAATGTGCCGAGCGGTGTTTTGTGGTGCATGTAGGGATTTCCTGTCTAGTGCCTCTATTATCGTCCATTCGTCGCAGGCCTGCAACGACAATGTGCTAGTTGGAAGTGTGTTAGCTGTAGCCGTCGAAGACGTATGTGCCGCCGTTGTCCGGCAGATCGACGATGTGGTAATGCCCGGCCTGCTCGAAATCAGCGACGACTGCAGCCCCGTCAAGCCGGACGTACGCCCGCAGCCAGTCGGGCAGCCGCTACAGCCGACGGTCGGCGCCAAGCTCGGACAGCAACTGCTCCCCGAAGGCCTGGCGGTCCCGGTAGCGGCCAAGGTAGGCCTGGTGGAAGCGGTCGACGTCCTGGCTGCCGGTCCAGTATTGGAAGGCGTCCCAGGCGATGCTCGTCTCCCGGGCGGCCTGGTCCGCTGCTTGTTCGTGGTTCATGGTTCCTCCTTTCCTTTTAGTGATCTCCGGCGTCGGGCTCCGCCGGAGGTGGTCGGCTGTCCAGTTCGCCTTCCGTCAAGGCCGGCAAGGCCTCGGACTGCAGGGCGACGGCGTGCAGCTCGGACGTCAGGCGCGGCGACCGCAGCAGCCGGCGCAGCTGTTGGGCCCGCTGGTCGCTCGGCACCAGCCAGACCACCCGGGGAAGGCCTCAGCCGTGGCCTCGACGCCGCCGCGGTAGGCGGTCTCGTACTGCCGTAGCTTGCCGAGCAGCGCGGGGGAGTGCTCGGTGCCCTGGTCAAGCTCGACGAAGGCGTGCAGGGCCTCCTCGCCGATGCCGATGACCAGGTGCAGGTCGGGCTTGAGCCAGTCGCCGTCAGCCATCCGTCGCCAGGAGCGCGGCTCTGTCTCGAGCGTCAGCAGGTCGAGCAGGCCGCGCTGTTCGGCCTGGCGCAGCTCGACGTACAGGTCGCCGATGGCCAGGGTGTGCCGCAGGAAGCCGTCGCGGACCTCATGCAGCCGGCGCCGCGGTGCGCCCGGATGCAGCAGCCGGACACCGGCCGGCCCGAGCCCGTAAACGAAGCCGCTGCTGCCAGCGCGCAAGCCGCCGATCTGGCGCTCCAGGCGAGCCAATAGGCCGTGCCGGGTCAGCCGGGCGAGCAGACGCCGGGCGGCCCGGGCAGCCGTCTCACCTTCGCCGACGTGCAGCCGCTGCAGCTGCCGGCCGCTGAGCAGCCGGCAGCGGTCGACATCGCCGAGCACCGCCCAGTCGCGGGCCGTCAGCTCCTGCCGCAAGCGCTCCAGTCCCGCCGCCGAGAGGCGGGGGGCGACGGTCATGAGGGACCTCCGTGCCACACCTCTGTCCCGTCCCGTGGGGACGGCGACTGGCCACCTGACCAGGGCGAAGGCCCGAGCGTCCAGCACCTGACCGGAGAGGCGATCGGATACCTGGGACGACGGTTCATGCCGGCCTCCGGGTGCGGCCGATCGGCCGGTTGCCGTTGCCGGGTCCGTCGATGACGGCTTGCAGGGCCTCGTCGGTTTCCTGGCGCGGCACGCCGTAGTGCTCCTGGCTGTACCGCCGGATCGTCTCCGGATCGCTCGCCTGCTCCGGGGCCGGCCTGGTCAGCCCCGACATGTAGGGTGTTACGGCTGCGCCGACGCTGAGCCGGAGGTAGACCTCGTGGGCCGCCAGCTGGGTGAAGTCCTCCGGCTGGACTTCGCGGTGGCCGCGGGCCAGCAGCCGGGCGTCGTCGGCGGCGGTCTGGAAGATGACCCGGCTGCGGGCGTTGGCCAGGGCGCCGCTGCGCAGGGCCGGGTTCAGCTGGTCGAGGTGCTGGTTGGCGATGGCGAACATCAGGCCCAGCCCGCGCGCCTGGGCCAGCATGTCTCCGAGGTCGCCGGGCAGGGCGGCGTAGTCCTGGAGCTCGTCGACGACCACCGACACCAGGTGCCGCCGCTCCGGCGGGATGGCTTGGCGGCCGAGGGCAGCCTGCCATAGCTGGTTCAGCAGCAAGGTGCCGAGCAAGCGGGCGCTGTCCGGGCCGAGCACGCCCTTCGCCAGGTTGGCCAGCAGGATGGGTCGGCGGCTGGAGAAGAGGTCCGGCAGGCTGAAGCGCGGCGCCACCTGGCCGAGGACCGCGCGCAAGGCCGGCCGGGCGGTCAGGGCGCGCACCTTGTTCAGCACCGCCGCCACCGTCTGAGCCTGGGCTTCATCGCTGAGGCGCTCGAAGGCAGCCCAGATCGGGGAGACGCCCAGCGGATCGTCCAGCTTGCCGACGATGCGGCGCCGGAAGCTGCCGTTGGTCAATAGCGGTGGCAGCAAGGCCAGACTGGTGCCAGGGGTGCGGGCCAGCGTCAGCAGGCTGGCGTGCAGCAACTCAGCCAGGCGCGGGCCCCAGCTCTCGCTGTTCAGGCGGGCCAAGACGCTCAGCAGCTGGTCGGCGACCAGGTCAGGCGGAGCGGTCGTGGCCAGCGGGTTCAGCCCGACCGGTGCCTCGTCGGCCGGATCGAGCAGCACGATGTCGTCCTGGCGGTGATCCGGCACCCGAGCCAGCACGTCCTGGACCAGGTCGCCTTTCGGCTCCAGGACGACAACCGTCCGTCCGGCGGCCATATCCTGGACAATCAGGTTGAGCAGCGTCGTCGACTTACCGACGCCCGTTGGGCCCAAGATCCACAAATGGTGGGCGCTGTCGACGGGCGTCAAGGCCAGGGGCCGCTCGGCCAGCGGGTCGACGGCGACGATGCGCCCGGACCTTGGCACCTCCGGCGGCACTGGCAGCAGCCTGGACGGCCGGCGGGCGACGGGCGGCAGGGGCAGGTCGGACAGGGGCCAGGCCAGCAAGGCGGTCAGCTCATGCAGGTTGCAGGCCAGGCCCCAGAACAGCGGCTGCCGTACGGCCATGACCGCGCTCGGCCGGAGCGGGCGGACGCCGAGGCGGGCGCCGGGCCCTTCGGCGGTCCGCAGGGCGCTAAGCAGCTGACCGAGCAAGGACAGGCCCCGCTCCCGGCTGGTGGCCTGGATGGCGATGCGGCCGACCAGGCGCCAGCCGGCTTCGCCCTGCTTGCTGCGCAGGGCGCGGCGGGCTTCGGCGTCGAGCTCGGCGGGCGCTTTGAACGGGGCGCTGGCCATGGCCCGCGGCCAGGACTCGCTGAGGACCGGGCTGTGCCTGTTTGGTACGACAACAGGCCGCCGCACCGGGCCGAGCAGCCACTGCAAGGTGACGATCTCGTCGGTGCGGGCCACGGCCAGGGCGGTGAGGACAGTCTGGCTGACGGCCGCCGGCTCGTCGGTCCGCAGCGGCTGGGGGGAGGAGGACGACCACAACCGCCAGGCCGTCTGTGGCTGGCCGACATCCGGACCGTCACCCGGCTCGAAAGCCAGGCCGGGCACCGCGCTACGGGCCTGGGCCAGCAGGCCGGTCATCCGCTCCGAGGGCAGCCGCAGGAAGTGATTGACGCGGCCGGCGTGCCCGACGGCCTGGAAGGTCACCGGCCGGTCCTGGTGAGCGCTGCCCAGGCCGTGGAAGGCACGGAGCAAGCTCGTCAGCTGCGCCGGCTCGACGACGACCGGGAAGCGGGGCCGGAACCACTCGGGCGCCGTAGCGCCGCTCATCGGGCCTGCTCCTTGGGCGATGGCCCGGCATCGGGGGTAGTGCCATTAGCGGCAGCCGCCTGGTGGGCTGCCTCAGCCTCCGCTTCAGCCCGCGCGCTCGCCAGCTCGATGAGCGCCCGGCTCAGCTTCTGCAGGTCCGGTTCCTTGCGCCGTATCGCACGAATGCGCAGGCGCCTTTTGTTTGGCATAGCTCTACCCCCTTTCATGTATTAGCGCGATTCGTCGCAGGCATGCGACGATGTCCATTTCAGTATGCGTTGCAAGCCTGCGACGTTCAATAGTGAATGACAATTCCACAATACCGAGCGGTCGTTGCCATCCTCCGACGAAGCGAAGCAATTTGAGATGTTGTTAATTACCGCACCGTGGGGCCGCCGTCCGGGTGATGGACGACGGCCCCACCAGTGCAGCTCCGGCAGGAGCCTTTACTGACCGCTCACCAGGAGCGGTGGTTGCGGTAGACGGTGATGACGGTGACGGTGATGCCGCCGAGCACGACAACGTCGACCACGTAGGGGATGAGCGGGCGGATGAACGCGACGGCCTCCTGGAGCAGGATGCCGAAGATGATCAGCAGCACGAGCAGTTCCCATCCCCGCTGCATCGCTAGCTGCTCCGCCGGCGCCTGAGCTCGTCGCGCGCGGCGAAGTAGGCGTCGTGGACGCGCTGGATCTGCTGCATGGCGACCACCTCGCCCTGCACCAGGAGGTGCAACTCGGCCAGCCGATCCCGTTCAGCGCGCAGGTAGTGCATCGCCAGGGCGTAGCCGGTGACGATGAGCACGACCGCGATGCCGACGATGTCGAAGACGAGGCCGAACATCAGCCGTACGCCTGGCCGGTGGTGCGGATGGCGTCCAGCCCGACGGCGGTGAAGACGTCGACCACCCAGCGCTGGCGGCGCCCGGCGTTGAACGGGTCGCGGGCGATTGCTGCCGCCTCCTCAGCCTCCAGGTCTTCGAGGGCGTACAGGACCTCGTCGACGACCCGCCGGGTGGTCTGGACGCGGGTTACACCGACCAGGCCACGGCCGAGCTGCTTCGCGACGGCGTACTGGGTGGCCCTCTTAATCGGACGCGGCAGGACCAGCCGGCCGATGAGCTCGCCTTCGATGACGCGTTCCTGCTGACGCAGGCCGGCGCTGCCGCGCGCTGGGACTTGCAACATGGAGTGCTCTCTACTGTCTCTGACGACTGCCGGGCGCAGCCGTCATCGGAGCCGGTCGAGGTCAGACCGGCAGCGGCTGCCTACTGCTGGCTGGCGCCTGTCCACCAGCCCGCCGCGACGCCGGGGCAGGGACAGCACGGGGGCGCCGGACAGGTCCGTGGCGGCGCCCTGTCTCAGGGACAGCGCACCGACCGTCCGGCTAACAGGTCAGTCGCGGTTGCCCAGGACGGCCGCTACCGTCCGGCACATGGCCGGGCAGGAAGCAGAGCGTCTGCTGATGGCCCAGTTGCTCGGCAAGGCGCTGACGAACCTGCGCGCCGGTATCGGCTGGCACAAACCCGATGAGGGCTGGCTCAAGCCGTTCCCTGAGGCGCTGCGCAGCTTCTTGGGCGTCGACACGGCGGCGCCGCCGGCTCAGCAACGGGCAAAGCTTGCAGCCGCGATAGAGCGCGGGCTCAATCGCCTGCCGGAGGCCGACAGAGAGCTCATTGACTGGGCCTGGAACCGCAGCGAGTATGACGGAACTGAGAAGTGGTCCGATCGCCGGGTGAACCACCGAACAATCAGGGGCTACAAGTCAGTTGAACGAGCCGTCGGGGCGTCAATCAAGAAGCTTGTTGCGGCGATGATGCCGCTGCCCGAACCGCCACTGGAAGCAGCACCCGGTCAGGCACCGTCGGCCAAGAACGAGCTCTACCGCGTTTGGGCCTACCGCAAGGACTGGAGTCAAAAGCGCCTCGACGTCTCGATCTATGTCGAGCCCAACCGGGTGATCGTCCGGGAGACGCGGGACATCGCGGCTCGCCATGACGGCGTCGAGCGCTTCTCCGTCCGGCGCAGCTACTACTGGGCCGGCACCGCGGTGCAGGTGGATGTCGCCGAGGGCGCCGAACTGGAGCAGGCTTTCGAGCCCAACACGCAGGCGGTGCTGCTACTCATCCGCGTCCCGCCGACCGCCCGTGGTGATCGGCGCCGCTTCGTGGTTACCTATGAGACGCAGGACATGGCACCCGTCTACAGCAGCGGCTGGCTCGAGTTCGACGCCTTCACGGCGCGACTACAATTTCGTAACATCCGGCCCAAGACGGTCTGGCTTATCGAGCACTTCCCGCCCAAGATGTTCACGACGGAGAACATCCGACCGGTGCTGGAGACGTACGCCGAGCCGGTAACGGACGAGGTTGATGCAGTCTGTTACTACGAGCACACCTTCGAGCCGTCCGACTTCACGGATGAGGGCGTGGCCTGGGAGCTGCCGGACACGCCGTGGCGCGGCGGTGGACGATCCGACCAGGCGAACCAGGCGCCGCCGAGGCCATCACGCTGTCGAACTGACCCGACCCAAGGAACGACGTACCGGCCTAACGGCTCGCCAGCTCCCATACCGTGATGCTGAAGGTGATCAGGTCATCGGATTGGTTCACTAGGCGAATGACCGCGTAGCGACCCTCTTCCGTGCGGATGCAGAGGTCGCGTCCATCAAGCTCATTTGGCTCGTTCCCCGAGAAGGCCGACGTGTAGGCTGTCCGGGTGCTGCAAATTTCGTAAGATCCAGCCTGGCCAGGATCAAGGAACTGCTGACTTGCACTGTGGACCCGCAGGTAGCCGGTGTTCAGCGAGACCGCCCCCGGATCGTAATCGGTTAGTTGTCCTGCCCGCCAGGTCTCTTCGGTGCTCGGCGCATTGATGTCGATGGCGTCGCCGTTGATGACCAGCTGCACCTCACCTTGATGGCGGATCGGAGGCGTCGCAGGGCGATTGGCCGTCGTCGTTGACGGAATCGGAACTGGGGCCGGGGTCGGGGTCGGGGTCGTTGACGAGGTTGCATCCGGTGTGCTTGATGTTGGAGCCGCGTCAGGCGACGCACTTGAGGACACTGCTGGGCTGGAGCCGTTCACATTGATCGTAATTGCCCCCTGCGCACTGGCGAAGAGGCCTACCGCTAGAGTCGCAAGAGCGCCTAGTACGCCGCTTGCCAATCCGTTCATCAAGGGGTGCCGAGCAAGCCAATGCCCCTGGTTCGCAGGTCCATTAGGTCCCGCTCCTTGCGTCCCGCCAGCCGTCATGCTTCCCCCAATCCGGTGCCATTCGCCGTGTCCCTAATTTCGAGGCCCGACAGGTCATCGTCTGCTACGGAGAACTCGGTAGCCTGCTGAGCTTGCTGTTGCAGTTCCATCCAGTTTATATTCATAATGCCCCTAACACGTGCTTGTCCCTTGACCATCCGACAGCGCAACGTGACCTGAAGGTGCCGCTGATGTCCAGTACGTATTGCTTGATCATAACATCTATGTCGCTATGGAGCCAATTCATGAAGAGGTCCAGCGGGAGGTCGCACCTTCTCTTCAGGAACATGCCGTTCCAGCGAGTCGTACCTGTCCCGCTGGTCACCGAAAGGCGTAAGTGGCCCAGCGGTGGGACGGTTGGAGGCCGGACGCACATTACTCGGGTTCGGCAACAAATCACGTCGACCCGCTAGTTAGTCGTTAACGACGTATGGTGGATGGAGCCTCGAACGAGCGCCGCGCCGCGCGCAGGGTCTCGAGTGTCTAATAGTAGTCACTGGTCGTATTCGGGGCTGTCAGACCAGTTGCTCTTCGGCGTCAACCTGACGCGCCCGCAAGTGTCACTCGCACGCTATCTAGAATCGTCACGTCAACTGGGAGTGCTTCAAAGGCGACAGTGATGTCGCTGCCATGGTCTCGAAACGCCGTGTCGATTGAATTGGAGCCGGCTATTCCAGCGACTAGGAACAGGTCGTACGACCTGCCTATGTCTTCGGGACCTTGGCCGATAACCACCGAGAATTCCCACCGATTCTCCTGGTCGATAATCAGTGGTCTCGTGTTGACTGTATAGTAGCGATTGTCTTCGGGCCTCGTGAGAATCCAAAGGGAATAGTTGTCAGGAAGGTCTGCCAAGCCGCGGGCTAGGATCGGACTTGCGACCTCGTCGCCATCTGCGGGGAACGTGAAGTTGGCGGCGGTCGTCACGGGCGGAGGCGTCGCAGGGTCCGCAATGGGGGAGATGCCCACGTTTAGACCGACGATGGTGGCAGCGCCTACGACTATACCGGTTAAACCGATGACGCAAGTAGTGGCGAGCATCCGTTTCCGACGAGGCCTGAGCCTGACTGGCTTCGACCCGTCGAACCGCTCGGTGCCAAGCGCTTGCTTGGATGCACCTGGAAGCCTCCCCAGCTGACCGAAAGGCTTGGAGCCAGTCGATTCAGGTTCGACTGACTTATGCTCGAAAGATGTGTCTTCCTGCGATTGCGGCCTGCGCCTCCGACTCAAGGGCCGGGCTAGTCCATAGTAGGTGGCTAGTCCCAAAAGCAACGCTCCGATGGCCGTTCCACCCCAGCCGAAGGCGCCAGCAATAAGCAACAGGCAACCCATTACGACTGCGGTCGCCAACAGTGCGGTGAGGCGGGCAACGAAGACCCGCACTGGTGGCCTACTTCCCGCGAAGGAGTGGAGTCTGCGAGTCTTCTCCAGGAGTCGCTCGGTCATTCCCGACCGTCCTTAGGTTGTGTCATAGCTGACGAGCCGCCTCCAGAATCCCTCTGCGCCTGAATGACTTCTTGAATCTCAATCATCCGAGCATCGCGCCTTTGGGACTTATAGTGATGGCGGTAGGTATCGTTGGCCCCCCGAAGATCCCAGTATATGAAGATTAGAACCAGCAGGAGCGTGGCGCCCGCGAGTATCATCCGCCCGACTTCCCAATCGAGGTGGCCTTTACTGGGCACCTGTGCAATCGCCCAGTCGAATGCCCATAGAATCAGGGCCCAGCTAGCGAGTAGGATGCTGTCGAAAAAGATGACAAGCAGGATATTCAGCCTGCCAGTCACCATTGAACGTATCGGACCCGTAGTCCCGGGTTCATGCATACCTTCGGCTCTCCCCCCTCCCTGCAAGGCGAGGCAGCCCTGCAGGGTTCAGCAAGCCTAGACGCGACGCGCTGTGTCCGCAGCCAAGGTCAACGCACTGGAGTGGTTGCTGCATCGTGGCGTGCGCGCATCGTAGCCGGGAAGCTGCGGGGAACTGCTGCGCAAGGTCCCCCTTCGTCATCGAACCGCGCGCCCTTCCTCAACGATCTCGCCCGTGGCTGTCCCGTCCAGGTACGCCAGCACCGTTTAAGGCCCGTAGCACGACACTGGGGTTTTCTCAACGCATTGGTCGTTCGGTGGTGGTGAGGATAAGGGCTGCGGCGACGATGGCACCGATTCGTCGTGGGCAGAGTCGGATTCCGTTCAAGGCCTTCCAGCGGGTCTTGAGCCAGGGCCCGTGCAAAGTCAGCTTTGCACGGTCTGACCTGCGGTTATGGCGGCCAGCGGCCGAGGTCGAGCCTGCTGAGCCGCCGCTGTGCCCCTCACCTGCATGGTGAGCACTTGACTTAAGCCCAGGTCGGAGCGACTTGGCGGTCGGTCTCTGGACACGACGGCCCGGAGTCGGCACCGGATCGCAGCCTCTCTACGCCGGCATCCGAGCAGGTCAACCGCGTGTCTGATGACTTTGCACGGGCCCTGCCCTGACCCTGGGAGCCCGTCCCTACATCAACTCCGGCCGCCACCAGCGCCGCTGCATCAGGCCGTCACGTCGCCGACCGAAGCCGGTGAGAAAGCCTCAGTGATGCCGCAGTGCGTTCTTCACGACCGTATGGTCTTTACCGAAGTGATCACCGATCCGCGTCAGCGACTACCCCTCCCCATACAGCCGGATGGCTGCTTTGACCTGCTCGTCTGTCAGTCCGCGCCGCCGCAGCACGCCGTTGGTGTTGAGCAGCCTCAGCACCGCGCCTTGGCTCAGTCCGTACGTCCGTTGGAGGTACTTGGTGGATTGATCTGCCTGATAGTCGGCGAAGAGCTGGGCGGTACCGTTCAGGCCCGCTCGGTCCTCGGCTCGCTGCTTCTGACGGGGTGTCCCTGGTGGAACCGACCGTGCCGCACCTTGCGGGAGTAGCCGCCAGACTGCGAGCAGTCGCTTGAACGCTCGACCGGGGGGTGAGCCGAGCCGCCAGCTCCCACTCGTCTGGGGTCAGGAGGTCGACATTTTAACCCTCGCCGCGCGTCGAAGGGGGAGCGTCACCAAGGTGAGGGCTATATGGACGACCAGTGGTGCATCATGAGGCCTCGACTCAATGAGCCGGGCGCTGTCAAATGCTCGATTGCTTATCTGTCGGCTAGCTCCCACACGGTGATGCTTAGCGTGGCGGTCTCATCAGTGTAGTCAACAAGACGGATGGTAGCGAAGCGCCCCTCCGCCGTGCGTATGCAGAAGTCCCGCCCATCAAGTTCGTTTACCGATCGCCCAGGAAAAACTTTCGTGTAGGTCGTTTGAGTGCTGCAGACTTCGTATGATCCGATCTCGCCGGGGCCAAGCAATGTGCCACTCGCATCCCAAACGTATAAATTGCCTGCGTCCAGCGAGACAGCCCCTGTGTCGGAGAGGTCTAGTTGTCCCACTCGCCATGTGGGATCGTTACTTGGGGCGTTGATGTCGATTGAGTCACCATTACGAGCGAGTTGCACGTCTCCCTGATGCCTGATCGTCGGTGGACCTGCGCTAACAGATGCGCTCGTGGAGGACGAAGCTGGCGCAGGAGCGCTTGACGGTGGACCCGTGTCCGAAGAGCTCGCGCCGGACGCGGCCGGGGCGCTGCTGGTGACCTCGGGGGCGCCCGTCTCTGAAGGGTTGTTGGGGGACCCCAGTTGGATGCCTACATAGAGAGCGCCAATTACTGTAAGGATGCCAGCCAATAGTCCGCGGGCTCGTAAGCCGTTCCGGGAGGCCGGTTCCGGGCGCTCCTGGCGTGGATGTCCGGCTACCCCTGTCACCGGAGGCGGCGGGTTCATCCCTGCGCCGTAGGTCGAGCCTGCGCCATAGCTCTGGGCCTGGGTTGGGCCCGCGAAATTGGCGTGGCCGGCACCGCTCGTAGCCGCGCTGGTCCGTGCGAGCACCGCCTCGAGCCGCTCTGTGACCTCCTGACAGGTCTCCGGCCGCTGGTTGGGATCGTCTGACATCGCCTGCCGCAGCACGCCGTCCATACCCGCTGGAAGCTCGGGCCGGAGGACGTGGGCCTGCGGGAAGTCGTTGCGCAACTTGGTGGCGATCAGGGTCGCCCAATCGTCACCGATGAAGGGGCGCCGACCGGTCAGCATCTCAAACACCACCGCGGCGAAGGCGTACACGTCGATCCGTGGGGTTACCGGCGCCTTGATGTCCAGTTGCTCGGGAGCGGCGTACTCCCAGGTTCCGATCGGATGAGTGGTCAACCGGTGCTGGTAAGCGAGGTCCTTGGAGATCCCGAGGTCGGATAGGACGAGGCTCTCCCGGCCGTGTTCGAGGCGCCGCAAAAGCACGTTCATCGGCTTCACGTCGCGGTGGACGATCCCGACTTGGTGCAGGTAGTCGATGGCACCGCTCAGTTGCCGCGCGAGGGCCAGCGCCCGCGGCACGGGCAACGGTCCGCGCGCCGCGCCGAGCTCGGCGTCGAGGTTCGGCCCCTCAATGAACTCCATGGCGAACCAAGGCACGCCGCGGGACTCGTACTCAAAGACGGTGACGATCGCCGGGTGGTTGAGCCTGGCGAGGTTTTTCACCTCGTCGGCGAAACGCTGGCGGACCGTAGCGTCGCCTGCCGCGAGCTCGTGGCACACCTTGATCGCGACGTCACGGTCGAGGACGGGGTCCCAGGCGCGGTAGACGGCGCCGCCACCGCCGCTTCCCAACTCCTCCCGGACGTGGTACCTGCCAATCCGACCGTTCTCCGGAACTGCCATCCATCCACGCCTGTTTCATCGTCCAACGGGTGTCGGGGCAGTATCCGACACCGCGAGCGGTGCCGTCCACACCGATCAGGCCGGCCAGTTGTCAAGGCCCCGGTGCTGAGTTGTGGAGCTGACCTCCTCTAGCTGGGCGGACTGTTCCGGCTTAGTACACCGGCCCGGCGAAGAGCGTTCCTTACGACGGTGTAGTCCTTGCCGAAGCAGTCTCCGATCCGCGTCAGTGACCAGGCTTGGCTATACAGTCGGATAGCTTCCTGGATTTGCTCGTCTGTCAGGCCGCGCCGCCGGCGCGGCACACCGTTCGCGTCGAGCAGCCGCAGGACCGCGCCCTGGCTCAAGCCGTACGTCCGCTGCAGTTTCTTGGTAGACCGGCCGGCCTGGTAGGCGGCCACCAGCTCGGCGACGCCGCCCGGCCCGAGTCGGTCCTCGGCTCGCTGCGGTGGGCGGCGCTTCCGCGTTTTGATCAGTGGCTGCAGATCAGTTGGCAGTTGCCGCCAGCGCTTCAGCAGTTGCTTGAATGCTGTATTAGGGTTCGAGAGCCGAGCCTCCAGGTCTACCCCGTTGACCAGGTCGTTCCCCGTCCCGGGGAGCGGCCTGAGTCGTCTGTGGTCGTGGTCGGCCCGGCCGTGCCCGCCGACAGCACAGCCCCCTTGAACGGCGGCCTCCAGGCAAGGGTGCGAGCGCCGTCAGCCGATCCCGAACTCGCGCATCTTGCGGTACAGCGTGTTGCGCCCGATGCCGAGGGCCTGCGCGGCCCGGCTCCGGTTGCCGCACGCTGCGCGCAGTGCCTCGGCCACGGCTTCGCGTTCCGCCGACTGCAGCAGCCCGACTGTCCGCCGGGAGGTGCGGAGCTCATCGGGCAGGTCGTCGGTCTCGACCGTCCCACCTGCGGCGCGGCGGGCCAGGAGCCCCACCGTGTTGCGGAGCTCGGCGAGGTTGCCCGGCCAGGGCCAGGACACCAGCAGATCCCAGACGGCCGGCGAGAACCGCGTCGCGGACTCCGGTTCCGATAGCTCCGCGAGCATCGCGTGGACGAGCGCCGGCAGGTGCTCGCGGCTCTGCGCGAGCGCGGGGAGCCGCACGGTGGTGGTGACCCGGCGGACGAGGCCGAGCACGGCGTCGTCGGCGTTGTCGAGGTCGACCGTGATCACGACCGGGATCCCCGGCGCGACGAGTGCCTGCACCTGCGGGACCGTCGGTGAGGGACTCGCGTGCACCCGGCGCAGCACCAGCCCGCGGCCCTCCGTGACGGCCGTCCGCGCCGCCTCGAACCAGCCGGCGTCGAGATGGGGCTCGACGACCAGCGGGTCAGCACCGCCCGCCCGGCGCAACGTCCGCAGCGCCGTCCGCAGCTTCCCCGTGCCGCTCCCCCCGGTCAGGGCGATCGTCTCGCCGTGCCGGACGGCCGTCTCGAGCTGGCGGTCGACGTCGTCGCGGAAGTGCAGTGGCTCGCGGACCGCGACGGGTACGACCCCCGAGATGACGGGAGCGGCCACGGGCGGATCGTCCGGCGGCCGTGCGGGTCGGCGGGGCAGCAGCCGCACGCTGTAGGCGACGGTGCCGCCGTCGCGGATCGGTTCCACCAGCGCGTCGTGCAGGCCGTCCGTGAGCGGGACCTGCATCTGCCGGATCCGGTCCGGTCCGTGCTCTGACAGGAACCGCCACAACAACGGGTGCAGCTCCGGCCCCGTGTGGGCGAGACCGAGACGATTGGCGAGCACCGCCTCCTCGTCGACGACCAGCGCTCCGGTCCCGGTGCGCTCCAGTACGAGGTAGGCGTGCACGAGCAGCCGGCGCCGCTCTCCGGCCTCGTCCAGGATCCGCGCCTCGATCTGCCGCCCGACGTCGCCGGTCATCACCGTCATGAGCGCGTGCACGTCGCGCATCGAGCAGGCCAACGAGAACGACCCGATCAACCGTCCCGTACCGGGCTCGATGATGGGCGTGCTGGCGCAGGTGAGCTCCTCCAGCAGGGGGTTGTAGTGCTCCGGACCTCGGACCAGCACCGGCCGGCGCTCGACGAGCGCGGTCCCGATCCCGTTGGTGCCGACCGACCGCTCGGAGTAGTCGAACCCCTCTGCCGCGCTGGCCCGGTCCATGACCACGCGCTGCCGGCGCGTGGCGGCGTGCCGCAGCACGATCCGGCCGCGGGCGTCGGACAGCACCATCGCCACGGGGACGTCGCCGAAGCTGTCCCTGAGGCGGTCCAGGACAGGGCCCGCGGCCCGACACAGCGCCGGTAGCGTGTCCCCGGGTTCTCGGTAGTCGATGCGCTCCGGTGCCACCGGTACCCGGTCGCCGATACAGCGGCGCCAGCTCTTCTCGATGTGCTCGGGTACCCCGCTCCTACCGGGCAGGGTGCTCAAGAGCCCGCCATCGACCAGTGCCTCCCGGGTGCGCCTGGTGTACTCCCGTTCGGCTGACGACAGGGTCGGCAGGTCCCGGTTCTCGTCTCGACGCATCATCGCCCCGCGGTCGTCCATCCGGGTGCCGCCCCGTCGTGCACGGCCCCTCTGTCCACCGCCTCCACCGTGCCGCACATCACACTCCGTCTGCCAGTACCGGTCGCGATCCGATCCCGGACGTGGAGCGGGCCGCTCCCCTCGGCCTGGCAGATCGCCGGAGACGCCGCTGTCCTCGCCAGTGGCGGAGGAGGCCCGTGGGCGTTCCAGATCGGAACACCCACGGGATCCGTGGACTGACGACAGTGAGTCGTACGTCACAAGGGACGGGGCCGCCCCGACGGTCCGTGACACGAGATCGAGGAGGAACCAGGTGACAACGGTGCCGTCGACCCCCCCGGCCGACCCGTCGGCCGAGTCCGACGCCCTGCGCGCGCTCTACGCCGACTGGTCGGACATCATCGCCACCACGCCCGACCTGACCATGCGGCTCTTCCGCAGCATCTTCGACGAGTGGCACCAGGTCACCCGGGAGCCGGAGGGCGTGACCTACCGCGAGGAGACCGTCGGCGGGGTGCCGGGGATCTGGGCGCTGCCGACCGGTGCGGACACCTCCGAGGTGCTGCTCTACACCCACGGCGGCGGCTTCGCCGTCGGCTCGGCCTCCAGCCACCGCAAGCTGGCGGCGCACGTGGCCAAGGCGCTGGGCGTCACGTCGTTCGTCCTCGACTACCGCCGCGCCCCCGAGCACCCACACCCGGCCCAGGTGGAGGACGGCGTCGCGGCGTTCACCGCACTGACCGAGCGCGGCATCGCGCCGGCCGACATCACCACGATCGGCGACTCGGCGGGCGGCAACCTGGCCGTCGCCATCGCCCTGGCGCTGCGCGAGCAGGGCAAGCCGATGCCCGGCCGGGTGATCGCGTTCTCGCCCTGGCTGGACATGGAGAACTCGGGCGAGACGCTGGTGACCAACGCCGCGACCGACGCGCTGGTCACCGTCCCGCTGCTCGAGGGCATGATCGCCGGCGTCCTCGGCGAGGGGGAGATCGACCCCACGACGCCGCTGGCGAACCCGCTCCACGCCGACTTCTCCGGCTTCCCGAAGCTCTACGTCAATGCGGGTTCGGTGGAGGTGCTCGTCGACAACGCGACCCGACTCGCCGACAAGGCGGAGGCCGCGGGCGTCGACGTGACCCTGTCGGTGGCCGAGGGCATGCAGCACGTCTTCCCGTTCCTGGCCGGCAACGCGCGCGAGGCCGACGACGAGATCGCCGCGATCGCGAAGTGGTACCGCAGCTGACCGCGACCACGCCCGTCATCACCCCCGTCGGGGCGCCACCGCCCTCGAGACCCCAGGAGGATCCGTGAGCACCAGTCGTACCCCGGATGTCGACGCGATCGTCATCGGTGCCGGCTTCGGCGGCATCTACATGCTGCACAAGCTGCGCAACGAACTCGGCCTGACCGTCAAGGCCCTGGAGAAGGGCGGCGGCGTCGGCGGCACCTGGTACTTCAACCGGTACCCCGGCGCGAAGTCCGACACCGAGGGCTTCGTCTACCGCTACTCCTTCGACAAGGACCTGCTCCAGGAGTGGGACTGGTCCACCCGCTACCTGGACCAGCCGGACGTCCTCGCCTATCTCGAGCACGTCGTCGAGCGCTACGACCTCGGCCGCGACATCCAGCTCGACACCGAGGTGACCGGGGCCGCCTTCGACGAGCACACCGACCTCTGGACGGTGACCACCGCCGACGGCACGAGCCTCACCAGCCGCTACCTCGTCAACGCCCTCGGCCTGCTGGCCAGGACCAACATCCCCGACATCCCCGGTCGCGACACCTTCAGCGGCACACTCGTCCACACCAACGCCTGGCCGCACGACCTCGACATCACCGGCAAGCGGGTCGGTGTGATCGGCACCGGCTCGACCGGTACGCAGTTCATCGTCGCCGCCGCGAGGACGGCGAGCCACCTCACCGTCTTCCAACGCTCGCCCCAGTACTGCGTGCCGTCCGGGAACGGCCCGGTGGACCAGGCCGAGGTCGACCGGACCAAGGAGAACTTCGACGCCATCTGGGAGCAGGTGCGCAACTCCGTCGTCGCCTTCGGTTTCGAGGAGAGCGGCGTCGAGGCGATGAGCGTCTCCGAGGAGGAGCGTCGTCGTGTGTTCCAGGAGAACTGGGACAAGGGCAACGGGTTCCGGTTCATGTTCGGCACCTTCGCCGACATCGCCGTCGACCCCGAGGCGAACGCCGCCGCCGCGGCGTTCATCCGGTCGAAGATCGCCGAGATCGTCGACGACCCGGAGACGGCGCGGAAGCTGACCCCGACCGACCTCTACGCCAAGCGCCCGCTGTGCAACGAGGGCTACTACGAGACCTACAACCGGGGCAACGTCGAGCTGGTCTCGATCAAGGAGAACCCGATCCGGGAGATCACCCCCGCCGGTGTGCGCACTTCCGACGGGGTCGAGCGCGAGTTCGACGTCCTGGTCTTCGCCACCGGGTTCGACGCGGTCGACGGCAACTACCGGGCGATGGACCTGCGCGGGCGTGGTGGCCGGCACATCAACGAGCACTGGACCGACGGGCCGACCAGCTACCTGGGTCTGTCGAAGGCCGGCTTCCCGAACATGTTCATGATCCTCGGCCCGAACGGCCCCTTCACCAACCTGCCGCCGAGCATCGAGGCGCAGGTCGACTGGATCGGCGAGCTCATCGGCACCGCCGAGCGCAACGGTGTGCGGACCATCGAGCCGACGCAGGTCGCGGAGGACGCCTGGACCGCCACCTGCGATCAGATCGCCAACACGACGCTCTTCCCGAAGGCCGACTCGTGGATCTTCGGAGCGAACGTCCCGGGGAAGAAGAACGCGGTCATGTTCTTCATGGCCGGGATTGGTGCCTACCGGCAGAAGCTCGCTGAGGTCGCCAAGAACGGCTACGAGGGCTTCGAGTTGAGCAAGCAGACCGAGGCGGCGGGCGTCTGACGCCCCGTCGGCACGAGGACGGGCCCGGCCGACGGCCGGGCCCGTCCTCGTGCCGACAGGTCAGGACACCACGGCGGGTGCCGGGGCGGAGGCCGCGTCATGCGGTCCCAGGCGGCCCGGACCCCGGTGCGCCCGGGGTGGTGCGGATCCCGTGCACCTGAGGCGTCGGCCGGGGCTGTCGCCTGCCGCCCGCCGTCTCGGACCGCACCCCCCGACCGGGGAGGACCACCGGCGGGCCGCAGGAGTCGGCCCGGCATCCACCGTGTGACCGCGCAGTCGCTCCCTGCTACCATCCAGCTCGCCGACTCCCAGCCACGGTGATCGGCTCGATCGCCCCGCGCGTCGCCCCACGGACCCCGCTGACCAACGGTGTGAGGCGGCTGGCGGACGTCCGTCCAGCGTCGCAGACGGGCCCCGCACCGCCGCGAGGCCCTCATCGGTTCACCGGAACGCCGGCGTGATCCCGATGAGGGCCGCCACCTGATCCACCTGTGCCTCTCGTCCCACCAGCGACCACAGGAGACGTGCCGTCGTGACCGGAGCCGCCACCCGAGCAGCCGTCCTCGGCGGACCCGTGCAGGCCGAACCCGGTCGCACTCCTCCCCAGCTCCCACCGTCGAGATCTCCCCGCACGTCCGGTCGACCCGTCATCAGGTGCGGCCGAGGCCCCGAGCAGGCGGGGCGCACGACTCGATCCCTCCTCGCTCCACACCGACCCGAAGGACTCTCGTGATCCGTACTCGATGGTGGGCGGGACTGGCCGCCCTCACTGCCGCCCTGCTGGTCCCTGCCGGGATGCCCACCGCGTCGGCGGCGCCGGCCTCGGGCACCCACAGCTCGTTCGCCTACACCGGTACGTGGACCCCGGGCTGGTCCGGCCAGGTCTCCTCGGTCACCGGGTCGACCGCCACGGCCACGGTGGACGTCGGTGCCGGTGGCGGGACGATCTCGATCTACGGCCACACCGGCCCCGACGCCGGGGTGGCGGGTCTGAGCGTGGACGGCGGGCCCCAGCGCAACGTCGACACCTACCGCGCCGTCAACACCGACCGCACCTACTTCACCACCGCGAGCCTGCCGCAGGGCTGCCACACGGTGAGGGTCACGGTGACCGGCAGGAAGAGCGTCGTCTCCAGGGGGACCTCCGTCACGGTGCGGGAGGTGAGGACGAGCAACGGCGTCGTCGTCGCCCCGGGCGCTACCTGCGGTACGACCTCGCCGACGCCGACGCCGACGCCGACGCCGACGCCGACCCCGACGCCGACGCCCACGACCTCCCCGACGCCGACCCCCACGCCGACCCCGACGCCGACGCCGACGCCGACCGCGACGCCGACCCCGACGCCCACGCCGACCCCGACGCCCTCGTCAACGCCCACTCCCACACCCACGACCGGTGACGGCGGCGCGGCCGTGCTCGCCGGCCTGGCCCTCCCGGCCAACGGCTGGTTCTCCGGGTGTTCGGGCTCGGGGTGCCTCGACGGGGCCTTCGGCACCTGGCGCGGGGCTCCGACCACGATGCTGTCGACCTGGCAGGACATCACCAACGGTGGCGCATGGGGCTGGGGTCCTGGAGCGGTGGAGGTGAAGTACCGCGGCCTGCTCGACATCGCCCCCGGCGGCCCGAGTGACTGGACCGCGGCCGCCAACGGCTCCCTCGACAACGCCTGGCGGGACTACCTGACCCGCCTCCGGGCCGCCCGCACCATCGACGGTGTCCTGTACCCGACGATCCTCCGGCCCGCCCACGAGATGAACGGCAACTGGTTCGACTGGTCGGTGTCCTCCGCCGAGGTCCCGGCGTTCAAGGCCAGCATGAAGCGGTGGGAGTCCATCGCCGACACGGCGTTCCCCGAGGCGCTGTTCGCGATCTCGTACAACGGTGACACCTCGACCGCGGACCTGGACGCCGCGGACCTCTTCGAGGCCGGCGTGTACGACCTGGTCGGCGTGGACCGGTACAACCAGTGGCCCTACATCGGGACCAGCCGCTCCGGCACCACGGTCTCCTGGGCGGACGGCTCGATGCGCGGCTCGGACGCCGACCCGATCGGCATGGAGCGCTGGCGGCGGTTCGCCGAGACCCGCGGGCTGCCGGTCTACCTGCCCGAGTACGCGAACAACGGCGACGCACAGGGTGGCGCGAACTCCGGTGACGACCCGTACTGGGTGACCAACTTCTTCGCGTGGGTGGACGCACACGCCGGGAAGGGCCGGGGGCAGGTGTTCGCCGAGGCCTGGTTCAACATCAACAACCAGCACAGCGGCTGGCACCTGACCGGCAGCGGGGTGGAGCAGCCCCGGGTGGCGGCGGCCTACGCCGACACCTTCCCGCACGCCTGAGCAGCCGGTTCCGGGCCCCGTCCCCACCACGCGGTGGGGACGGGGCCCGGAACCGTCCGGCCGGGACGCCGCGGGGTCAGTCGCGCGAGCGGCGGCGGAACGCCGCGACGGCGAGCGGCGCGAAGACGGCCGCCAGCAGGAGCGACCACGCGATCGACACCACCACCGGGTGCTGCAGCGGCCACGCGGCGTCCGCCGGGGCGGCCGGGCCGTTGCCCCACAGCTCGCGGCACGCCTGGGTCAGGGCCGAGACCGGGTTCCACTCCGCGATCGCGCGCAGCCACGCCGGCATGCTCTCCGGCGGCGCGAACGTGTTGGCCACGAACGTCAGCGGGAACATGACCGTGAACATGAAGCCCTGCACGGCCTCGACGGTCCGCATGAGCGAGCCGACCCAGATGCCCAGCCAGATCAGCGCGAAGCCGAAGAGCAGCAGCAGCAGGAACGCCACCACGGCGTCCACGACGCCGTTGCGGATCCGCCAGCCGATCAGCAGCCCGGTCACGCCCATGACGGCGATGCCGATGCTGGAGTGGATCAGGCTGGAGATGCTCCGTCCGACCAGCACCGACGACCGGGGGATGGGCAGGGACTTGAACCGGTCGACGATGCCCTTCTGCAGGTCGCTGGTCAGCCCCATGGCGACGATGGCGGAGGAGAACACCATCGTCTGGACCATGATCCCGGGGAGCAGGAACTCCTTGTAGTCGGTGCCGCGCACGGCGATCGCGCCGCCGAACACGTAGGCGAAGAGCAGCACGAACATCACCGACTGCACCGTGACGTCCATGAGCATCTCGGGCATCCGCCGGATGTGCACCAGGTTGCGCCACACGATGGTCGCCGACGCCCGCAGCAGCGACGGCGGGGCGATGGCCGGCCGGGCGGCCGGTGGCCGGGTGGTCTGGACGGCGGTCACTGGACGACTCCCTCGTCGGTCGGTTCCGGGGTCGCGTCGGACTCGGCGCGGTGCCCGGTCAGGTGCAGGAACACGTCGTCCAGGCTGGGCCGGGCCAGCCCGAGGTCGTCGAGTTCGATGCCGCTGCGCTCGAAGACGGCGGCGATCCGGGTCATGTCGCCCAGTCCGCCGGCCTGCGCCGTCAGCCGCCGGCTGCCCCGCTCCACGTGCACCTCGGGGGAGTGCGCGCGCATCAGCCCGGCGGCTTCGTCGAGGTCCGCCGCGTGGGTCAGCGTCACCACGACGCTGGCCTGCCCGGCCTGGTCCTTGAGCTGCGTCGGGGTCCCGGCGGCGATGACCCGGCCCTTGTCGACCACCACGATCTCGTCGGCGAGGTGGTCGGCCTCCTCCAGGTACTGCGTCGTCAGCACCAGCGTGGTGCCCTCCTGGACGAGTTCCCGGAGCACCTCCCACAGCCCCGACCGGCTCTGCGGGTCCAGGCCGGTGGTGGGCTCGTCGAGGAAGAGGATCGGTGGTGCCGCCAGCAGGCTCACTGCGAGGTCGAGGCGGCGGCGCATGCCGCCGGAGTAGGACTTCGCCGGCCGGTCGGCGGCCCCGACGAGGTCGAAGCGGGTGAGCAGGTCCTCGGTCGCCTCGCGGACGTAGCTCCTGGCCAGCCCGTACAGGCTGCCGATCAGCCGGAGGTTCTCGCGCCCGGTGAGGATCTCGTCGACCGTCGCCGCCTGACCGGTGAGGCCCATGCTGCGACGGACCTCGTTGGGCTGCTCGCGGATGTCGAAACCGGCCACCCGGCCGGTCCCGCTCGTCGGCACGCTCAGCGTGGTGAGCATCCGCACCAGGGTGGTCTTCCCGGCGCCGTTGGGGCCGAGCAGGCCGAGGACCGAGCCGGTGGGGACGACGAAGCTGACGCCGTCCACGGCGCGGTTGTCGCCGAAGTGCTTGACCAGGTCGACGGCCTCCACCGCCGGGGCGGGGCTCATGCCGTCCCCCCGGGCTCGGCTGCCGCCGGTCGTGCGGCGGGGTGTGCTGACAGGGGCATGCGAGCCAGGATGCAACCTCAAGCGGACTTGAGGACAAGGGTTTTCCACGTCGCCGTCCGGGCGGGACCAGGGCCCGCACGGTGCGCTGCGGCAGGCCGATGAGTCCCGGGCCGCCGGGCGGTCGGAGCTGCCACGCACCCTCGCACGAGGGACCGGACCGAGGAGCCCCGCCATGACCGCCACCACCGCCGGGTACGCCGACGTCAACGGCCTGCACCTCTACCACGAGGTGCACGGCGATCGAGGCACTCCGCTGGTGCTGCTGCACGGCGGCATGCTCACCATCGACCTGAGCTTCGCGGGGCTCATCCCGGGTCTGGCGCAGCGCCACCGCGTCGTCGCCGTCGAGCTGCAGGGGCACGGGCGCACCGCCGACGTCGACCGCCCGATCACGCCGGCCAACTCGGCCGGGGACGTCGTGGCGCTGCTCGACCACCTCGGCATCGAGCGGGCGCACGTCCTGGGGCACAGCATGGGCGGTGCCGTGGCGCTCGAGCTCGCCGTCTCCCACCCGGACCGCGTCCTGTCCGTGGTGCCCTGCTCGGCCAGTGTGCGACCCGACGGCATGCACGAGGACTTCCTCGACCCGCAGAAGATGGCGACCTCCACCCGCATGCCCACGGAGCAGGACCTCGCCGACTTCACGGAGGCCTACCGGCGGCTGTCGCCCCACCCGGAGCACTTCGAGGAGTTCCTCGCGTCCCTGTCCGCCTCGCAGGCCGACCTCGTGGGCTGGTCGGACGAGGAGCTGGCCGGCATCACCGCCCCGGTGCTCCTGGTGCAGGGGGACCACGACTTCACCACCGTCGAGCACGCCGCCCTCGTGCTGCGGCTCATCCCCGGGTCACAGCTGGCCGTCCTGCCCGGGACGACGCACATGCAGGTGACCCGGCGCGCGGACCTGCTGCTCCCCCTCCTGGCGGCGTTCCTGGGCGACCGCTGACCGCCTGGCCCCGGCCTCCGCGCCGCTGCGTCAGGAGCGCGCCGGGGTGCGGCGGGCGAACGCGGGCGCGTGCTCGGGCCGCAGCCCCACGCCGATCAGGTACGCGGGGACGACGGACAGCCGGGGGAGCCGGTGCACCAGTGCGAGCACCGGCGCGGGTGGGCCCGGGCGCCGTCCCTCGACGAGCGGTCCGACCAGGGCGCGGTGCAGCGCCCGCTGCAGGCCCTGCACGAGCACGGTCGGCAGGAGGCGGCGGGCACGGACCGCGGCCAGGTCGCCCGTGGTCAGCGTGCCCTTCCGCAGCGGCCCGGCGAGCAGGGTCGCCGCGGCCACGGCGTCCTGGACGGCGAGGTTGATGCCGACGCCCCCGACCGGCGACATCGCGTGCGCGGCGTCGCCGATGCAGAGCAGGCCGTCGACGTGCCAGTGCAGGAGCCGGTCGACGCGCACGTCGAGGTGCTTGACGTCGTCCATCGAGGCCAGCGCGTCCACCCGGTCCCGGAACTCGGGGATCAGCTCGGCGACGTCGCGCCGGAACGCCTCGATGCCGCGGGCGCGCAGCTCCGGGTCGGCGCCCTTGCGGCCGATGTAGGCCACCTGCAGGAACGTCTCGCGCGGGATGACCACGGCGAAGCGGCCCGGTGCCGCCCGCGGGGCGAGCGCGGCCGGACGGTCGCTCGGCAGGCGGGGGACCCGGAACCACCAGGCGTCGATGGGGACGGGGAAGGACGTCGGCCGCAGCCCCGCCTGCCGGCGCGCGACCGAGCCGCGGCCGTCGCAGGCCACGGTGAGGTCGGCCCGGATCTCGCCGGTGGCGCCGTCCGCGGTGCGGTAGCGCACCCCGACGACCCGGTCGCCCTCGCGCAGCAGGTCGGTCATCTCGGTGCGCATCCGCAGCGTGTAGGACGGCTCCCGTCGTCCGGCGTCGGCGAGCAGGTCCAGCAGGTCCCACTGCGGCACCATCGCGACGTAGGGGTGGGGGACCCTCAGCCGGCGGAAGTCCCCGATCGTCACCGTGCCGCCGTCGGCCGTCGGGAAGACCACCTGCTCGAGCCTCGTCTGCGGCAGCCGGGCGAACTCGTCGCCGAGGCCGAGCTCGTCGAGCAGCTGCAGCGTCGAGGGGTGCACGGTGTCGCCGCGGAAGTCGCGGAGGAAGTCGGCGTGCTTCTCCAGCACGGTCACCTCGACACCGGCGCGGGCCAGCAGCAGGCCCAGCACCATCCCGGCCGGGCCACCCCCGACCACCAGACACGTCGTCCGCTCGTCCATCGCCGGCCTCCTCGGGGACGGCCCCGTGCCGACGCAGTCTCCCGCGCCGGCCGGGTCGGCACCACCACCCCGCGCGTCCGGTCGGCGCTAGCGTGGCCCGGTGCCGATCGAGGTCGTGCCGGCGACGAGGCCGCGGTTCGACGACGTGGCGACGGTGCTGGGGCCGAAGAGCCCGGGCGCCAACGTCTGCTGGTGTCTGAGCCACCGGCTGGACTCGAGGACGAACCGGTCCCTGGTCGGACCGGCACGCGCCGAGTACGTCCGCGCACTCACCGGCCGACCCATCGCCCCAGGGGTGCTCGCGTACGACGACGGCGAGGTGGTCGGCTGGGCCGCGGTCGCGCCGCGGTCGGAGCTGCCCTTCGAACGCTCGACGAAGATCCCGCACGTCGACGACCTGCCCGTGTGGTCCCTGTGGTGCATCCGCGTGCGACCGGGTCACCGCGGCAGGGGCATCGCGCACGCTCTGGTCCGTGGGGCAGTGGACTACGCCGCGTCGTGCGGCGCCCCGGCCGTCGAGGGCTACCCGGTGGACAACGAAGGCCGGCACGTCGACCTGACGATGGCCTACGTCGGCACCCGGAGACTGTTCGAGGCGGCCGGGTTCACCAAGGTCGCGGACACCCGGGCCGTCTCCGGCGGCTTCCCCCGGGTCCTCGTGCGCCGCGTCCTCGCCTGACGAGCCCGGCGGCGGGCCCGGGGCTCGGGGCGCGACGGCGAGCACCGGCCGGTCGGCGTCGAGCGGGATCCGCCGGGCGGTGCTGCCCACGAGCAGCGTGCCGACCGGCGCCCATCGGGATCGCGCGACGTCCAGGTCGTCCGGCGTAGGACGCCCGGGTCATGACCGTCCGGATTCGTCGAGGCATTGGTTGATACCTTCTCGGCATGGCCTTCACCCTGGAGCAGCTCCGCGGCTTCGTGGCCGTCGCCGACGAGCTGCACTTCGGCCGTGCGGCCGCTCGGCTGAGCATGACCCAGCCGCCGTTGAGCCGGCAGATCCAGAAGCTCGAGCGGGTCGTCGGCGCCCAGCTGCTGGAGCGGGACAACCGCCGGGTCACCCTGACCGCCGCCGGCCGGGTCTTCCTCGTGGAGGCTCGGCGGCTGCTCGGTCTTGCGGACTCCGCGCCCGAGCTCGCCCGGCGGGTGTCCTCCGGGGCCAGTGGCGTGGTGCGCATCGGCTTCACCGCCGCCTCGGCCTACGGGGTGCTCGGCGAGCTGCTCGACGACCTGGCGCAGGAGCTGCCCGACGTCGACGTCGACCTCGCCGAGATGGTGACCCGCGAGCAGGTGGCGGGGCTGCTCAACGAGGGGATCGACCTCGGCCTGGGGCGACCGCCCTTCGACGAGGAGGCGTTCGGACACCGCCTGCTGCACCGCGAGGCGCTGCTGGTCGCCGCGCCGGTGGGGCACCGGCTGCTGGGACTGGGCCGGCCGGTGACGGCCGCGGACCTGGCGTCGGTCCCCGTCGTCATGCACTCGCCGACCGCGGCGAAGTACTTCTACGACCTGGTGGCCGGCGTGGTGCCGATCGCCGCGGAGAACACGGTGCACACCGTGAGCCAGGTGCTCACCATGCTGTGGCTGGTCGCGGCCGGGCGGGGTGTGGCGTTCGTCCCGGCGTCCGCCGCCCGGCTGTCGATCGAGGGTGTGGCGTTCGTGCGGCTGGAGACGCCGGTGCCCGAGCCGGTCGAGCTGCACCTGCTCTGGGCCACGGGCTCGAAGAACCCTGCCCTGTGGCGGGCGCTCGCGGTGCTGGAGCAGCGGGCCCGCCGTTGATACCCCCAGTGCATCGTCCGATGCGCGAATGCGATTGGACGGGCATCGGATGGGCTTCCTACGGTGGCCGCGACCACAGCCCGCGCCGCCGGACGACCCGGCGCGGACCCGTCGGACCCGAGGACGATCCGTGACGCTGCTGCCCCCCGACGCCCTCGCCGACCGGCTGAAGTCCGGCCTGCTCTCCTTCCCGGTGACCCACTTCGACGCCGAGCTGCAGTTCGACGAGACCCGGTACCGCGAGCACCTGGCGTGGCAGGCCAGTTTCGACGTCGCCGGCCTGTTCGCCGCCGGCGGCACGGGCGAGGGCTTCTCGCTGACCCCGGCGGAGATCGACCGGGTCGTCCGCGTCGCGGTCGACGAGGTGGCCGACCGGGTCCCGGTCGTCGCCCCGGCCACCGGCGGCACCGCCGTCGCCGTCGCCCAGGCGCAGGCCGCGCAGGCCGCCGGCGCCTCGGGGCTGCTGCTCTTCCCGCCCTACCTCACCGAGGCCAGCCAGCGGGGCCTGGCCGACCACGTCAGCGCCGTCTGCCGGGCCACCGACCTGGGGGTGGTCGTCTACAGCCGGGCCAACGCGGTGCTCACCGACACCACCGTCGCCGAGGTCGCCGACCGCAACCCCAACCTGATCGGCCTCAAGGACGGCGTGGGCGACATCGAGCAGATGACCCGCACCTGCGCCCGCGTCGGGGACCGGCTGGTCTACGTCGGCGGGCTGCCCACGGCCGAGACCTTCGCGCTGCCGCTGCTCCAGCTGGGCGTGAGCACCTACTCCTCGGCGCTGTACAACTTCCTGCCCGAGTTCGCGCTGCGGTTCTACGCGGCGGTGCGCGCCCAGGACCGCGCCGCCGTCTACCGGATGCTCAACGACTTCGTGATCCCCTACCTCGACATCCGCGACCGGGCCCGGGGCTACGCGGTCTCCATCGTCAAGGCCGGCCTCACCGCGGTCGGGCGGGGCGGCGGCCCGGTGCGCCCGCCGCTGTCGGACCTGACCGAGGCCGAGCTCGCCGAGCTCACCGCCCTGGTCGACAAGGTCTCCTGACCCCGCCCGGACGGTCGACCGCGTCACCGTCGGCGCGATCCGCTGACCACCCGCACCGCAGCACAGGAGGCAACCGTGTCCGACGTCGTCAGCACCGATCCCCGCACCGGCGAGGCCGTCGAGGTCGTCGCCCAGGAGACCACGACCGCCGAGGTCGAGCGGCTCTGCGCCGCCGCGCTCGGCGCGGCCCCCGGCCTGGACACCCTCGGCCGGGACGGGCGGGCGGCGCTGCTGCGCGCCCTCGCCGACGCCCTGGAGGCCCGGCGGGAGGACGTCGTCGCCGTCGCCGACCGCGAGACGGCGCTGGGCCCGACCCGGCTCGACGGCGAGCTCACCCGCACCTGCTACCAGCTGCGGCTCTTCGCCGAGGTGCTCGACGAGGGCAGCTACCTCGAGGCCGCGATCGACCACGCCGGCGACACCCCGATGGGCCCCCGGCCCGACCTGCGCCGGATGCTGATCCCGCTCGGCCCGGTCGCGGTGTTCGGTGCCAGCAACTTCCCGCTGGCCTTCTCCGTGCCCGGCGGTGACACCGCCTCCGCGTTCGCGGCCGGCTGCCCCGTCGTCGTCAAGGCGCACGGCTCGCACCCGGCGACCTCGCAGCTGGTGTTCGACGTCCTGGACGCCGCGGCCCGCAAGGTCGGGGCGCCCGACGGCACGCTGGGCATCGTGCACGGCCTGCAGGCCGGCGCCGACCTGGTGGCCCACCCCGCCATCCGCGCCGTCGGCTTCACCGGCTCGGTGAACGGCGGCCGCGCACTGCTGGAGATCATCGAGCGGCGTCCGGACCCGGTGCCGTTCTTCGGCGAGCTCTCCAGCCTCAACCCGGTGGTCGTCACCCCGCAGGCGGCCGCCGAGCGCGGCACGGCGATCGGCACCGAGCTGGTCGGCTCCTCCACCCTCGGCGGCGGCCAGTTCTGCACCAAGCCGGGTCTGGCCTTCGTGCCGGCCGGGCCCGAGGGCGACGCCGTCGTCGGCGCCATGGCCGAGGCCGTGCGCGGCACCGGCGCCCCGGTGCTGCTCAGCGAGGGCATCGCCGCCTCCTACGGCCGCACCTCCGACGGCCTGGCCGGGGCGCCGGGCGTCGAGGAGATCGCCCGCGGCGGCGACCCGTCCGGCCGCGGGTTCGAGGCCGTGCCCCGGCTGTTGCAGACGACCGCCGCCGCGCTGCCCGAACAGGTCACCGAGGAGTGCTTCGGGCCGGTCTCGGTCGTGGCCCGCTACGACGGCGAGGCCGAGCTGTCCGCGGCGCTGGAGCAGATGCCGTCGTCCCTGACGGCCACCGTGCTGCGCGGCGCGGGGGAGACCGAGCTGCCGCTGGCGGTCTCCGAGCAGCTGCGCACGCGGGCCGGCCGGCTGGTCTACGACGCCTACCCCACCGGCGTGGCGGTCTCCTGGGCCCAGCACCACGGCGGCCCGTGGCCGTCGACGAACTCGCAGCACACCTCGGTGGGGACGACGGCGATCCGCCGGTTCCTGCGCCCGGTCACCTGGCAGGGCGCGCCGCAGGAGGTGCTCCCGCCCGAGCTCACCGACGACTTCCGCGGCATCCCGCGGCGCATCGACGGCGTCCTCGAGCTGCCGCGGTGACCAAGCGGGTCGCCCTGGTCGGCTCCGAGCGCGGCCTGCGCGTCGACCCCGACCTCCCGCTCGCCGCCCCGGCGCTGCAGGAGGCCGGGTTCGCCGTCGACCTCGTCCGCTGGGACGACCCCGCGGTGGACTGGGCCGGCCACGACCTCGCCGTCGTCCGGTCCTGCTGGGACCACGCCTGGCGGCGGGAGGAGTTCCTGGCGTGGGCCGACGCCGTCCCGCTGCTGCGCAACCCGGCGCCGGTGCTGCGCTGGAACAGCGACAAGACGCACCTGCGCGACCTGGAGCGCTGCGGGCTCCCGGTGGTGCCCACCGTCTGGGACCCCACCACGGCCGACGAGCTGCCCGACGCGGAGGAGTGGGTGGTCAAGCCGTCGGTGTCGGCCGGCTCCCGGGACACCGCGCGGTGGTCCGGTGCCGGGGACGCCCTGGCGCACGCCGGCGAGCTGGCGGCCGCGGGCCGCACGGCGATGGTCCAGCCGTACCTGTCCAGCGTGGACGACGCCGGCGAGACGGCGCTGCTGTTCACCGGCGGCCGCTTCTCCCATGCCGTGCGCAAGGGGCCGCTGCTGGCGCGTGGCGAGGGCGTCCGCCAGGACCGGGACAGCCGCAGCGACCTGCGGCCGGTCGAGGCGACACCGGAGCAGCGGGAGGTGGCGCAGGCGGTCCTCGACGCCGTCCCGTCGCTGGTGCCGGAGGCGGGGCCCCTGCTGTACGCGCGGATCGACCTCGTCGCCGGCGCCGGGGGGCGACCGGTGCTGCTCGAGCTGGAGCTCACCGAGCCGAGCCTGTTCCTCCCGCAGGCGCCGCCGGAGGCCCTGCCCCGGTTGGCCCGGGCGGTCGGGGACGCGATCGCGGCGTGAACGGGTGGTGGGTGGCTCCGCCGCCCGCACGCGGTCGTCGCCGTCGGCCGGCTCGACCTCGACCCGGTGCCCCCAGGGGGGTGCGGAGGGTCCGCCGTCACTCCTCCGGGTCCCTCGGACGGTGCGTCCGCCCAGCGTGCTTGCGCAGGTCGGCACACTCTCGGGGTGATCGAGAGCGCCGACGACGCCGGGACGACCCCCCGCACCCCCACCGTCCCGGCGCCCACGGACGACGCCCTGCTCGTCCCGGGGGAGACCTGCTGGCGGATCGAGCGCGCCGAGCGGCACGCCGTCTTCGTCGACGCCGCCGACTACTTCGCCGCCCTCAAGCGCGCCGTCCTGCGGGCCGAGCGGCGGGTGCTGTTCATCGGCTGGGACTTCGACCCGCGCATCCGCCTGGACCCGCGCGCCGGCGGCCGCGCCCGCGACGACCGGCTGGGCCGCGTCCTCGAGCGGGCGGTGAAGGAGAACCCGCGGCTGGAGATCGGCGTCCTGCAGTGGGACCTCGGCATGGTCGCCGCCCTGGGCCGCGGCCTGACGCCGATCGTGCTGCTCGACCGCCGCACCCCCGACCGGCTGCGCATGACCGTCGACACCCACCACCCGCTCGGCGGCGCGCACCACCAGAAGATCGTCGTCATCGACGACTGCCTGGCCTTCGCCGGCGGCATCGACGTCACCACCGACCGGTGGGACACCTCCGAGCACCTCGACCGCCACCCGATGCGGCACCGCCCGCACTCCACCCGGCTGCGCGGTCCGTGGCACGACGTCACCAACCTGGTGTCCGGGCCGGCCGCCCGCGTGATCGGCGACCTGGCCCGGGAACGCTGGGAGAGCGGCACCGGCCAGCGCCTGGAACCGGTGACCGACGTCGAGGCGTGCTGGCCCGACGGCGTCGAGCCGTTCCTCACCGACGTCGACGTCGCCGTCTCGCGCACCCGGCCCGCGTACCGCGGCGACGAGCTGGTGCACGAGATCGAGCTGCTGTGGCTGGCCGCGATCGCCGCCGCCCGGCGCACCGTCTACATCGAGACGCAGTACTTCGCCAACCGCCGCGTCGCCGAGGCGATCGCCGAGCGGCTGGGGGAGGAGGACGGGCCGGAGTTCGTCGTCCTCAACCCCGAGAGCGCCGACGGCTGGCTCGAGGAGAAGGCCATGGGCACCGCCCGGGCCAAGCTGGTCGACCACGTCCGCCGCGCCGACCGGTACGACCGGTTCCGGCTGCTCGTGCCGGTCACCGACGGACGCCGGCCGGTCTACGTGCACGCGAAGGTCATGTGCGTCGACGACCGGCTGCTGCGGATCGGCTCGTCCAACCTCAACAACCGGTCGATGGGCCTGGACACCGAGTGCGACCTGTCGATCGAGGCCCGCACCGGCGACGACCGGGAGGCGGAGGTGTCGGCCGCCGTCCTGGGCCTGCGGCACCGGCTGCTCGGCGAGCACCTGGGGGTCGCCCCCGAGGAGGTCGCGGCCACCGTCGAGCGCTGCGGCGGGTCGCTGGTGCGCGCCGTCGACTCCCTGCTGCGGCTGACCGGCCGCTCGCTGGTGCCCTTCGAGCCACCCCACCTCGACCCGCTCGAGCGCTTCCTCGCCGACACCGAGCTGCTCGACGCCGAGCACACGCCCAACCGCTGGCGTCGTGTGCAGCGGGCCTTCACCGCCCGCCGCCGCCGCCGCTGACCGCCCGGCCACCGCGCCGGTCCCGTCGGACCCCCGCGGTAGGAAGGCGGCGTGGGCAGTGCAGACGCCGGGCGCCCGGTCGACCTGCTGGCGGCGCCGTCGAGCGCGGCCGCGCACTGGCCCGGCCAGGAGCGGGCGTGGGCGGCGCTCGAGGCCGCCGGCCTGCCGCAGGCGATCGCGCGCTCCCGTGTGGTCGCCACCCGGGTGCTGTTCGAGCCCGCGCGGTGGACCGCGGGTGCGGCGCCGGCCGGCCGGGTGCGCGACGCGGCCCGGGTCGCGGCCGGGCTGGGCGTGCTGCGCGACGCGGTGAGCGGGTCGCTGCGGAGCGGCCGGCTGCCCGTGGTGGTCGGCGGCGAGTGCACGACCACGATCGGCCTCGTCGCCGGCGCCCGCGCCGCCGGGCTCCGCCCGGGGCTGGTCTACGTCGACGGCGGGGTCGACCTGCGCACGCCGGCCGACAACCCCACCGGGGTCGCCGACTCGATGGCGCTGGCGCACCTGCTGGCCCTGCCGGGGTGCGACGAGGACCTGCTCGCCGTCGGGCCGGTCCGGCCGCTGCTCGGGGTCGGGGAGGTGCACGCCCTCGGGGTCCGTCCCACCGAGCCCGATGCCGCCACCGCAGGCCGCCTCGGCCTGCCCCGGACGCCCGCGGCACAGGTGGCTGCCGACCCGGCCGGCAGCGCCGCCGCGGCCGCGGCCGCCGTCAGCGGGCCCGACGGCTTCCTCGTGCACCTCGACGTCGACGTCGTCGAGTTCCTCGACCTGCCGCTGGCCGACGTCCCCGACCACGGGCAGGGCCTGCCGCTGGACGTCGTGGCCGCCGTGCTGCAGCGGCTGTGCGCCCACCCCGGGTTCCGTGGGCTGTGCACGACCGAGGTCAACCCCGACCACGCCGCCGGCCCCGACGACGTCGGCCGGCTCGTCGGGGTGCTCGTCACTGCCCTGGCCGACGTCGCCGACGTCTCGTTCCCGCCCGGGAGCGCCGGGTAGGAGGGCCGGCATGGGCACCGCGACCTTCGACTTCTCCGGCTCCGTCGTCCTCGTGACCGGAGGCGGTTCCGGCATCGGGCTGGCGATCACCCGCGCCTTCCTCGACGCCGGGGCGACGGTGGCGGTCACCGGACGGCGCCGGGAGCGGCTGGAGTCCGCGCTCGCCGGCGTCCCCGCGGAGCGCGCCGCGCCGCTGCCGGCCGACGTCTCCGACCCCGCGCAGGTGCGGCAGGTCGTCGCCGACGTCGTCGGCCGGTTCGGCCGGCTCGACGTCGTGGTCAGCAACGCCGCCGGCTACGAGACCGGCCCGCTGACCGACCTGGCCGACGACGCCTGGGAGCGGCTGCGCGCCACCAACGTCGACGCCTTCTTCCACCTGGCCAAGGCCGCGCTGCCCCACCTGGCGGAGGTGCGCGGCACCCTCGTCGCCGTCTCCTCGGTGTCGGGCCTGCGCGGCGACTGGGGGCAGGCGGCCTACAACGCCACCAAGGCGGCGATCACCAACTTCGTCCGCTCGCTGGCCCTGGACTGGGGCCCGCGGGGCGTGCGGCTCAACGCCGTCGCGCCGGCGTTCACGCTCACCGAGCTGACCGAGGGCGTCGGCCGCGACGCCGCGGCGCTGGCGCCCTTCGAGGACCGCATCGCCCTGGGCCGGCCCGGGGAGCCCGACGACGTCGCCCCGGCGGTGCTCTTCCTCGCCAGCGAGGCCGCCCGCTACGTCACCGGGGCGGTGCTGCCGGTCGACGGCGGCACCAGCGCCTCCACGGGCCAGCCGCACGTCTGAGCCGTGCTCGAGGTCGGCTGCGGTCACCGCACGACGGCCGCGGCGGAGTTGCGCCGCCCCGCCGACGGGTAGAGCAGCGGGAGACACCCGACGACGTGAGGAACCCGCGATGACCGACGAACTGCTCGGCGACCTCTACGACTACGAGTCCCTGCTGAGCGAGGACGAGCGCAAGGAGCTGCTGGGCATCCGGCGCTTCCTGGACGAGGAGGTCCGGCCGCGGGTCAACGACTCGTGGGAGTCGGCCACCTTCCCCATGGACCTCGTCCCGCGCTTCGCCGAGGAGGGCATGGTCGGGCGCAGCTACGACCTGGAGCACCGGCCCCGCGCCTCCCGGCTGTTCACCGGCTTCATCTCCCTGGAGGCCTCGCGGGTCGACCCGTCGATGGCGACCTTCCTCGGTGTGCACAACGGCCTGTCGATGGGGTCGATCGTGCTGCTGGGCTCGGACGAGCAGCGGGCGCGCTGGGTGCCCGACATGGTGGCGCTGCAGAAGATCGGGGCGTTCGCGCTGACCGAGCCGCACGGGGGCTCCGACGTCGCGCAGGGCCTGGAGACCACCTGCCGCCGGGACGGGGACGAGTGGGTGATCGACGGCGCCAAGCGGTGGATCGGCAACGGCACCTTCGCCGACGTCGTGATCGTGTTCGCCCGTGACGTGGCCGACGACCAGGTGAAGACCCTCGTCGTCGAGAAGGGCACCCCCGGCTTCACCGCCACCAAGATGGAGGGGAAGTACGCCCTGCGGACGGTGCAGAACGCCGACATCGTCCTCGAGGACTGCCGGGTGCCGGCGGAGAACAAGCTGGCGGAGGGCAACTCGTTCCGGGACGTCAACCGGGTGCTCAAGCTGACCCGGGGCGGCGTCGCCTGGAACGCGGTCGGCTGCCAGATGGGCGCCTTCGAGGCGGCCATCGCCTACGCCAAGGAGCGGGTGCAGTTCGGCCGCCCCATCGCCGGGTTCCAGCTGATCCAGGACCTGCTCGCCCGCATGGCCGGCAACGTGACCGCCAGCCTCGGCATGGCGGTGCGGGTGTCGCAGCTGCAGGAGGACGGCGTCTTCCGCGACGAGCAGGCCGCGCTGGCCAAGGCGTTCGTGACCGGTCGTGCGCGGGAGACCGTCGCGCTGGCCCGCGAGCTGTTCGGGGGCAACGGGATCCTGCTGGAGAACGACGTCGTGCGGTACTTCGCCGACGCCGAGGCGCTGTACTCCTACGAGGGCACCCGCGAGATCAACAGCCTCATCGTCGGGCGGGCGCTCACCGGGGTCAGCGCGTTCGTCTGACCCTGCCGCGGGCCGGTCCCCCGAACAGCAGCGCGCCCCGCCGGGAGATCCCGGCGGGGCGCGCTGCTCCGGTGGCCTTCCCGCAGGGAGGTCCTCCGGTCAGCTGTTCGAGGTCTGGCTCTGCACGGACTGGCGGGACTGCTGGGCCTGGCCCTGCACGTCCTGCGCGGCCGACTGGCCCTCCGCCTTGACGGTGGTCGCGGCGTCCTGCGCGGTCGACCGGACCTCCTCCACGGCCTGCTGCGCGGCCGGCCTGAGCTGCTCGCCGACCTCCTGCGCGACCTGCTTGGCCGGCTGGAGCAGCTCGTCCTTGTGCTCACGGACCGCGGTCTCGGCCTGCTGCGCCAGCTGCCGCTCCTTGTCCGAGGCCGGCAGCAGGCTGGAGACCAGCCAGCCGACGCCGAAGGCGATCAGCCCGGCCGCGAGCGGGTTGCCCTGCGTCTGGCGGACCACCGCGTCGGGCGCCTGCTGGACGGCCTGCGCCGCGGTCTGCGCGGCGTCCTGCACGGTGCCGGCGGCGTTCTGTGCCGCACCCTGCACGGAGCCCGCCGCGTTGTGGGCGGCACCCTGCACCGAGCCCACGGCGTTCTGCGCGGTCCCGCGCGTGGAGGACCTCGTGTCGTGCGCCGACCCCATCACCGACTCCTTGGCTCGGGCGAAACGGCCCTTGGCCGAGGCCATGCGCCGGTCGACGACGCGGGCCGGGTTGACCTTCTCGTTGAGGGCGTCGACGTCGTAGCTCAGCTCGCGCCGGGTGTCCTCGATCTGCCGCCGGATGACTTCCGGGTCACTGCTGGTCATGTCTGCTCCAGGGAGGTGGGGCCCCGGCCGGGAGGCCGGGGCCGCGGGTCAGTGGGGCTTGAGGGCGCCGGGCACCTGCTGGAGGGTGTCCACGGTGCGTTCGGGCTTGGGGTTGACCTGGCGGAACTTCTTGCGCCCCATCACGAAGGCGACGGCGCCGATGACGCCCCAGAGGACCGCCACGATCAGGGCCGCCAGGCCGGCGTCCATGACGTTCTCCAGCGCCCACCACAGGGCGAAGGACAGGAACATCAGCACCATGTAGCCGGCGAAGCCGGCGGCGCCGAACATGCCCGCGCCCTGGCCGGCCTTCTTGGCCTCGACCGTGATCTCGGCCTTGGCCAGCGCGAGCTCCTGGCGCATCAGCACCGAGAGGTCCGTGGTGACCTCGCTGATCAGCTGGCCGACGGAGGTGCCGTCGACGTCGGGCCGGCCGGCCTCGGTCATCGGCGTGCCCCGCTCACCGGCGTGTGTGCCGAAGGAGGGGTCGGTGCCGTAAGCCGGATCGGTGCCGTAGGCCGAGGCGCCGCCGTATCCCTGGTCCGCCTGCTCCTGCCCGTAGGTGGGCGGGGCGGCGTAGTCGGACGGGGGTGGCTCCGGCGGGTAGCCCTGACCACCGACAGGGGTGGCGCCGGAGTACGGGGTGCTCATCGTCAGACCCCCTGACCCGGACGGCGGGTCGGGTCGTCCCAGCCGGCGGGGGCGGCCGGCGGCACGACGCTGCCGGCCGGCGGCGTCGTCCCGTACGGCGGCGGCGGCAGCGGCGTACCCGTGGTCGCCTGCTCGCCGTAGCCCGTCGTGGTCTCGTAAGCCGTCGTGCCCGTCGTGCTCTCGTACCCGGAGTAGGACGGGGTCGGCTCGACGTAGGTGCCCTGCGAGTAGTCGCTCTGGCCGTAGGTGCCCTGGCCGTGGGTGCCCTGCGTCGAGGCGAACTGCGAGGTGCCCGAGCTGTTCGCGTGGGCGGCCTTGACGCCGCTGGTGAGGCGTCCGGCGAGCACACCGGCGAGCGCGGCCCCCAGGAGGAAGGTGCCGGGCCTGCGGCGGGCGAAGGAGCGCACCTCGTCGAGCAGGTCGGCCGGCTCGGAGTTCTGCAGGAAGCGGGCGAAGTCGTCGACCCTGCTCGAGGCCTGCTGGATCAGGTCACGGGCCGGACCGGGAGCCGGCGCGTTCCCGTCGACCATGCCGCGCAGCTGCTCGGCCAGGCCCGACAGGCTCTGACCGGCCTTCTGCTGCTGCGTGACGGCCTGCTGGCGGACCTGCGTGCGGCCCTGCTCGACCAGGCTCCGTGCCTGCTGCTTGGTCTCGGCGGCGACGTTCCTCGCCTGGTCGGCGGCGGTCGAGGCGACCTGGCTGCCGGCCTGCTTGGCGGTCTGGCCGACGTTCTTCGCCTCGTCCCTGGCCACGTCGGTGGTCGAGGGGGAGCCGGTGCTGGTCGAGGTCGTACTCGTGTCCCCGTAGCCGGTCGCGCCCGAGGAGGGCGGCGGCGGGAGGGGGGCGTCGATGGAGTGGGTCATCGTTCCTCCTGAGTGGATCTCGGTCGGAGCAGGCGCTACCCAGTACGCGATCACCCACACATGCCGGCGACGGCCGTCGCCCGGATGTGTGCAGATCAGCGCGCTGCCGGCGCCGGTGCGCCGGTCGGCTGGGAGCCCGGGGAAGGGGCGGTGGGAACCGGCAGGGCCGGCGGCCCGTGCCCGGCGACGTCGCCGTTCCCGCTGGCCACGCACTACCCGGACGCCCGGGTCCGAAACCGGGACGGAAGCACGGCGGCGGCGGAGTAAGGTGAGCCTTCCCTGACCTCGAGGAGAGCCCATGGCCGACGACCGCCCGCGCCGCAAGCGGACCCCCCGCACCGGGACCGTCCTGCGCACCACCCGTGTGACGCCGCACCTCGTGCGCGTCGTCCTGGGTGGGGAGGGGCTGGCCGGCTTCGCGCCGGAGCACACCGACTCCTACGTCAAGCTGCTCTTCGCGCCGGCCGGTGCGTCCTACACCGCGCCGTTCGACGTCGAGGACGTCCAGGCGCGGCTGCCGCGCGAGCAGTGGCCGGTGACCCGCACCTACACCGTCCGCTCGTGGGACGCCGGCCGCGGCGAGCTGACCCTCGACGTGGTGCTGCACGGCGACGAGGGGGTCGCCGGGCCCTGGGCGGCGGCGGCCCGGCCGGGGGAGACGCTGCAGATGTTCGGCCCCGGCGGGGCCTGGTCGCCGGCCGCGGACGCCGACTGGCACCTGCTGGTCGGGGACGAGACGGCGCTGCCGGCCATCGCCGCCACGCTGGAGTCCCTGCCCGCCGGCGCCCGCGCGGAGGTGTTCGTCGAGGTCGCCGGCCCGGAGGAGGAGCAGGACCTCGCCGTCGCCCCGGGCGTGCGCGTCACGTGGGTGCACCGCGGCGCGGCCGCCGGGGTCGCCCTCGTCGCGGCCGTCTGCGGGGCCGACCTGCCCGACGGCGACGTGCACGCCTTCGTCCACGGCGAGGCCGGGGCCGTCCGCGAGCTGCGCCGCTTCCTGCGGACCGGACTCGGCGTCCCGCGCGACCGGATGTCGGTGTCGGGCTACTGGCGGCTGGGCCGCACCGAGGACGGCTGGCAGGCCGAGAAGCGCGAGTGGAACGCCGCCGTCGAGGCGGAGGACGCCGGCCTGGGCGTCGCCTAGCCGGAGGGCCGCCTCACGGGGTCCACGGGAACCGCGGCCCGCGGCGCTCGGTGAACGCGGCGACGCCCTCGGCGAGCTCGCCCGCGGCGATCGTCTCGCGGTACCAGCGCGCCGCCTCCGCCTCGCCGTCGCCGCCGGCGACCACCGCGGCGACGACCTCCTTGGTCGCGCGCTGGGTCAGCGCCGAGCGCGAGGCGAGCACCTCGGCGAGGCGCCGCACCTCGCCGGCGAGGTCGCCGGCCTCCAGCAGCCGGTCGACCAGGCCGGTGCGCAGCGCGGTCTCGGCGTCGACGAGCTCGCCGGAGTACAGCAGGTAGCGGGCCGTCGACGGTCCGACGAGCTGCACCAGCTGGCGGGTCGACGTCGGGGTGTAGACGATCCCGACCTTGGCCGGGGTGACGCCGAAGACGCCGGTCGGGTCGGTGAAGCGCAGGTCGCAGCAGGTGGCCAGCTCGACGCCGCCGCCGATGCAGTGCCCGCGGACCATCGCGATGGTCGGCCGGGGGAAGTCGCGCAGCGCGGCCTGGGCGGCGAGGTTGTCGCGGCGCAGCCGGGCCATCGGGTCCTCGGCGTCCGGCCCGCCGAGCAGGTCACCGATGTCCGCGCCGGCGCAGAAGCTCGGCCCGGCGCCGGTGACGACGAGGACGCGCACCGCCGGGTCCCCGGCCAGCCCGGCCAGGACGCCCGGCAGCGCCGCCCACATGCCCGCCGTCAGGGCGTTGCGCTTCTCCGGCCGGTCGATGGTGAGGACGGCGACCGCGCCGTCCCGCGTCACGCGCAGGTGCTCGGCCCGGGGCGGCCCGCTCACGCCGTCACCCCAGGTCGTCGGTGGCGAAGGTGTCGCACTGCGCCGGGTCACCGGTCCGGTAGCCGGTGAGGAACCAGCGCTGGCGCTGCTCCGACGAGCCGTGCGTGAAGGCGTCCTGGTCCACCGTGCCGCCGCCGAGGTTCTCCTGGATAAAGTCGTCGCCGATCCGGCCGGCGGTGTCCAGGGCCCGGTCGACGTCGTCCTGGGTGATCTCGGCGATCAGCGGCTCGCCGGACTCGTCGGGCACCGTCTCGGCGTGGTTGGCCCAGGCGCCGGCGTAGCAGTCGGCCTGCAGCTCCAGGCGGACGGTGCCGCTGGCCGGACCGGTCTCGCCCGGCGTCACCTGCCGGTTGGTGCCGAGCAGGTTCTGCACGTGGTGGCCGTACTCGTGGGCCAGCACGTAGGCGTTGGGGAACAGCCCGCCCTCGGCGCCGAACTGCGAGCGCAGGGTGTCGAAGAAGGACAGGTCGATGTACACGAGCTGGTCGGCCGGGCAGTAGAACGGTCCCGAGCCGCTCGTGGCGCCGCCGCAGCCGGTCGGCGTCTGGCCGGAGAAGAAGACCGTGTCGGTGGGGACGTACTGCGACCCGAGCGCCTGCGACCAGTAGTCCTGGATGGAGTCGACGTCGGCGACGACGGCGCACTCCACCGAGCTGTTGGCGTCCTCGCTGTCGTCGCAGGACTGCTCGAGGGCGGCGTTGTCGGCGGTCTGGCCCTGGCCGAGGCCCTCCAGCGCACCGATGGCCGCGCCGCCACCACCGCCCCCGCCGAGCACCTGGACCAGGACGAGCACCAGCAGCCCGACGACGCCGAGCCCCCCGCCCCCGACGGCCAGCCCCCGGCCCCCGCCGAGACCACCGCGGCCGCGCCGGTCCTGGATCGACGACGTGTCGAGGTCGCCGCCCTCCCTGTACCGCATCCCGTCCCGTCCTCCCCGTGCCGGTGTGCTGCTCGACCGTGCCACCGGCCCCGGGGGACCGCGACCCGGCAGGGGACGGGCAGGCGGCCGGGCCGTCTGCCGGGGTCAGGCGCGCTCTGCCGGCTCCGCGCCGGTGCGCGGGGCGGCGTCGGGCCGGTCGCGCAGGAACAGGTACCAGTAGGACGTCCCGACGAAGAGGACCGCGCCGACGAGGTTGCCCGCGCCCGCGACCAGCCAGTTGACCAGCGTGTCGTCCCACCCGACGTCCTCGACCCCGGCGAACAGGGCGGCCGGCAGGAAGAACATGTTGGCCACGACGTGGTCGAAGCCCATGGCGACGAAGGCCATGACGGGGAAGAAGACGGCGAGGATCTTCCCGGAGACGCTGGTCGAGGCCAGCGACATCCACACCGCGAGGCAGACCAGCCAGTTGCAGCCCACACCGCGCAGGAAGGTCTCCCACACGGTGTGGTGCACCTTGCCGTCGGCGATCTCGGCCAGCCGGGTGAAGGTGAGCTGGGCGCTGCCGGTGCTGTCCGGGTCGCCGATGACGCCGGTCGAGACGGCCAGGAAGTAGGCGACGAACAGGGCGCCGAGCAGGTTGCCGAAGAGCACGAGGGTGACGTTGCGGACGACGTCCGCCACGGTGATCTTGCCGTTCATCGCGCCCAGCGGGACCAGCATCATGTTGCCGGTCGCCAGGTCGGACCCGGCGATGAGCACGAGCACCAGACCCAGGGTGAACGCCGCACCCATGAACAGCGTGGGCAGCGTCCCCCAGGTGTCGGAGTCCAGCCCGGAGGAGACGGTGATCGCGACCAGGGCGCCGAAGGAGATGTAGGCGCCGGCGAGGAAGGCGCTGACCAGCACGCGGTCCCACGTGCGGTGCACCTTCTTGGCGCCGGTCGCGGCGGCGACCTGGGCGATCTCGGCGGGTTCCTTGGCGGTCATGGCGCCTCCCGGGGACAGCGGCCTCGCCGCCGGACGTTAGCGGTACGGGACCGTCCGCGCCGCCCGAGCGGGTGCGCGGACGCCGACCGCGGTCCCGGCCGGGGGGCGGGGCCCTAGTGTCTGGGTCGTCCACCGAGGCGGGAGGGGTCCATGGCGTTCTCGAACCGGGTGCGCGGCGCCCTCACCACCACCGTGCTGGCGACCGCCGCCACCGGCTTCCTCGCCGGCTGCGGCACCGACGAGGAGGCCGAGGAGCAGGTCGCCTACTGCACCGACGAGGACGGCGAGATCGTCGACGACGACTACTGCGACGACGACTACCGCGGCGGCGGAGGCCTGTTCTTCCTGTACCTCGGTGCCTTCCGGCCGGGCCTCCCGGTCGGCACCGTGCTGCCCGCCGGCGGCACCCGCATCAACCCCACCGACACCGCCGCCCGGCAGCGCTACGGCCTCCCGGGCACCGGCAAGGTCACCGGCGGGCAGCGGGTCACCGGCGGCATCGGCTCGGGCTCCGGCGGCACGAGCTCCGGCTCCTGAGGCCGTGCGGCGCGTCGAGGGCGGTGTCGTCCGGCCCGGGTGGGAGGCCGAGATCGAGGCGCAGGGCCTGGTCTACAACCGGACCCACCTGCCCGGCGGCGAGGTCCGCAGCTACTGGCGCGAGGGCCCCTTCTACGACTTCACGTCGGCCGAGGTGCAGCGGCTCGAGGGCTGGGTGGCCCAGTTGTTCGAGATGTGCGTGGCGGCCGGCGACCACGTCGTCGAGCACGACCTGTTCGACCGGATGGGCATCCCGCTGATCGCCCGCTCGGGGATCCGGGCCACCTGGGAGAGCGAGCCGCCCAGCGTCTACGGCCGCTTCGACCTGCGCTACGACGGTTCCGGCCCGCCCAGGCTGCTCGAGTTCAACGCCGACACCCCGACCGGGCTGGTGGAGTCGGCGGTGACCCAGTGGAACTGGCACCTGTTCACCGGGCAGGGCCGCGACCAGTGGAACGCGCTGCACGAGAAGCTCGTCGCGGCCTGGCAGCGCAACCTCACCCGGTGGGAGCGGCGGACCGGCCTGCGCCCGCGGGTGCACCTGGCGTGGACCAGCGAGGAGACCTCCGGCGAGGACCGCATGACCGTCGCCTACCTCATGGACACCGTCGTCCAGGCCGGGTACGAGGCGGTCGAGCTGGTGGTCGAGGACATCGCGCTCGACTCCGGCGACGGCCGCTTCTACGACGCGCAGGGCCGCCACCTCGACGTCGTCTTCAAGCTCTACCCCTGGGAGTGGCTGATCGAGGACGAGTTCGGTGCCGCCGTCCTCGCCGACGCCGCCCGTCCCGGCGGCACCACCTGGATCGAGCCGCTCTACAAGATGCTGTGGAGCACCAAGGCGCTGCTGCCGGTGCTCTGGCGGCTGTTCGGCGGCGACCCCGTGCTCTCGCAGCTGCTGCTGCCGGCCTACTTCGCCGACGAGATGCCCTCGTCGTGGCGGACCTACGTGCGCAAGCCGATGTGGGGCCGTGAGGGCGCCAACGTCGAGATCGTGCGCGACGGGCAGGTGGTCACCGCGATGCCCGGCCGGTACGGCACCGAGGGCCACGTCGTCCAGGAGTTCGCGCCGCTGCCGGACTTCGCCGGCGTCGACGGGCCGCACCACCCGGTGCTGGGCGCCTGGGTGGTCGACGGCGAGCCGGCCGGGCTGGGCATCCGCGAGAGCGACGGGCTGATCACCGACAACCTCAGCTTCTTCGTGCCGCACACCATCGACCACGGCGGCTGACGGCCGCGGTCAGGCCGGCCGGTAGGTCAGCAGGGTGACGCCGGAGGTGAACGTCCGGCTGCTCGTCGCGGTCAGCCGGACGTCGGTGCCGTCGGGGTACAGCCGCCGGCCGCGGCCGAGCACCCGCGGGTGCACGAACAGCCGGTACTCGTCGACCAGGCCGGCGCCGATCAGCGCGTGGCACAGCCGGATGCTGCCGGTGACCCCGACCTCGCCGTCGCGCCCGGCCAGCAGGCCGGTGACCTCCTCGACCGGGTCGCCGGAGAGCACGGTCGTGTTCGCCCAGCCGGGCTCGGTGAGGGTGCGGGAGACGACGGCCTTCTCCACCGCGTCGAGGTGCGCGGTGATGCCGGTGGTGTCGCCGGTCTGCTGCGGCCAGTAGCCGCGCATGTCCTCGAAGGTCCGGCGGCCGACGAGGAAGACCGACTGGGCGGCCATCTGCTCGCGGACGGCGGCGAGCTGGTCACCGCCGTCGCCCTCCTGCGGGAGGAACCAGTCGCCGAGCATCTCGGCGACGCCGTCGACGGTGACGTTCTGGGTGATGACGAGCCGGGCCATGTCGCTCCTCGGGTCGGGGGTGTCCCCGGTGCAGACCGTGCGGGGGGCCCGAACTCGTCGGCCGGGCGCGGTTACGGTCGGGACATGCCACTCGCAGGGGAGTACGAGCCGAGCTCGCAGCAGTGGGTCCGCGACCAGGTGGAGCGGTACGAGGCGACCGGCGGCCGGGAGGCCAACACGCTGCTCGACACCGGCCTGCCCGTCGTCATCTTCTCCACGCGCGGCGCGAGGACCGGCAAGGTCCGCAAGCAGCCGCTGATGCGCGTGGAGGAGGACGGCGTGTACGCGATGGTCGGGTCGCAGGGCGGGGCGCCGACGGACCCGGCCTGGGTCGCCAACCTGCGCGAGCACCCCGACCAGGTGACGGTGCAGGACGGCCCGGAGCCGTGGGACGGCGTCGCCCGCGAGATCACCGGCGAGGAGCGGGCGGAGTGGTGGGAGCGGGCCGTGGCGGCCTACCCGCCCTACGCGGAGTACCAGCAGAAGACCGACCGGGTCATCCCCGTCTTCCTGGTCGAGCGGAAGCGCTGATCGAGGACCCTCGTGCCGGGACCCGGCACGGGGGCCGGCGGCACCGGACAGCAGTCAGAACCCGACGACGGCGTGCGGGGTGTAGGGCTCCTCGAGCCGGGCGACCTCCTCGTCGGTCAGGTGCAGGTCGACCGCGGCGACGGCGTCGTCGAGGTGCGCCGCCTTCGTGACGCCGACGATCGGGGCGGTCACCACCGGCTTGGCCAGCAGCCAGGCCAGCGCCACCTGCGCCCGCGGGACGCCGCGCTCGCGGGCCACCTCGGCCACCCGCTCGACGACCGCGCGGTCGCTGCGCTCGTCGTAGAGGCGGCGGCCGAACGCGTCGTTCTCGGAGCGGTGGGTCGCCTCGTCCCAGTCGCGGGTGAGCCGGCCACGGGCCAGCGGGCTCCACGGGATCACCCCGATGCCCTGGTCGGCGCACAGCGGCAGCATCTCCCGCTCCTCCTCGCGGTTGAGCAGGTTGTAGTGGTCCTGCATCGACACGAACCGGTGCCAGCCGCGCTCGCCGGCCGTGTGCAGCGCCTTGCCGAACTGCCAGGCCCACATGCTGCTCGCGCCCAGGTAGCGGACCTTGCCGCTGCGCACGCACGCGTCCAGCGCCTCGAGGGTCTCCTCGATCGGCGTCGCGGGGTCCCAGCGGTGGATCTGGTAGAGGTCGACGTGGTCGACCTGCAGCCGGCGCAGGCTCGCCTCGAGCTCGCGCAGGACAGCCACCCGGGAGAGGCCGCCGCCGTTGGGGCCGGGTCGCATCCGGCCGTGCACCTTGGTGGCGAGGACGACGTCGTCGCGGGCGGTGAACTCGCGGATCGCCTTGCCGGTGATCTCCTCGCTGGAGCCGGCGGAGTAGACGTTGGCGGTGTCGAGGACGGTGACGCCGGCCTCGAGCGCCTTCCGGACCAGCGGCATCGCCTCGTCCTCGGGGAGGCTCCACGGCGTCATCCCGCGCTGGGGCTCGCCGAAGCTCATCATCCCGAGCCAGATGCGCGAGACCTCCAGGCCGGTGGCGCCCAGCCGCGTGTGCTCCATGCGTCCAGCCAACCGCCCCGGTCCGACGGCGGCCACCGCTCCGGGGTGCGCCGTCGCCGACGGTGCCGGCGGTGCTCGTGCACCGCGGGTGCTGCAGGACCGGCAGTGCAGGAGGACCACCGGCGCTGCGCGCTCAGGGGAGGGCGGCGGCCAGGTCGGGGACGCGCTCGGCGACGCCGGCGGGGAAGGCGGTGAACGGCTCGGCGGTCACGGTGCGGCGGGCGCCCGTGCCGGTCCGCCGCCAGGTGCCCACCACCTGCCCCCCGACGACGACGGTCGAGCGGAAGACGCCGTTGCCGCCCGGCACGATGCGGTCGGCGAACTCCGGCGGCACCGCGCACGTGCGGTCGGCGTAGCCGAGGACGAACTCGTCGAACCCGGGCAGCAGGTGCAGACCCTCGGCGTCGGCGCGGTGCGCGGCGAGCCGCTCGGGCGTGGCCGGGTCCAGGTACAGCTCGGTGCCCTCGACGTCGACCGCCTCCAGCGCCGGGCGGGCCAGCGCCAGCCCCGCGCGGGCGTCGCGGACCGTGGTCCCGGCCCACCGGACCAGGTCGGCGACCGTCGCCGGGCCGTGGCCGGTGAAGAACCGCAGCGCCAGCTCGCCGAACGCCTCCTCGCCCTCGAGCCGGCGCGGCTCGCGGACCCACTCGTCGAGCAGCACGAAGGACTGGTCGCCGCCCGCGGCCGGGCCGAGCACGAGCGTGCCGGTCTGCGCGAGGTACCAGAGCAGGTGGTAGCCGCGCTGGCCGCTCACCTCGACGCCGCCGTCACGGATGGCGGTGAGCAGGTCGGCGCGGGACAGCCGCCGGCCGCCGGTCAGTGCGCCGAGCGCGGCCTCGCGCGCCTGCTCGCAGTCGGCCTCGGTCAGCCCCAGGGTCGCCCGCCGCCTCGCCGCACCCGCGAGCACCCGCGGGCCGAGCACGGCGAGCATCCAGGGCAGGTCCTCGGCGGCGACCAGGTGCAACGTGCTGCGCATCGGCCACGAGCGGACGACGTCCCCGGCGTCCAGCGCCGCCACGACGCCGGCGCGCGACCGGTCGGCGGTGCGCAGCGCCACCGAGGTGAGCGCGCCGGGGAGGTCCTGCCCCTGCACCGCGCCGAGCGCCCGCACCGCGGCGGCCGCGTCGGGGAACGGCGGGCCGGCCACCCGCTGGGCGACCAGCCGCAGCAGTGCGACCTCGCGGGGCGACGTGGTCATGCCGGCACTCTGCCAGCCGTCGCTGACAGACTCGCCGGGTGCGCGCCGAGGACTGGGACGCCCGATACGCCGACCGGCAGCAGTGGTCGGCCGAGCCCAACCCGCTGGTCGCCGAGCTGGTGGGGCCGCTGCCTCCCGGCGACGCCGTCGACCTGGCGGCGGGGGAGGGCCGGCACGCGCTGTGGCTGGCCGGCCGCGGCTGGCGGGCCAGCGCCGTCGACTTCTCCGCCACCGGGCTGGCCCGCGGGCAGGCCCAGCCCGGCGCGGACCGGGTCACCTGGGTGACCGCCGACGTCACCGCCTGGGACACCGCGCCGGCCTCGCAGGACCTCGTGCTGGTGGCCTACCTGCACCTGCCGGCCGAGGGGACGACGGCGCTGCTGCGGCGCGCCGTCGGCTGGCTGCGCCCGGGCGGCCGGCTGCTCGTGCTCGGCCACGACGTCGACAACCCGGCGCACGGCGTCGGCGGGCCGCAGGACCCGGCCATCCTGCACAGCACCGGGCGGCTGGCCCCGGTGGCGGAGCTGCTCGACGTCGACCGGCTCGGGCAGGTGCGCCGCGCGACGCCGGCGGGGACTGCCCTGGACACCCTGCTGTGGGGACGGCGGCCCGCGGGTCCCGTCGGTGCCCGGCGGTAGCGTCCGACGCGTGATGGGGATGGGCGGAGCCGGCGGCCCGGGGGCCGAGCGGCGGCGACGGCTGGTGGCCGCGGTGATCGTCCTGGCGATGGTGCTCGCCGCCGGCGCGACCGTGCTGTCCCTGGTCCTCGACTGAGAGGGGTGTGCGCGGTGACCGGACCGATCGAGGAGTGGTTCGCCGCGGCCGGGCCGCGCGCCGAGGAGCTCCGGCGGGTCGACGCCCTGGTGCGGGCGGCCGCGCCCGGCCTGGACCGGCAGCTGGTGGCCGCCGGGTCGGGGCAGGTCCTGGGCTACGGGATGATGCCCTACCGGCCGCGGTCGGCCAGGGAGACGACGCAGTGGCCGCTCATCGCCCTCGCCGCGCAGAAGCGGCACCTGTCGCTGTACGTGTGCGCCGTCGTCGACGGGGCCTACCTGCCCGAGACGCGCGCCGAGCGGCTGGGGAGGGTGTCCTGCGGGAAGAGCTGCATCCGCTTCAGCTCGCTCGACCGCATCGACAGCGGCGAGCTGTCGGCCCTCCTGCGGGACGCCGTCGCGGCGACGTCGACCGGCGTGAACGCGTACTTCGCGACCTGACCCCGTGACCTTGGTCCCTGGTCCCCGGGGGCGGGCTCGGCCAGGCTGTAGCCCCAACGGAACCGGATCGGCCGAGAGGTGCAGCCCCCGCATGACGTCGACCGACGACCTCGCCCTCGACCCAGCCGTGGACCTGGCGGTGGCGCGCCTCGTGGACGAGTTCCGCCCGCGGCTGCGCCCGCAGGTGGTCGGCAGCGTCGTCCGGTCGTGCCGCCGCGACCTCAGCGGCGTCCCGGCGACGGCGCTGCCCGAGCTGGTCGAGCGGCTGGCCCGCACCCGGCTGGAGTCGGTGGCCTGAACCCGCGCGAAACCGGGTTGCCCCGCGCCGGACGATGAGCCGGTGGGCTACGTCGACGTGAGCGGGGTCCGGCACACGCTGCCGGGCGGCCGGGTGCTGCTGGACGACGTCTCCTTCCGGGTCGGCGACGGCGCCCGCGCGGCGCTGGTCGGCGAGAACGGCGCGGGCAAGACGACGCTGCTGCGGATCGTCGCCGGCGACCTTGTGCCCGAGGCCGGCACGGTCAGCCGCAGCGGCGGCCTGGGCGTCATGCGGCAGTTCATCGGCTCGGTGCGCGACGACACCACCGTGCAGCGCTTCCTCGTCGACCTGTCCGCGCCGGCGGTCCGGGAGGCCTGGGACACCCTCGAGGCCACCGAGCTGGCGCTCATGGAGACCGACGACGAGCCCGCGCAGCTGGCCTACGCCGGCGCTCTGGCGCAGTGGGGCGACGCGGGCGGCTACGAGGCCGAGGTCACTTGGGACACGGTCACCGTCGCCGCGCTCGGCGTCCCCTACGACCGCTGCAAGTACCGCGAGCTGTCGACGCTGTCCGGGGGTGAGCAGAAGCGGCTGGCGCTCGAGGCGCTGCTGCGCGGACCCGAGCAGGTCCTGCTGCTCGACGAGCCGGACAACTACCTCGACGTCCCGGGCAAGCGGTGGCTGGAGGAGCGGCTGCGGGAGACCCGCAAGACCGTGCTGTTCGTCAGCCACGACCGGGAGCTGCTCTCCCGCGTCGCCGACCGGGTGGTCACCGTCGAGGGCGGGACGACGTGGGTGCACGGCGGCGGCTTCGCCGGCTACCCCGAGGCCCGCGCGGCGCGGCACGAGCGGATGGCCGAGGTGCGCCGCCGCTGGGAGGAGGAGCACCAGCGGCTGGTCGACCTCGTGCGCACGCTGCAGCAGCAGGCGGCCAACTCCCCGGACATGGCCAGCCGCTACTCCGCCGCGCAGACCCGGCTGGCGAAGTTCGAGGCGGCCGGCCCGCCGCCGGACCGCCCGCCGGAGCAGCGGGTGGCGATGCGGCTGCGCGGCGGGCGCACCGGCGTCCGGGCCGTCACGGCCGAGCAGCTGGAGCTGTCCGGGCTGATGCGGCCCTTCGACCTGGAGGTCTGGTACGGCGACCGGGTCGCCGTGCTGGGCGCCAACGGCGCCGGGAAGTCGCACTTCCTGCGGCTGCTGGCCGGGCAGGACGTCGCGCACACCGGCTCGTGGCGGCTCGGCGCGCGCGTCGTCCCCGGGTTCTTCGCCCAGACCCACGCCCACCCCGAATGGCAGGACCGGACGCCGGTCGACCTGCTGTGGCACGGCGAGCCCGGTCGTCCCGGCGTCGACCGGGGCCGGGCCATGGCGGTGCTGCGCCGCTACGGGCTCACCGACTCCGCCGACCAGCCGTTCCGCACGCTGTCGGGTGGGCAGCAGGCGCGGCTGCAGGTGCTCGTGCTGGAGCTGTCCGGCGCGACGCTGCTGCTCCTCGACGAGCCCACCGACAACCTCGACGTCCTCTCCGCCGAGGCGCTCGAGGAGGCGCTGGCCGCCTTCGACGGCACGGTCCTCGCGGTCACGCACGACCGCTGGTTCGCCCGCACCTTCGACCGGTTCCTCATCTTCGGCGCCGACGGGCGGGTGTACGAGTCGGCCGAGCCGGTGTTCGACGAGACCCGGGTCGCCCGCGCCCGCTGACCGGCGGGAGCACCATCGGCGGTGGCCCGGGCCTACGGGAGCGCACCGTCAACGACGGGGACGTCGAGGGCTTCGTCGCCCTCTACGCCGCGGACGCCTGCCTGATCGGACCCGACGGCGCGACCCTCACGGGCACCGCGGCGATCCGTGAGGCCATGACCCCGCTGTTCGCCCTGAGGGCCGCATGACGGTCGCCACCCACCACGTCGTCGAGACGGGGGACCTGGCCCTGCTGGGGAGCGAGTGGAGCCACAGCGCCGGTGACGTGCAGATGTCGGGGGTCGCATCCGAGCTGGCGCAGCGGCAGGCGGGCGGCGGGTGGCTCCACGTCATCGACCCCCTACGCCGGCCGGCCTGCCGAGGCGCCCGTGACGCAGGCGTCCGCGGCCGGCGGGGCCCGACTCGCCGCGCCGTCAGGACGCCTTGACAGTCAGGGCAGCCTGACGGACGCTGGGGCATGGACGTCGACGACCTCGAACGGCAGCACACCCTCGGCAGCGCCGTCCGGCGGTACGAGGAGCTGCGCGCCCGGGACTCCCTGGCCGACCCCGACGACCCGGGCGGCCCGCGCCCGCTCTCCCGTGAGGAGGCGCTGGAGCTGCTGGCCCTCGGCGAGGTGATCGCCCGGCGCGCGGCCCAGGGGCGCCAGCTCACCGTGCGCACCGCGCGGACGACCGGGGCGTCATGGGCGCAGATCGGCCGCGCGCTCGGCGCGACCCGGCAGTCGGCGTGGGAGGCGCACCGGCGGTGGGTCGACGCCCAGGTCGCCCGCCGCGGCGAGTCCGGCCACATGGGCTTCGACGACGACGAGGCCGCCGAGGCGCGGGCGCTGCTCGCCAACGACGCCGACTGAGGGAGGACCTCCCTGCCCCCGCTCGCTCGCGGCGGGACCCTGCACGGGGGCCGTTCCCGCACGTCGCCGCGAGCGGGCTCACAGGTCGACGTCGGGCTCCCCGGTGCCGCCGATCCGGTCGAGCTCGGCCATCTCCGCCGGGCCGAGCACCCGTGCCGCGGCCTGCAGGTTCTCCTCCAGGTGCGCCACCGACGACGTCCCGGGGATGAGCAGCAGGTTCGGCGAGCGGGCCAGCAGCCAGGCCAGCGCGACCTGCATCGGCGTGGTCTCCAGCCGCCGGGCGACGGTCTCCAGGGCCGCCGACTGCAGTGGCGTGAACCCGCCGAGCGGGAAGAACGGCACGTAGGCGATGCCCTCGCGGGCCAGCGCGTCGACCATCGGGTCGTCGTCGCGGTGCACGAGGTTGTAGTGGTTCTGCACGCACACCACCGGGGCGATCGACCGCGCCTCGGCGAACTGCTGGGTGGTCACGTTGGAGACGCCGAGGTGGCGGATCAGCCCCTGCTGCTGCAGCTCGGCCAGCACGCCGAACGGCTCGGCGAGCGAGCGCTCCACGGGCGCGTCGACGCCGGGCATCCGCAGGTTGACCACGTCGAGCACGTCGAGACCGAGGTGGTCGAGGTTGTCCTGCACCGCCGAGCGCAGCTCGTCGGGGGAGAGGGCCTCGGGCCACTCGCCGTCCGGCGTCCGCCGGGCGCCGACCTTGGTGACGATGGTGAGCTGCTCGGGGTAGGGGTGCAGGGCCTCGCGGATGATCTCGTTGGTGACGTGCGGGCCGTAGTAGTCGCTGGTGTCGACGTGGTCGACGCCGAGCTCGACGGCCCGGCGCAACACCGCGACGGCGGCCTCCCGGTCGGCCGGGGGCCCCATGATGTGCGGGCCGGACAGCCGCATGGCGCCGTAGCCGATGCGGTTCACCGTGCGGTCCCCGAGCACGAACTGTCCTGACCTCTCGGCGGTCGTCGTCGTCATGACGGCTCCCTACCCGGTCGCGCGGTGCCACGCGCGGGACCTCAGGCGGCGCGGCGGACCTCCGCGCCGACGGTCTGCCGCCACTGCCGGACGTCGGCGTCGACCCGCGCGGTCTCCCGGTGGTCGGCCCGCCGGGCCAGCAGGGCCAGCACGGTCCCCGCCAGGGCCAGCGCGGCGCCCACCCACATCGGCGCGGTGTAGCCCAGGCCCCGCGAGATGACCAGCGCGCCCAGCGCCGCGCCCGCCGCGTTGGCCACGTTGAACGCCGCCTGGTTGGCGGCCGAGACCAGGCTGCCGCCGCGCACCCGGGCGGCCTCGATGACGCCGTTCTGCACCACCGGGCCCATGGAGAACGCCACGGTGCCGAACAGCACGAGCAGGACGACGGCGGCGACCGGCGTGCGCGCCAGGAAGGCGAAGGCGGCGAGCAGGACCACGGTGGCCAGCAGGCCGACCGCGACGAAGGAGAAGCCGTACCGGTCCCCGAGCCGGCCGCCGGCCAGCGTGCCGACCGTGGTGCCGACGCCGAACAGCGCCAGCACCGGCGTCACCCAGCCCTCGGGGATGCCGCCGAGCTCGGTGAGGATCGGGCTGACGTAACTGTAGACGGCGAACAGCGCCGCGAAGCCGACCATCGTCAGGCCCAGGACCAGCCACACCTGCCCGCGGCGGAACGCGGCGAGCTCGGCGCGCAGGTCGCCGCGCTCGCCCACCCCGGCCGGGACCCAGGCCAGCAGACCGGCGATGGTGACCAGGCCGATGACGGCGATCCCGCCGAGGACGAACCGCCAGCTGGTCTGCTGGGCGACGAAGGTGCCCAGCGGGACGCCGACGACGTTGGCCAGCGTGAGGCCGACGATCATGAGCGAGATGGCCTGGGTGGCCCGCTCCGGCGCGACCAGCCGGCGGGCGGCGACCGCGCCGACGCCGAAGAAGGAGCCGTGCGCCAGCGCGGTGAGCACGCGGGCGGCGGCGAGCGTCTCGTAGGTGGGCGCCAGCGCCGAGAGCGCGTTGCCGACGACGAACACGACCATCAGCGCGACCAGCGTCTGCCGCGGGGAGAAACGGACCCCGAGCGCGGTGAGGGTCGGGGCGCCGACGACGACGCCGACGGCGTAGGCGGAGATCAGCAGGCCGACGGCCGACACCGAGACGCCGAGACCGGTGGCGATCTCGGGCAGCATGCCCATGACCACGAACTCGGTGGTGCCGATGCCGAAGGCGCCGACGGCGAGGGCGAGCAGGGCGCGAGGCACGGGGGAGCACTCCAGGGACGACGGCGGGCGTACGGACGTCGTCGTCCGGTCCCCTGGTGCATCGCCCGGATCCCGGCGGTCATGCCCCGGGTGCCGGGTGCGTCTGCTCACACGTGCCCGTCCGCGGACCTGCACGGGGCGGGTCCGCGGACGGGCACGGAGGGCCTGGGTCAGGGCTGGAGCAGCACCTTCACCGCGCCGTCCTTCTTCTCGCGGAAGTCGGCGTAGGCCTGCGGCGCCTGCTCGAGCGGGACCCGGTGGGTGGCGAAGTCGTCGACACCGAGCGGGTCGCCCTCCACCAGCAGCGGCAGGATGTCGGGCACCCAGCGCCACACGTTGGCCTGGCCCATGCGCAGCTGGACCTGCTTGTCGAACATCTTCGACAGCGGCATCGGGTCGGTGGCCCCGCCGTAGACGCCGGACAGCGAGATGGTCCCGCCGCGCCGCACCGCCTCGATGGCCGTGTTCAGCGCCGCCAGCCGGTCGACGCCGGCGACCTTCATCACCGGCGCCATGATCGCGTCCGGGATGATCGCCGTGGCCTTCTGCGCGAGGCTGGCCAGCGGGGAGCCGTGCGCCTCCATGCCGACGGCGTCGATGACCGCGTCGGGGCCGCGGCCGTCGGTGGCGTCGCGGATCGCACCGACGACGTCGGCCTGGTCGGTGGAGCGGATGACCTCGGTGCCGCGGGCGATGGCCCGGGCGATGCGCTCCGGGACGACGTCGGAGGCGTACACGTCGTCGATGCCGAGGTGGTGGGCGATGCGGGTGCACATGTCGCCGATCGGCCCGAGCCCCAGCACGAGCAGCGTGCCGCCGGGCGGCACGGCGGCGTACTGGACGGCCTGCCAGGAGGTCGGCAGGACGTCGGAGAGGTAGACGAAGCGGTCGTCGGGCAGGCCGCCGGGGACCTTGATCGGCAGCGTGTTGCCGAAGGGCACCCGCAGGTACTCGGCCTGCCCGCCGGGCACCTGGCCGTAGAGCTTCGTGTAGCCGAACAGCGAGGCGCCGAAGCCCTGCTCGCGGTTCTGGGTGGTCTCGCACTGCGACTGCAGCCCCTGCGAGCACATCCAGCAGGTGCCACAGGAGATGTTGAACGGCACGACGACGCGGTCGCCCGGCTGCACGGCGGTCACCGCCGACCCCACCTCGCGGACGACGCCCATCGGCTCGTGGCCCATGACGTCGCCCACGGACATGAACGGCGCCATGACCTCGATGAGGTGCAGGTCGGACCCGCAGATGCCGCTCGAGGTGACCTCGACGACGACGTCGGTGTCCTCCTGGATGGTCGGGTCGGGGACGGTGTCCACCTGTACGTCGGCACGGCCGTGCCAGGTCACTGCGCGCATGAGTCCGCTCCTCGGGTGCTCGTCCAGGGGTTCTGTCCCGGGTTCTGCCCCACGTGAGCCTCATCGCGCCCGGTTCAACGCTCAACCGGCGTGTTCGTGACCCAGCGTGAAGCCAGTTCGACGGGCCGTCGAACGACATCCGTGCAGCTCTGTGGGCAGCGCCACACAACCGCACCCACGTACCCACCCGGTCAGGTCACGAAAACATAACGGCGTGTTTACATGGGTCCCGTCCGCTTCCCCGGGCACCGCACGAGATCCCCTGTCCCCGACGGAAGTCAGGTGCATGACCGAGCTCCACCCCGACCGCCTCTCCGACGGAGGGACCGCCCCGCGCACCGCCGCGGGCAGCCCCTCCCGCACGGCCGCAGCGACGACGCCCGCCCGGCGACGTCCCACGGCCGGGACGGCGGCCCAGCGGAAGGCCCCGCAGCGACGTCAGGGGGAGACGTCGTCGGCGGGGGAGGGCACGGCACCGCGTCCGGCCCGCCGTCCCGGCCCGCGTCCGCGGCCGACGCCGCATCCCCGGTCGCGGCCCGGCACGGCTCCGGTGGCCGCCGTCGCCGACGCGGCCGAGCTGGTCGCGGCCGCCGACGCCCAGGCGCTGGCCGTCGTCGCACCGGCGCCGGACGCCGAGGTCGTCGACGCCGGGACCGAGACCGCCGCAGAGGGCGACGCCGCCGCCGGGGACGCAGGTCTCCGCAGGGGCCGCCACGCGCCTCTCCGCCGGCTGCGCGCGCCGCGCCGCCGTCCCGGCCTCTACCTGGCCGTCGCCGTCGTGGGCGCGGTGGGGCTGGGCACGGCCACCGCCGGGGACGGGGTCGCGCTGGCCGAGGGCCCCACCCCGGTGGGCGCGTCGGTGAGCGTGGCCGAGGAGCTCGGCATCCGTGGCGAGGACCTGTCACCGGCCGCGCAGGCGGCGGTCATCGAGTCCGACGCCGAGGTGCTGCTCGGCGAGGTCACCGCCAGCCGCACCGCCCGCGAGGCCGAGGAGGCCGCCGCGGCGCAGGCCCAGGCCGAGGCCGACCGGGTCGCCTCGGAGGCCGCCGCTGCCGCAGCGGCCGAGGCCGCCCGTCCGCGGGCGGTCCTGCCGGTCGACGGCGCCCGGCTGACCAGCACGTTCGGCCCCCGGTGGGGCTCGCTGCACGCCGGCATCGACCTGGCCGCGCCGGTCGGCACGCCGGAGTACGCGGCTGCCGACGGCGTCGTCCTGGAGGCCGGCCCGGCCGGCGGCTACGGCCTGGTCGTGTACGTCCGGCACGGGAACGGTGACGTCACCGTCTACGGGCACATGGAGGAGATCCTCGTGGAGCCCGGCCAGGTGGTCCGCGCCGGCGACACCATCGCGCTGCTGGGCAACCGCGGGCAGTCCACCGGCCCGCACCTGCACTTCGAGGTGCACGTGGGCGGCATCGACGGCGAGCGCGTCGACCCGCTGCCGTGGCTGCGGGAGCGCGGCGTCACCGTCTGAGAAAGGACCCTGCTGCCCCCCACCCCTCGCAGGCTCGGGGCGGGACCCTGCAGCAGGGCCGCCGCTGCCCCCCACCCCTCGCAGGCTCGGGGCGGGACCCTGCAGCAGGGCCGCCGCTGCCCCCCACCCCTCGCAGGCTCGGGGCGGGACCCTGCAGCAGGGCCGCCGCTGTCCCGGCCCGGCCGGTCCGGGCAGGTGGGGCGGTCGGGGACACTGCCCTGCAGGAGGTGGGCGATGGGTGCCGGGCACGACCACGGGACCGCCGCGGGGAGCTCCCGCGGACGGCTGGCCGTCGTCCTCGGGCTCACCGTCGCGGTGCTCGTGGCCGAGGTCGTCGGGGCGCTGGTGTCCGGGTCGCTGGCCCTGCTCGCCGACGCCGGGCACATGGCCACCGACGCGCTCGGGATCGGGCTGGCCCTCGGCGCGGTCACGCTGGCCCAGCGCCCGGCCCGCGGACGGCGCACCTTCGGCTGGCAGCGGGCGGAGATCCTCGCCGCCGTCGCCAACGGGCTGCTGCTCACCGGCGTCGCGGTCGTGGTGGTCGTCGAGGCGGTGCGCCGCGTCGGGGACCCGCCCGAGATCGACTCCGGGGTGGTCCTGGGGGTCGCCGCCGCCGGGCTGGCCGCCAACCTCGCCGGCCTGGCGCTGCTGCACCGCGGCCGCCGCGGCTCGCTCGCCGTCCGCGGCGCCCACCTGGAGGTGCTCGGCGACGCGCTCGGCTCGGTGGCCGTCCTCGTCGCCGGTGGCGTCGTCGCCCTGACCGGGTGGACGCCGGTCGACACGCTCGCCGCGCTGCTGGTCGGCTGCCTGGTGCTCCCGCGCGCGTGGGCGCTGCTGCGCGACGCGCTCGACGTGCTGCTCGAGGCCGCGCCCCGCGACGTCGACCTGGACCGGGTGCGCGCGCACGTGCTCGGCGTCGAGGGCGTCGTCGGCGTCCACGACCTGCACGCCTGGACGATCACCTCGGGGCTGCCGGTGCTGTCCGCGCACGTCGTCGTCACCGACGAGGCGCTGGCCGCCGGTCACGGCGGGCGGGTGCTCGACGCGCTCGGGTCCTGCCTGGGCGAGCACTTCGACGTCGCCCACTGCACCTTCCAGATCGAGGCGGAGGCGCACGCCGGCCACGAGGCGCCCGTCCACGACTGACGAAGGACCACCCTCCCCCCCACGCCTCGCACGCTCGGCGCGGGGCCCTGAAGGGTGGCCGTTCCATCTCGTCACCAGGTGGGACAGTGGGAGCGGACGACCGATCGGGCTGGAGGCGCAGGTGGAGCACGGGCACCACTCGGGCATGTGGGTGCCCGACGAGCCACCCACGTGGGGGCGGCTGTTCCTGCCGCACCTCGACGCCTGGTCGGTCCTGCCGGTGCTCGCCCTGCTCGGCCTGGCCGCCTACCTGGTCGGCACGGTCCGGCTGCGCCGCTCGGGCGTGGCCTGGCCGTGGTGGCGGGCGGCGTCGTGGGCCGCCGGGTGCCTCGCGCTGTTCGCCGTCACCGGCACCTGGCTGAACGGCTACAGCATGGTGCTGTTCAGCGTGCACATGTCGCAGCACATGGTGCTGTCGATGGTGGCGCCGCTGCTGCTCCTGATGGGCCGGCCGGTGACGCTGGCGCTGCGGGCGCTGCCGCGGGGGAGGGGTGTGGCCGGGGTGCCGCGCGCGCTGCTGCTCGACGCGCTGCACAGCCGGGTCGCGCGCTTCGTCTCCCACCCGCTGTTCACGCTGCCGCTGTTCCTGGTCAGCCTCTACGGCGTCTACTTCACGCCCGTCTTCGACGCCCTGATGGGCGACCCGGTCGGGCACCAGTTCATGCTCGCCCACTTCACCGTCACCGGGCTGCTCTTCTTCGGGCCGATCCTCGCCCAGGACCCGTGGCCGCGGCAGGTGGGCCACGGCGGCCGGATGCTCGAGCTGCTGGTCCCGATGCCGTTCCACGCCTTCTTCGGCGTCGCGATCATGATGTCGTCGTCGCTGGTGGTGCGGACCTTCGCCGACCCGCCGGCCGCCTGGGGCGTCGACCCGCTGGCCGACCAGAACACCGCCGGCAGCATCGCCTGGTCCTTCGGCGAGCTGCCGACGGTGCTGGTCCTCGCCGTCGTGCTGTTCTCGTGGATGGGCTCGGAGGAGCGCCGCGGCCAGCGGATCACCCGCGTCGCCGAGCGCACCGACGACGCCGAGCTCGAGGCCTACAACGCCCGCCTCCGCGACATGGCGGGCCGCACCGGGGGCTGACTCCCGGGTCGTCGCCCCCGGCTCACCCCACGTGGACGGGGGCGTCGCCCGCCGGCAGGTCCTGCTTGGTCGCCTTGACCAGCACCGCCGCCGCGACGGCGCCCAGGACCAGCAGGCCGGCCGCCCAGGTGAAGGCGGTGGTGTAGCCCTCGACCTGCGCGGCCAGGCCGACCGCCGGGTCCTGCGGGTCGGCCCCGGAGGTCAGGACGTCGGCGGTGTAGGTGCTGATGGCGCCCACCGACAGCGAGGCCAGGACCGCGGTGCCGATCGAGGCGCCGACCTGCTGGGTGGCGTTGAGCATCGCGCTGGCCGCACCGGCGTCGTGCTCCCCGGCGCCCACGAGCGCCAGGTTGGACAGCGGCACGAAGGTGAAGCCGAGGCCCAGGCCGAGCAGCAGCTGGCCCGGGAAGGGCAGCGCCCAGAAGCCGGTGTCGACGCCGACGAAGGACAACGTGAACAGCCCCGCGGCCGCCAGCAGCCCGCCGAGGACCATGAGCGGCTTCGGGCCCACCCGCGGCACCAGCGCGCTGGCCGCACCGGCCGAGACGAAGACGCCCAGCGTCGTCGGCAGCGAGGCGAGGCCGGCCACGACCGGCTCGTAGCCGAGCACCTGCTGGAAGTACAGGCTCAGGAAGAAGAACGCCCCGATCAGGCCGGCGCCGACCAGCGTCGAGGTCAGGTAGGCCCCGCCGCGGTTGCGGTCGAGGACGATCCGCATCGGCAGCAGCGGGTTGCGGGTGCGCAGCTCCAGCAGGACGAACAGCGCCACCAGCACCAGCCCGGCGACGATGAACAGCCACGCCGCACCGTCGGTCCAGCCGCTGTCCGGCGTCACCAGGGTCGGGTCGCCCTGCGCCGCCGCCCGGGCGTTGGCCGCCGCGGCCTCCGCGGCGTTGGTCTGCGAGGCCTCGGCCACCCGGGTGAAGCCGTAGACGATCGAGGCCAGGCCGAGCGTGATCAGCACGGCGCCGGGGATGTCGTAGCGGGTGTCCCCGGGGGCCTTGCTCTCCGGGACGATCGGGATCGCCAGGACGACGGCGAGCAGCGCCACCGGCAGGTTGACCCAGAAGCACCAGCGCCAGTCGGCGTACTCGGTGAGCACGCCGCCGAGCAGCAGGCCGACCGCCGAGCCGCCGCCGGCGATGGCGCCGTAGACGCCGAAGGCCTTGGCGCGCTCCCTCGGGTCGGTGAACAGCACGGTCAGCAGCGCCAGGGACGCCGGGGCCAGCAGGGCGCCGAAGACGCCCTGCAGGGCGCGGGCGGCGAACAGCATCGCCTCGTTCTGGGCGATGCCGCCGAGCGCCGAGGCGACGGCGAAGCCGACCGCACCGACCAGGTAGGTCCGCTTGCGGCCCCAGTAGTCGGCGATGCGCCCGCCGAGCAGCAGGAAGCCGCCGAAGGTCAGCGTGTACGCGGTCACGATCCACTGCTGGGACGCCGCGGTGATCCCCAGGTCGGTCGACACGGCGGGCAGCGCGATGTTGACGATCGTGGCGTCGAGGATGACCAGCAGCACGGTCATCGCGATGACGCCGAGCGCCAGCCAGCGCTTCTCGTAGGGCTCTGTCGCCGTGGTCTCCGGACCGGCGGCAGGGGTGGAGGCGTGGGTCATGAGGTCCTCAGGGTCGTGCGGGGGAGGGGACCGAGTTCGTCGGCCGAACCTGCAAGGTAACCCTCTGCAACCATGACCCCGTGCCCGTTTCGCTGGTCGTGATGGCCGACACGCACCTGCCCCGGCGCGCACGTGACCTACCTCATGCGCTGTGGGCGGCCGTCGACGCCGCCGACCTCGTGGTGCACGCCGGCGACTGGGTGGACGTCTCGCTGCTCGACGCGCTCGAGGCGCGGGCCCGCCGGCTGCTCGCCGTCCACGGCAACAACGACCACGGGGCGCTGCGCGAGCGGCTCCCCGAGGTGGCGCGGGCCGACGTCGAGGGGCTGCGGATCGCCGTCGTGCACGAGACCGGCGACGCGAAGGGGCGCGAGCGCCGCTGCGCCGCCCGCTTCCCCGACACCGACGTCCTCTTCTTCGGGCACAGCCACATCCCCTGGGACACCACCGCCGGGACCGGCCTGCGGTTGCTCAACCCCGGCTCGCCCACCGACCGCCGCCGTCAGCCGCACGGCACGTTCGTGACCGCCGTCGCCGCCGACGGCGCGCTGTTCGAGGTGACCTTCCACCCGGTGCCGCGCGGGCCCCGGCCGTGACGGCCGCGCGGTGACCGGGTCGCAGGCCCCACCGGCCGCCCGCTGGCGGTACCTCGCCGTCGGGCTCACCGGCCTGGTCGCCGCCTGCGCGGCCCAGAACGGCCTGCCGTTCCTCACCGTCGCGCTGCGCGAGGAGGGGCTGAGCCTGCCGCAGGCCGGGCTGCTGGTCAGCGCCCCCACCGCCGGCCTCGTGCTGACCCTGCTGCTCTGGGGCGCCCTGGCCGACCGCCACGGCGAGCGCCTCGTGCTCTCCTGCGGCCTGGCGATCGCCGCCGGCGGGCTCACCGGCGCCGCGCTCGCCGACGCCGCGCTGCCCACCGGTCTGTGGCTCCTGCTCGCGGGCGCGGGCAGCGGCTCGGTGCACGCGGCCAGCGGCCGGCTGGTGCTCGGCTGGTTCCCGCCGGCGCAGCGGGGGCTGGCGATGGGCATCCGGCAGGCGGGGCAGCCGCTGGGCGTCGGGCTCGCCGCCCTGCTCCTCCCGCGGCTGGCCGGCGACGGCCCGGGCGGGGCGTTCGCGCTGCTGGCGGCCGGCTGCGGGGCCACCGCCGTGCTCGTGGCGCTGCTCGTGCGCGACCCGGCGCGCCCGCTCCGTGCCGACGGCGCCCCGCGCCCCGCCTCGCCGTACCGCGGACCGGTGCTCTGGCGGGTGCACGCGGCCAGCACGCTGCTGGTGGTGCCGCAGTTCGCCGTCGCCGGGCTGGCCTTCGACTGGCTGGTGCACGACGCGGGCTGGGCGGTCGCGGCCGCCGGCACGCTGCTCGCGGTCACCCAGGTCGGCGGCGTGGCGGCGCGCCTCGGCGCGGGCGTGTGGTCCGACCGGGCGGGCAGCCGGCTGGGTCCCCTGCGCCGGGTCGCGGTCGCCGTGGCCGTCGCCGTCGGTGTCCTGGCGCTCGTCGCCGCCCTGACGCCGGACGTCCTGGGCCCCGCCGTGGCGGCCGCGGCGGTGGCGCTCGCCGCGGTGGCCACGGTCAGCCCCAACGGCGTGGCGTTCACCTCGGTGGCCGAGCAGGCCGGCAGCGCCTGGGCCGGGCGGGCGCTCGGCGCGCACAACACCGCGCAGAACCTGGCCGCCGCGCTGACCGTGCCGCTGGCCGCGCTGCTGGTCGAGGCCGGCCCGGGCTACCCGGCCGCCTTCGCCGTCGGGGCGGCCGCCGCGCTCGTCGCCGTGCCGGTCGTCCCGGGGCGCGCGGCCGAGGCCCCGCCCCCGCCGGCGCAGCCGCCGGTGGCCGCGCCCGCGGGCCGGCCGTGAGCGCGGGCCGGCCGTGAGCGCCCGGCGCCCCTGGCCCGAGCGGGCGGTGGCGCTGCTCGCCTGCCCGGTGTGCCGGCAGCCCCTGGCAGCCCTGCCCGGCGACGCCGGCCTGCGCTGTGCCGCCGGGCACTCGTTCGACCGCGCCCGGCAGGGTCACGTCACACTGCTGCCGCCGGGGCACACGCCGCCGTCGGGCGACACCGCGGCGATGGTGGCCGACCGGGCCGAGGTGCTTGCCGCCGGCACCTACGCCGGGCTGACCCGGGTGCTGGCCGACGCGGTCGCCGCGGGAGAGGGGCCGGTGGACGGCGTCCTGGACCTCGGCGGCGGCACCGGGCACCACCTGGCCGGTGTCCTCGACCGGTTGCCCGGCGCGGTCGGCGTGGTGCTGGACTCGTCGCGCTACGCGGCCCGGCGGGCGGCCGGGGCCTCGCCCCGGGCGCTGGCCGTCGTCGCCGACACCTGGGCCCGGCTGCCGGTCCGCGACGCCGCCGTCGACCGGGTGACGGTGGTCTTCGCCCCCCGCAACGGCCCCGAGACCGCGCGGGTGCTGCGCCCCGGCGGCCGGCTGGTGGTGGCCACCCCCGCGCCCGACCACCTCGCCGAGCTGGTCGGGCCGCTGGGCCTGCTGCGGGTCGACCCGGACAAGGCGGAGCGGCTGGCCGCGGCGCTCGAGCCGCACCTGGCACCGGCCGGGGGAGTGCGGCACCGCGAGACCCTGGTGCTCGACCGGCGCGCCGTCACCGCGGTCGTCGGGATGGGGCCGCACGCGCGGCACCTCGCGCCGGAGCAGCTGGCCGCCGCGGTGGCCCGGCTGCCGGCGCAGGTGCCGGTGACCCTCGCCGTGGACGTCACCACCTGGACGGTCTGACCCGGCCCGACACGCCAGGAGGGGCCCGGCCGGGTGGCCGGGCCCCTCCTGGGACCGCTGTCGGGCTCCCCGCCGTCCCCCATGGCGCGGGGAGGGCCGGGTGCCGGGTCAGACGCGGGTGCCGCGGGACCGTCCACGGGTGGCGAAGACGTACACGAGCAGCACGACGATCGCGCCGATGATCGAGCCGATGATCCCGGCGGTGCCGAGCTCGAAGCCGCGTCCGCTGAGCAGGCTGCCGAGCAGGTTCCCGACGAGGGAACCGATGATCCCGAGCACGATCGTCATGCCGACGCTCATGGACTGCTTGCCCGGGACGACGGCGCGTGCGATGAAGCCGGCGATCGCGCCGACGACGATCAGCACGATGATGTTCCAGAGGATCTCCACGGTGGACCTCCTGAGCATGTGGCCGAGGTGGCCGGGGCCTGGGATCTCCAGCGCCGGACGGTCCTGTTCCCCTCCTGAGCAGGGCGGAAACCATCGTGATCATGATGTGACCTGCGGGCGCGCCAGGGTGCACGCTCCGTGTCGCGGCGTGCCCTCCCGGTCGGGCCGGACGGCCCCGCCGGACACGGTCTAAGCTGCGGCTCGTGACGATCGCGCCTGCACCGATCGTGAGCCGGCCGAGCCCGGCTCGCGAGGTCCAGCGGGGCTCCCAGCTGTCGAACCTGCTGCGGACCACGGACCACAAGACCATCGGCCTGATGTACATGGCCACGTCGTTCGCCTACTTCGTCATCGGCGGCTTCATGGCCATGCTGATCCGCGGCGAACTGGGGCAGCCGGGGCTGCAGTTCCTCTCGCCGGAGCAGTACAACCAGCTGGTCACGATGCACGGCACCGTCATGCTGCTGATGTTCGCGACGCCGCTGTTCTTCGCGTTCTCGAACCTGATCATGCCGCTGCAGATCGGTGCGCCCGACGTCGCCTTCCCGCGGCTGAACGCCTTCTCGTTCTGGCTGTTCTTCTTCGGCAGCGCGATCGTCATCTCGAGCTTCCTCACCCCGGGCGGGGCCGCCGACTTCGGCTGGTACGCCTACGCCCCGCTCTCCGACGTCGTGCACACCCCCGGCGTCGGCGTCAACATGTGGTTCGCCGGTCTGGCGGTCAGCGGTCTGGGCACCATCCTCGGCGCGGTCAACTTCACCGCCACGATCGTCTGCCTGCGGGCGCCGGGCATGACCCTGTTCCGGATGCCGATCTTCACCTGGAACACGCTGGTCACCAGCCTGCTGGTGCTGCTCGCGTTCCCGATCCTCACCGCGGCGCTGCTGGGGATGCTGGCCGACCGCAACCTCGGCGCCCTCGTCTTCTCCGACGAGAACGGCGGGCCGATGCTGTGGCAGCACCTGTTCTGGTTCTTCGGCCACCCCGAGGTCTACATCATCGCGCTGCCGTTCTTCGGCATCATCACCGAGGTCATCCCGGTGTTCTCCCGCAAGCCGCTGTTCGGCTACAAGGGCATGGTCGCCGCGACGCTGCTCATCGGTGGCCTCTCGCTGACCGTGTGGGCGCACCACATGTACGCGACCGGCGCCGTGCTGCTGCCGTTCTTCGCCTTCCTGACCTACCTCATCGCCGTGCCGACCGGCATCAAGTTCTTCAACTGGATCGGCACGATGTGGCGCGGGCAGCTCACCTTCGAGACGCCGATGCTGTTCTCGATCGGCTTCCTGGTCACCTTCCTCCTGGGTGGGCTGACCGGTGTGCTGCTGGCCAGCCCGCCGCTGGACTGGCACGTCAACGACAGCTACTTCGTCGTCGCCCACTTCCACTACGTCGTCTTCGGCACCGTGGTGTTCGCCGCCTACGCCGGCATCTACTTCTGGTTCCCGAAGATGGCCGGCCGGATGATGGACGAGCGGCTGGGCAAGCTGCACTTCTGGCTGACCTTCCTCGGCTTCCACGCGACGTTCCTGGTCCAGCACTGGCTGGGCACCCAGGGCATGCCGCGCCGGTACGTCGACTACCTGCCCACCGACGGCTTCACCACGCTGCACGTGGTCTCGACGATCGGGTCGTTCGTCCTCGGCGCCTCGACGATCCCGTTCCTCTACAACGTGGCCAAGTCGTGGAAGTACGGCCGGCTCGCGCTGCGCGACGACCCCTGGGGTCACGGCAACTCGCTGGAGTGGGCGACGTCGTCCCCGCCGCCGCGGCACAACTTCACCGAGATCCCGCGGATCCGGTCGGAGCGCCCGGCCTTCGAGGCGCACTACCCCCACCTCATCGAGCGGCTCCAGCGCGAGGCGCACGTCGGCAAGCGGCACGAGCCCTACGGCGGTGTCAGCGAGCTGGCCGGCGACTCCGGTCCCCGTCAGGGTCCCAACGACCCCGATCCGTTCTGATCGCACCAGCGACGCCCCGTCGGCCCCGGCCGGCGGGGCGTCGCCGCGTCCGGACCGCCCCGGGAGGCGGGCCGGACGGTGGGGCACGATGACGGCCGTGCCGCTCGACCCCGCTCCCCGCACACCTCCCCAGTCCATGCTCGAGGGGCCCCGCGCGCTCCTGACGGTCACCGGCGCGGACCGGCCCGGCGTGACCGCCCGGCTCTTCGGTGCGCTGGCCGAGGGCGCCGAGGGCGCCGAGGGCCTGGCGCCGGTCGAGGTGGTCGACGTCGAGCAGGTCGTCGTGCACGGCCACCTGGTGCTCGGCGTCGTCCTGGCCGCCCTGCCGGCCGACGGGCCGGTCGACGAGGCCGTCTTCCTCTCCGGGCTGGCCCGCCTGGGAGCCGGGGTCGCCGAGGCCACCGGGGTCCGGGTGGAGGTCGAGTCGGCCTCCGGCCCGGGCCCGGACAGCGCCCGCACGGGCCGCCCGCACCACGTCATCCTGCTCGGCCGCCCCGTGCCGCCCGCGGCCGTCGCGGGAGCCGCCACGGCCATCGCGGGGGTCGGCGGCAACATCGACGCGATCCGCCGGCTGTCGGACTACCCGGTCACCAGCCTGGAGCTGACCGTCTCCGGTGCCGAGGCCACCGAGCTGCGCACCGCGCTGGCCGCCGTCGCCGCCGCCGGCGGAGCCGACATCGCCGTCGAGCAGGTGGGGCTGGCCCGGCGCAGCAAGCGGCTGATCGTCCTCGACGTCGACTCGACCCTCGTCCGCGGCGAGGTCATCGACGAACTGGCCGCCCGCGCCGGCCGCGCCGCCGAGGTCGCCCGCATCACCGCGGCCGCGATGAACGGCGAGCTGGACTTCGCCGAGTCGCTGCGCGCCCGGGTGCGCACCCTGGCGGGGCTGCCGGTCGAGGTCCTCGACGAGGTCCGCGAGCACCTGGAGCTGACCCCGGGCGCCCGCACGCTCATCCGGACGCTGCAGCGGCTGGGCTTCCGCTGCGGCATCGTCAGCGGCGGCTTCACCCAGATCACCGACCCGCTCGCCGTCTCCCTGGGCCTGGACTTCGCGGCGGCCAACACCCTCGAGGTGGCCGGCGGCCGGCTCACCGGCGGCCTGGTGGGCGAGATCGTCGACCGCGCCGGCAAGGCCCGGGCGCTGGCCCGCTTCGCCGCCGAGCACGGCATCCCGCTGGAGCAGACGGTGGCCGTCGGCGACGGCGCCAACGACCTCGACATGCTCAACGCGGCCGGCCTGGGCATCGCCTTCAACGCCAAGCCGGTGGTGCGCGAGCAGGCCCACACCGCGCTCAACCAGCCCTACCTCGACGCCGTCCTGCAGGTCCTCGGGTTCACGAGGGACGAGGTCCTCGACGCGCTGTGACGCTGCGGCATCGGCAGGTCAGCCGGCGCGGTGCACCCGTCCCGCCAGCTCGACGCCGGCGGTGCGCAGCTGGTCGAGGGCGGCGTCGGTGGAGGCCTCCGCGACCCCGGCGGTGAGGTGCAGCAGCACGCGGGTCGCGAAACCCTCGGCGACGGCGTCGAGCGCGGTGGCCCGCACGCAGTGGTCGGTGGCGATGCCCACGACGTCGACGGCGTCCACCCCGCGCTCGCGCAGCCAGTCGGCCAGCGGCGTCCCGTCGGCGCGCCCCTCGAAGCCCGAGTAGGCCGCCGCGTACTCGCCCTTGTCGAAGACGGCCTCGAGCGGCTCGCGGTCCAGCGCGGGGTGCAGCTGCGCCCCGCCGGTGCCGACGACGCAGTGTGCCGGCCACGTCTCCAGGAAGTCCGGCTGCTCGGCGAAGTGGCCGCCGGGGTCGACGTGGTGGTCCCGGGTGGCGACGACGTGCGCGTACTCCCCGGCCGCGTCACGGACGTGCGCGCTGATCGCCGCCGCCACGGCCGCGCCGCCGGACACCGCCAGGCTGCCCCCCTCGCAGAAGTCGTTCTGGACGTCGACCACCAGCAGTGCGCGGGTCATCGCGGCCCTCCGGTCCTCACTCGGTCACCGTCTCCAGCACCGGTTCCCCGCGCGAGAGCGCCCATGCCTCGGGGGGCAGCGCCTCCCGCACCCGGCGGTGGTGCGCCGTCGCCGCGGCGAGCGCGTCGGCCGGGGAGGCGGGGTCGACCACCCGCCCGCCGCGCACCAGGTCGACCAGCAGCGACCGGTCGCCGTCCCGCGGCTCGACCCGGCCGCTGGTGACCACCTCGGCGGTCGCCGTCCCGTCGGCGTCGTGCCGGCGGACGGCGGTCTTGCGGCCGCCGACGGAGTTCTTGCCCTCCGAGCGCTTGGCCACCGGCACCCCGTCGCGCTCGACCAGCTTGTAGACCATCCCGGCGGTCGGGGCGCCCGAGCCGGTGACCAGCGAGGTGCCCACCCCGTAGCCGTCGACCGGGGCGGCCATGAGCCCGGAGATGGCGAACTCGTCGAGGTCGCTGGTCACGATGATCCGCGTGCCGGTCGCGCCGAGGGAGTCCAGCAGCTCGCGGGCGTGCGTGGCCAGCGTGGGCAGGTCCCCGGAGTCCAGCCGGATCGCGCCCAGCTCCGGCCCGGCCACCGCGACGGCGTTGCGGATCCCCTGGACGACGTCGTAGGTGTCGACCAGCAGGGTGGTGCCGGCGCCGAGCGCCTCGACCTGCGCGCGGAAGGCGGCGGTCTCGTCGTCGTGCAGCAGGGTGAACGCGTGCGCGCTGGTGCCCGTCGTCGGGACGCCGTAACGCCGTCCGGCCTCCAGGTTGGAGCTGGCCACGAACCCGACCAGGGAGGCGGCGCGGGCCGCGGCGACGGCGGCCTGCTCGTGGGTGCGCCGCGAGCCCATCTCGATGCACGGCCGCTCGCAGGCCGCGCCGACCATGCGCGCGGCGGCCGAGGCGATCGCGCTGTCGTGGTTGAGCACCGAGAGCACCAGGGTCTCCAGCAGCACGCCCTCGGCGAACGGCGCGCGCACCGTGAGCACGGGCGAGCCGGGGAAGAACAGCTCACCCTCGGCGTAGCCGTCGACGTCGCCGGAGAAGCGGAAGTCGGCCAGCCAGTCGAGCAGCCGGGGGTCGGTGAGCCCCTGGGCGCGCAGCGTCTCGAGCTCGTCGTCGCCGAAGCAGAAGTCCGGCAGCGCCTCGAGCAGGCGGCCGGTGCCGGCGACGACGCCGTAGCGGCGGCCGTGCGGCAGCCGCCGGGCGAAGACCTCGAACACGCAGTCGCGGTCGGCGGTGCCGTCGGCGAGGGCGGCGGCGACCATCGTGAGCTCGTACCGGTCGGTGAGGAGGGCAGGACCCGTCGGCATGGCCGGAGCCTAGGTGGGCCGTCCTAGAGTGGTGACGTGGCCGGACCCCTCGCGCCGACGCGGACACCCGAGACCACGGTCGAGGAGACCGCCGACCTCGACCGGCCGTGGGTCACCATCGTCTGGAACGACCCGGTGAACCTCATGACCTACGTGACCCACGTGCTGCGGGAGCTGTTCGGCTACGACGAGCCGACGGCCACCGAGCTGATGCTGCAGGTGCACCACGAGGGCAGGGCGATCGTCAGCTCGGGCCCGCGCGAGCGGATGGAGCACGACACCAGCCGGCTGCACGCCTACGGCCTGTGGGCCACCTACCAGCGGGACTCGTGAAACCGTTCCGCCGCAGGGGCGACGACGTCGTCGCCCGCCTGGACCCCGCCGAGGCCGGCGTCCTCGGCCTCCTGCTCGACCAGCTCGAGCAGCTGCTGGCCGCCGACCCCGCCGACGTCGAGGGTGACCCGGTGCTCGACCGGCTGCTGCCGGCCGGGCACCGCAGCGACCCGCAGCTGGCCGCCGACTACCGCGAGCTGACCGAGGCGGCGCTGCGCAGCGGCAAGACCGACGACCTCGCCGCCGTCCGGGCCACGCTCGCGGCCGGGGGCGGCGTGGTGCGCCTGGACCGCGAGCAGGCCGGCGCCTGGCTGCGCACCACCAACGACCTGCGGCTGGCGCTGGGGGAGCGGATCGGCGTCACCGAGGAGACCGAGCCGCCCGACGACCCGACGGGCGAGGAGGGCCAGCAGCTGGCCGTCTACTACTGGCTCACCGCACTGCAGGGGTCGCTCGTCGACGCGGTCGCCGCCGGTCGCGCCGGCCGAAGGTGAGCACCACCAGCACCGCGAGCAGCAGGTCGAGGACGAAGAACACCGACACCAGGCTGGGCATCTCCAGGTCGCGCACCGCCGCCCCGACGGCGGAGACCAGCACGACCGCCGAGAGCACCAGCACCAGCAGCAGCACGAGCGCGCGGACGGCGACGAGCAGGACCAGCGAGACCCGGTCGGCGGTGACGTCGCTGCTGTAGTGCCCGGTGCGCCGGGTCAGCCCCCGGACGCCGAGCCACAGCGACGGCAGGGCGAACAGGGCCACGCCGGCGACCATGAGCAGCTCGAGGACCACGGTCCCGCACCGTATCCGGTGGGTGACCTGCCGGTGACCGGCCCGTGTGCGGACCGTCGTCCCGGCCGCCGCGCGGCGCCGCCTAGACTGGGTGCCGTGCTGCGCATCGACCGCGCGACCTACGACGCCATCGTGGCCCACGCCCGGGAGGACCACCCGGACGAGGCCTGTGGCGTCGTCGCCGGCCCCGAGGGCAGCGACCGTCCCGAGCGGTTCATCCCGATGCTCAACGCCGCGCGGTCGCCGACGTTCTACGAGTTCGACTCGGCCGACCTGCTCAGGCTGTACCGGGACATGGACGACCGCGACGAGGAACCGGTCGTCGTCTACCACTCGCACACCGCGACCGAGGCCCACCCCTCGCGGACGGACGTCGCGTACGCCTCCGAGCCGAACGCGCACTACGTCCTCGTCTCCACCCGGCACCACGGCCGGCAGACCGGCCTGGCCCGCGACGAGGTCGAGTTCCGCAGCTTCCGGATCGTCGACGGCCAGGTGACCGAGGAGGACGTCGAGGTCGTCGAGTCCTACCTGTTCGGCCACTCGCCGACGACCGTCGTCTACGACTGAGCGAGGACCCCGTCCTCCCCACCCCGCGCAGGCTCGGGGCGGTGCCCTGGACGGGGCCGGCCGCGGAATGCGCCGCGGCGAGCGGGCGTTGCCCGCGACCGAGAGCACTCCCGCGCTGTCCTCCGCAGCGCTGACGCACGTCCCCGACCCCTCCCGAGGAGAACCGCACACCATGGCCATCGAGGTCCGGATCCCGACCATCCTGCGCACCCACACCGGCGGCAGCAAGACCGTCGAGGGCAGCGGGGACACCCTCGGCGCGCTCGTCGACGACCTCGACGCCCAGCACCCGGGCCTCAAGGGCCGCCTGGTGACCGAGGAGGGCAAGCTGCACCGCTTCGTCAACGTCTACGTCAACGACGAGGACGTGCGCTTCACCGGTGCGCTGGACACCCGGGTCAAGGACGGCGACTCGGTCACCATCCTCCCGGCGGTCGCCGGCGGCTGCTGAGGCGCGCCCTCCTACCACCTCCCGTCCCTTCTCCCGGAAGAGCACCCGATGGCCCGCTTCGCCTCCCTCGTCGACTCCCTCGGCGGCACCCCGCTGGTCGGGCTGCCGTCGCTGTCGCCGACCTCCGACGTGCGGCTGTGGGCCAAGCTCGAGGACCACAACCCCACCGGCTCGATCAAGGACCGGGCCGCCATCTCGATGATCGAGGCGGCCGAGAAGGAGGGGAGGCTCTCCCCGGGTGACACGATCCTGGAGCCGACGAGCGGCAACACCGGGATCTCACTGGCGATGGTGGCCCGGCAGCGCGGCTACCGGCTGATCTGCGTCATGCCGCAGAACACCTCGGTGGAGCGCCGCCAGCTCCTGGAGATGTACGGCGCGCGGATCATCAGCTCCCCGGCCGCCGGCGGCTCCAACCAGGCCGTCGCGATGGCCAAGCAGCTGGCCGCCGAGCACGACGACTGGGTGATGCTCTACCAGTACGGCAACCCGGCCAACGCCGAGGCGCACTACACCGGCACCGGCCCGGAGATCCTCGCCGACCTGCCCTCGATCACCCACTTCGTCGCGGGCCTGGGCACCACCGGCACGCTGATGGGCTGCTCGCGCTACTTCCGCGAGCACAAGCCCGGCGTGCAGGTCATCGCCGCCGAGCCGCGCTACGGCGAGCTGGTCTACGGGCTGCGCAACATCGACGAGGGGTTCATCCCCGAGCTCTACGACCCCGACCTGCTCGACTCGCGCTTCTCCGTCGGGCCGGAGGACGCCATCCACCGCACCCGGCAGCTGGTCGAGCGCGAGGGCATCTTCGCCGGCATCTCGACCGGGGCGATCCTGCACGCCGCCCTGGGCATCGCCGACAAGGAGGTCGCCGCGGGCCGCAGGGCCGACATCGTCTTCATCGTCTGCGACGGCGGCTGGAAGTACCTCTCCACCGGCGCCTACGCCGGCACCCTCGACGAGGCCACCGCGGCCCTCGAGGGCCAGCTCTGGGCGTGACGGAGGGCGAAGGACCCCCTCTCCCCCCACCCTTCGCGAGCTCAGGGCGGGCGCCTGAGCGGGGGCCTCAGCCCGACCGCTCGCAGGCTCGCGGCGGGCCCCTGCACGGTGGCCTGCGCCTGCCCGCGCGGGGGCTGCTGTTCGACAACGACGGCGTCCTCGTCGACTCCGACGCCGCCGTCACGGCGTCCTGGTCGCGGTGGGCCACCGAGCAGGGGCTCGACCCCGCCGGCGTCATGGCCGTGGTGCACGGCCGCCGGTCGGCCGACACGGTCGCCGACCTCGTGCCCGGGGCGCGGCGGGTGGCGGCGACCGCGCTGATCGACCGCTACGAGCTCGAGGACGCCGGGACGGTGCCCGCCGTCGCCGGCGCCCCCGACCTGCTGGCCTCCCTCCCCGTGGAGGTGTGGGCCGTGGTGACCTCCGGCACACCGGCGCTGGCGACCGCCCGGCTGACCGCCGCCGGCCTGCCCCTGCCGACGGCGATGGTCACCGGCCCGGACGTGCGCGCGGGCAAGCCCGACCCGGAGTGCTACCGCCTCGGCGCGCGGGCCCTGGGACTGCGCCCGGAGGACACCGTGGTGCTCGAGGACAGCCCGGCCGGGGTCGCCGCCGGGCGGGCGGCCGGCGCGCGGGTGGTCGGGATCGGCGAGCGGGCGCTGAGGGCCGGCGCCGACGTCGTCGTCCGCGACCTCACCGGCCTGCGCTGGGCCGCCGGTGTGCTCTCCGTGCCGGCCGGGGCCGTGCTGCGGGCACGGTGAGGGCGGCAGCTAGCCTGGCCCGCGGCATGGTGAGCGAACGAGGCGTCGGCCAGGACCGGCGGAGGACGGCAGCGTGAGGCTCACGGTGGTCGGGTGCTCGGGCAGCGGCCCCGGCCCGACGTCGGCGGCTTCCTGCTACCTGGTGGAGCACGACGGCTTCCGGCTGCTGCTCGACCTCGGCAACGGCGCCTTCGGTGCCCTGCAGGCGCTGGCCGACCCCGACTCGATCGACGCGCTGTACCTCTCGCACCTGCACGCCGACCACTGCCTCGACGTCGCCCCGCTGGTCGTCTGGCACCGCTACTCCGGCCGCTCCTCGCGCCGCCGGCTGCCGCTGATCGCCCCGGCCGGCGCCGACCGGCGGCTGGCCGCGGCCTACGACGCCGACGCCGCCCCGCTGACCGACGTCTTCGACTTCGCGGTCACGCCGGTCTCGGCCCGGCTGGGTCCCTTCGCCGTGCGGACCGCCCGCACCGCGCACCCGGCCGAGTGCCACGCCATCCGGCTGACCGCGCACGGCAGCTCGCTGGTCTACACCGGCGACACGGGCCCGAGCCGCGCCGTCGTCGACCTGGCGTACGGGGCCGACGTGCTGCTGGCCGAGGCCGCCCACCCCGAGGTCGACGGCCTGCCGCCCGACCTGCACCTCACCGGCCGGCAGGCCGGCCAGGCCGCGGCGGAGGCCCGGGTGCGGCGGCTGCTGGTCACCCACGTGCCCGCCTGGGTCGACCCGGCCGCGCAGCTGGCCGCCGCCCGGGCGGTGTTCCCGGCCGCCGAGCTGGCCCGCCCGGGCGCGTCCTACGACGTCTGAGGCGGGCGGCGCCAGGATCAGGTGACCTGATCGTGGCGCGTCCTCCCCGACGTCCCACGGTCAGGGAGGACGCGCTGCGGTGAGGGAGGACGTCCCCCGGCGAGGGGCGTCGCGCTTGCCGGGCCCGCGGGGACACGGCACGGTGGGCCGGTGGTCGACGACGAACGGGACGGCGTCCGGCTGACCAGCCTCGACCAGCCGCTCGGCGACGGGCTGGAGGTGACCAAGGGCGACCTGGTCGACCACCTCGACGCGTTCGCCGACCGCCTCGTGCCGCAGCTGGCCGGCCGGCCGCTGTCGGTCAAGCGCGTGCGGCCGGGCCAGGAGCCGTTCATGCAGCGCAACGTCGCCAAGGGCGCGCCGGAGTGGGTGCGCACCGTGCCGGTCTGGTCGTTCGGCGCGCACCGCGAGGTGCACCAGGTGCTCTGCGACGACCGCCGCACGCTGCTGTGGCTGGCCAACCAGCGGGCGGTGGAGTTCCACGTCCCCTTCTTCCGCGCCGGCGCCGAGACCGAGCCGACCGGCATCGTGCTCGACCTCGACCCGCCGGAGGACGCCGACTTCGACGTGGTCGTGCGGGCCGCGGACCTGGTGCGGCGGGCGCTGGCGGACACCGGGCTGGCGGGGGCGGTGAAGACCAGCGGGTCCAAGGGCGTGCACGTCGTCGTCCCGGTGCGCGGTCTGGGCCCCGAGGACGCCGCCGCGGCGACCCGTGCGCTGGCCGCCCGCGCCGCGGCGCTCGACCCGGACCTGGCCACGACCGCCTACATCAGGGAGGACCGGCACGGCCGGGTCTTCCTCGACTCCACCCGCTCGGGCTCCTCGACGATCGTGGCCGCCTACAGCCCGCGCATCCGCCCGGGCCTGCCCGTGTCGGCGCCGGTCGCGTGGGAGGACCTGGCCTCCGCGCGGCCGGGCGACGTCACCGTGCGGACGGCGCCGGAACGGCTGGGGGACGGCGACCCGTGGACGGCACTGCTGCCCGCGCCGCAGGACCTGCCCGCCGACCTCGTGGCCGAGGGGCACACCATCCCCGTTGCCCGGGTGGCCGCGATGCACGAGGGCAAGCGGCGGGCGCGGGCCAAGCGGACCGCCGGGGACTGACGCCGGACGACGATCCGGCCGCCGTCGTCCACAGCCGGACCCGCCGTCCACGACCGCGTGTGCGCGGGCGCGTCCTGTCGGTGCCGACGCGCAGGCTGCACCGCATGACGCCCGATCCGCAGACGACCGCCTGGCTGGACCAGGAGGACGCCCACCTCGCCGCGGTCATCCGCCGCGCCCGCTACGCCGTGCAGTACGTCGGCCCCGGCGACCGGCCCGACGAGCCGGCCTTCGGCTACACCATCGGCCTGTTCGGGCTCGGCCACCCCGAGCTGGTGGTCGTCGGCCGCGGCGCGCAGGCCACGCACGCCCTGCTCGACGCGGTCGCCACCGAGGTCGTCGCCGGCCGGTCGCTGGTGCCCGGCGAGCTGCTGGAGGCGGCGCGGGAGGAGCTGGTCGTCGAGGAGTGCCCCGACCCCGGCGCGGTGCTGCTCGGCGCCAACCGCTGGTACCAGCGGCCGGCGGAGCACTCGGTGCCGGCCTACCAGCTGGCCTGGGCCTCACCGGCCGGTTGCTTCCCGTGGGACGCCGGCTGGGACGGCGGGCCGCACGGGCAGCCGCGGCCGGGGACGTGGACGGCGTGAGGTCCGGCCGGGGCGCGGCGCCGCTCAGCCGGTGGTCACCTCGCGGCGGTCCTCCGACCAGAGGGTGTGGAACGCACCGTCGCGGTCGACCCGCCGGTAGGTGTGCGCGCCGAACAGGTCGCGCAGGCCCTGGATCAGCGCGGCCGGCAGCCGCTCGGCGCGCAGGCCGTCGTAGTAGGCCAGCGCGCTGGCGAAGCCGGGTGCCGGGATGCCGGCGCGGGCCGCCTCGACCACCACCGTGCGCCAGCCGTCCTGGCACTCGGCCACGGCGTCGCGGAAGTACGGGTGCACGAGCAGCGTGGCCAGCTCCGGCTCGTCGGTGTACGCCTGCCGGATCCGGTCGAGGAAGCGCGCCCGGATGATGCAGCCGCCGCGCCAGATGGTGGCCAGCGCCGCCCGGTCGACGTCCCAGCCGTGGGCCTGCGCACCTGCGGTGATCTGGTCGAAGCCCTGCGCGTAGGCCACCACCTTCGAGGCGTACAGCGCCTGCCGGACCGCCTCGACGAAGCCGTCCCGGTCGGCCACCGGCTCCGGCTGCGACGACGGGCCGGGCAGTGCCTCCCGCGCCGGGGCCCGCTGCTCGGCGTGCCCGGACAGCGCGCGGGCGAACACCGCCTCGGCGATGCCGCTCACCGGCACCCCGAGGTCGAGCGCCGACTGCACCGTCCAGCGCCCGGTGCCCTTCTGCTCGGCCTGGTCGAGCACCACGTCGACGAAGGGCCGGCCGGTGTCACCGTCGACGTGCCGCAGCACCTCGGCGGTGATCTCGATGAGGTAGGAGTCCAGGTCGCCCTCGTTCCAGCCGGCGAACACCTCGCCGATCTCCGCGGGGGACATGCCCAGCCGGGTGCGCAGCAGGTCGTAGGCCTCGGCGATGAGCTGCATGTCGGCGTACTCGATGCCGTTGTGCACCATCTTCACGAAGTGGCCGGCGCCGTCGCCGCCGACGTGGGTGCAGCACGGCGTCCCGTCCACCACGGCCGCGATGCTCTCCAGGAGCGGGCCGATCAGCCGGTAGGCCTCGGCCGAGCCCCCGGGCATGATGCTCGGCCCGAGCAGCGCGCCCTCCTCACCGCCGCTGATCCCTGAGCCGACGAAGTGCACGCCCTTCTCGGCAAGGGCCGCCGTCCGCCGGATGGTGTCGGTGTAGCGGGCGTTCCCGCCGTCGACGAGCACGTCGCCCTCGTCGAGGAGTTCCATCAGCTCCTGGACGACGGCGTCGGTCGAGGCGCCGGCCTGGACCATGACGATGACCCGGCGTGGTCGCTGCAGCGCGGCGACGAACTCCTGCACCGAACCGGTGGGGACGAACTCGCCCTCGTTGCCGTGCGCCGCCAGCAGCGCGTCGGTGCGCGCCCGCGTGCGGTTGTGGACGACGACCCGGCAGCCGTGACGCGCCAGGTTGCGGGCGAGGTTGGCCCCCATGACAGCCAGCCCGGTGACGCCGATCTCTTCGCTCATGCCCGGCCATGCTGCCGCACCCGGTGGGGCTCTGGCGATGCCGGCGGCGCGGGCCCGAGCGACCCGAGGCCGGCCGGCCCCCGGCTCGTCCGGGACGGACCGCTGCTCCGACGGTGTACCCGCAGGTCACCGCGGCCCTAGGCTCGCCGTGTGATCGCGCCCCCCGACGAGGTCGTGCGGCGGGCCGCGCACACGCTGCTCCGCGAGGAGCGTCTCGACACCACCGTCCTCGCCGCCGAGCTCGGCATCTCCCGGGTCACGCTGTTCCGCCGCGTCGGCAACCGCGACGCCCTCCTCGGGGAGGCGCTGTGGTGGCTCGCCGAGCGCACGCTCCGGCAGGCGGCCGAGGCCCACGACTCCCGGCCGGAGGGCGAGGGGGAGCCGGGCCGGCTGCGCAGCCTGGCGGTCATCGAGGACTTCCGCTCGGTGCTCGGGACGGCGCCGTCGCTGCGCCACCTCATCGACGAGGAGCCGGCCACCGCGCTGCGGATCCTCACCGACCCGCGCGGGCGGGTGCAGCCGCGGATGATCGAGGCCTACACCGCCCTGTTCGAGCGCGACGTCGAGACGCTCGGGCTGACGTCGGAGGTGCCGCTGCCGCTGCTGTCCTACGCCGTCGTGCGGCTGGGGGAGTCGTTCCTGTACTCCGACGTCATGGTCTCGCGCGAGCCCGACCTCAAGGCCGCCGCGACGGTCTGCGACGCGCTGGTCACCGGGGTCCTGGGGCTGCGGGCCTGACCGACGCGGGTCAGTCCAGGCCGAGGTCGCGGCGCAGCTTCGCGACGTGCCCGGTGGCCTTGACGTTGTAGGCGGCCCGCTCGACGCGGCCCTCGGCGTCGACCACGAACGTCGACCGGATGACGCCCTGCACCTCCTTGCCGTACAGCTTCTTGGTGCCGTACGCGCCGTAGGCGGCCAGCACCTGCTTGTCCGGGTCGGAGACGAGGGTGATGCCCAGGCCCTCCTGCTCGCGGAAGCGCTGCAGCTTCTCCGGCGGGTCGGGCGAGATGCCGATGATGTCCAGCCCCGCCTCGGCCAGCTCGCCGGCCGCGGCGGTGAAGTCGACCGCCTGGGTCGTGCACCCCGGGGTGAGGGCGGCGGGGTAGCAGTAGACGATCACCCGGCGGCCGCGGTGGTCGGCGAGCGAGACCGGGGTGCCGTCGGCGTCGGGCAGCGTGAAGTCGGGGGCCGGGTCGCCGGGCACGAGACGGACGGGAGCGGGCACGGTCTCGGTCATGCCCGGCATGATGCCGTGCCCCGGGGACGGGACGGCAGCGGGGCGGAACGGCCCGTGGCCGTCCCGGAGGAGGGCTACCCCGCCAGGAAGGAGAGCCGCACCTGCCGCTCCGGGTTGTCACCGTTGGGGTCGACCAGGCAGATCGACTGCCAGGTGCCCAGCTGCAGCCGCCCCTCGAGCACCGGGACGCTGGTGGACGGCGGCACGAACGCCGGCAGCACGTGGTCGCGGCCGTGCCCCGGGCTGCCGTGCCGGTGCCGCCACCGGTCGTCGCGGGGCAGCAGCTCGTCGAGCTGGGCGAGCAGGTCGTCGTCGCTGCCGGAGCCGGTCTCGATGATCGCGACGCCGGCCGTGGCGTGCGGCACGAAGACGTGCAGCAGCCCGTCGCCCTGGGCCCGGACGAACTCCGCGCACTCCCCGGTCAGGTCGACCACCGCCGGCACCCCCCCGGTCCGCACCGTCCGCAGCTCCGATCGCACGACGCCGATCCTGACGGGTGCCGGCACTCCCCGCGCGGCAACGTCCGGAAGGAGGCGGTGGCACGGCGTGGATAGGCTCGGCGTCCGTGACCCGCCCCGACGGCCGCTCGGCCGACCAGCTCCGCCCGGTGACCATCACCCGCAACTGGCTCGACCACGCCGAGGGCTCCGTGCTCGTCGAGTTCGGCCGCACCCGGGTGCTCTGCGCGGCCAGCGTCACCGAGGGCGTGCCGCGCTGGCGCAAGGGCTCGGGCCTGGGCTGGGTCACCGCCGAGTACGCGATGCTGCCCCGCGCCACGCACACCCGCGGCGACCGCGAGTCGGTCAAGGGCCGCATCGGCGGGCGCACCCACGAGATCAGCCGGCTCATCGGCCGCTCGCTGCGGGCCTCGATCGACCTGGCGGCGCTGGGGGAGAACAGCGTCGCGATCGACTGCGACGTCCTCCAGGCCGACGGCGGCACCCGGACGGCGGCCATCACCGGCGCGTACGTGGCCCTCGCCGACGCCGTCTCCTGGCTGGGGGCCCGGAAGAAGCTCGCGAGGAAGGCCGCGATCGTGCAGTCCGTGGCGGCGGTGAGCGTGGGCGTCGTCGACGGTGAGCCGCGGCTCGACCTCGCCTACGAGGAGGACGTGCGCGCCGGCACCGACATGAACGTCGTCTGCACCGGTGACGGCGGGTTCGTGGAGGTTCAGGGCACCGCCGAGGGGGCGGTGTTCGACCGGGCCACCCTCGACCGCCTGCTCGACCTCGCCGTCGCCGGGTGCGCCGAGCTCACCCGCGTGCAGCAGGAGGCGCTGCAGCAGGAGGCGCTGCAGCAGGCGCGGCAGCGATGACCCGGCTGCTCTTGGCCACCCGGAACGCCGGCAAGCTCGCCGAGCTGCAGCGGCTGCTGGCCACCGCCGTCCCCGGCGTCGACGTGGTGGGCCTGCGCGACGTCGACGAGTACCCGGAGGCGCCCGAGACCGGCGCGACCTTCGCCGAGAACGCGCTGCTCAAGGCCCGCGAGGCGGTCCGGTACACCGGGCTGCCCGCCGTGGCCGACGACTCGGGCATCACCGTCGACGCGCTCAACGGGATGCCCGGCGTCCTCTCGGCGCGCTGGTCGGGGCGGCACGGCGACGACCCGGCCAACACCGCGCTGCTGCTCGGCCAGCTCGCCGACGTGCCCGACGAGCGGCGCGGCGCGGCCTTCGTCTGCGCCGCCGCGCTGGTCACCCCCGACGGCAGCGAGCACGTCATCGAGCGGCAGTGGCGCGGGCAGGTGGTCCGCGAGCCGCGCGGCAGCAACGGCTTCGGCTACGACCCGGTGTTCCTGCCCGACGGCCTGGAGTCCACCGCGGCGGAACTCGGGCCGGCGGAGAAGGACGCGCGCAGCCACCGTGGGCAGGCCTTCGCCGCGCTGGTCCCGGTGGTCGCCCAGGAGCTCGGCGCCCGCTGAGCCGAGGGTGCCGGCGGGGGCCGGGGTGTGGCCGTCCGGCCCGGACGCGCTCGGCGGCCGGCCGGACGCAGGGGCGGTCGGACCCCTCCTGAGCGGGCTCCGCGGCGCGTAGGGTCCGCCGCCGACGGGCGGCGGCGCCCGAGGGGGAGGACCGGGTGCACGGGGACCTCAGGGCGTGGGTCGGGGCGCTGCGCCCGGGGCCGGTCGGCTACCGGCGCACCGAGGTGCTCCGCGGTGGGCTCGGTGCCCTGGCCGGGATCGCGCTGGCCGGGCTGACCGCGTCGGCGGTGCCGGGCGGTCCGGCCGGGCTGCCCTGGATCGTCGCGCCGATGGGCGCCACCGCCGTCCTGCTCTTCGCCGCCCCGGCCAGCCCGCTGGCCCAGCCGTGGCCGGTGCTGGCCGGCAACACCGTCTCGACGCTGGTCGGCGTGGCCGCCGGCAAGCTGGTCGACGACGTCACGCTGGCCGCCGCGGTCGCCGTCGGCGTGGCGATCCCGCTGATGATGGTGCTGCGCTGCGTGCACCCGCCGGGCGGTGCGTGCGCGCTGTTCACCGCCGTCGGCGGGGCGGCGGTGCACGACCACGGCTGGGCGTTCGTGCTCTGGCCGGTCGGCGTCGACACCCTGGTCCTGCTGCTCGTCGCGGCGCTGGTCAACAACCTGACCGGCCGGCCCTACCCGCACGTGCCCGAGCCACCGCCGCCGGCGGGCGCGGACGCGCCGCCCACCGAGCGGGTCGGGCTGCGCACCGAGGACGTGCGGGCGGCGATGGACCGGCTCGACCGGGGTCTCGACGTCATGCCGGGCGACGTCCTGGCGCTGGTCCGCGAGGCCGAGGCGCACGCCCTCGACCGCCGGCTCGGGCAGCTGCGCGTCGGCGCGCTCATGGCCCGCGACGTCCGCACCGTGCAGCCGCAGGAGACGCTCTACCGGGCGCGGATGCTCATGAACCAGCACGCGGTCAAGGCGCTGCCGGTGGTGACCGAGGACCGCCGGGTCGTCGGCATCGTCACCGTGCACGACCTGTTCAACCTCGACGTCGCCGCGCTCGACCCGGTGTCGAAGGTGATGAGCAGCCCCGTCACCACCGTCGGCGTCGACACCCCCGTCTCCGAGCTGGTCGGCCTCATGGCCGACCGGGGTCTGCGGCACCTGCCGGTGCTCGACGACGACGGGCGGCTGGCCGGGATCGTCACCCGCGCCGAGCTGGTCGCCGTCCTGCACCGGGCGCTGGTCGGCTCCTGACTGCCCGGGTCAGGACGTGGGCTCGGCCCCCGTCCCGGAGCCGGTCCCGGAGTCGGTGCCCGGGTCCGTACCGGTGTCGCCGTCGGTCCCGGAGTCGGTGCCCGAGTCGGTGCCGCTGTCGGTGCCCGGGTCCGTACCGGTGTCGCCGTCGGTCCCGGAGTCGGTGCCGGAGTCGGTGCCGTCGTCCGTCGTCGGGGAGGACTCCGAGGTGGAGGTGGCCGGTGTCGAGGAGTCGCTCTCCTCCGAGCCGGGCTCCTCGGCGCCGCTCTCCGGAGCCGTGGACGCCGGGGCCTCGGTCGTCCCGTCGGCCGGTGTCGTCGTGGCGGGGGAGGTCGGCGTGGTGTCCCGCGAGGACGACACGGTGGCGAGCTCGCCGAGGGTGGTGGACGAGGACGAGCTGTCGGACCCGACCAGCGCGGACACCGGCTTCTGCCCGATGAGCTCGATGCCGGTGACGACGCCCATCGCGAGGACGAAGACGGTCACGGCGTAGACGGCCACCCGTGGCCAGCGCACCCGCGCGAGCAGCGGCCGCGAGACGGGCGCGGCGCGGCGGGGGTCCAGGTAGGCGGGCAGCACACGGGTGGCGGTGTCGTCGCCGGCGGGGTCCGCGGTCGCGGGGGGCCGGCCGCCGACCCGGGTGCGCACCCTGCGCAGCCGCTCGGTGGTGCGGCTGAGGGAGGCGCTGTAGACGGCGGAGCCCGTGGTGCTGACCACGCTGACCAGGGCTGCGCCGATGACGGTGCCGGCCACGCCGAAGAAGGAGGCGAGGACCGCCGCGGACACCGCGGCCATGGCCCCGGCCACCACCTGGGTGGCGCTGAGCTGGGTCCGCGGGGCCTTCTCGGCGGTCTCGTCGGGTCGGTCGCTGGTCTCGGTGCGTGGGGAGGTCATGGGCTCCGACGGGTCGGGTCCGGAGGACGCGCGGACGGGGCGGGGCCCGGCACAGGCACGTCGGCGTGCGGCCAGGCAGACACCGCGAGCCTACGACGGCCCGCGACGTGCTGGAGCCGGTGCGCCCCGGGGTGCACCGGTTGACCTGCGCAGACACCCCGGGTGTGATCCTGCTCGCGGCCGGGGCACACGGCGCGGCCCCGCGCGACGCGCCGGGCCCGGTCTCACCCCGTGGGAGCAGCGCCCGGCCACCGGCTCAAGCCGTGGCCGCCCTCCTCCGTTGCTGGGACGCAGGCTCCGTACGGAGCACCACCGAGACCGACGAGGGGCCATGGACACCGACGACCGCCGGCCGGGGGCTGCCACCTCGGTGGGACCCTGGTCCGAGACCCGCGACGAGCGGCGCAGGGCCCTGCGGCTGCCCACCCACACCGCAGCCGTCGGGCTGGTCGCGGTCCTGCTCACGCTCACCGCCTTCTCGGTGGCCGCCACGGTGACCAACGCCCACGTGGCCGCACAGAGCCAGGAGAGCGCCAGGGTGTCGGAGGCCTCCATGGCGGCGGAGCGGTCGCTCGTGCTCCAGGAGGAGCTGTTCGAGCAGATGGAGACCGAGCCGGATCCCGATCCCGAGCTGCGCGCGGCGTACGACGCCGCCGGCGCCGCCACCCGCGTGGCGATCGAGGAGCTGGCCGGCGTCGACGGCGCCGGACACGACGCGGAGGTCGACGAGTGGCTGCGGCTGCACGAGAGCTACCGCTCGGCCGTGGACGAACTGCTCGTCGTCGCCGCCGAGGACCCCGAGCACGCCGAGGAGTTCGAGGAGGCCCACGTCGACCCCTCCTTCGAGGCCCTCGAGTCGCTGTTGCGCCAGGAGGCCGAGGAGCACTTCGAGGAGGCCCGCGCGTCCCTGGCCTCGCTGGGCGACGTGCAGGACCTGATGATCGTCGCCACGCCGGCGGGGTTCGGCGTCGGGCTGGTCCTGGTCGCCTGGTTCACCGCGGTCCTCACGCACAGCCGCCGCGAGGTCGCGGCGCAGGCGGAGCGCAACCGGCAGCAGGCGCTGCACGACGCGCTGACCGGCCTGCCCAACCGCACGCTGCTGCGCCAGCGCGTGACGGAGGCACTGGCCGGCGCCGACGGGGCGGCGTTGATGCTCATCGACCTCGACCGCTTCAAGGACATCAACGACACGCTGGGCCACGCCTACGGCGACGTCGTCCTCCAGGTGGTGTCCACGCGGCTGCAGAAGGCGGTCCGGGCGACGGACACCGTGGCGCGGCTCGGCGGCGACGAGTTCGCCATCCTGCTCCCGTCCACCGCCGACCCCGACGACGCGCGGGAGCTCGCCACCCGGGCCCTGGCCGCGATGGAGGCGCCCATCGAGGTCGACGGCGTCTCCCTCGACGTCGACGCCAGCATCGGCATCGCGCTCTCCGGCGTCCACGGGGACGACGTCGAGTCGCTCCTGCGCGGTGCCGACATCGCCATGTACACGGCCAAGGACCGCGGCCTCGGGGTGTGCGTCTTCGACGCGGACCTCGACGACCACAGCGTGGAGCGGCTCGGCCTGCTCGGTCAGCTGCGGCGCGCCATCGACAACCGCGAGCTGGTCCTGCACTTCCAGCCCAAGGTGGCGCTCCCCGGCGGACGGCTGTGCGGCGTGGAGGCGCTGGTGCGCTGGCAGCACCCGGAGCGCGGGCTGCTCCCGCCCGGTGAGTTCATCCCGCTCGCCGAGCGCACGCCGCTGATCCGTCCGCTGACCCGCTACGTCATCGACGCGGCGCTGGAGCAGGGCGCCCGGTGGCGGGACGCCGGCCTCTCCCTGGGTGTCGCGGTCAACGTCTCGGTCCCGAACCTGGTCGACGAGCGCTTCGTCGACGAGGTGCGCGAGCTGCTCGACCGCTGGCGGCTCCCGGCGTCCGCGCTGGAGCTGGAGGTCACCGAGAGCGCGATCATGGCCGACCCGGACCGGGCCCGGCGGGTGCTCGGTCGCCTGGCCGAGTGCGACGTCACCCTCTCGATCGACGACTTCGGCGCCGGCTTCACCTCACTGGCCCACCTCAAGGACCTGCCGGTGCACCAGCTGAAGATCGACCGGTCCTTCGTCGCCCGGATGGCCGTCGACCCGCGCAGCGCGCTGATCGTGCGCTCGGTCGTGGAGCTCGGGCACAACCTCGGGCTGACCACGGTGGCCGAGGGCGTCGAGGACCAGCGGACCTGGGACCGGCTGGAGGAGCTGGGCTGTGACGTGGCACAGGGCTGGCTGGTCTGCCGGGCACTGCCGGCCGACGGACTGGAGGCCTGGCTCGACGCGTCCGGCCACTCGGTCGTGCCCGAGCTGGCGGCGGCCGGCACCGCGACGGCGTAGGCGGCGCCGCATGCGTGGCGGACCGGGCGGGCACAGCAGGCCGGTGCGGGTACTCGTGGACGAGGTCAGGACGCTGCGGTTCGACGACGGGACGCCGGTGCGCGCCGCCTCCGGGATCGCGCCGCTGGGGGACGGGTGGCTGGTCGTGCAGGACGACGCCACGTCGGCGGCCTGGCGCCGTGCCGGCTCGGTGACGCCGGTGCGGGTCCTGCCGCCGGTGGAGGGCCACGACGTGTTCGCCGAGGCGGCGGGGACCAAGCACCTCAAGCCGGACCTGGAGGTGGCCTGCCCGGCCGAGGTGGACGGCGAGCCGGCCGTGCTGCTGCTCGGTTCCGGCTCCTCGCCGCGGCGGACGCGCGGGGTGCTGGTGCGGTTCGAGGACGGGCGGCCGGTCGCGCGGGCGACGGAGCTGGGCCCGCTGTACGAGCGGGTCGTCGCCGTCCTCGGCCTGCCGCGGGACCAGCTGAACCTGGAGGGCGGCAGCCGGTCCGGCGGCACGGTGCGCTGGTACCAGCGCGGCAACCTGGCCGCCGGTGTGTCCTCGGCCAGCGTGGAGGTGCCGCTGGCCGACCTGGTGGCCGCCGTCCTCGGCCGGACCGCTCCCGCGTCGGTCCCGGTGGCGCGGCCGCGCCGCTACGGGCTCGGCGAGGTCGACGGCGTGGGCCTGGCGGTCACCGACGCCGTGGCGCTGCCCGACGGGCGCGAGCTGCTCAGCGCGGCCGCGGAGGACACCCCCAACGCCGTCGACGACGGCCCGGTGGTCGCCACCGCGCTGGCGCTGGTCGACGGCGAGGACGTGCTGGCCGTCGCCCGGATCCCCGAGGTCGGTGGCCGGGTGCACAAGGTGGAGGGCCTGGCGCTGCGCGACGTCCGCGGCGGGGAGGCGCACCTGCTGGCCGTCGTGGACGCCGACGACCCGGGGGCGCCGTCGGTGGAGCTGGAGCTGCGCGCCGTCCTGGACTGACGACCCGGCCGGGCTCGCCGGCCGGCTCAGTCGTCGGGCGCCGCGGAGTACAGCGCCCGGCGGTGCCGCCGCCAGGCGAACAGGCCCACGGCGAACGCCCACGCACCCGTGCCGACGACTCCCAGGCCGAGCCCCCAGGTGAGTCCGAACCGGCCGATCTGTCCCAGCGCCCACGCGGTGCCCTCGGCGCGGCAGCCGTCGTCGGCGTAGACGCTGCAGTCCGCCGCTCCGGCGACCTCCTGACTGGCTTCCTCCATCGTCGGCGCGCTCGGGTCGTTCGGAGCGTCGACCTCGAGGTCCGGGTTCTCCGCCCGCCAGATCTGGAAGGTGCGCAGCATGGCCGCGTGACCCCGCTCGTTGGGGTGCAGACTGTTGTGCGACCAGTTCAACGGGTTGAAGCGCTGCTCCGGAGCGCCCTTGACCGAGCGCAGGCCGATGAAGTTGATCCCCGGGCGTTCCTCGTTCAGCGGATCGCACAGCTGCAGGTGGGCGTCCCGCAGCGAGTTCCGCATCTCCGCCAGGTAGTGGAAGCCGGCCTCGTTCGCGGCCGCGTGGATGCGCCCGTTGAGGGCGTTGAGGAACTGGGTGACGAAGGTGCGCTCGGCGCGGTCCAGCGAGATCTGGTCGCACTGCACGCTGGTGCCCGTCGCGTCCAGCGCCGCGATGGGTGAGGGGTAGGGGACGACGACCACAGGGACCCCTGCGAACGCCGCCCGCACCTCGGCATAGGTCCGCCGCAGCTCGCGCTCGACCTCGTCCAGCCCGGCGAGCCAGGTGTCCCGCTCCGTGCTGCAGTCGCCCGGGGCCACGCACATCTGGCCGATGGTCGCGAACCCGGCGTCGTTCCCGCCGATGCTGATGACGACCAGGCCCGGCTCGTAGTCGCCCTCGTGCCTGGCGTACTGGGCCAGTTGGGTGTCCAGTCCGTCGGTGAGGTGCTCCTGCTCTGCCAGCGGTGGCGCCGGGACCGCCGCCACCTCCGGCGGTGTCATCGGGACCGCTCCCTCGTGGGCGCGGACGTCGTAGGTGCGCGCGCCCGAGCAGGCGAGGAAGTCCAGCCCGCCGAACTGCGGCTCCTGCCCGGCCAGCGCTGCCCAGGCGGTCGGCGCCCGGCGGCAGGCGTTGCCCCCGCCCTCGTCGGTCTGCTCGAAGTAGATCGCCGCACCCTCCCCGGACATGTAGGAGTCACCGAGCGCGACGAGGACCTCGTCCTCGTCCGCCGGGTACACCGGTGGTCGCGCTTGCTGCGGGGTGACACCCATGAGCGCGATCACTGCGAGCACCACCACGATGTCGGCCTGGGTCGAGGAGGCGAGTGCGACCACCAGTCCGGCCAAGGCCGCGATCCCCACCAGCGCCCACATGGACTCGGTGATCACGACCGCGACCAGTGCCGCGACGACGACCGCTGCTCCCGACCCCATGGCGAGCAGGCGAGGGATGCGCTTCTCGTGCTCCCGGAGGATCTCGATGGCCGCCTCGGACGCCAGGGACACCCCGGCCGGCAGCGTGAGCAGCGCGACGAGCGCGAGGCCGGCCGCGATCCCCCTGGTCCAGGCCGGTCCCCCGAGGGCGAGGACGGCGCTGGTCCCCAGCGCCGCCACGACCCCCACACCGATCAGGACGCCCACACCTACCAGGACCCGCGTGCGCCGGGGCTCCTCACGAGGCATGGTGACGTCGCGGAGGGCGGCGGCGACCTGCTGACGCCGCGAGGAGATCACAGCTCCCGCGACGAGGTAGAGGCCCACCGCGCCGACGACGAGGAGGGTCCCCCCGGGCAGGGCCGGGGACCACAGCAGTCCGATGCCGCCGACGACCACGCAGACCGCCGCGACGGCGGCGAGCCCCGCCAGCCAGAACGGGTGCGGTGTCCACGCCTCCCCGTCCAGCGAGTCGGCGTACTGACCGCGGACCCACACGGTGGCCAGGACCGCGAACAGCACGAACGCGATGACCACCAGGGGCCTCGCCACCTCGGCCCGGGCGCTCACCAGCAGGAGCCCCAGGCCGATCAGGAAGGCGATCGTCCGCCGCCACTGCAGTCGCGTGGTGCGGCGTTCCGCCGTGGCACCACCGCTCGGGGACGACGACGTTCCCGGCACCCCCGCGCTGCCCCCGACGGACACGGTTCCCCCTCGGCCCGGTGCCCGCCGCGCTGCGGGCGGAGCGCAGGCTAGGAGTGGTCAGACACCGCCGACAAGACGATCGGCTGCCGTGGTGACCGCGGACGGCGCGTCCCGGCGCGGCGCCCGGCCGGCCGGCCGCGTGCGGGAGGCGGGAGTCGAACCCGCACGCCCGAAGGCACCAGATCCTAAGTCTGGCGTGGCTGCCGTTACACCACTCCCGCGTGGCCGGGATTCTAGGTCGCCGGGCCCGGCCGGGTGTCCGGCCCCGGCGGGAACGGGCCGGTCGGCGCCGCGTCTGGCAGGCTGTCGCCGTGCCTCGCGACCCTCGAGAGATCCAGCTGGAGATCGACGCCGCCCGGGAGTCCCTGGCGGCGACCCTGGACCACCTGGCCCACCGGGGCAGCCCCACGCGGCTCAAGGCCCAGGGGCAGGCCGCCGTCCAGCGCTTCCTGGTGTCCCCGGCGGGCAAGGCGACGGTGGGCGGCCTCGGCGTGCTGGTGACCCTGGTCGCCGTCCGGAAGGTCCGGCAGCGGAGGGCCCCGAAGCGCAGGGTCGCCACCCGCAGGGTCCAGCCCCGCAAGGTCCAGCGCCGCAGGCGCTGACCGCCGCCGTGCGCACCCCGCGTCGCGACCCGGTCGGCCCCGGCCAGGAGTCGGTCTGGGACTACCCCCGCCCGCCGTCGGCGGAGGTGACGCCCCGCCGCGTCGTCGTCGAGCTGGGGGGCCGCGTCGTCGCGCGGACGGGACGGGCGGTGCGGGTCTGCGAGACCAGTCACCCGCCGGTCTACTACGTGCCCCGCGAGGACGTCGTCCCCGGCGTGCTCGAGCGGGCGGCCGGGTCGTCGTGGTGCGAGTGGAAGGGGGCGGCGACCTACTGGGACGCCGTCGTCGACGGTCGCCGGCACCCCGCCGTCGGCTGGTCCTACGAGCAGCCCACCGCCGGGTACGAGCACCTGCGCGGCGCGGTGGCGTTCTACCCGAGCAAGGTCGACCGCGCGCTGGTCGACGGCGAGCAGGTGCGCGCGCAGGCCGGGGACTTCTACGGCGGCTGGATCACCGCCGACGTCGTCGGCCCCTTCAAGGGGGAGCCGGGCACGCGGGGGTGGTGACGCTCAGCGCCCGCGGTGCACCAGCGGGAGCACGACCGTCTCGAGCACCGCGTCGGCGTAGGCGGCGTCCACCGGCTCGCGGGTGACCAGCCACCGCTGCACGAACAGCGCGGTGCTCGCCTCGGCCGGGATCGACCCCGGCAGTCCCGGACCCACCTCGCCGCGGGCCTGCGCCCGGGCCCAGGTCTCGTCGTAGGCCCGCCGCCACACCGCCAGCGGCCCCTCCCGGAACGCCTCGGCCAGGGCCGGCTCGTGCTGCATGGCCGCCAGCAGCGAGCGGGTGGCCGCGCCGACCGGGCTGGCCATCATCTCCACCATCCGGTGCACCAGCGAGCGCAGGTCGCCCTCCAGCGACCCGGTGTCGGCGGTGACCGTCCACGCCCGGTTGACCTCGGAGACGGTGTCGACGACGAGGTCCTGCTTGGTGCGCCAGCGGCGGTAGATCGTGGCCTTGCCGACGCCGGCCTCCGTGGCCACGGCGTCCATCGTCAGCGCGCCGTAACCGACCTCCCCGAGCAGCCGCAGGATGGCCGCGCGGATGACGTCGTCGCGGCTCGGATCGCGCGGTCGACCTCCCCGGCCGGCGCGGGGCGGCTGGTCGGCGAGCACTGCGGAGGTCATGCGCGCACCCTAGGGCCTCCGGCGGCCGTGGGAGGCGGTCCGCGTCGCGGGAGGAGTACCGGTCCGTCCCGATCCGCGGGGGGCGCCGCACCGCGCCGCGCGCCTGCCCGCGCCGGCCGGCGGGGTCGGCCATCCTGCTGGTGTGGGCAGTCCGATCGGCGCGGCACGGCGGCGCGAGGAGTGGCACCTCCCGGACGTCGCCACCCGGGTCCTGCTGGCGACGGAGCAGGAGCACGTGCTGCCGGCCGTGGCCGCCACCGCCCGCTCGGTCGGGCTGTCGGTGTTCGCCGCCCCCGGCCTGCTCGACCTGCTCGACGAGCGCGACGGCCTGGGGGTGGAGCGGCTGTTCGACCGGCTCTCCCGCGAGCTGACCGGCGCTGAGGCCGAGGCGGTGCGGGTGGCCACCGACCCCGCCGGCGAGTACACCGCGCTGGCCACCGGACTGCTCACCGCCCCGACGCTGGCCGCCGAGCTGGCCCGGCGGGGGATCACCGCCGAGGTGGGCGTCCTCGCCGAGGCGGAGCTGTGGTCGGCCTACCAGCCGATCGTCGACCTGACCGGCCGCGCCGTCGTCGCGCACGAGGCCCTGCTGCGCGGCGACTCCGACGGCCGCACGATCGACGGCGGCGACCTGTTCTTCGTCGCGGACTCCGCCGGCTGGCTGCCGCGGCTGGACCGGGTGGGCCGCGAGTGCGCCATCGCCGGGGCCGCCGGCTGGATCGGCGACGCCGACCTGTTCGTCAACACCCACCCCACCTCGGTGCTGCGGCCCGACGCCGACCTCGCCAGCACCGCCGAGGCCCTGGAGCTGGCCGGGCTGGGACCGCGGCAGCTGGTGCTCGAGGTGGGGGAGCGGGCCGCCGTCACCGACCGCGGGCACCTGCTGGCCGTGCTCGAGTCCTACCGCGCCCACGGCTGGCGGGTGGCCCTCGACGAGGTCGCCGCCGGGTGGTCGAGCCGGTCGCTGCTCGACGTCGTCCGGCCCGACGTCGTCAAGCTCGGGCGGGCGCTGGTGTCGGCGCTGCCCGACGACGGCGCCCGGGCGGTGGTGCGCACGGTGGCCGGGCACGCGCACCGCCTCGGCGCGGTGGTCGTGGCCGAGGGCGTGGAGACCGAGCAGGCCGCCGAGGAGGTGGCCGCGCTCGGCGCCGACCTCGCCCAGGGCTGGCTGTTCGGCAGGCCGGTGGCCCCGCCGGCCGGCGACGCGCCCGCCACCGCCGAGACCGACGCCGCGCCCGGTGCCGAGGAGCTCAGTCCAGCCCCCACCCGGTGAGCACCGGCCGCGCGTGCTCGTGCCCGAGCACGCCGTAGGCGCCGGCCGGCAGCGCGAACAGCGCCCCGGCCTCCGGGCCGAGCCCCAGCCAGCGGGCGGTGAGCACCCGCAGCACGTGCCCGTGGGCGACCAGGGCGACGTCCCCGTCGTCCAGGCGGGACCGGGCCCGGTCCAGGACCCGGTCCACCCGCCGGCCGACGTCGGCCACCGACTCGCCGGGGGACTCCCCGGGGACGACGGGGTCGCGCCACACCGACCACCGGCGGCCGAGCTCCTCGCTGATCTCGGCGGTGGTGCGGCCCTCGTAGCCGCCGTAGTCGAACTCGACGAGGTCCTCGTCGACGCCGGTGGCGGTCAGCCCGGCCAGCTCCGCGGTGCGTCGCGCCCGCTGGCGGGGGCTGACCCACACCTCCGCGAACGAGCGCCGCCCGAGCGTGGGGGCCAGGTCGCGGGCCCGCTGCTCGCCCTCGGGGAGCAGCGGCACGTCGGTCACGCTCGTGTGCTGGCCGCTGCGGCTCCACTCCGTCTGCCCGTGCCGCAGCACCACGATCTCGCCCACCGCAGCCTCCCTCGCCCGTGTCGCCGGTCACATCGCGGATCGCGGGGAAGCATCCCCCAAGGGGCGGTGCTGGCCCGGACGAGACCCCGGAGCAGCCGGCTCCGGGCCGCACACCCGGGAGGGTCCATGACCACGGCCGCACAGACCGACACCTTCGCCATCGGCGGGGACCTGCCCGTCCACCGGCTCGGCTACGGCGCCATGCAGCTGCCCGGACCCGGCGTCTGGGGCGAGCCCGCCGACCGCGACGCCGCGCTGCGCGTCGTCCGCGCCGCCGTCGACCAGGGTGTCGACCTCATCGACACCGCCGACTCCTACGGTCCGTTCGTCAGCGAGCAGGTCATCGCCGAGGCGCTGCACCCGTACCCGGAGGGCCTGGTCATCGCGACCAAGGCCGGCCTGACCCGCCAGGGCCCGGGCGTCTGGACGCCGGTCGGCCGCCCCGCCTACCTCAAGCAGCAGGTCGAGCTCTCGCTGCGCCACCTGCGCGTGGAGCGGATCGATCTGATCCAGCTGCACCGCATCGACCCCGACGTCCCGCTCGCCGACCAGCTCGGCGCCTTCGCGGAGCTGCAGGCCGAGGGCAAGGTGCGCCACATCGGCGTCTCCGAGGTCTCGGTCGAGGAGCTGCAGGCCGCGCGCGAGATCGTCGACGTCGTCAGCGTGCAGAACCTCTACAACCTGACCAACCGGCAGTCGCAGGACGTCCTCGACTTCGCGACGGCGAACGGCATCGCGTTCATCCCGTGGTTCCCCATCGCCACCGGTGACCTGGCCGCGCCGCACAGTCCCGTCGCCGACGTCGCCCGCGAGCTCGACGCCACCCCGGCGCAGGTCGCGCTGGCCTGGCTGCTGCAGAAGTCGCCGGTGGTCCTGCCCATCCCCGGCACCAAGTCGGCCGACCACCTGATCGAGAACACGGCCGCGGCCCGGCTGACCCTCTCCGACGAGGACATGAGCCGCCTCGACGCCCTCGCCTGAACCGGGTCCTGCCCTCGGGCGGCCCGCCGCGGGAGGGGCCTCCCGTCAGCGCCAGCGGTCCCGCGGGACCGTCGCCCCCGGGCGGGTCGCGCCGTGCACTCCGGACAGGTCGTCGGGGACCGGCCGGGGGCGCGCGGGCGGGATCTCGTCCCACGGGGGCGTCAGCCAGGTCGGCGTCGGCGCCGCCACCGCCGGCTGCCCGGCGCCCGGGCGCGGCCTGGGGCGCACGGGGTCCTGGCCGGTGAGCGGCCCGTCGAGCTCGAGGTGCTCGGCCAGCCCCTCCTCGCGGACCAGCCGCCGGGTCACGGCCGGGGCCCCGACCACGCGGCAGCACCGGCCGGCCGCGGCCATGGCGTCGCTGAACCCGGCCAGGGCCTGCAGCGCGGTCCCGTCCTGGAAGCGCGCGCCGGCCACGTCGACGACGACGCTGGTCGTCCCGTGCCCCGCGGCCCGGGTCAGGGCCGGGACGAGCCGGGTCAGCGTGGGGCGGCCGGCGTCCCCGGTGAGGCGGACGACCACCTGGTCGGGAGCGGGCACGACAGCGACGTGGAGGTGCACGGGGACTCCGTGGTGTCTGCGGCATCACGGGTTCGGACGCCGGGACCGACGCTAGTGCCGATCCCGGATCCCAGCAACGGGGCGTGTTCGGTTGGTTGCGGATTGCTCCCGTCAGACGGTGCCCGAGGTGCACGCGACCCGCGTCCCGGCTGCGGTGCGACAGGCGTCACCATGGGGGCGTGGACGCCGAGGACTTCACGCAGATCCGGAACGCGGTGCGCGAGCTGGTCCGGGAGGTGGTGGTCCCGCGCGAGGAGGAGATCGACCTCGACGACCGCATCCCCGAGGAGCTGCGCGGCGCCGCCGCCCAGATGGGCCTGTTCGGCTACGCCCTCCCGGAGGAGTACGGGGGCCTGGGCGTGGACATGCGCGAGGACGTCGAGCTCGCCTTCGAGTTCGGCTACACGACACCGGCCTTCCGCTCGCTGTTCGGCACCAACAACGGCATCGCCGGGCAGGTGATCGCCCGCTTCGGCAGCGAGGAGCAGAAGAAGGCGTACCTGCCGCGGCTGGCCGCCGGTGAGCTGATCGGCTCCTTCGCGCTCACCGAGGCCGAGGCCGGGTCCGACCCCGCCGGCCTGCGCACCAGCGCCCGCCGCGACGGCGAGGGCTGGGTGATCGGCGGCGCGAAGCGCTACATCACCAACGCCCCGCTGGCCGACCTGTTCGTCGTCTTCGCCCGCACCGACCCGGCCGAGAAGGGCGGGCGCGGCATCTCCAGCTTCGTCGTCGACGCGAGGGCGCCCGGCGTCTCGCTCGGGGCCAAGGACGTGAAGATGGGGCAGTCGGGCGCCTGGACGTCGGAGGTCTTCTTTGACGACGTGCACGTGCCCGGCGACGCGCTGGTCGGCGAGGAGGGCCGCGGCTACGCCAAGGCGCTCACCGTGCTGTCCCGCGGCCGGCTGCACATCGCCGCCCTGTGCGTCGGGATGGCGCAGCGGGTGCTCGACGAGTCGGTCGCCTACGCCGCCACCGCCAAGCAGGGCGGTGCGCCGATCGGGCGCTTCCAGCTGGTGCAGGCGCTGATCGCCGACATGCACGCCGAGCTGCTCGCCGGGAGGGCGATGGTCCGCGAGGTCGCCGCCCGCTACGACAGCGGCGAGGACACCTCGATCGGTCCCTCGTCGGCGAAGCTCTGGTGCAGCGAGATGGTCGGCCGCGCCACCGACCGGGCGGTGCAGGTGCACGGCGGCCTGGGCTACCTGCGCACCACGCCGGTGGAGCGCTTCTACCGCGACGCCCGGCTCTACCGGCTCTACGAGGGCACCAGCGAGGTGCAGCGGGTCATCGTCGGCAGCGGCCTGCTGCGCGCGGCCGGCATGCCGCGTGGCTGAGGAAGGACCCTCCTGCCCCCACCGCTCGCGAGCTCGCGGCGGGACCCTGCAGGAGGGCCGGCGGGGGAGCGGGCCGCGCGCCGGGAGGCGGTCGGCGAGCTGGGGGAGGCGCTGCGCGAGCTGGCCGACGCCGCCGTCCGCACCGAGGTCCCCGAGGACGAGCTCGCGGACGTCGCGGCCGCGGCCCGCGGGCTCGCCGCCCGGCTGCGGGCCCGCGGCCGGGGGCTGCACGAGGTCGCCCGCGTCGACGACCCCGAGACGGGTGAGCGCTGGTACAGCCCGGTCTACGGCCCGGGCAGCCCGGTGGCGCCGTCGCTGGTGGCCGCCGACACCCCCGACGGGCGGGCGACCGGCCGGGTCACCGTCGGCAAGCCGCACGAGGGTCCGCCGGGACTGGTGCACGGCGGGGTGGTGGCCACCCTGCTCGACCACGTCCTGGCCCGCGCCGTCCGCGCGGCCGGCCGCGGTGGGCTCACCGCCACGCTGACGGTCCACTACCGCCGGCCGGTGCGGCTGGGCGTGCCGCTGCTGCTGTCGGCGCAGATGGGTGAGACGCACGGCCGCCGCACCTCCGCGACCGCCCGGCTGGTCGCCGAGGACGACCCCGGCACCGTGCTCGCCGAGGCGGAGGGCCTGTTCGTCTCGCTGCGCCCCGAACGGGCGGCCAGCGTCTTCGCGCACATGGACCGGCCGGCCGGCGCCTGGACGTCGTCCTCGGACGGCTGACCGTCGCTGTACCGCAGTGAGCACCTGCCCTGCGCCGAGCGCTGCGGACGGGCGGGATGCGCGCAGGCCCGCGCGACCGGCCGCTGGCTCAGCGGGCGGTCGCGCGGGTGCGTCGGCGGATCACGCTGCGGGTTGCAGGAGTGGTGGCCTGGTGAGGATCTCGGTGCCGTCGGGTCGCCAGGTGTGCCATCGCCCGTCGGGTCGTCGCTCGACGCGGAAGCCGTGGTGGACCTTGGTGTGGTGCCGTTCGCACAGCAGGGCGGAGTTGGCCAGTGAGGTCTCGCCGCCGTCGAGCCAGTGCACGAGGTGGTGCACCTCGGCCCACCAGTGAAAGGACCCCCCCGCCCCCCCGCCACTCGCGAGCTCGCGGCGGGCCCCTGCGGAGGGGCCGGCCGGTCGGCCAGGCGCTGCTCGCGGCCCAGGTCCAGCGGTGCGCCGTCGGGGCCCATCACGACGCGGGAGACGGTGGCGTCGCAGGCCAGCCAGCGGGCGCGGGCGGCGGAGATGACCGCACCGAACCCCATCCGGACGGCACCGGGCCTCGTGCCGGGGTCGACCAGGTCCGCCAGGTCGATCACCACGGCGACGTGCGGCTTGACCGTCCGCAGGGTGGGCAGCGACCCGGACGCCAGGGCGTTGTCGGCCAGCTGCACCAGCGCGTCGCCCAGGCGCTGGGCGCGGCTGCGGTCGTCGCCGGCGGGGCGGTCGGCCTGCACGACGGACTCCAGGACGGCCTGCAGCTTCTCCCCGCCGGCGGCGTCGAGCTGCCCGCGGATGCTCAGGGCGCCGTCGGCGTGCTTGGACAGGGTGAGCGACCGGCCCTCGGTCGGATCGGGCTCCGGACCATCGGGGTCGAGGTCGTCGAGGTAGCGCTGCACGACCGGCCCGAGCGCGGCGTGCTCCTGCTCGATCGCCACGCCGGTGAACACCGCGTCGATGACGGCCAGGTCCACGCCCTGGGCGGCGGCCGCGGCCAGCCGCTCGGGCGTCACCGCCCGCGCCGCCACGGCCACCTGCTCGGCGCTGACCAGCCCGGTGTCGTGCGCCTCGGCCAGCGCGGGCAGGTGCTCGAGCACCCGCCCGGCGGTGACCAGCCGGCCGGCTGCGGCCGCCGACAGCCGGCAGTGCCCGCGCAGCCATGACGCCACGCTCTTCAGCCCGTCGCGCTCGGGCGCCTGCGTCAGCTCCGCGGTCCGCACCCGCCGGGCCAGCGCGGCGTCGATCCGGTTGCGCTCGGCGACCAGCGCGGCGACGTCGTCCAGGACGTCACCACTCGCCAGATGACCCGAACACATGTACGAAACACTAGCCGGTCATGAGTGCTCGATCAAGACGAAACCGCAGCTCAACGCGGTGATGAGGGCGGTTGGCGTCACCGCAGCGCTCGGGGCGGCGAGCCCGCCTCCCACCCGTGGTACGCCCGGCGGGTGCGGTGCGGTCACCCGGCCGGGCTAGTCCGGGCGGCGGTTCGGGACGTTGGCCGGGTCGCCGCCCGGGTCGTGCTCCTTGCCGCCGGTGGGGGACAGCAGCGGCCCGGGGGCGCCGTCGCCCCGGCCAAGGGCGGCGACGAACTGGCGCAGGACGTCGTCGCCGCGGTGGGCCGGGTGCCAGTCGAGCTGCGTGCGGGCGCGGGCGGTCTCGAGCACCGGCGACTGCAGGCCGAGGTCGAGCCACCCCGGCTCGGTGGGCACCAGGTGGGCGTGGAAGGCCGCCGACAGGCCGGTCCGCAGCGCCACCGCCGGCACCGGGATCCGCGTCGTGCCCAGGGTGCGGGCGATGCCGTCGGCGTCGAGCGCCGGGTCGGCGGAGAGGTTGAACGGGCCGGGGGCGCGGCGGTCGAGCATCCGGGTGATCGCGTCGGCGACGTCGTCGGCGTGCACGAAGCCCACCTGCAGCGAGGGCAGCGGCAGGGGCAGCAGCGCGGCGACCTGGCCCGGCACGAGGCGGACCGCGCCGAGCAGCAGCGGTCCGAGGAAGTAGCGGCCGATCTCGCTGGCGGCCTCGGGCTGCAGCACCAGCGTGGGCCGGACGACGGTCAGCGTGATCTCCGGCTTGCGTCGCACGACCTCGCGGACCACCCGCTCGGCCTCGGACTTCTGCCGGCTGTACTGCGAGGACGGGATGCCGGTGGTGGGCCAGTCCTCCGTGACCGGCCGTGCGCCGGCGCCCGGGGCGTAGGCGCCCAGCGAGGACATGTGCACCACGTGCTGCACGCCCGCGGCGACCGCGGCGCGCATGACCCGGCGGGTGCCGTCGACGTTGGCCTTGTACAGCTCGTCGGGCCGGCGTCCCGGCTGCAGCGCCCAGGCCAGGTGCACGACGGCGTCGGCGCCCTCGAGCAGGTTGGTCAGCGCCTGCTCGCTGGCGGTCTCCCCGAGGTCGGCGTGGTACCAGGTCACCCGGTCGTAGGGGGCGGTGTCCGGCGGCTCACGCCGGGCCAGCCCGCGGACCTCGGCCACGCCACTCCCCGGGGCGGCCAGTCGCCGCAGCAGGGCGGTGCCGACGTTGCCGCTGGCGCCGGTGACGGCGACCGTGAGGCCCTTCAGGTGGTCGCGGGGGAGATCAGCCATGTCCTCGCGCTACCCGCAGCGCCGGGCGGCAACCGGCGAGGTCGGTCACCGCACCACGGCACCGGCGGGCGCACGGGCTCCTCGGCGCAGCCCCAGGGAGGTCACCGCGACCAGCACCAGTGCCGCCCCGGCGGCCTGGAGGGCGGCCCCGGTGCCCGCCGCCTCGGCCAGTCGCGCCAGTCCGAGGGTGCCGCCGAGCGCGCCGACCTGCAGCGCCAGCGACGACGCCGACAGCGCGGTGGCGCGCCGCCCCTCGCCCACCTGCCCGTGCATGACCTGCTTCCACAGCGGCCAGGCCGCCGCGTTGGTGACGTAGAAGACCGCGAACAGGCAGCCGAGCACGACCGGCCCGCCCAGCGGGACGGCCGCGACCGCCAGCGCGCCGACGACGGCGAGCCCGGCGGTCCCCACCGCCGCGGAGCCGCGGGCGGCACGGCGCACCGCCGGTGCCAGGAGCGCGCCCACGCCCGCAGCCGCGAACGACACCGCCATGACGACGCCGAAGACCGCCGAGCCCTCGGTGCGGCTGCCGGTGAGCTCGGCCACGTGCAGCGGGCCGACCAGCTCCAGGGTGGACAGCACCGCACCGACCAGCAGCGACACGGCGAGCAGCCGCCGCAGCAGCCGGTCGCGGCCGACCATCCGGGCGGTCTCGCGGACGACGGCGGGCACCTCGCGGACGCCGGCCCGCAGGGCGGCGGGACCGGAGCCGCGGACGGCGCCCACCGGGACCACGAGCAGCGCGACGGCGACCACCGAGCACAGCGCCAGCGCCGCGGCCGCCAGCACGGGCAGCACGAGCACGCCGTCGCCGGCGTCGTCGGTCAGGAGCGGCAGCAGCCCGCCGACCACGGCGCCCAGGCACAGGCCCGCACCGTCGGCCGCGCCGGCCCGGGACAGGCCGGGGGTCACGTCGGCCTCGGGGTCGGCGGCGCGGACGGCGTCGACGTACCAGGCCTCCAGCGGCCCGGAGCTCAGCGCCCGGGCGACGCCCCGGAGCCCCTCGGCGAGCGCGAAGGCGACGACGTCGTCGGCGGCCGCCACGGCCAGCAGACCGGCCGTGGACAGCAGCGCGGAGAGGACGAGGACCGGCCGGGTGCCGATGGCGTCGGCCAGCCCGCCGGTGGGCAGCTCCAGGACCAGGACCACCGCGGAGTAGACGGCGAACACGACCCCGACGTCGGCGGGCGACAGGCCCCGCGACGAGGCCAGCAGCACGGTGACCGGCGCGCTCAGGCCCACCGGCAGCCAGTGCAGCGCCGTCAGCCCGACGTAGCGGCGGGTGGCGGAGCGGACGCCGAGGCTCACGACGGGTACTCCGCGAGCCGGAAGAGGTCGACGAGCACGTGCACCAGCGGCTGGCCGGGCTCCTCCCGCTCGGTCCGCCACCGCTCGACGACGCCGTTGAGCTCGTCGAGCAGCGCCCGGGCGCCCTCGGGGGACAGGTGCAGCGCCCAGTCGTTGAGCGAGGTCGCGTCGCGCCAGACCTCCTCGAGCCCCTCGCGCTGCTCGGCGTGCGCGGCGAGCAGCCGGCGCTGCGTGGCCAGGCTCTGGTGGGTCAGCTCCTCGACGACCTCCCGCCCGCCCGGCTGGGTGACCACCTCCTCGGTCTGCCACCGGGTGCTGCGGTGCAGGGCCCGCCACCACCGCTCGCGCCCGGTGCCCTCGCCGGGCACCTCCTCGACGAGGCCGAAGCCGGCCAGCTGCCGCAGGTGGTAGCTGGTGCTGCCGCTGCTCTCACCGAGCCGCTGGCCCAGCTTCGAGGCGGTCGAGGGCCCCTCGGCGCGCAGCAGGCCGAGCAGCGTCGCCCGCAGCGGGTGGGCGAGCGCGCGCAGCGTGCGGGCGTCGTGGACGTCGACGGCGGGCGTCGGCGGGACCTCCTCGTGCACGCCGCCGAGGCTAGGGGTGCAGAGACAGCTTTGCAAAGACCTCTTTGCATCAGGCCGTGTCGAGCGACTCGCCGCGGCGCTCGGGCAGCGCCCAGGACCCGGCCGCCGCGACGACGAAGGAGGCGGCGAAGACACCGAAGACCAGCCCGCTGCCGCCGGCGCCCAGCAGCGGCGGGACGCACAGCGGAGCGGCGATCGAGGCGATCCGGCCGAACCCCGCGGCGGCACCGGCGCCCGTGCCGCGCAGCGCGGTCGGGTAGACCTCCGGCGTCACCGCGTAGACCGCGCCCCAGGCGCCGAGGTTGAAGAAGGACAGCACCATCCCGGAGACCAGGACGGCGGTGTCACCGGCGGCCAGGGCGAACAGCGCGGCGCCGAGCGCCGACCCGAGGAGAAAGACGACCAGCGTCGGCCGCCGTCCCCACCGCTCGACCAGCACGGCCGCCGCCGCGTACCCGGGCAGCTGGGCCAGCGTGATGAGCAGCGTGAAGCCGAACGAGCGGACCAGCGAGAAGCCGGAGGCCACCAGCAGGGTGGGCAGCCAGATGAAGGCGCCGTAGTAGGCGAAGTTGATGCCGAACCAGACCGTCCACAGCGCCGCCGTCCGCCCGCGGGTGCCGGGAGCCCACAGGCCGGACGGGCGCGTCGCCGGGACCGGGCCGGCCGGGGGTGCCACCGCCGGCCCCGGGGGGACGCCGGCGGCCGTCTCGAAGCGCCGCACCGCCGCCTCCGCCTCGCCGTGGCGCCCGCGCAGCTCGAGGAAGCGCACCGACTCGGGGAGGCCGCGGCGCACCACCACGGCGTAGACCGCCGGGACGGCGCCCAGCGCCAGCGCCCACCGCCAGCCGGCGTCGCCGCGGGGGACGACGAGGTAGCCGATCAGCGCGGCGAGCAGCCAGCCGACCGCCCAGAACGCCTCGAGCGCCACCACCACCCGGCCGCGCAGCCGGGCCGGCGCGTACTCGCTGACCAGCGTGGAGGCGACCGGCAGCTCGGCGCCCAGGCCCAGGCCGATGAGGAACCGGAAGACCAGCAGCGACGCGACCGACCAGGCCAGCGCCGCGGCACCGGTGGCCGCGCCGAAGACCAGCAGGGTCAGCGCGAAGACCTGGCGCCGGCCGACGCGGTCGGCGAGCAGGCCGCCGAGCGTGGCGCCCAGGGCCATGCCCACGAAGCCGATCGAGCCGATCCAGGACAGCTCGGTCGGCGTCAGCGACCACTGGACGGCGAGCGCGGCCATGACGAAGGAGATGAGGCCGACGTCCATGGCGTCCAGCGCCCAGCCCACGCCGGAGCCGACCACGAGGCGGCCGTGCTCGCGGGTGAACGGCAGCCGGTCGAGCCGCTGGGCCCGGGTCAGCGTGGGGGACGCCGCGTCGGTGCTCACGGCGGCGGGCGATACCCCGCGCGGGGACCGGTCACGCGGGAGCGTCAGCGGGCGGGCACCCCGGCGTCCACGGGCAGGGCACGTGCCCGTCCGGCGTCGCCACCCCGGCGGTGCCCGACGTGGTGCTGCAGCAGCCCCGTCGGTGCCGGCGGGTCAGCCGTCGTCGTCCTCGCCGTCGGTGGCGTCCTCGACCTCCTGCTCGGCGTCGTCGACGCCCTCCTCGACCTCCTGCTGGACGCCGTCGTCGACGACGTCGCCCCCGCAGGCGGCGGTGCCGAACGAGGCGGCGACGGCGAGGCCGGCGGCCGCAAGCCGCCAGCGGCGGGTGATGGTGGCTGTGGACACGGTCGCTCCCGGGGTCTCGGAGGGGATCCGGGGATGCCCACCCTGCCTGCCGCCCATGCCCCGATCGACCCGCCGCCCACCTGCAGGGCGGGCTACGGTCGCCGGCGTGACGGGACGGCTGGCCGTGGTCGAGGCGTGGCTGGACGCGGTGGACCGGGCCGACGCGGACGCTGCGACGGCACTGTCCGCGCCGGACCTGGAGGTGGTCGGGCCGCGCGGCAGCGTGCGCGGCCGCGAGGTGCTGGGGCCGTGGATGGCGCGGGCCGGGTTCACCGCCCGCCCGCTGCGCTGGTTCTGCGGCGCCGGCGGCGCCGTCGTCGTCGAGCAGGACGCCACCTGGGCCGACCCGGACACCGGCGCCGAGCGCGGCCGCGCCGTCGTCGCCTCGCGGTTCACCGTCGCCGGCGGCGTCGTGACCGCCTACCAGCGGCACGACGACGGCCTGGGCGCCGCCCTCGCCGCCGCCGGGCTGGGCGAGTCCGACGAGGTCCCCGCGCGCGGCTCCGGCCCGGTAGGAACGAGCGCATGACCGTCAGCTACTTCGCCCTGTACCGGACCCCCGACGACCCGGCCGCCTTCGAGCAGCACTACTTCGGCACGCACGTGCCGCTGATCGAGAAGACGCCGGGGCTGCTCGAGAACCGGGTGCACCGGGTCACCCGCCAGTTCGTCGGCGAGCCCGCGTACTCCCTCCTCGCCGAGCTGGTCTTCGAGTCGGCGGAGGCGATGAAGGCGGCCTTCCGGACGCCGGAGTGGGCCGCGGGTGGCGAGGACCTGCAGTCCTGGGGCGGCACGGACCTGGTCACCATGTTCGCCACCGAGCCGCACCCCTCCGCCGGGCAGCGGTCCTGACGGTGCCGGCCGGCCGCGTCAGCCCGGCGCGGCCGGGCGGGCCAGGCGGGCTGCGACGACGTCCGCCGGCAGCACCGCCTGCCCCGTCGTCCCCCGGCCGAGCAGCCGGCCGGACGCGTCGACGGCCTCCAGGGCGCAGGTGAGCCGGCCCGCGTGGACCTCGGTGCAGCGGGCGGTCACCCGGATGCGGTCGCCCACCCAGGCCGGGGCGAGGTGCTCGACGCAGACCGCCGTCCCGATGCCCTCCTCGCCCGGCTCCAGGTACCGCAGCAGCAGCTTCCGGCCGGCCTCCTCGAAGTGCCGGGCCATCGAGTAGGTGGCGTAGACGGGGTGCACGCGGCCCAGCTCGTCGAAGTCGACGGTCATCGCCTCGGTGACGACGACGTCGAGGACGGCGGCCTCCCCGACGGCGACCGGCCGCACCGGCTCAGGCGTCGAAGTCGACGGTGACGGCGTCCGACAGCGGCAGGGTCTGGCAGGTCAGCACGTAGCCGGCCTCGACCTCCTCCGCCTCGAGCGCGTAGTTGCGCCGCATCTCCACGTCGCCGTCGGTGGCCCGCGCCCGGCAGGTGCCGCAGACGCCGCCCTTGCAGGCGAAGGGCAGGTCGGACCGGATCTTCTGGGCGGAGTCCAGGACCGGCACGTCGCGGGGGAGGGCCAGCGTGGTCGAGCGGCCGTCGAGGACGACGGTGACCTGGCTGCTCGGCCCCTCGACGGTCTCGTCGTCGCCGCGGACCGGCTCCGGCGGGACGTCGTCGACGTAGAACAGCTCCTGGTGCACCCGCCCGGCCGGGACGCCGAGCTCGGCGAGCAGCTCGCGCGCGTCGGTGACCATCCCGTGCGGCCCGCACAGCCACCAGTGGTCGACGTGCGGGGCGTCGGTGAAGGCCTCGACCAGCGTGCGCAGCCGCTCGCCGTCGAGCCGGCCGCTGGTCAGCTCGGCGTCCCGGGGCTCGCGGGAGAGCACGTGCACCAGCTGCAGCCGGGTGCCGTAGCGGTCCTTCAGGTCGGCCAGCTCGTCGGCGAACATGACCGTGTTGGTGCGCCGGTTGCCGTAGAAGACGGTGACGGTCGACTCGCCGTCGCGCAGCACGCTGGCGGCCAGCGACAGCGCCGGGGTGATGCCGGAACCGGCGACGACGAAGACGTGGTCGGCCGGGGTCGAGAGGTCGGCGGTGAAGGTCCCCGACGGGGGGAGCACCTCGATCTCGTCGCCGGGGCGCACCTGGTGGACCAGCCAGGAGGAGAAGAAGCCGCCGGGGACCTCGCGGACGCCGACCCGCGGCGCCGTGCCCACCGGCGCGCAGATGGAGTAGGAGCGGCGCTCGTCCCGCTCGCCGTCGACCCGGCGCAGGGTGAGCGCCTGCCCGGGCCGGAACGCGTAGTCCTCGGCCAGCTCGGGCGGCACGTCGAAGGTCACCGCGACGGCGTCGTCGGTGAGCGGCTCGACCCTCGCCACCCGGAGCGGGTGGAACCGCGGCCGGCGGCGGGCAGGCGCGCTGGTCATCAGATCTCCTTGACGTGCTCGAAGGGCTCGCGGCAGCTGCGGCAGCGGCGCAGGGCCTTGCACGCGGTGGCGCTGAACTCGCTGAGCTCCTCGGTGTCGGGCGAGCCGCACAGCGGGCAGGTCGCCGTCCGCCGGGTCGGGCCCAGCTGCAGGGGAACGGGCCCGGCGGCCCGCACCGGCGCCCTCCCCGGTGGTGCGATGCCGGCCGCGGCGAGCTTGCGGCGGCCCTCGGCGCTGATCCAGTCGGTGGACCACGCGGGGGAGAGCACGGTGCGCACCTCGACGTCGTCGAAGCCGGCGCTGTGCAGGGCGTGCAGCAGGTCGGCGCGCATGACGCCCATCGCCGGGCAGCCGCTGTAGGTGGGGGTGATGTCGACGACGACCGTGCCGTCGTGCACCCGCACGTCACGCAGCACGCCGAGGTCGGCGAGGGTGAGCGCGGGCAGCTCGGGGTCGGTGACGGTCTCGGCGACCGCGCGGGGGTCGGTGCAGACGTCCATCCCCGTCGTCACCAGGTCGCCGCCGGGTGCTGCCGCGCCAGGCCCTGCAGGTCGGCCAGCAGCGCGGTCAGCTCCGGGCCGTGCTCGCCGGTGCGGCCGCGCGGGGGCGTGTCGGCCGGCCACCCGGGCACCCGCAGCGTCGCCTGCTCCAGCACGGTCGTGAGCACCCCGTGCACCTCCTCGCGGACGTGGGCCGGGTCGACGGCGACGCCGGCGTCGACCAGGCGCCGCTCGACGTCGGTGGCGGTGAACAGGTCGGCCAGCAGCGGCCAGACGGCGTCGGCGCCGGCCTGGGCGCGGCGGTGCGACTCCGCGGTGCCGTCGCCGAGGCGCAGCACCCAGCGGGCGGCGTGGTCGCGGTGGTAGGCCAGCTCGTTGACGCCCTTGGCGGCGATGGCGGCGAGCACCGGGTCGCGGGAGTCCCGCAGCCGCGCGAAGACCGCGAGCCGGACCGTCGAGGCCACCAGCAGGCGGACCATCGTCTGCCCGAAGTCGCCGTTCCCCGCCTCGACCAGCCCGGTGTTGGCGAACTCGTCGGGGTCCCGGAAGTAGGCCAGCGCGTCCTCGTCCGGGATGGAGTCCGTGGCCAGCGACCGGGAGCGGCCGAGCACGCCGACCGAGCCGGCGCGGGCCAGCAGCAGCCGCGCCTGCCCGAGCAGGTCGAGCGCGACGTTGGCCACGGCCACCTCCTCCTCGAGCTCGGGGGCGGCGGTGACCCACTGGGTCAGCCGCTGGGCGAGCACCAGGGCGTCGTCGCCGAGCATCAGGCAGTAGGCGCCCAGGTCGGCCGGGTCGACGCCGTCGGAGACGGTGGTGTCGACGCCGGCCAGCGGCTCGTCGAAGCCGGTGCCGAACGCCCAGTGCCCCTCACCCCCGTGGGCGTGGTCCAGCGCCTCGTACACGGTCTCCTCGTGTGCCATGCCTCTCCTGGTGACGTGCTGGAACGGCCCTCGCCCCTCCCTCCTCGCGCCGAGGTGCGAGGTGCGGGGGAGGGAGGGGGCCCGCTCACATGTGCGGGACGTCCTCGGGGATCTCGTAGAACGTCGGGTGGCGGTAGACCTTGTCGCCGCTGGGGGCGAACATCGGGTCCTTCTCGTCGGGGCTCGAGGCGGTGATGTCGGCGGCCCTGACCACCCAGATGCTCACGCCCTCGTTGCGCCGGGTGAACACGTCGCGGGCGGCGTGCACGGCCATCTCGTCGTCCGGCGCGTGCAGCGAGCCGACGTGCACGTGGTTGAGGCCGCGCTTGCCGCGGACGAACACCTCGTACAGCGGCCAGTCGCGCCGGCTCACCGACGGCGACGGCGCGGTCGGCACCTCGGGCCCGGTGGGGACGGCGCCGTGCCCGCCCTCGGCGGTGACGTCGGCGCTCATGCCACGGACCGGGCGTGCTTCTGCGCGTAGGCGGTGGCGGCCTCGGTGACCCACGCGTTGTCGTCGCGGGCCGCCCGGCGGCGGTCGATCCGCTCGGCGTTGCACGGGCCCTGGCCGCTGATGACCCGCTTGAGCTCCGACCAGTCGATCGGGCCGAAGCGGTACCGCCCGGTCTCCGGGTCGGGCGCGAGCTCCGGGTCGGGCAGCGTGACGCCGAGGAACTGCGCCTGCGGCACGGTCATGTCGACGAACCGCTGGCGCAGCTCGTCGTTGCTGTGCCGCTTGATGCCCCACGCCATCGACTGCGCCGAGTTGGGGCTCTCGTCGTCCGGCGGCCCGAACATCATCAGCGAGGGCCACCACCAGCGGTCGACGGCGTCCTGCACCATGGCCCGCTGCGCGTCGGTGCCGCGCATCATCGTCATCAGCAGCTCGTAGCCCTGCCGCTGGTGGAAGGACTCCTCCTTGCAGACGCGGATCATCGCCCGGGCGTAGGGCCCGTAGGAGGAGCGGCACAGCGGCACCTGGTTGCAGATCGCCGCGCCGTCGACCAGCCAGCCGATCACGCCGACGTCGGCGTAGGTCAGCGTCGGGTAGTTGAAGATCGAGCTGTACTTCTGCCGGCCCTCGATCAGCTTGTCGGTCAGGTCGGCCCGGTCGGCGCCGAGGGTCTCGGCCGCGGAGTAGAGGTACATGCCGTGCCCGGCCTCGTCCTGGACCTTGGCCAGCAGGATCGCCTTGCGCCGCAGGCTGGGGGCGGCCAGCAGCCAGTCACCCTCCGGCTGCATGCCGATGATCTCCGAGTGCGCGTGCTGCGCGATCTGCCGGATCAACGTCCTGCGGTAGCCCTCGGGCATCCAGTCGCGCGGCTCCACCCGGCGCTCGGCGGCGATCGTGGCGTCGAAGTGCTCCTGCAGCGCGGTCTCGTCGGTCGCAGGCCGGTCCAGCGTGGGCGCGGACATCGGGTCTCCCTCGGTCGCGAGGTATTTACTGACCAGGCGGTCGGTAATAGTGTGCCGCAGGAGGACGCGCGGCACAAGGAGCGGCGCGGACGAGAAGGAGGCACCGATGACGGCGACCGGCGACACCACCCGGCGGCTGGGGACGGCGCCCGACCCGGCGATCCTCGACCCGGCGGAGCGCACGTCCGTCGACGAGCTCCGCGCACTGCAGCTGCAGCGGCTCCGGTGGTCGCTGCGGCACGCCTACGACAACGTGCCGCACCACCGGCGGGCCTTCGACGCCGCCGGCGTCCACCCCGACGACTGCCGGGAGCTCGCCGACCTGGCGCGCTTCCCCACGACGGGCAAGGCCGACCTGCGGGAGAACTACCCGTTCGGCATGTTCGCCGTCCCCCAGGACCAGGTGCGGCGGGTGCACGCGTCGTCCGGCACGACCGGGCGGCCGACCGTCGTCGGCTACACGGAGGGCGACATCCGCACCTGGGCCACGGTCATGGCCCGCTCGATCCGCGCGGCCGGCGGACGCCGCGGCGACCGGCTGCACAACGCCTACGGCTATGGCCTGTTCACCGGCGGACTGGGCGCCCACTACGGCGCGGAGGAGCTGGGCTGCACCGTCATCCCGGTGTCCGGCGGCATGACCCCGCGGCAGGTGCAGCTGATCACCGACTTCGAGCCGCGGGTGATCATGGTGACGCCGAGCTACATGCTCACGATCATCGACGAGTTCGAGAAGCAGGGCCTCGACGCCCGGGGGTCGAGCCTGGAGATCGGCGTCTTCGGCGCCGAGCCCTGGACCGAGCAGATGCGCCGCGAGATGGAGGAGCGCCTCGACATCCAGGCCGTCGACATCTACGGCCTGTCCGAGGTGATGGGCCCCGGCGTCGCCCAGGAGTGCGTCGAGACCAAGGACGGCCTGCACGTGTGGGAGGACCACTTCTACCCGGAGGTGATCGACCCGATCACCGAGGAGGTGCTCCCGGAGGGCGAGGTCGGGGAGCTGGTGTTCACCTCGCTGACCAAGGAGGCCATGCCGGTCGTCCGGTACCGCACCCGCGACCTCACCCGGCTGCTCCCGGGTACCGCGCGACCGGCCGTGCGCCGCATCGAGAAGATCACCGGGCGCACCGACGACATGATCATCCTGCGCGGGGTGAACCTCTTCCCGACGCAGATCGAGGAGGTCGTGCTGCGCACCCCCGGGCTCTCGCCGCACTTCGCCCTGGAGCTGACCAGGCGCGGCCGGATGGACCACCTCACCTGCCGGATCGAGGCCCGCCCGGACTGCCCGCCGGCGCGCCGGGCCGTCGCCGCGCAGGAGGTGGCCCAGGCCGTCAAGGACACGGTGGGGACCAGCATCGAGGTGCAGGTGGTCGATCCCGAGACGCTGGCCCGCTCGGTCGGCAAGCTGCAGCGGCTGCACGACCTGCGCGACCGGGCATGACGACGTCGGGCACCGCGACCGGGCGGCGGGGGCGGCCCGGGCACTCGCTGGACTCCCTGCTGGACGTCGCCGTCGCGGTCTTCAACGAGCGCGGCTACGACGCCACGAGCATGGAGGAGCTCGCCGCGCGGCTGGGGGTCACCAAGTCGGCGATCTACCACCACGTGCCGAGCAAGGTCGAGCTGCTGCGCATGGCCCTCGACCGGGCGCTGGACGCGCTGTTCGCCGTCACCGAGGAGCCCGCGGCGGTCACCGGCCGCGCGATCGACCGCCTCGAGCACGTCGTCCGCGGGTCGGTGCGGGTGCTGGCGGCGGAGCTGCCGTTCGTCACGCTGCTGCTCCGGGTGCGGGGCAACTCCCCGGTGGAGGAGGCCGCGCTCGGGCGGCGCCGCGAGTTCGACCGCATCGTCACCGACCTCGTGCGCGCCGCCGAGGACGAGGGCGACGTCCGGCCCGACGTCGACCCGGCCGTCACCAGCCGGCTGCTGTTCGGCACGGTCAACTCGCTCACCGAGTGGTACCGCCCCGGCGGCAGCCTGTCGGCCGACGCCCTGGCCGACGCGCTCGTCACCACCACGTTCTGCGGCCTGCGCGCCCGCGCCTGACCCGGTCGCCCCCCGCTCAGGCGGCGGCCCAGCGGATCGGCAGCCGCTTGACCCCTCGCTGGAAGTTCGAGCGCAGGAGGGCCGGAGGTCCGTCGGGCTCGACGGCGCCGGTCCGGCGCAGCAGCTCGGCGAACAGCGCGCGCATCTGCACGCGGGCCAGCTGCGCGCCGAGGCAGAAGTGCGGACCGTGGCCGAAGGCCAGGTGCGGGTTGGGGGAGCGGCGGACGTCGAACCGGTCCGGGTCGGCGAACACCGACTCGTCCCGGTTGGCCGAGGTGAACGAGACGACGACCTTGTCCCCGGCGCGGACGCGGACGCCGGCGAGGTCGACGTCGGTCGCCGCGGTGCGGCGGAACACCATGACCGGGGTCCACCAGCGCAGCATCTCCTCCACCGCGCCGGGCAGCAGCGAGGGGTCGGCGCGCAGCGCGGCCAGCTGGTCCGGGTGCTCGAGCAGCGCGATCAGCCCGCCGGGCAGGCCGTTGCGCAGCGTCTCGTTGCCGGCGACGGCGAACAGCCAGAAGAGGTTCTCGAACTCCTCGGCGCTCACCTGCCCGCCGTCCTCGTCGACCTGGGCCAGCAGGATCGACATGACGTCGGAGCCGGGGGAGCGGCGCTTCTCCTCGGCCAGCAGGCGGGCGTAGGCGTAGAGGTCGGGCATGCCGGCGCGGGTGCGCGGGTCCGGCATCCGCCCGTCGGGGTCCGGCGCCGGGCGCAGCGCGAGCGCCTCCCGGGCCATCGCCGTGCCGCCGGTGCCGTCGAAGGCCGCGGAGGTGGCGTAGTCGGGGTCCTGCCAGCCGATCACCCGGTTCGACCAGTCGAACAGCAGCCAGCGGTCCTCGGCCGGCACCCCCAGGACGTCGGCGAGGGTGAGCAGCGGCAGGTCCGCGGCCACGTCCTTCGCGAAGTCGCAGCGACCCCCGGCGGCCCCGCCGACCACGCGGTCGACCAGTCCGGCGGCGGTCGCCTCGATCGACGCGGTGAGTGCGGCCACCGCGCGCGGGGTGAACGACCGGGACAGCAGGCGCCGGAGCCGCGAGTGGTCGGGCGGGTCGGTGTTGAGCATCATCCGGCGCACCCACGCCAGGTCCGCGGCGTCGCGGACCTGGGTCGCGCCCAGCCACGAGGAGAACGTCGCCGGGTCGCGCAGCACCCGCTCCACGTCGGCGTGCCGGAGGACCAGCCAGAACCCCGGCCCGGCGGCCTGCCCGTGCAACGCCGGCTCCTCGACCCAGGTCACCGGCGCCTCGGCCCGCAGCCGGCGCAGCAGCCCGAACGGCGGCCCCTCCTCGTAGGTCGCCGGGTCGACGAGGCCGGCGGTGCCCGCGAGCGGGCGTCGGTCCGGGGTCACAGCCCGTCGAGGAAGCGCTCGACGACGGTCAGCAGGGCGACCGGCGTCTCGAACACCGCGTAGTGACCGGCGTTGGCCAGCACCTCGAGGGACACGTCGGGGTAGAGCTGCAGGAACGTCTGCTCCATCACCGCGGCGCTCAGCGCCGGGTCGTGCTCCCCGACGACCAGCCGGACCGGCACCTGCCGGCCGCGCACCTCGTCGGCGAAGTCGGTCCCCGCCCACGCGTCCAGGTAGGCCCGGAAGGCGGCCGGGTCGGAGGTGTCGAGCGAGGACTGCACCATGCGGTCGATCCAGGTGCGGCTCAGCCGCCCGCCGGTCGTCAGGTCGATGATCGCGTGACGGTGCTCCCGTTCCCCGGCCGCGCCGCTGAACAGCTGCCAGGACTGCTCGTCGAACGGCACGCCCGTGGCCGGGACGGGACTGGTGCCCAGCAGGCCGGTCACGCGGTCACCCCCGTCGAGGGCGACCCGCTGCATCACGCTGCCGCCCATCGAGTGGCCCAGCACGGCGAACGCCGACCAGCCGAGGGCGTCGGCCGCGGCCAGGGCGTCGGCGGCCATCTCGGCGATCGTGTGCTCGCCGGTCTCCGAGCGCCGCGCGCCGTAGCCGCGGAAGTCAACGAAGGCGTAGCTGTACCGGTCGCCGTCGACCAGGTCGGCGAACGGTCCCCACCCCCTCGCGGACCCGAACCAGCCGTGCAGGGCGAGGACGCGGCGCGGGCCGGAGCCGATCACGAGGGGCTCGGTGCTCATGGCCGGGAGTCTCGTGTCGGCCCCGCCGGCCGGACAAGGGTGTCCGTGCCGGCGGGGACGGCGCACGGGGTGCGCGCCCGCGCGGACCCTCCTCGGTCCCGCGGGGGTCAGCCGGTGACGGCGATCCGGCGGGGGCGGACCCGCTCGGTCCCGGGAACGCGGACGGTCAGCACGCCCTCGGCCAGCGAGGCGGTGACGCCGTCGGCGCCGACGTCGCCGGGCAGGGTCACGGTGTAGGAGAACCGGCCCGCGGGTGGATCAGGGTGCGCCGCGCACGTGCGCGGTGACCAGCTCGGCGGTGCGCTCGGCGGCCAGCTCCGGGATCCAGTGCGGCACGCCCTCGAGCACCTCGAGCCGGTAGGGCGCCTCGACGTGGTCGCGCGTCCGCTCGGTGGCGGCGCGGCCGAGCGCGACGTCGCCGGTGCTCCACACGTGCAGGGTCGGCACGGTGATCCGCCCGACGGTGTCGCGGACGGCGAGGGGGATCGCGCGGTACCAGGCGAGCGCTGCCGACAGCGCCCCCGGCTCGCGCATGCGCGCGACGTAGCGGGCGGCGGCGTCCCCGGGCACCCCGCTGCTCTCCAGCAGCCGTCGCAGCAGCTCGCCGTCGCGGGCCAGCAGCAGCCGCTCGGGCAGCACCGGCACCTGGAAGGCGGCGACGTAGGTCGAGCGCAGCCCCTGGTCGCTGATCAGCACCGCCCGCCCGATGGCGGCCGGGTGCGGCACCGACAGCGCGGTCAGGGTGCGCACGCGCTCCGGGTGCCAGGCGCCGAGTGCCCAGCCGACCAGCCCGCCCCAGTCGTGGCCGACGACGTGCGCGCTCCCCAGCCCGGCCGCGTCCAGCAGCGCCAGGACGTCGCCCACCACCTCGCGCATCCGGTAGGCCGACCGCCCGCGCGGTCGGGCGCCGGGGCTGTAGCCGCGCTGGTCGGGGGCGAGCGTGCGCAGCCCCGCGTCGTGCAGCAGCGGCGCCACGCGGTCGAAGGCCGAGGAGTCCTGCGGGAAGCCGTGCAGCAGCACCACCGGCTCGCCGTCCGGGGGACCGCCGTCGCGGACGTCGAAGGTCAGGCCGTCACGCCGGAACTGTCGCATGCGCAGCCCTTGCCCGGCCGGACGCGTGCCGGAACACCGGTCGTCGGGGAGGATGGGGCGGTGACGGTGACCGCGGCGGAGCTGATCGTGCTGGTCGACGACGACGGGACGCCCATCGGCACGATGCCCAAGCCCCTGGTGCACCACGGCGAGACCCCGCTGCACCGCGCCTTCTCGGCCTACCTCTTCGACGACGCCGGCCGGCTGCTGGTCACCCGCCGCGCCCCGGACAAGCAGACCTTCCCCGGCATGTGGACCAACACCGTCTGCGGCCACCCCGGTCCCGACGAGGACGACGACGCCGCGATCGCCCGCCGCGCCTCCTTCGAGCTGGGCCTGCGGGTGGCCGACCTGCGCCCGGCGCTGCCCGGCTACCGGTACCGCGCGGAGTTCCGCGGCGTCGTGGAGAACGAGGTCTGCCCGGTCTACCTCGGCCGCTTCAGCGGTGAGCCCGCCCCCGACCCCGGCGAGGTGGGGGAGTGGGAGCTGCTCGACTGGGCGGCCTTCCGCCGTCGCCAGGAGGTCGAGGGCGACGCGTGGTCGCCCTGGTGCCGCGAGCAGGCCCGCCTCATCGAGCGGGCCGGCCTCGTCCCGTCGTCCTGAGGGCCCGAGGTCGGGTAGCCGAGGCGACACGGACAGTGGCGGGCACGCGCGCCGCGTGGTGTCGCTGCCGGGAGCCCGCCGGGGTGCCGACCTAGCGTCCGCGGCGTGGACCGACGGGGCTTCCTCCTGCTGCTCGCCGCCGGGCTGACGGGCGCCGCCGTGGGGCGCGGCGCCGCTGAGGTGGACCTTGCCGCCCCCGGCACCCCCGTGGTCCGGCCGCCGGCCCCGGCCACGCCCACCGGGCCCGGCGGGATCGTCGCCGTCCCGGCCCCGACCGGCGTCGTCGACCGGCTGGCCGGCACCGGCCCGCAGCTGGCGCTGACCATCGACGACGGCAGCAACGGCGAGGTCGTCGCCGCGCTGGTCACCCTGGTGCGGGAGACCGGCACCCGGCTGACCTTCTTCCCCAACGGGTCCTACCGGACCTGGGGCGACAACGCCGGCGACCTCTGGCCGCTGATCGAGTCCGGTCAGGTGGCCTTCGGCAACCACACCTGGTCGCACCCGGACGTGACGACGCTGTCCGACGCCGAGGTCGTCGACGAGCTCCGCCGCAACCAGGACTTCATGCGCCGCACGCTCGGCGTCCCCGCCACCCCGTTCTGGCGGCCGCCGTTCGGGTCGCACGACGCGCGCACCGACGCGATCGCCGCCGACCTGGGCCACCCGACCACGGTGATGTGGAACGGCACCTTCGACGACGGCCGCGTGGTCGGCGCCGAGGGCCTCCTGTCCGCCGCGCACCAGTGGTTCGCCGCCCAGGGGATCGTCGTCGGGCACGCCAACCAGCCGGCCCTGTCCACCGTCCTCGACCAGCTGCTCGAGCTCATCGACACCCGGCAGCTCGTGACGGTCACCCTCGCCGACGTCTGGTCGTCCCCGGCCTGACCGCGGTGGTGCCCCCGTGTCGCCGCCGGCACCCGGGTCCCACGACCTGCGGGCGGGGGCGACGTCGGCGAGGCTGGGCGGGACGCATCGTGATCGACGGCCCGGGCCGGGCCGGTGGACGGAGGTAGCAGGTGGCAGGGGAGCTGAAGGGCCGCGTGGCGCTGGTCACGGGCGGGGCCAGCGGGCTGGGCCGGGCGACGTGCGTGTCGCTGGCCGAGGCCGGCGCGCACGTCGTCGTCGCCGACATCGACGCCGACGGCAGCACGCGGACCCGAGACCTGGTGACCGACGCCGGGGGCAGCGCCGACGTCGTCGCGCTCGACGTGACCGACGACGGCAGCCGCCGCGCGGTCGTCGCCTCGCTCTTCGAGCGGCACGGCGACGCCTTCGACGTCCTGGTCAACGTGGCCGGCATCGACCGCCCGGGCTACGTCACCGACATCGACCTCGACGACTACCGCCGCGTCATGGCGGTCAACTGCGAGGGGCCGGTCTTCCTCACCAGCGAGTTCGTGAAGCGGGTGCAGCACCTGCCCGAGGGGCGCACGGCCGACGTCGTGCACGTCGTGTCGCTCTCGGCGATCACCTCGGGCAGCGGCGCGATCGCCTACAACGGGTCCAAGGCCGGCTTCCTCAACGCCACCCGGTGCATCCAGCGGGAGCTGCGGGAGAAGGCCGTGACGCTCCCCGACGGCTCCGAGCGACCCTTCCCGTGCCGGGTGCAGAGCGTCATCCCGGCGGCCATGGACACCCCGATGATGGAGCAGTGGGGCATCCCCTCCCACCTGATGATGCCCCCGTCGGCGGTGGCCGACACCGTGCGCACGCTGCTGCTGCTGCACCCGGCGGCGTTCGTGCCCGAGATGCAGATCGTGCCGCGTCTGGAACCGAACTTCCCCCGATGACCGGCCCCCGGCCGGACTCCCCCCGCTGAGGAGCCTCCCGTGACCGACCCCGACCTGCCCGACAGCGGCATGGCCTCCGGCTCCGACGCCGGCGAGCCGGGCGAGCACCTCGGCGGCGGGGACCTGCGCCCCGACGAGGAGCGCCTGCTCGCCGAGCTCGAACGGGGAGCGGACGACGGCGCGCCCGAGACCGGTGACGCGGAGCTCCGGGCGGCCGAGGACGAGGTGCCCCTGCCCGGCGAGGGAGGGCCCCAGGGCGACGGCCTGGAGGCCCGTTTCTCCGACGCCGACCCGACCGAGGGCTGAAGGAGGCCCCTCCTGCAGGGAGGCCGCCGGGAGGGGCGCTGGTCAGTCGTGCGGCAGCAGGCGGACGGCGACGAGCGCGACGTCGTCCTCCGCGCCGTCGGGGACCATCCGCTCGAGGACCTCGTCGCACACCTCCTCGACCGGGCGGTCGTGCAGCTCGCCCAGCGCCTGCCCCAGCCGGGCGACGCCGTCGTCGAAGCCGGACCGCCGGCGCTCGACCAACCCGTCGGTGTAGAGCAGCAGGGTCGAGCCGGAGCGCAGCACCGCCTCCTGGTCGGTGCGCACCGCGTGCGGGTCCGCCCCGAGCAGCATCCCCGGTCGCGGTGCGGTGAGCGCCTGCAGCGCGCCGTCCGGGCCCACGACCAGGGGCGGCAGGTGCCCGGCGCTGGCCCAGCGCAACCGGGTCACCCCGGCGGCCCGCTCCTCCGGCGTCTGCTCCAGGCGGCCGACCAGCACGGTGGCCATCGCCCGCAGCCCCAACCCCTCGATCGCGCCGTCGAGGCGGGCGAGCACCCGGGCGGGACCCTCGGCGTTGGCGAAGGCGATGCCGCGCAGCAGCCCGCGCAGCTGGGCCATGCACGCGGCGGCCTCGGTGTCGTGGCCGACGACGTCGCCGATGACGAGCACCGTCGAGCCGTCGGGCTGGACGAAGACGTCGTACCAGTCGCCGCCCACCTGGGCCTCGCGCGTGGCCGGCACGTAGCGCACCGCCAACTGGAGGTGGTCGGGCTGCGGGGGGTCGGACAGCAGGCTGCGCTGCAGGGTCTCCGCCGCGCGCACGATGCGGCGCGAGCGGGCGTAGAGCGCCTCGAGCAGGTGGTTGCGCAGCTGGGCGACCTCGGAGCGCTCCTGCGGCGTCCACGGCTGGGAGCGGTGGCGGACCGTCTCGCGCCACCGGTCGAAGCTCTTGCGCGGGCTGAGCCGGACGCCGTCGCCCTCGCGCTCGGCGATCGCCTTGTTGTGCGGGTCGCCGCCCCAGTCGACGGCGTGCACCGTCTCGCGGCGGTGCCACAGCACGTGCTGGCCCTCCGGCAGCGGCAGCACGAGGACGCCGCAGGCGACCTCGACCGGCACGTCGAGCTCCGGGGCGTCGCGGCGCAGCGAGTCGGTGGCCACGACCTCGCCGCCCTGCGCGGCGGCCCAGCCGACCAGCGCCTCGACCAGGTCCGCCGGCAGCGTGTCGCCCCTGCTGCCGGTGCTGCCCTGCAGGCACACGGTCACACCGTCGGCGGGCAGGACGTCGAGCAGGCTGGTGCTGTCGAGCAGCGTGTCGGCCAGCGGGCGGTCCTCGTCGAGCGTGGCCGACGTCAGCCAGGCCAGCGTCGAGCGCACCTGCAGCGCCCGGTGCACCTCGTCCTCCGCGGTGCGGTCGACCAGCCGCAGCGACAGCGTGGAGCCGAGGAACTCCGCGGCCGCCCGGGTGGCGAACGGCGGGGCGTGCGGGCCCGAGTAGTGGTGGCAGGCGATGAGCCCCCACAGCCGGTCGTCGCGCAGCAGCGAGATCGACATCGAGGCCCGCACGCCCATGTTGTGCAGGTACTCGACGTGCACCGGCGAGACGCTGCGCAGCGTGGCGTAGGTCAGGTCCAGCGGGCGGCCGGTGGCCGGGTGGGCGGCCGGGTGGATCGGGCTCGGGACGTAGTCGACGTCGGAGATCAGTCGCAGCCAGTTCTTCTCGTACAGCGCCCGGGCCTGCGCCGGGATGTCCGAGGCCGGGTAGTGCAGGCCGAGGAAGGAGTTGAGGTGCCCGGCCCTGGCCTCGGCCACGACCTCGCCGTTGTAGTCGGCGTCGTAGCGGTAGACCATCACGCGGTCGAAGCCGGTGAGGCTGCGCACGGCCCGGGCGGTGACGTCGTAGAGGTCCTGCAGGGTCGCGGCGCGGTTGAGCTCGGTGACCGTGCTGCGCACCGCCTGGTAGGTGTTCGGGAAGGAGAACGGCCGCGGCCCACGCGCCGGCTCCAGCTCCACCACGAGGTTGGTCACCGGCGGCGCCCCCGGCTCCGGCTGCCCGTGCTCGTCGCCGGCGCCGGTCAGCACCGCGCGGTGCAGGATCGCGTCGACCGGCACCGGGTCCCCGCCGACGTCGAGGGTGATCTCCACCGGGTTGCGCTCGCGCAGGTCGCCGAAGGCGCTGGCCGAGCGGACGACGGCGCCGGTCTGCGCCACGCCCAGCACGTCGATGAGCGGGCGGCCCAGCGCGTCGGACCAGCCGACGCCGGTCAGCTCGGCGAGGTTCTCCGACGCCTGGACGACGACCAGGTCGGGCTCGCTGACGGCGAGCAGCACGCCCCGGGGCTGGATGCTGCCCGGGACGTGGATCGGCTCGCGCGCGCAGTTGTCGAGGTCGACCGGCGTCCCCGGCGCGAGCCAGGCGACGTCGGGCGCGAGGTCGGCCGTGACGTCCGGCTCGACGTCGGTCACGGACCGACGCCCTGCGGCCGGGCGGCCGGGCGGCACCAGTCGGCGAGGACGGTGAAGGTGGTGCGCGCCGCGGCGACGACCCGCCCGGCGTCCCCAGGGCCGGCCACGTGCTCGCGGGTGACCCGCCGGAAGGCGTGCCACATCGCGCCGGTGTCGGTGCCGTAGGGGCTGAAGCAGCGCAGCCGCGGGCCGCCGGCCAGCCCGGGCAGCGTGGCGAGGTGGCGGTCGATGACCGTGCCGCCGAGGGTCGAGCCCTCCATCACGTAGAGCCGCCCGAGCGCCTCGTCGGTGTCGTGCACGCCGGGGAGGTCGGGTCGCCCGGCCGGCTCGGGGTCGGCGCCGAGGGCGCGCAGGTCGGCGGCGTAGAGCGCCGCGCGGCGGCGCCGGTCCCAGTCGAGGGCGGCGGCGTCCTCCGGGCGCCGCCGGGCCCAGGCGTCCAGGCCGGCCTCCGCCGCCAGCCAGAAGGCGTGCAGCCGCCGCAGGACGCCGACCAGCCGGTCGCGGTCGAGGTGGGGGTCCATCAGGTCGAGCATGGACTCGACCCGGTCGTGCTCCTCGGCGGTGGCCGTGCGCAGGTCCCGGAGGACGTCGCCGGCTCCGCCCGCGTCTCGAGGCAACGCCTCTCCTCCCGCAGCCATCAGCACCTGCGAGGGTAGGTCACCCCCCGGACGGCGTCGCGCCCGAGCGGACTGCCCGGTTCCGTGTGGTGCGCGGGTCACGGCAGCCGCGCGCGGCGCAGCGAGGCGTGCACCAGCAGCCGCGTGTCGCCGTCGGCGAGGTCGAGGCCGGTGAGCGCGGCGACCCGGCCCAGGCGGTAGTAGAGCGTCTGACGGTGGATGCCCAGCGCGGCCGCCGTCCGCGCCACGCTCCCGGCCGCGTCGAGGTAGGCCTCCGCGGTGGCGGCGAGCAGCGGCTCGGCCAGCAGCGGGGCCACCGCGGGGTCCGGCGCGGGCAGCGCGGCCGCCGTCCGCCAGCCCCCGAGCTCGGCCCACTGCGCGACCGGCGCCAGCCGCGGCACCACGGCCGCGACGGCCGCGGCCGCCCGTGCCTGGGCCCAGCGGCCGGGCAGGTCGGCGACGTCGGTCGTGGCCGCCGACACCCCGGCGCTGGCCCCGGCGGGCAGCCGGACGAGAGCGGCCGCCGCGGCGGCCGCGGCCGGGCGCAGGTCCGCCGCGCGGGCCAGCCGCACCAGCACCGCGACCCCGTCCCCGCCGGAACCGTCGGGTCCGGGCAGGACCGCGGCCGCCGGCGGGGGGCGCCACCCCTCCGGCGGCGCGCCGCCGGGCGGGTGCAGGGCGACCAGCGCCAGCGGTGCGCCGTCCCCGAGCCGGTCGGACAGCGCACGCACGGCCCGGTCGCGGGCAGGGCCGGCAGCGGTCAGGACGGCGGCCAGCGCCGCACCGAGGTCGCGGTCGTCGTCCCGGTCGGCCAGCAGCCGACCCGCCCGTGCCGCGAGGGCGACCGCCGCGGCCAGCGCCGGGTCGGCCGCGTCGGCCGGGTCGGTGCGGCCGCCGTCGAGCAGCCAGAGGTAGCCGCGGGTGCGGCCGTCGGCGCGCGCGGGCAGCAGCAGCCGGGTGAGGACACCGGCCGCCGGGTCGGCCGGGGTGCGCAGCGGTCCCTCGGCGCGGGCGATGCCGAGGCCCTCGAACCAGCGGCGGGTGGCCGGCGTGGAGCCGCGGCCGAGGATCGAGCGGGCCCGGACGGCGTCCATGGCGGTGGCGGCGTCCCCCTCCTCGTCGCCGTCGGTGGGGTGGGCGCAGAAGGCCAGCAGCGTGAAGTCGACGTCCTCCAGCGTCGCCGGTGCCCCGAGCAGCCGGGACACCTCGTCGACCACGTCCTGCAGGTCGTCGCGCACTCGTACGACTGTATGAGACCGGACGGGTGGAGTCCGTACGTCTGTCCCTGGTGGCCGGACTGCGGCGGACCTAGCGTTCTCCTCGAGCGTGCACCCCCGCGGAGGCGCACGACGACCCACGGAGGTGCCCGTGCTCTCGCAGAAGGCCCTGCTCCTCGGCGCGTCCCGGCGGCCGGCCCTGCGCCGCGCGCTGGTCGGGACACCGGTCACCCGGCACGTCGTCGACCGGTTCGTCGCCGGCGAGACGCTGCCCGAGGCGCTCGACGTCGTCCGCCGGCTGACCGGGGAGGGTCTCGCGGTCACCCTCGACCACCTCGGCGAGGACGTCACCGACCGGGCCGAGGCCCGCCGCTCCCGTGACGCCTACCTGGCCGCCCTCGACGGGCTGGCCCCGCTCGGGCTCGGCCGGGCCGCCGAGGTGTCGGTCAAGCTCTCCGCCTTCGGCCAGGCCCTGCCCGGCGGCGAGGACGTGGCGCTGGAGCTGGTCCGGCCGGTGGTCGAGGCGGCCGCGGCGATCGGCACGACGGTCACCCTCGACATGGAGGACTCCTCGACCGTCGACGCCACCCTCGGCACCCTCGCCGAGCTGCGCCGCGCCCACCCCGAGACCGGCGCCGTCCTGCAGGCCGCGCTGCACCGCACCGAGGACGACGCCCGGGCGCTGGCGGTACCCGGCTCGCGGGTGCGGCTGGTCAAGGGCGCCTACGACGAGCCGCCGTCGGTCGCCCACCAGGGCCGCGACGACGTCGACGCCGCCTACGCCCGCTGCCTCGGCGTGCTCATGCGCGGGCCGGGGTACCCCATGGTCGGCAGCCACGACCCGCGGCTGGTCTCGCTGGCCCAGCGGCTGGCGGCCGAGTACGACCGTGCGGCGGACTCGTGGGAGGTGCAGATGCTCTACGGCATCCGCCCCGCCGAGCAGCACCGGCTGGCCGCCGAGGGCGTGACCGTGCGCGCCTACGTCCCCTACGGCGTCGACTGGTACGGCTACTTCGTCCGCCGGCTGGCCGAGCGCCCCGCGAACCTGCGCTTCTTCCTGCGCTCCCTCGTCACCACGTCCTGATCTGGAGGCCCCCGTGGACGCCGTCACCAACGTCCCCCCGCCGACCAACGAGCCGGTGCTGAGCTACGCCCCCGGCTCGCCGGAGCGCGCGGCCCTGCAGCAGCGGCTGACCGAGCTGGCCGCCGAGCCGCTCGAGCTGACCATGACCCTCGGCGACAAGCAGCGGATGGGCGGCGGCGAGCGCTTCGACGTCGTCCAGCCGCACCGGCACGCCGCCGTCCTCGGCACCGCCGCGCACGCCACGCACGCCGACGCCGAGGACGCCGTCCGCTGGGCGAAGGACGCCGCGCCGGGCTGGCAGGAGCTGTCCTTCGACGACCGCGCCGCGGTGTTCCTCAAGGCCGCCGACCTGCTGGCCGGGCCGTGGCGGCAGACGCTCAACGCGGCGACCATGCTCGGGCAGTCCAAGACCGCCCACCAGGCCGAGATCGACAGCGCCTGCGAGCTCGTCGACTTCTGGCGCTGGAACGTGCACTTCGCCCGCGAGATCGTGTCCGCGCAGCCGGTGTCCTCGCCGGGCGTGTGGAACCGCAGCGACCACCGGCCGCTCGAGGGCTTCGTCTACGCCGTCACGCCGTTCAACTTCACCGCGATCGCCGGCAACCTGCCCACCGCGCCGGCGCTCATGGGCAACACCGTCGTCTGGAAACCCGCGCCCACCCAGCAGTTCGCCGCGCACCTGCTCATGCGGCTGCTGGAGGAGGCTGGGTTGCCGCCGGGCGTGATCACGATGGTCACCGGCGACGGGATCGCGGTCTCCGACGTCGTGCTGGCCGACCGGGACCTCGCCGGCATCCACTTCACCGGGTCGACGCCGGTGTTCCAGCACCTGTGGCGGACGGTGGGGGAGAACATCGCCTCCTACCGCGGCTACCCCCGCATCGTCGGCGAGACCGGCGGCAAGGACTTCGTCGTCGCCCACCCCTCGGCCGACGTCGACGTGCTGCGGACCGCGCTGGTGCGCGGCGCCTTCGAGTTCCAGGGGCAGAAGTGCTCGGCGGCCAGCCGGGCCTACGTGCCGCGGTCGGTGTGGGCGAGGCTGCGCGACGACCTGGTCGAGGTCACCGAGTCGCTGGAGGTGGGCGACGTCACCGACTTCTCGAACTTCATGGGCGCGGTCATCGACCGCAGGTCCTTCTCCAAGCTGTCCGGCGTCATCGACCGGGTCGACGACGACCCCGCGCTGTCGATCGTGGCCGGCGGTCGGGCCGACGACAGCGAGGGCTTCTTCGTCCGCCCGACGATCATCGAGGGCACCGACCCCGGGCACGAGGTCTTCACCACGGAGTACTTCGGCCCGATCCTCGCGGTGCACGTCTACGACGACGCCGACTACGACACCGTGCTGACCCAGATGGAGGCGGCGGCGCCGTACGCGCTGACCGGGGCGGTCATCGCCCAGGACCGGGCGGCCATCGCGCACGCCCAGCGCGTCCTGCGCTTCGCGGCCGGCAACTTCTACGTCAACGACAAGCCCACCGGCGCCGTCGTCGGCCAGCAGCCCTTCGGCGGCGGGCGGGCCTCGGGCACCAACGACAAGGCCGGCGCGGCGCAGAACCTGCAGCGCTGGACGTCGACCCGGTCGATCAAGGAGACCTTCGTCCCGCCGACCGACCACCGCTACCCGCACATGGGCTGAGGACCGTCCGTCCACCGCGCGGGGACGCCTCGCAGGGGGCCGTGGGCGCAGCGTGACGACGTGCACGCCGAGGACCTGACCGGCCGGGTCCGGCGCGCCCGGCGGCCGGGAAGCGGTTGACGGGACCGGGGTCGGCGGCGACGGTGCCGGGCGTGACGGCCGGACCGCGGGACGGCACGCTCCTCCAGCTCGTCGCCGGCGGCCGCGTGTGGACCTTCGACGGGTCCCGCCCGGTGGTGGTGGGACGGGACCCGCGGTGCGACGTCCAGCTGCCGGACGTCGAGGTCAGCCGCACGCACCTGTCCCTGCAGCTCGAGGAGCGGGGCTGGGTGCTGCGGGACCTCGGCAGCAGCAACGGCACCTCCGTCGACGGGTGGGCGCTGCCGGGCGGTACCGCGGACGGCCCGCCGCCCGGGGCGGGGCGGCCGCTCGAGCCCGGCCGGGAGCACCGGGTGCAGGTGGGCGGACGCGACGGCCCGACACTGGTGATCCGGTCCGGTCCCGGCGCGCACCTCGCGCCGGGACACGCCGTCCCGGCTCCGCCGCCGGGACACGCGGCGCCGTCGCGGGTCGTCGTCATCGGCCGCGACCCCGCCTGCGACGTCGTCGTGGCCGACGACCCGCTGGTGTCGCGCCGCCACGCCGCGATCGAGGTCGCCGGGCCGGGCACCGCCGTGGTCCGCGACCTGGGCAGCTCCAACGGGACCCACCTCAACGGGGCGCGGTTGTCCGGGGAGGCGGTCCTCACCGCCGGGGACACCATCGGGGTGGGCAGCACGACGGTCACCTGGGACGGCCGTGCGGCCGTCCTGCCCCGCGGCCACACGGCGACCCTCGACGCCCGCCACCTCGGGGTGGCCACCCGCGGCGGCAAGCGCCTGCTGGACGACGTCTCGCTCACGGTCCGGGCGGGGCAGCTCGTGGCGGTCATCGGTCCCTCCGGTGCCGGCAAGTCGACCCTGCTCGGCGCGCTCACCGGCCTGCGCCCGGCCGGCATGGGACGGGTGACGTGGGACGGGAGGGACCTCTACCAGCAGTACGACCACCTGCGGCACCTGATCGGACTCGTGCCCCAGGACGACGTGCTGCACCGCCAGCTCACCGTCCGGCGGGCGCTCGGGTTCGCCGCCCGCCTGCGGCTGCCGCAGGACACCACCGCCGCCGAGCGGGACGAGCGGGTGCGCCGGGTCCTCGCCGAGGTGGGGCTGTCCGACCAGGTCGACCAGCGGATCGACTCCCTCTCCGGCGGCCAGCGCAAGCGCACGTCCATCGCCCTGGAACTGCTCACCGCGCCGCAGCTGCTGTTCCTCGACGAGCCCACCTCCGGCCTGGACCCCGGACTCGACCGGCAGGTCATGGAGGGCCTGCGCGTGCTCGCCGACGCCGGCCGGGTGGTCATCGTGGTCACGCACAGCGTGCTCGCCCTGGACCAGTGCGACCGCGTGCTGCTGCTCGCGGCCGGCGGCCGGGTCGCCTTCTTCGGCCCTCCGGACCAGCTGCTGTCCTACTTCGGGGTCCGCGACCACCCCGCGGTCTTCCGGGCGCTCGACGACCCCGCCTGGGTCGGCCGGTTCGCCGAGTCACCGGTCCGCCGGGCCTACATCGGGGCGACGTCCGTGGTGACGCCGATGCCGCCGCCGGCCGGCGCGGCTCCTGCGCCCATGCGGCCGGCGCCGGTCCGCCAGCTGGGCACGCTGGTCCGGCGCAACCTCGCCGTCGTGGCCGCCGACCGGCTGTTCCTGGCGCTGCTGGTAGGGATGCCGGTGGTGCTCGCGGTCATGGCCCACGCCTTCCCGGGGGAGGCGGGTCTGTCGGTGCGCGCGGCCGGCGGGGACCCCGCCGAGGCGCAGCAGCGGATCATCGTGCTGGTGGTGGGCGCGGCCCTGATGGGCGCCGCGCTCGCGGTCCGGGAGTTCGTCGCCGAGCGCCCGATCTACCGCCGCGAGCACGCCGTGGGTCTGTCGCCGACCGCCTACCTGGCCAGCAAGGTCGTCGTCGTGGGCGGGGCCGTCGCGGTCCAGTCGGTGGCGTTCACCCTCCTGGCGCTCGTCGGCCTGCCGGGCCCCGACGACCCGCGGGTGCTGCCCTGGGGCCGGTGGGAGATCGCGGCCGCGGCGGCCGCGGTGGGCGTGACGATGTGCATCGCCGCGCTGGCCGTCTCGGCGCTGGCGCGGTCCACCGACCAGACCATGCCGGCTCTGGTCGCGCTGGTCATGGGGCAGCTCGTGCTGTGCGGCGGGCTGTTCCCGCTGGCCGACCGGGCCGGCCTGGAGCAGGTCTCCTGGCTGCTGCCCGCCCGTGCCGGCTACGCGGCGATGGCCTCGACCTCCCAGCTGCAGCCCCTGTCCGGTCCCCAGCTGGACCCGTTGTTCACGCCCACCACGTCGCGCTGGGCGCTGGACCTGGGGGTGCTGGCCCTCCAGGCGGCGGTCTTCCTGGCCGTGACCGCGTGGGCGCTGGCGCGGTCGGTGGCGCGCTCGGGCACCCCGCGCTGACCCGGCTCCCCGCCGGCGGTCACGGCGGTCCCGGCCAGCGGAGGAGGCCGTCGGCGCCCAGCACCGCGCCGTCCGAGGGGCGGTGGTCGGACAGCCGGCCGTCGGGCACCAGGTGCCGCACCGGCACGCCGCGGGCGAGGACGGCGACGTCGGCGACCAGCCGCCGGTGGCAGCGCCACCACACGCTCTCGCTGCACATCACCGCCACGGTCGCCGTCGCCGCCTCGCCGAGCACCTCGTCGAGCGCCGCGGCGAACCCCGGCGTCCGGGTGTGCGCGGCGTAGGCGGGCGAACTGGGCGACGGTCCACCAGCCGTCGGCGACCGGCTCGCCCGGCGGCAGCCGGCGGCGGCCACCGAGCCGGGCCTCCCAGCGGTAGCCGACCCCCGCGGCCGGCAGCCACTGCTCCAGCGCCTCGCGCCGGACGTCGGGGTTGGCGCGGCTGCCCGGGAAGCGCCGGACGTCGACCACCAGCCCCACCCCCGCCCCGGTCAGCCGGGCGCCGAGGCGGGCGCGGTCGTCGGGCCCGTGGCCGACGGTCAGCAGCGCCACGGCCCCTGCCTACCCGGCACGCAGGGGCTCCGCCGCCTCCCCGACCCATGGACGACGCTGCTCGCACCGCCGGACACGGCGCCGGGACCGCAGCTCAGCAGCGGTGCGGTCCCGGCGCCGTGCTGCCGAGGTGTCGCGGAGAGGTCAGCGGAGGCGGACCTCCAGGTCGACGGCGTCGGTGTCGGTGTCGGTCCGGAAGGTGCCGGTCACCTCTCCACCCGCTCCCGCCCAGCGGCCGGTGCCGCCCGTGACCGCCCAGGTGAAGCCGGTCGGCTCGACGCCGGGATCCTCCTCAGCGGCGCCCTGGACGGTGATCTGCCCCTCGGGGAGGGTCAGCGTGGCGGTGCAGTGCACGGCCAGCCGGGTCTCGGTGATGGTCGTGATCGTGCAGCTGCCGGCGTTGGTGCCGACGGTCCGGCCGTCCCGCTGCACGTCGTCGAGGAAGACCTGGGCGTCGCCCGCGCTCGGCCCCAGCTCCCCGAGGTCGAGGTCGGTGTTGCGTTCGGGGACGGCGACGCTGACCAGGTGCAGCGGCTGGTCGGCGGTCGCGGCGGGGACGACGGCCAGAGCCGTGCCGGCACCGGCGACGAGCACCACCGCCGCCAGGGCAGTGCGGCAAGTGGAACGAGACGTGGTCACGGGAGGGCTCCTTCGGGGACGGAGGGATCAGCTGGCGAACGCCAGCCAGACGGCGGCGGCGGCGGTGAGGACAGCGACGACCAGCGCCACGAGGGCGGTGGCGGGCAACCGGCCCAAGCGGCGGTGGACGTCGAACGCCAGCCCCGCGGCTCCGCCGGCGAGGACGGCGGGCACACCGGTCCAGAAGACGAGGACGGTTGCGGCGCCCAGCACCGCGAGGACGAGCGCCCGCCGGGCGGTGTGCTCGGGCGGGACGGCGCGGGCGCGGGCGGTGGCCAGGCCGACGAGGACGAGTGCCACCGCGACGAAGGCGATGAGCACCGCGAGACTCGTCCAGCCGCCATTGCCGGTGAAGTCGACCCCCCACTCCCCGGGGCCGGCCCTCGACGGGGTCTCGACGTAGGTGCCGACCAGCGTGCAGCCGAGCCCCACGGCCGCACCGGCGGTTGTCGAGGCGTCCGGTGACGAGCGACGCGCGGTGGTCGGACGGATGGCGGGACTGGCGGTCATCGCGGGTCCTCCCGGATCGAGCCGGCCCCCGGTGAGCCGGACGCCGACCACCGTGGCCGTCCCGGGCGACCTACCGGATGGGCCGCACGGCCCGCCGACCCGGGACGACCTCCCGGGTCGGCCGGGACACCGCAGGCCCCACCCGGGACGCCGCCACCGCCACACTGACCCGGTGGGCTCCCGATGGATCCGCACCGGCGCCGCGGTCGCCGCCACCCTGCTCTGCGCCGCCGCGGCGGTGCTGTCGGCGTGGGTCGACGCCCGTGTCGCCGAACCCCCGGCCTCGACCATCGGCGGCGTCTACTCCCTCGTCTACGCGGCCACCGGCGCGCTGCTGGTCCACCTGCGGCCGCGGAACGCGATCGGCTGGCTGTTCGTGCTCACCGGACTGCTGCAGGCGCTCAGCGTCGGCGGCGGCGCGTACGGCGGCTACGGCGTGGACGTCGCCGACCCGGTCTGGCCGCTGGCAGGGTGGGCGGCCCTGGTCGGCTCGATGCTGTGGCTGCCGTCCCTGGTGCTGCCGGCCACCGTGCTCGTCGCGCTGTACCCCTCGGGCGAGCTACCGGCGCGCTGGTGGCGGTGGCCGGTCGGCGCGGTCTCGGTCGGGCTCGCCGTCCTCACGGTCGTGAGCAGCCTGACCCAGTCCGCGTACGACGACACTGCCTCCGGGCCCGCTCCGGTGGACCTGCCCCGGAGCTGGTGGATCCCCGTCGCCGTGTCCGCCGGGGGGGCCGTGCTCGGCGGCGCGGTCACCATCTGGGTCGCCACGGTGGTGCGGCTGGTGCGTGCCCGCCCCCCGGAGCGGCAACAGCTGGCCTGGCTGGTCTGCGTCGTCCTGCCACTCATGCTGGCTGTCTTCGTCCTCCCCGACTCGGTCGAGTGGCTCATCCTGCCGCTGGGCCTGATGGTCCCGGGCGCCGTCGTCGTCGGCGTCGTCCGCTACCGGCTCCTCGGCATCATGGTCAGCCGGGCGCTGGTCTACGCCGCCCTCACCGCCGCCGTCGTCGTCCTGTACCTGGCCGGAGCGGCGCTGGTCGCGGCCGCGCTCGGGCGCACCCTCTCGCCCGTGACCGGCGCGGTGGCCGCGGCGCTGCTCGCGGTCGCGCTGAACCCTGCACGTACGTGGCTGCAATCGGCGGCCGACCGGTTCGTCTACGGGTCACGGCGCGACCCGGTGACCGCGGTGACCGAGCTCGGCGACCGAGTGGCCGATGCCGACGAGGCCGAGCTGCTTCCCGCCGTCCTCGACACGGTGACCACGGCGCTGCGCGTGCCGGCCGCCCAGGTCCTGCCACCGGGGGAGCCGGCGGACCGCGCCGGAGCGGTCGCCGTCCCCCTTCGGGTCGGTGGCCGGGACGTCGGCGCTCTCCGCGTGGCCGAACGGCACCCGGGCGAGCCGTTCACCGCCGGGGACCTGCGGCTGCTGGCGGCGCTGGCGCCCCAGGTGGCCGTCGTCGTCCGGGCGCTGGAGCTGACCGGGTCGCTCGAGCGAGAACGTGACCGCGTCCTCGCCGCCACCCATGCCGAGCGGGACCGCATCCGCCGTGACCTGCACGACGGCGTGGGGCCCTCGCTCGCCGGGATCGGTCTCGGTGTCCAGGCGGTGCAGGCCCACCTGCGTGAGCCGGTCGACCCACGGACCGGTGGGCTGCTCACGCGGCTGAGGGACGAGGTCGACGACGCCGTCGGCGAGGTGCGCCGGATCCTCGACGGGCTGCGGCCGGGCTCCCTGGACGACGCGGGGCTCGTGGCCGCGGTGGGCAGGCACGCGGACGCGCTGGCGCCGTCGGTGCCGGTGCGGGTGATCGCCGGGGAGCTGCCCCCGTTGCCGCCGGAGGTCGAGACGGCGGCCTACCGGATCGCGCAGGAGGCGCTGACCAACGTGGTCCGACACTCCGGCGCCCGGTCGGCCGAGGTGGGTCTGCGGACTCGGGACGGCCGCCTCGAGGTGGCCGTGGCCGACGACGGCGCTGGGTTCGCGACCGGGGACGACCCGGGCTGCACCGGCGTGGGGCTGGAGTCCATGCGCGCCCGCGCACGGGCGGTGGGTGGCGACCTCACCGTGACCACCGGGCCGGACGGCACGCGGGTCGTCGCGGGGCTCCCCCTGGAGGCCAGCCGGTGACCGTCCGCGTGGTGCTGGCCGACGACCACCCGATGTATCGCTTCGGGCTGCGTGCGGTGCTGGACGCCTCGCCGGAGGTCGACGTGGTGGGCGAGGCCGCGAACGGTGCGGAGCTGCTGGCCCAGGTGGCCCGCTGCTCGCCGGACGTCGTCCTCACCGACCTGTCGATGCCGACGCTGTCCGGTACGGCGGCCATCGACGAGCTGACCCGTCGGCGACCCGGGCTCGGCATCCTCGTGCTCACCATGCACGAGGACGACGCGTCGCTGTTGGGTGCGCTGCGTGCCGGCGCGCGCGGTTACCTGCTGAAGGGGGCCGACCGGGACGAGATCGTGCGGGCGGTGCTCGCCGTCGCCGGCGGTGACGCCCTGTACGGCGGCGCGGTCGCCCGTCGGGTCGCGGACGCCCTGACCGGGACGGCCACCCGCACCCCGGCCTTCCCGGAGCTGACCGGTCGGGAGCGCGAGGTGCTCGAGTTGCTGGCCGCCGGGCTGCCGACCGGCCAGATCGCGCGCCGGCTGGGCCTGTCGGACAAGACCGTGCGCAACCACGTGTCCGCCGTCCTCACGAAGTTGCAGGTCCCCGATCGAGCCGCCGCCGTCTCCCGCGCCCGGGAGGCCGGTATGGGCACTCCCGGCCACGGTCGATAACCCCCACCTCACCGGCCCGTGCGCGCACGGTCATGCTGGTCGGCCGGGCGACACCGCCCGCGGAGGGGAGCGGGATGACCGGGGGGACGACGCGGCCGCGGGCGTCGCTGTGGCGGCTGCCGGCGATGCGCGCCCTGGTCGGCGCGACCACGCTCGGCTTCGTCAGCTACTGCCTGACGCTGGCCTCGCTGCCGGCCTACGCGGTCGCCGGCGGCGCGTCGCCGGACACCGCCGGGGTCGTGACGGCGGTGTTCCTGCTGGTCACGGTGGCCGTGCAGTCGTCCGTCCCGGCGCTCACCGCGCGGTTCGGCCTCGGCCCGGTGTTCGCGGCCGGCCTGCTCGCCCTGGGCGCACCCGCGCCGCTGTACGTGCTCGGCGACGGGGTGCTGTGGCTCTCGGCGGTCTCGGCGGTGCGCGGGGCCGGGTTCGCCGTGCTCACCGTGCTCGGGGCGACGCTGGCCGCGCAGGTTGCCCCGCTCGAGCGCCGCGGCGAGTCGATCGGCCTCTACGGGCTGGCCATCGCGGTGCCCAACCTGGTCGCCGTCCCCGCCGGCGTGGCGCTGGTGCTCGACGGGCACGCCGCGGTGCTCTCCTGGCTGGCCGCCGCTCCCGTGCTCGCCCTGCCACTGCTGCCCGTGCTGACCCGCACGGTGCGCTGGGAGCCGGGCGCGTGGACGTCGTCGCGCGCCGCGGTGCGGGCTGCGCTGGCGCCGTCGGCGGTGCTGTTCGTCGTCACCCTGGCCGGGGGCGGGCTGGTGACGTTCCTCCCGATCGAGCGGCCCGACGGCCTCCTGGCGACGGCGGCGCTGCTCGTCTTCGGCGTCACCGGCGCGCTCAGCCGCTGGCGGGCGGGGCTGGTGGCCGACCGGCTCGGCACCGGGCGGCTGCTGCCGGTCACCCTGCTCACCGGTGCGGCGGGGCTGGCCGTCGTCGCGCTGGGACTGTCCACCGGGGACGCCGTCGTGCTCCTCGGCGCGGCGCTGTTCGGCGCCGGCTACGGCGCGGTGCAGAACCTGACGCTGGTCACCGCCTTCGCCCGCGCCGGCGAGGGCGGGGCGACCACGGCCAGCGCCCTGTGGAACGCCTCCTTCGACGCGGGCACCGCGGTCGGCGCCCTGGCCCTGGGCGTGGTCGCGGCCGGCGCCGGCCTGTCGTGGACCTACCTGCTCGTGGCCGCCGTGCTGGTTGCGGCCCTGCCGGTGGCGCGGGCGGCGACCCGGCCGGCCTGAGGACCCCCCTCGCCCCCCACCGCTCGCAGGCTCGCAGCGGGCCCCTGCGAGGGGGCCGACCACTGGACCACGTCACCTCAGCGCAGGACGGAGGTCAGCAGCAGGCTGGTCTGGCTGTTGATCACGCCGGGGACGGCCCGGATCCGGTTGAGCAGCCGGTCGAACTCGGCGAGGTCGGCGGTGCGGGTCTCGGCGACGAGGTCCCAGGCGCCGTTGGTCGAGTGCATCGACTCGATCTCGGGGAACCCGCGCAGCCGCCGGATGACGTCGTCGGTGGAGCGCCCCTCGACCTCGATGAGCGAGACCGCGCGCACGCCGCCGGCCAGGGTCTCGTCCCGCACCCGGACGGTGAACCCGACGACCACGTCCTCGGCGACCAGCCGGTCGAGGTGGCTGGTGACGGTCGCCCGGGTGACCCCCAGCCGGCGGGCCAGCTCCGCCACCGGCGCCCGGCCGTCCTCGCGCAGGGCCGCCAGCAGCCGTCGGTCGAGGTCGCTCAGCTCTGCCATGTGCAGACCGTACAGGTCAGCGCGGCGATGTGGTCGGTCCTTGCGCACGATGCGCGCGCTCTGCTCATTGACCGTGCAGATCGTCCATCCCTAGCGTTCTCCCCATCGAGGGGAGGCGGCCGTCATGACGCTGTTCGTCGACGTGCGCAACATGGTCCGCTGGGTGGCCGAGACCGGGCCGGAACGGATCATCGCGGGGATGTCCCGCTACGTGGAGGACGACTTCCGCCGGTGGGAGTCCTTCGACAAGATCGCCCGCGTCGGCAGCCACACGCCCTGGGGTGTCATCGAGCTGATGCCCACGAGCGACGGCGAGACCTACGCCTTCAAGTACGTCAACGGGCACCCGAGCAACCCCGCGCGCGGCTTCCAGACGGTGTCCGCCTTCGGCGCGCTGGCCGACGTCTCCAACGGCTACCCCGTCTTCCTCGCCGAGATGACCCTCCTCACCGCGCTGCGGACGGCGGCGACGTCGGCGATGGTCGCCCGCCACCTGGCCCGGCCCGACTCCCGCCGGCTGGCGCTCATCGGCGCCGGCAGCCAGTCGGAGTTCCAGGCGCTCGGGATGCGCGGCGCCCTGGGGATCAGCGAACTGGCGGTGTGGGACACCGACCCGGCCGCCATGGCCAAGCTGGCCCGCAACCTCGAGCCGCTCGGTTTCGACGTCACCCTCGCGTCGTCCGGCCGGGAGGCGGTGCGGGGCGCCGACGTGGTCACCACGTGCACCGCGGACAAGGCCCGCGCGGTCGTGCTGCCCGCCGAGTGGATCGAGCCCGGGGTGCACGTCAACGCGATCGGCGGCGACTGCCCCGGCAAGACCGAGCTCGACCCCACGATCCTGGTGCGCGACGACGTCGAGGTCTTCGTCGAGTTCCCGCCGCAGACCCGGATCGAGGGGGAGATCCAGGCGATGCCGGCCGACTTCCCGGTGACCGAGCTCTGGCAGGTCGTCACCGGCCGGGTCCCGGGCCGGACCTCGGCCACCCAGGTCACCGTGTTCGACTCGGTCGGCTTCGCCGTCGAGGACCTCTCCGCGCTGCGCTACGTGCGCGACGAGGTGCGCGGCACGCCGTGGGTCGACGACATCGACCTCGTCGCCGAGCCCGAGGACCCCAAGGACCTCTTCGGGATGGTCAGCGCGCTCACGCCGATCGGCTCCTGAGCGCCCGGCCGGGACCGGTGCCACCTCCCGGTCCCGGCCGGCCCGGGTGCGCCGGCGCCGGCCGGCGCCGGCGGGCTCAGCCGGCGATGGCGTCGGCGGCGGCCCGCTGCGAGCGGAGCAGCAGCAGCTCCTCGGCCGACCGGCGCAGCCACCGCCGCAGGCCGGCGGGGTCGGTGCGGGCGGCGTCGCGGACGGCGCCGAGGTCGCGCTGACGGGTGTTGGCCTGCGCCCGCTGCGCCGGCGGCAGCGCACGGGCCTCGGCGCGGGCCAGCGCGGTGAGCGCGGCGCCGACGTAGACGAGGTCGCGCACCTCGTCGACGTCGGCGAGCACGGCGTCGGCGCCGCCGGGGTCGCCGGCCTCGAGCCGGCGCAGGAGCTCGCCGGCACGCTCGCGGCCGAGGGCGGTGGGGTCGGGGGAGGTCACCCCTCCACTGTGCCTGCCCACTGCCGGGCCCGTCCCACCGTGTCCCCGGCGCGCTCGTGCTCTGCCCACGATCGGGGGCGGAGCACGACGCTGCCGGAGGACGAGGTCCCTCCCTCAGGCGTCGCGGCGGGAGAAGACGACCGCCGCGACGGCGAGCAGCACCGCGACCTCGGCGGCGAAGACGGCGAACCCGGGCCACGGGTCGAGCAGCAGCGGGTTGAACGACTCGGGCATCGCGATCCGCGACCCGGCGTTGCCCGGCATCAGCTTGGTCAGCCACTCGCCCCACGCGCCGGGCAGGAGGATCACCAGGTTGCCGACCAGGAACACCAGCGCGAGCACGACCGACACCACCGCGGCGGTCGAGCGCAGCAGCAGCCCGGCGGCCATCGCCAGCAGGCCGAGCCCGGCCATGTAGAGGCCGCTGCCCAGCAGCGAGCGCAGCATCCCGTCGTCGCCGAGCGAGATGCCGATGCCCTCCGCCGACAGGAACGCGTTGCCACCCAGCCAGCCGAGCGTCGCCGTCACGACGCCGGCCACGAACAGCGTGCCGGTGAGCACCAGCGCCTTGGCCGCCAGCACGGTGCCGCGGCGGGGAGTGGCCGCCAGGGTCGCGCGGATCATCCCGGTGCCGTACTCGCCGGTGGCGACGAGGGCACCGAGCACGACCGCGGTGACCTGGGCGAACAGCAGCCCCCAGGTGATGAACGCGCCCACCGGCTCGCCCTCCTGGCCGGCGGCGAGCTCGGGTGCGACCAGGGCACAGACCAGCGTCGTCAGCCCGGCGCCGAGGGCCACCATCGCGACCAGCGACCAGCCGGTGGAGCGCACCGACCACAGCTTGATCCACTCGGCGTGCACGGCGCTGGGGAGCGTGGCGCCGCCCGCGGGGAGCGGTGCGGTGCCGGGGAGGGTCAGGGCGGGAGCGGTCACCGGGTCACCTCGGCGGGGCGGGCGGCGGCGAACTCGACGCTGCCGGCGGTCAGGGTCATGAACGCCTCCTCGAGCGAGGAGGTGACGAGGCCGAGCTCGTGCAGCACGAGGCCGGCGCCGGCGGCGAGCTCGCCGGTGGTCGCGGCGTCGACGCCCTGCACGTGCAGCTCGTCGCCGTCCCGGGCGACCTCGGCGCCGGAGCGGCGCAGGACGTCGGCCAGCGCCCCGGGCTGCGGGGTCCGCACCCGGACGAAGGAGGCGGCGTGCTCGGCGATGAAGGCGGCGGTCGAGCAGTCGGCGAGGACCCGGCCCCGGCCGATGACCACGAGGTGGTCGGCGGTCAGCGCCATCTCGGCCATGAGGTGGCTGGAGACCAGCACGGTGCGGCCCTCGGCGGCGAGGTCGCGGGCCAGGGTGCGCACCCAGCGGATGCCCTCGGGGTCCAGGCCGTTGACCGGCTCGTCGAGGACGACCACCGGCGGGTCCCCGAGCAGTGCGGCGGCGATGCCGAGCCGCTGGCCCATGCCCAGGGAGAAGCGGCCCACCCGCTGGCCGGCGACCGCCTCGATGCCGACGAGACCGAGCACCTCGTCGACGCGACGGGCCGGGATGCCGTTGCTGGCGGCCATCCACCGCAGGTGGGCGCGGGCGGAGCGGCCCGGGTGCACGGCGCGGGCCTCGAGCAGCGCCCCGACGGCGCGCAGCGGGGCGGGGACGTCGGCGTAGCGGGCGCCGTCGACGGTGACCGTGCCGGCGGTCGGCCGGTCCAGGCCGATGACCATGCGCATCGTCGTGGACTTGCCGGCGCCGTTGGGGCCGAGGAAGCCGGTGACCCGGCCGGGCCGGACGGTGAAGGAGACGTCGTCGACGGCGACGCGGTCGCCGAAGCGCTTGGTGAGACCGGAGGCGACGATCACGGGGTCACCGCCGGGGAACGGGCAGGGTAGGTGGTCATGGCCCGGAAGGCTCCCGCCCGGCCGGCTGCCGCCACATCCGGGCGGGCCCCTGATCCGCCCCTGAGCCGACCCCGACCCCGCGCTGGGGGAGGACCCCCGCTCAGGCGCTGCGGGCCAGCTCGGTGTCCTGGTCGAGCAGCCGGCGCAGCGTGCGGGCGGCGGTGCGGCCGGCCCGGTTGGCGCCGATCGTGCTGGCGCTCGGCCCGTAGCCGACCAGCTGCAGGCGCGGCTCGTCGACGGCGGAGGTGCCGTCGAGCCGGATGACGCCGTCCCGGGTGCGCAGCCGCAGCGGCGCGAGGTGGCCGACGGCGGCGCGGAAGCCGGTGGCCCACAGGATCACGTCGGCCCGCACGGTCCGGCCGTCGTCCCAGGCGACGCCGTCGGGGGTGATGCGGTCGAACACCGGCAGGCGGGTGAGGACGCCGTCGTCGAGGGCGCGACGCACCCACGGTGTGACGACCAGCCCGGTGGCACCGACGACGCTGCCGGGCGTGCGGCCGGCGCGCACGGCCTCGGCGACCCGGGCCACCGCCTCGCGGCCCTGCTCCTCGCCGAAGGGGCCCTCGCGCCAGACCGGCGGCCGGCGGGTGACCCACGTCGTCCGGGCGACGGCGGCGAGCTCGCCCAGCAGCTGCACCGCCGAGGCGCCCCCGCCGACGACCACGACCGACTGCCCGGTGAACTCCGCCGCGCCGCGGTAACCGACGGTGTGCAGCTGCCGGCCGCGGAAGGTCTCCTGGCCCGGGTAGCGCGGCACGAACGGGCGGGTCCAGGTGCCGGTGGCGTTGACCACGCCGCGGGCCCGCCACTCGCCCTGGGGCGCCGAGACGAGGAAGCGGCCGTCGCCGGTGCGGCGCACGGCGGTCACCCGCACCGGCCGCTGCACCGGCAGCTCGAAGCGCCGCTCGTACTCGGCGAAGTAGGCCGGCACCGCCTCGGCGGCGGGCAGGTCCTCCGACGCCGGGGTGAACGGCAGGCCGGGCAGCTCGTGCACCCGGTGCGTCGTGGCGATCGTCAGCGACGGCCAGCGGTGCTGCCAGGCTCCGCCCGGCGCGGCGTCGCCGTCGAGGACGACGAAGCCGCGGCCGGGCGGGAGGCCCAGCCGGGCCAGGTGGTACGCGGTGGACAGGCCGGCCTGGCCCGCACCGATCACCACGACGTCGACGTCCCGCGGAGTGCCCACGACCGCTGAACGCCGCCCGGCCCGCCGGGCTTCCGCGGGTCAGACCGGACGGGCGGGGGCGAGCCGGTCGAGGTCGGCGCCGGTCAGGGACACCGACGCCGGGTCGTACCCGAAGCGCACCACGACCGCCCCGGGCCGGGCCTCGACCAGCCACGCCGTCCGGACCTCGTCGCCGTCGGCCGGCCGGTACTCCCACCGCTCGGCGAGCACGGCCAGCCCCCGGGAGCGCAGGAGGGTCACCGCCTCGTCGCGGGTCGTGCAGGTCCGCAACGGCGTCCCGGGGACGGCGCACGCCACCCACCGGCCGTCGCGGGCGGCAGCCAGGTGGCCGACGAGCTCGCCGTCCTCCGGGCGGTGCACCGGCTCGAGCAGGAGGGGAGTGGTCACGTCCGCGACGCTACGGAGGCCGGCAACCCGTTTCCGCCGGTCAGCCGATGGCGATCACGAAGGTGAGGTAGATCAGCAGGAGCAGTGCCAGCAGCACCGAGCCGAGCCCCAGGGTCACCCAGCGGTGGATGGACGTGAGCAGCTCGGTCTGCCGGTCGAGGTGGCTCAGCTGCGCCTGGCGGAAGGCCTCGATGCGGTCCTGCTCGGTCAGCGGGCGCGGGTCCATCTCGGCGGCTCCCCGTGGTCGGTGCGACGGCAGGCCGACGGTATGGCCCCGGGGGCCGGATGGAGGGCAACGCCGCCGGTGCGCTCCCGAGTGGCCACGTCCCGCCGGGCGGGGGAAGGTACGGAACCGTCGCCGAGCAGTGCCGGCGGACCTGACGGACGCCTCCGGCCGCACGGCCGGAGTCCCCGAGGAGGGCGAGATCGATGCGCGCGATGGTGTACCGCGGCCCGTACAAGATCCGGGTCGAGGACAAGGACGTCCCGGCCGTCGAGCACCCGAACGACGCGATCGTCCGGGTGACGCTGGCCGCGATCTGCGGCTCCGACCTGCACCTCTACCACGGGCTCATGCCGGACACCCGGATCGGGCACACGTTCGGCCACGAGTTCATCGGCGTCGTCGAGCGGGTCGGCCCGTCGGTGCAGAACCTGCAGGTCGGCGACCGGGTGATGGTGCCGTTCAACGTCTTCTGCGGGTCCTGCTGGTTCTGCGCCCGCGGCCTGTACTCGAACTGCCACAACGTCAACCCCAACGCGACGGCGGTCGGCGGGATCTACGGCTACTCACACACCACCGGCGGCTACGACGGCGGCCAGTCGCAGTACGTCCGCGTCCCGTTCGCCGACGTCGGCCCGGCGAAGATCCCCGACTGGATGCACGACGAGGACGCCGTCGTCCTCACCGACGCCGCCGCCACCGGCTACTTCGGCGCCCAGCTCGGCGAGATCGCCGAGGGGGACACCGTCGTGGTGCTCGGCGCCGGGCCGGTCGGCCTGGTCGCGGCGCAGTCCTCGTGGCTGATGGGCGCCGGCCGGGTGATCGTCGTCGACCACCTGCAGGAGCGGCTGGAGAAGGCGCGGACCATGGCCCACGCCGAGACGCTGGACTACGACGAGTACGACGACATCGTGGTCGAGATGAAGAAGCAGACCGACCACCTGGGCGCCGACGTCGTCATCGAGGCGGTCGGCGCGGAGGCCGACGGCAACTTCCTGCAGCACGTGACCGGCACCAAGCTGAAACTGCAGGGCGGGTCGCCGGTCGCGCTCAACTGGGCCATCGACGGGGTGCGCAAGGGCGGCACCGTCTCGGTGGTCGGCGCCTACGGGCCGATCCCCAACGCGGTGAAGTTCGGCGACGCCCTGAACAAGGGCCTCACCCTGCGGATGAACCAGACGCCGGTGAAGCGGCAGTGGCCGCGGATGTTCGAGCACGTGCGCAACGGCCACCTGACCCCGCGCGAGGTGGTCACCCACCGCTTCCCGCTGGAGGACATCGCGGAGGCCTACCACGTGTTCTCCAGCAAGCTCGACGGCTGCATCAAGCCGCTGATCGTGCCCGACGCGGCCTGAGGGGGAGCGACGATGACCGAGTCCGACATCCCGAGCGCGTACGTCCGGGACAAGCGCACGCCCCCGCCGAGCCGGGAGGAGCTGCGCGCCCGCATCCCCGGCTGGGGTGTCGACCTCGACCCCGCCGACCGGCCGTCGCACCCGCGGCTGCAGTACCCGGCCGACACCGGCGCCCACTGGGACTTCCCGGAGCGGCAGCCGGGGAGTGAGGGCCGCGAGCGCTCGATCGAGCACGCCTTCGTCACCCCGGTGTTCGGCACCGCGCAGCCGCTCAGGGGCCTGTCCGGGGCCATCCGGCGGTCCGCCTACGCCCGGTTCAGCGAGGGCCGGCTGGCGCACTGGGTGCTGCTGGTGGTCGGCGACCGCGTCGACGCCTGGGAGCACCACCTGCGGTCCTTCGTCTCCGGCCGGCCCGACGTGCCGGCCACCGGGCTGAGGACGGAGCTCACCCGCGGCGGGCTGCGGTCGCGGCGCGGGCGCTCCGACGTCCGGCACCAGCTGCTCGACCCGGTGGTCGTCGCCGGGCCGTGGGTGGCCGGCGCCGGCGGGGTCGTGCTCGTCGTCCGGAGGGTGCTGCGCGCCGTCCGCGGCTGAGCCCGGGCGCACGGACCGCCGGCCGCGCGGGTGGTCGACGCGGACCCCCTCCCCGACGAGCCGTTCTGGGAGCATCGGGCGGCCGGGTCAGGAGGCCGTCGCCATGGGACCACCGAGCTCGCCCCTGCTGTCCGTGAAGCACGCGGCGCCCCCGCCCCGACCGGGGGCGGTGGCCCGGCAGCGACTGCACGAGCGGCTGCGCGAGGCGCGGAGCACGCGGCTGTGCGTCGTGGTGGCCCCGGCCGGGTGGGGCAAGACGACGCTGCTCGCCCAGTGGGCGACGCAGCCCGAGGAACGGCCCCGCACGGCCTGGGTGTCGCTGGACCGGTCGGACGACGAGCCGGTCCGGTTCTGGCGGTACGTGCTGACGTCGCTGTGCGCCCTCGACCCGGGAGTGGGCGGCGGGGCGCTGGCTGCGCTGTCCGCGCCCGGGGTCGACCCGGTGACCGTTCCCCTGCCCCTGCTGCTCAACGACCTGGCCGCGAGCACGGGCCGGCACGTCCTGGTCCTGGACGACGTCCACGTCCTGCACGACCGCCGGGTCTGGGAGGGACTGGAGTTCCTCCTCGCCTACCTGCCGCCGTCGCTGCGCCTGGTGATGGCCGGACGAGCCGACCCCGCACTGCCGCTGGGCAGGATGCGGGCGCGAGGGGAGCTCACCGAGGTCCGGCAGGAGGACCTGCGGTTCACGGCCGCCGAGTCGTCGGCCGTGGTCGCCGCGGTCGCCGGGATCCGGCTGCCGCCCGCGTCGGTGACCCGGCTGTGGCAGCGCACCGAGGGCTGGGCGGCCGGGCTGCAGCTCGCCGCGCTCTCCGTCCGGGGCTCCGACGAGCCCGAGGCGACGGTCGCCCGGCTGCGTGGCGACGACCGTCACGTCCTGGACTTCCTCGTGACGGAGGTCCTGGACCCCCTGGACCCGGTGTGGCGCGACCTGCTGGTGCGGACGTCGGTCCTCGAGCGCCTGTCCGGCCCCCTGTGCGACGCGGTCCTCGGGCGCACGGGGTCGGCCGGGATCCTGCAGGACCTCGAGGACGCGAACCTCTTCGTGGCCGCGCTGGACCCCGGTCGGCGTTGGTACCGGTGCCACGGCCTCCTGCGGGAGGTGCTGCGACGGGAGCTCGAGTCCACCGGTCCCGACGCCGCCTCGGCGCTGCTGGGTCGCGCCGCGGACTGGTACGCGCGGGAGGGCCGGATGGACGAGGCCGCCCGGCTCCTGATCGCCGCCGGGGACGTCGCCGGTGCGATGGACCTGCTCCGGTCGTCGCAGGCGTGGTTCTTCGAAACCGGTGCCGCAGCCGCCTACCTGCAGCTCGGTGAGGACGCGGCGTCGGCCGGAGGACCGGCCGACGCCGAGGTGTTCGTGATGCTGGCGTACGCCGCCGTCCTCAGCGGCCGGTTTGACCGGGTGCGCCACTGGTGTGACGCCGCCGAGCGCCTGGTCGACGACCGCACGCCGCCGATCGACGGGTGGCGCAGCGCCCGCGCGTGCCTGCTCACGATGCGGGCCGCCTACGGGCACGAGGAGCGCGAACCGGCGTCGGCCGCCGTCATCGAGGGACGCCGGGCCGTGCAGCTCGAGACCGACCCCGGGCGCCCCGGCTACGTGCTGGCGCGGGTCGCGCTGGCGGGCGCGCACACGCGCGCCGAGGAGCACGGGGCGGCGGTCGCCCTGCTCCAGGAGGCCTGGCGGTGCCCCTCCCGGGAGGCGCTGCCGACGCCCGCGCTGCTGCAGACCGCCGGCCTGCTGGCCCTGGACCTCGTGCACGTGGGTGCGCCGGAGGCGGCGCGGGAGGTCTGCGACGAGGTCGCGGAGGCCGCCGACGCCGTGGAGGCCGTGTGGGGTGCTGCCGCCGCCGCGTCGGTCACCTGGCTCAGACTGGCGGCGGGCCGCCTCGCTCACCGGGACGGGCAGGTGTCCGTCGCCCGGCTCCGCCTGCGCCGCGCGGTCGAGCTCGCCGAGGTCTGGGGGAGGAACGTCGAGCTGGTGACGGCGCTGAGCAGCCTGGCGGAGGCGGAGCTCGCCGCCGGCGACCGGGTCGCCGCCCGTGCGGCGGTGACCCGGGCCCGCGAGGTCGCGGACGCGGCGCCGATCCGACGGCTGGCCGCCGAGGAGCTGCAGGCCGTCGAGACCCGGCTCGGCCGAGGCGCCGTGCGGGCCGCACGGCGCCTCGGTGGCCTCCACGAGGACCTCACCGACCGGGAGCTCGCGGTGCTCCGGGCCATGACCGGCCCGGCCACCCAGCGCGAGATCGGCGCCGCGCTGTTCCTGTCCGTGAACACCGTGAAGGGCTACACCAAGAGCCTGTACCGCAAGCTCGGCACGTCATCGCGCCGGGAGGCCGTCGACCGGGGCAGGGCGCTCGGCCTGGTCTGAGCCGGTCCGTGCCGTTCCCGCGTCCCCGCCCGGACGACGGCGGGAGCGCCAGGCCGCCCCGGTCAGGGCGAGCAGGCCGAGCGCACTGGCGAAGGCGACGGTGTCCCCCATCCGGGCGTACCAGGTGTCGTTCCCCTGCGTCGGCACCGACACCACCAGGGTCTGGTCGGAGGCGAGGTCGTAGTCGGCCTTGTGGCCGAGGAGCCGTCCCTGCCCGTCGGTGGCCAACGAGATGCCCTGGCGGGTCGGGCGGACCAGGGCGACACCGTTCTCGACGGCCCGGAAGGGTGCCTGCTGGGCGTGCCACGCGGCGATGCCGCGCCAGTCGCTGGAGGGCACCAGCAGGATGTCGACCCCCGCCCTGCCCGCCTGCCGCACCAGGCCGGGGAAGAAGTCGTCCTGGCAGATGATCGTGGCCAGCCGGCCGTGGGGCGTGTCGACGGTCGGCACGACGCCGGGGCCGGGGTCGTGCCCGTCGCCGGGCACGGGCCGGGACTTCAGGTAGTCCCACACGACCGTGCCGTCCGGGTCCAGCAGGACGGCGTGGTTCTCGTTGACCGGCCCCCCGTCCGACCCGGTCCCGGAGGCGAGCTGCACGATCATCGAGACCTGCAGGTAGACCCCGTGGCGCCGGGCCACGTCGGCCGCGCGGGACACGACGGCGGCCTGGTCCTCCTCGAGCGTGCGAGCCGCGGCCTCCGACCAGGCGATGACCTCGGCCCCGGCGACGGCCTCCCGCTCCGAGCGCGCGAACAGCTCGTCGAGCACCGGGCGGAAGTACTCGTCCCGGACCGCCGCGCGCCCGGCGGCGTCGCCGGGCGGCACCGCCGGCGCGGAGTAGGCGAGCTCGGACAGCCGCCGGTCGGGAGCGAGGGCGGCGACGCGCACCGTCTCGGCAGCCGGTGCGGCGAACGCCAGCTGGGCTCCGCCGAAGAGCAGTGCCGCGGCCAGAACCGCGGCGAAGAGCACGGTCGGGGTCCTCCCGCCCGGCGCCGACCACCCGCGCTCCCAGAGCTGGTTGACCACCGGCGCCAGCCAGCTCACCAGGAAGGTCAGCCCCCAGATGCCCGTGACGGACACCAGCTGCACCAGCGGGAGGCCGGCGTACTGCGAGTAGGCCGCGCTCCCGGCGGTGCCGTAGGCGCTCACGAACGTGCTCAGGAACTCCACCGTGGTGACGGCCGCCGGGAAGACCAGCGTGCGGGACAGGCCGGTCAACCGCGGTGCCAGCAGGCGGTCGACCGCGAACGGCAGCGCACCGCCCAGGCCGAGGCCGGCGACGAAGACGTAGTACCCGATCCCGTCCTCGACCGGGAAGAACCCGCCCCGGAGGCCCACCAGCAGCGCGAGGGAGATCGCCACCACGAGGACGGGCAGGCCGACCACGGGCCGCCGGCTGCGCGTGAAGCGCATCAGGAAGACCGGCGCCACCCACGCCGTCAGGGGCACCAGCGTCTGCAGACCGGCGAACGGCAGCAGTGCCGCGCCCACGACCAGCCACAGCCAGGGCCACCGGGAGACCGGGTGGGGCGGGGGCACCCGGCGAGGCCGGCGCAGGTCCGCTTCACCGGTGCGCCTGGCGATCGGGTCACCGCTGATCGTGGCCATGTCGACTCCTCTCACTCCTGCTGGACACCACGGCGACCAGGACGACCGCGCCCCCCACGTCCCAGACCTGGGTCAGGAGCGCCCTCAGGGCCGCCTGGTCGGGGATGGAGCACTCGATGACCACGCCGGCCGGTGCCGCGCAGACACGGACGTCCTCGAACCGGTCCCGTACGGCACCGACGACCGCCGACGGCAGCGGGCCACTCAGGACCAGGCAGTACGTCGATCCCACGGTGGCCTCCTGCGGTCAGGACCACCGTGCCGCCGCCCTCCCGCGCGCACACCACCCGCGCGGCAGGACCACCCCGGGTGGGCGGGGCACCGGACCTCCGACCACCGCCGCGGCCGCCGACGAGGACCTGGGCCGGCAGGTGCTGGGCACACAGGACGGGTGGGCCGCCGCCGAGGGAGGGACCACGGGCGGCTCGGCGGCCGCGCCGGAACAGGTCCACCACGTCGACACGTGGGACGAGTTCCGCGCGGCGCTGGGCGGGACCCGGGCCCGCGGGGACGTGACCCCGCGCATCGTCTACGTCCACGGCGTGCTCGACGCCGACCGGCGGACCGCCGACGGCCGCGTCGACTGCGCCTCCTACGAGGTCCCCGGCGTCGACCTGCAGCAGTACGTCGACGCCTACGCCCCGGCGGTGTGGGGCACCGGGACCGAGCCCTCGGGGGGTGGACCCGGCGACCTTCGTCCGCGACCGGCGCGGTGCCGTGCTGACCGACGCCGGTCTGGACGAGTCGGGCACGCTGCTGGACGGCCGGTCGGCGGCGTCGCGGACCAGCCTGGTGGACGCCTACCACGCCGCGCACGACCCCGACATCCCGACGACGGTGAGCTGGTCGCCCACCTTCCACGAGCGGATCGACCCGACCCAGGCGGTCCCCGCCCTGGTCCGGGCCGGGGCGGGTGCCGGCGGGCTCTCCTGAGGACCGGTCGGGGTGCCGGTGCGCCGGCACCCCGACCCGGCGTCGCGGGGAGGGTGGCTCAGCGGACGAGGACGTCCGGCCGGGGGAGCCCCAGGTCGTCGGGCGTCGTGGGCCACACGCCGTCGGCGGTGAGCACCGCCGGCCCGTCGGGCTCGAGCAGGACCGTGTCCTCGGTCTTGGCTCCCGGAGCGGACGGGTTCCAGGCGAAGGCCTGCCACGGCACGACCGGCACCGCGCTGTCCGGTGTCGCGACCGGGTCGCGCCCGGCGTAGCCGGTCGGCCCGCCCTGGTGGTGCCGGGTCCACTCGTCGGGCGCGAAGCCGTGCTCGCCGTAGGCGCGGACGCCGTCGGCGAAGACCTCACCGAGGGTCCGTCCGGGCCGCGTGGCCGACAGGAAGGCCGTCTCGACCGCGCGGATCCGCGCCACGGCCTCGAGCCCGGCCGGGTCCAGCGGGACGAAGGACACCCACCGGGTCGCGTTGGCGATCAGCCCGTGCCGCCGGGCGCACACGACGAGCACCGCCCGCCGGCCCAGGGGACCGGTGGTCGGCAGTGCGTGCCGGAAGCCCAGCCGCTCCTCGCCGGCGACGAGGACGACGACCGGGTCGATCCCGCGGGCCATCAGCTCGGCTCCCACGCGGGCGCCGGCCTGCCGCTCGCTCGTCGCCGGCTGCAGCGTGAGCGCCGTCGCGGTCAGGGCCTCGGCGGTGTCCCGGCCCAGGGAGCGGTAGCGCGCCCGTTCCCCCGGCAGCAGCGACGCCCGGGCGGCCCGCAGGCCCTCGGCGGCCGCCGCCTCGTCCTCGTGCAGCACGCCCGGGGTGCCCGGGGCCAGGTCCGGGCCGAGCAACGGCGCCCACCAGTCGGTGACCCGCACGGCGACGTCGCCGGGCAGCTCCTCGGCCCTCAGCCGGTCCACCTCGTTGGCCGGGACGACGACGGTGTCGCCGTCCCGGTCGACGACGACCGCGACGACACCGCGCTCCGCGGAGAGCCGGACCGCGGGGCGGGCGCCGTCGAGGTACCAGGCCAGGGTGCCCACGCCGGTCAGGACGAGGCGCTCGTGCCCGGAGCTGCGCAGCAGGTCGAGCACCCGCTCGCGCTTGGCCTCGCGGTCCGGTGCCGGGACCCGTGACACGTGCTGCCCCCGCCGGCTCAGAGGGGACGGGTGCTGTCGCGCAGGACGACGTCGGCGTGCACCTTCACCGCACGGGGTGGGGACGCCGGGTCGGAGTCCAGCGCCAGCTGCGCGGCCCGGGCGCCCATCTCCTCCAGGGGCAGGCGCACCGTCGTCAACGTCGGGACCACGTCCCGCAACGTGGTGATGTCGTCGAAGCCGGCCAGGGAGACGTCGTCGGGGACCCGGATCCCGGACCGGCGCAGCGCGGCGAGGGCGCCGAGGGCCATGACGTCGTTCACCGCGAAGACGCAGGTGGCCCGCAGGCCCCCGGTCACGAGCTCGGCGGCCAGCCGCTCGCCGCCCTCCCGGGTGAACCTCCCGTGCAGCACCTGGACGGCGTCGGGGTCGCAGCCCGCGTCGGCGAGGCCCTCGAGGAAGCCGGTGACCCGGTCCCGCGAGCTGAGCACGTTGGTCGGCCCGGCCAGCACGGCGAACCTCTCGTGCCCGAGCCGGCACAGCTCGCGGGCGAGCTTGCGGGCCCCGGCGCGGTTCTGCGGGACGACGGCGTGCGTGCCGAGCCGGTTCTGGCTGATCACCGCCACCTGCCCGCCCGCGGCCCGGTACCCCTCCAGCTCCTTGACCAGCCGCTCGTTGTGCGCCCGGTCGGTGGTGCGGCTGCCGCAGAGGATGAGGCCGCGCGAGCGGTGCGAGCGCATGGTGGCGACGTACTCCAGCTCCCGGTCGAGGTCGCTGTGGGTGGAGGCGAGGAAGACGACGAGGTCGCGCTCCTCGACGTGCCGCATGACCCCGCTGGCGATGCTGGAGAAGTACGGGTCCAGGACGTCGTGGATGAGCAGCCCGACGACGTTGCTGGCCCCGCGGGCGACGGCCTGCGCCTGCGCGTTCGGCGTGTACTCCAGCTCGCGCGCGGCGGCGAGCACGCGGCCGCGGTACGGCTCACCGACCGAGCGGCTGCCGCTGAGGACGCGGGAGGCCGTGGCCAGCGAGACGCCCGCCCTGGCCGCCACCTCCGAGAGCAGCACCGGGCCGTTGCGGCGGGCTCCGGTGCCGTCCTCGCCGGGCTCCCGGCTGTGCCGGCGCCGTCGCCGGGCAGGGCTCTGGGGCTCGGTCGTCACGGTCTGCTCCCGTTCCCGGCTGCCGAAGCGGTGAGTCCGCGGTCGATGTCGTCGGGGCCGAGGACGCCGTCCGCGACCAGGGCCCGGAAGCTGCGGGTGAGCGAGTCCCCCGGTGGCAGGCCGACCGGCTGCTCCGGGGCCAGCTGCGCGCCGAGGCCCGGGTAGTCCGACACCCGCACGAACCAGGGGTCGCGGCGCGTGGCCGCGTCCCGCCCGGCCAGCACGACGGTGAAGGGGGAGGAGCCGCCGCAGCTGAGGGCCACCCACGGGCTCAAGGAGCCGTGGACGGCGTCCTCGCCCTCGGCGTCCGGGGTGGACACGCGGGGCGCACGGACCGCGGGCAGCCGCCAGAACAGGCCGCCGTAGCCGGCGCCGGCGCGGCCGTTGGTGGCCGGGCTGCCCAGGGTCAGCGGCACCCCGGTGGCGTTGCGCAGGGAGGTGCGGAGGTCCAGCAGCCACGCGCCGGGCAGGTCCGCGCGGGAGGCGCGCACCTCCCGCTCCTCGACGAGCAGGGAGCGCCCGTCGGGGCCCTCCCACGTCAGCGTCTCGCGGAAGCCGGAGTCCGTCCGCTCCTGCCAGTCGGTGTGCACCTGCCGCCCGTGGTCGGCCAGCCAGGTGTAGCCCTCGTCGCGGACGTAGGTCCGGCCGCCCCAGACGTTGGCGCCGCCGACGTCCTGCAGGGTCACCGAGATCCCGAGGTGCCAGCGGTGGTCCTCGGGCTGGGCGTCGGTGACGGGGGTGCCGGCCAGGGTCGTGACCGGGTGGAGGAAGGGGCGGGGGGCGAGCACGGCCGGCAGCCCGGCGCCGTCGCAGTAGGAGGCCACCACCACGTCGTCCACGGCCAGGGTCGCGATCGTCGCGCCGGGTGCGACGGCCTGCTCGGGGACGTGTCCCCGGTGCTGCTCCTTCAGGGCCACCGTCACCTCCCTCGCGCGGCGTACGCGGCGTCCGGGCGCCGGATCGTGCCCGGCCGCGCCCACGGCGCGCCCAGCTCGGAGAACACCTGCAGCGTCTCGGCCGCATCGTCCACCAGGTCGTCGATCCCCGGCACGGCCTGGCGTGCGGTCCGGCCGCCGCCCTCGGGGCGACGGTGCTCCGGGGGGATCCCGACGGGCTCCGGGGCGCAGCGGACGGCCTCGACGACCTCCATGAACGAGGACGTCGCGCGCGGGGGCACGAGCAGCCGGACGCGGGGGTCGCGGACGTGGGCGAGCAGGTTCTCGAGCAGGTCGGTGCTCGGGTGGACGGTCGTCTCGTCGACGTCGCCGGCCTGCAGCCGGACCGTCCCGGTCTTGTAGTCCAGCGTGATGCGCCCGGTGCTGCCGTGGACCACGAGCCGGGGCGTGCGGGGCCGTTCGGCGGCCAGCGTGGCCGCGATCGTGACGACCAGGCCGTCCGCGGTGCGCACCCGCAGGCAGGAGGTGTCGTCGGCCTCGATGGGGTTGGCGTGGTAGAGCTCCACCTCCACCGTGCGCAGCGACTCCGGGCCGGTCGCGCCGGCGACCGCGAGCGCCGTGGCGACGGCGTGCGCGAACGGGTTGGTGAGGGCGCCGTCGACGACCGGCACACCGTCGACCGTCCGCCGGCCGGCCCACGCGGCGCGCCCGTAGTAGCTGGCGTCCCGGATCCAGGCGCAGGCCCCGCCGATGCCGCGGACGTCGCCGATCGCCCCGTCCTCCAGCAGGGACCGCACCCGTCCGATGGCCTCGGACCCGAGGCTCTGGAAGCCGATCTGACAGGCCTTCCCGGAGGCGTCGATCCCCGCGACGAGCCGGTGGAACTCGGCCAGCGTCGGGGTGGGGGGCTTCTCCAGCAGCACGTGGCTGCCGGCGTCCACGGCCGCGAGCGTCAGGTCGGTGTGGGTGTGGATCGGCGTGCAGACGATCGTGACGTCGGGGGCGGTGTCCGCGACCAGGCCGGGGAGCGAAGCCGAGACGGGCACGTCGCCGGCGAGCTCCCGCAGCTCGCCCTCCAGGGGGCGCTGGTCGCAGACGCCGACCAGGCGCACGCCGCTCGTGGCGGCCAGCCGGCGCAGGTTCTCCAGGTGCCAGCGACCGTGGCCGTGGGCACCCACCAGCACGACTCGGCCGCTCGGTTCCGGCGTGTCCGACACAGATCCCCCTCGACCCGGTCCACGTGGTCCGGCCGCACCGCCGGGGCGGTCTCGACCACGGCGGAGCGTAACCGGAGAGCGTCCTTCTTAGAAAGGGCTTGCCGAGTATGGCGACGCCACGGGTCGGCCTCGAGCACCTGGGAGGCCGACCGGTCGGACGAAACCGCAGGCCAACCGGGTGCCGGACGGTGCGGCACGGCGACCGGCCGGCGAGCCTGCGGCGTGCCCGTTGACAGGACTCACCGTCGCCGCGTAGAAAGCGCTTGCCCACTGTGGTGCAGCGCACAGGCCGCACCGGGAGGTCGGGAGCCCGCGACGCATCGTTGACAGGACCCCGGTAGAAGGTTAGAAAGCGCTTACCGGGATGTGACCGCTCGCACACCCGCCGATCCGGACGCACCCCAGTCCGACGAGCTCCTCAGAGAGGTGAGAGCCCGTGTCGTCAACGCTCGACGTCTCGTCGCGCGAACACCCGCACGACGAGGCTCCACGGGAGGCCGGTCAGCCGGTGCCCCGCGCGAGACGCAAGAAGAAGGACCCGGGCCGTTTCGCGCCCTACCTGTTCCTGGCCCCCTGGTTCACCGGGCTGGCCCTGATCACCGCCGGTCCCATCCTGGCCTCGGCGTACCTGGCCTTCACCGACTACAGCCTCATCGGCTCACCGGAGTGGACGGGGCTGGAGAACTTCCAGCGGATGCTCGACGACCCGCGCTTCTACCAGTCGCTCAAGGTCACGTTCATCTACGTCGGTGTCTCGGTCCCGCTGCAGCTGGCCTTCGCGCTGTTCCTGGCGATGATCCTCGACCGGGGGTTGCGCGGCCTGGCGCTGTACCGGTCGATCTACTACCTGCCCTCTCTGATCGGCGGCAGCGTCGCGATCGCCATCCTCTGGCGGCAGATCTTCGGTGCGCAGGGCCTGCTCAACGGCGTCCTGCGCTTCCTGGGCGCGGAGGACCCGCCGGGCTGGGTCTCCGACCCCAGCTACGCGCTGGGCACGCTGATCATCCTCAACGTCTGGACGTTCGGCGCCCCGATGGTGATCTTCCTGGCCGGCCTGCGGCAGATCCCGGCGATGTACTACGAGGCGGCGTCGCTGGACGGGGCGGGGAAGGTGCGCCAGTTCCTCAAGGTCACCCTGCCGCTGCTCTCGCCGATCATCTTCTTCAACCTGGTCCTGCAGGTCATCCACGCGTTCCAGTCGTTCACGCAGGCGTTCATCGTCAGTGGCGGAACGGGTGGTCCCGCGGACTCGACGCTCTTCTACACGCTCTACCTCTACCAGCGCGGCTTCGGCAACTTCGACATGGGATACGCGTCGGCGCTCGCCTGGGTCCTCCTGCTCATCGTCGGTGGGTTGACCGCGGTCAACTTCATCGCAGCGAAGTACTGGGTGTTCTATGGCGACTGACCTGACCGTGGCCGAGCCGCTGGCCGCCACGGAGAAGCTCCCCTCCCGCCGCGAGAAGAAGCAGCGGCCCCGGTGGCTGGCGCACACCGTGCTGATCCTGGGCGCGATCGCCATGCTCTACCCGCTGCTCTGGATGGTCTCGAGTTCCTTCAAGTTCACCGAGGACATCTTCAGTCAGACCGGGCTGCTCCCGGAGCGCGTCACCGGGCAGAACTACCCCGAGGGCTGGACGGCGCTGCCCCGCGACTTCGGCCACTACATCCTGAACTCGACGGTGATCGTCGCCGGCTCCATCATCGGCAACCTGCTGGCCTGCTCGCTGGCCGCGTACGCGTTCGCCCGGCTGGAGTTCAGGTTCAAGAAGTTCTGGTTCGCGGTGATGCTCGGCACGATGATGCTGCCGATCCACGTGGTGATCGTCCCGCAGTACATCCTGTTCTCGCAGCTGGACTGGATCAACACCTACTGGCCGTTGATCGTGCCGAAACTGCTCGCCACGGACGGCTTCTTCGTCTTCCTGATGGTGCAGTTCATCCGGGGCATCCCGCGGGAACTGGACGAGGCCGCGCGCATCGACGGCTGCGGTCACTGGTCCATCTTCTGGCGGATCGTCATCCCGCTGTCGGTGCCGGCTCTCGCCACCACGGCGATCTTCACCTTCATCTGGACCTGGAACGACTTCTTCAGCCAGCTGATCTTCCTGACCGACCCCGACATGTACACCGTGCCGGTCGCCCTCCGGACGTTCGTCGACGCGACCAGCCAGACGCCGTGGGGTCCGGTCTTCGCCATGTCGATCGTCGCCCTGGCGCCGGTCTTCGGCTTCTTCCTCGCGGGCCAGCGCTACCTGGTGCGCGGCATCGCCACCACGGGGCTCAAGTGACCACCACCAACAAGGAGGTATGGAACGTGCGAACGATCCGGAGGAGCGGGGTGCGCCGCACGTGGCCCACCCGCCTGGGTGTGGCCGGCGGTGTCCTCGGACTCCTGCTGACCACCGCGTGCGGCGGCGGCGACGGCGGGGGCGGCGGGCAGGCCGCCGAGGAGGGGACCACCCGGGACGACGGGCCGGTCACCATGCGCATGTCCTGGTGGGGCAGCGACACGCGGCACGCGGCGACCCAGCAGCTGATCGACCTGTACCAGTCGCAGAACGAGGGCGTCACCATCGAGGGCGACTTCACCGGCTTCGCCGACTACTTCGACCGGCTCGCCACCAGCACCGCCGGCGGCGAGGCCCCCTGCGTCCAGCAGCAGGACACCCGCTACGTCCGGGAGTACGCCGACCGCAACGCCCTGCTCGACCTCACGCCGTACATCGAGGACGGCACCATCGACACCAGCAACCTCGACGAGGCGGTCGCCGACACGGGGAAGGTCGAGGACGCGACCTACGCGATCCCGACCGGGGTCAACGCGTTCTCCACCGTCATCGACCCGGCGGTCTACGCCCAGGCCGGCGTGCCGGTCCCCGACGACGCGTCGTGGACCTGGGAGGAGATGGTCGACACCGCCGCCCAGGTGACGCAGGCCACCGGTGGCCAGGCGTGGGGCATGCAGGCGATGGGCCTCAACGGCGGTGACACCAACTTCGAGATCTACGCCCGCGAGCACGGCGAGGCCCTGTTCGACGAGGACGGCCAGATCGGCTTCACCGCCGAGACGCTCGCCGACTGGTGGACCATCGAGAAGCAGGCGTCGGAGTCCGGTGCCGAGCCGCCGCCGTCCACCACGGTCGAGGTCTTCAACGGCGGCGTCGACCAGGCGCTGGTCGCCACCGCCCGGGGCGCCTCCGGCTTCTGGTGGACCAACGAGCTCCCGGCGCTGACCGCGGGGGCCGGCCGGGAGCTGCAGCTCATGCGGTTCCCCACCGAGGAGGGCGACGGCCAGACCGGCATGTACCTCAAGCCGGCCATGTTCTGGGCGATCAGCAGCGACTGCGAGAGCCCGCAGGAGGCCGCGCTGCTCGTCAACTGGCTGATCAACTCCGAGGAGGCGGTCAACATCGTCAAGGCCGACCGCGGGCTGCCGGTGAACACCGAGCTGCGTGACCAGATCGCCCCGCAGCTCGACCCGGCCGGCCAGGCCGCCGTGGCCTTCGTCGAGGAGATCACCCCGGACCTGCAGGACCCGCCGGCCCTGCCGCCGCAGGGTGCCGGTGAGGTGCAGGCGATCATGCAGCGCTACACCGAGCAGATCCTGTTCGACCAGGTCTCGGTGGAGGACGCCGCCGAGCAGTTCATGACCGAGGTCCAGTCGGCGATCGCCTGACCGCGGGCCAGGGGGCGGTGCGTCCGCCGGCCGCCCCCTGGCACTGCCTCCCCTGCCACCCGCCTTCCACGGAGAGGGAGACGTGACCTCCACCGACCCGTCCGCGCCCCGCCGCCGCTACGCGGTCGTCGGCACCGGCCACCGCGCGGAGATGTACACCGCGGCGCTGCTGGGCACCCACGCCGACGCCGGCGAGCTGGTCGCACTGTGCGACCCCAACCGGACCCGCATGGCGTACTACCAGCGCCAGCACGCCGAGGCGCACCCCGGCGCCGCGCCGCTGCCGGCCTACGCGCCCGAGGACCTCGACACGATGCTCGACCGGGAGCAGCCCGACGTCGTCGTCGTCGCCAGCGTCGACGCCACGCACGCCGAGTACGTCTCCCGGGCGATGCGCGCCGGCCGCGACGTCATCACGGAGAAGCCGCTCACCGTCGACGCCGAGGGCTGCCGCACCATCGTCGACGCCGTCGAGGAGACCGGCCGCGACCTCGTCGTCACCTTCAACTACCGCTACTCGCCCCGGAACGCGGCCGTCCGGCAGCTCATCGCCGACGGCGCGATCGGCGAGGTGACCTCCGTGCACTTCGAGTGGGTGCTCGACTCGGTGCACGGCGCGGACTACTTCCGCCGGTGGCACCGGGACAAGTCGCGGTCCGGCGGCCTGTTCGTGCACAAGGCCACCCACCACTTCGACCTGGTCAACTGGTGGGTCGGCGACGTCCCCGAGACCGTGTTCGCGCTCGGCGAGCTGCGCTTCTACGGCGAGCAGAACGCCAAGGCCCGCGGCCTGGGCGAGCGCCCGGCGCGCAGCCACGGCTCACCCGAGGTCGGACGCGACCCGTTCGCCCTGGACCTGGCCGGCAACGACCGGCTGCGGCAGCTGTACCTGGACGCCGAGGTCGAGGACGGCTACATCCGCGACCAGGACGTCTTCGCCCCCGGCATCACCATCGAGGACAACATGGCGCTGCTGCTGCGCTACGGCGGCGGCGCGATGCTCAGCTACTCGCTCAACGCCCACGGCCCGTGGGAGGGCTACCGCGTGAGCGTCAACGGCACCGAGGGCCGCCTCGAGCTGTCCGTCGTCGAGCGGGCGGCGGTGCTGGCCGCGGACGACGTCATCGGCGGCTTCGGCGTCGCGGTCGACCCGAGCGCCACGCCGGACGAGGTCACCCCGGCCACCGGCGCCCGGGTCGAGGGCACCGACCTGGTGCTCCAGCGCCGCTGGGAGCCCGCCCGCCGGATCGCCGTCCCCGAGGGCCCCGGCGCCCACGGCGGCGGCGACGCGCTCCTCCTCGACGACCTGTTCCGCCCCGGCTCCCGACCCGACCCGCTCGGTCAGGCGGCGGGCTGGCTCGACGGCGTCCGCAGCGTCCTCGTCGGCTCGGCCGCCAACCGCTCCCTGGCCACCGGCCGGATCGTCCACCTCGCCGACTTCGGCATCCCCCTGCGCCCCGCTCCCGCTCCCGCTCCCGCGGGGAGCGCCCGATGACCCCCCTGGAGGGCACCGTGTCCACCCCGCTCGGCATCATCATGAACGGCGTCACCGGGAGGATGGGCTACCGCCAGCACCTGGTGCGGTCGATCCTCGCCATCCGCGACTCCGGCGGCCTCGAGCTCGCCGACGGCCGCCGGGTCGTGCCCGAGCCGGTCCTGGTCGGCCGCAACGAGCGCAAGCTCGCCGAGATCGCGGCCCAGCACGGCATCGAGCGCTGGACGACCGACCTCGACGAGGCCCTGGCCGACGACTCGGCGCCGATCTACTTCGACGCGCAGGTCACCCAGGCGCGCGAGGCGGCGATCAAGGCGGCCATCGCGGCGGGCAAGCACGTCTACACGGAGAAGCCGACGTCGGAGTCGCTGGCCGGCGCCCTCGACCTGGCGAAGCTGGCCAGGGAGGCCGGTGTGAAGAACGGCGTCGTCCACGACAAGCTGTACCTGCCGGGTCTGGTGAAGCTCAAGCGGCTGATCGACGGCGGCTTCTTCGGCCGCATCCTGTCGGTGCGCGGCGAGTTCGGCTACTGGGTCTTCGAGGGCGACTGGCAGCCCGCCCAGCGGCCCAGCTGGAACTACCGCAAGGAGGACGGCGGCGGGATCGTCGTCGACATGTTCTGCCACTGGGCGTACGTGCTGGAGAACCTCTTCGGCCGCCCGCAGGCGGTGACCGCGAAGGCGGTCACACACGTCCCCACCCGGCGCGACGAGCGCGGGGAGGCCTACGAGGCCACCGCCGACGACGCGGCGTACGGCATCTTCGAGCTCCCGGACGGCGTCGTCGCGCAGATCAACTCGTCCTGGGCGGTGCGGGTGTACCGCGACGAGCTGGTGGAGTTCCAGGTCGACGGGACCGAGGGCAGTGCCGTGGCGGGGCTCCGGGAGTGCCGGATCCAGCACCGGGCCACCACCCCCATGCCGGTGTGGAACCCCGACCTGCCGGTGACCGAGCGGTTCCGCGACCAGTGGCAGGTCGTCCCGGACAACGCCGACCTCGACAACGGGTTCCGCATCCAGTGGGAGCAGTTCCTCCGCCACGTCCTCGAGGACGCCCCGCACCCCTACGACTTCCTCGCCGGCGCCCGCGGGGTGCAGCTCGCCGAGCTGGGCCTGCAGTCCTCGGCCGAGGGCCGGCGCCTGGAGATCCCGGAGCTGACCGCGTGAGCGCGCCGGTCGTCCACCTGCCACGACCCGACGGGACGCTCGCCGAGCACCGGCTCGGCCAGCCGGGCGCCTTCACCCGCCCGGACGGCCCGCTGACCAGCCGCACCGCCTACGCCGCGGCGCACGTGGTCGCCGACCCGTTCGGCGACAACACCCCCGGCGGCGCGGTGGACGTCGACTGGGAGGCCACCATGGCCTTCCGCCGCCACCTGTGGTCCTACGGGCTCGGCGTGGCCGACGCGATGGACACCGCGCAGCGCGGCATGGGGATGCCGTGGAGCACCACGGCGGAGCTCGTCCGCCGCTCGGCCGCCGAGGCGGCCGCCTGCGGCGGGCTGCTGGCCTGCGGTGCGGGCACCGACCAGGCGCCGGCCGACCTGGCCGGCATCGACGAGGTGCTGGCCGCCTACACCGAGCAGATCGAGGTCATCGAGGGCGCCGGCGCGAACGTGATCATCATGGCCAGCCGCCAGCTGGCCCGGGTGGCGCGCAGCGCCGACGACTACGCCAAGGTCTACGGCCGGCTGCTCGAGCAGGTCTCGCGCCCGGTGGTCCTGCACTGGCTGGGCCCCATGTTCGACCCCGCGCTGGCCGGCTACTGGGGCTCGGCGCAGCTGGCCGAGGCCACCGACACGGTGCTCGCGGTGATCGCCGACCACAGCGACAAGGTCGACGGCATCAAGGTGTCGATGCTCGACGAGGAGCACGAGGTCGACATGCGCCGCCGGCTGCCGGCGGGCGTCCGGCTCTACACCGGGGACGACTTCAACTACCCGGCGCTCGTCCGCGGGGACGGCGAGTCGTACTCGCACGCGCTGCTGGGCATCTTCGACGCGATCGCGCCGGCGGCCTCCACGGCGCTGCAGGCCCTCGACCGCGGCGACCTCGCCACCTACGACCGGTTGCTCGAGCCGACGGTGGCGCTGTCCCGGCACCTGTTCGGCACGCCCACCTACTACTACAAGACGGGGATCGTCTTCCTCGCCTGGCTGGCCGGCCACCAGCGCGGCTCCCGGATGGTGGGCGGCCTGGAGAGTGCCCGCGGCCCGCTGCACCTGGCGGAGGTCTTCCGCCTCGCCGACGCCGCGGGCCTCCTGCCCGACCCGGAGCTCGCGGCGACGCGGATGCGCACCTACCTGCAGACCGTGGGGGTGGACCGGTGAGCGTCGACCCGCGGCTGGACCGGCTGTCGATCAACCACAAGACCGTCGAGGGCTGGGCGCTGCCGGACTTCGTCGACGGCGTCGCCGCGGCCGGCCTGCAGGCGATCGGCACCTGGCGCGAGCCGGTCGCCGAGTACGGCCTGGACCGCACGGCGAAGCTGGTCCGCGACGCCGGGCTGCGGGTCTCCTCGCACTGCCGGGGCGGCTTCCTCACCGCCGTGGAGCCGGAGGCGCGGGCCGCGGCGGTCGGGGACAACCGGCGGGCGATCGACGAGGCCGCCACCCTGGGCGCCGAGAGCCTGGTGATGGTGGTCGGTGGGCTCCCGGCCGGGTCGCGGGACCTGGCCGGCGCCCGGGAGCGGGTGGCCGACGCGCTGGCCGAGCTCGCGCCCCACGCCGGGGAGCGCGGGGTGCGGCTGTCCCTGGAGGCGCTGCACCCGATGTACTGCGCCGACCGCGCGGTCCTCTCCACGCTGGCCCAGGCGCTCGACCTCGCCGCGCCGTTCCCGGTGGAGCAGGTGGGCGTGGTCGTCGACACCTTCCACGTCTGGTGGGACCCGGAGGTCTGGCGGTCGATCGAGCGGGCGGGGGAGCGGATCGCCTCCTTCCAGGTCTGCGACTTCCTCGTGCCGATCCCGGCCGACGTGCTCATGGCCCGCGGCTACATGGGTGACGGCGTCATCGACTTCCCGCCGTTCGTGGCGGCGGTCGAGGCCGCCGGCTGGACCGGCGACGTCGAGGTGGAGATCTTCAACACCGACGTCTGGGCGCAGCCCAAGGCCCAGGTCGTGGAGACGGTGAAGCAGCGCTACCTCGACGTGGTGGTGCCGGGATGAGGGTCCTGGTCACCGGCGGCGCCGGCCGCCTGGGCCGCAGCGTCGTCGACGGGCTCGCCGACGCCGGGCACGAGGTCGTCTCGGTGGACGTCGTGGCCGTGCCGCCGGGCAGGGCGGCGGCGACGTTCCCCGCCGACCTCACCGACCTCGGCCAGGCCTACGGCGTGGTGGCGCGGTACCGCCCCGAGGCCGTCGTCCACCTGGCCGCGATCGCCGTGCCGTTCAGCCGGCCCGAGTCGGTCATCCACGCCACGAACACCGCGCTGGCCTACAACGTGCTCACGTCCGCGGTCGACCTCGGCGTCGGCACGGTCGTGACCGCCAGCAGCCCCACGGTCATGGGCTACGGCAGCCCGGCGGGGTGGTCGCCGGCCTACCTGCCGCTGGACGAGGACCACCCGCCGCGGCCGTGGAACGCCTACGGCCTGTCCAAGCTGGCCGCCGAGCAGACCGTGCAGATGCTCGCCGCCCAGCACGGCGACCGGGTGCGGCTGGCCGCCTTCCGGCCGTGCTTCGTGATCGCGCCGGAGGAGTGGGACGGCGCGCCGACGCAGCAGGGCCACACCGTCCGGGAGCGCATCGCCGATCCCCGGCACGGCGCCGTCGCGCTGTTCAACTACGTCGACGCCCGGGACGCCGCGGACTTCCTCGACACCCTGCTGCGCCGGGCCGGGGAGATCCCCAACGGCGAGGTCTTCTTCGTCGGCGCCCAGGACGCGCTGGCCGAGGCGCCCCTGGCCGAGCTGCTGCCCCGGTACTCCGGCGTGGCGCCGGAGCTGGCCGCCGGGCTCACCGGGACGGCGCCGGCGTTCAGCACCGCCAAGGCGGAGAAGCTGCTCGGCTGGACGGCGTCGCGCAGCTGGCGGACGGAGCTGTCGTGAGCGAGCTCGCGAGCTCACGCACGGGCACGGCAGCACCGCGAACGCGGACGACGAGCGCCGGCGAGGAGGACGCGTGAGCGCGCTGACCGTGGGCACCCGGCCGCCCGTGGTCGAGCAGCTGACCAGCCGGCTGTTCCGGCTGCCGCTGTCGCGGCCGTGGGGCGAGGACGTCCCGGCGCTGCACCTGCTGGTCACCGAGCTGACCACCGACGACGGGCGCACCGGCACCGGGTTCAGCTGGACGCCGTCCATCGGCGCCCGCGCGGTGCAGGCGCTGGTCGAGCACGACGTGGCGCCGGTCGTCGTCGGCGGTCCGACGGACCCCGGCGTCGTCTGGGACCGGCTGTGGTGGCACCTGCACGAGGCGGGCGGCGGCGGGCTGACCACCATGGCGATCGCCGCGGTGGACATCGCGCTGTGGGACCTCGGGGCCAGGGCGGCCGGGCGCAGCCTGGTCGACCACCTGGGTCGCCGCCGGGAGTCGGTGCCCGCCTACGGCAGCGGGGTGAACCTGCACTACCCGCTCGACGAGCTGCGCGAGCAGGCCCGCCGCTGGGTCGCCCAGGGCTGCCGCGGGGTGAAGATCAAGGTGGGCCGGCCCGACCTCGCCGAGGACGTCGAGCGGGTCGCCGCCGTCCGCGAGGTGATCGGTCCGCACCGGCAGCTGATGGTCGACGCCAACCAGCGGTGGGACCTGCCGACCGCGCTGCGGGCGGTGCGCGCGCTGTCGCGGTTCGACCTGTACTGGGTCGAGGAGCCGCTGGTGGCCGACGACCTGCCCGCGCTCTCGCGGCTGCACGACGCCGGGTTCGGCGTGCCGATCGCGGTGGGGGAGAACGTCTACACCACCTACCAGTACCGCCACCTGCTCGCCTCCGGCGCCGCGGACGTCGTGCAGCCCAACGCGGTGCGGGTCGGCGGGATCACCCCGTTCCTCCGGATCGCGCAGCTCGCCCGCGCGGCCAGCGTGCCGGTGGCGCCGCACCTGCTGCCGGACCTCTCCGGGCAGCTGGCGCTGTGCCTGCCGGACACGACGATGGTCGAGGACGTCGAGGACGCCTCGTTCGCCGCGCTGGGTGCGCTGGCGCAGCCGAGCGGGGTCACGGTCGCCGGCGGCGTGCTGCGTGCGGAGACCGGTCCGGGCCACGGCCTGGTGTTCGCCACCGACCGGCTCGAGGAGATGGACTGATCCTGCTCGGGCATTGACCCTGGGAAAGCGCTTGCCGTACTGTGGGGACAGTCACAGGGCCGGCGTGTACGGCACCGGAAGAGGGAGCTCTCATGGCATCGGTCACCTACGACAAGGCGACCCGGGTGTACCCCGGAGGCGGGAAGCCGGCGGTCGACCAGCTCGACCTCGAGATCCAGGACGGCGAGTTCCTGGTCCTCGTCGGCCCGTCCGGGTGCGGCAAGTCCACGTCGCTGCGGATGCTCGCCGGTCTGGAGGACGTCGACGGCGGCGCGATCCGGATCGGCGACCGCGACGTCAGCGACGTCCCACCCAAGGACCGCGACATCGCGATGGTGTTCCAGAACTACGCGCTCTACCCGCACATGAGCGTCGCGGACAACATGGGCTTCGCGCTGCAGATCGCCGGGGTGGGCAAGAAGGAGCGCCGCGCCCGGGTCGAGGAGGCCGCCAAGCTGCTCGACCTCGAGCCCTACCTGGACCGCAAGCCCAAGGCCCTCTCCGGCGGGCAGCGGCAGCGGGTCGCCATGGGCCGGGCGATCGTCCGCAAGCCCCAGGTGTTCCTCATGGACGAGCCGCTGTCCAACCTCGACGCCAAGCTGCGCGTGCAGACCCGCACCCAGATCGCCTCCCTGCAGCGCCGGCTCGGCATCACCACCGTCTACGTCACCCACGACCAGGTCGAGGCCATGACCATGGGCGACCGGGTCGCGGTGCTCAAGGACGGCGTCCTGCAGCAGGTCGCCAGCCCGCGGGAGATGTACGACCGCCCCAGCAACGTGTTCGTCGCGGGCTTCATCGGCTCGCCCGCCATGAACCTCGCCGAGGTCCCGGTCACTGACGGGGGAGTGCGGCTCGGGGACGTGCTCGTGCCGCTGTCCCGCGAGACCCTGTCGGCCGCCGGCGGCGACCGCACCCTCACGCTCGGCTTCCGGCCGGAGGCGCTGGAGGTGTCGCCGGCGGGGGAGGGCTTCGCGGCCCGCATCGACCTGGTCGAGGAACTGGGCTCGGACGCGTACGTCTACGCGTCCCTCCTGGACGAGGACCTGGCCGAGTACCTCCACGGCGGCGAGACCAAGCAGATCGTCGCGCGGGTGGACGGCCGGCGTCCCCCGGCGAAGGGCGAGCAGGTCCGCCTGACCATCCGGAAGGGCGAGGAGCACGTCTTCTCGACCAGCACCGGCCGGCGGCTCCCGCACTGAGGGAGGACCCCTCCGCCCTGCCCCGACGTCCGGCCGCCCCGGCCCTGAGCCTTGCCACCTGACGACCGGCGCGCGCCGCGCGGTCGGCTTCCCCGGTGGTTGCTGCAGCTGCTCGCCGTCATGGCGCTCATCCAGGCCGGGATCGCGGTGGCCCGGCCGGTCACCACCTACCGGGCCATCGACCTCGGGGCGGGGGCGCTCGCGGTCGGACTGCTGACCGGTGCCTTCGCGCTCCTGCCGATGCTGGTGGCGCTGCCGCTGGGCCGGCTGGCCGACCGGCGCCGTCCCGAGCCGATCCTCGTGGGCGGGCTGGCCCTGCTGGTGGCCGGCTGCGTGCTGCTGGCGGTCAGCGACTCCCTGTCCGGCATCGCCGCGGGCAACGTCGTCCTGGGGCTGGGCAACCTCGGCTGCATCGTCGGCGGGGAGAACGTCGTCGCCCGGCTGCCACCGGCACAGCTGGACGGCGGGTTCGGGCTGTTCACCGCCGTCGTCTCCGGCGGGCAGCTGGTCGGGCCCGCGCTGGCCGGGTTCGTGCTCTCGACCGCTCCGGGCGACCTGTCCTCCGGCACCTCCCGCGCGCTGCTGGTGAGCGCGGGCCTGTGTGCGCTCGGCCTGCCCGCAGCGGTCTGGCTGGCGATCCGGCGGCGGTTCCCCGCTCCGCAGGGGCGGCCGGGGGAGCAGTCGCTGCCCGCCTCCCGGATCCTGCGGCTGCCCGGCGTCCCCTCGGGGGTGTTCACCAGCCTGGTCCTCGCCGCGGCCGTGGACCTGCTGACCGCCTACCTCCCGCTGCTCGGGGAGAGCCGCGGCATCGCGCCGTCGACGGTGGGGGTCCTGCTGAGCGTCCGCGCGGGGGCCACGGTGGCCTCCCGGGTGCTGGTGCCGCGGATGCTGCGGTGGCTCGGCCGGCCCCGCCTGGTGGTGCTGAGCACCGTCGGGTCGGGTCTGGCGGTGGCGTGCCTGCCGGCGGCCGGCAACGTGGCGGTCCTGGCCGTGCTGCTCGCCGGCATCGGCTTCCTGCTGGGCGTGGGGCAGCCGCTGATGATGACGGTCATCGTCCGCGCGGTCCCCGAGGACGCCCGGGGGGCCGCCCTCGCCCTCCGCCTGGTCGGCAACCGGATCGGGCTCGTGGGCACGCCGGCGGCGGCCGGGCTCCTGGCGGGGACCACCGGGCTGTCCGCCGCGTTCTGGCTGCTCGGTGCACTCCTGGGCGTCGCCATCGTCGGTGCCCGGCACGACGTGGAGGAGGACGACGACGTGACACCCCCTCCGGGCCGGGCCACCGGCGCGGGCGACACCGCCGCGGGACGCGGACCGGTCACCGGAGCCGGAGGGGAGCGCAGCAGATGACCTACCTGGCCGACCCGGGGTCCGGCGGGACCCTCATCGCCGAGACCGGGGGGACGACGAGGGTCCACGTCGACCCGGCCGAGAGCCCGGCCGTCCGGCGCGCCGCCGGCGACCTGGGGAGGGTCTGCCGCTGCGACGCGCGCCTCGCCCCGGACGGCCGGCGGCCACCGGATCGCCGTCGGGACGGTCGGCGTCAGTCCGCACGTCGACGCGGTGATCGCCGCCGGGAGGCTCACCGGCTCGGAGCTGCGCGAGGCGGACGGCTCCTTGCGGGTGGGAGGGCTTCCTCGTCCAGGTCGTCGACGACTGCCTGTACGTCGTCGGCGCCGACCGGCGCGGGACCGTCGTCGGGATCTACGACGTCTGCGAGGCGATCGGCGTCTCGCCGTGGGGGTTCTCCGCCGACGTGCCGGTGAGGCGCCGCGAGAGCATCCGCGTCCGGGCCGACGGTCTCCTGGCCGACCACCCGTCGGTGAGGTACCGCGGCATCCTCCTCGACGACGAGGAACAGCTCGAGGCGTGGGCGGCGCACACCGCGGACGGCACCATCGGGCCGGAGACCCACGCGCGGGTCCTCGAGCTGGTCCTGCGGCTCAGGGCAACCTCGTCTGGCCGGCGATGCACGTCACCCACGTCAACGGGGACCCGGAGAACGGCCGCCCGGCCGAGGAGATGGGCATCGTCGTCGGCACCAGCCACTGCGACGTGCTGCTGCGCAGCAACCAGAACGAGTGGCGTCCCTGGCTGGAGAGCAAGGGGTGCTCCGACGTCGCCCACGACTGCTCGATACGAAGCACGACAGCGACGACGACTCGTGCTGGCTCGCCCTCGACGGGACCCCGCAGCCCCTGGACGCCCAGTTCTGGGGTGGGGACCTGTTCGGCGTCGCCACGACGCAGGTGCGGTGCTGGACGCTCCTGACCGACCTCGAGGTGGGCCGGGGCGAGCACGTCCTGTCCGTCCTGGCCCGCAAGTCGCGTCTCCGGATCGACCGGATCCACCTGACCACGGGCGACGAGCGGCCCCCCGCGGACGCGTCCTGGCGGAGCAGTCCGCGGCTCGCCGAGCAGTGAGGCGCCGGCGAGGTCGGCTCCGCGGCCGTCCGGGTCGAGCGGGTGCGCCCGCGCCGCACCCCGGGCCTCGGGATGCCGCACCGGCGCACACCCCCGGCACACGGACCGCCGAGACGACGGGAGCGGCTCCTGCTACACCTGGGTGCTGCTGCTGGCGGGATCCGGGCGCGGTCATCGCGTCACCCACGGCAGACGTGCGCAGAGGCCGGCGCGCCAGAGGATCCGTGCTCGACTCCTGTTCCGGGGATGGCGTGATCGTGTCTGTCGGCCGGCCCGGCCTGCCACGTCGAGCCGGGGTGGCTCGGACGGCGAAGGGCGCCCCGGTCCGCTGAAACGGCCCGAGGCGCCCTTGGGGGTGCCGTGTCGGTCAGGCGATGGAGCGCACGTTGGACAGGTCCGGGCCGGTCTGGTTGTTGGCCGCGGCGTCGGTGTCGACGATGGCGCGGAGGAACAGCCCACCCTGCAGCTTGATCAGCCGCGAGGTCAGCGTGGCCAGGTAGCGCACGCCCAGCCGCGGGTCGAAGACGGTGCGCGGCGTGACGTCCAGCGCCGCCTGCTTGACCTTGGACGCCAGCTCGGCGGTGCTGGGCTGGTAGAGCCAGGCCGGACCCGAGGGACCCTGCGGCCCCTGCACGCCAGGCAGGCCGACCGGGCCGACCGGACCGGCCGCGCCCTGCTCGCCCTGCGGCCCCTGCAGGCCACGGACACCAGCGGCACCCTGCTCGCCCTGCAGGCCGGGCAGGCCCTGCAGACCGGTCAGGCCCTTCTCGCCCTGCTCACCGGTCTCGCCGATCACACCGCGCGGGCCCTGGGCGCCGCGCAGGCCCTGCTCACCCTGCAGCCCCTGCTCACCGCGCTCACCGACCACACCCTGGGGGCCGGTCTCGCCGCGCAGGCCCTGCGGGCCCTGCTCGCCCTGCTCCCCGGGGCGGCCGGTGGAGCCGGGCAGACCCTGCTCGCCCTGCGGGCCGGTCGCTCCCTCCGGCCCCTGCTCGCCCCGCGGGCCGGTCTCGCCGCGCAGCCCGGGCGGGCCCTGCGGGCCGATCGGGCCCTTGTCGCCGCGCTCACCGACCGGGCCGATCGGACCGGTCTGGCCCTTCTCACCCTTGTCGCCCCGCTCGCCGGCGGGGCCGACCGGGCCCTTGTCGCCCTTGTCACCGGGCTCGCCGGCGGGACCGACCGGACCGGTCGGGCCCTTGTCACCGGGCTCGCCGGCGGGACCGACCGGACCGGTCGGGCCCTTGCGACCGCGGTCGCCCTCCTCGACGGTGACGTCGACGGGAACCGCAACGGTCTCGCTGCGTGTCGTGCTCTTGGACTGCGCCATGGTGGAAACGGCCTCTCGTGTAGGTGGTCGGGTGGCAGGCGGCGTCTGGATGGCAACCCGCGGATCGGCCCGCTCGGGCCCGCGTCGAGTCGTGCTGGTGTCGGCCCGGCCGGCATCGGACGGGTCTGGCCCGAAATCCGCTCAGCCTCACCATGCCCTGTGCCAGCGGCAGCAAGCGCCCGGCCCCTGTGAGACGAACCACGACGACAGCTGGCGCAGGCCGTCCGACCACGGGCCGGTCACCCCGGATGATCACTGGCGTCACCGAGCGCTCAGGGGTGTCCTCGGTTCGACGAGGACGAGCAACCCGCTGGCTGGAACGTGGAGCAGCAGCTGACGGCCGTGCCAGATCGCCGGAGTCGATGGGCTTCCACGGCCAGAACCGGAGATGAGTGGGGATCGGAGTCCCAGAGGCGACGAAGCGGCGACGTCGGTGGGCATCGCCGCTGGTCGGGATCTTGCGATGTGCGCCATCAGGGACTCGAACCCCGAACCCGCTGATTAAGAGTCAGCTGCTCTGCCAATTGAGCTAATGGCGCGTGTCTCCCGGCTGGCCGGGCCACGGGAGGGAACGATACCAGCGCCCGGCGGAGAGCCGACCGAGAGTCCCGTCACGGGACCGGACCGCCCGCCCCGCAGCAGCGAGGACACTGGACCGGGCACGGCCGCGCCGCCTCCCGGCGCGGCTCGCGACGACGAGGAGACCCACGGTGCGACGGACAGCGGCACTGGTCACGGCAGGGGCGCTGGTCCTGCTCGGCGGGTGCGACGACGGGGGCGACGCGGCGCCGGCGGCGGCTCCGTCCTCCGCGTCCTCCGCGTCCTCCGCGTCCAGCGCCCCAGCGCAGGTGCAGCTGACCCCCGCCGACGGCTCGGTGGACGTCGCCCCGGCCACCCCGGTGGAGATCTCCGTGACCGACGGCGAGCTGGCCGACGTCACCGTCGTGGACGGGGCCGGCGCTGCGGTACCGGGTGAGATGGCCGACGGGGAGGACGAGGACACCGACGTCTGGACGCCGGAGGCCCCACTGGCCTACGGCACCACCTACACGCTGACCGCCACCGCCGAGGGGGCCGCCGAGCCGGTCGAGGCGACCAGCACCTTCACCACTGCCATCCCCGAGACGCTGACCACCCCCTCGATCGGCCCGCTCGACGGCACGACGGTCGGCGTCGGCATGCCCATCCGCGTCTGGTTCGACGAGCCGGTGGCCGACAAGGCCGCCGCCGAGAGCCACCTGCTGGTCACCAGTTCCACCCCCACCGACGGCGTCTGGAGCTGGTTCAGCGACACCGAGGTGCACTTCCGGCCGTCGGAGTACTGGCCGGCCGACACCGAGGTCACCCTCGAGGCCGACCTCGAGGGCGTCGGCCTGGGCGACGGCGTCTTCGGCGAGAAGGACCGCACGGTCTCCTTCTCCGTCGGTGACCGGCACGTCTCGATCGCCGACGCCGCCACGCACACCCTCGAGGTCCACGACGGCGACCGGCTCGTCCAGACCTTCCCGATGAGCGCCGGCAGCCCCGACACCCCGAGCTACAACGGACCGCACGTGGTCACCGAGATGAACACCGAACGGGTCATGGACTCCAGCACCTACGGCGTGCCGGTCGACAGCCCCGACGGCTACCGCACGCCGGTCCAGTGGGCCGTCCGGCTCTCCGACAGCGGCGAGTTCGTGCACGCCGCCCCGTGGTCGGTGGCGCAGCAGGGCCGGGAGAACGTCTCGCACGGCTGCATCAACCTCTCCACCGAGAACGCCCGCTGGTTCTTCGACTTCTCGCAGCCCGGCGACGTCGTGGAGATCCGCAACTCCGACGCCGGGACGCTCACCTCGGACATCTCCGACTGGACGATCCCGTGGGACCGGTGGCAGGCCGGTAGCGCGCTGAGGTGATCTCCGTTTCCCGAGGTCGGGCGGGGGGCACCCTCCCGGCGTTCTCTTCGGGAAGGGGAGCAGTCGTGGACACCTGGGTGATCGTCCTCATCGTCGTCGTCGCACTCGTCCTGCTGGCACTGCTCGGCCTCGCGCTGGCCAAGCGCAGCCGCGTGGCCGGTGCCCGCCGCCGCGAGCAGCAGCGGGCCCAGGCGCGCGAGCACCTCGAGGAGGCACGGCTGCGGGGGGCGCAGGCCGAGAAGGAGCAGGCGCTGGCCGAGGAGCAGGCCGCTCGCGCCCGCCGCGAGCGGGCCGAGGTCGAGGAGCGCACCCGCCTGGCCGAGCAGGAGGCCCGCCAGCGCGCGGCCTCCGCGCAGGAGCACGCCTCGGCCGCCGAGCGGCTGCGCGCCGAGGCCGAGAAGGTGGCTCCCGGCCTGGCCGACGGGCACGGCACCCGGAACGCCGACGGGCGCGCGCCGGTGGCCGACGACGGCCCCGGGGGTGCCACCCGCCGCTGACGGCGGTGCGCTCCCGCTGACGGCGGTCCCCTCCGCTCAGTTCCGCCGCCCAGCCCGGTCTGTCCTCGGAGGAGGGGGCCGCGCCGGTCCCCGGGACGACCGGGAGGGACCGTGGCCGACCTGCTCGCCATCGGCACGCGCAAGGGGCTGTGGCTGGCCCGCAGCGGCGACGACCGCCGCACCTGGACGCTCGACGGCCCGCACCTGCTCGCCCAGGAGGTGGCCGCGGTCGGCGTCGACGTCCGCGGGCCGGTGCCGCGCGTGCTGGCCGGCGTCCAGTACGGCCACTGGGGACCGACCGTCACCTGGTCCGACGACCTGGGCCGCACCTGGTCGGAGACCGACGAGGGCGCCATCCGGTTCCCCGCCGACACCGGGGCCGCGCTGGCCCGCGTCTGGCAGCTGCGGCCCGACACCGCGGAGCGGCCCGGCGTCGTCTGGGCCGGGTGCGAGCCGCACTCGCTGTGGCGCAGCGACGACGGCGGCCGCACGTTCGCGCTGGTTCGCGGCCTGTGGGACCACCCGCACCGGCCGACCTGGGCCCCGGGCGCCGGCGGCGGGGCCGTGCACACCGTGCTGCCGCACCCGACCGGGGAGCGGGTCACGGTCGCGATGAGCACCGGCGGCGTCTACGTCAGCGATGACGGCGGGGAGAAGTGGGAGCCGCGCAACTCCGGGATCAGCGCCGTCTTCCTGCCCGAGCCGGCGCCCGAGTACGGCCAGTGCGTGCACAAGGTGGCCGCCGACGCGGGCGACCCGGACCGCTTCTACGCGCAGAACCACTTCGGCGTCTTCCGCACCGACGACGCCGGCGGCTCGTGGACGTCGATCGCCGGCGGGCTGCCCGCCGACTTCGGCTTCCCCGTCGTCGCCTCGCCCCGGACGCCGGGCACGGCCTGGGTGGTGCCCCTGGTCGCCGACGCCGAGCGGGTGCCACCCGGCGGGCGGCTGCGCGTGCAGCGCACCCGCGACGCCGGCGCGACGTGGACCGAGCTCGGCGCCGGCCTGCCCGACGCCTCGTGGACCGCCGTGCTGCGCGACGCCGCCTGCGTCGACGAGGCCGACCCGACCGGCGTCTACGTGGGCACCCGGGACGGGTGCGTGTACGCCAGCGCCGACGAGGGCGACACGTTCACGCTCGTGGCCGCCCACCTGCCCGACGTCCTGTGTGTGCGCGCGGCGCGGCTGCCGTGACCGGCGGGGTGGAGGTGCTGCTGCCCGGCGTGCTGGCCGACCTGGCCGGTGGCCTCCGGCGGCTGGAGGTGCGCCCGGCCGAGGCGACGCTGGCCGGGCTGCTCGATGCCCTGGGCGCCGAGCACCCGGTCCTCGAGCGCCGGATCCGGGACGAGGCCGGGGCGCTGCGCCGGTTCGTCAACGTCTACGTCGACGGCGAGGACGTCCGCTTCACCGGGGGCCTGGCGGCCGCGGTGCCCGGCGGCGCGGTGGTGCAGGTGCTGCCCTCGGTCGCCGGCGGCTGACCCGGGGCGGCGTCAGAGGAGCGCGAGCGTGGTGCACTCCGGGCAGAGCTGGTCGGCCTCGTGGTCCTCCGGCGGCCACTGGGTCTGCTCGTCGACCGCGACGTAGGCGCCGCACAGCGACTTGCGGCTGCGGCCGTTGACCCGGCCGATCGTGGCGTGCGCCGGGCCGATCTGGCGGGGCTGGAGGCCGTCGGGGCTACCGACCGAGCCGACCATCACGACCGCGTGCGCGGTCCCGTAGGAGTAGGCAGTGGTCATGGCGCCAGGGTCCGAGCCCGCGCGGGGCCCGGCCAGCACCTGCCGGCGCGTGTCCGGCGCACCCGACCCAACCGTCCCACCCGGCACGGGGGCACGGCTGCGGGTGGTCACCAGGCGGGCCGCGGACCCGTGCTGACCCGCGCCGAGTGGGCGTCGATCCCCGGGACGGAGCCGGACGGCGTGTCGGCGGGCCCGGGCGTGCACGAGCCCGCGGCGGTACGCCCTCGGCGGACGGGTGGGGGACGGCCGCCGGACCCCGGGCACGATGGCGGGACGAGGGCCGGGACGGCGGCGGGGAGGGGGCACGGTGGCGCGGATGCCGACGGCTCTGGCGCCGCTGCGCTCCCCGGCCTACCGCCGCCTCGCACTGTCCCTGGGCCTGTCCCTGGTGGCCAACGGCGCGTGGGCGGTCACCGCCGTCTGGCAGGTGGTGGCGCTCGGTGGCGGCCCGGCGGAGCTCTCGCTGGTCAGCGGCCTGTCCGCGGCCGGGACGCTGGCGGTGGCCCTGCCCGGCGGGGTGCTGGCCGACCGGGTGCCCCAGCGGCACCTGCTGCTCGCGGTCACGCTGCTGTCGGCGGTGCCGGTGGCCGCGGCCGGCGTCCTGTCGCTGGCCGGAGCGCTGCCGCTGCCGCTGCTCGCCGTCGTCGGGCTGCTCGGGGGCGTCGCCCTGGGGCTGCACTACCCGGCCTACTCCGCGCTGGTGCCGGCGCTGCTGCCGGAGGGGGAGCTGCTGGCGGCCAACGGGCTCGAGGGGGCGCTGCGCCCGGCGCTGTACCAGGTGGCCGGCCCGACCGCGGCCGGGCTGCTGGTCGCCGCGGCGTCCCCGGGCGCCGCCCTGCTGGCCACCGCGACCGCCTCCTTCGGCGCCACGCTCTGCGTCCTCGGGCTGCCCGTGCTGCCGGTGCGGCGGGAAGCGGGGCACGGGCACCCCGCCCGGGCGCTGCTGGCCGACCTGCGCGAGGGGTGCGGCTACCTGCTGCGCACCCGCTGGCTGCTGGCCACGCTGCTGTTCGGCTCCCTGATGCTGCTGCTGACCACCGGGCCGCTGCAGGTGCTCGCGCCCTTCGCGATCCGCGACCGCGCCGGGGGAGGGCCGGTCGAGCACGCGCTGGTGCTGGCCGCCTTCGGCGTCGGGGGAGCGCTCAGCTCGCTGGCCGTCGCCTCTCGGCCGCTGCCCCGGCGCTACCTGTCGGTGATGACGCTGCTGTGGGCGCTCGGGTGCCTGCCGCTGGCGGTGTTCGGCACGGCCACCCGGGTGGAGGTCATGGTCGCCGCCGGACTGGTCGCCGGCGCCGGCATCCACGGCGGCATGGTCATCTGGGGCACGCTGCTGCAGCGCCGGGTGCCGGGCGCCCTGCTCGGGCGGGTGTCCAGCCTCGACTTCGTCCTCTCGGGCGCGCTCGTGCCGGTGTCGGTGGCCGTCGCCGGGCTGCTCAGCGAGGGACTCGGGCTGACCGCGACCTTCCTCGTCGCCGGTCTCGCCCCGCCGGTGCTGGCTGTCGTCCTGCTGCTGGCCGCCCGGCTGCCGGCCGACGAGCGCGCGCACCCGCTGGACCGGCCGGCCGTGCCCGCTCAGGCCAGCGGCACCAGCCCCGACTCGTAGGCGGTGATGACCGCCTGCGTGCGGTCCCGGGCGCCGAGCTTGCGCAGCAGGCTGCTCACGTGGGTCTTCACCGTCTGCAGGCCCAGGTACAGCTCGCCGGCGATCTCGCCGTTGGACAGCCCCCGCGCCATGAGCGTGAGGATCTCCCGCTCCCGCGCGGTCAGGACGGCCGGCGCGCGGCCGCCGCGGGCGCGCACCGGCGCGTGGCGGGCGGCGAGGGCCCGGATGGCGGCCGGGAAGAGCAGGCTGTCGCCGCGGGCGACGACGCGGACGGCGTCGACGATCTCGGCCGGGCGCGCCCGCTTGGGCAGGAAGCCGTCGGCGCCGGCGTGCAGCGCCGGGTAGACGTTCTCGTCGTCGCCGAAGGTGGTGACCACGAGCACCCGCGGCGGCTCGTCGAGCCGGCGCCGCAGGTCGCGGGTGGCCTGGATGCCGTCGACCAGCGGTATGCGGATGTCCATGACGACGACGTCCGGGCGCAGCGAGGCGGTCAGCGGGACCACGACCGCCCCGTCGGCCGCCTCGCCGACGACCTCGATGTCGTCGCGGGCGTCGAGGATGGCCCGCAGCCCGCCGCGGACCAGCTCCTCGTCGTCGACGAGCAGCACCCGGATCGTCACGCCGGCCCGGCCAGGGGCAGCCGGACGGCGACCCGCCAGCCGCCGTCCACGGGGCCGGCCGAGGCGGTCCCGCCGAGCACGGCGGCCCGTGCGCGCAGGCCGGCCACCCCGCTGCCGCTCCCGGCCGAGGCCGGCGCGGGCACGGGCACGGGGTTGCGGACGTCGAGTTCCAGCGCGTCGGGGTGCACCTCGACCCGCAGCGCGACGGGCACCGGGCCGGCCTGCCGCAGCGCGTTGGTGAGGGCCTCCTGGGCGATGCGGTAGGCCTCGCGGGAGACCAGCGGCGGCAGACCGGCCACCGGCCCCTCGACCCGGAGGTCGACGTCGGCGCCGGCGGCCCGCGCGGCGCCCACGAGCCGGTCGACGTCGGCCAGCGTCGGTGCGTCCGGGGGCGGGGCGCCGTCCCGGAGCAGCGCGAGCACGCGGTCGAGGTCGGCGGCGGCCTGCCGGGCGCGGTCCTCGACGGCGGCGAGGGCGGCGTCGACGAACGCCGGGTCGCGGCCGGCCACCTCCCGGGCGGCGCCGGCCTGCAGCAGCGTGACGGTGAGCGCGTGGCCGATCGAGTCGTGCAGCTCGGCGGCCAGGCGGGTGCGCTCCAGCAGCCGCCCGGTGCGCGCCTCCTGTGCCCGCAGCCGCTCGGCGAGCGACGGGTGCAGCAGCCGCCGGGCCGCCGCCGCCGCGAGCGCGCCGAGGCCGGCGAGGACGAGGACCAGGCACGGCAGGACGGCGGCGGCCGCGGGCGCCCACGCCCAGGACGGCAGCCGGCCCGGCAGCAGGGACACCGCCCCGGCGACGGCGAGGGAGGCGAGCACGCCCAGCTCCACGCGGACGCACAGCCACAGCAGCAGCCGGCCGCGGTCGGACCACGTGCACGACGGCTCGACGGTCACCTCGTCGTCGCCCGGCAGCAGCAGCGCCCGCGCCTGCACGCCCTCGCTGCGGCGCACCACCGGCACGCAGGCCAGCACCGCCAGCGCCGGCAGGGGCGCGAGGAACAGGCCGGCCAGCGTCCGGGGCGACGCATCGGGCAGCCCCGGCCACACCATCGCGCAGGCCACGGCGAACCACGCGCCGAGGGCCAGGTGCAGCACCCGCGACCAGGTTCCCCGCCGGAGCACGCTGCGCACGGTCCGATCCTCTCGTGCCCCGGTCGCCGCGGACCTCCCGCTGGAGAGGGAGACGGCCGGACCCCGCGGGGGAGGCGCGCGGGCGGCGCCGCCCGCGAGCGTGGGCGCCATGAGATCCCGGAACGAGCCCGTGGTCCAGGTCCGCGGACTGGGCAAGCGGTACGGCGACGCGGTGGCCGTGGACGACCTGACCTTCGACGTGCACCCGGGCTTGGTGACCGCCTTCCTCGGCCGCAACGGCGCCGGCAAGTCGACCACGCTGCGGATGGTGCTCGGCCTGGACCGGCCCACCAGCGGCAGCGCGCACGTCGGCGGGCGCCCGTACGCCGACCTCCCCGCGCCGCTGCGCACGGTGGGCTCCCTGCTCGACAGCGCCGCGGCCCACCCCGGCCGGACCGCCCGCGACCACCTGCGCTGGCTGGCCGCCAGCAACCGCATCCCCGCCCGCCGGGTCGCCGAGGTGCTCGACCTGGTCGACCTCGCCGCGGTGGCCGGCCGCCGGGTCCGGGGCCTCTCCCTCGGCATGCGCCAGCGGCTGGGCATCGCCGCCGCGCTCCTGGGCGACCCGCCGGTGCTGCTGCTCGACGAGCCGACGAACGGCCTGGACGCCGAGGGCATCCGCTGGCTGCGCACGTCCCTGCGCGACCTGGCCCGGGAGGGGCGCACCGTCCTGGTCTCCAGCCACCTCATGGGCGAGGTGGCGCTCACCGCCGACCACCTGCTCGTCATCGACCGCGGCCGGCTGCTCGCCGACACGCCGCTGCGCGAGCTCCTCGCCGGCTCCGCCGGGCACCTCCTGCGCGTCCGCAGTCCCCGGGCCGGGCGGCTGCACGACCTGCTGGCCGCCGACGGCGCGACCGTCACCACCGGGGACGACGGGGTACTGCTCGTCTCCGGCCTGCCCGCGGAGCGCGTCAGCGCGGTCGCCGCCGGATCCGGCCTGCCGCTGCTGGAGCTCACCGCCGTCGAGCGGTCCCTGGAGGACGCCTTCCTCGCCCTGACCGCCGCGGGGGGTACCGCGTGACCACCGTCGTCCCGGCCCTGCGCGCCGAGTGGCTCAAGGCCACCACCCTCCGGTCGACGTGGGCCTGCCTGCTGGCCTACGCGGTCACCGTCTTCGGCGTGAGCGTCGGCGCCGTGGCCGCGATCGGCCGGTCGCAGGCGGCCCAGGCCGACTACGACCCCGCGGTGCTCGCCTACTACGGCCTGAACTTCGGGCACGTCGCGGTGATCGTGTTCGCCGTGCTGCTGACCGCGGGCGAGTACGGGCAGCACACCGTGCACACCTCGCTCACCGCCGTCCCGCGCCGTGGCGTCTTCCTCGCCGCCCAGTTCGGCGTCGGCGCCGGGCTGGTGCTGCTCACCGCGGCGGGGACCGCGGTCGCCACCTTCCTGACCACCCAGGCGCTGCTGGGGCCGGCGGGGATCACGCTGGCCGCGCCGGGGGCGGTCCGCTCGCTGGTCGCGGCCGTCGTCCAGCCGACGATCCTGGCCGTGTCCTGCATGGCCGTCGGGGTGCTCATGCGCGACCAGTCCGGGGCGCTGAGCCTGTTGGTGCCCTTCTTCCTCGTCTCGCCGGTCATCGAACTGGTCCCCGTGCTGCAGGACGCCGTCCAGTTCCTGCCCGACCGTGCCGGCGCCGTCGCCATCCGGACGTACGGGCGTCCGGTCGACCTCTTCGGCCCGGTGACCGGGCTGGGGATCTGCGTGCTCTGGGCGGGCGCCGCCGTGCTCGTCGCGCGGTGGGCCCTGCAGCGCCGGGACGCCTGACCGCCGGCAGGACGAGGGGCGAACTCCTTGCCCGCTCCCGGCTCGGCGAGCAGGCTGTGACCAGGACACGGGCCGGGGACTGCGCCGGGAGGCCGCCGTGGAAGCTCACGTCGGGGACAGGATCGTCATCCGTTCCACCCACCAGGGGGAGCCGGAGCGCACCGGGGTGGTCCTCGAGTGCCACGAACCCGACGGGGGGCCGCCGTACCGGGTGCGGTGGGAGCCCGACGGGCACACCGGGCTCTTCTACCCGGCCGGGACGGCGGTCGTCGTGGAGCCGGACCCGTCCCGGAGCTGAGGGACCCCCGAGGGGGTGGCGTTGCCCACGGGGCGGATCGTCCGGCCGCGGCGGGGCGTTGCACCGGACATGAGCACCCCGGGGACCGTCGCGCGTGTCCGTACCGCGCCCAGCCCCCTCACCGAGGGAACGCTGCGGGACGGGACGGCAGCGCTCATCTGGCCCCTGCTCGACAACGACCACGACCTGCTGCGCGCGGGGTACGCGGAGCTCTCCCCGGCCTCGCGGCAGCGGCGCTTCCTCGCGCCCGTGCCCGAGCTCTCCGACTCGATGCTGCGGCTGCTGGTCGACGGCGTGGACGGCGTGGACCACCTGGCGCTGCTGCTGACGGTGCTGCCCGAGGGGGAGCCGGCGCGGCCGGTGGGCGTGGCCCGCCTGGTGCGCTACCCCGACGAGCCCTCGGTGGCCGACGTCGCGGTGACGGTGACCGACGCCTGGCACGGCCGCGGGGTCGCCACCGCCCTCATGACCGCCCTGCTGGCCCGCCGGCCGGCGGACGTGACCCGGCTCCGGACGACGGTGGCCGCGGACAACCGCGCCTCGCTGGCGATGCTCGCCCGGCACGGCACGACGACGACGCACCGCGACGGCCCCGGCGTGCTCGTCGTGGAGGTCGGCGACCTGGCTCCGCCGGTCGCGCAGCAGGAGACCGCGCGGGGCTAGGCGATCACGCCGTCGCGGGTCAGCGCCGCCAGGTCGTCCCCGGTGACGCCGAGCTCGGTGAGGACGGCGGCGGTGTGCTCGCCCACCCCGGGCGCGGGCCCGCGCGGGCCGACGTCGCCGCCGCGCAGGCGCAGCGGTGCGCGCACGGTGCGGAACCGCCGTCCGGACGGCTCCTCGATCGTCGGGAACAGCCCGTCGGCGGCGGCCTGCTCGTCGGCGGCGAACTCCGAGACCGTGGACGCCGGTCCCCAGATGAAGCCCCGCTCGTCGAACAGCGCGCTCCACTCCGACAGCGGCCGGGTGGCGAAGGCGTCGTCCATCAGCCGGGTCAGCTCCGGCATGTTCGCGGCCCGGGCACCCACGGTGGCGAACCGCTCGTCGTCGACCCACTCGGGGTGACCGACGGTCTCGCAGAACGGCGGCCACCAGCGGGGCTCGGGCATGAACAACAGGATCCAGCGGCGGTCGGCGCAGCGGAACCCGCCGTGCAGGGCGTGCGGCCGGGCGATGCGGCCCTGCGGCGTGGGGGTGACCCCGTCCACCAGCGTGGCCGACAGGTCGCTGGACATGGTCCACGCGGCGGCGGCGAGCAGGCTGACGTCCACGACCTGCCCCTCGCCGGTGGCCTCGACCAGGCGCAGCGCGGCGAGCACGCCGCCGAAGAGGGCCAGCGCGGCGGTGTGGTCGCCCTGGGCGGGGCGCAGCCGGGGCGGCGCGGAGTTGGCCGGCTCGCTCATCGCGTCGAGGACGGCGCCGCGCCCGAAGAAGGCGGTGAGGTCGTAGCCGGGGCGGGCCGCGTCGGGTCCGGAGGGGCCGTAGCCGGTGAGCGTGGCGTGCACCAGGCGCGGGTTGAGGGCGTGCAGGGCGGGGGCGTCCAGCCCGAAGCGGGCCTGCCGGGTGGGCAGCAGGTTGCACAGGAAGACGTCGGCGCGGGCCGCCAGCCGCCGCACGAGGTCGGCACCCTGCGCCTCGTCGAGCGCGACGGCGATGCTGCGCTTGCCGCGGTTGTCCATCTGGAACGCGGCGTCGACCGGCGCCTCCCCCTCGGGGACCCGCGGCTGCCGGGTGGCCCCGCGCATGGGGTCCCCGCGGAGGGGCTCGACCTTGACGACGTCGGCCCCCATGTCGGCCATCAGCGCGGCGGCTCCCGGGGCGGCCATCCAGGTGGCCACCTCGACCACGCGCACGCCCTCCAGCGGTGCGGCCATCGCCGGTCCTCCGTTCGCACGGTCAGTCCTGCAGGTAGTCGAAGACCAGGCTCGCCCGGCCCAGCGTGAGGTCGGTGAGGACGTGGCTGGCCGAGACGATCTCCCGCACCGGCAGGTCGGCGAGCGGCGCGAGCGCGTGCTCGAACAGCTGCAGCCGGGCGGGGCCGGTCCAGGCGCCGCGGATGGTGATGTCGGTGATCTGGCTGCGGACGAGCTCGAGGATCCGCGGGCGCCGGTCGTAGCCGGGCAGCACCTTCAGCCCGAAGGTGGGCCGGCCGATCTCCGCGACGGCGTCCTCGTCGCTCATCGGCGCGTGCTTGTAGCCCATCGTCGCGGTGGCCACCCGCAGCGTCCCGTAGTCCAGGGTGCCGACGAGGGTGTCGGAGTCGACGTAGAGGCTCGGCGTGCCCGCCTTCTTCGGGAAGGCGCTGATCTCCCGGCCGCTGGCGATCGAGGCCAGGCTGTCGACGTACATGGCGTGCAGGTAGTCGGCGCTCTCGCCCTCGTACTGGACCTGCAGCACCTGCCCGGACTCGGTGAACGACCCCAGGCCGGTGACGTCGGGCATCCGCATCACCTCGAACTTGACCAGCGGGTCGGCGACCGTCAGGGGCTCGGGCACCACGCGCCGCATCGCCTCGGCGTCGGTCCGGTACAGGATGTTGAGGTACTCGCGCCCGGTGAACCGGTAGCGCCCCGACGGGTAGGCGGGCGCGCCGAGGGGCGTCGTCGACTGCCGGCGGACCTCCTCGACGTCCATCAGCCGCGCCCGCCCCGGGCGGCGTCCCGGGCGGCGTCCCGGGCCTGGATGACCGCGAGCTGGGCCCGGTCGCGGGCCTCGGTCAGCTCCTCGTAGCCGCGCCCGGCGAAGCGCTCCTCCACCTGGCCGCTGATCAGCTCGACGGTCGCCTCGTCGAGCTCGGGCTGCTCGACCACCTTCCAGCGCCGCGCCATGCCGGGGCCGAGGTGCTCGAGGAAGTGCCGCATGCCGCCCGGTCCGCCGCCGAGGTGGAAGCTCTCGAACGGGCCGGCCGTGGCCCACCGGGGGCCGATCGACTCGGTGACGATCTCGTCGAGCTCCGCGGCGCTGACGACGCCCTGGGTCACCAGCCACACGCACTCGCGGAACAGCGTCGACTGCAGCCGGTTGGCCACGAACCCGCCGATCTCCCGGTGCAGGACGACGGGCTTCTTGCCGACCGACCGGTAGAAGTCGACCGCCGCCTCGACCGCCCAGGGCGCGGTCCGCTCACCGGGCACCACCTCGACCAGCGGCAGCACCTCCGGCGGGTTGAACGGGTGGCCGACCACGAGCCGCTCGGGCGTGCGCATCCCCCGCGCGAGGTCGCTGGGCATGAGCGCCGAGGTCGAGGAGGCGATCAGCGTCCGCTCGCCGACCGCGGCCTCGATGCGGGCGAGGAGCTCCTGCTTGAGCGGCAGCCGCTCGGGGGCGTTCTCCTGGACGACGTCGGCACCCGCGACGGCGGTCCCGACGTCGTCGACCACCTCGATGCGGGCCAGCAGGTCCGCGGCGTCCCCGGTGCCCGGCTGCAGCCGGGTGAGGTGGCGGACGGCCGCCTCGACCTGGGGGCCGACGTCGGGCCGCGGGTCCTGCACGCGGACGGGGTGGCCGTGCGCGGCGAACAGCGCCGCCCACGACACCCCGATGGTCCCGGCTCCGATGACCGCGACGGTGCCCCTGCTCCGGTCCACGTGCGCCCCCGGTGCGCTCGTCCGCTCCCCGCCTGCATCGGAACACATCCGCCCGCCGGACGCGACCTCCGTCCCACCCGCGTCGGTGCGGCGTCAGCCGAGCTGGGCGGCGACCAGGGGCTCGAGGGTCAGCTGCGGCTTGCCGTTGCGCACCACGCCCATGACCCACTTGTTGGTGAACAGCGCGAGGAGCTCGCCGTCGCTGCGCTGCACCACCTCGGTGCCGGTGGTGGCGGTGATGCCCGCGACCGAGGCCTCGTCGGTGCGCATCGCGAGGGTGTAGGGGAGCGGCTCGAGCCGCACCGGGGCGGAGAACTCGTGCTCCATCCGGTGGGTGGCCACCTCGAACTGCATCGGGCCCACGACGGCGAAGACCGGTGCCTGCTCCCCGCGCCGGTCCGAGCGCAGCACCTGGACGACGCCCTCGGACTCCAGCTGCTCGATCCCGCGGCGGAACTGCTTGTGCTTGGCCGTCTCGAGGCTCCGGACGACGGCGAAGTGCTCGGGCGCGAACGTCGTCAGCGGCGGGAAGGCGACCGGGCGCCCGGCGTACAGCGTGTCGCCGACGTGCAGCGCCGAGGCGTTGACCAGCCCGACGACGTCACCGGGGTAGGCGACGTCGATGCTCTCGCGCTCGCGGCCGAAGACGTGCTGGGCGTACTTCGTCGCGAACGGGCGGCCGGTGGGCCCGTGGGTGACCACCATGCCGCGCTCGAACACCCCGGAGCAGATCCGGACGTAGGCCAGCCGGTCGCGGTGGGCGGCGTCCATGCCCGACTGCACCTTGAAGACGAACGCGCTGAACGGCGCGTCGACCGGACGGGGGACCCCGTCGGTGTCGGGCCGGCCGGCCGGTGCGGGGGCCAGGTCGACGAGGACGTCGAGCAGCGCGCCGACGCCGAAGTTGGAGATCGCCGAGGCGAAGAGCACCGGGGTGGTCACGCCGGAGAGGAACAGGTCCTGGTCGTGCTCCCCGGCGGTCGCGGCCAGCAGGTCGGCCTCCTCGCACGCCCGGGCCCAGGCGTCGGGCTCCCGGGCGGCGGCCTCGGCGGGGGAGAGCAGCTCCTCGGGGGCGACCGTGGCACCCCCGGCCGTCCGGGTGTAGCGCCGGTAGCCGCCGTCGCGCCGGTCGAGCACGCCGCGGAAGTCGCCCGCGATCCCCACCGGCCAGGTCAGCGGCGTCGGCGTGAGCCCGGTCCGCTCGGCGACCTCGTCCATCAGCTCCAGGGCGTCCTTGCCGGGGCGGTCCCACTTGTTGACCACGGTGACCACCGGGATGCCGCGGTGCCGGCAGACGGCGAACAGCTTCATCGTCTGCGCCTCGAGGCCCTTCGCGGCGTCGACGAGCATCACCGCGGCGTCGACGGCGGTGAGCACCCGGTAGGTGTCCTCGGAGAAGTCGGCGTGCCCGGGGGTGTCGAGGAGGTTCACCACGGTGTCGCGGTAGGAGAACTGCAGCGCGGCCGAGGTGATCGAGATCCCGCGGGCCTTCTCCATGTCCATCCAGTCCGACACCGTGCCGCGCCGACCGGCCTTGCCGTGCACCGCGCCGGCCTGCCCGATCACCCGGGCGTGCAGCGCCAGCGCCTCGGTCAGCGTCGACTTGCCGGCGTCGGGGTGGCTGATGACGGCGAACGTCCGCCGGCGGGCGGCCTCGGCGACCACGTCGGACGGCGTCGGGCCGGCGCCGTCCGGGCGGGTCGGGGCGGTCGTGGTCATCGGTGCCTCTCCCTGGTGGTGCGTGGAACGCAGAGGCCCCGGTCGGCGAACCGACCGGGGCCTCTCCGAGGGGTGAGTGACGGGGCTCGAACCCGCGACACCCAGGATCACAACCTGGTGCTCTACCAGCTGAGCTACACCCACCGCGTGCACTCCCGGGGCCTGCGGCGCCGGGGAGCACGCAGAACGATACCGGAGCCGGTCAGCTCCCCGACGCCGCCGGGGGTGTGCCGTCCACCGCCTCGACCGGGACGCTCGCGTCGGCGGCGGCGAGGACGTCGGCGAAGGTCGTCGAGACCTCCCCGGCCGCGCGCTGGGCCTGCGACGTCGAGGGCCCGGGTGCGTCGACGAACAGCGTCCGCCGGTAGTAGGCCAGCTCGCGGATGCTCTCCACGATGTCGGCCAGCGCCCGGTGCGCCAGGCCCTTGGGCGGCTGGGCGAAGTACACCCGCGGGAACCAGCGGCGGGCCAGCTCCTTCACCGAGCTGACGTCGACCATCCGGTAGTGCAGGTGGTCGTCGAGCTCGGGCATGTCGCGGGCGAGGAAGCCCCGGTCGGTGGCGATCGAGTTGCCGCACAGGGGGGCGGTGCGCCGCTCGGGCACCCACCGCTTGACGTAGGCGAGCACCTGCTGCTCGGCCTCGGCGAGGGTGAGCGTCGAGGCGCGCACCGCCTCGGTCAGCCCGGACTTCGCGTGCATCTCGGTGACGACGTCGGCCATGCCGTCGAGGTCGGCGTCCTCCGCGGAGATCACCAGGTCCAGCCCCGGGTCGAGCACCCGCAGCTCGGAGTCGGTCACGACCACGGCGACCTCGATCAGCTTGTCCCTCGTGAGGTCCAGCCCGGTCATCTCGCAGTCGATCCAGACCAGGTGCCCGCCGGTGTCCGCCACGACGCCCGACCCTACGTCGCGCCCGTCGCGCAGTCCCGTCCGTCCCGGCCGCCACGCGTGTCCGCTCCGTGACGCAGCCGCCACACCGGCGTTCCGCGGGGGGTCGGAATCGGCCGGTCCCGCCGATAGGCTCGGCCCTTCCCGTCCCGCACCCCTGGGAGTCCCTCCGTGCCCCACCCTGCCGCGCGTGCCCGAGCGGTGCCCCCCGCGCCGGGCTCGCTGGCCGCCGGGCTCCGGCACCCCGTCGCGCTGCTCCGCTGGCTCTGGTCGGCCCACACGACGCCGGGCCAGCCCGGCCGGCCGACCGGCCAGACCGAGCTGCGCTGGATCTACACCGCCTGGCTCGGGGCCTTCCTGCTCAAGATGCTGGGCTCCTCGTGGGACGTCTCCTGGCACTTCCGGTGGCTGCGCGACGACCTCGCGCCCCCGCACCTGCTCAACTCGGCGGGCACGGCCGTCGTCGTCGCGCTCGTGGTGTTCCACAGCTACACCGGCCACGGCGTCGACCGGCGGGCGCTGCACCTCCTGCAGTGGGGGATCGGCACCTTCCTGATCGCCGTCCCGATCGACATCGTCAACCACCGGATCAACGGGCTGGACATCACCAGCTGGAGCCCCAGCCACGCGCTGCTCTACCTCGGGACGGCGATCATGCTGGCCGGGGCGATCCGCGGCTGGTGGCTGTACGCCGCGCCGGGCCGCACCCGCGACCTGGTCTCGCTCGGGCTGTGGCTGTTCTTCGTCGAGAACGCGGTCTTCCCCAACCAGCACCAGGAGTACGGCGTGCTGTCGCTGCGCGCCTACGAGGCCGGGGCGACGACGGCCGAGCCGCAGCTGCTCGACTTCGCCGCCGCGCAGGGCCAGACGCCCACGATGTTCATGCTCCCGGTGCCCCCCTGGGTGCACCCGGCCTGGCTCGTCTGTGCCGGCCTGCTGTCGCTCGTCGTCGCGCGGAAGGTCGTCGGCCTGCGGTGGACGGCGTCGGTCGTCGTCGGCACCTACCTCGCCTACCGGGCCGTGGTGTGGCTCGGCCTGGTCGCGCTGGACTTCCCGCCGTCGGTGCTGCCGTTCGTGCTGCTGGTCGGCGCGGTGTGCGTCGACCTGGCGGTCACCCACCGGCTGCCCGGCTGGTCGGCCGCGCCCGCCACCGTGGCCGCGGTCTACGCCGCCGCCTGGGTGCAGGACGCCGCCGGCCTGCTGCCGCCCTGGGACTTCTCCTGGTGGTCCGTCGCGCTCGTCCTCGTCGGCTTCACCGCCCTCTGGACGGCGGTGGACCTGGTCACCCGCAGCTCCTCCTTCGCCGCCTGGCGGCGCCCCGTCGAGCCGGGCCGCGCCGCCGACGTCCTCGCCGCCGTGCCCGACGCCGGCGGCGCGTCGTCGCGTTGAGGAGCCGGACCGCCCCGTCACATGACGTAACGTCGGGCGCGGCCGCTCCGGCGTGCCCGGCGGGTCCGACGACCGCCCCCGTGCGCCTCCGGCGACTGCGCACCGCACCCGACCTCCGGAGGACGACGTGCTGCCCCTGACCGCGGCGCCGCTGCAGACGGCGGGGGAGCGCGCGCTCTTCGCCGAGCTGACCCGATGGGACCGCGGCGGCAGCGTCCGCGGCGCCGTCGTCGCGTCGATCCCCGTCGTGGACGGGCCGATGGAGCGGCGGGTCGCCGACGCCGTCCTCTTCGTGCCCGAGGGCCTGGCGGTCGTGCGCATCGTCGAGGTGGTGCGCCAGAGCGGCGTGGTCACCGCCGCCCCCGAGGGCTCCTGGACCATCGGCCCCGGCGCCGGCCCCGGCGAGGTGCTCCAGCTGGCCGGGGGCGGGTCCTCGCCGCTGGACGGGCTGATGCGCGCCGGCATGGACGCCGCCGTCCGGCTGCGCGGCGCCGGCCTCGAGCCCGGCCGGATCGCCCGGCTCACCGTCCTCGTCGGCGACCTCACCGGCCTGGTGCCCGCCGACGGCGACCTCGGCGAGGGCGACCAGGTGGCGCTGCTGGAACCCCGCTCGCTGCTGCTGGGCATCGCCCGGTCGGCCCGCTACGCCGGCGTGGACAACCCGCGGCTGTGGACCACCGCCGACGTCCGCGCCGCGCTGACCGCACTCGGTCTGCCGGGCCGCGGCCCCTCGGTCGAGGAGCTCAACGGCGAGGGCTTCCCCTACTCGCCCTACGTCCTGCGCAAGCGCGAGCTGCTGGCACCGGCGGCCATGGCCGCGAGCCCCGCGCTGGGTGCTCCCGCTCCCGTGCCCGCCGCCGTGCCGTCCGCGTTCGCGCCCGCCGCCGCGCCGGCCGGGCCGCTGGTCGACCCGGTCGCGGCCGCCGCGGTGGCCGTGGCCGCGATCCGCGCCGACGAGGAGGCCGCGGCGCGCGCCGCGGCGGGGATCGCCGCCCTGCCCGCCCCGGTCGGCGCCGTGTCGGCCGCGGCGCCGCCGTCCGCCCCGCCCGTGCCGCGGGGGTGGGCGCCCACCGCCCGCCTCGCCACGCCGGAGCCCGCGGTGCTCCCGCCGGCGGGCGCCCCGGAGGTCCCCGCCGACGAGACCGGCGGCATCGGCGGGCTCTTCGGCGGCGGCGAGCACGACCCCGCGCCGGCCGCGACCGGGTGGGCCCCCGCGGCGGCGCCCCCGGAGCCGGCCGTCCCCTCCGCCGCCGGGCCCGCGGACCCGCCGCTCCCGCTGGTCGGCCCGCGCCGCCGGTCCCCGGCCGCCCGGCGACGGCTCGCACTGCTCGTCGCCGCGGCGCTGGCCCTGCTCGCCGTCGTGGTCGGCACGGTGGTCGGCCTGACCGGCGACGACGACACCGCCTCGGCCGCCCCGGAGCAGCCCGCCGCGGTCAGCGCGTCCCCCGCCGCCCAGGTGCCGGCCGGGCCGCAGCCGGGTCAGCGCACGGTGCTCGACGGCACCACGTTCGTCCTCCAGCAGGTGCGCACCGAGGACACCTGCACCGGCAACGCCTACGGCGCGGTGGCCGACTTCTTCGAGCAGCGCGACTGCGCCGGCCTGGCGCGGGCGCTGTACTCCACGGACGTCGCCGGCCGCCCCGCGGTGGTCTCGGTGGTGGCGGTGGACACGGGCGACGCCGCCGGGGCCGGCGCGCTGCGGGCTCTGACCGACCGCGACGGCAGCGGCAACGTCAGCGACCTGCTGCGCGAAGGCGTCCGCTACGCCGGCGGCCCCGCCGAGCTCTCCGGCGCCGAGTACGCCAGCGCGGTGGAGGGGTCCGTGGTCACCGTCGTCGAGACCGCCTGGGCCGCCCCCGGCGGGACCGGCACCTCGGCCGACCTCGACCTCGTCGCCGGCACCGCCCTCGCCCTCCCGATGCCCGCCCCCACCACGGACTGACGCCCAACCCGCTTCCCCGCGCGGGAGGCGCCCCGGTCAGGCGGTGGCGGCGGCCTCGGCCATCGCGGCGAGCAGGCCGGCCATCGCCGGCCGCGGCAGCCGCCCGGCGCTGTGCGGCGTGGAGTTGACCAGCCCGAAGACGGCGTGCGCGCGGGCCCGGCTGGCGTCGGTGCCCTCCTCGGGGTGCAGCCGCTCCAGGACGCCGACCCACACCTCGACGTAGCGGCGCTGCAGCCGGCGCACGGTCGCCGCGTCGGCGGGCGGCAGCGAGCCCAGGTCGCGGTCCTGCACGGTGATCAGCGCCGGGTTGTCGAGGGCGAAGTCGACCTGGAAGGCGACCAGCGCCCGCAGCTGCGCGGCCGGGTCCGGGCCGGCGGCGGCCACGCGGTCGGTCGCGCCGGCCAGCAGCCGCTCGCTGATCCGCAGCAGCATCTCGGCCAGCATCGCGTCCTTGCTGGCGAAGTGGCGGTAGATGGCCGGTCCGGTCACGCCGACGGCGGCGCCGACGTCGTCGACCCCCACGGCCCGGGACCCGCGCTCGGCGAACAGCTGCGCGGCCGCCCGCAGGATCTGCTCGCGCCGGGAGGGCCGGGCGGCGTCGGCCGACAGCGCCGTGTCGGTCGCGGTGCCGGTCCCGGCGTCGGGCGCGCTGGCGATCACGCCGCGGATGCTAGCCGCCGTCCCGCCGGCCCTGGACCCCGATGTGAACGGTCGTTAACATGGCGTCGAGCGGCCGACCGACCGGGACGGCTGCACGGGCGGCCCCGCGGTGACCCCGCCGGCGCCCGCGACCACCAGGGAGCACACGTGCTGGACTACCGGCTCGACGAGGAGACCGAGGCCCTGCGGCGGACCGTCCGCGACTTCGCGCAGGAGGTGGTGGCACCGCAGATCGGGGACTTCTACGAGCGCGAGGAGTTCCCCACCGAGATCGTGCGGCAGATGGGCGAGCTCGGGCTGTTCGGCCTGCCCTTCCCCGAGGAGTACGGCGGCTCGGGCGGCACCTACTTCGACCTGTGCGTGGCGCTGGAGGAGCTGGCCCGCGTGGACAGCTCGGTGGCCATCACGCTGGAGGCCGGCGTCTCGCTCGGCGCCATGCCCATCTACCGGTTCGGCTCCGAGGAGCAGAAGAAGGAGTGGCTGCCCCGGCTGTGCGCGGGCGAGACGCTGGCCGCCTTCGGCCTGACCGAGCCCGGCGGCGGCTCGGACGCCGGCGCCACCCGCACCACCGCACGGCTGGAGGACGGCTGCTGGGTGGTCAACGGGTCGAAGGCCTTCATCACCAACTCCGGCACCGACCTCACCGAGCTGGTCACCGTCACGGCGGTCACCGGCACCCGTCCCGACGGCGGCAAGGAGATCTCCGCGATCGCCGTCCCGTCGGGGACGCCGGGCTTCACCGTGGGCCCGCGCTACTCGAAGGTCGGCTGGAACGCCTCCGACACCCGCGAGCTGTCCTTCGCCGACGTCCGCGTGCCCGAGGAGAACCTGGTCGGCCAGCGCGGCCGCGGCTTCGCGCAGTTCCTGTCCATCCTCGACGAGGGCCGGGTGGCGATCTCCGCGCTCGCCGTCGGCCTGGCGCAGGGGTGCGTCGACGAGTCGGTGCGCTACGCCGCCCAGCGCGAGGCGTTCGGGCAGCCGATCGGCCGCAACCAGGCCGTGCAGTTCATGATCGCCGACATGGAGGTCCGGGCGTCCACCGCCCGGCTGGCCTACTACCGGGCCGCGGAGAAGATGCTGCGCGGCGAGCCGTTCCGCCGCGAGGCCTCCATCGCCAAGCTCTACAGCTCCGAGGTGGCGATGGACAACGCCCGCTACGCCACCCAGGTGCACGGCGGGTACGGCTTCATGAACGAGACGCCGGTCGGCCGCTTCTACCGCGACGCCAAGATCCTCGAGATCGGCGAGGGCACCAGCGAGGTGCAGCGGATGCTCATCGCCCGCGACCTCGGCGTCGGCTGATCCGAGGACCCCCTCAGGGCCCGCACCCGGCGACATCGCCGGTCTCGTACGCACCGGCACCCGTGGCCGTGCCGGAGCGGCGATCCCCCGGGTCGGGGGGTCGCCTGCGCGGCGGTGGGCACCGCGCGGCACCGTGCGGTCCCGCGGCCGGTCCCAGGGCTATGGTGCGCGGGCACCCGAGCCCAGGGGCACCCGGTCACGACGGGGGCGACGGAGAGCGCGCATGTGCACGGAGCACACAGGCAGGGTGGCGCAGCAGGAGCGCGCCGGGACCGGAGCCGGCTTCTCCCGGCGGGCAGCGCTGGTGGGCGGGGCGGCCGCGGCCGTGACCGCTGCGCTGGCCGGTACCGCTCGGGCCGAGGACCGGACACCGCGAACCCCGAGCTGGGGCGGGCGCGGCCTGTGCGACCTCACGCACCCGTTGACCACCGGTCTGCCGATGTTCGTCCCGGCCGAGGCGCCGTCCCGCCGCACCGTCGTGACGATCGAGGAGGATGGCTACTACCTGCAGGAGTGGCGCGTCTTCGAGCACACCGGCACCCACGTCGACGCGCCGGGACACTTCACGCCGGGCGGTCGCCTCGCGCCCGAGCTGCGGATCGACGAGCTCGTCACGCCCGCCGTCGTCATCGACATCAGCACGCGGGCGGCGGACGAGCCCGACACCGTCGTGACGATCGACGACGTCCACGCGCACGAGCAGCGCCACGGCCGCATCCCGGACGGCGCCGCCGTCCTCATGAACTCCGGCTGGGGCACCAGGATCGGCGATCCGGTGGCCTACCGCGGCGCGGACGCGATGGGGACGCTGCACTTCCCAGGCTTCGGTGCGGACACCTGCGAGTGGCTGCTGGAACACCGGCGCATCCGCAGCCTCGGCGTCGACACGCTCAGCATCGACCCGGGCGTGTCCACGACCTTCGACACCCACCTGGTGCTCACCGGCGCCGACCGCTACGGGCTGGAGAACCTCGCCCACCTCGACCGCATCCCACCCACGGGCGCGACGATCGTGGTCGGCCTCATCCCGTTCGAGGAGGGTTCGGGCGGTCCCGCGCGCGTCTTCGCCTCCTGGTGAACCGGCGGGCGCGGCGCGCCGGCGGCGGTGGGCGATCCTCGAACTCGTCCAGGGAGAGGAAGACGCAAGGCGCGTCGCGACCCTGTCACAGCGGTGTGGTCTTGGTTGCCAGGTGCTGGCCCGGGCTCGCACGCTGGCGGGCGCTGGTGCCGGTCGGCCGACCACAGTGGGGGCGTGAGCTGCAGCGATGTGCGCTGAGGGCTCGTTCTGCAGAGGCGGTTTCAGGGGGTCGTCGCAACGCCAGCTTGTTGATCTTCGGAGAGTAGCTGGCTGAGGGCTTCGGCTGGGGTCTGGAAGTCCAGGGTCTTGCGCGGTCGGCCGTTGAGCCGATCGGCGACCGCGGCGAGGTCGGCCGGGCTGTGCACGGACAGGTCGCTGCCCTTGGGAAAGTACTGGCGGAGCAATCCGTTGGTGTTCTCGTTGCTGCCCCGTTGCCACGGGGAGTGCGGATCGCAGAAGTAGACCGGCAGGTCGGCGGCGATGCTGACCTCGACGTGCCGGCGCATCTCCAGGCCCTGGTCCCAGGTCAGCGAGCGGCGCAGGGCAGCGGGCAAGGTGCCGATGGCGGCCACGATCTGATCGCGGACGGCGAGGGCGTCGCCGGGGCCGCCAGGCACGTGCAGCAGCAGCACGAACCGGGTGCTGCGCTCCACCAGGGTGCCGATGGCCGAGCGGCCGTTCGCCCCGACGATCAGATCGCCCTCCCAGTGGCCGGGCACGGCTCGGTCGTCGGCCTCGGCCGGGCGTTCGCAGATCATCACCTTGTCCTTGATCCGCTCCCGCCGGCCATCGACACGTCGCCGCGGCTTGCGCAGCGTCCGCCCGGTGCGCAGGCAGGCGGCCAGCTCCCGGCGCAGCGCTCCGCGACCCTGCACGTGGATCGACTGGTAGATCGCCTCGTGGCTGATCCGCAGGGACTCATCGTCGGGGAACTCCTGGCGCAGCCGCGCCGAGATCTGCTCCGGGCTCCACTGCTGTTCGAGCCTGTCTTGCACCCACGCGTGCAGCGCGGGGTGGTCGGCCAGCTTGCGAGTCTTCGGGCGGCGCGCCGTGAGCTCGGCGCGCTGCTGGGCCTTGGCGGCTCGATAGTGCGGCCGCGACCGGTGCCCCGGCACCGGGCCAGGCCGGCGCCGCCGGCCCGCGGGCAGCAGTGGCTTGCGCCGGCCGCGGGCCAGCCGGTTGTTCGCCAGCTCCCGGCAGATCGTCGAGCGGTGCCGGCCCAGTTCGCGGGCGATCTGGGCCTGGGTCCAGCCCTCCGCCCAGCACAGATCGATCGTCTCCCGCTCGGCGGCGGACAGATAGCGGCCGCTCGGCTCGGCCAACGACATCAGCGCCACGCCGCCACCGTTGGCGAACCACCGTCGTCCCTGGGTGATCGACACACCTGCCTCGACCGCTGCCCGCTCGATCGAGTGCCCCTTCCTGATCAACCGCCAGAATCCCCGCTCGACCTCACGCGAGATCCCCATCCGCGCCATCGCAACCACCCCAGGCCATCGAGGGCGTTGCGTGGACCCCTTGAACCCGGGTCTCCAGGACGAGCCCTCGGCGCACATCACCGCCGGCGTCGGAGGCCACGGCCGCCAACCAATCGGCACACCGCTGTCAGGCCGTCACGTCGACCAGCACCTTGCCGACGGCGCCGTCCTCGACGGCGCGGTGGGCCTCGGCGGTCTCGGCCAGCGGGAAGACGTGCAGCGGCAGCCCCGCCTCCTCCCCGACCCGCACCGCGCCGTCCAGCACGGCGGCGTTGACGTCCTCGACGGCGATGACCTTGGCGCGCTCGGGCTCGGTGTAGACGAGCACGAAGTGCCACTGCGCGTTGGGGCCCATCTGCGTGCGGACCGGCAGGGTCACCTCGTCGCCGCCGTTGTTGGCGTAGACCGCGACGGCGCCGTGCGGGCCGATCACCTGCGCGTCGACGGCGGCGTTGACCGCCGGGGCGACCTCGGCGACGACGTCGACGCCCCTTGGGGCGACCTTGCGCACCTCCGCGACGACGTCCTGCTGCCGGTAGTCGACGACGTGCGAGGCGCCGGCCGCCGCGGCCAGCTGGGCCTTGTGCGGGCTGCTCACCGTGGCGATGACGGTGGCGTCGGCCCAGCGGGCGAGCTGGATGGCGGCGTTGCCCACGGCCCCGGCGCCGCCCTGCACGAGCACCGTGCGGCCGGCCAGCGCGCCGGGGCCGAGCCGGTCGGGCAGCGACTCGCCGAGGGTGAGGCACCGGTGCGCGGTCAGGAAGGGGATGCCGAGGGCCGCGCCGAGCTCGAACGGCGCCTGCTCGCCCAGCAGCACCGCCTGCCGCGCGGGGACGACCGTGTGCTCGGCCGCCGTGCCCCAGCGACGCTGCCAGGCCGCCTCCCACACCCACACGCGCTGGCCGGTGACGGCCGGGGTCACGCCCTGCCCGACCGCCTCGATCACGCCGGAGCCGTCCTGGCCGGGCACCTGCGCCTCCCCGGCCGGCGCGCCGGCGGTGGCACCCGACCGCGACTTCCAGTCGGTGGGGTTCACGCCGGAGAAGGCCAGTCGCACCCGCACCTCGCCCGGGCCGGGGTCGGGCACGGGCAGGTCGAGCAGTTCCAGGACGTCGGGGCCGCCGGTGCGGCGGTAGCTGATGGCGCGCACACCGCCACCTTGCCAACGTCAGGCGGTGGGCACGACCCGGGCGGCGGCGCGCTCGGACTGGATGCGCCGCCAGTGGTAGAGGTACAGCGGCCCGGCGATGAGCAGCGTCGTCCCGGCACCGACCACCTCGAGCACCTCGAAGCGGCGCTGCGAGTCCAGCGACCGCTCGGCCAGGCGCTGCTCCTCCTCGTCGTCCAGCGCCGGGTCGCCGTAGTAGCCGACGCCCGGGTCGGGGTAGGCGATCCCCACCACTCCCCGGACCAGCTGCACGGCCGCGAAGACCGAGATGACCAGGGTGACCAGGCAGACGGCGTAGAGGTAGCCGTCGCGGAGGGTCAGGCGCTCGGCCACGGGCGCTCCCGGTCCTCGGCCGGCGTCGGCTCGCCGGCGGTGGGGGCCATGGTCCGGACGGCTGGCCGGCGGCGGGGCCGGCGTGACCTCCCGCGGCCGAACCGTTACCGCCGCCGCTCCGGGGTAGGACGGCGCCCGTGACGGTCGAGGACCCCGCCCGCCTGGCCCGCGTCGTGCCGCCGCTGCGCCGCGCGCTGCTCTACCGTCGCCACCACGGGCGGCTGCCGCCGCTGCGGGACCCGCGGACGTTCACCGAGAAGCTGAACTGGCGGATCACCCGCGACCGCCGCCCGCTGCTGGCGCCCACGTGCGACAAGCTCGCGGGGAAGGAGCACGTCGCGCGCCGGGCGCCCGGACTGGTCCGGGTCCCCGAGACGTACTGGACGGGCACCGACGTCACCGGGCTGGCCGGCGTCGACCTGCCCGCGCGGTGGGTGCTCAAGCCCAACCACTCGTGCCGCCGGGTGCTCGTGGGGGAGGGGCGGCCCGACGTCGCCGACCTCGCCGCGCGGACCGCCGGCTGGGGGCCCGAGCGCTACTGGCGCAAGAGCGAGGAGTGGGCCTACCGGCACGCGCGGCCGTTCCTGCTGGCCGAGGAGCACGTGGGCCGGCCCGGCGAGGCGCCCGCCGACCTCAAGGTCCTCGTGTTCGACGGCGTGCCGCGGCTGGTCGGCGTCCACACCGGCCGGCGGGGGGAGCACCGGGCGCGGCTGTACGGCGCCGACTGGGAGCCGCTGCCGTGGACCTGGGGGTACCCGGCCGGTCCGGACGTGCCCCGCCCGGGCTGGCTGCCCGACCTGCTCGCCGCCGCCGCGGCCGTGGCCGCCGACTTCGACATGCTGCGCGTGGACCTCTACCGGCACGCCGGGCAGCTGTGGGCCGGCGAGCTGACGCCCTACCCGGGCGCGGGGCTGCGCCGGCTCGAGCCGGACCTCGACGCGCTGCTCGGGAACTGGTGGACGCTGCCGGCCGCGCGCACCGCCCGCTCGCCCGCCCGCCGGTTGCTGCCGGCCCCGGCGGGAGCCCTCCCGCGCCGCTGACCCGCTCACCCCCGCGGGTGAGGGGTGTCCCCTGCCGCGTGGAGCGGCCCCGCGGACGGGCCGATGGACGACGCATGGACCTCCGCGTGCTCCCCCACCTGCGCAGTCACCTGCCTGAGGGGCGGATGCTGCCCGGGGAGATCTGGCGGAGCCGTCACCTGCTGCTCGTGCGGGTGTCCGCGGTGCAGGCCGCCGGCATCGGCGTGATGGCGCTCGGTCTGGGCCGCTCGGTCCTGGCCGCCGTGCTCATGACGGCCGCCACGGCCTACCCGCTGGCCTTCACGCTGCTCCCCGGCGCAGGCCGCATGCTGCGGGCCGCCGGGACCACGGTGAGCCTGCTGACCGCTTCCGCGCTCCTCGTGCACCTCCTGGAGGGGCTGACCGAGTCCCACTTCCACTTCTTCGTCGTCGTCGGCCTGGTCTCGCTGTACCAGAGCTGGGCGCCCTTCGGCCTGGCCCTGGGCGTGGTCGTGCTGCACCACGGGGTGCTCGGCACGCTGTTCCCGCACTCGGTGTTCGGACACGCCGCGGCCTACCACGACCCGTGGCTGTGGGCCCTCGTGCACGGCGCCTTCGTGCTGGCCGCGAGCCTGGCCCACCTGGCGTCCTGGCGGCTCAACGAGCAGCAGGGCCTGCGCGACCCGCTCACCGGGCTGGCCAACCGCACGCTGGTGCACGAGACCACCGAGCGACTGCTGGCCCGCCGCGGCGGCGCCGTCAGCGTGCTCTTCCTCGACCTCGACGACTTCAAGGACGTCAACGACACCCGCGGCCACGCGGCCGGGGACCAGCTGCTCACCACGGTCTCCGAGCGGCTGCAGGCCTGCACCCGCTCCGGCGACGAGGTCGCGCGGCTGGGTGGCGACGAGTTCGCGATCGTCGTCGACGGCGGCGCCGAGGTGGCGACGGCGATCGGCGAGCGGGTGCTGGCCGCCCTCGCCGAGCCGGTCCTCGTCGGCGGGCGGCCCCTGACGGTGCACGTCAGCATCGGGGTGGCCGACTCCGCCACCGCCGGTGACCGCCGCGCCGGGACCCTGCTGCGCAACGCCGACCTGGCCATGTACCAGGCCAAGTCGCAGGGCAAGAACCGCCTGGTCCGCTACGCGCCGGGCATGGCCCAGGCCGCGGAGGACAAGGCCACCCTGGCCGCCGACCTCGTCGCCGCGACCGCGGCCGGCCAGCTCGCCGTGCACTACCAGCCGACGGTGGCGCTGGCCGACGGCCGCACCACCGGCTACGAGGCGCTGCTGCGCTGGCACCACCCCGGGCGCGGGATGGTGCCGCCGGTGGAGTTCATCCCGATGGCCGAGGAGAGCGGCCACATCGTCGAGATCGGCCGCTGGGTGCTCGAGCAGGCGGTGCGCCAGGCGGCCGTCTGGACGGCGGAGTCCGGCCGCCCCGTCGGCATGGCGGTCAACCTCTCGCCGCGCCAGCTGGTCGACGACGACGTCGTCGGGCTGGTCGACGCCGTCCTCGCCCGGCACGGCCTGCCCGCCGGCCAGCTCACCCTGGAGGTGACCGAGGGCGTGCTGCTGCGCGACGTCGACCAGGTCGTCGACCAGCTGCGCGACCTGCGCGGGCTGGGTGTGCGGATCGCCATCGACGACTTCGGCACCGGCTACTCGAGCCTGTCCTACCTGCGCCGGCTACCCGCCGACATCGTCAAGATCGACCGCAGCTTCGTGCAGGACCTGGGCAGCGAGGGCCGCTCGACCACCCTGGTCGCCTCGATCATCGAGCTGGCCCGCAGCCTCCAGCTGGAGGTCGTCGCGGAGGGCGTCGAGACGCAGGAGCAGCACGCCGTGCTCGGCGACCTGGCCTGCTCGCACGCCCAGGGCTACCTGTTCGGCCGGCCGCAGCCCGCTCCCGCCCACGACCACACGCCGTCCGTCGTCCCCGCGCCCCGGACCCCGGTCGCCGTCGGCTGACCGGCCGCACACGACCGCACCACTCCCACCACCACTCCCACCACCACCACTCCCACCACCACCACTCCCACCACCACCACTCCCACCACCGCAGCACCCCACCCACCAGGAGGTACACCGCCATGACCACCCCACCGTCGCTGCCGTCGCCGCCCCCCCAGGGGCCGGCCGGCTGGGTCCCGCCCGCCGGCCCGCCGGCCGCGCCGTACGCCGCTCCGCACGCCGCTGGGCCCGCCGGCTGGGGCCCGCCCGTCCCGCCCGCGACCCCGCCGTCCTGGCTGGCGGGCGTGCCGGCTGGCCCGTCCCCGGTCCCCGGACCGGCCGGGCCCGCCCGCAACCGGCGGCTGGTGGCCGGCGCCGCCGTGCTCGCCGTCGGCGTGCTCGTCACCACCGTGGTCCTTGCCGACAGCGGAGGGTCGACGACGCCGGGTGAGGTCGCCGTCGGGTACGTGGACGCGCTGCAGTCCGGGGACTACACGACCGCCTACCAGTCGCTGTGCCGCGAGGAGCGGGACGACTACGACGACGCGGACGAGTTCGCCGAGGACATGGACCACTACCTGGGCGGCCTGCTCAGCGCCCCCGGTCGTGTCGTCGAGGTCGAGCAGGACGGCGAGGGCTGGGAGGTCGACGTCCGCATCTCCACCGTGTTCGGCACTGACGAGACCCCGCTGGACGTCGTCGTGGAGGACGGCGAGCTCCGCGTCTGCGACGACCTGGCCGACTCCCTCTGAGCCGCACGGCCCCGGGCCCGGCGCACGGGCAGCCTGCGCGCCGGACCCCTCCCGCGAGATCGGCGATGTCGTCGTCATCAGACGCTGATGACGACGACATCGCCGATCTCGCGCGTCAGGTGGGGGCGATCGAGAGGGTGAGGCGGCGGCGGCCCTCGTCGGAGCGGGCGGTGGCCATCCGCTCGGCCGACGGCGTCCCGTACTCGGTGGTGCGCTGCCGCGCGGGCCGGCCGATGGACGCCGCGACCGCCTCGAGCTCGGCGATGGTCTTCAGCGAGCCGTTCTCGCTGCCGGCCATCCGGCTGATCGTCTCCTCCATCAGGGTGCCGCCGAGGTCGTTCGCGCCGCCCTGCAGCACCGCCCGCGTGCCGGCCTCGCCGAGCTTGACCCACGACGTCTGGACGTTCCGGATCCGCCCGTGCAGCAGCAGCCGGGCCACGGCGTGCACCGCCCGGTTCTCCCGCACCGTCGGGCCCGGCCGGGCCACGCCGGCGAGGTAGATCGGCGCGTTGTGGTGCACGAACGGCAGCAGCACGAACTCGCTGAACCCGCCGGTCTCGTCCTGCACCGCGGCCAGCGTGCGCAGGTGCGCCACCCAGTGCGCGGGGGTGTCGACGTGGCCGTACATCATCGTCGACGTCGTCGGCAGGCCCACCCGGTGCGCCGTCCGCACGATCTCCAGCCAGGTCGCCGCGGGCAGCTTCCCCTTCGTCAGCACCCAGCGGACGTCGTCGTCGAGGATCTCCGCCGCCGTCCCCGGCACGCTGTCGAGCCCGGCCTCCTTCGCCGCGGTGAGGAAGTCGGCGAACGACAGCCCGGTGCGGGCTGCCGCGTTGACGATCTCCATGGGGGAGAAGGCGTGCAGGTGGATGCCGGGCTGCCGCCGCTTCACCTCGCCGATCAGGTCGAGGTAGGCGCTGCCGGGCAGGTCGGGGTGGATGCCGCCCTGCATGCAGATCTCGGTGGCGCCGGCGGCCCACGCCTGGTCCACCCGGTCGCCGACCTCGGTCAGCGAGAGCGTGTAGGCGTCGGCGTCGGTGCGCCGCTGGGCGAAGGCGCAGAACCGGCAGCCGGTGTAGCAGACGTTGGTGAAGTTGATGTTCCGGTTGACGACGTAGGTGACGTCGTCGCCGGTGACGTCGCGGCGGACGGCGTCGGCCAGCGCGCACAGCGCCCCGAGGTCGGGGCCGTCGGCGCCGAGCAGCGCCAGGTACTGCGCGTCGGAGAGGCCGGCCGGGTCGCGCTCGGCGGCCCGCAGCGCGGCGTGCACCTCGGGGTCGCCGACGGCCAGCGCGGTGCTGTGCCCGTCGCGCGCGGCCGTCGTCCGGTCGCGCAGCTCGGCCCAGTCGCCGTAGACGGCGTCGAAGTCGCTGCGCCGGTCGGCGGTGCGCCCGACGGTGTCCACCTCGACGTGCAGGTCGGTCCGGCCGGTCGACACCCAGGCCTCGTCGGGCTCCTGCCACGGCAGCCCGGCCGGGATCCGGCCCTCGACCGCCAGCCCGTCCGGGCCGGCCAGCGCGGCCACGTGCGGGCGCACCCGCGGGTCGAGCCACGGCTCGGGGGACAGCACGTAGGGCGGCTGGGCGGCCAGCCGCTCGCGCAGGGCGAAGCCCCCTTCGGCGGTGAGCGCGGCGAGCTCGTCGACGTGCGGCCAGGGCCGCTCGGGGTTGACGTGGTCGGGCGTGAGGGGGGAGACCCCGCCCCAGTCGTCGACGCCGGCGCGCAGCAGCAGGCCCAGCTCGGTGGAGTCGCTCAGGTTCGGCGGGGCCTGCACCCGCGCCCGGGGGCCCAGCAGCAGCCGGGTGACGGCGACGGCGGCCACGTACTCCTGCAGCGCCAGGTCGTCGTGCGCGGCCATCGCGGTGCGCGGCTTGGCGCGGAAGTTCTGGACGATGACCTCCTGCACGTGCCCGTGGCGCTGGTGCGCGGCCCGGATCCGCAGGACGGCGTCGACTCGCTCGGCCGGCGTCTCGCCGATGCCCAGCAGCACGCCGGTGGTGAACGGGACGGCGGAGCGGCCGGCGTCCTCGAGCACCCGCAGCCGCACCGCGGGCTCCTTGTCGGGGCTGCCGAAGTGGGGGCCGCCGGGCTGCGACCACAGCCGGGTCGCCGTCGTCTCGAGCATCATCCCCATCGACGCCGAGACCGGCTTGAGCCGCTGGACCTCCTCCCACGTCAGCACGCCGGGGTTGAGGTGGGGGAGCAGCCCGGTCTCCTCCAGCACCCGGATGGCCATGGCCCGCAGGTAGCCGAGCGTGGAGTCGAAGCCGTGCGCCGCCAGCCACTCGGCCGCGACCGGCCAGCGGTCCTCCGGGCGGTCGCCGAGGGTGAACAGCGCCTCCTTGCACCCCAGGGCCGCGCCGGCGCGGGCGACGTCGAGCACCTCGTCGGGGGAGAGGAACGGCGCCTTGCCCTGGGCCCGGAGCTGCCCGGGCGTGGTGACGAACGTGCAGTAGTGGCAGCGGTCGCGGCACAGGTGGGTGAGCGGGATGAACACCTTGCGGCTGTAGGTGACGATCCCCGCGCGCCCGGCCGAGGCCAGCCCGGCGTCGCGCACCCGGGAGGCGGCGGTGAGCAGCCGGTCCAGCGGCGCGCCCTCACCCAGCCCGCGGGCCGACAGCAGGATCTCGGCCTCGCCGGCGTCGAGGGTCACCCCCCGCTCGGCACGGGCGAGGGCGCGCCGGAGCGCGGACGGCACGGGGGTCTGCGGCTGGCTCATCACCCGCGAACGTAGTCCGGGCGGCCGGCCGTGCGGACGGGACGGGCCTCCGTCGCGCTACCGGGTCCCCGGGGCGTCGACGTAGCGGCCGCGGAGGCGGAGCAGGGGCGCGGCGTCGGGGCGCAGCACCGGGACGTCGTCGACGAGCAGCAGCGCGAGCACGTGGTCGCCGGCCGGGACGAGGCGGTCGAGCCGGCAGTCCAGCGCGACGACGCCGCCGTCGAGCACGATCGCGTCGCTGCCGGCCGCCCGCGACCACGGCACCGACTCCAGCAGGTGCCGCGCGCCGGGCCGGCCGGCCGAGGAGAAGCGGCTGGCCAGGATCGCCTGCCCGGCCGCCAGCACGGTGAGCGCGCAGCTGCCCACCGCCTCGAGCACCTCGGCCGGGTAGCCCTCGGCGGTCAGGCCGACGGCGACCAGCGGCGGGTCGGCCGACACGCTCATCACCGAGGTGACCGTGGTCCCGACGTCGTCGGTGTCGTCGCGGACGGTCATCAGCGCGACCCCGGCGGCGTACTGGCGCAGCGCGGCGGCGTAGGCGACGGCGTCGACGGAGGCCATGGCGGCCAGTCGACCACACGACGAGGATCACGCCCGTGAGCAGCTCAGGGGAGAAGACCTACGACGTCGTCGTGCTCGGCGCCGGCTCGACGGGGGAGAACGTGGCCGACGTCGTCGTCCGCGGCGGGCTGAGCGCGGCCCTGGTGGAGGAGCACCTGGTCGGCGGCGAGTGCTCGTACTACGCGTGCATGCCGAGCAAGGCGCTGATCCGCGGCACCGAGGCCATCGAGGAGGCGAGGGCGGTCAAGGGCGCGGCGGCCGCCGTGACCGGGGAGCAGGACGTCGCCGCCACCTTGGAGCGCCGCGACTCCTTCACGCACGACTGGGACGACGCCTCGCAGGTGGAGTGGGTCGAGGGCGCGGGCATCGACCTGCTCCGCGGCACCGCCCGGCTCGACGGCGAGCGCGTCGTCGTCGTCACCGGGCCCGACGGCGGGACGACGCGGCTGACCGCCCGGCACGCCGTCGCCGTGTGCACCGGGTCCGCCGCCGCCGTCCCGCCGGTCGAGGGCCTGCCCGACGTGCAGCCGTGGACGCCGCGCGAGGCGACCAGCGCCAAGGAGGCGCCCCGCCGGCTGCTCGTGGTCGGCGGCGGCTACGTCGGCTGCGAGATGTCCTTCGCGTGGAACGCCCTCGGCTCGCAGGTGACCCTGCTGCAGCGCGGGCCGCGGCTGCTCCCCGGCGCCGAGCCGCAGGCCGGCGAGGCGGTGCTCGCCTCGCTGCGCGACCGCGGCGTCGACGTCCGGCTCGGCGCCGACGTGCGGGCCGCCCGCCGGGAGGACGACGAGGTGGTCCTGGTCACCGCCGAGGGTGAGCTGCGCGGCGACGAGGTGCTGGTCGCCGTGGGCCGGCAGGCGCGCACCACCGGCATCGGTGTCGACACCGTCGGCCTCGAGCCCGGCCGCTACCTCGACGTCGACGACACCCTGCAGGTCCGCGGCCTGCCCTGGCTCTACGGCGTCGGCGACGTCAACGGCCGCCGGCAGCTGACCCACATGGGCAAGTACCAGGCCCGCCAGGCCGGCGCGGCGATCGTGGCCCGCGCCCGCGGCGAGCAGGTCGCCGTCGAGGACTGGTCGCCGTACACCGCGACCGCCGACCGTGCCGCCACACCGTCGGTCGTGTTCACCGACCCGCAGGTGGCCAGCGTGGGCCTGACCAGCGCGCAGGCGCGCGAGTCGGGCCGGCCGCACCGCGTCGTCGAGTACCCGATCGGCTCGGTGGCCGGCGCCGCGCTGTTCGCCGACGACTACGAGGGGACGGCGATCGCCGTGGTCGACCCCGAGCGCGAGGTGCTGCTCGGCGTGACCTTCGTCGGCCCGGCGGTGGCCGAGCTGCTGCAGGCGGCGACGGTCGCCGTCGTCGGGGAGGTGCCGATCGCCCGGCTCTGGCACGCCGTCCCCGCCTACCCCACGGTCAGCGAGGTCTGGCTGCGGCTGCTGGAGACCTGGCGCGGCTGACGCCGGGGGGTCGTGCTGGAGTGGAGGGGTGCCCGTCCCGTCCCACCGTTCCCGGCGCCGCTACGTCGCCCTCGGCGACTCCTTCACCGAGGGGCTGGCCGACCCCGACCCGGAGCGTCCCGGCGGGTACCGCGGCTGGGCCGACCGGCTCGCCGGGCACCTGGCGGCGGCGCGGCCGGACGTCGACGTCGAGTACGCCAACCTCGCGATCCGGGGGCGGCTGCTGCCGCAGGTGCTCGCCGAGCAGGTGCCGGTGGCCCGGGCCGCGCGGCCGGACCTGGTCAGCCTGGTGGCCGGCGGCAACGACCTGCTGCGCCCGGGCGCCGACCCCGACCGGCTGGCCGCGGCCCTGGAGGAGGCGGTGGCCGGCTTCCGCAGCGACGGCGCCGACGTGCTGCTGGCCACCGGCGTCGACCCGCGGCTGACGCCGATCATCCGGCGCACCCGCGGCCGGGTCGCCGTCTTCAACGCCTCGCTGTGGTCGATCGCCGCGCGGCATGGCGCCGTCGTCCTCGACCAGTGGGGCGCCGACTGGCTGCAGGACTGGCGGCTGTGGGACGGCGACCGGATCCACCTCACCGCCGAGGGGCACCGGCGCATCGCGCTGGCCGCGGCCGCGGCGCTCGGCGTCCCGGTCGACGACGGCGGCGACTGGCGCACCCCGCTGCCGCCCGCGCCACCGCGGGCGCTGCGCGTGGCGCTGGCCGAGGAGGCCGCCTGGCTGCGCGGCTTCGTCGCCCCGTGGATCGCCCGCCGGCTGCGCGGCCGCTCGTCCGGCGACGGCCGGGAACCCAAGCGCCCGGTCCCGCTGACGCCGGCGTAGGGAACCTCCGCGGAGGTGCACGGCTTCAGTGCCGGTCGTCGTCCTCGTCGCCGGACGCGTCGTCGTCGACGACCACGACGAACGGGCGGACCGGCGGCTCGTCCTCGTCGTCCAGCGGGAAGACGTCGAGCCCGTCGGCGCCGGCCGGCGGCGGGACGGGCGGCAGCTCGGCGACGACCGCCTCGAGCTCGCCGGTCACGGCCTCCAGGACCGCGGCGGCCTCCTCGGCGGCCTGCTCGACGAGCACCTCGGCCATGAGCGCCTCGGCCCGGCTGGGCAGCGGTGCGGGCCGGCCGAACGCGTAGCCCTGCGCCATCGCGCAGCCGTGCCGGCGCAGCCAGTCGGCCTGGTCGAGGTCCTCGATGCCCTCGGCGATGACCTGCAGGCCCATGCCCCGGCCCAGCTGCAGCAGGCCCTGCACCAGTGCCGCGGTGGAGGGCTGGGTGACGACGTCGGCGACGAACGAGCGGTCGATCTTGACGGTGTGGATGGGCAGCCGGTGCAGCGCGGTGATCGCCGAGTAGCCGGTGCCGAAGTCGTCGAGCGCCAGCGTCACGCCGCGTGCGGTCACCTCCGACACCGCCTTGAGCGTCGCCTCCTCCGCGAACAGCGCCGTCGACTCGGTGATCTCCAGCTCCAGCCGGTCGGGGGCCAGCCCGGACTCCGCCAGCGCGGCGTCGACCAGGTCGCTGAAGCCGGGCTCGGCGAGGTGCCGGGCGGAGACGTTGACGTGCACCCGCAGCCCGGCCGGCCAGCCGGCGGCGTCCACGCAGGCGCGGTGGAGCACCCAGGCGCCCAGCCGGGAGGTCAGCCGGTTGTTCTCGGCGGCGTCGAGGAAGGCGCCCGGCGGCAGCAGGCCGCGGGTGGGGTGCTGCCAGCGGATCAGCGCCTCGTAGCCCAGCAGCGTCTCGTCGGAGAGGTCGACGATCGGCTGGTAGAACAGCCGCAGCTCGTCGCCGTCCAGCGCGCGGCGCAGGTCGGTCTCCAGCTGCAGCAGGTCGACCTCGTCGTCGGTGAGCACCCCGTCGTGCACCTCGATGCGCGCCCGGCTGCCGTCGCTCTTGGCGCGGGTCAGCGCGCTGTGCGCCTGGCGCAGCAGGTCGTCGGGGGCGACGTCGGAGCCGAGGGTCAGGCCCACGCTGGCCGAGAGCACGATCTCCCGGCCGGCCACCGGGAACGGGTCGTCGAGCACCGAGAGCAGCCGGTCGGCCAGCGCGCGCAGGCCGTCGAGGTCCTCGACGTCCTCGGCGAGGATGAGGAACTCGTCGGCGCCCAGCCGGACGGCGGTGTCCTCGACGCGGGTGCTCCAGCGCAGCCGGTCGGCGACCTGGCTGAGCAGCTGGTCGCCGGCCTCGGTGCCGAGGGTGTCGTTGACCGCCTGGAACCGGTCGAGGTCGAGGTGCACCAGGCCGACCTGCAGCCCGCGCCGACGGGACAGCGCCAGCGCGTGGTGCAGCCGGTCGATGAGCGCCCGGCGGTTGGGCAGCCCGGTGAGCGCGTCGGTGAACGCGCGGCGGACCAGGTCCTCCTCCGCGCGGCGCCGGTCGGTGACGTCGACCAGCGACAGGACGACGAACTGCGGCTCGCCGCTGCTGCGGTGGACGACGTCGTGCGACTGCTGCACCCACAGCTCGCTGCCGTCGGCGCGGCGCAGCCGGCGCTCGCCGTCCTGGCGCAGCCACGGGTCCAGGCGCAGCTCCCCGGTGAGCGGCCCGTCGCCGTCGGGCAGCGGCGCCTCGTCGGGGTGGGCCAGCAGGTCGACGTGCCGGCCGACCATGTCGTCGATCCCGCGGCCGGCCATCGCGCACAGCGCGTCGTTGACCACCAGCAGGTGGCCGTCGAGGTCGACGAGCGCCTGAGGGACCGGCGAGGAGAGGAAGAGGGCGCGGAACAGCTGGCCGCGGTCGGCCAGCAGCGTGTCGATGGCCCGCAGCCGCGTCCCCGTCGGTGCGCCGCCCGGCTGCCCGGGCTGGTCGTCCCGGGGCCGCGGCACGTGGGGAGCGCTGAGAGTCACCCGGACAGGGTGGCCGACCGGACGCCCGGAGTGACGGAACCGGTGCACGGAGAGTCGTGGTCGACCGGTCACATGTGGTGACGAACCCGTCCCATCGGGAACACCCGCCCCGGTGGGCGCGCTGGTCGGTCCATGACGACCGGCACGGAGAAGCGCATCGGGTTCCTGTCCTTCGGTCACTGGCAGCCGATCCCCGGCTCCCGGGTGCGCACCGCCCGTGACGCGCTGGTGCAGAGCGTCGAGCTGGCCGTCGCCGCCGAGGAGCTCGGCCTGGACGGCGCCTTCGTCCGCGTGCACCACTTCGCCCGCCAGCTGGCCTCGCCGTTCCCGCTGCTGGCCGCCATGGCGGCGCGGACCTCCCGGGTCGAGCTGGGCACCGGCGTCATCGACATGCGCTACGAGAACCCGCTGTACACGGCCGAGGAGGCGGCGGCCACCGACCTGCTCGCCGACGGGCGCCTGCAGCTGGGCGTCAGCCGGGGATCCCCGGAGACGGCGCTGCACGGCTCGGAGGCCTTCGGCTACGTGCCGCCCGAGGGGTCCTCGGACGCCGACCTGGCCCGCGAGAAGACGGCGCTGTTCCTGGCCGCGGTCCGCGGGGCGACCGTCGTCGACGCCGACCCCGGGATGACCGGCGGCGCCCGCGGCCGGCTGGCGGTGCAGCCGCAGTCGCCGGGGCTGGCCGACCGGATCTGGTGGGGCTCGGGCACCCGTGCCACGGCCGTCTGGACCGCCGAGCAGGGGATGAACCTGATGAGCTCGACGCTGCTGGTCGAGGACACCGGCGTGCCCTTCGACGAGCTGCAGGCCGAGCAGATCGCCCGCTACCGGGCCGCCTGGGCCGACGCCGGCTGGGAGCGCGAGCCGCGGGTGTCGGTGAGCCGCAGCGTCGTCCCGGTCGTGTCCGACCTCGACCGCGCCTACTTCGGCAGCGAGCGGTCCTCCTCCGACCAGGTCGGGGTGCTGGAGGGAGTGCGCGCCCGCTTCGGCAAGAGCTACGTCGGCGAGCCCGACCGGCTGGCCGAGGAGCTGGCCAAGGACGCCGCGGTCCGCGAGGCCGACACCCTGCTGATCACGGTGCCGAACATGCTCGGCGTCGAGTACAACGCCGCGCTGCTGGAGAACGTCGCCCGCCACGTCGCCCCGGCGATCGGGTGGGTGCCCGCCGGACAGCGCTGAGCGCCGGGCCCCCGCGAGGGAGCCCGGCGCCCAGGGACGCCCGGGGTCAGGAGGCGTCGAAGGTGACGTTGCCCTCGGCGTCGATCAGGGCGGTCACGGTGCCGGTGTCGCTGGGGTCGTCGACCAGGCTGGCCTCGCAGGTCAGCTCGAGGCCGTCGGCGGCGACGAGGACGGTGCGCTCACCGGCGTCGCAGGTGGAGACCACCGACAGGCCGGCCTCGCTGGCGAACTGATCGGTCAGCGCGGACTCGACGTCGGCCACCGGCACGAAGACCTGCTCACCGTCGATGCGGACGTTGCCCTCGTCGTCGGTCTGCTCGACGGTGTAGGTGACCTCCTGGCCCTCGACCATCGCGGTGCAGGTGGTGACGGTGCCGGCGGCCAGCTCGACGTCGTCGGGGCAGCTGACGTCGGTGACGGTGACGCCGGTCTGCTCCTCGGTGATCGAGACGATCTGCCGCTCGGCCTCGGCCGTGTCGAGCTGCTGGCTGCCGAAGAGGAAGAGGGCGCCGACGCCGAGCCCGGCCAGGACGACGACCGCCCCGATCACGCCGAGGATCTTGGGGAGGGCACTCCTCTTGGGCTGGGTCGGCGGCTGGCCGTGGCCGAAGCCGTGCAGGGCGCCGTAACCGGGCGCCGGGACCCCGTAGGGCTGGGCGTAGGGCGGCTGGCCGGGCTGGCGGGGGTCGTGGACCTGCGTCATGGCGGGCTCCTCGGTCGATCCCGGGGCCGTCCCCGGGTGCTCGGCGAGCACCGTGCCGGGGCCGACTTGCAGCGCCCTGGCAGCCCACTTGCAGTGCACCGACCACCCGCCCGCGTCCGGTCGATCTCGAACCGGCGACCAGGTGCTCAGGAGCCGTCCGGAGCCGAACGCCGTGCTGACCTGCGGTCGTGCGGCGGGATCGTCGCCGTACGGCACCGGTCCTCGATCTCACGGCAACCGAGGAGTCCCCGGGGTGGTGGGCACCTGCTCCAGGTCCGGCGGGACGGGCCGTGGGGTGTCGGCGAGGAAGGACCGTCCGAGCCATCGGGGAACGGCACGGCGAGCGGCGGGTTGGCCGTCGATGACCACGTCACCCGACCGCAACGCCTCGCTCCAGCTGAAGTCCCCCCGCCACAGCTGGGTGAGGGTGCGCAGCGTGGTCCGGACGTGCGCCCACACGTCGTGGCCCTGGTCGAAGTCGCAGATGTCCACGCCCTGTCTGCGGATGACCATCCACCAGTGCCGCACCGGGGAGTCGACGTCGGAGAAGCTGAAGCTCAGCACCGTGGTGGTGTCCGGCACCGCCTCCAGGTCGATGCTGCGTCGGATGTCCCACAACAGGTAGTACGGGTCCAGGTCGTCGTCGTGCAGGTCCTGCATCCAGCGCAGTCCCCAGCGGCCGATGGCCTCGAGGATCGGCATGAGCTCCTGGCCCGCCGGCGTCAGGTGATAGGTCACCTGCTTGCCCTCGCAGTGCCGCTGGACGACTCCGGCTCTGACGAGGGTCTGCAGTCGCTTGGACAACAGGGTCGGCGACATCCGCGGCACACCGCGACGCACCTCGTTGAAGTGTCGGCTGCCCAGCAGGAGTTCTCGGAGGACGAGCATCATCCACCGCTCGTCCAGCACTTCCATCGCCTTGGCGATCGGACAGAACTGCCCGTAGGTGGTGGGCACACCTCACGGTAGGCAGCCGTGGGCCTCGGCGGTAGTACAGATCCGGTACTGGACTGCTACAGGTCCTGAACTGGAGGACGCCTCCGTCTCACCGCCACGCTTCTCCTCGTACCTCCTGTCCGCACGGGGAGAGACCCATCGAGGAGAACGACATGAGAACCGGACCGATCATCCGTCGGGCTGCCGTGGCCCTTGCTGCCGCGGTGATGACCGCGGTCACCGTCCCCGGGCAGGCCCAGGCGGCCGTCTTCCCTCCTGATCCTGTCCGCCTCACAGCCCCGGGCGTCGACTTCGGTGACAACACGTTCGTGCTCGGAGCGCCCCTCGGGTCGGGGTCGGTCAACTGGGCCGTCAACCAGTACGGGTTCTACCAAGCGACGTTGACAGGACGCCTGCACCTCGACAACGTCCCGCTCCAGTACGGCCGCATGCACATGGAGTACTTCGACGGGGCCGGGACCTCGCTGGGGACCATCCACGGCGGGAAGGTGCGAGCACCCAACAACAACAGCCACGTCAGCTGGTCGGTGGACCTCCGCTCCCCGGACCAGCTCCAGGTCGTCCAGGTGGAGATCTGCACGGAGACCAGCAGCAACGGCACCAGCTGGTCGCAGAGTCGCTGCACGGGAAGACTGCTGCTCTAGCCGTCGTGACCAGGGACGTTGTTGACAGTCGGCGTGGTGCCTTGATCGCGAAGGAGACCTCCGGAAGGAGTGGCGGTGCTTGACGTCGCCGTTTCCAACCGGAGGTCTCTGTGGCCCACGCTAACGCCCGCACGACCGTCTATGCCCGCAAGCTCGAACTGACCACCCGGACGTACGCCACCGGCTCGGCCACCGTTCCCCACGTCAAGGCCGACCCGACCCTGGTGTACGCCGCGGGCTTCTCCGACGGCGCCGGCATGGCGTGGCAGCTGTCCAACTCCGACCTGGCCGCGTCCTTCCGCGGTGTCGCGATGGTGGGAAAGGCCCTCGACCCCGAGAAGGCGCGGCACCACCGAGCCCAGCTGGGGGGAGGTGTGGAGCCCGCGCCGGCACCCGTGGTCCACGTGCAGGGCACTGCCGATCGTGGTTTCCGCCCACCCCTGACCCAGGAGGAGACTCCGCTCGAGGAGACGCTGCCGTTCTTCACCGTCCGGGAGATGTTGACGCGCAACAACGTCCCTGCGCCGCCCGTGGCGAGCACCTCCCTCGTCCCGGGCAGCACCGGCGTCACCGAGGTGGTGACGCAGCTGTTCCTCAGGAACGAGGCGTTCCTCCAGATCACCATCGTCAACGGCGGACACAACTGGCCGCCCCCCACCACCTCGAGCGGGTCCGCCGATCGCCGACCGACTTCGACCCGACCGTCGCCATCGTGGACCTCTGGCGATCTCATGCCGGGCTGACACAGCCCACGTGTCCAGCGCCCTCACATCGCGGCTGGCGAGGCGGATCACCACCTGGGAGATCGGGTGCGCCCGGCAGGACTCGAACCTGCGACCAAGTGCTTAGAAGGCACCTGCTCTATCCGCTGAGCTACGGGCGCTCGGCCGCCGATCATCGCACTTCGACGGCGTCCGGCCGAGATGCCCGTGTCGTCCGCCCGCAGGTCGACCGATCACGGGTGGTCGTGCGGTGCCACCCGTCGGTCTCACAGACGCCGAACGCTCCGGAACGAGGTCGCGTAGAGGCCCGTCCCCGAGAGCGTGGAGCGGCCACGGACGTCACCCATGGTCGGCCCGTCCGCACTCTTCCGGCTCGAGAGGAAGCGTGCCGCTCCCTGCGAGTCGAGGCCGAGGTAGATGCCCACGTGGTCGACCAGGGTGCCGTCGTCCGTGCTGGCGTCGAAGAACAACAGATCCCCTGGCAGCAGCGTGGAGGTGCCGGCGGGGCGCCGGCCGGTGTCGGGGACGATCACCGCCCCGGGAGCGGACTCTGCCATCTGGACTGCACGCCGCGGCAGTGTCACACCGTCGGGCTGGAGTGACAGGGGCACTCCGGCGCGGTAGCCGTACACCGTGCGGACGTAGCCAGAGCAGTCCATGGCGGCGAACTGCCCCGGCTCCGGCGGGTCCACGCGGGAGCCGTAGGTCCAGGGGACGCCGAGGTAGTCGTTGAAGTCGGATCCCTCCTCGCGCGTCCCGTCGGCCTGCAGGGGGCCGTAGGAGGCGTCGCCGGCGATGCGTCGGCCCGAGGCGTCGTACCGCTCGCCGGCCCCGGTGACGTACTGCCGTGCCAGTTCGAGGACGTCGTCGCTCCGGTCGGTCAGTCGTCCGGACAGCCAGCCGTGGTCGACCGCACCGGTGAACGGCTGGGTCAGGAGCCTCACCCAGGTCGTCGTCGTGACCGTCGCGGTGGTGGTCGACTCGGCGAAGACCCGCTGCGGGCCGCGCAGCGCCACCGAGCGTGACCCCACGGTGAAGGTGGCCACGACCCCGAGGTCGTCGCGCACGACGACCCGGTCCGGCGCCGTCAGCCGCTCCTCGCGGAGCGGCCCGCTGGTCGCCGTCCCCGGGTCCGTGCCGACGGAGGCGGCGACCGTGCCGGTTGGGACGGTGCTGTCCTGCGCGGCCCAGACCGGGGCGCTCTCAGGGGCCACCGCCGTGTCGGCTGCGACGGAGCCCACCACCACGGCGAGCAGGCCCGCTGCCAAGGTCCGCCGTCCGCGCCGCGGTGTCGCCTGCTCGATCCCAGCCAGCATCCGTGCCGTCCCCCAGCCGGCGCTGCGAAGGAGCGCCAGATCGTCCGATGTCGTGGGGACCGGATCGGTCGGGGGCGCCTGCTTGCTGAGCAGCGGCGCGCACGGCTCACCCCGGGGGAGGAGGGAGTCCACCCGCACGGGGCAGGCAGACGGCGCGTCCGCCCGCAGGTCGGGGGTGGCGACGCCGTCCGCGTGGTGTGGTGGTGGGGTCGGGTGTCAGGAGCCGAGGACCGCGGCCAGCACGTCGACCACCCGCTGACGCCCTGCCGCGGTCGTGCGGAGGTCGGCCGCCAGTTCCAGGTGGACGAAGGTCGCTCCCACCGTCCGGGCGTGCCCAGCCTGGACGTTGCGTGTGCCCGCCAGGGCGGAGCACCGCTCGCCGTCGTAGACGCAGGTCCCGAGACCCGCGTCCTCGAACCCCTCGGCGAGCCGTTCCACGAGCGGGTCGGCACGGGACTCGGTGCTCGACAGGACGACCTGCGCCTCGCCGGGATGACGGGACTCGTCGAAGCCGTGCACCTGCAGGACGACGGTCCCGGCTCCCACCACGGCGCGGTCGACCACCGCGAAGGCGCTGGCCGGCCGGTGCGCCACGTCGGCCGCACCGTCGCCTGCCGTGCGGTGCGCCCCGGCCACGAACAGCGCATCGGCGTCGAGCAGCGTGAACAGCTCGACGCCGAGGTCCTCGGTCCAGCGGTCGGCGCGCGGGTGCGGGACCTCCACCACGAGGCCCGGAGGAGCGCCTGCGCCCGCTCGGACCGCGTAGACGCCCCAGCCCCGGGGCGGTCCCCCGTCCGCCCCCTCGGTCACGACCTGGACCGGCCGGCCGTCGGCGTCGACGGCGTCGACCACCTGGGTGCCGTCGGGGAGGGAGGGGTCGTCGGCCCCGGCCAGGACGGCCAGTACCGCACCGCCCAGCCGGTGGGCGTCCACGGGGTCGGGAGCTCGGTAGGCGGATGAGTCCCGTCCGGGGCCGCTGTCCACCACCCGTTCGACGACTACGCCCAAGCCGACCGGGGCGGCGCAGGAGGTGAGGACGGCGGTCGCGACGGCCGCGGCCGTCACCGCGCGGCCGGGGCGGGACGCAGTCACAATGGGTCGGCTCCTCGGCACGGGCCTCCCAAGGGCGACGGCGTCCATTCGGCCACCGCCCAGGGTAGAGGGAGCGGACATGGAGCTCGACCTCTCGACGTGGCCAGAGGCGTTGCTGCTCGGTGGCGTCTCGTCCATCGCGTTCGCCGGACTCTTCCTTGCCGCCCGCTGGCGATGGAGGGAGCGTGAGGCGCCGGATGCGCAAGCTGATGTCGGCCTGGACTGAGCAGCACGTCCCGGTGGCGTTGGCCCTGGTCGCCGCGTCCCTCACCGGCGCGGTCGCGATGGCAGTGGCGGCGCCCTACTCGTTGTACGGGGTGGCCGCGGTGGTCGTGACCGCCGTCTGCGCCCTGTTCCTGGACGCCTTCGGTGGTCTGGTCCTCGGGTTCGCGACCGCGGCAGCGGTGGTCCTCGCGCTCCGCCTGTCGGACCGCTGGACAACGGCCTCCTTCGTGACGGACCTGGCCCTGGTCCTCGGCCTCGTGGCCTCGGGGTGGCTGACGGGCATGGTCTCCGCCGGCATCCACGCACGTCGGGTGGGCGAGGACGACGGCGGCGGGACGGCGAGGCCCGCGTACGGATCGCTCGGGCTGGTGACCGCGGAGGCGGCGGAGGCCCGCCTCGACGAGGAGGTGATGAGGGCACGCAGTCACGACCGGCCGCTGAGCGTCGTCGTGATCCGCGTGACGACCACCGATCCGGGTCTCGACGTCAACGCCCGGTCCTCGGCCCAGCGCGCGGTCGCCCGCTTGGTCGAGAGCATGCTGCGGGACACCGACGTGCCGTTCGCGTCCCCTCCGGACGAGTTCGGGGCGATCCTGCCGGAGACGGACGGGGCGACCGCCTGGGAGGCCCTGGGGCCGGTCCTGGACGCCGCCGCGCGGGCCGCGTTCACCGTGCGCGAGCAGGACGAGCGACGCAACCTCGTCGACTGTGCGGAGCTGCACGTGGGGCTCGCCACGCTCAGCGACCGGACCGGTGAGGCGGCGACCCTCCTGGAGGCGGCGCGCCGGTCGGCCCGGGCGGAGGAGGCCGGTGGAGCCCACCGGTCGTCGGCAGAGGGGTCCGCGGCGTGACCGCCGGGCTGTTCAGCCTCCTCTTCCTGGTCGTCGTCGCCCTCGGGCTGATCCTGTACTGGCGCACGTCGGTGTCCGGGCACCGGACCCGACTGGACCAGCTCGACGTCCGTGTCCACGTCAACGGCATCCGGGGCAAGTCCACCGTGACCCGGCTGGTGGGCGGGGTCCTCCGGGAGGGCGGTTTCGTGACCGTGGCCAAGACGACGGGGAGCGCCGCTCGTGTGATCGAGCGGCGAGGCGAGGAGACGCCGATCTTCCGCCGGGGCGCGGCCACCATCAACGAGCAGATCGACGTGGTGGCCCGGCACGTGGACCCCGAGGTCGAGGCGCTGGTCATCGAGTGCATGGCGGTGCGGCCGCTCTACCAGCAGTACTCCCAGGACTACATGGTCCGCTCGGACATCACCGTGATCACGAACGTGCGCGAGGACCACCAGGAGGAGATGGGGGAGACCCTGGAGCAGATCGCCGACTCGCTGTCGCTGACCATCCCCCGCAACGGCATCCTGATCACCGCTGAGGACCGTCCGCACCTGCGGGACAGGCTGCGTGAGCGGGCCGAGGAGCGGGGCAGCCGGCTCCTCTACGCAGACCCGCAGGCGGTGGGCGACGAGGACATGCGGGGTTTCGACTACCTCCAGTTCAAGGAGAACGTGGCCATCGGTCTGGCGATCGCCCGCCTCCTCGGGATCCGGCGCCAGGTCGCGCTCCAGGGGATGTGGAAGTCCGTGCCGGACATCGGGGTCGTCCGGCTGCGCTGGTACGACGTCCTGGGCAAGCACATCCTGTGGATCCCGCTGTTCGCGGCGAACGACCGCGAGAGCGTGGTCCTGACGTTCGAGACCCTGCAGGCGCAGTTCCCGCCCGGAGCCCCGGTGATGGGCATCCTGAACAACCGCCGGGACCGTGGTCGTCGTGCCGAGCTGTTCGCCCAGATGGTCCCCACCGACCTCTCCTCCTACCTCGACCACGTGATCACCTTCGGGGCGTACGAGGAGCAGGTCAGCCGCACGATCGTCGAACTCGGTTACCCCGCCGACCGGGTCCACCTGCTCGGCGAGACGGTCCAGCCCACCCTCGACCAGATCCTGGCCACGATCGCCGGGCTCGTCGACGGACCCGAGGGTGTCCTCATCGGCATGGTCAACATCCACACCGACCAGGCCGAGTTGCTCATCGAGTACTTCGAGCACCTCCAGGGCTCCGAGCACCGCAGCGAGCTCGACGAGTCACGGGACCCCGCGCGCATGCCCGCGGGCACACGCCGGATCCGCCGTGCCGGTGCCCACGGCAGCAGGACCGTCGAGTTCCCGGACACCGCCACCGACCCCGGCGGCGACGGCCGGTCGGGGACCTGACCGACGGTGCACGAGTACCTCTTCCGGCCCGAGGTCGTCCGCGTCGCCCTCGTCGTGGGCGTCATCGTCAGCATGCTCTTCTACGAGCGGGTCCAGCTCACGACCGGTGGCGCGATCGTGCCGGCGTACCTGGCGCTGCACCTGCCGCGACCGCTCTACGTCGCCACCACCGTCGTCGCGGCCTACGGCACCTACCTGATCGTCAACAGGGCGCTCGCGCGGCGGGTCATCCTCTACGGCCGCCGCAAGTTCGAGGTGGAGGTGCTCGTCGGCCTGGCCCTGGTCATGGTCCTGACGCTCACCGCCGACCGGCTGGCCCCGCTGGACCCGGTGCTGTTGGGCCTCGCCGGCATCGGCTTCCTCGTCCCCGGCATCCTGGCGCACGACATGGCGCGTCAGCGCCCGGGGAAGACCGTCGTCGCCGTCCTGGGGACGACGGCGATCCTGGGCGTCTTCATCTTCGTCTACACGTCCCTGATCGAGATCGCGCCGCTCGAACCCGGGGACACCGTGGGCGGCCTGGTCTCGGTCACCGGGTTCCCGAGGGAACTCGTCCTCATCGCCGCCGCGGCCAGCGTGCTGGTCGGCATGTTCGTCTTCTCCCGGCTCGGACTGAGGTCCGGGGGCTTCATCTCCGGTGCCTACATCGCCCTGGTGGCCCCGCGATGGCTGGACCTCGTCTTCGCGGCCGTCGTCGCGGTCGCCACGTGGTTCGTCGTCGTGCACCTGCTCATGCCCCGGTTGCTCCTCTTCGGGCGGCGCAAGCTGGCCACGATGGTCCTGGTGGGGGCGATCCTCGGGTGGGCTGCCGAGGTGGTCGTCGTGGCGTGGACCGGAGGTGACTACGTGCCCTGGCGCGGGCTGACCGTCATCACGCTGATGGTGCCTGCGCTGCTCGCCAACGACGCCCAGCGGCAGGGATGGGAGAAGACGGTCTGGGGGGCCACGCTGACGTCGCTGGGCACGTTCGCGGTCATGAACCTCCTCACCGCTGCGCTCCTGGCCGGCGGCGTCATCGACGGCTGACGCCGGTCGGCTGGTCCTCGAGGAGCCACCGCGCCTCGAGGACCAGCCGGCCGCCCCGTCGGACCTCGCCGCGCACCGTCCCGCTCTCCGCGGTCACCCCACCGCCGGTCATCCGGACGCGAGCCGGGGCCCCTGGGGCTGCCGTTCCGGACTCCGTGCACGTCGCCTCGTGGAAGCGGGCGACGATCCGGGCGAGCTCGCCGGTGGGCACGGGACAGTCCTCCGCGGTCACGTGCAGGGTGGCGACCGGTTCGTCCTCGTCGTCCGCGGAGTGAGCTCCCCGCGACGTGGGGCCGCCGATCCTGATCGCGACGGGAGCGTCCCCGCGGGAGTGGTGCAGTGCGGTCACCAGGACGTGGGTGACCGACCGTTCGAGCCCCACGGCGTCACAGCGGACGGGGAGGACCGCAGCGGGGAGCTCCAGCCGGATCGCGTCGGTCCCAGTCGCGGCCCGGGCGCTGCGGACACAGTTCTGCAGGACCCTGCCGAGGTCGACCCACCTCCGGCCGCGCGCCGCCACGCGACCAGCCTCGGACGACGTCGACTCCAACCGGCGCCCCAGGGCGAGCACGGGCTCCATGCGCGACCGGGTCAACGCGGCGTAGCGCTGCAGCCGTGGTTCCTCCTGCTGCTCGGCGAGCTCCACGAGGCTGTGCACGGCGTCGGCCAGTGGTGGGACCTCACGGGTCAGGTCCTCGACGAGCTCGTGGAGGCGTCGTTCCCGGGCCAGGGTCAGCCGCTGGTCCACCTCGTGCGCGGCCAGCGCCGTGAGGTCCTCCAGGAGCGCGAGGCGGCTCTCGTCCCAGGTCCGGGCGTCGCCGTCGACGACGCACAGGGTCCCCAGGACGTGGCCCGCCCTGGTACGCAGCGGCACGCCGGCGTAGGCGCCGATCTGCCCCTTGCGAACGGGGTCCAGGTCCCGGACGAGGGGGTCCAGGTGGCTGTCGGGGATGACCAGCGGTTCCTCGGTCGCGACGGCGAACTGGCACAGCGACGCGTTCAGCGGGGTCTCACGGGAGAGGTCGGCGGGGTCGTCGTGCCGGACCATCCCGGCCAGGTGCTGTCGGTCCGGGGTCACCAGGGTGACGAAGGCCCGGGGCGCCCCGAGCAGGGCCGCGGCGAGCCGGGCCAGACGGTCCATGGCGGGGTCGGCGCCGGTGAGCAGGCCGGTGTCCTCGATGGTGGCGAGCCGATCGGGATCGGTCAGTGCGGGGAGCACCGCAAGGGCGTCCCTGTCCGGGGCGATGGTCATGATCCAGAACTCCTCTGCCTGGGGTCGATCGGGGTGCCCGTCACACGGGCCGTGCTGCAGCGGAGGCGTCTCCGCCGGTGACGTCATCCGCCTACCAGTGGGCGCCGCTGGACATCGGGTCCGGGCCGCGCCGGCCGGTGGTCGCGCCGCCCCGGTGCCGGGACCGCCACCGGTTCACGGCGACGTCGAGGTGCCGGCCACCGGGTCCTCGGGAAAGTCGCCGTCCCGGCCCAGGACCACCGTGGTGTCCTCCTGGACGTCCAGGACCGGGTACCGACGGCCGAACGCACCCGGCGTGGCCCAGACGACGAGCTGCACGTCGTCCACCGCGAGGTGGGCGGCGAACTGGACGTCGAGGGTCGGGAGGAGGCGCACCATCGGTTGCACGGCGACGATCCCGTCGGGCACCGTCGCGTCGATCCGCACCTGTCGGCACGCGTCGTCATGGGAACCGGCGGGGATCTCCACGGCGGTCGTCGAGGTGCTGCCGCCCCGGGTGTCGGGGTACCACCGCAGCTCGAGCCTGGCTCCCTCGGAGGCGTCGCCGACCTCGGCCACGAGGGACAGCTGGGTTCCGGGCGTGACCAGCTGACGGTGCTCCGGGGTCGCGATCACGTCCTCGGTGCTGACCGGGCTCCGGCTGAGCTCGACCCCCACCACACCCGAGCAGGCCGCCGCCTCCGACACCCGGGCGCTCGGGCTCAGGGACCACCCGTGCGCACCGGCAGTTGCCGGATCGGTGTCCATGTCCTCGAACGACCCCGTCCACAGGAGGTCCTCACCCACCCGTACCTGCGTGTCGGCGTCCTGCCGGGCGGTTCCCTGCACCCACCACCCCGGTGCCAGGCGGGCCACCGTCCCGGCCGGGAACTCCTGCTCGGCGGTCCCCGCCGGTGGGGGATCGTCCGCCGTGAAGACCGCTCCCGGGGCCTGCAGGCGGGCCTCGGACCCGGGGGTCAGCCCGGCGGCCCTCCTGGCGGCGGCGTCAGCCAGGACCCCGACCGTCGGCCTGGGGAGGTAGTCGTCGATGAACAGGGGGTCGACGGTGCCCAGCACCGGCCGGCCGTCGCGGACGTCGACCCTCAGCAGGTAGGACAGGAAGGTGGGCCACACCCTCTGGTCGAACAGCAGGTTGCCCATGGTCTCGGCGATCAGGGCCCTCTCCCCGAGGCGCACTCCTCCGACCACGTGCGGGTGCCCGTTGACCACGACGGCCGCCCCAGCGGCCTCAGCGGCCGCGGAGAGCTGCGGGACCGGCGCGACCTGCTGGGCCTGGTACTCCTCGCCGCCGTGGATCATCACGACGACGACGTCGGCGGACGCGTGGGCAGCGCGGACCTCTTGCTCCAGCCGCTCGGTGCTGCAGAGGGCCGCGCCGCCCTGCCCGTCCCCGGCGACGTAGCGGATGGCGTGTTGTCTGCCTTGAACCGAGGTGCAGCCAAGGAAGGCCACGCGCTGGCCCTTGCGCTCGACGACAGCGGGCGCCCAGGCCTCGTCCACGGTCCGCCCGGCGCCGAAGTGTGCCAGCCCGGCCGCGTCGAGGGCCGCCATGGTCTGCTCGAGACCCGGTTCGAGGGCGTTGAACACGTGGTTGTTGCCCAGGGACACGACGTCGACCCCAGACTGCACCAGGGCTTGCGCGGACGCCGGTGAACTGGCGAAGACCACGTCCTTTGTCGGGTGGAACCCCGGCGGGCGAGGCCCGGTCGGGTCCAGCCAGGTTCGGTCGGCCACTGCTGTCTCGAAGTTGACCACGGTGACGTCGCCGTCCTCGAGGAGTGGCCGGACCTCGGCCAACAGTGCTGCGTGGTCGGCCGCGGAGGCGTCGGCGGGGAGCAGCCCGTCACTGCGGTCACCGTCGCCATCGTGGTCGTAGAACCTCCGGCCGAACATCACGTCGCCGCCGAAGCGGATCGAGACGGTCTCCTCAGCCGCTGAGGTGAGCCGGATCTCCGTGGGGGTCCCCGGGACGACCGCCTGGGTCCGGGGGAGGTGGCCGTCCGCACTCGCGGTGACCAGTTGCGCCCCTCCGGGCAGGGCGGCGCGCAGGTCGCCGTCCTCGCCGGTCCTCGTCTCCCCTCCGGTGCTCAGCCGCACACGCAGACCGGGCAGGGGGGTGCCGGTCTCGTCCACGACCCGGGCGACCAGCCCCGCGCCGGCCGGAGCGGGCGAGGCCTCCCGCCCGGCGCCTGTGAGCACCAGCGTGGCTGCCAGCACGATGACCAGGACGGCCGCCAAGGGCAGCCACCATCGACGCATCGTTCTACCCATGGCTCAGGAGTCCCCCGCTGGTCCCGTCGTCCCGCCGGGACGCCGCCCGGGCCCGTACCCGTCGGCGGAGCGGGGGACGCCTCCCCTTCGGCGTGTCGTGCCTCCACCCTCGGCGAGGTGACACCGAGGCACCCGTCGTCCACAGGGGGCGGCTCCTCCACAGGTCGGCCGCAGCGCCGCCCGGCCGCTCGCGGCGGGGCGAGGGTCGACCCGGGTCGGCACGGTGCCGGCCCGCACCGACCCGAGGAGCACCGTGAGCGCCACCGAGATCACCGTCATCGGCAACGTCGTCACCCCACCGAGCCGCGTCCGCACGCAGCACGGCAGCGTCACCAACTTCCGCCTGGCCTCCACCGAGCGCCGCTACGACAGCGCCACGCAGGGGTTCGTCGACGGGGCCACGTTCTTCGTCGACGTGGAGTGCTGGGGCGAGCTGAGCGGCAACGTGTCGCACAGCATCAGCAAGGGCGACCCGGTCATCGTCCGCGGGGTGCTGCGCACGCACGAGTGGGAGTCCGAGCACGGCCGCCGCACCCGGCCGGTGGTCAAGGCCGAGGCCGTGGGCCTCAACCTGAACCGGGGTACCGCGGAGTTCCGCAAGACCCAGCGCCCCTCCGTGGCCGCGCCCCCGGAGCACGAGCCGTCGGCCGCCCAGGAACCCGTCGGGGACCGGGACTACCCGGCGGGGGATCGGGCGTTGTACGAGCTGGATCACGCCCAGTCCGGCGTCGACGCCCCGCTCGACGCCCAGCCGGAGCCGGCCCTGCACTAGCCGACGGCGAACTGGGAGGATCGACGACCGAGAACGCACGGGGGCCGGGCCGGCACGACGGCCGGCCCGCCCCTCCTCGCGCACCGACGGAAGGCTCGAACGCCCAGTGGCTCAGTACATCTACTCCATGGTCCGTGCCCGCAAGGCGCACGGCGACAAGGTGATCCTCGACGACGTCACCCTGTCCTTCCTCCCCGGCGCCAAGATCGGTGTCGTCGGGCCCAACGGCGCCGGCAAGTCGACCGTCCTCCAGATCATGGCCGGCATGCAGCAGCCCTCCAACGGCGACGTGATGCTGGCGCCGGACGCCACGGTCGGCATCCTGCTGCAGGAGCCGCCGCTCAACGAGGAGCTCGACGTCCGCGGCAACGTGGAGGAGGCCGTCAAGCCGCTCCGCGACGCGCTGACCCGCTTCGAGGAGGTCAGCGCGGCGATGGGCGAGCCCGACGCCGACTTCGACGCGCTGCTGACCGAGCAGGGCGAGCTCATGGAGGTCATCGAGCAGCACGACGGCTGGGAGCTCGACGCCCGCATCGAGCAGGCCATGGACGCGCTGCGCTGCCCGCCCGGCGACGCCGACGTCACCGTCCTCTCCGGCGGTGAGCGCCGCCGCGTGGCGCTGTGCAGGCTGCTGCTCGAGGCGCCGGACCTGCTGCTGCTCGACGAGCCCACCAACCACCTCGACGCCGAGAGCGTGGCGTGGCTGGAGCAGCACCTGGAGAAGTACGCCGGCACCGTCGTCGCCGTCACCCACGACCGGTACTTCCTCGACAACGTCGCCCAGTGGATCCTCGAGCTCGACCGCGGCCGGGCCTACCCCTACGAGGGCAACTACTCCACCTACCTGGAGACCAAGGCCACCCGGCTCAAGGTCGAGGGCGCCAAGGACGCCAAGCGGCAGAAGCGGCTCAAGGACGAGCTCGAGTGGGTCCGCTCCGGCGCCAAGGCACGCCAGGCCAAGAGCAAGGCCCGCCTGGCCCGCTACGAGGAGATGGCCGCGGAGGCCGACAAGTTCCGGAAGCTGGACTTCGAGGAGATCCAGATCCCGCCGGGCCCGCGCCTGGGCAACGTCGTCGTCGAGAGCGCCGACCTCACCAAGGGCTTCGGTGACCGGCTGCTGATCGACGACCTGTCCTTCACTCTGCCGCGCAACGGCATCGTCGGCGTCGTCGGCCCCAACGGCGCCGGCAAGACCACGCTGTTCAAGATGCTCGTCGGCGAGGAGAAGCCCGACGACGGCGAGATCAGGGTCGGCGAGACGGTCAAGATCTCCTACGTCGAGCAGAACCGCAGCGGCATCGACCCGAAGAAGACCCTGTGGGAGGTCGTCTCCGACGGCCTCGACCACATCAAGGTCGGCAACGTCGAGATGCCCTCGCGGGCCTACGTCGCCGCGTTCGGCTTCAAGGGTCCCGACCAGCAGAAGCCGGCCGGCGTGCTCTCCGGCGGTGAGCGCAACCGGCTGAACCTGGCGCTGACCCTCAAGCAGGGCGGCAACCTGCTGCTGCTCGACGAGCCGACCAACGACCTCGACGTCGAGACCCTGACCAGCCTCGAGGGTGCGCTGCTGGACTTCCCCGGCTGCGCCGTCGTGGTCAGCCACGACCGGTGGTTCCTCGACCGCGTGGCCACCCACATCCTCGCCTACGAGGGCGAGTCCACGTGGTTCTGGTTCGAGGGCAACTTCGCCGACTACGAGAAGAACAAGGTCGAGCGGCTCGGCCCGGAGGCGGCGCGCCCGCACCGCGCCACGTACCGCAAGCTCGCCCGCGACTGATCGAGGACCCCGCTGCCCCCGCCTCGCAGGCCCGGCGCGGGGCCCTGCAGCGGGGGCCTTGCAGAACCTCACCGGCGGCCGGCCGGAGCGACTGCTCCGGCCGGCCGCCGGCGTCTGACAGCGGTGTGCGCGTTGGTCGCCAGGTGCTGGCCCGGGCTCGCACGCCGGCGGGCGCTGGTGCCGGTCGGCTGACCACGGTGGGAGGCGTGACCTGCAGCGATCTGCGCCCACGGCGCATGTCGGTCTGCAGGACGAGCCCTCAGCGCACACCACCGCCGGCGCCGGAGGCCACGGCCGCCGACCGACCGGCACACCGCTGTCAGGTCCCGAACGTCGCGACGAAGCGCGCCTGCCGTCGTGTCTCGACGGCGCGGGGGCGGTAGCGGCGCCGGACGTAGGCGACCGCGTCGGTGGCCGGCACGCCGTCCAGCACGGCCAGGCACGCCAGCGCGGTCCCGGTCCGGCCGGTGCCGCCCCCGCACGCCAGCTCGACCCGCTCGCCGGCCGACCGCTGCCACGCCTCGGCCAGCGCGGCCCGCAGGTCGTCGGGCGCGCTCGGCAGCCGGAAGTCCGGCCAGCGCACCCAGCGGCTGTCCCAGCCCAGCGCCGGCGGGGGCCGGCCCAGCAGGTACACGCCGAACGCGGGGAGCGGCCCGTCGGGCAGCGGCGCGCGCAGACCGCGGCCCCGCACCCGCCGTCCGGAGGGCAGCACGAGGACGCCCGGTGCGCCGGACTCCCAGGGGTCCACGACCCGCACGCTAGGGCCGCGCCGTCCCGGCGGGGAGGTGCGTCGACGCTCCCGTCGGGGGTGCGGCAGGGTGGGCTGCGTGCGGTACACGGTGCAGGTCCCGATGCGCTGGTCGGACATGGACGCCTACGGCCACGTCAACAACGTCGTCCACCTGCAGTACTTCGAGATGGCCCGCGTCGCGCTGTTCTTCGAGCGGGCGTCACTCGAGGAGCGGACCGGCCTGCGCCGCGGCACGGTCGTCGCCGCGCACGACGTCCAGTACAAGCTGCCGGTCGTCTACTCGGCCCGCCCGCTCGACGTGCAGATCTGGGTGTCGGGCGTGCGGGCCGCGGCCTTCACCTGCCACTACGAGGTGTTCGACCACGAGCGGCTCGCCGTCACCGGCAGCACGCTGCTCGTGCCCTTCGACTTCACCATCGACCGACCCCGCCGGCTGACGCCCGACGAGCGGGAGTTCCTCGGCCGCTGGGCCGACGAGCCCGCCGCCTGAGCGGCCCGCGCCGGCTCAGTGGGCCGGCGCCCCGTGCACGACGCCGTGGCCGGCGTGCCGCCAGTCGCGCGGCGGCGCGGTCTCGACCACCCGCTTGCCCAGCGGGAACAGCCCGACGGCGGCCAGCTTGAACGACGCGATCCCGAACGGGATGCCGACGATGGTCACGCAGAAGGCGATGCCGGAGACCACGTGGATCAGCGCCAGCCACCAGCCGGCCACCAGGAACCAGACCAGGTTGCCCACGGCCGAGGCGATCCCGGCACCGGGCGCCCGGACCGTCGTCCGCCCGAACGGCCACACCACGAAGCCGGCCAGCCGGAACGCGGCGATGCCGAAGGGGATGGTCACGATCAGTGCGCAGGCGAGCAGACCGGCGAGGGCGTAGGCCAGCGCGAGCACCCAGCCCTGCAGCACCAGCCAGACCAGGTTCATCAGCGTCCGGAGCGTGTCCACACCTGTTCCACGGGCCGGGCCGCCGCGGGGTTCCGCCGCACGTCGTGCTCTGCTCCACACCGAGGGCAGGGCACGACGGCGCGGCAGCCGGGTCAGATCACCCGGGGCACCGGCCGGTCGGTCCCGGTCGGCGCCCCGCGGCGGGCGGCCTCCTCCTCGGAGACGGGCCGGACGACGGCGCCCTCGGCGATCTGCGCGCCGGCGAACACCGCCGCGTTGACCCCGCCGCGGTGCACCATCGCCTTCACCAGCCGGGCGCCGGTCAGCCGCTCGAGGTGGGTGCACGGCGGGCAGCGCTTGGCCCCAAACAGCAGCGCGTCGCCGACGGCGAACCAGCGCCCCACCAGCGACGGCAGGTCGATCCCGGTGGTCACCAGGTTGCGGCGGGTGTCACCTGGCGCCAGCGGCACGCCCACCTCGGCGGCCACCGCGGCGACGTCGGCGGCGTCGATGAGCGTCAGCTGCTTCTCCAGGTCGGGGTACTGCGCCCACGTCCCGCCGCCCAGGGCGTAGCGGTCGCCGTCGAGGCCGCGTCCGGTCAGCAGCCGCGCCGTCGGCGCCCGCCGCATCGGCGCGGCCGCCACCGGGGTCAGCCAGATCTCGAGCAGGGAGCCAGCGGTCACGTGACCTCCGGGGTGGGAGTGCGCCGGCGGCGCGCGGGAGGGACGTCGTCGGCGCCGCGGGCGTCGAGCGCCTCGCTGACGTCGTGGGCCATCTGCAGGACCTGCACGAGCAGCGGGGCGACCGTGGTCCGCAGCGCGCGGATCCCGCGCGGCGAGCCGCCGCGGGCGGCCTGGGCGGCCCGGATCCGGTCGGCGCGCTCGACCAGCACCGGGATGAACCGCAGCGCCAGGGTGATCACCAGGCCCACCCGGTGCGGTCGCACGCCGACCAGCCGCAGCGGGGCGCAGACGCGCTCGACCACCGCCACCATCGCGCTCACCCGCGTCGTCGCGGTCACCACGGCTGCGGCCAGCACCAGGGTCAGCAGCCGCAGGACCACGTGCGCGCCGGTGAGCAGGTCGGTGGTCAGCGCGTGGACGACGAGCAGCGCCAGCAGCCACCACGCCACCGCCCGCGCCTGCCGGGCGAGGACGGCGACCGGCAGCCGGGCGACGCCGAGCCCCACGGCCACCGTCGCCAGCAGGGCGGCGCCGGCCGCCGGCAGCGTCGGCAGGACGAACAGGACGACGGCCAGGACCGCGAGGCCGAGCAGCTTCGCGCCCGCCGGCAGCCGGTGGACGACGCTGGCCCGCGGGACGTAGAGGGCGAGGGTCACCGGCCGGCCATCAGCGCACGGTAGGCGGCCACGGCCGGCCCGGGCGGGGCGTCCTCGACGACGCGGCCGCCGTCCACCACCAGGACGCGGTCGAAGCCGTCGAGCAGGTCGAGCTGGTGGGTGACCACGACCACCTGCTGCTCCAGCCCGTCCACCAGCTCGGCGATCCGGCGGGCGTTGACCAGGTCGAGCAGCGTCGTCGGCTCGTCGAAGACGATCCGGGCCGGCCGCATCACGAGCACGCCGGCGATGGCCAGCAGCTGCTTCTGCCCGCCCGACAGCAGGTGCGCCGGGTGGTCGGTGTGCCCGGCCAGGCCGTAGCGCGCCAGCACCTCGGCCACCCGGGCCGCGCGCTCGTCGGGGGGCACGCCCTGGTTCTCCAGCCCGTAGGCGACGTCCTCGGCCACGGTGGGGTGCACGATCTGCGCGTCGGGGTCCTGGAAGACGAAGCCGACCCGCCGCCGCACGGCGCGCACCTGGGTCCGGGTGTCCAGCCCGTCGACCAGCACCCGCCCCTCGGTGGGCACCACCAGGCCGTTGAGCAGCCGGGCGAGGGTGCTCTTGCCCGACCCGTTGGCCCCGATGACGCCGACGCGCGCCTCGGTCAGCGTCAGGTCGACGCCGTCGAGCACCACCCGGTCGCCGTACCGGTGCCCGACCCCGCGCAGCTCGATGCCGCGGGCGGGGTCGGCGACGTCGGGGGCGGCGGTCGCCGCACCGGGACGGCGGAACCTCACCGGGTGGTGGCGGTCCGCCGGGGACGCTCGATGACCGGGTAGCTGCGCCGCACGACGTCGGCGATGGCCGCGGCGACGAACGCCTTGAACAGGTCGCCCGGGAGGAACGGGACGGCGCCGCCGGTCAGCGCCGCGCCCCACGAGAGCCCGCTCACTGCCTTGAGCACCGGCACGCCGACGGCGTAGACGACCACGATGCCGCCGACGACGTTGAACAGCACGCCACGCAGCACGGAGTACCGGTCCCAGGAGCGCTCCGTCAGCCAGCCGATGACGAAGGCGGCGACCGGCCAGCTGAACAGGTAGCCCGCCGTCGGCCCGGCGAAGGGCGCCAGGCCGCCGGCGCCGCTGGCCAGCAGCGGCAACCCGACCGCCACCAGGACCAGGAACAGCAGCACGGCGAGGAACCCGCGGCGCGCGCCGAGCACGCTGCCGGCCAGCATCACGCCGAGGGTTTGCGCGGTGATGGGCACCGGGCCGATCGGGATGGCCGGCAGCGTGCCCAGCACCGCGATGATCGCGGCGAACAGGGCGACGTAGGCGAGGTCCCTGGTCTTCACGGCGTCTCCTCCCGGGGCGGCGGGCGCCAGCCCGCGCAGGTCCCCGCGGAAGGTACCGGAGGACGGGCCCCCGTCCGGGCGGGGGACGGGCCGCCGGGCGCCCTCGTCGGGCTCAGCGGTTCTGCATGCTCCGGGCGGCCATCTCCATGTACCCCCACAGCGTGGCGTCCTGCTCCTCGGTCAGGTCGAGGGAGTCGACGGCGTCGCGCATGTGTCGCAGCCACGCGTCGCGCTCGGCCGGGCCGATCGCGAACGGCGCGTGCCGCATGCGCAGCCGCGGGTGGCCACGCTGCTCCTGGTAGGTGGTCGGCCCGCCCCAGTACTGCTGGAGGAACATCCGCAGCCGGGTCTCGGCGCCGTCCCAGTCGTCCTGGGGGTACAGCGGCGCGAGGACCGGGTCGGACCGCACGCCGGTGTAGAAGCGCGCGACCAGCTGCCGGAAGACCGGCTCGCCGCCGACCTCCTCGTAGAAGGTCCGCGCCGAGGGCAGGGACCTGCGCGCCTCGCTCATGACACCGATGGTCCCGCAGCCGGGCCGTCCCCCGCCACGGCGGGCCGGGTCCGGGCGAAACCGAGCAGCGGCGGGACGACGGCGAGCAGGCCGAGCCCGCCGGCCACCGCCACGACGGCGCCCGGCGGCACCCGCTCGGCGGCCAGGCCCGCGCCGAGCGCCCCGAGCCCCTGGACGCCGTAGAGGCCGCTGACCGCCACCCCGAAGGCGCGGCCGCGGTAGGCCGCCGGCACCGCCTGCACGAAGGAGACGTTGAGCGGGATCGTCCACGACGCCCCGAGGCCGGCCACGAACAGCAGCGCCACGACGAGCGTGTACGCCCCGCGGCCGGGTCCGGCGGCCACCGCCACCAGCCCGGCCAGCAGCACCGGCGCCAGCGAGAGGGCCACCAGCACCGGCATGAGCCGCTCGCTGCGCGCCGTCCCCAGCAGCCGGGCGACCACCAGGCCGCCGACGGTCACCCCCAGCGGGTTGGCCGCCAGGAGCACGCCCAGCTGGGCGGGGCCCTCGCCGAGGGACTCGGTCAGCGGGACGGCGATGCCCTCGGCGGCGTTGGCGAACAGCGTCCCGGTCCACAGCAGCCCGATGATCGACAGCAGGCGGGGCGTGCGGCCGATCAGCCGCAGCCCCTCGGCGGCGTCGCGCCACACCGACGAGGGGCTGCCGTCGTCGATCTCGGTCACCGGGGCCGGCCGGCGCTCCAGGGTCGCGGCGAGCCAGACCGCGGAGACGAGGAAGGTGGCCGCGTCCAGCAGCAGCACCACCGTGGGGTCGAGCACGGTGACCAGCCCGCCGGCGACGACGAAGCCCACCACCTGGGCCACCTGCAGGCTGACGTTGGTCAGCGAGGTGGCCACGGCGTAGGGCTCGCCCTCGAGGACGTCGGCCATCAGCGCCGAGCGGGCCGACTCGAAGGGCGGGGCCAGCAGCGACACCAGCAGCAGCAGGACCAGCAGCAGGACCAGCGGCATCCCGGGCAGCGCCATCGTGGCGACCAGCAGCGCGCGGGCGACGTCGCTGGCGATGAGCACGCGGTGCCGCGGGAACCGGTCGGCGAAGGTGGCCAGCACCGGACCGCCCACCGCCCACGGCAGGAAGCTCAGGGCGAAGGTCAGCGCCGACAGCAGCGGCGAGTCGGTGCGCTGGTAGACGAGGACGGTCAGCGCCACCCGAGCGAGCTCGTCGCCGATGGTGGAGAGCGTGTAGGTGCCGAACAGCGGCCGGAACTCCCGGACGGCGAAGACCTCACCGAAGGTGGCCGGGCGACCGTCACCGGTGTCGCCCTCGCTCACCGGGCACCCACCGCGGTCGGGGCGGCGCCGATCAGCGGCGGCGGGGTCCTGATGCCCTCGGCGACGAAGCGCTCCTTGAGGCGCATCCGCAGCTCCCGGCCGACCCGCCACTGGTCGGCGTTGGTCGAGCGCACCTGCACCCGCAGGAAGACGCCCTCGGCGGTGATCTGCTCGACGCCGAGGGACTCGGGCTCGGCCAGCAGCGCCGTCGCCCACTCGTCCTCGGCGTACATCGCGTCGGCGACCTCCTGCATCACCCGGCGGCAGCGCTCGAGGTCGGTGTCGTGGGCGACGGGCATGTCGATGACCACCTGCGCGTAGCCCTGGCTCTTGTTGCCCACCCGCAGGATCTCGCCGTTGCGGGCGTACCAGACGACGCCGTTGACGTCGCGCAGCCGGGTGATCCGCAGCCCGACGGCCTCCACGGTCCCGCTGGCCTCGCCGAGGTCGACGACGTCGCCGACGCCGTACTGGTCCTCGAGGATGATCCCGATGCCGGCGATGAAGTCCTTGATCAGGTTCTGCGCGCCGAAGCCGAGCGCCACGCCGACCACGCCCGCGCTGGCCACGATCGGCGCCAGGTTGATCCCGACCTCGCCCAGCACCAGCACGACGGCGATGCCCATGATCACGAACGAGGCGAAGCTGCGCAGCACCGAGCCGATCGCCTCGGCCCGCTGGGTGCGGCGGGCCGCGACCTGCTCCAGCGGGTCACCGGACCCGGTGGCGCGGCCGCGCAGCGGCCGCAGGATCGTCGGCACCGCTCCGGTGGCGGTGCGGTCGGTCAACCGGCGGACCGCGCGGTGCACCAGCAAGCGGACGGTCGCGGCGAGCACCACGACGAGGAGGATCTTTGCCGGCTTCTCGACCAGTGCCTCGGCGTTGGTGGCCAGCCAGTCCAGGCCGGACAGCTCGTAGACCTTGGCGCACAGCGTGGTCGGGTCGTCGACGCAGGCGGGGACGTCGTCAGCCGGCCCGCTGTCGGCAGCAGCGAGCACGGAGGGTGAACCGTTCATCACTCCCCATGGTGTCAGGTCGGGACGGTCGGTCAGGAGCCCGCCGCGCCCCAGCCGGACAGACCGGTGGCGGCGGCGAGGAAGGCGAGCTGGTCGGCGGCCAGGCCCACGGTGCGGCTGACCGCCCGCGCGCCGTGGCCCACCGACGTCTCCCGGCGCAGCACGACCGGCGCGTCGGACGCGGTGGCCGCCTGCAGGGCGGCGGCCAGCTTGCGGGCGTGCAGCGGGTCGACGCGGGTGTCGGACTCGAAGGTCGTGAACAGCACCGCCGGGTAGGCGGTGCCCTCGGTGACGGCGTGGTACGGCGAGTAGCCCAGCAGCCAGCCCAGCTCGACCGGGTCGTCGGCGGTGCCGTACTCGTCGTTCCAGGTCCGGCCCAGGCCGAAGCGCTCGTAGCGCACCATGTCCAGCAGCGGGGCGCTGCAGACGACGCCGGCGGCCAGGTCCGGCCGCTGGGTGAGCGTGGCGCCCACGAGCAGGCCGCCGTTGGAGCCGCCCATCACCGCCAGCTGCGCGTGCGTCGTCCAGCTCTCGGCGACCAGGTGCTCGCCCGCGGCGGCGAAGTCGTCGAAGACGTTCTGCTTGCGCTCGCGCATGCCGGCGCGGTGCCACTCCTCGCCGTGCTCGGAGCCGCCGCGCAGGTTGGCCACCGCCCACACGCCGCCGGCGGCGACCCAGGCCAGCGCCTGCGCCGAGTAGGACGGGGTGAGCGCGACGTTGAAGCCGCCGTAGCCGTAGAGGACCGCCGGCCGCGGGGTGTCCGGCGCCCCGGCCGCCGAGAGCACGAACAGGTGCACCGGCGTCCCGTCGGCCGAGGTCGCGTGCGTCTCGACGACGGTCACCGCGGGCACCTCGCCGGTCACCGGGGCGCGCTCGTCCTCGGCCAGCGCCGTCGGCTCGGCGGCGTCCCAGCGCAGCACCGACGGCGGCGTGGCGTGGTCGGTGTAGCCGACCCAGGCGCGCGTGCCGCCCTCCGGCGGAGCGCTGACGCCGGAGACGCTGCCGACGCCGAGGCCGGTCACCTCGGCCCGCCGTCCCGAGCCGTCCCCGGCCCACACCGAGAGCCGGTCGGTGGCGTCGACCGAGTGGACGGCGAGCACCTGCAGCGACCCGTCGGGGGCGTCGACGAGGGCGACGTCGGTCAGGACGCCGTCGTCGGACTGCGGGACGACGTCGCGCCACGCCGCCGGCGTCCACGTCGCGGGGTCGGCGGGGTCGGCGACGGCCAGCCGCCAGCGCGGGGTGCCGCGGTCGCTCATCAGCCACAGCCGGCCGTCGCGGGCGACCCAGGCGGCGGTCTGCGCGTCGACGCCGACCTGCAGCTCCCGCAGGACGGCGTCCCCACCGAGGTCGGCCAGCCAGACGTCGTCGCGCGGCGCGGTCCCGGCGGAGGCCAAGACGACCAGCCAGCGGCCGTCGGCGCTGGTCCGCACGCCGTAGTAGTTGGTGGGGTCCAGGCCCTCGCCGTGCACGAGGACGTCGTCGCCGGGGTCGGCGCCGACCCGGTGGCGCCAGACCCGCCGGTGGAACTGCTCCTCGCCGGCGGGGACCTGGCCGGGCGCCAGCCGGCGGACGTAGAAGAGCTCCTCCCCGCCGGGCAGCCAGGCGACGGGGGAGTAGCGGCAGCGGTCGACCGGCCCGTCGAGCTGCTCGCCGGTGGCGACGTCGAGGACGTACAGCCGGGACTCCTCGTCGCCGCCGGTGGACAGCTGGTAGGCCAGCCGGTCGCCGTCCCAGGACGGCGACCAGGCGTCGAGGGTGGTCGTCCCCGACGGGTCCACCGCCATCGGGTCGACCAGCACGCGGACGGTGCCGTCGGGCTCGCGGACCCGGAGGACGGCGTGCTCCTGGCCGGGGTCGCGACGGGTGGAGAAGGCCCGCCCGCCGCGGTGCACCGGGACGCCGACCGCGCCGGCGTGCACCAGCCGCTCGAGGCGGGCGGTGAAGTCCGCGCGCAGCGGGAGGGCGCCGAGGACGTCGGCGGCGAGGGCGTCCTCGGCCGCCGTCCAGGTCCGCGTGCGCGGGTCGTCGGCGTCCTCGAGCCAGCGGTAGGGGTCGGCCACGCGGTGGCCGTGCAGGTCCTCGACCAGGTCGAGCTTCTCGGCATGGGGATGGCGCACCCGGTCCACCGTAACGGCGGCCGCGGCGCGCTCCCGGACGTCCCGGTTCCTGCACGCCGGCCTCCCGCGCGCGCCGGAGCCCCTGCCCAGGGCAGGATGGAGAGGCCCGCGGGCCGCCCCGGTACGGCGGTCCGGGCGTCCGGAGGTGATCCGTGCCGCGTTCTGCGCCCGGGTCGGTCGCAGGCCATCCAGGTCCGCGCCGCGACCCCGTCGTCCGACCCCGGCTGCCCGTGCCCTCGTCCGGCACCACGGCGGCCACGCTGCTGCTCAACGCCACCTACGAGCCGCTGTGCGTGGTCTCCAGCCGCCGCGCCATCGTGCTGGTGCTCGCCGAGAAGGCCGAGCCGGTCGACACCGCCGCGGAGGTCGTGCACGCCGAGCGGCTCAGCCTCGCCGTCCCCGTGGTCGTGCGCCTGACCCGGTACGTGCGGGTGCCCTACCCGGCGCAGGTGCCGCTCTCGCGCCGGGCGGTGTTCACCCGCGACGGGCAGACCTGCGTCTACTGCGGCGGGTCGGCCACCAGCATCGACCACGTCGTGCCGCGCAGCCGCGGCGGGACGCACACCTGGGACAACGTCGTGGCCGCCTGCCGCCGGTGCAACCACACCAAGGCCGACCGGTCGCTGGCCGAGCTGGGGTGGAAGCTGCCGCACCCGCCCCGGACCCCGAGCGGGGCGGCGTGGCGGCTGCTCGGGGCGCGCACCGTCGACCCGCGCTGGCGGGAGTGGCTGGGCGTGCCGGAGAGCGTGAGCGCGTGACCTCGGCCGGGACGGCGCGGCGGCTGTGGGCGCTGGGGGAGCCGTTCCACGCGCTCACCTACTTCGCCGACGAGGCGCGGGCGGCGGGGGAGGGCGCGGGGCTCCGCGGCTTCTGGTCGGTCTACTTCGCCCAGCGCGCGGCGCCGCTCGGGCCGGTGGGACCGGAGGTCGTGACGGCGACCTTCTACAACTTCGCGCCGGCCTTCGTCGCCCGCCGCGTGCCGGACGTGTGGTCGTCGGTCACGCCCGCCGCCGCGCTCGAGGCGCGGCTGGCGGGGGTGGACGCCGCGGTGCGCCGGGTCCTGGGGGAGTGGGCGACGTCGGCCGGGGCGGCCGAGGCCGCCGAGCTGGCCGGGGCCGCGGCGCGGGCGGTCGACCTGCCCGGGCGGCCGCTGGCGGCGGCCAACGCGGGGCTCGAGCCGCCCGGCGAGCCGCACCTGGCGCTGTGGCAGGCGCTCACGACGCTGCGGGAGCACCGCGGCGACGGGCACAGCGCGGCCCTGCTCGACCGGGAGGTGTCCGGCACCGGCGCGCTCGTGCTGGCGGCGGCCGCGGGCCGCACCGACCGGGACTGGCTGCAGCGTGCCCGCGGGTGGGACGACGAGGCGTGGGAGTCCGCGGCCGAGGAGCTGTCCGCCCGCGGCTGGCTCGACGGCGCGGAGCTCAGCGCCGAGGGCCTGGCCATGGTGACGGCCATCGAGGCCGACACCGACCGGCTGGCGCTCGGGCCGTGGCGGGCGATCGGTGACGCCGGCTGCGACCGGCTGGCCGAGCTGCTGACCCCGGTGCGCCGCGCCGTCGTCGCCGCCGGGCTCTTCCCCGACCACAACCCCATCGGTGCCCCCGACCCCTCCTGAGGTCGGCGGCATGTCAGGACCTGTCCCCAGACCGCGCGCCGGCCGCTGAGAGTTGCCGTCCACGAGCGGGGCGACGCGGCGGACGGCCGGCGACTAGTGCCAAGTCCCGGGCGCATCGCGGCACACTCCCGTCACAGGGGGTCCCACGCGTCCCACGACGCGTGTCGCCTACGGATCCGGACTTCACGGTGACCATACGTTCCGGGCCTGGTCAGCGCCGACGGGGCGCTGCGGTCGCCGGAAGGTGCCCCTCATGTCCACCCCCCTCCCCAAGCGCCGGCCCCAGGTGCAGCGCTTCGGTCTCGCCGGCATCGGCGCTGCCGTGCTGTTCGTCGGGATCGCCTCCCCGGCCGCCGCGGCGACCGACGTCGTCCTCCCGCTCGAGCCGGCCGAGGTGGCCCTGCTGAACATCCCGGTCGAGAACTACAGCAGCACGGCCATGGACCCCATGAACGGCCCCACCGGGGTCCCCACGCCCGTCGTGGTCCAGTACGGCGAGACGCTGACCGTGGACCTGGCCGACGGCCTCGACCCCAGCAACGCGGTGGTCGAGATCGAGTTCCCCGACACCGCCGCCGACACCGACTCCGACCCGGACAAGGTCTACTCCACGGACCCGAGCGCGACCGACCCGCTGCTCGTGACCCCGGTCCCCGGCACGAACGACCTCACGATCGCCCTGCCGGCGGACGACACCGTGAACGGGCCGTTGGCCACCCTCCGCATCGTCCCCGTCGACACCGACCCCGCCGTCCTGGGCCCGGAGTTCACCGTCGACCCGGAGATCGTGTACCAGCTGGACCTCAGCGCCACGGCCCCGACCAACACCACCCTCTACCCCGAGCTCCTGGCGTTCGCCCAGGTGCCCTGCGCCCTGAGCTCGCCGACGCCGTGCCCGGTCGCGGTGACCGCCGGATCCGGGCTCGTCCTCGACCTGACCGCCGACTCGGCGCTGCGGGACCTCGGCCTCACCGACCTCACCGGCATCGAGCTCGAGCTGGCCAGCATCGACGACCCCACCGCCGCTCCGGTGCCGCTCACCGTCGAGGCGAGCGGTTCCACGGCGCGGGCCGTCCTGCCCGCCGAGCTGGCCGCCGGTTCCTACGCCCTCGTCCTCGGCCAGCCGACGGCGTCGGGCTTCTCCATCGTGCTGGCCGAGCTGGCCGTGGCCGCCGCACCCGCGCCGGTCGCCGCTCCGTCGGCTGCGCCCACCACCGCCGCGCCGAGCACCCAGGCCGTCGTCGCCAACACGGGCCTGCGCTCCAACACCGGAGTCACGGCCCCGGCCGCCGAGACCGGCACCGGGACCGTCGCCGCGGGGGCAGGCCTGCTGCTCCTCGCGGGCGCCGGCGGCGTCGCCGTCGCCCGCACCCGCCGCCGTCCGGCGGTCGAGACCGGGACGGGCGAGGCCTGATGCGGCCGGGGCGGCGCACCGCCGCGATCACGGCGGTCGCCGCCCTCGGCATCGCCGGCAGTGCCGTGCTCGCCGTCGGCCTGACCGACGGCTGGCAGCCGGCCGCGGCCGCCGGGTCCGCCGACCCGGTGGCCGCGGCCACCGCCGGCGCGCCGGCCGAGCCCGCGCAGCCCACCCTGCCCCCCGAGGGGGTCACGCTGCCGACGCCGTCCTCGGACGTGCACGTGAGCGTGCCCGCCGTGGGCCTGGACCTGCCCGTGCTGCCGCTGGACCCGAGCGGCGGCGTGATCAACCCACCCGCCCTGACGGCGGCCTACTGGATCGAGCCCTACGGCGACCCGGTCGGCTCGGCCGGGGAGGCGGACAACACGCTCTACCTCGCCGCCCACGCGACCGGCACCGGCGAGTACGGCTTCGACTCCCTGGTCGACGTCGGCTCGGCGGGCAGCACCCTCATCCCGGGTGACGTCGTCGAGGTCAGCACCCCCGACGGCACGGTCGAGTACACCGTCCAGCGCACCGAGCGGGTCGCCAAGGGTGAGCTGCCCGACGCGACCGACGTCTGGGAGGCCGCACCGGGCCGGCTGGTGCTCATCACCTGCTTCCAGCGCGACACCACGCACGCCGCCACCGAGAACCTGGTCGTGTTCGCGCAGTCCTGACCGGGCACGTCCGCGGAGACGGCACGGGGCATCTCCGCGGACGTGCACGCTCAGGTGACGCGGGCACGCTCCTCGGGGTAGGCCGTCCAGCCGCCGTCCTTGAGCAGCGCTCGGAAGCGGTCGACGGCGTCCCAGACGTCGACGAAGCGGGTGTAGAGCGGCGCCGGGCCGAACCGCACGCGGTCGGGCGTGCGGAAGTCGGGGACGACGCCGCGGTCGACCAGCGCCCGGGTCAGCTGCCACGCCGCCGGGTGGGCGAGCGTGACGTGCGCGCCGCGGCGGGCGGGGTCGCGCGGGCTGGCCAGCGCGACGCCGTGCGGCGCCAGGTGCTCGTCGGCCAGCGCGACCAGCAGGCCGGACAGCGCCCGCCCCTTGGCCGCGAGCCGGTCGATCCCGGCCTCGGCGACCAGCCGCACGCCCACCTCCACCGCGGCCGCGGCCAGCACCGGCGGCGTACCGGCGGCGAAGCGCCCGATCCCCGGCACCGGGTCGTAGACCGGGCCCATCGCGAACTGGTCGCGCTGGCCGAACCAGCCCTGGATCGGCGGGCGCAGCGACTCCTGCAGCTCCCGCCGCACGTAGAGGAAGGCCGGCGACCCCGGCCCGCCGTTGAGGTACTTGTACGTGCAGCCGACGGCGAGGTCGACGCCGTTCGCCGCCAGGTCGAGCGCGACGGCCCCGGCGGCGTGCGAGAGGTCCCACAGCACGAGAGCGCCGGCGTCCCGGGCCGCCGCCGTCACCGCCGCGACGTCGGCCAGCGCGCCCGATCGGTAGGCCACCGCCGACAGCACGACGACGGCGACCCGCCCGTCGAGCGCCGCGCCCAGCACCGCCGGGTCGAGCCCCTCGTCCACGTCGGCGGGCACCTCCCGCACCGTCATGCCCCGCGCCGCGGCCACCCCGGCGACGACGTAGCGGTCGGTGGGGAAGTCGTCGGCGCAGCACACGAGCACGTCGCGGCCCGGACGGGCGTCGACGGCGGCCACCAGCAGCGCGTACAGGTCCACGGTGGTGGAGTCGGCGATCAGCACCTCGCCGGGGCGGGCACCCAGGACGCCGGTGCCGACGACGTCGCCGACGCGGGTGCCGACGTCGATCCACGACGCCCACGACCCGACCAGCCCGCGGCCCCACTCCTGCTCGGCCACGCGCGCCAGCGCCGCCGGCGTCTCCCGCGGCATCCGGCCCAGCGAGTTGCCGTCGAGGTAGAGCAGCCGCCCCGGCCCGTCGTCGTCGGTGCCGGCGAACCGGGCGCGGTACCCCGCCAGCGGGTCGGCGGCGTCGAGCGCCGCGGCGGCGGCGCGGGTGAGGTCCACGGCGCCTGTCTACCCGTCGCCGATAGCGTCCCCGACCGTGACCGGCACACAGCTGCACGAGCTCACCGCGCTGCAGCAGGCGGCCGCCGTCCGCGCGGGGGAGGTGAGCCCCACCGAGCTGGTCCGCTCCGCCCTGGCCCGCGTCGAGGCGCTCGACGCCGGGCTCGGCGCCTTCGTCACGGTCACGCCCGAGCGGGCGCTGGCCGCGGCCGCCGCGGCCGACGCGCGGGTGCTGCGCGGCGGGGAGCTGCCGCCGCTGCTCGGCGTCCCCACGGCGATCAAGGACCTCAACAACACCGCCGGCGTCCGCACCACCTTCGGCTGCACGGTGTTCGCCGACTTCGTGCCCGAGGTCGACGACGCCGTCGTCGGCAAGCTGGCCGCGGCCGGGACGATCAGCCTGGGCAAGACCAACACCCCGGAGTTCGGCTTCCCCTGCTACACCGACAACGACCTGGTCGGACCGGCGCGCAGCCCCTGGGACCGCACCCGGCTGGCCGGCGGCTCCAGCGGCGGGGCGGCGGTGGCCGTCGCCGCCGGCATGGTCGCGGTCGCGCAGGGCAGCGACGGCGGCGGCTCCATCCGCATCCCGGCCAGCGTCAACGCCCTGGTGGGCGTCAAGCCCAGCCGCGGCCGGGTGAGCAACGCCCCGCTCGGCGGAGACGTCACGGGCCTGGGCACCAACGGCCCGCTGGCCCGCACCGTCCGCGACGCCGCGGCACTGCTCGACGCGATGGCCGGCCCGGTGACCGGCGACGCGTCCTGGGCGCCTCCGCCGCCGCCGGGGGAGACGTTCCTCGGCTACGCCGACCGGCCGGTCGGCCGGCTGCGGATCGGCCGGACGCGGGAGTCGGCCGTGCCCGGGGCCGTCCTCGACCCGGAGGTGGCCGCCGCCTTCGACGACGCCGCCCGGCTGCTGGAGGACCTCGGTCACGAGGTGGTCGACGTCCCGGCCGGCCTGCTGGGCCCGGACGTGCTCGCCGCCTTCGAGCGGGTGTGGTCGCTGTCGGGGACGACGCTGCCGGTGCCGCCCGGGCGGGTGCGGGAGCTGCGGCCGCTGACCCGGGTGCTGCGCGCCCGCGGCCTGGCGCTGTCGGCGCGGGGCGCCATGGAGGCGCTCACCGCGCTGCGGCTGTTCTCCCGCCGCTACGTGCAGGCCACCGAGGGCTTCGACGTCCTCCTGGCGCCGGTGACCACGATGACGCCGCGCCCGCTCGGCTGGTTCGACGCCGACGGCGACGGCGCCGCGGACTTCGAGCGGCAGAAGGCCTACGCCGCCTTCACCGCCCTCTACAACGTCACCGGGCAGCCGGCGGTGAGCCTGCCGCTGTGGTGGACCGACGACGGCCTGCCGATCGGCACGATGCTCGTCGGGCGGCCCGCCGACGAGGCCACGCTGATCGCGCTCTCGGCCCAGCTGGAGGAGGCCCGGCCGTGGTCGCGACGCCGCCCGCCGGGTTGGGACGCGCACGCATAGCCGAGGGGCCGTGGCGGTAGGTTGTGCGGCGTGACCGTCGTCGAGACCCTGCTCGTCTTCGTGGGCGCTCCGCTGGCCGTCTACCTCCTGCTGTGGGCGTTCACCTACCTGCCCGGCGGACGGCGGCGCCAGGGCGTGCAGTACAAGCCGGGCCAGCCCTGGGACCACGAGCCGGTCTGGTACGAGCCCCAGCCGGTCGGCGCCCCGGCGCACACCGCGGGCGAGGGCGACACCCAGGCGGTCGGGTCCTCGCTGTACGGCGAGACCGCGGGCATCGGCTCGTCGGACGGCCACCGCGCCCTGCCCGCCGGGTCGCAGGGCGCCACCGCGGTCTCGGCCGGCGCCCCGGTGCCCGGCTCCGTCGGCCCGCTCGGCGGCGCCCGCGGGACCTGGTGACCGCACCGCGATGACCGCCCGCACCCCCACCCACCCCGCGACCGTCCCCGGAGGCCGGCGATGACCCGCGTCCTGCACGCCGAACCCCACGACACCGGGACGAGGGACACCGCGCCCAACCGGGCCGACGAGGCCTACGACACGGTCTTCAGCTACCGGGAGCTGGCCCGGCTCGACGAGGCGCTCACCATGTCCTCGCGCGAGACCGGCCTGCGCTTCACGCTCTACATCGGCGACCTCGGGTCGCAGACCCGCCTGCGCGCCGAGGAGCTGCACGCCCGCGGCGGCGACCCGGCCGACTCCGTGCTCCTGGCCGTCTCGCCCGGGCAGCGGGTCATCGAGGTGGTCACCGGCCCCTCCGCCGCCCGCCGGCTGCCCGACCGCGCCTGCGCGCTGGCCGTGCTGTCGATGACGAACTCCTTCTCCTCCGGCGACCTCGTGGGCGGCATCGTCAACGGCCTGCGGCAGCTGTCCGACCAGGCCGGCCACCCGCGCGGCGCGCACACCCACTAGCAGCGGAGGACCCCTCCGCCCTCACCGCTCGCGAGCGCGCGACGGGAGGCTGCCGAGGGGTCGGTGCGGGAGGGCCGGGACCCGCCGGGTCCCGGCCCTCCCGCGCGCGCGGCCCTCAGCTCTCCGCGGCGTCCCGCTGCCGGGCGCGCAGGGCGCGGGCGATGCCGTCACGGCCCTCGCTGACCAGTCGGCGCAGGGCTGCCGGGTGGTCCTCCTCGGCCAGCCACGCGTCGGCGGCCCGCAGCGTGTCCTCCTCGACCACCGGCGGGAAGAGGTACTGGACGGCGTTCTTCGCGATCTCGCCGGGGCGCCGGTCCCACATCGGGCCGATCTCGGTGAAGTAGCGGTCGACGTAGGGCGCCGTCAGCTCCCGCTGCGCCGGGTGCCAGAAGCCGGCCACCAGCGCCTCGTGCACGGCGTTCGGGACGTCGGCGTCGTGGAAGGCCTGCCGCCAGGCCTCCGCCTTGGCCTCCGCCGTCGGCCGCAGCGCCCGCGCGGTCGCCGCCCGGCGCGCACCGGTGGCGGTGGCGTCGCGCTCGGCCTCGGCGTCGATCTCGGCGTCCCCCGCCGCGCCGATCGCCACCAGGCCGTTGAGGAACGCCCACCGGGCGTCGGCGTCGACCGCCAGCCCCTCGACCACCCGTGCGCCGTCGAGCAGGCCGCGCAGCACCGTGGCGTGCGCCTCGGTCCGGGCCGCCGAGGACAGCGTGCGCGACCACTGCAGCTGCTCGTCGCTGCCCGGCTCGGCCGCCTCCAGCGCCTGCAGCGACTTGTCGGCCAGCGCCGTCCACCCCGTCTCGGCCCACGCCGGGTCGGCGTAGCTGGTCAGCGACGTCTGCACCCGGGCGAGCAGCGACTGCACCACGCTGATCTCGGTCTCGGCGTCGATGCCGGCCAGGACCAGCTGCACCCAGGCACGGGCGGGCAGCTCGGCGTCGCGGGTCGTGTCCCAGGCCGCCGCCCAGCACAGCGCGCGGGGCAGCGAGTCGGGCATCGCCCCGATGTGGGTGCGCAGCGTGGCCAGCGACCGCTCGTCGAGGCGCAGCTTGGCGTAGGTGAGGTCGTCGTCGTTGACCAGCACGAGGTCGGCGACCGGGTGACCCACCAGGTCGGCGACCTCGGTGCGCGCCCCGTCGACGTCCAGCTCCACCCGCGTGGTGCGGGTCAGCCCGTCGGACCCGCGGTCGTAGAGGCCGACAGCCAGGCGGTGCCGGCGCAGCACCGGGTGCTCGGGGACGGCGGTCTGCTCGATGGCGAAGGAGGCGTAGCGGCCGTCGTCGGTGAGCTCGTACACCGGCCGCAGGGTGTTGACCTGGCTGGTCTCCAGCCACTGCGCCGACCACTCGGTCAGGTCGCGGCCGGTGGCCTCCGACAGCGGGTCGAGCAGGTCGGCCAGCGTGGTGTTGCCGTACTCGTGGTCGCGGAAGTAGCGGCGGATGCCGGCGAGGAACTCCTCCCGGCCGACGTAGGCGACCAGCTGCTTGAGGACCGAGGCGCCCTTGGCGTAGGTGATCCCGTCGAAGTTCACCTCGACGGCGGCGACGTCGACCATGTCGGCGGCGATCGGGTGGGTCGAGGGCAGCTGGTCCTGCGCGTAGGCCCACGCCTTCTCGGCGTTGGCGAACGTCGTCCAGGCGGTCGTGTACTCGGTGGCCTCGGCCTGGCACAGCGTGCTGATGTAGGTGGCGAAGGACTCGTTGAGCCACAGGTCGTCCCACCAGCGCATGGTCACGAGATCGCCGAACCACATGTGCGCCAGCTCGTGCAGCACCGTCTCGGCACGCCGCTCGTACTTGGCCCGGGTGGCCCGCGAACGGAAGACGTAGTCCTCGAGGATGGTCACCGCACCGGCGTTCTCCATCGCCCCGGCGTTGAACTCGGGCACGAAGAGCTGGTCGTACTTGTCGAACGGGTACGGGTAGTCGAAGACCCGGTGGAAGAAGTCGAAGCCCTGCTTGGTCACCCGGAACAGCTCGTCGGGGTCGAGGTGCTCGGCCAGCGAGGCGCGGCAGTACAGGCCGAGCGGGATGCCCTCGTGGTCGTCGGTCACCCGCGCGTAGGGCCCGGCGACGAGCGCGACCAGGTAGGTCGACAGGCGCTTGGTCGGCTCGAAGTGCACCAGCTGCGAGCCACCCGGGCCGGCCTCGATGGTGCGCCCGCCGGTGTTGGAGACGACCTGCCAGTCGAACGGCGCGACCACGTGCACCGTGTAGCTGCCCTTGAGGTCGGGCTGGTCGAAGCAGGCGAAGACGCGCTTGGCGTCGGCCGGCTCGAACTGCGTGTAGAGGTAGACCTGCCCGTCCTCCGGGTCCTCGAAGCGGTGCAGGCCCTCGCCGGAGTTGGAGTACCGGCAGTCGGCGACGACCTCGAGGGTGTTGTCGGCCGCGAGGTCGGCCAGCGGCAGGCCGCCCTCCTCGGTGTAGGTGCCGACGTCGAGCGCCACCCCGTTGAGCATGGCCGAGTGCACCCGCTCGGCGACCAGGTCGATGAACGAGGTCGCGCCCGGCTCGCGGCAGGTGAAGCGCACCGTCGTCGTCGAGGCGAAGGTGCCCGTGCCCGGGCGCCCGGTGCCGTCGGTGAGGTCGAGGGAGAGGTCGTAGCTGTCGACGGCCAGCAGCCGGGCGCGGGCGGCGGCGTCGTCGCGGGTCAGGTTGGGTACGGCCACGCCCGGCAGCTTCCCACGATCCGTCGACACGCCCGGGACCACGGGGAACAACCGCCCGGCCGGGGCACTTGCCAGCGGACAGCGGTCCGGGCGGGACAGGCGGCCGGACGACGACGAGAGCGAAGGTGAGCGATGACCGAGGCAGTGCAGAGCGCCCCGACCGCGGCACGGGTGGACTTCTGGTTCGACCCGCTGTGCCCCTGGGCCTGGCTGACCAGCCGCTGGGTGCTCGAGGCGGCGAAGGTGCGCGACATCGACCTGCACTGGCACGTCATGTCCCTGGCGGTGCTCAACCGCGGCCGCGACCTGCCCGAGGAGTACCAGCAGATGATGGAGCAGGCGATCGGCCCCGTGCGGGTGGCGATCGCCGCGGCCCAGCACCACGGCGACGAGGTCCTCGGCGACCTCTACACCGCGATGGGCACCCTGCGGCACCACGAGGGCAGGGAGCTCGACGAGATCGTCGTCCCGGCGCTGGAGAGGGTCGGCCTGCCGGCGTCGCTGGCCGAGGCCGCCGGCTCCACCGAGTACGACGAGGCGCTGGAGAAGAGCCACCACGCCGGCATGGACCCGGTCGGCGACGACGTCGGCACCCCGGTCGTGCACATCGACGGCGTCGCGTTCTTCGGCCCGGTGATCAGCAGGGTGCCGACCGGTGAGGACGCCGGCAAGGCCTTCGACGGCGCCGTCCTGCTGGCCAACCTCCCCGACTTCTGGGAGCTCAAGCGCACCCGCACGTCCGGTCCCGACATGGACTCCGTGCCCGCCGACGCCCTGGAGCTCACCCGCCGCTGAGGTGAGGACCCCGCTGCAGGGGCCGGACGGTCGCGGCATGCTGAGCGCGTGCCGCGACCCGTCCGCCAGCGCGTCCTCGTCACCGGCGCCAGCTCCGGCCTCGGCCGCGGCATGGCACAGCGCTTCGCCGCCCGGGGCCGTGACCTGGCGCTCGTCGCCCGGCGCACGCACCTGCTCGAGGAGCTGCGCGACGAGCTGCTGGCCGCCCACCCCGGCACCCGGGTGGTCACCGCCGCCATGGACGTCGACGACGCCGACGCCGTGGCGTGCGGCGTCCCCGAGCTGGCCGCCGAGCTGGGTGGCATCGACCGCTTCGTGGCCAACGCCGGGATCGGCAACGGCTCGGCCATCGGCACCGGCGCCGCCGCGGTCAACCGCGCCGTCCTGGCCACCAACGTGCTGGGCACCCACGCGCAGTGCGAGGCCGCCGTCGAGCTGTTCCGCGCCCAGGGCGCGGGGCACCTCGTGGTCATCAGCTCCGTGGCGTCGGTCCGCGGCATGCAGGGCAGCCGCGCCGCGTACGGCGCGAGCAAGGCCGCGCTCAACGCGCTGGCCGAGGGCATCCGCGCCGACCTGCTCGGCACCGGCATCCGGGTGACCACGGTGCTGCCCGGTTACGTCGCGACTGACATCAACGCCGGCCGCCGCGGCCCGTTCACCGTCGACCTCGACACCGGCGTCGACGCGCTCGTCGCCGCCATCGAGCGCGAGCCGGTGCGCGCCTACGTGCCCGAGTGGCCGTGGCGGCCGGTCTCGGCGCTGCTGCGCGTGCTGCCGCTGCCGGTGCTCCGCCGCCTGACCTGACGGACCTCCCGGCCCCCTGCACGGGGCCGCTAGACGCAGATCCGCATCGGCCGGCCGCGGGCGTCGCGCGACCCGTCGCCCAGGCACCGGGCCACGCCGTCGGCCACGCGGCGGGCCGACCACGCCGCCGCGCACGCGTCGAGGGCGTCCACGGCGGGGACCCGCGGCGGGGCGGCGGCCAGCGCGGCGTCGACGTCCATCACCGGCCGCAGCGCGGCCAGCCGCTGCGCCAGCCCGCGGGCGGTGACCTTCGGGTCGGCGACGGCGTCGTCCAGCTCGCGGAACGCCAGCTCGGGGTGCACCTCGACGACGTGCTCGAGCGGCGGGTCGCCGAGGGCGTCGTCCAGCGCCCGGATGGAGCGGACCAGCTGGAACGCCTGCGCCGACAGCGACGTCCCGCCGGTGGCGCCGACCGAGAGCCGGCGGGCCTCGGCGTAGTCGCCGGCACCCAGGACCGCGCGCACCGGTGCGGCGAACACCGAGCTGCCGGCGCGGCCGAGGCACCGGCGCGCCGCCACGTCGCAGGCCCGGACGCCGTCGTCGGACAGGCCGATCGGCATGTCGACGGCGACCACCTCGACCCCCGGCACGGCGAGGACGGCGGCCACGTCGGTCAGCGCCAGCAGCGTCACCGACCGGCCCTCGAGCAGCGCGCCGACCCACGCCCCGCGCCACCCGTCCACCCCGAGCACCGGCACGTCGCGACCCTGACAGACTCGGGCCATGCGCGTCTTCGTGGGCACCGATCACGCCGGTCTGGAGTTCAAGGAGCACCTCAAGCAGGCGCTCACCGACGCCGGGCACGAGCCGGTCGACTGCGGTGCCTTCGAGTACGACGCCCAGGACGACTACCCGCCGTTCTGCTTCGAGGTCGGCGAGCGCGTCGTCGTCGAGCCCGGCACCCTCGGCGTCGTCATCGGCGGCTCGGGCAACGGCGAGCAGATCGCGGCCAACAAGGTGCCCGGGGTGCGCGCCGCCCTGGTGTGGAACCGGGAGACCGCGGAGCTGGCACGCGCGCACAACGACGCCAACGTCTGCGCGATCGGTGCCCGGCAGCACTCCGTCGAGGAGGCCACCGGGCTGGTGCTGCACTTCCTGGCCGCACCGTGGAGCGGCGAGGAGCGGCACGTCCGCCGGATCGGCCTGATCCACGACTACGAGCAGAACCGGCACCGCCCGGCCGGCGGCCTGCCCACCCGCGGGGACGTCGTCTAAAAGGGGTCGGGGCACCACGGGGTCACCGGCCACGAGAACGCCGTCGCCGCCAGGGTGACCGCCCCGGGGCTGAGCTCGGTGACCCGCCCGGCCGCGTGCAGCGTGCCCAGCGAGACCCCGCCCAGGTAGACGGCGGCCAGCGCGCCGGCGTCCACGACCAGGTCGGGGTCGAGGTCGGTGCGGCCGCAGTAGCCACCGGCCGGGTGCCCGGCGACCCGCCAGCGCCCCTCGTTCCAGGGACAGAACTCGTCGCGCACCTCGACCACCAGGTCGATCGGCGCGGGGTAGCGGCGGGCCGACAGGGCCCGGTCGACGTCGACCAGCCGCAGCCACAGCCCGTCGACCGGCCGGGGGAGCAGGGCGCGCGCGTCGGCCAGCAGGTGGCGCAGCGGCTCGTCGGCGGAGGCGTGGGGGTACTCGACCGTGCGGACCAGGTCGAGGTCGAGCAGGTACCGCCACAGTGCCGCGTACGCCGGCGTGCCGCGGCCGCGGACCTCGTCGACGAGCACCGTGCCGTCGGGCTCGCCGTCGGTGGTCTCCCGCGCGCGGACGCGGTAGGCGGCGTACCCGGTGACCGTGCCGTCGGCCTCGGTGTGCAGCAGGTGCCGGCGGGCGGTGGCGCCGTCGCGCCGGTCGGCCGGGTCGCGCAGCAGGCGCTGCCACCAGCGCTCGTCGCGCTCGAGCGCGCCGGGCACCCAGCGGCGCAGCGCCTCGTGCACGCGGGGGGCGGCGGCCCGGTACGCCTCGACGTCGACCGGCGTCACCGTGCCGGTGCCCAGGTCGACGCCGGGCCGGAACGCCGACCGCTGCGTGCGGCCGGTGAGGTTGCCGCGCAGGGTGGCCGGGGCGTAGCCGAAGCGGCCGTAGATGCCGCCCTCCGAGGCCCACAGCGCGGCCAGCGGCTCGCGCTGCTGCTCGTGCAGCTCGGTGAGCTGGCGGCGCATGATCGCGGTGAGCACGCCGCGGCGGCGGTGGGTGGGCGAGACGGTCACCCAGGTCACGCCGGCGCAGGGGACGACGGCGCCCGGCACGGTGAGCGTGCGGCTGTAGACCCCCGACGTGGCCGCCACCCGGTCGCCGTCCCACAGGCCCAGCGTCCGGTCGAGCTCCGCGGTCGCCGGCGGGCGCTCGGCGAACGAGGCGTCCGGTTCCTCGCCGAAGACGTCGAACATGGCCTGCGCGAAGGACGGCCACTCGTCGGGCGACACGGGGCGCAGCACGGCGGGATCGGTCACCCCCGCTGTCTACCGGGCCGGTGCGACGCTCCGCGACCGCGTTCCGCCGACCCGTCCGCGGCGTCCGCGGCCGGCGGCCGGACCGGCCGGCGAGAGGTGCCCCGGCGCGGGCATCGGTAGGGTCCCCCGGGTCGGGCGCGCCGACGGCGTCGTGCCTCCCGCGCGACCACGTGCCCGGCGGACGGAGGTCCCCGCGTGCGCCCGAGGACCGTGCCCATCGCCGTGAGCGCGGTCCTGCTGGCCGCCGGCTGCACCTCGTCGGCCAGTGGCGGCGGAGGGGACGCCGCGGCCGCCACGGTCGCCACCTCGGCCCTCGACCAGCGGCTCTCCGTGGTCGCCGACGCCGAGCCCGCCGCCTCCGCGGTGAGCACCAGCCGCGCGCTGTTCGACGAGGCCGGCGTCGTGGTGGTCGCCCCCGACGGCGACCGCGCCGCGACGCTGCTGGGCTCCTCCGCCGCGGTCGGCCTGGGCGTCCCGCTGCTGCTCGACCCCGAGGGCGACGGCGCCGGGGACGACCCGGTCGCCGCCGAGCTCGACCGGCTGGGCGCCACGACGGTCCTGGCCGTCGGCGGCGACGCCGCGCCGGGCGGGGCCGACCTCGACGTCGTGACCGTCCCGGCCACCGCCGAGGCCGTCGCCGCCGCCACCGGCCTGGACCTCGCCGAGGCCGACCCCGTGCCGGCCGACGGCGACGCGGCCGCCGTCGCGGGGCTCGACCCCGCCGCGCCCGCCGCGCTGCTGCCCGAGGACGCCGACGCCGCCGAGGGGGAGGCGTCCGGGGAGCTCCCCGAGGTGACCCGCGCCGAGCCGCTGGAGGACACCGTCGTCCTCGCGTCCGGCACGCCGGACTCGCTGGCCGGCGTCGCCACCGCCCGGGCGGCCGGCGCGCGCGTGCAGCTCACCGGCGGCTCGACCGACCCGCGGGGCTCGGCGGAGGCGGTCGACGCCGTGGCCGGCGCCGGCACCGTCGTGGCGCTGGGCGCGGGCTTCGCCGACGAGGACGGCCTGGACTGGAAGGTGGAGACGGCGGCCACCGGCGCGCAGCTGCCCGGTGGCGGGCAGGTGCTCTTCCCGCAGCACTTCCTGGTCGCCCTCTACGGGCACCCGGGCACCGGCGCGCTCGGCGTGCTCGGGGAGCAGGACGTCGCGGCCAGCGTCCAGCGGGCCCGCGACACCGCCGCGCCCTACGACGCGCTGGTCGACGACGCGACCGTCGTCCCGGCCTTCGAGATCATCGCCACGGTGGCCTCGGAGTTCCCCACCGAGGAGGGCGACTACTCCTACGAGGCGCCGGTCGAGGAGCTGCGGCCGTGGGTGGACGCGGCCGGGGAGGCCGGCGTCTACGTCGTGCTGGACCTGCAGCCGGGCCGCACCGACTTCGTGACCCAGGCCGAGCGCTACCGGGAGCTGCTCGAGCTGCCGCACGTGGGCCTGGCCCTGGACCCCGAGTGGCGGCTGGCGCCGGACCAGGTGCACCTCACCCAGATCGGCTCGGTGGACGTCGAGGAGGTCAACCGGGTGGTCACCTGGCTGGCCGACCTCACCCGGCAGAACGCGCTGCCGCAGAAGCTCCTCGTGCTGCACCAGTTCCGGGTGGACATGATCCCCGGCCGCGAGCGGGTGGACCTCTCCCGCGACGAGCTGTCGGTCATGGTGCACGCCGACGGGCAGGGCCCCCAGGGCAGCAAGCAGGAGACCTGGCGGGTCCTGCACGGCATCGGCCCGGAGGGGCTCGCCTGGGGCTGGAAGAACTTCTACGACGAGGACTCGCCGATGCTCACCCCCGAGGAGACGATCGCCCAGGTCTCCCCGCGTCCGGAGCTGGTCACCTACCAGTAGGTGGGCCCTCCCGGGTCTCCCGTTCCGTCGGTGGTCCGTGGTGGACTACCGCCCTCGCCGACGAAGAGGGGTGGTCGCAGGTGACCAGCGTGCTGACCGGGGTGTCCGACGAGCTCGACCCGCGGCTGCTCGAGCACCGGCGCGAGCTGACCGGGTACTGCTACAGGATGCTCGGGTCGTCGTTCGACGCCGACGACGCGGTGCAGGAGACGCTGGTCCGGGCGTGGAAGAGCCTGGCCGACTTCGAGGGCCGCTCGTCGCTGCGCTCGTGGCTGTACCGGATCGCCACCAACGTCTGCCTCGACCAGCTGTCCGGACGGCAGCGCCGCGCCCTGCCGATGGACCTCTCGGGGTCGTCGTGGTCGCCGGTGGAGGCGTCGCTGGCGGCCAAGCGGCCGGCCGAGGCGTGGGTGGAGCCGGTGCTCGACCGCCAGGTCCTCCCCGAGGACGGCGACCCGGCCGAGCGGGCGGTGGCCCGGGAGTCGGTGCGGCTGGCCTTCGTCGCGGCGCTGCAGCACCTGCCCCCGCGGCAGCGGGCGGTGCTCCTGCTGCGCGACGTGCTGCGGTGGCGGGCCGACGAGGTCGCCGGCCTGCTGGGGACCACCGTCGCCTCGGTCAACAGCGCGCTGCAGCGGGCGCGGGCGACGCTGGCGGCGATGGGCGGCACCCCCGAGCCCCGCCCGCTGGACGCCGACTCGCGCGAGCTGCTCGCGCGCTACCTCGACGCCTTCGAGCGCTACGACGTGGACGCCTTCGTCGCCCTGCTGCACGAGGACGCCACCCAGCACATGCCGCCGTTCGAGATGTGGCTGGGCGGCGCCGCCGACATCGGCACCTGGATGCTCGGCCCGGGCAGCGGCTGCCGGGGCTCGCGGCTGCTGCAGACCGAGGCCAACGGCTGCCCGGCCTTCGCCCAGTACCGGCTGCGCGGGGACGGCGTGCACGTGCCGTGGGCGCTGCACGTCCTCGAGATCGACGGGGGCCGGGTCCGGCACATCACGAGCTTCCTCGACCTCGACACCGGGTTGTTCGTGCGGCTGGGCATGCCCGCCGTCCTCGAGCCCCGGCCGGAGCCCGCCACCCCCTGACGCGAGCCGGCCACCGCGCCCGCCCCGCCCGGTCGGCGCGGCGGCCGGACACGGAACGCGCCGGTCCGCCGGTTGCACTCAAGTCGTCCGGGCCGCGGGCCGAAAGCCCTGCGTGCGTCCGACGTCCGCCGTGTCCGGCACCACCTCCGTCACCTCCCGCCCGTGGGCCACCGTGCCCCGGGGGGTGCGGCTCGACGAGCAGACCTTCGGCACCCGGCACCGGGTCATCACCGCGGTGCTCGCAGTGCACCTCCCCGTGTTGGCGGGCATCGGCCTGGCGCGCGGGGTGTCCGGCTGGCTGCTCTGGGGGCAGCTGGCGGTCATCGTCGTCCTGCTGCTGCTCGGCCGCGCCCTGCCCGCCCAGGTGGCGCGGGCCAGTGCCGTCAGCCTGGGCCTGATGGTCGCCGCCGACGTCCTCCTGCACGTGGGCGGGGGACTGCAGGACCTGCACATCTGGTTCTACGCGGTCCTCGCGCTCGTGGCGCTCTACCAGATGTGGACGCCGTTCCTGCTGGCCGTCGCCTTCGTCGCCGTCCACCACGCCGCGATGAGCCTGCTCTCACCCGACTCCGTGTTCTCCGACCACCACGCGCAGCAGAGCCCGGTCCTGTTCGCCCTGCTGCACGCCGCCTTCCTCCTGGCCGAGGCGACGTTCCTGGCCTACGGCTGGAAGTTCACCGAGGTGGCCGACCGGGCCCGGCAGGCGGAGCAGCTGCGCGCCGACGAGCAGAAGGCCGCCCAGGTCCGGGCCCAGGAGGAGCTCGCCGCCGAGCGGGTGCGGACCGCGGAGGAGGCCGCCGCCGCGCTCGCCCAGCGCGAGGAGCGGACCGCGGAGCTCGGGCACCAGCTGAGCGGACTCGTCGCGGCCGGACGGCGGCTGGACGAGAACGTCGGCGTCGCCACCGCCGTGATGGCCGGCCTGCGCGCGGCCATCGGTGAGATCGCCTCCGCCGCCAGCCAGGCCACGACGACCGCCAACGAGGCCAGCGCCAGCTCCCGGGACAGCGCGCAGACCGTGGAGCGCCTGGCCGCCACCATGGCCGAGATCGACCAGATCGCCGGCAGCATCTCCACCATCGCCGACCAGACCAACCTGCTCGCGCTCAACGCGACCATCGAGTCCGCCCGCGCCGGCGAGGCGGGCAAGGGCTTCGCCGTGGTCGCCGGGGAGGTCAAGGACCTCGCCTCCGAGACGGCGCAGGCCACCGAGCGGATCCGCCGCGTCGTCGAGGCCGTCCGCGGGGACGTCGTCGCCGCCGGCACGGCCCTCGGCAGGGTCCAGGAGGTGATGGCCGACGTGGTGGCGGCGCAGACCACCATCGCGACCGCCGTCGAGGAGCAGACCGCCTCCACCGCGCAGGCGCAGGAGGCCATCGTCGGGGCCTCGCGGGAGGCGACGGGCATGGCCACCGACCTCCAGCGCATCGTCACCGGCATGTGAGCGCGCCGCCGGGTGTTGTGTCCTGATACCCCCTGGGGGTACCTTCGGTCCGTCGACGGAGGAGGACGACATGCACACGCAGCACGACACGGCGCGCACCGCGCACGACCACGCCTCGGCGCCCGGCAGCGGGCCGGTCAGCTGGGCGATGGCCGCGCAGGCCACGCTGCACTGCCTCACCGGCTGCGCCATCGGTGAGGTCCTCGGGATGGTGATCGGGACGTCGGTGGGCCTGTCCACCGGGGCCACGGTGGCGCTGGCCGTCGGGCTGGCCTTCGTCTTCGGCTACGCGCTCACCATGCGCGGCGTCCTGCGGGCGGGCCTGCCGCTCCGGCGGGCGCTGCAGGTGGCCCTGGCCGCCGACACCGTCTCGATCACGGTGATGGAGGTCGTGGACAACGCCGTCATGGTGTCCGTGCCGGGGGCGATGGAGGCCGGGGTGTCCTCGGCGGTGTTCTGGCTGTCACTGGCCGGCGCGCTCGCCGTGGCCTTCGTGGTCACCCTCCCGGTCAACCGCTGGCTCATGGGCCGCGGCAAGGGCCACGCGGTCGTGCACGCCTACCACCACTGAGGCGCCGGGCCGGGGAGTGGTCACTCCCCGGCCCGGAACCGATCGGCCCTCCTGCAGGGTCCCGCCGCGAGCACGCGAGCGGTGGGGGGCAGGAGGGCCCTTCCTCAGTCCTGCGCCCGGCGCAGCCAGACCGTCGTGTCCGGCGGGAGGACCCCGCCGGGGAGCGGTCCGCTGGCGAGCAGGACCTCGCCGGCCGGCAGGTCGACGTCGGCGTCGGAGAAGTTGGTGACGCTCTCCCACCCGGTCGACCGGCGCAGGTGCAGGACGTGGGTCGCGGCGACCGGCCGCGAGCCGAGCCACTGCAGCGACTCGTCGGCCCGCAGCTCCCGCCGCAGGTGCAGCGCCGCCCGGTACAGCTCCAGCGTCGAGCCCTCGGCGCCGTCCTGCGCCTCGGCGGAGTACTCGCCGAACCACGCGGGCTGGGGCAGCCAGGACCCGGCGTCCCCGAACCCGAAGGAGGACCCCTCGCGGGTCCACGGCAGCGGCACGCGGCAGCCGTCGCGGCCCTTCTGCGCGTGGCCGGTGCGCTCCCAGATCGGGTCCTGCAGCGCCTCGGCCGGCAGGTCGGCGACCTCGGGCAGGCCGAGCTCCTCGCCCTGGTAGAGGTAGGCCGAGCCGGGCAGGGCCAGCATCAGCAGGGTCGCCGCCCGGGCGCGGCGCAGGCCGCGCTCGTCGTCCGGCGCCGGGTGCGTGCCGCCGGAGAGCAGCCAGCCGTCCAGGTCGGTGCCGTTGGGCAGCGCGTAGCGCGACCGGTGCCGGACGACGTCGTGGTTGGACAGCACCCAGGTCGCCGACGCCCCCGCCGCCGCGGCGGCCGACAGCGCACCGTCGACCTCCACCCGGAACTGCTCCGCCGACCACGGCGACACGAGGAACTCGAAGTCGAACGCCTGCCCCAGCTCGTCGGGCCGGGCGTAGAGCACCCGCCGGCTGGTGGTCACCCACGCCTCGGCCACGGCTGACCGCGGCGGGTCGTAGGTGTCGAGCACCTTGCGCCACTCGCGGAAGATCTCGTGCACCTCGTCGCGGTCGAACAGCGGGTGGCTGCCGTCCAGGGGCAGCTCGGTCCGCGAGTCGGGGTGGACGCCGCCGTAGTCGCGCAGCGGCTCGGACAGGTCCTTGGCCAGCGCGTGCGCGACGTCGACCCGGAAGCCGTCGACGCCGCGGTCGGACCAGAAGCGCAGCGTCTGCAGGAAGTCCTCCCGCACCTCGCGGTTGTCCCAGTTGAGGTCCGGCTGCTCCCGGGCGAACAGGTGCAGGTACCACTGGCCGTCGGGGACGCGGGTCCACGCCGGGCCGCCGAAGTGCGACATCCAGTCCGACGGCGGCTCGCTGCCGTCGGGGCCCTTCCCGTCGCGGAAGACGTAGCGGTCACGGGTGGGGGAGCCGGGCGGCGAGGCGAGGGCCTCGGTGAACCACGCGTGCCGGTTCGACGAGTGGTTGGGGACGACGTCGACGACGACCTTGACGCCTAGGGCGTGGGCCCGGGCGACCATCTCGTCGAACTGCTCGAGCGTGCCCAGTCGGGGGTCGACGTCGCGGTAGTCGTCGACGTCGTAGCCGCCGTCGGCGAGGGCGGAGGGGTAGAAGGGGCTCAGCCAGACGGCGTCCACGCCGAGCCGCTGCAGGTAGGGCAACCGCTCGGTCACCCCGCGGATGTCACCGAGGCCGTCGCCGTCGAGGTCGCGGAAGCTCCGCGGGTAGACCTGGTAGACGACGGCCTGGCGCCACCAGTCGGCGGCCGTCGTGGGGTCGGGGGTGGGTGGGTTCACGGGCACGGGTCTCCTGGGCGGGGAGGGCAGGGGGAGGTGCGGCAGGGCGCACTCAGGGGGACGGTGCCGGCGATGGCACCTGCGGCGACGGGTCCGCGGTCGGCGACGGTGCCGGACCGGGACGGCCTGCGTCCATCGTAGGGGTCCCGCGGGGGTGCAGCACGCGGCAGCGGACCGCAGCGCGGGGGCCGGCCCCCGGGGACCGGCCGGGCCGTGCGCCCGGGTTGGTCCCCGCCCGCCCGCACCTGCGAGCATGGCGCCCGCGGGCTGCGGTGCGGAGCCCTCCGGCAGGTCGGGCGGTCCCGGCCGGTGGCCGGGTCGAGGGCCGGCACCTCCGAGTGGACGGGCGGCGACGATGGCCGGAGCGCGGGTGGCGGACATCCTCGCCACCCTGTCCGCCGCCGGGCCGGCCGCGTCCTGGCCGGACCACCTGGTCGAGGACTGCCGGCAGGCCACCGGGATGACCGGGGTGGGCCTCGCGCTGGTGAGCGGCGAGGGCGTCAGCGGGCTCGTGGCGGCGACCGGCGGTCCCGCGCAGCAGATGGAGGACCTCCAGTTCACCCTGGGCGAGGGGCCCTGCGCGGACGCCTCGACGTCGCGACGGCCGGTCCTGTGCTCCGACCTCGGCGTGGAGGGGGTCGTGCGGTGGCCGGCGTTCGCCTTCGGCGCCGCGCAGGCGGGGATCGCGGCGGCGTTCACCTTCCCGCTGCAGGTCGGTGCCGTCGCGATCGGCGTGCTCGACCTCTACCGCGACCGTCGCGGCCCGCTGTCCGGTGCGCACCTCGCCGAGGCCTTCGCCTTCGCCGACGCGGCCGCGGCGGTGCTGCTGCACCTGCAGGAGCGCGAGGAGGACGACACGGTCCCCGGTGTCGACGGGTGGGCCGACGTCGTGGACCGGCGGGCCGTGGTGCACCAGGCCGCCGGGATGATCTCGGTGCAGCTGGACGTCGGCGTGGTCGAGGCGCTGCTCCGGCTGCGCGCCGCCGCCTTCGCCCGTGACCGCCGCATGGCCGACCTCGCCGGCGACGTGGTGGCACGGCGCGTGCGGTTCGACGACAGTGAGGACGGGGTCTCGACGGGCCCGGGAGGACGGGACGTGGACGGCAGTCCAGAGAAGGGGTCGTCGTGACGAGCCGGGAGCAAGAGGTCGCGGAGACCTTCGTGGAGCTGGCGGACACGCTGGTCGCCGAGTTCGACCTCGTCGACTTCCTGCACACCCTGATCGAGCGCACGGTCAGGCTGCTCGACGGCGACGCCGGGGGCATCATGCTCGCCGACCAGCGGGGCGGCCTCGAGGTGATGGCGGCGACCTCGCACGAGGTGCGGCTGGTCGAGCTCTTCGAGCTGCAGAGCGACGAGGGCCCGTGCCTGGAGGCCTTCCACACGGGGCAGGCGGTGACCAAGGCCGACCTCGGCGAGATGCGCCGCGCCTGGCCGGACTTCACCGCCCGGCTGGAGCAGGCGGGCTTCGCCTCGGCGCAGGCGGTGCCCATGCGGTTGCGCGACGAGGTCATCGGGGCGGTGAACGTGTTCCGCGTGGCGACCGGTGCGCTGAGCGAGGCGGACATGCGACTGGCCCGGGCCCTGGCCGACGTCGCGACCGTGGGCCTCATGCAGGAGCGGACCATCCGGTCGCGGGACCTGCTGGCCGAGCAGCTGCAGGCCGCGCTCGACAGCAGGGTCCTCATCGAGCAGGCCAAGGGCGTGCTGGCCGAGCGCACCGGCGTCGAGGTGGGCGAGGCGTTCACCGTGCTGCGCTCGCACGCCCGGCGGACCGGGGTCCCGCTGCACGCGCTCGCCGCGCAGGTCGTCTCCGGCGCGCTGCGCCTCTAGCGAGCACGTCTCCAGCGGGCGTGTCCCCAGGGGGCACGGGAGCCCCCTGGGGAGTGGGGACGCCGGGGCCGTCGGTGGCCGGCCGCGTGCTCGACGCGGCCGGGTTACCGTGGCGGTACTGCCCCGGACCCGGCGGTACACCCGTCCGTCCTCCCGGAGGCGCAGTCCATGGCATCCCCCCTGCTCGACCCGGCGCCCCGCGTCGCCGATCGGCCGACCGTCCGCCGTCCGCGGACGGACCGGCAGACCAGCACCTACGGCGAGCTGTCCCGCCAGGTGCAGGCGGCGGGACTGCTGCAGCGGCGGCGCGCCTGGTACTGGACGCAGATGCTCGTCATGACCGGCGCGTTCGCCGGGGTCTGGGTGGCCTTCGCCCTGCTCGGGGACTCCTGGCTCCAGCTCGGGGTCGCCGCCGTCCTGGCCGTCGTCGTCACCCAGTTCGGTTTCCTCGCCCACGACGCGGCGCACCGGCAGGTCTTCGGCTCGGCCCGCTGGAACGACTGGGCGGCGCGGGTGATGGCCGGGGCGTTCGCCGGCCTGAGCGCCGGCTGGTGGTCCCACAAGCACAGCCGGCACCACAGCGCCCCGAACCAGGAGGGGAGGGACCCCGACATCGGGCTCGGTGTCCTCGCCTTCACCCCGGCCGCCGCCGCCCCGCGGACCGGTCTGGCGGCCTGGCTGACCGCCCGCCAGGGCTGGGCCTTCTTCCCGCTGCTCCTCCTGGAGGGCCTCAACCTCCACGTGGCCAGCCTCCAGGTGCTGGTGACCCGGCGCGATCTCGCGCACCGCCGGGTGGAGCTGGTGCTCGTCGTCGGCCGGCTGGCCGGCTACCTCGCGGCCGTGCTGCTGGTCCTGTCCCCGGGCAAGGCCGCCGCCTTCCTGGCCGTCCAGCTCGGCGTCTTCGGGCTCCTGCTCGGCGGCGCCTTCGCGCCCAACCACAAGGGCATGCCGATCGTGCCGGAGGGCGCCCGCGTGGACTTCCTGCGCCGGCAGGTGCTCATGTCGCGCAACATCGACGGCGGGCTCCTCACCGACGCGGCGATGGGCGGCCTCAACTACCAGATCGAGCACCACCTGTTCCCGAGCATGCCGCGCCCCAACCTGCGGCGGGCCCAGCCCATCGTGCGGGCGTTCTGCCGGGCGAACGGCGTGACCTACACCCAGACCAGCCTGGTCGGCTCCTACGGCATCGTCGTCCGGTACCTGAACGCGGTCGGGCTGGGCGCCCGGGACCCGTTCAGCTGCCCTCTGGTGCAGACGCTGCGCAACTGAGGGCGGCGCCGGGGGAGTGGCCGGGCCGGGGTCCACGGGCGGTCGGGACCGCGAGTCCGGCCGGACACGCCGGGCCGACGATCCTGGTCGGGCACCCGCCTGGGGCGCCGTACGACGGGCTGGCAGCATGGCGGGTGTGAGGCACGCCACAGTCACGCTCGCCGTCCTCAGCCTGCTGCTCGCCGGCGCCGGTACCGCCCAGGCTGCTCCGGTGGACGGCCCGGTGCCTCCGGGGCCCGTGGCGCTGGACCACCCGGAGTTCACCGCCAACGTGATGGCGCCGCTGAAGGTGACCGACTGGGCGGCGTTCGAGGCCGACCTGGAGACCGTGGCCGCCTACGGCGTGGACGCCGTCAGCGTCGACGTGTGGTGGGGCGACGTCGAGGGTGCCGCCGACAACCGGTTCGACTGGAGCTACTACGACCGGGTCTTCGACGTGATCACGTCCGAGGGCCTGGACCTCGCGCCGATCCTGTCGTTCCACCAGGCCGGGGGGAACGTCGGTGACGACTACACCAGCCTGCTGCCGTCGTGGCTGTGGACGAAGTACGCCGACCGGACCCACCGCGGCATCCTGCTCGGCCCGACCGGGCTCCAGCACCGGAGCGAGCAGGGCAACCACAGCCCCGAGAGCGTGCAGGGCTGGGCCGACCGGGTGGTGATGAACGAGTACCGGGACTTCACCCGCGCGTTTGAGCAGCAGTACGGCGACGTCTACGCCGAGGAGGTGGTGGAGGTCAACGTCTCGCTCGGCCCGTCCGGCGAGCTGCGGTACCCCTCCTACAACCAGCACGACGAGGGCACCGGCTACCCGACGCGCGGCGCCCTGCAGTCGTACTCCCCACTGGCCGTCCAGGACTTCCAGGAGGAGGTGCTGGACCGGTACGGCTCGCTGGAGGCGGTCAACGGCGCCTGGGGCACGGACCACACGTCGGTGGACCAGATCGGCCCGCCCGAGGACGCCGAGGCGTTCTTCACCAGCCGGGCGTACCTGGACACGCAGTACGGCCGCGACTTCGTGGACTGGTACAACGGCTCGCTGGTCGACCACGGCGAGCGGGTGCTGCGGACGGTCGTCCACGCGCTGGGGCGGGACTTCCCCGAGGCGGACATCGGCTACAAGGTCCCGGGCATCCACTGGCAGATGACCCACCCGATCCACCCGCGGGCCACCGAGGTGACCACCGGCCTGATCCAGACCAGCGTCGACCTCGACTCGTGGGCGACCGGGCACGGCTACCAGCGGATCGTCGAGCTGGCCAACCGGTTCGACGGCGGGCCGCGCGAGGTGGTCATGCACTTCACCGCGCTCGAGATGGACGACCAGCCCGGTCCGGAGGCGTACTCGCTGGCCCAGACCCTGGTGCAGTGGATCGGCGACTACGCGTTCCGCGTCGGCGTCGAGCTCAAGGGGGAGAACGCGCTCGCCGGCGGGGTCACCAACGACGAGGGCTGGGACAACATCGACGAGGCCTTCGAGACGTGGGGGTACCTCGGCCTGACCGTGCTCCGGATCGGTGACGTGTCCTCGGGTGTCGGGGCGCGCCGGTACGCGGAGTTCATCGCGACCTACAGCCCCGACGTCTGACCCGACCGCGGGCGGGTGCCCACGGGACCGGGCCACCAGCCGCCGCGGCGGCGGTCAGCGCCCGGGCCCGCCCGGCTGGTCGAGGTCGCGGACGGCGGCGGCCAGCACGGCCTCGCGGACACGGTCGAGCGCGGTGGAGCGCAGCCGCCACTGCTGCCAGTACAGGACGACGTCCACCGCCGCGGCCGGGTCGAGGACGACCAGCTCCGCGGTCACCCCTCGCGCCTGCTGGTCGGGCACCATGCCCCAGCCCAGGCCGAGGGTGACGGCGGCGACGTAGTCCGCCGCGGCGGGCACGTAGTGCGCCGGTGGCGCGACGTCGTCGCCGGCCCGCGCGTGCAGGTAGCGGTGCTGCAGGTCGTCCCGGCGGTCGAAGACGACGACCGGGGCCGAGGCGAGCGCCTCGGGCGTGACACCGGCGGGGAACCAGCGCCGCGCGAAGCCCGGCGTGGCCATCGGCCGGTAGCGCATGCCACCCAGACGGGTCGAGGTGCAGCCGGGCACCGGCTCGGCGTCCGCGGTCACCGCCGCCATGACCGTGCCGGCGCGCAGCAGGGCGCTGGTGTGCCCCTGGTCCTCGCGGTACAGGTCGAAGCAGACGTCGCCGGCCAGCGGCGTCAGCGCGGGCAGCACCCAGGTGGCCATCGAGTCGGCGTTGACCGCGATGGGCAGCGTGGGCACGTGCTCCGGCGACGGGTCGCCGCCGAGCTCGCGGGCGACGTCGGCGGTGAGCAGGTCGACCTGGCGGGCCAGCCGCAGCACCGCCTGCCCGGACTCGGTGGCCTGCACCGGTCTGGTCCGCACCAGCAGGATCCGGCCGGTCGCGACCTCCAGCGCGCGCAGCCGCTGGCTGATCGCCGACGGGGTGACGTGCAGTGCCCGGGCGGCGGCCTCCAGCGTGCCGCCCCGGACGGTGGCGTCGAGCGCGCGCAGCTGCGCCAGGTCGAGGTCCATGAACAGCAACGCTAACGGTGCATCAACAACTTGAGCTGGACTGCGGGTATGCCGGTTCCTACCGTCGACGGCGTGTGGACCACCTCGGCGCTGCTCGCCGTCGCGTCCGGGCTCGCGCTGGGGATGGGGCTGATCGTCGCCATCGGCGCCCAGAACGCCTTCGTCCTGCGGCAGGGACTCCGCCTCGAGCACGTGGCCGCGGTGGTGGCGGTGTGCGCGCTCTCCGACCTGGCGCTGATCCTCGCCGGGGTGCTGGGCGCCGGCGCGGCTCTGTCGCAGGTGCCGTGGCTGATCCCGGTGGTGTGCTTCGCCGGTGCGGCGTTCCTGCTCTGCTACGGCGCGCTGGCCGCACGACGGGCACTGCGTCCCGGCTCGCTGCTGCCCGACGCCGGCGGCGTCCGTGCCGGCCTCGCGGCCACCGTCGGCACCTGCCTGGCACTGACCTGGCTCAACCCGCACGTGTACCTGGACACGGTCGTGCTGCTGGGCTCGATGGCCTCCACGTACGGCGAGCACCGGTGGCAGTTCGCCGCCGGCGCGGGTCTGGGCAGCACGATCTGGTTCACCGGCCTCGGCTTCGGTGCCCGGCTGCTCCGGCCGGTGTTCGCCCGCCCGGCGGCCTGGCGGGTGCTCGACGGCGTCATCGCCGTGGTCATGACGGCGCTGGCCGTCTCCCTGGCCCTCCGCGGCGTCAGCGGGAGCTGAGCCGGGCAGCGACCGCCCATGCTGGCGTGGAACACCCCGGTGCCGCAGTCGGCGTCACCGGCCGGACTCCTGGAGGACCCGTGATCGACGTCGAACTGCCACCCGGACCCGACACGGGTGCGCTCGTCCGGGGGTTCGCCGCGTGCCTGGCGTCGGTCACCGAGGTGCCGGTGACCGACCTGCCGCGGCCCGACGAGGAGCTGGCGCACGCACTGGGCGCCTGGCGGACCTGGCTGGCCGAGCACGGGTCGGGGCTGGTGCCGATCGCCGACCCCGTGCGCTTCCAGTGGGCCGGGTGGTGGATCGCCGTGGTCGAGGACCCCGCCGGTCCCGGTGCCGACGTCGCCGTGCTGGCCTTCGGGACGCCGCCCGGCGTCGTGCTCAGCCCGCAGGCGCCCGCGCTGCTGGGGCGGGCCACCGCGGACCTGCGCATCCGCCAGGCCCACGCCGTCGCCTCCCTCGACCCGGTGCTGCACCGGCAGCCGGCCGGGGCGGAGCTGCGCGGCACCGTCGAAGGCCTCGCCGTGGCGCCGGCCGCGGAGGCGCCGATGCAGCTGCTCGAGGTCGCGCAGGCCCGCGCCGGTCACGGGCTCGACGGCGACCGCTACGCCGCGGGAGCCGGCACGTTCACCCCCCGCGCCGGACGGCGCCCCGGCTACGAGCTGACCCTGATGGCCGCCGAGGTCCTCGACGAGATGGCCGCGGCCGGGCAGGACCTGGACTTCGCCGGCACCCGGCGCAACGTCCTCACCCGCGGCATCGACGTCAACGCCCTGGTCGGGCGGCGCTTCCGCATCGGGGACGTGCTGTGCGAGGGGCGGCGGCTGTGCGAGCCCTGCGTGCACCTCGACCGGCTCAGCGGGCCGGGGACCCTGCGGCCGCTCATCCACCGCGGCGGCCTGCGTGCCGACGTCCTCACCGACGGGGAGATCCGCCTGGGCGCACCGGTGCTCTCGATCTGATCCGGGTGGGTGCTGCTGGGGTCCCCTCAGACGTCCCTGACCTCGACCTGCCTGGTGTCGACCTTGCTCCTCAGCACCGCGAGGAAGGCAGTGTCGGGCTCCGCGTCGCCTTCGTTCCTCGGCGGAGCATGCGTGACGATGACGGGCCTCAGCTCGTTGTACTTGGCCCAGGCGTCGAGCTCGACGGCCAGGCGGATGAGGTACTGCCAGCCGTGTGCCTGGTTCACGAGGAGCTTCCGGACGTGCGCCATGCGCAGCAGTCGGCGGAGCCGTGACGAGTAGAAGCGGTACACCCAGTCACGGCTGACCAGCCCGCTGGCCAACGCAGCGGACAGGCGCTCGAAGATCGCCATGTAGGGGACGATGTCGGGCGCATCGGCCTGGTCCTCGGGGCTGAGCCCGTGGTTGGCGTTGATCCACCTGCGCTGTTCCGTGTGGCCGGCGAGGAGTGCATCGATCTGCAGAACGACGCTGAAGAGCGCAGTGCGGTCCGCCTGTCGTAGTTGGCGGAGGACCCCACCGATACCGAGCAGGGCCAGGAACGCAGCGATCAGGCCGACGTACGCGGAGAAGACGTCCGGTTCGACACCGAACACCTTGGGGGTCTCGTCCTCGGTCTGCACGACGTGTCCCTGACGTGTCTGTCCTGACTTCCGTGTTCCGGCGCGGAGGATGCACCTGGAGGCGTCACCGCGCCGTCACGCGAGGCAGGTCGGCTCGCGGGCGGTTGACCGCGAGAGGCGCGGAGCCGTGCCGGAGACCGGACCAGCACGGCCGGCTCGGAGGCAGGGCGGGGCCGCGGACCTGACTGCACTGGTCGGCTGCGTGCTCCGGGTGCCGCACGGGCCGGGGCTTCCGGCCCTGTCCTGGCCACGGGCACCGCTGCCAGGGTGCCGATGCCGAGGGCAGGGAGCCCCGCGGCGCGGAGGAGGCACCATGGTGATCACCGAGGCCGGCCGGCCGGGACCCGTGCGCGACGAGGCCCTGACGGCACTCGCCGCCGACCTGCACGGTGCCCTGCTCCGCCCGCACGACGACGGCTACGAGACGGCGCGCCGGGTCTGGAACGGCGACGTCGACCGCCGTCCGGCGGCGATCGCCCGCTGCCTCGACGCCGCCGACGTCCAGCGCGCCGTCGGCTTCGCCCGGGACGAGGGGCTGCTGCTCTCCGTGCGCGGCGGCGGGCACAGCGCCCCCGGCTACGGCACCAACGACGGCGGCCTGGTGATCGACCTGTCGCTGCTCAAGACGATCGCGGTCGACGCCGACGCGCGCACCGCGCAGGTCGGCGGCGGCGTCCTGTGGCGCGAGCTGGACGAGCAGACGCAGCGCGCGGGCCTGGCGACCACCGGCGGCACGGTCTCCAACACCGGGGTCGCCGGGCTGACCCTCGGCGGCGGCCTGGGCTGGCTCATGGGCAAGCACGGCCTGGCGATCGACAACCTGCTGTCGGCCGAGGCGGTCACCGCCGACGGTGAGCTGCACACGGTCGACGCGGACCGCGAGCCCGACCTGTTCTGGGCGCTGCGCGGCGGTGGCGGCAACTTCGGCGTCGTCCCGTCGCTGCGCTACCGCCTGCACCCGGTCCCCGAGGTGCTCGGCGGCATGGTCGTGCACCCCCTCGACCGGGCCGGGGACGTGCTCCGCTTCTACCGCGACTTCTGCGCCACGCTGCCCGACGAGGCCGAGGCCTACTGCGCGCTGCTCACCGACCCGCAGGCCGGCGTCCCCGTGATCGCCCTGCTGCTCGGCTACAACGGGCCGCTGGACGAGGGTGAGCGGGTGCTGCGGCCGGCCCGGGAGTTCGGCCCGCCGCTGGCCGACCTCGTGGCGCCCATGCCGTACGTGGCGCGCCAGTCGATGCTCGACCAGCCCAACGCCGTCAACGGGCTGCACCGCTACTGGCGCTCGGCGTTCACCGAGCGGATCGACGACGGCCTGATCGACGCCGTGGTCGCGGCCGCCGCCGGCTTCAGCTCACCGCTGAGCGCCGTCCTCTTCTTCCACGTGCACGGTGCGGCGGCCCGCGTCGCCCCGGAGGCGACCGCGTTCGCCGCCCGCCGGACGCAGTGGGACGTCGACGTGATCGCCCAGTGGACCGAGGCGGGGGAGTCCGGGCGGCACACCGAGTGGCTCCGCTCGCACTGGGCCGCGGCCGAACCGCACATGGAGGGCAGCGCCTACGTCAACCACCTCGCCACCGACGACGCGCCCGAGAAGGTGCGGGCCTCCTTCGGTCCGAACCTCGACCGGCTGCGGCTGCTCAAGTCCCGCTACGACCCGGCGAACCTCTTCCGGCTCAACCCGAACATCACCCCGGTGGCGCCCGGGCCCCGCCGCTCCTCCGACTGACCTAGCATCCGCGGTCTCGGCCAGGGCACGTCCGAGCGGTCGGCGAGGGGACGGATGGACTGGGACACGTACGCGCGAACGTACCGCCAGCTCGACGACGAGTCGACCGTGCCGCCGCTGCTGCGCCGGGCCCTCGACGCCGCCACCGGCCGGGTGGTCGACGTCGGCTGCGGCGAGGGCGCGCTGCTCGACCGGCTGCGGGACGGCTACGGGGACGCGTGGGCGCTGGTCGGCTACGAGGTGTCCGACGTCCGCGCGGAGCTGGCCCGCGAGCACGGCCACACCGTCCTCACGTCGCCCGACGGGACCGTGCCGGTCGAGGACGCCGCGTTCGACGTCGCAGCCGCCTGCCACGTCATCGAGCACGTGCCCGATGACGAGGTCTTCGCCCGGGAGCTGGCCCGGATCACCCGGCCCGGGGGCTACGTCTACGTCGAGACGCCGGTCAAGCTCCCCGGTGCCTGGTACTTCCGGCGCAACCCGCAGGCGGGCTGGGTACTGGACTCCACCCACGTCCGCGAGTACCGATCGGCTGCGGCGGTGAACGAGGTGCTGTCCCGGGCCGGCCTGACCGTCGTCGCTGAGGAGCTCACGCCCATCACCTACCCGCTGGCGGCGGCGGGCCTCCTCGTCCGGCGGGTCCTCCGGCTGCCCCAGTCCACGAGCCGGCCCTCGGGGTTCGCGGCGCGCACGGTGAGCATCCCGCGGTACCGGCAGCAGGCGGTGCTGGCGCGTCGGCCGGACCGACCCGTCGCCTGAGGAGCCGGCGCGGTCCCCCCTGTCGGGCAGCCCTACACCTGGCGGTCGAGCCGCTCCTCGGCGACCGCCCTGAGCGCGGACTCCATCGCCTCCACGGCGCTGGGCCAGGTCAACGGCCGCACCGACTCCCGCCGACGTGCCGCCTGGCCGGGCGACGGGGCCGCCTGCACAGCTGCCTCCATCGCCCGGGCGAAGGTCCGGGGATCGGCCTCGGCGACGTCGACGACGCTCGCGATGTGCACCGGCACACCCTCGACCCCGGCCGGGGTGGTCAGGACCGGCCGTCCCGCGGCGAGCGGTTCCAGCACCTTGTTCTTCATGCCCGCTCCCCACAGCGTCGGGGCGATGAGGAGGGCGGCCCCCCGGTACAGGGTCGAGAGGCTCGGGACGAAGCCGGCGTACCGCAGGCGGCCCCGGGCACGGCCCAGCGACGGCAGGGGGTCCCGGGGACCGAACAACCGCACCCGGTCGAGGACGGACTCCGGCAGCACCGTGGCCACCTCCCGGGCGAACCACCGCAGGGCGTCCTGGTTGGGCGGGTAGTCCCAGTCCGCCGCCCACCCGATGTAGCCGCGGTCGTCGACGTCGAGCGGGACCTCGAACAGCTCCGCGGCGATGCCGTTGTGCACGAGGCTGTGGGGAGGCAGCCGGCGCACGGTCCGCCGGTCCACCTGGGCGTCGAGCTCGGAGATGTACGTCAGCCTGCCGACCATCGGGACCAGCCCGTGCATGACCGCGAGCAGCTGCGCACTCGCGAAGACCTGGACCGCCCACCGGGCGGGCGTGTCCCGAGGCGCCTCGGCCAGCAGACGGTAGGGGCTGTCGCACAGGTCGAGCAGCACGGGGACCCCCGCGTGCCGCACGGCCGGCACCAGCGGAGCGGTGAACACGTCGGCCAGCAGGACGACGTCGGCCCGTCGGATGCGGCCGGCGATCCGGAGATCGACCGCCGCGACCAGGCTGCGCGTACCCGAGGCCGGCCCCGGTCGCGCGTCGAGGGTCAGCCGGTCGACCGAGTGACCGCGTCCGGCCAACCCCGCCAGCAGGTGCTCGCGGCGCAGTCGCCCCCCGGTCATCGGCGTGTGGGAGCCGTAACTGGTGGCGGCGAAGATGCGCACGGTGGTCATCCTCCTGTAGACGGTTCGCCGTGCATCATCGCTGGTAGGACCCGGATCAGGGCCGCCAGCAGCGCGCCCACGACGACGAGTGACGCGAGGACGTAGGCGACCTCCACGCGCAGCAGCGGCTCGAGCGGCAGGGTGCAGCCGGCGACGAAGACCACGGCTGCGGCCGCCCAGCAGAGGGCGACGGTGCGGTGCCCGCGCAGGGCCACGACCGCGGACTGGAGCAGCGCGGCGAGCAGGAGGAGCACGCTGGACGCTCCGAGCACCGTCATGTCCAGCCGTGCGACGACGTAGGACGGGCCGAAGAACAGCGAGACGAGTGCCGGCCCCGCCGCCAGGAGCACCAGCAGCGCGGCTCCACCGAGCACGCCGACGAGGGCGAGCACGCGGCCGAGCGCGTGCATGAACGCGGAGCGGTCCCTCCGCTCCGCCGCGTGGACCAGGCGGGGCAGCAGGGAAGCCTGCAGTGCCCCGGTGAAGAACAGCGGGAGCCGGACGACGACGAAGGCTGCGAGGAACCGGCCGGCGAGGTCCGCGTCGGCGGGTCCGATGACCTGCAGGACGATCGGCCCGGCGTTGGCCAGACCCTGCGCGACCACCGAGGCGACGACCAGCCAGGCGAGGTTCTGGGTGACCTCCGGCCACGCCCCGGGGACGTGCGCGCCCCGGCCGCGGGGCACGCGGGCTGCCGCCAGCGGGATGACCAGGAGGGGGGCTGCCGCGACGGCCAGGGCCAGCGAGCCGGTCGTCGCCGCGCCGGCCGCCGCGAGGAGCACCACGGCGACGAGTCGCGTGAGGCCCTCGCCCGACAGCACCAGCGCGTAGGAGCCGAGGCGGCGGGTGCCGGCGAGGGCGCCCCGGACGACGTGGAGCCCGGCCAGGACGGGGAAGGCGACGACGAGGACGGCGAGCAGCTCCGATCGACCCGCCAGGACCCGGTCGCGGAGGAGCCCGGACAGAGCTGCGAGCAGCACCGTGAGGACGGTCACGACCACCGCGCCCAGGATCGCGACCCGCCGCACGGCCGGACCGATGTCGTGCCCGCGAGCGCGCCGCGCCGCCACGGCGCGAGTGGTCTCCTGCTCGAGCGGGAGGAAGAACCCGCCGGAGACGGCGAACAGCAGCGACCACGCCGCGGCGAACGTCGAGAAGTCCGCCGCCGTCAGCGATCGGGCAGCGACGGTGAGGACGCCGTACGCGGCCAGGCCGAGGACGGCGATGCCGAGCGAGACCACGACAGGACCCGCCCGCAGCGCGTCCCGGACCCGGGGTACGAGGCCGGTCACCCCGGTGTCAGCCGTACCGGGCGCACGCCGTCACGAGGCGCAATCATCCGGGGAGAGGCTGGCACCGCTCCCGACGGGAGCGAGGCGACGCCGGGGGGCGGGGTCGGGGTCCGCGGCGGCCGGCCCGCAACGGTCCCGTCCATGTCCAGGCGGGGCGCCCTCGGCCCCACGGCATCCGGAGGACCCCATCCGAGGCGGTCCGGGCAGGACGGGGTGCAACGGGACCACGACGTCGCGTGCCTCGGGCATGCGGGATCCGGGTGCAGCTGGGGCCGGCGCACCGCGCCCGTCGCGATGCACGTCCCCGCCCCGACCGGGGCGACCACGTTCCTGGCGTGGAGCACCGGGTCGGCGCCGCGGGTGACATGGACGTCGACGGCTCACTGCAGGTCGTCCACGGAGGTGAACGCCAGGACCCCCGACACGACCGTCGCACCGGCGAGCAGCGTGCACCCCGCCTGGCCCCGGAGGGACATCCGGGACCGCAGCGACCACCACACCGCGGACACCGGTGCGGGGACGAGGGGTCACGTGAGCATCATGGGTACCGCCGGTGCGTCACGCGATCGGCGAGTGTGTCGACGAGGACGTCCAGGCGGGGCTGGTCCTTCGGACCGCGCAGCCGCGGTACATGTGGGCCGGGTACGCCACGACCTCGCAGCCTGGTCCCGGTCAACTGCTGGCTCGAGCTGGGAGACGTCGGTCATGTCCGGCGTAGGTCAGCCGGACACCCGCCGCCACTTCCGGGTGATGAGGCGCAGTCCGTTGTGGTTGTCGTCAGTCTGATCCCCGATCGGCGATGTGTGACCACCGTGGCCGCTCGCAGGACCGCCCGTGGCAGCTGGCGATCGAACCGGCACGGCCAGCTTGGAAGGCGGGGCGCTGTAGACCTATAGGCGCTGGTAAGCGGCTTGTTGCGCTCCCCAAGAGGGTCCACGTGACCACTATGTGACCAATCGCCTCTCGGTCGGCATCACTCCGGCCGCTGGTCGCCGTTGCTCTCCGGTGCCTTGGTGATAGCACCGAGCATGGCGTCAAGGGCCCGGGCGATGTCGGCATCGCGGTCGTCGGCGGCGTGCTGGTAGAGGAGCGCGGCGGCGGGGGAGGAGTGACCGAGCCGGCGCATGAGCTCTTTCGTGGTCGCTCCGGTAGCAGCGGCCAGGGTGGCGCCGGTATGACGGAGTTCGTGTGGCCGGACCGGCGGCAACCCGATGGCGTCGGCGGCGCGGCGGAAGGTTGAGTTCCAGTTGCTGCGGGCGAGGTAGCCGCCGGTACTGGTGCCAAACAGGAGGGCGCCCGGAGGAGTCGGGACGTGCTTCTCCAGGTGCTCCTCCAGTACCGCCGCGACCGCGGCGGGGAGGGTCACCGTCCGGTGTCCGGCGTCGGTCTTCGGTTCGCCGAGCACCCACCGGCCGCCAACGCGTCGCACCGAACGCTCGACGCGCAGCCGGCCGCCAGACAGGACGTCGGATCGGCGCAGGGCCGTGGCTTCACCGAACCGGAGCCCGCCGAAGGCGAGGACGAGCAGCAGGGCGCGGTAGCGAGCGGTCCTCCGGTCCCGCCCTAGTTGATCGGCAAGCTGCAGTGCTTCTGCGGCGGTGAGTGCGCGAGACGGCCGGGTGGCCTTGGGCGTGCCGGCGCCCCGCAACCGGCATGGATTGGACGCGATGGCTTCGTCGGCAACCGCGACGTTGAGGATGGCGCGCAGGAGCCGATACGACTGCGCCAGTGCTGTCGGGCCCGTCGTCCGGCCGGCCTTGGCGTGCCAGGAGCGGACGGCGGCGGGGGTGACCTCGCCGACGGGAACGTCCGCCCATGGCTCGGCGAGGTGGTGACGCCACAGGCCGGCGTAGAGGACGCGGGTGCCCTCGCGGAGGTCATTGCGGGCGAGGTAGTCCTCGGCGTACTCGCCGACGGCGCGGCTGCTGGCGTTCGGCGCTCGCCAGCTCTTCCGCAGGAGGTCGGTCTGCTGACTTGCCAGCCACGCCCAGGCGTCGGCCTTGGTGCCGAGGATTTTGCTGTGGCGCCGACCATCAGGGCCGAGGTACCGGGCGCGGTAGCGGCCACTCGGGAGCCGGTCGACCGACCCGAACGTCCGCTTGGCCACGTCGAGACCTTGACGGGTACCTCAGCTCGCGTCCTCGACGATCACCGCTGGCTGTGGACGCGGCCGGAATCCACAAAGGCGTCTAGCGTCGAGCGCTCCAGGCGCACATACTTGCCGACTTTGACGTAGTCGATCCGGCGCTCGGTGATGAGCCGGCGAATGAACCGCTCGCCGGTACCGAGGTACTCGCCGGCCTGCGCGACGGTCAGGAGCGGATCGCGGTCGGAATGCCGATCCTGTGCCGCTCGCGTCGTCATGGATCTAGCGTCGCCGGTGATCCTCCGGTGATCCTCCGGTGATCCTCCGGTGATCCTCCGGTGGACCTCCGGTGATCCTCCGGTCGTCCTTCCTTCGGCGTCTGACCGTGTGACCCTTCGACGCGATGAGTGCGGACGCGGGCTTCGAGGTCGTGGTGGGTACTAACGGCGGCATCGCACCCGAGGAGCTTGCGCGCCATGGTGTAGCCGGGGCGCGCACCTGCGCATCGTGGCCCAGGTCGAACGTCCGCAGATCCGCCGGGTCTATGGCGTGCTCCGGGGGAGGTCCGTCAGGTGTCCTGGAAGGACTTCGAAGCTGCCGGCCGCCTCGCGGTGGAGGACGTCGAGTCGGGCCCGACCTCTGCCGATCGGTGAGGGGCGTCGCTGACACGACATGCACTCGTCTAAGAAGACGTTGCGTTAGTGCGCTGTGAGTCGTCGGGCGCAGATGAGAGTGACGGCGAGTCGGACCAGCGCGCAGATGGTGGCGGCGGTGCGGTCGTAGCGCAGGGCCAGTCGTTTGTAGGACAGCAGCCAGCCGATGGTGCGCTCGACGACCCAGCGATGCCGGCCCAGGCGCTGGCTGGGGTCCCGACCGATGCGAGCGATCCGAGCAGTGATTCCGCGGCGGCGCAGGTACCGGCGGACCCGCGGGTTGTCGTAGCCCTTGTCGCCGTGCAGCTTGACCGGTCGCCGGCGCGGGTGGCCGCGGCCGCCCCGCTTGATCGCCGGCATCGAGTCCAGGATCGGCTCGACCAGCATGCTGTCGTGCCGGTTGGCGCCGGAGACCACGACGTTTAGCGGCAGGCCGGTGGCGTCGACGAGCAGGTGGTACTTGGTGCCGCGCTTGCCCCGGTCGGTGGGGTTGGGGCCGGTCAGTGCACCCCCCTTTTGGCCCGGACGCTGACCGAGTCCAGGCTGGCTCGGGACCAGTCCAGTTCTCCTTGCTCGCCGAGGCGGTCCAGCACCACCTGGTGCAGCCGGTCAAAGAGCCCGGCGTCGGCCCATTGGTGCATCCGGCGCCAGCAGGTCCAGCCCGACCCGTAGCCGAGCTCGCGAGGCAGCTTGGTCCAGCCGATGCCGGTGGACAGCACGAAGGCGATGCCCTCCAGCACGTCCCGATCAGAGGTCCGTGGCCGCCCGGTGCGGCCGTGCACCGCCGGAGGTTGGGGCGGGATCAGCGGCTCGACCAGCGCCCACAACTCGTCACTGATCAGCCGCGGCGGCGGGGAAGACACCGACGACGACATGCCCCGCACCCTGTGCCGATCGCTCAGGGACGGCCAGAGCCCGACGACCTACTTCCGCAACGTCTTCTAATTCCTCGAGGCCGACGAGCGCCTGAGTACGCGGCCCGGGAACGCTCGAGCGGCCCAGCACCACCCCGACGGCGGCATCGCCGTCTCCCTGGCGAGCCGACTTGACCAGCACTACCTCCATCGAGCCGGCCGGTTCAGCCCAGACGACGTCCGACGCATCTGTGCGGTCACGGAGGACCCGAGCTCGACCACCAGCGCGGTCCCGATCACGGCCCCAGCGGTGGCCCACTTCGACTCCGCGGAGTTGGCCGCACTCCGCGACCCATGGGACCGGCTAATCAACTCTGCGGCGATCCATCACGGGGCTCCGCTGGGCACGAAGGATCGCGCCATCGCCGCGGTCGCTGAGACCGGCGCCGTCGAAGTCATCTGGTGACCGGACTGCCCTGGTTCGAAAGGCAGGAGCACACACCCCGGCGAGGCGGCCTAGCTCCGCCTGTCGGCGTCGGCGAACTCGTCACAACGAGTCAGCTGCGCCGGAGTGCATGAGGTGTAATCCTTTGCGATCTTGATTGCAGCCCTTGGCGATGAGAATGCCTCTGTCGTCCGGCGACGTCGTCTGTCACTGGTGCGGGAGAGCCCGCTGAGGTGTTTGGCGCGGGGTCCTCGGGTGCCCTTGATTGCTGCTGCGAGCGCGCGGGTCTGTGTCCTTGGCTTGAGGGCCCTCCGGACGACGCCCGATCGGTCGTCGGCCGTAGGAGGGGATCCGGGGTGGAAGTTCTCTACGAGCGCGTTGCCGGGCTCGACATCGGCAAGAAGACGCTGACGGTGTGCGTGCGCACGCCCGGGCCGCGGGGTGGTCGGCGGGCGCAGACGCGGACGTTTTCCACGATGACCCGCTCGCTGCAGGTCATGCGGGACTGGCTGCTGAGCGAAGGCGTGACGATCGCGGCGATGGAGTCGACCTCGACCTACTGGAAGGCGCCGTTCTACTGCCTGGAAGAGGTCATGGAGGCCTGGCTGCTCAATGCCGCGCACATGAAGGCCGTCCCCGGGCGCAAGACCGACATCAAGGACGCCGAGTGGATCGCCCAACTGCTCGAGCACGGGCTGCTGCGCCCGAGCTTCGTGCCACCGCCGGACATCCGCCGACTGCGGATGCTCACCCGCTACCGCGAGCAGCTGATGGGCGATCGCACCCGCGAGGCGACCCGGCTGGAGCTGATGCTGAAAGACGCCTCGATCAAGCTTTCGTCGGTGGCCTCCAGCCTGACCACCGTCTCGGCGCGGGCGATGCTGACCGCGATGATCGACGGCGAGCGGGATCCGCGGGCGCTGGCCGAACTGGCCCGCGGCCGGATGCGGGTCAAGATTCCGCAGCTGACCGATGCGCTGATCGGGCACTTCGACGCCAACCACGCGCGGCTGGCCCGCTCGATCCTGGCCCGTCTGGATGCGGTCGAGGCCGCGCTGGCCGAGCTCGATGCGGTCCTGCGCGAGGCCTTCGCCCCGTGGGCGCGCCAGCTCGAGCTGCTGCAGACCATTCCCGGGGTGGGGGAAAAGGTCGCCCAGGTGATCATCGCCGAGACCGGCGCCGACATGTCCCGCTTCCCCTCGGCCGGGCACCTGGCCGCCTGGGCCGGAGTGGCCCCGGCGATCTATGAGTCGGCGGGCAAGCGCAGCCCGGCCGGCACCCGGCACGGAAACAAGTGGCTCAACCACATGCTGGTCGAGGCCGCCGGCTCGGTCGGGCGGATGAAGGGCACCAACCACCTGTCGGCCCAGCACGCCCGGCTCACCGCCCGGCGCGGCATGGGCCGCGCTCAGGTCGCGGTCGCCCACTCAATCCTGGTCTCGGCCTACTACATGCTGAAGAACGACGAGCCCTACCGAGAGCTCGGCGCGGACTGGCTGACCCGGCGCAACACCGAGGCGCACACCCGCCGGCTGGTCGCCCAGCTGGAGAAGCTCGGCCACACCGTGGTTCTTGACCCGGTCGGCAAAGTCGACTGCAGAAGGACTGGATGGACGGGCTCCGCCCGCCCCGCGCTGACGCGCGCCTGCAGCTCACTCATTCACGGGTCTGCGTGGCACTTGATCTTGTACATCTCCAGTTCAGGCAGAGCGGTCACTGGTGAGCGCGTCTACCTTGCTTGCTGGCGCAGGTGGTCACGGATGCGGTCGGCCCAGAGGCGACGGTGCGCTGCTCGGCGCTGAAGTTGTGTGGCCTTTCGCGGGGACGCCACCCACTGAACCTCCGATTCAGCAGTGCGGCCGTCTGCTGGAGTAGGACCACCCGGCGGTCGAGCTCGACGAACGCTGGGTGGCCTTCGGTAGCCGTCATGCGGCGATCCGTTCGCACTCTTCGCACCGCGGAACTGTGCAACGGTTTCGCCAGTCCATGTCCGCGATCGCTGTTACCAGGACGCCGCAGACCGACGCTGCAAGGCCGTCCACGACGGGTCGGGCTACCGCATGAGCCACGTTGACCACGCGATTGAGGTCCCGGCCGTCTCGAAGGGACTGACGCTCGACAGACGCAACGTGCGTGCCGGTGACGTACAGGCTGGCCGTCATGCCACCAGGGTCGGCCCGTCCGATGTCGGCACTGCTACACCTGGACGGCGATTCTGCGACGTGCTAGGCGTGTCGCAGGGCGGCTGGCGAAGGAGTCGACTCCTGAGCGCCATGGCCACTGAGGCGCGGGCCGCACACGGCCTCGCGCCCCCAAGCTGGTGCGACGTCCTCATCCATGGGTTGTCGCAGCACCAGTCTGTTCGGCCGAGAGTTGGTGGTCACTCAGGGCTTCGGCGGGGGGCCTCCATCCGAGCGTTGTCCGCCCGCCGTTTAGGGCTGCGGCGACGGCCTCGATCTCCTCGGCGGTCCATCGCGACAGGTCGGCGCCCTTGGGGAAGTTTCGCCGCAGCCGGCCGGTCGTGTTCCCGTTCCGCCACGCTGCCAGGACCCTGCGATCCTCAGCTGGCGTGCAGGCGCGTTGGCTGCCTCGATCTCAGCTCAGCAGGCGACGCGGCTGTGCGGGCACCGTGGTCCCTGGGCGGCGGATTGAGTACGAAGGTCGACGGCGACCGAAACGATGCCGTCTGGTGGCGGATGTCGGGCCCCCCCCGCGGAGCAGATCAGAGGTCCGTGACGACGGCTCGGGCTGATGACTCGGCTTGGGGGCAGCGGTGCTGGGTTCCGGGCCGTGGCGAGGGTGAGGACGCAGGCCACTGCGGCGAGCCCGCCGTAGCCGACGGCGATGGTGAACAGGTCGAGGCTGGAGGAGAGCTGACCGGCGACGAGGCCCGGGATCGCCGCGCCGCTGTAGGAGATGAGGTAGACGGCGGCGAGCAGGCCGGCCCGGTCGGCCGGCCCGGTCCGCATCAGCAGGGCGCGCATGCTGCTGGTCATGGTTGCTCCCTGCGCGGCGCTGGCGATCAGGAAGGGCCAGCACGGTGCCCAGCCGCAGGGAGACGAGGATGACGGCCACGGCCAGGAGGTAGACGACCATGCCGGCGCGCTGTGCGGCCGCCGAGGTCAGCCGGCCCGCCAGCGGCGCTCGGCGCCATCAGCGAGGCGAACACCCCGGCAGCAACCAGGGCGTTGGTCGTACCCAGCTGGTCGGCGGCCACGGTGGCGCCGAAGGCCTGGTAGAAGCCGCCGAGCGCCCAGGTGGCGACGAACGTGGCGGCGGCGACGGGCAGGAAGCGGCGGGCGCCGGGTGGGACCCGCACCTGCGGGCGCAGCGGGGCGGCGACCCCGGGGGTGCGGGCCGTACGGAAGCCGTCAGGCACGGGTGAGCTCAAGAACGGTGACCTCGGGGCGCGCACCGATCCGCATCGGCGGCTCCCAGTAGCCGGCGCCGGCGGTGACGTAGAGCTGGGTGTCGCGGTGCCGGGACAAGCCCTCGACGGCGGGCTGGTCGAGCCGGATGGCGTAGTCAAAGGGCCACAGCTGACCGCCGTGGGTGTGCCCGGACAGCTGCAGGTCGACTCCGGCGGCGCGCGCCTGCTCGACCTGCACCGGCTGGTCGGCCAGCAACACGAGGGGAACGGCGTCGTCCCGGCCGTCCAGGGCGGCATCGAGGTCGGCGCCGTGCCCGGGAACGCCGGAGCGCGCGGCGGTGCGGTCGTCGATGCCGGCCAGGTCGAAGGTCGCGCTGCCGCGGCCGAGCGCCACCCGCTCGTTGCGCAGCACGTCGATGCCCAGGGTGGGCAGGTGCCGCAGCCAGGCGACGGTGTCGACGAGGTACTCGTGGTTGCCGGTGACGAAGTACGTGCTCTGTCCGCTGACCAGGTCGGCCAGCGGGGCGACCTCCTCGCGCAGGTCGGCGAGCTCGCCGTCGACCATGTCCCCGGCGACGGCGACGACGTCTGGCCGCTGGGCGTTGACGGTCTCGACCAGCCGCTCGAACCGGCGGCCACCGTAGGTCGTCGACAGGTGCGCGTCGGAGAAGGTGACGATGCGGTACCCGAACGGCGCCGGGTCCAGGCCGGCGATGGCGATGGGCACCCGGCGGATGACGGGTGCGGAGTTGGCCAGCACCGCGCCGGTGCCGGCGGTGGCCACGGCAACCGTGCCGGCGGCGACCGCCAGTGAGCGGGCCCGGAACAGCCGCCGGGACACATCCGTGCCGGCAGCGTGGTGGCCGCGGCCGCCGACGGACCGGCGTCCGCGATCGGGCCCTGCGAGGTCGCGTCGGCCGGGTCCCCGCCAGGGGCGACCGCGAGATAGGCCTTGTCGGCCAGCACCCGGTCAGGGCGGCCGTGCGGTTGTCCGGCCCGGTCCGGACAACCGCACGGCCCTCTCCGTGACCGCAGGATCGCTCGCCGCGCGCATCCCACGCTCCGTGCGCCCGGTGAGGAGACCCTCGCCCCAGTCCAAGCAGCCGAACTGGGTACGCGCCGCTGCCCACTCACCGCTGCGTGTGGCCGGCTCCCGCAGCCGCCTGCCGGCCGTGTCCTTAACACGGGCGGCAGGCGGCGCAACGCGGCACTCCAAGAAAGCTACCACCCGAAAGCCTTTGCAGCGAAATAGGCGGCCGAGAAGCCAGCGGGCACGGTAGACAGCAAGGTCATGATCCTCGTACCGACACGCTCCACGGCCCGCTTGTCCGTGAACCGCTCTATGAAGCGCAACCCAAGCAACAGTACTGCCGGGACCGTGAGACCTGCGAGGACCGCAACCGGGCCAGGCACGACGCCGAGGAAATATGAGATCACGGGCGGCACAGGCGAAATCCACAGCAAGGTGGCGACAACCCAACGTGAGGCATCCTTGCCTAGTACGACCACCAGGGTCCGCTTTCCGGTGAGTGCATCGGGTTCCGCGTCAGGAAAACGGTGGCAAACAATTGCCGCAGCATTCAGAAGGCCGACTGTTAGTGATACGGCGATCGCGCCCCAGCCAACCTGCGACGCCTGAGAATACACAGCACCGAGCACCATCAGCGGACCGAAGGCCAGGCCCACGAAGAGTTCGCCCAGAGCGCGGTAGGCCAGCTTCAACGGCGGCGCGGTGTAGAAGTAGCCCAGCGACGCGCCAAGGACCCCCAACAGCAGCACCCAGAAGGTCGTGCGGACGACGACAAACATACCCATCGCTGCGCCGACCGCGAAGCAGACCATACTGGCAACAAGCACCGTACGCGGCTGCAGCCTTCCACTCGGAAGCACTCTCGTCCCCCCGCCGAAGCGCATGTCCTCCGTCACTGCAAGGTCAGCGCCGCTGAGATAGTCGAAGTACTCGTTCGCCGAGTTAACGCCCGCGTGGATGCACGCAATGCTGCCGAGCGAGAAAAGGAATGTCGCGAAGTCGAGTGAGGCGAACTCCACATAGGCAATGACGGTTCCGAGAACCACGGACCAAGCGGACAGGTGGAAGAACTGTGGCTGGATCACGGTAACGAGTGTGCCTAGCCTGGCCCATGGGGGCTGTCTGCGACCCGACCTCGTGAGCATTGCGTCCTCACCTACCCCTCGGCACCACCCCAGCTCCAGCGACGAGCAATTCTCGACTGAACATGTCGGAGCAGATAAAAGGGGATCAATGAAATCAACCCCATCGTGATGAGAGCGGCGAACTGCAGAGAGACGTCCAGGCTACTACCCGCCAGCAGCAGAAGGTACCCCAATCCCTTTGATGCACCGATAAACTCCCCGATTAGGGCTCCGATGACGGCCAAAGGGATGGCCACCTTGACGCCATCGACGAAATGAGGGAAAGCAGTTGGGATTCGAATCATGCGGAAGATGGTCCAGGAAGTCGCCCTCCAGGAGCGAAAGAGCTCGAGGAGCTCAGGGTCGACCCGCATCAAGCCAGCAAGAACATTCACCGTTATGGGAAAGAACACCAGCAACGCACTGAGGACGACCTTCGACGAGACTCCCGTTCCCAGCCACAGGATCAGGACCGGAGCTATCGCAATCTTCGGAAACGAGTTGAACATGATCAGTAGAGGCATCAAAGCGGTTCTCAAAGAACGGGAACTGTACAACACCGTGGCGGTCACCGATCCGATCATTACACCGAGCAGAAGTCCCGCCAGGGATTCCTGCAGGGTCACGAGGGCATGGGCCGCCAGCGCCTCGTAGTGCTGGGTGAAGCTAAGCCACACCTCGGACGGCGCCGGCAGGATGTAATCGGGAACCCGGGACAGGCGTGCATACAGTTCCCACATCGCCGCGATGATCAGAGTAGGAGCCAGGGCCTTGACGGCCAGTGAAATGCCGCCGTGACGCCGCAGTGGCATAAAGCGCCAACCGAGACGCCGGAGGACCGTAGGACGCCCATTCATGAACACGGCCCGTCCATCGCGATAGCGTCCCTGATCCGACCTGCCAGTTCACCGAATTCAGCACTTGCGAGCATGTCGACTCGGCGCGGACGCGGGATACGAATCAGAAAGGACGCCCGAGTCGACCCGGGCGTGCCTGTCATTACCACGACCCTGTCGGACAGGAGTACTGCCTCGGCGACGCTGTGGGTGACGAAGATGACTGTGCTGTAATGACCGTCCCAGATGCGCAGAAGTTCGAGAGCCATTCTCTCTCGTGTGATCTCATCCAGGCTCGAGAACGGCTCGTCCATCAGAAGAAGCGTTGGATTTGTGATCAGCGCCCGGCAGAGCGACACCCGTTGCTGCATCCCCAGGGACAGTTCCTGTGGGTATCGCTCGGCCCAGTCGCTCAGGCCGACCAGCTCCAACAGTTGGTTCGCCAGGAGCTCATCCCTAGAATGAGCACCGAAGCGGACCCGCAGCGGTGTCATGATATTCACCCTGACCGTCTTCCAGGGCAATAAGACGGGGCGCTGCAACATCAGTTCTGCTTCCCGGACGGGTCCATTGACGCTCGCTCCGTTGACCAGGACCTCACCGCATGTCGGGAGGATGATGCCGGCAATAATCTTGAGCAGCGTGGATTTCCCGCAACCGCTCGGACCGATGATCGACAAGAACTCACCACGTGCAACCGTGAGATCCATCCCACGGATGGCGGTCGTGCCGTCCCCCGAGCCGCCGAACACCTGCGTGACGCCGCGGAGGTTTACCGTGAGGGGTATCATGCCATACCGACAGTCACGTCCTCCGGGGCAGCGAGATGGCCTAAGGAACAAAGCTGTTGTTGAAGACATCTGAGATGTCGATCCCGCTGATACCGTACGCTTGGGACACGGATACGAGAGTCGCCGTCATCGCCTCAGGGGACGCATATCCGTATCGGTCACTCTTCATCAGCTCGAGGGCATTGTCGACCTGCGCCCTTAGGAGGGTCTCGTCTAGGGTCGGCTCTTGCTCAAGGATGGCGTTAACAGCTCTCTGCGGATCGCTTGCTGTATCCTCGTAACCGTTGATCGTCGCTCTGACGAACGACTCGATCAGGTCAGGATCGGAGTCTATGGTGGAGTCGGTGGCGAAGACGCTATAGCCGAGCAAGTCGAAGCCCCAATCGGAGAGAAGGAACTCGCGGGGCGTCCGTCCGACCTCGGCACCCTTGACCTGGTACACCGGCCACGTCGCATCGTGGAACGCGGGCGCGATATCGAACTGGCCAGCAAGGAAGCTTGCCACGAGGGCGGAAGGATCCACCGTCTGCATCTCGATCGTGCTCGGGTCCACGCCCTGTGCCCGCAGGAAGGCCGGCAGCACCTTGTTCGCGGATCCGAAAGGATTGCCGCCGTAGCGCCTGCCTGCGAAGTCGGCCGGGGAGTTGATGCCCGAATCACTCCAAACCGCATATGACAGGGGCGACCGGTGTTCATAGACCATGACCGACTTGATGGGCACCCCTTGGCTGCGCGCCTCTATGATGGTGACTGGCATTGCCGAGCCGAGTGTAGCCTTGCCGCCGGCGACGATCTGCGCCGCGAACAGATCACCCTCGCCCCTCAGGAACGTAACGTCTAATCCCTCGTCACGGTAATGTCCGTTGGCCTGAGCCAAGTAGAAGGGGGCATGTCGACCCTGCGGCGAGAAGTCGAGGACGAACTGAATTTCCCGCAACTCTCGTGCGCTCTGGTCATCCTCCGCCGAACTGCAGCCGGTCAACAGGAGTGGTGCCAACACCAAGGGCAACAGAGCTGTCCCCACCACGAGCGCGCGGGCCAAGCACCAGGTCTTCGTCGTCATTCGTCCCCCTAGTCGCAATGTTCGACGTGGGATGGTCCTGACATTCCGAGACTGCGGGTGCCGCCACAAGGTGGGCGCCGTGATGGGGCGTGGGATGTACGTGTCTGCTAGAGGGCTGTTGCGAGGCGTTACCTTGCCCTGCCTGCGGCGGTTGGCGGGCCCTGCGTCGTCTTCTTACTTGTCCTCCCCGTAGCGCTCCGCCGGCGGCGCTTCCTCCGAGACCGCCCGGGCGAGGTCGGCCATGGTCTGCTCCTGGCCCTCCTCCAGAATTTCCTTAATGTTCGAGAGTCCATACCGGGCGGTCTGATCGAGCTTGCGGATGATGAACCTGTTCGTGATGCGTTCCGCGAGCGGCTTAGACAGTTCTACGTGAGTCACAAAGTGCAGCACGGAACTGCCGTCTAGGTCTTCCACGATCACTTCATTCCTGATCGTCGTCCCGTTACCACGTGCCGGGGTGACTCTTAAAACTGCGCGGCGATTATTCGCATCATATTCTTCGACTTCGCCCGCCATGGCGACCCTGGCGCCCAGGAGGTTCACGTTGGAGCGAAGCCGATCTCCCGTCCTCCAGGCCGTTCGGGGCCTGCTGCGGAAGGGCTCCACCTCCTGCACGATCGCGCTCCACTGCGGCATCGTGGACGGGTCGAATACGTATTCAGCGACCTCCTCGGCCGGACGATTTATCGTGATGGACTCTCGATGAGTAATCATGGCCGGCGTCCCGTCTAGCTATACGGTGCGGACGGACAAGTGTAGAGGCTGAGACGCCGTCGAGTCAGCCCCAATCCTCATGCAGGTTCGTGCTGAGTCGTCACGCGAGCGGTTGGCCTAGTCGGATGCCGCTATGAGGAGGCTGCGGTCCGGTGCCCCATGGGGCTCGTTGACCTCGCGTGGAGCCGGCCAGCCTGCCCGAGATCGAGCTGTCCGCGCAGGGCGGCGAGCTCATCGGGCGAGGGCCTCCTCGGCGGTGCCGGTGGGTGAGCCGTAAGGCAGGACGGTGTCGTCGTAGTCGTCGTGGCTGGCGCGGTAGATGGCGAAGCCCCAGCGGGTGGCGGAGCCGACGTACCTCAATCGGCACAGCTGGAGAACCTCGCTGTCGGGCAGGACGCCGTCGACGTAGGCGAAGCCGGCCCAGTAGCGCATCCGCACCTCGGCCAGGTCCGGCCAGCGTTCGCGAGCGCGGGTGGTCCAGCCGCCAGTGCAGCGAGTTCTTGGTGGACTTCGGGATTCTCAGCACGCCGGTCATCCTCGTAGTGGCACGGCGGGACGCCGCCGTCGAGCGACGCCGGAGACGGGAGTGCCAGCGATGGCGATCGCGAGTCCGTATCGGGTGACGTTGACCGACGAGGACCGTTGGGTGCTCACGGCGCGAGCCCCGCGGCGACCGGTGCCCGCACCGAGACGTGCAGCGTGCCCGCATCGTGCTGGGCGCCGCCGACGAGCAGGCGAACGCGGCGATCGCCCGCCGGCTAGGGATCTGTGTCGACACGGTGAGAAATCGGCGGGCCCGGTTCTGCGCCGAGGGGCTATCCGGGCTGGCCGACCGGCCTCGACCCGGTCGGGGGCGCAGCTTCGCGCCCACGGTCGAGGCCGAGGTCAAGGCGCTGGCCTGCGCGCTGCCGGCGGAAGCCGGGTTCCCCCTGGCGCGTCGGAGTGCCGCCGAGCTGGCCGCCGAGGCGGTCGGTCGCGGCCTGGTGGAGACCATCTCCGCCTCCACCCTGCCCGAGCGATCAGACCAGTTCGCCCTTCGTAGTCATCACGTCGCCAGTCAGTTGGACAGCACAGACGAGTACGACGCGGTAATGGCCGGCTACCGCCAGCGCGGCCACCGAATCGCGCTCGAGGCCAGCTTCAGGGGAACCCGGTTTCTCTACACCAACACGTACGATCTGCTCGGCCATTTCCAGGAATATCTGTTGATCGACGACGCCACCAAGGAGTGGCTAGCCACCCTCCCGCGCAACTGACGTGCACAGCGCCACTCCGACGCGAGATCGCAGCCGGACCATGCCTGGTAGGAGCCCGTGACTCAGTCGCCTCGACAACAAGCATGGCCTGGTAAACGAGGCAGAGGCGCTCGTGGCTGGCGACCGTCGGGCCAATCATCAGGCGGCGAGTCCGCCAGCTCATGTCCGGGGCGTTGTTCACGTGATACGTTCGATCGCTGAGTTCGCAGTCGACTATGAAGCAGTGTTCCCTTTCGCGACGCTCCGAAGGTGCGACGGAACCCTCGAAGGTCTTGGCTGCAATGGCTGGACTCATTGCACTGACTGGCCAGTCTGGCCAGCCCGATTGGGTCAATGGGCCGTATGGCTCATCTTGACTTTCCGGTCGGTGCCCGGAAGATGTTGGGTATGGCAACCAAGACCAATGTCATGCTGGTGGACGACCTGGACGAGGAGTCGCCAACAACACAGTGAAGTTCGGCATCTCGGGCCCTGAGTACGAGATTGACCTCAGAGATAACAATGCGGCGGAGTTCCGTAACGCACTGTCCAAGTATGTGAGCGCAGCGCGCAAGGTTGGCTCGACGAGCAAGGGCCGCGTCGCTGTTCGACACACCACCACCGACTCGATCGACCCCGCGGCAGTCCGAGCTTGGGCGAAGGGCCAGAGGATCGACGTGTCTCCGCGCGGCCGCATCAAGACCGATGTCGTCGAGCGATTCCGGGCGAAGTATCACGCGGGCTTCGCAGGCCCGGACAGCAAGACACCTCGGGCTCCTAACCTGCAGGAACACCGGGGTGAGGCTGTGTCCGAGGGGCGACTCGCTACTTAGAGCTTGTCTCACGTGGCGAGCTTCTTGTAGCAGGTCAAGGTGGCGGCCAGGGTGAGGAATGCGGTGAACAGCCGGGCGGAGCGTTCGTAGCGGATGGTCAGCCGGCGGTAGCCGGTCAGCCACGCGAAGGACCGCTCGACGACCCAGCGGTGGCGGCCCAGCCGGGTGGAGGTCTCCACGCCGCGGCGGGCGATGCGCGGGCGATCCGCCGGCGGCGCAGCCAGGTGCGCAGATGCGGATAGTCATATCCCTTGTCGGCGTGCAACTTGTCCGGCCGGCGTGGCCGCGGGCCCCGTCGGGAGCGGATGGCGGGGAGGGCCTGCACCAGCGGGATCAGGGCGAGGCTGTCGTGGGTGTGGGCCGCACTGACCGCCACGGCCAGCGGCAGTCCGCCGGCGTCGGTGAGGACGTGCGGCTTGGAGCCGGGTTTGCCGCGGTCGACCGGATTCGGGCCGGTCCGTGGGCCCCCCTTTTCGCCCGGACGCTGGCCGCATCGACCACTACGCGGGACCAGTCGATGGCCGCCTGGTCACCCAGGCGATCCAGTACCGCTCGGTGCAGCCGCCGCCACGGGCCGGCCTCGGTCCAGGCGACGAACCGCCGGTGCGCGGTCGCCTGGGACACCTCGAACTCGGCCGGAGGTGCCGCCACGCACAGCCGGTGGTCAACACGTAGACGATCGCGGTGAACACCGCCCGGTCATCGACGTACCGGGTGCCGCCGCCCTGCGGGCGCTCGGTCTGCGACGGGATCAACGGCTCAACGATCTCCCACCAGCCGTCGGGCACCAGCGTCTGTCCGATCCGTTCCCCCACGAGCGGGAGCAACACCGACCAGGTCAGACCTCATCCACATGAGACAAGCTCTTACGCACACAGCTGTCCGGCGTCCGCTAACTCATCGGCTATTGGCTCGAGCGCGTCCTCTAGTCGTGGACGTTGGCGCCGGTGCGCTGCACACGATCCGGACCAGCACCTGGTCGTCGTGGAGCGGGTGAATGACGCGGTACGGGCCCCCGCGTGCAGACCGGTAGCCCAGCTCTGACTGCGGCCGCTTTCCGACACGGGACGGATCTGGGGAACCGGTTGTTATGCGCCCGATCAGCCACTCAGAATGACCTGTCGGCCCGTCCAGCTCATCGCAGCCTCGTCAGCGCAAGATCCTGACGGACCTCGGGCTCGTCCAGTCGGCGCCGCGCCGCGGCGTAGGCAGCCTCCGCTACGGTACGCATCCGCGTCGGGGCGAGGAGGTCGTGTCCGAGGATGGTTCCTGCTGCCCGCGTGGGCGCGAACACGAGTACCCGGGTGCCCGACTGCCGGACGAGCCGCGCCTCCCGTGCCACGTAGTGGCCCACCTCCGGGGCCGCCGCGCGCAGCCGTCGGCCCTCGGGCGCTTCCCGCCATCGGGACATGGGGGCACTGAGGATCACCAGGTCGAGGCCGGCACCCACGACGACGTCGAGATTTGTCGGTGAGTGCGCGCCCCCGTCGACATAGTCGACTCCCCGCACCTCTACGGGCGCGAACAGGCCGGGCACGGCGCACGATGCTGCGGCGGCCCGGCCGACGGTCGTGGCTGGCTGGCCATCCCGGCCGAAGACGACACGGGAGAGATCCGGCAGGCGGACCGCGGGCAGCCACAGCGGCGCCTGCGGCCAGCCTGCTGGGAAAAGCAGGTCTAGAAGATTGGTGATGTCGGCCGACGAGAGCCGTCCCACGGGGACGAGAGCCGTGGCGACCAGGCCAGCGCGTAGCTGTCGGGGTCGGCGCGCCAGAGAAACGAGCGCGTTGCCGCGGCGGAAACGCGACGTCGGGGAGGCGATCCGCGGTCCGCGCGGCAGGACGGCGGCCCGCAGCGGCCCGAGGATCCTGGCCGCCCCCGGCGTCAGCGGCCGCCCCAGCGCGCCGTCGGCGAGATCGCCCGGGGGGATGTCGGCCCGCAGACTGGCCGCGGTGATCGCGCCGCCGGACGTACCGACGATGAGGTCAGCCTTCCGGGCGTCCCAACCGTGGTGCTCGAGGAGCGCGGTCAGCACACCCGCGTGCCACGCCGTGGCCACGACGCCACCCCCGCCCAGGACCAACCCGATCCGCGCCATCACGTCTCCACGTCGGCAAGTCCCAGTCGACGCAGCATCCGCAGCTCCTCGTCCGCCGCCGCCACTGGCGGCGGGGTGGCGCCGGGGACGGGAAGCCGCGACGCACGGGACGCACGGAAGGCGCCGGCGAGAGATCGCATGGCGGGGACGCGCGTCGCGACGTCCAGCAGGATCTCGATGGCATGGAGCATGGCGGTCAGGTCCTCGATCCCCCCTTGGACCGCCACGTGGCCGTCCCGTAGGGCCTCGGTCGGATCCAGCCGGCCGTCGAGCAGGGCGAGGACCGTCGCTGAAGTGGTCGACCCGGAGCCAGCGACGCTCGCGTCGTCGGGGAGCACGACGACCGTCCCGCTAGCCATCGCGACGACCACGACGTCGTTCTCCAGGGCGATCCGGGCCCTCCGGTCCCCGACGACCTCCTGCAGCCGCGCGACGGCGCCCGGCTCACCGGCGAGCTTGGCGACGAGCCCGTGGATCCAGTCCGCGAGTTGCGGGGCGCCGTCGACGGGAGCGGTGGTCAATCCAGCCGCTCCGCGATGCCCAGCCCCTGGAGACGAACCCGGCGGCCTCTGACCCGCCCCTCGGCCGAGAAGGTCACCGCGATCTCGTGCAGGTAGCTGTACCCCGGGCCGGTGGGCTCGGCCAGGACGAGCTGGGCGGCGGCCGTGGCGCACACCTCGGCCTCGACGTGGTCGAACCCATCAACCGCACGGACCTGCCATCGTGAGGGAAGGTCCGGGCGGCTGCGGCCGGTCTGCGCCGCGGCCGTCGCCCCCGGGAGCCGGCGGATGGGGCCGGACATCCGGCCGTCGGTCCGGACGTCGACGCGGCGACCAGCGAAGGTCGTCTCCGTCGTGGCGTCGGTGATTGTCAGGCGCCAATCCGCGGTGCTGGAGTGCTGGCGGTCCGTGGCCCGTGAGAGCACCAGCGCTGGGGCGGGTTCCGGAGCCAGGAGCGCGGCCCAGTCCCACCCCAGGTCGTCGCCCCACCGCCATCGTCCCCAGTTGTGATCGTGGTAGCCGCTTGCCGCATGCGTTCCGATCGTCGTCCCGGCCCCGTGCAGGCTGCCGGTCAGGTGCAGTCGGGGAGTCACCGACCAGCCGATCCACCCAGAGCCGAACGGCAGGGGGACGGGAAGCGTCGTGCTCGGCGCTGCCGGTGTGCCGATCAGCTCGCCGGTCAGCTCGGTGGTGCGCATCGACGCCGCCACGGTGCCAGTACGCCCGTCGACCGACACCGCGACCGACTCCATGAAGATCCCGGAGTGACCGACTACCGCCTCCTGCTGAGGGACGACGTGGACCCCACCGAGCCAGCCTCGCCCCGGCAGGTGCAGCAGTGCCGCTCCGACGGCGACGGCCCGCGGATCCCTCGGATCACCATGCAATGAGGCGTTCACAAGCCCCACCGCGCCGCGCTCCTGGTCGACCACGTTGACGTGCAGCCAGTCCTTGTAGAAGAACGCGTCCTGGCTGCCGAAGCCTGGAGGCCGCGGGCCTCCCGACCGCCCAACGGTTCGCTCGGCTCTCACCGTCATCGGAGCAGCGTGCCGTCGAGCGTCGGTCCCGGTTCCCACTCCGGCCGCGCGACCACTCCCGTGTCCACCTCACCGGCGATCGTCCCGACCGCCCGGACGAGCTCGCGTCCGTACGCCCAGAGCCCAAGCAGCACGTCCACCGCGTGGACCGGCTGGGGTTCGGGTCGAGTCGCTGCCGCAACACTCGCGGATTCAGGCGCGGAGGCGAGGACCTCAGGTAGGTCGTCTGCTAAGAGCAGCGCGAGGTCGTTGCGCAGATGATCCAGGACGGGCGCCGGAGGCATCTGGGAGAGCCAGTCCTCCACGCGCAGGGCGCGCCACAGCTCCTCGGCATTGGCCCCGACCCGACCGGCGGCCAGCATGTGGCGCATGCGGTCGCCTTCCGACGTCCGTGCCACGTCCCGTCCCAAGGCGGCGAACCCGGCCAGTTCCGAGCCGATCGCCTCGCCGCCGGTCACATGTCCGAGCGCTCCGAGTCGGGCGGCGAACGAGGCCACCAGGCTCCCGGTCGTCCTCGGGACGTCGTCCGGCTCGTCGGTCAGCCGCACCCGTGCGAGGGCCTCGTCCTCGCTCATGTCGGGTCCTCCGTCCGCGGCGGTACGGGCTCAGTGGGTGACGCTCCGGCCGGCTCGGCACGTCGGCGTCGCGCGGCCGGCGCTCCGGTGCCGGTCTGCGCTGTGGCCTGCTCGTCGGGGACCGGAGGGGGAGGCGTGAGAGAGGAAACCCGGACCGCGACGCCCACGCCGTTCGGACTGCCGGGGAACAGGATCATGCCCCGGTAGGTCTCCGGGGGGATGTCGACGGGCACGGCGATGGTCACCGCGATCCTCCTCGTGGCGTGCGGCTCCACAAGCTGGTACGGCGGGTCGACCGATGCCTGGGGGAACCACGTCCCGCCCTGCCCGGAGACCAGTGGCGAGAGAGCCGGCGCCACCACGCCGTAGACGGCCTGCTCGTTGAGCACCTCGACCGCCAGCACGACCGTGCCGCCCGGTCGACCCTCCGTATCGAGTGCCGTTTCGCGCTCGGCGAGGACCACGGTGCCCGGTGTTGCGGGACCGATCACCCCCTGCAGGTTGCGGAGGTAACGGAGGGTCTCCTCGGAGAGGCGGGCGGCGAAGTCGCTCTGCAGCTCGAGCAGGCGCCGGAGCGACTCGGCCGAGTTCTCCGGTTCAGGTCCGGTCAGGCGGATCACGATCTGGTGTCTCCCTCGCAACGGGGGTCACTTGACTCGCTCGACGACGTAGGTGAGCACCTCCCGCAGAAACCGGCGGTCGTCGTTGGCCTGGAGATAGCTGAGCGGCCGGGAGTCGATCTCGAGCGCGCGGGCGCTGAAGTCGAGCGCGAGTGCCCGGCCGTGCTCCAGTGACCCGGCTTCCACCATCGCCGTACGCAGCCACGCGACGTCCCGCGCGGTCTTCTCCAGGCGGGGCGTCGCGAGTATGCGCTCGGCCCGCCGGCGGGCCGCCGGCCCCGCCGTCCGAAGGAAGTGCAGCAGCATGACCGTTCGCTTGCCCTCCCACAGGTCGCCGTTCGCCTCCTTGCCGTAGACGCTCTCGTCGGCCTCGAGGTTGAGCAGGTCGTCCGATATCTGGAAGGCGATTCCTGCCGCATGACCCAATTCGACGAGCGGCAGCATTTCCTGCGCCAGCGGAAATCCGACACCCGCATCCGCGCCGCACACGACACCAATCCGTAGCGGGGCGACGACGGTGTACCAACAGGTCTTCTTGTGCGCCATTCGGATGTAGTCCGAATCGTCGAGGTCAAATTCTCCGCGGCGGATCCAATCGAGCTCGATGGCTTGGCCCTCGACCGACTCGCGCGCCATGCGCGCGACTTCCTGCAGGACCAGAAGCGTCTTTCGCAGTCCGATGCAGCTGGTGTTCTCGAGCAGCATCTGCAGGGCGAGGACATGTGTCGCGTCGCCGACGTTGATGGCGATCGGTGCCCCGAACTGCTGGAGCATCGTCACCGCACCGCGCCGGAACTCCGAGGCGTCCTCGACATCGTCGTGCAGGAGGAACCCGTTGTGGAACAACTCGAGGGCCGCCGCGGAAAGCTGGACCTGGTCCCTCCGCCCGCCTGCGGCCCGTGCCGCCGCCAGGCACAGCGCCGGCCGAAGCCCCTTTCCCTCGCGAAATGGATAATCGGCGACCAGGTCGTACAGGGGGCCGTAGCTGGTGCGTCGGCTGATGTTGATCACCGTCGTCAGCTGCTCGCTGACCATCGTCCTCGCCTCGGCGAGCAGCGTCTCAACCAGAATTCGATCGTGTGCCATGTGCGCCCCCGGGGGCAGCATGCCCGCGGCCGATCGCCCAAGCAATCCCTACGGTCCTCGGGGGTTCCGGTCGGCTGGCAACGCCTCTACCCTGGGATGCGATTCACTCGGAGGTGGCTCATGCCTGGTGGTGGCGGCAAGGGCAAGCTCGGCGGGGACATAAAGATCACCGGCGACGAGGGGGCCCCCGTCTCCTTCGATCTGGCCGGTGGCCTGACGACGACGACCGAGCTCGGCGGCACTGACCGACCACTGCAGACGCGCTCCGAGATGGGAGGCACCGGGACACCGCTCGAGACCGGTGTCAGCATCGCCGTGCCCGAGCCCATCCGGACGGAGCTGACCAGCCGCTCGGAAGTGGCGGTCACCGAGCCCATCCGGACGGAGCTGACCAGCCGCTCGGAAGTGGCGATCACCGAGCCGGTCAGAACCAGCAGCGACGTGGCGCTGGACGTCAAGCCGATGGTGGTCGACCTGTGCGTCACCGCGGGGATCGGCAATGTCCCGCGCCTGTGCATCACTCGGCCCTACGACCACCACCTATCGGTCCGTGCACTGGGCGTTGAGCTGTTCGGCATCGACCTCATTGGCCGCCGTCGCATGATCGTCACCGACGTCCCCGCGCGCGCGGCCGAGGTATGGGGTCGGGTGACGGCGGAGCCGGAGCGTGCTGACCGGCGGTCGGCGGGTCTCACCGAGCCGCTCGCCGGGGAGCCGGCCGAGGGACGCTCGCCCTGGGGCTACCGGCCACGGATCGCCGGCGGCGGGCTGCGCCTCTCGCTCGGGGACTGAGCCGACATGGCGTCGAGCCTGCGGAACGGACGAACGCCAGTGCGCCGGCTGCTCCCCGACGGTCTCCTCGTCGCCGCCGACCAAGACCGGCCGGCCGAGTTCGTCGGTCCCCCACACGCGCTCACCGGGCGCCTGTTTCTGCGGAGAACGGACGAGCGGGCGCTCATGCTGACGAGGTGCGACGCCCTCGCCGCGACCCTCGGGGGAACTGCGGATCTTCAGGGGCCGGCCGAGGCCCGTGTCGCCCGCGCGACCGTGCTGCGTGGCCGCGAGGCCGGGGAGGTGTCGGTCAGGCTCAGCCTCGACCGGCACACCCCGCCGGGTCGCTACGAGATCGAGATCGAGATCGGTGGGGAGCGCGTCGCCGCCGTCGCAACCGTGATGGATGTGGCCTCCCTCGACATCCGTCCCACGTCGTTCATCCTGGACAACGCGCCGAAGCTGGTGCAGGAGAAGACCGTCGTCGTGCGCAACCGCGGCAACGTGCCCCTGCGTGTGACCGACATCGGCGGGGTGCCGCTCGACGACGAGCGCCTAGACTGCCGCTTGCTACGCGGTGCGCTGAAGGAGTGGACAGCTCGCGAGGAGCGGAGCGTCGAGAGCTACTTCGTGGAGGTTGGCCGGCAGGCGCACAAGGCGCTGGAGCGCGCCGGGCTGCTCCGGGTCCACGTGCAGGGCGCTCCATTCGTCCTGGCACCCGGCGAAATTCGGACGATCACCCTGGCCATCGAGGTTCCGTCCACCCTCGACCGGCACACCAGGTACACCGGCACAGCTCCCTTCCAGCTGGCTGACCTCGTCTTCGTCATCGTCCCTGCCGTGGTCAGCACCGCGCGGCCCAACGGCGTGTCCGAACCCCAGACGGGGGAGCGCCCCGCCGACTGACGCACACCGATCGAAGGGGATCCGACATGGGCCACATGGCTGCCCTCGGCCATCCGCTGCGCCGAGGCCACGACAGGCCGCCAGGTCACGCGGGCGGCCCGGTCCGGCGCGGACCGGTGGCCCTCACGTCGCCGTCGGGCGGCATCGGCGGGTTCCCGGGCATGGGCTGGGGCGGCCTCCTCCAGCCCTCGCCGTCCCCCGAGCAGCTCATCACCGGGGCGCGCCGGGTGCTCGATGGGCTGGAGTCCCTCGTGCGGACGTTCGGGTCACCGACCGAGACCGGGCTCCGGTACGGCGCGCGGCACGGCGAGAGCTGCGCGTGTGGCCATCACGTCCCCTGCGGCTGCATGGAGTGCGACGAACACCCGTGCTACGAGGACTGCGACGCCTGCGCGTGCAGCGTCTGCGACGCCGACGTGGTCATCCGGACGCGGTTGGGAGAACAGCGCGTCCTCGCACTGGTGGTGGAGAACGATCGCCGGCGTGACCGGGAGGTGACCTTCGAGCTGTCCCAGTGGACCACCCGCGGCGGGCAACCGGCGCCAGTGGTGGGTCTGGTGACACCGGGAGCCGGGACCATCGCTCCGTGCGGGGAGCTGGCAGTGGTGGTCGTGGTCCGGACCGTCGCGACGAGGCCACTGGAGGACGGCGGCGAGGAGCGCAACGTCCACGACATGCTGGCCACGGGGATTCATGAGGGCCAGCTGGAGGGAAGGGTCCCCGACGTCGACGAGTGCCTGGTGGCCTATGCAGACCTGCGGATCACCGGCTGCGAGAGGAGGCCGCTGCGGCTCGCGGTCGCCGTGCTCCCCCGGGACTGCGAGGCCGTTTCAGTGACCTGCGACTGTGGCTGCTGCTGACGGACCGCGTGGGACCGGGTCGGGCGAGGAGCTGCGCGACCTCCTGTCCCAGTTGTCCCGCCGGTTCCTCGCGGAGAACATGCGCAACGTGGCCGCCCACAACGAGGTGCGGCAACTCGTGGTCCAAGGGGTACTGGACCAGTCGGCTGTGGATCGCGCGTATGTCGAGTACGCCCGCCAGCAGGGGGCGAGATTCTTCCGCCGGGCGGCCGATTCGACCATCCGCTACTACGGCGAACTGGCCGCTCTGGGCACCGAGTGGTCCAAGGGGTTCTACGAGCAGCTGCTGCACGGACTGTCCGCTCCACCTCCCGAGCCTCCGCGTCCGGTGTACGTGGAGCTGAGCGCGCGCGCTGGTGAGTGGGCCGACACCCGGTTCGAGCTGACCAATGAGCAGGACGCGGCGGTGTCCACCACCCTCGTGGTCGCCCCCTTCCGTGGCCCGGCCGGCGAGGTGTTCCGTCCGGTGGTGGTGATCGAGCCGGCGTCGCTGATCCTGGCTCCCGGTGCAGTGGCGGCGGTGTCCCTCCGCGTGCTCCTGGAGCCGCAGCTGTTCCGGGCCGGCCGGATCTACACCAGCACTGTCGAGGTGGACGGGCATCCCGGCCTCTCGCTGATCCTTTCCGCGTGGGCATTGCCCCCGGAGTCGCCGCGGCACGAGTCGGCACCGCCCGGACCGCCGTCGGCGACCGGGCCTTTCGCGGACACCGAGGGAGGCGAGGAGCCAGCCGGACCCCCGCCCGCCCCGGTCAGCGGAGAAGGGACGCCGCGGTCTCGCGCAAGGCGTGCGCGAGGAAACCCGGCTCCGGGAGGATCGACGGATCGGTCGTGACAGCGAGACCCAGGCGCCCACCGGCCTCGACCACGCCGATGAACAGCCCGATGCGCCGGGCGAGGGGAAGCAGGGGGTAGGTCACAATGTGTTGCGCCCCGAGCAGCGGGGGGATGCGGCGACTCCACCGCAGGTAAGTGACGACCAGGTTGACGTGCACATCATCGGCCAGCGCTCGGGCCATCCAGGCGGCCGCGAGCGGCGGGGCCTCGTCGGTCAGTCCTTCGAACTCTGCCCCGCTGCGCAGCTGAGGCGAGTGCTTCGCCGCAGCCGCCGCCGCCGCCACGGCGCGCAGCCGTTCGTCGTCCCGCCCCGGTGCAATGGGCAGGTCGACGAAGCAGATGGAGGCATGGTTCCCCAAGGGTTCATCCGTCGCGGGCAGTGGACGGGCCATCGGCACGAGGGCACGGACCCACGACGCCGGCTCCCCACGAGCAGCGAACAACCGCGCCAGAGCCCCGGCGATGAGTGTGAGGACGACGTCGTGCGCTGTGACATGGTGGCGACGGCGGATCCGCGCGACATCGCTCGTGAGGACAACGGCTGTCCGGCAACGCCGCTCCGGACCCACCCGGCCGTTCAGCGATGCCCTCGGTGCGTCAGGTGTGCCGAGGAAGGATAGGACTGTTTCGACCGTGCGCTGCTCCTGCCTCAGCTGGGCCAGAGGGTCGAGCGCGCCGAGCACGAGGTCGAGACCGCGCTGCAACTGCCGGACGCCGCGCTCCGCGACGATCGCTGTCAGCAGGTCCGTCGCCGACGGCTCGACCGGTGGAGGGGCGGGTACCTGGACCACCTTGACGTAGTCCTCGGGTCGGTCGAACAGCGCGACCGCAAGGGCCATGGCGCGCATTCCGTCCACGAGCGCGTGATGGAACCGCACGTGCAACACCTGCTGCCGTGGCGCGGTCCCGGGCAGCAGCGTCATGTCCCACAGCGGATGCGCACGGTCCAGTGGCTCGTGGTGCGTGTGCTCGACCGCACGCAGGATCCGGGACCACGCGACGCCCGTTCCGTCGGGATCGTCCAACGGGCCGGCCCGGACATGGCGATCGATGTCGAAATGCCGGTCGTCGCCCCACACCGGTTGGGCGAGGTGGAAGGGGACCGGGGTGACTCGCGCTCGGAGCCGCGGTAGCAGGGGCAGCCGTTGCAGCACACGCGCTCGTAGCGCTTCGGTGGTGAGGGCGGGGACGCCGTCCGGCCGCTCGAGCACGATCAGTCCACCGATGTTCATGGCCGGTCCGCCAGGCTCGACGTCGAGGAAGTAGGCATCCAGGGGACTGAGGCGAGGAGGGAACGCGGCGTTCATGCGCCCGGACATGAGGCCGAGCCTGACGCCACCTCAGGCACTCGGTCAACGGGCTGGAAAGCGCGAATGTCTGCGGTCGACAAGCCATGACCGGATTCCGCACGGCGATGTCGACGGCACGCACCGCGTCGACCGCTCGCGGCACGGAAGGACTCGCGGCACGAAAGGAAAGGAGAAGGGCTGACGGCATGACGCTTGTTCAGCCGCTCCAGAGGATTGGCCGATCAGATCTTCCTTCAGTGGACGACCGGGAAGGCGGTGAAGGCCAGCAGGTCGTCTCGGGCCTCCCTGGTGCCGATGAGCACCGCGCCCATCGCGGCCTCGAGCCCGGTTGGGCATCGGAGATGACCAGCTGGGGTACCGGCCAAGCCGCGGGCCTTCGGCGAGCGCAGGAGGGCCGTCCAGGACGCCGTGCTCGGAGTCGCCGACGGCGAAGCCGAGGACCTCGCGGTGCCCGTCGGCGGCCACCCCGGTCGCAATGACCACCGCCTGGGAGACTACCCGGCGATTGACCCGAGCCTCGCCGTAGGTGGCGTCGAGGAACACGTACGGGAACGCGGTGTCGGCGAGGCTGCGGTCGCGGAAAGGCAGCGACCTCGGCATCCGGGTCGGCGCAGATCCGACTGACCTGAGACGTGCTGATGCCGGTGTCGGCGCCCAGCGCGCGGACCGGGTCATCGACCTTGCGGGTGCCCACCCCCGTGCAGACAGGCCTCCGTCACCACTGCGAACAGGGCCTGGTGGAGCGTCTCGGTGGCGGTGCGGATGCGGTCGTCGACGTCGGCGGCTTCGACTGCCTCGAGAGCTCCAGCAGGGCAGGCTGGTCCTGGGCCATCGCGTGGCCTTCCTCTGAGTGACCCCTGGTGGGAACACGCAGAACATCCGCGCGGTGGCCCCTCGCATGCCAGCACTTCGCCGACGAGCTCAGACCGCCGACCGGCTGCACCATTCCCGGAGGCGTCACCGTCAGGAACCACCGTGACGCTCGCGTGGTGCGTCGGTCCTAGCCTCGGTGGTTCACTTTCGATCCGCGATCATGGTGGCAGCGGCAGACCCGACGGATGCATCCACATGCAGGCGGCAGAACGTGCCGCAGAATGACTCCAAACCGGTCAGGTCCGGTTTGGATCGGGCACGCCGTCAGGAGGCAGCGATGGGACACTCCACGGTCCGGCACGTTAGCGCTCGGGAACCGACGGGCGCACCGAGCCACGTCTACTACTTCGAGATCGGCGCGGGGACGTGGCGGGGGACGTTCAGCTTTCGCGTCACGGACTGGCGCGGACTCCTGCGCAGCGGCATCGGCGTGCGGAATCTCGTGCTGGTCGCGGCAATGGCCCTCACCCAGCGCCTCACCGGGCGAGCCCGTCTGCGGTCTGTGATCATGCCCCGACCCGAGGAGGGACCGTTCGGTACGGCACTCAACAGGGTCCGCCTGTCACGGCTGGGAATCACCCTGTACGACTTGGACGAACGCTACGAACTCGCCCCGGACGGCACAGGGGTGTCGGTTCACGCAGCCGAACGTTTCGGCCCGATCCCGAGGATTCTGACCCGGTCGTTCACCTACCCCGCGCTGATCCGCAACGGCGGCATGTCCTCGACCTACTACATGCCCCTGCTGGGAGCACCGTGGACGGCGACGTACGACGTGAGCGCAGACCGCCGGGCTCTGTCAGGAACCCTAACGTCGGCCTGGGCGATCGCAACGGAGGACGCCGTGCGTGTTGGAGACCGCATCCGGCGGCTGTCGCGATGACCGGCACGGACCCGGTGCGCGTGAGGGGAGCCGATGGGGTTGGTGCCGACCCTGCGCAGGCGAAGGTGACGGCGGTCGCGGACCGCCTGGAGTCCTACTTGTACCGGTACGACGCGGAGCGCGATCACCGGGCGCCGTTCGCCTACGTGTACCTGCGCCTGACGCGCACCCTGGCTGCGGCACTGGCTGAGGGGCAGCCGGCGTTCAATGACCCGGACTGGGTCGCGGACCTCTCCGTGGCGCTGGCGGAGCGGTACTTCAGCGCCATGGACGGCCTTGAGAGCTGCCTCGCCACGGCCCGTCCTCACCGGCCCGCCCACCCCGGCGACCTGCCCCACAGCGTTCCTCAGCCGTGGCGCGACGTGTACGCGGCGTCAAGCACTCCTCGCTCGTACGTGCTCGAGGACGTCCTCTTCTCGATGATGGCGCACATGTCCTACGACCTGCCACTCGCCCTGCTAGACCTTAGAGGCCGACAGCATGGCGGGTCGCGCATCGCGGACTTTCATCGAATGAACGACGTGCTCGCCGCCTCCATCGACGCCGTCCAGAGCGGCCTGGCGACCCGCTACTGGCGGGCGCTGGCTGGCCTAGACCACCTGTTCACACAGCAGGACGAGCTGCTCAGCAACTACGGCATACGGGTGGTCCGAGGGATGGCCTGGTACAACGCCGACCGGCTCAAGGACCCACTGGGCAGCGCGGACGCCCAAGGGTCCATCGAGCGCAGCACAGCCGGGCTGATCGCGCAGATCCGCGCGCCCGGTGACCCGAAACTTCGTGTCGCCTTACGCGTGGCTCGCTGGCTGATTCCGGCCCGCCGCACATGGCCGCCACCTGGCACAGCTGTTTGAGCCCTGCCCAGGTCGGGCCTCAGCCCGGTCCACGGCGGGTGCTGTGCTGCGCGGCGGCGAAGGGACGCAACCGACTAAGGTCTGCCCGATCCGTCCATTCCAGGTCGAGGTCAGAACGGGGATGCGCGCATACCGTTGCGGATCAACGCCTAGCATTCCCAGGACGGCCTCCCCGAGTTTCTCCCGAGGAGACGTCAGCTGGCATACCAGCTTGGCGGCGGCGACCCGGGGAAGTTGTGGCATTGAGCCATTCCCAGTAACGGCTCGCCTCGGTCGATGATCATGTGGTGCGGCTGTGCTCGTGATGGAGCAGGACGAGAGCAGCGGCGGTGATGGCGCCGATGCGCCAGGGGCAGAGGCTGACCCGGCACAGAGCCTTGAAGGTGGTCTTGAGCAGCGAGTTGCCGCGTTCGGCCGGGGCCCGGGTGGCCGCGTGCAGCAGGTTGACGGTGCGCCGATCGTCGGTCAGCCGGCGGCCGGTGCGGTGCTTGATCGGCGTGGTCAGTGCCGTTCGCTCGCCCTCGTAGCCGAGGTCGGCCAGCGCCGCGTGGTCCTCATCGGCCCACTCGGCCAGCAGCGGCAGCGCCTCGGCGTGGCTGCGCAGGGTGGTGGTGTCGTGCTCGCGACCGGGCCGCACGCCCGAGGTCCAGATCGGCCAGCCGTCGGGAGCGGCGACGACCTGGATGTTGCCGCCATGGGCGGCGTGCTTGCCCGACCACCACAAGTCGACCCGGCGCTCGGGTCGGTCGGCACGGGCAGCGGGTCCGGCGACGGAGCACCGGTCGGTGCGGATCAGCGTGCCGTCCACCGTCACATGGGAGTGGCCGGCGGCGCGGGCGGCCAGCAGCGCGCCGCGCAGCCCCGGTGCGGCCGCGGCCACGACCTCGATGCCCTCGCGCAGATACCGGTAGGCCGTCGACCGGCCGATCCGGTTGTCGGCCGCCAGCTGGACCAGCCGGGTGGCATCGCAGAACCAGCACAGCACCAGCACCGCCTGTCGGTAGCAGCCCAGCGCCCGCCGTCGGCCTCGCGTACCTCGGCGACGGCGCTCGGCGGCCAGTAGGCCGGACACGAACAGCACGGTCTCCTCGGCGACCGGAAGCACGGCGGTGTAGGTGACAGGATCGGCCACAGCAGGACCTCGGTGCAGCTGGACATCTGTGGAAGGACGCCCCTCCTATCGAGGTCCTGCGCTCCTTCCGGTCATCTGACCGCCCTCGGCGTGTCCCTGACCTGCCAGCCCTCGGCTACTGGGAATGCCTCACTGTCCGGCGGAGGTGCCCGCGGCCTTCAAAGGCGTAATCAGTACGATTGACCGGGCGGGCCTACGAACACATGCGCGATAGGCGATGGCAGAGTGGGGACCGGCGGTCCTCGGTTCACATGATCACCGCTTAGCGGAGAGTGGTGCATCGCTAGGGTCTCTTCCCGGGACTAGCAACAGTCGCTTCAGGGGCGCCGAGCGGGGATCTCCGCCACCGTGCTTCCGCAGTCGAGTCGCGGTAGTGCTTGGTCCCTGCCCCCGGCTAGGGGGCGTTGCACGAACCGATGTAGAGTCTTTGTGCTCTTGTGCAATCCTCGGCTTCATCGTCATGCGATGCGAGGGCGTTTCCCATTGCCTCGACTCCATGGCCAGCGTACGGTCCCGACTACCCCGAGCGGTCATCCCGAACGTCGGGAACCTTCTGCCGCTGATCTTGGGAGGTGCGGCCGTGGAAAACACGTCACCGCCTGCAAGGCGATAACTTTCAGCGCCGGCACCGCGACCCAGCTACGGTGACAGGCTTCGATGTCCAGATGCAGGCAGGCTTAGGAACCGCGGATTAGTTGGCGACTGGATCAGCCTTGAGCTCCGTCGCTACTCAGTGCCATTTATCCCGCAGCTGAGCAGAACATCTTTCGGCGCGTGAAGTTGCCCGCCCCCTACGGTGGTGGTTGGGAATGGTTGGCGACCAGCTCTGACGGTTGGGAGCAGCTGTTGAGTGAACTCTTGGACGCACTCGGCGTCACAGGACGGACGAAGCGCGCTGCAGCGGCCGTGGGTATCTGGCTGGGATTTACCGTCGCGATGGTACTGATCGCGGCGGCACAGGCAGCCGTCGAGGCGAATTGCGGCCTGAGTGGCGGAGCTAGTGTGGGCATTGTGGCCGTGGTCTGGGCGCTCTGGACCATCTGGCACAGTTTCGTGTTCGAGAAGGATCGGCGTCACCTGTTAGGCAAGAAGTTTGCGTACCGTCAAGCCTTCGCACGCGACATATTCCCAGGCATCACCGTCGGCTTCTCGCAAATGCTCCGGCCTGCTTTGAACGGCGATGTCATCCGGTCGAACTCCGTGTTGCCATCGGTCCCTCGCGGACTGCTTGAATGGGTGACGGCCACCGCTGGTTGGCTATTTCTCTGTTTGGGCACCGCGCTATTCCTTAGCGCCTGGCGGGTGCTGGGTGCGGCGCGTGTGGGCTTCGTTAGTGAGTTCTTGTATCCGACCTCGTTTGTTCCGGTACGCACTGGCCCATACCGCTGTGTCCGGCATCCGCTCTTCTGGTCCGGAGTGGTCGTTTCCTTCGGACTCGCCTTGATCTGCGACCATCCCACTGCGTTTGCCATCGCCTCCCTCAACGTGGCGTACGGCCTCATTTACAACAGGCTGGAAGACCGACGCCTCGTACGAATCTTTGGGGATCGCTATGCCGCCTACTCGAAGGAGGTGCCCCGAATCATCCCGACGCATGTTGGTCTTCCTGGATCCAGAAGATAAAATCCCCTGGAGGAGGCCGTGGCCAGGTCAGCCCAGGCTAACGTCTATTCCGTTGTCCACAACAAGTCGGGGACCGGGGCCGCCCCTATAAGGCGCATGCGGGACCGACCGCCAGGACCGAGGGGATTTCCCCTGGTCGGCAACACGATGGCAGTGGCCTCGGATCCGCTGACTTTTATGGCGAGGACCCAGAAAACTTATGGCAATCTGGTCTACCTCAAGGTCCGTGGCCTGGACGTCTACATGGTGAGCGGCGAGGAGGAAGTGTCCTCCGTCCTGATCCGAGATGCGCGGTCATATACGTTGGACCGGCTCTCGCGGGGACTGGCCGATGCTTTGGGCGAGAGCCTTCTCGTCTCCGACGGGCCCACGTGGCAGGCGCGGCGCCGCGCCATCCTTCCTGCCTTTAGCAGGGCACATGCAGCTCGCTATGACCACGCGATGGTGGATGCATGCGACAGCGCCCTCGGCGAGTGGCCGGAGTGCGGGCACGTGAACCTTTCCGCATGGACCGCAGGATTGTCGCTCCGTATCCTGCTAAACACAGTCATGGGGCTGCCCAATCTTGCCGACGCGGATCTTATCGCCAGCAACCTCGACGTTCTTATGCGCCATGCACTTGGTATCGGCGGGACCGGGATCCGGATCCCGCCAGAGGTGCCCACGCCGGCGAACCAGCGAGCGCATCGGGCGATGGTAGAGCTCCAGCACATGTTGACGCCGTCGTTGGAGGCGCTCGACTCCTCCTCCGACTATGGCCTCGCGGCTCTGCTCCGCGCTCACTTTTCCGAGGAAAGCGAGACTGAGTCCGCTCGGCGCATGATCGACGAGCTGCTAACTACGGTCCTCGTGGGGCACGAGACTGTGGCTCTCGCCCTCGGCTATGCCTGCTGGCTCCTGGCCAAGCACGAGGACGTGCAAGAGGAAGTGGCCAGAGAGCTCAGGAGAACGGTGGAGGCCGAGGAAATCGGTGCCTTGTGCGGGGACGTGGCGACGCCTCTGTTGGACGCCGCAATCAAAGAGTCGCTGCGGATGTTTCCACCTGTGTGGGCCATGGGGCGCGAGGCAATCCGCCCCACGATGTTGGCGGGCTATAAGATCGAGGCTGGCGCGCAGGTCTTGGTGCCTGTTTGGGTCCTCCACCATCGCGAAGACTGGTATCCGCATCCAGCGTCCTTCAGGCCCCAACGCTGGTTGAACGGAGACTTAGCGGGCGTACCGGCCGCCGGGTTTATGCCTTTCGGCCTGGGCACGCGGCGCTGCATCGGTGAACGGCTCGCCCTGCGTGAAATCAGGCTCGTCCTCGGAGCCGTCGTCCGTCGATACGAATTGCTGAGCTTGGCCCCACCGGACCTCATGCCGTCGATCACCTTACGAACACGGCGGCCAATCCACCTTCTCGTGCAGCGTCGGTAAGGACTGGGGACGTGAACGAACTGCTGACTGCTCTGGGCATTTGCGGCCGGACCGCTCGGAAGGTCGCGGCTCTTGCCATTTGGTTTGGCTTCGGCGCCTCCACCGTCGCTGCCGCCAGCGCGCTGGCCGTCCTTGAGTGGTACCTTAACGTGGGTCTCGCGGGAACCGTCAGTGTCGTGGCGATAACCTGGCTATTGTGGACTGTCTGGCACAGCCTAGTGTTCCCCCGAAATAGGCAGAGGTGGTTACGAGAGTCGACTCTGCTGCCGTATCGGCGGGCCTTTCTCGTGGACCTCATCCCTGGCCTGACCGTGAGCTTCGCCCAGATGCTGCGCCCCGCCATCAACGGCCCGAACATCCGGGCCGGGGAGTCGGCCCTGCTGCCTGTGGGTACGCCGTTGCTTAACCTGCGAGCGGCCGCCGGAGGAGTGGTCGCCGTCGGCGCCACAGTCCTCTTTATCAAGGCGTGGCGCACCCTGGGCAGCGCCAGGGTCGGGTTCGTCCCGGAGTACGTCGGCACTGCAGCCTTCCAGCCCCTGCGTGAAGGACCGTACGCGCACGTCCGGCATCCCCTTTTCTGGTCGGGCATCTTCTTCTCCTGCGGCCTTGCCGTAGCGGTGGGAACAGCTACTGCAATCGCCGTGGCCGCAGCGAATGTTCTTTATGGGCTTGTATACAACGTCCTAGAGGATCGTCGTCTTCGACTGGTGTTCGGTGAATGTTATGCTTCTTATGCGCGATCCGTGCCGCACATTATCCCCGTAGGGCTGGCGGGGCGGCAGCGGCTCATGTCCGCACCTCTCGTCGCCGCGTACCACGACAATCCGGCGAAGGAGGGCTAGCGACCTCTGATGACTTAGCCGGCCCTCGCGGCGGAGGTGGCAAACAGGAGTAATCAAAAAGGCAGGGGGTATCCGTAGTGTGGTCGGTGGCGCGCTTGTGTTGGGTGGCGGCGCTGACCGTACTATGCGGGCCACTGTTGTTGATTAGGAGGGGCCTGGGGAGGGATGCGGGCCCGCGCCTCCTTCGCTGGTACTTCGAGACCTGCGGCGGCGGATACGTCAAAATCGGGCAGCTGCTCGCTTCGCGATACGACTTGCTCCCGGCGCAATACTGCGAAGAGCTCAGCAAGTTGTTCGACCGGCTTCGTCCCGTGCCGACGGGGGACATCCGGCGCATTATCGAGGCAGAGCTCGGCCTCCCGTTGGAGGCGAGTTACGCGGTGTTCGACAGCACGCCCCTAGCGACCGCTTCACTGGCCCAGGTGCACGGCGCGATCCTGCATAACGGCGAGCGCGTCGTCGTGAAAGTGTTGAAGCCGCGCATCCGCCCGTTGATGCGGGTCGATGCGGCCTGGATCAGGTTGACCGCCCGGGTAATTGACACGCTTCCGGTCCTGCGCGGCCTCGACATCCGGCGGCTCGTCGACGAACTGTCGCGCGCGGCACTGGAAGAGCTCGATCTTCGCCGTGAGGCCCAAAACACGGCCTACATCAGGCGCCGCATGGTCGTCGATCCGATCGCACACTATGCGCCGAAGGTCTACCGCTCCCTCTCCACTTTCAACATGCTGACGTTAGAGCGAATCGATGGAGTGGCTGTGCGTGAACTCATTGACGCCCTGGTGAAAGGGGATGAGGCGTCCCTTACGCGATGGGCGGCCATGGGAATCACGCCAGAACGAACCGCGATTATTGTCTTCAGGTCGGTCCTGGAGCAGACCATGCGGTTCCGTACCTTCAACGCCGACCCGCATCCCTCGAACCTCATCGTCATGGCGGGCGGCACTGTTGCCTGGGTGGACTTTGGGCTAACCGGCTGGATTGACGAGCGGCAGTGGGAGCTGCAGCTGCGCCTGCGTGAGGCCTTCGTACGCGGCCGCTCGCATGATGCATACCTAGCAATGCTTGAGAGCATCGAGCCGATCCCGGAAGGCCGAGACCTCCGTCCGTTCGAACACGACCTCAAATTGAGCATCAGGGACTACTTGCTCGCCAACGAGGACCCTGAGGCAGGCCTGGCTGAGAAGAGCGCGGGCGTATTCCTCACGAGAACTCTGCAGGCACTACGGCGAAGCCGGCTGCCGATGACGGTCAGCACCGTCGCCCTGTACCGCACCGTTCTTATCGCCGATATGGTTGTTCTTCGGCTCTACCCGACGATGCACTGGATCGGTCATCTCGCCCGCTTCGTGGAAGATGCTCGAGAAGACGTAATTCGGCAGGCGGTGGGTGGGCAGCTACGGTCGACCTACACCGCCTTCCGCCTCGCCCGCACGCCGCTTGCGGTGGCCGAGAGTGCCGAGTGGGCCCTGACTCGCCTGCCTCAGCTGGGTCGCGCCACGCTTCGCGGGCTGTCGAGTTGGGAACAGATCGTGCTCATGACCCTACGGTTCGTTCGCGCTGTCGCGGGGCTCGCCGCCATCGGACTGGCAGCCCTGGCCCTCGTGGGGGCGGAGTCAACGGTCATGCGTGCGATTGTCGACTCCACGACCTCTGTCGCCGAGCACCCCTGGCTGGCGCTCGTCGGATGCGTCATGCTGTTTCTTGCCCTCACCTCTGTGATCCGGAGAGTCGGATCCGAACGCTAGGCCGTCTAAGGGACGAGGAGGTTCACCATGGCTAGTTACGCGGATCCGTATCTGCCGGCAGACATGGGCGCCGAGCGAACGGTCGGAGCGGATGCCGGTCGCGGCAGAACCCGCGTTAGGCGGGACGGGTCGGTTGCGGGCGGCCTGGCCGACGGGTTCTCGGAGGCATCTCTGGCCTTCTCCGATGAGTTGGTCGGTACCTCGTCCTGTTCGGACCTGGTGGAGAACCTGGTCGCCGGGTTCATCCGAGCCAATGGTCGCTTCCTTGACGAGTTGGGGAGCACTGCCCGCAGAGTCGCCGACGAGGTGCCCGATCGGAGGGGGCGCGTCGGTGTGCTGCGGGGGTCGGAGCTGGACAGGTTGGCAGACCGGGTGGCCTTTCGTCTTGCGGCGCGGGGTGTGGCAGGGTCGCGCGATGACGAGGAGGGTCTGGGTCCGGATGACGACATCCGGCGTGGCGGCGTGCGTGAATTGGACTACAACCGCCTCGCCGACCTCCTCGCGCTACGTCTTGCGGCGCGGGGTGTAGCACGGCCGCGCGATGACGAGGAGGGTCTGGGTCCGGACGACGACATCCGGCGTGGCGGCGTGCGTGAATTGGACTACAACCGCCTCGCCGACCTCCTCGCGCTACGTCTTGCGGCGCGGGGCGAAGCACGGCCGCGCGATGACGAGGAGGGTCTGGGTCCGGACGACGACATCCGGCGTGGCGGCGTGCGTGAACTGGACCACGAGCGCCTGGCCGACCTGGTGACCGAGCGGTTGCAGCAACGGTCGCAAGTCGAAGATCAGTAGCGGTCGTCTGCCTGCCCCGGAGGAGCATGTCCTCCCGTGTATGAGACAGCATCCGCTAGACGCACCACATCACCTCGACGGCCATGACAGGCAAGATTGTAGTGAATCACCTCGCCATGGTGCAGAGACTGAGTTGGGAGTGAACTAACCCACCCGGGGCGGACCAGGCCGCGCTCAACACTTCTTTACGCGCTTATACTTTCTATGCCGCGACCCGGGGGTCGCTAGTGATGTGCAACGCGTAATGCGCGACAGGCGCCTGACGGCGGAGCCACTCGTGAAGTGGCTCAAGAAGCATGAAGACGCGGGACTCAATGGGGTACGTCCGCCGGATGATCGCAGTGACCCGCTCGACGTCGGTCGGATCCTCGCGCACCTCAGCGATTCCAGCCATCGGCTCGACGCCCTTAGGAACCTTGCCGAAGGGCCCGCAGGGCTGAACCAGGACGCGGGGGTCACGACGGATCCGCTTGACCTTGCCGCTCCTGGCTGAAGTCAGGACGACAAGAGCATCACCCTGGCGTCCGACCCACACAGGCGTGGAGACCGCCTCACCGGATCGGCGGTACGTCGTCAGCAGGATGAACCGTTCTTCGGCCAGGGATAGCAACTGATCCATACGTCGAGACACTACTCAGCGGTCGACCTGTGGCGCTCAGATTGACCGCGCTTGCTGCAACGCAGGCGACGCCGCGAGTTCGAGCGGTCACTTGGCGGCCGAGTCTCTGACCGGTTCTGCGGACATGTCGGGTTGGGTGATTGCGCGGCGTTAAGCCCGGCGGGGTGAACGGCTTGTCGCTCGGCTGATGTAAGGATAGCGAGGACTCCACTCGAGGACCGCCGAGTCAATCTCGCCCGGACACTGCGTGTCCGACGGTCGAGCAGTTCGTGCTGCATCGTTGGCCAGGACCACTCGATCAGGCTGTTGTCGACCGTGGAGGTCACCCTGCCCGTCGAGCCCAGCAGCGCGGCGGTGCACAGCTGGTGGCCGAGAATTCAAGGTGTACTGGCTCCGCGGTTGGAGTGCATCACTCTCTTCGAGCAGGGGGAGCGGCATCAGTTGGCCACCTTGGGGAGGGGAGGACCAGTTCGAGGCGCCGCTTGTCGGCGATCGACCAGCCGACCGCCGCGCGGCTGTAGACGTCCAAGACGGCGGCGCAGTCCACCTTGCCATCGGAGGACGGGAACTCGGTCTTACTGTATGTCGGTGGCCCATGACCGGTCGGGTGCGTCCGCGCGAACGTCGCCGCACCATATCGTCGTCCACCCCCGGCACCGCCCTGGCACGTCAGTGGCCACGGCGGGGGAGACCCCGACCAGTCCGGCCGTTCGCACTAGCCGGGTGACCTGCTGGGACAGCAGGCGAGGCCCAACCCAAGGCGAGTTCGGCATGGACCCGCGGCGCACTGATCGGACAGACGCTGGTGCCCGACGGCTGGTGGGAGATCGTTGAGCCGTTGATCCCGCCGCAGACCGAGCGCCCGCAGGGCGGCGGCACCCGGTACGTCGATGACCGGGCGGTGTTCACCGCGATCGTCTACGTGTTGACCACCGGCTGTGCCTGGCGGCACCTCCGGCCGAGTTCGAGGTGTCCCAGGCGACCGCGCACCGGCGGTTCGTCGCCTGGACCGAGGCCGGCCCGTGGCGGCGGCTGCACCGAGCGGTACTGGATCGCCTGGGTGACCAGGCGGCCATCGACTGGTCCCGCGTAGTGGTCGATGCGGCCAGCGTCCGGGCGAAAAGGGGGGCCCACGGACCGGCCCGAATCCGGTCGACCGCGGCAAACCCGGCTCCAAGCCGCACGTCCTCACCGACGCCGGCGGACTGCCGCTGGCCGTGGCGGTCAGTGCGGCCCACACCCACGACAGCCTCGCCCTGATCCCGCTGGTGCAGGCCCTCCCCGCCATCCGCTCCCGACGGGGCCCGCGGCCACGCCGGCCGGACAAGTTGCACGCCGACAAGGGATATGACTATCCGCATCTGCGCACCTGGCTGCGCCGCCGGCGGATCGCCCGCGCATCGCCCGCCGCGGCGTGGAGACCTCCACCCGGCTGGGCCGCCACCGCTGGGTCGTCGAGCGGTCCTTCGCGTGGCTGACCGGCTACCGCCGGCTGACCATCCGCTACGAACGCTCCGCCCGGCTGTTCACCGCATTCCTCACCCTGGCCGCCACCTTGACCTGCTACAAGAAGCTCGCCACGTGAGACAAGCTCTAAGTAGCGAGTCGGCTCGTCAACTGAACCCGCACCCGTAAGGTCTGCAAACCGCCTCGATACCCGCCTCAGCAAAGCTCGCCCAAGGGACAACTTCAGCGCGCGCTCGGTCATCGTCCCGGGTGTTTTGGTACGAGGCCACCACGTATCTGTGAGGACAGCCCGACATGTCCGTCGAACTGGCATCGACCCTATCGAGGACGACACTTCCATCCAGGGCTTGCGTGGCCCCGAGTGAGCTTCGCGCCGCAGCCCTGCCGAGTGATCCATTGACCGGGATCTACCATCTATCCATGTGGTCCCGGGGGCGCTAACATTCCCTGCACCAGCAACTGCCGCGTCAACCCAAACAGCGGTGGAGGGGTCATCCTATGCACAGCGCAGGCGCCTGGCATCGCACCACGTCCGAGAAGTATCTGTCAGTGGACCAAACGCGAAGCATCTTGCAGAGCAAGATCCTGGATCTGGTAGCAGGCGAGGATCGCACTTCCTACCCTTTCAACCCTATCCTCGAGGCAGTGGAGTATGCGGCCGAACGCCCGGGGAAGATGATACGTGGCGAGATGCTGTTGAACGCTTGTCTCGCCGTCGGCGGTGACGCGGTGGCGGTCGAGTGGGCCGCCGTGGGGGCCGAGTGCGGCCATCTCGCAAGCCTCGTGCATGACGACATCATGGATCATGACGTGATGCGTCGAGGTCAGCCAACGATATGGAGCAAGTATGGCTTCGACGCCGCGCTGCTGGTCGGTGACCTATTCATATTCCAGGCTTTTCGAAGTTTGGCTCTGTGTGAATCGGGGATCCCGGCCGATAGGATCGTCCGGGCGCTCGGGATAACAGCCCAGAGTTGCGTCGACCTATGCCTTGGCCAGGCTCTCGAGGGTCACCTTCTGCAGAATTGCTCAGCCACAGAAGAGCACTACCAAGAGGTTGTGCGAGGCAAGACCGGAAGCCTGTTTCGCGCAGCGTGCCAGACGGGGGCCGTTCTCGGTGGAGCAACCTGCGCCGAAGAGGTGGCACTGCGGAACTATGGCGAGACGGTGGGAGTAGCCTTCCAAATCACGGACGACGTCCTTGCCTATTCGGGGGATGAGGCTGCGACCGGAAAGTCAGGCGTCAGCGACTTGCGTAATCGTCGAGTCACGTTGCCGATAATCTACGCGTTGACGTCCGCGCCCTCCGCAGAGGCCGACTTCGTCCAGTCCGTCATCTCTGGCTCGTGCAGCGATCAGGACATCATGTCCGATTATCGGAAGATGCAAGCGATCCTCGAAAGCAGTGGCGCGTTGGCCCGGGCCCGAAGTGTCGCAACGGAGCTGATTGACCAGGCGCTCCGACAGCTGGAGATTTACCGTCATCGCCAGCCCGCTCGGCGCTTCGTCGGGCAGCCGAGCGGACACTATGTAGGGTCGCCTGACCCTCAAGCCGTATCGGTCTAGTGGAGCGGCGGTCGATGCCCTCTCTGATGGAACCTGCTCTGATAAAACCTGCTCTCTGATGGAACCTGCTCCGTCTCCCGAAAGGGGATAGACCTTGGCGATATCCGCTGCCACGGGTTCGCCGCGTCCACTGCCTTATCGGCGGCAAATCCTGATACTCAGTCTCGATGCCGCCCGACGGGGTTGTGAGCCTGAGCCGTTACGGAACGCGGCCGCGTGCAGTCCGTTACTCGGGTCGACGCAGTTGCCGGCTACCGCATATAAATCAACCCTAGAGGACGACCGGGCGCCCCTGGTCGGGAGGCCGCAGAATCTGGATTGCGGCTAGTTCGGCTTGGAGTTCGTCGGCGAGCCGCGTCACGTTCTGCAGTCGCCGGTTGAGCTCGTCAACGCTCTGGGGATCCATTCCTTGGGCCTGGCGAGTGGCTGCGGTGACGCTGACTTGCGCCTGGGCGTTGGTTGTCAGGTGGGTGAGGATGTCGGTCAGACTCAGCTGGATCTGCGGTGGCTGCTCCTGAGGGAGCTCGAAGGCCGCCTGGACGGACGGGTCTGGTTGGCGTGATTCGGGAGACATCTCAGGCCACTCCCACCAAAGGGATCTCAAGGACGTCGAGTCCGAGGTCCGACAGGGTCACTTCGACGGCGCCGTAGGGAATGGTCACGTTCCGGAGTTCGATCGTGCGTGCGTTCGCGCCCACCTGGACGTCCGACAGGCGCATCTGCGCGATCCGGGTCCGGGCCGAGGCCTCGATGCGCAGTTGTACTCCGAGGACGCCTAGGCTCAAGGGGGGCGTTTGGAAGGGGGGGCCGGGGACTGCGAGTTCGATGGGCCCGCTGCTGACGTCATTGGCCGCCGCGGCCGGAAGGTCGAGTCCCCGCAGGCGCAGGCTCGGCACCTGGAGCGGGGCGCTCTGCACGCTCCGGGCCGCGACGCCGCGTATGGCCGCCGCGGGGGCGGTGACGTCGTTGAGGTTCACACCGGTGAGTGCTAGGCCGTTGAATTGGAATCCGGCGGTCGGCAGAGTCAGCTCGAAGACCTGGACTCCCTCGGCCTGCACCCCCGACAGCTCGAGCCCGGTGATGGGGTCGGCCTCGGTCACGAGGTCGGCTGCGCGGAGCTCGGGGATTTGGAGGTCGATGTTCTCCAACCCTGGAATAGCTGGGCTTCCGAACCCAAAGGGCAGCGAGACGGTTCCCAGGTCGGTCGTTGTCTCGGCGATGACGATGTCGTCGAACGGCCACGGCAATGGGATGCGGATGGACCAGATCAGCAGCAACCGCGCCTCCAGGATGACCTCAAGATTCTGTAGCTCGACGCGACCAGACCGCATGCCCACGCGTAGGTCACCAGCAATCAACTCACCGACGGTGATGGGGCCGAGCGCCAGTTGGCCGATCGCGACGCGCGCGATGGTGGCCCGTGCCATCCGGATGTCGGGAACCACCGTCTGCATGAGTGTCTCCTGTCCCGGTCGCTGTATCGTGGAAGTCGAGGGCCAGTGGTTCGGCGCGTAAGGCCTTTCGTTGCCAGGGCGTCGTCCAGGCCAGCGCGGTCAAGGTTGGGGAGGCGGGTTTGGTCGCCGGTGGAAGATATCGGGCATCCCCGCGACGAGGTCTGTTAATTGTGCGGCCAGGTCACGGACTTGATTCAGTTCCGTGGCGCCAGCGGAGTCCGATGGCGGAGTCTGCTGGGCGGCAAAATCCCGCAGGGCAGCCAGCAGCTCACTCACCTCGATGACGTTGTCCACCTTTGGCACGTCCACATGCACGGTGGTGCGTGTTGGGTCGCTCATGTCAGGTCACCTGGATCTTCGGGACGTCGACGGTTTGGATGCCGAGTTGGGACAGGGTCAGGTTGAGGACCTCGTACGGGAGTACGACGTCGTGCAGTTCGAGGGATCCGACCGACAGGGCCAGGTTGACGCCGTCGAGAATTAGCTGGTCGGCGAGGAGTCGTACTCCCGGCACGAGCTCGAGGGTGACCTCGAGGATGCCCGCGTCGGCCGTGAGGTCGATTGGATTGGATTCGGCGTCCGTGTCCAGGCCTTCGCCGACGATCCGGCCAGCGTTTGCAGCGGGAAGGGCGATGTCGGGGATCGTGACCGAGTCCATTGGGACCGCCAGGCCGCGCAGGCGGGCGATGGTGACCGCGCCGACGGAGGCATCAGGCAAGTTCAGGCCTTCCAGCGAGGCCCCACCGAGGCCCAGTCCGGTGATCGTGAAGTCTTGCACCGGGGCGGTCATGTCGGCGACGCGGACCTGTTCGGCAGTGAGACCGCTCAACGTCAGGTCTCGCAGCGGGCCGACGGTGGCTTCCAACTGCTCGACCGACACGGACGCCAGGCCGAGGTCGAACCGCTGCAGGCCCGGCAGCGTCAGATCCCCCACTCGGATCATCGGGGTTTGCACCCCGAAGGGAATCGAGCCATCCCACGTCCGCTCGAAAAATCCCAGGTCAATAGTGATCTTCCAGCGCAGCGTCAGTTCCAGCCGCAACTCAACCCGCAAGTTGGAGAACGCGGCTGCCCCAGTCTGGACGGCGGTACGGGTGTCGTTGAGCACAAGGCGGCCGACCTGAATCGGGCCGGCGTTAAGTTCACCGACCTGAATCTGCGTGACGGTGAGCTGCCCGAGCTGCGCGTCGGGCACGACGGTTTTCATACGACGCTCCCATCTTCCGCTTTCGATAAGGCAGGTCTTCCAAGAGGAACCCGCGGTGTTGTTGATTGACGCAACGACCGCACGCAGCACCGGTTATGCGCGCCTGCTGAACTATCCGTTGGGAAAGCCCATGCAGGCTCCAAGACATGCCGGAGGCGCCGTGGCCGACGGCCGTAGAGCAGTCAGGAGCTCGAAGAGCAGTAGCAGGGACGCCAGACCCACGGTCGAGATCTTCGCGGAGGTGCGTCACCACGGCGTCACCGTTGTGTCACTAGGGCACCGGGATGCCACGATCGCGCTCCTCGCCTTCATCTCCGCCACAAGGCTTTTGTCGCGCGTCAGACTTCTGGCAGGGCCCGTTGCTTGCGGGTCTGACCTGGTGTAAGGAGTCTGATCGTTCATGGTGAGGCCGCCGGTGTTCCCGGCTGAGGAGAAGGTCCGGATCGTGTTGTCGATCCTGGCCGGAGAGGTGACCGTCGCCGAGGCCGCGCGCCGGGCGAAGGTGTCCGAGTAGTCGGTCGGGAGCTGGAAGCGCCAGTTCCTGGAGTCCGGCCGGGCCGGCCTGGTGGCCGGCAAGTCCGGCCCGTCGACCCGGGAGGCGCAGCTGGAGGCCGAGGTCGCCGAGCTGACCCAGGCCCTGGGTGAGGCCGCGGTCGAGCTGCGGGTGTGGAAGAAGTCCGCCGAGGGTCGCCTGGGCCCTTCGCGGACCTCGAGGTGATCCGCGTCGAGGCGGGCATGCCGACCACGAGGTTCTGCGCGCTGATCGGCGTGCCTGAGCGCACCTGGCGCCGCCGTCAGGCCCGCGCCCGGGCCGACCGGCCGACGCGGGGCCCGTGGCCGCGGCCGGCCCGGGAGCGGGTCCGGGACGCCGCTTGCCGGCACGCGCTGGCCCATCCGGCCTGGGGGCACCGCAAGGTGTGGGCGATGTGCCGCCACGACGGGCATTGGGTCTCCCAGGCCACCGTGCTGCGGCTGTTGCGCGACGAGGGGCTGCTGCTGGAGGCCAACTACCAGCGCGAGCGCGGTCAGCTGGCCGCTCGGCGCAAGGCCGCGTTCGCCGCCGAGCCGACCGGGCCCAACCAGGTGTGGCAGCTGGACTTCTCGCCAGTATCGAGACCAGCGCCGGCGGGACGTGGCGGCTGGCCGGCTGCCGGGACTACTGGAGCAAGTACGAGCTGGGCTGGCACGTGGCACCGACGGCGAACCAGCACGACGCGATCGCCGCGGTCGAACTCGCGCTCACCGAGGCCGAGCGCCTGGCGGCCGCCCGCTGATCGACCTGGCCGAGCGCGACGAGCACGGCCAGGTGGTTCCGCTGGTCACCATCGTGACCGACAACGGCGGGCCGTTCCGGTCGTTTCGGTTCGAGGCGTTCATCGCCACCCACCCCGAGCTGCGCCACGTCCGCACCCGGGTCAAGACCCCGGGACGGAACGGCTCACGCGAACGCGGCTTCGGTTCGCTCAAGTACGAGAAGCTTTTATCTGTGGAGGGACCCCCGGTCAATCGGGTCCATGGTCCTGGCCCCGTCTGGCGGCTTGAGATGGTGCCGGCCCGCAGCCGCGGTCAAGGTGGAGCGCCCTACTGGACGAACGACCTTGACCGCGGCGAGGACCGGCACAGATTGCTCGCCGCGGAGGGGAGGAGTGAGCGTGTTCGGTCGATGAGCGGCTCCCGGTCCGGCGTCGGCGCCGGGTGGTCGCAGGGGCAGGCTGCGGTGCGCGGGCGCCCGGCCTTATCTCGGTGCGCGCAGCCAGGGTCAGTGCGGCTGCGGTGACATGATGATCGATGGGGTGTCCCGGCGGGGAGGCGGCCGCTCGGTCTGTCCAGGCCGTTCCGTGCGCGAGGCACGGTCGGCAGCGCTTCAGCTGGAGCGGGCCGCGGGCATCGGTGGATGGGCAGATGCGCGCACCGCGACTGCGGCGATCAGACCGGGGCGAGGGCCTGGTCACCGAGGGCGCGCAGGGTCTGGTGCGCCCGGCGAGCCATCTTGCCGGCCACCGACAGGGCGGCCCGGTTGCCGCCCGACCCGCTCGGCGACCCGCCGGTAGTAGGCGTGATCGGGAGAGCCGGGGCGGGCGGCGCACTGGGCGGCCTCGAACAGCGCCCAGCGCAGCAGCGGCGATCCTTGGCGGGACAGGTACCCGGGCGGCCGTTTGCCGTCCGAGGAGTGCACGGTGATGTCCACCCCCGGTGTGCCGCACCGCCTTGCGGGAGGCGGAGAAGCGGGCCGAGTCGCCCAGCTCGGTCCACAACGCGGTCGCGGTGATCGGCCCGATGCCGTAGTCGGCCTGCAGCGCCCGGCAGCCGGGCTGGCGGGGCGGCGAACGCGGTGATCTGGCGGCGCAGCGGATCGAGTTCGGCATCCAGGGCGTCGAGGATCCGCAGCGTGGCGGCCACCGCCTCGCGCCCCGCCGGTGACAGGCCCGCGCCGGCCTCGAGCCGGCGGCGACTGTCCAGTCCGAGCAGGCCGCCGGTGACCGCCGGGGCGCCGTGGTGCAGCAGGATGGCGTGGATGCGCTGCACCCAGGCGGTGTGCTGCTCGCGCAGGTCGCGGAACAGCGGCAGCCGGGCGCGCATCTGGAAGTACCTGGGCCGGCGGGATCCACGACTCGGGCAGCCGGCCGTCGGCGAGCAGCTCGCGCAGCAGCCGGGCGTCGGCCCGGTCGGTCTTGGCCCGCCGTTTCGGCCCGCGCGCGGCGGAGGTGTCGGCCGGCTCGGCCAGATGCGCCTCGACCCCGGCACGCTGCAACTCCTCGACCACGAACCGCCAGCCGGTGCACCCCTTCACCGTGAACGCCGCCGGCGTGCCGGCGTCGCCGTCGGCGATGAGCTTGTGCAGCCAGCCGCGCAGCAGCTTCCGGTCGGCCGGGGCGATCCGCCCGTGCCAAGTCTCGCCGCTGCGCTCGTCGAGGTAGTCAAAGGTGATCTGCCGCCGGTGGATGTCCAGCCCGCCTACGATCCCCATCGGGGGCCTCCTCAAGCTCCCTCACAGTCGACGCACCCAGGGTGCGCTGAGCTGAGGGGGTCCCTCCTCATGTCATCCTTCTCGAAGAGAGGCCCGACGCCCTGGACCTGGTCGCGCACGCCGAGGACTACCGGGTCGAGTACAGCACCGTCCGCCCGCACGAGGCGCTGGCCTGGAACCCGCCCTCGATGTCCACCTCGGTCTGGCCGACCCGTTGATCCCCAACTTTCCCGAGACCGACGATTCGCCAGCTGCTTGACGCGGGACAGGTGGACTCAAGGGTTACCGGGCCCACCAGCACGCTGCCGGCGCCCGCCGCCATCCGGAGACCCAGCGCACGCCGCCGGTCGGGTAGCCGGCCGATCACGCCCTGGGCCGCTCCCGCGGCGGGTGGACGACGAAGCCCCACCTGGCGGTCGAGCAGGGACGCAAACCGCTGACCACGGTGGTAAAGCCCGGGCAGGCCGCCGACAGCCCCCAGTTCACCAACGTGCTCGGGCTAATCCGGGTACCACGCCGGTCGGGTCCGGGCTCGCCCGCGTAACCGACCGACCTCGGTGCTGGCCTGCGAGGCCTACTCCAGCCGCGCCAATCGGGCCGATCTGCGCCGGCGCGGGATCCCGGCGACCTTGCCGGTCAAGGCCGACCAGCAGGCCAACCGGCGGAAGAAGGGTCGGCCGGCGGGCGACCGCCAACGATGGATCCTGACCGGCTACCGGCAGCGGCAGGCCGCCGAGTGCGGCATCAACCTGCACAAGCAGCACCGCGGCTTCGCCACCCGCGACGACAAGCTCGCCGTCCGCTACGAGGCCACCGTGATGGTCAGCGACAGCGACACCTGGCTGCGCGACTTCCAAACAGGGCCTAGTGCTGGGTTTCTCGGAGCACCTGCTCCATCGCCGTCTAGGACCTCCTCGATGGCTCGCCGACTCTGGAATTCAACCGACAGAGGTCCCCTCACTTTGTCAGGTCGGCACTGGGGGCAGTCCCCTGCGCCTGCCATACGGCATGCTGTCAAGACATACGCAACGCGGTCTGATTGGCCGACTACAATCCCGAGTCTTTCTGTCGATGCGAGGTTGCCAGCACGAATCCACCGGCATTAGGAGATTGCAAGTGGCAAGCCACACCGACAATTGCCGGTCAGCACTCCAGGGCAGCCTGTACGGCCGAGAACTTGGCCTGAGACTCGATGAGTTCTTCCAACGGGTCGGAACCCGCAACAATACCGCAGCCGGCAAAGAGGCGTGCCGAGAAGCCATCCCGGCCGAACTCGGCACACCGCAGGGCCAATCCGAACTCGCCATCCCCCCGAGAGTCGAGCCAACCAACCGGACCTGCGTAGCGCCCGCGGTCCATTGCCTCAAGCTCCTTGATAAGCGTCCGCGCCGTCCCGGCAGGAGTTCCACAGACTGCTGCAGTGGGGTGAACTGAGCCGACGAGTTCAAGCAATCCGGCTTCGCGCGCAGAACCACTGCACCGTTGAATGCCGTGGACATCACTCGCCAAGTGGAGGACGTTTGGCAAGGTGAGCAGCTCGGGCCGACCCGGGGTCGTGATCGTCCGACAGTAGGGTTGTAGCGCACGGACAAGGGATTCGAGCGCCAGATCGTGCTCCGCCCGATTCTTCTCCGAGGCTAATAAGGAAGCGCCCAGTCCGATGTCCTCATTACCGGCACCTCGCCTTGAAGTGCCAGCCAGGACGCGCGCCCACAGTCGCCGCCCGGTTCGACGGAGCAACAGCTCGGGCGTCGCCCCTAACAGGCCGTCCACGGCGAAGGTCCAGCATAGGGGAAAGCGAGCGGCCAGTCGGCGCAGCACCCGTTGATGGCTGAGTGGTTCGTCCGCGGCCACGATCAGTTCACGGGCGAGGACCACCTTAGTCAATTCCCCGGTATCGATCCGCTTTAGTGCAGCGGCGACGGCCGTGCACCAGCTGGCCGGATCGAGCGCTCCGTCGGAGTAGCGCAGCACCGGCACTGACGATTTGTCTGCGTCGCCTGCGGTCGGGGCTGAGTGGAGATAGGCGCCATTAATCCCGGTGCACCAGCTCACGCCGCGCCTGCGGCCGACGACAACTTCGGGGACGACGAACACCGACGTCCCGGCCACGGGATCAAAAGCGATGCTCGCGAACAATACGGGGCCAGAGCCAGGCGTCACCACTTGGTCATCTATCACGGCGTCCGACGTGTATGACGCCCACCAGTCGGCCACCTCGGCCAGTGCGGCCGGACCTGAGACCTCCAGCCGAGCCGCCTCCCCCCAGCCCACCAGTCCCTCGCCGTGGCGCAACCAGCAGAGCGCCCCCTCGAGGGGCAGGACGGCGAGAAGGTCGGGCGAGTCCTCAACGGGCAGAGTGGTGATAGTTGCAGGAGCGGCGTTCACCACCCCTCGAATCCTACGGTTCGGCCGCAGGATCCAGAAGCGCTAGATGTGCGAGCGGGCTGGCGGGAGCACGCCTGCGGTCGAGGCTGGTTCAACTGTGAGGAGACATCCCCACTTGGTCCGGAAACCGTAGGGCCAGCCAGACCAGGAGGCCTCATGAGGACCGTGATGCGTCGGCCGCAGCCGGCACGCCCGCATCGCCGACCAGTCGCCCACACTGGCAGGCGCCTCAACCGCTCGGCACGGAACCGTGCACCTTGGTTAAGCGACGGCATCTACTGATGGCAGTCGCCGCTCAGGCCCAGCAGTTCCCTCAACGGTGACCCGAAGCTTGGTTGCTTGCGAGGTGGGCGGGTCCTGCCACTTCGGCCGAACGACAGGAGCACCACTGCGCCAGCTCGGAAACCCGCCCCGGCGGCCAGTGCACGTCGACATGAAGGAGTTGGCTAATGTCCCCGATGACAGTGGCTCTGCCAAGCTAGACCGCACCAGAAGCAAGGCCCGATAAGGCGTGCAGCACGTCAGGGGGCAGCCGCACAACAGACACGGCCGCTCGCACATCGGCTCGAGCTCCGTGCGCTTTCACCCTGGACGCCTAGACTGATCGTCAAGGGGAAGGATGCGCCCATCAGCTGTTTTGTCCCACTAATAGCATCGCGGCTTCGCCACCCGCTACGACAAGCCCACCGTCCGCTACGAGGTCACCGCCCAGATCACCAACATCAACATCTGGCTGCGACCTATGAAAAAGGTCCTAGCGGCTATGAAAGAGGCCCTAGCGGCGCAGCACCCGTACCTACATGATCCGCCGCTCTAGGCGCGTGGGCGTGCGCCGCAGGCTGCGGTTCGGCCGACTGGGTCGATCCAACATGCCGGCCTCGACGTGCTCGCGATAGCGGCCGGCCCGCCGCGCCGCAGTCCTCGTCGAGGTGTGAAACCGCGCGACCGCACGCCGCAGCGACCAGCCCTTTTCGACAACGCAGGGAACCAGCAAAGCTGGGCACGCGGAGACAGGGCGGCATTAGCGTGTGGCATGAGGAAGACCTCCTAAGAGCTTGTCTCATGTGGATGAGGTCTGACCTGGTCGGTGTTGCTCCCGCTCGTGGGGGAACGGATCGGACAGACGCTGGTGCCCGACGGCTGGTGGGAGATCGTTGAGCCGTTGATCCCGTCGCAGACCGAGCGCCCGCAGGGCGGCGGCACCCGGTACGTCGATGACCGGGCGGTGTTCACCGCGATCGTCTACGTGTTGACCACCGGCTGTGCCTGGCGGCACCTCCGGCCGAGTTCGAGGTGTCCCAGGCGACCGCGCACCGGCGGTTCGTCGCCTGGACCGAGGCCGGCCCGTGGCGGCGGCTGCACCGAGCGGTACTGGATCGCCTGGGTGACCAGGCGGCCATCGACTGGTCCCGCGTAGTGGTCGATGCGGCCAGCGTCCGGGCGAAAAGGGGGGCCCACGGACCGGCCCGAATCCGGTCGACCGCGGCAAACCCGGCTCCAAGCCGCACGTCCTCACCGACGCCGGCGGACTGCCGCTGGCCGTGGCGGTCAGTGCGGCCCACACCCACGACAGCCTCGCCCTGATCCCGCTGGTGCAGGCCCTCCCCGCCATCCGCTCCCGACGGGGCCCGCGGCCACGCCGGCCGGACAAGTTGCACGCCGACAAGGGATATGACTATCCGCATCTGCGCACCTGGCTGCGCCGCCGGCGGATCGCCCGCGCATCGCCCGCCGCGGCGTGGAGACCTCCACCCGGCTGGGCCGCCACCGCTGGGTCGTCGAGCGGTCCTTCGCGTGGCTGACCGGCTACCGCCGGCTGACCATCCGCTACGAACGCTCCGCCCGGCTGTTCACCGCATTCCTCACCCTGGCCGCCACCTTGACCTGCTACAAGAAGCTCGCCACGTGAGACAAGCTCCAACTAAGGAGCGAATCCTAGACAGCTCCGCACCTCACCCGGAGGTCTTCGTCATGTCACCGGACGCCGTCACCAGCGTCCGTGGTCGGTGCAATCAGCGGCTGCTCGCCCGCGCAGAAACTGCTATCCTTCATACTTTGTGACGGACACGTGCACTGCGCTCAGCACCGCCGAACCGGCGATGTGATCCACCAAGGTGCGAGATGTAAGCTCGTTGGCGCCGGCAGGGCCCAACAAGCCTTCACCATCACCTGAAGTGATTCGCCACCCGACAGAGCATCCGTGTGGAAGGCTCACTACCCCGGGTTTGATATCGTAAGACGATACAACTTGAACAACGATTTCCGCGGTATCCGAGGAGACTCGCGCCTTGTCACCGGACTTGAGGCCCCGCGCACAGGCGTCCGCTGGGTGCATGATGAGGCAACTTGATTCAAACTCGGACGCGCCCTCTCGGAAACTTGCGGTTCCGCTGTTCATCGAATTGCGTCGCCGCCTGCCGATTAACAGGAGCTCGCCGTTGCGCGGCTGACCCGCACGCCCGAGCGCATCCACCATGCGCTCGGCTTCGACCTTAATGGGTTCTGGTATTAAGCGCACCTTCACTCGTCGACGTCGCAGCATCGGAACCAGCGGCCCGAAGTCTACTCCATGGTCTTGCGCGCGTAAGACCGACAGATCGAGCGGCCGTCGCCAGAGTGCATTTCGAATTCCATATGGACCGACCAATAGAGCAGCATTGAGCATTTGGGTCGGACCCACGCGCCGGGTCACGGAAGCTAGGTTTCGATGAATGATGCGATGGAGCCCGCGTCGCCCCCTCGCCAGTTCGCTTTGCAACATAGACAGGATTTCCCAGTCAACGGGCCCCGGCGGTGGCTCGTCATAGGCCGGGAGGCTGTACTTCGCAGTATTGCGCAGAGCGGTGAGCGAGGTAATGAGAGGATACTGGTCTCGATACAACGAGGATATTGGTGGAAGGATATAGTGGGCCATGCTCGTCGTCTCGTTGATGAACGGGTCTACGCACGCGAGTAGCTGCAACTGCGGAAGAGCCTGACGAATTCTTGCGGAGTCGGGTACGCACTCTACCAGGTTGGCCCCGACCGTGATGAGTGCTCTGATCGCCCCATGTCCTTCGGCGAGGATCTCGTCGGCGAGCGTTGACATTGGTCGTTCCCCCCCGAACGAGGGAAAGGAGTGAATCCGTGAACGTACCCCGAAGTCACCTTGGTCTCGAGTCAGCCGGGAGATAGCAATCAAGTCGACGGCCGGTCGAGTGAACATCGCACCCCCGATCGAGTCTAGGTTCCCGGTGAGGGTGTTGAGCACGTTCACCAGCCAGCATGTAGCTGTTGCGAATGGCCCGTGTGCGACGCCAAGCCGGGCATAGCACACGGCTCGTTCGCGCGAAATGAGGTCATTGGCCAGTTCCTCGATCTGCTCTGCCGGAATATCGGTCAACGTCTCGACCGCTCTTGAATCCCAACGGTTCGACAAGAATCGCAGGAAGCGCAGATCCTCGTCCGTCACCCAATTGCCTGACGGCGCAAGTCCGTTCTGGATCAATGCGTGGATTAGTCCTAGCAGCAGGATGCCGTCACTGCCGGGACGAATCTGCAGATGCCTGTCCGCGATCCGTGCCGTCTCGGTTCTTCTGGGGTCGACGACCACAAGCCGGCCACCCCGGCGTTTAAGCTCCCTTAGTCGCCGCGGCATCCCTGGCGCTGAAAGAACACTTCCATTGGAAACAAGCGGATTGGCACCAATAATTATGAGCAGGTCCGTCCTATCGATGTCTGGCACAGGTAGAAGCAATTGGTTGCCAAACATCAGTCGAGAGGTGACGAGGTGGGGCAGGCCATCGAGTGAAGCGGCGGAGTATCTGTTTGCGGTGCCCATCGTCATGGTGAGCAGCCGGCCAATAAGGACAGTAGCGTAATCAAACGCGGTCGGATTGCCGAAGCAAATGGCAACCGAGTCCCTGCCGTGTTCACGCTGAATCGAAAGTACTTGCTGCCCAATCTGTCGCACCGCTTCGTCCCAGGTGAGCCCGATCCAAGCTGAACCGTGCTTCCGCAGTGGGCCGGGCAACCTGTCGGTGTCTTCGTCAAGGACTCGTCGCATCTTCTTACAGACGTATCCTGCGCTGAGTACGTCAGCTCGATCCCCGGATACGCGACAAGCCGCGCCATCCTTCACGTCGACGATCGTGCCGCAAGAGGCCTCACAGTAGTGGCAGGACCGAGTGACCTGTCGAGACGCCATGTCTTCTCCCAGTCGACGCGCCCTTCGGACGAGTCGACCACCCGCTGGCTTCGTGCAGTCGTGACCGCGAGGTGTCCCGGTGCACCGTCAGTCAGAAGGCGCCTAGGGCGCAAGCTCCTGGTCAACGGCCTTCCGTGTCACAGTGACTGGAGCCTACTCCTGGATGGGAGGAGTGCCCACGCCGAAGCTGAGCTGTATTAGGTCTGATGCGAGCGGAACGTCCTAGCCTTGAGAAGGCGGTGCAGCCAAAGCTCCGCCGTCACTTACTTGCCTTCCGCCGCTGATGTCACGTTGGCCGTCGAGTAGTGAGGTTGCCTCACCAGCTTTGATGGGCTGATCGGCGTTGTTGCTGATGACGGCTGGGTTCAGAAAGAGGGCCCGGGGCTCTCGAGGCAAAGATCGTCTCGCCAAAGCCTCTCCGCTTCCCCGGGAGCCCGCTGTGTCTCATCGTGCCAGCCTGGATGTGTCCGTACCGATGTTGAAGTCGGTGACCGGCTGGATCGTCCGCCGTCGGCGCCGTCCCGGTGCCCGGCCGGCGCAGCGGGCCGGCACGGTGCACACCCAGGTCGTGCTCGTGCTGCGCTGGCTGCGCCACCGCCTGGATGTGCGCACGCTGGCCGGCGAGGTCGGGCTCAGCATCGCCACCGCCTACCGCTATCTGCACGAGGCGCTCGAGGTGATCGCCGCCCACGCCCCGGACCTCGAGGCCGTCCTGGCCGGCGCGCACGCCGCCGGCCTGCTCTGGCCCGCGCCGCCGGCCACTCGCACGTCACCGTGGACGGCACGCGGATCCGGACCGACCGCTGCCACGTTCCCGGCCCGACCGCCCGGACCGACCGATCCGGCCGCCAGGTCGACCTGCGGTGGTCGGGCACGCCGCCCACGGCGGCAACGTACAGGTCATCGCCGCGCCCGACGGCTGGTCGATCTGGACCTCGGACGTCCGGCCCGGGCGTGAGCACGACACCACCGCCCTGCGCACCCATCCCGAGGCGGCTGCCGCTGTCGGCCGAGTGGATCGACGCCGAGCACGCCGTACTGGCCGATCCCGGCTACGAGGGCGAGCGCGCGGCACTGACCACGCCGATCAAGAAGACCTCCGACGCGCCGCTGACCGACGACGAGCGCACCGTCAACCTGCTGCACGCGGCCACCCGAGCTCCGGCCGAACGCGGCAACTCGCTGCTCTAGACCACCTTCAAGGCGCTGCGCCGGGTCACCCTCTGCCCCTGGCGCATCGGCGCGATCACCGCCGCCGCACTGGTGCTGCTCCACCAAGTGCACGGCCGCACCACATGATCAACTGATCACCGGAGCAGCTCCTGGGAATGGCTCACTAGCTGTACTGGCCAGAGACGTTGGTCGAGGGCGTGTGACGACACGATCTGACTGACCTTGTCCGGGAGGACCTCCGGACGTGGAGTGGAGCTGCTGAAGGCACCCACTGCACGACCCGGAGGTCCTCGTGTCCCACGCTAACGCCGCCCTGACCCCACGCCACCGACGCAGGCTCGGCCGCGCCGTGGTCGAAGACGGCTGGACGATCGGCCACGCCGCGGCGGTGTTCAACGTCTCCTGGCCCACCGCGAAGAAGTGGGCCGAGCGGTACCGGACCGGCGGGCCGGCGGCGATGGAAGACCGCAGCTCGCGGCCGCATCGCTGCCCGCGGCGCACACCTCGGCCGATCGTGCGCAAGATCGTGCACCTGCGCTGGAAGAAGCGGCTGGGCCCGGTGCAGATCGCCGACCGGCTCGGCCTGGCCGCCTCCACGGTGCACGCGGTCCTGGTCCGCTGCCGACTCAATCGGCTCTCCCACGTCGATCGCGCGACCGGGGAGCCGATCCGCCGCTACGAGCACGACACCCCCGGCGCCCTGCTGTACCTGGACGTGAAGAAGCTGGGCAACATCCCCGACGGCGGCGGCTGGCGCTACACCGGCCGCCAGCAGGGCCACCGCAACCGGGCCGCCACGGCCGGCAAGCCCCGCAGCAAGCATCACAACCCCGTCTAGGCACGGCGTTCGTGCACACCGTGCTCGACGACCACAGCCGGGTGGCCTACGCCGAGATCCACGATGACGAGACCGCCGCTACCGCCAGCGGCGTGCTGCGCCGCGCGGTGGCCTGGTTCGCCGCCCGCGGCGTCCCCGTGCAGCGGGTGCTGACCGACAACGGCTCGGCCTATCGCTCCCACGCGTGGCGGGATACCTGCGCCGAGCTGGGCATCACGCCCAAGCGGACCCGGCCCTACCGACCGCAGACCAACGGCAAGATCGAGCGCTTCCACCGCACCCTGGCCGACGGCTGGGCCTTCGCCCGGATGTTCCTCAGCGAGTCAGCCCGCCGCAAAGCCCTGCCGGCCTGGCTGCACGAGTACAACCATTGAACCGTCCCCGGTTCTGTAGCGGGGCGGTTATGCCGGCAGCGGTTGCTGCTCGGCGGTGATCGAACGGTAGTACTCCTGCTCGACCTCGACCGGGGGCCTGTGGTCGAGGGCGCTGTGCAGGCGGGTGGTGTTGAACCAGTGCACCCACGACAACGTCGCCAGCTCGAGATCGTCGACGCTGCGCCAGGGCCCGTCGCGGCGGGTGCACTCGGTCTTGTACAGGCCGATCAGGCTCTCGGCCTGGGCGTTGTCGTAGGAGTCCCCGACGCTGCCGATCGAGGCGAGCGCACCGGCGTCGGCCAGTCGGTCCTGATACCGAATGGCCGTGTACTGCCTGGGCTCAATCGGTCGTTACAACACCCGCTTGGTGGAGCAACCGTAGTTGCTCGTCTAGGACCTCGGCCGGGGTCTTCCAGTCGAGGACCTTGCGGGGCCTGCTGTTGACCGCGGCCTGGACGGCGAGCAGGTCCTCGAGGTTCCAGCGGGAGAGGTCGGTGCCCTTGGGGAAGTACTGGCGCAGCAGGCCGTTGGTGTTCTCGTTCGTGCCGCGCTGCCAGGGTGAGTGCGGGTCGGCGAAGTAGACGGCGATGCCGGTGTCGACCTTGAATTGTGCGTGCGCGGAGAGCTCCTTGCCGCGGTCCCAGGTCAGTGAGCGGAGCAGCTCGGCGGGCATCGTGGCCATCGTGGCCTGCAACGCGTCCTTCATCGCGACGGCGCCATAGCCGCCGAGGGCAGGTCCGTTCTTGACCGGCGGGACAGTGCCGTAGCCCTCCAGACGCGGCAGGTGAACCAGCAGCGTGTAGCGGCTGGTCCGCTCGACCACAGTGCCGATGGCGGACCGGTTCAGCCCGATCATCAGGTCGCCCTCCTAGTGCCCGGGGACCGCGCGGTCCTCGGCTTCGGCCGGCCGCTCGCTGAGCACGACCTCGGCGGTGACGTGGCCCTGCGGCCTGTTGCGCGAGCGCTCGCGGGGCTTGCGCAGCGCCCGCCCGGTCCGCAGGCAGGCCACCAGCTCACGCTTGAGCGCTCCGCGTCCTAACGATGTAGAGCGCCTGGTAGATCGCCTCGTGGCTGATGCGCATGTCCGCATCGTCGGGGAAGTCGACGACGAGCCGTCGGCTGATCTGCTCCGGACTCCACGCGGTAGCCCAGCGCCGGTCCGCACGATGGGGCTTGTTCAAGCCCTTCCAGGTCGTCGGCGGCCCCGCCGCGACCGTCCCGTCGGGCCGCTGCAACTGCCCACTCAGCCGCGTCTGGACGTACTCCTGCAGCCGCGGATCGCTCGCCAGCTTCGCCGGCTTGGGGCGCCGAGCGGCGGTCTGCGCCTTCCACTGCGCGACCGTCGCCCGGTACTCGATTCTGCCGCTGCGGGTCGCGGCGTTGCGTCGCAGCTCGCGCGAGATCGTCCCGGGATCGCGCCTGAGCTCACGAGCGATCGCCCGGACTCCGAGCCCCTTCGCCTTCAGCAGCGCGAGGTCCTCGCGCTCGTGGAACGACAGGTAGCGGCCGGTGGGCTCGGCCAGGCTCAACGGCGGCATGCCGCCAGCGTGGCGAAACCAGCGCGACGCGACTGGCGTGGACACGCCGACCTCGAGCGCGGCGTCCTCCGTGCGCCTTCCCTGCGCGATCAGCCGCCAGAAGTTGCGCTCGACATGCCGGGGCCGGCATCGGCCGCCCCGGCGACCTCATGGCCGGCCGCAGAGCCCGATCCGCCTGCTGCTGACGTCGCACCATCGAACCCCTCCGTGATCACGGGGCGTTGCGACGACCGATTGAGTCCGCCCTGACTGCCCGCGTCGCTGTGTTGAATGACGCCGCTGACGTCTTCACCTGCCCGCTCACGGGTCCACAGCGCCATCTCCAGGGCGTCCAGCGGCAACTCGGTGGGCATCGCCGAGGCGGTGCGCCAACCGACGATCCGGCGGCTGAACGCGTCGTGGACGAAGGCGGTGAACGCCATGCCCGACCAGGTCGGCACGTAGGTGAAGTCCACCAGCCACAGCCGGTTGGGCGCGGGTGCAGTGAAGTCGCGCTGCACCCGGTCCGGCGGCCGGGCCGCCGCCGAGTCTGGAACGGTGGTGCGAAAGGCCCGGCCGCGGCGGACCCCGGCGAGTCCGTCGGCGCGCATGAGCCGCTCCACCTGGCGGCGGGAGACCGGACGGCCGGCCACGCCGCCCTCGCGGCGCAGCTGGGCGTGCACCTTGCGCACGCCGTAGAGCCCCCGACCGACCTTCCGGTCGCCGTGCACCGTGCGGATCCGCTCCAGGACCACGGTATCCCGTTGCGCGCGGGCCGACGGTGGGCGGGTCTTGGCCGCCCGGTAGGTGCTCGGGGCGATCCGCAGGCCGTGCTCGCGCAGGACCCGGCAGATCGGCTCGACCCCGAACTGCTCCCGGTAGGTGTCGATGTAGTCGATCAGCGCGGCGAGGGGCGGTCGAGCTCCGCCGCGAAGAAAGCCGAGGCCGTCTTCAAGATCGCGTTGGCCCGGCGCAGTTCGAGGACCTCCCGCTCCAGCTCGCGCAGCCGGGCCCGCTCATCGGTGGTCAGCCCGGGCTCGGCGCCGGCGTCGACGCGGGCCTGCGTGACCCAGTTCCGCAGCGTGTCCGGCTGGATGCCCAGCTGCTCACCGACCCGTCGGCAGGCGGCATTCACGCTCAGCTTCTCCGGGCCGTCGACGAGATCGCAGGCGAAGCGGATCGACCGCTCACGCAACTCGTCGGGGTACTTCCTCGGTGCAGGCACGATTCCACTCTCCCGTGGATTAAGGCCCGCTACGAGACCGGGGGCGGTTCACATCACCGGCCCCACACCGCGATCGGATGCCACCCGCCGATCACACGCTTAAACAACCTCGCTGGGCAGTACAACTAGCCGACCCCAAGCTCGACGAGCGCCAGGTGCTCATGTGCGCCCTCGACCACGACGGCGGGCCGCTCGCCGAGCGACCGGCACTGCCCCTCATCGCCGACAAGGGCTACATCTCCGCCGGACTCGACCACTACCCGCACGCCCGCGGCGCGACGCTCCTGCGCCGCCTCACCGCAACCGCGCGCCCCGGCCCGGTCGGGCGCTGCTGGTCCCATTTCGGCGGCTGATTGAGTTTGGCTACGACGCCTAAATGCCCACTCAACCTGGGGCTGTTCGGCGGGCGCGCGCTGGCCGGGTCACCGCCCGGGTCGCCCAGCGCCTGCAAGCCCTCACCGCCGCCATCCGGTACATCCGCGCCTCGGGCCAGCCGATCATCCCGTCGCCCACGCAGCATTGGTCAGTTCACCGCAGCCTACCGCCACCCCAGGCTGACCCTCTCAGAAGATCCGCAGGACACGTCCTACACGTATCGCATGCTGGTCAGGTCGAGACTACGTGTGGCTTGACGACCCTTCTCACGGTTGTCCAATGGAGCGTCGCCGGGACTGCAAGGGCTTCGGGACGGTCGGCCTGCCTCGGCCGGAGCTAAGCGGGCACGCGGGTCCACTAGTAGTACTTCGTTAGGTCTTGTCTGACCTGCGTCCGCGCGCTGCCATGGGGGCATGACTCCGGGGGAGCTGGCCGCCGGTCGAGGGCGGTTGGAGGAGTTCGCGGCGGAGGTGTTCGCGCCGCTGGCCCGCCGTGATCAGCGGGGCAAGGGCGTGGCCTATGTGCGCGGCCTGCTGCTGGACGGGCGGCGCAAGTCGATGCAGCCGATAGCCGAACGGCTCGGCGTGGATCATCAGGGCCTGCAGCAGTTCGTCTCCTCGTCGACCTGGGCGGTCGAGCCGGTGCGCGAGCGGCTGGCCCGCAAGGCGGTGGCGGTGATCACCCCGGAGGCGTGGGTGGTCGACGACACCGGCTTCGTCAAGGACGGGGTCGCCTCGCCGGGGGTGGCCCGGCAGTACTCCGGCACGCTGGGCAAGGTCGGCAACTGCCAGATCGGGGTCTCGGTCTGCGCGGTGACCGACACCGCCTCCTGCCCGCTGAACTGGCGGCTGTTCCTGCCCGAGCGCTGGGACGACGCCGAGGCCGCGACTGAAGACGCGGCCGCGGCTATCCGGGCGCGGCGCGAGCGCGCCGGCATCCCTGAGGACGCCCGCCACCGGGCCAAGTGGCGGCTGGCGCTGGAGATGCTCGAGGAGCTGGCCGGCTGGGACCTCGCGCCGCCGGTGGTGGTCACCGACGCCGGCTACGGCACCAACGCCGCCTTCCGCGACGGCTTGACCGCTCGCGGCTGGCCCTACGTCTGCCAGGTCACCGGCGACCTGACCGCCTACCCGCTCGGAGCGGTGCCCGAGCTAGTCGGCTACTCCGGGCGGGGCCCGCATCCCAAGCCGCGCTACCGCACCCGTCCGGTCGGGCTACGCGAGCACGTGCTGGCCGCCGGCCGGGCTGCCGCGGGGCAGCTGACCTGGCGGGAGGGCTCGCGGGGGCCGATGACCTCGGCGTTCGTGGCGCTGCGGATCCGCCCCGCCGGACGCCGACCGACCGGGCGGTTGAGCGCAGACGGCTCGCTGCCGGCGGCCTGGCTGCTGGCCGAGTGGCCGACTGAGGCCGCCGAGCCCACCGACTACTGGTTGGCGACCCTGCCGGAGGGCACCGGGCTGGCCGAGCTGGTCCGGCTGCCCAAGATCCGCTGGCGGATCGAGCACGACTATCGCGAGTTGAAGACTGCCCTGGGCCTGGACCACTTCGAGGGCCGCACCTGGTCGGGCTGGCACCGCCACGTCACCCTGGTCACCGCCGCCCAGCTGTTCCTCACCGGACTACGCAGCGACCCAAAAGCGGCTGCGCCGGCCTGAGCCTCTACCGGGTCCTGCACCACCTGCAGGCCCTGCTCGCCACCTGGACCGGCACCTGCGCCATATGCGGACAACGCACTAACGGCCACGCTCGAGCACCGACCTAACGAAGTACTACCAGATCACGTCCACGGCGCCTTGGCACTGCGTGACGGGTTGTATACGTCGAGTTAGTGGCTCGATTGAGTCACCGATGCGGCGCGCATTAAAGGATTGACAGGCGACCGTGTGCCTTCGAGCATTACGCCATCGCGGCGTTGATCACCTTTCAGGTGACGGCGCTCTAGGAGGTGCCGCAAGTGACCATTGCCATCTCGCCGACTACACTTCTCAGCCAACAACGCTGCGGGGTTCGGTGGCACGAGGCAACGCTCCCCCCGCCATCACGAGCTACCTTGATTCCTTCCTCATTTTCGGCCCGATCAAAGAAAGGGGCCGAAGGTGGACGCTTGTCATTGTCCCGTTGCAGGATGGAACTAAGAAGTCGTTGTGAACGTACACCAGCGGGGTTGGTGCTCCACACCATTTCCGTCTCGTCTGTACCACTCATCGGCGCGGTAGGCCAAGTTGGACTTCCGCAACGTCTTCTAGCCCCTCGGGGGACGCGCGTTAAGGTCATAGGAGTCCAACGATCCAGAATACTGCCTCGAAATGAGGGGCCGTTGCGCCTACCACTCGCGTCGTGGTGGCTTCGAGCCGCCGCCGATGTCGCCGCCACGACCAATATTCGATCGCCACGATACCGCTTGGCCCGGGAGGTCACTGTGACCAGCAGCGTACAAGACCTACGTGGTGGCTTGCTCGCCGGCATCCGCCAGCCGGCCGACCTCCGCAGCCTGGGAGCTGCGGAGCTCTCCCTCTTGGCTGCGGAGATCCGGCGCACCCTGGTGGACTCCGTAAGTCGAACCGGTGGTCATCTGGGCTCAAGCCTCGGCGTCGTGGAGTTGACACTGGCCCTGCACCGAGTCTTCAATTCGCCGTCGGACCCCATCCTATGGGACACCGGACATCAGGCCTACATCCACAAGCTGCTCACCGGCCGCCAGGCGCACTTCCGTACGCTGCGTCAGCCCCGGGGGTTATCGGGCTACCCAAGGAGAGAAGAGAGCCCGCACGACTGGGTAGAGAACTCGCACGCCTCCACCGCGCTGTCCTACGCCGACGGCCTCGCTCGCGCATTGCAGCTTCGCGGTGAATTAGGGTCCACCGTTGTCGCCGTCGTAGGGGACGGCGCGTTCACCGGCGGGATGTGCTGGGAGGGGTTGAATAACCTGGGTGCCGCGCCAGACCGTCCGGTGGTCGTCGTCCTGAACGACAACGGACGCTCCTACGCGCCGACCGTGGGGGGCCTGGCCGCCCATCTTGCTGGCCTGCCCATCGGTCCGTCGTTATTCGAACTGATGGGCCTGGCCTATCTAGGGCCGGTGGACGGACACGACATTGGCGCGCTTGAGGACACACTGTCCCGCGCGCGGTCGCTGCGGGCTCCGGTGGTGGTGCATGTCCGCACGGTCAAGGGGCGAGGTCATCTCCCGGCCGAGACGGATCCGCACGACCGGCAGCACACCGTCTGCCCGCCGCGGACCAGGTCCTCTCGACCGACATGGACTTCGGTGCTAGCTGCAGAGCTGGTAGAGATCGGTTCCCGACGCCCCGATGTCGTCGCACTGACAGCCGCGATGCTGGAGCCCACGGGTCTCGCCCCGTTCGCAACCGCGTTCCCCGACCGGGCGGTGGATGTTGGGATTGCGGAGCAGCACGCGGTGACCTCCGCGGCCGGACTCGCCATGGGCGGCATGCACCCGGTCGTCGCCCTCTACTCCACGTTTCTTAACCGGGCATTCGATCAGCTGCTGCTCGACGTCGGCCTGCACAGGCTACCGGTAACCTTCATCCTTGATCGAGCGGGTATCACAGGCAGCGACGGGCCAAGCCACAACGGCATGTGGGACCTCTCCATCCTGGGGATGGTGCCGGGCATGCGGGTCGCGGCACCGAGGGACGCGGCCCGGCTGGGCGAGCTCCTCGGCGAGGCGGTCGCTCACGACGGTCCTACGGCGGTGCGCTTCCCAAAGGGCAGTCCAGGAGTCGAGTTGCCAGCGCTCGACCGGTTGGGGACTGCGGACGTCCTGGTAAGCGAACGGCACGCCGAGGTGCTCATCCTGGCGGTGGGCTCCTTGGCGTCCGCGGCCGTCGCCGCTGCGGAGCGGCTGCGGTCGGCGGGAGTGCCGACGACCGTAGTAGACCCGCGATGGGTGTTTCCCGTTGCGCCAGGACTCGCCAAGGCGGCCCGCCACTACCGCATCGTGGTCACGGTCGAGGACAATGGAGCGGCCGGAGGCTTCGGTGATGCGGTCGCCCGAACGCTGCGAAATGCTCAGGTGCCTGTCGGGCTGCTTACGCTGGGTCTGCGGCAGGAGTTTATGGAGGTAGGAGAGCGCGAGGCGATCCTCGCGGCCCACGGCCTCGACGCCAAGGGAATCGCAACATCGGTGCTGCGCCGATTGCAGCCGGCGGCCCCAATCCGCGCGCCGCGCTAACCATGCCCGTACGCGCTCGCTCCGCAAAGCTAATGCCGAGGTCCGGCTTCCCTGAAAGGGGCCGTAATGGACGAGCTTATCCGCGCCCTGGGATGGCAGCCAACATGGAAGGCTAGACTCTTCATCATTGGCGCCCTAGGGGGTGCGCCACTTTCCTACTTAGCGGCAGGCAACCTGGTTGAAGAAGCGTCTAACGTCTCCCCATACCTATTACAGGTGGGGTTCTGGGCTTATTCTTGGCGTGGCTCGGCTACTTTTCCCCCGACATGAACGCCTTGCACGACAAAGCAGCGAGAGCCATTCGTTTCGTCGAGCCTTCTGCCTATACATCCCGCCCGGTGTTGCGCTGAATTTCTCTCAGATCGGTCGACCAGCCGTGTATGGCCTCATAATGGGCTTGCCGAACCCTTCTGCCCAAAGAATTACCGCAGGAGTAATATGCTCCGCGGTTGGGCGGCCTCATCGTCCTTGGACTTCGAGGCTTGAGTACCGCACGAACGCTATTCCTACACGAATATCGAGCCTCTCCGCAGCTTGTTCGCACAGGAGTGTACGCCCATCTTCGGCATCCGCTCTACCTAGGTGGCGTCCTGCTGCCACTAAAGATCATTAATGGCGGAGGTTCCGGACCCTGCTGACGTGCGGCGCGGTGTGCGCTATGCCGAAGCCATGAGGTATCCCGACGGTGGTGCGCTGACCGCCGAGGAGCGTGCCCGGCGGGAGCGGGTGCGGCTGGCGGCGGCCGAGTGGATCGAGGAGGGCGCCAGCGACCGTGAGGTCGCCACCCGGTTTCGGGTGACCCGGATCTCGGCCAATCGTTGGCGGCGAGCGCTGGTCGCCGGCGGCCGGCCGGCGCTGGCCTCCAAGGGTGCCGGCGGGGCCCGCTGCAAGCTCAGCCCCGCCCAGTTGGATGAGCTGCAGGCCGTGCTGGACATGGGCCCGGCCGCGTGGGGCTGGGCCGATCAGTGCTGGACGCTGCCGCGCATCGCCGACGTGGTGCGCACCAGGTTCGGCGTGGACTACACCCTGCCCGGGCTGGATCTGCTGCTGCACCGGCTCGGCTGGAGCGTGCAGGTCCCCGCCCGGCAGGCCGCCGAACGAAACGAGGAGCAGATCACCGCCTGGCGGGAGGAGACCTGGCCGGAGATAAAACGGCGGCGGCGGCCCTGGGCGCCTGGCTGGTCTTCGAAGACGAGTCCGGCCAGGGGCTGAGGCCACCAAAGGGGCGCACCTGGGGCCAGCGCGGGCACACGCCGGTGGTGCGAGTGACCGCACAGAATGCCCCGCGACTGTCGCTGGCCGCGCTGGCGGCCACCAAGCCCGGCCATCGGCCGCGGCTGATCTACCGCACCCACCGCGGCCGGCGACGCGGAAGCGGGAACGGCGGCCGGCGGAAGGGCTTCACCGAGGCCGACTACGCCGCCCTGCTCGACGCCGCCCACCGGCAGCTCGGCGGCCCGATCGTGCTGGTCTGGGACAACCTCAACACCCATGTCAGCGCGGCGATGGCCGAGATCGTCGCGGCCCGGCCCTGGCTGACGGTGTTCCGGCTGCCGCCGTACGCCCACGAGCTCAACCCGGTGGAGCCGGTGTGGTCGCACCTGAAGCGGTCGCTGGCCAACCTGACCAAGCACAACCTCGCCGAGCTGACCGCGCTGGTGAAAACCCGACTCAAACGGATGCAGTACCGACCTGCGCTGCTGGCCGGCTTCCCTGGCCAGCACAGGGCTCGAGTTCGAGCCGTTCTGTAACCCCTGCAGTTGATGATCTTTAGCGAGCTTCGCCGCACGACGCTGGCCACTGAACCGTCCTGGATTTGACGGACGCTCGGTTCAGGCCACAGCGAGGTCCGCGGTGGCGGTGGTGTCACGGTAGTGGTCCTCGAACTCGACCGGTGGGCGGTAGTCAAGCGCGGAGTGCAGGCGTTCGGTGTTGAACCAGTGCACCCAGGCGGCCGTCTGCCGCTCGATCTCGTTGCGGCCGGTCCAGGAGCGCTGGCGGTCGATTAACTCGGTCTTGTGGAGCCCGATGGTGGACTCCATCAGCGCGTTGTCCAGGGCGTCGCCGACCGAGCCGGCGATGATGGCCTCCGAGCAGCGCCTCGGTGAACGCCAAAGACGTGTACTGGGCAGAGTCAAATCACACAGATGGAGTGTCAGCCAGCCCTGCAGCAGTCCCAAGCTAGTCCTTCTCCCACTGGAACGTCACGCGGCTATGCGGCTTCAGTATGTGCAGGTTTCCTAGCAAGTAGACCGGGTCGAGGGGTCGGCCGGCAGGGGTCTTGGCCTTACTAAACTGTAGCCTTTGCCCGTTGTGAACTTGGTGACCCCACAGGGCAACTTCGTCGTAGGTCTTTCCGCTCAACCCGCCGGTCCATATCTTCCATTGGGACCTCTGGCCATCTGGTACGATCACCTCCTTCACCCAGCCGAGTTTGCAACTGAGGGAGAACATCACGGCGTCGTCCTCAATCACCCCCTCGTCGATCGTTGCCCTGATGACATCATTCCCGTCAAGAATCTGACCGTTTCGTAGTTGACCCCATTGGATCTCGTAAGGCCAAACGTGGGGTAAGTGCACTCTAAGAACTGCGTTCTCCGACATGCCGATATTTACCGATCGGTTGTAATGATGTTCCGCCCAGACTATGATGTCCATATTATGCCTTGGAAGATTGTCGACTTCGTAGTGATCTTTCCACTTCCCAGGCCGAGACGGGTAGTGGTTACCCTCGGGATCCCTGAAGCCGCCAAAGAATCCCGCCTTGGATTCATGTGTTACGTGAAATAGCCGTCGAGTCGTGGGCATCAAATCTCTCCAATCGACCATCCGCCCCGTGTTCTGGCCATGAACCCTGATGCTGATGAGCGCCTAACGCCACGTCGGCCATACCGCACGTGCTTCGCCTGGACAGGGCCCCAGTCGTAGGCCGAAACCCCGCCGTATTCGACGTGTCGCGTCGAATCGTAGTGTCGGAAGCGCTACCCCGGCTCCATGAGGCTCATCCACCCTCCGGTGCAGATGGGAATCCTGGGGCTGATGGGGTGCCCTCGAAGAGGGACGTGGTCACTCCCCTGCAGCCTGGGAGGGCGGAGGCCTGGTGTTTCCACTCCTCAAGGTAGGAGGCGGTGGTGATCCTTCATTTTCAGCCACCGTCGGCGCGAGATCCCAAAGGTCGAGCACGCTCGCCCAGCAACCGCCTTGCTCATGCCAGTAACTGTTGTGCTGCTTGTAGGCCGCCAGTCGGAAGAAGCTGAACCACGTCAATCGGGCATCGGGCAGGTAGCGCACGGATTGGACTTGTACGCCCCAAGGGGTCTGTACAGTCCCAGCGGCATCGTCGTCCTTATCGACGAAGTTGGAAGCAAAGAGGTCCGAGGCGATAAATATGTTCCGCCAGCTCACTTGCTGGCTCGTCGCCTGACGACCGATCAGTCGGTCGGGAAAAAATAGCCGTTCTATGTCGTAGGGACAGCCGACAGTTACCAGGCTCGTGACGGCCTCGCCCACCCGGCGGTGCAGTCGACCGTCGCCGCTATAGCACAGCATGGCGTCTAGCGCTATGCTGCTGCCAAAGCTGTAGGCAACCAAATGTATGTCTCCTGAGTAACCCTCATCAACGAGGTCGTCGATGGAACGGGCGACCTCCGTTGACAACCGCTGACGCATCGGCGGCTCGTCGTAGTACCGCACCAATCGGCGGCCTTGGGTTGCTGCCCGCAGCAGGGTCCTCCGAAGAGCGAGATAGCCGGCACCGGTGACAAGCCCGCCCAGGAGCAGGGCCTCCGGTGCAGGCTCGAGACTTATATCGACCCATCCTATGCGATTTGCGATCACGATCGCAGCGGTGAGCAGAACGAAAACCGCGAACAGGACAAGTAGTAGCGCCATGGCAAAGCCGACATAGAGCTGCAAACGTGTTCTCAGCGACTTGCCCAGGTTTTTGTGACGACCAAACCATGCTCGGGACCAGACGGCGCAGGATAAGGCGGCACAGTATATGGCGGTGAAGACGCCGGGCGGCGTGTCTTCCTTGCCAGCCTCGTCCCTGTCGAGCTGCTCGAATGTGCGCCGATAGTCAAGTTCGTACACGTCGACGAGCGGCTGCGCGCTCTCTCCGACAACAGTGGCGCATGGCCGCAATCCCTCCGGAGCGGGAGTCGCCGCCTGAAGGTTGTATCGGCCACCCTGTACATCAGCCGCCGCCCGAATGGACGCCGCGACTGCTTCCCCTGTGTTGTTAGCGTCTCGACTGAGCCCGGGGATGTATACGATTGTGTGTTGGGCACGCCTCGACAGCGGCGTCTCGTTCATCGCAACCCCCGGACATGGTTGTCCTGCTGGGAGTGTCCTCTCCGGCGACCGCCTCTGTCGAGGCATGCGAGTATCGCCGACGGGACTGCTGCATGGACAGGTGACAGGTTGGGTCAGGCGGCCTGAGCTGCCTGTGTCGGGTTGATTGTCTCGTACTCGATGGGTGTCAGGCGGCCGAGGGCGTCTTGGCGGCGCCGCCGCTGGTAGGTCGGTTCGATCCAGGTGACGAGCGCGATGCACAACTCCTGGTGGGTGGCCCAGGAGCGGCGGTCGAGCACGTTGTTCTGCAGCAGCGCGACGAAGGTGTCGGACCACGGGTCGCTGGAGGAGTCCCTACGCCGGAACCCCGGGCCGCCGCTAGGGCGGGGAGCTCATGTGCTGCATAACCTGTCGCCATATCCCATCTGGACCTGGGATTGGTGCGGCGCCTACCCGGTCGTCAGCCCGCTGTGCCATGGGGCCTTCTGGCGAGAGACTGAAGTGACCACCGTCGGCTGAACACTTCTGGACTTGGCGCAAGCCGAGGAGGGAGGGCCGGGTTGGGCCGACGGAGCAAGTACCCCGAGAAGTTCCGGCAGCGGGCCGCGCAGCTGGGTCCTGGACAGCCGGTGGTCTGCCCCGCCCTTCGTGGAGTCGCGTTGCTGGAATCCTGACCGCGCAACCCCGGAGGAGGGTTCGTGGGCAGGCGTGGATATCCGCCGGAGTTCCGGCGCAAGGTGCTCGATCTGGTCGCGGCCGGCAGGCCGATCGTCGACGTGGCCCGCGACCTGGGGATCAGCGCCCAGGCGATCTACACCTGGCGCCGGCAGGACCGCATCGACAAGGGCCTCGAGCCGGGGCTGAACAGCGCGGAGAAGTCGGAGCTGACCGCGCCAAGCGGCGGATCGCCGAGTTGGAGGCTGAACTGGCCGTTCACCGTCGGGCCAGCGAGCTACTGGGGAAGATGGTGCCCCCAAAAGGCGGTTCGAGGCCATCGCGGTGATGGCCGGCGAGGGGTTACCCGTCCAGCTCGCCACCCGCGTGCTCGACGTGACCGACTCCGGCTACTACGCCTGGCGGAGCCGAGCGCCATCGGCGCGGGCGATCCGGCACGTCTGGCTGACCGACCAGATCCTGGCAGTGCACACCGCCTCCAAGGGCACCTACGGCACCCGGCGGGTGCACGCCGAGCTCACCCTCGGCCGCGGTCTCGTGGTCGGGCACGGCACGGTCGAGCTGCTCATGGCCCGCGCCGGCATCCACGGCGTCACCGGCCGACCGCGCTGGCGACGCCCGACGCCGGATCCGATCTCCGCCGACCTTGTCGAACGCAACTTCGCCGCATCCCCGGGCACGGTGGTGCGCTTGTAGGCGCGCGGCTGCACCGCGGCCAGGCCCAGCTCGCGCATGAGGTCGGCGACCAGCCCGACCGAGCAGGCGATTCCCTTGCGGTTGAGCGCGGCGGCGATCCGCCGGCAGCCTGAGGTCTGCCGGGATGCCTTGAACTCCGCGGCGACCTCGACCGCCAGCGCCCGCCGCCGGGCCTGGGTCGGGGTCTCGGCTCGATTGGTCCAAGCGTAGTAGGTCGAGCGCGGCACGCCCATGAACCGGCACATGAACGTGATGTCGTAGGTGTCCTTCTCCGCGTGGATCAGCGCGCAGCGCTCGGCTACGGTTGCGTCCGCGCGAAGAAGGCCGCCGCCTTTTTTAGGAACTCGTTCTCCAGCCGCAGCCGGCGGATTTCGTCTTCCATTTCCTTCACACGCGCACGCTCCACCGGAGTTAATTCCGTCGACGGCTCCGGATTCTCGCGGCGCCAGATATGCACCCATGCCCAGGGTTCCCTCATTGATCCCCAGGTCACGAGCGACCTCGGCGATCGGCTTGCCGGTCTCGAGCACCATCTGCACGGCTTCAGCCTTGAACTGCGGACTGAACTTCCTCCGCTGCTCGGGCATGGACGCATCCTCTCAAGAGGAGGTTCCTGTCCAAAATCGTTGGTACATCCTATGGGTGCAATAGGTGAGCTCACTGCAGTTGCGGGTTAGGTCCGGCCACCCCAATTGGGTCAATAGGTCGTTTGGACCAACTTGACTTTCCGCTCGGTACCCGGAAGATGTTGGGCATGGCAACCAAGACCAATGTCATGCTGGTGGACGACCTGGACGGAGAGTCACCGGCCGACACCACGGTGAAGTTTGGCATCTCGGACACTGACTACGAGATCGACCTCACAGACAACAATGCGGCCGAGTTCCGTAACACGCTGTCGAAGTATGTGAGCGCAGCGCGCAAGGTTGGCTCGACGAGCAAGGGTCGCGCCGCTGTTCGACACACCACCACCGACTCCATCGACCCCGCGGCAGTCCGAGCTTGGGCGAAGGGCCAGGGAATCGACGTGTCTCCGCGCGGCCGCATCAAGGCCGATGTCGTCGAGCGGTTCCGCGCCGCCGGCAACTGAGCCCACTGCCTCCGACCGGCGCCGGCCCGATGGGGCGGGCCGGGGCCGGGACGGTCGCGCGCCGTCCGCAGCTGCTCCCGGTGCGGCCGGCGGTCAGCGGTCGACCATCTCGAGCAGGACGTCGGCGTGGCAGGACTGGTCCAGAAGAAAACCCGCAGGCGAGATCTCGGCCGCCAAGAGATGTGCTTCGTCCCCGGGGGAGCCGAGACTCGTCGGGGGAGGCGCAGCGGGCGCGACGGTGACCCGTACTCACGCGCCCCGTTCCCACAGCCCGGGAGAAAAGGTCATGCGGGTAGACGTCACGGTCGACATCAGCGCGCCACCGGAGGTCGTGTGGGCGGTCCTCTCGGACGTGGAGTCCTGGCCGGCGTGGACGGCGTCGGTCACCTCGATCCGCCCGTTGAGCCCGGACCCGCTGCAGGCCGGCTCGTGTGTCCGCATCAAGCAGCCTCGGTTGCCCACCACGGTGTGGACCGTCTCGGAGCTCGTCGAGGGGGAGCGGTTCAGCCCCGGGGTGCACACCCGCGCGTCGCACCGCGTCGTCGGGACCGCCGACGGGTCACGGGCGATCCTGTCCATCGACCAGGCGGGTGTCCTCGGGCGGTTGGTGGGACGTCTCTACGGCGGCCTCACGCGGCGCTACGTGGAGATGGAGGCCGCCGGCCTGAAGCAGCGGTCGGAGGAGTCCGCACCGCAGACGCGGCTGTAAGCCGTGGCGGAACGCCTCGATCCCTCATGTTCCGCATCCCGCATGCCGCCTCACCCAGCTGCTGTCCGAGCGCCCAGCTTGAGTACACCTCGATGGCTTTCATGGAACGCCTTGCCGTTGCCGGTGGACCGTTCTGTAGCTGATGGAGACTTGAAGATTGCCACCGGTCAGGCTCCCCGGCGGCCGTTTTCTAGACGTGTCCTGAGCGTGACATTGACCTGTCGAAGGCGCCGCCTGTCGTACTAGCTTTCGCCTCCCCGACCGGGCTCCCGGTTCAGTGGGCTGGGCGGCGTCCTCGGGGTGGCAGTGCAGGACGAGGCCTTCGGGTGACGATGTCGCGGTGACGAAGCGGGAGCGCATTGACCAGGACGTCCTGCATCGCCGCGCTCAGGTTGCGGTGCTGTCCGGCCTGGCTCGGGGCGACGATGTCCACGACCTCGTGGCGGCCGCGGCTCCCACCCACGTGCCTGGCTGGTTCACGCCGGATCTGGCTCTGCTCGAGCTGGCCGTCACGGCGCTCGACCTCGTCTGCCCCTCCGGCGCCGAGCCGCTGGAGTACGAGGGGCTACGCGAGCGCTGCCTGCCGGAGGTGACGTTCCGCGGCCGTGTGGCGCACCGCAACAGCCAGTACGCCCTGTACGCCGCCGCCTGCATGCGCGGCGGCCTGCAGCCCGATCTGCTCAGCGACGCCGGCTGGTGGCAGACCCCGCTGTGGCAGTACGCCGTCTTTGCCGTCGTCATCTACAGCCGTGCCGCAGCCGCGCGCCTCCCGGTCCCGGTGGGGGAGATCGCTCGGCAGATTGCCGCCTCGCGCAGCCTCGAGCTCACCGCGTGACCAGTTGTGGTCACGGGGGAGGAGCGAACGAGGGCCGCGACCTGGCCGTATGGGGCACCCGGCGTGACCAATCCATGACCAATGGAGCGGAAAACAGGGGTCTGCAGGGGCCGAAACGGGCCTTCCGGGCGGTCCTCCAGTACTCCTTCAGAGGGCCTGACAGCGGATTGACCTGGAGTTATGCGTGGAGCGGGTGACGGGAATCGAACCCGCATGGCCAGCTTGGAAGGCTGGGGCTCTACCATTGAGCTACACCCGCGTGGTGCGCGACCAGCCTAGCCGCTGCCCCCGGCCGGGACCGACGGCGCTCCGCGTGCCCTCCTAGGCTCCGCCGGGTGACCGACGCCACGTGGCTGGACGCCACCGCCTCCGCCGACCTCGTCCGCCGCGGAGAGGCCAGCCCCGCCGAGCTCGTCGACGCCGCGATCGCCCGCATCGAGCAGGTGAACTCGCAGCTGGACGCCGTCCTCCGCGACCGCTTCGACGCCGCCCGCGCGGAGGCCGCCGGCACGCTGCCCGACGGCCCGTTCCGCGGCGTGCCGCTGCTGCTCAAGGACATCGGCTGCCACGTGGCGGGGGAGGAGACCGCCTACGGGCTGGCCCCGCTCCAGGAAGCGCGGGTGCGCTGGCACCGCGACAGTCATCTCGCCGAGGCCTTCCGCGCCGCCGGCTTCGTCGTCCTCGGCCGCACCAACGTCCCCGAGCTCGGCACCACGGTCACCACCGAGCCCGCGGCCAACGCCCCGGCCCGCAACCCGTGGGACCCCACCCGCTCGACCGGCGGCTCCAGCGGCGGGTCGGCCGCGGCGGTGGCGGCCGGGATGGTGCCGGTGGCGCACGCCGGCGACGGCGGCGGCTCCATCCGCATCCCCGCCGGCGCGTGCGGGCTGGTCGGCCTCAAGCCCACCCGCGCCCGCGTCAGCCCGGGCCCCGACGTCGGCGAGGGGTGGGCCGGCGCCACCATCGACGGCGTCGTCACCCGCTCGGTCCGGGACACCGCCGCCGTCCTGGACCTGATCGGCCGGCCCATGCCGGGCGACCCCTACGCCGCCCCACCGCTGCCGCGCCCGCTGCGCGAGGAGGTCGGCGCCCCGGTCGGCCGGCTGCGCGTGGGCCTGCTCGAGACCCTCGCCGACGAGCGTCGGCCGGACGCGCCCGAGTGCCGCGCCGCCGTCGCCGCGGCCGGCCGGCTGCTGGAGGAGCTGGGCTGCGCCGTCGAGCCGGCCGCCCCCGACGCCTTCTCCGAGGACGCCTTCGCGCGGCACTTCAACGCCACCGTCGCCGCGGACACCGCCCGCACGCTGGCCGACGTGGAGCGCGTACTCGGCCGGCAGATCACCGACGACGAGCTCGAGCCGCGCAACGCGTACTACCGGGCGTCCGGCGACCGGATGACCGCCCCCGAGTACCTCGCCGCCCGCGCCTGGTTGAGCTCCTGGTCCCGCCGCATGGCCGCCTTCTGGACGCCGGCCGACGACGGCGGGCAGGGCTTCGACCTGCTGGTCACCCCGACCGCCGGCGGCCCGCCGCCGGAGCTGGGCTGGTTCACCGCCGCGGGCCCACGCGAGGAGGGCCGCCGGATCGGTGCCTTCATCCCCTACACCGCCCAGCTCAACGTCACCGGGCAGCCGGCGATCAGCCTGCCGCTGGCGACGACCGACGACGGGCTGCCGGTGGGCGTGCAGCTCGTCGCCGCCGTCGGGCGGGAGGACCTGCTGGTGCGCGTGGCCGCGGCGCTGGAGGAGGCGGCGCCGTGGGCCGGTCGCCGTCCGGCGGTCTCGGCCTGAGCGCGCGGAGCCCGCGCGCCTAGACTCTCCCCGTCACGGGGTGTGGCGCAGCTTGGTAGCGCACCCGCTTTGGGAGCGGGGGGCCGTGGGTTCGAATCCCGCCACCCCGACCCGGTCCCGCGACGTCCGTAGACTCGGGGGTCGACCCGGCGTCGTCCGTCCTGCCCGGCGCCCCACCCTGCCGTCGTACCGAGGAGCACTGCGCTGTGAAGAGCACCATCGAGGAACTGGGCCCCACGCGGGTCCGGATGGCGATCGAGGTGCCGTGGGGGGACCTGGACCACGCCTTCGGTGAGGTCTATAAGGAGCTGGGCAAGCAGGTCCGCGTCCCCGGCTTCCGTCCGGGCAAGGTGCCCAACCGGGTGCTCGACCAGCGCATCGGCCGCCCCGTGGTCCTCGAGCAGGTCGTCCAGCACGCGATCCCGGAGGTGTACTCCGAGGTCGTCCGCGAGAACTCCGTGCGCGTCCTGGGCCAGCCCGACATCGAGGTCACCCGCCTCGACGACAACGACACCCTCGCCTTCACCGCCGAGGTCGACGTCGCCCCGAAGGTGGAGCTGCCCGCCCTCGACGAGCTGGCCGTGACCGTCGACGACGTCGAGGTCACCGACGAGGAGATCGACCAGCAGGTCTCGGTCATGCGCGAGCGGTTCTCGATGCTGACCGGCGTCGACCGCCCCGCCCAGGACGGCGACTTCGTCTCCATCGACCTCGAGGCCCGTGTCGACGACGAGGTGCTCGAGGACGGCACGACCAGCGGCATGTCCTACGAGGTCGGCTCCGGCTCGCTCATGGACGGCCTCGACGACGCCGTCCGCGGCCTGTCCGCCGACGGGGCGGCCACCTTCGGGACGGAGCTGCAGCAGGAGCCGCACGCCGGCCGGCAGGCGCAGGTGACCGTCACCGTCCGCTCGGTGAAGGCCAAGGAGCTGCCCGAGCTCGACGACGAGTTCGCCTCCACCGCCAGCGAGTTCGACACCCTCGCCGAGCTGCGCGACGACGTCCGCACCCGGCTGCAGCGGGTCAAGACCATGCAGCAGGGCGCCCAGGCCCGCGACAAGCTGGTCGAGCACCTGCTCCAGGCCACCGAGGTCCCCGTCCCCGAGGGGCTGGTCGACCGCGAGATCGAGTGGCGCAACCGGGCGATGGAGTCCGAGCTGCAGCAGGCCGGCATGGACTGGGACGCCTTCGTGCAGATGTCCGGCGTCGAGAGCCGTGAGGCCTACGAGGCCGACCAGCGGACGCAGATCGAGGAGGCGGTCCGCACCCAGTTCGTCCTCGACGCGATCGCCGACGCCCGCGAGATCACCGTCGACAACGACGACCTGTCGGCGCAGATCATGGCCCAGGCCCAGCGCAGCCGGATGAGCCCGGAGCAGTACGCCCAGCAGCTGCAGCAGGGCGGCAACATCGCCGAGTTCGTCGCCGACGTCCGCCGCACCAAGGCGCTGGCCCAGCTGCTCGAGCAGACGACGATCACCGACGCCTCGGGCAACGTCGTCGACCTCGACGCGCTGCGCCCGCAGACGGTGCGCGCCGCGGCTCCCGCCGAGGACGACGCCGAGGACGACGTGGCCGGGGACGGGACCGACGACGCGCCCGACGCCGAGGTCGACACCGCCGTCGCCGTCGAGGCCGTCGAGGGCGCGACCGAGGACAGCGGGGACGTCGCCAAGGCCTGAGCGAGGCCCCGGGAGGAGCCCGTCCTCCCCGCGACCGACGGGCACCGACGACGCCGTCCTCCCCTGCCGCGGCGGGGGAGGGCGGCGTCCGTCGTCGCGGGCCCGGGTGGCCCGGACCCCGCTGCGCCCACGGCGAACAGGCCCCCGCGCCGGGACTCCGGGCCGGGGGGTGCGCGTTAGGGTCGACGTGACTCGGGGCGGGCGCCGGGGGTACGGCCCGCACGGGCCGCCGGCCCCGCTCCCCACGAGCCCGCCCATTCGAGACCGACTGCTCTCCAGTCCTACGGAGGTCACCACACCCGTGAGCACCGACCCGAACCTGGCGACCTCCCCGCTGATGCGGGGTGGCGCCGGGGGGATGAACCTCAACGACTCGGTCTACGAGCGCCTGCTGCGCGAGCGGATCATCTTCCTGGGCACCCAGGTGGACGACGTCATCGCCAACCAGCTGGCCGCGCAGATGCTGCTGCTGTCGGCCGAGGACCCCAAGCGCGACATCCACCTGTACATCAACTCGCCCGGTGGCTCGGTCAGCGCCGGTATGGCCATCTACGACACGATGCAGTTCATCGACTGCGACGTCGCCACCTACGGCATGGGCCTGGCCGCGTCGATGGGTCAGTTCCTGCTCACCGCCGGCACCCGGGGCAAGCGCTACGCCCTGCCGCACGCGCGGATCATGATGCACCAGCCCTCGGCCGGCGTCGGCGGCACGGCCGCGGACATCGCCATCCAGGCCGACCTCTTCCGCCGCACCAAGCGCGAGCTCAACGAGCTGCAGTCGCAGCACACCGGCCAGCCGGTCGAGCAGATCGAGCGCGACTCCGACCGCGACCGCTGGTTCACCGCGCAGGAGGCCCTCGAGTACGGCTTCGTCGACCACGTGGTGAGCAAGGCCGCCATGACCGACAGCACCAACCCGGTCACCGACAACTGACGGTTCGGAGGAACTGACGATGAGCTTCCAGATGCCCTCCAGCCGTTACATCCTGCCCTCCTTCGTGGAGCGCACGAGCTACGGCATGAAGGAGTCCAACCCCTACAACAAGCTCTTCGAGGAGCGGATCATCTTCCTCGGGGTGCAGATCGACGACGCGTCGGCGAACGACGTGATGGCCCAGCTGATCACGCTGGAGTCGGCCGACCCCGACCGCGACATCACGATCTACATCAACTCGCCCGGTGGCTCGTTCACGTCGCTGATGGCCATCTACGACACGATGATGTTCGTCCGGCCCGACATCCAGACCGTCTGCATGGGCCAGGCGGCCTCCGCCGCGGCCGTCCTGCTCGCGGCCGGGACCCCGGGCAAGCGGCTGGCGCTGCCGTACTCGCGGGTGCTCATCCACCAGCCCTCGGGCGAGGCCGGCGGCCAGGTCTCCGACCTGGAGATCCACGCCGCGGAGATCCAGCGGGTGCGCGCGCAGATGGAGGAGATCCTCGCGCGGCACACCGGCCGGTCGGTGGACCAGGTCCGCACCGACATCGACCGCGACAAGATCCTGACCGCGACCGAGGCCAAGGACTACGGCATCGTCGACCAGGTCATCCAGAGCCGGAAGCTCAACGCGCTGCCGGCATGAGCAGCGCCCTCGTCCCCCGGACGGTGCGGGCCGGAGTCGCGCGTGTCGCGCCCTCGACCCGTACCGTTTGGGGGGCAGTGCCGGGAGTGACGTGCGAGTCGACGGTCCCCGGCGCACCGGGGCGTCGCAGCCCCGCGGCGCCGGCGGCGGCAGGTAGCGTCGGCGAACGGCCGATCCCCGGCCGGCAGCGCCGGGAGGTCACCCTCGCGGCACCCGCCTCCAGCGGGGCAGGGCACGGGCACGAGAGCGACACACATCCGCAGGTCCGATCCACGCAGGACCTGCTTCCCCCGAGGTGGAGGTCAGCAGGTGGCACGAATCGGTGAGAGCGGTGATCTGCTCAAGTGCTCCTTCTGTGGCAAGAGCCAGAAGCAGGTCAAGAAGCTCATCGCGGGCCCGGGGGTCTACATCTGCGACGAGTGCATCGACCTCTGCAACGAGATCATCGAGGAGGAGCTCTCGGAGTCGTCGGACCTCAAGTTCGACGAGCTGCCGAAGCCCAAGGAGATCCACGACTTCCTCGAGCAGTACGTCATCGGCCAGGAGAAGGCCAAGCGGACCCTCGCCGTCGCGGTCTACAACCACTACAAGCGGGTGCAGGCCGGCGGTGAGCGCGCCAGCCGCGACGAGTCCGTCGAGCTGGCCAAGTCCAACATCCTGCTGATGGGCCCGACCGGGTGCGGCAAGACCCACCTGGCGCAGACCCTGGCGCGGATGCTCAACGTCCCGTTCGCGATCGCCGACGCCACGGCGCTGACCGAGGCCGGCTACGTCGGCGAGGACGTCGAGAACATCCTGCTCAAGCTGATCCAGGCCGCCGACTACGACGTCAAGCGGGCCGAGACCGGGATCATCTACATCGACGAGGTCGACAAGATCGCCCGCAAGAGCGAGAACCCGTCGATCACCCGCGACGTCTCCGGTGAGGGCGTGCAGCAGGCGCTGCTGAAGATCCTCGAGGGGACGACGGCGTCGGTGCCCCCGCAGGGCGGCCGCAAGCACCCGCACCAGGAGTTCATCCAGATCGACACGACGAACGTGCTGTTCATCGTGGGCGGTGCCTTCGCCGGGCTCGAGAAGGTCATCGAGCAGCGGGTCGGCAAGCAGGGGATCGGCTTCGGCGCGGAGATCCGCGGCAAGAAGGAGATCGAGGCCTCCAGCGCCTTCGCCGAGGTCATGCCCGAGGACCTGCTGAAGTTCGGCATGATCCCGGAGTTCATCGGCCGGCTGCCGGTGATCACCAGCGTGCAGGCCCTCGACCGCGAGGCGCTGATCAGCATCCTCACCGAGCCGAAGAACGCCCTGGTGCGCCAGTACCGGCGGCTGTTCGAGCTCGACGGCGTGGACCTGGAGTTCAGCGACGACGCCCTCGAGGCGATCGCCGACCAGGCCATCCTCCGCGGCACCGGTGCCCGTGGGCTCCGGGCGATCATGGAGGAGGTGCTGCAGTCGGTGATGTACGAGGTGCCCAGCCGCGACGACGTCGCCTCGGTCATGATCACCAAGGAGGTCGTGCTGGAGCACGTCAACCCGACGATCGTGCCGCGCAAGCCCACCCGCGAGCGCCGCGAGAAGAGCGCCTGACCGCGCCGACACGTCCACGACGGCCCGTCCCCCGCGAGGGAGGCGGGCCGTCGTGCTGTCGGCGCCGCGACGGGCGCCGGGCGTGTGCGCCCACGCCGCACTCGGTTGCTCCGCGTGCGGCGTCAGCGCACACGCCCGGCCGTCCACCGGGTGCCAGGGCATCCACAGGTGCCGTCGGTGGCCGCACGACGACCGGCCGCACATCGATGCTCGCCGCATGGCACACGACCCCGCGGCCGTCGTCGGCCCGGACGGCTGGGTCACCTGGGAGGTGCTCACCGCACGGGTGGACCGCAGCACGGTGACCCGATGGGTGACCGCCGGCCGACTCGTGCGCGTCCAGCCCGGCGTCTACGCCCTGCCCGGGATGGCCGGCGACTGGCGGCTGCGGATGGAGGCCGCGGCGCGGGCGTGCGGCGGGGTGGTCAGCCACCGGTCGGCACTGGCGCTGTGGGAGCTCGCCCCACCCGGCGGGCCGATCCACCTCACGGTCTCGCACCGGCGGAGCGGACGCGGGACCGAGGGCGTCGTGCTGCACCGGTCGAGCGACCTCGACCGGAGCGTCCGCCGGGTCGATGGGCTGCCGGTGTCCTGCCCTGAGCGGGCGGTGGTCGACTCGTGGGGGACGCCGGCTGGACTGACCAGACCGGCAGTCCGTGCTGCGGCCATCGATGCGGTCCGGCGCCGCCTGTGCCGGCCGCAGGGACTGCTCCTCGAGGTCGAGCGCCGGCCATGCCTCTCGGGACGGGCCGAGGTGGTGGCGTTGGTGCGGCTCCTGGCCGAGGGGTGCCGGAGTGAACTCGAGATCTGGGGATGCCTGGCCGTGCTGCGTGCGCCGGGCACGCCGGAGTTCACCCTCCAGCGCCCCGTCGAGGTCGCCGGGGAGGTCTTCGTCCTCGACGCCGCCTACGACGACGTCCGGCTCGCCGTCGAGATGGACGGCGCCGCCTGGCACGGCTCGCGCAGCCAGCGCGAGCGGGACATCAGGCGTGACGCGCTCGTGGCGACGGCGGGCTGGCAGACGCTGCGCTTCGGGTTCCGCCGGATGACCACCGAGCCGGAGCGCTGTCGGGCCGGGTCGAGGCCGTCTACACGGCCCGTCGTCGCCTGCTCCGGCCGAACGGGGTGCGCTGACGCCGCGGTCCCACCTCCGGAACACGGCGCCGGCGCACACGCTCGCCGGTCGTCGACAGGCCCGCGGACCGCCGCGCTGGCACGCTGGTGGGGGTGCGCGCCCTCACCTCCCTGCCCGACGCGGCGCGCGAGGCGTTCCGTGCCCGTGTCTCCGGCGACCCCACCGGCGCTCCCGACTGGGTCCGGGACATCGCGCGGGTCGGCGCGGGCCCGGGCTGGTTCGAGCCGGACGGCGTGGTGTGGCGGGTGCACGGCGACCTGTCCACGCTGGTCGGCGGGGTGGCCGCGCTGCTCGGTCAGGCCGCCCACCCGCTCGCGCTGGCCGGGGTGCAGCGCCACTCGGCGTACCGCGAGGACCCGTGGAAGCGGCTGGCCGGCACCGCCCGCTGGCTGGTGGTAAGCACCTTCGGCTCCGCGGAGCTCGCCGAGCGGGAGGCCGCCCGGGTCCGCGGGATGCACACCCGGGTGCGCGGCCGCGTCGGCGACCGGCCGTACTCGGCGTCCGACCCGGCCCTGCTGCGCTGGGTGCACCTGGCCTTCACCGACGCCTTCCTCGCCGCCCAGCAGGCCGTCGGGCAGGACCTCACACCGCGCTTCGGGCGGCGCTGGCCCGACGTCTACGTGGCCGAGTGGGCCCGCACCGCGCGGGAGCTGGGCGCCACCGACCTCCCGTCGAGCACCGGAGAGCTGGCCGAGGCGCTGGCCGCGTGCCGGCCGGAGCTCGCGCCGGTGCCGGACTCGCTGCGCGCCTTCCTGGCCGCGCCGCCGGGGCTCAGCCCACCCGAGCGGGTCTTCTACCGGGGCCTGTCCGGCGCCGCGGCGCAGGTGGTCTCACCCGCGGTGGCCGGGTGCGCCGGCGTGCCCGGCCGGGGACGCGGCGGCGCCGTCCCGGTGACCGTGGCCCGCCTGCAGCTGCGCGCCCTCCGCCTCGCGCTCGGCGGCCACAGCCCGTCGGAGGAGGCGGCCCGCTGGCGGCTGGGCCTGGGTCCGGCACCCGCCTGGGCGGGGGAGGACGCCGCCTGACCCGACCCCGCCGGGATCGCCACGGGGACCGGCGGGTCAGGACTCCGTCGGGGGCGCCAGGACGACGTCGACCGACAGCGGGCCGTCACCGGCGACGACGCTGAGCGACGCGATCCGCCCGGCGTCCACCAGGTCACCCCGCGCGGCCTCCAGCAGTGCCACCTGGGCCGACGGGGCGGTCACCGTCGCCGACGAGACGTCGGCCCGCATCGACACCTTCGCGTCGGACTTGGCCTTGCGGACGCCGGCCAGCGCGGTCGCCACCGCCGGCACCACCGCCGGGTCGCCGCCGGTCGGCAGCTCGGCCGCGGCCGGCCACGCCGCCCGGTGCACCGAGCCGGCCTGCCACCACGACCAGACCTCCTCGGTGACGAAGGGCAGCACCGGGGCGAACAGCCGCAGCTGCACCGACAGCGCCAGCGCCAGCGTCGCCTGCGCCGACTCCGCCGCCGGGCCGGTCCCGTAGGCGCGGGACTTCACCAGCTCGACGTAGTCGTCGCAGAAGGACCAGAAGAACCCCTCGGTCACCTCGAGCGCGCGGGTGTAGTTGTAGGCCTCCATCGCCGCGGTCGCCTCGTCGGCCACCGACGCCAGCGAGGCCAGCAGCCCCAGGTCGATCGGCTCGCTGACCTGCTCACCGCTCAGCCCGGCGGTGACCCCGAGCCCCAGCACGAACTTGCCGACGTTGAGGATCTTCATGGCCAGCCGCCGGCCGACCTTCATCTGCGCCTCGTCGAACGGCGAGTCCGCCCCCGGCCGCGCACCGGCGGCCCGCCACCGGACGGCGTCGGTGCCGTAGCGCTCCAGCACGTCGATCGGCGTGACGACGTTGCCCTTGGACTTCGACATCTTCTTGCGGTCGGGGTCGACGACGAAGCCGGAGATCGTGGCGTGCGTCCACGGCACCGTGCCGTGCTCGAAGTGCGAGCGGACGACGGTGGAGAACAGCCAGGTCCGGATGATGTCGTGCGCCTGCGGCCGCTGGTCCATGGGGAAGACGTGCGCGAACAGCTCCGGGTCGGTGTCCCAGCCCGAGGCCACCTGCGGCGACAGCGACGACGTCGCCCAGGTGTCCATGACGTCGGGGTCGGCCACGAACCCGCCCGGCACCCCGCGCTGCGACTCGTCGAACCCCTCGGGGACGTCGGAGGACGGGTCCACCGGCAGCGCCGACTCCGGCGCCAGCAGGGGCTCGTCGTACACCGGGTCGCCGGCGTCGTCGAGCCGGTACCAGACCGGGAACGGGACGCCGAAGAACCGCTGGCGGCTGATCAGCCAGTCGCCGTTGAGGCCCTCGACCCAGTTCTCGTAGCGGTACCGCATGTGCTCGGGCACCCACTGGATCTCCCGGCCGCGGGCGACCAGCGCGTCGCGCAGCTCGGGGGAGCGGCCGCCGTTGCGGATGTACCACTGCCGCGTGGTGACGATCTCCAGCGGCCGCTCGCCCTTCTCGTAGAACTTGACCGGGTGGGTGATCGACTGCGGCTCGCCGTGCAGGTCGCCGGACTCGCGCAGCATCTCCACGATCCGCTGCTGGGCGCCGAACGCCGTCTTCCCGGCCAGCTCGGCGTAGGGCGCCGCGGGCACGCCGGACGGCGCGTCGGGGACCAGCCGGCCGTCCCAGCCGATCACCGCGCGGGTGGGCAGCTGCAGCTCCCGCCACCAGGTGACGTCGTTGAGGTCGCCGAAGGTGCAGATCATCGCGATGCCCGAGCCCTTGTCCGGCTCGGCCAGGCGGTGGGCGACCACCGGCACCTCGACGTCGAACAGCGGCGTGCGCACCGTCCGCCCGAACAGCGGTCGGTAGCGCTCGTCGTCGGGGTGGGCGACCAGCGCGACGCAGGCCGGCAGCAGCTCGGGCCGGGTGGTCTCGATGAACACCGGGCCGGACGGGCCGGCGAAGGAGATCCGGTGGTAGGCGCCGGGGCGCTCGCGGTCCTCGAGCTCCGCCTGGGCGACGGCGGTGCGGAAGGTGACGTCCCAGAGGGTCGGCGCCTCCTGGGCGTACGCCTCGCCGCGGGCCAGGTTGTGCAGGAACATCTTCTGCGCGGTGGCGCGGGAGGACTCCGAGATCGTCCGGTAGACGTTCGACCAGTCGACCGACAGCCCGACGCGGCGCCACAGCTGCTCGTAGTCGCGCTCGTCCTCCTCGGTCAGCCGCATGCACAGCTCGACGAAGGTGCGCCGGGACACCGGCACCTGCTCCTTGCCCGGCCTGGCCGGGGGCTCGAAGCCCTCGTCGTAGGGGAGCGAGGGGTCGCAGCGGACGCCGTAGTAGTTCTGCACCCGCCGCTCGGTGGGCAGCCCGTTGTCGTCCCAGCCCAGGGGGTAGTAGACGTGCTTGCCGCGCATCCGCTGGTAGCGGGCGACGATGTCGGTGTGGGTGTAGCTGAAGACGTGCCCGACGTGCAGTGACCCGCTGACGGTCGGCGGCGGGGTGTCGATCGAGTACACCTGCTCGCGCGGCGCGGCCAGCGCCGCCTCCCGGTCGAAGGCGTAGGTGTCCAGCTCGGCCCAGCGGGCGACCCAGGTGTCCTCGAGACCGTCCAGGGTGGGCTTGTCGGGTACCCCGGCACCGGCTCCCGGGGCCGTGCTGACCGGGGTGCGGGTGTCGGCGACCATGGGCCCCATCCTAGGAAGTCCGCGGCTGGCATCCTGGGGAGGATGAGCAGCACAGGTCCGGGCGGCGACGCCGAGCTCGCCCGCGTCGAGAAGGCGCTGCTCGCGCGCTGGCCCGAGACGCGCCTGGAGCCCTCCCTCGGCCGCATCGCCGCGCTGGTCGACCTGCTCGGCTCCCCACACCGCGCGATGCCCGTCGTGCAGGTCGCCGGCACCAACGGCAAGACGACGACGGCGCGCATGGTCGACGAGCTGCTGCGCGGCTTCGGCCTGCGCGTCGGCCGGTTCACCAGCCCGCACCTGCAGTCGATGCGCGAGCGGATCGTCCTCGACGGCGAGCCGGTGAGCGCCGAGCGGTTCGTCGAGACCTTCGACGACGTCGCGCCCTACGTCGACATGGTCGACGCCGCCGGCGAGCACCCGATGAGCTTCTTCGAGGTCGTGGTCGGCATGGGGTACGCGCTGTTCGCCGACGCGCCGGTCGACGTCGCCGTCGTCGAGGTCGGCATGGGCGGGACCTGGGACGCCACCAACGTCGTCGACGCGCGGGTCGCCGTCGTCACGCCGGTGGCGCTGGACCACGCCGAGTACCTCGGCCCCGACGTCGCCACGATCGCCGGGGAGAAGGCCGGGATCATCAAGCCCGACGCGATCGCCGTCCTCGCCCGCCAGGAGCCGACCGCCCTGGACGCGCTGGTCCGCCGTGCCGTCGAGGTGGAGGCCGTCGTCGCCCGCGAGGGCACCGAGTTCGGCGTGCTCGACCGGCGGGTCGCCGTCGGCGGGCAGCAGCTGCGGCTGCAGGGCCTGGGCGGGGAGTACGGCGACGTCTTCCTGCCGCTGTTCGGCGCGCACCAGGCGCAGAACGCCGCGACCGCGCTGGCCGCCGTCGAGGCGTTCCTCGGCGCCGGGGCGACCACCGGCACGATCGACGTCGAGACGGTGCGTGCCGCCTTCGCCGCGGTGCGCTCGCCCGGCCGGCTGGAGCGGGTGCGCACCAGCCCGACGGTGCTGGTCGACGCCGCGCACAACCCCGCGGGCATGGCCGCCACCGTCGACGCCGTCCGCGAGTCCTTCGACTTCACCCGGCTCGTCGGCGTGGTCGGCGCGGTGCACGGCAAGGACGTGTCCGGCATGCTCGCCGCCCTGGAGGACGTCTGCGCCGAGCTGGTGGTGACCCAGAACAGCTCGTCGCGGGCGATGCCGGCCGACGAGCTGGGCGCGCTGGCCGTCGACGTCTTCGGCGCCGACCGGGTCAGCGTCTCCCCGCGCCTGCCCGAGGCCCTCACCGAGGCGATCGAGCTGGCCGAGGCCGGTCCGGACGACGCGCTCGGCGGCTCGGGCGTGCTGGTCACCGGCAGCGTGATCACCGCGGGGGAGGCCCGCACCATCCTGGGCGGGACGACGCCGTGACCGCGCCCGACCCGGTCCGCGCGGCGAGGGCGCTGCGCGGCGCGGCGGCGGCGGTGCTGCTGCTCGAGGGCATCGCGGTGCTGTTCGTGCCCCGCGCGATCGCGCAGACCGAGGCCGGCCTGGGCGGTGTCCGGCTGACGATCCTGCTCGTGCTGGCCCTCGTCCTCATCCTGGCCAGCGGCGTCCAGCGCCGGCCGCGGGGACTGGAGGTCGCCACCGCGCTGCAGGTGCCGCTGCTGCTCACCGGGCTCATCGACGCCGCCATGTGGTTCGTCGGCGGCCTCTTCGTGCTCATCTGGCTCTACCTGCTGCAGGTGCGCAAGGACCTGCTCGGCTCGCCGTTCGCCCAGCCGGCCGCCGGCGACTGACTCCGGCCGGCACCCGGCGAGCGACCCGGGCCGGCGCCCGGCGGCTCAGGCGGCCGACGCGCCGTCGAGCCCCTGCCGGAGCCGGACGACGTCGGTGCCCAGCTGCCGCAGCACCCGCCCGACCACCGGGTCGGCGACCGCGAGGACGCCGACGACCAGGTGCCCGGTGTCGATGACCCGGCGGCGGCTGCGGCGCGGCTGCGCCACGAGGTGCCGGAGCGCGCCCTCGAGCGCCCGCTCGGCGCCGTGGGCGAAGGGGACGTGCCCGGTGCGCGCCAGCGGTCCGCGGTCGAGCGCCCCGGGCCCGAAGGTGGACTCCGCCGCGGCACGCACCGAGTCCAGGTCGATCCCGACGGCGGCCAGGGCCTCGGCGTCCAGCTGCCCGCCCGACCGGGTGAGCGCGTCGCGGACGGTCGCGTGGTCGAGACCCACGGACCGCAGGACCGTCCCGCCGCGCCCGGGGTCGCGGGTGAGCGCGAGCAGCAGGTGCACCGGCCCGACGTGCCCGGCGCGCAGGTCGCGGGCCTCCTGCTGGGCCACGACCACCGCGCGGCGGGCCTCCTGGGCGAAGCGTTCGAACACCTCAGACGTCCTTCCTGCTCCGGGCGTGCTCCTGGTGGACGGCCCGCCGGCTGACGCCGAGGGCCCCGGCGATCCGCTCCCACGACCAGCCGCGCGCCCGCGCGTTGCCGACCTGCAGCGCCTCGAGGCGCTCGGCCAGCTCGCGCAGCGCCCGGACGGCGCGCAGACCGGTGTCCGGGTCGCCGGCCGCGGCGGCGGTGCCGACGTCGGGAGGAGGGGTCATGCGTCAACTGTGGTTGACGCCGTCCGCGATGTCAACCGGAGTTGACGCAGATCGTCCCGTAGTCTGCGGCACCGTGTCTGCACCCAGCGCTGAGCGCACCCTCGTCCTGGTCAAGCCCGACGGCGTCGCCCGCGGCCTGGTCGGGGAGGTCGTCTCCCGGCTCGAGGCCAAGGGCCTGCGGCTGGTCGCCGCCGAGTTGCGCACCCTGACCCGCGACGTCGCCGAGGAGCACTACGGCGAGCACCGCGAGAAGCCGTTCTTCGGCTCGCTGGTCGAGTTCATCACCGGTGGCCCGCTGCTGGCCCTCGTCGTGGAGGGTCCGCGCGCGATCGAGGCCTTCCGCGCGCTGGCCGGCGCCACCGACCCGGTCACGGCCGCGCCCGGCACCATCCGCGGCGACTTCGCCCTCGAGGTGCAGAGCAACATCGTGCACGGCTCGGACTCGCCGGAGTCCGCCGCGCGCGAGGTCGCGCTCTTCTTCCCCGACCTCTCCTGAGACCGACTGGACCCCGCCCCCGGGGCCGGGGATAGCGTCGGGGTCGTGGGGGAGGTCGTCCGGGCGCGGGGCCTGGTGAAGCGCTTCGGCTCCGCCACCGCCGTCGACGGCATCGACGTCGACATCGCGCCCGGGGAGGCCTTCGGCTTCCTCGGGCCCAACGGCGCCGGCAAGAGCACGACGATGCGCATGATCGGCGCGGTCTCCCCGCCGACGGCCGGGGAGCTGCGGATCCTGGGCATGGACCCCGCCGTCGACGGCCCGGCCATCCGGGCCCGCCTGGGCGTCGTGCCGCAGACCGACAACCTCGACCTCGAGCTCACCGTCGCCGAGAACCTGCTCGTCTACGGCCGCTACTTCGGCCTGCCGAGGGCCGCGGTTCGCCGGCGGACCGCCGAGCTGCTCGACTTCGTCCAGCTCACCGACCGGGCCGGCGACCGGGTCGAGCCGCTGTCGGGCGGGATGAAGCGGCGGGTCACCATCGCCCGGGCGCTGGTCAACGACCCCGACGTCGTCCTGCTCGACGAGCCCACCACCGGCCTGGACCCCCAGGCCCGGCACGTCCTGTGGGAGCGGCTCTACCGGCTCAAGCAGCGCGGCGTCACCCTCGTGCTGACCACGCACTACATGGACGAGGCCGAGCAGCTGTGCGACCGCCTCGTCGTCATGGACCGGGGCCGGATCGCCGCCGAGGGCTCGCCGGCCGAGCTGATCGCCACCTGGTCCACCCGCGAGGTGTGCGAGCTGCGCTTCCCGCTGACCGAGGGCGCGCCCGGCCCGGCCGCGCACGCCGAGGCGCTGGCACCGCTGGTGGCCCGGGGCGCCGCCGAGCGGGTCGAGGTGCTGCCCGACCGGCTGCTGCTCTACACCGCCGACGGCGACGCCGCGCTCTCGGCGGTGCTCGCCGAGGGCGTCCACCCGGTGTCGTCGCTGGTGCGGCGCAGCTCGCTGGAGGACGTGTTCCTCCGCCTGACCGGCCGGACCCTGGTCGACTGATGCCCGGCCCGGCCGCCTGGTCGCTGTTCCGGCAGCGGCTGACCGCGCACCGCCACTACTGGCGCAGCAGCGCGATCGGCAGCGTGCTCGAGCCGGTGCTCTTCCTCGCCGCGATGGGCCTGACGCTGGGCACCCTGGTCGACCGCGGGCCGGGGCTGCCCGGCGGCGTCGGCTACCTCGCCTTCCTCGCGCCCGGCCTGCTGGTGGCCGCGGCGATGCAGACCGCCACCGGCGAGTCGAGCTACCCGGTGCTCGGGGCGATCAAGTGGGACCGCACCTACGACGCGATCCTGGCCACCCCGGCCCGCCCGGTCGACCTGGTGGCCGGCCACCTGCTCTACGTCGCCTTCCGGGTGACGACGTCGGCCGCGGCCTTCCTCCTCGTCCTGCTCGCCTTCGGCGCCGCGGAGAGCCCGCTGGTGGTGCTCACCGTGCCGGTCGCCCTGCTCACCGGGCTGGCCTTCGCCGCGCCGGTCACCGCCATGGCCGGCCGGCTGGAGGAGGACGCGGCCTTCGCCGCGCTGCAGCGGTTCCTCCTCGTGCCGATGTTTCTGTTCTCCGGCACCTTCTTCCCGGTCGGCCAGCTGCCGGCGGTCCTCGAGGGGGTCGCCTACGCGACGCCGCTGTGGCACGGGGTCGCGCTGGCCCGCGACCTCGCCCTCGGCACCCCCCAGGCGGGGACGGCGCTGCTGCACGTCGGCTACCTGGCCCTGTGGGTCGTGGCCGGCACCCTCCTGGCCACCCGCGCGTTCACCCGGCGGCTGCTCCGGTGAGCGCCCGGACCTCGCCGTCGCTGCTGCTGCGGGTGGTGCCGCTGTACCCGCTCTCGCCCCGCCGGGCCGGCACGCTCGTGCACCGCAACCTGCTGGTGGCCCGCCGCAACTGGGTGGTGTTCGCCTCGGGCTTCTTCGAGCCGTTCTTCTACCTGCTGTCCATCGGTGTCGGCATCGGCGGGCTGGTGGGCGACGTCGTTCCCGACGGCGGCACCGCGCTGAGCTACCAGCAGTTCGTGGCCCCGGCCCTGCTGGCCTCGGCGGCGATGAACGGCGCGGTCTACGACGCCGTGTTCAACCTCTTCTTCAAGCTGCGCTACGCCAAGCTCTACGACGCCGTGCTGGCCACGCCGGTCTCGGCCGCCGACGCCGCGGTGGGGGAGACGGTGTGGGCGCTGCTGCGCGGGGCGGCCTACTCGGCGGCGTTCCTGCTGGTGATGCTCGTGCTCGGGCTGGTCGGCTCGTGGTGGGCGGTGCTGGCGCTGCCGGCCGCCGTCCTCATCGGGTTCGCCTTCGCGGCGGTGGGCCTGGCGGCGACCACGTTCCTGCGCGGCTGGCAGGACTTCGAGTTCGTGCAGGTCGCCGTCCTGCCGCTGTTCCTGTTCTCCACGACCTTCTACCCGCTGTCGACCTACCCGCGCCCCCTGCAGCTGGTGGTCGAGTGCACCCCGCTCTACCACGGCATCGAGCTGGTCCGGGGCCTGGTGACCGGTGCCGTCGGGTGGTCGCTGCTGGGCTCGGCGGCCTACCTGCTGGTCATGGGCCTGGCCGGGCTGGCGGTCGGCGCGCGGCGCCTGGAGCGGCTGCTGCTGTCCTGACGCCCGCCCGCCGCGGGGGCCTCGGGCCGGGGGGCGGCGTCTACCCTGGACCGGTCATGACTGGACAGAGCCTCTACCCCCGTCTCGAACCGCTGCTGGCCCAGGTGCAGAAGCCGATCCAGTACGTCGGCGGGGAGCTCAACGCGCAGGTCAAGGCGTGGGACGACGTCGCCGTCCGCTGGGCGCTGATGTACCCCGACGCCTACGAGGTGGGGCTGCCCAACCAGGGCCTCATGATCCTGTACGAGGTGCTCAACGAGCGTCCCGACGCCCTCGCCGAGCGCACCTACGCCGTCTGGCCCGACCTCGCCGCGCTCATGCGCGAGCACGGCGTCGGCCAGTTCACCGTCGACGCGCACCGGGCCGTGCGCGACTTCGACCTGCTCGGCGTCAGCTTCGCCACCGAGCTCGGCTACACCAACCTGCTCGAGGCCCTCGACCTCGCCGGGGTCCCGCTGCACGCGGTCGACCGCGACGAGACCTCCCCCGTGGTGATCGCCGGCGGGCACGCGGCGTTCAACCCCGAGCCGGTCGCCGACTTCGTCGACTGCGCCGTCCTCGGCGACGGCGAGCAGGTCGTCGGCGACGTCACCGACGTCGTCGCGGCGTGGAAGGAGCAGGGCCGGCCCGGCGGGCGCGAGGAGCTGCTGGCCCGCCTCGCCCGGGTCGACGGCGTCTACGTGCCGCGCTTCTACGCGGTCTCCTACGGCCCCGACGGCGCCATCGCCGCGGTCACCCGCACCCGGGACGACGTCCCCGCGCGGGTCGGCAAGCGCACCGTCATGGACCTCGACGAGTGGCCCTACCCGAAGACGCCGCTGGTGCCGCTGGCCGAGAGCGTGCACGAGCGGATGAGCGTGGAGATCTTCCGCGGCTGCACCCGCGGCTGCCGCTTCTGCCAGGCCGGGATGATCACCCGGCCGGTGCGGGAGCGGACGATCACCGGCATCGGCTCGATGGTCGACCAGGGCCTGCGCGCGACCGGCTACGAGGAGGTCGGGCTGCTGTCGCTGTCCAGCGCCGACCACTCCGAGATCGGCCAGGTGGCCAAGGAGCTCGCCGACCGCTACGAGGGCACCAACACCGGGCTGTCGCTGCCGTCGACCCGCGTGGACGCCTTCAACGTCACCCTGGCCAACGAGCTGTCCCGCAACGGCCGGCGGTCGGGGCTGACCTTCGCCCCCGAGGGCGGCAGCGAGCGCATCCGGCGGGTGATCAACAAGACCGTGTCCAAGGAGGACCTGGTCCGCACGGTCACCACCGCCTACGCCAACGGCTGGCAGCAGGTGAAGCTCTACTTCATGTGCGGGCTCCCGACCGAGACCGACGAGGACGTGCTGGAGATCGCCGACCTGGCGGTCGAGGTCATCCGCGCCGGCCGCGAGGCCAGCGGCCGCAAGGACATCCGCTGCACCGTCTCGATCGGCGGGTTCGTGCCCAAGCCGCACACGCCGTTCCAGTGGGCCGGGCAGGCCAGTGCCGAGACCATCGACTCCCGGTTGAGGGTCCTGCGGCAGGCCATCAACGCCGACCGGCGGATCGGCCGCTCCATCGGGCTGCGCTACCACGACGGCAAGCCCGGGGTGATCGAGGGACTGCTCTCCCGGGGCGACCGCCGCGTCGGCCGGGTGATCGAGGGGGTGTGGCGCGACGGCGGCCGGTTCGACGGCTGGAGCGAGCACTTCTCCTACGAGCGCTGGGCCCGGGTGGCCGCCGAGGAGCTCGCGCCGTTCGGCGTCGACCTGGACTGGTTCACCACCCGCGAGCGCACCCAGGAGGAGGTCCTGCCCTGGGACCACCTCGACTCCGGGCTGGACAAGGAGTGGCTCTGGGACGACTGGCAGGACGCCCTCTCCGAGGAGGAGGTCGCCGACTGCCGCTGGACCCCCTGCTACGACTGCGGGGTCTGCCCGACCAACGGCACCGAGATCCAGATCGGCCCCACCGGGCGCAGCCTGATCCCGCTCACCGTCGTCGGCCGGTAGTGGCCCGCCAGCCCGAGGGGCCGCCCCCGCCGCCCACCGTCCAGAAGCTGCGGCTGCGCTACGCCAAGCGCGGCCCGCTGCGCTTCGCCTCCCACCGCGACCTCGCCCGCGCGCTCGAGCGGGCCCTGCGCCGCGCCCGGGTGCCGATGGCCTTCTCCGCCGGCTTCAGCCCGCACCCGAAGATCAGCTACGTCGGGGCGGCGCCGACCGGGGCGGCCAGCGAGGCCGAGTACCTGGAGATCGGCCTGGCCGAGCGGCGCGACCCCGAGGAGGTGCGCGCGGCGCTGGACGCCTCGCTGCCCACCGGCGTCGACGTCCTCGAGTGCGTGGAGGCCACCGAGGGCGGCGGGTCGCTGGCCGACCGGATCGACGCCGCCCGGTGGCGGGTGGAGCTGCCCGGCGTGGAGCCGGCCGAGCTCGCCGCCGCGGTGGAGTCCCTGCTGGCCCGGGACGAGGTGCTCGTGGCCAAGCGCACCAAGAACGGCCTGCGCGACGTCGATGCGCGGGGACCGGTGGCCTCGGCGTCCGCGGGCGGGGCGGCAGGTTGTGCCATACTGCACGTGGTCGTCCGGCAGGTGACGCCCGCCGTTCGACCCGACGACGTGGTGGCCGCTCTCGCTGCCGTCGCCGACCTGCGCCCGCCGTCGCCCCCACGGGCCGTGCGTGAGGCGCAGGGCCGGCTCGACGACAGCGGGACCGTGGCCGATCCGCTCGGTCCCGACCGAGTGACGCGCACCCGCTGCCAGGGGGAGCACGCCGCGGTCTGACCGGCGAGCCCGGGGCTCCCGCGCCGTCGAGCGGCACGGCTGCCAGACGTGACGCCCCGACCCGGCACCACCCGAGACCGCGCACCACCGCACCACCTGCAGTCCGGCCCCGGCCGCGGCGACCGTCGCGCGGGACCGACACCAGACTTCGCAGGCCGGGCTCACCGCCGCACCCCGTGCGGTCGCCCGGCCCGCCCAACCCGTGCTCCTGCGCGGCCGCCTGTCCACCCGACCGGCGCCCGGGAGCACCACACAGGAGGCGAGCCCTCGTGGCCGACCAGGACAGCGACACCACCGCGGACCAGACCGCGGCGGACCCGACCGCGACCGCCGGGACCCCGGTCCCCGACCCCGCGGGGGAGAGCCCCGCCGGGGAGACCCCGGCCGAGGAGACCCCGGCGCCGGTGGCCGACCCCGATCCGGCCGAGCCGGACGCGGACGGGCCCGGCGACGGCGCGCCGGCCGAGCCGGAGACCGATGCGGCCGGGACGGACGCGGCCGAGACGGACGAGGAGCCCTCGTTCTTCGGCGCCCAGTTCAGCTCCCCGGAGCCGACCGCCGTCATCGCCCGCCCCCGCCGGCGGGCCACCCGGCCGGCCGGCGCCGCCGACCCCGGCACCTACACGCCGCCCCCGCCGGTGGCCCCCGCGATCCCGGCGTTCGTCAGCTTCGTGGCGCCGCTGGAGACCGAGGTGCCGCCGGCGACCCGCAGGCGCAGCCGCCGTCCGCTGCCGGAGTCCCCGGACGTGGAGGACGCCGCCCCCGACGAGGAGCCGGAGGAGACCCCGGCGCCGCGCTCGCGCCGCGGCCGGTCGCGCCGTCGCGGCGGGGACGCCGACACCGCGCCTCCGGCCGCCGACGCCGACGCCGATGCCGAGGACACCCCGCCGGTCGCCGACGTGGACGCCGAGGACACCGACGTCGACACCGACACCGACACCGGTGAGGACGCCGACCGCGACGACGCCGGTGACGACGGCGGCACGGGCAGCCGCCGCCGCCGCCGGGGACGCCGGGGCCGCGGACGTGGCCGCAATGGCGAGGACGCCGAGACCGAGGACGCGGAAACCGAGGACGACGCCGACGGACGCGCCGACGAGGACGCCTCCGACGACGACACCGACGACGAGGACACCGACGCCGACGAGGCGGCCGAGGGCGACGACGCCGAGACCGGCTCGAGCACCCGCCGGCGCCGCCGTCGCCGCCGTCGCGGCGGGGAGGCCGCCGGGGAGACCGCCACCGACGACGACGACCGCCCCGAGCGGGCCGGCCGCACCGGCCGCACCACCAGCGACGACGACGTCCGCGGCGTCGCCGGCTCCACCCGGCTGGAGGCCAAGCGCCAGCGCCGCCGCGAGGGCCGCGACACCGGCCGCCGCCGCGCGCCGATCCTGACCGAGGCGGAGTTCCTCGCCCGCCGGGAGGCCGTCGAGCGGCGCATGGTCATCCGCCAGCGCGGCGAGCGCACCCAGATCGCCGTCCTCGAGGACGGCGTGCTGGTCGAGCACTACGTCACCCAGGCGCAGGCGACGTCCTTCGCCGGCAACGTCTACCTCGGCCGCGTGCAGAACGTGCTGCCCAGCATGGAGGCGGCGTTCGTCGACATCGGCAAGGGCCGCAACGCCGTCCTCTACGCCGGCGAGGTCAACTGGGACGCCGCCGGCCTGTCCGGCAAGCAGCGCTCGATCGAGCAGGCGCTCAAGTCCGGCGACAAGGTGCTCGTCCAGGTCACCAAGGACCCGATCGGCCACAAGGGCGCCCGGCTGACCCAGCAGGTCAACCTGCCCGGCCGGTTCCTCGTCTACGTGCCCGGCGGCTCGATGACCGGCATCAGCCGCAAGCTGCCCGACACCGAGCGGCAGCGGCTCAAGGACGTCCTCAAGAGGATCGTCCCCGAGGACGCCGGCGTCATCATCCGGACCGCCGCGGAGGGGGCCTCGGAGGAGGAGCTCACCCGCGACGTCGCCCGGCTGCAGGCGCAGTGGGAGGTCATCAAGCAGAAGTCGGAGTCCTCGAGCAACGCGCCGACGCTGCTCTACGGCGAGCCCGACCTGGCCATCCGGGTCATCCGCGACGTCTTCAACGAGGACTTCACCGAGCTGGTCGTCCAGGGCGACGACGCCTGGGACACCGTCGAGGCCTACGTCGCGCACGTCTCCCCGGAGCTGTCCGGGCGGCTGGTGCGCCACGTCGGCGAGGGCGACGTCTTCCGCGACCTGCGCATCGACGAGCAGCTGGCCAAGGCGCTCGACCGCAAGGTGTGGCTGCCCTCGGGTGGCTCGCTGGTCATCGACCGCACCGAGGCGATGACCGTCGTCGACGTCAACACCGGCAAGTTCACCGGGTCCGGCGGCAACCTCGAGCAGACCGTCACCCGCAACAACATGGAGGCCGCCGAGGAGATCGTCCGCCAGCTCCGGCTGCGCGACATCGGCGGCATCATCGTCATCGACTTCATCGACATGGTGCTCGAGAGCAACCGCGACCTCGTGCTGCGGCGGCTCACCGAGTGCCTGGGCCGCGACCGCACCAAGCACCAGGTCGCCGAGGTGACGTCGCTGGGCCTGGTGCAGATGACCCGCAAGCGGGTCGGGCAGGGCCTGCTCGAGGTCTTCTCCGAGCCGTGCGAGCACTGCCGCGGCCGCGGCGTCGTCGTGAGCACCGAGCCCGTGGACGACCGCCGCCGCGGCGGCAACGGCTCCGGCGGCTCCGGCGGCTCCGGCGGTGGCGCCGCGTCCGGCGGCAACGGCGGCCGGCGCGACCAGGGCCGCAAGGACGAGCGCAGGGACGCCGACCGCAAGGACGCCGTGGTCGAGGTGACCGCGCCGTCCGGCGGGGACGCCGCGGCCGAGGGCGGCGCCGACGCGACCGAGGGCGAGGGGCAGCGCTCGGGCGGCCGCCGCCGCGGGCGCCGCAACCGCGGCCAGGCCGGTGAGGAGCGCGCCGCCGAGGACGCGGCGGTGCTGGCCGCCGCCTCGAGCGAGGCCGACACCGTCGACGCCGACACCGGAGTCGACCCGGGAGGGACCGCCGCCGACACCACGGCCGCCGACGCCACCGCCGACGCCGCTCCGGACGCCGCCGAGGCCGAGGCCGTGGCCGAGGTGACGATCCAGTTCGGCGCCGAGGTGCCGGGCGCGGAGGTCGCCGGGCCGGCGGCCACGGAGCCGCAGGCCGCCGAGCGGGGGACCACCGAGCCGGGGACCACCGAGCCGGGGACCACGGAGGCGGCAGCCACCGGGCCCGAGCCGGTCATCGCGGAGCCCACCGCGTCCCAGCTCGCGGCCGACCCGGTCGTGCCCCAGCCCGCCGCGGCCGAGGCCGAGCCGGCCCCCGAGCCGGTGCCCGGCGCCGACCGCGACGACGAGGACGACGAGGACGAGCGGATCCCCGCGTCGGCCGGTCCCGACGACCCGGCCCCGTCGGCCGACCCGCAGGCGCCCGGCGTCCCCTCCGGCGACGGCGCCGGACCGGCCGGCGGGCGTCCGCGCCGCCGTCGCGCGGCCAGCCGCCCGGCCGGCCCGCCGGCGTCCTGACCCTCCCGGCGGCCGGGGCCAGGTTCGACCCGGTCCCGGCCGCTCGGGTACGCTGGTCGGGTTGCACCGCCCCGGCTCGGGCCCTGCCCGGGACCGGAGAGGCGGTACGGCCCGTCCAGCACCCGGTGCCCGCGCCGGGGTGCGCCCAGGACGCAGCGCGGGACAGACAGCAGCGATCGAGGAGTCAGTGGTGTACGCAGTCGTCAAGGCCGGTGGCCGGCAGCACAAGGTGGCCGTGGGCGACCGGTTCACGGTCAACCGTCTCGCCGGTGAGGCGGGCGACACCGTCACCCTCCCGGCCCTGCTCCTGGTCGACGGCGAGACCGTGACCAGCGACGTGCAGGCGCTCGCGGGCGTGACCGTGACCGGCGAGATCGTCGGCCACGCCAAGGGCCCGAAGATCCGCATCCACAAGTTCAAGAACAAGACGGGCTACCACAAGCGGCAGGGGCACCGTCAGCCGCTGACCGACGTGGTCGTCCGCGACATCACGAAGGGCTGACGACGACATGGCACACAAGAAGGGCGCCTCGTCCTCCCGCAACGGCCGCGACTCGAACGCCCAGCGCCTCGGCGTCAAGCGCTTCGGCGGCCAGGTCGTCAAGGCCGGCGAGATCATCGTCCGCCAGCGCGGCACCCACTTCCACCCCGGCCTGGGCGTCGGCCGCGGCGGCGACGACACGCTGTTCGCCCTCGAGCCCGGTGCGGTCACCTTCGGCACCCGGCGCGGCCGCAAGACCGTCTCGATCACCACGGTCGGGGCCTGAGCAAGGACCCCTCGCCCCTGCCGCTCGCACGCTCGCGGCGGGACCCTGCAAGGGGCCGTTCCAGCACGTCACCACGCCACGAGCGCACGGGCCGGCCGGCCCGTGCGCTCGTGGCGTTGAGCAGGCAGTGAGCAGGTAGAGGCAGCAGATGGCCGCGTTCGTCGACCGCGTCGTCGTGCACGTCGCCGCCGGCAACGGCGGTCACGGCGTGTCGTCGGTGCACCGTGAGAAGTACAAGCCCCTCGGCGGTCCCGACGGCGGCAACGGCGGGGACGGCGGGGACGTCGTCCTCGAGGTGGACCCCAACGTCCACACCCTGCTGGACTTCCACCACCACCCCCACCAGAAGGCCGGCAACGGCCGCCCGGGCGCCGGCAGCAACCGGCACGGCGGCCGCGGCGAGGAGCGCGTGCTGCGCGTGCCCGAGGGCACGGTGGTGAGCACCCCGGACGGCCGGGTCATCGCCGACCTCGTCGGCGCCGGCACCCGGGTGGTGCTGGCCGCCGGCGGCAAGGGCGGCCTGGGCAACGCCGCACTGGCCAACCCCCGCCGCAAGGCGCCCGGCTTCGCGCTGCTCGGCGAGCCCGGCGAGGCCTTCGACGCGGTGTTCGAGCTCAAGAGCGTCGCCGACGTCGGCCTGGTCGGCTTCCCCTCGGCGGGCAAGTCCTCGCTGATCGCCGCCATGTCCGCGGCGCGGCCGAAGATCGCCGACTACCCGTTCACCACGCTGGTGCCCAACCTCGGCGTCATCCGGTCCGGCGACGTCGTCTACACGATGGCCGACGTGCCCGGGCTGATCCCCGGCGCCTCGACCGGCAAGGGCCTGGGGCTGCAGTTCCTCCGCCACGTCGAGCGCTGCGCGGTGCTGGTGCACGTCGTCGACATGGCCACCGTCGAGCCCGGCCGCGACCCCGAGACCGACATCGAGGCCCTCGAGCACGAGCTGGCCCTGTACTCCGAGGCCGCCGCCGGCGGCGACGAGCTCGACCTGGTCGGCCGCCTGCGCATCGCCGTCCTCAACAAGATCGACGTGCCGGACGGCCGGGAGCTGGTCGACCTGGTGCGGCCGTCGCTGGAGGCCCGCGGGCTGCGGGTGTTCCCGGTCAGCGCCGCGACGGGGGAGGGGCTGGCCGAGCTCGGCTACGCGCTGGCCGCCGTCGTCGAGGAGCACCGCGCCGCCCTGCCGGCGCCGGAGGCCGCCCGCGTCACCCTGACGCCGCGCGCGGTCGACGACTCCGGCTTCACCGTCACCCGCGACCCGGACGACGACGCGGCGTTCGTCGTCCGCGGGGTCAAGCCCGAGCGCTGGGTCCGGCAGACCGACTTCACCAACGACGAGGCCGTCGGCTACCTCGCCGACCGGCTCAACCGGCTGGGCGTGGAGGAGGAGCTCGTGCGGCTGGGCGCGCAGGAGGGCGACATGGTCGTCATCGGCGACGTCGGCTTCGACTTCGTGCCCAGCCTGCCCGCCGGCAGCCCGATCGCGGAGGAGACCGCGGGCCTCGGCGGCCGCGGCACCGACAGCCGCATCGACGCCCCTCACCGCGTGCGGGCCGCCGAGCGGCTGGCGGCCAAGAAGGCCCGCCGCACGCCCTACGAGCTCACCGAGACGTGGGGGGACGAGGACCTCCCGGACGACGGGGACGGCGCGTGAGTGCCCGTCCCGAGCTGTCCGGGGCCGCCCGCGTGGTGGTCAAGGTCGGCTCCTCGTCACTGACCACGCTGCCCGGCGGGCTGGACCCGGCGCGGCTGACCGCCCTGGTCGACATCCTGGCCGCGGTGCGCGCCTCGGGCCGCGAGGTGCTGCTGGTGTCCTCCGGCGCGATCGCCGCGGGGCTGGCGCCGCTCGGCGTCGAGGGCCGCCCGCGCGATCTCGCCACCGCGCAGGCCGCGGCCAGCGTCGGCCAGCTGCGGCTGGTGCAGACCTACGCCGACGCCTTCGACCGCCACGGCGTCACCGTCGGGCAGGTGCTGCTGACCGCCGACGACCTCACCCGGCGCAGCCACTACCGCAACGCCCGGCAGACCCTCGAGCGGCTGCTCACCCTGGGGGCGCTGCCGATCGTCAACGAGAACGACACGGTGGCCACCGAGGAGATCCGCTTCGGCGACAACGACCGGCTCGCCGCGCTGGTCGCCCACGTCTGCGCCGCCGACGCGCTGGTGCTGCTCTCCGACGTCGACGGCGTCTACGACGGCGACCCGCGCACCGGCCCCGCCCGGCTGCTCGACCGGGTCACCGGGCCCGCGGACCTCGGCGCGGTCACCCTCGGCACCGCCCGCCGCAACGGCGTGGGCACCGGCGGGATGGCCACCAAGGTCGAGGCGGCGCTCATCGCCTCCGGCGCGGGCGTCCCCGTCGTCGTCACCTCCACCCCGCAGGCCGCCGCCGCGCTGGCCGGGGAGTCCGTCGGCACCCTCTTCGAGCCGCACGGCCGCCGCCCCTCGGGCCGGCAGTTCTGGCTGCGCTACGCCAGCCGGCCGCGCGGCCGGCTGCTGCTCGACGAGGGCGCCGTGCGGGCCGTCCGGGAACGGTCGGCCTCGCTGCTGGCCGCCGGCATCACCGGCGTCGACGGCGACTTCCTCGCCGACGACCCGGTGGAGCTGGTCGGCCCGGACGGCGCCGTCGTCGCCCGCGGCCTGGTGGCCTACGACGCCCGCGAGATGCCCGGCCTGCTCGGCCGGCGCACGCCCGACCTGGACCCGGAGTACCGGCGCGAGGTCGTGCACCGCGACGAGATGGTGCTGGTCGGGCGCCGGTCGGCCGGCTGAGAGACTGCCCGCGTGACGATCCGCCCCATCCGCGAGCTCGGTGACCCCGTGCTCCGCACGCCCGCCGACGAGGTGCGGGCCTTCGACAGGGAACTGGCCGCCCTGGTCCGCGACCTGCTGGAGACCGTCGACCACCCCGGCCGCGCCGGGCTGGCCGCGCCGCAGATCGGCGTCAGCGCCCGGGTCTTCAGCTACAACGTCGACGGCGAGATCGGCCACCTGGTCAACCCGCGGGTCGTCGAGCTGTCCGAGGAGACGCAGGACGGCGACGAGGGCTGCCTGTCCATCCCGGGCATCTGGGCGCCGACGGTCCGCGCGATGTCGGCCGTCGTCGAGGGGTTCGACGTCCACGGCGAGCCGCTGCGGCTGTCGGGCACCGGGCTGATGGCCCGCTGCCTGCAGCACGAGGTCGACCACCTCGACGGCAGGGTCTTCCTCGACCGGCTGGCCGGCGAGGCCCGCAAGGCCGCCCTCCGCGCGCTGCGCGACCGCTGAGGAGCGCCGTAGCGTCGTCCGCGTGACCGACCTCGCCACCCGCGCCCGCACCCTCCTCGACCTGCACACCGCCCCGGAGATCCTGGTCCTGGCCAACGTGTGGGACGTCGTCTCCGCCCAGGTGGTCGCCGCCACCGACGGCGTCCGCGCCCTCGCCACCGCCAGCCACGGCATCGCCTCGACCTTCGGCTACGAGGACGGCGAGAACATCCCGCTCGACCTGCACCTGGACATGGTCGGCCGGATCGCCGCCGCCGTGGACCTGCCGGTGAGCATGGACATGGAGGCCGGCTACGGCGACGCCGGCGAGACCACTCGCCGGGCCATCGAGAAGGGCGTCGTCGGCGGCAACCTCGAGGACCAGATGAAGCCGCTGGACGACGCCGTCGCCGCCGTCGAGGCGGTGCTGCGCGCCGGTCGGGACGCCGGCATCGACTTCGTGCTCAACGCCCGCACCGACGCCTTCCTGCGCGCCGGGACCGACGCCGACCGCTCGGAGGTGGTCGCGGAGGCGATCCGCCGCGGCCGCGCCTACCTGGAGGCCGGCGCACCGGTCGTGTTCGTGCCCGGCCTGGTGGTCCGCGAGGAGATCGAGACGGTCGTCGAGGCGCTCGGGCGCAACAAGCTGACGCTGATCAGCGTCCCCGGCGCCTCGCTGCCCGCCCGCGAGCTGCAGGAGCTCGGCGTCGCCCGCGTCTCCACGGGCCCGTTCACGCAGCGGGTCGCGCTGACCGCCCTGCAGGACGCCGTCGTCGAGGTGGTCGGCGGCGGCACCCTCCCGGCCGGCACCCGCGCGCTCAACTGACCGCTCGCGGGCGGCGGTCGCCCGGCCGCCGCCCGGAGCGCAGCAGCTCCGCGCCCTCGCCGGAGAGCCGGCCGACCGTGGCGGTGCGGCCGGTCAGCAGCAGCAGCAGGTCGCCGGTCGTCCCCTCGACCGGCGCGCCGGTGCCGGCCCTCCAGCCGGAGTCGGTGGCGGTGAGCGCGAACCCCGCCAGCCGCCGCCGTGCCCGGAACGGGAAGCTCATCTCCCACACCCGGGTGGCGGCGGCGGCCGCGGCGGCGGGCGGCACCGCACGCTCGCGGCCCAGCGGGACGGCGACGTCCTGGCCGTGCACGAGCACGTCGATCAGCGGCTCGAGCGGGCTGACGAAGGGTGCCGTGCGCCGGGAGCCGACCATGGCGCGGATCCGGTGGCCGTACTCGACGTCGGGCAGGGGGCCGACGCGCAGGGCGGTGTCGCGGATCATCCGGTTGAAGCTCCCGCGCGCCCGGACGGTGGAGACCAGGGCCGCCGCTGGGCCCATCTGCGCGAGCGTCAGGTGGGCGGCGACGTCGCGGACCCGCCAGGCGTCGCACGACGACGGCGCCTCCCACTCGTCCGGCGCGAGGTCGTCGAGCAGGTCGGCCAGGCTTGCCCGCTCGGTGTCGATCGTCCGCCACACCTCGTCGAGGTCCACGGCGGCCTCCTCAGATTCAGTACGATGGTCTGACCATTCCGTCAGATGATCTGACCATCCGTCAAGGGGAACCGTGACGACCGACCCGGAGGACCACCAGAACCTCGGCGTCCTGTGCTTCTACCCGCACCGGGCCATGGAGGCCCGCATCCTGACTGCCCTGGCCGCGGCGGGGTTCGACGACCTCACGCCGGCCCAGGGCCGCATCGCCGCGCGGATCGGCCGTGACGGCACCCGGCTCACCGACCTCGCCGAGCAGGCGCTGGTGACCAAGCAGACGACGGGGCACCTGGTCGACCAGCTCGAGCGGAGCGGCTACGTCCGGCGCGTGGTCGACCCGACCGACGCCCGGGCCCGGCTGGTGCGGATGGCCGAGCGCGGGCTGGCCGCCGTCGCCGTGGCACGGCGGGTCGAGGCTGAGGTGGAGGCCGAGTGGACCGCCCACCTCGGCGAGGAGGCCACCGCGCAGCTGCGCGCGGCGCTCACCCGGCTGCGCGAGGTCACCGACCCCTACCGCTGAGCGGCCCCCGCCGCGCAACCGCTGCAGGTCCCGAACACCTCGAGCTGGTGCTGGACGTCGGCGAAGCCGTGCTCGGCGGCCACCCGGGCGGCCCAGCGCTCCACCGGCGGGTCGGCCACCTCCACCGTGCGCCCGCAGGAGCGGCACACCAGGTGGTGGTGGTGCACCGGCGAGCAGCGGCGGTAGGCCGCCTCGCCGACCTCGCTGCGCAGCACGTCGACCAGGCCGTCGTCGACCAGCGCCTGCAGCGCCCGGTAGACGGTGGCCAGGCCGACGGCGTCTCCGCGCTCGCGCAGCAGCGCGTGCAGGTCCTGCGCCGTGCGGAAGCCGTCGAGCTCGTCGAGCAGCGCCAGCACCGCCGTCCGCTGCCGTGTCTGCCGGCGGGCGGGGACCTCGGCCGGGCTGCTCACGAGCGCTCCGTCCGCGCCGGGACCGGTCGGCCGCCGTGCTCGCTGTGCTCGTCGTAGTGCACGCCCGTGCCGGTGGCGTGCGGCGCGTGCAGGTGGCCGTCGTGGTCGTAGTCGACGTGGTCGCCGTGCGGCACCGCCCGGTGCCCGCAGCCCTCGCCGTGCTCGTGCGGGTGGGCGGCGTGCACCTCCACCCGGCGGCCGTGCCGCCGTCGCGCGGTCGCCTCGCGCACCGCCACCGCCGTGGTGACGAGCAGGAACAGCGCGATGGCCAGCAGCACGATCGTCCCGCCCGACGGCGTCCCCGTGTAGTACGACGCCGCGGTGCCCGAGACGCTCACCACCACGCCGATCGCACAGGCCAGGTACAGCGTCTGGCGGAAGCTGCGGCCGACCAGCTGGGCGACGGCGCTGGGCAGGATCATCAGCGCGCTGATCAGCAGCAGGCCCACCACCCGCATGGACAGCACGACGGTGGCGGCGACGAGGGCGGCGAGCACCACGTTGAGCGGCAGCACCGGCAGGCCGACCGCGCGGGCGTACTCCTCGTCGTCGCTGACGGCGTAGAGCCGTGAGCCGAGCAGCCACACGACGCCCACGACGACGACGGTGATGACGGCGAAGGCGGTGACGTCACCGGCCGTCGTCGTGGTGATCGCGCCGAAGAGGTAGGCGTCGAGGTTGGTCGCCTGCCCGCGCGGGGCCAGCGACAGCAGCACCACGCCGCCGGCGATGCCGCCGTAGAAGAGCACCGCCAGGGCGACGTCGCCGCTGGTGCGGCCCCGGGCGCGGACCAGCTCGATGAGCACCGCGCCGAGCACGGCGGCCACCAGCGCCGTCCCCACGGGGGCGGTGGAGGTGAGGATGCCGATCGCGACGCCGGTCAGCGCCACGTGCCCGAGCCCGTCGCCGAGCAGCGACAGCCGGCGCTGCACGAGGAAGACGCCGACGGCGGGCGCGGCCAGGCCGACCATGAGCGAGGCGAGCAGCGCCCGCTGCATGAAGCCGTACTGCAGCAGTTCCACCTCAGCGGCTCCCGTTCCGCACGCGGACGGCGTCGGGTGCCGGGCGCGGCTGGTCGAGGCGGTACCCGGGGACGGCCGGGCCGTCGTCCTCGCCGGGGTGGTGGTGCCCGCCGGTGCCGGCGAGGGTCTCGGCGGCGGCCAGCGGCCCGTCGTAGGTGAGCCGGCCGGAGTCGACCACCACCGCGCGGGAGAGCACCGCGGCCAGCGGCCCCGTCTCGTGCGTCACGACCACCAGTGTCGTTCCTCGTGCCGACACCCGTGCCAGCACGCCGGCCAGCGCCTCCTGGCTGCCGGCGTCGACCCCGGCGGTCGGCTCGTCCATGACCAGCAGCTCGGGCTCGGCGGCCAGTGCGCGGGCCACGAGCACGCGGCGCTGCTGCCCGCCGGACAGCGCCGCCACGGGGTCCTCCAGGCGGTCGGCCAGCCCGACGGCGTCGACGGCGTCGGCCACGGCGGCCCGGTCGCGCGGGCCGGGCCGGCCGAACAGGCCGAGCCGGGGCAGCCGGCCGACGCCGACGACCTCGCGCACGGTGGCCGGCATGGCGCCGCTGACGGTGTGCCGCTGCGGTACGTAGCCCACCCGGCCCCGCTCGCGCAGCCGGCCGACCGGGGCGCCGAGCACCTCGACGGTGCCGCCGAGGACGGCGGCCAGGCCGAGCAGGCCGCGGGAGAGCGTCGTCTTGCCCGAGCCGTTGGCACCGAGGACGGCCAGCGCCTCGCCGCGCCGCACGGTCAGGTGCGCGTCGCGCACGATCGCCACGTCGCCGTAGCCGATGGTCGCGCCGTCGAGCCGGAGGGCGGTGTCGGCGGTGCCGCTGGGGTGGCCGTCGGTCACGTGCAGGACTGGCCCGCGCGCAGGGTGGCCAGGTCGGCGCGCATGACCTCGAGGTAGTCGACACCGGCCGACTCGTCGGTCAGGCCCTCCAGCGGGTCGAGCACGGCGGTCTGCACGCCGGCCTCCCCGGCCACGGTCTCGGCGACGGCGGGGTCGACGAGGGTCTCGGTGTAGACGGTGGTCACCCCCTGCTCGCGGACCAGCGCGGAGATCTCCGCCAGCTGGGCGGCGCTGGGCTCCGACGACGGGCTCAGGCCGGTGATGCCGACCACCTCGAGACCGTAGCGGTCGGCGAGGTACCCGAAGGCGTCGTGGGCGGTGACCATCGTGCGGACGGCGCAGTCGGCCAGGCCCTGCTGCACCTCGGCGTCGAGCGCCTCGAGGTCGGCCCGCAGCGCGGCGGCGTTCTCCTCGTAGGTGGCCGCGCCGTCGGGGTCGACCTCGGCGAGCCGGTCGGCCAGGGCGTCGCCGACGTCGGCCAGCCGGGTCGGGTCGAGCCAGAAGTGCGGGTCGACCGCCTCCTCGCCCGCGTGCTCGGCGTGCTCCTCCTCGGTCTCGCCCTCGTGCCCGTGCGGCTCGGCGGTCAGCGACAGGTCCGCGGCCTGCCCGGCGTCCCAGGCGGCGTCGCCGGCCTCGGCGGCGGCGTCGTCGAGCGCCGGCTGGAAGCCCTCGAGGTACACGAGCAGGTCGGTCCCGGCCACGGTGGCCACGTCCTGCGGCGTGAGCTCCAGGTCGTGCGGCTCGGCGCCGGGCGGGGTCAGGGAGGTGACGTCGACGCGGTCGCCGCCGACGCGCTCGGCTGCCCACTGCAGCGGGTAGAACGCCGCGACGACGCCCACCCCGTCCGCGGCCGCCGCGTCGTCACCCGAGGACCCGCAGCCGGCGAGCAGGAGGGCGGATGCGGCGGTGAGGGCGACGGTCCGCCGGGCGCTCGTGGTCATGAGAACCATTCTCACACGATGGCCGCGGGGCCCCGGCGGGAGGGTCGGCGCGTATCCTCCGGGGCGTGTCCGAGGTCACCGAGCTGCCGCTGATCGGGGCCGCCGCCGCGCGTGCCCGCGCCGCCGCCCGCGTGCTGCGCACCCTCCCGACCGACGTGAAGGACGGCGCGCTCGCCGCCATGGCCGACGCGCTGGTCGAGCGCACCGACGAGGTGCTGGCCGCCAACGCGCTCGACGTCGACGCGGCGGCGGCCGACGGGACGCCGGCGTCGGTGCTCGACCGGCTGCGCCTCGACGCCGGCCGGGTGGCCGCGGTGGCCGGCGCGCTGCGCGAGCTGGTGGCCCTGCCCGACCCCGTGGGCGACGTCGTCCGCGGCTCCCGGCTGCCCAACGGGCTCGAGCTGCGGCAGGTCCGCGTGCCCTTCGGCGTGGTCGGCATCGTCTACGAGGCCCGTCCCAACGTGACCGTCGACGCCGCGGGCCTGTGCCTCAAGAGCGGCAACGCGGCGCTGCTGCGCGGCTCGGCCTCGGCGTACCGCACCAACGCCGCGCTGGTCGCCGTCCTCACCGAGGCGGCGGAGAAGGCCGGGCTGCCGGCCGGGTCGGTCGAGCTGCTGCCCGCCGACCGCGCCTCCGTCGGGGAGCTGCTGAGCGCCCGCGGGCTGGTCGACGTGGTCATCCCGCGCGGCGGCGCCTCGCTCATCCAGCGCGTCGTCCGCGAGGCCACCGTGCCGGTGATCGAGACCGGCGTCGGCAACTGCCACGTCTACGTGGACGCCTCGGCCGACGCCGCGATGGCCGAGGCGGTCGTGCTGAACTCCAAGACGCACCGGGTCAGCGTGTGCAACGCCGCGGAGACGCTGCTGGTGCACCGCGACGTGCCGTTCCTGCCGCGGCTGCTGGCCGCGCTCGTCGACGCCGGCGTGACGCTGCACGGCGACGAGGCGGCGCGGGCCGCGCACGACGCCGTCGTCCCGGCCACCGACGAGGACTGGGCCACCGAGTACCTGTCGATGGACATGGCCGTGCGGGTCGTCGACGACCTGCCGGCCGCCCTCGACCACATCGAGCGGTGGGGGAGCGGGCACTCCGAGGCCATCGTCGCCGACTCCACCCGCGCGGTCGCCGCGTTCACCGCCGGGGTCGACGCCGCCGCCGTCCTGGTCAACGCCTCGACGCGGTTCACCGACGGTGGCGAGTTCGGCTTCGGCGCCGAGATCGGCATCTCCACGCAGAAGCTGCACGCCCGCGGCCCGCTGGGCCTGCCGGAGCTGACCTCCACCACCTACGTCGTCACCGGCAGCGGCCACACCCGCTGACCCGGCCCGCCGCCAAGGAGCCGCATGCCCCGCCCCCCGTCGCAGTCGCCCCAGTTCTCCTCGGTCGCCGACGTCGGCAAGCGGCTGGCCACGGCCGGCTACCTGCCCGACACCCAGATCGCGACGACGGTCTTCCTGGCCGACCGGCTCGGCAAGCCGCTGCTGGTCGAGGGGCCGGCGGGGACCGGCAAGACGGAGCTGGCCAAGGCACTGGCCGCCGCGACCGGGTCGGAGCTGATCCGGCTGCAGTGCTACGAGGGCCTCGACGAGTCGCGGGCGCTCTACGAGTGGAACTACAAGAAGCAGCTGCTGCGCATCCAGGCCGCGCAGGGCACCGACGACGCCGACTGGCACACCGTGCACGACGACGTCTTCGGCGAGGAGTTCCTGCTCTCCCGGCCGCTGCTCACCGCCATCCGGCGCACCGAGCCGACCGTGCTGCTCATCGACGAGACCGACAAGGCCGACGTCGAGGTGGAGGGCCTGCTGCTGGAGGTGCTCAGCGACTTCCAGGTCACCATCCCCGAGCTCGGCACGGTGACCGCGACCCGCCGGCCGACCGTCGTCCTCACCTCCAACGCCACCCGCGAGCTGTCCGAGGCGCTCAAGCGGCGCTGCCTGTACCTGGCGCTGGACTACCCCTCGGCCGAGCGGGAGCGCGAGATCGTGCTGTCGCGGGTGCCCGACCTGGCGCCGGGGCTGGCCGAGCAGCTGGTGCGCACCATCCGCGCGCTGCGGGCGATGGAGCTGAAGAAGTCGCCGTCGATCTCCGAGACGCTCGACTGGGCGCAGACCCTGCTCGAGCTGGGCCTGGACACCCTCGACGAGGCCGCGGTGCGCTCGACGCTCGGCGTGGTGCTCAAGCACGCCAGCGACCAGGACCGCGCCGCCGCCGAGCTGCGGCTCAACTGATGGCGTCGCCGGTCGGCGCCCCGGGCGGGCTCGCGGGCCACCTCGACGGGTTCGTCCGGGCGGTCCGGGAGGCCGGCATCCCGGTGGGGATCAGCCAGGCCGTGGACGCCGCGGAGATCCTGACCGTGGTCGACCTGCTCGAGCGCGAGCAGCTGCGGCACGGGCTGGCGGCGGTGCTGCTGCAGCGGGCGTCGCAGCGGCCGGCCTACGACGTGCTGTTCGACCTGTGGTGGCCGCTGGCCGACCGCCCGGCGGCCGGCTCCTCCGACGCCGACGCCGACGGCGAGCCCGGGGACGCCGACGCCTCGACGCTGGACCTGCCCGACGGGCACGGGCGCGGGGACGAGCGCGACCTCGCCGAGCGGATGCGCGCCGAGCTCGCCCGGCTGCTCGTGGACGGCGACGACGAGGCGCTGCGCCGCTTCGCCCGGCAGGCCGTCGACCAGCTGGGCCGCGCGCCGGCCTCCCCGTCGGGGCAGTCCTACTTCGGCTACCGGGTGATGCGGGCGCTGTCGCCGGACACGCTGGTCGCCCAGCTGCTGGCCGGCCTGCTCGGCGACGGCGGGCGCGGCGGGCTGGCCGAGCAGGTGGCGCGGCAGACGGTGCGCGAGCGGCTGGCCGCCTTCCGGGCCGCGGTCGACGCCGAGGTGCGACGGCGGGCGGCGGCCGAGCGCGGGCGCGACCGGGTGGCCAGGAGCGCGGTGCGGCCGCTGGCCGACCAGGTCGACTTCCTGCGCGCGCAGCAGGCCGACCTGGCCGAGCTGCGGCGCACGGTGGCGCCGCTGGCCCGGCGGCTGGCGGCGCGGCTGTCGGCGCGGCGGCGGATGGGCCGCGTCGGCCGGCTGGACTTCCGCCGGACCGTGCGGGCCTCGCTCGGCACCGGCGGGGTGCCGGTGGTGACCCACCACCGGCCGCGCAAGGTGCACAAGCCGGAGCTGGTGGTGCTCTGCGACGTCAGCGGCTCGGTGGCCGGGTTCAGCCACTTCACCCTGATGCTCACCCAGGCGCTGCGCGAGCACTTCTCCGGCGTCCGGGCCTTCGCCTTCGTCGACGCCACCGACGAGGTGACCCGCTTCTTCCGGCCCGGCGCCGACGTCTCCGACGCGATCGCCCGCATCGGCCGCGAGGCCGACGTCGTGGCCTTCGACGGGCACAGCGACTACGGCAACGCCCTCGAGGTCTTCGCCGACCGCTGGCCCGCTGCGGTCGGGCCGAGGACGTCGCTGCTGGTGCTCGGCGACGGGCGGACCAACTACCGCCAGCCGGGGCTGCCCGTGCTCACCGACCTGGTCAAGCGGGCCCGCTCGGCGCACTGGCTCAACCCCGAGCCGCGGCGGCTGTGGGGGAGCGGTGACTCGGCGGCCGACCGGTACGGCGAGGTCATCGACATGGTCGAGTGCCGCAACGCCGCCCAACTGGCCGACTTTGTCACCACGCTCTGAGCCCCGGCCCCATCGGGCCGGGTGGCGCCGGATCCGGCCGTCCCCGCGGACGGGAGCCGGATCGCCGCGACCGGCGGCACGGAGGTGCCGGTCCCGGCCGGCTGGCGGTCCCGGCGGCCGGGTGCGGGTGACCGCGCCCGGCCGCCGCCCCGGTCCCGCAGCGCCGGTCGTGCTCCGGTCCGCCCGGACGGGGTCCGCCCGGACGGGACCGTGCGGACCGGGCCCTCCCCGCACGGTTAGGCTCGATCGGTGGCTGGCAGCCGGATCGGTGTGATGGGTGGGACGTTCGACCCCGTCCACCACGGGCACCTCGTGGCGGCCAGCGAGGTCGCGGGGCTCTTCGGCCTCGACGAGGTCGTGTTCGTGCCCACCGGTCAGCCCTGGCAGAAGACCGAGCGCGCGGTCAGCCCCGCCGAGGACCGCTACCTCATGACCGTCATCGCCACCGCCTCCAACCCGCGGTTCTCCGTCAGCCGGGTCGACGTCGACCGCGAGGGCCCGACGTACACCATCGACACCCTGACCGAGCTGCACGCCCAGCGCCCCGACGCCGAGCTGTTCTTCATCACCGGCGCCGACGCGCTCGCCCAGATCCTGAGCTGGCGCGACAGCGACCGGTTCCTCGCGCTGGCCCACTTCGTCGGGGTCACCCGGCCCGGTTTCACGCTGGCCGACGGGCACCTGCCCGAGGGGTCGGTGAGCCTGGTCGAGATCCCTGCGCTGGCGATCAGCTCCACCGACTGCCGCGACCGCGTGGCCCGGGGGATGCCGGTCTGGTACCTCGTCCCCGACGGCGTGGTGCAGTACATCGAGAAGCGGGGGCTCTACCGGTCGACGCCGGGCGCCCGCCGCACGGCCGCACCCCGCCGGGACCGGCCCACCTCCGACCACCCGCCGGAGCCCGGCCCGGCCGACGCCGGCCCCGCCGACCCACCGACCCCCCACCTCCAGGAGGTGCCCCGATGACCGCCTCCGCCGAGGCGCGGGAGACCGCGCTGCTCGCCGCCCAGGCCGCCGCCGACAAGCTCGCCACCAACGTCTCGATCGTCGACGTCAGCGAGCGGCTGGCCATCACCGACGCGTTCGTGCTGGCCGCCGCCCCCAACGAGCGCCAGGTGCAGGCGATCGTCGACGAGGTCGAGGAGCGGCTGCGCGGTCACGGGGTCAAGCCGGTGCGGCGCGAGGGCGTCGCCGAGGCCCGCTGGGTGCTGCTGGACTTCGTCGACGTGGTCGTCCACGTGCAGCACGCCGAGGAGCGCGCCTACTACGCCCTCGAGCGGCTCTGGAAGGACTGCCCCACCATCCCGTTCGTCGACAGCGCCGCTCCTCCCGCCGCGGCACCCCCGGCCGCGGACGGCGGCACGCTGTCGGCCGACGACGTCGACCCCGGCAGCGCCGACCCCGTGCCGCTGCGCCCGGACCCCGACGAGACGCCTGGCGAGGCGTCCGGCGGGGCGTCCGGCGGGCCGTCCGGCGCGGCCACCGGTGAGCTCGTCACCGAGGACGAGCTCGCCGACGACGACGTGCTGGAGGGCGATCCGCTGCAGGACGGCTCCGGCGGACAGGAGGCGACCGGCCGGTGACGGCTGCGGTCCCGCCCGACCTGCCGGTGCCCCGCCTGGTCGTCTGGCGCCACGGGCGCACCGAGTGGAACGCCACCGGTCGCTTCCAGGGCCAGCTCGACCCGCCGCTGGACGCGGAGGGGCACGCGCAGGCCGCCCGCACCGCACCGCACCTGGTGGCCGGCGGGCTCGACCCGGACACCACGGTCGTCGTCTCCAGCGACCTGGTCCGCGCCGCCGAGACCGCGGCCGTGCTCACCGCGCTGCTCGGGGTGCCGCTGCGCCTGGACGAGCGGCTGCGCGAGCACCACCTGGGCGCCTGGGAGGGGCTGACCCGTGACGAGGTCTCCGCCCGCCATCCCGAGCAGTACGCGGCCTGGCTCGCCGGCCGGCCGGTCGAGGGTCGGGGCGGGGAGGACGCACCCGCCGTCGCCGCACGGGCCCTGGCGGCGCTCTCGGACCTCCCACCGGCCGAGGTCGCGGTCGTGGTCACCCACGGCGGGACCGGCGGCCGCCTGATGGAGGCGCTGCTCGAGCTGGGCCCGCAGCACCGCCGGGTGTTCGGGCCGCTGGCCAACTGCGGGTGGAGCGAGCTGGTCCGGCAGGGGACCCGGTGGCGGCTGATGCGGCACAACTGCGCCGTCGCCGCCCTCCCCGCCGGCGCGAACCAGGGCGTCGAGGGCCCGGTGCCGCGCTCGGTCCCGGCGCCGGTCGACGCGGGGGCCACGCCGGAGGAGGGGTCACCGGCGCCGACCGAGGACGCCGACGTGGCGCTCTGAGACCAGGTCCGCAGCCCGCACCGTCCACCGTGGCCGTCGGGCGAGGAGGCGCGGGCTAGCCTCCCCTGGTGTCCGTCGCCGTGGTCACCGACTCCACGGCCTACCTCCCACCCGAGGTGGTGACGCGCTTCGGCATCGAGGTCGTGCCCTGCTACGTCGTCCTCGCCGGGCACTCCGGCCGGGAGGGCGAGGACGTCTCCCCGGAGGACGTCGCCCGGGCGCTGAGCACCCGCGGCCAGAAGGTCTCGACCTCGCGCCCGACCCCCGGCGACTTCGTGGCCGCCTACCGCCGCCGGCTGGCCGAGGGCGCCGACCGGGTCGTCTCCATCCACCTGTCCGCGGAGCTGTCGGGCACCTGGGACGCCGCCCGCCTGGCCGCTGCGCAGGTCGGCGAGCACGTGGTCACCGTCGTCGACTCCCGCTCCACGGCCATGGGCACCGGCTTCGCCGTGCTGGCGGCCGCCCGCGCCGCGGCCGACGGAGCCGGTGCTGCCGAGGTGGCCGCGGTCGCGAACGACACCGCGGCCCGGACCCGCACCTTCTTCGTCGTCGACACCCTCGAGCACCTCCGCCGGGGCGGGCGGATCGGCTCGGCCGCCTCCCTGCTGGGCACCGCGCTCGCGGTCAAGCCGGTGCTGCACGTGGCCGACGGCCGGGTCGTCCCCCTCGAGCGGGTCCGCACGTCGGCGCGGGCGCTGTCCCGGCTGGTGCAGCGCGCGGTCGAGGCCGCCGGCGGTCCCGGCGCCTCCGTGGCGGTGCACCACCTCGCGGCCGCCCAGCGCGCGGAGCGCCTGGCCGCCGACCTGCAGCAGACCGTCCCCGGCATCCGCGAGCTCTACGTCAGCGAGCTCGGCGCGGTCATCGGTGCGCACGTGGGCCCCGGCGCCGTGGGCGTCGTCGTCGCCCCCGCGCCGGCACGGCCGCCCGCCGCGGGAGCCGGGCCGGACGAGGACGCGCAGCCGGGCGGGGACGCGCAGCCGGGCGGGGACGCGCAGCCGGGCGGGGACGCGCAGCCGGGCGAGGACTGACCGGAGGACGCAGGACACGCCAGGCACCCTGCGCCCCGTGCTGTCCGAAACGGCCGCGACCGTCCACAGGGCCCGCCGCCGTCCACAGCTCCTCACGTGGCGGCTCCCGGCGGGCCGGGGCTGCCTAGCGTCCGCCACGTGCGCCTGACCTCCCGCCGCGACGACGACGCCGACGTCATCCGGGCCCGCCTGCGGGTCCTGCTCGACGAGGGCCGCCGGTCCGCCGGCTGGCTGCCCACCGACGACGAGCCCGAGGAGCTGCCCAGGACGGGCGTCGCGCTCCTCCGCCGCCCGGTCGCCGGGATCCCGGACCGGGTCGACGACCCGGGCGACGACCGCCACGACCACGGCGACGTCGACGTCGACGAGCCGCGCGACGAGGACCCGCGCGACCGGCTCCCGCACGGCCTGGGTCGCCACCGGGCACCGGAGCGGACGGTGCGGGTCGACCCGGGGCGCCGGGGGAGCTGGGCGCTGTGGGCGGCCGGCCTGGTCACCGCGCTGGCCGTCGCCGGCTGGACCTGGCTCGACCGGCCGACCGTGCAGCCGGCGCCGCCGCCCGCGGACACCGCGGCCGAGGCCACGACCGGCGGCGCAGCCACGACGGACGGTGCGGTGCCCACGGACGGCGCACCCGCGGCGTCCCCGGCGGTGGGTGAGGTGTCCGGGGCCCGGGCCGGCGTGGTGGTCTCGGTGGTCGGGCTGGTGGTGACCCCCGGCCTGGTGACCCTGCCCGAGGGCGCCCGCGTGGCCGACGCCGTGGCCGCGGCCGGCGGCCTGCTCCCGGAGGCCGACCCCGCGTCGGTCAACCTCGCCGCGGTCGTCACCGACGGACAGCAGGTCGCCGTCGGGGTGCCGGGTGCGGTGGCCGCACCGGTGTCCGGGACGAGTGGAGGAGGCGCCCCGGGCGGGCCGGTCGACCTCAACGCGGCGACCGTCGCCGACCTCGACGCCCTGCCCGGCATCGGCCCGGTGCTCGCCCAGCGGATCGTCGACCACCGCACGGAGCACGGCCGGTTCACCAGCGTCGAGCAGCTCGACGACGTCCCCGGCATCGGGCCGGCCATCTACGCCGAGCTCGCCGACCTGGTCCGGGTGTGAGCGCTCCTCCGGAGGGCCGGTGGACGTGGCTGGACCTGCGCCTGGTGCCGGTCGCCGCCACCGTCTGGCTGGTCACCTTGGCCGGCGGGGTGCTCCCGCCACCGGCGCTGGCCGGTCTCGCGGGCGCGGCCGTGCTGGTCGCCGTCCTCGCCGCCGCAGCGCAGCGGCGGCACCCGTACCGGCGCCGGCACCGGGGCGCGGCGCTCGTGCTGCTCGCGGTGCTGGCCGCGCTCGCCACCACCGCGACCGTGACCGCCGTCCGGGGCGCCGCCCGTGCGGTCTCCCCGCTGGCCGAGGTCGGGGCCGGCCGCACCGTCGAGGTCGTCCTGGAGGTCGACGGCGACCCGCGGCGCCTCCGCGGGACAGGACCACCGCGCGTCGTGCTGGACGCCACCGTCACCGGCTTCGTCGACGGGGCGCGCGCCGTCGACCTGACCGCCGGAGCGGTGGTCTTCGCGGCGGCCGAGGACTGGGACGCCGTCGTGCCCGGGCAGACGGTCCGGACGCGGGCCGCCGTCTCCGGGGTCCCGGCGAGCGAGGGCGTCGTCGCCCGCCTGTCGGCGCGCGGCCCGCCGGAGCTGCTCGGGTCACCGCCGTGGGCGCACCGCGCGGCCGACGGTCTGCGCGACGGTCTGGCCGACTCGGCCGCGCGCGTCGTCGGCGGCCCGCCCGGCGGGCTCCTGCCCGGGCTCGTGGTGGGGGACACCCGGGCCATGGACCCCGTCCTCGAGGAGGACTTCCGCCGCGCCGGCCTGGCGCACCTCACGGCCGTCTCGGGCGCCAACGTGGCGATCGTCCTCACCGGGGTGCTGGCCCCGCTGCGGCGCCGGGCGGTCGACCGCCGGGTGCAGGCCGTCGTCGCGGTGGCCGCGCTGGCCGGGTTCGTGGTGCTCGCCCGGCCGGAGCCGAGCGTGGTGCGGGCGGCGGCGATGGGGGCGGTGACGCTGCTGGCCCTGGCGTCGGGCCGCACACGCGCGGCGGTGCCGGCGCTGTGCGCGTCGGTGGTCGTCCTGCTGCTGCTGGACCCGGGCCTCGCCCGGGACGCCGGCTTCGCCCTGTCGGTCGTCGCGACGGCGGCCATCGTGCTGCTCGCGCCCGGCTGGTCGGCCCGCCTGCAGGCGCGGCGCTGGCCCCGCACACCCGCCGACGCGGTCGCCGTGGCGGCAGCCGCCGGCCTGGCCACCGCACCGCTGGTCGCCGGCCTCTCGGGTCTGGTCAGCCCGGTGTCGCTGCCGGCCAACCTGCTCGCCGCGCCGGCGGTCGCGCCCGCGACGGTGCTCGGGCTGCTCGGGACCCTCCTCGGTCCGCTCCTGCCGCCGGCCGGGGACGCCCTCGTGTGGCTGGCCGGGTGGCCGGTGCGGTGGCTGGTCGCGGTGGCCCGCTCGGCCGCCGCCCTGCCCGACGGTGCGACCGGCTGGCCCGCCGGCACCCGCGGCGCGCTGCTGCTCACCGCGCTCCTCCTCACCGTCGGGCTGCTGCTGTGGCGGCACCGGCGGCTGCGGGTCCTCGCGCTGGCCGCCCTCGTCGGTCTGCTGGTGATCGGCTGGCCGCTGCGCCAGGTGGCCGACGGGTGGCCACCGGCGCAGGCCGTCCTGGTCGCCTGCGACGTCGGGCAGGGCGACGCGCTGGTGGTGCCCACCGGCCCGGGGGAGGCGGTGCTGGTCGACGCCGGACCCGAGGTCGGCCCGGTCGACCGCTGCCTCGACCGGCTGGGCGTCGACCGGTTGCCGCTGGTGCTGCTGTCGCACCTGGACGCCGACCACGCCGGCGGGCTGGCCGGCGCGCTCGACGGCAGGGCGGTGGGCGTGGTCGCGACCGGAGCCCTGTCGCCGGCCGACGAGCGGGCACCCCGGCTGGCCGCGGCCGCCGACCGGGCCGGTGCCCGCCGCGAGGTGCTGCGGCCGGGGGACCGGCGGGTCGTCGGGACCGCGCAGCTGGAGGTGCTCGCACCGCCGCCCGAGATCGCCACCGCGGCCGCGGTGGCCAACGACCTGTCGCTGGTCGTGCGGGTGACCCAGCGCGGGGTGCGGGTGCTGCTCACCGGGGACCTGAGCGCGGCGGCCGAGGCGCGGGTCCTCGCCCGCGGCGTCGACCTGCGCGCCGACGTCCTCAAGGTCCCGCACCACGGCAGCGCCGACGCCGACCCCGCCTTCCTGGAGGCCTCCGGAGCCCGGGTGGCGCTGGTCTCGGTCGGCGCGGACAACACCTACGGGCACCCCGCGCCGCGACTGCTGTCGTGGCTGGCCCGGGCGGGCATGCGGGTGCACCGCACCGACCGGGAGGGCGACCTCGCGGTCGTGGGGTCGGCCGGGAACTGGGGCGTCGCCGTCCGCGGCGGTCCGGGCGGCACCGCGGCCGGACCACCGGCGGAGGGAGGTGCACCGCCCACCGGGGGGATCCCGGACGGCATCCGACGGAGCCCCGCCGCGCGCCGCCCGGGAGCGCGGCCGGCCCGTCACCCCGCCGTGACACCATCGGCCCGTGGCAGCGGCACCCCCGGCACCGACCTCCCGGCTGCGGGCCGTCGTGGGCGAGGAGGAGCTGCTGCGCTCCCGCGCGGTGGCCGCCGTGCGGACCGCGGTCCTCCAGCGCCACCCCGACGCCGAGCTGCACGAGCTGCCCGCCCTCGGCCTGCCGGTGGGGCAGCTCGCCGACGTCCTGGCGCCCTCGCTGTTCGGCGAGCACCGGCTCGTCGTCGTCACCGGCGTGCACGAGGCGGCCGGCGCGCTGGTCGACGCGCTGACCAGCTACGTGAAGGACCCCGACCCGGAGCTGACCCTGGTCGTCGTCCACCACGGCGGCAAGCGCAACGAGGCCCTGATCAAGACCCTCACCGCCGCGGGTGCCGCCGTCGACGAGTGCGCCCGGATCTCCTCGCCGGGGGACCGGGCGGCCTTCGTCCGCAACGAGGTGCGCGGGGCCGGCGGGCGGATCACCCCGGAGGCGGTCACCGCCCTCGTCGACGCCGTGGGTGCCGACCTGCGGGCCCTGTCGTCGGCGGCCATCCAGCTGGTCGCGGACTTCGGTGGCGCCATCGACGACGAGGCCGTCGCGCGCTTCCACCGCGGCCAGGCGGACGTCACCGGCTTCACCGTCGCCGAACGGGTCCTCGTGGGCGACGGGAAGGGCTCACTGGAGATGCTGCGCTGGGCGCTGGACCGCGGCGTCGCGCACGTGCTCATCGCCGACGCCATCGCCGACGGCATCCGCACCGCCGCGCGGGTCACCTCGCTCGACACGAACAACACCGGGGACCTGGCCCGCGCGCTGAAGCTGCCGCCGTGGAAGGTGAAGAAGGCCCAGGCGCAGGCCCGCGGCTGGAGCATCGACGGGCTGCAGCAGGCGATCGGTGTCGCCGCCGAGCTCAACGCCGACGTCAAGGGCGTGGCGGCCAGTGCCGACTACGCGCTGGAGCGGGCGGTGCGGCGCATCGTCGCCATCCGTGCGGTCACCGGCCGCGCCGCCCGCACCCGCGCCGGTCGCTGAGCCGCCCCGCCGGTCGCGGGACCGCCCCGGAACGCAGCGAGCCCCGTCCCTCGCGGGGACGGGGCTCGCCGGGTGCTGAGGTGCAGCTCAGAGGCTGGTCAGCTGCTTGGCCATGCCCGACTTGCGGTTGGCGGCCTGGTTCTTGTGGATGATGCCCTTGCTCGCGGCCTTGTCGAGCGCCTTGGTGGCGTGCGCCAGGGCCGTCGTCGCGGCCGCGGTGTCGCCGGAGGCGGCGGCCTCGCGGAAGCGGCGGACGGCCGTCTTCAGGGCGGACTTGACGGCGACGTTGCGCTGGCGCGCCTTCTCGTTCGTCTTGTTCCGCTTGATCTGGGACTTGATGTTCGCCACGCGTGAGCCTCGGTGTCTCGCAGGAGGGAAAGGGTCTGTCGGTGCGTCCGGACGGCGTGCGTCAGCGGACCGGCCTGCCAGGCTACCAGCGCCCGCGGCGGCACCCCAAGCCGGCAGTCGGCCGGCCGGGATCGCGAGGGAGCGGGACCGGCCCCCGGCACGGTCCTCTGCAGCCGCGTCGCGCCGTGGGACGATGGCGGCACTGTGACGACTCCTGCTGCCACCGATCCCGCCCGGATCCGGAACTTCTGCATCATCGCCCACATCGACCACGGCAAGTCGACGCTGGCCGACCGGATGCTCGAGGTCACCGGGATCATCGAGGCGCGGCAGATGCGCGCGCAGTACCTCGACCGGATGGACATCGAGCGCGAGCGCGGCATCACGATCAAGGCGCAGAACGTCCGGCTGCCCTGGACCCCGCGGACGGGCGAGGCGGCCGGCGACGAGTACGTGCTCGACATGATCGACACCCCGGGACACGTCGACTTCACCTACGAGGTGTCCCGGTCGCTGGCCGCCTGCGAGGGCGCGGTCCTCCTGGTCGACGCCGCGCAGGGCATCGAGGCGCAGACCCTGGCCAACCTCTACCTGGCCCTGGAGAACGACCTCACGATCATCCCGGTCCTCAACAAGATCGACCTGCCGGCCGCCCAGCCGGAGAGGTACGCCGCCGAGATCGCGCACATCATCGGCTGCGACCCCGCCGACGTCCTGCGGGTCAGCGGCAAGACCGGCGAGGGCGTGCCGGAGCTGCTCGACCAGATCGTGGCGCAGATCCCCGCCCCGGTGGGCGAGGCCGAGGCCCCTGCCCGGGCGATGATCTTCGACTCGGTCTACGACATCTACCGCGGCGTCATCACCTACGTCCGCGTCGTCGACGGGCGGATCTCCAGCCGCGAGCGCATCAAGATGATGTCGACCGGCGCCGTCCACGAGCTGCTCGAGATCGGCGTCATCTCCCCGGAGCCCAAGCCCGTCGCCGGCCTCGGCGTCGGCGAGGTCGGCTACTTCATCACCGGCGTGAAGGACGTCCGACAGTCCCGGGTCGGGGACACGGTCACGCTGCAGCACAAGCCGGCCGCCGAGCCGATCGGCGGGTACAGCGACCCCAAGCCGATGGTCTACTCCGGCCTCTACCCGATCGACGGCAGCGAGTACCCGCTGCTGCGCGAGGCCCTGGACAAGCTGCTGCTCAACGACGCGGCGCTGACCTACGAGCCGGAGACCTCCGCGGCGCTGGGCTTCGGCTTCCGCGTCGGCTTCCTCGGCCTGCTGCACCTGGAGATCGTCCGCGAGCGGCTCGAGCGCGAGGCCGGCATCAGCCTCATCTCCACCGCGCCGAACGTCGTCTACCGGGTGGTGATGGAGGACGGCTCCGAGATCACGGTGACCAACCCCAGCGACTGGCCGATGGGCAAGATCGACAAGGTCTTCGAGCCGGTCGTCAACGCCACGGTCATCGCCCCCACCGACTACACCGGCGCGATCATGGAGCTGTGCCAGAGCCGGCGCGGCCAGCTCGGCGGCATGGACTACCTGAGCGAGTCCCGCGTCGAGCTGCGCTACACGCTGCCGCTCGGCGAGATCATCTTCGACTTCTTCGACGCCCTCAAGTCGCGCACCCGCGGCTACGCCAGCCTCGACTACTCCGAGGCCGGCGAGCAGGAGTCCGCGCTGGTCAAGGTGGACATCCTGCTGCAGGGCGAGGCCGTCGACGCGTTCAGCGCGATCGTGCACAAGGACAAGGCCTACAGCTACGGCGTGATGATGGCCGGCAAGCTGCGCGAGCTCATCCCGCGCCAGCAGTTCGAGGTGCCCATCCAGGCCGCCGTCGGCTCGCGGGTCATCGCCCGCGAGACCGTCCGCGCCATCCGCAAGGACGTGCTGGCCAAGTGCTACGGCGGTGACATCACCCGCAAGCGCAAGCTGCTGGAGAAGCAGAAGGAGGGCAAGAAGCGGATGAAGATGGTCGGCCGCGTCGAGGTCCCCCAGGAGGCCTTCGTCGCCGCGCTGTCCACCAACGAGTCGACCGCCAGCAAGAAGTGAGCGAGCGCGCGGGCTCACCCATGGGCACAGCAGCGTCCGCGAACGCGCTCGGCGAGCGCCAGCGAGCCGGGAGGTGAGTGGCCGGCTGCTGGCCGTGTGCGTCTCCGGCTCCGGCCTCCTGCCGCTGCCCGGCCGCCGTCCCGACCGCAGCGGCATCGACAAGAAGCCGGTCCCCGGCCGGGTCGCCGTCGCCGAGCTGGGACTGGACGGCGACGTGCAGGTCAACCGCAAGCACCACGGCGGCGAGGGTCAGGCGGTCTACGCCTACGCCCAGGAGGACGCCGACTGGTGGCAGCGGGAGCTCGGCCGCGAGCTGCCGCCCGGCCGCTTCGGCGAGAACCTCCGGACGGCGGGGCTCGACCTCACCGGCGCCGTCCTCGGCGAGCGCTGGCGGGTCGGGACGGCGCTGTTCGAGGTGACCGCCTGCCGCATCCCGTGCGCCAACCTCGAGCGGTTCTGGGGCGTGCCGCAGCTGATGAAGCGGTTCACCGCGCACGGCGCCACCGGGGCCTACCTGCGCGTGCTCGAGACCGGCGACGTCGGCGCCGGTGACGCCGTCGAGGTGGTCGAGCGTCCCACCCACGGCGTCACCACCGGCCGGCTGTTCCGGGCCACCACGACCCAGCGGTACCGGATCGCCGAGATCGCCCCCGCGCTGGCGCACCTCCCGGTCAAGGACCGGCCGAAGATCGCCGAGCGCATCGCCCGCGCGACGGAACGGGGAGGGGCGCGCACCCGTCCGGGGGTCGCCACCCCGGCCTGACCCTCCGGGCGCGCTACCGTCGCGCCGCGCCGGGTGCACCGGTGCGACGGGGAGGGGAGCCGATGCTGCTGCGCCGTGCCGCCGGGTTCCTCGCCGCGGTCGCGACCGCCGTGCCGCTGCTGGCCGGCTGCGGCGGGGGCGAGCCGGAGGAGACCGCCGACCAGCTGCTGGCGCGGGCCAGGACGACGCTCGACGAGGCCAGCAGCCTGCACTTCGTGCTCACCAGCCAGGGCGCGCCCACCACCGGCACCGAACTGGTCGGCGGCGAGGGCGACGTCGCCCGGCCCGCGTCGTTCCAGGGCACCCTGCAGGTGCTCGCCGCGGGCTCCGCACTCGATCTGGCCGTCGTCTCGGTCGACGGCACCGTCTACGCCCAGCTGCCGTTCACCACCGGCTACAGCGTCGTCGACCCCGCCCAGTTCGGCTTCGGCGACCCCGGCACCCTGCTCGACCCCGGGACCGGCATCTCCCAGCTGCTCGCCGACGCCGACTCCGCCGAGCTGGGGGAGGAGCGCCGGGTCGACGGCGAGGTGGTGCGCGAGGTGACCGCCGAGCTGCCCGGCGAGCGGGTCGAGCAGGTGCTCACCAGCGAGGACCCGAGCCAGCCCGTGCAGGCCCGCTTCTCGGTGGCCACCGACAGCGGCGAGCTGCGCCGCGCGGAGCTGACCGGCCCCTTCCACACCGCGGGCCAGGACGCCACCTTCACCATCGAGCTCTCCGACTTCGGCGCCGATGTCGAGATCACCGCACCGCCTGTCGGCTGAGCCGGCCGCCGCCGGGGCTCCCGCGCCGCGCCCGGTCCCCGGGCTGCCGCTGGTCGTCCTCGCCACGCTGGCCGTCCTGGTCACCGCGGCCGACACCTACGTCGTCGTCCTCGCGCTGCCCGACATCCTCACCGGGGTCGGCGTCGGCATCGACGAGCTGCAGCGGGCGACACCCATCATCGGCGGCTTCCTGCTCGGCTACACCGCCACGCTGCCGCTGCTGGGCCGGCTGGCCGACCTGCGCGGCCGGGTGCCGGTGCTGGCCGGCTGCCTGCTGCTGTTCGCCGTCGGCTCGCTGCTGACGGCGACGTCGACCGACCTCGGCCTCGCCGTCGCCGGCCGCGGCCTGCAGGGCGTCGGCGCCGGCGGGCTGGTGCCGGCCACGCTCGCGCTGGTCGCCGACCGGTGGCCGCCGGAGCGCCGCTCGGTGCCGCTCGGCGTCGTCGGCGCGGTGCAGGAGGCCGGCGCCGTGCTCGGCCCGCTCGCCGGGGCGGCGGTGCTCGCCGTCGCCGACTGGCGCGCGGTCTTCTGGCTCAACCTGCTGCTCGGCCTGGGCCTGGCCGCCGGTGTCGTGCTCACCGGCCGCGACCGGCGGCCCGACCTGCTCGGTCTGGTCCTGCTGCTGGCGACCGGCGCCGCGGCCGGGCTGCAGCTGGCCGAGCCCGCGGCGCTGGCCGAGGACGTCACCCTCGGCCTGGCGTGGGTCCCGCTGGCCGACGGCGTCCCGGCGACGACGCCGCTGGTGCTCGTCGCCGTCGCCGCCGGGATCGCGCTGGTCGTCCGCAGCCTCGTCGTCCCGGCCGGCGCGGTGCTGCCGCTGCGCGGGCTGCCGCGACTGGCCCGCGAGGTCGACGTGCTGGGCTCGCTGCTGGCCGTCGTCGCGCTCGGTGCCCTGGTCTGGGCCTTCGCCGCGGCCGACCCGGCCACCGAGGTGGTCGCGCACGGGCCGGTGCTGCTCCCGGTGGCCGCGCTGGCCGCCGTCGGCTTCTGGCTGCACGAGGGGCGCGCGCCCGACCCGGTGCTGCCGCTGCGCGCGCTGCGCCCGGCCGGCGCGTGGGGCGCGCTGCTGGTCAACCTGCTGGTCGGGGCGGCGCTGGTGGCCGCGCTCGTGGACGTCCCGCTGTTCGCCCGCGCGACGACGACGCCCGGCGACCAGCTCGGCGCGGCGCTGGTCCTGCTGCGGCTGCTCGTGGCGGTGCCGGTGGGCGCGGTGGCCGGCGGCTGGCTGTGCCGGGTCGTGCCGCCGCGGTGGGTCGCGGCCGGCGGGATGGCGCTGGCCGCCCTCGCGCTGTGGGCGATGACCGGGTGGGGCGAGCGGTCGCTGGACGGCGCCTGGTCGACCGTGGTGCTGCTCGCCGCGGGGCTGGGCTTCGGCCTGGCGATCGCCCCGGTCAACGCCGTCCTGCTGGGGGTCACCAGCCCCGCGGTGCACGGCAGCGCCGGCGCCCTGGCCGTCGTCGCCCGGACCGTCGGCATGCTGGTCGGGCTCTCGCTGCTGACCGCCGTCGCGCTGCGGCGCTTCACCGCCGAGGTGGCGGCGATCGGCTCGCCGCTGACCGTCTGCCCGGCGTCGCCGGCCGACTGCCCGGCCCACTCGGCGGCCCTCGACCAGGCTCTGCTGACGCAGCTGCACACCGTCTTCGCCGGCGCCGCCGTCGCGGCGGGGTCGGCCGCCGTGGCCGCGGTCCTGCTGCTGCGCGACGGCCGGGGCCGGGCGACGGCCGGTCCCCGCCGGCCCGCCGACGGCTGACCGGGCCCGGGCGGACCCGCGATCCCGGTCGCCCGGTCCGGCCGCCGTCCGTCCCCGGGGTCGTCCTCAGGACGCGAGGGCGGCCGTGAGGTCCCGGCGCAGCTCGACCAGGTCGACGCCGCGGTCGTGCAGGGCCTTCATCGCCAGCCCCTGGCCCTCGCGCAGCAGTCCCAGCGCGATGTGCCCGTCGCCGATGCTCCTCGACCTCAGCGCCAGGGCCTCCCGCAACGACAGCTCGAGGACCTTCTTCGCGCGCGGGCTGAACGGTATGTGCGCCGGGCTCTCGGGCCGGCGGCCCGGCTCGCCGTCCAGGGCGCCGGGCCCGAAGGTCGCCTCGACCCGGTCCCGGACCGCGTCCAGGTCGATGCCGAGCGTGGTGAGCGCGTCGGCGTCCAGGTCGTCGACGGGGCTGCGGTACCCCTGGAGCGTCTCGGCGACGGAGTCGTGCGTCAGTCCGTACCGGGACAGGACGGCGGTGCTCGGCGTGTCCTGGGTCAGCAGGGCGAGGAGCAGGTGCTCGGTGCCGACGCGCTGGTCGCGCAGCTGCCGTGCCTCGACCTGGGCGCCGATGACCGTCTCGCGCGCCTCCGGGGTGAAGCGTTCGAACACGACTCAGTCCTTCCGCCGGAGCGGCCCGCGACCGCTCGCGTACTTCTTGTGCACCGCCTGCCGGGTCACGCCCAGGAGCTGGGCGATCTGCTCCCACGTCCAGCCCTGGTCGCGCGCGTTGCCCACCTGGAGCGCCTCCAGCCGCTCGACGAGGACCCGGAGGGAACGCACGGCCGCCAGGCCGATCGCGGGATCCCGGCTGCCGGCGGCCGTCGCCGTCTGCGCTGTGTCCGCCACGCCCGTCAACCTAGGTTGCTCTACCGGCGGTGTCAACCCAGATTGACGCACCGGAGGGTGCGTCGCCGGGCGGGTGGGCGCGCCTCAGCCCTGGCCGTGCACCTCGTAGTGGCTCACGGTGACCTCGCGGTCGACCAGGTACCGGTCGTCCTCGGGGTAGAAGACCGCGCGGGAGACGTCCTCGCCGGCGAACCCGGAGACCGCGTCGCGCGACTCCCAGAAGCTGAGCGTCACGATCTCGGTGCGGCCGTCGCCGAGATCGCGGGTCAGCATGTGCGCGCCCCGGTTGCCGGGCGTCCGCCGGTACTCCGCCATGCCGGTGGCCTCGATGTACTCGGCGTAGGCGTCGCGGTCCTCGGTGCGGACCCAGCCGCGCCACATCCGTGCGATCACGGCGCTCACCTCCGCGGGTCAGAGGGTGAAGACGATCTTCCCGGCGGTGCGGCCCTCGAGCATCCGCGCGAAGCCGTCGCGCGCCTGCTCCAGGGGCAGCTCGACGTCGACGACCGGGCGGACGCCGGTGGCCGCGCACATCCGCATGAGCGCCTCGAGCTCGTCGCGGGTGCCCATCGTCGAGCCGATGACCGACAGCTGGGTGAAGAAGACCCGGTTCAGCTCGGCGCCGGGGTTGAAGCCGGTGGTCGCGCCGGAGGTGACGATGACACCCCCGGGCTTGAGCGACTTGACGCTGTGGCTCCAGGTCGCCTCGCCGACGGTCTCCATGACGCCGTCGACCCGCTCGGGCAGCCGGGCGCCGGTCTCGAACGCCTGCTCGGCGCCGAGGTCGAGCGCCGCCCGGCGCTTCTCCTCGCTGCGGCCGGTGACCCACACGCGGAAGCCGGCCGCCTTGCCCAGCACGGTCAGCGCGGTGGCGACGCCGCCGCTGGCGCCCTGCACCAGCACGGTGTGGCCGGGCCGCAACCCGGACTTCACGAACAGCATCCGGTAGGCGGTCAGCCACGCGGTCGGCAGGCACGCGGCCTCGGCGAGGGACAGCTCGGCCGGCTTGGGCAGCACGTTGCGCCGGGGGACGGCGACCCGCTCGGCCATCGTGCCCTGGTGCAGCTCGGAGAAGAGCGTGCGCCTGGGATCGAGCGTCTCGTCGCCGGTCCACTCGGGGGTCGCGACGACGCCGTGCACGACCACCTCGTTGCCGTGCTCGTCGAGCCCGGCCGCGTCGGTGCCCAGGATCATCGGCATGCGCTCCTGCGGCAGGCCGATGCCGCGCAGGCTGAACAGGTCGTGGTGGTTGAGCGAGACGGCCTTGACCTGCACCGTCGTCCAGCCGTCGGGCACCTCCGGCTCGGGGCGGTCCCCGACCTCCAGGACGGAGAGCGGGTCGTCGGGCGAGGGCGAGGACACGAAGACGGCGCGCATGCGCCGGACGTTAGGACACCGCCGTCCGGCGGGCGACAGCGCGCCCGCCGGACGGCCGGCTTCAGGCCCCTGCGTCCTGCACCCAGCCCGGCGGGCAGACGTTGTGGTCGTGGGACAGGCCGCCCCCGTTGAGCAGGTCGAGGTCGGACTGGGGGCCGTCGGACAGCGAGACGCCGCCGGAGACGGTCGCCTGCCGGGTGAGGTAGCGGCCGACGGTGCAGTCGTAGAGGGGCTCCCGCTGCGACCTGCCCACCCCGGTCCAGGTCACGTCGACCGTCGCCGTCCCGCTCTCGACGCGCGGTGCCAGGCCCTGCGGGGCGTCCCGTTCGGTGCAGGTGTAGTCGTACGACGCGACCACGCGCGCCGACTCCAGCTGCTCGACCTCCGCCACGGTCGCGTCCTCGCCGTCCACCGTGCAGGACCAGGCCGGGCCGAACAGTCCGAGCCGGAGGGACGTCCCCGAGCCCCTGACCTCCTCGACGGTCACCTCGGCGAACAGCTCCTCGCCGGTGTCGCTGAACACCGCCCACGCCCGGGAGGCCGTGTAGGGCCCGACTCCCTCGGGTGGTGCCGCGGCCGCGGCGCCCGCCGTCGCGCCCAGGGCCGCCGTGGCCAGCAGCACGGTCAGTGCCCGCCCGGCCGTCCTCGTCCTCATGCCGTCCTCCTCACGAGCCGGTGCCCGGGACGTCCGGGTCCGGTGAGCGGGAGGGTGACAGCCGCCGGCGCGGCGCCGGAAGCGGTTCTCACGCACCCCCGGCCGGGGAGGACGGCGCGTCGGCCGCGACGCGCCGGGACGGTCAGCGGACGACGACGACGGCGTCCCGGCGCGGCACGAACTCGCCGATCACGGGCGTGCCGGGGACCTCACCGGCCAGCAGCAGCCCACCCGACGTCTGGGCGTCGGCCAGCAGCAGCGCCTCGTCCTCCGACACCGCCGACAGGTCGGTGTGCGGGCGCACCCAGTCGAGGTTGCGGCGTGTGCCGCCGGAGACGAACCCGTCGGCCAGCGCCTGCCGCGCCCCGGTCAGGTAGGGGACGGCGGCGGCGTCGACCACCGCGGTGACCCCGCTGGCCCGCGCCATCTTGTAGAGGTGGCCGAGCAGCCCGAAGCCGGTGACGTCGGTGCCGGCGCGGATGCCCGCGGCGACCGCGGCCCGGCCGGCGTCCCGGTTGAGCGCGGTCATCGAGGCCACCGCCTCCTCGCTGACCTCGCCGGTCGCCTTCATGCGGCTGTTGAGGACCCCGACGCCGAGCGGCTTGGTCAGCGACAGCGGCGTCCCGGCGGCGGCGGCGTCGTTGCGGATGACCCGGTCGACGTCCACCAGGCCGGTCACCGCCATGCCGTACTTGGGCTCGGGGTCGTCGATCGAGTGCCCGCCGCCGACGTGGCAGCCGGCCTCCTGCGCCACCTCGAGCCCGCCGCGCAGCACCTCGGCGGCGAGCTCGGCGGGCAGCACGTCCCGCGGCCAGCCGAGCAGGTTGACCGCGACCACCGGGGTGCCGCCCATGGCGTAGACGTCGGACAGCGCGTTGGCCGCGGCGATCCGGCCGAAGGTGTACGCGTCGTCGACGACCGGGGTGAAGAAGTCGGTGGTCAGCACCAGGCCCTGCCCGCCGGGGATGCGGACGACGGCCGCGTCGTCGCCGTCGTCGAGCCCGACGACCAGCTCGGCGGCGGGGTCGGCCGGGCCGGTGCGGGTGAGCCCGGCGACGACGGCCTCGAGCTCGCCGGGCGGGATCTTGCAGGCGCAGCCGCCGCCGTGCGCGTACTGGGTGAGCCGGATCGTCGCGGGCGCGCTGGTCACCGCTCCACCGTAGGCTGGCCGGCGGAGGCGTCAGGGTGCCTGGTGGCCCCCGCGGCCTCTAAAGCCGACGTGGCCGAGCAGCTCGGTCAGGCGGGTTCGATTCCCGTCCGCCTCCGCCAGCCTCCCCGCGGGCCGGCGCGCATACGCTCCGCAGCGATGAGCGCCGACCTGCGGCGGGCAGTGCCCCGTACCGACACGCTGCTGGCCGACCCCGCGCTGGCCGCGGCCTCCGCCCGGCTGGGGCGCGAGCTGGTCAAGGACGTCGTCCGCGGCGTCCAGCAGCGGGTGCGCGACGGCTCGCTCGGCCCGGACGACGCCGTCGCCGCCGTCCTCGCCGGCCTCCCGGGTACCGCGGGCAGCCTGCGGCCGGTGCTCAACGCCACCGGGGTCCTGGTGCACACCAACCTAGGGCGGGCGCCGCTGTCGGCGGCCGCGGTCGAGGCCGTGGTCGCCGCCAGCGGCACCACCGACGTCGAGCTCGACCTGGGCAGCGGCCGGCGCGGGCCCCGGGGGGAGGCGGCCCTGGCGGCCCTGCTCGCGGCCGTCCCGGCGGCCGGGGCCGCGATCGTGGTGAACAACTGCGCCGCGGCCCTCGCGCTGGTGGCGACGGCGCTCGGCGGGGAGCTGGTCATCGCCCGCGGCGAGCTGGTCGAGATCGGCGACGGCTTCCGCATCCCCGAGCTGCTGGAGTCCACCGGCGCCCGGCTGCGCGAGGTCGGCACCACCAACCGCGTGGCGCTCGAGGACTACACGCGCGCGCTCGGCCCGGGCACCGGCGCGGTGCTCAAGGTGCACCCGTCGAACTTCGTCGTGCGCGGCTTCACCCGGTCGGTACCGGTCGCCGACCTGGCCGCGGGGCTGGCCGGCACCGGCGTCCCGCTGGTCGCCGACGTCGGCTCGGGCCTGCTGCGCCCGCACCCCGTCCTGCCCGGGGAGCCCGACCTGCAGACCACGCTGGCCGACGGCGCCGACCTGGTGCTGGCCAGCGGCGACAAGCTGCTCGGCGGCCCGCAGGCCGGGCTGGTGCTGGGGCGGGCCGAGCTGGTGCAGCGGCTGCGCCGGCACCCGCTGTACCGGGCGCTACGGGTGGACAAGACGACGCTGGCCGCGCTGGAGGCCACGCTGCGCGGCCCGCTGCCGCCGGTGCAGGAGATGCTCGCCGCCGGCGTCGCCGGGCTGCGCCGCCGCGCCGAGGCGCTGGCCGCCCGGCTGGCGTCGGCCGGCGTCGACGCCCGGGCCGTGGACTCGGCCGCCCGCGTGGGCGGGGGAGGGGCGCCCGAGCACCCGCTGCCCAGCGCCGCGGTGTCGCTGCCGGGCTCCTTCGCGGAGCCGCTGCGCCGGGGGGCCTGCCCGGTGGTCGGGCACGTCGAGGACGACCGGACGCTGCTCGACCTGCGCAGCGTGCCGCCGTCGGCCGACGGCGACCTGGCCGCCGCGGTGCTGGCCGTCGCCGGGCGGGGAGCCTGACCGGCATGGACGTCCTCGCCACGGCCGGGCACGTCGACCACGGCAAGTCCACCCTCGTGCGGGCGCTCACCGGCATGGAGCCCGACCGGTGGGAGGAGGAGCGCCGCCGCGGCCTGACCATCGACCTCGGCTTCGCCTGGACGACGCTGCCCTCGGGCCGGGTGCTGGCCGTCGTCGACGTCCCCGGGCACGAGCGGTTCGTCGGCAACATGCTCGCCGGGGTGGGGTCGGTGCCGGCCGCGCTGCTGGTGGTCGCGGCCGACGACGGCTGGTCGGCGCAGACCGCCGAGCACGTCGCCGTCCTGGACGCGCTCGGCGTGCGGCACGCGCTGCTCGCCGTCACCAAGGCCGACCTCGCCGACCCCGCGCCCGTCCTCGCCGACGCGACCGAGCGGCTGGCCGCGACGTCGATGGGCGCGGTGCCGGGGGTGGCGGTCGGCGCGCCGACCGGACGGGGCGTGCCCGAGCTGACCGCCGCGCTGGAGACGCTGCTCGCCGGGCTGCCGGCGCCCGACCCCGCCGCCCCGGTGCGGCTGTGGATCGACCGCGCGTTCCCCGTCCGTGGCGCCGGCACGGTCGTCACCGGCACGCTGGCCGCGGGGGCGGTGGCCGCCGGGGACCGGCTGCAGCTCGGCGGCCGCGAGGTGGGCGTGCGCGGCGTGCAGTCACTGGGCCGGCCGGTGGAGCGGGCGAGCGCGACCGCCCGGGTGGCGCTCAACCTGCGCGGCGTCGCCGTCGAGGACCTCTCCCGCGGCGACGCCCTGCTCACCCCGGGCGCCTTCCGCTCCACCGCCGAGGTCGACGTCGTCCTCGCCACCGAGCCGGAGGACCGGCTGCCGGCCGAGGCGGTGCTGCACCTCGGGTCGGCGGCGGTGCCGGTGCGGGTGCGGACGCTGGAGGGCGCGGCGGTGCGGCTGCGGCTGGCCACCCCGCTGCCGCTGCGGGTCGGCGACCGGGTGCTGCTGCGCGACCCCGGAGCCCGGCGGGTGCTCGGCGCCGACGTCCGCGACGTCGCCCCACCCGAGCTGCGCCGGCGCGGCGCGGCGCGGCAGCGGGCGGCCGAGCTGGACGGTCAGGACGCCGGGCCGGCGGGTGCGGCGGCCGACCTCGCGCGCCGCCGGGTGGTGCGCGCCGCCGACTTCACCGCGATGGGCTGGCCGGTGCCCGACGACGCCGTCCGCGCCGGGCCGTGGCTGCTCGCGCCGGGGCTGGTCGGCGAGCTCGCCCGCCGGGTGCCCGGGCTGGTCGCGGCGCACCGGCAGGTCCACCCGCTCGAGCCGGGGCCGCCGGTCGCCGTCGTCCGGCGGGAGCTCGACCTGCCCGACGACGACCTGGTGCGACTGGTCGTCCGGCCGCCGCTGGCGCTGCGCGAGGGCCGGGTCGTGGTGGCCGCCGCCGGGCTGCCGCCGGCCGTGCAGCGGGCGGTCGACGCGATCCGCGCCCGGCTGGCCGGCGACCCCTTCGCCGCGCCGGACGCCGACGAGCTGCGCGCCGCCCGGCTCGGCCCGCGGGAGCTGGCCGCCGCCGTGCGCGACGGGCAGCTGGTGCGGATCGCCGAGGGCGTGTACCTGGCGCCGGGCGTGGAGGGGGTGGCGCGGGCGCGGCTGGCCGCCGTGCCGCAGCCGTTCACCCTCAGCCAGGCCCGCTCGGCGTGGGGGACGACGCGGCGGGTGGCGGTGCCGCTGATGGAGTGGCTCGACGTGCGCGGGGTGACCGAGCGGCTCCCCGACGCCAGCCGCCGGCTGCGCTGACCGATCCGCCTGGGAGCCCGCGGCGACGTTTCGCGACGTCGCGGGCGCGTCGCCCCGCTGCTCATCCCGGGTGAGCAGGTGCACTTCGCCTTCAGGACCGTCCGCGACTTCGTCGTCCTCAGGAGCGAGCGGCTCATCGCGGTCGACGTGCAGGGCTTCTCCGGCAAGAAGCGGGACGTCACCTCACTGCCCTACGGCAAGGTCCAGGCCTTCTCCGTGGAGACCGCCGGCACCTTCGACCTCGACGCCGGGCTCGACCTGTGGTCCAGCGGCTCGGGCGAGGTCCGGCTGGAGTCCACGGGCAACTCCGACATCCGCCAGCTCGGGCAGCTGATCGCCACCCACGTGCTCTGAGCGTCCTCGTGCTCTGCCCACACCCATGGGTAGAGCACGACGGTCGGCGGGAGGGGTCCGCTCCCGGCTCAGGCGCCGCCGGCCTCGCGCAGCATCCGGTCGCGCTCGTCGCTCTCGGTGACGATCGGCCGCACCGCGCCGGCGTCCACCGTCTCGACGGTCTCGTCGGGGTCGACGGGCTGCGGCAGGGTGCGGAAGCGCTCGCGCGGGTCCTCCGGGTCGGTCATGTCCGCAGGGTCCCGGCGCGGCGAGCTCCGGGCAACCGGCAGGGACCCGGTGGAGGCGCGGACCTCGTGCTCCGGGTCGCCTGCCGACTCAGAGCACGAGGTCGCCGGGGACCTACTCCGCCGCGGGCACCCAGCGGGCCGGCCGCTTCTCCCGGAACGCGGCGATGCCCTCCTGGCCCTCCTCGCCGGCGAAGGCCCGGGCCGAGAGGTCGAGCAGGTCGTCGAAGGAGCCCCGCAGGCCGCCGGCGCGCAGCAGCCGCTTGGTCTCGGCCAGCGCCCACGGCGAGCCCGCCGCCAGCGCCCGCACCTGGCCCTCGACGGCGGCGTCGACCTCCTCGTCGGGCGCGGTCAGGTCCACCAGCCCCCCGGCGGCCGCCGCGGCGGCGTCGAACACCTCGCCGGTGAGCATCAGCCGGTGCGCCACGTGCGGCAGCACCCGCGGCAGCACGACGGCGGAGATGACCGCCGGCACGATGCCCAGCCGCACCTCGGAGAAGGCGAACGTCGCCGACGCCCCGGCCACCACGACGTCGCACGCGGCCAGCAGCCCGACCCCACCGGCGCGGGCGGGACCGCGGACGGTGGCCACCACCGGCTTGGGTGCGGTCCAGATGCGCTCGAGCAGCTCGGGCAGCTCGCGCACGCCCTGGTCGCCCGCGCCGGCACCCACGGCCTCGGACAGGTCCATCCCCGAGCAGAAGACCCGGCCGGTGTGGTCGAGCACCACCACCCGCACGGCGTCGTCGGCCAGCGCGGCGTCCAGCGCCTCCCGCAGCCGGGCGCGCACCGCGCGGGACAGCGCGTTGCGGTTGGCGGGGGAGTCGAGCGTGAGGGTCGCGACCCCGCGCTCGACCGAGACCTGCAGCACCTCGTCGTCGGCCACGACCGGACATCCTGCCGCGCGCGGCACACTGGGGTCAGATGAACACCGTCCTGCCGCTGCTCGACGCCCCGCCGGCGACCCTGCAGCTCCCCGAGAGCGCCCGCGAGGGGCTGGCCCGGACGCCCTTCGGGCTGTACGTGCACGTGCCCTTCTGCGCGACCCGCTGCGGCTACTGCGACTTCAACACCTACACCTCCGACGAGCTCGGCCCCGGCGCCAACCGCGCCGAGTACGCCGGGACGGCGATCGCCGAGCTCCGGCAGGCCGCCGACACCCTCGGCCCCGACCTGCCCACGGTCTCCACGGTCTTCGTCGGGGGCGGCACCCCGACGCTGCTGCCCGCCGAGGACCTCGCCGCCGTCCTCGCCGCGGTCCGCGAGCTGTTCCCCGTCGCGCCCGACGTCGAGGTGACCACCGAGGCCAACCCCGAGTCGGTGACGCCGGCCAGCCTGGCCACCCTGCGCGCGGCCGGCTTCACCCGGCTCAGCCTGGGCATGCAGTCGGCCGCCGAGCACGTGCTCGCCGTCCTCGACCGCCGGCACACCCCCGGTCGCGCCGCCGAGGCCGCGCGCGAGGCCCGCGCCGCCGGGTTCGAGCACGTGAACCTCGACCTGATCTACGGTACGCCGGGGGAGACCGACGCCGACTGGGCCGCCTCGCTCGACGCCGTCCTGGCCGCGCCGGTCGACCACGTCAGCGCCTACGCGCTCATCGTCGAGGACGGCACCCGGCTGGCCCGGCGCATCGCCCGCGGCGAGCTGCCGGTGCCCGACGACGACGTCCTCGCCGACCGCTACGTGCAGGCCGACACCACGCTGCGCGGCGCCGGCTTCGACTGGTACGAGGTGAGCAACTGGTCGCGCGGCGACGCCGCCCGCTGCCGGCACAACGAGCTGTACTGGGCCAACGCGAACTGGTGGGGCGTCGGGCCCGGCGCGCACAGCCACGTCGGCGGCGTGCGCTGGTGGAACGTCAAGCACCCCGCCGCGTACGCCGGGCGGCTGGCCGCGGGGGAGGGCCCGGTGGCCGACCGCGAGGTGCTCGAGCCCGCCGACCGCGCGCTGGAGACGGTGATGCTCGGCCTGCGGCTGCGCGACGGCCTGCCGCTGACCGCGCTGTCCGGCGCCGGCCGGCTGCGTGCCGCCGACGCCGTCGCGCGCGGCCTGCTCGACCCGGACGCGCACGCGGGGGGCCGGGCGGTGCTCACCGACCGCGGCCGCCTGCTCGCCGACGCCGTCGTCCGCGACCTGACCGACTAGAGGACCACCCGGCTCCCACCTCTGGTGAGCTCGGGGCGGGCCCGTGCAGGGCGGCCGCTCCGCCACGTGTGAGCATCTGCTGATGGAGCTGCTCTCGGTCGGCGAGGTGGCCGCCCGGCCCGGCGTCTCGTCCTCCGCGCTGCGGATGTGGGGGAGCCGGTACGGGCTGGTCGCCTCCGTCCGCTCGGCGGGCGGCCACCGCCGGTACACGCCAGAGGACGTCGCCCTGCTCCAGGCGGTGCACGAGGCCGCCACCCCCGGCCGCGACACCGTCGCGGTCTGACCGAGGCGGTGGTCGGCGTGACCGTGGCCCCGCGGACCACCGCCCCCGGCCGGGCGGCGACCCTCCCGGCCGGGGCTCCCGCCGCGCCCGCTCCACGGGCCCTGCGGGAGCTGCCGGTGCTGACCCGGCTGCCGGTGGCCGTCCTGACGGCGGTGCTCGCCCTGAGCCTGCTCGCACCAGGAGCGGTCGCCGCGGCCGCGGTGCCCGTGGCCGTCGCGGGCGCCGTCCTCGGCGTACCGCACGGTGCTGCGGACCACCTCGTCCCCTGGTGGTGGTCGGGCCGCCGGCGGGCCTCCCGCCGGCTCCTCGTGCTGGTCGTCGTCGCCTACGCGGCGGCGGCCGCGGTCGCCGCCGCGGCCCTGCTCCTCGCGTCGACCCCGGCACTCGCGGCGGCGCTGGTGCTCTCCGCGGTGCACTTCGGCCGCGGTGAGGTCGTCGCCTGGGCCGAGCGCGCCGGCCGCCCCGTCCCGGGTCCGGCGGCCGACCTGCTGCCGTGCGCAGCGCACGGGCTGGCCGTCGTCGGCCTGCTGCTGTGGCGGGACCCGGCCACCACCGATCCGTGGGTGCGGCCGCTGTCGGCCGGCATCGCCGACGCGGTGCTCGTCTCCCGCACCGCGGGGCTCGTCCTCGTCGCGGGATCGGTCGCCGCGGCGACGGCGTGGCTGCTCGCCCGGCACCGGGTGCACGACGCCGCGGAGCTCCTGCTGGTCGCCGCGGTCTTCGCCCTCGCACCGCCGCTGGCCGCGTTCGGCGCCTACTTCGGGCTCTGGCACGCCGTCCGGCACACGGGCCGGTTGCTCGACCTCGCCCGCGCGGCCGAGGGCGGACGGCGGTGGGGCCCGGCGGCGCGCCGGCTGGGCCGGGCCGCGGTCGTGCCGAGCGCCGTCGCGCTGGCGGCCGTCGCGGTGCTGTGGCGGCTGGGCGACGTGGCCGGCCTGCAGGCCCAGGTCAGCGTCCTGCTCGCGCTGACGTTCCCGCACGCCGCCGTGGTCTGGGCCCTCGACCGCCGGGGGTGACCCCGACCTGACGGATGTCAGGTCGGGAAGGCGACGTCCCGCACTACTGCGCGGAGCCTCACGCAGGCCAGGCTCGTGCCGTGCCTCCCGACGCGCTCGACGTCTCCGGCCTGACCGTCCGCCACGGCGAGGTCCTCGCCGTCGACGGCCTCGACCTGCGCATCGGCCGGGGCGAGACCGTCGCGCTGCTCGGCCCGAACGGGGCCGGCAAGTCCACCACCGTCAGCGCCGCCCTCGGGCTGCTCCGCCCCGCGGCCGGCACCGTGCGCGTGCTGGGTCGTGCCCCGGCCGACGCCGTCCGCGCCGGCGGGGTCGGCGCGATGCTGCAGCACGGCGGACTGCCCGGCGAGGCGCGCGTCGGCGAGGTGCTGCACCTGGTGCGGCGCAGCTACGCCGACCCGTGGCCGCTCGACGACCTGGTCGCCACCACCGGCACCGGTGGGCTGCTGGGCCGCGACGTCGAGGCGCTCTCGGGCGGCCAGCGGCAGCGGGTGCTGCTCGCGCTGGCGCTGGCCGGTCAGCCGCCGCTGCTGCTGCTGGACGAGCCCACCTCGGCCATGGACGTCGAGGGCCGCCGGGCCTTCTGGACGACCATGCGCGACCTGGCCGCCCGCGGCACCACCGTCGTCTTCGCCACCCACCACCTCGAGGAGGCCGACGCGGTCGCCGACCGGGTGGTGGTCATGGCCGGTGGCCGCCTGGTCGCCGACGGCCCCTCGGCCGGCATCCGGTCGGCCGTCGCCGGGCGCACCGTGCGCTTCTGCGCCCCCGACGGCGCGGCCTTCGACCGCGTGCCCGGCGTCAGCGGCGTCGACCGGACGGGCGGCACGGTCGCGCTGACCACCACCGACGTCGAGGCGACGCTGCGCGCGCTGCTCGCCGAGGGCGTCCCGCTGGCCGACCTCGAGGTCCGCGGCGCCAGCCTCGAGGACGCCGTCCTGTCCCTGGTGGGAGGCGCGCGGTGAGCCCGTTGTTCGTCTTCCAGCTGCGCCGGGTCGGCCGCAACCGGCAGTTCCTGTTCTTCACCGTGCTGCTGCCGGCGCTGTTCACGGTCTTCTTCACGAAGGTCTTCGCGGGCACGCCCGGCGGCGGCAGCCCGGAGCTGGCGGCGGCCACGATGGTCTCGATGATGGCCTACGGCGCCATCGGGGCGGCCCTGGGTGCCACCGTCCGGCTGTCCTTCGACCGGGCATCGGGCTGGCTGCGCCAGCTGCGGGTCACGCCCGTGCCGCAGACGTCGGTGGTCGCCGTCGACGTCGCGGTCGGGATGCTGCTGACCCTGCCGCCGCTGGTCGTCGTCGCGCTCACCGGCCGGTTCGTCAACGGCGTGCACCTGGCGGCCGGCGAGTGGGCCGCGCTGGTCGGCGTCCTGTGGCTCGGGTCGGCGGTCTTCGTCGCCCTCGGGCTGCTGCTGGGCTGGGCGCTGGAGACCAAGGCCGCCGGCGGCGCGATCGGCATCGTCGGCACCGTGCTGGCCGCCCTGGGTGGGCTGTGGGTGCCGGTCGAGCTGTTCCCCTCCGGCCTGCGGGCGGTCGCGCACGGCCTGCCGTCGTACTGGTACGCCGAGGCCGGCCGCGCCGCCGCGGGGGGACAGCCGCCGTCGGTGGCCGCCGTCGGGGCGCTGGTCGCCTTCGCCGCGGTGTTCGCCGCCCTGGCGGTCCTGGTGGCGCGGCGTCGTCCGCTGACCGCCGTCGCGGGCTGATGCAGCTACGGTCGGTCGCCGTGGGACCCCGCACCCGGTGGCAGCGCATCGGCTGGGCGCTGCCCTGGCTCCTGTTCCAGTTCTTCCCGGTCGCCGACCTGATCACCACCGACCGGCCGCTCGCCGTCCGGGTGGTGGCCGGCGCCGGCCTGCTCGTGTTCACCGTCGTCTACCTCGACGTGTTCCGCCGGGCCTTCGGCAGCGGCTGCTGGGGTCCCCCGGCGCTGTCCCGGCTGGCGCTCGTCGCGGTCCTCGCCGTCGTGCTCGCCGTCTGGCTGGGGCCGTCCTGGGCCGGGCTGATGATCTACGTGTCGGCGGCCTCGGCGGCGGCGCTCCCGCAGCGCTGGGTGTGGCCGGCGGTGGTCACGGCCGCCGCGGTGTGCGCCGCCGTGGTCGCGGCCGACGACGTGCTCGGCGACCTCTTCATCCTCCCGGTGATGTGCCTGCTCACCGCGTTCGGGCTGCGCGGCACCCGCCACCTCGTCGAGGTCAACAACGAGCTCGCCGAGGCGCGCGAGGAGCTGGCCCGCAACGCCGTCGCCGAGGAGCGGCTGCGCTTCGCCCGCGACCTGCACGACCTGCTCGGCCACAGCCTGTCGCTCATCGCGCTCAAGAGCGAGCTGGCCGGGCGGCTGGCCGAGGCCGACCCCGCCCGGGCGCGCACCGAGATGGCCGACGTGGAGGCCGTCGCCCGCCGCGCGCTGGCCGAGGTGCGGGACGCCGTCAGCGGCTACCGCCAGGTCAGCTGCGCCCAGGCGCTGGCCGAGGCCCGCTCGGCGCTGTCCGGCGCCGGCATCGCCGTCCGCCTGCCCGCCCGGGTGCCGGTGCTGCCCGGCCCGGTGGACGCCGCGCTGGGCTGGGTGGTCCGCGAGGCGACGACGAACGTGCTGCGGCACAGCGGCGCGCGCACGGTGACCGTCTCGCTCAGCGACGACGGCGCCGAGGCGGTGCTCACCGTGTCCGACGACGGCCGCGGCCCGGCCGGCGACACCGAGCCCGGCTCCGGTCTCACCGGCCTGGCCGAGCGGGTCGGTGCGCTGGGCGGCGCGCTCACCGGCGGCGCCGGCCGGGACGGCGGCTACGAGCTGCGCGCCGTCCTGCCCCTGGCGCCGGTGCCCGCAGGGGCCGCCCGGTGATCCGCGTGCTCGTGGCCGAGGACCAGTCGATGGTCCGCGGGGCGCTGCGGGCACTGCTGGAGCTGGAGGAGGACATCACCGTCGTCGCCGAGGTCGGCCGCGGCGACGAGGTGCTCGCCGCCGCCCGGGAGCACTCGCCCGACGTCGCGCTGCTCGACATCGAGATGCCGGGCGCGGACGGGCTCGAGGCCGCCCGCGAGCTGGCCGCCGAGCTGCCCGCCGTCCGCGCCGTCGTGCTCACCACGTTCGGCCGGCCGGGCTTCCTGCGCCGGGCCATGGAGGTCGGCGCGGCCGGCTTCCTGGTCAAGGACGCACCCGTCGCCGACCTCGCCCGGTCCATCCGCGCCGTCGTCGCCGGCGAGCGGGTCATCGACCGGGAGCTCGCCGCCGCGGCGCTGGCCATCGGGGCGACGCCGCTGTCGGCCCGCGAGGCCGACGTGCTGCGCGAGGCCGCCGACGGCGCGACCGTCGCCGACATCGCCCGCCGGCTGTTCCTCTCCGAGGGGACGGTGCGCAACTACCTGTCCTCGGCGATCGGCAAGACCGGCGCCCGCACCCGCGTCGAGGCCGCCCGCGTCGCCGCCGACAAGGGCTGGCTCTGACGAGGGACCCCGCTGCCCCCCACCCCTCGCTCCCCTGGGGGCGGGCCCCTGCAGCGCGGCCGACCTAGACCTCGAGCTTCATGCCCTCGTGCGAGGCGGTGAAGCCCAGCCGCTCGTAGAAGCGGTGCGCGTCGGGACGGCGCTTGTCGGTGGTCAGCTGGACCAGTGCGGCGCCGCGGCGGCGGGCCTCCTCGACCGTCCACCGCAGCAGCGCCGCGCCCAGGCCCCGCCCGCGGGCCGCGGCGGCCACCCGCACGCCCTCGACCTGGGCCCGCAGCGCGCCACGGCGGGACAGGCCCGGCACGAAGGACAGCTGCAGCGTGCCGACCACCGTGCCGCCGTCGTCGGCGACCACGAGCACGTGCGCCGGGTCGGCGTCGACGGCGGCGAAGGCGGCCTCGTAGGGCGCGAGGTCCGCGGCCTCGCGGGTCGCGCCCAGCGGGTCGTCGGCCAGCAGTGCCACGATCGTCGGCAGGTCCGCGGCGGTGGCCCGGCGGAGGACGACGCCGTCGGCCGGCCCGGTGAGCCGGGCCAGGGGTGCGGTCACGCGAGGCGGCCCGGGTCGGCCGGCATCAGCGCGTCGAGGTCCAGCACGCGGACGTGGATCACCGTGCGCTGCTGCAGGGCCGCCCGCAGCGCCCGGTGCAGGCCGTCCTCGAGGTACATCTCGCCGTGCCACTGGACGGCGTGCGGGAAGAGGTCGCCGTAGAAGGTCGAGTCCTCGGCCAGCAGGGTGTCCAGCGCGAGCTCGCGCTTGGTGGTGACCAGCGTGTCGAGGCGGATCTGGCGCGGGGGGATCATCGCCCAGTCCTTGGTGGACAGGCCGTGCTCGGGATAGGGCCGGCCGTCGTGGACCGCTTTGAAGACCAGGGACCCGACCTCCGTTCCGTTCCGACCGCCCCGTTCCGGCACCGCCGCGGGTCACCCTATCGGCCGTCCCGCCGGCTCGGCGTCGCCCCCCGCGGGGGAGGACGGTGCGCGCTCCGAGACGCGAGCGCCCGCCGGTCGTATGCTGGGCTGGCACTCGATCCGTGCGAGTGCCAGCCCGCCGGCGAGCCCGGTGCGCGCGGGCAGCGCCCGCTCGGGGCCGCCCGCACGGGCACGTCGACCGGTACGGGGAGGTGTCACCGTGGCGCACGACGAGCGCCGTCTGCAGGTCCTGCGGGCGATCGTGCAGGACTACGTCTCCACCAACGACCCGGTGGGCAGCAAGGCCCTCGCCGAGCGGCACGACCTCGGCGTCTCGCCGGCCACCATCCGCAACGACATGGCCGTCCTCGAGGAGCAGGGCTACATCACCCAGCCGCACACCAGCGCCGGCCGGGTGCCCACCGACAAGGGCTACCGCCTGTTCGTCGACCGGCTCTCGGCGGTCAAGCCGCTGTCGGCCGCCGAGCGCAAGGCGGTCGAGCGCTTCCTCGACGGCGCCGTCGACCTGCACGACGTCCTGGGCCGCACGGTGCGCCTGCTGGCCCAGCTCACCCACCAGGTCGCCGTCGTCCAGTACCCGACGCTCGCGCGCAGCGCCGTCCGCCACCTCGAGGTCGTCCAGCTGACCGCCTCCCGGCTGCTGCTGGTGCTCATCACCGACACCGGCCGGGTGGAGCAGCGGGTCGTCGAGTGCCCCGTCGACGTCGCCCGCGACGACGTCGCCGACCTGCGCGCCCTGCTCAACTCCGCCTTCGGCGGCGCGCGGCTGGGCGACGCCGGCGGCAAGGTGCCCGACCTGGTCGACACCGCGCCGCCGCACCTGCGCGGGCTGGTCGCCGCGATGAGCGCCGCGCTGGTCGAGACGCTGGTCGAGCCGGGCGAGGACCGCCTGGTCGTCGGCGGGACGGCGAACCTGGCCCGCACCGCCGTCGACTTCCCGGGCAGCCTCCGCCCGCTGCTCGAGGCGCTCGAGGAGCAGGTCGTCGTCCTCAAGCTGATCAGCGAGGTCGACGCCGGCGGGACGGTGCTCGTGCGCATCGGCGAGGAGAACGCCCACGAGGCACTGGCCGGTGCATCGGTCGTGTCCGTGGGGTACGGAACCGGAGACCGGGCACTGGGGGGACTGGGCATCGTCGGCCCGACCCGCATGGACTACCCGGGGAACATGGCCGCGGTCCGCGCCGTGGCCCGCTACGTCGGCCAGCTGCTGGCCGAGAGCTGAGGTCTGCGACTCCATGGCAACCGACTACTACGGCGTCCTCGGGCTGTCCCGGGGCGCGTCCGACGCCGACATCAAGAAGGCCTACCGGCGGCTGGCGCGCGACCTGCACCCCGACGTCAACCCCGACCCCGAGGCCAAGGAGCGCTTCCAGGAGGTCAGCCGCGCGTACCAGGCGCTGACCGACCCGGACAAGCGCCGCATCGTCGACCTCGGCGGCGACCCGTTCGACACCGGCCCCGGCGCCGGTGGCGGCTCGCCGTTCGGTCAGGCCGGCTTCGGCGGGCTCGGCGACATCATGGACGCCTTCTTCGGCGGCGCCGGCGGGATGGGCGGCCGCGGGCCCCGCAGCCGGGTGCGGGAGGGGGACGACGCCCTCATCCGCATCGAGCTCGACCTCGAGCAGACGGTGTTCGGGACGACGGAGGAGATCACCGTCGACACCGCCGTCCTGTGCGGCACGTGCAGCGGCGCCGGCACCGCGCCGGGCACCTATCCGGTCACCTGCACCACCTGCTCCGGGCGGGGCGAGGTGCAGAGCGTGCAGCGGTCCTTCCTCGGCCAGGTCGTGTCGACCCGGCCCTGTCCCAGCTGCGCGGGCACCGGCCAGGTCATCCCCGACCCGTGCCCCGAGTGCGGCAGCGAGGGCCGCGTGCGCGCCCGCCGGACCATCCCGGTGAAGGTGCCCGCGGGCGTCGAGGACGGCATGCGCATCCGGCTCACCGGCCGCGGCGAGGTGGGCCCCGGCGGCGGGCCGGCCGGCGACCTCTACGTGGAGATCCGCGAGCGCCCGCACGACGTGTTCACCCGCGACGGCGAGGACCTGCACTGCCGGGTCACCCTGCCGATGACCGCCGCCGCGCTCGGCACCACGCTGCCGCTGACGCTCCTCGACGGCGAGGACACCGACGTCGACGTCCGCCCGGGCACCCAGCCGGGCACCGTGCTCACGCTGCGCGGGAAGGGCGCGCCCCGGCTGCGCGCCACCGGCCGGGGCAACCTGCTGGTGCACGTCGACGTGCAGACGCCGACCCGGCTCGACGCCGAGCAGGAGAAGCTGCTGCGCGAGCTGGCGGTGCTGCGCGGCGAGGACCGTCCCGCGTCGGCGGCCGGGGAGACCCCCGGCGGGCTGTTCGCGCGGGTCCGGAACCCGTTCAAGTGAGCGTCCCGGCCTCCGACGACGCCCGCCCCGCCCTCGACGGCGCCCCGCTCTTCCTGCTCGACGAGCTGCCGGAGGCACCCGAGGTCCTGGTCGACGGCGCCGAGGGCCGGCACGCCGTCGACGTCCTGCGGCTGACCGCCGGTGAGCCGGTGCGCGTCGGCGACGGCCGCGGCACCGTGGCCGAGGGCACGGTGCTCGACGCCGGCCCCGCCGGCCTGCGGGTCCAGGTGGCGGCCCGCTACGACGTGCCGCCGGCCGAGCCGGAGCTGTGGCTGGTGCAGGCGCTGCCCAAGGGCGACCGCGGGCCGCTCGCCGTCGAGCTGGCCACCGAGCTCGGCGTCGACCGGATCGTCCCGTGGGCGGCCTCGCGCTGCGTCACCCGCTGGCGCGAGGACCGCGTCGAGAAGGGCCTGGCGAGGTGGCGGGCGGCGGCACGGGCGGCGAGCAAGCAGTCGCGCCGGCCGCGGGTGCCCGAGGTCGCCGAGCTGATGACCACCCGCCAGGTGTGCGGCGAGCTCGGCGACGTCGACCTGGCCCTGGTGCTGCACGAGCAGGCCCGCCGTCCGCTGACCGGCGTCGAGGTGCCGTCGAGCGGGACGGTCGCCGTCGTCGTCGGCCCCGAGGGCGGGCTCACCGACGGCGAGGTGGTCGCGCTGCGCGCCGCGGGCGCCCAGGTCGTGCGGCTCGGCCCGGAGGTGCTGCGGACCTCCACCGCGGGCGCCGCCGCCCTGGCCGCGCTGTCGGTCCCCACCCGCTGGCGGTAGCGGTCCCGGCGCGGTGATCAGGTGACCTGGTCGTCGCGCGTCCTCCCTGACGGTGGGCGGTGGGGGAGGAGGCCCTGCGGTGCGGGAGGACGTGTCCGGACCGGCTCACCGCAGGGTGCGGCGGGCGCGGTCGCCGACCAGGTCGACGGCGAGGGTCAGCACCACCGTGGCGACGAGCACCGTGGCCACCGCGGGCCAGTCGAAGGCCGCCAGCTCCGAGGCCAACAGCGCCCCGAGCCCGCCGGCGCCGAGCAGGCCGACCAGCAGCGTGTCGCGGACGGCGACCTCCCACCGGTACAGCGCGAAGGCCAGCACCGCCCCGGCCGCCGCAGGCGCCACCCCGTAGAGCCACCCGCTCGCCGGGCGGGCGCCGAGCGCGGTCAGCGCCGCCCGCGGCCGCGGGTCGGCCTCCTCGACCGCCTCGGCGGCCAGCCGTCCCAGCACCCCGAGCGTGTAGACACCGAGCGCCAGCGCACCGGGCAGCACGCCGGGCAGCAGCACGAACAGCAGGACCAGCGCCCACACCGGCGGCGGCACCGCACGCAGCAGCAGCAGCGCGGCCCGCACGACCAGCCCGGCCGCCCGTCGCCCGGGGCCGACCCGCCCCGGCGGGTGGGCGGCGATCCCGGCGAGCAGCACCGCGCCGACCGTGGCGACCGCGACGGCCAGCACCGACATCCGCACCGTGACCACCGCCTGGCGCCCGACCTCGGCCAGCAGGTCGCCGTCGGTCGCGGGCGGCCAGGCGGCGCCGAGCACGTAGCCCACCTGCCCCCGCGTCCGCCCGGACAGCAGCGACGCCGGCGCGAGGGCCAGGTACCACCACGACCAGGCGACGGCGGCGACCGTGCCCAGCACCGCCGCGGTCAGCAACCGGTCGCGGGAGAGCGCCCCGGCCCGCCGCCGCGGCGCGGCCACCCGGTGGCGCACCGCCCGGCCGGCGACGTCGGCGGCCAGGCACAGCAGCGCCAGCGCGTACACCGCGCTCCACACCTGCGGCCAGCGCAGCGACGTGAACGACAGCGCCAGCTGGTAGCCCAGCCCGCCCGCGCCGACCATCCCCAGCACCACGGCCGACCGGACGGCGCACTCCAGCCGGTAGAACGCGTAGGACAGCAGCCCGCCGGACGCCTGCGGCAGCAGCCCGTACAGCGCGGCGGCCACCCGGCCCGACCCGGCGGCCAGCAGCGCCGCGTACGGCCCGCGCGGCACCTCGTCGAGCAGGTCGGCGAACACCTTCGCCGTCACCGCGCCGTAGGGCAGGCCGATCGCCAGGACGCCCACCCAGGGGTCCAGTCCCAGCACGTTGACCAGCAGCAGGCCCCACACCGCCTCGTGCAGCCCGCGGGGGACGGCGAGCACGCCGCGGGCCGCCGTCCAGCCCAGCCGGCGCCGTCCCCAGGTGGTGCGCGCGACGAGCACCGCGCCCAACGCCCCGAGCAGCAGGGCCAGCGCGGCGCCGAGGACGGCGTAGGCGACGGTGACCAGCGCCGCGGTGGCGAGCACGCCGAGGAAGGCGCCGTCGACCGCGGGGGAGAGGGCGGCCGCGGCGAACCGGCCGAACTGTCCGACGCCGGCCGGGTTGAGCACGTCCCCGTCGACGGCGCCGGCCAGCGACCACCCGACGGCGACCAGCGCGGCCAGCCCCCACGCCCATCGCCGACGGTCCCGCCGCAGCCGGGGGACCGCCGGCGCCGGGGCCCGGTCGAGGACCGCCGTCACGCCGCGGTCCCGTAGAAGGCGGCGAGGTCGGCGGCCGACAGCGAAGCGGCCGGGGCGTCGAGTGCCACCCGGCCGGCGGCCAGCCCCACCACCCGGTCGCAGTGCCGCAGCGCCAGCGCCGGGTCGTGCAGCGCGGCGACCAGGGCGCCACCCCGGCCCGCCGGCCCGGTCAGCAGCTCGAGCACCCGGTCGGTGAGCACCGGGTCGAGCGCGGACGCCGGCTCGTCGGCCAGCACGAGGTCGGGCCGCTGCACCAGCAGCCGGGCCACGGCCACCCGCTGGCGCTGCCCGCCCGACAGCGCGTCGGTGCGGTCGAACACCCGGTCGGCCAGCTCCACCCGCTCCAGCGCGGCCACCACCTCGGGCACGCCCTGCGGCCGCAGCAGCGACCACGCCGCCCGCGCCGCCGGCCACGTGCCGAGCCGCCCGGCGTTGACCTCGTGCACCACCCGCAGCGGGCCGGCCAGCTCCAGGTGCTGGTGCACCGTGCCCACCCGCGCGCGCAGCCGGCGCAGCGCGGCCCCGCGCAGCGCGGCCGGGTCCTGCCCCAGCACCTGCACCGACCCGGCCGACGGCGGCACCGCGCCGTTGGCCACCCCCAGCAGCGTCGACTTCCCGGCGCCCGACGCCCCGACGACGGCCACCCGCTCGCCGGGACCGACGGTCAGGTCCACGGAGTCGAGCGCGGTCGCCGTCCCGAAGCGGACGGTGACGCCGGTCAGCCGCAGGACGGCGCTCAGGTGACCAGTCCCAGGCTGCGGCCGATCTCCTCGATCCGGTCGTAGTCGGCGGCCGCGGCCGGCACGAAGGAGCCGGCGCCGAACAGGTCGAGCACCGCCGCGTCGCCGGGGTCGTCGGCGCGCAGCCCGGTGAAGTACGCGCGCAACGGGTCGGCGAGGTCGGCGGCCTGCGGGCCGAGCAGCCAGTGGTAGTCGGGGTAGCCCGGCGTCCGGGCGTAGCGGACGACGGCGGGGTCGACGGCGCCCTCCTGCGACCGGGAGCTCCACACCTGCTCGTTGAGCACGCCGGCCTGGTAGCTGCCCGAGGCGACCAGCTGCAGTGTGGCGTCGTGCGAGCCGGAGAAGCCGGGGCCGCCGGGGAAGCCCTGCGGGTCGACGCCGGCCTGCTGGAGGAACCACGCGGGCATCAGCCGGCCCGACGTGGAGGTCTCGCTGCCGTAGGTGAACCGCAGCGGTGCCAGCGGGCGCAGGTCGTCCGACGGCGCGAGCCCGGTGGAGGCGTGGACGACGAACACCGAGTGGAAGTCCGCGTCGATGTCGCGCTGCGCGATCGGCTGCGCGCCCGGCGTCTGCAGCCGGGCCTGTACGCCGGTGAGCCCGCCGAACCAGACGAGGTCGAGGTCGCCGGTGCGGAAGAGGGAGACGGCGGCGCCGTAGTCGGTGACCGGCGTGTAGACGACGTCGAGGTCGAGCGCCGCGGACACGGCGTCGGCGACGGTGCCGTGGAGGCGCTGCAGGACCTCCGGGTCCTGGTCGGGGATGGCCCCGATGGTCAGCGTCCGGGCGGGCGTGGCGGAGGTGACGGGGGACGAGCGGCCGCAGGCCGCCGTGGCGAGGGCGAGCGCGGTGCCGGCGAGGAACGCGCGGCGGGAGGGGGACGGGATCTCGGGGCTCCCCGACCGGAGAGCGCGACGGGAGCCCACTACGTCCTGCAGCGGGGGACGGGCACGGGACACCTCCAGGGCGACGGGTCGGGTGCCGCCCATCCTGGCGCGGGTGGCCCCATGGTGCTGGAGCGGCCCCGCGCAGGGGCCCGCGCCGAGCGGAGCGAGGTGTAGGGGGCCGGTGCCGTGCTGGGGCGGCCCCCGCGCAGGGGCCCGCGCCGAGCGGAGCGAGGTGTGGGGGGCGAGGGGGTCCTTCTAGGGTCGGCCCGTGAGCGACTGCCTGTTCTGCCGCATGGTGGCCGGTGAGATCCCGGCCGACGTGGTGCACGAGACCGACCGGACGCTGGCCTTCCGCGACATCAACCCCCAGGCCCCGACGCACGTCCTGGTGATCCCCAAGGACCACCACCCGACCGTGGCCGCCGTGGCGCAGGCCGACCCCGACCTGCTGGGCGCCGTGGTCCGGGCCGCCGCGGCGGTGGCCGTGCAGGAGGGGCTGGCCACCGAGGACGGTGTCGAGCCCGGCTACCGGGTGGTCACGAACACCGGACCAGCGGCGGGGCAGACGGTGCACCACCTGCACCTGCACGTCCTGGGTGGCCGCCCCATGACCTGGCCGCCGGGCTGACCTCGGGCAGCGTCACCGCCGCCGGCGGGCCGGCCGTCACACCAGGGGGACCAGCGGCGCGCCGATCGTCACGGTGAACCCGGGGACGGGGTCGCCCCCTGAGACCAGGGCCGCGGGGTGTCCACGACGAGGACCGTCCCGGCCACCACGCCGGCGAAGGGGCGCCCCTCGCCGTGCGACCGCGCCAGCACGGCACGGACGGCCGGCTCGACCTCGGGGGTCGGGAACGGCAGGTGCTCGGTGGCCCAGCGGCCGGCCGCGGGGTCCTCCGGGAGGTCGAACGTGACCTCGGCGATCCGGTCGCCCGCCGTCCGGAGGTGCAGGGTCTGGTCGTCGGACGGGCGGTGGCAGCTGTCGCCGCACCGGAAGCCGAGCTCGGCGAGGGCGGGGACGGCGTCGGCCGGCAGCAGCGCCACCGCGGCGCGCAGGTGGGACGCCCCGGGCAGCCTCATCGCCGGGGATCGCGACGTACCGGTACCACCGGGGCGGGGAGATCCGGTCCGACCCCTCGCGGTCGTGTCGCCCGGGCTGCCAGGCTGCGGGCATGACCGACGGCAGCGCTGCCCCCGTCCGGATCGAGCGGGACGGCGACGTCGCCGTCGTCGTCCTCGAGGCCCCGCCGCTGAACCTGTTCGACGAGCCGGTGTTCGCCGGCTTCGAGCAGGCGGCCGCCGAGCTTGTTGCGCTCACCGCGCCCGGCCGGCCCGACCGGGCCCGCGCGGTGCTGGTCGAGGCCCGCGGCAGGGTGGTGTCCGGCGGCGTGGACGTCACCGCCTTCCGGGAGATCGCCGAGGGCCCGGACCCGGGGCAGCGGGGCGCGGCGCTGTGGGCCCGGCTGCTGCGGATCGCGCAGACGATCGAGGACCTGCCGGTCCCCACCGTCTTCGCCGCGCACGGCCTCACGCTGACCGCCGCCTTCGAGATCTCGCTGGCCTGCGACGTCCTGCTCGCCGCCGAGCGCGCCTCGTTCGGGCTGGTGGAGATCGTCGTCGGGCTCACCCCGTCGATGGGCGGGCCGCAGCGGCTGGTCGAGCGCGCCGGCCCGGCCCGCGCCAAGGAGCTGATCTTCACCGGCGAGCGCTACCCGGCCGCGGTCCTGGAGCGGTGGGACGTCGTCAACCGGGTGCTGCCCGACGAGGGCTTCGCCGAGGCCGCCCGCGACTACGCCCGCCGGGTCGCGGCCGGGCCGACGCTGGCGCACGCGGCCACCAAGCGGCTGGTCACCACCGCCGTCCGGCACGGGGTGCGGGCCGCCGACGAGATCACCCCGCAGGTCTCCGGCCCGCTGTTCGCCACCGCCGACCTGCGCGGCGCGGTGGCCTCCTTCCTGGACGACGGGCCGGGCAAGGCCACCTACAGCGGGAGGTGAGGACCCCCGTGAGGGCGGGTCCTGCCCCGCGGGCCCGGGTAGACTCGACGGGTCAGTACCCCCGTGCCAGGAAGGCAGGGTCGAGGGCACTTGCCCGATACCTCCCCGAACGTCCCCGTGCCCGGCGCCCCCTCGTCGCGTGAGGCCTCCGCCCAGGCCGCCGCAGCCGACAGCGCGCTCGCGGACACCGCCCCCGCCGCGGTCCGCACGACGATCACCGTCCCCGACTCCGTGTCGATGGTCGCCCTGCTCGGCTCCGGCGACGAGCTGCTCCGGCTGGTGGAGGGCGAGCTCACCGCCGACGTCCACGTCCGCGGCAACGAGATCGCCGTGACCGGGCAGCCGGCCGACAACGCGTTCGCCGTCCGGGTGTTCGACGAGCTCATCGCCCTGCTCGGCACCGGCCAGGCGCTGCGGCCGGACTCGGTGCGCCGGGTCATCGGCATGCTGCGCAGCGGCGGCTCCGAGCGCCCGGCCGACGTCCTCAGCCTGGACATCCTCAGCCGCCGGGGCCGCACCATCCGGCCCAAGACGCTGAACCAGAAGCGCTACGTCGACGCCATCGACGCGCACACGATCGTCTTCGGCATCGGCCCGGCCGGCACCGGCAAGACCTACCTGGCCATGGCCAAGGCCGTGCAGGCGCTGCAGGCCAAGCAGGTCAACCGGATCATCCTCACCCGGCCCGCGGTCGAGGCCGGGGAGCGCCTGGGCTACCTGCCCGGCACGCTGAGCGAGAAGATCGACCCGTACCTGCGGCCGCTCTACGACGCGCTGCACGACATGGTCGACCCCGAGTCGATCCCGCGGCTCATGCAGTCGGGGACGATCGAGGTCGCGCCGCTGGCCTACATGCGCGGCAGGACGCTGAACGACGCGTTCGTCATCCTGGACGAGGCGCAGAACACCACCGCCGAGCAGATGAAGATGTTCCTCACCCGCCTCGGCTTCGGCTCCAAGATCGTCGTCACCGGCGACGTCACCCAGGTCGACCTGCCCGGCGGCGCGCAGAGCGGCCTGAAGATCGTCCGGGAGATCCTCGACGGCATCGAGGACGTGCACTTCGCCAACCTGACCAGCTCCGACGTCGTGCGGCACCGGCTGGTCGGCGACATCGTCGACGCCTACGAGCGCTGGGACGCCGGCCAGCAGCAGGGCGCCGGGCGCCCCTCCGCGCCGCCCCGCACCGCCCGGCCGCGCCGGCAGGGGAGCTGAGCGGCGTGCCCGTCGAGGTGGCCAACGAGTCCGAGATCGCCGTCGACGAGGCGGAGCTGACCGGCGTCTGCCGCTACGTGCTCACCGAGCTGGGCGTCAACCCGATGGCCGAGCTGTCGGTGCTGTGCGTCGACCCCGACTACATGGGCGTGCTGCACGAGCGCTGGATGGGGGAGAAGGGCCCGACCGACGTCCTGGCCTTCCCCATGGACGAGCTCGACACCGCCCGGCCCGACGACCCCGATCCCGGTCCCGCGCTGCTCGGCGACGTCGTGCTGTGCCCGTCGGTGGCCGTCCGGCAGGCCCGCGCGGCCGGCCACTCGATGGACGACGAGCTGCTGCTGCTGGCCACCCACGGCGTGCTGCACCTGCTCGGCTACGACCACATGGAGCCGGAGGAGGAGCGGGAGATGTTCGGCCTGCAGACCCGCCTGCTCGAGGGCTGGCGCGCGGCGCCGCGGGAGCCGGTCACCGGGGAGCCGGCCGAACGGGGCAGCGGCCCGACGTGAGCGGGTCGCGATGAACACCGCCGCGGTCACGCTGCTGGTCGTCGCGATCGCCCTGGTGCCGCTGGCCGGCCTGTTCGGCGCCATGGACGCCGCCCTCCAGCGGGTGTCCAGGGCCCGGGTCGAGGAGCTGCGCCGCGCGGGCGTGCGGCGGGCGGCCACCCTCGAGCAGGTCGTCGACGAGCGCGCCCGGCACGTGGCGCTGCTGCTGCTCCTGCGCATCGGTTGCGAGATGGTCGCGGCGGTCCTGCTCGCCGTCGTCCTCGCCGGGCTGTGGGGCGTCGGCTGGCAGACCGCGCTCACCGCCGCCGCCGTGATGACCGTCGTCAGCTACGTGCTGGTCGGCGTCGGCCCGCGGACGCTGGGCCGCCAGCACGCCTACCCGACCGCGCTGGCCACCGCCGGGCTGGTGCGGCTGCTCGGCCGGGTGCTCGGCCCGGTGGCCACGCTGCTCATCCTGGTCGGCAACGCGATCACCCCCGGCCGCGGCTTCCGCGACGGCCCGTTCGCCACCGAGGTCGAGCTGCGCGAGCTCGTCGACCTCGCCGAGGAGCGCGGCGTCGTCGAGTCCGGTGAGCGGCAGATGATCCACTCGGTGTTCGAGCTGGGCGACACCATCGCCCGCGAGGTCATGGTGCCGCGCACCGACGTCGTCTGGATCGAGCGCACCAAGACCCTCCGGCAGGCCCTGGCGCTGGCCCTGCGCAGCGGGTTCAGCCGCATCCCGGTGATCGGCGAGAACGTCGACGACGTCGTGGGCGTCGTCTACCTCAAGGACCTCGTCCGCCGGTCGCAGAACCTCGGCGAGAGCCGCGGCCCGCGGGTCGAGGAGCTCATGCGCCCGCCGGCGTTCGTGCCGGAGTCCAAGCCGGTCGACGAGCTGCTGCGCGACATGCAGGCCCGCCGCACCCACATCGCGATCGTGGTCGACGAGTACGGCGGCTTCGCCGGGCTGGTCACCATCGAGGACATCCTCGAGGAGATCGTCGGCGAGATCGCCGACGAGCACGACGCCGTGCAGCGCCCGCCGGTCGAGCACCTCGACGACGGGTCGGTGCGGATCACCGCCCGGCTGCCGGTCGAGGACCTCGCCGAGCTCTTCGACGTCGAGCTGCCCCGCGACGACGACGTCGAGACCGTCGGCGGGCTGCTCGCCCGCGAGCTGGGCCTGGTGCCGATCGAGGGCTCGCAGGCCGAGGTCGCGGGGCTGCGGCTGGTGGCCGAGAGCACCGGCGGACGGCGCAACCGCATCGACACCATCCTGGTCTGCCGGGTGCCGGTGCCCTCCGACGACGCCGAGCACCAGTCGGGGGCCACCCGCGCGGACGTCACCGCCGGCGTCGAGGGCTGACGGTGCGGACCGACGTGGACGGCTGAGGAGGGACCCTTCCGCCCCCCACCGCGGAAGGGCCCCATCCCCCTCACCCCTCGCACGCTCGGGACGAGCCTCCGGACGGGGCCGGCGCCGGGCCCCTGCGGGAGGGCCGGAACCACCGGTAGGACACTCGTCCCGTGCCCGACCTGCAGCCCGAGGACGCCAAGCTCGTCACCCTCGCCCGCTCCGCGCGCGGCCGCACCGGCGCGCCGGAGGGCGCCGCCGTGCGGGACACCGACGGGCGCACCTACGTCGCCGCGAGCGTCGCGCTGCCCTCGCTGACGCTGTCGGCGCTGCAGGCCGCGGTGGCCGCCGCCGTGTCGAGCGGGGTGGAGGGCCTGGAGGCCGCCGCGGTCGTGTCCGACGCCGACGCCGTGGAGGAGGCCGGGCTGGCCGCCGTCCACGACCTGACGCCGTCCGCGCCCGTCCACCTCGCCGGCCCCGACGGCGCGGTCCGCACCACCGCCTGAAGCCCCCACCTGATCATCGCCGCCCTCCGCGGGGATGTCTCCGGTGAGTGGGAGACTGGGCCGGTGAGCACGCCGGAGCAGCCGTACCGCAGCGGCTTCGCCTGCCTGGTGGGCCGCCCCAACGCCGGCAAGACGACGCTGACCAACGCCCTCGTCGGCGAGAAGGTCGGCATCGTCAGCAACCGGCCGCAGACCACGCGGCACGCCATCCGCGGCGTCGTGCACCGCCCGAGCGGCCAGCTGGTCCTCGTCGACACCCCCGGCCTGCACAAGCCGAAGAGCCTGCTCGGCCGGCGCCTCAACGACGTCGTCCGCGACACCCTCTCCGAGGTCGACGTCGTCGTCCTGTGCATCCCGGCCGACCAGCCGGTCGGCACCGGCGACCGGTACATCGCCCGCCAGCTGCAGGGCCTGACGACGCCGGTGGTCGTGGTCGTGACCAAGACCGACGCCGCGAGCAGGACGCAGGTCGCCGAGCAGCTGGTGGCCGCCAGCCAGCTCGTCGAGGCCGCCGAGGTCGTGCCGGTGAGCGCGGTGCGGGGCGATCAGGTCGAGCTGCTGGAGGACCTGCTGGTCGGCCTGCTCCCCGAGGGCCCGCCGCTCTACCCGGAGGAGCAGACCACCGACGAGGACGTCGAGCGGCAGATCGCCGAGCTGGTCCGCGAGGCCGCCCTGGAGAAGGTCTTCCAGGAGGTGCCGCACTCCCTCGCCGTCACGATCGAGGAGATGAACCGCCGCACCGACCCCAAGCGGGACGGCGGCGAGCTGGTCGAGGTGCACGCCCTGCTGCACTGCGAGCGCCCCAGCCAGAAGCCGATGCTGCTCGGCCGGGGCGGGTCGGTCATCAAGGCGATCGGCAGCGAGGCCCGGCCCGGCATCGAGACGCTGCTCGGCGCCCGGGTGCACCTGGACCTGCACGTCACGGTGCTCGGCGAGTGGCAGGACGACCCCAAGAAGCTGAACAGGCTCGGGTACTGAGTGAGCACCACACCGAAGTCGCTGTACCGCGACGAGGGCGTCGTCCTGCGCACCCAGAAGCTGGGGGAGGCCGACCGGATCATCACGGTCCTCACCCGCCGCCACGGCAAGGTCCGCGCGGTGGCCAAGGGCGTGCGCCGCACCAAGAGCAAGTTCGGCGCGCGGCTCGAGCCGTTCAGCCACGTCGACCTGCAGCTCTACACCGGGCGGAACCTCGACATCGTCAGCCAGGCGGAGTCCCTGCGCTCCTACGGCTCGGTCATCGCCGGCGACTACCCGGCCTACACCGCCGGGACCGCGGTGCTCGAGACCGCCGACCGGCTGATGGCGGAGGAGGAGAAGGAGCCCAACCTGCGGCTGTTCCTCCTCGTCATCGGCGCGCTGCGGGCGCTGTCCGACCGCACCCACCCGGCGGGGCTGGTGCTCGACGCGTTCCTGCTGCGCGCCATGTCGGTGGCCGGGTGGGAGCCGGCGCTGGGCGACTGCGCCCGCTGCGGCGTCGAGGGCCCGCACCGGCACTTCTCCGTCCCGGCCGGCGGCTCGGTCTGCCCCGCCTGCCGTCCGACCGGCTCGGCGATGCCCAACCCGGTGACCATCGGGCACCTGGAGGCGCTGCTGTCCGGCGACTGGGACACCGCCGAGGCCAGCGAGAACCCCCAGCGGCGCGAGGGCAGCGGGCTGGTCGCCGCGCTGCTGCAGTGGCACCTCGAGCGCGGCCTGCGCTCGCTGCCCCTGGTCGACCGCTCCGACGTCGCCCCGCGCCGGGAGGCGGGCCTCGTGCACGATGCGTGAGGTGAAGGCCCCGAACCCGCACCCGTCGGGCGCGCGGCCACCGTCGATCCCCGCCGACAGGGTGCCGGGGCACGTCGCGATCGTGATGGACGGCAACGGCCGCTGGGCCAAGCAGCGGGGCCTGCCCCGGACGGCGGGCCACGAGGCGGGGGAGTCCTCGCTGTTCGACTGCGTCGAGGGCGCCATCGAGCTCGGCGTCCGGGCGATCAGCGCCTACGCCTTCTCCACCGAGAACTGGCGGCGCAGCCCCGACGAGGTCCGCTTCCTCATGGGCTTCAACCGCGACGTCATCCGCCGCCGCCGCGACGAGATGCACGAGCTCGGCGTCCGCGTCCGGTGGGCCGGGCGCCGTCCGCGGCTGTGGCGCAGCGTGGTCAAGGAGCTCGAGGTCGCCGAGGAGCTCACGAAGGACAACGACGTCCTCACGCTGACCATGTGCGTCAACTACGGCGGCCGCGCCGAGATCGCCGACGCCGCCGCCGCGATCGCCCGGGAGGCCGCGGCCGGCCGGCTCGACCCGGCCAAGGTCGACGAGCGCACCGTCGCCCGCTTCCTCGACGAGCCCGACATGCCCGACGTCGACTTGTTCGTCCGCAGCTCCGGCGAGAACCGGACCAGCAACTTCCTGCTCTGGCAGTCGGCCTACGCCGAGCTCGTCTTCCTCGACACGCTCTGGCCCGACTTCGACCGCCGGCACCTGTGGGCCGCGTGCGAGGAGTACGCCTCGCGGCAGCGCCGCTTCGGCAGCGCCTGAACGCCTCCGCGGAGGTCCCCGGACGCCGTCCGGTGGGCTCCTCTGGAGGTCCGCAGCAGCCGCGCGGGAATCCGTTGACACGGCCACCGCACCCGCCTGACAGTGGCGCCTCCCCACAGAGGACGGACCCCCACCGTGAGCGAGAGCACGATCGCGCCCCAGCACGCCCGGCCCGCGGCGCAGCCCGGTGACCTCACCGAGCAGCTGATCGCCAGCGACTTCTGGACCGACCAGATGCTGGCCGAGGCGGGCATCCCGATCATCGACGTCCCGTTTGTCACCTTCGGCGGCGGCATCGGGTCGTTCGTGACCGTCGACTACCTGCGCATCTGCGGCGTCCCGACGAGCGCCATGCGGGTGCTCACCCCGCTGAAGACGCCCTGGGAGAGCTACGAGTACCTGACGACGGTCTCGCAGATCCCCCGCACCGAGCGGCTGCGGTCGGACTCCTCGTCCTGCCCCGACAACATCTGGGGCTTCCCGAGCTACGCCATCCGCGAGGCCCTGCAGGGCAACCTCAAGCAGGCCTGGAACGTGCTGGTCGAGCCCATCTTCGCGAACTACTACACGCCCAAGGCGGGTCACGCGTTCACGTCGATGGAGAAGGAGATGCACCGCATCCGGTACCCCGAGATGGTCGTCCACGGCCAGGTCCGGATGGTCCGCCGTCGGGTCGGCGGCGGGTACTTCACGATCCTCACCCCGCCCGAGGGCGCGACGCCGACCAAGCGGATCGCCTACCGCAGCCAGTTCGTGCACGTGGCCGTCGGCTACCCCGGCCTGAAGTTCCTGCCCGACCTGCAGCGCTACCGCAACGAGCACAACGACTACAGCCGCGTGGTCAACGCCTACGAGCGGCACGAGCACGTCTACGAGCGGCTGCACCAGCGCCCGGGCACCGTGCTCATCCGCGGCGGCGGCATCGTGGCCTCGCGCGTGCTGCAGCGGCTCATCGACGACCGCGACCAGCGCGGCCTGCAGACCCAGATCGTGCACCTGTTCCGCACCTACGTGGACAAGCCGCACGGCACCGGGATCCTCAAGCGCCGCAAGGGCGCCGACGGCTGGGCCTACCAGGGCTTCAACTACCCGAAGTCGGTGTGGGGCGGGCAGCTCAAGCAGCAGGTCCGCCACAGCGAGGGTGCCGAGCGCAAGCGGCTCTACGAGGAGATGGGCGGCACCAACACCCCCATCCGCCGCGACTGGCAGGAGCAGCTCAAGCGCGGCCGCGCCCAGGGCTGGTACCGGGTGGTGATCGGCTCGATCGAGGACATGCGGCCGGCCGGCGACCTGGTCCAGGTCACCGTCTCCACGCCCGACCAGGGCCCCCAGGTCGGCACCTTCGACGCCGTCATCGACTGCACCGGGCTCGAGGCCGACATCCGCGAGCACCGCGTGCTGGCCGACCTCCTCGACCACACCGGCGCCGGGCGCAACCCGGTCGGCCGGCTGGACGTCCAGCGCACCTTCGAGGTCACCGGCACGCAGAACGGCGGCAAGATCTACGCCTCCGGCAGCGCGACGCTCGGCGGTCCCTTCCCCGGCGTCGACACGTTCTTCGGCCTGCAGATCGCCGCGCAGGAGATCGCCGACGACCTCATCGCGCAGGGCTTCGCCAAGAAGCTCGGGCCGGGACGGTCGACCAGCCAGTGGTGGAAGTGGGTCCGGAACAAGCAGATCTGACCGACCGGGCGACCCCGACGACGACCCCGACGACCGAGAGAGACATCCCGTGCTGCCCACCCTCAACGGCCGCATCCAGACCAGGGTCTTCCTGCTGGCCGTGGTCGGATCGATCTGGACCCTGATCATCACCCCCGTCCTGCCCACCGGGGCGTCCCTGGGCGCGTCGTACCGGGCGACCTTCTCCGTGCTGCTGGTCATCACCGTGCTGGGGGTGCTGTGGGAGTTCGTCTACCACGGCATCCAGCAGTTCCGGTGGGAGAAGGACTGGCCCACGCTGTTCGGCCTGCTCACCGGCATCCCGGAGGGGCTGCTGGTGTGGTTCCTCTTCGCCGGCGGCGCGATCCCGTGGGTCGACTCGCTGCCCGGCCCGGCCTTCGCCATCCACTTCGCCAGCACCTGGCTGATCGTGTGGCTGGTCGCCAACGGCCCGATGCGCGTGCCGTTCATCCACTGGCGGATCAACGGCGGGAGGCTCATCTGATGTCGGTCGCCACACCGCCGGTGCCCCTGACCGGAGCCACCGGCGGGCCGGCCACGGTGCCGCCGTTCGACCAGGTCGCCGTCCGGGTCGCCCCGGGCCAGGACCTCGTCGTCCGGCTGCCCGGGGTGCTCCTCGTCGTCGGCGTGACCACCCGGCCACCCGGCCCGAGCACGCCGCCGGCCAGGCCGGCGCTCGTCGGCTGGGGGCCGGCGCCGGTCCCCGTCGTCCCGGTCGCGACGCCGGCCGGGGACGCGCACGTCGGCGAGCTGGTCACGCTGTGCCGGCGGGTGTCGGCCGCCGGCAGCCGGGCACCGGGACGGCGGCTGCACGAGGAGCTGCGCAGCTGGCTGGGCACGCTCACCGACCCGCCGTCGTTCGCGGTCGCCGCGGCGACCGAGGACGGGCTGGCACTGGTCCTCGCCGGCGGCGGCAGCGCCGAGGTGCCCGACCTGGGCCTGCGGCTGACGCCCGCGGAGGGGGAGGAGCTCGACAACGGGACGCTGGTCCTCGACCGGTTCGTCACCTGGCCGCCGGCCGCGCTGCACCTGTCGGCCGGCTCGACCGCCCGGACCGCGCCGCACCCGCTGGCCGACCTGGAGGGCGGTGCCGTCCCCGGGGCGGCCGCCGTGCTCTCCCCGGCCCCGGCGCCGTCGGTGAGCGGTGCGGTGCCGACGGGGACGACGCAGCTGCGGCTGCCCGCCCCGCACGCGCTGACGCCGCCGCCCCCGCCGCCCCCGCCACCGCCGCGGCCCGCGCGGCCGGCCGCGGGGACGGCGGTGACCGCGGGCCCGGCGCCGGCCGAGCCCGCGCACCCCGGTCCCGGGGACCACGCTCACGGGGACCACGGTCCCGGGGACCACGCCGGGCACGGCCACGACGACCACGACGGTCACCAGCACCCGGTCGCGGCCGAACCGGTTCCTCCCCCGCCGGCCGAGCTGCCGCCGCCGGAGAAGTCGACGCTGCTGTTCGGCGAGGTCGTCGAGCCGATGCCGCCCCGGGAGCCACTGCCGACCGTGGGCGGCGAGGAGTCGGCGGCGGCCCCGGCCGCGGAACCCGGGGACGACCGCGCCTCGGTCAAGGGCATCCTCTGCAAGAACGGGCACCTCAACGACCCGCGAGCCGGCTTCTGCGCACTGTGCGGCATCCGCACCACGCAGCAGACCGCGGTGCTCGTGGAGGGACCGCGCCCACCGCTGGGGCTGCTGGTCTTCGACGACGGCGCCACGGTCAGCCTCGACATGGACTACCTGCTGGGCCGCGAGCCGGAGACCGACGAACGGGTCGCCTCCGGTCAGCTCCGGCCGCTGCTGGTGCTCGACCAGACCGGTGGCGTCAGCCGGCACCACGCCGAGATCCGCCTCGAGGGGTGGGACGTGCTGCTGGTCGACACCGGCTCGGCCAACGGGACACTGGTCGCTCCGCGCGGGGCGCCCGGCTGGTCCTCGCTGGTGCCCGACCAGCCGGTCCGGCTGACCCCGGGCACCGCCGTCCGCATGGGCGGGCGGCAGTTCGCCTTCGAGTCGCCGCACGGCGGTTTCTGAGGCCCCACCGCACCACCCGGCGCCCGCCTCCCCGATCCGGGAGGCGGGCGCCGCCGGTGTGTCCGGGCCCGGCCCGGCGGGGGAGCAGTCCTCCCGGACGGCGGGCCCGGACGGCCGGCCCTCGACGACGGAGCGCCGCACGCTGGAGCCCGCGGTCCCACGGACGGGGACGCGGGCTCCGGCGCCGGGGAGGGGAGGTCAGACCGCCCCGTGGAGGGGAGGTCAGACCGCCCCGGGGCGTGCCGCGGTGAGACCGGCCAGCGTCTCGTCCATGTCGCGGTCGCTGTCGGCCGTGCCGGCGTGCACCAGCAGGATCGGCGTCAGGTCGTCCGCGGCGGGGACGGCGCCGGCGCCGGCGGGGGCCACCAGCAGGGCCGGCAACGTCTCGGTCTCCGCGGCCACCTGGACGCCGGCCTTGCGCAGGGAGTCGGCGACCGTGCCCAGGCGGCGCCCGGCCCGCCGTCCCTCGCCGGCGCGCAACTGCAGCGGCACGGCGCGGCCGAGGGCGGCGTGGGCGGCCAGTCGCAGCGCGGCGCGGCCGTCGGCGTCGCCGTCCTGCACCACCGCGACCGGGCCGGCCGGGCGCAGACCGACCTCGCCCAGCTCGCCCGAGACGACCACCACCGAGCCCTGCAGCGACGACGGCCACGGGGTGCCCGGGCCGTCGTCCGCGGCGGCGTGCGCGCCTTCGGCGATGCCCCAGCCGCTGCGCACGAGCACCACGTCGGCCTGGCTGCTGCCGGCGAGGTCGGTGACCTCGGCCCAGGGGTCCTCGCTGAACCGGGAGGCCACCGACGCCTTGAGGCCGCGGGCCTCCACCTGCCGGGCCAGGGTGCGCAGCTGCCCGGCCGCGGTCGCCATGAGCTCCAGGTCGGCGCCGAGACCGCTGGCCACCTCGGGCTTCGGCCGCGACCGGCGCACCACCCGCGTGAGCAGGACCTGTGCCGGCTCCTCACGGCCGACGAGGTCGCAGGCCAGGTCGACCAGGCCGGCGTCCCGCTCGGGGTCGTCGACGACGACCACGACGGTGTACGCGTCGGTCAGACCCATCGCGGCCCGCTCGGCGGCGGCGATGTCCCGCTGCAGGATGCGCGTCGGGTAGACGAGGTGCAGCAGGGGTGAGGTCATGACCGTGGTGACCACCGCCATGATCACCATGAGCGTGAACACCGTGTCGTCCAGCACGCCGTTCTCGCGGCCGAGGTTGAGGATCACCAGCTCGGTCAGCCCGCGTGTGTTCATCAGGGTCGCGAGTGCGGTGGCCTGTCGCCGGGGCACCCGCTGCGCCCGTGCGGCGGCGAACGCGCCGATGAACTTGCCCGAGATCGCGACCAGCAGGATCAGTCCCAGCTCGCCCAGGCCGGTCAGGTCGATCGCGCCGATGTCGACGTTGAGGCCCGTGACCACGAAGAAGACCGGCAGCAGCAGCAGGACGCTGACCTGTTCGAGCCGGTCGATGATCTCGTGGTTGAGCGCGCCGGCGCCCTGCCGCGGCATGACGACCCCGAAGACGAACGCCCCGAAGATGAAGTGGATGCCGATCTGCTCGGTCACCCACGAGCTGCCGAGGATGCCGATGAGGACCAGCGCGAGCATCTCCGGGGTCAGCTGGCCGAAGCGCTCGTAGCGGGCGACGAGCAGCTTCAACAGCGGCCGTACGACCAGGAACATCACCAGGGCGAAGACCACCGACCACAGGAGGATCTGGAAGACGCCGCCGACCGAGCCGGCCGTCACCACGGCGACGACGACGGCGAGCAGCGCCCAGGCGAGGACGTCGTCGACCGCCGCGCACGCCAGCGCCAGGACACCTGTCGGGATCCGGTGCATCTGCCGCTCGGCGAGGATGCGCGCCAGCACCGGGAACGCGGTGATCGACATCGCCACGCCCATGAACAGCGCGAAGCCGGCGAAGGAGATCGGCTTCGTGGTGCCGTCCTCGTTGGTGAAGACGTCGTGCGCCGTGTGCAGGTAGGTGGCCAGGAGCACCCCGAGCGCGAAGGGCAGCACGATCGAGGCGACCGACACCGAGACGGCGATCCGCTCCCGGCCGCGGATGAACGACAGGTCCACCTCGAGCCCGACCAGGAACATGAACAGCACCAGGCCGAGCTGGGCGAGCACGTTGAGGAACGGGCGGACGTCTGGGGGGAACAGCGCCGTGTCGAGGTCGCCGGGCAGGGCGCCCAGCAGCGTGGGACCGAGCAGGATCCCGGCGATGATCTCGCCCATGACGGCGGGCTGGCCGACCTTCACGGCCAGTCTGCCCATGAGGCGGGCGATGACCATGATGACCGCCAGGTCGAGGAACACGTAGGCGGTGATCTCGGGGATCGAGTGGGGTTCCACGACGGCTCCGGGAGGCGCGGCCGGGTCCGTGCTGCGGAGCCCGGGTGGGGATGGAGGGCGCGAGGCCGGGCGCGGATGCTAGCGGCGCCGGACGCCACGCAGGGCCCTTCCGAGCGCGGGACGACGGCAGGCGCGAACGGGTTCCCGGAGGGCCGCCGTCCCGGCACACTGACGCGCTGCCGCACCGCGGCGTCCCGGCCGGTCCGGGGTGGGAACAGCTCAGGAGGACGTGGATGGATGCCGTCGGCCTGGTGGGCGCGGCGCCCGCCAACATCGCGGACTACCAGGTGGTCCGGGTGCTGGGTGAGGGCAACAACGGCCGCTTCTACCTGGCCCGCCCCCCGGCTCGCCTCGGCCTGCCCGACGAGTACGTCGCGGTCAAGGTCTTCACCGGCAGCCACAGCGAGCAGGCCTACGAGCGGGGGGTGCGGGAGCTGCGCGCCTTCGCCCAGGTGGCCTCGCCCTACCTGGTGCGGGTCTACGACGCCGTGCTGCAGGACAGCTTCCTGTACGCCATGGAGTACTGCCCGCTCGGCTCGCTGGCCGCCCCGGCCCGGCCGCTGAGCCGCGGCGAGGTGCTGCGCGCGGTCGCCCACGCCGCCCACGCCGCGCACGCGCTGCACGAGGCCGGTCTCACCCACGGGGACGTCAAGCCGGCCAACATCCTGCTCACCGAGGAGGGCGGCAAGCTCTCCGACCTCGGCCTGGCCCGCTACCTCGCCCCGGGCGTCACGCTGACCGGGATGGCCAGCGCCGCCTCGGTCGAGTACCTCGACCCGGCGCTGCTGCGCGGTGAGCGGCCCTCGCGGGCCACCGAGGTCTTCGCGCTCGGTGCCACCCTCAACCGGGCGCTCACCGGCACCGGGCTCTACGGCGAGCTGCCCGACGGCGAGCCGCTGCTGGCCATCCGCCGGGTCATGAGCGCCGAGCCGGCGATCAGCCCGGGGCTCACCGACGAGGAGGCGGCGCTGGTCTCCGCGTGCCTGGCCCCGGTCGGGCAGCGGCCGACCACGGCCGAGCAGGTGGCCACCCGGCTCGACCGGATGGCCGCCGCGGCCCTGGGCGCCGCCCGGGTCTGACCGGCGCACGGACGACGACGGGCCCCGCTCCTCCCGGCCGGGAGGAGCGGGGCCCGTCGCGTGTGCTCAGCGGGGCGCGAAGTCGCTCCGGCTGCGCTCCTCCCACCACGCCAGCAGGTCGACCAGGCCCTGCTGCCCGGCGTCGGGGATGGCGACGACGGCCTCGGCGGCGTACTCGTCCTGGGTCCACACCAGGTAGGCGTCGTCGTCCTCGTCGACGTAGCAGGCGATGCGCCCGGCCCGCTGCTGGCCGATCGTGTAGTAGCCGTAGCCCTGCGCGTCGGGACAGGGGACCGCGGCGGGCAGCGCCGGGACGCCGATGCGCGCCATGTCGGCGAGGAAGACCGCGTCGACCGAGGCCGCGTCCTCGTACAGGTAGAAGCTCGCGCCCTGCGGGCCCGGCTGGAGACCCGAGCCGCCGCACGAGACGGCGGCCAGGTCGCCGTCGCCGGCCGGGGTCTCCGTGCTGCACGTGGCCGGGTCGAAGTCGCCGGGGAGGATCGACAGCAGCTGCTGCTCGGCGGCCGGGTCGTCCTGGGCGCCGCCGGTCGCGCCGCCGCCCGGCGTGCCGGTGCCGCCGGAGGTGTCGGTGCCGGTGCCCGTGCCGCCGGAGGTCCCGGTGTCGGTGCCGGTGTCGGTGTCGGTGCCGCCGGAGGCCCCGCCCTGGCTCGTGCCGCCGCCCGCGGTGGTGTCGACCGGGTCGTCGCCCCCGGTGGTCAGCGCGACCACCGCGACCACGACGAGCACCAGCAGCGCCGCGATGCCGGCCAGGACCAGCGGCAGGCGGTTGGGCCGGCGCTGCCCCGACGGCGAGGCGCCGCCGGGCGGCGGGTAGCCGGTGCCCGGGACCGGGCCGGGTCCGGAGGGCGGGCCGTAGAAGGCGCCGGGGTGCGACGGCGGTCGGTAGCCGCCCGGTGGGCCCGGGTCGGACGGCGGCCCGTAGCCGCCGGGCAGGCCGGGGTGCGACGGCGGCCCGTACCCGGTCGCCGGACCGGCCGGGGCGCCGGCCGGGGCGAAGCCGACGGTCTGCGGACGGAACAGCAGCGGGGTGACCGACGTCGGGGGTGCGGCCTCCGTGCGCGGTGCCACACCGCCGGAGGCCAGCGCCGCCCGCGCGGCCCCGGCCAGCTCGCCGCACGTCGGGTACCGCTCGTCGGGCTCCTTGGCCAGGCCCTTGAGGACGACGTCGTCGAGTGCCCGCGGTAGGCCCGGCCGCAGCACCGAGGGCGGCTGCGGCGTGGTGTTGAGGTGGGCGTACATGAGCGTGGCCAGCCCGTCGCCGGTGAACGGCCGGCGGGCGGTGAGGCACTCGAAGAGCACGCAGGCCAGCGCGTAGACGTCGACCCGCCGGTCGATCGGCTTCTCGAGGAAGCGCTCGGGCGCCATGTAGTCGAACGACCCGAGCGCGGCGCCGGTCTGCGTGAGCGAGGGGCCCTGCGCGTCCGTCGTCGACCGGGCGATGCCGAAGTCGACCAGGTAGACGAACTCGTCCTCGCCGGAGCCGGTGAGCAGCACGTTGGACGGCTTGACGTCGCGGTGCACGAGGCCGTCGGCGTGCGCGGCGTCCAGCGCCCGCGCGGTCTGGCTGACGATCGACACCGCACGGCGGGGGTCCATGGGCCCCTCCTCGGCGAGCACCGCCGCGACGTCGCGCCCGGGCACGAGCCGCATGTCGAGGAAGAGCCGGCCGTCGATCTCGCCGTAGCGGTGGATCGGGACGATGTGCGGCTCGTTGAGCCGGGCGGCCAGGTGGGCCTCCCGCCGGAAGCGCTCCCGGTAGCTCGTGTCCGCCGCGAGGTGCTCGGAGAGGACCTTGAGGGCGACCGTCCGGTCGTGCTCGGTGTCGAAGGCGCGGTAGACCTCGCCCATGCCGCCGCGGCCGAGCAGCGCCTCGATGCGATAGGCGCCGAACTGTTGCAGGTCCACCGGTGTTCCTCCGTGTGCCGCGGCCCCGGGCGCTCGTCGGGGCCGGCGCCGGGTGCGGGTCGTCGGCGGAGTCTAGGGACGGCGACCGACCCCGGCCAGCGCCTCAGGCGCGGCGCGTGCACCTGCCCGCCGGGCAGCCGGCGACGGCGGCGCGCAGAGTGGACGGCTGTGCGGAGACGACGACCCGACGGCCCCCCGCCCCGGCGCGGCCCGGCGCACCCCGGCGAGGTGCGGTGTTCGCGGTGACCCGGCTGCGCGTGTCCCCGGACGACGCCGCGGAGCTGCGAACCGCCGTCGACGGGCTGCTGGCCGTCCTCGCCACCCGGCCCGGCTGGCGCGGCGGCGAGGTGGGGCAGGCCGCCGACGACCCGTCCCTGTGGGCGCTGGTCACCCGCTGGGACGGGGTCGGTGCCTATCGCCGCGCGCTGTCGGCCGCCGAGGTGAAGATCGCCGGGGCGCCGGTGTGGGTGCACGCGCTCGACGAGCCCGGGGCCTACCTCCCGGGATGAGGCCCTGCGCCCGGGGTGAGGCCCTGCGCGGTCTCGGGGCTGGGGGCGGGCCCGACGGGTGCGTAGCCTGCGTCGGACAGGGATCCGGCAGCCGGGAGGACGGGCGCGATGAGCCAGCCGCCGCAGGACGACGGGACGCCGGTCGACCGCACCCGCGAGCTGCACCTGCCCCCGGTGCCCGGCCGGCCGGTGCCGCCGTCCCCGTCGCAGCTGCCGCCCGACCAGCCGACCGACCGGATGCCCGGGCCGCCCGACCAGCGCACGCCGACCCTGCGGGTGGACGCGGTCGGCGGCCAGCCCGGAGTCCCCGGCGGCCGGCCCGGCGGGGCGGGCACCGGCTCGTTCCCCGGCCAGCCCGGCCCGTACGGCCCCGGCTCCGGACAGCCCGGCCCGTACGGCCCCGGCGGGCAGCCTGGCTGGGGCGGGCCCGGCCCTGGCTACGGCCCGCCGGGGACCGGCTACGGCGGCCCCGCGTACGGGCAGCCCGGCTCCGGACCGCCCGGCTCCGGACCGCCCGGCTTCGGCCCCCCGGGGCAGCCGCCCTACGGCGCGCCCGGGTACGGCGCCCCGCCGCCGCGGAAGAAGCGCCGCGGCCTGCTGGTCGGGCTCCTCGTCGCCCTGGTCCTCCTGCTGGTCGGCGGCGGCGTGCTGGCCGCCGTGCTGCTCGGTCGCGACGACTCCGGCGCCGACGTCGCCGCGCCGTCGTCGGCGACCGCGACCGCGACCGCCCCGCCGTCCTCGTCCGGCTCGGCGAGTTCGTCGTCCACCTCCTCCTCGCCCGGGTCGTCCGGCGGGGGCTTCGGCGGCGGCGCGGCCACGCCGAGCGGCGGCGACAGCGGCGGGCCGCTGAACGTGCCCGACAGCCCGGAGGTCGCCGCCGGCTGGGTGCAGTCGCTGGTCGACGGCGAGGCCGACGCCGCCTACGCCGACCTGTGCACCGGCGGGCAGGCCCAGATCCCGGACCCCGCCGCGCTGCAGGCGGACTTCGAGACCTTCCTCGGCGGGCGCATCGCCGAGGGCCGGGCCATCGACGCGGCTCCCGTCGGGGACGTCGACGAGGTCGTCTTCGCGGTGACGCTCGAGAACGGCGCGGCGCGCGAGTTCGTCGTCACGGTGGTCGCCGAGGGGGGCCGGCCCGCCGTCTGCGGCTACACCTCGGCCTGAGCGGACCGGCCCGAGCGGACCGGTCGGGGGGCGCCGGCAGGCCGACTACCGTGGGCAGGTCAACTCGCCGACCGCCAGCCGGATGGAGCCCCCAGCCCGTGAGCGCCCGCACCACCACCACGTCGACAGCGCCGCACGACCCCGCCCGCCTGGACAAGGTGGTCAACCTCTGCAAGCGCCGGGGGTTCGTCTTCCCCTCCGGTGAGATCTACGGCGGCACCCGCTCCGCCTGGGACTACGGGCCCCTGGGCGTCGAGCTGAAGGAGAACATCAAGAAGCAGTGGTGGCGCACCGTCGTCCAGCGCCGCGACGACGTCGTCGGCCTGGACTCCTCGGTGATCCTGCCGCGCCAGACCTGGGTCGCCTCCGGTCACGTCGGCGTCTTCACCGACCCGCTGACCGAGTGCCAGAACTGCCACAAGCGCTTCCGGGCCGACCACCTCGAGGAGGAGTTCGAGGCGAGGAAGGGCCGGCTCCCGGAGAACGGCCTGGCCGACGTCACCTGCCCGAACTGCGGCGTCGCGGGCCGGTGGACCGAGCCGCGCGACTTCAACATGATGCTCAAGACCTACCTCGGCCCGGTCGAGGACGAGTCGGGGCTGCACTACCTGCGCCCGGAGACCGCGCAGGGCATCTTCGTCAACTTCGCCAACGTCATGGGTGCGGCGCGCAAGAAGCCGCCGTTCGGCATCGGCCAGATCGGCAAGTCGTTCCGCAACGAGATCACGCCGGGCAACTTCATCTTCCGCACCCGCGAGTTCGAGCAGATGGAGATGGAGTTCTTCGTCGAGCCGGGCAGCGACGAGGAGTGGCACCAGTACTGGATCGACGAGCGGACCCGCTGGTACACCGACCTGGGCATCTCGCCGGACAACCTGCGGCACTACGAGCACCCGGAGGAGAAGCTGAGCCACTACTCGAAGCGCACCGTCGACATCGAGTACCGCTTCGGCTTCTCCGGCTCCGAGTGGGGCGAGCTCGAGGGCATCGCCAACCGCACCGACTTCGACCTGTCCACGCACACCCAGCACTCCGGCGTCGACCTGACCTACTTCGACCAGGCCGCCAACACCCGCTGGACCCCCTACGTCATCGAGCCGGCGGCCGGCCTGACCCGCTCGCTCATGGCGTTCCTCGTCGAGGCCTACACCGAGGACGAGGCGCCCAACGCCAAGGGCGGCGTGGACACCCGCACGGTGCTGCGGCTGGACCCGCGGCTGGCGCCGGTCAAGGCCGCCGTCCTGCCGCTGTCGCGCAACGCCGACCTCTCGCCGAAGGCGCGCGACCTCGCCGCCCAGCTGCGGCGCAACTGGAACGTCGACTTCGACGACGCCGGTGCGATCGGCCGCCGCTACCGCCGCCAGGACGAGATCGGCACGCCGTTCTGTCTCACCGTCGACTTCGACACCCTCGAGGACCAGGCGGTCACCGTGCGGGAGCGCGACTCGATGAGCCAGGAGCGGATCGCCCTCGACGAGGTGGAGACCTACCTGGCCGCGCGCCTGCCCGGCTGCTGACCGGGCAGTTCCGCGGAGGTGCCCCGTGCACCTCCGCGGAACCGCACCGCGGCGTGCACCGCGGGGCCGGGGTGCTGCAGCAGGTCCAGGGCGGCGGCCAGCACGGTCGCGACCGGGATCCCGGCGACCAGTGACCGGTCGTGCCCGCAGCGCCCCCAGCGCTGGTCGGCGCCGCAGGCGGGGCAGTCGGTGGCGGCCGAGACGGCGACGCGGTGCCGCCGGCGGGTCAGCGGCCCGGCGTTGAGCAGGTTGCGCTCCAGGAAGACGCCGACCGTCGCCGTCCCGACCGCCTCGGCGAGGTGCCGCGGCCCGGAGTCGTTGGCGACCACCAGCCGGCAGCGGGCGAGGACGCCGGCCAGCGCGCCCAGCGGCAGCCGGCCGACGAGGTCGAGCAGGGGAGCCGCCGCCGCCGCGCGGATGGCGTCGGCCGTGCGCCGGTCGGCGTCGCCCGCGCCGACGAGCACCACCCGAGTCCCCTCGCCGGCCAGGGCATCGGCGAGCGCGGCGAAGTGCTCGGCCGGCCACCGGCGCCGCGGGTCCTGGGCGCCGGGGTGCAGCGCCACCAGCGGCTCGGGCCCGGGCGGCAGGACGCCGTCGGCCGCCGCGGCATCCTCCGGGGTGACCGCCAGGCGCGGCTCGAGCGTCGTCGGCACCGCGCCGACCAGGCCGGCGACCTCCAGGCAGCGCAGCACCTCGTGCTGGTCGGAGCAGTAGGGGAGCCAGCGGTCCAGCGGCGGGGCGCCGACGTCGCGGGCGCCGGCGGTCACCCGGGCCCCGAGGGCGGCGACGAACGGGTTGGAGTTGCCGCCCCCGCCGTGCAGCTGCAGCGCCAGGTCGTAGCCCTCGTCGCGCTGGCCGGAGAGGAACTCGTGCACCTCGGCGCCGTCGCGGGAGGCTCCCGGGGCGTCCCGTACGCCGGGCCACGGCGGGACGACGACCACCCGGTCCCACGGGCCCGGGCGCCCGGCGAGCAGCTCCGGGTGCCAAGGCGCGCCCAGGTAGGTGATCTCGGCGTCGGGGTAGGCCGCCCGGAGCGCGGCCAGCGCCGGCAGCGTCAGCACCAGGTCCCCGAGCCAGTTGGCCCGCAGGACGGCGATCCGCTCGACGCCGGGGACGAGCGCGCCCGCGGGCGACAGCGGAGCGGACCTCGGCACGCGTGCTCCTGGGCTCGGGGGCGGGAGCACCCCCTGCCCAGCGCGGACGCCGTCCATGCGGCGGGCCCTCCCGCGGGTGACCACGGACACCGGTTGCGGCCACCTACCCTGGACGGCGTGACGAGCACCCTGGCGCCGGCGGTCGCCCCGCTGCGGCTCGGGCCGCTCACCGTGGACCCCGCGGTCGTGCTCGCGCCGATGGCCGGCATCACCAACCCGGCGTTCCGCACGCTGTGCCGGGAGTTCGGGGCGGGCCTCTACGTCTGCGAGATGATCACCACGCGGGCGCTGGTCGAGCGCAACGAGAAGACGCTGCGGATGATCCGGGCGACGCCCGAGGAGGCGGCGGCCGGCTTCTCGGTGCAGCTCTACGGCGTCGACCCGGCCACCGTCGGGCGGGCGGTGGAGATGCTCGTCGACGAGGAGGTCGCCGGCACCCGCCCGGCGCACGTCGACCTGAACTTCGGGTGCCCGGTGCCCAAGGTGACCCGCAGGGGCGGCGGCTCGGCGCTGCCCTGGCGGCGGGTGCTCCTGCGCGACATCGTCCGCGCCGCCGTGCGGGCGGCCGGCGACGTGCCGGTGACCGTCAAGACCCGCATCGGCATCGACGCCGACCACGTCACCTACCTCGACGCCGGGCGGATCGCCCAGGACGAGGGCGCCGCCGCGATCACCCTGCACGGCCGCACCGCCGACCAGCTCTACAGCGGCACCGCCGACTGGGCGCCGATCGCCCGGCTGGTCGAGGCCGTCGACATCCCGGTGCTCGGCAACGGCGACGTCTGGGAGGCCGACGACGCCCTGCGGCTCGTCGCACGGACCGGGTGTGCCGGCGTCGTCATCGGGCGGGGGTGCCTGGGCCGCCCGTGGCTGTTCGGCGACCTGGCCGCCGCCTTCGCCGGGGAGTCGCGCCGCGCGCTGCCCACCCTGCGCGAGGTGGCCGCGGTCATGTACCGGCACGCCGCGCTGCTGAGCGAGGGGCAGGGTGAGCTGCACGGCTGCACCGACTTCCGCAAGCACGTGGCCTGGTACCTCAAGGGGTTCTCGGTCGGCTCCGAGGTCCGCCGGGCGCTGGCCATGGTCAGCTCCCTCGACGAGCTGGCCGGACTGCTCGACCGGATCGAGGACCAGCCCTACCCGGCGGCGGTCCTCGGCGGGCCCCGCGGCCGCACCAGCAGCCCGCGCCCGGTGGCCCTCCCCGAGGGCTGGCTGGCCGACCGCGACGACCCCCGCCCGCCGGCTGGCGCGGAGCTGGGGACGAGCGGCGGATGAGCGGCGCGTACCTCTACGACGAGGACCCGGAGGCGCTGCACACCGGTACACCGCGGCGCCGTCGGGGTCTGCTGCTGGGCGTCTTCGGCGGCACGGTGGTGGTCGGCGTGGCCGCGGTGGTCGCCCTCCCGCTGGTCAAGGGCAGCGGGGAGGAGCAGGCCCGGGAGGTGGTCGGCGTCTTCCTCGCCGCTCTCGAGGCGGGGGACACCGAGACCGCCGGCGGGCTGCTGTGCCAGTCCGAGCGCGAGCGCGGCGCGGCCGAGGAGACCGCCGCCGGGTACGCGCAGCCCGGGACCGCGCGGATCGAGGAGGTCACCGCCGGCGAGGTCGACGGCACGGCCGCCCAGCAGGTCCTCGTCCGGTGGGACGACGGCGGCACGAGCACCGAGACGACGGTGAGCGTGGTGCTCGAGGACGGCCCGAGGGTCTGCGGCTCCACCCCCGCCGGCTGACCGCGGGGCCCGCGGTCCCGGCGCCAGCGAGCCGCGCCGGGATCCCTTCTCGCCCCGGTCGGCGGCTGCCACGATGTGCGCCGCCCCCGACCGGAGGTCCAGCGGGGCCTGCTCGAGAGGAACCACGTTGTCGCAGCCGCCGTACCAGCCCGCACCACACGTCCCCGCCGGCACCGCCGTCCAGCAGCCCGCCGCGCCCACCCAGATCGTCTTCCCCGGCCAGGTGCAGCTGCCGCCCCAGCCGCAGTTCGCGCCCTCGCCCCAGCAGTCCGCGCGGCTGCCCCAGGGGACGCTGGCCACCGGCTTCCCGAACTACGTCCCCCCGCCGCCGTCGCCGGTCAACCGGACCAGCCTCTACGTCGGGATCCTGGTCTGCCTGCTGACCGTCGCCTTCGCCGTCCTCGGCTTCCTGGTCGTCGGCTGACCTCACCGGCCGGCCGGCCCTCCTCCGCCCGGGTGGTCCGCCCGGGTTGCGCGCCCGCCGGGTCTGGCGCGTCCCCGGCCGGTGGGCCACGATCGCTGTCTGGCTCCGAGCGGACGTATGAGACGTCTACCTGACGCGGCACTCGGAGCCGTGCTCGCCGGGGCGGCGGACGGGGGACCCCGGGGCGCCGTCCCCGGCAGGCGAGGGGTCAGCCGGCGGACGAGCACGGAGGTGCACGGTGGGCAGCGGTACCGGGACGGCCACCTGGGTCTACGACTTCAGCGAGGGCAGCAAGGAGCAGAAGGACCTCCTCGGCGGCAAGGGGGCCAACCTCGCGGAGATGACCAACCTGGGCCTGCCGGTGCCGCCCGGGTTCACCATCACCACCGACGCCTGCCGCTACTACCTCGAGCACGGCAGCACCCCGCCCGACCTCGGCGGCCAGGTGACCGAGCACCTGACCGCGCTGGAGAAGTCGATGGGCAAGACCCTCGGCGACCCCGACGACCCGCTGCTGGTGTCGGTGCGGTCGGGCGCCGCGGCGTCCATGCCCGGGATGATGGAGACCGTCCTCAACGTCGGACTCAACGACGAGTCGGTCCGCGGGCTGGCCGCCCAGTCCGGGAGCGAGCGCTTCGCGTGGGACTCCTACCGCCGGTTGATCCAGATGTTCGGCAAGACCGTCCTCGACATCGACGGCGACCTGTTCGAGCACGCCCTCGACGAGGTCAAGCACGAGCAGGGCACCGACCTCGACCTCGACCTCGATGCCGGGCACCTCGAGGACGTCGTCGGCCGGTTCAGGGCCATCGTCCGCGAGCAGTGCGGTCGCGACTTCCCGCAGGACCCGCGCGAGCAGCTGGACCTGGCGATCAACGCCGTCTTCGACTCGTGGAACTCCGAGCGGGCGATCCTCTACCGCCGCCGCGAGCGCATCCCCAGCGACGCCGGCACCGCGGTCAACGTCGTCGCCATGGTCTTCGGCAACCTCGGCATGGACTCCGGCACCGGCGTCGCCTTCACCCGCGACCCGGGCAGCGGCGAGCAGGGCGTGTACGGCGACTACCTGCAGAACGCGCAGGGGGAGGACGTCGTCGCCGGCATCCGCAACACCGTGCCGCTGCCCGACCTCAAGCGGATCGACGAGGGCGCCTACCGCGAGCTGCGGTCGATCATGAGCACGCTGGAGTCGCACTACCGCGACCTGTGCGACATCGAGTTCACCGTCGAGCGCAACAAGCTGTGGATGCTGCAGACCCGCGTCGGCAAGCGGACGGCGGCGGCGGCGTTCCGCATCGCCACCCAGCTGGTCGACGAGGGCCTCATCGACATGGACGAGGCGGTCCGGCGGGTCACCGGCGAGCAGCTGGGCCAGCTGATGTTCCCGCGGTTCGTCTCCGGCGGGGACGCCACCCAGCTCACCCAGGGGATGAACGCCTCGCCCGGCGCCGCCGTGGGCCGGGCGGTGTTCTCCTCCGAGGTCGCCGTCCAGTGGGCCGACCGGGGGGAGAGGGTGGTCCTCGTCCGGCGGGAGACCAACCCCGACGACCTGTCCGGGATGATCGCCGCCGAGGGCGTCCTGACCAGCCGCGGCGGCAAGACCTCGCACGCCGCCGTCGTCGCCCGGGGCATGGGCAAGACCTGCGTCTGCGGCGCCGAGGAGCTGCAGGTCGACACGAAGAACCGCCGCTTCACCGCACCCGGCGGCGTCACCGTCGAGGAGGGCGACGTCATCTCGATCGACGGGTCCACCGGGCGGGTGTGGCTCGGCGAGGTACCGGTCGAGGCCTCCGCCGTCGTCCGCTACTTCGAGGGCGAGATCGACCCGGGGTCCGCCGACGCCGACGACCTGGTGCGCAGCGTGCACCGGATCCTCGCCCACGCCGACGGGGCGCGGCGGCTGGAGGTGCGCACCAACGCCGACACCCCCGAGGACTCCGCCCGCGCCCGGCGGTTCGGTGCCCGGGGGATCGGCCTGTGCCGGACCGAGCACATGTTCCTCGGCGACCGGCGCCAGCTGGTGGAGAAGCTGATCCTGGCCGAGGACGACGAGGGCAAGCAGGCCGCGCTCGACGCGCTGGCGCCGCTGCAGAAGCAGGACTTCCTGGAGATCTTCGAGGTGATGGACGGGCTGCCGGTGACGGTGCGGCTGCTCGACCCGCCGCTGCACGAGTTCCTGCCCGACCTCACCGACCTGTCGGTGCGGGTGGCGGTCGCCGAGGCGCAGGGGCACCCCGACGAGGGCAACCTGCGGCTGCTGGCCGCCGTCCGCCGGCTGCACGAGCAGAACCCGATGCTCGGGCTGCGCGGCGTCCGGCTCGGGCTGGTGGTCAAGGGCCTGTTCGCGATGCAGGTGCGGGCCATCGCCGAGGCGGCCTGCGAGCGCAAGGCGGCCGGGGGCGACCCCCGGCCGGAGATCATGATCCCGCTGGTCGGGGCGGTGCAGGAGCTGGAGGCCATCCGCGAGGAGTCCGAGCAGGTGCTGGCCGCGGTGTTCGAGGAGTGCGGCGCCGAGCTCGACGTCCTCATCGGCACGATGATCGAGGTGCCGCGCGCCGCGCTGACCGCCGCGGAGCTCGCCTCGTCGGCGGAGTTCTTCTCCTTCGGCACCAACGACCTGACCCAGATGACCTGGGGCTTCTCCCGGGACGACGTGGAGGCCGCGTTCTTCCACGCCTACCTGGACAAGGGCATCTTCGGCGTCTCGCCGTTCGAGTCGCTGGACCTGCCCGGCGTCGGGCGGCTCGTGGAGGTCGGCGTCGCGGAGGGCCGGGCGGCGCGGCCGGACCTCAAGCTCGGCGTCTGCGGCGAGCACGGCGGCGACCCGGACTCGGTGCACTTCTTCCACGAGGTGGGCCTGGACTACGTCTCCTGCTCGCCGTTCCGGGTGCCGGTGGCGCGGTTGGAGGCCGGCCGGGCGGCGCTCGGCGGCGGTCGCGCCGGGTCCTGAGACGGCACACGCGCCACACCGGTCCCCGTGGCCACGCCGCGCGCCCGCTCCGTGATACCCATGGGGGATGCGGGTGGGGGCGCTGCTGTCGCGGATGGTCGGCGCCGTCGTGCTCGCCGCGCTGCTGCTCGTCGCGTCCACCGCGGCCGCCATCTGGTACACCGCGCGGGGGGACGCCCGGCCGTCGTCCGACGCGATCGTGGTGCTGGGGTCGGCGCAGTACAACGGCGTCCCGTCGTCGATCTTCGAGGCCCGGCTGGAGCACGCGCTGTCGCTGTGGGAGGACGGCGTCGCGCCGGTCGTCGTCACGGTCGGCGGCAAGGCGGCCGGTGACGCGTTCACCGAGGCCGAGGCCGGCCGCGACTACCTCGTCGACGCCGGCGTGCCGGCCGACTCGCTGCTCGCGGTCCCCGAGGGCGTGGACACGCTGGAGAGCATGCGGGCGGTGGGGACGGCCTACGCCGAGCGCGGCTGGTCGACGGCCGTCCTGGTCACCGACCCGTGGCACGCGATGCGCGCCGAGCGGATGGCCGAGGACGCCGGGATGGAGGTGGAGAGCTCCCCGACCCGGCAGGGCCCGGCGGTGCAGACGCGCACCACGCAGTTCCGCTACATCCTGAGGGAGACGGCGGCCTACCTGCTCTACCGGGCGACCGGCGAGAGCGTGGCGGGGGCGCCGGGCATCGGCTGAGTGAGGAGGGACCGTGCTCGAACTGGGCAAGGCCGGTCGGGGCGGCACGGGGAAGGGCGTCCTGCCCGTGCTGTGCGACGGCCTCGTCGTCGCCACGCTGCGGGCGTCGAGGTGGAAGGAGGCGGCCACGGCCGTCGTCGGCGACCGCGAGTGGGTGCTCGCGAAGAGCAGGGGGACGCTCACCGCCCGTCGGGCGGGCGAGCCGGAGGACGCCGCCCGCCTGCGCGCCCGGCAGACGTCGTTCTGGAAGGGCACCTGGGAGGCCGACCTGGAGGGGACGACGCTGCGGTCGGAGGTCGTGTCCCGCTGGAAGGGCGGTCACCGGTACCTCGACGGCGACCGCGTGGTCGCCGAGACCGGGACGACGGGCGGCTGGTCACCGCGCCCGACACTGACCGCCGACGAGTCGCTGCCGCTGGACCACCAGGTCTTCCTGCTGTGGCTCGGGCTCGTGATGAGCCGCCGCGACGAGGCCGCGACGACGGCCGCGGTCGCGGGCGGCGCCGCCGCGGCAGGGGGCAGCTGAGCCCGCGGCCGGGGACGATCGCTGGGGAGCGATCGGGCCGCAGCCGGTCGATCGACCAGCGCGCAGCGGCCTGGGGACGGTGGCCGCTCCCGCCGTCCCGACGGGGGATGATCGGTGCGGGGCGCGCGCGGGCGTCCCGGCAGCAGCACGACGGAGGGGGCACATGGCCGGCCGGGGACGCATCCGGGCAGCGGACATCGCGCTGGTGCGCGAGCGCAGCCGGATCGACGAGGTGGTCGGCGAGCACCTGCAGCTCAAGCGCGCCGGGGGCGGCAGCCTCAAGGGGCTGTGCCCGTTCCACGACGAGAAGTCGCCGTCGTTCCACGTCACGCCCGCACGCAACCTCTTCCACTGCTTCGGGTGCGGCGCCGGTGGCGACGTCATCAGCTTCGTCCAGCAGATCGACCACCTCTCGTTCACCGAGGCCGTCGAGCGCCTGGCGGGGCGGGCCGACATCGACCTGAGGTACGAGGACGACGGCGGCCGGCCCACCGGGGCGCCCGACCGCGCGCAGGCCGGGCAGCGGGCGCGGCTGGTCGCGGCCAACACCGCGGCCGCCGAGTTCTACGCCGAGCAGCTGCGCAGCCCCGAGGCGGCGCCGGCCCGGCAGTTCCTCGCCGACCGGGGGTTCGACCGGCAGGTCGCCGTCGACTTCGGCTGCGGGTTCGCCCCCGGCGGGTGGGACGGGCTGACCCGCCACCTGCGCGCGAAGGGCTACACCCAGCAGGAGCTGGTGCTGGGCGGGCTGGCCAAGGAGTCCTCGCGGGGCACGCTCATCGACCGGTTCCACCGCCGGTTGGTGTGGCCGATCCGGGACATCACCGGCGACGTCATCGGCTTCGGCGCCCGCAAGCTCGCGCCCGACGACCCCGGCCCGAAGTACCTCAACACCCCCGACACGCCGCTGTACAAGAAGAGCACCGTCCTCTACGGCATCGAGCGGGCCAAGCGCGACATCGCCAAGCGCCACCAGGCCGTCGTCGTCGAGGGCTACACCGACGTCATGGCCTGCCACCTGGCCGGGGTGACCACCGCGGTCGCGTCCTGCGGGACCGCGTTCGGCGCGGAGCACATCGGCGTGCTGCGCCGGCTGCTCATGGACCAGGACGAGTTCCGCGGGGAGGTCGTCTACACCTTCGACGGCGACGCCGCGGGGCAGGCCGCCGCGATGAAGACGTTCAAGGAGGACCAGCGCTTCGTCGCGCAGACCTTCGTCGCCGTGGAGCCCGACGGCCGCGACCCCTGCGAGCTGCGCCAGGAGCACGGCGACGCCGCCGTCCGCGACCTGGTGGCCCGCCGGACGCCGTTGATCGACTTCGTCCTGCGCACCACGCTGGCCGACTACGACCTCGACACCGTCGAGGGCCGGGTCGCCGCGCTCGACAGGACCGCGCCGCTGCTGGCCCAGGTCAAGGACCACGCGCTGCGCCCGGCCTACGCCCGCCGGCTGGCCGGGCTGATCGGCGACACCGACGAGGCCGAGGTGCTCGAGCGGGTGCGCCGCATCACCGGCGAGGGGAGCGCCCCGTCGCGCTCCCGGCCGCGGGTGCCCAAGCGGACGCCGGACGACGCCGCCGTCGCCGTCGAGCGCGAGGCGGTGAAGGCGGCGCTGCAGGTGCCCGAGATCGCGGGGCCCTCGTTCGACGCGGTGCCGGCCGAGGCCTACACCGACCCCGACCACGCCGCCGTCGCCGCGGCGGTGGCCGGAGCCGGGGGAGCGGCGGCCGCGCAGGTGACCGGGCCGGCGTGGCTCGACGAGGTGGCCGCGCACTGCGACCGGGAGACCGCCCGGGCGATGCTCACCGCGCTCGCCGTCGAGCCGCTGCGCTCGGTGGGGGAGGCCGACGCCGGCTACGTGTCGGCGGTGCTGGCCCGGCTGGAGGAGATGCACACCAACCGGCAGGTGGCGGCCATCAAGGGGCAGCTGCAGCGGATGAACCCCGTCGAGCAGGGCGACGCGTACATGCGCCTGTTCACCCAGCTGATGGCGCTCGAGCAGAAGGCCATCTCGCTGCGCAAGCGGGCGATCGGCGGGCTGGGCGAGTGAGGCTCGCCGATCTGCTGCGCCGCCGCCTCGCCCGCCCGCCGGAGCCGGTGCGCGCCGTCGTCCAGGCATCGGCCGACCACGACGAGCGGGTGCTGGCGTGGGGCGAGCTGGTGCGCGGGCAGGGCTGGCTGGTGGCCACCAGCCGCGGCCTGCGGGTGGTGCCGGCCGGTCTGGCGCTCGACGAGGCGGGCGCCGTGGACGTGCTGCGCTGGCACGAGGTCGGCGCGGCCCGGTGGACGGCGACCAACGACGGCGGCGGCAGCTTCGCGGTGGTCGCGCTGACCGAGGTGGAGCCCGGCGTACAGGCGCGGGAGCAGGAGCAGCGGCACGCACTCAGCGACGCCGGCGACCTGCCGGCCGTGGTGCGCCGGCGGGTCGACGAGACCGTGGTGGCCAGCCGACGCACGCCGCTGCCGAACGGCGGCGGGGTGGTGCTCGTGGCGCGGCGGGTGCCCGGTCAGGCCGCGCGCGAGTGGACGGTCGTCTTCGACGACGACGCCGACCGCGGTGACCCGGAGGCGCGCGAGGTCGCCCGCCGCAAGCTGGAGGAGGCCGTCGCGGGGGACCGGCCGGACTGACGTCGTCCGGCCGGCCCCGGCGTGGTCAGGCGATCGGCGGCGGGTCGACCGGCAGGGCGGTGACGTCGGGCGAGCTGGTGGCCGTGGCCGGCGGCGTCGTCGTGGTGCCGGTGCTGCGCGCCGACGTGCTCGACTCGGGCGTCGTGTCGCGGCCCATCTTGGACTTCACCGAGCTGACCGCGTCGTCGGCGCGGGCCTGTGCCATGCCGGCCAGGCCCTGCAGCTGCGGGTTGTCCTTGGCGTCGGACCACATCCGCAAGATCTGCTCGTAGCGCTCGCGGCCGGCCCTGGCGCCGAGCACGTAGCCGGCACCGAAGCCGACGAGGAAGGAGAACTTGGCCACGGGGGGACCTCCGGGTTGGTGAGCGGACACCGAGCGGGTGATCACGCTACGGCCGCACGCGGCGCCCCGCGACGGGAGCCTGCGCGGGACGTCCGGACCCGTGCGGTACTCTCGACGGGCGCGCGGGTCGTACCCGCCCGTCCCCCGTAGCTCAATTGGCAGAGCATGCGACTGTTAATCGCAGGGTTATTGGTTCGAGTCCAATCGGGGGAGCATCACCGCAGGTCAAACCATTGAGCGCCTCGTCGCACGGGCCGCCACGACGAACAGACGACGAAGATTCGTCGCGCCCAAGCCCTTGCTCGATTCCCCGGATCGCTTCCGCGAGCGTCGCTGATCAGCGACGGCGCTCAAGCGCCGTGGCCGCCTCTGGGGCGGCCAGGCCCCGGCCCATCTAGACGTCCTGGGTCAGGCTCGGCCGGTTGTGGCCGAGGTGGTCGGCGATCTGGCGGGCCGACAGCCCCGCCTCGTCGAGCCGCGTCGCCACCGTCTTGCGGAAGACGTGCGAGGTCACCCAGTCGAAGCCGGCCCGGTCGAGGGCCTGGCGCAGGTTGCTGCTGGTGTTGTGCGGATCCCGCAGCCGGCCGGTCGGGCTGTGGAAGACCACCGCCGAGCCGTCCGCCGCTGGCACCCACGCCTGGCGGTGGCGGAGCAGGTCCACGATGAAGGTCGGCAGGGCGATCGTGCGCCGGCCGGCGGTGGTCTTCGGAGCCTCTTGGATGGCCAGCCCGCGGCCGGGCACGCGGATCAGCGTCGCCTCGACGCGCAGCGTCGCCGCATCCAGGTCGACGGCGGCCCAGCGGACCGCGCACGCCTCGCCGATGCGCACGCCGGTGCCGAGCATGAACTCGATCAGGTCCGGGAGGTCGAGCCTGGCCGCCTCCTCGTCGGCGCCGAGCCGCTCCCGCAGCTGGCGCACCTCGTCGACCGTCAAGGCGCGCGGTCCCGCCGCAGGCCGGCGGTGGGACCGGCGGGACGCGACCTCGCGCACCGGGTTGGTTGGCAGCGCTCCGCGACGAACGGCCTCCGCGAGGATGCCGGACAGCACGGACCGCGTGGACTTGGCGGCGCCAGCGCCGTGGCTCGTGCGGACGGCGGTCAGCAGCCGGTCGACGGAGGACACGGTGATCTCCCGCAGCCGGAGCTGACCGATGCCCGGGAGGACGTAGTTCTGGACGGCGAAGCGGTACAGCCGCTTGGTGCCGGCGGCCAGGTCGCTGTCGTCGACCTCCAAGAGCGACGCGGTCGCCACGGTTGCGAGTCGGCTGTCCGCGCTCTTGCCCTCGTCCGGGGCGCTGTCCCGGTCGCGCAGCGCGGCCCGCAGGCGGCGCTCCGCCTCGGCCTTGGTCCGCCCGAAGCGGGTGACCGACCGGCGGCGGCCGTCGAAGTCGCGGAAGCTGACCTGTGCCCGAATCCGGCCCTTGCCCAGGGCGAGGAAGTTGACCTTGCCGAAGGTCCCCACGGCCAGCGGCGGCCTCGGCATGTCTCGTCCCCTCGGCGTCGGACCCAGGTTCGGGCGGCGTGCGGATGACCTGGATTCGTCAGCCTGCGGTCGCGCAGCTCACCGTGGTGGAGCCAGGGAGGATCTGGGGACGGCGTCGAGGCTGTGGATGACGCCGCGCCGGGACTGTTACTCGGGTGGTCAGCTCTGAAGCGGGTCGACCGCCTGAGCGGTGCGTTGGTCCTCGACCCACCGGTCGAGGTCGTCGCGGCGGTACAGCACGCGCCGACCCAGGCGGAATCCGGCGGGCCCGATGCCGAGATGCCGCCAATAGCGCAATGTGGCCACGGGTGTGCGGAGAACGGCGGCCGCCTCGGTGAGGGTCAGCAGCGCTGTTACAGATGCGTCTCGCGAGTTGTCGGTCATGGCCAGGCCCTCCGGCGTCAGCAACGTTCAGCTCACGGTTGCCGACGGGTCGCCGGTACTTCTCCTGTGCCAGGCGCGGACTTCTGCAGGTGAGGGGGGAGGGTGGCCGCCTGCTCGGCGAAGTCTCCAGACTTTCTCCTGCTTCGCTGTCTCGAGGAGTCCTGCAGCGTGGCCGAACCGCCTGCGCTCCTCCTGTCGGCTCGTCTTGCGCTGAGCTACGGCAGGAGCTGCTCGGATGCTCCTCCGGTGGCGGGCAGCTCGAGGCCGAGCTCGTCAGCGACGCGCAGGGCGATCACCGCCATTGGCAGGTCGAGGCGTTCCGCGGCGGCGCGGCAGTAGAGGAGGACCGCCGAGACTGCGTAAGTCCAAAGCCGTGGCTGCCACGTGCCGGCCTCCATCAGCAGTTCGGGATGCAGTCCGCCTCGCATGCAAGCGGCCGCGTAGATGGCGTACTGCGTCCGGCGGCGCACGGTGCGGCCGTCGAGCAGGTAGTCGGACAGGTAGCGATCCGTCAGCCGTCGTACTCCAGCCGCTCGCTCCCCGGCGGGCAGGCCAGCCCGAGCGCCGCCGCTGCCACCTCGAGCAGCGCGACGTCCGGAGTGAAGTGGCCGCGGACGTCGTACGGCCGGACCGACAGCATGAGCTCGAAGGCGTCGTCGTTCCCGCCGGCGAGCTCGGACAGGATCGCGGTCTGCGCTTTGCGGTGCAGGGCGTCCGGGTCCTCGCCTTGTCGCTTGGCCATGGCGCGATCGTCTCTCCCGCGCCGCACCGCAGCCACTCTCCAGGAGCCGATGGCCAACACCCGGCAGCGACCGACCCCCGAGTGTCCCGTAAAGGCCCGCGTCGGCTCGGCACCTCCACCAGGCTCTACTGGAGCTTCCAAAATCACGAGCCGACACACCTTATGCATCCAGGACTGCGCAATCCGTTGCGACGAGTAGCCGACGACGGGGCGACAGATGTGCGGCCGGCTGTCGAAGGGCATGCTGCGCGGGCGTCACCGGCGCGCGCTACCCCTCGCACCGGATCGGTGCACTCTCGGCGGGGCGTGCTGCGCGGCCAGGGGGCACTGCCGTCTAGCAGGGCCGGGAGTTACGTCGCGTGCGAGGGCAGTGGCGCACCGGTCGGGGGTGACGTCGGGCCGGTCGGGTCGTTACCGCCCCCGTCACCAACGTCACCCCCGTCGGCCTCCCGCTCCACGACACCTGTCCCGACGTCACCGTCGATGCCGGTGCCCTACAGGAGCAAATAGGGGAGCTCCGCCTCTGGAGAATCAGGGGAGGTCAGGTGCGCCGCTCCAGTGGGCCCGCCGCCGGTAGGACCGCAGGACCGGGTCCAGTGCCCGGCCGAGGGCGGGCAGGTCCCGGTCGTAGACGCGGTCGTCATCCAATTGACCGGCGAGCTCGCCGAGCAACCGCGGCCAGTCCCGACGGGTCGGCTCGAGGGGTAACCGGATCTCGACCCGCCGCTCGACCACCTGCACTGCCGTCCGGCCGGAGTTCGCCGCGCGGCTCTGCTCCCAGGCCCGGTGCCGGCAGGCGGCCGAGCACCACTTCGGTATCGGGCCGCGCCGGCGCGGGGTGATCGGTCCGCCGCACCATCCGCAGGTCGTCGCGGCCATGCGGCGTTCGGGCCCGTCCGCCGCAGGGCCGGCCTGGTCCGGACGGGGGCGCTTCACTGCGGTCTGCTGGTGGCGCTGACGGCGCTGTTGCTCAGCTGCCCGCCGTCGTGCCCGGTATTCGGGGGTGCCGCTCGTACCCATGGCCTGAAGTGTGCTGGCAGTTCTCCGGTAACCCGTCACCACGAGTTCCCGAACCCGAGATGCAAGACGTGTAACGGTTGCGATCTTGATCGCTGCCCTTGGCGATGAGAATGCTGTAGAGGTCCGGCGACGTCGTGTCACATTGGTGCGAGTGAGCCCGTAGATGTGTATGGCGCGGGGCCCTCGGGTGCCCCTTGATTGCTGCCCCGAGCGCGTGGGTCTGTGTCCTGGCAGAGGGCCCTCCGGACGACACCCCATCGGTGGCGATGCAGGGGAGGGTCGACATGGAGGTCGTTTACGAGCGGGTCGCCGGGCTGGACATCGGCAAGGCGACGTTGACCGTCTGCGTGCGCACGCCGGGCCCGCGGGGCCGGCGCAGTGAGACGCGGACGTTTCCCACCACCACCCGCGCGCTGGAGGTGATGCGGGACTGGCTGGTCGAGCGCGGGGTGACGATCGCGGCGATGGAGTCGACCTCGACGTACTGGAAGCCGGCGTTCTACTGCCTGGAGGAGGTGCTGGAGGTCTGGCTGTGCAACGCCGCGCACATCAAGGCAGTGCGCCGGCCCAAGACCGACGTCCGCGACGCGGAGTGGATCGCCCAGCTGCTGGAGGTCGGGCTGATCCGCCCGTCGTTCGTGCCCCCGCCGGAGATCCGCCGGCTGCGGATGCTGACCCGCTACCGGGTGCAGCTGATGGGCGACCGCACCCGGGAGGTGACCCGGCTGGAGCTGATGCTGGAGGACGCCAGCATCAAGCTGTCCTCGGTGGCGGCCAGCCTGACCAGCGTCTCGGCCCGGGCCATGCTGACCGCGATGATCGCCGGCGAGCGGGATCCGCAGGTGCTCGCGCAGCTGGCGAAGGGCAAGATGCGGATCAAGATCCCGCAGCTGGTGGAGGCGCTGACCGGGCACTTCACCGAGGAACACGCCCGGCTGGCGCGCACCATGCTGCGCCGGCTGGAACTGATCGAGACCGCGCTCACCGAACTCGACGCGGTGATCGACCAGGCCTGCCGGCCCTGGGCGCACCAGCTGGAACTGCTGCAGACCATTCCCGGAGTGGGGCCGAAGGTGGCCCAGGTGATCCTGGCCGAGACCGGCGGGGACATGTCCCGCTTTCCCTCCGCGGCGCATCTGGCCTCCTGGGCCGGGCTGGCGCCGGGGGTCTTCGAGTCGGCCGGCAAGCGCCGCCAGCCCGAGGCGCAGCACGGCAACAAGTGGCTGACCGCGATGCTGGTCGAGGCCGCCGGCTCGGTCGGGCGGATGAAAGGCCGCAACTACCTGTCGGCTCAGTTCGCCCGGCTGACGGCCCGCCGCGGCATGGGCCGGGCGGCGGTCGCGGTCGCCCACTCCATCCTGGTCTCGGCCTACTACATCCTCTCCCGCGACGAGCCCTACTCCGACCTGGGCGCGGACTGGCTGGCCCGCCGTCACGACCAGGCGCACGCCCGCCGGCTGGTCGCCCAACTGGAGCGCCTCGGTCACACCGTGGTCCTCGACCCGGCCGCCTGACCCGACTGCACAAGGACTGCAAGGACGGGCTTCGCCCGCCCCGCGCTGACGCGCGCCTGCAACTCACCTATTCACGGGTCTGTGTGGCAGTTGATCTTGACGCTTCTCCGGTGCTCGAACAGGCGAGGCCAAGCCGCATGGGGATCCAATCGGGGCCGTGGAGAGTGTCTTGCTCGGGGTGCTGGTCGGCGCAACGTGCCGGCGCACCGAGGGTCGCGGTCCGGTGGTCGACGGTGCGGCCAGGCGCTCCGCCGGATCGGGGGCCGTCCCGGGCTCCGCGTTCGCCCGTGACTCTGGTCCCAATTGCGCCGCGATCGCTGTCCAACGATCCGGCGTGGCGCTGACCTGCTCGCGGCGGGACCGCGCCGGCACCCCGGGGTCGGGTCAGGCGGTCGTGGCCCTCAACTGCGGGTAGACCTTTTCCACCGGGAGACTGAGTCCGGCCTTGGCCCGAACAGAGCCTTCGTCGGCGAGGACCTCGTACTGTCCGGCCTCGACGGCGTCGAAGACGGTGCGCACGAGGTCCGCAGGCTGCGTCTTCGGCTCGGGCGCGTGCGCCGCCATGGGAGTGTCGACGTAGCCGACGTGGACGCCGACCACGTGCACGCCGTGCGGGGCGAGTTCCAGGCGCAGCGAGTTGGTCGCCGACCACAGCGCCGCCTTGGTGGCGCTATAGATCCCGGCGACGGCGTACCAGCTCAGCAGCGAGTGCACGTGGACGAGGGTCGACTCGTCCTTGCTCGTCAGGATCGGGGCGAAGGCGCGGGCCAGGAACAGCGGGCCGAGGAAGTTGGTCTCGACGCTGGTGCGGATTTCCTCGTCGGTCTGGGTGAGGATCCGGGGGCTGGACGTGGAGACGCCCGCGTTGTTGATCAGAACGGTCACGTCCGGGGCGACGTCGGCGGCGGCCTGGATGGACGCGGGACTCGTGACGTCGAGGGGCAGCGGCACGATGCGATCGTCGTCCCAGGTGCGGGGGCTGCGGGCGGTGGCGAAGACCTTCGCGGCACCATGCTCCAGGGCTTGGTGGACGAAATGGGTTCCGATGCCGCCGTTGGCTCCGGTGACGAGGACGACGGCTCCGTTGAGTGAGGGCATGGGTCGCTTCCTGTGTGGGGCGGGGCTTGCAGAAAGCTGTGCGCGTCGTGGGGTGATCGGCGGCGGTCCCGACCTCGCCGGTAGGCGCGCCGTCTCGAGCGGTGTCGAGGTCGTCCTCCGGAGGATGCACGCGCTGCGGAGCGGGACGCCCTCGCTCAGCGTGTGACGACGATCTTGCCGTTGGCCCGGCCTTGCTCGACGTAGGCCATGGCCTCGAGGGTCTCCTCGAAGGGGAAGGTGCGGTCGAGCACCGGCCGCAGCGTGCCGCTGTCGTACAGCGTGGCCAGTTCCTCGAGTTGCGCGCCGTTCGCCCTCATGAAGAAGAACGAGTACCGCACGCCCAGGTGCTTTGCTCGCTTGCGCACCTTGCGGCTCAGCAGCGCCATCACCGGGGCCAGGATCGGCTGTCCGAGCTGAGCGGCGAATGCTGGGTCGGGCGGGCCGATGACGCTGATCGCGATTCCACCCCGCTTGAGCACGGTGAGGGACTTCTCGAGGTTGGTTCCGCCGAGTGAGTCGAGCACGACGTCGTACCCGCTCAGGACATCGGCGAAGTCCTTCTGCGTGAAGTCCACGACCTCATCGGCGCCTAGGTCGCGGACCTTGTCGGCGTCCTTGGTGCGTGCGGTAGTCGCCACGTAGGCGCCGAGGTACTTGGCGACCTGCACCACCGTCGAGCCCAGCCCCCCGGCGCCCGCGTGGACCAGCACCTTCTGCTCCGGCTGCACCTTGGCCACATCGACGAGAGCCTGCCACGCGGCGAGAGCAACCAGCGGCACTGCGGCTGCCTCCTCGAGCGACAGCGACGTGGGCTTGAGCGCGACGTCAGCCTGATCGATCACGATGAACTCGGCGAACGTGCCGATGCGCAGGTCGCGGGGCCGGGAGTAGATCTCGTCGCCGACCTTGAAGTCCTGCACGCATTCGCCCACCGTCGTGATGACACCGGCGACGTCGTGACCGAGCGGAAAGGGAGGCTTGTACTTCAGGAGTTGCTTGAACTCGCCGTCGCGGACCATCTTGTCCAGCGGGTTGATGCTCGCTGCGCGAACCTCTACGAGGACGTCGTTGCTCCCCGGGCTCGGGGTGGGCACGTCCGCGAGCTGGACCCCATCCTCGCCATACTTGGTCACCACGCATGCCTTCATGTGTGTGCCTGCCTCATTTAGGATGTGCCTGCAGTTCAGGAGCGAGTGGGGGAGCGGCTTGCGGTGCCCCCGGGAGTAGCGACCGCTCCCCATGCCTGGCAAGAGATCTCCGTGACCAACCGGTGCCTGCAGTGGTGCTCGGGGGTCATCGGTGGTCCGTCCGGGCCGGCGAGCTGGGGTCATTGGGGGCGTGCGGCGAGCGCGGCGAGCTGCGGTCGACGGCCAGGTCGAGCTCGCCGCTCGTCACGCCGTGGCCGGCCGCGCAGCGCAGCTCAACGGCGACGGGCTCGCCACAGCCATGGTGCTGCAGGCGCACGCCGCTGCTCTGCTCGCCCAGCCAGCGCTCGCCCCACTGCATGAGCGCGGCAAGCACCGGGAAGACGTCGGCCCCCTTCTCGGTCAGCCGGTAGCCCTTCCGCGTGCGCTCCCCAGGGTTGCGGTACTCGACGCGCTCGAGAAGCCGCTCGGCGACGAGCTCGCGCAGCCTCGCCGCGACGACGGGCTCGCTGGCGCCCGTGCGCGCGACGAACTCGTCGAACCGCGTCGCGCCGTAGAAGGCCTCGCGCAGAACGAGCATCGCCGACTTCGTGCTGACGACGCCGAGCGCTCGGGCCATGGCGCAGGCATCGGCGCTCCAGGCGTCGCGAGACCTGAGGCGGCCCGCCAGATGGATAACAGGCGTCATGAGCAGAGACTATAGCTGGCTTGTGCATAGCTAAGTCAGCCCACTACGCTCCCTGGCTGTGACCTTCTTGGCCCAGCTCCGGCGCCGTGACGCCTCGCCTTCGTTGGTCCTCTTGGTGGTGTGCGCCGGCGTGGTGCTCGCCAGCCTCGACCTGTTCATCGTCAACGTCGCCCTGCCCGAGCTGGCGGACGACCTCGACGCGCCGCTCTCGAGCCTGTCGTGGGTGCTGAACGGCTACGCGATCGCCTTCGCGTCTCTGCTCGTACTGTTCGGGCGGCTAGCTGAGCGGCGCAGCCGCGAGCTCAGCTTCCTCGCGGGCGTGTTGCTCTTCACCCTCGCCTCGGCCGCATGCGGCCTGGCGACGAGCGTCGAGTCCCTCGTTGCGTTCCGAGTCGTTCAGGGCGCGGGCGCCGCACTGCTCACCGCTGCGTCCCTGGGCCTCGTCCTCGCCACCGCGCCGGAGGAGCGCCGCCACTCCTCCGTTCGGGCGTGGACCGCGGTTGGCGGCCTGGCGGCGGCGCTCGGTCCCGTCGTCGGCGGCCTGCTGGTGGCTGTGGACTGGCGGTGGATCTTCTTCGTCAACGTCCCGATCGGCCTCGCCGCGCTGTACGTGGGGTGGCGACGGCTCCCACACGTGCCCGGCCATCCCGTGCCGCGGCCGGATGCGCTCGGCGCCGGGCTGCTGAGCGCCGGCGTGGCGGGACTCACCCTCGCGCTGGTCCGGGGCGAAGACTGGGGCTGGGGGTCGACCGCGACGCTGACGACGCTCGGCATATCCGTGGCGCTGCTGGCTGTCTTTGTCGGGCATTGCATGCGCGCCCGCAACCCCCTCGTCGAGCCCGAACTCTTCCGTGCCGGCGGCTTCGCGGGCTCCTCGATCGTCATGACACTGTTCTCGATGTCGTTCGGCGCAATGCTTTTGTCCCTCGTGCTGTGGATGCAGGACGTCTGGGGTTGGTCGGCGCTGGCCACCGGGCTGGCCATCGCACCGGGGCCGCTGATGGTCCCGCTCTTCTCGTTCCTCGTCGCCGGCCGGCTGATCGCGCGGTTCGGCCCGGCGCCGGTGGTGACCGCCGGCACAGCGATCTTCGCCGCCGGCCTGGTGTGGTGGGCGGCCGCAGCGCAGGTCGAGCCTGATTACGTCGGCAGCCTCCTGGGGGGAGTGCTGGTAACCGGCGTCGGCGTCGGGTTGACTCTGCCAACACTCATGGCCACGGCGGCCGCCTCGCTGCCTCCTCGGGCGTTCGCGACCGGGTCGGCCGTGGTCAACATGCTGCGCCAGGTCGGCGTGGCGCTCGGCGTGGCCCTGCTCGTCGCGCTGCTCGGCACCCCGACGTCGAGCACCGCGGCGCTGACCGCATTCCGGACCGGCTGGCTCGTGCTCGCGGCGATCGCGCTCGTCGCAGCCGTCGTCGCCGCCGTCGTGCTCCGCGCGCGGGCGGAAGCACCCGCGCTGGAGGTCCTCCCTACGGTGCCGCCCGTACGATGAGAGGTACGGCTGAGCTGGAGCTCGCAGCAGCGACCGCCTACCTTCGGCCAGGCAGGGTCCGCGACGGGCAGCGCCGTTGTTTTCCTGCTCCGTTGAGCCGGTAGCGCCCCGGCATCAAGGTCGCGCCACCGCTCGGTGCCCGGATCCCCCCAGCGGAACAGACACCGCCGTTGTGCCCCGCCGACGAACAGCCCGCCGTGGATGGCCGCGAAAGCGCGCCAGGACGGTTCGCGAATGACAAGTTTCGTGTTTATGCGGCGGTCCACGCCCGGTCAGCCTGCGCGGTCGCAGGCATGCTCGAGTCGGTCACCGCCCTGAACATGGGGGAGAACCCTGTTCCGCACTACTGGGAGCACACGCTCTGGGTGTGGGGCCAGACATCGATGGACGACTTCGAAAAGCTCTGGGACCGCATCAATCTCGACGGAGTCGTCGAGCGGATCCGCGTGCCGTACCTGGTCGTCCACGGTGCGCACGACCGGCAGATCCCCGTCGAGTACGCGCACCGCAGCTACGAGCAGGCGGTCAACAGCCCCAAGCGTGAGCTGAAGGTGTTCACCGAACGGGAAGGAGGCGTCGAGCACTGCAACCTCGACGACCCGATGAACGCCACCCGGTTCGTTGCCGACTGGGTTGCCGAGACCTTTGGGCATCCTGTCCGCTGACGGCTCCTGGCGGGCCGCGAGGCAGGCCGTCGGCGGCAAATCTCGACCACTTCCTTCCACCAGTGAACCTTGTCGGAGCGACGAACTTACGACGATTAATCAACCGTAATCTCCACTTTTCAGTCAACGCTCGTCAACACCGAACGGGCAGCTGATCTGCAAGTTCCGTCATGTACCAATGTCCTCAAACGTCCCCGGCGCGTTCTCGCAGGGTTATTGGTTCGAGTCCAATCGGGGGAGCAACACCGCAGTTCAGCGGCTCGTGGGCGCCTCCAGGCCGGAACCAATATTCGCCGGAGTCGCAAGGAACCCGCGACTTCGGAGCGCGTGACGGCGCTGGGTGGGACCTCTGACGGGGTCTCGACGTGGGCTCGGTCGACGTCGCGGGGCCGCTGTCCGAGAGCCCGGCCGTCGAGTGGCTGCCGTCCTCGGAGTGCCCAGCAGTGCGGAGCGGTGAGGGAGCCCTCGCTGATGTGAGGCCTTACAGGGTCCGCCGGATGACCGCGGCGGTCCGGGGGCTGGCGGTGCCGCGGCCGAGGTAGACGTCCTGGGTCAGGCTGGGCGGCTGTGGCCGAGGTGGTCGGCGATCTGGCGAGCCGAGAGCCCGGCCTCGTCGGCCAGCCAGCGGACCGCCATCGCTGAGCCGGCTGTCCGTGGGCACCGGCGGGGTCTCGGCGCTGCTGCGGTCGCGGAGTGCTTCGCGCAGCCGCCGCTCGGCCTGCGCCCGGGTCGGCATCGATCCGCCAGGCTCAGGTTCGACCGGTGCCGGTAGAAGGACGCCGCGAGCCGGGCGTGGAGCCGCCCGAAGGGTGTGACGGTGATGTCCAGCTCGTCGAGTCCGCGGGCGATCTCCTCGGCGGCGATGCCGACCCGGGCCGTCTTCTGCAGCACCTCGGAGTAGTTGACCGCGCTCATCGTGGCATCGTCGTCGGCAGCAGCGCGGGTCACGACCTCCCCGCCGGGCTCTTGGTTGACCAGGGCCAGCGATGCAGAGGCATACAGGACGATCACTCCCCGCGTGGCCCGCCGTCTTGCGACGAGGGATCGAAGCCACGCTCGATGACGACTTCATCGCGGAGGTCAGCACGGTCGGCCGCGGCGGCTTCCAGGCGGCGTTCGGCCACCAACTCGTCGCTCAGGCGGACCTCGCCCGCAGCCTCCCTGAATCGCTCCCACAGGCGCTCCAGGGAGGCGCGGCGTCTCGGGTCCCACCCTGCAAGGGGATCCTGAACCGCGCCGCTCTCGCTCACGAGGTCGGACAGTAGTCGCCATCCACAGGGCTTGATCCTTGCTGCGACGACCGCGTCCACCATCGGCGCAGCGGTGGGCCGAACACCAACATCGTGACGTCTGCTCGGCGCCGTCGTACAGGCGCCATGCGCTGTGACCGCCCCACGTGGCGGCAGCGCCAGCAGCCACATCACGGAGGCCCGTGTCGACGCTCATGCGGGCTGCGGCCGCCGGAACCCACTCGTGACCTGCATCGAGTCCCTCAGCGGTAGCCGTAGCACGCACGGTGGCCATCGCCGTCTCGAGCGGCTGGCCCATCGCTCGATCCCTCGCCAGCTCGTACACCGCGAGCGCCTACAGCCGCAGCTCAAGCGGTAGGTCCGCCAGCAGGGACCTCCAGTCGTCCTCCACCCATGCGGTCGCGCCCCTGATGGGCGACCCGTGCCGCTCACTCAGTCAGGATCACCCGCACGAGGAGCCGAAGCGGGACCATCGTCTCCGTCTCGGGAGCACTGACGGCCTTCACCATCGATCGGGTCAGCACGCCGGCCGCGACGGCCGCGGCGGCTGCGATTGCCGAGCGGAGCAGACGGTGGCTGCGATTCACGGCGGCCTCCTGGGGGAGGGGTGTGCCCGATTCCTGCTCCGATGGCTGGTTCGCCTCAATGGCGTCACAGGTCCACACGTCGTGCACGCGGTGTGTAACACGTGGTCCTGGGGCTTCTGCAATGACGACGACGCTCGCTCTGGTCGACCATCGCGTGCTGCCTCGGGCCGCGGCCCTGTGGCTGGCCGCTCGGGTGCTCCAGCGCGAAACGGCATCACGGCGCAGCGTCCCTCCGAGGGGTACACGCCGCTTCGTGACGCTGTGGGGGGTGGCGGCAAACGGCGACGGAGCCATTGCGGCGTCAGATGCGGCCGGTCTCGTGGGCCCACATGGCGACCTCGACGCGGTTTCGGGCGCCGAGCTTTCGCATGAGGCTGGCGAGGTGGGCTTTGACGGTGCTTGGGGTGATGTAGAGCTCGCTGGCGATCTCATTGTTGGTGCGGCCTCGGGCTACAGGAACGAGGACTTCCTCCTCGCGAGCGGTGAGCGGTTCCATCGGCTGCCTCGGTGGTGAGGTCTGTGCGTGAGCGAACGCTGCGAGCAGTCGGACGGTCACGCTCGGTGCGATCAGTGCGTCTCCGTCGGCGGCGGCGTGGATGGCCTGGGTCAGCAGGGCGGGTCCGGCGTCCTTGAGCAGGAACCCGCGGGCGCCGGCTCTGAGCGCCCCGTGGACGTACTCGTCGAGGTCGAAGGTGGTGATGACCACGATCGGCAGGGGGTCGGTGACGTCGGGGCCGGCGAGGCGTCGGGTGGCTTCGATGCCGTCCATCAGCGGCATTCGGATGTCGAACAGGCCGACGTCGGGGCGCAGCTGGAGCGCCAGGCGGACTGCCTCGCGCCCGTCGGCGGCCGCGCCGACCACGTCGATGTCGGGTTGGGCGTCGAGCAGCATCGTCAGCCCGGTGCGCACGATGGGCTGGTCGTCGGCGATGAGGACCCTGATGCTCATCGTGGCGTCCCGGTTCGGGGCAGGACCGCCTCTACCCGCCAGCCCCGCTCGGCGGCGGGGCCTGCGTGGAAGGTGCCGCCGAGCAGTGAGGCGCGTTCCCGCATGCCCACCAGGCCGTAGCCTGCTGGGGCGCGGCCGCCAGCGGCGGAGCCGTCGTCGTCGATGGTCAGCCGTACCTGGTCGGCGTCGCCGGTGACGGCGACGGTGACCTGGGTCGCGTGGCGGGCGTGCCGTCGAGCGTTGGTGACGGACTCCTGGGCCAGGCGGTAGATCGCGGCCCCGACCGCCGGGCCGAGGTCGTCGAACTCGCCGGAGAGCGTCACCTCGACGCAGGGACGCGTCTGGCCATCGGTGGCGAGCTGCTCGACCTCGGCCACGCCGGGCTGCGGCGCGAACTCGGTGTCCTGTGTGGCGCGGAGCACCCCGACGATGGCGCGCAGCTCGGTGAGGGTGCGGGTCGCTGCGTCCTCGATGATGGCCAGGGCCTCGATGGCACGCTCGGGGTGGGAGGCCGCGATGGCACGTCCTGCTTGGGCCTGGATGGCGATGCCCGACACGTGGTGGGCGACGGTGTCGTGGAGCTCGCGCGCGAGCTGTTCGCGTTCGCGGGCCTTGGCTTGGTCGATGTCGCGGATGCGGATCTTCGTGCGATAGCGGACCGCGGCGCCGAGCGCGGCGGCGAACAGGAAGAACCCGTACGCGCCGACCTTGTCCGCGAGGCTGGTGGGGTCGGCGACGGTGGTGATGGGCAGCCAGAGCAGGATGACGCCGAGGCCGATTGCGGCTTCCCGGCCGGAGCCCCACCGGAACAGGGCGTAGGCCAGGATCAGCGACGCGGCCATGCTGTTCAGCGGGGCGCCTTGCGACCCGGTGAGGATCCTGACGACGTCGACGATCGTCCACGTGCCGAAGGAGACCGCGACCGCGACGAGCGGGTGCGTGCGTCGCCACGGCAGGGGGCCGAGGACCGCGAGCACCGCGAGCAGCAGCAGCGGGCGTGGCGCCAGGTCCTGGCGAAGCACCACGTCCACCAGGGACCAGCAGATCAGTACTGCGACCAAGGCCCAGTCCCGCGGCCCCTGGTCCGGGGCATTCGTGGGTCGAGGTTCGGCCCACAGCGCGTGGAGTGCGTTGGTGGCCATCTGATCAGCCTAGGCAGCCCGCGTGCTCGGTGTATCGGCCGAAAGCACGAGAGCTCGGCTGTGCCAACGGCCAGGTCGAATCAGGCTCCCGGGGCTGATGTGCCCGCCGCCGGCATCCGTGACGGTGGAAGCACCCACCCGATCAAGGCAGGGAGCATTGTGATGAGAAGGCCTCAATCCCACACCGCACGAGAGAATCCGCCATCGCACAGCTCGCTGGAAGACCGGCGCATGCCCGTGCAGGCCAGACTCGCAGCAGCATGGACCAGCTTCATGTTCCTCTACATCTACATCGACTACTTCCACCTCCACAAGCCCGGCGTCATCGACGACCTCCGCGCCGGCGCCGTCGGCCTCGATTACGACATCACCCCGACGGTGTTGACCATTTTCGTCGCGGTCGTAGCGATCCCGGCCCTGATGGTGATGCTCTCCATGACGCTGCCCGCCCGCGTGAACCGCGCCACGAACCTCGTCGTAGCAACGCTCTACATCCCCGTCTCGATGTTCAACGCGGTAGGAGAGTCCTGGGACTGGGCCTTCTTCTACGGCCTCTCCATCGGTGTCGAGGTGCTGCTCCTGGCCTTCATCCTGCGCTCCGCCTGGACCTGGCCACGCCGCACCGCATCACCGGCGACCCTGGCAGCCAGCCTCCACAGCGAGCCGCTCCGCGCGCCGCAGCAGGCGTGACTGCCCGCCCCAGGGCCCGACCATCCTCCGCTCGCCCCACCCGCGGGCACGGTCACCTGTCTCAGCGTTCGCTGTTGAGCACTCCGTCCCACCCCATCCCCAGAACGGTCCCGGTCATGATCGAGGCACGCGAGCTCACCAAGCGCTACGGCGACACCACCGCCGTGCACTCCCTCAGCTTCACGATCGAGCCCGGGACCGTCACCGGGTTCCTCGGCCCGAACGGCGCCGGCAAGTCCACGACCATGCGCATGATCATGGGACTGGACCGGCCGACGTCGGGCACCGTCACCGTCAACGGCAAGCCCTACCGGCAGCACCGTGCCCCGCTACGCGAAGTCGGCGCCCTGCTGGAGGCACGCGCCGTGCACCCCGGCCGCAGCGCCCGCTCACATCTGCGCTCCATGGCCGCCACCCACAACATCAAGGCCTCCCGGGTCAGCGAGGTCATCGAGCTGACCGGCCTGGCCGGGGTCGCGACGAAGCGCGTCGGAGGGTTCTCCCTCGGCATGGGCCAGCGCCTGGGAATCGCCGCCGCCCTCCTGGGCGACCCCAGGACGCTCATCCTCGACGAGCCGGTCAACGGGCTCGACCCCGAGGGCGTGCAGTGGGTCCGCCAGTTCGTTCGTGCCCTGGCCGCCGAAGGACGAACCGTCTTCCTCTCCTCGCACCTGATGAGCGAGATGTCCCAGACCGCCGACCATCTCCTGGTGATCGGCCGCGGTCGCATCATCGCCGCCGGCCCGGTCCAGCAGGTCATCGACTCCGTCGCCGGCGGCGCGGTGCGGGTGCGCTCCCCGCGCGCCGGTGAGCTCGCCGCCGCTCTGGCCGCCGACGGTGCGACCGTCACCTCGCCCGAGGCCGGGATGCTCGAGGTCAGCGGGACCACCGCGGAGCACGTCGGCGAGGTCGCCTTCAGGAACGGGCTGCTGCTGTACGAGCTGTCCCCGCGCCGCGCCAGCCTCGAGGAGGCGTACCTGAGCCTGACACAGGACGCGGTCGAGTACCGCGCCCACACCACCCCCACCACTTCCAGGACCGTGAAGGCCGAGAACCGATGAGCACCCTGACCGCCGACCCCCCGACGGCCTCACACGCCGCCACCCCGCCCGCCGCCGCGCAGGTGCAGCCCACCTTCGCGGGGGTCGCGCGCGGGGAGTGGATCAAGCTGCTGTCCCTGCGCTCGACGTGGTGGGCGCTGGCCGCCACCGCCGCAGTGATCACGCTGGCGGCCCTGGCCGCCGCCGCGTCCCTGAACGCCATGGCCGACGACCCCGCCTTGCCCCCGGGCGTCGAGCAGGTGCACGGCGCCGAGGTCGTCTCCAGCGGCTTCCCCTTCGGGATGCTGACCATCGCCGTCCTGGGCGCCCTGCTCGTCACCGGCGAGTACGCCACCGGCTCGATCCGCTCCACGTTCGCCGCAGTCCCGACCCGGATCCCGGTCCTTGCCGCCAAAGCCCTCACCCTGGTCGTCCTGACCGCCGCCGTGACCCTCGTCAGCGTGACCCTGTCCTACGTCGTCACTCTGCCCCAGCTCTCGCAGTACGACCTCGTCCCGGCGCTGGACGACCCGGGCACCTGGCGCGTGTTCGGGGGCGCCCTCTACTCCCTCATCGCCGCCGCCCTGTTCTCGCTCGGCGTCGGCACGCTCCTGCGCTCCACCGCTGCCAGCCTGACCTCTGCCCTGACCGTGCTGCTGCTGCTGCCCGGCATCCTCAGCTTCATCCGCCTGGACTGGGTGGAGACCATCGTCAGCTACCTACCGCTGCCGGCGTCCTCGGCGTTGCTGACCACCGGAGCAGCCGAGACGCAAGGCGCCCACCTCTCCGCACAAGCGAGCCTGATCGTGATGGCCGCCTACGCCGTCGTCCCTATCGCGGCGGCCGCCGTCACGCTGCACCGACGCGACGCCTGACGCCCTGCCTTCGACACCCCGAGCAGCTGAGCACCATGACCGCGGAGATCCTGGCCGCCACCGAGCACCTGGTGCTGCGCCGAATGACCAACGACGACGCCGCCGCCCTGGCGGCGTACCGAAGCGACCCGGTGCAGGCCCGCTACCAGTCAGGGGAGACGCCATTCCCCCTCGACAGCGCCCGGGCGCTCGCCCAGATGCGCAACGTGCGATTCGCCCAACCCGGCGTCTTGCTCCAGACCGGCATCGGGACCAGCGGACGGCTCATCGGCGACATCGCGGTCTGCGTCGATGGCGACCAGGCCCGCAGGCCACCGTCGGGTTAACCCTCGCCGCCGACGCGCAAGGCGGCAGCTTCCCACCCCTTCTGGAAGCCCTCCGGGGTTCGGAGGTCACCACTTTGCAGTCGACGCCGGCTCGGAGGGGCGTCCTCACCCCACCCGGAGGGGAATCCGTGATGGATTCGGTGGCAAGCGCCAACGCCGCCAGCGGGCCGAGCCAGAAGGCACGACGGGACAGCACGGCAGCGTCGATGTCGCGCCGCGCCTCTACTTCCTCGGGCAGCGAACCGCCCGCCTCAAGCGGGACCGCTCCGGCAACCGCATCGGAGAGGAACACCGCCATGCCCAGCGCCTCCCTCGCGCAGTTCCCCGACGTGGCTCGACCTGACCCGGCCGGGCCCCGCCCGCCCTACCGATTCGTCGCCGCGCTGGCGTTGCTCGGCGCCGCGCTGCTGACGGCCGGGACCCTGCTACATCCCGGGCACGCCGATCCCGGCTCGCCGGCCGCGGCGTTCGCCGAGTACGCCGGCGTCAGTCGCGGCGAATGGGTGGCCGCCCATCTGGTGCAGCTGGGCGGCGTCGCCGGCCTGGTCGTGCTGGTCGTCATGCTGGCCCGCGCAGTCGACGGCACGCGGGGCTCGGCTTGGGCTCGGGTGACGACAGTCTTCGCCACGGCCGCCCTGGCCACCGCCGCGGTCCTGCAGGCCGTCGACGGAGTCGCGCTCAAGGCCGTGGTCGACCTGTGGTCGGGCGCCGGCGAGGATCGCTCCGCCCTGTTCGTGGGGGCGCTGGTGGTGCGGCAGGTGGAGATCGGGCTGGATGCCCTGTTCGCACTGCTGCTCGCCGTAGCCTTCCTCGCGGTCGGCATGGGCCTGCTCGCCGCACCGAACGGCAGCCGGGGGCTGGGCGCCCTGGCCGTCGTGGCCGCGGGGGCGGCCGCCGTCAACGGCGTCGCGCTGGCCCTGAGCGGCTTCTCGGCCGCGACGATGCTCGCCACGACGGTGAGCGGTGCGGTGGCACTGGTGTGGATGCTCCTGGCCGCCGTCTGGAGCTGGCGCCGGTCGGTCCTCCACCGGCCCTGACATCCCTCACTGCACCTCCATGCACTTGGTGCGGGAACTCGGTGAAGTCCGGTTACCTGCGCCGCGCCCGGCCCGCCGACACGCTCGGAGAAGTCCGTCGAGACGACTCATCCCGACCCAGGAGAGGAAGCCGCCATGCTGCTCTACGACGACCCCGCTGCAGAGGCTCTGCACGTGGCAGCGGATGAAGCCCGACGCCTGGGCGCGACGAGGTACGAGACCGGACACGTCCTCCTGGGCCTGTTGCGGACCGCGGACGCGGTCACCGCAACCGTGACTCTCGACCATCCTCAGCTGACCGAGCACGCCATCCGCACCGCTCTGGGCGCCCCCTCCGGACGGACCCAGGAGGACGGCGACCACGAGGCGCGGAGCCGCCGGTCGACGCCGGAGCCATCGGCCGAGTTCCGCCGGGCCGCGCGGCAGTTCACCGCGAAGTGGCGTCCGCTGGTGCGCAGCAGGCGGCTGCAGCCAGGCCTGAAGCTGGGCACCGGCGAGCTGTGGCTGACCGTGCTGGAGCCGGGCACCGCGTCGGCTCGCGCCCTCGCCTCACTGGGCGTCGAGCCGGTCGACGCCCGTCCTCTGGTGCTGGCCACGATCGTGCCGGACGGCGCGCCGGTGCCGGACTGGCCGGACGAAGTGCCTGCCGGGGGAGTCCGGCGGCTGCTCGACCGGCTGCGCGGCACGGGGAGTGCGCCGTGACCGCCGACGCGGGCCTCTGCGTCCTGGCACGTCACGATCCCTCGGTGGGCCTCTCGACGCACCCGATGAGTTCCGGCACCTGTCGCGCGCGCCGGCCTCAGCGACACCTTCGAACAGCGCCTTCTCGACGATCACCGGCTCGCATCGTCCCAGCGGAGGCAATTCGTGCCCACTCCTGAGTCAGTGGATCGCGACCTCGCCGTGGAGGTCGTCGACCTCCACCGCTGGTACGGCGCCTCCGAGGCCGTCCGCGGCGTCTCCTCCGCCGTCCATCCCGGGGAGGTCTTCGCGCTCCTGGGCGTCAACGGCGTCGGCACGACCTCCGTGCTGGAACTGGTCGAAGGCCGAGCCTCCGCCGACGGAGGCTCGGTCCACATCCTCGGCGCGGACCCCGTCACCGAGCGCGCCCGGGTCCGGCCGCACCTCGGCGTCCTGCTGCAGTCCAGCGGCCTCCCCGGCGACCTCACCGTCGGCGAGACGCTGCACACCTGGGCCCGCAGGCTCAGCCGGTGTCCGCCCCTGGCCGGTCGATCCCACCTGCGGGCCGCCACCCAGGTCATGGGCTCGCTGCTCGGCGGATACGGCGACGCAGGCCGCCGCGAGCACCGGGTCGACGAGTTCCGGCCAGCGCCAGCCCGTCCCCCGAGGGGAGGCGCAGGCGCACCTCCACGACCGGGCGCCGTGCGAAGCGCACCGCCATCATGCGGATCCCGCCATCCGTCGCCCGTTCGGTGGTGGTGTCCAGGGCCGGTGTCGGCTGTCGCCTGGGCAGCGCCGGCAGCGGACGCGGACCCGGGCGGAGTGGTCCTGGTCGGCGGCGTGACAGGCGGCGTCGACGGGTCACAGATGCGGTCGAGCTGGGCCATGGAGCCTTCGGAGAGGTAGCGGCGGTCGGAGACCTGCCACTCGTCATGGGCCTCGACCAGGACCGCCCCCGCGCGGCGGAGCAGCGCGGCGGGGATGGGAAGTGGGCCCACTCCCGCAGCTCGGTCATGAGCAGGGAGCAGTGGCCCCGGTGCTCGCCCGGGCGCGCCGCGACGAGCTCACGGCCCGCGCGAGCAGTGGCTGGCCGAGGACGAGCAGGCGTTCACGATGCCGATCCGCGACCAGCATGGGGCCCAGGGCACTCCTGCTACGCCACCGCCCGGCCGTAGGACGACGGCGTCATCGACCCAGCCAGATCCGCTCCGTGCTCCGCCTGCCCCCGTCGGCGGGTGCGAAGGGCCCGTCGGCAGAGGTCGGCCATGGCGTCTTCCGACTGTGAGCGCTGCGAGGCCCTCGGCTCAGGCCCCTGCGACCGGTGGCGCGGTGGGGTCGGCGGCCTCGGTAGTGACCTCCCGGAGCACGTAGTCCTCGATCGTCTCCAGGTCGTGGGTGGACCGCTTCACGACCGTGAGCAGATCGCTCATCTTGCTGACCTCCTCGATCTGCTCCTTGATGAACCACTGCATGAACTGGTCCGAGGCGAAGTCGTTCTCCCGCCGTGCGACGCCGATCAGCGCGTTGATCTGCTCGGTGACCCGCTTCTCCTGCTCCAGCGCCAGGGCGACCGGCGCGACGACGTCCGGGAACTCGTTGACCGGGGCCGCGACGGCGGGGATGCGCACCAGCGCGTCGGAGTCGAGCAGGTAGCGGACCATCATCATGGCGTGCTCGCGCTCCTCGAGCGCCTGGTCGAAGAACAACCGTGCCGTCCGGGGCATGGTCAGCTGGTCGAAGTAGACGGCGCAGGCGACGTACTGCTGGTGCGCGGCGAACTCGTTGCCGATCTGCGTGTTCAACAACTCGACGAAGGCAGGGGCGGCCATCGGGACTCCCGGACGTGTGCGGTGGCGGTCACCGGACGGTATCCGGTGATCCGCCGACGCCCGTGGACCGCCGGAGAAGGGCAGGCTAGCCTCACCAGGTGGCCAAGTCGGCGCGCCTGCCCAAGAAGAAGTGCTGCCAGGACAAGCCGCGCTGCAAGCGGTGTCCCCTCCGCGCCCTCGCCGAGGGGACGCTCCCGCCGGGCTACACGGTCAAGCGGCGCCGCCTGGTCAAGGAGGACAAGGCCGACAAGGTGCTCGCCAAGAGCAACCGGAAGGCTGCCTGACCCGCCTCGCCCGGGCGCGGGGTGCTGAGCGGTGTGCCACACCGTCCTGGTGGCCGATCGCAGGCGGGATCGCCGTGGGGGTGATCCGCACGCTGCGCCGACCACGGGCTGGTCGGCTCGATGGGCCGGATCGGGGCCTGCGGCGACGATGCCGCGATGGAGTCCTTCCTCGCCCTGCTGCAGAGGAACGTCCTGGACCGGCAGCGCTGGATGACGCGAGAAGAGCTCCGCCCGGCGATCATCACCTGGATCGAGTCCTGCTCCTCGCTGGAGCTCTTTCGCCTCGCCTGTCGCCTCATGAGCTCGATGTCGTGGGCCGTGTTCAGGTGTTGAGCAGAGCCTTGGACTCCACCGCCCGACCCCTCGCGCCCATGCCGGCCGCCCCGATCACTTGCGCTCCAGCCGCGCCGCCGTGCCCTCAGCGTCCAGGCCGACGGGGCGGTGTCTCGAAGCAGGAACGGCCAGCGACTGCTCCGTGAGGAGTGGGGCGAGCGCTCGCGCCGGCACTCCGGGGCTCAACCCGGCTGTCGGTGGGGTTCGGCTCGGAGCCGTCCGCGGATCGACCGGATCCCTCCCTCGTAGCCAGTCCGGTGGCACTCTGCTCCGCGGCCGGAGCTGGGGTCGCTGGCCCGCAGCCGGGAGGTCGCGGCCCGGTGCGCGAGAGCCGAACTCGCCCACGGCCCACGGCCCACCCCACCCCACCCCACCCCTGCAGGTGGGAGGCCCTCCAGGGCGGAGACCGCCGGGTCGAGCTCCCGGGTGTGTCGGAGAAGCGGAGGCCACGAGCCCTGCCGGGTGTCGCCGCAGTCGGATCGGTGCCCTGGTGGCGTGCGGTCGTGATCAGCGGTTCGCCCGGCTCCTGGCCGGCGACGAACGCCGGGTGGCCTACTGGCGCCGTCACGTGTTCATCGGGGTGGTGCTCAGCGAGGTCGCCGGCGTCTCGGTGCTCTGTACGCGGTGCTCACGACCACACCGGCCCACGCCCACCCGCTGGTGCTGGTGCTCGCCGGGGCGGTGGTGCTCGGCTCGCCGGGGTTGCTGGCCCTGCCCTGGGGCCGCTGGGTGTACGACCGCCGCGGCGCGATGACGTTCTACGCCTGGAGCATGGCCGACACCGCGGTCATCGCGGTCATCGCCCGGCTCGACGGCGGGGGAGCAGCCCCCTGGCGGCACTGCTGTTCCTGACCCTGGCCTTCATGGCGGTGGCCTACCCGCCGCTGGGGGTGCTGGCCATGGGCGGGGTGATGACCGCCGTGCACCTGGCGGTCATCTGCTCGGGGCAGGTGACGCTGTCCGCCGGCTTCCTCGCCCTGGTGATGGTGGCGTTCACGATCTGCTGCGCGCTCAGCTCGGGCAACTCCTGGGACGCCTCCGACCAGTTGCTGTTGCTGCTGCGCACGCAGGAGGTGCTGGCCAGCACCGACCCCCTGACCGGCGCGCTCAACCGGCGCGCCTTCCTCGCCCGGCTGCAGCAGATGATGGCCGGGCCGACGGACCCCGGCCTGGTCTGCCTGGTCGACCTGGACGACTTCACGGCGGTCAACGACCGGAACGGCCATGCCGCCGGTGACGCGGTGCTCGTGGCCGTGACCCGCGCGCTGAGCGCGACGGTCCGCGAGGTGGACACCGTCGCCCACCTCGGCGGCGACGAGTTCGCCCTGCTGCTGCCCGGCACCACCGCCGCCATCGGCGAGGGAGTGGCCGCCCGGGTCCGGGCGGCCGTCGCCGAGGCCGGCGCCGCCGTCGGGGTGACCGCCAGCATCGGCGTGGCCACCCTCGTCCCCGGCGAGGACGTGCACGACCTCCTGCACCGCGCGGACGCCGCGGTGTACGCGGCCAAGACCGCCGGCGGCGACCGCGTCAGCGCCCACCACTGACCACCGGCGCCACGCGCCCCGCGTCCAGCCGGAACCAGGGGCGAGGTGACCGGGTGGCGGCCGCCCGCGGCCACCGGCGGGCCGCTGTCAGCGTCGCCAGAACAGGTGGTGCACCACGCCGGTGGGACTGGGCACGACGTCACAGTGGTAGCGCTCCAGGAGCTCTTCGGGGGAGCTCCACAGCCGGGACCCGGCGCCGAGCTCCACCGCGGCGACGGCGACGTGCAGGGTGTCGATGAGGTCGGCGTCGAGGAACTGCCGGATGGTGTTGGCGCCGCCGCCCAACCGGACGTCCTTGCCGTCGGCCGCTTCGAACGCGCGCTGCAGCACGGTGGCTGGATCACCGCCGACGAAGTGGAAGGTGGTGTCGGACAGCTGGAAGGAGGGCCGGTCGTGGTGGGTCATGACGAAGACCGGGGTGTGGAACGGGGGCTGCTGGCCCCACCACCCCTGCCAGTCGTGGTCGGCCCAGGGTCCACGCTGCGGGCCGAACTTGTTGCGGCCCATGATTTCGGCGCCGATGTTGCGGTGGAAGTCCCGGACCATGTAGTCGTCCAGACCGCGGCTCCCTCCCGGGTCGGTCCGGTTGGGCCAGCTCGCCGTCGCGAAGGCCCAGGCGCCGAGTTGAGCGGGGTCGGCGTGGCCGAACGGGCGTTCCAGACTCTGTCCTTCACCGGCGCCGTAGCCGTCGCTGGAGAGCATGAAGTTGTGCACTCGGACCATCTGCGTCATGGCTGACCCCTCATCGGTTAGGTTCGTCTGATGAGTTCGACTGCGCCGCGAGGGCGGACTCATCGCGCTACGTCCGAACTCCCGTGTCGAGACGTCCGGTGACCGATCGGTCAGCGGGACGGGCTGACGGCTGCCTGACGAAGCGCCGGCTGATCACGGGATCCGGGGACGCTGGACCGATGAGTTCGCCCCGCTGAGGTCGTCACCACCGTGACCGATCGCCACCCTCCCGATGCCCAGGAGATCTGTTGACCGCAACGACGAAGGTCGTCCAGCCCCTGGACGCCTTCTTCTCCGCTCCGATCCGCAAGGACGGTGCGTTTCCCACCTACCTCGAGCTCTCCGGCTCTGCTGAACTCCTCGGCACGCGTCGTGCCGTGAAGGTCGCCGGGACCCTTGACGGGCACCCCTTCGAGGCCACCTTGATGCCCTCCGGCGCAGGACCGCACTGGTTGCCGTTGCGGGCCGCTCTGTGCACGGCCATCGGCAAGGCCGACGCCGGCGAACAGGTCACCGTCCACCTGCAGCAGCGCTTCAGCTGACCGCACGACCGACTCCGGAGGAGGACCACCCGTGGACGAGGGACAGATCCGCGCCGCCGTCGGATCCGAGCGGCTCGGCCTGGCCGACTTCTTGGACGACCTGGAGGAGGCGGAGTGGGCCGTGCGGTCGCTGTGTCCGGACTGGACCGTCCGTGAGGTGGTCGCCCACCTGACCATCCCGACCCGGACCAGCCTGCCCGGCATGGTCGTCGGGATGCTCAAGGCACGCGGCGACTTCCACCGCATGACCTCCACGGGCGCTCGCGCGCGGGCAGCCGCCTCCACTCCGGCGCAACTGACCCAGCAGCTGCGGGAGAGCGCCGGATCGGCCCGCCGCATGCCCGGCAGCGGCCCGATGGCCCCGCTGATCGACGTCCTCGTGCACGGACAGGACATCGCCCGTCCGCTCGGGCGCCGGCGCCCGATGCCCGCCGAGCCCGCGACCGCCGCACTCGCGTTCGTGGCGGGCGTCGCCTTCTACGGCGGGCCCGTGCGCCTGGCCGGCCTCGTGCTCGTGGCCACCGACACCGGCCACACCTTGGGGGACGGACCCGAGCAGGTGCGTGGGACCACCGACGACCTGCTCCTGGCGGCGACCGGCCGACCCGCCGGGCTGGCCGGCCTGTCCGGTGACGGGGTCGCCCGCCTGGCCGGTCGCCTCCCGGCGCCCGTGGCCCGGTGAACGGCGCCGGTCCAGACCGCTGGTCAGCCGTCGCGGCGGAGTGGGACCGGTCGTGGGGCGGTGTCGCGCTACCGGGATGGCGTGCGACTCTCGACGCCACGGGCATCGGCCCCGGCCGACGGGTGCTCGACGTCGGTGCGGCAGCGGGAACCTCCTCGCCCACCTGGACGCGCTGCACTTCGCCACGGTCCCGTTGCACGCACTCGCCGAACTGGTCCGGGTGGCGGCACCGGTTGCGCTCGTCCTCGGCCCGATTGGCGGTGGCCACGAATGGTCGAGGTGCCCTCGGCGGCACCCGACGACGACGTCCTCGTCCGTGCCGTCCTGCCGGGCGAGGGCACATCCGATTCGCCGTCGGGCGCTACCGCCGACGACCACGCCTGCAGCAGACGCCCGTGGCGGCCCGTTCGGGAACCCCCACTGGCGTCGACGTGGCGTCCTGTCCCGGTCGGCCATCGCCGTACCGCAGGGGGTCCTCCAGCGGCACGCAGGGGGATCGACGCGGCCCCGTTGGACGCCGGCGGTCAGGCCAGCCCGGTCCTGCCGTCGGTGAGTTCGCGGAGGACGTCCGCGTGACCAGCGTGCCGTGCGGTCTCCCCGACCATGTGCACGTGGATCCAGCGAAGGGAGACCTGGCCGAGCAGCGGATGCGGTACCGCGTGGTCCAGGTCCGGAGACCGCGGTGGTGAGGCCTGGCGCGCCTACGGACTGGTGGTCTTCGCAGGGTTGTTCGCGCTGCTGGCCTGGCGGCCCCTGGGTTACCGCGGCGTGTGGGAGCTCGTCATCTTCCACAAGGTCGCCGTGACCACCACGGCGCTGTCCTAGGCCTCCGGTGAGCGGGCCGTCGACACAGGGACGATGCTCGTGGGGGACGGCGCCCTGTCGGCCATCCTGCTCATGGCCTACCTCAGCTGCCGAGGGTGGCGTGCCTGGCATCAGCCGTACCGTCCGGACGTCGTCCCGTCGTTCCCGTGGGCCGAACCCACTACGGGGGCGTCGCCCACCCAGCGCGACCCGGCGCTGCCTGTCTCCCAGGGATCCCTCAACGGTGCAGCCGAGGGGTCGGCGAGGTCGGGCGGCGGGCCGGAGGCGCCGGCGGACCCCGGCGACCGCGAGCCTGCTCGGGGCTCCGTGCCCTAGAGTCCGCCTGCCCGAGTGCGTGCTCCCCGGCTGTCTGCAGAGGTGACGATGCCCATCAGTCTGGAGGCGCTCGAGCCGGCGCCGGCGGGTTTCGACGCCTGCGCCTCGTGCGCCTACCGGATCGCGGGGACTCCGGCCATCTGCTTCGCGTGCACCGTCGACGGCGGCGCGGCATCCGACGGCCTGGTGTGCGACGTCTGCGGTCAGGTCGTGGATGAGCGGGGCTCGTGCCCCAACACTGTGTGCGGCTTCGACGACCGCTACTTCTCCCGCCTGTACACCGTGTCGGGCAGGGCGGAGGAGATGTGGAGCGCGATCTACCGGTACAAGTACGGGGATGAGCGCGACCTGGCCGAGGTCCTCGGGCGCATCCTCGTCGGCTTCCTCGAGGACAACCGCGAGGAGCTGGCCGGCTACGACCTGATCACGACCGGCGCCATCTACGTCGGTCCGCGAGCGCAGCGGCTGTGGGACTACCTGCAGGTGATCGTCGAGGCGGCCCGGCGTGACGGGCCGGGCTGGCCCTTCGTGCCGGGCCTCATCGCCAAGTCGGGACCCACCGGGCGGTTCCTCGGCATCAGCCCGGCGGAGCGCCAGAGGATCGCCGAGGGCGAGTTGCGTGCCGCGCTGTCGGTCCCCGAGCCCGAGCGGGTCGTGGGACGGCGGATCCTGGTCTTCGACGACGTGTACTCGGAGGGGTTCTCCCTGCGGGAGATGGCGCGAGTGCTGCGGGCAGCCGGCGCGGCCGAGGTGGCCGGCCTGGTCTTCGCCCGCCGCAAGGGCGGCTGAAGCGCCGGGCCGCGGCGTCCCGCCGGCTGAGCCGGGCGAGCGAGCCGCTCGCCCGGCTGGACCGTGGGGGGCGATCGCGCCGGACCCGGCGGCGACCTCTCGGGCAGGTGGAGCGTGAACCGGCCGCGGTGCGGCGGAGACGGACCACAGCCCGTCGTCCGCGGTGGGGCACCGTGCCGCTCGGCGCAGCAGCGACCGCAGGTGCCTCCGCGCCGCAGCACTGGACCGCGCGGTGGGGAACGCTGTCCCGGCGGGGCCGCGGGGGCTCCCGAGGGGAGGACCTGGTGGCGACGGAGTTGTACCTGGTGCGGCACGGCGAGGCCGTGGCGAACGTCGAACCGGTGATCGGCGGGATGCGTGGCGACGCGGGCCTCACTGCTCGGGGACGGGACCAGGCCCGCCTGCTCGAGGAACGGCTGGTGGACCGGCCCCTGCACGCCGACCGGCTCGTGGCCAGCACCCTGCCGCGGGCGCTGGAGACCGCCGAGTACGTCGCGAGGGCGCTGGGCCTGCCCGTGCAGCACGACGACGGGCTGCACGAGCTGCGTCCCGGGGAGGCCGACGGGCTGACCGTGGAGCAGTGGCGGGCTCGGTACCGCGGCGGCGAGGAGCCTCCGGGGACGCGGGACCCCTACCGGGCGTTCTCCCCGGGGGGCGAGAGCTGGGCGACGTTCCTGGCCCGCGCGGGCGGCGCGCTGTCCCGTCTGGTCGCCCGGCACCGGGACGAGACGGTGGTGGCGGTGTGCCACGCGGGGGTCGTGGAGGCGTCGTTCGCGCTGGCGTTCGGCCTGGGCGCGAGCGGCAACCGGGTGGACTGCGCGCCGCTGAACACCAGCCTCACCCACTGGCGGCACCGGCTCTCGTCCGCCGGCGAGCCGGAGTGGACGCTGGTCTCGTTCAACGACGCCGACCACCTGACCGGCAGCGGCCTGCCGGCCGCTCCGCCGCGTGACGCCGTGCCGCTCCCCGGGGAGGACCCTGCCGCGGAGACGTGAGCAGCCGCCCTCCGGGCGCCGTGCGCCCGGTCGGCCACCTGCTGCGAACGAGCGCGCTGTGGTGGCCGAGACGGGGGAGCGTCCCTGCGCTGGTGCGGGCCGTCGCGCACCGGCGGTGCCGCAGGGCCGGAGGGCCGAGCAGGGACCGTGGCCGGGTGCCACCGTCCAGTCGGTGGGCCAGCTGACGCCCTGGACGTGCCTCACCGGCCTGCCGTCGGCGAACACCGCAGTCAGACCCTCCGTGGGCCTGCCCCGCCGGGTGCCGTCCTACGTCCGCGCGGCGCAGCGGGCGCGCTGCCGGCTCGGCTGGGTCGTGGCCAGGCAGGCCCTCGCGAGGAGTCCGGGTGACACACGGGAGACGGTCCTGGGAGGCGAGGCAGGCGTGGAGCGGACACGGCGATCGGCCGCAGCGGGCGCTCAGCCGCCGGCGCTCCCGCCCGTGAGGCGCACCGGCGTACCCTCCCGGGCGGAGCGATCGGCGGCGCAGGCCAGGGCGTGCGAGCGCAGTGCCTCGGAGTACGGGACGCGGGTCCGAGGCGCCCGGCCGAGCAGGACGTCGACGAACTCGCGGTCCTCGGCGGCGATCGGGTCCTGCTCCGAGCGCAGCACCTCCGTGCCGTCCCCCGTCCCCACCAGGAGCTCGTGGTCGGTCAGGCCGCGCTCGGAGACCTCCAGCACGCGGCCTTCCGCGACGACGTGCAGCGCGACCCGGTGCCGCCCGCCCAGGACGCGCGCCGAGGAGATGCTCCCGACCGCGCCGGAGGCGAACCGCAGGAGCGACGAGGCGGCCGTGGGGACGTCCTCCACCCCCTCGGGAGCGGCCCGCTCGGCCGCGGTGACGCTCTCGACCGCGCCGGCGAGGTGGCGGGCCAGGTCGAAGATGTGCGTGGTCTGCTCGATCACCTGGCCGCCGGAGTACGCCCGCTGCGGCCACCACGGCACGCGCGGCGTCCTGTCCCACCAGTAGCCCGTCACCAGCTGGGCGGGCGTCTCGGCGAGCAGCTGCGCGGCCCGCTCGACGACGTCGAGGTGTCGCCAGTGGTACCCGACGGCGGTGGTCAGCCCGGCGCCGGCCAGCCGGTCGGCGATCTCCTGCGCGGTCGACAGGTCCAGCGCCAGGGGCTTCTCCACGAAGAACGGCAGCCCGCGGGCGATGGCAGCGGCTTCCAGGGGGCCGTGCGCGAACGGCGGCACACACAGCCAGACCGCGTCCAGCTCCTCGGCCTCCAGCAGGTGCAGACCGTCGCCGTAGGGGCGGGCGCCGTACCGGGCGGCGACCTGAGCCGCGCGCTCCGGCTGCGTGTCGGCGACCGCGACGACCTGTACGTCCGCCATCCCCGCGAGCGCCTGCAGGTGTCTCCCGGCGATGAAGCCGCTGCCCACACAGGCCACCCGTAGCCGCGTCACGACCGGCTCCCGGTCAGCGCCGGCTGGGTCGACGCCCGCAGCAGCCCGTCGTAGACCGCCGCGGTGTCCGCCGCCATCCGGTCCCGGGTGAACCCGGCCAGGTACCGGCGGCGCCCGGCGGCGCCCTGCCGGCGGCGCAGCCCCGGGTCGGCGATCAGCGCCGCGAGCGCGGCGCCGAGCTCGGCCGGGCGTCCGAACGGCACCAGCGCTCCGGTCACGCCGTCCACGACCACCTCCTCACTGCCGACCACGCGGGTGGCCACCACCGGCAGCCCGGCCTCCATCGCCTCCAGCGCGGCCAGGGACATCCCCTCGTACCTCGACGGCAGGACGAACACGTCGGCTGCGGCCAGCAGCAGCCGGGCGTCGGGACGGTGCCCGGCGAACTGCACGGCGGAGGCCACACCGAGTGCACACGTCCGCTCGACGAGCGCCTCCCGCAGCGGCCCGTCGCCGAGCAGGACGACCGCCAGCTGCGGGAAGCGGGCGACCAGATCCGGCACCGCGTCGACCAGCTGCCACTGGGCCTTCATGTGGGTGAGCCTGCCCACGGTCAGCACCACCGGCTGCTCCGCGTCCAGCCCCAGGGCGCGCCGTGCCTCCGCCCGCGGCATCCGCCGGGCCAGCGGGGCGATCCCGTTCGCCACCGTGGTGAAGAGCTCAGCCGGCACCCCGATCCGCTCGTACGTCCGGCGCAGGCCGGTGGAGACCGCGATGAGCCGGTCCACCGGCGCGATCGCGGAGAAGTAGGCCTGCCGCCTGCGCGGGGAGGAGAGCGCGTAGGGCAGGTGCTGGGTCTGCACCACCACGGCGCACCCGGCGCTCCGGCCCAGCCGGACCCCGTCCCAGTTCTCGCTGCCGGTCCCGACGTGGCAGTGGAAGACGTCGGCCGGGTGCGCCGCGAGGAACCCGGTGACCCGGGGCCCGAACCGCGGGTCGCGCGGAGACGGCAGCGGCAACGTGGCGGCGCCCAGCTCGGTGGCCCGGTCCAGCAGCCACTGCGTCCTGGGGAGCGCGCGCGCCATCAGGGACACGTCCACCGTGCCGGCGAACGCGGCGACGAGGTCGAGCACGTGCGCCCCCATGCCCGAGGGGTCCGTCGAGGGCGTGTAGAAGCAGATCGAGCGAGGTCCGGCCATCCACGCCTCCACGACGTACCGCTGGAGGCGAGGAAACTATCGGCTGACCTCGTCGGACGCATGCCAGAGCGCCGACGGACCGCTCGCGCCGACTCCGCCGCCGCCCGGGTCGTGGACCGCGAGCCCGGTGGCCACGGTCGCCGGACCCGCCCGCTGACGCGTGTCCTGCGGGCCCGCCCGGTCCGTGGTGGGCGGCGACCGCGCGAAGCCACGGGTGAGCCGGACGGACAGGCAGACGCGCTGGTCGATGCGTGGAGTGGGTGACCGGGATCGAACCGGACGGCAACGGGGACAGCAGAGCGAGACGGACGACGGTGGATGCGGCTGACCTGTGACCTGGGAGAGCAGTACGACCGCGGACGATCGTGGCCGCGGTCGTGTCATCGACTGCGGGGGAAGAGCGTGCTGAGTCCGAGCGGAGGCCGAAAGGGCTTCCAGGCGCCCTCGGCGATCCCCAGTCGGTCGGCCAGCACCCACAGGACCGCGGGGTTGACCGCGAGGCCGAGGTGGCTGCCGCGCACTTCCACGTTCTCCCGTCGAGGGCCCACCTCGTACCGGCACGAGGACCAGTGCACGATGCCGTCGGCTCGCGTGTAGACCGACGTGGCGGGCACGCGCAGGGAGCCGCGCTCGGCCCAGGGCCGGGGCAGCGCTGCTGCCTGGCGGAGGAGGCCGGTGCCGCCGTCGACGATGCCCGAGGCCGTGCGGACCCAGGGAGCCCATCGCACCACCGGCGTGCCCAGGGTGACCAGTCCGCGGACGCTGCCCGGCGCGGCTCTGGCCAGTTCGCGCGCGTACAGCCCGCCGAGACTCCAGCCGACCAGGCTGACCCGCCGTCCCGAGGTGCGGTGCAACCGCTCGAGTCGGTCGCGCAGCGTGTGGACGACGTGGCCCGTCGGTCCCCGGTTGAGGCCCAGACTCCAGCCGGACACGTCGTGGCCGAGGGCGCGCAGCGCGGTTCGCAGCACCAGGGTGGCGGGGTCGCCGGTCAGCAGACCCGGCAGCACCAGTACCGGGTGGCCGTCTCCGCGGCGGGCGGTGGCGAGCAACGGCCAGGTGGTCGCGAGGGCGGCGAGGTCCAGTCCCGCCCGCGGCGGCTCGGTGAGGAGCGAGGCCCGTGAGGGGAGACGCGTGACGGCAGGCACCCGGACAGCATCCACGGCGCCGGACGGTCCGTCCGCAGGCCGTCCACAGCAGACCCGCCCGGGCGGTGGGGCCCTGGAGGCGACCCGGACGACGGAGCTGGCCGACCGGGCCGTGGACGAGCTCTCCGGCGGGCAGCGCCGGCGGTGTGGATCGCCATGGCGCTGGCCCAGCAGACCGATCTGCTGCTCCTCGACGAGCCGACGACGTTCCTCGACGTGAGCCACCGGATCGAGGTCCTGGACCTGCTCACCGACCTCAACCGGTCACGCGGCACCACCGTCGTCATGGTGCTGCACGACCTCAACATGGCCGCCCGCTACGCCGACCACCTGGTCGCGCTGACGTCCGGGCGGGTCCACGCGACGGGTGGGCCGCAGCAGGTGCTCACCGAGGAGAGCGTGCGCGCCGTGTTCGGCCTGGACAGCCGGATCATCACCGATCCCACGTCGGGCCGGCCCCTCGTGCTGCCCATCGGCCGCCACCACACGCGGCGCCGGCCGCTGCCCTGCGCGGCGAGTCGGTGGGGGATCCCTCGCGGGACGGGCACCTCGCGCGGTCCAGCGCCGAGGGCGTCACCGCCGACGGTCCCCCTGCGGGACCGCCACGCCCTCGGTGCGGGTGACGGGTGCGGGGGTCGCCGCGGGGTGACTCCCCGCCGCTGCGGCGAGAGGTCGCGAGAACCCCGTTGCCCGGCGCGGCCCCGACGCGCCACGCTCGTCGCGTGCAGCAGCTCCTCTTCCTCTAGGACCGGCCCAGGCCGCACCCCCGACGCTGTCGACGTCCCGGGGTGCGTCCGCGTGCCCCGCGCCGCCCGTCCGGGCGTCGCGTCCCGCCTCGAGGAAGGACTGCCCCCGTGCACCTGCTGATGGTCGGTACCACCGCCCCGAGCCACGTCTACCCCGGCCTCGCCGTCATCGCCGAGCTCGTCCGCCGCGGCCACCGCGTCACCTACGCCGTCGGGGAGCGCCTCGCTCCGCTGGTCGCGCCCACGGGTGCCGACGTGCTCGCGCACCGCTCGCTGCTGCCCACCGCGGACGAGCACTGGCCACAGGACGTGGCCCAGGCGCGCCACGTGTTCCTCGACGAGCAGGCGGCGGTGCTGCCGCTGCTGGAGGAGCAGGCGAGGCCCGATGCGGTGCTCTACGACATCGGCGGCTACGCCGGCCGCGTGGCCGCGCGGCGCTGGGACGTCCCCGCCGTGCAGCTGAGCCCGGCGTACGTCGCCTGGGACGGCTACGAGGAGGACATGGCCGAGCACGAGGCGGCGGTGGCGGCCGGCCCCAGCGGGCGGCGGTTCGCCGCGGCGCTGCGGGACTGGCTCGACGCGCACGGGGTGACCGACGACGGCGAGGCGTTCGTGGGCCGGCCGTCGGCGTGCGTCGTCCTGGTGCCGCGGGTGCTGCAGCCGCACGCCGACCGGGTCGACCCCGACCGCTACGTCTTCGCCGGACCGTGCCCCGACCCGTCGCGGCTGACCGGCTGGGCGCCACCACCCGGCGACGACCGGCCGCTGGTCTACGTCGGCCTGGGCACGGCCTACACCGACCGCCCTGACCTCTACCGACTGTGCCTGCAGGTCCTCGGCGAGGACCACCGCGTGGTCCTCGCCAGCGGCAAGGTCGACCCGGCCGACCTCGGCCCGCTGCCGCGGGGAGCGGTGGTGGCGCGGGTGCAGCCGCAGCTGGACGTCCTGGCGCACGCCGACCTGTTCGTCACCCACGCGGGGATGGGCGGCGCGGGGGAGGCCCTCTGGTACGGCGTGCCGACGGTCGCCGTCCCGCAGGCGGTCGACCAGTTCCTCAACGCCGAGACCCTCGAGCGCATCGGTGCGGGTGTCCGGCTGGGGGCCGTCGAGCCGGTCGCGCTGCGCTCGGCCGTCGCTGCCGCGCGGGCCTGCGCCGGCCGGGCGCGGGCGCTGCGGGGCGAGGTGCGTGCCACCGGCGGGCCCGTCCCCGCGGCCGACGCCGTCGAACGCCTCGCCGCCGGCTGAGTCGCGACGCTCGGACCGCGGCCCGTCCGGGGGCTGCGGGGTGCGGTGGGCCCGACCGCTGCGGTGCGCCCGCCGTACCCCGCACCGCCCGGCCTGCCGCGTCCTCGACCGGCCGCGCGCTGCCGGCTGGTCGGTGCGTGCGACTACTTCATGGTGGCGATCTGGATCAGGTTGCCGCAGGTGTCGTCGAGGACGGCGGTGACCACCGGCCCGAAGTCGGTCGCGTCCTGGGTGAACTGCACGCCCAGCCCCTTGAGCCGCTCGACCTCGGCGTGCACGTCGTCGACGGCGAACTGGGTGAACGGGATGCCGTCGGCGACCAGGGCCTCCTTGAACGGGCCCGCCGCCGGGTGGCCGTCCGGCTCCAGCAGCAGCTCGACGCCGTCCGGGTCGGCGGGGGAGACCACGGTGAGCCAGCGGGCCTCGCCGGCGGGCACGTCGGTCTTCTTGGTGAACCCCAGCTTCTCGGTGTAGAAGGCGAGCGCCTTGGCCTGGTCGTCGACGAAGACGCTGGTGACGTTGATGCGGATCACGGGTTCGGTTCCTCTCGGTCGATGTGCCACCGGTCGACGATCGAGCGCAGCGGGCTCGTGTCGACGTGGTGGAACTTGTAGCGGCCCTGCCGCCGCGTGTGCACCAGGCCGGCCTGTTCGAGGACCGCGAGGTGCTGCGAGACGGCCTGGCGCGAGGAGGCCAGGCCGTGCTTCACGGTCAGCCGGCCGCAGAGCTCGAACAGCGTCTGGCCGTCCCTGTCGGTCAGCTCGTCCAGGATGGTGCGTCGCGTCGCGTCACCGATGGCCTTGTACAGGTCGGCGTCTGCGTCCACGGCACCGTTGTAGGCAAGTCAACACTTGCCTGTCAAGAGGAACCGTCGTGGTGCAGCAGTCAGGGTGCCGGTCGTGACGCGCCCACACCGGCCAGGGGAGGTGGACACAGGTGACCAGCAGCTCGGTTCCGCTGTGGCAGGACGAGCCGTACTCCCCGCGGCCTCCCCTGCAGGGAGAGGCGCGGGCGGACGTGTGCGTGATCGGCGCCGGTGTGGGCGGTCTCGCGACCGCCCGGCGCCTGCTCGACGCCGGCCTCTCGGTGGTCGTGCTGGACCGGGCCGAGGTGGCCTCCGGCGCCAGCGGCCGCAACGGCGGGTTCTTCCTCGCCGGGGCCGCGCCGATGTACCACGACACCCGCCGTCTCTGGGGGCGCGAGCGGGCGGCGGCCGTCCACGCGGCGACGCTGTCCGCCCAGCAGGAGGTGCTCGAGGTGGCCGAGGACGTGGGCGCGCGCTCCTGCTTCCGCGTCGACGGGCTGCTCCGGCTCGCCGTCGACGCGATCGAGGCGGACGACGTCCGGGACAACGCCGCGGCGCTCGCCGAGGACGGTTTCCCGGGGCAGCTGGTGGCCGGGGACGACCTCCCGGGCCCGCTCGCCCGGCCGGAGCGGGTCGGGCTGCTCTTCCCCCACGACGGGTCGGTGCACCCCGTCCGCTGGCTCCGGGCGCTCGCCGACGCCCTCGAGTCGCGCGGAGCGCGGATCTGCGAGCACACGCCGGTGGTCGCGCCACCGGCCGCCGACGGGGACGGCGTCCGCGTGCGGACCGCGTCCGGGGTGGTGCGGTGCGACCGGGCGGTCGTGGCGGTGGACGGCGACCTGGCGGCGCTGGTGCCGTCGGCGGGGGCCGTGCGTCCGCGGCGCCTCAACATGGTCGCCACCGCACCCCTCGGCGGGACGGTCCTCCCGTTCCCGGTGTACGCGCGCCACGGCCACGAGTACGCGCACCAGACGGCGGACGGGCGGATCGCGCTCGGTGGCTTCTCCGACCTCGACGGCGACGCGAGCTGGACGGACCGGGCCGAGGTGTCCGGGCCGGTGCAGGCGCGACTGGACCGGTGGCTGCTCGAGGAGCTCCGGGTGGGTGCACCGGTGACGCACCGGTGGGCGGGCGTCGTGGGCTTCGCCGAGGACCCCCTGCCCCGGTGCGGACCGGTGCCGGGCTCCGCCGGACGGGTGTTCGCGCTGGGCGGCTACAACGGGACGGGCCACGTGCAGGCCTGGGTCGCCTCCCGCGTGGTGGCCGACCTCCTCGTCACCGGCGCGAGCGCGTCCGCCGGGCTCTACGCGACCGTCGACGCCGGACGGCGGTGAGCGCGGGCGGCCCCCCGGTGAGGACGCCGGCCACGGGTCAGCCCATCGTCTTCTGACCGTCGATCGACTCCCGCAGGATGTCGGCGTGGCCGGCGTGCTGCGCGGTCTCGGCGACGATGTGCAGGAACACCCGCCGGGCCGACCAGCGGGCGCCCGGCTCGAACCAGGGTGCCTCCGGCAGCGCGTGCTCGGCGTCGAGGTCGGGCAGGGTGGCGACGAGCTCGTCGGTGTGCCGGGCGACCGCCTCGTAGTCGGACAGCACGCCGGCCAGCGTCTCCCCGGGCGCGAGGTGCCAGTGCCGGGTCGCGGCATCGGGACCCCAGTTGCGGTGCATCGCCTCGGCCCCGCCCTCGACGAACCGCACCCACCCGGCCTCCGTGGCCGCCACGTGCTTGACGAGCCCGGCCAGGTCGAGCGCGCTGGCGGTCGGCCGCCGCACCGCCTGCTCGTCGGTCAGGCCGCGGACGGTGTACCGCAGGAAGGACCGGTGCCGCCGCAGCGACTCGATCAGGTCGGCCCGCTCTCGGGTGAGGGTGGTCGAACCGGTCATGGGATCGCCTTCCGTCGTCCTCCGGTGGGTCGGTGCCGACGCTAGGGGGAGGGAGAGCCGGATGGGACGGATCGGTATCTGCCGATGACCTGGGCGCATCAGAACGGTCACACCTGCGGCCTAGCGTGCAGTTCGCAGGCACCGATCCCCAGGAGGTCGTCATGGGTCCGACCGTCACCAGCCTCGACCAGCTCGACTACGACATCTCGGTCGCCTACATCGCCCTCGGGGTCGTCCGCAGCTCGTGGGACCGGTGCCCGAGCGCGGAGAACGCCCGCGCCGTCGACGCGGCGGAGGGGTGCCTGAACGACCTGCTCGACGAGCGCTTCGCCGCCCAGCAGTGACCGTCCGCGAGGAGCCGCGGAGCCGAGCCGCCGCCCTCCCTCGCGGTCAGCGGCCGCGACGGGGACGGCGCCGTCCCGGGCGCCGACGCCGGGGACGGAGGAGGGCGAGGGCCAGCAACCGGGACACGGGGATGCCGAAGACGGCACCGATCCGGCCGCTGCTGGCGATGGAGGCGACACTGCCGAGGGACCCGATGCTGGCGATGCTCCCGAGCGAGCCGATGCTGGCCAGGCTGAACGCCGAGCCGATGCTCCCGATGCTGCCGGCGGAGGCCAGCGAGGCCAGGGAGCCCGAGCTCGCCCGTGACGCGATGCTGCCCACCGAGGCCCTCGAGCTGATCGACCCCACGCTGCCGACCGAGGCGATGCTGCCGGCCGACCCGGTCGGGTCGGCCGGTCCCCGGCACCCGTCCCGGTCGGTGTACGGGGCCGGTGGGAGTCCGGGGTCCGGTGCCATGAGTGCTCCTCGAGGTCGGTCCGCGCCGGGCGTCGCGCGGTGACGGGCGGACGGCGGTGGTCGGGCGCCCGGACCCGGCCCTCCCCGTCGGGGCGTTCCGACGACGAGCCCGGTCGCCGGCGTCCGCACCGTCGACCGGCGGCTCCGCCACCCGCGCCACGACCCCCTCGGTCCTCCCTGGGACCGCCGAGCGTGGACGGTGGGGAGTCCGCCCGCAACCCCCGCCCGACCTGCCGGTGCGGCGCGGTGCCCTCCCGCACGACGACCGGCGAGCCTGGGTAGGGGTCGACCGGGCGGCGGACCGAGGGCCGGGGTGACCGCGGAGGGAGCACCGATGGACGAGACGGCGACGACCACCGACGTCGTGGTGGGACTGGACGGGTCGGCCGGCGCGCGCACCGCCCTGGCCTGGGCCCTCCAGGAGGCGCGGCTGCGGGGCGGGGTGGTCCGGCCGGTCACCGTGTGGCCGGAGGACCGGCCCCCGCACGTCCACGACGCGGGGATCGGCCCGCCGAGCGCCGCCGACGTCGAGGGCGACGTGCGGTCGAGGATGGGCAGCGAGGCGGCAGAGGTCGCGGCGGCGGCGGGGTGCGAGGACGTCCCGGTGCACCCCGAGGTCCGCCACGGGCAGCCCGCGCAGCAGCTGATCGACGCCGCCGGGACCGACGGTCTGCTGGTGGTCGGCTCCCGCGGTCGGGGACCGGTGCGCGGTGCGGTGCTGGGCTCGGTGAGCCAGCAGTGCGCCCAGTACGCCTCCGGACCGGTCGTCGTCGTGCGCGACGACGACGCCGCGCCTCGCGCCGTCCTGTGGCAGGAACCCGCCAGCCGGGTGGTGGTCGGGGTCGACGGCTCGGCCGGTTCGGTGGCCGCGCTGCGCTTCGCCGAGGCGGAGGCGCGGCTGCGCGGTGGTGAGCTGCACGTCGTGCACGCGTGGACCGACACCGTGTCCGGCTACGGCGGCCCACCCTGGGAGCGGCCCGTCACCACGCTGCGCGAGCAGGCCGACGCCGTCCTCCGGCAGAGCATGCAGAGCGCGTGGCGGGACGCCGCTCCCGACGTCCAGGTCCGCGCGGAGACCGTCGAGGGCGTCGAGTGGGACGTCCTGACCGAGGTGGCCGAGGCGGCCGACCTGCTCGTGGTCGGGTCGCGCGGCCGGACCGGCTGGTCGAGCCTGCTGCTGGGGTCGGTCGGCCTGCGCTGCCTCACCTTCTCCCCGTGTCCGGTGGCGGTGGTCCGCACGCCCCGGTGAGCGCGGGGGCCGCCGACCGCGGTTGCCGGCTCCCGGCAACGACGGTGTGCTGCACCTGACCGGTCGGACCCCTCGTGCACCAGCCCGGTCCGCGGCAGGCTGGGGAGCGGCAGGAGGTGGAGGACGATGCTGAGCCACGACGAACAGCGGGCCTGGGACGAGATCCGGAGTCGCTTCGCGGAGGAGGCCGAGGAGCCCGCCCGTCCGGTCCTCGACCCGGCGGTCCGGCGGCCCCGCCCCTCGGGGACGGCAGACCTCGTCGTCGCGGTCGCCGGTGTCTCGGCCGCCGTCCTGCTGGTCGTCCTCGGAGCTCCCGTCGTCGGCCTCGCCGTCGCCGTCGCCGTCGCGCCCCGGTGGCTGCTGTGGCGCTACCGGTACCTGCTCGACGACGGTGCCGGGACGCCCGCACCGTCGGCGCCCCGCGGCGTCCTCCTCGACGGGGACGGGCACCGGTCGTCGCGCGGGTCCCGGCACCGGCGGTAGCCCGCACGGCCGCGGTGCCGCCGGTCGGTCACGGGTCGGTCGGCAGCGGCCTCGCCGGCCACTCGAGCAGCCGGGCGCCGAGCACGGCGGCGTGCAGGGAGAACCGCTGGTCCGGGGAGGCGACGCTGTGGTCGGTGAGCTGGGCGATCCGGGCCAGCCGGTAGGTGACGGTGCGGACGGAGACGTGCAGCCGCCGGGCGGCCGCAGTCGCGACGTCGCCGGCGGCGAAGTACGCCTGCAGGGTGTCGAGCAGCACCTCCGCGCCGCCGCGACTCCGGCCGAGGGGTCCGAGGACGTCGCGCACCAGGTCGACGATGGCGGCCTGGTCCCGCCCCAGCACCCGGTACACCAGCAGGTCGCGGGCGTGCACCACGTCGGCGTCGAGGTCCAGCCGGTCGGCGAAGACGAGGGCCTCGCGGGCCTCCTCGTAGGAGCGGGCGACGCCGTAGGCGCCGGGGAAGGCACGCCCGGCCGCGACCCGCCAGCGCTGACCGCTCCCGAGCCGGCCCAGCTCCTCGTGGAGCACCGGACCGACGTCGGCGCCGGGCGCCGGTGAGCCGGTGCCGGCTGCCCGGGACGGCACGACGACGACCACCCGGCCGTCCTTGGTGGCGACCAGCACGTCCCGGTCACCGAACCGGTCCACGACGACCCGCTCGAGGACGACGGCCGCGCGGTCGGTGGCGCCGCCGGCAGCGCGCGGCGCGGCGAGCGCCACCTGGTGGGACTTGCCCAGGTCGATCCCGAACGGCTCGGCGCGCGCCACCATCCGCGACACGTCGGCGTCCCCCCGGAGCAGGTCGTCGACGAACTCGCGGCGCAGCGCCTCCTCGTGACGGATCATCTCGCGCCGCTCGGACTGGTGGCCCTCGACGAGCGCCCCGACGGCGTCGTCGAGCACGCGGAGGACCGCCTCGGCGGCACCGCGCACCTTCTCCGGATCGGCGGACCGCTCGACCGCCGGCAGCTCCCGCCACAGGCGCCACGCCGCCGACAGGTAGAGCTCCACCGCGCGGCGGGCGCCCACACCCCCCGCAGCCGCGCGGCCGCCCAGCTCCCGGACCGCGTCGAGCTCCCACGCGTCCGGGCGGCGCCCGTGGACGGCGGCGTCGGCCAGCATGGGGAGGTACTCCCCGAGCAGGTCGACGGGGGCCTGGCACGCGGCCGCTGCCGCCGCCGCGACCGGGTCGAGCCAGTCGCCGGCCGCCGGGGACCGGTCGGACCCTCCGGTGGAGCCGCGCTGCCCGCTGCGTGCCATCTGTCCTCCCTGACGCCGGGCGGGTCGGCCCGCGCGGCCGACGGCCCGACCGGTCCACCCTGCCGACGGTCGGCAACACCAGACTGCATGCGGCCGGCGCGGTGCCGTGGCCCGGGTCAGCGGGAGGTCGCCCCGGCCGGCGTCCCGGTGCACCGCCCGCTGCCGCCGCTCACCGGCACGGCTCCCGGCGGCGTCGCGCCGCGGTCCGGCGCACGGGGGCGCGCGACGGCGACCCCGTGTGCACGACGCCGCTCCCCGGCCGCTCCGCAGCGCCCGGCTCGGCGGGCAGGACGTCCGTGAGTCCGCAGAGCCGGATCGGGCGCTGCACGCTGCGCCGGCCGCCGCGGACGACCACGAGACGTGCCCCGCGCACCCGGCACCGGCGCTGCACCCGGGCCAGCACGGAGACCCCGGCGGCGCCCAGGAACGTCACCCGCTCCATGTCGACGGTCAGCTCGGAGACGCCGCGTCGGCGGGTCTGGGTGCTCAGGCAGGCGTCGAGCAGCGGAGCGGTGTACGCGTCGACCTCACCCGCCACCTCCACGACCACGCGCCCCGGCCGGGTGGCCGGGAGCGCGGTGACGGACAGCAGCGCGGTGCGGTCGGGCGCCGCAGGGCGGCCAGGGGAGTGCGGCACGGGAGAGCTCCTTCGGGCAGGCATCAGGGGGCCTGGCGCAGCGGGTCGAACGGCGTCAGCTCCGGCGGGGCCTCGCCCTTGACGACGGTCTGGGCCAGCAGCCGGCCGCTGGCCGGGCCGAGCGCGATGCCCCACATGCCGTGGCCGCCGGCGACGAACACCCGGGGGGAGGCGGTGGCACCCAGCAGCGGCAGCCCGTCGGGGGTGCACGGGCGTGACCCGACCCACTCGTCGCGCCGGTCGTCGAGGTGCACCCCGCGCAGGAACGGGCGGACGGCGTCGACGACGGCGGTGATCCGCCGTGGGTCCAGCGGCTCCTCGGGGCGGCGGAACTCCATCATCCCGGCCACCCGCAGCCGGTCGCCCAGCGGTGTGCACGCCACCCGCTGGGCCGGGAGGTACAGCGGCCCGCGGGGGAGCCGCTCGACCGCGACGCTGAAGCTGTAGCCGCGCCCGGCCTGCACCGGCTGACGGACGCCGAAGCGGCCGGCCAGCTCGCGCAGGTGGGCGCCGGTGGCGACGACGACCGCGTCGTGCCGCTGCCGTTCCCCGGTGCCGGTGACGACGGTGACGCCGCCCCGCTCGTCCCGGACGTCGGTCACGCCGGTGCCCTCGAGCAGCTCACCGCCGCGGGCGCGCACCGCCCGGGCGAGCGAGCCCAGGTACTCCGGCGGGTGCAGGTACCGCTGGCCGTGGATCTGCACCGCGGCCCCGACCCGGTCGGTCAGGGCCGGCTCGAGGGCCCGTGCCTCCCGGCCGGTGAGGGAGGAGGCGTCCACGTCCTGACCGGTGGCACGGATCGCCGCCAGCTCGGCGAGCAGCGGCCCGGCGTCGCGCTCGCGGCGGAAGCACGCCAGCAGCGGCCGGGCCGGGTGCGTGCGCGCCTCCACCCCGCCGGCGGCGAGCACGTCGAACGCCTCCAGCGCCCGCTCGTTGAGCGGCACGAGGGCGGCCATGCCGCGCCGCCACCGGCGGGCGGTGCTGTGCGCGACGAAGGAGCCCAGGAAGCGCAGCAGTGCTCGGTCGGCGCGCAGGGGGACGTACACCGGCGACCGCGGGCCGGCCACCGCGCGCAGGCCGTAGCGGAGCACGGCCGGCTCCGGCAGCGGCGCGGTCAGCGAGGGGGCCAGCCAGCCCGCGTTGCCCCAGGAGGCGCCGGCGGCCACGCGGTCCCGCTCGTAGACGGTGACCTGCACGCCGGCCTCCTGCAGGAACCAGGCGGTGGCCAGGCCGACCATCCCGGCTCCGACCACGGCCACCTGCCGGGGGGACCCGGGCACGAGGGCGGGACCGTGCTGGTGCGGGTCGGTGGTCATGCGTGCTCCTTCACCGGCGGTGGCGCCGCCGGCCCGGGAGGACCGGCGGCTGTCTCGGCAGGGCGCCCCGTGGACGCCCGCGGCTGGAGGGCGCTGGGTGCCGCGGGCTCAGGACGCCTGCCCGCAGGAGACGCAGCCGGCCGCGAACGGGCGGAACTCCAGGCGCTCGCGGGGGATGGCGGACCCGCAGTGCACGCAGGTGCCGTAGGTGCCGGCGTCGAGCCGGTCCAGGGCCGCGTCGATCTCCTCGAGCGTGCGCAGCAGCGTGGCGGCCCGGCTGGTCGCCACCGGGTCGGGAACCGACGTGGCGGCCTCGGCCAGCGCCAGCTCCCGCTGCCGGAGGCAGTCGGCCCGCTGGGTCTGCAGCAGGCCCCGGAACGGCTCGAACGCCGTCGTCGGGGGCGCGGACGGGGTGGTGGTCATGGGTCTCTCCTGGAGTACGACGAGAACGCGTCCCGCGGGCGGGACGCGTCGAGATGTGCAGCCGAGGGGTCACCGGGACCGCGGCGGCGCCCTGTCCTGGCCGCGCCGACCGCGGGCGCGCGGACTCCTCGACGGCGCCGGCAGCCCGCCGCCGGTGACCGGCCACGGCGAGCGGTCGCGGGACGCCGCGCAGGACCCGCCGGGCACGGGGACGCGGGTGCCGGAGGGGAGGCGCGTGCGCGCGGTCATCCCTCGTCCCTCCCGTCGTCCATGGCGCCGGCTCTGCCGGTCACCCCGACCATGCCTCGCTCCCCTCTGCCGGGGAAGGGCAGCCGCCGGTGAACTCGGCGCGGCGGACCTTGCCGGTGCCCGGCAACCCGGACGGCGGGCCGGCTCCCCGGGTGCACACCGACCGCACCGGGGGCCGCGCGGGGTCGACGTCCCGCGCACGGGTCCCGGGGCGGTGCGGCTGCGCCGTCCGTTGCCAGGCGCCGTCGACCGGAGCATGGTCGGGCCGGCAGCAGGAGGTGGCCGGTGCTCGATGACCGCGAACGTGCCATCTGGGACGGCATCGTGCGCTGCTACGACCGCGAGGCCGACGAACCTCCCCCCGTCGGCCCGTCCCCGCCGGGGCGGCGGGAGCGGGACCCCCGGGAGCTGCCGGACGTGCCCGCTGCCGTCGCCGCGGGCCTCCGCGTGGCCATCGTCCTGGTCCTGCTGGGGTCGTCGGTCCCCGGGCTCGCGGTCGGCGCCGTCACCGCACTCGGGTGGCTCTGGTGGCGCCTCCGGCCGCGACCGGTCCGCGGAGCCCGGGTCACCGCCCCGGCCTGGCCGGCCGCCTGAGGGGCACGGCGGACGGCGCGGTCACCCGTCCTCGGGCGGCGGGCTGCCCGGCGGGACCGGGGCGTTGACGTCGAAGTGGACCCCCAGCATGCGGATGACGAAGCACAGGACCGCGGCGCCGACCGCGGCCACCGTCCCCCGGGTCCCGAGCAGCTCGGCGACGACGACGGCGGTGGCGCCGACGAGGGCCGGGACGGCGTAGAGCCCGCTGCTGAGCACCGACGGGACCCGGCGGGTGAGCACGTCGCGGATCGTGCCGCCGCCGACCGCCGTGATCGCGCCGACGATGACGGCCTGCGCGGGGCCGAAGCCGAGCCCGGTCGCCTTGAGGGCGCCGGTCACGGCGAAGAGGCTCAGCCCGGCGGCGTCCAGGACGTTGATGGTCCCGTTGATCCGCTCCAGGTGGGAGCCGGAGAGGAAGGCGATCAGCCCGCCGCCGGCGGCCACGGCCAGGTACCGCCAGTCGAGGAAGGTGGCGGGCGGCAGGCTGTCGAGGAACAGGTCACGGATGGTGCCGCCCCCGAGCGCGGTGATCATCCCGAGGGTGACGACACCGACGATGTCGAGGCGGGTGGCACGCAGGGCGGTCAGGGCGCCGTTGAGGGCGAAGGCGAACGTGCCGCCGAGGTCGAGGACCAGCGCCGTGGTTGCCATGGGGACGATCAGCTCCTGCGTGCCGTGGCGCCCGGGTCGCTCGGCGCTCCGTGCGGCGTCACCCTCCCAGGAGGGGAGAGCTCAGCGCGCGGCGGCCAGCGGCGGGTCCTCCGCGGCGGTCCCGCCGTACCGGTCCCGGCGGGCGTCGGCGGCCATGCGGTCGGACAGGGCGGCCGCGTCGGCGCCGACGAACCCGAGCAGCGCCGAGCCGCGGCAGGTCTGCCAGGGCAGGCCGAGGAAGTACAGCCCGGGCACGTCGGTGACACCGGCCTCGTGGCGGACCTGCCCGTCGACGACCACCCCGGGCACGTGCAGCCAGGAGTGGTCGGGCCGGAACCCGGTGGCCCACACGACCGCGTCGACCTCGACCGTGCTCCCGTCGGCGAAGGCGGCGGCGCGGCCGGCGAACCCGGTCAGCCGCGGCCGGACGTCGATGCCGCGGCGGCGCAGGGTGCGGGTGCGGCTGCCGATGACCAGGTCGCCGCGGGCGCGCAGCCGGCGGGCGAGGCGGGTGTGCGACGGGACGCCGAAGAACCCCGAGCGAGTCAGCCAGGTGAACAGGTCGCGGCCGAGGACCCGCTGCGGGAGCTCCAGCGGCCGGGAGCCGGCGGCGACGGTCACCGGCCGGGTGGCCGCCAGCTCGGCGGCGATCTGCAGGCCGGAGTTGGCCGCGCCGACGACGAGCACGCGGCCGGCGCCGGGGACCTGGGCCGGGTTGCGGTACCCGGCGCTGTGCAGCTGCGGCACCGCCGGGTCCAGCCGGCCGGCGACCGCGGGGACGAAGGGCGTCTGGAACGGGCCGGTGGCGACGACGACCTGCCGGGCGCGCAGCGTGCCGGAGGGCGTGGTGGCCGCGAACGCGCCGTCCTCGTCGCGGTGCAGCCGCAGCACCGGCGAGTCCAGCCGGACCGGCAGCCGGAAGTGGCGGGCGTAGGCGGCGAGGTAGTCGGCGACGTCGTCCTTGCCGGGGTGGGTGTCGGCCGCGGCGGGGAACGGCATCCCGGGCAGCGCGTCGTACTGGGCGGGGCTGAACAGGCGCAGCGAGTCCCAGCGGGAGCGCCAGGAGGAGCCGACCTCCGGGCCGGCGTCGAGCAGCAGGAAGTCGGCGTCGCGGCGGGCGAGGTGGTGACCGAGGGCGAGACCGGCCTGGCCGGCCCCGACGACGAGCACGTCGAGGGGCTCGCGGCCGCCGGGGGAGGTCGTCGGCGTGGGCATGGCGTCTCCTGACACGGCGTCGGTGGGTGCTCCGACCCGGACGCTAGGAGCGGGGGACCGGCGTCACGCCGGGAGAACCGCCGGGTTCCTCGCCGGGGCCGCGTCACAGGTCGATCGGGAGGGCGGTGAGCTCGGCGCGGGAGGTCACGGCGAGCTTGCCGAACACGTTGCGCAGGTGGAAGTCGACGGTGCGGGGGCTGACGAACAGCCGCGCGGCGGCGTCCCGGTTGGACAGTCCCTGCCGGACCAGGGCGGCCACCTGCCGCTCCTGCGGGGTGAGCTCGGTCGCGGTGGAGACGTCGCGGCGGCGGGCGGTCTCCCCGGAGGCGCGCAGCTCCTGCGCGGCGCGCTCGGCCCAGGGCGCGGCCCCGAGGTCGTCGAAGAGCGCGAGGGCGGCCCGCAGGTGCTCGCGGGCGTCGACCCGGCGGCGGGCGCGGCGCAGGTGCTCCCCGAGGGCGAGGTGGGTGCGGGCGCGGTCGGGCAGGCGCAGTGACCTCCCGTGCGCCGCCAGGGCGCGCCGGAAGTGCTCCTCGGCGGCGGCGCCGTCCCCGGCCAGCAGGGCCCGGCCGTGCTCGACGGCGGCCCGTGCGGACGGCGCGCCGGTCCCCGTGGCGAACGCGTCCAGCTCGTCCAGCCAGGCGCGGGCGAGGTCGGGCCGGCCGGCCCGGACGGCGGTCTCCAGCCGGTCGATCGCGGCCGTGCGGCGGAGCCCGGGGGAGCTGATCTGCTCCAGGTGGTGCAGCGCGGACGCCGGCTGCCCGGCACGCAGCCCGCGCGCCCAGCGCACCAGGTCGACGACGACCAGGTCGCTCAGCCCGATCGGGTGGGCCTCCCGGATCGCCGCCGCCTCGGCCAGGTGGCGGTCGGCGGCGTCGTCCCCGCGCAGGGCCGCGAGCACCGCGAGCTGGGCGGTCGGCAGCGCGGTCAGGCCGGGGTGGCCGGTACCGGCGGTCAGCGGCAGCGCCTCGGCCGCGGCGCCCGCGGCCTGTGTCCAGGCGCCGGTGGCGATCTGGAACTGCGCGCCGCGGGTGAGGGCGTGCTCGACCATGCTCAGTGCCCCGGCGCGGCGGGCGGCGGTCAGCTGCTCGGCGTGCAGCCGCAGCCCGCGCTCGTCGTCGTCGACCAGCATGGCCGCGACGCCCAGGTTGGGCTGCAGCACGTGGTCGTCGAGCGGGTCGGCGTCGGTGAGGGCGAAGGCGTCGCGGAAGCGGTCGGCGGCGGTGCCCCAGTCCTGCCGGGCGGCGGCGCGGAACCCGTGCAGCAGCGCGGAGGCGGCGCGGACGCGGGGTAGGGCGTCCGGTGCCGGAGGGGGCGCGAGCGCGGCCGGGTCGAACTGCCGGGGCGACCGGGCGCCGAAGGCGGCCAGCGAGGCGGCCAGCATCGCCAGCTGCCGGGCCAGCGCCACGTCGACGCCGGCGGCGACCTGCGCGGCGTGCACGACGTGGTCGTAGCCGTCGTCGAGCGAGCGGGTGTTCCACTCGATCGTCCCCTGCAGCGTGAGCAGCCGGGCGCGCAGCAGCGGCTCGGCCACGTCGGCCGCGGCGGCGGTCGCGAGCGCCGCCGCCCGTGACGGCTGCGCGCCCAGCCAGGCCGAGGACGCGGCCAGGTACAGCCGGCGGCCACGGGCCTCCCCGCTGCCGGAGAGCTCGGCCGCGCGGGCCCAGGCGGCCGCGGCGGCCTCGTGCCCGCCCCGCGCCGCGGCGCGCTCGGCGACGGCGTCCAGCGCGGCGACGACCTCGTCGTCGGGCCGGTCGACGGCGGCGGCCAGGTGCCAGGCCCGCCGGTCGGGATCGCCGCCGAGCACGTCGGCCAGGGCCCGGTGCGCGGCCCGCCGCTGGGTGCTGCTCGCCGCCCGGTAGACCGCGGAGCGCACCAGCGGGTGGTGGAGGGCGACGGCGTCCCCGTCGACCCGCAGCAGTCCCGTGCGCTCGATCTCGTCGAGGGCCTCGTCCCCGGCGTCCAGCCGCCCGGCGGCGTCGAGGACGACGGCCAGCCGCCCGGTGTCGTCCGTCGCGGCGACCAGCAGCAACCGCTGCGCCGGCCCGGTCAGCCGCCGGTGGCGGTCGAGGAACGCGCGCTCCACCCCGCCGGTGAGCGGCAGCCGCGCCGGCAGGGGGGTGCGGCCGGCCAGCTGGTCCCCGGTGAGTGCTCCGGACAGTTCTCGGAGCGCCAGCGGGTTGCCGCCGGTGGCGGCGACCAGCTGGTCCCGCACCGCGGGGTCGACGCCTGCGGGCGCGTGCGCGGCGAGCACCGCACCGGCCGCCTCGCCGGTGAGGCCACCGAGCTCGACGGTGGGCAGGTCGTCGGCGTCGAAGGTGCGGGCGTCGGCGTCGCGGGCGGCGAACAGCAGCGCCACGCGCTCGGCCTGCAGCCGGCGGGCCGCGAACAGCAGCGCCGCGGCCGAGGCGTCGTCGAGCCAGTGCGCGTCGTCGACGACGGCCAGCACCGGCCGCTGCTCGGCGGCGTCGGACAGCAGGCTCAGGGTCCCGAGGAACGCCAGGAACCGGTCGCCCTCGCCCTCGGCCTCACCCAGCGCGGCCCGCAGCGCCGCCTGCTGGGGCGACGGCAGGGCGTCGACGCGGGAGCGCAGCGGCCACAGCAGCCGCTGCAGCGCGGCGAAGGCCAGCGGGGACTCCGACTCCACCCCGCAGGTGCGCAGCACCGTCGTGTCCGGAGCCGCGGCCAGGGCGTCGGCCAGCAGCGTCGACTTGCCGGAGCCGGCCACGCCGCGCACGACGAGCGCGCCCCCGGTGCCGCCGCGGGCAGCGCCGAGCAGCGCGGCGATCGCCGCACGTTCGGCGTCCCGCCCGGTCAGCACGGCCCCAGACCGTAGCGACACCACCGGCGATCGCCCGCGGGTCGCCGCGCCGTCAGTCGAGCGCGGTGGCGGCCAGCTCGGTGCGGCTGCTGACGCCGAGCTTGGCGAAGACGTTGCGCAGGTGGAAGTCGACGGTGCGGGGGCTGACGTACAGCTGGGCGGCGACGTCGCGGTTGGGCAGCCCGCGCCGCACCAGGCGGGCCACCTGCAGCTCCTGCGGGGTGAGGTCCACGACGGTGGAGGGGTCGCGGCGGCGGGCGGTCTCCCCGGAGGCCCGCAGCTCCTGCCGTGCGCGGTCGGCCCACGGCCGCGCGCCGAGGTCCTCGAAGGTCTCGAGCGCGGCGCGCAGGTGGGCGCGTGCGTCGACGCGGCGGCGGGACCGGCGCAGGAAGGCGCCGTAGGCCAGCTGGGTGCGGGCCCGGTCGGGCCGGCGGTCGGTCACGGCGTGCGCGGCGAGCGCCCGCTCGAAGTGGCCGGCGGCCTCGGGTCCCTCGCCGAGCAGGGCCCGGCCGTGCTCGGCTCCGGCCTGCGCCCACGCGGAGCCGGTCGCGTCGGCGAAGGCGGCCAGCTCCGCCACCCAGTCGCCCGCCAGCTCGGGCCGGCCCGCCCGGACGGCGGCCTCGATGCGCTCGGTCGCGGCCAGCCGGCGGGTGATGGGGGACCGGATCTGCTCCAGCCGGTGCAGGGCGGCCGGGGGGTCGGCGGCGTCGCGCACGCCGCGGGCCCACTGCAGCACGTCGGGCACCACCTCGGCGAGGATGCCCAGCGGGTGGTCGGTGCAGATCCGCTCGGCGTCGGCGAGGTGCTGCTCGACCGTCTCGTCGCCGCGCAGCGCCGCCAGCAGCGCGAGCCAGGCGGTGGGCAGTGCGGCCAGCCCCCGGTGCCCGGAGTGGTCGGCCAGCGGCAGTGCCTCGGCGGCCGCGGCGCGGGCCGCGGTCCACCGCCCGGTGGCCAGCTCGGCGAAGCCGACGCGCGTCAGCGAGTAGAGGATCATCAGGACGGCGCCGGTGCTGCGGGCACGGGCCAGCAGCTGCTCGTGGTAGTGCCGGGTCCGCGCGTCGTCGCCCAGGTGGAGCGCGGCGATGCCCAGGTTGGGCAGCAGGTCCAGGTCCTCCTCGGCGAGGTCCTCGGCGAGGGTGAAGGCCTCGGCCAGCGGTGGCACCGCGGCCGTCCAGTCCCCGCGGACGGCCGCGTCGAGGCCGTACAGCAGGTCGGAGAAGCAGCGGGCGCGCAGCGGCGCACCGGGCCCGGGCGGCGGGACGAGGGCGGTCGGGTCCGCGGTGCCGGTCCGGTGCGCGCCGAAGGCCTCGAGCGCGACGGCGAACATCGCCATCTCCCGGGCGCGCTGGGAGTCGTGCGGCGCGACCTCCGCGGCGGCCTCGAGCACCATCCGGCGGCCGGTGTCCAGCGACCCGGTGTTCCACTCGATGCGGGCCCGCAACCGCAGGACGTCGGAGCGCAGCAGCGGATCGCCGGCCTGGGCGGCGGCAGCGTCGACGAGTGCCCGCGCGCGGACGGGCTGCGCGGCCAACCACGCCGCCCGGGCGGCCGCGTACAGCCGTCCGGCCTGGGCGTCGCCGGCCGGCGAGAGCTCGGCGGCCCGTTCCCACGCGGACGCGGCCGCCTCCAGGCCGCCCCGCGCCCGGGCTCGTTCCGCGGCGGCGTCCAGCTCGGCGACGACCGCCTCGTCCGGTTCGAGGACCGATGCGGCCAGGTGCCAGGCGCGCCGGTCGGCCTCCCCCGGGCCGGACAGCGCGGCGGCGAGCGCGCGGTGCGCCTGCCGGCGCTCGGTGCTGGTGGCGGCGCCGTACACCGCCGAGCGCACCAGCGGGTGCCGCAGGTCGACGGCGGCCTCCCGGACGCGCAGCAGCCCGGAGCGCTCGGCGGTCGCCAGCGCCTCCTCGTCGGCTCCCAGGGAGGTGGCCGCCTGCCGCACGACCCGCGCCCGCCCGGAGTCGTCGGCGGCCGCGACCAGCAGCACCGTCCGCGCCGGGCCGGGCAGCCGCCGGTAGCGGTCGAGGAAGGCCCGCTCGACGCCCTCGGTCAGCGGCAGGCGGTCGGGCAGCCGGACCCGGCCGGACAGCTGCTCCGGCGTCAGGACCTCGGCCAGCTCGACCAGGGCGAGCGGGCTGCCGCCGGTGCTGGCGAGCAGCGCGTCGCGCACGTCCGGGGGGACGGCGACGGCGGCGCGGGCGCTGAGCAGCTGCCCGGCGGCGTCGGCGTCGAGGCCGCCGACGACGAGCCGGGGGAGGTCGCCGCTGTCGAAGGTGCGGACGTCGGCGTCGCGGGCGGCGAACAGCAGGGCGACCCGCTCCACCTGCAGCCGGCGGGCGACGAACAGCAGCGCCGCGGCCGAGGCGTCGTCGAGCCAGTGCGCGTCGTCGACGACGGCGAGCACCGGCCGGTGCTGTCCGGCGTCGGCCAGGACGCTCAACGCCGCCAGGAAGACGAGGAACCGGTCGCCGGGGCCGTCGTCGGTCTCGCCCAGGGCGGCCCGCAGCGCGCGGGCCTGCGGCTGCGGCAGGTGCTGCACGCAGTCGGCCAGGACCGGGCGCAGCAGGCGCTGCAGCGCGGCGAACGCGAGCGGCGACTCCGACTCCAGGCCCTGGGTGCGGAGGACCGTCATCCCCTCGGCCCGGGCCAGCGCGTCCGCCAGCAGGGCCGACTTGCCCACGCCGGGCGGCCCGGTGAGGACCAGCGCGCCACCGCGGCCGGCCCGCGCCGCGTCGACGAGCGCCGCGATGGCCGCGCGCTCGCGGTCCCGGCCGGCCAGCACGCCGCGACCCTAGTGCGATCCGGCACCGGATCGGCCCGATCCGGTGCGGAGGTGCCGTCCCGGCGCAGATCCCGGCGGTTTCCCCGGTGAGAGGTCCCCACCCCGGCACCGACCCTGGTCCCCGACCGCAGCACCACCCGTCCGACCGAGGAGTCCCCATGCTCTCCAGCACGCCCCGCAGCTTCATCGGCTCGACGACCTTCACCGTCACCGGCATGACCTGCGAGCACTGCCGGCGCGCGGTCACCGAGGAGATCTCGGGCGTCGACGGCGTCGAGTCGGTCCGCGTCGACCTGGCCACCGGCTCGGTCACCGTCACCGCCGCCCGACCCGTCGACCGCGCCGACATCGCCGCCGCCGTCGACGAGGCCGGCTACGCCCTCGTCCCGTGACCCCCGCCCGACCCGATCCCTACCGGAGGCCCGCCGTGTCCAGCACCGTCCCCACCCAGACCGCGACCGCCGCGCACCCCGAGCCCGCGCCACACACCGCACACCACCTCAGCGCGGGGAAGTTCGCCCGGCACTTCGCCGAGATGGTCGTGGCGATGGCCGTCGGCATGGTGGCGCTGCACCCGGTGTGGACGTTCGTCCTCGACGCCCTCGGTGCCGCCGAGCTGATGCGCAACCCGTACACGGGCGCGCTGATCATGGCCACGAACATGACCGTCGCCATGTCCGCGTGGATGAAGGTCCGCGGCCACCGCTGGCGGCCGATCGCCGAGATGGGCGCGGCGATGTACCTGCCGTTCCTGGTGCTGTTCGTGCCGTTCGCGCTCGGGCTCGTCGACGAGGGCGCCCTGCTGCTCTGGGGCCACGTCCTCATGCTCCCGGCGATGGCCGCGGCGATGCTGCTGCGCCCGCACGAGTACGCCTCCTGCTGAGGCCGACCGCGGCGGCGGGAGCCGTCCCAGCCGTACCCGCCGCCGCGACCGCCCCGACCGGCGCCGACGCGGCCGCCCGGGGCCGACCCCGCCGTCCGGCGAACCCGGTGGTTCTCCCGGTCCGAGCCGGGAGCCCGCCGCCGAGCATCGGTCCCACCCAGGACCACGTCCGACCAGGAGATCCGCCATGACGACGACCGCGCCGCCGCCCGCGGCGACCGAGGCCACCACCGCGTGCACGCTGGAGATCGGTGGCATGACCTGCGCCTCGTGCGTGGGCCGGGTGGAGAAGGCCCTCGACCGGGTGGACGGCGTGTCCGCCGCGGAGGTCAACCTGGCCACCGAGGTCGCCACCGTCCGCTTCGACCCGTGGCAGGTGGGCCTCGACGAGCTCACTGCCGCGGTGGCCCGTGCCGGCTACACCGCGACCCCGCGCCGCGAGGCCCAGCCGGCGACCGCGCCGGCCGAGGTCCCCGACGCCCACGACGACGACCACCTGACCGCGCTGAAGCGCAAGTGGCAGGTCACCCTCGCCGTCGGGCTCGGGCTGATGGTCCTGATGTACGTGCCGCTGTACCTGGACACGATGGACTGGCTGATGCCGCGATCCTCGTGGTCGCGACCGTCGTGCAGTCCTGGGCCGGCCGCGACGTCTACCGCGCCGCGTGGACGGCGGCCCGGCACCGGTCGACGAACATGAACACCCTCGTCGCGCTGGGCACCGGGGTCGCCTACCTCTACAGCGCGTTCGTCACCCTGTGGCCCGCCGCGGCCGAGCGCTGGGGACTGCCGCTGCACGTCTACTTCGAGACGTCGCTGGTCATCCTCGCGCTCGTCCTGGCCGGGCGGTGGATGGAGGGCCGGGCCAAGAAGCGCACGGCCGCCGCCATCACCGCGCTGGTGGGCCTGGCCCCGAAGACCGCGCGGGTGCTGCGCGACGGCAGCGAGGTCGACGTCCCGGTCGAGCAGGTCGTCGTCGGCGACCTGGTGCGGGTGCGGCCGGGGGAGAAGGTGCCGGTCGACGGCGTCGTCACCGACGGCGACACCGCGGTCGACGAGAGCATGCTGACCGGCGAGAGCCTGCCGGTGGACAAGGCGGCCGGCGACACGGTCATCGGCGCGACGCTCAACCGCACCGGCACGGTGGTGCTGCGGGCCACCGCGGTCGGTGAGGACACCGCGCTGGCGCAGATCGTCCGCCTGGTCGAGGACGCGCAGGGCGCGAAGGTGCCGATGCAGCGCCTCGCCGACCGGGTCTCGGCCTGGTTCGTCCCGATCGTGCTGCTGCTGGCCGCGGCGACGTTCGTCGCGTGGGCGCTGCTCGGCCCGGACACCGGCCGGCTCACGATGGCGATCACCACCACGATCGCCGTGCTGATCATCGCCTGCCCGTGCGCGCTGGGCCTGGCCACCCGACCGCGGTCATGGTCGGCACCGGGCGGGCCGCCGAGCTGGGCATCCTCATCGGCAACGGCGACGCGCTGGAGACCGCCCGCCGGGTCACCGCCGTCGTCCTGGACAAGACCGGCACCATCACCCGCGGGAAGCCGTCACTGACCGCGGTGACCACCGCCGGCGGCTGGACCGAGGACGACGTACTGACCCTGGTCGCCGGCGCGGAGACCGGCAGCGAGCACCCCGTCGCCGAGGCGATCGTCGCCGCCGCCACCGCCCGCGGGCTGCGCCGGCCTCCGCTGGACTCCTTCGACGCCGTCCCCGGCCACGGCATCGACGCCGTCGTCGACGGCCGGCACGTGCTGGCCGGCAACCGGGCGCTGATGGACGCGCGGGGCGTGGACGTGTCCGTGCTGGCCGGCGCCGCCGCCGGTGCGGCCGCGGCCGGGCAGACCCCGATGTTCGTCGCCGTCGACGGGCGTCCCGCCGCGACGATCGCCGTCGCGGACACGGTCAAGCCCGAGTCCGCCGAGGCCGTCGCCCAGCTGCACGCGCTGGGCGTGCAGGTGTGGATGCTGACCGGGGACGACGCCGCCACCGCCCGGGCGATCGCCGACCAGGTGGGCATCGAGCACGTGCTCGCCGAGGTGCTGCCGGCCCAGAAGGCGGCGGAGGTCCGCCGGCTGCAGGAGCAGGGGCACGTCGTCGCGATGGCCGGCGACGGCGTCAACGACGCCGCGGCCCTGTCGGCGGCCGACGTCGGCATCGCGATCGGCACCGGCGCGGACGTCGCCGTCGCTGCCTCCGACGTCACCCTCGTCGGCGGCGACCTGCGCGGCATCGTCTCGGCCATCGCCCTGTCCCGGCGCACGGTGGCGACGATGAAGCAGGGCCTGGCCTGGGCCTTCGGCTACAACCTGCTGCTGATCCCGGTCGCCGCCGGCGCGCTGTACGCCTGGGACGGGCTGCTGCTCGACCCGGTGCTGGCCAGCGCGGCCATGGCCATGAGCTCGGTCAGCGTGCTGACCAACGCGCTGCGGCTGCGCCGGTTCCGCCGTCCGGCCACGGTGGCCGAGATCCTGCACCCGCCGGTGCGGGCGCGGATCGGCCAGTACGCCTACCTGACCGGGGTCGCCGTCGTCGCCCTCGCCCTCGGCGCCGGCCTGACCGCGGTCAGCCGGATGGACGCCGCCGAGCGCGGCATGAACGGCACGCTGGCGTGGGTGCAGGGCACCGGCATGCCGATGCGCCCGGCGATGAGCGAGATGATGACCGCCGAGGTGCCGCCGGCCGACGCTGCCGAGGCCGGGGTCGAGGTGCGGCTCGAGCTGCCCGCGCAGGTCCGGCCCGGCGAGTCCACGCGGCTGGTCGCCACCGTCGTCGACGCCGCCTCCGGCGAGCCCGTCGAGGACCTCACCCGCAGCCACGAGGCGTGGATGCACCTCATCGCCACCCGCGAGGACCTCGGCACGTTCACGCACGTCCACCCGCAGCCGACCGGCACCCCCGGGCAGCTGGCCGTCGACGTCACGTTCCCGACCCCCGGCCGGTACGTCGTCAACACCGAGTTCCGGCGGCAGGGCGAGATGGGCGACGTCCACCAGCGGCAGGTGGTCACCGTGGCCGGCACCGCTCCGGAGCCGGTGGCCCTGACCGTCGGGCCGCGCAGCGTGGTCGTCGACGGCGTGCGGGTCGAGCTCGAGGGGAGTGCGGTGGCCGGAGAGGTCAGCGACCTGGACCTCGTGCTCACCGACGCGGCGACCGGCCGGCCGGTCGACGACCTGCAGCCCTACCTCGCCGCCGCCGGCCACGTCGTGGTGGTGCGCGCCGACGGCGAGACCTTCGCCCACGAGCACGCCGAGGTGACCGACGACCGCGGCCGGCCGGTCTTCGCCCTGCCCGGCCAGACGTTCGGCCCCGAGCTCGACGTCCACGCCGAGTTCCCGACCGCCGGGACCTACCGGCTGTGGGCCCAGTTCCGCCTCGCCGGCGGAGACGTGATCACCGTGCCGTTCACCGTGCAGGCCGCCTGAGCCCCGCGGTGCCGACCCCCGCGAGCCGCGCACCGGCTCGTCGGGGGTCACGTCGCCGTCGAGCGCATGAGCCGTGACGAGGCGTTGACACCGCCGTGACGGAGCCCGGCCTAGCGTGGCGCAGCGGACGATCCACGCGAGCCGGGCACCCGCCGGGTGCGGCTCCCACCCGGGTCGCCGAGGGGACGTGGCCGCGGGCAGGTCCGGTGCACCGGATCACGGGAACGGGAACGGGAGAGACCGATGGCGAGCTTGATCGCGAGGGTCACGTCCGCCAGCACGCGGGCCCCGCTGGCCGACCTCCTCACCGCTCCCGTCGGGCTGGACGTGTGGGAGGTCGAGCCCGATCACCTGGTGGTCCAGGCCGACGAGGCCCAGGCCGCCCGGTTGCAGGCCATGGGGTACGGCGTCGAGCAGCTGCAGACGGTCGACCCCTATCTGTCGGCGTTCGCGACCGACGCCGCGGCGACCGGCTACCACACGGCGGCGAGCCTGGAGCAGGACCTGCGGCGCCTGGCCGACCAGCACCCGGAGATCGCCGAGCTGCACGAGATCGGGCGCAGCGTGGAGGGCCGTCCGCTGTGGGCCCTGCGCATCGGCGAGCGCCGGGGCAGCACCCGCAAGGTCGCCTTCCTGGGCTGTCACCACGCGCGGGAGTGGATCTCCGTCGAGGTCCCCTACCGGCTGGCCGAGCACCTGCTGCAGAACTCCTCGTCCGACCCGGTGCAGGGCTGGCTGCAGCAGGGCGAGGTCTGGGTCGCGCCGATGGTCAACCCGGACGGGCACGAGTACACGCAGACCCCGCCGAACCGGCTGTGGCGCAAGAATCGGCGCCGGAACCACGACGGCACCGTCGGCGTCGACCCCAACCGCAACTACGGCTACATGTGGGGCACGCTGAGGAACAACACCTCCAGCCACGTCCCCGCGGACGAGACGTACGTCGGCCCCCGCGCCTTCTCCGAGCCGGAGGTGCGCGCCGTGCGCGACCTGGTCGCCCGGGAGCTGTTCGGCGGCGTGCTCACCTACCACAGCTACTCGCAGCTGATCCTGTACCCGTGGGGCCACACCACCGAGCCGATCAGGGACGCGGCCGACCTGGGCGAGGTGCGCGACCTGGCCGAGGAGATGGAACGGTCGATCGCGAAGGTGCACGGCAGGACCTACACCGCGAAGCAGTCCTCGGGGTTGTACCTGACCGCGGGAGACACCACCGACTGGACCTACGGCGAGTACGACGCGGTGTCCCTCACCGTCGAACTGCGCCCAGCCACCTGGGAGGAGGGCGGGTTCATCCTGCCGGCCGAGCAGATCACACCGTGCTGGGAGGAGAACCGGCCTGCGGCACTGGAGTTCCTCCAGCGGGTCCTCCACCGGCCCCGGGACGGTGTGCGTGGGGACGGGTGAGGAGACGTGGATCGCCCGCCTGACGCCGGCTCCGGGCACCAGCGTCGCGGACCTGCTCGCCATGCCGCTGGGCCTCGACGTCTGGGAGCGCCACACCGACTCCCTCGTGGTCGCCGCCGCGGACGGGGACCTCGACGAGCTGGAACGGCGGCGGCTGGCGCGGGTCGAGCGCGTGACCACGACGGCGCAGTACCTGGCGCAGGAGCGGGATCGCCCACCGGCCGGGGACGAGGTCTGACGCCCCGGCCCCGCCGGCGTCAGGACGGCCGGCAGATGCAGCCCCTCGTGATCGCCCCCGTGAGGGTGGCGCGGCAGAACCGCAGTCCGATGGCGTCGTGGTCGGACGTCGCGTGCGGGCACGCGTCGCACGCGGGGCCACCCAGGGACGGGGCGTCGGTGCGCAGGCGGGGGAGGGCGGTGGGGGCCACGGGACGACGGCCTGACTCCGCCGGGACGGCGGTGTTGACGAGCGTCGGGTCCGGCACCGCCCGGGAGGCGGCGCACGAGGGGGACCGACGACCCCACGCTACGCCGGGCGCCGCGTCGTCCCCCTGCTCGACGGCGCCCGGCGCAGCGCGGGCGGTTACGGGCTCTCGGTGGGGTAGCCCTCCTCGTCCATCCGCCGGATCACCCGCGGGTCGAGCCGCCCCTCGCCCACGGCGGCGTCGACCTCCACGTCCACGACCGCGCCGTGCTCGTGCATCCACCGGTCGGCGCGCTGCTCGGCAGCCACGCCCTCCTGCGTCAGGTGGGCATCGCCGATCACCCTGCGCCGGACGAGGTAGGCCACCAGGACCAGCGCCCAGGCCAGCAGGCTGAGCAGCAGCTGCGACCGCGTGCTCTCCCGGACGAACATCAGCACCAGGATCGCGACGATCGAGGCCGCCGTGAGCAGCGTGAGGACGGGGAAGAACCACATCTTCACCTTGAGCCGCTCGGGCGGGATGGTCGGCCGCATCCGCAGCTCGGAGAGGCTGATCAGCAGGTAGACGAACAGGATGATCGCGCCGGAGGAGTTGAGCAGGAACAGGAAGACCGTCTCCGGCGAGATGTAGGCGGCGATCACGCAGAGGAACCCGACGACGCTGGACGAGAGGATCGCCCACGCAGGGACACCACGCCGGTTGATCGACAGCATCCGGCCGGGTGCCTCGTGCCGGGCGGCGAGCACGAACAGCATGCGGGAGGCCGTATAGAGGCCGGAGTTCAGGCAGGACAGGACGGCGGTGAGCACGACCGCGTTCATGATCTCGGCCGCTGCCGGGATGCCCATCTCCTCCATCGCGGCCACGTAGGGCGAGTCACCGAGCTCCGTGGAGTTCCACGGCAGGATGGTGGCCAGCAGGAAGATGGAGCCGACGTAGAAGATCAGGATCCGGAAGACGACGGAGTTGGTCGCCCGTGCGATGCCGCGCTCCGGCTCGTCGGACTCCGCGGCGGCGATGGTCGCGATCTCGGCACCGACCATCGAGAAGACCACGATGACGATGCCCGAGAAGAGCGTGCCGACGCCGTTGGGGAAGAGGCCGCCGTGCGCGGTGAGGTTCGAGAAGTCGAGGTCACGGTCCGGCCACAGCCCCAGGACGAACAGCGCGCCCAGGGCGATGAACGCGACGATCGCGAGGACCTTGACGCCGGCGAACCAGTACTCGAACTCCCCGTAGGAGGCCACCGAGAACAGGTTGGTCGCCGTCATGAGCACCATCAGGACCAGCGCCATGAGCCACAGCGGGACGTCGGGCAGCCAGCGCTGCAGGATCGCCGCCCCGGCCACGGCCTCGAAGCCGACGACGATGACCCAGAAGTACCAGTACAGCCAGCCGACGCTGAAGCCGGCCCAGCCGCCGAGGGACTGCCGTGCGTAGTCCGCGAAGGACCCGGTCGAGGGGTTGGCGACGGCCATCTCGCCGAGCATCCGCATGACCATGACGATCAGGACGCCGGTGATGGCGTAGGTGAGGAAGGCGGCCGGGCCGACCTCGCCGATGATCGCGCCGGAGCCGACGAACAGGCCGGCACCGATGACGCCCCCGATCGCGATCATCGTCAGATGCCGCTGCTTCAGGCCTTTCTGGAGGTCGCCGCCTTCGGCAGCAGGACCGTGGGCCATGTCCGCTCCTCTCGTCCTGGACGTGCGTCCGTGGGAGGGGTCGGAGGGCGTCAGCACCGGTCTCGGCTGAGTCGTGAGCATCCTGCTGCGGCAACCGGGGCACCGCCAGCCGGAGCACGTCCTGTCACGCGGTGTTCACACGGACCGCCTCCGTGGACCTGGTGGACGGGCCCGCTGCGTCCGGCGTCCCGCTCCGGGCATGCCCGACCGGCCGGCGCCGGGTGCCGCCCCGTGCTCGAGCAGCGGCCGGGTGCGCCACGGCACCAGCTCCGAGAGCGCGACGACGCTGGTGGAGCGCACCACGGCCGGCGAGCGGTTGAGGTCGACGAGGACCTGCTGCAGCTCCTCGTGCGAGCCGGCGGCCACCCGGCACAGCACGTCGCCTTGGCCGGTGGTGGCGTGCGCCTCCAGGACGGCGGGGATGGCCTCGAGGTCGCGCCGCACGTCGTCGATCGCGCCCTGGGCGATCTCCAGCGTCACGAACGCCTGGACGCCGAAGCCGGCCGCCCCGACGTCGACCTGCGGCCCGTAGCCGGTGACGACGCCGCTGGCGGCCAGCCGCTGCAGCCGCGCGGACACGGTGCCCCGGGCCACCCCGGTGACGCGGGCCAGCTCGAGGTCCCCGGCGCGGGGGTGGTCCTCGAGTGCGGCCAGCAGCGCCACGTCGAGCGCGTCGAGCGCCGTCCTGTCGGTCATCGGTCGTCCCCCTCGCTCGGCCCTGGGGTGGGCAGTCTGCCCAGCACCAGGGCTCGGCGCAGCAGCTTGGTGCGCAGCTCGCCCATCCGTCGCGGTACCACTTGCCCAGTCGCCGGTTGCGGGTGTGCGCTGCGGACGGCACCGCAGGGACCCCGGAGGAGGAGACGGGCATGAGCCTCGAGCAGGTACTCAACGACGAGGAGCGCCTCGCGCAGCTGGACGTCGAGCAGCTCCGGCAGCTGGTCGGGCTGGTCGAGTACGACGCCTCCGGCGACCCCTTCCCGGTCACCGGCTGGGACGCGCTGGTGTGGGTGGTCGGCAACGCCACCCAGACCGCCCACTTCCTCCAGTCGGCGCTCGGGATGGAGCTGGTCGCCTACTCCGGGCCGGAGACCGGCAACCGCGACTCCGTCTCCCACGTCCTGCGGTCCGGAGCGGCCCGGTTCGTCGTCACCGGCGCCTACGACCCGGCCAGCCCGCTGGCCGACCACCACCGCCGGCACGGCGACGGCGTCGCCGACATCGCGCTGTCCGTGCCCGACGTCGACCGCTGCGTCGCGCACGCCCGGGCGGCGGGCGCGACCGTGCTGGAGGAGCCGCACGACCTCACCGACGAGCACGGCACCGTCCGCCTCGCCGCCATCGCCACCTACGGCGACACCCGGCACAGCCTCGTCGACCGCTCCCGCTACACCGGTCCCCACCTGCCCGGCTACGTCGCGCGGACGTCGTCCCACCAGCCGCGTCCGGGCCGGCCGAGGCGGCTGTTCCAGGCCGTCGACCACGTCGTCGGCAACGTCGAGCTCGGCGCCATGGACCGCTGGGTGGACTTCTACCACCGGGTCATGGGCTTCACGAACATGGCCGAGTTCGTCGGCGAGGACATCGCCACCGACTACTCGGCGCTGATGAGCAAGGTCGTCGCCAACGGCAACCACCGGGTCAAGTTCCCGCTCAACGAGCCCGCGGTGGGCAGGAAGCGGTCGCAGATCGACGAGTTCCTCGACTACTACGGCGGTCCGGGCGTCCAGCACGTGGCCCTGGCGACCAACGACGTCCTCGGCACGGTCGACGCCATGCGCGCCGAGGGCATCGAGTTCCTGGCCACGCCGGACTCCTACTACGAGGACCCGGAGCTGCGGGCGCGCATCGGCACGGTCCGGGTGCCGATCGAGGAGCTGCAGCGCCGCGGCATCCTGGTCGACCGCGACGAGGACGGCTACCTGCTGCAGATCTTCACCAAGCCGGTCGGCGACCGGCCGACGGTCTTCTTCGAGCTCATCGAGCGGCACGGCTCGCTGGGGTTCGGCAAGGGCAACTTCAAGGCGCTGTTCGAGGCCATCGAGCGCGAGCAGGAGCGCCGCGGCAACTCCTGACCGGGCGGTCCGGGCGCCGGCCCGACCCGGTCACTCGGCGGGCGGCGGCACCGGCTCCTCGACCCGGTCCCAGCTGTGGTGGCCGTAGAGCACCTTGTTGCCCGCGGCGTCGTACACGACGAGGTGGCCGGTGGAGGTGAAGCTGTACCGGGCGTCGTCGCCGTAGCGGATCACGTCACCGTCCGAGCGGTGCAGGTCGAAGGCCATGCCCGGAGCCTGGCACGAGGGGTCGGGCCCAGCCCGCCGTCAGGGGCGGGTCAGCCGAGCGCGGCCCGCAGCACGTCGGCGTGGTCGAGGTACCACTGGCGGGTCTCCTGCGCCCGCGCCATCGTCCCGCTGGTCCAGTAGCGGGAGAAGGCGGCGTGGCCGTTGGCGACGGCGGTGCCGATCACGTCGTAGCACCACTCGTGGTTGGCCAGGACCGCCGCCGCCATCCGGTCGCGGTCGGCGTCGGTGAGCCCGTAGCCGTCGGCGAACAGCCGGAGGCGGTCCAGCGCCCGCCCGCGCCGGGCGTCGCCGATGTGGCGGTCGGGCCGCAGCGGTGCCCACAGGCGGGCGGCGCAGGCGACGTCCCACACGCGGGAGCCGGGGCTGGCCAGGTCGAAGTCGATGAGGGCGACCGCCCGCCCGTCGCGGAAGACCACGTTGTCCAGATTGACGTCGTTGTGGCTGACCAGCTCGCCGGTGAAGGCGGGCGGCGGGGACGGCGGCCAGCCGTGCGGCGCGGGGTCGAAGCCGGCCACCGCCTGGTGGTAGTCGCGCAACAGCCTCGCCACGCTGAGCAGGGCCTCGTCGGTCAGCGCCCACGCGGGGTAGGGCGGGGTGACGGCGCTGCCGGGGACGTAGGTGAGGATCTCGCGGCCCTGCTCGTCCACCCCGAGGAAGCGGGGTGCCCCGGTGAACCCGACACCGGCGAGGTGGTCCAGCAGCGCCCGGGTCGCCGGGCTCGTGGGCCGCAGCGGCCGCCGGACGGTGTCGCCGGCCCGCACCACCCGTCCCCGGTTGGCGATGCCCCCCTCGAGCAGGACCTCGCGCTCGTCGTCCCCGCGCATCGGCCCCCTTCCGTCTCCGTCCGGTCCCTCACTCCTCGAGGACGGCGTGTGCCAGTGCCGTGTGGGTCACGATGCCACCGACCAGGCCGCTGCGGAGGGCGGCGCGGACGGCGCGGGCCTTGGCCGTGCCGTAGGGGATGACGATGACCTCGGGGATCTCGCGCATCTGGTCCGCGCCGATCCCGATCATGCGCTCGGACAGCTCTGCGTGGACCGGGTCGCCGTCGGCGGACAGGAAGACGCCGGAGACGTCGGCGCACACCCCGAGCCGGTGCAGGGCGGCGCGGTCCTCGTCGGACACGACGTCGTACAGCGTGGACTGGCCGCGCTCCCACTGGCCGACCCCGGCGACCGCCTTGGTCACCAGTGGCAGCTGCGCGAAGGCGCTGGCGACCTCCGGCTGCTGTCGCAGCGCCCGCGCGGTCGCGGCGTCGGGGACGGTGAACGGCGCGTAGAAGACGTGCGCCGCGCCGCCCGAGGCCCGGGCCACCCCGCGGACGACGTCCACCGAGGTGTCGGGCCCGCCGGGCAGCGACAGGACGCCGGTGAGCTGGACGACCGGCGTCCCGGGCAGCGGGGGCAGCGCCTCGGCCATCGCGCTCACCGCCCGCGCCCAGGCCAGGCCCAGCACGTCGTCGGGGGTGATCACCTCGGCCAGCAGCTGCGCGGCGGCGCGGCCGAGGTGGCCGCGCAGGGACGCCGCGTCGTCGTCCGGGGTGTCGACGACGACGGCGTGCTGCAGGCCGTAGCGGTCGCGCAGCCGCACCGAGGACTCGACGTCGATCTCGCCCTCGTGCCGGATCTCGATGCGGACCAGCCCGCTCTCCCGCGCGGCGTCGAGGAGGCGGGCGACCTTGAACCGGCTCAGCCCGAACTCGTCGGCGATCTCCACCTTGGAGCGCCCGTCCAGGTAGAAGCGGCGCGCGACGGACGCGCTGAGGACGATCCCGGCAGGCCCGGTGCGGTCGTCGGCCATCGCTTCTCCTGCTCGTCTGAGCGCCCCGCTGCTCACTCATGCACGGTGTCTTGACGGATCGTGCACCCACGAAGGAGACTCACGCCACACACAAATGAGTGACAGTGTGCTCATCTGAGCGGCCTGTCATGTCCTCGACAGATGTGAGAGGACCGTTCCCTTGCGCAGACACGGACGACCCGCCCGCGCCGCCACGGCAGCCGCGGCGTTGACGGTGGGACTGAGCGGGTGCGCCGGCTGGGGCGGCGGTCCCACCGGCGGCGGCCCGGACACGATCAACGTGCTGATGGTCAACAACCCGCAGATGGCCGACCTGCAGCAGCTCACCGCCGAGCACTTCACCGCCGAGACCGGCATCACGGTCAACTACACGGTGCTCCCGGAGAACGACGTCCGGGACAAGATCAGCCAGGAGTTCTCCAGCCAGGCGGGGCAGTACGACGTCGCCACCCTGAGCAACTTCGAGATCCCGATCTACGCCCGCAGCGAGTGGATCGCCCCGCTGAACGAGTACGTCGAGGCCGATCCCGAGTTCGACCAGGACGACGTCCTCGGGCCGCTGACGGCGTCGCTGTCCGGCGACGACGGCCGGCTCTACGGCGAGCCGTTCTACGGCGAGTCGTCGTTCCTCATGTACCGCGCCGACGTCCTGGAGGCCGCGGGCATCGAGATGCCGGCGAGTCCGACGTGGCAGGAGGTCGCCGACATCGCGGCCGAGGTCGACGGCGTCGAGCCCGGGATGGCCGGCATCTGCCTGCGCGGCCAGCCCGGCTGGGGCCAGGTCTTCGCGCCGCTGACCACGGTGGTGAACACCTTCGGCGGCACCTGGTTCACCGAGGACTGGGAGCCGCAGGTCGACAGCGAGGAGTTCCGGACGGCCGTGCAGTTCTACGTGGACCTCGTCCGCGAGCACGGCGAGGTCGGCGCACCGCAGGCCGGCTTCACCGAGTGCCTCAACAACGTCGTCCAGGGCAACGCCGCCATGTGGTACGACGCCACCTCGGCGGCCGGGTCGCTGGAGGCCGAGGACTCACCCGTCCGCGGCCTGATGGGCTACGCGCCCGCGCCGGTGGTCGAGACCGACAGCTCGGGCTGGCTCTACGCCTGGTCGTGGAGCATCCAGCAGGCGAGCGCGAAGAAGGACGCGGCGTGGGAGTTCATCTCCTGGGCCTCCAGCGCCGAGTACGAGGAGCTCGTCGGCGACGAGCTCGGCTGGTCGCGGGTCCCCGCCGGCAAGCGGGCGTCGACGTACGAGAACCCCGACTACCTCGCCGAGGCCTCCGCCTTCGCCGAGCCGACGCTGCAGGCCATCCAGACCGCCGACCCGAACGACGCCGGCGTGCAGCCCCGCCCGGCGCCGGGGATCCAGTTCATCGGGATCCCGGAGTTCCCGGACCTGGCCACCCAGGTGTCGCAGGACGTCAGCTCCGCGATCGCCGGCCAGATGACGGTCGACGAGGCCCTGCAACGAGGACAGCAGGTGGCCGAGGACGTCGCCGAGCGCTACCGCGAGCGGGAGTCCGGATGACCACGCACCTCCGGACGACCACGCACCGGATCACGCAGACCTGCAGCACCCGGACCTGCGCGCCCGCGGGCACCGGACCCGCACGCGAGGGGGAGGAGCGGCCATGAGCACGACCATCGAGCGCAGGCGCGACGACGTCGGGACACCGCCGCCGCCACCACCGAGCGGCGGGGCGCTGCGGCGCACCTCCGACTGGGCCCGGCGCGCACCGCTCCTGCCGGCGCTGGTCTTCACCATCGTGGTGACGCAGCTGCCGTTCGTCGTCACGCTGATCGTGTCGTTCATGGACTGGAACGCCTACTACCCCGACGAGCGGGGGTTCACGGGGTTCAGCAACTACGCGAGCGTGCTGACCGACGTCAACATGCGCCAGGCGATCCTCACCACGGTCATCCTCACCGCGGTCGTCGTCCTGGTCAGCCTGCTGCTGGGGATGGGCATCGCGCTGCTGCTCGACCGCAAGTTCCGCGGACGGGGCGTGGTGCGCACCATGATGATCACGCCGTTCCTCATCGTCCCGGTGGCCGCGGCGCTGCTGTGGAAGCACGCGCTGTTCAACCCCGAGTACGGCCTGCTCAACGGGACGCTCACCGCGATCTGGCGGCTGTTCGGCTCCGAGAACGCGCCGCAGCCGGACTGGATCACCACCGCGCCGCTGATCTCGGTGGAGATCGCGCTCATCTGGCAGTGGACGCCGTTCATGATGCTGATCCTGCTGGCCGGGCTGCAGAGCCGGCCGCTGGACGTCATCGAGGCGGCCCGCATCGACGGCGCGAGCAGCTGGCAGATCTTCCGCTACATGACCTTCCCGCACCTGCGCCGCTACCTGGAGCTCGGCGGGCTGCTGGGGTCGATCTACATCGTGCAGAACTTCGACGCCGTCTTCACGATCACCTCGGGCGGCCTGGGCACGGCGAACCTCCCGTACGTCATCTACCAGACCTTCTACCAGGCCCACGACTACGGCCGGGCGTCCGCCGCCGGCGTCGTCGTCGTCATCGGCACGATCCTCATCGCCACGCTGGCGCTGCGGACGGTGTCGACGCTGTTCCAGGAGGAGAACGCGCGATGAGCTCCGTCACCGATGTCGCACCGGTCGCCGCGACCCGCACGCCCGAGGGCGAGCCGCGCCGGCCGCGCAAGCCGCGGGCCGGTGCCCTGCTGGGGCTGGCCGCCTGGCTGATCGGCTTCCTGTTCGTCGTGCCGGTGCTGTGGATGGTGCTGACGTCCTTCCACAGCGAGGAGGACGCGGCGACCAACCCGCCGTCGCTGCTCGCGCCGCTGACCTTCGCCGGCTACCGGGAGTTCTTCGGCGTCGGCACCGGCGCCAACCCGTGGCCGTCGCTGGCCAACTCGCTGACCGCCAGCGTGGTCTCCACGGTCATCGTGCTGCTGCTGGCCATCCCGGCGGCCTACGCGCTGTCGATCAAGCCGGTGCGCAAGTGGACCGACGTGATGTTCTTCTTCCTGTCCACCCGCATGCTGCCGATCGTGGCCGGGCTGCTGCCCATCTACCTGTTCGCGCAGTGGAGCGGCCTGCTGGACAACATCTGGCTGCTGATCGTCCTGTACACGGCGATGAACCTGCCGATCGCGGTGTGGATGATGCGCTCGTTCCTCGCCGAGGTGCCGGTGGAGATCCTCGAGGCGGCCTCGATGGACGGCGCGGGACTGCTGCTGACGCTGCGCTCGGTGGTGGCGCCCATCGTCCTGCCGGGGATCGCCGCGACCTCGCTGATCTGCTTCATCTTCAGCTGGAACGAGCTGCTGCTGGCCCGGACCCTCACGGGCACCGTCGCGCAGACCGCGCCGGTGTACCTGACCGGGTTCGTCACCAGCCAGGGGCTCTTCCTCGCTCAGGTGTGTGCCGCGGCCTTCGTGGTGTCGCTGCCGGTGCTCATCGCCGGCTTCGCCGCCCAGGACAAGCTGGTGCAGGGTCTCTCGCTCGGCGCGGTCAAGTGACCGCCACCGGGACGGTGCCGGGGACGGCGGACCTCCACCCGGCGTCGACGATGCGGGTCTCGGTGCTGCGCGGCGCCGGCGACGTCGTCGTCGAGGAGCGCCCGGTGCCGCAGCCGGGCCCCGGCGAGGTCGTCGTCCGGGTCTCCTCGGTCGGGGTGTGCGGCTCGGACACGCACTACTACGAGCACGGCCGCATCGGCCGCTTCGTCGTCGAGGAGCCGCTGGTCCTGGGGCACGAGGCCGCGGGCGAGGTGGCCGCCGTCGGCCCGGGGGTGTCCGCGCCGCGCGTCGGCCAGCGGGTCTCGGTCGAGCCCGGCGTCCCCGACCTGACCTGCCCGCAGTGCCTGGCCGGCCGGTACAACCTCTGCCCGGAGATGCGGTTCTTCGCGACCCCGCCGATCGACGGCGCCTTCGCCGAGTACGTCGTCGTACACGCCGCCTTCGCCCACCCGGTGCCCGACGGCATCAGCGACGACGCCGCGGCGCTGCTCGAACCGCTCTCGGTCGGGATCTGGGCGTGCCGCAGGGGCGGGGTCACCGCCGGCTCTCGGGTGCTCGTCGTCGGCGCCGGCCCGATCGGCCTGGTCAGCGTGCAGGCGGCCCTGGCGTTCGGGGCCACCGAGGTGGTCGTCTCCGACGTCAACCCCGCCCGGCTCGCCCTCGCCCGGGACCTCGGCGCCACCGAGGTGGTCGACGCCCGGACGGCCGACGTCACCGACCTCGACCCCCCGCCCGGGGTGCTGCTCGAGTGCTCGGGACACCCCGCGGCCATCGCCCAGGGCATCCGCGCGCTCGACCGGGCCGGCCGCGCCGTCCTCGTCGGCATGGGCGGCGACGAGGTGCCGCTCCCGCTGTCGGTCGTGCAGGAGCGCGAGCTGGAGGTGACCGGCACCTTCCGCTACGCCGGCACCTGGCCGACGGCGATCGCGCTGGTCGCCGCCGGCCGCGTCGACCTCGACCGCCTCGTCACCGGCACCTACGGCCTGGACCGGGCCGAGGACGCCCTCACCGCCGGCCGCCGCGACCCCGACTCGGTGAAGGTCGTCGTCCACCCCCGGTCCTGACGCCCCCGACCACCGACCAGCAGCAAGGAGAGACCCATGGCCTCCGTCACCTACGACGCCGCCAGCCGCATCTACCCCGGCTCCGACCGTCCCGCCGTCGACTCGCTGGACCTGGAGATCGCCGACGGCGAGTTCCTCGTCCTGGTCGGGCCCTCCGGCTGCGGCAAGTCCACGTCGCTGCGGATGCTCGCCGGCCTGGAGGACGTCGACCGCGGGGCCATCCGCATCGGCGACCGCGACGTCACGCACCTGAAGTCCAAGGACCGCGACATCGCGATGGTCTTCCAGAGCTACGCGCTCTACCCGCACATGACCGTCGCGGACAACATGGGCTTCGCCCTGAAGATCGCCGGTCGCGACAAGGACGACATCCGCAAGCGGGTGGCCGAGGCCGCGAAGATCCTCGACCTGGAGGAGTTCCTCCACCGCAAGCCCAAGGCCCTGTCCGGCGGGCAGCGCCAGCGGGTGGCCATGGGCCGGGCCATCGTGCGCGACCCGCAGGTCTTCCTCATGGACGAGCCGCTGTCCAACCTCGACGCCAAGCTGCGCGTGCAGACCCGCACCCAGATCGCCGCCCTGCAGCGCCGCCTGGGGACGACGACCGTCTACGTCACCCACGACCAGGTCGAGGCCATGACGATGGGCGACCGGGTGGCGGTCCTGCGCGCCGGGATCCTCGAGCAGTGCGACACCCCGCTGCGGCTCTACCAGGAGCCGGCCAACGTCTTCGTGGCCGGGTTCATCGGCTCGCCGGGGATGAACCTCGCGCAGTTCCGGCTGGAGAACGGGCACGCGGTGCTCGGCAGCGCGCGCATCCCCGTGCCGACGGCGGCGCTGAGCGCCCTGTCCGCGGAGGGTGCCGACTCGGTGGTCGCCGGCTTCCGCCCGGAGTCGGTGGACCTGGTGTCGGAGTCCGAGCCCGGCGCCTTCCCGGTCGACGTCGGCGTGGTCGAGGAGCTGGGCTCCGACGCCTTCCTGCACGGGACGCTGCCGGACCTGCCCCAGGCCTCCTCCGGCGCCTTCAACGAGAACGTCATCGCCCGCGTGGACCCCAACCGGCCGCCGGCGAAGGGTGAGCGGGTGCACCTGCGGATCCAGCCCGGCCGCGAGCACCTCTTCTCGCCGTCGACCGGCCGGCGCCTGTCCGTCTGAGACCCCAGGAGACCGCCGTGCCCGCCCTCACCACCGCGACCCTGCCCGCCCTCGCCGGCTCGCTGCCGGTGCCGACGTACGACCGGTCACGGGTGCGGGCCGGGATCGTGCACCTCGGGGTGGGGGCGTTCCACCGGTCGCACCAGGCCCTCTACGTCGACCGGCTGCTCGAGCAGGGGACGGCGCAGGAGTGGGGCATCTGCGGCGTCGGGGTGCTGCCGTCGGACCGCCGGATGGCCGAGGTGATGGCGGCCCAGGACTGCCTGTACACCCTCGTCGTCCGGCACCCCGACGGGAGCGCCGAGGCGCGGGTCGTCGGCTCGATCGTGGAGTACCTCCTCGCGCCCGACGACCCCGAGGCCGTGGTCGAGAAGATGGCGGCGGAGACGACGCGGATCGTGTCGCTGACGGTCACCGAGGGCGGCTACAACATCGCCGCGACCACCGGCGAGTTCGACGCGACCGACCCCGACGTGGTGGCCGACCTCGAGCCGGGGGCCGCGCTGCGGACGTCGTTCGGCCTGGTCACCGAGGCGCTGGTGCGCCGGCGCGACCGCGGCCTGGCGCCGTTCACCGTCGTGTCCTGCGACAACATCCAGCACAACGGCGACGTCGCCCGGCGCAGCTTCGCCGCCTTCGCCGCGCTGCGCGACCCCTCGCTGGGGGAGTGGGTGCAGCGGGAGGTGGCCTTCCCGAACTCGATGGTCGACCGCATCACCCCCGCGACCACCGACGAGGACCGGGCCGACGTGGCCGCGCGGTTCGGCGTCGAGGACGGCTGGCCGGTGGTGTGCGAGCCGTTCACCCAGTGGGTGCTCGAGGACCGGTTCCCGCTCGGCCGGCCGCCGCTGGAGGAGGCGGGCGTGCAGGTCGTGGACGACGTCGATCCCTACGAGCGGATGAAGCTGCGGCTGCTCAACGCCGGCCACCAGGCGCTGGCCTACCTCGGCACGCTCGCCGGCTACCGGCTCGTGCACGACGCGGCGCAGGACCCGCTGTTCCAGCGGCTGCTGCTCGACTACATGGAGCAGGAGGCCACACCCACCCTGCTGCCGGTGCCCGGCATCGACCTCGACGCCTACCGCCGGCAGCTGCTGGAGCGCTTCGCCAACCCGGCCATCCGCGACACCCTGGCGCGGCTGGCCTTCGACGGCTCCGAGCGGCTGACCAAGTGGCTGCTGCCGGTGGTGCGGGACAACCTGGCCAACGGCGGCGAGGTCCGCCGGTCGGCCGCGGTGGTGGCGGGCTGGGCGCGCTACTCCGAGGGCGTGGACGAGCAGGGCGCGCCGATCGAGATCGCCGACCGCCGGCGCGATCGGCTCACCGCCAACGCGCTCCGGCAGCGGGAGGAGCCGCTGGCGTTCCTCGCCGACCGCGAGGTCTTCGGCGACCTGGTGGACGACGAGCGGTTCACCACCTCCTACCTGCAGACGCTGGCGTCGCTGCACGAGCGCGGCGCCCGGGCCACCCTGGAGGCGCTGGTCGGCGACCCCGTGCGCTGAGCGACGCGCGGTCGTCGCTGCGCCTGCGGGTGATCATCGGCTCGTTGCCGCTCGCCACGGCGTGTCCGCCCGCGTCGGCGGCAACGACCCGGAGGTCGACGCCCGCAGCGACGGCCGTCCCGCGCGCCGACCACGGGCGGAGGGCGCTCCTGCTCGGGCCCCGGCGGCTGGGTGAGCATGAAGGGCGGCGCGATGGCCGTGCGCCCCGCGAACCGGCTGTGGCGGCGCGACCGGGCGCACCCGGCGGCACCCGTGTCGCGGACCCGCCGTCCCCTCCGGGCGCGCCTGCTCCCCGCGACGGCGCTGGAGGCCGTGCTCGGCTGGCTGTGAGGCCGGCCGGGTCGCTCCTCGGGACCTCCGGCCCTGCCCGGCGGGGGGCCCGCGCGCCCTAGCCTCGGGCGAGCGACCGGGACAGGGCCCGGCTCCGGCCGGCGGGGAGGACAGATGGCCGTGGACGACGACCGGGACGGCGTCATCCGGGTGTTCCTGCTGGACGACCACGAGATCGTCCGGCGCGGGGTCGCCGACGTGCTCGGGACCGACCCGGGGATCGCCGTCGTCGGGGAGGCGAAGAACGCCGCGGAGGCGATCGCCCGCATCCCCGCGCTGCGCCCGGACGTCGCGGTCCTCGACGTGCGGCTGCCCGACGGCGACGGGGTCGCGGTCTGCCGGGAGGTCCGCGCCCTCGTGCCCGAGCTCAAGGTGATCATGCTGACGAGCTACAGCGACGACGAGGCGCTGTTCGAGGCGATCGTGGCCGGGGCCTCGGGCTACCTGCTCAAGCAGATCCTCGGCCAGGACCTGGTCAGCGGCGTGCGCACGGTCGCCGGCGGCGGCTCGCTGCTCGACCCGCGGGCGGCCACGGCGGTGCTGGAGCGCATGCGGCGCGCGGCCGAGCCCGCCGGGCCGCTGGCCGGGCTCAGCGCGCAGGAGCGCACCGTCCTGCAGCTGATCGGGGAGGGGCTGACCAACCGCCAGATCGGCGAGCGCATGTTCCTGGCGGAGAAGACGGTCAAGAACTACGTCTCGCACCTGCTGGCGAAGCTGGGTCTGGAGCGCCGCACGCAGGTCGCGGTGCTCGCCACGGAGCTGCGCAGCGGGTCGCCGGCGTCCCGGCCGCACTGAGCACCGCCGTCAGCGCAGCGGCGCCCACCAGCGCAGCCGCGTCCCGCCGTCGGGCCGCGGCTCGACCAGCGCCCCGCCGCCGCGCCGCGCCGCCCGCTCGTGCAGGTTGCGCAGCCCGCTGCGCGCGGCGCGCGGGTCGATGCCCCGGCCGTCGTCCACGACCTCCAGGACCACCTCGTCGCCGACGTCCAGGGTCACCGTCACCGACGACGCGCCCGCGTGCCGGGCGGCGTTGCTCACCGCCTCGCGGGTGACCGCCTCGACGTCGGCGGCCAGCTCCCCGGTGACCAGGTTGTCCAGCGCCCCGGACATGCGCACGGTCGGGCGCAGCGTGCCGCCGGCGGTCTCGGTGACGACGTCGAGCACCCGCCGGCGCAGGCTCGTCTGGCGCGCGGTCTCGTCGGTGGTGTGCAGGTCGAAGATCGTCGTCCGGATGTCGCGCACCGTCTCGTCGAGCTGGCCGATGACCGCCTCGATCCGCCGCCGCGCCTCGCCGTCCGGGATCCGGGGGAGGACCGACTGCAGGCCGAGCCCCGCGGCGAACACCCGCTGGATGACGTGGTCGTGCAGGTCGCGGGCGATGCGGTCGCGGTCCTCGTAGACGTCGACCCGGCGGGCGAGGCGCTGCTGCGCGGCGAGGTCGAGCGCGACGGCCGCCTGGTCGGCGAAGGAGCCGATGAGCGGGGCGAGGGCGGCGTCGAACGGTGGGGCACCCGCCCGGCGGGCGGCGATGAGCACGAGGTCCTCGGCGTGCGCGCTGCGCAGCGGGACGGCGGTGCAGGGGCCCCAGCCGACGTGGGCGTTCGGCCCCTCGTAGGACAGCCCGCTCATGTCGAGGGTGACCACCCCCTCGGCGGCGGCGGCCGCCTCGAGGACCGGGCTCTCCGCGGTGGTCAGCCGCCGGCCGGCGAGGGCGTCGAGCCCGTCCCCGACCTGGACCCGCACCGAGTAGCTCCGGTCGGCCGGGTCCGGGCCGGCCATGATCCACGTCCCGTCGGCCTCGCAGAGCGCGGCCACCCGCTCGGCGATCAGCCGCAGTGCCTCGTCCGGCGTCGAGGCGTTGAGCAGGCTCGCCCGCACGTCGGAGACCGCGGTCATCCACCGCTGCCGGGTCTCGGCCCCCTCGTAGAGGCGCGCGTTGTCGATGGCGATGCCCGCGGCACCGGCGAGGGCGGTCAGCACCGCCTCGTCCTCCACGGTGAACTCGCCCTGCCGCTTCTCGGTCATGTAGAGGTTGCCGAAGACCTCGCCCCGCACGAGCACGGGGACGCCCAGGAAGGTCCGCATCTCCGGGTGGTGGGGCGGGAAGCCCACCGAGGAGGGGTGCCGGCCCAGGTCGGGGATCCGCAGCGGCCGCGGCTCGGTGATCAGCTGGCCCAGGACGCCCTTGCCCTCGGGCAACGACCCCATGCGGGCGGCGTGCTCGTCGTCGATCCCGACGTGGATGAAGGCGGCCAGCCCGCCGCCGGCGGCGAGCACGCCGAGTGCCCCGTACCGGGCGTCGACCAGGTCGGCGGCGGCCTCCACGATGCGCCGCAGGGTGGTCTCGAGGTCCAGCCCCGTGGACACGGTGAGGAACGCGTCGAGCAGGTGCTGGACGCGGCCCTGGTTGCGGGCGAGGACGCCGAGCCGTTCCTGCACCTCGTCGAGCAGCTCGGTCAGCCGCATGCCGGCCAGGGGGGATCCCGCGTGCACGAGGGCTCCGGGTGGGGCAGACGGCATGGTGGGACCTCCGTCGCCGAGCCTGGCACGGGCCTCCGTGGGGTGGAACCCCTCCGTTCCCCGTCCGGGCGACCACCCTCAGCGGTCCCGGCCGCCGGGCGGGACGTCGAGGCGCAGCTCGGGGAAGGCCAGCTCGGCGTACCGGAACGCGCCGCCCGGGAGGTGCCAGACGGCGGCCCCGCGGACCGGGCGGGCGCGGCCGTCGACGACGGTCCACCCGTCCACCGGCGTGCTCCAGGTGGCCCGCACCGGCCCGCCGGGGAGGTCGGCCCAGCGGTCGCCGGCGTCGCTCACCGAGACCCGGAAGCCGTCGTCCGTCGCGGCGTCCCCGGTGGTCCGCGGCGCCAGCAGGGACCACGTCCGCGGCCGGCCGACGACGCCCGTCGCGCGCAGGTGGCGGGCGGCCACGGGCGGCAGTCCGGCGAGGTCGTCCTCGGTCCCCGGCCCGGGCGCCGCGGGCCCGGCGGGCAGCCCGGCCGCGGCCACCCTCCGTGTGGAGGCGCGCGGCGGTCGTCGTGGGGCGGGACGGTCGGGAGTGGACACCGGGCACCTCCGGGTGCGGAGCGGGGATCGCCGTCGTGACCGGGGACCTGGGACCCCGGTCGGCGCCGCCCTTGGTCCGTACCGCCCCGGGACGCCGGTCGCCAGTCTCGGGTCAGGCCACCGGCGCCCGGGGGTGACCGCCCCCGGTCCCGGCCGGTGGGGTGGGGAGGACGTCGTGTCCGACGACCGGACGCCGTATCCCGTGCGGGTCGACGCGTCGCTCGACGCCTCGCTCTCCCGCGGGCTGTGGCTGGTGAAGTGGCTGTTGCTGATCCCGCACTACGTTGTGCTGTTCTTCCTGTGGATCGCCTACACGGTCGTGGGCGTGGTGGCGTTCTTCGCGATCCTGTTCACCGGGCGCTACCCGCGGGCGCTGTTCGACTTCAACGTCGGCGTCCTGCGGTGGAGCTGGCGGGTGCACCACTACGGCTACGGGGCCCTGGGCACCGACCGCTACCCGCCGTTCACCCTCGCCGACGTCCCCGAGTACCCGGCCCACCTCGACGTCCCCTACCCCGAGCGGCTGTCCCGGGGTCTGGTCCTCGTGAAGTGGTGGCTGCTGGCCCTCCCGCACTACCTCGTGCTGGCGCTGTTCGTCGGCGGGGGCGTGTGGTTCGGCGCCGGCTGGGGGGCCGGGGACGGCGTCTGGGACGACGCCCGGGACGACGGCTGGGCCTTCGGCGGGCTGGTGGCGCTGCTGGTGCTGGTCGCCGGTGTGGTGCTGCTGGTCACCGGGCGCTACCCGCGGCCGGTCTACGACTTCGTGCTCGGCATGGACCGCTGGGCGCTGCGGGTGGCGGCCTACGTCGGCCTGATGACCGACCGGTACCCGCCGTTCCGCCTCGACATGGGCGGCACGGACCCCGGCTCGGTCCCGGCCGGCCCGTCGCCGACCGCGCCGGCCGGCGGGGTGGCCGCACGGCCGGTGAGCGCTCCCGCCGCGTCGTCGCCGGGCAGCTGGACGGCGGGACGCGTGGTCGCGGTGGTGGTCGGTGCGCTGCTGGTGCTGGCCTCGACGGGTCCGCTGGCCGCCGGGAGCGCGCTGCTGTGGGCCGACCAGGTCGACCGCGACGACTCCGGCTTCGTGTGGACGCCGGACGCCACGGTGAGCACGGCGGAGTACGCGCTGGCCAGCGAGGGCGTCGTCCTGGAGGGCGAGGGGCTCGACTGGGTCGTCGACGACCTGCTGGGCACCGCGCTGCTCGAGGTGACGCCCACGGACCCGGACGACGAGCTGTTCGTCGCGGTCGGGCGCACCGCCGAGGTCGATGGGTACCTGAGCGGTGTGGGCCGCGGGGTGCTCGGCTCGCTCGGGTCTCGCGACGACGTGACGGACGACCTGCGGCCGGTTCCCGTCCCCGGCGGCCCGCCGGCCGTGCCCCCGGGTGAGGCCGACGTCTGGGCCGCGTCGGCGACCGGGAGCGGGACGCAGGTGCTCGACTGGCGTCCGGTCGAGGGCGACTGGACCGTCGTGGTGATGCGCGCCGACGGCGGCGCGGACGTGTCCGCCGACATCCGGGCGGCGGCCACGGTGCCGGGGCTGACCTGGATGGCCGCGGGCCTGCTGGTCCTCGGGCTGGTCCTCGCCGGTCTCGGGGTCCTGCTGATCGCGAACGCGGTGCGGCGGGCCGGGCAGTACCCGCCGTCCGGTGGGGTGCCGGCGCAGTGGACCCCGCCTCCGCCGGTGGCCGTCCCGGGCGGCGGCGACCCCGCCCGCAGCTCCCCGCCGGCGCACGCCCGCTGAGGGCCCGGGTTCCGTCTCGATCATCGGGTCGTTGCCGTTCCCGCCGGTGTGTCGGCGCGTGTCGGCGGCAACGACCCGATGGTCAACTGCTGACGACCAGCTCCAGCCCCTCCTCGGTCTCGGCGGCCAGCGCCCGGCCCACGGCGACCGCGTGGGTCATCCGCAGGCTGCCGGCCAGCCACAGCAGGACGTCGTGCAGCCGCAGCCGGGTGATCGGCCGGCCGAGGAGCGTCGCCGCCGCCGTCTCCAGCCGGGTGAAGGCCACGGCGTTGGCCCGCAGCTCGCGGGAGACGACGGCCTCCGGCCCGCTGTCACCCTCGACGACGTGCCCGGACAGCTGGCGGCGGGTGACGCCGTCGAGCAGCGGCACGAGTGACGGCTGCCGGTGGTGCAGCGCGGCGACGACGTGGCGCGCGCCGGGCCGCTCGCCGAGCGCACGCAGCAGCGCGCCGACGGTGCCGGGCTCGGCGAGAACGGAGAACTCGTCGTCGGGCAGCTCCCAGAAGGCCTTCCCGGCGGCGCGGTCCTCGAGGGCCTGCGCGAGCGGCCGGACGTCGTCCAGCGCGGTGCGGACCTCGCGCCAGCCGGCCGGGTCGAGCCGGCCGTGCAGGCCCTCGGCGAGCAGGACGTCGCGGTCGGTGGCCGCGTCGCCGGTCTCGCGGCGCTGGCCGTCGTAGCGGTCGAACCCGTAGGCGAGCACCTGGAACCACCGGCCCTGCGGCGCGCTGGGGGAGCGGAAGAACAGCGGACGGCGCCCGCGCGCGTAGCCCAGGACGGCGGCCAGCGCGGTGGGCAGCGCGATCGGGTCGGGTCCGGCGCTGGGGAGGACGAGGGCGGCGTCGGTCCCTCGTCCCCCTGTCACGGGCCCATCCTCCTCGCTGCACGGGCTCCCGCGGGGACCGATGAGTCGTGGCGGGGCGGGCGGTCTGCCCCGCATGACGACGATCGACCTGGGCCCGGCCGCGGCCGCGGTGACCGCGGTGGTGGCGGGCGTGCGCGACGACCAGCTCTCCGCGCCGACACCGTGCACGGAGATGCCGGTGGCCGCGGTCCTCGACCACCTCGCCGGGCTGACCCACGCCTTCCGGATGGCCGCGGAGAAGACGCCGGTGGACGGCGCGCCGCGGGCCTCCGCCGACGCGCTGCCCGCCGACTGGCGCACCCGCATCCCCGAGCAGCTCGACGCGCTGGCGGTGGCCTGGCGGGAGCCGTCCGCGTGGCAGGGCACCGCGTCGGCCGGGGGAGTGGTGATGCCGGCCGACGTCTGCGCGCTGGTGGCGCTCGACGAGGTCGTCGTCCACGGCTGGGACCTCGCCGTCGCCACCGGCCAGCCCTACGCCGTCGACGACGCCTCCGCGGAGGCCGCCATGGGCTTCGTGGCGTCCTTCGGCGACGACCGGCCGCCGAGCCTGTTCGGCCCGCGCGTGCCGGTGCCCGACGACGCCCCGGCGCTCGACCGGCTGATCGGCGCCACCGGCCGCGATCCGTCCTGGCGGCCGCCGGGCTGAGGGCCGAGGCTGGGGGCGTGCGTCCCCTCGACGAGCAGACCGTGCTGATCACCGGCGCCACCGACGGCCTCGGCCGGGCGCTGGCCCGCGACCTCGCCGGCCGCGGCATGACCGTGCTGGTGCACGGCCGCGACCGGGCGCGCGGGCAGGCGGTGGTCGACGAGCTGGGGTCGCGGGCGCGGCTGTACCTCGCCGACCTGGCCTCGCTGGCGCAGGTGCGGGCGATGGCCGCGGCGATCAAGGCCGACGTCGACCGGCTCGACGTGCTGGTCAGCAACGCCGGCATCGGCCGCGAGGTGCCCGGCGGCCCGGCCCGGCAGGAGAGCGCGGACGGCGTCGAGCTGCGGTTCGCCGTCAACTACCTGGCCGGGTACCTGCTCACCCGCGAGCTGCTGCCGCTGCTGCGGGCCGCGGGGTCGGCGCGGATCGTCAACGTCTCGTCGGCGGCGCAGATGCTGCTCGACCTCGACGACGTCCACCTGACCCGCGGCTACAGCGGCACGCGGGCGTACAGCCAGAGCAAGCTCGCGCAGATCCTGTCGACGGTCGACCTGGCGGAGGAGCTCGAGGGCACCGGCATCACGGTCAACGCGCTGCACCCGGCGACGTTCATGCCGACGAAGATCGTCGCCACGCCGACGTCGACCATCGAGGAGGGCGTCGAGGCGACGGCGCGGCTGGTGGTCGACCCGGCGCTGGAGGGCGTGACCGGGCGCTACTTCGACGGGCTGCGCGAGACCCGGGCGCACGAGCAGGCCTACGACCCGGCCGCGCGGGCGGCGCTGCGCCGGCTGTCCGACGAGCTGGTCGGGTGACGGCCGCGCCGCCACCCGACCTCCGTCGTCCTCAGCTCTGGCCCGACTTCTCCTTCTCGTACCGCTCGGTCATGGTGGCGACGGCCTGCATCTGCTGGGCGGCGTAGTCCTCGCGCTTGCCCATGGCGTGCTCCTTGGCGTCCAGGGTCGCCTGGGCGTGGGTGACCTGGCCGCCCTGGAAGTGCGGCATGACGTGCTGGGCGATGAGCTCCCACGACCGCCTGGTGGCCTGCGGGTTGGCCCACTCGTGGCCGAGCAGCAGCATCGCGCCGAAGCCGCCGGACTGGTCCCACAGCCGCTGCACCTGCGCGCGGGCGTCCTCGACGGTGCCGATGGCGCCGATGCCGGCCTCGTTGATGAAGTCGATCATCTCCTTGGCGTCGCCGCCCTCGACCGCCATCTGCGGGAACGCCGCCGTCTTCTGGAAGTAGCGGAACCAGGTCTCGATGCCGTACTGGACGTCGGCGTAGGCCTGCTCCCGGGTCTCGGCGATGTGCATGAGCCCGACCAGCCGCCAGTCCCGGCGGGAGACGGTCTGCCCGAAGTGCTGCGCCCGCTCCTCGACGACGTTCCAGTGGTGGGCGAGGGCGTCGAAGCCGTCCTTGCTGAGCGTCGCGCCGATCGACAGCAGCCCGATGCCGTGCCGGCCGGCCATGCGCGGGCCGGTGGGGGAGGCGACCGCGGCGACGGCGACCTCGAAGCAGGGCTGGGTGTAGGGGCGCAGGTGCAGCCGGGCGTTGACCAGGGTGTGCGTCTTCGTCTGCTCGGTGACCGTCTCGCCGCGCAGCAGCCGCATGATGATGTCGAGGTCGACCTCGAGCAGCTCGCGGGTGTCGGTCGGGTTGAGCCCCAGCATCATCGAGTCGGTGGGCAGCGAGCCCGGCCCGCAGCCGAGCATGGCGCGCCCGCGGGTGAGGTGGTCGAGCAGCACCATGCGCTCGGCCACCCAGAGCGGGTTGTGGTAGGCGATCGAGGTGACGCCGGTGCCCAACTTGATGTGCCGCGTGCGCTCGGCGGCCGCGGCGATGAAGATCTCCGGCGAGGCGATGATCTCCGTGCCGGCCGAGTGGTGCTCGCCGATCCAGGCCTCGTCGTAACCGAGCCGGTCGAGGTGCTCGACGAGCTCGAGGTCGCGCTGCAGCGCGAGCGTCGGGTTCTCCCCGGCGGGGTGGAACGGGGCCAGGAAGGTGCCGAAGCGCAGCCGGTCCATGGGGTCTCCTCGGGTTGGCGGTGTCCCGGAAAGTAATCCAGGTCACACCCCCGTGGCGATGCCCCCGGGCGGGTCAGCCGACGACGAACGCGGTGGACGACGGGGCGTCGCTGGTGATGCAGGAGCCGATGACGGTGAGCCGGTCGCCGGCCAGCGCCACCCGGCCGAAGGTGGCCTGGCCCTCGCACAGCCGCACGTCGCCGACCTGCTCCCCGCTGGCCAGGTCGAGGGTGATGACGCCGGACTCGACCTCGAAGCCGGCGACGGGCAGGTGGGCCGCGCGCCCGTCCGGGGTGACGGCGAGGTCAGCCGGCACGCGGTCGGTGCCGGGGACGGCGTGCGAGGCGGTGACCTCGCCGCCGGCGACGACGACCACGCGGAACGGGTCGTCGCCCGAGCCGGCGGTGAGCACGGCGACGGCGGTGCCGTCGTCGGCGAGGCGGAGGGCGGACGGGATGCTGGCCGGCCGGTCGGGGGCCAGCTCCACCGGGCCGGTCATCCGCTCGAGCTGCGCGTCCCAGCCGGCCAGGACCGCGACGTCGGCGAGGTCGGGGGCGCGGGCGTCGCTGAGCAGCGCGGTCGGCCCGCCGTCGTCCCGGACGGCCAGCGTGTGGACGGTGAGCCCCTCGTCGAGGTCGGTCTCGGTGAGGACGTCGCCGGTGGCGACGTCGACGCTCGCGAGCGTCCCCTTCTCCGTCGCGGCGTAGAGACGCCGCCCGTCGGGGGAGAGGGCCGCGGTGGTCACGGTGACGCCGAGTCCGGTGACCGCGGACCTGTCGCTCCGGACGGCGGTCAGCCGGTCGGGGCCGGCGGCCAGCGCGGTGCCGTCGGGGGTGAGGAACAGCTGCGTGCCGACGCCGTCGATGCGCCGGACGTCGCCGAGCCCCTCCGCGGTGACGGAGGCGAGGTAGCCGACGGCCGGGTCGTCGGTGCCGGCGAGGAGGGCGAGCGCGCCGCCGTCCTCGGTGGGGGCGAGGTCGAGGACGTCGACGCCGCCGGGCGCGACGGCGTCGAGGTCGACGGTGCCCAGGACCTCGGTGAACGGCCGGGGTGGCGCCGGCTCCGGGGACCCGCTGGTGCAGCCGGTGACCAGCAGCGCGGCGAGGACCGCGGCGGCGCGGCGGGCGGGCGGCATCAGGGCTCCGGGAGTCGGTGCGGCGAGTGTGCGTACGCGCTGGCCGGGGCGGCAACCGCGGGGCTCGCTGACGGCGTCGTCCGGTGTCGTGGTCTGATGCCCCGGCGGGCCGGCAGCGGTGCCGAGCCCCTGATCCGGAGGTGCGCTCGTGGCTGACGCTGAGGTCCTGCTCGAGGTCGACGGCGGCGTGGCGGTGGTGACGCTCAACGCGCCCGACCGGCGCAACGCGCTGACGCCGCAGATGGCCGAGGAGCTCATCTCGGTGTTCGACGAGGTGGACGCCCGGCCCGAGGTCGGCGCGCTGGTGGTGCGGGCGGTGGGCAGGTCGTTCTGCGCCGGCGGGGACATCGCGACGCTGACCTCCGCGGGCAGGGACCCGGCCGCGCCCGAGGCCTACGAGGGCATGAGCCGGATCTACGACTCCTTCTACCGGCTGGGGCAGGTCAGGGTGCCGACGGTCGCGGCGGTGCGCGGGTCGGCGGTGGGCGCCGGGATGAACATGCTGCTGGCGGCCGACCTGCGGATCGTGGCGTCGGACGCCCGCCTGATCGCCGGGTTCCTCAAGCGGGGCATGCACCCCGGTGGCGGGCACTTCGTCATCCTGTCGCGGCTGATCGGCCGCGAGGCCGCCGCGGCGATGGCGCTGTTCGGCGAGGAGGTCAACGGGACCCGCGCGGTCGACCTGGGCCTGGCGTGGGAGGCGGTGGACGACGCCGCCGTCGAGGACCGCGCGCTGGAGCTGGCCCGCCGCGTGGCCGCCGACCCCGAGCTCGCGCGGGTGGCGGTGGGCAACTTCCGCAAGGAGGTCGTCAACGGCGCGGTGAGCTGGGAGGTCGCCACCCAGTTCGAGCGCCCGGCGCAGATGTGGTCGATGCGCCGCTCGGCCCGGTAGGTCGAGCCGGACGAGGACGGACCCGTCGGGACGAACCTCCCCGGCGGGGACGGCCGGCTCGTGTCGAACGGCCCGACCGCGGGGATCAGACGGTGACGACGCGGAGGTCGCTGATCTCGGCGAGCACCTCGTAGTCGGCGTCCTGGGTGACCACCGGGACGTCGTGTGTCAGCGCGGTCGCGGCGATCCAGGTGTCGTGGACGTCGACCCGCCGGCCAGCCGCGGCCAGGAGGAGTCGCAGCCGGGCCCACTCGTCGGCCACGGCCGTGTCGACGGGGAGGGGATGGAGGTCGGCCACGTTCTGCAGGGTGGACAGCCGACGCGACCGAACGGAGACGTCCGTGGCGGCGAGGACGCCGGCGCGCAGCTCGCCGTAGGTCACCACCGAGACGGCGACCTCGTCCGGCAGCGCCGAGAGGTCCAGCTCCCGCCCCTCCTGGGCGATGAAGACGCTGGTGTCCAACAGGCCGCGGCTCACCGGATGGGCCCGAGCTCGTCGGTGTCCCCGGTCAGGGCGCGCAGGTCCTCCCGGAGTGCGGGATCCGCCTGCGCCTTCGCCAGCCGCGCGGCGAACACCTCCTTCGGCGTCCAGTGGGACCGGCGTTCGTGGATCGGACCCAGCTGGGCGACGGGCTCGCCGTTCACCGTCACGTGCACCACCTCGCCTGCGGCGGCCCGCCGCAGGACCCCGGCCGTGTCGTTGCGCAGCTCTCTGGACGCCACCCGCATGGCTACGACTGTAGGCCATCCGTAGGATCGACGGTCGGGGACGTGGCAGGCAGGTGTCGCTGTCCTCGGCTCGTCCTGAGGTCTCCAGTCGTCGAGCGGCCACCGGGCGGCCCGGCGAGACCGGGCACCAGGTCGGTCCGCGTTGTCCTCGTCCAGGCCGCGCACCGCCGCGAGGAACGCGCCGGCGGACGCTACTGCGGCCCTTCGACGCGATGGGCCGGCGCAGCGCCGGGGACCGCGGCGTCGGAGAGGCCGGCCGACCCCGCGGCGTGACCCGCCGGTGCCTCCCGGTCAGCACGCGCAGGTCGCGGCGCAGGAGGTGTGCCGTCCGGTTGGACCGCCGTCCCGCGTCCCCGAGGCTCGGGGGCCTGAGCCGCAGCAGCACGGCTCTCCCGGCCAGGGCCCCGGTCCACCGGCGGGGGTGAGGAGGGGCCGCGATGGCCGTCTACCAGTACCGGTGCGCCGACCACGGTCTCCTGGAGGTCGCCCGCCCGATCGGCACCGCGGCCGACCGCGAGCCCTGCCCGACCTGCGCGGCTCCCGCGTCCCGCGTCCTCACCGCCCCGCGGCTCTCCCTCGGGTCGGCCCGCAACCGGGCGCTGATCGACCGCACCCGGCGCACGGCCGACGCGCCGGCGGTGGTCCCCGCCCCGCCGCCCTCCCGCCCTGCGGCGCGAGCCGCGAACCCGGCGCTGGCCCGCCTGCCCCGTCCCTGACCCGTCCGCGCCCGGAGGTCCGCCATGCCCGAGGTCGTCTTCCCCCTCGACTCCAGCAGGTCCTTTCCCGACCAGGAGCTCGTCGGTCACAACCGCTGGCACCCCGACATCCCACCGGCGGTCACCGTGCGCCCGGGCGACGTCTTCCGGGTGCACTGCCGCGAGTGGTTCGACGGCGCGATCCACAACGACGACTCCGCCGACGACGTCCGGGACGCCCCGCTGTCGCGGGTGCACGCGCTGTCCGGGCCGATCGCCGTGCAGGGCGCCGAGCCCGGCGACCTGCTGCTGGTCGACGTCCTCGACCTGGGCCCGATCCCGCAGGAGGACTCCGGCCCGCTGGCCGGCCAGGGCTGGGGCTACACCGGCATCTTCGCCAGGCACAACGGTGGCGGGTTCCTCACCGACCAGTTCCCCGACGCCTACAAGGCGATCTGGGACTTCCGCGGGCAGACGGCGACGTCGCGGCACGTCCCGCGGGTGTCGTTCACCGGGATCACCCACCCCGGGTTGATGGGCACCGCGCCGTCGGCGGACCTGCTGGCCCGCTGGAACCGGCGGGAGGGCGCGCTGATCGCCACCGACCCGGACCGGGTGCCGCCGCTGGCGCTGCCGCCGCTGCCGGACGACGCGATCCTGGGCTCCCTGTCCGGGGAGGCCTTCGACCGGGTGGCGGCGGAGGCCGCCCGGACGGCCCCGCCGCGGGAGAACGGCGGCAACCAGGACATCAAGAACCTCACCCGCGGCAGCCGCGTGTTCTACCCGGTCTTCGTGCCGGGGGCGAACCTGTCGGTGGGCGACCTGCACTTCTCCCAGGGCGACGGCGAGATCACCTTCTGCGGCGCCATCGAGATGGGCGGCTTCATCGACCTCCACGTCGACCTGATCAAGGGCGGCATGCAGACCTACGGGGTGTCGGGGAACGCCGTCTTCCTGCCCGGCAACGTCGAGCCCCGCTACGACCGGTGGCTGGCCTTCTCGGGCACGTCGGTGACGCTGGACGACGAGCAGCACTACCTCGACGCCGACCTGGCCTACCAGCGGGCCTGCCTGCACGCGATCGACTACCTCACCACGTTCGGGTACAGCCCCGAGCAGGTGTACCTGCTGCTGGGCTCGGCGCCGATCGAGGGCCGGCTGTCCGGCGTCGTCGACATCCCCAACTCCTGCGCGACCGTCTACATCCCCACCGGGATCTTCGACTTCGACGTGGCGCCGTCGGCCTCGGGACCGGTGCGCATCGACCCGGGGATGGGGGCGCCGCACTCCAGCGCCTGAGCGGTCCCTGCCCGACGGCGCCCCGGCCTCCGCAGCGGACCGGGGCGCCGTCGCCTCCCGTGGGCCCGGCGGGGAGGCTGAGCGTGCGCCCGTGCCCGGGCAGGGAGTGCCGAGGACTGTCGCGTCTTGGGCGTGCCGTGTACCCTGAGTGAGCAAGGGGGCACAGTGAGCACTGCGGTGTGGGCGTTCATCGGCGTGGTGGTCGGTGGGCTGCTCACGGTCGCGGCCCAGGCCACGGCCGAGTCGCTCAAGGCCCGTGCCGCCGAGCGGGCCCGGCAGGACCAGCGGGCCCGCGCGTCGCGGGAGTTCCAGCGCCAGACCCTGATCGAGCTGCAGGCCGCGATGGCCGAGTACCGGGCGGCGCTGGACCGGGACCGGGGCCAGATCCTGCCCCTGCGCGGCACGGAGGCGCAGGTCTCGGCGGCCCGGTCGCGGTACCAGATGCTGGTGCACCGCGTGTCGTCGTCCCCCGCGCGGGAGGCCGCCCTGCGGTGGGAGGAGGCGGCCCTGCCCTGGTTCCAGCGCGACGACGCCGGCACCGCCGCGGCGGAGGCGCAGGCGTGGGAGACGGCGATGCGGGTGACCGGTGAGGCCGTCCGCGCCACCGACTGAGCGCGGTCAGGCGGTCTGCAGGCGCTCCGCGACGCCGTGGTCCCGCGCCGCCTCGAGGAGGTAGTCCCAGAACTCCCGGCTGACGTGCACCGCGCGCAGCGCCGCGGCGCCGCCGTCGACCAGCACCCGGGTGACGAGCTCGTCGGCGAAGGAGGGGGTGCCGGCGACCATGCGCCGGAAGTCGACCACGATGACGGCGCCGGCCATGCGCTGACCGAGGCCCTCCACCAGCGCCCGGGCGCGCTCGCGTCCGCCGCTCAGCTGGGGGACCTCGATGGGTGGGAGCACAGAAGTCACGATCGTGGACCTCCTCACAGGCTCAGTCGCACGTGCGCGAGCGTACCGGGGTAGGACGCGGGCAGATCGGTCAGCTCGGAATCCGGGTGCCCGCGCCGGAAGGTACCGCTGGCCTGCCCGCTGACGAGCGTCACGCTGCCGCGGTGCTCACCGGTGATGCCGATGACCCGGCTGATGCCGCGCCCGCGGCCCGGGCGGTCGATGGAGGACACGTGCACCTGCGACGCGCGCACGATCGCCGTCCGGTCGTCGGGCACGGGGACCGTCGCGGCCAGCCGCTCGCGCAGGCCGATGCCGCTGTCGCCGACGGCGAAGGAGATGTCCCCCCGGTTGTCGTAGCGCTGCAGCGCCACGTAGCCGTGCGACCGGGTGCTGTGCTCCAGGACGTTCCGGGCCATCTCGTCGAGCGCGGCGTACAGCGGCTGGACGAGCTCCGGATGGTCGTCGACGTAGGTCTGCACGAGGGCGGCGGCGACGGTGTCGAGCCCGGCCTCCCCGTCGAACCGGCGCAGCTCGACGAGCCGGTGGCCCAGCCGGCGCTCCCGGACCTGCGGGAGGTCGTGGACCACGTCGAGCACCCCGAGCTCCGCACCGAGCCGCATCCGGGTGAGGTAGTTGGCGACGTCGCCGCCCGCGGGCTTGCGGAAGCGGACCGGACGGCGCAGCAGCGTCGCCCGCTCGGCGACGACGGCGAGGCTGACCAGGCCGGCGGGGTCGATGAACCGCAGCCGGGTCAGGTCGATCTCGACCGGTCCAGTGCCGCCCGCGGGGCGCAGGTGTCCCCCGATCCCGTCGTACGTCAACTCGCCGTTCGTGCAGACCGCGACGTCGACGCAACCGGTCCTGGTCATCTCCGTTACATCATCGACCAGGATCCGACAGTCGAGTGACGGCCCGGTCCTCGTGCGTGACGGAAACGGCGGGCCGGGCGGAGCGTCCGGCGGGCCGGGCGCTCCGGCGTGTCGCCCGACACCCGGCACGATCGAGCACCGGGACGGCGGGATCTCGGGTACAGATGCGGGTGGAACCGAGGCCGTCGTGCGTCGAGCCGCTGGGTGCCAGCGATGGGCACCCCGATGGGAGTACGGAACATGGACCGTCCGAGCTGGGTCCCGGCCGAGGTCGACCTGAGTCGCCCGAGTGCGGCCCGGGTGTACGACTACTACCTCGGGGGTTCGCACAACCTGGAGGTCGACCGGCGCATGGCGCGGGAGGCCATCTCCCTGTGGCCGGACCTCCCCGTGATCATGCACGCCAACCGTGCGTTCCTGCGCCGGGCGGTCCGCCACCTGGCGGAACGGGGCACCACCCAGTTCCTCGACATCGGCTCCGGCATCCCCACCGTGGGCAACGTGCACGAGGCCGCGCAGCAGGTGGACCCGGGGGCCCGCGTCGTGTACGTCGACAGCGACCCGGTGGCGGTGGCCCACAGCCGCGCGATCCTGGCCGGGGACGAGCAGACCGCGGTGGTCCACGGCGACCTGCGCGCGCCGGAGACGATCCTGGAGGACCCGGCGGTCCGGACGACGCTCGACCTGGACCAGCCGGTCGCGGTGCTCGTGGTCGCCGTCCTGCACTTCCTGAGCGACGAGGACGACCCCTTCGGGGCGGTGGCACGGATCCGGGACGAGCTGGCCCCGGGCAGTCACCTCGTCCTGTCCCACGCCAGCGCCGACGGACGTCCCGAGGCGGCCGCATCGCACCGCGAGCTCTACAGCCGCACCCCGACGCCGATGACGATGCGCAACCGCGAGGAGATCGCGCGGTTCTTCGAGGGCTTCGAGCTCGTCGACCCCGGGCTGGTGTGGTTGCCGCTCTGGCGGCCGGAGGACCCCGACGCGGCGGCCCGGCACCCGGAGCGGACCACCGGCTTCGCCGGGGTCGGCCGCCGCACGTGAGCACGGCGGTGGCGGGCTCCCGGGACGACGGGGACCGGGCGGGTGCCACCCTCTCCCCGGACCCCGTCGGTGCCCTCGCCGCGCGGTGGGCCGACGCCGTCGCCGGGACCAGCTACGTGCCCCTGCAGCCGGACGAGCTCGAGGAGCTCCTGCGGGGCCTGCTGCACCGTCTCCTCGGTGCGCTCGACGAGCCGCCGGTCCACCAGGGGTCCGTCGGCAGGCAGGTGGGGGCCGCCCTGGTCGACGCCCACTTCACCAACCCGCAGTCGCTCTCCCAGACCCTGTGCGTGCTCCTGGACGGCGGGCCCGGCACCGTCGTGGCCGCGGGCCGGGCGGGGTCGTCCGGTGGACGGGAGGTGCCGCGCGACCCGGCACCTCCCGACCGCCGGTGGCACGCGCTCGTGGCGGCGGTCGCCGAGGGCTTCAGCGCGGCCCTGCAGGAGCGGGCGCTGCGGGAGGAGGAGGAGATCCTGGGCGCGGCCGCGGCGGCCAGGGAGCAGGCGCGGGAGGCGCTGCACGTCAGCCAGGAGCGCTTCCGCGCGGTCTTCGAGGGCGCCGCGATCGGGATCGGGATCGGCGACCTGGACGGCCGGATCCTGGACGTCAACCCCGCCCTGGTGCGGCTCCTGGGTCACCCGGTCGAGGAGTTCCGCCGTCGTTCCGTGCAGGAGTTCATGCACCCCGCCGACGTCGAGCACGTGTGGCGGCTCTACGGCGAGCTGATCCGCGGGGAACGCGAGCACTTCCGGCTGGAGAAGCAGTTCCTCAAGTCCGACGGCGAGTCGGTGTGGACCGACCTCACGGTGTCGTTGCTCCGTGACGGGGACGGCAGGCCCCGCTACCAGCTGGCGCTGGTCCACGACGTCACGGCGCTGCGCCACCTGCGACGCCAGCTCGAGTTCGAGGCCCAGCACGACGCGTTGACCGGACTGCCCAACCGGAGGACGTTCCTCGCCCACCTGGACGCCGTCTTCGCCCGGGCGTCGCCGGGTGCGCGGGTGGGACTGTGCTACCTCGACCTCGACGGTTTCAAGGCGGTCAACGACACGCTGGGGCACGAGGTCGGTGACCAGCTGCTCGTGGCGGTCGCCCAGCGCCTCGAGTCCGTGGTGCGCGACCGCGGGCTGTCGGTCGCCCGGCTCGGCGGGGACGAGTTCGTCGTCCTCGTCCCGGGGACGTCGGGCAGCGCGCAGCTGGTCGCGCTCGCCGAGGAGGTTCTCGCCGCGGTGGCGCAGCCGGTGCAGCTGGGTGGTCGTCGGGTCGAGATCACCGCCAGCGTCGGTGTGGTGGAGCGGTCGATCGGCGACGTCGACCCGGCGGAGCTGCTGCGGGCTGCCGACATGACGCTCTACTGGGCCAAGGCGGACGGCCGGAGCCAGTGGGCGCTGTTCGAGCCGGAGCGCGACGCCAGGGAGATCACCCGGTACCGGCTCTCCTCCGCGCTGCCCGCGGCGCTGGCGGGGGAGGACCTGCTGGTCCACTACCAGCCCCTGCGGCGCCTGTCCGACGGCCGGCTGCACGGGGTGGAGGCGCTGGTCCGGTGGGAGCACCCGCGCATGGGGCTCCTCGGCCCCGAGAGCTTCGTCGGCCTGGCGGAGGAGTCGGGGATGATCGTCCCCCTCGGCCGGCACGTGCTCCGGGCTGCCTGCCGACAGGCGTTCTCCTGGTTCGGAGCCAGCAGGAGCGGGCCGTTCGTCAGCGTCAACCTCGCCAGCCGGCAGCTCCGGGACGAGCACCTGGTCGACGACGTCCGTACCGCGCTCGCCGACAGCGGGCTGCACCCGCAGCAGCTCCAGCTCGAGATCACGGAGAGCGCGGTCATCGGCACCGACCCGCTCACCGGTCACACCCTCGACGCGCTCGCCGGGATGGGCGTGCGCCTGGCCATCGACGACTTCGGTACCGGTTACTCCAACCTCGCCTACCTGCGGCGGCTGCCGCTCGACGAGCTCAAGCTCGACGGTTCCTTCCTCCGCGGACTGCGCTCCGATGGCGCGGTCGACCCCGTCGACGTCCAGCTCGTCGGGTCGATCGTCTCGCTGGCCCACCTCCTGGGCCTCACGGTCACCGCGGAGGGCGTGGAGACGCAGACCCAGGTCACCGTCCTGCGCGAGCTGGACTGCGACGCCGGGCAGGGCACGCACCTCGGCTGCCCGGCCGACCCGGCCGACCTCGGCCGGCTCCTCGACCCGGTGTGAGCGGGTGCGGCTCAGTGGACGCCGCGCTCCTGTCCGGCCCAGTAGGGCGCGCGCAGCTCCCGCTTGAGCACCTTGCCGACGGGGGAGAGCGGCAGCGCGTCGACGACGTCCATCGACCTCGGCACCTTGTAGCCGGCGAGCCGGTCGGCGCAGAAGTCGTGCAGCTGCTCGAGGGTGACGGTGGCGCCGGCCGCCGGGACGACGACGGCGTGCACGCGCTCGCCCCAGGTGTCGTCGGGGACGCCGATGACCGCGCACGTGGCCACCGCCGGGTGCTGCGCGAGGACGTTCTCCACCTCGACCGAGTACACGTTCTCCCCACCGGAGATGATCATGTCCTTGATGCGGTCGGTGAGGTAGACGTAGCCCGCGTCGTCCATCCAGCCGGCGTCGCCGGTGTGCATCCAGCCGCCGCGCAGCGCCTCGGCGGTCTCCTCCGGCCGGTTCCAGTAGCCGAGCATCACGTTGCCGCCGCGGACGACGATCTCGCCGACCTCGCGGCGGGGCAGCTCGACGTCGTCCGGGCCGACGACGCGCACCTCGGTGTGCGGGGCGGCACGGCCGACGGAGCGCCGGTGGGCCGGGTCCTCGTGGTCGGCGGGCCGGAGCACGGTGGCCGCGGGGGCCAGCTCGGTCATGCCGTATCCCTGCATGAAGCGGGCGTTGGGCAGCGCCTTCATCGTCCGGCCGAGCAGGGCGTCGGACATGGGGGAGGCGCCGTACATCACCCGGCGGACGCTGGTGAGGTCGAACTCGTCGACCCGCGGGGAGTCGACCACCAGCTGGATCATCGTGGGGACCAGCAGCAGGTCGGTGACGCCGTGCTCCTGGACGGCGGTCAGCACGGCGACCGGGTCGAACACCGGGATCATCACCTGCGTGCCGCCGATCACGCCGCCGCCGACCCAGCTGGAGAAGGCGGCGAGGTGGAACATCGGCGCGGCGTGCAGGAGGACGCGGCCGGGCGGGAAGTCCTCGCTGGCCAGCCCGCCCATGGACGACGTCAGCAGGTTGTCGTGGCTGAGCATGACGCCCTTGGACCGGCCGGTGGTGCCGCCGGTGTAGAAGACGCCGGCCAGGTCGGCACCGCTGCGGCGGGCGTCCTCGACCGGCTCGTGGTCCTCCACGAGTTCCTCGAAGGCGAGCATGCCGTCGGGGGTCGGGCCGTCGCCCGCGTGGACGACGTGCTCCAGGTGCGGGTGGGCCGCGCGGATGCCGTCGACGCAGCCGGCGAAGACGTCGTCGACGACGAGGACGCGGGCGCCGACCTCGGCGAGCGAGTCGGCGATCTCGGGGACGCTCCACCGGATGTTGACCGGGACGAGGACGCCGCCGGCCCACAGCGTCGCGGCGAGGAACTCGTGATAGCGGTCGGAGTTCAGGGACAGGATGGCCGCCCGCTCGCCGTCCGTGACCCCCAGGTCGCGGAGGGCGGACGCCAGCCGGGCGATCCGGTCGACCGACTCGGCGTGGGTGCGGGTGCGGCCGGCGCAGACGGTGGCGATCTCGTCCGGCCGCTGCTGGACGTGGCGGTGCAGACCCTGGGTGACGTACACGGTGCCGACCTCCTCTTCCGGCGGGTCGTCCGGATGGTGGCGCCGGCGACGTCCGCGGTGCCAGAGGCGGACGGCCCTGAGCCGCGTCACCCGATGACGAAGGCGGTGGTCGACGGGCCGTCGGCGTCGATGCACGAGCCGATGACGGTGAGCGTGCGGCCGTCGGCGGAGGGCGCGATCGCACCGAAGGCACCGGCGCCGCCGCACAGCCCGACGGTCCCGGTGCGCTCGCCGGTGGCCAGGTCGACCGCCGTCAGCTCCGCCGGGTGGTACGAGGCGGACAGCACCAGGTAGGCGAGGCGTCCGGTCGGGTCGACGGCGAGGTCGAGGGCGGTGTCGTCGGTTCCCTCCAGGTCGACCTCGGTCCGCACCCGGCCGTCGACGACGGTGACCAGCCGCCCGGCGTCGAGCGCCTCGTTGACGTAGGCGGCGGCGACGACGGTGCCGTCGGCGGTCACCTGCAGGGCGGTCGGCGTGCTGCCGCGCCCGGCGACCTCGACCGGGTCGCCGTCCGGGCGGAGGTCGGGGGTGAGGTGGAGGAGGACGGTGCCGTCCTCGGGATCGGTGACCAGCGCGGCGAGGCCGCCGTCCGGTGCCGCGGCGAGGTGCGTGACAGGGGCGGGCGCGGTTGCGGTGGCGCGGACGGCGCCGGTGTCGGGGTCGACGGCGGCCAGCCGGGTGCCGCGGGCGAGGTGGAGGGTGTCGCCGTCGAGGAGGACGGCGTCCGGGGGGCCGCCGAGGGGGAGCGGGAGGGTGGCGCCGCCGACCCGCGTCAGCGCGGTGCCGACGACGAGCGGCGTCCCCTCGTCGGTGAGGACGAGCTCGCTGTCCGGCTCGACGGCGGGGATCTCGTGGACGGCGCCGGTCGCCGGGGTGACCAGCCAGCCCCGGTCGGCAGCGCCGACCAGGGCCACGGTCGGACCGTCGGGGCTCGGTGTCAGGTCGTGGAGGACGACGTCCGTGCCGACTGCGCCGTCGAGGTCCACGGTGGCGAGGACGGTGTCGAGCACGTCCGGCGCGGCGTCGTCCCCTCCGGTGCAGGCAGCCGCGAGCAGGAGGGCCAGTGCTGCCGCTCCCAGGCCCAGACGTCGGGTGCGGTCAGCGGCCCCCGGCAGGCTGACGTCGCTCGACCTCGGCCATCAGAGCGGCGACGACCTCGGCGGCCGGGCGGACGTCGGTCACCGAGCCGACGCCGGCCCCCGCGTACATGGCCATCGCGTCGGGGTGGCCCTCCGCGCCGACCACGGGCGGGAGGCCGGACCCCCGCCCCACGGGGACCCGGGCGCCGCCCATGGCCACCGTCCCGACGACGTCGTCGTCCAGCTCGGCGAGCCGCTGCACCGCGGCGATCAGCACCCGGGCCCGTGGGCTGGTGGCGCACAGGGGGCAGACGGCGAACGCGTCGGTGACGACGGTGCAGTCACCGGCGGCGTCGACGACCGCCTGCTTGTACGCCGGGTGGGCGCCGGACTCGGTCGTCGCGAGGAAGCGGGTGCCGATCCGGGCGCCGGCCGCACCGGCCGTCATCACCTCGGTGAAGGCCCGTCCGTCGCTGATGCCGCCGGCCGCGAGGACGGGGACCCCGACCGCGTCGAGCACCTCCCGCAGCAGGGGGAGCAGCGGCGTGGCGCCCCGGACGTGGCCGCCGGCCTCGAGTCCCTGGACCGTGACGACGTCGCAGCCGGCGTCCACCGCGGCCCGCGCCTCCGCGACCGACCCGACCTGCCAGTTGACGAGCGCCCCGGATCGGTGGGCGAGCTCCACCAGCCGCGGCGAGGGGTCGAACCAGAAGAAGTCGACGAGCCGCACCCGCGCGGCGACGTCGGCCAGCAGTCCCTCGTCGACGTCCGGGGTGACCACGTTGGCGGACAGCACGCCGGACGTGCGCCGGCGCATCCCGTCCAGGCGCCGGAGCAGGAGGTCCAGTGGGAGGCCGAGTGCGCTGACCGTGCCGACGCCGCCGGCATCGGCGACCGCCACGACGAGATCCGGCGAGGAGACCGTCCCCATCGGGGCCTGCTGGATCGGGACGGAACAGCCGACCAGCTCGGTGAAGCTCGTCCCCATGGCCGGCCTCCCTTCGGCGCGGTGGCCGAACGGTCCCGCCGGGGGAGGGCGGCGTCAAGGCGTCGACCTGCGGGTGCCGGCGCGCAGCGTGTCCTGATCGTGACGGGCGGCCGCTGGCGTCGCCGCGCGTGAGCGCCGCCGTCGAGACGCCCCTGCTGCCCGACCCCCGCCCGGCCGTGGCCGAGCCGACCCGCCTGGCCGCGGTGGCGAGCTATCGGCTGCCCGGGCACGCCGGGATCGCCGACCTCGACGCCGTGGTGGCGTACATGGCGCGGACGGTGGACGCCCCGATCGCGACGATCAACCTGGTCGGTCCGGACGAGCAGTGCTACCCGGCCGAGCGCGGTGCGGGCGCGCCGTACTCGCAGGTGCCCGACGAGCTGTCGTTCTGCGCGTACGTGGTGGCGCTGCGGGCGCCGCTGGAGGTGTCCGACGCGGCCGAGCACCCGGTGTTCCGCGACAACCCGGCGGTGGTGGCCGGGGCTATCCGCTCCTACCTCGGGGTGCCGCTGATCGACGAGGACGGCTTCGTGCTCGGCTCACTGGGAGTGTTCGACGACGAGCCGCGGGAGTTCACGCCGGCGGAGCAGGCGGTGCTGGAGATCCAGGTCCGGCTGGTGCGCAGCGTGCTGTCGCTGCGGCGGCAGGTGGCCTGGCACGAGTGGGACGCCGGGCTGTTGGCCGCGCAGGGGCGGACGCTGGAGGCGGTGGCGGCGGGGCTGCCGCTGGAGTCGGTGCTCGACACGCTGGCGTCGTCGACGGCCGAGCTGGGTTCCGAGGCGGACGCCGCGCAGTCGCGGCGGCTGCGGGAGACGGTGGACCGGCTGACCGCGGTGGCGGTGAAGGCGGACGGCTGGAAGCAGGCGCTGCTGCGGTCGGCGCGACAGGACCCGCTGACCGGATTGGCCAACCGCAGCCACCTGCTCGACACCGGCCGCGCGGCGCTGGCCGTCGGGGGAGCGGTGCTGTTCGTGGACGTCGACCGGTTCAAGGAGGTCAACGACCGCGGCGGGCACGCGGTGGGGGACCAGCTGCTCGTGCGGCTGGCCGAGCGGATGCGCCGGCACGTGGAGCGGGAGCTGCCGGGGGCCGTGGTCGGCCGGCTGGGCGGGGACGAGTTCGTGGCGGTCCTGCCCGGGGTGGACGCCGCTGCGGCCGAGGCCATCGGGCACGGGCTCGCCGCTGTCCTGGTGGACGAGGTCGAGGTGGGACGGCGGACCGTACGGGTGTCGGCCTCGATCGGGCTGGCGATGGCTACGCCCGGGACGACGCTGGACGAGGTCCTCTCGCTGGCGGACCGGGCGATGTACGGCGCCAAGGAGCGCGGCCGAGGCGTGCTCCACATGGTCGAGGCGGAGAACGCGCCCGCATAGGCAGTTCCGCTCCGACGGCTTTCCGCCGAATACCGCAGCCGCCCGACTCGACACCTGCTCCGCCAGGCTGGGCTCTGCCTCGCAAGGGTGCTCGGCATCTCTGCGGCGATGGCCCGCATGTATCCCGCTACGGATGACTCCTCTACAGCGGTGCTCCGGAGGCGGGCGTTGCGATGCATCACCCGCCCACTCAATTCCCGCTGATCGGGTGCCGCGGGGTGCTGACGTGCAATAAGGCGGGTTATCGGCTCCTCGCTCTACGACAACGACTGGGCGGCTAGGGTCATCCCACTTGTTGCGGAGGAGGTGCTTGATGTCGACGTCTGAGCTGACCCGGCTACTCACCCTGCCTGACATCGCGGCCCTGGCCGGCGTGCAACGCCCGGTTGTGTCGATGTGGCGCACTCGGGTCTCCGTCCGCGGCGTCACCGTCCCGTTTCCGGTGGCCGCCGCAGTCATCGACGGTGTCGAGCACTTCGCCATGGACGACGTCGTCGCCTACCTGGGCGCCACCGGACGCGGCCGCAACACGGAGTCTGCGCTGGACGCCCCCGCATTGGCCGCACCAGTTGGTGCCGAGCACTCCTCCGCGGAGACGCTGCTGGCGCTGGCCCTGGTCACCGGCGAGGACCTGGCCGACGCCGACCTCATCGCGCTGGCCACCGAGGTCGACCCCGACGATGCGTTCTTGCTCGGCGAGGTGCGCCGAGGAGGCTGGCCCGCCGTCCTCCCGGGGTTCATCGACGAGCTGGTTGCCGCCTCCCTTGGCCATGAGGATGCGCTCAGCCGCCTGGACGGCGGCCGTCTCGCCCGTGGGGTCGGCGCCCGCGGCTGCACTCAGGAGTTGGTTGACCTGGTTGCCAGCGTCGCAGCCGCCGGGCGAAGCGGCGCCGTCCTCGACCCGAGCGCTGACCCGTTGCTGGACCGAGCACTGGCGCCGCTTTTCACCGCACTGCTGGCTGATGACCGGAGGCTTCGCCGCCACGCCGCCATCCTGGGTTGGGCCGTGACGGACAGGGGGACCACCAGCCCTGTTGTCCGTGTGCGGTCGCTGCTCGGTCAGCCGAGGGACGACGTCCTGAATGCCCTGGACGAGTTGGCCGTGGACCTCCGACCGGGCGATGTCGCCGTGGCGCTTGGTCCTGCCGCGACGATGACCGACGAGCTGACCGGCAAGGCCGCGAAGCTCCGCGCCTCGACGCTACGCCCCGGGCCGTTGGTTGCCGCGCTTCGCCTCCCTCGGGGGATGTGGCGCACCGCCCACCGGCAGAGTCCGGCGGTCTGGGTACTGAGCGGAGGCGACGGTCGCAAGGAGGTCTGTCTGGCAGACCTGGACAATGGCGGCGGTATCGATCTGACCGACCTGTCCGCCGACATCGCTCAGGCGGTGACACCGATGGGCAGCGGAAGGACCGAGGCCCGCGCCTACCGCTACCTACGCCCCCGCGACCTCCGGCAGGTGCTGGCCGGCGGCCCGCTGGTGCCGCGCGGCACCCGAGCTCAGCACCTGCCTGTCGAGGACGGAGTGCTAGACCGTGCGTACGCCGCGGCGAGTGTGCTGGTCGAGCCGCTGCCCCAGGTCACGACATCGCTGACGGTCAGGCGCGAGCGCCCGGTCGCGAGCTCCGTGTCGCTGGGTGAGCTCGTCGCCGCCAAGAGACTCACACTGCGTCAGGGGCGCCGGATAGCGCCCGCGGACGGGCATCCCGCGGGCACAGTGCATGTCCTGACCGCTGACGGCAGCCTGGACGGCGTCCTGCTTGACCCATTCGATGCCCGCGCCCGCAGCGGCGGCTGGACCGAGCCGGGCGACGTCGTCTTCCTGGAGAAGCCCCAGGCCCGAGCCGAGGTTGACAGCCGCGGCGGCAACCTGGTGGGTACGCCAAGTCGCATCTTGCGCCTGGCCGAGAACGCGCCAGTCAGTGCCCACGTACTGGCGGAGCGGATCAACCAGGCCCCGCCGGGCACCGAGTGGCGGACCTGGGAGGTGCCCGCGCTTCCCCGTGCCGAGGCTGAGTCACTCGGCACCCGGCTGGCCGAGGTCAATCGGTACCGCACCGAACTCCGTCGGCGGGAACAGGCCCTGAACGCCTGGGCCGACGCGCTTGTTACCGGGGTTGCGGCGGGTTCGCTCGCCGTCCCGGACACCACTACAACCCTCGAGAACAGGTGAGTCCCATGCCCCCCCGTCTCAAGCAGACCACTGCCCCTTCGACGATGAAGGAGCTCAAGGACACCCTGTGGAAGGCCGCCGACAAGCTCCGCGGCTCGTTGTCGGCGCACCAGTACAAGGACGTGATCCTCGGGTTGGTGTTCCTGAAGTACGTGTCCGACGCTTACGACGAGCGGCGCGAGCAGATCCGCGCCGACGCCAAGGCGGACGGGTGGACCGAGGATCAGGTCGCCGGGCTGATCGACGACCGGGACGAGTACCAGGGGTACGGGGTGTTCGTCGTCCCGCCGGTCGCGCGGTGGAGCTACTTGGCGCAGTACGCCAAGGGTAAGCCGGCCGAGGGCCTCGAGCCCGATCGCACGATCGGTGAGCTGATCGTGGCGGCGATGGACGCGCTCATGGTGGCCAACGAGAGCCTGCGCGGCACGCTGCCCCGGCTCTACAACAACGACAACATCGACCAGCGCCGTCTGGGCGAGTTGATCGATCTGTTCAACAGCGCCCGGTTCAGCCGGCGGGGCGAGCACCGGGCCCGGGACCTGATGGGCGAGGTCTACGAGTACTTCCTGGGCAATTTCGCGCGGGCAGAGGGCAAGCGCGGTGGGGAGTTCTTCACCCCGCCGTCGGTTGTGAAGGTGTTGGTCGAGGTTCTGGAGCCGACCAAGGGCCGGGTCTATGACCCGTGCTGCGGCTCGGGCGGCATGTTCGTGCAGACGACGAAGTTCCTGCGCGAGCACGACGGCGACCCGAGCGAGGTGGCGATCTTCGGTCAGGAGTCGATCGAGGAGACCTGGCGCATGGCCAAGATGAACCTGGCCATCCACGGCATCGAGCACAAGGGCCTCGGTGCGCGGTGGGGTGACACCTTCGCGCGCGATCAACACGGCGATCTGCAGATGGACTACGTGCTCGCCAACCCGCCCTTCAACGTGAAGGACTGGACGCGCAGCGCGGACGACCCGCGCTGGGCGTACGGGGTGCCGCCGGCGAACAACGCCAACTACGCGTGGATCCAGCACATCCTGTCCAAACTGGCGCCGCGTGGACAGGCCGGCGTGGTGATGGCGAACGGATCGATGTCCTCGCAGAGCAACGGCGAGGGCGACATCCGGGCGGCGATCGTCGAGGCCGACCTGGTGTCGTGCATGGTGGCGCTGCCGACGCAGCTGTTCCGCTCCACCGGCATCCCGGTGTGCCTGTGGTTCTTCGCCCGGGACAAGGGCGCCCGCGCCGGCGAGGTGCTGTTCATCGACGCCCGGGAGCTGGGCGTGATGGTCGACCGCGCCGAGCGGGCGCTCACCGACGAGGAGATCGTGCGGATCGGCGACACCTTCCACGCCTGGCGCGGCTCGGCCTCAGCCGCGGCCAAGGGCCTGTCGTACGAGGACGTGCCCGGCTTCTGCCGTTCGGTGCCGCTGGCCGAGATCAAGGAGGCCGACTACGCGCTGACGCCTGGCCGGTACGTCGGCTCCGCCGCCGTCGAGGACGACGGCGAACCCCTCGACGCCAAGATAGACCGACTCCGCGGCGAACTCCTGGCCGCCTTCGACGAATCCAACCGCCTCGAACAGCTCGTCCGCACCCAACTGGAGCGCCTCCATGCCTGACCGTCCGCTTTCTTCCGTAGCGGTGGAGCGAGGCTTGGCGGGCGGCCCATTCGGCTCAAACCTCGTCAATAGCGACTACTCGGTGAACGGGGTTCCGGTCATCCGAGGTGCCAACATGGCCGAACGATATGTCGGGGGAGATTTTGCGTTTGTTACGCACGACAAATTCGATCGTGACCTGTCGCGGAATACGGCTCGACCTGGCGACCTCGTGTTCACCCAGCGGGGCACACTCGGGCAGGTCTCGCTCGTCCCTCCAGAGCCCTATGACACCTATGTGATCTCGCAGAGTCAGATGCGCCTGAGGGTTGATCTGACCAAGGCCGACCCTCGATTCGTCTTCTACGCCTGCCGCTCGGCCGGCTTCTTGAAGCAGATCGCGAACCGCGCCGTTGCCACGGGTGTACCTCACATAAACCTAGGGATTCTTGGGGAGTTGACGATTCCGGACCTCGCTGTTGAGCGACAGCGGGCGATCGCGGAAGTGCTGGGCGCCCTGGACGACAAGATCGCTGCTAACGCCGCCGCTGTTGACTTGATTGCCGCGCTGGCCCATGCCGAAGTGCAGCGTGCGTCGGCTCGGTGTTCGCCAGTTCCGTTGTCCAGTATCGCAACCATGACCACGCGCGGAATCACCCCTCGGTACACAACTGACGAGGGTTGGATTGTCCTCAATCAAAAGTGCGTGCGCGATCATCAGGTGAGCCTCGAGCCGGCTCGGATGATGGAGCCAAAGCCGTCCGCCGCCGACCGGTTGCTCCGGCCGCATGACTTCCTCGTCAACTCCACCGGCCAGGGAACCCTGGGCCGCACGGCACGGTGGATCACCGAGAGTGAGACCGTGACAGTCGACTCGCACATTACGATCGTGCGATTCGACGAGCAGCAGGTGGATCCAGCTTTCGCTGGAATAGCTGCATTGCAGCTTGACTCCCAGATTGAGCTGTTGGCAGAGGGCAGCACCGGTCAGACCGAACTTCGCCGCGACCTGCTGGGTGCTCTCCTCCTTCGACTTCCGGACCTAAATACGCAAACAGGTGTGGGCGATCGGATTCGCGAGCAAGACGCGATCGTCAGCGCTTTGAGGTCCGAGTCGGCACGGCTTGAGGCGACGCGGGACGAATTGCTGCCGCTGCTGATGTCTGGCCGCATCACGGTCCGCGACGCCGAAGAGGTCGCCGAGGCTGAGACGTGACTCAGGTCGAGCCCGCCGAATGCACACTTAGCGGCACGCGTGCTCCTCGATAAGGCGCCTTATCGCTCGACGGAGCACGCCCAGCGCTTTTCACCAGGAATGATCGAGACCAGCAACGACGCCGTCCACGGGGAGCCGAGATGACCTTCAGCGAGTCCGACTGGGAGATTATCGCGATCGAGCAGTTCGCCGAGCACGGCTGGGAACCGCTCAAGGGCACCGCCATCGCGCCGGGCGCGGAGAACGGCCGGACCAGCTGGGCCGACCTCTTCTGCCCGGGGCGTCTGCTCGACGCCGTTCACCGGCTCAACCCGCACGTGCCGCTGGAGTACCGCGAGCAGGCCGTCGCCGACATCCTGGCGCCGAAGTCGACGGACGCCATCGCCGAGAACTACCGGATGCACCAGATTATGGTGGGCGGCTTCCGTGGTCTGACCTACACCGATTCCGCCGGTGTAGAGCAGAACCCCACCATCCGGGTGGTGGGCCATCGGGTCGAGGACAACGACTACTTCGTCGCGTCCCAGGTCACCATCCGGGATCACGACATCGAGCGGCGATTCGACGTCGTTGGTTACCTCAACGGCATCCCCGTCTTGATCGTCGAACTCAAGCGCGCCGACGGCGACCTGTCCCAGGCCCACGGCCAGCTGGCCACCTACCTGCGTGAGTTCCCGTTGGCCTTCCGCGGCTGCGCGCTCACCATCATCAGTGACGGTCTGACCGCGGCGTATGGCACGCCGTTCACCCCGCTCAACCACTACGCACCCTGGAACGTCGACGATGACGGAGCCGTCGTCGCCACAGGCGGTAACCCGGCGGATGTCGACGTCCAGATCGCCCTCGATGTTCTGATTGCCGGGCTGGGGAACCAGGAGCGGTTCGCGCAGCTGCTGCGCAACTTCATCGCCTTCGACGAGCTCGGGGACGGTTGGCTCAAGCGGGTCGCCAAGCCGCACCAGTACTTCGCCGTCACCAAGGCCGTCGGGAGCACGGTGGACGCTGTGCGGACCGACGGACGGGCCGGCGTTGTCTGGCACACGCAGGGCTCAGGCAAGTCGATGGAGATGGAGCTCTACGCCCACGCGGTGGCCGACCACCCGGCCCTGGGCAACCCGACCCTCGTCGTCGTGACGGACCGGACGGAGCTCGACGACCAGCTGTTCACCGGTTTCGCCGTCTCTCGGCTGCTCCGCGAGAGCCCCGTGCAGGTCGGCAGCCGCGACGAGTTGCGCACCGCACTGGCCGATCGCAACACCGGCGGCATCTACTTCACCACGCTGCAGAAGTTCGGTCGCACCGATGACGAACGTTCCGGTGGGCAGGCCCACCCACTGCTGTCGGACCGGCGGAACGTCATCGTGATCGTCGATGAGGCGCACCGCAGCCACTACGACGACCTCGACGGTTTCGCCCGGCACATTCGCGACGCCCTTCCGCACGCCACGTTCATCGCGTTCACCGGAACCCCAATCGCACTCGCTGACCGCAACACGGCGGAGGTCTTCGGGCCGGTCATCGACACCTACGACCTGACCCGTGCAGTCGCCGACGGCGCCACCGTGCCGGTCATGTTCGAGCCTCGGTTGATCACCGTCGAGCGCACCGAGGATCTCACCGCGGAGCAACTCGACGCCGCTGCCGACGAGGCGACCACGGGGCTGGACGACGTCGAGCGCGCCCGGGTCGAATCCGCCGTCGCCGTCCTGAATGCTGTGTACGGGGCACCTGCGCGGTTGAAGGCATTGGCGGCCGACATCGTCGAGCACTGGGAGGGCCGGCGCGACGCCGTCCGGCCGTTCCTCGGTTGGTCCGGACGGGCGATGATCGTTGGAGCAACCCGGGAGATCTGTGCCCGGCTCTACGACGAGATCGTTGCCCTAAAGCCCGAGTGGGCGTCCGATGCGCTCGACGCCGGCGTGATCAAGGTCGTGTACTCGGGGACAGCAAGCGACCAGCCCCCGGTCTCCGACCACGTGCGGCGCCAGTCCCAGAACAAGGTCATTCAGGCTCGGCTGAAGGAAGAGTCCGGCGCAGACCCGCTCGAGCTGGTGATCGTGCAAAATATGATGCTGACCGGCTTCGACGCACCACCGCTGCACACCCTCTACCTGGACCGCCCGCTCCGGGGAGCGCTGCTCATGCAGACCCTCGCCCGGGTCAACCGCACCTTCAAGGCCAAGGACGCCGGCTTGCTCGTCGCCTACGCACCGATCACCGAGAACCTCGCCGCCGCGCTCGCCGAGTACACCGAGCGTGACCAGGACGAGAAGCCGGTCGGCCGCAATGTCGCCGAGTCGGTGCAGCTGACCCGCGACCTGATCGGCCAGCTGGACGACCTTTGCGCCGCATTTGATTGGCGTTCCAAGCTCACCGGCGACGCCCGGAGCTACCGCGATGCCCTGCTCGGACTCACCAACTGGGTTCGTTCCCCCGCGACGCCCGGCAACCAGGTCGGCGACGACGAGAAGGCACTCGTCGACAGGTTCCGCGAGTTGACCAACAACCTGTCCCGAGCGTGGGCGCTGTCCGCCGGTGGCACGAACCTCCCAGAGCTACGCGCCCCTGCGCAGTTCTACGAGGAGGTGCGGGTGTGGATGGGCAAGTTCGACGCCGCTGCCCGCCAGGCCGAAGGTCGACCGGTGCCGGCGGAAATCGAACTGATGCTGGCCGGGCTCGTCGCTTCGGCGACGGTCACCGGGGAGATCGTGGACATCTACGAGGCGGCTGGGATGGAGCGGCCCAAGCTCACCGAGCTGACGCCTGAGTACACCGCCTCGGTGCAGCAGGCAGCTAACCCGCACCTGGCCATCGAGGCGCTGCGCGACCTGCTGGTCGGTGAGTCGGCCGCGGCCACGCGGCACAACCTCGTGCGTCAGCGGGCGTTCTCGGCCCGGCTCCAGGAGCTGATGAACAAGTACACCAATCAGCAGCTGACGTCAGCCGAGATCATCGCGGCGATGATCGAGATGGCCCGCGATGTCGCGGCCGAGGCTGCGCGCGGGGCCAGCTTCGATCCGCCGCTGAGCTCGGACGAGCTGGCCTTCTACGACGCGGTCAACACCAACGAGTCGGCCGTCGAGCTGCAGGGCGACGACGTCCTCGCACAGATCGCTCGTGAACTGGTTGCGGTCATGCGTCGCGACGTCAAGACCGACTGGACTGTGCGTGACGACGTCCGGGCCAAGCTGCGGTCGTCCATCAAACGGCTGCTGATCCGTTACAGCTACCCGCCGGACCAGCAGCCGGAGGCCATCCGCTTGGTGATCGAGCAGATGGAGGCCATGGCTCCGCGGTTCGTCGTTTGAGCCACGCCGTAAGTGGCGCCGTTCTGTACATGTCCTTACGGCCGGTGACGGTCTGCGCCGGCGCGCTGGAGGCAACGGTTCGTCTCTGTGTCTGGTCCTGCAGCGAGGTTCCGGCATACGGGATTCAGCGACCAAGGAGCGCCTTCGGTTAGCTGAGAGGTATCCACTCTTCGGAATGACTCGCATCAGACAAGAGTGGTTTGGGTCGCCGCTTGTGATCTTCTGGTGGCAGTCAGCAACGGGGAGCGAAAGCACTTGTTCGGGTATACGGCGGCGCAGGTCAGGACGAGCTACGGGTATCACCCCGAAGCGCAGGATGCGGCGGAGCTCGCCGCCGTGGTCCCGGGCCTCGACGCCTTGTTCGTCGGGCCGCCACGGTTAGATCAGCGCGATCTCTTCGGGCAAGTCCGCCATCTCGGTCGGGCCGATGTTGAGCTCCCCGAAGGCGTCTACTGGTTCTCGGGGGGAGCGGAGACCAGGAGCTTGATCGTCTCTCGTGGAGCGCCGCCCGGGAACAGCCAGCACGTCCACGCAGATGCACTTCCCGATGACCACGCTCTGCGTGACGCGGAGGCGTGGTTGGACCACCTGTGGTCGCTCGGAACCGATGTGCCTGCCCCGAAGTTCGGGGTCAACGACGACGTCATGGTGGTCAGTACCGGTCGAGACCATCCCGTACGGGGCCGCCGATTCAACGCTGGAAAGTGGATTTACGACCTTCGTGTCGACGGACGTCAGGTCGCCTACGGCGAAGACATGCTCGCCGAGCTCCAATCCAGTGACACGGTGTTCGACTGGATCAAGCAGGCGCCGGACACTGCCCGCCGACTGAGCGCGACGCTGACTCGGGAAAAGCTAGCCGGGGCTTTCACGGATACCCTGTTCTCGTTCCGCGCGACACGAACCATCTTTCGCGCTTACCAGTTCCGCCCAGTCATCCGCATGCTGGAGTCGGGCAAGTCGCGCATCCTCATCGCGGATGAGGTCGGCCTCGGCAAGACGATCGAGGCTGGTCTCGTCTGGACGGAGCTGGAGGCGCGGAAGTCCGCCGACCGCGTCCTCGTCGTATGTCCCGCGTCATTGATCGCGAAGTGGCGACGTGAGATGGAGGACCGGTTCGGATTTCAGCTCGTCGAGCTCTCGGGTCCTGCGGCCACCGAGTTTGAGCAGCGGGCGCGGGAGAACCGGCTGCCTCGCCGGTTCGCTTACGTCGTCAGCCTCGAGCGATTCCGCATGTGGCACGCGATGGAAGAGCTGGCGGATCTGGTCGGTCCCCTGAGCCTCGCTATCGTCGACGAGGCGCACAACATGAGGAACGCCAGCACGGCGTCTCACCAAGCCGGTTCCCTCTTAAGCGAGTGGGCCGAGGCCCTCGTCCTGCTGACCGCGACCCCCATCAACTTGCGCAACGAAGATCTATACAACCTGTTGGAGCTGCTCGCGCCAGGCGACTTCGGGGACGCGGGCTCTCTGGAGCTCCAGCTGGAGCCGAACGTCGTCCTCAACCGCGTGGGCAGCCTCCTCGCTGCCCCTGATGTTGCTGGCGTCGATCGCGTGCGCGTGCTGGACGAGATGCGGTCGCTGGCTATGGGACGCCCGCTGGTCAAGCGGGTCGAGTTCGCGTCATTGCGGGACATCGTCGGGCAGGAGAACCTCAGCGCTCGTGACATCGTGCAGGCACGGCGCTACCTCTCCGAGCTGAACGTCCTCTCCTCGGTCTTCACCCGCACGCGGCGGGTGGAGGTCGATGAGAAGAAGGCGGTGCGGAAGGCCATGGACACGCAAGTCGTATGGACGCCGGCCGAATCTCGGTTTTACGACGAGTACGTCACCTGGTGCCGGAATCGCGCGGCGGCCGCCGGTCAACCCGCCGGCTTCGCGATGCAGATGCCCTTGCGTCTGGCATCTGCTTGTTTGCCCGCCGCCCGGAACGCGGTGTTGCGGTGGAGCACCGAAGAGGTCGTCGCCGACGAGGACTCGACCAGCCTGCCATCGACGTCCAAACCCCCGATGCTCCGGCCGCACATCGAGCTCGTGCAAGCCTCCGAAGCGATCGACGGCGTCGACAGCAAGTTCGACGCCGTCGTCCCAAAGCTCTTGGAGGTCATCGACTCGGGTCGCCGGGCGTTACTTTTCACCTTCTCGCGTCCGACCCTCGCGTACCTCGAGAGGCGCCTCCGGGACCGGTGCCGAGTGGCTGTCCTCCACGGTGGCATCGACCGTGATCGCCGAAACCAGGTCATGGCTGACTTCCGTGATGGCCACTACGACCTCGTCCTCGCCAATAAGGTGGCCAGCGAGGGACTGGACTTCGAGTTCTGCTCGGTGATCGTGAACTACGACCTGCCGTGGAACCCGATGGAGGTCGAACAGCGGATCGGGCGCATCGATCGAATCGGTCAGCCGGAGGAGCAGATCTCCATCCTCAACGTCTGGTGCCCGGCGGCTCTCGACGACCGCATCAAGCAACGGCTCCTCGCCAGAATCGGCGTCTTCGAAGGCAGCATTGGGGCCCTCGAGCCGATCGTGACCGACCACCTGAAGGCACTCCAGGACGTCGTGTTCGACTTTGATCTCAGCGACGCCCAACGAGCGGCCAAAGCGGACCATGCACTGGCCGCCATCGAGGAACAGCGGAGCAGTCTCGAGGACCTCGCGACGGCGACACCGTTCCTGCTCGGGGCGTCCACTGACGACGTCGCGGGCCTGGAACGCGACCTCGTGGCCTCCGGGCGGTACGTCGGTGCTGCTGAGCTCCTGCACCTCCTCGAAGACTGGGCTTCCCTCTGCCAAGCGTCGCCGCCAGTGGTGATCGACGGAGGCACGGGTCTACGCCTCCGAGGAAACCGCGACATGGCCGACCGGCTGAATCGGCTGGTGGCCGAGGAACGACTGAGCCGCGACGAAGCCGGCCGTTACGAGCGCGCCCTGCGGAACGAGGAGGAGCTGCACCTCGTCCTGGATCAGGAGACCGCGCGGACAAGTCAGACGATGGACCTGCTCTCGGCACGGCACCCGCTCGTTCTGGCAGCCGCCAACGTGCCCGAGCAACGTCAGGCCCGCTTCGCGGTCATGCGCGTGCCGGCCCGAGGGGAGCTGCAGCCCGGGACCTTCGTCGTCCAGCTCGCGGTCGCGCGCTGGGAGGCGCCTCGTGCCGGCCAGGAGATCTGGGGGACGGCCGTGGGCATCGACGGTCGACTCGTCGGCGAGCAGTACGTCGATGTCCTCCTTGCCCGCCTGGCTACCGGGGAGCTGCAGGAGGGGACGCAGCCGGTGCCCGCAGCGCTCGACAAGTGTGTGGACGTTCTCCAAGGACTCATGGACGACCGGATGCTCCGCGAGAACGAGAAGCGGAGGAGCGCGATCGCCGCGCTCATCGAGTCTCGGAGGGTTCTCCTCGAAGACCAGCACGAGCGGGCGCGCGCCTCGATCCGAGCCCGCCGGCGGACCGCCCTCGAGCGCGGCAAGACGCGTGGCGTGAAGCTCTTCGACAGCCAGCTGGCACGGCGAGAAGAGGCGCACCGCCAGACGCTCAACGACCTCGACAAGACCGGGGCCCCGGACGTGACGGTGTCCCCGCTGGCCATCTGCGTCGTCGAGGTGTGCGAGTGAGCGCGCACGACCCAGCTGTCCTGGCTGACGAGCGGGCGCGCAACAAGCGCTACGTGCAGACCCTGACGGACAAGGCCGCCCGAGCGGTCAGGGTCGCGAAGCCTCGTGTGTCTGGACCCGTCAGGGGCCGCAAGGGTGTGGTGCAACTGGACCGCCCGGTGCCCCAGCCCTTCGTCGGACGGATGGGGCTGAGTGCGCCGGATCCGCTCCTGGGAACGGACAGCGTCTACGTCGGGCAGTGGTACGCCCGGGAACGAGACTTCGTGGTCATCAGTTGGGCGGCCCCGGCAGCCGACGCGTTCTACGGCCATGGCCCCGGTACCGACTTGATCGGCGAAGTGCAGATCACGCGGATCTTCACGCCTCGTGGCGATGACATTGTCGGGTACGACGACGAGCGGCGGGACAAGGGCGCAGGAGAGACAGCCTTCAACCGAGAAGCGGCGCTCGCGGTGCCGCGGCCGCCGGCGCGAGGTCAGTCGGTTAGTGCTCCGGCTGGGAGCTCTCGTCAAGACTCGGCGCCTCTGCCGCAACCGGTGAAGCCAAGCCACCAACCCCCGCAGCGCGCGACCGTCCCAGAACCGGCTGCCACTGGAGAGAATGCAGATGAGGGACGAAGCGGCACCCGCGTTCCCGATGCAGTGGCCTTGCGGCACAGGGAAGCGCTGCTCAGGACACTCGCTCAACCGCGACGGACCGAGCTTCGCCAGGTCCTCGCAACCCTCCAGCCTCGTCAGCACGACCTCGTCAAGTGGGATGCGGGGGTGCCCCTCGTGGTGCAGGGGCACCCCGGTGCCGGGAAGACGATCGTCGCGGTTCACCGCGCGGCCTTCCTCGTGCACCCGGAGCGGGAGGGCGTTGCCATCCCGGGCAAGGTGCTGCTGCTGGGCCCCACGAACTACTACGTGCGGCACACGTCGAAGGCGGTACGCGCACTCGTTCCCGACGGCGCTGTCATCGTGCGCAGTCTCCGCGACATCTTCAGAAGGATCGTCCCCGAGCTGAACGACGGGCTAGATCCCGAAAGCGGCCACTCTGCGACCTATCGGGATTTCGACTTTGAGCTCTGCACGTTGGTCGACGCTGTCGCGGATTCCCTACGCAGGCGCGGGCGGTTGGAGACGGCGAAGTCCAGGACAGAGGCGGGCAGGCTCATCTACGACCGGCTGAGTCACAACGTGCATCTCGCGCCGCCTGACTGGCAGGCGTACCTGCGGTCCTTGCCGGACTGGGGCGTCGCCTTGCGCTCGGAGCGCCTGTCGCCTCTGATCGCGTACTGTGCGCTGGCCTCAGGGATGCACCGGTTCGAGTCCCCGGGCCACGTGATCGTCGACGAAGCTCAAGACATGCGCCCGATCGAGTGGCGCATCCTGCGGTCGCTCGTCCGTGCTGATGCTGGCTGGACTCTCGTCGGTGACATGAACCAGCGCCGCTCGGACCACAGCAGCATGTCGTGGCAGCAGAGCCTCGAGTTCTTGGATCTTGCTGTGGACACGCATATCGAGGACTACAAGAGCGTCTTCCGCTCGACGACAGCGATCCACAAGTTCGCTGGCCACCTGCTGCCACGACACGAGCGCCACGGCATGGCTGTGCAGGAAGAGGGCAGTCGCCCGGTCACGTGGAAGGTCCGATCCGCGGACATGCCGACGGCCGTTGTCACAGCGGCGTCCAAGCTGGCCAGGGACCACGCTGGCGGGACGACTGCTGTCATCGGCGTGGAGGCGATTCCGCTGCGGGCGGCATTCGCAGCGCGAGGGTGGCGGGCTCGTACCGCGGGCAGCGACGAGTACTCGGACGGGCAGCTGACGGTGCGAGTGCTTTCAGCCGATGACGCGCGGGGTTTGGAGTTCGACGCCGTCCTCGTCGTTGAACCAGCTGATTTCCGCAAGAACCTGGGACGGCACGGGCTCCTGTACACGAGCCTCACTCGGGCCAATCGCTCGCTTGCGGTCGTGCATGCGAAAGCGCTGCCGGACGAGCTGCGGCGCGCTCCAGCTGACCGGCTCGACCGGTAGTCGCAAACGACCGCCGGGTCCGACCACGCACGTGTGGCGGCCTACCGGGCCCTGTACCGGCGCGTGGCGGTTCCGCCGCGTCAGCACCCCGTGGCAGGCTGCGGCGGCGGTAAAGCATCTTGAGCGAAGGAGTTGTTGGTTGTCTGCGGTGCTCGTCTTCCTGCACGGAGTTGGCAACGGCGATCCGCAGGGGTCCTGGCTCAAGGAGCTCAACCGCGGCCTCGTCGAGGCGGGATACGACCCGCTGGAGAAGTCGCAGACGGTCGCGCCGCGGTACAGCGACCTGCTCGAGACCGATGGGATCCGTGCTTCGTTGCCGGCGCGCACGTACTTATCGAAGGACGAGGACGCTCGCCGGCGGGACTACGAACGCCGGCAAGCACGGGTGAGCAGGCTCATCGGGCACGACCCCGACGCCTGGACGGCTGGACTGGAGGCAGTCCCGGAAGTCGTCGTCGACGTGATGCAGAGGGCCGTCGTCGACTTGCAGCTCGGCCAGCTCGGCCAGGTCGACAGGTACATCGACAACGAAGGACTTCGGGGCGCGATCCTGCGCCGCGTTCTCGAGACGCTCCCGGCTGAGGGCGACATTGTGATCGTCGGGCACAGCCTGGGTTCCGTGGTGGCGATCGATCTCCTCGACCACTTGCCGCCCTCTCTACGAGTTCGGCGCCTAATCACTCTGGGCAGCCCAGCTGGCTCGGCCTTCATTCACGAGAAGTGCGAGCGGCTCCTCAAGCGATTCCCGTACGGCATCGTCGACGACTGGGCGAACGTCTACGGTCGTGGAGATCTGGTGACGGCGGGGCGCGGCCTCGCCGGCACGTTTCCCGCTGCCCAGGATTTCGTCGTGGCAGTTGGGCCGCGTCACTACGCCAAGGCGTACTTCGAGCACCCCTCCGTACGAACCCTCATCGGGGAGGCGATGCACGGTTCTCAGGAGACGGGTCTCGTGCCGGTCGAGCGCAGCGTCGAACTACGTATCCCCGCGCCGGTCGAACAGGCGATCTTCTTCCTGGCCTTCGCGCACCACGTCCGACGCCTGATCGATGACCGCAAGACGGCTGAGCGCTACGGGCAAGCGCTTCAGCTGGTCCAGGAGGACATGGCGAACCGGCTCAAGCTGATGCTGGTCAACGAGGGGCGCCCGGTACCGCCGATCGTCGAGAGCCTCGGCAACGGCACGCCCCCACGTTCGCGTCGGGACTGGAACCTGGACGAGGCGATCGATCCCCTGGTTCTGTGCGCGTTGTCGAACCTCGTCCAGCCGTACGACATCAATGCCGGCAAGGCACCCACTGCTGCACTGCGTGACATGGCGATCGAGATCGGCATCCAGCCGGAGAGCGGGACGACGATCGGCAAGGCGATTCAGGAAGTCAGGGGCGTGCTCGAAGACAGCTCCGGAGTTCCTTGGTCGCGGATCGCCTTCGGCCTCGGCGGCGTCGCGTTGCTGGTGGCGGGGCCGTTGGGCATCGCTTTGGCAGCGCCGGCCGGGTTAGCAGGGGCGGCGGCGATCACGAGCGCTCTCGCCACCTTCGGGCCTGGTGGGATGGTGGGCGGCATCGCGTTGCTGGGCGGGCTGGCCTCAACCGGAGCTGCGGTGGCCACGGGCGCGGCTGCAGTCGGCGGCGCCGGTGACGCGCCGCTCGAGCAGATCGTCGTCGACCTGACAGCCCGCATCTCCGCCGCCCGTGCCCGCCAGCTGCTGGATCTATCGGTCGACGCCATGCTCTGGTACCACGTCGTCGCCTTGGAGGCGGAGCTGGCTGCCGAGCTCAACCGACTGGAGCCTTTGAGTGACGGGAGCTCCCCACGGCTCAAAGACTTGCGCCGCAAGCGTGAGGTCGTCAGGCGCGCTCTCGCGTACATGACTACGAAGGGGATGCAGCCTCGACAACTGACAGAGGGCTCCGATGAGGAGCCGGCTGCCTGATGTTCGGACTCGTCTGGCTCCGCTTCTCCGCTGAGGTCCAGCGGCGCATACGCGGAATTGTCTGGACGGCGTTATGACGGGCGATCTTGCACGGATCCTCAACGCGCTCGACTGCCCCGACCGCGTTTAGGAGCTGAAGCCCAATCTCCCTCAGCCAGCCTTCTGGGTGAACAAGGCGAGAATGCTCAAGCCTGGACAAGCACTCGTTAGGCTCGTCCAGTCCGTCAGGTCCACAGGTCCACAGGTGCACAGGTGCACAGGTGTACGGAAGGGGAACCGGTCGGCATGGTGGTCGATACCGCATCCGATGGACTACTCGACGGGCCGTCGTGGAGCCGCCCGGGGCTCGACGTCGCGGCCGGCAGGTATCCGCTCTCCGTCGAGCGCCACGTGATGCGGATGGTCGATCACCTCGTACCGGGCGTCACTGCGGTGACTCCGCACGGTCGCTACTACGCGCTGCACGGACTTATCGCCGCGGAGGCGGAAGTGCGGGATCTCACGGTGCCGGCTACTCAGGACCTGCTGCGCCGGGCCGAAGTCGTGATCGCGACCGCTTCTTTCGCTCACCACTCCCAGGAGGACATCGGCTGGCTCCCGCGGGCACACGGCGTCGACGCGCTCGCGCGCCGGCTGCAAGCCGGAGACGTGGAACTGGATGACGCCTCGCGTTACGGGGGCAGCGGGTACGTCCAGAGCGTGTGGGGCTTCTGGGGGCCGTACGCGGGATCGGAGACAACTCTCGGCATTCTGAGTCCCGGCCCGCGGCCAGCCCCCGGTCCCCGCCTTGACGTGGGGGCTGTTCGGCAGGGCCTGGGGGAAGTTCTCGAGCTGGCCGCTCAGGAGTCGCTGCACGTGGCCGACCTGACGGCAGTCGCCGAACGGCTCTGCGTGTGCCGTGGCGGGGACCAGCCGGACGGTCGCTGGTTGGCGGGGCTGATGTGTGCCGACGGCGGAGATCGGGAGCCGGACTCGCGGGCGGAGGCACGACGGCAGACCGTGCGGCTGCTGGCCCGCATCGTTAGCACGCATGCGGTCACTTCCTTCACCCGTGACGTGGGACAGGTGCTGGCCTTCGGTCCCTTCCTCACTGCGGATCCGGTGACCTCCGACGTGGAGACGGCGGCGGTGTGGCGCGGCGTGGTACTGCGCAACTACGCGGTCGGAGCATGGCGGCGGCTGTGGTCGTGGCTGGTCAGCCAGGTGGACGGATTCATGGCTGCCGAGGACCTGGCGGAACGCCTCGCCGCCGAGCTGCCCACTGGAACGGTGCAGGCGTTCCTCGACACGTTGCCGGCTACCCAGGATGGCGGCGGCTTTCCAGTTCCTGCCGAGGCGGCGCTGAGGGCGTCCGGTCACTCGGTCCCGCTTGCCGAACTGCGCGTGTTGGCGGCCAGCGCTCGGCGGGTCGACGAGCTGGAAGGCCGGGTTCGAGACGCCTTCCTCGGCCAGCGCGGAATCGAGCTGGGGCCGGAATGGGTCAGCCGGCGCCTGGATGAGGCAAAGCCGCAGCAGCTCCAGGACTTCGCGCGTCGCCTTACGTTCGACCTGCTCGCCCGGTCGCGGCGTGTCGCGCTGTCAAAGGCTCGCCGGCGCAGTGACGGTTCGATGTGGTTGCCCACCCGGCTGCACGAGCGCGGTGGGTTCCTGTTCCGAACCAGCCAGGAAGGGCGCGGGGACGTCGGGTTGCGCCTCGACCAGCTCGGCTCGGTCCTGGCCAGTGCGGGTGTCCTGCAGTTCGACGACGAGGCGGCCCAGTGGGCCGTAACGGCGCCCGGGCAGGTGCTCGTTGGCTGAGGCGGGCGCCCAGGACGACGCACCGGGCGGCCTGGCGTCTCCCCTGAGCCTGCTGCTCGAGGAGGAGCGCAAGGGGGTGGGCGGCCTCCAGGAGATCCTGCTGCTCAGCTTCACGGCCGACCTCGGCTTCTTCGAATCCACCGTGTTGGGCGTCGCGCAGGCCACCGGAGCGCGGGTGACCGTCGTCGGTGACGTGACGATGTCGCAGAACGATCCGCGGGCCGTACGGCGGGCGGGCCGCAGCTACCTGGCCGGGCTGGCGCGATCCTCGGGCGCCTTCCATCCGAAGCTCGTCGTCCTCGTCGGCCCCGACCGGGCGACAATCGCGCTGGGATCCGGCAACACGACGTTGGCGGGCTGGCACGCCAACGCCGAACTGTGGACGGTGTTGCGGGCCACGCCAGACTCGCATCCGGCCTGCCTCCCCGACGTGGTGGACTGGCTCCGCGGGCTCCCCGCCGAGGTGCGGCTCTCGCCAGGGGTGCCGCAAGCACTGGAGCGTGTCTCCGGGTTGCTGTCGAACCTCACCGCGTCGGGCAGACCCACCGCCGAATCGGTCCGCCTGGTGAGTAGCTTGCGCGCGCCCATCGTGGACCAACTGCCGGACGGACCGGTGGACGAGCTCAGCGTCTTCGCCCCGTTCCACGACCCGCAGGCCGCCGCGCTGCGGCGGCTGGTCGACCGCCTCCAGCCGCGTCGCCTCACGGTCGCCTACCAGCCTGCACTCACGGACCTGAACGGACCGGCCGTGGCCGCGCTCGTCGAGGAGCGTGGCGGCCGAATCGTGCGCGACGACGAGGAGCGCTACCGGCACGGCAAACTTGTGGAGTGGACCACCGGCGGTCGGCGATGGGCCCTCACCGGCAGCGCCAACATCTCCGCAGCAGCCCTGCTCCTGTCGCAGCCGCAAGGCGGCAACTGCGAGCTCGGCCTCATTGCGCCCGTCCCGGTCAGTCTGCTGCCCGCGGGGAACGATCAACCGGTCGCTGGGCTGCGGGCGGTGCCGGCGATGCCGCGGCCCCAGCGGCAGGAGGGGCCACTGCTGCTCGGTGCACTCCGTGTCCCGGAGGGGTTGGAGGTGCAGCTGGCGGCACCCCTCACCCGCGACGCGGCTCTCGAGCTGTCCGCTGCCGCTGCTCCGCCGGAGTCGTGGGAGCGGGTTGCGGAGGTTCCTGCGGGAGCGGACTCGCACACCACCACGGTGCCCGCCGATGCGGGCAGCCGGCTGCGCCTGGTCGTCAAGGCGGCCGGGGTGCCGCAGTACAGCAACGTCGTCTTCGTGGTGGACGCCGATGCGGTCCTCCGCCGGGTGGGACTCCATAGCCCCAGGACGCCGACGACCCAGCCGCGCGACCTCTTCGACGACCCGCGGCTGGCCGAGCGGTTCTTCAGTGACCTGCAGACGCTGCGCACGGGCCTCGGTCCGGGAGCCCCCACCGCATCTGCTGCCGGCTCAGTTGGGCACCTCGGGGCTACCGCTTCCCTGGACGCCGACGACGACGGGTGGGAGCGGTACCTCGACGAGTGCGCCGGCCGCGTCGGTCAGCCACTAATGCGTTTCGCGCTTGGGCTGCCTGTTCCGCCTGGGAGCGTCACCGTCCCCTTCCAGGATCTGCTGCGAGTCTCCTGGGACGAGCAACTCACCGACGACGACGAAGCGGCCCTGGAAGACGATGACGCAGAGACGGCGGAGATCGCGGTCGAGGGCGAGCGCTCCCGACCTCCCCTGCCCAATCTGGAGCATGCTCCGATCGAGGTACGCCGCCGATATCGACGCTGGATCGAGCGGTTGGTCGAGGTGGCCGACACCCTTGGGCCGGCCGAGCGGATGCTGGTCGTCCGTCTGACCCTGTGGACCGTCGCGGCCGGTGCGTGGCCGCGCACGGACTTGGCTTGGCTGCCCCTGCTGGCGAGGGCCACCGCGGTGCTGGATCGCGACGATCTGCCGCAACGGATCGAGCCGCAGGTAGGCAGTCTTGCAGCGGTGGCCCTAGGCGTGCTGCGGATGCACATCCCCCGAGCCGCCGTCACCGCGCACACCGTTGCCTTCAACAAGGCGGCCACCGCGGTCGGGCATCTCCTGCCGGAGGCCACCGCCGCATACGTCGAGGAGTACTCGATCCTGCTCGACCGAGCGTTCGGCACGGCTGGGCAGACGGCCGCGATCCTGCAGGTGGCCGATGATCTCATCCAGGCGGATCCCATCGCCGAGGCAGTCCACGCGATCGGCGAACGAGGTCGCAGCGCCCATCGTCATGGCAGGACGCTTCTGCACGTCACCGGCCGATTCGGCAATGCCGCGCTGGTCGCCCTGCAGGCCGTCGGGGCGGCCGAAACCGAACCCGTGGTCGGGGCATGGGCTACATGCGATTCGGGACCGTGGGCGCTGGTCGCTTGGAGCCGACCCGATCTGCTCGTCGTCGAATCCATGGGACAAGGAACGCGGTGGCGCCACTTCCGGCTCACCGGGTTGATGGGTCCGCGGGCTCTCGCGTCTCAAGGCGGGTTCGTCCATGCCGCACCCATGCGGCATGGACCACAGAACCGAGCGTTCCCCGAGGGGGTGGAGTTGCTGCGAAAGCTAGGGGTGAAGAGTCCCATTCCCCCCGTTTGCCCGTAGCTGGCGCCATCCGGCGGACCGGCGGTTGCGCCGTCTGGAACTCGAGTTCGTGGACGCACGCCCGGAGCGCGAGGGTGTCAGCCATCCTGCACAGGGCGTGGGGCTCGCTCAGGGCTGGGGGAGTCGATCTCGCAGGGACCCGAGCGTCTCCCCCGAGGTGACCTTCCAGAACCGCCAGCCATTGACGTTGCCGCCTGTGATGGCGACTGCTGCGGCAGTGGGGCTGGGGTAGTCCCGTCCGCCGAGGGACAGGTAGCCGTTGCTCTTGACGGTGGCCCGGTAGTCGGTGCCCTTGTAGCGGACCACGAGCACATCGCCGGCCGACAACAGGGACGCTCGCAGCAAGGCGAAGACGTCCACGGAGGCGTGGGTCTGGGCCGGTCCATGGACACGGGCGGGGGGCGATCCGGCGGCGTCGTTCGAGTAGTCCACCGGGGCAGGTGCGGTTTCCGGCTCCGTGCCGCCGACGACGGGCGCACTCCGCAGGACGCTCATGGGTACCAATTCGCCGCTCCCCGACAGGAGCCCCCAGAACTCCCAGCCGTTGACGTTGTGCCCTGTCACGGCCCTGCCCGCGGAGGACAGCGACTCATGGCGTTCACCGCGAACGGTCACCGCGCCGTCGACCCCCACCATTGCACTGGCCTCGTATGACGAGGTCGTTGGATGGAGAACGGTTCCGTCCCTCACAAGTCCAGCCTCGATGAGGTCCATGAGGGTGTCCCCGTAGTGTGCGCGCCTACCAGGTTGCGCCACCGAGAGCTGCAGAGACTGATCGGGCGTGTCCGGGTCGAGGCCGAGCACGCGGAGCACGCCGAGGACGGGGGCGATGATTGCCTCCAGTTGCTGGCGCTGCCACTGCGGGAGGGTCTCGTCGCTCGGTCGATTGCCGTTCCCGAGGGTGACCCGGCTGGCCGAATCGAGGACGTCGTAGAGACGTCCTTCGAGCCAGCCGACCTCCGCGCTGTTGAACCCCTGGTACGGCCTGCGGATGAGTAGCGCGCGGCGCCAGCTCTCGCGAGCGCGGACGTGCTGCCGAACGCGAGTGGTCAGCCCGCCTGGCGCCTTGCCGACGTAGACCCCGGCACAGCCGTCGGCATCAACGGGGTCCACGAGCACGTACGTCCCCGGCACGTTCCACTTCTCGTCCAACTCCGAGAGGTTGTCTCGAGTCGTGACGGCAAAGTCGAGGTTCGCGCCGGGGAGGTCGATGAGCAGAGGCTCCCCGCTGCTCGCGGGCATGAACCAGGTCGCGCCGATTCCGCGCTGGCGCGGGTCCGTAGTCACAGATGCAGTCTGCCTTCGCGCCCACTCCATCTGCTGCAGCGGCTCGGTCGATCGCTGTGTCAGCTCCGCAGCACGCGCTACGCCACCCAGCTCCGCCCCTCTACAGGTAGCGCACCTCGCGTGGATCCATCGCCGTGGTCATGATTAACCAGCTGTCGACGTCGACGCCGTCCTCGTAACCATCGTCGATGGTTCGGATCGTCTGTACGTCGACGTACCAGTCCCACTGGGCCGGGCTGTGGATGCAAACCGGATCGTCCTCGTGATCCCAGGCGTCGCGGTTCTCTTCGCAGACGGCACAGTCGTCGTCCCAGTTTGTGCCATGCTCGTCGCACTCGATCAGGTCCCGGTAGCTCCAGTAGCCGTCCGTGGTGAGGTTCCCCGTCGGCGGCCACGACAGCTCGACCCAGTCCCCTGGCTCGAGGAAGCGCAGGTAGCTCGCCAGGTACCTGCGCAGCGCGTCGACTTGGTGGGCCGTCGCCCACCTCATGGTCGGCTCGACCGCGCGGTCCTCCGGAGGATCGATCAGTCCCCAGGTGTTGTCGTTCCGCGTCCAGGCGTCAGTGTTGCCGCCGTTCGCTTCGTCGACCTCCGGTGGCCCGGGGTTCTCCTCGTCGGCGGAGAGGAACACCGCCCACAGACCTTCCGGCAGGCTGGCGCGCATCGAGCGGATTACGCGTGCGTCCGGTTCCGCGGGTGTGGCCCAGAGCCCGGTCGGCATGGCGTCGCCGATGTCGGTGATCGCTACGTTGATCCGCGCTCCCAGCTCCTCGGAGACGACCCGGTCGCGCAAGAGACGGTTCAGAAGCTGCCCCGTGGCGCCGCCTGCTTCGGCATACTCCGCGAGCTCGACCGCGGCGGGAAGGTCGAGTCCGGTGCGGATGCCGTCGAGGACCGTGGCCGGGGGCAGAACCAGAAGTCGGGCAAGCAGCTCGACGGCCCGGGATGCGTCGACTGAACCTGCCGTGGCGACGAGGTCCAGGGCGGGCCTGCCCCAGCCCACTCTCTGCAGCTCCCCGATGACGGGGATGTCGCCGACGGTGGGCCGCACGTCGAGTCCGACCCACGCCTCGATGAGCCAGGGTGTGACACCGTGACGGGTGGCGACCGCCGCTGCGACTGGAAGGTCAGCGAGCGGCAAGGGAAGGTCACACCAACGCGCGGCATGTTCGAACGGCAGCCCGGTCAGGCTCCAGGCGAGGGCCCAGTCCAGTGCCTCGGGGATCGTTTCTGTGGGCCGACGTGCCGCCTCGGCGGCGAGCAGTTGCTCGCAGCCTTCGGCGATCTCACCGCTCATGCCCGCGGCTGACCACTTCACCACTGAACTCGAGGCCCGAGAGTCGGGGGTCATGCCGCGACTGCTGCAAGGATCTCGGTTTGCTGCATTATCAGGACGGTGGCCAGGGTGGTGCATCGACGGCTCACGCCACCTTGGCGGCGTGGAAGACATCGGCCGGCAGCGCATGGTCGAGCTGCCACAGGATGCGCATCGGGCGCTCGCCGGTGTGGGACACGTAGGACATCGGCCCGGCGTAGAGGTAGGGCGGCGTGCCGAGCGTGCCGTCCGCCGTCTTGGACTCCCGGACGAACAGGTGCACGGACGTGCCCATCTCCCGGTGGTTGACGTAGCGCTGACCTGTCGCTGATCGCTCGGCCGTCGCGTTCTGCGACTCCCACTGAAATAGCGTCGGCGTGATGGCGTGGTCGGCGTACATCGTGGTGGGGGAGAAGTGCGCCTCCGTCTTCTGCAGGGTCACGAAGAAGACATCAGCGCGGTCGCCGGGCACCCAGCGCACGCCGGAGCCCCACGTGCCGTTGAGGTCCTCGAGCCCGAAGGCCGAGAGGGCCTCGTCGCGGCTGTAGCGCGCGTGCACGTGTAGCGGACGGTCGCCGGCCTCGCTCAGCGGGCGAGCCACCCGGTGGATCCGCTCGTGCAGGACGTCGCTCAGCTCGACGAGCTCCTGGGCGCGGCCACGGTTGGCCAGCAGTCGAGCCAGCGACTCCTCGATGCTGCTGAACGGTGTCCGAGAGCCGAACAGGGAGAAGTGCAGCATCGCGGTCAGTCGACGCAGACGAGCGCTGGTCTGGGCTGCGGTGCCCGGTCGCGCGGCCGACTGGAAGAACCGCAGCCGTTCTAGGTCGTCGACGTGCAGCATCCGGCCAAGTGCGGCGCCCAGGAGGGCGTCGTCCGAGCCAGGCACGTCGTCGACCCAGCCGGCCGCGCGCTGCAGGTCCAACCAGCTGCGGCCGTTGCCGCGGTAGAGGTCCTCGAGCTCGACGCCCGTCTCCTCGAGAAAGTTGGACAGCGAGGGCGACTTCTCCTGCTTCGCCTCGCTGACCAGCCCCTTCCACGACACGTTCAGCGACTGCTTGATGTTGTCGAGGACGATCCGCTGCGCCACACGGTCGAGCTCGATGTGGCACCCCGCCGGGAGGGTGGGGAAGCCCTGCTCGACGTCCCGCTGCACACCTCGTCGTGAGCTGCCGGTCAGCGCGCGGAAGCGCAGGTCGAAGCGGAACTGCTTGTGCTGGAAGCCGATGAAGTCGAGGACGGTCAGGCAGGGCTTGTCCTCGGCCAGGCGTAGGCCACGGCCCAGCTGCTGGAGGAACACTGTCGCGCTCTCCGTGGGGCGGAGGAAGAGCACGGTGTCCACGGTCGGGATGTCGAGGCCCTCGTTGAACAGGTCGACGGTGAACAGGACGTTCACCGTCCGGTCGCGCAGCGCCGCCAACGCCGCGGCTCGCTCCTCACGGGTCGACGTCGAGATCACCGCGCGGCTCGGGATGCCGGCCCTGGTGAATCGCTCGGCCATGTACTGGGCGTGCCGAACGCTGACGCAGAAGCCGAGCGCGCGCATCCGGCCGGGGTCCTCGACCTTGTCCTTCACCGCCTGCAGGACCAGCCGGACGCGGTGGTCGTCGCCGGTGTAGACGTTGGTCAGCTCGGCGACGTCGTACCCGCGGCCGCGCTTCCACCGCAGCTGGTCGAGCGCGACGTCGTCGTGGATGCCGAAGTACTGGAACGGCGCGAGCAGGTTCTGCTCGAGTGCCTCCCACAGTCGTAGCTCGACAGCGGTGCGTCCGTCGAACCAGGTGCGCACGTCGGCGCCGTCGGCCCGCTCGGGCGTCGCCGTCAGTCCGAGGAGGACAATGGGCTTGAGGTGCTCGAGCAGCCGTCGGTAGGTGGCCGCCTCCGCGTGGTGGAACTCGTCGACGATGACGACGTCGAAGTGGGTGGGGTCGAGCTTGTCGAGGTCGAGCTGGTTGAGCGACTGGACCGAGCCGAACACGTGCCGCCACTCGCGGGGCCGCTGGCCGCCGACGAACAGCTCGCCGAAGTCGCCCTGGCGTAGGACGTGGCGGAACGTCGACAAACTTTGGGTCAGCAGCTCCTCGCGGTGGGCGACGAACAGGAGCCGGTCGACCATGCCGCTGTCGCGTAGTCGTCGATAGTCCAGCGCGGAGACGACCGTCTTGCCGGTGCCGGTCGCCATCACGACGAGGTTGCGCCACCGCTCGTGGACGGTCCGCTCGGCGTCGAGTGCCTCGAGGATCTCCTGCTGGTAGCCATAGGGGCGAACGTCTAGCGAGGTGATCTGGATTGGCAGGTCGGACGGGCCGCCGCGTTCGGCCGCGAGGGCCTCGCGGAGCCGGTCGCCGTCGCGGGGCGGCTCGTAGATCTCGAACGACGGGTCGAGCCAGTAGCTGTCGAAGGTCTCGGCGAACGTGGTGAGCAGGTGCGCTTGCTCGACGTTGGACAGCCGCACGTTCCACTCAAGGCCGTCGGTCAGGGCGGTCCGCGAGAGGTTGGAGGAGCCGACGTACGCCGTCGACAGCCCGGTGGCGCGGCGGAACAGCCATGCCTTGGCGTGCAGCCGGGTCGTCCGAGTTTCGTAGGAGACCTTCACCTCGGCGCCGAGCTCGACCAGGCGGTCGAGGGCGCGCTGGTCGGTGGCGCCCATGTACGTGGTGGTGATGACGCGCAGCCGGCCGCCGCGCTCGCGCAGCTCGGTGAGTTGTTTCTCGAGGACCCGCAGACCCTGCCACTTGATGAAGGCGCACAGCAGGTCGACGGAATCGGCGGAGGCGAGCTCGCGGGCGACCTCGAAGCCGATACGCGGCTGACCGCGACCGTTGACCAGCAATGCGCTGGTGGACATCGGGACGGCCGGTCGGTCCGGGAAGGTCGCCGGGCCGGGTGTGGGGGAGGGCTGAGCGACGGCGAGCAGCGTGCGCGGCGGCTCGACGACGGCGTCCTGAGGGGCTGCGGCCTCCGGCGCCATTGCGGTGATGGCCTTGACCATGTCGTTCGCTAGCGCGACCTGCCGACTGACCGCGGTGCGGTCACTGCCGCCGGCTATGCGCAGGGCGCGCGACGCCAGCTCGGTGATGTGCCGCGTCAGGACCTCATGGGCGTCTGCGGGGTCCAACTCACCAAGGGAGAGAAGTTCCGGAGTCATGCCGGCCAGACGGTCGTGTAGCGACTCGGTCAGCAAGTGTTCGTAGACGCCGGGTGTCAGATCCCCCATGGACGGACCGTAACCGGAACACAACCGTCAGCTCGTGAGCCACTCGGTCAGCGGCCACCGACTCCTGGATTCGGCACGACAGGTAGCTCGTTGGCGGTGGCCACGGCGCGGCGACGGACCTCCGAGAGGTCACCGTGGAAGGCGTTGCGGCTGTTGCCGTCCAGGTTGAGCGGCAGGTCCAACGTGGCGATGAGTTGGTCCTCGAGCTCCCAAGGCCGCGGATGCTTGACCACGCTCACGAAGGCGTGCTCGGCCATCCAGGCCGACAGGACCTGCTCTCCAGCGACGAGAGTGCGTCGACGCCCCGAACCGACTCTGCGCAGCTGGATGCCCAACTCGTCGGCCAGGAGACAGCCGAGCGTCTTACGGAGCGTCGATCCCTCGGCGTTGCCCGAGTAGTGAGTCCTGATGCGCTGCCGGAGTTGGCCCTTGCTCGGCGGTCGTCCGTTCACCGGCGGTCGCTTGGGACTGATCCCCGTGTAGAGGAGCGTGAGGCCCTGCCAGGTTTGGCAGTTGCTCGAGTCGATGAGCGCCGGTGGCTGGTCGAACCACCACCCGTAGACGCCGGGGACGGCGGGGATCGGGCAAGGCCTGCGGAGGACGTCCTCGCGACGCCAGACGCGGTCGGGGGCGAGGAACCGAGCTACTGCGTCGAGGTCCAGGTTGCTGTCGTGCTCCTCGTTCATGCGGCCAGTGGTAGCCCGTGAAAGACCTGCTCGCGGTGCCAGACGACGTGTCGCGCGGCTGGCGTCGGTGTCCCTGGGCGCGGTTGGAGCCGACGACCGTGGAGCTCGTAGATGGCTCGGCCGTGGGAGGTTCGAGCGGAGAAGCGCTGGGACACCACCAGCGCCAGGTCGTCGTCGAGGCCAAGCACACCGCGGTCGAAGAGCTTGTGGTGCAGCGAGCACAGCGCCAGGCCGTTGTCGAGCTCGTCCGGCCCGTCGACGGTGAACCAGCGGATGTGCGCCGCCTCCAGGCCCACCGGCACGCCGCCGACCTGGCCGTCGAAGCCGCAGAACGCGCACTGGCGGTCCCACGCCTCCAGCACCCGCGCCGGCCACGAGCTGCTCCTCCGCCGACCCGTTCCAGGCGCGACCGTGCCGCCGTGGAGGAGTTCGGGGTCGAGCCCGACGGCGACCAGGACGTCGGGTGCGACCGTGGCGGGGAAGTGGGCCTCGACGAGCCCGCGAGCGACGTCGTCGACCAGCCCGGGACGTGACCGCAGTGCCGCCTCCAGCGACGCCTCCAGTCGGCCGGTCACACCGGCCCGCAGCGGGCCGACGTTGTCCATGGGCACGTCCCGGTCCAGCGTCCACACACCGTCCGACCGCAAGCGGGTGAAGGGATAGGCGGCGCTCTGGGCTCGTGGAGTCTTCGACGCCGGGCCGAACTCCTGGATGAGTTCCGCGAGCTCTCGCTCGGCGACGTCCCACGGCAGCTCGCTCGATCCGCTGGCTGCAAACCGGCTCAGCGCCAGGAGTACCAGCAGCGGCTTGTGCGGGGAGCGCCTGCCGTCCTGCTGGTGCTGTCGCAGCGCGGCCAGCCGACCGAGGACGGCTCGGGTCCGGGCATCAGCATCTGCCACGACCCCACCATCCTCTACGACCGGGCCGATTGTGCGCACCGCGACGGTGCACGGCGATCGAGCGAGGCAGGTGTGCACCCAGCGCGGCAGGTGAGTGCCTGGTTCGGGTGTGGCGAGCGGGACGGTAGGGACCATTCCGCACCGAAACGGTCCCGATGTGCGGCGGCGCGGCCTCCCGGTCGCTTAGCGTCCTGTCGCCGTCGAGGTCGCTGACGGTCCTGAGCACGAGTTTCGACGGGGCGGCAGGTCGAGTGCTCAGGCTGTCTCGTCCGTCACGGGAGTTCCTCAGGTGAGCGCATCCTTCCGCTCGACGCTCGATCACATGTTCAAGGCGCGGTTCCCCCTCCTCTACGTCGAGAGCTTCGAGGAGCAGCGGGTCATCTCCGAGGTCGCCTCCGTCGCATCAGGCCTGCGCACACCGCGCGGCGTCTGGACGTGGTCGGTAACCGAGGGGCTCGTCTCGCCCAACGGGTCGACGGACCGGTGCAGCAGCCGGGACGCCGCTGCCGCGCTCGAGGCCGCGGCGCGGGTCGACGAGCCGGCCGTCTTCGTGTTCCGGGACCTGCACACGTCGCTCGGTGACGGCAATCGGCCTGCGGACCCCACCGTCGTCCGGCGCCTCCGCGACCTGGCGTACGCCTTCAAGTCCGGAGCGGCGCCGCGTGCCCTGGTGCTGCTGTCCCCGCTGCTGCGCATCCCCCCGGAGTTGGAGAAGGACGTGACGCTGCTCGACTTCCCGCTACCCCGGGAGTCGGAGATCGGTCAGCTCCTTGAGAGCATGATCAGCACGAACCTGGCCGGTGGGCGCATCCAGGTCGACCTGGACGACCGCGGCAAGGAGAAGCTGGCCAAGGCAGCCCTCGGTCTCACGGTGGGCGAGGCGGAGAACGCCTTCGCCCGCGCCATGGTCAACGACGGACGGCTGACCGCCGACGACGTCGACGTGGTGCTGGAGGAGAAGCGGCAGACCATCCGCAAGTCCGGGCTGCTCGAGTTCATCCCGGTCGACGTCGAGCTGGACGACGTCGGGGGCCTGCAGAACCTCAAGCGGTGGCTGGCCAAGCGGAACGACTCGTGGCTCGCCGAGGCATCGGCCTACGGGCTCCCGGCCCCCAAGGGCGTCCTGATCACCGGGGTTCCCGGCTGCGGCAAGTCCCTGACCGCGAAGGCGATCGCCTCAGCCTGGGGTCTCCCGCTGCTCCGCATGGACATCGGCCGGGTCTTCTCCGGACTCGTCGGCTCCAGCGAGCAGAACATGCGGACCGGCATCGCCACGGCCGAGGCCATCTCACCGTGCGTCCTCTGGATCGACGAGATCGAGAAGGGCTTCGCCGGCGTTGGCGGCGGCGGTGACTCGGGGACCTCGTCCCGGGTGTTCGGCTCGTTCCTGACCTGGATGCAGGAGAAGTCGCGTCCCGTGTTCGTGATCGCCACCGCCAACAACATCGACCGGCTCCCGCCGGAGTTCCTACGCAAGGGACGATTTGACGAGATCTTCTTCGTCGACCTGCCGACGCGGTCCGAGCGGTGCGACATCTGGGGCATCCAGCTGTTGAAGCGGGTCCGCAGCGACGAGGTGCGCGGTCGGCTCGACAGCGACCGGCAACTGCTCGACGCCCTGGCCGATCAGAGCGAGGGCTACTCCGGCGCCGAGATCGAGCAGGCGGTCACGGCAGGGTTGTTCGACGCCTTCGCCGAGCGTCGCCCGCTGCGGGGGGACGACCTGCTCCGGGCGCTCCGGAACATGGTGCCCCTCTCGGTCACGCAGGCCGAGCAGATCCAGGCCGTGCGCGAGTGGGCCGACGTGCGGGCCGTTGCGGCCAGTGCAGCGGAACCCGCCCTCGTGTCAGGAGCTGCGACGCCTGGGGTTTTGGGGCACGCACCCACGGCCCCGGCCCGCGGCGGCCGGTTCGTCGACTTCTGACCGCGGCGGCTCCCGGAGGTGGAGTAGGACGTGAGCATCTCGCTCGTGCTGTTGCCCTTGGCTGTGGCGGCCGTGACCGCAGCCCATGACGCCATGGAACGTCGGTCGGCGGACGGCCGTCCAGTCTGCTCCGTGTCCACCCGGATGCGCGACGGTGCCCTGTTGGCCCGCGCCCTGGAGGACACCGGTGCCTCGGTTGACGCGTCGGCGGACAGCCTGCTCATTCGGTGGACCGGCATGGCGGCTCGCTTCGACCGCGACATGGCCGGCGTCTGGAACGCCCACTTCAGCGGTGACGTGGACGAGCAGCGGGCCCGTGAGGTGGTGGGCCTCATCGACGCCGCCTACGGTCGGCGCGTTCAGGCTGCCGTCCTGCAGCGGCTGCGGCAACGGGCACCGGCCGTCGGGTTGCGGCTCGAGTCGGAAAGCGTCGAGGACGACGCCTCGGTCACCCTGGTCCTCACCGTGCAGCGGAGCGCCTGACGATGACCGATCCCGTGGAGCTGCACGTCCGCGTCGGGGTCGACGGGGTCGTCACCGCGGAGACCAGGAAGGTCACCGGTGTCGCCTGCCTCGACTACATCGCCGTGCTGGAGGACCTCCTCGAGGCCACCACCACCGACAGCGCCTACACCGCCGACTACACCCGAACCGCCACACAGCAGGAGCTGGACAACCGCAATGACCTACGCCAGTACTGATCCTCGGTTCAACGGGCTTCCTGGGCGATCCGCCGAGAACAGGCTCCTCAGTGCCTCCTGGCGCCGGCGGCACAGCCTCTGGCTGCTCGGTCCCCTCTTCGGCCTCGGCATGGTCACCTGGGCCTCGTTCCTCTACATCGGGTGGAAGGCACGCCGGCGCGCCTGGCTCGTCGCCGGAGCCCTGTACGCGGTCGCCACCGCAGTCGGCTTCTACTTCACCGACGGGACCGAAGGCCCCGACGGGAAGTCGAACGAGTGGTTGGGCGGCTTCCTCGTGGCGTTGTGGGTGGGCGGCATCGTGCACGCGCTGCTCAGTAACCGCGCCTGGCTGACCTGGCGGTCGCAGGACACCACTCCCTGGTACGCCCAGCAGGCGCAGCAACCGGTCGCGGGCGGCACTGTCCCCGTCCCGGGGCCCCCGGCGGAGCTATCGGCACTCGGCATCGACTCGTCACGGTTCTACGCAGCTGCGCCACCGTCGGCTGTCCCGCAGCAACCGGTGGCCACACTGACCGGCGACCCCGCCCCGCCACCTCCGCCGGCGCCTCCAGTGGCGTACCCGGCTCCGCTCGGAGCGCCCACCGCGTCCCACGCGCCTCAGGCCCCCTCCTCGGTCCCACCCCTCGACATCAACGAGGCCACTGAGCACCAGCTCGTGGCACTGCCCGGCGTCACCCCAGAGCGGGCGGGGAGGCTGGTGATCGCTCGCGCTCACCGAGGCGGTTTCAGCACGGTGGAGGAGTTTGCCGAGGTCGCGGGCCTGGCCCCACACGAACACCAGCACATCAGGCGCCTAGTCCACTGCAGCCGTCCTGCGTCCCCTCGTCCGGCGGGCGGGTCGAGTGGCGGACGGGTGGTGGACTTCTGAGCCGCTTCGCCACGGAGCCTCCGGCACCGCCCGAGCAGGTGCCCGAGGGCGTCGTCGGAGTCGCCCGCCTGGTGCCGGTCACCCAGGCGGAAGGCCCCGGCCGGCGCACCGCCTTATGGGTCCAGGGCTGCTCTATCCGATGTCCAGGTTGTTTCAACCCGCAGATGTGGACCCGGCGCGGGGGTGTGAAACGCAACGTCGACGAGCTCGCGAGCGAGATCATCGCCGGCGCCACGGCCGGGGACGTCGAGGGCGTCACGATTCTCGGTGGTGAACCGTTCGAACAAGCGGCTCCGTTGGCGCGACTGGCTGCCCTGGTGCAGGCGGCTGGGTTGTCGGTGATGACCTTCACCGGCTACGAACTCCCCGTGCTCCGGACCTGGGCGGTCGGTCGCTCCGACATCGCGACGCTGCTCCGGTCCACCGATCTGCTCGCGGACGGCCCATTTCTCCAGGACCGGCTGGATGTCTCCAGGCCGTGGATCGGGTCCACCAACCAGGGGCTGCACGCTCTCACCAAACGCTACGCCGACCGCTTGTCCGCGCTGAATCAAGAGGCCGACCGCCTCGAGATCAGGGTCAACCGCGATGGATTGGTCGCCGTCAACGGCTGGGCCGACACGGAGACGTTGGACCGTCTGCTCGCAGGTGTCGGACGCCGGGGAGACGGTCCGCGACGCTCCTGACCCGTCCCGACGTCACGGCCCTGCCATCGACGGATCGCGCTGTGACTCCGACCGGCCGACGGTCGTCCGGGCCCTCGACGACTGCCGGTACAGGTCGCACCGGCGAGGTGTCACAGCGAGGCCACAATCTCGTCGAGCTGGGCGTGGGTGAGGCCGACGGCTCGGTCCGAGGCGATCACCAGCACGTGCGGGTGAGCGGCCAGTCAGTCGCCGGTGTCGGCGGCCTGCTCGGCCAGGTCGTCGTCGATCCACACGATCCGGCGGTCGGGCTCCGACTCGGCCACCTCGCGGGCCATGGCGAGCTTCCACCACCCCGACGCGCCGTCGAGCGACGCGAGGAACCCGACCGGTGCGGCGCCGGCGCGGGCGTGCGTCCTCAACCCGCGCGGCAGTCCCATCGGCTCAGCCAGCAGCCGGTCGGCGTCCGTGGTTCGGGCAGTCGGCCGCTGAGTTCCCATCCGGCCCGACTCGTGCACCTCCGAGCCGCGGGTCGCCCCACCGGGGAGCGTGTGGGCTGACACTGCTCAGATGTAACTTGTGTACATGTCCGAGCTGAGCGAGCGCAGCGTCTCCGAGGCGCGCAAGGACCTCGCTGCCGTCGTCGACCAGGCCCGCTCGACTCACCAGCCGGTCTACCTGAGCCGCCGCGGCCGGCGGGTGGCGGCGGTCATCGCCGCGGAAGACCTCGAACGCCTGCAAGGGCTCGCCGAGGACATGTCCGACATCCTCGATGCCGAGGCCGCCCGGGCGGAGCTCCGCAACACGGCGGCCGAGCCGGTGCCCTGGGAGCAGGTGAAGGCCGACCTGGGCCTGACGTGATCTACCAGATCCGGCTCGCGCCGGCCGCCGTCCGTCAGTTGCGCAAGCTCGACCCGCCGGGTCGCCGGCGGGTCCAGGCGGCCATCGACCTCCTGGCCGATGACCCTCGTCCGCCGGGAGCACGGCCACTGGTCGGCGGAGCCGGGGAGTGGCGGGTGCGGACCGGCGACTTCCGCATCGTCTATGACATCCGCGACCGGGAGTTGCTGGTCCTGGTCGTCAAGATCGGTCACCGGAGAGACGTCTATGAGCGGCGGTGACCAGGGGCTGGCGACGGTGGCCGGCGGGTGAAGGGGGGCCGTCGGCGCGGACAGTGGACGACGGACGCCACGGCTACAGCCAGGCCTCGATCTCGTCGAGCTGGGCGTGGGTGAGCCCAACGGCCCGGTCAGGGGCGACCACCAGTACGTGCGGGTGAGCGGCCAGCCAGTCCCCGGTGTCGGTGGCCTGCTCGGCCAGGTCGTCGTCGATCCACACGATCCGGCGGTCGGGCTCCGACTCGGCCACCTCGCGGGCCATGGCGAGCTTCCACCACCCCGACGCACCGTCGAGCGCCCCGAGGAACCCGACCGGTGCGGCGCCGGCGCGGGCGTGCGTCCTCAACCCGCGCGGCAGTCCCATCGGTTCGGCAAGCAGCCGGTCGGCGTCCGTGGACCAGGTGGTCAGCCACTGGATCTCCACCCGGCCCGACTCGTGCAGCTCCCGCAGGCGGGCGGTGACGGTCGGGTCCCAGGACAGCACGAAGCCGTTGAACACGCCCCGCTCCCAGCCCTCGCGCAGCTCCCGGCGGGGCGCGTTGAGCACACCGTCGACGTCCAGCAGCAGGATCGGACGGTCCCAGGTGGAGCGCATGGCCGATCTTCCGCCCGGAACGGACGCGCGGTCGACTGCTCCGGACCCGGGGGAGGGATTGACGCCGATCACCACGAGCCGCGAAGCCGCTGAGCTCCGGCCGGTCCCGAGCGCGTGAGACGGAGCGGCAGCGCTCGTAGTGTCAAGCACCGTGCATGCAACGCTGCTATAGTGCATGCGTGCCCGTGTCGATGACCATCCGCGACGTGCCGGACGAGACGCGCGATGAGCTCGCCGCGCGTGCCGCTCGCGCGGGGCAGTCGCTGCAGGAGTACGTGCGCGCGCAGCTGAACGAGCTGGCGCGGCGTCCCAGTCCCGTGGATCTCTGGGACCGGGTCGAGCACCGGGTCAGGACGACGGGGAGCCGGCTGGCGGCCGAGGAGATCACCCAGCTCCGCGACGACGACCGACGGTGACGATCGTCGTCGACTCATCCGTCGTGGTCGCGGCGCTGGTGGACGACGGCCCGGACGGCGCCTGGGCCCGTCACGGCCTCCGCGGCGAGGTCCTCGCGGCACCGGCGCACCTCCACGTCGAGGTGTCGAACGTCCTCCGGCGTGCCGTGCTGACGCAGCGACTGGGGCGCGACGCCGCGGCGCTGGCCCACCGTGACCTCGTGCTCCTGTCGGTGACGACCTTCCCGTTCGAGCCGCTGAGCGACCGCGTCTGGGCGCTGCACCCCACCGTGACCGCTTACGACGCCGCCTACGTCGCCCTCGCCGAGGAGCTGGACGCCGACCTGTGGACCCTCGACCGCAGGCTCGCTGGAGCGTCCGGGCCGCGGTGCCGCTTCCGGACCCCTGTCGGCTGAGGGGCGCCCAGCCGAGACGACGGAGGCCGTCCCGCCGCGGTGATCGGCCACGGCGGGACGGCCTCCGTCAGGGGTGCGTCAGGCGACGTCGTCGAACTGGATCTCGCCCGCCTCGGACCCGGCCTTCGCGAGGATGAAGGCGATGACGTCCGCGGTGTCGGTCCGGTACGCGAAGCCCGTCCCGGCGCAGGCGCCGTTCACCACGAACGAGTTGACTGCGGTCACCGTGTCACCGATGAGGATCGGGCCGCCGGAGTCCCCGAAGCACGTGCCGCCGCGGCCGTCGCCCGGGTTGGTCGACAGCTTCACGTTGTAGCCGCCGGCGTTGGTGCCGTTGAGCCCGATGATGAAGCTCTGGGCGGTCAGCCGCTCCCGGTAGGCCACCGTCTTGGTCCGGCTGCCGTTGCTCTCCTGCACGCCGTAGCCCGAGATCGTGGTCGTCGCCGAGTTGCCCGGGTGCGCGGCCTTGTACCGCTCCAGCGCGCCGGCGGTGGCCAGCGAGGCGTACTCGTCGATCCCCGGGTACACGGTCTGCACCGGGGCGTCGAGGAGCAGGAGGCCGGCGTCCCTGGTCTCCGGGATCTCGTCGAGGCCCTCGTAGCCGTACGAGTAGATCTCGTGCGACGTCGCGCCGCCCGACTCCGGGTAGCCCGGGACGTCGGCCTGGACGTCCTGCTCGAAGTAGACCCGCGCGCTGGTGGCCACGGTGCCCTCGTCGTCGAGGGTCACGCAGTGCCCGGCCGTGAGGAACACCCGGTCGGTGAGCAGGCTGCCGGAGCAGCGGTGCGAGGCGGTCCCGTCGGGGTTGTAGAAGACGGCGAGGCCCACGTACTCGTGCTCGTGGTCGTCGGTGAAGTTGCCCGTGATCGCCTGCGCGGCGGTCCCCCCGGCGAGCACCAGCGCCGATGCCAGCGCCACCGTGGTCACGGTCTTCCGCATGCGGATCTCCTTCGATCTGCGTCGGTTCCGGTCCCGGACAGGACCGGTTCCGGAGGTTAGCCAGCAGAGCTGCGGAAACGCCAGAGCGGAGGCGGACCGTTCCGGAGCGTGACCGCAGTCGTCACCGTCCGCGTCCGTCCGGCGGGCGTCGCGCCGGCGACCGGTGGGCGAGCGGTCAGCCGCGCTCGGCGAGGGCGGCAAGCCGGGCGAGCGAGGCCTGGAGCCGGTCGGCCGTGGTCGCCCGCGCGCGCGGGAGGCGCTCCTCGTCGGTCAGCCGGGACCAGTCGTAGGCGTGGGTGACGCGTGTCCGCGACGGGTCGATCGGCTCGAGCTCCCACCGCCAGAGGTGCCCCGGCGGCTGGTCGCCCGGTTCCGCGGGGCGCCACGCGATGAGCCGGCCCTCCTCGAACTCGACGACGTGGTTCTCCCGGACGCTGCCCATGGTGAGCGTCGTGCGGAACACCGCACCCACGGCCCGGACCCGCTGGCCGTCGGCAGCCGCGGCCAGGTTGTCGTTGCCGTCCCAGCGGGGCTGCTGGGCCGGATCGGCGATGAGCTCGAAGATACGTCCGGCGCCGGCCGCGATCTCGCGACTGGCGCTCACGACGCGGGGAACCTCCTCGTCGCCGGTCATGCCGACATGGAAGCAGCCGCGGCGCTCGCTGTGGGCGACGTCGTCCGCCCCGTCAGCTCCACGGGGCCGTGCCGTCGCGCATGAGTCCGGCGAGATCGGGCTCCAACAACCTCATGTCGCGTACCGTGAACGCGCCCAGCGACCATCGGGCGACGTGCAGCAGATCCCCGAGGTCGAGGTGGATCACTGGCCGAGCCGCTCCAGGGCCTCGGCACAGCGGGGGAGCTCCCGGTCGAGGACCCGGTCGAGCAGCTCGCGCTTGCTGTTCCGCTCGATGTAGTCGCGGACCGCCTGTCGGGCGACGTCCTGCATCGACCGGCCCTCCAGCTCCGCCCTGCGGCGCAGGGCCTCGGTCTCCTGCTCGTCGAGACGGAGAGTCATCGCCACGGCCTCACATGATGCCGAGCCTGATGTCAGCAGATGACCTGGACGTCGCGGAGGCCGCCCCGATGCGGCCACAGGCCATGGCGGGACGGCCTCTTGGGGGAGCGTCAACGACCAGTGTCGACTGGGCCTCGGTTGCCTCTGTCCCGGCCTTCGCGACGATCGAAGCAAGGTGGAGCAGGAGTCGCCCACCGAGGTCGTGGTGGCGCAGCGTGCGTCGCCACTCGTGCCCCCGCGGCGCGGTCGGTCAGGTCAGCCCGGGCAGGTTGACCACGATCGCCTCCTGGCTGCTGCGGGCGATGACGACGACGGCCTCCTCGTCGGTCGGGTTCTCCTCGCGGTGCGGGGTGTGCGGTGGCACGAAGACGTAGTCACCCGGCCCGGTGGGCAGCCGCACCTCCTCGCCGTCCTGCGCGAAGACGAACACCGGGTGGCCGCGCAGCACGTGGATCGCGGTCTCGGAGTCGCCGTGGTGGTGGTCGCCGGACGACGTCCGTGGGGCGACGTGCGTCTGCCCCATCCACACCCGTTGGGCGCCGACCGTCTTGGCCGACACCGCCTCGCGCCGGGTCATGCCGCTGGTCTGGCCGGTGTCGCCGGTGAGGTCGCCGGCCCGGATGTGCCGCAGCGGCTGGTGCCAGCCGTCGGCGTGCTGCTCGGTCATGGCCTCAGCCGATCGCGCGGCCGGGCCGCGGTCAAGCGCGGACGGTTCCGGCCGGGACGAGGCCGTCGTGGTCCGGCCGTCCCCCGTCGTGGGGCGGGTGTGACGACGGCGACCGAGGCGGAGGTGCCGACCGGCGGCGCGACTGCCGATGGCTCAGGGGAGCGACGGTCCAACCCCCGTCGCCGGGGAGTGCACTCGCGATGGCTGGACGACGACGGCTCGGGGACGGCCTCGCGGTCCTCGGCGGCGCGCGGCCCGACCTGCTCGCGGCGGCGCCCGGTGCGCGCTCGCGGTTCGTCGCGCTCGGCGGCGTCCTGCTCAGCACCGGCGGCCTCGCCGTCGCCTCGGCGGCCTTCGCGCTGCACATGGCCCTCGGCGTGTGGTGGCCGTTCGCGCTGCTGCTCGGCCTGGGGTGGGGCGCCGTTGTGGTCAACCTGGACCGGATGCTGCTGGTCGGCATGGCCCACGACTCCTCGCTCAAGCGCAACCTCGCGCTCGCCGTCCCGCGGGTGGGCCTGGCGCTGGTGCTCGGCGTCGTCGTCGCCACGCCGCTGACGCTGCAGGTGTTCCACAAGGAGATCGACGCCGAGATCACCGTCATGCAGGCCGAGGCCGCCGACGCCTACCGGCAGTCGCTGGAGTTCGACGCGCGCTTCACCGGGCTGGCCGAGCTGGAGGAGCGGGTCGCCACCGAGCAGGACGTCGTCGCCAGCGGCGGCGCCACCGACGTCGCTCTGGCCGCCGTGCAGGCCGAGGTGACCGCGAAGCAGGCCGCCTACGACGCGGCGCTGGCCACCCAGCGCGACCTCGAGGCCCGCGCCCAGTGCGAGCTCGACGGCACCTGCGGCACCGGCGACGCCGGAACCGGCGCCGCTTACGTGCAGGCCCGTGCGGCCGCCGACGCGCAGGCCGCCGTCGTCGCCGGTGCGCGCTCGGAGCTGGACGCCGCCCTGTCGACGGCGGACGGCGCCGAGTCGCGCAGTGCCGACCTCGCCGCCGCTGCGCTGGCCACCGACTCCGCCGAGCTGGCGCGGCTGAACGCCGAGCTCGACCGGCTGCAGTCGGCGTTCGACGCCACCAACGAGGGCTCCGGCGGCATCCTGCTGCGGCTCGAGGCGCTCGACCGGCTCAGCGACCGCAACGCGACGCTCGCCGTGGCCAAGTTCATGCTGTCGCTGCTGTTCATGTGCGTGGAGATCCTCCCCGTGCTCATGAAGGTGCTGCTCAACTTCGGCCCGCCCACCGCCTACGACCGGCTCGCCGCGATGCGCGACTCCGGCGACCTGGACATCGAGGAGCTGCAGCAGCAGTCGCGGCGCACCGTGGCCGAGGCCAAGGAGGAGCTGCTGGTGATGGCCGAGCAGGAGCGTCTCGACCGGCAGAAGGCCGCCATCCGCGCCCGCCACCTCGCCGCCCTGGCTCAGGCCCAGCTCGACGCCGAGGACGCCGCCCGGCCGACGTCGCAGCCTGCGCCGCCGGCCGAGGAGCCCGGCCGGCAGCTGTGGGACACCGGCCCGATCCGCCTGGCCCGCACGGCCGCGCGGACGCTCCGGACCTCCCGCCGCCCGTCCGACCGCATCGCGGTCTGATGCAGGACGACGTCCGCGCGCTGCGCGCCTACGTCGCCGAGCACCTGGGCGACGAGCTGGTCGAGTGGCCGGGTGGGCGGCCCGGTGAGGTCGAGGTGGCCCTCGTCGACGCGGTCATGTCCATCCGCGCCCGTTACGGCCGGCCCGGCCTGGCGCCGACCGGCGTGCACCGCGCGGTGGCGGCCTACCGGAGGCTCCGCGGCGAGGGGATGCTCGACGACCTCGGTGCCCTGGCCGCCATCGACCCGGCCGACATGGGGCGGGCGGTAGGCAGTCAGAGGACCGGCGGTGAGCTGAAGGCCGAGGCGATCGTCCGCGCGGCCGCGGCGCTCGCCGCAGTCGGGGTCGTCCGCGCGGACGACGTCCAGCCGGGAGACGAGCGCCAGAAGCGCGCCTACACCTCTGTCCGTGGCCTGGGCTGGGTCACCTGGGAGTACTTCGGGATGCTGCTCGGCCGTCCCGGCGTCAAGGCCGACCGGTGGGTGATCCGGGCAGTCAGCAACGCGGTCCGCCGACCGGTGGTGACCGCGACCGAGGCGAAGGACGTCGTGCTCGCGACGGCCCGCGACACGGGGGAGAGCCCGACCCGACTGGAGCACGCGCTCTGGGCCTTCGAGAGGTCGCGCGAGCAGGTCTGACGACCGGGCCCGGCTGATCCGTCAGTTGCCGTGTGGTGTCACCGCGGGACCATGGCCCGGTGGCGATGACCCCCCACACCGACGAGGAACCCGACAGGGTGCTCGCCGCGGACGAAGGCACCTCCCGGCAGGAGGTGAGCCGAGGCGTGGTGCACGGGCCCTCTGTCCGCGGCGGGCACGCCGCAAGGGTGACCGACAGCGCTGAGCGTCTAGCGAGCCGGTGGAGGAACGTCCTGCACCGCCTGGGCACCATGTGACCGAGGTCGACCGCCTCGACCCGGAGGACCTCCTGGTGCTGGTGCGGATCCTCGGGGCAGTGCCGGTCGCCGACCGGCCCAGTGGGGACGAAGGGCTCTGGGGACGGATGGGTCCGGCTGCCAGGGTCCTCGGAGGAGCTGCGAGGTCGGGACATCCAGGAGGAGTCATGACCACTCCCGCCGAACTGGTCGAACGGGCGCGGCAGCGGTGGAACGCCGGGGACCTGCCCGGCTACCTCGAGCTGTACGCCGAGGACCTGCGGTTCCACGGCGTGGAGCCGGATCCGATGGACAAGGCGGCCGTTGCCGCCTTCTACGGGCAGTTCTGGTCGGCAATGGGGGCACCGGGCCGCCCGAACCCGCACCTCGAGTTCCACCAGCAGCTCACGGACGGCGACATGTTCGGCGGCCGGTTCGTCGTGAGCGGTGAGCACCGCAGCGACTTCATGGGCGTGCCCACCACGGGTCGGCCCTACGAGTTCGGGGGCGTCACGATCATGCGGTTTCGCGACGGCCAGGTGGTCGAGCGCTGGACGACTGCCGATTTCCTGGGCCTGATGGTGCAGTTGGGTGCCATCCCGGCCCCCGCTCCCGCCTGAGGAGGCAGCTTCCGCCCCGCTTCTGGCAGGGCGACATGGTGGACCGCGAGCCTGCAGCGAGGACTTACTGGCCAGAAGTCCGGCTAGACTGCATGCATGGCCACGATCCCGCTCAGCGAGGCGAAGGACCGGTTGTCGGCGCTGGTCGAGGCAGCGGAGAAGACGCACGAGATCGTCACCATCACCCGGCACGGCCGCGAAGCCGCCGTCCTGATGGCCAAGGCGGACCTCGACTCGCTGCACGAGACCCTGTTCTGGCTCTCGCAGCCTGACGTTCGCCGGGACATCGATGCGGCCCGTGCCGAGGCCGAGCGGGGTGAGACGACGTCCGGGAACGAGCTGAGAGCCGAGTTCGGCCTCGGCGAGTGACCACGCCGTTCGAGGTCCGGATCTCCTCGGCGGCCCGACGTCAGCTCGGCCGCCTGCCCGCCAAGGTGGCGGCGGCCGTGGTCGAGTTCCTCACCCTCGTCCTCCCCGACAACCCGCTACGACTCAGCAAGCCATTGACCGGGGAACTGGCCGGACTGCGCAGCGCACGACGAGGGGACTACCGGGTCCTCATCGAGGTGGACGAGAGCAGTCGGCAGATCCTCGTGATGCGGATCGCGCACCGGTCCGACGTCTACCGGCCCCCGGCGCCGTCCGGCACGGAGTGACGCCGGATCAGCGCGATCAGGCCTGGCGGGAGACCGTGTGGTCCGGACGGATGCCGAGGACCTGCCGGTCGTAGGCAGCGTGGTGGACCGTGCACAGCTCCAGACCGGGCCTCGCTACCGGGATCCCTGCACGCCGGGGACCCGGCCTGGTGACCCGGGCGGACTCGGAAACGGCTTGTGGCGGTTCCGCGGCCGGCGGAGCATGTCGTGCCACGGCCGTGGGCACCGGAGCGGTTTCGCGGTCGGCACAGTGGGGAGGGGACATGACCGCCACAGCACAGGGTCGCCCGGCTCTGAAGGGCTTCCACCACGTCTCGATCACCGCCACCGACCTCGACGCCAGTGTCGCGTGGTACCAGCGTGTCCTGGGTCTGCAACCCCTGCCCATGACGTTCCCGCACTACGGCTCGGAGGACTCCGGACACGCGATCGTGCTGCTCGAGCCGGAGCAGGGGTGGGCGATCGGCATCCACCACAACGTCGCGAACTCCGGCACGCCGGCGGACGAGACGGTGACCGGGCTCGACCACGTCGCGCTGGCGGTGGCGACCCGGGAGGACCTCGACGCCTGGGCTGCGTGGCTCGACGGCATGGGCGTTCAACACGCAGGGGTCACGGACACCACCGATCCCATGCCGTACTCGGTGCTCGTCTTCCGCGATCCGGACAACATCCAGCTGGAGATGGTCCACCTCCCGACCTGAGCGGTCAGCGGGCGTCGGCGAGCCGCTCCAGCGCGGCGGTGAAACTGGCGTTCCACAGACCCAGGTGCGGCCAGCGCTCGGCCACGTGCGCCGTCGCCTCGTCGACCGACATCCCCTCCTCGCGCACCAGCCAGCCGCGCAGCACCAGCCCGGTCCGCGACGCCCCGCCGTGGCAGTGCACCAGCACCGGGTGGCCCTCGGCGCGCAGCGCGGTCAGGTCGTCGAGGACGTCGGCGAGCATCACGTCGAGGTCGACGTTGTGCTCGTTGTCGGCGATGTAGGCCATCCGGTGGTTGGTGTGCGGGAACGGCTCGCCCAACCGGCACAGCGAGATGACCGCGAACCCCTCGTCCGAGTACCGCGCCCCGTCGAGGTTGCCCGCCCAGATCCCCGGCAGCACCTCCACCGGCCCGATCCGTGGGATGACGCCCGGGTCGTACGACGGCACCGGCTTGCCGTCCAGCGCCGCGGCCAGCTGCTGCAGGTCGGCCAGCCGCCACACCCGGTCCCCGTGCCCGGGCACCCGCCCGTGCACCACCGACGACCACCGCATGGGGATGCCGCCCATCCCGTACACCGCCCCGGCCAGCCCGCCGGCCACGCACGCGACGGTGTCCGTGTCGCCGCCGAGGTCGACCACCAGCCGCAGCACCTCGGCGAAGTCCGCACCCATCCGCAGCGCCCACACCGCCTGCCCGAGCGTCGGCCACACCGCGCCGTTGGACTCGGTCGCCATCGACGGCTCCCAGTCCGGCGCGAGCACCGTCGCCCAGCGCTCGCGGTGCTCAGACGCCACCAGGGACAGGGCAGCGGGGACGGCGGCCAGCGGGTCACCGCCGTCCAGCGCCACCCGCAGCAGCTCGTGGAACACCGCGCACCCCTCGCCGGCAGACGGGTCCCCGTGGGTCAGGGCAGAGATCCGCCGCGCGGCGTCCACGGTCGCGTCGGTGCCGAAGCGCGAGAACCAGATCGCCGCCGGCGTCGTCCGCATCAGCGACCCGTTGCCCGCCGCGTGCCCCGACCGCGCGAAGTGCTCGGCGGCGGCCCGGTCCCACGGCAGCCCCGACCGCAGCACCGCCCGCGTCTGGTTGCCGATGTCCGGCGGCTCGGCCTCTGCCCACCTGACGAACCGGTCGAAGAGCTCCGGCTCGGACAGCCCGCCGTTCTCCACCAGCGAGCCGGCCACCATCAGCGCCATCTGCGTGTCGTCGGTGAACTCGCCCGGCTCCCAGTCGCCCGACCCGCCGCCGCACATCTCCGTCGACGAGCCACGGGCAGGAAGCGGGAAGCGGGCCGAGAAGGCGCCCGGCGGGCCGAACTCGAACGGCGCCCCCAGCGCGTCACCCACCGCCGAGCCGACGAGAGCGCCGGCCACCCGGTGCGAGCGGTGCAGTCCTGCGGTCACGTGCGCATCCTCCCTCCGGCGCGGGTCACCCCGATCACGCAGTCCGCATGAGACCGTCCCGTCTCGATGTACCGCACCGACGGCTCCCTGGTCCTCAGCCCCACCGACCTGACCCGCCACCAGGCCTGCGCCCACCTGACCACGCTCGACCTCGCCGTCGCCGACGGCCGGCTCGCGCCGCCGGCCGAGGGCCCCGGCGACCACGCCGAGCTCATCGCCGACCTCGGCACCGAGCACGAGCTGCGCTACCTCGACGCGCTGGAGGCCGAGGGCCGCACCATCGTGCGCGTCCCCGTCCGGCTCGACGCGCGCGGCCGCCGGGAGGCCGAGGCGCTCACCCTCGAGGCGATGCGCGCCGGCGTCGACGTCGTCCACCAGGCGCAGTTCACCGACGGCACGTGGGCCGGCGCCGCCGACTTCCTGCTCAAGGTCGGCACCCCGTCCGCGCTGGGCGACTGGTCCTACGAGGTCGCCGACGCCAAGCTCGCCCGCCGCGTCAAGGTGCCCGCGCTGCTGCAGATGGCCACCTACGCCGAGCGGCTCGCCGTCCTCCAGGGCCGGCAGCCCGACCGCGTCTGCGTGGTCACCGGCGACGGCGTCGCCCACCCGTGGCGGCTGGTCGACGTCGCCGCCTACGCCCGCCGCGCCCGCGCGAAGCTGGCCGCCTTCGTCGCCGACCCGCCGGCCACCGAGCCGGTCCCGACCCCCTACTGCAGCCAGTGCACCTGGAAGCCGCGCTGCGACGGCGAGCTGCTCGCGGCCGACGACCTGAGCCTCGTCGCGGGCATGCGCGCCGACACCCGCGCGGCCCTGCGCGCCGCCGGCATCACCACCCTCGAGCAGCTCGCCGCCGCCGACGACGCGACTCTCCGGGCCGCCCGCATCGGCGCGGCCACCCGCACCCGCGTCCAGGAGCAGGCCCGCGAGCAGCTGCGCGAGCGCGCCACCGGCGTCCCCACCCGGACCCTGCTCCCGCCGGCGAAGAACACCGGCCTGCTCCGGCTGCCCGAGCCCAGCGACGGCGACCTCTACCTCGACTTCGAGGGCGACCCGCACTCCGCCGACGGCGCCGGGCTCGAGTACCTCGCCGGCATCGGACGGCGGGACGGCAGCTTCGCCGCGCTGTGGGCGCACGACCCCGCCGCCGAGAAGCAGATGGTCTGCGACCTGATCGACCTGATCCGGGAGGCCTGGGACGCCGACCGGGGCATGCACGTCTACCACTACGCCGCCTACGAGGTCAGCGCGCTCAAGCGGCTCACCGGCCGCTACGGCGTCCGCGAGGCCGAGCTCGACGAGCTGCTGCGCGCCGAGCGGTTCGTCGACCTCCACCCCGTCGTCCGGCAGTCGATGCGGATCAGCAAGGGCTCGTACTCGATCAAGAAGGTCGAGGCGTTCTACGGCCGGCAGCACACCGGCGAGGTCGCCGACGCGATGGGCAGCGTCATCGCCTACGAGAAGTGGCTCGCCGACCGCGACCCCCAGCGGCTCGTGGACATCGAGCTCTACGACAAGGACGACGTCGACTCCACCCGCGAGCTGCACGACTGGCTGGAGACGCAGCGCGAGGAGCTGGAGCGGGAGTTCGGCGGCCAGGACCGCCCGCTGGTGTCGGAGACGACCGGCCCGGCCGAGCGGTCGGAGGCCGAGCTCGCCGAGCTGGCGCTGGTCGGCCGGCTGCAGGAGGCCGGTCACGACCTGCTCGCCGACCTCGTCCAGTGGCACCGCCGCGAGGCCCGTCCCGGCTGGTGGGAGTTCTTCAGCCGCAAGGACCTCGACGACGCTGCCCTGGTCGAGGACGGCACGGTGCTCGGCGGGCTGTCGGCGCCCGTCGAGGTCGGCACCGAGAAGCGGTCGAAGCTCTACGCGCTCGCGTTCCCGACCCAGGACACCAAGCTGTCGGTCGGGTCGACGGTGGTCGACGTCGACACCCGCGTCCGCGTCGGGGAGATCCGCGAGCTGGACGCCGTCGCCGGCCGCGTCGTCGTGAAGTCGACGAAGGAGCCCTCACCGCGGGCGCTCGGCCCGGAGGGGCCGATCGACGACAAGGGCATGCGCGGCGCGATCGCGGCCACCGCCGGCGACGTGCTGGGCGGCAGGCCCTGTCTCGGGCAGGCGCTGCTGGAGCGGCGGGTACCGGCCGACTGCCGCCGCCGTCCCGACGAGCAGGCCGGCGACGCCGTCGTCCGCATCGGGCTCGCGCTGGACGGCGAGGTGCTCGCTGTCCAGGGCCCGCCGGGCAGCGGCAAGACGCGGGCGGCATCGCGGCTGATCCGCGCGCTGCTCGACGCCGGCAAGAAGGTCGGCGTCACGGCGACGTCGCACGCCGTCATCGGCAACGTGCTGTCGGCGGTCGGCCGGCCCGCGTTGCAGAAGTGCGACGAGAAGCAGGCCTGTGGCGCGCCCGGCGTCGAGTGGTCGAGGGACGGCAAGGAGGTCGCCTCGCGGCTGCTCGACGGCGACGTGTCGCTCGTCGGTGGGACGGCGTGGTTCTGGACGCAGCCCGACCTCGCCGAGGCCGTCGACGTGCTCGTCGTCGACGAGGCCGGCCAGTTCTCGCTCGCCAACGCCGTCGCGGTGGCGCGGTCGGCCCGCTCGCTGGTGCTGCTCGGCGACCCGCAGCAGCTCGCCCAGCCCTCGCAGGGCGTGCACCCCGGTGACTCGGGGCTCTCGGCGCTCGAGCACCTGCTCGAGGGCCACCCGACCGTGCCGGCAGGCCGCGGCATCTTCCTCGACACGACCTACCGGATGCACCCGGCGCTGACCGCGTTCGTGTCCGACCTCGCGTACGAGGGCCGGCTGGAGTCGGCGCCGCTGCGGGAGCGGATCACCGTGCGCCCGGGGGGGCTGGTGTCGGGCAGCGGCCTGGCGGTGCGCTCCGTGGGCCACACGACGTCGGCGTCGGCGTCGTCCCGGGAGGAGGCGGCCGAGGTCGCCGCCGTCTGGCATTCGCTGCAGGGCGTCGGGTGGGTGGACGCCGAGGGCGCCGAGCGGCCGATCGGGCCGGACGACGTCCTCGTGGTGGCGCCGTACAACAACCAGGTCGGGCTGATCCGGTCGCTGCTGCCGGACGGCGCGCGGGTGGGCACGGTCGACCGGTTCCAGGGTCAGGAGGCGCCGGTGGTCGTGTACTCGACGACCTCGACGTCGGCCGACGACGCGCCGCGCGGGGTGCCGTTCCTGTACGACCTCAACCGGCTCAACGTGGCGGTGTCGCGGGCCAAGGCGCTGGCCGTGGTGGTGATGAGCCCGCTGCTGCTCGACGCGGCCGTGCGGACGCCGGAGCAGCTGCGCCAGGTCAACGCGCTGTGCCGGCTCGCGGAGATGGCGCAGCAGTCGGCGTGACGGACGACGGGCTGACCGAGGGCGACGCCGTCCTGGCGGCGCTGCTCGGTGTGCCCGTCGGCGCGCTGGCGCGGGCGCTGGGCGCTGGCTGGACCGAGGTGCCGGGGCCCGCGCACGAGCAGTGGTTCGTGAGTGGGGAGCCGGCGCAGGTGGCGGTCGGCTGGGACGGCTTCGGCTTCACCCTGGCGCGGCCGGAGCCGCGGTGGGACGGGGTGTGGCCCCTGGTGTGGGAGTTCGCGGCCGACCGCCGGTTCCAGGCCGAGGAGGTCCTGTACGAGCCAGAGGTGCTGGCAGAGGCCGCCGAGGAGGTCGCCCGCCGCCGTCGGCGGACCTTCCGCTGGTGCCCGGTGTGCCGCGAGGTCAACGCCCGCGAGCACGTGCACGACAGCACCGGCCTGTGCAGCCGCTGCGCCGGACACTTCCTCGGCATCGTGCACTGAACGGCACCGGTCGGGCCCTTGGGCGATGACGAGCTCGTGTGCCTCGTCGTCCGACAGGGGCAGTGAGATCCGGTCCAGGCCGTGGAACGCGACGGTGGCGGCGAGCGGCAGCCGTTCGTCCAGGTCGAGGTGGGTCACTGGCCGAGTCGCTCCAGAGCCTCGGCGTAGCGCGGCAGTTCCCGGTTGAGCACGCGGTCGAGGTCCCTGTCCGGCTGGCGGTCGGTGTCGACAGCTGGGAGCTCCTCGGTCGGTGGGGTTGAAACGGGCGGCGGTGAGCCGTCCGGGCGAGCGAGGAGCTGCCGGATCCGCGCCTCCGCGTCGTTGCGCTGGATGCGGCAGACGGTGAGGAAGGCGCCGAGGGAGTAGAGGATGTCCTGGTCGATCGCGTCCCGTGGTACCTCACGGAGCCACGTGACCGGTCGCTGGTGCCGCATCGACTCGGGGGCGTCCGGCACGTAGCCGTAGGGCCCTGTGACACGGCCGAAGGCGACGACGGGCTCGGTCTTCAACGGCAGCGCGACCAGATCGCCGTCGGCCATGCGCCTCTGGAAGGCGTCGACCTGGCCGACCCAGTTGGAGATCGTCGAGGGCTTGGCGTCCGGGTGGGTCTCGATGAGCCGCTCCCGCAGCTCGTCGGTCGTCGTCACGTCGGAGAGGTCCCCGGCCCGCGGCCAGCCGATCCCCACCACGTGACGGCTCAGGGCGAGCTCGTCACCCTCGCCGTGCCGGCCACTGCGGACCATCCAGAGCGCCATGCATCCCCCATCTCGAGCTGCCTGCGGATGCTCGCACCCGGAGGATCGGACGCGCGCAGGGGCGTCAGGCGGCGCGGGGGAGCAGGGGTTCGGGGACGGTGATCGGGGTGCCGTCGGGTCGCCAGGTGCGCCATCGCCCGTCGGGTTGTCGTTCGACGCGGAAGCCGTGGTGGACCTTGGTGTGGTGGCGCTCGCACAGCAGTGCCGAGTTCTCCAGGTTCGTCTCGCCGCCGTCGATCCAGTGGACGAGGTGGTGCACCTCGGCCCACCAGGTGGGTGCATCGCAGCCGGTGAACACGCAGCCGCCGTCGCGCAGTTCGACCGCGCGGCGCAGGTACCGGTCGGCCAGGCGCTGCTCGCGGCCCAGGTCCAGCGGTGCGCCGTCGGGGCCCATGACGACGCGGGAGACGGTGGCGTCGCAGGCCAGCCGTCGGGCGCGGGCGGCGGAGATGGTCGCGCCGAAGCCCATCCGCCCGGCCCCGGGTCCGGTGGCCGGATCGGCCAGGTCCTCGACGTCGATGACCACGGCGACGTGCGGCTTGACCGTGCGCAGGGTGGGCAGGTCCCCGGCGGCCAGCGCGTTGTCGGCCAGCTGCACCAGGGCGTCGCCGAGGCGCTGGGCGCGGGTGCGGTCGTCGCCGGCGGGCCGGTCGGCCTGCACGAAGGACTCGACCGCCGCCTGGAACTTCTCCCCACCGGCGGCGTCGAGCTGGCCACGGAAGGACAGCGATCCGTCGGCGTGCTTGGCCAGCGTGAGCGACCGGCCCTCGGTGGGATCGGGTTCGGGTCCGTCGGGGTCGAGGTCGGCCAGGTAGTGCCGCACCACGCGCACGAAGTCGGCGTGCGGGTGATCGAGGGCCACCTGGGTGAGGACGGCGTCGATGACGGCCAGGTCCACCCCGGCGGCCGCGGCGGCGGCCAGCCGCTCGGGCGTGAGGATCTGCCCGGCCACGGCCACCTGCTCGGCGCTGACCAGCCCGGTGTCGTGCGCCTCGGCCAGCGCGGGCAGGTGCTCGAGAACCCGCCCGGCGGTCACCAGCCGGCCGGCCGCGGCCGCCGAGAGCCGGCAGTGCCCGCGCAACCAGGACGCCGTGCTCGTCAGCCCGTCCCGCTCCGGTGCCTGGGACAGTTCCGCGGCCCGTACCCGCCGCGCCAGCAGGGCATCGACCCGGTTGCGCTCGGCGACCAGCGCGGCGACGTCGTCGAGAACGTCACCGCCCACCGGATCACCCGAACACATGTACGAATTCTAACCGATCGGACCGGGGTGCTCAACCTGAAAATGCAGGTCAGCGGCCTATGAGGTGCGATGTGTCAGCGCGCATCGAGAGAGGTCACGGCGGCGGCTGGCCGCCGACCACGCCGGCGACCACCGCGGCCGCGGCATAACCGGACCGGACGGCGTCCAGCACGGACTGCCCGGCGCGCCAGCCGCTCAGCACCCCGGCCGCGAACGCGTCCCCGCACCCGGTCGTGTCACGCAGCCGCCCCGCCGGCAGCGGCTCGACCGGCACCTCCCACGCGCCCGCCGCCGAGACCACCCGGGTCGGGCGGGCACCGGCGTGCACCAGCACCAGCCCGGGTGCCCAGGCCGGCAACGAACCGTCCAGGCCCAGGGCCGTGGCCTCGGCGGCGTTACAGGAGAGCAGGTCCGGCCGCAGCCCGGCGAGCAGGTCGGTGTAGGCGCCGACCCCGTGCGCGGCGATGCGGGTCGCGGCGGCGACGTCCACGCTGATCGGCACCCCGCGCCCGTGTGCCGCCGACGCGGCGCCCCGCAGCGCGCCGGGGAAGCGCAGCAGGTCGTAGCCGTCCAGGTGGACGACGGCCGCATCGGCGACCCACGAGGCGCGGACGTCGGAAGGCTCCAGCCCGCCTTCCCCACGGTCGGTCAGCAGCGTGCGCTCGCCGTCGGGGTGCACCAGCACCGTCGACACCGGCGCCCGTCCGCGACGCACCACCGCCACCTCGACGCCGCGCCCGGCGAGACCGGCCAGCAGGTCGTCGGCGAGCGGGTCCGCGCCGGCCCAGCCCGCCAGCCGGGACGGGACACCCAGCCGTGCCAGGTTCGCCGTCACGGTGGCCGGGGCGCCGCCAGCCGTCGTCGTCCGGACCACCCGCTGTTGGCCGCCGACCACCAGGGGAGCCGACAGCTCGAGCAGTTGGTCGGCGACCAGCTTGCCCAGCGCGACGACCGGTCCCCGCCCGGCGGGGCGGGGCCACGCCGGGCCGGTGGAGGTCACGGCCGAGGAGTCTCCACCGGACCGTCCTGACGCGACGGCGCCCCGGCCCACCAGGGCCGGGGCGTCGTCCGAGGATCGCGTCAGACGATGCGACGGGCGCCCTGGTACTGCGGCATGGAGTCCAGGGCGACCACGGCCACCGGCTTGCCGGCGGTCGAGGCGTGGACCATCTGGCCGTTGCCGATGTACATGCCCACGTGCGAGACCGGGCTGTAGAAGAACACCAGGTCACCCGGCTGGAGGTCGGCCTTCGCCACCGGGGTGCCGAACGTCGACTGGGCCTTCGAGGTGCGCGGGATCGAGACGCCGGCCGCCTTGTAGGCGAAGCTGGTCAGCCCCGAGCAGTCGAACCGGTCGGGACCGGTCGCGCCGTAGAGGTACATGTCACCGCGCTGGGCGAGCGCGGTGTCGACGGCCGTCTGGGCCGCGCCGTTGGGAGCGGCGACCGGCGCGGCCGTCACGGCCCCACCACCGCCGCCACCCACGGCAGCCGAGGCCGGGAGGGGTGAGAGGACGATGCCGGCTCCGGCGATGGCCGCGACGGCGATGCCGCGGAACGAGCGACGAGCGGTGGACGTGCGGGTAGTCGTCATCGACGACGGTTCTCCTGTTCTCCACGATCGCCTACCGGGTTAGCTGACGGGTTCGGACGGAGGAGTCGCCCGGCGCGACGAGTCGCGCTCCACCCCAGTGCTGCGGTGGGTCCCCGGCCCGGGAGACCGGCTGGGTGCCGGCATCCGGTTCGGCGCATCCGGCGGGTGTCACACGGGGAGTGACGAAGGGCCCTGGCCGGACCGCGACGACGGTAGGTAGGGGTCCCTGAGCGCTCAACCGCTCCGGTCGGCCGCCACGCCCGATCCGGGTCCGCGCACTTGACTCCCGCCCCGGATCCGACACGCCGCGCTGACCAGCGCGGACACCCGAACTCCTCGACACGCGGGAGCCGGCCGCCCGGCGCGGACACGCCGCGCCGGGCCAGAAAGGACGCGGCGGTGCGTCCGAACGCGCAGTCAGCGGCCCACCACCGACACGGCACGGAGGACGTCGGGATCGCCACGGTTGCGGCGCGCGTTCACGGGGCACGAGGACAGGAATCGACACGAGGAGGCAACCCCATGGGGATGTTGAGGAAGCTCGTCGCTTCGGGCGTCGCCGCCAAGGTGGTGCAGGAGCTGCAGAAGCCGCAGAACCAGGCCAAGATCAAGAAGTTCATCCGCGACTACCAGGCCAAGAACAAGAGGGGCGGCGGCACGGCCGGTCGCTACTGACCGCACCGCGCACCTGTCTCGCGACCCCCGCCCCGGACCGCCGGGACGGGGGTCGCGTCGCGCCGGGACCGGGGACGCAGCAGCGTGCACCCGGAGCCGCTCGCCGCGCCGCTCCCGGCGTCGACCAGGGCACGAGCGCGCCGCCGTGCTCGCCGCCGCGTTTGCGCTGCTCCAGGGCACCCGCCAGCCTGACGCCGGGCCCGCCGCAGAGTCGCGGCGGACCGACCGAGGAGGCGCCATGAGCAGGGACATCGACGGCAGCCGGATCGACGCCGTACTGGCCGACGCGGTGGAGCGGGGAGCGGTGCCGCACGTCGCCGCCATCGCCGCCGACCGCGACGGCGTCCTCTACGAGGGCGGCGCGGGGGTGCGCGTCGCGGGGGAGTCCGACGACCCGGTCACCACGAGCACCCAGTTCCGGATCATGTCGATGACCAAGATGGTCTGCACGGCGGCCGCGCTGCAGCAGGTGGAGCGCGGCGAGCTGGACCTCGACGCCCCGGTCGAGCAGTACCGCCCCGAGTTCGCCGACGTCCGGGTCCTCGAGGGCTTCGACGGCGACACGCCCCGGCTGGTCGAGCCGGCCCGCAAGGCGACCGTCCACCAGCTGGTCACCCACACCACGGGACTGGGCTACTGGTTCTGGAACGCCGAGCTGCTGCGGTACGAGACGGCGACCGGGGTCCCCAACGTCGTCCCCGGGTCGGCGCGCGCGTTCGAGGCGCCGATGGTCGCCCACCCCGGCACCCGGTACGTCTACGGCATCAACACCGACTGGCTCGGCAGGGTGGTCGAGGCGGTGGCCGGCACGACCCTCGACGAGGTGATCGCCACCGGCATCACCGGCCCGCTCGGGATGACCGACACGATGTTCCGGCTCGACGAGGAGCGGAAGGCCCACTGCGTCGCCATCCACACCCGCGGCCAGGACGGCGGGTGGACCGCGGTCGACGAGATCCTCAACCAGGAGCCCGACTGGTGGGCCGGCGGGCACGGCCTCTACTCGACACCGCGCGACTACACCCGCTTCGCGCGCGCCCTGCTCCGCGGAGGCGAGCTCGACGGCGAGCGCATCCTCTCGGCGGAGACGGTCGACCGGGCGTTCACCAACCAGATCGGCGACCTCGACTTCCCCGCCGAGATCCTCACCGCGGACCCGCCGATCACCGACAGCCTCCGGGCCGGCCCCGGCCACACGTGGGGCTACGGGCTGCTCCTCAACACCGAGGACCAGCCGGGCCGCCGCCGGGCCGGCACCGGTTCCTGGGCGGGGCTGTTCAACACGCACTTCTTCGTCGACCGCACCACCGGCGTCTGCGCCTCGATCTACACCAACTCCCTGCCCTTCATCGAGCAGGACGGCGCGTGGCGGGTCTACGGCGAGTTCGAGGAGGCTCTGTACGCCGCGCTCTGACCCACTCTGCGGCCGCTCGTGCTCTGCCCCGCCGGTCGGCGCAGAGCACGAGCACCCGCGTCAACGTTGTGGCGCGCAGGCCGATGTGGACGCCACCTGCTCGATGATTCATGTGCTCATCCATCTGGCTCGACGATCAGGAGTTGACTCACCGAGGGAGCGACGTTGAGCACCATGGCATCTTCTGTCCGGAGTCCTGCCTTTGCTGCCTTCAGTCTCACCTCTGCGGAAGCGTCCGAGTTGCGCTCGTTCTCGGTGAGTGGGAGGTATCGACCATCGACACCGCGTCGGGGGATCGGACGTTGTGCCCACCATTCCAACGCGATGTCTGCTTCGTCTGCTTTGAGACGCAGCCATGGGCGGATGTCCCTCAGTGCCCGCACGCCAGACAGAGAGCTTGCTTGCCAGTTCCAGGCCGTGCGCCTGTAGCTCCTGTTCATCTCAGACAGGGAGCCGCCCCAGCGCGCCTGGCACTCTCTGAGTAGCAGAGTGCTCTTCGCCGTGATGTTCTGCGTCAACTGCACCCGTAGCGTCCGACCGCCTTTCCCGTTCCTGTAGACCCCAACCGATCCCTCGCCGTCGAAGAAGCCAGCGAAGTAGAGTAGGAATGGATCCACGTCAGTCGCCTTTCACGTTGACCATCTGCCTGAGGGTGTGTCGCACCTCGACTAGATCAGAAGCGTCTGACATCACTTGACCTATGGGTTTGTAGGCATCGGGGTGCTCGTCGAGGAAGGCGTCCGAGCGGCCCCAGGCGATGCCCCTCATGCGCCGGTCGAGGTCGGCGCGGCTGAACATCCGCCGGGCGGCGCCCCGCGAGTGGTTGCGGCCGGCGCCGTGCGGCGCCGACATCAGCGCCTCGGCGTTGCCCTTCCCGACGACGACGTAGGACGCCGCGCCCATCGACCCGGGGATCAGCCCCCACTGGCCGGTCCGCGCGGAGATCGCGCCCTTGCGGGACAGCCACACCTCGGTGCCGTGGTGGGTCTCCCGCTCGGTGTAGTTGTGGTGGCACTGCACCACCTGCACCCGCCGGACCTCCTCGGTCAGGAACCGGGACACCTGCTCGGCGAGGCGGTCCATCATCTCCTCGCGGTTGAGCGCGGCGAACCGCTGCGCCCAGTGCAGCGCCTCGACGTAGGCGTCGAACTCCGGCTCGCCCTCCTCCAGGTAGGCGAGGTCGCGGTCGGGGACGTCGACGCCCCTCGCCCGCGTGCGCTCCTGCGCCACCCGGATGTGCTTCGACGCCAGCTTGTTGCCCACACCGCGGGAGCCCGAGTGCAGGAACAGCCACACCCGGTCGGCCTCGTCGAGGGAGACCTCGATGAAGTGGTTGCCCGACCCGAGCGAGCCCAGCTGCAGCGGCCAGTCGGGGACGACGCCGTCGGCCTGGGCCGCCCCGGGCAGGCCCCGCAGCTCCTCGACGCGCGGCGTGGCCGTCTCCCGCACCTTCCTGTTGTTGCGGCCGGCCGACAGCGGGATCGCCCGCGAGATCTGCTCGTGCAGCGTCGCCAGGTTGCGGCCGCGGACGTCGTCACCGGTGAACTGGGTGCGCACGGCCGTCATCCCGCAGCCGATGTCGACCCCCACCGCCGCCGGGATGATCGCGCCGTCGGTCGGGATGACCGAGCCGACGGTCGCGCCCAGGCCCAGGTGCGCGTCGGGCATGAGGGCCACGTGCGGGTGGATGAACGGCATCGAGGCGGTGCGCTCGGCCTGCACCCGCGTGGTCGGCTCGAGGATCGACGCCCAGCTGAGCAGCCGATCGCTGATCCTCTCCATGGTCCACCCCTCCGGTCGCGGATCGGGCCTGCCGCGGGCGCAGGGCCGGGGCGGTCGACGCCGCTGCGTCGCCCGGTGCACTCGCGACTACCCGGGGACGGCGGGCCCAGGCCGGGCTCCGGCGTGCCGTTTCCGTTCCGCGGGCACCGGGCAGGCGGGACGGCGGACCAGCGCGAACCCGACAGTGAGGAACCACGACCATGCAGGTCGGACTGAAGCTCGCCACCGAGGCCTTCCCCCCGAACGAGGTCGTACGGCAGACCGTCCGCGCCGAGGAGGCCGGCTTCGACTTCGTCGAGCTGAGCGACCACTACCACCCGTGGCTCGACGTCCAGGGGCACAGCGCCTTCACCTGGTCGGTGCTTGGCGCGATGGCCGCCCGGACCGAGCGGATCGGTCTGGCCACCGGCGTCACCTGCCCGATGATCCGGTACCACCCGGCGGTCATCGCCCAGGCCGCGGCGACCGTGCAGATCCTGTCGGACAACCGGTTCACCCTCGGCGTCGGCTCGGGCGAGCGGCTCAACGAGCACGTCGTCGGTCAGGGCTGGCCGGCCGTGCACGTCCGGCACCAGATGCTCACCGAGGCACTGGAGATCATCAAGCTGCTCTGGCAGGGCGGCTACCAGACCTACGAGGGCAAGCACCTGCAGCTCGAGGACGCCCGCGTCTTCGACCTGCCCGACCAGCTGCCGGTCATCGCCGTCGCCAGCGGCGGGCACAACGCCTCCACGCTGGCCGCCGAGCACGGCGACGGGCTGTTCGCCACCGAACCCCGTGCCGACCTCGTCGAGGCCTACCGCGACGCCGGCGGGAAGGGTCCGCGCTACGCCGAGGTGCCGATGGCGTGGGCGGCCGACGAGGACACCGCCGCGCGGACCGCCCTGGAGACCAGCCGCTGGGCGGTCACCGGCTGGAAGGTCATGAGCGAGCTGCCCAACCCGGTCAACTTCGACGCCGCCAGCGCGACGGTGACCCTCGAGGACGTCAAGCAGCAGTTCTCCTGCGGCCCAGACGCCGACAAGCACCTCGCGCAGGTGCAGCCCTACGTCGACGCCGGCTTCGACCACATCGTGCTGCAGAACGCCGGTCCCGACCCCGACGGCTTCATCGACGCCTGCGCGAGCGGGCTGATCGAGCGGGTGCGCGCGCTCACGCCGTCGTCCTGACCGCGGCCGGGCACGCCGGCCGACAGGCGTGCCCGGCACCGCCCCGGGGTAGCCGTCGTCCGTGAGCGATTCGACGAGCGGCCAGGTCAGCAGGGTCGGGGCGACGGCCGTCCGGGCCGGGGAGATGGGCCAGCGCCACCTGGCCGCGGGTTCCCGGGTCGCGATGCGCCTGTGGGCCGCGGAAGAGCCGGGCGAGGGCAAACCCGAGGCGACCCGCGACTACGAGACCGTGGGCTACGTGATCACCGGCCGGGCCCGGCTGCGTGCGGGGGACCGGACGCTGGAGCTGGGCCCGGGTGACTCCTGGGTGGTGCCGGCCGGCGTGGGCCACACCTACGAGATCGTCGAGACCTTCACCGCGGTGGAGGCGACGTCACCACCGGCGCAGGAGGGCGGCCGGGACGCGCCACCCTCCTGAGCGACCTCGGCTCAGCGGCGGTCGAGCAGCCGCAGCTGGGGACGGCTGGACAGCCGCTTCTCCAGGCCCACCAAGTGCCGGCCGTCGGGATCCTGGCGGAAGTCGAGCCGGTCGACCAGCGCCTGCATGAGCCGGATGCCCGCGCCGCCCTCGACCGGAGGCCGGTCGGCGACCTCCCCGGGGTCGAAGCCGCTGCCGTCGTCGACCACGGTGATCCGGCAGACGTCGTCGCGGATGTCCACCGACACCTCGTACTCGGCGTGCTCGCCGGCGTGCTCGACGACGTTCGCGCAGGCCTCGGTGAGCGCCAGCGTGGTCTCCTCGACGACGGCCCGCTCGATCCGCAGGTGCTCCAGCGCCTGCCGGCACAGCCCGCGGACGAAGGGCACGCTGTCGACGTCGACGGGCAACCGTACGGTGAACGCGATCTCCACGCCGAGCTTCTCCCCATGCGGTCGGGCTACGCTCCCCGGGTCCGTCCACCGCACCGAGGGAGCCCGATCGTGCAGTTCGCCGTCGACCGCACAGCGGTGCACGGACGGCCGGCGCTGAGCGTACGCGGTGAGCTCGACATCGCCACGGTCCCGCAGCTGGCCGAGTGCGTCGAGGCCGAGCTGGCCACGTCGCCGCGCGCCCTGGTGGTCGACCTGACCGAGACGACGTTCCTGGACTCCTCCGGCGCCCGGCAGCTCGTGCGCACCGCCCGCCGGGCGGCCGAGGCCGGCGCGGCCCTGCAGGTGGTCTGCCCCCGGCGCAACACCCCGGTGCGCCTGGTCATCGACCTGCTCGAGCTCGACCGGCTGGTGCCGGTGGTGGAGCAGGCGGGCCGCGCCGACGGGGAGGTCGGGTCGTAGGGGCGCGCCGGTGACGACGCCCGAGCCGCCACGGCCCGCCCTCGACACGACGGCGCCGGCGCCCGCGGCACCGTCCTCCCCGGGCGCCCCGTTCCGCAACGCCGACGCCCTCGCCCGCTGCGCCGACGAGCCGATCGCCGTCCCCGGCGCCGTCCAGCCGCACGGCGCCCTGCTGGCGGTCACCGAGCCCGACCTGGCCGTGGTCGTCGCCTCGGCCAACGCCGCCGACGTCCTCGGCGCCGACGTCACCGGCGCGACGCTGGCCGACCTGCTGACCACCGCCGAGCTCGACCGGCTGCGCGAGGCGCTGGCCGGCGACGTCGCCGGGGCCGAGCCGCTGCGGGTGGCACCCGGCGGCCGCGCGACCGACCTCGTGCTCTCCCGCAGCGGCGGCCTGCTGGTCACGGAGTGGGAGCCGGTCGCCGGTGCGGGGCAGGCCGGCGCCGCCTGGCACCGCCGGCTGCCCACGGTGCTGCAGCGGCTGTCGGCACCGACGACGCTCGAGGGGCTGACCGGCGTCCTGGCCCGCGAGGTGCGCGCGCTCACCGGCTTCGACCGGGTGATGGTCTACCGCTTCGACGCCGGGTGGAACGGCGAGGTGGTGGCCGAGGACCGGCGCGCGGACCTCGAGCCCTTCCTCGGCCTGCACTACCCGGCCAGCGACATCCCCGCCCAGGCGCGCGCGCTCTACGCCACCAACTGGCTGCGGCTGATCCCCGATGCCACCTACTCGCCGGTGCCGCTGGAGCCGGCGCTGGTGCCGGGGACCGGGAGGCCGCTGGACCTGTCGGGCGCGGTGCTGCGCAGCGTCTCCCCGGTGCACCTGGAGTACCTGGCCAACATGGGCGTCACCGCCTCGATGTCGGTCTCGCTGGTCGACCGCGGCCGGCTGTGGGGCCTCGTCGCCTGCCACTCCTACAGCGGCCCGCACCGGCCCTCCTCCGCCGACCGCACCGCCGCGGAGTTCCTCGGCCGCACCGCCTCGCTGCTGCTGCACACCACCGTCGAGGCCGGCGAGCGCGACGCGGCGGTCGCGGTGGCCCAGCGCGAGGCCGAGCTGGCCGCCGCGGTCGGCCGCACCCCGCGCACGCCCGCGACCGCGCTGGTCGACGGCGCGGCCACCGTGCTCGACCTGCTGCCCGCCGCCGGTGCCGCGGTGCGCCTCGGCGGGCGGCTGCGCCTGCTCGGGCGGACGCCGCCGGCCGACCGGGTCGCCGCCGTCGTCCCCGCGGTGCTGCGCGCCGGTGGGGCCACCGACCGGCTGACCCGCGACCTGCCCGGCTTCGACGACGTCGCCGACGACGCCAGCGGGGTGCTCGCCGTCGAGGTCGGCGGCGGGCGGGGCGACTTCCTCGCCTGGTTCCGGCCCGAGACGCCGCGCGAGGTCACCTGGGGCGGGGACCCGTACGCCTCGAAGCTCACCGAGGACGCCGGCGGCCTGCGGCTGAGCCCGCGCCGGTCGTTCGCCCGCTGGACCGAGACCGTGCGCGGCACCGCCCGCCCGTGGCGCGAGCACGAGCTGGCCGCCGCTCGCGCGCTGGCCGGCCACGTCGGCGAGGCCGTGCTGGCCCGCGCCGGTGAGGACGACCGGCTCTCGGCGGCGCTGCAGCGCACGCTGCTGCTCGAGGAGCTGCCGAAGGTGCCCGGCGTCGCCCTCGGCGCGCGGTACCGGCCCAGCGCGGAGGACGTCGTCGGCGGCGACTGGTACGACCTGGTGCCGCTGCCGTCCGGGCGGCTGGCCGTGGTGCTCGGCGACGTCGCCGGGCACGGGCTGTCGGCGGCGGCGGTGACCGCCCAGCTGCGGCACGCGCTGCGCGCCTCGCTGCTGCGCGACGAGGGCCCGGCCGCCGCGCTGACCGCGCTCAACCAGCTGGTGGCCGCGCTGCTGCCCGGCGAGATGGCCACCGCCGTCGTCGTCCAGCTCGACCCGGCCACCGGGGAGCTGACGCTGGCCAGCGCCGGGCACCTGCCGGCCGTGCACACCGGCGACGGCGGCAGCCGGCTGGTCACCGACGGCCGCGGCCCGGCGATGGGTCTGCTCGACGCCGCCGACTACCCGCAGACCGCGCTGCGCCTGGACGCCGGCGACCGGCTGCTGCTCTACAGCGACGGCCTGGTCGAGCGCCGCGGGCAGGACCTCGTCGAGCGGCTGGAGGTGCTGCGCACCGCGGTGGCCACCGTCTCCGGGTCGCCGCAGGAGGTCGCCGACGGCGTGGTCGCCGCGCTCGACCCGCCCGGCACCGACGACGTCACCGTGGTGGCGCTCGCACGCCTCTGACGCCTACCCGGCGCCGCCGCGGACGAGGTAGCGGTAGGCCGGGGAGTCGGGGTCGAGGTGCTGGATGCGCAGCGGGCTGGCCTGCGTGCGGGCCAGCAGGCCCGGCAGGCTCGCGGCGCTGCCCAGCTCGATGCCGGTGAGCGCGGCGCCGGTCTCGCGGTTGTCCCGCTTGACGTACTCGAACAGCACGATGTCGTCCTCCGGGCCGAGGACGTCGTCGAGGAAGCGGCGCAGCGCCCCGGGCTCCTGCGGGAACTCGACGAGGAAGTAGTGCTTGAGGCCCTGGTGCACCAGGGACCGCTCGATGACCTCGGCGTACCGGCTGACGTCGTTGTTGCCGCCCGAGAGCAGGCAGACGACGGTCTGCCCGGGCTGCACGCGCACGACCCCGCCGGTCAGCGCGGCGGCGGCCAGCGCCCCGGCGGGCTCGGCGATGACCCCGTCGACCTGGTACAGCTCGAGCATCTCGGTGCAGACCTGCCCCTCGGGCACGGCGACCAGCTCGGCGCCGGAGTCGCGCACCAGCGGGTAGGTGACCGCGCCGGCGCGGCGGACGGCGGCACCGTCGACGAAGGTGTCCATGGCCGGCAGCTCCACCGGGTGCCCGGCCGCCAGCGCCGCGGCCATGCTCGCCGCCCCGGCCGGTTCCACCCCGACCAGCCGGGTCCCCGGGCTGGCCTGCCGCAGCCACGTGCCGCACCCGGCGAGCAGCCCGCCGCCGCCGAGCGGGAGGACGACGACGTCGGGCGCGCGGCCGAGCTGCTCGACCACCTCGACGGCGACGGTCGCCTGCCCGACCACCACCGGCCAGGCGTCGAAGGCGGGCACCAGGGTGGCGCCGGTGTCGCGGGCGCGGGCGGCCGCGGCGCTCGCGGCGTCGTCGTAGGTGTCGCCGGTGACCACCAGCTCGACCATGTCGCCGCCGAGGGCCCGGATGCGGGCGCGCTTCTGCCGCGGCGTCGTCCCGGGCACGACGACCGCGCCGTGCACGCCGAGGGCCCGGCAGGCGTGGGCCACGCCCTGCCCGTGGTTGCCGGCGCTGGCGCACACGACGCCGGCCGCCCGGCGGGTGCTGTCGAGCCGGCTGATCGTGTTGTAGGCGCCGCGCACCTTGTAGGACCGGCCGACCTGCAGGTCCTCGCGCTTGAGCCAGACGTCGGCGCCGGTGAGCGCGGAGAGCCGCTCGTTGCGCTGCAGGGGCGTCCGCTCGGCGATGCCCGCGAGCCGGCCGACGGCGTCGCGCACGTCGGCGGGGAAGCGGTCGAGATCGGGCGTCACGGTGGCGGTCACGGCGTCCATCCTCCCGTCGCCGGCGGGCCGGGCCGCGGACCGCCCCGGGAGGCGTCCGGCGGGACGTCGTGCTCTGCCCACACTGCGGGGCAGAGCACGACCCTCCGCCGGGGAGGTGGTCGGCTCCGGGGATCAGTCCGTCACGACGCCGTCCTCGCGGACAGTCAGCCGGCCGGCGGCGGTGAGGCCGTCGAGGACGGTGGTGAGCCGAGGGGTGAGCGACGGGGTGCGGCGGCGGTGGCCGAAGACCTCCGCGGTGCGCAGGAACAGCTGCTCCCGGGACAGCCCGCCGTCGGCGGCGCGGCACAGCGCGACCATCGCGTTGCCGACCTCCTCGGGCGCGACGTGCTCCAGCGGGCGGGCCGTGCTGGTGGCCTGGCGGCGGAAGGCGGTCCAGCCCGCGCGGTCCAGCGCCTCGGGCCAGACGTGCTCACCGGCGAGGGTCTCCGGCGGCAGCAGGGCCAGCAGCGCGTCGCGGCGGGCCTCGCCGACCCGCGACAGCCCGAACGCGCCGGCCGCGAGCCGGGTCAGCCGGTCGCGGTGCACCGGGCCCTCGGCCCTGACCCCGGCGAGCAGCACCCGGCGCACCAGGCGGGCGGTGCGCGGGTCGGCGAGCTGGTCGAGCGCCTTGCGGTCGCCGGCGGGCCTGGGCGTCCACGGGCGGAAGGGCAGCTCGCCGTCGAGCCGGGACTCGGCGGTGCGGCCGGTGGGCGCCGGGCGGGCACCGCGCGCCGGGGCGGGCTCGGGCTCGACCGGCGTGGGCACCACGCTCAGCGTCACCGGGGTGGGTGCCGGCGCCTCGTCCTCGGCGGCCGGCAGCTCGGCGAGCGCAGCGGACGCCACCGCCCGCAGGGCCCGCGGCGCGGCCGGGGCAGCGGGCGCGGGGGAGTCGTCCCCGACCTCCGGCACGCGGGCCGGCACCGGCGTCGGGGCGGCGGCCACCGGAGCGGGGGAGGCCTGCGCAGGGGAGACCGCGGACACCGCGGCGACCAGCCGGTCGAGCACCGCCTCGCGGTCGCGCAGCCAGGACGGCAGCCACACCCGCTCCACCGCCGGCCAGCCGAGCCGCCCGCCGAGCACCTCGACCGGCAGCCCGTCGCGGTCGCCGACGGTGCCCCGCCGCGCCCACTCGGGACCGTCGAGCAGCACGGCCACCAGCGGGGTGTCCGGCGCGGCGGGCGAGGCCACCGACAGGTCGATCCGGAAGTCGGAGAGCCCGACGTCGGTGCGCACCACGAGGCCGCGCGAGCGCAGCGCCGCGGCGACGTCCTCGCGGTGCCGGTCGGGGACGCCCGGCCGCCGGGCCTCGCGGGGCAGCGCGTCGGTGCCGAGCGCGGCCAGGTCGAGCCAGGCCCGCAGGTGCTTGATGCCCACCGACGAGGTCTGCTCGGCCCGCAGCGCCGACGGGTCGAACGAGGAGAAGACGACGACCTGCCGCCGCGCGCGGGTGATCGCCACGTTGAGCCGGCGCTCGCCGCCGACCCGGTTCAGCGGGCCGAAGGTGAGCGGGAGCACGCCGCGGTCGTCGGGGCTGAACGCGGTGGACAGCAGCACGACGTCGCGCTCGTCGCCCTGCACGTCCTCCAGGTTCTTGACGAACAGGCCCTCGCCGTCGGTGCGGTCCAGCGCCGCGACCAGCCGCTCGTCGCCGGCGTCGCGCAGCAGCGACTCGACGTAGGCGCGCTGCTGGGCGTTGAAGGTGACCACGCCGATCGAGGGGACGGCGTCCGTCGAGGCGGCGAAGCGGCGGCGCACCTCGGCGACGACGGCCTTGGCCTCCATCGGGTTGGTGCGCAGCAGCCGCCCGGCGCCCGCGCGGTGGAACGTGCCGTCGACCCGCACCAGCGTGATGCCGCGCCCGCCGACGTCGGCCGAGGGCCGCCCGTGCGCAGGCGCCGGGAACGACGCCAGCCGGTTGCCGTAGTAGTGCGCGTTGCTGAAGGCGATCAGCGACTCGTCCTGGCTGCGGTAGTGCCACGACAGCCAGTGCCGCGGCACCCGCGCCTGCACGCACGCCGACAGGAGCGACTCGTCGTCCTCTCCCGCGGTGCCCGGCAGGTCGGCCAGGTCGTCGTCGGTGGAGGCGGCCGGCCCGGCGGACGACGTCGGCGGCAGCTGCCGGCTGTCCCCCACGACGACCGCGGCGCGGGCCCGGCCCAGCGCCCCCACCGCGTCGGCGACCCGGATCTGCGAGGCCTCGTCGAACACGACCAGGTCGAACTGGCCGGCCCGCGCGGGGAGGAACCGTGCCACCGAGTCGGGGCCGGCCAGCACGCAGGGCAGCACCGCCGTGACCAGGTCGCCGTACTGCGCCAGCAGCGCGCGCACGTCCGGGCCGCGGTCCGACCGGGTCAGCTCCTGCTGCAGCGCGCCGAGCCGGTCGCCGTCGAGACGCCGGGCGGCCAGCACCGACGCGGGCAGCGCCGCGGTCAGGTGGCGGCGGACCGCGCGCGACGCGGTGGCGAAGCGGGCGACCGCCTTGTCGTGGGCCTCCTCGTCGAAGGTCTCCAGGCCGGTGGCCGCGCGCCGCTCGGCGGCCGACGCGGCGGCCAGGCCCGCCTCGAACGCGCGGGTGGCGTCCTCGGCGGGCAGCCGGCCGTCGAGCAGCGCGGCGCGGGCCTCGGTGAGCCCGGCGGCGCGCAGCGGCTCGAGGGTGTCGAGGAACTCCGCCCACCGGCGCAGCGAGATCAGGCCGGGGTGGTCGAGGCCGCGCTCGGGGCGGGTCATCGCCCAGCGCAGCACCACGCCGTCGCTCCCGCACCAGTCGGCCAGCTCCGCGGGGGTGCTGCCGCACACGCGCAGCAGCGCGGTCAGGCCGTTGCGCAGCCGGACCACCGCCGCGGCGGCGGCCGCGTCCGGCCCCGGCCCGGCGACGACGTAGCGGCGCAGCGCGACGGCGAAGGTCCGCGCGCTGTCGACGACGGCGCCGGCCCGCTGCAGCCAGGCGACCTGCCCGTCGAGCAGCGTGGGCTCGGCCAGCGGGTTCCAGCCGGCCGGCACCGACAGGCCCGGGACCACCGCGGCCCGCGCGACCAGGCCGGCGGCCGCGGTCTGCACCCGCCACAGCGCGGCGGTGAGCTCCGGGACGTCGCGCAGCCGCACCTTCCCGCCCGGCCGCAGCACCGGCGCGAGCCGGTCGCGCACCGCCTGCAGCCCCTGCCGGCGGGGCCACCAGCGAGCGGCCTGCGCGGTCTGCGCGGCCACGTAGAGGTCGGCCAGCGGCAGGCCCAGCGCGTCGGGGGTGGCCAGCTCCAGGCCCGGGTGGACGGCGGCGGCGAAGGCGGCCAGGTCGTCGAGCACGGTCGCCGTCGCCGTCTCCCACCGCTCGGTGGGCACCTCGTCGAGGACCGCGAGGCCCACGTCCGGACCGGCCAGCAGGTGGGCCAGCGCGGTGAGGTCCTTGGGCGTGCGGACCTCGCGCAGCGCCCGCGCCAGGTGCTCCTCGGCCGGGAGTGCGCGGATGGCGTCGTCGACCTCGGCGGCGGCGCGGTGCGCGGCCGGGAGGTCCACCCGCGCGGTGTCGACGAAGGCCCACGGGTGCCGCGGCGAGGGCCGGACCAGGTCGGCGACGTCGGGCAGCAGGGCCAGGGACCGCCGCACCGCGGTGAGCGTCGCGGGCGGGGCGGTGGCCGCGAACGCCGGCGGCAGCGGCATCTGCGGCACGTCGACGCCGACCGCCAGCTGCGCGGTCCGCGCCGAGTAGCAGGACAGCCCGGCGGCGTTGGGCGCGTGCAGCCGGTCGGCGTAGCGGGCCAGCGTGCGGCGGGCCGCGCGCAGGTCCTCGCCGTCGGCGGCCAGGCCCTGCTCGTCGACGGCGACCACGGCGTCCAGCGCGGCGCGGACGCGGGCGCGCACCTCGGCCGCGCGGGCACCGCGGCCGTGCAGGTCGAGGGTGAACGGACCCATGCCGACCGCCTCGAGCCGCCGGGCGACGACCTCGAGCGCGGCCCGCTTCTCGGCGACGAAGAGCACGCGCTTGCCCTCGGCGACCGCGCGGGTGAGCAGGTTGGCGATCGTCTGCGACTTGCCGGTGCCGGGCGGGCCCTCGACGACGACGGTGCGCCCGGCGACGCCGTCCGCGACGGCGCGCAGCTGCGAGGCGTCGGCCGGCAGCGGGCACGCGGCGGCCAGCTCGTCGAGGTCGGGGGTCGCGGCGGCGGCCGGCACGGGGTCGGCGAAGGGCTCGGTCGGGGCGTGCACGAGGTGGGACACCAGCGGGCTGGTCGCCAGCTCGCCCCAGTGCTCGTCGAGGTCGCGCCACAGCCGGTACCGGGCGAACTGCAGGACGGCGAGGTCGGCGGTCGCCTCGACCCGGAAGGGCAGCCCGGCGTCGGCCAGCGCCTGGCGGACGGCGGTCAGCGCGCCGTCGACGTCGACACCGTCCCCCTCGAGCGGCCGGTCCAGCCCGGGGACGGTCAGGCCGTGCACCCGGCGCAGCTTCTCCAGCAGGCACCAGTTGGGGCCGGCGCTGCCCGTCTCGTCGACGGTGAGCCGGTAGCCGGCGCGGCCGGCGGGGGAGAGGACCACCGGCAGCAGCACCAGCGGTGAGCGCAGCGGCCGCCCGTCGAGCTCCCAGGCCAGGCTGCCGAGGGCGACGTGGAGGCCGTTGGCGCCGGTCTCCTCGAGGACCGTCCTCGCGCGGTGCGCCAGGGCGCGCAGCCGGGGCAGGTACCCGCCCTCGCTGACGTCGACGTGCACCGCCCGCTGCTCGTGCAGCAGGTCGCCGAGCCGGCCGACCGGCAGCTCGCGGGCGGAGTGCAGGCCCTGGTCGGTGTGCACCGCGGCGAGCCGGTCGGCCGGCAGCAGGGCGACCGCCGTCCCGCTCGTGAGCAGGTCGGTCAGCGTGGCGAGGTAGGCGCCGGGGAGGGTCAGCGGCAGACCGGCGCCCTCGGGGTGGTCGACCAGCCGGTTGCGCAGGCCGAGGTCGAGCAGGCTGTTCTTCCACTGCTGCACCCGCGGCGGCACGCCCGGGCGGCTGCCGGGGGCCGGGGCGGCGTGCCGGCCGGTGGGCCGGGCGGCGGGGTCGGCGTCGGCCGGGCGGTACTCGGCCACGTGCTCCGCGCCGTCGGCGCCCCGGGTGCGGGCCGGCAGCGGCAGGATGCCGTCGCGGCGGGCCCGGGCGACGTCGGTGACGCCCAGCACCCGGTCCAGCGGGCCGGTCAGCCAGGCGTCGTACGCGGCGCGGTGCAGCTGCTCGGGGTCGGGCTCGCCGGCGGCGTCCCCGGTGAGCAGCGTCGTCTCCACCAGGCGCACCAGGCCGAGGTCGACCAGGTCCACCAGCGGGGCGACGTCGGTGGTGGCGGCGCTCTCCGCGCTGCGCTCCTCGCGCCAGTAGCCGAGGAACGCGTGCGCCCCGCCCACCCCTCCGCCGGGGCCCTCGGCGAGCCACACCAGCGGGCGGACACCGGCCGCCTCCAGCGCCGCGGCCATCGCCACGACGGTGTCCAGGCAGGTGCCGGTCCGGCCGTCGAGCACGTCGCCGGGGGTGCGCACCGGGTGCCCGCGGTCGGCCCAGCCGGCCGGCGCCTCGCCCGGCGCGATGCCACGGGCGCGCACCGCGGCGGCGACCGCGGCGACGATCTGGTCGACCCGCTCGGGTCCGGCGGAGGAGCCCTGCACGGAGGCGTCGTCGGTGCGCTCGTCGAGCAGCGCGGCCGCCTCGGCGAGCAGGGCGTCGACCGCCGGGTGCTGCGGCAGGACGTGCGCGGCGAGCATCTCCAGTGCCAGCGGCAGCGGGGTGGCCGACCACTGGCCGGCGGCGAGCACCTGCACGGGGACGGCGGTGCCGCCGACGTCGACGCCGCCGGCGGTCACGTCGATCTCGACGGAGCCGGGCCGCGGCCGGTCGATCTGCAGCACGGCGGCGGGGTCGACCACCAGGCCGAGGTCGCTGAGCACCGTCGTCCGGCCGGCCTCGAGGTCGACGGTGAGCTCGACGGGACGGCCGATCGGGCCCTCGGTGTCACGCACAGCCAGCCGCACGGTGGCCCCCGGCAGCGGTCCGCCGTGGGTGGTGAGCGCCAGCCGGGACACCACCGGCACGCGGTTGTGCGCCAGCGCGGAGGACAGCACCGGCGTGCTCGTCGCCGAGATCGCCACGGCCACCCGGGTGCCGCCGTCGTGCGGATGCGGCCGGGTGCCCGTGGTGCCCATGGCGTCCTGTCTACCGGTCCGGACGGAACGGTCCGGTCACCGCCGGACGAGTCTGGGACGGGTGTGACGGACGGGGAGAAGCGATGCCGGATCGGCGCCGGGGCGCTCCACCACGGCCCCTGACGGAGCGCCTCCCGGCCGAGATGGCGCGATCTCGCCGCCCGAACGGGCTGCGGACGTCCGAGATCGCGCGATCTCGACACCGGGGGACCCTGGGACGCGGCGCCGCCTCGGCCAGGATGGGGGCGTGCCGAGGACCAGTGCAGGGGTGCTGCTGTACCGGCGGGAGCCCGACGGCACCGTCGCGGTGCTGCTCGGCCACATGGGCGGACCCTTCTGGGCGAGGAAGGACGAGGGCGCCTGGTCGATCCCCAAGGGCGAGTACGCCGACGGCGAGGACCCCCTCGCGGTGGCCCACCGCGAGTTCGAGGAGGAGCTGGGCAGTCCCGTGCCGGCCGCCGAGCTGGTCCCGCTCGGGGAGCTGCGGGCCGGCGGCAAGGTGCTCACGGTGTGGGCCGCCGAGGGCGACCTGGACGCCACCGCGATCCGCAGCAACACCTTCCCGCTCGAGTGGCCGCCCCGGTCCGGGCGGGTGCAGGAGTTCCCCGAGGTCGACCGCGCCGCCTGGTTCGGCGTCGACGAGGCGCGCGCCAGGCTGGTGAAGGGCCAGGTCGCCTACCTGCAGCGCCTGCTCGACCTGCTCGCCGGCTGACGGCGGCGGCGACGGACGGGGGCGCGGGGATCCGGTCGGGGGAACGGGCGTAGGTCGAACGGATGACATCTCGTCGCACGGGCGCGGCGGCGCTGCCGGCCGGCGCCGCGCGCTGCCACCCTCGGCGCCTCCCCGTCCCCGGAGGTCCCCGTGAGCACCGACCACCGCTGCACCGCCGAACCCGGCCGTCCCTGCCCGTGCACCGCCGACCGCCGTCCGGTCGCGACGGCGGTCGTCCGGCTGCGGCCGCGCTGGAGGCCCGCGCCGTCCGCCCCGCCGTCGCCCCGCTGAGCGCACGCCGGCCCGCGCAGGTGACGGATCGCCGACGACTCGTCCCACCCGTCACACGACCGGTGATCCCGCCGGCGGCAGGTGTCACAGTCCTGCTCCCGAGTCGTGACCGACTCCCGAGCGAGGAGATCCCCGTGCCCTGTCCCACCTGCGCCGCCGAGACGCACCCCGGCCCGGTCTGCTCCCGCTGCGCCGCGCTGGCGCAGCTCACCCAGCCGGTGCTGCGGCTGGAGACCCGCCGCCGGCCGGTCGTTCCGCCGGCGACGCCGCGGCGGTAGCGGGATCGCCGGGTCGGCCTGCCGACGGGTCGACCCGGCGTGATCGACCTCACTGCTAGCAATACGCTTGCTGGAGTTAGCGGCCGTGGGGTGCGGGGCATGAACCAGTCGTCAGGTCATTCCCCCGATCGTTGGAGTACCCCCAGTCATGACCGACAACACCAAGATCGTCAACCAGCTCCGCGCGCTCGTCCTCCTCAGCCAGACCGAGGAGCAGGTCGCCCGCACCCGCGTGTCGCAGGCCCGCACGGACGCCGTCCGCCGTGAGCTGACCCAGAACGCCGACAACGCCGCGGACCGCACCCGCGCCATCACCGAGCAGCTGCGCGCCCTCGGCGGCGTGCCGGACGTCGTCACCCCGGCCATCGGCCGGCTGTCGGCCGTCCTCAAGGCCACCGTCGAGCAGGCCGAGCCGCTCGAGGAGGCCCTGCTGCAGGACCTGCAGCTCGAGCACCAGCTCCACGACCGCGCCACCTACGTCAAGGTGCTGGCCGAGAAGAACGAGCTGCCCCGCGTCCGCGCCCTGGCCGAGCGGCTGATCACGGCGCACAAGGCCACCATCGAGTGGCTGACCGTCGTCCTGGCCGAGGAGGCCCTGGGTGGCCCCGCCGCCCTGGTCCCGACCCCGTTCCAGCAGGTCGCCGGCACCGCCGTCCGCGCGGCCAACCTGCCCTACCGCTTCGTCGCCAACCGCGTGAACGAGGCCCTCGACACCGCCCAGCAGCGTCGTGAGGCCGCCGGGAACCGGATCGGCGAGGTGGCCGACAAGGCCAGCAACTTCTCCGACGCCGTGCGCGAGACGCTCACCGTCGGCCGCAGCGCCTCGCTGCGCCGGGCGGAGCGGATCGCCCGCCGCGAGGGCAACCGCGAGGCCGCCGACACGGCCCGGGCCGCCCGCGAGGAGCTCGGTGACGTCTCCGCCGACGAGCTGCCCATCAAGGGCTTCGACTCGCTGTCGACGTCGGACGCCGCCAAGGCCGTCAAGGCGCTGCGCAAGCCGCACGACATCCGCGTGATCATCCGGTACGAGGAGACCCACAAGAACCGGTCGAGCGTCGTCAGCGCCGCCCAGGTCGCCCTCGCCGAGGTCGCCAAGGAGGCCGTGGGCGTCGACAGCTGACGCTCCGCCACTCTCCGGAGGGCCCGCACCCGTCTCGGGTGCGGGCCTTCCGTCGTCCGGGGAGATCTCCGTCGCACCGGGTCCGCAGCCGCTTGCCCTGGGGCATCGTGGAGGGCATGAGCATCACGCCCGAGGCCCTCGAGCAGGAGTTCTCGCTGCAGACGGCCGCCACCCGCCTGGACTTCCTCAGCCGGCGGGACTCCGGGGCCACGACCCTGAACACCGTCTCCGACGACGGCGACGACTGGAGCACCCTGCTCGACGGCGGCACGTCCCTCGACGTCCCCGAGTCGCTGGAGCTGCTGGCGCTCGGCGAGGTCATCGCCCGCAAGGCCCACGACAGCCAGCTCGTCGGCTTCCGCGCCGCACTGCGCGGCGGAGCGAGCTGGGAGCAGATCGCCGCCGCGCTCGACGTCACCCCGGCCGAGGCTTGGACGGCGTTCCACGCGGCCATCGAGCGGCAGGAGCGCGCGGCCGCGCTGGCGCCCGACGAGGCGGCCTCCGCGCGCGAGCTGGCCGGGGCCCGCCCCGGCGCCTGAGGAAGGACCCCGCTGCCCCCCACCACTCGCAAGCTCGCGGCGGGACCCTGCAGCGGGGCCGCCGCTGCCCCCCACCACTCGCAAGCTCGCGGCGGGACCCTGCAGCGGGGCCTCACCGCACCTCGACGCCGCGCCAGAAGGCCACGCGGTCGGTGATCTGCTTCGCGGCCTCCTTGGGCTCGGGGTAGTAGAAGGCCGCGTCGGGGTTGGTCTGCCCGTCGACCTCGAGGGTCAGGTAGGACGCGGTGCCCTTCCAGGGGCAGACGGTGTGCGTGGACGACGGGCGCAGCACGTCCTCGCGCACCGACGAGCGCGGGAAGTAGGCGTTGCCCTCGACGGTGACGATGTCGTCGGACTCGGCGATGACGGTCCCGTTCCAGGTGGCGGTGGTCATGCCCGGATCGTCCTCCGCCGGCCGCCTCGCCGGCACCCCTCGGCGGCCTCCCAGGCGTGAGACCGGGTCGGCTGGGCATGTGTCCCGAGAGAGGGCGCGGCGCGAGCCGCCCCCGGCCGGCACCGCGCCGGCCGCCGTCGACGACGTCGCACCGATGACGAGGAGCGCAGCCGTGTCCCAGGCCGACCCCACACCCGACCCGAACGACCCGCGCCGCGGGATGCGGCCGAGGCCCAAGCGCGGCCGGGCGCTGCTCCTCGCCACCTTCTTCGGCCTGATCGTCCTCGTCTTCCTGTTCATCACCCTGGTCGGCCAGTGCGGCATGAGCGCCCAGGACGAGGCCCTGTGGGATCCGCAGGGCACCGCCGTGGTGGTCGACGACCCGGCTCCGCCGTCGACCGCCGTCCGACCGGCGGCGACAGGTCGGTAACGCCTCTGCGCGTCGCCGGGGGCGGCCGTGTCCCCGTGTCACGCTCCCCGCCGGTGACCGGCGCCCCCCTGGCGCCGGCCGGAGACCAGGAGCACGACATGACCCACCCGGGACAGCCCGGCACCCCGCCGCTGCCGACCGGAGGCCCGCGGTCCGGGCCGCAGGTGCCGCCGGCCCGGCCCGGGGCGCAGTCCTCCGGCGGGCAGCGGCCCGGCACGGAGCTGTTCGGGAGCCCGCAGCCGGGTGCGCCGGCCGGCGGCTGGGGCCACCCCGGCCCCGGCACGGTCGCGGGGCAGCATCCCGCGCCGGGCTCGGGCCCCGCGCCGGACCAGGGGTTCCCGCCGGGCCAAGGCTCCCCGCCCGGTCCGGGCACGCCGCTCCCGTCCGCCCCGGCCGTCAGGAACGGGAAGGCGCGCCTGGGCGGTGCCATCGGTGCGGTCGTCGTCGCCGGCGGTGTCGCGGCCGTCGCCTTCGGCGGCCTCGGCGACCCCGAGGTCGGCCACTGCGTGCAGCCGGTCGGGATCTCCTTCGAGACCGTGGCCTGCGACGACCCGGAGGCCGAGCTCCGCATCGTCGGCGTCGTCGACGCGGAGATGAGCGAGGCCGAGTTCGACGCCGACCCGGACCCGTGCGCCGACTTCCCCTCCGCGGTCAGCGCACTGTGGCAGCAGGAGGCCGCCGGGACCGACGGCACCGTCTACTGCGCCGAGGCCATCTGACCCGCACCGCGGCAGCGAGCGTCCCGCCGGCGGTGCCCGGCGGGGCGCTCGCGCGTCCGGCTCAGCGTTCGAGCAGCGCGAAGGTCGCCACCGCGTGCGCGACCGCCTTGCCGTCCTGCTCGACGTCGGCCTCGCAGATCGTCAGGTGCTCGCCGCGGGTGCGCACCCGCCCGCGCACCTCCAGCGGCCCCGGCCTGCCCGGGCGCAGGTAGGTGACCGTGAGCTGGCTGGTCGCGGGCACCTCGCCGTCCCCGGTGGTGGTGCGGACCGCCTGACCCATCACGGTGTCCACCAGCGTCGCGACGACGCCGCCGTGCAGCGTCCCCGCGGGGTTGAGGTGCTCGTCGGCGGCCTCGAACGCCAGCGTCGCGGAGCCGTCGTCGGACTCCTGCAGGCTCGCTCCGAGCCGTTCTGCGAACCCGCCCACCGGCGCGTCGTCTGCCATGCCCGCCCGGTACCCGCAGCCGCGTCCGGGACACCCCACGGGACGCCGCCGCAGGGCTAGGGTCCGCCGCCGTGGCGGTGCGGCGGAGGACGTGGATCGGGCTGGCGGCGGTCGTGGCGGTCGCGCTGGGCGCGGTCACCCTGCTGTGGTTCCAGCCGCAGAAGCTGTTCTACGACCAGCGGGTCGACGAGGCGCTGCCGTCGGTCCCCGCGGAGGCGCCGGCGGGCGACGAGGCGCCACCGTCCACGCCCGCGGCCGGTCCGGTCGACCTGGCCACCGGCACCTTCGTCTCCCGCGAGCACGAGACGGCGGGCACCGCCCGGGTGGTGCAGCTGCCCGACGGCCAGGTGGTCGTGCGGCTCGAGGGCTTCGCGACGTCGAACGGCCCGGCGCTGTTCGTCTACCTCTCGCAGAACGCCGCCGCGGGGGAGGAGGCCGCCTTCGACGACGAGTACGTCGACCTCGGCGCGCTCAAGGGCAACGTCGGCGACCAGAACTACGCCGTCCCCGAGGACGTCGACGCCACCGGCTGGACCAGCGTCGTCATCTGGTGCGACCGCTTCGACGCCGCCTTCGGAGCCGCCGACCTCGCCGCCGCGACGGCGGCCTGAGCGCCGGTCAGGCGGGCTCGCGCCGCATCGGGACGTGCGGGATGCCGTCCTCGACGTAGCCCGGGCCGCTGCGGACGAAGCCGAACCGCCCGTACCAGCCCTCCAGGTGCGACTGCGCGCCCATGGTGATCGGGACGCCGACGCACAGCTCGATGCCGGCCTCGATCAGGCGGGCGGCCAGGCCGCGTCCGCGGGCGGCCGCCGCGGTGGCGACCCGGCCGATCGCGCGCGTGCCGCCGTCGTCGAGGACGCGGATGGTGGCCAGCACCTGCCCGTCCTCCTCGAACCACAGGTGCACCGTGGCCGGCTCGGTGTCGCGCCCGTCGAGCTCGGGATAGGGGCACTCCTGCTCGACGACGAAGACGTCGACCCGCAGCCGGCAGAGGGCGTAGACCTCGAACGGGGTCAGCTCGGCGAAGCGGGCGGTACGCAGCACGGGGGCGGTCACGGGGCGTTTGTAGCCGATGCCGCGGAGCGCACCGACCGGGGGACGGCGCCGTCTGTTTAGGTGTGCCTACCCTGGGCTGCCACCCCAGGCTCCCGACGTCTGCTGGAGGTCCTCGTGACCACGCCCGCGCGGGCGACCGCCGCCGCCCTCTCCGCCCTCGCCCTCGCCGGGGGGCTGACCGCCTGCGGCGACGCCGGGGCCGCCGACGCCGAGACGCTCACCGTCTACAGCGCCCAGCACGAGAGCCTGGTGCGCACGATGGTCGACGGCTTCACCGAGGAGACCGGCATCGAGCTGGAGTTCCGCGACGGCAACGACGCGGAGCTGGCCAACCAGATCGTGCAGGAGGGCGACGCCAGCCCGGCCGACGTCTTCCTGACCGAGAACAGCCCCTCGATCGACGTCCTCGACCGGGAGGGCCTGCTCGCGCCGCTGGACGCCGCGACGCTGGAGCAGGTCGGCGAGCAGTTCCGGCCCTCGTCGGGCACGTGGACCGGCTTCGCGGCCCGCTCCACCGTGCTGGTCTACAACCCCGCGCAGCTGCCGGAGGCGGAGCTGCCCGCCTCGATCACCGACCTCGCCGACCCCGCCTGGGAGGGCCGCGTCGGCATCGCCGCCGGCGGCGCGGACTTCCAGGCGATCGTGGCCGCCGTCCTCGCGCTGCGGGGCGAGGACGCCACCCGCGCCTGGCTCGAGGGCCTCGAGCGCAACGCGAACGTCTACCAGAGCAACACCGCGGTGATGGTCGCCGCCGACGAGGGCGAGATCGACGCCGGCGTCATGTACCACTACTACTGGTACCGCGACCAGGCCGAGAACGGCCTCAAGGGCGACGACGCCGCCCTGCACCTGTTCGGCAACGGCGACCCCGGCGCCTTCCTCAGCGTCTCCGGCGCCGGCGTGCTCGCCTCCTCCGACCAGCAGGAGGCCGCCCAGCGGCTGGTCGCCTGGCTGACCGCCCCGGAGGCCCAGCAGCGCCTCGCCGGGAGCACGGCCCTGGAGTACGCCGTCGGCACCGGCGTCGCGTCGGCCGAGGTGCTGCCCCCGCTGGACACCATCGGCGCCCCCGCCGTCGACCCCGGCTCGCTCGACCAGGACGGCGTCACCGCGCTGATGCAGGAGGTGGGTCTGCTCTGAGCGCCCCTCCGCTCCCGGGCCCCGGGACGCCGGTCCTCGCGGCGCCCCGGGGCCGGCGCGCGCCCGGGGGGCTGCACCGCTCCCCGGTGACGGCGCTGCTGGCCGCCGCGGTGGCGGCGCTGGCACTGGTCCCGCTCGGCTACATCGTCACCGCGACGGTGGACGTCGGCTGGAGCGGCGTCGCCGAGCTGGTGTTCCGCCCGCGGGTGGCCGACCTGCTGTGGAACACCACCCGCCTGGTGGCCGGCACCGTCGCCGTCTGCCTGGTCCTCGGCGTGGGGGCGGCCTGGCTCGTGGAGCGCTCCGCCGTGCCGGGCCGCCGGGTCTGGCACGTGCTGCTGGTCGCGCCGCTGGCGGTGCCGGCGTTCGTCAACAGCTACGCCTGGATCTCGCTGCTGCCCGGGTTCGACACCTACGCCGGGGCGCTGCTGGTGGTGTCGCTGTCCTACTCCCCGTTCGTCTACCTGCCCGCCGTGGCCGCCTTCCGCGGCCTGGACCCGGCGCTGGAGGACACCGCCCGCGGGCTGGGCCTGTCGACCTGGGCGGTGTTCCGGCGGGTGCAGCTGCCGCAGCTGCGGGTGGCCGTGCTCGGCGGCGGCCTGCTGGTGGCGCTGCACGTGCTCGCCGAGTTCGGCGCGCTGGCGATGCTGCGCTACCCGACCTTCACCACGGCGGTCTACGACCAGTACCGCGCCACCTTCAACGGTCCCGGCGCCACGATGCTGGCCGGCGTCCTCGTGCTGCTGTGCCTGGTGCTGCTGCTCGCCGAGATCCGGCTGCGCGGCTCCCGCGGCTACGCGCGCACCGGCGCCGGCGCGGCCCGGCAGCTGCGCCCGGTACGGCTCGGCGCCCTCACCGTCCCGGCGCTGCTCGCCCTGGCCGCGCTGGTGGCGCTCGCGCTGGCCGTGCCGCTGGGCAGCCTCGCCCGCTGGATGGCCACCGGCACCTCGGCCGGGCTCGACGTCGCCACGCTGGCCGCCACCACGGGGACGACGCTGGCGCTGGCCGCCGCGGCCGCCGTCGCCACCACCGCGCTGGCGCTGCCCACCGGCTGGCTCGCCGTCCGCCGGCGCGGTCCGCTGGCCACCCTGATCGAGCGCTCGACCTACCTGGGCAGCGCGGTGCCGGCGATCGTCATCGCCCTGGCGCTGGTGACCGTCTCCATCCGCGCGGTGCCCGGCCTCTACCAGACCGTGCCGGTGCTGCTGGCCGCCTACGCGATCCTCTTCCTGCCGCGCGCGATCGTGACCGTGCGCGCCGCGGTCGAGCAGTCGCCGCCGCTGCACGACGACGTCGCCGCCTCCCTCGGCGCCTCGGCCCCGTCCCGGCTGTGGCGGGTCACCCTGCCGCTGCTCGCGCCCGGCATCGGCGCCGGCGCGGCGCTGGTGTTCCTCGCCGTGGTCACCGAGCTGACCGCCACCCTGCTGCTCGCCCCCACCGGCACGACGACGCTGGCGACGGCGTTCTGGTCGGCCAGCAGCGCCCTGGAGTACGGCGCCGCCGCGCCCTACGCCGTCGTCATGGTCCTGCTCTCGGCACCGGCCACGGTGCTGCTCTCCCGCGACGCCCGACGAGGTCTGACCACATGAGCGCGCTCACCGTCACCGGCGTGACCAAGTCCTACGGCCGGACCCCCGTGCTCACCGGCGTCGACCTGCACGTGCCGGCCGGCACCACCACCGCGCTGCTGGGGCCGTCGGGCTGCGGGAAGACGACGCTGCTGCGGATCGTGGCCGGCTTCGACGACCCCGACGGCGGCACGGTCGACCTGGGCGGCCGGGTGGTGGCCGGTGCGGGCCGCCCGGTGCCCGCCCGCCGGCGCGGCATCGGGTTCGTGCCGCAGGAGGGCGGCCTGTTCCCGCACCTGACCGTCGCCGGCAACGTGGCCTTCGGCCTGCCGCGCCGGCTGCGCCGCGACCGCGGCCGCGTCGTCGCGCTGCTCGCGCTGGTCGGGCTGGACGCCGCGCTGGCCGACCGCTCGCCGCACCAGCTCTCCGGCGGCCAGCAGCAGCGGGTCGCGCTGGCCCGGGCGCTGGCACCGGAGCCCTCGCTGGTGCTGCTCGACGAGCCGTTCTCCTCGCTGGACGCCTCGCTGCGGGAGGACACCCGCCGGGCGGTCGCCGACGCGCTGCGGGCCACCGGCGCGACCGCCGTCCTGGTCACCCACGACCAGGCCGAGGCGCTGTCGACCGCCGACCAGGTGGCGGTGCTGCGCGGCGGCACCCTGGCCCAGCTGGCCGACCCGCGCACGCTCTACCGCGACCCGCGCGACCTCGACGTGGCCGCGTTCGTGGGGGAGGCGGTGGTCCTCGACGGGGACGCCGTCGACGGCCGGGTGGCCTCCGAGCTGGGCGAGCTGGTGCTCGGCCGCCCGTGCCCCGACGGGCCGGTGCGGGTGCTGCTGCGGCCCGAGCAGCTGCGCCTGTCCGCCGGTCCCGGGCCGCGGGCGCGGGTGCGCGCCGTCGACTTCTACGGCCACGACGCCCGAGTCGAGCTCGAGCTGCCGTCGGGACGGCGGGTCAGCGCCCGCACCGAGGGCGGCGACCTGCCGATCACCGGCGCGGAGGTGTCCGTCGGCGTGCAGGGGACGGCGGTGCCCTTCCCGGCGCCCGCCCCGGCTCCGCGTACCGGGACCCCGACCCCGGCCTGAGGGTGCGCCACGACCAGGGGACCTGATCGTGGCGTGTCCTCCCGCACCGCAGACGGTCGGGGAGGACGCGCTGCGGTGGGGGAGGACGCATCTCTCGGGCGCGGGGCGTCCCGCGGCCGCCGCCCTCGGTGGTGTGCGGTCGTGGCGCTGTCCGCGACCGGAACGCGCCACGGGTGCACACCGCTCACCCGTGCCCGCGGGCCGCGGGGAGGCACCTGGGCGCGGGCCGGGGGTTAGGTGTGCCTAAGCTCACCGCCGTGGACCTGTTCCTCTTCACCGTGGACGCCGGCTTCGGCCGGGACGTCGTCGCCGCCGGTGCGGCCGGGATCGTCGTCGACTGGGAGCGCCGCGGGAAGGCCCGTCGCCAGGCGGGGGAGGGCACCCAGATCAACGCCGACACCGTCGAGGACCTGGCGCGCATGCGCGCGGCCACCGACGGCCGGCTGCTGTGCCGCGTCAACGGCGCCGGCCCGTGGACGGCGGGGGAGGTCGAGGACGCCCTCGCCGCCGGCGCCGACGAGATCCTGCTGCCGATGGTGCGCACGCCCGAGGAGGTCGACCGCGCGCTCGACCTGGTCGCCGGCCGCTGCGGGCTGGGCATCCTCGTCGAGACCCAGGGCGCGGTGGAGCGGGTCGCCGAGCTCGCCCGCCGGCCGCTCTCGCGCGTCTACGTCGGCCTCAACGACCTGCGCATCGACCGCCGCTCCACCGAGCTGTTCCGCCCGCTGGTCGACGGCACGGTCGACGCCGTCCGCGCCGCGGTGCGGCAGCCCTTCGGCGTCGGCGGGCTGACGCTGCCCGGGGGCGGGTTCCCGGTGCCCGGGGTGCTGCTGGCCGCCGAGCTCGTGCGGCTGCGCACCGACTTCACCTTCCTGCGCCGCTCGTTCACCGCCGACATGGCCGGCCGCGACCCCTTCGTCGAGGTGCCCCGCCTGCTCGCGTCCCTGGCCGACCTCGCCGGCGCCGACCCGCGCACTGCCGCCGACCGGCGGGCGGGGTTCGTGGCGGCGGTGGAGGGTGCGGCGGTCGCTGCCGACGCCGCGGTCGCCGTCCCCGCGTGAGGGCGCTGGTCACCGGCGCCGGCGGCTTCGTCGGGCGGCACCTGGTCGCGCGGCTGCGTGCCGACGGCTGGTCGGTCACCGGGCTGACCCGCGCCGACGCCGACCTCGCCGACCCGGTGGCCGCGGCCGCGGCGGTGCGGGCCACCGACCCCGACGTCGTGTTCTCCCTCGCCGCCGGGCGGGCCAAGGCGACGCCGGCCGAGCGGGCCGCCACCGTGGCGGTCAACACCAGCCCGTGGCTGGTCGACGCGCTGCCCGACCGCTGCCGCGCGGTGGTCCGGCTCGGCTCCTCGACCGAGTACGGGGCCGGCCCGGCACCGCTGGCCGAGGACGCGCCGCTGCACCCGCGCGGCTTCTTCGGCGCCACCAAGGCGGCCGGCTCGCTGCTGCTGCAGGCCGCCGCGGCCGAGCGCGGCGTGCGGGCCGCGGTGCTGCGCGCCTTCCAGGTCTACGGCCCCGGCGACCACCCGACCCGGCTGGTGCCCGTCGTGCTGGCCGCCGCGCGCACCGGGGCGACCGTGCCGCTGCCGGCCGCGGTCAGCCGCCGCGACTGGGTGTGGGTGGGCGATGTCGTCGACGCCTGCGTGCGGGCCGCGCTCGCCGACGACCTCCCGCCGGGCGCGGTGTTCAACATCGGCACCGGCGTGCAGACGAGCGTCGCGGAGCTCGTCGCGACCGCCGAGGAGGTGACCGGCCGGCCCATCGCCACCGCGGCCGGCGCACACCCCGGCCGGGTCTGGGACACCGCCGACTGGGTCTGCGACCCGCAGGCCGCCCGGGATGCGCTCGGGTGGGCACCGATGGTCGACCTCGCCGACGGCCTGGCGCGCACGTGGGCGGCGGCATGAGCGGGCCGCGGGTCTCCGTCGTCGTCCCGGTGTACGGCAACGCCGCCACCCTGCGCCCGCTGGCCGGGCGGCTGGCCGCCGCACTCGCCGGGCGGGACTGGCGGCTGCGGCTGGTCGTGGACGCCTCACCGGACGACAGCCTGCGGGTGGCCGCGGAGCTGGCCGCCGCCGATCCGCGGGTCGCCGTGACCGCGCTGAGCGTCAACGCCGGCCAGCACCGGGCGCTGGCCACCGGGCTGGCGGCCGAGGACGCCGACGCGTGGGTGTGCCTGGACGCCGACCTGCAGGACCCGCCCGAGGCGGTGCCGCTGCTGCTCGACCGGCTGGCCCGCGGCGACGCCGGCGCGGTGTTCGCCGGCCGGCGGGGCCGCTACGAGTCGCCGGGACGGCGGCTGACCGGGGAGCTGCACCGCCGCCTCGCCGCCCGCCTGGCCGGGCTGCCGCCGGACGCAGGCGCCTTCCTCGCCCTGGGGCCGGCGGTGCGGGACGCCGTCGTCGGGCGGGTGCTGACCGGGGACGCCCCGAGCGTCGTGCTGGCCGCCGGCCGCGCGGGGACGGCGCTGGTCAGCGTGCCCGTGGTCCGGGACCGCCGGCCGGAGGGCTCGTCGGCGTGGACGGCGCGGGCCCGGCTGCGGCAGTCGCTGCGGTCGCTGGCGTGGGCGGCCCGCGCGCGTTGACTCAGGCGCGGTTGCCGTACCGCCGCATGGTCAGCGGCCCGAGGACGGCGACCAGCGCGGCCGCCCATCCCAGCACCAGCAGGATCTCCGAGCCGGCCGCCTCGCCGTGCACCAGCCCGCGCACCGCGGTGACCAGGGAGCTGACCGGGTTGACCTCGACGACGGCCTGCAGCCAGCCCGGCATCGTGGCGGGGTCGACGAAGATGTTGCTGCCGAACGTCAGCGGCATCAGGACCATCATGCTCCAGCCCATCACCGCCTGGGGCGTGCGCAGCCGCAGCGCCAGGTAGGTCCAGATCCAGCCCAGCGCGAAGGCGAAGACCAGCAGCAGGCCGACGGCGGCCAGCACGCCGGGCAGCCCGCCGCCGGGCCGGAAGCCCAGCACCAGGCCGAGGCACAGCACCACCGCCGAGGCCAGGACGAACCGGACGACGTCGCCCAGCAGCGCCCCCACCAGCGCGCTCGGCCGCCACACCGGCAGGGACCGGATGCGGTCGAAGACGCCCTTCTCGATGTCGGTGTTCAGGGCGACGCCGGTGTACATCGTGATCATGAGGATGCTCTGCACGAGGATCCCCGGCAGGAAGAACTGCACGTAGGCCTCGACGGAACCGGCCAGCGCGCCGCCGAAGAGGTAGGAGAAGATCAGCGTGAGCATCACCGGGAAGACGGTGACGTCGAACAGCTGCTCCGGGACGTGCTTGATCCGCAGCAGGGTGCGCCAGCCGAACGTCGCCGAGGCCGCCAGCGGGCCCTGCGGCCGGGGTCGCTCCCCGGAGCCGAGGGCCACGAGCACCGCCGCGGTGTCGGGTGCCGCCAGGGCGGCCGGGGCGGAGTCGACAGTGGTCATCGGAGGTCCTCCGGATCAGGGGTGCGGGAGTCGGCGGGTCGGCCGGTCAGGGCGAGGAAGACCTCGTCGAGGCTGGGCTGGCCCAGCGCGAACTGGGCCAGGGGGAGGCCGGCGTCCTCCAGCGCGGTGAGCGCGCGGGCCGTCGGGGCGCCGTCGGGGACGCGGGCGGTGAGCGCGGCGGGGTCGCCGTCCTCGGCCACCGGCACGCCCAGCACCTGCTCGAGCAGGCGGCGGGCCTCCCCGCGCCGCGCCGGGTCGAGCACCCGCACGTGCAGGCTGCCCGCGCCCACCGACGCCTTGAGCCGGCTCGGGGTGCCCTCGGCGATGACCCGGCCGGCGTCGATGACGGAGATGCGGTCGGCGAGCTGGTCGGCCTCGTCGAGGTACTGGGTGGTCAGCAGGACCGTCGTCCCGCCGCGGACCAGCGCCCGGACGACGTCCCACACCTGGTTGCGGCTGCGCGGGTCCAGGCCGGTCGTCGGCTCGTCGAGGAAGATCAGGTCCGGGCGGACGACGATGCTCGCGGCGATGTCGATCCGCCGCCGCATGCCGCCGGAGTACTGCTTCACCTGTTTGCCGGCCGCCTCGGTGAGGCCGAACGCGGACAGCAGCTGGTCGGTGCGCTGGCGCGCGGCGGCCCGGGAGTAGCCGAGCAGCCGGGCCAGCAGCAGCAGGTTCTCCGCGCCGCTGAGGTCCTCGTCGAGGGAGGCGAACTGCCCGGTCAGGCTCACCCGGGCGCGCACCGCGTCGGCCTCGGTGACGACGTCGTGGCCGAAGACCCGCGCCGTCCCGCCGTCGGGGCGCAGCAGCGTGGCCAGCACGCGGATGGTCGTCGTCTTCCCCGCGCCGTTGGGACCGAGGAAGCCGTGCACGCCACCGACCGGGATGCGCAGGTCCACCCCGTCGACGGCGCGCGTGCTGCCGAAGTGCTTGACCAGGCCCTCGGTCTCGATGGCCAGGGCCGCCGTGTCACCGGGCTCCCGCTCGTCCCTGCCCGCCGCGACCGCGTCGCCGATGTCGGCCGTCACGTGCCTCACCTCCGGGGTCGGTCGGGAGGCACCGTGCCACCCGGATCCGACAGTCCCGACCGGGCGGCGCGGGGGAACTCATCGCCGGCGGCTCCCGGTCAGCGGGTCCAGAGCTGCAGCACCAGGTCGGTCTTCGTCCCGGGGAAGGCGGAGTCGTCGGCGAGGGAGAGGCCGGCGCCGGCGAGGACGGCGTCGTCGTCGGTGGGCACCGGCTCGCCGTCGACCAGCCGCCGGACCAGCCAGACCCGGTCGGCGCCGGACGGGGCGTCGTCGGGTGGCAGGACGACGTCGGGCCGCAACCGCGGGGCCAGCGTGCGGGTGTGGTGGTCGAGGCCGAGGGCCGCGCGCTGGTCGGCGGCGACGACCGGCTCGCCGGCCTGCTGCACGCGGGCCAGCAGCCGCACCAGCTCGTCGGAGCGCTCCCGCGGCTCGCGCACGGCCAGCGGGGAGCTCGCCAGCAGCGACAGCCCGACCAGCGCGGCGGCGACCGGTGCGCGGGCGCCGCGGGGGAGTGCCGTCGCCCCCGCCGCGGCCAGGACACCGAGCCCGAGCAGCCCGACCATGAGGTAGCGGGGGTGGTAGAGCGGGCGGACCAGCTCACCGGCGACGAGGAGCAGCAGCGGGACCAGCACCCAGCAGGTCCCGACCACCCGCACCCCGGCACCGCGCAGCGCGCCGACCACCGCCAGCCCGACGGTCAGGTACAGCAGCGGGGTCCGGCCGCCGGCCCAGGCCTCGACGGCGAGGTCGGCGAGCGTGCCGCCGGTGTCGCGCAGGTGCTCGGCGTTGCGCGCGCCGGTGCCGTTGAGCAGGTTGACGCCGATCAGCGCGACCACCGGCAGCACGGCCAGGACACCGGTGACCGCGACGCGGACGGCGGCCCGGTGGCGCAGCAGCAGCGCCGCGACGACGAACGCGGCCAGGACGGTGACCGCGTACCAGTGCGCCAGCCCCATCCCGGCGCCGGCCAGACCGAAGAGCACCAGCCCGCGCGGCGGCTCCTGCAGCCAGCGGACCAGCCCGAGCAGCGCGCCGCCGGTGGCCAGGACCGCCAGCCCGTAGCTGCGCGCCTCGACCGCCTGCTCGAGCAGCAGCGGCGCCGTCGCCAGGACCAGGCCGGCCAGCACGCCGGTCGCCCGCCCCGCCAGCCGGGTCAGCGCACGCGTGACGAGGGCCAGCCCGCCGGCGGTGGCCAGCACGGAGAGCACGCGCAGCGAGGTGTCGCCGTCCAGGCCGGGCACTGACGTCCACGCGTGCACGACCAGGTAGTAGGGCGCGTTGTAGGACGGCGGGACGTCGGCCAGGTAGCTCGTCACCCCCTCCCCGGTGACGATCGCGCGCAGGATCTCGGGGAGCGGACGGCGGCCGACCTCGGCGGTGAACAGCTCGTCGAACCACAGGCCGTGGCCGGGGGCCAGCAGGACCGCGCCGAGGACGGCGAGCACCAGTGGCGGGAGCAGCTCGACGCGCGTCCAGCGGGGCGCCGCGGCTGCCGGTGCGTCCGCCGTCCGGGTCGCCGTCGCCGTCGTCGTCACGGGAGGTGAGGGTAGGCGACCCTCACCCGCGCGCACCGTCGGTGCGGTGGCGCAGCATGTGGGTCGTGGACCCGTGTGCCGGCCCGGGGCCCGCGCCGCCGCCGTCGTCGGAGGTCGTGCGGGTCCGCTTCCGCCGGCAGGGACGGCGGGACACCGCGCACGAGCTGGCGGTGCGCCGCCGGCTGCACGCGCGCGGCGTCCGCTTCCGGGTCGACGTGCGGCCGTGCCGCGAGACGCGGGCGCGCGGCGATCTGGTGTGGAAGGGCCGGCGGCTGGTGGTCTTCCTCGATGGCTGCTTCTGGCACGGCTGCCCGTCGTGCGGGCACCTGCCGCGCGCGAACCGGGCGTGGTGGGCGGCGAAGCTGGCGGCCAACACCGCCCGCGACCGCCGCGCCGACGCCGTCCTCACCGGGCTGGGCTGGCGGGTGCTGCGCTTCTGGGAGCACGAGGACCCGGACGACGTCGCCGACGCGATCTGCGCCGCTCTCGGCCGGCCGGCGCCGTCCCCGCCGGACCGCTGACCCCGTCCGACGCCGGCGGTGATGTGCGCTGAGGGCTCGTTCTGGAGACCGGGATGCGCCGTAGGCGCAGTTTGCTGCAGGTCACGCCTCCCACCTGGCAACCAACGCGCACACCGCGGTCAGCGGTTGCGGGCGCGCTGCACCGCCGGGCTGCCGATCCACAGCCAGCCGAGCAGCGCCGCCACCACACCGCCGGTGACCAGCGCCTGCGGCAGCGCGAACACGAAGTCGACCACCAGCACCACCGCCGAGACGATCGCCACCGCCAGCACCACCAGCCCGAGGAAGGCGTTGCGGTTGCTCCGCCGCAGCAGGTCCTCCTTGTCGTGCTGGCGGAACAGCGCCCGGTGCTGCGCGGCCGGCGCGATGAGCAGGGCGGTGGCCACCACGGCGGCGATCAGCGTCACGAAGTAGACGTCACGCTGGAAGTCCGTCGCGCGGGACGTGGCCTGCTGGAACGGCACGATCAGCAGGAAGGCGAAGAGGAACTGCACGCCCGGCAGTGCGACCCGCAGCTCGTTGAGCAGCTCCATCAGCTCCCGGTCGATGCGCTCGGCGTGCGTCTCGTCGCGGCCGTCGGCGCCGTCGCGGGCGTCGTCCCGGCGGTCTGCGGCGGCGCCGTCGCGCGGTGCCGGTGCGGGACCCGGCCGCGTGCCGCGCCGTGCCCGCTGTCCCGATCCCGTGGTGGCCATGTCTCGGTCCTCCCTCGCTCCCGGCACCGCCCCCGTGGGTCCCCGCGACCCCGTCCGTCACCCGGGCGTGTGCCCCGCCGCAACCCCCGTGTCACCTCCCGGCCACCGGTGTCCTCCGGGAGTGGGTAGGGAGGGTCCATGTCCACCTGGGAACCGATGACGCCGCACGGCCACCGTCCCGACGACGAGATCGCCGCGGCCGATCCCGGAGCGGGTGCGCCGCCGCCCGCCGAGGGGTTCGGTGTGGCCGGCGAGGAGCCCGACCGCCCCGAGGAGCCGCCGCCTCCGGAGGAGCCGCCGCGTCCGGGGGAGCCCCGGCACCCCGGGGAGCCCGAGCGGACGCCCGGTGAGGTCGAGCTGCCGGACACCCCGTTCCGGCCGCCGGACCCGGGCGACGTCGGCCGCGCCTGAGCCGGGACGGCGCGCGGGGGAGGCCGCCGTACCGTCGGGGGGTGGACCTGACCGTGCTGCCGCGCCGCACCGCCGACGAACTGGACGCCATGCGCGCCGCCGGCCGAGTCGTGGCGCAGACGCTGGCCGCGGTGCGCGCCGCCGCCGTCCCCGGCGCCCGGCTGCGCGACCTCGACGACCTCGCGCAGACCACGATCCGGGAGGCCGGGGCGACGTCGTCGTTCCTCGGCTACAAGCCGGCGTGGGCGCCCACCGCCTACAACGGGGCGCTGTGCCTGTCGCCCAACGAGGTGGTCGTGCACGGCCGGCCCAGCGGGCGCCGGCTGCGCGACGGCGACCTGCTCAGCGTCGACTGCGGCGCCGTCGTCGACGGCTGGCACGGTGACGCCGCGTTCACCGTGCCGGTGGGCTCCGGTACGACGGCGGACGACGCCCGGCTGGTGACCGCCACGGAGGAGGCGCTGGCCGCCGGGATCGCCGCGGCGGTGCCGGGTGCGACGCTGCTCGACGTCGCGCAGGCCGTCGACGCCGTCGCCCGCGGGTACGGCTACGCGCACCTGCCCGACCACGGCGGGCACGGCATCGGCCGGTCGATGCACGAGCCGCCGTTCGTGCCCAACCGGCCGACGGCGGGGCTGGACCGCGTGCGGCTGCACGCCGGCAGCACGCTGGCCATCGAGCCGATGCTGCTGGCCGGCGCGGCGTGCTACAAGCACAAGAAGGACGGCTGGGCGGTGGTCACCGCCGACGGCCGCCGCGCCGCGCACGTCGAGCACACCGTGGCGGTCACCGACGACGGGCCCGTCGTCCTCACCGGCCCCTGAACGTGCGCCGGCCGCCGCCCGCGGGTGCGGACGGCGGCCGGCGGAGGGCGCCTGGGTCAGCCGAGGCCGACCAGCTCCTTGCCCCGGTCGACGAGGTCCCAGTGGCCGACCGCCCAGAACACGAAGGCGGCGGCCGCGAGCCCGCCGATCGTGACGGCCGCCGAGCTGACCGGGTGCTGCCTGGCGTGCCGCCACGCGTCGACCGCCTTCCGGCGGAAGGCGGCGAAGATGCGGCGCGCCCACTCGAACTCGGTCGACCACACCCACAGGCCGGCCAGGACCGGCGGGATGGTGAGCGGGCCGGGCAGCACCGTCAGCGCCAGCCCGAGCAGCACGAACAGCAGCCCCACCACGAAGACCGCGACCCGGTAGGCCACCGCCAGCGCCGGCTTCTGCCGGACGCGGTCCCGCCACGACCCCGGCTTCACCGGCCGCGGCTTGCCGAGGCCGTCGGTGCAGTCGGGACAGCGGGTCGCGCCCCTGCCTCCGGCGGAGTGCTCACCGGCGACTCTGTTGCCGGTGCCGGTGCCGGTGACGGTGACGGTGCGGGTCATGGGTCTCCCTGGACGTGCTCGGGCTGCTGTGTGCGGGTGGGAGGTCAGCTGCGCGAGACGCCCTTGATGACCTCGCTGGCGCGCTGCTGCTCGCCGGCGTAGGAGCTGATGGCCACGAGCGTGCCGGTGAGGGCCGGGATGATCCACTGCAGCGCGTCGAGCTGCTCCTGGGCGGCGGCGATCTCGGCCTTGGTGCGCTTGGTCGGCTTGGTGCCCGAGCGCGCCGAGGGGTTGCCGGCTCCGCCGCCACCGCCGTTGACGATGACACCCAGCGAGCGGCTGTAGGCGGTGGCGCCCAGGGCGGCGGCCGTGACCAGGGTCTTGACGGCGGACATGCTCGCGACGCCCTCCTGGTTGGCCAGGCGGCCGCGGTTGCCGATCAGCTGGCCGACGCTGCCCACCAGGTGGGCGCCGATGGCGACGGCGTTGACCGGGGTCCAGCGGTTCCAGCCGGCGTTGGCCACCTTGCCGGTGTCCTTGCCGGCCTCGCCGGCGGCGGCGTTGAGGGCGACGGCGTTGGCCAGCGTGCCGCCGAACCAGGCGGAGAGACCGAGGTCGTGCAGGGCGCGGGACAGGGTGTTGCGGGCCATGGGTGTCCTCCAGGGGCGTCGGGCGGTCGCGATCAGCCCGGCACCTACCCGCTCAGTCGGAGCCCATGCCCGGGGTGTGCACCCCGGTCGTGCGCAGCGGGTCAGCGGGCGTAGCGGACCGCGGCGCGGGCGCGGGCCTTGTCGGCCTCGACGGCGCGGTCCTTGGGCGGCGCGGTCGTGACCAGCGCGTCGAGCAGCCGGGCCGAGGCCGCGGCCACCTCGGCGACGGCCCGGTCGAAGGCCTCGGCGTTGACCTGCGCCGGCTTCGCCGACCCGCTGATCTTGCGCACGTACTGCAGCGCCGCGGCCGTGATCTCGTCGTCGGTGGCCGGCGGCGCGAAGTTCGACAGCGGGCGGATGTTGCGGCACATGCCGCGCAGCGTAGAACCGGCCGGGGACGCTCCGGACACACCGCAGCCGTGGGCCGGCCTGGACCGGGCCCACGGCTGCGACGTCAGACGCCGTAGCCGGCGCGGTCCACCCGGCGGTGGTAGCGGGTGCCGAGCGTGCCGCCGAGGACGGCACCGAGCAGCGTCGCCACCAGGATGGCCGCCAGCGTGAGGACGCCGGCCGTCGTCGCGGTGCCCTCGTCGATCGGGATGCGCGGCAGGTCGAGCTGCTGCAGCACGTTGTACTCGGCCCCGAGCGCGGTGCCGGCCAGCGCCAGCAGCACGACGACCAGCAGGCCGATCAGCCACACGGCCAGCCCCTGACGGGCGCCGTCGAAGCGGGCCATCCGTCCGGCGACGTAGCCGCCGGCGAGGTAGGCGAGGAAGAACACGACGAGCAGGCCGATCGCACCGGCCAGACCGATGCCGGCGGCCTGGTCGGTGGCCTCGTCGACGCTGTCGAGCCCCTGCGCCAGGCCGAGGCCCACACCGGCCGCCGACAGCAGCGCCACCAGGAGGACGGCGAGCCCGTTGGCCGACAGCCAGCCGAAGAAGGCCGCGCCCCACTTGATCCCGCCGAAGCGGGCGTGCTGCGCCGCGACGGCGTCCCGGGCCGCGCCGCGGGTGGCGTGCGCACCCTCGGTGGTGACCGTCGCGTCGTGGTCGTGGTGGGTACGGTCGTTGCTCGCCATCGGACCTCCTCGTCGTCGGGCCGGGAGGTGGGTGCCCGGCCGGGTCCCGCGCCGGTGGTCTCGGCGCGTCGCCGCAGGTCGGCTACCCGGTGCGGCCGGCCGTGAACGGGAACGCGGGCCGGTTCCCCCGTCCGGGGAGTGCGCGGGAGGTGCGATGACGGTCCTGCTCGTGGACGCCGCCAACGTGGTCGGTTCCCGTCCCGACGGCTGGTGGCGCGACCGCGCCGCCGCCACCACCCGGCTGCTGCTGCGGCTGGCCGCCCTGCCCGGGCAGCGGCTGGAGGAGTGGTCGGTCGAGGAGGTGGTGGCCGTCGTCGAGGGAGCGGCGCGGGACGTGCCGGAGCCGGACGGCGTCTCGCTGGTGCGCGCGCCCGGCAGCGGCGACGACGCCCTGGCCGCCACGGCCGCCGACCTCGCCGCCGCGGGCCGCCGCGTGCTGGTGGTCACCGCCGACCGGGGACTGCGCGCCCGCCTGCCCGGGGGGACGGCGGTCACCGGCCCCGGCCGGCTGCTGGACGTCCTCGATCGCATGGCGGGCAACGGATCGGGGTAGGCGGGGGTGTCCGCCGAGCCCGGGCGGTGCCCGCGACGGCGTCCCCGGCCATCCCGAACCACCACCGAGGAGACGACGCCGCATGCCGCAGACCGTGCTGATCACCGGGGCCTCCAGCGGCATAGGCCGGGCCACCGCGCACCTGTTCGCCGAGCGCGGCGACCACCTCGTGCTGCTCGCCCGCGGCCGCCAGGCGCTGGAGGACACTGCGACCGAGGCCCGCGCCAAGGGCGCCGGCGACGTCGTCGTCTGCCCGGCCGACGTCCTCGACGAGGACGCGTTGGGCACCGCCGTCGACGGCGCCGTCCGCCGGTTCGGCTCGCTCGACGTCGTCGTCCACTCCGCGCAGGTGATCGCCTACGGGCGGATCGAGGACGTGCCCAAGGCCGTCTTCGAGCGGGTGGTCGACACCGCGCTGCACGGCACGGCCAACCTCGTGCGCACCGTGCTGCCGGTGTTCCGCCGCCAGGGCGCCGGCCACCTCGTGGTCGTCAGCTCGCTGCTGGCGTCGGTGACCACGCCGTTCATGGGCAGCTACAACGCCGCCAAGTGGGGCCAGCTCGGCCTCGTCCGGACGCTGCAGCAGGAGACCCGCGACGTCCCCGGCATCCACGTCTCCGCGGTGGCCCCGGGTGGGGTCAACACACCGATCTACTCGCAGGCGGGCAGCTACATCGGTCTCAAGGGCCGCCCGCCCGTCCCGATCTACTCCCCGGAGCGGGTGGCCCGCTCGGTGGTCGCGCGGCTGGACCGGCCGCGGCGGCTGATCCAGTCCGGCTTCGCCAACCCGGTGGTCATCCTCGGCTTCCGGCTCCTCCCCGCGGTCTACGACGCCCTCGTGGGGCCGCTGCTGCGCGTGTTCGCCCTCGCGGACGACGACCGGACGGTGCCCACGCCGGGCAACGTCCTCGAGTCCAACCCGGCCGGCAACGCGACCGCGGGGCGGTGGCACGGCATCCCCTGAGACCGGGGTGGACACGGTGCGTCGCGCCGGGCGCGGGCCGTTGACCTGGGCCCGGACGCGGGACGAGGCTGGCCCTCCCCGCCGTCGGCGGGCCGACCGCGGAGGCGCCCGTGACCGCCGATCCCACCGCCCGCCCGACCCCGCCCCGCGCCGGACACGCGGGCGTGGAGGCCGAGCGGGTCGACGAGGGCTACCTGCACCGCCGGCAACTGCGCTCCGGGACGGCAGGCTGGCTGCTGCTGGCCGGCCTCGGCGTCTCGGCGGTCATCTCCGGTGACTACGCCGGGTGGAACTTCGGCCTGGCCGAGGGCGGGTTCGGCGGGCTGCTGATCGCCACCGTGCTCATGGCGGTCATGTACACCGCGATGGTGTTCGGCCTGGCCGAGCTCGGCTCCGCGCTGCCGACCGCCGGCGGGGGCTACACCTTCGCCCGGCGCGCGCTGGGCCCGTGGGGCGGGTACGCCACCGGCGTCGCGGTGCTCATCGAGTACGCCATCGCGCCGGCCGCGATCGCCACCTTCATCGGCGCCTACGTCGAGTCCCTGGGGCTGTTCGGCATCACCGACGGCTGGTGGGTCTACCTGGCGGCCTACGGGCTGTTCATCGGCATCCACCTGCTCGGCGTCGGCGAGGCGCTCAAGGCGATGTTCGCCGTCACCGTGGTCGCGCTCGCCGGGCTGGTGGTCTTCCTGGTCGGCGCCGTCCCGCGGTTCGACGCCGGCAACCTGCTCGACATCGCGCCCACCGACGCCGCCGGCGCCTCGTCGTTCCTGCCCTACGGGATCATCGGCATCTGGGCGGCGTTCCCGTTCGCGATCTGGTTCTTCCTCGCCGTGGAGAGCGTGCCGCTGGCCGCCGAGGAGGCCCGCGACCCGGCCCGCTCGATGCCGCGGGGGATCGTCGCGGCGATGGGCGTGCTCGTCGTCCTCGCCGTCCTCATGCTGGTGTTCACCCCGGGCGCCGCGGGCTCGGCGGCGGTCGCGGGGTCGGGCAACCCGCCGGTCGACGCCCTCGCCGGCTCCGGCGCTCCCGAGGCGCTGACCCGGGTGGTCAACTACGCCGGCCTCTTCGGCCTGGTCGCCAGCTTCTTCTCGATCATCTACGCCTACTCGCGGCAGACCTTCGCGCTCTCCCGCGCCGGCTACCTGCCGCGCGCCCTGTCGGTCACCAACGGCCGCAAGGCGCCGGTGCTGGCGCTGCTGGTCCCCGGCGCCATCGGGTTCGTCCTCTCGCTGACCGGCCAGGGCGCGGTGCTGCTCAACATGGCCGTCTTCGGGGCGACGGTGTCCTACGTGCTGATGATGGTCAGCCACATCGTGCTGCGCCGTCGGGAGCCGGACCTGCCGCGCCCGTACCGGACCCCGGGCGGGACGGCGACCACCGGCGTCGCGCTCGTGCTCGCCGCCGCCGCGGTCGTGGCCACCTTCCTCGTCGACGTCACCGCGGCGCTCTGGACGCTCGCCGCCTATGCAGCCTTCCTCGCGTACTTCGCCCTCTACAGCCGCCACCACCTGGTGGCCTCGGCGCCGGAGGAGGAGTTCGAGCTGCTGGCCGACGCCGAGGAGGACGTGCGATGACCGCGCGGCGGGGCACCGTCGCCGGGCGCACGTACGAGTTCCCGACCCTGGTCGAGCTCATGGCCAAGGCCACCCCGCTGCGCTCCGGCGACGTCCTCGCCGGGTGCGCCGCGGAGTCCGCGGCCGAGCGGGTGGCCGCGCAGACGGTGCTCGCCGACCTGCCGCTGGCCACCTTCCTCGACGAGCAGGTGGTCGGCTACGACGAGGACGACGTCACCCGGCTGGTCCTCGACACCCACGACCCGGCCGCCTTCGCGCCGGTCGCGTCGCTGACGGTCGGGGAGTTCCGCGACCGGCTGCTGGCCTGGGCCGCCGCCGGCGACGAGGACGCCATCGGCGCGCTGGCGCCCGGGCTGACCCCGGAGATGGCCGCCGCGACGTCGAAGCTGATGCGCAACGCCGACCTGGTCGCCGTCGGCCGGCGCACCCGGGTGGTCACCGGGCTGCGCAGCACCCTCGGCCTGCCCGGCCGCCTCGCCTCGCGGCTGCAGCCCAACCACCCGACCGACGACCCGCTGGGCGTGACGGCGTCCATCGTCGACGGGCTGCTGCAGGGCTGCGGGGACGCCGTCATCGGGATCAACCCGGCCACCGACTCCCCGGCCCGCACGGTCGCGCTGCTGCAGCTGGTCGACGAGGTGATCACGAGGTACGGCATCCCGACGCAGTCCTGCGTGCTCGCGCACGTGACCACGACGCTGCGGGCGCTGGAGCAGGGGGCGCCGGTCGACCTGGTGTTCCAGTCGGTGGCCGGCACCCAGCCGGGCAACCGCGGCTTCGGCGTCACCCTCGACCTGCTGGCCGAGGCCCGCGCCGGGGCGCTGGCGCTGGGCCGGGGCACGGTCGGGTCGAACGTCACCTACTTCGAGACCGGGCAGGGCTCGGCGCTGTCGGCCGACGCGCACCGGGGCATCGGCGGGCGGCCGGTGGACCAGCAGACGCTGGAGGCCCGCGCCTACGCCGTCGCCCGGCACTTCGAGCCGCTGCTGGTCAACACCGTCGTCGGGTTCATCGGCCCGGAGTACCTCTACGACGGCAAGCAGGTGCTGCGGGCCGGGCTCGAGGACCACTTCTGCGGCAAGCTGCTCGGCCTGCCGATGGGCGTGGACGTCTGCTACACGAACCACGCCGAGGTCGACGAGGACGACATGGACTCCCTCATGCTGCTGCTCGGCGCGGCGGGGGTCACCTTCCTCATCGCCGTCCCCGGGATGGACGACGTGATGCTGCACTACCAGTCGCTGGCCTTCTCCGACGTGCTGACCACCCGCTCGGTGCTGGGGCTGCGGCCGGCGCCGGAGTTCGAGGCGTGGCTGGCGCGGATGGACCTGCTCGACGACGCCGGCCGGGTCCGCGAGCTCACCGCCGACGCGCCCGCCGCGCGGGCCCTCCTCGCGGCGGCCTCGGCGTGACCGAGCTCGCGAGGTCACGCCGGGGCACAGCACCGCCGGGCACGAGGCCGACGAGCGCCGGCGAGGAGGGCTCGTGACCGACGCCCTCGACCGGCCGCTGCCGCCGGGGAACGACCCGTGGGCGGTGCTGCGGTCGGCCACCCGCGCCCGGGTGGCGCTGGGCCGGGCCGGTGACGCGCTGCCCACCGCGCGGGAGCTGGAGTTCCGCGCCGCGCACGCCGCCGCCCGCGACGCGGTGCACCAGCCGCTGGAGCCCGACCGGCTGCGCGCCGCGCTCGGGGACCTGCTCGAGGTGCACTCGGCCGCGCCCGACCGGGCCACCTACCTGCAGCGCCCCGACCTCGGCCGGCAGCTCGCCGAGGGCACGCAGCTGCCCCGGACGGACGCCGACCTGGCGGTGGTGGTCGCCGACGGGCTCTCCCCGCGGGCGGTGCACGAGCACGCCGCCGGGCTGGTGACCGCGCTGCGGGAGCGGCTGCCCGGCTGGACCCTCGCGCCGCTGGTGCTCGCGCACCAGGCGCGGGTGGCCCTCGGTGACGCGGTGGGCGCGGCGCTGGGCGCCCGGGCCGTCGTCGTGCTGATCGGGGAGCGGCCGGGGCTGTCGTCGGCGGACTCCCTCGGCGTCTACCTGACCTGGGACCCGCGGCCGGGGCGGGCGGACTCCGAGCGCAACTGCGTCTCCAACGTCCGCCCGCCGCACGGGCTGTCCTACGCGCAGGCCGCCGACACCGTCGCCGCGCTGCTGGGCGCCGCCCGCGAGCTGGGCGCCTCCGGCGTCGTGCTCAAGGACGAGGGGCCGGCGCTGCCCGCGGGCTGAGGACCGCCGGTCAGTGCGTCCCGGTCTCCTGCCAGGCCAGCCGGCGCCCGACCAGCAGCAGCCGCATCGTCTGCTCGGCAGAGCACACCAGGAACTCCGAGGCCTCCTCCAGCGCCTCGTCGAGGGTGCACGGGCGGGTGAGGATCGACGCGTAGGCGTCCAGGCCCACGTCGAGCGCGGCCTGCACCCTCTCACCGACCGTGCCGCTGAGCGCGATCACCGGGATGTCGCGCAGCGCCGCGCGGCCCGCCACCTCGGCGGGCACCTTGCCGCGCGCGCTCTGCCGGTCGATCGCGCCCTCGGCGGTGATCACCAGGCACGTGGGAGCGGCTCTCATGCGGCTCCGTGTCGGCCGGGTCGCGGGCGGCCGGAGGGGGAGGGGACCGCCGTCCCCTCCCCCTCGGTGGGTCCCTCCGGAGCGTCAGGACCCGTCGCCGTCGCGCGGTCGGTCGGGGCCGTCCACCCGGCGCTCGACCGCCACGGCCGTCGTCGCCCCGTGGTGGGCGTGCGCCTCCTCTATCTCGTGCACCGCCTCGTCCAGCACGGGGACGTGCACGGCCTTGCGGGGCAGCAGCCACCGGACCAGCGGCCACAGCAGGACCAGCGCGACGATCACGTAGACCACGACGGCCATCGGGTCGATCAGCCCCCCGAGGTCGCCGTTGCTGAGCTGCAGCGCCTGCCGCAGCTCCGCCTCGGCGAAGGGCCCGAGGATCACGCCGATGATGGCCGGCAGCAGCGGCAGCCCGTAGCGGCGCATCATGAAGCCGAGCGCGCCGATGACCAGCAGCAGGAACAGGTCGAAGACGTTGGCGTTCGCCGCGTACGCGCCCAGGCTGGCGAAGAACAGGATCCCCGCGTACAGGTACGTGCGCGGGATGCGCAGCAGGCGCGCCCACACCGGCGCCAGCGGCAGGTTGAGCACCAGCAGCGCCGCGTTGCCGATGAAGAGGCTGGCGATCAGGCCCCAGACCAGTTCCGGCTCGTTGTCGAACAGCTGAGGTCCCGGCTGGATGCCGTAGCTCTCGATGGCGGCGAGGAGGACCGCCGCGGTGGCCGTCACCGGGATGCCCAGGGTGAGCAGCGGCACGAGACCGCCGGCCGCCGAGGCGTTGTTCGTCGCCTCCGGTCCCGCGACGCCCTCGATGGCCCCCGTGCCGAACTCCTCGGGGTGCTTCGAGAGCCGCTTCTCGGTGACGTAGGAGAGGAACGTCGGGACCTCCGCGCCACCGGCGGGGACGGCGCCGAAGGGGAACCCGATGGCGGTGCCGCGCAGCCACGGCTTCCACGACCGGCTCCAGTCCGACCGGCTCATCCGCGGGTTGCCCACCGGGATGACCTCGACCGGACGACGGCGCAGGTGGGCGGCGGTCCACAGCGCCTCGCCGACGGCGAACAGACCGACCGCGACGACGACGACGTCGATGCCGTCGGCGATCTCGGCGATGCCGAAGGTGAGCCGCTGCTGGCCGGAGGTCGCGTCGATGCCGATCAGGCCGATGGTCAGGCCCAGCCCGAGCGAGGCCAGGCCGCGCACGCGCGAGCTGCCGAGCACCGAGGTCACCGCGATGAAGGCCAGGACCATGATCGCGAACATGTCGGCCGGCGAGACCTCGACGGCGAGGTCGGCGACCAGCGGGGCCACCAGTGCCAGCAGCAGCGTGGCGATCGTGCCGGCGACGAACGACCCGATGGCCGCGGTCGCCAGGGCCTGCGCGGCACGGCCGGACCGGGCCATCTTGTTGCCCTCGATCGCGGTGACCACCGAGGCGCTCTCACCGGGGGTGTTGAGCAGGATGGACGTCGTCGACCCGCCGTACATGCCGCCGTAGTAGATGCCGGCGAACATGATCAGCGCCGTGGTGACCTCGAGGCCGCGGGTCAGCGGCAGCAGCAGCGCCACCGCCATGGCCGGGCCGATCCCGGGCAGGACGCCGATCGCGGTGCCCAGCAGTACGCCCAGCAGCGCGAAGGCCAGGTTCGTCGGGGTCAGGGCGGTGCCGAACCCGTCGATCAGGGAGCTGAACCCGTCCATCAGAGGATCCCCCTCAGGACCCCGGGCGGCAGCACGATGCCGAGCCCGAGGGCGAACAGGTAGAAGGAGCCGATCGACAGGGTGAAGGCGATGACCGCGTCACGCACGTAGTGGCGGCTGCCGAGCGCGAAGGCGCTGCCCCAGAACAGGAGAGCCCCGGAGAAGACCCAGCCCAGCGGCTCGATCAGCAGGGCGTTCGCGACGAAGGCCGCCGCGAGCATCGCGATCGTCTGCCAGTCGCTGCCACCGGTCAGCTCGACGTCCTCGCCGCCCTCGGGCTCCCCGCGGCCGCCGCGCCGGATGTCGAGCGCGAGGACGATCCCGACGACGACCAGCAGGCCGCCCACGACCATGGGGACGGCGGCGGGCCCGACCGGCCCGCGGACGATCCGGCTCTCCGGGATGAGGAGGGCCTGCACGATGACGAGGAGGCCGAGCGCCGCCAGGAAGAGGGCCACCCCGTACTCGGAGCGGCCCTCCGCCCGCGTCGTGCTCCCCGGGGAGGCGGCACTCACGTCAGGCCCAGCTCGCTCAGCACGCCCTGGACGCGGTCGCTCTCGCTCTGCAGGAACTCGGAGAACTCGTCGCCGGTCGTGAAGGCGTCGGTCCAGCCCTGGTCCTCCAGGACCTGCTGCCAGGCCTCGCTGTCGTGCATCTCGGTGACCGCGTCGACGAAGCGCTGGGTCTGCTCCTCGGAGATGCCCGGGGGCGCCACGATGCCGCGCCAGTTGGTGAAGGTCAGGTCGACGCCCTCGTCCTGCAGGGTCGGCGCGTCGACGCCCTCGACCGGCTCCTCGCTGGTGACCGCGAGGATGCGGACGTCACCGCCCACTGCCGACTCGGCCACCTCGCCCACGCCGGTCGCGGCGAACTGGACGTCGCCGCCGAGGATGCCGGCGAGCAGCTCGCCGCCGCCGTCGTAGGCGACGTAGTTGACCTCGGTCGGGGTGACGCCGACCTCCTGGGCCAGCAGCATCGGGGTCAGGTGGTCCGGGCCGCCGGGGTTCGACGCGCCGCCGACCGGCACGTTGCCGGGGTCGGCGCTCCAGGCCTGCACCAGCTGGTCGAGCGTCTGGTACGGGGAGTCGGCCGGGACGACGATCGCCTCGGCCTCCTCGATCAGCCCCGCGATCGGCGTGGTCTGGTCGAGGGTCGCCTCGGACTGGTTGCTGTACTGGGCGCCGACGACGCCGAGGCCCATCTGCATGAGCATCTCGGCGTTGCCCTCCTCGTTGACCAGGCGCTGCAGGCCGACGGTCCCCCCGGCGCCCTCGAGGTTGAACACCTCGATGCTCTCGGCCAGCCCCTCCTCCTCCATGACCTGCGCCCAGGCGCGGGCGGTGCTGTCGTAGCCGCTGCCGGGCGAGTTGGGGACCATGACCCGGAGGCCGGAGATCGCCTCCTCGCCGTCCCCGCCACCGGAGGCCGAGCCGCCCTCCGCCGTCGTGCCGCAGCCGGTCAGCACCAGGCCGGCAGCCACGGTGCCGGCGGCGAGTCTCCGCAGGTGGGCAGTGCGCATCTGTTCCTCCAGGGGTGCGGCCGCTGCCGGCCGCGTCGGGAGAAGGCTGGCAACCGGCCCGGGAGGTGTCACGGTTGCGGAGGCATTGCGTCTTGCGGTCCTTGTGTTCACGGTCACAGGAGTGCGGTGGCGTGGTGCACTGTCGTCCCGTCCCCAGTCCCCGGGAGGCACCGTGCTCCGGCGTCTGTCGCTGGCCGGCCAGCTGCTGGCGCTGCAGGTCGTGATCATCCTGCTGGTGCTGGTCGGCGTGGCCGCCGTCTCCGTCGCCCAGACGACGCAGCGGGCGGAGGAGGTCGAGGGTCGCCGGGCGCTGTCGGTGGCCGAGACGCTGGCCAACGCGGTGTCGCTGCGCTCGGCGGTGGACGACGGACTGGTCCCGTACATCGGCATCGCCGCGGAGAGCGCGCGCACCGTCTCGGGCTCGGCGTCGGTGGTCGTGGCCGACGCCGACGGCACGGTCCTCGCCAGCGCCGACCCCGCCGAGCTCGGGACGGCGTTCCCGCTGGGGGACAGCACCGTGCTCCAGGGGCGGGCCTGGGTGGGGGAGCGCGCCGACGCGGACGGCGGCTACGCGGTCGCGATGGTGCCGGTGCTCACCGGCCGGGAGATGCTCGGCTTCGTCGCGGTGGAGCGTCCCTACCCGGGCGTCCTCGACGGCCTCGCCGCGGCCGCGCCGAACCTGCTCACCTACCTCGGCCTCGCCAGCGTGCTGGGTCTCGTCGGCTCGCTGCTCGTGGCCCGCCGGGTCAAGCGCCAGACGCTCGGCCTGGAGCCGGCCGAGATCACCGGCCTGGTCGAGCACCAGCGGGCCATGCTGCACGGCATCCGCGAGGGCGTCGTCGGACTGGACCTGCACGGGCGGGTCACGCTGGTCAACGACGAGGCCATCCGGCTGCTCGGCATCCCGGGCGACGCGGTGGGCCGCGACCTCGCCGAGCTCGGGGTGGGCGGGGAGCTGCGCGACGCCCTGCTGCGCGGCGAGGAGGAGCGCGACCGCGCCGTGGCCACCGCCGGCCGCGTCGTCGTGGTCAACCGGCTGCCGATCAGCAGCCGCGGTCGCACGCTCGGGTCGGTCACCACCCTGCGCGACCGCACCGAGCTGCTGGAGCTGCGCCGGGAGCTGCAGATGACCCGGCACGTCACCGACACGCTGCGCGCCCAGGCGCACGAGTTCAGCAACCGACTGCACACCATCGCCGGGCTCATCGAGCTGGGACAGGTCGAGGAGGCCGTCCGCTTCGTGCACCGGGTGAGCGCCGGCCGCTCGCAGCTGGGCGCCGAGGTGACCGCCGCGGTGCAGGACCCCGTCATCGCCGCGCTGCTCATCGCCAAGGCCAGCCAGGCCGCCGAGCTCGGGGTGGACCTGCGCTTCGCGCCCGACTCCGCCCTGCCGCCGCTCGGCGACGAGCTGAGCACCGACGTCGCCACCGTGGTGGGCAACCTGGTCGACAACGCGCTCGACGCCGCCGCGGCCGCGCCCGAGCGGTGGGTCGAGGTGTCGCTGGGCCTGGTCGACGGTGAGGTCGACGTCGTCGTGCGCGACTCGGGCGCCGGGGTGGCGCCGGGACAGGAGCGCGAGGTCTTCCGCTCGGGCGTGACCACCAAGGACCCCGCGGGCGCCGGGGAGCGCGGCATCGGGCTGTCGCTGGTGCACCTGGTCTGCACCCGCCGCGGTGGTGGGGTGGTGGCGTCCTCCGACGGCGGCTCGGTCTTCACCGCCCGGCTGCCGGCCGACCCCGAGCTGGTGGGCGCGTGATCCGGGTCCTCATCGTCGACGACGACTTCATGGTCGCCCGCGTGCACGCCGGCTTCGTCGCGGCGACCGACGGCTACGAGGTCGTGGGCACCGCCTCGACCGGCGCGGCGGCGCTGGCCGACGTGCAGCGGCTGCGGCCCGACCTGGTGCTGCTCGACGTCTACCTGCCGGACATGACCGGCCTGGAGGCGCTGCAGCGGCTGCGGGCCGGCGGCTCGCCGGTCGACGTCGTGGTCATCAGTGCCGCCCGCGACGTCGACAGCATCCGCAGCGCGCTGCACGGCGGGGTCCTGCACTACCTGGTCAAGCCCTTCGACCGGCGCACGTTCGAGCGCTGGCTGGCCGACTACGCCGCCGTGCGCGCCGACCTCGCGCACGGGACCCAGCTCGCGCAGGACGACGTCGACCGGCTGTTCGGCCGCCGGGCGGCCGCCGGGACCCCGCCGGTGGCCGCCACCCCCAAGGGCATCAGCCCCGAGACGCTCGAACTGGTCCGCGGGGCGCTGGTCGGGGCCGGACGGGACGGGCTGTCGGCCAGCGAGGCCAGCGAGCGGACCGGGCTGGCCCGGGTCAGCGCGCGCCGCTACCTCGAGCAGCTGGTGGCCCAGCAGGAGGCCGACGTCCGTCAGCGCTACGGGACGGCGGGGCGGCCGGAGCGGCGCTTCACCGCCCGGTCGGCGCGGGAGGCCACCGCGGCCGGCTCCGCCCCGCCCGGCTCCGCCCCGGCGCCGTGAGCCGTGGGCCGTGGGCCGTGGACGAAAGGAACGCTGTGGCCGCTAGGACCGCAAGCGTGACCGTGGCTCCGCACTGCCGCAGGCTGCGGGCATGACCGTCCTCGTCGGCTACGTGCCCACCCCGGAGGGCGAGGCCGCCCTCACCGCCGCCGTCGCCGAGGCGCGGCGCCGCGACGAGCCGCTGCACGTCGTGAACACCTCGCGGGGTGACTCGCTGGTCGACCGCCGCTTCGCCGGTGAGGACGCCCTGCGCGCGGTCCGGGAGCGGCTCGACGCTGCGGGGGTGCGCTACGAGCTCGAGCAGCAGGTGCGCGGCCGGGAGGCCGCCGAGGAGCTCGTCGACACCGCCGAGCGGCTCTCGGCCAGCGTCCTGGTCATCGGGCTGCGCCGCCGGACGCCCACCGGGAAGCTGATCACCGGCAGCTCCGCGCAGCGCGTCCTGCTCGACGCCGAGTGCCCGGTCCTGGCGGTCAAGGCCCCGCACTGAGAAAGGACCCCCCTGCCCCCCGCCGCTCGCAGGCTCGCGGCGGGTCCCTGCAGGGGGGCCGCCCCTGCCCCCCACCGCTCGCAGGCTCGCGGCGGGCCCTGTAGGGGCCGGCTCAGCCGAGGACGTCGAGGTCCTCGCCCGCGCCCCTGGTGAGGTCGGCGAAGATCGTCCGGACGCTCTGCGCCAGGTGCGCGGCGATCGCCGACGCCGCCTCGTCGGCGTCCCCGGCGAGCAACGCGTCGCACATGCGCAGGTGCTCGGCGACGGACACCTCCACGCGCTGGGGGTCGACGTGGGAGAGGTTGCGCAGCCGGGCGGTGTGCGGCCGCAGCTCGGCGATGGTCCGCCGCAGGTGCTCGTTGCGGGTGGCGCCGATGATCGCCCAGTCGAACCGGTCGGCCAGCTCGTAGAACGCGCGGGAGCGCGCCTGCGAGGGGGCGCGGCGCACGACGCGGGCGAACTCGGCGCGCATCGCGGTGAAGCTGCGGCGGAGCTGCGGATCGGTCGCCGCGGCCTCGGTCGCCTGGCGGATGGCGGCCGGCTCCAGCAGCGCGCGGAAGTCGAAGAGGTCGCGGACGCTCTGCAGGGACACCCGGGACACCCGCGCCCCCTGCCGGGGCACCAGCTCGACCAGGCCCTCGGCCGCGAGCCGGCGCAGCGCCTCCCGGACCGGCGTCCGGGACGCGCCGGTGCGCTCGACCAGCGAGAGCTCCGACAGCGGTGTCCCGGGAGCGAGCTCGCCGAGCTCGATCTCCTCCTTGAGCCGTCGGTGGACCAGGTCGGCCTTGCTGACGTCGGGCCCGGCTCCCTCGGGCACGGCGCTCATCGTGCCCGCGCCGCGGGGAACGGCACACCGGTCCCGGCACCGAGTGCGCGCAGGTCGGACAGCGACCGCTCTGCGAGGAGCACGCCCCCGGCCGCGAGGTTCGCCGCCTCCGCGCGGTCCTCGACCTCGCCCGGGTAGAAGACCTCGTCGAAGCCCTGCGCGAGGGGGACCGTCTTGACCTCGTCGATCAGTCGCCGCACCCGCGCCTCGTAGCCGGTGCGGTCGCCGAAGGCGTCGGGGTCGAGCGCGAGGAGGAGGTGGCCGGCGCCGCTGGGCCGGTCGGCCTCGTACGGCCCGTGGACACCGGTGCCCACGGCGCTGCCGGTCAGGGCGCCGGAGAGCACGTCCATCAGGAAGGTGATCGCGTACCCCTTGTGGCCGGCCATCGGCAGGACCACGCCGAGCACCCCCTCCGCCGGGTCGGTCGTGGGGGCGCCGTCGGCGGTCAGGGCCCAGGTCTCCGGGATCGGCTCGCCGCGGTTCGCGGCCAGGTGGATCTTGCCGCGCGCGACTGCGGTGTTGGCGATGTCGACGGCGACGACCCGCCCGTCGGGCCCCGGAGCCGCGATCGACCACGGGTTGGTGCCGAGCCGCTTCTCCCGGCCACCCCACGGGGCCATGGCCGGACTGGCGTTGGTGGTCAGGACGGCGACGAACCCGTCGCGCGCCGCCCGGCGGGTGAAGTACATGGCCGTGCCGAAGTGGTTGGAGTTGCGCACACCGACGACGCCGACCCCGTGCACCCGGGCCCGGTCGACGGCCAGCAGGCGGGCGCGCTCGGTGAGGACCTGCCCGACGCCGTCGCGGCCGTCGAGCAGCACCAGGGGCCCGGTGTCGGACAGGACCGCCGGGTCGGAGACGGGGCGCATCGCCCCGGACCGCAGCCGCGCGGCGTACCACGGCAGCCGCAGGAGGCCGTGCGACTGGTGTCCCCAGAGGTCGGCCTGGACGAGGCTGTCGGCGACCAGGGCGCCGTCCTCGTCCGGCACCCCCAGCGAGGCGAGCACCCGCGTCGCGAAGGCGCGCAGGGTCTCGGGCGGGAGCCGCTCGTCCGGCACTCGCGTCCGGTTGTCCTCCATACTGTATACAGTAACGCATACAGCAGCGAACGGATGGGGAGGACGTCGGTGTTCAGCCTGGTGGTCCAGATGACCGTGCGGCCCGGTCGGCGGGAGGAGTTCCTCGCCGGCATGGCCGCGAACGCGGAGGCGTCGGTGCGCGATGAACCGGGGTGCCTGCGCTTCGACGTCTGCTCGGTCGAGTCGGACGAGAACCGCTTCGTGCTCTACGAGCTCTACACCGACGCCGACGCGTTCGCGGCGCACAAGGCGTCCCCGCACTTCGCGCGGTGGCGCGCCGTCGCCGAGCGGGTGGTCGAGAGCCAGGTCAACAAGGCCGGCCGGCTGCTGCACACCCACACCTCCGAGGAGTCCGCGTGAGCGCCCAGCCCGTCCCGCCGTCGATGGTCCTGCGCCCGGAGGAGATCGAGCGCTTCGACCGCGGCAACGGCGTCGTCACGATCCCGTTCGTCGGCAGGTGGAACTGCGCGGACAACGAGGTCACCACCGGGATGACCGTGTTCGCGCCCGGCACCGGCATCCCCCTGCACTCGCACAACGTCGAGGAGACGGTCCTCGTCTTCGAGGGCGAGGCCACCGCCGTCGTCGGTGACGACGAGTTCGAGCTGGTCGCCGGTCAGGCGACCTGGGTGCCGGCCGGCGTCCCGCACTGCTTCCGCAACCGCGGCCAGGGCTCGATGACCATCTACTGGGTCTACGGCGGCCGCGACGTCACCCGCACCATCACCGCCACCGGCGAGACGTTCGAGCACCTGTCGGACAGCGACCGCGGCGCTGGACCCGCGCGCCGGAGCGATGGCGCGACCCCGGCATGACCACCCTCCGCCCCTACCGCCTCGGCGTGATGCTCGGCGACGGCATCGGACCCGAGATCGTCCCCGCCTCCGTGCGCGTGGTCGACGCAGCGCTCGCCGCCGCCGACGCCGAGCGGGTCGAGTGGCAGGAGCTGCCGGTCGGCGCCTCCGCCATCGACGAGCACGGCAGCGCCGTCCCCGACGCCACGCTGTCGGCGCTGGCCGAGCTGGACGGCTGGCTGCTCGGGCCGCACGACAGCGCGGCCTATCCCGAGCCGTTCCGGTCGCAGCTGAACCCGAGCGGCCGGTTGCGCAAGCACTTCGACCTGTACGCGAACATCCGGCCGGCGCGTGGGTTCGAGGGCGGGGAGGCGATCGCCCCGGACGCCGACCTGGTCATCGTCCGGGAGAACACCGAGGGCTTCTACGCCGACCGGAACACGTTCGCGGGAACCGGCGAGTACATGCCGACCCCCGACGTCGCCATCGCGATGGGGGTCTTCACCCGGCCGGCGATCGAGCGGATCGCGCGGGCGGCGTTCGAGCTGGCCGGCCGCCGGCGGAACAAGGTGACCATCGCCCACAAGGCCAACGTGCTGCAGCTGAGCTCCGGGCTGTTCCGGCGCGTCTGCCTGGAGGTGGCCGAGGACCACCCCGACGTCGAGGTCGACGACCTCCACATCGACGCGATGACGGTGCACCTGCTGCGCCGCGCGTCGACCTTCGACGTCGTCGTCGCCGAGAACATGTTCGGCGACATCCTCTCCGACCTGGCGGGCGAGCTGGCCGGCTCCCTCGGCACCGCGCCCTCGATCAACGCCTCGGACACCCGGTGCATGGCGCAGGCCGCGCACGGCTCGGCCCCCGACATCGCCGGGCGGGGGCTGGCCAACCCGGTCGCCATGATGCTGTCGTCGGCCATGCTGCTCGACTGGCTGGGCACCCGGCACGGCGACGACCGGGCCGCCCGGGCCGCGGTGGTCGTCGAGGACGGCGTCCGGGCGGCGGTGCGCGCCGGTGTGAGCACCCGCGACCTGGGCGGTGCGGCCTCGACCGGGGAGTTCACCGACGCCGTCGTGGAGCGCATCGCCGCGGGCGCCTGACAGCGGTGTGCGCCCACGGGCGCATCTCGGTCTGCAGAACGAGCCCCGAGCGCACACCACCGCCGGCGTCGGAGGCCGCGCGCGCGTGAGCCGTCAGCCGCCGTCCACGCGCAGCCGCCGCGCGGCGGCCCCGGCGAGGGCGAGCGCGCCGGCGGTCGCCCACAGCACCCCGGCCGAGCCCACCCCGGCGGCGAGCAGCCCGACGGCGCTGGGGATGAGCACCTGGCCCAGCCGGTTGCCGGTCAGCCGCAGCGACATCGCCCGGCCGCGCAGCCCGGCCGGTGCCGTCTCCGCCAGCCAGGACATGGTCAGCGGCTGCCCGACGCCCAGCCCCAGCCCGAGCAGGACGACGAGCACCGCCGTCCCGGCGACCGGCATCGACACCGCGACGGCCGCCATCGACACCGCCGACAGCGTGACGCTGAGCAGCATCAGCCGGCGCCGCCCGGTCAGCCGCACCAGCCGGCCGAGGAAGAAGCGGGAGGTCATCGAGGCGACGGCGCGCAGGGTCAGCAGCAGCCCGACGGTGCCGGCGGCCAGTCCGCGGTCGGCGCCGAGGGCGGGCAGGTAGACCAGCGTGATGTCGACGGCGGCGAGCACGACGCAGCTGATGGACAGCGCCCGCAGGAGACCCGGCAGGCGCAGCAGCGTGCCCATGCCGCCGGTCACCGCGGAGCCGCCGGTGCGCTCGCGGACCGGGAACCGCAGGACGGTGGTGCAGGCCAGCAGCAGGACGGCGATCGCCGTGGCCAGGAAGAAGATCGGGCGGGTGTCGGGCAGGGCGCCGGTCCCGCCGGCCACGGTGATCAGCCCGGGCCCGACGGCCTGTCCGAGGGACGCGGCGAAGGTGTAGTGGCCGAACGCCGTGTCGAAGCGCCCGGGCCCGGCGGTGTTGGCCACGGCCGCCTGCTGGCCGACGACCGAGAGCAGGTGGCCGGTCCCGAGCACCACGCTGCCGGCGACCAGCCCGGCCGCCCCGCCGCGCTGGCCGGCGAACACGACCGCCGACAGCAGCAGCAGGACCGCGCCGGCCAGCATCACCCGGCGCTCGCCGAACCGGTCGGTGGCCTGTCCCGACGGGACGGCGAGCAGCAGCGGGACGACGGCGAACGACGCGGTGAGGGCGCCGAGCCAGGCGGCCGGCACGTCCAGCTCGATCGCCCGGTAGGCCGACGTCGGGCGCAGCACGAAGGTGATGACCTGGGTGAGCGCGGAGTGCACCAGCAGGACGGCGAGCAGCCGCCGTCCGCCGGCCGGTGGCGTCGCCGGGGCCCTCACCGGCGCGTCCGTCGGGTCGCGTCCGCGGCAGCCAGGCGGTCGGCGGCCCGGGCGGCGAGGCTGGTCTCCACGTGGCGGCGCATGAGATCGGTGGCCGCCGCGGCGTCGCGGTCCTGCACCGCCTCGACCAGCAGCCGGTGCTCCTCGGCCCGCCGTGCGCGCTCCTCGTCGCTGCGCCCGGCCCGCAGCGCGTGCCGGCGGTAGCGGTCGGTCTTGTCCCACAGGCCGTCGAGGACCTCGACGAGCAGCGCGTTGTGCGACGCGCGGTAGAGGGCCGCGTGGAACCGGCGGTGCCCGGCCAGCTGTGCCGGCGACGGGTCGTCCGGCAGTGACTCGAGCCGGTCCAGGGTGTCGGCCATCGCGGTGAGGTCGGCGGCGGTGCGGCGGTGCGCGGCCAGGCCGGCGGCGAGGGGGTCGAGGTCCTGCCGCAGCTCCACCAGGTCGCGCGCCTCGGTGGCGTCGAGCGGGGCGACCCGGGCGTCGCGGTGCGCGCCGAGCTCCACCAGCCCCTGCTGGGCGAGCCGGCGCAGCGCCTCCCGCAGCGGGGTGGTGCTGATGCCGATCCGGTGGGCGACGGCGGCCTGGTTGAGCACCGCCCCGGGCGCCAGCTCCCCGGTCAGGATCATCTCGCGGACCCGCGCGTAGGCCAGCTCGCTCTTGGTCGCGGCGCTCTCCTGCTCGACAGACACAGCTGGTCACAACCTCCTCGACGTCCTGAGCTGCGCACACCTGTCTGAGGTGCGCGAGGACACGAACAGGTTATAACCTCCGGACCATGACCGACCAGCCGGTACCCGCGACGACCGACCTCTGCGACGCGCACCCGGAGGCGCAGGTGTGCGAGCCGGTGTTCCGGACCTTCGGCGGCCGGACCGCCTTCTGCGGGCCGATCACCACGCTCAAGGTGTTCGAGGACAACACCCTGGTCAAGCAGGCCGTCGAGGGCCCCGGCGAGGGCCGCGTGCTGGTCGTCGACGGCGGGGGCTCGAGGCGCTGCGGGCTGGTCGGCGGCAACCTCGCGGTCGCGGCGGCGACCAACGGCTGGGCCGGGATCGTCGTGTACGGCTGCATCCGGGACGCCGACGAGCTGGCCGGGCAGCCGGTCGGGGTCCGCGCGCTGGCCGCCTTCCCGCGCAAGAGCGAGCGCGGGCTGCACTCCGGTCAGGTGGGCCGGCCGGTCGTCTTCGCGGGCGTGGTGTTCCGCGAGGGGGAGTGGCTCTGCGCGGACAGCGACGGGATCGTCGTGCTGCCGACCCCGCCGGCCTGACCGCTCAGCGCACCCGGTAGGTGGTCTGCACCATCCCGCCGCGGAAGGTCCGCGTGCGCGCGTGCTCGAGCAGCACGTCGGCCGGCAGCGGCCCGAACGGCGTGTGCCCCTCGCCGATGAGCACCGGCACCCGCGACAGCGTGAGCTCCCCGACCAGCCCGGCGGTCAGGAAGGTGTGCACGAGCCGGCCGCCGTCGACGTACACCCGCCGGTACCCGGCCGCGGCGAGCGCGGCGACCGCGTCGTCGAACGAGCCGTGCACGGCGATGCGGGGGTCGGCACCAGGCCCGAGCGTGGTGCTGACGACGTGCACCGGCTTGCCCTGGTAGGGCCACTCGTCCAGCGGCGCGATCACCTCGTAGGTACCCCGGCCCATGACCAGCGCGTCGATGCCGGCCACGAACTCGGCGAACCCGAAGTCGCCGCCCTCGCCGTCGTCCGGGGCGCCACCGGCGTCGGCCCCGCCGGTGAGCCAGGCGAGGTCGCCGTCGGGCCGGGCGATGAACCCGTCGACGCTCATGCCGAGGAAGACCGATCCGGTGAAGGGCGCGTCCATGCCGCTCAGCGTGCCCGAACCGGACGACGGATCGGGGTGGCGCCGTCGCCGGCGGTATCAGGCAGGGACTGTCGGACCTCCGGAGTAGGCACGGACATGTTCACCCCGGCGTTGTACGGAGCACGGGGGAACCGCCCAGGAGGCTCGTCATGGCCACCGCCACTCTGCCGATCGACCGCCGTCCCGCCGCCGCGCGCCGGGCCCGGCCCCACGTCGCCGGGGACGTCCTGGCCGTCGCCTGGGCCCCCGGCGCCGCCCCGCCCCGGGAGATCCGCGTCCGGCCCGAGCTGCACGGCCGCCTGCTCGCCGAGCTCGGCCCCGCCCTGGCGGAGCACGGTGTCCTCGGGGAGCCGGCCGGGGTCCCGCTCGTCGTCGACCCGGAGCTGCCCGAGTTCCCCGGCTTCGAGGTGCGCCGGATCCGGCCGGGCGGTCCCGCCCGGCCCGGCGTCCTGGCGGCCTAGACGGCTTGGGCGGCCAGTGCGGCCGCCGGGGCGCCGAGCCGGACGACGGCGTCGCCGGGCTGCTCGAGCGTGTCGTCGTGGGTCACGCAGACCACCACCCGGCCGGCCAGCGCCGCCCGCAGGTCGCGCACGAGCGCCGCGGCGGTGGACGGGTCGAGGTGCGCGGTCGGCTCGTCGAGCAGGACGACGTCGCGGTCGGCCAGCAGGGCACGGGCCGCGGCCAGTCGCCGCCGCTCGCCGCCGGACAGCGCGGTGCCGCCGGCGCCCACCGGGGTGTCGAGGCCCTCGGGCAGGCCGGCCAGCAGCGGGCCGAGGCCCGCGGCGGTGAGGGCGGCGGTCATCCGCGCCGCGCCGGCCGGGCCAGCCAGCGCGCCGCGCGGGGCGGCCAGCGCCAGGTTGGCGCGGATGGTCGAGGCGAACACGTGCGCGTCCTGCGGCAGCCAGGCGGTGCGGGACCGGATCGCCTCGCCGGTCAGCCGGGCGGTGTCGACGCCGCCCAGCGTGTAGCTGCCCCCACGCGGACGGAGCGCGGCCAGCAGCACCGCGAGGAACGTCGACTTGCCCGCACCCGACGGGCCGCGCACGACCAGCCAGCCGCCGCCGGCGGTCGCCCCGGCGGTGAGGCCGCGCAGCACGTCGGGGCCGCCGGGCCAGCCGGCGGTGACGTCGGTGACGGCGACCTCGCGCACCGGGGCGGGCGCGGTCAGCGGGTCGGCGGGGTCGGCCGGCACCGGCGCGGTGAGGACGGCGTGCAGGCGCGCGCGGGCGTCGTCGAGGGCGCCGCGCCGCTGCAGCGCGGTCACGAGGCCGGACAGCGGCTCGGCGAGCGCGAGCGGCGCCAGCCCGAGGACGGCGACCTCCGGGCCGGCCGACCCCGCGGCGGCACCCACCGCGGTCGCCAGCACCGCGGCCAGGCCGGTGCCCAGCACGACCAGCCCGGTGCCGAGCGCACCGGCGCGGGCGCCGGTCGCGGCGACCGTGGCGCGGCGGCCGGCGACGGCGGTGAGGTCGGCGGCGGTGGCGGCCGCGAGGCCGTGCGCCCGCAGGTCGGCCGCGCCCTCGAGCGCCGTGGTGACGTCGCGCAGGGCGCCTACCCGCAGCGCGGCCTCGGCGCGGGCGGCGCCGGCGTCGACCCGGCGGTGCACGAGCAGCACCAGCCCGGCGGTGGCCAGCAGCACCAGCGCGGCGGCGCCCGCGGCGGCGGGGGAGAGCAGTGCCAGCGCGCCGAGGGTCAGGGCCGGGACGGTGGCCGCGACCAGCGCCGGCGGGACGACCCGCACCGAGAGGTCCTGCACCAGGCCGACGTCGCCGACCACGCGGGCCAGCGCGCTGCCCGGAGTCCGGTCGGCCGCCACGCCCTGGGCGGCCAGCGCCCGCCAGACCCGCACGCGCAGGTCGGCGGCCATCCGCAGCGCGGCGTCGTGCGCGGTCAGCCGCTCGACCCAGCGCAGCGCCGCCCGCCCCAGCCCGAAGGCCCGCACCCCGACGATGGCCACCAGCAGCGTGAGGATCGGCGGCATCTCGGCGGCCCGCACGATCAGCCAGCCCGACACCGCGGTCAGCGCGACGCCCGCGCCGGCCGACGCCGTGCCGGCCGCGACCGCCCGCACCAGCGCCCGCCGCGGCCACCCCAGCGCCGCCGTCGTCGCGGTGGTGCCCACCGCGTCCGGGTGCGCGGGATCGGCGGTCTCGTGGCCACCCGGCGCCGACGGCCACGGGACCGCCGGTCTCGCGGGGGGAGACGCCGGGGAGGCGGGGACGCCGAGGTCGACCGCGCGGTCGGCGAGGGCGGCCAGCGCCGGGTCGTGGGTGACCAGCAGGACGGTGACGGTACCGCGCAGGCCGGCGAGGACGGCGGCGACGCGGGCGGCCGAGGCCTCGTCGAGGTGTGCGGTCGGCTCGTCGAGCAGCAGCAGGCGGGCGCCGCGCCGGATGCGCACCAGCGCCCGGGCCACCGCGACCCGCTGCAGCTCGCCGGGGGAGAGGGTGGCGCAGTCGCGGCCGGCCAGGGCGGTCGCGCCGACGAGCGCCAGCGCCTCGACGACGAACGCCTCGGCCACCACCGCGTCCACGCCGGGACCGGGTGCGGCGTGCCGGCGCAGCTCGTCGGCGACGGTGGGCGCCGTCGTCCGGGGGTGCTGGGGCACCAGCGCGACGCCGCCGGCGGGCACGCCGGTGACCGTGCCGGTGACCTCCGCTGCGGGGTCGAGCGCGCCGGTGAGCGCGGCGAGCAGCGTCGACTTGCCCGAGCCGCTGGCACCGCGGAGCACGACCAGCTCGCCGGGCCGCAGCACGAGGTCGGTCGGCGGCAGGGCGGGGCGCGTGCGGCCGGGGTGGCGCACGGACAGCCCGGTGACGGCGACGTCGGCGCCGCGCGGGTCGTCGCCGTCCACCGCCGGGGCGGGGGTCCCGGCGGGTGCGGCCAGCACGGCCCGCGCCTCGGTGGCGGCGAGTGTCGCGGCCTCGCCGGCGTGGTGAGCGGCGCCGAGCGCGCGCAGCGGCGCGAACGCCTCGGGCGCGAGCAGCAGCGCGGTCAGCCCGACGGCGAGCGCCAGGTCCCCGTGCACCAGCCGCAGGCCCACGGTGACCGCGACCAGCGCCACCGACAGCGTGGCCACCAGCTCCAGCACCAGCGCGGAGAGGAACGCCAGCCGCAGCGTGGCCAGAGTGCGGCGCCGCGAGGCCTCCCCGAGCTCGGCGAGCGCGGCCACCTGGTCGGCGGCCCGGCCGAGGCCGACCAGCACGGGCAGCCCGCGGACCAGCTCGGCGACGTGCGCGGCCAGCCGGTCCAGCGCGCGGGCGGCGCCGGTGGTGCCGTCCCGGGTGGCCAGCCCGACCAGCGCCAGGAACAGCGGCACCAGCGGCAGCGTGACCGCGACCAGCCCGGCCGAGAGCGGGTCGGTGACGGCGAGGACGACGAGCAGCACCGGCGGGACGACGAGCGTCTGCGCCAGCGCCGGCAGGTGGCCGGCCAGGCCGGGCGCGAGGTCGGCCAGCCGCGTGGTGGCCAGCACCGCGGCCGGGGCCGGCCCGCCCGCGGCGGCGACCGCGGCGGGCGAGGCGGCCAGCCGGTCGAGCAGCGCGCGGCGCAGCCCGTCCTCGGCGCGGCGGGCGTCGCGGGCGGCGGCGAGGTCGCCGAGGGTGCCGGCGAGGGCGCGCAGCGCGGCACCGGCGGCGGCCACGGCCAGCGCGGGGAGCACCGCGCCGTCGGCGTACCCGGCGGCCCGGGCGACCGCGTGCGCGAGGCCGGCGGCCAGCAGCACCAGCCCCGCCGTCGACCCGAGCGCGGCGGCCGCCGCCCGGGCCAGCGCGCCGGTCAGCCCCGGCACCCCGGCCAGCGGCGCCAGCGGCCCCCGGGCGCCGCTCATGCCGCCACCTGCGCCGGGGCGTCGTCGTGCTCCGGCTCGGCAGTGAGGCGGCGGCGGAACACCCAGTAGGTCCAGGCCTGGTAGGCCAGCACCACCGGCAGGCCGACGGCGGCCACCCAGGTCATGACGGTGAGCGTGTAGTCGCTGACCGAGGCCTGCGCGATGGTGACGTCGAACGCCGGGTCGATCGTCGAGGGGACCACCACCGGGTAGGCCGCGCCGAACAGCGTGGCCGCCGAGGCCAGCAGCACCGTGGCCCAGCCGGCGAAGGCCTGCCCCTCGCGGTCGAGCCGGACGCGGGTCCAGGTGACGACGACGGCCAGCGCGGCGACCAGCCACAGCAGCCCGGTGACCAGCGTGCCCGAGCGCAGCTGCACCAGCCCGGCCCACGCCAGCAGCGGCACCGCGCCGAGGGGCGACCAGCGCAGCGCGAACGCCCGCGCCCGCAGCCGCAGCGGGCCGTCGGTCTTCAGCGCCAGGAACAGCGCGCCGTGCACCAGCGAGTAGGCGACGACGGCGACCGCGCCGAGCAGCGACGACCAGCCGAGCCCCGCGAACGCGCCGCCGACCCGGGTGCCGTCACCGTCGATCGGCAGGCCGAGCGTGGTCGCGCCCAGCGCGGCGCCGATGCCGGCCGCCGCGACCAGCGAGCCGCCGGTGATGACGCGGGTCCAGGCCGCGTCCCAGCGCGGGTCGTGCGAGCCGTGCCGCCACTCGAAGGCCACCGCCCGCACGATCAGGCCGAGCAGCACGACGACGAAGGGCAGGTACAGCGCCGGCAGCCAGGTGGCGTACCAGCCGGGGAAGGCGGCGAACACCGCGCCGGTGGCGGTGATCAACCAGACCTCGTTGCCGTCCCAGACCGGGCCGATGGTGCGCAGCATCAGGTGCCGGTCGGCCGTCCGCCGGCCGAGCACCGGCAGCAGCGCGGCGACGCCGAAGTCGAAGCCCTCGAGCAGCAGGAAGCCGGTCCACAGCACCGCGACGGCGGCGAACCACAGGGTCTGCAGGTCCATGGTCGTGCTCCTCAGTACGCGAAGGAGAGGACGTCGTCGTCGGCGCGGTCGGCGTCGGGACGCCCGTCGTCGTCCCCGTGCGACCGGTCGCTGCCGACGGCCGGTGGGGTGGGGGTGGTGTCGCCGGTGGTGACGCCGCGGCGGACCAGCCGGGTGACGAGGAACAGCTCGACCACGGCGAGCGCCCCGTAGAGCAGCGTCAGGCTGACCAGCGAGGTCCAGACCTCGGCGGCGCCGATGCCGGGGGAGACGGCCTGGGCGGTGAAGAAGTACACCTGCTCGCCGACCGGCACGTCCGGGTTCGGGTGGACCACGAAGGGCTGGCGGCCCATCTCGGTGAACACCCACCCGGTCGCGTTGGCGACGAACGGTGCGCCGACGGCCAGCAGCGAGCCGTAGACGCCGATCCGTGACGTCGGCACCCGGCCGCGGCGGGTCGACCAGAGGGCGTAGGCGGCCACGCCGGCCGAGACCGCACCCATGCCGATCATGAGCCGGAAGCTCCAGTACGTCACCGCCAGCACCGGCGTGTAGTCGATGGGCTGGCCGGCCCGGTCGCCGAAGGACGGGTCGTCGGGGTAGGTCTCGCCGTAGACCTCGGAGTACTGCTCCTGCAGCTCGTCCACCCCGGGGACGGCGGTGGAGAAGTCGCCGTGCGCGAGGAAGGACAGCAGCCCCGGGACGGTGTAGCTGTGCACGTCGTCGCACTCGTTGCTGCCGAGCTTGGCCCACGCGAAGACCGAGAACGGCGCCGGCGCCTCGGTCTCGCAGAGCGCCTCGGCCGAGCTCATCTTCAGCGGCTGCTGCTGGTACATGAGCTTGCCCTGCCAGTCGCCGGTGACGGCGACCAGCACGAACGCGGCCAGCGAGACGAACCCGCCGAGGCGCACCGAGCGGCGCCACACCGACTGGTCGACGTCGGTCGTGGACCGGCCGGCCAGCGTCCTCCGGCGCAGCTGCCACAGGCCGATGCCGACCAGCAGCGCGCCGGCCACCACGAGCGCCGCGACGACGGCGTGGCTGAAGGCGGCCAGGGCGGTGTTGTTGGTCAGGACGGCGAGGAAGTCGACCTGCTGCGGGCGCCCGTCCTCGCCGACGACGACGCCGACCGGGTGCTGCATCCACGAGTTGGCCGCGATGATGAAGTACGCGCTGACGATCGAACCGGCGACCGCGGCCCACAGCGACGCGAGGTGCAGCTTCTTCGGGATGCGGCCCCAGCCGAAGATCCACAGGCCCAGGAACGTCGACTCGAGGAAGAAGGCGAGCAGCGCCTCGAGCGCGAGCAGCGAGCCGAAGACGTCGCCGACGAAGCGCGAGTACTCGCTCCAGGCCAGGCCGAACTGGAACTCCTGCACCAGCCCGGTGGCCACGCCGAGGACGAAGTTGACCAGGTAGATGCGGCCCCAGAAGCGGGTCATGCGCAGCCACTCGGGCTTGCCAGTGCGCACCCACATGGTGTGCATGACGGCGACCAGGATCCCCAGGCCGATGGTCAGCGGGACCATCAGGAAGTGGTAGACGGTCGTGATGCCGAACTGCCAACGGGCGATGTCCAGCACGTCGAGGTCCAGGACGTCCACGGCACCTGCTCCTCACACCGGCGCGACCCTCGGCCGACGCCTCCTTTCTACGCTCCGTAGAACAACTTCTCTACGTCTCGTAGAAGACGTCGGCGTGAGGTGCGCGACAGGGTCCGTGCGCCGGCGCGGAGGTCCGTTCTACGCTGGGTAGAAAGCGACCGGAGGAGGAGCCGTGGCGTCACTGGGCGACCTGGAGCGCGCCGTCATGGACCACCTGTGGGCCGCCGACGGCGCGGTGGCGGCAGCCGAGCTGCGCGACGCCCTGGCCGACCGCGGCCTGGCGCTGACCACCGTGCACACCGTGCTCTCCCGGCTGGAGGGCAAGGGCTTCGTCGCGCACGACGACGCCCGGCCGCGCCGGTTCCGCCCGACGGCCAGCCGCGAGCAGCACGCGGCCGAGCTGATGCACGAGGTCCTCGGCCGCTCCGGCGACCGGCAGGCGGTGCTGGCCCGCTTCGTCGGCGGCGTCGACCCCGAGGAGGCCCGCCTGCTGCGGCAGTTGCTCGGCGAGACGGCGCCGGACGCCGGCTGACGTGCTGCCCGCGACCGCCGCGGCGCTCGCGGTCCTCGCCGCGCTGCTGGCCTGGCCGGTGCCGGCGCTGCTCGGCCGCGCCCGGTGGCCGCGGCGCGACCCGCTCGTGGCACTGGTCTGCTGGCAGGCGATCGGCCTGGCCGGCGGGCTGTCGATCATCGGCGCGCTGCTCGTGCACGGCCTGGCGCCGTGGGGCCACTCGCTGCCGGAGGCCGGCTGGGCGGTGCTGACCGGGAACCCGTCGGAGGGCGCGGTGCGGGGTGACCACTGGGTCGCGCTCACGCTGGCCGGCGTCCTGGCCGCGGAGCTGCTCGGCGTCCTCGCGCTGTCGTGGGTGCGCACCGCCCGCACCCGCCGCCGGCACCGGGAGCTGCTCGAGCTGGTGGTCCGGCCCGCACCGGCCGCGCCGGACGCGCGGCTGCTCGAGCACCCCGCGCCGGTGGCGTTCTGCATCCCCGGCGCCCGCCCGCTGCTGGTGCTGTCCTCGGGCATGGTGGCCGAGCTCGACGACGACCAGCTGGCCGCCGTCGTCGCGCACGAGCGGGCCCACCTGGCCGAGCACCACCACCTGTACCTGCTGCCGTTCGTGGCGTGGGAGGCGGCGCTGCCGGTGCTGCCCGCGGCCGCCCGCGCGCACGCCGCCGTCCGGGAGCTGGTGGAGATGCGCGCCGACGACCGTGCGCTGAGGTCGCTGCGGGGCCCCGAGCCGCGGCGCACGCTCGCGCGGGCGATCGTGACGGCGGCCGGCGCGGCGGGGGGCGGGCAGGTGCCCAGCAGCGCGCTCGCCGTCGCCGGTGCCGCGGTGCGCGAGCGCGTCGTCCGGCTGCTCGCGCCGCCCCCGCCCCTGCCGGCTGCCGCCCGGGCCGCCGCCCTGGCCTGCGCCGGCCTGCTGCTGCTCGTCCCGACCGTCCTGCTCCTGGCTCCCGCCCTCTGAGCCGTGTGCCCTCCCACGGAGGTGCGCGACGGGGAGCGTCAGCGGGTGGGCAGGGCCGCGGGGAAGTCGACGCCGGTGAGCTCGGCCGACGCCGTCCAGAGCCGGGCCGCGGTCTCCAGGTCGCTGGCCGCGGCGGTGCGCCCGACCAGCGTCGGGTACCCGCGCACCTCCATCGGCCCGTCCGGGCCGGCGTAGCTGCCGCCGGGCAGGTCGGCGGTGGCGGCGAACAGGGTGGGCAGGGCGCCCTGCTCGGCGGGCTGGGCGACCACCCGGTTGCCCACGGCCATGAGCGCGTCCTTGACCCGGTTCTCGGTCCGGCTCTGCAGGTTGGTCGCCGACCAGCCCGGGTGGGCGGCGAGTGCGCGCACCGGCGAGCCGGCCGCGGTCAGCCGGCGCTGCAGCTCGAGGGTGAACAGCAGGTTGGCCAGCTTGGACTGGCCGTAGGCGCGCTCGGGGGAGTACCGGCGGCGCTCCCAGTTGAGGTCGGCGAGGTCGATCCGGCCCGTCCGGTGCGCTGTCGACGACAGCGTCACCACCCGGTCGGTGACCTGCGGCAGCAGCAGGTTGGTCAGCGCGAAGTGGCCGAGGTGGTTGGTCCCGAGCTGCAGCTCGAAGCCGTCGGCGGTGCGCCCGGCCGGCACCATCATGATCCCGGCGTTGTTCACGAGGACGTCGAGCGGACCGCTCCAGGCGTGCGCGAAGGCGCGCACCGAGGAGAGGTCGGCGAGGTCCAGCCGGCGGACCTCGACCTCCCCGGGCAGGCCGGCGGCGGCGCGCGCACCCCGGCCGGGGTCGCGGACGGCGAGCACGACGCGCGCGCCGGCCTCGGCGAGGGCCCGCGCGGTGGCCAGGCCCAGCCCGCTCGTCGCGCCGGTGACGACGACCGTGCGGCCGGTCTGGTCGGGGATGTCGGCGGTGGTCCAGCGACTGGTCATGCCCGGCCCAACGCGGGCCGGGGCGATCCCGTGCCGGGTCGGGCCGGCGTCTGCTCCCGGACCCGGCTGCTCGTCCGACCGTGCTGCTGTCACCGGCGTTCCGAGGCGAGCGCGAGGGCCACGAGCGCCGTTCCCGCGGCGGCGCCGCCGCTGACCCGGGCCGCCCGGCCGTACCGGGCCGACCGCAGCAGCGGCACCATGCTCGCCGCGTGCAGCCCGTCGACGGCGGCGGCGGCGCGCAGGACGGCCGGCCGGGGGGCGGCCAGCACCGCCGCGTGCTGCACCAGCAGCCGGGCGCCGAGCAGCCGGGCCACCCACAGCCGGCTCGACGGGTAGGTGGGCGCCACCGCGTCGGCCACCTGCCGCGGGCGGGTCACCAGCGCCAGGCCGGCGCCCACGCCGGCAGCGGCCAACGACCGGGTGCCGAGGGTGCGGCCTGTCATCGCGCACTCCCGGCGGTCGCCAGCGGGCGGCCCGACGGCGCCGCCGTCGTCGCCCCGTGCTCCGCCAGCGGCGCGAACCGGCGCAGCCGCAGGCTGTTGGTGACGACGAAGACCGAGCTGAACGCCATCGCCGCGCCGGCGACCATCGGGTTCAGCAGACCGGCCATGGCCAGCGGGATCGCCGCGACGTTGTAGGCGAACGCCCAGAACAGGTTGCCCTTGATGACCGCCAGGGTGCGGCGGGCCAGCCGGACGGCGTCGACGGCCACCCGCAGGTCCCCGCGCACGAGCGTCAGGTCGCTGGCCTGGATGGCGACGTCGGTGCCGGTGCCCATGGCCAGCCCGAGGTCGGCCTGGGCCAGGGCGGCGGCGTCGTTGACCCCGTCGCCGACCATCGCCACGGTGTGCCCGTCGGCCTGCAGCCGCCGGACGACGTCGACCTTGTCCTGCGGCAGCACCTCCGCGATCACCTCGTCGATGCCGACCTGCGCGGCCACCGATCGCGCCGCGGCCGCGTTGTCGCCGGTGAGCAGGACCGGCCGCAGGCCCAGGGCGCGCAGCCGGCGCACCGCCTCGGCCGAGCCCTCCTTGACCGCGTCGGCGACCACCAGCACCCCGCGGGCCGCGCCGTCCCACCCGACGAGGACCGCCGTCCGCCCGGAGGCCTCGGCGTCGGCGGCGGCCCGCTCCAGCTCCGCGGGGACCCGCACGGACCACTCGGCCATCAGCCGGCGGCGGCCGGCCACGACCGCGGCGCCCTCGACGACCCCGTGCACGCCCAGCCCCGCGACGTTGGTGAAGCCCTCGACCGGCGGCAGCAGCCCGGTCCGCTCGACCGCACCGCGGGCGACGGCCTGCGCGATCGGGTGCTCGGAGGCGTGCTCGAGCGCGCCGGCCAGCCGGAGCACGCGGTCGGCGTCCTCACCGGGCGCCGGGACGACGTCGAGCAGGGTCATCCGGCCGGTGGTGACGGTGCCCGTCTTGTCGAGCACCACGGTGTCCACCGCGCGGGTGGACTCCAGCACCTCCGGGCCGCGGATGAGGATGCCCAGCTGGGCGCCGCGCCCGGTGCCGACCATCAGCGCCGTCGGGGTGGCCAGCCCCAGCGCGCACGGGCAGGCGATGATCAGCACGGCGACCGCGGCCGGGAAGGCGCCCGCGAGGCCGGTCCCGGCGCCGATCCAGAAGCCGAGCGTGGCCACGGCCAGGGCCAGGACGACCGGCACGAAGACCCCGGAGACGCGGTCGGCCAGCCGCTGCACCTCCGCCTTGCCGTTCTGCGCCTCCTCGACCAGCCGGGCCATCTGGGCCAGCTGTGTCTCGGCGCCGATCCGGGTGGCCCGGACGACCAGCCGGCCACCGGCGTTGACCGTCGCGCCGACCACCGCGTCGCCGGGACCGACCTCCACCGGCACCGGCTCGCCGGTCAGCAGCGAGGTGTCCACCGCCGAGGCCCCCTCGGTGACCTCGCCGTCGGTGGCGATCTTCTCGCCGGGCCGGACGACGAACAGGTCACCGACGGACAGCCGGCCGACCGGGATGCGCTGCTCGGTGCCGCCGCGGAGGACGGTCACGTCCTTGGCGCCCATCTCCAGCAGCGCCCGCAGCGCGGCGCCGGCCCGGCGCTTGGAGCGGGCCTCGGCGAACCGGCCGGCCAGGAGGAACGTCGTCACGCCGGCGGCGGCCTCGAGGTAGACGTCCCCCCTGCCGTCGGTGCGGGTCAGGTCGAGGGAGAACGGGTGCACCATCCCCGGCTCGCCGGCGGTGCCGAGGAAGAGGGCGTACAGGGACCACAGGAACGCCGCGAGGGTGCCCAGGGAGACCAGGGTGTCCATCGTGGCCGCGCCGTGGCGCAGGTTGGTCCAGGCGGCACGGTGGAACGGCCAGCCGCCCCACACCACGACCGGCGCGGCCAGGGTGAGCGAGAGCCACTGCCAGTAGGTGAACTGCAGGGCCGGGACCATCGCCAGCAGCACCACCGGCACGGTGAGGACGGCGGAGACCAGCAGGCGGTGGCGGAGTCGGAGGACCCCGTCCTCCTCACCCCTCGCAGGCTCGGGGTGAGCCTCTGGACGGGGCCGTGCGGGCAGCCGGGCGGTGTAGCCGGTCCGCTCGACGGTGGCGACGAGGTCCTCGGGGGTGACCCCGCCGGCGTAGCTGACCTTCGCGTTCTCGGTCGCGTAGTTGACGGTGGCGGTGACGCCGTCGATCTTGTTGAGCTTCTTCTCGACCCGGGTCGCGCAGGACGCGCAGGTCATGCCGCCGATGGCGAGCTCGATCTCGGCGGTGGGGGTGGTGGCGTCCACGGGGTCCTCCTCAGTCGTCGCCGTGGCCGTGCCCGGCGGCGTCCGGCTCGGCAGCGGCGGGGGTGTCGGCCGCCGGGCCGCTGCCGGCGTGGACGGTGAACTCGGCGGTCCGGACCACGTCGCCGTGCCGGAGGTCCAGGAACAGCCGGTAGTCGCCGGCCGAGGGGGCGGTGGCGGCGAACTCGACGTGCGGGCCCGGCGCGGTGGCGGGGTCGGCCGGGTCGCCCACCGGGTGCACGTGCAGGTAGCCCAGGTCGCCGGCCCGGAGCGCGACCAGGTGCCCGTAGGCGCCGAGGTGGGGCTGCAGGTCGGTCACCGGGACGCCGCCCCGGCTGACGCTGAAGGTCAGCCCGGACTCGCGCCCCGGCACCAGCCCGCCGGTGAGGACGACGGTGTAGCCGTCCACCTCCGCCGTCGGCGACGGCCCGGGCAGCGGCTGCGGGCGCAGGTCGCCGGCGACGGCCAGGTCGGCGCCGAGGGTCAGGTCGGCGCCGAGCGCGGCCGGCGTGGTGTCGGCGAACACCCGCCAGCTGCCGGGGGTCAGCTCCAGCGGCGTCGTCCAGGTCCCGTCGGCGCCCCGCTCGGGGTGCACGTGCTGGTAGCCGGTGAGGTCGCGGCGGACGGCGACCAGGTGGAGGTCCTCGTCGTGGTCGACCTCGTAGTCGGTGACCGGCGCCCCGTCGGGTCCCAGGATGCGGAAGGCCAGCGGGGACGTCCCGGCCGGCAGCTCGTCGGCGACCAGGTCGAGGGTGTACCCGCGGTCGGAGACCTGGAGGCCGCCGGGCGGGGCGGCGTCCGCGGTCGCCGCCGGGGACGGGTCGGGGTGTCCCTCGTCGGCGGCGTGCTCCTGCGCGGCGGCCGGCGCGCCGACCGGTCCGACGAGCGTGCCGACGCCCCAGCCGGCGCCGAGGACGGCGGCCAGGCCCACGACGGTGGCGCCGAGCCGGGCGGCGGTGCGCACGGGTGTCCTCCTCCTGCGGTGCGGAGCCGGCTCAGCGGCCGGCGACCTCGTAGCCGGCCTCCTCGACGGCGGCGCGCACGGCGTCGTCGTCGACCGGGGCCTGGCTGGTGACGGTCAGGCCGCCGCTGTCGAGGTCGACGGAGACGTCGGTGACGCCGGGCAGGCCGCTGACCTCCTCGGTCACCGCGGTGACGCAGTGGCCGCAGGTCATGCCGACGACGGTGTAGCTGGCGGTGCTCATGGGGTGCCTCCGGGAGGGGTGGGGTCAGGACCGGACGAGCCGGGCGATCGCGGCCGAGGCCTCGCGGACCTTCGCCTCGGCCTCCGGGCCGCCGGTGGCGACGGCCTCGGCGACGCAGTGCGACAGGTGCTCCTCGAGCAGGCCGAGCGCGAACGACTGCAGGGCCGAGGTCATCGCCGAGACCTGGGTGAGGACGTCGATGCAGTACTTCTCGTCCTCGACCATGCGCTGCAGTCCGCGGGCCTGGCCCTCGATGCGGCGCAGCCGCTTGAGGTGGTCGTCCTTGCGGTGGATGTAGCCGTGGACGTGGCCGGGACTGCTCTCGTGGTCGGTCACGGTCCCCATCCTACACCCATACCCCGTGGGGGTTTATCTGGCCGTGGTGTCGCCGTCGTCCCGGCGGGTGCGCAGCCGGTCGACGGTGTCGCGCAGCCGCTCGCTGGTGGCGCGGGCGTCGGCGAGCTCGTCCTGGAGCCCGAGGATGACCTCGGCCGAGGCGAGCGTGTGGCCCTCGTCGAGCAGGCCGCGCAGCCGCGCGGCGAGCAGCAGCTGGTGGCGGGAGTAGCGGCGGTGGCCGCCGGGGGAGCGGTGCGGCTGGAGGACACCGGAGCCGTCGAGGCTGCGCAGGAAGGCGGCCTGGACGCCGAGCAGTGCGGCGGCCTGGCTCATGGTCAGCGCCGGGAAGTCCGGGTCGTCGAGCCGGCGGACGGCGTCGGAGGCGGCGTCGGAGGTGGGGTCGGTGTCCGTGCCGGTGCCCGGTCGCCGGCCGGTGCCGTCGCTGGCCACGGGTCCTCCTCGCTCGCCCGGTCGCCCGGTGTCCGTCGGGGGTGCGGGAACGGCGCGGGGCCGGGCCATCCCTGGCCCGGCCCCGCGTCAGGGTCGCCGATCGCTCGCCGATCAGCTCACCGTCGTCACTTCTCGACGGCCTGCTGCCCGGTGTTGCCGGACTCGTGCTCGATGGTCCGGCCCTCCACCGCGGCCGGCACGTCGGCGCGGGTCACGGTGATCTTGCGGGCGCGGGCCTTCTCCGCCACCGGGATGCTCACGGTGAGCACGCCGTCGTGGTAGCTGGCCTCGAGCCGGTCGGTGTCGAGGCTGCGGCCCAGGACCAGCTGCCGGGTGTAGGCCCCGTAGGGGCGCTCGGCGACGGCCCACTCGGCGTTCTCGAGCTGCGGCAGCGAGCGCTCGGCGCTGACGGTGAGGGTCGTGCCCTCCACCGACAGGTCGATCGAGCCCGGGTCGACGCCCGGCAGGTCGAAGTGCGCGACGAACTTGTCGCCGACCCGGTAGGCGTCCATCGGCATGCCCGACAGGGCCCGGGCGGTGCCGGGGCGACCGGCGAGCTGGTCCAGGGCGCGGAAGGCGGCGGACGTGGCGGCGAACGGGTCGTAGGCGGTCAGCATGGTGGGTGAACCTCCTGGGAGATCCGGTGTGTGTTCGGCGCCCGAGGGGTATCCTCTAGTGGCAACTGGAGATTACCTCCCTCGGGCGGTAATGCAAACATCCAGCGGCACACTTTGTTCCCGGGCAGGCATGGACCGTCCCGCAGGCGGGCAGTCCCCGGGCATGGACCATCAAGCACCGCCCGGCGGAGCGGCCGGGGACGACGCCCACCCCTCCGGCGACGCGCCCCGGGTCACCGCGACGCTCGACGGCGACGTCAGCGTGGTCACCGTCGAGGGCGAGCTGACCGAGGCCGCCCGGCGGCCGCTGGTCCGGGTGGTCACCGACCAGCTGCTCTCGGTGCCCACGCTGCGCCGGCTGGAGATCCAGCTGAGCGGGGTGTCGTTCATGAACTCGGCCGGGATGGCCGTGCTCATCCAGCTGCAGCGGATGGCCCAGCCGCGGGCGGTCACCGTCGCGCTCGTCGAGCCGCCGGCCGCCGTCGCCCGGCCCCTGCAGCTGACCGGCCTGTGGCGGCGCTTCGAGGTGGTCGACCCCGACGCCGGACCGGCCGACGCCGGCGGCTCCCCGCCGTCCGGGGCGCCGTCGCGCCGTCCGGACGGCCCCGACGGGCGCAGCGCCTAGCGGTTGCGCTCCTCGGGGTCGTACAACGGGGCCCGGAACGTCCGCTCGTACTCGCTCTGGCGGAGCCGGGCCAGCTCCGCCATGCGGCTGTGCAGGCCGTGGTCCCGCGGCGGCCGCCGCGGCCGGGCCACGAAGACGGCCTCGCGCAGGTCGCGGTCGGGCACCCGGTCGCGACCGCCGAGCGCCACCTGCACCGCGCTGGTGCCGGCCGCGACGGCGTCGTCCGGCGGTGCCTCCCGGAGCGCTCGCAGGACGCGGCGGCCGGCGGGGGTCGGGGCCGGTCGGCCGCTGCCGCGCCGCCCAAGCCACCGCCGCGGCTGGGCGAGCAGCCCGGCGTCGGTCAGCCGCCGGCCGAGCTCGAGGAGCCGGGGGTCGTCGGCCGCGCGCCAGCACACCGTCTCGACCGACCGGTGCCCCCTCGGCCCGAGCGCGTCCAGCACCGCCGCCTCGACGGGGGGGCCGGCGGGCCGGCGACACGACGGTGAGCTCGCCCGGCGACCGGACGCGGACCCGCCCGGACTCCACCAGGGCCACCACCGCCGTCTCCACGCTCCGCGTCGCACCGCCGGCGAGGAAGGCGACCTCGTAGACGTCGAGGTCCGCCGGTGTCCGGGATGCCGTCATCGCCGCTGCCCTCCGCGCGTGGGACCCGGGTGGCGCCCACGGTCCGCCTCCCGAGCGCGGCGCGGAAGGCCCCTCGGCGCCGCAGCGGGCTGACGGCCGTGTCCCCGCGTGTCGCGGCCTGCCGGGCTCCTAGCCTGACCGGGTGCCCGCCACGCCCTCGCACGGCCACCCGCACGGCCACGGACCCGACCCCGACGCACCGCCGCCGACCCCGGAGGCCCTGGCCCGCCGGCGCCGCGCCGTCTGGCTGATGCTCCTGCTGCTGGTACCCGTCGGGCTGGCCACCGTCATCGGGCTCGTGGTGCTCTGGCCCGGCGACGAGCCGACGCCCGCCGAGCAGGTCGCCCAGACCTTCGTCCCACCGGGCACCACCTACCCCGACGCGCGGGTCGTCTCGCTGCAGGAGCTGCCGTGCGGCGAGGCCACCTGTGCCACCGCCGTCGTCGAGGTGCTCGAGGGGGAGGGCGCCGGTGACTACCAGCAGGTCGACCTGCAGGCCGAGGTCGTCGCCAACGGGGTGGCCGAGGGCGACACGATCGTGCTCAGCCGCGTCGCGGGCGCCGACGGCGGCGTGAGCTACGGGTTCTCCGACTTCGCGCGGACGACGCCGATGGTCGTGCTCGCCGTGGTCTTCGCCGTCGTCGTCGGGGTCGTCGCCCGGCTGCGGGGACTGGCCGCGCTGGTCGGGCTGGCGTTCGCCTTCTTCGTGCTCCTGCAGTTCGTGCTCCCGGGGCTGCTGGCGGGGGAGTCGCCGACGCTGGTCAGCCTGGTGGGCTCGGCGGCGATCATGTTCGTCGTCCTGTACCTCGCCCACGGCTTCTCGGCCCGGACGACGACGGCGCTGGTGGGCACGCTGTTCGGCCTGGCGCTGGTGACCGTGCTCGGCGCGGTGAGCGTCGACGTCGCGCGGCTGACCGGGCTGACCAGCGAGGAGACCACCCAGCTGCTCACCTTCGACCCCACGCTGGACTTCTCCGGCCTGGTGATCGCCGGGTGCGTGGTGGCCGGACTCGGCGTGCTCAACGACGTCACCATCACCCAGGCCTCGGCGATCTGGCAGCTGCACGAGGTGGACCCGGCGATGGGCTGGCGCGACCTCTACCGGCGCGGCATGGCGGTGGGCCGCGACCACATCGCCTCGACCGTCTACACGATCGTCTTCGCCTACGCCGGGGCCGCGCTCCCGCTGCTGCTGCTCTTCGAGGTCTACGCGCGGCCGGCCGGCACGACCCTCACCAGCTCGGTGGTGGCCGAGGAGGTCATCCGCACGCTGGTCGGCGGGATCGCCCTGGTCCTCGCGACGCCGGTGACGACGGCGGTCGGGGCCTTCTTCGCCACGGTGGCGGGGACGGCGACCGGGGCGGCCCCCGAGCAGCGGATCTCGGCGCTGCGTGCGAGGTTCGCCCGGTGAGCGACCTCCTCGCCGCCGCCGAGGCGGCCCCCGGCTTCATGCCCGCCGACGAGGGCCGCGCCCTGTACGAGGCCGCCCGCACCGTCGCGGTGCCCGGGCCGCTGCTCGAGGTGGGCACGTGGATGGGGAAGTCGGCGCTCTACCTGGCCGCCGCGGCCAGGGAGACCGGCCGGCAGGTCGTCACCGTCGACCACCATCGCGGCTCCGAGGAGCACCAGCCGGGCTGGGAGTACCACGACCCGTCGCTGGTCGACCCCGCCGTCGGCCGGATCGACACCCTGCCGCGGTTCCGCCGCACCGTCGCCGAGGCCGGCGCCGAGGACGTCGTCGTCGCCGTCGTCGCGCGGTCGGAGGTGCTCGCCCCGCTGTGGTCGACCCCGCTGGCGCTGCTCTTCCTCGACGGCAGCCACACGGAGGAGTCCGCCCGCCGCGACCAGGACGCCTGGGTGGCCAAGCTGGCCGTCGGCGGGACGCTGGCCATCCACGACGTCTTCCCGGACCCCGCCGACGGCGGCCAGGCACCGTTCGGCGTCTACACGCGGGTGCTGGCCTCCGGGGACTTCGAGGAGCTGCCGGGCACCGGGTCGCTGCGCCTGCTGAGGCGCCTCCGGTGACCGATGCGCTGGGGGAGGAGCGGGCCGCCGCGCTCGCCCAGATCGAGGCGCTCACCCGGGAGTTCGACGAGGTCGTGGCGGCCTCCCGCGCCTCCAACGCCGACGACGAGCACGACCCGGAGGGCGCGACGATCGCCTTCGAGCGCCAGCAGGTGGCGGCGCTGCTGGCCGCCGCGCGCCGCCGTCTGGCCGACGCCGAGGCGGCGGTGCGGGCCGTCGAGGCGGGCGTCTACGGGATCTGCGAGTCCTGCGGCGGCGCCATCGCCCCCGAGCGGCTCGCCGCCCGGCCCGCCGCGCGCACCTGCATCACCTGCGCGACCTGACACGGGGGTCCGGCGTGTGCGCTGACGCCGCGTTCCTGCGCCCGGAACGCGGCGTCAGCGCACACCGTCTCACCTGCGTCTCGGTCGGGGACACCGTTCCGGTCCAGTCGTCCCGACGGACCTCCCGACGGACCTCCGGCCCCCACTCGTCGAGATGCGTCTCGTCGTCGCCGTCGGCCCCGGAGGACGACGGTGAGCCGCAGCGCGACACCGGGCCGCCGCGCGCCTCAGCTCACGTAGCGGCGGGCGGTCGAGCGGCGCTGGACCGCGTCGAGCGCAGCGAACCGCGCCTCGGCGTGCGGCGGCAGCACGCGCCGCTCGCGCACCACCCACGGGACGCCGCGGACGGCGGCCCACAGCCCCTGCGCGGTGACGCGGTCGCGCGGCAGGGTCTGCAGCAGGTGCAGCGTGCGGCGCAGCGCCGGGCGCAGCGGGCGGCGCAGCCACGTCGTCCAGAGGGTGTTGCGGATGCCGTCGCGGCGGCGGCGGTGCGAGTCGCGGGCCTTCGACGCCTGGTGGTGCACCGTCAGCGCCGGCAGGTAGCACAGCTCCCACCCGGCGGTGGCGAGGTCACCGGCCATGAGCTCCTCCTCGCCACCCAGCCACAGCCGCTCGCAGAAGCCGCCGACCTCGGTGAACGCCTCCCGCCGCAGCACGCTCGCGCCGGCCAGGAACGAGCCCAGCGCCGGCCCGGGCAGCCAGTCCGCGCCGGGGACGGGGGAGTCGCGCAGCTCCGGCACGATCGGGTCCTCGGTCCCGCCGGGCTCGACGACGATCCGCGCGGTCACCACGGCCAGCCGCGGGTGCGCGTCGAGCACGTCGGCGGCCAGGCGCAGCGAGCCGGGGTCCCACCACGTGTCGTCGTCGCAGAAGGCGACGTAGGGCGTCGAGACGCGGGCGACGCCGACGTTGCGCCCGACCGCGCCGAGGTTCTCCGGGCTGGCGACCAGCTCGACCCCGGGGAACCGCTCCTCGACGGCCCGAGCCGTCCCGTCGGTGGAGCCGTTGTCGACCACCACGACGTGCGGCCGCTCGGGCAGGGCCGCCAGCCGCGACAGCGCGCCGAGCACCTCCTCGCGCCGCTGGTGCGTGATGACGACGACGGCCACCCGGTCATCGGGGTCGGTGCCGGTGTCCTGCAGCCGGGCCCGCGTCTCGGTCACCTGCGCTCCCCCGCGAGCAGCCGCAGGTCGGCCAGCACCGGGTCGGGCAGCCGCCGGCGGCGGCGCAGCGCGGCCGGCAGGTCGGGCAGCGCCCGCCGCAGCCCGCGCCGCTCGGGCGCGCCGGTCCGCAGTGCGGTCACGACCGTCCCGGCGACGTCGCGCACCGGCAGCCGCATGACCGCGGTGAGCACCTTCGAGCGCCAGATGGCCGTGCGCCGGGCGGCGGGGTCGTGCCGGCGGGTCGAGGGGTGGTGGTGGACGGTCACCGAGTCGACGTAGGCGACGTCCCACCCGGCCGCGGCCAGGTCGAGGGAGAGCCGCTCCTCCTCGCCCGGGAAGCGCACCACCGGGTCGAAGCCGCCGACGGCGAGGAACGCCTCCGTGCGCACCATCGCCGCGCACCCGATGAAGCCGAGCAGCCGCGGCCCGGGCAGGTGCTCCGGGGTGCCCAGCGGACTGGCCGCCAGCTCGGGGCACAGCGGGTCCAGCCGCTCCTCCGGGCCGACCAGGACGCGGGCGTCGAGCACCGCCAGCCGCGGGTGCGCGCGCATGACCTCGGCCGCGCGGGCGAGGTCGCCGGGGGCCCACCACGAGTCGTCGTCGGCGAAGGCCACGAACTCGGTGCCCGCGTGCCCGGCGCCGATGGTGCGTGCCCGGGCGCCGACGTTCTCCGCCAGCGGCAGCACCGTGACCTCGGGCAGCGCCGCGCGGACGGCGTCGACCGTGCCGTCGGTGGAGCCGTTGTCGACCAGGACCACGGGCGCCTCGTGCCGGGGGAGCGTCGCGAGCAGGTCCTCGCGCCGGTCGCGGCTCATGACGACGACGGTCACGCCCTCGGGGACGCGGGATCGGGAGGTGGTGGGCTCGGCCGACGTGCTGGTCACGGCTGGGCCCTTCCCGGGACCGGGGTCGCCGAACCCGGCGCGTCCGCGGTGCCCGGCGCCGGCAGCGCGGACGGGTCGGCGAACAGCTCCGCGGCCGGGCTCGCCTGGGCCAGCGCGTCGGCGGCCAGCACCACCGCGGCCGCCGTCCACGTGGGCCGCTCGACCGGCCAGCGGGCGTCGTCGGCGTAGACCAGGCCGGTCCAGTACGAGCCGTCGTGGTGGCGCAGGTGCTGCATCGCCGCCACCTGCTCCAGCGCCGCGTCGTGCTGCCCGGCGACGACGAGGGCTAGGGCCAGCTCACAGGTCTCCGCGCCGGTCACCCACGGGTGGTCGGCGACGCAGCGGGCGCCCAGCCCCGGGACGACGAAGCGGTCCCAGTCGGCGGCCAGCCGCGCGCGGGCCGGCTCCCCGGTGACCGCGCCGGCCAGCACCGGGTAGTACCAGTCCATCGACCAGCGGGACCGGTCGGCGAAGGCACCGGGGTCGGTGCGCAGCGCCGTCCCGAGGTCGGTGACGGCCAGCTCCCAGTCCGGCTGCGGCTCGCCGGTCAGCCCGGCCAGGGCGACGCCGCAGCGCAGGGCCTGGAACAGGCTGGCGTTGCCGGTCAGCAGCGCGGTGTCGTCGGGGGTGCCGTCGGGCCGCAGCGCCCAGCTGACCGCCCCGCCGGCCAGCTGCATGCGCACCACCAGGTCCAGTCCGCGGCGCACGGCCGGCCACAGCTCGGTGACCAGCCGCTCGTCACCGCTGGCCAGCCAGGAGTGCCAGGCGCCGACGGCGAGGTAGCCGGCGTGGTTGCTCTCGACGGCGGGCTGGGTCTCGGCGCCGCCGCGGTACTCCGCCGCCCAGGAGCCGTCGGTCCGCTGCCGCGCGGCCAGCCAGCGGTAGGCGGCCGCCGCGCGCTCGTGCTCGCCACCGACGTCGAGGGCCATCGCGGCCTCGATCGAGTCCCACGGGTCCAGCTGCCCGCCGCGGAACCACGGCAGGGCGCCGTCGCGGGCCTGCTCGGCGGCGATCGCGGACACGGTGCGGCGCACCGCGGCGCCGTCGAGGACGCCGGGGAGCTCCGGCAGCTCAGCCCGCAGGGGTCCGCTCCCGCTCCGGCGCCGCGGCGACCGTCCGGCGGCGGGCGCGTGCCGCCGGCTCGCCGGCCGGCTTGCTGGCGTACACCACCAGGCTCTTGCCGATCAGCGGGTCGAGCAGCCGCTCGGCGGTCCGGGTCGGCCACGGCCGGTGGGTCAGGTCCCAGACCAGCAGCCGGTGGTAGGCCCGGACGACGGCCGCGTCGCGCTCGACGCCGACCGCGCACCTGAGCCACCAGAAGGGCGCGTGCAGGGCGTGCGCGTGGTGCCGCCGGCCGGGCACGAGGCCGGCTCCGGCCAGCCGGGCCCGCAGCTCGTCGCCGCGGTAGATGCGGACGTGGCCGCCCTCGTTGGCGTGGTAGGCGTCCGACAGCGCCCAGCAGACCCGCTCGGGTCCGAAGCGCGGCACGGTGACCGCGACCCGCCCGCCGGGCCTGAGCACGCGGGCGATCTCGGCCATCGCCCGCGCGTCGTCCGGGATGTGCTCGAGCACCTCCGAGGCGATCACCCGGTCGACGCTGGCGTCGGGGACGGGCAGGTGCAGGAGGTCGCCGCGCACCACCTCGTAGTGCGCCCCGGCCGGGGCCTCCCCGGCCTCGGCGATGGCACCGAGCCAGCGCCTGGTCGTCTCCACCTCGGGCACGCCCCAGTCGACCGCCACCACCCGCGCGCCGCGCCGGTAGGCCTCGAAGGCGTGCCGGCCCTCGCCGCAGCCCAGGTCGAGCACGGTCGTGCCCGGGCGCACGTCGAGCAGGTCGTAGTCGACGGTCAGCACGGAGCACCCTTCCGTTGCAGCACCTCGGCGTACCAGTCCGCCGTCCGCTCGGCGGTCGCCCGCCAGGTGTAGGAGGCCAGCACCCGGCGGCGCCCGGCGCGGCCCAGCTGCTCCTGCAGCGAGGGGTTCTCCAGCACCAGCCGCAGCGCCGCGGTCAGCTCGCCGACGTCGCCCGCGCGCACCCGCAGCCCGGCGTGGGTGCCCACCACCTCCGGCAGGGCGCCGGCGTCGGTGGTGACCAGCGGCGTGCCGCAGGCCATCGCCTCGACCGCCGGCAGGGAGAAGCCCTCGTACAGCGAGGGGATGGCGGCCACGGTCGCCGTCTGCAGGAGCTCGACCAGGTCGGCCTCGGGCAGCGGGCCGGTGAAGCGGACGGCGTCGCGCAGCCCGAGCCGGTCCAGCGCCGACTCCGCCGGGCCGCCCGGGCGGGCGGTGCCGACGACGGTGAGCCGCACCGGCCGCTCGGTGCGCAGCTTGGCCACCGCCTCGAGCAGGTGCACCAGGCCCTTGAGCGGGACGTCGGCGCTGGTGGTGACCACGATCGAGTCGGTCCCCCGCGGCCGGCCGGGCGGCGGCGGGGTGAAGACCGCGGGGTCGATGCCGACCGGGATGACCTCGACGCCGGCCGCCGGCACGCGGAGGTGCGTCTCGATGTCGCGCCGCGAGCTCTCCGAGACGGTGGTGACCGCGTCCAGGCGCGGGGCGACCCGCGCCTGCATCGCGGTGAAGCCGTACCAGCGGGTGAGCGTGAGCCGGCGGCGCAGCGTGGGCGCGGCGGCGAGCTCGAGCTGCCGGTCGATGGCGACCGGGTGGTGCACGGTGGCGACGGTGGGGACGCCGGCGCGGACCAGCCGCAGCAGGCCGTAGCCGAGGCTCTGGTTGTCGTGGACGACGTCGAACTCGTGCGCGCGGGGGAGGAGCTCGCGGGCCGCGCGCAGGGTGAAGGTCAGCGGCTCGGGGAAGCCGGCCGTGCACATCGCCGCCCACTCCAGGACGTCGACCCGGTCGCGGAACTCCGAGGGCCGCGGCACCCGGAAGGGGTCGGGCTCGCGGTAGAGGTCGAGGCTGGGGACGCGGGTGAGGGGGACGCCGTCGTCGAGCTCGGGGTAGGGCTGGCCGCTGAGGACCTCGACGGCGTGGCCGAGGGCGGTCAGCTCGCGGGACAGGGCCCGCACGTAGACGCCCTGGCCCCCGCTGTGCGGCTTGCTCCGGTACGACAGCAGTGCGATCCGCAGCCGTCGTCCCATGCGCCGGACTCTAACGACCCCGTACCGTCCGCCCACCGCCCGTGCCTGACAGGCTGGCCGCCGTGATCCGACACGTCGTCCACTTCACCTGGTCCGACTCCGCCGACGAGGCCCGGCGGGCCGAGACGGTGGCCGCGCTGCGCCGGCTGCCCGAGCAGGTGCCCGGCCCGGTCGCCTTCACCGTCGCGCCCGACGCCGGCCTGGTCGAGGGCAACGCGCACACGATCCTGGTCGCCGACTTCCCCGACGCCGGGACCTTCCGCGGCTACGCGACCGACCCCACGCACCTGGCGGTCATCGCCGAGCACGTGCGCCCCTACCTGGCCGCCCGCAGCGCCGTCCAGTACGAGCTGTGAGGCGCTGACCGCCGGTCCGGCACACGCTCCCGACGGCCCGGCGCGCGGCCGTCCACAGCCGCCGGCCGGTCCACAGCCGGCCGACGACGCTCCTGCCGGCCCCGCCCGGGTCCCAGGGTCGGCGGGGTGGACGAACCCCAGCCCCTCTCGACCCGGCCGCCTTCCGCCGCGCCGCCCGTCATCCGCCTCGGCGACAGCGGTGAGGTCGCCGCGGCCCTGCCCCACCTGCTCGGCTTCCACCCCGCCGAGTCCCTCGTGCTGGTCAGCCTGCGCGGCCCGGGCGGCAGCCGGGTCGGCCTCACCGCGCGCGCCGACCTGCCCGACCCCGCGGACGCCGCCGCGCTGGCCCGCGCGCTGGCCGTCCGGATGGACACCGACGACCCGGCCGCGGTGCTGCTCGCGGTGGTGTCGGAGGCGCCCGACGACGTCACGGTCCCCGTGTTCCCGGCGCACTTCGAGCCGCCCGGCGCCGCTCCCGAGCTGCCGCACCGCGCCCTGGTGCACGAGGTGGTGCTGGCGCTCGACGCGATCGACGTCCCGGTCCGGGAGGCGCTGCTCGTGCGCGTCGGCCGCTGGTGGGACTACGACTGCCCGTACCCGTGCTGCGAGCCCGGCCGCGGCACCCCGCTGCCCGACGGTGCCAGCCCGCTGGCCGCTGCGGCCGTCGCCGGCGGCGCGGTCCTCGCCCGCGACAGGGAGGCGCTCGCCGCCCGCATCGCCCCGCCGACCGAGGTCACCGGACTCGCGGCGATGGCCGAGGCGTGCCTGCGCGCCGGCCGGGAGCACGCTGCCCGGCTCCGCGCGGCCGGGCGGCCGGCCGTGGCGTGGGGGTGCGACGCCGCGATCGCCGACGCGGTGAGCGCCTGCCGCCCCGGGCCGGCCACCGCGGGCACCCGGCTCCCCGACGCGCAGGTGGCGCGGGTGCTCTGGGCGCTCACCCTGACCGAGGTCCGCGACCGGGCGATGGGGCTGGCCCTGGGCGACGACGCCGCGGCCGCCGAGGTGCTGTGGACCGAGTGCACCCGCCGGGCCCCGGTCCCGCTCGACGGCCCGCCGGCGACCCTGCTGGCGGTCAGCGCGTGGCTGCGCGGCGACGGCGCCACGGCCAACGTCGCCCTCGACCGGGCGCTGGCCGCCGACCCGGCCGCCGAGCTGCCCCGCCTGCTCGCCGACGGACTGCAGGCCTGCCTGCCCCCGGCGGAGCTGCGCGCGCTGATCACCAGCACGCTGGCCGGCGGGTGAGCGACTCCGTCGGCTGCCGACGTGGTCCGCGCCGGCTCGGCCGAGGGCCCCGCCGCGATGAGTTCCGCCCGGGTCGGGGGTCTGTCCTGGTGCCGCAGGACGTCGTTCGTCGCCGTCCTGCCCGAGATCCCACGGAGGACGCCATGACGACCACGCCGAGGAACCCGACCACCGCGCTGCCCGGCCGTCCGCCCGTCGTCGACCTGGCCACCTGGCAGGCCGCCCGGGACGAGCTCCTGGTCCGCGAGAAGGCCCACACCCGCGCGGGTGACGCCCTGGCCGCGGCCCGCCGCCGGCTGCCCCTGGTGGAGTTCGACGGGACCGTCGAGGTCGTCGGACCCGACGGCCCGGTCCCGTTCCTGGACCTGTTCCGGGGCCGCGACGAGCTCGTGGTCTACAAGCACATGTGGTACGACGGCGCGCCGCACCAGGGCCAGTGCGAGGGCTGCACCATGACCACCTGGCAGCTGCGGGACACCGTCTACCTCGACGCCCGCGGCGTCTCCCTCGCCATCGTGACCACGGGCCGGTGGGACGAGGTGGCCGCCTTCGTCGAGTTCATGGGCTACCCCCAGCCCTGGTACTCGGTGCGCGGGATCGACGAGCCGGTCGGCGGCGACATGGGCTACCTCACGTGCTACCTGCGCGACGGCGACCGCACGTTCCTGACCTACTCCACGACGGGCCGGGGCAACGAGCCGGTCGTCGGGTCCTTCGGCCTGCTCGACCGGACGCCCTACGGCCGCGGCGAGGCGTGGGAGGACACACCCGAGGGCTGGCCCCAGGGGCGTCAGGCGTGCTGGTACTGGCGCTCGGACGCGGATGGGCACCCCACCTGGGGCCCGACCAGCCGCCCCGTGCCGCAGTGGACCCGCCCCGGCGCGACCCCCGTGGAGACCCTCGGTCGGGACGGCTCCCACCACTGACCGGCCTCCGTCGACGGCGCCGACATCTCCCGCCGACGCTCCCTCAGACCAGCTCGGGCCGCTGCCACTCCTGGCCGAGGACGTGCTCGGCCAGGAACGCGAGCACCGTCTCGTACCAGACGGTGGAGTTCCCGGGCGTGAGCACCCAGTGGTTCTCGTCGGGGAAGTAGAGGAACCGGGAGGGCACGCCGCGCTTCTGCAGGTCGTACCAGAGCCGCAGGCCCTCACCGATCGGCACGCGGTAGTCCTTGTCGCCGTGGATGACCAGCACCGGCGTGCGGATCGCGTCGGCGAAGCGGTGTGGTGAGTTCTGCTCGTAGCGCTTGGGCTCGGTGAGCGGGTCGCCCCACTCCTTCTCCCAGTAGTAGGCGGCGTCCGTGGTGCCCACGAAGGAGTCGAGGTCCCACAGGCTGGCGTGCGTCACGATCGCCCGGAACCGGTCGGTCTGCGTGGCCACCCAGTTGGCCATGTAGCCGCCGAAGGACCCGCCCATCGCCGCGGTGCGGGTCTCGTCGACCTCCGGCAACCGCTCCGCGGCGTCCACGGCGGCCATCAGGTCGGTGTAGGGGGCGCCGCCCCACTCGCCCCAGCCGCGCCGCACGAAGTCCTGTCCGAAGCCCTGCGACAGCGCCGGGTTGGGCAGCAGGACGGCGTAGCCGCGCGCGGCGAGCACCCACGGGCACCAGCGCCACGACCAGGAGTTCCAGCTCATCAGGGGCCCGCCGTGGATCCACAGCACCAGCGGCGCGGGGTGCTCGGCGCTCGCGCCCTCGGGCAGCACCAGCCACGACTGCACGCGCGCGCCGTCGGCCGCGGTGGCCTGCACCTCGGTCAGCGTGCCGGGCAGCCGGCCGACCGTGCCCGGGTTGGGCAGCGGCCCGGGGTGCTGGCCGGTCGCCCGGGGGTCCAGTCGCACCGGGGCCGGCGGCTCGTCGTAGGCCGAGCGCAGCGCGTAGAGGGCGCTGCCGTCGCGGGCCACCTGCAGGTCGCTGTAGGCGCCGTCGGCGGTCAGCCGGACCGGGTCGCCGCCGGCCAGCTCGACACGGAACAGCGCGTGCCGGCCGTCGTCGTCGGCGAGGAAGTAGACGGCGTCGCCCTCCGCGCTGAACTGCGGCGCGCTGGGCCAGCGGTCGAAGCCGGGGGTGAGCTCGCGGGTCGCGGCGGAGGCGACGTCGACCAGCAGCAGGGTGTAGTCCGGGGGCTCGGCGTAGGTGGTCGTGGTCTCGCGGACGCAGACCACCGCCGTGCCGTCGGGGGAGAACCGGCCCGAGTGCACGTCGGCCAGCGGGTCGTCGACGAGCACCCGGCTCCCGCCGGTGGCGGTCTCGACGAGCACGAGCCGGTCCCGGCGGCCGGCCGGTCCGTCGGGCACCTGGTCGACGCGCAGCGCCAGCCGGCCGTCGGGGGAGACGGTCACCGACTCCCCGGCACCGGTGGGCGGGGCGGCGTCCGGCGTCAGGTCGCGCAGCTCGACCGGCCGGGGCGGTTCGCCGGCCGGCCCCTCCGCGGGCAGGGCGCCGGCCCAGAACAGGTGCGGGGCGGCGGGGCCGAGGTCGGCGTCCCAGTACCGCACGGGGTAGGCCTCGTGCAGGATCGCCGACACCCCGGCGTCGGCGCGGGCCTTGCGGCGCTGCTCGTCCTCGGCGGCGTCGGCCGCGCCGGGCATGGCCGAGGACACGACCACGACCTCGCCGCTGTCGGCGGCCACCGCGAAGCCGCCGACGCCGCCGGGCCGGGTGACCACCGGGCGGGCCTCGCCACCGCCGGGCGGCAGCGCCCACAGCGCCGGCTTCGGCTCGGCGCCGTCGGTCACCGCGGGGTCGGGCCGGGCGGAGACGAACAGCAGCGTGCCGTCGGGCGTGAAGGCCGGCGCGGCCTCGCCGGGGGCGCTGCGGGTCAGCCGCCGGGCCGGGCGCTGCCCGTCGGGGTCGACCTCCCACAGCGCCGAGACCCACTTCTTGCGCTCGGCGTCCAGCGTCTGCACCGCGACGGCCAGCCGCCGGCCGTCGGCCGACAGGGCCAGCCCGGCCACCCGCGGGACGGCGACGAAGTCGGCCAGCCGGGCGAAGGGGTGCCCGGGACCCGGGTCGGCCGCCGGGGCGGTCCCGGCGGTGGTCCCGGCGGTGGTCTCGGCGGTGGTCTCGGTGGCGGTGTCGGCGTCGGGCTGGCTCACCGGGGCTCCTCGCGGGGTGACGGCACTCGGGGTGCCGACCACCATACGAAGCAGCGCCCGGCGTCCCGCACGAGCGGGACACCGGGCGCTGCCGGGACCGGGACTACAGCTGGGCCGCGGCCTCCGCGGGCGTGAGGTCCTCGTCGAGGGCGGCGACGAACACGTGCTGGGCCACCCCCGCCGGCAGCGGCTGGCCGTCGAGGCTGATGGTGCCGTTGCTCGAGGTGGCCACCACCGTCGCGCCCGGGCGCACCCCGCGGTCGGCCAGGGAGCGCAGCAGGCCGGCGTCCTCCTGGAGCTGCTCGCTGATCCGCCGGATGGTGACCCGGCGGCCCTCGGCGGTCGCGGACGTGGAGAGCAGGGTCAGCGAGTCGAGCACCGCGGAGGTCTCACCGCCCAGCGCGTCGAGGCCCGGGATCGGGTTGCCGAACGGGGAGACGCTGGGGTTGCCGAGCAGGGTCAGCAGCTTGCGCTCCACCGCCTCGCTCATGACGTGCTCCCAGCGGCAGGCCTCCTCGTGCACGTCGGCGTAGTCCAGGCCGATGACGTCGACGAGCAGGCACTCGGCCAGCCGGTGCTTGCGCATCACGGCGGTGGCCAGCTGGCGCCCCTGCTCCGACAGCTGCAGGTGGCGGTCGCCCTCGACGGTCAGCAGCCCGTCGCGCTCCATGCGGGCCACGGTCTGGCTGACCGTCGGGCCGCTCTGGTGCAGCCGCTCGGCGATGCGTGCCCGCAGGGGCACGATGCCCTCCTCCTCCAGCTCGAAGATCGTGCGGAGGTACATCTCGGTGGTGTCGATGAGGTCGTTCACTGGCACTCCTCCGTGTCCCTGCCGATCCTACGGCCCGCGGGCCACCCGGCCCGGCCGTCCACGGCGGACCGCCCGCGGCTCGGCGGCCCACGTCCGCGCCGCCGGACCGCGGCGCGCGGGGGAGCGCGGCGGCGGTGCCCCGGCGGTAGCGTCCCGGCCAGGGACGACGACGTCCCGGCGGCGACAGGAGGGGCCCGTGAGCGACGCGGTGACGGTCGTCTGGGACGACGCGCTGCTCGGCTACACGATGGGCGGCGACCACCCGCTGCACCCCGTGCGGCTGGACCTGACCATGCGGCTGGCCGAGGGGCTCGGCGTGCTGGCGCCGGGCCGGGTGGAGGTGGTGAAGCCGACGCCCGCCGGCACCGACCTCCTCACCCTGTGCCACGACCCCGAGTACCTGGAGGCGGTCCGCCGGGCGCCCGCCGACCCCGGCGTCGGGCACGGCCTGCACACGGCGGACAACCCCGTCTTCGAGGGCATGTACGAGGCCGCGGCGCTCATCACCGGCGGCAGCGTGCTGGCCGCCGAGCTGGTGCACAGCGGACGGGCGCAGCACGCGGTCAACATCTCCGGCGGCCTGCACCACGCCATGCGCGACCGCGCGTCGGGGTTCTGCGTCTTCAACGACGCCTCGATCGCCATCGCCTGGCTGCTCCGGCAGGGCTGGGAGCGGATCGCCTACGTCGACCTCGACGTCCACCACGGCGACGGCGTGCAGACCGCCTTCTACGACGACCCGCGGGTGCTCACGGTGAGCGTCCACCAGACGCCGCTGACCCTCTTCCCCGGCACCGGCTACCCCGAGGAGACCGGCGACCCCGACAGGGCGCTCGGCAGCGCGGTCAACCTCGCGCTGCCCAACGGCACCGACGACTCCGGCTGGCTGCGCGCCTTCCACGCCGTCGTCCCGAGCGTGCTGCGCGCCTTCTCCCCGCAGATCCTGGTCACCCAGTGCGGCTGCGACGCCCACCACGAGGACCCGCTGGCCGACCTCGGCCTCACCATCGACGGCCAGCGGACCAGCTACACGGCGGTGCACGAGCTCGCGCACGAGCTCTGCGACGGCCGCTGGATCGCCCTCGGCGGCGGCGGCTACGGGCTGGTGCGCTGCGTGCCCCGGGCGTGGACGCACCTGCTGGCCGAGGCGTCCGGCGAGCGGCTGGACCCGGTCACCGAGATCCCGCAGTCCTGGCGCGACGACGTCGTCGCCCGCGGCCTGCGCGCCCGCCCACCGACGCACATGACCGAGGGCGGCTACACCGGCTTCTCCGCGTGGGACCCGTTCACCGAGACCCGCGTCGACCGCGCGATCATGCGCACCCGCCGCGCGTCGTTCCCCTACTTCGGCCTCGACCCGGACGACCCCCGTGACTGAGGAAGGACCCCGCCCCCCTCACCACTCGCAGGCTCGCGGCGAGCCTCTGGACGGGGCCGCGGGCGCCGCTGGGGGGCCGTCCGCGACCCCGTCCGTCCACGACGAGCCCGCCCCGCCGCGGCCGCCGGCGCACTGGGAGGCCGACATCATCGCCGCCGACGGCGGCACGGTGCACCTGCGCCCGATCTGCCCCGAGGACGCCGACGGGCTGACCGGCCTGATGGAGCGCAGCTCGGACCAGACCCGCTACCTGCGGTTCTTCGGGCCGATGAAGCGGCTCTCCGACCGCGACCTGCACCGGTTCACCCACGTCGACCACACCGACCGGGTGGCCTTCGTGGTGCTGCTCGGCGAGCAGCTGATCGCCGTCGGCCGCTACGACCGCCTCCCCGGCACCACCGACGCCGAGATCGCCTTCCTCGTCGAGGACGCCCACCAGGGCCGGGGACTGGGCTCCGTGCTGCTCGAGCACCTGTCCGCCGCCGCCCGCGAGCGCGGCATCACCCGCTTCGTCGCCGAGGTGCTCGCCCAGAACGCCCGGATGGTGCGGGTGTTCCTCGACGCCGGCTACCAGGCCAGCCGCTCCTACGAGGAGGGCGTGGTCCACCTGACCTTCCCGATCGCGCCCACCGAGAACTCGCTGGCCGTGACCTACGAGCGCGAGCAGCGCAGCGAGTCCCGCTCGATCGCCCGGCTGCTCACCCCGTCCTCGGTCGCGGTGGTCGGCGCCAGCAACGACGAGGGCAAGCTCGGGTACGCCGTGCTGCGCAACCTGCTCGACCACGGCTTCAACGGGCCGGTCTACCCGGTCAACCCCGGCGCCCGGCACGTCCGGGGGGTGCCGGCCTACGCCACGATCGACGCCATCCCCGACGACGTCGACCTGGCGGTGCTCGCCGTGCCGGCCGACGAGGTCGCCGGAGTCGTGGAGGCCTGCCGGCGCAAGCGCGTCCGCGGCCTGGTGGTCATCTCCGGCGGCTTCGGCGAGAGCGGCCCGGCCGGGCGGGAGGCCGAGCGGCAGCTGGTCGCCTCGGCCCGGGCGTCGGGCATGCGGGTGGTCGGGCCCAACTGCCTGGGGATCGTCAACACCGACCCGGCGATCCGGCTCGACGCCAGCCTGGCGCCGCACGTGCCCGGGCGCGGCCGGGTCGGCTTCTTCGCGCAGTCCGGTGCCCTGGGCGTGGCGCTGCTCGAGCGGGCGCGCACCCGCAACATCGGGCTGTCCAGCTTCGTCTCGGCGGGCAACCGCGCCGACGTGAGCGGCAACGACCTGCTGCAGTACTGGGCCACCGACCCCGGCACCGAGGTCGTGCTGCTGCACCTGGAGAGCTTCGGCAACCCGCGCAAGTTCGCCCGGCTGGCGCGCACGGTGGCGCGCACCAAGCCCGTGGTGGCGGTCAAGAGCGGCCGGCACGGCGGCCTGACGCCCGGCCTGGCCGGCACGTCGGTCACGGTGCCGGAGCAGTCGGTGGCCGCGCTGTTCACCTCGGCCGGGGTCATCCGCGTCGACACCGTCGCGCAGCTGTTCGAGGTCGGGATGCTGCTGGCCCACCAGCCGCTGCCGGCCGGGAACCGGGTCGCCGTCGTCGGCAACTCCACCGCCCTCGGCGTGCTCGTCGCCGACTCCGTCCTGGACCAGGGGCTGGCGCTGGCGCACGAGGCACCGGTCGACATCGGCAGCGGCGGCAGCCCCGAGGCGTTCCGCGCGGCGCTGCAGGAGGCGGTCGACGACGACGGGGTCGACTCCGTCGTCGCGGTGTTCCTCCCGCCGCTGGTGCGCACGCCGCCGGAGGAGTACGGCCGGGCGCTGCGCGAGGTGTCGGCGGGCTCGGCCAAGCCGGTCCTCGCCACCTTCCTCTCCGCCGAGGGCTTCCCGCCGGAGCTGACCGTGCCCGACGCGGCGGGCATGCCCGCCCGTGGCTCGGTGCCCTCGTACTCGACGCCGGAGCGGGCGGTCATCGCGCTGGCCCGCGTGACGGAGTACGCGCGCTGGCGGCAGCGCCCGGTGGGCACGGTGCCCGACCTGCCCGACGTCGACGAGCAGCGCGGCCGGACGGTGGTGCACGGGGCGCTGGCCGAGACCCCTGCCGGCCGGCAGCTCACCGACGACGAGGCGCTGGCGCTGCTGGGCGCCTACGGCGTCCCGCTGCTGGGCACCCGGGTGGCGACCACCGCCGAGGAGGCCGTCGCCGCCGCCGACGCCGTCGGCTACCCGGTGGTGCTCAAGTCGACGGCGCCGTGGCTGCGGCACCGGACCGACCTCGGCGGGGTCCGGCTGGACCTCCCCGACGACGCCGCCGTGCGCGCCGCCTTCGCCGCCATCCCGGCCGGCGACCCGGTGATCGTGCAGGAGATGGCCGCGCCGGGCGTGGCCACCGTCGTCGAGGTCGTCGACGACCCGTCGTTCGGTGCGCTGGTCAGCTTCGGCGTCGGCGGGGTGGCCACCGAGCTGCTCGGCGACCGGGCCTACCGCACGCTGCCGCTCACCGACCTCGACGCCGCCGAGCTCGTGCGGGCCCCCCGCGCCTGGCCGCTGCTCGACGGCTGGCGCGGCTCGGAGCCGGTCGACGTCGCGGCCCTGGAGGAGCTGCTGCTGCGGGTGGCGCGGCTGGCCGACGACCTGCCCGAGGTGCTCGGGCTGAGCCTCTCGCCGGTCATCGCCGGGCCGGCCGACCCCTGGCACGGCGGCCGCTCGCTGGTCGTCGCCGGCGGCACCGTCCGCATCGGCCCGCCCACGGCCCGCATCGACCCCGGCCCCCGGCGGATGCGCGACCTGTACTGAGCTGTGCTGTCCGTCGCCCTACCGGGCTCCACCGCGGCCAGGTGCCGTTCCCGGCCTGCGCTGAGCCGATCCGTCGCACCCGTCGCGGAACCCTCCGGGCCCCCCTCGGGCACGACCCCCGCAGGGCGGCTCACCTCCGGACCGCGGTCCGGTGCCGTTCCCGGCCTGTCTCGCCGGTCAGGGCTGCCGGCCGGTGAAGGCCAGCAGCTTCGTCTGGGCGTCGGCGTCGTCGGGGACGGCGACACGGGGCCCGTAGTAGCCGCTGCTGCGCAGCGCGGCGTCCCACGGCTCGATCCCGGCGAGGAAGGCCGACGCCTCGGCCGCGTCCAGGGTCTCGTCCTGGCCGGTGGCGCGGGCGAGGTCCCAGGCGTGCACCAGCAGGTCCATCAGCCCGGTCATCGCGACCAGCTGCTCCAGCGTCATCTGCCCGGCGCGGGTGCTCGTGGGGCGCGAGGACAGGGCGGGGTCGTCGAGCAGGGCCGAGACCGCGGCGTCGGCGGCACGCCAGGCGCCGGCCGGGTCGTCGTCGACCGAGGGGCCGTCGGGGACCGGCAGACCCACGGCTCCCAGGTAGAGCGCCGGCATCCACTCCACCAGGTGCCGGACCACGTCCCGGGCCACCCAGCCGGGGCACGGGGCGGGGTCGTCCCAGCGGTCCGGGGGGACGGCGTCGACCCGCCGGCCGAAGTCGTCGGCCAGCCGCCGCCACCGTTGCGCCGTCTCCGTCACCGCGACCTCCTCAACCGGATGGTTGACGACGATCGTGGACCCCCGCGGCCCGGCCGTCAACGCCGAGAGCCGGCCACCCGGATGGGTGACCGGCTCTCGGCTCGGCCCGCTCCCGCCCCGATCGTGCGAGGGGCGGGAGTGGCCTCCCTCAGGCGAGGTAGTCGCGCAGGGCGTCGGCGCGCTGCGGGTCGCGCAGCTTGGCCATCGTCTCGCGCTCGATCTGGCGCACCCGCTCGCGGGAGAGGCCGAACTGCTTGCCGATCTGCTCCAGCGTCCGGGGCTGGCCGCCGTCGAGGCCGAAGCGCAGCACGACCACGTCGCGCTCGCGGTCCTCGAGCGTGGCCAGGACGGTGCGGACGTCGCCCTTCATCATCTGGAAGGCGACGGCGTCCTCGGCGACCGCGGCGTCGGCGTCCTCGATGAAGTCACCGAGGCGGGACTCCTCGTCGGCGCCGACGGTCTGGTCGAGCGACACCAGGTCGCGGGAGTACTCGAGCAGCTCGGTCACCCGCTCCGGCGTCATGTCCAGCTCGAGGCCGAGCTCCTCGGCGGTGGGCTCGCGCTCGAGCTCCTGGTGCACCCGCCGGCGGGTCCGCACGACCTTGTTGACCTGCTCGGCCAGGTGCACGGGGAGCCGGATGGTGCGGCCGGAGTCGGCCATCGCGCGGGTGATCGCCTGGCGGATCCACCACGTCGCGTAGGTCGAGAACTTGAAGCCCTTGGTGTAGTCGAACTTCTCGACGGCCCGGATGAGACCGACGTTGCCCTCCTGGATGAGGTCCAGGAACGTCATGCCGTGGCCGGTGTAGCGCTTGGCCACCGAGACGACCAGGCGCAGGTTGGCCTCGAGCAGGTGCCGCTTGGCGGCCTTGCCGTCGGCGGCGAGGGCCTTGTAGTCGCGCTGCACGGCCGGGGTGAGCTGGCGCTCGCTGAGCAGCCGCTCGGCGTAGAGACCGGCCTCGATGCGCTTGGCGAGCTCGACCTCCTGCTCGGCGGTCAGCAGCGCGGTCTTGCCGATGGTGTTGAGGTACACGCGCACCAGGTCGGTCGACACCAGTCCACTGGTGTCCGGCTCGCGGCGCGGCGAGCGGACCTCGAGGGCGTCACTGGGGGAAGACTGGAGGAGCGTCACGGGATGTCTTCGTCCTTGCCTGTGATCCGGATGCACCACCGGTCGTCGATGGCGGTGCTGCACCCGCGTCGGGGGTGGGGCTCCGGTGTCCGGCGGGGCCCCGCGCTGTGGTCCGTTGTGGTCCGTTGTGTTATGCCCAGTCCAACGGTCGCGACCGGGCGCGGTGTTCCGCGGGGATGGGATTCTCAGGGAACCCACAGCCCGTGTGTTCGGTCACCTTCCGTACCCGACTCGCCGCGGATCAGACCTCCAGCAGCAAGGTCATCGGTCCGTCGTTGACAGACGCCACCTGCATGCGGGCCCCGAACACGCCGGTGGCCACCGTGCCGCCCCGGCGGCGCAGCTCGGCGACGACCTCCTCGACCAGCGGTTCCGCCAGCTCACCGGGCGCGGCGCCGGCCCACGAGGGACGGCGGCCCTTGCGCGTGTCGGCGTAGAGCGTGAACTGGCTCACGACGAGGACGGGCAGACCGAGGTCGCCGGCCGAGCGGGCGCCGTCGTCGGTGGGGAAGACCCGCAGCTCGTGCACCTTCCGCGCCAGCGCCCGCGCGCGGGCCGCGTCGTCGTCCCGGCCGGCGCCCACCAGCGCCAGCAGCCCGGGACCGATGTCGCCGACGACGGCGCCGTCCACGGTGACCGACGCCGAGGCCACCCTGCTCACCACCGCGCGCACGCGCCCATCCTGCGTCGTGCCCGGCAGCGGCCCGGCAGCGGCCCGACGGCGGTCGCCCGTCCACCGTCGCCTCGGGGGGACGGATCTCGCTACGTTGCCGCCATGCGCGTAGCGGTCGCCGTCAGCGGTGCCGGCCCGGACGACGTGGTGTTCGTCGAGGAGGCGGAGCGCCTGGGTGCGGACTCGGTCTGGGTGGCCGAGGCGTGGGGATACGACGCGTTCACCCCGCTGGCCTTCCTCGCGGCCCGGACCAGCCGCATCCGGCTCGCGACGGGCATCGCCCAGCTCGGGGCGCGGACGCCGGCGCTGCTGGCCATGTCGTCCATGTCGATGCAGGAGCTGTCCGGCGGCCGGTTCCTGCTCGGGCTCGGCACCAGCGGCCCGCAGGTCATGGAGGGCTGGCACGGCGTGCGCTTCAGCGCCCCGTTGACGATGACCCGCGAGACGATCGAGGTGCTGCGCACCGTGGCGGCAGGGGAGCGCCTGGTCCACGACGGCGCGGTCTACCGGCTGCCGCTGCCGGACAGCGCCGGGCGGGCGATCAGGTCGATGGCCCCGCCGGTCCCGGTGCCGGTCTACCTGGCCGCGCTGGGGCCGAAGAACCTGGCCCTCACCGGTGAGCTGGCCGACGGATGGCTGGCCAACGCGTTCATGCCCGAGACAGCGGCCGCGTTCCTCGAGCCGCTGGCCGCCGGCGCGGCCCGGGCGGGCCGGACCGTCGCCGACCTCGACGTCGTCGTCCCGGTGGGGGTGGAGTTCACCGACGACGAGGAGGAGGCCGCCCGCCGGCACGCGCGCGGCTACGCCTTCACGATCGGCGCGATGGGCAACCGCAGCCAGAACTTCTACAACGCCGCCTTCGAGCGGCAGGGGTACGGCGACGACGTCCGCGCCGTCCAGGAGCTGTGGCTGGCCGGTGACCGGGACCGGGCCGCCGACCGGGTGCCGGTGGACCTCGGCCGGCGGACCAACCTGCTCGGCCCCCGGGAGGTCGTGGCCGAGCGGATCGCGCTCCACCGCGGCGCCGGCGTCACCACCCTCCAGGCCAAGCTGACCGGGTCGCTGGACGAGCGGCTGGGCACGCTCGGCACGCTCCTGGAGCTGTGCGCCGAGCCGGCCGGGCAGGGGGGGTGAGCGTCGTGCGGTACGCGGACGGTCCGACGGTCGAGGTCGAGGTGCTGGTCGACGCCCCGGCAGGCACGGTGTGGTCGCTGGTGAGCGACATCGGCACGCCCGTCCGGTTCTCCGCGGAGCTGCAGGAGGCGCACTGGCTCGACGGGGAGCGCTTCGTCGGGCGCAGCGCCCACCCGGCGATCGGGGAGTGGGAGACCGTCTGCACCGTCGTCGCGCGCGAGCCCGAGCGGGTCTTCGGCTGGGTGGTCGGCGACCCCGGGCACCCGTCCGCCGAGTGGCGGTTCGTCCTCGAGCCGGACGGGCCGCGCACCCTGCTGCGCCAGTGGATGCGGATGGGCCCCGCGCGGTCGGGACTCAACCTCGCCATCGAGGCGCGCCCGGACAAGGAGGAGCGCATCGTCGCCCGCCGACTGGAGGAGCACCGGGCGAACATGCAGGACACCGTCGACGGCATCCGGCAGATGGCCGAGGCCGCGCAGGCGTCCGCGCCCTGACCAGCCCGGTCGCGGCCGGTGGTCCTCGTGCGGGCCCGGCCCGCGCCACCCGTCCCCGCCGGGAGGGCGGCCGGCGACGCACGGCGGAACGGGGCGTCGTCGCCGCCGCGCCCCCGTGGAGCACACTGCCCGGGTGCCGACCCTCCGCCTGACCCAGGACGCCGCCGCCGACGACCTGCTCGGCCGCGATCCCCTCGCGCTGGTCCTCGGGATGCTGTTCGACCAGCAGTTCCCGATGGAGCGGGCCTTCGCCGGGCCCCGCCTGCTGGCCGACCGCATGGGCGTGGACTCCCTCTCCGCGGCGGCGATCGCCGACGCCGACCCCGACGCGCTGCTCGCCTGGTTCCAGGGTCCGCCGGCGGTGCACCGCTACCCGGGCTCGATGGCCGCCCGCGCGCAGGCGCTGTGCCGGCTGCTGCTCGAGCGCTACGACGGCCGCGCCGAGCAGCTCTGGGACGACGTCCCCGACGGCGCCACGCTGCTGCGCCGCATCGGGGAGCTGCCCGGGTTCGGCGCGCAGAAGGCCAAGATCCTCGTCGCGCTGCTCGGCAAGCAGTACGGCGTCACGCCGCCGGGCTGGCGCGAGGCCGCCGGCTCCTACGGCGAGGAGGGGTCGCGACGGTCGGTCGCCGACATCACCGGCCCCGAGTCGCTGGCCGAGGTCCGCGCCGCCAAGCAGGAGGCGAAGGCGGTCGCCAGGGCGGCCGGGGAGGCGGCCGGGAAGGCCACCGGCAGGGCCGCGACGCCCCGCTGAGCCCGCCGCGGGATCCGGTCCCGGATAGTCCGCACGGGCGCCTGCACGGCCTCATCCGCGGTGGCACCATGGGGTGCGGACCGGGGGATCCCCGGGGGTCCGACCCCGCGGGGCAGGCTCCCGGCCTGCACAGACGACACCGTGCCGTCGGTGCCCCGGGCCAGCGGAGGGATGGGTGTCCGTGGCCTCGAGCCAGCAGTCCGCACGACCCCGCCGGGCGGAGCCGGTGCTGATCACCCAGGCCGAACCCAGCCTGGTGGAGCAGCACGCCGCCCGGAAGAAGCGGTACGTCCTCACGATGGCCGTCCGCGGCGTCAGCCTGGTGCTGGCCGCGGTGTTCTACCAGACCGTGTGGTTGATGATCATCTTTGCCGTGCTCGGCACGGTGCTGCCGTGGATCGCCGTCGTCATGGCCAACGACCGGCCGCCGAAGAAGAAGCTCGACGCCCACCGCTACGTCGCGCCCCGGCCCGACCGCACCCTGGAGGACCCCGCCGCCCGCCGGCGGGTCATCGACGGCGGGACCGTCATCGACGGCTGAGCTGCCCGCTCAGCGCGCTCCCGGGCGGCCGACCACCGCGGCCGCCCGGGCCAGCCCGGCGTCGAGGGCGTCGGCCGGCGCCCCGCCGGCCAGCCAGACCGAGAGCAGTCCTGCAGTGAACGCGTCCCCCGCGCCGGTCGTGTCGACGACGACGGCGGGGTGCGCAGGCCGGTGCACCAGCGTCGCGCCGGCCGCCCACAGCGCGCCCTCGGCGCCGAGGGTGACCGCGACCGCGCGGTGCCGCTCGGCGAGCGCCCGCGCGGCCTCGCCCGCGTCGGCGCGGCCCGACAGCAGCCGCGCCTCCTCGGCGTTGGGCAGCAGCAGGTCGACGCCGGCGGTGTCGGCGAGCCACCGGTCCACGCCGTAGACGGTCAGCGGCCCGGTCGAGGCCGGGTCCAGCGACACGGTGCACCCGGCCTCGCGGGCGGCCGCGAGGGCCGCCAGCCCGGCCGCGCGCGGCCGCTCGTGCAGCAGGGTGTAGCCCGACAGGTGCAGGTGCCCGCCGGGTCCGGGTGCTGGGACGTCGTTGGCGCGCAGGTCGAGGTTGGCACCGCGGTCGGCGAGCATGCTGCGCTGCCCGCCCGGCTCGACCAGGCTGACGATGGTGCCGCTGGCGGCCCCGGTCACGGTGCGCACCGCCGTCCGCACCCCGGCGGCGGCCAGCTCGGCCAGCAGCGCGGCCCCGGCAGCGTCGTCGCCGACGCAGCCGGCCAGGACCACCGGCACGCCCAGGGCGGCCAGGTGGGCCGCCACGTTTGCCCCCGCGCCGCCGCCTCGGCTGCGGATGGTGGCGGGCCGGTCGGAGCCGGGCGCCGGCTCCCCGGACAGGACGGCGACGACGTCGGTGGCCAGGTCGCCGACGACCACCACCGGCCGGGCGGGCACCTCGCCGGCGCTCAGCGGTCCTGCGTCGCCAGTGCGGCGGCGATCCGCCCGGCCAGCTCGGCGTTGCGCAGCACCAGCCGCACGTTGACCGCCAGCGTGGCGCCGTCGCTGGCCCGGTGCAGGTGGTCGAGCACGAACGGGGTGACGTCCTTGCCGCGCACCCCGGCGGCCTCGGCCGCGGCCAGCGCGTCGGTGATCACCCGGTCGTGCAGGTGCGGGTCGAGCTGCTCGCCGGCCGGCAGCGGGTTGGCGACCACGACGGCGCCGGGCGCCAGCTCGCGGCGGGCGGCCAGGACCGCGGCGGCCTGCTCGGGGGAGTCGACCGACCAGTCGACGGGGGACCCGGAGTCGGCCACGTAGAAGCCGGGGAACGTCTTCGTGCGGTAGCCCACGACGGTCACCGACAGGCTCTCCAGCCGCTCCAGGGTGGCCGGGACGTCGAGGATCGACTTCACCCCCGCACAGACGACGGCCAGCGAGGTGCGCGACAGGGCGGTGAGGTCGGCCGACTCGTCGAAGGTGTCGGCCGACTGCCGGTGCACGCCACCGAGCCCACCGGTGGCGAAGACGCCGATCCCGGCCGCGGCGGCCAGTAGGGCGGTGCTGGAGACGGTGGTGGCACCGGACAGGCCGAGGGCCGCGGCCACCGGGAGGTCCCGGACGCCGAGCTTGGCCAGGCCGGGGTCGGCGCAGACCCGGTCGACCTGGGCGGGGGTGAGCCCCACCCGCGGGACGCCGTCGAGCACCGCGATCGTGGCCGGCACGGCGCCGCCGGCGCGGACGGCGGCCTCGACGTCGTCGGCGGCCGCGCGGTTGTCCGGGCGGGGCAGGCCGTGGGCGAGCAGCGTGCTCTCGAGGGCGACGACGGGCCGTCCGGCGGCCAGCGCGTCGGCCACCTCGGGGGAGAGCTGCACCGGGGGCGCCGCGGCATGGCGGCCGGTCGCGGGGGAGGGGTCGACGGACACCCCGTCATCATGGGGCCTGCCATCATGGAGCCCGGGCGGGCCCCCGCCCGGCACCTCCCCGGTGCCGGGCCGCTCGCCGGGACCCGCCACCGACCCCGGGAGAGCCCGTGAGCGACACCGACCTCCTCGAGAAGCCCGACGTCCGCGACGCCGACACCGGCAACGCCAACGAGGTCTTCCACTACGTCCGGAAGAACAAGATCGCCGAGAGTGCCGTCATGGGCACCCTGGTCGAGGCCCTGTGCGGCGAGGTCTTCCCGGTGACCAAGAGCCCCAAGCCCGGCAGCCCGGTGTGCCCGGCCTGCAAGGAGGTCTACGAGCAGCTCAAGAGGGACTGAGACCGGGCTCCGGGGACAGGCCACCGGGCCCGTCCCGGGTCCCGCCGTGAGCCTGCGAGCGGGTGGAGGGACGGCGTGCTTCAGCCGAGGCCGAGGCGCCTGGCCTCCGCGTCGAGCTCGGCGGCACGCCGGCGCTGGGCGCGGCGGGTGTGCCGCCGCAGCGGCGCCGGCCAGCGCTCCTGCACCGTCGCGTTGAGCTCGGCGCCGAGCAGCAGCGACATGCCGAAGAAGAACAGGAACAGCAGCGCCGCGATCGGGGTGGCCAGCGCCCCGTAGGGCAGCGCCGCGACGAGGATGTCGGTGACGTAGAGCCGCAGCGCCGTCGCCACCACCACGAAGAACGCGATCGCCAGCACCGTGCCCGGCAGGTGCCGGTGCCACGGCAGCCGCCGGGGCAGGATCACGTGGTAGAAGCTCGTCAGGGCCAGCAGCAGGCCGACGAGCACCAGCGGCCCGTAGACCGCGTTCACCAGCAGGTTCGCCGTGTCCTGCCAGTCCTGGGGCAGCAGCGCCACGAGCAGCCCGGGTCCCAGCACCAGCAGCGGCAGGGTGACCACGGCCAGCAGCAGGCCTACGACGAACAGCCACAGCGCCATGAGCCGGGTGGCGATCGGGCCGCGGACGTCGCGCTGGTCGTAGGCGATGACGATGGTGTTCATGAAGGTCGCCGTCGCCGACGACCCGGCCCACAGGCTGAGCAGGAAGCCGAGGCTGACCACGTCGAGCCGCCCGGAGCCGAGGATGTCGGCCAGGGTGGGACGGACGAGCCCGTCGACGACGTCGGGGGTCACCACCTCGCTCGAGGCCCGCAGCAGGGTGTCCTCGATGGTCTGCACCGACGCGGCGCCGATCCAGTTGCCCAGGTAGCCCAGCGAGCCGAGCAGACCGATGAGCAGGGGCGGCACGGAGAGGATCTGCCAGAAGGCCGCCTCGCCCGACAGCCCGAGGATGCGGTCCTTCCAGGCCTTGGCCACGGTGTGGCCGAGCACCTCCAGCGGTACCCGGACGACGGTCGGCCAGTGGTCGAGCCGGCCGGGCCGGTCGACCTCGGCGCGCCGCGCCCCGGACGCCGGCGCGGCGCCGTCCTCTCCCGCCGCCGGTGTGTCCGGGGGCGGGGGACCGGCCGGGGGTCCCTCTCCGGCGGTCCCGTCGGTGCGGGACCGCCCGCCGGCCCGCACGGTGCTCACCCGGCCAGTGTGCACGCCCGCGCGGGGCGCCCGCCGCCTCCGCGGGGTGGCCGCGTCGGCGTCCCCCGGGTGGGCGAGGCTCAGCGGGTCCGGCGCGCCTCCGGCCGCCGGCCGGGAGCCGACGGTGCGGCCGGCGGGACGACACCCTCCGGCGGCGGCGCGGCGGGGTCGACCGGCTGCTCCGGCGGGACGCAGCGGATGACCGCCTCGGCCGCGTAGGAGGTGTCGAACGACTCCCGCCGGACCTCCGCGCCGGACTGCAGGTCGCGGAACACGCGGGTCACGGTGACGTCGAAGCCCTGGGCGCCGCCCTGGGGGATGCAGTTGCCGTCGTCGACCTTCTCCTGGACGGCGGGCTGCCGGACGTTGCGCCGCGCACCCTCGATCGCCTCGACCTCGTAGTACCGGGTGCCGTAGAAGGTGACCGTGACCGACCCGCCGGAGGCGCCCGGCGTCCACTGGGTGTCGACGTAGATGCCGGTCTCGGTGTCGTTGCGCCACTGCAGGTCGATCTGACCCTCGTACACCGTCGCCTCGCGGCCGGCCGGGTAGCGGCTGATGTAGAAGCTGTGCGGCTTGTGGTAGACGTCCTCGAGGCCGGCGAAGAACACCGCGTTGAACATCGTGGTGGCGAACTGGCTGATCCCGCCGCCGACCGCGGTCGAGAGCTCCCCGCCGCTGATGACGTTGGCCGGCACGTAGCCCTGGGCGGTGCCGCGCGGGCCGGTGAACGTGTTGAGGCTGAAGGTCTCGCCCGGCAGCACGAGCGCGCCGTCGACCTCCTCGGCCACGACGCGGATGTTGGTGCCGCTGGAGTTGTTGCCCGTGGTGGTCGTGAAGGAGCTGACCTCCTCGCGGATGCCGAGCGCCTGCGCCTCCTCGGTGGTCAGCTCGGCCGGGACCGCGCCGAGCGCCGCGGTCACCGTGCGCGGCGCGGGGTCGGGCAGCACCTCGAGCAGCTGGGTCGACAGCGCCGCGGGGTCGACACCGGTGCCGTCGACCGACGGGACGACCGTGACGGTGCCGCCGCTGATCTCGAAGCGCGCGTCCTGGGGCGGGGTGCCGAAGGCGGTGAAGTCCTCGCCCACCGCCGTCTGCAGCGCGGCCGGGTCGACGCCGACGGTCAGCTCCCCGCCGTCCTCCGGGGTGAACGTGAGCGACGCGGCGATGGCCTCCACCGGGATCTCCACGGAGGTGGCACCGTCCTGGCTGGTCACCGTCACCGGCGCGGCCAGCGCGGGGGTGACGGTCTCCTCGAGGACCCGCTGCGCCTCCTCGGTGCCGACGCGGACCGGGACCTGCTCGACCGGCAGCTCGATCGGGGTGTCCGGGTCCCCGCCGGAGGCGAGCGCGTCGGTGATGGCCTCGGCCGCGCCCTCCCGGTCCAGGGTCCGGCCGTCGACGGGCTCGACCAGGCTCGGTGCGGTGCCCGCGAGGGCGATCGTGGCGTCGACCGGGACGCGGTCGACCTGCGTGGCGATCGTGTCGACCTGCGCGGTGAGCGCGGTGTCCTCGCCGGTGATGACCGGCGCGACCTCGCGCTCGCCGAACAGCGAGGCCAGCCGGGTCCAGGGGGCCAGCGGCTGGTCGTCGGCGGCGTCGACGGTGCCCTCGACGTCGAGGGTGATGCCCGCGGTCGCCGGGGAGAGCGTGGCCTCCACGTCGTCGGCGACGACGACGTGGTCGGCGGCCACCCGCGGGGCGAGCTGCTCCTCCAGCCGCTGCGCGGCGGACGCGGGGGACAGGCCACCGACGTCGACGCCGGCCACCACGGTGTTGCGCGGCACGTCGTCGCCGGCGACCAGGAGGTCGACGCCGTAGGCGGCGCCGAGGACGGCGAGCAGGCCCACCGGGGCGACCAGCGCCGGGCGGCGCCACCAGGGACGGCGGGGCGCGCCGGCGCCGGCGGGGGGATCGGCGGGACCGTCCCCCGGACCACTGTCCGAGGCGCTGCCCGGGCCGGGGTCTCCGGAGCCCGGGGCGGCCGGCGGCGGGGGGCTCTGCGCCGCGGGGTCCTGCACCGCGGGGTCCTGGGCCGCCGCGGGCACGGCGTCGCCCAGGACCACGGTGTCCGAGGCCGTGTCGGCGACAGGATCGGGCGTGGGGTCGGGCGTGGGTCCGGACACCGGCTCGCCGAGGTCCACCGGCCGGGTGTCGCGGGCGGGCACGGGACCGCCGGTCAGCGCCACCGTGTCGTGGACCGGGTCGGCCGGCGGCGGGTCGGCGTCCGCCGCCGCGGAGGCGGGGGTCTCGGCTGCCGGGGTCGCCGCCGTCGGGGTCGCCGCTGCCGGGACGGGCGCTGCTGCCGGGGCCGGGACGGCCCCCGGCGGCGGAGGCACGGCGTCGGGACCGATCGGGCCGCGGTCGCGGGGGACCGGACGGGTGTCGTCGGACAGGCCGCCGTCCTCGAGGAGGAACGGCGTGTCGGCGGCGGAGACGCCGTCCCGGGATGCCCCCGGGGAGGTCGCCTCGCCGGCGGCGTGGGGGGCGGGGGACTGCGGCATCGGGTCTTCCTCCGGTCGCCGTCGACCGGGGGTCCCCGGGAACGACGGAGCCGCCGGCCCCCCGTCCGCCTCAGGCGGGTCGGGGGTGCCGGCGGCGGCGTCGGGTGAGGGCTTCATCGCTGAGTGCGACGATAGCGCCTCTCTCAGTGCGCGAGGCGCTGCTCGCCGTCCGTCTCGATGATGTCGACGGCGATGTCGCGGAGCTTGCCCTCGTACTCACGGGCGTGGTGCCCGCAGAACACGAGGTCGCTGCCGCTGGCGAGCACGACACGCACCTTTGCCAGTGCGCCACACCGGTCGCAGTGGAAGGGCACGACCAGGTCGTCGGCGGCGGGGGTCGTCGTCAGCGTCTGGGTCATCTGGGTCATCACTCGCTCTCTACCGCACGGACCCGCGGCTGCGGATCGGCCTCCTGCACAGCGCCAGGATGGACCCCTGTGTTCCCGTTGCTCCGGTCACTGCGGTGGACTCGCCCGGGGTTGGTGAGCCGGTGACCGCTGGGACAGGTGGGTTCAGCAGGGACGTCACTGGTGGTGCCGGTCTGTCGGGGTGGTGCTGCTCGTTCCGTACGCCGGGTGGGTTCCGGCTGTGGGTCCGCTGCTGTCTTCGACGTCCCTCACGCTACGCCGTCTACCCGACCGTCGCCGTCGTACACCGCCCGGTCCGCCCAGGGGGGTGAGATCGTGACCTCCCCGCGACCGGGACGACACACGGCGGCGACACGGCGGGACCGGGGCGGACGGCGACGGCCGACGCCCCGAGGGGGCGCCGGCCGTCGCACGTGGTCGGCCCCGTCCGGAGGCTCGCCCCGGGCGTGCGAGGGGTGAGGGGGACGGGGTCCTTCCTCAGTCGAGGTAGTCGCGCAGCACCTGCGACCGGCTGGGGTGGCGCAGCTTCGACATCGTCTTGCTCTCGATCTGCCGGATCCGCTCACGCGTGACCCCGTACACCTGGCCGATCTCGTCGAGCGTCCGCGGCTGGCCGTCGGTGAGGCCGAAGCGCAGCCGGACGACGCCGGCCTCCCGCTCCGACAGCGTCTGCAGGACGCTGGTCAGCTGGTCCTGCATGAGGGTGAAGCTGACCGCGTCGACGGCGACGACCGCCTCGGAGTCCTCGATGAAGTCACCGAGCTGGCTGTCACCCTCGTCGCCGATGGTCTGGTCGAGGCTGATCGGCTCCCGGGCGTACTGCTGGATCTCCAGCACCTTGTCCGGGGTGATGTCCATCTCCTTGGCCAGCTCCTCCGGGGTGGGCTCGCGGCCCAGGTCCTGGAGCAGCTCGCGCTGGATGCGGCCGAGCTTGTTGATGACCTCGACCATGTGCACCGGGATGCGGATGGTGCGGGCCTGGTCGGCCATGGCGCGGGTGATCGCCTGCCGGATCCACCAGGTGGCGTAGGTGGAGAACTTGTAGCCCTTGGTGTAGTCGAACTTCTCGACCGCACGGATCAGGCCGAGGTTGCCCTCCTGGATCAGGTCCAGGAACGCCATGCCGCGGCCGGTGTAGCGCTTGGCCAGGGAGACCACGAGGCGGAGGTTGGCCTCCAGCAGGTGGTTCTTGGCGCGCTCGCCGTCGCGGACGATCCAGTTGAGGTCCCGGCGCATCTGCGGGGAGAGCTTGATGCCCTCCTCCTCGGCCTGGCGCAGCCGCTCGGCGCCGTAGAGCCCGGCCTCGATCCGCTTGGCGAGGTCGACCTCCTCCTCGGCGTTGAGGAGCGCGACCTTGCCGATCTGCTTGAGGTAGGCGCGGACGGAGTCGGCCGAGGCGGTGAGCTCGGCGTCCTTGCGCGCCTGCCGCAGCGCCTCGGACTCCTCCTCGTCGTCCCACTCGAAGTCGCCGCCCTCGGTGGTCTCCTCGACCGCGGCCGGGACCTCCGCGACCTCGGCACCGTCGGGACCGGCGACGACGGTCTCGTCGAGGGTCAGGCCCTCGGCGCCGGCGTCGACCACCGCGACGGTGGACTCCTCGGAGGCGACGGCGGTCAACACGGTGCCCTCACCGGCCCCGGGGGAGGGGGTGATGCTCGGCTTGGTGCGGGCGCCCGCGGCGGCCCTCGCCGGGGCCTTCTTGCGCGCGGGCTTCGCGGACGCGTCGGCGACCCCCACGGGGGCGTTGGTCCGGGAGGCCCGGGTGCCGGCGGCGACCGTCCTGGAGCGGGGGGTGCTCGCGGCGGCGTCGTCCGGTGCTGGCTTGTCGGCGGGCACTCAGGTTCCTTCCCGTGCTGGGTGCGTTCCCCGGGAGCGGGTCTGACTCCCGGGCAGCGGCCCCGATCGCGGCCGTGGGGCCAGGAGGGCCGCCGGACCGGCGCGGTGTTTGACCGCGGCGCGGGCGGGGGATTACTCCCGGCTGGCTGGCGACGGCTGGGGCTCCACCATTGTAGCTACGGAGTGCGGTGTGACCACCGTCCTGGACGGTCCTGCTCGCCCGGACGGGGCGCCACACCACCGCAGGCCGGCCCGTCCCCCCACGGGGTGACCGGCGCTCCGGGCCGCACGCCCCGGGTGGCGGCCCCTCTGCAGGGGCCCGCCGCGAGCGTGCGAGCGGTGGGGACAGCGGGGTCCTCCCTCAGTGGTCGATGCGCTCGGCGGCGGTCAGGGCGGCGCCGACGATGCCCGCGTCGTTCTGCAGCTGGGCAGGGACCACCGGCGTGCGCGTGGTCAGCAGCGGCACCCACTTGTGCGCCTTCTTGCTCACCCCGCCGCCCACGATGATCAGGTCCGGCCACAGGCCGCTCTCGAGGACGTCGAGGTAGCGGTCCACCCGCTTGGCCCACTGCGGGTAGCTGAGGTCCTCGCGGTCCTTGGCGGCGGCCGACGCCTTCTTCTCGCCGTCGTGGCCGTCGACCTGGATGTGGCCGAACTCGGTGTTGGGGACCAGGTGCCCGTCGACGAACAGCGCGCTGCCGATGCCGGTGCCGAAGGTCAGCATCAGGACGACGCCCCGCTGGTCGCGGCCGGCGCCGTAGCGCATCTCGGCCAGGCCCGCGGCGTCGGCGTCGTTGATCGTCTCGACGGTGCCGGGGACCAGCGCGGTCATCCCGGCGTCGACGTCGGTGCCGATCCAGCCCTTGTCCATGTTGGCCGCGGTGTGCGCGACGCCCTTCTTCATGACGCCGGGGTAGGTGACGCCGATCCGGCCGGTCCAGCCGAAGGAGTCGACGATCCCGGCCACGACCGCGCAGACGGCGTCCGGGGTCGACGGCTGCGGTGTCTCCACGCGCATCCGCTCGCCCTCGAGCACGCCCTGCTCGAGGTCGACCAGGCACCCCTTGATGCCGCTGCCACCGATGTCCACACCGAAGCCCTGCACGGCGGTCACCCTAGTGACCCGCGCCGCAGTGCGGGGCTCCGCTCGGGCAGGATCTCCCGGGTGAGTGCCGCGACCCCGCCCGCCGAGCTGCTCGACCTCGCCGTCGCCACCGCTCGGGAGGCGGCGGACCTGGTCGCCCGGGAGCGCGGGTCGGCCGCCGCCCGCGTCGACGTCAAGTCCAGCCCCACCGACGTGGTCACCGCCGTCGACCGGGCCAGCGAGCAGTTGATCACCGCCCGGCTCCTCGAGGCGCGTCCCGACGACGGCCTGCTCGGCGAGGAGGGCGCCGACCGTGCGGGCACCAGCGGCGTGCGCTGGATGGTCGACCCGATCGACGGGACGGTCAACTTCCTCTACGGGCTGCGCGGCTACGCCGTCTCCATCGCCGCCCAGGTCGACGGCGCCACCGTGGCCGGGGCGGTGCTCGACGTGCCCACCGGGGAGCTGTTCACCGCCCTCGCCGGCGGCGGCGCGTTCCTCTCCACGCCGGCCGAGCCGGAGCCGGTGCGGCTGTCCGCCAACCGGCCGGACTCACTCGGGCAGACCCTCGTGGCCACCGGCTTCGGCTACCGCGTCGAGCAGCGCCGCGCCCAGGGCGCCGTCGTCGCCCGGCTGCTCCCGGAGGTGCGCGACATCCGCCGCTACGGCTGCGCCTCGCTGGACCTGTGCGCGGCCGCGGCCGGGCGGGTGGACGCCTACTACGAGCTCGACCTCAAGCCCTGGGACCACGCCGCCGGTGCCCTGGTCGCCGCCGAGGCGGGCCTGGTGGTCACCGGACTGCCCGGCCGGCCGTTCGCCGAGCCGATGGCGGTCGCCGTCCCGGAGACCGTCGCCGGGCCCTTCCTCGCCCTGCTCGACTCACTGCACTAGTCGAGCCACCCTCCAGGGGCCTCCGCCTGGCGTGCGAGGCGTGGGAGAGGGGTGGTCCGTCAGCAGGCGGCCTCGGCGCTGGCGATCGGGGTGAGGGTGGCCGCGACCTCCTCGGGCGAGGCGAGCCGGTCGAACTCCGGGCCGATGACCAGGTCGACCTGCGCGGTGGCGCGGGTGTCGAGGTGGTCGCCGGCGCCGGGGAGGAACAGCGCCAGGTAGCCCGCGGCGTCGTTGCCGCGCGGGCCGTGGCGGACCTCGCCGGGCCCGGTGACCTCGCGGTCGGTGGGGTCGTTGGCGATCTCGTCGACGACGAAGCCGCGGGCCTGCAGCTCCGAGGCCACCGTCTGGGCCAGCCCGGCGGTGTCGGTGGCGTTGTAGACGCGGACCGACAGCGTCGTGGGGTCCAGCGACGGCGGCGCCTCGGCGGCGGTCGCGCAGGCGGCCTGGGCGGCGTCCTCGCGGGCGCCGGCGTCGGCGAGCACCTTCCACCACACGCCCAGTGCCGCGAGGGCGAGCACGAGCAGGAAGACCAGCGGCCCCACCGGGCGCCGGTCCCGCCGGGGACGCACCGGGGGGCTGTCGGTGCTCGTGCTCACGGTCGTCCTCCTCGGCGGGGACCCGGCACGACTCGGCGGGTCGCGCGGAGTCTAGAGGCGGCCCGCCGGCTCAGAGGACACCGTCGTCCAGTGCGGCGCGTCCGCGCTCGACGCACGGGTCGATGCGGTCGGCGTAGCCGGCGGTGTCCTTCCCGGCCATCGCGCCGGCGGCCGACCGGGCCACGATCCCGGCGACGATCGCGGCGAACTTGAAGTAGGCGAACCCGACGTACCAGTTGAGGTCCGCGAGGTCGACGCCGCTGCGCTCGGCGTAGCGCGCCGCGACCTCGGCCCGCGTCGGGAAGCCCTCGAGCGCGGTCACCGTGCTCTGGCCGGCCACGCTCGCCTCACCGGTCTCCGGCCAGTAGACGTGCAGCATGCCGAGGTCGGCCAGCGGGTCGCCGAGGGTCGACATCTCCCAGTCGAGGACCGCGCGGACGCCGCCGGGACGGTCGGGGTCGAGCAGGCAGTTGTCGAGCCGGAAGTCGCCGTGCACGATCCCGGTGCGCTGGGTCGCCGGCACGGTCTGTGCCAGGCGCGCGGCGAGGGCGTCCAGACCCGGGCGGTCGCGGTCGCGGGTGGCCTCCCACTGCTGGGTCCAGCGGCGCACCTGCCGCGCCATGAAGCCCTCCGGCCGGCCGAAGTCGCCCAGCCCCACCGCGTCGGGGTCGACGGCGTGCAGGTCGGCCAGGACGTCCACCAGCCCCTCACCGATCGCCCGGCGCTGCGCCGGCTCGTCGGCGTACCCGGCCGGGATCCGGTCGACCACGTGCAGTCCGAACACCCGCTCCATCACGTAGAACGGCGCCCCGAGCACCTCGGTGTCGGTGCACAGGTGCAGCGTCCGGGGCACCGGGACGGCGGTCGGCCCGAGCGCGCTGATGACCCTGTGCTCACGCGCCATGTCGTGCGCGGTGGCCAGGACCGCGCCGGTCGGCGGGCGCCGCAGGATCACCGCGTCCTCGGGCGCGCCCCCGGCCGGTGTCACCACGTACGTCAGGTTCGACATGCCCGCGGCGATGAGGTCGACGGTCACCTCGTGCCAGCGCTCGTTCCCCAGGACGGAGGCGAGATACGGACCGACGACGGCAGGGTCAGCTCCCACGGGACTGGACACGGGCCGCAGGGTAACCTCCGGCACTCCGCCTCCCGACCGGCCCGTCCGGGCCCCGTCCCCGACCCCCTCGCAGGGGTCGTGTGTCCCCCGCGCGCGGGCGGGCACAAACCGGGACCGCACGGCGTTGGGGGGCTGCCGGTCCCGCACCGGGCCGACTCCTGCGAGTCGGACGTGGACGGGCGCCGGTCCCACGACCAGCGGCCGCCCAGGCGGCCGGCCAGGACGGCGGCGTCCCCCGACGCCGCCGGACGAGGCGGACGACGTCCGCCTGCGACGACCCCGGAGGAGGGGCACACCCCATGGCCACCGACTACGACGCCCCGCGACGCAACGAGGCCGACGAGCTCGGCGAGGACTCGCTCGAAGAGCTCAAGGCCCGCCGGGCCGAGGCGCAGTCCGCCTCGGTCGACGTCGACGAGACCGACTTCAACGAGAGCCTCGAGCTCCCCGGCGCGGACCTGTCCAACGAGGAGCTGACCGTCCGCGTGCTGCCCAAGCAGGAGGACGAGTTCACCTGCTCGCGCTGCTTCCTGGTGCAGCACCGCAGCCGGCTGGCCGCCACCCGCGGCGACCAGATGTACTGCCGCGACTGCGCGGCCTGAAAGAGGAGGACCCCCTGCTCCCCGCAGGGGGCCAGCTGACGCGGGGAACGCAGGCCGCGGCCACGCGGCGGGACACGACGCGGAGGGCAGGGGATGAGCGAGCACAGGGAGCGCACGGCGGCACCGCGGGACGTCCCGCCGCCGCGGCCCGTGCAGCGGGCCACGTCCACCGGCGCGGGCCCGGCCGGTGGGGCGACCCGGGGTGCGGCGTGGCCGACCGACGACAGCGGGCTGGGCCGCGCGGCCCGTGCCGTGGCCGACGCCGTGGCGGGCCTGCTCGGCAACGCCGACGACGCCGGCGCCACGGCGTCCGACGGTCCCCGCCGCTCGACGGCCGGCACCCTCCGCGACGTCGTCGGGGCGGTCGCCGCCGCGGTCGGCCGCCGCAGCGGGGAGCCGGCCACCGGCCGGGCGGACGGCGAGGACCCCCGCCGGACGCCGGGCACGGTGCTCGGCGACCTGCTCACCACCACGGCGCCGTGGCTGCCCGTCCGGGACGCCGCGCGGCTGCGGGCGGCCTTCCCGGGCCGCTCCGACGAGGAGATCGCCGACGCGCTGGTCACCCGCGCCTCGCGGCTGACCGCGGCGGTCGGTGCGGCCACCGGTGGCCTGTCGGCCGCGCAGTGGTTCGCCCCGCCGTCGCTGGTCGCCCTCCCGCTGGAGCTCGGCGCGGAGACGCTGGTGGTCGCCGCCGTCGAGGTGGTGCTCCTCGGCGAGCTGCACGAGCTGGCCGGCCGGCCGGCCCGGGGCGACGCGGCCGAGCGCGCCACCGCCTACCTCGCCAGCTGGACCCAGCAGCACGCCGTCGACGCCAGCAGCGAGCAGGGCCTCGGCGCGCTGGTGGGCACCGCGGGCCTGCGGGCGCTGCGCCGCCGGCTCTCCCGGCGGATGGCCCGCAACCTGGGGTCGGCGGCGCCCCTGCTGGTCGGTGCCGCGCTCGGCGGGCGGGGGAACCTCAAGGCCACCGAGACCCTGGCCCGGCGGGTCCGCACCGACCTGCGCCGGCTCGGTTCCTGACCCGGCGGCCGGTCCGCCACCTCCGCCTGCCCGCGGTTAGGGTCGCCGTCGTGGTCGACCCCCTCCCTCCCGCACCCCCGCCGGACGGGCTCGACGTCCCGGTCCGGCTGGTCGCCGAGGGCGCTCCGCTCCCGCGCTACGCCCTCCCCGGCGACGCCGGTGCCGACCTCGCCGTCACCGAGGACGTCGAGCTGGCACCCCTGCAGCGGGCCCTCGTCGGCACGGGCGTGGCCGTGGCCATCCCGGAGGGCTACGCCGGGTTCGTGCACCCGCGCTCGGGCCTGGCCGCCCGGCACGGGCTGAGCCTGGTCAACGCCCCCGGCACCATCGACGCCGGCTACCGCGGCGAGATCAAGGTCAACCTGGTCAACCTCGACCCGACCACGCCGCTGACCCTGCGCCGCGGCGACCGCGTCGCCCAGCTCGTCGTGCAGCCGGTGGTGCAGGCCCGCTTCGTCCCCGTGGAGGAGCTGCCCGCGAGCACCCGCGGCGAGGCGGGGCACGGGTCGACGGGACAGGAGGCCTGACATGCCGTTCGGACGACGGCGCAACCGCATCGACCGCAGCCTGCGCGAGCGCGGCGTCCCGCCGGAGCCGCAGCACCGCGAGCGCGACGTCGAGGAGACCAGCGGCCCCTACGACGAGGCCGACGCCCCCGACGACGGGACCACCCGCGTCGACCTCGGCGCGCTCCGGCTGCCCGCCGTCCCGGGCACGGAGCTGCGGGTCGACGTCAACCAGCAGCAGAAGGTCATCGGCGCGACGCTGCGCTACGGCGACTCGCTGCTGCAGCTGTCCGCCTTCGCCGCGCCGCGTGCCACCGGCATCTGGGACGACGTCCGCGCCGACCTCGCGCGCGGGGCCTCCGGCCAGGGCGGGCGGCTGCACGAGGTGGACGGTCCCTTCGGCCCCGAGCTCTCCGGCACCGTCGTCGTCACCCCACCGGCCCAGCCCGGCGGCCCGCCGCCCAAGCCCGTGCGCCGGCCCGCCCGGTTCCTCGGCGTCGACGGCCCGCGCTGGTTCCTCCGCGGCATGATCAGCGGCCCGGCCGCGGAGAACCCCGACGCCGCGGCCGTCCTGGAGGAGGCCTTCCGCAAGGTCGTCGTCGTCCGGGGCAGCGACCCCATGCCGGTGCGCGAGCAGCTGCCGCTCACCCTCCCGCCGCAGGCCGCCGCGCAGCTGGCCCGCCAGCAGCAGGGCGGCGGCCGGCACGCGGCCGGACCGGGGACGGCGGCGCCCGGCCCGACCGCGTGACCGGCCCGGTCGTCGTCCCCTACGGCCCGCACGCCGACCAGTTCCTCGAGCTGACCCTGCCCGCGGGCGCCGGTCCGGCGCCCGTCGTGGTCGTGCTGCACGGCGGCTTCTGGCGCGCCGCGCACGGCGTCGAGCTGGCCCGCCCGCTGGCCGCCGACCTCGCCGGCGCGGGCTGGGCCGCCGTGGCCGTCGAGTACCGCAGGGTCGGTGCCGGGGGCGGGTGGCCGGCCACGGTCGAGGACGTCGCCGCCGCCCTCGACGCGCTGCCCGGCCTCCCGGACGCCGGGCGCCTCGACCTCTCCGGCGTGACCGTCGTCGGCCACTCCGCCGGCGGTCACCTCGCCGCGTGGGCCGCCGGCCGCGGCCGGCTGCCCGCGGGCGCTCCCGGTGCCGGACCCCGGGTCCCGGTGACCGCCGCGGTGCTGCAGGCCGGCGTGCTCGACCTGCGGCGGGCCGCGCGCCGGCGGCTGGGCGCCCGGGCGGTGCAGGCGTTCCTCGGCGGCGGGCCCCGCCGCCGGGCCCGCCGGTACGCCCTCGCCGACCCCGTCCGGCTGCTGCCCACCGGCGCCGAGGTGCTGTGCGTGCACGGCACCGGCGACGACGTCGTCCCGCCCGGGCAGAGCGAGCGCTACGCCGCGGCCGCGGCCGCCGCCGGTGACCGGGTCGAGGTGCGGACCGTGCCCGGCGGGCACATGGGGCTCGTCGACCCGGCAGGGGAGGCGTGGGCGCTCGTCCGCGACTGGCTGGAGCGCCGCCGCGACGGACGCGGTGGCCGCACTACGCTGGAGCCGTGACACAGACGCGTCCCGGCGGCTGGCTCGCGCGCACCCTGCAGCGGCTGACCGCCGACGACTCCACCATCGACGCGCAGGAGCTGCGCGCCGAGACCGACCGCTCCGGCTGCGAGCCGGTGAGCCACTGCCGCAAGGGCGAGGTGGTCACCGTGACCGGCCGGCTCAAGTCGGTGGTCTACACCCCGCGCGAGACGGTCCCCACCCTCGAGGCCGAGCTGTTCGACGGCTCCGGGTCGGTGACCCTGGTGTGGCTCGGCCGCCGGCGGATCCCCGGCATCGAGCCGGGCCGCACGCTGACCGCGCGGGGCCGCTTCGCCCACTTCGACGGCCGCAAGGTCATCTACAACCCCTGGTACGAGCTGAGCGCGGGGTGACGGCGCCGGCCGACGACGACGGCCGGCGCGCCCCGGGACGAGCCGCGGGGCAGCCAGCGGGGCAGCCGGACGACGGTGCCGGTGGTGGGCCCGGTGACGGTCAGGGAGTGACCCTCGACCGGCACCTGGTGCTCGAGCAGCTCGGTGGCTGGCGGGGGATGGTCGACGCCTCGCTGCCGACCGTCGCCTTCATCGTCGCCAACTCGATCGGCGACCTGCGCACCGCGATCTGGTGCGCCCTCGGGGCCGCCGTCCTCGTCCTGCTGTTCCGGCTGGTGCGCCGGGAGAGCCTGCAGCAGGCCTTCAGCGGCCTGTTCGGCGTCGCCGTGGCGGTGGCCATCGCGGCGGCCTCCGGTCAGGCCCGCAACTACTTCGTGCCGGGCATCATCCGCAACGCCGTCATCGGCGTCGTCCTGCTCGGCTCGGTGCCGCTGCGCTGGCCGCTGGTCGGCGTGGCCGCCGAGTTCCTCGCCCCCAGCCACCTCGGCTCGATGGCCGCGCACTCGCTGCCCGGGCTGCGCCGGCGGGTCGACACCGCCCGCGCCCGGCTGCACCACCGGCCCCCGCCCGCGACCGCGGCGCCCGGCGAGCGGCCGGCCGACCCCGAGCCCGAGCGGCACTGGCGCGACGACCCGCGGGTGGTGCGCGCCTACGGCTGGCTGACGGTGATGTGGGCGCTGACGTTCCTGCTGCGGGTCGCGGTGCAGACGCCGCTGTACCTGGCCAACGAGGAGGAGCTGCTCGGCATCGCCTCGCTGGCGCTCGGGCTGCCGGTGACCGCCGTGGCCCTGGCCATCACGCTGTGGGTGGTCGCCCGCCTGCACCGGCACCGGGTCGAGACCGCAGCCACCGACACCTGAGGACCGACCCCGTCCGGCCGTCCTGCTATCGGGCGGTGGCGGAGAGCACCTGCTGCAGCTGCTCCTCGACGTCGGCGTGCGTGACGAACAGCAGCTCGTCGCCGACCTCGAGCGGCTCGTCCGGGCTCGGCGTGATGACCCGGTCGCCCCTCAGCAGCGCGGTGAGCACCGTCTCGCGCGGCAGCGGCACCTCGCGCAGCGGCCGCCCGGCCCACGGGGTGTCCTCGGCCAGCGTGATCTCGACCAGGTTGGCCGCGCCCTTGCGGAAGCTCATGAGCCGGACGACGTCGCCGACGGTCACCGCCTCCTCGACCAGCGCGGCGAGCACCCGCGGGGTGGAGACGGCGACGTCGACGCCCCAGGCCTCCGTGTAGAGCCACTCGTTGCGCGGGTCCTTGACCCGGGCGACGACGCGGTTGACCGCGAACTCGGTCTTGGCCAGCAGCGAGACGACCAGGTTGGCCTTGTCGTCGCCGGTGGCGGCCACGACCACGTCGCAGGTGGCCAGCTGCGCCTCCTCCAGGGAGGACACCTCGCAGGCGTCGGCCTGCACCCACTCCGCGCCGGGCACGGCCCGGGTGCGCACCTTGCGGCCGTCCTTCTCGATGAGCATCACGGTGTGCCCGTTGTTGAGCAGCTCCCCGGCGATGGAGCGGCCGACCGCGCCGGCGCCCACGATGGCCACCCGCATCAGGACCGGCCTCCCTGGGGGCGCTCCACCGTCTGGTGCACGCGGTCGGAGATCTCGTCGGTGGCCGCGACGACGAGCTGGTCGCCGTCCTGCAGCACGGTGTTCGCCGTGGGCAGCAGGGCGTCGCCGAAGCGGACCAGCCAGGCGGCCCGGGCGCCGGAGGCGGCCTCCAGCTCGGCCAGCCGGCGGCCCACCCACCCGTCGGTGACGGTCACGCGCATGAGCAGCACCGTGCCGGTGGGCTCGCGCCAGATCTCGCTGACCTTGACCGAGAGCAGCTCGCGCAGCAGCCGGTTCACCGTCCAGGGGACGGTCGCGACGCTGGGGATGCCCATGCGCTCGAAGACCTCGGCGCGCTTGGAGTCGTAGATCCGGGCGACCACGTGCTGGACGCCGAAGGTCTCCCGGGCCACCCGCGCGGCGATGATGTTGGAGTTGTCGCCGCTGCTCACCGCGGCGAAGGCCCCGGCGGAGTCGACGCCGGCGTCGAGCAGGGTCTGGCGGTCGAAGCCCAGGCCGGTGACCTGGCGGCCGCCGAACTCGGGACCCAGCCGGCGGAAGGCCTCGGGGTCCTGGTCGATGACCGCGACGCTGTGGCCGATCTGCTCCAGCTTCCGCGCGATGGCCGAGCCGACGCGGCCGCAGCCCATGACGACCACGTGCACGTGCCGCTCCCCGGGTCGTCGTCGCGAGCGCCTCCCGCCCGCGCCACCGGGCGCGAAGCTACACCCGCCGCGGCCCCGTCCGGGCAGCGTGCCGGACGCCACGCCCCCGTGGGGCCACGCGGGCCGGGGGGCGGCACCGGGGGTCCGGCGTCCGTACCATCGCCGCCGTGCCAAGCCTGTCCGACCTCGGACAACTCCCGAAACGGCTGGTCGTCGGCCGGCCCGTCCGCAGCGACCGGCTGGGGGAGTCCCTGCTGCCCAAGCGGCTGGCGCTGCCCATCTTCGCCAGCGACCCGCTCTCCTCGGTGGCCTACGCCACCCAGGAGATCCTCATCGTCCTGACGCTGGCCGGCACCGCCTTCCTCTTCCTGGCGCCGTGGCTGGCGATCGCCGTCGTCCTGCTGCTGGCGACCGTCGTCCTCTCCTACCGCCAGGTGGTGCGCGCCTACCCCTCCGGCGGGGGCGACTACGAGGTCGCGATGAAGAACCACGGGCAGTTCGCCGGGCTCACCGTGGCCAGCGCCCTGCTGGTCGACTACGTGCTCACCGTGGCGGTGTCGGTCGCGGCCGGCACGGACAACATCATCTCGGCGTTCCCCACGCTCGACGAGCACCGCGTGCTCATCGCCGTCGGGCTGGTGACGGTGCTCGCCGCGGCCAACCTGCGCGGGGTCCGGGAGTCCGGGCGCACCTTCGCCGTCCCCACCTACCTGTTCATCAGCGGCATCCTGGTGATGGTCGTGACCGGGCTGGTCCGGGACCTGTTCACCGACTCCCCGGTCGTCGCCGAGACGGCCGGCTTCACCGTCACCCCGGAGCCGGGCTACGAGCAGCTCGCCGGGGTGGCGCTGCTGTTCTTCGCGCTGCGGGCCTTCGCCTCGGGGTGCACGGCCCTGACCGGCGTCGAGGCCATCGCCAACGGCGTGCCCGCCTTCAAGCCACCCAAGAGCCGCAACGCGGCCACCACGCTGGCGCTCATGGGCGGGATCGCCGCGGCGATGTTCGCCGGCGTCACCGCGCTCGCGCTGGCCTCCGGGGTCAAGTACGTCGAGCACCCCTGCGACCTCGAGGGGTTCACCGACTGCGAGACCGAGCCGCAGCGCACGGTCATCGCCCAGGTGGCCGCCGCGACGTTCGGCGGGGACACCTCGGTCGGGTTCTTCGCCATCCAGGCGGCGACCGCGCTGGTCCTGGTCCTGGCCGCCAACACCGCCTTCAACGGCTTCCCGCTGCTGGGCTCGGTGCTCGCCCAGGACCGGTTCCTGCCGCGGCAGCTGCACACCCGCGGCGACAAGCTGGTCTACAGCAACGGCATCCTGCTGCTGGCCGGCTTCGCGGCCCTGCTGCTCGTCGCCTTCCAGGCCGACGTCAACCGGCTGATCCAGATGTACATCGTGGGCGTCTTCACCAGCTTCTCCATCGGCCAGTGGGGCATGGTGCGGCACTGGAACCGGGAGATCGGCCTGTCCGACGACCCGGTCGAGAAGCGGCGGATGCGCCGCTCGCAGGTCATCAACACCATCGGCGGCACCCTCACCACCGTGGTGCTGGTCATCATCGTCGTCACCAAGTTCACCCGCGGCGCCTACCTGGTGATCCTCGTGATGCCGGTGCTCTTCGTGCTCATGAAGGCCATCAACAAGCACTACTCGCACGTGGCCGCGCAGCTGCGGCCCGACAGCGACTCGCGGCTGCTGCCCAGCAAGGTGCACGCGATCGTGCTGGTCTCGAAGGTGCACAAGCCGACGCTGCGGGCGCTGGCCTTCGCCCGGGCGACCCGGCCCGACGTCCTCACCGCGCTGACGGTCAACGTCGACGACGAGGACACCCGCTCGCTGCAGGCCGACTGGGAGCGCTACGACATCCCGGTGCCGCTGACCGTGCTGGAGTCGCCCTACCGCGAGATCACCCGGCCGGTGGTCGACTTCGTCAAGGGCGTCCGCCGGGACAGCCCGCGCGAGCTGGTCGTGGTCTTCGTGCCGCAGTACGTCGTCGGGCACTGGTGGGAGAACGTCCTGCACAACCAGAGCGCGCTGCGGCTGCGCGCCCGGCTGCAGTTCCAGCCCGGGGTCATGATCACCACGGTGCCGTGGCAGCTGGAGAGCTCGGTCGGCCGGGGCGAGGACGACCGGCGCCTGGGCCCCATGCCCGGCGACCTGCGCCGCGGGCTCACCGACGACCAGGTGGAGGCCACCCCGTATGGGTAAGGACCCCGCTGCCCCCCACCGCTCGCAAGCTCGCGGCGGGCCCCTGCAGCGGGGCCGACTGCGGCCTGATCGGGGACTGGGGTGGGTCGGGCGGGAGTTCGAGGTCAGCGTCGGCCCGGTCGCGCACGGCGGGCACTGCGTGGCCCGCGCCGAGGGCCGGGTGGTCTTCGTGCGGCACGCGCTGCCGGGGGAGCGGGTGGTCGTCCGGGTCACCGAGGACCGCCAGCCCGGCTACTGCCGCGCCGACGCGGTCGAGGTGCTCGAGGCCGCGCCCGACCGCGTCGAGCGGCCCTGCCCGTACAGCGGCCCCGGCCGCTGCGGGGGCTGCGACTGGCAGCACGTCTCGCCGGAGGGGCAGCGGCGGCTGGCGGCCGACGTCGTCCGGGAGCAGCTGACCCGCCTGGGCGGGCTGAGCGCCGGGGACCCCGTCGTCCGCGACCTCGTCGTCGAGGAGCTGCCCGGCGGGCCCCTGCGCTGGCGCTCGCGGGCACGCTTCGCCGTCGACCGGACCGGGACGCCGGGGCTGCGGCGGCACCGCTCCCACGACGTCGTCGTGCTCGACGACTGCCCGATCACCGTCGAGCCCGCCGCCCGGGCCGTGCTCGACCGCCGCTGGCCGGGCGCCGGCGCGGTCGACGTCGCCGTCGACTCCACCGGCGCGGTGACCACCACGCGGCTGGACCGCCGCGGCGTGCCGACGTCGACCCGGGTGCTGCGGCCGGGGGAGGACGTCGCCGCCGCACCCGCCGGCCGGGCCGGCCGCCAGGCCGCCGGGCGGGACTGGGAGGTCGAGGGCACCGGCTTCTGGCAGGTGCACGAGGCCGCGGCCGACGCGCTGGTGGCGGCCGTGGCCGGCGCGGCGGGCGTGCGCCCGGGGGAGACGGTGCTCGACCTCTACGCCGGCGCCGGGCTCTTCGGCGGCGCACTGGCGCCCGCGGTGGGGGAGCCCGGCCGGGTGGTGTGCGTGGAGGCCGACGCCGAGGCGTGCGCGGCCGCCGAGGCCAACCTGGCCGGCCTGCCGCAGGCCGAGGTCTGGCAGGGCGAGGTGGACGCCGAGGGCCTCACCGGGCTGCTCGACGAGCTCGGGGGCGCCCCGGACGTCGTCGTCCTCGACCCGCCCCGCGCCGGTGCCGGCCCGGCGGTGAGCCGGGTGCTGGCCGGCACCGGTGCCCGCGCCGTCGTCTACGTGGCCTGCGACCCCGCCTCGCTCGGGCGCGACGTCGCGGTCTTCCGCGCCGCGGGGTACTCCCTCGCGGCCCTGCGCGGCTTCGCCGCCTTCCCGATGACCGCGCACGTGGAGTGCGTGGCGCTGCTGGTGCCCGCGGCCTGACCTGGTCCCCGCCGCCCGGCACACCGCGGCCCACCCTGCGGGCATGGCCGGACCCGACTCCTGCCCGGTGTGCGGGGAGATGACGCCGCGCCGCGACAGCGGGGCCGCCGACGAGCGGCACGACGAGACCACCGACCCGCTGGTGTTCGTCGACCACCTCTGGGCTCCGCCGCTGTGGGGCCAGGGGCAGCGGGCCGAGCCGGCCCCGTGCCCGGGATCGGGACAGAACCGGGCCGGTCACCGGCGCCCCTGAGCGGCCGCCCCTCCCTTCCGCTCCGGGCGCCGGCGCGGTAGGCAGCGCGGGTGCAGGTCCACGTCGTCACCCATCCCGAGGTCCGGGTCGAGCCGGACGTGCCGGTGCCCGAGTGGGGCCTGTCCGAGGTCGGGCGCGACCGGCTGGCGCACCTGCTCGCGCTGCCGTGGGTGCCTCGGCTGACCCGGGTCGTCGCCAGCACCGAGCGCAAGGCCGTGGAGACCGCGGCCGCGCTGGCCCGGCACGGAGGGCTGCCGGTGGCCCTCGACGCCGGGCTCGGGGAGAACGACCGGTCGGCCACCGGCTTCCTGCCGCCCGCCGAGTTCGAGGCGGTGGCCGACGCGTTCTTCGCCCGCCCCACCGAGAGCGTCCGCGGCTGGGAGCGGGCGGTGGACGCGCAGCAGCGGGTCGTCGCCGCGGCCGGCCGCGCGGTGGCCGGCGCCGCCGGGGACGTCGCCGTCGTGTGCCACGGCGGCGTCGGCACGCTGCTGCTGTGCCACCTGCTCGGGGTGCCCGTCGACCGCCGCCACGACCAGCCGGGGCAGGGCAGCGTCTTCTCCTACGACCCGCACACCGGCTCCGTCGCGCACCCGTGGGTCCGCCTCGGCCCGGCCGGCCGCGGCCGTCCGGCTACCGTGTCCCCCGTGACGACGTGGGAGTACGCCTCGGTCATCACCGCCAACGACGCCGAGTCCCAGCGCGCTGGGGTCAGCGTCAAGCTCCCCGGCGGCACGCTGGAACGGCAGCAGGGGGACACCAGCTCGGTGCTCAACCGGCTCGGCGGCGAGGGCTGGGAGCTGGTCAGCTACCACTCCAGCGGTGCGGGCAGCTGGGGTTTCGAGCAGTTCTGGCTCAAGCGCCCCAGCGGCTGAGCCCACCCCCACCCGATCGGGTGCGTCGGCTCGAACACCTGTTCGGGCTGCGGCACACTGCGCGGTGTGGGTGCGAGCGTCCCGCCGGGCTGGCCGGAGCAGGTGCGGCCGCCGGGTGCCCCCGACTGGGAGGCCACCGCGGTCGCCTGGCTGTTCGACCTCGTGCCGCCGGACTACCGCGCGCACGCGGTCCTGCGCCGCTACCCGGTGCTGCTGGCCCGCTTCGCCGGGGACCACCTGAGCGCCGGTCTGCAGGCCGCCCGCGAGGGGTGGCGGACGGTGCGGGTGGAGATGGCCGACCACCTGCCGCCCGACGCGATCGAGGCCGCCGTCGCCGCCTACGAGCGGGAGGGTGCCCGCCTGGCCGCCGCCGCGCGCGGCGTCGTGGTGGTGGCCCGCGCGCTGCGCGGCGAGACGTGGGTGCCCCGCCTGTAGCCCGCCGCGAGCGCGCGGGGGGCGGGGGCAGGAGGGTCCTCAGCCGAGCCGGTCGGCCTCCCGGAGTGCGACCGCCAGGGCGCCGAGCACCTCGGCGCGGCCCCCGAGCGAGCCGGGCACCACGGTCAGGTGCTCGGCCGCGGCGGGGATGGCGGAGCGGGCGAGTGCGCGCCGCAGCGGGTCGACCAGCAGGTCGCCGGCGGTGCCCAGCTCGCCGCCGACGACGATGCGGTCGGGGTTGAGCGTGTTGACCAGTCCGCCGAGGACGACGCCGACGTGCGTGCCGGCGTCGGCGACGAGCCGCCGGCAGGCCTGGTCGCCCGCGACGGCGCCGGCGACCAGCGTCCGCAGGTCGCCGTAGTGCGGCGCGGCGGTCCGGATGGCCTGCAGCAGGGCGCTGCCGCCCGCGGTCAGCTCCAGGCACCCCCGGTTGCCGCACCGGCAGAGGTCGCCGCCGGGGTCGAGGCTCACGTGCCCGATCTCCCCGGCGGTGCCGGAGACGCCGCGCAGCAGGTTGCCGTCGACGACGATCGCGCCGCCCACGCCGGTGGCCATCTTGAGGTAGACGGTGAACCGGGAGCCCCGGCCGGCGCCCCAGCGGACCTCGGCCAGGGCGCCGAGGTTGGCGTCGTTGTCCACGACGACGGGGACGCCGAGCCGCTCCCGCAGCTCGACCGCGGGCGTGGTGCCCGACCAGCTCGGCAGGATGTTGGCCTGGGCGACGGTGCCGTACGGGGTCCCGGCGGCGCTGACGACCGGCGTGGGCAGGCCGACCACCGTCCCGACCACGTCCGCGGTGCACGCGCCGGCCCGCGCCAGCTCGTCCCGGACCCGGGCGGCCACGGTGTCGAGGACGTCGCCGGCGGCCAGCTCGGCGACCGGCAGCTCGGCCACGTGCTCCCCGACCACCTCGTGGGAGAGGTCGGCGACGGCGACGCGGACGTGCGTGCGCCCGATGTCGATGCCGACGACGACACCGGCCCGGCGGGTCAGCCGCACCAGCCCGGCGGGCCGGCCCCCGGTGGGGCGGGCGTCGGCCGGGTCGGCCGGGGTGACCAGGCCCCGGTCGACCAGGTCGGCGACGTAGCCGGACACCGTCGCGCGGGACAGCCCGGTCTGCTCGACCAGCTGGGCCCGGGTGGCCGGCCCGCCCAGGCGCAGCGCCTCGACCAGCCGGCGCGGGTGACCCGTGACGTCGGGCAGCCACGCCTGGGGGTCCATGCCGGGGATGGTCAGCGGCCGACGCCCTTCTGTCAACCACCGACGGAAGTCCCCACGCGACGGAGTGGTCGCCAGACCCCGCGTGACGGAAGGGCGCCGGGCGTCCGCGCCGTCCGGATCGCCCGATCCGCTCACCCGGAGGGGTCCCGGCCGCGCGACTACAGTGGGCCGGCGGCCCTCGCGAGCCGTGAACCCGCCGCCGACAGAGAGGACACCGCTGCGCCGTGTCGCTCCTGCGCTCGCTCCGCGACCCCGCCGACGTCCGGGCGCTGCCCCCCGAGCAGCTGCCCGCGCTGGCCGCCGAGATCCGTGACGCGCTCGTCGCCAGCGTCGCCCGCACCGGCGGGCACCTCGGCCCTAACCTCGGCTGTGTCGAGCTGACCATCGCACTGCACCGGGTGTTCACCTCCCCGCGTGAGCCGATCGTCTTCGACACCGGCCACCAGGCCTACGTGCACAAGATGCTCACCGGCCGGGTGGAGGGCTTCGAGCGGCTGCGCCAGCGCGGCGGCCTGTCGGGCTACCCCAGCCGCTCGGAGAGCGAGCACGACTGGGTGGAGAACAGCCACGCCTCCACGGCGCTGTCCTACGTCGACGGGCTGGCCAAGGCCTTCGCGGTCCGCGGTGACTCCCGTCCGGTGGTGGCCGTGGTCGGCGACGGCGCCCTCACCGGCGGCATGGCCTGGGAGGCGCTGAACAACATCGCCGCCGCCCAGGACCGGCCGGTGGTCATCGTCGTCAACGACAACGGCCGCTCCTACTCGCCGACCATCGGCGGCGTCGCCGACGCGCTGGCGACGCTGCGGCTGCGCCCGGGCTACGAGCAGGCGCTGCTGCAGGTGCGCTCCGCGCTGCACCGCGCCCCGGTCGTCGGCTCGGCGCTCTACGACGCGCTGCACGCCATCAAGAAGGGCCTCAAGGACGTCCTCGCGCCGCAGGGCATGTTCGAGGACCTCGGCATGAAGTACGTCGGCCCGGTCGACGGGCACGACATCCGCGCGATGGAGTCCGCGCTGCGCCGGGCCCGCTCGTTCGGCGGCCCGGTGATCGTGCACGCCGTCACCACCAAGGGCTTCGGCTACCCGCCAGCCGAGACCGACACCATCGACGCCTGGCACTCCACCGGCGTCTTCGAGCCCGACAGTGGGGTCAGCCCCACGGCCGCCCGCGACTGGACGGCGGCCTTCTCCGACGAGCTGGTGCGCATCGGCGCCGAGCGGGCCGACGTCGTGGCGGTCACCGCGGCGATGCTGCACCCGACCGGCCTCAACGCCTTCGCTGAGCGCTTCCCCGACCGCACGTTCGACGTCGGCATCGCGGAGCAGCACGCGCTCACCAGCGCCGCGGGCATGGCGATGGGCGGCCTGCACCCGGTGGTCGCGGTCTACTCGACGTTCCTCAACCGGGCCTTCGACCAGCTGCTCATGGACGTCGCGCTGCACCGCCAGCCGGTCACCGTGGTCCTCGACCGGGCCGGGGTCACCGGCACCGACGGAGCCTCGCACAACGGCATGTGGGACATGTCGATCCTGCCGGTGGTGCCGGGGCTGCGGCTGGCCGCCCCGCGCGACGAGCCCACCCTGCGGGAGGCGCTGCGCGAGGCCGTCGAGGTGACCGACGGGCCCACCGTGGTGCGCTTCCCCAAGGGCCCGCCGCCGGTCGACATCCCGGCGCTGGAGCGACGCGGCCCGGTCGACGTGCTGCGCCGCGGGCAGCGACCGGAGGTGCTGCTGGTCGCCGTCGGCTCGATGGTCCCGGTGTGCCTGGCCGCCGCCGAGCGCGCCGCCGACCACGGCATCGAGGTGACCGTCGCCGACCCGCGCTGGGTGCTCCCGGTGCCCGCCGAGCTCGTCGACCTCGCCGCCGGGCACCGCCTGGTGGTCACGGTCGAGGACGGCGGCCGCGCCGGCGGCCTGGGCACCACGCTGACCCAGGCGCTGCAGGACCGCGGCACCGACGTCCCGCTGCGCGCGCTGGGCCTGCCGCAGGCCTTCCTCGAGCACGGCAGCCGCGGGCAGGTGCTGGCCGACGCCGGGCTGACCGAGCAGGACGTCGCCCGCCGCATCGCCGAGGAGACGGCGCTGCTGGCCGAGCGCGAGGAGCAGCAGGCGGCCACCCAGCCGGTGGACGGCGCCCAGCAGTGACCAGCCGGGTCATCCCCGCCGGTAGGTCGTCACGAGGGTGCCGCCGAACTCCCGGCGCTGCACCGGCTCGAACCGCGTCGGCGTGAACGCGCCGGCGAACACCGGCACGCCCGCGCCCGCCACGACCGGGTAGCACTTCACGACCAGCTCGTCGATCTCGGGCAGCAGCGCCCCGGCGAGGGTCCCGCCGCCGGCCAGCCAGATGTCGAGGCCGCCGTCCTCCTGCTTGAGCCGCCGCACCGCGGCGACCGGGTCGTCCTGCACCACCGTCACGTCCGGGTCCTCCGGGAGCCCACCGCGCCGCGACACCACGAACTGGCGCAGGTGGGCGTACGGGCTGGTCACCCCGATGTCGAGCCCGGGCTGGTAGGTGCGGCGTCCCATCACGACCGTGTCGAAGCGGGCGTTGGGAGCGTCGATGCCGAGGTGCGCGCGCACGTGGGTGGGCAGCGTCTCGGGCAGGGCGGTGGCGAGATGACCCAGGAGGTCCTCGCCCAGCGGGAAGAAGTCGGTCTCGTCGGCCGGCCCGGCGACGTAGCCGTCGACCGTGGTGCCGACCAGGTAGGTGAGGGATCGCACGGGAGCCTCCGGGGATGGGTGTCCGAGGTCGCGGAGCGGTCCACCCTGCCCGACGTCATCGGTGCGGAGGTGGCCGGCGGCTCGCCGCCGCCGGCCGAGCCGCCCGGGGACGACGGACGGCCCGGGTCCCCCGCGGGACCCGGGCCGTCGTCGTGCGGTGCGTGCACGTCCGCGGACGTGCACGGGTCATGCCGGGAGGCTGGCCACGCCCCTCGGCAGGAACCGCGAGCCGGTGACCCGCTCGGACACGCCCGCTCGATCCAGGTAGGCGGAGATCCCGCCCAGCCAGAAAGGCCAGCCGGCGCCCAGGACCATGCACAGGTCGATGTCCTGCACCGCCTGGACGACGCCCTCGTCGAGCATCAGCCGGATCTCCTGCGCCAGCGCCTCGACCGCCCGCTCGCGCACCTGCTCCTCGGTCAGGGGTGAGTCGCCGGAGTCGATGCCGGCGAGGTCGGGGTCCACGACGCCCGGCTCGGAGTAGACGCTCGTCCTGCCCAGCTCGACCATCCTCCGCAGCCCCTCACCGACGGCGAACCGGTCGGGGAAGGCCTCGTGCATCCGCTCGGCCACGTGCAGCGCCACCGGCGGGCCGACGAGCGTCAGCAGCTCGAACGGTGTCATCGGCAGGCCCAGCGGGTCCAGCGCCCGGTCGGCCACGGCCACCGGCGTCCCCTGCTCCACCGAGGCGGTGACCTCGCCGAGGAAGCGGGTGAGCAGCCGGTTGACCACGAACGCCGGGGCGTCGGCGACCAGCACGCACGACTTCTTCAGCGCCTTGCCGACGGCGAAGGCGGTGGCCAGCGCGGCGTCGTCGGTCCGCTCGGCGCGCACCACCTCCAGCAGCGGCAGGACCGCCACGGGGTTGAAGAAGTGCAGGCCGACGACCCGCTCGGGGTGCTCGAGCTTGGCGGCCATCTCGGTCACCGACAGCGCCGAGGTGTTGGTGGCCAGCAAGCACTCGGCGGAGACGACGGCCTCCACCTCGGCGAACACCTGCTGCTTGACCGACATCTCCTCGAAGACGGCCTCGATGACGAGGTCGGCGTCGGCGAAGACGGACTTGTCCAACGAGCCGGTGACCAGGCCCGTGAGCCGGTTGAGGCGGTCGGGGGAGAGCCGGCCGCGGGTGGCCAGCTTCGCCAGCTCCCCGTGCACGTAGCCGACGCCCTTGTCCACGCGGGCCTGGTCGACGTCGGTGAGCACGACCGGCACCTCCAGCCGCCGCACGAACAGCAGCGCCAGCTGCGAGGCCATGAGCCCGGCGCCGACGACGCCGACCTTGGTGACCGTGCGGGCGAGCGACCTGTCCGGCGCGCCGGCCGGCCGCTTGGCGCGCTTGTTGACCAGGTCGAACGCGTACAGGCTCGCCCGCAGCTCGTCGCTCATCAGCAGGTCGGCCAGCGCCTCGTCCTCCGCGGCGGTGCCGGCGGTGAACGCCTCGCCGTCGACCCCGTGGCGGGCCAGGTCGAGCAGCTCGACGGCGCGCAGGGCGCCGGGGGAGGCGCCGCGCGTGCGGGCCGCGACGATGCCGCGGGCCCGCTCGATCGCGGCGTCCCAGCCCGAGGGGTCGACCTCGGGGCGCGGGACCGTCACGTCGCCGTTCAGGACCGCGGCGGCCCACTCCAGCGACCGCTCGAGGAAGTCGGCCGGCTCGAACAGCACGTCGGCGATCCCCAGCTGCACCGCCCTCGGACCGGGGGTGACCCGGTTCTGCGCCAGGGCGTTCTCGACCACCACGGTGACCGCCGCCTCGATGCCGATCAGGTCCGGCAGCAGCTGCGTGCCGCCCCAGCCGGGCACCAGGCCGAGGAACACCTCGGGGAACGCGACGACGGCGGTGCTCGCGATCGTGCGGTACGAGCAGTGCAGCGCCAGCTCCAGGCCGCCGCCGAGCGCCGCGCCGTTGACGAACGCGAACGTCGGGACGGTCGAGTCCTTGAGCCGGCGGAACACCCGGTGGCCGGTCGCGGCGATCTCCCGCGCGTCGGCCGCCGTGGCGATCGCCGGGACGCCGGAGAGGTCCGCTCCCACGGCGAAGACGAACGGCTTCCCGGTCACCGCGATGGCCGCCGGGGCGGGGGTGTGCGCGTCGATCCCGTCGAGCGCGGCGTCCAGCGACGCCAGCCCGCCGGGGCCGAAGGTGGACGGGCGCGTGTGGTCGTGCCCGTTGTCCAGCGTGACCAGGGCGATCTCGCCGGCCAGGCCGGGGAGTCGCAGGTACCGCACCTTGGCGGCGGTCACGACCTCGTTCTCGAAGACGGCGCTCACTTCGCGAGACCCTCCCAGGTCGGGTTCTCCCAGATGACGGTGGCGCCCATGCCCAGGCCCACGCACATGGCGGTCAGGCCGTAGCGGACGTCGGGCCGCTCGGCGAACTGGCGGGACAGCTGGGTCATCAGCCGGACGCCGGAGGAGGCGAGCGGGTGGCCGACGGCGATCGCGCCGCCCCACGGGTTGACCCGCTCGTCGTCGTCGGCGATGCCGAAGTGGTCGAGGAAGGCCAGCACCTGGACGGCGAAGGCCTCGTTGAGCTCGAACAGCCCGATGTCCTCGATGGTCAGGCCGGTGCGGGCCAGCGCGCGCTCGGTCGACGGGACGGGACCGACGCCCATGACCTCGGGCTCGACGCCGACGAAGCCGTAGCCGACCAGCCGCATCCCGACGTGCAGACCGAGCTCGAGCGCGACCTCCTCGGCGGCGAGCAGGCAGCCGGTGGCGCCGTCGTTGAGGCCGGCCGCGTTGCCCGCGGTCACGTTGCCGTGCGGGCGGAACGGCGTCTTCAGCGTCGCCAGGCCCTCGAGGGTGGTGTTCGGCCGCGGCGGCTCGTCGACGGTGGCCAGCCCCCATCCCTGCTCGGCGCTGCGCGTGGAGACGGTCACCAGCTCCGGGCCGATCTGCCCGTTGGCGACGGCCTTGGCGTACTTCTGCTGGCTGGCCAGGGCGAAGGCGTCGGCCCGCTCCCTGGTCAGGTGCGGGAAGCGGTCGTGCAGGTTCTCGGCGGTGGAGCCCATGACCAGCGCGGAGCCGTCCACCAGCTCCTCGCTGAAGAACCGCGGGTTGGGGTCGGCGCCCTCGCCCATCGGGTGACGGCCCATGTGCTCGACCCCGCCGGCGATGGCGACGTCGTAGGCGCCGAAGGCGATGCCCGACGCGGTGGTGGTGACGGCGGTCATCGCGCCGGCGCACATGCGGTCGATCGCGAAGCCGGGGACCGACGTCGGGAGCCCGGCCAGCAGCGCGGCGGTGCGGCCGATGGTCAGGCCCTGGTCGCCGATCTGGGTGGTGGCCGCGATCGCCACCTCGTCGACGCGCTCGGCCGGCAGCGCCGGGTTGCGGCGCATCAGCTCGCGGATCACGCGCACGACGAGGTCGTCGGCGCGGGTCTCGGCGTAGACGCCCTTCGGGCCGGCCTTGCCGAAGGGGGTGCGCACGCCGTCGACGAAGACGACCTCACGCAGCGAGCGGGACATGGGACCTCCGCAGCAGTTCGGTACCGGCCGGTACGGCACGGCGCCGTCCAAGTTACCCGCCGGTAACCCGACATCCAAGCCGACCCGACCCGGCAGGGGCAGGACGCGCCGTGGTGCCGGTCGGCCGGTCGGGCGACGCTCGGAGGAGGTCACGGTCCGGCAACGTCCGGGACCGGGGCTTGCACACCGTGTGACACAGCGCGCATATTGGCCGCCGCACTTCTGCGCATTCCCGACAGAACGGTGGACCCCACATGGCGCGACGGCGCACCATCATGACGGCCCTCGCGGCCTCCCTCGTCTTCAGCCTCGCCGCGTGTGGCGGCGACAGCGGCGGCGGCGACACCGGTGGCGGTGGCGGCGGCGAGGGTGGCGGCGAGGCCGCCGGCCGGGTCGGCGTGATCCTCCCCGACACCGAGTCCTCGGTGCGGTGGGAGAACTTCGACCGCCCGTACCTCGAGGCGGCCTTCGAGGAGGCCGGTGTCGAGGCCGACATCCAGAACGCCGAGGGCGACGCCCAGCGGCAGGCGACCATCGCCGAGCAGATGATCACCGAGGGCGCCACCGTCCTCGCGATCGTCAACCTCGACTCGGCCTCGGGTGCGCAGATCCAGGAGCAGGCCGCCAACGAGGGCGTCCGGACGATCGACTACGACCGGCTGACCCTGGGTGGGTCCGCGGAGTACTACGTCTCCTTCGACAACACCGAGGTCGGCCGGCTCCAGGGCCAGGGCCTGCAGCAGTGCCTGGAGGCCAACGGGGTCACCGAGGGCAACATCGCCTTCCTCAACGGCTCGCCGGACGACAACAACGCGACGCTGTTCTCGTCGGGTGCCCACGAGGTGCTCGACCCGCTGACGCAGTACACGCAGGTGGCCGAGCAGGCGGTCCCGGACTGGGACAACCAGGAGGCGGCGACGATCTTCGAGCAGATGTACACCCAGGCGGGCGGTGACATCGCCGGCGTGGTGGCCGCCAACGACGGCCTGGCCAACTCGGTGATCCAGATCCTCGGGCGCAACAACGCCGCCGGCCAGTCCAACGTGACCGGTCAGGACGCCAGCGTCGAGGGCCTGCAGAACATCCTCGCCGGCGACCAGTGCATGACGGTCTACAAGTCCGTCCGCGAGGAGGCCAACGCGCTCGCCGAGCTGGCCGTCGCGCTGATCAACGGCGAGGAGGGCGAGACCACCGGCACCGTGGAGGACACCGAGGGCGGCCGTGACGTCCCGTCGGTCCTGCTCACGCCGGTCTCGATCTTCCGCGACAACGTCAAGGACGTCGTCGACGACGAGTTCGTCAGCGCCGAGGAGCTCTGCACCGGCGAGTTCGCCGCCGCGTGCGAGGAGCTCGGGATCGAGTAGTGGTCAGCAGCCGCCGGGGCGCCGATGATGGGCGCCCCGGCGGCTGCTGCCGCAGCCCCCGCCAGCACGACCGAGAGGCCCGGTGTGTCCGCACCCGACGACCGTCCCCAGGACGGCACCCCCACCCTGGAGCTCCGCGGCGTCAACAAGAGCTTCGGTGCCATCCAGGTCCTGCACGACGTGCACATGAAGGTCTACCCCGGCCAGGTCACCGCGCTGGTCGGCGACAACGGCGCGGGCAAGAGCACGCTCATCAAGTCCATCGCCGGCATCCACGCCATCGACTCCGGCGAGCTCGTCTTCGAGGGCCGGCCGGTCACGGTCACCGGCCCGCGCGACGCCGCGGCGCTCGGCATCGAGATCGTCTACCAGGACCTCGCCCTGGCCGACAACCTCGACGTCGTCCAGAACATGTTCCTCGGCCGCGAGCGCAAGAACGGCATCCTCCTCGACGAGACGTCCATGGAGGAGGCGGCCCGGGACACGCTCAGCAAGCTCTCCGTGCGGACGCTGAAGTCCGTCCGCCAGCTGGTCTCCAGCCTCTCCGGTGGACAGCGCCAGACGGTCGCCATCGCCAAGGCCGTGCTGTGGGAGTCCAAGCTGGTCGTCCTCGACGAGCCGACCGCCGCCCTCGGCGTCGCGCAGACCCGGCAGGTGCTCGACCTGGTCCGGCGGCTGGCCGACACCGGCCACGCGGTGGTCTTCATCAGCCACAACATGGTCGACGTCTTCGAGGTCTCCGACCGGGTCGCGGCCCTGTACCTGGGCCGGATGGCGGCCGACGTCCCCATCTCCCAGGTCGACCGTCCCCAGGTCATCGAGCTCATCACGGCGGGCCGGTCGGGCGACCTCGGCATCGCCCCCGCCGACGTCGCGGCTGTGGAGGTCTGAGCGATGTCCAGCACGATCTCCGCGCCGACCAGCGCGCAGGAGCCCGGCGGGGCGCCGTCGGGCTTCGAGGCCGACCGCAGCGCGGACTCCCTCGGCGCGACGGTCCGGGCCTACGTCGACCGCGTCCGGGGCGGCGACCTGGGGGCGCTGCCGGCCATCCTCGGCATCGTCGTCCTCGGCCTGCTGTTCTTCGCACTGCGGCCCGAGACGTTCCTGACCCCGCGCAACATGGCCAACCTGGCCGACCAGGCGGCCCCGATCATCATCCTGGCGATGGGGCTGGTCTTCATCCTGCTGCTGGGCGAGATCGACCTGTCCGCCGGCGTGGTCAGCGGCGTCTGCGCCGCGGTCATGGCCAAGCTGCTCGCCGACGCCGGTGTGCCGTGGTACGTCTCGGTGGCGGCAGCCATCGTCACCGGCGTGGTCATCGGGCTGTTCACCGGCAGCCTCGTCGGCATGATCGGCATCCCGTCGTTCGTCGTCACGCTCGCGCTCTTCCTGGGCTGGCAGGGCTTCACGCTGCGGCTGATCGGCGAGGGTGGCACGGTCCCGGTGCGCGACCCGGTGATCTCGGCGATCAGCGACAGGAACCTCCCGGTCGTCCTCGGCTGGGTCCTCGCCCTGCTGGTCATCGCCGCGTACGCCGCGCTGCAGCTCAACCGGTTCCGCGTCCAGCGCGCCCGGGGGCTCGCGCACTCCCCGCTCGCCGTGGTGCTCGTGCGGATCGGCGTGATCGCCGCCGTCGTCGTCGTGGTGACGGCGGTGCTGAGCGTCGACCGCGCCCCGGCCGTCGGTGTGGTGCTCGCCGGGATCCCGTACGCCATCCCGCTCGTGGTCGTCCTGCTGCTGTTCCTGACCTTCGTGCTCGGCCGCACGAGCTTCGGCCGGCACGTCTACGCGGTCGGCGGCAACGCCGAGGCGGCCCGGCGGGCCGGCATCAACGTCACCCGGATCAAGGTGTCCGTGTTCGTCATCGGCTCGACCCTGGCGGCGATCAGCGGCATCGTCGCGGCCGCCCGACTCGGCTCGGTGGCGCCGGGGTCCGGCGGCGGCAACACGCTGCTCTACGCCGTGGGCGCCGCGGTCATCGGTGGCACCAGCCTGTTCGGCGGCCGGGGACGGGTGCGTGACGCCGTCCTCGGTGGCCTGGTCGTGGCGATCATCGCCAACGGCCTCGGTCTGCTCGGCACCGAGGCGTACCTCAACTTCATCATCACCGGTGGAGTGCTGCTGCTGGCCGCGAGCGTCGACGCGCTGGCCCGCCGGCGGGCGGCCGCGACGGGTCACTGAAAGGACCACCCTTCCCCCCATGCCTCGCAGGCTCGGCGCGGGACCCTGGAGGGTGGCCGTTCCAGTCCGTCACCAGGGGTGACCCCGGCTCACGCCGGGGCCACCCCTGGGTCGTTCAGGCGCGGGTGACGGCGTCGGTGAGCAGGTCGCGGGTCAGCTCGACCTGCCACTCGCGGGCACCGCCGGCGCGCAGGGTCGCGGCCACGGTCTCGGGGTCGCGCGGCTCGGGCGGGATCCACACCAGCCGGCGCACGAGGTCGGGGGAGACCAGGTTCTCGACCGGCACCGAGTGCTTCTCCGACAGCTCGGCCAGCCCGGCCCGGGCGGCCTGCAGCCGGGTGGCCGCGGCGGGGTCGCGGTCGGCCCAGCGGTTCACCGGCGGCGGCCCCTCGCCCGGCCGGCTGTGCGGCGGCAGCTCCGCTTCCGGCAGCGCCCGCCCGCGGGCCAGGGCGCCGAACCAGGTGCCGACCAGCTTGCGGTTGGCCCGGCCGCGGAACACCGGCAGCTCGAGCAGCGCGCCCTCGGTCTGCGGGTCGGCCTGGACGGCGGAGACCATCGCCGAGTCGGGCAGCACCCGGCCGGGGGCGACGTCGCGCTTGCGGGCCAGGTCGTCGCGGGCCTGCCAGAGCGAGCGCAGCATGCCCAGCTGCCGCCGGTTGCGCAGCCCGTGCACCCCGGAGGTCCGGCGCCACGGGTCGGCCTTCGGCGCCGGCGGCCCGGCAGCCAGGACCGCCGCGAACTCCTGCCGCGCCCACTCCGTCTTGCCCTGCTCCTCCAGGAGCGCGGCCAGCGCGTCGCGCAGGTCGACGAGCACCTCGACGTCGAGCGCGGCGTAGACCAGCCACTCCTGCGGCAGCGGCCGGGTGCTCCAGTCGGCCGCCGAGTGGCCCTTCTGCAGCGAGAACCCGAGCAGCGACTCGACGACGGCGCCCAGGCCCACCCGCGGCAGCCCGGCCAGCCGCGCGGCCAGTTCGGTGTCGAAGACCCTCGCCGGCACCAGGCCGATCTCGGCCAGGCAGGGCAGGTCCTGGTTGGCCGCGTGCAGCACCCACTCCGCGTCGGCGATCGCGGACTGCACCGCGGAGAGGTCCGGCAGCGGCACCGGGTCCACCAGCCCGGTGCCCGCGCCGGCGCGGCGCAGCTGCACGAGGTAGGCCCGCTGGCCGTAGCGGTACCCCGAGGCGCGCTCGGCGTCGACCGCGACCGGCCCGGTCCCGGCACGCAGCGCGTCGGCGTAGTCCTCCAGTGCGGAGGAGGTCTCGATGACCGGGGGGAGGCCGTCGCGCGGCGCGAGGAGGGGGACCGGGACCGCGACGTCGTCGGGGGCGGTGTCCTCGAGGGCTGGGTCCTCGGGTGCAGGGTCCTCGGGGACCGTGTCCTCGGGGGTGGGGTCGGGCCGGGGGTCGGTGCTCAGTTGCCGTCCACCTCATCGCCCGTGTCGTCCGTGCGTCCGCGGCCGGTCCCCCGGCCTCCGGGCGGTACGAGCCGGCCGGCGGGGACCCGGGGGAGTGCCCCCGCCCCTCCGATGTTAGTTGCCGTCGTCGACCGTGCCGGAGGGGCCCAGCATCGCCACCCCCGGCGGCGGCAGGCCGGCGGCGTTGCCGAGCACCTCCAGCCAGGCGTCGAGGTGCCGGTCGAGCGCGGTGTCCTCCGCCGTCCAGGAGGCCCGGATCTCCACGTCGATCGAGTGCTCCGGCCCGGCCAGGTCACCGAAGCGGGTGGAGGCGGTGCGGGTGACCGTGCCGCCCAGCGCGTGGCACGGGGCGCCGCACGCGGTGAGGGCCTCGGTCAGCCAGCTCCAGGCGACCTCGGAGAACATCGCGTCGTCGACCATGTGCTCGTCGGTGGTGGCGGAGAGGTAGCCGACGCAGCGGGTGGTGCCCGCCCACGCCTCGTGGCCGGCCGGGTCGTACAGGACGATGAACCGGCCGTTGGCGACCTCGACCTCCTCGTCGCCGTCGAGCTCGCTGATGCGCGCGCCCAGGGCGTAGGCGAAGGGGGCCAGCCGCTGGGGTGCGGGGATCTGCTCGACCGCGATCTCCGGGCGCACCCGCAGCGAGGCCAGCGACTCGAGGGCGGCCACGAAGTCCTCCGGACGGTCGTCGACCGGCCGTGCGCCGGCGGCGTCCGGAGGACCGCCCAGGCTGCGTGGCTCCACGCTCGCAGGGTAGGGGGCACGGGCCCGGTCTGTCGCGGACGCGCCGCAGCCGGCGTCCCCGCTCGGCGGCCGGGTCCTGCCCGGTCTGGGAGGATCGACCGTCGTGACCGCCGCTGCCGCCCCCGCTCCGTCCCCCGCCGACTCGGACCTGGTCCGGGCCGCGCGCGGCCTGCCGGTCGACCGGACGCCGGTGTGGTTCATGCGCCAGGCCGGCCGGTCGCTGCCGGAGTACCGGGCGCTGCGCGCCGGGACGGCGATGCTGCAGGCCTGCCAGGACCCGGACCTGGTCACCGAGATCACCCTCCAGCCGGTCCGGCGGCACGGCGTGGACGCGGCGATCCTGTTCTCCGACATCGTGCTGCCGCTGGTGGTCGCCGGGGTCGACATCGAGATCAAGCCCGGCGTCGGCCCGGTGGTGGCCGACCCGGTGCGCACGGTCGCCGACGTCGACGCGCTGCCCGGTCTGGAGCCCGACCGGCTGGACTTCCTGGCGACGGCGGTGCGCCGGCTGGTCGCCGAGCTCGGGCCCACGCCACTGATCGGCTTCGCCGGGGCACCGTTCACCCTGGCCACCTACCTGATCGAGGGCGGCCCGTCCAAGGAGCACGCCCGCACCAAGGCCTTCATGTACGCCGAGCCGGAGGCCTGGACCCGGCTGCTCGACCGGCTGGCGGTCTCGGCGGCGACCTTCCTGCGCACGCAGATCGACGCCGGTGCCTCGGCGGTGCAGCTGTTCGACTCCTGGGCCGGCGTGCTCTCGGCCGCCGACTACGCCACCCGGGTGCTGCCGCACTCGCGCGCGGTGTTCGACGGCCTGGGCGACCGCGACGTGCCGCGCGTCCACTTCGGCGTCGGCACCGGGGAGCTGCTCGCGCTGATCGGCGACGCGGGGGCCGACGTCGTCGGGGTCGACTGGCGGGTGCCGCTGGACGAGGCCGCCCGCCGGGTCGGCCCCTCGCGGTCGCTGCAGGGCAACCTCGACCCCGCCGTCCTGCTGGCCGACCGGGCGACCGTCGACCGCGAGGTCCGGCGGGTGGTCGCGGAGGGCCGCGCCGCGCGGGGGCACGTGTTCAACCTCGGCCACGGGGTGCTGCCCGAGACCGACCCGGGGGCCCTCACCCACGTCGTGGACCTGGTGCACGAGCTCTCCTCGCGATGAGCCGCCTGGTCGTCGTCGGCGCCGGGATCGCCGGGCTCACCGCCGCGTTCGAGTGGTCCCGGCGCCGGCCCGGCGACGAGGTCGTCGTCCTGGAGGCCGGCGGCCGGGTCGGCGGCAAGATCGACCGGCTGGAGCTCGCCGGGCAGTGGTACGACACCGGGCCGGAGGCGGTGCTCGCCCGGGTGCCGGAGGCGGTGCAGCTCGTCGAGGCGCTCGGTCTGGGCGACCGGCTGGTCGCGCCCGCGACGACGCAGGCCTCGATCGTGCTGCCCGACGGCCGGCACCCGCTCCCGCCGGGCACCGTGCAGGGCGTGCCGACGTCGGCCGACGGGCTCGCCGGTGTGCTCACCCCCGACGGCGTCGCGCGGGTGCGCGCCGAGGCCGACCTGCCGCCGCTGCGCCTGGAGGGTGACGTCTCGGTCGGCCGGCTGCTGCGCACCCGGCTGGGCGACGAGGTCGTCGACCGGCTGGTCGAGCCGCTGCTCGGCGGGGTCTACGCCGGCCGGCCCGACGACCTCTCCCTGGCCGCGACCATGCCGGCGCTGGCCGCGCAGCTGGCGCGCACCGACTCGGTGCTGGCCGCCGCGCTCGCCGCGCGGGACGCCGGTGCGCGCAGCCGCGGCGACGCCGACGGGCCGGTGTTCGTCACCGTCGACGGCGGGCTGGGGTCGCTGCCGCAGGCGCTGGTCGAGGCGTCGGGCGCCGTCGTCCGGCTGCGCACCCCGGCGCACGCGGTCCGCCGCGCCGGTGGCCGTCTCGAGGTCGCCGCCGGCCCGGTCGCCGCGCCGGAGGTGGTCGAGGCCGACGCCGTCGTCGTCGCCGCGCCGGCCGGGAAGTCCGCCCGGCTGCTGGCCGGCGTCGCCCCCGACGCGGTCGAGCCGCTGCGCGGGATCCCGTACGCGTCGATGGCGGTCGTGGCCATGGCCTTCCCGGCGCAGGCGGTGGCCGCCGGCTCCGGCCTGCTCGTGCCGCCGGTGACCGGCCGGCTGGTCAAGGGCGTCACCGTGTCGTCGTCGAAGTGGCCGCACCTGTCCGGCGGCGGCCTGCTGCGGGTGCGCGCGTCGGTGGGCCGCTACGGCGACGAGGTGCAGCTGCAGCGGGACGACGACGATCTCACCGCCGCGGTCGTGGCCGACGTCGCCGACCTGCTCGACCTGGAGCGCCGGGAGCCGCTGCAGGCCTCCCTGGTGCGCTGGGGCGGCGGGCTGCCGCAGTACCTGGTCGGCCACCCGCAGCGGGTGGTGGCCGTCCGCGACGCCGTCGCCGCGGTGCCGGGGCTGGCGGTCGCCGGGGCGGCCTACGACGGCGTCGGCGTGCCCGCGTGCATCCGCAGCGCCCGCCGCGCGGTGGACGCCCTGGCCTGAGCGGCCGGGTGACAGGCTGGTGCCCGTGACCACCTCCCCGGTCCTGCGGGCCGCGCTGCTCGGGACGGCCACCGGGGGCCGCAGCGCGCTCGGCGTGGCCGGTCCCGTGCTCTCCTCGACGCGGCGGTGGCCGGTGCGGCTGGCCGCGGTCGCCGCCGTCGCCGGTGAGCTGGTCGCCGACAAGCTGCCGGGCACCCCGTCGCGGACCATCCCGCCGAGCGTCGCCGTCCGGCTGGCCTCCGGTGCGGCCGGCGGCGCGCTGCTCGCCGGGCGCGGTGCCGGGGGTCCGGTGCTGCCGGTGCTCGCCGCGGTGGCCGGCGCGGCGGCGGGGACGCTGGCCGGCGCCCGGTGGCGGGGGTGGGCGGCGCCGCGCACCGGCCCCCTGCCCGCGGCGCTGGTCGAGGACGCGCTCGTCCTCGGCCTGGCCGCCCTGGCCTGCGGCCCGCGCCACAGCCGAGCCCCCGGCCGGACCGCCGCGGGCGCGGGATGATGAGGGCATGAGCGAGCAGACGGAGCAGTCGACCGGGCAGCGCAGCGTGGGCAAGCGGGCCAACGAGCTCAACGCCCTCATCCGCTACACGATGTGGTCGGTGTTCAAGCTCGCCGTGCCGCTCGGGGACGACCAGCGCACCGCCGCCGCCGACGAGGTCGCCGGGCTGTTCGAGGAGCTGGCCGGCAAGGGCGTCGTCGTCCGCGGGACCTACGACGTCTCCGGCCTGCGGGCCGACGCCGACCTCATGGTCTGGTGGCACGCCGAGACCCCCGACGCGCTGCAGGAGGCCTACACGCGGCTGCGGCGCACCGCACTGGGGCGGCACCTGGAGCCGGTGTGGTCGCAGATGGCCCTGCACCGGCCGGCGGAGTTCAACCGCAGCCACGTCCCGGCGTTCCTCGCCGACGAGGAGCCGCGCCGCTACCTGTGCGTCTACCCCTTCGTGCGGTCCTACGAGTGGTACCTGCTGCCCGACGAGGAGCGTCGGGACATGCTCAAGGAGCACGGGATGCAGGCGCGGCCCTACCCCGACGTCCGCGCCAACACCGTCGCCTCGTTCGGCCTGGGCGACTACGAGTGGATGCTCGCCTTCGAGGCCGACGAGCTGCACCGCATCGTCGACCTCATGCGCGACCTGCGCGCCAGCCGCGCCCGCCGGCACGTGCGCGAGGAGGTGCCCTTCTACACCGGCACCCGCAAGCCCGTCGCCGAGCTGGTGCGCGACCTGCCCTGACGGCGCGGCCGGCGGCCGTGATCAGGTGACCTGATCGTGGCGCGTCCTCCCTCACCGCCCACGGTGCGGGAGGACGCGCTGCGGTGCGGGAGGACGGCGCGGTGGACCTCAGTCCCCGGCGGGCTCCAGGCGGATGGAGACGCTGTTGATGCAGTAGCGGTCGCCGGTCGGCGTCTGCGGCGCGTCATCGAAGACGTGGCCGAGGTGGCTGTGGCAGGTGCCGCAGAGGACCTCGGTGCGGAGCATCCCGAGGGTCCGGTCCTCCCGGAGCACCACGTTGTCCGCCGACGACGGCTCGTAGAACGACGGCCAGCCGCAGTGCGAGTCGAACTTCGTCTCCGACCGGAACAGCTCGGCGCCGCAGGCCCGGCAGGTGTAGACACCGACCGCCTTGGTGTCGACGTACTCGCCGGTCCACGGGCGCTCGGTGCCGGCCTGCCGCAGGACGGCGTACTCCTGCGGCGAGAGCTGCGCCCGCCACTCCTCGTCGGACCTGGTCACCTTCGGCTGCTGTGCGGACGTCGTCATGGCCCAACGGTACGGCGGAGGCGCCACCGCCAGGGGCCCGCGGACGACGGCCCGCGCGGGCGGGAGACTGGGCCGGTGACCTCGCTCGACGCCCCGCTGCCCGACACCTGGTTCCGCCGCGACCTGCCGGTGCTGCGCGCCGTCGCGCGGCTGGTCGACGAGCCGAGGCACGGGGGAGCGCCCTACCTCGGGCAGGTCGTGCCGGCCAGTGGGCTGCCCAAGCCCGACGTGCTGGCCGCCGCGCGGGCGCTGACCGACGCCGGCTACGTCGAGGTGCTCACCACCTACTCCGGCGAGATCGTCCGGTTCACCGGCGTGTCGCCCGAGGCCCGCCGGCTCGCCGGGCTGTGGCCGACGCCGCAGGGTGAGTGGGAGCGGCTGCTCGAGCAGCTGGCCGCGCGCGCGGCGAACGCCCCGAGCGACGTCGAGCGGGCCCGGTGGCGCGCCTTCTCCGACGCCGCCGTCGCCGTCGGCCCGGACGACGGCGCGCTGCTGATGTCCGCCCTCATCGGCGGCTACGTCCCCCGGGCACGCTGAGCCCCGCGCCGGGTCCTCCGCCCCCGGACGCGACAGCGCCCCCGTCCGGCGGACCGGACGGGGGCGCTGCTACGGCTCAGGCGGTCAGAGCGGGGTGACGTTCGCCGCCTGCGGACCCTTCTGGCCCTGCTCGACGTCGAACGAGATGCGCTGCCCCTCGTCGAGCGAGCGGTAGCCGCTGGTCTGGATGGCCGAGTAGTGGACGAACACGTCCGGTCCGCCACCGTCGGGGGTGGCGAAGCCGAACCCCTTCTCCGCGTTGAACCACTTCACTGTTCCTTCGGGCATTGCTCGCTCCTAGCTGCGGTGGTGCATCGGGGTCCTGCCAGTGCGCAGGGCCTTCCCGACACGACGACCCTAGCGGCCCGGACGGCTCCGTGGGGGGTCGGGGCGCAGTCGGGGTCCCACCGGCGCGTCCGGCGACCGCTGTCGGGCCGGATCACCGGGCCTGATCACGGCCGGTCGCCGTCACGAGGGGCGCGGACCCGCCCCGTCGGCGGTGTTCACTCGCAGCCGACCCCGTCGCCGTCGCGGTCGAGGTGGCGGGCGTAGCCGGGGTCCCCGACGTGGACGGGTGCCGCTCCTGCCGCACGGGCCTCGGAACAGTTGGCGTAGGACACCCCGGGAACCGGTGCAGGTGCCGGTGCGGGTGCGGGAGCCGGAGCGGGCGTCGGGGCAGGAACCGGGACGGGCGCGGGCAGCGGCACCGGCGCGGGGCGCGAGGTCGTCGGCACCGGGCGGGCCGGCGTCGACCGCGGCGCGGCGCTCGACGGAGCGGCCGTCGGGGGCGCGGGCTCGTCGGGGAGGTCGGCGACCACGCCGCCGGGCAGCGGCTCGCCCCGGCAGGTGGTGAGCACGGTGGCCATGGCGTTGCGCTCGGCGACCGTCGTCCAGAGGCGGTAGGTGACCTTCACGGCGACCTGCCGTGCGACGTAGGCGCAGCGGTGGGAGCGGTTCGGCGGCAGCCAGGTGGCGGCGTCGCCGTCGCCCTTCTGCGCGTTCAGCGGGCCGTCGACGGCGAGCAGGTTGAGCGGGTCGTTGGCGAAGGCGGTGCGCCGGGTGCCGTCCCACTGCTGGGCGCCCTTCTGCCAGGCGTCGGACAGCGCGACGACGTGGTCGACCTGCACGTCGTCGCTGGTGCCCTGACCGCGCTGGAAGGCGATGGTGCGGCCGGAGTAGGGGTCGGCGAGGGTGCCGGTGAGGACGACGCAGCCGCGGGTGCCCGGCCTGAACGTCTCACCGCTGAGGTCGCGGGCCAGGACGTCGTTGCGGGTGTCGCAGCCGTTGCGGTCGGTGTCGACCCAGCCGCTGCCGAACAGGTCGCGGTCGTAGCCGGTGCGCGGCGCCCGGCCCTGCACCGGGAGAGCGGCGAGGGCCGCCAGGGCGGAGGTCGGGGCGGCGCCGGCGACGGCGGTCTCCGTGGCGGCGTCGGACAGCAGGCCGGTGGCCGAGTCGACGGCGGGCACCGCCGACTCGTCGGTCTCGGCCTCGGCGAGCGCCGCCTCGGCAGCGGCGTCGGCGGCCGACGACCCGGCGGCCGCCCGCGCCCCGTCGGTCGTCGGTGTCGGGGTGCCGGTCGCCGGGGAGGAGGCGGCGGTCGGCTCGGTCCGCGGCAGGGTGACGCCGCCGGCGAGGAAGGCGGCCACACCGGCGGCGAGGACGCCGGCACCCACTCGACGCGACGCGATGAACGCCCACCGGGCCCGGCCGGCCACCACGGCACCGAGGCCGACGAGCAGTCCGGCGAGTCCGGCCATGACCAGCCCGCCGCCGATCCCGCCCGTGGCGGCCCCGACGACCACGAGCAGCAGCACCACGGTCGTGACGGCCGCGAGGACCAGCCGGCCCCGGCCCGGCCGGCCGGCGGGCGCGGGTGCCGGCTGCACGGGCGGCGGGGGAGTCGTCGGGACCGGGTCGGCGGCCGGCACCGGGCTGGCCGCCTCGGCCCGCCCGGCGTGGCCGGAGAAGGCGACCAGGACCTCGAACGGGTCGGCGCCGGCGAAGGGGAACTGCACGTCGACCGTCGTCGGCACCGCTCCGGGCAGCGCGCTGGCGAAGGCCCGGTCGGCCTCCCCGCTCGACGTCAGCTTCGCGCCGTCGACGTGGAGGGTGGTCCGCCTGCCGGAAGACGCGGTGGCGACCAGCCGCAGGTGGGTCGCACCGTCGCCCGCGCGCGGCGGGACGACGTCGTAGCCGAGAGCCGCGGCCTTGGCGACCACCGACCGCATCGGCGTGCCCGGCGACCGCTCCCGGTGGTGGGTCAGGATCGCGGCGACGGCAGGGTCGGACAGCGAAGGCACGAGCGGTTCCCCCATGAGCTCGGGTGCGTCTCCGCCATGGTGCGGCAGGGCAGTGGCCGGCCCGGGGCCCGCGGGACGGGTGGCGCGGGTGGGACGCACGAGGCCGGACCCACCGCGTCGGCCGCCCGCCCGCCGGGCGGCCACGGAGCAGCCGAGAAAGGCCGCACGGACCGCATCCGGGTGCCCGGAAGGGGCGCAGAATGGGTCCACCTCTTCCCTGCGGAGCTGACCATGGCACTGCGACTCCACCTCCCGCACCGTCCGACGACGGACTCCGCCCCTCCCCGGGAACGGCCCGGCATCGGCGCCCGCGTGTTCACCGTGCAGCGCATCGGCGCGGTCCTCGTGGCGCTGTTCCTGCTCGTCTTCGGCCTGCTCGGCTTCGCCGGCGGCCTCGACTTCTTCTCCACCGACGGCGAGCGCATCTTCGGCCTGTCCTCCAACGGCCTGCTCTCGCTGCTCTCGGTGGTCGTCGCGCTGGTCCTCCTGGGGGCCGCCGCGCGCGGTCCCCGCGTCGCGTCGACCGTGATGATCGTCGTCGGCTCGCTGTTCCTGCTCTCCGCGCTGGTCAACCTGGCCGTGCTGCGGACGAGCTTCAACTTCCTGGCCTTCGAGTTCAGCAACGTCGCGTTCTCCGTCGTCGTCGGACTGTGGCTGCTGATGCTCGGCGCCTACGGCCGCATCGGCGGTCACCTGCCGCCGGATAGCCCCTACGCCCACCCGCACGTGTTCGAGGGGGACGCCGACGAGGACGACGGGTACCCGTCGACACCGGCGGAGTTCGCCGTCGAGCGGGCGATGCGCGACGCCGAGGTCGCCGTCGTCCAGCACGTGGCCTCCTTCGACCAGCGCCGCCGGGTGGCCGCGATGGCGCAGGTGACCAGCCGGGCCGACCGCCGGCGGGTGTGGACGTCCTTCGACGAGGACGCCCGGCGCTCCCGCGGCTGAGCCCGGGCCGCGGCGGACCCGTGTGACGACCGATTCCATCAGCGGCCAGCGGCCGGAGCGACGGGACGTACCCCTGACACCGCCGCACGACGTCCCCACCGGGGCGGACTCAGGCGGGAGTCACGCGCACTCCTCGAGGTTCGGAGTTGCGCGGCTCGGACGGCGTCGGAGACCGCGAGCGAGGCGCGGGCTGCCTCGACACGGCTGTCGTACCGACGCCGGTCACCGCGCCAGCGCGGACGGGGCAGAGAGCGGAGCACTCCTCCGCCGGCCTGCCGGGGAATCGCAGCACCGCGAGATCTGCGCCGCACGTCGCGCAGGACTCGACGCGCGCCGCCGACGCTGTCCGGGACGGACCTCGACGGCTCGTGCACCCGCGCCCCCCGGGGGTCCGTGCGAGACCCTCAGCGACCCACCGCACCGGGGACCCCGACGACCCCCGCCGCCAGCAGCGCCCGGGGCCTCCCCCCACATGTCGCGCCGGCGGCGTCGCCCATGGTGCCGATCCGAGTACGCACGCTGGGTCGTCGACGCGGCCGCTGCTGCCGACTGCCACCCCTCGAGATGATGCCTCGGCCCTCACCGCTGTCGTCGGGCGTGGTGCCAGTGCCACGCGGTCGCCGCGGCACCGGTCGCCTCACCGCCGGTGTCTCAGTCGAGGGTGGTGGCCGCTGCGGTCGGCGGGTCGGCCGGGACGGTGCTGCCGGCGAGGACCGGGTCGGCTGGAGGAAAGGGGACCATGGGTGCGCCGGTGAGGACGGGAGACATGGCGTTGTGCCAGATGGTGGCGCCCATGCCACCGCCCTGCCCGCCGACGTCCTGGTTGGTCTTGGGGTTGAGCACCATAACGCTGGCGGAGTACTGCGGCGTGTAGCCGGTGAAGGCGATCGAGAAGTTGTTCTGCGTCGTTCCGGTCTTGCCGGCGATCTGGTGGCCGGGGACGTAGGCGGCCGGGGCGGTCTGGCCGGGGTGTCCCGGTTCGACGTCCTTGCGCATCATCTGGGCGAGGGTGTTGGCCACAGCGGGTGAGACGGCCCCGGCAGTGCAGGTGTCCCCGCCGCCGACCCGTCCGTCGGGGCCGGTCAGTGGCTCGCCGTCGCGGTCGAGAACAGCGGTGACCGGCGTCGGGTCGCACCGGGTGCCGCCGGCGGCCAGCGTGGCGTAGGCGCTGGCCAGGTCCAGCGGGCTGGTGGCCTCGGCACCGAGGGTGAACGACCCGCGGTTCCCGCCGATGATCTGGTCCGCCGAGGAGGCGGTGAAGTGCATGCCCATCCGCTCGGCGACGCGCACCGGGCCCTCCACGCTGCCCAACTCGTCCTGCAGCGCCATGAAGTAGGGGTTGGAGGACGTGTAGAGCGCCTCCTCCATGGTCATCGTCCGCTTGTCGGCGCCGGCGAAGGCCTGCACGACGTAGGGCCGGCCGTTGTTCGTGTAGACCCGGGAGACGTAGGGGTTGCTCGTGGTCAGGGTGTGGTCGGCGGGGATCCCGCGTTCCAGCGCGGCGGCGGCGGTGAACACCTTGTAGGTGGAACCGGCGCCCTGGCTGTAGGCGGTGTGGAGGACGACGGACTCGCAGTCGGCACCGGCGCAGCCGTAGCGGCGGTTGACGCTCATCGCCAGCACGTGTCCGGTCCCCGGTTCCACGGCGGTGTACATGCCGGCCAGCGGATCGCCCATCGGCAGCACGCTGAGCACCGCCTGGTCCCCGGCGGCCTGCACGTCCGGGCGCAGCGTGGTCCGGATGGTCAGCCCGCCGTCGTCCAGCGTCGCCTGGTCGATCCCCAGGGTCTGCACCAGGTACTGCTGCAGATGAGCGCAGAAGAACCCGCCGATGGAGGCGTCGATGCAGCCGTTGGGTGATGCGTCGCCCGGTGCGACGGCGACCGGCGAGGCCGAGATCTCGATCAGCTCCCGCTCGCTGACGTGCCCCAGGGCGTACATCCGCTGCAGCACCTGGTTGCGGCGGGCCTGCGCGTTGTCGGGGTTGGTGATCGGGTCGTCGATGGTCGGGCTCTGCACCAGCCCGGCGAGCATCGCCGCCTGCGGGAGGGTGAGGTCGGCGGCGTCGACGCTGAAGTACTTCTGGGCGGCGGCCTGGACGCCGTAGGCGCCCTGCCCGAAGTACACGGTGTTGAGGTAGCGGGTGAGGATCTCGTCCTTGGAGTGAATCTCCTCCAGGGCCAGTGCGAGGCGGGCCTCGCGCAGCTTGCGGGCCAGACCTGCCTGCCCGTCCTGCTCGGTCGCCGCCTGCCGGTCCTCGGCGGTGTCCGCCGTCTCCAGCAGAGTCTGCTTGACCAGCTGCTGGGTGAGCGTCGAGCCCCCCTCCTGCACGGATCCGGCGGCGACGTTGGCCACCGCGGCGCGCAGCGTGCCCTGCACGTCGAGGCCGTTGTGCTGATGGAAGCGCGAGTCCTCGATGTCGACCAACGCCTGCTTCACCACCGCGGCGATCCGGTCGCTGGGCACCGGGGTGCGGTCGTTGGTGTAGAAGCTCGTGATCAGTGACCCGTCGGCGGCCAGCACCCGGCTGTTCCCCGACACGCTCTCCGTCAGCGCGACCGGCAGTTCGCTGGGCGGCCCCGCCGAGTTCTGCACCAGCACACCGGCGCCCCCCACCCACGGGAGCACGATCGCGGCAACCAGCGCTCCAGCCACGACCACCGCCGATGCCAGCCTCCCCAGAACGGCGGACCGCGAACGTCTGTACGACCACATTGCCGGGAACCTACGTGACCCGGGTTCCCCGACGCGTTGCAGGCAGGTTGCGGAACCGTGAAGCCTCGTGTCCGGATGACGACTCCACGAGAACCGGTTGCGCGCGGGCGCCACCGGCCGCAAGGGCGCCGAGTGCGACCCGGTGCTCGAGGGTGGCCCACGGCGGCAGGACCACGCCGTAGCCGCGCGATCTCGGCTGAGCGGTTGCGCGCAGCGGTAGCGGATATCAAGACAGCGAGCAGGACTCCGACGAAGGGAGTGTCGCGATGACCGAGACCGGCCGTCCCTACGGCGGGACGAACGATCGTGGCGGGGACGAGGGGCTCCCCGGGGAGCGCGCACAGGAGGACGTGGTCGGGGCGGCGCCCGAGCAGTCACCGCGGGCGGCGCAGGGCGGCATGTCCGACGACGTCACCCGAGTACCGGCTGGCGACGACCACCCCGACGGCAAGCGGCCTGGCATGCCGGACGCCACCGGACCGCAGGGGTGACCGTGGGCAAGGCCGGGCCGGTGCACCGGTGAGGGGCTGACAGCCGGCGGCAGTGGGCAGCACACCGGGCGCCGTCCGGGCCCGGAGGATCGGGCCGACGGGGTCGTCCCTCTCGACACCGGGGGTCCCGACTCGGTGTGCTCCCGGGGCGGGCGCGGCCGTGGACAGGCAGCCGGTACCGGCCCAGGGCACGCCCCGGGAGGCATGCGTCATGTGGTCGCAGCGGTGTGGGAAGCGCAGCGTGCTCGGGACACTCGGGGTCCTCACCGTCGCGGCCACGGCGGTGGTCGCGACGTCGACGTCCGCGGCCGGGGCCCCGGACGTCCAGGTCGCGCAGCAGGGGACGAGCACCGGCGACCAGGAGTACGTCGTCTCCTTCACCGGCACACCCGAAGGGGCGACGGCCGCGATCCAGGCCGCCGGCGGGACCGTCGAGAGCGTCACCGCGCAGGTCGGCATGGCCCTGGTCTCCTCCGGCGACGCCGCGTTCCTCGAGGAGGTGCGGGCGCGCGGCGGGATCGGCGGGGCGGCGCGCAACCACGCGGTCGGCACCGCTCGTCCCGGCATGCCGCACCGCTTCGCCGAGGAACGGCCGTCGGCGGGGGAGCGCGGAGCCGGCGGGCCCGGCCGTCCGGACCACCCGGGAGGCCCCGACGCCGAACCGCTGGCCGGACTCCAGTGGGACATGGAGATGATCGGTGCGACGCCCGAGGGCGCCCACCGCGAGGCGACGGGGAAGGGCGTCGACGTCGGGATCATCGACACCGGGATCGACGCGAGCCACCCGGACCTCGCCCCGAACGTCGACGCCGAGCGGTCGCGGAACTTCACCACCGACATCCCCGAGGTCGACGGCCCGTGCGAGGTGGCGAGCTGCGTCGACCCGGCCGACGTGGACGACAACGGGCACGGCACACACGTGGCCGGCATCGTCGCCGGCGCCGACAACGGGTTCGGGATCGCGGGTGTGGCGCCGGAGGCGACCCTCGTCAACCTGCGTGCCGGCCAGGACTCGGGCTTCTTCTTCCTGTACGAGACGGTCGCGGCGCTCGTCCACGCGAGCGACACCGGGCTCGACGTCGTCACACTGAGCTTCTACACCGACCCCTGGCTGTACAACTGCTCCTCGCGGGAGGAGTACCTCGAGGGCACCGTGACCGACGAGGAGCTCGCCCAGCAGCGGCTCGTCCGCGACCTGGTGCTGGACGCCGTCGCCTACGCCCACCAGCGGGGGGTCACGCTCGTCGGGTCGGCGGGCAACGGGCACCAGGACCTGGCGGCCCCGACGCGCGTCGACGAGACGAGCCCGGACCACCCGCCGGACACGGCCCGGCCGCGAACGGTCGCGAACACGTGCCTGAACCTGCCCAACGAGGCACCGCAGGTGATCTCGGTGTCGGCGGTGGGCCCGTCGACCACCAAGGCGGACTACTCCGACTACGGGCTCGGGGACGTCGAGATCGCCGCTCCCGGCGGCTGGTTCCGCGACTTCGTCGGGACGCCGCAGTACCAGGTGCCGGGCAACCTGATCCTGTCGTCGTACCCGCTGGACGTGGCCGTCGCCGAGGGGCTGGCCGACGAGGACGGCGACCCGGTCGACGAGTTCTCCGTGGAGTACTGCGATCCGCAGGGCGTCTGCGGCTTCTACACCTACCTCCAGGGCACGTCGATGGCCGCGCCGCACGTCGCGGGCGTGGCGGCGCTGGTCATCGAGGAGGGGGGCCGCCCCACCCGTCACCGGGGACCCGCCCTCGACCCGGGCACGGTCGCCCGCGTGCTGGCCGGGTCGGCGCAGGACCACGCCTGTCCCGCAGGCGGTGTGGAGGTCTACACCGACGAGGAGCGGCCACCGGACTGGAACGCCGTGTGCCAGGGCACGACCGACGTCAACGGCCTCCACGGCGAGGGCATCGTCGACGCCGAGGCGGCCGTGCTGGGTCGGTGACCGCACGCCGGCCGGGTCCCGCCGCACGACCCCGCCGTCGTCAGGTGAGACCGAGCTCCCGGGCCTGCTGCACCGCGTCCTGCCGGGGGGTGACGCCCAGCTTGCGGCACAGGCTCCTCGTGTAGCCCTTGACCGTGTTGATCGAGAGGTACGGGTCGGCGCCGACCTCACGCTGCGTGGCCGGGCCGGTCAGGGCGCGCAGGCCGCTCTTTCCGATCGGTCAGTGCCTCGACCACCACGCCATCGGTCCGGGCAGCGGATGGGGTCCCCGGCCGGCCGGCCGCCGCTCGGTCGCGGCCAGTCTCGCCACGAACAGCGGCAGGACCGGGTCGTCCCGGACGACGGCCCGGGCCTCCGCGAGCGCCTGCTGCGCGGCGGCGGTCTGGTGTCTGGGCCCGGAGGGCTGACCAGAGGGTCGCCACCACCCGGGTGGCGGCGCACCACCCCGCCGCGGGACCACCGGGGGGGCACGCGCTGCACCCACCGGGGCGGTTCCCGGCGGCCCGGTGCGGGCGCCTCAGCCCTTGACGGCTCCGGACAGGAAGCCCTGGGTGACCTGACGCTGCAGGACGACGTACAGCACGACCACCGGGAGGATCGTGATGAGCGTGCCGGCCGCGAGCGGGCCGATGTCGACCGACCGCCCGCCGATGAACAGGTACAGGCCCAGGGTCAGCGGGCGGTACTCCCCGCCGGGCATGTAGAGCAGCGGCACCAGGAAGTTGTTCCACTGCTGCAGGAAGGTGAACACGGCCAGCGCGCCCATCCCGGAGGTCACCAGCGGCACCATGATGCGCACGAACAGCTGCCACTCGCTGGCGCCGTCCATCCGGGCTGCCTGCTCCAGTTCGGCCGGCAGGTCGGAGAAGAAGGCCCGCATGAACCAGGCGCCGAACGACAGCTGCGTGGTGGCCAGCACCAGGTTGACCCCGACCAGGCTGTCCAGCAGACCCATGGACCGCATCTGGAAGTACAGCGGGACCATGTAGGCGAAGAACGGCACCAGCAGCCCGAAGACCACCACGTAGAACGCCACGGTCCGGCCGGGGAACGGCAGCCGGGCGAACGCGTAGCCCGCCATGGTCGACAGGACGACGACGATCACCGTGCTGGGGACGCTGAGCAGGATGCTGTTGAGGAGGTACTCGTCGAAGTCGCCGACCGTCCAGGCGGTCTCGAGGTTCTCCAGCGAGAAGGAGCTGAACAGGCCGAACGGGTTCGCCCGCACGTCCTGGGTGCTCTTCAGGGTCGTGGACACGACGAGGACCACGGGGAACACCGTCAGCAGGGCGAGCAGCCCGAGCGCCAGGTGGCGCCCGACTCCGGGCCGGCCGGGCGCGTGTGCCCGCCTCGGCCGGTTCACGCTCCCCGCTCCTCGATCGAGGCCCGCCGCTGCAGCCGGTCGAGCCACACCGCCACCGGCACGGCGAGAGCCGTCACCACCAGGGCGAGGGTCGTGCCGTAGCTGATCCGGCTGAGCTGGAAGGCGTTGCTGTAGGCGTAGGTGCCGAGGACCTCCGTGGCGTTCGCCGGACCGCCTCCGGTCATCACGAAGACGATGTCGAAGACGGCGAAGCCGCCGATCAGCGTGAGCGCGGTGACCATGAGGAACACGGGCATGATCTGCGGCAGCACCACGTGCCGCAGCCGCTGCAGGTAGCCCGCGCCGTCGAGCACCGCTGCCTCGACCTGCTGGGTGTCGACGTTGCGCAGCGCCGACAGGATGATCACGAAGACGAACCCGGTGGCGGTCCAGATCGCGGTGCCGAGCACCGCGTACAGCGCGGTGCCCGGGTCGCCCAGCCAGCCCCGGGTCAGCCCGTCGAGCCCCACCGCCTCGAGCCCGCGGTTCAGCCAGCCGCGGGTCGGCGCGTAGATCCACCCCCACACCACGCCGACCGCCACCTGGGGCAGCACGTAGGGCAGGAAGAAGACGACGCGGTAGAAGGTCGAGCCGCGCCGCACCCCCCACAGCAGCAGGGCGAGCCCGAGGCCGATCACGAGCGGCCCGATGGTGCCCGCGACGATCCAGAGGAGGTTGTTCCTCGCGGCAGCCCACACCTGCGGGTCCCGTGCCAGCTCGGTGAGGTTGCCCAGCCCCACCCAGGGCGGCGTGGTGTCCAGGCCGTCGAAGTCGACGAAGACGTAGTAGACGGAGTTGAGCACCGGGAAGACGAGGAAGACCAGCATCAGCACGACGGCCGGCGCCACGAGCAGCGCGCCGAGGCGCGCCTGCTGCCGGCGGGTGGTCCGGGAGACACCGGACCGCGCCGGGCGGCGCCCCCGCCGGCGCGGCTTCTCCGGCGAGGGCAGCGGCGTCGTGGTCGGAGCAGGCGCCGCGGTCACGCCGGCACCCGGCCGCGGACGGCGCCGAGGACGCCGTGGCTCACTGCTGCGACGCCGCCTGCAGCGAGGCCGCCACCTCGGCCGGTGTCGACTGGCCGGTGAGCACCGCCTGGACGCCGTCGAACATCGCCTCGTTGAAGGCCTCGGGCATGAGGACGTCGATGTTGTAGCCGAGCTGGCCGCCGCCCTCGGACAGCGCGGAGACGTCGTCGAGCACCTGGGTCAGCAGCGGGTCGACCTCGAGCCCCCCGGTGTCCACGGGCCGCGGCGGGATGGTCTTCAGGGTCTCCACCGACCACTGGCCGTGCTCCTCGGAGGCGAGGAAGTCCAGCAGCTCGATCGCGCTCTCGGGGTCGTCGGTGTTGGCCGCGACCATCGGGCCCGAGCCCAGGCCGGCGGCGAACAGGCCCTCGCCGTCCGGCGCCGGGAAGGGCACGTAACCGGACTCGAAGTCGGCGGCGATGGCCAGGTCGTTGATGAACCAGGAGCCGTTGGGGATCATCGCCGCGTCGCCGGAGATGTACTGCGCCGTCATCGTGTCGTAGTCGACCGACACCGGCGACTCCCCCAGCCAGCCGTTCTCGTTGGCCTGCTGCCAGAAGGTCAGCGCGTCGACGACCTCAGGGGAGTCCCAGGACCGCTCGCCGGAGAGCAGCGCCTCCATGCCCTCGGCGCCCACGGCGCTGGACAGCGCCATGCTCAGCAGGTGGCTGCCCGGCCAGCCCTCCTGGTCACCGAAGGCCATGGGGACCACGCCGGCCTCGCTGAGGGTCTGGCAGGCGGCGCGGAGGTCGTCGAGCGTCCGTGGTGGGTCGATGCCCAGGTCGGCGAGCACCTCGGTGTTGTAGAAGAGCCCGATGGTCTCCATCTCACCGGGGATGCCGTAGACGCTGCCGTCGTAGGTGACCCGCTCCTTGGCGAAGTCGTAGACCTCCCAGCCGTTCTCCTCGTAGGCGTCGGTGAGGTCGTAGAGCAGCCCTGCCTCGGCCAGGGCCCCGCCGAAGCTCGGACCCGAGCCGAAGCTGATGACGTCCGGGCCGTCCTCGGAGCGCAGCCGGGTCTGCAACACGGTGCGCAGGGTGTCGACGTCGAGCTGCTGCACCTCGACGTCGATGCCCGAGGACTCCTCGAAGTCGGCGAGGTGCTCCTCGAGCCGGCTCAGCTCGTCGGCGTCCTCGAGCTGCTCGACCAGGTACCGCACCGTGCCGGCACCACCGCCCCCGCCGTCGCCGCCGTCCCCGGACGACGCCGTCTGCCCCGTGCACGCCGTCGCCAGCAGGCACACCGTCGAACCCAGCAGGACCTTCGAGGATGCGCGCACGAGTGAGGACCCTTCGACGACGCCGTGTGAACCGTGTGTTGCACGGAGCGCGCATCGTCCGTCCGGGCAGGACGCAACGTCAAGGAGACGACCACATCCGTCGTGCGCCGCTGACCGGCAGGGGTGCCGGACCCGGGGACCGTCAGCCGTGGACGTCGGCGCGGTGCGAGGTGCACACGACCTCGACGAGGACCTGGTCGTCGAAGACCTCGCCGCCGGACACCGCCTCCTCGGCCTGCCGGGTGTCGGAGAGGGCTGGGTGTCGGACAGGATCTCCAGGTCTCCATCAGGGGCTCGTGGTCCTCGACGGCGAGGACGACCGCGACCGGACTGCGTTCCTGGTGGGTCCCGCAGCGGAGCTGCCGGTACGCCCGCACGTCGACGGCGTGCACTGTGACCGCGGGCCGCAGGGTCAGGCGCCCGGGGCCCATCCCGGGCGCGAGCACTGGGTGCTCCGACTCCCGGCCGGGTCCCGGGACTCGGTCCCGGCCGGCGTACCGGCGCGATCGAGGGTGCGCAGCGTCAGCAGCGGGACGCCGAGGTCGCGGATCCGGGCGAGGACACCGTGCAGTCGTGCCTGGTCGACGACCGGCCCGGTCAGGCTGGTGGTGCCGTCGTCGAGACGGACCAGGGTGAGGTCGTCGAAGGTGGCGGCCCAGTGGTCGTCGAGGTGGCCCGCGACCCGGATCTCGTAGGTCGCGGGGCCGGTCGCCGTCGGCCGCGCCTGGCCCGGGCCGGCGGGGCTCGACGTGGGGCTGGTCATGTCGGTGCTCCCGCGGGCGCGCCGTGGATCGTGGTGGTGCCTGGGTGCGGGCGGGTGCGCCGGCGGGCGCGGCGGCGGATCGCGCTGATGCCGCGCAGCAGGGTGGCGCCCATCGCAGAGGCGAACACGAGCCGGAGGACGTGGCGCAGCTCCTCGGTGCCGGACTGCGTCTCGTGGACGAGGGTCAGCCACAGCGCCGACCCGGCGACCGCGAGCCCCGCCGCGATCACGAGACGGCCGACGCGGCCGTGCCGTGCGGGCCGGGACCGGCCAGCCCGAGGCCGGCCGGCCCGCTGGTCCCGCAGGAGCGTTGACCCCCCAGCGGATGAGGTCAGGTCGGAGGTCGACCGGGCGGCCCGTTGCCGGATGGTCACCGGACCGCGGCCTGCTCGGCCGGGCCGACGGCCACGGCGGTCGAGGGGACCGTGGCGCGGTCGGTCTGGCGGCCATCGCGGGGGTTGCGCCACAGGGACACGCCCAGGGCGATGAGCGCGATGCCCGCGGGGACGGCGAACGGCCGGTTGAACGACTCGGGCAGGACCGCGAGCGCGGCGGTGGCGGCAGTGCTGACGGCGAGCAGGGCGGCCGCCCACCGGGTGAGGACGCCCGTGCGGAACAGGGCGATGCCGAAGACGAGACCGCCGACGATGTAGCCGGCCCCGGCGACGTCGAGCAGGGTCTGCACCCCGCCGATGTCACCGTCCGGCGTTCTGCCGTTGGCGGCGGCGACGAGGTCGTCGACGAACCCGGGCTCGCTGTCGACCAGGTCGGGCAGGACGGCGGCGGCGACGACCTCGACGCAGAGCAGGGCCAGGTACCCGACCGCGAACACGAGGTAACCGACCAGGCCGAGGACGCCGGCCTTGCGGTACTGGCGCAGGTACATGCCGGTGATGCCCGCGAGCGCCAGCGCCGCCATCGCCGACTTGGCGCCGCTGCGTGCCACCCACTGGGTGGTCTCGGTGGTGAACGAGCCGGTGGACGGGTGACCGATCTGGACGGTGACGAAGATGGCTCCGGCGACCGCAGCTGCGGCGCCCGCGGCCTTGGTGAGGCCGGTGGCGGTGATGTTCATGACGGAGCTCCTCGTTCCGGTGCCGGGCGGGTCTCCGGCGGTGTCGAGGACGCTAGGAGCCCGGTGGGCGGGCCCACGTCACATGATCATGTGATTGCCCTGGTGATCTCGCCTCGCCTGCCCGGCCTCGTCATCCCGCTGCTGGGCCGGGGCCTACAGCAGGCCGAGCTCGCCTGCGCGGCTGACCGCAGCCCGCCGGGTGTTCACGTCGAGCTTGGTGAAGATGTGCCGGGTGTGGGTCCGGAACGTGTTGACCGACATGAACAGATGGTCGGCGATGTCGGGGCCGGTCAGGTCGGTCGCCAGCAGCCGGAGCACCTCGACCTCCCGCCCGCTCAGCGGCTCCCGGTTCCCGAGTGCCGGTGGGCGGGTACGGCAGCGGCCACCCTGCTGGCGCTCGGCCGCCTGGAGCAACGCCGCTGCCTCTGCCGAGCCGAGCAGGTCGGGGCGTCCGGCGGCCGCCCGGAGCAGCTCGCCCATCGCGGGTCCCTCGTCGAGGAACAGCCGGCAGTACCCGACCGGGACGCCGGCCCGCAGCGCGCGACCCAGGTCTGCGAGCGCGGCGTCCGGGTCGCTGTGGCGGTGCCCGAGGGACCGCACCATCAGGGCCTCGACGAAACTGCCGCCACGATCCGCCGCCTCGGCGGCGGCCACGATCCGGTCCAGCAGCGTGCGGGCGGCCTCCAGGGTCCTCGGTCGCGGGGCGGCGCGGTGCTGCGCGATGAGCAGACGGGCGAGCGTGAGCTGGTCGTACTCGGCCGAGTAGTCCGACGGGTCGTCGGAGGTGACGTGGTGGGCGCGTGCCCAGGCGGCCGCGTCCTCCAGCCGCCCCTGCGCGATGCGGACCCGCGCGCGGCTGGCCGGGATGGGACGCACGTCGGGGAAGTAGCCCGGCAGGTACAGCGGCTGCGCCTGCTCCAGCATGCCGACGGCGCCGTCCAGGTCGCCGTGTGCCACCAGCAGTCCGGCCATGGCGGTGTACCAGCGGTGTCGGTTCTCCGGCAGCGACGCGCGTTCACCGAGCTCCTGCGCCATCCGCAGGTGCTCGGCGGCGGCGTCGAGGTCGCCTCGTTCGCGTAGCACGTCGGCGAGGCCGACGTGCAGGTCCCCGGTCGTGGACAGCACCGGGCCCGGATGGGCATGTGCCGTCCGGAGGGCCCGCTCGTGGAGTCGCCGCGCCCGGTCGGGCTGTCCGCGCGCGAGCCACATGGTGGCGAGGACGACGGTCGTGCCGAGCTCGTCGGTGACGTTGCCGGCGGCGCGCAGGCTGCGCACGGCCTCGCCGAAGGTGTCCACCGCTGCCGGCAGGTCGCCGGCGGCCCACGCGGCCAGGCCGAGGAACCCGGCGCCGCCCGACCGGGCGACGTGGTCGGTCGGCCCGGCCAGGTCCAGGGCGCGGCGGGCGTGCGCGATGGTCCCCTGGACGTCACCGCCGGCCTGAGCGACTGCGGCGCGGTACACGGCGACCTGCGCCGGCAGGGCCCGGAGCTCCTTCTCCCGGGCGCGGGCTGCGTCAGCCAGACGGCCCGCTCGCGGCACGCCCGCCGCAGGTTCGAGCGTCGTCGTCCGGAGTGCCGCGTCGGCGTCGTCGAGCCAGCGCCCGGCCCCCTCCAGGTCGCCCACGGAGAGTCGCGCCGGCGCCATCTGCGCGGCGAGGAGCGCGCGACCGCGGAGGACGTCGTCGGGGAGGGCGTCGAGCCAGGCGCGCAGGGTCCGGTCCTGCCGCCGCTGGCGGGCCTCCGACAACGCCAGTTCCAGGAGGTCGGCCACGTGCTCGGCGTCGCCTGCGGCGAGGGCGTGGGTGATCGCGTCGCTCAGCGTCCCGTGTCCGGCGTGCCAGTCACTGGCTGCTCGGTGCAGCCTGCGGACCCGTCCGGGGCTCTCCGCCGAGAGCCGGGCGCGCAGCGCGTCGGCGAACAGGTGCTGGTAGCGGAACCACTGACGCTGACCGTCGAGCGGGACCAGGAACAGGTTGCCGCGCTCGAGGGTCTCCAACAGCTGTTGCCCGTCGCTGCCGCCGGTGAGCGCGTCGCACAACGGCCCGGTGAGCTGGTCGAGGACCGACGTGTCGAGGAGGAAGGTGCGCACGTCCTCGGGTTGGGTGGCCAGGACCTCCTCGAGCAGGTAGTCGAGGACGAACCGATCGCTGCCGGTGAACGCCTCGACGAACCCCGCGATCCGATCGGGTGCCGGGTCGCGGGAACTGGTGGTGTGGCCGCGGACCGAGAGGGCCGCGAGCTGGAGGCCGGCCGCCCAGCCCTCGGTCCGGCTCTCCAGCGCCGCCACCTGGGCGGGCCCGAGCCCGAGGCCCATGACCCGGTTGAGGAAGACATCGGCCTCCTCCGCGGTGAACCGCAGGTCGGCGGCGCGGACCTCGAGCAGCTCCCCACGGGCCCGCAGGCGTGACAGCGGCAGAGGCGGGTCCGCACGCGTCGTCATGACCACGGTGACCTGGGGCGGCAGGTGGTCGAGCAGGAACGCGACCGCACGGTGGATCTCGGGGTCGTCGATGACGTGGTAGTCGTCGAGGGCGACGGCCGTGGAGCCGGCGAGTGCATCGAGGTCGTTGACGAGGCTGGCCACGACGTCCTCGACCGGGAAGGTGCGTTCGGTGTCCATCAGCGCCAGCGCCTCGGCCCCCACCTCGGGGCTGGCGGCCCGGAGTGCGGCCACGAGGTGGGTGAGGAAGACGCGCAGGTGGGCGTCGGCCGTGTCGAGGGACAGCCACGCCACCCGCAGGGCCTGCGGTCTCCGGCCCGCGTCGCCGTCCTCGGTCCGACCCGGCGTCAGCCACTGGGTCAGCAGGGTCGTCTTCCCGTAACCGGCCGGGGCCGAGACGAGTACCAGCCGCGGCATCGTCATCGGGTTCGCGCGGAACCCGACGTCCAGCCGCTCGCGGGGGACGAGCTGACGGCGCGGACTCGGGGCGCGCAGCTTGGTGCCCAGGAGCGGCATCCGGCCAGCGTAGGTGGGGTCTGACCACCGACGTACCTCGTTCGCGGTGCGGTCCCGAGGACGTCCTCGCCGCGGGCCGCCCGTAGGGCTCGGGCCACACGAAGGCCCGCGGTCATCCGGCCGGCCAGCGGCTGGATCACCGCACGCTCCGGCTGTACCGCTCGATCGTCCGCGGGGCCTCCGCCGCGGTCCACCGGTGCCGCCGGGAGGACGCCAGCCGGTCCTCGAGCCGGATCGCCATCGCGCAGGACGTCCGGTCGAGTACGGAGTCACAGCAGTGTGCGCGTTGGTTGCCAGGTGCTGGCCCGGGCTCACACGCTGGCGGGAGCTGGTGCCGGTCGGCTGACCACGGTGGGAGGCGTGACCTGCAGCACTGTGCGCCTACGGTGCATGTTGGTCTCCAGGATGAGCCCTGAGCGCACATCACCGCCGGCGTCGGAGGCCACAGCCGCCAACCCATCGGGACACCGCTGTCAGTCGTCCGCGGGGGCGGGCTTCCTCGCGCGGCTGGGCTGGACCCGCATCGGCTCGCCCGGCATCTTCGGGGTGCAGACCCGCGAAACGCCGTGCTGACCTGCAGACATGCACGTCGCCGCGGAGCGAGACTGGACAGGTTGTCGGGCGAACAGCGGAGGGCTCCCGGCGGCTGCGCCGCTGTGACGAAATCCGCCTCACGTGACCGCGCCTTGGCGGGGATCGGGGAAGCCGAGGCTGGTGTAGCCGGGGGCGCGCTTGGCGAGGGATGAGGCGAGTACGCCGGTGGCGGCGTCGTGGTAGTCGTGCACCTCGGCGGTGGTCTTGCCGGGGTGTGGGCGGAGGACCCGCCCGGCGTACTGGACGAGGCGGCCTCTAAAGGCGATCGGCGCGGCGAGGAACAGAGTGTCCAGCGCCGGGCAGTCGAAGCCCTCGCCGACGTAGGGGCCGGTGGCGACGGCGAGCAGCGGTGGCCCGTCGGGTCGGGGCTGGAGCCGAGCGAGTGCGACGGCGCGGGCCGTGGCGCCCATGCCGCCGCGCAGCACGACCGGGTCGTGCCCGCGCTCGCGCAGTGCGGCGGTGAGGCGGTCGAGGTGGTCGGTCCATTGGGTGAGCACCAGGCAGTGCCGGCCGTTGGTCAGTGCTGCCACGACGTCGGTGACGACCTGTGCTGTGCGTGCGTCGTCGGCGACGAGGTCGCGGTAGATGGCGGCGATGCCCCCGGGTGCGGCCGGATCGGCGTCGCCGGTGTAGCGGAAGCCGGTGGGGTGCACGTGCAGCACCGGCTCCGGTGCCGGCGCGTCGAGTGACCGGGCGCCGAGGGTGCCGGTCGGTGCCGGGGTGAGGGTGTGCCGGACCGGTCCGAGTTGCAGGGCGATGAGGTCGTCCAGCTGGTCGCGGCGATAGGGGGTGGCGGTCAGGCCGAGCCAGCGGCGGGCTGGGATCTGCCGAACGGCGTGTTCGAAGGCGGCCGCGGGAACGTGGTGGCACTCGTCGACGATGACCAGCCCGTAGCCGGCGGTCAGCTCGGCGACGTCGTCGGCGCGAGCGAGCGTCTGCAGGGTGGCGACGTCGACGACGCCGGTGGTCCTGCTGCGCCCGCCGCCGCGCTGGCCGGCCTTGACGCCGAGCAGCTCGCCGATCCGCGCCCGCCACTGGTCGGCGAGTGCCTTGCGGTCGACCAACACGAGCGTGGAGACGGCGTGTTGCGTGATCAGCGCGCAGGCGATGACCGTCTTGCCGGCGCCGGGTGGCGCGACGAGGACGCCGAGCTCGTGGCCGGTCAGGGCGTCGCATGCGGCCTGCTGCTCGGGGTCGAGCTGAGCGGTGAAGCCGAAGGTGTGCGGCCGGCCCGGGTCGCGCTTGTCGGCCAGTTCCAGGCGGCTGCCGGCCTGCTCGACCAGTGCGGTGAGCCGGTCGAGCAGCCCGCGGGGGAGGATCAGGTCGCCGGTGAGGGTCTCGTCGTAGCTGCGCAGGAACCGCGGCGTGTCCCATGTGGAGGCCCGCCGACGCTGGCGCTCGTAGAAGGCCGGGTTGGGCATCGACGCGGCGTGCTTGAGCGTCGCCAGCAATGAGGGCGGTAGATCCGCGCCGTCGACGGTGATCACAGCGCCGAAAGCGGCATGGACGGCGGCGGGCGGTTGGACGGCGATCTTGGTGGAGGTGGGGGAGCGGAGCCGGTCGACGTTGGCGCCGACGGTCACCTGGCCCAGCCGCTGCGCGAGCCGGGCGACCTCTTTCGGGGTAAGTCGGCCGAGGCTGGCCAGGTAGGCCCACTGGTCCTCGTGCGGCTCCAGCGTGGCCAGGTCCAGGAACACCGTGGCCCCGCGGCGGCGGGCGCGGCCCTGCAACGGCGCGGCGATCAGATTGCCCAGCCCACCGACCTGCAGGACGTCCTGGGAGGGAAAGAGCCGGTCGTAGCTGACCAGGTCCATCCGTCCGCGCACCGCGATCGCTTCGCGGAGCAGTCCACTGCCCACTAGCCGGGCAGTCACCGCCGGGACAGGCGCGGTGAAGAACAGCCACACGTGCGCGCCCAGGCCGGAGCGGGACATCTCGAGCGCGGCGGATGCGCCGGCGGCACGGGCGGCCTTGAGATAGGCCAGGGCGTCCAGCAGCGCGGTGGCGCCGTCGAAGTCTGCCGCCAGCCAGGAGCAGCGGTCACCGTCGAGCAGCGGGTACAGACCGAGCTCCAACTCTCCGGAGAGATGGGCGGTGATCACCTCCTCGGTCAGCGGAAGGTACTGACGTTCCGCGGCCGGCACGCCCCTGCGCCAGCCGTCCCGCACCGCCGGCGTCCAGCCCGACCGGCCCGACCGGGCGTTCTCCCACCGCAGCGCGTACACATCGCGGCGTGCGGCGAACAGCGCCGCAAAGAAGGCGACCTTGGCCGACGCCGGCGAGCCTGCATGCACCGGGCCAGGTGCTGCGTCGAACACGCCGGTCTGCACCGGACCCGGCGGCCGGGCCTCCCTGGGGGTCAGCTCCAGCAGGCGCAGCAGCCGGGCGTTCTCCACCCGCAACCGGGCCACCTCGTCGCACAACGCCGAGAGCTCGTCGTCCAGATCGACGAACGGCAGCGTGCCTTGCTCCGGGCCCGAGGTCGTGGGCACGCCTCTCATGATGTCGCGGGAAACGACCACACGCGATCGCTGCACAACCGCTCGGGCCGTCCCTGACTCGCCCATCCTCAACTGAAGTGACTTGGCACTGAGAGTGTCACCCCGCCCTCGGAGTGCGGAGCCGTGTCGTCCCGAACGTCACCCCGGACCGCTCAGCGTCACCGTTCTCTTCACCAAGGACGTCACCTCAAGGCCGCGAGGTTGGAGCAATGTCACCCGCGGTGACACTTCGCCCGACGCCCCGCCTCCGGACATGAGGGCGTCGGCTGTAGGCCTCAAGAACGGCGTTCAGGGCGGTGGCCACCTCGGGGAGGTCCCGGTCGTAGACCCGGCCGTCGTCGAGTTGGCGGCCGAGCTCTTGGAGCAGCTGTGGCCAGTCCCCGCGGGTCGGAGCGGCGGGGGAGTGAACCCCCACTCGGCGCTCGATGACCCGGACGGCTGACAGTCCGGAGGCCGCGGCTCGGGCCTGCTCCCACGCGCGCTGCCGGCAGGATTGCGAGCACCACTTGGGGAGTCGCCCCGTGGCCTTGACCGCGATGGGGCCCGCGCACCAGCCGCAGGTGTGCGCGGCCAACCGCCGCGGGCGTGTCGCCGCCTCGTCGGGTGGCAGCAGGCTTGCGCCGGCATCAGCTGACGCGACCGACGTCAGCAGCGAAGGCGGTTGGCGCCTGGGTCCGCGGGCCCGCTGCTGGGTCCGGTGAATTCCGCTCCGGCGGCGTCTGCCCATGCCATCGAGTATCCGGGCGGCGGTTCCGGGGTTCGTCACCCCGATGCGTCACGACGGAACGCTCGCCCTGGATGCACTAGGTGTGTCGGCTTGTGATCTTGTCAAGCTGAAGTACCGGCAGGACGGTCGTGACGTCCTCACTGCGGAGCCGGGAGCTGATGGCCGGATAGGCTCACTTGGCGGTGGCTTGCAAGGTAACTTGTGAGTCGTGGGTGATGTGGTGATCCTCCCCAGCGCGCTCAAGCGCGGGTACAGCGAAGAGGACATCCGCCACGCACTGCGCAACGCCATCGACGTGTTCCCCGACCAAGGCGACCACCACCTGACCGTGGCGGTCGGTCCAGCCACCACCGGAGCCATCCTGGAGGTGGGTTACGACCGCGATGAGGACGGCCGCTACGTCGTCGTCCACGTCATGGAGCGGCGCAGCAAGTACGACCGCAATCGAGTGCGAAAGAGGTGATGCAGATGCCCCGCAGCTATGACGAGATCGTCGCCCTCTCCGAGGAGATGGCCCGCTCCCTGGAGGAGGACCGCAGCGAGCCGGCCACTCCGCCGGCCGAGTCGGCTCTGCGGGCGGCCGCGCTGCGCCGCTCGGTGGCCGAGAGCGACCTCGGTCAGGCCGTGATCGCGGCCCGGGCAGCGGGCGTGTCCTGGGACCGGATCGGAGACGCTGTCGGTACCTCCGGTGAGGCGGCGCGGCAGAAGTACGGGCGGCTGACGGCCGGCGTGCGCGAGGTCCGACCGGCGTAGAGCAAGCGCGCACACGGCGAGCGGTGAAGAGGCAGCCGCGGACGTCGACCGGACCCGCAGTCGTGCGGTGGAGTATGTCGCTCTCACCGCGGATGAGGCCTCGCGCACGGCGACGTCTGGCCGGTACGCCGTGGCGGCCAGACGGTGACGACCCGAGTTCTCGCCGCCCGAGAGCCCCGGACCGCTCCGTGAGTGCAGCGGCCGCTGCCACGGCGTGACAGTGACGGGCGCGCCGACGCCCATAACACGTCTGAATCAGTCGCCTGCTCGATACACCTCTCGGCGCTGCCCTTCATCACGACGAATTGCGCCTGCCGCAGGTGGGCCTCTATGTCCAGCCCTCGGCCAGTCGTAGCGTTGCCGGTGCGGTGGGCGTGGATGTCAGGCTCGAGCGAAGAGCAGGATCGGGACTGCAACTCCTGTCGCGCAGCTGGCTTCGGCCGTCAGTCGTGTCCCGTTGCCGACTCCGCGCTCACCGCCCTTCAGGCCGTGGCAGCGAGTAGCTGGAGTGGGTCGGCGGCTTGGTCGGCGCGCAGGGTGCGGTAGACGACGTCGGAGAGCCGGCGTTTGAGGCAGCGCAGCGCCTCACGGCCGGTCTTTCCTTCGGCGCGTTTGCGGGCGTAGTAGGCGCGGCCTTCGGTGTCGGCGCGGATCTCGGTGATCGCGATCGTGTAGAGCGCCCGGTTGAGCTGGCGGTTGCCGCCGCGGTTGAGCCGATGCCGCATGGTGCGCCCGGAGGAGGCCGGAATCGGGGCCGAGCCGTTCGCCGCAGCGAAGGCATGCCGGGACCGATAGCGGCGAACGTCGACGACCTCGGCCAGGATCCGCGCGGCGACGGAGACGCCGATGCCATAAATCCCGGTCAGCGAGCTGCCGCTGCGCTGCACCAACTCCGCGATCTGCTCGCGCAGGCCGTGCAGCTCGGCGTGGGTGCGGCTGGCCAGGGCGGTGCACTCGGCGACCAGCTGGGTGCGGTAGTCGGCCAGCGCCCGCAGGTCGGCGGCCTGGCCGACGGCCAGCCGGACCGGCGGCAGGCCCGCTTCGCGGGCGGTGATCCGGGCGATGGCAACCGCGTCGATCGGGTCGGTCTTGCCCTGGCCGGGCTTGGCCGAGCGTTCCCGGGAGGTCAGGCTGGGTGGCACCTCCACCACCTCGATGCCGCCGGCCAGCACGAGACGGACGGCGGCGCCGCGGCCGTAGTTGCCCGAGCCTTCGATGCCGACCCGTGTCACCTGGCGGTCGGTCAGGAGCTGCTCGAGGGCGTCGAAGCCGGCCTCGGTGTTGGGCAGGTCCGTGATCGCCACCGGTCGGCCGACGTCGTCGATGACCGCCACGGCAAGGGTGTCCTTGTGGGTGTCGATGCCGGCGAGCACGCCGACTCCTTCCTTGGTCGACGACGCCCGCGAACACCGATGCCCCGGGCGCAGCGCATGCACTTGCTGGCTGTCGCAGCCGGCGCTCCTATCAGGCGTCAACCGCCCAGGACAGCGGCGACGTCACCGGCGGGCACTCATCGCAGAGGCCACTGCAGATCACGACGGGCAGCAAGACGTCGAGCCTCGCCGGTGACGCCCGCGAGCACCCCGTCATCGACGACGGAGCGGCCGTAGTACAGCAAGGGCAAGACGTGTAACGGTTGCGATCTTGATCGCTGCCCTTGGCGATGAGAATGCTCCTGTCGTCCGGCGACGTCGGAACACAGTGGTGCGGGTGAGCCCGTAGATGTGTATGGCGCGGGGTCCTCGGGTGCCCCTTGATTGCTGCCCCGAGCGCGTGGGTCTGTGTCCTGGCAGAGGGCCCTCCGGGCGGCGCCCATCGGTGTCGATGCGCAAGGAGGGATCGGCGGTGGAGGTCATGTTCGAGCGGGTCGCCGGGCTGGACATCGGCAAGGCGACGCTGACCGTCTGCGTGCGCACGCCCGGGCCGCGGGGCCGGCACAGCGAGATGCGGACGTTTCCCACGACCACCCGCGCGCTGGAGGTGATGCGCGAGTGGCTGGTCGAGTGCGGGGTGACGGTGGCGGCGATGGAGTCGACCTCGACGTACTGGAAGCCGGCGTTCTACTGCCTGGAGGAGGTCATGGACACCTGGTTGTGCAACGCCGCGCACATCAAGGCGATCCGCCGGCCCAAGACCGACGTCAAGGACGCCGAGTGGATCGCCCAGCTGCTGGAGGTCGGGCTGATCCGCCCGTCGTTCGTGCCACCACCGGAGATCCGTCGGTTGCGGATGCTGACCCGCTATCGGGTGCAGCTGATGGGCGACCGCACGAGGGAGGTGACCCGCCTGGAGCTGATGCTGGAGGACGCCAGCATCAAGTTGTCCTCGGTGGCGGCCAGCCTGACCAGCGTCTCGGCGCGGGCGATGCTGACCGCGATGATCGCCGGCGAGCGCGATCCGGCAGTGCTCGCCGACCTGGCGAAGGGCAAGATGCGGATCAAGATCCCGCAGCTGGTCGAGGCGCTGACCGGGCACTTCACCGAGGAACACACGCAGCTGGCCCGGACCATGCTGCACCGGCTGGAGCTGATCGAGACCGCTCTCGCCGAACTCGACGCGGTGATCGACCAGGCCTGCCGGCCCTGGGCGCACCAGCTGGAGCTGCTGCAGACCATTCCCGGAGTCGGGCCGAAGGTGGCCCAGGTGATTCTCGCCGAGACCGGCGGGGACATGTCCCGCTTCCCCTCGGCGGCGCATCTGGCCTCCTGGGCCGGTCTGGCGCCGGGGGTCTTCGAGTCGGCCGGCAAGCGCCGCCAGCCCGAGGCGCAGCACGGCAACAAGTGGCTGACCGCGATGCTGGTCGAGGCCGCCGGCTCGGTCGGCCGGATGAAAGGCCGCAACTACCTGTCGGCCCAGTTCACCCGGCTCACCGCCCGCCGCGGCATGAGTCGGGCGGCGGTCGCGGTCGCCCACTCCATCCTCGTCTGCGTCTACTACATCCTCTCCCGCGACGAGCCCTACACCGATCTGGGTGCCGACTGGCTGGCCCGCCGTCACGACGAGGCGCACGCCCGCCGGCTGGTCGCCCAACTGGAGCGCCTCGGCCACACCGTGACTCTCGATCAGCCGGCCGCCTGACCCGACTGCACAAGAACTGGAGGACGGGCTTCGCCCGCCCCGCGCTGACGCGCGCCTGCAGCTCACCTATTCACGGGTTTGTGTAGCACTTGATCTTGTACAGCTCCAGTGCAGGCAGAGCCGTCACGGGTGAGCGCGTCTACCTTGCTTGCTGGCGCAGGTGTTCGCAGATGCGGTCGGCCCAGAGGCGACGATGCGCTGCTCGGCGCTGGAGTTGTGTGGCCTTTCGCGGGGACGCCGCTCGCTGAATCTCCAATTCCAGCAGTGCGGCCGTCTGCTGGAGTAGGACCACCCGGCGGTCGAGCTCGACGAACGCTGGGTGGCCCTCGGTGGCCGTCATGCGGTGATCCGTTCGCACTCTTCGCACCGCGGAACTGTGCGGTTTCGCCATTCCATGTCCGCGATCGCTGTGACCAGGACGCCGCAGACCGACGCTGCAAGGCCGTCCACGACGGGCCGGGCTACCGCATGAGCCACGTTGACCACGCGATTGAGGTCTCGGCCGTCTCGAAGGGACGCACGCTCGACAGACGCGACGTGCGTGCCGGTCACGTACAGGCTGGCCGTCATGCCACCAGGGTCGGCCCGTCCGATGTCGGCACTGCTACACCCGGGCGGCGATCCTGCGACGTGCTGGGCGTGTCGCAGTGCGGCCGGCGAAGGTCGACTCCTGAGCGCCATGGCCACTGAGGCGCGGGTCATGGAGGGCCTCGCGCCATGAAGCTGGTGCGACGTCCTCATCCATTGGTTGTCGCAGCACCAGTCTGTTCGGCCGAGAGCCGGTGGTCGCTCAGGGCTTCGGCGGGGGGCCTCCATCCGAGCGTTGTGCGCCCGCCGTTGAGGGCTGCGGCGATGGCCTCGATCTCCTCGGCGGTCCATCGCGACAGGTTGGCGCCCTTGAGGAAGTTCCGCCGCAGCAGGCCGGTCGTGTTCCCGTTCTGCCACGCTGCCAGGACCCGCGATCCTCAGCTGGGGTACACGCGGGTTGACTGCCTCGATCTCCGCTCAGCAGGCGACGCGGTTGTGCGGGAACCGTGGTCCCTGGGCGGCGGATTGGGCACGAAGGTCGACGGCGACCGGAACGATGCCGTCTGGTGGCGGGTGTCGGGCCGCCCCTCCCGCGGAGCGGATAAGAGGTCCGTGACGACGGCTCGGGCTGATAACTCGGCTTGGGGCAGCGGTGCTGGGTTCCGGGCCGTGGCGAGGGTGAGGACGCAGGCCAGTGCGGCGAGCACGCCGTAGCCGACGGCGATGGTGAAGAGGTCGAGGCTGGAGGAGAGCTGACCGGCGACGAGGCCCGGGATCGCCGCGCCGCTGTAGGAGATGAGGTATACGGCGGCAAGCAGGCCGGCCCGGTCGGCCGGCCCGGTCCGCATCAGCAGGGCGCGCATGCTGCCGGTCATGGTTGCTCCCTGCGCGGCGCCGGCGACGGCACTGGCGACCAGGAAGGGCAGCACGGTGCCCAGCCGCAGCGAGGTGAGAATCACGGCCACGGCCAGCAGGTAGACGACCATGCCGGCGCGCTGCGCGGTCGCCGGGGCCAACCGGCCGGCCAGCGGTCCGCCGACGGCGCTCGGCGCCATCAGCGAGGCGAAGACCGCAGCGGCGACCAGGGCGTTGGTCGTGCCCAGCTGATCCGCAGCGACCGTGGGGCCGAAGGCCTGGTAGAAGCCGCCGAGCGCCCAGGTGGCGACGAACGTGGCGGCGGCAACGGGCAGGAAGCGGCGGGCGCCGGGTGGGACCCGCACCTGCGGGCGCAGCGAGGCGGCGACCCCGGGGGTGCGGGCGGCGGTCTCCGGCCCGACGGCGACCAGCACGGCGCAGGCCGCGAGCATGGGGGCGGCGAGCAGGTAGGCCAGCGTCCGCGGCGCCGGCCCGTACTCAGCCAGCGCACCGGAACCGATTGCGCCGACGGTGAGGCCGATCATGGGGGCGCCGGCGGTGACCGCCGCGGCGAGCCAGCGGGGCGTGGGAGGGGCGGTGTCGACGACGTAGGCGGCGACGGCGCTGGAGGCCAGCCCGCACGCCAGGCCCTGCAGCACCCGCCCGGTGACCAGGGTGGCGGTGCCGTGGACCTCGACCAGGACCAGACACCCGGCCGCGGCTAGGGCCAGCGCGGCGAGGGTGACCGGGCGGCGGCCCAGGTGGTTCGACAGCCGGCCGAGCGTGAGCAGGGCGAGCATCGCGCCGGCGAAGTAGGCGACCGCGGTCAGCGCCAGGTCGCCGGTGGTCAGCCCGTCGGCGCGGCGGTAGGTCTCGTACAGCGGGATCGGACTGCCCGAGGCGGCGAACACCGCCACCAGCGAGCAGGCCGCCCCGATCAACCCCAGCAGCGGAAACCGGCGACTGGCCATCTGGATGGTTCCTTCCGTACGGAAGCCGTCAGGCACGGGTGAGCTCAAGAACGGTGACCTCGGGGCGGGCACCGATCCGCATCGGCGGCCCCCAGTAGCCGGCGCCGGCGGTGACGTAGAGCTGCGTGTCGCCGTGCCGGGACAGGCCCTCCACGGCCGGCTGGTCGAGCCGGATGGCGTAGTCGAAGGGCCACAGCTGGCCGCCGTGGGTGTGCCCGGACAGCTGCAGGTCCACTCCGGCGGCTCGGGCCTGGTCGACCATGAACGGCTGGTGGGCCAGCAGCACCACCGAGACGTCGGCGTCGCGGCCGTCGAGCGCGGCATCGAGGTTCGCGCCGTGCCCGGGCAGTCCCGAGCGCGCGGCGGTGCGGTCGTCGATGCCGGCAAGGTCGAACGTCGCCCCACCGCGCCCGAGCGTCACGCGTTCGTTGCGCAGCACGTCCACGCCGAGCTTGGGCAGGTGCCGCAGCCAGGCGTCGGTGTCCACCAGGTACTCGTGGTTGCCCGTGACGAAATAGGCGCCCTGGTTGCTGACCAGATCGGCCAGTGGGGCCACCTCCTCGCGCAGGTCGGCGACCTCGCCGTCCACCAGGTCCCCGACGACGGCGACGACGTCGGGGACCTGGGCGTTGACCGTCTCGACCAGCCGCTCGAACCGGCGGCCGCCATAGGTCGTCGACAGGTGGGCATCAGAGAAGGTGACGATGCGGTATCCGACCAGCGCCGGGTCCAGGCCGGCGATAGAGACCGGCACCCGGCGGACCACGGGGGCGGAGTTCGCCAGCACCGCGCCGGTGCCGGCGGTGGTGACCGCGACCGCGCCGGCGGCGACCGCGAGCGAGCGGGCCAGGAACAGCCGCCGCGACAGATCACGAGCCGGCATCGCGGCGGTCGTGGCCGACGCTGGACGGGCGTCGGGGAGGGCTTCCCCCATCCAGCCCTCCGAGGTCGAGCTGCCCGCGCCAGGGCCGCCGAGCGGGGAGTCACCGGATGAGGCCACCATCGAAAGGAGGTCGTCGGTTCGTCCGTTGGTGGCGACTGGTGGCGCCCCGCCGGGCGTGCGACTCTCGCGTCGGCGTTGCACGCCGAGCAGCAGCCAGCGGACCGGCTCGAGGACCAGCAGCGCCAGAGATGTGTAGACGGCCAGCCCCAGCAAGGTGTAGGCCACCCAGTCCCGAGGCGCCTGGGCCGACCACGGCAGCACGCTCCGGCCGATCACCGCCGCGGTGGGCAGGACGGCCAGGGCGGCGGTCAGCACCGTGAGGCGCCGCCGGGCGCGACCTGGCCGGGTGCTGCTGCGGGCCAGCCGGAACCACAGGTAGGCGTGCAGCAGCATGGCCACGAGGACCACGAGGCCGAAGACGATGACGGTCACGTTGTGCTCCAGTCCCGCCTGGTGTCAGTCGAGGGCGGTGATGGTCAGCTGGAAGTCGTCACCGGCGGCGGCGATGAAGGCCGCGACCCGTACGACAGGGACCTGCGTGAGCTCGTCGGGGAGCTGTCGACCCTCAGCGAGGAGTTCCGCACCCGCTGGGCGGCGCACGACGTGCGGCTGCACCAGGCCGGGGCCAAGCAGTTCCGGCACTCCGCCGTGGGCACCCTCGAGGTGGTGTTCCACAGCTTCGACCTGGCGGCCGCGGACCAGAGCAAGCTCGTCATGACCGTCTACACCGCCGAGCCCGGCACCCCGCACGAGGACGGGCTCAAGCTGCTGGCCAGCTGGGCGGCGACCCATCTGACCGCTGCATCCGACCCTGCTTCCTCCGCAGCCGACACCATCTGACCGGGGACCCGGAACGGTCGAGCGCCGCAGCGCTCACCACCTGACCGGGCACGGTCGCGAGCCAGCGACAGAGCGGAAGGACCCATGTCCCGCATCTTCATCACCGGCTCCGCCGACGGCCTCGGTCGAGCGACGGCGCAGACCCTGCTCGGCGGCGGGCACGAGGTCGTGGTGCACGCGCGCAGCGAGGCGCGTCTCGCCGCCGTCGGCGAACTCGTCGACCGCGGGGCCGTGCCCGTCGTCGGAGACCTGTCCGACCTGGACCAGACGCGGGACGTCGCCGAGCAGGTCAACCGGATCGGCCGGATGGACGCCGTGATCCACAACGCCGGGGTGTCCACCGGCCGGGCCGTCCTGCCGGTCAACGTCATCGCCCCCTACCTGCTCACAGCCCTCATCCACCGGCCGCAGCGGCTGGTGTACCTCAGCAGCGACATGCACCCCGGCGGGCGGGCCGACCTGGCCGGCCTGGACTGGAGCGGCCGCTCCGCGACCGGCTCCTACTCCGACAGCAAGCTCTTCGTCACGACGCTCGCCGCAGCAGTCGCGCGGATCCTGCCGGACGTGGTCAGCAACGCCGTCGACCCCGGCTGGGTGCCCACCCGGATGGGCGGTCCGAGCGCCCCCGACGACCTCCGCCTCGGTCACCTCACCCAGGAGTGGCTCGCCGTCAGCGACGATCCGGACGCGCTCACCACCGGCGGCTACTGGCATCACCAGCGGCTGCAGAAGCCGCATCCCGCCGTGCTCGACGAACGCTTCCAGGACGAACTGCTCGATGCTCTGGCGGGCTTCACGCGCACATCGCCGATCTGACGGCGAGGTTCTCCTCGATCTCGCCGCGAGGGCTGGTCGGACCATGCCACCGAGTGGGAGGCGATGCGCTCAGTGGCGCAGAAGCTGGGCATCGGCTCGACCGAGACGGTGCACTGGAGACCGTCAACGGTCTCCAGTGGGCGAGACCTTCATGTCCCGCCCGTTGAGGCCAAGGCCATGGGCATGGGGGCGGCCGAGCGAGCCGACCGGCGTGCCGTGCGAGCGGATCCCATGAGCAGGCAGCGGGGCGGTGCCTCATCGATGTGGAGGGCACCGCCCCGCTCCTACCGGATCACGTCGACTACTCGGGACGGGTTCCTCGCTCGGCGGGTTCGCAGGCGAAGCTCGCGGCGTCGTCCGGATTGCCCTCGCCGTTGTAGACGGCCACCGCGGGGTAGAGGCACAGCGGGCGGGTCCGGGCGACCTGACCGTCCTGCGTCACCAGGGAGGCGGTGATCCGCTCGGGGGCGCCACCACGCTCGACCCAGGCCACCAGCGAGTCGAACATGTCGAACTGGTTGGGCCCCACGCCGCCCGAGCAGTGCTCTACGCCTGGTGCCATGAACAGGCGGGCGAAGGACAGCACGTCATGCAGGCCGCCGTTGGTCTCGAGCACACGCTCGTAGTAGTCGATGGTGCCCTCGGGGAAGATCAGCTGGTCGTTCCAGCCGTGCCACATCAGCAGCTTGCCGCCGGAGCTGCGGAACTCCGACAGGTCGGTGTCGTCAGTCCCGATGACGTCGTTGAACAGCTTCTCCGAGTCGCGGAAGTTCTCCTCGAACCCGGCGTAGTCCAGCGTGCGCCAGTCGAAGTTCGGGTTCTGCTCGATCCAGTAGCGCTGGTGGTGCTCGGCGATCACGAAAGGTTCCGGACCGGCCAGCGCCTCCAGCGGAGCCCCTGGAACCAGGCCGTACCACAGCCGCGAGCCGTCGGTCGCCTGTGCGCCCTCCCAGGTGGCGTTCACCACGCGGGCATCGGCCTCGGTGAAGACGCCGCACTCGGTCTCCTGCCCCACCAGGGTGCCCGCGTCGAAATCGCACTGCCGCGGATCCTCCAGCACGCCGTCGACGACACCGTCGAGCGGGTCGCATTCGGCGACCGCGGCGCGGGTGGCCACGTCCAGCTTGCACTGGGCGATCGGGCCGTCCAGCTCCTGCTGGGCCACGACCTGGGGCCACAGCTCGGCGGGGATGAACCGGTCCCAGTTGATCGCCGGCGCCGCGGCGAGGACGCCGTCGTAGGCGTCGGGGAGCCGCTGAGCCAGCATCAGCCCCTGGCGCCCGCCGGTGGAGCAACCGTTCCAATACGAGTACTCGGCAGGTTCCCCGTAGAACTCCGCTACCAACGTCTGGGCCTTGTCGGTCATCTGGAACAACGACCGGGACGCGAAGTCCTCGATCAGCTGCCAGTTCAACTGCCCGGGCCCGATCAGGGCGAACGACCCGCCCACCTCGCCGGTCTCGACGTGGCCGGTGTCGGTCGACGCGGTCGCGTAGCCGGCCCGCAACGCCGTGGCCATCGCCGGATAGCTGATCGTCCCGGCGTATCCGCCACCGCCGACGGCCTGGAACCGCCCGTTGTAGGAGCCCGTGGGCAGCCACACCTGGATGTTGATCGACGGCTGCACGGTCAGCGCAACCCGGCAGAAGACCGGCAGATCCGCCTCCGCCTCAGCCGTGCCCGTGGTGACCGGTTCCGCGGAGATCGCGGTGACCTCCGGCAACTGCAGGGAGGCCAACGCCTCGCAATCCGACGCGTCGGGAGGGGCCGAGCCGGTGGTCGTGCGATCGGTCGCTGAAGCTGGGCTGACGCCGGTGATGATTGCGAGCCCAGCGGTCAGAAAGGCGATGGCCAATGTCGCCAGGAGGCGACGCCGGAAGTCCTTGGCTGGGCGGATCGATCTCAGGAGTGTCATGGAAGTCCTTCGATTGCGATTTGCTGTAGACGGATTTCGTACTGGGATCCCATTCCCGCTGCAGAGGCCGGACCTAGCCCCTGGACGTCTTGATCTGCGTCCAGCGCTCGGTGCGGGTCTCACTCGATGGTGGGCACGAGTCGGTCACTCGTCGGTGGGGTGCGTGTCGTCGATGCCTCGCTGCGAGGGGACGACGCAGTGCGGGACTCGGCCCTGGGCACCAGCAGCGTCAGCAGGCTGCCGACGACCGCGAGCGCGGTCAGCACGTAGAAGATCGAGTTGAGCGCGAGGCCGGAGGCGATGAGCAGGCCGCCGACCAGCGGGCCGCCGATGCCGCCCAGGCGCCCGAAGCCCGCACACCACGCCACCCCCGCGCTGCGCACGTTGGTGCGGTAGTAGGTCGCGACGAAGCCGTAGATGAGGATCTGTGTACCGCTGGTGCCGAGGCCGACGACCGCGACGAAGGCCAGCAGCACGCCGAGCGGGAGGCTGACGGTGAGCAGCACGAGCGCCAGCGCGCCGAGGAGGAACGACGCGGAGACGACGAGCTTCGGCCCGTACCGGTCGGCGAAGCGGGAGGCGACCAGGGCGCCCAGCACTGCGCCGCCGTTGAGCACCAGCAGGAATGCCAGCGACCCGTTGGTGGAGAACCCTGCGCGGCCCATCAGCTCCGGCAACCAGGTGTTGAGGGCATAGACCAGCAGCAGGCCGGTGGCGCTGAGCAGGCCCAGCAGGATCGTTGGCAGCAGGTAGACCCGGCTCGCCAGGCCGGCGAAGCCCGCCCGGCCCGCGGGAGCCGGATTTGCGGCCGGCACGCCGGTCGCGTCCGGCGCAGCGAACGCCACCCCGGTCCGCGCGGCGACCGCCCGGGCCTCCTCGAGCCGGCCGCGGGAGGCCAGCCAGGCCGGCGACTCGGGCATCTTGACGAAGGCGAGGGGGAGCAAGGTCACCAGCGGGAGGGCGCCGATGAGGAACATGCCCCGCCAGCCGATGGCGTCCAGCAGGAGGATCGCCGTGAGCGCGGCGAGCAGGCTGCCGAGCGGCACTCCCGAGTAGGTGATCGCGTTGGCGAGGTTCTTCTTGCCGGCGGGTGCGAACTCGGCGACCAGTGCGCCGGTGGTGGCGACCAGCGCGCCGACCCCGATGCCGGTGACGAAGCGGAGCAGGCCGAACGCCGTCGTGGTCGTCGCGAGGGCGGTGAGGGCCATGCCGACGGAGAACCAGGCGTAGGCGGTGAGCATGACCTTCCGCCGGCCGATGATGTCGGCGACGCTGCCGGCCAGCAGGGCGCCGACCAGGACGCCGATGAGGGCGTAGCTGCCCAGCGCCCCGGCCAGGGCGGGCGTGACCTCGCCGATCTGGCCGGGGTCGCGCAGGAAGAGGGGGACGACGGTGCCGTAGACAACCAGGTCGTAGCCGTCGAAGACCAGGCCGACCGTGGCGAGCGAGACGATCCACGTGACCGATCTGCGGCGGAGCGCGTCCTGGCGGACGGCCCCGTCCTGCGGGGTTGATGCCACTGCTGTTCTCCTCGGGACGGGCCCTGGCTCGAAGACGGCGCGGTGGCCGTGGCAGGGCAGGGGGCACCCGGCGACCGACGTCGCCACGGGTGGGGGAGGGGAGGGTGCCCGGGCGGAGTGTCGGACGCCGGGCGGTCCGGTGGTGCGGGTCGTGCGGTGGTCAGTCGGCCTGCGCGGTGCCGTCCTGCGCCGGGTCCTGGGCGATGTCTGACGGGTGCGGGGCCAGCGGCGTGACCGTGATGCTCATGTAGGGGAACAGCGGCAGGCCCCACAGGATCTGGTGCAGTTGCTCGTTGCTGTCGACGGCGAAGATGCTGAGGTTGGCGTACTGGCCGACACACCGCCAGATGTGCGGCCAGTGGCCCGAGCGCTGCCAGCGCTGGGAGTAGGCCTTCTCCCGGGCGAGGAGGTCGTCGCGTGCGGCCGGGTCCATGTCCGGCGGCAGCGCGACTTCCATCCGGACGGCGTAGAGCTGTGTCACGCGGGGTCCAGGGCGAAGTCGTAGGTGACCTCCTCACCCGTTCCCGAGGCGGCCGGGGTGGGGCGCAGGACCAGCTCCGGCTTCACGGCCTGGGCGACGTCGTCCTGCACGTGCTCGCCGCCCTCGAAGTACAGCTGGGTGGTCACCAGCTGCTTGCCGGGGGCGGACACCTTCAGGTGCAGGTGTGCCGGGCGCCAGGCGTGCCAGCCAGCCGCGGCGATCAGCGCGCCACAGGAGCCGTCGGTCGGGATCTGGTACGGCGCGGGCTTGATCGTGTGGAACGCGAACCGGCCGTTGGCCGCGGTGCGGACGGTGCCGCGCAGGTTCCACTCCGGGATGCCCGGCGCGAACTGCGAGTAGTAGCCGTCGTCGTCGGCGTGCCACAGCTCGACCCGCGCGTCCTCGACCGGGTTGCCGTCGAGGTCCGTGACGGTGCCCTGGAACACGAACGGCGTGCCCTTCTCGCCGTCGCGCATCGGCAGGGTGGCCTCGCTGCGGGACTCCGGCGAACCCGGGATGTAGTACGGGCCCTCGATGGTGCCGACGGCGCCTTTACGGTCGGCGTTGGCGACCTCCTCGACGACGTGCTCGATCCACACGTCGAGGAACAGCGGCCACTCGCCGTCCTCACCGACCCGGATCAGCCATGACTTGAGGGCGTCGTACTCCGCGTAGGTCACCCCGTGCTCGCGGATGACCTCGTGCAGGGCGGTGATGGCGTCGGTGGCGATCGCAGAGACGCGGGCGTGGTCGACCTCCGCCGTCGAGCGCTGCTTGTGAGCGAAGCGCTCGGTGGCGTTGCGGCCGGAGCCGGCCGCGGTCGGGCTCGGGGCAGTGGGTGCGCTCATGGTGGTCCTCCTGTGTCGGTGCGGTGCGGATGGGGCGGCTTCCATGCAGGGCCCCGCCGCGGTCCCCGTCTCGGGTGCCACCCTGAGCATGCGAAGGGTGGAGAGGACGGGGTCCTTCTCTGGCGGGGGAGGGAGGTCCTGTCTCACGTGTCCTGGCGGTAGCGGGCGAGCTTGTCGGGGTCGATCTCGATGCCGATCCCGGGTCCCGGACGAACGGCCAGCTCGCCGCCGGAGATCTCCAGCGGCTCGGTGAGCAGGTCGTCGCTCATGTCCAGGAAGTTGGAGAGCTCACCGGCACGCTGTGACGAGGACCGGTGGGCGGCGCCGAAGGCGACGGTGCAGGCGGTGCCGATCTGGCCGTCGATCTGGTTGCCCATGACGACCTCGGCGCCGAGGCCCTCGCACTGGTGCAGGATGCGCTGCGAGGTGCTGAAACCGGTGCGGGCGGTCTTGATGCTGATCATGGTGGCCGCGCCGTCCAGCAGCTCGCGGGTCACCTCGCCGGGCGTGGTGGCGCTCTCGTCGGCGACTGTCGGCACGGTGGTCCGTGCCGTGAGCCAGCGGCGGCCGAGCACGTCGTCGGCTGGACAGAGCTCCTCGGACAGCGTCAGGCCGAGGTCGGCCATCGCGTCGAGGGCACGGGCCGCCTCCGATGGCGTCCACCCGCGGTTGCCGTCCACGTAAAGCTCGACGTCCGGGCCGAGGGCCTCCCGCAGGGCGCGGCAGGCGCCGACGTCGAGCTCGACGGGGCGCCGCCCCACTTTCACCTTGAACACGCTGATGCCGTAGGTGTCGCGCACCCGCTCGGTCTCGGCGACCATCTCGGCGTCGGGGGCGAACCCGACCATGTGGGAGACCCGCATGCGGTCGGTGAACCCGCCCTGCAGCTGGGAGACCGACACACCCAGCGTGCGGCCGAGCGCGTCCCAGATCGCCATGTCCACCGCCGCTTTCGCGGCCGGGTTCCCCACGGTCCGGTCCATCCGGGCGTGGACGACCTCCCGTTCCAGGAGGGACAGACCCAGCAGCTCCGGCGCGAACAGCTTGTCGACCACCGCGACGATGGACTCCTGGGTCTCGCCGTAGGTGTACGGCCGCGGTGGAGCCTCGGCGACGCCGACCACGCCGTCGTCGGTGTGCACCCGGACCAGCACGTGGTCGGCGACGGTGACCTCACCGCTGGCGAAGCGCAGGGGCTTGCGGTACGGGATCGCGAACGGGATCGCCTCGATCCGGGTGATCTTCATCGGGTTCCTCCGAGGGGGACGGCATCCGGGGCGGACACGGCGGGGAAGCCCACGTGGGGTGAGATGAAGCCGTTGGCCTCCAGCGCCTCCAGCAGCCGGGCGAGGGCAGGCGAGGGGTCGGCGCTGCGCCAGGCGAGGGCCAGGTCGATGTGCACGTCGTCGGCGACGGGTACGAGTCGGACGCCCTCCACGTGGAGAGCGCGGGCCGCCTCGGGGAGCAGTGCCACCCCGAGGCCGGCGGCGACCAGCGTGAGCATGACCGAGGTCTCGGCGGCCTGGTGGGTGCGCCGCGGCAGGAAGCCCGCGCTCAGGCAGGCCTGGGTCACGACGGTGTCGACGACCGAGTGGGGGACGCCGTAGACGACGAACTCCTCGTCCCGCAGTTCGGCGAGCCCGACCGGCTCCTCACCGGCGAGACGGTGGCTGCGCGGTACGGCGAGGAGCAGGCGCTCCCGCGTGATCAGCCGGGACGACAGCCCCGGGCTGCGCAGCGGTGGTCGGAGGACGGCGAGGTCGATCCGGTCCTCCTCGAGCGCGGCCTCCTGCGCCGGGGTGAGCAGATTGGGCTGGAACCGCAGCACCAGGCCGGGCACCTCCCGGGCGGCGATCCGGGCCAGTTGGGGCAGCTGGCGAAGTGCCGCGAGCCCGGTCGACCCCACGCGAAGCAGCCCGGCGTTGCCGGCGCCGACGAGCTGCACCCGGGTCCGCGCGGCCTCGATCGAGTCGAGGATGCGTTCGGCGTCCTGCAGGAGGGCCTCGCCGGCGGGGGTGAGCTCGACCCGTCGTGTCGTCCGGGTGAACAGGGGAACCCCGAGCTGATTCTCCAGCTGGCGGATGGCCTGGGACAGCGGGGACTGGGCCATGTGCAGCCGTTCGGCCGCCCGCCCGAAGTGCCGGGTTCGGGCCACGGTGACGAAGTAGTGCAACTGCCGGATCTCCACGTGCCCTCCCCTGCTTCATGTCGGCGCCGAGGTGGAGACTCGCTCCCACCTGCTGTGACACGCCCAACATAGGGACCACCGCCGTGTATGGACAAAGACTGAGTCTCGCTGGTTCCAGACGCGCAGGGTCTTAATTAGTGCCTGGTCAGGACTAGGCAGATTTCTGACGCGGACGTGACCCGCGCCACCCACAGTGGGGTGCAGCGCGTTACGAACCAAAGCCCACTGGACCGGAGGTCCGCCATGACAGTCGACTCCACCCAGCTCAGCGACGTCCTCGCCGATGCCGTCATCGACGACCCCCAGGCCGGCATCTACCGGGCCAACCGTCGGATCTTCACCGACGAGGAGATCTTCGAGCTGGAGATGACCCACATCTTCGAGGGCAACTGGGTCTACCTCGCGCACGAGAGCCAGGTCCCGAACGCGGGGGACTACTTCACCACCTACATCGGCCGCCAGCCGGTCGTCATCACGCGCGACAAGAGCGGCGAGCTGCACTGCCTCATCAACGCCTGTGCGCACCGGGGCGCGATGTTGTGCCGCCGCAAGACGGACAACCGGATGACGTTGACCTGCCCGTTCCACGGCTGGACGTTCCGCAACGACGGCAAGCTGCTCAAGGTCAAGGACCCCGACGGTGCTGGATACCCGGCCAGCTTCAACATCGACGGCTCGCACGACCTGGTCAAGGTCGCGCGGTTCGACAGCTACCGCGGGTTCCTCTTCGGCAGCGTCAACCCGGACGTGAGCACGCTGGCCGAGCACCTCGGTGACACCACCATGGTTATCGACATGCTCGTCGACCAGTCGCCGGAGGGGTTGGAGGTGCTGCGCGGCTCCTCGACCTACACCTACGACGGCAACTGGAAGGTCCAGGCGGAGAACGGCGCCGACGGCTACCACGTCAGCGCGACCCACTGGAACTACGCGGCCACGACTTCGCGGCGCAGCACGGGTGAGTCGAAGAACACGACGAAGGCGCTGGACGCCGGCGGCTGGGGCAAGTCCGGCGGCGGCTACTGGTCCTACCCCAACGGGCACCTGTGCCTGTGGACCTGGGCGGCCAACCCGGAGGACCGCCCGCTGTGGGACCGCCTGGACGAGCTCAAGGCCCAGTTCGGCGAGGCCAAGGGCGAGTTCATGGTCAAGGGCTCCCGCAACCTGTGCCTGTACCCGAACGTCTACCTGATGGACCAGTTCAGCACCCAGATCCGGCACTTCCGGCCGATCTCGCCGGAGCAGACCGAGGTCACCATCTACTGCATCGCCCCCAAGGGCGAGAGTGCCGAGGCCCGTGCGCACCGGATCCGCCAGTACGAGGACTTCTTCAACGCCTCGGGCATGGCCACCCCGGACGACCTGGAGGAGTTCCGCTCCTGCCAGCTCACCTTCCGAGCGACTGCCGCGCCGTGGAACGACATGAGCCGCGGTGCCGAGCACTGGCTAAACGGGCCAGACCCGGTCGCCAAGGCTCTCGGCATGGACGGCGTCATCTCCGCGGGGCAGCGCAACGAGGACGAGGGGCTGTACCCGATCCAGCACGGCTACTGGCTGCAGACCATGCGCGCCGCCGTCGAGAAGCAGGCCGGCGCGTCCACCGAGACCTCGAAGGGCTGATCCCGTGACCACGACGCAGAACCGCGTGCAGACCCCGGCCGAGGCGGCGCCCGCGAGCGGGAAGCTGATCACCCAGAACGCGATCGAGCAGTTCCTCTACCGCGAGGCCCGCTACCTCGACGACCGCGAGTTCGAGAAGTGGCTGGAGTGCTACGCCGACGACGTCGTCTTCTGGATGCCGTCGTGGGCCGACGACGACCGGCTCACCGAGGACCCGCAGCGCGAGATGTCGCTCATCTACTACTCGAACAAGGGGGGCCTGGAGGACCGCGTCTTCCGGATCCGCACCGAGCGCTCCAGCGCGACGTCGCTGCCCGAGCCGCGCACCAGCCACAACATCACCAACGTGGAGGTCATCGAGCGCCGCGGCGACCTGGTCGACATCCGGTTCAACTGGCACACGATGTACTTCCGGTACAAGACCATCGACCCGTACTACGGGACGTCGTTCTACACGATCGACTTCTCGGGGCCTGCGCCGCTCATCCGGCGCAAGACCGTGGTGCTCAAGAACGACTACATCCACCACGTCGTCGACGTCTACCACCTCTGAGCAGCGGCTCCACCAGTCTGTTCTCCTCCAAGCCGCTGTTCCTCCGAGCTACGGAGATCTCCATGGACCACCGCGTGGCACTCGCGTTCGAGGACGGGGTCACCCGCTTCATCACCTGCCGGGACGACCAGACCGTCGCCGACGCGTCCTACCGGTCGCGGATCAACATCCCGCTGGACTGCCGTGACGGCGTCTGCGGCACCTGCAAGGCGTTCTGCGAGTCGGGCGAGTTCGACATGGGCGGCTACCTCGAGGACGCGCTGTCCGACGACGAGGCCGGGAGCGGGTACGTGCTGACCTGCAGCATGAAGCCGCGCTCGGACATGGTGCTGCAGATCGCGACCACCTCCGCGGTGGCCAAGACCAGCGCCGCCACGCACCACGGTCGGATCACCGCACTGGACCGGCTGTCCCCGACGACGGTCGGGCTGACGGTCGAGATCGACGACCGGGACTCCCTGGCGTTCCTCCCCGGGCAGTACGTCAACATCGCCGTCCCGGGCACCGAGGAGTCCCGGTCGTACTCCTTCAGCAGCGCTCCGCAGGACGAGGAGCTGACCTTCCTGCTCAAGCTGACGCCCGGCGGCGTCATGTCGACCTACCTGGAGGAGCGGGCGGGGGTCGGTGACGAAATCACCTTCACCGGTCCGCACGGCAGCTTCTTCCTGCGCGAGTCCGACGCCCCGTTGCTGCTCCTGGCGGGCGGGACCGGCCTGGCGCCGGTCCTGTCCATCCTGCGGACGCTGGAGGGCAACCGCAGCGACCGGCAGATGCACCTGGTCTACGGGGTCACGACCGATGACGACCTGGTCGAGATGGAGGCCATCGAGCAGCTGGCCGGCGCCATCGAGGGGCTCACCTGGGACTACTGCGTCGCCGACCCGGCGACGACGGCGCCCAACCAGGGCTACGTCACCGGGCTCTACGGGCCGGAGCACCTGCACGACGGCGACGCCGCGGTGTACCTCTGCGGTCCGCCGGCGATGGTGGAGGCCGTCCGCGGGCACGTCGCCGGGCTGGGAGTGGCCCCCTCGGGCTTCTACTACGAGAAGTTCGCCCTGGCCGCGGTCCCGACCGAGGCCGCCGAGGAGGTCGCCGAGCCCGAGCCCGGGGCGGTCGTGCCGGAGTCCGAGGAGGTCGCTCTCGAGCCGCCGCCGGTGCCGGTCGTCGTCCCGGACACCGTCGCCGAGCTGCTGGCCCTCGGCGGCCGGGAGGGCCGGACGTCGGCCGGGCAGGCCCTGTTCCCGCCGGTCGAGCTGTCCCCGCTCGGCGCCGACGGGCCCGGGCCGCGTGCCGAGTTGCCGGCGGAGCTGTGGCGGTTGGCGGGGCAGCAGGTGGGGGAACCGTTTCCCACCGGAGACGTCCTCCCCGTGGACGACGCCGACGACCTCGTGCTCGCCGTCGGTGCCCGCGCCGTTGCCGGCCAGGAGATGCTGCCCGAGGTGGCGCTGGAGCAGCTCACCGCGCCGGTGCCCGAGGCGTCGGCCGCTCAGCCGGAGGCGGATCAGTCGGACGCGGCGATCGAGCCGGCGTTGACCGCCGACGGCTACTCGATCACGGGCGACGGGTACGAGATCGGTGAGGAGCACCCGTCGGTGCACGAGTCCGACGCCATCTTCGACGCCCGCCGGGCGCTGGAGCTGGGCGCGCTCGAGCTGACCATCGGTCGCCTGACGCACCAGCAGCTCGTCGGCTACCGGATACTGGCCGAGGCCACCGTGCCCTACGTCGAGGGTGACCGGTTCGTCGACGCGGCGGCGTACACCGAGACCAACGCCGCCTTCCACGACTACCTGTTCACCCTCACCGGGAACGAGCACCTGCTGCGCGCCTACCAGGCGCTCGGTGTCAAGGGGCACATGGAGGAGTCCCTGCGCTCGGCCACCTGGTGCCACCCCCGGTGCGCGCAGGACCACCTCGACATCGTCGAGGCGTTCCGGGACGGCGACCGCGAGCGGGCACGGGTCCTCGTCACCGAGCACGCGGAACGGTCGAAGGAGACCACCCGCCGGGCCATGCACGACCTGGCCGCGGGCCGTCGTCCCCGGTTCGTCACGCCGGGCCGGTTCGCCGGCCAGGTCGTCCTGATCACCGGTGCCGGGCAGGGGATCGGCGAGCGCACGGCCCGGCGGATCAGCGCCGAGGGCGGGACCCTGGTACTGGCCGACCGGGCCGAGCTGGTGCGCGACCTGGCCGGGGAGCTGGGGCAACCCGGGAGTGAGGCACTCCCCGTCGTCGCCGACCTGGAGACCTGGGAGGGCGCGAAGTCGGTGGTCGACGCCGCGCTGCGACGGTTCGGTCGCATCGACGTCGCCATCCACACCGTCGGAGGCACGATCTGGGCCAAGCCGTTCGAGCACTACCCGCCCGACCAGATCCAGGCCGAGATCAACCGGTCCCTGTGGCCCACGATGTGGTGCTGCCGCGCGGTCGTGCCGCACATGGTCCAGCGGGGGCAGGGCACCATCGTCAACGTCTCGTCGGTGGCCACCCGGGGGGTCAACCGCCTCCCGTACGCCACCGCCAAGGGCGGGGTCAACGCCATCACCACCGCGCTGGCCCTGGAGATGGCCCCCCACGGCGTGCGCGTCGTCGCCACCGCCCCCGGCGGGACCGACGCCCCGCCGCGCCGCACCCCGCGCGGGCCCGCGCCGGAGACGGAGCAGGAGCAGTCCTGGTACCGGACGATCGTCGACCAGACAGTCGAGTCCTCGCTGATGAAGCGGTACGGAACCCTAGACGAGCAGGCCGCAGCCATCACCTTCCTGGCATCGGAGGAGGCCTCCTACATCACCGGGACGGTCCTGCCCGTGGCCGGTGGCGACCTCGGCTGAGTCGCTGGACGGGCGGCTGGGAACGGCGGAGCGCCCGGCTTGTCGGGCCTACGGTGTCGGGATGAGCCAGCCCGACGACGAGGACCTCCACGTCGTCGGGCTGACCACCGAGACGGCGCGGCTCGAGGCCCTGCTCGGCCGGGCCTCCGCCGGCGGGCCGGTGGTGGCCCTCGTCGAGGGCCCGGCCGGGATCGGCAAGACGACCCTCCTGCGCCGGTTCCTCCGCCGGCACCCCGGGCTGGCGACGACCACGGTCGCCGGGCTCCCGTGGGAGAGCCGCCGGGCCGGTGAGCTCGCCCGACGGCTGCTCGACGACGACCCCGAGGACACCTCGCCGGGGCCGGCCGGCAACGACCCGGTCGACCTCGGCATCGCGCTCGCCCGACGGTGGGAGGCCCGGGCCGGGCAGGAGCCGCTGCTGGTCGTCGTCGACGACGCCGACTGCGCGGACCCCGTCTCGCTGCAGGCGATCGCCTCCGCGGTCGCGCGCATCCACGAGGACCCGGTCGTCCTGCTGCTCGTCCGGACCACCGGGTGGCCGGACACCAGCGACCCCGAGGCCGGCGCCGTCCTCGACCGGCTCGCGGCCGTCTCTGTCCCCGTGTCGCGGCTCGGGCCGGCCGAGACCCGGCTGCTCGCCGCGCGGGTGGCGGCGGTCGACCTCCCGACGCCCGTCGCCCGCCGACTCTGCGAGCACACCGCCGGCATCCCCGGGCACCTCCTGGAGATGCTCCGCGACACCCGACCGGTCCGCTGGTCGGACTGGCAGACCCGGCTGCCCGCGCCGGCCAGCATCCAGCGCCGCGTCCAGCAGGCGCTCGAGCGCTGCTCCCCGGAGGCCCAGGCGCTCGTTCAGGCGGCGGCCGTGCTCGGCCGGAACCCCGTGCTCGCCGACGCCGCGGCCCTGGCCCGGCTCACCGACCCGATCGCCGCTCTCGACGAGGCCTGTGCCGCCGGGCTCCTGGCGACCGCCGACGGCCACGGACTGGACGGGCTGGTCTTTCCGGAGCGGTTCATCCGCGGCGCCGTCCACGCGACCCTCTCGCCGCGGGCACGGCACGACCTGCACCTGCGAGCGGCCGCCGTGGTCACCGACGACACCGAGCGGCTCCGCCACCGGGTCGAGGCGGCCCCCCTCCCGGACGCCCACCTCGCCGACGAACTGGTGGAGCTGGCGTCGCGCAAGGCCGACGAGGGGGCGTGGGCGGTCGTCGCCGGTGCGCTCGTCGACGCCAGCCGGATCAGCCCCACCCGGGCCGACCGGGAGGACCGCCTCATCCGGGCTGTCGACGCGCTCGCCGGGGCCGGTCTGATCGCCCAGGCCGTCGACGCCCTCCCCGAGGTGGAGGCGCTGCCCGCCGGCCCTCGCCGGGACGCGGTCCTGGCCTACGTCGCCATCCAGCGTGGCCGCCGGGCCGAGGCCGCCACCCACCTCGACACCGCCTGGCGCCGTCGGGGCTCGGACCGGCGCGCCGCCGCGGTGGTGTGCCAGCGGGAGGTGTTGCACGCCCTGGCCGACTGGGACGGCGAGGCGCTGGTCCGGTGGGCCGGCCGAGCGGTCGAGCACGCCGAGCCCGGCTCGCCCGCCGCGGTGGAGTCACGCGCGATCGTGGGCCTCGGCCACGCCGCCCGCGGCCACGTCGCCGCGGCGTTCACCGCCTACCGGCAGGCGGTGGCCGAGAACCCGTCCGGACCCCAGCACCAGCGGGCGCGCATGGGCCTGGGCTGGCTGTACCTGGCCCAGGACGATCCCGAGGCGGCCCGACGGGAGCTGGAGTTCGCTGTCCCCACCGCCCGGCAGGCCGGCTCCAACCGCATCTCGCTGTGGGCTCTGGTGTGGCTGGCCCGCACCCGCTTCGCGCTGGGGGACTGGGCCGGGGCGCTGGACGCGGTCGGCCAGGGCGAGGTCCTGCTCGGCACCACGGGGCTGGAGCTGTTGCGGCCCCTCATCCACTGGACCGGCGCGCAGATCCGGGCCCTCCGCGGTGAGCCGGAGGCCGCGGAGCGGCACCTACAACTGGGCGGGGCAGGGGCGCAGGACTACACGATCATGACCGTGCCCGCCCTCCTCGCACGGGCACACGTCGCCGAGGCGGTGTCGGACTATCCAGCGGTCGTCCGTCACCTCGCCGCACTGGCCACCCGGACGCCGCGGGGCGGGCTCGACGAACCCGGCTTCTGGCCCTGGCACGACGTCTACGCCAACGCCCTCGTCGTGACCGACCGGCTCTCCGAGGCCGAGGAGTTCCTCTCCCCGCTCGAGGCGACGGTGCACCTGCGGGGGCACCGCTCCGCGAGCGCCCGGCTCGGTTACGTCCGGGGCCGGCTGCTGGCCGGACGCGGTGACCTCGTCCGCGCGGAGGCGGCCTTCGAGGAGGCGCGAGCCCAACTGGGGGGACTGCCGCTGCCGTACGACCGGGCCCGCGTGGACTTCGCCCACGGCATCACCCTCCGTCGTGCCGGCCGGCGCCGGGGCGCCGCCGCGCTGCTCACCACGGCACGCCAGTCCTTCGCTGCGCTGGGCGCGCAGGTCTACGTGGAGCGCTGCGATCGGGAGCTCAAGACCGGTCGCCCCGCACCGCGAGGAACCGAGGCCGATGCGCAGGGCCTCACCGAGCAGGAGCGGACCGTCGCCGGACTCGTGGCGACGGGCCTGACCAACAAGGAGGTGGCTGCGTCGATGCTGCTGTCGGTCAAGACCGTCCAGTTCCACCTCACGCGCGTCTACACCAAGCTCGGGGTGCGGTCCCGTTCCGAGCTCGCCGCGCGCTTCCCACGCCATCCCGTGGCCTGAGGACGGGGCCGCTGTCCAGAGGTCTCGGTGGTATCCGGCGGTAGTGGCGCGGGGTCGTCGGGTCCCGCCGCGGGCCCGGGTGGAGCGCCGCGGCCGCTCTCACCCGACCCGCTCGAAGAGGGCGGCGAGGCCCTGGCCGCCGCCGATACACATCGTCTCCAGCCCGTAGCGGGCGTCGCGGCGGGCCATCTCACGGGTGAGCGTGGCCAGGATGCGCCCGCCGGTGGCGCCCACCGGGTGCCCCAGCGAGATGCCCGAGCCGTTGACGTTCATCCGGTCGAAGTCGCCCGGCGTGAGCCCCCACTCCCGAGTCACCGCCAGCACCTGCGAGGCGAAGGCCTCGTTGAGCTCGATGAGGTCGACGTCCTTGAGGGCCACGCCGGCCAGGTCGAGCGCCTTGGCCGTGGCGGGTACCGGGCCGATGCCCATCGTCTTCGGCGGGACGCCGCCCACGCCCCAGGACACCAGCGTCGCCAGCGGCCGCAGCCCCAGCTCGTCGGCCTTGTCGGGGTGGGTGACGACGCAGACGGCGGCGCCGTCGTTCTGCCCGCTGGCGTTACCGGCGGTGACGGTGGCCTCCGGGTCGTCGCGACCCATGATCGGCCGTAGCTTCGCCAGCGTCTCGACCGAGGAGTCGGGCCGGATGTGCTCGTCGCGGTCGACGACGGTGTCGCCCTTCCGGCCCTTGACGGTCACCGGCACGATCTCGTCGGCGAAGCGGCCCTCCTCGGTGGCGGCCGCGGCGCGCTGGTGGCTGCGGACGGCGTACTCGTCCTGCTCCTCGCGCGAGATGCGGTAGTCGCGGCGCAGGTTCTCCGCCGTCTCGAGCATGCCGCCGGGCACGGGGTGGTGCTGGCCGCCGGCGGTGACCCGGCCGCGGGCCAGGCCGTCGGCCAGCAGCACCCCCGGACCGGCCTTGACGCCCCAGCGCATGGCGGTGGAGTAGAACGGCGCATTGCTCATCGATTCGGCCCCGCCGGCCAGCACGACGTCCGAGGTGCCGGAGGACACCTGCATCGCCGCATAGGCGACCGCCTGCAGGCCGGAGCCGCAGCGGCGGTCGAGCTGGATGCCCGAGGCGGTGACCGGCAGGCCGGCGTCGAGTGCGGCGACCCGGCCCAGCGCCGGGGCGTCCATCGTCGGGTAGCAGTGGCCGAGCAGGACGTCGTCCACCGACTCCGGTGGCAGGCCGGTGCGCTCCATCAGCGCCCGGATGACGGTGGCGGCGAGCTCCTGCACCGGGACGTCCCGGAGGGATCCGCCGAAGCCCCCCACGGGGGTCCGCAGGGGCTCGCAGATGACCGCAGTGCGCACGGCTTCCTCCTGGTCGATCGTCGGTCAGCGGTTGACCCGCGTGCGGCAGAGACGGCGCAGCTCACCGGCGTGCCGAGGGCCCGGGAGCACCGAGCCGGGACAGCCGGTCCGCGGCATGCCCACGCGCGGGGGCGCTCCCTGCCGGGAGGGTCACGGAGGCGGCGAACCGGTCACGGGTCCGAGCCATCAGGCGTCGCCTCCCTCGGGAGCGGTGGTGGCCTCCTCACCGGCGGCGGCCGGCGGCGCGGCGGATGGCTCGGTGCGCGACCGGGTGGTGCGCTTCTCGATTCTCTTGCCCTCGGGGCCGACGACGACGACCCGGTCGACGAAGACGCCGGGCAGGTGCACGTCCTCGGGCCGGATCCGGCCTGGTTCGACGAGCTCCTCGACCTCGGCGATGGTGATCCGTCCGGCCATGCCGACCAGCGGGTTGAAGTTGCAGGCCGACTCGTGGAACCACAGGTTGCCGTGCCGGTCACCGGTGGCGGCCCGGACCAGGCCGAAGTCGGCGGTCAACGCCGTCTCCAGCACGTACTGGTGGCCGTCGAAGACCCGCACCTCCTTCGGCTCGCTGGTGGCCACGACGTTGCCCTGGGCGTCGTACCGGAACGGGATGCCGCCGTCGGCGACGAGCGTGCCGCCGCCGGTGGGGGTGTAGAAGGCCGGGATGCCGACACCCCCGCAGCGCAGGCGCTCGGCCAGCGTGCCCTGCGGGGTGAGCTCCACCTCCAGCTCCCCGGACAGGTACAGCCGGGCGACCTCCTTGCTGCCGCCGACGAAGGAGCTGATCGTCTTGCGGATCCGGCCGGCGTACAGCAGCACCCCGAGCGCCTGGTCCTCCACGCCACAGTTGTTGGAGATCGTGGTGAGGTTCCGCGTGCCCTGCTCCAGCAGCGCGTCGATCAGCCCGAACGGCACACCGCACAACCCGAACCCGCCCACGGCCAGCACGGCGCCGTCGGGGATGTCGGCGACGGCCTCCCTGGCCCCGGCAACGACCTTGTCCATGGACGGCCTCCTTCAGTCGCCGACGTGGTCCCGCAGCGCGGCGTTCACCGCTCCGGAGTGGGTGGCGTTGGGCAGGTGGGCGGCTCCGGGGACGACGACGAACTCGCTGTCCGGAATGCCGTCGGCGACCAGCCGGACCATGTCGACGGGAGTCGCGGGATCCTCGGCGCCGGCGACGACCAGCGTCGGGGCGGTGATGCCGCGGAGCCGGTCGCGGACGTCGAAGGCGCCGATCGCCTCGCAGCAGGCGGCGTAGCCCTCCGCGGGGGTGGCCCGCAGCATGTCCAGCAGCCGCTCGGCTGCGGCCGGTTCCTCCTCGGCCCACTCGGCGGTGAACCAGGTGCCGGTGCGCGAGGACACGAGGATCTCGGTGCCCTGCTCCCGCACCTGCGCGGCCCGCACCGCCCACGACGGCGGATCGGCGAACTGCGCCGCGGAGGCGATGATCGCCAGCTTCTCCAGCCGGCCGGGGACCGTGAGCGCGAGTTGCTGGCCGATGGCGCCGCCGATGGAGACGCCTGCGTAGGAGAACCGCTCCACCCTCCACGAGTCCAGCAGCGCCAGCAGGTCACCGGCGAGGTCGGCGATGGTGCACGGCCCGGGCACGACCTCCGAGCCGCCGTGCCCCCGCAGGTCGTAGCGGACCACCCGGTGGGTGCGGGCGAACTCGGCGACCTGGGGGTCGAACAGGCCGGTGTCGGTGCCCAGCGACGGGCCCAGCACGAGCACCGGGGCGTCGTCCGGACCGTCGCCGACGGCCGACAGGCGTGCGGTCATGCGGGCGTCCTCCGTGCGACGGCGGCGGAGCGGGCGGACTCGAGGGCGAACCGGTGCCGGTCCAACCCCTCGGCCAGGGGGGCCCGGTAGGAGAACCGGACTTGCTCGACCCGGTAGCGCCAGCCCTCGCCGGCGTGGGTCAGCTCGTCGGCATACCGGCCGGAGGCCACGTGGGCGATGCCGTCGTGGTGCCAGAAGACGCTCATCCCGGCGTCTGCCAGGCCGCCGGAGAACATGAGCAGGTCCCGGTGCCCGCGCACCCGGCTGAGCCCGTCGAAGACGCCGTCCTCGGTGACCAGCGCGACCAGCGCCGGCCAGTCGACGTCGTCGAGCAGGCGGCAGCAAGTGGCGTCGAGGGTCCGGATCGCCGCGGCGTCCTCCAGCCGCCGCAGCCGTTCCTCGAGCGGGCTCACGGGTTGGCTGACAGCGCCGAGGGGTGTTCGGTCAGCGGGGTCACCGCGATCGACATGAACGGGAACAGCGGGAGGTTCCAGAGGATCTCGTGGAGCTCGTCGCTGGAGTCGACGTCGAAGACGCTGATGTTGCTGTACTGGCCGACCACCCGCCACAGGTGCACCCACGTGCCGCTGCGCTGCAGCTCCAGCGCCCGGGCCTTCTCGGTGGTGACCAGCCGGGTGCGCTCGTCTGGGTCGAGGTCGCGGGGAACCGCGACGTCCATGCGGACGTGGAAGAGCATGCTCAGTTCCTCCTGGACCTGGCGACGACGGCCGGATCGAGCTCCACGCCGGACCCTGGGCCGTGGGAGTGGGCGCAGGGAGCCGTTGACGCGATCGATCGCCGGGTCCGCCACGGTCGACTCCCTCCACTCGGGGCGCCCCGGGCCGGGCGCGGGGTGCCGCTGTCCGGCCCGGGCTCGGCGGTCAGGCGGCCTGGGCGGCCTCGTTGCGCTGCAGTTCGAAGTCGTACTCGACGCGTCCGGTGCCGTCGCCCTGGTCCTGCGGATCCAGGATGAGCTCGGGCTTGACCGCGGAGGCGACATCGCTGTCGAGCCACTCGCCGCCGCGGAAGTACAGCTGGGTGGTGATGGCCCGGTGGCCCGGAGCGCTGACGATCAGGTGCAGGTGGGCCGGGCGCCAGGGGTGCCAGCCGGCGGTCTCGATCAGCTTGCCGGTGGGTCCGTCGGTGGGGATCTGGTACGGCGCGGGCTGGATGGTGCGGATCTCGAACCGGCCGTCGTCGTCGGCGACGACCAGGCCGCGCAGGTTGCCCTCGGGCACGTGTGGGGCGAAGCCGGAGTAGTAGCCGTCGGCGTCGGCCTGCCACATGTCGATCTCCGCGCCACCGACGGGGTTGCCGTCGTGATCGCGGACCTGGCCGGCGAAGACCAGCGGGGTGCCCTTCTCGTCCTCGCGCGTGGGCAGGGTGGCCGGGGAGCTGAGCCGTTGCTGACCGGGCAGGTAATAGGGACCGAGGATGGTGCCCTTGGTGCCCTGCTGGGTCTCGGACTGCACCTCCTCGACGACGTGCTCGACGAAGACGTCGAGGAACAGCGGCCACTCGCCGCCCTCGCCCACCTGGATGAGCCAGGCCTTGGCGGCCTGGAACTCCGGATAGGTGACCTTGTGCTCCCGGATGGCCGAGTGCACGCCGTCCAGTACCGCGCGGACGACCGCGTCGACCCGCTCCGGGGGCACCTGGCGGGCAGCCTCGTACATCTCGTTGGTCAGGAACGACTCGGTTGCGCTGGCGCCCGAACCGGCCGCAGTGGGGGTCTGCTGGGTGTCGGTCATGGCTGTGCTCCTCGGATGTCAGCGCGGTACTCCGACCGCGCGTCCTGGGCCGGGCCTGCGATTCCGGAGTGGAGTCGTGCCATCGTGGCCCCCGCGGTGGGTGGCCGTCCAGCCATCGAGGTCGCATTCGGCTCTCGGCCAGGCCGGTAGCTGCTCCGGGCCGGTCGTCACGTCTGAATGCGCGGCCATTGTGCGCGACCTCCGTCCAGGCCACGGATGGGGACGCGGAGACGTGGCGACACCTCTACGCTGCAGTGACCCAGGTCACAGGATCGGGCGGACCAGCCAGGACCGAGCCCCACGGACACGGCCGTGACAGCGGTTCGGGTCCGGGCCCGTGTCCGCTGATCCCTCGTGGACCCTGTGACCTCGGGTGGGGTGTCCCCTCACCCGAGAAGAGGAGGAGTGGTGACCGCGTTCTTCCAGGTCTTCCAGCTCGAGGACCTCGAGCGGAAGGTGAGCGAGTCCGACCAGCCGTACCTCGAGTTCCTGCGGCGACGGGGCATGTCCGTCGGGCTGTACCGGCTCCCGGTCGGCGCCGAGGACCGGCAGCACCCGCACGCCGCCGACGAGATGTACCTCGTCCTGCGCGGGCGGGGGACGTTGCGGGTCCGCGATCACGATGTCGCGGTGGGTCCCGGCAGCGTGGTCTCGGTCGACCACGGCGAGGACCACCGCTTCGTCGACATCAGGGAGGACCTCCACCTCATGGTGGTGTTCGCCCCGCCCGAGTTCCCCGACCAGGAGTGACCCACCGCCACGTCGCCCCGACGACCGCTCGATGCCCACCCGCATCCGGCGCTGAGGTGTGACCCGGGCCACCTGCGGGGCCCGCGGTGCCGGATGCGGTGCCCACGGACTTGGTCGGCCGCACCACCACCTGCCAGGAGGTCCGCAATGTCAACCGTCACCGCCGGCTCTCCGGACGCCGCCACGGAGCCGACCCGGGAGCAGGAGGCCCGGCGCCGGCGGACCGTGGTCTGGGTCGTCGCGCTGGCCACCCTCGGGCTCGTGTTCGACGGGTACGACCTGGTCGTCTACGGCACCGTCGTCCCGCTGTTCCTCGCCGATCCCGGCCAGATCGGCCAGGTCACGCCCCCCGTCGCCGGTGCACTGGGCAGCTACGCGCTGTTCGGCGTCCTGGTCGGCGCCCTGCTCGCCGGCAGCGTCGCCGACATCGTCGGCCGCCGGAAGGTCATGCTGACGGCGTACGCGTGGTTCAGCATCGGCATGGGCGCAACCGCGCTGATGAACAGCGTCGGCGGTTTCGGGCTCCTGCGCTTCCTCACCGGCATGGGCGTCGGGGCCCTGGTCGCCACCACCGGTGCCCTGGTCGCCGAGTACGCACCGGCCGGGAAGAAGAACCTCGCCAACGCCATCACCTACTCCGGTGTGCCGATCGGGAGCCTGTTGGCCGCGCTGATGGCGATCCTCCTGCTGGGGCAGATCGGCTGGCGCGGCATGTTTTGGATCGGCGCGCTCCCGTTGGTGACCCTGCTGCCGCTGGCCTTCTTCCTGATGCCGGAGTCGCCCAGCTGGCTCGCGTCCCGCGGTCGGCTGGCGGAGGCCCGGAGGGTCTCCGAACGCACCGGCGTGCCGATCGTCGTGACATCCAGCTCCGCGCCCGGCAACGGCACGGCACCGGCACGGCGGGAGCGGGCGGGCTTCGCGGGGCTGTTCGGGCGGCAGTACCTGTTCCCCACGCTGGTGCTGGGGTTGATGAGCGCCACCGGGCTGATCCTGGTCTACGTGCTGAACACCTGGTTGCCCGAGCTCATGGGCCGCGCCGGGTACTCGACGCAGGGATCGTTGTCCTTCCTCCTGGTGCTCAACGGCGGGGCGGTCGTCGCGGCCCTGGTGGCCTCTCGCCTCGCCGACCGGTTCGGGCCCAAGATGGTGGTCGTCGGGTCGTTCCTGATGGGGGCGATCGCTCTGGCGCTGCTCACCGTCGACGCTCCCCTCGCCCTGCTCCTGTTCTTCGTCGCGGTCGTCGGGGCGGGGACGAGCGGCACCCAGATCCTGATCTACGGCTTCGTGGCCAACTACTACCGCACCAACGTGCGCAGCGCCGGTGTCGCCTGGTGCGCGGGCTTCGGGCGCCTGGGGGGTGTCGCAGGCCCTCTGGTCGGCGGCCTCCTCGTGGCCGCGGGGCTCGCGCTGGAGTCCATTTTCTACGTGCTCACCGGGCTGGCGGCCTTCGGTGCACTGCTCACCCTGCTGGTCCCCGTGGCCCGGCGAGCGGTCCCGGTCAGGACCGTGCTGGTGGAGCCCAGCCTCGCGGCGCAGCCCTCCGCCGGGCGATGAGCGCCGGTCAGGCGCGACCGCTCCGGGGAGCGGTTCGTCCGTCGATCTTCTACTCCTCCAGGGAGGCGAGCAACGGTGTATGAGCGGATCCTCGTCGCAATCGATGCGCACCCCACGGAGGAGAACGCCTCCGCGATCCGGCGCACCGAGCAGATCGGCACGCTGACCGGGGCTGTCGTGCACGTGCTCCACGTGGCGCGGGGGCACATCATCCCGGAGGACATCACCGGCGGTTCGGCGCGCCTCGGCGTCTGGACTGCCGAGGATGACCCCGAGGACGCCGACCGGGCCGCGCTGCAGCAACTGATCGACGGGCTCTGCGCCGCCGGCGTCGACGCCCACGGAGAGATGGTGACAGCGACCGAACACGACGCTGCCGACGTCATCCTGCAACGGGCCGACGAGCTCGGCGTGGACCTCCTGGTCCTCGGTCACCAGCACCACCGGGGATCCCGCACCGCCGAACGGGTGATCCACCACCACCCGGCGTACTCCGTCCTGCTGGCCCGGCCACCCCAGGAACGGCGGTAGGGGTCGCTGGTGACCACCCCGACTCGCCCCGGAGACCGAGCGTGACCTCGGTCGGCCCGGGCCGAGCAGGTGCGCAGAACCCAGGACGGGGATCGCCGCCTGGCGGTCGCACGTGCGGGACCGTCCTCGCGCGGGCGACCCCTCCGTGGTCCTCGCGCCGCGCCGAGGCGGCAGTGCAGCGCCGGCGGTCGCCCTCGTCCCCGCGCCGGACACGTTCTCTTCCCCGAGCGGTGACCGGACGGGAACGGAGCACATGAGACCCCGGCGCGCCTTGGAGAACGCCGTGCCCGGCTCAGCAGTGCACGAGCACCTGCTCGAGCGCCCCGTCCGGCCCCTGGCCGGCCCGCGCCGGCTGCTGCAGGACGCCGGCGGTGTCTACGCCGCCAACGGCCTCATCGGCCTCGTCTTCGCCGCCACCGGTCCGGTCGCGGTGATCCTGGCGGTGGGCGCGCAGGGCGGGCTGTCCCAGCAGGAGCTGGCCTCGTGGATCTTCGGCGCCTTCTTCCTCAACGGCGTCCTCACCGTCGTGGCGTGCTGGCTCTACCGACAGCCGCTGGCCTTCTTCTGGACGATCCCGGGCACCGTGCTCGTCGGGCCGGCCCTGAGCCACCTCAGCTGGCCGCAGGTGGTCGGTGCTTTCGTCGCCACCGGCGTGCTCGTCCTCCTCCTGGGGCTGAGCGGGTGGGTGCGTCGGGCCATGGCGGTCGTGCCGATGCCGATCGTGATGGCCATGGTCGCCGGGATCTTCCTGCGGTTCGGGATCGACCTGGTGCACGCCCTGCGCGACGACGTGATGATCGCCGTGCCCATGGTCCTGGTCTTCCTGCTGCTCAGCGCGCTGCCGAGCCTGGGGCGGCGGGTCCCTCCGATCATCGGTGCGCTGGTCGTCGGGGCGGTGGCGGTGGTGGTGTCCGGCCGGTTCAGCCCCGCCGTAGCGGGAGGTGAGTGGTTCGCCGCGCCGGTGCTCCAGGCGCCCGAGTGGTCGCTGCAGGCGATGGTGGAACTCGTCGTACCGCTGGCCATCACCGTGCTGGTGGTGCAGAACGGGCAGGGCATCGCGGTGTTGCGGTCCGCCGGACACACCCCGCCGATCAACGTCGCCACCGTCGCCTGTGGCGCCTGGTCGATCCTCACCGCGGTGGTGGGCACGGTGTCGACCTGCCTGACCGGACCGACCAACGCCCTGCTGGCGGCCTCCGGCGAGCGATCCCGGCAGTACACCGCCGGGATCACCTGCGGCTTGCTGGCCATGCTGTTCGGTCTGTTCTCGCCGCTGTTCACCAGCGCCATGCTCGCCACGCCGCCGGCCTTCATCGCCGCTCTCGGCGGCCTGGCCCTGCTGCGGGTGCTGCAGGCCTCGTTCGTCGCGGCGTTCAGCACCCGCTTCACCCTCGGCGCCCTGGTCACCTTCGTGGTCACCGTCGCCGACACGGCGGTCCTCAACGTCGGCGCCGCCTTCTGGGGCCTGCTCGCCGGGCTGGCCGTCTCCGGGCTGCTGGAGCGTCCCGACTTCTCCTCGGGGCGTAGCTGAGCGCCCAACGCGGGCCCGGCCTCGGCGGCAGGGGCCCCGCCGGGGCAGCCCGCACCTACCGGGTCCGCGGCGGCGTCCACGGCGGTGCGACGGCGGACTGCGCGAGGAACCGGAGGGCGTCGTCCACCGTCGTGAACCGCGCCCACTCGTCGTCGGGGACCAGCACGCCGAACCGGTCCTCGGCCGCGACGACGACCTCGACCATGGTCAGGGAGTCGATGCCGAGGTCCTCGGCGAAGGACTTCCCCGGGGCGACTGCGGCGCGGTCGATGCCCGCGACCGTGCCGAGGACCTCGGCCAGCCCGGCTGCCAGCTCGTCTCGCGTCATCGGGTGTCTCCGTCGGTGCCGGTGGTTCAGCGGTGCAGGGGAGCTGACGCCTGGAGCGTCTGCTGCACGTCGTGCTCGTGGATCCAGCCGAAGTCCTCCGGGAACCGTGCCATCTTCGCGTTCCGCATCCGGGCGGCCGGTCCGTCGGGCAGGTGGAGCAGGGAGCTGGTCACTCGAGAGCTGCGCTGGATCGCGCGCGTGCGGGCCCGGCGGAGCGCCTGGAACCGAGTCAGCACCGGCTCCAGGTCGTCCCCGGGCCGGGCGCCGGCTACCAGTGCCGCCAGGGCGAAGGCGTCCTCGATCGAGGTGTTGGCGCCCTGACCCTGGTGCGGCAGCATGCCGTGGGCGGCGTCGCCGAGGACGACGATCCGCCCCCGGGACCAGCGCAGCAGCGGGCGCACCGTGAACAACCCCCAGCGGACGGGGCTCTCGGCCGCTCGGATCATCTCGGTGACGGCGGGGTGCCAGCCCCGGAAGGACTCGACGGGGACGTCCTCGCGGACCTCGGCGACCGAGCCGTCGTGCGGCCAGACCGGCGGGCCCTCCACCACCGCGAAGAAGTTGACCGACTCACCGGCGCCGCCGATCGCGTAGTGCAGCAGGTGGGCGTCGGGGCCCATCCAGAACTGGATGGCGTGCGGATCGGGCAGCGAGGGCAGCGCCGCCGTCGGCACGATCCCGCGGAAGGCGCTGGTACCGGAGTAGACGACGTCGTCCGCGCCCGTGACCCACCGCCGCACCATGGACCGCACGCCGTCGGCGCCGACGACGACGTCGGCCCGCTCGACCCGACCGCTGGTGAACTCCAGCACCACCGAGTCCCGCTCCCGGACCATGTCGGTCAACCGGCAGCCCAGGTGCAGGTGCTCGGTCCCGAACGCCGTGCTGAGGGTCCGCTGCAGGTCGGCGCGGTGGATCCCGAAGTAGGGGGCGCCGAACCGGTGCACGTAGGCGTCGCCCTCGCGGACGGGATGGGCGGCGACGCGGCTGCCGTCCTCCCAGTGGCGGTAGACCAGCTCCGTGGGGATCGTGGCGGCCGCGGCCAGCTCGTCGACCAGGCCCAGCCGGGCATACTCCCGGGTGGCGTTGGCCGACAGCGCGATCGCGGCGCCGATCTCGGTCAGTTCCGCGGCCTGCTCGAACACGTCGGCCTGCACGCCGCGCTCCCGCAGCGCGAGAGCCAGGGACAGCCCCCCGATGCCGGCTCCGACGATCGCGATCCGGAGGTCGTTGTCCCTCATGCGGGGCAACCTAGCCGTGGCGGCCCGGGACGACATCGGCTGTGCGGACCGGCACCGCCGGCCTGCGGGGGAGTGGCGCCGGGTGTCCGGGCGGCTCCGGCCGGGCAGCGGAGGGAGGGGCCGGGCCCATCATGGCCACACCCGACCGCCGAGGGAGGAGGGACAACCGTGCCCGCAGCCGAGCCGCCCACCGACGACCCGTCCGACCTGCCGTGGGCGCCCGAGCGGCAGGGGGTGCCGCTGCTGGATCTCGAGGGACCGATCGGTGAGCGGGTCCGCGGGCTGGGGGCCAGGCAGGTCAACCTGTACCGCTCCCTCGCCCACAACCCCGAGCTGCTGGATGCGTGGATCACCTGGGCGTGGGCGCTCCGCGAGCGGTGCAGCACGCCCCGCTCGCTCCGCGAGATCATGATCCTCCGCACCGCCGTGGTGATGCGCTCGGAGTACGAGTGGAGCCAGCACGTCGCCATGGCCCACAAGGCGGGGGTCCCCGAGGACAAGGTCCGGGCGGTCGCGGCCTGGCAGCCCTCCGACCTGTACGACCCGGCGGAACGTGCCGCGTTGATGCTCACCGACGCAATGCTGACGGGCAACGTCGTCGACGCTGTGCACGAGGAGCTGTCTCGCCACTTCACCGGATCGGAGCAGGTGGAGCTGATCCTCACCGCGGGCTTCTACGCCATGGTGCCGCGAGTGCTCGACGCCTTCAGAGTCCCCGTCGAGGGTGAGGAACCGTGACCGGGGCACACGACGTCCCGGGCCGGGACCTCACAGCCCGCAGTGCCCGTGACCGGTGCCCGTGCTGCCGCGGGTCGCAGGAGGTCATGCTCCGAGGCGGTCGATCACGACCTCTCCAGTGCATCGTCCGGCCGCGAGCCCGTGCTGCTCATCTGCACTGACCCGGCCGGCACCGGGAGGACCCCGACCTGCGGCGACGCGGGTCGGGCCCTGGGCGGGTCGGTGGCAGCCTCGCCGGAGCCGCCTCACGGCTCCGCGTCTGGGGAGGAGAGCGATGTGTTGTGAGGACGACGGCGTGCTGGGGCTGCCGCCCGCGGTGATCGAGATGGTGGCGCGCTACCGCCGGATGCGCGACGAGCGGGGCTTCGGCTGGGGCGAGGAGGCGTTGCCGGAGTTCTTCCGATGGGCCCGGTTCTCCCGGCTCGGGCCGGTCTTCGACGAACTCGCTGCGACCGGGGACTGGGCGGGAGCGGTCCGCGCCGCGGTCGGCGACGTCGTCCCAGCGGGTCTGGTGCTGGTCTCGATCGACGCGGACGGCGCTCTCTCCGCGCGCCTCGGCCCGCCCCGCCCGGGGATCGCCGGTGGAGCGGTCCAGGTCGACGTGGTGATCGACTCCGGACTCGACCGCGACGTCGCCGTCACGGTGGCGGGCGAGGACGTCGCCGTGCCGACCGGAGGGGCCGGCCTGTGCACCCTCGACCTCGACGCCGACGCGCCGCCGATCGCGGTCGCATGCGGTGCCGAGCGACTCGACGTCGACGGGGCCGTCGTCGCGACTCCGGCGGCGACGCTCCGGCTGACCTGCCCCGACGGGGCCCGCTGGTCCGTGCTGGACGCCACCGGCGGCGCGTGGTTCGCGGGCGGGGTACCGCGCAAGTGGGACGCGGACGACCGGCCGTTCTTCCACACCGACCCGGGAACGGTCACCATGGCCGTGCCGGCCGGGCCGCTGCACGTGACCGCCGCTCGCGGGTTGGAGTTCGAGCGGCAGGAGTTCGCGCCCGAACCGGCCCCCGGCCAGACTGTCGAGCTGGACTACCGGCCCGCCCGGCGGTTTGCCCCGGCCGCGGACGGCTGGTACGGAGCGGACCTGCACGTGCACCTCAACTACAGCGGCGACCACGTCGTGCACCCCGTCGACGCCGCGCGGATGCAACGCGGCGAGGGCCTGCACCTGATGCACCTCACGGCCGGCAACTTCGGCGGATCACTGGTCTACGACCGAGAGCTGCTGGAGTCGACTGCCGGTGCCGACCTGTGGGCGCGCGACCGCATGGTCGCCCGTGCCGGTCTGGAGTACCGCAACGACCTGCTCGGGCACGTGCACGGGCTGGGCCTGGCCGGAGTGCCGGAGGTGCTGCACACCGGCCACGAGGGCAGCGAGCACCCGTGGGACTGGCCACCGAACAGCGTCGCGTGCGGGCAGATGCGGGCCCTCGGGGCCGTCACCACCTACGCGCACCCCGTGTACTCCCCGCTGACCCAACCCGGCGACCTGTTCAGCCCTCACCGCACGGTGGAGGCCCGCGAGCTGGTGGCCGACGCCGCGCTGGGCGTGGTCGACGCCATCGAGCTGGTCTCCTGCTTCGACGACCGCGGCGCGCTGGTGCTCTACCACCACCTGCTCTCCTGCGGGCTGCGCCTGGCGGCCACCGCGGGCACCGACACCTTCCTGTCCTTCGCCCACGGTCCGGCCCCCGCGTCCAACCCACCGGGCTGGGGCCGGGTCTACGCGCAGCTCGGTGGTGCCCGCCTGTCGGCAGCGGCGTTCGCCGACGCCATCCGCGCGGGCCGGACCGTCGTCACCAACGGCCCCTGGCTCACCCTCGACGTCGACGGGCACGGCCCGGGCACGGTCCTCGACCGCCGGCCGGGCCAGCGGCTGACCGTCCGCGTGCAGACGGTCGGGTCCGGGGTACAGCGACTGGTGCTCTACGGGCCCGATGGGGAGCTCGCCGCCACTGCCGGCGACGAGCTGCACCACGAGGTGGTGCTCGGTGAGGCCGGGTCCTGGCTGGCGGCCGCCGCGCACGGCGACGATGATCCCCACACGCTCGGCGCACCCGTGTTCGCCCACACCACTCCGGTGTACGTCGACGTCGGTGGGCGCCGCGTCGCGCGCGCCGAGTCGGCTCGGTGGTGCCTCGACGTGCTCGACGGGTTCCAGTCGCTGGTGACCGAGCACGGCCGGTTCGATCCGCAGCGGCGCGCGCGCCAGCTCGGCGACCTCGTCGCAGTGCTCGACCGTGCCCGGCAGGTGTATCGCGCCGTCGAACGATGACCACGAGCGGGCAGACGGGAGCGCACGTCCAGGGTCAGCGAGAACCCGCCGCGCTCACTGGTTCGGGCCGTGACCAGGGCCAGCCACGACACCCGGTCGGTGGTGCTTTTCGAAGCGAGCATGGGCGGACGTCTGGCTGTTGACGTGGCCGCACTCACCCGACTGCCGGTCGGGGTCATCGCCACCTGCCTACTTCAACCCCCACCTGGACGTGTGGAACGGCGCGGACAAGGTGCTTCTCATCGTCACAGACGACGATCCGGACGCGCAGATCATCACGGTGGAGGTCGACCCACACCATGGTGATGCATGGCGTCGTGACCACGAGTCGATCACCCCCGGCCGGTATTCTGACGAGCAGCACCGGCCTGAACCGCCCTGGGAGGTGGTCCGTGCCGCGGACCATCGGACGGAGCTCGACAGCCGGCTCGTCGGCGCGGCCAGGGCACGCAGCCAGCTTGACGCACGGAGGGATTCCGCGGCGCAGGGGGTCAGCCGCCGGCGCGGAGGCTGACCAGCAAGGGGAGCTCTCCCTCCTGGACGTCCTCGTCGCGCTGGTTGAGGAGCGTGAAGCGCCGCCGCAGGACGCCCGCATCCCCCTTGCTGGTCAGCCTGGTGTCCAGGATCTCCACGCGGCAGCGCACCGTGTCCCCGAGCAGCAGGGGCCGCTGGAACCGCCAGCCGTCGATGCCCAGCAGCGCGATCGAGCAGGACTCGAACACCCCGAGCCGTGATGCCAGCCCCAGCGCGACGGACAGCCCGAGGAGTCCGTGCGCGATCCGTCCGCCGAACCGTCCGTGCCGGGCGGTCTCCGCGTCGGTGTGCACGGGGTTGGTGTCCCAGCTCCACCCGGCGAAGGTGACGACGTCCGCCTCGGTGATGGTGCGCGCCTGGCTCAGGAACACCTGACCAGGCCGGAAGTCCTCGTAGTAGTGGGTCACCGTGGCTCCTCTCGTTCGTGCGCCGGGGCTGTCTCGTCGGCCTCGGACCGCGCTGCAGGTGTCGGTCGGTCGATCAGGGCGGCCGCCGCCGGGAGCCGGCCGTGTCGGCATGCGTGGCAACGACTCGCTCCCGGGATGCCGTCGGTCAGCGGACGCGGATGAGCACTCTGCCCGCCGCTCGGCGCAGGTCGATCTCCCGGATCGCTGCTGCGGCCTGGTCCAGGGCGTACACCGAACCGATCGGTGGGTCGATCGCCCCGGACTGCATCAGGGGCACGAGGTCGCGCCACTGCCGGCCGGCGTGTCCCGGCTCCGTCCGCCAGAACTCCGCCGAGGCCGCCCCCACCACCGTGGTGTTGGCCAGCAGCAGCCGATTGACCTTGACCGTGGGGATCTCCCGGCCGGTGAAGCCGAGGACGACGAGCCGGCCCTCCCGGGCCAGCGAGCGCAGCGAGTCGGTGAAACGGTCGCCGCCGACCGGGTCGACGACGACGTCCACACCGCGACCGTCGGTGAGCCGGCGGACCGCCTCGCGGAAGCCGTCGACCGGCACGACCTCGTGCGCCCCCGCGGTCCGGGCGACCACTCCCTTGTCCGGGGTGGACACGACCGCGATCACCCGCGCCCCGTAGGCCGCTGCCAGCTGGCACGCCGCAGTGCCCACGCCGCCGGCCGCGCCGTGCACCAGAACGGTCTCGCCGGCCGCCAGCCGCGCGCGGCGGGTGAGGGCGAAGTGCATGGTCAGGTAGTTCAGCGGCAGTGCCGCCCCCTTGTCCGACGGCACCTCGTCGGGCAGTGGAAAGACCATGCCCGGGTCGACGGCGACCGTCTCGGCGAAGCCGCCGGTGACCGGCATCGCCGCCACCCGGTCACCCGCCCGGAAGCCGGCGGCGTCCTCGCGCACCACCCCCGCCACCTCCCACCCCGGGATGAAGGGCAGCTCGGGGCACAGCTGGTACTCCCCGCGGGTCTGCAGCACGTCGGGGAAGACGACGCCGGCGAACTCCACGTCGACCAACACCTGGCCCGGTTGCGGCACGGGGTCGGGAACGTCGCCGACCTCGACGGCGTCCGGACCGGTCAGGGTGGTGATGAGTGCTGCGTGCACTGGTCTCTCCTCTGGGGTCGTCAGAACCGCGGGGCAGCAGGGAGGCGGGCCGACCTGACGGGGGCCGCGGCTCGTCCCGAGCGTGTTCGTGACGCAACTGTGGCAGGACGACCGAAGAGTCCAGAGGCTGCTGGCGCACTCCTGGCCCGTCAGTCGTTCAGCTGCGGCGCGCCAGGCCCTCGGCATGCGCTGCAGCTCGTGACATCTCGTCCTGCCAGCCGGGAGTGCACCAGGCGTCCGCCCCGGTTCAGCACTGAAGGCGGGGCACAGCGGCTGACACGTCCGGGCGCAGGGGACGACTACAGCAACCGGTACAGCGACGCGGTCCGGATGAGCGCGTACCCGGCCCAACCGCGGCGGACGCTCTCGGCCTTGTGACCTGCCCGAACAGCACGACCGCGAACGACGGCAAATGTCCCGAACGTGACTGGGGACAAGACGTCTCGACCGGTCCGAAAGGAACCGTCAGCACAGCGTGGGGGTGCAATTGGGCGGACCGCTCGTCCTCCCGGGTGACGGGAATCGAACCCGCATGGCCAGCTTGGCCGGCTGGAGATCGTTGTCGCCGATGCAAGCGTCGGACTCCGGCATCCGGCTGGTCGTCAAGGTGAAGGTCGGCCCGCCCGCAGCCCACGTGGTCATGCTGCGCCGAAGGATGCTCGCCGGCGGGAGACGGTGCGCTTCGTGGTCCCGAGCTGGGCAGCGATGTCCCGGATCGAGCTACCGCGGGCAGTGAGACGGCGGATGACCTCCTGTTGTTCGACTGTGGTGAGGTCGTCATAGGTGATGTGATCGCCAGCGAGGGCACGTTCCACGGCGATCTCGTCCATGTCGCCTTGCTGGGAGGCGCCGGCAATCGTTGCCGGCGGTGTGGGGTCGGAATCGATGTCGTCCCAGGCCAGCGGTGGCAGCCAGCCTTGTGCAGCGGCATGAGCCTGGGCAGCGTCGGCGGCGGCACGCTGCTCGCCGGTCATCCGTGGCGGCCTGATGTGCCACAGCTGTTCGTAGAGGGTCGTCACTTCTTGGGCGGTGCCAGCGGTGACCGATCGGCCAGTCATGCTGCGGTGCAGGCTGTTCGGCCGGCGGCCGAGCTGGACTGCCAGCAGCTCAACTGACCAGCCGACGGCCTGGAGCGCTTGCAAGCGACGGCGGGTGCCGGTGGCGTCGACCCGGCTGTGCGGCGCCCGGCTAGCGTCGCTGATGCCGATGCCCAGGATGCGGGCGGCCGTGCCTGGGCGGACCCGCTGCGTCCCTGGGGAATCGCCATGGTCGCGCTCGGCCAGTTCGCGAATGTGGCTGACCGAGATTCCGGCAAGGTGCGCGATGCGCTCGACGCCTATCCCGACCGCGCGCAGCGCAGCGATGTGCTCACGAACGGGGCTGGCGTCGACGTAGGGCTGCCAGCGGCCGTAGGCCCGTTCTCGCGTGGCGGTGCGGCTGGCGGCGGTGTTGGCGGCGGTGCACTCGGTGCAGCGGCAGCGGTCCTTGACGTAGGCAGCTCGGGTGCCGTGCCGGTGGCAGGCCTGTGGATGACTGCACTCCCGCGTCAGCCGCGGCTGGAGGCGCTCAACTCGGCGAGCGGCTTGGTCGAGGCCGCGCCGGTGCTTGGCGCACGAGTGCCGCCGATGGCGGGCGTCGGCGAGTGGCGCGCTGGCGTAGTCGGCGGTGTAGCCGCAGGCCGGGCAGGTGCGGCTGACCCTCATCGCGGCCGCGGCGGCCGCGGCGGCCGCGAGGCCCCCGACCTCAGGGTGGCGCGCAGAGTGCGGCCGGGGACGCCGGCGCGGCGCAGTCTGTCCTCGATCCAGTCGGTGCGCAGGGTTCCGGCTTCACCGACGTGCTCGTCGAAGGCCATGGCGGTGAACTGGGTGGCGACCGCTGACCACTCGTCGTCGGACAGCGGGCGCTCCAGGTGGGCCTCGACGGTGGGCCGGTCGACGTAGGCGACGCTGGCCCCGAGGGCATCGGCCAGCTCGGTCAGCAGCCGGTGGGTGTCCCCGCCGTAGGCGGCGATGAGGGCCTCGACAGCCCAGCAGCGCACGACCGGCCCGACCGGGACGACCGGGTCGGCGGCTCGGGGCCGGCGATGGTCGTCCGGGTCCACGGTCGGGCACGTGTCGGCGATGACTGCTGCCGGGTTCTGCTCCCACATCGGCCCTCCCGCCGGGTGGCTGGTGCTCACACCGGGAGGAGGCGTCGTTTTCGGCCGATTGGTGACACCGTCGGCGAAAGAAGTCTCGGCGGCGCCGGCACAGCGGCCGCGTCGAACCCCGGAGCCCGGCACCCTGCGCGCTCACGACGGTGAACGCGGATGTCATCACCGCCCGGCAGGCTGATCGGCGTCTGTGACGTCGAGGAGGTCCATGAATGGGGAGCAGCGGGTCCCGGCCATCCGGTGGCCCACGGCGTCAGACCGCCCGGTTCGGGCTGTGGCGGGCGCTCGCCGCGACGCCGGCCGTGATCGGCAGCCTGCTGTGCGTCTCGGTCGCCGTCGGCCCACAGGGTCGGTGGGCGGAACTGCTGCTGCTGGGCTGGGTAGCCTGCGGAACGGCATGATCACCCGGGTCGGCGAACGGTTCGCCGTCCGCGCCGCGTGCCGGTTCCGCGGCCCCAGCCCGGTGCAGGCCGCGGCGCTGAAGTCGGCATGGGCGACCGCCCTACGAACGACCGGGACAGCGGCCGGCGACGTTGAGCTGTACGTCCAGACCGCTCGGACGCCCAACGCGTACGCCGCCGGGGGACGCAGCGTCGCAGTCACCAGCCGGGTCCTGGAGGACTACGACTCTGGTCGACTGCCGGAGGACCAGCTGGTGGCCGTGCTGGTGCACGAGCTGGGCCACCACGCCACGGGAGCGACTCGGCCGATGCTGCTCGTGTCGTTCCTCGCCGCGCCGTGGCGGCTGGCGGCGAGCCTGCTGACCGGTCTCGCGAGCATCCTGGCCAACCGCCCGCCCCGGCGCGGCATGGCCATCGTCGTGGCCGCCGGACTGGCCGTGGCCGTGACGCGCGCTCTGCAGCAGGGCCAGTGGCTGGTCGGGGGAGTGCTGGCCTTCGTGGGGCTGGCGGCGGTGCTCTGTCCCCTGGCCGACGCCGCGATCAGCCGACAGTCCGAGTTCGCCGCCGACCGGTTCGCCGTCGACCACGGCCTCGCGCTGGAGCTGGCCGCTGCACTGCGCGCGATGGACGACGGCCGTCGTGGGGCCTGCGGATGGTCTCGGCTGATGACCCCTCATCCGACCTTCGAGCAGCGCATCCGCGCACTCCTCGCGGCGACTGGGTCTTCTTCGTCCAGTGCGCCACTACGGCCCCGAGCCGGCATCGTGACCGGGAGACGGGGATAGCAACAGGGGAGGAGTCCGCAGCAGCCGAGACGGCTTGAGGTCCGGTACATAGGCGTGTCGGCGAGGGCGAGGCGGAACGGTCGTCGGCGCGCGAGTACTGCGACCAAGCACTCTTTACGCACCCAATACTCTCGTTCCTAGCCGTCTCCAACCGTCGCAGCCAACCCTGCACACTGGGCCTGACCTGCATGTTCAACGCCAAACAACGCGGCCCAACGGCTCAAGATCAAATCGCAGGATGGATCGGCCGTTGGGCAGGCCCGACGACCGATCTTCGGCAATCCGGATCCCTGCGGGCGTAGCAGGGCCTGACGGGGCAGCGGTCGGCGCAACCACCACTCCACGGGCGGAGAGATCGGCGGCGCCACCGCAGGCGACGAGGTCCCCCAGGGGGCCTGCACTGTGTCACCCCCCGCGACGGAGCGACGGGGAGGAACGATGTCACCCCCCGACGCATCGTCTGTCCGTGCGGCGTCACCCCAGACCGTCAGCGTTGCTGGGTCGACGTCACCTCCGCGCGGCTGTCACCAAATCGACCGTTTCGGCGCCTTCTCCAGATGACCCGCGCCGGCCGAGGCAGCGGGCGCAGCTCTCCGGAGGAGACATGACCGAGCCTGCCCCCGAGCCGAAGCCGGCGTCCGGCGACAGCCGTGCCCGCGACCGTGCCGTGATCGCGCGCATCGCAGCCGCCGAGCGGTGGGCGCGCACGTCCGACCGGGCGGCGGCGACCGAGCCGGCCCGGCGTGGGCTGCGGGCTCGGTTCGAGCGGGAGGCCGACCCCGACGGCGTTCTCGACGCCGCCGAGCGCGCTCGCCGCGCCGAGGCCCTCTTGACCGCGCACATGCTGCGTCTGGCCAGGGCCTCGGCACAGGCGCGGCGGACGGCCGCCGAACGCGGCCGACGCCGTTAGAGCCGGTCGCCGAGGGCCAGTCGGCGGTGCGCCTCGTGCGCACGTTCGACCGCGGTCGAGGCGGCATAGCGGGACAGCATCTCGTCGCTGCGCCAGCCGGCCAGCATCATCAGGTCCCGCTCTTGCCCGCCGCCGACGAGCCAGCGGTGGGCGAACGTGTGCCGGAACCGGTGCGGATGCACCCCCTCGACCCCCGCCTGCCGGCTGCGCACCTCGAGCACCTCGCGAACCCCGTCGACGGTCATCGCGCCGCGCAACCCGAGCAGCAGCTTCGGTGAGCTCGCCCGGGCGTGCAGTGCACGCAACCGCAGGTAGCGGTCGATCGCCTGCCCGGTCTTGGCGCCGAAAGGCACCGCCCGCGGCCGGGACCCCTTGCCGATGACGTAGGCGACCTCGCGGTCCAGGTCGACGTCCTCGAGCTTGAGCCCGCACAGCTCGGACACCCGGACGCCGGTGTCCAGCAGCAACCGCAGGATCACCTCGTCGCGTCGGCCGAGAAATATCGGGCGAGCGAACGTCCCCGGACGGCCGCGGCCGACCGCGCACGTCTTGAGCAGAGCGGTGATCTCGGCGTCGGTGAGGATCGGCACCGGCTTGTCCGGGGCGGTGGCGATCTCGATGCCCTCCGTCGGTGCTTTGTCCAGTTCGCCCTCGACGACCAGCCACCGGCAGAACCGCCGCATGCCGCGCAGCCGGGTGGCCACGGTGCTGGGCTGGCAGGTCTCGGCGAGTTCGGCCAGCCAGGCGCTGATCGCGTGGCGGGTCAGCTCGTCCAGGGTCGCCGGGCGACCGCGCTCGACCAGCCACGCGCTGAAGTAGCGAACGCTCTGGCTGTACAGCTCGATGGTCCGCGGCGCCTTGCTGGCCGCCCGCAGGTGCCGACGAAATGACGCGAGAAGGTCTTCCAGCCGCACCGCCACGGGGGGAGGTTATCGGTCGAACGAGCGGTGTGCCATCGGCCCCGAGACGTCAGCCGACGGTATCCTCGCTGGTGAGGCGCTTGGCGCGGCTGGGCTGCACGCGCATCGGCTCGCCCGGCATCTTCGGGTAGTCCGGGGGGTAGGGCAGGTCGCCTAGGCCGTCGTCCCTGACCTGCCGCTCGGCCAGCTCCAGCAGCGGCTCGATGCCGAAGGCGTGCCCGGCCATCCCGGCGTGCTTGTCCCCGACGGCCGCGAACCGGGCGGGCATGGTCAGCACGTCGAAGTCGGTGGGGACGACGTCGGGCAGCTCGTCCCAGTCCAGCGGTGCTGACACCGGGGCGTGCGCCTTGGGCCGGATGGAGTACGCCGAGGCGATCGTGCGGTCCCGGGCCATCTGGTTGTAGTCGATGAAGATCTTCTCGCCGCGCTCCTCCTTCCACCACGACATCGTCACGCGGTCGGGGATGCGGCGTTCCAGCTCGCGGCCGAAGGCGATGACCGCCCGCCGCACCTCGGGGAAGGTCCACCGGGGCTGGATCGGCACGTAGACGTGCACGCCGCGCCCGCCGGACGTCTTCGGCCAGCCCTCCATGCCGAGCTCGTGCAGCAGCGCGCGCACGTGCGGCGCCACCCAGACCGCGTCGGAGAAGTCGGTGCCCGGCTGCGGGTCGAGGTCGATGCGGATCTGGTCGGGCTGCTCGACGTCGGTCTTCGACACCGGCCACGGGTGGAAGGTGAGCGTCCCGAGGTTGGCGCACCAGGCGACGACGGCCACCGAGTCCGGCGCGATCTCGTCCGCCGTCCGCCCGCTGGGGAAGGTGATGTGCGCCGTCGGCACCCAGTCGGGCGCGTTCTTGGGCACGCGCTTCTGGTAGAAGGCGTCGCCGGTGTTGTCCACCCGGGTGGACAGCCGGGCGCCCTCGAACACCCCGCCGGGCCAGCGCTCGAGCGTCGTCGGCCGGTCCCGCAGCGCGAACAGGATCCCCTCGCCCACGGCGACGAAGTACTCGACGACGTCGATCTTGCGGATCCCGCGCTCACCGAAGTACGGCTTCTCCGGCGAGGTGACCCGCACCTCCCGCCCGTCGACCGACAGGACGACGGCGTCCTTGCTGCTGGCCATGGGCTCCTCGTCTCGGGGCGGGTCGGGCGGTCAGGCGGCGGGGCAGGTCAGCCCGTCCTGCGGCGGGACGAGGTCGACGAGGTAGGCGTTCACCGCGTCGGTGACGCAGGGCGTCCTCGGGTAGGAGGTGTGCCCCTGGCCCTGCCAGGTCACCAGCACGCCGGACTCGAGGTCCTCGGCCATGTCGACCGCACCGGGCAGCGGGGTCACCGGGTCCCCGGAGTTGCCGACGACCACGATCGGCGCGCTGCCGTCGGCGTCCCGCTCGGGCAGCGGGGTGCGCGCGGCCTCCCAGACCGAGCAGGCGTAGAGGCCCGCGGCCCCGCCGGCACCGAAGAGCGGGTACTGCTGCGCCCACTGCTGGGCCAGCTGGAGCACCTGCTCCTCGTCGTAGGTCTCGTCCTGGGGGGTGTCGGCGCAGGTGACCGCGACGTTGGCGTCGAGCAGGTTGGTGTAGCTGCCGTCGTCGAGCCGGCCGGAGTAGCTGTCGGCCAGGGAGAACACGCCCGCCGCGTCGCCGGTGCTGGCGGCCGACAGCGCCTGCGACAGCTGCGGCCACCTCGCCGGGTCGTACATCGCGGCGAGCACGGCGGTCATGACCACCCCGGGCGTCGCGCTGCGGGTCTCGCCGGGCGCGCTGCTCGCGATGGGCGCGCCGGCGGCCACGGCGAGCAGGTCCTCGAGGAACCGGCGCGGGTCACCGCCGAGCGGGCAGCCCGACACCAGGCCGGTGCAGTTGGCCGCGAAGGCGTCGAAGGCGGCCTCCAGCCCGGCGGAGGCGGCCTCGGCCTTCTCCTGCTGGTCCGCGTCGGGGTCCACGGCGGCGTCGAGCACCAGCGCGCGCACCCGCTCGGGGTAGAGCTCGGCGTACGTCGAGCCCAGCGTGGTGCCGTAGGAGTAGCCGAGGTACGTGAGCTGCTCGTCGCCGAGGGACTCGCGCAGCAGGTCCATGTCGCGGGCGGTGTCGACGGTGTTGAAGGTGCCCAGCGCCTCCTCGTACTCCTCGGCGCAGGCGTCGGCGGCCTCGTCGGCGAGCGCGAGGACCTCCTCCATCTGCTCCTGCGTCGTCGGGCGCGGCTCGGCGGCGACCGACCGGTCCTTGAGGTCGGCCGGGATGCACTCGACCGGCGTCGACAGGCCCACGCCGCGGGGGTCGAACCCGACGAGGTCGAAGCGGCGCAGCACGTCCTCGGGCAGGCTGAGCGCCTGGCTGAGCGTGAAGTCCGCGCCCGAGGCGCCGGGGCCGCCCGGGTTGATCAGCAGGGAGCCGATCCGGTCGGTCTGGCCGGCCAGCGTCGCGCGGATGAGGAACAGCGGCAGCGTCTCCCCGTCGGGCTCGTCGTGGTCGATGGGCACCTCGGTGCGGCCGCACTCGAAGGCCAGGTCGCGCTCGCTGCCCGGCGAGCCGGCGATGAGGCCGGTGATCTGGGCGTCGCAGTCGGTCCAGGTGATCGGCGCGGCCTCGGCGCCGTCCTGCGCCTCACCCTCCGACGTCGTCGCGGTGGCCGACGTCTCCGAGGCCTGCATCGACCCGGAGAAGGAGGTGCAGCCGGTGACCGCCAGGAGCAGCCCGGTCGAGGCGGCGAACAGGCCGCGGCGCAGACGCATGATCACGAGGGTAGGAGGCGTCCCGGGACGGCTCCCCTCCAGGGACCCGCCGCGGGCTCGCGAGCGGCGGGGGGCACGGGGGTCCGTCACCCGTCGAACACCTCGGCCAGGTCGTAGCGCACCGGGACCTCGAGCTGCTCGTAGGTGCAGCTCTGCGGCTCGCGGTCGGGCCGCCACCGCAGGAACTGCCCGGTGTGCCGCAGCCGCCGGCCCTCGAGCTGGTCGTACTTGACCTCCACGACGAGCTCGGGCCGCAGCGGCACCCAGGAGAGGTCCTTCTTGGCGTTCCACCGGCTCTGCGCACCGGGCATCCGGTGCTCGCCGTCGGCCTGCAGCTCGGCGTTCGCCCACTCCCGCCACGGGTGGGTCTCCAGCGCGTCGGTCCGGTAGGGCGCCAGCTCCTCGACCAGCTCGGCCCGGCGGGCCATGGGGAAGGACGCCGCGACGCCGATGTGCTGCAGGCCGCCGTCGTCGTAGAGGCCCAGCAGCAGCGACCCGACGATCGGGCCGCTCTTGTGCCAGCGGAACCCGGCCACCACGCAGTCGGCGGTGCGCACGTGCTTGACCTTGGTCATCAGCCGCTGGTCCGGGCCGTAGGGCAGGTCGGGCGCCTTGGCGACGACGCCGTCGAGCCCGGCGCCCTCGAACTCCTCGAACCAGCGCTGCGCCGTCGCCACGTCCTGGGTGACGGCGGTGACGTGCACCCGCTCGTGCCTCCCGGACAGCGCCGCGTGCAGCCGGGCCTGCCGCTGCGCGAAGGGGACCTCGAGCAGCGACTCGTCGCCCAGCGCCAGCAGGTCGAAGGCGACGAAGTGGGCCGGGGTCTGCTCGGCGAGCAGGTCGACGCGCGACTGCGCGGGGTGGATGCGCTGCAGCAGCGACTCGAAGTGCAGCCGGTCGCCCTGCGGCACGACGATCTCGCCGTCGACGACGCAGCGCTCGGGCAGTGCCTCCTTGACCGCGGCCACGACCTCGGGGAAGTAGCGGGTCAGCGGGCGCTCGTTGCGGCTGCCCAGCTCCACCTCGTCGCCGTCCCGGAAGACGATGCAGCGGAAACCGTCCCACTTCGGCTCGTAGAAGAGCCCGTCGCCGGTGGGCAGCTTCGTCGTGGCCTTCGCCAGCATCGGCTTCACGGGCGGCAGCAGGGGCAGGTCCATGCCGGTCAGTCAAGCAGCGGGGTCCGACCGCGCACAGCGCGCCGTCGACCGAACGGGTGGCGGAGAGCCGCTCCCCGGGGACGCCCGCCAGTAGACTAGCTGACATGACCAGGACGGTGGGCGTGCACGAGGCCAAGACGCACCTGTCCCGGCTGCTCGAGCACGTGGCCGCCGGCGAGGAGGTCGAGATCACCAACCGCGGGCGCGTCGTCGCCCGTCTGGTCGGCCCGGCCCGCCGGACACCCAACTTCGGGTTCGACCGCGGCCGGGTGTGGATCGCCGACGACTTCGACGACCCGCTGCCGGGGGAGCTGCAGCGGGCGTTCGAGGGGGAGGAGTGAGGGTCCTCCTGGACACGCACGTGCTCGTGTGGGCCGCGGCGGCACCCGAGCGGCTCGGCGTCGCCACGGACCTGATCGGCGAGGCCGACGAGCGCCTCGTGTCGGCCGTCTGCGTGTGGGAGCTGGCGATCAAGCAGGGCCTGGGCAAGCTGTCGGTCGGCTCCGACGTCCGGACCTGGGCGCGCCGGGTGACCCGTGAGCTGGAGCTGGACCACCTGCCCGTCACCGCCGAGCACGCCGCGGCGGTCGAGCACCTCCCGGACGTGCACCGCGACCCCTTCGACCGGCTCCTGGTCGCCCAGGCCGTCGCCGAGGGAGCGGTGCTGCTGACCGCGGACGCGCGCCTGGCCGCGTACGGGGACGTCGTCCGGTTCGTAGGCTGACCCGTCGGCCCGGGCGGGCCGCTCGTCGTCACGGGAGGACCGGGGTGAGGGACACCGCAGCGCGGACGCTGGCCGCGTTCATGGCCGTCAGCGGGATCACGCACGTCACCTCCCCCCGTTACTACCGGGACCTCGTCCCGCCGTGGGTGCCGGCGCGCCCGGCCGTGGTCGCGCTCAGCGGCGCGGCCGACGTGGCCGTCGGCGTGCTGGTCGCCGTCCCCGCCACCCGCCGCGCCGGCGGCTGGGCGACCGCGGCCCTGGTCACCGCGTACCTGCCCGCCCACCTCGACCCGCTCCGCCGCGTGGGCACCGCGCAGCGTGCGTCCGACCGCCCCGCCGGGGTGGCGGCGCGGGTGCTGGTGAACCTCGGCTACGTGGCCTGGGCGGTCCGGGTCGCCCGCTCCGGGCGGTCCGGGAGGGCGTAGCGGGTGAAGAGGACGCCGTCCTCCTCGAGCACCTGCAGCAGGCGGGGCCGGACGACGCCGGGCAGCGCGTCGGTGACCAGCCGGCTCCCCCCGCCGACGAGCGCCGGTGCGATCGTGAGGTCCAGCTCGTCGACCACCCCGGCGGCCAGGGCCGACGTCAGCAGGGCCGGGCCGCCCTCGCAGACCAGCTGTCGCAGGTTGCGGTCGGCCAGCCGGTCCAGCGCCAGCGGGAGGTCGACGTCGCCGTCCCCGCAGACGAGGACGTCGACGCCGGCGTCGGCCAGCGCGGCCCGCCGGTCGGGATCGGCCGCCGCGCAGGTCACGAGGACGGTCGGCGCGAGGGCCAGCCGGTCGCCCGGGGCCAGGGAGGCCCGCCGCGAGACGACGACGACCGGCGCGGACGCCGGCCGCCCGAGCGCGGCCCGCAGCCGGCCGACCGCGGAGTCCGCGGCCACCGGGCGGTACCCCTCGGCCGCCGCGGTCCCGTGCCCGACGAGCACCGCGTCGGCCAGCGCCCGCAGCACCCGGAACACCCGCTGGTCGCCCGGGGAGCCCAGACCCGCGCTCCGCCCGTCCACGGTGACCGCGCCGTCGAGGGAGACCACGAAGTCCACCCGCACCGAGCGCCCGGGCGGCAGCGCGTAGGCGTCCGCGAGCGCGGCGTCGTCCAGCGGCCCGCCGTCCGGGTCCGGCAGCAGCCGGCGCACGTCAGTGCGTGCTGAGGACGGCCGCGCTCTCCGGCGGCAGCGTCACCGTGGCGCCGTCGAGCGCGGGGAGCTCGCCGGTGGCGAACAGCACCTCGGTGGGCGCCCGGTCGAGGTCCACCTCGCGCGGCTGGTCGGCGAGGTTGGCCACCACGCGCAGCGCGCCGCGGTGCACGACCAGCCAGCGGTCGGCGTCGTCCCAGGCGACCGCCACCGACGCCAGGTCGGCGTCGGTCAGCTCCGGCTGGGCCCGGCGCAGGGCCAGCAGTGCCCGGTGCACGGCCAGCAGCTGCGCGTGCGGCTCCCGCTGCGGCTCGGACCAGTCGAGCTTCGAGCGGGTGAAGGTCTCGGGGTCCTGCGGGTCGGGCACCTCGTCGGCGTCCCAGCCGTGCTCGGCGAACTCGCCCTTGCGGCCCTCCGCCGTCGCCCGGCCGATCTCCGGGTCGGTGTGGCTGGTGAAGAACTGCCACGGCGTCGAGGCGCCCCACTCCTCGCCCATGAACAGCATCGGGGTGAAGGGGCTGGTGAGCACCAGCGTCGCGCCGACGGCGAGCAGGCCGGGGGACAGGGACGCCGACACCCGGTCCCCGACGGCGCGGTTGCCGATCTGGTCGTGGTCCTGCAGGTAGCCGAGGAACTTCCAGCCCGGCAGCCGCGCGGTGTCCACCGGCCGGCCGTGGTGGCGGCGGCGGAAGCTCGACCAGGCGCCGTCGTGGAAGAAGGCGCCGGTCAGCGTCTTGGCCAGCCCGGCGAGCCCGGCCTCGGCGAAGTCGCGGTAGTAGCCCTGGCCCTCGCCGGTGAGCGTGGCGTGCAGCGCGTGGTGGAAGTCGTCGCTCCACTGCCCGGTCATGCCCAGGCCGCCGGACGCCCGCGGGGTGACCGTCCGCGGGTCGTTGAGGTCGCTCTCGGCGATCAGCGTGAGCGGCCGGCGCTCGGCGACCGACAGCCGGTCGACCTCGCGGGCCATCTCCTCGAGCACGTGGGTGGCCCGCTCGTCGACCAGCGCGTGGATGGCGTCGAGCCGCAGCCCGTCGACGTGCATGTCGCGCAGCCACATCAGCGCGTTGTCGACGATGTAGCGGCGGACCTCGTCGGAGTCGGGGCCCGACAGGTTGACCGACTCGCCCCAGGTGTTCGCCCCGCCCTCGGCGAAGACCGGCATGAACAGCGGCAGGTAGTTCCCGGACGGGCCGAGGTGGTTGTAGACGACGTCCTGGACCACGCCGAGGCCGCGCTGGTGGCAGGCGTCGACGAAGCGCTGGTAGGCCGCCGGCCCGCCGTAGCTCTCCTGCACCGTGTACCAGAGGACGCCGTCGTAACCCCAGTTGTGCGTGCCGTCGAAGCCGTTGACCGGCAGCAGCTCGACGAAGTCGACGCCGAGGTCGACCAGGTGGTCCAGTCGCGTGATCGCGGCGTCCAGCGTGCCCTCGGGGGTGAAGGTGCCGACGTGCAGCTCGTAGACGACGCCGCCGGCCAGCGGGCGCCCGGTCCACGCACGGTCGCCCCACGCGTGCGCGGCCGGGTCGAAGCGGCGGGAGAGGCCGTGCACGCCCTCGGGCTGGCGGCGCGAGCGCGGGTCCGGGCGGGGCGCGTCGTCGTCGCCGAGCAGGTAGCCGTAGTCGGCCTCGGGGGCGGCCGCGACCTCGGCCCGCCACCAGCCGTCGTCGTCCCGGCGCATCTCGTGCACCGACCCGTCGACCTGCAGCCGGACCCGCTCGGGGACCGGCGCCCAGACGGCGAACTCGACGGGTGCGGACATGCAGGGGCCTCCAGGAGTCGGCGGGTGACCGGGAGGGTGTGCCCGCGCGGGCTGCCGTCAACCCCGGCCGGGCCCGGCAGCCGGGGGGAGGAGCTCCCCCCGGCTGCCGTGCGGCTCACGGCAGCTGCAGCACCTGACCGACGTGGATGCGGTTCGGGTCGCTGACCGTGCCCTCGTTGGCGGCGAACAGGGCCTGCCAGGTCGTGCCGCTGGCCGCGGCGATCTTCGACAGGGTGTCGCCGGAGCGCACGGTGTGGGTCTCACCCGACGGGCGTGCGTCCCGCGACGCAGCCTCCGGCTCCCGATCGGCCGGAGCCGCCGCCGGAGCGGGGGCGGGTGCCGCGGCCGGGGCCGCGCCGGCCTCGGGCGCGGACGGGTCGAGGGCCTTGCCGCAGGTCGGCCAGGCACCCGGGCCCTGTACGTCGAGCGTGCGCTCGGCGACGGCGATCTGCTGCGCCTTGCTCGCCAGGTCGGCGCGCGGGGCGTGGTCGAGGCCGCCGAACGCCGCCCAGGTGCTCTGGCTGAACTGCAGGCCGCCGTAGTAGCCGTTGCCGGTGTTGATGCTCCAGTTGCCGCTGGACTCGCACTGGGCGACGGCGTCCCAGTCGTTGGGCGCGGCCGCGGAGGCCGGGCCGGCGAGGACGCCGATCGAGGTGGCCGCGATGCCGACGGTGACGGCGGTGCGGCGGGCCAGGGTGGCCATCCGCTGCGGCGTCGAAGCGCGGAGGCGACCGGCAGAGGGCGTGGTCGTGGGCACGGACGAGGACATGGCTGTACTCCGATCCGCCGCCTGCGAGGTGAGCTGTCGGGTTCGGAGCGATCGGTGCCCCGGCCGCACGACGTGCGGCTTCACCCCGAGACGGTGCTGCGTGGCCCCGTGACCACGGCGGCGACCGTCGAAGTGGGTCCCCCACCCCCGTCCTGGCGGTGCAGGAGGAACGGACGCCGACGGACGGGGTTGGGCGGATCGGCTCCGACGCCCGGCTCTCTGTCGGCCGGGTGCGCGGGCAAAGGTAACGGCCGGGTCTCGGCGGGGCACATCGCGCCCCAGGGGCCCCGGGCGTGTCGGTCCGCGCCCGCCCGGAGGCCCTCCGGGAACCCGCTGGTCACACCGCCGCGGTCGGGACGCCCCCCGCGGCGGTGTGACCTCGCCCTCAGTCGCGGACCAGCAGGGCCACCGGCAGCTGGGCCAGCAGCTCGCCCACCGGCGTGCCGCCGGCGTCGGAGACCACGCGCGTGCCGGTGAGCACGTCGCGCCAGGCGCCGGTCGGCAGGGCCAGCGCGGTGTCGCCCCAGCCGGCCGCGGCCAGGCCGACCGGCAGGCGGGTCGCCACGGTCACCGCGCCGTCGCGCCCCTCGGCGCCCCGGTCGAAGGCGACCACGTGACCGGCGGCCGGCCCGGTGACCTCGACCGGGCGGTAGCCGGCGAACAGCTCCGGGGAGTCCCGGCGCAGCCGCAGCACCCGGGAGACGACGAGCAGCTTGGCCGCGCCGCTGTCGTCGACGGGCGGCACCTCCCCGCCGTCGAGCCGGGTCAGCAGCTCGCGGCGCCGGGCGTAGTCGACCGGGCGGCGGTTGTCCGGGTCCACCAGCGAGCGGTCCTCCAGCTCGGTGCCCTGGTAGACGTCGGGGACGCCGGGCATCGTGAGCTGCAGCAGCTTCTGCGCCAGCGCGTTCGACCGCCCGGCCGGGCCGGTGCGGGCGACGAACTCCTCGATCTCGGCGTGCGTCGTCGCGTCGTCGTAGGCGGCGTCGACCAGCGCGTGCAGCCGGGTCTCGAACGCCTCGTCGACGTCGGTCCACGTCGTCGACAGGCCCGCCTCGCGGGCGGCCTTCTCGGCGTAGGCGTGCGCCCGCTCGCGCGAGAGCGGCCAGGCCCCGACCAGGTTCTGCCACACGAGGTGCGCCAGCGGCCGGTCGGGCAGCGGGTGCCGGGACAGCCACCGCCGCACGAGCTCCGCCCACTCGGTGGGCACCTCGGCGAGCACGGCCAGGCGGGCCCGGGTGTCCTCGCTGCGCTTGGTGTCGTGGGTGGTCAGCGTGGTCATGGACCGCGGCTTGCGCGCCACCCGCCGGCCCTGCGCCTCGTGGAACTCCTCGACCGTGCTGCCGAAGCGGGCCGGGTCGCCGCCCACCTCGTTGAGCACCACGAACCGCGACCAGCGGTAGTAGGCGCTGTCCTCGACGCCCTTGGCCATCACCGGCCCGCTGGTCTGCTCGAAGCGGGTGGCCGCCTCGGTGCCGGCCTGCGCGAGAACCGGGTGCAGCGCGTCCACGGCCGCGACCAGGTCGGGCCGGCGGTCGCGGACGGCGGACACCGCGGCGTCGAGGTGCTCGCGGCCGTCGGGCAGGTAGCTGCGGTAGACGGAGAAGGTCGCCAGCAGCTCGGCCAGCGCCTCGGTCTGCTGCTCGGGATCGATGCCGGGCAGCTCGCCGATGACCCGCACCAGCCGGGCGACCTCCGAGCCGAGGATCCCGTCGGTGACCTCGCGCTTGCAGTCGTGGACCAGCTGCGCGTAGTCGACCTCCCGCCCGGACAGCTCGGTGTCCAGCGCGGTGAGCGCCGCCTCGCCGGCCGGGTCGACCAGGACGTCGTCGACCTCGGCGAGGGCGTCGTAGCCGGTGGTGCCGGCCGTCGCCCAGCTCTCCGGCAGGTCCTCGCCGGGCTCGAGGATCTTCTCCACCACGGTCCAGCGCCCGCCGGTGGCCCCGGCCAGCCGGTCGAGGTAGCCCCTCGGGTCGGCCAGGCCGTCGGGGTGGTCGATCCGCAGCCCGTCGACGGCGCCCTGCTCCACCAGCCGCAGCACCAGCTCGTGCGTGGCGTCGAAGACCGCGGGGTCCTCCACGCGCAGCCCGGCGAGGGTGTTGATCGCGAAGAAGCGCCGGTAGTTGAGGTCGGAGTCCGCGCGCCGCCAGTCGACCAGCTCGTAGTGCTGCCGGTCGTGCACCTCCTGCGGCGTCCCCTCGCCCGTGCCGGGCGCGAGCGGGAAGCGGTTGTCGTAGTACCGCAGCTCGCCGTCGACCACCTCGAGCTTCTCGACGTCGTCGGCCGACCCCAGGACCGGGATGCGCACCCGGCCGCCGCCGAAGTCCCAGTCGACGTCGAACGCCGACGCGTGCGCGCTGTCCCGGCCGTGCCGCAGCACGTCCCACCACCACGGTGCCTCGGCCGGGTCGGCCACGCCCATGTGGTTGGGCACCAGGTCGAGCACCAGCCCCAGGCCCTGCTCGTGCAGTGCCGCGACGAGCCGGTCGAGGCCGGCCTGCCCGCCGCGCGACTCGTCGACGTGCGCGTGGTCGACGGTGTCGTAGCCGTGGGTGCTGCCCGTCGCGCTGCGCAGCAGCGGCGAGGTGTAGGCGTGGCTGACGCCGAGGTCGGCGAGGTAGCCGGCCACGGCCGCGGCGTCGTCGAGGGTGAAGTCGGCGGTCACCTGCAGCCGGTAGGTCGCCGTCGGGACGTCGCGGCGCCGGTCGGCGCCGAGCGGCTCGCTCACCGTCACGACCGGCGGGGGGCGCTGAGCACGATCATCGAGCGGTCCCGCACGGTGATCGTCTCGCCCGGCTTGAGCTGCGTCGGCTCGACCTCGCCCAGCTCGGCGGTGTCCAGCACGACCGTCCAGGCCGCGGCGTACTCCTCGGCGGGCAGCGTGAAGTCCATCGGCTCGTGCGAGGCGTTGAACGCCAGGTAGAAGTGGTCGTCCACGACGTCCTCGCCGCGCTCGTCGGTCGACCGGATGCCGTGCCCGTTGAGGTACATCGCGATCGACTTGGCGAAGCCGGCGTCCCAGTCGTCCTCGGTCATGAGGTCTCCGCCGGGCGTCAGCCAGGCGATGTCCTGCACCGGGGCGCCCGCCTCGCGCCGGACCGGCCGGCCGTGGAAGAACCGGCGACGGCGGAACGTCGAGTGGTCGTGGCGCAGCCGGGTCACCAGCTTGGTGAACTCCAGCAGGCCCTCGTCGACCTCGTCCCAGTGGATCCAGGTCAACGGCGAGTCCTGGCAGTAGCCGTTGTTGTTGCCCTTCTGCGTGCGCCCCAGCTCGTCGCCGTGCAACAGCATCGGCACGCCCTGGGACAGCATCAGCGTGGCCAGGAAGTTGCGCCGCTGGCGGGCGCGCAGGGTGAGCACCTTCTTGTCGACGGTCTCGCCCTCGACCCCGCAGTTCCAGCTGCGGTTGTGGCTCTCGCCGTCGTTGTTGCCCTCGCCGTTGGCCTCGTTGTGCTTCTCGTTGTAGGAGACCAGGTCGTTGAGCGTGAACCCGTCGTGCGCGGTGACGAAGTTGATGCTCGCGACCGGCCGCCGTCCGGAGTGCTGGTAGAGGTCGGAGGAGCCGGTGATCCGGCTGGCGAACTCGCCGACCGTGGCGTCCTCGCCGCGCCAGAAGTCGCGGACGGTGTCGCGGTACTTGCCGTTCCACTCGGTCCACAGGGCGGGGAAGTTCCCCACCTGGTAGCCGCCCTCGCCGACGTCCCACGGCTCGGCGATGAGCTTCACCTGGCTGACCACCGGGTCCTGGTGCACCAGGTCGAAGAAGGCCGAGAGCCGGTCGACGGCGTGCAGCTCGCGGGCCAGCGTCGAGGCGAGGTCGAAGCGGAAGCCGTCGACGTGCATCTCGGTGATCCAGTACCGCAGCGAGTCCATGATCAGCTGCAGCGCCTGGGGGGTGCGGGCGTTGAGGGAGTTCCCGGTGCCGGTGTAGTCCATGTAGTACTGCGGGTCGTCCTCGACCAGCCGGTAGTACGCGCGGTTGTCGATGCCCTTGAACGACAGCGTGGGGCCCAGGTGGTTGCCCTCGGCGGTGTGGTTGTAGACCACGTCGAGGATGACCTCGATGCCCGCCTCGTGCAGGGTGCGGACCATCCCCTTGAACTCCTGCACCTGCATGCCGTTGTCGGTGTTGCTCGCGTACTCGCTGTGCGGCGCGAAGAAGCCGATCGTGTTGTAGCCCCAGTAGTTGCGCAGGCCCTTCTGCTGCAGGGTGTCGTCCTGCACGAACTGGTGCACCGGCATGAGCTCGATGGCGGTGATCCCCAGGTCCTGCAGGTAGGACACGACCGCCGGGTGGGCGATGCCGGCGTAGGTGCCGCGCAGCTCCTCGGGCACGTCCGGGTGCGTCATCGTCAGGCCCTTGACGTGGGCCTCGTAGATGACGGTCTTGTGGTACGGCGTCCGCGGCGGGCGGTCCACGCCCCAGTCGAAGTACGGGTTGACGACGACGGACTTCGGCATGTGCTCGGCCGAGTCCTCGTCGTTGCGCTCACCGCTGGTGAAGTCGTAGCCGAAGACCGACGGGTCCCACTCGATCTGGCCGTCGATCGCCTTGGCGTAGGGGTCCAGCAGCAGCTTGTTGGGGTTGCAGCGCAGGCCCTGGGACGGGTCGTAGGGCCCGTGCACCCGGTAGCCGTAGCGCTGCCCCGGCTGGATGCCGGGCAGGAACGCGTGCCAGACGTAGCCGTCCATCTCGGGCAGCCGGATGCGGGTCTCGGTGCCGGCGTCGTCGAACAGGCACAGCTCGACCTTCTCGGCCACCTCGCTGAAGATCGCGAAGTTGGTGCCGGTGCCGTCGAACGTGGCTCCGAGGGGATAGGCGGTTCCGGGCCACACCTGGGTCATCGAGTGTTTCCTCCTGCACTGGCGCCCCCGTCCGCGGGGCGCGGTGGCCCCCTGCCGCGGCCGTCGGCAGGGGGTCGGGGCACGGATGCCCGCGTTGCCAGTGCCCGATCCGGACCGGCCCACACGTGACGCGGCGGAGGTCACTGCGGCGGCCGGCGACCCGCGCCGGGAGGGCAGCGTCCCGGGGACGACGACGCCCCCCACGGCGGGGCCGCGGGGGGCGTCGTGCGCAGGTCCGGCGCAGGCCGGGAGCGGGCGGCGGGGTCCGACCTCGCCCGGAGGACGTCCCGGGTGGCACTGGTCCCCGACCGGGGCGCTCCTGCGAGAGTGCACGCTAGCGGGCGGCCCGGAGCGGGGCGAGCAGGACGTCCCCGATCGGTCAACCCCGGTCGTCCGGTGCGCCCCGCCCGTCCCGCTCGTCGCGTCCGTGCCGGGGCGCCGCATCCACCCGTCCCGTCACACCCGCGGTTCTGTCGCACGCCGGTCGTACCGTCGTCCCGTGCGCGCGACCACCGACATCCGGCCCACCCAGGGGCGCTTCCGCGTCGTCAGCGAGTTCGAGCCCTCGGGCGACCAGCCCGCCGCGATCAAGGCGCTCGCGGAGAAGGTGGACGCCGGCGAGGAGCACACCGTGCTGCTGGGTGCCACCGGCACCGGGAAGTCGGCCACCACCGCCTGGCTGATCGAGCAGGTGCAGCGGCCCACCCTGGTGATGGCGCCGAACAAGACGCTGGCCGCGCAGCTGGCCAACGAGTTCCGTGAGCTGCTGCCGGACAACGCCGTCGAGTACTTCGTCTCGTACTACGACTACTACCAGCCCGAGGCCTACGTCCCGCAGACCGACACCTACATCGAGAAGGACTCCTCGGTCAACGACGAGGTCGAGCGGCTGCGGCACTCGGCCACCCAGGCGCTGCTCACCCGCCGCGACGTCGTCGTGGTGGCCACCGTCTCCTGCATCTACGGCCTGGGCACGCCGCAGGAGTACGTCGACCGGGCGCTGAAGATCTCGGTGGGGGAGGAGCGCGACCGCGACGACCTGCTGCGCACCCTGGTCACCGAGCAGTACACCCGCAACGACCTCTCCTTCACGCGCGGCACCTTCCGCGTCCGCGGCGACACGATCGAGGTCTTCCCGGTCTACGAGGAGCTCGCCGTCCGGATCGAGATGTTCGGCGACGAGGTCGAGCGGCTGTACTACCTGCACCCGCTCACCGGCGAGGTGGTCCGGGAGGTCCAGGAGCTGTTCGTCTTCCCGGCCACCCACTACGTCGCCGGCCCCGAGCGCATGGAGCGCGCGATCGCCACCATCGAGGCCGAGCTCGAGCAGCGGCTGGCCGAGCTGGAGCGGCAGGGCAAGCTGCTGGAGGCCCAGCGGCTGCGCATGCGCACCACCTACGACATCGAGATGATGCGCCAGGTCGGCTTCTGCTCCGGCATCGAGAACTACTCGCGGCACATCGACGGCCGGGCGCCGGGCACCGCCGGCGCCTGTCTCATCGACTACTTCCCCGACGACTTCCTGCTGGTCATCGACGAGTCGCACGTGACCGTCCCGCAGATCGGGGGCATGTACGAGGGCGACATGAGCCGCAAGCGGACCCTGGTCGAGCACGGCTTCCGGCTGCCCTCGGCGATGGACAACCGCCCGCTGAAGTGGGAGGAGTTCACCGACCGGATCGGGCAGACCGTCTACCTGTCGGCGACGCCGGGCCCCTACGAGCTCGGCCGCAGCGGCGGCGAGGTCGTCGAGCAGGTCATCCGCCCCACCGGCCTGGTCGACCCCGAGGTCGTGGTCAAGCCGACCAGGGGCCAGATCGACGACCTGGTGCACGAGATCCGGGTGCGGGTGGAGAAGGACGAGCGGGTCCTGGTCACCACGCTGACCAAGAAGATGTCCGAGGACCTCACCGACTACCTGCTCGAGCTGGGCATCAAGGTCCGCTACCTGCACTCCGAGGTCGACACGCTGCGCCGCGTCGAGCTGCTGCGCGAGCTGCGGCAGGGGGAGTTCGACGTCCTCGTCGGCATCAACCTGCTGCGCGAGGGCCTCGACCTGCCCGAGGTGTCGCTGGTGGCCATCCTCGACGCCGATAAGGAGGGGTTCCTCCGCTCGGGCACCTCGCTGATCCAGACGATCGGCCGCGCGGCGCGCAACGTCTCCGGCCAGGTGCACATGTACGCCGACACGATCACCCCGTCGATGGCCACGGCGATCGAGGAGACCAACCGGCGCCGCGAGAAGCAGATCGCCTACAACACCGAGCGCGGCATCGACCCGCAGCCGCTGCGCAAGAAGATCGTCGACATCCTCGACGGCATCTACCGCGCGGCCGAGGACACCGAGGGCGTCGAGCTCGTCGGCGGCTCCGGCCGGCAGCAGTCCCGCGGCAAGGCGCCGGTGCCCGGCCTGTCGTCCAAGGCCAAGGGCAGGGGCAAGGCCGGCGCGATCGACGTGCAGGGCCTGCCGCGGGCCGAGCTGGCCGACCTCATCACCCAGATGAACGACCAGATGCTGGCCGCCGCCCGCGAGCTGCAGTTCGAGGTCGCCGCCCGGCTGCGCGACGAGCTGACCGAGCTGAAGAAGGAGCTGCGGCAGCTCGACGCCGCCCACGCCTGACCGGACCCCGCCGATGAGAGTTCTCTCATCGGCGGAACACCGTGCTTCCCGATCACGTCCTAGGGGAAGTAACCGTCCGACGGTGGCCCGTGTACGCGGACGCCGTCGAGCGGTCATCCGTGTGGAGGGGAGTATCCCCGCGCGGCGGTGTCGTCAACACGAGGTCCCCGAGGGCCTCCGGTGCCGCCGGCTCCCTCAGAGGCGAGGGAGCGGGAGAGACCTCAGGCGCGACATCGCGGCGCCGCGCGCCGCCGAGTCACCGGAGGTTCTGCCTTGGACGTCCCCTTCTGGGTGTGGGCGATCACGATCGCCGCCATCATCGGCATGCTCGTGTTCGACTTCGTCGGCCACGTGCGCACACCACACGCCCCATCGCTGCGCGAGGCGGCGACCTGGTCGGCGGTCTACGTCGCCCTCGCCGTCGTCTTCGGGATCCTCGTCTGGATCTTCGCCGGCGGGCAGTACGGCGGCGAGTACTTCGCCGGCTACATCACCGAGAAGAGCCTCTCGGTGGACAACCTGTTCGTCTTCGTCCTGATCATGGCCAGCTTCGCGGTGCCCCGCGAGCTGCAGCAGAAGGTGCTGCTGTTCGGCATCACCTTCGCCCTCGTCCTGCGGACGATCTTCATCTTCCTCGGCGCCGCGGCGATCGAGAACTTCAGCTGGGTCTTCTACCTCTTCGGCGCGTTCCTCATCTACACCGCCGTCGCCCAGGCGCGGGCCAGCGGTCACGACGACGACGAGTTCAAGGAGAACGCGTTCCTCCGGCTCACCCGCAAGCTGGTGCCGACGACGAACGAGTACCACTCCGACCGCATGACCACGAAGATCGACGGCAAGCGGTTCATCACCCCGCTGGCCATCGCGCTCGTGGCCATCGGCAGCGCCGACATCCTCTTCGCGGTCGACTCGATCCCGGCGATCTTCGGCCTGACCGAGGAGACCTTCCTCGTCTTCTCCGCCAACGCCTTCTCGCTGCTGGGCCTGCGGCAGCTGTTCTTCCTCATCGACGGCCTGCTCGACCGGCTGGTCTACCTGCACTACGGCCTGGCGGTCATCCTCGGCTTCATCGGCATCAAGCTGCTGATCCACGCGCTGCACGAGAACGAGCTGCCGTTCATCAACGGCGGTGAGCACGTCACCGCGATCCCCGAGGTGCCTACCTGGCTGTCGCTGGCGGTCATCGTCGTCACCCTGTTCGTCACCACGGTCGCGAGCCTCGCCCGCAGCCGCCGCGACGAGCGAGAGGCCGCCGCCCGCGCCGGGACGACCGGGACGCCGACGCTGGGCACCACCGGTCCCGACGGCCCGCCGGTCGGCGATCCCGTCGGGCCGGCCGCAGGGGACGCCGCCCGACCGGGCGCCCACGCGCCCGCCCCTGCCGGGACGGCGGACCGCCGCGACGGGCACGGCGACCGCTGAGGGGCGGCCTGCCGCGAGGCCGGTGACCTGCGCGGCGACCCCGGCCAGGGGCCGCGCCGCGGAACCTGTTGCTCCCCGGCGCCGTTCGGCAGTATCGGAGGACACGTCCGCTCCGCCGGGTGCCGAACGGGCGCCCGGCGGAGCGGTGCCGGCGACGGCGGCCGGGCCCAGCGCCCGCGCCGTCGCCCGGCGGCGTCGGCCTGGGCCGGCGCGCTGCGGAGCGGCGACCGCCGGTCCGCCCCTAGAGCGCATGGGAGTCCAACAGATGGGTGTCAGCCTCTCCAAGGGCGGGAACGTCTCGCTGACCAAGGAGGCGCCGGGTCTCACCGCGGTCAACGTCGGCCTCGGCTGGGACGTCAACACGTTCGCCGGTGGCGACTTCGACCTCGACGCGTCGGCGATCATGATCGGCCCCGAGGGCAAGGTCACCCCCGACGACTCGGGCTTCGTCTTCTTCAACAACCTGCGCAGCCCCGACGGCTCGGTGGTGCACGTCGGTGACAACCTCACCGGCCAGGGCGAGGGCGACGACGAGGTCATCCAGGTCGACCTGGCCTCCGTCCCGCCGAACTGTCAGAAGATCGTCTTCCCGGTCTCGATCTACGACGCCGACAGCCGCAAGCAGAACTTCGGCGCCGTCCGCAACGCCTTCATCCGCGTGGTCAACCAGGCCAACGGCTCGGAGATCGCCCGCTACGACCTGACCGAGGACGCCTCGGTGGAGACGGCCATGGTCTTCGGCGAGCTCTACCGCAACGGTGCCGAGTGGAAGTTCCGCGCCGTGGGCCAGGGCTACGCCTCCGGCCTGCGCGGCATCGCGCAGGACTTCGGCGTCAACGTCGGCTGACCTCCGGCTCTCCCGCCGGGCCCGGACGGCACCCGTCCGGGCCCGGCGCCCTGCCCGGCGCACCTGCGCACCCCGAGCCCCGGAGGTCCCCGTCGTGGTCGACTACACCCGCCGACCGTCCGCCCCACCCGCAGCCCCCGCCGGCGGCGTGAGCCTGTCGAAGGTGACGCTCACCAAGGGCGCGCCGTCGGTCTCGCTGACCAAGGGCCACGGGGCCGGCGGGCAGATGCGGGTCAACCTCAACTGGGAGTCCGGCCGCCGGGGTCTGTTCTCCAAGGGCAGCGCCGTGGACCTCGACCTCGGCTGCCTGTGGGAGACCGCCGACGGCCGCAAGGGCGTCGTGCAGGCGCTGGGCAACGCCTTCGGCGCACTCGACCGGCCGCCCTACGTGCTGCTCGACGGCGACGACCGCTCCGGCGCGAGGAGCGGCGGGGAGAACCTCGTCGTCAACCTCGACCACCTCGACGCGATCCGCCGCGTCCTCGTGTTCGCCTACATCTACGAGGGCGCGCCCGACTGGGCCGCGGCCAACGGCGTCGTCACGCTGTACCCGCAGGGCGCCGCGCCCATCGAGGTCCGCCTCGACGAGCACGCCGCCGGCGCCCGCTCCTGCGCCATCGCGCTGCTGACCAACTCCGGCGGCGCGCTCACCGTGCAGCGCGAGATCCGCTACCTGCGCGGCGTGCAGCGCGACCTCGACAGCGCCTACGGCTGGGGCCTCGACTGGACGAGCGGGCGCAAGTGAGCCGCCCGGCTCCCCGCGGCTGAGCGCCGTGGTCCACGTCCTCACCCGCGGCGGCAACGTCGGCCTCGCGCAGGCCGGCCTGACCGGCCCCGTCGTCGTCACGCTGACCTGGACGCCGGCGCCCGGCGTCGACGCCGACCTCTCGGCGTTCCTCACCACCGCCGCCGGCCGGGTGCGCAGCGACGAGGACTTCGTCTTCTACAACCAGCCCGCCGGCGCCGGCGGCGCGGTGCGCCACCTCGGCAAGTCCACCCGCGGCGGCGCCACCGTCGACCAGGTCCGCATCGACCCGGCCGCGCTGCCCGGCGACGTCGAGAAGGTCGTCATCGGCGCCTCGCTCGACGGCGCGGGCACCTTCGGCGGGCTGTCCGGCCTCGCCGTCGAGGTGGCCGCCGAGGGCGGGCCGCCCGCCGTCCGGTGCGAGCTCGCAGCCGGCCCGGAGACCGCGCTGGTCTTCGCCGAGGTCTACCGCCGCGGACCGGAGTGGAAGGTCCGCGCCGTCGGCCAGGGCTTCACCGACGGCCTGGCCGGCATGGCCACCGACGTCGGCGTCAGCATCGACGACGAGCCCGCCGCGCCGCCCACCCCGGCACCCACCCCGCCGCCCGCGCCGGCCCCCGCCGCGCCCCCGGTCAGCACGGAGAAGCGCCGGCTGGTCGACCTCGAGAAGAAGCTGGCCGGCTCGGCGCCGCAGCTGCTCAGCCTGGTCAAGACCGCCGGCGTCAGCCTGGAGAAGCGCGGCCTGGGCGAGCACACCGCCCGCGTCGCGCTGGTCCTCGACATCTCCGGGTCGATGGCCGCCCTCTACCGGGCCGGCGCCGTGCAGCGGCTGGCCGAGCGGGTGCTGGCGTTGGGGCTGCGCTTCGACGACGACGGCGTGGTCGACGTCTTCCTCTTCGGGCAGGACGTGCACCGGCCCGAGCCGGGGCTGCGGCTGGAGGGCCACCAGCAGTACATCGCCGACCTGTCCCGGCAGTACCCGCTGGAGTACGACACCCGCTACGGCGCGGCGATGGCGGCCGTCCGGCAGGCCTACTTCGGCAGCAGCCGCGAGCGCGCCGAGCCGCAGCCGGCGCAGGTGCCGGTCTACGTCATGTTCCTCACCGACGGCGCCCCCAGCGACAAGTCGGCCGCGACCAGGCAGATCAGGGCGGCGTCGTTCGAGCCGGTGTTCTGGCAGTTCATGGGCATCGGCCCGGAGCGCCAGTTCTCCTACCTCCAGCGCCTCGACGACCTCGAGGGCCGCTACACCGACAACGCCGACTTCTTCGCCGTCTCCCAGGACGACCTCATGGGCCGCCGGCCGATCAGCGACGACGCGCTGTTCGACCGGCTCATGACCGAGTACCCCGACTGGCTCCGCCGGGCACGCGCCCAGGGCCTGCTCCGGTGAGCTGCCGGTCCGGGACCGCACTGCCCTCGACCGACCCCACATCCAGCACAGGGTGGAAGGGAACGACCGTGCGCCACTTCGCGTACCTGACCGACGACGAGCGCGGACGGCTCTTCGCCGTCCCCCCGGAGGAGGTGGGACCGGCCACCCAGCGCGGCGTGCTGGCCCTCGCCCTCGGGGCCACGCTCTACAGCCCCGGCACCCGCCCGGCGCTGGACGCCGACGCCGAGCGGGCCGCCGCCGTCGGGGCGACCAGCGTGGTCTGGTGCCTCGAGGACGCCATCCCGCACGCCGCCGTCGCCGACGCCGAGGCCAACGTCGTCGCCGCGCTGCAGCGGCTGTCCCGCCGGGTCGCCGACGGCGAGGCGCCGCTGCTGCCGCTGCTGTTCGTGCGGGTGCGCACGCCCGGGCAGATCCGCTCGCTGGCGCTGGCCGCCGGCCCGGCGCTGGCCCGGCTCACCGGCTTCAGCCTGCCCAAGGCCACCGGGACGACGCTCGGACCGATGCTCGAGGCGATCGCCGAGGTGAGCGCCGCGACCGGGCACCCGCTGTACGGCATGCCGATCCTCGAGACGCCCGAGCTCGCCTGGCGGGAGACCCGTGCCGAGACGCTGGCCGTGCTGGCCGACGTCGTGGCCGCGCACCGGGAGCACGTGCTGTGCCTGCGGGTCGGCGGCACCGACCTGTCGGGGCTGTTCGGCCTGCGCCGCGACCGGCACACCACCATCTGGGACGTCGCGGTCGTCCGGGACTGCCTGGCCGACGTGGTCAACCGCTTCACCCGCGGCGGCGAGCACGTGGTCACCGGCGCCGTGTGGGAGCACATCCCCGGTGGGCCCCGGCTGTTCAAGCCGCAACTGCGCCAGTCGCCGTTCACCGAGCAGCACGAGACCGGCCTGCGGCAGCGCATGATCGACGACGACCTCGACGGCCTGGTGCGCGAGGTCGCGCTCGACAAGGCCAACGGCGTGCTCGGCAAGACGGTCATCCACCCGGCGCACGTCTCGGTCGTCAACGCGCTGCTCACCGTCTCCCGCTCGGAGTACGACGACGCGCTGGAGGTCCTCACGGCCCGCGGCCGCGGCGGCATCGCGGTCTCCGGGCACGGGCGGATGAACGAGATCGGGCCGCACGCGCTGTGGGCCGAGCTGGTCAGCCGCCGCGCCGCGGTCTACGGCGTCGTCGCCGACGAGGCGGCGCTGGTCGAGCTGCTCGCGATCGGGCAGCGCCGGCTGGCCGAGGTGTTCGCGGTGGGGGAGGCCCGGCGCGCGTGACGGCCCCTCCCACCGGTGCGGTCGACCTCGGCCGCACCGTCTCCCGCCTGCTCGACGTCCGGGTGAGCGACCCGGACCGCTTCGCCGCGCTGTGCGGCCTGGCGCTGCGGGACAACCCGCGCCGTGCCCACCTCGTCGTCTCCCGGGTGCTCGGCAAGCACGTGCCCGTCGCGCCCGCCGACGTGCTCGGCGCCGGCGCGGCGGTGGGCGACGCCGTCGCCGCCGTCCTCGGCGGGGACGTCCCCGGCCTGGTCGTCGGCTACTGCGAGACGGCGACCGGCCTGGGCCACGCGGCCGCCGCGCGGCTGGGCGCGAGCTACCTGCACACCACCCGCCGCGTGCACCCGCGCGTGCCGGTGGCCGCCGCGTTCGCGGAGGAGCACTCGCACGCCGTCGCGCACGCGCTGCAGCCCGCCGGGGACGTCGACCTCGCCGCGCCGGGGCCGCTGGTGCTGGTCGACGACGAGCTGACCTCGGGCCGCACGGCGCTCAACACCGTCGCCGAGCTGCACGCCCGCTGGCCGCGGGAGCGCTACGTCGTCGCCACGCTGCTCGACGCCCGCACCGACGCCGCCCGCCGGGCCTTCGCCGAGCGGGCCGCCGCGCTCGGGGTGCGGGTCGACGTCGCCGCCGTCCTCACCTCCGGGCTGACCCTCCCCGCCGACGTCCTCGAGCGGGCCGCGGCCGCCCGGGCCGGGCTGCCCGCCCCGGCACCCCCGCCGGCCGGCGTGCCCGGCGGGGTCCGCGTGCACGAGGGGCTCTGGCCGGCCGGCGTGCCGACCACCGCCCGGCACGGCCTCACCGCCGCCGGCACCGCGCGTCTGCACGCGGCGGCCGACGCCGTCGCCGCCGCGCTCGCGCCGGTGCTGGCCGGCAGCCGCGGCGTCCTGGTGCTCGGCACCGAGGAGCTCATGCACGCCCCCACCGTGGTCGGCGCGCGGCTGGCCGACCGGCTGCCCGGCGTGCCCGTCACGACCCAGTCGACCACCCGGAGCCCCGTGCACGCCGCCGACCACCCCGGCTACGCCCTCCGCCGGAGCGTGGCCTTCCCCGCGCCCGACGACCCCGCGCGCACCTCGCGGGTGCACAACCTCGCCGACCCGGCGGCCGTCCCCGCGGACCGGCCGTGGTCGGACCTGCGGGCCGACGACGTCGTGGTGGTCGCCGACGCCCGGGCCGCCGACTGCGCGCCGATGGCGCAGGTGCTGCGGCCCTTCGCCGCGCGGACGGTGCACCTGGTGACCGTGCCGCTCGCGGAGCCCGCGCCGTGACCGCGGTCGGGACCGCCCTGGCACCCGCCGTCGCGGGCGAGTTCGGGTCCTACCCGGTCGAGGACGTCACCTGGCTGCTCACCGACCTGTCGTCGGTGGCGCTCGAGCGCGGCACCGAGGACCGCGAGGAGGCCATCCAGTCGGGCACCCACTACTCGGAGATGCTGCCGGTCGAGTACCAGCCCGACGAGGCCTACCTGGCGCTGTTCACCGCGGCGCTGGAGCAGTCGGCCGGGCGGCTGGCCGACGCCGTCGCCCGGGTCGGCGAGCTGGTGTGGGACGCCGCGGCCGCCGCCGGGGAGCGGCCGGTCCTGGTGTCGCTGGCCCGCGCCGGGACGCCGATCGGCGTGCTGCTGCGCCGCTGGTACCGGGCCTCTCGCGGTGCCGACGTGCCGCACTACACGATCTCGATCATCCGCGGCCGCGGCATCGACGAGGTGGCGCTGGCGCACGTGCTGGCCCGCCACCCGGCCGCGGCGCTGCGCTTCGTCGACGGGTGGACCGGCAAGGGCGCCATCCAGCGGCAGCTCACCGAGGCCGTCGCCGGCTGGGTTGCGCGGCACCCGGAGGACGCCGCGCTCGACGACCGGTTGGCGGTCCTCGCCGACCCCGGCGTCTGCACCGACCTGTACGGCACCCGCGACGACTTCCTGATCCCCAGCGCCTGCCTCAACAGCACGGTGTCGGGGCTGGTCTCGCGCACCGTGCTGCGCGACGACCTGATCGGCCCGGGCATGTTCCACGGCGCGAAGTACTACGCGCAGCTGGCCGGCGCCGACGTCTCCGCCCGGTTCGTCGACACCGTGGCCGCGGCGTTCCCCGCCGTCCCGCCGGTCGACGACGTCCCGGCCGCCGAGCGCCGGCCGACCTGGGCCGGGTGGGCGGCGGTCGAGGCGATCGCCGCCGGGCACGGCATCGGCGACGTCAACCTGGTCAAGCCCGGGGTGGGGGAGACCACCCGGGTGCTGCTGCGCCGGGTGCCGTGGCAGGTGCTCGTCCGCCCCGACCGCGCCGGCGACCTGCGGCACGTCGCCGCCCTGGCCACCGCCCGCGGCGTCCCGCTGGTGGAGGTGCCCGACCTGGCGTACTCGTGCGTCGGGCTGATCCGGCCGGTGGGCCGGTGACCGCGGTCCTGACGACGACCCTCGCCGCCGTCGACCTGGACCGCACGCTCGTCTACTCCGCGGCCGCCGCCGGTGACGCGGCCGGCCTGGAGGTGGTCGAGCACCTGGACGGCGCGCCGCTGTCCTACGCCACCTCCGGGTCGTGGGCGCTGCTGGCCGAGCTGGCCGGGCGGGCGCTGGTGGTGCCGGTGACCACCCGCACCGCCGCGCAGTACGGGCGGGTGCGGCTGCCGGTGGTGCCCCGGTACGCGCTGTGCGGCAACGGCGGGGTGCTGCTCGCCGACGGCGTCCGCGACCGCGACTGGGACGACTGGGCCGCCGCGACCGCCGCGGAGGCGGCGCCGCTGCCCGAGCTGCTCGGCCTGCTGCAGGCCGTGGCGGGGGAGCCGTGGGTGAGGACGGTCCGGGCCGCCGAGGACCTGTTCTGCTACCTGGTGGCGCACGCCCGCGACGCGATCCCGGCCGGGTGGCTCGCCGACACCGCCGCGGCCGCCTCCGCCGCCGGCGCCACGCTGAGCGTGCAGGGCCGCAAGGTCTACGTCGTCCCCGCGGGGCTGTCCAAGGCCGCCGGGCTGCTGCGGCTGCGCCGACTGCTGACCGGGGACGGCTCCGCGCCGCGGCTGCTGTGCGCCGGCGACAGCCTGCTCGACGCGCCGATGCTGCTGGCCGCCGACGCCGCCGTCCGCCCGGCGCACGGCGAGCTGCACGAGCAGGGCTGGACCGGCGCGCGGGTCGCCGTCACCGCCGCCACCGGGGCCGCGGCCGGCGAGGAGATCGTCCGCTGGCTGCTCGCGCGGGCCTGAGGCGCTCAGTCCGCCCGGGCGGTCCGCACCAGCCCGGCCAGGCCGCCCTCGATGGCGGTGGCCTCGCGGAGCACCGCGCCGACGTCGGGTCGCTCGGCCCGCGCCGCCTCCTCCAGCGGGGGCAGCCGCCGCGCGAGGTCCTCGAAGGTCCGGCGGAAGCGGCGGGCCCGCTCCTCGGGCAGACCGGCGAGGAAGCGCCGCGCGTCCACCAGCGCCCGCTGCACCTGGGTCAGCAGCGCACCCGGGTCGGCGGCGACGGCGTCCAGCCGCTCCAGACGCCCGGTCGCCGCGCGCACCTCGTCGTCGACCCGGCCGGCCGCCGTCCGGACCCGGGCCAGCAGCCCGGCCGCGGCGGGGACGTCGAGCACCGGCGCGGCGAGGACGGCGTCCAGCCCGGCCAGGGCCTCGTCGACCTCGCCCAGGGCGGCGGCCGCCCGCTGCGGTGCCCGCTCGACGTCGCCCCACGCCGAGAGCGGATAGCGGCGGCGCAGCGTGCTCATCACCGGTGCAAGCCGCTCGTGACGGGTGCCGAGCGCCTCGCGGCGGGTGTGCACCGACGCGGCGCCCCGTCGCACGTCCGCCGCGCGTGCGGGCAGGGCCCGGGCCCGCTCGGCCACGGACCCGGCCGACCGCCGCGCCCGCTCGGCGTCCGCCGCGGCCGGTCCGGCCCTCCGCTGGGCCAGCGCGGCCTCGGCCGCGGTCACGGCGGCGGCGGCGTCGGCGAGGGCGGCCTCGAGGGCCGGGTCGCGCAGCCCGGCGGCGGTCGCCTCGGCGAGGGCGGCGCGGGCGCCGGCCACGGCGTCCCGGGCGGCGGGGACGGCCCGGGCCGCCGCGGCGCGGACGCGGGTGGCGGCAGCGAGCACCTCGCCGTACTGGTCGCGGAAGCGCAGCACCTGGGCGAGGACCTCGCGCAGCGCGGCGGCGGCCCGGCCGAGGTCGGTGGCCGCCCTGCGCGACGGGCCGGACTCCGGGTCGGCCTCGTCGTCGTGCTCGGCGAGGGTCTGCAGGTACTGTCCGATGACCGCGTCGGCGTGGACGGAGAGGTCGCGCCAGTCGCTGGCCAACGAGTCGGGAGCGGAGATGCGGTGCTGAGCCCGTGCGCCACCGCCCGCACCGGACTCCTCCGCGACGGACACGGCGTCGGGCAGGTCGCTGAGCGCGGTGTCCAGCTCCAGCATCGCCGCGGCCGCGGCCTCCCGCGCCGCGGCGGCCTCGCGCCGGGCGGCGTCCGCGTCGCGGCGCCACCAGCGGGGGGCGGCGCTCCCGCCGAGCCCGGCCATGCGCGCCTCCCGTCCTGCCCGTGGTCCCCGTCCGGCGGGGACCGGCCGGTGCTCCTGCGCACCGGCGGCCGATGCCTACCACGCCGGAACACCCTCCGGCGGGGCGGTGCTGCACCGGGCGGGCGGCCGCGGCCGCCCGCCCGGCCGGACGTGTCCTTCGTCGCACCAGCGGGGTCGGCGGGAACCGGGGTCTGCCGGGTCTCGTTGACAGCAGGACCCGCCTCCCGGCCGATCCGGCTCGGTCGTCCGTGCCGAACTCGTCGCCGCCTCGTCCGTCAGGCGTCGGAAAGGATCCCCTGATGCTCCGCTACTTCGGCTTCTCCGTCTTCCTGACGGTGGCCGCGCTCGTCACCGCCGTGGTCTTCGGCGGGCCGGCGGCCCTGCTGGCCGTCGCCGTCCTCGGCGTGCTCGAGGTCTGTCTGTCGTTCGACAACGCCGTGGTCAACGCCAAGGTGCTCCGCCGGATGAGCCCGCTGTGGCGGAAGCTGTTCCTCTACGTCGGCATCTTCATCGCCGTGTTCGGCATGCGGCTGCTGCTGCCGATCGTGCTGGTGTCGGTCACCGCCGGCCTGTCGATCCCCGAGGTCTGGGACCTCGCGCTGACCGACCAGCAGGCCTACGGCGAGAACGTCGAGTCCGCCGCGGAGGCCATCTACACCTTCGGTGGCATCTTCCTGCTGATGATCTTCCTCAACTTCCTCTTCGACGAGGACCGGGAGATCCACTGGCTGTCCTGGCTGGAGCGGCCGCTGGCCAAGGCAGGCAAGCTGCCCTACCTCGCGGTGATCATCGCGCTGACGGTCATCTACGTCGGCTCGCAGATCGCCGACCCCGAGAAGTACTCGACGGTCCTGGTCTCCGGCATCGCCGGCCTGTTCACCTACCTGCTCATCGGCGGCCTCAACGAGCTCATGGAGGCCCCCGAGGTGGACGACGACGCCGACGACGTCACCGCGACCGGCGGCTCGACGACCCGGAACGACGTGGGAACGGCGACCAAGGCCGTGGCCGGCGCCGGCGCGGCGGCGTTCCTGTACCTCGAGGTGCTCGACGCGTCGTTCTCCTTCGACGGCGTCATCGGCGCCTTCGCCATCAGCAGCGACATCTTCATCATCGCGCTGGGCCTGGGCATCGGCGCCTTCTGGGTGCGGTCGCTGACCATCTACATGGTCGACAAGGGCACCCTCGACGAGTACCGCTACCTCGAGCACGGGGCGATGTGGGCCATCGGCTTCCTCGCCGCGATCATGATCCTCGAGCTGCGGTTCCACATCAGCGAGTACGTCACCGGCCTGACCGGCCTGCTGTTCATCGTGGCCGCCGTGATCAGCAGCGTGGTCGAGAGCCGGCGGGAGCGGGCCGCCGAGCCCGTCCGCGCCGAGGAGCGCGACGAGGTGACCGTCGGGCGCTGACCGCGCGCACGGTCCGGCACGACGGCGGCCCCGGGGCACCTGCCCCGGGGCCGCCGTCGCACCCGGCGGGCCGCGGCGCGGGACCTACCGCTGCACCGGCCCGGCCCGATACGGTCCCGCGCCGTCCCCCGTCCCGTCCTGCGAGAGGAACCCGTGGCACTGCTCACCGCCGACAGACGCGTCCTGCACGCCGACCTGCAGGGCGACCGCATCCGGGCCGCCAGCGGCTCGATGGTCGCCGTCGAGGGCACCGTCGAGTTCAGGTCCTCCGGCATGGGCGGGGGCGGCGGCATGCGGGCGGCCCTCAAGCGCGCCGTCGCCGGGGAGAGCCTCTCGCTCATGGACTGCACCGGCCACGGCCGCGTGTACCTGGCCCTCGACGCCATGGACGTCCGCGTCGTCGACCTGGCCGGCGACACGCTCACCGTGGAGAGCGAGCACATCCTCGCCCACACCGACCAGCTGCGCCTCGACGTCCAGTTCGCCGGCCTGCGCGGCATGACCAGCGGGCAGGGCCTGGCCACCACCACCGTCACCGGCCACGGCCAGGTGGCGATCGTGTCGCAGGGGCCGGTCATGGCGCTGGAGGTCCGGCCCGGGATGGACCTGGTCGTCGACCCCGACGCCTACGTCGGCTCGCGCGGGCAGCTGTCGATGAACCTGGTCAGCGGCGTCTCGTGGAAGTCCCTCGTCGGCGAGGGCACCGGCGAGCCCTTCTCCCTCCGCTTCACCGGGCACGGCCTGGTGCTGGTCCAGTCCTCGGAGCGCTGACCCGTGCCCTTCGAAGCGGTCAACAGCAAGGTCGTCCGGGCGCGCGTCAGCCCCGCCACGCCGGTCCTCGCCCGCCGCGGCGCGATGCTCGGCTACTCCGGGCAGGTCACCTTCCGCCCCGTGCACGGGCAGGGCCGGGGCGTCGGCGGCATGGCCGGCGCCGCCCTCTCCGGCGAGTCCACCCCGATGATGGCCACCGAGGGGCAGGGCGAGGTCCTCTACGGCTACAAGGGGCTCCACGCCACGCTCCTGGAGCTCGACGGCAGCGCGCCGCTGGTCTGCGAGGCCGACCGGCTCCTGGTGCACGACGCCGGCCTGCAGACCAGCGTCGCGTTCCTCGGCTCCGGCGGCATCCGGTCGGCGATCGGCGGCGCCATGACCGGGCAGGGGCTGTTCACCACCAACGTGCACGGCCGCGGGTCGGTGGCGCTGCTCTCGCACGGCGGCGCCTTCCCGCTGCAGCTGAACGGCACGCAGGTCGGCGTCGACCCGCAGGCCTACGTCGGGCACGTCGGCCGGCTCACCGTCGACCTCGCGGCCAAGGTGGGTCTGCGCGACGTGGTCGGCCGGGGCTCCGGCGAGGCCTTCCAGTTGCGGATCAGCGGCCACGGCACGGTGTACGTGCAGGCCAGCGAGCAGAAGTCCTGAGGACGGCGACCATGACGTACCCGCCCGGCAACCCCTACGGCGGCAACCCCTACGGCGGCCAGCCCCAGCCCGGCTACGGCGGCCCGCCGCCGGGCGGCGCCCCGGCCGGGGTGCCGGACACGCTCGACGCGCAGACGCTGCCGGACGACGACAACGTCAACCCCTACGTCTTCTGCGTCGCGCTGAACGGCGACTGGTTCATGAGCAAGGGCGCGATGCTGGCCTACTACGGCGACGTCCGCTTCGAGGCGGTGACCGAGTACTCCTCCGTGCAGGCGTGGGTGGCCGCCCGCTTCTCCAGCCCCGTCTACGTGCAGGACTGGGTGGTCGCCTCCGGCCGGGGCAAGGTCCTCATCGGCAACCGCGGCTTCGACCTCAACAGCTACGACCTCGACGACGGGAACCTGACGATCAAGGCGCGCAACCTCTGCGCGTTCTCCCCGCAGCTGGAGCTCAAGCAGTCGATCGTGCCGGGCTTCGTCACCCTGCTCGGCACCGGGAAGTTCATCGCCTCCTCCAACGGGCCGGTGATCTTCGTCGAGCCGCCGTTCCGCGCCGACCCGGACGCGCTGCTCGGCTGGGCCGACTGCCCGTCGCCGTCGGTGCACCACGACGCGCAGTGGATGACGCAGAGCCTCCGCGGCATGCTCTCGGGGGCGCTGGGCCGGGCCTCCGGGGAGGAGCGGCAGTACGACTTCACCGGGCAGGGCACGATCCTGCTGCAGTCCTCCGAGGTCGCCCGCGAGGACCCGGCGGTGCTCCGGCTCGTGGAGTCGCAGACCCAGCTGCTCACCGACACCCAGGCCGGCGCCCTCGGGCAGCGGCTGGTCGCCCGCGCGCAGCAGTCGTGAGCCCGGTCCCCGGCCCGGCGCGGACGACCGGGCCGGGGACCGGGCTCCACTAGTCTCGGGGCCCCATGCGGCCCGCCGACCTCGCCCTGCTGCGCACGCCGGGGGTGCCGACCGTCTCCCCGGACGGCCGCATGGCCGTGGTCGCCGTCGAGCGGCCCGACGTCGACGGCGACGGGTACCGGGCGCAGCTGTGGGCGGTGCCGACCGACGGGTCGGCGCCGGCCCGCCCGCTCACCTCCGGGGCCCGTGACTCCGCTCCGGCGTTCTCCCCGGACGGCCGGTGGCTGGCCTACCTCTCCGCCGCGCCGGGGGACCCGCCGCAGGTGCACCTGCTGCCCACCGCCGGCGGCGCCCCCCGCCGGCTGACCGACGCGCCGCTGGGCACCGGGGCACCGGTCTGGTCGCCGGACTCCCGGCGGCTGGCCTGGGTGGGTCCGGTGCCCCCGGACGGTGCCGACGCCGGCGCCCCGCGGCTGCTCACCCGGCTCCGCCCCGGCGGAGCCGACGAGGACGAGCACACCCGCGACCGGCCCGGCTGCGTGTTCGTCCTCGACCTGCCCGGGGACCCCGACGACGACGGCGTGCCCCTGCCGGAGCCGCGGCAGCTGACCGACGGCGCCGGCGGGGACACCGACGTCGCCTGGTCGCCCGACGGCCGGGCGCTGGCCTTCGTCTCCGCCCGCCACGCCCGTGCCGACCGCGACCTCGTCCGCGACGTCTACCTGGTCCCGGCCACCGGCGGGGACCCGCGGCGGGTCACCCGGGGCCGCGGCCGGTGCCGGACGCCGTCCTTCGACCCCGGCGGCGCCACCCTCCTCGTCACCGCCCGCCCAGACCTCGGCCCCGAGGGGCTCGACGTCGCCGGGAGCGGGCCGACCCCGTGCCGCGTGCCGGTCACCGGCGGCCCGCTCGAGCCCCTGCTGGACCCGCGGGAGACGCACCGCGCCGACGGGACGCCCGGGACCGTCGTCGTCGACGGGGCGACGCTGGTCGGGGTCCGGCGGGCCGGGGCGGTCGAGCTGCTGCGCGTCCCGCTGGACGGCCGGTCGCCCGAGCCGCTCGTGGACGGGCCGTTCACCGTGCGCGGGTTCGCCGCCGCCGGCGGGGTCGTCGTCGCGACGGTGGCGCACGACCGGTCGGCGGGGGAGCTGGTCGCCATCACGCCCGGACGGCGCCGGCTGCTCACCGGCTTCGGCCGCGGGCTGGGCGCCACCGGCCGGCTGCACCGGGCGGCGGAGCTCACCGCCGCCGCCGACGGCGGGCGGGTGCACGGCTGGGTGACCGTGCCCGACGGTCCCGGCCCCCACCCGGTGCTGCTGGTCGTGTCGGGCGGCGGCTGGTCGCTGCGGGACGACGTCCAGGTGCACGCGTCGGCCGGGTACGCCGTGGTGCAGTGCGGCCCGCCGGCGTCCGCCGACGCCGCGCTGGCCGTCCTCGACGCCGCGCTGGCCGACCCCGCGCTGGACGCCGAGCGGGTCGGCGTCCTGGGTGGCGGGCTCGCGGGGGCACTCGCCGGCCGCACCGACCGGTTCGGCGCCGCCGTGGTGGAGCGCCCGCCGGCGGGGACCGTGCCGGACGTCCTCGACGCCGTCCGCACGCCGACCCTCGTCGTCTCCGCCGAGCGGGACCGGCGCTGCCCGCCGGAGGAGGGGCAGCGGCTGTTCGCCGCGCTGCAGCGGCGCGGCGTCCCCAGCGAGCTGCTGCTCTTCCCGGGCGAGGGTCCCGACCCGACCGCCACCGATCCGGCCGCCGCCGGTCGCCCGCGGCACCGGCTGGCCCGCCTGGAGCACCTGCTGCGCTGGTGGGACCGCTGGCTGCCCGCGGCCGAGGGCCCCGACCCGGCCGGCGAGCGAGCGGCGGCGCGGGAGGGTGGCGGCGCCCCCTAGGGTCGGGGAACGCGTCCGCCGCTCACAGAGCAGGGCCTCCGTCGGGGGACCTGCGGGAGGGCCCCAGTTGGTCGACTACACGAAGCGCCCGAAGTCCCCGCCGCCGCAGCAGCCGCCACCCCCGGCGCCGCCGCAGCCGCCGCCGTACCAGCCACCACCTCCGCAGCAGCCACCGCCGCCCGGTCAGCCGTACGGACAGCCGCCGTACCCGCCGCCCGGCCAGTACCCGCTCCCGGGCCAGCCGCCGTACCCGCCGCCCGGCCAGTACCCGCCCCCGGGTCAGTACCCACCGCCCGGGCAGCCGCCGTACGCGCAGCAGCAGCCGCCGCCGTCCGGCGGCGTGGACCTGGGCAAGGTGTCGCTCACCAAGTCGTCGCCGTCGGTGTCACTGACCAAGACGGCCGGGACGACGGGCATCCTGAGGGTCAACCTCAACTGGAACTCGAGGCCCGCGGGCGGGGGTGGCGGCGGCTTCCTCAAGCGGCTGGCCGCGGCCGCGTCGTCCGGGGCCATCGACCTCGACCTCGGCTGCCTGTACGAGTACGCCGACGGGTCGAAGGGCGTCATCCAGGCGCTGGGCAACGCCTTCCGCGGTCAGCACTCGCTGGGCGGCGGCCAGTCGATCGTGTGGCTGGACGGGGACGACCGGTCCGGTGCCGCGAGCGGCGGCGAGAACCTGCTGATCAACCTGGAGCACACCCAGCTGATCCGCCGGGTGCTCGTGTTCGCGCTGATCTACGAGGGCGTGCCGAACTGGGGTCAGGCCGACGCCGTCGTCACGATGTACCCGTCGAACGGCCCGCAGATCGAGGTGCGTCTCGACGAGCACGACCCGCGCGCCCGGATCTGCGCGATCGCGATGATCGAGAACCAGGGCGGGCAGCTCGTCGTCAACCGCGAGGTGCGCTACGTGCACGGCGGCCAGGACGTCCTCGACCGCCAGTACGGCTGGGGCATGGACTGGACCCCCGGCCGCAAGTGAGGCGGTGAGCCCGTCCGGCGCGCCCGGGGTCCACCCGCCCCGGGCGCGCCACCCCGGCCGCCGTCCTGGCAGGGTGACCGGACGACGACGGAGGGGGTCCTCGTGGGAGAGCGCCGGCTGCCCCGCTGGTCCGAGCTGAGGGAACTGGCCCGGCCGCGCCGACCGGCCGGCGACGCCACCGACCGGCGCCTGGCCCGCGCCGCCAGCATCGGCGACCTCCGCGAGATCGCCCGCCGGCGGGCACCGCGGGCCGTCTTCGACTACACCGACGGCGCCGCCGGGGCGGAGATCAGCCTGCGCCGCTCCCGCGAGGCGTTCCAGCGGGTCGAGTTCCGTCCCAGCGTGCTGCGCGACGTGTCCGTCGTCGACTCCTCGACCCTGCTCCTCGGCCGCCCCTCGGCCCTGCCGCTGGCGTTCGCGCCGACCGGGTTCACCCGGCTGATGCACGCCGAGGGCGAGACCGCGGTGGGCCGGGTGGCCGAGCGGGTCGGCATCCCGCACGCCCTGTCGACCATGGGGACCACGACGATCGAGGCGCTGGCGGCCGCGGCACCCGCGGTCCGCCGCTGGTTCCAGCTCTACCTCTGGCGGGACCGCGAGGCCAGTGCCGCGCTCGTCGAGCGGGCCGGCGCGGCCGGGTACGAGGCGCTGGTGCTCACCGTCGACACCCCCGTGGCCGGGCCGCGGCTGCGCGACGTGCGCAACGGCTTCACCATCCCGCCGGCCCTCACGCCGAGGACCGTCGCCAACGCCGCCGTCCACCCCCGCTGGTGGATCGACCTGCTCACCACCGAGCCGCTCGAGTTCGCCTCGCTGCGCTCGTGGGGCGGCACCGTCGCCGAGCTCGCCGACCGCGTGTTCGAGCCGGCGGCGACGCTGGACGACGTCCGTGCGCTCCGGGAGACGTGGAGCGGCGCGCTGGTCGTCAAGGGCGTGCAGACGGCGGAGGACGCGCGGGCGGTGGTGGACGCCGGCGCCGACGCGGTCGTCGTCTCCAACCACGGCGGCCGCCAGCTGGACCGGGCGCCCACGCCCCTGGAGGAGCTGCCCGCGGTGGTGCGGGCGGTCGGCGACCGCGCCGAGGTCTACCTCGACGGCGGCATCCTGGACGGCGCCGACGTGGTGGCCGCCGTCGCCCTCGGCGCCCGCGGCTGCCTGGTGGGCCGGGCCTACCTGTACGGGCTCATGGCCGGCGGCGAGCGCGGGGTGCAGCGGGCGGCGGACATCCTGGCCCGGGAGGTCGCCCGGACCCTGCAGCTGCTCGGGGTGACCTCGGTCGCCGAGCTGACGCCGGACCGGGTGCGGCTGCGCGCCTGACCGGCGCCGGTTGCCCCTTCCACCGGCGGGTTCCTAGGGTGCGGCGATGGACGTCGTCGAGGTCGTTCCCACGTTCGAGCAGTACGCGTTCACCTTCGGCGGCGTCCGCCCGCTGATGCGGATCGCGCCCGGGACGGCGTTGCGGGTGTGGTCTGACGACGCCTTCTGCGGTGTGCTGCGCAAGCCCTCCGACCTCTCCGGCGAGAAGGTGGACCTGCGGTTCGTCAACCCGCAGACAGGCCCCTTCTTCGTCGAGGGTGCCGAGCCGGGGGACACCCTGGCGCTGCACTTCGTCGCGATGGAGCCGGCGCGGGACTGGGGCGCGTCGGCGGCGATCCCGTTCTTCGGCGGGCTCACCAGCACCGACCGGGTGGCCACGCTGCAGGACCCGCTGCCGGACACCACGTGGATCTACGAGCTCGACCGCGCGCGCAACACGGTGACCTTCGCGGCCCGGCACAGCGACCTGGAGATCGCGCTCCCGGTCGAGCCGATGCTCGGCACGGTGGGGGTCGCGCCACCCGGCGGGGAGGTGCGCAGCTCGCTGGTGCCCGAGCGCTTCGGCGGCAACATGGACACCCCGCAGATGCGGCCGGGCTCCACCTGCTTCCTCGGCGTCAACGTCGAGGGCGCGCTGTTCTCCGTCGGGGACGGGCACTACCGGCAGGGCGAGGGCGAGGCCTGCGGCACCGCCGTCGAGGGCGCGATGACCACCACCCTGGTCGTGGAGCTGATCAAGGGCGGCGGGGTGGGCGGGTTCCCGGCATGGCCGCGGATCGAGGACGACACGCACTGGATGACGGTCGGGTCGAGCCGGCCGCTGGAGGACGCCTGGCGGATCGGCCAGGTCGAGCTGGTGCGGTGGTTCGGCGAGCTCTACGGGCTGCACCCGATGGACGCCTACCAGCTCCTCTCGCAGATCACCGAGGTGCCGATCGCCAACGTCGTCGACGCGAACTACAGCACCGTGGTGAAGGCCCGCAAGTCGCTCCTGCCCCGGGCCACCGCCTACGGCGGGCTGCACGACGACCTCCGCCGCCGCGCGGCGACCCTGCGCTGACCCACCTCCGGGAGGACCCCGCATGGACCTGCAGCTGACCGGCTCCCGCGTGCTCGTGACCGGGGGGACCCGCGGCATCGGCCGGGCGATCGTCGAGGCCTTCGTCGACGAGGGCGCCGTCGTGGAGTTCTGCGCCCGCGACGCCGCCGAGATCGAGGCGACCGAGAAGGCGATCACCGAGCGCGGGGGCCGGGCGACCGGCGTGCGGCTCGACGTGCGGGACGGGCCGGCGCTGACCGGCTGGGTCGAGGCCGCCGCCGGCCGGCTGGGCGGGCTCGACGCCGTCGTGGCCAACGTCAGTGCCCTGGCGGCGGGGCCGGGGGAGGAGAACTGGTACGCCTCCTTCGAGGTCGACCTGATGGGCACCGTCCGGCTCGCCACGGCCGCCCTGCCGCACCTGGAGGCCTCCGGGCGGGGCTCGATCGTCGCGATCTCCAGCGTCTCCGGGCGCGAGGCCGACTTCGCCGCGGGGCCCTACGGGACGATGAAGACCGCGATCGTGGGCTACGTCTCCGGGCTGGCCTTCCAGCTGGCCGGGCGCGGGGTCCGGGCCAACGTCGTCTCGCCGGGCAACACCTACTTCGCGGGCGGCTTCTGGCAGGGCATCGAGCACGGCGACCCGGAGCTGTTCGCCGCGTCACAGGCGCTCAACCCGACCGGCCGGATGGGGACGGCGGAGGAGATGGCCAGGGCGGTGGTGTTCCTCTCGAGCCCGGTGTCGAGCTTCACGACCGGCACCAACCTCGTCGTCGACGGCGCGCTCACCCGCGGCATCCAGCTCTGACCTCCCCGGCTCCCGTCCGTCCGGGCCGGGAGCCAGGGGGCCGGCGGGATTCCGGTCGGCCCGCCCGGGTACCCGCTGCTCATGCGACTCCTCCTCACCGGCGCGTCCGGGTTCGTGGGCGGCCGGCTCGCGCCGGCCCTGGTGAAGGCGGGCCACGACGTGCGCGCCATGACCCGCCGGCCGGACGACTACGGCGGCGCCGGCACGCCGGTGGCCGGCGACGTCACCGACGAGGCGTCGCTGCGGCAGGCGCTGCGCGGCTGCGAGGCCGCGTACTACCTGGTGCACTCCCTCGGCGACGCCGACTTCCAGCGCAAGGACGCCGGTGCCGCGCGGACCTTCGCCCGCGCCGCCGCCGACGCCGGCGTCGAGCGGATCGTCTACCTCGGCGGCCTGGGCCGCGACGGCGACGACCTCTCCGCGCACCTGCGCAGCCGCCGTGAGGTGGAGCGGCTGCTCGCCTCGACGGGGGTCCCGGTCACCACGCTGCGCGCGGGCATCGTCGTCGGGCACGGGGGCGTCTCCTGGGAGATGACCCGCCAGCTCGTGGCGCACCTGCCGGCGATGGTCACCCCGCGCTGGGTGCACACCCGCACGCAGCCGATCGCCGTCGCCGACGTCGTCCGCTACCTGGTGGGCGTCCTCGAGGCGCCCGACGCCAGGGGCCGGGCGTTCGAGGTCGGTGGCCCCGAGGTGCTCACCTACCTCGAGATGCTCAGCCGGGTCGCCGACATCCAGGGCAGGCACCTGTTCGTCGTCCCCGTGCCGCTGCTGACGCCGAGCCTGTCCTCGCGCTGGCTGGCGCTGGTCACCGACGTCGACGTGACCACCGGCCGCTCGCTGGTCGACTCGATGATCAACGAGGTGGTCGTCACCGACGACGCGATCCGCACGGTGGTGCCCTTCGAGCCGATGGGTTACGACGAGATGGTGCTGGTGGCGCTGGGCGAGCGGGCCGCCGACCGCCGGCGCGCGGACCGCGCCCGCCGCGCCGGCCTGCTCGCCCGCGGCGCCCGCTCGTGAGCCGACGGCACCGGGGTCTGCTGACGCGAGCGGCCGACCGGCTGCCGGACTGGCTGGTCGAGCCGGTCCCGCGGGACCACCGCGAGACCGACGCGGCCTTCCGCCGTCGTCGGCGGGTGACCGCGGGCGTGGCGCTGGGGGGTGCCGGGCTGCTCGGGGTCTCGCTGTCGACGAGGCCCGGCTCGCCGGCCTTCTACGGCCTCACGCTGGCGGTGGCCGGCACCTGGGTCGCCGGTGGCCTGGCCTCGGGGCCGCTGCACCTGGGCTGGATGCTCACGCCCGGCCACCAGCTGCGCCGCCCCGTGGTGACGCCGGTGGTCACCGGGGCCGGCGCCTTCGGCGTCTTCTACGGCGCGGCCCTGGTGGCCCGCCGGGTCCCCGTCCTCGACCGGTCGATCACCAGGGTCATGCGCTACGCCCACCAGGGCTCGACCCCCCTGGTGGCGACGACGGCGCTGGCCAACGGCGTGGCCGAGGAGGTCTTCTTCCGCGGCGCGCTGTACGCCGCCATCGGCGCCGACCGCCCGGTGCTCACCTCGACCGCGGTCTACGCCCTGGCCACCGCGGCCACCCGCAACCCGGCCCTGCTGCTCGCCTCGCTGGTCATGGGGGCGCTGTTCGGGGTCCAGCGGCGGGTCACCGGCGGCATCCAGGCCCCGGTGCTCACCCACGTCACCTGGTCGGCGCTGATGCTGCGGTTCCTGCCCCCGCTGTTCGCCGACCGCACCGACGTGCGCGACCCGCGCCCCGCGGCCGCCTGACGGCTCTCACCACCCCCGGTCGCGCCACTCCCCGAGGTGCGGGCGCTCGGTCCCGAGCGTGGTGTCCTTCCCGTGGCCCGGGTAGACCCACGTGTCGTCGGGCAGGACGGCGAACAGCCGCTGCTCGACGTCCTCGACCAGGCTGGCGAAGTCCTCGGGCGACCAGGTCTTCCCGACGCCGCCGGGGAACAGGCTGTCGCCGGTGAACACGTGCGTGCCGGCGTCGCCCGGGCCGCGCCAGACCAGCGCGATGCTGCCCGGGGTGTGCCCGCGCAGGTGCACCACCTCGAGCACCTGCTCGCCGACGGCGACCGTGTCGCCGTGCGCCACCGTGCGGTCCACCGGCACCGGCAGGTCGCCGGCGTCGGCGGCGTGCGCGACGGTCCGCGCGCCGGTGGCCGAGACGACGTCGGGCAGGGCGCGGTGGTGGTCCCAGTGCCCGTGCGTGGTGACGACGGTGCGCAGGTCGGCGTCGCCGACCAGGGCACGCAGCGTCTCCGGCTCCGCGGCGGCGTCGACCAGCAGCGCCTGCCCGGTCGCGGTGCACCGCAGCAGGTAGGCGTTGTTGGCCATCTCGCTGACCGCGACCTTGCCGACGGTCAGCCCGGGCAGCTCCCGGACGTCGGCCGGACCGCCCACCTCGACGTCGCCGGTGTAGCTCATCGGGCCTCCGTTCGAGATCTGTCGGCCACCGCGGATACGGTCGCCGCATGGACGCTAGCGGAGGTCCCGGCGGCGCCCGGGTCGTCGGTCTGCCGGCCACCGAGATCGCCGCGCGGGTGCGGTCCGGCGAGCTCTCCGCCGTCGCGGTGGTGCGCGCCCACCTGGCCCACCTCGCCGACGTCGAGCCGCGGATCGGGGCGTTCCGGGTGGTCCGCGCCGAGGCGGCCCTGGCCGAGGCGGCGGCGGTGGACGCCGCGCCCGACCGGTCGTCGCTGCCGCTGGCCGGCGTCCCGGTCGCGGTCAAGGACAACATCGCCGTGACGGGGGAGACGCCCACCGGGGGCTCCCCGGCCTGCCCGGCGGCGCCCGCGTCCGAGGACCACCCCGTCGTATCCCGCGTGCGCGCGGCCGGCGCCGTCGTCCTCGGGATCACGCGCATGCCGGAGCTCGGCCTCTACGCCGCCACCGACGCCCCCGGCGCCGTCAGCCGCAACCCGTGGGACACCGCGCGGTCCCCGGCGGGCAGCTCCGGGGGCAGCGCCGCCGCGGTCGCCGCCGGCGTCGTCCCCCTCGCGCTCGGCAACGACGGCATGGGGTCGCTGCGGCTGCCCGCCGCGGCGTGCGGGCTGGTGACGCTCAAGCCGGGCCGCGGCGTGGTCCCCACCCTCCCCGACGACTGGTCCGGCATGGTCGAGAACGGGGTCCTGGCCACGACCGTGGCCGATCTCGCGCTGGCCACCTCGCTGCTCGCGGGGGAGCGGCCCGGCCCTCCCGCCGCGCCCGCCGGCCCGCTGCGGATCGCCGTGGCCACCGCCCCGCTGGTGCCCGGCGTCCCCACCGACGGCCCGGCACGGGCGGCGGTCGAGGCGGTCGCCGCCGAACTGCGGTCGGCCGGGCACACCGTCGTCCGACGGCGGCTGGTCGTGCCGCCGGGAGCGGCCGGCGGCACGCTCGCCCGGTGGCTGGCCGGCGCCGACTCCGGCGCCGACGCCCTGGGGGTCGACCGGGCGGCACTGCAGCCGCGCAGCCGGGCGCACGCACGGATCGGCCGGCTGGTCCGCCGGGCCGGCCTGGTGCGGCCGCGGACGGCGGAGCGGTTCCGTCGGCGGATGACCGCGTTCTTCTCCGACGTCGACCTGCTGCTCACGCCGGTGACCACCGGGCCGCCCCTGCCGGCCCGGCCCTGGCACGAGCGGTCGTTCACCTCCAACGTCTGGGCCAACGCGCGGTGGGCGCCGTGGACGCCGCCGTGGAACCTGGCCGGCCTGCCCGCGCTGGTCCTGCCCGCCGGGACGCGCGCCGAGGGGCACCCCCTGGCGGTCCACATCGCCGGCCCCCCGGGCAGCGAGACGCGACTACTCTGGCTGGCCGGGGAGCTGGAGCGCCGGCAGCCCTGGCGTCGTCACGCGCCGGTCTTCGACCCCGCCGGGGCGCCGTCCCCGGCTTCCGTCTGAGCTGCCGCCACACGGCAACGTCGCCGTCGTCACGGATTGCGCCCGGACGGTGACGGCGTTGCGCGCATCGACACCTCGACACCTCCACCGCGGGCCCGGCGAGACCGGCCGGCCCGGCTGACCGACAGGGATCACATTGGACCGTCTCGTCGTCCGCGGCGCCCGTGAGCACAACCTCAAGGACGTCCACCTCGACCTGCCCCGCGACGCCCTGATCGTCTTCACCGGGCTGTCCGGGTCGGGGAAGTCGAGCCTGGCCTTCGACACCATCTTCGCCGAGGGCCAGCGGCGCTACGTCGAGTCGCTGTCGGCCTACGCCCGCCAGTTCCTGGGCCAGATGGACAAGCCCGACGTCGACTTCATCGAGGGGCTGTCGCCGGCCGTCTCGATCGACCAGAAGTCGACCAACCGCAACCCGCGCTCGACCGTCGGCACGATCACCGAGGTCTACGACTACCTGCGGCTGCTCTACGCGCGCGCCGGCCAGCCGCACTGCCCCAACTGCGGCAAGCCGATCTCGCGGCAGACGCCGCAGCAGATCGTCGACCAGGTGCTGGCCATGGAGGAGGGCACCCGCTTCCAGGTGCTCGCGCCGGTCGTGCGGGCCCGCAAGGGCGAGTACGTGGACCTGTTCAGCTCGCTGCAGACCCAGGGCTTCTCCCGCGTCCGGGTCGACGGCACGGTGCACCCGCTCACCGAGCCGCCGAAGCTGAAGAAGCAGGAGAAGCACACCATCGAGGTGATCGTCGACCGGCTCACGGTCAAGGAGAGCGCCAAGCGCCGCCTGACCGACTCGGTCGAGACCGCCCTCGGCCTGGCCGGCGGCCTCGTCGTCCTCGACTTCGTCGACCTGCCCGACGGCGACCCGCAGCGCGAGCGCACCTTCTCCGAGCACCTCGCCTGCGTCGACGACGGGCTGTCCTTCGAGGCCCTCGAGCCGCGCAGCTTCTCGTTCAACTCGCCGTTCGGCGCCTGCCCCGAGTGCACCGGCATCGGCACCCGCAAAGAGGTCGACCCGGACCTCGTCATCCCCGACCCGGAGAAGAGCCTCGCGCAGGGCGCGGTGGCCCCGTGGGCCGGCTCGATGAGCAACGAGTACTTCCAGCGGCTGCTGTCCGGGCTGTCGGACATGCTCGGGTTCTCCATGGACACGCCGTGGCAGGACCTGCCGGCCAAGGTGCAGAAGGCCGTCCTGCACGGCTCGCCCGACCAGGTGCACGTCCGCTACAAGAACCGCTACGGCCGCGAGCGCAGCTACTACGCCGCGTTCGAGGGCGTGCTGCCCTTCCTCGAGCGCCGGCACGAGGACACCGACAGCGAGTACATGCGGGACAAGTACGAGGGCTACATGCGCGACGTGCCCTGCCCCGTGTGCCACGGCACCCGGCTCAAGCCGGAGATCCTCGCGGTCAAGCTCAACAACCGCTCGATCGCCGAGGTCACCGGCCTGTCGATCGGCGAGGCCTCCGAGTGGCTGGGCGCGCTGGAGCTGGGGGAGCGCGAGCGGGCGATCGCCGACCGCGTGCTCAAGGAGATCCAGGCCCGGCTGTCGTTCCTCGTCGACGTCGGCCTGGACTACCTCTCGCTCGACCGGCCGGCGGCGACGCTGGCCGGCGGCGAGGCGCAGCGCATCCGGCTGGCCACGCAGATCGGGTCGGGGCTGGTCGGCGTCCTCTACGTGCTCGACGAGCCGTCGATCGGGCTGCACCAGCGGGACAACACCCGGCTGATCGAGACCCTCGTGCGGCTGCGCGACATGGGCAACACGCTGATCGTCGTCGAGCACGACGAGGACACGATCAAGACCGCCGACTGGGTGGTGGACATCGGCCCGGGTGCCGGCGAGCACGGCGGTGAGGTCATCGTCAGCGGCACCGTCGAGGATCTGCTGGCGAGCGAGCGCTCGCTGACCGGCCAGTACCTGTCCGGCCGGAGAGAGATCACCGTGCCGAAGGTGCGGCGGCAGCCGCAGCCGGGCCGGGAGCTGGTGGTCAAGGGCGCCCGCGAGCACAACCTCAAGGGCGTCGACGTGACGTTCCCGCTGGGCTGCCTGGTCGGCGTCACCGGGGTGTCGGGGTCGGGCAAGTCCAGCCTGGTCAACGACATCCTCTACACGGTGCTGGCCAACCAGCTCAACCGCGCCCGGATGGTCCCGGGCCGGCACCGCACGGTCACCGGCCTGGAGCACCTGGACAAGGTCGTGCACGTCGACCAGTCGCCGATCGGCCGCACCCCGCGGTCCAACCCGGCCACCTACACCGGGGTCTGGGACCAGATCCGCAAGCTGTTCGCCCAGACGTCGGAGGCGAAGATCCGCGGCTACCAGCCGGGGCGCTTCTCGTTCAACGTCAAGGGCGGTCGCTGCGAGGCGTGCTCCGGCGACGGCACGATCAAGATCGAGATGAACTTCCTGCCGGACGTCTACGTCCCCTGCGAGGTGTGCAAGGGCAACCGGTTCAACCGGGAGACCCTCGAGGTGCACTACAAGGGCAAGACGGTGGCCGAGGTCCTCGACATGCCGATCGAGGAGGCCGCCGACTTCTTCGCGGCGATCCCGTCGATCGCGCGGTACCTGCGCACGCTGACCGACGTCGGCCTGGGCTACGTGCGGCTCGGCCAGCCGGCCACCACCCTCTCCGGCGGCGAGGCGCAGCGGGTGAAGCTGGCCAGCGAGCTGCAGAAGCGGTCCAACGGCCGCAGCGTGTACGTCCTCGACGAGCCGACCACCGGCCTGCACTTCGAGGACATCCGCAAGCTGCTGCTGGTGCTGCAGGGCTTGGTCGACAAGGGCAACTCGGTGATCGTCATCGAGCACAACCTCGACGTGATCAAGAGCGCCGACTGGCTGATCGACATGGGGCCCGAGGGCGGGTTCCGGGGCGGCACGGTCGTGGCCGAGGGGCCGCCGGAGTTCGTGGCGTCGGTCCCGGAGTCGCACACCGGCCGCTACCTCGTGCCGCTGCTCGACCCGGCGGCCGTCGAGTCCGCCGCGGCCGGCCCGAGGAAGCGGGCCACCCGCAAGCGCGCCAGCTGAACACCGCCTCGGCGCCGGTCCCGGGGGTCCCGGGGCCGGCGCCGAGCCGTGTCCGGGGGACGTCAGCGGCGCGGCCTGCGACGCAGCGCCAGCGCGGCGGCGACCACCACCGCAACCGCGACGGCGACGGCCGGCACCCAGCCCGGCAGCCCGCCCGCGCTCTCGGCGGACGCCGCGTCGGTCCCCGTCCCGGGGTCGGTGGCGGTGGTCGCGTCCCCGGCCGGGGTCGGCTCGGCAGCGTCGGAGACCGCTGCGGACGGCGGAGCCGACGTCGGGGGCATGTGGGCGACGGGCGCGGTGAGCGCGGCGCCGTCGTGCGCCACGGGCCCGGCCCCGACGGGCGCACCGTCGGGGCCGGACACGGTGACCTCACCGCCGAGGATGCTCGCGGTGGAGGTGAGCACGACCGCCTGCGGGGTGGTCGTCACGGTGCTGTCGGCGGCGGGCTCGGTGGCGCAGGCCTCCGCCGTCGAGGGGTGGGACCAGCGCCCCTGACCGTCCCGCGAGCCGCCCGCGCCGTCGTTCAGCAAGGCGGTGGGCTGGTCCCGGCGGTGAGGCCCGTGGGGGTGGTGACGGTCAGGGTGCCGTCGGGGGCGAGTTCGTGGGTCCAGCCGGGTGCCTGGTGCTTGCCGCGGTGGTGGCGGGTGCAGAAGCCGACGAGGTTGGCGGCGCAGGTGTCGCCGTGCGGCCAGGCGATCAGGTGGTCGAGCTCGCCGCCGTGGGGCACGGGGCGGCGGCAGCCGGGGAAGCGGCAGCGGCGGTCGCGGGCGCGGACGTGCCGGTCCAGCGCTGCCGCGGGCCGGTAGCCGTCGGTCGGTCCGGGGGTGCCCAGGCCGGGGCGGCCGGTGAGGTCGTGGTCGCAGGTCTCCGGCCGGCGTCGGCAGGCAGGTGCGCCGCAGGTGCCGGTGCGGCGCATCGCGGGCAGGTCGGTGAGGCAGAGCAGCGCGCCGCTGACCGCGGAGGTGAGGGCGATGCGGGGCCGGTCGGTCAGCCCGCCTCCGCCCGTGGCGCCCAGCAGGGCGGCCAGGGTGTCCCGCGCCTCGTCGGTGGCCGCGCGCAGGGCGCTCAGGGCGTCGGGTGCGGTGCTGACCCGCCCGCCGGCACTCGCCTGGAACGCCGCTTCGTCGGCGGCTGCGGCAGCCTCGGCGGTGCGCACCACCCGACGGGCGCGGCCGAGTGCCTGCTGGGCGGCGAGCACGGCGGTGCCGGCGTCGTCGACGGCCCGGTCAGCGCGCACCCACCAGCCCTCGGACACGTCACCGGCCGGTGCCGCCGGTGTCAAAGCGGGCTCGGAGGAGTCGGATGCTGGTTGGTCGCCGTCATCGCGGTCGTCGGTCGGTGGGCCACAGCAGCCCTCCGGCGGCCGGTCGTCGCACGGCTCGTCGTCGAACTCGCCGGCCAGGATGCGGTCCTCGAACTGCGCCGACCAGCGGGCGAGGTCCTCCTGCTCGGCCAGGAGAGCGCGCAGCTCCGCCGAGGCCGCCTCATCGGCGGCTGCCTCGTCGGCGACGATCGGGTCGGCGGCGGTCTCGTCGACGGCGGGGTCGTTGGCGGAAGACGCGTTGGTGGCGGTCCCATCGGCGCAAGGCGCGCCGGCGGCCCGGTCGGTGAGAGTGACCTGGCCACCGGACAGCGCGGCGAGCAGCGCCCGCACCATCTCCGCGGGCACGAGCTGCCCGTCGATCTCGCACGGTGCGTCCCCGCCCAGCAGCGCCCCGGCCGGCGCCAGCACGGTCAGCGTCACCTGCACCGGCGGCAGGGCGGACTCACCGGGGCGCAGCACCAGGTCCAGCAGGCAGTCGGCCATCCTCTGCCCCCGGGTGCGCCCATCGCGGGGCAGCGCGTCGGCGTAGGCACCCAACGCCTGGATCAGCGCCCGCGCCTCCGGCGTGGTCAGCAGCGCCGTCAGCACGCTCATGCCGTCCACCCGGTCCGGGCGCACCTCGATGCCGCGCCGGCGCACCGCCCGGGCCAGCTCGTCGGCCGCGTTCCGGGCGTTGCGGCGCAGCACCTCCCGCCGCGCCTCGTCGCTCAGCTGCGCCGGGGTGGTCACCCCGCGTGCGGCCACCCAGGTCAGCAGCACCCGCTCCACCTCCGCCCGCAGGCCGTCATCGGCGATGGGGGCGACCTTGTCCAGCAGGCACCCCAGGAGCCCGGGGTGCAGCAACCCGGCCTCCAGTGCATCGAGGGTGGCCGGCAGCCGGTGCACCAGCGTCAGGGACCGCTCCAGCAGCGCCTCGGCGGCCTGCTCGCTGATCGACAGCGCCACCGTCAGCTCCTGAGCCGCCCACTCGCTCACCGCCCGCAGCACCTCCGACCTCGAGGCCCACCGCTCGGCCGACATCGCCCCCGGCTCACCCGGAGCCCGGTCGGCCGACGCCGGCCGGGACACCGCGAACGCCGCCACCGCCCGCGCCTGGAGCGCGGTCTGCCGGGACACCTCCCGCCAGGCGGTCTTTACCGCCCCCAGCGGACCGGACGCCAGCCCGACCGGCGGTGCGCCCACCGGAGCGGTCAGCACGTCGTCCACGCATTCGATCATACGTTCGAACGCGGTGACGCGCACCACTCGGGCGAGGAATGCGCAGGTCAGGAGGGGTGCGCGACGGCCGAGCCGGGAGGTGCAGTGCCGTGCTCGGCTACGAGAGGGAGGAGGTCCCACGGGTCCGGTAGCACTGCGCGCACTGACCATCCCGGGGTTCGTCGTGCCGGCGGTGGACGAGCGGGTGGCGTCCGGCCTGCACCGCACCGACCCGCTGCGCGGCCGCAGGCGGTGCGTGGTCTCGGCCGTCGGCGCGGACGTGTCGTCCGCGGCGCTGGGACCCGGCCGTGCGGTCGACAGCGACCAGCGCCGGGTGAGCGAGCTGCTCCGGGAGGGCGAGACCGACGGCGCCCCGCCGCACACCCGGTTCGCTGCGATGCTGCCCCGGTGAGCCGGGCGAGCGAGGACTCCAACCGTCGCATGCTGCGGGCACGGGACGAGATGGACCGCTCCTACGCCGAACCGCTCGACGTCCCCACGCTGGCCCGGATCGCGCACGTGTCCGAGGCGCACTTCATCCGCACCTTCCGGGCGACCTTCGGCGAGACGCCGCACCGGTACCTGCAGCGCCGCCGGGTGGAGCGGGCGATGTGGCTGCTCCGCAGCACCGACCGGTCGGTGACCGACGTCTGCATGTCGGTCGGCTTCTCCAGTCTCGGCACCTTCAGCCGGGTGTTCGCCGAGGTCGTGGGGGAGCCGCCGAGCGCGTACCGCCGCCGCGGGCCGCTGGCGGCCGTGCCCAGCTGCTTCGGGATGCGGTGGCTGAGACCGAGCGAGCACAGCGCAGGAACGGAGAAGCCCGGCGAGGTCCCGGCGCCCTAGCGTCCGACGCGTGCTGAACACCATCTCGATCACGCAGATCTACGTCCTCGACCAGGACCGGGCGCTCGACTTCTACGTGGGCAAGCTCGGCTTCGAGGTCAAGACCGACCAGCAGTTCGGGCCGATGCGCTTCCTCACCGTCGCCCTGCCCTCCGACCCCGGCCACGCGGTGCTGCTGGAGCTGCCTGCCCCGCCCTCGGTCAGCCCGGAGCTGGCCGAGCAGGTGCGCGACCTGGTCACCCGGGGTGCCGGGGGCGGCCACCTGTTCTTCACCACGGACGACGCGCACAAGACCCACGCCGCGCTGCGGGAGAAGGGCGTGGACGTGCCCGAGGAACCGGTCGTGCAGCCCTACGGCATCGACTTCGGCTTCCGCGACCCGTTCGGCAACTCGATCCGCGTCGCCCAGATGACCCCGCAGCCCTCCACCTGATGCGCTCGGAGCCCGGCTCCCGGCCGCGCCGGCGCCGTCCCTGGAGGGGTACCTGCTTGAGCGGATACGGGGACGGGCCGTATCGTCCGCTGTGACGGACGTCACGCCGCCGTCGCGGTGTGGCGGGTGCCCGATGGAGGAGACGCCCATGAGCGCGCTCACGCCCGACTGCGACCCGGACCTGTCCACCTGTGGCTCACCCGTGGGCTCGACGCCGGGTGGGAGCGTGCGCTCCACGGTCGTCCTGCTCGCCCTGGTGACCGTCGCGGTGCTCGCCGTCACCGGCGACGCCGTGCCGGGTGCCGTCGCCTTCCTCGCGGGCGGCGTGGGTCTGGTCTCGGCACTGGTCCTGGGCGGCCGGGGCGTGCGCCTCACCCGCCGGGCCGTGAACGCCGCCGCCTCGTGGGCGCCCGAGGTGCGCCGGTCCCGCCCGGCGGGCTGACCCGCACCGCCACGACGACGGCACCCCGGGCTGCCGAGCCGGCCCGGGCGCGGCAGGCTGACCGCGCGACGACGCCGTCCGAGGAGGCCGCCCGATGACCAGCCCCGCACCCGTCACCTGGACCGACGCCGCCGACGGCGTCCGGCTGGCCGAGCGCCGCTGGCGTCCCGACGGTGAGGTGCGCGGGACCATCCAGCTGGTGCACGGGCTCTCCGAGCACGCCGGCCGCTACGAGCGGCTGGCCGCGGCGCTCACCGCCCGCGGCCTCGCCGTCGCCGCGCTCGACCACCGCGGGCACGGGCGCACCGCGGAGTCGACCGGACCCGGGGGCTTCGGGGAGGGCGCGACCAGCGACGCCGTCCTCGAGGACGTCCGCGAGCTGGGGGAGCGGCTGGCCGCCGAGCACCCCGGCGTGCCGCGGTTCCTGCTCGGCCACTCGCTCGGCTCCGCCGTGGCACTGGCCTCCGCCGAGCGCGACGGCGCGGTCCTGGCCGGCCTCGTGCTGTCCGGGCCGATCGGCGTCGCGCCGCACTTCGCCGAGGCCGTGCCGCAGCTGGAGGCCGCCGTCGCCGGCGGGATGGGGGACCAGCCGATGGACGCCCTCGGTGCCTTCAACGCGCCCTTCGAGCCGGCCCGCACCCCCTACGACTGGTTGAGCCGCGACGAGCAGGAGGTCGACGCCTACCTGGCCGACCCGCTGTGCGGCGACGACGTCCCGCCGACGTACGGCTACGGCGCCGGGATGTTCGCCCTGGTGACGCGGGCCGCGAGCCCCGAGGGCGTCGCCGGGCTGCCCGGCGGTCTGCCGGTCCTGCTGCTGTCCGGGCAGCGCGACCCGGTCGGCGGCGAGGACGCCGCCCAGGTGACCGCGCTGGCCGAGCTGCTGCGCGGGCGGGGGCTGCCGGTCGAGCAGCGGGTCTACCCCGACGCCCGCCACGAGGTGTTCAACGAGACCAACCGCGACGAGGTGACCGCCGACCTGCTGGCCTGGCTGGAGCAGCGGCTGGCCGGATGACGCGGGCGGCCCGGATGACGCCGGCGGGGGCGAACCACACCGGTGTCGTCCCCCCGACCTAACCTGTGAGCCATGCCCGACCCGTCCACGTACCGCCCCGCGGTCGGCAGCATCCCCGAGAGCCCCGGGGTCTACAGGTTCCGCGATCCCAACGGCCGCGTCATCTACGTGGGCAAGGCCAAGAGCCTGCGCCAGCGGCTGAACAGCTACTTCGCCGACGTCGCCGGCCTGCACCCGCGCACCCGCCAGATGGTGACGACGGCGGCGGGCGTCGAGTGGACCGTCGTCGGCACCGAGGTCGAGGCCCTCCAGCTCGAGTACAACTGGATCAAGGAGTTCGACCCGCGGTTCAACGTCCGCTACCGCGACGACAAGAGCTACCCGAGCCTCGCCGTGACGCTCAACGAGGAGTACCCGCGGCTGCAGGTGATGCGCGGGCCGAAGAAGAAGGGCGTCCGGTACTTCGGGCCCTACGCGCACGCCTGGGCCATCCGCGAGACGCTCGACACGCTCACCCGCGTCTTCCCCGCCCGCACCTGCTCCAACGGCGTCTTCAAGCGCGCCGGGCAGATCGGCCGGCCTTGCCTGCTCGGCTACATCGGCAAGTGCGCCGCCCCCTGCGTGGGCCGGGTCAGCGCCGAGGAGCACCGCGGGATCGTCGACGACTTCTGCGACTTCATGGCCGGCCGCACCGACCTCATGGTCAAGCGGCTGGAGCGGGAGATGGCCGAGGCCGCCGAGGCCATGGAGTACGAGAAGGCCGCCCGGCTGCGCGACGACCTCGGCGCGCTGAGGCGGGCCCTGGAGAAGCAGGCCGTCGTCCTCGGGGACGGCACCGACGCCGACGTCGTCGCCTTCGCCCAGGACGAGCTGGAGGCCGCCGTCCAGGTGTTCCACGTCCGCGGCGGGCGGGTGCGCGGCCAGCGCGGCTGGATCATCGACAAGGTCGAGGAGGTCGACACCGGCGAGCTGGTCGAGCAGTTCCTCCTGCAGGTGTACGGCGGTGTGGACGAGCAGACCGGCGTCGGCGAGGCGGGGGAGGCGGTGCCCAAGGAGGTGCTGGTCCCCGAGCTGCCCGAGGACGCCGACGTCTACGAGGAGCTGCTCACCGAGCTGCGCGGCTCGCGGGTGTCGCTGCGGGTGCCGCAGCGCGGCGACAAGCGCAGCCTGCTCGAGACCGTGGAGCGCAACGCCAAGGAGGCCTTCGCCCGGCACCGCGTGAAGCGCTCCAGCGACCTCACCGCCCGCAGCCTGGCGCTGTCCGAGCTGCAGGAGGCGCTCGAGCTGCCCGAGGCGCCGCTGCGCATCGAGTGCATCGACGTCTCGCACGTGCAGCAGACCAACGTCGTGGCCAGCATGGTCGTCTTCGAGGACGGCCTGGCGAAGAAGTCCGACTACCGCCGGTTCTCCGTCCAGCACGGCACCGACGACACCGCGGCGATGGCCGAGGTGGTCCGCCGCCGGTTCGCCCGCCACCTCAAGGAGGAGGCCGACCGCCGGGACGAGCAGGGCGTCGCCGCGGAGGAGGGCCGGCCGCGCCGGTTCGCCTACCCGCCGAACCTGCTCGTGGTGGACGGCGGCGCCCCGCAGGTCGCCGCGGCCGCCCGCTCGCTGGACGAGCTCGGCGTCGTCGACGTCGCCGTCTGCGGGCTGGCGAAGCGCATGGAGGAGGTGTGGCTGCCGGGGGAGAGCGACCCGGTCATCCTGCCGCGCACCTCCGAGGCGCTCTACCTGCTGCAGCGGGTGCGCGACGAGGCCCACCGGTTCGCGATCACCTACCACCGGCAGAAGCGTTCGGTCAGCATGCTGGTCTCCCTGTTGGACGACGTCCCCGGTCTCGGGGAGACGCGGCGGAAGGCGCTGATGAAGCAGTTCGGGTCCCTCAAGCGGCTGCGCGCGGCCTCGGTCGACGAGCTCGTCGCGGTGCCCGGCATCGGCCGCCGGACCGCCGAGGCGGTGCTGGCCGCCGTCGCCGAGCCGGCCGCGGACCGGCCCGCCGACGACGTCGACGCGGACGACGTCGTCGAGAGCACGACCGCGCCGGCCGGGCCGGCCGAGCGGGGGACGCCCGTCCCCGGCGCCGGTGACACCGCCGAGGTCGGCCGGGTCGCCTCGTGAGCACCGAGCAGGGGACCGGGGCCGGGACGGCGGCCCCGACCGCCGGCGCCGCCGCACGGGAGGGGCAGGCCGGGCCCCAGGCCGACGTCCCGGCCGGCCTCGACGGGAGCAGCACCGAGACGCCGCCGGTCGAGGTGGTCGTCGTCACCGGCCTGTCCGGCGCGGGCAAGAACAGCGCCGGGCGGGTGCTGGAGGACCTCGGCTGGTACGTCGTCGACAACCTGCCGCCGGCACTGCTCGCACCCATGGTGGAGCTCGGCGCCCGCGGCGACGTCCGCCGCTTCGCGGCCGTCGTCGACGTCCGCAGCCGGGCCTTCTCCAGCGACCTGCAGGAGGCCATCCGGGTGCTCGCCGAGGCCGGGCACCGGCCGCGGGTGGTGTACGTGCACGCCCGCGACGAGGTGCTGGTCCGCCGCTACGAGTCCAACCGCCGCGAGCACCCGCTGCAGGGCTCCGGGCGGCTCATCGACGGGATCACGGCCGAGCGGTCCCTGCTCACCGGCATCGCCGGCGAGGCCGACCTGTGGGTGGACACCAGCGACCTCAACGTCCACCAGCTGCGCGCCACCCTGGAGAACGCCTTCGCGCGGGAGGGCCGCACCCCGCCGCTGACGGCGACCGTGCTGAGCTTCGGCTTCAAGTACGGCCTGCCGCTGGACGCCGACCTCGTCGTCGACGCCCGCTTCCTGCCCAACCCGCACTGGCTGCCCGAGCTGCGCCCGCACACCGGCCAGGACCCCGACGTCCGGGACTACGTCCTCGGCCAGGAGGACGCCGGGCCCTTCCTGGACCGCTACACCGACGTCCTGCGGCTGCTCGTGCCCGGCTACCGCCGCGAGGGCAAGCGCTACCTGACCCTCGCGGTCGGCTGCACCGGCGGCAAGCACCGCAGCGTCGCCATCGCCGAGGAGTTCGCCCGCCGGCTCCGGGCCGAGGGCCTCGACGCGGTCGCCCGCCACCGCGACCTGGGCCGCGAGTAGTGGGCGCGCCTCCCCGGGTGGTCGCCTTCGGTGGCGGCCACGGACTGGCCGCGGCCCTGGGCGCCTGGCGGCGGATCACCCCGGACCTGACCGCCGTCGTCACCGTGGCCGACGACGGCGGCTCCTCCGGCCGCATCCGCCGCGAGATGCCCGTGCTGCCCCCCGGCGACCTGCGCATGGCGCTGGCCGCGCTGGCCGGGGAGGACCCGGCCCGGCAGGAGATGGCGCGGTTGTTCCAGCACCGGCTCGGGGGCACCGGCGTGCTGGCCGGGCACCCGGTCGGCAACCTCGTCCTCACCGGCCTGGTGGAGCTGCACGACGGCGACACCGTCCGTGCCCTCGACGCCGCCCGCGAGCTGGTCGGCGCCTGCGGGCGGGTGCTGCCCATGGCCGACGTGCCGCTCGACCTCGTCGCCCACGTGGAGACGATCGACCCCGACGACCCGGCCCGCACCCGCACCATCCGCGGCCAGGTGGCCATCGCCTCCACCCCCGGCCGGGTGCGCGACATCCTGCTCGCGCCGCCCGACCCGCCCGTGCACCCCGACGTGCTCGCCGCGATCGCCACGGCCGACGTCGTGTCGCTGGGCCCCGGCTCCTGGTACACCTCCGTGCTGCCCCACCTGCTGGTGCCCAGGCTGCGCGCGGCGCTGGCCGCGAGCCCGGCCCGGGTGGTCGTGGTGCTCAACCTGGAGCCGCAGCCGGGGGAGACCGACGGCTTCTCGCCGGAGGAGCACCTGAGGGTGTTGCACGCCCACCTGGGCGGTGTGGCGCTGCACACCGTGATCGCGGATGCGGAATCGGTGGTTGACCGTTGTGGTCTCCTGTCTGCAGTGCGCGAGTGCGGCGCCGAGCTCGTCCTGGCCCCGGTCGCCGAGCTCGACGGCTCACCGCGCCACGACCCCACGCGGCTGTCCGCCGCACTGACCTCGGTGGTCGGAGCGCGGTGACGGGTAGGGGTCGCAGCCGGTACACCGGTACCGACGGTGACCGGACGGTTCGAGGGGGAGAGGTGACGCCGCGTATGGCGCCGCAGCAGGCGAGGGGGTGGTCGTCGTGGCGATGACCGCCATGGTCAAGGACGAGCTGTCCCGGGTGGAGTGCACGCGGACCTCCGAGCGCAAGGCCGAGGTCACCGCGCTGCTCCGCTTCTCCGGCGGACTGCACATCGTGGGCGGTCGCGTCGTCATCGAGGCCGAGCTGGACACCGGGTCGGTGGCCCGCCGGCTCCGGCGGGACATCAGCGAGGTCTACGGCTACACCAGCGGGGTCAGCGTGCTGGCCGGCGGCAACATCCGCCGCGGCGTGCGCTACCTGGTGCGCATCGCCAAGCACGGCGAGGGCCTCGCGCGGCAGACCGGGCTGGTCGACCAGCGCGGCCGCCCGGTGCGCGGGCTGCCGCCGTCGGTGGTGTCCGGCAGCATCAACGACGCCGAGGCCGCCTGGCGGGGGGCGTTCCTGGCGCACGGCTCGCTCACCGAGCCCGGCCGGTCCTCCTCGCTCGAGGTCACCTGCCCCGGCCCGGAGGCGGCCATGGCCCTGGTCGGCGCGGCCCGGCGGCTGGGCATCGCCGCCAAGGCCCGCGAGGTCCGCGGCGCCGACCGGGTCGTCGTCCGCGACGGCGACGCGATCGGCGCGCTGCTGACCCGCATGGGCGCGCACGACGCCGTCCTGGCCTGGGAGGAGCGGCGGATGCGCCGCGAGGTCCGGGCCACCGCCAACCGGCTGGCCAACTTCGACGACGCCAACCTGCGCCGCTCCGCGCGCGCCGCGGTCGCCGCCAGCGCCCGGGTCGAGCGGGCGCTGGAGATCCTCGCCGGGGACGCCCCCGAGCACCTGCTGGTCGCCGGCCGGCTGCGCCTCGAGCACGGCCAGGCCTCGCTGGAGGAGCTCGGTCAGCGCGCCGACCCGCCGATGACCAAGGACGCCGTCGCCGGTCGCATACGGCGTCTGCTGGCGATGGCCGACAAGCGGGCGAAGGACCTCGGCATCCCCGACACCGAGTCGGTCGTCACCGAGGACATGCTCGCGCAGTAGCGCCTGGGAGGTCCCCTCACCCGGCCGGGTGAGGGGACCTCCAGCCGGCCCGCCCCGGCGTCGATCCCGCAGCAGTGGCGTGCAACGGAGTCGCGCCCCTCGACGCGGGAGCCGCCATGACGACGGTGTTGCAGGTGGTGTTCTGCTGCGCCGCCCTGGTGGCCGTCTGCACCGCCGTCCTGGCCCACCGGCACCGGCACCGCACGCCCGCCGCGACCGCGCTGACCGCCACGATGGCCGGGGTCGCCCTCTGGTCCGCCACCGACGCCGCGGTCCTCCTGGTCGGGTCCGACGTCGTCCACCGGCTCTACGCGCCGGTCCTGCTGGCCGCGATCAGCCTCGCGGTCGTCGGCACCTACGCGACGGCCCGGACGGTGTCCGACCCCTCGTGGCGTGCCACCCCCCGGACGCGGTTCCACCTCGCGGTCGTCCCCGTGCTGGTGGTCCTGGCCGCGGCCCTCCCGGCGACGCGCGAGCTGGTGATGACCGACGTCCCGCCGGGCCCGGTGGGTGCCGAGGCGCAGGTGACCCTCGGGCCGCTGTTCCTGGCCGCCACCGCCTACAACTACGTCCTCACCGGCACCGCCTACGGCCACCTGGTGCGCCGCTGGGTGCGCGCCACCGGCGTCTTCCGCCGACAGATCGGGGTCCTGCTCGCCTCGGCCGCGTTCTCCAGCACCGGCGGCGTGGTGGCGGTGGTCAGCCAGCTCGACGGGCAGGGCACCGACCCGACCCCGCTGTTCCTCCTGGTCACCGGCCTGGTCGACTGCTGGGCGCTCTTCCGCCTCGGTCTGCTGCGCGTCGTGCCGGTCGCCCGCGAGCAGGTGGTCGACACCGTCCCCGACGCCGTCCTCGTGGTCGACCCCGCGGGCCTGGTCATCGACGTCAACCCGGCGGCCACCCGGATGCTGCACCGGCTGCGACCGGAGCTGGCCGGCGAGCTCGTCGGCCGCCCGCTGGTCGAGCTGGCCGGGCCGCAGACCGTCGCCGTCCTGGACCGGACCGAGCAGCGCAACGGGCACCGCGTCGCCGAGGTGGTGCCGGGGCTGTGGCTCGACGTGCGCGCATCGGGGGTCAGCGACCCGCGCGGCCGGGCACTGGGGCGGATCCTCGTCGTCCGCGACGTCAGCGAGCAGCAGGAGCGGCAGGCCGCCGTCGAGCGGCTCAACGAGCAGCTCGCCGAGCAGGTGGCGGTCATCGAGCGGCTGCGGGCGGAACTGGCCGAGGAGGCCGTCCGCGACCCGCTGACCGGGCTGCACAACCGCCGCCACCTCGACCGCGCGCTCGCCGCCGACCTGGCCCGGCGACCCCGGTCCGGCGAGCTGTCGGTGCTCGTCGTCGACGTCGACCACTTCAAGCGCGTCAACGACCGCTTCGGGCACGCCGCCGGGGACCGGGTGCTCACCGCGGTCGCCGCGGTCCTCGACGGCGCCGTGCGGGAGGGGGACACCGCCGCGCGGCTCGGCGGGGAGGAGTTCGTGCTCGTGCTGCCCGGCGCCGGCCGCGCGCAGGCCCTCGAGCGCGCCGAGCGGGTGCGCTCCGAGATCGCCGCCGCCCGGCACCTGCTCGGCGGCGAGGCCCTCGCCGTCACGGCGAGCGTCGGGGTCGCCGTCTGCCCGTCCGACGGGGCGGACGCCGCCGCCCTGCTCGAGGCCGCCGACCGGGCGCTCTACACCGCCAAGGCCACCGGGCGCGACCGGGTCGTCGCCGCGGCCGCCGGCGCCCCCGTGCCGGAGCTGGTGCCCGGCGGCTGAGACTCGACCGGACGGCTCGCGCCCTGCCCGATAGGGTCGTCCCCAGTCGGGGCCGCGCGCCGCGCGGCCGACCGGGGCGACAGTCGAGCATGGAGGTCAGCTGTGACCGTACGCGTGGGCATCAACGGCTTCGGCCGGATCGGGCGCAACTTCTGGCGAGCGGCCGCGGCCAGCGGCAAGGACGTCGAGATCGTGGCGGTCAACGACCTGACCAGCCCCGAGGTCCTCGCGCACCTGCTCAAGTACGACAGCGTCCTGGGCGTGCTGTCCGAGGACGTCGCCGCCGACGGCGAGGGCATCAAGATCGGCGGGTCCACCGTGAAGGTGCTCTCCGAGCGGGACCCGGGCAACCTGCCGTGGGGAGACCTGGGCGTCGACGTGGTGGTCGAGTCCACCGGCTTCTTCACCAAGGCCGACGACGCCCGCAAGCACGTCGACGCCGGCGGCGCCAAGAAGGTCATCATCTCCGCGCCGGCCACCGGCGACGACCTGACCATCGTCATGGGCGTCAACCACGAGCAGTACGACGGCTCGCAGACGATCATCAGCAACGCGTCCTGCACCACGAACTGCCTGGCCCCCCTGGCCAAGGTGCTCAACGACGCCTTCGGCATCGAGCGCGGCCTGATGACCACGATCCACGCCTACACCGCCGACCAGAACCTGCAGGACGGCCCGCACAAGGACCTGCGCCGCGCCCGCGCCGCCGCGCTGAACATCGTCCCGACCTCCACCGGTGCGGCCAAGGCGATCGGCCTGGTGCTGCCCGAGCTGCAGGGCAAGCTCGACGGCTACGCCCTCCGCGTCCCGGTGCCCACCGGCTCGGCCACCGACCTCACCGTCCAGCTCACCCGCGAGGCCTCGGCCGACGACATCGACGCCGCGTACCGCGAGGCCGCGGCCGGGCCGCTGGCCGGGTACCTCAGGTACACCGACGCGCCGATCGTCTCCTCCGACATCGTCACCGATCCGGCGTCGTGCATCTACGACTCCAAGCTCACCAAGGTCTTCGGCCCGATGGCCAAGGTGCTCGGCTGGTACGACAACGAGTGGGGCTACTCGAACCGGCTCGTCGACTCCGTCGAGCTCGTCGGACGTTCCCTCTGAGATGCGCGCCCTCGACGACCTGCTCGCCGAGGGCGTCTCGGGTCGGCGCGTGCTCGTGCGCGCCGACCTGAACGTCCCCCTGGACAAGCAGACGCGCGCCATCACCGACGACGGGCGCATCCGGGCCAGCCTGCCGACGCTGCAGGCGCTGCGCGAGGGCGGCGCCCGCGTCGTCGTCGCCGCCCACCTGGGCCGGCCCAAGGGTGCGCCCGACCCGCAGTACTCGCTGGCCCCGGTGGCCGCCCGGCTCGGCGAGCTGCTCGGCACCGACGTGCCGCTGGCCGCCGACGTCGCCGGCGACGACGCCCGCGCCCGGGCCGCGGCCCTCGGCGACGGCGACGTCCTCCTCGTGGAGAACGTCCGCTTCGAGGCCGCCGAGACGAGCAAGGACGACGCCGAGCGCGGCGGGCTGGCCGACCGGCTGGCCGCGCTGGCCGACGTCTACGTCGACGACGCCTTCGGCGCGGTGCACCGCAAGCACGCGTCGGTGTACGACGTCGCGCAGCGGCTGCCGCACGTGGCCGGCCGGCTGGTGGCCACCGAGCTCGACGTCCTCACCCGGCTGACCACCGACCCCGCGCGGCCCTACGTGGTCGTGCTGGGCGGGTCGAAGGTGAGCGACAAGCTCGCCGTCATCGAGGCGCTGCTGCCCAAGGTCGACCGGCTGCTGGTCGGTGGCGGCATGTGCTTCACCTTCCTGGCCGCGCAGGGGCACGGCGTCGGGAAGTCGCTGCTGGAGGCCGACCAGGTCGACACCTGCCGCCGGCTGCTGGCCGACGCCGGCGACCGGATCGTCCTGCCGGTCGACGTCGTCTGCGCGCCGGAGTTCAGCGCCGACGTGGAGACGACGATCGTCCCGGTCGAGGAGATCCCGGACGAGCAGCTGGGCCTCGACGTCGGCCCGCGGACGGTCGAGGCCTTCGGCCGCGAGCTGGCCGGCGCGCGGACGGTCTTCTGGAACGGCCCGATGGGCGTGTTCGAGCTGGCGCCGTTCCAGGCCGGCACCCGCGGCGTCGCCGAGGCCGTGGCCGCCGTCGACGGGCTGTCGGTGGTCGGCGGCGGTGACTCCGCGGCCGCCGTCCGGCAGCTCGGCCTCGACGAGTCGGCCTACGGGCACATCAGCACCGGCGGCGGCGCGTCGCTGGAGTACCTCGAGGGCCGGGAGCTGCCGGGCCTGGCGGTGCTCGCCGAGGGAGGGGGCACCTGATGGCCCGCACGCAGCCGCCGGCCCGCCGCGAGGGCCGCCGCCCGCTGATCGCGGGCAACTGGAAGATGCACATGACGCACCTGGAGGCCATCGGCCTGGTGCAGAAGCTCGTCTTCAGCCTCACCGAGAAGCAGCTCGACGGCGCCGAGGTCGTCGTCCTGCCGCCGTTCACCGCGCTGCGCAGCGTGCAGACCCTCGTCAACGGCGACCAGCTGGCCGTCGGGTACGGCGCGCAGGACCTCTCGGCGCACGACTCCGGCGCCTACACCGGTGAGGTCAGCGGCGCGATGCTCGCGGCGCTGGCCTGCGGCTTCGTCGTCGTCGGGCACTCCGAGCGGCGGGCGCTGCACGGCGAGGACGACGCCGAGGTCGCCGCCAAGGTGCAGGCCGCCCTGCGGCACGGCCTCACGCCGATCCTGTGCGTCGGGGAGGGGCTCGACGTCCGCCGCGCCGGCGGGCACGTGCCCCACTGCACCGCCCAGCTCGACGCCGCGCTCGACGGAGTCTCCGCCGAGCAGGCCGAGCGGATAGTCCTCGCCTACGAGCCGGTGTGGGCGATCGGCACCGGCGAGGTGGCCACCCCCGAGGACGCGCAGGAGGTGTGCGGTGCCCTACGGTCACGGCTCGCCGAGCGTTTCAGCCCCGCGACGGCCGCCGTCGTCCGTATCCTCTACGGCGGGTCGGTGAAGTCCGCCAGCACGGCCGGGATCCTGGCCGGGCCGGACGTCGACGGCGCACTCGTCGGGGGCGCGAGCCTGGACGCCGAGGAGTTCGCGCAGATCTGTCGGATCGCCGCTGAGGGCAGCTAGTCGCAGCCGCCGGCGGCCCAGTGGGGGCGGGTGGGTGGACAGCACGCGCGAGCGCTCCTCCGGGAGCACGTCCACCCGGCCCCCGGGCCGCCGGCCGGCGTGGCTGCGCGGCACGGCCGGGCGCGTCCTCGCCCTGGCCGGCGTCGTGGTGCTGGTCGTCGTCCTCGCGGTCAGCTGCGGCGGCGGCCGCGACGGCGCCACGGCCGTCCCCGTCCTCGGCGACGGGCCCGACGCCGGGGTCGACGGCGTCCGCTCGGCGTCCGACGCGACGGGCGGGACGCTGCGCGTGGTCACCGGCGAGATCGACAGTCTCGACCCGCAGCGGTCCTACCAGCCGGGCGTGTGGAACCTCATGCGGCTCTACACCCGCACGCTGGTCACCTACTCCTCCGAGCCCGGCAGCACCGGCGACCTGGTGCCCGACCTCGCCACCGACGTCGGCACCACCACCGACGGCGGGCTGACCTGGGCGTTCACCATCCGCGAGGGCGCCCGGTTCGAGAACGGCCGGGCGATCACCTCGCGCGACGTCAAGTACGGCATCGAGCGGTCCTTCGCCTCGGACGTCGTCGTCGGCGGCCCCACCTACGTCGTCGACCTGCTCGACGACCCCGCCAACCCCTACGCCGGGCCCTACCAGGACGAGACCCCGGGCCGGCTCGGGCTGGCCGCCGTCGAGACGCCCGACGACCTGACCGTCGTCTTCCGGCTGCGCACCGCCCGGCCCGACTTCCCCCACGTGCTGGCGCTGCCCTCGAGCAGCCCGGTGCCGGTGGAGAACGACACCGGCGCCGACTACGGCCGCGACCCGGTCTCCTCCGGCCCCTACGCGGTGACCACCGTCGACCCCGAGACCGGCATCGTCCTCGACCGCAACCCGCAGTGGGACCGCGCGGCCGACCCCATCCGCTCGGCGCTGCCCGACCGCGTCGTCGTCCGCACGGGGATGTCCAACCTCGAGCGCGACCAGGCGCTGCTGGCCGGGTCGGCCGACGTCGACGTCTCCGGGATGGGCGTGCACGCGGCCACCACGTCCCGGCTCGCCGAGGGGGCCGGGGGAGAGGTGCCTCTGGCCGACCGCGTCGACGACGTCACCAGCGGCGCGGTGCGGATGCTGGCGCTGCCGACCGACGTGGCGCCGATGGGCAACGCCGACTGCCGGGCCGCGGTGGCCGCGGCCATCGACCGGCGCGCCGTGCAGGACGCGCTCGGCGGCGGGGACAACGCCGTGCGCACCTCGCAGCTGTGGCCGCGGGCGCTCGCCGGCGGGCCGGAGGAGCCCGACCCGGGCCCGGACCTCGACGCCGCCCGCGCCGCCTTGACCGCCTGCGGCCAGCCGCAGGGGTTCAGCACGGTGCTGGCCGTCCCCGACGCCGAGACCAGCATCGGGGTCGCCGAGGAGGTCTCCGACCAGCTGGCCGCCGTCGGCATCGACGCCCGGGTGACCCCGTTGCCGGCGGCGAGCTTCTACGCCACCGACGTCGGCAGCCCGGACAACGTGGCCCGCAACGGCTACGGCATCGTGCTGGCCACCTGGAGCGCCGACTTCCCGACCCCCAGCTCCTTCCTCGTCCCCCTGGCCGACGGCCGGTCGGTGAGCGCGGTGGGCAACACCAACTACGCCCGGCTGACCGACCCGGCGCTCTCGGGTCTGGTCGACGCCGCCCGCCGGGCCGCCGACCCGGGACCCGCCCGGACGGCGTGGGCGGAGGTGGCCACCGCGGCCCGCGCCACCGACGCCTACGTGCCGCTCGTGGAGACCCGCCTGCAGCTGCTGGCCGGCCAGCGGCTGCGCAACGGGGTGGTCATGCAGCCCTACGCCGGCTACGACCTGGCCACCGCGGGCGTGCGCTGACCGGGACGCCCGCGGGCACCGGTTACCCTGGAGCCCATGGTCGAGCTCGCCCTGAACGTCGTGCTGGTCCTCACCAGCGTGCTGCTCGTGGTGCTGATCCTGCTGCACCGGGGCAAGGGCGGCGGCCTGTCCTCGATGTTCGGCGGTGCGGTGTCCTCGCAGCTGTCCGGCTCCTCGGTCGTCGAGAAGAACCTCAACCGGCTCACCGTGTTCACCGGCGCGATCTGGACGGTGTGCATCGTGACTCTCGGCATCCTGCTCAAGGTCTGAGCGTCACGCTCCGCACGCGTTGCGGCGAAAACGTGATCGAGCAGACGCGTCCCAGGCCATAGACTGCGCGGGCGGTGCGACCCGCGCCGCGGAACGACGTCATGGCACGTCGCAGAGCAGGTCGGTCCTGAGGGGGGCGCTCGTGGCTGGTGGCAACGCGATCCGGGGGACACGGGTCGGTGCGGGTCCGATGGGTGAGGCCGAGCGCGGTGAGGCCGCGCCGCGCAACCGGATCGCCTACTGGTGCAGTCAGGGGCACGAGACGCGGGTGGCCTTCGCCTCCGACGCCGAGGTCCCCGAGTTGTGGGACTGCCCCCGGTGCGGCCTGCCGGCCGGCCAGGACGAGCAGACGCCGCCCCCGGCGCCGCGCACCGAGCCCTACAAGACCCACCTCGCCTACGTCCGCGAGCGGCGCAGCGACGCCGACGGCGACGCCCTCCTCGAGGAGGCCCTGGCGAAGCTCCGCGCTCGTCGCGGCGCGTGAACCCCTGAGGGGCGGAGGCTCAGGCCTCCGCCCCCGGCAGGCGGCCGGCGGCCGCGGCGTCGAGCAGCCAGCGGGTGGCCCGGCGGCCGCGGGCCCCGGCCGCGGGCAGGTCGACGGGGTCCGCCCCGCCCAGCGCGCTCGCCACGGCGTCGGCCTTGCCCTCGCCGGAGACCAGCAGCCACACCTCCTCGGCGCTGGTGATGGCCGGGAAGCCGAGGCTCAGCCGGGTCGGCGGGGGCTTGGGGCAGTCCCGGACGGCGACCACCGGCCGCTCGTCCGTGGCCGCGGGCGAGTGCGGGAAGATCGACGCGACGTGACCCTCCGGTCCCATCCCCAGCAGCAGCACGTCGAAGCGGGGCAGCGGGCCCTCGCCGGCGGCCGCCGCGAGCTGACCGGCGTACCACTCGGCGGCGTCCTCGGGCTCGGCGAAGCCGGCGTCGGAGGCGGGCAACGCGTGCACCCGCCCGGCCGGCACCCCGACCCGGTCCAGCAGGGCCGCGCGGGCGCCCTTCTCGTTGCGCTCGTCGTCGTCGGCGGGCACGAACCGCTCGTCGCCCCACCAGACGTCGACCGCCGTCCAGTCGACCCGCTCCCGCGCCGGCTCCTCCGCCAGGTCGGCCACCAGCCGCAGCACGGCGGTGCCGACGCCACCGCCGGTGAGCACCACCGACGCCGTCCCGTGCACCGCCTGGGCGGCCGCCAGCCGGGCGACCAGCGCGGTGGCGGCCACCCGGGCGAGCACCTCGGCGTCGGGCTCGACGACGACGTCGGGCACCGGCCCGTCGGTCCGCTCGGCCAGCCGGGCGACGATGCGGTCCCCGGGGGTCGGCGTCACCGGACCACCTCGGGCGCGGTCGGGTCCGGGGTGTCGTGCTCGCCGTGCTCGGCGACCTCGTCGGCGCCCTCGGAGTCCGCGGGCACGGTCGGCGCCGCGCCGTGCGGGCTGCCCGCGCCGACGCCGCCCGCGCCGCCGTCCCCGGTCCCGTCCGCGGGGACCTCCTCGGCCACCCCGCCGGAGCCGCCGTGCTCGGCCGGGTCGACCCACACGTGCGCGCGGACCGAGGCCCGTCCGACCAGCCCGGAGACGCCGGTGGTGGCCTCGAGGGCCTCCGCGTAGGGCTCGTCGGGGTCCAGCCGCCGCAGCTCCTCGCCGAGCAGGTCACCGAGCGGGCGGTCGGGGAGCGCCACGGTGGCGTCGGGGCGGAAGGGCTGGCTGATCACCGCGCCGCCGCGGCGGTCGGCGTGCACCCGGACCTCCTCGTCCTGGTCCAGCTGCAGCACGACCGAGTCGACGCCACTGGGCCCGGGGTGCCGGCTGGCCTGGACGACGTCGATCGGGGCGCCGGAGCGCGACTGCAGCCAGCCGGCCAGCAGCTGCGCCGTCGCCGCGCCCGGGTCGCCCTCGACCCGGCCGCCGAGCACCCGCACCGCGTCGCCGCGGCGGCCGGAGACCGAGTCCACCGCGGAGGTGAGCGTCGCCCGCCACGGGGTGGTCCGGGTCCAGGCCAGGTCGGTGTCGCCGGGGGCGTAGTCCTCCGCGCGGGTGCGCAGCGCCCGCAGCTGGTCCTCGGCGGTGACGCTGTCGGTGATCCGCCGGTCGGCGATGACCGCCAGCGCGTCGGTGGTCAGCCGCGTCGGCGCGTTGCAGTGCCACCAGGTGACCACGGGCGCGTCGGCGGCCAGCAGCGGCAGCACGACCGACTCGGCGTGCAGCGCCAGCCGTCCGTACATCCGCATGACGACGGCCTCACCGGGGCCGAGCCGGCCACCGATCGAGACCTCGGCGTCCAGCCGGGGCACCGGCGCGTCGATCTGCCGGCGCACGACGACGAGGATCCGGCAGGGGTGCTGCTCGGCGGCGGTGGTCGCCGCATCCTCGGCCTCGGTGACCCGGCTCTCGTCGGCGACGACGACCAGGGTCAGCGCGACCCCGGACAGCACCGCGCCGCCGGTCCGCCGCTGCGCGGCCAGCTCCTTGACCACGGCCGAGCCGGTGGTGTCCCAGAGGGTCGTCATCGGGTGTCCTCCCGTCGGGTGCCGCTGCTCCGGGGTCCCCGCGGAGACGTGGAGCGCAGCGGAGCGTCTTCGTGGGGTGGGTTCACGGGCGCCGCCACCGGCGGCCCTCGGCGGCGAGCATGTCGTCGGCGGCCCGCGGGCCCCACTCGCCGGCCCGGTACGGCTCCGGCGTGCTGCCGGCCCAGAACTCCTCGAGCGGGTCGATGACCGACCAGGACGCCTCGACCTCGGCGTTGCGGGGGAACAGGGTCGCGTCGCCGAGCAGCACGTCGAGCAGCAGCCGCTCGTAGGCCTCGGGGCTGGCCTCGGTGAACTGCTCGCCGTAGAGGAAGTCCATGGACACGTCCCGGACCTCCATGACGCTGCCGGGCACCTTCGACCCGAACTTGAGGGTGACCCCCTCGTCGGGCTGCACGCGGACGACCAGCTGGTTGTTGCCCAGCTCCTCGGTGTCGGTGTCGGCGAAGGGCAGGTGCGGCGCCCGCTTGAAGACCAGCGCGATCTCGGTGACCCGGCGCGGCAGCCGCTTGCCGGTGCGCAGGTAGAACGGGACGCCGGCCCACCGGCGGGTCTCCACGCCCAGGCGGACCGCGGCGAAGGTCTCCGTGTTCGACGCGGGGTCGACCCCCTCCTCCTGCCGGTAGCCGGTGGCCCGCTGACCGGCCAGCCAGCCCTGCTCGTACTGGCCGCGGACGGCGAAGGTGCGCAGGTCCTCGGGCAGCGACACCGCCCGCAGCACCTTGAGCTTCTCGGTGCGGATCTCGTCGGCCGAGAACTCGACCGGCTCCTCCATGGCGGTCAGCGCCAGCAGCTGCAGCAGGTGGTTCTGCAGCACGTCGCGCGCGGCGCCGGTCTTCTCGTAGAAGCCCGCGCGCCCGCCGATGCCGACGTCCTCGGCCATGGTGATCTGCACCGAGTCGACGTGGTGGCCGTTCCACACCGGCTCGAACAGCGTGTTGGCGAACCGCAGCGCCATCAGGTTCTGGACGGTCTCCTTGCCCAGGTAGTGGTCGATGCGGAACACGTCCTCGGCGCTGAACACCGAGTCGACCAGCTCGTTGAGCTCCCGGCTGGAGGCGAGGTCGGTGCCGAAGGGCTTCTCGACGACGACCCGCCGCCACCGGTCGGGCGTGCTCTCGGCCATGCCGGTGCGCTGCATCTGCTTGAGCACGACGGGGAACATCGCCGGGGGGATCGACAGGTAGAACGCCGCGTTGCCGCCGATCCCGTGGCTGCCCTCCAGCTCGTCGAGCGTGGCGGCCAGCTCGTCGAAGGCGTTGTCGTCGTCGAAGGAGCCCTGGACGAAGCGGACGTTGCCGGCCAGCCGCTCCCAGACCTCCTCGCGCCACGGGGTGCGGGCGGCCTTGCGGGCGGCGTCGCGGGCGAGCTCGGCGAAGTCCTGGTTCCCCCAGTCGCGCCGGGCGAGGCCGAGCAGCGCGAAGTTGGTGGGCAGCAGCCCCCGGTTGGCCAGGTCGTACACGGCCGGGAGCAGCTTCTTGCGGGCCAGGTCGCCGGTGATGCCGAAGACCACGAGAGCGCACGGTTCGGGGACGCGCGGCAGCCGCCGGTCGCGCGGGTCCCGGAGCGGGTTGGGGATCATGGGCCCTCCTCGAGGGTCGTGCCGGGGCGCTCGCCGGGGGACGGCCCCCGGCCGAGCACGGGGTCAGGCGGCGGCGCGCAGCAGCTGGTCGATGCCCGCGGACCGGTCGGTCAGGTGCAGGTGCAGCAGCGGGCGCCCGCGGTCGGCCAGCGCCTGCCGGTCCCCGGCGGCCTGCGCGGCCTGCAGCGTGCCGAAGGAGTACGGCCGGTCGGGGACGGGCAGGTCCTGCGCCACCGCGCCGGTCACCTGCAGGTACGCGCCGACCTGGGGCCCTCCCGCGTGGTACTGGCCGGTGGTGTGCCGGGACCGCGGCCCCCACCCGAAGGTCACCGCGTGCTCGGTGCGCCCGGCCAGGGCGGCCCGCAGCTCGCCGGCCCGGGCGTCGGCCCGCCGGTCGAGGTAGGCCGTCACCGCGAGGTACCCCCGGGGCGGCACCGCGGCCAGCAGCGCGTCGAGGGCCAGGGTGAGCGCGTCGGTCTGGGACAGGTCGACGCCGTCGAGCACGCCGCCGGAGGCGTGCAGCTGCACCGCGCCCAGCGTGGTCACCGGCCGCTCCTCGGGCAGCCCGCCGTCGAGGGTGCCGGCGGTGTCCGCCGCGCTGCCGGTCACGTCGGGCCGGTCGAACGGGTCGATCCCGAGCACCCGCCCGGCCACCGCCGTCGCGTACTCCCAGCCGAGGAACTGTGCACCGAGCGGGCCGGTGACGCCGACGGAGGGCCGGCCCTCCACCGGGCTGCCGCCCAGGACGACGAGCAGCGCGTCCGGCGCCGCCACGCCGGGGGCGTCGAGCGACTCCAGGACGACCGGCAGCACCCCGCGGCCGTGCTTGCCGGTGGCCCCCGCGATCAGCTGCTCGACCCACGCGCCGAGGCCCACGGTCCGCGGGCCGCCGCTGCCCGGCCCGCCGTCGGCCAGCGCGACCTTGTCCCGGCCGGTGCGGAAACCCGCGCCGATCGCCACGCCCAGCTCCAGCGCGGCGTTGCCCGGTTCGGCCAGGTGCTCGGCGAGGTCGGCGGCGTCGTCGAGCAGCGGGGTGACGTCGACGCCGGCCAGCGCCGCGGGCACCAGGCCGAAGGCCGACAGCGCGCTGTAGCGGCCGCCGACGTCCGGGTCGGCGAGGAAGACCGCCCGGGCGCCCATCGCCGCCGCCGTGTCCGCCAGCGGCGAGCCCGCGTCGGTGACGACGACGAACCGCCGGCCCACCTGGGTGTCGTCCAGCCCGGCCTCGGCGAAGGCGGCGAGGAACGCGCGCCGGTGGCTGTCGGTCTCCACCGTGTCGCCGGAGGGGGAGCTGACCACGACGACGGTGCGGTGCAGGTCGGTCATCGCCGCGGCGACCTGGCCGGGGTCGGTGCTGTCGAGCACGACCAGCGGCACGCCCGCCGTCCGGCAGACGACCTCCGGTGCCAGCGACGAGGCGCCCGTCCCGGCGAGGACCACGCGGTCCAGGCCCTCGGCGGCCAGCTCGGCGCGCAGCGCGGCCAGCGGGGCGACCAGCTCCCGGCTGGTCGCCGGCAGGTCGAGCCAGCCGAGGCGGACGGCCGCCTCGGCCTCGGGGCCCCAGAGGGTGGCGTCCTTGCCGACCAGCCGGCCGGCGACGTCGTCGCCGGCCAGCTGGGTGCGGACGACCTCCGGGACCTCGAGACCACTGCTGAGGACCCGCAGGGTCACGCCTTGTCCTCCAGCTGTTCGCGCACCGAGGTGGTCAGCTCGTCCCACGAGTCGACGAACTTCTGCACGCCCTCGTCCTCGATGACCTGGAAGACGTCGTCGAGGTCGACCCCGGCCTCGGCGACCGCCTTCATCGTCGCGGCGGCCTCCTCGTAGGTCTTCTGCACCGGGGTGCCGGGGCTGCCGTGGTCGGCGTAGGCCATGAGCGTCTTCTCCGGCATGGTGTTGACCGTGCCGGGGGCGATGAGCTCGCTGACGTAGAGGGTGTCGGGGTAGTCGGGGTTCTTGACGCCGGTCGAGGCCCACAGCGGCCGCTGCGGGCGGGCGCCCTCGTCCTCCAGCGCCTTCCAGCGGTCGGAGGAGAAGACCTCCTCGTAGGCCTGGTAGGCCAGCTGGGCGTTGGCCAGCGCCGCCTTGCCCTTGAGCGAGGGGTCGGCCCCTGCCTCGTCCAGCCGCTTGTCGATCTCGGTGTCGACGCGCGACACGAAGAAGGACGCCACCGAGGCGATGTGCGACAGCTCGGCGTCGGGGTCCTCGGCCCGCCGCTGCTCCAGCCCGGACAGGTAGGCGTCCATGACGGCGCGGTACCGCTCGGGGCTGAAGATGAGGGTGACGTTGACGCTGATGCCGCGGGCGATCGAGGTGGTGATCGCCGACAGCCCCTCCTCGGTCGCCGGGATCTTGATGAACAGGTTGGGCCGGTCGACCAGCCACCACAGGTGGGCGGCCTCGGCGGCGGTCGCGTCGGTGTCGTGCGCGAGGCCGGGGGCGACCTCGAGCGACACCCGGCCGTCCCCGGGCTGCCGCTGGGCGACCGGCGCCAGCAGGTCGCAGGCGTCGCGGACGTCGGCGGCGGTGATGGTGCGCAGCGCCTCCTCGACGCTCACCTTGCGGACGGCGAGCGCGTGCAGCTGGTCGTCGTAGGACTCCGACCCGCTGATCGCCGCGGCGAAGATGGTCGGGTTCGTGGTGACGCCGACGACGGAGTGCTCGTCGACGAGCGACTGGAGGTTGCCGCTGCGGATGCGGTCGCGGGACAGGTCGTCGAGCCAGACGGCGACGCCGGCCTCCGACAGCTCGGCCAGCTTCTCGTTCTGTGCCATGGTCAGGTTCCTTCCGGACTGGTGGTGTGCGGCCCCCTGCAGGGTCCCGCCGCGGGCTCGCGAGTGGTGGGGGGCAGGAGGTCGTTCTTCAGCGGTCGCCGGTCGGGTGGGGCAGGCCACCGGTCGCCGCGACCGGACCGGCCGGCACGGCGGCGCCGGAACGGGCCGCCTCGATGCTCTCGCGGGCGGCGGCGACGACGGCCTCGTCGGTGAGCCCGAACTCCTCGTAGAGGACGGAGTAGGCGGCGCTGGCGCCGTAGTGGGTCAGGCCGACGATCCGCCCGGCGTCGCCGACGAACTCCCGCCAGCCCATGGGGACGCCGGCCTCGACGCTCACCCGGGCGCGGACCGTCGGCGGCAGCACCTCGTCCTTGTAGGCCTGGTCCTGGTCGGCGAACCACTCGACGCAGGGCACCGAGACCACGCGGGTCGGGACGCCGTCGGCCTCCAGCCGCTCGCGCGCGGCCACGGCGATCTGCACCTCCGAGCCGGTGCCCAGCAGGATCACCTCGGGGCTGCCGTTCGAGGCGTCGGCCAGCACGTAGGCGCCGCGCGCGGTGCCCTCGGCCGGGCCCATCTGCGAGCGGTCGAACACCGGCAGGTTCTGCCGCGACAGCAGCAGGCCGGCCGGGCGGTCGTTGTTCTCCAGCACCGTGCGCCAGGCGACGGCGACCTCGTTGGCGTCGGCCGGGCGGACGACGTCGAGGCCGGGCATCGCGCGCAGCGCGGCGAAGTGCTCGATCGGCTGGTGCGTCGGGCCGTCCTCGCCGAGGCCGATCGAGTCGTGCGTCCACACGTAGGTGACCGGCAGCTGCATGAGCGCCGCCAGCCGGACCGCGCCGCGCATGTAGTCGGAGAAGGTGAGGAAGGTGCCGCCGTAGACGCGGGTCCCGCCGTGCAGCGCGATGCCGTTCATGATCGCGCCCATGGCGTGCTCGCGGACGCCGAAGTGCAGGGTCCGGCCGTAGGGGCCGCCGTTCCACATCTTGGTCTGGCGGTCGGCCGGCAGGAACGACGGCTCGCCCTCGACGGCGGTGTTGTTGCTCTCCGCCAGGTCGGCCGACCCGCCCCACAGCTCGGGCAGCGCCGGGTAGAGGGCGGCGAGGACCTTGCCCGACGCCTTGCGGGTGGCCACGCCCTTCGGGTCGGCGTCGAAGGTGGGCAGGGCCTCGGCGAAGCCCTCGGGCAGCCGGCGCTCGCGCATGCGCTCGAGGAGGGCGGCGCGCCCGGGCTCGGCCTGCGTCCAGGCGTCGAAGCGCTGCTGCCACTCGGCGTGCTCCTGCCGGCCCCTCTCGACGACCGAGCGGGCGTGGGCGAGCACCTCGTCGTCGACCTGGAAGGTCTGCTCCGGGTCGAAGCCGAGGAGCTCCTTGGTGGCCCGCACCTCGTCGTCGCCGAGCGCCGAGCCGTGCGCGGCGCCGGTGTTCTGCTTGTTCGGTGCCGGCCAGGCGATGATCGTCCGCAGCACGATGATGGACGGGCGGCCGGTCTCGGCCTTCGCGGCGGCGAACGCGGCGTCCACGGCGGCGAGGTCCTCGCCGTCGTCGACGTGCTGCACGTGCCAGCCGTAGGCCTCGTAGCGCTTGCCGACGTCCTCGGTGAAGGCGACGGTCGTGTCGTCCTCGATGGAGATCCGGTTGTCGTCGTAGACGAGCACCAGGTTGCCCAGCTGCTGGGTGCCGGCCAGCGAGCAGGCCTCGCCGCTGACGCCCTCCTCCAGGTCGCCGTCGGAGGCGAAGGCCCAGATGGTGTGGTCGAAGAGGCTCTCGCCCTCGGGGGTGTCGGGGTCGAGCAGGCCGCGCTCGCGGCGGGCGGCCATCGCCATGCCCACGGCGTTGCCGACGCCCTGGCCCAGCGGGCCGGTCGTCGTCTCCACGCCGGGGGTGTGGTTGACCTCGGGGTGGCCGGGCGTCTTCGAGCCCCAGGTGCGCAGGGCCTGCAGGTCCTCGAGCTCGAGGCCGTAACCGGAGAGGTACAGCTGCACGTACAGCGTCAGGCTCGAGTGGCCCATCGACAGGACGAACCGGTCCCGGGCGACCCAGTTCGCGTCGGTCGGGTCGTGCCGCAGCCACTTGTGGAAGAGCAGGTAGGCGGTCGGCGCCATGCTCATCGCGGTGCCGGGGTGGCCGTTGCCGACCTTCTGCACGGCGTCCATGGCCAGCACGCGGGCGGTGTCGACGGCCCGGCGGTCGAGGTCGCCGAGGTCGTCGGGCAGCGTCGGGTGCGGCTGGCGGGGCGAGCCGGTCGGGGTGTCGCTCGCGGCCTCGGCGGGGGCCTCGGACTCGGTGCTCCGGGTGTCCGTGGCGTTGGTGTCCATGTCGGGCGGTGCTCCTCGAGGTCGGCCGTGCACGGGGCCGTCCGGGGGACCGGTTCCCCGTGCTCCCGGGCGGTTGACGCGGTTCGGTGCCCGGCAGGGCGCCGTGCCTCCGGGCGTCGCTGACCCGAGGCGCCGTCGTCGTCACCGACGGCCCTACCCGCTGCTCGCGCACCGTCAACGTGATCGAACCCTAGTCATCCCGGCCGGTCGCCGGGATGGCCGCGGGCTACAGTGGGAGCCGTTGCATCCCCGGTTCGAAGGGACCTCCGTGCTGCCTCCCCGCTCGGTGGTGCCCTGCCGCCCGTGCCCGCGCGCGCGGGGGACCGTCCGGTGACGGCGATCTCCGAGCGACCGGTCGTCTCCACCCGCCGGGTGTCCGCCGTGGTGGGCGCCTACGTGGCGCTGACCAAGCCGAAGCTCGTCGAGCTGCTGCTGGTCACCACGCTGCCGGCGATGATGATGGCCGCCGACGGCTGGCCCTCCTGGCAGCTGGTGGGCGCCACGATGGTCGGCGGGATGTTCGCCGCCGGCGCGGCCAACACCTTCAACTGCTGGTACGACCGCGACATCGACCGGTTGATGTCCCGCACGCGCAACCGGCCGATCCCCGCCGGGGTGGTGTCCCCGCAGGCGGCCCTGGTCTTCGGGGCGGTGCTCGCCGCGGCGTCGTTGGCACTGCTGTGGGTGGCCACCACACCGCTGGCCACGGCGCTGGCCGCGGTCGCGATCCTGGCCTACTCCGTCGTCTACACGATGGTGCTCAAGCGCCGGACCCGGCACAACACGGTCTTCGGGGCCTTCCCCGGGGCAGCGCCGGTGCTCATCGGCTGGGCGGCGGTGACCGGCTCGCTCGACTGGCCGGCGCTCGCCTTCTTCGCCGTCGTCTTCTGCTGGCAGATGCCGCACTTCTGGGCGCTGGCCAGCCGGTACCGCGACGACTACGCCCGCGCCGGCGTCCCCATGCTGTCCGTCGTCGCCGGCCCGGCGAGCGTCGGCCGGCAGTCCGTCGCGTGGGCGTGGGCGACCCTCGGGGCCACCCTGCTGATGGGATCGCTCAGCCCTGTCCTGAACTGGGCCTTCGCCATCGGAGGGGGACTCCTCGGCGCGTGGTACGTGGCCGAGTCCCACCAGTGGCTCAACCGCATCCGGAGCGCTGTGCCCGACCGGCCGATGCGGCTCTTCTCGGTGTCGATCACGCACATGACGCTGCTGTCGATCGCCATCGCCGTCGACGTCCTCGTCTGAGGACGAGGAGCTCCCCGCCCCGTCCCTCGGGGGCCCGGGTCCATCCAGGGGAGGCCCGTCGACGGGTGGAACCCGCCGGCGCGGCCCGCTCGGGCAGGGCCACCCTCCCGGTGTGACGACACGGGCGACGCTGCGGCTCTGGCGGGACGAGGAGGGTTGGGGCGTCGTCGACTCACCGGGAGACCCCTGGGGGCTGCTGGGTCGGCTTCAGCCAGGTCCTCGTGCCCGGGTACCGGGCGCTGCGGCCGGGGCAGGAGGTCGAGCTCGACCACGAGGCCGCGGAGCAGGACGGCTACGCGTACCGCGCGGTGCGGGTCTGGCCGGCCGGCGCCGAGCCGGCGGACGCGCCCGCCGACCCGCCGTCCGCCGCGTACACCAGCACGCTGACCCTCACCGTCGACGACCGGGACCGGCCCGGCTGAGCCATGGCCGGCGCCGTGGCCGGCGCGGCGGTGCCGGGTGGGGCCTCAGCGGGTGGCGGCCGCGCGGACGGCGGCGGTGTCGAGCGGCTGCTCGCTGGCCGGTCCGCGCACCGACCAGACCAGCCGGGCGGTGAACACCGCGACCAGCACCGCGCCGAGCATGTGCAGGAGCACCAGCACGACCGGCAGCCCGGTGAAGTACTGGGCGAACCCGACCAGTCCCTGCGCGAGCTGGACGACGAGCAGGTCGCGTGCGGCGCGCGTGACGCGGCCGGGGGAGTCGGTGGCGTACAGGGCCACCAGCATCGCGACGGTCAGGCCGACGAGCAGGAAGACGGCGTCGGCGTGCACCTGGCTGATCGTCTCCAGGTCGAAGCCCATGCGGTCGCCGGTCGGGACGTCGTTCTCGTCGACGTCGCCGCTGTGCGGGCCGCTGCCGGTCACGAGCATGCCGAGCACCAGGACGGCGGCGGTGACCGCGGCGACGCCCCCGACCAGACGGGCGAGCGGACGGCGGACCAGCGGCTGGCCGACGCCGGGCTCCCGCGAGCGCAGCCACAGGACGGTCGCGATCGCGATGAGCACCATGGAGATCAGGAAGTGCGCGGCGACGGTCCACGGGTTCAGCCCGGTGAGCACCGTGACCCCGCCGAGGCCGGCCTGGGCGGGGATGCCCAGGAAGCTGAGCAGGGCCAGCGGGCGCAGGTCGCGGCGCGGCGACCGCCAGACCGCCACGACCACGGCCAGGGCCACGGCGGCGAGCACGAACGTCAGCGTGCGGTTGCCGAACTCGATGACGCCGCGGACGCCCATCTCGGGCGTGGTGACCAGGCTCTCCTCGGTGCACGTGGGGAACGTCGGGCAGCCGAGGCCGGAACCGGTGAGCCGGACGGCCCCGCCCGTGACGACGATCGCACCGTTCGCGACCAGGTTGACGAGGGCGACCCGCGAGACGAGCGAGGGGGTGACCTGCACGTCCCGATGCTAGCCGCGCGGACGGGCGCCTCCTGTTCGCCCAGGGCGGATCACACGGTGGAAGCGCGGGCCGGCGTCCCGCGCTGTACGGGGCGCGAGCGACCGAGACGCCGCGGTGTCGGTGCGCGCATCCGGGTACGGGCCCTCCCGGCGGGGAGCCCTCCGCGGGAGCCCACCGGCCGATCCGACTCCCCTTGGACGTGAGGTATGACCAGCCCCTTCTACCCGGGCCCCTACGGGAGCCCCTTCGACGACTTCCTCGCCCGCTTCACCGGCGGCGCACAGCAGCCGCAGCGCCAGCGGATCGACATCACCCAGTTCCTCAGCCAGCAGGCACGGGAGCTGGTCAACGCCGCGGCGCACCGGGCGGTGGCCTCCGGCAGCACCGACCTCGGCACCGAGCACCTGCTCTGGGCGATGACCGGGAACGAGACGACCCGCCAGTTCCTCGCCCGCACCGGCGTCGACCCCGACCAGCTGCGGTCCCAGCTCGAGCCGCAGCTCCAGCGTGGCGAGCCCCGCGACGAGCCCCCGTCGCTCACCCCGGCCGCCAAGCGCGCCCTGCTCGACGGGCACCAGGTCTCCCGCGCGCTGGGCTCGACCTACATCGGTCCCGAGCACCTGCTGTTCGCGCTCGCCGTCCACCCCGACTCCCCGGGCGGACGGGTGCTGCGCGAGCGCGGCGTGACCCCGGAGGCCCTCCAGCAGGCCGCCACGGGCGGTCCGCAGCCCGGCAGCGGCGGGCGTCCCGGCGGCCCCGGCCAGCCCGGCACGTCGACCACCCCGACGCTCGACGAGTTCGGCCGCGACCTCACCCAGCTGGCCCGCGACGGACGCATCGACCCGGTCATCGGCCGTGAGCTGGAGATCGAGCAGACCGTCGAGGTCCTCTCCCGGCGGCGGAAGAACAACCCGGTGCTCATCGGCGAGGCCGGCGTCGGCAAGACGGCGATCGTCGAGGGCATCGCCGCCCAGATCGTCGAGGGCGACGTGCCCGAGACCCTGCGCGGCCGGCGTCTGATCGAGCTCGACCTCACCGGCCTGGTGGCCGGCACCCGCTACCGCGGTGACTTCGAGGAGCGGCTCAAGAAGACGATGGACGAGATCTGCGAGCACTCCGACGAGGTCATCGTCTTCATCGACGAACTGCACACCGTCGTGGGCGCCGGCGTCTCGGAGGGCTCCGGCGGCGCGGGCGACATGCTCAAGCCGGCCCTGGCGCGCGGCGAGCTGCACGTCATCGGTGCCACCACGCTCGACGAGTACCGCCGCAATATCGAGAAGGACGCCGCCCTCGAGCGCCGGTTCCAGCCGATCCTGGTGGCCGAGCCGGGCGTCGAGGACACCGTGCAGATCCTCTGCGGGCTGCGCGACCGCTACGAGGCCCACCACGGGGTCCGCTTCACCGACGACGCGATCCGCGCTGCGGTGGACCTCTCCGACCGGTACGTGACCGACCGGCACCTCCCGGACAAGGCCATCGACCTCATCGACCAGGCCGGTGCCCGGGTGCGCCGGCGGGTGAAGACCCCGCCGACCGACCTGCGCGGCCTCGAGCAGGAGGTCGAGCGGCTGCAGCGGGAGAAGGACCAGGCCGTCGCCGCCGAGCAGTACGAGCGGGCCTCGGAGCTCCGCGACGAGCTGGCCGGGGCGCAGGCGCGGCTGGAGCAGGCGCGGTCGGGCGGCGGGCAGGCCGGCGTCCCGGAGGTCGGCGTCCAGGACATCGCCGAGGTGGTCTCCCGGTCCACCGGCATCCCGGTCGCCCAGCTCACCCAGGAGGAGATGGAGCGCCTGCTGCAGCTGGAGGAGCACCTGCACCGGCGGGTGGTCGGCCAGGACGACGCCGTCCGCGTGGTGGCCGAGGCCGTCCGGCGCTCCCGCGTCGGGCTCGGTGACCCCGACCGGCCGATCGGCAGCTTCCTGTTCCTCGGGCCCACCGGCGTCGGCAAGACCGAGCTGGCCCGCGCGCTGGCCGAGGCCCTGTTCGGCGACGAGGACCGGATGGTCCGGCTGGACATGAGCGAGTTCCAGGAGCGGCACACCGTCAGCCGCCTCGTGGGCTCCCCGCCCGGCTACGTCGGCTACGAGGACGCCGGGCAGCTGACCGAGGCCGTCCGCCGCCGTCCGTACTCGGTGGTGCTGCTCGACGAGATCGAGAAGGCGCACCCCGACGTCTTCAACACCCTGCTGCAGGTGCTCGACGACGGCCGGCTCACCGACTCGCAGGGCCGCACGGTCGACTTCACGAACACCGTGCTGGTCATGACGAGCAACCTGGGCTCGGAGCTCATCCAGGGCCGCAACGCCCCGCTGGGCTTCGGCACCGGCGACGGCGCGGCGGCCGACGCCGGCCTGCGCGACCGGCTGGTGCGGCGGCTGCGCGAGTCCTTCCGGCCGGAGTTCCTCAACCGGATCGACGAGATCGTGGTGTTCCAGCAGCTGGAGAGCGAGCAGCTGCAGCAGATCACCCGGCTGCTGCTGGAGGAGACCCGCCGCCGGCTGTCCGCCCAGGACATCGAGGTGGCCTTCACCGACGAGGCCGTCGCCTGGATCGCCGAGCGCGGCCACGAGCCGCAGTTCGGCGCCCGGCCGCTGCGCCGGGCGATCCAGCGGGAGGTCGACAACCCGCTGGCCCGGCTGCTGCTCGACGGCCGGTTGGGCTCCGGGCGGGCGGTGACCGTCGGCGTCCGCGACGGCGCGCTCGACCTCGCGGTGGCCGCCGCGGAGGTGGCCGGCCAGGTCTGAGCGGTCGGTCGCGACCGGGCCGCTGTGACCTGGCCCACCCGGCCCCTGACCAGCGCGGTCGGGGGCCGGGTGGGTTAGGTGCACCTTCCTTGCGGGCCTCCCGATATAGGTCACAATCGTGTTGTGGAAAGCGACGCGGGGCAGGTGGGGACGGTGCGGGTCGACGACGTCCGCACGCGCGACCGCGTGACCGCACTGCTGCTCGAGCACGGGCCGCAGACCGCCAGCGAGCTGGCCGGCCGGCTGGGCATCAGCCCGGCCGCCGTCCGGCGCCACCTCGACGCCCTGGCCGCGCGCGGCCGGGTCGAGGAGCGCGCGACACCGGGTGCGCACCGGGGGAGGGGCCGGCCCGCCCGGCGCTTCCACCTCACCGACGCCGGCCGGTCCGGGTTCGGGCACGCCTACGACGACCTGGCGCTCACCGCGCTGCGCTTCGTCGCCGCCTCCGGCGGGCCGGACGCCGTCCGCGCCGTCGCCGAGGCGCAGCTGGCGGGGCTGGAGCAGCGCGCCTCGGACGCCGTGGCCCGCGCCGCGGGCGCCCCGGTCGACCGGGCGCAGGCGCTCGCCGAGGCGCTGACGACCGAGGGCTACGCTGCCTCGGCCTCGGCGATCTCCGGCGGCGGGCAGCTCTGCCAGCACCACTGCCCGGTGGCGCACGTCGCGGCGGAGTTCCCGCAGCTGTGCGAGGCCGAGACGGCGGTGATCGGCCGGCTGGTGGGCACGCACGTCCAGCGCCTGGCCACCATCGCCCACGGCGACGGGGTCTGCACCACCCACATCCCCGGCCCGCGACGGCCGGGCCACGGGCCGGCCGGCAGCGGCCCGGACCACACCCGCGGGGGGAACAGATCCCTGCCCGCGGGCCCTGTACCAGGTGAGCGAGCAGCGCGGGTCCCGCGCACCGCACCGTCCACCAGCACCACCCCCACGAACGACCGGGAGAGGACGCCCGCATGACCAGCACGCAGCAGCCGGTGGCCGGCACGCCGCTGACGCAGGACGAGCAGATCGACCAGCTCGGCCGCTACCAGTACGGCTGGGCCGACACCGACGTGGCCGGGTCCACGGCCCGGCGGGGTCTGTCCGAGGAGGTCGTCCGCGACATCTCGGCGCTCAAGAGCGAGCCCGAGTGGATGCTCGAGCGCCGGCTCAAGGCCCTCAAGCTGTTCGGCCGCAAGCCCATGCCCGACTGGGGCTCGGACCTGTCCGGCATCGACTTCCAGAACATCAAGTACTTCGTGCGCTCGACCGAGGCGCAGGCCGCCTCCTGGGACGAGCTGCCCGAGGACATCAAGAACACCTACGACAAGCTGGGCATCCCCGAGGCGGAGAAGCAGCGGCTGATCTCCGGTGTCGCAGCCCAGTACGAGTCCGAGGTCGTCTACCACAAGATCCGCGAGGACCTCGAGGAGCAGGGCGTCCTGTTCCTCGACACCGACACCGCCCTCAAGGAGCACCCGGAGCTCTTCCGCGAGTACTTCGGCACGGTGATCCCGTCGGGCGACAACAAGTTCGCCGCACTGAACACCGCGGTGTGGTCGGGCGGCTCGTTCATCTACGTGCCCAAGGGCGTGCAGGTCGAGATCCCGCTGCAGGCCTACTTCCGGATCAACACCGAGAACATGGGGCAGTTCGAGCGGACGCTGATCATCGTCGACGAGGGTGCCTACGTGCACTACGTCGAGGGCTGCACCGCGCCGATCTACAAGTCGGACTCGCTGCACTCTGCGGTCGTCGAGATCATCGTCAAGAAGAACGCGCGCTGCCGGTACACGACCATCCAGAACTGGTCGAACAACGTCTACAACCTGGTCACCAAGCGGGCGATCGCCCACGAGGGCGCGACCATGGAGTGGATCGACGGCAACCTCGGCTCCAAGGTGACCATGAAGTACCCGGCCGTCTGGATGACCGGCGAGCACGCCAAGGGCGAGGTCCTGTCCATCGCCTTCGCGGGCGAGGGCCAGCACCAGGACGCCGGCGCCAAGATGGTGCACGCCGCGCCGCACACCTCCTCGACCATCGTGTCCAAGTCGGTGGCCCGCGGCGGCGGCCGGACGTCCTACCGCGGCCTCGTGCAGATCGACGAGGGCGCGCACGGATCCAGGTCGACGGTCAAGTGCGACGCCCTGCTGGTCGACACGATCAGCCGGTCGGACACCTACCCCTACGTCGACGTCCGCGAGGACGACGTGTCGATGGGCCACGAGGCGACCGTCTCCCGGGTCAGCGAGGACCAGCTCTTCTACCTGATGAGCCGCGGCCTGTCCGAGGACGAGGCCATGGCGATGGTGGTGCGCGGGTTCGTCGAGCCGATCGCCCGCGAGCTGCCCATGGAGTACGCCCTCGAGCTCAACCGCCTGATCGAGCTGCAGATGGAAGGTGCCGTCGGCTGATGTCGGCAGAGACCACCCCCGCCAACACCACCGGCCTCACCACCGAGTCGGCCACCCTCGCCGGCGAGCTGTTCGCCGAGGGCGTCGGTGCCCAGGCCGGCCCGCCGACCACCCCGGCCGCCGGCACCGGCAGCGCCGGGCAGGCCGCGCCGGGTGCGCACTCGCACGGCGGGCCGGCCCGCACCGGCTCGCCGTCCGAGCGGTTCACCTCCACCGACCCGGACGCCTTCGGCTCGCCCACCGGCCGCGAGGAGACCTGGCGCTTCACGCCCATGAAGCGGATCCGGCCGCTGCTGGACGGCGCCCCGTCGGATGCGCACCTGACGTGGACGACGGACCTGCCCGACGGCGTGGAGCTCACCGGCGTCGAGGCCGACGACCCGCTGCTCAAGGGTCTGCCCGAGCCGGTCGACCGGCTCGCCGCGCTGGCCCGCCGGCACAGTGGCGGCGCCGCCGTCGTCCGGGTGCCCGCCGAGGCGCAGCTCGACCGGCCGGTCGTCCTCGGCCTGGCCGGCACCGGTTCGGACGAGGTCGTGTGGGGCCAGCTCGTCGTCGAGGTCGGCGCGTACGCGAAGGCGACCGTCGTCCTCGACCACAGCGGCCTGGCGCGCTACGCCGGCGGCGTCGCCGTCCTCGTGGGCGACGGCGCGCAGGTCGAGCTCGTCTCGGTGCAGGAGTGGGCGCCCGGTGCCGTGCACGGCGGGCAGTTCGACGCCGTCGTCGGCCGCGACGCCTCCTTCAGCCAGGTCGTGGTCACCCTCGGCGGCGACCTCGTCCGGCTGGTCAGCAACGTGCAGTACGCCGGTCCCGGCGGGCGGGCGGAGCTGTTCGGGGTCTACTTCTCCGACGAGACCCAGCACCAGGAGCACCGGCTCTGGGTCGACCACGCGGTGCCCAACTGCACCAGCAACGTGCTCTACAAGGGCGCGCTGCAGGGCGAGGGCGCCCGCACGGTGTGGATCGGCGACGTCCGGATCCGCCCGGCGGCCACCGGCACCGACACCTACGAGCTCAACCGCAACCTCGTGCTCACCGACGGCGCCCGCGCCGACTCGGTGCCCAACCTGGAGATCGAGACCGGCGAGATCGTCGGCGCCGGCCACGCCAGCGCCACCGGCCGCTTCGACGACGAGCAGCTGTTCTACCTCTGCTCGCGCGGCATCGACGCCGAGACCGCCCGCCGCCTGGTGGTGCGCGGTTTCTTCGCCGACGTCGTCCAGCGGATCGGGCTGCCCGAGCTGCAGGACCGGCTGATGCGCTCGATCGAGACGCGCCTGGGCGCGCTGCCCGGCCTCGACGAGCAGCCGGTCGAGGTGGCCTGACCATGGCCTTCGAGCGGGTCTGCGGGCTCTCGGAGGTGCCGGAGGACGGCGCGCTGCGGGTCGAGCTGGCCGACGTCGACGTGGCCGTCGTCCGGTTCGAGGGCGGCGTCTACGCGATCCAGGACGTCTGCTCGCACGCCGAGGTCCCGCTGTCCGAGGGCGACGTCGAGGAGTTCGGCGGCGCCCCCACCATCGAGTGCTGGCTGCACGGGTCGTGCTTCGACCTGCGCACCGGCGAGCCCACCAACCTGCCGGCCACCGAGCCGGTCGACGTCTACCCGGTCCGCGTGGACGGGGAGGACGTGTACGTCGACACGCACGCCGACGGCACGCGCCCCCTGACCTCCGCCGACGACCGGGCCGCGAACTGAGGAGCGAGAAGACAAGTGTCCGTGCTGGAGATCCGCGATCTGCACGTCACCGTGGGCGAGGGGGACGACGCCAAGGAGATCCTCAAGGGCGTCGACCTGACCGTCCGCTCCGGTGAGACCCACGCGATCATGGGCCCGAACGGGTCGGGCAAGTCGACCCTGGCCTACTCGATCGCCGGGCACCCGAAGTACACGATCACCGGCGGCACGGTGACCCTCGACGGCGAGGACGTCCTCGCCATGAGCGTCGACGAGCGCGCCCGCGCCGGCCTGTTCCTCGCCATGCAGTACCCGGTCGAGGTCCCCGGCGTCTCGGTGTCGAACTTCCTGCGCACCGCGGCCACCGCGATCAAGGGCGAGGCGCCGAAGCTGCGCACCTGGGTCAAGGACGTCAGGACCGAGATGGCCGGCCTGGAGATGGACCCGGCGTTCGCCGAGCGCAACGTCAACGAGGGCTTCTCCGGCGGTGAGAAGAAGCGCCACGAGATCCTGCAGATGCGGCTGCTCAAGCCGCGCATCGCGATCCTCGACGAGACCGACTCCGGCCTCGACGTCGACGCCCTGCGGGTCGTCTCCGAGGGCGTCAACCGCACCCGCGAGGAGGGTGACGTCGGCGTCCTGCTGATCACCCACTACACGCGGATCCTGCGCTACATCACGCCCGACTTCGTGCACGTCTTCGTCAACGGCAGGGTCGTCGACGAGGGCGGCCAGGAGCTGGCCGACAAGCTCGAGGACGAGGGCTACGCCGCTTACGTCAAGGGCTCTCCGGAGGTCGCATCCGCATGACCCAGACCGTCTCGCGTCCCGGTACCGGGGCGCAGAGGGCCCCGCTGCCGCTGGACGTCGAGGCGATCCGGGCGGACTTCCCGATCCTGACGCGCACCGTGCGCGACGGGAAGCGGCTGGTCTACCTCGACTCCGGCGCCACCTCGCAGAAGCCGCGCAGCGTCCTCGACGCCGAGCGCGACTTCTACGAGAACCACAACGCCGCTCCGCACCGCGGTGCCCACCAGCTCGCCGAGGAGGCCACCGGCCTCTACGAGGCGGCCCGGGCGCGGATCGCGGACTTCATCGGCGGCGCCGTCGAGGAGGTGGTGTTCACCCGCAACACCACCGACGCGATCAACACCGTCGCCTACGCGCTGTCCAACGCCGCGACGGCGAAGGAGCCGTCCTTCCGCCGGTACGCCGTCGGCCAGGGCGACGAGATCGTCGTGACCCAGATGGAGCACCACGCCAACCTGGTGCCCTGGCAGCAGCTGTGCGAGCGCACCGGCGCCACGCTGCGCTGGCTGGGGCTCACCGACGACGGCCGCCTCGACCTCTCCGACCTGGCCACCGTGGTCAACGAGCGGACCAGGCTGGTCGCGGTCACCCAGCAGTCGAACATCCTCGGCACCATCAACCCGCTGGAGCCGATCGTGGCCCGCGCGCGCGAGGTCGGGGCGCTGGTGCTGGTCGACGGCGCCCAGTCGGTGCCGCACCAGCCGGTCGACGTCGCCACCCTCGGCGCGGACTTCCTGGTGTTCTCCGGGCACAAGATGCTCGGGCCCACCGGCGTCGGCGTGCTCTGGGGCCGCTACGAGGTCCTCGACGCGCTGCCGCCGTTCCTCACCGGTGGCTCGATGATCGAGGTCGTGCGGATGGAGGGCAGCACCTTCATGCCGCCGCCGCAGCGCTTCGAGGCCGGCGTGCCGATGACCGCCCAGGTGGTCGGGCTCGGTGCTGCCGTCGAGTACCTGCAGGCCCTGGGGATGGACCGGGTGCAGGCGCACGAGGAGGCGCTGACCGGCTACGCCCTCGAGCAGCTGCAGGCGATCCCGGGCGTCACCGTCATCGGCCCGCCGGACACCGTCGCGCGCGGGGGAGCGGTGTCGTTCACCGTTGAGGGCATCCACCCGCACGACGTCGGCCAGGTCCTCGACGACCTCGGCGTCGCCGTGCGCGTGGGGCACCACTGCGCCTGGCCGGTGGTCCGGCGCTACGGCGTCCCGGCGACCACGCGCGCCACGTTCTACGTGCACACCGGCTACGACGACGTCGACGCGCTGGTGGAAGGTGTGCGGGCCGCGCAGCGTTTCTTCGGAGTGACGCCGGAGGAGGCAACCGCCTGATGCAGCTGCAGTCGATGTACCAGGAGATCATCCTGGACCACTACCGCAACCCCCACGGCCGCGGGCTGCGCGAGCCGTTCGAGGCCGAGGTGCACCACGTCAACCCCACGTGCGGTGACGAGGTCACCCTGCGGGTGCACCTGGACGGCGAGACGATCGCCGACGTCTCCTACGAGGGCATGGGCTGCTCGATCAGCCAGGCGTCGGTGTCGGCGATGTACGACCTGGTCGTCGGGAAGTCGGTGACCGACGCGCTGGGCACCGGCGACCACTTCATGACGCTGATGCAGAGCAAGGGCGACGCGTCCGTGGCGGAGGAGCTCGAGGACGAGCTCGAGGACGCCGTGGCGTTCGCCGGGGTGTCGAAGTACCCGGCGCGCATCAAGTGCGCGCTGATGAGCTGGATGGCCCTCAAGGACGCATCCGCCCGCGCGATGGCGGCCACCCCCGTGCCGGTCGCCCATCCCGCCACCCCAACAGGAGGACAGGCATGAGCGAGAGCACCGAGAACGCCACCCCGGCCACCGACGGCGCGCCGGGCGACCTGCCGGCCTACAAGTCGGCCCTGCTCGAGGACGTCGAGGAGGCCATGCGCGACGTGGTCGACCCCGAGCTCGGCGTCAACGTCGTCGACCTGGGCCTCGTCTACGGCATCGACGTCGACGACGACAACGTCGCGATCCTGGACATGACGCTCACCTCGGCGGCCTGCCCGCTGACCGACGTCATCGAGGACCAGGCGCGCACCGCCCTGACCGGCGGCCCCGGCCCCGGCCTGGTCGACGACATCCGGATCAACTGGGTCTGGATGCCGCCGTGGGGCCCCGACAAGATCACCGACGACGGTCGCGAGCAGCTGCGCGCGCTCGGCTTCCGCGTCTGACGCAGGACTCCTCCGCCCCCCACCCCGCGCACGCTCGGGGCGGGGCCGTGCGGAGGGGCCGTTCCACCGCGTCACGACCTCACGGCTGCCCGCGCCCTCCGGGGCGCGGGCAGCCGTCGTCCGGGGCACCGCGTGGCACGTCGGCGCCGCGGACGTCGCCCGCGTCACCGCCCTGCCACGGGCAGGCAGGTTGTCGATGGCGGGCAACCGGGTAGGGCGCCAGCGATCTGCGCACCCGCGCAGCCCGAGGAGCACCGCATGAACGAGACCTTCCGCCTGGGCCGCATCGCCGGCATCCGGGTCGGCGTGAACGCCAGCGTCCTGGTGATCGTGCTGATCATCGCCGGCGGCCTGGCGCTGGGCCGGTTCCCGCTGGTCCTGCCCGGCCGCAGCAGCCTGGCCTACGCCGCCGCCGCCCTGGTGGCCGCGGCGGCCTTCCTCGCCTCGCTCCTGGCGCACGAGCTGGCCCACGCGCTGGTCGCCCGGCGCAACGGGGTCGAGGTCGAGGGCATCACCCTGTGGCTGCTGGGCGGGGTGGCCCGGCTGCGCGGCGGCGCGCGGACCCCCGGGGCGGAGTTCCGCATCGCCGGCGTCGGCCCGCTGACCAGCCTCGTCCTCGGCGCGCTGTTCATGGCGGCCGCCGTCCTGGCCCGGCTGGCCGGCGCCGGCGGGCTGCCCGTGGCCGTCCTGGACTACCTCGCGGTCATCAACGTCTCGCTGGCCCTCTTCAACCTGGTCCCGGCGGCCCCGCTCGACGGCGGGCGGCTACTGCGGGCGCTGCTGTGGTGGCGGCGCGGCGACCCGTGGTCCTCCGCGGTGACGGCGTCCCGGGCCGGGCGGTTCTTCGGCTTCGCGCTCGTCGCCCTCGGCGTCCTCCAGCTGGTCACCGGCCGGGGGCTCGGCGGACTGTGGCTGGCGCTGATCGGCCTGTTCCTGGTCAACGCCGCGACCGCCGAGGAGCAGCACGCCCGCGCGTCCGCGCGGCTCGGCGGGCTGGCCGTCGGCCGGGTGATGAGCGGCCCGGTGCTGCTCGCCGACCCGGAGCAGCCGGTCGAGCAGTTCCTGCACGAGGTGGCGCTCGTGCACCGGTTCAGCACCTACCCGCTGGTCGACCGCGGCGGCGCGCTGGTGGGCCTGGTCACCCTCAACCGGCTCCGGGCGGTGCCCGCGCACGCCCGGGCGACGACGCGGCTGCGCGACGTCGCGTGCCCGCCGGCGGAGATCCCGACCGCCCGCCCGGAGGAGCCGCTGCTCGACCTGCTCGGCCGGATGCAGGGGTGCAGCGACGGGCGGGCGGTGGTCCTCGACGGCGGCCGCGTGGTCGGCGTGGTGTCCCCGAGCGACGTCACGCGGGTCCTGCAGCTGGCCGACCTGGCCGCCGCCGGCCGGCACCCCTCCGCCGGGGGCGGGGCCGACGTCGCCCGGCTGCCCCACCCCGGGCCGCGCTGACCATCCTGCAGCACGGCGCTCAGCGGAGCTCGGCCAGGCGCGAGGCGGAGGAGGGCGTCGGCAACAGCTCGCGGCGGGCGCCCACGGCGAGCAGGGCGACGCCGGTCAGCAGGGCGGCGGCGACCGGCCACACCAGGGCGGAGAGGGCCAGGGCCAGGGTCGTGCCCACGGCCGTCGCAGCGCCGATCTCCAGCGGCGCGCGCACGCCGGTCGCGGCGGCGGCGACCATCGTGACCGCGCAGGCGACGAGCAGCACGACGGGCCGGACCGCACCCGGCAGCACCACGGCCATCGCCGCCGACGGCACCGCGGCCAGCAGCAGAGCCGGCCCCCAGGCCGGCCACGACGCCGCCTCTACCAGGCGCGGTCCCTGGGCGAGCAGCAGCCCGGTCGCCAGCGGCAGCGTGTACGCCTCCACGACGTGGACGTCGCCGCCGGACACCGCGAGCCAGACGGCGACGACCGCCTGGGCGGCGCCGACGCGCCAGGCGGACGACGGCGGGTGCTCGTCGACGGGCCGGGCGGACCAGACCGCCCACTCGACGGTGACCACGGCCTGCACGAGCAGCAGCAGCGCCACGACGTCCCGATCGGCCTGCAGGGCGACGAGCACCACCGCGGCAGCCGCGCTCCCAGCGGCGGCGACCAGGGTGCCGGCCCGGTCCGCGGCGGGCATCGGCGCGGCGGCCAGCAGCCCGACGCCGTAGACCACGGTGAGGACGACGGCCGCCGGCACCGCGCCCAGCCAGCCCGCCGGGACCGACAGCACCGCGGCCGCGGCCAGGCAACCGATCGCCCAGGGCAGCGCCGACGCCCGCTCGCCGGACCGCCGTCCCGCGACCAGGAGTGTCGGGACGGCCGTGAGCAGGAACAGCGCGACGAGCGCGCCCCACTCGCCGCGGGCCGACGACGGCGCCACGGCGGCCAGCGCCATGACGGAGCCGGCGGCGACCGCGACCGGCCGGAACAACCCGCGGCGCCAGCCGTGCAGGTACTCGGGCAGGGTCGAGGCCAGCAGCACACCGGCGGACCCCACCGCGGTGGTGCCCGGGGTGCCCAGCGTGGCCAGCGAGCCGGACACCGCCGCTCCGGCCACCGCGCCGGCCAGCACCGGGACGGCGACCGGCGGGCCGAGCAGCGCGTCCAGGTCGGTCCGCAGGCGCGCCGCCAGCAGCCCCGCGGCGGCCGCGACCACCAGCAGCGCCGCCAGGTGCCGGGCGGCGCCCGCGCCCGACCACGCCGTCGTCAGACCGCCGGCCACGCCGGCGACCCACCAGGGGAAGGTCGTCAGCAGGGCGACCCGGGCCACGAGCCGCCGTCCTCCGAGCGCGAGGCCCAGGCCGACCAGGGTGACGGCCAGGAACAGCGAGGGGTGCAGCGGGTCGGGGACGGCGTCGACGACCCGGAGCACCGCGAGCTGCAGGAACGCCCACGCGGCCAGCGACCAGCCGGCCGTGGTGGGCGCGAGCACCCGCAGGGCGAGGACGAGGGCCACCAACCCGGCGAGGGCGATCGCGTTCCCGGGCCCCGACCCCCAGGAGGCGGTGCCGGCGAGGCCGGCGGCGCTGAGCGCGAGCGCCTCCCCGGTGCTGCGCAGCCCGCTCGCCGCCGCGGCGAGCGAGAGGCCCGCGGCCGCGACGGCGAGAGCCAGCGAGAGGTAGCGGGCCGACGCGCCGCCGTCGACGGCCGACAGCGCGGCGAGCACCACCAGCGCTGCCCCGACGCCGAGCAGCACGTGCAGCGGCCGGGTGTGCGAGGGCAGCCGGGATTCGCCCACTCCCCGACCGTAGGGGCGGGGAGGGGCGGAACGCGCGCCGATCACCGGATCGGGACGTCGGTGGTGCGGTCCACGTGGTGGGGCCCGTGGTGACCAGCCGACGGGCCGGGGCCCGGTGCTGCGTCCTCCGGCTCGATCCAGCCCGGGCGGATCAGTTCGTGCTCGTAGGCGAAGACGACCAGCTGCACCCTGTCGTAGACGTGCAGCTTGGCCAGCAGGTGTCCGATGTGCGTCTTCACGCTGCTCGGAGCCAGGTCCAGTGCCGTGGCGATCTCGAGGTTCGTCAGGCCCCGCGCGACGAGGCGCAGCACGTCGCGTTCCCGGACCGTGAGCGCGGCGACCGCAGGGTCCGCGCCGTCGGACGCGATCCGCGGCATGCTGCCGGCGCGCAGGTCGAGCAACCGTCTGGTGATCGAGGGGGACAGGAAGGCGTGACCCGCCGCGATCACCCGGACGGCGTGCACCAGCTCCTCCGGGGTCGCGTCCTTGACGAGGAACCCGCTGGCGCCGGCCCGCAAGGCGTCGATGATGTGCTCGTCGAGGTCGAAGCTGGTCATCACCAGGACCCGGACCGGCGTCCCGCCGGCCATGGCCACCAGCCGCCTCGTCGCCTCGATGCCGTCCATGATCGGCATGTGCAGGTCCATCACGACGACCGACGGCCGTAGCCGCGCGGCCATCCGCACGACCTCCGCGCCGTCGCCCGCCACACCGGCCACCGACAGGTCGGGCTCGGCGTCGAGACAGGTGCGCAGGGCCGTCCGCATCAGTGGCTGGTCGTCGGCGATGACGACCGTCGTCGTCATCGGGCGCTCCCCCCGGCCATCGGGAGCTCGGCCGTCACCCGGAACCCCGAGTCGGCGTCCGGGCCTGCGTGCAGGTCCCCGCCGAGCATCGCGACCCGCTCGCGCATGCTGATCAGCCCGTGGCCCAGGGACGTCGACCCGGTGACCCCACGTCCCCGGTCCCGCACCTCCACGCCCAGGGCCGCCTCGCCGTAGGTGAGCGTGACGCTGGCGCGCGTCGGTCCCGCGTGCTTCAGGCTGTTGGTCAGCGACTCCTGGATGATCCGGAAGGCGTGCAGCTCCACGGCGGCGGGCAGGTGCCGCGGCGTCCCGACGACCGTCAGGTCGACCGGCAGCCCGGCCTGCTGCAGCCCGGTGAGCAGCCACGGCACGCTCTGCAGGCTCGCCGGCGCCGGGGACCCGGTGTCCGCGTCGCCCGTCCTCAGCAACCCGAGCAGGCGACGCAGGCCCTGCACGGCGTCCCGACCGACGGTCTCGATCGAGGCCAGCGCGTCCAGGGCGGTCCCGGGCTGCTCGTCGAACACCCGCCGGGCCGCCGCCGCCTGCGCCACCATCACGCTCACGTCGTTGGCGACGACGTCGTGCACCTCACGGGCGATGCGTTCCCGCTCCTGCCGCACGGCCGACCGGATCCGGCCGTCCTGCTCGCGTGCCAGCACGGCGGTCCGCTGCTCGGCGAGCGTCGTCCGCGCACGGCTCAGGGCCACGCCGTAGCCGACCGTCACGACGGCCGACACCGACACGAGGTACACGTAGAACTGGTCGTCGTCGAGCGGCATGACCCCGGTGGACGAGCCCACCGCCAGTGCACCGACGTACGCCGCCGTGGCCGAGCCGCTGAGCAGCGGCCGCTTCGCGACCGCCACGGCGTACAGGGCGATCAGCACGCCGAGGGGCAGCGGTGCAGGGCGGTGACCGAACGCCTGGTAGGCGACGTCCGCCGCGCCGTTCAGGGCGAGGACCGACAGCGGGGCAGCCCGCCGGAAGGCCAGCGCGAGCGCGCCCGCCACCAGGAACGACCTCCCGACCAGGTCCGGTGGGGGCAGCGTCACCTGGTCGTGGTCGGTCAGCGAGACCGTGAAGCCGATCTCCAGGAGGACGGCCACCAGCACGGCCAGCACGAGGTCGCCTCCGGACACCGACCTCTGGCTGTCGGAGCCGGTACTCCTCATCCCCGTGACCTCCCCCGAGGAGGACACCGGTCTCCCCCTGTGGTGCCCGCCGGGACGCCGGATGGTGCGCATCGCACTGTCCCGCAGGAGGACGCGGACGGGCAAGGGATCTCGTTAGCGTCCAGCCGCGCACTCTCCGGCCGTCCGGGGCGGGAAGCCGTTCGCCGGAGCGGCGCGGAGCACCACACGACTCGGATCCGATCGGAGAGGGTCACCCATGGTGAGCTGGCTGATCGGGTCCGCCGTGCGGCTGCGTCGCCTGGTGGTCGCGGGTGTCGTCGCGGTGCTGGCGCTGGGGCTGGTGCAGTTGCAGCAGGCGACGGTCGACGTCTACCCGGAGTACGAGCCGACGGTCGTGCAGGTGCAGACCGAGGCGTTGGGCCTCTCCGCGCTGGAGGTCGAGCAGCTGATCACCGTCCCGCTGGAGCAGAACCTGCTCAACGGCATCCCGCGGCTCGCGGAGATCCGCTCCCGTTCCATGTCCGGGCTCTCGGTCGTCGACCTGGCCTTCGAGACGGGTACCGAGCTCTACCTCGCCCGCCAGCTGGTGCAGGAGCGGATGGCGCGCAGCAGCCTGCTGCCCAAGGTCGGGCACCCGCCGACCATGATCCAGGCGACGGCCAGCGCGAGCCGCGTCGCCATGGTCGGCATGCGGTCGGACGACGTCCCGCTCATCGAGATGTCCGTCCTCGCCCAGTGGCACATGCGGCCCAGGCTGATGAGCATCCCGGGCGTCGCCAACGTCTCGATCTGGGGACTGCGGGACCGCCAGCTGCAGGTGCGGATCGACCCGGAGCGGCTGGTCGCCAGCAACGTCACGCTGACCCAGCTCATCACCACCACGGGCAACGCGCTGTGGGTGTCCCCGCTGAGCTTCGTGCAGGCGTCCACGCCGGGCACGGGCGGGTTCCTCGAGTCGCCGAACCAGCGCATCGGCGTCCAGCACGTCTCGCCCGTCACCGACTCCGGTCAGCTGGCCGACGTGACCGTCCAGCGAGCCGACGGTGCACCCGTCCGGCTCGGGGACGTCGCCGACGTCCGGGAGGACCACCCGCCGTTGATCGGCGACGCCAGCTCCGCCGGCGAGCAGGGGCTCGTGCTGGTCGTCGAGCGCTTCCCGGACGCCGACACGGCCCAGGTCGGCCGCGACGTGGAGGCCGCGCTCGAGGCGATGGCGCCCGGGCTGTCCGGCATCACCCTCGACCCCACGGTCTACCAGCCGAGGGCGTACCTGGACACTGCGCTGGGACGTCTCGGCCTCGCCGTGCTGATCGGCCTGCTGCTCGCGTTCGCCGTGGTCCTCGTGGTCTCGTCCTCGTGGCGGGTCGCGGTCATCGCCGTCGTCTCGGTCGCGACCTCGCTGGTCGGTGCCCTGTACGTGCTGCACCTCCGGGACACGACGCTCACCACCATGACCGTCGTCGGGCTCGCCGCCGTCACGGCCCTCGTCGTCGACGACGCGGTCGGGGACGCGCTGGAGCTGCGCGCGCGCTTCGACCGCCGCCGCGAGGCCGGGGACTCGCCGGTCGGCGCCCTGGTCGCGGGCGCACTGGTCCCGCGGCGCGGCGCCCTGGCCTACGCGACGGTCGTCGTCCTGGTCGCCGTGACCCCGCTCCTGCTGCTGAGCGGGACGGCCGGTGCGTTCGCCCGGCCGGCGGTGCTGAGCTTCGCCCTCGCCGCCCTGCTCTCCCTGCTGGTGGCTCTCGTCGTCACGCCGACCCTGGCCGTCGCGCTGCTCGGTGGGCGGGGCGCCCGCCCGGCCCCGCCTCCCCGGTCCACCGGCTGGGTCCACCGGGGGGTCGACCGGCTGGCGCCGTCCGTCGGGCGCCGGGGCCCCGCCGTGGTGGCCCTGGTGCTGCTCCTCGGGCTGGGCGTCGTCGCCGGTGTCCAGTTCCGTCCCGATGGCGTGCTCCCGGAGCCGCACGAGCGCAACGTGCTGGTCCGGCTCGAGGCCGCGCCGGGGACGTCCCTCGGCGAGATGGACCGGATCACCGGTCGCGCCGCCGGGGAACTGCGGGGCCTGCCCGGCGTCGAGTCCGCCGCCACCCACGTCGGACGAGCGGTCGGCGGGGACGCGGTCGTGGACGTGGACGCCGGCGAGATCTGGCTCGCCATCGGTGAGGACGCCGACCACGCCGCCACCCTCGACGCGATCCGGGCGACGGTGGCCGGCTACCCCGGTCTGGCCGGCGAGGTCCGCTCCTACGTGCAGGGCCGGCTGGCGTCGGCCGGTGACCCCCGGGGGGACGAGCTGGTCGTCCGGGTCTACGGCCAGGACTTCGGCACCATCCGCGAGACGGCGGACATGGTGCAGGAGGCCCTCGCCACGGTGGAGGGCGTGGTCACGCCCGTGGTGGAGCCGCAGCCCCGCCAGCCCGTCGCGGAGGTGCGCGTGGACCTGGACGCCGCCCAGCAGTACGGCGTCAAGCCCGGGGACGTGCGACGTGCCGCCAGCACCGTGGTCTCCGGACTGGTGGTGGGCAGCCTCTACGAGCAGCAGGCGATCTTCGAGGTCGTCGTCTGGGGCGACGCGGCCACGCGGCAGAGCATCCTCGACATCGAGGCCCTGCTGATCGACACCCCGTCCGGAGCGCAGGTGCCGCTGGGTGCCGTCGCCGACGTCGTGCAGACCTCCGATCCGACGGTCATCACGCACGACGCCGTCTCCCGGAGCCTGGACGTCACCGCACGGGTCCAGGGCCGGGACCGCGGTGAGGTCTCGGACGACGTGACCACCCGGTTGCAGGAGCTCAGCTACCCCTACGAGTACCGCGCCGAGGTGATCGACGACGCCGGCGACCGCGCCGACGTGCAGCAGTGGCTCGTCCTGGCCGTCCTGGTCGTCGTGGGGCTGGTCTTCCTGCTGCTGCAGGCGGCCACGAGCAGCTGGCGCGGGGCCGCGGCGCTGGTGCTCTGCCTGCCTCTGGCCGGCGTGGGCGGTCTCGCCGCCGGGACGCTGCTGGGCAGCGCCGGCTCGCTGCCGGTGCTCGCGGCGATCGCCTCCGCGGTGGCGCTGGCGGTCCGGCAGGCACTGGTCCTGGTGCGCCGGGCGCAGGCGCTCGCCGCCGGGACCGGCGTGCGGGACGCCACCGCGGCGATGCGACGGGCGGTCGAGGAGAAGGCGCCGGCGGTGGTGGTCGTCGTCCTCACCACCGCCGCGGCCTTCCTGCCGGCCGCGGTCGTGCCGCGCGGCGCCGGGCTGGAGCTGCTGGGCCCGTTCGCGGTCACCCTGCTGGCCGGGCTGGTCACGTCCACGCTGGTCGTCCTCGTCCTGGTCCCCGCGCTCCTCCCGGCCGTCGGGGCCCTGACCCCGACCACCGGCGGACCCGACGACGTCTTCGCCGGGCGACACGAGGCCCGCGAGGACGACGAGGACGTGGAGGACGACGAGGACGAGGGCGTCCGGCAGGAGACGGGCCCGCGGCGGGCCGACGGCCGGCCGGGCACGGGACGGGAGCGAGGGAGCACCGTGATGACCAGCAGCCCCGCCAGGCTCGCGTCGTTCCTCGTCGCCGCCGGCCTGGTCGTGACCGGGTGCTCGGGGACCGCGCAGGGAACCGACGCGGCGGCCGGCGAGGAGCCCGCCGTGCTGGAAGTGGCCGACGACGGCGAGCCGGGGCGGATCACCCTCACCAGGGAGGCCCGGGATCGCATCGGGCTCGAGACCGAGGCGGTCGCGACGTCGCCGGACGGGCTGTCCATCCCCTACGGAGGGGTCGTCTACGACAACGAGGGAGAGGCGTGGACCTTCGCCGTGGTCGGTGAGCGGACCTACCAGCGCGCCCCGATCAGCATCCTCGACATCGTCGACGACCGGGCGCTGCTCGGCGCGGGTCCCGCACCCGGCACCGAGGTGGTGACCGTGGGCGCCGCCTTGCTGGTGGGCGTGGAGGCGGGCATCAGCGGTGGTGAGTGACGGTGGCCCGGCGGACGCTGATGGCCTGGACGGTCGCCACCAGCCTGAGGTTCCGGTACCTGGTCGCCGCCGGCGGTGTCCTGCTCATGGGGCTGGGCGTCGTCCTCCTCCCGCAGTCGCGCCTGGACGTGTTCCCCGAGTTCGCGCCCCCCCGGGTGATCGTCCAGACCGGGGCGCTGGGGCTCGCGACGACCGACGTCGAGGAGCTGATCACCGTCCCGCTCGAGCAGGCGCTCAACGGTGTGGAGGGTCTGGACGTCCTCCGGTCCAAGTCGGTGCCCCAGCTGTCCAACATCGAGCTCGTCTTCGAGTCCGACGTCGACCTGATGGAGGCCCGGCAGCTCGTGCAGGAACGGATCGCCGGGGTCTCGGCGACCCTGCCGTCGTGGGCCGCGCCGCCGGAGATCCTCGCGCCCGCCTCGGCGACCGCCCGTGCCGTCAAGATCGGGATCACGTCGACGGACCACTCGCTCATCCAGGTGTCGGTGTCGGCGTACTACGTGATCAGGGCGCGGCTCATGGCGGTGCCGGGCGTCGCGAACGTGATGCTGTGGGGGCAGCGCAAGGACCAGCTCCAGGTCCAGGTGGACCCGGCCGCGATGGCCGAGCTGGACGTGACGCTCGAGCAGGTGATGCGGACGACGTCGGAGTCGGTCGACTCCGGTCTGCTCCGGTTCCACCCCGGCTCCATCATCGGCACGGGCGGCGTGATCGAGACGCCCAACCAGCGGCTGGACGTGCGCAACGTGCTGACCGTCTTCACGCCGGCCGACCTCGCCGAGGTCCCCGTGCAGACCACCGACGGCCGGACGGTCCGCATCGGGGACGTCGCCACCGTCGTCCAAGGGCACCAACCCCTGATCGGCGAGGCGGTCGTCAACGGCGGTCCCGGGATGCTCCTGGTCGTGGAGAAACTGCCCTGGGCGGACACGGTCGAGCTGACCCGTGGCATCGAGGAGGTCGTCCGCGCGCTGGAGCCGGGGCTGCCCGGCGTCCAGATCGACACCACGATCTTCCAGCAGGCCGGGTTCATCGAGACGGCCATCGACAACCTCACCGAGGCCATGCTCCTGGGCTTCCTGCTGGTCGCCGTGATCCTCGCGCTGTTCCTCTTCGAGTGGCGGGTCGCGCTGATCAGCCTGCTCACCATCCCGCTCTCCCTGGTCGCCGCGCTCCTGGTGCTGTACTCCCGGGACCAGACGATCAACACGATGACGTTGGCCGGGCTGGTGATCGCCCTCGGGGCAGTGGTCGACGACGCGATCATCGACGTCGAGAACATCGTCCGGCGGCTGCGCCTGAACCGGCTGTCGGGCAGTCCCTCCTCGACGGCGTCGGTGATCCTCCGGGCCTCGCTCGAGGTGCGGAGCCCGATCGTCTTCGCCACGCTCATCATCGTCGCGGCGGCGATCCCCGTGTTCCTCCTGGAGGGGCTGACCGGGGCCTTCTTCCGGCCGTTGGCGCTGTCCTACACGCTGGCGATCGTCGCGTCGCTGGTGGTCGCGCTGACCGTGACCCCGGCGCTGGCGCTCATCCTGCTCCGCAACGCTCCCGTCGAGCGCCGGGAGTCGCCGCTGGTGCGGGTACTGCAGCACCGCTACACGCGGGTGCTGGAGCGCACCATCCACCGGCCGCGCCGCCTCTACGCCGGCGCCCTGGCGGTCGTCCTGCTCGGCCTGCTCGTGACCCCCACCCTCGGGCAGGCCCTCCTCCCGCACTTCAAGGAGCGGGACTTCCTCATGCACTGGGTCGCCCAGCCCGGGACCTCGGTCACGGAGATGTACCGCATCTCCCTGGCGGCCAGCGAGGAGCTCAGACAGATCCCCGGGGTGCGCAACTTCGGTGCGCACATCGGCCAGGCGGTCGCCGGTGACGAGGTCTACGGCGTGAACTTCGGCGAGAACTGGGTCAGCATCGACCCGTCCGTCGACTACGACGAGACCATCGCGGCGATCGACGCGGTGATCGCCGACTACCCCGGCCTGTTCCGCGACCGCAAGACCTACCTGGACGAGCGCGTCAAGGAGGTGGTCGCAGGCGGGAGCGAGCCCATCGTCGTCCGGCTCTTCGGTCCCGACCTCGACGTGCTCCGCGGACAGGCGGCCGAGATCGAGGACGTCCTCACCGGCGTCGAGGGCACCGCGAACGCACACGTCGACATCTCCAGCGACATCCCGCAGGTGGAGGTGCAGGTGGACCTGGCGGCGGCGGCCCGGTACGGGCTCAAGCCGGGGGACGTGCGACGCGCGGCCGCGGCGCTGGTGGCAGGGGAGGAAGTCGGCGACAACTGGCAGGAGGGCCGGGCGTACGACGCCGTGGTCGTGGGGCTGCCCGAGGTGCGCAGCAGCGTGCCGGCCATCCAGGGCCTCCTGATCGACACACCGTCCGGACAGCGGGTCCGCCTGGGCGACGTGGCCGGCGTGACCCTCCAGCCCAGCCCGAACGCCATCGAGCGGGAGGACGGGTCCCGGCACCTGGACATCCTGGCGGACGTGTCCGGCCGCGACCTGGGGTCGGTCGGGGAGGACGTGGCCGCAGCGCTGGCCGACCGCGGCCTCCCTCGCGGGTACCACGCCGAGCTGCTGGGTGAGTACCAGGAGCAGGAGGCGGCGCAGGCGCGGTTGCTCGCCACCGCGGGGATCGCCCTCGCCCTGGTCGTCCTGCTGCTGCACGCGTCGCTGGGCGGCTGGCGGCCCACCCTCCTGGTCCTGCTCACCCTGCCGATGGCCCTGATCGGGGGCGTGCTGGCCGCGTTCGCCACCGGGGGGGTCCTCTCCATCGGCTCCCTCGTCGGGTTCTTCACGGTGTTCGGCATCGCGGCCCGCAACGGCATCCTGCTGATCAACCACGCGCAGCACCTGGAGCGGGAGGAGGGGGAGACGTTCGGTCTCGCCCTGGTGCTGCGGGCCGCGCGGGAGCGGCTGTCGCCCATCCTCATGACGTCGCTGGCCACCGGGCTGGCCCTGGTGCCCCTCGTGGTCCTGGGCGACCGCCCGGGGCACGAGATCGAGCACCCGCTCGCGGTGGTCATCCTGGGCGGCCTGTTCACCTCCACGCTGCTCAACCTCTTCGTGACGCCGGCCCTGTACCTGCGCCTCGGTCGTCCGCGGACCGACGAGCGCAACCGGCACCTGCTCGGGCGGGGGACGGCCCCGGCCGGCTGAACCGCCCCGTGCACCGGCGGGCGGGGAGGCGGTACCGGGGGTCAGCGCATCTGCGCGACCCAGGCGACGGCCTCCCGCGCCTGCTGCCGGCGGCGCTCGTAGGTGGCCCCCACGACCAGCAGGAGCAGGCCGGCGGTGGCGAGGGTGACCCAGCGCGGCACCAGCGGCGCGTAGGACGACAGCCGGCCCAGGACCACGAAGGCCAGCGTCGCGGCGCCGACCACGAAGGGCGCCTGCCGGTGGGTGAGCGTGCCGCCGACGGTCAGGACGGCCGCCGCGGCGACCACCAGGACCAGGCGCAGCGACGTCGGGTCGGTGACGACCACCATCGCCGAGGGCACCAGCGCGACCGCCACCGCCCCGCCCTCCGCCGCCCAGGAGCCGGCGCGTGCCCGCAGTGCCGGCAGCGCGAGGAGCAGCAGGCCGGCGGCGGCGGGCAGCGAGTAGACCTCCGGCGTCCGGACGTCGGCCCCGGCCGCGGCGATCCAGCCGGCGACCACGAGGTCGGCGACGGCGAGCACCGCCACGGGCCGCCGCCGCGCGACGACGGCGTAGACGCCGGCGGCCGCGCCCGCGACGGCGAGGTCGACCCCCACCTGCCCCCAGGCCCCGGCGGTGCCGGCGACCACGCCCGCCAGCAGGCCGCTGCCTGCGCCGACCGCGGCCGCGGCCACCTCCTCGGGCCACCGCGCCCGGAGGGCGGCCATGCCGAAGGCCACCGCGGCGAGCAGCGCGAGGAGCAGCCCCGCGACCTCCGGGCCGAGCAGCCCGGCGTCGACGGCCAGCAGCACCGCCGGAACCGGGAGTGCCAGGGCCGTGCCCGTCGCCGCGGGACGCACCTCCGGACGCAGCAGGGCGGCCAGCGCCGCCGGCACGGCAGCGGCGAGGGCCAGCAGCGCCAGCAGGTCGGTGCGGCCGGCGGTGGCGAGCACCGCGGCGCCGGCCCCGGCCAGCGTGAGGCTCGCGCCCAGCAGGCCGGCGAGCACGGCGGGCGCCGAGCGCACCGGCGCCGCGGCCGCGAGCAGCACCAGCCCGAGCCCGGCCCCGGCCACGGACCCGGCCACCCCCGTCCCCGTGCCGGCGAGCGACCCGCTCAGCGCCAGGGCCGGGAGCCCCGCGGCGCCGGCGGCGACCGGGCGCAGGTCGGGGACCAGCCGCAGCTCGCGCAGGAGGGGGACGGCCACGGCGCCGGCGGTGACCAGGACGCCGGTGGCGGTCCACGACTGCAGCGACCCGAGCTCCCAGGCCACCCCGATGCCACGCAGCACACCGGCCGCCGTCCACAGGCCGGCCAGGGCGAGGGCAAGCCGGTGCAGCGACGGGCGCAGGGCCAGCACCACGAGGACGTCGGCCAGCGCCGTCCCGAGGGCCACCGCCGCCCCGGCCGCCTGCCCGGCCGCGGGCTCCGGCAGGAGCAGCAGCCCGACCGGCTGGGCGGCCAGCAGCGCGACGACCGGCCAGGTGACGGTGCTGCGGGTCAGCCGCCCGAGCCCCAGCGCGACCAGCGCGACGGCCGCGCCGGAGAGCCCGGTCCACAGCCGCTCCGGCACCGCGTCGACGCCCCACAGGCCCAGGGCGTGCGCCGCCCCGAGGTCGACGGCCAGCAGTGCGGCACCGGCGGCCGCGAGCGCCTCCTCGGTGGCCCGCAGCCCCCGCCGGGCGGTCCAGGCCGACGTGGCCATCGCGGTGGCCGTGACGGTGGCCATGACCGCCGCCTGGAAGGTCACCCCGAGCCGGGTCCAGGCGACCGCCACGAAGGCGAGGGCGGCGGCCACCACGAGCAGCGCGCCGAGGCCCAGCAGCACCTGCTGCGGGCTGATCCGCCGGCGCGGTGCCGGGGGCGGCACGGGCGGGAGAGGCGGGGGAGGCGTGGGCGACGACGGGGCCGTCGGCGGGGCCGGCGGCCAGGCCGGGACGGGCACCCTCCCGGCGGCCGGGGCGGCCGGGCCGGGGGCGGCCGCGCGGAGCGTCGCCACCAGCGCGTCCCGCTCGCGGGCGAACTCCTCGATCGTCGCGCCCAGCCGCGCGACGACCGTCGCCGCCTGGCCGACGGCCGGCAGCCCGCACGTCGGGCAGGGCGCGGGCGCCGGTGCGGCGGGTGTGCCGCAGACGGGGCAGGGCGGGCCCCAGGGAGCGTCCGTCCAGGTCATGCCGGCATGGTGGCGGCACGGACGGCGCCGCGGAACGGGTCCTCCCCCGTCTGTGGAGGGCCGGTGCCGCCGACGTCACCGGGAATCGGCTCGGGATCCGGCGCCGGAGCGCCTACCCTGGGATCAGTGATCACGACGACCGGCCTGGAACTGCGCGCCGGCGCCCGCATCCTCCTCGGCGACGTCGACCTGCGCGTGCAGGCCGGCGACCGCATCGGTCTGGTCGGGCGCAACGGCGCCGGCAAGACGACGATGCTCACCACGCTGGCCGGTGAGCGCCTCCCTCATGCGGGCAGGGTCGAGGTGAGCGGCGAGATCGGCTACCTGCCGCAGGACCCGCGCAGCGGCGACCTCGACACCACCGCCAGCGACCGCGTGCTCTCCGGCCGCGGCCTCGACGTCCTCAAGGCGCAGCTGGTCAAGGCGCAGGTGGCCATGGCCGAGCCGGCCGACGACGCCGAGCGCGACCGCGCCGTCCGCCGCTACGGCCGCCTCGAGGACCAGTTCGCCGCCCTCGGCGGGTACGCCGCCGAGAGCGACGCCGCCCGCATCTGCACCGCGCTCGGCCTGCCCGACCGGGTGCTGGGGCAGCCGCTGCGCACCCTCTCCGGCGGCCAGCGGCGCCGGGTCGAGCTCGCCCGCATCCTGTTCTCCGACGCCGAGACGCTGCTGCTCGACGAGCCCACCAACCACCTCGACGCCGACTCGATCACCTGGCTCAAGTCGTTCCTCGCCGCGCACAAGGGCGGGCTGGTCGTCATCAGCCACGACGTCGAGCTGCTCGACGCCGTCGTCAACAAGGTGTGGCACCTCGACGCCAACCGGGCCACCGTCGACGTCTACAACCTCGGCTGGAAGGCCTACCTGACCCAGCGGGAGACCGACGAGCGCCGTCGCCGGCAGGAGCGGGCCAACACCGAGCGCAAGATCGACGCGCTGTCCGCGCAGGCCGACAAGATGCGCGCCAAGGCCACCAAGGCCAAGGCCGCGCAGAGCATGGACAAGCGCGCCCAGCGGCTGGCCGCCGGGCTCGAGGCCGTGCGGGTGCAGGACCGGGTGGCCAAGCTGCGGTTCCCGACGCCGGTGTCGTGCGGGAGGACGCCGCTCACCGCCGAGGGCCTGTCGAAGAGCTACGGCTCGCTCGAGGTGTTCACCGACGTCGACCTCGCCGTCGACCGGGGCGCGCGGGTGGTCGTCCTCGGGCTCAACGGCGCCGGGAAGACGACGCTGCTGCGCATGCTGGCCGGCACCGAGGTCCCCGACACCGGCGAGGTGCGCCCCGGGCACGGCCTGCGGATCGGCTACTACGCGCAGGAGCACGAGACCCTCGACCACGACCGGTCGCTGCTGGAGAACATGCGCGCGGCCGCGCCGCAGAGCACCGACACGGAGCTGCGGCGGATCCTCGGCGCGTTCCTGTTCTCCGGCGACGCCGCCGACCAGCGGGCCGGCACGCTCTCCGGCGGGGAGAAGACCCGGCTGGCCATGGCCACGCTGGTCGTCTCCGGCGCCAACGTGCTGCTGCTCGACGAGCCGACCAACAACCTCGACCCGGCCAGCCGCGAGCAGGTCCTCGACGCGCTGCGCACCTACGCCGGCGCGATCGTGCTCGTCACCCACGACGAGGGCGCGGTGCGCGCGCTCGACCCCGACAAGGTGATCATGCTGCCCGACGGCACCGAGGACGCCTGGAGCGAGGACCTCGCCGACCTCGTCGAGCTCGCGTAGCGCTCCGTCACTGCCGTCCTCGCGGACGGCACCGCGGCCACGTGCCGTCCCCCAGCCGCGCCGAGCCCTCCCCCGGCGTCCCGGCCGGGAGCCTGCGGCCCCGCGACCGGTCCGCCGTCCTGCGCGGGGCCGGACCTCGATTCCCCCGTTCGCGTGGCCGACCTCGGTCCTCTGGGTGATCATCGACGCGGGAGGCCGGCGTCACGGGGACGGCGGCACCACGCGGACGAGCACCCGACGGGCCGGCGTCGCCGGCGCGGACGGCGACGACGGAGGGGAGTCATGGCCGACTCGAGCACGGCGGACCTCGGCAAGGGCAAGCGGATCACGGGCGGGGACCGCACGTCCCTCGCCGACGAGCTCAAGAAGCGCTACGACGGCGGGGAGAGCATCCGGTCCCTGGCCACCTCGACCAACCGGTCCTACGGCTTCGTGCACCGGCTCCTGTCGGAGTCCGGTGCCACGCTGCGCAGCCGTGGCGGAGCGAACCGGAACAACAAGAAGAGCGCGTGACGGCGGCCGACGCCGACGGCCGGGTCCGCACCGCCCGCGACGGCGCCGTCCTCACCGTCACGCTCGACCGTCCCGACCAGCTCAACGCGCAGACGCCGGCCACCTGGACGGCGCTCGCGGCGGTCGGTGCCTCCCTCGACGACGACGTCCGCGTGGTCGTCGTGCGGGGCGCCGGCCGCTCGTTCTCCGCGGGGCTGGACCGCAGCCTCTTCAGCACCGACCCCGACACCCCGGGGGGCCTCGGCCAGCTCGGCCGGATGCCCGCCGAGGTCGCCCAGGAGCGCATCCGGACCTACCAGGCCGGGTTCCGGTGGCTGCGGTCACCGGGGATCGTGTCGGTGGCGGCGGTGCAGGGGCACGCCATCGGGGCCGGCGCGCAGTTGGCGCTGGCCTGCGACCTGCGGGTGCTCACCGAGGACGCCTCGCTGCGCCTGCCGGAGGCCACCCTCGGCCTGGTCCCCGACCTCACCGGCACGAGCACGCTGACCGAGCTGGTCGGCTACTCGCGCGCGATGGAGATCTGCCTGACCGGGCGGGCGGTGGCGGCGGCCGAGGCGCTGACGATGGGCCTGGCCAACGCCGTCGTCCCGGCCGGCGGGCTCGACGAGGCGGTCCGCGGGCTGGTGGCCGCGCTCACCGCCCCGCCGGCCGGTGCCAGCCGGGAGACCGCGGCGCTGGTGCGCTCCGCCGTCCGCAACGACCCGGACGGCCAGGACGCCGCGGAGCGGGCGGCGCAGGCGCGGCGGCTGGCCGAGCTGGCCGGCAGCTGAGCACGACGCCGGAACAGGGGACGGCCGGCGGCTGTTGTCCGTGCCGCCGGCCGTCCCTGCTGCCGGGGGAGGAGGTCGTGCCATGAGCGGTCCCATGGGTCCGATGACCTCCATGGCGGCGATGCGGTCGTTCCGCCGTGACCCGTCGGTCACCTCGCGCGAGCTGCCGAAGGGGACGGTCCGCCGCATCCTCGGCATCGCGGGGCCCTACCGGCGGGAGCTGACGTTCTTCCTGCTGCTGGTGGTCGGCTCCTCGGTCATCGGCGTCATCACCCCGCTGCTGGCCGGGCAGATCGTCAACCGCATCGCCCGTCTCGACGGCACCGCCGGCGGCGTGGTCCGCATCGCGCTGTTCATCGCCGGTCTCGCCGTCGTCGACGCGGCCATCTCCCTGGCCACCCGCTGGTACTCCGCCCGCATCGGCGAGGGCGTCATCTACGACCTGCGCGCCCGGGTCTTCGAGCACGTGCAGCGGATGCCGGTCGCCTTCTTCACCCGCACCCAGACCGGTGCGCTGGTCAGCCGGCTCAACAACGACGTCATCGGCGCGCAGCAGGCGTTCACCTCGACGCTGTCCGGCGTCGTCTCCAACGTGATCGGCCTGGTGCTCACCGCCGGCGTGATGTTCACGCTGTCGTGGCAGATCACCCTGCTGTCGATCGTGCTGGTGCCGGTGTTCGTGCTGCCCGCGCGGCGGATCGGCAAGCGGCTGCAGGAGATCACCCGCGAGTCCTACGGGCTCAACGCGTCGATGAACTCCTCGATGACCGAGCGGTTCAACGTCGCCGGCGCGCTGCTGGTCAAGCTGTTCGGCCGGCCCGAGGTCGAGGCGGACTCCTTCCGCGGCCGCGCCGCGCGCGTCCGCGACATCGGCGTCCTGTCGGCCATGTACGGCCGCACCTTCTTCACCGCGCTCACCCTGGTCGCCGCGCTGGCCACCGCACTGGTCTACGGCCTGGGCGGCTGGCTGGCGTTCACCGGGTCGCTCTCGCCGGGCGACGTCGTCGCCCTCGCGCTGCTCCTGTCGCGGCTGTACGGACCCCTGACGGCGCTGTCCAACGTCCGGGTCGACGTCATGAGCGCGATGGTCAGCTTCGACCGGGTCTTCGAGGTGCTCGACCTGCCCCCGATGATCGACGAGGCGCCCGACGCGGTCCGGGTGCCGGCCGACGACCGCTCGATCGAGTTCGAGAACGTCTCCTTCAGCTACCCGGCCGCCGCCGACGTCTCGCTGGCCTCGCTGGAGGACGTGTCGCTGCCCGAGCACGGCGGCCCCACCGCGGTGCTGCACGACGTCAGCTTCCGCGTCGAGCCGGGGCACATGGTGGCGCTGGTCGGGCACTCCGGCGCCGGCAAGTCGACGATCGTCAACCTGGTGCCGCGGCTCTACGACGTCACCGGCGGCGCGGTCCGGGTCGGCGGGGTCGACGTCCGGCAGGCCACGCTGGCCTCGCTGCGCGACGCGATCGGCGTCGTCAGCCAGGACGCGCACCTGTTCCACGACACCATCCGCGCCAACCTGCTCTACGCCCGGCCCGAGGCCACCGAGGAGCAGCTGTGGTCGGCCCTGACCGGCGCGCGGATCGCCGCCCTCATCGCCTCGCTGCCCGACGGGCTGGACACCGTGGTCGGCGACCGCGGCTACCGGCTCTCCGGCGGGGAGAAGCAACGGCTGGCGATCGCCCGGGTGCTGCTCAAGGCGCCGGGGATCGTCATCCTCGACGAGGCCACCGCGCACCTCGACAGCGAGTCGGAGGTGGCCGTCCAGCACGCCCTGGACACCGCGCTGGCCGGCCGGACGTCGCTGGTGATCGCGCACCGGCTGTCCACGATCCGCAGCGCCGACCGGATCCTCGTCGTCGACGGCGGTCGCATCGTGGAGTCGGGTACTCACGCGGAGTTGCTGGCGCTCGGGCGGCGCTACGCCGACCTGTACCGGACCCAGTTCGCCGACGGCGAGCGTCGGACGGTCGGCGCGGCGTAGCAACTAGCGTTCCTCCTGCCCCAGCAGCACCAGGAGGAGCTCCGTGACGTCCGCCCACCCGCACGACGCCCAGATCCGCGCGCTCTACGCCGCCTTCCTCGACGGCTGGAACCGGCGCAGCGGCGCGGCCGTGGCGTCGGGGTTCGCCGACGACGGGGACATGGTCGGCTACGACGGCACCACCGTGAACGGCCGGCTGTCGATCGCCTCGGACCTGCGCCGGGTCTTCGGCAGCCACCCCACGGCCACCTACGTCGGGCTGGTCCGCTCGGTGCGCTCGATCGGCGAGGGCGTGGCCGTGTTGATCGCCCACTCCGGGATGATCCCGCCGGGCGAGGACGACATCGACCCCGGGCTGCACGCCATCCACACCGTGGTCGCCGTCATCGAGGGCGGTCGCTGGAAGATCTCGCTGTTCCAGGCGACCCCGGCCGCGTGGCTGGGGCGCCGGGACGCCCGCGAGGCGCTGACGGCGGAGCTGCGCGGGCTGCTGGCCACCGCCCGGTGAGCGTGCTGGTCCGTGCCGCGGACCTGCTGGCGGCGCCGGAGCCGCCCGTGCTGCTCGACGTCCGGTGGGCACTGGGCGATCACCGCGGCCGCGAGCGGTACCTGGCCGGTCACCTGCCCGGCGCGGTGTTCGTCGACCTCGACACCGAGCTGGCCGCGCCGCCGTCACCGGCCGAGGGGAGGCACCCGCTGCCGTCCGTGGCCGACCTGCAGGCCGCCGCGCGGCGGTGGGGCATCCGGGAAGGCGAGGCCGTGGTCGCCTACGACGCCACCGGCGGGCTCGCCGCCGCCCGGGCGTGGTGGCTGCTGCGCTGGGGCGGCCTGGCCGACGTCCGGCTGCTCGACGGCGGGCTGGCCGCGTGGACGGCGGCCGGCGGGGCGCTGGAGACCGGCGACGTCGTCCCGGAGCCCGGAGACGTGGTGCTGACCGGTGGCGGCATGCCGGTGCTCTCGGCCGACGAGGCGGCGGCGCTGCCCGCGCGCGGCGGCGTGCTCCTCGACGCCCGGGCGGGGGAGCGGTACCGCGGCGAGACCGAGCCGGTCGACCCCCGCGCGGGGCACGTGCCGGGAGCCGTGAGCGCGCCGACGGCGGAGAACCTCGATCCCGGCGGGACCTTCCGCGCCGACCTGGCCGAGCGCTTCGCCGCGCTGGGCGTGCGGCCGGGGACGGCGGTCGGCGTCTACTGCGGTTCCGGCGTCACCGCCGCGCACGAGGTGGCCGCGCTCGCGGAGGCCGGGATCGAGGCGGCGCTGTGGCCGGGGTCGTGGTCGCAGTGGTCGGCCGACCCCGCCCGTCCCGTGGCGACGGGCCCCTGACAGCGGTGTGCGCGTTGGTTGCCAGGTGCCGGCCCGGGCGCGCACGCTGGCGGGCGCTGGTGCCGGTCGGCTGACCACAGTGGGGGCGTGACCTGCAGCACTGTGCGCCTACGGTGCACGTCGGTCTGCAGAACGAGCCCTCAGCGCACGTCACCGCCGGCGTCGGAGGCCACGGCCGCCGACCAATCGGCACTCCGCTGTGAGCGCCGTCCTAGTGCTGGTCGGGCTCGACGGCGGCGTCGTAGCGGTCCAGCAGGACGGCGGCGATGCGCTCGTCGGGCAGCAGGGGCGCGGTGACGACGTCGGCGCCGGCCTCGGCCAGCTTGCCGTGGAAGTGGCCGGGCGCGAGCAGGTAGGACGCGACCACCACCCGCTCGGCGCCACCGCGGCGGGCCGCGGCGACGGCGTCGGCCACCGGCGGCTGCGCGGCCGAGCCGTAGCCGGTGGTCACCGGCCCGGCCCACGAGCGCTGCAGCAGGTCGGCGGTGTCCTCGACGTCGGCGACCGACCGCGGGTCGCTGGAGCCGGCCGCGGCCAGCACGACGGCGGTCAGCGGGTCGGCCGGGTCGGCGCCGGCCTCGACCAGGCGGTCGGACAGCACCGCGGCCAGCCGCGGGTCGGGTCCGAGCGGGCGCGCGGCCACGGCCGAGGCGTGCGCCGCCACGGCTCCGGCGATGTCCACGTGCACGTGGTAGCCGCCCGACAGCAGCAGCGGGACGACGACGGCGGGGTGGCGGTCGGCGGCCAGCCCGGCCACGACGTCGACCACCGTGGGCGGCTGCACGTCGACGAAGGCCGCCGTCGTCACCAGGCCCGGGCGCAGCCGCCGCGCGGCCAGCGCGAGCTCGGCGACCAGCCGGCGTCCGGTGGGGTTGCGGGTGCCGTGCGCGCAGGCGACCAGCACCGGGGTGGTGACCGGGTCGGCGGTCACGGCACCCGCAGGCGGCCGCCGTCGACGGCGACCATCGTGCCGGTGACGTAGGAGGCGGCGGGGGAGAGCAGGAAGGCGGCCACCCGGCCGAACTCGTCCGGCTCGCCGACGCGGCCCAGCGGGATGCCGGCCTCGGCGCGCGCCCGGGCCGCGGCGGGGTCCCCGGAGGCGGCCTCGATCTCGGCGACGCGGTCGGTGGCGATGGTGCCGGGCAGCAGCCCCACCACCCGGATGCCGCGCGGCGCGAGCTCGTCGGACAGCCCCTTGGCGGTCATCGCCAGCCCGGGGCGCAGCCCGTTGCTGACCGCGAGGCCCTCCAGCGGCGAGCGCACGGAGGTGGACAGGACGAAGGCGATGGCCGCGCCCTCGCCGAGGTGCGGCACGAGCGCGCGGACCAGCCGCAGCGGGCCGAGCAGCACGCTGTCGATCCCGGCCCGCCAGGCCTCCTCCGGCGTCCCGAGCACCGAACCGGGCGCGGGACCGCCGACGGAGACCAGCACGCCGTCGACCCGGCCGAGGCGCTCGAGCGCCGTCGTGACGAGGGTGTCGGCGGCGCCGGGGTCGGCGAGGTCCGCCGCCACCCCCGAGGCGCCGTCCCCCAGCTCGGCGACGGCGCGGTCGACCGAGTCGGCCGCGCGGGAGCTGACGAGGACGCGCGCCCCGTCGGCGACCAGGGCCCGGGCGGTCGCCAGGCCCAGCCCCCGGCTCGCGCCGGTGAGCAGGTACCCGCGACCGCCCAGGCCCAGGTCCATCAGGCGGCCGAGCCCCGCAGCGAGCGCAGGACGTACTGCATGATCCCGCCGTTGCGGTAGTAGTTCGCCTCACCGGGGGTGTCGATGCGGACGCGGGCGTCGAACTCGACGTCCCCGGCCCTGACCTTCACCGTGCGCGGCGTCTCGCCGTCGTCGAGCGCGGTGATCCCGGTGATCGTGAACTCCTCGTCGCCGGTCAGGCCGAGAGACTCGCGGTTCTGCCCCTCCGGGTACTGCAGCGGCAGCACGCCCATGCCGATGAGGTTGGAGCGGTGGATCCGCTCGTAGCTCTCGGCGATGACCGCCCTGACGCCCAGCAGCGCCGTCCCCTTGGCCGCCCAGTCCCGCGAGGAGCCCGAGCCGTACTCCTTGCCGGCCAGCACGACCAGCGGGATGCCCTGCTCCTGGTAGGCGACCGACGCGTCGTAGATCGTGGTCGTCTCGCCGGTCAGGTGGTTCTTGGTGACGCCGCCCTCGGTGCCGGGCACCAGCTGGTTGCGCAGCCGGATGTTGGCGAACGTGCCGCGGATCATCACCTCGTGGTTCCCGCGCCGGGAGCCGTAGGAGTTGAAGTCGCGGCGCTGCACGCCGTGCTCGGACAGGTACTTCCCGGCCGGGCTGTCGGCCTTGATCGACCCGGCGGGGGAGATGTGGTCGGTGGTCACCGAGTCCCCGAGCACCGCCAGCGTCCGGGCGCCGGAGATGTCCTGCACCGGGGACGGCTCGGCCGGCATGCCCTCGAAGTACGGGGGACGCCGCACGTAGGTGCTCTGCGGGTCCCACGCGAAGGTGTCGCCGGTCGGCGTGGGCAGGTTCTGCCACTGCTCGGTGCCGGCGAAGACGTCGGCGTAGTCCTTGCTGAACATCTCCGCGGAGACGGCGTGGTCGATGACCCGCTGGACCTCCTGCGGGGACGGCCAGATGTCGTGCAGGAAGACGTCGTTGCCGTCCTCGTCCTGGCCCAGGGGGTCGTTGTTCAGGTCGACGTCCATGGACCCGGCCAGCGCGTAGGCGATGACCAGCGGCGGGGAGGCCAGGTAGTTCATCTTGACGTCGGGGTTGATCCGGCCCTCGAAGTTGCGGTTGCCCGAGAGCACCGAGACGACGGCGAGGTCGGCCTCGTTGACCGCCTGGCTGACCGGCTCCGGCAGCGGGCCGGAGTTGCCGATGCAGGTCGTGCAGCCGTAGCCGACCAGGTAGAAGCCGAGCTTCTCCAGGTACGGGGTGAGCTCCGCCTTCTCGTAGTAGTCCATGACGACCTTGGACCCGGGGGCCAGCGTCGTCTTCACCCACGGCTTGGTGGTCAGGCCGCGCTCGACGGCGTTCTTGGCCAGCAGCGCGGCGCCGATCATGACCTGCGGGTTGGAGGTGTTGGTGCACGAGGTGATCGCCGCGATCACGACCGAGCCGTGGTCGACGAACGTCTCCGTGCCGTCCTCCATGACCACGCGGGTCCGCTTCGAGGGCCGCCTGGAGACGGCGTCGTTCTCGTAGTGGTGCGGCTGGCCGGCGCTGCCGTTGCCGTGCCCGGTGCCCGGGGCCGGGCTGGCCGGGTCGGAGGCCGGGAAGGACTCGGCCGAGGCCTCGTCGACGGAGGACTCGACGCCGTAGGGCTGCTCGTTGGCCGGGACGCCGGGCTTGCGGTCCTCGCCGCCGGTCTCGTCGTCGGAGACGTAGTCGGCCAGCGCGGCGCGGAAGGCGTGCTTGGCGTCGGTGATCGCCACCCGGTCCTGCGGCCGCTTCGGTCCGGCGATCGAGGGGACGACGGTGGCGAGGTCCAGCTCCAGGTACTCGGAGAAGGCCGGCTCGCGCGACGGGTCGTGCCAGAGGCCCTGCTCCTTGGCGTAGGCCTCGACGAGCTTGACCTGCTCCTCGCTGCGGCCGGTCAGCTGCAGGTAGGTGATGGTCTCCTCGTCGATGGGGAACATCGCCGCGGTCGAGCCGAACTCCGGGCTCATGTTGCCGATCGTGGCGCGGTTGGCCAGCGGCACCGCGGAGACGCCCTGACCGTAGAACTCGACGAACTTCCCGACGACGCCGTGCTGGCGCAGCATCTCGGTGATCGTGAGGACCAGGTCGGTGGCGGTGGCCCCGTCGGGCAGCTCGCCGGTCAGCTTGAAGCCGACGACGCGCGGGATGAGCATCGACACCGGCTGGCCGAGCATGGCGGCCTCGGCCTCGATGCCGCCGACGCCCCAGCCCAGCACGCCCAGCCCGTTGACCATCGTGGTGTGGCTGTCGGTGCCCACGCAGGTGTCGGGGTAGGCCACCACGCGGTCGCCCTCCGGGCGCGGGAAGACCACGCGCGCCAGGTGCTCGATGTTGACCTGGTGGACGATGCCGGTGCCGGGCGGGACGACCTTGAAGTCGTCGAAGGCGCCCTGACCCCAGCGCAGGAACTGGTAGCGCTCGCCGTTGCGCTCGTACTCGATCTCGACGTTGCGCTCGAAGCTCTCCGGGGTGCCGAAGACGTCGGCGATCACCGAGTGGTCGATGACCAGCTCGGCCGGCGCCAGCGGGTTGATCTTGTTCGGGTCGCCGCCGAGGTCGGCCATGGCCTCGCGCATGGTGGCCAGGTCGACGATGCACGGGACGCCGGTGAAGTCCTGCATGACCACGCGGGCCGGGGTGAACTGGATCTCCTGGTCGGGCTCGGCCGACGGGTCCCAGTTCGCGATCGCCCGGATGTGGTCGGCGGTGATGTCCGCGCCGTCCTCGGTGCGCAGCAGGTTCTCGAGCAGGACCTTCAGGCTGAAGGGGAGCTTGCCGGAGCCCTCGACCGCGTCGAGCCGGTAGATGTCGTAGTCGGTGCCGTCGACGCTCAGCGTCGACCGGGCCCCGAAGCTGTCCTTGCTGGCTGCCACTGCTTGCGCCTCACCCTCGAGTGTCCATCGGGCTTGAATGCCACCCCCCATCATCCCAGGCCACGCCCGCGGCCCGCTGGGAAGGCGACCCTTCCCTGCCCCCGTGACCTCGGTCTCACCCGCGGCCGGGACCCCGGTCCAGGGCGGGGGCGGACGGTGGCGCACCACCGGATGGCCCGCGGTTGGGCCGCTCCGGGCGGGGTAGCACCGCGCGGTGTCCACGAGCCCCCGGCTCCAGGTCCCGGACGGCGCCGACGGGGACCGGAAGGTCGTCGTGGGCCGCTACCGCCTCGGCGAGCGCCTCGGCGCCGGCGGGATGAGCACGGTCTGGCGGGCGGAGGACCTGCTGCTCGGGCGGGTCGTCGCGGTCAAGGAGCTCACGTTCCCCGTGGGTGCCTCCGCCGCCGACCGCGAGGTGATGCAGGAGCGCATGCGGCGGGAGGGGCGGGCCGCGGCGGGGCTCGACCACCCCGACATCGTCACCGTCCACGACGTCGTCGAGGAGGGCGCAGCCACCTTCCTGGTCATGCAGTACGTCCCGGCCCGGACGCTGACCGAGGTCGTCGAGCAGGACGGCCCGCTGTCGCCGCAGGCTGCCGCACGGGTCGGGCTGGCCGTCCTCGGCGCGCTCCGGGCCGTGCACGCGCGGGGTGTCGTCCACCGGGACGTCAAGCCCTCCAACGTCCTGGTGTCCTCGCAGGACCCGTCCGACCCCGTCGGCCACGTCCTGCTCGCCGACTTCGGGATCGCCTCCGTGCCGGGCGACCCGAGCCTGACCTCGACGGGGCTGCTGGTCGGCTCGCCGGGGTACATGGCACCGGAACGGGCGCGTGGTGACGAGCCGGGGCCTGCCTCCGACCTCTGGGCGCTCGGCGCGACGCTGTTCACCGCCGTGGAGGGCCGGCCGCCCTACGAGGGCCGCGACCCGATGACCACGCTGGCCCTCGTCATGGTCGGCGACCACGCTCCCTACCTGCGCGCCGGCCTGCTCGCCCCGGTGCTGGAGGGGCTGCTGCAGCGCGATCCCGCGGCGCGGACCACCGCCGACGAGGCGGCGCGGGCCCTGGCCCGGGTCGCGCGGACGCCGCTGCGGGGAGGGGTCCCGCCCGCGACCGTGCCCCCGGGAGCGGTCGCCCCGGACGCCCCGGCCCGCACCGCCGCGCTGCACGTCGAGGGGGACGGTCGTCCCTCCGGCACCGGCGCGATGCCCGTCCCCGGTACCATCCCCGACCGGCCCCGGGTCGTCGTCGGCCCCCGGCGCTCGCCCCGCCGCCGCGCCCGGCGGCTGCTGGCCGCCGGCCTGCTGGTGGCCACCCTGCTGGGGATCGTGCTCGTTGTCGTCCTGGGCCGCGGCGAGGGCGGGACGCCGGACGGCGCCGCGCGGTCCTCCGACGGTGCGACCGCGTCGGCCGCCGGCCTGCCGCCCCTGCCCTCCGACGCCGAGACGCCGGACGAACGGTTGCGGGCCACGGTCACCGCCCTGCGGGCCGCCACGGACGGGGACCCCGCGTCGGTCGGGGCCGCCGGCGGGGAAGTCCTGGCGGGCTTGGAGGAGGTGGCGCGCAGGCAGGGCCCGGCGCGCCGGTCGGCCGCGCTGGTGGCCTCCGGCACGGTCGCCGACGCCGTCTCGGCGGGCACGCTGACCCCGGCGGTGGGGGAGCGGGTCCGGCAGGTGCTCGGCGAGGTCGCGCGGCCCGGGCGCCTGGTGGACCTCGTGGAGACGGTGGCCCACGACCCGCCGGCGATCGGGCCGGCCGGACCCGGGCTGCTGGAGGAGCTCGTGGCCCTGGACCACCAGGTTCCCGGCGGCGAGATCGCGGACCGGGCCGCGGCCCTGGTCGGCCGCGTGACCGAGGCGAGCGCGACGGGGGAGGTCAGCGAGGCCTTCGCCGCCGCGGCGCTGCCCACGCTGAGCGGGCTGGCCGACCCCGCCGCCGACCAGGCCCTGCGCGTCCTCCTCGCCGACGTCGAGCGCGACCCCGGCCGGGTCGGGCCCGCCGCCGAGGAGGTCCTGGCGTCCCTGCGGGCCATCGCCGAGCTGCCCGTCTTCGACCAGGGCAACGAGGCGGCCGCGCTGCTGGCGCTCCTCCGGGACCAGAGCCGGGTCACCCCGGCGTTCCGCGACCAGGCGGTCCCGGTCCTGACCCCGCTGGTGCGCTGATCCCCCCGCCTGCACCGACCGGCACGGCCGACGAGGGCTCCCTACGGTGGACGGCGTGACCGGCGACGTCCCCGACCCGCTGCCCGGCTGGCTCTCCGGTGCCGGGCGGGTCACGGTGCTGACCGGCGCGGGGATCTCCACCGACAGCGGCATCCCCGACTACCGCGGACCGAACGGCGTGTGGACCCGCGACCCGGACGCCGAGAAGCTCGTCACGCTGTCCTACTACGTGACCGACCCGGGGATCCGCCGCAAGGCCTGGCGCATGCGCGCCGACCTGCGGGCCGGCGACGTCACCCCCAACGCCGGGCATCGCGCGCTGGTCGACCTCGAGCGGCAGGGCCGGCTGCGCGCGCTGCTGACCCAGAACGTCGACGGGCTGCACCAGGCCGCCGGCTCCGCGCCGGAGCGGGTGCTCGAGCTGCACGGCACGGTGCACGCGGTGCAGTGCCTCTCCTGCGGTGACCGGACGTCGATGGACAGCGCGATGGAGCGGATCGACGCCGGCGACCCCGACCCGGCCTGCCTCGTCTGCGGCGGCATCCTCAAGTCGGCGACGGTCAGCTTCGGCCAGGCCCTCGACGGCGCCGTGCTCGACGCCGCCGCGGCGGCCGCCGCCGACTGCGACGTGTTCCTCACCGTGGGCACCTCGCTCGTGGTGTACCCGGTCGCCGGGCTGGTCGAGGTCGCCGCGGCGTCCGGCGCGCGGGTGGTCGTCGTCAACGCCGAGCCGACGCCCTACGACGGGCTGGCCGACCTCGTCGTCCGGGAGCCCATCTCGACGGCGCTGCCGCGGCTGGTGGCCCGGGCGTGAACCGCCGGGAGCTGGAGGCCCGCTACCGCGCGCTGGTGCTCGACGAGCTGCCGCGCCGGGCGCGGGCCGGGCGCTGGGTGGTGACCCACGACCACTGCTTCGGCCGGATCGTGCTCGACCACGCCGTGGCGGGGTGCTGGTACGACGTCCTGGACCGGCGGCGGTCCCCGGCCTTCGCGCAGCTGTCCGACGAGCAGCTCGCCGGTGCGGTGGCCCTCGCCGAGCGGGTGCTGGCCGAGGGCGACCCGCTGCTGCGCGAGCTGGACGCGCAGAGCCTCACCTGGCGCGGCAAGCCGCCGAAGCCGTGACGCTGCTCGTCGTCCACCTCGCGCTGACTGCGGCCTACGCCGGCTTCCAGTGGACCGTGCGGGTGCTGGTCTACCCGCAGTTCGCCGGCGTGCCCGACGCGGCGTTCCCCGCCTACGAGCGGGCCCACCAGCGGCGGGTCAGCCGGGTGGTCGGGCCGCTGTTCGCCGGCCAGGCGGTCACCACGCTGTGGTTGCTGGCCGCGCGCCCGGCCGGGGTGCCGCTGGTCCCGGTGCTCGCCGGCGCCGCCTGCCTCGCCGTCGTCCTGGGGGTGACCGCGGTGCTGGCCGTCCCGCTGCACCGCCGGCTGGGGGAGGGGTGGGACGGCGGCACGCACCGGCGGCTGCTGCGCGCCGACACCGCCCGCGCGGTCGCCGCCACCGCCGGGACGCTCGCCGCCGCGTGGCTGGTGCTGACCGCGGACGGCTGAGCACGCCACGGGCCCCGGCGGCGGCTAGCGTGACCGGGACCACGTCGAGCGGCTGACCGGGCCCCTCCGGCAGCCCTGGCAACCGGGAGCCCGGCATGCGCGTGCCCTTGACCACCCGTGACTTCCTCGACCGCGCCGAGCTCGTCTACGGCGACCGGGTCGGCATCGTCGACGAGCCGAACCAGCCGGCACCGTCGCTGGGCGAGGTCTCCTACCGCGAGGTGGCCCGCCGCGGACGGGCGCTGCAGGCCGGGCTCGACGCGCTCGGCGTGGGGGAGGGCGAGCGGATCGCCGTCGTCAGCCACAACGCCGGCCGGCTGCTCGAGTGCCTGCTGGCCCTGCCCTCGTCCGGGCGGGTCGTCGTCCCGGTGAACTTCCGGCTGCAGCCGGAGGAGGTCAGCTACATCGTCGGCCACAGCGGCGCGCGGGTGCTGTTCGTCGACCCGGAGCTGGAGGCCTCGCTCAAGAGCGTGGAGGCCGAGCACCGGTTCACCACCGGCGAGGAGTACGAGCAGCTGCTGCGGTACGACACCGAGCCGGTGCCGTGGTCGGAGCCGGACGAGGACGCCACCGCCACGATCAACTACACCAGCGGGACGACGGCCCGGCCCAAGGGCGTGCAGATGACCCACCGCAACGAGTGGGTCAACGCGGTCACCTTCGGCATGCACGTGCAGGTCGGCGACCGCGACGTCTACATGCACACGCTGCCGATGTTCCACTGCAACGGCTGGGGGCTGCCGTACACGATGGCCGGCCTCGGCGCGCGCCAGGTGGTGATCCGCAAGATCGACGGCGCGGAGATCCTGCGCCGCGTCGAGCAGCACGGGGTGACGGTGATGGCCGGGGCGCCCGCGGTGTGGAACGCGGTCCTGGACGCCGCGGCCGACTGGGACGGCGAGGTCCCCGGCCGCGACCGGGTGCGGATCGTCGTGGCCGGCGCGCCGCCGCCGTCGAAGACCATCGCGCGGGTCGAGGCGGAACTGGGCTGGGAGTTCAACCAGATCTACGGCCTGACCGAGACCGCCCCGCTGGTCACCGTCAACCGGCCGCGCGCCGAGTTCGACGACCTCGAGCCGGAGGAGCGCGCCAAGCGGCTGTCCCGGGCCGGGGTGCCGGCCCTGGGCACCCGGCTGGAGACCAGTGGGAGCGGCGAGGTGCTGGTGCGCAGCAACACCGTGCTCGCCGGCTACTGGCAGAACCCCGACGCCTCCGGCGAGGCGCTCGAGGGCGGCTGGTTCCACACCGGCGACGGCGGCAGCCTCGACGAGGGCGGCTACCTGACCATCTCCGACCGCAAGAAGGACGTGATCATCACCGGCGGGGAGAACGTCTCGTCGATCGAGGTCGAGGACGCGGTCTTCAGCCACCCGGCCGTCGCGGAGGTCGCCGTCATCGGCATCCCCGACGAGAAGTGGGGCGAGATGGTCACCGCCCTGGTGGTGGTCGCCGAGGGCCAGCAGGTCACCGAGGAGGAGATCGTCGCCCACTGCCGCGGCCGGATCGCCGGGTACAAGATCCCCAAGCGGGTGGAGTTCCGGGGCGAGCTGGCCCGCACCGCCACCGGCAAGATCCAGAAGTTCAAGCTGCGCGAGGCCTTCTGGTCCGACGCCGACCGCCAGGTGAACTAGCGCGGAGCACCCCGGCCCCGTCCAGGGCCCCGCCCCGAGCGCGCGAGGGGTGGGGAGGACGGGGTCCTCCCGCTCACCCCTGCGGGGGAGACGTGGTCAACCGGCCTCCCGGCGAGGTCGATCCCCGCTCTGAGCGGCGCCCACGGGGGCGCCCGGAGAGCACGTGCGACCGGTCCGCCGGTCGCACCGGGAGGGGCCGGACGTGGGCACGCGAGCGCGCACTCGACACCGCACGGCGCGACGCTGGGGCGCACGGGCGGCCGGGACGGTGCTGGCCGGCCTCGTCGTCGCCGGGCTGACCCCGGGGGTGGCGTCCGCGGCCCCCAGCGACGCCGAGATCGCCGCAGCCGAGGCCGCGCGCGACGCCGCCGCGGCCGCGGTCGGCGTGCTCGGCGCGCAGCTGGCCGACGCCGAGGCGGCTGCCGCCTCCGCGCACCAGGCGGCGCAGATCGCGCTGCAGGACTACGAGGAGACCCAGGCCGCCTACGAGGCCGCCCGCGCGGACGCCGCCGCCGCCGCGGCCGCCGTCGTGCAGGCCGACGCCGACCTGGCCGGCGGCCGCTCCGACGTCGCCGCCTTCGCCCGCGACAGCTACGTGCAGGGCACCACCGCGCCCGGTGCCGCCGCGCTCATGAGCAGCGACGGCCCGGCACAGCTGATCGAGCGCGCCGCGCTGCTCGAGGCGGCCGGCACCCACCGGGCCGACGTCCTCGCCACGCTGACCGTCCTCCAGGAGCAGGCCACCACCGCCCGCGAGCAGGCCGCCGCCGCGTCGGTGCAGGCCGAGTCGCTGCAGGCGCAGGCCGCCACGCAGCTGGCCGGCGCCCAGGCGCAGGAGGTCTCCGCCCGCGAGCAGACCGCCGCGCTCGCGGAGCAGCGCGACGCCCTCGCCGCCCGGGCCGGAGCCGCCGGGCAGCAGGTCGCCGGGATGCAGGCGGAGCAGGACGCCGCCGAGGCCGCCGCCGCCGAGGCCGCCGCCGCCGAGGCCGCCGCTGCCGCTGCGGCACGGGCGGCCGCGTCCCGGCCGGCCGCCGCACCCCCGGCCCCGGTGTCGTCCGCACCGGCACCGGCTCCGGTTCCGGCTCCGGCTCCGGCGAGCAGCCCGTCCCCGAGCTCCGGTGGCGCGTCGTCGTCCAGCTCGTCGACCAGCTCCTCCTCGACGTCCGCGAACTCCTCGGCGACGAGCGGCACCCCGTCGTCGAACCCGACGCCGCCACCGGCGACCACGGCCGGCGCGCCCTCGGCCTCGGCCGTGGACACCGCCGTCGCGGCGGCCGTGTCGCAGCGCGGCCTGCCCTACAGCTGGGGCGGCGGCGGCAGCAACGGCCCGAGCTACGGCATCCCGCCGGACACCGGGATCTACGGCTTCGACTGCTCGGGGCTGACCCAGTACGCCTACGGGCGGGCCGGCATCCAGATCGGTGGCACCAGCCGCGACCAGTGGTGGCGCTTCCGCGGCTCGACCGTGGCGCGGGCGGACCTGCGCGCCGGTGACCTGGTGTTCTGGAGCTCGGGCAGCTCGTACACGTCGATCTACCACGTCGCGCTCTACATCGGGAACGGCAAGGTGGTGCAGGCCCCGCAGAGCGGCGACGTCGTCAAGGTGTCGTCGATGTGGTTCGGCAGCGACTACTTCGGGGCGGTCCGGCCGACCGGGTGAGGACCCCCCGCAGGGAGTCGGGAGGTCGGGGCGTCGGGCAGCCACGGGGGGAGCTGCCCGACGCCCCTCCACGCTAGCAGCCGCGGTGCCGCGTCCGCAGGGTCCTCGGGCGCGTCGCCGCCGGTGGCCGGGTCGGGGTGTCGCCCGCGGACGGCGTCGGCGCGGCGCTCCTGCGCAGGGGACGGACTCCCAGCTCCGGGTGGGACACTGGCCCCGGACGGGCGAGGAGTCCCGTCACCGGCCTCCCCGCGTCGATGCTCGTCACGGCCCGGGGGCCGCGGACCGGCACGACAGGGAGCCCCGTGACCAGCGCTGCCAGCACCCCGCTCGAGAAGACCGTCGGCGCCACCGCCGCGGGCTCCGGGGCCCCGGTCCCACCGTCGGCGGACGCCGCCCGGCTGGAGCGCGTGCTGTTCGAGATCAAGCGGGTGATCGTCGGGCAGGACCGGCTGGTCGAGCGCATGCTGGTCGCCCTGCTCGCCCGCGGCCACGTCCTCCTCGAGGGCGTGCCCGGCGTGGCCAAGACCCTCGCGGTGGAGACGCTGGCCACCGTCGTCGGCGGCAGGTTCGCCCGCCTGCAGTTCACCCCCGACCTGGTGCCGGCCGACATCCTCGGCACCCGCATCTACAAGGCCGGCCAGGACGCCTTCGACACCGAGCTCGGCCCGGTGTTCGCCAACTTCGTCCTCACCGACGAGATCAACCGCGCGCCGGCGAAGGTGCAGTCGGCGCTGCTGGAGGTCATGGCCGAGCGGCAGGTGTCCATCGGCGGCGTCAGCCACCCGCTGCCCGACCCGTTCCTCGTGCTCGCCACGCAGAACCCGATCGAGTCCGAGGGCGTCTACCCGCTGCCCGAGGCCCAGCGCGACCGCTTCCTCATGAAGGTGCTCGTCGACTACCCGACCCCGGAGGAGGAGCGCGAGATCATCTACCGGATGGGCTCGACCCCGCCGGTCGCCGAGACGGTCCTCGGCCCCGAGGACCTGCGCCGCATGCAGCGCACCGCCTCGCAGGTGTTCGTGCACCACGCGCTGGTCGACTACGTCGTCCGGCTCGTCGTCGCCACCCGCCAGCCGCGCGAGCACGGCATGGACGACGTCGCCTCGTGGGTGTCCTACGGCGCCAGCCCCCGCGCCTCGCTCGGCCTGATCGCCGCCGGCCGTGCCCTGGCGCTGGTGCGCGGCCGCGACTACGTGCTGCCGCAGGACGTCCTCGACGTGACCGCCGACGTGCTGCGCCACCGGCTGGTGCTGTCCTACGACGCCCTGGCCGACGGGGTGCCGGCCGACCACGTGGTCAAGCGGATCCTGCAGACCGTGCCGCTGCCGCAGGTCGCCCCGCGGCAGCGCGCCGGTGGCTACGGCCCGGCCGTCCCGGGCGGCCCGGCCGTCCCGCCGCCCGGTGCCCCGCAGTACGGACCGCCGCAGGGCGCGCCCTACGGCCAGGGGTTCCTGCCGGTCGCGCAGCCGCCCGCCGGCATGAACGGCCAGGGCGGTCAGCCGGGTGGTCAGTTCGGCGCGCCGGGCCAGCCGGGTGCCGGCCAGCCCGGCGGGAACGGGCACGTCCCCGGGAACCCGCCGGCGTGATCCTCCGTCGCGGCCGGAGGAAGGGCGGCGGCGCGGGGGACGGCGCGGCCGGCGACCCGGCCGGGGAGGACGTCGGGCTGGCGCTCGTCGGCGCCGGCGCGCCCACACCCGGCTCGGGCATCGACCCCGGGAACGGCGGTGGCGCGCCACCGCACTTCGGTGAGGGTCCCGCCGACGTCCTCCTGCAGCGCCTGGAGCTGACCGTCCGGCGGCGGCTCGACGGGCTCCTGCAGGGCGACCACCTGGGCCTGGTCCCCGGGTCGGGCACCGAGGCCGGCGACTCGCGCACCTACCACCCCGGTGACGACGTCCGGCGCATGGACTGGCCGGTCACGGCGCGCACGCAGGTGCCGCACGTCCGCGAGACGATCGCCGACCGCGAGCTGGAGACGTGGGCGGTGGTCGACCTCTCCGCCAGCCTCGACTTCGGCACCGGGCTGTGCGACAAGCGCGACCTGGCGATCGCCGGGCTGGCCGCGGTCAGCCACCTCACCGTCCGCGGGGGCAACCGCCTGGGTGCCGTCGTCACCACCGGCGAGCGGGTCGACCGGTACCCGGCGCAGGCCGGGCGGCTGGCCGCGGACCGGCTGCTGCGCGCCGTCGTCGCCACCCCGCGCGCCACCAGCGGCCGCCGCGGCGACCTCGCCGCGGCGCTGGAGACGCTGCGCCGCCCACCGCGCCGCCGGGGACTCGTGGTGGTCGTCAGCGACTTCCTCGGCGACACCGACTGGGAGCGCCCGCTGCGCGGGCTGGGGGCCCAGCACGAGCTGCTGGGCATCGAGGTCGTCGACCCGCGCGAGCTCGAGCTGCCCGACGTCGGCCTGCTCACCGTGGTCGACCCCGAGTCCGGCCAGACCCTCGAGGTGCCCACCGGGGACCCGCGGTTCCGCGCCCGCTTCGCCGAGGGCGCCGCCGAGCAGCGCCGGGCGATCGCCACCGGCCTGCGCCGCGCCGGCGCCGGGCACCTGCAGCTGCGCACCGACCGCGACTGGCTGATGGACGTCGTCCGTTTCGTCGCCGACCGCCGACGAGCCGGCTCCGGAGGGGCGTCCCGGTGAGCGGCCCGACCCGCCGTACGAGAGAGGCCCGCCCGTGAGCTTCCAGTCACCGCTGTGGCTGACCGCGCTCGTCCCCGTCGTCGCGCTGGCCGTCCTGTACGTGGTCAGGCAGCTGCGCCGCCGGGTGTACGCGGCGCGGTTCAGCCAGACCGGGCTGGCGTCGAGCCTGCTGCCCAAGCGGGCCGGCTGGGTGCGGCACGTGGCCTTCGGCCTGACGCTGGCCGCGCTGCTCGGGCTGGTGCTCTCCCTCGCCCGGCCCAGCACCGAGGTGCGGGTGCCGCGCGAGACCGCGACGGTCGTGCTCGCCCTCGACGTCTCGCTGTCGATGCAGGCCGAGGACATCGAGCCCAGCCGGTTCGAGGCGATGAAGGACGCCGCCGCCGACTTCGTCGAGCTGCTGCCGCCGCGGATCAACCTGGGGCTGGTGTCGTTCTCCGGGACCGCCTCGACGCTGGTGGCCCCGACCACCGACCGCGACCAGGTCAACGGCGCCATCTCCAACCTGGAGCTGTCGGAGGCCACCGCGATCGGCGAGGCGATCTTCACCTCGCTGACGACGATCAGCACCTTCCAGTCCTCGCTCGACGTCGCGGAGGGGGAGGACCTGCCGCCGGCGCGGATCCTGCTGCTCTCCGACGGCTACAACACCGTGGGCCGCGAGAACACCCAGGCGATCGCCGCCGCCCAGGGGGCCGGGGTCGAGGTCTCGACCATCGCCTTCGGCACCGACTACGGCTCGATCGAGATCGGCGGCGAGGTGACGCCGGTGCCGATCGACCGCGACGCGCTGCGGCAGATCGCCGAGGAGACCGGCGGGCAGTACAACGAGGCCCGCACCCGCGCCGAGCTCGAGGCCGTCTACGACGACCTGGGCAGCCAGATCGGTTACACCACCGAGCCGCAGGACGTCTCGTACTGGTTCGTGCGGGTGGCCACCCTGCTGCTCGCCTGCGGGCTCGGGCTGGCCGCCTGGCGTCTGCAGCGGTTGTTCTGACCGCTGATGGGCGTGGACATGCGGGCGCTCGTCGCCGACCTGGCCGCCGAGTCCGCCGACCTCGACCGGGTGCTCGCCGCGCTGCCCGACGAGGCGTGGGCCGCGCCGACCCCGGCCGCCGGCTGGAGCGTCGGCGACCAGGTCGCCCACCTCGCCTTCTTCGACGAGGCCGCCACCCGCGCGGCGCTCGACCCCGCCGGCTTCCGGGCGCAGGCCGAGGCCCTCACGGCGGACGGCGAGGACCTCGTCGAGGGGGTCACCGCCGCCCACCGCGGCCGTTCCCCCGCCGACCTGCTCGACTGGCTGCGGACCGCGCGGGCCGGGTACCTGCGGGTGTTCGGCGGGCTCGACCCCGCGACGCCGCTGCCCTGGTACGGCCCGCCGATGAGCGCCGCCGCTCGGTGACCGCCAGGCTGATGGAGACCTGGGCGCACGGCCAGGACGTCGTCGACGCGGTCGGGGCCGCCCGGGCACCCACCGGCCGGCTGCGTCACGTCGCCCACCTCGGCGTCGCCACCCTCGGCTGGAGCCACCGCGTGCGCGGCGAGGAACCCCCCGCCACGCCCGTCCGGGTGGAGCTCGGCGCACCCGACGGCGGCACCTGGACCTGGGGCCCGGCCGGGGCCACCGACCGCGTCACCGGGCCGGCCCTGGACTTCTGCCTGCTCGTCACCCAGCGCCGGCACCGCGCCGACCTGTCGCTGCAGGCCACCGGTCCGGTCGCCGACCACTGGCTCGACGTCGCCCAGGCGTTCGCCGGCCCGCCGGGGCCGGGCCGCCGGCCACGGTCCCCCTCCGGTCCGCCCGGCTCCTGACCGCACGACGACGGGGCCGCCGGGGACGACGCTGTCCCCGGCGGCCCCGGGCTCGTGGTGTCCCCTCAGGGGACGGGGAGTGCTACACCGTGAAGCCGCGCTGGCGGCGGACCAGCTTCTTCACCATGAACACCGTCTGCAGCACCGTGAGCAGGTACAGCACCGGCCAGCCGATCGACAGGATCGCCGACTGGACGCCGATGCTCTGCTGGCTCCAGGCGTAGATGAGCACGAGGAACGTGGCGAGCGCGCAGACCGCCGGCATGACGTAGGCCGAGCCGCGGCCGCGCTCGGCCGCCGCCTGCGCCGCCCAGTTGTCCTTCTCCACCCGGGCGAAGAACTGCACCCACGCGGTGACGAAGTGGCCCATGCGGACCCACATGTACAGCTCCGCCGGGGCGATCAGCAGCGCGTAGAAGATGTCGACGGCGCTCTTGTCGTGCATCGACAGCGCGATGCGCAGGTTGAGCAGCATCGCCACCGCCGGCGGGATCAGCCAGACCGGGTTGAAGACGAACGCGTCGATCGACAGGGCGGCGGCCAGCAGCAGCAGGAACCCCATGCGGGCGCTGATGTTGAACAGCATCGAGACGTTCTCGTACCAGCGCAGCCGCAGGTTGGGGTGCAGCGGCTGGCCCTTGCTGTCGCCGCGCTGACCGGGCCACAGCAGGTCGATGCCGCCGAAGTTCCACTTCACCTGCTGGCCGTGCAGCGCCCGCAGCGTGGTCATCGGGCCGACGAACGCCCGGGCGTGGGCGCTGATCTTGGTGCTGAAGCCGGCGTCCTTGATCTGCAGCGAGAGCTTGGAGTCCTCGACCTCGGAGTCGCGCACCCACGGGGCGGACTGGTGGTGGCGGTACATGACCGCCTCCAGCGCGCGGACGCTGAACAGGCTGCACTGCCCGCCGAGCACCGCCATGTTCCGGCCGCGGACCAGGTTGTCCATGTTGAAGCCGGCGAACTGCGCCCGCTGGCCGGCGACGAGGAACCTCGCCATCGCGCCGCGCACCCGGGTCTTGTCGAAGGTGTAGATGGCCGAGAGCCCGCCGATGCGCGGGTCGGTGACCATCTCCTTCTCCAGCCACTCGACGCAGCGGCGGTCGAGGGTGGTGTCGCCGTCGACGCCGAGGATGTAGTCGTAGCCGCGGCTGACGAAGTAGCCGAAGTTGAGCGCGCCGACCTTCTTGTCGGGGTTCTCGCCGATGTCGTGCACGTGGACGACGGTCAGGTAGCTCTCGCCCTTGACCACGCGGACGTGCTCGCCGACGAACTGGCCGGCGATCTCCGGGGTGTCGTCGTCGGTGTTGTTGATGACGACGTGGATCGCGTCCGGCGGTCGGGTCTGCGACAGCAGCGAGGTGAGGACGTCGGCGATCGTCGACTCCTCGTTGTAGGCCGGGATGACGCAGCTGATCGTGGCGTGCCGCTGCTCGTCCCGGGCCTGCGGGCCGCCGAACTCCTCGGGCACCAGCGAGCTGATGTCCGGGACGGACTGGCCGCCGCGGGCGAGCAGGTGCACGCGGTCGGTCGCCCGCCGCTGGCCCTGGATGACGAGCTGGGTCACGAGGGGTCCTCCTGGAGGAGCGGGAGCTCGAGGGTGTCGAGCACGGTCTGGCGGTAGTAGCGCGCCGAGCCCGGCTCGGTCTCGACCAGCAGGTCGAACTGGACCGAGAGGCTCAGCGCGGTGGCGGCCGACGGCGCCCCGGGCAGCGACAGCGCGGTCGTGTAGCTGAACGGCGGGGTGAGGGCGAACTCGCCGCGGTCCTCGGTGACCAGCGTCCGGGTGGTGCCGTCGTCGCCGGTGACGGCGAAGCGGGTGACCAGCACCTCGGGGGTCTCGTCACCGCGGGAGTCGCCGGTGTCGCCGCCCTCGACGTGCGCGGCGAGCTGGATCGTCTTGTCGTCCTCGGCGGTCCACGTGGTCGCCTGGTCGGCGGTCCAGTAGTCGACGACGACGGTGCGGTCACCGGCCGGCAGGGTGCGGGTGAGCGAGCCGCTGTCCAGGTCACCGGCCGGCCGGTCCGGGGTGGACGGCGCCGCCGCGACCGCGGCGGTGGCGGCGGTGCGCCTGGCCGCGGTGGGCCGGGCGGTCTCCGACGCGGCGGCGACGTCGTCGCCGGTCGGCAGGTCGGGGCTCATGCTGACGTCGGGCAGCTGGCAGCCGGCCAGCAGGGCCGCCGACAGCGCGAGCGCGGCCGCACGGGCCGCCGTGGTGCGGACCGCGGACGTGCGCGGTCCAGGTGTGCCTTCGGGCACGGGGGTCCCCCCTCGGGAAGCGATTGGAAGACCGCAGGGGGACCGGGCGCCGTTGCACACCCCCGACTGCGAACGGGATCGACCGTATGTCGCCGGCAGGGCGTGCGGGGAGCCCCTCCAACCCGTCGGGGGGAGGGGGCTCACCTGGAGCGGGAGGGCCCGGGGCGGTGCGCCTGCGCAGCGTCACCGCCCCGGGGCGGACCTCAGCGGGAGGGGTCGAGGACGAGCTTGCCGGTGGTGCGGCGGGCCAGCAGGTCCTGGTGCGCCTCGCGGACGGCGGTCAGCGGGTACCGGCCGCCGCCGACGGGCTCCAGGGCGCCGTCGGCCACGAGCGGCAGCAGCTCGGTCATGGCGTCGTCCATCATCGACGGGCGGCTCATGCAGTGGGCTAGCCAGAAGCCGATCACCGCGCGGCTGGTGCCCATGAGCGCGGGCGCCTGCACCGGCTTGGGCGGACGGCGGCCGGCCATGCCGTAGGCGACCAGCCGGCCGAAGGGCGCCAGCGCGGACAGCGACCCGTCGAAGACGTTGCCGCCGGTCATCTCCAGGACGACGTCGACCCGGCTGCCGCCGTTGGCCTCGCGCAGCGCGGCGGCGAAGGTCTTCGGGTCGTCGTCGGCGAGGGCGGGGTCGACGGTGGCGTCGGCGCCGAGCTCCTCGGCCAGCGCGCGCTTCTCCGGGCTCGAGGCCGTGGCGATGACCCGCCCGGCGCCCCAGCGGCGGGCCAGCTGGACGGCGAGCGAGCCCACTCCGCCGGCACCGGCGATGACGACGACGGACTCCCCGGCGGCGAGGTGTGCGCTGGTGCGCAGCAGGTGCCACGCGGTGGCGCCCTGCAGGACGACGGCGAGGGCCTGCTCGTCGGTGACCGCGTCGGGCACCGCCCAGGTCAGCCGCGGGTTGGCGACCACCTTCTCGGCGTACCCGCCGCCCTCGAGCAGACCCACGACGCGCTCGCCGCCCCCGGCCGGACGGCCGACGAACTCCGCGCCCGGGACCAGCGGCAGCTGCTGCGGCGCGAGGTAGCTGTCCTCGGTCTGGTGGGTGTCGGCGAAGTTGACGCCGGCCGCTGAGACCTCGTAGAGCTGCTGGCCGTCGCCGGGGACGGGGTCGGGGAGGTCGACGACGTCGAGGACCTCGGGGCCGCCGAAGCGGGTGATCTGCACGGCTCGCATGCGCTTGAGGCTAGGAGGGCGAGCAGTTGGGACCGTGCACGGCCCGGACGGCCGGGTGTCATCCCCCCTGACACGGCCGGGCGTAGGCGCCGGTCGCGCCTGTGGGCCTGCTGTCGGGGGAGCGGGCCAGGCGCCTCCGAGCACGCCGCGGCATATACTTCACCGAGTTCGTACATATACAGCGACCGCAAGGGGTCTCCCCGGTGACGAAGCGCTTGATCGACCTCGACGACGAGCTGTTGGCTGTGGCCCAACGCGAGTTGAACACGACCGGGGTGTCGGACACCGTCCGCGCCGCGTTGCGACAGGCGGCGAGCGCAGGCGCACGAGCGCGCCAAGTGGCCTGGCTGCGTGAGGGCGGACTCGAAGCGATGACGGATCCCACCGAGCGAGCTGACGTGTGGCGGTGATCGCCCGCTTCCTCATCGACACCAGCGCGGCGGCCCGGATGCGGCTGGCCGCCGTTGCCGATCGGTTGGAGCCGCTGATCACAGGCGGTCTGGTGGCCACCTGCGCTCCCTTGGAGGCCGAGGCGCTCTACAGCGCGCGGAGCCCCGCGGAGTACGAGCAGGTGCGGGCCGACCGCCGCGAGGCGTATGAGTACCTGCCGACCGACGACGTCCACTGGCGACGTGCGTTCGACGCGCAGCGCGTCCTGGCTCGGACCGGGCGGCACCGAGCGGTCGGCATCGCCGACCTGTTGACCGCCGTGCTGGCAGCCGAGCACGGGATGACGGTCCTGCACTACGACAGCGACTTCCAGATCGCTGCCGAGGTGCTCGCGTTCGAGCATCGATGGGTCCTGCCACGAGGAACCGCGTAGCGCACACATCGGAGGTGGGCGGCAGCCGGTGTCCGAGGGGAGTTCGGATCTCCACGCCGCGGGACATCTGCGTGCCCCTCCCGTGCTGCTGACGTACCTCTCAGGACAGGGTCTGGTGGGTGTCGGCGACGTCCACGCCGGCTTCCGGGACCTCGTGGAGCTGCTGGCCTTCCTCGGAATGCTCACCACCGCCTCGAGTCGGCGGTCCCCTCGAGCGGGGGAGGGCCGGCCGCGCCGGCGGGGTACTCCAGCATCGGCACGGCGTCCTGCGCCCACGCCTGCAGGACCGGATCGACGATCCGCCAGGCCTGCTCCGCCTCCTCGCCGCTCACCGAGAGTCGGCCACCGCCGGACAGGAGGTCGGTCAGGACCTGGCCGTACGCGGTGCGCTCGCCCGGGGCTGCCACCTGCACACCGGGCTGCCGGCCTTCCTCCGGCGCGTCCAGCTCGATCCACAACCGGTCGGCCGCCACCCGCTCGGCGTCGCACGGGTCGCACGCCGGCGCGGCGGTCCGGAAGGAGAGGACGACTCCCTTGCGGGGCGTCCCGAGTGCCTTTCCGGTGCGCAGCACGAACCGGGTGCCGGTCCACCGAGGGGTGTCCAGCTCCAGGAGCACCTCGGCGTAGGTCTCGGTGCCGCGAGCGGGGTCGACGCCGTCCTCGTCGGTGTACCCGGGCACGGTCCGACCGATGGTGGTGCCTGTCCCGCTCAGTGTCCCGGCGGTGTAGCGCGCCCGTCGGGTCCGGACGGGGACCTCCGCGGCGGAGAGCACGCGGACCGACCGCAGCAGCTCCAGCTTGGCCGCGTGCAGGTCGCCCTCGGTCGGCCGAGCCGGCAGCTCCATCGCGACGAGGGTCAGGACCTGGAGCATGTGGTTCTGCATCACGTCCCTGACGGCACCGGTCCGGTCGTAGAAGTCCGCTCGGCCCTCGAGCCCCAGCGTCTCCTCCCACAGCACGTCGACCTCCGCGATGGAGGCACCGTCCCAGACGGGTGCCAGCGAGCGGCCGGGCGCGCGCAGGTCCAGCAGCGCCTGCACCGTGGGCATCCCGAGGAAGTGGTCGACGCGGAACGCAGCCTCCTCGACGCCGCCGGTCACGCGGGCGAGCAGGTCGTTCAGTGCCACTGCGCTCGCCAGATCGACGCCGAACGGCTTCTCCACCGCGATGCGGCTGCCGGCCGGCAGGTCCGCGTCACCGAGCGCGCCCAGCATCGCGGGGAACAGCGCGGGGGGCAGGGCCAGGTAGACGGCTACCGGCGCGCGGTCAGCGGCGCCGTCGCCGCCGTCGAAGGCCCGCGCCGCGGCGGCGACGGTGCCGGCGGCTCCGGGGTCGACCGCCCGGTACCGCAGGCGACCGACCAGCGCGTCCCGTACCGCGGTCGGTACGTCCCCGGCGTGCTCGCGCAGTCGGGTGGCCACGTGGGATCGGAACGTCCGGTCGTCCCAGTCCTGCACGGCGCCGCCCACGACCTGCAGGCCGTCGGGTATCCGGCCGTCGGCCGACAGCCGGGCGAGCGCAGGCAGCAGGAACCGCCCGGCGAGGTCGCCCGTGGCACCGAGCAGGAGCAACCGGCCGATCACCGGTACTCCCGGAGCACGGTGACGGCCGGGGGTCGACTGCACCCGGGCCATGGGTCCGGTCGCCGGGGCGGCGGGGCTGTGACCATGGCGCCGCCATCCTCCCCGAGCCCCGCGACCGGCGTCCACGCGGCCGGCGTCCACGCGGCCGGGGAAGCCGTCCGCGCACAGGGCGACCGGTGCGCAGTGGACCGCCCGTCAGCGGCTGCCCCGTGTGGTTGGGACCGTTCTCGGCTGGGGAACCTGCCGGCAGACCGGGAGCGGTCGCGGTCGACCGTCTGGGCCTCGACAGCCCGCACAGGACCACCCTCGGGGAGGAACAGCATGTCCACCTGGCTCATCACCGGCTGCTCGAGCGGGCTCGGTCGAGCCCTTGCCGAAGCAGTCATCGGGGCCGGCCACCACGCCGTGGTCACCGCGCGAGACGAGGCCAAGGTCGCCGACCTCGTGGAGCTGGCTCCGGATCGCGTGCTGGGGGCGGCGCTGGACGTCACCGACCCGGCGCGAGCGGCAGCTGTCTGTCGACAGGCCGAGGATCGCTTCGGCGCCGTCGACGTCGTGGTCAACAACGCCGGATACGGGTACCGCGCCGCGGTCGAGGAAGGTGAGGACGCCGACGTCCGTGCCTTGTTCGAGACCCACTTCTTCGGGTCGGTGACCATGATCAAGGCGGTGCTGCCCGGCATGCGGGCGCGCCGTGCGGGGGCGATCGTCAACGTCTCGTCGATCGGGGCGCAGGTCACCCCACCGGGATCCGGCTACTACGCGGCGGCGAAAGCGGCACTCGAGGGGATGTCCGGCTCCCTGCGCGGCGAGCTGCGACCGCTGGGCATCTCGGTGACGGTCGTCGAGCCCGGCGGATTCCGCACGGACTTCTCCGGTCGCTCGCTGACCCAGTCCCGGACCGTGATCGACGACTATGCCGAGACGGCGGGCAAGCGACGCAGGGAACACGACACGACGCACGGGACCCAGCCAGGCGACCCGGCGCGCGCCGGCCGGGCCATCCTCACCGCCGTGGAGGCCGCCGATCCGCCGGCGGTGCTGCTGCTGGGCAGCGACGCCCTGACCAGCTACCGGCGGGTGCTCGGCACGGCCCTCGCCGAGGCCGATGAGTGGGAGGAGCTGAGCGCCAGCACCGACTTCCAGGACTGATCCCCAGCGCGCCACCATCGGGTGGACGATCCCGCGCAGCACGTTCCGCACCTGCGCCATGACCGCGACGGCCCCTGATCGTGACCGGAGACGTCGCCGACGACGGGCTCGGTGCTGCCGTCGGGGACCTGAAGGCGTCGTACCGGGCACCTCCCACCTGCACCGCGCGCCGTCGCCGTCGGGTGGTCGAGCACCGGGCCGGCCCGCTCCATCCGCCTACCGCCCCCTCGGTACGGGTAGGCGTCCCGCATGTCCGACTTCGAGATCACCGCCCTCGTCCTGGCCGAGCACGAGGTCTTCCGGCGGGAGTTCTCAGCGCTCGAGGACCTGTCCGGCCAGGAGCTCGCCGCCGCGTGGGAGGCACTGCACGCCAAGCTGGAGGTGCACGCCGTCGCCGAGGAGCAGCTGTTCTACCCGCTGCTCGCCCAGGAGGCGGGGGGCGAGCAGGAGACGGCGGAGGGTGTGCACGACCACAACGAGATCCGGCACGCTGCGGCCGCCGTCGAGGAGCACGAGGTCGGCAGCGAGGCGTGGTGGGAGGCGGTGCGCACCGCGCGGCAGGTCAACGCCGACCACATGGCCGAGGAGGAGACGGACTTCTTCCCCCCGTTCAAGGAGGCCGTCGACGACGAGCAGCGCGAGGCCCTCGGGATGCGCTGGCTGGCGTTCCACGACGAGCACGAGCAGGCCGAGGGGCTGTCCGGCGAGGACGCGGAGGTGGCCGAGGTGGTCGCGACCGAGGTGCCGGAGGGCGACCCGTCCCTCTGAGCACGCCGCCCCTCTCCCAGGCTGCTGGCCGTCCGGCCGGACACCTGGCCGCCATCGCTCGGGGGCGCGGTGGTGCGCCGGGCGGGGGACCCCGGTGGCCGACCGCGTCCCGGGCGACGGCGCACGTGTCGCCCGGCGGACGCCGGGTAGTCGCCGGTGCCAGCGGCGGCAGGACGTGGGTCCTGGGGCCGGACGACAGCGACCTGGTGCTCGCGCCTGGTGCTCAGAGCGTTCGAGGAGACCGCGTGCCCCGTACTGGGTTCGGTGGCGCCGCGGCGGGGACGTCGTGAGCCTGCTGCCGCGGGCACCGTCCGAGATCGAGGTCGTCGCCCACCGCGGCGTCTCGGCGAAGGCCCCCGAGCACACCCTCGCGGCCTATCAGCAGGCGCTGACCCTGGGGGCGGACGCCGTGGAGTGCGACGTCCGGATGACCCGCGACGGCGTCCTCGTCTGCGTGCACGACCGCCGCATCAACCGGACGTCCACGGGCCGCGGTGTGGTGTCGGCGCTGGACCTCGCCGAGCTGGAGCAGCACCGCGTCGTCCACCGGCGACCACGGGGCGCCGCGATCCGGGGCCGCCCGCCGCGTCCCGCGGTCGAGGAGGACGACGACGAAGAGGCCGACCAGGACGCCGGGCGGGTGCTGACCCTGGACCGGTTGCTCGACTACGTGACGGCCTCGCCCGGGCGCGTGCGGCTGGCGATCGAGACCAAGCACCCGACCCGTCACGCCGGCCAGGTCGAGGTGGCCCTGCTCACGAGCCTCCGGCGGTTCGGGCTGCTCGCTGGCGGGCGTCCGCTCGAGTGGTCGGGGCGTCCGGCGGTCCGGGTCATGAGCTTCTCCCCGACGGCACTGCGGCGGGTGCGTGTCCTGGCGCCGGACCTCCCCACCGTGCACCTGGTCCGCCAGATGCTGCCGCGGACGCGGACGCGGACCGTCCTCCCGGCCGGCACCGCCGTCGGTCCGTCGCTCGCGTTGTTGCGCCAGGACCCGGGCCTGGTCCGACGGCTGCACCGGGCCGGCCTGCAGGTCCACGTGTGGGTGGTCAACCGTCCACGCGACATGCACCTCGCGCTGTCCCTGGGGGTCGACGCGATCATCACGGACGAGGCCGCGGTGCTGATGCACCTCCTGGGGCGGGACGGACCGCGGCCCTCGATGAGCACGGGCTGACCGTCGTCGGGACGTCCGACACGATCGGCGGGTGCACGACGGCAGACCAGGTACGTGAGGCCGAGCGCGACCGGCACCCGCGGTGCCGCGGTGGCGGAGGAGCCGCTGTCGGTCAGGTGCTGCCGCCGGGACCGGCCGGCTCGGGCCAGCCGGCCAGGGCGCCGATCCAGGCGAGCGCGAGCCAGGCGCCGGTGAGCGACCCGGTGCCGGTGCCGTCGCTGACCTCGAGCTGCCACGGCGCACCGGCCTGCCGTGGCCGCCGGGAGCCGCTGCCCGGCACGGCGCGGAGCACCTGCCACGACCCGACCGGCAGCGCCCGGGGCGGGCGTCCCGGTGCGACCACCCAGACGCCCTCCCGTGAGGCCGCCACCGACTCGCCCGGGGAGGAGGCCGGCCAGTGCAGCCGGACGACGCCCAGGTCCAGGTAGGCGGCCGGGTCCGTGGGCACCGTCCAGGTCGGGCGGCGGGCACCACCGGCAGCGTCCGCGCCCAGGGTGACCACGGCGGAGACGGCGTGCAGGACGGCGCCGAGCACCCGCCCCGCGCGGGCCTCGGGCGTGGCGTCCTGCACGCGCCACCCGACCAGGCCGCGCAGCTCCGCTTCGCTCACCCGGCCAGCCTGCCGCACGACCTGCGACGGCACGCGCTGGACGACGCGGTACCCAGCGAGCCGGTCGGCGGCGCTGACCGCATCGAGCCGGGGCGCCGTCCGGTCGTCCCCCGCCGGAGCCGGGCCGGCACCTCCGGGCGCGACGTCGGTCCGGCACCCGCGACCGAGCCGGGTGTGGAATGGCGCGATGACGCCCGCAGAGACCGTGCTGGCCTTCCACCGGGCCGCGGAGCTGCGGGACGGCTCCGCGTTCGGACTCGTCGCCGAGGACCTCGTCCAGCACGCCGCGGGGCCGCAGGGCCGCGAGGGCCTGCGACGGACCGCCGCGACGCTCGACCACGACCTCGACCGCCCGACGGTCACGATCCACCGCGTCGTGGCCCAGGACGACCTCGTCGTCGTGCACCTCACGATGCACGGGCGGCACGTGGCGTCGACGATGCCGCTGCTCGCCGACCTGACCCCGACTGGGAACGCCGTCGCGTGGGACTTCATCCACATCTGGCGGGTCGCGGACGGGTCGATCGTCGAGCACTGGGCCTGCCGCGACGACGTCGGCCTCCTCGCACAGGTCGGAGGCTGGCCGCGCTAGCCGGGACCTCGACGTCGGCGCGGAGGACCGGTCGACGGCGATGAGTCGTCGCAGTGGCCGCGGTCTCCACTGCACCGAACGACCGCTCCGAGGAGGACGAGATGACCGCGACCTACACGTTCGACGTCTTCTCCAGCCTCGACGGCTACGGCGCCGCCGGTGGCGACTGGACCGGCTACTGGGGCAAGCAGGGCCCCGAGCTGCTCGACCACCGCCTGGAGCTGTACCGCGAGGAGCAGCGGATGGTCTTCGGGGCCACCACGTACCGGGCGTTCGTGCAGATGCTGGCCGCCGGCGGCGAGGACTCCGAGGTGCGTGACCCGTGGGTCACCCGGATGGTGCACCTGCCCGCGACGGTGCTGTCGACGACGCTGAGGGAACCCCTCGACTGGCCGGACGCGACCGTCGCGAGCGGGAACGCCGTCGACGTCGTCGCCCGGCTCAAGGAGGAGTCGCCGGTGCCGTTGCGCTCGCACGGCAGCCTGTCGGTGAACCGGGCGCTGATGGCGGCGGGCCTGGTCGACCGCGTCCAGGTGATGATCTTCCCCGTCATCACCGGTCGGACCGGGCTGGACCCGGTCTTCCGGGGTGCGGCCGACTTCGACCTGGAGCTGGTCGAGAGCCGGACGCTCGACGGTCGCACCCACGAGCTCGTCTACCGGCCCACCCCTCACTGAGCGGTGTGGACGGGACGGCCACCGACCCACGTCGAGCGGACGGGGATGTCGACGACCTCGTCGGGTGGCACCTGGAACGGGTCACGGCCCAGCTCGACGAAGTCCGCGAGCATGCCCGGAGCCAGGGTGCCTTTCAGGCGCTCCTCGCCCGCGGCGTACGCGGCTCCGGTCGTGTACAGGCCGAACGCCTCGCGCACGCTGATCCGCTGGCTCGGCCCGATGGCGGTCCCGTCCAGCGCGCGCCGTTCGGCGCAACTGGTGATCGCGGCCAGCGGCTCGTACGGCCCGCACGGGTAGTCGCTGGAACCGGCGACGGGGATGCCGGCGTCGAGCAGCGTCCGGTGGGCGAACATGCGCTCGAGCCGGTCCCGCCCGTAGTAGCCGACCAGCTTGTCGCCGTGGAACCGTGCGTAGGAACCGAACGGGACGACGACGAGCCCGAGCGCGCGGATGCGGCCGACGATGTCGGCGTCGACCAGCGAGCAGTGCTCGATGCGGTGCCGTCGAGGCGGTGCCCCCGACGCACGGGCCCGCTCGTGGGCGTCGAGCAGCTTGCGGATGGCCCGGTCACCGTTGGCGTGCACGGCGAGGACGACGCCGTCGCCGGCCACCCGCTCGACCAGGTCGCGCAGGTCGGCGTCGTCCATGGTCTGCATGCCGTGGTCGTCGGTGCCCTCGAACGGCTCGTCCACCAGGCAGTTCCCGCCGGCGCAGGCGCCGTCGACGAACGCCTTGACCCCGAGCAGGCGCAGCCGCTCGTCCCCGAAGCCGCTGCGCAGACCCAGCGCGGCGATGCGGTCGTAGTGCGGGAAGGCCACCAGCATCGCCACGCGCAGGGTCAGCTGCCCGGTGCGGGCTGCCTCGGACAGCAGGGCGACGTCGTCGGGCCCGCACAGCGCGTCCACCATCGAGGTGATCCCGGCGGCGTGGAACACCTGCTGGGCGCGGGCGAGCCCGCGCAGGCGGGCGGCGGGCGTCGAGGGAGGGACGACGGTCCTGCCCCGCGCCAGCGACGGGTACGAGACGTCGAACAGCGCCTGCTCGTACACGACGCCGTTGAGCTCCCCGGCGGCGTTGCGGCCCAGCACGCCGCCCGGCGGGTCCGTGCTCGCATCGGCGAGTCCGGCGGCCGCCAGCCCGGCGGAGTTGAGCACCCCCCAGTGCGCGGCCACGTGGGTCAGCAGCACCGGGCGGTCCGGGACGGCACGGTCGAGGAACTCGCGGTCCACGACCCGGCCGCCGGTGGTCTTGGTGTGGTCGTAGCGCGAGCCGACGACCCACTGCCCCTGGTCGATCGCGGCGGCCTCCTCGCGGAGCAGCCGGACGAGCACGTCCTCGTCGGTGGCGACCTCCGGTGAGCAGTCGACGTGCAGCAGGTTCTCCGCGGTCATGCTCGGGTGGGCGTGCGCGTCGTTGAAGCCGGGGACGAGGACGCCGTCGAGCTCGACCGTGCGGTCGGGGCGGAACCGCTCGCGCAGCTCACGCGGGTCGCCGACGGCCGCCACCCGGTCGTCGAGCAGGACCAGCGCCTCTCCCGGCGGACCGGCGAGCGGGTGGATACGGTCGGCGACCACGAGCGTCCAGGTGCCCGGTCCGGCGGCCGGGGTTGCCGTGCTCACGCGGGGTCCCGGCGCACGCGCGGGACGCCGGCGCTGCGGAGGGGATCGAGGTGGGTCGCCTGCATGCCGGGGCTCCCTGTGCATCGTGGTCGACATCGTGCGGGTCGGACGCCGGTGCCGGCGTCACCCGTCCCGACGACGGGACGGGTGGCGCCGGGGCCGAGGTGAGTCCTACTACAGCCGGTGGTGCGGAGCAGCACGATCGACGCCCGACGAGCTCACCGCGCAGAGCCGCGCGTCGACATCCGGTCTCCCCGCCCGGCGGTCGGGTGGCGGCCTGGTGTCGTCCTCGTATCGTCCTCCGGCATGCGGCCCGCGGCGTCGGTCGACTCGGTCCGGAGCTGGGTGGTGGTCGCCGCGGCGTTCGCGGCGATGTTCGCCTCGTTCGGGATCGCCTACTCCTTCGGCGCGTTCCTCGAGCCGATGGCGGAGGAGTTCGGCACCGGTCGCGGCGCCACGTCCACGTTCTTCGCCCTGACGTCGCTCACCTACTTCGGCCTCGGCGCGCTCAGCGGCGTCGCGGTGGACCGCTACGGCCCTCGGCGCGTGCTGCTCGTGGGTGGAGTCGCCCTCGGCGCCGGGCTGGCGGCGACCTCGCAGGCGGGTGCGCTGTGGGTCGGACTGCTCACCTACGGCCTGGGGGTCGGCATCGGCGTGGCCTGCGCCTACGTCCCGATGGTGGCCGTGGTCAGCGGGTGGTTCGAGCGACGGCGCACGCTCGCGATCGGCGTGGCGGTGACCGGGATCGGCCTGGGGACCCTCACCGTCGCGCCGCTGGCCGCCGCGCTGATCGACGAGTTGGGGTGGCGGGACACCCACCTGGTGCTCGGGGTGGCCGGTGCAGCGGTGCTGGTGCTCTGCGCCCTGGTCGTCACCCGACCGCCGGTGCAGTCCGGGCCGGCGGCGCTGACGCTGGGCGAGGCCGTGCGCAACCGTGACTACCGGCGGCTGTACCTGGCCTCGGGCCTCATGGCCGTCGCGCTGTTCGTGCCGTTCGTGCACCTGCCCGGGTACGCCGAGCAGGCCGGGGTCGACCGGGTCGCGGCCGCGGCGCTGGTCGGGGTGATCGGCGCTGCGAGCACCGCCGGTCGACTGGTGCTCGGGGTGGTCGCGGCGAGGACCGGCGCCCTGCGCGCCTTCCAGGGGTGCTTCCTGACCATGGGTGCGAGCTTCGCGCTGTGGGGCCTCGGCGGCGGCTACGGCGTGCTGCTCGTCTTCGCCGTCGTGCTGGGCGTCGGCTACGGCGGCTTCGTCGCCATCGGTCCCGCCGTCGTCGCCGAGCGCTTCGGCACCACCCGCCTGGGCGGGCTGCTCGGAGTGCTCTACACCAGCGCCGGGATCGGATCGGCGGTGGGCGCTCCGCTCGCCGGTGCCGCCGTCGACGCCTCCGGCTCCTACGCCCCGGTCATCGCCGGGTGCCTGGCCCTCGGCCTGGCCGCCTACCTGACCACGCTCGGCGTCGGCCGCTGAGGAGCAGCGTGGCACGGCGCTCGTGGTCGGCCCTCGCGGCGGAGGCCGTCCGGCAGAGGCCGTCCGGAGGAGGGCCGGCCGCCGACGACCCGACCACCCCGACGGCATCCCGCCGGGTCCGGCGGCTCGGCGACGCGCGTAGCGTCAGTGGGGCGTCGGGCCGGCCCGGCGTTCGTCGTGCGTCCACAGCGGGCGCACCGAGCACGGAGCCCAGATCGGGTCCGCGGCCGAGATGACCCCTCGGTACCAGCAGACCGGAGGCCGCGTCATGGCCGACAGTCAGCCGCATCCCGTCACGGCGGCGGAGGCACTCGAGCGCCTGGGTCGGGTGTCCCTGCGGGAGCACTCGATGGAGAGCCTGCTCCGATCGGTCGTCGGTCTCACCAAGGCCGTCATGCCCGGTCACACCGAGGCGTCGATCACGCTGCTGGTGCAGGACCGGCCCACCACCGTGGTCCACACCGACCAGCTGGCCCTCGATCTCGACGAGCGGCAGTACGAACGCGGCCACGGCCCCTGCCTGCACGCCGCCCGCACCGGTGAACTGACCGAGGTGCCCGACACCCGCACCGACAGCCGGTGGCCGGACTACATGCCCCGGGCGGTCACCCACGGCAACCTCAGCTCCCTGTCGGTCCCGCTGGCCATCGACGAGGACGAGCAGGTCGCCGGCGCGCTCAACGTCTACGCCCGTGAGCCACACGCCTTCGACGAGGACAGCCGCAGGGCAGCCACGAGGTTCGCCCCCTACGCCGCGGTCGCCGCCGGGGACATGCACGCCTACCGGAGCGCCCTGGACAGGGCCGACGCGCTGCAGGCCGCGCTGGAGTCCCGCGCGGTCATCGACCAGGCGAAGGGCATCCTGATGGGACGTCACAGGTGGACCCCGGACAAGGCGTTCCACGTGCTCGCACGCACGGCCATGACGACCAGGACGACGATCGGACAGGTCGCCGACGCCGTGGTCCGCACCGGCCGACTGCCGCTCCCGTGACCCGGCCGGTGGCGAGCACCGGCGAGGTCGCCATCCCGACGGCCACCGTCGGGTTCCCGCGGTCCTGGCCGCGGGCGCGGCGTCGCAGGAGCAGCCACGTGACCGCGAGGACCGGCAGTCCGGCCAGGGTGACCACGCCGTCGAGGAGCGGTGCGGTGGCGCCCACCGCGGTGCCCGCGGCGACCAGACCCCAGGCCCAGAGCAGCGCCGCGGGGACCGTTCCCCGCAGCATCGTCGTCAGCGGCACCCCGGCTCGGGCGGCGATGCGCGGTGCGAGCGTCCGCGACCCGGTCACGAGCTGCGACACCCCGGCCACGCGCACCGGCCGCCGGGCGACGGCGTCCGACCACGGCCCTGCCGACCGGTCGACCAGCGCCCGCACCGGCCCGGGCAGCAGCCGTCCGAGCGGCCCGCGGGTCGGCAGGAGCGTGCCGGGGCCGGTGCGCGCGGCGCGGCGGTGACCGAGCGCGGCGCCTCCCACCGTGGCGGCGGCCACGGTGAGGGCGGCCACCGGCACCGGGACCAGCCCGGCACCGGCGAGGACGCCGACACCGACCACCAGCGACGAGCCGGGCAGCACCAGGCCGATGATCAGGCCCGACTCGGCCACCAGCACCACGGCGACCACCGCCGGCACGGTGCACGCGGGCAGGGTGCTGAGCCAGTCCATCAGCCGACCCGCGGGCCGGAGAGCGCGCCGGTCGCAGGCGTCCCCCCGGCGCCGCGGCGGCGCTGGACGAGCAGGACGGCGACTGCCGGGACCAGCGTGAGTGCGGCGAGGACGGTGCCGACGGCCGCGGGGCCGGCGGCCCCGAGGCCGGAGCCGAGGGTGAGCCCGGCGATCCCGGAGCCGGCGGCGGTGCCGAGGTTGTACGCCGCGACCGACATCGCCACCCCCAGGGTGGGTGCCACGCCGGCGAAGCGGACGGCCATCGCCGACAGCACCGGGTTGGCGCTCAGGCCCACGAGGCCGAGCAGGGCGACGAGCACCACCGCGGGCACGGCCAGCGGGGACAGCAGGGTGATCGCCAGCAGGACGACGGTCGTGACCGCGGGGACGGCGATCGTGGTCACGTGCGGGTGGACGTCGCCGAGGCGCCCGCCGACGACGGTGCCGATCAGGGAGCCGACGCCGAAGCCGACGAGCACCAGCGGCACCAGGCCGGCCGCGAGACCGGCGCGGTCGGTCAGCAGCGGGGAGACGTAGGAGTAGGCCGACAGCACGCCGCCGGTCGTGGTCGCGCAGGCGGCCAGCACCAGCCACAGCCGGACCGAGCGCAGCGCGCCCAGCTCCGACCGCAGGGACACCGCCTGCCGGTCGGGGCCGTCGTCGGGCACCTGGCGGGCGACGAGCGCCACGGCGGCCACCGCGAGCACCGCGAGCGCCCAGAACGGTCCCCGCCAGCCGCTCAGCTGCCCGGCGAACGCGCCGAGCGGCACGCCGAGGACGTTGGCCAGCATGCCCCCGGCGCCCACCAGGCCCAGCGCGCGGGCGCCGGCGCCGGGACCGGCGGCGCGGGTGGCCACCACCGACGCCACCGACCAGAACGCCCCGGTCGCCCACGCGGTGACGAACCGGGCGGCGAGCAGCAGCTCGAAGCTGGAGCCGAGGGCGACGACGACGTGCCCGGCGGCGAAGACCACCAGGGCCAGCAGCAGCGTCGTCCGTCGCGGCATCCGCCGGGTCAGCAGCGCCATCGCCGGTGAGCCGACGATCATCCCGGCCGCGAACACCGTGATCAGCAGCCCGGCCTGCGCCACGGTCACCTGCAGGTCGCCGGCGATCTCCGGCAGCAGTCCCGCCACCACGAACTCGGTGGTGAGCATGAGGAAGGTGCCGGCCGCCAGCACGTACACGACCAGCGGGAGCGGTCCCCGGGCCCCGGCGGCCGGGCCGGCGGGCGGTGCCGCCGGCCCGGCCGGGTGCGTCAGCTGGTCCGCGGTCACCGCAGGGTCGCGGCGTCGATGACGAACCGGTAGCGGACGTCGGAGGCCAGCACGCGCTCGTAGGCCTCGTTGACCCGGTCGGCGGGGACGACCTCGACCTCGGCGCCGATGCCGTGCGCGGCGCAGAAGTCGAGCATCTCCTGGGTCTCGGCGATGCCGCCGATCATCGAGCCGGCGTAGGAGCGGCGGCCGCCGATCAGGGACATCGCGTTCAGGCTCAGCGGCTCGGCGGGCGCGCCGACGTTGACCAGCGTGCCGTCGACGGCCAGCAGGGACAGGTACGCGTCGACGTCGATGGTGGCGCTGACGGTGTTGACGATCAGGTCGAACCGCCCGGCCAGCTCGTCGAACGTGGCCGGGTCGCCGGTGGCGAAGTAGGCGTCGGCCCCGAGCCGCAGGCCGTCCTCCTGCTTCTTCAGCGACTGCGACAGCACCGTCACCTCGGCACCCATGGCGTGCGCGAGCTTGACGGCCATGTGACCCAGCCCGCCGAGGCCGACGACGGCGACCCGCCTGCCCGGCCCGGCGCCCCAGCGGCGCAGCGGGCTGTAGGTGGTGATGCCGGCGCACAGCAGCGGCGCGGCGGACGCCGGGTCGATGCCGTCGGGCACGCGCAGCACGAAGCCGGCGTCGACCACGACGTGGGTGGAGTAGCCGCCCTGCGTCGTGGTGCCGTCGCGGTCGGTGCCGGCGTAGGTCGGCACCATGCCGTCGAGGCAGTACTGCTCGTCTCCGTTGCGGCAGTTGGTGCACTGCCCGCAGGAGTCCACCATGCAGCCGACGCCGACCCGGTCGCCGACCCGGTGGGTGGTGACCTCGGGCCCGACCTCGGCGACGACGCCGACGATCTCGTGGCCGGGGACGACGGGGAAGGGCTGGGGCCCCCAGTCGCCGTTGACGGTGTGGATGTCGGAGTGGCAGATGCCGGCGTACTCGATCGCGATGAGGACGTCGTGGCGGCCGACGGCCCGGCGCTCGATGGTGGTGGGGGCCAGGGGCCGGCCGGCGGCGGGGGCGGCGTAGGCGGGGACGCGCATGGGGGAGTGCTCCTCGTTCAGCGGTGGTGGTCGGGGTGGGGCGGGCGTCGGTCGGCGGCCGGGCCGGCGGCGTACTCCTCGTCGGCCCCGGACAGGACGCGGTCGCCGGGGCGGATGACCTCGACGGGTCCGCCGCGGCGCTGGCACAGGCCGACGCCCTAGGTGACGAGCACGGTCTGGCTGAGCGGGTGGCGGTGCCAGCGGGTGCGCGCGCCGGGCGTGAAGTGCACCGGGTCGGCGGTCACCCGGGACGGCCTGGGCGCGGCGGCGACGGCGTCGATCCGGACGTCGCCGGTGAACCGGTCCGCGGGGCCCCTGACGGTGTCCATGGAGCTGCGGGTGATCTGCACGGTGCTCCTCCTCGGCTGTCGGTCAGGGACGCAGCAGCGTCTTGATCGCGCGCCGCTCGTCCATGGCGCGGTAGCCCTCGGCCGCCTGCTCGAGCGGCAGGTCGAGGTCGAAGACCCGACCCGGGTCGATGGCCCGGTCGGTGATCAGGTCGACGAGCTCGGGCAGGAAGCGGCGCACCGGCGCGGGCCCGCCGTGCAGGTGGACGCCGGAGAAGAACAGCTCGTCGCCGGGCAGCTGCACGTCGTGCGAGACGCCGACGTAGCCGACGTGCCCGCCGGGACGGGTGGCGCGGATGGCCTGCAGCATCGACTCCTGCGTGCCGACGGCCTCGATGACCGAGTGCGCGCCGAGGCCGCCGGTGAGTTCCTTGACCTCGGCCACGCCCTCGTCGCCGCGCGTGGCGACGACGTCGGTGGCGCCGAACTCACGGGCCAGGGCCTGCCGGGACCCGTGCCGGCTGAACACGACGATGCGCTCGGCGCCGAGCTGCCTCGCCGCGAGGACGCCGAGCAGGCCGACGGCGCCGTCGCCGACGACGGCGACGGTCTTCCCCGGCCCCGCCTCGGCGGCGACGGCGGCGAACCAGCCGGTGCCCAGCACGTCGGAGGCGGCGAGCAGACCCGGGACGAGGTCGTCCGAGGGCGTGTCGGAGGTGGCGACGAGGGTGCCGTCGGCCAGCGGGACGCGGGCGTACTCGGCCTGGGTGCCGATGGCGCCCATGGGCTCGGCGTGCACGCAGCGCGACTGGTAGCCGGCCCGGCAGATCTCGCAGGTGTTGTCGCTGGCGAAGAAGGAGCCGACGACGAACTGCCCCGGGCGGATGGCGCGGACGTCGCTGCCGACCTCCTCGACGACGCCGACGTACTCGTGGCCCATCGGGGAGGGCCCGTCGACCGCCTCGACGCCGCGGTAGGGCCACAGGTCCGACCCGCACACGCAGGTGGCGGCCAGCCGGATGACCGCGTCGGTGGGCTGCTCGATCGTCGGGTCGGGCCGGTGCTCGACGCGGACGTCGCCGGGGGCGTGGAGGACGGCTGCTCGCATGTCGGTGCTCCTCGTGGAGTGGGGGGACTGGACTCCACGGAACGCCTCCGGGCGCGCGTGTGGGAGGTCGGGTCTGTGGGGGGGAGAAGCTCGACCTCCCTCCACCGGCGGGGCGACGTAGCGTCGACGGCGTGGACAACCGCGCCGACATCCGCGACTTCCTCACCACCCGCCGGGCGCGGATCACCCCCGAGCGGGCGGGGCTGCTGCCGGGCGGAGGCCGGCGGCGGGTGACCGGTCTGCGCCGCGAGGAGGTCGCCGTCCTGGCCGGGGTGAGCACCGACTGGTACACCCGGCTGGAGAAGGGCCACATCGCCGGCGTCTCCGAGGACGTCCTCGAGGCCGTCGCCCGGGCGCTGCAGCTGGACGAGGCCGAGCGGGCCCACCTGTTCAACCTGGCCCGCGCCGCCGCCCGGCCGTCCCGCGCGCCGCAGCGGCGTGGCGGCAGGGCGCCGATCCAGCCCCGCGTGCAGTGGATGCTCGACTCGATGACGGGGTCGGCCGCGTTCGTCGCCAACGGCCGCCTGGACGTGCTCGCGACCAACACCCTGGGGCGGGCGCTGCTCTCACCGCTGTTCGGTGACCCGCGGCGGCCGGCGAACTTCGCCCGCTTCCAGTTCCTCGACCCGCAGGCGGGGGACTACTACCTGGACTGGGGCAGCGCGGCCAACGTCACCGTCGCCCTGCTCCGTGCCGAGGCCGGCCGCCGCCCGCACGACGCGCAGCTGCGCGAGCTCGTCGGGGAGCTGTCCACGGTCAGCGAGGAGTTCCGGACGCGCTGGGCCGCGCACGACGTCCGCATCCACCACAACGGCGCCAAGCAGTTCCGCCACCCCGTCGTCGGCACGCTCGACCTCGGGTACTGCACCCTCGACCTGCCCACCGAGGACCACGCGGACCTCCGCCTGACCATCTACACCGCCGAGCCCGGGACGCCCTCCGAGGACGGCCTCAAGCTGCTCGCCAGCTGGGCGGCGACCTCCGCGGCGTCGACCGCGGGCGACGCGTCCCCCCCGGCGAGCGACCGGACCTGAGCCCGCGCGGGCGGCGGCCGGAGCCCCGCCGAGCGGGCGCCGCCGGACGCGCGGGTGCCCCGGTCCGCACGAGGCAGGCCGGGGCATCCGGACGGGGAGTGCCTACCGCAGGTCGAAGCGGTCGAGCTCCATGACCTTCACCCACGCGGCGACGAAGTCCCGCACGAACTTCTCCCTCGCGTCGTCGGCCGAGTAGACCTCGACGATGCCGCGGAGGATGGAGTTGGAGTTGAACACCAGGTCGGCGGCGGTGGCCGTGCGGACCACGGTGCCGTCGGCGTCCAGGCCCTCGTAGACGTCCTCGGCGTCCACCGAGGTGCGCCACGAGGTGCCCAGGTCCAACAGGCTGCGGAAGAAGTCCTGCGACAGGACGCCCGGGCGGTCGGTGAAGACGCCGTGCCGCACGCCGCCGGTGTTGGCGCCGAGGACCCGCAGGCCGCCGACGAGCAGCGTCATCTCCTTGGCGGTGAGCTCCAGCATGTAGGCGCGGTCGACCAGGAGCGTCTCCGGCGGGAGCTTGCTGCCCGGCGCGATCCAGTTGCGGAAGCCGTCGGCCCGCGGCTCGAGCCAGCGGGAGTTCTCGACGTCCGTCTGCTCCTGCGACGCGTCGGTGCGGCCGGGCGTGAACGGCACGGTCACCTGCACGCCGGCGTCCGCCGCGGCCCGCTCGACCGCCGCGCTGCCGCCGAGCACGATCAGGTCGGCGATCGAGATCCGCTTCCCGGTCCCGGACTCGAAGTCCGCCCTCACCTGCTCGAGCACCGGCAGCACGTCCCGCACGCCCTCGTTGACCGCCCAGCCGATCTGCGGCTCGAGGCGCAGCCGGGCGCCGTTGGCCCCACCACGCTTGTCCGTGCCGCGGTAGGAGGCGGCGGCGGACCAGGCCGTGTGCACCAGCTGCGACACGGTCAGGCCGGAGGAGAGCAGGCGCTGCTTAAGGTCGGCGACCTCGGCCTCGCCGACCAGCTCGTGCTCGACCGCGGGGACCGGGTCCTGCCAGATGAGCTCCTCGTCCGGCACGTCGGGGCCGAGGTAGCGGCTCTTCGGGCCCATGTCGCGGTGCAGCAGCTTGAACCAGGCGCGGGCGTACTGGTCGGCGAAGTACTCGGGGTCGTCGCGGAAGCGCTCCGAGATCGCGCGGAACCCGGCGTCCATGACCAGGGCGAGGTCGGTGGTCGCCATCATCGGCGGGTTCTTCCTGCCCTCGATGTGCGCGTCGGGGACGAGCTCCTGCGCCTCGGGGTCCTTCGGCTTCCACTGCTTGGCGCCGGCGGGGCTCTCGGTGAGCTCCCACTCGAAGCCGAAGAGGGTCTCCCAGTAGGAGTTGTCCCACTGCGTCGGCGTCGGGGTCCAGGCACCCTCGAGACCGCTGGTGATGGTGTCGGCGCCCTTGCCGGTGCCGTGCTGGCTGATCCAGCCGAGGCCGTTGCCGTGGACCGGGCAGCCCTCGGGCTCCGGGCCGATGAGCTCGGGGTTGCCGGCGCCGTGCGTCTTGCCGAAGGTGTGGCCGCCGGCGATGAGGGCGACGGTCTCCTCGTCGGTCATGCCCATGCGGCTGAAGGTCACGCGGATGTCGTGGGCGGAGGCGACCGGGTCGGGCCGGCCCTTCGGACCCTCCGGGTTGACGTAGATCAGGCCCATGGTGACGGCGGCGAGGTGGCCCTCGTCGAGGTCGAGCGGGACCTCGTCGGCATAGCGCTCGTCGCCCAGCCAGGTGTCCTCCGGGCCCCAGAAGACCTCCTGCGGCTGCCAGGTGTCCTCGCGACCGAAGGCGAAGCCGAAGGTCCTCAGGCCCATGTCGTCGTGCGCGACGTTGCCCGCCAGGACGAGCAGGTCGGCCCAGGACAGCCTGCGGCCGTACTTCTGCTTGATCGGCAGCAGCAGGCGGCGGGCCTTGTCCAGGTTCGCGTTGTCCGGCCAGCTGTTGAGCGGGGCGAACCGCTGCGCGCCCTCGCCGCCGCCGCCCCGGCCGTCCGCGATGCGGTAGGTGCCGGCGGCGTGCCAGGACATGCGGATGAACAGCGGGCCGTAGTGGCCCCAGTCGGCCGGCCACCAGTCCTGCGACGTGCGCATCACCCGGGTGACGTCGCGCTTGAGTTCCTCGACGTCCAGCTCCGCGAACTCCGCCCGGTAGTCGAAGTCCTCGCCCAGGGGGTCGGAGTCCTTCGACGGCTTGTTGAGCACCGACAGGTCCACCTGGTTGGGCCACCAGTCCCGGTTGCTCTGCGGTCGGCGGTCGGTGACCTGCTTCGGCGACGGGATCGCCGGGTTCTCGCTCTCGCTGGTGCTGTCGGTGGTGAGCTTGTCGGACTCGTCGGTCACAGCGAGCCTTCCTGGGCGTCGGGGTGGGCTGGACGGTCACGGGTCAGGCGGTGGCGCAGGCGGGGCAGCGGCCCCAGAAGACGACCTCGGCCTCGTCGACCACGAAGCCGGCGTCGTCGGGAGGGGCGAGGCACGGAGCCGGGCCGACCGCGCAGTCGACGTCGACGATCGAGCCGCAGGAGCGGCAGACGAGGTGGTGGTGGTTGTCGCCGACCCGTGCCTCGTAGCGCGCGACCGAGCCCCGGGGCTGTATGCGCCGCACCAGGCCCCTGTCGGTCAGGACGCGCAGCACGTCGTACACCGCCTGGTGCGACACCGCGCCCAGGCGGGCGCGGGCGGCACCGATCAGCGCGTCGGTGTCGACGTGCGGGTGCGCGTGGACGGCGTCGAGCACCGCCAGGCGCGGACGGGTGACCCGCAGACCCGCCGCGCGCAGGACGCGCTCGAGGTCTGCGGCGTCCGGCACGGGCTCATCGTGTCGGTCACTCTTGAGCCGGTCAAGAGACGACGTGTCGCGGCCGGGCGCGCGGGCCGCCGGCCGGTCGAGGAGAGTGGTGACGATCGAGGAGGCTCCCATTCCGGTTGACCAGATCCTGGACGAGGCGACGCGGATCGCCGACCACCTGCTGGACGTCCAGACGCGAGTGAACGGGCAGATCGACGCGGCGCTGGCGGAGCTGCTGCCGGCCGTGCGGCAGCGGCTGGGCGTCGGAGGAGGGGAGGACGCCGACCTCTCCGACCTGGTGAACGCCCGGATCACCGGCCTCAGCGTCGTCGTCACACCGGCCGCGGTGGCGACCGTCGTCCCCCTGTCGGCCGCCTCCGCGGCGACGACGCGGGCCGGGCGCCGCGCCGTGGCCGACATCGTCCGGGGCGACGACGACCGCCTGGTCGTCATCGCCGGGCCGTGCTCGATCCACGACCCGGCCGCCGCGCTGGAGTACGCCGGCTTCCTCGCCCGCACGCGGGAGCGGCACGGCGACGACCTGGAGATCCTGATGCGGACCTACACCGAGAAGCCGCGGACCGAGGTCGACTGGAAGGGCTTCGCCTACGACCCGTTCCTCGACGGGTCCAGCCGCATCAGCGTCGGCCTCGTGGCGACCCGGGTGCTCATGTCGCGCATCACCGCTCTCGGCGTCCCGGTGGCCGCCGAGCCGCTGAACGCGCTGACGCCGCAGTACGTCAACGGCCTGGTCACCTACAACGGCGTCGGGGCCCGCAACGTCACCGACCAGACCGCCCGGGAGCGGGTGTCGGGCTTCTCGTCGGTCGTCGGCTTCAAGAACTCGCCGGAGGGCAGCATCGACGCCGCCGTCTCGGCCGTGCTGACGGCGCGGGCGCCGCACGAGTTCCTGGGGGTCGACCACCACGGCGTCAGCGCCCAGCTGTCGACCACGGGCAACGACACCGGCCACGTCATCCTGCGCGGCGACGAGGACGGCCCGAACCACTCCGCGGCGCACATCGCCGAGACGAGGCGCAAGCTGGCGGCGCGCGGGCTGCCCGAGGTGGTCGTCGTCGACGCCTCGCACGGCAACAGCCGGAAGGACCACCGGCGCCAGCCCGGCGTCGTGCGGGACCTGGCCGGGCAGGTCGCCGGCGGTGAGCGGGCGATCCGCGGGGTGATGGTCGAGAGCCACCTGGTCGCGGGCCGGCAGGACCTGGACCAGCGGCACCCCGAGCGGCTGGAGTACGGCAAGAGCGTCACCGACGCCTGCGTCGACCCCGGGACGACCGAGGAGATGCTGGCGGAGCTGGCCGAGGCCGTCCGCTCCCGTCGCGGCGCCGGCTCCCGGGCGGTGCAGGAGGATGACGCGACGGCGGCTCGTCCGCCACGGTGAGCGCGGCAGGAGCGGAGGCGGGCATGTGGGCACACCGGCTGGTGGCTCCTCAGCGGCTGGAGACGACGGAGGTCCCGGCGCCGCAGGAGGCCGCGCTCGCGCCGGGGCAGGTCCTCGTCGCGGTGGCCGCCGGTGGCATCTGCGGCAGTGACCTGCCGTTGTTCCGGGGTGGGATCTCGCCGGACGCGGGCCCGGACGCCCGCGAGTTCGGCACGCCGGGGTTCCCGATGCACGAGGTCGCCGGCGCGGTGGTGGCCTCCCGGCACCCCGACATCGGCGTGGGCGAGGACGTCGTCGGGTGGGCGCCCCGCTTCGACGGCCTGGCCGAGCTCGTCGTCTGCGACGGGGACGGGCTGCACGCCCACGACCGCCGGCTCCCGGCGCGCACCGCGGTGATGATCCAGCCCCTCGCGTGCGTCCTGTACGCCATGGAGCAGGTGCGCCCGGTTGCCGGCCGCACGGTCGCGGTGATCGGCCAGGGGCCCATCGGGTCGCTCTTCGGCCACGTCGCGAAGGCGTCCGGTGCCGCGCGCGTGGTGGGTGTCGACCGGGTCGACCGGTCGGACTCCGCCGCCGTGTTCGGGGTCGACGAGGCGGTCCTGGCCTCGAGCGACCTGTGGGCGGCGTCGCTGCCCGCCGGGGAGCGCCCGGACCTGGTCGTCGAGGCGGTCGGGCACCAGACGGCCACCCTGACCCACGCGGTCGAGGCCGTGGCGTCCGGCGGCGAGGTCTTCTACTTCGGGGTCCCGGACGAGCTGGTGTACCCCCTGCCGATGCGGTTGATGCTGCGCAAGAACCTCACGCTGCGGGCCGGGGTGACGCTGGAGCGGCGGCGGGTGCTGGCGCTGGCCGAGGAGTACCTGCGCGAGCACCCTGCGCTGGCGGAGTGCTACGTCAGCCACGTGTTCCCGGTCGACGCCGCCCAGTCGGCCTTCGAGCACGCGGTCCGTCCCGCGCCCGGGCAGGTCAAGGTCGTCGTCGCGACGGCCTGACCGCGGGGCTGTTGTGATCGGGATCACAGGACGTTACCGTCCACGAGGGTCGTCTCCGTGGGGGCGGCGAGCTCCCGATGGGACCCAGACGCCACGGATCACCCGAGCAGAGGTGCTGGCATGTCCGCCGAACTCCGCAGGCCCGGCACTGCGCTCGACCCGGATCGCAACCTCGCCCTGGAGCTGGTCCGCGCCACCGAGGCCGCGGCCATCTCCTCGGCCCGCTACGTCGGCCGGGGGGACAAGAACCAGGTCGACCAGGCGGCCGTCGATGCGATGCGGCCGGTGCTGGGCACCGTCGGCATGTCCGGGGTCGTCGTCATCGGCGAGGGGGAGAAGGACGAGGCGCCGATGCTCTTCAACGGGGAGCAGGTCGGCGACGGCTCGGGCCCGGAGGTCGACATCGCCGTCGACCCGGTGGACGGCACCACCGCCGCCGCCAAGGGGCTGCCCGACGCGGTGGCGGTCGTGGGCCTGTCCGAGCGGGGCACGATGTTCGACCCGGGGCCCTGCGTCTACATGTACAAGCTGGTCGTCCCGGGCGCCGCCGCCGGCGCCGTCGACCCCGAGGCGCCCATCGCCGACGTCCTGGCGGCGGTGGCCCGCGCGCTCGGCAAGCGCCAGGAGGACCTGACGGTCGCCGTCCTCGACCGCCCCCGGCACGCAGACCTCGTCGCGGACATCCGCCGCGCGGGGGCGGCGGTCCGGTCGCTGCTCGACGGCGACGTCGCCGGTGCCATCGCCGTGGGGCAGCCGGACTCGGGGGTCGACCTGCTGGTCGGCGTCGGGGGCACGCCCGAGGGCGTGATCGCCGCCTGCGCGCTGCGGTGCAGCGACGGCGAGCTGTTCGGCCGGCTCCAGCCGCGGGACGACGGCGAGCGGGCCGCCGCCCTCGACTTCGGACACGACCTCGACCGCGTCCTCACCACCACCGACCTCGTGTCGGGCGACGACGTGTTCTTCGGCGCCACGGGTGTCACCACGGGCGCACTGCTGCGCGGCGTCCGCTTCCAGCGGGACGCGGTGGTCACGCAGTCGCTGTCCATGCGCTCGAGGTCCGGGGCGATCCGCGTCATCGAGACCCGGCACGACCGCAGCCGCTCCAACCTCATCCGCCACTGACCGGGCGCCGCGACGTCCGGCGCCACCCGAGCACAGGAGCGACCGTGCCCATCTCCGAACGGCTCAGCCCCGGGAACCGCGCCGCCGCCCTCGAGCGGCTGGCGGCGGAGGAGCTCGACGTCCTGGTCATCGGTGGCGGCGTCGTCGGCGCGGGCGCCGCGCTCGACGCCGTCACCCGGGGACTGAAGGTGGGACTGGTGGAGGCGCGGGACTACGCCGCCGGCACCTCCAGCCGGTCCAGCAAGCTCTTCCACGGCGGCCTGCGCTACCTCGAGCAGTTCGACTTCGGCCTCGTCTTCGAGGCGCTGCGGGAGCGCCGCCTGGTGCTCGACACCCTCTGCCCGCACCTGGCCAGGCCGGTCCCGTTCATCTACCCCCTGCAGAAGCGCATCGACCGGGCCTACGTCGGGCTGGGCATCGGCGTCTACGACGTGATGGGTGCCGGGCGCGGCGTGCCCGGACACCTCCGGCACATGGGCCGCCGGAAGACGGCGGAGTCCTTCCCGTCCGGGCGGCGGTCGGCGATCCGGGGCGCCGTCCGCTTCTACGAGGGCCAGGTCGACGACGCGCGGCACACCATGATGCTGGCCAGGACCGCGGCCGCGTACGGCGCGCTGTGCGTGAACAGCACGCGGGTCACCGAGTTCCTCCGGGAGAGCGACCGGATCGCCGGTGTCCGGGTCCGCGACCTGGAGGGCGGCGGGGAGTTCGCCATCCGGGCGCAGCAGGTGATCAACGCGGCCGGGGTCTGGACCGACGAGATCCAGCAGATGGTCGGCGGGAGGGGACAGTTCCAGGTCCGCGCGTCGAAGGGCGTCCACCTGGTGGTCCCCCGGAACCGGATCAACAGCGCCACCGGCGTCATCACCCGCACCGAGAAGAGCCTGCTGTTCATCATCCCGTGGGGCAGTCACTGGATCATCGGGACGACCGACACCGAGTGGGACCTCGACCTGGCGCACCCGGCCGCGAGCAGCAACGACATCGACTACCTGCTCGAGCACGCGAACGGGCTGCTGGAGGACCCGCTCACCCGGGAGGACGTCGTGGGCGTCTACGCCGGGCTGCGGCCGTTGCTCTCCGGGGAGTCCGAGGCGACGAGCAAGCTCTCCCGCGAGCACGCCGTCGCCAGTCCGGTGCGTGGCCTGACCGTCATCGCGGGCGGCAAGTACACGACCTACCGGGTGATGGCCAAGGACGCCGTCGACTCCGCCGTGCACGGCCTGGAGCGCACGGTGCCGCCGTCGATCACCGAGCGGATCCCCCTGGTCGGCGCGGAGGGCTACCTCGCCGCGCACAACGCGCGCCGGCTCACCGCCGAGCGCACGGGCCTGCCGCTGTCGACGGTGGAGCACCTGCTGGGGCGGTACGGGACCCTCAGCGGGGAGCTCCTCGACCTCGTCTCCGAGCACCCCGCACTGCGGGAACCGCTGGCGGGCGCACCCGAGTACCTCAAGGTCGAGGCGCTCTACGCGGTCAGCCACGAGGGAGCCCTGCACCTGGACGACGTCCTGACCCGCCGCACCCGGATCTCGATCGAGGTGCCCGACCGTGGCGTCGCCGCGGCCCGTGACGTCGCGGAGATCGTCGCGCCGCTGCTCGGCTGGGACGCCGAGCACGTCGAGCGGGAGGTGGCGCACTACCGGTTGCGGGTCCAGGCCGAGCGGGAGTCGCAGGAGCAGGTGGACGACCGCACCGCCGACGCCGCCCGCCTGGGCGCGCCGGACGTGCGGGTGGGCGCGGCCAGCATGGCCTGACGTCGCGGGGAGGCCGGCTCGGCTCAACCCGGGGGCGGGGGCGCCGATGGTCTGACCGTCCTCCCCGCCCGCGCCCCTGGAGACCCCACACCGTGAGCCTGCTCAGCCGCCTGCGCACCGGCCCCCGCCTGTTCCTGGCCTTCCTGCTGGTCTTCGGCCTCTCCTCGGTGGCGACCGTGGTCGGCCTGGTCGGGCTGAGCGAGCAGCACGCCGCGGCGGTCGAGGCCGACCGGCTGCGCGTGCTCGTCCAGGAGATGGACCAGTCGGCCTACTACACCGCCAGCATCGGCGCGTGGGAGATGGGCCTCAGCACGGACGCCTTCGCCCTCGGCCCCCGGCAGGCGGTCTCCGCGGACGGGCCGAACTGGCAGGGGCTGCAGGGCGAGCTCGCCGCGGCCCGGGAGATGCTGGCCTCGGTCCACACCGAGTACATGACCGCCGCCGAGCGCGAGGACTTCGCCCTCCTGACCGAGAAGTGGGAGGGCTTCCTGGCCACCGCCGACCAGGCGCGGGCCATCCTCACCTCGGGGGCGCCGGACGCCACCACCCGGCTCGTGACGTGGCTCAACGACGACCAGCAGGGCCAGCTGGCGGTCTACCTGGACCTGACCGCGGTCTCGGCGACCATGGTCACCGAGGTGCAGGAGCGCGCGGCACGGACGGCCGCCGACGCGGCCGCGCAGGCCAGCGCCTACCGGACGGCCACCTTCGTCACGCTGGGCCTGGCGCTGCTGGCCGCGCTCCTCCTCGCCCACGCCGTCCAGGTGTCGGTGACCCGTCCCCTGCAGCGGTGCGTGGCGGCGCTGCGCGCGCTCGGCCGCAAGGACCTCTCCGCCCGCCTGGACCTGCGCACCCGCGACGAGATGGGCGAGATGGCCGACGCCCTCAACGAGGCGGGCGGCGGGATGCGCGAGGCCGTCGCCGACATCGGCCGCAGCGTCGAGACGCTCAGCAGCGCCTCGACCGGGCTGTCCGACGTCGCCACCCGGCTGTCCTCCTCGGCGGCGCAGGTCTCCGACCAGGCCCAGGGCTCGGCCGGCCTGGCCGAGGAGGTCAGTCGCAACGTGCAGACCACGGCCGGCGGCGCGGAGGAGATGGGTGCCTCGATCCGCGAGATCGCGGTCAACGCCCAGCAGGCGGCGCAGGTCGCCGCCGCCGCCGTGGAGACCGCCCGGGACACCAGCGCGACGGTGGCCAAGCTCGGGGAGTCCTCGGCCGAGATCGGCAACGTGCTCAAGGTGATCACCTCGATCGCCGAGCAGACCAACCTCCTGGCGCTCAACGCCACCATCGAGGCCGCCCGGGCCGGGGAGGCCGGCAAGGGGTTCGCCGTGGTGGCCAACGAGGTCAAGGAGCTGGCCCAGGAGACGGCGAAGGCCACCGAGGACATCGCGCGGCGGGTCGAGGCCATCCAGGCCGACACCGGTCAGGCGACCCGCGCCATCGCCGAGGTCTCCGACACCATCGACCGGATCAACGCCTTCCAGTCGGCGATCGCCACCGCCGTGGAGGAGCAGACGGCGACCACCCAGGAGATGAGCCGCAGCGTCGGCGAGGTGGCCGGGGGAGCGAGCGCGATCTCGGCGACGGTGGGCGGCCTGGCCTCGGCGGCCGACGCCGCCCAGGAGGAAGCGGCGAGCACCCAGCGCGCCTCCGACGAGCTCGCCGCCCTCGCCGGGCAGCTGCGTGGCCTGGTGGCGCAGTTCTCGGTGTGACCCCGGCACCCCCCGCCGTGCCGGCGCGTGCGGCTCAGCCGCGGTGCAGCCGCCGGTGCAGCTCCCGGACCTGCTCGTCCAGGCCCGGCGCCGGACCGTCGACGGCGACGCCCGGCGCCACCTCGGTCACCGGCAGCGGGCGCACCGGCCCCGGCGGGACGCCGAGCTCGGCCAGCCACCCGGTCAGCTGCGCCGAGGAGCTGGCGTACACGATGCGGCCGAGGCCGACCCACCCGTGCGCGGCCGCGCACATCGGGCAGTGCTCGCCCGACGTGTAGACCGTGCTCGCCGCCCGGTCCTCCGGCGACAGGTGCGCGGCGGCCCACCGGGCGATCGCGAACTCCGGGTGCTGCGTGGCGTCGCCGCCGGCCACCCGGTTGCGGTCCTCGCAGCGCACGGCGTCGTCCGGGCCGACCAGCACCGACCCGAACGGCTCGTCCCCGGCGTCCAGCGCCCCGGCGGCCAGCTCGACGCAGCGGCGCAGGTGGGCCCGGTCGACGTCGCTCAGCACGCCGCGATCCTGCCCCACCCGGCGGGGACGGCGCCGCGCCGGTCAGGGCACGGGTCAGGGCACGAGGTCCACCGCCGCGCGGAACGAGCCGTCCATGTGGAACGGCGTGGAGACGTGCTCGTGGGTGACGAGCCAGGTGTCGCCGCTCCTGCGCAGGACCAGCGTGGCCCGGAACCACACGGTGAAGCCCCGGGCCGACCCCTTCGGCGTCGCGGTCATGCTCACCAGGCCGTGGGCGACGGCGACGTCCCCGTCCACCGTGACCGTGAGGTCGGAGGTGTCGTGGGCGATCCCCGGCTCGAAGCCGGCCATCCACGCCCGCTTGCCGCCGGGGTCGAGCACCTCGGCCGCCGGCCGGCGCAGCGGCGGCGCGAGGTCGAAGACGACGACCGAGGGGGTGTAGGAGGCGACGAAGCGCTCGGCGTCCCGGTCGGCGACCGCGCGGTCCCTGTCCTCGATCACCGCCCGGACCCGCTGCTCGTCACGCGTCGCCGTGCCCTGCGCCGTCGGTCCGTGCTGCACGCTGGCCATCGCTGCCTCCTGCGTCCCGCAGCACCTCCGCCGGTGCTGTCACCGGGGTGTCGAAGCCGGGACGCCGGTCTCGACACGGTGGTGTCGGTGCAGGACACGGCACGAGGAGGACCCGTGAGGTACCTGATCCTGATCCAGAGCAACCCGCGCTCCCGCGAGGTCTGGGAGGGCCTGTCGGACGAGCAGCGCGCTGCCTTCGGGCGGGCCCACCTCGCGCTCACCGACGAGCTGGTGGGCACGGGCGAGCTGGTGGTCTCCGAGGGGCTGCCCGACCCCTCGGCCGGCACCCTCGTGAGCGTGCGCGACGGGCGGACGCTCACCAGCGACGGCCCGTTCGCGGAGGCCAAGGAGTACCTGGCCGGGTTCTACCTCGTGGACGTCGCCGGCCTCGACCGGGCCGTGGAGATCGCCGCGAGGGCGCCGGACGCCGCGACCGGCTCGGTCGAGGTCCGTCCGGTCCACGACCTCAGGGCGTTCGACCTGTGACCGGGACCGGCGGCCGGGCGGTCGGCACGCCGGAGCTCGAGGACCTGCTCCGCGCGCTCGCGCCCCGGGTGCTGACGGCCCTGCTGCGCCGCGGCGGCTCCTTCGACACGTGCGAGGACGCCGTCCAGGAGGCCCTCGTCGCGGCGGCGTCCCGGTGGCCGGCCGACGGCGTGCCGCGCAACCCCGCCGGGTGGCTCGTCACCGTGGCCACCCGCCGGTGGACCGACGCGTGGCGGCAGGACGTCGCCCGCCGCCGCCGGGAGGAGTCGGTGGCGGCGCAGCAGCCGGACGAGCCGGTCGTCGCCCGCGCGGCCGACGACACGCTGACCCTGCTCCTGCTCTGCTGCCACCCGGCGGTGACCGCGGACGCCCGGGTGGCGCTCACCCTGCGCGCCGTGGGCGGTCTGACCACCGCGGAGATCGGCGGCGCGCTGCTCGTGCCCCCGGCGACCGTGGGGCAGCGCATCAGCCGGGCGAAGCAGCGGATCAGGGCCGGCGGCGCGCGCTTCGAGCTGCCCGCGCCCGACGCCCGCGCCGAGCGGGTGGCCGCCGTCCGCGACGTGCTCTACCTGGTGTTCACCGAGGGGCACACCGCCAGCGCCGGCGCCGCCCTGCACCGGGTCGACCTCAGCAGCGAGGCGATCCGGCTCACCCGGCAGCTGCACGCAGCCCTCCCCGGGGACGGCGAGACGGCCGGCCTGCTCGCGCTGATGCTGCTCACGGACGCCCGGCGCCCGGCGCGGACCCGGCCCGACGGCGGCCTCGTGCCCCTGGCCGAGCAGGACCGCGGCCTGTGGGACCGGGCCGCGATCGCCGAGGGGGTCGCGCTCGTCTCCGCCGCCCTGGCGACGGCGCCGGTCGGTGCCTTCCAGCTGCAGGCCGCGATCGCCGCCGTCCACGACGAGGCCGCCCGCGTCGAGGACACCGACTGGCTGCAGGTCCTGGGGCTGTACGAGCTGCTCCGCACGATCGACCCCGGCCCCATGGTCGCCCTCAACCGGGTCGTCGCCCTCGCCGTGGTCCGGGGACCCGAGGCGGGCCTGGCGGAGCTGGACGCTCTGGTCGCCGGGTCACCGCTGGCCGGACACCACCGGACCGCCGCCGTCCGCGCCCACCTGCTGGAGCGGGCGGGACGGCCGGACGCCGCGCGCAGCGAGTACGGCCGGGCCGCGGCGGGCACGCTGAACCTGCCGGAACGCCGCTACCTGGAGCGGTGCGCGCAGCGCCTGCGGACCGGCGGGAGCGAGTAGGTTCGGCAGTGACGCCAGCTCGGTGTCATGCCCCTCCGCCGGCGGAGGGAGATCGGCGGTCCCTCCATGGGGCTCACCACTGCACGCACGTCCCCCCGGCCCGGAACGGCCCGGTCGTGACCACCATCCGGGTCACCCGCCGGCACCGGGTCCGGCTCGAGCTGATCGAACCCGTGGCCCCACGGACGACGCTCGACGGGGCGTGGTGGCCCCGCACCACCGACCTGTCGCGGGAGCTGTCCGGCCTGGTCGAGGAGCTGCACCGCAGGGGGATCACGGTGACGCGGGTGGGCTACCACCCCACCGCCTGGGGCCCGACGCCACGGCGGCTGGAGGCCGACGGGCGGACCATCCGCCTTGGCTGGTTCCGCGGCCTCGACCCCCACCAGCTGAACCTCACCGGTGACCCGGCCCGCGGCCGGGTCGACCTGCTGGTGATCCCGCCCGAGACGACGGCGGCGTCCGCGGAGCAGGCCTTCGCCGCGGCCGGCGACCGCGCCGACCGGCGGACCCCCACCGCACTGCTCGACGCGCTCGGCGCGGCCGGTCCGCCGGTCGAGCGGCCCACCCCGGCTGCCGACGCGTCGCCGTCGACGTGACGAAGACGCTGCGGATGGCCGGGACGGACCTGGTGTGGGAGGTCGAGGACTCCGTCGACCTCGCGAGCCGTGCCGAGGAGATGGTCACCGCGCGGGCGAGCAACCAGGTCGTGACGATCATGGCGCGGCTGCCGGGGCAGCGGGAGTTCGCGCACGTGACCCTGGCCCCGGGACAGCTCGCGTGGTGGGCACTGGGCGAGGAGGGCGGCGCGAGCCCCGTGCACGGAGGCTGAGCGGGGACCTCAGCGGTCGGACCGCTCCAACGGCGGGCCGGTGTCGAGCGTCCGGGAGCAGCGGGCGTCGCCGAGGTGGGCGGCGACCGCCGGCGACACCGCCGCCACGCGCAGGGACGCCTGCCGCAGGCGCATCCAGTCGTCGGCCTCGTGGACCGGTGCCATCCCCTCCTCGTCGACGGCGTGGACCCCGGCGAGGTCCAGGACGAGTTCCTCGGGGCCGCCGTCGACGGTGAACATCGACAGGAACAGGCGCAGCCGGCCCGCGGTGTCCGCGTTCAGCTGACCTCCGATGCGCAGCACCACGGACTGCTGGTGCAGGCTCAGGACGAGGCGCTCGGGGTGGGCCGGCGGGGGAGGGGGACCGGTCGGCGGGAGGTCCTCCCGGACCACGTGCAGACCGTGCCGTGACCGTGCAGCCATGTGACGTCTCGCCCCCGGGCAGTCGGACGTGCCGCTGCCGGGTCCGGGGCAGTGCCCGCTCGCGCGGGCGTGGGACCGAGCGTACGGCCGCGGAGCCGGCCGCGCTGGTCCTGGCGACCGGCCCCGCGGAACGCCGGAGGCGGTCAGCTCTTCTTGTCGGTGGTGGTGAGCCGGTCCATCTGCGACCGGCTGTCGGCCTTGACCTTGCGCTCCGAGCGCTTCTCCTTGAGGGACTTGCCGGACTTCTTCGACATCGAGTGTCGCGGGGACTTGTCGGCCATGAGGCGCTCCCTGGTCGGGAGCCTGAGCGGCTCCGTGCCCGAACGCTACGCCCAGCCGCCACGGGTGTCGGCGTCCGTCGCGCGGGCCACCGGGGCGACCGGGCTCAGACCTCGACGGCGGTGCCGCAGATGCCGCACACCTCGAGCCGACGGCGTCCCCACCGGGCGACCGGCACGAAGAACACCGTCAGCTGCCGGGACCGCCGCACCCGCGCCCACCGCGTGGTGTTGCCGCAGCGCGGGCAGGTGCGGACGTCCCCGGGGCCCAGGTCCTGCTGGCGGGTGCGGAGGCCGAAGAGGAGGAACACCGGGCCAGCGTAGGCAGCGGGCCCGCCGGCGCCCGCCCGTGGCCGGCGCCGCGCCCCACGCTCTGCTCCGCCCGGGTCCGCCGGGCCGGACCCGGGCGGAGGGCGCGTGCCCGGCGACGTCGAGGGACCTCCGGGCCGCAGCCCGTGGACGTGGAGCCGCACCGGGGAGACCCGCCGCGTGCTGCTCGACGCGCCCGCGCGGTCTTCGCCGAGCGCGGCTTCGCCGACGCGGGGGTGGCCGAGGTCGTCGAGCGGGCCGGCTCCAGCGTGGGCAGCCCGTACCACCACCTCGGCGGCGAGAGCGAGCTGTTCCTGGCGCCGTGGGAGGACGGGCAGGGCGACCAGGGGCAGCGCGCGGCCCGCGCGGGAGCCGCGGCGCGCGCGGCGGGGGAGACCCGGCCGCTCGCGCTCTTCGTCTCCGGCGCCCGCGGCTCCCTGCGCGGGTCCCGGGAGGGCCGGGCCGTGGGCGGCCTGTTCGTCGACGCGACGGCCCGCCCGGGTTCGAGCTCTGCGCCGCCGCCGGGCCTCGGAGTGGCTGCGGCAGGACGCCGTCCTGCTGCGGACGCCGGACCACGCCCTCGGCCGCCCCACCGTCCCCGTGCTGACCCAGGTCATCGGCGAGGAGGTCAGCGCCCGCCCAGCGGACGCACCGTCCCCTCCTGGGCCACGGTGAGCACCAGCCGGCCGGCGCGGTCGAAGACCCGGCCCGAGCACATCACCCGCCCGCCGTCGGCCCAGGTGCTCTCCTGCTCGTAGTACAGCCAGTCGTCGGCGCGGGCGAGGCGGTGGAACCACACGGCGTGGTCGAGGCTGGCCGCCGCGACGTCCGGCGCGCCGACCATCGTCCGGTGCGGGGCCAGTGCCGTGGACAGCAGCAGCAGGTCCGACACGTAGGCCAGCGCGCAGCCGTGCAGCAGCGGCTCGTCCGGCAGCGCCTCGCGGCAGCGCAGCCAGAAGCGCTGGCGGGGCGGCGCGGCCTCGCCCCGCGCGGCCGCCAGGCGGGGCAGCTCGCCGTCCAGGCGCAGCTCGAACGGGTGGCGGTCGGCGAGCCGGTCGAACCACTCGCGGAGCAGCCCCCGCGCGCCGGCCCCGGCCGCCACCGGGTCGGGGAGGTCCTCCGGCGGCGGCGCGTCGAGCACCGGCACCTGGTGGGTGAAGCCGGTCTCCGGCCGGTGGAAGGACGCGGTGAGCTCCAGCGTCGTCCGCCCGCGCTGCTCGGCCCGCACCCGGCGGGTGGCGTAGCTCCCGCCGTCGCGCACGTGCTCGACGGTGAGCCCGGTCGGCTCGGCGGCCTCCCCGGCCCGCAGGAAGTACGCGTGCAGCGAGTGCACCGCCCGGTCGGCCGGGACGGTGCGGCCGGCCGCCAGCAGCGCCTGCGCGACGACGGCACCGCCGAAGGCCCGCTCGGGCGACGTCCGGCGCGGTCCGGCGGTGAACGCGCCCGGCCCGGCCGGCCGCAGGTCGAGCAGGGGCAGCAGGCCGCCGGCCCGGTCCGGTGCGCGATCGACCCCGGTCATCGTCGCCTCCCGCGCCGCGGCCCCTTGACGGCGGGAATTGAACCACTGTTCGATTCGTGACGTGGGTCGCACTCCGGGCGCGACCGCCGCGGGCACGCGCGACCGCCTGCTGCGGGCGGCCGCCGACGTCTTCGCCCGCCGGGGCTACGAGGGCACCCGCGTGTCCGAGGTCGCCGAGGCGGCCGGGCTGAGCAACGGCGCGATGTACGCCTACTTCGGGTCCAAGGCCGAGCTGCTCGTCGACGCCCTGCGCGTGCACGGCCGGAGGTTGCTGGCCGACCTCGTCGCCGCGCACCCCACCCGGTCGCTGCCCGACCTGCTGCTCGCCGGGGGCCGGTCGCTGCGCCGGCGGCGGGAGCCCGACGGCGAGCTGCTGGTCGAGGCGCTCGTGGCGGCCCGGCGCGACGGCGAGGTACTCGTGCCCGTGCGCGGCTACGTGCAGGAGCGGGTCGACTGGCTGGCCGGCCTGGTCCGCGGGGGGCAGGACGACGGCGGCATCGACGCCGCGCTGTCCCCGCACGCCGTCGCCCACCTCTGCCTCGCACTCGCCGTCGGCACCGCGCTCGTCGGCCCCGACGTCGACCCGGTCGACGACGAGGAGTGGACCGCCCTGCTCGCCCGCCTCGTCGAGTCCCTGGGACCGGCGCGCGCACCAGCCACCACCGGAGAACAGATGGGGAGCCGTCCATGAGAGTCCAGATCGACCCGAACCTGTGCCAGGGCCACGGCCGCTGCTACGACCTGGCGCCGGACCTGTTCGGCGAGGACGGGGACGGCTACGCCACGCTGACCGACCTCACCGCCGGCGGGCGGGTGCCGCCCGACCGGGAGGACGACGTCCGCCTGGCCGCCGACAACTGCCCCGAGGCCGCCGTCCTGGTGTACGAGGAGGCGGCGCCGTGAGCGTCGACGACCGCTTCACCGCCGACGCCGGCGCGCTGCGCTCGGACCCCGCGCTCGGCTCCCTCACCGAGCCGGTGACCGGGCCGGTGAGCGACTGGGCCACCGACTTCTCCCACGTGGACCAGGAGTGGGCCGACGGCGCGATCGGCATCTGGGACGACCTGCGGCAGCGCTGCCCGATCGCGCACACCGAGCGCTTCGGCGGCGCCTGGCTGCCCACCCGCTACGAGGACGTCGCCGCGGTGGCCTACGACACCGAGCACTTCTCCTCCCGGGCGATCGTCGCGGGCAACTTCCGACCACCCCGCGCCCTGGCCCCGGTGGGCGGCACCCCGCCGATCTCGTCGGACCCGCCGTTCCACCACGACGCCCGCAAGCTGCTGCTGCCGGCCTTCACCAGGAGCGCGGTGAGCCGCCAGGAGGGGCCGACCCGGGCCTACTGCCACGCGCTGGTCGACGACCTCGCCGGCCGGGACGTCGTCGACGCGGCCGCCGACTACGCCCAGCACATCCCGGTCCGGGTGATCGCCGACATGCTCGGCTTCCCGCCCGAGGACGGGCCGCGGTTCCGGCACTTCGTCGAGAACGCGCTCGAGGCGATCAACCTGCCGCCGCAGGAGCGGATCGAGCGCAGCAGCCACCTGTTCGAGTACCTGCTCGTGCAGATCCGCGACCACCTCGAGCACCCGCGCGAGGACCTCACCAGCTACCTGCTCGAGGCCGAGCTGTACGGGCGCAAGCTCGCGCCGGCGCACGTGGCCGGGACCATGGCGCTGCTGCTCATCGCCGGCATCGACACCACCTGGAGCGCGATCGGCGCCTCGCTGTGGCACCTGGCCGGGCACCCCGGGGACCGGCGCCGCCTCGTCGCCGACCCCGCGCTGCGGCCGACCGCGGTCGAGGAGTTCCTCCGCGCGTACGCGCCGGTGACCATGGCCCGGCTGGTGAAGGAGGACGTGCACTGGCGCGGTGTCGACCTGCGGGCCGAGGACTGGGTGCTGCTGTCCTTCCCCGCCGCCAACCGCGACCCCGCCCAGTTCGACCGGGCCGACGAGGTGGTCATCGACCGGCAGGTCAACCGGCACGCCGCCTTCGGCCTGGGCATCCACCGCTGCGTCGGCTCCCACCTGGCCCGGATGGAGCTGCGGGTGGCCCTCGACGTCTGGCTCGACCGGGTCCCCGAGTTCTCCCTCGCCGACCCGGCGGGGGTGCGGTGGTCGACCGGCCAGATCCGCGGCCCGCGGGAGCTGCCGCTGCGCCTCGGGTGAGGACCGGGCCCGGGCCGGGCGGTCGGCGTGCAGCAGCTCCCCGGAGCGGGCGCTGCTCTCGTCGATCGCCGCCTGGCCGGCACGCCGGCGGCGCGCCGGGCCTCGCCGTGGGCCTCGCCCTCGTCGCGCAGCGGGCCGGACTCCGCCGTCACGACGATCGCCGGCGGCAGGCCGGAGAGGTCGGCCGCGTGCAGCGGCGACGGGCGCGGGTCCTTCGCGTCCTCGACCGCGCCGGCGTGGTGCCCGTGGAACCAGTCCGTCGTCGGCTGCCCGGGGAAGGAGCCGCGCGCGTTCTCCACGCGGGAGGGGTGCTCGCCCATCGCGTCGACGGCGGGGTGGACGAGGACCTGCCCGGCCGGCCGGGTGCCCTCGGCGGTCAGCACCGGCGCGACGACGGCGGCGGCGTCGTCCCGTGGACCTCCGGAGCGGCGTGAGCGGTGTCAGGAACCCGGACCGGGCGGATCCGCACGACCAGGACGTCGTTCGGGTCGCCGTCCCGGGCCGGGCCGGACGGCCGGCGGCGGCCGGGTGGGACCGGCGGCCAGCGACTAGGTTCGGGAGCCGACACGAGCCGACGTCGAGGAGGGCACGGATGGGGGAGTCCGGCAGGTCGGTGCTGGTCACCGGCGGCAACCGGGGGATCGGGCTGGCCATCGCGCGGGCCTTCGCCGAACAGGGCGACCGGGTGGCGGTCACCCACCGCGGCAGCGGCGCTCCGGACGGGCTGCTCGGCGTGCAGTGCGACGTCACCAACGCCGCCGCCGTCGACCGGGCCTTCGGCGAGGTCGAGGAGGCCCACGGCCCGGTCGAGGTCCTGGTCAGCAACGCCGGCATCACTCGCGACGGGCTGCTGATGCGGATGAAGGAGGACGACTTCACCGACGTCCTCGACGCCAACCTCACCGCCGCCTACCGGGTGTCCAAGCGGGCCGCGGCGAGGATGGTGCGCGCCCGCTCGGGGCGGATGGTCTTCGTCTCCTCCGTCGTCGGGCTGCTGGGCTCGGCCGGGCAGGCGAACTACGCGGCGAGCAAGGCCGGCCTGGTCGGCCTGGCCCGCTCGATCGCCCGCGAGCTCGGCAGCCGCGGCATCACCGCCAACGTGGTGGCCCCGGGCTTTGTCGAGACCGACATGACCGCGCAGCTGCCGGAGAAGCGGCAGCAGGAGATCCTCGGGCAGGTGCCGCTGGGCCGGTACGCCTCGGCGGAGGAGGTCGCGGGCGTGGTGCGCTTCCTGGCCAGCGACGCGGCGGGCTACATCACCGGGGCGGTCGTCCCGGTCGACGGCGGACTGGGGATGGGGCACTGATGAGCGGCATGGCGGGCAGCGGGATCCTGGCGGGCAGGAAGATCCTGGTCACCGGCGTCCTCACCGAGGCGTCGATCGCGTACGCGACCGCCCGGATCGCGCAGGAGCAGGGCGCCACCGTCGTCCTGTCCAACTTCGGCCGCGCGTTGTCGCTGTGCCAGCGGATCGCCAAGCGGCTGCCGCAGGAGGCGCCGGTCGTCGAGCTCGACGTGACGAACACCGAGCACCTGGCGACGCTGGCCGACCGGCTGCGCGAGCACGTCGGCGACACCCTCGACGGCGTCGTCCACTCCATCGGCTTCGCGCCGCAGGAGGCCATGGGGGAGGGCTTCCCGGAGGTGGCGTGGGAGCACGCGGCCACCGCCTTCCAGGTGTCGACCTGGTCGATGGCCTCCCTCACCCAGGCCTGCCGGCCGCTGTTCGGCGAGACCGCCTCCGTCGTCGGGCTGACCTTCGACGCCACCGTCGCCTGGCCGGTCTACGGCTGGATGGGCGCGGCCAAGGCGGCGCTGGAGTCGACCTCCCGCTACCTCGCCCGCGAGCTGGGTCCCGAGGGCGTGCGGGTCAACCTCGTCGCCGCCGGCCCGCTGCGCAGCATGGCGATGAAGTCCATCCCCGGCAGCGCCCAGTTCGAGGAGGCCTGGGAGGGCCGGGCGCCGCTGGGCTGGTCGGTCACCGACACCGAGCCCGCGGGCAAGGCCGTCGTCGCGCTGCTGTCGGACTGGTTCCCGGCCACCACCGGGGAGATCGTCCACGTCGACGGCGGCTTCCACGCCGTGGGCGTGTGAGATCACGCGGTCACGCCGTCGGGGTGTGACCGCATCCGCCGCCGCCCCACACCGAGAAGAGAGTCCGTGCCCCGCGCCACCGTCGACCTGCACCCCGGCCAGCGCCCCGACGAGGACCCGTCGCTGGCCGTCCGCAACAACGGGGGCGTGCCGCCGCCGTCCGCCCCCGCCCCGGCCGGCCGCCGGGAGGCGCTGCTGGTGCTGTCCTTCGGCGGGCCCGAGGGCCACGACGACGTCATGCCGTTCCTCGACAACGTCACCCGCGGCCGCGGCATCCCGCCCGAGCGGCTGCTCGACGTCGCCGAGCACTACCACCACTTCGGCGGCGTCAGCCCGATCAACCAGCAGAACCAGGCGCTGATCGCCGCGGTGCGGGCCGACCTCGCGGCCGCGGGCACCGACCTGCCGGTGTACTGGGGCAACCGCAACTGGGACCCCTACGTCGAGGACACCTGGCAGCAGATGACCGACGACGGCATCGAGCACGTCTACGTCCTGGCCACCTCGGCCTACGCCTCCTACTCCGGCTGCCGGCAGTACCACGAGGACGTCGCCCGGGCGCGGATCGCGACCGGCGGGGGCCCCACGGCGGAGAAGCTGCCGCACTACTTCGACGCGCCGGGCTTCGTGCGGGCCAACGCCGACGCGCTCGCCGCCGCGCTCGAGCAGCTCCCCGCGGACGTCCGGGCCTCCGCCCGGCTGGTGGCGACGGCGCACTCGATCCCCGACTCCATGGCCGCCGTCGCCGGGCCGGACGGGCACGCCTACGAGGCCGAGCTGACGGCCGCTGCCCGCGCCGTGGTGGACGCCGTCGACCCGGGCCGGGACTTCGACCTGGTCTGGCAGAGCCGCAGCGGCCCGCCGTCCGTGCCGTGGCTCGAGCCCGACGTCAACGACCACCTGCGGGCGCTGCACGAGAACGGCGAGACGGCGGTCGTGCTGTTCCCCGTCGGCTTCGTCAGCGACCACCTCGAGGTGGTCTGGGACCTGGACAACGAGGCGCGCGAGACCGCCGAGGAGCTCGGGATGGCGTTCGTGCGGGCCGGCACCGCGGGCACCCACCCGGCGTTCGTGGCGATGGTCCGCGAGCTGCTCGAGGAGCGCCGCGGCGGCGGGCAGCCCCGGCTGGGCACCAACTGCCCGGCGGCCTGCTGTTTCGTCCAGCGTCCGGCGGCCCGCCCGTCCTGAGGGGCGTTGACCCGGCCGCCGTCCGGGAGTAGACCGTCGGACCATCGGGGGCCGGACGAGGACGGTGCAGCGTGACCCCTGCTGTCGACGTCGACCCCGGCAACGCCGGTCAGCTCGGCGCCTGGGACGGCTCGCAGGGCGCGTACTGGGCCGCCGAGGCCGACCGCTTCGACCGGTCGATCGCCCGCTACGACACCCCGTTCCTGGCCGCGGCCGGCCTGCGCGCCGACGACCGGGTGCTCGACGTCGGCTGCGGCACCGGCCGGACGACGCGGGACGCCGCCCGGGTCGCGGTCCGCGGCTCGGCGCTCGGCGTGGACCTCTCCGCCGCGATGCTCGAGGTCGCCCGTCGGCGGGCGGCCGACGAGGGCCTGGCCAACGTCCGCTTCGAGCAGGCCGACGCCCAGGTCGCGCCCTTCACTGCGGAGGGGTTCGACGTCGCCGTCAGCCGGACCGGCGCGATGTTCTTCGCCGACCCGGTCGCCGCGCTGGCCAACGTGGGCCGCGCGCTCGTGCCGGGCGGGCGGCTGGTCCTGCTGGTGTGGCAGGCGCTGGAGGCCAACGAGTGGATGACCGAGATCCTGGGCGCCCTGGCCGCGGGGCGCCCGCTGCCCACCCCGCCACCCGGGGCGCCCGGGCCGTTCTCCCTCGCCGACCCCGCGCGCATCCGGGACGTCCTCACCGCCGCGGGTCACCGTCAGGTGGAGGTCGAGGGTCTGGCCGAGCCGGAGTGGTGGGGCGCCGACGCCGACGACGCCCTGGGGTTCGTGCTCGGCCTCGCCGGCTGGCTGCTCGACGGGCTCGACGACGTCGCCCGGGCCCGGGCCGTGGACGACATGCGGCGGCGCATCGAGGCGCATGCCGGCCCCAACGGCGTCGAGTTCGGCTCGGCCACCTGGCTGGTGACGGCCACGCGCGCGTGAGCCCTCCCGCGCTGCCGGCCGCCGCGCGCGGCAGGCGGGAGCGGTCAGCGGGGGACGGCGTTGTAGGCGGCGACCGTGGCCTCGCGGACGGCGGCGGCCAGCGGGCGCAGCGCGTCGTCCCGCGCGGCGGCCTGCGCGTGGGTCACCGCGGCACCGGGCGCGTCGGCCGTGGCGAGGTCGAGGACCCGCGCCAGCCGCCGGGCCCGGGCGAGCACCGACAGCGCCAGCGGGTCGGTGTCCGGCGGGAGGCCCGGCGCCTGCGCGGCACCGAGCCCGGCCAGGAGCGCCGGCACCTCGGGGTTCCAGCGGGCCAGGTCCAGCGCGACCAGGGTGCGGGCGGCGTCGCCCACGGCGAGGTCCAGCGCTCCCGACACCTGCCGCAGCGACCCCTCGACCGGCGGCGGCGCGGGCGGGAGCCCGTCGAGGTCGAACGCCGTCCACGCGGTCACCTCCGGCCCGAGCTCCTCGGGCACCAGGGCGACGTGCTCACCGACGGCGGCCTGCCCGGCCCCCGTGGCGAGCGCGGCCAGCCCGGGTGCGCGCGGCAGCCCGCGGACGTCGCCCGGCACGGGCAGCACCACCCGCAGCCGGCGCTCGCCGAGGCCGCGCAGCGCGGTGAGCGCCCAGCCGAGCGGGACGGCGCCGTCGCTGCCGGGCAGGCCGGTGACGCGGTGCGCGCGGTCGTCGGACAGCGCGTCGAGCGCGGTGTCGTAGGCGGTGCGTCCGGACAGCCACGCGGTCGCCCAGACCGCGAACCGGCCGGCGGGGAGGTCGTGCACCGGGTGAGGTTACGTCGGCGCCGGGAGGTCCCCGCGAGGACCGGCGGCTCTGGGAGACTGTGGGCATGGCTGCGTGGCTGCTCTGGATGATCGCCTCGGGCCTGTTCGTCGCCGGTGAGGTGGCCAGCGGCGACCTCGTGCTCCTGATGTTCGCCGGCGGCGCCCTGGGCGGGATGCTCGTCGCGCTGGCCGGCGGCGCGGTCGCCGTGCAGGTGCTGGCCTTCATCGCCGCCTCGGCGCTGCTGGTCGCCGTCGTCCGGCCGGCGGCCAAGGCGCACCTCGAGAACCGGATGCCCCAGCACCTGGACGGCGTGCAGGCGCTCATCGGGCGGACCGCCCGGGTCACCCGCCCGGTCGATGCCTCCAGTGGCCGCATCCAGGTGGGCGCCGACGAGTGGAGCGCGCGCAGCCAGTACGGCGGCGAGACCTTCGACGTCGGCGCGACCGTGCGCATCCTCCAGGTCGACGGCGCCACCGCCGTCGTGGGTGACGCCCTCGAACTGGGGTGAGCCACGCCGCGAGGGCGTGACCGGCGGTCCCCCGCGCGGCAGTATCGGTGCCAGCACCGTCCGCGACGCATCGGAGGATCCCGTGAGTGCCGCCCTGATCGCCCTCGTCGTCGTCGCCCTGGTGTTCATCGTGGTCGTCGCCAAGAGCGTGACGATCGTCCCGCAGGCGCAGGCCAAGGTGGTCGAGCGGCTCGGTCGTTACAGCCGCACGCTCTCGCCGGGCCTGTCCCTGCTCGTGCCCTTCATCGACCGCGTGCGCGCCACGATCGACCTGCGCGAGCAGGTCATCTCCTTCCCGCCGCAGCCGGTGATCACCTCGGACAACCTGCAGGTCGGCATCGACACCGTCGTCTACTTCCAGGTGACCGAGCCGCGGCTGGCCACCTACGGCATCGCCAACTACATCCAGGGCATGGAGCAGCTCACCACCACGACGCTGCGCAACGTCGTCGGCGGGCTCAACCTCGAGGGCGCGCTGACCGGCCGTGACGGCATCAACAGCCAGCTGCGCGAGGTGCTCGACGGCACCACCGGCCCGTGGGGGCTGCGCGTCGCCCGCGTCGAGATCAAGGCGATCGACCCGCCGCCGTCCATCCGCGACTCGATGGAGAAGCAGATGCGCGCCGACCGCGACAAGCGGGCGATCATCCTGCAGGCCGAGGGGGCCCGGCAGTCGGCGATCACCACGGCCGAGGGGCAGAAGGCCTCGGCGATCCTCTCCGCGGAGGGCAAGAAGCAGGCCGCGATCCTCGAGGCGGAGGCCGAGCGGCAGAGCCGCATCCTGCGCGCGGAGGGCGAGCGGGCGGCGCTCTACCTGCAGGCGCAGGGCCAGGCCAAGTCCATCGAGACAGTGTTCCAGGCGATCCACGACGGCAAGCCGGACCAGGGGCTGCTGGCCTACCAGTACCTGCAGACGCTGCCGCAGATCGCCCAGGGCGACGCCAACAAGATGTGGATCGTCCCCAGCGAGTTCAGCAAGGCCCTGGACGGCCTGGCGAAGCTCGGCGGTGCGGACGGCGACGGACGTTCCTGGATGGACGTCGACCCGTCACGGAACGGCGTGAGCAGGCCGACCGCCGAGATGGACACCTCCGGCTGGTTCGAGTCGGCGCTGCCCCGGGCCGCCGACCAGCCCGAGGCGAAGATCGAGCTCTCCAGCATCACCGACAGCACGCCGGCCGTCCCCGCGCCGGCGATCCCGGACACCACGTCCCTGGCACGCGTCGCCGAGGACGAGGTCTCCGCCCGGCCGGCGCCGAGGCAGGACGGCGCGGAGCCGTCCCGCCCGTGAGCGACCGGGGAGGGCGGGGCCTCAGTCCTTGAGCAGGCCCTCGCGGAGCTTGGCCAGGGTCTGGCTGAGCAGCCGGGACACGTGCATCTGCGAGATGCCGATGTCGGCGGCGATCTGCGACTGCGTCATGTTCCCGAAGAACCGCAGGATGAGGATGCGGCGCTCGCGGGCCGGGATCGTGGCCAGCAGCGGCTGCAGCGACTCGCGGTACTCCACGCCCTCAAGCGCGGCGTCCTCCTCGCCGAGCGTGGCGGCCAGCGTGGGGGAGTCGTCCTCGCCGGAGAGCCGCTCGTCGAGCGAGCTGCTGCGGTAGGCGTTGGCCACGGCGAGGCCCTCGAGGACCTCCTCCCGCGGGATCCCGAGGTGCTCGGCCAGCTCCGACGGCGTCGGCGCGCGGCCGTTCTTCTGCGCGAGCTCGCCGACGGCGGAGTTCAGCGACAGGTGCAGCTCCTGCAGCCGCCGCGGCACCCGGACCGACCAGCCCTGGTCGCGGAAGTGCCGCTTGATCTCGCCGGTGATCGTGGGGACGGCGAAGGAGAGGAACTCGACGCCGCGGTTCGGGTCGAACCGGTCGATCGCCGCGATCAGGCCCAGCGTGCCCACCTGCAGCAGGTCGTCGAAGGGCTCGCCGCGGTTGCTGAAGCGGCGGGCGAAGTGCCGGACGAGGGGCAGGTGCTCCTCGACGAGGATCTCGCGCAGCCGTTCCCGGCGCGGGTCGTCCTTCGCCAGGGTGGCGAGCTCGGCGAACAGCGGGGCGGTCCGCTCGGCGCGGCGGCGGTTGTCCGAGATGGGCGGTGCGTCGGGCTCCGCCTCGCGGACGTCCGGGACCGGTGCTGGCGCCGTCTCCTCGGCCGGACCCTCGGGGACCTCGGACGTGTGGTCGGACAGGGGGTCCTCCTCGACGGCCCGGTGGCTGGCGGCCGCCGGGGTCACGGGGCGACCGAGCGGTTCTGGCCCGCACCGCCCACGAGTTCGCCCGGGCGCCGGCCGGGCAGGTACTTGTCCAGGGAGATGACGGCGACACGCGCGCTGCCGCCGTCGCCGGCGGGCACCTCGCCCTGCGTCGCGGTGCGCCCGTCGACGTTGTCGGCCAGCGTCTGCAGCACCGTCCACCCGAAGCCGTCGCGCGGGACGTCGGTCCCGTCGGCCACCGGCACCCAGGCGTCGATGTGCAGCCCGGCGCGGGTGGTCTCGAAGACCACGGTCAGCGGGGCGTCCCCGAGGGCGATGGCCGCGAGGGTCGCGCACGCCTCGTCCACCGCCAGGCGCAGGTCCTCGACCGAGTCGAGGTCGTAGTCCATGCGGATGGCCAGGTCACCGGCCATCGCGCGCACCGCGGGCAGCTGGGTCGGCGTGCTGGGCACGCGCAGCTCCAGTCGTTCGGCGCGCCGGCCGTCCTGCGCGAGGGCACTCCTCGAGTCCGCCATCCGTCGTCTGCTCCTCATCCGTCTGCTGCGGCCGGTCGACTGCGCGGGGGCCCGTGCGGACCACCGGCACGGGGGGCCGCGGCTGCTGGTGCCCCATCCTGCCCGGCCACCCGGTCCGGGCCGCGCGCGGGGCGGGCCCCGCTGTCCAGCACGGACGCCTACCCGCCCGGGCCGGGTGGCCAAACACGCACGTGGCCGTCCCGGTGGCGGTCCGCCGAGGCGGCGGAGCGCGGTTGCCGGGGCGCTGGCCCTGTTGTCTGCTTGTGCCGGATGAACGCCAGCCAGGGCACACCGCCGTCGGGCCCCCGTCCCGCCGAGGACGCGGGCCCTGCGGCACTCCTGGCGGCCCTCGAGCACGCGCCGTCGGCCCTGTGGTTCCTCGCCGGCCCCGGGCCGCGCACGCTGTGGGCCAACGCCCGCGCCCGCGCGCTGGTGCCCGACGACACCGACCTGCCCGTCGCCGGCGGGCGGGGGGTCGCCGATGTCGCGGCCGCCGTGCTCGACAGCGGCCGGCCGGAGACGCTGACCGGCGTCCTCCCCGGGGGCGAGGCGCCGATGACCGTCACGCTGCGCCTGCTGCCGACCGGCGGGGGGCCGGGGGTCGTGCTCGTGGCCGAGAGCCGCGACGAGCGTCCCGACGACGTCGCGGCCGGCCCCGGGTACGCGGCGCACGACCCCGCCGGGCAGGACGCCGTCGGGGAGGCCCAGCTCTCCCTGCTGCCCCCCTCGCTGCCGCTGCTGCCGGACGTCCGGCTGTCCGGCAGCTACCACCCGGCGAGCTCGGTGCGGGCGGCCGGCGGCGACTTCTACGACGCGGTGTCCCTCGGTCACGGCCGGCTGGCGCTGGTCATCGGCGACGCCGTCGGCCACGGCGTCCCCGCCGCGGCGGCGATGAGCCGGCTGCGCGGGGCGCTGCGCTCCAGTGCGCTGCGCGACCCCTCCCCGGCGTCGGTGCTCGCCGCCCTCGACGACTTCGCCGCCCAGATGGACGACGTTCAGGGTGCGTCGGTCTTCTACGCCGTCCTCGACGCCGAGACCGGCGGGCTCACCTACGCCGCGGCCGGTCACCCGGCACCGCTGCTCGTGCACGCCGACGGCACCACCGTCTACCTGCCCGTCACCGCGCGGCCGCCGCTGGGCACGCTGCGCGGCGCCCCGAACCCGGTCGCCCGTGCGGACCTCGAGCCGGGCGCGACGCTGGTGCTCTACTCCGACGGCGCGGTCGCCGCCAGCGGACCGCCGCCGGCCCAGGGCATCTCGCGGCTCACCGAGGTGGCGCGGGCCGCGCTGGCCGAGCCGGCCGTCCTCGACGGCGAGGCCATGGCCGGGCTGGCCGGCACCATCGCCGAGGGCCTGCTCACCGACGGCGGCCGCCCCGACGACATCGCGGTCCTGGTCACCCACCGCCTCGCCCACTCGGTACAGCCGCTGCAACTGGACCTGCTCGCCGTCCCGGCGTCCCTGCCCGCCGTGCGCCGGCGGCTGAGCGCCTGGCTGACCGCGCTGGGCATGGGCGAGGAGGACCGGGTCGGCGTCATGGTCGCCGTGGGGGAGGCCTGCGCCAACGCCGCGGAGCACGCCTACCGCGACACCGAGCCCGGCCCGGTGCAGGTGACCGCGGCGGTCGACGTCGACGGCGTGCTGACCGTGACAGTCCGCGACGAGGGCACGTGGCGCCCGCCGGACCGCGACCCCGGCGACCGCGGCCGGGGGCTGCTCATCATGCGCCAGCTCGTCGACGGCATGGTCGTGCAGGGGGAGCACGGCACCACCGTGACCCTGCGCACCCGGCTTCGGCAGTCGCCGGACGAGGAGCCCGAGCACCTCGCCGCCGGCACCGGCGTGGCCGTCGTGGTCGACCGGACGGGCAGCAGCCCGGTGGTGCGGGCCGCCGGCGAGGTGGACATGGTCAGCGCCGAGCAGCTGCGCATCCGGCTGCTGGAGGCCAGCCACGGCGGCACCGTCCGCGTCGAGCTCGACCTCACCGCGGTCACGCTCTTCAGCAGCGCGGCGGTCCGGGTGGTGCTCGCCGTGGCCGCCATCGCCGAGGCCGAGGGCTGGCGGCTGGTGGTGCACGCGCCCGTCGGCGGCGTGACCCGGCACATCCTGCAGGTCAGCGGGCTCGAACGGCTGGTCGAGCTGCGCTGACGGTTTGGCGCGCGTCCCCGGTGACCATCCACGGAGGGTGAGACTGCGGCGCAGCGACGTACACGGCCCCGGCTGGACCCGGCGCCGTGCCGGCCGCGGCTTCTCCTACCGCGACGAGACCGGCGCGCTGATCAAGGACCCCGAGCGGATCGACCGCATCCGGTCGATCGCGATCCCGCCGGCGTGGAAGGACGTCTGGATCTGCCCGTGGCCCAACGGGCACATCCAGGCCACCGGGCTGGACGCCGCCGGTCGGCGTCAGTACCGCTACCACGACGCGTGGCGGGCCCGGCGGGACGCGGAGAAGCACGAGCGGGTGCTGGCCATCGCCGCCGAGCTGCCCGAGGTCCGCGAGCGGGTGGCGGCCGCCCTGCGCACCCGCGGGCCCAACCGGGAGCGGGTGCTGGCCTGCGCGCTGCGCCTGCTGGACCTGGGCACCTTCCGGATCGGCAGCGAGGAGTACGCCGAGGAGAACGGGACCTACGGGCTGGCGACCCTGCGCCGGGAGCACGTCACCGTGCGCGGGGAGCGGACGTTCTTCCGGTACACCGCCAAGGGCGGCATCGAGCGGGAGGTCGAGATCACCGACCGGCCGACCGCCACCGTCGTCCGGCAGCTGCTCGAGCGGCCCGACGACGCCGGTGACGAGCTGCTCGCCTACCAGCTCGAGGACGGCTCCTGGCGCGACGTCACCAGCGACGAGATCAACGCCTACCTCAAGGAGGTCAGCGGGGCGGAGATCACCGCGAAGGACTTCCGGACCTGGAACGCGACGGTGCTGATGGCCGCGGCGCTCGCCGAGGAGCCGCCGCCCAGGAACAAGACGGCGCGGCAGAAGACGATCAAGGCCGCCTACGTGCGGGTGTCCGAGCACCTGGGCAACACCCCGGCGGTGTGCAAGGCGAGCTACGTCGACCCGCGGGTGGTCGACCGGTACGAGCACGGGGAGACCGTGGCCCACGCCCTGGCCGGGCTGGCCGACGCCGACGACGACCGCGAGGCGCAGAAGGTCCTGGAGGCCGCGGTCTGCCAGATGCTGTCGGCCTGAAGCGCCACGGAGGCCCCGCCGCCGGCGGGGCCTCCGTGTGGCACGGCCCCGTCCCGCGGCCCGCCCCGAGCGTGCGGAGGGTGCGGAGGACGGGGTCCTCCCTCAGCGGGCGCTGCTGTCCACGATCGTGAACAGGTCGATCAGGCCGGTGACCTCCAGCGGGCGGGTGACCGCCCGGGTGGTGGCGACAAGTCGCAGGTCGACGTCGCGCGAGCGGGCGGACTTCTGGGTCTCGACGAGGACGGCCAGGCCGGCGGAGCCCAGGAACTGGACGCCGGACAGGTCGATGACCAGCTCGCGGGGCTGCTGCTCGAGCTGGGTGTCGAGCGAGGAGCGCAGCACCGGGGCGGTGAACGTGTCGACCTCGCCGACGACCGTCACCGTGACCGCGCCGTCCTCACCGGTGGAGGTGGCGAGCGTGATCACGTCGTCGAAGGGTGCCTCGGTGCCGTCGTTCGACACGTCGTGCTGCCCTCCGGCAGGCAGGTCGGATGCGGTCACGGACGCAGCTCCTCTCAGTGGTCGCACCGATCGGCGCGGCCACCGGTCAATCTACCGACGCGCGCGCCGGGACGTGGTCACCCCCGGGGTGGACCGGTGGTCCTCCAGGGTGCACCGGGGGCCGTGGGCCGGCCGGCGCGTACGGCTGACTGCTCAACCGCGTCCTCAAACGTAGACAACCGGATCGCGAGACGCCAACCAGCCCGGTGGGACGCCTCGGGGGCGTCCCACCGGGCTGGCCGGCGTGCTGTGCTCGGTCGGTGCGGCCGGCGTCAGGGGTCGATCACGTGGACGGCGCCCTCCTCGGGGCCCTCCCCGCCCGCCCGCACGTCGGCGGTCGCCTCGACGTCGTCGGCGGTCCGGTTGGTCCCGGAGTCGCTGTCCGGCGTGGTCGAGGTGTCCTGCTCCAGCTGCAGGGTCGCCGCCTGGGGGTCCTCGGCCGCCCGCACGCCGGGCTGCACGTCGGGCTCCTCGCGGTCGAGGCGGCCCGACAGGGACTCGCCCTGCGACTGCTCGAACGCGGTGGTGCCGAAGTCGGTGACCGCACCGGGGTCCTCACCGGGCATCGGCGCGAACTGGGGGTCCTCGGCCGTCTGCATGGTGGGCGAGTCGTCCTGGGCGATCTCGGGGATGCCCTCGTCCTCGGGGAAGACGTCGCGGGCGGTCTGGCCCTCCGGCTGGGTCCGGCCCGGCTCTGTCATCGTGCGTCCTCTCTGTCGGGGCTCCCGTTCGGCGCGCGGACGCCGGGCGTCGGTCGGTGCCGGCGGGAGCGATCGCTCCCCCGCCTACCCGGGCCCCGCCGTGTCATGCGGCCGTGCCGGGGTGGCCGTCCCGACCGCTCCACCGGGACGGGACCGACGGGCCCGCCGCGGCGGCATGGGTCACCGCCCAGCCGGGTAGCGGCCCTGCATGGCGATCCAGGACGAGGTGCTGCGGATGAGCCGGCCGGTCCGCCGCTGGGCGGAGGACCAGGGGCGGGCCTACACCGGCGGGGAGGAACGGCCGCTGGGCGGGTTCCTCGGGGCGATGAGCGTCTACAGCGCCGCCGTGGCCACGGGCGCCGCCGTCGTCCGCGCCTCCGGCCGCGAGCTGCCCGGCCGCATCCCGTTCGGGGACGCCGTCCTGCTGACCGTCGGCACGTTCCGGCTGGCCCGCCGGATCGCCAAGGACCCCGTGACCAGCCCGCTGCGCGCCCCGTTCGCCCGCTTCGACGGGGCCTCCGGCGAGGCCGAGCTGTCCGAGCAGGTGCGCGTCGAGCACGGCTGGAAGCACGCCGTCGGCGAGCTGGTCACCTGCCCCTTCTGCCTGGCGCAGTGGGTGGGCACCGCCTTCGTCTTCAGCTACGTCGCCGCGCCGAGGGCGACCCGGCTGGCCGCGCTGACCATGACGATGGTCGCCGGCTCCGACGTCCTGCAGTTCGCCTACGACGCCCTGCAGAGCAGCGTCACCGGCGGCGGGGACGACGCCGGCGACGAGGACGCCGACACCGCGGGCAAGCACGCCGAGCAGGACTGACCCGCAGCGCCCGCTTCCCCCGGGCGGAGGAGACCGCCGTTCCGGAGCTGCCGGTGACCGGAGCCCGCACCTATCCTGCGGGCCCGGCCATCCGGGAGTCCGGAGACCCGGGGAAGAGGAGTGGACATGCGCTCGATCTGGCGCGGCGCGGTGTCGTTCGGCCTGGTCAGCATCGGGGTGAAGCTGTACTCGGCGACCGAGGACAAGGACGTCCGCTTCCACCAGGTGCACGCCGTCGACGGCGGGCGGGTGAAGTACCGGCGGGTCTGCTCGATCGACGGCGAGGAGGTCGAGTACGGCGACATCGCCAAGGGCTACGAGCTCCCCGACGGCCAGCTGGTGATCCTCACCGACGACGACCTCGCCGAGCTGCCGCTGTCGACCCGGCGCGAGATCGAGGTCCTGCAGTTCGTCGAGCAGAGCGAGATCGACCCGATCCACTTCGAGAAGACCTACTACCTCGAGCCCGACGGCCCGGCCACGCGTCCCTACGTGCTGCTGCGCGACGCGCTCGACAACACCGGCCAGGTGGCGATCACCAAGATCGCGCTGCGGCAGCGGGAGTCGCTGGCCGCGATGCGGGTGCGCGACGGCGTGCTGGTGCTGCACACGATGCGCTGGCCCGACGAGATCCGCCGTCCCGACTTCGGGTTCCTCGACGAGGACGTCGCCGTCCGGCCGCAGGAGCTGCAGATGGCCGAGGCGCTGATCACCTCGATGGCCGGCGAGTTCGACCCGGGCGAGTTCACCGACGACTACCGCGAGGCCATGACCGCGCTGCTGGAGGCCAAGCGGACCGGCGGTGACGTGCAGCCGGTGCCCGAGACCGCCGATCCCGGTGCGGCCGTGGTCGACCTGATGAGCGCGCTGCGGCGCAGCGTCGAGCGGGCCCGCGGCGGCGGGGACGCCGAGGACGAGCCCGCACCGCGCGTCCGGCGGGCCGCCCGTGCCGCGGAGCCGGAGGAGCCCGCTCCGGCGGAGCGCGCGCCGGCCGCGAAGGCCCCGGCGAAGAAGACCGCGGCCGGCAAGGCCGCCGCGCCGACCACCCGGAGGAGGCGGTCGGCGGCCGCCGGTGCCGAGGAGGCCCCGGCGCGTCCGCGGGCGCGCAAGGTGACGGCGGCCAAGGCCGCGCCGGCCGACGAGGCGCCGAAGAAGCGCACGACCCGACCGCGCCGCAGCGCCTGACGGTGCCCTGATCCGGTGTCCCCGGTCCTGCCCGAGCCCCCGGTGCCGGCGCCCATGCTCGCCGTCGCCGGGGAGCTGCCGCCGGCCGGGCAGGACGCCGCCTGGGGCTACGAGTTCAAGTGGGACGGCGTCCGCGCGCTGGCCGCGGTCCGCGAGGGCCGGCTGGGTCTCTGGGCGCGCAGCGGCACCGACACCACCGCCCGCTACCCCGAACTCGGTCGACTGCCGGACGCGCTGACCGGCGTGGACCTCGTCGTCGACGGGGAGGTGGTCGCCCTCGACCGGAGGGGCCGCCCCGACTTCGGCCTGCTGCAGAACCGGATGCACCGCACCGGCGGGGCGGAGGTCGCCCGGCTGGCGGCCGCGGCGCCGGTCACCTACCTGGTCTTCGACCTGCTGACGGTCGGCGGCCGGAGCCTGCTCGACCACCCCTACGAGGAGCGCCGGGAGCGGCTGGAGGACCTCGGCGCCGCGGGGCGGCACTGGGTGACGACGCCGTGGTTCCGCGGCGGCGGCGCCGACGTGCACGCGGCCAGCCGGGACAACGGCCTGGAGGGCGTCGTCGCCAAGCGGCTGGACTCGCCGTACCGGCCGGGCGTGCGCGCGCCGGAGTGGCGCAAGGTGAAGCACGTCCGCATGCAGAGCGTCGTCGTCGGCGGGTGGCGGCCGGGCAAGGGACGGCGGGCCGGGGGAGTGGGCTCGCTGCTGGTCGGCGTCCACGACGACGACGGCCGGCTGGTCTACGCCGGCCACGTCGGCACCGGTCTCACCGACGCGGTGCTGCGCGAGCTGGGGAGCCTGGTCACCGCCCGCCGGACCCCGCCGTTCGCCGACGCCATCCCGCGGGAGGTCGCCCGCGACGCGCGGTGGGTGGAGCCGGAGCTGGTCGGGGAGGTCGCCTTCGCCGCCTGGACCGCCGACGGCCGGATGCGCCACCCCGCGTGGCGCGGCCTGCGCGAGGACCTCGACGTCGACGACGTCGTGGTGGAGTGGAGCGCGTGAGCCGTCAGCGGGTGCGCGTGGACGGCCGGCAGCTGTCGGTCTCCAACCTGGAGAAGGTCCTCTTCCCGGAGGTCTCGTTCACCAAGGCGCAGGTCATCGACTACTACGTGCGGATCGCGCCGGTGCTGCTGCCGCACCTGTCCGGTCGGCCGGTGACCTTCACCCGCTGGCCCGACGGGGTGGAGGGTCAGGCGTTCTTCGAGAAGAACAGCGCCCGGCACGCGCCCGACTGGGTGCGGAAGGTGACCGTGCCGAGCCCCGGCAGCTCGCGCGACCGCGAGGTGCTGGAGATGGTCGTCCTGGAGACCGTCGCCGACCTCGCGTGGGCGGCCAACCTCGCCGCGCTGGAGCTGCACGTCCCGCAGTGGCAGGTGGGCAGCAGGCTGCAGCCGACGCTGCCCGACCTGCTGGTGCTCGACCTCGACCCGGGACCGGACGCCGGGATCCGGGAGTGCTGCGAGGTCGCCGAGCGGCTGCGGGAGCGGCTGGTCGACGACGGACTGGACCCGGTGGTGAAGACGTCGGGCTCCAAGGGGATGCAGGTGTACGCGCCGATCCGCGTCACCGACCGCGAGCACCCCAGCCGCTACGCCCGGGCGCTGGCGCAGGAGCTGTCGGCCGAGACGCCCGACCGGGTCGTCTGGCGGATGGAGAAGGTGCTGCGGTCGGGCAAGGTGCTCATCGACTGGAGCCAGAACAACCCGGCGAAGACCACGGTGGCGCCCTACTCGCTGCGGGCGCGGCCCGACGCGACGGTGTCGACGCCGATCGGGTGGGACGAGGTGGACGCCGTCCGGGCCGGCGGCGCCGACCCCGGCGAGCTGCGGTTCCGCACCGAGGAGGTGCTGGCCCGGGTGGAGGAGTACGGCGACCTGTTCGACGTCGCCGACCGCACCCGCGCCCGGCTGCCCGCTGTGTGAAGGACCCCGTCCCTCTCACCGCTCGCACGCTCGCGGCGAGCCTCCGGACGGGGCCGCAGGGGCACGCTGCGGTTCTGCGACCATGTGGCACCGTGTCCGCCGCCCCGCTCGCGCACGACCCCGCCACCGCCGACGTCGGGCGGCTGGTGGTCCGCTGCCCCGACCGCCCCGGGATCGTCGCGGTGCTGTCCCGGCTGCTGGCCGACGTCGGGGCCAACATCATCGAGTCGCAGCAGCACTCCTCGGACCCGACCGGCGGCACCTTCACCCTGCGGCTGGAGTTCGTGCTGCCGGGGCTGGCGGCCCGCCGCACCCAGCTCGAGGGCGCGCTGGAGCTGCTGGCCCAGCAGTGGCAGCTGACCTGGCGGCTGGCCGAGGCGGTCACCCGCCCGCGCGTGGCGGTCTTCGTGTCGCGCACCGACCACGTGCTGCAGGAGCTGCTCTACCGCGTGCGCGCCGGTGACCTGCGCGCGGACATCGTCGCCGTCGTGTCCAACCACCCCGACCTCGAGCCGGTGGCGCGGGCGGCCGGGGTGCCCTTCCACCACGTGCCGGTGACGCCGGAGACCAAGGCGCAGGCCGAGGCGCGGGCGCTGGAGCTCGTGGGCGACGTCGACCTCGTCGTCCTGGCCCGGTACATGCAGATCGTCTCGGCGGACTTCTGCAGCCGCTTCCCCGAGCGGCTGATCAACATCCACCACAGCTTCCTGCCGGCCTTCGTCGGCGCGAACCCGTACCGGGCGGCGCACGACCGCGGGGTGAAGCTCATCGGGGCGACGGCGCACTACGTGACCCCCGACCTCGACGCCGGCCCGATCATCGAGCAGGAGGTGGCCCGGGTCGACCACCGCGCCACCGTCGAGGACATGCGCCGGGTGGGCCGCTACGTGGAGCGGCAGGTGCTCGCCCAGGCGGTGACCTGGCACGTCGAGGACCGCGTCGTCGTCGAGGGCGACCGCACCATCGTCTTCGCCTGAAGGACCCCGTCCTCCCCACCGCTCGCGAGCTCGGGGCGGGACCCGGGACGGCGCCGGTGGGTTCTTGATTTGACTAGTTCAAGAACAGCGGGTTGGGTGGGACCCGATGGACACGACGTGGGCGCCCCGGCTGCGGGACGCCGGGCTGCGGGTGACGCGGCCGCGCCTGGCCGTGCTCGACGCCCTCGGCGCACACCCGCACGCCGACGCGGACACGCTGGTCACGGTGGCCCGCCAGGCGCACCCCACGCTCTCGCCCCAGGCGGTCTACGGCGTGCTCAAGGCGCTCGTCGGCGTCGGCCTGGCCCGGCGGGTCGAGCCCGCCGGCGCCCCCGCGCTGTACGAGGTCCGCGTCGGGGACAACCACCACCACCTGGTCTGCCGCTCGTGCGGCGCGGTCGCCGATGTCGACTGCACCGTGGGAGCGGCCCCGTGCCTGACGCCCTCGGACACGGCGGGTTTCGTCGTGGACGAGGCGGAGGTCGTCTTCTGGGGTCTGTGCCGGCAGTGCCGGGTGCCGACGCCGGAGGGCACCGCTCAGGTCCTTCAGCACGACAACCGAGGAGGAGCACACGCATGACCGACGTCGCATCGCAGGGCCCGGCCGCCAGTGAGGCCGACCGCGCCGTCCTGACCAACCGTCAGGGCCACCCGGTCTACGACAACCAGAACCAGCGGACGGTGGGCGCCCGCGGCCCGGCGACGCTGGAGAACTACCAGTTCCTCGAGAAGATCAGCCACTTCGACCGCGAGCGCATCCCGGAGCGCGTGGTGCACGCCCGCGGCGCCACCGCGTTCGGCGTCTTCGTGGCCGACGGCACGGTCGGCGACGAGCCGATCAGCAGGTACACCCGCGCCAAGCTCTTCCAGGAGAAGGGCAGGGAGACCGAGGTCGCCGTCCGCTTCTCCACCGTCGCCGGTGGCCGCGACTCCTCCGAGGCCGCCCGCGACCCGCGCGGCTTCGCGGTGAAGTTCTACACCGAGGACGGCAACTGGGACCTCGTCGGCAACAACCTGGGCGTCTTCTTCATCCGCGACGCCATCAAGTTCCCCGACTTCATCCACTCGCAGAAGCCCGACCCGGTCACCTTCGAGCGCCAGGTCGCCAACCGGGTCTTCGACTTCGCGTCGCAGACGCCGGAGTCGATCCACATGTTCACCCTGGTCTTCAGCCCCCGCGGTCTGCCGGCCAGCTACCGCACCCAGCAGGGCTTCGGCGTGAACACCTACAAGTGGGTCAACGCCGAGGGCGAGACCAAGCTGGTCAAGTACCACTGGCTGCCCAAGCAGGGCGTCAGGTCGATGACGGCGAAGGACGCGGCAGCGGTCCAGGCCAACGAGCTCGGCGCGCACACCAAGGACCTCTACGACGCCATCGGTCGCGGCGAGTTCCCGTCGTGGGACCTGCACGTGCAGCTGATGGACGACCACGAGCACCCCGAGCTGGACTTCGACCCGCTCGACGACACCAAGGTGTGGCCGGAGAACGACTTCCCGCTGCGCAAGGTCGGCACCATGACGCTGGACCGGGCGCCGGAGAACTTCTTCCTCGAGAACGAGCAGATCGCCTTCGGCACCGGTGTGCTGGTCGACGGCCTGGACTTCTCCGACGACAAGATGCTGGTCGGCCGGACGTTCTCCTACTCCGACACCCAGCGCTACCGGGTCGGCCCGAACTACCTGCAGCTGCCGGTCAACCAGGCCAAGAACGCCCGGGTGGCCACCAACCAGCGCGACGGCCAGATGGCCTACGCCGTGGACCTGGGCCCGGGCCAGAACCCGCACGTCAACTACGAGCCGTCGATCCTCGGCGGCCTGCGTGAGGCGCAGTACCCCACGCACGACGAGCAGGGCCCGGAGATCACCGGCCGGCTCACCCGCAAGCGGATCCCGCGGACCAACGACTACAAGCAGGCCGGCGAGCGCTACCTGCTGTCGGAGCAGTGGGAGAAGGACGACGTGGTCGCCAACTTCGTCGACGCGCTCTCCCAGTGCGACCGCCCGATCCAGGAGCGGATGGTCTGGCACCTGTTCATGGCCGAGGACGAGTTCGGCCAGCGTGTCGGCGAGGGCCTCGGCATCACCGCCGACGACGTCCGGCACCTGCAGCCGCTGCAGACCCAGACGCTCACCGAGGAGGAGCTGCAGCGCGCGGCCAACCTCGGCAAGAACGGCCCGCGCGACGTCACCGGCCTGGTGATGACGCACTGCGTGCCGAACGAGCACGTCGAGGTCACCCTCTGACCGGGGGCTGACCAGCAGGACCACCGCGGGCCGCGGCCGGGACACCGGTCGCGGCCCGCCGTCCTGTGCGGGGGAGCCGGCCTTCCGCTGACCGGGAGCCGAGTTGGGCCGTGGCGCACGTGGCTCCTAGCGTCGACCCACCGCCCGCCCCACCGTGGAGGACGCCATGAGCTCGACCCCCGTGCGCCCGGCGACGTCGCGACCCGGGGCGGCCCGAGCCGCCGGCTGGGTGGCCCCGCTGTGCTGGGTCGCGGTGCTGCTGGACGGGTTCGACCTCGTCGTCGTCGGCACCGTGATCCCCACGCTGACCCAGCCGGAGGAGTTCGCCCTCACCGGCACCGGGGCCACCGCGGTGATCACCATCGGGCTGGTCGGGATGATGGTCGGCGCGCTCACCATCGGCACGCTCACCGACCTGGTCGGCCGCCGCAAGGCGCTGATCGGCGCGGTGGCGGCCTTCTCGCTGCTCACCCTGCTGTGCGCGTTCGCGCCCAACGCGCTCGTCTTCGGGATCCTGCGGTTCCTCGCCGGCCTCGGCCTCGGCGGGTGCCTGCCCACGGCGATCGCCATGGTCAACGAGTTCACCCGGTCCGGCCGCAGCGGCCGCGCCACGACGACGATCATGACCGGCTACCACGTCGGCGCCGTCGCCACCGCGGCGCTGGCCATCGTCGTCATCCCGTCGCTGGGCTGGCGCTGGATGTTCGTCATCGGCGCGGCGCCGGCGCTCGTCCTGGTGCCGCTCATGCTGGCGCGGCTGCCGGAGTCGGCGTCCTACCTGCTGGCCGCCGGCCGGCGGGCCGAGGCGGAGGACGTGGCCCGGCGGCACGGGCTGGAGCTGGAGAGCCCGCCGGACCGCGCCGCGGCGCGGTCCGGCGGTGCGGGGGCCGGTGGTGCCGCGGCGACGGTCCGGTCGCTGTTCACCGACGGCCACGCCCGCAACACGCTGGCCATCGGCGTCACGTCGTTCATGGGGCTGCTGCTCGTGTACGGCCTCAACAACTGGCTGCCGACGATCATGCGCGAGGCCGGCTACGAGCTCGGACGCTCCCTCGCCTTCCTGCTGGTGCTCAACGTCGGCGCCGTCGTCGGGCTGCTCGTCGCCGGGGCGTTCGCCGACCGGGTGGGGTCCCGGCTCGCCGGGATGATCTGGTTCGCCTCCGGCGCGGTCTTCCTGGCGCTGCTGTCGGTGCGGCTGCCGACGGCGGGCCTCTACCTCATGTGCTTCCTCACCGGCTGCTTCGTGTTCTCCGCGCAGGTCCTGGTCTACGCGTTCACCAGCGCCAACAACCCGCCGCACGTGCGCGCGACGGCGCTGGGCTGGTCGGCCGGGGCCGGGCGGATCGGGGCGATCGTCGGCCCGGTGATCACCGGCGCCCTGGTCACGGCGGGCATCGCCTTCCCGTGGGGCTTCTACGTCTTCGCCGTCGTCGGCGCGCTGGGCGCGGTGGCCCTCAGCGTCACCCGGGCAGTCCGCCCCGCGGGCTGAGGACCGCCCGTGGCGGGGAGGACGGCGACCCCGTCGCGCGGGGGACGGAGCCGCTAGTCGCGGGGGTGCCGGCGGTCCTGCTCGGCCAGGAAGCGCTCGAGCTCCGCGCCGATCTCCTCGCCGCTGGGCACGTCACCCACCTCGCCGAGCAGGACGCTGTCCTCCCGGGCGGCGGTGAACTGGTCGTACTGCTGCTCCAGCGCGGCCACCACGGCGGTGTTGTCGGTGGAGCGGGAGATCTGCTCGTTGATCTCGCCGCGGTTGAGCTGGGCCGCCTCGCGCAGCGTCTCGGTGGGCAGCAGCAGCCCGGTCAGCCGGCCCACGTGCTCCAGCAGGGTCAGGGTCGCGGCGGGGTAGGTGGCGTTGGCCAGGTAGTGCGGCACGTGCGCGGCGACGCCGAGCGCGTCGACGCCGGCCTCGCCCAGCCGCAGCTCGAGCAGGGCCGCGGCGCTGCCGGGGATGCGCATCTCGCCCCAGTACACGGGATAGGCGTCGATGAGATGGCGGCGCGTGGCGTGCGCGGTGACCGTGACCGGCCGGGTGTGCGGCACCGGCATCGGGATCGCCTGCAGCGCCACCACCGAGGTGACGCCGAGCCGCTCGACCAGCCCGGCGATCGCCGCGACGAAGCCCTCCCAGCGGTAGTCGGGCTCCGGCCCGGTGAGCAGCAGGAACGTCTCGCCCGAGTCGTCCTCGACCGCCGACAGCACGATCTCCGGCGCGTCGAAGGACTCGTACCGGTCGCCGGAGAAGGTCATCCGCGGGCGGCGCGCCCGGTAGTCGACCAGGACGTCGGCGTCGAAGCGGGCCACCGTGCGGTGCGGCAGCGTCGCGAGCAGGTGCGCGCCGGCCAGCGCCGCGGAGGAGGCGGCGTCGAAGTCACCGGCGAGGGCGTGCACGAGCACCAGTCCCCGCCGCTCGGCCGGATCGGTGACCGCCGTCTCGGCGGCGAGGAACGGCTCGGCCTCGGGGAGCAGCTCGACGAGCTCCTCCGGTCGCTGCGCCACGGGGGCACCTCCTGCTGGTCGACGTCACCGTGATCAGCGACGGCGGGCCTCCCGGCATTCCCGGCGCAGGCCCCGGGCGCTCAGCCGCGCGACGTCCCCGGAGCCGCGCCGCGGGTCAGCACCGCGCCCGCGTCGTCGCCGGTGACCTGCGTGTGCGTGCCGTCGCCGGCGACCTCGGGGTGGCGGCCGTCCAGGACGTCGCGCGTGTACCGGTAGACGACGGCGATCAGCGCTGCCACGGGGACGCCGAGGAACGCGCCGACGATGCCGGCCAGGCTGCTGCCGGCGGTGACGGCGAGGATGACCACCCCGGCGTGCAGGTTGAAGCCACGGCCCTGGATGATCGGCTGCAGCACGTTGCCCTCGATCTGCTGCACCAGCAGCACGATGCCGAAGACGATGAGCGCCACGGTGAAACCCTCGTCGACCAGCGCGACGAGCACGGCGAAGGCGCCGGCCACGAAGGCGCCGATGATCGGGATGAAGGCGCCGAAGAAGGTCAGCACCGCCAGGGGGATCACCAGCGGCACGTCGAGGACCCACAGCCCGATGCCGATGAACAGCGCGTCGACGAAGCCGACGAGGGCCTGCTGCTTGATGAACTCCGAGAGCGTGCTCCAGGTCTTCTGCGACAGCGCGGCCACGTGCGGCGCGGCGCGCGGGCCGGTCTGGGCGGCCAGCCACGGCACCCAGCGCGGGCCGTCCTTGATGAAGAAGAAGGCCAGCAGCAGGGCCAGCACCAGGTTGATCAGGCCGTTGCCGATGGCCGAGGCGCCCGTGGCGGCGTAGCTCGCGATGTTCGACGCGTTGGCCTGGACCGAGTCGATCGCCTGGTCGACGACCTGGCCGATCTGCTCCTCGTCGATGTCGAACGGGGGACCCTGGAGCCACTGCTGCACCTGCTCCAGGCCGACGGCCGCCTGGTCGGCGAGCTCGGTGACCTGGTCGGCGACCTGCGGCGCGATCACGGCGATCAGCCCCCCGATGAGGCCGAGGAACGCCAGCAGCACGACCGCCGCGGCCAGGGCCGGGGGCCAGCGGTGGCGGCGCAGGAAGCGGGTGGGCGGCCAGAGCACGGTGGCGAAGAGCAGGCCCAGGATGACGGGCAGCAGGATCACCCAGAGCTTGCCCAGCACCCAGCCGATGACCACCAGTGCGGCGCTGACGAGCAGCAGCTGCGCCGAGCCGATCGCCAGCGCCCGGCTGGCCGCGCGGAACCGCTCCCCGCGCTGCCACGTGGGCGCGGGGGCCACCGTGGCGGTGTGGTCGCCGGTGCGCGGGTCGTGCGACCCGCCCTCGCCGGTGAGGGCGGGGTCCGGGCCGGCGCCGCCGGTCGCGGGGGTGGCGGCGCCGGTGCGGGACGCGTCCGGCGCGGGGGTGCCGGCGCCCTGCGCGGCGGAGGCGCCGGCCGGCGCCGAGGCGTCGTCCCGGTGTCCGGGCAGGCGGAACCTCATGGGGAGATCGCACCACAGATCACCAGGACCCACCGTCCGGAGATCACCACCGCGCGCTCCTGGTCCGGTGCGGGTGGACCGCTCCGGCTAGCGTCGGGACCGTGCCGAGGACCGCCACCGCCGACCGCGTCGACCGCGGTGCCCTGCTGGACTTCCTCCGCCCGCGGCACCGCGCGGTGCTGCTCACCCGCCGCCGGGAGGGCGGGGCGCAGCTCTCGCCGGTGACCTACGGCGTGGACGCCGAGGGGCGCGTCGTCGTCTCCACCTATCCGCAGCGGGCCAAGGTGCGCAACGCCCGCCGCGACCCCGCCGTCTCGGTCTGCGTGCTCTCCGACGACTTCGACGGTCCGTGGGTGCAGGTCGACGGCCGCGCCGAGGTGCTCGACCTGCCCGAGGCCCTCGAGCCGCTGGTGGAGTACTTCCGGTCGATCAGCGGCGAGCACCCCGACTGGGACGAGTACCGCGCCGCGATGGCCCGGCAGGGCAAGTCGCTGCTGCGGATCACCGTCGAGGCCTGGGGGCCGGTGGCCACCGGTGGCTTCCCGCCGGAGCTCGCCGCGGGGGACTGAGCCCCCGCGCGGCGCGCCGGGCAAGCCCAGGAGCTTGCCGACGCCGGTGCCGGGGACGACGCTGCGCGCGTGCTGCTCGCGATCGGCTGGGCCCCGCGGTCCGCGGGCGGCCCCCCGGCCGCCGCGCCGCCCCTGCCCGCCGGGGTCGCCGTGCGGCCGGTGGGGGAGGGCGGGATCGCCGTCGTGGCCGACGCCGATCCCGCCGCCGCGGCGCGGGTGGCCGTCGACGCCGTCGTCGCGCTGGTGCGGCAGGGCGGCCGGCGCATCGGGGTGGGCGCGGCCCCGGCGTCGGACGACGACGCCGCGGTGCTGCTCGGTGCCCGCCGGGCACTGGCGGCGGCGACCCGGCGACCGGCCCGGCTGGCCGTCCGCGGGACCGATCCGGCGGCCGCCGCCGACGCGCAGGCGGTGCTCACCGCGCTCGCCGTGGTGCTGGCCCGGCGCAGCCCGGCGGCCTGGGCGGCGGCCGACCTCGTGGCGGCCGGCGCGACCCGCGCGGCCGTGGCCGCCCGGCTCGGCGTCTCCCGGCAGGCGGTCGCGCAGCGGCTGGCGGCGGGCCTGTGGGACCTCGAGCAGGAGCTGCGGCCCACCGCCGTCCGCCTGCTCTCCCGGGCCGCCGGCTGACGCCGTCGGGGGACCGCCGCGCGCGGTGATCACCGCACCCCGGAGAATGGGACCGACACCGTCCCGAGGAGGTCCGGATGAGCCAGCCCGAGCACCCGCAGCGCAATCCCGAGCTGCTGGGCATCTACGTCAACGACCACCTCGCCGCGGCCACCGGGGGCATCGAGCTGGTCGGCCGCATGATCGGCGTGCACCGCGGGTCGCGGTGGGAGCAGCCGCTGCAGCAGCTGCTCGCCGAGCTGCACGACGAGAAGTCCTCGCTGCTCGACGTCATGCGGGCCCTCGGCATCCCCGTGCGCCAGTACAAGCAGATCGGTGTCTGGGTGGCCGAGAAGATCACCCGCGCCAAGCTCAACGGGCGGCTGCTGTCCCGCTCGCCGCTGTCGGACCTCGTGGAGTTCGAGTTCCTCGCCTCGGCCGTGCGCGGCAAGCGCAGCGGCTTCGAGACGCTGCGGATCGCCGCCGAGGTCGACGACCGGCTGCCCAGGGCCGAGCTGGACCGGCTCATCGACCAGGCGCACCGGCAGTACGAGTGGCTCACCGACGCCCGGCGCGACGTGGCCGCGGCCGTCTTCGGTGGCCGCGCGGCGGCCGCGGAGCGCACCGGGGGTCAGTGAGCCGGGGCCCGGGGCGGGGGCGGCGGGCACCGGCGTCCCCGGCCTGGTAGCACTGGTCGCGTGTGCCACGACCCGAGCAGCCGACCACCCGCGCCGCCCGGCCGCGCCGGTGCGGTCGCCGAGACCGAGCTGACCACCCTCACCGGGGCCGACGGCACGGCGTTCTCCGCGGCGTGGGCCGCCCCGTCCGACGCCGCGTCCGCCGCCGCCGGCGTCGTCGTGCTCCCCGACATCCGCGGCCTGCACCCCTACTACGTCGCCCTCGCCGAGCGCTTCGCCGAGGCGGGGGTGCCGGCGGTCGCGCTCGACTGGTTCGGGCGCACCGCCGGCCCGGCCGAGGGCGGCACCCGTGACGGCGGGTTCGACTGGCAGGCGCACGTCCCGCGCACGACGCCCGAGGGCATCGACGCCGACCTCACCGCCGCGATCGCCGAGCTGCGCCGCCGCACCCGCCCCGGCCTGCCGGTGGTCACCGTGGGCTTCTGCTTCGGCGGCAGCCACTCCTGGCGGCAGTCGGGCGGCGACCTCGACGTCGCCGCCTGCGCGGGCTTCTACGGCCGGCCGGCCGTGGTCGGGGACGCGGCGACCCGCGCGTCGCGGCCGACGCTGGTGCTGATCGCCGGCGCCGACGCCGCCACCCCCGTGGCCGACCAGCTCGCCCTGGCCGAGACGATGCGCGCGGCGGGCGCGGACGTGACCACCGCCGTGTACGACGGGGCGCCGCACTCCTTCTTCGACCGGGCCGCCACCGAGTGGGAGGACGCCTGCCGGGACGCCTGGCGGCGGCTGCTGGCGCTGGTCGACCGGGCGGGGGAGGTGCCGTCGTGAGCGAGCCGATCGACCCGGGGGTCATCGAGCTGGCGGCGCGGGTCTTCGACCTGGCCCGCTTCGGCCACACCGAGGAGCTCACCGCCTACCTCGACGCCGGGGTGCCGCTCGAGCTGACCAACGACAAGGGCGACACGCTGCTGATCCTGGCCGCCTACCACGACCACCCCGGGACGGTGGCCGCGCTGCTGGCCCGGGGCGCCGACCACTCCCGGGCCAACGACCGCGGGCAGACGGCGCTGGCCGCGGCGGTGTTCCGCCGTTCCGAGCCCGCGGTGCGCGCGCTGCTCGACGCCGGCGCCGACCCCGACGCGGGCGGCCCCAGCGCCCGCGAGACGGCGGTCTTCTTCGAGCTGCCGGAGATGTCGGCACTCCTGGAGCGCCCCGCCCGCTGACACGTCCCCCCGGACGGGAGCGCGGCGTGCCACCCTGAGACCTCACGGCGGCGCCGCACGGGGGCGCGGGTGCGGCGCCATCCCGGGCCGACCGGCCCGCGCCCGCACAGCCACCGCGGGGCGGGAGGGACGTCGACACATGACCGCGCAGCAGCACCTGCCGGGTCAGGACGCCGACCGGGCGCGCACCGGGGCGACCCGGCTGGCGCCGCCGGACGCGACCGACCTGCAGGCTGCGCTCGCCACGGCCGCGCAGCCCTCCGCCGACGAGCCCGGGCCGGCCGGACCCGCCGTCGACGTGCTCGGCGAGGCGGCCGCCGTCGACGTCCCGCCCGGGGACCCGGCGATCCCGCAGCCGGAGGGCTCCGCGGGGCTGCCCCGCTGGCTGGTGCTGCTGGTCGGGGCGGCGGCGGCGACCATCGCCGTCGCCGGTGTCCGCGAGATCGCCTGGCTGCTGGCACCCGTGCTGCTCGCCCTGGTCGTCGTCGTCGCGCTCATGCCGGTGCAGCGGTGGCTGCTGCGCCACCACGTGCCCCGCTGGGCCAGCGCCACCGTGCTCCTGGTGCTCGTGTGGGGGGTGCTGCTCAGCTTCGGCTCGCTGCTGGTGGTCGCCATCGCCCAGTTCGCCGTCCTGCTGCCCGACTACGCCCCGCAGTTCCAGCTGCTGCTCGACGACGCGGTCCGCCGGCTCGACGAGGCCGGGATGTCCTCCTCGCAGATCGCCGAGCTGGTCGACCGCTTCGACTACGGGCAGCTCGTGGGCCTGGCCACCGGCCTGCTCGCCCGCGTCACCGACACCGCCACCACCCTGGTCCTGCTGCTGTCCGCGATGGTCTTCCTCGCCATCGAGTCCGGCGGGTTCGGCCGCCGGCTGGCGCTGGTCGCCGCCGAACGCCCGCACCTGCCCATCGCCTTCGGCCTGTTCGCCCGGGGCACGCGCAGCTACCTGCTGGTGAGCACCGTCTTCGGCGCCATCGTGGCGGTCGGCGACACGATCGCCCTGGAGATCCTCGACGTCCCGCTGCCCCTGCTGTGGGGCGTGCTGTCGTTCATCACCAACTACGTGCCGAACATCGGCTTCGTCCTCGGCGTCATCCCGCCCGCCCTGCTCGGCCTGCTCGACGGCGGGTGGACCGAGTTCTGGGTGATCATCGTCGTCTACGCGCTGCTCAACTTCGTCGTCCAGACGCTCGTGCAGCCGCGGTTCGTGGGCGACTCGGTGGGTCTGTCGATGACGGTCACCTTCCTCGCGCTGCTGTTCTGGGGCTGGGTGCTCGGCGCCCTCGGCGCGCTGCTGGCCATCCCGCTCACGCTGCTGGTCAAGGCGCTGCTGGTCGACGTCGACCCCCGCGGCCACTGGCTCGACGCGCTGCTGCGGGAGGAACCCCGGGCACCGCGGACCAGCCGCGCGCGGCAGCGCGCGCACGACCGCCGGGCGGCGCTGGCCTCGGTGCGGGCGCTGCACCCGCACTGGCCCGGACGCCGCGGATCCGGGGACTGACCTGCGCTTTCCCGGAATGTCAGGGGTGCGGAGGACGTTGTCCCCATACCGGGTGAGTGCCCGGGAAGACCCTGAGGAGGACCCCGTGAAGGGTGATCGTGTCGAGGTCGTCATCGACGCCGGTGGCAGCACCCGCACCTACGAGATCGAGGCCACCCGCGCCGGCCGGCGCGTCGAGGTCGTCCACGGCCGCGGCGTCGTGGAGGTCACCGAGAACACCCGCGGTGGCACGCCCGTGCGCACGGCCCGGTTCATGTCCGGGCGGGTGCTCGCGCTGGTCGAGCACCCGGCGGCCCGTCCCGCGCTCGACGACGACGACGAGCCGGTGACCCCGCTGCGGCGGAGCGCCTGACCGGAGGACCCCGCCGCGCGCGACCTCGCGGCCTGCCGGAGGGCCGCCGTCCCGGCGCGGGACCGGAGCTGGTCGTCATGGTCGGCCTGCAGGGCGCGGGGAAGTCGACGTGGGTGGCCGAGCACCTCGCGGCCACCCACGCCGTGGTGAGCAAGGACCACTGGCCGCGTGCCCGCCGCCGCGAGGCCCGGCAGCGGCGGGTGGTGGCCGAGCTGCTCGCGGCCGGCCGCAGCGTCGTCGTCGACAACACCAACCCCTCGGCCGAGGAGCGCGCCCCGCTGGTCGCCGCCGCCCGGGCCGCTGGGGTGCCGGTGCGCGCGGTTTGGCTGGACACCCCGCTGCCCACCTGCCTGGCCCGCAACGAGGCCCGGGAGGCCCGGGCGCGCGTGCCGCTCGTGGGCGTCCTGTCCGCCCGCGCCCGCCTGGTCCCGCCGACGGCGGCCGAGGGCTTCGACCGGGTGGACGTCGTCGCGGCGCAGCCCGCGCGGGGGGCCGCAGCGGAGCCGGCGCCGGGGTCCGCGCCGGGGGAGTGACCGGCGGGGCGCCACGTGCGCCCCTGCGGGCGCGTGCGGTAGACCTTGCAGGCCCCGCCCCCCGTCCCCGGAGGTCCCGCCCGTGCTGGCCAGCATCGGATACGCCGTCGCCTACACCGCCGTCGGCCTGGTGCTGCTGGCCCTTGGCTACCTCGCCCTGGACCTGCTCACGCCCGGCCACCTGGGCCGGCACATCTACCACGACCGGTCGGTGAGCGCGGCCGTCGTGCTCGCCGCCGGCTTCCTGGCCCAGGGCGCGATCACCTTCACCACCATCTGGACCAACGCCACCGCGGGTTTCGGGCAGGCGCTGCTCTACACCGTCGTCTTCGGGGTGCTCGGTGTGCTGCTGCAGGCGGTGGCCTTCGTCGCCCTCGACCTGATCACGCCCGGGAAGCTGGGCGCCATGGTCACCGAGGTCGGCTTCCACCCCGCCAGCCTGGTCAGCGCCGCGGCGCAGCTGTCGGTGGCCGCGATCATCGTCGCCTCGATCTGGCCCTGAGCCCGGTCGCCGAGGGCGCCGGCCCACCGGTCGGCGGGTCCCGGGACGGTGGCGCAGGACCCCGACGTAACGTGTCCGGCGCAGCGCGCGGGCGCGCGCCGGGGACACCGGGCGCGCGTGTGCGCCCGGACCGGCCGGCGACGACGCCGCCACCAGCATGAGAGGAACCGCAATGAGCGAGGGAACCCCCCGCGTCGCGATCGTGACCGGTGCCGCCCGCGGCATCGGGGCCGCCACGGCCCAGCGGCTGGCCGCCGACGGCTTCGCCGTGGCCGTGCTCGACCTCGACGAGGGCAACACCAAGGAGACCGTCGCGGCCATCGAGGCCGCCGGCGGCACCGCCCTCGGGGTGGGCGCCGACGTGAGCGACGCCGAGCAGGTGCAGGTCGCCGTCGACCGGGTCGCCGCCGAGCTCGGCCCGCCCGTGGTGCTGGTCAACAACGCGGGCGTCACCCGCGACAACATGCTGTTCAAGATGACCGAGGTCGACTGGGACGTCGTCATGAACGTGCACCTGCGCGGTGCCTTCCTCATGACGCGGGCGTGCCAGAAGTACATGGTCGACGCCACGTGGGGCCGCGTGGTCAACCTGTCGAGCACCTCGGCGCTGGGCAACCGCGGCCAGGCCAACTACTCGGCGGCGAAGGCCGGCCTGCAGGGCTTCACCAAGACCCTCGCCATCGAGCTGGGCAAGTTCGGCGTGACCGCCAACGCCATCGCCCCCGGCTTCATCCAGACCGAGATGACGAAGGCCACCGCCGAGCGCATGGGCATCGCGTTCGAGGACTTCGTCAAGGGCGCGGCCTCGCAGATCCCGGTCGCGCGCGTCGGCCAGCCCGAGGACATCGCCCACCTGGTGTCCTTCTTCGTCAGCGAGGGCGCCGGCTTCGTCTCCGGCCAGGTCGTCTACGCGGCCGGTGGCCCGAAGGCCTGAGGCAGGACCTCCCTGGCCCCAGGCTCGCGGCGGGGTCGGCAGGGGCCACCGCACCTGAGGTGCACCACACGCCGGCCGGCGGGCACAGCGCCCCGCCGGCCGGCGTTGCACCTGCCGTGACCGCTCCGCTCCGCCTCGTCGTCCTCGGTGACTCCATCGCGTACGGGACCGGCGCCGCGCGGGTCGAGGACACCCTCGGCTCCCGGCTGGCGCAGGTGCTGCGCAGCGAGGGGCTCGACGTCGACCTCACCGTCCTCGCCGTGCCCGGCGCGGTGTCGCGCGACCTCACCGCGCAGGTGCGCCGCGCCACGGTGCCGCCGCCCGACCTCGCCGTCGTCGTGGTCGGCGCCAACGACCTGGCCCGCTTCGTGCCGGCCGAGCAGGCCGCCGCCGCGCTCGGCGCCGCGGTGTCCGAGCTGCGCGCCCTGGGCAGCGACGTCGTCGTCGTCCCCGCGCCGGACATGTCCAGCGTGCCGTTCGTCCCGCCGGCGTTCCGCCCCGCCGTGCAGGCCGCCTGCGCGCTGCTGCAGCGCCGGCAGGCCGCCGTCGCCGGGGCGCACGGCGCCACCGTCGCCGCGGTGTCCGCCGAGGTCGGCCGCGCCTTCTCCGACGACCCCGCGCTGTTCTCCGCCGACCGCTTCCACCCGTCCTCGGCCGGCTACGCCCGCATCGCCGCCGCACTCGCGCCCACCGTGCTGGCCGTGGCCCGCGCCCGCCGGGCCCGCCGGGCGGCCTGAGCGGGTGCGGCCCGGCGGACGTGCCGCCGGGCCGCGTCGGCTCACGTGTCGCGGTAGCGCTTCGCCTCGGCGGCCGCCCCGCGCAGGCCGTCGGCGTCGAGGTCGGGACCGTAGCCGGGGGTGTCGCGCTGGACGCGCCAGCCCTCGGACAGCGGACCGAGGTCGACGACGTCGAAGCCGAGCTCGTCGATGAACGAGGCGACGGTCTCCTTGGCCGAGGCGTCGTCCCCCGCGATCGCCAGGGCGCGGCGGTGCGGCGTCCCCGGCGGGGTGCGCCGGCCGGTGATGTCCGCGGCGTAGACGTGGTTGAACGCCTTGACCACCCGGGACGTCGGCAGGTGCTCCTGCGTCATCTCCGACGTCGTGGTGCGCTCGTCGTCCAGCGCGGCGACGTGCCCGTCGCGCTCCGGGTAGTAGTTGTTCGTGTCGATCACGACCTTGCCGGCCAGCGGCTCGACGGGGACGTCGGGCAGCGCCTTGAGCGGCACGGTCACCACCACGAGGTCACCGGCCGCGCCGGCCTCCGCGGAGGTCGCGGCGCGGACCCGACCGCGCCGCGACGGGCGGGCCTCGATCGCGGCCACCAGGTCGGTCAGCGTCTCCGGCCCGCGGGAGTTGGAGAGCACGACGTCGTAGCCGGCGTCGGTTGCTGCCTGGGCGAGCGCCGTGCCGATGTTGCCGGCGCCGATGATGCCGAGAGTCGTCATGCCTGGCGCCAACGCGACCCGCCGCCGTGCATTCCGGCCCCCCGGGCACAGGGAGCTCTCCGCACGTGTCGGGCGCCGACACGTGCGGAGAGCTTCCTACGCCTCGTCCCGGTCGAGGGCGTCGGCGAGCAGCTGGGCGAGGTGCCGGCCGGGGCGGTCGGCCAGCTGGTCGAGCTGGGTGCGGCAGGAGAAGCCGTCGGCCAGGACGACGGCGTCCGGCCCGGCCGCGCGGACGGCGGGCAGCAGCTGCTGCTCGGCGATCGCCACCGACACGTCGTGGTGCCCGCGCTCGACGCCCCAGTTGCCGGCCAGGCCGCAGCAGCCGCCGAGCCGGGTGACCGTGGCCCCGGCCCGGCGCAGCAGCCGCTCGTCGGCCGCCCACCCCATGACCGCGTGGTGGTGGCAGTGCGGCTGGGCGACCACCTCGACGCCGGCCAGCGACGGCGGCGTCCAGCCCTCGGTGGCGGCGAGCAGCTCGGCCAGCGTCCGGGTGCCGGCGGCCACCCGCGCGGCCATGGCTCCCCCACCCGCCCCGTCGAGCAGTTCCACGGCGTCGCTGCGCAGCGCCGCGGTGCAGGAGGGCTCCAGCCCGACCACCGGGATGCCGGCGTCGACCAGCGGCGCGAGCCGGCGCACCGTGTGGCCGAGCACCCGCTTCGCGGTGTCGAGCTGACCGGTGGTGATCCAGGTCAGCCCGCAGCAGGTGTCGTCGTCGGGCACCTGCACCCGGTGGCCGGCCGCCTCCAGCACGGTGACCGCGGCCCGCGCGACCTCCGGCGCGAAGTGGTCGGTGAACGAGTCGACCCACAGCGCCACCGGGCGCCCCCCGTCGGCCGCCGCGGGGCGCCGGGCCCACCAGGCGCGGAAGGTCTCCCCGGCGAAGGCCGGCAGCGAGCGGCGCTGGTCGACACCGGCGCCCCAGCGGGCCAGCCGGCCGCCCAGCCGGGAGGCCGTGACGGCGTTGACCAGCCGCGGGGCGCGCGCGGCGAGGTCGGACCACATCGGCAGCCGGCCCAGCGTGTAGTGCGACCGGGGCCGCAGGCGCCGCCGGTAGGACTGGTGCAGCACCTCCGCCTTGTACGAGGCCATGTCGACGCCGGTGGGGCAGTCGCGCGAGCACCCCTTGCACGACAGGCAGAGGTCGAGCGCGGCGTGCACCTCGGGCGAGCGCCAGTCCCGCACCGGCCCGCCCGGCGCGAGCATCTCCTGCAGCACGCGGGCGCGGCCGCGGGTGTTGTCCTTCTCCTGCCGGGTCGCCGGCCACGACGGGCACATGACCGCGACGCCGGAGGGCTCGGCCCGGCACTTGCCCACCCCGGTGCAGCGGTGCACGGCGTTGGAGAAGTCGCCGCCGTCGTGCCGGTAGGCCAGCGCGAGGGTGGGCGGGTCGGTGCGCAGCCGCCGGGGTGCGGCGGCCACCCGGACGTCCTGGTCGAGCGGCAGCGGGCGCACCAGGACGCCGGGGTTGAGCACGTCGGCGGGGTCGAACAGCGCCTTGACCCGGCCGAAGAGGTCCAGCGCGGCGGGGGAGTACATGGTGCCGAGCAGCTCGCTGCGGGCCCGGCCGTCGCCGTGCTCGCCCGACACCGACCCGCCGTAGCGGGCCACCAGCGCGGCGGCGTCCTGCACGAACGCGCGGTAGGCGGCGCGGCCGCGGTCGGGCTCGCGGCCGAACGGGAAGTCGATCCGCACGTGCACGCAGCCGTCGCCGAAGTGCCCGTACGGGACGCCCTGCAGGCCGTGCTGCACCAGCAGCGCCTCGAACTCGCGCAGGTAGGCGCCGAGCGACTCGACGGGGACGGCGGCGTCCTCCCAGCCGGCGTGCGCGGGACGGCCGTCGCTGGTGCGCGCGGCCAGCCCGGCGCCGTCCTCGCGGATCCGCCAGATCGCCGCGGCCTCGGCGACGTCGGTGACCACCAGGGAGTCGACCGCGCCGGCGTCGGCGAGCACGCCGGCGGCCTTCGACCCCACCTCGGCGACGCTGTCGCCGGTCAGCTCCACGATCAGCCAGCCGGCGCCCTCCGGCAGGTCGGGGACGACGGCGGCCGGCACGTCGCGCAGCCGCTGCACGATGCGGTCGTCGAGCCCCTCGACGGCGGTCGGCCCGTGGCGCAGCAGCCCCGGCGTCGCGTCGGCGGCGTCGGCCATCGACGGGTAGCCGAGCACGACCAGCCCGCGGTGGGGGGCGTCGGCGACCAGCCGCACGGTCGCCCCGAGGACGACGGCCAGCGTGCCCTCGCTGCCGACCAGGGCGCGGGCGACGTCGAAGCCGCGCTCGGGCAGCAGGTGCTCGAGCGAGTAGCCCGACACCTGCCGGCCGAAGCGGCCGAGCTCGGTGCGGATGGTGGCCAGCTCGCGGGCGACCAGCACGCGCAGGTCGTCGAGCCCGCCCGTGACCGATCCCTCGCTCAGCCGCAGCCGCTCGCCGGCGCCGGTGACGACGTCGAGGCCGACGACGTTGTCCGACGTCCGGCCGTAGCCCAGCGCCCGGGACCCGCAGGCGTTGTTGCCGATCATCCCGCCGACCGTGCAGCGGTTGGACGTGCTCGGGTCGGGGCCGAAGCGCAGGCCGTGCGGGCGGGCGGCGACCTGCAGCGCGGCCTGCACGACGCCGGGGTCGACGACCGCCGTGCGGGCCTCGGCGTCGATGCCGTGCACCCGGTGCAGGTGCCGGCTGGTGTCGACGACGACCCCGGTGCCCACCGCGTTGCCGGCGATGGAGGTGCCCGCGCCGCGCATGGTCAGCGGGACGCCGAGGTCCCGGCAGACCTCCAGTGTGGCGACCACCTCGTCGGCGTCGCGCGGGCGGACGACGGCGCGCGGCAGCACGCGGTAGAGCGAGCCGTCGGAGGAGTACAGCGCCCGGGCCAGCCCCGAGTCGTCGACGTCGCCGATCCCGGCCCGGCGCAGCGCGGCAGTGACCTCCGCGGTCTCGGCAGTGGTGGTGGCGGCGGTCACCACAGGGACAGCGAGCGCCGGTAGATGCCGGCCACGTCGTCCTCGGTGACCGGCTTGGGGGCGGTGGCCAGCAGCCGCTGCTGCTTCATCGTCCCGTCGACCAGGTCGGGGATGTCGCCCTCGTCGTAGCCGACCGCGCCGATGCCGCCGGGGATGTCGATGTCGCGCATGAGCGCGGTGAGCACCGTCGGCAGGAACTCCGCCGGGTCGCCGGTCTCCTCCGCGCGCGGGTCGAGCAGCCGGGCGGCGCGCAGGTGCCGCCCGGGGTCGGCGTCGAAGGTGAAGCGGAAGGCCTCGGGCGCGGTCAGCGACACCGACATGCCGTGCGGGACCATCGGCTCGTCGGCCGGGTAGTCCTTCGGGTGGAAGTCCTTCACCCGGCCGGCGATCGGGTAGGCGTTGGCGTGCGGGATGTGCACGCCGGCGTTGCCGAAGCCCATGCCGGCGAAGGTGGCGGCCATGGCCATCTTCGCCCGCGCGTCGTCGTCGCCGTCGCGGACGGCGCGGCGGAAGGACTCCGCCAGCAGCGACAGGGCCTTCTCCGACCACATGTCGGCGATCGGGTTGGACCCGCAGTAGGGCACCCGCTCCTCGGGGCGCTTGCGGTCGTAGCTGGTGTAGGGCCGGGCGGTGTAGCTCTCCAGCGCGTGGCAGAGGATGTCCATGCCGGAGGCGGCCGTGACACCGGCCGGCTGGGTGCGGGTCAGCGCCGGGTCCACGACGGCCATCGTCGGCCGCAGCCGGGGGTGGCTGATCCCCGTCTTCACCTTGAGCGCGAGGACGTCGAGCACGCAGATCGTGGTGCTCTCCGCGCCGGTGCCGGTGGTCGTCGGGACGGCGACCAGCGGGGCGAGCGGGTTGACCGGCGCCCGGCCCTCGCCGACCGGCTTGTTGACGTAGTCCATGAGCTCACCGGGGTTGGTGGTGAGCAGGTCGACCGCCTTGGCGGTGTCGATGCTGGAGCCCCCGCCGACGGCGACGATGGCGTCCCAGGGCCCGTGCTCCCGGGCCCAGTCGACGGCGATCTGCAGGCTCTCGTCGGTCGGCTCGACGTGGGCGCCGTCGAACACGTGCGCCTCGATGCCGAACTGGCCCATCTGGTCGGCGACGCGCTGCGGGTGCCCGGTCGCGGCCACCCCGGGGTCGGTGACGACCAGGACCCGCCGGGCCCCGGTCTCGCTGAGGTCGTAGCCGATCTCGTCGGCTGCGCCGACGCCGAACTTCAGCCGGGGGGCGCCGTAGGTGAACACGCTCTCCGGGTCGGCGGGCTGGTAGACGCTGGTGGTCATGCCGTCATCGTGCACCGAAGGGGGCCGGTCGCGCCGTCCCCGGTGCCGTCCCCGGTGCCGCCGTCGTGGCGCCGGCACCGGGGACGGGAGGGCTCAGGAGGTCGGGGGCTCGTCCTTCCCCGACTCCTCGGCCTCGTCGGCCTCCTCCTTGGTGTGGTGCACCGCGCCGTCGGCGTGCTCCGGCGGGCCGTAGACGGTGTAGAGGACCAGCGGGTTCGGCCCGGTGTTGAGGAAGTTGTGCTTGGTCCCGGCCGGGACGACGACGAGGTCGCCCTGCGCCACCTTCTTGGTCGCGCCGCCGACCCTGGCCTCCCCGACGCCGCTGACGAAGGTGAGGATCTGGTCGATGTCCTCGTGGACCTCCTCGCCGATCTCCCCGTCCGGCGGGATGGTCATGACGACGAGCTGGGTGTTCGTCCCCGTCCAGAGGACCCGGCGGAAGTCCGGGCTCTCCTCGGCGACGGTCGCGATCGTGAAGTGGATGACGGACGCCATCGGCGCTGCTCCTCGCTGTCTGGCGGCACCCGGTCGGTGCCCTCTCGCGCAGGGTCCTGCCCCCGACCCGCACCGACCATGCGCCGCGCTCACCCGACCGGCTGGGACCGGCGCCGGTGTCCTGCTACGGTGACCGCGACGTCAGTTCGGAAATCGAACTGACGAGGCGACCGCCAGGAGGCGCGCGTGTCCCGTTCCCTGCAGCCCCCCGCCGCGGCCACCGCCGCGGCGCTCCCGGCCCGGGCCACCGGCGTGCAGCGCCGCACCCTGGCCGTCGTCGCGGCCAGCACGCTCGTGGTGCTCGCCGCCTTCGTCACGCCGCTGGCCACGGCGGTGGCCACCGCCCGCGAGCTCGGCACCGGCCCGGGCGGGCAGGCCTGGCTGCTGTCGGCGATGAGCGTCGGGCTGGCGGCGGCCCTGCTGGTCACCGGCGCGCTGGCCGACGACGTCGGCCGGCGGCGGGTCTTCACCGCCGGGCTGGTCCTGCTGGCCGCCGGGGCCGCGCTCACCGCCGCGGCCGGGGCGACCGGGGTCTTCGTCACCGGCCGGCTGGTGCAGGGCGTCGGGGGCGCGGCCGTGCTGGCCTGCTCCCTGGGCCTGCTCGCCCAGGTCTTCCCGCTCGGCCCGTCGCGGGCGCGGGCGGCCGCGGTCTGGGGTGCCAGCCTCGGCGCGGGCACCGGGGTCGGCGGCGTCGCGGCGGTCGTCCTCGACGGTGACACCGGCTGGCGGGCCACCCACGCCGCCACCGCCGTCCTCACCGTTGTCCTGGCCGTGGCCGCGCGGCTGCTGCTGCCGGAGTCGCCGCGCGGGCGCCGTCCGCGGGTCGACGTCGCCGGCCCGCTGCTGCTCGTCGCCGCGGTGTGCTGCCTGCTCGTGGGGCTCCTGGCACCCCGCAGCGGCGGGGGCACCGGCACGGCGGTCGCGCTGCTCGGAGCCGGGGTCGTCCTCGCCGCCGGCTTCGTGCTCGCCGAGGCGCGGGTGCGCGCGCCGATGGTCGACCTCGCGCTGTTCCGCGTCCGCGGGTTCGTCGCCGCCCACGTCGGGGCGCTGGTCACCGGCGCGGCCACCGTCGGGCTGATGTCCTACCTCGCCACCGTGCTGCAGCGGGCGCTGGGGGAGAGCCTGCTGGCGACGACGGTGCTCGTGGTCGTCTGGTCCGGGGTCGCCACGGCGACGTCCTGGGGGCTGCGCTGGCTGCCCGCCGTCGACGGGCGGCTGCTGCTGGCCGGGGGGCTCGCGGTCTCGGGTGCCGGACTGGCCGGGCTGGCCGTCCTGGACGCCGGCAGCGCGGGCACCGTGCTGCTGCCCGGGCTGGTCGTGCTCGGGGTGGGCTACGGCGCGGCCAACGCGGCCCTCGGCCGGGAGGCGGTGGCGCACGTCCCGGCCGAGCGCGCGGCCATGGGCAGCGGAGCCAACAACACCGCCCGCTACCTCGGCGCGGCCGTCGGGGTGACGCTCGTCGTGCTGCTGGTCACCGCGGAGTCGGCGTCCGGCGGCGGCGCGGCCGCCCTGGTCGACGGGTGGGACACCGCCGCTCTCGCCGGCGCGGCGGTCAGCGCGGCCGGGGCGCTGGCGGTGCTGGTGCTGCGGCCGGCCCGCCGCTGACGCTCGCTCGCAGCGGTGTGCGCGTTGGTTGCCGGGTGCCGGCCCGGGCTCGCACGCCGGTGGGCGCTGGTGCCGGTCGGCGGACCACGGTGGGCGGCGTGACCTGCAGCGATGTGCGCCCACGGCGCATGTCGGTCTGCAGAACGAGCCCTCAGCGCACACCACCGCCGGCGTCGGAGGCCACGGCCGCCGACCCCTCGGCACACCGCTGTCAGGCGTGGTGGGCGACCAGCGAGACGAGCACCTCGGTGGCGACCTCGGTGTCGTCGGTCAGGGAGGTCACCTCGCCGCGCTCCACGCGGGCGAGCATCAGCTCGTTGAGCCCGCCGACCGCGGCCAGCACCAGCGCCCGGTCCACCGGCCGCACCTCGTCGGGGTGCCGCTCGGCCAGGTCCGCGGCGACGCCGCAGATCAGCTCGACGTAGCGGCCGATGACCTGGCGCCGCAGCGCCAGCGCCGGGCGGCCCGCGGCCTGCACCTCGACGAGCGCGGCCCAGGCGACCTCCGGGTTGGCGGCGAGCACCTCGAGGTAGGCGCGCACCGAGGTCCGCAGCCGCTCGCGCCAGGTCAGGCCGCCCACGGCCGCCTGCTGCTGCGCGGCGTGCACGGTGGCCAGCATCTTGTCCGAGGCGCGCGTGTACAGCTCGAGGAGGCAGTGCTCCTTGTCGCGGAAGTGCGCGTACACCACCGTCTTCGACACCCGGCCCGCGCGGGCGATGTCGGAGATCGTCGTGGCCCGGTAGCCCTTCTCGGCCATGCAGGAGGCCAGCGCGAGCAGGACGCGCACGCGGCGGTGGGCGTCCTCCTCGGTCAGGTCCTCCGGCACGACCAGCGCGTTCACGGCGGCGAGTCTAGGCGTCCCGCGGCGGACGACCGGGAACCGGCGCGGCCGCCGGGCGGGCGACGGACGCGGCGACGGACGCGGCGACGGACCCGGCCCCGAGGAGGGTCCGCGTGGTGGACGACCGGCGATCCGGGACGGCCAGCGCGCCCTCCCCGCAGCCCTAACCATGCTCACCATGATGGGGGAAAGTGGCTCCGGAGCGGGCCGGAGCGGGTACCGGCCGTTACCATCGAGAGCATGCTCTCCGCCCAGCGTCCCCGCGCCGACGGCTCGGGCCCCCGCCCGATCAAGCGGGGCGCCAAGGTCGCCGAGGCCCTGGCGCAGGAGATCGTGCACGAGATCGTCTCGCGCAAGCTGCCGCCGGGCACGCTGCTGTCCTCCGAGGCGCAGATGCTCGAGGACTACGGCGTCGGGCGCGGGTCCCTGCGCGAGGCGCTGCGCATCCTCGAGGTGCACGGGCTGATCACCATGAAGCCCGGCCGCAACGGCGGCCCGATGGTCATCGAGGTCGGCACCCGCGACTACGGGCGGATGTCGACGCTGTTCTTCCACCTCGGCGGCATGACGTTCGGCCAGCTGATCGAGGCGCGGCTGGTCCTCGAGCCGATGATGGCCCGGCTGGCCGCCGAGCGGCGGGGCCAGGAGCTGGTCGGCCAGGTGGCCGACCCGGAGACGACGGCGGTCGAGGACGACACCGCCTACTACGACGCCACCACCGACTTCCACCGCGGCGTCGCCTCGATGTCGGGCAACCCGGTGCTCAACCTGGTGTCGGTGTCGCTGGAGGACGTCTTCCGCGACCAGGTCACCGGCCTGCTCTCGCCCAACGACGAGCGCCGGCACGTGCTCGAGGTGCACGCCGCGATCGCCAGCGCGATCGCCGAGGGCGAGGCCGAGGCCGCCGAGCGGCTCATGCGCGAGCACATGCAGGAGTACGCCGACTGGGTGCGCCAGCGGCACCCGCAGCTGGTGGACCAGGTCATCAACTGGCGCTGAGCCTCAGCGCCCCCGCCAGACCGGGGCGCGCTTCTCGGTGAAGGCCCGCGCGCCCTCCGCCGCGTCCGCCGAGGCCCGGATCGGCGCGTAGACCTCCCACTGGCGGGCGAAGGCCTCCTCGGCCGGCCACCCGGGGCCCTCGGTGAGGATGCGCTTGGTGCCCTGCACCGCCAGCGGCCCGTTCGCCGCGATCTGCCGGGCCAGCTCCAGCGCCGCCTCCAGCGCCTGGCCGGCCGGGACCAGCCGGTTGACCACCCCGGCGGCGTGCGCGTCCTGCGCGCTCACCCGGTCGCCGGTCAGGGCCCACTCGGTCGCCTTGGGCAGCCCCGCCTTGCGCGGCAGCCGGAGCAGCCCGCCGCCGCCGGCCAGCAGGCCCCGCTTCACCTCCGGCAGCCCGAACGTCGCGCCGTCGCCGGCCACCACCAGGTCGCAGGCCAGCGCGATCTCGAACCCGCCGGCGAGCGCCGGGCCCTCGACGGCGGCGATCAGCGGCTTGGCCGGCGGGCGCTCGACCAGGCCGGCGAAGCCGCGGCCGGGCACGTGCGGCTTCTCCCCGGCGAGGAAGGCCTTGAGGTCCATGCCCGCGCTGAACACCCCGCCGGCGCCGGTGAGCACCCCGACGAACAGCGAGTCGTCGGCGTCGAGGAGCTCCATGGCCCCGCCGATGCCCTCGGCGGCCGCGGTGTCGATCGCGTTCTTCACCTGCGGCCGGTCGATGGTGACGACGAGGACGGCGCCGTCGCGCTCGACCCGGACCGCCGGTGACCCGGGCGAGCTCACTTCGGCTGCATCCGGATGGCGCCGTCGAGCCGGATCGTCTCGCCGTTGAGCATCGGGTTGTCGACGATCGCCAGCGCCAGGCGGGCGAACTCGTCCGGGACGCCGAGCCGCCGCGGGTGCGGGGTCATCTGGCCGAGCGAGTCGCGGACGTTCTGCGGGAGCCGGGCGAGGATGGGGGTGTCGAAGGTGCCCGGCGCGATCGTCACCACCCGGATCAGCCGGCTGGCCAGGTCGCGGGCGGCCACGAGGGTCAGCCCGACGATGCCGGCCTTGGCCGAGGCGTAGGGGAGCTGGCCGATCTGGCCCTCCCACGCGGCCACCGACGCGGTCAGCACGCAGACGCCGCGCTCCTCGTCGTCGACCGGCTCGTGGGCGGCCATCCGCGCGGCGGCCTGGCTGAGCACGTTGAACGTCCCGATCAGGTTGACCCGCACGACCGACTCGTAGAACTCGAGCGAGCCCGGCTTCCCCTCCTTGTCGACGACGCGCATCGCGCCGCCGCGGCCGGCGCAGTGCACCAGCGTGCGCAGCGGGGCGAGCTCGTCGGCCGAGGCGACGGCGGCGGCCACGGCGTCGGGGTCGGTGACGTCGGCGGCGGCGAACCGGGTCTTCCCGCCGAGCTCCTGCGCCACCTCGGCGCCGGCCGAGCTGGGCAGGTCGACCAGGACGGTCGGTACCCCCCGCTCGACCAGGCGGCGGGCGGTGGCCAGGCCGAGGCCGGAGGCCCCGCCGGTGACGACCGCGGACCCTGCAGTGACGTCCATGGGTTCAGCCCTTCGCGGAGAGGTTCTCGATCACCATGGCGTTGGCCATCCCGCCGGCCTCGCACATGGTCTGCAGTCCGTAGCGCTGCCCGGTGTCCTCGAGGAAGCCGAGCAGCGTGGTGGCCAGCCGCACGCCGGAGGCGCCCAGCGGGTGGCCGAGGGCGATGGCCCCCCCGCGCGGGTTGAGCCGGTCGTCCCCGACGCCGAACTCGGCCTGCCAGGCCAGCGGGACCGACGCGAACGCCTCGTTGACCTCGACCGCGGCGACGTCGTCGAGGGACAGGCCGGAGCGGGCCAGCAGCTTGTGGGTGGCCGGGATGGGCCCGGTGAGCATGAGCAGCGGGTCGTCGCCGGTGACCGCCGAGGCGACGACGCGGGCCCGCGGCGTGAGGCCGAGGGCGCCGGCGCGCTCCTCGCTCATGACCAGCAGCGCGGCGGCGCCGTCGGTGAGCTGGGAGGAGTTGCCCGCGGTGATCTTCCAGTCCAGCTCCGGGAAGCGGGCGGCCAGCGGGTGGGCGCCGAACGCCGGCTTCAGCCCGGCCAGCCTCTCGGGGGTCGTCCCGGGGCGGATCGTCTCGTCGGCGGAGAGGGTGCCGTCGGGGGTGCTGACCGCGGCCAGCTCGCGGTCGAAGACGCCGGCCGCGGCGGCCTCGGCGGCGCGGGCGTGCGAGCGGGCGGCGTAGGCGTCGAGCTGCTCGCGGGTCAGGCCCCACTTGTCGGCGACCAGCTCGGCGGAGATGCCCTGCGGCACCAGGCCGGGGGAGTAGCGGGCGCTGACCTGCGGCCCGTGCGGGTCGGCGTCGCCGCGGGCCGAGCCCATCGGCACGCGGCTCATCGACTCCACCCCGGCCGCCACGACGACGTCGTAGGCGCCGGCCACCACGCCCTGGACGGCGAAGTCGAGCGCCTGCTGCCCCGAGCCGCACTTGCGCTCGATGGTCACCGAGGGCACCGACTCCGGCCAGCCCGCCGCGAGCACGGCCTGCCGCCCCGGCGTCGCCGACTGCTCGCCGTTCTGCCCGACGCACCCGACGAGGACGTCGTCGACCGTGGCGGGGTCGAGGTCGCTGCGCCGGGCCAGTGCCTGCAGCACCTGTGCCAGCAGGTCCACCGGGTGCACGCCGGACAGCGCGCCTCCGGGCTTGCCGCGGCCCATGGGACTGCGGACGGCGTCGACGATGACGGCTGCGGGCACGGTCGCGTCCTCTCGTAGCGTGTGGTCGTTGACACAATAACCATGAGCACCAATAACATGGATACGTCCGGACAGCGGTCCTCCGCGGATCGTGCCGGTCGTCCCCGGCGACGGCGCCGGGGTCCACCCGGGAGGAGCCCAGGCATGTCCTTCGAGCTGCCCACCGCCCACCGTGAGCTGCTCGACCGGGCCCGCGAGACGGGGGAGAAGGTGCGCTGGCGCGCCGGGGAGGCCGACGCCGCCACCGACGTCGACCCGGTGATGCGCGAGGCGCTGCAGGCCAGCGGGCTGGTCGCGGTCACCGTGCCGGCCTCGCACGGCGGGGCCGCGGACACCGTGGACCCGCTGGCGGTCACCGTCGTCCGCGAGGCCTTCGGCGGGGTGTCGGCGCACCTGGACTCGCTGTTCGCCATGCAGGGCATCGGCAGCTACGCGCTGTCGGTGGCCGGCAGCCCGCGGGTGCAGGAGGAGTGGCTGCCGCGGGTGCTCTCGGTCGATGCCGTCGCCGCCCTGTGCCTGACCGAGCCCGACGTCGGCTCGGACCTGCGCTCGATCACCACCACCGTCGTCGAGCGCGACGGCGAGCTGGTGCTCGACGGGCACAAGTCCTTCATCACCAACGCCCCCGCGGCCGCGTTCTTCACCGTGCTCGCCAAGGAGGAGGCCGGCTTCTCGCTGGTGTTCGTGCCGGCCGGGACCCCGGGTGTCACCGTCACCTCCGGGCCCGACCTCATCGCCCCGCACGTGATCGGCGAGGTCCGCTTCGACGGTGTCCGGGTGCCGCTGGACTCCCGCGTCGGGCAGCCCGGGCAGGCGTTCCCGCTGGTGCTGCAGACGCTGGCCACGTTCCGGGTGTCGGTGGCCGGCTCCGCGGTCGGCCTGGCCCAGGCGGCGCTCGACGAGGCGGTCGCGCACACCACCGGCCGCGAGCAGTTCGGCACCTCGCTCGCCCGGCTGGGCCCGATCCCGCAGATGCTCGGCACGTGCTGGATGGAGGTCGAGCAGGCCCGGCTGCTCACCTACTCCGCGGCCGCCAAGGCGGCGGCCGATCCGCAGGGCGCGCTGCACTGGTCGTCGATGGCCAAGGTCGCCGCCACCGAGACCGCCTCGCGGGTGGCCGACCGGTGCGTGCAGATGATGGGCCGCTTCGGCGTGGTCACCGGCTCGACGATCGAGCGGCTCTACCGCAACGCCCGCCCGATGCGCATCTACGAGGGCGGCAACGAGGTGCTCCTGGGTCAGCTGGCGAAGACGCTCACCCGTCGCTGATCCCCGATCCCCGAGAAGAGGACCGCCATGGTCGCCGTCGGCATGCTGCTCTCCGACGTCCCGAGCTCCGTCAGCCCCGCCCAGCAGTTCGACGACGTGCGCCGCATCGTCGCGGCCGCCCAGGCCCACGGGATGACCTACGTCGCGATCGGCCAGCACTTCCTCTACGGGGACCTGCGCTGGCTGCAGCCGGTGCCGCTGCTGGCCCGGCTGGCCGCCGAGTGCGACCGCGAGACCCGGCTGGCCACCCAGATCATGATCGCGCCGCTGTACCACCCGGTGCTGCTGGCCGAGGAGCTGGCCACCCTCGACGTGGTCACCGAGGGCCGGCTGGTCTTCGGCGCCGGCATCGGCTACCGGCCCGAGGAGTTCGACTACCTCGGCGTCCCGTTCAAGGAGCGGGCCGCCCGCACCGACGAGATCCTCGAGCTGCTGGTCAAGCTCTGGACGCAGGACGAGGTCACCCACTCCGGCCGGTTCTGGCAGCTCGAGGGCGTCAAGCCGCACCTCAGGCCCGTGCAGGACCCGCACCCGCCGATCTGGGTGGGCGCGCAGAGCGTCGCCGGCGCCCGCCGGGCCGGGCGGTTCGGCGACGCCTTCCCCGTCACCCCCGAGGCCACCTACGAGGAGATCGAGGAGCGCTTCGCGGCCGTCCGCGAGGGCTTCGCCGCGCGCGGCAAGCCGTTCGGCCCGCAGCCGGTGCGCCGCAACGTGCAGGTCGCCGACTCCCGCGACGAGGCGCTGGTCGAGTACGCGCGCGTGTCGAAGGGGAAGTACCTGTCCTACGCGAGCAAGGGCATGAAGTACGCCGGCGACGCCGAGACCCTCGACCGCGACTTCCTCGCCAGCGTCGCGCAGCACGCCGTCGTCGGCAGCGACGCCGAGGTGGTCGCCCAGCTCACCGACCTGTGCACCCGCTTCCCGGTCGACCCGCTGCTGCTGCGGCCGCAGTGGCCCTCGATGTCGGCCGAGGAGACCATCGCCGCGATCGAGCGGCTGGGCCGTGAGGTGGTGCCCGCGATCCGGGCGCTGCCCACCCCGCAGCCCGAACCCGTGCCCGCGCGCACGGCCTGAGGAGACTGGAGGACGGACATGGGACGGTTCGACGGGAAGGTCGCCCTCGTCACCGGCGGGGCGCGCGGTCAGGGCCGCTCGCACGCGGTGCGGCTGGCCGCGGAGGGAGCCGACGTCGTCGTCGTCGACGTCGTCACGCAGTTCGACTCGGTGCAGTACGCGATGTCCACGCCGGACGACCTGGCCGAGACCGAGAAGCTCGTCCGCGAGCACGGCCGGGGGTTCCTCGGCGTCCAGGGCGACGTCCGCGACGAGGAGCAGGTGGCCGGGGCCGTCCGGCAGGCCGAGGAGCGCTTCGGCGGGGTCGACCTGGTCTGCGCCAACGCCGGGATCCTGCCCTCGACCGGTCCGCACGCCCAGCGGATCGAGGCGTGGCACGACACCATCGCCACCAACCTCTCGGGCGTCTTCTACACGCTGCGCGCGGTCACGCCGGGCATGGTCGAGCGCGGCCGGGGCGGGGCCGTCGTCATCACCGGGTCGACGTCGAGCTTCCGCGGCGTCGCCTACAAGACGGAGATGCTCAACCCCGGGCACATGGCCTACGGCGCGGCGAAGTCCGGCGTCCTGTCGCTCATGCGCAACTACGCGATGGCGCTCGGCAAGCACGGCATCCGGGTCAACACGGTCGTCCCCGCGGGCGTGGACACCCCGATGATCAGCAACGAGTTCTTCACCAAGGACCTGCAGGCCGACGCCCCGCCCGGCTGGATGGCCAACGTCATGGAGCACGGCCCGGTGCAGCCCGGCGACATCTCCGACGCCGTCCTGTTCCTGCTGTCCGACCAGGCGAGGTACGTCACCGGCACCGCGCTGCCGGTCGACATGGGCACGCTGCTCATCTGACCGGCCGCACGCACGGGAGGGGGAGAGGGCCCGCCGGCTCCCTCCCCCTCCCGCGTCGTGCGTGACCGCTCCGGCGCCCGTCCCCGGACGCGCGGATCCGCGGAGGTGCACCGGTGCACCTCCGCGGATCCGCCGCGTGGGGAGCTCAGCTCATGCCGGCCGCCACCCGCTGCGGACGGCGGACGAAGCCCTCGTAGCCGTTGGCCGCGACCTCGTCGCACTTCTGCCGGTAGACGCCCACCCCGCCGATGTAGGGCATGAACACCCGCGGCTTGCCCGGCACGTTCGAGCCCATGTACCAGGAGTCCGCGGTCGGGTAGAGCGTCATGTGCCCCACCTCGTCGACGTGCGCGGTCCACTCGTCCTCGGCCTCGACCGTGGGCTCCATCGTCGACAGCCCCTCGGCGCGCATGGCCGCGATCGCGTCGGCCACCCACTCCACGTGCTGCTCGATCGAGGTGACCATGTTGGAGAGGACCGACGGGCTGCCCGGACCGGTGATGGTGAACAGGTTCGGGAACCCCGCCACCTGGATGCCCAGGTAGGTCCGCGGGCCGGCGTGCCACTTGTCCTCCAGCCGCACGTCACCGCGGCCGCGGATGTCGACCGCCGTCAGCGCGCCGGTCATCGCGTCGAAACCCGTGGCGAAGACGAGGTCGTCGAACTCGAACTCCTCCTGCGTGGTGCGCAGCCCCCGGTGGGTGATCTCCACGATCGGCGTCTTCCGCACGTTGACCAGGCGCACGTGCGGCAGGTTGTACGTCTCGTAGTAGTTCGTGCCTAGGCACGGCCGCTTGGTGCCGAAGGGGTGGTCGTGCGGCTGCAGGGCCGCGGCCGTCTCCGGGTCCTCGACGATCTCGGCGATCCGGTCCCGCACGAACTGGGCCGCGGTGTCGTTCGCCGGCTGGCTCGTGATCATGTCGTTGTAGCTGACCAGCATGTCGACGAGGTTGTTGTCCTCGTCGTACCAGACGCTCTCGTAGCGGGCCTGCCGCTCCTCGGGGCTGACCTCGAGGGCGGACTTCGTGGGCGTCGGGACCGCGATGCCGAAGCCGGACTCCCGCGCGGCCCGGCGGACCTCGTCGTAGCGCGCCTTGACCGAGCGCTGGTGCTCCGGGTCGATCGGGTGGTTGCGGGCCGGCAGCACGAAGTTCGGCGTCCGCTGGAAGACGGTCAGCTCGGCCGCCTGCTCGGCGATGAGCGGGATGGCCTGGACGCCGGAGGAGCCGGTGCCGATGACGGCGACCCGCTGCCCGCTGAAGTCCACGCCCTCCGCCGGCCAGTGCCCGGTGTGGAACCAGCGGCCGCGGAAGAGGTCGAGCCCCGGCACCTCCGGCACCTTGGACGCCGAGAGGCACCCGGTGGCCATGACCACGTACTGCGTGGACAGTTGGTCGCCCCGGTCGGTGCGCACGTGCCAGCGCTCGACGTCCTCGTCGAAGACCGCCTCGGTGACCGTGGTCTCGAGCTTGATGTCGCGGCGCAGGTCGAAGCGGTCGGCGACGTGGTTGACGTAGCGGAGCAGCTCGTCCTGGGGCGGGTACTTCTCCGTCCACTCCCACTCCTGCTCCAGCTCGGAGTCGAAGGAGAAGCTGTAGTCCATGCTCTTCACGTCGACCCGGGCGCCGGGGTAGCGGTTCCAGAACCACGTCCCCCCGACGCCGTCGCCCTTCTCGAAGACCTGGACCGTCAGGCCCAGGCCGCGCAGCTTGTGCAGCGTGTACAAGCCCGACATGCCGGCGCCGACGACGACGGCGTCGACCTCGGGGACACCCTTCACCGCCGTGTTCGTCGGCTGCTGGTGCGTCTGTGTCATGTGTTCCGTTCCTCTCGGGAGGGTCCCGGGACGGCCGTGCCGCGCGACCGGGGGATGGCGGGTCAGGCGGGCTGGGTGGTGAGCTGGCGGTCGACGGCCTCGGCGACGTAGGCGATGCCGGCGTCGCTGCCGGGGAGCACGTTGGCCATCGTGAAGAAGCCGTGCATCTGGCCCTCGAACACGCGGGACTGCACGGGGACGCCGGCCCGTTCCAGCGCCTCGGCGTACTCCTGGCCCTCCTGGCGCAGGACGTCGTGCTCGGCCAGCAGGACGACGGCTGGCGGCAGGCCGGAGAGGTCGGCGGCCTTCGACGGGCAGGCGTCGGGGTTCTGCCGCATCGCGTGCTCGGGGGCGTAGAGGTCCCAGAACCAGGCCATCGACTCGCGGTTGAGCATCAGCTGGTTGGCCGGGTCGGTGTAGGAGCCGTTGTCCAGGTCGCAGTCGGTCACCGGGTAGACGAGGACCTGCACCGCGATCTCCGGGCCGCCGGCCGCGCGGGCCTTCTGGGACACGATCGCGGCGAGGTTGCCCCCGGCGCTGTCGCCGGCCACCAGCAGCGGCACCTCGCCGCCGGCGACCTCGGCGCGGTGCGCGGCCACCCACTCCAGTGCGGTGAACGCGTCGTCGGCGGCGGCCGGGTAGGGGTCCTCCGGCGCCATCCGGTAGTCGACGAGGACGACGGCGCAGCCGGTCGCCTGGGCGAGCTTGCGGCCCAGCGTCTCGAACTCCGGCAGCGCGCCGATCACCCAGCCGCCGCCGTGGTAGTAGACGACGACGCCCCGCGGCCGCTCGGTGGGCACCAGCACGCGCAGCGGGATCGACGTCCCGTCCGGCCGCGGCGCCGCGGCGTCCTCGGCGCGGTGCACCTCCGGGCCCGGCCCGTACATCCCGCCCAGCATGGCGGTCAGCCCGCGGGCCTCCTCCGGGGTCATCTCGTGCAGCGGCTTGGTGCCGCTCTCGGCCAGCTGCGTGAGCAGGGCCGTCGTCGCCTCGTCCAGGGCCATGCGCGTGCCTCCAGGGGACCGGGCGGCCGCGTCGCCGCCTGCGGTGACTCAGAGCACACAAAGTAGGTGGACCATGCGCAGGGATACAACCCCCGTCCGGCGCGTCCAGCCGAACCTGCGAAAGATGCGCATGGACTCTTCCGCCGAGGCGACGGGTGTGGCTACGGTCACCCCGCGGGCCCGCTGACGCCTCTCCGGCGACCGACCCGCCCACGACCCCGGGAGCGACGACGCCCCGTGGACCGTCGACACCGAGGAGCGCCGTGAAGACCGTCGGAGCACTGCTGTGGGAGCCCGGGACCCGTTCGGGGTGGAGCGTCGAGGAGATCGAGCTCGACCCGCCCAAGCGCGGCGAGGTGATGGTCAAGCTCACCTCGTCGGGCATCTGCCACAGCGACGACCACCTCGACACCGGCGACATCCCGCTGCCGTGGGCGCCCGTGCTCGGCGGCCACGAGGGTGCCGGCGTCGTCACCGAGGTCGGCCCGGAGGTCACCGACCTGGCCGAGGGCGACCACGTCGTCCTCTCCTTCCTGCCCTCCTGCGGCAAGTGCCGGATGTGCGTGTCCGGCCGCGCGAACATGTGCGTGCTGGGCGCGGGGGTCCTCGCCGGCTACGCGCCCGACGGCACCCACCGCATCCACGCGCGCGGCCAGGGCGTCGGCGCGATGAGCTACCTGGGCACGTTCAGCCCCTACGTCACCGTGCCGGTCGACTCCGCGGTGCGGATCGACCCGTCGATCCCGCTGATGCCCGCGTCGCTGATCGGCTGCGGCGTACCCACCGGCTGGGGCTCGGCGGTCTACGCCGCCGAGATCCAGCTCGGCGACACCGTCGTCGTCCTCGGCACCGGCGGCGTCGGCATGAACGCCGTCCAGGGCGCGGTGCACCGCGGCGCGCGCAACGTCGTCACGGTCGACCCGGTGCCCGTCAAGCGGGAGAAGGCCAAGCAGTTCGGCGCCACCCACTCCGTGGGCTCCTTCGAGGAGGCGCAGAAGCTGATCGAGCAGATGACCAACGGCCAGGGCGCCGACCGGGTGATCATCACCGTCGACGTCGCCCGCGGGGACATCGTCGAGCAGGCCAACCAGCTCACCCGCCGCGGCGGCGTCATCGTGCTGACGGCGGCCGCGCCGGTGCTGCAGCGCGACGTCCAGTTCGACCTGTTCAGCTTCGCGATGTCGGGCAAGCGGCTGCAGGGCTCGCTCTACGGCACGACCAACTCGAAGAACGACATCCCGCTGATCGCCGAGATGTACAAGGCCGGCCAGTTCAAGCTCGACGAGCTGATCACGAAGACCTACAAGCTCGAGGACATCAACGAGGCCTTCGCCGACATGCGCGAGGGCAAGAACATCCGCGGCGTCATCGTCTACGACGACTGAGGCGGCGACGATGACGCTCACGCGGCCCGACAGCCGGGTGGCCGACGTGCTCGACATCCAGCGGGCCACCCACGTCTACGCCCGCGGGCTGGACCGCTTCGACCCGCAGGAGGCCGCCTCGGCCTTCACCGACGACGCCGTCTGGGACGCCACCGCCGTCGGCCTCGAGCGGTTCGAGGGCATCGCGGCGATCCGCGGCTTCTTCGAGCGGGACGCGGCGGCCATCGCCGACCAGTTCCACGTGATCACCAACCACGTCGTCGACCTCGGCGAGGACGGGACGACGGCGACCGGCACCAACTACGTCTTCTCCGAGGGCCACACGAAGAGCGGTGCCGCGTTCAAGGCGATCGCGCTCAACGAGGACACCTACCGGCGCACACCCGAGGGCTGGCGCATCGCCACCCGCCGCATCTCCGCACTCACCCCGCCCGAGCTCGAGGGCTTCGATGCCTGAGCCCGTCACCCACCTGGAAGGACCGGCATGACCGCAGTGGAGGAGCGCGCCGGCACCGGCGTGCGCTCGTTCGACAAGCTCTTCATCGGCGGCCGCTGGGTGCCGCCGGCCACCGACGCGGTGATCGAGGTGGTCAGCCCGATCACCGAGCAGGTCGTGGCCACCGTCCCGCACGCGAGCCCGGCGGACATGGACGCCGCCGTCGCCGCTGCCCGGGAGGCCTTCGACGAGGGGCCCTGGCCCCGGATGGCTCCGGCCGAGCGGGCGGCCGCGCTGCGCCGGGTGGGGGAGGAGGTGGGCCGGCGGATCCCGGAGATGGAGGCGTCCTTCACCGTCGAGATCGGCGCCCCCGCCATGATCAGCAAGGCCTTCCACGCCAACGCCACGGCGATGTGGGACGACGCCGCGACGCTGGCGGCCACCCTGCAGCTCGAGGAGCGTCGGCAGGTCGCCGGCGGCGGCGAGGCGACGATCGTCAAGGAGCCGGTCGGCGTGGCCGCGGTGATCATCCCGTGGAACGGGCCGGTCGCCACCGCGTCGCTGAAGATCGCCCCGGCGCTGGCCGCGGGGTGCACCGTCGTCCTGAAGCCGGCGCCCGAGGGCCCGGTGTCGGTGATGGTCCTGGCCGAGGCGCTGGAGGCCGCGGGCCTGCCCGAGGGCGTCGTGAGCGTGCTGCCCGGCGGGCGCGAGGTCGGCGAGCACCTGGTCAGGCACCCCGACGTCGACAAGGTGTCCTTCACCGGCTCGACGGCGGCCGGCCGGCGGATCATGGCGCTGTGCGCCGAGCGGATCGCCCGCGTGACGCTGGAGCTCGGCGGCAAGTCGGCGGCCATCGTGCTGCCCGACGCCGACCTCGCCGCGGTCGCGCAGACGGTCACCTTCGCCGGCATCGGCAGCTCCGGTCAGGTCTGCGCCGCGCTCACCCGGCTCGTCGTCCCGCGGGACAAGCAGGACGAGGTGGTCGAGCAGGTCAAGGCGATCATGGAGTCGGTGCCGGTCGGTGACCCGCGCGCCGAGGGCACCGTCCTCGGCCCGCTGGCCGCCGAGCGCCAGCGCGAGCGGGTGGAGGGCTACATCGCCACCGGCATCGAGGAGGGCGCGCGCCTGGTCACCGGCGGCGGGCGGCCGCCCGGGCTGGACCGGGGCTACTACGTCCAGCCGACGCTGTTCGCCGACGTGGACAACTCCATGCGCATCGCGCAGGAGGAGATCTTCGGCCCGGTCATCGTGGTGATCCCCTACGACACCGTCGACGACGCCGTCCGCATCGCCAACGACTCCCAGTACGGCCTCTCCGGCGCGGTGTTCACGGCCGACACGGAGACCGGGGAGAAGGTGGCCCGGCGGGTGCGCACCGGCCAGATCTACGTCAACGACTGGGGCATGTGCGTCACCCAGCCCTTCGGGGGCTACAAGCAGTCCGGGCTGGGCCGCGAGGGCGGTCCCGAGGGCATCGCGGGCTTCCTCGAGACCAAGATGATCCAGGGCATCTGAGGAAGGACCCTCCTGCCCCCCACCGCTCGCGGGCTCGCGGCGGGCCCCTGCAGGAGGGCCGCTCCTGCCCCGGCCGCGGCTCCGGTCCCCCAGGGGACCGGAGCCGCTCCGCGTCCGGGGCCGGTGCGGCCGCGGTGTGTGCACGTGCCGCGGACCGCAGGCCCTGGGGACCGCGGTGCGTGCACGTCCCGCGACCGGGCGGCGCGGCCACCCGCGTCCGGCCCGCACCCCCGGCGAGGTGCCCGCCGGACGTGCGAGCCGGCGCCACTCGGGTCTGGACAGCTCGTGTGGCCGTCGTTACAGTCCCGCTAACCCTGCACATGATTACAAGCCTTCGGAGGCACGCCATGGCGGAAGCGGGAACGGCGCGACGGCGCCCGGCCGGTCGCGGAGCACGCGGCGGAGCGGCCCTCGTGCTCGCGCTCGGCCTCGCCGCCTGCACCTCGCCGGGCTCGGGCACCTCCGGCAGCGGGAGCGACGCCGGTGGCGGCAGCGGCGCCGAGGGACTCCCCGACACGCTCCGGATCATGAGCATCCGCGCGCTGACCGGGCCGGTCTCCTTCGCCGGCCTCAACGCGCAGAAGGGCATCGACCTGGCGATCGCGCAGATCGAGGCCGACGGCCTGCTCGGGGAGACGACGATCGAGGTCGACAGCCGGGACAGCGCCAGCAGCCCGCAGGAGGCGGCCAGCTTCGCCAGCCAGGCGATCGCCGACCCGTCCTACGTGGCGATCGTCGGCCCCGAGGCCAGCGCGCAGGCCACCGCGGTCTCGCCGATCGTCGACCAGCAGGGCATGCCCACCGTCTACGTGCAGGCCGGTAGCGAGGGCGTCGTCATCGGCGACTACACCTTCCGCATCACGCCCCCGGCGGCCTCCTACTTCGACCTGGCCGGCGACTACGCCGAGCAGCAGGGCGTCACGACGGCCTCGGTGCTGTTCAACAGCGGCAACCCGACGCTGGTCCAGCTCGGCCAGGAGGTCGTCCCGGAACTGGCCGCCGAGCACGGCTTCGAGGTGCTCAGCACCGGCGGGGTCGAGGCGACCCAGCAGGACTTCACCACCCCGGCGTCCTCGATCGCCGGCGAGGACCCGGACGCGGCCTTCCTCATGGTGCAGGGCCCGCAGTACCCGGTGGCGATCACCCAGCTGCGCCAGGCCGGCTACGACGGCGAGCTGATCGGCATGAGCGCCGCCGGTGCCGGCAACCTGTCCTCGGCCGGGGAGGGCGCGGCCGGCTTCGTGTGGCCGACCAACTTCACCGCGGAGCAGGACGTCGAGAGCACCCGGACGTTCGTCGAGGCCTACCGCGAGGAGTACGACGGCGAGGAGCCCAACAACTACGCCGCCGAGGCCTACGACGCGATGTGGTTCCTCGCGCGCGGCATCGCCGAGGCCGGCAGCACCGACCGCGCCGCGGTCCAGGAGGGCCTGGCCGCCGTCGCCGGCGAGGGCTTCGACGGCGCCCAGGGCGAGATCACCTTCGAGGGCAACGACGCCCGTGTCCCCGGGGTCCTCGTCCGGTGGGACGGCAGCGCCGAGGTCCCGGTCGAGGCCGGGTCCTGACCGCCCGCTGACCCCGCACCGCGCTCCGGTGCCGGCCGGCCGCCGGCACCGGACCGCGAGGGAGGAAACCCATGGCACAGGACGTGCTCAACGCACTGACCCTCGGGTCGCTGTACCTGCTGTTCGCCCTCGGGATGAGCCTGGCCTGGGGGACGATCGGCATCCTCAACTTCGCCCACGGCTCGATCTTCATGTTCGCCGCGTTCACCGCCCACCTGCTCGTGCAGGAGGTGCCGCTGCCGCTCCCGGCGATGCTGGCCGTCGGCGTGCTGGTCGGCGCGGTGCTCTCGCTGCTGGTCCAGGTGCTGGCCTTCGAGCCGATCCAGCGGCGGGCCACCGACCACCGCAAGGCCGAGATGCAGATCCTCGTCGGCGGCATCGGCATCGCGATCATCCCCCTGGCGGTGGCGCAGTACCTCACCCGCAGCGTCCCGTTCGGCTACTCCGCCAGCACGTTCCGGATCAGCACCTACGACTGGGGCTTCGTCCGGGTCAGCAACGTGCAGATCGTGACGCTGGTGGCCGCGTTCGGGCTGGCCGCCGTCATCGGCTGGTGGTTGCGGGCCGCCCGGCCCGGGCTGGCGCTGCGCGCGATCGGCGTCGACGCCGAGGTCGCCTCGATGATGGGCGTCGACCGCCGCCGCCTGGCGCTGCTGACGATGGCCGTCGCCGGCGGCCTGGCCGGGCTGGCCGGCGTCCTGCTCACCTACTACCTGGGCTCGATCGCCCCGGAGACCGGCGACGCGTTCCTGCTCAAGGCCTTCGCCGCGATCATCCTCGGCGGCGTCGGCAGCATCGCCGGCGTGGTCCTCGGGGCACTCGTCCTCGCCGGGATCGAGACGCTGGTCCTGGTCACGACCTCGGGCACCTGGGCGCCGGCCATCGCCTTCGGCGTCATCTTCCTCATGCTCCTCGTCCGGCCGAACGGCCTGCTGGGCCGCCAGGAGGTCCGCCGAACGTGAACGCCTGGTACTTCTCGCACCTGGTCCTCGTCCAGTCCACCTTCATCAGCTTCCTGCTGGCCCTGTCGATCCAGGTGCCGCTGCGCGCGGGGGTGTTCTCCTTCGCCGGCGTCGGCAGCTACGCCATCGGCGCCTACACCGCGGCGATCCTCACCATCCGCGCCCAGCTCGCCCCGGTGCTGGCCATCGGGGCCGGCGTGCTGGTCGCGGCCGCCGCCGGGTACCTCCTGGCCCTGCTGGTGGCCCGGCTCTCCGGCCTCTACCTCGGCATGGCCACCATCTCCTTCGCGCTCTTCCTCGGTGTCCTGGCCACCAACGGCGGCGACCTCACCGGCGGTGCCACCGGGCTCTACGGCGCGATCAGCACGCTGACCACCGGGCACGTGGTCGCGGTGACCGTCGTCGTGGCGCTGCTGCTGGCCGCCGGCGAGCGGGGCGCCTACGGCCGCCGGGTCGACGCCGTCCGGGAGGACCCGCACCTGGCGGTCTCCCTCGGCATCGACGTCACCCGGGTCCGTCGGCGGGTGTTCGTGGTCAGCGGGGCCCTCGGCGCGGCCGCCGGCGGGATGAACAGCCTGCTGCGCACCACCGTCTCGCCCGAGACCGTCGGCTTCCACCTGGTGGTCACCGCGCTGACGATGATCATCGTGGGCGGGGCGCTGTCCTGGGCGGGTGCGGCGATCGGCGCGGTGATCTTCACCTGGCTGCCCAGCGTCCTGCAGGTCGTCGGCGACTGGCAGCTGGTGGTCTACGGCGTGATCGTGGCCGCGGCCGCCGTCTGGGTGCCGGGCGGCCTGCTCGGCCTGGCCCAGGACGGCTGGCACCGACTGCGGACCCGCCACCGGCCGATCCCGGCCGGCGGCGCCGCCGCCCCGGTGGCGGTGGTCGCCCCCGACCCCGCGCAGGAGCTCGCCGCCCTCGGCGGCCCGGCGGCGGAGGCCCGGCCGTGACCGCCCTGGACGACCGGCCCGGGGACGGCGTGCCGGCGCCGGCCACCGCCGTGCTGCAGGGCACCGACGTCGCGGTGCACTTCGGCGGCATCAAGGCCGTCGACGGCGTCGACCTCACCCTCGAGACCGGCCGGGTCCTCGGCATCCTGGGTCCCAACGGGTCGGGTAAGAGCACCCTGCTGGCCGCGCTGACCCGGCTGCTGCCGCTCACCCGGGGCCGGCTCACCCTCGACGGCGAGGACTACGGCCGCGCACCGGCCGCCCGGCTGGCGCACCGCGGCATCGCGCGGACCTTCCAGACCGTGCGGCTGCTGCCCGACCTCACCGTGCTCGGCAACATCCAGCTCGGCGCCGACCTCCGCCTCGGCCGCGCCGCCCGGCTGCGCGAGCTGGTCCGCCGCAGCGTGCCCGAGGCGGTCGAGGAGGCCGTCGAGCGCACCGGGGTCGGCGACCTGCTCGACCTGCGCCCCGGCGAGCTGTCCTACGGCACCGCCCGCCGGGTGGAGATCGCCCGCGCGCTCGCCGGCCGGCCGCGCGTGCTCATGCTCGACGAGCCGACCGCGGGGATGAACCAGCCCGAGCGGCTGGAGGTGGCCGGCCTGCTGCGCCGGCTGCGCGACGAGGGGCTCACGCAGCTGCTCGTCGAGCACGACGTCTCGATGATGGTCGACACCTGCGACCGGCTGCTGGCGATGAACCAGGGCCGGCCCATCGCCGAGGGCGCCCCGCGCGACGTCGTCCGGGACCCGTCGGTCCAGGAGGCCTACCTGGGGAAGAGGTGGAACCGTGCTGGAGATCGCTGACCTGCACGTCCGGTACGCGACGGCGGAGGCGGTCCGGGGCGTGGGCCTGTCGGCGACGCCGGGCCGGGTGACCCTGGTCCTCGGCGCCAACGGGGCGGGCAAGACCAGCACGCTGCGTGCCGCCGCCGGGCTGGTGAGGCCGCACGCCGGCCGGGTCACCCTGGACGGCCGCGACGTCACCGGGCTGGCGCCGCACCGCATCGTGCGGGCCGGGATGGTGCTGGTGCCCGAGGGCCGCCGGGTGTTCGCGCCGCTGACGGTCGAGGAGAACCTCGTCCTCGGCGGCTACACCGCCTCCCGCGAGCGCTCCCGGGAGGTCCTCGAGCGGGTGTTCACCATGTTCCCGATCCTGCGCGAGCGGCGGTCCGGTCCGGCCGGGCTGCTGTCGGGCGGCGAGCAGCAGATGCTGGCCTTCGGGCGGGCGCTGATGAGCTCGCCGCGGGTGATCATGCTCGACGAGCCGTCCATGGGGCTGGCCCCCACGATGGTCGAGTCGGTCCTGGAGGCCGTCCGCGCGATGGCCGACGAGGGCCTGTCGGTCCTGCTGGTGGAGCAGAACGCGGAGCTGGGCCTGGAGGTCGCCGACGACGTCGTGGCGATGGCCCGCGGCGAGGTCGTGTTCACCGGCCCGGCTGCGCAGGCGCGGTCCAACGCGTCCGTGCTGCGCGCGTTCCTCGGCGAGGCCGCGCTGACCGGCCAGGACGCCTGATGGCCACCTCCACCCCGGCGGGCCCGGACCCGACCACGACCGAGGACCCGGCACTGCTCGGCGCGCGCAGCGCGCGCCTGTACGCCCGCTACGCGCTGGCGGTCGACGCCGGCGACCTCGGGGCGCTGCGCGCGATGGTCACCGACGACGTCGGCGTCACCCGCGGCGACCTGCCGACCGAGTCCGGCGTCGAGGCGTTCCTCGACGTCTACCGGGCGCACAACGCGATGCAGATCCCGGTCTGCCGGCACGTGGTCACCAACGTGCTCGCCCATCGCACCGGTGACGTGATCACGACGTCGGCCTACTTCCAGGCCACGATGTTCGAGCAGGGCCGGACGCGGGTGGTCACCGGCACCTACGCCGACGACCACGTCGAGCGCGACGGCGACCTGCTCATCGCGCACAAGCGCATCTCCGTCGACCGGGTCGTGCACCTGCCCGCCGCGGAGGCCCGCTTCGCCCACGCCGGCACGCCGGAGTCGGTGGCCGGGTCGACGGCGGAGGACTGGTCAAACAACCATGCACATGATTAGGTGGGTTCACGTCCGCACAAGAGGTGCGGGACCCCGTCGGTAGGGGAGACATGCGCTACTACACCGAGCTCGTGCCGGTCTTCCCGGACCAGGGCGACTGGACGCTCGCGACGGTACTGCGCCACCACGCGGCCCGCCGTCCCGACGCGGTCCTGTTCGACCTGCCGGAGGAGGGGCTGACCCTCAGCTACGCGCAGGCGCTGGCCCAGGCCGAGTCGGTGGCCGACCGGCTGGCCGAGGCCGGTGCGCGCGAGGGCGACCGGGTGCTGGTCATGGCCGCCAACTCCTCGCAGTTCCTGCGCACCTGGCTCGGCACGGGCGTCGGCGGCACCGTCGAGGTGCCGGTCAACACCGCCTACGAGGGCGTCTTCCTCGAGCACCAGGTGGCCACCGCGGCGCCCCGGTGGGCCGTGGTCGACGACGTCCAGGCCGCCAAGTTCCCCGCCGCCGGCGACGCCGCCCGGGTGATCGAGCACTTCTGGGTGGTCGACACCGGCAGCCGCGAGCAGGCGCTGGCCCTGCTGCGCGAGCACGGCTGGGCCGCCGACCCGTGGGAGGACCTCGCCGTCGGCGCCCGTCCCGGCGCGGCGTTCCCGTCGCCGCCGCCGCACGCGCTGGCCTCGATCTTCTTCACCTCCGGCACGACCGGCCCGTCCAAGGGCGTCGCCATGCCGCACGCGCAGATGTACTTCTTCGGCCAGGAGGTCGTCAGCCTGCAGCGGCTCACGCCGGAGGACACCTACTTCACCTGCACGCCGCTGTTCCACGGCAACGCCCAGTTCATGGCGGCCTACCCGGCGCTCATCGCCGGCGCCCGGCTGGTCTGCCGGCCCCGGTTCAGCGCCAGCCGCTGGGTCGACCAGCTCCGCACCTCCGGTGTGACCGCCACCAACCTCATCGGCGTGATGATGGACTTCGTCTGGAAGCAGCCCCCGCGCCCGGACGACGCCGACAACGTGCTGCGCACCGTGTTCGCCGCCCCGACGGCCAGCTCGATCGTCGAGGGGTTCAAGGCGCGGTACGGCATCGAGGCGTTCACCGAGGTCTTCGGCCTCACCGAGACCAGCGCGCCGATCCTGTCGCCCTACGGCGAGGAGCGGCCCGCCGGCGCCGCGGGCCTGCAGGCCGCCGACTGGTTCGACGTCCGGCTGGTCGACCCCGAGACCGACCGCGAGGTGCCCGTCGGCGAGGTCGGCGAGCTCGTCGTCCGCCCACGGCACCCGTGGACCTGCTCGCTGGGCTACTTCGGCATGCCGGAGAAGACCGCCGAGGCCTGGCGCAACCTGTGGTTCCACACCGGCGACGCCCTGCGCCGGGACGCCGACGGCTGGTACTACTTCGTCGACCGCTACAAGGACGCGCTGCGCCGCCGCGGGGAGAACATCAGCTCCTACGAGGTCGAGCAGGGCCTGCTGTCCCACCCGGGCGTGCTCGAGGTCGCCGTCGTCGGGGTGGCGGCGGACTCCGAGGCCGGCGAGGACGAGGTCATGGCCTTCGTCGTGCCCGACCCGGCCGGCCCCGGTGTCACCGCGGCGCAGCTGTGGGAGCACTGCCTCGGCCGGGTGCCGGGCTTCGCCGTCCCGCGCTACGTCCGCTTCGTCGACGCGCTGCCCAAGACGCCCTCGGAGAAGGTGCAGAAGGCCCGGCTGCGCGCCGAGGGCGTCACCCCCGACACCCACGACCGGACCGCCCACGACCGGACCGCCGCAGCCGCGCCGGCCGGCGCCCGCTGAGGAGGACCGCCGTGGACTACACCGAGGACCCCACCCACAAGGAGATCCGAGAGGCCGTCCGGGCCATGTGCCGGCCCTTCCCGGACGAGTACTGGATGCAGCACGACACCTCGCACGAGTTCCCCTGGGAGTTCTACGACGCGGTGCGCGACGCCGGCTGGCTCGGGCTGACCATCCCCGAGGAGTACGGCGGCGGCGGGCTCGGCGTCACCGAGGCCGCGCTCGTCGAGTACGAGATCGCCGCCTCGGGCGCCGGCATGGGCGGCTGCAGCGCCGTCCACATCGGCATCTTCGGCTTCCACCCGGTCATCGAGCACGGCTCGGAGTCGCTCAAGCAGCGGTTCCTGCCCCAGGCGGTGAGCGGCGAGCTGCACGTCTCCTTCGCCGTCACCGAGCCCGACGCCGGCACCGACACCACCAACCTGTCCACCGCCGCCCGCAAGGTCGACGGCGGCTGGCTCGTCTCGGGCAAGAAGGTGTGGATCACCAAGGCGCAGGAGGCGCAGCGGATGCTGCTGCTGGCCCGCACCAGCCCGCGCGACCCGAACGGCAAGAAGACGGCCGGGCTGACGCTGTTCTTCGCGCCGGTGGACCGCGAGCACGTGCAGATCCGCGAGATCCCCAAGATGGGCCGCAACGCCGTCGACACCAACGAGCTGTTCATCGACGACCTGTTCGTGGCCGACGAGGACGTCGTCGGCGAGGTCGGCCACGGCTTCCGCACCATCCTCGGCGGGCTCAACGCCGAGCGGGTGATCAGCGCCAACGCCGCGCTCGGCATCGGCCGGGCGGCGCTGCGCCGCGGCACCGAGTACGCCAAGCAGCGCGAGGTGTTCGGCCGCCCGATCGGGCAGAACCAGGGCATCAGCTTCCAGCTCGCCGACGCCGCCATCCGCCTCGACGCCGCCGAGCAGGTCGTGCAGAAGGCGGCCTGGCTGGTCGACCGGGGGCTGCCGTGCGGCCGGGAGGCCAACGCGGCGAAGTTCCTCTGCGCCGAGGCCGGCTTCCTCGCCGCCGACGTCGCCCTGCAGGTGCACGGCGGGTTCGGCTACGGCAAGGAGTTCCACGTCGAGCGGTACTTCCGCGAGGCCCGGCTCATGCGCATCGCGCCGATCAGCCAGGAGATGGTCCTCAACTACACGGCCGAGCACGTGCTGGGCCTGCCCCGTAGTTACTGAGAGGAGGCGCGCTGATGGTCCCGTACCGCTCGGTCCTGTTCGTCCCCGGCCACAAGCCCCAGTGGCTGGACAAGGCGCTGGCCGCCGGCGCCGACTGCGTCGTGCTCGACCTCGAGGACTCCGTGCCCGCCGACCTGAAGGCCGGCGCCCGGGAGACCGTGGCGACGTCGATCCGCGCCGTCCGCCAGCGCGACTCCCGCGTCGGGCTGTTCGTCCGGGTCAACCCGCTCGACACCCGGCAGACCGGCGCCGACCTCGAGGCCGTCGTCGTCCCCGGGCTGACCGGGGTGTTCGCGCCGAAGATCGAGACCGCGACCGACGTGCTGCGCTACGACGCGCTGCTCGACCACTTCGAGGCGCGCAACGGCGTGCAGGGGCTGGAGTACATCGTCCCGGTCGAGATGGTCGCCGCCATCCAGCACGCCCGGGAGATCGCGACGGCCTCCCCGCGGGTCGGTGCGATGATCGGCCCGACCGCCGAGCACGCCGACATCGCCCGGGCCGTCGGCTACCGGTGGACGCCGGAGGGGGAGGAGACCCTCTACCTGCGCAGCCGGGTGCTGCTGGCGTGCCGGGAGGCGGGCATCCACCCGCTGACCGGGCTGTGGGAGCGACTCGACGACCTGGTCGGCCTGAAGACCTTCGCCGAGAAGGGCCGCCAGCTCGGCTTCCGCGGCATGATCGCCATCCACCCGGGCCACGTGCCGGTGGTCAACGAGGCGTTCACGCCGACCGCCGGGGAGATCGAGTTCCACGAGGGGCTGGTGGCCGCCTACCGGGCCGCCGCGGCCGCCGGCTCCGGCGCGGTGCGCTACCGCGGGGTGCACATCGACAAGGCGCACGCCGACACCGCGCGCGACTGGCTGGCCCACGCCAGGTCCCTGCCCGGGGCCGCCGGTCCGGCCGTCCCCACCATCGACGCACCCGAGGGAGGGCGCTGACCGTGCGAGGCCTGTACTTCGAGGAGTTCGAGGTCGGCCGGGTCTACCGGCACCCGTTCACCCGGACCGTCACCGAGTCCGACAACGTGCTGTTCACGTCGCTGACGATGAACACCCAGCCGCTGCACCTCGACCACGAGTTCGCCAAGGGCACCATCCACGGCCGGCCGCTGTTCAACAGCCTCTTCACCCTCGCGCTGGTCGGCGGCTTCCACGTGCTCGAGCTGACCTTCGGGACGACGCTGGGCAACCTCGGCTACGACAAGGTCGAGTTCCCGCACCCGGTCTTCCACGGCGACACGCTGCGCGGGGAGACGACGATCCTCGACAAGCGGGAGAGCAGGAGCCGCACCGACAGCGGCATCGTCTGGTTCGAGCACCGCGGCTACAACCAGCACGACGAGCTGGTCATGCGGTGCACCCGCGTCGGCCTGATGGCCAGGAGCCCCGAGCACGGGGGGTCCAACCCCCGGGTCCTCGGGGACGAGACCCCCGTCGCGACCGCCACCGGCACCCCCGAGGAGCAGCGGGCATGACGACCACCGAGACCGACCTGCGCACCTGGGTCCCCACCACCCGCGAGCTGCTGATCGACGGCCGGCTCGTCGCGGGGGAGGGGCCGGTGATCGAGGCGGTCAACCCGGCCACCGAGCAGGTCACCGCCACCGTGCCGACGGCGTCGGCCGCCCAGGTCGACGCCGCCATCGACGCCGCCCGCCGCGCCTTCCCCGCGTGGGCGCGGACCTCCCCGCAGGAGCGCAGCGCCGCGATCTCCCGGCTGGCCGACGTCTTCGAGTCCCACGTCGAGCGGCTCACCGCCTCGATCGTCAACGAGGTCGGCACGCCGGTCGCCTTCGCCGAGGTCATGCAGGTGCGGCTGGGCATCACGCACCTGCGGTGGCAGGCCGAGGCGGCGCTGGTGGACCGCACCGTGCAGCTCGGGCCCTGGCACGACCCGGTGCTCAGCTACTCCGAGGTGGCCTACCGGCCGGCCGGCGTGGTGGCCTGCATCACCGGCTACAACTACCCGATCAACCTCGCCGTCTTCAAGTTCGGCGCCGCCCTGGCGGCCGGGTGCACCACGGTCCTGCTGCCCTCCCCGCGCACCCCGCTGACCACGCTGTGGATGGGCGAGCTCTTCGAGGAGGCGGGCATCCCCGCCGGCGTCATCAACGTCCTCGTCGGCGACGGGCCCTCGGTCGGCCAGCACCTGACCACCCACCCCGGCGTCGACCGGGTGTCGTTCACCGGCTCCGACGCCGTCGGCGCCCGGATCATGGAGCAGGCCGCCCGCGGGCTGAAGAACGTCACCCTCGAGCTCGGCGGCAAGTCGCCCAACATCCTGCTGCCCGGCGTCGACGCCGCCGCCCTGGCCCGCGACATCCATCTCCGGTGGGCGCGCAACGGCGGCCAGGGCTGCGCGGCGCTGGCCCGGATGCTGGTGCACGAGAGCCTGGTCGACGACTTCCTCGCCGCCTCGCGGGAGGCGTTCACCGCGCTCCGGGTCGGCGACCCGTGGGACCGCGAGGTGAACATCGGGCCGATGATCCGCGAGGACCACCGGCAGCGGGTGCAGTCGTTCATCGACGGCGGGCTGGCCGACGGCGGGGAGATCGTGCTGTCGCTGGACACGCCGGTCCCCGACCGCGGCTACTTCGTCAACCCGGTCGTGTTCGCCGCACTGCCGCACGACAACCGGCTGGTGCAGACCGAGGTGTTCGGCCCGGTCGGCGTCGTCGTCCCCTTCGCCACCGAGGAGGAGGCGGTCGCGCTGGCCAACGACACCGCCTACGGCCTGGCGGCCAACGTCTACACCCCCGACGTCGAGCACGGCCGGGCCCTGGCCGCGCGGCTGCGGGCGGGGACGGTGTGGGTCAACGGCGGCGGCAACATGCGGCCCGACGCGCCCTTCGGCGGCTTCGGCCTCTCCGGCGTCGGCCGGGAGATCGGCGAGTGGGGCATCCGCGAGTACCTCGAGCCGCAGCACGTGCAGTGGCGGCCGTGAACGCAAGGGGGACGGCGACACCATGACGAGCGACGCGGCGGGGACGCCGCCCCTGGCGGGGATCACCGTCCTGGAGCTGGGCACCATGTACGCCGCCCCGACGGCGGGCCGGATGCTGCGCGACTTCGGCGCCCGGGTGATCAAGGTCGAGGACCCGCGCACCGGCGACTTCGCGCGGCAGTGGACGCCGCAGCACGAGGGCCTGTCGATGGGCTTCGCCCGGCTCAACAGCGGCAAGGAGTCGATCGGCATCGACCTGCGCCGGCCCGAGGGCCGCGAGCTGGTGCGCCGGCTGGCCGCGCGGGTCGACGTCGTCGTCGAGTCCTTCCGGCCCGGCCGGCTGGAGGACTGGGGGCTGGGCTACGACGTCCTGTCCGCCGAGAACCCGGGCCTGGTGCTCACCCGCGTGTCCGGGTTCGGCCAGACCGGGCCCTACCGCGAGAGGCCGGGCTTCGGCACCGTCGCCGAGACCGTCAGCGGCTACGCCTTCGTCAACGGCTGGCCCGACACCCCGCCGACCTCGCCGCCGTTCGGCTTCGCCGACTCCATCGCCGGGCTCTCGGCGGCGTTCGGGACGACGACCGCGCTGTTCAACCGCTCGCGCACCGGCCGCGGCGACGTCGTCGACGTGGCGCTGTACGAGCCGCTGATGTTCATCCTCGGCGACCTGGTCGTGAACTACACGGCCACCGGGTTCGTCCAGGAGCGGGTGGGCAACGGCTCGGGCTCGGCCTCGCCGCGCGGCATCTACCAGGCCGCCGACGGGCAGTGGCTGTCGATCGCGGCGTCCAACCAGACGATCGCCATGCGGCTGTTCGACGCGATGGGCCACCCGGAGTTCAAGGACGACCCGCGCTACGCCACCAACGTCGCGCGGATGGCGAACAACGACGAGCTGCAGGAGCACGTCAAGGCGTGGGTGGCGCTGCGGCCCCGCGCGGAGGTGCTCGCCGACCTCGACGCGCACGAGGTGGTGGCCGCCGCGGTCAACGACGCCCGCGACATCGTCGAGGACCCGCACTTCCGCGAGCGCACGCTGGTCGAGCTGGCCGGCACGGCGCTGGGCCGGGTGCTCGTGCCCGGGCCGGTGCTGCACATGGGCAGCTACGCCGGGCCGGTCTACGACGGCGTGCCGGCGATCGGCGAGCACACCGAGTCGGGCCTCGCCGAGCTGCTCGGGATGGCGCGCGACGAGATCGCCCACCTCGGCAGCAGCGACGTCGTCGGCCCGACGCCGGTGCGGGCGGCATGAGCGTCGCCGTCGACCTCTCCGGGCGGGTGGCGCTGGTCACCGGGGGCAGCCGCGGCCTGGGCCGGGAGATGGTGCTCGGGCTGGCCGCGGCCGGCGCCGACGTCGTCGTCGCCAGCCGGGACCTGGCCAGCTGCGAGAAGACGGCGGCCGAGGTGCGCGAGACCACCGGACGGCGGGCGCTGCCGGTGTCGGCGCACGTCGGCCGCTGGGAGGGCCTCGACGAGCTGGTCGAGACCGTCCACGCCGAGTTCGGCCGCATCGACGTCCTGGTGAACAACGCCGGGATGAGCCCGCGCTACGACACCGTCGCCGACGTCTCCGAGGTCCTCTTCGACAAGGTGCTCGGCGTCAACCTCAAGGGGCCGTTCCGGCTGGCCGCGCTGGTCGGCACCCGGATGGCGGCCGGCGAGGGCGGCTCGATCATCAACGTGAGCAGCACCGGCGCGGTGCGCCCGCGGGCCGACATCGTGCCCTACGCCGCGGCCAAGGCCGGCCTCAACGCGGTCACCGTCGGCCTGGCGCACGCGTTCGGGCCGTCGGTCCGGGTCAACGCGATCATGTGCGGCACCTTCCTCACCGACGTGTCGGCGGCCTGGGACGTGGAGGCCTTCGGCCGCCGGGCGGCGACCTTCGCGCTCGGCCGCGGCGGGGAGCCGTCGGAGGTGGTGGGGACGGCGCTCTACCTCGCCTCGGACTGGTCGTCGTTCACCACCGGCTCGGTCATCACCGTCGACGGAGGACAGCCGTGATCATCGACGTGCACTGCCACGCCTGGCCCGACCAGCTCGCCGAGCGGGCGCTCGGCCCGCGGGTGCCGCAGCTGCCGCGGGTCGGCGACGGGAAGATCTCCACGCTGCCCGGGGTGCTCGAGCGCTCCGGCGTCGACCGCGGCGTCCTGCTCGGCATCGCCGACTCCGCGAAGTACGTCGACGGCACCAACCGCTTCGTCGCCCGCTCCCGCGGCGGGTCGCTGCTCGGGTTCGGCACCGTGCACCCCGACCTGTCGGTCGACGAGAACATGGCGTCGCTGCGCCGCAACGGCATCCCCGGGGTCAAGCTGCACTCGCTGTTCCAGGGGTTCGCCTACTCCGACCGGCGGGTGTGGGACCTGCTGGAGGCGTTCGGCTCGGAGATCGCCGTCATCGCCCACGTCGGCGCCGGCGGCGACCGGGAGAGCAACGAGCGGGCGACGCCGGGGATGATCCGCGACATCGTCCGGCGGTTCCCCGACCTGCGCCTCGTGGCCTGCCACTTCGGCGGCTACCACCGGCTGGAGGAGGCCGAGGCCGACCTGCTCGGGCTGCCGGTCCACCTGGAGACCTCGTGGCCGCCGACCATGGCCGAGCTCGCGCCCGACCGGGTGCGGTCGATCGTCGACCAGCACGGCGCCGACCGGATCGTGTTCGGCTCCGACTGGCCGATGGCCGACCCGGCGCGGGAGGTCGCCGCCGTCCGGGCGCTCGGCTACGACGAGGAGACCACCGCCGGCATCCTCGGCGGCAACTTCGCCCGGCTGATGGGCCTGTCCGACGACGAGCCGCTGCCGGGGCCGGTGGAGGCCGCCCGTGGCTGACCCCGTGCTGGTGGACCGGCGCGGCGACGCCACCTGGATCACCCTCAACCGCCCCGACCGGCGCAACGCCTACGACCCGGAGATGGCCGAGGCGGTCGTCGAGGCGCTCGACGGCAGCACCCGCAGCCGCGCCGTCGTGATCACGGGGGTGCCGGGCTCGTTCTGCGCCGGCGGGGCGCTGGGGAACCTCTCGGAGCCCGACGTCACCACGATGCGCGGGCTCTACCGGGCCTCGCTGCGGCTCTTCGACGCGGTCCGCACCCACCCGCGGCCGGTCATCGCCGCGGTCAACGGCCCGGCGGCCGGCGGCGGCAACGAGCTGGTCGTGGCCTGCGACCTGGCGATCGCGGGGGAGTCGGCCACCTTCGGGCAGACCGGCCCGCGGGTGGGCAGCGCTCCCGTCACCGGGGCGACCAACGTGCTGGGCGTGCAGATCGGGGAGAAGCGGGCCAAGGAGATGGCCTTCCTGTGCCGGCGCTACACCGCGGCACAGGCGCTGGAGCTCGGCCTGGTCAACGCCGTCGTCCCCGACGACGAGCTCGTCGGCGCGGTCGACGCGCTGGTGGCCGAGCTCGCCGTCCTCTCGCCGCGGTACCTGGAGATCGCCAAGGTCAGCTCCAACGTGTGGTGGAACGCCGCCCGCGACTCCTTCACCAACGGGCTCGGCATGCTCGTGCAGGCGATCGGCAGCCCCGACATGGCCGAGGGCGCGCAGGCCTTCCTCGAGAAGCGCCGCCCGCGGTTCCCGGCTCCCGACGCGTGATCGTCGCGGCGGGGGGTCAGCGGCCCCCGCGGCCGTCGCCGGCGATCCTGCGGCTGTCGTGGCTCTTCTGCCGGCCGGTCGGCGTCACCTCGAGCACGGCGCGGTTCGGGCTGTCGAGCAGCCGCACGAAGGCGGCCGGGTCGTCGGCGGCCATGCGCGCGGCGAAGGCCGGGTAGAACCAGTCCTTGGTCCGCCGGTCCTCGTGGACGACGACGGTGCCCTGGACGGCGAGCATCCGGCGCCCGGGCAGTCCGGTGCCCCGGTTGTCGACGACGAGGGTCAGCCGGCCGTCGGCGCGCAGGGACTCCAGGTGGTCGCGGCCGGCCACCGCGGTCAGCCAGAACCGGCCGTCCCGGCGCAGGAAGCTCATCACCACCGCGGCCGGCCACCCCTCGCGCGAGGCGTAGGCGACGGTGCACTCGGTCTGGGCGTCGAGCAGGTCGTCCTGGTCGGCGCGCGCCAGGTGGGTCCCGCGGAGGTCCTCGATGTCGCGCGTGCCCACCTGCGGACGGCCGTCGGGGGATCCGGGCATCGCGGTGACTCCCTTCCGTCGGAACAAACCCTTGTCATCCTTCGCAGGTTCTGGCTGGATGGTGGCACAGCTCTCGCCCCCCGTCACCGGGGGAGGCCGCCCCCGGGAGGGACATGACCGTCGCGCCGTCGATCGGGGACTGGCTGGCCGCGGCCGCCGCCCGGGCCGCCCCGGCGTCCGGCGCGCTGGTGGCCGGTGAGACCGTCGCCTGGCGGGGCCTCGACGCGCGCGCCGACCGGGCGGCCGCCGGGTTCCGCGCGCTCGGCCTGCGCTCCGGCGACCGGGTGTGCGTGCTCATGCGCAGCAGCACCGCGACCCTCGCCGTCTGGTTCGGCCTGGCCCGCGCCGGCCTGGTGGAGGTCCCGCTGAACCCGGCCTCCGGCCGCACGCTCCTGCGGTACCTGCTCGAGCACTCCGGTGCGCCGGTCGTCGTCTGCGACGCCGAGTTCCTCGACGCCGTCCGCGAGTGCTCGCCCGGCACGGTGCGGACGGTCGTGGTCCACGGGACGGGAGCCGGCGACGTGGACCTCGCCGACCTGCTCGCCACCGCCCCGGAGCCGCTGCCGCCGGTCGACCCCACCGCGCCGGCCGTCGTCCTCTACACGTCGGGGACCACCGGACCACCCAAGGGCGCCCTGCTCTCGCACCGGGCCAACGTCAACCTCGCCCGGCACACCGTCGCCCTCATGGGCTACACCCCGGCCGACCGGCTCTACAGCGTCTTCCCGCTCTTCCACTCCAACGCCCGCTACTGCAGCGTCATGGCCGCCGCCGAGGCCGGCGCCGACCTGGTGCTCGACCGCACCTTCTCGGCCGGCCGGTTCTGGGACACCTGCCGCGCGCACGGCATCACGGCCTTCAACTACCAGGGCGCCATGACCAGCATCCTGGCCAAGCAGCCGCCCCGGCCCGACGACGCCGACAACCCCGTGCGGGTGGGCTTCGGCGCGCCGTGCCCGCCGGAGCTGTTCGCCGACTTCGAGCGGCGCTTCGGCGTGCGGCTCACGGAGATCTACGGCAGCACCGAGGTCTCCGTCGTCACCGACATGCCGCCCACCGCCCGCCGCATCGGCACCGCCGGCCGCGAGTCGGTGAACTACACGGTCGCCGTCGTCGACGAGCGCGACGAGCCGGTGCCGGCCGGCACGCCGGGGGAGATCGTCGCCCGGCCCAAGCACGCCGGCTGGATGTTCGACGGCTACGCCGGCGACCCGGGGGCGACGGCGGCCGCGTGGCGGGGCCTGTGGTTCCACACCGGCGACCGCGGCGTGCTCGACGCCGACGGTTTCCTCACCTTCCTCGACCGGATGAAGGACACCATCCGGCGGCGCGGGGAGAACGTCTCCTCCTGGGAGGTCGAGCGGGTCGTCGCCGAGCACCCCGCGGTCGGCCAGGTCGCCGCGTACGGGCTGCCCTCGGAGCTGTCGGAGGAGGACGTCGCGGTCGCCGTCGTCCCCGCGGCGGGCGCCACCGTCGACCCCGCCGAGCTCGTCGAGCACTGCCGCGCCGGGCTCACCGCCTTCGCCGTGCCCCGCTACGTGCGCGTCCTCGACGAGCTGCCGCTGACGCCGAGCCAGCGGGTGGAGAAGTACAAGCTGCGCGCGGACGGCGTCGCGCCCGGCACCTGGGACCGGGAGGCCCGCTGATGGAGCGCTTCACCCGCACCGACCCCGAGCCCGGCGTCGCCGTCCTCACCACGAGCCGGCCCGAGAAGCTCAACGCGATGGACCAGACCTGGTTCCGCGAGCTCGCCGAGGTCATGGGCACGATCGGCCTGGACGACGGCGTGCGCGCGGTGGTGCTCACCGGCTCGGGCCGGGCCTTCTCCGCCGGCGGGGACATCGACATGTTCGCCGGGCTGGCCGGTGACGTGACCCGGGTCCGGCCGCACCTGAAGCTGGTCTACGACGCCTTCCACGCGGTCGAGCGGTGCGCCGTCCCGGTGGTCGCCGCGGTGAACGGGCTGGCCTACGGCGGCGGCACCGAGCTCGCGCTCGCCTGCGACGTCGTGCTCGCCGCGGAGTCGGCGCGCTTCTCCTTCAAGGAGGCCACCGTCGGCCTGATGCCCGGTTACGGCATCGTCCGCGGGCCCGACGTCCTGGGCCGGCACTGGACCCGCTACCTCGCGCTCACCGGCCGGACCGTCGACGCCGCGCGCGCCGAGCGGGCCGGGCTGGTGCAGGAGGTGCACCCCGACGGCGAGCTGCTGCCGGCCGCGGTGGCCCTCGCCGCGGAGATGGCGGCGCACTCGTCGCTGGCCGTGCGGGTCGGCAAGGCCTTCGTCAACCGCGACGCCGGCAGCGGGTTCAACGAGTCGGTCGAGGCCGTCGCGCTGCTCTTCGGCACCCCGGAGCACCGGGACGCCGTCACCGCCTTCCGGGCCGCCCGCGGCCGCTGACCACCGAGGAGAGTCATGAGCCGCACCGAGGACCGCGACGTCGTCGTGGCCTACCTGGACGCCGTCGGGCGCCTGGACCTGCCGGCCATCGCGGCCACCTTCGCCGAGGACGTCGAGCTGGTCCTCCCGTACGCGCCGCCGGGGTTCCCGAAGGTGTCGCACGGTCGCTCCGAGGCGATGGAGGTGTACCCGGAGGGCCTCATGGACCCGATGGACTTCGCCGACTACCGGATCGACGCGCTCGAGGGCCGCCCCGGCGAGTTCGTGGCCGAGTACACGAGCAACACCCGGGTGCTCACCACCGGCCGGCCCTACCGGAACACCTACATCTCGCGGTTCAGCGTCCGCGACGGGCGGATCACCCGGCTCGCCGAGTTCTTCGACCCGGTCGTCCTGGTCACCGCACTCGGCGGAGAGGTGCGCCTGCCGTGAGCCGCCTGCCGGGGAAGGTCGTGCTGGTCACCGGTGCCGCCCGGGGGCAGGGGCGGGCGCACGCGGTGGCCTTCGCCCGCGAGGGCGCCGACGTCGTCGCCGTCGACATCGACGCGCAGATCGACTCGGTGCCCTACCCGACGGCGCGCGCGGCGGACCTGCAGGAGACCGTCGCGCAGGTGGAGGCGCTCGACCGGCGGATCGTCGCCCGCACCGCCGACGTCCGCGACGGGGCGGCCCTGGGTGCCGCGGTCGCCGAGGGGCTGGAGACGTTCGGGCACCTCGACGTGCTCGTCGCCAACGCCGGCGTCTTCTCGCAGGCGCCGTTCTGGCAGATGCCCGAGCAGCAGTTCCGCGACGTCCTGGAGGTGAACCTGCTCGGCGTCTGGCGGTCGATGAGCGCGGTCGCCCCGCACATGATCGAGCGCGGCACCGGCTCGATGGTGCTGATCTCGTCGGTCAACGGCCTGCGCGGCAACGCCGGTGCCGCCCACTACGCGGCCAGCAAGCACGGCGTCCTGGGCCTGATGCGCAGCGCGGCGCTGGAGCTCGGCCCGCACGGCGTCCGGGTCAACGCCGTCTGCCCGGGCCTGGTGGACACCCCGATGACCAACTGGCCGGGCCTCTACGACCAGATGGCCGGCCACCCCGGCGGCACCCGCGACGACTTCGAGGCCGGGGCGCTGCACTACGGGGTCCTCGGCGGGCAGGGAGCGCTCGGGCCCGAGGCGATCGCCGACGCCGCCGTCTGGCTCGCCTCCGACGGCGCGTACGGCGTCACCGGCCTGGCGGTCCCCGTCGACGCCGGCCACCTGGCCCTGCCCGGGTACAACCCCGCCCCGGTCCGGCCCTGACGTCGCGCACTCCCGCGGAAGTGCACCGGGCACGTCCGCGGGAGTGCGCGGCGGGTCAGACGACGGTCTCGAGGTCCTGTGCGTACATCGAGGCACCGGCCTGCGCGAAGTTCGCCATGTCCGCCGACGCGGCCTGACCCTCCGCCGAGCCGAGGTCGGCCATCGCCGCCTCCTTCGACGGCCAGTCCAGCGTGGCGACGACGAAGAACGGCGGCTGGGACCCGTCGAGGGTCTCGACCACCCCCCACGTGTAGGCGGACACGCCGGGCAGGTTCTTGGCCAGCGGAGCGTGCGTGGTGCGGTAGTACTCGAGGAAGGCCTTCGGGTCCTCGGGGTGGTGGTAGTTCACGACGACTCGGTACACGGGTCCTCCGTCTCCTCCTCCGGGGCCTCGGCGCCCCGGCAGCTCAGCTCCGGTACGTCTCCCAGGTGGGGGAGCTCTCCGGGTAGTCGGCGGCCTCGGGAGCGGTGCGCGGCCAGCGCATCCGCTCGACCGAGCCGAAGCTCGTGGCCAGCTCGTCGGCGGGCACGGCGTACATGAAGGTGATCGACCGGCGGGCGAAGCGCCAGCGGCCGGCCTCGCAGCGGTAGTCGTCCTCGTAGCGGAACGAGGCGAGCACCAGGGTGCTGCTCGTGGCCAGCTCCGCGTGGCCGTGCGACCAGCCCGACGCCGTCCCGTCGCCGTGCAGCCGCACCACGCCGGGGTGCGGGGTGTGCAGCATGGTGCGGTAGGTGCCGAAGCTGGCGACGTACGCGGCGCGGATGGCCTCGGCGCCGGTGGCCGCGACCCCGCGCCGCTCGAAGACGCCGTCGTCGGTGTAGGTGGCCACCACGGTGTCGACGTCGTGGTCGTCGACGGCGCGGGCGTACAGCACGCCGAGGTCGGCGATCGCCTGCCGGTCGGCCTGGGCGCGCACGGCGGCGGCCAGCGCGGCGAGGTCCCCCTCGGGCAGCGGGGGGACCGTGGTCAGGTCCGCGGTCACCGTGGGCAGGTCGAGCGTCACGCCGGCACCTCCGCGGGCGTGGGCAGCGTGCGCAGCACGTCCATCAGCCGCTCGGGGATCGCGGCCTTGCCGCCCTCGGGCGTGCGGCACACGAAGGTCATCGCGCCGTGGGTGACCACCGAGCCGTCGCGGACGAAGTCGAAGCCCAGCGTGTACGACGACGTCCCGACCCGGTCGAGGGTGATCTCGATGGTCAGCTCGTCGAAGACCCGCACCATCTGCCGGTAGGTGCACTCGGAGTGCACGCCGACGGTGAGGATGCCGAGGTCCTCGACGAGCTCGCCGCTGCGCAGCCCGTGGGAGTGCAGCCACAGCGTCTGGGCGCGCTCCATCCACGGGTAGTAGATGGCGAAGTAGGCGATGCCGACGACGTCGCAGTCGCCGTACGCCAACCGGAAGGACAGTGACTGCGCGCCCGGCCGCCGGGAGGGCAGCGGCTCGGAGCTCACGACAGCACCACCGTCGCGCTGCCGGAGACGACCGCGTCCCCGTCGACCACCTCGAGGACGACGTCGCAGTCGGCCAGCCGCGCGCCGTCCTCCTCGCGCAGCCCGCTGACCGTGCCGCGCACCCGCAGGTGCTGCCCGGCGAGCACCGTGCCGAGGAAGCGCACCCGCAGCCGGCGCAGCGACTGCGGCCCGCCGGCCCAGGCGGTGACGGCGTTCATGACGTAGCCCATGTTCAGCGGGCCCTGGTTGACCGGCCGGTCGCCCATGCCGAGCGCCCGCAGCGTCTCGACGTCCCAGTGGATGGGGGTGGGGTCGGACAGCAGCGCCGCCATCGTCTTCATCTTCTCGGCGCTCACCGAGGGGACGTCGTAGGCGGGCAGCTCGGTGCCGACCTCGACCGTGGGCGTGCTCACGCGTCCCTCCGGGGGAAGACGATGGAGTTCCAGCAGCGGGCGGCCGGCGCCCCGCCCTCGTCGTGCAGGTCCATGGCGTAGCCGACCACGTCGAAGACGCCGGTGCGCCGGCCGACCTTGCGCGCGGCGGACTCGATGCCACCGGTCACGCGGTAGGTGCCACCGACCCGCAGCGGCCGGTGCAGCGTCGTCTCGTGCTCGCCGAAGACCGGGCCGTCGGCGGCCGTGGCGCCGAACCAGGCGAACAGCTCGTCCCAGGTCAGGCCCATCGCCCCGGTGGCCGCCATCCAGGCGAACAGCGGGTGGGCCACCTGGGGCGCCGGGTCGCGCAGCGACGGCGGCTCGGCGAGCACCGTGTCGGCCAGCAGCCACGCCCGCCACGGCTCGACGGTGTACGTGCCGCCGGGGAAGCGGCGGCCGACGACGGTCTGCAGGTCGGCCTCGGTGGGGGAGCCCACTCAGACGCCCCGGTCGCGGTCGGCCCAGTAGGGGGTGCGCAGCTCGCGTTTGAGGATCTTGCCGGTGGGGGCCTTGGGCAGCTGGGCGACGAAGTCGACCGAGCGCGGCTTCTGGTAGCTGGCGAGGTGCTTCCTCGCCTCGTCGATGATGTCCTGCTCGGTCGCCTCCGTCCCCGGCTTGAGGACGACGACGGCCTTGACCGACTCGCCCCACTCCTCGTCGGGGACGCCGAAGACGGCGCACTCCAGGACGGCCGGGTGCTGGTTGATGGCCTCCTCGACCTGCACGCTGTAGATGTTCTCGCCGCCGGAGATGATCATGTCCTTGGCGCGGTCGACGATGAACACGTAGCGGTCCTCGTCCCACGTGGCCATGTCGCCGGTCCACATCCAGCCGTCGCGGATGGTCTGCGCGGTGAGCTCGGGCTGGTTGAGGTAGCCGATCATGTTCTGCTCGCCGCGGACGACGATCTGCCCGGCGGTGCGGCCGTCGCGGGGCACGTCGGCGCCGAACTCGTCGACGACGCGGATCTGCGCGGTGAAGCCCTCCCGCCCGCAGGAGCGCAGCCGCTCGGGGTGGTCGCCGGCGACGGCGCGCAGGTGGTCCTCCTGCGACAGGAACGTCATGCCCGCGCCCTCGGTCTGCCCGTAGCCCTGGATCATCGTGCAGGGGAAGTTCTCCATCGCCGCGCGCACGACCGACGACGGCATCGGCCCGCCGCCGTACTGGAAGTTGCGCAGGCTGGAGAGGTCGTAGCTGCCGAAGCCGGGCACCGCCATCATCCAGTTGATCATCGTGGTGATGCCGAGGAAGGCCGAGACCCGCTCCTCCTGGATGACCTCCAGCGCCTGCTTGGCCTCGAAGTTGACCAGCACCAGCGGGCAGCCGTGCCGGTTGTAGTTCATCGCCAGCACCGTGGGGATGTGGTACATCTGCCCGGTCAGCATGTAGACGTCGCTGGGCACGATCCGCTCGGCGACGGTCTGGGCCAGCATCATGGCCCCGGCGCTGCGGTGGGTGTGCAGCGCACCCTTGCTCTTCCCGGTGGTGCCGCCGGTGTAGAGGATGAAGAACGGGTCGTCGTCGAGGGCCTGGGTGGTCCAGACCGGCTCCTCGTCGCTGGCCGCCTCCACCAGCCCGGCGAGGGACCCGTCGCTCTTGTCGCCGAACTGCAGCCAGTGCGGGACGTCGACGTCGCGCTGCAGCTGCTCGACCGTCTCGGTCCACTCGTCGGCGCTGATCACCGCCCGCGGTGCCGCGTCGCGGACGATGGTGGCCAGCTCCTGGCCGGCCAGCCGCCAGTTCAGCGGCTGCAGCACCAGCCCGGCGCGGCCCGCGGCGTAGTAGAGCGCCATGTACTCCGCGCAGTTGCGCGACAGGACGGCGAAGCGGTCGCCCCGCTCCAGGCCCAACCCGCGCAGGCCGTTGGCCAGCCGGCGGACGAGTGAGTCGAACTCCGCGTAGGTCATCCGGCGGCTGTTGGGGACGTCGACGATCGCCTCGGCGCGCGGCGTCAGCGCGGCCCACTTGGCGGGGACCAGACCCTGGTTCACGGCGGCTCTCCTGCGGTCCGGGCCGGCGTCAGTAGGGGAGGTCGAGCTCGAGGTGCCGCTTGGTGAACCGCCAGGCGCCGTCGCCCTCCCGGACCAGCTCGTCCTCGTACCTGCCGGTGGACAGCACCGTGAGCTTCCCGTTCTCGACGGAGATCAGCGTCAGGTAGGAGCTGACCGTCGCGGCGTCCCCCGTCTCCTTGCGGAGGGCCATGTTCGTGGTCACGTGCCGGCGCTGGTCGGTCTGGCTGGCCAGGCTGTCGGTCATCAGCTTCATGACGGCCGTCTTGCCCTCGAAAGGCCCGATCAGGTCGCCCCCGGCGATGCGCATGGACATGACCGCGTCCTCGGTGAACGTGTCGGCCATCTCCGCCATGTCGTTGTCGTCGTAGGCGATGGAGTACCGGTTGAGGACGTTCTCGATGGCACCGCGAGCGGACATGGCGAGCTCCTGGGCGAGGGCCGGCGTCTGGGCCGGCACGGGATGTGACCGCCGTTACCCTATGCATGGTTCGCCTGGTTGACCAGACCCCGTGGAGCAGGAGGCCGAGGGGGGTTGGCCCCTGGGTGGGAGGGGGCCACACTCGCCGACGACGTGCTCGGATCGACGACCACCTGCGAGGCGGACATGGGCTCTCCCCCGGAGCCGGAGGCGTCCTCCGCGGCGCCGGTGGGCGAGCCGCCGGCCCGGGCCAGCATCGCCCGCGTCTACGACGCGGCCCTGGGCGGCACCCACAACACCGAGGTCGACCGCCGGGTGCTCGAGCAGGTGCGCGCCGTGGCCCCGGAGGTGGACGACCTGGCGTGGTCCAACCGCCGGTTCCTCGGCCGGGCGGTGCGCTTCCTCGCCGAGCAGGGTGGCGTGCGCCAGTACCTCGACTGCGGCTCCGGGCTGCCCACCGCCGAGAACACCCACCAGATCGCGCGACGCACCGACCCCTCGGCCCGGGTCGTCTACGTCGACAACGACCCCACGGTCATCGCGGAGGGTGGCGCGCTGGTCGCCGGGGACCCGTGGTGTCGGGTGGTGGCGGCCGACGTCTTCGCGCCGGCCCAGGTGTTGGGGCACGAGGACGTCCGCGGCCTGCTGGACCTCACCGAGCCGGTGGCGCTGCTGCAGGTCGGCACGTTGCACCACCACCCCGGCGACGACGGCGCCGAACTGATGCGGGAGTACGTCGACGCGCTCCCGTCCGGCAGCTGGGTCGTGGTCGCGCACTTCCTCGACCCGGGCACCGAGGAGCTCGGCCCGCTGGCGCGGCGCATGGAGGAGGTGTTCGTGCACAGCCCGATGCGGTCGGGGCTCTTCCGGACCCGGGAGCAGATCACCGCGTTCCTGCCCGGCCTGGAGTTGGTGCCGCCTGGTCCCGGCCGGCCCGGTGAGCTGGAGCTGTGCGACCTGTGGTGGCCCGACGGCCCCCGCCTGCGGCCGCTGACCCCGGTGCAGCAGTGCATCGCCGGGGCGGTGGCCCGCAAGCCCTGAGCCCGCGGGACGGCCCGGACGACGGGATCAGGCGGGGTCGAACTCGACGAGCAGGCTCTCGACGCTGCGGGTGTACAGGCCGGCCTCGCGCGGCGTGAACCCCTCCTGGTAGCGCAGGCCGGGGAGTCGGTCGAGGACCAGGTCGAGCGCGACGGTCATCTCGCTGCGGGCCAGCAGCGAACCGACGCAGAAGTGTCGCCCGAGGACGAACTGCACGTGGTTCGCCGCGCCGCTGAAGGCCTTGGCGACGTCGAGGTCGGGGCGCCGGACGTCGAACTCGTCGGGGCGCTCGAAGTGCCGCTCGTCCCGGTTGGCCGCCGCGAGCATGAGGATGCACGTGGCGCCGGCCGGGATCGTCGTGCCGGAGAGCTCCACCGGCTCCTCGGTCTGCCGCATGATCATGTGGACCGGCCCGGAGAAGCGCAGCGTCTCGGCGATCACGGCGTCGGCCAGCGACCGGTCGGCCCGCACCGCCGCCAGCTGGTCGGGGGAGTCGAGCAGGTTGCGGACCATGCTGGCGATCGCCTTGTCCGTCGTCTCGCCTCCGGCCACCAGGAGCAGGCTGACGAAGGCCTTGATCTCCTCGTCGCTCATCCGCTCGCCGTCGACCTCGGCCCGGCACAGCCGGGAGAGCAGGTCCTCGCCGTCGCCGTCCCGGCGTTCCCGGATGATCGGCAGCACGTAGTCGCGCAGCTCCTCGCGGGTCTGGTCGGCCCGGGCCGTGACGGCGGGGTCGCCGGCCAGGTTGTTCAGGTGGGCCATGATCGAGTGGTACCAGCCGTGGAACCGCTCGTGGTCGCTCTTCGGGAGCCCGAGCATGTCGACCATGACGTTGATCGGGAACCAGGTCGTGAACTCCGCGACCAGGTCGGCCCGGCCCCGCCCGGCGAACCCGTCGACGAGGTCGCCGCCGGCCCGGGCGACCACGGCGTCGACCAGCTCGGCCGCGTCGCGGGTGATGACCGGGAGGAAGGCCTCGAGTCCCTTGCCGCGGAAGAACGGGTTGAGCAGCGCCCGGTGGGTGGCGTGCTCCTTGCCCTCCATCTGCAGGATCGTCCGGCCGTGGATCGGCTCGAGCTGCCACTCGTAGTTGCGGCTGGAGAACGCCGGCGTGCGGAAGGCGGCGGCGACGTCGGCGTACCGGCTGATCAGCCAGCTCTGCGTGGCCTCGTGGAAGGTCACCGGGTGGGAGTCGCGCAGCACCTTGTGGAACGGGTACGGGTCGGCGAGGTACTCCGCGGAGAGGATGTCCGGTGCCTGCGGGGCCACGGTCGAGGTCATGGCGGTCTCCTGGGTCGTCGGCACCTATGCCTGCACATCATGCGCAGGGTGTGACGTGGACCACAAGGAGCGGCCGGCTACTTCACGTAGGCGCCGGCGTCGACGGGGAAGGTCACGCCGGTGACGTAACGGGCCTCGTCACTGGCCAGGAACAGCACGGCGTTGCTGATGTCCACCGGCTCGATCCACGGCACCGGCAGCGTGTTGAGCGACGTGAACCCCGGCATCGCCTTCTCCCGGCTCGGCTCGGGGTCGCCGGGGGAGAACATGGCCCAGGTGCCCGGGTTCTGGATCATGATCGTGTCGACGTTGGTCGGGTGGATGGTGTTGACCCGGATCGAGTAGGGCCCGAGCTCGTTGGCCAGCGTCCGCATCAGGCCGACGATCCCGTGCTTGCAGGCGACGTAGTGGGCGACGTGCTGGATGCCCTTGAGCCCGCCGATCGAGCTGGTGAACAGGATGCTGCCGCCGCGGCCGGACTCGATCATCGACGGGATGGCGACCTTCGCGGTGTGGAAGACGCCGGTCAGGTTGACGTCGACCATGTCGCGCCACTGCTCGGAGGACAGCTCCCAGGCCCGGCCGTAGGTGGCGATCCCGGCGTTGGCCACGACGGTGTCGACGTGCCCGAACTCGGCCAGCCCCTCGTCGAAGGCGGCCTGCAGGCCCGCCAGGTCCCGGACGTCGGCGACGCGGGTGACGACCCGCCGGTCGAGGGCCTCCACCTGTGCGGCGGTCTCGGCGAGCTCCTCCTCGGTGGCCAGCGGGTAGTACGGCGTCACCGTGTCGATGTCGCGGCAGATGTCGACGGCGACGATGTCGGCGCCCTCCTGGGCCAGCCGGACCGCGTGGCTGCGCCCCTGCCCGCGGGCCGCGCCGGTGATGAACGCGACCTTGCCCGCCATGCGTCCTGCCATGGGTCTGCTCCTCGTCTCGGGTGCCACCGGCGGCGGCGGGGCGTGGCTCGGGTGCTCAGCTGCGCGCGGAGGCGGCGGACACACCCGCGCGGACGGCGCCGGGGGGCAGCCGGCGCTCGCCGGGCGTGAAGGTCGCCGGGATCCGCTGCCAGCCCTTGTTCACGCCCTGGCGCGGGTAGCGCTTGAGGCCGGCCAGGTCGACCTCGTAGTCCGGCATCCGCTCGAGCACCTGGGCGAGCATCTCCTTGGCCATCCGCTTGCCGAAGTGCGACCCGGCGCAGCGGTGGACGCCGACGCCGAAGGCCAGGTGCCGGTTGGGCCAGCGGTGGATGTCGACCTCGTCGGGGTCGGCGAACTGCTCGGGGTCGCGGTTGGCCGACGACCACGCCAGCAGCGCCCGGTCGCCCACCTCCATCGGGCAGCCGTGGAACTCGGTCTCCTTGAGCACCGTGCGGGCCAGCGCCTGGGTGGGGGAGAAGTAGCGGAGGAACTCCTCGATGGCCCGGTCGAGCAGGGACGGGTCGTCGATCAGCTCACGGCGCACGTCGGGGTGCTCGTAGAGCCACACCAGCGCCTGGCTGACCAGCGAGGCCGTCGTCCCGACGCCGCCGCTGACCAGCAGCTCGACGATCGAGAAGACCTCCTCCTGGGTGATCGGCCGGCCGTCGACCTCCTGCTGCACCAGGTAGCTGATGACGTCGTCGCGCGGCTCGGCGGCGCGGGCGGCGATCGTCCGGCGCATCTGCTCCGAGCAGTACGGGAGGTCGACCTCGACCGCCCGGCGGTAGACCGGGCTGTCGGTGGGCTCGGCCAGGGTGGCCTGGTGGGAACGGGCGTAGACCTGCCAGTCCTCGACCGGCAGGCCCAGCCAGTCGATCGTGCAGATCGCCGGGACGCCGATGACCTGCGCCAGGTCGGCCTGCCCGGACTCGATGAGCTCGTCGACGAACCAGGTCGTCCACGTCACGATCATGTCCTCGACCCTGGCGACGGCGGCCGGCGAGGCGATCGGGTTGACCACCTTGCGGTAGGACCGGAACTCCGGCGGGTCGAGCTCGATCGGGATGTGCTTGTGCATCGGTGTCTTCGGGATGACCACCGACAGGCCGGGCCCGCCGTACTGGTCGAGGCGCTGGGAGGAGAAGACGTCGTCGTCGCGGGCGGCCTCGAACACCGACTCGTAGTCGGTGAGGACCCAGAAGCCCCCGTAGAGGTCGCTCCACGCGACCGGATGGGTCTCGCGCAGCGCCCGGTAGGCGCCGACGGTGTCGTCGGCGTGCTCCTGGGAGTGGTGGTCGAAGTGGACGACGGGGCACCGGCCCGTGGCGCGGGTGGCATCGGAGACCATGTGGTCCTCGTCTCTGTTCACCGTCACAGTGTGATAATGCTTATACTGGTTTTGCCGTGTCAACAGGGTCGACCGCCGGTCGCGGCGGCCCCGGCCCGGGAGAGGGGTACGAGATGCGCGTCACGGTCGACCTGGGAGCCTGCCAGGGTCACGGCGTCTGCCACATGAGCGCCCCCGACGTCTTCGAGCTCGACGAGACCGACGGCCACGCGATCGTGGTCGCCGATCCCGTGCCGCCCGCGCTCGAGGCCGACGCCCAGCTGGGGGCCGACAGCTGCCCCGAGCGGGCGATCACGGTCGGCTGAGGCACCGCCGTGCGGATCGTCGTCGTCGGCGCCTCGCTGGCCGGGGTCCGGACCGTCGAGGGACTGCGCCGCCGGGGCGGTGACGCCGACGTCGTGCTGATCGGTGCCGAGCCCGGCTCGGCCGACGGCGTGGCCGCCGACCGGCCACCGCTGTCGAAGGCCTTCCTCGCCGACCCGGCCGTCGCGGCGAAGCCGCTGACCGACCGCGACCGCCTCGGCGCCCTGGGCGTGGAGCTGGTCACCGGCCGGGCGGTCGACCTCGACCTCGACCGGCGCCGGGTGGGCCTGCACGGCGGGGAGACCGTCGTCTTCGACGCGCTCGTGGTGGCCACCGGTTCCACCCCGCGCACGGTCCCGGGGCTGGAGCCCCGGCCCGGCGTGCACGTCCTGCGCACCGCCGCCGACGCCGCGGCCGTCCGCGCCGCCTGCCCCACCGGGGCCCGGGTGGTCGTCGTCGGCGGGGGGTTCATCGGCGCGGAGGTGGCCTGGACGCTGCACTCGCGCGGCCACGCGGTCGCGCTGGTCGAGCCGCTGCCGGCGCTGATGGTCCGCGGCCTCGGCCAGGAGCTGGGCGGGGCGCTCACCGGCCGGCACGCCGCCGCGGGCGTCGACCTGCACCTGGGCGCCGGCGTCGCGGCGATCGAGGGGGAGGAGCGGGTCGGTGCCGTCCGGCTCACCGACGGCACGGCGCTGCCGGCCGACGTCGTCGTCCTGGGCCTGGGCACGGTGCCCGAGACCGGCTGGTTGACCGACTCGGGCCTGGACCTGCGCGACGGCGTCGTCTGCGACGAGCGGCTGGCCGCGGCCGGCGCCGAGGGCGTGTGGGCGGTGGGCGACGTCGCCCGGTGGCGGCACCCGCGCCTGGGCGAGGACGTCCGCGTCGAGCACTGGACCAACGCGGTGGAGACCGCCGGCGTGGTCGCGGCCAACCTCACCGGCACGCCGACCGTGCACGACGCCGTCCCCTACGTCTGGAGCGACCAGCTCGGCGCGCGCCTGCAGGTGTTCGGCCGGGTGCGGCCCCAGGACGAGGTGCGCGTGGTCGTCGGCGACCTCGACGGCAGCTTCGTCGCGCTCACCGGCGGGGACGGCCTGCTGCGCTCGGCGGTCGGGTTCGGCGCGACCAAGGCGCTGCTGCCCTACCGCAAGCTGCTCGCCGCCGGCGCCGGCTGGGACGAGGCCCTCTCGGCTGCCTGACCGCCGGGCCCGTCCGCGGACGTGCGCGCTCATGCCGGCGGGGCCCCGGCCGGTTCGACGGCGGGCGGGCGCCCGGCGATCGCCGGCGGCACCCGCCGCTGGACGACGGCGTAGGAGGCCACCGACAGCGCCATGGCGCCCGCGGTGACCGCCCACGGCACGTCGTACCCGCCGGTGAGGTCGGCCAGCGCGCCGAAGGCCAGCGGGGAGACCAGCGCGCCGAGGTAGTAGCCGCACGACATCACCGCCGTCGCCCGCCCCACCGCGTGCGGGGCCCGGTCGACCGTGACGGCGTGCGCGAACCCGGCGCCGACCATCGCGCAGAGCAGGCCGGCCACCGCGCCGACGGCCACCGCCGCGAGCCCCAGGTGGGTCCCCGCCCAGAGCAGCAGCGTGCCGCAGAGGCCGACCAGGCACACGAGCGCCGCCGTCCCGGCCCGGGTCCGGGGTCCGCGCCGCTCGCTGCGGTGCGCCACGAACACCATCGCCACCGTGCCCGTGCCGGTGCCCGCCGCCGACACGAGGCCGGCGGTGACGGGGGAGACCCCGCCGTCGACCAGGCTCACCACGAGGAAGGCGCTCAGCGGGTTGGTGCCCACGACGAAGCAGGTCGCGGCCAGCACCACCCAGACGAAGCCGGGCGGCAGCGCCCCGCCGCGGACCCCGGCCGGGCCGGGAGCGGGTCTCCGGCTGGGCACCCAGAGCAGTGCCAGGACGGCGTTCACCGCGGCCAGCCCGGCCAGCACCAGCACGACGCCGCGCCAGCCGACGGCGTCGGCCGCGGGCGGGCCGGCCAGCGCCATGACCGTGAGCAGCGCGGGGATCCCCGCCGTCTTCGCCGCGACCGCGGTGGCCGCCTGGTCCGGACGGGACACCGCGGTCACCGCGACGCTGGTGCCGGCGTTGACGAAGGCGTAGCCGCACCCGGTCACCACGCTGCTGACCAGCAGGGCGGGGAACGACCCCACCGCGGCGGCCGCGGCGAGCCCGGCGGCGGTGAGCGCCTGGTCGCCGGCCACCCACCAGCGGGCGCCGAGCCGGTCGACCACCCGTGACCCGAGCAGCGAGGTCACCCCGGTGGCCCCGTAGAAGACGCCGACGACGAGGCCGAGCTGGGCACCGGTCAGGCCGAGGTCGGCCCGCAGCGCGGCACCGAGGTAGCCCACGATCGGCATCGGCGCGGCGCCGAGGCCCATCGCCAGCGTGCTCACCGCCAGGACGGCGACCCGCGACGGTGCCGCACGGCTCTCGCTCATCAGTACTCATGTTTATCCTAGTTCGGGCGCGCGCGACATCCCCGTCGGCGCGGGGACGCGGTGGCGGCGACACCGCGGGTGAGCCGACTCACCGCGCGGGCGGGAACAACCCGGAGCGGGTCGCTGTCGTCCCCTGGGTGACGCCCCCGACGCCCGCCCGCACCCCGCTGCGCGCCTACGCCGTGTGGCTCACCGCCCTGACGGCCTACGTCGTCGCCGTGTTCCACCGGGCCTCCCTCGGCGTGGCCGGGGTGGAGGCCCAGGAGCGCTTCTCCGCCGGGGCGTCGGCGGTCTCGCTGTTCCTGGTGCTGCAGCTGACGGTCTACGCGGGCCTGCAGGTGCCGGTCGGGGTGGCGGTGGACCGGTTCGGGTCGCGCCGGCTCATCCTGGCCGGCGGGCTCACCATGGCCGCCGGGCAGCTGGTGCTCGCGCTGGCCACCGACGTCCCGACCGCCGTCGCGGCGCGCGTGCTGGTCGGCGCCGGCGACGCGATGACGTTCATCAGCGTGCTGCGGGTCATCGCCTTCTGGTTCCCCGGCCGCACCGTCCCGCTGGTCACCCAGCTCACCGGCATCCTCGGCCAGGTCGGGCAGATCGTGGCCGCCTACCCGCTGGTCGCGCTGCTGCACGCGGCCGGCTGGCGCAGCACCTTCCTCGGGGCCGCGGCCGTCGGCGTCCTCGCCGTCGCCCTCGTGCTCACCACGCTGCGCGACGCGCCGCCCGGGACGGTGGCCACCACCCCGGCCGGCCTGGCCGAGGTGCGCCGCAGCCTGGCGCTGACCTGGCGCGAGCCCGGCACCCGCATCGGCCTCTACACCCACCTGGTCACCCAGTTCTCCGGGACGGTGTTCGCCCTGCTGTGGGGCTATCCCTTCCTCGTCGTCGGCCAGGGCCTGTCCCCGGCGACGGCCGCCGGCCTGCTCACCCTGCTCGTGCTCGTCGGCATGGGCGTCGGCCCGCTGCTGGGCCGGCTGTGCGGCCGGTGGCCGCTGCGCCGCTCGGTGCTGGTGCTCGCCATCCTCGCCGCCACGGCCGCCGTCTGGACGGTGGTGCTGCTGTGGCCCGGCCGGGCGCCGCTGTGGCTGCTGGTCGTGCTGGTCCTGGTGCTCGGCACCAACGGCCCGGGCTCGATGATCGGCTTCGACTTCGCGCGCACCTGGAACCCGGCCGAGCGCCAGGGCAGCGCCAACGGGGTGGTCAACGTCGGCGGCTTCGTCGCCTCGCTGCTGACCGTGCTGGCCATCGGCGCGGTGCTCGACGTCCTCACGCCCGGCGGCTCGACCGGCTACGACCTCGACGCCTTCCGCGCCGCCTTCGCCGTCCAGTACGTGTTCTGGGCGGTCGGCCTGGTCGGCGTGCTGCGCCACCGGAAGGCGCTGCGCGCCCGGATGGCCGACGACGGCGTCGTCCTCGCGCCGCTGCACGTGGCCGTCGGCGCCCGACTGCGCGGGGAGTCGGCCTACCACCGCTGACCCGGCAGGGGTCGCGCGTCCCCGCCGTCCTCGGCACGATCACCGGACATGGACGTGGTGGTCGGGCTGGACTCGGGGACGACGGCCACCAAGGCGGTGACCGCGGGCACCGACGCCCACGTCCGCGACGTGGTCAGCGTCGGCTACCCGCTGTCGGTCCCCGCGCCCGGCCGCGCCGAGCTCGACGCGCACCGCCTGGCCGACGCCGCCGTCGAGGCCCTGGCCGCCGTCGCCGCGCGCGCCCGCGAACGCGGCGACCGGGTCGTCGGCGTCAGCCTGTCGGCGGCCATGCACGGCCTGGTCCCCATGGACGACGACGGCCGGCCGCTGGGCCCACTGGTCACCTGGGCCGACGACCGCGCCGCCGGGTACGCCGAGGCGCTGCGCCGCGACGGCCGCGCCGGCGGCCTGCACGAGCGCACGGGGACGCCGGTGCACCCCATGTCGCCGCTGCTCAAGCTCGCCTCGCTGCGGGCCGACGACCCCGACCGGCTGGCCGGGGTCCCGCGCTGGGGCGGCGTCAAGGAGCTCGTCGTCTCGGCGCTGCGCGGCGGACCCCAGGTGCTCGACCGGTCCTGCGCCTCGGCCACCGGCCTCTACGGCATCCGCACCGGGCGGTGGGACCCCGAGGCGCTCGCGGTCGCCGGCGTCCGGGCCGGGCAGCTCGGTGAGGTCCTCCCGACGACGGCGGTGCTGCGCGGACTGCGCCCCGACGTGGCGGGCGCGACGGGCCTCCCCGAGGACACCCCGCTGGTCCTCGGCGCCTCCGACGGCGTGCTGGCCAACCTCGGCATCGGCGCCGTCCGCCCCGAGGTGGCCGCCGTGTCGCTCGGCACCAGCGGCGCGATGCGGGTCGTCGTCCCCGCCCCGACCGCCGACCCCGCGCACCGGCTGTTCTGCTACGCCCTCACCGACGAGCACTGGGTGGTCGGCGGCGCGGTCAACAACGGCGGCTCGGTGGTGCGCTGGGCCGCCCAGGCGCTCGCCGCCGGCGACGGCCCGCCGCCGGAGCGCGAGGCGGCCGACGAGGTCGACGCCCGGCTGCTCGCCGAGGCCGCGGAGGTCCCGCCCGGCAGCGCCGGACTGCTCTGCCTGCCCTACCTGCTGGGGGAGCGGGCGCCGTGGTGGCGCTCCGGGCTGCGTGGCGCCTACGTCGGGCTGCGCCGCGAGCACCGCCGTCCGCACCTGGTGCGCGCCGCGGTCGAGGGGGTCTGCCAGCAGCTGGCGCTGGTCCGCGACGCCTTCTCGGCCACCGGCCTGCCCGTCTCGGAGGTCCGCGCGACCGGCGGGGCGGTCGCCTCCCCGCTGTGGGTCGCGACACTCGCCGCGGCGCTGGACCTGCCGGTGCGCATCGCCGACTCCCCGGAGGGCACCGGGCTCGGCGCCTGCCTGCTGGGCCTGCACGCGCTCGGCGCGCTGCCCGACCTGGACGCGGCCACGGCGCTGGTCGGGGTCTCCGACCCCGTCGAGCCCGACCCCGCGGCCGCCGACCTGTACCGGCGCACGCGCCCGCTGGTCGAGCAGTCCACGCGGGCGCTGGCCGAGGTGCTCACCACGCTCGACACCCTCGACGACACCCCCGGCCACCCCGGCTGACCCCGCCCGACCACCAGGAGGAGCCCGTGCCCGAGGTCGAACCGGTCCTGAGCGCCGGACCGCTGCTGCTCATCGCCGCCGCCGCGGTCGGCGTGCTGCTGTTCCTGATCATGAAGCTGAAGCTGCACGCCTTCCTGGCGCTGGTGCTCATCAGCCTGCTGGTGGCGCTGGCCACCCGGATCCCGATCGAGGACGTGGTCACCACCCTGACCAGCGGGTTCGGCACCACGCTGGCCAGCGTCGCGCTGCTGGTGGGCCTGGGTGCGATGCTCGGCCGGCTGCTGGAGCACAGCGGCGGGGCGCAGGTGCTCGCCGACAGCCTGATCGGCCGGTTCGGCGAGAAGCGCGCGCCGCTGGCGCTGGGCGTGGCCGCGCTGCTGTTCGGCTTCCCGATCTTCTTCGACGCCGGGCTGGTCGTCTTCCTGCCGATCGTGTTCACCGTCGCCCGCCGGCTGGGCGGCTCGCTGCTGACCTACGGCCTGCCGACCGCCGGCGCCTTCGCCGTCATGCACGCCTTCGTGCCACCGCACCCCGGTCCGGTCGCGGCCGCCGAGCTGATCGGCGCCGACATCGGGCTGGTCCTGGTCTTCGGCCTGGTCATCGGGCTGCCCACCTGGTACCTGGGGGGCTACCTGTTCGGCCTGTGGGCCGGCCGCCGGTACGACGTCGCGGTCCCCGACATCACGGCGGACGAGCCGAGGACGGCCGACGACGAGCCCGACCCCTCGGTCGAGGGCACCTCGCCGGCGATCGCGTCCGCGGGCGGGCAGCGCACCGGGACGGCGACCCGCCCGGCACCGCCGCGCTTCGGCACGGTCGTCGGCATCCTGCTGCTGCCGCTGGTGCTCATCTTCCTGAACACCGGGCTGAGCACGCTGGCCACCGCCGGCGCGGTGGACGAGGGCTCGTTGCTCGTGCGGACCGGGCAGCTGGTCGGTGCCACCCCGGTCGCCCTGCTGGTCACCGTGCTCGTGGCGATGGTCGTGCTCGGCATCCGGCGCGGGGAGAGCGGCGCGCAGGTGGAGTCGATCGTCAACAGCGCCCTCGGCCCGGTCTGCGCGATCATCCTGATCACCGGCGCGGGCGGCATGTTCGGCGGCGTGCTGCGCGCCAGCGGCATCGGGACGGCGCTGGCCGACGTCCTCGGCGACATCGGGCTGCCGGTCATCGTGGCCGCCTTCGTCATCTCGGTGCTGCTGCGGGTCGCCCAGGGCTCGGCGACGGTCGCCCTGACCACCGCCGCCGGGCTGATGGCCCCGGTGGTGGAGGCCACCGACGGGTTGTCCTCGGTCGACCTCGCGCTGATCGTCATCGCGATCGCCGGCGGCGCCACCGTGCTCTCGCACGTCAACGACTCCGGGTTCTGGCTGGTCAGCCGCTTCTTCCAGATGGACGAGAAGACGACGCTCAAGACCTGGACGGTGATGGAGACGCTGCTCGGCACCATCGGCTTCGTCCTGGCCCTGGTGCTCGGCTTCTTCCTCTGACGCCGCACTCCCTGTCCGCCGGGCGTCCCCGGGGCCACGATGGCCCTCCGGGGCCGACCGGGGCCGCGACGGAGCGGGGAGGGGCTGTCATGAGGGGTGCCGGACGGGCCGCGGTGGCCGGGCTCGGGGCGGTCGCGGCGGTGGCCGCCCGCGACCTGCTGCAGCGGGAGCACACGCTGCTGCGCAACTTCCCGGTGCTCGGGCACGCCCGCTACCTGCTGGAGTCGATCGGGCCGGAGCTGCGGCAGTACCTGGTGGCCGGCGACAACGAGGAGCGGCCCTTCACCCGCGACCAGCGCCGGTGGGTCTACGCGTCGGCCAAGCGCGAGAACAACTACTTCGGCTTCGGCACCGACAACGACCTCGAGTACACCGCCGGGTACGCGGTCATCAACCACCGCACCTTCGGCCGCGCCGTCCCGCCGTCGCACCCGGCGTCGGCCGCCGACGTCTCCCTGCCCTCGGCGAAGGTGCTCGGCGGCCCGCGCGGCCGGGCCCACGCGTTCCGCCCGGCGTCGGTGGTCAACGTCTCCGCGATGAGCTTCGGCTCGCTGTCCGGGGCGGCCGTCGAGGCGCTGAACCGCGGTGCGGCCCTGGCCGGGTGCCTGCACAACACCGGCGAGGGCGGGCTGTCGGTCCACCACCGGCACGGCGGCGACCTGGTCCTGCAGCTCGGCACCGCCTACTTCGGCTGCCGCGACGAGGAGGGCCGCTTCGACCTCGGCCGGCTGCGCGACCTGGTGGCCGGCGCCCCGGTGCGGGCGGTGGAGATCAAGCTCAGCCAGGGCGCCAAGCCGGGGCTGGGCGGCGTGCTCCCGGCGGCGAAGGTGTCCGCCGAGATCGCCGCGGCCCGCGGGGTGCGCGAGGGGGTCGACTGCGTGAGCCCGTCGCGGCACGCGGAGTTCAGCGACGTCGATAGCCTGCTGGACTGGGTGGAGCTGCTCGCCGCCGAGACGGGTCTGCCGGTGGGCATCAAGTCCGCCGTCGGCGACATGGCGTTCTGGGACGAGCTCACCGAGCTGATGGCCACGACCGGCCGCGGCGTCGACTTCGTGACCGTCGACGGTGGCGAGGGCGGCACCGGCGCCGCGCCGCTGATCTTCACCGACTCGGTGTCCCTGCCGTTCCAGCTCGGCTTCGCGCGGGTCTACGCGGCCTTCGCGCGGCGCGGCCTGGCCGAGCAGGTGACCTTCACGGGCGGGGGCAAGCTCGGCCTGCCGGACAACGCCGTCGTCGCCTTCGCCCTCGGCTGCGACACGGTCAACGTCGCCCGCGAGGCGATGCTGGCGATCGGCTGCATCCAGGCGCAGAAGTGCCACACCGACACCTGCCCGACCGGCGTCGCCACCCAGAACGCGTGGCTCGCGCACGGCCTGGACCCGGCGCTGAAGTCGGTGCGGCTGGCCAACTACCTGGCCACGCTGCGCCGGGACCTGCTCAAGGTCGCCGAGGCCTGCGGCGTCGAGCACCCCGGGCTCATCGACACCGGCTCGGTGGAGATCCTCGACGGGCGCACCGCGTCGACGCCGCTCGGGGACGTGTACGGCTACGAGCCCGGCTGGGGGCTGCCCTCGGCCGCCGACCGGGCGGAGATCGTCCGGATCATGACGGCGGAGGACAGCCCCCAGGGCGGTGCCGCGGCCCCGTCCGAGGACGCCGCGGGCTGAGGGGAGGACCCCCTTCTCCCCACCCCTCGCACGCTCGGGGCGGTGCCCTGGAGGGGGCCGGGGTCCTCCCTCAGGGGTTGCCGCGGAGGAGGTCCTCGAAGGAGGGGACGTCGGCGAACGGGTCGGCCGGGCGGGCCGAGGCCGGCCGGCCGGTGACGACGTCGGCCAGCTCGCCGGCCGCGCGGGCGATCCGCCCGGCCAGCTCCCGGCTGGTGCCGTCCCCGCCGGCCCAGTCCTCCGGGGCCGCGAAGACCGCCGTCGGCACGGTGATCGCTCGCAGGTGGCTGAACAGCGGCCGCATCGCGTGCTCGAGCACCAGCGAGTGCCGCGCCGTGCCGGCGGTGGCCGCGAGCAGCACCGGCTTGCCGGTGAGCGCCCCCTCGTCGAGCACGTCGACGAAGGACTTGAACAGCCCGCTGTAGGAGGCGGTGAACACCGGGGTCACGGCGAGGACGCCGTCGGCGCCGGTCACCGTCCCGACCGCCGCGCGCAGCGCCGCGTTCGGGAAGCCGGTGACGAACGCGTCGGCCAGGTCGCGGGCGTGCTCGCGCAGCTCGACGACCTCGACGACGGCGTCCTCGCCGCGCTCGCGCAGGGCCGCGACGGTCGCCGTCGCCAGCCGGTCGGCCAGCAGCCGGGTCGACGACGGGACGCCCAGCCCGGCGCTCACCACGGCGAGGGTGCGGGTGGTCATGCCGAGACCTCCTCCACGGTGCGCCCGGTGACGTCGTCGGCCGGGGCGGGGACGGTGCTGTCCTGCGCGCCGCCGCGGGCGGCCACCCGCGAGGCGTGGGTGGGCGCGTCGGGCACGTGCGCGGGCTTGAGCGCGGCGAACTCGCGGCGCAGCACCGGCACGACCTCCTCGCCCAGGAGGTCGAGCTGCTCGAGCACGGTCGTGAGCGGCAGCCCGGCGTGGTCGACGAGGAACAGCTGCCGCTGGTAGTCACCGACGTAGTCGCGGAATCCCAGGGTGCGCTCGATGACCTGCTGCGGGCTGCCGACGGTCAGCGGCGTCTCGCGGGAGAAGTCCTCCAGCGAGGGGCCGTGGCCGTAGACCGGCGCGTTGTCGAAGTAGGGCCGGAACTCCCGGACGGCGTCCTGGCTGTTCCTCCGCACGAACACCTGCCCGCCCAGGCCCACGATCGCCTGGTCGGCGCTGCCGTGGCCGTGGTGCTCGAAGCGGGAGCGGTAGAACTCCACCATCCGCTGCGTGTGCTCCTCGGGCCAGAAGATGTGGTTGGAGAAGAAGCCGTCGCCGTAATAGGCGGCCTGCTCGGCGATCTGCGGGGAGCGGATCGAGCCGTGCCAGACGAAGGGCGGGACGCCGTCCAGCGGGCGCGGCGTGGAGGTGAAGCCCTGCAGCGGCGTGCGGTACCGGCCGGACCAGTCGACGACGTCGGAGTCCCACAGCCGGCGCAGCAGCGCGTAGTTCTCCACCGCCAGGGGGATGCCGTTGCGGATGTCCTGGCCGAACCACGGGTAGACCGGGCCGGTGTTGCCGCGGCCCATCATCAGGTCGACGCGGCCGCCGGCGAGGTGCTGCAGCATCGCGTAGTCCTCGGCGATCTTCACCGGGTCGTTGGTGGTGATCAGCGTGGTCGCCGTCGACAGCTGCAGGCGGGTGGTGCGCGCGGCGACGTAGGCCAGCGTGGTCGTCGGCGAGGAGGAGAAGAACGGCGGGTTGTGGTGCTCGCCCAGGGCGAAGACGTCCAGCCCCACCTCCTCGGCCTTCTCCGCGATCGCCAGGATCGCCTGGATCCGCTCCGCCTCGCTCGGCGTGCGGCCGGTCGTGGGGTCGGTCGTGACGTCACTGACCGAGAAGATCCCGAACTGCATCGCGGGCTCCTTGTGGTTGAGCGTGCAACTACTACTCCACCGAACGGGTGCAGGTCACAGGACATTCCCAGGCTGCCTGTGCGTGCAGTAGTCGGGTGACCACACGGCGGCGGACCACTCCGTCGGTGACCGTCCCGTGATCTGGTGAGGAGCCACGGGCGTGCGGCCCACTGGGAGTCTGGCGTCCCTCACCTGGATCGCCCGACGGGCCCGGGAGGACGACGGACCGGGGGGAACGGGATGTCGAAGCACTCGCAGGGAGCCGCACCGGACGCCGGGGCCAGCGGCACCAGACGGACGGCCTTCACGGACAACACCGCCGCGGAGCACGCCCCGGCGAGGGGTCTCGACGGGTTGCTGAACACCGGGCCGGTCTTCACGCACGCCGTCCGCGGTTACGACCGCCTCCAGGTCGACGACTACGTGGCCGCGGCCGAGACCGAGCTGCTGGTGCTCCGCCGGGAGAACGAGCACCTGCTCAGCCGCTACGCCGCCTGCTCCGGCGAGCTGCAGAACGCCCGCCGCCGGCTGGCCCAGCTGGTGCGCGAGCGCGAGGCGCTGCCGAGCCCCGAGGACGCGCGCATCCTGGTCGAGCGCGCCCAGGAGGAGGCCGAGCGAGTGCGCACCGAGGCGCGCGCGGAGGCCGAGGCCCGGCTGGCCAAGGTCGCCGAGATGCGGGAGGCGGTGATCGCGCTGCGCGAGCAGGCCCACGGCGAGGTCGCCGGGGTGCGGGCGGAGGCGCAGGCCGCCCGCGAGGAGGCGCACCGCGAGGCCGAGGAGGCGCGGCGCGCGGCGGCGGCCGAGCGCGCACGGCTGGATCGCGAGGCCGCCGAGGCGCGGGCCCGGCGGGAGGCCGAGGCGGCCGCGCGGGCGCAGGAGGAGCGGGCCGCCGTCGCGGCCGAGCTCGCCGCGCTGCACGCCGAGCGGGACCGGGTGCGCGAGACGCTGCGAGTGCTGGGCGGGCACGTCGACGATGCCCTCGCCGGCCTCGCCGAGGTCCTGCGCGGGGACGCGGTCCCCACCGACGAGCTGCCCGACGACGTCTCGGTGCTCGCCGAGCGACGCGACGCCGCGGCCCGTGACGAGACCCCCCGGAAGCCGGGGGCGGACGTCGCCGCGGCGTCCTGACCCGCACTCCCGGCCCGCCGGGCCACCGGCCCCGGGTCGGGTGCGGACGGCTCCGTAACACGCGTCACGCGGGTATCTGGCGCCCTGGTGTTGTCACGGGCAGGTAACGACACGTACGTTCTCCACGTCCGGTCGGTCGTCTCGTCCCCTCCCGGGGAGCCCGGCCGGGCGCCGCCGAGTCGTGTCCGCACCGTGGACGCGAGCCGGGGACCCACCGCAGTCCTGGGGTGAATCGCCTGTCGAGCTCCGCTCGCAGCGCGTAGGGCTTCTTCCCGCCCGAACCCGTCAGCTAACTCGGTAGGCGGCCACGGAAGGAACGGAGAGTCTCCGCATGCCCCGCCTCCGGGCCGCCGTGGCCCGCAGGTGCTGCCGGCCGCGCGTGCACCGCGCCGTCTGAGCCCGGCCGCCTCCCTGCCCCGCTGACCCGGCGCCGCCGACCGCGGCCGCCGGGGACCCGTAGACCGCCGTGCGCCGGTCCCTGCCCGCGAACCGGGCTGCCGCGCGCGCACTCTCCCCTCGGAGCCCCCGCCTTCATGCCCAGCCGTACCCCGAACACGCCTGCCGACGCCGCCGCGACCGCCGAGCTGCCCGTGAGCGACGCCACCGCCGTCCTGGCCGCCGTGGACACCGACGCCCCCGCTGCCGGTCACCGCCGCGGCCGGCGCGCACGTGCCACCCTCCCCGCCCGGACCGGTGCGCGGCGCAGCAGCCCGCCGCTCGGCCCGCGCCGCCCCGCCCTGCTGCTGGCCGCCGCCGCGGCCGGCGCGCTGATCGTCGGCGTGGTCACCACCGGCGGCCCGGCCGCCGAGGCCGGCACCGACACGGCCAGCACCTCGGTCAGCGTGGCCGAGCAGCTCGGCGTCGCCGACGAGCTCCCGGCCGACGCCGCGGCCCCCATGGCGCCGCAGGCCGCCGACCTCGCCCCGCTCGAGGACCTCGCCGCCTCCCGCAGCGAGCGCTCCGCCGAGGAGGCCACCGCCGCCCAGGCGCAGGCCGCCGCCGACCAGGCCGAGCTCGACCGGCGCGCCGCCGAGGAGGCCGCCCGCCGCGCCGCCGAGGAGGAGGCCGCCCGCGCCGCCGCCGAGGCCCAGGCCGCCGCCGAGGCGCAGGCCGCGGCCGAGGCCCAGGCCGCCGCCGAGGCCGCCGAGCGCGCCGCCGCCGCGGAGGAGGCCGCGACCGCACCGGCCCCGGCCCCGGCTGCCACCCCCGCGCCCGCGTCGGCCGCCGCGCCGGCCGCCCGCGGGACCTTCAAGGAGTACGCGCTGAGCAAGGTCGGCAGCGCCGATCAGTTCAGCTGCCTCGAGAACCTGTGGGGCAAGGAGAGCGGCTGGAACCCCAACGCGCAGAACCCGACCAGCACCGCCTACGGCATCCCGCAGTTCCTCGACTCGACGTGGGCCAGCACCGGCATCGCCAAGACCTCCGACGGCTACCGGCAGATCGACGCGGGCCTGATCTACATCGAGGAGCGCTACGGCTCGCCGTGCGCCGCCTGGGCGCACTCGCAGTCCAAGGGCTGGTACTAGGAGGACCCCGGCGCCCCGCGCCTCGCACGCTCGGCGCGGGACCCTGCACCGGGGCCGCGTGGGCCCCACCGCTCGCTCCGCTCGAGGTGGGCCCCTGCGTCGGGGCGGGGTGGTGGACTGCCGGGCATGCGAGTCGTCCCGCCCGGCTTCGTCCGCGCGCACACGCAGGTGCGCCGGCCCTCGCTCGTCCCGGAGGTGCGGCTGCACGTCGCCGACGACGTCGTCGCCCTCTGGGAGGCGATGGAGGACGCGGCCGGCGGTGCCGGTGAGGCACCGCCGTTCTGGGCCGCGGCCTGGCCCGGCGGCCAGGCGCTGGCCCGCGCCGTGCTCGACGGGGCCGTGCCGGTGACCGGCCGCACGGTGCTCGACCTGGGGTCGGGCAGCGGGCTGGTCGCCGTCGCCGCCGTCCTCGCCGGCGCCCGGCACGTGCTGGCCAGCGACGTCGACCCGTTCTCCCGGACGGCGGTCGGCGTCAACGCCGGGCTCAACGGGGTGGGCGGGATCGGCGTCACCGGCGACGTCCTCGACCGGGAGCCCCCGGCCGTCGACGTCGTGCTGGCCGGCGACGTCTGCTACGACCGCGAGATGACCGAGCGGGTGCTGCCCTTCCTCGACCGGGCCCGGGCGCGCGGCTGCGAGGTGCTCGTCGGCGACCCGGGCCGGCCCTACCTCCCCCACGAGCGGCTCGAGCCGGTCGTCCGCTACGACGTGCCCGAGACCGAGGGCCCCGGCCTGCGCCGGACCACGGTGTGGCGGTTGCCGTGAGCGCGCCGGCCCCCTTAGACCTCACGAGCGGCACGGCCGTGGTCGCCTCGGTGCGGGCCGCCCACCCCGGCGCGCCGCCCGGGCGCTTCGACCCGGTTCCCCTCGCGGGGTCCGGCGAGGTCCTGGCCGTCGACTCCTCCGCCGTCGTCCGGCTGACGCACGCCCTGCTGCCCCCGCTGGAGGCGCACCCCGGCGGCATCCGTACCCGGTTCGCCGGGAGCGTCCGGGTGGCCGCCGCCGACGTGGTGCGGCCGGCCCGGCGCGGCCGCTGAGGACGGCGGCGCACCGGTGGCCGTCCACGTCGGCACGTCGGGGTGGAGCTACGAGCACTGGGACGGCGTCCTCTACCCGCCGGGGACGCCGCCCCGCGACCGGCTGGCCCACTACGTCCGCCGGTTCGGCACCGTCGAGCTCAACGCGAGCTTCTACCGCTGGCCCCGGGCGGCGACCTTCGCCGGCTGGCGGGACCGGCTGCCCGAGGACTTCCGGCTGTCGGTCAAGGCGCCGCGGGGCCTGACCCACGCCAAGCGGCTGTACGCCCCGGAGACGTGGGTCGAGCGGATCACCGCGGCCTGGCACGAGCTCGACGGCCGGCGGGCCGTGCTGCTGGTGCAGCTGCACCCCGCCGCGGCCCGCGACGACGCGCGCCTCGGGTACTTCCTCTCCCTGCTGCCGGACTGGGTGCGGGTGGCCGTGGAGTTCCGCCACCCCAGCTGGCACGTCGAGGAGGTGTTCGCGCTGCTGGAGCGGCACGGCGCGGCCTACTGCGTGATGAGCGGCGCCGGGCTGCCGTGCGTGCTGCGGGCCACCGCGCGGTTCGTCTACGTCCGCCTGCACGGCCCCGACACCGCCTGGCTCTACGCGGGGTCCTATCCCGACGACGACCTGCGCTGGTGGGCCGACCGGGTGGGGGAGTGGGCGGCCTCCGGGCGGGACGTCTACGCCTACTTCAACAACGACGGGCACGGCCACGCCGTCCGGAACGCGGAGACGCTGCGGGCGCTGACCGGCGGGTGACCGGAGCCCATCGGGCGGCGGGTGCGGCGGCCCGGCGGGAGACTGGAGCCATGAGCGAGCAGGACGTCGGTCCGAAGGCAGGGCAGGGACAGGGCAACCTGGTCAGCCGGTCCGTCGAGGAGTTCGTCGCGCAGCTGCGCGGGTTCACCGACCGGGCCCGCGGGCTGGCCGCCGGCGCGGTCCCCTCGGGGCTGAGCCTGCCGCGGCTGCCCTCGCCGCCGGGGGCGCTGTCGGCCGCGCAGCTCGGGGCGATCGCCTCGGCCGTGCGCGGGCAGCGCCGGCAGATCGAGGCGATGTCGGCGCAGCTGCAGGCCTTCGACGAGCAGCTCGCGGTGTTCGAGCGGATCCTCGAGCCGCTGCTGGAGTGGAGCTCGACGTGGGCCCGGCTGGAGGAGTCCTTCGCCGACGTGGTCCGCGGGTCGTCGTCCGACCGGGACGTGCCGCCCCCGGCCGACGCCACCTAGCCCGGCGGGCGCCGGTCGCGGCGCAGCGGGTGGTCCGCGGGCACCTCGACCAGCACGATCCGCACGCCGTCCGGGTCGGCCAGCCAGGACTCGACCAGGCCCCACGGCTCGACCTGCGGCCCGCGGAGCACCGGCACGCCGGCCGTCCGCAGCCGCTCGACCTCGGCGGCGACGTCGCGGACCTGCACCCACAGCGCCATCCCGCGCGGCGGCTCCTCGCCCGGGCCGGACACCTCGAGCAGGCCGTTGCCGAGGAAGAAGACCACGCCGGGGTGCTCGGGCGGCCCGAACTCGCGGTACACCGCCAGCCCGAGCACGTCGCGGTAGAAGGCCTGCGACCGCGCGGGGTCGGCCGCCCGGAGCAGGACCCGGCTGCTGAGCACGTCCACTCCGGCATCATCGCCGGGGGAGCGGGGACCGACACGAGGAGGACGCCGTGGCGCAGCGGTACGAGTACCGGGTGGTCGAGCTCCGCGAGGGGCTGATCGGCGGGAAGATGTCGGGTGACAAGCTGGAGAAGGTGCTCAACGAGCACGCCCGCGAGGGGTGGCAGCTCAAGGCGATCACCTCCGTCGAGGTGAAGGGCCGGATCGGCCCGGGCGGCGTCGAGGGCGTGCTGGTCACCCTGGAGCGCCCCACCTCCTGACCGACCTGCCCGAGGAGCCGCCGTGCCCGACACCGCCGACGCCCGGGCGCGGCTGCGCGCGGACTGCGCCCGCTGCACGGGGCTGTGCTGCGTGGCGCCGGCCTTCGCGGCGTCGGCCGACTTCGCGATCGACAAGCCGGCCGGGCACGCCTGCCCGCACCTGCACGCCGACGCGCTCTGCGGCATCCACGCCGAGCTGCGCGAGCGCGGCTTCCCCGGCTGCACGGTGTTCGACTGCTTCGGCGCCGGGCAGCAGACGGTACAGGTGACCTTCGCCGGCGGCCCGGACTGGCGGGACTCGCCGGAGGCCGCGGCGCCGGTGTTCGCGGCGTTCGGCGTGCAACGCCAGCTGCACGAGCTGCTGTGGTACCTCACCGAGGCGCTCGCCCTGAGCGAGGCCGCGCCGCTGCACCGGGAGCTGACGGCCGCCCGGGACCGCACCGAGGCGCTCACGGCCGCGCCGGCCGGCGAGCTCGCCGCCGTCGACACGGCCGCCCTGCGGCAGGAGGCCGGCGCGCTGCTGCTGTCGGTCAGCGAGCTGGCGCGGGCCGGCGTCCGCCCGCGGGGGAACGGCCGGCGCCGGGCCGACCGCCGCGGCGCCGACCTGGTCGGCGCCGACCTGCGCCGCACCGACCTGCGGGGGGTCGGCCTGCGCGGCGCCTACCTGATCGGCGCCGACCTGCGGGGCGCGGACCTGTACCGCACCGACCTGCTGGGCGCCGACCTGCGGGCCACGGACCTGCGCGGCGCCGACCTCTCCGGCGCGCTGTTCCTCACCCGCCCGCAGGTCGCCGCCGCCCGCGGGGACGCCGCGACCGCGCTGCCGCCCGGGCTGGAGCACCCGCCGCACTGGGCACCGCGGTGACCGCCGAGGACGCCGTCCGGGAGCTCGACTCCCGTCGCGGCGGCGCCACCCCGGCCGCCGTCCTCGCCCTCGCCGACCGGCTCCCCGGCGTCGGCGTGGCCGGCCTCGTCGGCCGGTGGCGGGGCACCGAGCTGCCCACCGGCTCGCCGCTGGACGGGCTGCTGACGGCGTACCGCTGGTGGGGCAAGGAGGTCGTCGACGCCGAGACGGTGCACCCGCTGCTGTTCCCCGACCGGGCCGGGCGGCCACGGCCGGTGCAGCCGGCCCTCGCGCCGCTGACGGTGCTGCGCCGTGCCCCGGGCCTGGTGCGCAGCCGGCCGGCCCGGCTGGCGTTCGCGGTGGCGCGGCCGCTGCTGACCACCCGCCGTCCGGCGGCCCGGGTGCGCACGGTCGAGCACCGCGGCGTGCTCACCGCGGCGCTGGTCTACGACCGGCTGCCCGTCGTCGACGTGTTCCGCCAGGTGACCCCGGACCGGCTGCTCGGGCTCATGGACGCGCGCGGCCTGCCCGGCCCCTACGCCTTCGTGCTGGAGCGGGAGCGCTCCTAGCGGACGTCGTCGTCCTCCGGCCGGCCGCGGCGGCGCAGCAGCCCGGTGACCCCGGCGACCCGCGACTGCGCCTGGTGCAGCGTCGCGATCAGCGGCCGCAGGTCCTCGTCGATCGTGCGGATGATGTCCGGGACGGCCTCCACCGCCGGGTCGTCGAGCACCCGGCCCACCCGCTGCAGCCCCGGCTTGAGCGCCCGCACCGGCTCCTCCAGCTCGCCGACCAGCTCCTCGAGCCGCTCGGCGGTGCGCTGGGCCGACGCGATCGCCGACGTGGCCGTCGACGTCGCGGCGATCAGCTCCCGGACGGCGGCGTTGAGGTCGGTCAGCGTCCGGGGCAGCTGCGCGAGCGCCTCGGTCTGGGCCTGCAGCGTGGTGAGCAGCTCGGTCAGGCCGGGGATCTTGGGCATGCCGAGGCGGAAGGGGTCCACGACGGCAACCGTCGCGCCCCTGCCGTCCGGGCCGCAACCGCAGCAGCCCGGACGGCGGACGGGACTACAGCGCCCGGAGGATGTCCTCGACCCGCTCGCGGGCGTCGCCGAAGAGCATCCGGGTGTTGGACCGGAAGAACAGCGGGTTCTGCACGCCGGCGTAGCCGGTGCTCATCGACCGCTTGAAGACGACGACGTGCTCGGCCTCCCACACGTGCAGCACGGGCATCCCGGCGATCGGGCTGGCCGGGTCCTCGGCCGCGGCCGGGTTGACCGTGTCGTTGGCGCCGATGACCAGGACGACGTCGGTCTTGGCGAGGTCGTCGTTGATCTCGTCCATCTCCAGGACGACGTCGTAGGGGACCTTGGCCTCGGCCAGCAGCACGTTCATGTGCCCGGGCAGCCGGCCGGCGACCGGGTGGATGCCGAAGCGGACCTCGACGCCCTTGTCGGTGAGGATGCGGGTGAGCTCGGCGACGGCGGACTGGGCGTGCGCCACGGCCATGCCGTAGCCCGGCGTGATGACGACGCTGTCGGCGTCGCGCAGCAGCTGCGCGACCTCCTCGGCGGTGACCTCGGTGTGCTCGCCGTCGGCCTCGCCGCTGGCCGCGGTGCTGCCCTCGTTGCCGAACCCGCCGGCGATGACGGAGAGGAACGAGCGGTTCATCGCCTGGCACATGATGTAGCTCAGGTAGGCACCCGAGGAGCCGACGAGCGCGCCGGTGATGATCAGCAGGTCGTTGTCGAGCAGGAAGCCCGACGCCGCGGCCGCCCAGCCCGAGTAGCTGTTGAGCATGGAGACGACGACCGGCATGTCGCCGCCGCCGATCGAGGCGACCAGGTGCCAGCCCAGGGCCAGCGCCAGCACGGTCAGCCCCGACAGCACCGCCAGGCCCGGCGAGACGACGAACACGACGGTCAGCGCCGCGAAGAGCACCAGCGCGCCGAGGTTGAGCGCGTTCTTGCCCGGCAGCACCAGCGGGTTGCTCCTGATCCGGCCGGACAGCTTGAGGAACGCCACGACCGAGCCGGTGAAGGTCACCGCGCCGATGAAGACCCCGATGGCGACCTCGGCGGAGTGGATGCCGACCGGCAGGCCGAGGTCCTCGCCCTCACCGGCCGGTGCCCCCTCGACCGACAGGTAGCCGTTCCAGCCGACCAGCACCGCGGCCAGGCCGACGAAGCTGTGCAGCAGCGCGATGAGCTCGGGCATGCCGGTCATCTCGACGATCCGTGCCCGCCAGATGCCGATGGCCGCGCCCAGCACCATCGCGACGACGATGAGCCCGACGGTCAGCGCGTCGCCGTCGCGGGCGGCCAGCCCGATGGTGGCGACCAGCGCCAGGGCCATGCCGGCCATGCCGTAGGCGTTGCCGGCCTTGGCCGTCTCGTGCCGGGACAGCCCGGCCAGGCTCAGGACGAACAGCAGCCCGGCGACGATGTAGGCCGCCGACGCGGCGGTGGTCGCGCTCATCGGGTGGCCCCCCGGGTGAACATGCCGAGCATGCGGCGGGTGACGGCGAAGCCGCCGAAGACGTTGATGCTGGCCAGCAGCACGGCCAGGAAGGCCAGCACGGTGACCACCCCGCTCACGTGGCCGAGCTGCAGCAGCGCGCCGACCACGATGATCCCGGAGATCGCGTTGGTGACGCTCATCAGCGGGGTGTGCAGCGCGTGGTGCACGTGGCCGATGACGTAGAAGCCGACCACGACGGCGAGGGCGAACACCGTCAGGTTGCCGATGAGCTGGTCGGGGGAGAAGGCGGCCAGCAGGAACAGCACCGCGGCGGCCAGCCCCACGACCGCCGCCCGGCGTCCCGGCCCGGCCGGTTCCCTGCGCGCCGGTGGTGACGGCGGTGGCGCCGTCGCCGCCGGGGCCGGCGCGGCCGAGACCTGCACCGGGGGCGGCGGCCAGAGCCGCTCGCCGGCCCGCGCCACCGTCATCCCCCGGATCACGACGTCGTCGAGGTCGACGACCACCTGCCCGTCCTTACCCGGGGTGAGCAGCTTGAGCAGGTTGACCAGGTTGGTGGCGAACAGCTGCGAGGCCTGCGCCGGCAGCCGGGCGGGCAGGTCGGTGTAGCCGATGATCGTGACGCCGTTCCCGGTCACGACCACCTCGTCGGCGACCGAGCCCGCGACGTTGCCGCCCTGCGCGGCGGCCATGTCGACCACCACCGAGCCGGGCTTCATGCTGGCCACCATCTCCTCGGTGAGCAGCCGGGGCGCCGGGCGGCCGGGGATCAGCGCGGTGGTGATGACGACGTCGACGTCGCGGGCCTGCTCGGCGTACATGACCGCGGCGCGGGCGTTGAAGCTCTCGCTGGTCACCGAGGCGTACCCGGTGCCGCCGCCGGCGGCCTGCTCCTCCTCGTCGGCCGGCACGCCCACGTACTCCCCGCCCAGCGAGCGCACCTGCTCGGCCACCTCCGGGCGCACGTCGGTGGCGCGCACGATGGCGCCCAGGCTGCTGGCCGTGCCGATGGCGGCCAGCCCCGCGACGCCGGCGCCCGCGACGAAGACCTTGGCCGGCGGCACCTTGCCCGCGGCGGTGACCTGGCCGGTGAAGAAGCGGCCGAAGGCGTGGGCGGCCTCGACGACGGCGCGGTAGCCGGCGATGTTGGCCATGGAGCTCAGCACGTCCAGCGACTGCGCCCGGGAGATCCGCGGCACGGCGTCCATGGCCAGCGCGGTCACGCCGCGGGCCACCAGCGCGTCGACCAGGTCGGGCGAGAGCGCCGGGGCGAGCAGGCTCACGAGCACCGCGTCCGCACGCAGGGCGGCGATCTCCGCGGCGGTGGGGGCGTTGACGTGCAGGACGACGTCGGCGCCCCACGCCTGCGCCGCCGAGCCGATCCGCGCACCGGCGGCGACGTAGGCCTCGTCGGGGCAGTCGGCCGCCGCCCCGGCACCGGCCTCGACGAGGACGTCGTAGCCGAGGGCGCAGAGCTGGCCCACGCTCGTGGGGGTCGCGGCGACCCGCGTCTCGTTCCGCCGGGTCTCGGCGGGCACACCGATGAGCACGCGCACTCCAAGGACAGCTCGGGGCCGGCGGCTCTGCCGGCGGGCCTGGTGGTGCAGGGGGCCGTGGCTGACCGCACCCCGCGCTGCATCGTGGCAGGCGGCGGTGGCAGGCCGTGCCCCGGGCACCGGATCGTGACCCGGATCGCACCCGGGGGTGAGGTCGGGCCGGGCGGTCGGGGCCGGCGGCGGTGACGCGGTCGGGACGGCGGCCCGTCAACGGCCGCGGCCGGCGCCCCCGGAGGGGGACGCCGGCCGCGGCCGGTGCAGGGGGTGCCTAGGGGGCGCCGGTGTAGGGCGCACCCAGCGGGTCGACCGTCGGGTAGCTGTCGACGGTCTCGGCCAGGCGGGCGGCGGCCCAGTCGCCGTCGCCGAGCACGTGGTCGATCGCGGTGAGCCGGCTGGTGTAGTGGCCGATCGAGTACTCCGCGGTGACCCCGATGCCGCCGTGGAGCTGGATGGCCTCCTTGCCCACGTGCCGGCCGGCACGGCTGGTCTGCAGCCGCACGCGGTCGCCCGCGGCCACGACGTCGCCGCCGGTGTCGGCGACCATGCTCGCCCACAGCGCGGTGCTGCGGGCCAGCTCCACGGACACGTACATGTCCGCCGCCCGGAAGGTCAGCGCCTGGAACCGGTTGAGCGTGACCCCGAACTGCTTGCGGGTCTTGAGGTACTCCGCGGTGGTCCGCAGCGCCGTCTCCATCGCGCCGACGGCCTCGTTGCCGTAGGCGATCCGGGCCAGGGCCTGGGCCCGCTCGACGTCGGCGCTGCGGTCGGCGGTGCCCGCGCCGAGCAGCTCGGCCGGGGTGCCGGTGAGGGTCACGTTCGCCGCGCGGCCGCCGTCGTGGGTGCGGTAGCCGGTGCGGGTCAGGCCCTCGGCGTCGCCCCGGACGAGGAACAGCGCGGTGCCGTCCCCGACCACGGCCGACACCACGAGCACGTCGGCGCGGGCACCGTTGAGTACTGGCTCCTTGACGCCCGTCAGCCGCCACGTGCCGCCGTCCTCGGTGGCGGTGACGCCACTGGCCGAGGGGCTCCACCGGGTGCCCGGCTCGGCGTGCGCGAGGGCGAGCACGCTCGCGCCCTCGGACAGGGGCCCGAGGACCGCCTGCCGCTGCGCGGCGGTGCCCACGGCCGCGACGAGGCCGCCGGCGAGGACCACGGCCTCGACGAAGGGCTCGGGTGCCAGCACCCGGCCGATCTCCTCGGCCACGATGCCCACCTCGATCGGGCCGGCACCCATGCCGCCGTCGTCCTCGGCGAAGGGCAGTCCGAGCACGCCCATCTCGGCCAGCCGGGCCCAGGTCTTCTCGTCGAAGCCCGGGTCGGTGGCGACCGTCCGGCGACGGGCCTCGGGGTCGCCGTAGGCGCGCTGCAGGAGGCCGCGCACGGCCTCGCGCAGGTCGTTCTGCTCGCTGTCGTACTGGAAGTCCACGGGTTACCTCACAGCCCCAGGATCGTGCCGGCGATGATGGTGCGCTGGACCTCGTTCGACCCGCCGTAGATCGACACCTTGCGGTAGTTGAGGTACTCCGGCGTGGCCACGCGGGCCCAGTCGGGCACCTGGGAGCCGCCGTCGGCGAACGAGGCCAGGGAGAGCGGGCCGGCGATGTCGACGATCAGCTCGGTCGCGGCCTGCTGCAGCTCCGAGCCGCGCAGCTTGAGCACCGACGAGGCCGGGTGCGGCTTGCCGTCGGCGGAGTTGGCGACGACGCGCAGCGCGGTGAGCTCGAGGGCCACCAGCTCGTTCTCGAGCTCGGCGATGCGCGCGGTCAGCCGCGGGTCCTCCGACAGCGGGCGGCCGCCCGCGGTGACCTCGCGGGCGAGGGACTTCGCCTGGGAGATCAGCTTCTTGGTGGCGCCGACGCGGGCGATGCCCACGCGCTCGTTGCCGAGCAGGAACTTGGCGTAGTCCCAGCCGCGGTTCTCCTCGCCGATGAGGTTCTCGGCGGGGACGCGGACGTCCTCGAAGAAGACCTCGTTGACCTCGTGGCTGCCGTCGAGCAGCTCGATCGGCCGCAGGGTCACCCCGGGGCTGTCCATCGGGAAGACCAGCATCGAGATGCCGCGCTGCTTCTTCTCGGCGGTCGGGTCGGTGCGGACGAGGCAGAAGATCCAGTCGGCGTGCTGACCGAGCGTCGTCCAGGTCTTCTGGCCGTTGACCACCCAGTCGTCGCCGTCACGGACGGCGGTGGTGCGCAGCGAGGCGAGGTCGGAGCCGGCGTCGGGCTCGGAGAAGCCCTGGCACCACCAGATGTCGAGGTTCGCCGTCGCCGGCAGGAACCGCTCCTTCTGCTCCTGGTCGCCGAAGGCCGCGATGACCGGGCCGATCATGCTGGCGTTGAAGGCCAGCGGCTCGGGCACCGAGGCCAGCTGCATCTCCTCGCGCCAGATGTGGCGCTGCAGCGGCGTCCAGTCCCGGCCGCCCCACTCGACCGGCCAGTGCGGCACGGCCAGGCCGGCGGCGTTGAGGATCCGCTGGGTCTGCACGTACTGCTCGCGGCCCACGTGCCGGCGGGCCGCGACGGTGTCGCGGATCTCCGCGGGCACCTGGGTGGTGAAGAAGGTGCGCATCTCATCCCGGAAGGCCTCCATCTCCGGGGAAAGCTGCAACCGCATGGGACCTCTCTCCTGACGGCGGCGGTGCCGTCTCGACGTGTGCTCCGACGATCCCACACTTGTTACCGGGGAGTAGACGCGGCTCTCCGGCCGTCCGCGGTGGGGGCGGACGTGCCCGGGCCCCGGGCAGCAGCGCTGCTGTCCGGGGCCCGGGGTGGGGCGGAGGCGCTCAGACCGTCGCCCAGAACGCGCACTGCGCGTCCGCGGCGACGTCGACCGGCCCGACGCCGCCGTCGGCGGCGATGTCGAGGCCCTGGACGTCACCGGGGTCGGCGTACCGGGGCCAGGCCGGCAGGTCGCCGTGCCGGTCGCCGTGGTGGCCGCCGCCGTCGGCATGCCGACCGTGGGAGTCCCGGCCGTCGGGGTCCCCGGTCGCGGCGAAGCCGGTCCAGTAGCCGACCATCGTCGACGCCAGGTCCTGCTGCTCGGCGGTGAGCGGCTCCCCGAACAGGCCCGGGAAGAGGAACGGCAGCTCGCCGGCGTGCGAGGCGTCCTCCGGGTAGGCCGGGTACGGGAAGTCGATCAGCGGGGACGCCGTCTCGTCGCGGAACTGGTAGGCGAAGGTCGGCGTCCGGTCGGCCAGCAGCTCGTAGGCCTCGACGTGCTCGCAGGTCGACAGCGCGCCGGTGGCGTCGCTGGCCACCTCGGCCAGGGCCCGCAGCGGGGACGGGTACGCCGCGGCCGGGTAGCGGGCGAGGACCTCGTCGGCGCGGGCGCCGTAGCGGGCGCGGATCTCGGCCTCGTACTGCTCGACGGTCAGCGTGGGCGGCGGCGGGGCCCCGGTCGAGCGCAGCGGCGTGAGCGGGGTGAACAGCGTGTTCTCGTCGCTGAGGTTGCCGTGCAGCACCGGCACCTCGTTCCAGGCGCCGGAGGCGATGGCGTCGGCCGGCTGGACCGGCAGTGCCGAGCCCCCGACGACGAAGGCGCCGCCGCCGACGTCGCGCCAGGCGGTGAGCAGCCGGCGGGTGAAGTCCTCGCCGGGCGTGCGCAGGCAGGCCGACCGGGTGGCCGGGTCGGTGCAGCCCACGAGGTCGGCGACGCGGGCGCCCTTGGTCTCGGCCGTCGGCAGGTCCTCGTAGCGGGCGGCGCAGCTGTAGCTCTGCGGGATGGCCCGGTCGAACAGGTCGGCGGCGTCGGGCGCGGCCAGCTGCGCGCACACCGAGGAGCCGCCGGCGGACTCGCCGAACACGGTCACCCGGCCGGGGTCGCCGCCGAAGGCCGCGGCGTTGCGCTCCACCCAGCGCAGGGCCGCCTGCTGGTCGAGCAGGCCCGCGCTGCCGGAGGCGACCGCGCCGTTGTCGCGCGAGAGGTCCTCCTGCGCGAGGAAGCCCAGCGGGCCGAGGCGGTAGTTGATCGTCACGACGACGACGTCGCCCTCGAGGGCCAGCGTGCTCGCGTCGTAGTTCGCGCCGGCGCCGTAGACCCACGACCCGCCGTGGATCCACACCATGACCGGCAGGTCGGTCCCGGCGGCGTCCAGGCCGGCCGGGGTGGTGACGTTGAGGGAGAGGCAGTCCTCGCCGTAGGTCTCGGGGTTGGCCTGCCGGGTGAGCTGGGCGCACTGGGGGCCGGGCGCGGTGGCGTCGCGCACGCCGCGCCACGGCTCCACCGGCGCCGGCGGCCGGAAGCGCAGGTCGCCGACCGGCGGCGCGGCGTAGGGGACGCCCTCGAACGTGCGGTAGGCGCCGTCGACGACGGAGCCGCGGAGCCGGCCCTCGGTCGTCTCGACCACCCGGGGCGCGGACCGGCCCGAGCCGTACCCGTCGCCGTCGGCGTGGCCGGGTGCGGCGCCGGCCGGGCCGGCTGCGGCGAGGGCCCCGGCGGTCAGCGCGGCACCGAGGCCGAGGGTGAGCAGGGACCGGCGGAGCCGCCGGTGGAGGGGGACGTGCACGGGTACCTCCCGGAGGGCCGCCCGGCCCACGTCGGTGTGAGCTGGGCCACGGACGGGTGACACGCTAACGGGTGGTGTTCCACGACCGCGCCCGGCCCCCCGGGCACCGCCGGCCGGGCCGGGGCGGCGCCGGGAGCGGCCGGCGCGGCGGGCAGGATGTGCCGCCGGGCCGGGTCCCTGGTCCACCCGCCGCGTCCGACAGGAGTGGTCCCCGCGTCCCGCCCGACCCCGCCGCCGGGTGCCGTCCTGGCCGAGAACCGGCTGCTGCTGACCGCCGTGCTGCTCACCGCGCTGAACCTGCGCGGCGCCATCGCCGCGGTGGGGCCGGTGCTGGGCGAGATCCGGTCCGACCTCGGGCTGTCGGCGGCGACCGCGGGGCTGCTGACCACCCTGCCCGTCCTGTGCTTCGCCCTGCTCGCGCCGGCCTCGGCCGTGCTCGGCCGCCGCGCCGGCGCCGGGCCGGCGGTGCTCGGCTCGCTGCTGCTGCTGGCCGCCGCGCAGGGGCTGCGGGTCCTCGACGGCGCGCCGGTGCTGCTGGCCGGCACCTTCCTGGCCGGTGCGGCCATGACCGTGGGCAACGTGCTGCTGCCGGCGGTGGTCAAGGGCGGCTTCGGCCGGCAGGCGGGCACGGTGACCGGCCTCTACACCGCCGGGCTCGTCGCGGGCGCCGCCGCCACGGCCGCGCTGACCGCGCCGCTGGGCACGGTGCTCGGCTGGCGCGGGGCCCTGGCCGTGGAGGGCCTGCTGGCCGTCGCGGGCGCGGGGGTCTGGGCGGCGGCCGCGCGGGGGCGCGGGGACCTGCTCGGCACCGCCGCCCCGGCGGGTCGCCCGGTGGCCGGCCGCGCGGGGCTGTGGCGCTCGCCGACCGCGTGGGCGGTCACCGCGGTGCTGGGGCTGCAGTCGTCGCTCTACTTCTCGCTGACCGCGTGGCTGCCCACGGTCCTGGCCGACCGGGCGGGCGCCGACGTCACCACCGGGTCGCTGGCCGCCTCGCTGTTCCAGGCGACCGGCATCGTCGGCAGCCTGCTGGTGCCGGCCGTCGTCGCCCGCCGGCCGGGGCAGACCGGCCTGGCGCTGGCGGTGTCCGCGCTGTGGCTGGTCCCGGCGGGCGGGCTGCTCGCCGCGCCGGGCGCCTGGCCGGTGTGGGCCGCCCTGGCCGGGGTGGCGCAGGGGGCCGGCATCGGGCTGGCGCTGGTCCTGGTGGTGCTGCGCTCGGCCGACGCCGACACCGCGGCCCGGCTGTCGGGCATGAGCCAGCTGGTGGGCTACTCGGTCGGCGCCGCCGGGCCGGTCGCCGTCGGCGCGCTGTCGGGGCCCACCGGCGGGTGGACCGCGCCGCTGCTCCTGCTGCTCGCGCTCGCGCTCGGCCTCGCCGTCGCCGGGGTGCTCGCCGCCCGGCCGGTGCGGATCGTGTGAGGGACCGTCCTGCCCTCCGCTCCCCGGCGGGTCAGGGCAGCCGGACGACGTCGGCCAGCACGCCGCCGTCGGGGGTGAGCCGCCGCGGCGCGGGGCTGTCGTAGACGACCAGCAGCCGGCCGTCCTCGGCGGGGCCCAGCAGGCCGATGCCCTCGGCGTGGTCGTCGCCGTCGCCGAACGGCAGGGCCAGCTCGCGGGTCAGCACCTCGCCGCGGACGACGGTGGGCGCCTCGACCGCGCAGCCGCCGTGCCAGCGGTAGACGTACACCGGCCCGTCGAGGTCCATGGTGGGCCCGGCCAGCACCAGCAGGTCCTCGCCCTGGGGGCACAGGTCGCGCACGCCGAGGCCGGCCAGCCGCAGCACGTGCTTGCGGTAGCGGCAGCCGTCGGGGAACCGGCGCAGCCGCAGCCGCGTGGGGTCGTCGGGGTCGGCCTCCGGCCGCAGCTCCAGGACGACGGCCCAGCCGCGCAGCACCGGCCCGCGCAGCCCGAGGTGGACGCGCTCACCCGAGACGGCGATGCCCTCGACGTCCAGGCCGTTGTCCTTGCCGGGGATCGGCAGGAACGGCGCCAGGTGCTCGTCGTCGGCCAGCAGGTCGCGCAGGTCCTTCCCGCGGGTCCCGAAGACCGCGGCGCGGGTGCCCGCGCCGTCGTCCCGCACGGGGGTGGGCAGGCCGTCGATGTCGACCACCGGCAGCCGCACGAGGACCTGCCGGCGCGGCTGGCCGGTCACCCGGGCCAGCCGGCGCAGCGCCCGCTCGCCGTCGTGCTCGTCGCGGATCCGGCGGCGCCGCAGGCTGTGCGACCCCACCGCCCACAGCGCGTCCGGCGTCCGGGCGATGCCCTCGATGTCGGCCTCCTCCTCGACGGCCGGGCCGGTGCCGCCGGGCAGGGGGACGAGGTCGGCGAGGGAGAAGCCGGTCTGGTCGCCGTAGCAGGTGGGGGCGGCCGGGTCGTCGGCCACCAGCCGCTCGATCGTGGCGGTCTCGTCGCCGGCCACCCAGAGCACCGGTCCGTCGCTGCGGACGGCGGAGAGGTTGGTGTGGGTCGAGCTCTCCCGGGCGGACGAACCGAAGCGGAGGGTCACCGTGGAGGTCGTCGTCACGGCCGCACACCATGGCACGCCCCACCCCGGGCCGGGAGGCCGTCGTGCGTCGTACCGTGCGGTATGGATCTCGTCTGTCCCAAGTGCCAGGGCGCGATGCGCACCTACGAGCGCAACGGCGTGCACGTCGACCAGTGCACCGAGTGCCGGGGCATCTTCCTCGACCGCGGGGAGCTCGAGCGGCTGGTCGACGCCGAGACCGCCTGGCACGGCGGCGGGGCCGCGGCGCAGCCGGCCGGGCAGCAGCACGGCTCCGCCCACGGCCAGCCCTCCGGTCAGCCGTACGCACAGCCGGCGTACGGCCAGCACGCGGCCGGCGCGCAGTACCCGGCCGCCGGCGGCGCGGGCCTGGGCGCGGTGGTCAACGAGGTGCTCGGCGCGGTGCGCGGCGGCCAGTCCTCGCACGGCTCGTCGCACGGCTCGTCGTACGGGCACAGGAAGCGCAAGGAGTCCTTCCTCTCCGACCTGTTCGGCTGATCCGGGGCCGCCCGCCCGGCGGGGGACCAATCGGCCGGCAGTCGTGCTCTGCCCCCGATCGGGGGCAGAGCACGACCGTGCGCGCGACCCACCGGCCGACGGCTCGTGCGGCACGGCCGCGGGCGGACGGCGCCGGTAGCGTCGGCGCCGTGGCGGCGCGGGAGCTGGTCGTGCTCGGCACCGCCAGCCAGGCGCCCACCCGCACCCGCAACCACAACGGCTACCTGCTGCGCTGGGACGGCCGCGGCTTCCTCCTCGACCCCGGCGAGGGCACCCAGCGGCAGATGCTCCTGGCCGGGGTGCCGAGCAGCGCCGTCCACCGGGTCTTCGTCAGCCACTTCCACGGCGACCACTGCCTCGGCCTGCCGGGCGTGCTGCAGCGGATGTCGCTGGACCGCGTCCGGCACCCGGTGACGGTCCACCACCCGGCCTCGGGGCGGCACTTCTACGAGCGGCTCCGGCACGCCAGCGTCTTCGCCGACCTCGCCGACGTGCGCGGGGGACCGGTCACCGGCGACGGTCCGCTGGCCGAGGACCCGGCCGGCACGTGGGAGGCCCGGCGGCTCGACCACCCGGTCGAGTCCTTCGGCTACCGGCTGGTCGAGCCCGACGGCCGGCGGGTGCTGCCCGACCGGCTGGCCGCGGCCGGGGTCGCCGGGCCGGACGTCGGCCGGCTGCAGCGCGCGGGCGTCCTGCGCGTGGGGGAGTGCACGGTGCGGATCGAGGACGTGAGCGCGCCCCGGCCCGGGCAGCGGTTCGCCTTCGTCATGGACACCCGGATGTGCGACGGCGTCCCGGCACTGGCCGACGGCGCCGACCTGCTGGTCGCCGAGTCGACCTTCCTGCACGAGGACGCCGCGCTGGCGGAGCGGTACGGCCACCTGACCGCCCGGCAGGCCGCCCGCGTGGCCGCGGAGGCCAGGGTCCGGCGGCTGGTGCTCACCCACTTCTCCCAGCGCTACGACGACCCGCGCCGCTTCGAGGACGAGGCCCGCGCGGTGTACGACGGCGACCTCGTCGTCGCCGCCGACCTGCAGCGCGTGCCGGTGCCCCCGCGCGCGGGGTAGGGAGGCGCGCGGGGTAGGGAGGCGCGCGGGGTAGGGAGGAGAGGTGTTCGACGGTTCCGGTTTCGAGCCCGACTGGTTCGGCCTGCTGGGCCGCGAGGTGCTGCGGGAGCGGCGGGCCGCGCTGATCGCCGAGGCGTGCGCGTGGAGCGTGGGCCTGTCCGACCGTCCCCACCACCTGCGGCTGCGCGGCCGGCTGGTGGCCACCGGGTCGACCATCGGCGACCGCGCGGCCACCGGTCAGGCGCTGTCGGGGGAGGAGGACGGCCGGCTCGAGCTCGGCGACGCCCGCCCCGGCAGCTTCCAGGACGCGCTCAACGCCGTCGACGCCGACGGCACCGTCTTCGCCGACCGCTTCGACCGCGAGGTCATCGAGCCGTTCGTGCAGGAGACCTGCGTGCTGGCCGCCGACCGCGCCCGCCGCACGAGGCCCGGTCAGTGGGGCGAGCTGCTCGACGACCTCGGCGAGGACCCCGCCGACGTCGACCTGGCCGGCGTCGTCCGCGTCGGCGAGTGGGAGGAGCCGCTGCGCACCGAGGCCGAGCTGCTCGTGCTCGCCGCGCTGGGCCGCACCCCGCTGCTGGAGGTGGAGTCCGAGGGGCTGCCGCTGTCGCTCGTCCGCGCCGCCGAGGCCACCGCCCGCGCCGCGGCCGCCGAGCGGGCACCGGCCGGCCCCCAGCCGGACGAGGGGCTGGCGGGTGCGCTGTTCCTCGCGCTGGCCGCCGTCCGCGAGGCGGGGCTGCCCACGCCGGTGCCGCCGGCGGAGGCCGGGCGGCTGCTGACCGCGCTCGGCGAGCAGGGCCTGGAGCCCGACGAGGTCACCGGTGTCCTGCGGCACCTGCCGCTCGCGCCCGGCACGGCCGACCGGGTGGCCGCCCTGCTGCCCGACGGCTGAGGTACCGGGGAGGGGGCCGTCTGTTCAGAGCGGCAGGCCGGTGTAGTTCTCGGCGAGCTCGCGGGCGGCGGCCTCGGACGAGCACACCCGCCGCAGCTGGGAGAGCTGCAGCTGCGCGTCGAACGGGTCGCCGGTGGTGTGCAGCATCGAGGTCATCCACCAGGAGAAGTGGGTGGCCCGCCAGACCCGCGCCAGCGCGGCGTCGGAGTAGGCGTCGACCAGGTCGGTCTCCTTCTCCTGCAGCAGCCGCACCAGCGCGCGGGAGAGCAGGACGACGTCGGCGACGGCGAGGTTGAGGCCCTTGGCGCCGGTCGGCGGGACGATGTGCGCGGCGTCGCCGGCGAGGAACAGCCGGCCGCGGCGCATCGGCGCGCTGACGAACGAGCGCATCGGCAGGATCGACTTCTCGGTGACCGTCCCGGTGCTGATCTCCCAGCCCTCGTGCGCGAACCGGGTGGCCAGGCCCGACCAGATGCGGTCGTCGGACCAGTCCTCGATCCGCTCCGACGGGTCGACCTGCAGGTACAGCCGCGACACCGACGGCGAGCGCATCGAGTACAGCGCGAACCCGTCGGGGTGCCAGGCGTAGATCAGCTCGTCGGTGGCCGGGGCGGCGTCGGCCAGGATGCCCAGCCAGGCGTAGGGGTAGGTGCGCTCCCACAGCTGCTGCCCGCCCGCACCCCCGGCCACGACCGCCCTCGACGGGCCGTGGAAGCCGTCGGTGCCGGCGACGACGTCGCACTCGAGCACCTGCGGCGTCCCGTCGGCGTCGGTGAACCGGATGCGGGGGGCGTCGGTGTCGACGTCCTCGATCGCGACGTCGGAGACGTCGAACAGCAGCGGCGGTCCGCCGTCGAGCTGGGCGGCGACGAGGTCCTTGACCACCTCGGTCTGCCCGTAGACCCACACCCGGCGGCCGCACAGGTCGGGGAAGTCGAGCTGGTGGCGCACGCCCGGGTACTGCAGGTACACCCCGCGGTGCTCGAGGCCCTCCCGGTGCAGCCGGTCGCCCATGCCGGCCTCGGTGAGGACGTCGACGGTGTTCTGCTCGAGGATCCCGGCGCGGATGCGGCCCTGCACGTACTCGCGGGACCGGTTCTCCAGCACCACCGAGTCGATGCCCTGCCGGGCGAGCAGCCGCGACAGGAGCAGTCCGGCCGGGCCGGCGCCGATGATCCCCACCTGGGTGCGCATGCCGGCGAGTGTGACCCCGGCTACGCCCCCGTGGACACCGTCGGCTCCCGCTCAGCGGAAGGGTGCCGTCCGGGCCAGCGCGCGGCCGATGCCCCGGGCGGCCACCTCGAGCACCGGCACCAGCCGGGCGAGGTCGCGCCGGTGGCTGGGGACGACGATGCCCAGCGCCGCGGCGACGACCGTCGTGCCGGCCCGCTCGACGCGCACCGGGACGGCGACCGAGGCGGTGCCGAGCGACATCTCCTCGGCGGTGCGGGCCCAGCCGCGGCGGCGCACCTCGGCCAGCTCCCGGGACAGCCGCGCGGGGTCGACGACGGTGTGCCGGGTGGCCCGCGACGGGGCGGCCAGGACCTCGGCGACGACGTCGTCCGGTGCCGACGCCAGCAGCACCTTGCCCACGCCGGTGGCGTGCAGCGGCAGCCGGCTGCCGACCTGGCTGACCACCGGCACCGACTCGCGGCCGGAGATCCGCTCGACGTAGAGGGCCGACGGCCCGTCGCGGACGGCGAGGTGCACGGTGTCGCGGGTGGCGGTGTGCACGTCGAGGAGGAACGGCGAGGCCAGCTGCCGCAACTCCAACTGGACGGGGGCGAGCAGGCCGAGGTCCCAGAGCTTGCGGCCGATCTCGTAGCGGCCGTCGTCCCGGCGGGACAGGGCGCCCCAGCCGGTGAGCTCGGCGAGCAGCCGGTGGGTGGTGGTCAGCGGGGTGCCCGAGCGCTCGGCGATCTCGGTGAGGGTCAGCCGGGGCGCCGAGGCGTCGAAGGCGTCGAGGACGGCGAGCGCCCGGGAGGTCACCGAGCGCCCTGGGGCGGTGCCGCCTCCGGACACGGTCGTCCTTCCGCTGGGCGGGAACGCGGGCTTGGGGAGCGTAGTCCGCCGGACGTACCGTGCCGGGCATGACCGGGACCACATCGGAGCGCGGGCTGCTCCTGCCGCGCTACCTGCGCGAACCCGCCGAGAAGCGGACGCCCGTCGGTTTCCCCGGCTACCGGAGCACCGCGCTGCGCGCACCGCTGCGGACGCCGGTCGACCTGCCGCACCGGCTCACCGAGATCACCGGCCCGGTGCTCGGCGAGGACCGGGTGCTGCCCCAGGACGCCGACCTGACGCTGCGCAACGGCGGTGAGGCGATCGGGCAGCGGATCCTCGTCTACGGCCGGGTGCTCGACAGCGACGGCCGCCCGGTGCCCGACGCGCTGGTCGAGGTGTGGCAGGCCAACGCGGCCGGCCGCTACCGGCACGTCGCGGACACCTGGCCGGCGCCGCTGGACCCGCACTTCGACGGGCTGGGCCGGGTGGTCACCGACAGCCTGGGCCGCTACGAGTTCATGACGGTCAAGCCGGGCGCGTACCCGTGGGGCAACCACCACAACGCGTGGCGGCCGGCGCACATCCACTTCAGCCTGTTCGGCCGGGCCTTCACGCAGCGACTGGTCACCCAGATGTACTTCCCGGACGACCCGCTGTTCGGCCAGGACCCGATCTTCACCTCCATCCCCGCCGCGGCGCGGTACCGGGCGGTCAGCCGGTACTCCCTCGACCGGACCCAGGACAACTGGGCCCTCGCCTTCGAGTGGGACGTCGTCCTGCGCGGCACCGACCAGACCCCCTTCGAGACCGAGGACGACGGAGACGTGGCGTGACGGCGAACCCGCTGGACGTCCCGCCCGACCCGGCCGTCCCCCTGCAGCCCCGCTCCGGGCAGCGCGGCACCGGCTTCCTCACCGAGCCGCTCCGGCTGGGCACCACCCCGAGCGCGACCGTCGGCCCCTACCTGGCCATCGGCCTGACCTGGCCGGACGGCGCCTGGGCCGCCGCCGAGGGCACCGAGGGCGGGATCTGGATCCGCGGCCGGGTGGTCGACGGCGCGGGCGACCTGGTCCCCGACGCGATGATCGAGACCTGGCAGGCCGATCCGGACGGCCGCTTCCCCTCACCCGAGGACCCCCGCGGCGCGGCCTCCTACCCCGGCTTCCGCGGCTACGCCCGCGTGCAGACGAGCGACCCGCCGGGGGAGTTCGGCGTCTTCACCCTCAAGCCCGGCCGGGTGCCCGACGGCGAGGGCGGCCTGCAGGCGCCGCACGTCGACGTCTCCGTCTTCGCCCGCGGCATGCTCGACCGCGTCGTCACCCGGGTCTACTTCGCCGACGAGGCCGCGGCCAACGCCGAGGACGTGGTCCTGCGGGGGCTGACCGAGGAGCAGCGCCGCACCCTGGTCGCGGAGCGGACCGCCGACGGGTACCGCTTCGACGTCCACCTGCAGGGCGAGCGGGAGACGGTGTTCTTCGCCGTCTGAGCGGCGTGCCGGGCCCGGCGGTAGGAAGGGACGCGTGACAGGTCTGTTCGCCGGCACGTTCGCCCGCGGCGGTGCGGCGGCGGCCGTCTCCGACGACGCCTGGCTCCGCGCGCTGCTGGAGGTCGAGGCCGCGCTCGCCCGCGCCGCCGCCCGCAGCGGCCTGGTCCCCACCACCGCGGCCGACGCCGTGGCCGACGCCTGCGCCGACCCCTCGCGCCTGGACCTCGCGACCGTCGTCGCCCGGGCCGCCGACGCGGGCAACCCGGTGCCGCCGCTGGTGCGCGCGCTGCAGGACGCCGTGGGGGAGCGCGACGCGGTCGCCGTGCACGTGGGCGCGACCAGCCAGGACGTCGTCGACACCGCCCTGGTGCTGCTCGCGCGGCGGGCGGTCACGGCGGTCGACGCCGACCTGGCGGCCGCGGCGGCCCGGTGTGCCGACCTGGCGCGGGCGCACCGCGACGACGTGGTCATGGGCCGCACGCTGATGCAGCAGGCGCTGCCGACGACGTTCGGCCTCAAGGCCGCGACCTGGCTGGCCGGGCTGGAGGGCGCGCGGCTGCGGCTGGCCGAGGTCGTGGCCTCGCTGCCGGTGCAGTACGGCGGCGCGGTCGGGACGCTGGCAGCGTCGTCGGGTGCGGGCGTCGCGGTGCGCGCGGCGCTGGCCGGGGAGCTGGGGCTGGTGGCGCCGGCCGTCCCCTGGTTCACGGTGCGCCTGCCGGTGGCCGACCTCGCCGGTGCGCTCGGGTCCGCCGCCGGGGTGGTCGCGACCGTCGCCGTCGACGTGGTGCTGATGGCCCAGTCGGAGGTGGCCGAGGTCGCCGAGGTGGGCGAGGGGCGCGGGGGCTCCTCCGCCATGCCGCACAAGCGCAACCCGGTGGCGGCGATCTCGGCGCGGGCGTGCGCGCGGCGGGCCCCGGGGCTGGTGGCGACGCTGCTGGGCGCGATGGAGCAGGAGCACGAGCGCGCGGCCGGCGGGTGGCACAGCGAGTGGCCGGCGCTGACCGAGCTGCTGACCACCGTGGGGTCGGCGGCGTCGTGGCTGGCCGAGAGCCTGCGCGGGCTGCGGCCGGACGTCGGCCGGATGGCGGCGACCGTGGCGGCGGCCGGTGAGGGCTCGCTGGCCGGTGCGCTGGCCGAGGCGCTGGCGCCGTCGCTGGGCCGGGGAGCGGCGCACGACGCGGCGGCCGCGGCCACCCGGGAGGCGCGGGAGAGCGGGCGGCCGCTGGCCGAGGTGGTGGCCGCCCGGGACGACGTCGACGCCGCCGCGGTGCTGGCCGGGTCCGCACCCGACGTGGGGGAGGCCGGCGCGCAGGTGGACGCGGCGCTGGCCGAGCACGACCGACTGACCGAGGGGGACGACGCATGACCGCCGTCGAGGTGAGCTACACCGAGGACGGGCCGGCCGACGCGCCGGTCGTCGTCCTGTCCAACTCGCTGGGCGCGACCCGCGGCATGTGGGACCCGCAGGTGCCCGCCCTGGCCGAGCGCTACCGGGTGGTCACCTACGACACCCGCGGGCACGGGGAGTCGCCGGCGCCGCCCGGTCCCTACTCCCTCGACGACCTGGTCGACGACGTGGTCGCGCTGCTGGACCGGCTGGACGCGCGGCGGGCCCACCTCGTGGGGCTGTCGCTGGGCGGGATGACCGCCATGCGGCTGGCCGCGCGCGAGCCCGACCGGGTCGCCCGGCTGGCGCTGTTGGCCACCTCGGCGAGGCCCGACCCGCAGGGCTTCCTCGACCGGGCCGCCGCGGCGCGCTCCGGTGGGACCGCGCCGCTGGCGCCGACGGTGGTGGGCCGGTGGCTGACCCCGGGCTGCGCGGCGGAGCACCCCGACCTGGTCGCGCGGCTGGAGGCGATGATCGTCGGGGCCGACGACGAGGGCTACGCGCTGTGCTGCGAGGTGGTGGCCGCGGTGGACCTGCGGGAGGACCTCGGGCGGATCAGCGCGCCGACGCTGGTCGTCTCCGGCGCGGAGGACCCGGCGCTGCCGCCGCCGCACCAGCAGGTCATCGCCGAGGGGATCGCCGGCGCCTCGCTGGTGTCGGTGAGCCCGGGGGCGCACCTGCCGAACCTGGAGCAGCCGCTGGAGGTCACCGGCGCGCTGCTGGGCCACCTGGACGCGGCCGGGGGCCACGCGTGAGCGAGGACTCCTCGACCGGTCCCACCACCGACGACGCCCGCCGGGAGGCGGGCATGCGCACCCGGCGCGAGGTCCTCGGGGACGCGTGGGTGGACCGGGCGGTGGCGAGCACGACGCCGTTCACCGCCGGGTTCCAGGACTTCATCACCCGGACGGCGTGGGGCGACGTCTGGCAGCGGCCCGGCCTGCAGCGGCGGGAGCGCAGCATCGCCACGCTGTCGATCTGCATCGCGCTGCGGCACTGGGACGAGTTCGCGCTGCACGTGCGCGCGGCGAGGAACAACGGCCTCTCCGACGAGGACGTCGCCGAGGTGCTCCAGCACGCGGCCGTCTACGCCGGCGTCCCGGCGGCCAACCACGCCTTCAAGGTCGCCGGCCCGATCCTCGAGGAGCTCCGCGGGCGGGAGTGACCGGGCCGGTGGTGTGCGCCTGTGGCGCACCCCCGGGCGAGGGTGCGCCACAGGCGCACACCACCTCAGGCCGGGCGGCCGCGGCCCTCCCGCAGCAGCCGGACCAGCGCGTTGGTGGAGGAGTCGGCGTCGTACTCGGGCGCCTCCTCGCTCTGCAGCTTCGGCGCGAGCTGGTTGGCCATGACCTTGCCCAGCTCCACGCCCCACTGGTCGAAGGAGTTGATGCCCCACACGACGCCCTGGGTGAAGACGCGGTGCTCGTAGGCGGCCACCAGCTGCCCGAGCACCGACGGCGTCAGCGTGCGCGCGACGATCGCGTTGGACGGGCGGTTGCCCGGCATGACCTTGTGCGGGACGACGTCCGGCGCCGTCCCCTCGGCGGCGACCTCCTCGGCGGTGCGGCCGAAGGCCAGCGCGCGCGGCTGGGCGAGGAAGTTGGCCAGGAACAGGTCGTGCATGCCGTCGAGGTCCCTGTCGTGGGCGAGGTCGTTGGGCTGCGCGAAGCCGAGGAAGTCGGCCGGGACGAGCACCGTCCCCTGGTGCAGCAGCTGGTAGAAGGCGTGCTGGCCGTTGGTGCCCGGCTCGCCCCACACGATCTCCCCGGTGGCGACGTCGACCGCCGAGCCGTCGAGGGTCACCGACTTGCCGTTGGACTCCATGCACAGCTGCTGCAGGTAGGCCGGGAACCGCGCGAGGTACTGCGAGTAGGGGAGCACCGCCTGGCTCTGCGCGCCGAAGAAGTCCACGTACCAGAGCGAGATCAACCCCAGCAGCGCCGGCAGGTTCTCCTCGTACGGCGCGGTGCGGAAGTGCTCGTCCATCGCGTGGAACCCGTCGAGCAGCTCGCGGTACCGCTCTGGCCCGATGGCGACCATCAGCGACAGGCCGATCGCCGAGGTGAACGAGTACCGGCCGCCGACCCAGTCCCAGAAGCCGAACATGTTGGCGGTGTCGATGCCGAACGCCGCGACCTCCTCGGCGTTGGTGGAGACGGCGACGAAGTGCTTCGCGACCGCCTCCTCGTCCCCGCCGAGCCCCTCGACCAGCCAGCGGCGGGCCTCCGTCGCGTTGGTCAGCGTCTCCTGGGTGGTGAAGGTCTTCGACGCGACGACGAACAGCGTGCTCGCCGGGTCGAGGTCGCGGGTGGCCTCCGCCAGGTCGGTCGGGTCGATGTTGGAGACGAACCGGAACGTCAGCGACCGGTCCGAGTAGTCGCGCAGGGCCTGGTAGGCCATGGCCGGGCCGAGGTCGGACCCGCCGATGCCGATGTTGACCACCGCCCGGATCCGCTCGCCGGTGTGCCCGGTCCAGTTCCCGCCGCGCACGCGGTCGGCGAAGTCGGCCATCCGGCCGAGCACCTCGTGCACCTCCTGCCGGACGTCGTGGCCGTCGACGTCGAGACCGCTCGTCGCCGGGTCGCGCAGCGCCACGTGCAGCACCGCGCGGTCCTCGGTCGTGTTGACGTGCTCGCCGCGGAACATCGCCTCGGTCCGCTCGCGCAGGCCCACGCCCTCGGCCAGCGCGGCCAGGAGCCGGACCGTCTCGCGGGTGAGCCGGTTCTTCGAGTAGTCGAGGTACAGGTCGCCGGCGGCCACGGTGAGGTCGGTGCCGCGACCGGGGTCCTCGGCGAACAGGTCCCGCAGGTGCCGCCCGCCCACCTCCCGGTGGTGCTCGGCCAGTGCCTGCCACTCCGCGCTGTCCCTGACGCCCATGGACCCCTCCTGTCTCCCGGCCGACGGATCGGCTGCCGACGTCCCCACCCTGCCCGGAGCCGGGCCCGGGGGCGAACCCGGACCGCGGCCCACCGCTGGGGCGGACCACGCGGGTCAGCCGCGGAACCGCAGCAGCTGACCGGGGCGCAGCTGGGCGCAGCGGTCGACGTCGGCGTCGGCGACGTACCCGGCCACCGGGTAGCCGCCGGTGACGGGCGCGTCGGCGAGGAAGAGCACCGGCGCACCCGACGGCGGCACCTGCAGCGCGCCGCGGACCAGGCCCTCGCTCGGCAGCTCGTCGCGCACCCGGCGCTCCAGCCGGGGCCCGTCCAGCCGCAGCCCGACCCGGTTGCTCTCGGCGGTGACGGTCCACGGCGAGGCCGCCAGGGCCTCGAGCGAGGCGGGCGTCAGCCAGTCGGCGCGCGGACCGGGCAGCAGCCGCACGGTCACCGATCCGGACGGCGGGTCGGCCACCGGCGCGACGTCGACCCCGGGCAGCGGGGCTCCGGGGGAGCCGACCGGCAGCACGTCCCCGGCCCGCAGCGGCGGCGGGCCGAGGCCGGACAGCACGTCGGTGGACCGGGAGCCGAGCACCGGGTCGACGGTGACCCCGCCGCGGACGGCGAGGTACGTCCGCAGCCCGGCCGCCGGCGTGCCGAGGGCGAGCGTCGCGCCCGCCCGCAGCAGCCCCGGGGCGCAGTGCACGGTGCCGCCGGGGCAGCGCGCCCCCGTGGTGACGACGACGAGGTCGGCCCCGGCCCGCACCGCCAGCCCGCCGAGCGTCACCTCGAGGACCGCCGCGTCGGGGGAGTTGCCCACCAGCCGGTTGGCCAGGGCCGCCGAGGCGCGGTCGGCCGCACCCGACCGGCCCACCCCGACCGCGGCCAGCCCGGGCCGGCCGCGGTCCTGCACCGTGGCGAGCGGCCCCGGCGCCCGCACGGTGAGGGTGCGGCCCACGGCACCGCCCGGCTCACCGGACGGCACGGAACCGCACCCGCACGCCCGGCCGCAGCAGCGCCGCCGGGTCGCGCGACAGGTCGAACACGGCGACGTCGGTGCGCCCGAGCAGCTGCCAGCCGCCGGGGGACTCCCGCGGGTAGACGCCGGTGAACCCGCCGGCCAGCCCCACCGCGCCGGCCGGGACGCGGGTGCGCGGGGTGGCCAGCCGCGGCACGTCCCAGGGGTCGCTCTCGGGCGTGCAGTAGCCGAAGCCCGGCGCGAACCCGCAGAAGGCCACCGTCCACTCCCGGCCGGTGTGCGCCGCGACCACGCCGTCGGGGTCGGTGCCCAGCAGCTCGGCCACGCCGGCCAGGTCGGCGCCGTCGTAGCGCACCGGCAGCTCCACCAGCTCGCCGGTGCCGCGCCGTCCGGGCCGCCACGGCAGCCGCTCGAGCGCGGCGGTGAGAGCACCCGGGTCGCCGTCGGCCACCACGAGCACGGTCCGCGCCGCCGGGACCACGTCGACGACCCCGGGCAGGGAGCGGTCCAGCAGGGCGGCGGTGAACCCGAGGACGGCGTCGAGGTCGTCGAGCTCGACCAGCAGCGCCGTCGAGCCGCTCGGCAGGACCCGCATCAGACGAAGGAGGCCAGCGGCACCCCGGCCTCCGTCAGCGCCGCCCGCACCCGCCGGGCGATCGCCACCGCACCCGGGGTGTCGCCGTGCACGCAGATCGACTCCGGCGCCAGCACCAGCGGCCCGCCGTCGACGTCGGTGACCGGCTCGCCGGTGGCCATGGCGACGCAGCGGCGGGCGATCTCCTCGGCGTCGTGCAGGACCGCGCCGGGCAGCCGGCGGGACACCAGCGTGCCCTCCGGCGTGTACGCGCGGTCGGCGAACGCCTCGGCGACGACGCTCAGCCCCGCCTCCGCGGCCAGCCGGAGGAACGCCGAGCCGGGCAGGCCGAGCACCGGCAGCGCCCGGTCGTACTCGGCGACGGCGCGCACCACCGCCGCGGCCTGCTCCTCGTGGGTCACGATCGCGTTGTAGAGGGCGCCGTGCGGCTTGACGTAGCGGACCCCGGTGCCGGCCACGCGGGCGAAGGCCTCGAGCGCGCCGACCTGGTAGAGCACGTCCTGGGTGAGCGCGTCGGGCTCGACGTCGACGAACCGCCGGCCGAAGCCCGCGAGGTCCCGGTAGCCGACCTGCGCGCCGACCGCGACGCCGGCGGCGGCGGCCCGGTCGCACACGCGCCGCAGGATGACGGGGTCGCCGGCGTGGAAGCCGCAGGCGACGTTGGCGCTGGTCACCACGTCGAGCAGGGCGTCGTCGTCGCCGAGGGTCCACTGGCCGAAGCCCTCGCCGAGGTCGGAGTTGAGGTCCATGCCGGCCTCCTCAGGAGAACAGCTCGATCACCGGGCGGACGGAGTTGACCGCCAGGTACAGGGTGAGCAGCCACGCCGTCCAGCCGACCACGAGCAGCCAGCGCGGGTACCGGTACCCGTTCATCAGGTCGGCGCGGCGGGTGGCCACCCAGAGCAGCACCGCGATGCCGATCGGCAGCAGCAGCCCGTTGAACGCGCCGGCGAACACCAGCAGCGTGGTCGGAGCGGCCCCGATGAGCAGGAAGGCCAGCGTGGTGACGGCGATGAAGGCGACCACGAGGAGCGTGCGGGTGCGGTCGGCGGTGCGGGTCCGGGAGGTGACGAAGGAGATCGTGGTGTAGGACGCGCCGATGACGCTGGTGATCGCCGCGGCCCACAGCACGACGCCGAAGACCCGCAGCCCGACCTCGCCCGCCGCCGTCTGGAAGGCGGTGGCCGCCTGGTTCTCGGTGCCGAGGTCGGCGCCACCGGCCACCACGCCGAGGATGGCGAGGAAGAGGACGACCCGCATGATCCCGGTGATCACGATCCCGGTGATCGAGCCGCGGGTGATGTCGCGGACGTGCTCGCGACCGGTGACCCCGGAGTCGAGCAGCCGGTGGGCGCCGGCGTAGACGATGTAGCCGCCGATCGTGCCGCCGACCAGCGTGGTGATCGCCAGGAAGGAGACCTCCTCGGGGAGGACGACGTTCCGCAGCGCCCGTCCCACCGGCGGGCCGGAGGTGATCGCGATGTACGCGGTCAGCGTGATCATCAGCAGGCCGAGGACGACGACGATGCGGTCGACGGCCACCCCGGCGCGCCTGCTCAGGAAGACCCCGATGGCGATGAGCGCGGAGACGGCCCCGCCGATCCTCGGGTCCAGCCCCATCATCGCGTCGGTGCCCAGGCCCGCGCCGGCGACGTTGCCGATGTTGAACACCAGCCCGCCGGCCAGCAGGAAGGCGGCCATGACCCAGCCCAGCCCGGGGAGGACGAGGTTGCCCAGCTCCTGGGCGCGCCGACCGCTCACCCCGATCACCCGCCACACGTTCAACTGCAGCGCGATGTCGATGACGATCGAGACGGCGATCGCGAAGGCGAACGCCGCGCCCAGCTGGACGGTGAACGTCGTCGTCTGGGTGATGAAGCCCGGGCCGATGGCCGAGGTGGCCATGAGGAACATGGCCCCGAGCAGTGTCGACCGGGTCCCGGCCGACATGCGGCCGCCGGCGGGCGCCCCGGTCGGGGACGTGCCGGCGGGGGTGGTCTGGGCGCGGTCGGCCGGAGGGTGCGACATCGGTGCTCCCGGGCTCTCGACCGGCTGCGCGCGGACCGGCGTCCCGGGCGGCGGGACGGCTCGCGGCGCGGTCGACGGCGTGGCGGTGCCTGCTCGCCGCCGTCCGGGACGCTAGCCAGGCCGCCGGCCGGCGGCAACGCGAGCCGGACGGATGTGTTCCGGCTCCGCTCGGGGGAGCGCCGGCTCAGCGCGGGCGGGGTGCCGCCTCCGCCGTCCGGCCCAGCCGTGAGTGCCGGTAGCCGTAGGCGGCGTAGACGACCAGACCGATCGCCAGCCAGGCGAGGAAGCGCAGCCAGGTCTCGATGCTGAGGTTGAGCATCAGGTAGAGGCAGGCCAGCGCCGAGAGCACCGGCACCACGGGGGAGAACGGCACCCGGAACGGCCGGGGCATGTCCGGGCGGGTGCGGCGCAGTGCGACGACGGCGACCGAGACGAGCAGGAACGCGAAGAGCGTGCCGATGCTGACCAGGTCGGCCAACGCCCCCAGCGGCACGAAGGTCGCCATGACCAGCACCAGGACGGAGAAGAGCAGCGTGACCCGCGCCGGCGTGCCGGTCCGCGGGCTGACCTGCGCCACCGACTGCGGCAGCAGGCCGTCGCGGCCCATCGCGAAGCCGATCCGGCCGACGGTGATCAGGTCGACCAGGATCACCGAGGTCAGCCCGGCGACCGCGGCCAGCGAGATCAGCGCGGACGCCCAGCCGAGGCCCACCTGGTCGAAGGCGTCGGCGATCGGCGCGCCGGGGTCGATCCGGTCGTAGGGGACCATCCCGACCACGACCAGCGAGACGCCGATGTAGAGGGCGGTGGCCAGCGCGAGGGTGCCGAACAGGCCCAGGGGGAGGTCGCGGCCGGGGCGGCGGGTCTCCTCCCCGAGGTTCGCGACCGCCTCGAAGCCGGTGTAGGAGAAGAAGACGACGGCCGCGGCGGTGAGCACCCCGCCGACGCCGAAGACGACCGGGTCGATGCCGGCGATCGCCTGGATCAGCGGCTGGGCCAGCCCGCCCTCGCCCTCGGCCGGCCGGCCCGGCGGGACGAACGGGGTGAGGTTGGCGCCGCGGACGAACCAGGCGCCGGCCACGACCACGAACACGCAGACGGCGACCTTGACCACCACGAGCAGGGCGGTGACGCGGGCGGACTCCCGGATGCCGAGCACCGCGACGGCGGTCAGCGCCACCACGACGAGCGCCGCGCCGACGTTGACCGGCGCCTCCTCGCCGAACAGCGAGGGCGGCAGGTCCAGCAGGTTGCCGACGTAGCCCGACCAGCCGCGGGCCACCACCGCGGCGCCCAGCGCGAACTCCAGGAACAGGTCCCAGCCGATCACCCACGCGACCACCTCGCCGGCCGTGGCGTAGGCGTAGGAGTAGGCGCTGCCGGCGGTCGGCGCGGAGGAGGCCAGCTCGGCGTAGCAGAGCGCGGCGAGCAGGGCGACGACGCCGGCGACGGCGAAGGAGACCACGACCGCCGGGCCCGCGGTGTCCCGGGCGGCGACGCCGGTGAGGGTGAAGATGCCGGTGCCGATCACCACGCCGATGCCGAAGCCGACGAGGTGCCGTGCCGACAACCGCTGGCGGAGGTGGCCCACCTCCTCGGTCGCCGTCCCGTCACTGGAGTCCCCGAGGCGCTCGACCGGCTTGGTCCGGAACAGGTGCACCCGCCCATGTTGGGTGCCCCTGTCCGGACCCGCCCGGCGGACGACGCGGGTCACACCGCGGACGGGAGCCTCACCGGCCGCGCGCGACGGGACCCCCGCGTACGATGGGCAGGTACCCGGGGCGTGTCCCGGGTCGGCGTCATAAAGCGGCGCGCCTCGCAGGACCTCCCCCTCGGGGTGTCCTGCCGCGGGCGCCGACGTGCTCCCGCCTGATCCTGGAGCGACGTGAGCGAGCACGAAGGACCGACGCCGGACCTGCGGCTGCAGGTGCTCGAGCGCCTCGTCGGTCTGGTCCTCCCCGAGCCCGACCTGTCGTCCGTGCTGCAGACGACCGCGGAGCTCACCGCGGAGATCGTGCCCGAGCACACCGACGTGTCCGTGACGGTGCTCACCGACCGCCGTCCGGCGACCGTGGCCAGCACGGGTCCGCTGTCGCGCCTCCTCGACGAGCACCAGTACGCGCACGACGAGGGGCCGTGTCTGGTGGCGGCGCGCGACGCCGAGGAGGTCGAGGTCACCGACCTGCGCACCGACGGGCGCTGGCCGGCGTACCGGGCGTCCGCGGTGGACGTCGGGTCCCTGAGTTCGCTGTCGGTACCGCTCGTCCTCCCGTCGGACGGCGGCGGCGCGGCGCTCAACGTCTACGCCCGCGAGGCGGGTGCCTTCGACGCCGGCAGTCGCGCGAGCGTGCGCTGGATGGCCACCACCGCGGGCGCGGCGGTGGCCACCGCGCGGGCGCTCGACGAGGCCCGCCGGGTGGCCGCCGAGCTGGAGGCCGCCATGGCCTCCCGGGCGGTCATCGAGCAGGCGAAGGGCATCCTGATCGAGCGGCACCGGCTCACTCCCGAGCAGGCCTTCGCCCGGCTGGCCGAGGTCTCGATGCACACCAACCGCAAGGTCCGCGACATCGCCGCCGACCTGGTGCGAACCGGCGAGTTGCCGGGTAGGCGCTAGGCGGCCCGCCGGCCGGCGTCCCCTGCGGCGCCGGCAACCGATGCAGGGGCCCGGACCGCCGGCGGTCCGGTCAACCCCAGGCCCGGTGGTCGAGCACACGGCCACCGGGCCGCCCTCGGGGCCGGGGAGGCCGGGACACCGGCCCCGCCAGTCAGACCTCCTCGACGGGGAACGTGCGCGACGGCGACACGAACTCCTCCTGCGCGGCCACCAGCAGGACCTCCCGCGACCCGGCCTCCTCGGTGCGCCGCAGCAGCCCCCAGACGCTCGCGGCGGCCCGGCCCAGCGCCTCGCCGGCCGAGCGGGTCTCCAGCCAGTGCGCCAGGAACAGCGCCGCGATGGCGTCACCGGCGCCGTTGACCGCCACCGACAGCCGTGGCGTGCGCACCCGGAAGTGCCGGCCGCCCTCGGAGGCGAGCAGGTCGACGGCGTCGTCGGGGGTGTCCTCGGCGACCAGCGACGTCGTCAGCACGACCCGGGGGCCCAGCCCCTGCACCGCCGCGACGGCGCCCTTCACCTCGTCGAGCGACCGCGTCGTCGTCTGCGCCAGCAGGTCGAGCTCGTAGTGGTTGGGGGTGACCAGGTCGGCGGCGGGGACGGCGACCTCCCGCATGAGCTCCTCGATGCCGGGCCGGACGAAGACGCCGCGGCCGACGTCGCCGATGACCGGGTCGCAGCAGTAGACGGCGTCGGGGTTGGCCGCCCGCACCCGGCCCACGGTGCCGACGACGGCGTGGCCGATGTCGGCCGACCCGAGGTACCCGGACAGGACGGCGTCGGCGGTGCCGAGCACGCCCCGGTCGGCGATGCCGTCGACGACCTCCTCCACCGCCTGCCCGTCGAAGACCCGCCCGGTCCACGCGCCGTAGCCGGTGTGGTTGGAGAACTGGACGGTGTGCACCGGCCAGACCTCGACGCCGAGGCGCTGCAGCGGGAAGACCGCCGAGGAGTTCCCCACGTGCCCGTAGGCGACGTGCGACTGGATGGAGAGGACGTTCACCACGGCCGTCACCGTGCCACGAGACCCGGCGGCACCGCGCGAGGGGCGCGGTCGGGCCAGGCGACGACGAGGACGTGCGGCAGCGTGGGCGCGGCCAGCAGCGGCAGGGCGGTGGCGAGCAGGTCGCGCTCCCCGTCCGGGCGGGGACCAGGCGGTCGACGGCGCCGTGCGGCAGGCCGGCCGGCGGCCAGCGGCAGCCAGGCCGGCCGGCCGGCCCCAGCCGCCGGGCACCAGCACCTCGACGGCGACCACCGCGCCCGCGGCGGTGAGGGAGACGGCCGTGGCCGCACGGGCCGGGACGGCCACCCGCGGGTCGCTCGCGGGCACCCCTCCCCGGTGGCGGAGCGGCAGGCGCACGGTCAGCCCGGGTCGGGCGCCTGCCGGGTCGCGCCGTGCGCGCCGTCGTGCCCGGGCTCGTCGTGGTGGTGGTCGCGCCCGTGGTGGTCGTGCCCGTGGTGGTCGTGCCCGCCGCGCAGGGTGGCCGCGGCCGAGGAGGACACCCGGTCCAGTTCCGGCAGCACGCCGTCGCTCTCGTGCACGTTGCTCACCCAGACCGGCTCGGGGTGGGTGTCGACGCCGGCGCGCACGTCCTCGGCGGTCCGCAGGACGGCGACCTTGTGCACGAGCAGCCCGAAGCCGACCTTGGCGATGACGTCGGCGGTCGAGTACGCCACCTGCACCGTGGCGGACCAGGCGGGGGTGACGTCGACGAACACGGGGATCGCGTACACCAGCGGGTACACGCCGAAGCTGCTCAGCAGCACGATCGTGGCGTTGCGCAGGCTGACCGCCGCCTCGCGGCCCATGTGCGGCAGGGAGGCGCGCACCGCCCCGATCAGCGCCACGCAGAGGTAGGCGAAGAACGCCGTGCTGACCAGGCCCCAGACGACCAGTGCGGTCCGGTCCCGGCCGTCGGCGACCACCTGGGCGCCGAGGTAGCCGGTGAGGATCATCAGGAAGGCCGCGGCCATGGCGCTGGCCCGCAGGTTCCGCGCCCGCGACCCGGCCAGGGAGCACACCGCGAGCAGCTCCACGGTCAGCAGCGGGACGGTGACCGCCCAGTCGGGATAGCGGGTGGAGCCGGTGAACCGGGCCTCGGCGTTGGGCCGGTAGAGGCCGTCCTGCAGGTCGAAGCCGGTGTCCCACTTGAGGAAGAGCACGAGGTAGGACACGGTCGCGACCGCGGCGAGGCAGAGCCCGGCGTACACGGCCGGCCGGTAGCGGCGGCCGACCTCCTCCCTGCTCGCCCAGGAGTACAGGAAGTAGGCCAGCAGGCTGAAGCCGGCGGCCATGAGCGCGAAGTGCACCAGGTCGTAGAGGCCCAGCGACATGGTCTGCAGCTCGGGTGTCGGGGTGTCGACGACGTCCACGGGACCTCCGGAGGTCGGCAGCAGTGCAGGACCCGGGTCCGGCCCCGGCGGGTCCGCTACCCGGTCGTGCGCGACCGAACCGGGCGGTCGTGGCCGGTGCACACCGGTCGCGGGGTGGCCGTCGTCCCTCGTGGCCCGAGGACCGTCGACGTGTTCCGACTGTCCGGCCCGCTGCGCAGTCGAGGAGGACGACGATGGCGCGGATCGACCGCACCGCCGAGCCGTCGGGCACGCGGACGCCGACGGGCCGGGGGAGACCTGGCCGACCCGCGTCGACTCCCACGGACGACGTCGGACCTGCTCCGCCGGCGCCCCGAGCCCGGCCTGCTGCTGCTGGCCGACCTGCGGCACGTGCACCGCGAGGCCGCCGGCGTCTCCCTGGACCGGGAGCTGTCGGCCCGGGCCGCGCAGGGGGCGAGGAGGCGCGACCTGTTCGAGCTGGCGGAGCGGTGCCAGCCGGACGCGCTGCGGCGGATGCGCTGGGCCGACGCCGAGCTCGAGGAGTCGGCGATCCAGGCCCTGGTGAGCTGAGGCGGGTCGTCGGCCGGGGTTCGGCCGCCGCCGGGCCGGGCAGGACCGGCCCGTGAGCACGCGCATCGGGCTGGTGGGAGCCGGGTTCGTCGCCGCCGTCCGCGGGGACGGCGACGACGTCCGGGCGCCCTGCGCCGGGGTGCTGCGCACCCCCCGGCTGGCGGTGGCGGTCGCGCGGGCGGCGGCCGACGGTGGCACGGTGTCGCTGTGAGGCCGGTGCGCACGATCGGTGTCGTCGCCCCGGGGCGGCCGGAGGTCCTCGACGACACCGACGCCGAGCCCGGTCCCGGGCAGGTGTGGGTGGACACCGAGTTCAGCGGCGTCAGCGCCGGCACCGAGGTGGCGCTGGTGCGCGGCACCGACCCGCACCACCGGCTGCACTGGGACGCCGACCTGCGCTCGTTCGGCGACGGACCGACCGCCGGCTACCCCGTCCGCACCCTCGGGTACATGGAGGTCGGGCGGGTCACCGAGAGCCGCAGCCCCGGCCTGGCCGAGGGGACCCGCGTGGCCACGGCCCACGGCCACCGCACCGGGTGCTGCGCGGACCCGTCGGTCAGGCCGGTCGTCCCGGTGCCCGACGACCTCGACCCGCTGCTCGGCGTCTACCTCGCCCAGATGGGCCCGATCTGCGTCAACGGACTGCTGCACGCCACCGCGCAGTTCGCCGGCCCCGGCGGCGGGGTCGGCGACGGCGTCCGCGACCGGCACGTGCTGGTCACCGGCGCCGGCGTCATCGGGCTGCTGTCGGCGCTGCTCGCCGTCCGGCACGGCGCGGCCGACGTCGTCGTCGCCGAGCCCTCGGCGCGGCGGCGCTCGGTCGCCGGGTCGCTGGGGCTGGCCACGGTGGACGACGACGGCGGCGCGTGGGAGGCGGTCAAGCTGCGGTGGCGGCACGCGCCGGGCGACGCCGGTGCCGACGTCGTCCTGCAGTGCCGGGGGCACGACGCGGCGCTGGCCACCGGTCTCAAGGCGCTGCGGCCGCAGGGCGTCGTCGTCGACCTGGGCTTCTACCAGGCCGGCGCGGAGACGGTCCGGCTCGGCGAGGAGTTCCACCACAACGGCCTGTCGGTCGTCTGCGCGCAGATCAGCCGGGTGCCGCGCGGCATGGCCGGGGCCTGGCCGCGGACGGCGCTGGCCGACGTCACGCTCGACCTGCTGCGCGAGCGCGGCGACGACGTCCGCCGGCACCTGGTCACCGACGTCGTCCCGTTCGAGGACGGCCCGGCGCTGCTGGCCGACCTCGCCGGCCGCCGGCTGCCCTCGCCGCCGCTGCAGGCCGTCCTGCGGTTCTGACGCCGCGTCCGTGCCGCACCTCGGCGTGTCGCGCGGTGCGCCGCGTGCCGGCGGCGCGATCGGGCTTGTTCCGGATACGCCGTCGGCTGCATCCTTCCGGTGACGCCGCGGACGCCGGGGGACCGGGCTGCGCGGCGGCCTCGGAGGAGGGGCCGTCATGGGGTGGGCGTGGGCGCTGGTCGCGGTCGTCGGGTTCGCGGTGGAGATAGCACTGGTCATCGCGATGGCGCGGGGCAACACCGCGCGGTGGGAGCGTGACCACCGCGCCGCGCAGGCCGCGGTCCGGGCCCGGCACGAGGAGTCGCTGCGGCTCCGGGCGGCGGCGGTGGTGGCACGGGTGCCGCGGGTGCAGCACCGGCCGCTGCCGCACCTGCACGTGCCCCAGGTGCACCTGCCGCACCTGCACCTGCCGCACCTCCACCTCCCCTCGGGGGTGGTCGCGCGGCTGCCGCACCCGCACCTGCGCGGCGTCCTGCACCTGCCGCACCGCAACGGGCGCCCGGCCGCGCCCGCGGAGGACGCCGCCCCGGGGCCCGAGCCGGACGCGGTGAGCCCGGCCGAGGCACCGACCCCGGAGCAGGCCGCGCCGTAGCGCGCGCCCGGTGGGGAGGGCGGGCTCCTCGCTCAGCGGGCGAGGGAGCGGAACAGGTCGACGAGGCGGTCGGCGTGCGCGTCGAAGACGTGCCGCTCGCGGGCGGCCAGCGCGGCGGCCTGCCCGGCCCGGCCCGCCACCTCGCGGGCGAGGACGTCGGCGACGTCGTCGGCGCAGCGGTAGAGCAGTCCCGTCCCGTCCTGCCGCAGCACCCGCTCCACCGACACCAGCGACCCCGGGTTGGCCTGCTGCAGCAGCGGCAGCCCGGCGGCCAGCAGCACCGGCAGGCGGGCGGGGGAGTTGAGGTCGTCCCAGCTGGCCCGGCGCAGGTCGCCGCCGTTGGCGCTGTCGAAGCGGTGCAGCCAGCCGGCGTCGTGGCGGGACAGCTCGCGCACCCAGTCCTCCGGCCCGACCGCCGGGTGCACGTGCACGAACCCCGGCGCGCGGGCCAGCGCCTCCTCGAGCCAGCCGGTCCACGACCCCTTCGGCCCGGGCGCGCGCACCTGCCCGTACAGGTGGGTGTGCACGCCGCGGCCGGCCAGCGCGAGCACCCAGTCGAGGTCCAGCCCGGAGGGCCGGCCGACGACGGCGGCGTGCGGCTGCCCGTCGGCGTCCGACAGCTTCGGCGACAGCGGCGCGTCCAGCCAGTCGCGCTTGGGCAGGTCGCCGTCCAGGACGCCGAGCCGCGCGGGGTCCACCCGCCCGCGCAGCGCCAGCGCGAACCAGTCGCGCTCCTCCTCGGTGGCCAGCAGGCAGGCGTCGGCGCCGCACACCAGGTCGGCCAGCAGGGGCCACTCCCCGCGGACGACGCTGCGCTGCGGCGACTCCTTGAAGTGCCACACGAACGGCAGATCGCCGGACGCGGCGCGCACCGCGTGCGCGAACGGCACCGCCCGCCAGTTCAGCTGCGCCCACACGACGTCGGGCGCGAGTTCCCGCACCGCCTCGCGCCAGCGGTCGCGGTCGAGGTCGGGCACGGAGCCGAACGGCAGCGGCCCGACCGTCGCGTCCCCCAGCCCGTCCGCCGTCCACAGGCCGGTGAGGGAGTGCCCGCGCTCGGCCAGCGCGAGCACCCGCTCGGGGTTGAACGCCAGCTCGCCGACGACGAGCACCCGCAGCCCGTCGGCCGACGGCGGGTAGGACCGCTCCCGGAACCGCGCGTAGCGGGCGACCTCGTCGAGGTCGGTGCCGTCGGTGGAGACGACGCGCAGCGGCTCCCGCACGCGGTAGCGGGTGCGGAAGACGTTGGGACCCCCGTCGAAGGACTCGCGGATGGCCCGCGACCGCTGCCCGGGGTGCTGCGTCCACGCGCAGGTGACCCGGCCGGTGCCGGCCGTCGTCCCGCGGGCGGCGACCCGCGTCCACATCAGCCGGTCCAGGTCGTCGGTCTCCAGCTCGGCGCGCTCGGTCCACCGGTCGCCGGTGCGCCGGTGGGCCACCTGCACCAGCTGCGCGTACGGGGTGCCCACAGGCCGGTCCAGGTCGGCGCGGGCGAGCACCACCGCCGGGTCGTCCAGGCAGCCCAGCAGCGCGCCGAGGTGGCCGGGGTACCAGACGTCGTCGGCCGGCAGGTACGCGACGGCGGGTGCGGTGGTCGCGTCGAGCGCGGTGTTGAGCGCCGCGCCGAGGCCGCGGTTGTCCTCAATCCGGACCAGCCGCACCCGGGGGTCCGCGGGGACGACGGCGGCCACCGCGGCGGGGTCGGGCGAGCCGTCGTCGACGACCACCGCCTCCCACGCCGTCTCCTCCTGCGCGAGCAGCGACTCGAGCGCCCGGGGCAGGAAGGCGGCCTGGTCGTGCACGGGCACGAGGACGGCGACGCGGGCCGCCCGGCTCACGCGGCGGCCCGCACCTCGGCCGGCACGCCGAGCACCGCGTCGTAGACCCCGGCCACCCGCGCGGCCAACGCCGGCCAGGCGTAGTCGGCCGACCGCGCCCGCGCGCCGGCGGCGAGCCGCGCCCGCAGCGCCGGGTCGCCGGCGAGGGAGTCCAGCGCGGCGGCCAGCGCCCCGACGTCGCCGGGGGGCACGAGCAGCCCGGTCTCGCCGTGCCGCACCACCTCGGGGATCCCGCCGACGTCGCTGGCCACCACCGGCAGCCCGGCGGCCATCGCCTCGGTGAGCACCGACCCCATCTCCTCGTAGGCCGAGGGCAGCACCAGCACGTCGAGCGAGGCGAGCACGGCGGGCACCCGGCCGTGCTCGACGAACCCGGCCAGCGTGGTCCGCGCCGCGGCGGGGCCCTCGGCGGCCAGCCGCGCCACCAGCGCCCGGTCGGGTCCGTCGCCGACGACGACGAGCGAGGCCGGCCGGCACATCCGACCGAACGCGCGCACCAGCAGGTCGGCGCGCTTCTGCGGCGCCAGCCGCCCCACGTAGCCGATCCGCGGCCGTGCGATGCCGGGGAACACGTCGTCGGTGCCGCCGGTGAACAGCGCGGGGTCGTAGCCCGAGGGGATGGTCGACAGCCGTCCGGCGGGCACGCCGTCCGCGCGCAGGGCGGCGGCCGTGCGCCCGGTGAGGACGACGACGGCGTCGGCCCGCCGCAGCGTGCTGCGCTCGATCCACCCGCCCAGCGCCCGCAGCAGCCGCACCTTCGGGCCGCGGCCGGTCAGCGTGTGGCCGACGCTGCAGTGCACCGTGACCACCAGCGGGCAGCCGTGCACCCGCGCGGCGAGCCGGGCCAGCGGCAGGGTGGCGAGGTCCTCGCCCTGGTGGGCGTGCACGACGTCGACGGGCGCGGACCCCGCCCGGCGCCCGGCGCGCAGCACCGCGGTCAGCCCGGCCAGCGCCCACAGCTGGCGCAGCCGCGGCACCGGCAGACCGGTGCGGTGCACGCGGGCGCGGGCGCCCAGCGCGGTCGCGCCCCGCGGGCCGGCCAGCCGGGCGGTGACCACCGTCTGCTGCAGTCCCTGGGTGTCGAGGCAGCGGGTGAGCGTGGCGGTGTGGTTCTGCATCCCGCCGATCGGGTCGAAGCGCGCCGCCCGCCCGTCGAGCTCCCCGGCCAGGGAAGCCGGCTGCGCCCGCCGTCGCCGGGCCGCCGGCTCGAAGACGCTGCACAGGCGCAGCACGTGCGCGGGACCAGGGGGTGCGGCGGGGCGGGACACGCGGGGACCTCCGGCTCCAGGGGGGACCTGTAGTGCACCACGGGTCCCGCCGGCGCGCGGCCCAGGCGCTGTCCTGGGGTTATGCCGGCACGCGGGCGGGGCAGAGGGCGCTGGTGACCGCTCCGCTCGCCGACCCCGCCGTCCGCCGGGTCGCGCTCGTCCGGCTGCGCGTCGGGCTCGGCGACCTGCTGTGCACGGTGCCCGCGCTGCGCCGGCTGCGCGCGTCGCGGCCCGACGTCGAGGTCACCCTCGTCACCTTCGGCCGCACGGCCCCGGTGGTGGAGCGGCTCGGCGTCCCCGTCGCCCTGCTGCCCTTCCCCGGCGCCGAGGGCGTCCCCGACGGCCCGGTCGACGCCGCCGGCTGGGCGCCCTTCACCGCCGCCGCCCGGGAGCGCCGCTTCGACCTCGCGCTGCAGGCCTACGGCGACCGGCCCGCCGCCAACCGGGTCACCGCCGCACTCGGCGCCCGCCTGACCGGCGGCTTCGCACCCACCGGCTGGGACCCGCCGGCCGGCACCGGCGCGCTGCACCTGCGCTATCCGCTCCGGCTGCACGAGGCCGAGCGGCACGTCGCCCTCCTCGAGCACCTGGGGCTGCCCCCGGGCGGGGAGGCGGGGATGGGCTTCCCCGTCACCGCCGCCGACGAGGCCGAGCACGCGGCCACCCTCGCGGCGCACGGCCTCGAGCCCGGCCGGTACGCCGTCCTGCACCCCGGTGCCTCGGCGCCGACGCGCCGCTGGCCCGTCGAGCGCTACGCCGCGGTCGGCGACGCGCTGGCCGCCGACGGGCTGACCGTCGTCGTCACCGGGGTGCCCGCTGAGCGGGAGATCTCCGCCCGGGTGGTCGCCGGGATGCGGGCCCCGGCCGTCGACCTCACCGGCGCCACCAGCCTCGGCGGGCTGGCCGCGCTGCTGCGCGACAGCGCCGTGCTGGTCGGGAACGACACCGGCTCGGCGCACCTGGCCGCCGCGGTCGGCGCCCGGAGCGTGACCGTGTTCCTCCCCGGCGACCCGGTCCGCTGGGCGCACCGCGGTCCGCGGCACCGCGCGCTGACGCCGACGGTGGCCTGCGCGCCCTGCCCGCACCTGGCCTGCCCCATCGAGTTCCGCTGCGCGCTCACCGTCTCGCCGGCCGCCGTCGCCGGGGCCGCGCGGGAGCTGGTGGCCCCGTGAGGGTCTCCTTCGTGGCGGACTCCGACGCCTGGGGCGGGGCGGAGGTGTGGCTCACCCACCACCTGCGGCGGGCGGGCGGGTGCGGCGCGACGGCGTCGCTGGTGTGCGCCGAGCCGGTGGCGGCCGGCTTCGCGCGAGTGGGGGTCGAGCGTGCCGTCGTCCCGCTGACCCGGCACACCGCCGCGGCGCCGGCCACGCGGGCGGCGCTGTCCGCGCAGCGCCCCGACGTCGTGGTGGTCAACCTGGTCGACCCGGCGTCCAACGCCGCCGCGGTGGCCGCCGCACTCGACGTGGCGCCGGCGGTCGGCGTGCTGCACCTGGTGGGCGACACGCGAAGGGGGGAGGAGCGGGCCGCGCTGACCGCGCTGTACCGGCGGATGGCCGGCGTGCTCAGCCCGTCGACGCAGGGCCGCGAGCAGCTGCTCGCCGACCTCGGGCTCGACCCGGCGCGGGTGCACGTCGTCCCCAACGGCGCCGACGTGCCGCCCGACCCGGCCGGCCCGGCCGGCAACGCCGTCCCCCGGATCGGCGCCCTCGGCCGGCTCACGGCGCAGAAGGGCTTCGACGTGCTCCTCGCGGCCCTACGCCGGCTGGACGTGCCCTTCGACGCGGTGATCGGCGGAGCCGGCCGCGACGGCGAGGCGCTGCGCGTCGCGGCCGCGGGGCTGCCGGTCGACTTCCCCGGCTGGGTGGACGACGTGCGCGGGTTCCTCGCCGGCCTCGACGTCTTCGTGCTGTCCTCCCGCGTCGAGGCGCTGCCGCTGGTGCTGCTGGAGGCGATGGCCGAGGGCCTGCCGTGCGTGACCACGGACGTGGGTGAGGTCCGCCGGGCAGTGGGGGAGGACGCCGTGGTGGTCCCGGTCGAGGACCCCGGCGCGCTGGCCGCGGCGCTGCGCGGCCTGCTCGTCGACCCCGCCCGGCGGGCGGAGCTGGGCGCCCGCGCGCGAGCCCGGGCGGTGCGCGAGCTCGACGCCGGGCTGATGGCCGCCCGGACCTTCCGGGTGCTCTCCGGCGTGGCCGCCGCACCCCGCTAGGAGGCGGGGCCGCCCGTGGTGGGCAGCCCGTCGGCCACCCAGGCGCGGAACCCGCCGACGACGTCGCTCGCCTCGGCCAGGCCCAGCGAGCGCAACGCGTCGGCGGCCAGGCTGGACGTGTAGCCCTCCTGGCAGAGGACGACGACGTCGACGTCGTACCCGGTGGCCTCCGGCAGCCGCGCGTCGCTCTCCGGGTCGAAGCGCCACTCCAGGTGGTTGCGCTCGACGACCAGCGCGCCGGGCACCTCGCCGTCGGCCTCCCGCTGCGACTGGGGCCGGATGTCGACCAGCACCGCGCCGCCGGCCACCCGCCGCGCGGCCTCCGCGGGCGTCACCCGGGTGATCCGCGCGCGGGCCTCGGCCAGCAGCTCGTCGACGCTCCGCGCGCCGGGCGGGCGCTGCCCGGTCACCAGTCCACCCCGGCGCGCTCGCTGCCGAGGTGCCGCAGGCTGCCGCCGGCGAGCTCGTAGCGGTTCATCGTCGACAGGCCGGGGGTGTAGACGTGCACGCTCACGGCCGGGCGTGTGCCCCGGTTGGCGACCCGGTGCACGTGGTGCGGCCCGAACGGGCGCACCCGCCCGGCCCACAGCTCGGTGGCGGCCTCGCGGACCGCGCCCGGGCGACCGCCGACGACGTCCTCGGTGAGCACCCCGCCGACGACGGCGAACGCGCAGGCGGAGCCGCCGTGGTCGTGCAGCGGCGTGCCCTGGCCGGGCAGCCACGAGAGCAGCCACACCTGGGCGCCGGCGAGGTCGGCGTGCAGGGACGGGTCGAGCAGGTCGGCGGCGTCACCGGTCGGCAGCAGGCCGGTCCAGCGGCTGGGCTCCCGGTGCTCGACGCGGGGCAGCCAGCCGTCGGCGGCGGCGAGCAGCGCGGCGGCCAGCGCGGCGGCCGACGTGGCGCGGGCGGTGTTCCGGGCAGGGGACAGCAGCGAGGTCACGTGGGGGTTCTCCCGAGCAGGACGCGCCGGGTCCCGTCAGGGGCGGCACGGAGGGGTGGCGGTCGGTCGGTGCTCAGCCGGCCGGACACAGCGCGCTGGCCACCCGCACCAGGTCCACGGCGGACCGGCGGGTGAGCGTCGGGGTGGCAGCCACCCGGCCATGTGACCCCGGCACGGCATAGTGTGTCAAGTCGACCGGGTTGGTGCGTTTTGGCCGTCGCGTGCGGTGGGTCCCCGGCGAGGAGGAAGCGATGGGCGTCGGCCCCGCGTGCCTGGGCCGGTCAGCCGGGCAGGACGACGGTGCGCAGCTCGTGGGCGCCGTCGGCGCGGGTGGCCTCGTAGAACCAGCGCGCGCCGCCGCCCGGCAGCGCGACGACGTCGGCGTAGCGCAGCCCGTGCGGCGCGTGCGGGCTCTGCAGGTGGGGGCCGCCGGGCGCCGCGCGGAAGCCGCCCGCGCCGTCGGGCTCGGCCAGCCCGGTGCGCTCCTCCCAGTTCTCCTCCGCGGTGGCCCGGCCGTCGTAGAGCGCCCAGGTGCGGTCGCCGTCGAGCACGACGGTGCTGACGCGGACGCCGCGGGCGTCCCAGCTGCCGGGCGTGCCGGCCAGGGCGGTGCCGCGCCAGGTCCAGTCGACGCCGTCCGGGCTGGTGGCGTGCTCGGTGGTCATCCGGTCGGTGGCGTCGGGGTCCTCGAGCGGGTGCACCGAGGCCCACAGGTGCCACTGCTCGCCGTCCCAGCGGACGACGGGGTCCTTCGGCGCCTCGCGGTCGCTGCCGGGCAGCACGGTGCGCGGCTCGGCGGTGGCCAGCTCCGCGACCGTGGCGGCCTCGAGCAGGTCGACCCGCCAGTGCTTGGTGCCCGGCGTCGCGCAGCTGACGTAGAGCCGCCAGCGTCCCTCGGGCGTGTGCACCAGCGCCGGCCGCTCCAGCGACTCGGCGCCGAAGCGCTCCTTGCCCACGGCGAGGACCGGGTCGAAGCGCACGCCGTCGTCCGAGCGGGCCACCACGTTGCCGAACCCGCGGCCCTCACCCACCGGCCGGCGCAGGCGGTGGGCCAGCCACCACGTGCCGTCGACCAGCAGCACCGACGGGGCGCCGGCCCACGACCCGGGGCGCGGGTCCTCGGGCTCGACGACGACCTCGGCGTCGGCCCAGAAGCGGTCGGGTGCCGGGGGGCGGGGCACGGACGCGGTCACGCGGCAGCTCCGATCGGGAGAGGGGGTCGGCGGCTCCGCGACGGGGCAGCCCGGCCCCGTGTGTACACCGCCGTCGCGTGCGGCCGGTCCACAGGCAGGACCTCGTGAGGGCCGACGCAGACCGGCTGCCGCAGTTCGTCGTCGCCGGCGCGCCCAAGGCCGGGACGACGGCGCTGCACGCGGCACTGGCCACCCACCCCGGCCTGTACCTCTCGCCGGTCAAGGAGCCGAAGTACTACCTGACCGGCGGCCGGCCGCCGCCGCGCAGCGGCCAGCGCGGCCCCGGTGACGCGCACAGCGCCCGCGAGTGGGTCTGGCGGCGCGAGGACTACCTGCGGCTGTTCGACGGCGCGCCGGCGGGCGCGGTCCGCGGGGAGAGCACGCCGTTCTACCTGCACGACCGGGCGGCGCAGCGGCGGATGGTCGCCGACGTCCCGGGGATCAGGGTGGTCGCGATCGTGCGCGACCCGGTGGACCGTGCGTGGTCGAACTGGGTGCACCTGCGCGCCGACGGCCTGGAGCCCGAGGCCGACTTCGCCACCGCCGTCGAGCTGGAGGCGGAGCGGGTGGCCGACGGGTACGCGCCGTTCTGGCACTACCGGGGCCTCGGCCGCTACGGCGCGCAGTTGCGCGACCTGTACTCCCTCCTGCCGCGGGAGCAGGTGCTCGTGCTGCGCTACCGGCAGCTGGTCGACACCCCGCGCGAGACGCTCGACCGGGTCAGCTCCTTCCTCGGGGTCGAGCCCGGGGTGGCGCACACGGTGGCGCCGGAGAACGTCAAGCCGTACGTGGCCGACGGGGTCCGTCACCGGGTGCTGGCCCGGCTGGCCCGTTCCGGCGCCGCGCTGGGTGCCTACGCCCCGCCGCAGGTGTGGCGGCAGGTGTCGAGGCCGCTGGTGGCCGCACTGCATGCCGGCCGCGCGCCGCGGCCACCGATGTCGGTCGAGGTGCGCCGCGCCGTCCTCGCGCCGCTGCTGCCCGACATCGCGCTGCTCGAGGAGCTCACCGGTGAGTCCTTCGACGACTGGCGCCGCGACACCGGCCGCGGTGACTTCCGCTCCCGCCGTCCCGCTCCGGCCTGACGCCGCTCCGTCCGGTCGGTGCTCGGTCGCCGGCCGGTCCCCGCGGTCGGCGCCGTGGTCCGCGAGGCCGCCGTCGAGGGGTGCTGCGGATCCGTGGACACGGCTCTGACCTGGGGATTCACCGCGCACGGGTCCCGCGGGTCCGGTAGGCTTCGAACACCTGATCGAACCGGTGGGAGGTGTCGTGGACGAGCTGGCTGCCGTGCTGGACGCGCTCGCCTCCGATGACCTGCCGGCGGTGTCCGGCCCGCAGCTGCTCGAGCGGCTCCGGAGGCTGCTGGCCGCGCAGAACCGGCTGGCGGCCGAGGTGGCCCGCACCGTGCGGCAGGCCGAGCTGACCTCCGCCGCGGAGCACGACGGGCTGAAGACGATGGCGTCGTGGCTGCGCGGGCACGGGCACCTGTCGACGGGTGAGGCCGGGCGGGTGGTGGCCACCGGCCGCGCGCTGGAGCAGCTGCCGGCGGTGGCGGCCGCGTGCGCCGCCGGGGCGGTCACCGCCGGGCAGGCCGCGCTGCTCGCGCCGGTGGCCGAGCCGGGCAACCTGGCCCGCGCCGCCGCCCAGGACGTCGACCTGGCCGAGGTCGACGCCGCGCTGGCGGTTGCCGCGAGCCTGCAGACCCATCAGGAGCTGGCCGGCACGGTGCGCGGCTATCTGGACCGGCTCGATCCCGACGGGCCCGAGCCCGACCCGACCGAAGGACGCCGGCTGGTCATCGCCAAGCACGCCGACGGCGCCCTGAGCATCCGCGGGCAGCTCGATGCCGCCGGCGGGGAGAAGCTGCAGGCCGTCCTGGAGTCCGTCGTGCAGGCCGACCGGCCCGCCGGCGACGAGCGCAGCCGCGCCCATCGCCTCGGCGACGCGCTGGTGCAGCTGGCCGACAACGCTCTCGCGTCGGGGAGCCTGCCCACCCTGCGCGGACACAAGCCGCAGATCGCCGTGGTCATCGACCTGGCGGACCTGGCCGACCCCGGCACCGGACCCGGCGCCGCCCGGATGGGGTTCGGCGCGGTCATCTCCGCCGCCCGCGCCCGCTGGCTGGCCTGCGACGGCGCGGTCTCCCGCGTGGTGTTCGGCCCCGACGGCGCTCCGCTGGACCTGGGCCGCGAGCAGCGCCTGGCCGACCGGCCGGCCCCTCCGCAGGGGCCCGCCGCGAGCTCGCGAGTGGCGGGGGGCGGAGGGGTCCTTTCACTGGTGGTGCGAGGTGCACCACCTGGTGCACTGGCTCGACGGCGGTGGGACCAGCCTGGAGAACTCGGCGCTGCTGTGCGAACGGCACCACGCCAAGGTCCACCACGGCTTCCGCGTCGAACGACGACCGGACGGGCGATGGCGCACCTGGCGCCCCGACGGCACCGAGATCGTCACCGGCGCCGGCCTGCAACCGGCCGCCTGACGACACCGGGGCACCGACATGTGTGGCATTCGGCGGCGCCTACGCGGTGCTCGCCTACGTCGCCCGGGCCGCCGTCACCACCTACGGCGGGCTGTCGCCGGGCAGATGGTGCGCGGGCTCGCCTGGCCGAGACCACGCCGGGTCCGCTGATCATGGTGGTGCGGTTCGTCGCCTTCCTCGGCGCCTTCCGCGCCCCGGCGGCTTCGATCTGCTGTTCCGCCTCCGGTGGCCGGTGCTGCGCACGCTCGGCGTCTGCACCGTCCTCGGGCTGGCCGCCGGCCTGGCCGGGCTGCCGGTCGGGTGAGCGCGGGTGACCGGCGCCGGGCCGGGTAGGGCTCCTCTCCGGAGAGGCGCGCAGACCGCGTGCCGACGACGGGAGGGACCGACATGGCCATCGCCACCACCAACCCGGCCACCGGCGAGACGCTCAAGACCTACGAGCCGCTGTCGGACGAGGCCGTCGACGAGCGGCTCGACCGGGCGGTCGCCGCGTTCCGCTCCTACCGGCTGACCCGCCCCGAGGAGCGGGCCGGCTGGCTGCGCGCGGCTGCCGACGTCCTCGACGGCGACACCGACGCCGTCGCCGAGCTCATGGTCACCGAGATGGGCAAGACGCTGGCTGCGGCCAGGGCCGAGGTCGGCAAGTGCGCCAAGGGGCTGCGCTACTACGCCGAGCACGGCCCGGCGATGCTCGAGCCGCGGCCGGCCGACGCCGGGGCGGTGGGCGCCGAGGACGCCTACGTCGTCCACCAGCCGATCGGCGTGGTGCTCGCCGTCATGCCGTGGAACTTCCCGCTGTGGCAGGCCATGCGCTTCGCCGCGCCGGCGCTCATGGCCGGCAACGTCGGCCTGCTCAAGCACGCCAGCAACGTGCCGCAGACGGCGCTCTACATCGAGGAGCTGTTCCGCAAGGCCGGCTTCCCCGCCGACGTCTTCCAGACCCTGCTGATCGGCTCGGGGGCGATCGAGCGCGTGCTGCGCGACGACCGCGTCGCCGCCGCCACCCTGACCGGCAGCGCCCCGGCCGGGCAGTCGGTGGCCTCCATCGCCGGCGACGCGCTGAAGAAGACCGTGCTCGAGCTCGGCGGCAGCGACCCCTACATCGTCATGCCGTCGGCCGACCTCGACCGCGCCGCCGAGGTCGCCGTCACCGCCCGTTGCCAGAACAACGGGCAGAGCTGCATCGCGGCCAAGCGGTTCTTCGTGCACACCGACGTCGCCGAGGAGTTCACCCGCCTGTTCGCCGAGAAGCTCTCGGCGCTGGTCGTCGGCGACCCCATGGACGAGGCCACCCAGGTCGGCCCGCTGGCCACCGAGTCCGGCCGGGAGGACGTCGAGCGGTACGTGCAGGACGCAGTCGACAAGGGCGCCACCGTCGTCGCCGGGGGCAAGCGCCCCGACCGGCCGGGCTGGTTCTACGAGCCGACCCTGCTCACCGGGATCACGCCGGAGATGGACCTCTACGACGAGGAGGTCTTCGGCCCCGTCGCGGCGCTGTGGACGGTCTCCTCGCTCGAGGAGGCCATCGACATCGCCAACAGCCACCCCTACGGCCTGGGCAGCAACCTCTGGAGCGAGGACGCCGAGGAGCGGGCCACCTTCATCCGTGACGTCCAGGCGGGCATGGCCTTCGTCAACGGCATGGTCACCAGCTACCCCGAGCTGCCCTTCGGCGGGGTCAAGCAGAGCGGCTACGGCCGCGAGCTGACCGAGCTCGGCATGTACGAGTTCACCAACGCCAAGACGGTCTGGATCGGCCCGCGCAGCAGCGAGCAGGCGCAGGGCAACACCGCCAGCGCGTCGGAGTGAGCCCGTCCCCGCCCGGGCGCGCCGTTTCCCGGCGCGCCCGGGCGGGGTAGCGGACGACGCATCCGACCGGCCCCTGAGCAGCGGGGACGCCGGCGACGGTTCGACGTGGTGCCGTGCCCGCACGGGCGCGGGCACCCGGACAGGAGCACTCGTGACGACGACGACGGACAACCACTTCATCGCCCAGTCGGTGCACGACCTCGGCACCGCCCTGTGGTTCGGCGGCTCGGTCATGGGCATCGCCGGCGTCAACAAGTCCGGCAGCGACCTGACCGCGGGCATCGACAAGGTCCGGGTGGCCAGCTCCGCCTGGTCGCGGTTCCAGCCGGCGCAGTTCGGCGGCATCGCGGCCACGCTGGTCACCGGCCTGCAGCTGACGCGCAGCAACAAGCAGCGGCTGGCGCTGCAGAAGGGCTACGCGACGGTCGGCACCCTCAAGGCGGCGCTCACCGTGGCCGGTGCCGGCGCCACCGCGTACGCCGCCTACTCGGGCGCGCAGATCGGGAAGCTGGCCGAGCAGGCCGCCAGGGACGGGAGCCTGGAGGTCAAGGACGCGACACTGCCCTCGGCCGGCACCCCGGCGGAGATCGAGAAGTGGCAGGCCCGCCAGCGGGTCACCCAGGCCGCCGTCCCGGCGCTGGCCGGCGCGGTCATCGTGTGCAACGCCTGGCTCGTGCAGTCCTACCGCATCGGCTCGACGGTGAGGGGCCTGCTCGGGCGGCTGCTGCCGGACTGACGAGGACCCCTCTGCCCCACACAGCTCAGGCTCGCGGCGGGCCCCTGCAGGAGGGCCGCCCGTCCGCCACACCTCGCCGGGGGGCGCCCGGCCCCGGTCCCCGCGCACCGCGGGGGCCGGGGCCGGGTCACGTCCGCACCGCCACGCAGACCCACTGCCCGCCCGCGTCGCCCGGGCGGGACTCCAGCACGGTGACGGTCGTCGCCGCGGCGGCCACCGCCAGCCGGGCCGTCCCGTCGTCGCCGGGCCGGTCCGGCAGCGGGAGCAGCGGACCGGGCAGCGACACCTCGACCACGAAGCCGTCCGGGGTGGGCAGGGCGCGCAGCAGCCGCGGGCCGGCCGCCGCGGAGGACCGGGCGGCGTCGGCCACCAGGACCTCCGACACCAGCAGCACCACCTCGTCGACGACGGCGGCGGGACACCCGGCGGCCTCGGCCCGCGCCCGCACCCACGCCCGCGCCTCGGCCGGCCGCTCCACCTCGGTGGCCTCGCCGTCCCGCTCCCCGGCGACGTCCCCGTCGACGTCGTCTCCACTCTCGGTCACCGCACGACCACCCCTCCGGGCAGAACGAGTGGCTGCTCCGGGGGGTGCGGGAGGCCAGCGGGCCGTTGCGGAGCCGTGACCCGCTCGCGGTCAGACGCGGTCGAGCGGTCGCGCGGACACGAGGAACCGTGACCCGCCGGGGTGGGGGAGGACGGCCAGCGACACCGCCGGGGAGACCTTCTCGGCCAGCCAGAGCATCAGCAGCCGACGGTCGGAGGGCACCTCCGACGGCGTGAGCAGCTCGCAGGGGGTGTGGCTGAGCACCTCGCCGGACACCGCGATCCCGGAGGCGGGATCGCCGGCGACGCTCAGGCGGACCGGGACCCCGGCCGGGGACCCGTTCAGGGTGGCCGCGGCGGTCACGGCCTCGTGCAGCACGAGGACCACCTCGTCGCGCCGGCCGTCGGGCAGTCCGGCCGTCGCGAGCCGGTCGTGCCACCAGAGGCGGTTGGCCGCGCCGGTCTGCGGGTCGAGGACCGCCTCGGCGAGACACCCGCCGTCGGCCGGGAGGACGCCGGGTACCCGCAGGTCGGGGTTGGGGAGGTCGCCGCCCTCGGACCACAGCACGGGGTGGGTGCCGAGCGCCATCGCGACCTGCGCCGGGTGGCCGGTGGTGTCGATCAGGCAGGTGAGCGCCACCGGCCGCACCGCGACCGCCTCCGTCATCACCTGCTCCGAGGCCCACCACCGCTCGACGTCCGGCGCGAGCTCGAACGGCTGCTGGCAGACGACGGTCACCAGGTCCTCCGTCCCCGGCCGGGCCTGCCGGGCCCACTGCTCGACCAGCGTCTCGGGCTCCTCCTCGACGAGCACCTGCCGCTCCCGGAAGACGACGGTCGCGGTGTCGGGCACCCGCTCGGCGAGGACCCGCCGGACGACGTCGTCGACGTAGGCCACCACGGGGGACCCGGCGGCCAGGGCGCGGCGGCACAGTGCCGCGGCGATCACACCGGCCTCGGTCGGACCGGCGTGGAACGCGCACCGGTGGACCGGTGCCACGGCCGGAGCTGTCACCGGGGCGCCCTCCCTGGTGACTCGTCGGCCAGGACCACCTGCCGGTCCGGGTGCCGCTCGGCCAGCAGCCGCACCAGCCGCGCGGTCAGCCGTGACGCGCCGACGAGGGTCAGTCCCGGCGGGCCGGCGGCCGCGGCGACCAGCGAGTCGGCCGCGCCGACGTCGATGAAGCGCAGGTCCGCGACGTCCCACGTGGCCGGCCCGCCGTCCTCGCTGAGGGTCGTGCGCAGCACCGCGCGCAGGGCGTCGGCGTTGCCCGAGTCCAGCTCGCCGGCCAGGCGCAGCACCCGGTCTGCCCGGGTCAGCCGGAAGACGCCGTCGTCGTACTCGGCCGACGCGTCGTGCTGGGCGTCGTGGTAGACGGCCAGCGACGCGTGCTGTCCGGGCAGCAGCAGCTCCCGGAAGTAGGGACACAGCACGGTCATCGGGCGCTCGTCGACCAGCCGCCCGACCACCTCCTCGAACGGGTTCTCCCCGGCCGAGGTGATGGCGCCGGTGAACCGCACGCCGGCGTAGCCCTCGGCCAGGGCGCCTTCCACGAGGTCGGGGAGCACCGCGGGGTCGGCCGGGACCACCCGCACGGCGGTCGTGTCCGACGGCACCCAGTCCTCGTCCACGACACCGGCCCGCCGCAGCCGCGCCCACAGCCGTGCCTCGCGCGTGCCCAGTCCGGCCAGCATCACGCACTCGCCGCGGCGCACCCCCTCGACGACGAAGTCGCCCACCACCTGGGCGTGCGCCTCCTCGCTGTCGAGCACGACCCAGTCGTGGGTGCCGCGGCTCACCGGCAGGGGTCCCCGGGCTCCGGGTGCGCCGGCGTCTCCCCGGTCTCGGTGACCAGGGCGGCGACGTCGCGGACCTTGCGGTGGGTGTCCTGCGAGGCCCGCACGAGGATGCCGAAGGCGGCGTCGGCGGTGATCCGGTAGCGCTCCATGAGGACGCCCTTGGCCTGCCCGATGACGTCGCGGCTGGCCACCGCCGTCGTCAGGTGCTCGATCCGCTGCACCGCCCGCAGCGCCAGGGCGGCCTGGCCGGCCACCGTGCCCAGCACCGCACCGTCGGGCCCGGGGCCCACGGTGTAGACCGACAGGGCGCCGATCACCTCGCGGCCGGTGTCCAGCGGCAGGCAGGTGGCCGTCCGGATGCCCGTGGCGGCGGCGCGCGCGGCCAGCGCCGGCCACCGTGCGTCCCGGCCGAGGTCGGCACTGCCCGCCGGCGTGCCCCCGAGGGCGGCCGCCAGCGGCCCCTCACCGGTGGCGACCTGCGCGGTGTCGAGCGCGGCGGCGCGGTCGTCGCTGGCCACCGGCTCGTGCGGCCGGCGACCGGCGGCCAGCAGGGTGGCCGACACGGTGGCTCCTGCGGGCAGCAGGGCGGCGAGGTCGCCGACCACGGCGCGGACGGCGGCATCGGCGTCCGGGGCGGCGTGCCAGCGGCGGGCCGCACCGAGCAGCCATCCGGCCAGGTCGAGCCGGGTCCGGGGGACGGGGACGGTCGTCGTCGCTGGGTGCACCGCGACACCTCCAGGCCGGATGGTCTCCCGGCGTCAGCATCCGCCCTGCTCCGTGACGATCGACCCAGGGCGGCAGATTGCACCCGAGATGATGCCAGCCGACCGGCCGACACGCCCGGACCTCGGGAGGTCGATCGGCCGCGCCTGCGGCGACCCGCGTCCGACTCCGACCGCCGGGGCGACGCGGGCTCCCCGGCCAGCGTGCGAGGGGTGAGCGCGCCCCCGTCCGGCGTCGTCCGGGACGCCACCCCCGCCGGCGCCCGGGCCTGCGCCGCCGTCTACGCCCCCTACGTCACCGGCACCGCCGTCTCCTTCGAGACCGAGCCGCCGACCGCGGCGGAGATGGCCGCGCGCATCGCCGCCGCGCAGCACGCGCACGCCTGGCTGGTGCTCGACGACGGCGGCGCGGTGCGCGGCTACGCCTACGGCGGCCCCTTCACGTCCCGGCCGGCCTACCGCTGGTCGTGCACGGTCAGCGCGTCTACCTCGAGCCGGGACGCCGGCGCACCGGCGCGGGCCGGCTGCTGTACGGCGCGCTGTTCGACCGGCTGGCCGACCGCGGGTACCGCGTCGCCCTCGCCGGGGTCACGCTGCCCAACGAGGCCAGCCTCGGACTGCACCGGGCGCTCGCTTCCACGCCGGTGGGCACCTACCGGCGGGTGGGCTGGAAGGACGGCTCCTGGCACGACGTCGCCTGGCTGCAGCGCGACCTCGGTCCCGGCCCGGTCGACGGCGGGCCGCCGGCCACGCCGTGCTGACCCGCCGGCCGGCCGGGGTGGCATGCTCCCGCGCCGGGACACCGGGCGAGCACGGGAGGACGCGATGACGGAGGACACCGGCCGCGCGGTCGCGCACGAGGAGGGCCGGCTGCCCTCGGGGCTGTACTGGCAGGGCTGGACGGTCGCCGACCCGGTCGGGGTCGTCGTGCTGGTGCACGGCGCGCACGAGCACGGCGGCCGCTACGCGCACGTCGCCGAGCGGCTCGGCGACGCCGGGTACGCCGGCTACGCCGCCGACCACCCCGGACACGGCCGCTCGCCCGGCCGCCGCGGCGACGTCGTCAGCCTGGCCGCCGCCGTCGACGGCGTCGCCACGCTGGCCCGCACCGCCGCCGACCGGCACCCCGGCGTCCCGCTGTTCGTCTACGGCCACAGCCTGGGCGGGCTGGTGGCGCTGCAGTACCTCACCGGGACGCCGCACGAGCGGGTCGCGGGCGCGGTGGTCTCCGCACCCGCCCTCGACACCAGCGCGGCCACCCCGGTGCAGCGGGTGCTCGCGCCCGTGCTGTCCCGGCTGGCGCCCGGCCTCGGTGTGCTCACCCTCGACGCCGAGACGGTCAGCCGCGACCCGGAGGTGGTCGCCGCCTACCGCGCCGACCCGCTCAACCACGCCGGCAGGATGGTCGCCCGGACCGGCACCGCGATCATGCTCGGGGCGGCCGGGATGCCGGCCCGCCTGCGCTCGCTCACCCTCCCGCTGCTCGTGCTCCACGGTGGCGCTGACCGGCTGATGCCGCCGTCGGCCAGCGAGGTGGTCCGCGCGCACGCCGCCTCGCCCGACCTGACGGTGCGGGTCTACGAGGGGCTCTACCACGAGCCGCACAACGAGCCGGAGAAGGACGAGGTCCTCGCCGACGTCGTCGCCTGGCTCGACGCGCACCGGACGACGCCCGCGCCGTCCGCCTGACCCTGCGCCGGGCAGCCGTCCGTGACAGGGTCCGGACGGCCGCACCGGGCGGCGCCGGGGACGGGAGGGCACGTGCGTCAGGGACTGGCCGACGGCGCCCGCTTCCTGCGCGCCTTCCTGGCCCACCCGCGGCAGGTGGGCGCGGTGCTGCCGACGTCGCGGACGGCGATCCGCGCGATGCTCGACCTCGCCGACGTCCCCGCGGCCCGGCTGGTGGTCGAGCTCGGCGCGGGCACCGGGGTGGCGACGCGGGAGATCCTGGCCCGGCTGTCCCCGCGGGCCCGGCTGGTCGCGGTCGAGATCGACCCGCGGCTGGCCCGCCGGCTCACCGAGCGGATCGACGACCCCCGGCTGGAGGTGGTCTGCGGCTCCGCCGAGGACGTCGAGACCCACCTCGGCGCCGAGCGCGCCGACGTGCTCGTCTCGATGCTGCCGTTCACCTCGCTCGACGCCGACCTGCGCCGCCGGCTGCTCGACGAGCTGCCCCGCGCGCTGCGTCCCGGCGGCACCGCGGTGGTCATCCAGTACTCGCCGCTGATCCTCGGGGAGCTGCGCCGCCGCTTCGCCGACGTGCGCGTGCGGGTCACACCGTGGAACGTCCCCCCGGCGTTCCTCTTCGCCGGCACCCGCGGCGAGGGCGGGTGAGCCGCCCGGCGGTCAGACGGGCCGGGAGGGCAGCAGGTGCTCCTGGTGGTCGAGCTCGCGCTCGAGGGTGCGCAGGCCCTCGTCGGGCAGCCGGCCGAGGTCGCGCCAGCGCAGCAGCTCGGTGCGCTCGGCGTCGATGACCGCCCGGCGCACCCGCAGCGCCGCCTCGTACTGCGGCGACATCGGGATCTCGCCCTCCGCGTCGCCGAGCACCTGCAGCCGCTGCCGGTAGCGCTCCAGCCGGGTGCGCAGGACGGAGCGCACCGCCTCGATCGCGGCGTCGTCGAGGTGGTCGTGCTGCTCGGCCTGCAGCTCGTCGAGCCGGAGCAGGCCGGCCTCGACGGCCGCCACCCGCGCCTGGTTGCGCAGCCGGGCGCCGTCGGCGGCGTCGGCCCGCATCCCCAGTCGGCGGACCAGCGGCGCGAAGGTGGTGCCCTGCCCGACCAGGGTGACCAGCACGGCCAGGAAGGCGCAGAACAGCAGCAGGTCGCGCGCGGGGAACGGCTCGCCGGAGTCGGTGGTCAGCGGCAGGGTGAAGATCGCCGCCAGGCTGATGACGCCGCGGGTGCCGGCCCAGCTGAGCACGGTGATCTCCCGGCCGGACAGCTGCCGCGGCACCGTGCGCGGGTCGTCGTCCTCGGCCTCCGGGCCGGCGCCCAGGCGCATGTGCAGGGCCTGCGGCGCGTGCTCGGTGAGCCACAGCCACAGCGGCCGCACCAGCAGGACCGCCCCCACGGTGACCGCGGAGGCGACGACGACGGTCGACGTCTCGTACCGGCCCAGCCCGCCGATGACCGCCGGAAGCTGGTTGCCGATGAGCAGGAAGACGACGCCCTCGAGCAGGAAGTCGACCAGCCGCCACACCGCGTCGGTCTGCAGCCGGGTGGCGCCGGAGACCCAGTACGGGCTGTTGTGCGCGATGACCAGCCCGGCGACGACGACGGCCAGCACCCCCGACACGTGCACCGACTCGGCCAGGAGGTAGGCGAGGAACGGCGTGGCCAGGGAGATGGCGTTCGACGACAGCGGGTCGCGGCGCAACCGGCGCAGCGGGCGGATGCCGTAGGCGACGGCCAGCCCGGCGGCGATCCCGCCGACCGAGGACAGCGCGAACTGGCCCAGCGCGGACCAGGTGGAGAACCCGTCACCGGTGGCCGCGGCGACCGCGACGGTGAGCAGGGTCAGCGCGGTGGCGTCGTTGAGCAGGCCCTCGCCCTGGATGAGCGTGACCATCCGCGGCGGCAGGCCGACCCGGCGGCCGATGGCCAGCGCGGCCACCGGATCCGGCGGGGCGACGGCGGCGCCGAGGGCGATGCCGGCGGCCAGCGTGGCGCCGGGGACCAGCAGCGCGAACCCGGCGCCGACGGTCAGCGCGGTGACCAGCACGAGCAGCACCGAGAGGCTGACCACCGTGCGCAGGTTGGCCCGGATGGCGATCAGCGAGGAGTCCAGCGCGGCGCTGTAGAGCAGCGGCGGCAGCAGGACCATGAGGACGATCTCGGGGTCCAGCGTCAGGTTGGGCCCCGGCAGCAGGCCGTACACCAGCCCGGCGACGGTGAGCAGCGCGGCCGCCGGCAGCCCGGTCCGCTCACCCAGCCACCGGACGGCGACGATGACCGCGACCGCGGCCAGGGCGAGCAGGAGGACGGTCTCGGCGTGCACCGGGACATCCTCGCCGACGCCCCGGAGCCGCCCGTCACGCGGGAGCCGGCCCACCGGCGCGTCCGTGAGCCGGGGAGGGGAGCCCGGGAGGGTCCTCCCTCAGGCGGCGACGGACTCCATCGCCTCGGCGACCAGCGTCACCGAGCGCAGCCGCTCCTCGGTGCCCGGCGCCTGGTGGGCCACGATCAGCTCGTCGGCGTCGGCCAGCCGGGCGAAGTCGGTGAGCTGCGCGCGCACCTCGGCCGGCGTGCCGACGGCGGTGTGGGTGAGCATCCGGTCCACGTGCACGCCGGCGCCCGAGGACAGCAGCAGCTCCGCCTCGTCGTCGGAGAGGTCGCGGCCCTGGCCGAACAGGCCCACCGCCAGGCGCCGCCGGGTGGCCTCGCGCGCGGCCCGGGCGGCCTCGGGGGTGTCCGCGGCGATCGCGTTGACCCCGGCGATGACGTACGGCGCGTCGAGCTGCTCGGAGGGGCGGAAGTCGCGCCGGTAGGCGGCCACCGCGGGCTCGAGCGCCTGCGGGGCGAAGTGGGAGGCGAAGGCGTAGGGGAGGCCGAGGGCGGCGGCCAGGCCCGCGCCGAACATCGACGAGCCGAGCACGTAGAGCGGCACGTCGCTGCCCCTGCCGGGGATCGCGTCGACGCCGGGGACCCGCGAGTGGCCGGTGAGGTAGCCCTGCAGCTCGAGGACGTCCTGCGGGAAGCGGTCGGCGGAGTTCGCGTCGCGGCGCAGCGCGTACATCGTGTTCTGGTCCGAACCCGGCGCACGGCCCAGGCCCAGGTCGATCCGCCCCGGGTACATCGCCTCGAGCGTGCCGAACTGCTCGGCGATCGTCAGCGGCGAGTGGTTGGGCAGCATCACGCCGCCGGCGCCGAGCCGGAGGGTCGAGGTGTGCGCGCCGACGTGCGCGACGAGCACGCTGGTCGCCGACGAGGCGATGTGCCGCATGTTGTGGTGCTCGGCGTACCAGACCCGCCTATAGCCGGTCTGCTCGGCACGCTGCGCCAGGGCGACGCTGGCGGCGATGCTGCTGCCCACCGTCTCGCCGCGGGCGACGGGGGCGAGGTCGAGCACGGACAGCGGGATCTGCACGGTGGTACCTCCGGGGCGGTGCGCGTTCGTCCCCGGCTGCAACGCCACGCGGTCCGGGGGATTCCCGCCGGTGCGGCCCCTGCCTCCCGCCGCGAGTGGCGGGGGGCAGGGGGCAGGGAGGTCCTTCCTCAGGCCAGGCGCCGGCGCCCGACGACGGTCTCGACCGGCGCGTCGGGCTCGTCGACGCCGAGACGCCGCTCGAAGCCGGGCGGGACGACGACGTCGTCGCGCTGCAGGTCGGCGGTCGACTCGCGGGCCAGGCCGGTGAGCGCCGAGCCGAGCCCGTCGCGCAGCAGGTCGAGGACGTTCTCGACGCCGGCCTGCCCGTTGGCCGCGAGGCCCCACAGGTAGGCGCGGCCGATCATGACCGCCTTGGCGCCGAGGGCGAGGGCCTTGGCGACGTCGCTGCCGCGGCGGATGCCGCCGTCGAGCAGCACCTCGACCTGGTCGCCGACGGCCTCGGCGACGGCGGGCAGGGCGCGGATCGAGGCCGGGGTGCTGTCGAGGTTGTTGCCGCCGTGGTTGGACACCGAGATCGCCGTGACGCCGGCGTCGACGGCGCGGTGGGCGTCGTCGACCCGCATGACGCCCTTGAGCATGAACGGCCCGTCCCACTGCTGGCGCAGCCAGGCGACGTCCTCCCAGCTCGGCATGGGCGACTGCAGCCACGCGCCGTAGGCGCCGAAGAAGGTGGGCGCCTGCTCGCCGGGGGTGGCGACCATGTTGGGGACGGTGAGGTCCGGGATCCTCCCCGTCCGCGCGAAGGCGGCCAGCCAGCGCGGGCGGAGCAGCACCTGCGGCGCGTAGCGGCGGGCCGCCTCGAAGTCGATCTTGGCCGGGATGAACGGGCTGCCCCAGTCCCGGCCGTAGGCGAACGACCAGTCCAGCGTGGCGATCATGCCGACCGCGCCGGCCCGCTCGGCGCGGTCCATGCGGGCGAGCATCTCCTCGCGGGTGCCCACCCAGTACATCTGGAAGAAGGTCTTCGGGTTGGCCGCGACGACCTCCTCGACCGGCTTGCTGGCGAAGGAGGACAGGCCCATCGCGACACCGCGGGCGGCGGCGGCGCGCGCGACGGCGACCTCGCCGTCGGGGTGCACCGCCTGGACGCCGGTGGGGCTGATCAGCACCGGCATCGAGACGTCCTGGCCCATGACCGTGGTGGTCATCTGCCGGGAGTTGGACAGCCCGGCGGTGTGCGGGGCGAACCCCAGCTCGTCGAAGGCCCGCAGGTTGTCGTCGACGGTCAGGCCCTTCTCCGAGCCGGCCACCAGGGCGCCGTAGACGCCCTTGGGCAGGCGTCGCTTCGCCCGCCGCTGTGCCTCGGCCACCGTCTCGAACCACGCGTTCGCCACCGTCGTCTCCGTCCCGGTCGGTCCGCCGGCCCCACTCGGCTGGCACTCAGTGCCACCCTAGCGGCGCAGGTGTAGCGCACACCACACCGCGGACCGGCTCCGGAGGCGGCCCGCGCGACGGCTGCGGAGACGGGGGTGCAGACGGCTCGGCCCCGTGGCCGGAGGCCACGGGGCCGTGTCGGGTGGGGCCGCCGCCGGACGGCGGCGGGTGCTCCCGGTGGCGCTCCCGGAGGGCGTTCCTGGGGAGCGGCTCAGCGCCGGGCGGCGAGGGCGACGATCTCGTGCGCCGACTCGAGCGTCGGGGCGGCGGCGAGCGCCCGCTGGATCTCGCGCTCGTCGCGGCGGCGGGCGCGGGTGGTCCGGGCGGAGGCCCTGGCCGAGGTGATGGCGGTGCGCAGGCGGGTCATGACGGGTCCTCCTCGGACGTCGACGGCGGCGGTGGCCGGATCCCGGTCCCGTCGGCGGACCCACCGGTCGCGGCTCCGACCTGCTGGGTCTGCATCTCCAACCATCCTCCTGGCCGTATGGTTCGTCAAGCGAACCCAGCGTGACCTACGCTGCAGCCGTGACCGCCGACACGCGACCCGCCGAGGAGTTCGACCGCGCCCGCTGCTCGGTCGGCGGCACGCTCGCGGTGGTGGGGGAGAAGTGGAGCCTGCTGGTGCTCCGCGAGGCGTTCCTCGGCGTGCGCCGCTTCGCCGACCTGCAGCGGGCGCTCGGCGCCCCCAGGGCCGTGCTCACCGACCGGCTCGCCTCCCTGGTCGCCTCCGGCCTGCTCGTGCGGGTGCCCTACCGCCCGGAGGGGGAGCGGCAGCGGCACGAGTACCGGCTCACGGACAAGGGCCGCGACCTCTATCCCGCGCTCGTCGCGCTGATGCAGTGGGGCGACCGGTGGCTGACCGACGACGGTGCCGCGCCGCTGGAGCTGGCGCACCGGGACTGCGGCGAGCCGGTGTCGCTGGCGCTGCGCTGCGCGGCCGGCCACGACGTCGCCGGCCCGCGCGAGGTCCGCGCGACGCCGGCCGGGCGGGCCGCCGGGACCGGGGCCACACCACCGGGCTAGCGTCGGCGGCGCCGGCTGCCGCTGTGACCAGGGAGGCGTCCCCGTTGCCCACCACCGTGATCCCCGGCGGGGCGAGCGCGCCCGAGCTGTCCGCGCACCTCGCCGTCCCGCCCGTGGGGGAGGGGCCCTGGCCCGGCGTCGTCGTCGTCCACGAGGCCTTCGGCCTGACCGACGACATCCGGCAGCAGGCCGACCGGCTGGCCGCGGCCGGCTACCTGGCGGTCGCGCCCGACCTGTTCTCCGCCGGCGGGGCGCTGCGCTGCCTGCGCTCGACGTTCCGGTCGCTGTCGCGCGGCGAGGGCCCGGCCTTCGGCGACCTGGAGGCGGCCCGGCGGTTCCTGGCCGCGCGCGGGGACTGCACCGGCCGGGTCGGGGTGCTCGGCTTCTGCATGGGCGGCAAGTTCGCGCTGTACGGCGCCACCCGCGGCTTCGACGTCTCCGCGCCCAACTACGGCCCGCTCCCGGCAGACCTCGAGGAGGTGCTGCGCGGCGCCTGCCCGGTGGTGGCCAGCTACGGCCGCCGCGACGTCGGGCTGCGCGGGGCGGCGGCCCGGCTGGGGACGACGCTGACCTCCCTCGGCGTCGAGCACGACGTGCACGAGTACCCCGACGCCGGGCACTCCTTCCTCAACCGGCACAGCACGGGACCGTTCTCGCCGCTGGAGCGGCTGGCCGGCCTCGCCTTCCACGAGCCCTCCGCCGAGGACGCCTGGGGACGGATCCTGCGCTTCTTCGACCGGCACCTGCGGAGCGCCGCGTGAGCGGCCCGCTGGCGGGGCTGCGGGTGGTCGAGCTCGGCGGCATCGGCCCCGGGCCGCACGCGGCGATGGTGCTGGCCGACCTCGGCGCCGACGTCGTCCGGGTGGAGCGGCCCTCGGGCGGCCTGTCGATGGGGACCGCCGGCCGGGACGCGGTGCTGCGCGGCCGGCGCTCGATCGCCGCGGACGTCAAGACCCCCGGGGGCCGCGACCTCGTCCTCGGCCTGGCCGGGCGGGCCGACGTGCTGGTCGACGTCTTCCGCCCCGGCGTCGCCGAGCGGCTGGGCGTCGGCCCCGACGAGTGCCTGTCCCGCAACCCCGGCCTGGTCTACGCCCGCGTGACCGGCTGGGGGCAGGACGGCCCGTGGGCCGACCGGGTCGGCCACGACGTCAACTACCTCGGGCTGACCGGCACGCTGGCCGCGCTCGGCCGGCCGGGCGAGGCGCCGCGCTTCCCGATGAACCTGGTCGCCGACTACGGCGGCGGCTCGATGCTCCTGCTGGTCGGCGTCCTCGCCGCGCTGCACGAGCGGACGCGGTCCGGGCGCGGCCAGGTGGTGGACGCCGCGATGGTCGACGGCGTGGCGGTGATCTCGCAGCTCATGTGGTCGCTGCGCGGGCAGGGGCTGTGGTCGGACCGCCCGGGCACCAACCTGCTCGACGGCGGCGCTCCCTTCTACGACGTCTACCCCTGCGCCGACGGCCGCTTCGTCGCCGTCGGGGCGCTGGAGCCGCAGTTCTACGCCGCGCTGCTCGAGGGGCTCGGGCTCACCGGCGCCGACCTGCCGGCGCAGATGGACCCGCGCGGCTGGCCGCGGCTGCGCGAGGCGTTCACCGCGGCCTTCGCCGCGCAGCCACGGGAGCACTGGGAGCGCGTGTTCGACGGCACCGACGCCTGCGTCACCCCGGTGCTCGAGCCGGACGAGGCCGCCGCGCACCCGCACCTGGCCGCCCGCGGCACGCTCGTCGAGGTCGACGGCGTGCTGCAGGCGGCGCCCGCCCCGCGGTTCTCCCGGACACCGGCCGGCCCGCCCGCGCCGGTGCCGCCGGGTCCGGCGGACGCGCACGTCCTGCTGGAGGAGTGGTCGCGCCCCCGCTGACGGGGACGCACAGGCACCGCGGCGCCGCCGCGGAGGAGGAGGTCGCACCCGTGTCCGACGACAGCGTGCTGGTGGAGCGGCGGGGCGCCGTCCAGGTGGTCACCATCAACCGGCCGCAGGCCAAGAACGCCCTCGACGCCTCGGTCGCCCGGGGGGTCGCCGCGGCCGTCGACGAGCTCGACGCCGAAGACGAGCTGCGCGCCGGGGTGCTGACCGGCGCCGGCGGCACCTTCTCCGCCGGCATGGACCTCAAGGCGTTCCTGCGCGGCGAGCGCCCCTCGATCGAGGGGCGGGGGCTGTGCGGGATCACCCAGACGCCGCCGCGCAAGCCGCTGGTCGCCGCCGTCGAGGGGTGGGCGCTGGCCGGCGGGTTCGAGCTGGTGCTGGCCTGCGACCTCGTCGTCGCCGGGCGCTCGGCCCGCTTCGGCGTGCCGGAGGTGACCCGGTCGCTGGTGGCCGCGGCCGGCGCCGCGCTGTTCCTCCCGCGCCGCGTGCCGCAGGCCGTGGCGATGGAGATGCTGCTGACCGGCCAGCCGGTGGACGCCGAGCGGGCCGCCGCCGTCGGCCTGGTCAACCGGGTCGTCGACGAGGGCGGGGCCCTCGACGCCGCCGTCGCGCTGGCCGAGGTGATCGCCGCCAACGGGCCGCTGGCGGTCGCGGCGACCAAGGAGATCGCCCGCAGCACCGCCGACTGGACCGCCGAGGAGGGCTGGTCGCGGCAGCAGGCGCTGATCGAGCCGGTGTTCTCCTCCGAGGACGCCCGCGAGGGCGCGACCGCCTTCGCTGAGCGCCGCGCGCCCGTCTGGCGGGGACGCTAGGACGCCGGCGCGGGGCCGGTCGAGGTCCGGACGACCAGCTCGGTGGGCAGCGCCCGCGGCTCCGGGGCCGGCCGGCCGGCGAGCCGGTCGAGCAGGTCCTGCGCGGCCGTCCTCCCCTTGAGCCGGGTGGGCTGCCGCACGGTGGTGAGGCCGAGCCCGGCGGCGGGGGCGGCGTCGTCGAAGCCGGCGACGGACAGGTCCCCGGGCACCCGCAGTGCGAGGTCCGCCGCGGTGCGCAGCGCCCCCTGGGGGGCTGTCCTCGGTGGCCGCCACCTCCCCGGGGACCGACGTCGCACCCGGTCTGCAGGCCACCGCCGCCGGCGTCGTCAACATCGCCGCCCAGCTCGGCACTCGGTGTCGCGGTGGTCCTGCTCGTCGTCGGCGCCACCGAGGGCACCGGCGTCCCGCTGGCCGGGGCGCCGCTCGGCTGGCTCACGGCCGCGGCGCTCGCGGCAGCCGCGGCCGTGCTCCTCCGGCGCCCCGCCCGGGCCGCCGCCGCCCCGTCGCCCGCGGGTTAGTGTGCCGGGCACCACAGCCGGTCGGATGGGAGCAGGACATGCGGGACGCGGTGATCGTCGAGGCGGTGCGCACGCCGGTGGGCAAGCGCAACGGCGGGCTGTCGGGGGTGCACCCGGTCGACCTGTCGGCGCACGTGCTGACCTCGCTGGTGGAGCGGGTCGGGCTGGACCCGGCCGAGGTCGAGGACGTCGTCTGGGGGTGTGTGTCGCAGGTCGGTGAGCAGACCTTCGACATCGCCCGGACGTCGGTGCTGGCAGCCGGCTGGCCGGAGACGGTGACCGGCGTGACGGTGGACCGGCAGTGCGGCTCCTCGCAGCAGTCGGTGCACTTCGCCGCCGCCGGGCTGGTCTCGGGCCAGTACGACGTCGTCGTCGCCGGCGGCGTGGAGTCCATGTCGCGGGTGCCGATGGGCACCGCCCGCGCCGGTGCCGACCCCTTCGGTCCCCGGTTCCACGAGCGCTACGGCGGCGTGCAGATCAACCAGGGCGTCGGCGCGGAGATGATCGCCGAGCAGTGGGGGCTGTCGCGCCAGCAGTGCGACGAGTACTCCGTGGCCAGTCACGAGAAGGCCGCCGCCGCCCGGGCCGAGGGCCGCTTCGACGCCCAGATCGCCCCGGTGACCACACCCGACGGCGCGGTCGTGAGCCAGGACGAGGGCATCCGCGAGTCGACGGTCGAGAAGCTCGGCACCCTCAAGACGGTGTTCAGGCCCGAGGGCGGGGTGATCACCGCCGGCAACTCCTCGCAGATCTCCGACGGCTCGGCCGCGCTGCTGATGACCACCAGCGAGAAGGCCGCCCAGCTGGGGCTGCGCCCGATCGCCCGCGTGCACACCGCGGTGCTGGCCGGTGCCGACCCGGTGATCATGCTGACCGCGCCGATCCCGGCCACGCAGAAGGCGCTGGCGCGGTCGGGGCTGTCGGTCGACGAGATCGGCGCGTTCGAGGTCAACGAGGCCTTCGCCCCGGTGCCCCTGGCCTGGCTGGCCGACCTGGGTGCGGACCCCAAGGCGCTCAACGCCAACGGCGGCGCCATCGCCCTCGGCCACCCGCTGGGCGGCTCGGGCGCGCGGATCATGACCACGCTGGTGCACCACATGCGCGACAACGGGATCCGCTACGGCCTGCAGACGATGTGCGAGGGCGGCGGTCAGGCCAACGCCACCATCCTCGAGCTGCTCTGACACCCGGGCCCGGGGCCGCCTGCAGGGGCGGTCCCGGGCTCCGGCTACGTTGCCCGATCGTGCAGGAGACCGCAGCCGGCTCGCCGACCGTGACCGACGTCCTCACCCTCGAGGAGGTCGACCGCGACCTCTACCGCAGCACGCTGGTCTTCACCGACCCGTTCCCCCTCTACGGCGGCCAGGTCGCCGCGCAGGCGCTGCTGGCCGCCGGCCGCACCGTGGCGCCCGACCGGCTGCCGCACTCGCTGCACGGCTACTTCCTGCGCAGCGGCGACGCCGCCCGGCCCACGGTCTTCCGCGTCGACCGCGACCGGGACGGCGGCTCCTTCTCCGCCCGCCGGGTGGTCGCGGTGCAGGGCGGTGAGGTGGTGCTGTCGATGTCGGCGTCGTTCCAGGCGCCGACGGCCGGGCCCGACGTCCAGGTGGCCGGGGCGCCCGTGACACAGCCGCCGGAGGACTGCCCGCCGCTGACCCTGCCGCGGCTGTTCTCCATGGAGAGCCGGCGGCCGGAGCAGCCGTACGCGACCGCGGCGCTGCCGACCCGCTTCTGGGCGCGGACGACGGTGGCGCTGCCGGACGACCCGCTGCTGCACGCGTGCGCGCTGGCCTACCTCTCCGACATCGGCACCGGGCTGTCGGCGCTGCCGGAGGACGAGGCCGCCCCCGGACCGACGCTGGACCACGCGCTGTGGTTCCACCGGCCCGCCCGGCTCGACGAGTGGGTGCTCGTGGACCTCGTCCCGGCCACCGTCTCCGGCGGGCGCGGCTGGTACACCGGCTCGCTCACCACCCGCGACGGCGTCCTGGCCGCCAGCCTCACCCAGGAGACGCTGTTCCGGCCCGGCCGCAACCCGTTCCGCCCGGGCCGCTGACCCGGCCCCCGTCCCGCCCGTCGGGCCGGCCGCCGAGCCCGTGCCCGTGCCCGCCCGACCCGGCGGGGAGCCCGCCGGTGTCGTCGGCGGGGGGATCGACGAGGATGGGGGACCGGCGAGGGGGAAGGACGGACACGTGGCCAAGCACCGGGCAGCTGAGGGTGGTCCCACCGACTTCGACGCGGCGACGACCGCGCTGGTCGACGTCACCGGCGACTACACGATCGACGTGGCGCACACCCGGATCGGCATCCGGGCGCGGCACGCCATGGTGACGACGGTGCGCGGGGCGTTCACCGACTTCGAGGGCGAGGCGCACCTGGACGTGCTGCAGCCGACGGCCAGCAGCGTCACCATCCGCATCCGGACGGCGAGCATCGACACCGGCCAGGCCGACCGCGACGCCCACCTGCGCTCGCCGGACTTCCTCGACGTCGAGCGCTACCCCGAGATCGTGTTCCGCTCGACCGACGTCGAGCAGCTCGAGGACGAGACCTACGAGGTGTCCGGCGACCTCACCATCCGCGACACGACCCGGCCGGTGTCGGTGGAGTTCACCCTCACCGGCTCGGCCAAGGACCCCTTCGGCAACACCCGGGTCGGCTTCGAGGGCGCGCTGGCCATCAAGCGCAGCGACTGGGGCCTGACCTGGAACACCCCGCTCGACACCGGCGGCGTGCTGGTCAGCGACCGCATCCAGGTGGAGTTCGACGTCTCGGTGATCCGCAGCGCCTGACCCCTGTCGGCGTGTCGCCGCGTCGACCTGTCCCCCCGTCGACGTGTCGACACGCCGACGCGGCTCCCTGCCCGGTGCCTCCGTCGCCGGCCGGCTCAGGCGGCGTCGGGACGCACCACCGCGTAGCGGACGCAGGCGAACTCCCCGTTCTGCGCCACCTCCCGGGTCGCCAGCTCCACCCGCGCCGGCAGCAGTGGGGCGCCACCGCCGAGGGTGACCGGCGCGATCGCGACGACCACCTCGTCGAGCAGGCCGGCCTCGGCCAGCTGTGCGGCCACCGGCCCGCCGCCGACCACCCAGACGTCGAGCCCGCCGGCCGCCGCCACCATCTCGGCGTGCAGGGCGGCGAGCTCCTCCCGCGTGTCCGCGGCCGTGAAGCGGATGTCCGCCCCGGGGAACGGCGTGAGGTCGCGGTGGGTGAGGACCCACGCCGGCTGGGTGTAGGACCACGGGTCGGGGCCGCCGTTGTCCTGGACCCACCGGTAGGTCGTCGACCCCATGACGATGGCCCCGAGGCCCTTCTCGAAGGTGGCGAAGCCCATCGGGCCCTCCTGGTCGCTCTCGCGCGAGAGCAGCCAGGACAGCGAGTTGTCGCGGTCGGCGACGAAGCCGTCGAGCGAGGTGGCGGTGTAGTAGACGGTGCGGGTCATCGGTCCCTCCGGGAGAGCCACTCGATGGGGTCGCCGGCGTCGACGGCGACGCCGGCCTCGCGCAGCCAGTGCCGCGCCAGCAGGCGGCGGTGCGCGGAGAACGTGAGGACGTGCGCGACGACGCTGGCGAGCACGAAGCTCTCCGGCGGCTCGCACAGCGCGTCGACCAGCCGGTCGTTCCAGGCGCCGCGCCGGGCGACGTCGCGCACCGCCGCCAGCCAGCGCGGGGCGACCGCGTCGTGCCGGTCGAGCAGCGTGGCCGGGTCGTCGGCGCCTCGCGCGGGGTGGTCGGCGCCCTCGACGGAGGCGACCCACACCTCGAGGGTCCACACCTGGTGCTCGAGCAGGGTGGCCAGCGACTCGTCGGGGCCGTCCCAGGCCAGCACGGTCAGCCCCGGTGACCGCACCCGCCGGTACTCGGTGTCGTCCAGGCCCTTGGCCAGCTCGAGCAGCGCCCGGGTGTCCTCGACGCCGTGGTGCACCAGCAGCGCGGTCACCTCGTCGCCGCCGCGGCGCACCGGCTCGTCGCTGACCCACAGCGACGAGGGCGGGTGGAAGTGGATGCCGTTGGGCGCGGGCAGCCAGTGCTCGTCGCGGGTGCGCGGGCGGCCGGCGTCGTCGTCGGCGACGCTGCCGGGGGTGCGGCCGTAGGCGCGGGCGAAGGCGCGGCTGAAGCCCTCGACCGACTCGTAGCCGGCGGCGAGGGCCACGTCGGTCACGCGGGCGCCGGAGCGCAGCTGCCAGGCCGCTCGCTCGAGGACGACCCGGCGGCGCAGCGCCACCGGTGCCTCGCCCGCGCCGACCGACACCTGGCGGCTGAAGTGGAAGGGGGAGGCGAAGGCGTCGCCGGCCATGTCGGCCAGTGACCGGTTGTCCTCGTCGAGGACGGCGTCGAGCAGCTCGCGCAACCGGTCGCGGCCGGGGAGGGGAGCGGTCACCGTGCCAGTCTGGCGAGCCGGCGGCCCCGCGCACCCGACCGTTCTTGCGCACCTCAGCCGGCGGCCCACGCCCGGTCGACCGACGCCCGGCACCGCGCCTCCCCGTCGCCGGCGGCCACCAGCAGCGCCACCGTCGTGGCGGTGCTCAGCGGTGCCAGGACGTCGCCCGGCAGCACCCCCTGCACCACGAGCGAGACCAGCCCGTGCCCCGCGGCCCAGTACTGGGTGGCCAGCGTGCGGGGGTCGGTCGTGGCGGCCAGCCGTCCCTCGTCCCGGGCCCGCGCCACCGCCTCGACCAGCCGCTCGAACGGCGCCCCCGCGGCGGCCTCGTCGGCCAGCCGGGCGCCGGCGTCGAACATCGCCCCGTACAGCTCCGGGTGCGCCAGGGCGTTGCGCGCGTAGGCCACGCCGAGCGCGGCCAGGTCGTGCACCGGGTCGGCGGTGTGGGGGACGCCGGCCAGCCGGCCGGTCAGCCGGGAGAAGCCCTCCTGGCGGACGGCGCTCCACAGTCCGGGCATGCCGCCGAAGTGCGTGTAGACGGCCATCGTCGAGACGCCGGTGCCCTCGACCAGCGAGCGCAGGGTCACCGGCTCCCGGTCGGCGAGCATCCGCGCGGCGCGCTCGACCAGCAGCCGGCGGACGGCGGGATCGGCGGGACGGGGCACTGGCGCATCATGCCATAGCAACGCTATGGTTCGGCTCCCCGACCCCTCCCGAGGAGGAACCGTGACCGTCGAGCTGATCGACCCGCCCGGCCTGCCCGTCTCCGACGTCTACCGGCAGGCCGCGGTCGCCCGCGGCAGCCGCACCGTCTACCTCGCCGGTCAGGTCGCCCGCACCGCGGCGGGGGAGCCGGTCGGCGCCGGGGACCTCGCCGCGCAGACGGAGCAGGCCCTCCTCAACGTGGCCACCGCGCTGGCGGCCGTCGGGGGCGGCTTCGACGACGTCGCCAAGATGACGATCTACGTCGTCGACTGGGAGCCGGCGAAGCTGGCCGAGCTCGGGGCGGGCGTCGCGCGGGCCGGCGAGCGGCTCGGGCACGACCTGGTGCGGCCGGTGACGCTCATCGGGGTCGCCGCGCTCGGCGAGCCCGACCTGCTGATCGAGGTGGACGCCACCGCCGTCCTCGACTGACCCGGACCGGCGGGTGTCGGTGGGGCGCCACCGGGTAGGGCACCCGCGGGTTCCGCCGCGGACGGCGGCCTCCCTCCGAGACCGGCGCGCAGGGCCCGCCGCGCCTCGCCCGCCTGCTCCCCGGAGGCTCCCCTCGTGCCACCCCGCGCCACGGCCGACGCCGCACTCCGGACCGCGTCCGGCGACATCGCACCCGGAGACGTCGAGGAGTACCGGCCCGACCCCCTCCGCTGGCGGGCGCTGTCGGTGACCCTCGTCGTCGGGTTCATGAGCCTGCTCGACGTCAGCATCGTGTCGGTGGCGCTGCCCTCGCTGCAGACCGACCTCGGCGCGACACCGGCCACCGTGCAGTGGGTCGTGTCCGGCTACGCGCTCACCTTCGGGCTGGCGCTGGTGCCGGCCGGCCGGCTCGGCGACGCCTTCGGCCGCCGGCGGCTGTTCCTCGTCGGCCTGGCCGGGTTCGTGGTGTGCAGCGCGGCGGCCGGGGCCGCACCGTCGGTGGGCTGGCTGATCGCCGCCCGGCTCGCGCAGGGGCTGGCCGCCGGGTGCCTCGCGCCGCAGAACTCCGCGTTCATCCAGCAGCTCTTCCGCGGCGCCGAGCGCGGGCGGGCCTTCGGCCTCTTCGGCGCCACGGTGGGCATCTCCACCGCCGTCGGGCCGGTCGCCGGCGGCGCCATCCTCGGCCTGGCGTCGGGCCCGGACGGCTGGCGCTGGCTGTTCTACGTCAACGTGCCGATCGGCGTCGTCGCCTTCCTGCTCGCGCTGCGGCTGCTGCCCCGCGGCGGCTCCGGCGGCCGGGGGCACGTCGACGTCGTCGGGGTGCTGCTGCTCGGCGCCGGTGCGCTGGCGGTGCTGTACCCGCTGGTGCAGGCCGAGGCCGGCGGCCTGTCGCGGCTGTGGTGGCTCTTCTTCGTCGGTGCGGCGCTGCTGGCGGTCTTCGCCACGTGGGAGCGGCGGGTGGTGGCCCGCGACGGGCAGCCGGTGTTCGACCCGCGGCTGGTCACGCAGACCCGCGGCTACGGGATCGGCGCGGCGCTGGGCACCGTCTACTTCGTCGGCTTCAGCGGCATCTGGCTGGTCCTCGCGCTGTTCTTCCAGACCGGCCTGGGCTACACCCCGCTGCAGTCGGGCCTGGCCGTCACGCCGTTCGCGCTCGGCTCGGCGACGGCGGCCGTCGTCGCCGGTCGGCTGGTCGAGCGGTACGGACGGCGGCTGACCGTCCTCGGCCTCACCGGCGTCGTGCTCGGGCTGGCCGCGACCGCCGCCGTGCTGCTGCTGGTGCCGCCGTCGTCGGCCGGCTGGGCGATCGCGCCGGCGCTGCTGCTCGGCGGGATCGGCGGCGGCTTCGTCATCTCGCCCAACATCACGATGACGCTGCGCGAGGTGCCCGTGGCGATGGCCGGGTCGGCCGGCGGTGGCCTGCAGACGGCGCAGCGCTTCGGCGCCTCGGTGGGCACCGCCGCCCTGCCCGGCCTGTTCTACCTGGTGCTCGCCGCGACCGGGGACGACTACCCCGCGGCGGCCGCGGCGGGCCTGGGCGTCTCGGTGCTCGGCGCCCTGGCGGCGCTCGTGCTCGCGATCGTGGACCTGCGCCACGAGCGCCGGGACCGCGAGGCCGCGGCCGACGTCGGGGCCGACGACGACGGGGCCGACCCGCCGCGCGAGCGGCACGGCCCCGACGGCGTGCACGGCCACGGCCACGCGTTCCACCACTAGCTCGCCGCGGACGGCGCCCGGACGGCGGTGCCGATCGGGAGCCCGGGACGGGGGCGCTCGCGGTGTGTGCACGCAGCGTGGACCCGGGGCGGGTCGATCCGCCGTGCGTGCACACGGTGCTGACCTGCGGGGCGCCGTCCGGCCGCGCAGGATCAGGGCATGGCGCAACCGACGGTGGCGGTGCTCGGCGCGGGGACGATGGGCGCCGGGATGGTGACCTCGCTGCGGCGGGCGGGTCTGCCCGTGCGGGTGTGGAACCGCGACACCGTGAAGGCGCGGGCGCTCACGGACACCGGCGCGGAGGCCGCCGCCACGCCGGCCGAGGCGGCGGCGGGCGCCGACGTCGTCCTGACGACGGTGCTCGACGCCGACGCGGCGGTCGACGTCGTCACGCAGGCCGCGCCGGCGGCCGGGACGACGTGGCTGCAGTGCTCGACCGTCGGCGTCGAGGGGGCCGACCGCACGGTGGCGGCCGCCCGTGACCTCGACCTGGTGCTCGTCGACTGCCCGGTCCTCGGGACGAAGGAGCCCGCCGCGAAGGGCGAACTGACGCTGCTGGCCTCCGGCCCGGAGGAGGCCCGCGAGCGGCTGGCCCCGGTGTTCGACGCCCTGGGGTCGACGACCGTCTGGCTGGGCGAGGCCGGGGCGGGCAGCCGGCTGAAGCTGGCCTGCAACTCGTGGCTGTTCATGCTGACCACCGGCGCCGCCCAGGCGATCGCGCTGACCCGCGGCCTCGGCCTGGACCCGCAGCGCTTCCTCGACGCCATCTCCGGCGGCCCGGTCGACTCGCCCTACGCCCACCTCAAGGGCGGCCTGATGATCGCCGGCGACTTCCCGCCGAGCTTCGGCCTGTCCGGTGCGACCAAAGACGCCCGGCTCATCCGCGCGGCCCTGCAGGGCGCCGGCGTCGACGACCGGCTCACCGCCGCGGTGCTGGAGACCATGGAGGCGGCCGGCCGGCGGGAGGACCCCGGCGCCGTCGACATGGCCGCCGTCGTCCGGGGGCTCGAGCAGGACTGAGCCCGCGGCGCCCGGACCGGTGGTGGGCGGCCGGTGCGCGCGCCCCCGATCGCGGGGAGACTCCCGGGAGCGGGCCGGGACGCGGCCCCGGCGGGGGGACGGCGGATGGTCCGGGTGCGGCGGGGACTGAAGCGGTGGCTCGAGGCGACCCGGCCGGTGCCGCGGCTCAAGGCGGCCGCCCTGGCCCGCCGGTGGGCCGAGCTGCCGGAGTCGGCGCGCACGCCCGCCCAGCTGGTCGGCCGGCACGCGGTCGGCTGCGAGGGCACCCACGGCGTCTTCCCGAGGTGCGACCTCACCTGCTCGCCCTGCTACCACTCCGCCGACGCCAACAAGGTGCGCGTCGACGGCGAGCACACCGTGGCCCAGGTGGAGGCGCAGATGGCCCTGCTCGAGGAGCTGCGCGGCCCGCACGGGCACGCCCAGCTCATCGGGGGCGAGGTCAGCCTGCTCGACCCCGACGCGCACGCCGCGGCGCTGCTGGCCATGCGCCGGCACGGCCGCGAGCCGATGAGCATGACCCACGGAGACTTCACCGAGGACTACCTGCGCCGGCTCGTGCTCGCCCCCGACGGGCGGCCGCGGCTCCCGCGGGTCTCCTTCGCCGCCCACATGGACTCGCTCATGCGCGGGCGTCGCGGGCTGCCCCGGCCGCGCCGCGAGGCCGAGCTCGAGCCCTTCCGCCGGGCCTTCGTCGAGATGTTCCGCCGGCTGCGGGCCGAGCACGGCGTGCGCTCCTACCTGGCGCACAACATGACCGTCACCCCGAGCAACCTCGGCCAGGTCGCCGAGGTCGCGGCCACGACCGCGCCGCTGGGCTACGACATGCTCTCCTTCCAGCCCGCCGCCTTCGTCGGCGACCGGCGCCGCTGGAAGGAGGGCTTCCGCGAGCACACCGACGACGATGTCTGGGCCGAGGTCGAGCGCGGCATGGGCACCCGGCTGCCCTGGCGGGCGCTGCAGATGGGCGACCCGCGCTGCAACCGGACCGCGTGGGGCTGGCTGGTCGGCGGCCGGTTCGTGCCGGTGCTCGACGACACCGACCCCCGCGACCTCGCCGTCCGCGACGCCTTCCTCGCCCGCTTCGGTGGGCTGCAGCTCACCGGCACCCCGCCGGCGGTACTGGTGCCCCGGCTGCTGCGCGCCGTCGGCGGCAACCTCGCCGTCCTGCCGGCGGCCCTGGGCTGGCTGCGCCGCGCGCTGCGCCGCTCCGGCGGGGTGCGCGGCCTGGCCGCCGCGCGCGGGCGGGTGCGGCCGTTCACCGTGGTCATGCACAGCTTCATGGACGCCGCGCAGGTCGCGCCGGCCTGGGAGCTGATGGAGCGCGGGGTCGTGGCCGACGACCCGGGTGTGCGCGCCACCCAGGAGCGGCTGGGCGCCTGCGTCTACGCCATGGCCCACCCCGAGCAGGGCCGCACGGTGCCCGCCTGCGTGCAGCACTCCGTGCTCGACCCGGACGAGAACCGCGAGCTGCGCCGGCTGCTGCCGCTGGTGGAGGTGCGTCAGCCCGCCGCGGGCTGAGCGACCACCCAGCGCTGGGCCACGGGGAGCACCAGCCCGACGGCGGCGCCGGCCGGCGGGGCCAGCCCCGGCCCGGCCTCGGCGGCCAGCGTCCCGGCGGCGGTGGCCACCTCCACCAGCGACCGCGCGCCCCGCGGGGCGACCCGGCCGACCGTGCCCGTCGCGTCGGCGGCCGGGTCGCCGGCGGCCACCAGGCCGACCGCCTCCTGGCGGACGACCAGCACGGCGGGGCCGGGCGGGGGAGCGCACGGCAGGGCCAGCCGCCCGAGCGCCGAGACGTGCGCGCCGCCCTCGACCCGGCCGGGCACCTCGACCAGCCCGCCGAGGAAGCGGTGCACGGCCAGCGACGCCGGCCGGGTGTGCAGCGCCTCGGCCGTGTCGTGCTGGGCGATCCGCCCGTCGAGCAGCACCGCGACGGTGTCGGCGACCGCGGCGGCCTCCTGCCGGTCGTGGGTCACCAGCAGCACGGTGGGGGAGACGGCGGAGCGCAGGTCGGCCAGCAGCCGGTGCATGTCGGCGCGGACGCCGGGGTCCAGGGCGCTGAACGGCTCGTCGAGCAGCAGCACCGCGGGCGCGGCCGCCAGCGCCCGGGCGAGGGCGACCCGCTGCTCCTGACCGCCGCTGAGCGTGGCCGGGCGCCGTCCGGCCAGGTCGCCGAGCCCCACCAGGTCCAGGTGGCCGGCCGCCTCGGCCCGGGCGGCGCGGCGCCGGCGTCCGGCGACGGCGAGCGGGAAGGCGACGTTGTCGAGCACCGACAGGTGCGGGAACAGCCGCGGCCGCTGGCCGACCATCGCCGTGCCGCGCCGCTCGGGTGCCAGCCCGGTGAGGTCGCGGCCGCCGGCGGTGACGCGGCCGGCGTCGGGGGTGTCCAGGCCGGCCACCAGCCGCAGCACGGTGCTCTTGCCGGTGCCGGAGGGCCCGAGCAGGGCGACGCAGCCGCCGGCCGGGACGGTGAGGTCGACGCCGTCGAGCACGACCGCGCCGCCGAACTCCCGGCGCAGGCCCGCCACGCGCAGCTCCGCGCTCACCGGGCGCCCCGGCGGGCCAGCAGCGCGGTCGCGAGCAGCAGCGCCAGCGGCGGCAGGACGGCGGCCAGCGACACCGCGGCGACGACGGCGTCGTTGCCCGTGGCCGACGACAGGGCGCCGACCAGCATCGGCAGCGTGACCAGCCGGCCGCCGCCGACCACCAGCGTCACCACGTAGTCGCTCCAGCCGACGAGGAAGGCGAGGAACGCCGCGGTGGCCAGCGCCGGGGCGAGCAGCGGCAGGTGCACCCGCAGCAGCACCGCCCGCGGACCGGCGCCGAGGGTGCGCGCCTCCTCCTCCATGCCGATGTCGTGCCCGGCGTAGGCCGCCCGCATGACGAAGACCGTGTAGGGCACCGCCGAGACGGCGAGCACCACCACCAGCCCCACCCCGGCCGGGACGCCGAGCCGCAGCGCGAGCGTGGTCAGCCCCATCACCACCGCGAACGGCGGGACGGCGACCGGCGCGAGCAGGAGCGCCTCCACGACCCGGCGCGCGGGGACGCGGTGCAGCGCGAGCGCCCGGCCGGCCATGGCGCCGGCCGGGGTGGCCAGCGCGGCCACCGCGAGCCCGAGCAGCACCGAGCGCCCGAGCGCGGGCAGCGCGCCCTGGTCGAGCGCCTGCCGCCAGCCGGTGACGCCCCAGTCGGTGGGCAGCGCGGCCGGGTAGGACCAGCGGTCGGCGGCCGCCCAGAGCAGCAGCGGCACCAGGGGGAGTGCGAACCAGGCCAGGAGCAGCGCCACCCGGGGGGCGACGCCGGCCCGCTGCCGCGCCGGCGCGACCCGGCTCACGCGGCTGCCCGGCGGGCGGTGCGCGCCAGCAGCGCGGCGGTGAGCACCAGGCCGGCCAGCGCGAGCACGGTGGTGACGACGGCGACGGCCAGCGCCTGCTCGCGGCGCGCCAGGTCGACGTCGGTGAACAGCCGGTGGGCCAGCACCGGCAGCGGCTCCGGGGAACTGCGGCCGAGCAGCCAGGCGACGTCGTAGGAGCCGAGCACGTAGGCGAAGCCGACCCCGCCGGCGCCGATCGCGGCCGGCGCGGCCAGCGGCAGGGCGACCCGGCGCAGGCGCTGCCAGGGCCCGGCGCCGAGGGTCGCCGCGGTCTCGTCGAGCTCGCGCTCCCCGGCGGCCAGCGCGGCGAGGACGACCAGGGCGACGAACGCCGACTCCTTCCACGCGTACTCGGCGACCACGGCGGCCCACCACGGGCCCGCGACCAGCGGCGGGAACTGCCCGGGGGTGACCGACAGCGTGCGCGCGGCCAGCCCCGAGTCGGCCAGCAGCAGGCCGACGGCGGCGGCGCCGACCAGGTGCGGGACCGGCACGGTCGCCGCCGCGGCCGCGCGCAGCAGCCGCCCGCCGAGCCGGGTGGTGCGGGCCAGCAGCGCGGTCCCGAGCCCGACGGCCAGCGCCAGCGCGGTGCTGGCCGCGGCGATCCCGAGGGACACCCGCAGCCCGTCGAGCAGCGCCCGCCCGCCGGCCAGCTCGCGGTAGGCCGCCAGCGACGGCTCGGGCTCGCCGACCACCGGCAGCAGCCCGGTGCTCTGCAGCACCGCCACGGTCAGGGCGGCACCCAGCACCGCCGCCGTCGGCACGACGGCGGGCAGCAGGAGCAGCAGGGCGCGCGACCGCGGGGCCGGTACCGGCGCCGGCACCTCAGCCGGCGCCGAGGACGTCGCTGCGCCAGCCGTCCTCCAGCGGGCCGACCCAGCCGGCGCCGAGCTCGGGGTCCGCGTCGCGGGAGAGCTCCTCGAACGGCGGCACCGCCTCCGACGACGGCAGCGCGGCGAAGGCGGCCGCGACGTCGCCGGGCAGCCGGTCCGGGGCGAGCACCGGGTACTGCCCCCAGACGGCGGGGTCGGCCTTGGCCAGCTGCTGCTCCGGGGTGAGGGCCAGGTCGGCGACGGCGAGGGCGCCGGCCTGGTCGGCGGCGTTGACCGGCACGGCCAGGAAGCTCGCGTTGCCCAGGGTGCCGCCCTCGAGCGGCAGGACGCGGGTGCCCGCCGGCAGCGCGCCGGAGGCGACCTGCTGGGCCAGCGTCGCCGGCCCGTAGGTCATGGTCACGTCCACCTGGTCACCGGCGTAGAGCTCCTCGAGCGCGGCGAGGTCCTGCGGGTAGGTGTCGCCGGCCCGCCACAGCGAGGGGGCGAGCGCGGCCAGCCGGTCGAACAGCTCCGGGGCGAGCTCGTCGAAGGCCGCCTGGTCGAACTCGGCGGGCACCTCGTCGGGGCCACCGGCGACGGCGTAGAGCGCCTGGCGGAGGAACGCCGAGCCGGTGAAGTCCGGCGGGGCGGGGTAGGTGAAGCGCCCGGGGTTGGCCTCCACCCAGGCGAACAGCTCGGTCATCGACGACGGCGGGTCGGTCACGGCCGCGGAGTCGTAGGCCAGCACGAACTGGGCCTTGTGCCACGGCGCCTCGCAGCCGTCGACCGGCGTCCCGAAGTCGCTGGTCAGCAGCGGGTCCTCCGGGTCGACGTACGCCATCGAGGGCAGCTGGTCGGTCCAGCCGCACAGCCACGCGTCGGCCTGCCGGCCACTGGCGAAGTTCTCGCCGTTGACCCACACCAGGTCGACGCTGCCGTCGTCGGTGCCGGCCTGCAGCTCGGAGAGCACCCGGTTGAGGGCGTCGGCGGTGTCGGTGACCGGCACCCGGCGCAGGGTCACGCCGAGCCCGGCGGCGGCGGGGGCCAGGACGTCGTCGACGTAGGCGTTGCCGAGCTGGTCGCCGCCGTACATCCACAGGTCCACCGTCTGGCCGTCGGCCTCGGCGAGCACCTCGTCCCAGCTGCGGTCGGGCGCGGTGGTCGACGGGCCGCCCGTGGCGCCCGGCCCGGCCGCGCCGGAGCAGGCGGAGGTCACCAGGACGGCGCCCGTCAGGAGGGTGGGCACGCGCAGGTGGCGCCGGCTGCTCGGCACGGGGGCGGCTCCTCGATCAGGGGTCGCGACGGGCAGGCGGCGGGGCGGGCTGCCCGGGAGGATGGCGATCGCGCGAAGGCTGTCACGCAACCCGGTCGCGCGCCAGGCGGAGGAGGCGCTGTGCTCGACGGGACGACCCGGCGGCTCGTGGCGCCGGCGCTGGAGGGCCTCGCCGCGCGGGTGGACCGCCCGGCCGTGACCCCCGACCGCGTGACGCTGCTCGGCCTGGCCCTCGGTCTCGGCTCGGCCGCGGCGGCCACCGGCGCGCTCTGGGTCCCCGCGCTGGCGCTGTGGCTGCTGTCCCGGGTCGCCGACGGCCTCGACGGCGTGCTCGCCCGCCGCCGCGCCCGCGACGGGCAGCCGCTCTCGGCGGCCGGGGGCTACCTCGACATCACCGCCGACTTCCTCGTCTACGGCGCCACCGTGGCCGGCGTCGGGATCGGGTACGGCGGGTCGCTGCTGCCGTTCGTGGCGGTGCTGGTCGCCTACTACCTCAACGGCGCGACGTTCCTCGCCTTCTCCTCCCTGGCCGAGCGGACCGGACGGCGGCTGGACGACGGGCGCTCCCTGTCGTTCCTCGGGGGGCTGGCCGAGGGCACCGAGACCGTGCTGGTGCACTCCCTGTGGCTGCTGCTGCCCGCGCACGCCGGGACGATCGCCTGGGTCTGGGCCGCGGTGGTCGGCGTCAGCGGCCTGCAGCGGATGGTCGCCGGCCACCGCGCGCTGCGCTGACCCCGCGGGCTCGGGCGGGCTCTCGCCCTCGTGACGTCGCGGCGGCGTCAGCGTGACGGGTCCGTCCTCACGACGGCCACCGCGCTCCGCCGGCCCTCGGGGCGGCTAGGCGGAGCCCGTGACCGAGTGGCGCCGGATCGCGTGCCGGGCCAGCTCCCGCGCGGCGGGCACCGGGTCGGGAGCTCCCCGGGCGTAGGCGGCCAGCGTGCCGTCGTAGACCAGCACCAGCTCCGCGACGAGCGCACGGGGGTCGTCGGCGCCGGAAGCGAGAGCCAGCTCGTGCAGCCGGTGGTGCAGCAGGGTGGTGTCGGCCTCGATCCACGCCCGCGCCGGGTGGTCGGCGGCGGGGAGCTCGGCGGCGGCGGCCAGGAAGGCGCAGCCACGGGTGGCGCCCTCCTGCCGGCGGAAGAGGACGAGGGCGTCGAGGACGGAGAGCAGCCGGTCGACGGGGTCCTCGGCCCCAGCGAGGACGGCGTCCCAGGTGGCGCGCCAGCGGTGGTGCCGACGCTCGAGGTAGGCGGCGACCAGGCCGTCCTTGCCGGCGAAGTGGGCGTAGAGCGTGGCCGGGGACGCGCCGGCCAGCTGCAGCACCGCGTCGACGCCGGTGGCCGCGATCCCGCGGGCGTAGAAGAGCCGGTCGGCGGCCTCCAGCAGCCGTTCGCGCGCGGGTGTCGTCGTGCGATCCGCCGCCACCCGACTACTGTAACGATCGACTCACCATAACGATCGTTACGGCCGTGGAGGTACCTCGGATGGAGCAGGTCGAGCGGCGGGCCGGGTCGCTGGTGGCGGCGGGCACCGGGGTCATCGCGGTCACCTACGGCCTGGTCCGGTTCGGCTACGGGCTCCACCTGCCCGCCTTCACCGCCGAGTTCGCCCTGCCCGGCACGGTGGCGGGCGCCGTCGCCGCGGGCAGCTTCGCCGGGTACTGCGCCGCCGCGCTGCTGGCCCAGTGGCTGGTCTCCCGGGGCCGTCCCCGCCTCACCCTCTGGACGGCGTGCGCCCTCGCGACGGTCGGGGCGCTGGGAACGGCCGCCGCCTGGTCTGCCACGAGCCTGGCCGTCGGCGTGGTCGTCGCCGGCAGCGCGGCCGGCGCGGCGTCCCCGGCACTGGTCGCCGCGGTGGCCGCCACCGTCCGCGCGCCGGCTGCCGACCGCGCCCAGGCGGTCGTGAACAGCGGCACCGGCGGAGGAGTCGTCGTCGGCGGTCTGCTGGCCGCCGCCCTGTCCGGCCAGTGGCGCCTGCTGTGGGTGGGCTTCGCGGTGGCCGCCGTGGTGGTGACCTGGTGGGCCGACCGGCGCACCACGTGGCCGACCGGGCCGGCGGCGCCGCGAGCGGACGCCTCCCGGCTGCGGACCGATCTGGCGGCCCTGCGTCCGTCGCTGGTCGCAGCCCTGCTGGCCGGCGCGGGCAGCGCGGCCGTGTGGACCTTCGGGCGCGACCTGCTGGCCACCACCGGCGGCCTGCCCGCGGTCACCACCGCGTTGCTGTGGTCCGTGCTCGGTGGCGCCGGCATCCTGGGCGCCGCCAGCGGTGACCTCGTGCACCGCCTCGGTCCGCGCCGGGCGTGGGCCGCCACCGCCGTCGTGATGGCCGCCGCGACGGCCGTCCTCGTCGTCCTGCCCGGCCTCGTGCTGCCGGCCGCCGTCGCGCTGGCCGCGTTCGGCGGCAGTTACGTCGCCATGAGCGGCGTCCTCATCGTCTGCGCCACCCGCGTCACCCCGCACCGCGCGGCCGGGTCCACGGCGATCCTGTTCGTCGCCCTCACCGCCGGCCAGGCCCTCGGGGCCGCCGCCCTCGGCGCCCTGGCCGACGTCACCTCCCTCGCCACCGGCTTCCTGGGCGCCGCCGCCCTGGTCCTGCTGAGCACCGTCGCCGCCGCACGCCAGAGCGGCCACCCCGTCGCGGCACCCGCCGGGGCGAGCCGCCGGACGATCCGGGTGCGGTGAGCGACGAGGCGGCACCGGGCACCGGTGCCCCCGACGGGGACCGCGCCGCTCACCCGGGCCCGTTGACGCGAGTCGCGGTGGCCCGGTAGCCGCCGCCGGGCCACTCCCACCGCCCGTCGACGGTGCCGGCGCGCCGGTCGATCGTGCCGCTGAAGCGCGCCGGGGAGCCCCGGGACCCGTGCCAGATCGTGAGGTCGTCGCCGTCGATCTCCCAGAAGTACTCGAGGGCGAACGAGCAGAACGGACCCGGCCCCTCGTCGCTGAAGAGCATCGAGCGCAGCGTCTGCTGGGCGTGGTCGTAGCCGATGTACTCGGCGCCCGCGTGCTCGTCGCCGTCCGTCCTGGTCTCCTGCACGAGGAAGTGGCCGCCCGGCATCCAGCGCCGGGTCACCGTGCCGGTGAACGGCGCGCCGCCGTCGAGGTCGCGGCCCTCGAGCCGCCACGTGCCCACCAGGACGTCGAGGTCGCGCAGCCTCGGGTGGGGCTCGGGGGTGCGGGGCCCGCCCGCCTCGTCGGTGTGGTCGTGCTCGGTGGTCACGGCGTCCTCCTCGCGGCGCGGTGTGCGGTGGTCACCTCCTCGGACCCGCCGGACGGGCGGAAGTCATCGCTGCGCCGACCCCGGTCGAGCAGCCGCCGCAGCCGCACCAGCGCGGACGTGGCCGGCCGTGCGCGGGCCAGCCGGGTCCGGACGTCGTCGAGCGCGGCGTTCCACGGGCCGTCGGCGTGCGTCGGGTAGGGGTGCGTGGTCGCGGCCAGGTCGGCGGTGCGCAGCCCCGTGCGGACGGCGAGGGTCAGCTCGGCCAGCACCTCCCCGGCCCGCGGGCCGACGACGGTGGCGCCGACGACCCGCGAGCGCGGACCGAGCGCCAAGCGGGCGAAGCCGTCGGTGCGGCCCTCGGCGACGGCCCGGTCCACCCGGCCGGCGGGCCGCGTGACGGTGCGCGGGGCCGGCTCGCCGTCCGCCCACGTTCGGGCACCGACCGCGGCGACCTCCGGGTCGGTGAAGGTGACCCGGGGGACGGCGGTGGGGTCGACCCGGCGGCGCAGCCCGAGGACGGCGTTGGCCGCGGCGGTGGCGCCGTGCACCCCGGCCGTGTGCGTCCAGTGGGAGACGGCGGTGAGGTCGCCGGCCGCCCAGACGCGCGGGTTGGTGGTGCGCAGCGCGCCGTCGACCCGGACGTACCCGCGGTCGTCGAGGTCGACGCCGGCCGCCGCGGGATCGAGGGCGGCGGTGTCGGGGCGCCGTCCGACCGACACCAGCAGCCGGTCACAGCCCAGCGTGCGCCGCCCGCCGGGACCCTCGACGGTGACGTCGGCGGGGCCGCCGGGCTCGCCGGAGACGGCGGTGACCCGGGTGCCGGTGAGCAGCCGGACGCCGTCGGTCTCCAGGGCGGCGGCGACCAGCGCGGAGGCGTCGGGGTCCTCGCCGGGCAGCACCCGCGGCAGCGCCTCGACCAGCGTGACCTGCGCACCCAGGCGGGCGAACGCCTGGCCGAGCTCGCAGCCGGTGCCGCCGCCGCCCAGGACGACCAGCCGGTGGGGGAGGACGTGGAGGTCCCACACGGTCTCGCTGGTCAGCGGGCCGGCCTCGCGCAGGCCGGGCACCGGCGGCAGGACCGGCCTCCCGCCGGTGGCCAGCAGCGCGGCGCGGAAGGCCGTCGTCCGCCCGTCGAGGTCGAGGGTCCGCGGGCCGGTGAGCCGGGCGGTGCCGCGGACGACGGTGACGCCGGCCGCCTCCAGCGCCTCGCGGGAGTCCTCCGGCTCGATCGTGGCGACGGCCCCCTCCACGTGCGCCATCACCGCGCCGAGGTCGACCCGCACGTCCCCGACGGTCACGCCGAGCCGGGAGGCGGTGCGGGCCTCCGCGGCGCGGGCGGCGGCGGCCAGCAGCGCCTTGCTCGGCACGCACCCGGTCCACAGGCAGTCGCCGCCGGGGCGGTCCCGCTCGGCGAGCAGGACGCGGGCGCCCAGGGCGGCGGCCGTGCGGGCCCCGACCAGGCCGGCGGTCCCGCCGCCGACGACGGCCAGGTCCCAGGTGCGCTCGCGGGCCACGGCTCTCCTCCGGGTCGCACTCGGCGGGCCGCTCCCGGCGAGGACGGCCCCGAACGTCCCACGGCGAGGTGCGGTGCGCAGTCCGGTCGCCGCGACGGCAGGCGCACGACCCCGGTGCCGCCGACCCACCGGCGGGCGCACGGCCGCCGGTCACCGAGGCGTGCCGCGCGAGCACGGCGGGTAGGGCGGCAGCCGTGGCAGACACCCAGGACGGTCCCGAGCTCCTCCCGGTCACCCGCGAGCTGGCGGAGGGGCCCAACTTCGCGGCGATCAGCACGCTGCTGCCCAGCGGGCGCATCCAGACCCAGTACATCTGGGTGGGCACCGACGGCGAGCGGCTCTACGTCAACACCGAGACGGGACGGCGCAAGTTCGAGAACCTCAAGCGCGACGCCCGCGTCACCCTCGCCATCCGCGACGAGGGCAACCCCTACCGCTACGCCGAGGTGCGCGGCCGGGTGGTGGACACGACGACCGGCCCGGAGGCCCGCGCGCAGATCGACGAGCTGTCGCAGAAGTACGACGGCCGGCCCTACCCGGCGGAGAACATCAGGACCGAGCGGGTCACCATCTGGATCGAGCCGGAGCGGCAGACCGCCATGGGCTGAGCCGGCCGCTCAGCCCCCGTACCGGGCGGCGAACTCGCCCGGCGTCATCCCGGTCACCCGCGCGAAGTCGCGGGTCAGGTGCGGCTGGTCGGCGTAGCCGAGGTCCGCGGCGACCTCGGCCACCGTCGTCCTGCGCTCCCGGAGCCGCCCGGCCGCCTCCTGCAGGCGTCGGCGCTGCACCAGCCACTTCGGCGTCAGCCCCAGCCGTCGGTGCACCAGCCGCTGCAGCGCGCGCTCCGACAGCCCGGTCCCGGCGCACAGCTGGTCGACCCGGGTGAGGTCGTGGCGGGACTCGACCAGCGCGACCACCCGGTCGACCAGCACCCCCTCCTCGTCGACCGGCAGGAACCGGCGCAGCACGTCGTCGTAGGCGGCCATGGCCCCGGCGTGCGCGGCGGGGGAGTGCGGGTCGTCCGCCATGGCCGCGCGCACCCGCTCGGTCAGCGCGGCACCGTCGGCGCCCAGCACCTCGCCGACGTCGACCGCCCGGTCGGTGTAGGGCGCCACCGGACCGCCGGCGACCAGCGCGCCGGCCGCGGGGGTGAGCATCACGCCGACCGCCCAGCCCGCACCGCGGAGCGTCGTCGTCGACAGCCCGGACACGACGCCGTAGAAGCGGGCGTAGTCCGGCGTCACGACGACGAGGCAGACCGGGTACTGCAGCACCCGCTGCACCGACTCCTGCCCCGGCGGCACCGACCACACCGGGATCCAGAACCGCTGCACCAGTGCGGCCAGCGGGCCCTCCACCTCGTGCCGGTACATGACGTGCGAGGCGTCGCGCGGGTCGCGCAGGTGCGCGCGCTCGATCGTGTCGCGCCGGTGCGGGGCCGGCCGGGGCGGGCTGTCGGGTTCCATCAAGACGCAGGCTGCCGCACGCGGCCAGGCTGCTGCCATGCCGACCCCGGACACCGCCACCACCACCCCCGTCGCCACCGCCTACACCGCGGCGGTCGAGCCGCTGCTCGCCGTCGCCGACGCCGTGCCCGCCGACCGCTGGGACGCCGCCTCGCCGTGCGAGGGCTGGACCGCCCGCGACGTCGTCGCTCACGTGGTCGACACGCAGCGCGAGTTCCTCACCGGCCGCGGCGTCGACCTCGGACCCGCTCCCGACGTCGCTGCCGACCCGGCCGCGGCGCTGCGCGCGCACGCGGAGCGGGTGCTCGCCGCGGTCGGCGACCCGGTCGTCGCCGACGCGCGCTCCGACGGCTTCTCCGGCCCGACGACGGTGGGGGAGACGCTGGAGCAGTTCTACGTCTGGGACCTGGTCCCGCACCGCTGGGACCTCGCCCGCGCCACGGGGCAGGACGCCGGCCTCACCGACGCCGAGCTCGACCGGCTCGAGGCCGGCGCCCGCAGCTGGGGGGACGCCCTGTACACGGAGGGCATCTGCCGCCCCGGTGTCGAGGTGCCGGACGGCGCCGGCCGCGAGGCGCGGGTGCTGGCCCTGATCGGCCGCCGCGCCTGAACGGCCGCCGCGCCTGAGCCGACGCCGTGCCTGATCGCGCCGCCTCCGGGTAGCCCCCGGGCGTGGACGCCGCGAACGGGCCCCGCGAGGGGCGGCTGGAGCTGCACGACGGCCGGACGCTGGCCTACGCCGAGTGGGGCGACCCCGACGGCTGGCCGGTGCTCGGTTGCCACGGGTCGCCGAGCTCCCGGCTGGAGCACCACGTCGACGACCCCGCCGCCTACCGCCGCTGGGGCGTGCGGCTGATCGTCCCCGACCGGCCCGGTTTCGGGCGGTCCGACCCGCAGCCGGGCCGGCGGGTGACCGACTGGCCGGCCGACGTCGTTGCGCTGCTCGACACCCTCGGCGTCGACCGGTTCGCCGTGCTGAGCCTGTCCGGCGGAGCGGCCTACGCGCTGGCCTGCGCGCACGCCCTGCCCGACCGGGTGCGGGCGGTGGGGGTCCTGGGCGGCGCCCCGCCGCCGGACGTGCCCTGGCCGTGGCCGGGCTGGCTGCCGGGACCCCTGCGGGCGGCCGCGCACCGGCCCTCGCCGGCGGCGACGGCGCTGCTGCGGCCGGTGTTCGCGCCGCTCACCGTCCGCCCGGCGCTGCTGCCGCGCTACCTGCAGGTGCGGCTCAACCCGGCCGACCGCCGGGTCATCGGCCGGCCCGCCGTCCGCCGGGCCCTGGCGGCCACCTTCACCGAGGGGATGCGCCAGGGCTCGGGGGCGCTCGCGGAGGACCGGGCGCTGCTGTTCCGGCCGTGGGGCTTCCCGGTCGGCGAGGTGCGGCAGCCGGTGCACGTCTGGCACGGCACCCAGGACTGGCAGGTGCCGGTGGGCCTCGGCCGCGTGCTGGCCGCGATGCTGCCGCACTGCTCGGCGCACTGGTACGCCGGCGAGGGGCACTTCCTGGTCTTCGACCACGCCCGGGAGGTGTACGGCGCGCTGGCGCCGTGAGCGGGTTCCCCGGACGGCGGAGCGGGTAGCCGCGCGACATGCCTCCCGACCAGCGCGGCAGCACCACCGTGCCGCCCACCTACGTGAACGCCAACCGGGTCTGGGTCGACAGCCGCCTGCGCGACGAGATCGGCCGCCGCGTCGAGGGGCGCATCCTCCAGCGGCTCGGCGCGCGCGGCGCCCGCTGCGTGGAGATCGGCACCGGACGGCGCGGCCTGGGCGCGCGGTGCGCCGTCGAGCAGTTCGGCGCGACGTCGGTGACCGCCGTCGACCTCTTCCCGGCCACGGTGGGGCGGGCGCGGATGGCCTGCGCCGACCTCGCCGACCGGGTCACCTTCCGCGTCGGCGACGCCACCGCGCTGCCGGTGGACGACGGCAGCGTCGACCTCGTCGTCGACTTCCACGCGCTGCACCACATCGCCGACTGGCGGGCCGCGGTCGCCGAGGCCGCGCGGGTGCTGCGGCCCGGCGGGCTGCTGGCGCTGACGGAGATGACCGCCCGCTTCGTGGACGCACCCTGGCTGCGCGCCGTCTCCCGCCACCCCGCCGACCGGTTCGGCACCGACGAGCTGGTCGCCGAGCTGCACCGCGCCGGGTTCGACGTCCCGCCGGGGAAGCTGCGCCGGGCGGCCGGCGACCGGTGGATCCAGGCCGTCGCGACCCGCACGTGAGCCCGGCCGACGCCGTCCGCGCTGCGCTGGCCCTGCTGCGCCGGCACGCCGGCCCCGTCTACGCCGCCTCGCTCGCCGTCACGCTGGTCAACACCGTCCCCGACGTGGCCCGTCAGCTGCTGGTGTACCGCGACCCGAGCCTGCTCGACGCGCTGATGGTCGACGTCGTCGGCTTCACCACCGGCCTGCTCGCGCAGGTCTGGCTCACCGGCGCGTTCACCGAGGTCCCGGTCGGCGGCCGGGTCCGCACGGCCGGTGCCTTCGCGCGGGGCTTCGCGACGGCGCTGCGGGCGGTGCGCACCTCCCCGGCGGCCGTGCTCGCCGGCGTCGTCCTCGGCGGTGGGGTGTCGGCGCTGATCACGCTGCCGCCGTCGGTCGCCGCGCTCGGGGCCGACGGCGTGCTCGGTCCGCTGGACGCGCCGTCGGCGGCGGCGTTCGCCGTCGCCACGGTCAGCGACGTGGTGGCCAGCTGGGTGACGCTGCCGTTCCTCGCGCTGGTGCTCGTGCTGGTCGCCGGTTCGACCAGGCGGTTCGCGGGCAAGGGCCGGGCGTGAGCAGCGGAGAGTGGGACGGGACCCGCAAGACGGCCGGGTCGCTGTCGATCTGGATCGGCACGGCGGCGTTGTTCGCGCCCCGGTGGATCGCCGGCGCGCTGGGGGTGCGGCCCGACGCCGCCGGCGGTGACGTCGCGCTGCCGCTGCTCGTGCGCCTCGGCGCGGCGCGCAACATCGCGATGGGCGCCGCGCTGCTGGTGACGCCGGCGCCGCAGGCCCGGCGCACCACCGAGGTGGCGCTGCTGCTCACCGCCCTCGACGCCGCCGCGGTGTGGACCGCGCACGCCGGGGGCGACGTGGCCAGGCGCAGCGCCGTCCTGTCGGGGATCGTGCTGGCGGTGGCCTCGGCCGGGGCCGTCCGCTGGCACCGCGAGCGGACCTGACCACCCGGCCGGGGCAGCCGCCGAGGCTCACCGCCAGGCGAACACCGGCTGCTCGAGGTGGGCGACCCGGGTTCTCAGCCCCCGGCAGACGACCTGGCAGAACTGGTAGACGACCGCGGCGGTGGGCGCGTGCACCCAGCCGCCGAGCAGCGGCAGGCGGATGACCGGCGCGTCGGACTCCGGGATCGACAGGAACTGCGGCTCGACGTCGAGGTCGGTCAGCGGCACCTCGTAGGCGGCGGCCACCTCGGCCTCGGCCGGCTCCAGCTGCCCGACGTCGCCGGCCCAGACGACGACCGGCGTCATCACGTAGCCCGAGCGGGTCACGTAGTCGTCGAGCAGGCCGAGGACGGCGTCGGGCGCGGGCCGCAGGCCGACCTCCTCGTCGAGCTCGCGCAGGGCGCCCTCGACCGCCGTCTCGCCCGGGTCGAGCCGGCCGCCGGGCAGCGCCCACTGGCCCGCGTGCGATCGCAGCCGCGCCGCCCGCCGGGTGATCAGCAGGGCGGGCACCCCGCCGGTGCAGGTCACGCAGACGGCGACGGCGGCCGCCTTGAGCTCGGGCCGGTCGGCCGCGCGGCGCGGGAGGTCCCGCAGCCGCGCGGCCGCCGTCTCGCGGTCGGCGGTCAGAGCCAGCCGCGCCGGACGCCGAGCCGGCGGACGACCGCGTCGAGCTGGGCGGCCACCGCGGAGACGTCGGTGTCGGAGTGGGACAGGCGCAGCCGGCCGCCGACGTCGCGGCCCTCCGTGAGCAGCCCGCCGCGCCGGTCGACCTCCAGCACGACCTCCACGCCGTGCGGGCCGGCCAGGAAGGTCACCTCGAGCTCGTTGACCCGCCCGCGCAGCGACGCCGGCGGGGCGAACTCGACCTCCTGGTAGAAGGGCAGCTCGCTGCCGGCCAGCCGGCCCTTCTCGACGTCGGCGCCGCGGAAGGCGAAGCCGAGGCCGCCGAGGGCCTGCAGGACCGTGTGCTGCACCGGCAGCGGGACGACGGTGACCGGGTCGAGGTCGCCGGGGTCGACCCCGCCGGGGACGTCGACCTCCGTGCGCAGGCCGATCCGCACCCCGCGCAGCGTCCAGCCGTCGACGGCGGTGAACGGGCACTGCCACGGCACGGGGAAGCTGAACGGGATGGCCGCCTTCGCGCCCGGCTCGATCCGGCCGGCGCCGGCGATCGGTGCGGTGCCGAAGGTGACGTCCTCCCGCCACTCGCTGTCGCCGCTCTCGACCTCGACGGTCGCCTGCAGCGACACCCGGATCTCGTCGACCTCCTGGGCGACGGTCCCGCCGGTGAGGTGCACGGTGCCGGTGACGGTGCCGCCGGGCGTGGTGGTGGGGGTGTCGAGGACGGCGTCGACGGCGGCGTTGCCGGCGCCGAGCTTCGCCATCAGGTTGCGGAAGGCCATGGGGGAACTGCTCCGTTCGGTTCGGGGACGGCGGGCACTCTGGCACCACGTGCGCCGGCAGGGGAGGATTCCGCGCGCGGCGGCTCCGCGCCCGGCAGCACCCGCAGCGCCAGCAGGGCGACGTCGTCGGCCCGCTCGGGCGCCAACCGCGCCAGCAGCGCGTCACAGGTCTCCTCGGCGGTCCGCCCGGCGAGGTCGCCGGCCGCGGCGCGCAGGCGGGCGAGCCCCTCGTCGAGGTCGGCGTCGCGCCGCTCCACCAGCCCGTCGGTGTAGAGGACGACGGTCGTGCCGGGTGGCAGCGTCTCGACGGCGTCGCGCCGCGGCGTCCCCGGGTCGACGCCGAGCAGCAGGTCGGGACGGCGGTCGAGCAGCCGCGGCGGCCCGGTGGGCGGGACGACCAGCGGCGGCAGGTGCCCGGCGCTGGACCAGGTCAGCGTCCGGGCGCCGGCCGGGGAGCCCTCCGGGGCAGGCGCCACGGTCGCGAGGACGGCGGTGACCAAGGTGGTCATCCCCATCGCGGCGAGCGCGCCGTCGAGGACGCCGAGCACCTGGGAGGGCGGGCCCTCGACCGCGTGCGCGACGCCGCGCAGCACGTTGCGCAGCTGGCCCATGACCGCCGCGGCCATCCGGTCGTGGCCGGTGACGTCGCCGATGACGAGCGTGGTCCGCCCGCGGGAGGAGGCGAACGCGTCGTACCAGTCGCCCCCGACCTCGGCCTCGCGGGCCGCCGGGCGGTAGCGGACGGCGATCTGCAGGCCGGGCGGACGCGGCGGCTCGGTGAGCATCGAGCGCTGCAGGCTCTCGGCCAGGCTCCGGGTGGCCGAGGCCCGGCGCCGCTCCTCCTCGAGGCGGGTGACCCGGTCCAGCGCCTGGGCGGCCTGGGCGGCGAAGGCCTCCAGCACGCCGACGTCGCCCTCGCCGAAGGACCGGGGCGCCGACCAGCCGAGGGTCAGCGAGCCCAGCGACCGGCTCCCGGTCCGCAGCGGCAGCGCCGCCCACGCCGCCAGGCCGGGCGCCGGGGGCGGCTGCGCGCCGGCGTCCCCCACCAGCACCGCGCGGCCACGGGCGGCGACCGCCGCGGGGTGCTGGCCGTCGGCGGGGACGCTGCGGCCCACCGCCGCGCCGTCCTCGGTGAGGACGAGGTCGCCGGTGCGCGGCTCGGGCAGGGCGAGGGCGAGGGAGTCGGCGCGGAACGCGGCACGGCCGCGCTCGACCAGGCGGGCGACCAGCTCGGCGCGGGTCTCGGCGGAGGCGAGCGCCGAGACCGTCGCGGCCAGCCCGGCCAGCGCCCGCGCCGTCCGCCGCTGCCGCTCGCCGAGCGCCCGGAGCTCGGCGTTGGCCTCCGCCAGCTCGCGGGTGCGGGACAGCAGGTCGGCCTCGACCTCGGCGGCCCGGCGCTGGCCGCGGTCGGCCTCGCCGCGCAGCTGCACGTAGTCGGTGATGTCGTCGGAGCGGTGCAGCAGGAGCACCACGCGGCCGGCGTCGTCGAGCACGGGGACGTTCACCGGACTCCAGTAGCGCTCGGCCCAGGTGCCGTCGCGCAGCGGGATGTCGTACTTCTGGATCGCCATCGTCACCGGCCGGCCGGTGTCCCGGGCGAGCTCGAGCGACGCCTCGAGGTTGCGCAGCCCGTCGGCGGACGGGTCGTCGGGCCGCATGGGGAAGACGTCGAAGAGGTGCCGGCCGACCGTGGCCTCCAGCGTGGTCGCGGTCGCCTCCAGCCGTGCCCGGTTCGCGTGCACGATCACCAGGTCGGGGGTCAGCAGCAGGAACGGGGCCGGGGCGACGTCGAAGACGCGCGCCCAGTCCGGAGCCGGCAGGTCCTGTTCCACCGACCCTCGGTGCCCACGCGCGCGGGACCGGACACGCCGGAGATAGTTGGACGTCCTAGTAGTTCGGGCCTACCGTGGGCGCATGGCATCCGCGGAGCTGCACGTGCCCGTCCACCCCGTCCGGTTCGTCACCGCGGCGAGCCTCTTCGACGGCCACGACGCGGCGATCAACGTGATGCGGCGGCTGCTGCAGAGCCAGGGCGCGGAGGTGGTGCACCTCGGGCACGACCGCAGCGTCGACGCCGTCGTCCGGGCCGCGCTGGAGGAGGACGTGCAGGGGGTGGCGATCTCCTCCTACCAGGGCGGGCACGTCGAGTACTTCGGCTACCTGGTGGACCGGCTCCAGCAGGTCGGCGCCGGGCACGTGCGGGTGTTCGGCGGCGGCGGGGGCGTGATCGTGCCCGAGGAGATCGCCGCGCTGCGTGAGAGGGGCGTGCGCATCTTCAGCCCGGAGGACGGCGCCCGCCTCGGGCTGCCCGGGATGATCAACGAGCTCGTCCGCACCTGTGACGTCGACCTGGCGACCGAGCGCCCCGACGTCGACGCGCTGCTCACCGGCGACCCGCGCGCGCTGGCGCGGGCGATCACCGTGCTCGAGGCCGGCGCCGACGACGAGCTGGCCGCCCGCGTGCGCGAGGCCGCCGCCGCGCGCACCGTGCCGGTCCTCGGCATCACCGGCACCGGCGGCTCGGGCAAGTCCTCGCTCACCGACGAGCTGCTGCGCCGGCTGCGCCGCGACCAGGAGGACAAGCTGCGGGTCGCGGTCGTCGCGATCGACCCCAGCCGCCGCCGCGGCGGCGGGGCGCTGCTGGGCGACCGCATCCGGATGAACGCGCTGGAGAGCGGCGAGGGCTCGCACACCTTCTTCCGGTCGATGGCCACCCGCACCGCCGGGGCGCAGGTGCCCGAGCACCTCGACGACGTGCTGGCCGCGGTGCGGGCCGCCGGCTTCGACCTGGTGGTCGTGGAGACGCCGGGCATCGGGCAGGGCGACGCGGCGATCGTGCCGTTCAGCGACGTCTCGCTCTACGTCATGACGCCGGAGTTCGGCGCCGCGTCGCAGCTCGAGAAGATCGACATGCTCGACCTCGCCGACGTGGTCGCGATCAACAAGTTCGAGCGGCGCGGCGCCGAGGACGCCCGCCGCGACGTCGCCCGGCAGATGGTCCGCAACCGCGAGGCGTTCGGGCAGCCGTGGGAGTCGATGCCGGTGTTCGGCACCAGCGCCGCCCGGTTCGACGACGACGGCGTCACCGCGCTCTACCAGCACCTGCTCGGCCTGCTGACCGGGAAGGGGCTGCCGGCCGGGGCCGGCGTGCTGCCGCGGGTCGACGTGCGCGCCTCGACCGGGCTGACCAGCGTCGTCCCGTCGTCGCGGGCGCGGTACCTGGCCGACGTCGCCGACGCCGTCCGCGCCCACCACCGGGTGACCGAGGAGCAGGCCGCGCTCGTCCGGCGCCGCCAGCACCTGACCACCGCGGCCGAGGTGCTGGACGGGGACGCGGCCGACGCGGCGCGGGCGGCCGCCGGGGCCGCCGACTCCGGGCTGCTGCCCGAGGTGCGCTCGCTGCTGGAGGAGTGGCCGGCGCGGGTGGAGCAGTACTCCGGCGACGAGTACGTCTACACGGTGCGCGGCAGGGAGGTCCGCACGCCGCTGAAGCGCCAGACGCTCAGCGGCACGGAGGTGCCGCGGGTGGCGCTGCCCCGCACGCAGGACGAGGCCGAGCTGCTGCGCTTCCTGCGCCGGGAGAACCTGCCGGGCGCGTTCCCGTACACGGCCGGCGTCTTCCCGTTCAAGCGGGCCGGCGAGGCGCCGGCGCGGATGTTCGCCGGCGAGGGCGACGCGTTCCGCACCAACCGGCGGTTCCGGGTGCTGTCGGCGGGCAACGAGGCGACCCGGCTGTCGACGGCGTTCGACTCGGTGACCCTCTACGGCCGCGACCCCGACCCGCGGCCCGACGTCTACGGCAAGGTCGGCACCTCGGGCGTCTCGATCGCCACGCTCGACGACATGCGGGTGCTCTACGACGGCTTCGACCTGTGCTCCCCGACGACGTCGGTGTCGATGACCATCAACGGGCCGGCGCCGGCGATCCTCGCCATGTTCATGAACACCGCGATCGAGCAGCGGCTGGACGCCTTCCGCGCCGACGAGGGCCGCGAGCCCGACGAGGCCGAGGCCGAGGAGATCCGCGCCTGGGTGCTGTCGACCGTCCGCGGCACGGTGCAGGCCGACATCCTCAAGGAGGACCAGGGCCAGAACACCTGCATCTTCTCCACGGAGTTCGCGCTGCGGTGCATGGCCGACATCCAGGAGTGGTTCATCGAGCACCGGGTGCGCAACTTCTACTCGGTGTCGATCTCCGGCTACCACATCGCCGAGGCGGGGGCGAACCCCATCAGCCAGCTGGCGTTCACGCTGGCCAACGGGTTCACCTACGTCGAGGCCTACCTGGCCCGCGGCATGGCGATCGACGACTTCGCGCCCAACCTGAGCTTCTTCTTCTCCAACGGCATGGACGCCGAGTACACCGTCATCGGCCGGGTGGCCCGCCGGATCTGGGCGGTGGCGATGCGCGACCGCTACGGCGCGAACCCGCGCTCGCAGCAGCTGAAGTACCACGTGCAGACGTCGGGCCGGTCGCTGCACGCGCAGGAGATGGACTTCAACGACATCCGCACCACCCTGCAGGCGCTGTGCGCGATCTACGACAACGCCAACAGCCTGCACACCAACGCCTACGACGAGGCGGTCACGACGCCGTCGGAGCACTCGGTGCGCCGGGCGCTGGCCATCCAGATGATCATCGACAGGGAGTGGGGGCTGGCCGGCAACGAGAACCCGCTGCAGGGCTCGGCCGTCGTCGACGAGCTCACCGACCTGGTCGAGGAGGCGGTGCTGGCCGAGTTCGACCGGATCGCCGAGCGCGGCGGCGTGCTGGGCGCGATGGAGACCGGCTACCAGCGCGGCAAGATCCAGGACGAGTCGATGCTCTACGAGCACCGCAAGCACGACGGCTCGCTGCCCATCGTCGGCGTCAACACCTTCCTCGACCCACACCGCGACGAGGCCCCGCCGAGGACGGTGGAGCTGGCCCGCGCCACCGAGGCGGAGAAGCGGTCGCAGCTGCAGCGGCTGGCCGACTTCCAGGCGCGGCACGCCGACGAGGCCCCGGCCGCGCTGGCCCGGCTGCAGGAGGCGGCGACGTCGGGCGGCAACGTGTTCGCCGCGCTGATGGACGCCGTCCGCTCGTGCTCGCTCGGCCAGATCTCCGACGCGTTCTTCGAGGTGGGCGGCCAGTACCGCCGCAACGTGTGAAGGACCCCGCTGCCCCCCACCACCCGCTCCGCTCGCGGCGGGGCCCTGCAGCGGGGCCGTTCCGGCACGTCACCACAGACGACCTGGGGACGCCGGTCGAGCTCCCGCGGCCGCCGCGGCGGGTGGTGTCGCTGGTCCCGTCGCTCACCGAGGCGCTGGCGGTCACCGTGCCCGACCGGCTGGTGGGCGCCACCGACTGGTGCACCTCCCCGGCCGGCCTCGACGTGGCCCGGGTGCGGGGGACGAAGAACCCCGACCGTGCGGCGATCGCGGCGCTGGCGCCGGACCTCGTCGTCTGCAACCGGGAGGAGAACCGGCGGCTGGACGTCGACCGGCTGCGCGCGGCGGGCGTGCCGGTCTGGGTCACGGTGATCGAGACGGTGGACGAGGCGCTGGCCTCGTTGCGCCGGCTGTTCGGCGAGGTGCTCGACGCGGGGGAGCCGGGCTGGCTGACGGCGGCGGCTCGCGAGTGGGCGCGTCCGGTGCCGGCGCCGCCGATGCGCTGCGCCGTACCGATCTGGCGGGACCCGTGGATGGTGGTCGGCCCGCGCACCTTCACCGGCGACGTGCTGGCCCGGCTCGGGCTGGTCAACGTCTTCGCCGCGGGGGAGGACCGCTACCCGCACGTGGCGGTCGACGACGTCCTGGCCGCGGCACCCGACGTCGTGCTGCTGCCCGACGAGCCCTACCGGTTCACCGCCGCCGACGGCCCCGAGGCGTTCCCCGGCGTCCGGTCGGTGCTGGTGTCCGGCCGGGCGCTGACCTGGTACGGCCCCTCGCTGGCCACCGCCCGCGCCGACCTGCTGGCTGCCCTCGGCCGCTGACCGCGGCGCCCCGCGCCGACGACGTTCGCCGAGGGCGCGTTCCGGGAACCGGTGTGCGCCCCCAGCGCACACCGTCGGCGTGGCCCGGTCCTACCGGACCCGGCGGTAGGTGAGCGCGAGGTCGTCCTCCCAGGTGGTCCCGTCGCGGGAGAGCCGGCCGCGGACCGTGATCGTGTCGCCGTCGTCGCCGAACGTGCCGGTGGACCGCTGGGAGAAGCCGGGGTCGTCGCGCCAGGTCCGCCACTCGCCCGGGCCCGCGCTCACCGAGTACAGCCGGTGGACGCCGCGGGAGTCGTAGTAGTGCATCGACAGCCGTTCGTCGACGACGCCGATGACGGCGAGCGCGTCGGGGACCTCGGGGTGCTCGGAGTGCGAGCGCCAGACGAGGAAGTGCTCGCCCTCCAGCCACGCGAACACGGCCCGCCCGCGGATCGCCTCACCGGGCAGCAGGGGGTGCGTGCCCTCCGTCGTCCACTCGCCCGTGAGCGCCCGCAGGTGCTGCAGCTGGGCCGCCGGTGTCCCGTCCATCACGCCTCCTGCACCCTCGCCCGAGGGGTGGACGTCCCGGCGGGCCCGCGGTCGTCCGCGCCCGCTCGGCGTCCCGGCTGCACGCCCGCGAGGAAGCTCTCGACGATCGCCGTCCAGCGCGCGCGGGCCTCGTCGTCCGCCTCGGGGGGCGGCACGCCGATTTGCGTCGCCACGAGCGACGCCGGTCCGATGCGCGAGTCGGTCGCCATGCCCGGGGATCCTGCTGCACCTCGGGCGCGGGGTCGAGGACGTGCCCGCGCCCCGGCGGACAGCGCGGACAGCGCGGACGAGGTGTCACTCCAGGTGCACATCCCGTCACGATTCGAGAACGACCGGTCCGTCGGCGTCGTCTGCGGTGCGCGGCCCGACACGATCCCCGGCCACGGAGGCGCCCGCCCGGACCGCCCGGGAGCGCCGTCGCCTCCGCGGGGGAGCGGCATGCGCAGTCAGGTGACCCGACGTCAGGTGCTCCTGGCGGCTCTCGGCACGGGCGCGGCCCTCGCGCTGCCGCGGACGGCGGCCGCGGCGCCGGTGGGCGTCCCCGCTCCCGGCGGTGTGACCGTGGCGGGGCACGCCGCCGACGAGGCGCTCAGGTGGCTGCAGACCACCTACGACCTGGTGCTCGGGGAGAACCTCAGCCCCCCGGCCGCCGCCCGCGTCTACGCCCACACGGCGATCGCGATGTACGAGGCCGCCGTCCGGGGGATGCCTGCGCACCGGTCACTGGGCGGTCAGCTGCGGGACCTCACCGTGCCGCCACCGCGCCCCCTCGCCGCGCTGCTGGACTGGCCGGCCGCGGTGGTCTCGTCGGCGGCGGCCGTGCTCCGTCAGGTGCTGCCCTCCGCCGGCGACGGCACGCGGGGACGGTTGGACGCGGCCGAGGCCGGCGCGCTGGCCCGGCGTCGGGCCGCGGGGGTGTCCGAGCGGGCCCTGCAGGCCTCCGTGGCACACGGCAGGTCCGTGGCGGCACACCTCGCTCCGTGGACCGCCGCCGACGGGCACGTCGGGACCGTCGGCCGGCCGTACGCGCCGCCCGCGACCGAGCAGTGGCACTGGGTCTCCACGCCGCCCAACCACCGGCCGGCCATCGAGCCGTACTGGTCCGAGGTGCGTCCGATGGTGCTCACCAGCGCCGACGAGGTCGAGTCGGAGCCGCCGCTGCCGTTCTCGACCGTGCCGGGCTCGGCGTTCCACCGGCAGGCGGTGGCCGTCCACCGGCGGTCGGTCGAGAACACCGACGAGCACCGGGCGATCGCCCGGTTTTGGACGGACAACCCGGGGTCGTCCACCCCGCCGTCCGGCACGCCGACGGGTCTGCCGTCGGGCCACTGGATGCTCATCGCCACCCAGGCGCTCGCACTGCGCGGAGCGCGGCTGGACGTCGCTCTGGACACGCTCGCCGTCACCGGGATCGCGCTGCACGAGGCGTTCCTCAACTGCTGGACCTGGAAGTACCGGTGGAACCTGCTCCGGCCGGTCACCTACATCGACCGGCACGTCGAGGAGGGCTGGCTCCCCTACGTCAACAGCCCGCAGTTCCCGGAGCACACCTCCGGGCACAGCGTCGCGTCACCCGCGGCCGCCGCGGTGCTCACCGACCGGCTGGGCACCTTCTCCTTCACCGACCGCTCGCACGACGCGCGCGGGCACGCGCCGCGCACCTTCGCCTCGTTCCACGACGCCGCCCGCGAGGCCGCGCAGTCCCGGCTCTACGGCGGCATCCACTTCCCGCACGCCATCGAGGCGGGCCTCACCCAGGGCCAGCAGGTCGGCGCACTGGTCCTGCAGCGGGTGCGCACCCACCGCTGAGCCCCGCCTTCGCGACCCGGGGCGCCCGCCGGGCGTCCCGCCCTCCTCGCACGGCCCGGCCGTGCGCCACCGAGAGAAGGTCCCGGGTCCACCTCCACCCCGCGCCGTCTGATGACGGCCGCCGCCGCGACGGCGGCCGTCGCCGTCGTCGCCGCCCCGTCACCGGCGCTGGCCGGTGACCTGTTCTTCTCGAAGAGCTCGGGCACCCAGGTCTCCACCACCTGGCTCGAGGTCGGCGAGCTGCCGCCGGCCGCCGACGCTCCGGGCAACGCCCACTTCGGCGAGCTGTGGGCCGAGGACCTCGGCAACGGCCGCGCCCGGGTGTTCGGCACCGTGCACGACGTCCAGTGCGAGGTCGGCACGGCGCCGTACCTGCCCGGTGGTGGCGGTCACGGCGAGCCGGCACCCGAGGACGGTCCCTGCCGGTTCCTCGGCGTTCGTCTCCTCGACGGCGGGCAGGTCACCCTGACGATCGACGAGAAGCTCACCACGGCACGGCTGACCGGCACGCTCGCGGTCGGCAGCGGGCACGGCGAGTCGACGGGTACCCCGGCGGTCGACATCACCTGGACCGGCGTCGGCGCCACCTACACCGACCGGGAGAGCGGCACCACCGTCGACGAGTACGGGACCTGGACCTACCGGTACGACGTCACCGGCCGGGACGCCGTCGTCACGCGCGGCAGCGCGATCGGGCCGATGGTCTTCGACGACGAGCCCGGCGAGTCCTCCGAGTCGACGATCGGCAGGTACCGCTCCTCGGACCGCCAGCGCTCCTGATCGACCGTCCCGCCGGGCTGCTCCGCCACGGCCCGGCGGGACGGGCCTCCCCGGTCGGACCGCGACCCGTCCGGCCGGGGCCCAGGAGGCGACCGGGGCGCCGCCGAAGCCGATCTCGTTGCCGTCCGGGTCCCGGTAGGTGACCTTGCGGACGCCGTTGTCATACGTCTCCCGGAGCGCGGGCTCGACGCCGCGGGCGCTCATCGCCGCGACCCGCGCGTCGAGGTCGCCGACGACGAGCGTGTGCATCGCGTGCCCGGCGTGCTCGGGCCGCAGCTCGGTGTGGACGTACCGGTGCTCGGCGACCTCCCACACCGCCTCGACGTCGTCGGGCAGGAAGACCGGCGGCGATCCGAACGACCGCTCGTACCAGGCCAGGGCGCGCGCGTGGACGCGGACGGGGACGCCGCGAACAGGTCGACAGCCACGGCCGGACGCCCACGGGTGTGCACCGCAGCCAGGCAGGGCGTCACTCCTCGCGGAGGACCAGCCAGCTGTCCCGTCCCCACAGCTGCGTGAGCGCCGAGGTCGCGCTGCCGGCCGGCTGCACGGTCAGGTGCGCCGTGGCACCGGCGGCCACCTCGACCTGCACGAGCGGGCTCCCCGACCAGTCGATGACCGCCCTGACGGAGTGCCGTCCGGGCGCCACGGGGAGTTCGACCTGCTCGCCCCGGGCGACCGTGCCGGCCCGGACGCCGTCGACCTCGATGACGTAGGAGCGCCACCGGTCCCGGTACCCACCCCCGGGACGGCGGACCACGATGCGCGCGGCCGGCTCCACGACACGATGGTGGACGGCGGGGCCGGCCACCGGGTCCCCCCGGCGGTGCCGTTCACCCGACCGTGTCGCCGCCCGGGGAGGATGGCGGCGTGCCCCGCCTGCTCGTCGTCCACCACACGCCCTCGCCGAACCTGCAAGCGGTGCTCGAGGCGGTCCGCGAGGGCGCGGCGATGGTGGAGGAGGTCGAGCTGGAGGTGCGCCCGGCGCTGTCGGCCGGGCCGGCCGACCTGCTCGCCGCCGACGGCGTGCTGCTCGGGACGCCGGCCAACATCGGCTACATGTCCGGGGCGCTCAAGCACTTCTTCGACACCGTCTACTACCCGTGCCTGGACGCCACCGTCGGCCTGCCGTACGGCGTGTACGTGCACGGCGGCGACGACACCGCCGGGGCGCTGCGGGCCATCGCCACCATCACCGGCGCGCTCCGGTGGAAGCAGGTGGCCGCGCCGCTCAGTCTGACCGGCGCGCCGTCGACGGAGGACCTGGAGGCCGCCCGGGAACTCGCCGCGACGGTCGCGGTGAGCCTGTAGCCCCACGGGGCCTAGCCTCCCCAGGGTGAGCAAGCGCCTCGTCGTCATCGGAGGGGACGCCGCCGGCGGCAGCGCGGCGTCCCAGGCCAAGAAGCGCACGCCCGAGCTCGACGTCGTCCTGTTCGAGCGCGGCCGGGCGACGTCGTACTCCGCGTGCGGCATCCCGTACTGGATCGCCGGGACCGTCCGGAGCGAGGCGCAGCTGGTCGCCCGCACGCCCGAGCAGCACCGCGCCGCCGGCCTCGACGTGCGGATGCGCACCGAGGTCGTCGGCATCGACACCGACAAGGGCGTCGTCCACTGGCGCGACCTCGACGCCGGCACCGAGGGCACCGAGCCCTACGACGACCTGGTCTACGCCACCGGCAGCGTGCCGATGCGCCCGCCGGTCGAGGGCATCGACGCGCAGGGCGTCTACGGCGTCCAGGTGCTCGACGACGGCGTCGCGCTGCGCGCCGAGCTCGACAGCGGCCGGGTGCAGCGGGTGGTGGTCGTCGGCGGCGGCTACATCGGCCTGGAGATCGCCGAGGCCTGCCGGATCCGCGGCTTCGACGTCACCGTCGTCGACATGTCGGCCACGCCGGTCGGCACGTTCGACCCCGACGTCGGCGAGCACATCGCCGACGCGGTGCGCTGCGAGGGCATCGACCTCGTCCTGTCCGACGGCGTCGCCGGCATCGACGTCGGCCCCGACGGGCGGGCGCGGGCCGTGGTCACCGCCAGCGGCCGCGAGCTGCCCGCCGACCTCGTCGTCCTCGGGCTCGGGGTGCGGCCCAACGTGGCGCTGGCGAGGGAGGCGGGCATCCCGCTCGGCACCTCCGGCGGCGTCGCCGTCGACCAGCGGATGCGCACCCAGGTGCCCGGCGTCTGGTCGGCCGGTGACTGCGTCGAGTCGGTGCACCGCCTCTCGAAGCAGCGGGTGGTGGTGGCGCTGGGCACGCACGCCAACAAGCAGGGCCGGGTGGCCGGCATCAACATCGGCGGCGGCTACGCGACGTTCCCCGGCGTCATCGGCACCGCCATCACCAAGATCTGCGCCACCGAGGCCGCCCGCACCGGACTGTCGGAGGCCGAGGCGGAGCGGGCCGGCTACTCGTTCGTCACCGCCGCCGTCGACTCGACCACCACCGCCGGCTACATGCCGCGGTCGGCGCCGATCCGGGTCAAGATGATCGCCGAGCGACGCAGCGGGCGGCTGCTCGGCGCGCAGGTGGTCGGCCAGCAGGGCGCCGCCAAGCGGATCGACGCGCTGGCCATCTGCATCTGGAACGAGATGACCGTGGACGAGGTCCTCTCCCTCGACCTCTCCTACGCCCCGCCGTTCGCGCCGGTGTGGGACCCGGTGCTCATCGCCGCCCGCAAGGCGTTCGAGGCGGTGGAGGCCGACACCCTCCGCTGACACCGGGGTGCACCAGGCGTCACCACCCGGCGTCCTGGCCGGCGGAACGGGCGGGGACTCCTTGACCGCTCCGGTGGACACGGCAGAGCGTCCCCGTCCCGGGCGGGCGCTCCGCCCGCTCCTGTCCCGGGGGAGGGACGCCATGCCGCACCTGCTGCCGGAGTTCGAGTACCACGCCGACCTCGAGCCCCACTCGATCGGGCCGGGTCCCTTCGGGAACCGCATGGAGGGGACGATCACCGGCGGTGAGGTCCGGGGTGAGCGGTTGAAGGGCCGGTTCGTCGGCGCCGGCGCCGACTGGCTGCTGGTGGGCTCGGACGGGTTCGGCCGCCTGGACGTGCGGGCCACGATCCAGACGGTGGACGGCGCCCACGTCTACGTCCAGTACCCGGGTCTGCTGGAGCTGACCCCGGCGATCCTCGCGATCATGGGCGGCGGCGGGACCCCGACGGGGTTCGGCGACCAGTACTTCGTCACGACCCCCCGCCTGGAGACGGGGGACGAGCGCTACTCCTGGGTCAACCAGACGGTGTTCGTCGGCGAGGGACGCGTCCTGCCGGGGCCGGCGGTCGAGTACCGGGTCTACCGGGTCGCCCGAGGCGGCTAGGTGCCGCGCCCGGCCAGCGCGGCGCCCATCGCCTCGACGACCCGGACGAGGACCGGCTCCGGGGTGGCGACGTTGAGCCGCACGGCGCCGCGGCCGGCGTCGCCGCACCGGGCACCGTCGACCAGTGCCACCCCGGCCCGCTGCAGGAAGAACCCGCCCGGCTCGTCGACGTCGAGGCCCTCCAGCCAGGCCAGGTAGGTGCCCTCCGGCGGGGTGTACCGGACGCCGGGCAGGTGCTCGGCGACCAGTCCGGACAGCAGCCGGCGGCTGCCGTCGAGGGTGGCCAGGGCACCGTCGAGCCACTCGCGGCCCTCCGTGTAGGCGGCGACGTTCGCGACGACGCCGAGGGTCGACGCGCCGTGCTCGGCGTGCCCGCCCACCCGGGCCCACCGCTCGGCGTCGGCGTCGGCGGACAGCACGAGCTGGGCGCACTTGAGGCCCGGCAGGTCCCACGCCTTGGACGCCGACGTCGCGGTGACCGTGTGCCCGGCGGTGAGCTCGCCCAGGGAGGCGTAGGGCACGTGCCGGTGCGGGCCGAACACCAGCGGCGCGTGGATCTCGTCGGCGAACACCCGCCCGCCGTGCCGGTCGACGACCTCGGCGACGGCGAGCATCTCCGCGGGCTCCAGCACCCGGCCGATCGGGTTGTGCGGGTTGCACAGCACCAGCAGCTCGCCGCCGGCCGCGAAGGCGGCGCCGAGCGCGTCGAGGTCGTAGACGAACCGGACGCCGTCGCGGGCCATCGGCACCTGCAGCACCTCGCGGCCCAGCGCCGGGGGCAGCTCGAGGAAGGGCATGTAGGCCGGCGTCGGCAGGACGACCGGCGAGCCCGGCGTCGTGAACCAGGTGATCGCCGCCTCCAGGCCCGCGAGCACGTCGGCCAGCGGGCGCACCCGCTCGGGCGGCACGTCCCAGCCGTAGCGGTCCCGGGCGAAGTCCGCCCACGCCCGGGACAGGTCCGCGGCCAGCCAGTCGGGCAGGTAGCCGAGCAGGCCGCGGTCGACCGCGTCGTGCAGCGCGCGGGTGATCGCGGGGGCGTGACCGAGGTCCATCTCGGCCACCCACGCGCCGAGCGCGCCGGGGTACCGCGTCCACTTGAGCCCGCCGCGCGCCCGCAGCTCGCCGACGATCCCGTCGGCCCCGTCGTCCCTCACGTGCCACCTCCGCCGGTCCCTCGATCGGGTCCGATCCTGCCCGCCCTCGGACCGGCCTGCGACGATCCGCCCGTGCGGGTGCTCGTGGTGGTCAACCGGTCGGCCGGCACGGCGGACGACGGCGCGCTGGCGGCGGTCCTGGAGGTGCTCCGCGACGGTGCCGACGTCGAGGTGGCCGCGACGGCCGGGATCGCCGAGCTGGAGCGGGTCGTGGCCGGGCGCGGCGACCGCCGGCCGGTGGTGGTCGGCGGCGACGGCTCGGTGCACGCGGCCGTCGCCGCCCTCGACCGCGCCGGCGGCCTCGACCCGGCCCGGCCCATCGGCCTGGTGCCGCTGGGGACGGGCAACGACCTGGCGCGCTCGGGCTGCCGCTGGAGCCCGCGGCGGCCGCGCGGGCGGTCCTGTCCGGGCTGCCGCGGGCGCTGGACCTGCTGCGCGACGACGCGGGCGGGGTCGTCGTCAACGCCGTGCACGCCGGTGTGGGGGCGCAGGCGGGGCTGCGGGCCGAGCGGCTCAAGGACGTGCTGGGCGTGATGGCCTACCCGGTCGGGGCCGCCGTCGCCGGGGCGACCACCGCTGGGTGGCGGCTGCGGGTCACCGTCGACGGGACGCCGGTCGGCTCCCCGGCGGGCTGGTCCGCCGACGGGGACACCGGCGTCCTGATGGCCGGCGTCTGCAACGGCCCCACGATCGGCGGGGGCACCGCGCTCGCGCCGGGTGCCCGGCCCGACGACGGCCTCGCCGACGTCGTCGTGTGCACCGCGACGGGCCCGGCGGCGCGGGCCGCCTTCGCCGCGGCCCTGGTGGCGGGCCGGCACACCGAGCGCGACGACGTCGCGGTGGTCCGCGGGCGGGAGGTGTCGGTGTCGGGTGACCCGGTCGAGCTCGACGCCGACGGGGAGCTGCGGTCCGCGGTGGCGGCGCGCACCTGGCGGGTCGAGCCCCGCGCCTGGTCGGTCCTCGTCCCCGGGTGACCCGCCGTCAGCCCCGGGGCGACCAGCCCAGCAGCGGGCCGAGGCGTTCGGCCGTGTCGGTGAGGATCTGCCGGTAGTCCTCGTCGGTGAGGCTGAACGGCAGCGCGAAGACCACCTCGGTCACCTCGCGGAAGCCGGCGTGGGCGTACAGCGCCTCGGCGATCTGCTCGGACGTCCCCAGCAGGTCGAGGGCGAACAGCAGCCCCGCCGGGCCCTGCGGGCTGCGGGTGCGCCGGGTGCGCGCCTCGACGTAGGCGGCGTACCTCGCCCGCTGCTCGGCGGTCGCGGTGTCGGTGGGGATGACGACGAGACCCTGCGAGACCCGCCCGGAGGGGTTCGCCGCCCGGAAGGCCTGCACCTGCCCGGCCTGGATCGCCGCGAAGTCGGCCGGGCCGCCCTCGGCCTTCACCACGCTGCTGGTCAGGAAGTGCACGCCGGCCTGCCCCGCCCACTGCGCCGAGCGCAGGCTCGCGCCGCCGTACCAGAGCCGGGCGCGCAGGCCGGGGGAGTGCGGCTGCACCCGGTCGGAGAACTCCTCGACGACGCCCTCGCGGCCGGCGAAGGTGCTCGCGCGCTCCCCGGCGACCAGCCGCAGCAGCCGCTCGACGCGGGTGTAGGAGAAGTCCTCCGCCTCGGCGGTGTCGGGGTAGAGGGCCTCGCGCACGTCGTCCCAGCGCATCGGCGGGCCGACGCTGACACCGGGGTGGAGCCGGCCGCCGGAGAGGACGTCGACGGTGGCGAGGTCCTCGGCCAGCCGCAGCGGGTTCTCCCACGCCAGCGGGGTGACCGCGGTGCCCAGGGCGATCCGCGACGTGCGCTGGGTCAGGGCGGCGAGGACGGCGACCGGCGAGGAGATGCCGTACTGCAGGTGCCGGTGGCGCAGCCACGCGCTGTCGAACCCGAGCCGCTCGCCGAGCTCCACCACCTGCAGCGTGGTCTCGTGGCCGGGTCCGGGGTCGGCGGGGTCGAACGTCCCGATGGTCAGGAAGCCGAGCTGCTCCAGGGGCGTGCCGGGGGCGGGCATGCGCCGATCCTGCCCGCCGCCCGGCCCGCGCCGGCCGGTGCCCCCCGGGTCCCGCCGGCTCAGCGGGGGAGGCGGCCCAGCAGGTGGAACTCCGGGTTCGGCGGGATCGCGGCGAAGTGCGCGAGCCGGTTGGAGAGGGCGAAGAAGGAGGTGATCGCGCCGACGTCCCACACGTCGTCCTCGGTCAGACCGTGGGCGCGCAGCCGGTCGAGGTCCTCGGCGGTGACCGCCGCGGGGTCGGTGGCCAGGCGGACGGCGACGTCGAGGACGGCGCGCCGGCGCGGGTCGAGCGGGGCCTTGCGCCAGTCGACGGCGACGAGGTCGGCCAGGTGCGGGTCGCGGGTGCGGATGCGGGCGATGGCGCCGTGCGCGACGACGCAGTAGGCGCAGTCGTTGGCCGCGCTGGTGACGACGACGATGAGCTCGCGGTCACCGGTGGACAGGCCCGGGGTGTCCTTGTCCATCAGGGCGTCGTGCAGGGCGAAGAAGGCGCGCGCCTCGGCCGGCCGCCAGGCCAGGGCGGCGAAGACGTTGGGGAGGAACCCGGAGCGCTCCTGGACGTCGGCGTAGCGCTCGGCGAGGTCGGCGGGCAGGTCGGCCGGGTCGGCGACGGGGAAGCGGCTGACCGGGGTCGGCCGGGGCGTGTCGGTGGTCACGGGGGCAGCCTGCCCCGCGGGCGGCCGCCGCGGCAGCCCGGCGCGGCGGGCGTGCGGGCGGCCGCGGGCACGCTCGGCCGCGCGGATCCGGTCGGGACGGCGACAGGGCCACCTCCCCCACCCGGTCCTGCTCCGGGACCGCCGGTGCTCGCCTGCGTCGGGAGAGCCCCACGCCGCCGGAGCGGTCAGTCCGGTCGCAGCACCGTCAGGGCGACCCCGTCGGCCAGCCGGTAGGGGGCGGTCCCGACCAGGTCGCCGACCACCCGGCGCAGCCGGGACACCTCGGCGCGGGCGGAGACGACGTGCTGCTCGTCGCCGAACAGCCCGCGGCTCAGTGCGCCGGCCGACAGCCCGGCCCGGCCCGCGGCGGAGACCAGGACCAGCACCTGAGCCTGCCGCCGGGTCAGCGCGGCCGACCACGGCTGCCCGCCGGCGGAGACCCGCAGGACGGGGGAGCCGGCGAGGTCCAGCTCCGCGGTCAGCGGCGCGCGCGGGCCGTGCGGGCGGACCAGCCAGCCCTCGGCCAGCCGCTCCGGCGTGCACAGCCCCAGCCCGGCGACGGCCATCACCCGGTCGGGCCGGGGCGCGGCCAGCCGCGCGGGCGCGCAGACGCCCGAGGCGGAGGCCACCCAGCCGTCGTCGTCGAGGAGCAGCGAGGGTCCCCGGACGCCGGCCAGCACGGGGTCGGCGCTGCGGCGCAGCCGCTCCAGCCGCTGCTCGTGCCGTCGCGCCAGCCGCGACTCGGCCAGCCGCACCGACGTCTCCACCAGCGCCCCGATGGCCGGGTGCAGGGTCAGCGCCGGCCCGCTGACGTCGACGACCCCGAGCAGCTCGCCGGTCACCGGGGAGTGGATCGGCGCGGCCGAGCAGTACCAGGGGTGCTGGGCCTGCTCGAAGTGCTCGGCGGAGAACAGCTGCACCGGCGCGGCCTCGGCCAGCGCCGTCCCGATGGCGTTGGTGCCCACGGCCGCCTCGGTCCACGTCGCGCCCTCGGCGAAGCCGAGCCGGTCGGCGCGCAGCCGGGTGGCCGCTGCCCCCTCCCGCCACAGGACGACGCCGTCGGCGTCGGTGACCACCACGAGGAAGTGCGAGGCGTCGGCGACGCTGACCAGCACCTGGCGCAGCTCGTCGACGACCAGCGACAGCGCCGAGCGCCGGCGCCGGGCCTCGACGGCGTCCAGCGGCAGCGGGTCGCGGGCGTTGGGGCGGCCGGGGTCCAGGCCCATGCCGAGCACCCGCGACCACGAGCGCTGCACCACCCGGCGCGGCGCGACCGGCGGGGGGCTGCCGCCGATGACGGCGTCGTGCACCCGGGTGAGGACACGGGCGTGCCGGGAGAGGTCCGTCCCGGGTGAGACCGCCGACCAGCCGGCCACCAGCACCTCCGTGCAATCCGCTGCAACGCTCCCGCCCGCGGGGGAGGTGCGCTGTGCTGTGCTCCCCATCACACCACGCGCACCACCGCGTGTCAGGGACGACGGCGAGGAGCCCTCCATGACGCAGACCCTCGACGCACCACCGCACGGCGCCGCCCAGCGGGCCCGGGACTGGTTCACCGGTCTCGAGGACGCGCTGCGCGCCCGCGACGTCGACCGGGCGGCCGGCCTGTTCGCGCGCACCAGCTTCTGGCGCGACCTGATCGCGTTCAGCTGGAACATCACCACGGTCGAGGACCGGGCCGGTGTCACCGACCTGCTCACCGCCACCCTCGACCGCACCGACCCGTCGGGCTTCACCGTCGGCGAGGAGCCCGAGGAGGCCGACGGCGTGACCACCGCCTGGTTCACCTTCGAGACGGCGGTCGGCCGCGGCAAGGGCCTGGTGCGGCTGGTCGAGGAGGACGGGCAGCCGCGGGCGTGGACGCTGCTCACCACGCTGTACGAGCTGAAGGGCCACGAGGAGCCGCGCGGCCCGGCCCGCCCGAAGGGCGCCGAGCACGGGGTGAACCGCGAGCGGCTGACTTGGGCCGAGCGCCGGGCGCGTGAGGACGCCGAGCTCGGCCGCACCACGCAGCCGTTCGTGCTCGTCGTCGGCGGCGGGCAGGGCGGCGTCGCGCTGGGCGCCCGGCTGCGCCAGCTCGACGTGCCGGCGCTCGTCGTCGACAAGCACGCCCGCCCCGGCGACCAGTGGCGCAGCCGCTACAAGTCGCTGTGCCTGCACGACCCGGTCTGGTACGACCACCTGCCCTACCTGCCGTTCCCGGACAACTGGCCGGTGTTCGCGCCCAAGGACAAGATCGGCGACTGGCTCGAGTCCTACGTGCGGGTCATGGAGATCCCGTACTGGGGCAGCACCGAGGTGCGCAGCGCCTCCTACTCGCCGGAGGACGGGGAGTGGACCGTCGAGGTCGTCCGCGACGGCGAGCCGCTGACCCTGCGCCCGGAGCACCTGGTGATGGCCACCGGGATGAGCGGCAAGCCGAACGTGCCCGAGATCCCCGGCCAGGACGTGTTCCGCGGCGAGCAGCACCACTCGTCGGCGCACCCGGGACCCGACGAGTACGCCGGCAGGAAGGTCGTCGTCGTCGGCAGCAACAACTCCGCCTTCGACATCTGCGGCGCGCTGTGGGAGCACGGCGCCGACGTGACGATGGTGCAGCGCTCCTCCACGCACATCGTGAGGAGCGACAGCCTCATGGACATCGGCCTGGGCGCCCTCTACTCCGAGGAGGCGGTCGCCGGCGGCGTCACCACGGAGAAGGCCGACCTCACCTTCGCCTCGATCCCGTACAGGGTCATGCACGAGTTCCAGGTCCCGCTGTACGAGCAGATGAGGGAGCGCGACGCCGACTTCTACGACCGGCTCGAGAAGGCCGGCTTCTGGCTCGACTGGGGCGACGACGGGTCGGGGCTGTTCATGAAGTACCTGCGCCGCGGGTCGGGCTACTACATCGACGTGGGCGCCGCCGACCTGGTCGCCAATGGCGACGTCCGGCTGGTGCACGGGCAGGTCGACCACCTCACCGAGGACGCCGTCGTCCTGGACGACGGCACCGAGCTGCCGGCCGACCTCGTCGTCTACGCCACCGGCTACGGGTCGATGAACGGGTGGGCGGCCGACCTGATCAGCCAGGAGGTCGCCGACCGCGTGGGCAAGGTGTGGGGCCTGGGCTCGGACACCACCAAGGACCCCGGCCCGTGGGAGGGCGAGCAGCGCAACATGTGGAAGCCGACCCAGCAGGAGGCGCTGTGGTTCCACGGCGGCAACCTGCACCAGTCGCGGCACTACTCGCTCTACCTGGCGCTGCAGCTCAAGGCGCGGCAGGCCGGCACCCCGACGCCGGTGTACGGCCTGCAGGAGGTGCACCACCTGCGCTGAGCCGCCGGTGACCGCCCGGCGCCGGGGACGCCTCGTGCTCCCCGGCGCCGGTGTCCGCCCGCCGCTCGACCGGTGAGGTCGGCGTCCCGCCGCTAGGGTCGGGCCGACCAGGGGGCCGCGGATCGGGGGTGAGTCGTCCGGCATGAACCTCGAGAAGGTGGTCTTCGGGTTCTTCGTGGTGCTCGCCGCCACGTTGAACTTCGGCTTCTTCCTCGGCGACATCTCCGACCCCGAGCTGCACAACGTCTACGAGCTGTTCGCCGCCGTCGTGGTCAACCTGATCGCCACGGTGCTCAAGTTCGGCGACCGGACGCAGATCGGCGCCGTCCACCTGGCCACCAGCCTGGTGGCCGACCTGCAGCTGATCGCGGCCTCGCTCACCTGGGCCTGGGCCCAGTACATCTCCAGCGACGGACTGACCACCGGCGCGACGGCCAGCATGGTCTCGCTGTCAGGGGGCGCGCTGCTGGCCAACCTCGTCTCCATCGTCCTGCTGGTCGTGGAGACCGTCTCCTTCCAGCGGCACTGACGATGGCCAGTGCCGCCAGCGGGAGGGCGCCCGGCCGGCGCGGACGGCGGCGGATGCCGGTCGTGCCACGCGCGGAGGGGTCGGCCACGGTCTTCGTGGTCCTGCGGCGCATGCGCGCCCCGCTCATCACGCTCATCGTGATCTTCGCGATCAGCGTGCTCGGGTTGTCGCTGGTCCCCGGGCAGGACGCGAACGGGCAGCCGGCGCGGATGAGCGTCTTCGACGCCTTCTACGTCATGAGCTACACGGCGACGACGATCGGCTTCGGCGAGATCCCCAACGCCTTCACCTACGCCCAGCGGATGTGGGTCACCGGCGCCATCTACCTGACCGTCATCGGCTGGGCCTACGCGATCGGTGCCCTGCTCGCGCTGCTGCAGGACCGGGCGTTCCGGCAGGCGCTGGCGCTGCGGCACGTCTCGCGCAAGGTGACGGCGCTGCGCGAGCCCTTCCTGCTCATCGCCGGCTACGGGGAGACCGGTGAGACCCTGGGGCGCGCCTTCGACACGCTGGGCCGCCGGTTCACCGTCGTCGACATCGCCGACGCCCGCATCGACGCCCTCGAGCTCAACACCTCCCACGCCGACGTCCCCGGCCTGGTCGGCGACGCGCGCGACGCGCACGTGCTCGGTGTCGCCGGTCTGGGGCACCCGTACTGCGAGGGCGTGCTGGCGCTCACCAACGACGACGAGGCCAACCTGGCGGTCTCGATGGCGGCCGCGCTGCTGCGCCCCGACCTGACCGTGGTCACCCGCACGACCTCGTCGGTGGTGGCCGAGCGGATGCGCCGCTTCGGGAACCCGACGGTCATCAACCCCTTCGACCGGTTCGGGGACCACCTGCGGCTGGCCCTGCGCGCCCCGTCGTCCTACCAGCTGACCACCTGGCTGGAGAGCGGCCCCGGGGCCGAGCTGCCGCCGCGGGCCGACGCCCCGGCCCCCGGCCGGTGGGTGGTGTGCGGCTACGGCCGGTTCGGCCGGCAGTTCGCCGCCGACCTGAGCGCCGAGGGCCTGGAGGTGACCACGGTCGACCCGCAGGACGACGAGGCCACGGTGCTCGGCGACGCGTCGGAGCCCGAGGTCATCCGGCGGGCCGACCTCACGACCGCGGTGGGCCTGGTCGCCGGCACCGACAACGACACGACCAACCTCTCGCTGGTCGCCGAGGCGCGGCGCGCCAACCGGGAGCTGTTCGTCGCCGCCCGGCAGAACCAGCCGACCAACGCGGCGCTGTTCGCGGCCATGGAGCCCGACGCGCTGCTCGTCCCCACCCAGGTCGTCGCCCACGACGCCTACGCCCGGCTCAGCACGCCGCTGCTGTGGCGCCTGCTCCGCGAGCTGCCGCAGCAGACCGACGCGTGGTCGGCCGGCGTCGTCGACCGGCTGGTCGACGCCTGCGGTCGGCACCTCGAGGCGCTGTGGAAGGTGCGGCTTACCGACACCGAGGCACCGGCGCTGCGGCCGTGGCTGGCCACCGGCCGGCTGGCGCTCGGCGACCTGCTGCGCAGCCCGGCGCGCCGGGACGAGCCCCTGGCGGTGGTGCCCCTGCTGGTGCTGCGCGGCGAGGAGACCCTGCTCGCCCCCGGTGACGACCTGGTGCTCGAGCCCGACGACCAGCTGCTGTGCGCCGGGCGGGCCGGCATGCGCCGCGCACTGGAGACGACGCTGCTGGTCGACGGTGTCGCCGAGTACCTGGTCACCGGCCGCCAGGTGCCGACCAGCTGGATCTGGCGGCGGCTGTCGCACTCGACGCCGGTGGTGGAGCCGACCTCCGCACCGTGAGCCCCCGCGGCGCGTCGCCGCGTGGACCGCCGCGGCGGCGGGTAGGGGCGGGCCCGGTACGGAGGTGCCCGGCGATGGGGGAGACACGTGGCTGACCGAGGGCTCGCCCGACGGGTGATGGACGTCCTCCCCGGCAGGGGGGACGCGGTCCGGGCGCCGGAGCTGCGGACCGACGGCGGCCGCTCCGCCTCGCGCCTGGAGCTGTTCTTCGACCTGGCCTTCGTGCTGGTCGTGGCGGAGCTGGCGATCGCGCTGCGCGAGGACGTGACCTGGCACGGCTACCTCGTCTTCGCCGGGCTGTTCGCCACGGTCTGGTGGTCGTGGATCAGCTCGACGCTCTACGCCAACCGCTTCGACCACGACGACGTCGTCTACCGGCTCTACAAGCTGGGCAGCATGGCCGCCGTCGTCGGGCTGGCGGCGTCGGCGTCGGAGGCGACGGGGAAGCGCTTCGCCGTCTTCGTGGCCTGTCACCTCCTGCTGCGCCTCATGCTGGTGCTGCAGTACCACCGCGCGTACCGGCACGTCGTCGAGGCCCGGCCGCTCACCCGGCTGTACCTGGCCGGCGCGGCCGCGGGCGCGGTGCTGTGGGCGGTGTCGCTGGCGGTGCCGCGGCCGGTCGGGTTCGCGCTGTGGGCGGCCGCGATCCTGGTCGAGGCGCTGGTGCCGCTGCTGGCCACGCGGTCCTCGGCCGACGTCCCGCTGCACGTCGAGCACCTGCCCGAGCGGTTCGCGCTGTTCACCATCCTCGTCCTCGGCGAGCCGGTCGCCGGGGTGGCGCACGGGCTCTACGACGCCGAGTGGTCCGGGGCGGCGCTGCCGGTGGCGGTGCTGGCGTTCGTCCTCGCGGCGGCCCTCTGGTGGAGCTACTTCGACCTCGCCGGCGCGCGGGCCAAGCGGCTGCTCGGCGAGGCGGGGGAGTCCAACAGCGCGCACTCCCACGACGTCTACGTCTTCGGGCACCTGCCACTGGCACTCGGGCTGGCCACCGTCGGCGCCGGGGTGGAGCTCGCCGTCGTCGAGGCCGCGGCCGGGGAGGTCCCGGCGGGGACCCGGCTGCTGCTGGCCGGCGGGGTGGCGGTCTTCCTGGTCTCGGCGAGCGTCACGGCCTCGGCCATGACGGACTCCCGCCACGGCTGGTGGTGGCCGGTGCTGGCCGCGGCGGTCGCGCTGCTCGACGTGCTGCTGGAGCTGCCGGCCGTCGTCGTGGTCGGCGCCCTGGCCGCGCTGGTCGTCGTCGTCGTGGTGGCCGGCTCGCTGCAGCGGTCGGCGGGCGAGCTGGCGACCGAGGAGGTCTGAGCCTGCTCGGCCCACCGCACGGCGGCGGACCGCCGGCGACGCTCCGGCGGCAGGGACCTCCGGCCCTGGGGAGGCTGCGCCGGCGCGGGTGAGCCTGGCCGGACGGACGACGGGAGGACGGCACGGAGCAGCAGGAGTGGACCCGGGTCGTGGAGGCGGCGACGCGGGCGCCGTCGATCCACAACACCCAGCCCTGGCTCTTCCGGGCGGACGGGGACCGGCTGCAGGTGCGGACCGACCCCTTCCGCGCGCTGGCCACCCTCGACCCCAGCGGCCGGCAGCGGGTCCTCAGCTGCGGGGTGGCCGCGGAGTCCGCCGTCGTCGCGCTGACCGCGGCCGGGTGCGCCACGGACGTCGAGGTGCTGCCCGAGGCCGGCGATCCCGACCTGCTGGCCACCGTCATCGTCACCGGCGGGTACGAGCCGGACGAGGAGGACCGGGTGCTCGGGCAGGCCATCACCGCCCGGCACACCGAGCGGGCGCCGTTCCTGCCGCGGGCCGTGCCCGACGAGCTCGTCGACCGGTTGCAGGCGACCGCCGGGGCCTTCCGCGTGTGGCTGCGGCCGATCAGCGGGGTCAACGAGGAGGTGGCGACGGTGTCCCTGCTGTCCCGCGCCGAGGAGATCGAGCAGGGCCAGCCGGAGTACCTCGCCGAGCTGGAGCGGTGGGTGCGCACCGACCCCGCGGCCGTCGACGGGGTCCCGGTCGCGGCGGTGCCGGGCGAGGACCCGGCGACCCGGCCGTCGAACTGGCTGGTCCGCGACTTCGTCGTCGGCTCGCGCCCGGCCGCTGGGCCGGGTGCTGCTGGAGGCCACGGCCGCCGGGCTGGCGGCCTCCCCGCTCACCCAGGCGCTGGACTGGCCGGCGACGCGGGCGCAGCTGCGCTCCCGCCTCGCGCTCGGCGGGCACCCGCAGGTGCTGCTGCGGCTGGGCCACCCGGCCGGCGCCGTGCCCCGTCGACCAACCGGCGCCCCGTGGCCGAGGTCCTCGCCTTCGCCGGGTGACGGCGCGGGCCGCAGCGGGGACCTCGGACCCTTCCGCACGGGCGGCTCCCCGGGTGGGATGAGGTCACCCGGCCGCGTGGACCGGCGAGGAGGTGCGCCGTGGACCCGACGCCGCGGACGCCGCAGGGTGGCGTCGTCGTGGGGGTGGACGGCTCGGCGTGCGCCCGGGCGGCGCTGGCCTGGGCCGGCGGCCTGGCCGCGCGCGGTGGCCTGCCGCTGACCGTGGTGCGGGCGTGGAGCATCCCGACGGCGCCGCGACCGGACTGCTGGGAGCCGGGCTACGTGCCGCCAATCTGGGAGTACGAGCGGGCGGTGCTGGCGGCGCTGGCCGACGACATCGCCGCGGCCGGCCTGCCCGAGGAGCTCCCGGTCGAGCGCCGCGCCGAGCACTGCGCCCCGGTCGACGCGCTCGTCGCCGCCTCGTCCGGCGCGGACCTGCTGGTCGTGGGCGCGCGGGGCCGGGGTGGGGCGCGCGGGCGGCTGCCGGGGTCGGTCGGCACGTCGGTGCTGCGGGCGGCGCACTGCCCGGTGACCGTCGTCCGCGCGGGCACCGCGCTGCGGCCGGGCTGGGCGGAGCGGGTGCGCGCCTGAACGAGGCGGTCCGTGCGGCCGCCGTCGGTACCGAGGACGCCCGGGCCGTGCCCGGGCCGGTCGAGGGGAGAGGGACATGGACCCGTCGGAGTCCCGCGGGGCGCGGGAGGGCGCGTGGGAGATGACGCCCGGGGAGAAGCTCATGGCGCAGTGGGAGGCGCAGCACGACGTCGCCGCCCGCGGGCACCGCTGCGACCCGCTCGGCGTCCAGCACCAGCTCAGCCGCGCCCGGGTCGCGGAGCGGACGCACGCGCGCGCACCCCGCCCGCGCGCCACCGGCTCGACGGCCGCCGGGGCGACGAAGGGCACCTCCGGGGCGGGGACCGTGTCCGGGACCGCCGCGGCGGCCCGGCCACCGGAGGTCGCGCCCACCGGAGCGGGCCCGGCACACGAGGCCCCGGCACACGAGGCCCCGCGTGAGGCCCCGGCACACGAGGCCCCGGCACGCGAGGCCCCGGCGCACGCGGCCCCGGCACACGCAGGTCCGGCCCACGCGGCGCCGACGGAGCGGCGGCACCCGTGGCTGCACCGGCTGACGCGCCGCGGTGACCACTCCTGAGGTGACCGGCGCGCGGCGGCCGCTGCCCGGGGAGCGTGCTCCCGGGCGGACCGGCTGACCCCCTGCTGGCGACGATCATGGCGTCGTGACGGGGTTACGCCGGTCACCGACGGCGTGTCGCGGTTCCAGCTCCGTGATCGTCCGGGGGTGGGGCGGCCCGCGGCCGGCCGAGCAGCGCCGCGGCGCGCGTGCCGCCGAGCCGGGCCGCCGTCCGCAGGAGGTGTGCGCGCTGGGCCGGCGGCAGGGCGGTGAAGGTGCGGGCCATCGCCGCGGCCACGGCGGCGGGGGAGGAGCCGACGTCGAGGTAGGCCGCCCAGGTCCGCTCGGGGAGCGTGAAGAAGGCGGCGAAGAACGCGTCGGTGGCCCCGGTGTCCAGCGGCAGCAGCACCTCCAGGCCCAGCCCGAGCAGCCCGGCCGTCGTCCGGGGGCGGGCGGCCCGCACGGCCCGCCGCGCGGCCGGGACGCCGCCGTCGGCGAGCGCCGCGGCGACCCGCGGGCCCAGCCGCAGCGAGGAGGCGACGCTGTAGCCGGTGGCCGGGTGCACCAGCCCGGCCGCCGCGCCCACCGGCGTGCCGGCGCCGCCGGCCCGGGGCGGGGCGTCGAGCGGGATGGCCACCCGCTCGGGCCCGCCGGCGGGCCGCAGGCCGTGCGCGCCGAGCAGGGCGGTCAGCCGGGCACGCAGGTCGGCCAGTGGCACCGGTGGACGGGCGGCCAGCGAGGTCGCCTCCAGCAGGACGGTCCCGTCGTCGAGCGGGAGGCCGTAGAGGAACGCCGGCGGCGCGGCCGGGTCGGTCAGCGCCGCCCAGTCCATGAGCAGCGCCCCGCCGGGCGGGACCAGGTCCTCGACCGGGCCGGCCACCACCTCGCCCCAGGCCCGCTGCTGGGCGGTGCCGGGGCCGCCGCCGCGCGCGTCGAGGACCAGGCGGGCGGCCAGCTCGCGCCCGTCGGCGAGGACGGCGACCTCGCGCCCGCCCTCGGCGCGCAGCCCCGTCACCCGGCCGGGCACGACCTCCCCGCCGGACGCCCGCAGCCGGCCGAGCAGGGCAGTGTGGACGACGCCGTTGCGCAGCCGCGCGTACCGCCGCGCCAGCCGCCGCTCGCCGCCCGCGGCGGTGCGCACCACGGTGGGGGAGTACGCCGCCGCGACGGCGGCCGGGTCCAGCCCGAGCCCGGGCGCGGCCCCGTCGAGCTCGTCGGCCCACAGGCAGTAGGTGGCCGGCCAGGGCGACAGCGACGCGGCGACGACGGCGGTGCGCAGCCCGGCGGCGGCGCAGGCGGCCGCGGCCGACAGCCCCGCGGGCCCGGCCCCCGCGACGACGACATCGAGGGGAGGCACCGCGGCAGCCGACCACACCCGCCCGGGAGCCGCACCACCGGCCCCGGACACGACGGTGCCCGCCGCCCCGGGGAGGGGACGGCGGGCACCGGGGCCGAGGACGTCAGCGGGTGGAGCCCGCCGCCGCCTTGCGCAGCGCGTCGCCGGCGTCGCGCTCGCCCGGACCGGCGTTGGTCGCGTCGGCCGGCAGCTCGTCGTCGGACGGGCCGTCGTGGTCGTCGATCATGGTCGCCTCGTCGAACGGGGAGTCGCCCGACAGCGCCGCGGACAGCTGCTCGCGGTCGAGCTCCTTGGTCCACGTGGCGATCAGGACCGTGGCGATCGCGTTGCCGGCGAAGTTGGTCACCGCGCGCGCCTCGGACATGAACCGGTCGATGCCGACGATCAGGCCGACCCCGTCGAGCAGGTCCGGACGGTGCGCGGACAGGCCGCCGGCCAGCGTGGCCAGGCCCGCACCAGTGACGCCGGCGGCGCCCTTCGACGCGATGATCATGAAGACCAGCAGCCCGATCTGCTCGCCGACCGTCAGCGGGTCGCCCAGCGCCTCGGCGATGAACAGCGAGGCCATCGTCAGGTAGATGGCGGTGCCGTCGAGGTTGAACGAGTAGCCCGTCGGGACGACGATGCCCGCGACCGGCGCGCTGACACCGGCGTGCTCCATCTTGGCGATCAGGCGCGGCAGGGCGGTCTCCGACGACGAGGTGGAGACGATCAGCAGGAACTCGCGGCCCAGGTACTTCAGCAGCGAGAAGACGTTGATCTTGGCGACCAGCCGCAGGATCAGGCCGAGGATGACGAAGACGAACACCGCGCAGGTCGCGTAGAAGCCCAGCATGATGATCGCCAGGCTCTTCAGCGCGTCGATCCCGGTCTCGCCGACGACCGCGGCGATGGCACCGAAGGCGCCGATCGGGGCGACCCACATGACCATCGCGAGGATGCGGAAGACCAGCTTCTGGAAGTGCCCGATGCCGCGCAGGAGCGGCTCGCCGGCGCGGCCCATGGCCTGGATCGCGAAGCCGGTGAGCAGGGCGACCAGCAGCGCCTGCAGCACCGAGCCCTCGGTCAGCGCCGACACCAGCGTGGTCGGGATCAGGCCGAGGATGAAGTCGGTGGTGCCGCCGGACTCCTCGGCCGTGCCGGCCAGCTCGGCGCCCGCGCCGCGCAGCTCGTCGGACAGCTGCAGCCCGTCACCGGGGTGCAGGATGTTGCCGACGACCAGGCCGATCGCCAGGGCGACGGTCGACATGAGCACGAAGTAGCCGAGCGCCAGACCGCCGATGCGGCCGACCTTGGCCGCCTGCCGGATGGCGCCGATGCCCAGCACGATGGTGCAGAAGATCACCGGCGCGATGAGCATCTTGATCAGCCCGACGAACGCGGTGCCGAGCCACTTGAGCGAGACGGCGAACTCGGGGAACGCGAAGCCGACCGCGATGCCGAGGACGACGGCGGCGATGACGGCGATGTAGAGCCAGTGCGTACGGTCACGCTTGCCGGCCGCGGTGCCAGCTGCCATGAGTGCTCCTGGTGAGTCGAGGACGGCGCCCGGGTCGGGCGGGTGGTCGCTCCCAGTGGGCCGGACGCCGTGACGGGCGTCACGCATGCGTTCATTGCGTTCACGAGGTGGACCCCGGCGACCACGGCCTCCGTGTCGGGCCGCCGGGCGGGGACACTGCGGAGCGTGCCGATCCTCTCCCGCCGGACGCGGGCCCGCACGGGGACGAGCCTGGCCCGGCAGCTGCTGTGGCTGCAGGCGCTGGTCCTGCTCGCCGTGGTGGCGACGGCGACGGTGGTCGCCTACCTCGACGCACGCGCGGCCGTGCAGCGCGCCGCGGAACAGCGGACGACCGCCGTGGTCGAGAGCCTGGCCGACTCGCCGCTGGTGGTCGACGCCGTCACCGCCGGCGACCCGACCGCGGTCCTGCAGGCCTTCGTCGAGCAGGTGCGCGCCGACACCGGGCTGTCGTTCATCACCGTGATGGCGCCGGACCGCACGCGCTTCACCCACCCGGACCCGGCGCAGATCGGCCGGCCCTTCGTCGGCACGATCGCCCCCGCGCTGGCCGGGCGGACCTTCACCGAGACCTACACCGGCACGCTGGGCCCCTCGGTGCGCACCACCGGCCCGGTCCTGGACGCCGACGGCGGCGTGGTGGCGCTGGTGTCGGCCGGCCTCACCGTCGACGTCGTCGGCGCCGACCTGGCGACCGCCGTGCCGGGCATCCTCGGCACCGCGGCGGTGACGCTGGCGGTCGGCGCGCTGGGCAGCTGGGCGGTCAGCCGCCGGCTGCGCCGCCAGACCGGCGGCCTCGACGCGACGACGATGGCCGCGATGCTCGAGCACCACGAGGCGGTGCTGCACGCCGTCCGCGAGGGACTGCTGCTCCTGGACGGCGAGCAGCGGGTGCGGCTGGCCAACGACGAGGCGCGGCGGCTGCTCGACCTCGACGGCGACCCCGCCGGACGCCGGGTCGACGAGCTGGGCCTGCCGCCCGAGCTGGCGCAGGCGCTGGCCCGCCCGCAGCGCGGCGTCGACGAGGTGCACCTGACCGACACCCGGGTGCTGCTGGTCAACCGCTCACCCACGCGCGCCTCCGGCCGGGACGCCGGCTCGGTGGTCACCCTGCGCGACCACACCGAGCTGCAGGCGCTCACCGGGGAGCGCGACAGCGTCCGCGCCTTCGCCGAGTCGCTGCGCGCCCAGGCGCACGAGGCGGCCAACCGGCTGCACGCCACCGTGTCGCTGGTGGAGCTCGGCCGCAGCCGGGAGGCGGTGGAGTTCGCCACCGCGCAGCTGGCCTCGGCGCAGCAGCTCACCGACCGGGTGGTGGGCGCGGTCGAGGAGCCGGTGCTCGCCGCGCTGCTGCTCGGCAAGGCCGCCACCGCCGCCGAGCGCGGGGTCCACCTCGACGTCGACCCCGGCACGGCGGTCGGCGTCACCGGCATCCCGGGCGGTGACCTGGTCACCGTCGTCGGCAACCTGCTCGACAACGCCATCGACGCCGCGCTCTCCGGCGAGCCGCCGCGGGAGGTGCAGGTCGGCGTCTGGGAGGACGGCGACCGGCTGGAGGTCCGCGTGGAGGACAGCGGTCCCGGGCTGACCGAGGAGGAGGCCCGGCTGGCGTTCCGGCGCGGCTGGTCGACCAAGACCCACCCGGACGGCGCCCCGGCCGGACTGGGCCGCGGGCTCGGCCTGGCGCTGGTCGAGCAGGTGGTCCGCCGGCACGGGGGCACGGTGTCGGTGCGGCCGGGCCCGGGCGCGGAGTTCCGGGTGTCGCTGCCGCTGCGGACGCCGGCGCGGGTGCCCGAGCAGGTGACCCCGTGATCACCGTGCTCGTCGTCGAGGACGAGCCGGTCGCCGCCGAGGCCCACCGCGCCTACGTCGACCGCACCGACGGGTTCACCACGGTCGGCGTCGCCCGCACGGGCGCGGCGGCCCTCGCCGCGCTGACCCGGACGGCGGTCGACCTGGTCCTGCTCGACCTGCACCTGCCCGACGCCTCCGGCCTGGACCTGTGCCGGCGGATCCGCGCGGTGGGCGCCGACGTCGACGTCCTCGCCGTCACCTCGGCGCGGGAGCTGGCCACCGTGCGGGCCGCCGCGGTGCACGGGGTCGTCGGCTACCTGCTCAAGCCGTTCACCTACCCCGCGCTGCGGGACCGGCTGATGGCCTACGCCGAGTACCGCGCGCAGCTGACCGCCGGCGGGGACGCCGCCGGCCAGGCCGAGATCGACCGGGTGCTGGGCACCGTCCGCCCGGTCCGCTCGGCGCCGCTGCCCAAGGGCATGGGCCGGGAGACGCTGGACGCCGTGGTCGCCGCCGTCCGGCAGGGGGCGGGGGTGTCGGCGGCGGAGACCGCGGAGCTCATCGGCGCCTCGCGGATCACCGCCCGCCGCTACCTGGAGTACCTCGCCGAGGCCGGGCTGGTCGACCGCCTGCCCCGCTACGGCGGCGCGGGCCGCCCGGAGCTGGAGTACCGCTGGCGCTGAGGAGGCGGCATGGACCCCGCACCAGTCGCAGTGCCCGTCCCCGGGGCCGTCCTCCCCGGGGACCTCGCCGTGCCGGCGGCGGCCCGCGGGGTGGTGCTCTTCGCCCACGGCAGCGGCAGCAGCCGGCAGAGCCCGCGCAACCGCCGGGTCGCCGACGCGCTGCAGGGGGCGGGCTTCGGCACCCTGCTGCTCGACCTGCTCACGGCCGCCGAGGAGGAGGTCGACGACCGCACCCGGGAGCTGCGCTTCGACGTCGGGCTGCTCGCCGGCCGGCTGACCGCGGCGGCCGACTGGCTGTCCGCCGCCGCCGGCCTGCCGCTGGCGGTCTTCGGCGCGAGCACCGGGGCGGCCGCCGCCCTGGTCACCGCGGCCGACCGGCCCGAGCGGGTGCGGGCGGTCGTGTCCCGCGGGGGCCGGCCCGACCTCGCCGCCGACGCGCTTGACCGGGTGCGCGCGCCGACCCTGCTGGTCGTGGGCGGCGCCGACGAGCAGGTGCTCGCGCTCAACCGCGCGGCCGCCGCCCGACTGGCGGGGCGGTGGGAGGTCGCGGTCGTGCCGGGCGCGACCCACCTGTTCCCCGAGCCGGGCGCCCTGGAGCAGGTCGTCGACCTCACGACAGGCTGGCTGTCCCGGTGGCTGCCGGCGCAGCGGCCGACCGGTCAGGCGGGGTCGCCGTCCACGTAGACCCAGCGGCCGTCCACCCGGCGGAACCGGCTGCGCTCGTCCTGCACGTGCTCGACCCCGCCGACGCGGGAGTGCGCGCGGAACGTGACCGTGCCCTCGGCGTCGAACACCCGCCCGCCGGTGGTGGCCAGCACCTCCAGCCCGGTCCAGCGCACCGCCGGGTCCACCGCCACCCACCGGGGGCGCGTGGCCGGGTCCCACGTCGCCTCGAGGTGGGCGGCGTCGCCGACGGCGAAGGCGCTGTACCGCGAGCGCACCAGCTGCTCGGCGGTGGCGGCGGCCGCCGTCCCGTCGTGCAGCCGGCCGCAGCACTCCGCGTAGGTCAGACCTGTGCCGCAGGGACAGCGTCGGGGGGCCACGCCGCCAGTCTCCGGGCCCCGTCCAGGGGCCCGCCGCGAGCGTGCGAGGGGTAGGAGGAGGACGGGTGGCCCTCCTGCAGGGGCCCGCCGCGAGCGTGCGAGTGGTGGGGGGTAGGAGGGTCCTTCGATCAGTCGGCGAGCCAGACGGCGGTGTCCGGCGGCAGGGCCACCGAGCGGCCCGGGGCGTGCACGCCCGGGCCGGAGGTCAGCAGCACCTCGCCGCGGGAGCGGACCAGCGCGGTGTCGGTGCCCATGTTGACCACGCAGCGCACCGTCCGCCCGCCGCCGGTGCAGCGGACGGTGAGGACGTCGCCGCGGGTGCTCACCGTCGCCTCGCCGGTGCCCAGCGCCGGGTGCTCGGCGCGGACGGCGAGGGCCTGCCGGTACAGGTGCAGGACCGAGCCGGAGTTGCGCGTCTGCCTCGACACCGCGTGCTGGCGCCAGGACGGCGGCACCGGCAGCCAGGGCCCGGCCGCGCCGGCGGGGGAGAAGCCCACCCCGGCCGAGGCGTTCCACGGCATCGGCACGCGGCAGCCGTCGCGGCCGGCGCGCTCGCCGTTGCTGCGGAGGAAGATCGGGTCGCGCCTGGCCTCGGCGGGGACGTCGGCCTGCGGCAGGCCGAGCTCGTCGCCGGCGTAGACGTAGGCCGAGCCCGGCAGCGACAGCAGCAGCAGCGCGGCCGCGCGGGCGCGGGCCAGGCCGGTCTCGCCGCCGCCGAAGCGGCTCACCATGCGGTCCTTGTCGTGGTTGCCCAGCACCCACGACACCGGCGCGCCCACGCGGCCGAAGGCGTCGAGGGCGCTGCCGATGGCCTCGGCGAAGGCCGGCGTCGACCAGGGGGACTTCAGCAGCCGGAACGACAGCGACTGGTGCAGCTCGTCGGGCCGGGAATAGAGGGCCACCTCGTCGAGGTCGGCCAGGCAGACCTCGCCGACCAGCATGGTGCCGGGGTACTCGTCGCAGACCGACCGCCAGCGGCGCCACACGTCGTGCACCTCGGGCTGGTTCCAGGTCATGGCCTGCTCGGGACCGTGGCCGAACAGGGTGGGGGAGTAGCTGCCCGGGTTGTCGCGCAGGCCGGCGTCCTTGTACAGCCCGTAGGCGACGTCGACGCGGAAGCCGCTGACGCCCCGGTCGAGCCAGAAGCGCAGGGTCCGCTCGAAGTCCTCGGCGACGACGGGGTCGCGCCAGTTGAGGTCGGGCTGCTCGGGGGCGAACAGGTGCAGGTACCACCGGCCGTCGGGGGTGCGCGACCAGGCCGGGCCGCCGAACAGCGAGCGCCAGTTGTTCGGCGGCTCCTCCGACGGCGGGGCGAAGTGGTAGCGCGACGCCTCGGGGCCGTCGGGGTCGGCGAGCGCCGCCTGGAACCACGGGTGCCGGTCGGAGGTGTGGTTGGGGACGACGTCGAGCACGACCCGCAGGCCCAGCTGCCGGGCGTCGGCCACCAGCGCCTCGACGTCGGACACGTCGCCGTACTCGGGGTCCACCGCGCGGTAGTCGACGACGTCGTAGCCGCCGTCGGCGCCGCCCGAGGGGTAGTGCGGGTTGATCCACAGCGCGTCGACGCCCAGCCAGGCGAGGTAGGGCAGGCGGGACCGCAGCCCGGCCAGGTCACCGATGCCGTCGCCGTTGCCGTCGGCGAAGGAGCGCAGGTAGACCTGGTAGACGACGGCCGAGCGCCACCACGGGTCCTCGGCCGCCTGAGCCGGGGACGAGGGCCAGGCAACCTGCTGCCGGCCGGCAGCGGCGCCGGCAGCGACGAGTCGAGCGGACATGCCCCTCTGATCGGCACCGGGCGGCAGGAAGCTGCCGGGCGGGAGTGCACGAACCCGGACCCCGCTGGTTGGCAACTCCGCACGAGGGCCGCCGTGCCGCTCCCGTTCCGTCCTGCCGGGGGCTGCCGCCGGCCCTACGCTGCCGCCGAGCACCGAGCGAGGGGGACCCGTGGGCCAGCTGTTCACCAACTTCCGCAACTTCGCGTTCTCCGGGAACCTGGTCGACCTCGCCGTCGGCCTGGCCATCGGCGCCGCGTTCGCGGGCGTGGTGGAGTCCCTGGTCGGCGACGTCATCCTGCCGCTGGTGGCCGCGGTGTTCGGGCAGCCGGACTTCGACGCGCTCGTGCTCACGGTGAACGGCTCGCAGATCCGCTACGGCTCGTTCCTGACGGCGTTCGTGTCGTTCCTGCTGCTGGCCCTGACGATCATGTTCCTGGTGCAGGCGATCCGGCGGGCCACGGGCCGGGAGACCGCCGGCGCCCAGGGCAGCCGTGAGTGCGACCACTGCAGGAGCTTCATCCCGGTGGACGCCTCGGTCTGCATGTTCTGCACCCGCGACGTGCAGCCGCTGGCGGAGTGACGCGGGCAGCGACCGCGACGGGGCTCACCCCGCCGGCCGGATGGGCGGACGGGGGGACGGCGTTGCACCAGCGCACGGAAGTCACGAGCCGCCGGCGAGGCGGCAGGGAGCACCACGCCATGAGCCACCACCCGTCCACCCGTCCGACCACCTGTCTGCGTCACCCGCGGCACGTCTGGATCGCCAGCTGCCCCGACTGCACCGCCTGGTACCTCGCCGGTCACAAGGCCGCGCGCGGCACCGCGACGGCAGCCCGCCAGCCGAGCGAGGACGTCAGCTCCGCGGCCTGACAAAAGGACCTCCCTGCCCCCCGCCACTCGCGAGCTCGCGGCGGGACCCTGCAGGGAGGCAGGGCGAACGGCGCCCCCCACGGTCCGATCCGTGGGGGGCGCCGTCGCGTGTCGGAGGACCGGACGCGGGGAGCGTGGGTGCCCGGGCCTGGTTCACTGGCCGTTGAACGCTTGACCACACGGGGCGTCCGCGCCCACGACCCGGGAGGAGACCGCCGTGCACCTCGGCGTCGACAGCTTCGTGGCGGCGGTGACCGACCCCTCGACGGGGCACGTCGTCGGCCCCGCGGAGCGCATGGAGCACCTGCTCGAGGAGATCGAGCTCGCCGACCGGGTGGGGCTGTACTCGTTCGGCATCGGCGAGCACCACCGCCCGGAGTACTACGACTCCGCGCCGCCGGTCATCCTGGCCGCCGCGGCCGCCCGGACCTCCCGCATCCGGCTGGGCAGCGCCGTCGCCGTGCTGAGCGCGGCCGACCCGGTCCGGGTGTTCCAGCAGTTCGCCACCCTCGACCTCATCGCCAAGGGCCGCATCGACCTGGTGGTCGGCCGCGGCTCGTTCACCGAGGCGTTCCCGCTCTTCGGCCTGTCGCTGGCCGACTACGACGAGCTCTTCGACGAGAAGCTCGACCTGCTGCTGCGCATCCGCGCGTCCGAGACCGTGACGTGGTCGGGGCGGCACCGGCCGGCGCTGACCGGGCAGGGCGTCTACCCCCGCCCGGTGCAGGACCCGCTGCCGATCTGGGTCGGCGTGGGCGGCTCGCCGGAGTCCTTCGTCCGCGCCGGGCTGCTGGGCCTGCCGCTCATGGTCGCGATCATCGGCGGCGAGCCGCGGCAGTTCGCGCCGCTGGTCGACCTCTACCGCCGCGCGGGCGCCCAGGCCGGGCACACGCCCGAGGCGCTGCAGGTCGGGCTGCACGTGTTCGGGTACGTCGCCGAGAGCACGCGGGCCGCGGCCGACACCATCTACCCCGGCTGGCACGAGATGTTCGCCAAGATCTCCCGCGAGCGCGGCTTCGCCCAGCCCAGCCGCGCCCAGTTCGACGCCACCAGCGGCCCGAACGGCGCGTTCTTCATGGGTGACCCCGACACCATCGCGGCCAAGCTGCTGCGGGTCTCCGAGCAGCTGGGCGGGGTGCAGCGCGTCTCGCTGCAGATGACCAACCCGCGCCTGGCGCACGCCGACCTGCTGCGCGGCATCGAGCTGCTCGGCGCCGAGGTCGCCCCGCAGGTCGCCGCCGGCTGACGGCCCCGGGGCCGCCGGTCAGGGCGCGACCGGCCGGCGTCCGGTGAGGGCCAGCAACTGCTCCCGGGCGGTCATGCCGTCGGAGACGGGCAGGGCCGCCGCGTACGTGCCCGTCCCGGCCAGCCGGTCGCCGAGCGCGCGCACCCCGGTCAGGGTCACCTCGACCGTCTCGGGGTCGAGGTCCGGCGTGCTGCCCACCGCGGTGGCCAGGTCCCAGCCGTGCAGCAGGGGCTCGACGACGGCGGTGTCGAGCAGAGCCGGCAGGGGGAGCTCGCCCAGGGGCGTGCGCAGGACCGCGTCGTCGGCCACCGCGGCCAGCGCGGCGACCACCTCCTGCCGGGCCCGCCGCCAGGCCGCCGTGGGATCGGGCCCTGCGCGGCCCGCGGTCCCGGGCCGGGCAGGTGTGCCCCGGAGCATCGCGGCCACCTGCGCCTGACCGTCGGCCAGGTGGCCCACCAGCTCGCGCACGTCCCAGTCGGGGCACGGTGTGGCGAGCCCCCACTGCGCGGGCCGGACGCGGGCGACGACGTCGTCCACGCGGTCCAGCGCCCGCAGGTACCGGTCGCGGGCCGTGCTCACGCGTCCGCCCGCAGGTGCGCACGGAGCGCGTCCCAGGCCGCGTCGGCGACGACCGCGGCCACCGCGCCGGCGGGCTCCTCGCCCCCGGCGGTCAGCCAGCCCCGCGCGACGTCGTTGGCCGGTCCCAGCCACAGCGCGGTGACGACGGGCAACCCGGGCTGTCCGCTCCACCCGTGCCGTCGCAACCAGGCCGCCACCTCGGCGAAGAAGCGCCGGCTGTCCTCGACCACCTCCGGGGGGATCGCGGCCCGCAGCACGGGCGGCCGGGCGGAGAGCAGCAGCACCGCGACGCGCGGGTGCTCGCGCACCCAGGCCAGGTGGCGGACGACGACGCCCCGCACCCCCTCGCGCGCGCCCGTCGACGCGCGCAGCTCCGCCAGCAGTGCGCCATCGTGCTCGACGAGACCGGCGGCGACCACGGCGGACTCGAGGTCCTGCCGGGTGGGGAAGTGGTGGAACAGGCTGCCGTTGCTCACCCCCGCGCGCAGCCGGACCTCCTGCATCGAGGTCTCCGCCCACCCGCGGTCCCGGGCGCCGGCCAGTGCCGCCCGGACGATCGCATCCCTGCTGGTCGAGCCGCGCGCGTTCATGGAGTGGCACTCTAGAGCAGCACTCCACTGAGGGAAAGGCGTCAGCTCCCGGCGAGCAGCGACCGGACGGCGTCGAGGTCGTCGGCCTCGGCCGGGGTCTTGTCCGGCCGGTAGCGGACGACGCGGGCGAAGCGCAGCGCGACCCCGCCGGGGTAGCGGGGGCTGCGCTGCACGCCGTCCAGGGCGATCTCGACCACCAGCTCCGGCCGCAGCCGCACGCCCCACGCCGCCGTCTCGGCGGCGATCCCGGGGAAGGTCTGCGTCTGCCAGTCGAGCAGCTCGTCGGTCATGCCCTTGAACGTCTTGCCGACCATCACCGGCTCGCCGCCGTCGGGGTCGCGGGCGCCGAGGGAGATGTTCGACAGCCTCCCGGTGCGCCGCCCGTACCCCCACTCGGCGGCGAGGACGACCAGGTCGAGGGTGTGCACCGGCTTGACCTTCTGCCACGCCCGGCCTCTCCTGCCCGCGGCGTAGGGCGCGTCCAGCGCCTTGACCACGACGCCCTCGTGGCCGGCGGCCAGCGCGGCGTCGAGCACCCCGGCGGCCTGCTCTGGCGTCGGGCGGCGGAGGCCGGGCATCCGCAGCGGTGCGTGCGGGTCGGCGGCCAGCAGCCCGGCGAGCGCGTCGAGGCGGACGGCCAGCGGCTCGTCGACGAGGTCGCGGCCGTCGAGGTGCAGCACGTCGAACAGGAACGGGCTGAGCAGCACCGCGGCCGTCCCGTCCGCGCCCGTCCCGGCGCTGCCGAAGCGGCTCATCGTGTCCTGGAAGGCGCGCGGGGCGCCGTCGTCGTCCAGCGCGAGCGTCTCGCCGTCGAGGACGGCCCGCTCGCACGGCAGGGCGCGGACGCGCTCGGCGAGCTCCGGGACGGCGCCGGTGACCTCGCGCAGCGTGCGGGTCCACACCCGGACGTCGTCCCCGTCGCGGTGCACCTGGATGCGCGCCCCGTCGAGCTTGTACTCGACCGTGACGTCGGCGCCGAGGTCGGCGAGCGCGGCGTCGAGCGAGGAGCCCGGGCCGGCCAGCATCGGCCGCACCGGGCGGCCGACCTCCAGCCGCACCCGCTCCAGCGCCGCGGCACCGCCGTCGAGCGCCGTGGCCGCGGTGACCGGCAGCGAGCCCGACAGCATCGCGGCCCGGCGGACCAGGTCGGCGGGCACGCCGGCCGCCGCGGCCACCGCGTCGAGGACCACGCCCTCGAGGGCGCCCTGCCGCAGCTCCCCGGTGAGCAGCCGGACGAGGAAGCGCTGCTCGTCGGCGGTGGCGGCGGTCATCAACCCGCTCAGCGCGGTCTCGCGCCGGGCGGCGGACCCGGTCCCGCCCTCGGCGGCCAGCACGGTGAGGACGGCGTCGACGCCGGCCACGGTCAGCGCGGGCGCGGCGGCGGGGTCGGACGTCAGCCGGGTCAGCGTCCGCCAGCCGACCCCGAACCGGCCCTGCAGCGTGTCGCCGGCCAGCCACGCGGTCACCGGCCCGACCTCACCGGGCTCGGCCCTCCGCAGGACGTCGGCGATCGCCCGTGCCTTGGCCGTGCGCGCGCGGGTGGCGGCCACCGCGGCGGAGGCGGTGACGACGTCGGCGAGCAGCACCCCGGCACTCTCGCACCCGGGGCCGACACGAGCCCAGGTCCGTGCACCTCCGCGGGAGTGCACGGTCGCCGTCCCCGAGCGGGGGGTCAGCGGCGCGGCAGCGCGAGCGCCGCGGCCAGGCCGGCGGCCACCACGGCGGTGCTGGCCGCGAACGCGACCTGGTAGGAGGCCACGTCGGTGAGCCAGCCGGCCACCAGCGGACCGGCCACGGCCCCGAGGTCGGCCGACATCTGGAACACCGCCACCACCCGGCCGCCCCGCACCGGGCTCACGTCGCCGACCAGCGCCGCGGGCACGCTGGCCAGCAGCGCGGCGGCCAGTCCGTAGGTCGCCATCGACAGCAGGAACACGCCGGTCGCCGGGGGCAGCGCCAGGAGCGCCAGCGCGGCCGTGCCGGTCGCCGTCCCGAGCACCAGGCTCGGCCGCCGTCCCCAGGTGTCGGCCAGCCGGCCCGAGCGCAGCAGCGCCAGCGCCTGTGCCGCCGAGCCGGCCAGCAGGCCGGCGCCGGCCCAGGCCGCGCTGCGGCCCAGCTCCTCGATGACGTAGATCGGGACCAGCGAGTTGCGGACGCCGAACAGCACCCAGCCGACGCCGAGGTTGGTGACCAGCGCCGCGACGTAGGCGCGCGAGCGCAGGGCCGACCGCAGCGGGACCGGGCCGGAGCCGGGGTCGCCGGGGACCCCGGCGGGACCCGCGGCCCGCTCGATCGCCGACGGGCGCAGCAGGACCAGCGCCACCACGCCGGCGACCAGCAGGGACGCCGCGTAGAGGAAGAAGGGCAGCCGCGGGGAGACCTCGGTGAGCAGGCCACCGGCCGCGGGTCCCACGATGCCGCCCAGGATGAAGCCGCCCTGGTAGGTGGCGGCGGCCCGGCCCCGGGAGGCCGCGGGCGCCACCCGCAGCAGCAGCGCCAGCGCGGCCACGGTGAACATCGCGCTGCCGACCCCGCCGGCGGCGCGCAGCCACAGGAAGACGGGGAACGAGGTGGCCAGCCCGGCCAGGCCGGTGGTGACCGCGACGACCGCCAGCCCGGTGGCGAGGACGACGCGCTCCCCGAGGCGCTCGACCAGCGCGCCGCCGCCGAACGCGGAGACGAACCGGAAGAACGCGAAGGCGCTCACCGCGAGGCCGACCGCCGTCGTCCCGACGCCGAAGGACCGGGCGAACAGCGGGATGGCCGGGGCGACGATGCCGAACCCCAGGGCGACGGCGAAGGCGACGACGGCGAGCACGCCGACCTCGCGGGGGAGCCCGTCGATCCCCCGTCCCCGCACGGGCCGATGCTCGCAGGCCGATCCGGCGCGCCGGCGGGCGGTCCGGCCACGGCGCGGTCACGGTCCGGCGTGCTCACGGCCCGGGAGCCGGGTAGGGCGGGGCCGTGGACGCGCGCAGACTGGTGCTCGGTGACTGGACGCCGGTGGTCAGGGACGGCATCGACGTGCTGCGGCTGGTGGTCCTGGGCGGCGCGGTCGCCTACGCCGTGGCCGGCCGGACGGGGGCCGCGGTGGTGCTGCTGGTGATGGGGGCGGTCACCGTCGTCGCCCGGCTGGTGAACCTGCCGCGGGTCTACGACCTGGCGGTGACGGCGGGGATGGCGCTGCAGGGGTTCGGCGAGACGCTGGGGCTCTACGACCGGTTCGTCCGCTTCGACGACCTCGTGCACTTCACGCTGCCCATGCTCACCGCGCCCGTCGTCTACATCGCCCTCGCCCGCCTCGACGTCGTCCCCGACCCCCGCGACGAGACCCACCTGCGGCACTACGTGGGCATCGCCGTCGTGACCGCGGCCCTCGGCGTCACGATCGGGGCGCTGTGGGAGGTCTACGAGTGGCGCTCCGACGCGTGGCTGGGCACCCAGCTCTCCGAGGGCAACGACGACACGAACGGCGACCTGGTGCGCGACACCCTGGGCTCGCTGGCCGGCGCCGCGCTCCTGGTCGTGTGGGCGCGCTTCGGCTGGGGCTCGGTCCGGCGGATCCCGGGCGTGAACACCCACGAGGAGGTCAGCGCCTGACCGGAGCGGGTACGGGGGAGCCGTGCTCACCCGTCGCGGCCTGCTGCTCGCGACCGGCCGGGTCGCCGGCGCCGCACTGCTGGCCGGGTGCGGGATCCAGGTGCCGGGCGCCCCGCCCGCGGCCGGGGACGCGGCCACCCTGACCGCGCGCCCGGGAGCCGCGCCCGGCGCGCCGCCCCCGCCGCCGGGCACCCGCCCGCTCGGCCTCGAGCAGACCCGCGACGCGCTGCTGCACGTGCCGGCCGCGGGGGTGACCGGGCCGGTGCCGCTGGTCGTCGTCCTGCACGGCGCGGGAGGGGACGCGGAGTCCGGGCTCGCGCTGCTGCGGCCGCTCGCCGACGAGCGGGGGCTGCTGCTCCTCGCGCCCGCCTCCCGGGAGTCGACCTGGGACGCCGTCGTCCGGGGCTACGGCCCCGACGTGGCCGGCGTCGACCGGGCGCTGGCGGCGGTCTCCGGCACCGTCCCGGTCGACGCCGCGCGGGTCGCCGTCGCCGGCTTCTCCGACGGCGCGTCCTACGCCCTCGGCCTGGGACTGGCCAACGGCGAGCTGTTCCGCCGGGTCGTCGCCTTCTCCCCGGGCTTCGTGCCCCCGGGGCCGCGCACCGGGCGGCCGCCGGTCTTCGTCTCCCACGGCACCGCCGACGAGGTCCTGCCGATCGACCGCACCAGCCGCGAGGTCGTCCCCGAGCTCCGCGACGACGGGTACGACGTCACCTACCGGGAGTTCGACGGCGGCCATGTGGTGCCGCCGGAGGCGGCCCGGGAGGCGGTCGACCGGCTCGGGGGCTGACCCGGTCGCCGGGCCGCGGGCGGGGGCGGTCATGGAGCGGGCACGGGCGGTCGCACAGGGTCACCGACAGGCGGTGCCGAGCGGGTCCCGCGGGTCCGCGCGGGGAACGCCGGGGTAGGTGGCGGGCTCCCGCGTACGCCTCTCACCAGGAGTGACTCATGGCAGAGCAGCCAGCGACGACGAACGTCTCCCAGCCGGTCACCGACGACAGCATCAAGGTCCGCCAGCTGAGCCACTACCAGTTCTCCTGGACCGCCCAGGAGCCCGGCTCACCGGGCGTCTACACCCTGCAGCTGGTGCTCGACCAGGGCGCCTGGGAAGAGGTCCTCACCCTCTCGCCCGACGACGCCGACGCCCTGCAGGACATGCTCCGCGACAGCGGCGTCGTCCACTACGACGTCGGCCGCCGGGTGCTGATGTTCGGCACGACGCCGGTCTCGGGCTAGGTGGCGGAGCCGGTCCCCGGCTGACCCGGTCGGGCGGTCACCGCTCCTCCGGGTAGGGCGGGGCGCTGTCGGCGACGACGGCGCCCCGCTCGCCCAGCGGCCGCTCGGGCCCGACCGTGGAGTCCCGGGACGTCTGCCGCTCGGCCTCGGCGTTGACCACCGCGCCCAGGACGACCAGGAACACGCTGAGCCACAGCCACGCCATGCTGATCGCCACGCCGGCCAGCGAGCCATAGGTGGCCTGGTAGTTGCCGAGGCTCTGCACGTAGGCGAACAGCGCCGCCGACGTCGCCAGCCACAGCACCGTCGTGAGCACCGCGCCGCCACTGATCCACCGCCAGCGCGCGTCCTTCCGGTCGGGGGCGCAGCGGTAGAGGACGGCGAGCACCGTCGCCATCAGCAGGGCCATGCCCAGCCAGACGGCCACCGGCGCGACGGCCCGGACCGGGCCGGGCGCGCCGTCGAGTGCCTCCGACACCAGGCCCGCCACGGTGATCAACGCACCCAGCAGCACCGCACCGCCGAGCACCAGCACCAGCCCGAGCCCGCTGCGGCGCAGGAAGCTGCGGGTCTCCTCCTCGTGGTAGGCGAGGGTCAGCGCGTCGACGAGGTAGGTGGCCGCGGTGGTCGCCGTCCACAGCGCCGCCGCCAGCCCGGCCAGGCCGCGCCAGGTGAGCACCTGGCCGGAGGCGGCCGTGATGGTGGTCAGCTGCTCGGCGACCAGGGGTTCGAGGTCGGTGGGGAGCATGCCGGCCACCGCCGACAGCTGCTCGAGCGCCTCCGTCGGCGTGGTGACCGCGCCGTAGATCGACAGCGCCGTCACCAGCACCGGGGCGATCGACAGGATCGCGAAGAAGGCCACCGCGGCGATCAGCGCCATGAGCCGCTCGTCGAACGAGTGCCGGACGGCGCGCCGGACGACCCGCCACCAGCCCCGCGGCGGGATCCGGTGCGGCGAGACCGCGTCGTGCGGCCCCGCCCCGTGCGGCCCCGCGTCGTGCGGCGCTGCCTCGTCCGGCACCGCGCCGTCGGTCACCGTGTCGTCCGGCCGGGGGCGTGCCGACCCCACCGGTGTCCCCGTCGCGGCCCCGACGCCGCGCGCCTCCGCCATGGGGGGAGTGTGCTCCGGCTCCCGGTCCCCGGCACGCTCCCGTCCGGTTCTCCGCACAGGGGATCCCCGGACGGGCACCCGGGCCCCGGACCGGGGTCGGTTCCGGGCGCTCCCCGATGTGCCGGGGCACCCGTCCCCGGCAGGCTCACTGCCATGACATCGACCCCCTTCCCCACCCCTGAGACCGTCTCCCCGCAGGCCGTCCCGCCGCAGGCCGTCCCCCCGCGGACGGGGCGGCCCCAGCTCCGGCGCAGCCGCTCCGACGCGGTGCTCGGCGGCGTCAGCGGCGGCCTGGCCGCGCACACCGGCACCGACCCCGTGCTCTGGCGGGTGGCGTTCGTCGGGCTCACCGTCGCCGGTGGTGTCGGCGCCCTGCTGTACCTGCTGCTGTGGGTGCTCGTGCCGCAGGAGCCGCTCGGCCCCGGCGAGACCGCCCGCCCGGTCGACCGGTTCGTCGACGACCTGCACGTCCGGCTCGCCGGTCCCACGGCCCGGCGGGACTGACCGGTCGCTCAGCCGGCCAGGTGCGCCTGCTTGGGCGCCAGGCCCTGCAGCGCCTCGGCGGCCACCCGGTCCCGGGACGCGCCGGAGGCCGCGACCACCGCGGCGCCGACCAGGCCCTCGACCAGCGGCGCGGGGGAGAGCACCACCCGCGCCCGCTGGTCGTCGTCGAGGAACTCCAGCGCGGTCTCGGCCGACAGGACGGCGCTGCCGAGGTCCATGAGCACGACGACGCCGTCCCCGCCGTCCGCGGCGGTGACCGCGTCGGCGATCGCGGTCGCGTCGGTGCCCAGTCCGCCGTCGACGTCGCCGGCCGCGACGCCGACGGCGAGCTCGCGGCCGGGCAGCATGCCGCGCGCCAGCTCCACCGCCGCCTCGGCCAGCGCGCGGCTGTGCGAGACGACCACCAGCCCGACGGTCACGAGCCGCCGGCCAGCGCGGTCGCGGCGGCCTGCACCAGCAGCGCCGCGGAGGTGGCGCCCGGGTCGGCGTGGCCGGCGCTGCGCTCCCCGAGGTAGCTCGCCCGGCCCTTGCGGGCGACCAGCGGCACGGTCGCGTCCCGCCCGCCCGCGGCCGCCTCCGCGGCGGCCCGCAGCGCGTCGGGCAGGTCACGGCCCTCGGCCAGCGCGGCGTCGAGCGCGTCGCAGGCCGGCGTGAGCGCGTCGAGCATCGTCTTGTCGCCGGGCTCGGCCTTGCCGCGGGCGGCCACCCCGTCGAGCCCGGCCCGGACCGCGGCGGCGAAGGCGCCGGCGTCGCCGCCGTCGAGCGCGCCGGCGGCCCGGAGGAAGAACGTGCCGTAGAGCGGGCCGCTGGCCCCGCCGACCGTCTTGATCAGCGTCGTCGCCACCGTCTTGAGGACCGCGGCGGGGTCGTCGGCCGGTCCGCCCTCCAGCGCCGCGACCACCGCGGTCATGCCGCGGTCGAGGTTGGCGCCGTGGTCGGCGTCGCCGATGGCGGCGTCGAGGCGGGTCAGCTCGTCGCGCTGCTCGTGCACCAGCCGGGCGAACTCGGTCACCCACGCGGTCAGGCCGGCGGCGTCGACCGGGACGGCCACGCTCAGCCGCCCCAGCGCAGCGCCGGGGTGCGCACCGGCGCGTCCCACAGCCGCAGCAGCTCCTCGTCGGCCCGGAGCAGGGTGACCGAGCAGCCGGCCATGTCCAGGCTGGTCATGTACGAGCCGACGAGGTTGCGCGCGATGCCGACGCCGGACTTCTCCAGGACGGCGGCCACCTCGGCGTAGACCACGTACAGCTCCAGCAGCGGGGTGGCGCCCATGCCGTTGACGAAGGCGATGACGCCGTCGCCGCCGGTGAGGTCCAGGTCGGCGAGGATCGGCTCGACGAGCATCTCGGCGACCTCCCGGGCCGGCGCCAGCGGCACCCGGCGCCGTCCGGGCTCGCCGTGGATGCCGATGCCGATCTCCATCTCGTCCTCGGGCAGGTCGAACGTGGGCCGGCCCGCGGCCGGGACGGTGCACGAGGTCAGCGCCATGCCCATGCTGCGGCCGGTGGCGTTGACCCGGCGGGCGACGTCGGCGACCTCGGCCAGCGGCCGGCCCTCCTCGGCGGCCGCGCCGGCCAGCTTCTCGAGCAGCACGGTGACGCCGACCCCGCGCCGTCCGGCGGTGTAGGTGCTGTCCTGGACGGCGACGTCGTCGTCGGTGACGACGGCGACGACCTCGGTGTCGGACTCGGCGGCCACCAGCTCGGCGGCCATCTCGAAGTTCATGACGTCGCCGGTGTAGTTCTTCACGACGTGCAGCACCCCGGCGCCGCCGTCGACGCCCTGGGTCGCGGCCACGACCTGGTCGGGCACGGGCGAGGTGAACACCTCGCCGGCGCAGGCCGCGTCGAGCATGCCGGCGCCGACGAAGCCGGCGTGCATCGGCTCGTGGCCCGACCCGCCGCCGGAGACCAGCCCGACCTTGCCGCGCACCGGGGCGTCCCGGCGGAGGACGACCCGGGTCTCGTGGTCGACCCGCAGCTCGGGGTGGGCGGCGGCCATGCCGCGGAGTGCGTCGGCGACGGCGTCGGCCGGGTCGTTGAGCAGCTTCTTCACCGGGGCTCCCGGGGGATCGGCCCTGCTGGGGTGACCGCGGTCACGTGACGTCCGGAGGCTAGGGACCGGGCAGCGGACTCCACAAGACCGGGCCCGGACCCGTCCGGCGCCCGTGCCGACCGGCTCGGCGACACTGGTCGCGTCATGGGGACGGCAGGCGGTGCGACGGCGGACGGCGGGGGACCGGGCAAGCCGCTGCCCGACGTGGTCGCCCCGGACCTCGACGTCCTGTTCTGCGGCATCAACCCGTCGCTGCTCTCCGCCGCCCGCGGGCACCACTTCGCCCGCCCGGGCAACCGGTTCTGGCCGGCGCTGCACCTGGCCGGGCTCACCCCGCGCCGGCTGGCACCGGAGGAGGACCGCGAGCTGCTCGACCACGGCCTCGGGGTGACCAACCTCGTCGACCGGCCCACCCGGACCGCCGCCGAGCTGCGACCCGACGAGCTGCGCGACGGCGCGGTGGCGCTGGCCGCCCTGGTCGCGCGCCACCGCCCGCGGGTGGTCGCCGTCCTCGGCATCACCGCCTGGCGGCTGGCCACCGGCGAGCGGGCGCGGACCGGCTGGGGCCGGCAGCCCGACCGGCTGGGCGGCGCGCAGACGTGGGTGCTGCCCAACCCCAGTGGTCTGAACGCCGCCTACCAGCTGCCCGACCTCGCCCGGCTGTACGGCGGGTTGCGGGCGCCCCGCTCCTAACCGCTCGGCTCACCGGCCCGCCGGGAGCGGCTCGGACTCACCGGCCAGCTGGCCGACCAGCGCGACCGCGGCGCCGAGGTCCAGTCCGGACCCCTTGGCCACGGCGGCGGCCAGCGCGGCCGGGTCGAGGGCGGCCTCGACGGCCGTGACGTAGCGCCCGCCGTCCACCGGGTCCATCCGGAGGGGGTCGTAGCCGACGAGCCGGGCGTTGGACCGCACCGCACCCAGCAGGACGGCGCCGGTGCGGGCCCGGCCGCCCGCGGTGGCGGCGCCGACCGCGGTGAGCAGCCCGGCCAGCGTGCCGGTGGCGTCGCCCTCGCGGTGGGTCAGGTCGACCATCCGCCACAGGTCGCCCAGCGCCTCGTCGGCGCGGCCGAGCTCGGTGAGCACCTTGGCGCGGATCCACAGCACCGACGAGTGCGCCCACGAGTGGCCCAGCCCCAGGGCGAGCTCCTCGGCCCGCGCCAGGTGCGCCAGCGCCCCCTCGGCGTCGCCGGCCACCCGGGCGAACTGGCCCAGCGTCATCGCGATCTCGGCCTGCACCCACTCGATGCCCGAGGCCTGCGCGAGCTCCAGCCCGTGGGCGATGTCGCGGGCGGTCTCCCCGTCGGGGTCGGCCTGGCCCAGCAGCGCCCGGACGAAGCCGCGCAGCACCAGCGCCAGCGCCAGGACGCCGTCGTGCTCGTCGGGAGCCGCGGACACGATCTCGTTGGTGCGCGCCCAGATCGAGGCCACGTCACCGGAGAGGTAGGCCAGCAGCGCGTCCCCGAGCAGCGCGCCGCTGCGCACCCGCGGCGGTGCGTCCGGGGTGGCGTCCAGCGCGCTGGCCAGCCAGCGGCGGCCCTCCTGGACGTGGCCGCGGCGGTACCACCACCACGAGAGCGCGGCGCCGATCCGCAGCGCCAGCTCGCCCTGGCCGGTGGCCAGCGTGTGGGTGAGCGCCGCGCGCAGTGCCGGCTGCTCGGCGTCGAGCCGGCGGGCGCTGGCGGTCCACTCGGCGCGCCGCAGCGTCGGCTCCAGCCGCTCGGTGAGGTCGACGACGTGACCGGCCAGCCGGTCGCGCAGCCGCCGCGCGACGGCCTCGGGGAGGCCCTGCTCGGCGTACTGCCGCAGCGTCTCGAGCACGCGGTGGCGGCCGGTCCCGTGGTCGAGCTCGACCAGCGACTTCGACACGAGCACCCGCAGCAGCTCCCGCGCGCCGCCGCCGACCTCCGGCCCGGCCACCGCCTCGACGGCGTCGGCGCCGAAGCTGCCCGGCAGCACCGCCACGGCCCGGAACACGGCCAGCTCCGGCGGCGTGAGCAGGTCGATGCTCCACTGGACGGTCGCGGCCAGCGTCCGCTGGTGCGGGACCGCGGTGCGCCAGCCGCCCGACAGCAGCGCGAAGCGGTCGTCGACGCGCCCGGCGACCTCGGCCAGCGGCAGCGTGGTCAGGCAGGCCGCGGCCAGCTCCACGGCCAGCGGCAGCCCGTCGAGGGCCACGACCAGGTCGCGGACCCGCGCCAGGTCCTCCTCCGACGGCTCGGCCAGGTGCGGGGCGACCAGCCGGGCGCGGTCGAGGAACAGCTGCTCGGCGTCGCTGCCCGGGGCGCCCGCCGGCATCGGCCCGCAGGGCAGCACCGCCTCGCCGGGCAGCCCGAGCGGCTCGCGCGAGGTGGCCAGCACCTGCAGGTCGGGACACCGGGGCAGCAGGGCCGCGCACACCTCGGCCGCCGCCTCCACCACGTGCTCGCAGTTGTCGAGCACGAGCAGCAGCGGGCGGTCCTGCAGGGCGGTGGCGACGGCGCCGAGCGGGTCCCCGGCGGTGAGGCTGACCCCGAGGACGGTGGCCACCTGCGCGGCGACCAGGTCGGGGTCCTCGACCCCGGCCAGCTCGACCAGGGCGGCGGGCGGGGCGCCGTCGGGACGGCGGCGGGCGGCCTCCAGCGCCAGCCGCGTCTTTCCGCTGCCGCCGGGCCCGACGAGCGTCACCAGCCGGCGGCCGCCCAGCGCGGTGGCCACGGCGGCCAGCTCCCGGGTCCGGCCGACGAAGGCGGTCAGCGGCACCGGCAGCGGGCGCACCGCCGGGGTGGCGGGGACCTCGGCGGCCGGGGCGGCCGCCGGGGCGGGCGGGGCCGGCTGCACGGGCGCGGCGGCCAGCCCCGCGTCCTGGCGCAGGATCCGCTCGTGCAGCTCCTGCAGGGGGCGGCCGGGGTCGACGCCGAGGCCGTCGGCCAGCAGCCGGCGGCCCTCGTCGTAGACCTCGAGCGCCTCGGCCTGCCGCCCGGAGCGGTACAGCGCCAGCATCAGCGAGGCGCGCAGCCCCTCCCGCAGCGGCTCGGCGCGCAGCAGCTCGCGGACGTCGTCGACGATCTCGGCGTGCCGGCCGCGCCGCAGGTCCAGCTCGGCGGCCAGCTCCCGGGCGGCCAGGCGCAGGTGCTCGAGCCGCTCGGCCTCCTCGACGGCGAAGGTCGCCGACACGTCGGCGTAGGCCGGGCCGCGCCACAGCGCCAGCCCCTCGGTGACCGCCGTCCGCGCCGCCTCGACGTCGCCGCGCGCGGCCAGGTCGCGGGCGCTGCGCAGCAGCTGCACGAAGCGGACGGCGTCGACGTCCCCGGGCGCCACGTCGAGCCGGTAGCCCGGCTCGCGGGTGACCAGGAGGGTCCACCGGCCGTTCCTGACGTCCGGCTCGAGCTCGCGGCGCAGCCGCGACACGATCGACTGCAGCGTCGCGGACACCGCGGTGGGCGGCTGGCCGCTCCAGACGCGGTCGACGAGCAGGTCGACGGGGACGGTGCGCCCCGGGTCGACCAGCAGCGCGGCGAGGACGGCGCGGTGCCGCGGGGACGAGGGAGCCAGGAGACGGCCGTCGCGCCAGACCTCGACGGGCCCGAGGACGCGGAACGAGGTCGCGGTCATCGGGAGGCAGGCTAGGGGCTCCCGGGCCGGTCGTGGGGTCCTCCCGGTCCCCAAGCCCGCGACAAGGTCACGGCAAGGGCGCGTGCGCACGCTGCGGGAGCACCGTCCCCTCCCGTCCGGAGCCCGCCATGCCCCCTCCGCCGCTGTCCGCGACCGCCGTCCTGCCGCCCGACCTGGAGGCCTCGCTGCGGGGCCGGCTGTCCCCCGGGGCCGCCGTCCGGGGGTCGGTGGTGTCGGTCGCCGACGCCGCGGACGTCGTCGCCACGGTGCGGCTGGCCGGCCGGCACGGGGTGGCCGTGGCGGGAGGAGGGGACGGCGCGGACGCCGCCCGCGGACTGGTGGTGGACGTCGACGGCCTCGGCGAGCTGAGCGTGTCCGAGGCGGGCTGGGCGCGGGTCGGCGGCGGGGTGCGCTGGCGGCAGCTGGCCGCGGCGGCCGCGCGGCACGGGCTGGCGCCGGTCCCCGGCACGTCGGGTGACGAGCGGGTCGCCGACGCGGTCACCGGTGGCGGCGTGGGCCTGCTCGCGCGCACCTACGGGCCGGCGTCGGACCGGGTGCGCGCGGTGGAGCTCGTCACCGGCGACGGCGTCCTGCGGAGGGCCGCGCCGGACGAGGAGCCTGAGCTGTTCTGGGGCGTGCGCGGGGGCGGCGCGGCGCTGGGCCTGGTCACCGCCGTCGAGGTGGACCTGCTGGCCGCGGGGCCGCGCTACGCGGGGGACCTGTCCTGGCCCGGGGACGACGCGGGCCAGGTCCTGGAGGAGTGGCGCACCTGGTCGGCCGCGCTCCCGCCGCAGGCCGGGACGTCGCTGGTGCTGGTGCGCCTCCCCACGGGGGAGGTGGCCGTGTCGGTGCGCTTCGGCTGGACCGGCGACCCCGGCGACGGCGCCGCCGTGCTCGACGGGCTGCGCGCCCGGCTGCGGCCGGCGCGGGACGACGTCGGCGTCCGCGGCCCGGCCGACCTGGGTGGGGGAGTGGGGCCCGTGACCGGCGTGGAGTCCTCCCTGCTGCTCGACCGGCTCGGGGCCGCCGGCGCCGGGCCGGTGCTGCGGGCCGCCACCGGAGGCTGCGCGCCGCGGACGGTGGAGCTGCGGCTGCTCGGCGGCGCGGTCGGCTGGGTGCCCGAGCGCTCGAGCGCGCTGTGCCACCGTGACGCGCGGCTGGCCGTGCGGGTCGTCGGCGGGACCGGCACCGAGGACCGGGCGGCGACCTGGGCCTGCGCCGAGGAGCTGGCCGCGGCGCTCGACCCCGAGACCGGAGGGCGGGAGCCGGCCCACGGGCACGGCCGCTGGCCCGACGTGCTGGCGCGGACCCCCACGCCGCCCGTCCGCGACCGGCTGACGGCGCTGGCCACGGCCACCGACCCGCACCGGATCCTCGAGGGAGCCGGCCGCGGCCGCCCGCCCGTCCCGGGCCCCGGGACGGGCGGGCGGCCGGTGCGCGGCGGGTAGACCCCGCGCCGGTCAGGCGTGGACGGCGTCGGGCGCGGGCTCGGTCTGGGAGTCGGCCTGCCACAGGTCGGGACCGAAGACCTCGTACTGGACGTCCCGGGCCGGCACCCCCCGCTCGAGCAGCGTGCTGCGGACGGCCTGCATGAACGGCAGCGGGCCGCACAGGTAGTACACGGCGCCCTCGGGCAGCACGACGTCGTCGAGGTCCATGACGCCGGCGTGCACGCCGTCGACCGGCAGGGTGCTCCGTGCGCCCCGCTCGTACCAGGTGTGCACCGTGGCGCCGGGCAGCCGCCGGACGTCCTCGAGCACCTGCCGGCGCAACGCGAACGACTCCTCGTCCACGTCGGCGTGCAGCAGCGTGATGGGCAGGCGCGAGCCCGCCGCGGTCAGGTGGGAGAGCATCCCGGCCATCGGCGTGACGCCGATGCCGGCGCTGATGAAGACCACCGGGCGGCCGGAGTCGTCGAGGACGACGTCGCCGAAGGGCAGCGACACGGTCAGCCGGTCGCCGACCCGGGCGTGGTCGCACAGGTGGTTGGAGACCTCGCCGTCGGGCTTGCCCCCGCCGCGGACCCGCTTGACCGAGAACTGGCGGTGCTCGCCGTCGTCGGCCCTGGTGAGGCTGTACTGCCGCGGCTGCCGCACCCCGTCGGGCATCGGCACCTGGACGGTCACGTACTGGCCGGGCAGCGAGGTCTTGACCAGGTGGTCGTCGGTCCGCTTCAGGCGGAAGGTGACCACCTCGTCGGTCTCCTCGACCCGCTCGGCCACCTCCCACTCGCGCCACACGGTCTCCGGGCGCACCCCGCGGGCGCTGTAGAGGCCGCGCTCCTGGTTGATCAGCGCGTACGCCATCAGCCAGTAGACCTCGTCCCAGGCGGCCGCCACCTCGGGGGTGACCGCGTCGCCGAGCACGTCGGCGATGGCCCAGAACAGGTGCTCGTGGACGACGTCGTACAGCGCCGGCGTGATGCCCAGCGAGGCGTGCTTGTGCGCGATCCGAGACAGCAGGCGCTCGGGGACCTGCTCCGGCGTCTGCACCAGGGCGCTGGCGAAGACGGCGACCGAGCCGGCCAGCGCCACCTGCTGGGTGCCCTCGGCCTGGTTGCCGCGGTTGAAGACCCCGTCGAACAGCTCGGGGTGGGCGTCGAACAGGTGCGCGTAGAAGCGCTTCGCGATCTCCCCGACGTGGTCGGCGACCACGGGCAGCGTGGCCTCGATGACGGGACGGGAGCGGTTCGAGAGCATGGTCCTCCTCCGACGGTCGACGGACGTCGAGCCAGTCTGCGCAGCGGTGGAGTCCCGTGGCACCTGCGCCCTCCCGGCCGGCGGGGCCGGGGGCGACCGCGACCGGCACTCCCCGGCCAGCGACCCTGCCAGGAGAAACCCCGGACGTCGACCGGATCGGTTCCGGAGTGCTAGCCGGTGACCGTGGCTCGTGGATACAGTGCGCCCGGATCCCTCGGCGTCCGCGCGCGGCACCGAGCGCAGCGGCCGGGAGGGATCCTCACGGGGGCGGTGACCGCGGCGGCACGACGCAGCGGCGTCCCGGCCCAACGACGGTCCGGCCAGCAGGCCGGCCGAGGACCACGGGTTGAGGGGGGCGTTCGTGGACATCCCGGCGATGCGGGCCAACTTCGCCAAGGCCGCGGCGGCCGGGGACGAGGCGCCGCTGTGGTTCTACGCGCACCTGTTCCTCACCCACCCCGAGACGCGCCAGCTGTTCCCGGTCTCCATGGCGCAACAGCGCGACCGGTTGTTCGCCGCGCTCGGCGAGGTGGTGGCCCGGGTCGACGACCTCGACGCCCTCGTGCCGATCCTCCGCCAGCTGGGTCAGGACCACCGCAAGTTCGGGACGGTGGCCGAGCACTACCCGGCGGTGGGGGCCAGCCTGCTGGCCACCCTGGAGCACTTCGACGACGACTGGAACGACGCGCTCGCCGCGGACTGGACGGCGGCCTACGGGCTGGTCGCGAAGGTGATGGTCGAGGCCGCCGACGAGGTGGCCGACCAGCCGCCCTGGTGGGACGCCGAGGTCGTCGCGCACGAGCGGCGCACCGTCGACACCGCCGTCCTGCGGCTGCGTCCGAAGGAGCCACTGTCCCACCGTCCCGGCGAGTCGATCTCGCTCGAGACGGAGCTGCGGCCGCGGCTGTGGCGCTACTACTCACCGGCCAACGCCTGCCGGCCCGACGGCGAGCTGGAGATCCACGCGCGGGCACGGCCCGGTGGTCCGGTCAGCACCGCGCTGGTGCGGCAGGTCCACGTCGGGGACGTGCTGCACCTCGGGCCCCCGGTCGACCACCTGCGCTTCGACCCCGACTCGGACCGCGACCTGCTGCTGGTGGCGGGCGGGACGGGGCTGGCGCCGCTCAAGGCGATCGTGGACCACGTCGCCCGCAACGGCCCGCCCCGGCGGGTGGACCTCTTCGTCGGCGTCCGCCTCGAGGAGGACCTCTACGACCGCGCGGACCTGGCGCGGCTCGAGCAGGAGCACCCGTGGCTGACGGTCACCGCCGCCGTCTCCGAGGACGGGGACTCCTCGCTGGCGCACGGGGACGTCGGCGAGGTGGTGGGGCGGTCGGGGCCGTGGGCGAGCCGGGAGGCCTACGTCGCCGGACCGCAGGCGATGGTGGACGACACCGTCGAGCGGCTCCTCGGGCACGGGCTGCCCCGTGACCGCATCCGCACCGAGGTGTTCGCCCCCAGCCGCCCGGGTCCCGATGTCGATGGAAAGGTCACCACATGAGCACGAGCACCGACACCGCTGCGTGGAGCGGCGGCCGGCGGCTGACCCCCGCGGACGTCCGCGACGTGCGGTTCGGCCGGTCCTCGATCTTCCACCCCGGGTACGACGACACCGAGGTGGACCGGTTCCTCGACCGCGTGGGGCAGGAGCTGGACCGGCTGCACGCGGAGAAGGCAGAGCTGCGCGACCGGGTGCACGCCCTGCAGGCCCGGGTCGACGGCGAGGCGCGGCCGGAGGCGCCCTCGGCGCAGGCCGTGGGCATCCTCGCGGCGGCGCAGCAGACCGCCGACCAGTACGTGGCCGAGGCCGAGGCGCTCAGCCGGGTCATGACCACCGAGGCCCGCGAGCACTACGAGGAGCAGGTCCGGCAGGCCCGCGAGAAGGTGGGCGCGATGATCCAGGCGGCCCAGGAGGCCGCGGCGCGGATCACCGGTCAGGGCAGGGGCGGGCTGGTCGCCGGTGAGGGCGCCGCCGACCCGCAGACGGCGGACCTGCAGGAGCAGGTCGTCTACCTGCAGGCCTTCAGCCAGGCCTGCCGCACGCAGCTGCGCTCCTACCTCGAGGCCCTGCTCGACGACGTGGAGCGGGAGTGGGGTGCCGCGCACCCGGACGCGGTGCCGGCTGCGCCGGCCCGCCTCCGGGGCCGGCCCCCCCAGCCGGTCCTCCCGGCTGCCGCGCCGGCCCGCCGTGAGGAGCCCGCGACCGTGGAGGCGGCCGCGGTGCTGCTCAGCGAGGACGCGCTGCGCCCGGACGCCCGGCCCGCGCCCGCGGAGGGAGCCGCGCGTCCCACGCGCTGAGCAGCCCAGTTCCTCGGGAGGCGGCCGGCCCGGCGCCGCGGGCTGTCGCCTGCCGGGACCCACGGAGCGGCAGGGTGCGGCCGTGCCGCGACGTCGCCGCCTCCCGTCCCGGACTGCCGCGTGCCTCCCGCTCGTGTCGGTGTCCACCGGCTGCACGGCCGGGACGTCGAGGGACGCGACGCCCTCGACGACTCCCGCCGCCGACCGGGTCGACGTCGAGCGCAGCAGCGCCCGCAGCGACGACCTGCTCGAGCGGGTGCTCGCCGCCGACGCGCCGGGCTGCTCGGCGGCGGTGGGCGTCGACGGGGAGGTGGTCTGGGCCGGCGCCCGCGGTCTCGCCGACCTGACGACCGGCCGGCCGATCTCCACGTCGACGACGTTCGACGTCGCCTCGGTGAGCAAGCAGTTCACCGCGACCGCGGTGCTGCTGCTGGAGCAGGACGGCGTCCTGTCGCTGGACGACCCGCTGTCGCGGTGGGTGCCGGGCCTGCCCGCCTGGGCCGGCACCGTGACGGTCGACCACCTGGTGCACCAGACGAGCGGCATCCCCGACTACCTGGCCGACCTCGCCGCGGCCGGGGTGCAGGTCACCGACCGGACCACCCAGCAGGACGCGCTGGCCGCGATCGCCGCGCACCCGGACCTGCGGCACCCGGCCGGCGAGCGGTTCGAGTACTCGAACTCCGACTACGTGCTGCTGGCCGAGGTGGTCGCCGCGGCCGCGGGCCGGCCCCTGCCGCAGTTCCTCGCCGACCGGGTGTTCGGGCCGCTGGACCTGGCGATGGTGCTCGACCCCTCCGGTGCCGACCCCGGGAACACCGGCACGTCGTCGGCGCGCAGCCACGTGCGCGCCTCCCCGGGTGCCCCGTGGGAGCCGGCGGGCTCACGGTTCGGGCAGGTCGGCGACGGGTCGGTGCAGACGACGCCGTCGGAGCTGGTGCGCTGGGCCGACGTGTACCGGACGGGGGTGCTCGGTGGCCGGTCGCTGCTCGACGCCCAGGTCGGGGACCCGGCACCGGTCGAGGGGAGCACCGGCTACGGCGCCGGGGTGTACGTCGACCGCGGCGGCGCGCTCTCCCACCCCGGGTCCTGGGCCGGCTTCCTCTCGGGGTTCGCCGTCTCCGCCGACCGCCACGTCGCCGTGGCCGTCTCCTGCAACGGCGACCAGGCCGGCACCGACGACCTCGACCGGATCTGGCCGGTCCTGCGCGGTGAGTGGATGTGAGCGGGCCGCCGCGGGCGGTCAGCCCTGCGCGGGCGTGCGGTCCCGGCGCGGCCGGTAGGGCATGCCGGGGTTGAACACCTCGAGGGTGTAGGCGTCGAGGCGGCGCAGCCAGGAGCGAGCGCGGGTGGTGGTGGTACGGGAGGTCATGTCGTCTCCTCGGGAGTGTGGTCGTGAGGGGACGTCGTCGTCCGTCGGCTGCTCGGGCAGCCACTCCCCACGGTAACCAGGGCTGTTGCGTCCCGGTGTGGTGTCGTTGAACGCGAGGTGAACGTGGGCCGTGACGCTCAGCACGGCCCGTGCACGGCACCGGCGAGTGCCTGCTCGACCGGCGCGGAGCGGCGCAGCACCGCCGGGCGCCCCGCCCGGTGGGCCGCCGCGAGGTGCTCCACCAGCAGCTCGACCACCGGGGGCGACAGCGAGGTCACCGAGCGGGCGTCGATGACCTCGACCCGCGCCGGCTCGCGGCCGTAGCGCCGGTGGAAGGACTCGACGGCAGCGGCGTCGACCGCGCCGGCCAGGCACAGCACGCCGCCGCCCGAGGTGTTGAGCAGGCGCACGACGCCCCGCGCCGCCCGCAGACCGTCGGTCGGGGAGCTCACCGGACCAGTGTTCCCTGCCGGGCCCGGCCCGGCCCGGCGTCCCGGCAGGATGGCGCCCATGGACAACGGGCACGTGTACGTCCCGCGGCTGCTCACCGACGACGCGATGGCCGAGCTCTCCGGGCTCGGCCGACCGGTGCGGGTCGGCCGCGAGGAGCCGCCGACCACCGGGGAGCTGCTCGAGGGTGTGGCCGGCGCGGCCGCGGTCGTCTGCACGCTCACCGAGCGGGTCGACGCCGCCGTGCTCGACGCCGCGGGGGCGCAGCTGCAGGTGGTGGCCAACACGGCCGTCGGCTACGACAACGTGGACGTCGACGCCGCCCGCGCCCGCGGCGTGGTGGTCACCAACACCCCGGGCGTGCTCGACCGGGCCACCGCCGACCTGACGATGGGGCTGGTGCTCGCGGCGGCACGGAGGATCGCCGAGGGCGACCGGTTCCTGCGCCGCGGGACGCCGTGGATCTGGGGCCCGCGGATGATGGTGGGGCTCGACCTCTCGGCCGGGGCGACCCTCGGGATCGTCGGCTTCGGGCGCATCGGCCGGGCGGTGGCCCGCCGGGCGCAGGCCTTCGACCTGCGGGTGCTGGCGACGCCGACCCGCGCGCAGCTCGACGACGACGAACGCGCGGCCACCGAGTTCGTCGAGCTGCCCGAGCTGCTGCGGCGCAGCGACGTCGTCTCGCTGCACTGCCCGCTCACGCCGGAGACGCGGCACCTCGTCGGCGCCGACACGCTGGCGCTGATGCAGCCGCACGCGCTGCTGGTGAACACCGCGCGCGGCGGCGTCGTCGACACCGACGCGCTGGTGACTGCGCTGCGGGAGGGGCGGATCGGCGGGGCGGCGCTCGACGTCTTCGAGGACGAGCCGGCCGTCGACCCGCGACTGCTGGAGCTCGAGCAGGTGGTGCTCACGCCGCACCTGGGCAGCGCGGCGTCGGTCACCCGCAGCGAGATGTGCCGGCTGGCGGTGGCCAACGCGGCCGCCGTCCTGGCCGGCCGGCCCCCGCTGACGCCGGTCAGCTGAGCGACCGGACACCCGCCAGGACGACGGGGGAGGACTGCCCCGCCCAGGTGCCGGTGAGCACGGGGCCGCCGGGCGCCGCGGTGGGCTCGAGCACCCGGTGCACGACCAGCGTCAGCGGCCCGGTGCGGACCGTCGTCGCGGCGTCGGAGTCACCGACGGACAGGCCGTCCAGCGGGCCGACGTCCACCCCCGGCGCACCACTGCCGACGACGGCGGCGTCGGTGGCCCGTGGCGTGGAGCCGTCACCGGTCACCACCTGCTCCTCGGCGCCGGTGCCGCCGGTGACGACCGCCTGCAGGTACGCGGTGACGGCGACCGGGTCGCCGCAGGCGTCGTAGACCCACCGCCGGCCGAGCACGGAGTGCTCCAGGGTGCCGACCAGGTGTGCCTCCTGGCCGGGTGCCGGGGCGCCGCGGTAGGTCAGCGGGACGTGCAGCAGCCGGCCGTCGGCGGTTCGCACGAGGTGGGCCTCGATGCCGACCTCGCCGTCCGGGTCGTCGAAGCGGTAGGCCGCCACCCGCTGAAGGTCGCTGCCGGCGTCGCGTCCCCACGGCCGGGTGGCCACCCAGCCGCTCACCAGCTCGAGCTTCGACGGGGACAGTTCGGCGCGGTAGACGAGTGCCACGGCGCCGACGTTAGAGGCCGGCGCTCGATCGCGGAGCCGGGTGCACCGGGCCGGCCGTCCCCGGGAGCACTGGACCGGGCAGGGACCGACTCCGCAGCGACGCCTGGCCCCCGGCGCCCACGACCCCCGCCTGGCCCCCGGCGTGGGATCGAGGTCGTCGGGGCTGTCGTCGGCCAGGCCCAGGACCAGTTCCGCCTCGTAGGCGGCGGCCATCGCCTTGACCGCCTGCACCCGCTGCACCTCGGTGGCCTTCTGCTCCCGCGACAGCAGCCCGACCGGCAACCGGCGGAACGGCGCAGGCCGCTCGACCAGCCACCCGGCGAGCGCACGCTCCACCGGCGACGCGTGACCGGCGACCTCCTGCACGACCCGAACCTACGACCCGCCTACGACACCTCCGGACCCCCAACCCGCCGCTGACCACGCCTTTCGCGCGGGAGAAGCGGACCCGGGAGGTGCACGGCACCTCCCGGGTGGACGGGGACGCGCCTCCCACGCGGAGGTCGGAGCCGCGGCCCGGCTGGGGGGACGCCTTCGGCCCGGGGACGGGTAGACGTCTCAGACATCTGTTGCGGCGTGGTTCCGAGACCCGCATGATGACGGCGGGCGGGGCCCCGGGGACGACACACCTCGGGTGCGCCCCGCCCGCCAGCTTTCCTGCGCCTGTTTTCGCTGGACGTGTTTCGGCCCACACTCCTGTGGACAAACCGGGAGTGAACCGGCCCCGGCGTGGTCGTGAAGTCCCCGCGCCGGGGCCGTGTCGTCCCCCCGCGGCCGGCTCAGCCGCCGGACGGGTCCCGGTCGCCGCGCAGCGCCGCCCGCACCCCGGCGGCCACGCTCCCGCGCACCGGCAGCCGCGGCAGGACCAGCGCCTGGGCCACGTGGTAGGCGTCGGGCTTGCCGGACCAGGTCGTCGTCCCCACCCGCCCGTCCGGCGTCAGCTCGTGGTGCCAGTTGCCGGTCGCGTCGTCGGCGAAGACCGCGGCGGCGTGCTCCTCCCACCGGCGGCGGTCGTCGTCGTACCGGGCCTCGCCGGTGACGTGCGCGAGGACCGCGGCGGCCCCGATCGCCTCGGCCAGCACCCAGTGCATCCGCGCGGCGACGACGGGGCGGTCGGACCAGTCGAGGGTGTAGACGAAACCGTCGTGACCGTCGGCGCGCCAGCCCCGGTCCACCGCGGCGGCGTACAGGGCCGCGGCGTCCGCGAGCAGCCACCCGGGGGCGTCCGTGCCGAGGACGGCGCGGGTGTGCAGCGCCAGCCGCGACCACTCCAGCTGGTGGCCCACCGTCACGCCGTAGGGCCGGAACGGGTCGGAGGGGCGGTCGGCGTTGTACTCGGGCAGCACGGTCCACGCGGCGTCGAAGTGCTCGGGCAGCCGCCAGTCGCGGGCGCGCGCCTCGCCGTGCACCACCCGCTCGAGCACCCGCAGCGCGCGCCGCCGCAGCTCCCCGGCGCGGTCGGAGGACAGCGCGTCGGCGGCGGCCAGCACCGCCTCGACGCCGTGCATGTTGGCGTTGACGCCGCGGTAGTCGGCGCACGTCGTCCAGCCGCGGTCCCACTCCTCGACGGCCATGCCGGCGGCGTCGTCCCAGAAGTGCCCGTCCCACACCGACAGCGCGTCGGCCAGCAGCGCGGCGCCGCCCGGGATCCCCGCGCTCGCGGCGCTCGCCCCGGCGAGGACGACGAAGGCGTGCACGTAGGCGGCCTTGGTGTCGTCCCCGTCGGGCGAGGCCGGCCAGCCGCCGTGCCCGGCGTCGTGGAACGGCCCGGTGAGCGCCTCGACCCCGTGCCGGGCGAGCTCGTCGGCGCCCGGCCACCCGAGCAGCACCGCGAGGCTGAACACGTGCGTCATGCGCGCGGTCACGTACGTCTCACGCGGCCGCTCGGGGTCGAGCGACCCGTCGGCGGCCAGGTAGCCGAAGCCGCCGTCGTCCCGGCGCGCCCGGGCGGCGAAGGACAGGAGCCGGTCGAGCTCCTCGGTCAGCAGCTCGGGGGAGGGCACGCCGGGACGCTAGCGCGGGTCAGCCCCAGGAGCGCTGCACCCGGCGCTCGAGGCGGACGAGCAGCGCCGGGTAGAGCCGGGGGAGGAGGCGCACCAGCCGGTCGACGGCCTTGGCGTCGTTGCCGACCAGGATCCGCGGCCGGCCGGCCTCGACGCCGTCGACGATGATCGTCGCGGCCTGCTCGGCGGGCATCCTCAGCAGCTTCTCGTCGTACGTCCGGACCCGCGCGCGCTGCTCCTCGGTGACCTCCAGGCCCCGCTCCTCGGCCTCCTGCAGCGACGCGTTGGCGATGTTGGTCCTGACCCCGCCGGGGTGGACCACGCTGACCCGCACCGGGTGCCCGGCGGCGAGCATCTCGCCGCGCACCGTCTCGGTGAAGCCGCGGACGCCGAACTTGCTGGTGCAGTAGGCCGACAGGCCCGGCTGGGCCAGGTAGCCGTTGAGGCTCGAGATGTTGACGACGTGCCCGTCGCCGGAGGCGACCAGGTGCGGCAGGAACGCCTTGGTGCCGTGCAGGACCCCGAAGAGGTTGACCCGCAGCACGCGGTCGTAGACCTCCCAGTCGGTCTCGAGCACCGTGCCGCCGCCGCCGGAGATGCCGGCGTTGTTGTAGACCTGGTGCACGACCCCGAAGTGCGCGGCCACCTCGTCGGCGTGGGCGAGGACGGCGGCGCGGTCGCCCACGTCGAGGCGGGCCGTGAGCACGTCGGCGCCCAGCGCCCCCGCCCGGTCGGCGGTCTCGGCCAGCCCGCGCTCGTCCACGTCGCAGAGCGCCAGCCGCGCCCCCCGCCTGGCCAGCTCGAAGGCGAGCGCCCGGCCGATGCCGGACGCGGCGCCGGTGACGACGGCGACCTTGCCGGCGACGCTGCTCAACGGGGGGCTCCTGTCGTGGTGGGGGAGGTGCGGGCGTGGTCGGTGACGAGTGCGACGAGCCGCTCGACGACGCCGGGGGCGATGTGGTGGCCCATGCCGGCGATCTCGACGTGCCGGGCGCCCGGGACGGCGTCCGCGGTCGCCCGGCCGCCGGTCGGGTGCACCATCGGGTCGCGGTCGCCGTGGACGACGAGGGTCGGGGCGGTGATCCGCCGCAGCTCCGCGGTCCGGTCGCCCGAGGCCTGGATGGCGCTGATCTGACGCGGCACGCCGGCGCGGGCGCGGACGCCGCCGCCGCGCTCCCACAGCCCCACCGCCCAGGCACGCTCCAGCTCGTCGTCGGGCGGGAACGTCGTCGAGCCGATGTGGCCGAGCATCGCCAGGTGCCGGGTCACCGACTCCTCGACGGTGCGCGGCGCGGCGGCGGCCAGCCGCAGGATCGTCGAGCGGGCCGGCTGGCCCACCCGCCGCGAGCCGGTGGTGGAGAAGATCGACGTCAGGGTGGCGACGCGGGCCGGGTGCCTGGCTGCGACCACCTGGGCGATCATGCCGCCCATCGACATCCCGACCAGGTGCACCCGCCCGATGCCGAGCGCGTCGAGCAGGCCGACGGTGTCGGCGGCCATGTCGGTCAGGTCGTAGGCGCCCGGCCGCGGGCGGGCGAGCAGCTGCCGCAGCCGGCCCGGCGGCGGCGTCCCGATCCGGCTGGACCGGCCGACGTCGCGGTTGTCGAACCGCACCACCCGGAAGCCGCGCGCCACGAGGCCGTCGACCATCGGCTGCGGCCAGGACGTGAGGTCGATGCCGAGGCCGGCGATCAGCAGCAGCGGCTCGCCGTCGGCCGGGCCGTCGACGCGGTGGCAGATCCGCGGCCCGGCGGGGAGGTCGACGAAGCGGTCCGCGTCGACCTCGGCCGGCCGCTGCTCGGTCGCGGTCACGCCGACACCGCCTCGGCGGGTCGGGCGGCCCGGGCGGCAGCGGAGAAGTGCAGCTCCGGGTCGGCGACGTCGTCGGCACGCAGCAGCCTGACGTCGGAGCGGTAGTCCATCGACGTCAGCCACGGCATCCGGTCACCCTGGCGAGGCAGCAGGTGGATGGCCCGCTGGACGTAGCCGGCGGCGAAGTCGAGGAACGGCCGGGTCGGCATGTCCGGGTCGGCGGGCTCGGGGCAGCAGGTGTCGTAGCCGTGCGCGTCCATGTACGACAGCAGGCGGGTGAAGTGCTCGCACAGCAGCCCGACCTTGAGCGTCCAGGAGCTGTTGGTGTAGCCGATCGCGTAGGCCAGGTTCGGCACGCCGGAGAGCATCATGCCCTTGTAGGCGACCGTCTCCGGCAGGCTGACCTCGCGGCCGTCGACGGTGAGCCGGATGCCGCCGAAGGCCTGCACGTTGAGTCCGGTGGCCGTGACGACGACGTCGGCCTGCAGCTCGCGACCCGACTCGAGCAGGATCCCGTCCTCGGTGAACGTGGCGATCCGGTCGGTGACGACGTCGGCCGTGCCGTTGCGGATGGCGCGGAACAGGTCGCCGTCCGGGACGGCGCACAGCCGCTGGTCCCACGGGCCGTACGGCGGCTTGAAGTGCTCGTCGACCGGGTAGCCCGCCGGCAGCTGCTTGGTGTTGACCCAGCGGATGAGCCGGCGGGCCCGCTCGGGGTGCTTCTGGCAGAACTGCCAGATCAGCCGGCCCTTGGCGATGTTCTTGCGCCGGATGAGGGGGTACGCCCGCTCCTCGCCGAGCCACCTCCGCAGCCGGTTGGCCAGCCTGTCCTCCGAGGGCACCGGCATGACGTAGGACGGCGTGCGCTGCAGCATCGTGACCCTCGCCGCGGTCTCGGCCATCGCGGGCACGAGGGTGACGGCGGTGGCGCCGCTCCCGATGACGACGACGCGCTTGCCCGCGTGGTCGAGGTCCTCGGGCCACGCCTGCGGGTGCACGATCCGGCCGCGGAAGCGCTCCCGGCCCTCGAAGACCGGGGTGAAGCCCTCGTCGTAGCGGTAGTAGCCACCGGCGGCGAACACCCAGCCGGCGGTGAGCGTGCTGCGCTCCCCGGTGTCGGTGCGCTCGACCTCGACCGTCCAGCGGGCGTCCTCCGACGACCAGGACGCCGCCAGCACCTTCGTGTGGAAGCGCACCTTCTCGTCGATGCCGTGCTCGGCCGCGGTCTCGCGCAGGTAGGCGAGGATGCGGTCGGCGTCGGCGATCGAGCGGGCGTCGCGCCACGGCTTGAACTCGTAGCCGAAGGTGTGCAGGTCGGAGTCCGACCGGATGCCCGGGTAGCGGAACAGGTCCCACGTGCCGCCGGTCGCGCCGCGGGCCTCGAGCAGCGCGACGGAGCGCCGCGGGTGGTCGCGCTGCAGGTAGTACGCGGCGCCGATGCCGGAGATGCCGGCACCGACGATGACGACGTCGAGGTGCTCGACCGGCGTCGCGGGAGAGGTCACGGAGGCTCCAGGGTCGGGGACTGCAGGGGGGCGCTCCGTCCCACGATCCGTGCCCGTCGCGGTCGACACCAGGACGACGTGCACCAGGATCCTCCGCAGGTGGTGCACACTGCCCGGGTGACCGACTGGCCGGCCGTCTCCCCGCGGGTGCGCGACCTGTTCCGGCGGGGCGCGGAGGTCGCGCTGGACCCGCGGGCGGCCTGGGTGGAGGAGATGCACGCCGCGGCCCTGGGCGGCAGCCGCATGCGGCCGGTCGCCGAGGACCCCGTGCTCGCCGCGGCGACCCGGCGCTCCACGCTGGCCAACCTCCTGCACTGGGCCGCGGCCAACGTCCAGCACCCCGGGGCGCGGGTGCCGGTGGACCTCGGACCGGAGGTGCTCGAGGCCGCGCGGGACCTGGTGCGCCGCGGACTCGACCAGAGCGGCCTGGACGCCTACCGGACGGCGCAGGGCGTGGCCTGGCGCCGCTGGATGGAGATCTGCTTCGAGCTGACCGGCGACCCCGCCGAGCTGCGCGAGCTGCTCGACGTCTCGGCGCTGTCGATCACCACCTTCGTCGACGACACCGTGGCCGCGGTCTCGGAGCGGATGCTCGCCGAGCGGGCCGAGCTCACCCGCGGCGCGCACGCCGACCGGCGGGCCGCGGTGACCCTGCTGCTGGAGGGCGCGCCGCTCGGCCGGGCCCGCGCCGAGGCGCAGCTCGGCTACGGCCTGGCCGGACCGCACACCGCGGCCATCGTCTGGAGCGGCTCCGGCCGCGCGGCCCCCGAGCAGCTCGAGGCCGCGGCGGAGGCAGCGGTCCGGGCGAGTGGCGCCCCGCACCGGCTCACCGTCGTGGCCAGCGCCGCGGCGCTGTGGGTGTGGCTGCCGGTCGGCACCGCGCCCCGGACGGGCGACCTCGCCGCCGAGCTGGCGGGCGCCCCCGACGTCCGCGTGGCCGTGGGCCGGCCGGGCCGCGGCGTCGAGGGCTTCCGGCGCAGCCACCTCGACGCCGCCACCACCCAGCGGATGCTCACCCGCCTCACCTCGCCGCAGCAGGTGGCCCGCTACGAGGACGTGCAGCTCGTCGCGCTGCTCACCAGCGAGCCCACCGCGGTCGACGAGTTCCTCGCCGACACCCTCGGCGGCCTGCTCACCGCGGACGCCGACACCCGCGGGACCGTCCTGACCTACGTGCGCGAGCTGGGCAACGCCTCGCGGACGGCCGCCCGGCTGTACACCCACCGCAACACCGTGCTGCGCCGGCTGGCCCGCGCCGACGAGCTGCTGCCGCGGCCCCTCGCCGACGACGTCCTCGGCGTCGCCGCGGCACTGGAGGTCCTGCGGTGGCGCGGAGCCGCCGGCTGACCGGAGCCGCGAGTCGGCACCGGGGTGCGGATCCGGACGATCCCGTCCACGATGGGCGCAGGGGACGGTGGAGGTCGACGATGGCGATGACCCTCCTGCCGCGCTACGGCGTGGCCCGTGCCGCGCTGACCGTCACGGCCCGCGTGGCCGTGACCGGCGCGAGCCTGGCCGCCGTGCCCGCCCTCGTCACCGCCGACCTGCTCGGGGCCTCGACGCGCACGTCGGCCCGTGCGGTGCGGGCGGCCGCCGGGCTCACCGACCGCTCCGTCGACCGGGCGCGGACGGCCGCGGTCTCCGGCGTCCGCGCGGTCGGCACGCTGGTGACCGGGGCCGACCCGCTGCCCACCGGCCGGGTCCGCGACCTCGCCGTCGCCGCCCGGGGCCTGTTCGAGCCGCCGGACCAGCGGCGCACGCCGCGCACGTGGGCCGACTCCGGCTTCGTGCAGGTCGAGGTCCCGGAGCCGGCGCCGGACGCCCCACCGGACGCCGGCCGTGTCCTGCGCGAACGGCTCGAGCGGCTCGAGGGCGTGCGGTGGGCGGCGGTCAACGAGGTGGTCGGCCGGGTGCTGGTCGCCGTCGACCAGCGGCGGGTCGGCGTCGACGACGTGGTCGAGACGGTCGGCGCCCTGCACCGGACGGCGGCCGGCGACGACGGGCTGCCCGAGCGCGAGGACCACCCCGCCGACCTCGAGCCGGTGCTGGCGGCGTTGGCCTCGGCGGCCGTCGACCTCCTCGCCGTCGGGGTGGCCGCCGCCGGCCGGGCGCTGCCGGTCCCGCCGCTGTCCCGGCACGTGACCCTGGCCCTGCCGCTGCTCGACTCGCAGGACTGGCTCACCCGCGCGCTGACCCGGCGGATCGGTGGCGTCGGCACCGGCCTGGCCTTCGACGGGCTCTCGGCACTCCTGCACTCGCTGACCCAGAGCCCGACGGTGCCGGCCCTCAACGCCATCGGCTCGGTGCAGCAGGCGCTGGAGGCGCGCGCCCGCCGCCAGGTGTGGCGCCGTCGCGAGGAGGACCTGTGCCGCCCCCGGCCCGGCGACCGGGTGGGCGGTCCGGTGTCCGACGACGGCGGGCGGCCGGTGCCGCTGCCCCCGGGCACCGTCGAGCGCTACACCGCGCGGCTGGGGCCGGCGACCACCGCCGTCGCGCTGCTCGTGTTGGCGCTGACCCGCCGGCCCGGCCGCTCGGCCGACCTGGTCAAGGCGCTGAGCCCCAAGGCCGCGCTGCAGGGGCGGGAGTCCTTCGCCGCGACGCTGGACCTGCTGATGTGCCGGTCCGGCGTGGTGCCGATGGACGGGTCGGTCTACCGCCGCCTGGACCGCGTCGACTGCGTGGTCGTCGACGGCGCCGCGCTGTGCACCGGCCCGCCGGTGGTGCTGGAGGCCACCTCCGAAGGCGAGGCCGGTGGTCAGGACTGGGACGACGCCCGCGTGTGGACGGCGGCGTCGCGGCTGCTGGACGGCGACGCCGGCGCGGACGGGGGGCGGGGCCCGGACGGCACCCGTCTCGGGCCGCCGCGGGAGACGCCGGAGGCGCCGGGCGCGCAGGTGCGGACCCTGCTGCACGGCCGGCGCCGGGTCGGGACGGTCGTCGTCGCCCGGGAGCTCGACCCGCACGCGGAGGCACTGCTGGGCGCGGCCGGCTCGGCCGGGCACCTGGTCGTGCTCACCGCGCACGCCGGCGCCCGCGACGTCGCCGGCATGGCCGGGCAGGTCGCGCCGGCCGACGAGCCGCTCGCGCGGACCGTGCGCCGGCTGCAGGGCGAGGGGCACGGCGTCCTGCTGGTCACGGCCACCGACGCCGCCGCGCTGCTCGCCGCCGACGTCGGCGTGGCCCCGGTCGGGCCGGAGCACTCGCCGGCCTGGGGGGCCGACCTGCTCACCGGGCCCGGGCTGGCCCCGGTCTGCCGGGTGGTGTCCGCGACGGCCGACGCCCGGGCGGTGAGTCGCCGGTCGGTGCAGGGCGCCGTGACCGCCAACGTCCTCGGCGCGCTGCTCGCCGCGGTCGGCTCGGCGCTGTACGGGCAGCGGAAGGCGACCACGCCGGGCAAGACGGCCACCCTGGTGGCGATCGCCGACGGCGCGTGGACGGCGGTCCGGGTCGCCCGCCGTCCGGACCCCGCCGTGTCGGTGCACACGCCCTGGCACGCGCTCGACCCCGACGACGTCCTCCGCCGGCTGGCCGCGCTGCCCGACGCGCCCGGGCCGCGGTCCCGCCGGCGCGTCCCCGGCGCCGCGCTGCTGCGGGGGCCGCTCCGGTTCGGGCGGACCGTGGCCGCGGAGCTGGCCGACCCGCTGACCCCGGTCCTCGGCGCCGGCGCGGGCGCCACCGCGGTGCTCGGCGAGAGCGCCGACGCGATCCTGGTCGGCAGCGTGACGGTCGGCAACGCGCTGCTCGGCGCGCTGCAGCGGATGCGCGCGGAGACGGCGCTGGAGTCGCTGCTGCTCGAGCAGGACGTCCTCGCGCACCGCGAGACCGACGGCGGCCTGGAGGAGGTGCCGGCCGGGCAGCTGCGGGTCGGCGACGTCGTCGCGGTCTCCTCCGGCGACGTGGTGGCCGCCGACGCCCGGCTGCTCGAGGTGGCCGACCTGGAGGTCGACGAGTCGAGCCTGACCGGCGAGTCGCTGGCCGTGGCCAAGTCGGTGGCGGCCACGCCGGGCGCGGAGGTGGCCGACCGCCGCTGCATGCTCCTCGACGGCACGACGGTGGTGGCCGGCACCGGCCGGGCCGTCGTCGTCGCGGTCGGGACGGCGACGCAGGCCGGGCGGGCGGCGCGCGCGGCCGGCCGGGCGGCCCCGCCGGCGGGGGTGCAGGCCCGGCTGGCCGAGCTGACCCGGTCGGTGCTGCCGCTGACGCTGGCCGGCGGCACCGCGGTCACCGCGCTGGGCGTGCTGTGGCGCCGTCCGCTGCGCGAGGCGGTGGGGTCCGGGGTCGCCGTCGCGGTCGCCGCAGTGCCGGAGGGGCTGCCGCTCGTGGCCACCGTCGCCCAGCAGGCCGCGGCCCGGCGGCTGTCGACGCGGGGCGCCGTCGTGCGCAGCGCGCGGGTGCTGGAGGCGCTGGGCCGGGTCGACACGGTCTGCTTCGACAAGACCGGCACGCTCACCGAGAACCGGCTGCAGGTGGTCCGGCTGGTCCCGCTGGCGGCCGGCGACTCCGACGGACCCGCCGACGAGGAGCTGCTGCGGCTGGCCGCGGCGGCCGTCGGCGCCGGCGACGACGAGGCGCACGAGACCGACCGCGCCGTGGTGGCCGCCGCCGCCGACCGCGGCGTCGCGGCCGACGGGGAGGCCGAGGCGTCGGTGCCGTTCGCCACGGGCCGCGGCTTCTCCGCCGCGCTGCGCGACGGGCTGCTGGTGGTCAAGGGCGCGCCGGAGGTGGTGCTGCGCCGGTGCACCGATCCCGGGGACGCGGCCCGCCGGGTGCGGGAGCTGGCCTGCGAGGGACTGCGGGTGCTCGCCGTCGCCGACCGCGCCGTCGAGGGCCGGCCCGACGACCTCGAGGCGGCCGCCGACGGGCTCACCCTCCGCGGGCTGGTGGGGCTGGCCGACACGGTGCGGCCGTCGTCGGCGGCGGCGGTCGAGCAGCTGCGCGCGGCCGGGGTGCGGGTGCTGGTGGCCACCGGCGACCACCCGGAGACCGCCGCGGCGATCGCCGCGCAGGCCGGGGTCCCCGGCGCCGACCGGGTGGTGACCGGCGCGCAGCTGGCGCGCGCCTCGACGGCGGAGCGGGCGCGGCTGGTGGCCGACGCGGCGGTGTTCGCGCGGCTCTCGCCGGAGCAGAAGGTGCTGCTGGTCGGCGCGCTGCGCCGCGCCGGGGCGACGCTGGCCATGACCGGCGACGGGGTCAACGACGCCGCGGCGATCCGGCTGGCCGACGTCGGGGTGGGCGTGGCCGGCGCGGAGTCCCCCGCGGCCCGCAGCGCCGCGGACCTGGTGGTCACCGACTGCGACCTCACCCGGCTGGTCGACGCCGTCGCCGAGGGGCGGGCGCTGTGGTCGCGGGTGCGCGACGCCGTCGCCATCCTCGTCGGCGGCAACGCGGGGGAGGTGGCCTTCACCGTGCTGGGCACCGCGTTCGGCGGGCGGGCGCCGCTGGGCACCCGTCAGCTGCTGCTGGTCAACCTGCTCACCGACATGTTCCCGGCGCTGGCCGTCGCCGTCGCCGCGCCGCGGGCCGCGGCTCCCTCGTCCGACGGCGGGCCGCTGGCCGGGCACCCGCTGGAGGCGGTGCTGCTCGCCGGTCCGCAGCGCGGGTTCACCGCCTCGGTGCGGGAGCTGGTCGCCGTCCGCGGGGTGGCGACGGCGGCCGGCGCCACCGGCGCCTGGGCGACGGGGCGGCCGACCGGCCCGCGGCGGGCCGGCACCATGGGGCTGGCCGCGCTCATCGCCACCCAGCTCGGGCAGACCGCGTGGTCCGGGCGGCGCAGCCCGCTGGTCCTGGCCACGGCAGCCGGGTCGCTGCTCGCGCTGGTCGCCGTCGTCCAGACGCCCGGGGTGAGCCGGTTCTTCGGCTGCACGCCGCTGGACCCGCTGTCGTGGCTGGTCGTCCTCGCCTGGGCCGCCGCCGGCACCGCCGGCGCCGAGGTGCTGCCGCGGGTCCTCAAGCGTGCGGCTGGGAACCGCGGGACGGCGTCCGGCCCGGGGTGATGTGCGTCTGCGGGGCGTTCGCGGCCGTGGACGCGCCGCCACCGCACACCACCGGGGTCGAGGTCCTGGGCGGTCGCACGGGTCGCGTGCGCCGTCGCTCGTGTCCCTCGAGGCGGCCTGTGGGACGCGTCGGGCCTTGTGACGATCGTGGTTGTGACGTCAGCGACGGGCGCGAACGCGCAGCAACGTCAGCGTTCGCTGGCGCCAGTCCTGCCCGGGCGTGCCCGTCCAGCAGCACACACGACGCAGCCCCTCGGGCTCGGTCATCAGAACATCCCGTTGTCGTTGGCGGAGTGGTCGGGGATGACCTGCAGGACATCCCAGTGCTCGACGACCTTGCCGTTCGGGTCGAGGCGGAAGATGTCGATGCCGGCGTAGTCGTGGTCGCCGGGCCAGGTCTGGTGGCAGTGCAGGACGACGTGGTCGCCCTCGGCGATCACGCGGACGAACCGCACCTGCTTGCCCGGGTGGTCGCGGGCCATTCGCTCGAAGTACTCGACGAAGGCGCTCTTGCCGTCCCCGACGTGCGGGTTGTGCTGGATGTAGGTGTCCCCTGCAAAGCGCTCCAGGGCCTCGGCCGGACGGCACTGGTTGAACATGAGGTCGTAGAAGGACCGCACCGTGTCCTTGTTGCGCTGCATCTGGTCGGAGGTGGTCACGGTCGGCTCCTTCGACGAGACGGCAGGGGAGCTGAGACGGCGCGTTCGCCGAGACACTGCTGGCCGCGCCAACAGCGGGCAGGCGGGGTGGATTCCCCTCGCGGGGACCGTCCGGTGGAACGACCGTCCGAGGTCCTGGACGGACGCCGACGAGGTGTCCCTCTGTGGGGGCTGCTCAGGGGCACCGCTGCCGGACGAGGATGGCGGCGTTCCACCGCACCCGCCGACGAACGCCCACCCGGGGACCGGACGAGATCATGCATGCGCAGCACACCGTCGTCGAACCGCTGACGCGTGACCGCGCCGAGGCGCTGCTCGAGGGAGACGACGCCTTCACACGCCGGTTCGGCCACCGGGTGGCCGACGGCTACCTGGAGTTCCCGGAGGCCCTCCCCGCAACCGTCCAGGCGCTCCGGGACGGTGGGGAACCCGACTGGTCCAGTCACCTGATCATCGACCCCACGACGGCCACGGTCATCGGTCTCGGCGGCTTCAAGGGTCCACCGACCGACGGGTCCGTCGAGATCGGCTACAGCATCGCTCCGGCCCACCGGGGACGCGGCCACGCCACCGACGCCGCCCGCCGCCTGGTCGACATCGCGACCGCCCGTGGGGTGGCGCTGGTGTGTGCCCACACCCTCGCTGAGGAGAACCCCTCGACAGCGGTCCTCCGGCGTCTGGGCTTCCGACGCACCGGCGAGCTCGTCGACCCCGAGGTCGGCGCCGTCTGGCGCTGGGAGCGCACGGCCGACACGAGGCACCCGTAGCGCCGGGGAGCGGCGAGTTGTCGACGCAGCTGCTGCGGGAGCGCTCCTGCAGCGGCCACCCGAGCACACCGGGCGGCTGCAGGGGAACACGACCGCACCGCTACCCCGGAGGACGGACGACGACCGAGAACCTGCCGTCCGACGACGGCCGCGGGCCCGCCGTGGCGGGCCGCCCAGGGACCTGGGCAGTCCTGGCCTGCGCGAGACCGGACGTCAGGCGGTCGCGAGGATGCGCTGCAGCGCCGCCTCGACGTACTCCTCGTGCAGCTCCCGGACGAGGTCCAGGCGGTCCTCGGCGACGGCGGCGTTGACCCGCCACACGTAGCTCTCGTGCAGCTCGGTCAGCTCTGCGTGCACGGCTCCTCCTCCCGTCGGTGTCCCCTTCAGTGTCCTGCGGGGAGCAGCGCGGGAGCGGCAGGACGGGCTGCCGATCGAGTCACACCGGGGTGCGCCGGCCGCGGACGCTCAGCTCCGCACCCGCAGCAGCACCTTGCCGGTGGCGCGGCGCTCGTCGAGCTCGGTGACCGCCGCCGCGGCGTCGGCCAGGTCGTGCACCGAGCCGATCACCGGCCGCAGCCGGCCCTGCTCGAGCAGTGGCAGCAGGTCGCGCCACTGCTCCTGCACGTAGCCGGGCTCGCCGCTCCAGAAGGCGCCCCAGCCGACGCCGACGACCGAGACGTTGTTGAGCAGCAGCCGGTTGACCTTGACCGTGGGGATCTCGCCACCGGTGAAGCCGAGGACCAGCAGCCGCCCCTCGCGGGCGAGGCTCCGCACCGAGTCGGTGAACCGGTCGCCGCCCACCGGGTCGGCGACGACGTCGACGCCGCGGCCGCCGGTCAGCTCCTTCACGCGCTCGCGGAAGCCGTCGGCGAGCACGACCTCGTCGGCGCCGGCGGCCCGGGCGGCCTCGCCCTTGGCCTCGCTGGACACCACCGCGAGCACGCGGGCGCCGTAGGCGCTCGCCAGCTGGATGCCTGCCGTCCCGAGACCACCCGCGGCACCGTGCACGAGCACCGTCTCGCCCTCCTGCAGCCGGCCGCGGCGGCGCAGCGCGAAGTGTATGGTCAGGTAGTTCATCGGCAGCGCGGCGCCCTGCTCGAGGCTCACGCCGTCGGGGAGCGGGAAGACGAACCCCGGGTCGGCGGCGGCCACCTCGGCGAAGCCGCCGAACCCCGGGAAGGCGGCCACCCGCTGACCGGCGGTGAACCCGCTGCCCTCCGGGGCGCTGCGCACGACGCCGGCGACCTCGCTGCCGGGCACGAACGGCACCGGGGGCTTGAGCTGGTACTCGCCCCGGCTGAGCAGCACCTCGGGGAAGGTCACGCCGGCGACGTGGACGTCGACGACGACCTTCCCGCCGGCGTCGGGCTCGGGGACGTCGACGACCGAGATGGCCGACGGGCCGTCGAGGGTGGCGATCTGGGCGGCGCGCACGGGGCCTCCTGCACGGGCGGTGGACCGGGACCGCGAGGATGTCAGACGCCCGACACACGGCTCTGGGAGAGTGCGCACCGGACGCCCACCCAGCCGACCCCGGAGGAGTCCCGTGTTCACCAAGGTCCTGGTCGCCAACCGCGGGGAGATCGCGGTGCGGGCCTTCCGCGCCGCCTACGAGCTCGGCATCGGCACGGTCGCCGTCTTCCCGTGGGAGGACCGCAACTCCGTGCACCGGCTGAAGGCCGACGAGAGCTACCAGATCGGCCAGGAGGGGCACCCGGTCCGCGCCTACCTGTCGGTCGAGGAGGTGGTCGGTGCCGCGCGGCGGGCCGGCGCGGACGCCGTCTACCCCGGCTACGGCTTCCTGTCGGAGAACCCGGAGCTGGCCGAGTCGTGCGCCAACGCCGGCATCACCTTCGTCGGCCCGCCGTCGTCGGTGCTGGAGCTGACCGGCAACAAGGCGCGCGCCATCGCCGCCGCCCGGGACGCCGGGCTGCCGGTGCTCGCCTCCAGCGAGCCCAGCGACGACGTCGACACGCTGCTGGCCGCGGCCGACGACCTGCCGTTCCCGGTGTTCGTCAAGGCCGTCGCCGGCGGCGGCGGGCGCGGCATGCGCCGGGTCGAGCGGCCCGAGGAGCTCTCCGCCGCCGTGCAGGCGGCCATGCGGGAGGCGGAGTCGGCGTTCGGCGACGCGACGGTCTTCCTCGAGCAGGCCGTCGTCGACCCGCGGCACATCGAGGTGCAGGTCCTCGCCGACGGGCAGGGGAACGTCGTGCACCTCTTCGAGCGCGACTGCTCGGTGCAGCGCCGCCACCAGAAGGTGGTCGAGCTCGCCCCGGCGCCGAACCTGGACCCGGAGCTGCGGGAGCGGATCTGTGCCGACGCGGTCGCCTTCGCCCGGGCCATCGGCTACGTGAACGCCGGCACGGTGGAGTTCCTCCTCGACCGCGAGGGCCGGCACGTGTTCATCGAGATGAACCCGCGCATCCAGGTGGAGCACACGGTCACCGAGGAGGTCACCGACGTCGACCTGGTGCAGTCGCAGCTGCGGATCGCGGCGGGGGAGACGCTGGCCGACCTGGGGCTGAGCCAGGACACGATCGTGCTGCGCGGCGCGGCGCTGCAGTGCCGGATCACCACCGAGGACCCGGCCAACGGCTTCCGCCCCGACACCGGCCGGATCACCGCCTACCGCTCGCCCGGCGGCGCGGGCATCCGGCTCGACGGCGGCTCGTCGCTGGGCGCGGAGGTGGGCGCGCACTTCGACTCGATGCTGGTCAAGCTCACCTGCCGCGGCCGCGACTTCGGCATCGCCGTGGCCCGCGCCCGCCGCGCCGTCGCCGAGTTCCGCATCCGCGGGGTGGCCACCAACATCCCGTTCCTGCAGGCGCTGCTCGACGACCCCGACTTCCAGGCCGGCCGGGTCACCACCTCCTTCATCGAGGAGCGGCCGCACCTGCTCACCGCCCGCAGCTCCGCCGACCGCGGCACGCGCCTGCTCAGCTACCTCGCCGACGTGACGGTCAACAAGCCGCACGGCGAGCGGCCGCACCTGGTCGACCCGGTCACCAAGCTCCCCCCGGCCGACCTGCGCAGGCCCGCCCCCGACGGCTCCCGCCAGCGGCTGCAGGAGCTCGGCCCCGAGGCCTTCGCCGCCGACCTGCGGTCGCAGACGGCGCTGGCGGTCACCGACACGACCTTCCGCGACGCCCACCAGTCGCTGCTGGCCACCCGGGTGCGCACCAAGGACCTGCTCGCCGTCGCCGGGCACGTCGCCCGCACCACCCCGCAGCTGCTCTCGCTCGAGGCGTGGGGCGGGGCCACCTACGACGTCGCGCTGCGGTTCCTGCACGAGGACCCGTGGGAGCGGCTGGGGGAGCTGCGCGCGGCCGTCCCGAACATCTGCCTGCAGATGCTGCTGCGGGGCCGCAACACCGTCGGCTACACCGCCTACCCCGAGCAGGTCACCGAGGCCTTCGTCCGCGAGGCCGCGACCACCGGCATCGACGTCTTCCGGGTGTTCGACGCGCTCAACGACGTCGCGCAGATGCGCCCGGCGGTCGACGCCGTCCGCGGGACCGGGACGGCGGTCGCCGAGGTCGCGCTCTGCTACACCGGCGACCTCTCCGACCCCGGCGAGACGCTCTACACGCTCGACTACTACCTGCGTCTGGCCGAGCAGATCGTCGACGCCGGCGCGCACGTGCTGGCGATCAAGGACATGGCCGGCCTGCTGCGCCCGCCGGCGGCCGCCCGGCTGGTGACCGCGCTGAGGGAGCGCTTCGACCTGCCGGTGCACCTGCACACCCACGACACCGCCGGCGGGCAGCTGGCCACCCTGCTGGCGGCCTGGTCGGCCGGGGTGGACGCCGTCGACGGCGCGGTCGCCTCCATGGCCGGCACCACCAGCCAGCCGCCGCTGTCGGCGATCGTGGCCGCCACCGACGCGACCGAGCGGGCCACCGGCCTGGACCTGGCCGCGGTCAACGACCTGGAGCCCTACTGGGAGGCCGTCCGGCGGGTGTACGCGCCGTTCGAGTCCGGGCTGCCGGCACCGACCGGGCGGGTCTACACCCACGAGATCCCGGGCGGGCAGCTGTCCAACCTGCGCCAGCAGGCGATCGCGCTGGGGCTGGGACAGCGGTTCGAGGAGGTCGAGGACGCCTACGCCGCCGCCGACCGGCTGCTCGGCCGGCTGGTGAAGGTGACGCCGTCGTCGAAGGTGGTCGGCGACCTCGCGCTGCAGCTGGTCGGCTCCGGCGTCTCGGTCGACGACTTCGCGACCGACCCCGGCAAGTACGACCTGCCCGACTCGGTCATCGGGTTCCTCCGCGGCGAGCTCGGCGACCCGCCCGGCGGCTGGCCCGAGCCGTTCCGCACCCAGGCGCTGGAGGGCCGCCGTCCCGCCGAGCCGCCGGCCGAGCTCTCCGACGACGACGTCCTGGGCCTGGCGCAGCAGCCGCGGGAGACGCTCAACCGGCTGTTGTTCCCCGGCCCCACGCGGGAGTACCTGGCGCACACGGAGACCTACGGCGACGTCTCGGTACTGCCGACCAAGGAGTTCCTCTACGGACTGCGGCCCGGCGACGAGCACGCCGTCGACCTCGAGCCCGGCGTCACCCTGCTCATGGGCGTGGAGGCCGTCTCCGACCCCGACGAGCGCGGCATGCGCACGGTGATGTGCGCGCTCAACGGGCAGCTGCGCCCGGTGTCGGTGCGCGACCGCTCCGTCGACGCGCAGGTCAAGGCGGCCGAGAAGGCCGACCGCAGCCAGCCCGGCCAGGTCGCCGCGCCGTTCGCCGGCGTCGTCACCCTCCAGGTCGGCGAGGGCGACGCCGTCGAGGCCGGGCAGCCGATCGCCACCATCGAGGCGATGAAGATGGAGGCCGCGATCACCGCCCCGGTCGGCGGGACCGTCGAGCGGCTGGCCATCGGCCCGGTGCAGCAGGTCGAGGGGGGCGACCTGCTCGTCGTCCTGGCCTGAGGAAGGACCCTCCTGCCCCGCCGCGTCGCGGGGCCGCGACCCTGCGTGAGACCTGCGCCGGGGTGTCGCCGTCGTCCGGGACGCCGTGGTTCGGCCCGGTCGGTGACGGGCATGCCCTCCGGGCAGCCGCGCGGCGCCCGAGGGGTGCGGCCGCGCTGCGGAACCGCGAGGGCGGTACGTCGACGCTCCGCGCGCGTGCTGCCCGCGGTGTGCCCCGGACGGGGGGCGGCAGGCAGCGGGGAGCCCCCCCGCGCAGGAGCACGGGACGGAGCGCGGTGTGACCACGGTCGAGAGGGGTCGGCAGACCCTGGGGGGCCGCTACGAGCTGCAGGAGCTCATCGCCAGGGGCGGCATGGGGCAGGTCTGGCGGGGGCGGGACACGCTGCTCGACCGGTCCGTGGCGGTGAAGGTCCTGCGCAGCGAGTACGCCGACGACCCGACCTTCCTCGCCCGGTTCCGCGCCGAGGCCCGGCACGCCGCGGCGCTGAGCCACCCGAACATCGCCGCCGTCCTCGACTACGGCGAGGGCACGGCCGCCGACACCGGCGAGCACCTCGCCTACCTGGTGATGGAGCTGGTCGACGGCGCGCCGCTGTCGACGCTGCTCACCGAGGGCGGCCCGCTCGAGCCGGACGCCGCCCTGTCGGTGCTGCAGCAGGCCGCCGCGGGGCTGGCCGAGGCGCACCGCGCCGGGGTCGTCCACCGCGACGTCAAGCCCGGCAACATCCTGGTCCGCCCCGACGGCGGGGTGAAGCTGACCGACTTCGGCATCGCCTGGTCGGCCGAGAGCGTGCCGCTCACCGGCACCGGCCAGGTCATCGGCACCGCCCAGTACATGTCGCCCGAGCAGGCCGCCGGCGAGCGGGTCGGCCCGGCCAGCGACGTCTACGCCCTCGGCCTGGTCGGCTACGAGTCCCTCACCGGGCGGGCCGCCTTCACCGGCACCAACCCGGTGACCGTGGCGCTCAAGCAGGTCCGCGAGGACCCCGAGCCCCTGCCCGAGGACGTGCCGCCGGACGTCCGGCACCTCATCGGCGCCGCCCTGACCAAGGACCCCGGGCAGCGCCCGGTCGACGGCGACGCCTTCCTCCACGCCATCGAGGACGCCGTCCACCCGCACCCGGCCACCTCGCCGCGGATGGCGGCCGTCCCGGCCACCCGGCCGGTCGCGCCGGCCGGGCAGCCACCCCTCCGGGCCGCGCCGCCCGCTGTCGCCGATCGGCCCGCCGCGGAGGACGGGCGCCGCCGGCGGCTGCTGCTCGCCCTCGCGGTGCTGGCCGTCGTGCTGCTCGGCGGCGGGGCGGCCGCACTCGTGGGCGGCCTGCCGGACGGCGACCGGCCGGCCGCCGCCGCGGCGTCGGAGGACGGCGCCGTCGAGGACGGCATCGTCCTGGCCTCCGACGACTACGTCGGCCGCCCGGTGGAGGAGGTCGTCCCCGAGCTCACCGACCTGGGTCTGACCGTGGGTCAGCAGACGACGGTGACCCCCGACGTCGTTCCCGGGACGGTGACCCGGCTCGACCCGGCCGGCACCGAGGTCGACGCCGGTGACCGCGTGCGCCTGTTCGTCGCGGCCGCCCCGCCGGCCGTCGCGGACGACGACCCGGCCCCCGCGCCCGCCGGGCAGGCCCCGTCCTCCGCCGCCGAGGACGCGGCGCCCGGGACGCCGGAGGGGACCGCACCCGAGCCGCCGGCGAGCGTCCCGGCTCCCGAGCCGACGACCGGGGGATCCGCCCCGGCAGGTGACGGGGGGACGGTTCCCGACCCGACGACCGACCCGACCGGGGAGCCCGCGGCCGAGGCGACTCCCGAGCCCGCTCCCGAGGTGACTCCCGAGCCCGCTCCCGAGGTGACTCCCGAGCCCGCTCCCGAGGTGACTCCCGAGCCCTCGGCCGAGCCGTCCACGAGCGCGACGGCCGAGCCGTCCACGGGCGCGCCGAGCGAGCCGGCGGGTGACACGGAGCCGTCGCCGTCGGCGGGGAGCGAGGCGGAGAGCACCGCCCCGAGCAGCACCGCCCCGAGCAGCACCCCCGCCACGGGGAGCGGGGACGCCGGCGCCGGGAACGGCGGCACGCCGGAGAGCCCGGCAGCTCCCGGGAGCGCGGGCGCCGGCGACCCGAGCGCCGCACCCGGGTCGGCCGGCGCCACCGGCTGAGCGACGCCCCGGGACGGAACCGGGCGCGGGGCCGTCCCGGCGTCTGCGTCAGGCCGGGCGCGTGGTGGCCAGGCCCGCGGCGAGCGCGTCGAACACCCGCTGCTGGAAGGCGCGCATCGGCGCCACCGTCGCCTGCAGCTCCAGCTCGGCGGCGTGGTACATCCCCCGCTCGACGTGCAGCTCGACCGGGACCCCGGCCGCCTCGAGCCGGCGGGCGTAGGCGACGTCCTCGTCGTGGAAGAGGTCGAGGTCGCCGACGCCGATCCACGCCGGCGGCAGGCCTGCGAGGTCCAGCCGCCGGGCGGGTGCGGCGTACGGGCGGAGCTCGTCGGCGCGCGGCGGGTGGCCGAGGTAGGCCGTCCAGGCGTAGGCGTTCGACCGCGGCGTCCAGACCAGGTGGCCGCGCCCGGCGGGGGAGCGGCGCAGCACCGTGCGGTCGTCGAGCATCGGGTAGACGAGCAGCTGGAAGGCCACCGGCACGCCCTCGTCGTGCGCCCGCTGCACCACAGCGGCGGCCAGGCCGCCCCCGGCGCTGGCGCCGCCGACGGCGATCCGCGCCGGGTCCACGCCGAGCGCGCCGGCCTCGTCGCGCAGCCGGCGCAGCGCGGCCGTGAGGTCGTCGAGCGCGGCCGGGAACGGGTGCTCGGGCGCCAGCCGGTACCGGGCGCTGACCACGACGATGCCGAGGTCGCGGGCCATCCGGCTGCACAGGTCGTGGTCGCCCTCGGGCCGGCCGATGACCGTCCCCCCGCCGTGGACCCACAGCAGCGCCCCGGTCGGACGTGCCCGGCCGGCCGGCTCGTACACGAAGACGTCCTGCCCGCCGGGGACGTCGTGCCGCGTGACCTCGACGCCGGCGACCGGCTCGGTGGGCCGCGGGAACAGCCGCCGTCCGATCCGCAGCTCCGCGCCGCTGCCGATCGACAGCGGCAGCCACAGGTCCGGTGTCCGGAGCGCGGGCGGGACGGCCCGGACGTGCCGGGCGCGGCGGGCGAGCGCCCGTGCGGCGAGTGCCACCGTCCCGGCGAGTGCTGCCCTGCGGTACCTGCTGCCCATGGGTCCTCCGTCGTCGGTCGTCGACGCACCGGCCGGACCGGCGGCACGCGGACCGCCCCGACCGGGCGCCGACCACCCTCGCACCCCGGGACGGGTCGGCGGAGCGCCCACCCGGCTCGCCGGCGTCGTCCGCGGGACCTCGGCCGGCCGAGCGGGGCGACCGGACGGACTAGGGTCGGTGGCCATGGCGATCAGGTCGCCGGGGAACCAGCCCGGCAAGAGCGTCGGTGAGCTGCGTCTGCCCGGGCGGGCGGTCGCCGCGCTGACCCGGGCCGGCATCACCGAGGTCGCCGACCTCGCGGTGCTCACCCGGCGGGAGCTCTCCGCCGTCCCCGGCCTGGGGCCCAGCACGATCGCCGCGATCCGGGCCGTCGTCCCCGAGCCGCCCGCGCGCCTGCCCCGTCCCGGCGGGACCGAGGGCGGGGACCGGCCGGTGACGCCGCCCGAGGCGGGCACGGCCCCGGCGGAGGAGGAGTCCCCGGCCGCGCCGTCGATCCCGTCGTTCGCCTCGCTGCGCGATCCGCGGCGGCGCACCCCGGTCGACCTCCTGGTGCCGGGGGAGCCGCCCGCCGGGCCCCCGCCCGTGGAGCCGCCGACCCCGGCGGCACCGACCGTGGGGTCACCGCCCGTGGGACCGCCCGCCGCGCCGGCGACGTCCGCCGCCCCGGTCGGGGCACCGCGGCCGGCGGAGTGGGGGGACCTGTGGCGGTTCGGCCTGCGCGTCGCGTCGTGGTGGGTCCACCAGCCGCTCCGGACCCTGCGCCGCCTCCTCGGCTGAGGCCGCTCCCCGCGCGCCCGGCGCGGACGCACGGGGACGTCGTACCCGTCGGCGACACTGCAGGGGTGGAGCGGATCGTCCTCCGCCGCCGCGGGGACGTCGTCGAGGCGCGGCGGTGCACCGGCGACGCGGCGGCGGCCGAGGTGACCCGGCTGCCGTCCGACGAGCTGCCCGGCTGGGTGCGGGAGCGGGAGCGCACGCCGGTCCGCTGGGTGTGGGACGACACCACCCGCTGGTACCCGGCGCTGCTGGACGCCGGCGTCCGGGTCGAGCGCTGCACCGACCTGCGGCTGACCCACGCCGTCCTCCGCCGCTCGCCGTTCGCCGGCCAGCGGGCGCTCGCCGGTGAGGACACCCCGGGCTGGGACGACCTGCAGCCGGTGACGACGGCCGAGCACGCGCTCTTCCCGCTCGCGGACCCGGCCGACCGGCTCGACCCGGTCGCCGAGCACGACCGGCAGCAGGCGGCGCTGGCCGCGTCGGCCGGGCGCGGCCGGCTCGCGCTGCTGCTGGCCGCGGAGTCCTCCGGCGCCCTGGTCGCCGCGGAGATGACCGCCGCCGGGATGCCGTGGCGGGCCGACGTCCACGAGCGGCTGCTCACCGACGCCCTCGGCCCGCGCCCGCCGGCCGGCGTCCGGCCGCCGGTGCTCGAGCGGCTGGCCGGCGAGGTCCGCACGGCCCTCGGCGCGCCCGGCCTCAACCCCGACTCGGCGGTCGAGCTGCTCCGGGCGCTGCAGGCCGCCGGGCTGCCGGTCGACGACACCCGCCAGTGGACGCTCGAGCAGGTCGACCACCCGGTCGTCGCACCGCTGCTCGAGTACAAGAAGCTCGCGCGGCTGCTGTCGGCGCACGGCTGGAGCTGGCTGGAGACCTGGGTGCGCGACGGCCGGTTCCGCTCGGCGTTCCTCCCCGGCGGGGTGGTGACCGGCCGGTGGTCGGCGCAGGGCGGGGGCGCGCTGTCGGTGCCGGTGCAGGTGCGCCCGGCCGCGGTCGCCGACGACGGCTGGCAGCTGGTGGTCGCCGACGTCGCGCAGCTCGAGCCGCGGGTGCTCGCCGGCATGAGCGGTGACGCGGCGATGGCCGAGGCGGCGCGGTCGGCCGACCTCTACCAGGGCATGGTGGCCGGCGGGGCCGTCGCGACCCGCGCCGAGGCCAAGCTCGGGATGCTCGGGGCGATGTACGGCGGTACCCGCGGGGAGAGTGGCCGGATGCTGCCGCGGCTGGCCCGCCGCTACCCCCGGGCGATCGGGCTGGTCGAGGAGGCCGCCCGGGCGGGGGAGCGCGGCGCCGTGGTGGCCACCCTGCTCGGCCGCGGGTCACCCCTGCCGGCCGGCGCGTGGGCGCAGCGCGGGGCCGACCTCGGCGAGCCGCCCGACGACGACGGCCCGCGCGAGGACCGCGACCGGGCCCGCCGCGCGTGGGGCCGGTTCACCCGCAACTTCGTCGTCCAGGGCACCGGCGCCGAGTGGGCGCTGTGCTGGCTGGCCGACCTGCGCAACCGGCTGTGGCGGCTGGGCGACGGGACGCCGGCGCAGCGGCCGCACCTGGTCTTCTTCCTGCACGACGAGGTCGTCGTGCACACGCCGGAGCACCTGGCCGCCGACGTCGCCCGCGAGGTCCGGGCCGCCGCGGTCACGGCCGGGCGGCTGCTGTTCGGCGCCTTCCCCGTCGACTTCCCGCTCGACGTCGCCGTCGTCCGCTCCTGGGCCGAGGCCGGCTGACCCGTCAGCGGACGGCGGCGGGCGCGCGGGCGGGTGCCGCGGCCGGGCGGCCGGTCAGCCCGGTGACGACGGCGGTGAGCACGCAGACGCCGGCACCGACCACCGCGATCGTCGTGTAGCCGGCCGCACCCGGGGACCCGCCGGAGCCGGGCGTGGCCGCGGCGAGCAGCGTGGCGGTGAGCGCGCTGCCCACCGCGAAGCCCACGTAGCGCAGCACCTGGTTGAGGCTCGTCGCGCTGCCGGTCTCCGACGGCGGCACGGCGGAGACCAGCAGCGCCGGGAACGCCGCGAACGCCGCACCGACGCCGAGGCCGGCCACCGCCATGACGGCGAACAGCTGCCACAGGTCGGTGCGCAGGACGGCGAAGAGCACGAAGGCGACGCCCTGCACCACGGCCGCGACCGGCAGCACCCGGGCGTGTCCGGCGCGGTCGGCGAGCAGCCGCGCGAGCCGGCCGCCGGCCACGCTCGCCGCCGAGAAGGGCAGCAGGACCAGGCCCGCGACGACGATCGACGTGCCGAAGCCCGCGCCGTCGGCCGGCGGCGCCTGCGCGAGCACCGGCACCGCGGCGAGCAGCAGGTAGTTCGACAGCCCGACCAGCAGCGCCGCCGAGTGGGCGGTCAGCGCGGTCCGGCCGCGGGCCAGCCGCAGGTCGACCAGCGGCTCCGGCGTCCGCGACTCCCACAGCACCCAGAGCACCAGGGCCACCACCGCCGCGCCGGCCAGCCCCCACAGCAGCGGTGAGGTCCAGCCCCACGTCCCGGCCTCGCCCAGGGCGAGCAGCAGCCCGCCCACCCCGGCGCCGAGCAGCAGCGCACCGACGACGTCGAGACGGCGCCGCGGTGCCGCGGCCGGCGGCGGGAGGACCACGGCGGCGGCGACCAGCGCGGCGGCGCTGACCGCGGCGCCGGCCCAGAAGGCGGCGTGCACCCCGCCGAGCTCGGCCACCAGGCCGGCCAGCGGGTAGCCGAGGCCGACACCGGTGACGACGGTGACCGACAGCGCGGCGATCGTCGAGCGCGAGCGGTCCCCGGTCAGGGCCTCGCGGGCGGTGGCGATGGCCAGCGGGGTCAGCCCCAGCCCGAAGCCCTGCAGCGCCCGCCCGGCGACCAGCCACCCGAGCCCGAGCGGCAGGGCGGCCAGCGCGCCGCCGAGGGTCACCACGGCGAGCACGGCGAGGACCACGCGGCGCCGGTGCGGGCCGTCACCGAGCCGGCCGACCACCGGGGTGGCCACCGCGCCGACCAGCAGCGTGGCCGTCAGCGACCACTGCGCGTCCGGCAGCGAGGCGCCGGTGGCCGACGCGACCGCCGGGACCAGCGGCGCGCCGAGGCTGCTGATGACGGCCACGACCGTCCCGACGAAGACGAGCACCGCCACGAGGGCGCGGGGGGACCGGGGGACCGCCATGACCCCCAGCGTCCCAGGTCGTTGCACACACCAAGCAGTGAGCCGCGTCGAACCGCTGCCGTGACCGTCGGGTGGAGAGCCGCCGGGGAGTCTGCGACCGTCGGCACAGCGGAACCGGGTGGCCCGGAACCGCGGGCCGGGTGCGACCGAGGGGAGAGCGCGGATGAACACCGACGTCTCGGCGGTGGTGGAGCGGATCTACGGCGACGTCCTCCGGCGGAACCGGGGCGAGACGGAGTTCCACCAGGCGGTGCGCGAGGTCCTCGACTCCCTGGCCATCGTCCTGGCCCGCCACCGCGAGTTCCTGGAGATGAAGACCGTCGAGCGGATCTGCGAGCCCGAGCGGCAGGTCATCTTCCGCGTGCCCTGGCAGGACGACCGCGGTGAGGTGCACATCGACCGGGGCTTCCGGGTGGAGTTCAACTCCGCGCTCGGGCCCTACAAGGGCGGCCTGCGGTTCCACCCCTCGGTCGACCTGGGCATCGTGAAGTTCCTCGGTTTCGAGCAGGTGTTCAAGAACGCGCTCACCGGGATGCCGATCGGCGGGGGCAAGGGCGGCTCGGACTTCGACCCCAAGGGGCGCTCCGACGCGGAGGTCATGCGCTTCTGCCAGTCGTTCATGACCGAGCTCTACCGCCACCTCGGCGAGTACACCGACGTCCCGGCCGGCGACATCGGCGTGGGTGCCCGCGAGATCGGCTACCTGTTCGGCCAGTACAAGCGGATCACCAACCGCTACGAGTCCGGCGTCATCACCGGCAAGGGGCTGGGCTGGGGCGGGGCGCTGGTGCGCACCGAGGCCACCGGCTACGGCGCGGCGTTCTTCGCCGAGGCGATGATGGAGGAGGCCGGGGAGTCCCTCGACGGCAAGCGGGTCACCGTCAGCGGCTCGGGCAACGTCGCCGTGTACGGCATCGAGAAGGTGCACCAGCTCGGCGGCACCGTGGTGGCGTGCTCGGACTCCAGCGGCCACGTCGTCGACGAGAAGGGCATCGACCTCGACGTCCTCAAGCAGGTCAAGGAGGTCGAGCGGGCGCGGATCGAGGCCTACGCCGACCGGGTGCCGTCGGCGTCCTTCGTCGAGGGCGGCAGCATCTGGGACGTCCCGTGCGACGTCGCCGTCCCCAGCGCCACGCAGAACGAGCTGGACGGCGCCGCCGCCGCCGTCCTCGCCCGCAACGGCTGCCGGTACGTGGTCGAGGGCGCGAACATGCCGTGCACCCCCGACGCCGTCCGGGTGTTCCGGGAGGCCGGGATCGCCTTCGCCCCGGGCAAGGCCGCCAACGCCGGCGGCGTGGCCACCTCGGCCCTGGAGATGCAGCAGAACGCCTCGCGCGACCGCTGGACCTTCGAGCACACCGAGGCGCGGCTGGAGGAGATCATGCGCGGCATCCACGCGCGTTGCTCGGCCACCGCGGAGGAGTACGGCTCGCCCGGCGACCTCGTCCTCGGCGCGAACGTGGCGGGGTTCCTCGACGTGGCCGAGGCGGTGCACGCCCACGGCCTCGTCTGAGCGCCCGGACCACCGCCGCCTACACCCTCCGGCCGTCGATCGGGAGGTCTGCGACGGCGATCACCCCACGAAACCGCTGTCGACTCGTTGTCACGACTTCACGACGCCGGTACCGTGGCCGCGTCCGACCGGTCGTCGTGTCCCCCGTCGGGGGAGGCCGGACGGACGCCGCCGAGTCGCCCGCTGGGGCGAGCCGGGGACCCACCGCAGTACTGGGGTGAATCCCGCACCGGGCATCCGTCCGGGCAGGTAGGGCTGCTTCCCGCCCGAACCCGTCAGCTAACTCGGCAGGCGGCTCACGGAAGAACGGAGAGCCGCCGGATGGCGTGCGCCTGCACCGCTGCACCACTCCCTCCACCCCGGCTCTCCCGGACCCCGGCGCGCCCGCGCACCTGACCGTCCGCGGCCGTCCGCCCCGGACGCCGTCCGCGAGCCCACCAGCCCGAGCACCCTCCGCTCGACCGGCCCCGCGCCGCTTCTCCCTGGTGGGCCCGCGCCGGCCCGGCGCGCTGCCCGCGCACCCGCCGTCCGCCCCGCCGCGGCCTCCCGCGCCGCTGCGCCCCCACACCTCCGGAGCACCCCGCCCCATGGACCCCCGCACGACCACGTCCGGCCGATCCGCCGAGCGCCGCGCCCGCGCCGCCGGCTCCCGCCGCCGTCTGCTCCCCGCCCGCCGTCCCGGCCTGCTGCTCGGCGCCGCCGCCGCAGGCGCCCTGCTGGTCAACGTCGTCGTCGGCGCGGACCCTGCCGCGCAGGCCGGCGCCGGCAGCGCGGAGTCGGCCAGCGTCGCCCAGGAGCTGGGCCTGACCTCCGGGACCGCCGACGCCTCCGGGTCCGCCGACGCCGGCGGAGGCGACGTGGCCGCGGACCTCCAGCCGCTGGAGGACCTGGCCGCCAGCCGCGGCAGTCGCGAGGCCGAGGAGGCCAGCGCACAGCAGGCGCAGGCCGCCGCCGACCAGGCCGCGCTCGACCGGCAGCGCGCCGAGGCCGAGGCCGCCGCCGCTGCCCAGCGCGCCGCGGAGCAGGCCGCCGCCGAGGAGGCCGCCGCCCAGGCCGCCGCTGCCGAGGCAGCCGCGGAGGCGGCCGCCGACCAGGTCGCCGCCGAGGAGGCCGCCGCCGCCGAGGTCGCCGCGGAGGAGGCCGCCGAGGAGGCCGCCGAGGCCCCCGCCTCGTCGGCCGCGCCGTCGTCCGCGAGCTCGTCGGCCGCCGGCTCGGGGACGGCGACCACGGCGACCGCGCGCATCAGCAACACCGCGGGCCCGGTGCAGGCCGTGGTCCAGGCGGCGGCGAACGCCGTGGTCAGCAACGTGGCCGGCGCCGGCGGGATCACCCTCGGCGGCACCCGGGCCAGTGCCGCCGACCCGAACGGCCACCCGTCGGGCCTGGCGCTGGACTACATGGTCATGTCCAACACCGCGCTCGGGAACGCGATCGTGCAGTACCACGTCGCGCACTGGGACGAGCTCGGTGTCGACTACCTGATCTACCAGCAGAAGATGCTCAGCTCGCCGGGGGGCAGCTGGTCGCAGATGGCCGACCGCGGCAGCGCCACGGCCAACCACTTCGACCACGTGCACGTCAACTACGTGGGCTGACCCCACGGCGGGCCGGGCCCGACCGACCCCCGGGACCGGTCGGGCCGCCGCTGTCGGGTGGTCCGGCCGACGATACGGTCGACGTCCGGACCGACCCCAGGAGGACGCCGGCATGGCGCCACCGAGCTCCGTCCCCACCGTGCCGACGGGCGTCCACGGCCGGTGGCACCCGGCCGGCACCTGCGCCCCGCGGCCGCTGACCGACGAGCAGCGCGCCCTGCCCCCGGGACCCGGCCTGCCGTGGGCGCGGGCGGGTGCCGCGGTCGTCCGTGGCTGAGCCCGCGCTCACCCTGTTGCGGCTCGGCGGCGTGGTGGTGGCCGGGTACGCCGACGGCGGGGGGCTCGACCCGGCGCTGGCGCCACGGCCGTACCTGCACCCGGTCCGCACCCTCGACGGCCGGACGGTGACCGACGCGCAGCCCCCCGACCACCCCTGGCACCTCGGTGTCTCGATCGGGGTCCAGGACGTCGGCGGCGCGAACCTGTGGGGTGGCCCGACCTACGTGCGCGGCCACGGCTACACCGCGCGGGCCGACCACGGCCGGATCGAGCACGCCGGCTTCCCGGCCCGGGAGGACGACGGCTTCCACGAGGCGCTGCGGTGGCTGGGCCCCGACGGCCGGTTGCTGCTCGGTGAGCACCGCCGGGTGCGGGCGCGGCCGGTCCCCGCCGGCTGGGAGCTGGGGCTCACGACCGCGCTCACCAACGCGACCGGCGGGGAGCTGTCGCTCGGCAGCCCGGCCACCAACGGGCGGGCGGGCGCGGGCTACGGCGGGTTCTCCTGGCGGCTGCCGGCGGCGCCCGGGCCGTGGGTGCGCACGCCCGTGGCCGCGGGGGAGCAGCGCGCGCACGGCTCGGTGGCCCCCTGGCTGGCCTGGACCGACCGCGCGGCGGGGTTCACCGTGGCCCTCGCCGGAGCCGACGACGCCACCCGCGCCGACCCGTGGTTCGTCCGGGTCGGGGACTACCCCGGCATCGGCTCGCAGCTGGCCGCGCGGCACCCGCTGGTGCTCTCGCCCGGCGGCACCGTGACGCGGGGCTTCCGCGCCCTCGTCGCCGACGGCGTGCTCGGCGACGCCGCGGTGGGGGAGTGGGCGGGCGCGGGGCTCAGCAGCGGGCGAGCAGGTCGAGCACCCGGCCGATGAGCAGCGCGGCAGCGGCCGGGTCGTGGGACGGCAGCGAGCTGTCGGCGAAGCAGTGCCGGTCGCCGGGGTAGAGGAACAGCTCCCCGTCGTCGGCCCCGGCGACCAGCGCCCGGGCGGCGTCGACGTCGCCCTCGCCGACGAAGTACGGGTCGGCGTCCATGCCGTGCACCTGCACGGGGACGCCGGCCGGCCACGAGCCGAACACCGACGCCGGCACGCAGGCGTGGCACAGCACTGCCGCACGGGCGCCGGGACGGTTCTGCGCCAGGTCCTGCGCCGGCAGCACGCCGAGGGAGAAACCGGCGTAGACGAGTTCCGCGGGCAGGCCCTCGACCGCGCGGGTGCCGCGCTCGACCACCTCCCGGGTGCCGATCTGCTGCACGTGCGCCGTGCCCTCGTCGATCGAGGCGAACGTGCGGCCCTCGAACAGGTCGGGTGTGTGCACGCGGTGCCCGGCGGCGCGCAGCTCGTCGGCGAGGGCGACGACGCCGGGCGTCAGGCCCTGCACGTGGTGGAAGACGACGACCTCGGCCATCCCGGGCGGCTCCTCCCCGGCGGTGTGCGGACGGACGGGACGGTAGGGCCCGCCACCGACGGTCCTCGTGCCGGGGCGCGGACGGCGGGCGTCAGGCGCTGAGCGGGGACCGGCGCTGCAGGCGCACCCGGCGCCGCTCCCGCTCGGACAGGCCGCCCCAGATGCCGAAGCGCTCGTCGTTGGCGAGGGCGAACTCCAGGCACTCGGCGCGCACGGAGCAGCCGGAGCACACCCGCTTGGCCTCGCGGGTGGAGCCGCCCTTCTCCGGGAAGAACGCCTCGGGGTCGGTCTCGGCGCACAGCGCGTCGAGCCGCCAGCCCTCCTCGCCGACGGGGTTCCCGCCCATGGCGATCTCCGACCAGGACATCTCGTTCCAGGACGTCGTGGGCTGGTAGGCCGGCGCGTAGGAGGGCTCGGGAGCGGGCTCGTAGGCGGCCGACGACTCGGTGAGCAGGCTGAGGTGGGGGCGGGAGGCGGACACGGGAAGCTCCTCGGATCGGTGGGCGATCGCACCGGCAGTGACGGACCGGTACGGGCTGGCTGCTGTCCGTCACGTTACGGAGTCCGTGAGGCGTCGCGCACTGGCAGGAACTAGCCGAAACCACGCCGCCCGGTTGTCGAATCGTGACCTGGCGTCCGCCGGCTCCCGTGTCGGGTGGGCGGCGGTCGCGTGCGGCCGGTCCCCCGGTGGCGCGCGGGGGGCGGCACCACGACCCGCCGCTGGACGAGATCATCCCGATTCCTCGCCGGGAGCCTGTCGATCCGGCCCGGTGGTGCGTGTCGGACAGACGAGGGCCCGGGAGGCGGGCCCCGACCGAGAGGGAGCGAGATGTCCCAGTACCTGATCCTGATCTACGAGGACGAGACCCGCTACGAGACGGCGTCGCCCGAGGTGACGGCCGAGATCACGGCCGAGCACGAGGCCTTCGCGGCCGGGGTCGAGGCGCACGGCGCGAAGCTGCTCGGCGGCGAGGCCCTGCAGCCGACCGGGACGGCGACCAGCGTGCGCGGCGGGTCCGAGGTGACCGACGGCCCCTTCGTCGAGACCAAGGAGGCGCTGGGCGGCTACTACCTGGTCGACGCGCCCGACCTCGACACCGCGCTCGCCGTCGCCCGGACCGTCCCGGCGCGCTTCGGCGGCGTCGAGGTCCGCCCGGTCATGACCTTCGACTGAGCCGTGTCCGACCCGGCCGGCGCCTCCGCCGTCGCGGCCGCGGTCGCCGACGCGCACCGTCGCGAGTGGGCCTTCGTGCTCGCCGCGACGGTGCGCGTCACGCGCGACCTCGACGTCGCCGAGGAGTGCGTGCAGGAGGCGTTCGCGGCGGCGCTCACCGACTGGCGCAGGTCCGGCGTCCCCACCCGGCCCGGGGCCTGGCTGACGACGGCGGCCCGGCGCCGCGCGCTCAACGTCGTCCGCCACCGGGGCGTGGAGTCCCGGTACCTGCCGCTGCTCGTCGAGGAGGAGACCCTCCCGGGGCCCGGTGACGCACTCGACGACGAGGGCGCACCGATCCCCGACGACCGGCTCCGGCTGGTGGTGACCTGCTGCCACCCCGCGCTCGACCGGCCGGCCCAGGTGGCCCTGACGCTGCGGCTGCTGTGCGGCCTGTCCACGGCGGAGGTGGCCCGCGCCTTCCTCGTCAGCGAGCCGACGATGGCCGCGCGGATCACCCGGGCGAAGAAGAAGATCGCCGTGGCGCGCATCCCGTACCGGGTGCCGCCGGCCGCGGAGCTGCCCGAGCGGGTCGACGCCGTCCTGTCGGTGGTGCACCTGCTGTTCACCACCGGGCACACGACGCCGGTGGGGGACGAGCTGGTGCGCCGCGACCTGGTGGAGCGGTCGGTGGAGCTGTGCCGCATGCTGCGCCGGCTGCTGCCGCGGGACCCGGCCGTGGCGGGCCTGCTGGCGCTGCTGCTGCTCACCGACGCGCGGCGGGAGACCCGGACGGCGCCCGACGGGCGGCTGCTGCTGCTCGAGGAGCAGGACCGGGCCCGGTGGGACCGCGCGGCGATCGCCGAGGGCGTGTCCCTCGTCCGCGAGGCGCTGCGCGCCCGGCCGCCCTCGCGGTACGCGCTGCAGGCCGCGATCGCCGCCGTCCACGCCGAGTCGCCGAGGTGGGAGGACACCGACTGGCGGGAGGTCGTCGCCCTCTACGACGTCCTCGTCCGGCTGTGGCCCTCGCCGGTGGTGGCGCTCAACCGGGCGGTGGCCGTCGGCTTCGCATCCGGGCCCGCCGCCGGGCTGGCCGCGCTCGACGCCCTGTCCGCCGAGCCCCAGCTCGCCGGGTACGGCTACCTGCCCGCGGCGCGGGCGGACCTGCTCCGGCGGCTGGGCCGGGTCGCCGAGGCGCGGGAGGCCTACACCGAGGCGCTGCTGCTCACGCAGAACGCCGTCGAGCGGGCCTTCCTCGAGGGCCGGCTGCGCGGGACCGGCGGCTGACTACGGTCGCCGTGTGCGTGGCGACCGGCTGGTGAGGGACCTGTACGAGCACTTCCAGGCGCGGGACTGGGACGCGGCCGCCGCGCTCCTGCACCCCGACGTGCGGCTGCGCATGCCCGCCACCGACGAGCGGTTCGCCGGGCGCGAGCAGGTCATGGCCTTCCAGCGGGACTACCCCGAGCCGTGGGGTGAGCTCCGCGTGCTGCGCGTTCTGTCCGACGGCGCCGTCACGGCGGCCGAGAACGAGATCGTCGGCCCGGGCGAGGTCTTCCGCTGCGCGGCGTTCTGGACGGTCCGTGACGGACTGCTGCACGACGGCGTCGAGTACTGGGTGACCGTCGGCGGTGACCAGCCGCCGCCCGCGCGCGCGGGCGGCGGCTGAGCGCGGTCGCTGAGCACGGTCATCGACCGGGCGCGCAGCGGTCGCGCAGGGTGGCCACGCCGGGGCCGGTCAGGTCCTCGCAGTAGGCGCCGCGGCCGGCCATCGCCATGGTCAGCGCCACGGTCGTGCCGCGCACCGGGAGGCCCCGCCCCGCGGTGAAGGGGCCGTCGGTCGCCTCGAGGCGCAGCCCCTCGACCGCGCGGCGGCTGTGCACCGTGAAGTCGCGCCGGGCGAAGAAGCGGGCGACCTCGGTGGCGGCCTCCACCGAGGGCGTGCGCGCCAGCCCCAGCGGACGGCGGACGTCCTGGGCGTGCACGACGACCTCACCCAGCCAGGCCGCGGTGTGCCCGGACGGCGCCGTCGTGCTGCCGAGGACCCGGCGGAACCGGTCGAGCGTCTCCGCCGGCGTGGCGCCCCGGTGCTCGGCCAGGCGCCGCTCGTTGTGCACGGCGGGGTCGAACCGGGCGCCGGCCGTGCTGGCGATCCAGCGCGCGCGGCCGACGCTCGCCGCCGCGGTGAGGTGGGCGAGGACCTCCTCGACCGTCCACCGCCCGCACAGCGACGGCCGGGCCCACTGCGCGTCGTCCAGGCCGGCGAGGTCGTCGGCGAGGGCGGTGCGCTCGGCGTGGGCGAGCGACCAGAGGGTCCGGCGGGCAGGGGAGTGGGGCACGGGTACCTCCGGTCGGGTTGCGACTGACAGGAGGAGGACCGTGCGCGACCCGCGGGGTCATCGGTGCCCGGCGGTCCGCCCGGGGTGGCTCAGTCGCCGATGCCGCACTCGTCGCGGAGGTAGGCGTCCACGTTGTCGCCGGCCGTGGACAGCTGGCCCTCGACGTCCTCCAGCGCGGCGAGCGAGTCGGGATCGGTGACGTCGAGGTCGGCGAACGCGTCGGCCATCCGGTCCAGGCCGCCGGCCAGTGCCTCCCAGTCGGCGGCGATCGGCTCCGGCGCCTCCACCGCGCGCAGCTCCTCGGCGGTCTGGCGGAAGGCGTCGGTGACCGAGGGGTCGTCGTCCCCGACGCCGGACAGCGCCTCGTCGACCCGCTCGTCGAGCCCGGCGGCCTGGGCGCAGAAGTCCTCCTCGCCGGAGGCGGTGGCCGACCCCGCCGTCGTGGTCGCCGCGGCGCTCGCGGTCCCCGTCGCGTCGCCGGAGTCCCCGTCGTCCCCGCCGCAGGCGGCCAGCAGGACGACGGCGGCCGCTGCGGCCACCCCGGCTCGGCACGGGATCGGGCTTCGGGTCACGGCGGCCTCCCGGGGGCGGTGGGACTGACCGTCCCGAGGGTCCGCCGGGCCGGCCCCGCTGACCAGGGGTCAGCGCCCGAGGTGGGCCCGCAGCGCCGCGACGACCATCCGGTGGTCGTCGAGCTGGGGCAGCCCCGACACGACGACGACGCCGACCGGGCCCACGTCGCGGACGACGACCGGGAACGCGCCGCCGTGCGCGGCGTACACCTGCGGGTCCAGGCCCGATCCCTCCTCGAACGTCGTCCCGCGCTCGACCCACGACTGCCGGACGTACAGCGAGCTGTGCCCGAAGCGGTCCACCACCCGGGTCTTGCGCTCGATCCACGACGCGTTGTCCGGGGTCGCGCCCGCCAGGGCGACGTGGAAGAGCCGCTGCCCGTTGCGGCTGATCTCGATCGCGACCGGCGCGCCGGCCTCGCGGGCGGTGGCCACGAGCGCCGATCCGAGCGCCCAGGCGTCGTCGTTGGTGAACGAGGTGACCTGCAGGTCGTCCTCCTCCGCGGCGAGCTCGGCCACGGAGGGGAAGGGGATGGCCATGGGTCATCCTGGCGTCCCCGGTCGCCGCCGGGCACGCCCGGGCGGGGCGACCGCTGGGGAGGACCCGTCGCGACCGGACGCCGGGAGGGGCGCCGAAACCGGTTCCGCCCTCCCGGCGACTCTGGCACGGTGGGCGCCGCGTTCCACCCCGGCCGCTGGCCGGGGCCGCGGGGGAGAACACAGCGGTGACGTGGACCGGACGGTGACCCATGAGCGCACGATCCAGGCGTGCAGCCAGTCCTCTGGCCACGCTGGGGGCCGTCGTCCTGCTGACCGTGGTGCTCTTCGCGGCCAACAGCCGCGTCGACCCCGCGGCGAGCACGGCGCCGGCGTACCCGGGGACCGGCGGTGCGGAGACGTCGACGGCGCCCCCGTCCGCCGAGCCGACCCCGGAGCCGCCCGCGGAGCCGACACCGGCGCCGAGCCCGCCGGCGGCGCTGCAGGCCGTGTACGCCGGCGTGACCAGCGGCGGGGAGGCGACCATCGCGATGGCCGTCGACGACGACCAGGTCGCGGCCTACCTCTGCGACGGCGCCGCCATCGAGGCGTGGCTGCAGGGCACCGTGGACGGCGACACCGTCACGCTGACCGGCCGCAACGGCGCCGGGCTCTCCGGGTCGGTCACCGACGGGGCCGTCTTCGGCACCGTCACCACGAGCTCCGGGCTGACGCTGCCGTTCTCCGCGGCGGAGTCCCAGCCGCCCGCGGGCGTGTACGAGTCCCGCACGACCCTCGACGGGCTGGCGACGCGGATCGGCTGGGCGGTGCTGCCCGACGGGACGCAGGTCGGCGTCGCGACCGTCGGCGACACCAAGCGCGAGGCGCCGCCCCTGGACCTGACCGACGGCAGCTTCGAGATCGACGGGTCCCCGGGCACCGCCGAGCCCGTCGACGGCTCCGACACCGTCGTCGGCGGCTGAGACCGCGCCCCGACGACCGCCCCGACGCCCGACCGTCCCGACACCCTGCTGGTCCCACCGGCCGTCGCGCACGCGAGGAGACCACCGTCATGACCCACACCCGACCGCCGGTCGACACCCCGGCACCGCCTCCGGGGGCTCCGGCTCCCGAGCCTCCGGCCGGGGCGGTCGCCCCGCGTCCCCGGCTGCGCGCCGAGCCGCGCGACGCGTTCCGGCTGCCCCTGCTGACCTTCCTGCTCGCCGGCTGCGCCGTCGCGCTCGTGCTGGGCGTCTACGCCGCCGAGCACGAGCCGGCCGGCTACTCGCTCGACGTCCCGGGGTTCTCCTCGCCGCTCTACGTCAAGGCGTGGCTCACCACCGCGGCCGCCGTGGCCGGCGTGGTGCAGCTGCTCACGGCGGCCCGCATGCACGACGCCGGGGCCCCGCCCTGGACGCGCACCGCGCACCGGTGGTCGGGCCGGCTGGCCGTGGTGCTCACCGTCCCGGTCGTCGTGCACTGCGTGTACGCGCTCGGCTTCCAGGCCGGCTCGACGCGGGCCCTGGTCCACTCCGCCCTGGGGTGCTTCTTCTACGGCGTCTTCGTCACCAAGATGCTGGCGCTCACCCGCCGCGGCCTGCCGCGCTGGGTCGTCCCGGTGCTCGGCGGGGCGGTCTTCACCGGCCTGATCGGGCTGTGGCTCACCTCGTCGCTGTGGGTCTTCACCAGCAGCGGCTTCCGCCTCTGACGCGCCGCCCGACGGCGGCGCGACCCTCCCGGAGGGAGCGACCCATGCCCGCGTCCACCACCCCGACCCGGCGGGCCGAGCGGTGAGCAGCCCGCCGGTCATCGAGCTCCGGGAGCGCGGCCGCGAGCCGCGCCGGATCGCGCTGACCCGCGCGCTGGAGGTCGGCCGCGACCCCGAGGGGCTCGCCCTCGCCGACGACCGGGTCTCGCGCCGCCACCTGCGGCTGGTGCCCAGCCCGGTCGCCCTGTCGCTGGTCGACCTCGGCAGCCGCAACGGCACCCTGGTCAACGGGCTGCCGGTCACCGGCCGGGTCACCCTGGAGGCCGGCGACGTCGTCCGCCTCGGCGACACCGAGATCGTCGTCATCGGCCGGCCCGAGCGCATCCCGGTGCCCGCGGGCTCGCGGGAGACGGTGCTCGCCGGCGGCGCCGGGGTGGCCCTGCCGCCCCCGCCGCCCCCGCCGGCGCCCCCGGCCGCCCCGTCGCGCGTGGCGGCGACCTGGGACCGGGTCCTGGGCCGCACCAACCGGCCGGGCGAGGACCTCTTCCCCGTCTACACCGAGATGCGCACCCGCGTCCCGCTGTGGGTGTGGCGGGCGATCAGGGTGGTCAGCGTGCTGGCCTACGTCGCGCTGTGCGTGGCGCTGTTCGTGCGGCCGGCGGGCGGGTTGTTCGTCTTCTTCGGGATCGTCGTGCCGCTGCTGCCGCTGCTGTTCTTCGTGGCGCCCGGCGTGTGGCGGAACGTCTGCCCGCTGGCGTCGGCCAACCAGACGCCGCGCGTCCTCGGGTTCAGCCTGGGGCGCACCCTGCCCGAGGGCTTCCGCCGCCGTGCCTTCGTCGTCGCGATGGTGCTGTTCTTCGGCCTCGCCGGCGCCCGGCTGGCGGTGTTCAACGACAGCGGGACGGCGACCGGCGTCCTGCTCTCCGTCGTCATCACCGCGGCCTTCCTCGGCGGCCTGCTGTTCAAGGGCAAGAGCGGCTGGTGCAGCCAGATCTGCCCGCTGCTGCCGCTGCAGCGCGTGTACGGGCAGACGCCGTTCGTCCGGGTGCCCAACAGCCACTGCCGGCCCTGCGTCGCCTGCACCACCAACTGCTACGACTTCGCCCCGATCGGCGCCTACCAGGCCGACCTGCACGAGGACGACCCCGTGTGGACCGGACCGCGCAGGCTCTTCGTCGGCGCGCTGCCCGGTTTCGTGCTCGGCTTCTTCGTCCTCGCCGGCGCCGGCGACCGGGCACTGACGACGACCTACGGCGAGCTGGCCCTGTTCTTCCTCGGCAGCGTCGGGCTGTTCTACGCCGTGCAGGCGCTGCTGCCGCTGAGCGCGTCGGTGGTCGTCGCCCTGTGGGCCGCCGCCGCGATCAACCTCTTCTACTGGTTCGCCGGCCCGGTCCTCGCGGACTCCTTCGCCACGGTCACCGGCGTCGAGGCGCCGTGGCTGCGGTGGCCGGTCTCGGCGCTGGTGCTCGTGCTGTCGCTGCTGTGGATCGCGCGCACCGCGGTCAAGGAGCGCCAGTACCTGCAGCAGTTCCACCCGGAGCTGCTGCCGGTGGTCCCGGTCAGCCGGCCGGCGCCGGAGGCGGCTGCGCAGGCGCCCGCGGAGGAGGAGGCGGACACCGCCGAGGTGCGCTTCCCCGGCAGCGACACCGTCGTCGAGGGCGAGGTCGGGACCAGCCTGCTGGAGACCGCGGAGAAGGCGGGCCTGCCGATCGAGGCCGGCTGCCGGATGGGCGTGTGCGGCTCCGACCCGGTCGCCGTCCTCGAGGGGGCCTCCTGCCTGTCCGAGCCGGAGGACGAGGAGCTGTCCACGCTGCGCCGGCTGGGACTGGCCCCGAACACCCGCATGGCCTGCTCGGCGCGGATCCGGTCGGGGCCGGTGACGGTCTCGCTGACCCCCGAGCCCGGCGGCCCGGTCGACGGCGACGTCCCCCTCGAGTTCGACCGGTCGATCGTCAGCTGCGTCGTCCTCGGCAACGGCATCGCCGGGGTGACCGCCGCGGACTTCCTCCGGCGCGGCCACCCCGAGTGCGAGATCCACGTGGTCGGGCAGGAGCCGCACGCGCTCTACAACCGGATGGGCATCTCCCGGCTGGTCTACGGCCGGTCGGCCATGCAGGGTCTCTACCTGCTGCCCGACACCTGGTACGACGACCACCAGGTCACCGCCTGGCTCAACACCGTCGCCACCCGGATCGACCTGGAGACCCGGCGGGTGTTCCTCGGCACCGGCGACGTGCTGCCCTACGACCGGCTGATCCTGGCCATGGGCAGCAGGAGCGTCGAGCCGCCCGTCGAGGGGTTCGGCCTGCCCGGCAGCAGCGTGCTGCGCTCGGCGGCCGACGCCGCCGCGCTGCGCAGCCACGTCCAGCGCCACGGCGGCCGCGACGCCGTCGTCGCCGGCGGCGGGCTGCTGGGCCTGGAGGCCGCGCACGCGCTGCTCGAGCTGGGCCTGCGGGTCACCGTCCTGGAGCGCGGGTCCCGACTGCTCTCGCGTCAGATCGACCCGCGCGCCAGCGAGCTGGTCGACGCCTGGTTCCGCCGGATCGGGCTGCAGGTGCTCTACCGCGCCGAGGCCCAGGCGCTCACCGGCGAGTCCCGGGTCACCGGCGTCCGGCTCGCCGACCGCCGGGCGCTGCGCTGCGACGTCTTCCTGGCCGCCGTCGGCATCCGCCCGGACGTCGACCTGGCCCGTGCGGCCGGCATCCCGGTGGGCAAGGGGGTGCTGGTCGACGACCGGATGGCCACCGCGGTGCCGGGCGTCTTCGCGGCCGGCGACGTCGCCGAGCAGGCCGGGCGAGTCTGGGGCCTGTGGCCCGTCGCGGCCAAGCAGGGCGAGGTCGCCGCGGTCAACGCGCTCGGCGGCAACGAGACGCTGAGCTCCGAGGTGCCCCCCACCCTGCTCAAGGGCGTCGGGCTCGACCTGTTCGCGGTCGGCCGCGTGGAGCCGCAACCGGGCGAGGAGGTGGTGGTCGACGAGGACGCGTCGCTGCCCTCCTACCGGCGGCTGGTCCTCGCCGGGCGGACGGTCGCCGGCGGCGTCGTCCTCGGGCACCACCCCGAGGACGTCACCGCGGTGACCGCGGCGGTCAAGCGGCGGCTGGAGCTCGACGACGCCGTCCTCGCCGGGCTGCGGGCCGGCGACTGGCGGGCGCTGCGCGACGCCGGCCGGCGCCGGCCGCAGTCGCAGCCGGCGCCGGCCTGATCCCCGGGGTCAGCCGGCGTCGGCCGCCTTCGTCGCGCGGAAGGTGAACACCTGCGTGCCGACGCGCAGGCTCCCGTCGGGCGGCAGCGGGGTGGGCTCGGTACCGATGCGGGTCCACTCCCGCGCTCCCGGGTCGGCGACGTAGGTGCCGCTGACCGAGGGCGCGTCCCGGACGTAGACCCGTCCGCCGTCGACCGAGACGCGGGCGTGCACGCGGGAGACGAGGTTGCCCGGGTCGCGGATCACGACCGGGGAGGCCACCGCGCTGCGCACGTCCGGGTCGTTGTGCGGCTCGCGGCCGAGGACGTAGTCCCGGTCGAGCAGGACCGTGGGACCGCCGTCGCAGACCAGCGCGCCCACCGGCGCCGGCGCCAGCATCGTCTCCTGCAGCTGCGCCGGTTCCTGCGGGTGCACCGGGTCCTGCGACTCCGGCGCCTCGTGCCGGTGCGCCGTCAGGGCCGGCTCGGTCCTCCGGTCGGCGGGGACGTCCGGGGGCCGGGCGTCGGTGAGGGTGTCCCGCAGCGGCGCGGGCCCCGGGAGCGGGTCCCCGCCGGGTGGTGCGGCGCCCGCTGCGGCTCCGGCCGGTGCCGCGGCCGGGGGACCGTCGGCCTCCGCCGGGCTGAGCACGAACCCGCGCGCGGGCACCACGCCGTCCCGCAGCGCCGACCGGGGGTGCACCGCGGCCGGTGCCCCGGCCCCGTCCTCGACGGTCACCCGCGCGAAGGGCCGCACGACGACGTGGTCGACCCAGGTCAGCGCCTGCCGCCCGGAGAGCCGCGTGGTCCCCGAGGGGCCCTCCACCTGCGCCGACACCGCGCCCCGCAGCAGCACGACCACGCCGTCGGGGACCGGGGCGACCACTCCGAACGCGGTGCCGTCGGCGGCCGGCCGGCCGCCCACCCAGCCGCTCAGCCGCGCGGCGACCGCGCTGCCCGGCGGGTCCTCCGCCGCGGCGGCCTCGACCAGGCCGAGCAGCTCCTCGGTGGCGGCGCCGCCGTCCGCGCCGTCGTCGCGGACCAGGAGGACGACGTCGCCGAAGCGCGCCACCAGGCCGTCCCCCGGGGCCAGCCCGACCCGTGTCGTGCCGTCTGGCATGGCAGTTCCTCTCGACCGTGTGGACCGTGCCGCGCCTCCGCGCCCCCGTGGTCGGCGCGCCCAGGCTAGGGCCGGACGGCGCCGCGGAACAGGACGCCGGACCCGCCGACGGAGGGCGCGCGAGACACCCCGTGGAGGGGCCGGCGGCCAGTACGATCCCGGTGCCAGCGATGCCGGAGTCATGGCCAGCCCGACCCGTCGGAGGCACCGCCGGCCGGGGTGGTCCGAGGAGTCCCGTGGCCCACAGACAGCCCGTGCCCACCCCGCGCGGTGGCCCGCCCGGCCGCGCGGTGCACTGACCGATGCAGGCCGAACGACAGCGGATCGCCGACGCGCTCCCGGCGTACGACATCGGCGAGGTGCTCGGGCAGGGCGGCTGGGGCGTGGTGCTCGCCGGCCACCACCGCCAGCTCGACCGCAGCGTGGCGATCAAGCAGCTGCCCACGGCCACCGCCGCCGACGTCGCGGTCCGCAAGCGGTTCACCGCGGAGGCGCGGGTGCTCGCCTCGCTCGACCACCCGCACGTCGTCCCGGTCTACGACTTCGTCGAGCGGGAGGACCTCTGCCTGCTGGTGATGGAGCAGCTGCCCGGGGGGACGGTGCGCGACCGCGCCACCACCACCGGCTTCCCGGCCACGGGGGCGGTGGCGGTGTGCCTGGCCTGCGCGGCGGGGCTCAACGCCGCCCACGTGCGCGGTGTGCTGCACCGCGACGTCAAGCCGGAGAACATGCTCTTCGCCGCGAGCGGGACGGTGAAGGTGACCGACTTCGGCATCGCGAAGGTCCTCGGCGGGCCCGACACCATGCTCACCCGCGCCGGCGACGTCGTCGGCACGCCGTCCTACGTCGCGCCCGAGCAGGTGCGGGGCGGGGAGCTGTCGCCGGCGACCGACGTGTACGGGCTGGCGACGATGCTCTACGAGCTGCTGGCCGGCCGGCTGCCGTTCACCGCCGACGGCGACGTCATGTCCCTGCTGTTCAAGCACGCCTACGAGGCGCCGATCCCGCTGCCCGACGTGGCCCCGGACGTCCCGGCCGGGGTCGCCGCGGTCGTGATGCGCGGCCTGGCCACCGACCCCGCGGAGCGCTACGGGACGGCGGAGGCCTTCGGGGTGGCGCTGGCCGAGGCCGGCACCCGGGCCTGGGGCGCCCACTGGCTGTCCGCGGACGGCATGCCGGTCGTGCTGGGCGCCGAGCGCATCGTCGCCCCGACCCGCGGGACCGGGCTGACGCCGGGCGGGGCGCGGGCGACGGCGGCCGGCCGGCCGGCCGGCGGTACGCCGCTGCCCGCGGCCACGCTGGGTCCCGGTCCCGGTCCCGGTCCCGCGACGCCGTCCCCGGCCGGCCCGGCGACGCCCGTCCCCGCGACGGCCGGCGACCAGGGGGACCCCGGGCACGACGACCGCTTTGACGACGAGGACGACGACGCGGTCCTGCCACGCCGCCGTCCCGCGGTGGTCGCCGTCGTCGTCCTGCTGGTCCTGCTGCTGGCGGTGCTCGCGGTGTGGCTGCTGCCGCGGGTGCTCACCGTCTACGGCGCGCCGGCCGACGGGGCGGCGTGCGGTCAGCCGACCGCGACGGTCTGCGGGGGGAGCCCCACGGGCAGCTCCTCGTAGCCGCGCGAGACCGTAGCCGCACGGGACGACCGCACGGCGGCGGTGCCCGGCGCCCGCGGCGGACCCCCGACCCGGTCGGGGACGTCGGCCGCTAGTCGACGTCGTCGCCCGTGGGCAGCTCGGCGAGCGAGATCTCGCCGTCGCGGACGTGGAAGCGGGTCAGCGATCCGCGGCCGACCGGGATCCGCCAGTCCTCGCCCTCCACACCGGTCAGCCGGGCGACCGCCAGCCGGATCATGACCGCGTGGGTGACCGCGACGACCGCCTCCCCGGGGTGGCGGCTGCCGATCAGCTGCAGCGCCTGCACCATGCGGGTCTGGGCGTCGCTGAGCCGCTCGCCCATCGGGCAGGCGGCGCGACTCGGCGAGGTGCGGTAGAGCTCGAAGGCCTCCGGGTCGTACACCGCGGCCTCGGTCGAGGTCATCGCCTCCCAGGCGCCGTAGTCGACGTTGTTCAGCCCGTGCACGATGCGCAGGTCGGGCACCCTGGCCTCGTCGGCGATGATCTGCGCGGTCGCGATGGTGCGCCGCAGCGGTCCGCAGTAGACCGCCGTGAGCCCGACCCCGGAGAGCAGACGGGCGGCGTCCACGGCGTCCTGGTAGCCCTGCGCGTCGAGCGGCACGTCGCAGCGACCGCGGTACCTGTTCTCGACGTTCATGGTGGTGGTGCCGTGCCGGACGACGAACAGCCGGCAGGTCTGGGACGACACGGTCTCCGTCCGGTGCAGGACCGGCGCGGTGACGGGCAACGTGTCCACGGCTCTCCTCGGGTGGTGCGAGCGGGACCGGCAGCCCGGCCGGGACGGAGCCGTGGCCGGGGGCGGCTGGTCCGGCGACCGTAGGACCCCGCGGGCGCCGTCGGGCGGTGTCCGGCCGGTCGTCCCCGCGCCTTTCCCGGTATCGTCGGAATGGCGGGACAACGCGCGTCGACGTCCTTTCCGTGAGTGATCGGTCCGGTGGTCGGCGTCATTTCGGACAATGGTCGTCTCCACCAGGAGGACGAGGACGTCTCGTGCAGACGCCGGTTGTCCCGTGCGGCTTCCCCGACCATTTCGGCGCCTTTCCGGGAACAATGGCGCACCCCCTGCCCGGAATCCTCCGACGTCGCTATGTTGACCGCCGCCCGCACCGTCGGGAGCGCGCCACGTCACAGCCAGTGGGGGTCCCATGTCGACCGAGAGCCTGGGACGGCTGGCGCTGGCACTGTTGTTGCTGGTCGTCGGTGCGAACCTCCTCGGGCAGGTCGCCGTGCGGCTCCGGCAGCCGAGGGTGGTCGGCGAGATCCTCGCCGGCGTGCTGCTCGGGCCGTCCGTGCTCGGCCTGCTGGCTCCCGACGTCGTCGCCCGGGTCTTCGGGAGCGGGGGCGCGGACCCGACCTCGGTGGTCCTGGAGTTCCTCTACCAGCTCGGACTGCTGCTGTTGATGTTCCTGTCCGGGACGGGCGTGCGGAACGTCCTCGGCCGCGAGAACCGCAGGCCGACCGCCTGGCTCCTGGGTGTGGGCACGGCGCTGCCGTTCTGTGCGGCGCTGGGGATCGCCCCGTTCCTCCCGCTGGGCGCGTTCCTGGGCCCGGCGCGCAGCGAGGCCGCGGTCGTGCTCGTGCTCGCCATCGCGGCAGCGGTCACCTCGATCCCGGTGATCAGCAAGATCTTCGCCGATCTGGGCATCCTGCACACGCGCTTCGCGAGCCTGATGCTCGGCGTCGCCGTGCTCGAGGACATCGTGCTGTGGGGGTTCCTGGCGCTCGCCACGGCCATCGCGTCGGCGACCGTCGCCGCGGGAGGTGGCGCGGTGGCGGGGACGGTCGCCGTCCACGTGACCGTGAACACGGCGTTCGTCGTCCTCGGCATGACCGTGCTCCCGGGAGCCCTCCGCCGGCTGGGCCGGGCCCGGTGGAACGTCGTGGCCAGCCAGTCACCGGTCGCGTGGGTGGTGGCCGTCCTCCTCGGCTACGTGAGCATCGCCGCCGCGCTCGACGTCACGCTGGCGTTCGCGGCGTTCCTGGCCGGCTTCGGCCTCGTCGGGGGCGTCGACACCGGCCGGGACCACCCCCTCCGGGTGCCGATCGAGGCGATCGGGCACGTGTCGGGCGCGGTGTTCATCCCGCTCTACTTCGCCGTGGTGGGCTACCGCCTGGACCTCACCCGGGGTTTCTCGCTCGCGATGCTCGTCGGGTTCCTCGTCGGCTCGACGCTGGTGGTCCTCGTCTCGATCGGGCTCGCCGCGTGGCTGGCGGGCTTCCGCGGGCTCGACGTCGTCAATCTGGCGCTGACCCACAACGCGCGCGGCGGTCCGGGGATCGTGCTGGCCAGCGTGGCGTTCGACGCGGGGATCATCAGCGCCCCCTTCTTCACGACGCTGGTGCTGACGGCCGTGCTGACGTCCCAGGCCTGCGGCTTCTGGCTCGACCTCGTGATCCGCCGGGGCTGGCCGCTGCTGGCGGCCGAGGGGCCCGTGCAACGGCGCCCGGTGGCGCTCGGGTCGGCAGCCGTCCCGGCGGGCCCGAAGTGATCGCGCGCGCCGGCTGGACGGCGGGGACGGAGGCGACGGTGACCGACGTCCCCGGACCTCCGGCGCACGGCGGCACCCTGGTGGACCTCCGGGTCACCGGCGGCCGCGCCGCGGAGGTCGCCACCGCCGCGCGGTTCCTGCCCGGGTGGGAGCTCACCCGTCGCCAGCGCTGCGACCTGGAGCTGCTGGCCACCGGGGGGTTCTCGCCGCTGCGCACCTTCATGGGGCCGGCCGACCACGCCGCGGTCTGCGCCTCCATGCGGCTGACCTCCGGCGAGCTGTGGCCGGTCCCCGTGACGCTCGACCTGCCCGAGCACGTCGTCGAGGCAGCCACCGCCGCCGGCGGGCTGACGCTGCGGGCCCGCGGGGCCGACCTCGCCGTCCTGTGGCTGCAGACGGCCTGGCGACCCGACCGGCCGGCCGAGGCGGCGGCCGTCCTCGGCACCACCGACCCGTCGCACCCCGGCGTCCGCGCCCTGCTGTCGGAGACGAACCCCTGGTGTGTCAGCGGCCCGCTGGAGGTCCTGGCGCTGCCGGTCCACGCGGCGTTCCGCTCGCTGCGCCACACGCCGGCCGAGGTGCGGCGGGAGATCGCCGACCGCGGGTGGGACAGGGTGGTGGCCTTCCAGACCCGCAACCCGATGCACCGGGCCCACCAGCAGCTCACGGTCCGGGCGGCCCGCGACCTCGACGCCGACCTGCTCCTGCACCCGGTCGTGGGGGTGACCAAGCCGGGGGACGTCGACCCGTACGTGCGGGTCCGCTGCTACCGCGCCCTCCTGCCGACCTATCCGCCGGGGACCGCCATGCTGTCCCTGCTCCCGCTGGCGATGCGGATGGCCGGGCCCCGCGAGGCCCTCTGGCACGCGATCGTGCGGAAGAACCACGGCGCCACCCACTTCATCGTCGGGCGGGACCACGCCGGCCCCGGCCCGGACGCGCAGGGCCGGCCGTTCTACGACCCCTACGCCGCCCAGGACCTGGTGCGCCGTCACGAGCGGGAGCTCGGGATCGGCGTGGTCCCGTTCCGGCAGATGGTCTACGTCCGGGAGCTGCAGGAGTACGTCCCCGAGGACGAGGTCCGCCCGGGCCAGCACTGCCTGCGGATCTCCGGCACCGAGCAGCGGCGGCGGCTGGCGCGCGGGGAGGAGCTCCCCGCCTGGTTCACCCCGCCGGAGGTCGCGGCCGAGTTGCGACGGGCGTTCCCGCCCAGGTCGGCGCGCGGGCTGGGCGTCCTGGTCGGCCCCGGCCTGGAGCACGGGGACCGGATCGCCGCCGCCGTGGCCGCGCAGCTGCGCGAGGCGGGCCGCACGGTCACCGTGCTCGACAGCCTCGTCTGGACCGGAGGCGGAGCGACGGCCCGGCTCGTGGCGCGACTCGTCGGGGAGATCATGCTCAACGGCGGCGCGGTGGTGTGCTCGGGTGAGCTGGCGCGACAGCTCACCGGCCGCACCGCCGACGCCCCGGACGTGGCGCCGGCCCCCGGGTTCCTGCTCGACGTCCGTCCCGGGGAGACGGCCCCCGAGGCCGGCGACGAGGCCTTCCCGGACGGCGACCGGGACTCGCTGACCGTCCCACCGGAGGCGTCGGCCGAGCTGGTCGCCGAGCTGGTGTGCCGTCGGCTCGGCGCACTGGGGCACCCGGCCCAGCCGCCTGCGACGGACCGGGGTCCGCGCCCGGTCGACCGCGCCGCGCTCGTGGGCTCGGGGTGACCTCCGTGCGCCCGGTCGCCCGCTGGGCCCGCCGCGGGCACCGGCGGAGCGGCTCAGGCGATGCCCCACCCGTCGAAGTCCGCGCCGAGGTGGCCGCGGAGCCGGCGGACGTCGTCGGCCAGCTCGACGGCGATCCTGGCCCGGACGTCGTCGGGGACGGTCACGGCCGGCCTGGCCGGCGCGTCGGTCCGGCCGGTCACCCGCCGCAGCGCGCCGAGCGTGTTGGTCTCGAGCTCCTTGAACCGCCGCGTCGACGGGAAGCGGTGCTTCAGGAACTTCCGCAGTGCCAGCGGCACGGGGGAGCGGGCGGCGCGGTCACTGGTGCGGTAGAAGTCGCGGTCCAGCTCGGCCGGTGCGTGGTCGGGGTCGACGCCGATGAAGTCGTAGACCCGTCTCATCGTCGCCTCGCGGGAGCGCCGGAGGGACTCGGACGTGATCACCAGCAGCTGCTCGCGGGGGAAGTGCTCGAGGTACTGGTCGATCTGCAGGGCGTAGCGGCTGTAGTCCAGGTAGATGGGATCGGCGAACACCGCCTCGGCGAGCGGCGCCCGCTCGCTGCCCTCCGCGGCCCGGGTCTCGTAGTGCGAGCGGATCCGGGCGACCGGGTCCCGGACGACGTACAGCAACCGGACGTCGGGCAGGTGCGCGGCGATCCTCGCCGGGACGCCCCGGTAGCGGGGGTGCTTCGCGTAGGAGTTGGACGCCTCGCCGACGGCCAGGACCTCCGGACCGGTGACCGGGAACTGCCTGCGGTACCAGTCGATGCCGCGGTGCCAGTTCGACTCCTCGACGAAGAACTCCGGTGCCTTGTACTGCGGGACGGCGACCTGGGGGTGGGCCCCGAGGTAGTGGTAGAGGCTGGTCGTCCCGGCCTTCATCGCACCGATGAGCAGGAAGGTCGGCAGCCGGCGGCCGTGGTCGGTGCCGTCCCCGTCGTCGTCGGTCACCGCTGCGGCCTCCTCGGTCCGGCCCTGGACAGTGCCGCAGATGATGGCCGAGCGGCCGGGCGGGTGGAAGGGACCCGCTCCCGCGGTCGTCCGGCGACCCGGGACCGGGCGCCCCGGCCGCGGTGCCGTGCCGTTCCGGCGTCACCCGGGACGGCTGCCGTCCCGGACCGCCGGCTGATCCGAAGGGGAGCGACAGCATGAGGATCTCGGTCGTCGGGTGCGGTTACCTGGGTGCGGTGCACGCGGCCTCGATGGTGGAGCTGGGTCATGAGGTGGTCGGGATCGACGTCGACGAGCGGCGGGTCGCGGCGCTGCGGGCGGGGCGGGCGCCGTTCTACGAGCCGGGGTTCGAGGAGTTGCTCGGTCGGACCCTGGCCTCGGGGCGGTTGAGGTTCAGCGCCGACGTCGCCGAGGCGGCCGGCGCCCGGGTGCACTTCGTGTGCGTGGGCACGCCGCAGCGGCACGGGGAGTACGCCGCGGACCTGCGGTTCGTGCAGGCGGCGGTGGAGTCGTTGCTGGGTGTGCTGGAGCCCGGGCAGCTGGTGGTGGGCAAGTCCACCGTGCCGGTGGGAACGGCGGCGCGGCTGGCGGGGCTGGTGGCCGAGAAGGTGCCCGGGGCGCTGCTGGCGTGGAATCCGGAGTTCCTGCGCGAGGGGTTCGCGGTGGCCGACACGCTGCACCCCGACCGGCTGGTCTACGGCCTGCCCGGTGGTGTCGACGGCGCGCCGGCCGAGCGGCTGCTCGATGCGGTGTACGCCCCGATCCTGGCCCGCGGCACGCCGAAGGTGCGCACCGACCACGCGACCGCGGAGATGGTGAAGACCGCGGCCAACTCCTTCCTGGCCACCAAGATCTCCTTCATCAACGCGATGGCGGAGTTGTGCGAGGCCACCGGCGCCGACGTCGCCCAGCTGGCCGACGCGATCGGCTACGACGAGCGGATCGGGCGGCGGTTCCTCAACGCCGGGCTGGGGTTCGGCGGAGGGTGTCTGCCCAAGGACATCCGGGCGTTCATGGCCCGGGCCGGGGAGCTGGGCGCCGATCAGGCGCTGACGTTCCTGCGCGAGGTGGACAACATCAACATGCGCCGGCGGATCCGGATGGTGGAGCTGGCCCGGGAGGTGCTCGACGGGTCGCTGCTGGGCAAGCACGTGGCGGTGCTGGGCGCGGCGTTCAAACCCGACAGCGACGACATCCGGGACTCCCCGGCGCTCAACGTCGCCGCCCAGCTGCAGCTGCAGGGCGCGGTGGTGTGCGTGACCGATCCCGCCGCGATCGACAACTCCCGCCGCCAGTGGCCGCAGCTGGACTACGCCGCCACCGCGGAGGAGGCCGCGGCCGGCGCCGACGCGGTGCTGGTGCTCACCGAGTGGCGGGCCTACCGCGAGCTCGACCCGGTCGCCTTCGGGCGGGTGGTGGCGCAGCGGCGGGTGCTCGACGGGCGCAACGCCCTGGACCGGGAGGCGTGGACCGCGGCGGGCTGGACCTACCGCGCCCTCGGCCGCCGCGCCGGCTGAGGCCGTCGGCGCCGTCCGGGGGCCGTTCCCCGCACCATGAGTGGCTGCATATGCGCAGGTAGTGAGGGTGAACGCCGGGCGAACGGAATGTTGACGGCAAGGTGGGGAGACCCCTGTCCCGCAATCTTCAACTGCTCTACGGTCCGGTCACGCCCCGTCCCCACCGGTGTATCGCGTGAGCGAACCGGTGGCGGCGGAGCGCAACGGGGACATGTGCGTCGAGCAGGGGGGCACCAGTGGGTGAGGCTTGCGCGAGAGGGCTCGGCGACCTGGAGGACTGGGTCGGCCGTGAGATCGAGGACCGGCTGAGGGTCCTGATGCACGAGATCCGCCAGCCGGTCGCGGTGGTGCTGGCCCTGGCGGAGGCCGCACGGGGGCTGCCGGGCACACCGGACGAGACACACGAGTACCTCGACCGGATCGTCGACCAGGTGCAGGAGGTGTCGGCCGCGGCGTTCAGCGTGCTCGTCGAGCAGGCCGACGACCACCTGGACGGGGCGGCGCCGCTGGACCTTGAGGAGGTCCTGGAGTCGGTCCTGGACGCCTACACGGTCACCTGGGCCGGGACGCTGACCCGGTCGGGCCCCCGGGGGCCGTTGTGGACGGCGGGCTGCCGGGCGACCGTCCGGCGTTGCGTGGTGAACGTGCTCGACAACGCCGTGCGGGCCGCGGGACCGACCGGGCGGGTGGTGGTCACGACCGTGCCGGGCGAGGACGCGATCCGGGTGGTCGTCGAGGACGACGGGCCGGGGTTCGGGCTGGGGCCGCCCGGCACCGGCATCGGGCTGCCCGCCACCCGTCGAGCGCTGCGCCTGCACGGAGGCCGCCTCGCGACCGGCCGGTCGCGGACCCTGAGCGGGGCACGGGTGACCCTGTCCCTGCCGACCGTCCCCGTCCGTGGGCAGCCACCGCGGGTCGACCTCCACCGGATGACCGGCCGGGCCTCGTAGCACCGCGATGCGCCTGGTCATCTGCGACGACCACCGGCTCTTCGTCGAGCCGCTCGCCGCCGCCCTCGCCCGCAACGGCCACGACGTGGTCGTCGCCACCACTCCGCTGCGCGCCCTCGAGGCGGTCGCCGAACACCAGCCCGACCTGGTGGTCCTCGACCTCCGCTACCCGGACGGCGACGGCATCGAGACCCTGGTCGAGCTCCGCGACCGGCGACCGGCGTGCCCCGTCGTCATCCTGTCGGGGTCCGTGGACTCCACCGACCTCACCGCTGCCGCCGCGGCCGGTGCGGCGGCGTTCCTCCGCAAGGACCAACCCGTGGCGGCGATCATCGACGCCCTCGACCGGGTGGCCAGCGGACGGGCCGTGTCCACGCCACCGATGGCCCGCAGGCGCGGCGCGACGGACGCCCACGAGCGGGTGCGGTGGCTGGTCGACCACCTCACCGACCGGGAGCGGGAGGTGCTCCAGGCGCTGATCCGGGCCGAGGACACCGTCGAGATCGCCCGATCGCTGGGGGTCGAGGCGAGCACCGCGCGCACCCACGTGCAGAACGTGCTGTTCAAGCTCGGGGTGCACACCCGTCTGCAGGCCGTGGCCCTCGCCGTCTCCTCGGGGCTCGACGCGGACCTGCCGACCCCGTCTACTGCAAAGGGCGTAGGCGACCGTGCGACATCTGCAGGTCGACCGCCTCGTCTGGTCGCCGGAGCATCGGGACGTGCACGAGATCCGCGTGGTCCTCGGTGACGAGCAGCGGTCCTTCGTCGAGGCACTGGCGATGCGGCTCGAGCAGGAGCCCTTCATCCGGGTCGTCGCGGCGGTCACGCGGCCCGAGGAGGTGCTGCGCGTCGTCCGTGCGCAGCCGGTGGACCTCGCCGTCCTGACCGTCGACAGGCACGGCGGCCTCCTCGACCTCGGCCCACGGCTGAGCGCGGCCCGCCCCGAGCTGAAGCTCGTCGGGGTCGCCGGGACCGACGACACCGCCACGATGGCCCGTGCGGTGCAGGCCGGCTTCCGCGCCTGGATCCCTAAGGACGTCGGCATCTGCGTCCTGCTCGACGTGCTGCAGGCCGTCTGCCGCGGCGAGACGTGGATCCCACCCGGGCTGCTGACCCTGCTGCTGGAGCACCTGCTCACCGAGCAGGAGCAGAAGCGCCGTGCCGAGGAGCCGCTGGCGGCCCTCACGGCCCGCGAGCAGCAGGTCCTGCGCGCGATGTCCAGCGGAGCCACGCGCGACGAGATCGCCCGCCAGCTGTGCATCTCCGGCAACACCGTCCGCACGCACACCCAGAGCATCCTCACCAAGCTGGGCGTGCACACGTCGCTGGCGGCCGTCACGCTCGCCCGCCGCGCCGGGGTCGGCTGACCCCGCGCCCCCCGCTGCACCCGGCCCCCGGCCGGACCCGGGTCCCACGGGTCGGCCGGCGCGCCCGCGTGCGGACCCGTCCGGACGGGCAGGGCCGGCCCTCCGGTGCCCTGCGTAGTCCCTCTCGTCTCCGTGACGGATCCGGACGGGTGGTCGTCGCACCTAGCGTCGCCGCCGTCGACGAGTGCGACGGAAGAGGGGGATCCGACGATGAGGTGCGTCGTCACGGGGGCAGCGGGGTTCGTGGGCTCCCATCTGTGCGAACTCCTGCTCGCGCGGGGGGACGAGGTGACCGGCATCGACTGCCTCACCGACTACTACGACCCGCGCCTCAAGGAGGCCCACCTGTCCGGTGCGCTCGCCCACGAGCGGTTCCGGCTGCACCGGGTCGATCTGCTGGAGGCGCCCCTGGAGCAGGTGCTCGACGGCGCCGAGGTGGTCTACCACCTCGCCGGGCAGCCGGGTGTGCGGCCGTCCTGGGGAGCGGAGTTCGCCACCTACGTGTCCCGCAACGTCCTGGCCACCCAGGCGGTCCTCGAGGCGGCGCGGAGGGTCGGTCCGGCCAAGCTCGTCTACGCCTCCAGCTCCAGCGTGTACGGCGACGCGGAGTCCTACCCGACCGCCGAGACGGTGCGGCCGCGGCCGGTCTCGCCCTACGGCGTGACGAAGCTCGCCGCCGAGCACCTGTGCGAGCTCTACCGCAGCGGGTTCGGGGTGCCGACGGTGTCCCTGCGGCTGTTCACCGTCTACGGACCGCGTCAGCGGCCGGACATGGCCTTCTCACGACTCGTCTCCGCCGCCGTGCGCGGCGGCGAGTTCGAGCTCTACGGCACCGGCACCCAGACCAGGGACTTCACGTTCGTCGGGGACGTCGTCCGGGCGATGGCCGATGCCGCCGCATCGGAGTTCACCGGGGTGGCCAACGTCGGCGGGGGCAGCCGGACGTCCATGACGGAGGTCCTCGACCTCGTCACGGAACTGGCCGGAGCTCCCGTGGTCCGCCGGCTGCCGACCCAGCGGGGCGACGTCCGGGACACCGCGGCCGACACCCGGGTGGCGTTCCAGGGCTTCGGCTACGTCCCGTCCACGGGACTGCGCGAGGGGCTCGCGCTCATGGTCGAGGCCGAGCGCTCGACGGTCCCGGCTGCCGCCGGCCTGCTGGCCGCGGCGGGTGCGCGGTCGTGACCACCGCCCGGCTGCGGCCGCACCTGCTGCGTCCGCGGACCGCCCAGACGCCGACGCTGGGCGAGGCGGTGCCCCCCTGCCCGCCCCGTCCGGCGCCGGCCCCCGGCCCGGCGGTGGCGCAGCCCGCGGGCCCGCCACGGCCGCACCGGTCCGGTCCGTGGCTGCCCAGGGCCGTGCTGCTCGCCGTCGACGTGGCCACCTTCGGGGTGGCGATGGTCGTGACGGGGACGACCAGCGTCAAGACGCTCACCGTCCTGGTGCTGGCCGTCCTGCTCTTCTCCACCGCGGACCTCTACCGCCCCGGCCTGTCGCTGTCGGTGCTCGACGACGCTCCCGCGCTGGTCGTGCGGTCGCTCGCGGCGGGGGCCGGCGCGATGGTGCTCGGCGGGCTCGGGGACGGCCTGGCGGGCACGGCCCGACTGGCGACGGCGGCCCTCTTCGCCGGTCTGTGCGTCGGCGGGCGCGCCGTCGCCTACGCGGGCATCCGGCACGCGCGCCGCCACCGCCGGTTGCAGCAGCGGGTGCTGCTGCTCGGGGCCGGCGCGGTCGCGGGGACCCTGGGGCGCAACCTGCTCGACCACCCCGAGTACGGGCTGACGCCCGTGGGCCTGCTCGACGACGAGCCGCTGCTGTGCCTGGAGGAGCGGCCGGTGCCGGTGCTCGGCGGCTACGCCGACCTGAGCCGGGTGCTGGTCGAGCACTCCATCGACGTCGTCATCGTGTCCTACGGCCGGGTCCGCGAGCCCCTGATGGTGGACATGCTGCGCGCCTGCGACCACCTGGCGTGCGACATCTACTTCGTCCCGCGGCTGTACGAGCTGCACGTGGTGACCAAGGACACCGAGGTCCTCTGGGGCGTGCCGCTGGTGCGCCTGCGCCGGGCCCCGTTCCGCAGCCCGACCTGGGCGCTCAAGCGGGTGACCGACGTGGTGCTCGCGGCCGTCGCGATGGTGCTGCTCCTGCCGGTGCTGCTGCTGTGCGCGCTGCTCGCGCGCTGGGAGACGGGGACGGTGCTGTTCCGGCAGACCCGGATCGGGCTCGACGGCCGGCCGTTCACCCTGCTGAAGATCTGCTCGATGCGGCCGGTCGGGGAGACGGAGTCCGGGACCCGCTGGACCATCGCCGACGACGAGCGGCTGGGCCCGGTCGGCCGGTTCCTGCGCCGGACCTCCCTCGACGAGATCCCGCAGCTGTGGAACGTCCTGCGGGGGGACATGAGCCTGGTGGGACCCCGGCCGGAGCGCCCGTTCTTCGTCGGCGAGTTCACCCGCCAGTTCCCCTGGTACATGGCCCGGCACCGGGTGCCCGCGGGGCTGACCGGCTGGGCGCAGATCCACGGGCTGCGCGGCAACACGTCGATCGCGGACCGGGCGCGCTTCGACAACTTCTACATCGAGAACTGGTCGATCTGGGGCGACGTCAAGATCATGATCCGCACCCTCGGCCAGGTGCTGTCGGCGGGTGGCCGGTGAAGGCCGGACGCCGGCGGGCGGTGTGCAGCACCCGGGTCGCAGACGCGACCCGGCACGGAGGGACGGGACGACGGACGTGGACCTGAACCTGGTCGCACAGCGGATCCTCCGGCGGCACTGGGCGGTGATCCTGCTGCTCGTGCTGCTCGGGGTCTCCGTACCGGTGGCGCTGCACCGGATGCAGGAGCCGAGCTACGAGGCGAGCGCCCGCTTCACCATCGGTTCCTGGGACACCCGGGACGCGCAGGAGTCGAGCGGGCTGGCCGACACGGCCCTGGCGCTGGCCACCAGCCCCGAGGCGGTGGGCCGGGCCCTCGGGCAGGCCGGCATCGCCCGCGACCCGGTCGCCGTCATCGAGGTGGTGCAGGTCGCCCCGGTGGGGACCTCCGGCGTGCTCGAGCTGACCGCGACCGACCCCGACCCGACCGCGGCCGCGACGATCACCAACGCCCTCGCCGCCGAGGTCGTCCGCGCCCGGGACGAGGCGATCCTCGGGGACACCCGGGCGGCGATCGCCGGGATCGACGGGCAGATCGCGGCGCTGTCGCAGGAGATCACCCGGATCGAGGACACGGCGGACGCGACCGTGGCGAGGTTGCGCAGCGTCGAGGCCCTCGCCCTGCGGCACGCGGAGGCGGTCGAGCAGCGGACCCGCCTGGAGAACCAGCGCCAGCAGCTGGTCACGATCCTGTCGACGACCGAGGCGCCGCGGATCATCGACGGCTCGGCGACCAGCGGGCTGCCCGTGCCCACGGCCCTGGTCACCCGGCTGGCGATCGGCGGGCTGCTGGGGTTGGTCCTCGGTGTCGCACTCGCCGCGACGCTCGAGTCGTGGCGCCCGACGCTCACCGGTCCGGGGATCGCGCACCACCTCGGCGCGCCCCTGCTCGACCGGCTGCCGCGGCCTCCCAAGCACGACACCGAGCTGCAGGACCCCTGGCTGACCAACTACCTGACCCTCGCCGCCGACGCCGCGGGCGTCCGGTCGGTGAAGCTGGTGCCGGTCGGTCCCGAGGTGGACGTCTCGGGCCTGGCCGGCCAGCTCGACGGCCACGACGACGGCGGACTGCGCGTCACGTCGTTCTACCTCGAGGGCGATGCCTCCCGGGACGCCGCGCGCTCGTCCCGTCCGGGCACGGGCATCGTCGCGGTCGTGCCCGACGTGGTGAAGGGGACGTCGGTGTTCGAGCGCCTCGAACGGCACGTGGAGCTGGCCCGTCAGCCCGTCATCGGCGTCCTGACCTACCGGGGCCGGTGGCGGCGGGGGATCACCCGGTCCGCCCCGCGTCACCTGGCCCTGACCGCGGACGAGGCCGCCGCCGACCGGGTGCCCGCCGACCCGGCGCCCTGATCCGCGGCCATGTCGAGCGACCGGGGGACCGCACCCGCTCCACGACCGGCCGAGGCCTGGCGGGGGCTGTCGGAGGCCTACCCCTGGGAGACGGGACCGCACGAGCCGGGGCGGGCGGTCCTCGCGGTGGTCGCGCTGTGCATCGGGCTCACCCCGCTGGTGAGCCCGAAGGGGCCGGGCAACGGCGCCCCGATCGACCTGTTCGTCGCCATCGGGGTCGCCACCGCGATGCTGTGGGCGATCCGGCGCCGGGCCAGGTTGAACTTCCCCTACTTCGTGCCCATGACCGCCTACGTGGTCGCCGGCCTCGTCGCGGCCATGCTGTCGGCCGTCCCGTTCCGCGGCGGGATCGCGGCAGGTCAGGAGATCTTCCTGTTCCTCTGGTGCGCGGCGCTGGCCACCATCTGCCGGACGCCCCGGGCACTGGCCGTCGCGATCCGCGCCTGGGCCGTCAGCGCGACCCTCTGGGCGGGGGTGATGGTGGCCGGGGTGGTGGGCGGGATCCCCGCGCTGTCCGGGGCCAGCGAGTGGGGGCGGCGGGCGCAGCTGTTCTTCGACCACCCCAACATGGCCGGTAACTACTTCATGATCGCGATCTTCGTCGTCGTGGCGTCCGGCTTCCCGCGCCGGCGCTGGGTGCGGGCCGGCGCCTGCCTCCTGCTGCTCACCGCCATGTTCTTCACCGGCTCGAACGCGGCGCTGCTGTCCCTCGTCGGCGGGACGCTCGTGATGGTGTTCCTCAACCTGCGGCTGCGCAGGGGGCTGATGCCGGCGATAGCGACGCTCACCTCGCTGGTCCTCGTGCTCGGTGTCGGCTGGACCACCGTCGTGCCGCCGCTGGTCGCTGCCGCCGAGCAGAGCGACGACCCCCTGCTGCGGTACACCGTCGGGCGCAGCCCGGAGAGCGCGGACAAGCGGGAGGAGCTCTTCATCCAGCAGTACGAGCTCTTCGAGGGCGGCCGCCTGCTCGGGATCGGTCCGGCCGCGACCAAGCACGAGCTCGGCACCGGGTTCTCCCGCCTGGACAAGGAGGCCCACAACGACTACCTCGCGACGCTGGTCGAGCGTGGCCCCCTGGGCCTGCTCGCCGTGCTCGCACTGATCGCTGCCGTCGGTGCACGGCTCATGGAGGTGACGCGGCACCGGCTCCTGCCGCAGCTGGCCGCCGCGGTCCCCGTCCCCGCGGCGCTGGCCGGGGCGTGCGCGGCGTTCGCGCTCACCGCGGTGACCCACGAGGTGCTGCACTACCGCTGGTTCTGGGCGCTGCTGGGGTTCGTGGCCGCCACCCACCTGCTCGCCCGGTCGGCGGACCAGGCGGGTGCCCGGTCCCGGTGGCCGGCCCGATGACCCGCCCGGCGGGCCACGACCCGGTCGTCCGGACGCCGATGCCGTGACCAGCCAGGTGCGGACGGCCGGGGAGCGGGTGGACCGTCCCCCGCGGCGTCGGAGGGTCGCGGCCAACTCGACGGCCCAGCTGCTCACCTTCGCCGCGCGTGCCGTCGCCTCGGTCGGGGTCGTCGTGCTGCTGGCCCGTTCGGGGGGACCCGTCGCCCTGGGCGTCGTGCAGTTCGCGCTCACCCTCAGCGGCCTGCTGCCCTTCTACTACGGCATCCCCACGCTGCTGGCCCGGGAGGTCGCCCGCCGGCCGGAGGACGGACGGCAGTGGGTGGAGACCGGACTGCTGCTGGCCGTGGTCCTCGGGGTGGTGTTCACCGCGCTGCTCCCGGGCGCGGCGCTGGCGGCCGGCGCATCCCCGGAGACGGCCCTGTCCCTGGCCGTCGCGTCGGCCGGGATGGCGTTCGACGGCGTTGCGCGGGTGCTGTTCGCCGCGTTCTGGGCATGGGAGCGGCTGGACCTCGAGACCGGGGTCACCGCTGCGCAGGAGACCGTGTACCTCGTCGGCACCGCGGTCGCCCTGTGGCAGGGCGGGGGGCCGCTCGCCGCGCTCGCGGCCTTCGCCGGGTCACGGGCGCTGGGGGCCGGGTGCGCGTGGCTGCTCGCCGGGCGCCACCTGGGCGGGGTGCCGCTCCCGCGGTCCGGCGGGCGGACCCTGTGGTCGACCGTCCGGCGGTGCACGCCCTTCGCCGTCAGCGACACCTGGATGCTGACCTACGCGCGCGTCGACGCGGTGCTCCTCGGTGTCTGGAAGGGCCCGGCAGCGGTGGGCCTCTACCAGGCCGCCACCAACCTCGTCCTCTACTTCACCGTGGTCCCGCGCAGCATCAACCGGGCGCTGTTCCCCCGCATGGGGCGGGCCTGGCCGGCCCACCCGGAGGAGTTCAGCCGGCTGCGGGACGTCTCCCTGCGGCTGGTCGCACTCGTCGGTGTGCCCGTGACCGTCGCGTCGCTGCTGCTGGCGCCGCGCACCATCGCCTTCCTGTACGGCCCCGACTTCGCCCCGGTCGTCCTCACCTACCAGCTGCTCGTCCTGGTCATCCCGCTGCGGATGCTGGGCCACACGCTGAGCCTCTCGCTCGCGGCGGTCGACCGGCAGAACGGGCGCACGCTCGCCGTGACCGTGGTGGCCGTGCTCAACGTCGGGATGAACTGCTGGGCCATCCCGCGCTGGTCCCACCTCGGCGCCGCGGTCACCTCGGTGGTCTGCGAGGTGCTGCTGCTGGGGGCCTTCGCCGTCCTGCTCCGCCGGGCCACCGGCCCCTCGGAGATACTGCGCTCGAACGGCTGGCCCCTGCTGGCCAGCGTGCCGATGGCCGCGGTGCTGGTGTGGACGTCGGGACAGCCGCTCCTGGTGTCCGCCGCCGCCGGCGCCGCGGTCTACGCGGGCGCCGTCCTGGTCCTCGCCGTGCTCCGGGCGCGTGACCGCCGACCGGCCCGCGCGCTGGCCGGGCTGGTCACGCCGGCCCGCTGACCACGCCGGCGGACGGCCGGTCCGCCGGGACCGCACCGAGCACCTGCTCGAACACCGACCGCCAGGACGCGGCGATCGACCCGGCCGACCAGCTCGACAGGTCGGCCACCGGCTCCAGGTCACCCGCCGGGGACTGCGCCAGCCAGCGCGCCACGGCCGCCACGACGTCGTCGAGACGCCCCGGCGGGACGGCGGAACCGCGGGCGCCCAGCGCGAGCACCTCGCGGACGCCCTCCACGTCGTGGGCGACGAACGGCGTTCCCGCCGCGGCGGCCTGCACGAGCACCTGGGGGAGGCCCTCGGCCACGCTGAGCAGGACGACCAGGTCGGCACCGCGGAGGGCGTCGACGACGTCGTCCGGGTCCGGGAGGTGCCCGGTGAGCACCGCGTGCCGGGCCACCCCCAGGTCCTCGAGCCGCGCCCCGAGCCGCTCCCGCTCCGGGCCGTCGCCCACCACCAGGAGGTCCGGGGCGTCACCGGCCGCGCGGTCGTGCAGCCCCCGGAGCAGGTCGGCCAGCAGCAGCGGGTTCTTCCGGGGCTCCAGACTGCCGACGTAGCAGACCAGCCGCCGGCCCGGCGTGGTGCCGTGACGGGCGTCCAGGAGGCGCCGCGCCTCGTCCCGCCGGCGCAGCCGGGAGGGCAGCGGGATCCCGGACCGGACGACGTGCAGCCGCTCCGGCGGGACACCGACGGCGGCGAAGCGCCGGGCGAGGTCGTGCCCGACCACGCAGTAGGCGGAGGTCCGGGGACCCAGGGCGCGTTCCAGCCGGGGGAACAGGACGTTCTCCACCGTGCCGTAGCCGGGGCCGAAGCTGGCCATGGACAGCGAGTGGACGGTGGGGAGCCCGCCGGCGGCGCCCGCCGCCAGCCGGGCCAGCACCCCCGCCTTGGACTGGTGGGAGACGACGACCGAGTAGGCGGACCGGCGCAGCAGCCGCCACAACGAGACCAGCGCGGCAGCGTCCCGGGCCGGGGCGACCTCGCGGACCAGCGTGGGCAGCAGCGCCACCCGGTCGGCGCCGGTCTGCTCGCGGGCGAGGTCCGGGTCCGACTCCGCGCCGAGCAGCACGTGGTGCCGCAGCTCCGGCAGGGCCCGGATGCTGTCGCGCAGCCGGCGCTCGGACCCACCGCGCTGGTAGCGCGTGCACACGTGCAGGACGACCTCGCCAGCCGTCCGCTGCTGCCCCGTGCCGTCCACGCGCCCCTCCTGCTGCTGGCCCGGCCGGCATCGGTGGTCCGCCGGCACCGTCGGAGTGTGCGGTACCGCGGCACCCGTGCGACGACCATTCCGCACGGCCACGGGAATGGCGTCGGACGTCTCCGTCGTGTGCACGGGACGACCTCGTGCAGGTGAGGTGCCGTCGCCATTCCCGACGAGTTCGCCGGCGGACAGCGTGACGCCTCCCGTGCACGTTCCGTCAATTCTTCAAGAACTCCCGCGGAATGGTTGACAGCCCACCGGGGTGCGTATTGCCTGTGCACGTCCTCCAGCCGAAGGGAGACCGTCATGCCGGTACCGCGCCGTCTGGGTCTCGTCGTCACAGCGGTCCTCGTGGGTGGCGGGGTCGTGGCCCTGCCCGCCGAGGAGGCCGAGGCGGCCACGGTCTCGGCCACGCTGGTCGCGACCCGGCCCACCCACACCTGGGGGCGGCCGAGCCCGGATCCGGCGGGGATCACCTACGACCCCGCGGCCGGCCGGCTGGTCATCAGCGACTGCGAGGTCGAGGAGACACCCCTCTACGCGGGGACGAACCTGTTCCGCTCCACGCTGGACGGCACCCAGTCGGCCGACGACCCCGGTGGCACCACGCTGCCCTGGTCGCGGGAGCCGACCGGGGTGGGCTACCGGGCCTCCGACGGCCGCCTGTTCGTCTCCGACGACGACGCCGACCGGATCTTCGAGGTCCGCGCGGGGGCGGACGGCCGGCACGGGACCCCGGACGACGCGGTCACGTCCTTCTCCATGCGCTCACTGGCCAGCGGTGACGCGGAGGACGTGGCCATCGACATGGAGCTGACGTCCGACAACCACCTGCTGGTCATCGACGGCGGCACCAAGAAGATCTACGACATCGGCCCGGGCCCCAACGGGGTCTTCGACGGCCAGCCCGCCGACGGTGGGGACGACACGTCCACGGCGATCGACGTCGGCCGGCACGGCGCCCTCGACCCGGAGGGGGTCGCCTTCCACGCCGGCCGCAACACCATCCTGGCCCTCGACGGCCCCAGCAAGCGCGTCTTCGAGCTGAACCGGCAGGGACAGCTGCTCAACACCATCGACATCCGGGCGGCCCAGCCGAGGAAGGCGGCCGGGATCACGCTCGCGCCGGCGAGCAACGGCTCCGGTGCGCTGAACTGGTACATCGTCGACCGCGGGGTCGACAACGACAGCAACCCGCAGGAGAACGACGGGCGCTTCTACGAGATGGCGGTCACCCTGCCGCCGGTCGGCGAGGCGCCCACGAACGCCGCTCCGCGGGTGTCCGCGGGGCCGGACCGGAGGGTCCCCCTCGCCACGCCGGCGTCGCTCGCCGGGACTGCTGACGACGACGGCCTGCCCGACCCGCCGGCGGCGGTGTCGCTGACCTGGTCGACGGTCAGCGGGCCGGGGACGGTGACCTTCGCGGACGCCAGCGCCGCGACGACGACCGCGTCCTTCTCCGCGCCGGGCACCTACGTGCTCCGGCTCACGGGCGACGACGGCGGGCTCCAGGCGTCCGACGACGTCTCGGTCGTGGTGGACCCGGCGGGATCCGGGGTCCAGGACGTGCCGGTGGCGTCCGGTTCCGACGACGCGGAGGAGCGCTCGGCGAGCGTCTCGCTCACCGGCACGGACCTGGAGCTGGTGGTCGACGGCACGACGACGCAGACCGTCGGGCTGCGGTTCACCGGCCTGCTGGTGCCGCCGGGGGCCACGATCACCGCCGCCTACGTCCAGTTCTCGGTGGACGAGGCGACGACGGCGGCGGCGAGCCTGGTGGTGGCCGGGCAGGCCGCCGACAACCCGCCGACCTTCGCCACGGCGTCGAGGAACGTCTCCTCCCGGCCCCGGACGACCGCGCAGGTGTCCTGGGCGCCCGCGGCGTGGCCCACGACCGGTGCCCGCGGGGTCGAGCAGCGCACCCCGGGCCTGGTCCCGGTGCTCCAGGAGATCGTCGCCCGGCCGGGCTGGGCCAGCGGCAACGCGGTCGTCCTGGTGGTCACCGGGAGCGGCACCCGCACCGCCTCGGCGAGCGAGCGCGGTGCGGCCAGGGCACCGGTCCTGCACGTCGAGTGGACCGTCTGACCCAGGTGGCCGACCGCCGGCCGGGCAGCCCCGTCGCGAGGCGGCCCGGCCGGCTCCTCACCCCGGGGTGCCGGCGGTGGTGCGGTCGCAGATCCGGTCGACGAGCGCCGCGTGGTCGGCGCCGTCGTCGGCGCTCCCGTCGAGGGTCAGCACCTCGCAGGAGCCGGGCGCACGCCCGGACCACCACTCGACCAGGCGGTCGAGCAGCCGCGCACCGCGCGCCAGCTCGGCCAGCCGCTCGCGCTCGTCGAGCAGTTGGGTCCGGCTGTGCCGGGACGACCGGTGCGCCAGCCGGTCCAGCGCGAGCTCCGGGGGGACGCGCACGACGACGAGCAGGTCCGCCGTCGGGCGTCGCGGGCCCGCGTCGAGGGCGGCGAGGACCGGCTCCACGTCGCCCCGCAGGCCGATCGACCACAGGGCCTGGACCAGTCCCTCGTCGACCAGGGCGACCCCCGTCTCACCGGCGGCGCGCGCCGCCACCCGCTGAGCGACGGTCACCTGGACGACCCGGCCGGCGAGGTCGCCGGGCCCGGGCTGGGCGGAGCGGAGGACGCCACCGACCAGCCGTGCGGTCGCCACGGGCGCCCCGGCCGCGGCGCCCGCCACGGCGCGGACCTTGCGGGCCACCCGGCGGGCGGTCGGCACGGACGGGGCGAACCGCGCCTGGGGCTGGGTGACCACGACCCCGCGCTCGGTGAGCCGCGTGGCCAGGGCCCGCGCCCGGCGACTCTTCCCGGAGCCGGGGATCCCGGCCAGCTCCACGCCGAGCCCCCGCCCGCCGCCCCCGACGGGGACCGTCACAGCCGCGCCCACACGGCGGCCCGCGCCTCGGCGAGCACGTCGGCGGCCGGCTGCGCCGCGTCGAGCACCAGCGCGCCGGAGCCGGTCCAGTCCGCGGCGAAGACCTCCGCCGACCGTGGCCGGACGAACTCCGCCGGATCGACGCCGTGCTTGCGCAGCACCGCGGTGTCCGGGTCGACGCGCAGCACCAGCAGCACGTCGGGCGGGGCGATCGCGGCGTAGGCCCGCTGCTCGGCGGCGACCAGCCGGCGGGCCAGCGGGGAGGCCGCCTCGAGCGGCACCCACCGGGTGCGGGCGCCGTCCATGAGCGTCACCTGCTCGAGCGGGAAGCGGTCGCAGACGACCAGCACGCCGCGACCGGCCAGCCGGCGGACCCGCCGGTGCAGCCGCCGGCGGTCGGTGGCCGTGACCAGCTGCCAGAGCAACCACGCCGTCCCGGGCACCGCGTCCCGGTGCTCCGCGGCGGTGGGGTGGTTGGGCAGCCACCCCGGCAGCAGGCCCGCGCGGCGGGCCACCGTGACACCCCCCTTGACGACCACGTTCGCGACGGATCGCGGGGGCTTGCCCAGGTGCACGACGCGGGTGTCGAAGGGGCCCTGCAGCCAGTCGGCCAGGCCGCTCACGACGGTGGACTTGCCGGCGCCGTCCCCGCCGACGACGGCGACGACGGCCCCGCCACCGACCGGGCGCTTGACGCTGTGCTGACGCAGGACGACCTGGCGGAACCCCCACTGCACGCGTCGCCCGCAGCGCAGCGCGGTGTCCACCGCCGGCCGGTGGCGCGCGAGGTCGGCGACCGCGGCGACGACCCGCCGTCCGGCTGCCAGCCGGGTGGCCAGCGGCGCGTCGTCGAGCAGCGCGCGGTGGTGGCGCGACCAGTCCGCCCAACCGACCCACGGCAGCCAGGTGTCGACGACCCGGCGCAGCTCGGCGGGGTCGGCCCGGGCGGTGAGGTACTCCAGCTCGCGCCGCTCGCCGGGGCCCAGCGCGGCCAGGCCGAAGACGGCGGCGTCCCACGTGCCGTGCTTGAGGGCGAGGCGCACGCCGAGGACGGCGAGCTCGAACTCCGGCGCCGGGACGGGGAAGAGCGCCCCGTGCCGGCAGGAGTCCAGGTAGGCCTCCTCGACCGGCAGGCGGACGTTCTTGGTGGTGTCGTCCCCCAGCACCAGCTGGGCCTGGGCGTCGACGTGCACGAGCGTGCCCGTGGCGGCGTCCCGGCCGTAGAGGTGCAGGACGCCGGGCACCCGGCGGCCGCGCCGGGTGGGCAGGGCCTGCCGGAAGCCGCAGTCGGCGAGGACGCCGAGGAACACCGGCAGGTGCCGGCGGTGCACGAGCAGGTCGAGGTCGTTCACGCCCGACGCGGACAGGTCGATCGCATCGGTGCTCTTCCAGTGGCAGTAGGCCACACCCGCCTCCCGGAGCCGGGCGCACAGCTGCTCCACGAGCGCCAGCGGGGGTCGGTGCTCACCGTCCGGCGGGTCGGCGTGCGGGGGCGGCGTCGTGGGCGTGGGCGTGGGCACCGGCACTGGTCCTCCTGGTTGCGGCCTAGCGCGAGACGGGCTCCGGCCAGAGCACGCGGTCCATCTGCACGTCGCCGGCGGGACCGACGCCGTGGCGGGCCTTCCAGTCCTCGACGGCGCGCTCGTAGACGGCCCGGTCGGTCGTGACGTGGCACCCGGGGGGCACGTTGCCGGGATAGCGACCGGAGCCGAGCCAGACCAGGGTGACGTCCTCGTAGCGGTCGACCACGTCGCCGCGGCGCTCGGGGAGCTGCGGGCCGTCGCCCTCCGGGTCCCGGAACCGCTCGGAGGCGATCACCACGTTCCGCAGCACCAGCGCGGGGGCGTTGTCCTGGCTCTTGTAGATCTGTCCGTGGACGGCGTCGGCCGAGTGCGTCTTGTACCCGCCGGGGAAGGGACGCAGCCGGATGACGCTGTCCTGCACGGTGACGGTGGAGACGGGCCGGACGTCGTTGAGCCCGTGGTTCTGGCAGGACAGGAAGGTGTAGGTCCCCTCGACGAGGGTGTCGAGGACGTCGAGCTCGTGCCAGTCGTCGTTCTCGATCGCGTCGTCGTGGACGTCGCGCAGCCAGCAGTTGCGGATGTAGCAGGCGCCGGGGCCCTGCGTGTGGTCGCCGTAGACCCCGATGCCGTCGTGGGTGTTGCGGACCTGCACCCCGTCCCACACCGCCCAGCCACCGGGCCGGACGTACACCCGGGGGTCGCCGTCCTGGTTGCGGTTGTCGACCTGACCGCGCAGCGGGTCGACGTCCTCCGGCCGCCCCGCCTCCACCCAGCGGTCGGTGTCGTCCTGGACGTGCTGGCCGTACTTCATCCGCTCCCAGGTGAGCGTCTCGGGCTGGGCGCCCTCGACGACGCCGCCGATGATCGCGGCCCCGCCCACCGGCTGCCGGTGGCCGATCCGGATCGGCCGGTTGTTCTTCTGCTCCTCGCTGGAGCCCCCCGCGTACTCGCCCGTCTCGTACAGGGCGTCGGCGTCGAACCAGCCGACGAAGCGCGCCCCCCGCATGTCCCAGGTCGTGTCCTCCCGCGGGCGGGGGTCCTCGAACGGCGTGGAGAACACCCCGGTGGGCGCCACGAGGGAGGTGCCGGTCCGTGCCAGCAGGTCCCGCGTCGGAGCCCCCAGCGTGTAGTCGGCCGCGGGGAGGCCGCCGCCGGCCGGCGAGGGAGCGGCCGGCGAGGGAGCGGCCGGCGAGGGGGCGGCCGGCGACCCCGTGCCGGGGTCGTCGGTCAGCGCGTCGACGCCGAGCCAGACCGCGAACGGAGCGGCCACCGCGGCCCCCGCGATGACCAGGAACTGACGTCGGTCCATCACAGCGTCCCCCGTCGTGCCGGCGCGCGCTGCCTGCGTGCCGGCGACCCTAGGTGCTCGACGCGGCCGGGGGGAAGGAGGTCACCGACGGCCGGCCGGGAGAGCACGGGACCGTGGTCCCACCACGCCCCGGACCGGCGTCCGAGGGGATCGTCCCCCTCCGATGTGCGTAGCCGGCCTCGTGCAGGAGGGGGAGGCGCCGGCCCGTTCCGCGTGCGCCGCGGCCGCGCGCCGGGACGGCGACGGGGTCGGCGTGCCGATCAGCCGACGGCGGCGGTCTGCGGGGGGAGCACCACCGGCAGCGACTCGTAGCCGCGCAGGACGACCGTGCGGCGGCGCCGCCCGGCGCCGGCGGCGGCCAGGTCGGGGAACCGCTCGAACAGCGCCCGCAGCGCGACCTCGCCCTCCATCCGGGCGAGCGCGGCGCCCAGGCAGAAGTGGATGCCGCTGGAGAAGGCGACGTGCTCGCGGGCGTTGGCCCGGGTGACGTCGAAGACGTGCGGGTCGCGGAAGACCCGCGGGTCCCGGTTGGCCGCGGCGAGCACGAGCAGCACCAGGTCGCCCTCCCGGAGGGGGACGCCGTGCACGGTGGTGTCCCGCCTGACCCGCCGTCCGGTCCGCTGCACCGGGGAGTCGACGCGGAGCACCTCGTCGACGGCGTTGGGCCACAGCGACGGGTCCTCGGCGAGCAGCCGGCGCTGGTCGGGGTGGGCGAACAGCTGGGCTGCGCCGTTGCCGACGAGGTTGACCGTGGTCTCGAAGCCGGCGCCGAAGACGAGCAGCGCCGTGGACAGCAGCTCCTGCTCGGTCAGCCCGCTGCCGTCGTCGTCGGCCGTGGCGACCAGCGCGGACAGCAGGTCCTCACCGGGGGAGCGGCGCAGCCGCTGCACGTGCCCGCGGAACCAGGTGTCGAGCTCGCCCAGGTTGCGCTCGACGCTGCGGTGGGTGCGCCAGTCCACGCCCATGTCCAGGCTCGGCGAGGCGCCGTCGCCCCAGGCGAGGAACCGCTCGCGCATCGCCACGGGGACGCCGAGCACCTCGGAGATGACCGTGACCGGCAGCAGGCTGGCGTAGCGGGCGACGAGGTCGGCGTGCCCGCCGTCGGCCGCCGCCTCGCGCTCCAGCCCGTCGAGGAGTTCGTCGGCGATCTGCCGGGTGCGCTCGCGCAGCCGGGCCACGGCCCGCGCGCTGAAGGCGCGGCTGACCAGTCGCCGGTAGCGGGTGTGCTCCGGCGGGTCGACGGCGAGCATCGACGGCGGGTCGATCGGGCCGGTGCTCCGCCGCGGCCCGGCCAGCCGCAGCGCCGTCCGCAGCAGGGGCGGCATCCCCTCGGTCCGGTTCCCGCCGATCTGGCCGAAGTCGTCGCTGCGCAGGACGTCGGTGCACACGTCGTGGTGGACGCTGACCCGCGCGAACGCCCCGCCGGCGAACGGCGCGGCGGTCCGCAGCCGCTCGTAGTGGGCGAAGGGGTCCTCGCGCACCGCGGGGTCGCGCAGCACCTCGGCGTCGGGGTTCCCGGCCCGCGCCCGCGCCCGGATCGCCAGCCGCATCGCGCCGTGCGTCGCGGCCCAGCGGACCGCACTGCGCACCGTCACGTCGTCCTCCCCGTCCTCCCGGCGGCACCGGCTGCTGCCGCCGGGACCCATCCTCCGGCCTCCGTGCAGGGGCCCGCCGCGAGCCTGCGAGTGGCGGGGGGCACGGGGGTCCTCTCTCAGCCGCTGACCCGCTTGTAGACGTCCGGGGGCGCCGCGCCGCCGGCCACGATCGCCGCCGACCAGTCGTCCAGCCGGCGGGTGAGCTCGGGCAGCTCGGGGCCGATGGCGTCGAGGACGGGCCCGAGGGCGGCCTCGGTCTGCGCCTCGATGCGGTCCCGCAGGCGGCGTCCCTCGTCGGTGAGCCGGCCGTCGGCGACCAGCCCGCGGCCGGCCAGGCCGGCGTCGGCCGCGGCCATCGCCTCGGGCGACCAGCCGCGGGTGCCGGCGTAGGCGGTGTGCTCCCAGCCCACCCAGTACTCGGTCAGCAGGTTCATCTGCACGCCGGTGACGCCGGCGGTGACGTTGGCGGCCACGTGCACGTCGCCGCGGTACTCGCGCAGCAGCGTGGTGGCGTGCCAGAGCTGCCCGAGCGGGTCCTCGGGCCAGGGCAGCGACAGCTGGCCGGCGAACAGCGGCCGGCCGGCCAGGTCCCGCGCCGCGACGTCGGTGCCCCGGCGCAGCGCGGCGACCGCGCCGGTGACGTCGGCGCCGGGCAGCAGGTCGTGCAGCGCCGCCACCACGCCCTGCTCGCGGGCGGCGAGCACGTCGGCGCGGGACGCCGTGGCCCGCGCCTGCTCGTAGAGGCCGGTGACCAGGCCCGGCTCGAAGACGCCGAACGCGGCGACGACGACCAGCGGGGCCGGCTCGCCCATCGGCGCGGCGCGGCCCCACACGTAGCCGGTCAGGAAGTCCAGGCCCAGGGCGGCGAGGCGGTCGTTCACCGGCCGGCCCCACCAGCTGACGGTCGCGATCGGCTCGGCGGCGTCGCGCAGCCGGCGGGAGGGGGAGTCGGGCACGCCGGACGGCGGGCGCTCGGCGTCCGGTGGCGAGAGGAAGATCTGCTGGGCCTGGGCGAAGTCCACGACCGCATCGTGGCCCTCCGGGTGCCGCGGTACCAACGGCTCAGCCCCGCGGGCCACCGCGGCGCAGCTCGAACCACAGCCAGGCGGCGATCGCGGCCGGGACGGCGACGAACGCCGACACCGCCGGCACCGCGCCGACCCGCGAGCCCAGCCAGGCCAGCAGCAGCGGGGTGCCGAAGCCGGCGTAGGCGAAGGCGTAGAACGCGCTGTTCATCGCGCCCCGGGCGTGCGGCGGCGCGAGGCGGGCGGTGAGGGTCAGTCCCGCGGTGAGGCACAGCCCGCCGCCCGCGCCCATCAGCGCCGACGACGGCAGCAGCAGCGGCTCGGACCCGGCCACGATCGCAACCACGGCCAGGGCGAGGCCTCCCGCGCCGAGGACCATCCCGAGCGGGCCGGCACCCCGCTCGGCGCCGCGGCCGACGCGGGCCGCCACCGCACTGGCCCCGAGCGCCAGCCCGGCGATGACGCCGGCATAGGCCACCCCGACGCCGCCGGGCACCACGAGCAGCGGCAGCAGGGTCGCCGCGACCGTCGGGAAGGCGAAGACGCCCACGGCGGTGGGCGCCAGCACCGCCCAGAACGGCCGGCGCGCCTCCGGGGGCAGCCCCAGGGTCATCAGCCGGCCGGGTCGCCGGACGTGCACGGTCTCCGGGACGGTCACGAGCAGCCCGAGCCCGACGACCAGCACCGCGACGTGCACGAGGTAGGGCAGCGTCGTCGGCGCGGGGCCGTACTGGGCGAGCACCCCGCTCATGGCCGGCGCGACCGCGAACCCCAGAGACGTCGACACCGCCCCGCGGGTGGCCGCCGACCGCTGCCCGTCGGGACCGGCGAGGTCCTGCAGCCACGCGTTGGCCACCGAGAACACCACCCCGGACACGACGCCCTGCAGCAGCCGGCACGCGTAGAGCAGCGGCAGGGAGTTCACGGCGGGCACGAACAGCAGCGAGACCAGGCCGGCGACCACCGCGAAGGGCAGCACCAGCGCCCGCCGGCCGAAGCGGTCCGAGGCCGCACCGGAGACGGTCAGCGCCGCGACGAGGCCGACCGCGTAGCAGCCGAAGACGGCGGTGAGGTCGGCGTCGGACAGGTCCAGGGTGCGCCGGTAGACCAGCAGCAGCGGCGTCGGGATGTTGGTGCCCAGGGCCACGGTGAACAGGCCGAGGGTGAGGGCGTCGAGTCGACGGCGGGTGACCCGCTGCTCGGCTGCGGCCCTGGTCACCCGCCGGAGGCTACCGCCCGCGCCGACCCGGGACCGGGAGCCGACCTAGAACCGGTAGTGCAGGACCAGCGTGCCCTTGCGGGACCACGACGTGCTGCGCGCCGACAGCCAGTAGTAGGCGCGGAGGACGGGTGGGAACCGGGCGATCTCGGGTTGCCGGCTGAGCAGCACCTCCTGGACCAGGTGCAGCCGGGGGTCCCAGCGTTCGGGTCGGCGCGGGTCGTCCATGCCGGGGAACCGCACCTGGCCGGCGACCGACTTCGTGCCCCGGGAGTGGCGTGCCACCCAGATCGTGAACCGCGTGTACCCGTTGAAGACCAGTTCCCCGCTCGGGAAGTGGTCGACCAGCCGGCGGAGCAGGGAGACCAGCTCGTCCTCGGTGAGGAACCCCATCAGGCCGTCGGCGGTGATCACGGCGGGCCGGTCGCGGGGCAGGGCGTCGAGCCAGTCCTGGTCCCGCACGTCCGCGGCGATGGTGTGCGCCTTCGCGCGTTCCGGGACGGCGAGCTCGCGGGCGGCCACCACCTCGGGCAGGTCGACGTCGTGCCACTCGACCGTGGGAGGCACGGCGATGCGGGCCGCCCGCGTGTCGAACCCCGCGCCCAGGTCGAGCCCGACGGCATCGGGGTGGCGGGCGGTGAAGCGCGACGCGACCTCGTCGATCTTCTTGGCGCGCAGCGCCACGTTGAGGACGAGGTTGGTGTTGGTGTTCAACCGCTCGTGGTCGTAGTCGAGCGTGCGGACGATCTCGTCGGCGATCTCGTCGCCCAGGACGGGGTGCGGCGAGCGGTTGTCCAGGGCCCTGCAGCAGAGCGTCAGGAACAGGGTGTCCTCGACCGGTGTCAGGGTCGGCAGGGTGGTGGCCATGGGTGTCGCCCTCTCGTGCTCGTGGCTGTCGCGGTGCGGGCCACGTCGGGGCGGGGGTCCGGCGACGCCGAGGTGACCGTCGGCGCCCCGGGCGGCCGGCAGCGCGTGTGCCCGCAGCACTCACGGGACCGCTGCACACGGCTCTCGACGGGGTCCGAGGAACTCGGTGGGCCGGTACCCGGCCCAGGTGGCTGCGGCCCTCTCTGCTCCTCCCGACCGCCACTCAAGCGCACCGTGGACCGGTTGTGACGAGACCGCGCGGGCTCGGTGGGAGGTCGTCGACGGGCACGGGCGTCGGCTGCGCACAGGAGACGGCGCCGGCGTGTGACGGCCCGTGTGACGCCGTCAGCCGACGACGACGTTCCACGGCCGGATCGTCCAGGCGGTGACCAGCCCGTGGACGACGTAGGGATCCTGCTGGGCGAACCGCTCGACGACCTCGCGCTCCGCCGTCCAGACGAGCAGGGCGCGGTCGTAGGGGTCGGGGAGCGCGCCGGCGAGCAGCAGCTCGCCCCGCTCGTGCGCGGCCCGCGCCAGCGCGAGGTGGTCCTCGCGCAGCGCCGCGCGCCGCTCCAGGTAGTCGTCGGCGAGGGTGTACTCCAGCAGCAGGTGCACGCCGCCACTGTCACACGGCGTCCCGCTGCCGCGCCGCCGGCGCTCCCCGGGGCGGCAGCTGCCGCGGGTCGCCGCCGCCGGCGATGCGGGCGAGAGCGCGCAGGGCCGCCAGCGCACCCACCGGCTCGATCGCCGACGGGGAGGCGCCGGGGTGGTGGGCGGCGATGCGGACCCGCAGGGCGGCCGGGCGCGACCGGAAGGTGACCGGCGGTGCCAGCACCGTGGCCTCCCCGTCGACCCCCGCCGCCACCGGCTGGGTCGCCTCGACGCGGAACTCGGGGGTCGCCCACTGGCGCACCGGGCGCCGCCCGCGCCGCTCGCGGCTGCCGGGCGGGTCGACCACGGTCACCCCGAGCAGCCCCTGGTCGACGGCCGGGCGGGTCCCCGCGCCGGCGGCCCCGGCCAGCCGGTACTGGCCGTTGCCCACCAGGACCACCGCCGCGCCCTGCATGGTGCGCCCGCCCGGCGTCGTCCAGCGCAGGTCCTGCGCACCGCCCCGGGCGCCCAGGGCCTCGGGCACCGTGGCGAGCAGGGTCCGCACCTTCGCGGCGCGGTACCCGCCCTCCTGCACGGCCTGCGCGTACACCCCCAGGGAGACGTTGTTGACGAAGACCCGGCCGTTGACCTCGGCCAGGTCGACCACCCGCTCGCCGCCGTCGACGAGGGCGTCGAGCGCCCCCACCACGTCGGTGCGGTCCACGCCGAGGTCGAGGGCGAAGTGGTTGCGCGTCCCCGACGGGATGCAGGCGTAGGGGAGGCCGGCCTCGGCCGCGACGGCGGCGACCACGGCCTGGGAGCCGTCACCGCCGGCCATGCCCACGGCGTCGGCGCCGGCCTCGACCGCGCCCCGCACCAGTGCGGCCAGGTCCTCGCCGGGCCGCAGCTCCAGCACGTCGATGCCCCGCTCGCGGGCCGCCGCGGCCAGCCCGGTCCGCACCGCCCGGCCGTCGCCCGACCGCGGGTTGACGACGACCACCGGCCGGCGCGGTCGCTCGGCGGCGGGCAGCTCGACGTCCGGCCGGAAGGCCGACCGGGCCGCCGCGTGCCAGACCAGCGCGCCGAGCCCGAGCAGCAGGACGGTGCGCCGGTAGCCCGAGTCCGCCAGCACCACGACCCCGCCGGTCAGCGCGACGCCGGCGACGGCGAGGCCGGCGACCCGTCCCCAGCCGCGGCGGAGCACCCCCTGCCACGCGCCCGCGGCGACCAGGGCACCGCAGGCCAGCAGGAGCAGGCCGCGCGGGAAGTCGTCCAGCGCGGCCGCGACGCTGAGCACCAGCACCCAGGCCGCCGCGGCGAGGGCCACCGCGGCGGCGGTCCGGCGCCCCCGCACACGGGTGCGCGGCCGGCCGGGACGGGACATCGGTGGCCTCCCTCTCCGTGCTGCGGACGGGCTCCGGGAGGGGTCAGTGTGGCCCTCCGGGCGCGGGGCCGTGGGCCTCGCCGGCGTCCCGGGTCCCGCGCCGGCCGGCGGGTCAGAGGCCGCACTCGTCGCTGAGGTAGTCGTCCACGCGGGCGCTCGCCGTGCTCAGGTCGCCCTCGGCCCGGTCGAGTGCCTCGAGCGAGCCGAGGTCGGTGACGTCGACGTCGCCGAACGCGTCGGCCATCCGGTCCAGGCCCGCCGCCATGGCCTCCCAGTCGGGGGTGATCGACTCCGGGGCGTCGATGCCGCGCAGCTCCGTCGCGATCTGGCGGAAGGCGTCGGAGACCGACGGGTCGTCGTCCTCGAGGTCCTCCAGCGCCGTGTCGACCCGCTCGTCGATCCCGGCCGCCTGGGCGCAGAAGTCGGCCGCGCCGGACGTCGCTCCGCCCGCGTCGGCCTCCGCGGCGGAGGTCTCCTCCGGCCGGTCGCTCGCGGCGCCCGTGTCACCGCCGCCGCACGCGGTCAGCAGGAGGACGGCGGCGGCTGCCGCCGCTCCGGCGCGGCAGGTGGTCGGGGTTCGGTGCGCGGTGCGGGACACGACTGCCTCCCGGGGACGGCTGGATCCTGACCGGTCCGAGAGTCCGCCGGTCGGGGAGGTGCCGACCAGCGGGCGAACCCCCCGGCCGGGCACGGGGCTGGCCCCGTGGTCCGGCGCCCGGCGGCGGTGCCAGCCTCGACCCCGTGACAGCGCGGGTGCTGATCGTCGACGACCACGCTCCCTTCCGGTCGCTGGCCCGCCGGCTGCTCGTGGCGGGCGGCTTCTCGGTCGTGGGGGAGGCCGCCGACGGCGCCGGCGCCCTGTCCGCGGCCCGCGACCTCGCGCCCGACGTCGTCCTCCTCGACGTCCAGCTGCCCGACCTGGACGGCTTCGCGGTCGCCGAGGCGCTCGCCCGGGGACAGCCCGAGCCGATCGTCGTCCTCGTCTCCAGCCGGGCCCTGCTCGACTACGGCCACCGGGTCGAGACCAGCACGGCGCGCGGCTTCATCGCCAAAGCGGACCTGAGCGGCGAGACACTGCTGCGTGTGATCGACGGACCAGGACGGCCGGTCCCGTGCAGCGGCTGAGGCCCCGCACGCGCGCGGTGGTGGCCTCGGCCGGGGGGGCCGCGGGCGTCGCGGCGGCGAGCGCGCTCGTGTGGGGCGGCTACTCGGTGCCCGCCGACCTGCTGGCGCCCACCCTCGTCCTCGGCCTCGCCGTCGGCTGGTCCTTCGTCGGTGTGGGCCTGGTGGCCTGGACGCGCCGCCCGGACAGCCGCACCGGCGTCCTGATGGTCGTGCTCGGCTTCGCCTGGTTCGCCCGCTTCGCGGTCGCGGTCGACACCCGCGCCGGGTTCGTGGTCGGCGTCCTGCTCGGCTCGGTCCACCTGAGCGTCCTGGTGCACCTGCTGGCCACCTTCCCGGCCGGGCGCGTGCAGGACCGGGTGGAGCGGGTGCTGGTGACGGCCGGCTACCTGCTCTCCGCACCGCTGGACGCCGTCTTCCTCTTCGCCTTCGGTGCCCGGCGCCAGCTCGGGGAGGGACCGCCGCCCAACGGGCTGGTGATCGCCCCGAGCAACGGGGGGTTCGACCCCTCCGGCGTCGACCTGGCCGTGCAGGGCGTGGTCGTGGTGCTGCTCGTGTCCCTGCTCGGCGTGGTGTTCAGGAGGTGGCGGTCGGCCGGGCCCGCGCAGCGCCGCAGCCTCACCCCCGGGGCGGTGGGCGCGGCGCTGATCGTCGTCACGATCCTGGTGGAGCGGACGGCGGTCCTGCTGCTCATCCCGCCGGCGGTCGGGGTGGCGCTGGCCTGGTCGGCGCAGGTCGTCCTGGTGGTGTGGCCCCTGGCGCTGCTGCTGGGCCTCCTGCGCAGCCAGCTCGACCGGTCGGCGGTGGGCCGGCTCATCGTGGAGCTGGGCGCCGGGCTGCCCGTGCCGGAGCGGCTGCGCAGCGCCCTGGCCGCCGCGCTGCACGACCCGTCGCTCGAGCTGGCCTACTGGCTGCCGGAGCGGGGTGCCTTCGTCGACCCCACCGGTGCCCCGGTCCGCGTCGGGCCCGTCGGCGGCCGGGCCCTGACCTACCTGGAGCGCGACGGCGAGCGGATCGCGGTGCTGGTGCACGACCCGGTGCTCGCGGGGGAGCCCGAGCTCGTGGCGGCGGTGGCGGCCGGGGCGGGCCTGGCGGTCCAGAACGAGCGGCTGCACGCCGAGGTCCGCAGCCAGCTCCGGGAGGTCCAGGCGTCGAGGGCGCGGATCGTCGAGGCGGCCGACGGCGCCCGCCGCCGGGTGGAACGGGACCTGCACGACGGAGCCCAGCAGCGGCTGGTCACCGTGGCCCTCGCGCTCCGGCTGGCGCACACCCAGCTCGACACCGCCGGGCGCGGTGAGCTGGGCGCGCTCCTGGACGAGGCGGGCGCGGAGCTGGCCGGGGCCCTCGACGAGCTGCGCGAGCTGGCCCGGGGCATCTACCCGGTGCTGCTGACCGACGCCGGGCTGGGGCCGGCCCTCCACTCCCTCGCCGAGCGCTGCCCGGTGCCGGCCGTGGTCGGCGCGGTGCCCGACCGGCGGTGGGCGGACGCGGTCGAGCAGACCTGCTACTTCGTCGTCTCCGAGGCGCTGGCGAACGCGGCCAAGCACGCGGGCGCCGGGCAGGTCGTCGTCGACGTGCGGCAGGACGCCGGCGGGCTCCGCGTGCAGGTGAGCGACGACGGCGCCGGCGGGGCCGACCCGGGCGGTTCGGGCCTGCGCGGGCTCGCCGACCGGGTGGCCACGCTCGGCGGGGAACTGACGGTGCGCAGCCCACGGGGCGGCGGCACCCGGGTGATCGCGACGGTCCCGTGCGCGTGATGGTCGCCGACGACGCGGCGCTGTTCCGGGCGGGCGTGGCGCGGCTGCTCGCCGACGCCGGGTTCGACGTCACCGCGCAGGTGGGGGACGCCGACGCCCTCCTCGCCGCGGTCGAGCGGGACCCGCCGGACGCCGTCGTCCTCGACATCCGGATGCCCCCCACCCACACCACCGAGGGGCTGGAGGCCGCGCGGGTGCTCGCCGCCGGCCACCCGGGGGTGGGTGTCCTCGTGCTGTCGGCGCACGTCGAGCCGCACTACGCGATGCGGCTCGTCGAGTCCGGCGCGACGGGCACCGGCTACCTGCTCAAGGAGCGCGTCACCGACCCCGGCGAGCTCACCGACGCCCTGCGCCGGGTGGCGGCCGGCGGAGTGGTGATCGACCCCGGCGTCGTGGCCCAGCTCGTCGGCCGGCGCCGCGTGCGCAACCCCCTGGACGCGCTGTCGGAGCGGGAGCGGGAGGTGCTGGCCGTGATGGCGGAGGGGCGGTCGAACCAGGCGATCTGCGAGCGGCTGTTCCTCAGCCCGAAGACGGTCGAGGCCTACGTGCACAACGTGTTCACCAAGCTCGACCTGCACCAGGCGGCCGACGTCAACCGGCGGGTGCTCGCCGTGCTGGCCTACCTGCGCGCCTGACCGCCCGCACCCCTGCGCTACGGGCGGTCCTCCCACCCGGAGAACCGGTCCGCGTCCCTGCCGGGGACGACGTGCACGGCCGCCTCCTCCGCCGAGGCGGCGCCGGAGTCGATGCCGGCGTCGACGGCGTGCAGCTCCGGCTCGTCGTCTCCCCAGCCGCCCTCGCCCTCCACCAGCCGGCCGGCACGCCGGTCGCCGACCTCGTCGTCGAGCAGCTCACCGTCGGTGTCCGAGGTGTCGCCGAGCCCGTCGCCCTCGCTGCGGTCGGTCTCCGGCAGCTCGCGGGCGAGGCGGCCGTCCAGGCTCTCCCCGGTGGACTCCTCCCACTCCGTGGTGCCCCACTCGTCGACCCCCCACGGCCGCTCGGGCGGGGACCACCCCGTGTCGAGGACGTCCTCGATCCCGCCGAGGTCCTCCAGCGTGTCGCGGGCGTCGAGGACCCCCGAGTCCTCCTCCGGATCGGTCCCGTCGGTGCCGAAGATCCCGGTCCCCATGCCGCCACACCTCCCGGTCGGGGGACGGGCCGCCGGCCGACCGCTCGTCCCGTGGTCCGGCGAGCATCCGGTCCGGCACGGCACCGGGCATCGGTCATCTGACCGCGCGCGCGGGGCTGCGTCGCGGCGGTGGCCGTCCGCAGGCGTGCCGTGACGAGCCGTCGATCCGCGCACGAGGCGGTTGTGGAGTCCGCAACTGGCGAGAGAGACTCTCGTCTCCACGGGACGGACAGCCGGAACTCCCCTCCACCCGGTCGGGTCGACGGCTCCGAGCCGAGGGGGCACCGGTGGACGATGGCGGCTCCGGGTACCCGGCCGGCTCCCTGGTCGGGCGAGCCGGGGACGTGGCGGTGCTGACCTCGTTCCTGCACCGGGCGGCCGGACACGGTGCGGCTCTGGTGCTCACGGGCGAACCGGGGGTCGGCAGGAGCGCCCTGCTCGAGGTGGCGGCGCGAGCCGCCGGCGCCGCCGGGACCCGGGTGCTGTCCGCCGCGGGTGTGGAGGCCGAGGCGGAGGTGGGCTTCGCCGGTCTCCACCAGCTGCTGGTCCCGGTGCTCGGCGAGCTGACGGCCCTGTCCGACCTGCACCGCGACGCCCTCGCGCACAGCCTCGGGTACCGGGCGGGCCCGACCGCGGACCGGCTGGTGGTCTCCACCGCGGTCCTCACGTCGCTGCGTGAGCTCGCCGTCGGGAGACCCGTGCTGGTGGTGGTCGACGACCTGCAGTGGCTCGACCGCACGACCGCCGAGGTGCTGGGCTTCGTCGCCCGCCGCGTCCCGGCGGGCGCCCGCATCGGTCTGCTCGCCGCGTCCCGGTGGGGCGACGACGGGTCCGGCCCGTTGGCCGGCCTGCCCGAGCACGAGGTGCGACCGCTCGAGGAGGGAGCCGCCGAGGAGCTGGTGGCCGGCCGCTACCCGACGATGGCCCCCCGGGTGCGCCGGCGCGTCGTCGCCGCCGCCCAGGGCAACCCGCTGGCGCTCCTCGAGCTGCCGGCCGCGCTCACCGGTCGACAGCGGGTGGCGCTCGAGGCGCTGCCCTCGGTCCTGCCCCTGAGCCGCCACCTGGGGGCGGTGTTCGCCGGCAGGATGCGCGACCTCCCGCCCGCCACCCGGCGGCTGCTGCTGCTGGCCGCCCTGGACGGCACCGGGGACCTCCGGGTCCTCGGTTCGGCGTCCCGCGACGAGGACTGGCTGGACGTCCTGGCCCCGGCCGAGAGGGCGCGGCTGCTGCGCGTCGACGCGGGGACCCGGCGCGTGTCCCTGTGGCACCCGCTCGTCGGCTCGGCAGCCGTCCAGCTGGCGACCAGCGGCGAGCGCCGCCGTGCCCACGCCGCGCTGGCCGAGGTCCTCGTCGACCAGCCCGAGCGCCGGGCGTGGCACCTGGCCGAGGCGGCCGTCGGCCCGGACGGGCCGGCCGCGGACCTGCTCGACGAGGCCGCGGACCGTGCACTCCGGAAGGGCGACGGGGTCGGTGCCGTCACCGCGCTGCTGAGGGCCGCGGACCTCAGCCCGTCCGGTCCCGACCGGGCCCGCCGTCTGGCGAGGGCCGCCTACGTGGGCGCGCACGCGGCCGGTGACCTGCGCAGTGTCCCGGACCTCCTGCTGCAGGCCCGGCGGGCCGATCCGGACGGCGGGGGCTCGTTGCAGACGGCGATGGCCGCCTCCTACCACCTCTCCACCGGGGACGGGGACGTCGACGGCGCCCACGTCGCGCTGGTGCGCGCGATCGAGTCCGCGCTGCTCGGACCCGTCGGGGTGGGTGACCTCGACGAGGCCCTGCACGGCCTCCTGGTCATCTGTCACTCCAGCGGCCGGGCCGAGCCGTGGCAGGCCCTGGAGTCGGCGGCCGCCCGGCTGGGGCACCGGCTGGGCCCCGCCCTCTCGGTCGCCCGGTCGACGTTCGGCGCCCCGGCACTCGCCACCGCCGCGGACCTGCGGCAGCTGGACCGGGTGATCGCGGGCATCGACGCCGAGGAGGACCCGGCGCAGATCGTGCGGACCGGGCTGGCCGCCTCCTACGTCGACCGGCTCGACGGCTGCCGGCAGGCGCTGTGGCGGGTGGTGGGGAACGGGCGGGAGGGCGGCGCCGTGGCCTGCGCGGTCGACGCCCTGGTCGTGCTGTGTCAGGACGCCTACGGCGCCGGGCGGTGGGAGGAGGCCCGCCGGACGGCCGAGGAGGCCGTCGAGCTGGGTGAGGCCCTGGGCTACCGGCTCCCCAGCCTCTCGGGCACCTGCTGCCTGGCGCTGCTCGCGGCCGCCGAGGGTCGTCACGAGACGGCCCGGACCCTCGCCGGGCAGGTCGTCTCCTGGGCCGGGCCGCGCGGTGTCCGCGCGCTCGAGCACTCCGCGTACCGCGCCCGTGCGCTGGCGGCCCTCGCGGAGGGCGACTTCGAGGAGGCCTACCGGCAGGCGGCGGCGATCAGCCCGCCCGGTGTGGTGGCCCCGCACGTGCCGGTGGCCGCGTGGGTGACCCTGGACCTGGTCGAGGCCGCGGTCCGCACCGGCCGGCGCCAGGAGGCCGGGGCCCACGTGGCGGCGATGCGGGGACTGGAGGTCTTCCGGCTGTGCCCCCGGCTGGTCCTGCTGGCGGCCGGGTCGGCCGCCCTCACCGCCCCGGACGACGGTGCCGCCGCGTGCTTCGAGGAGGCGATGGCGACACCGGGAGCCGACCGCCACCCGTTCGAGTCCGCCCGGGTCCAGCTGGCCTACGGCGAGCACCTGCGCCGGGTCCGGGCGACCGGTGCCGCCCGGCTGCACCTGGCCGGCGCGCTGGAGGCCTTCACCCGGCTGGGCGCCCGCCCGTGGGCCGTGCGGGCGGAGCACGAGCTGCGGGCGACGGGGGTGTCCCGGTCACCGGTGGCCCGGGCGGCAGCGGTGGGACTGACCCCCCAGGAGCACGAGATCTCGCTGCTCGCGGCGTCCGGGCTGACCAACAAGCAGATCGGCGTGCAGCTCTACCTCTCACCGCGGACGGTGAGCGCCCACCTGTACCGGGTCTTCCCCAAGCTCGGGATCTCGTCTCGGGCGGCGCTGCGGGACGCGCTCGCCCGGGTGCCGCAGGAGGTGGGTGAGCGGGGTGCCGGCTGACCGCCGGGAGCGGCGGTGCCCGGCTGTCAGGTCCCGTCGTCGTCGAGTACCTGCCGCACCAGCGCGTACGCCGCCTCGGTGGCCGTGGGCAGGTGGTCGCTGCGCCCCTCGCGCCAGGACCGCACGGCCAGCCGGAGCACCACCATGCCGACGGCCGCCTCGGCGACGACGGCGTCGTCGGGCTCCGGCAGGCCGCGCAGCTCCGCCAGGCCGCGGGCGAGCTGCGTCTCGACGGCGCGCTGGTCCGCGAGCGTCCGTCGCATCAGCCCGTCGTGGCCGAGGACGATGCGGTCGCGCAGTGCCAGCGACGCCCGCTGCGACTGCAGGTGGCCGGCGAAGGACCGCAGGACCCGGAGGAGCTGCTCGCTGCGGCCGGCCTCCCCGTGCGCGGACGCGATGGCGGCCTGCATCGCCTCGTCGAAGCCCGTCCGGTAGGCGAAGACGACCTCCTCCTTGGTGCCGAAGTGCCGGTAGAAGGTCGCCGGCCCGACCTGCGCCTCGCGGCACACGTCCTCGACGGTCACGTGGTCGTAGCCGCGCGCGGCGAAGAGGCGCAGCGCCGTCTCCTCCAGCCGCTCACGCGTCTCCCGGCGCTTGCGGTCACGCAGCGAGACGGTCGCAGGCATGGGGGTCTCCGTGGGAGGGGTGGTCGGCGTCCGGACGGATTCTGCGCCGGTCCGGCCGTCGTCGGCCCACCGACGCCGGGACGCCCACGAGCCGGGCGCCCGGCGGGGACCGGCCCCCTCCGGCGCACCGCAGTCGCACGACCGATGCCACGGCCGCGCTCGCGGACCACGGTCGGTGCCTCCACGACCGCCGACACGGGGGTCGACGAGGGAGGGACGTGTGGTGCCCACGTACCAGATGGTCTACGGAGACGGTGAGCAGGTCGTGCGCGAGACCTACGACGACGTGGAGCTCGAGCGCGAGGACGGCTGGACCGTCCTGTTCCGGGGCGGCCACGCGATCCTGCGCGTGCAGGACGTGCACGTGCAGTCCCTCGAGCGGGTCGAGCCGCAGCCCGGCTGATGCGTCCGTACCCGCCTGCCCGGCCGGTCGAGTCAGTTGACCGATGCCCAGCCGTGCCGGCGCCGCACAGACTCGGCCCCGCCGGACAGCCGTCGCGGCGGACCCGCCGGAGGAGCCCGACATGAAGCCCACCATCGTCCTGGTCCACGGCGCCTACGCCGAGTCGTCGAGCTGGAACGACGTCATCACGCCGCTGGTCGACGAGGGGCACCGCGTGATCGCCTGGGCCGTCCCGCTGCGCGGGGTCGCCCGGGACGCGGCCGCGCTCACGGACCTCGTCCGGAGCATCGACGGCCCGGTCGTGCTGGTCGGCCACTCCTACGGGGGCGCGCTGCTGTCCAGCGTGCCCGCCGACGCCGGCGACGTCCAGGGGCTGGTGTTCGTCGCCGGGTACGCGCTGGAGCCGGGGGAGAGCTGCGGCGACGCGTCCTCGCTCGCCCCCGGCGGCACCCTCGGCCCGACACTGACCCGCGTGCCGCTCGGCGACGGCGGGGTGGACACCTACATCGACCCGGCGCGGTACCACCACCAGTTCGCCGAGGACCTGCCCGAGGCGCAGACGACCCAGATGGCCGTCACCCAGCGCCCGGTGACCGAGGCCGCGCTCTTCGAGCCGTCGGGCGACCCGCCGCTGTGGCGGACGGTGCCGAGCTGGTTCGTGTTCGGCGAGCTGGACCGCAACATCCCGGCGGGCGCGCACCGCATCATGGCCGAGCGGGCCGGGTCACGCCGCACCGTCGAGATCGCGGGCGCCTCGCACGTCGTGGGCATGTCCCACCCCGCCGAGACGGTGCGGATCGTCCTCGAGGCGGCCGACGCCGCCGCGTCCGCGACCGTGTGAGCGGGGCACCGAGATGGTCCGGCCGGCCGCCGGCGCGCGGTTCACGCGGACGGAGCTGCAGCGTTCCCCGTCTCCGGTGCCCGGTCGGGAGATCGTCCAGGCCCTCGCCGAGATCCCCGAGGGCGTGGCGTCGGGTCGGCACAGCCACCCGGGACCCGAGGGCGGCTACACCGTCCGGGGCGACGTGGCGATGGAGTTCGACGACCGGCCCACCGTCAGGCTGCGCACCGGCGACCCCTTCCTGATCCCGCCGGGCGTCGTGCACGACGCCCGCAACGCCGGCGTCGTCACGACGAAGATGCTCTCGACCTACGTCGTGGACGAGAGCCGGCCGCTCGCGACCCTCCACGACTGACCGGCCGGACCCGTCATGACACCACCGGGGCCGGCTCGCGGCGACGGTTTCGACGGCTACGCCCAGGCGCAGCTCGCCGTGGGGGAGGTGACGCTCCGGGTGCGGTCGGGCGGGTCGGGGCCGCCGCTGCTGCTGCTGCACGGCTACCCGGAGACCCACCTCGTGTGGGGTGGCGTCGCCGGGGCGCTGGCCGAGGAGTTCACCGTGGTGGCGCCGGACCTGCGCGGCTACGGGGACAGCTCGAAGCCGCCGACCGTCCCCGGCCACGAGACCCACGGCAAGCGGGCCATGGCCGGCGACGGCGTGCGGCTGATGCGACAGCTCGGCTTCGACGAGTTCGACGTCGCCGGGCACGACCGGGGCGGCCGGATGGCCTACCGCATGGCACTCGACTCCCCGGACGCGGTGCGCCGGGTCACGGTCATGGACGTCGTCCCCACCGGTGAGGTGTGGGCGCGCGCCGACGCGCGCACGGCTCTCGGCTACTGGCACTGGGCGTTCCTCGCCCTGCCCGAGCCGATCCCCGAGCGGCTCATCGCCCCGGATCCGGAGTCCTTCTTCCTCGACGCCGAGTTCGGCGGCGTCATCCGGGGCTTCCGGCCGGAGGCCGTGGCCGACTACGCCCGGTGCGTCCGCGACCCGGCCGTCGTGCACGCCGTCTGCGAGGACTACCGCGCCGGTGCCACCTGCGACCGGCGGGACGACGACGAGGACCGCGCCGCCGGGCGCAGGATCACCTGCCCCCTCCAGGTCCTGTGGGCCGGCCGGGGCGCGCTGGCGGCCTGGTACGACACGCTGGCGGTCTGGCGGGAGTGGGCCGACGACGTGACCGGCGAGGCGCTGGACTGCGGTCACTTCATGGCGGAGGAGCGGCCCGCCGAGACGCTGGCCGCGATCCGCCGTTTCCACGGCGGGGGCCGCACGGGGCCGGCGCTGCGAGTGGTACCCGCTGTCCCCGACGGACAGCCGGGACGATCCCCGCACCGGACGGTGCGGGAGACGGGAGGCACCCCATGACCGACACCACGGACGCCGACGACCGCCGGCTGGACGGGAACGCGGCGGCCGGCGTCCTGTCCGAGGTGCTCGCCGTCGACCCGACGACGGCGATGGTCACCTGCGCGCACTGCGGTGGCCGGGCCGCGCTGGGCGCGCACCTGCTCTACGCCGACGCCCCCGCGCTCGTGCTGCGCTGCCCGACCTGCACGGAGGTGGTCCTGCGGTGCGCCTCCGACGAGGCCGGGCTGCGCCTGGAGATGAGCGGCGTCCTCCTGCTGTCGGCGCCGCCCGCCGGCTGACCGTCCCGGGGCGTGCGCCCCGGGACGGTCAGGCCGTGCCCGGGGCCGAGGGCACCGGCGGGACGTCCGCGTCGATGGCGGCGCGGCACGGGTCCGTCGTGTCGACGATCCCCACCAGCACCCCGCCGGTGACCACCAGCAGGTGGTGGATCGGCCCGCCACCATCGACCGCAGGGCCTCGCCGACCGGCGTGCCCGGTGCCACGGTGACGGGAGGGCCGGACAGGCGCTTCATGAGGTAGGCGGCCGCGGCCAGGTGCGCCCTCGGTTCCACAGTCGTGACCGGTGGGTGCACGACGGTCCCCACGGTGGGGCGCGCGGTCGTGGTGGGCGCGGCCGTCGGGTGCACGGCTGCTCCTCCCGGCGGGGCGGTCACGCCGGGTCCCCGGTGCCGCCGAAGCGCTCGAGCCGGATCGCCGACGGGGAGTGCCCGAGGTCCACCAGGGTGGTGGCGACGGTCTCGACGAAGACGGTGGGGCCGCACACGAACACCCTCGGCCGGGCGTCGGGCGGGAAGGCGTGCTCCTGCAGCAGGGCGCCGTCGACGCGCCCCGTGGGTCCCGTCCAGTCCGGCGGCGCGCCCCGGGTGAGGGTCACCGTGGCCCCGGGCCCGAGCAGGTCCCCGCCCAGGACGTCGTCGGCGGTGCGGGCGGAGTAGAGCAGCCGGACCGGGGTGGGGTCCCCGGCGCGCCGCGCGTGGTCGAGCATGGCGAGGAAGGGCGAGACCCCGGCGCCCCCGGCCACGAGCTGCACCGGCCGCCGTCGATCGGCCGGGGTGGCGGCGTCGGCGGCGGCCGACCAGACGAAGTACCCGCCGATCGGCCCGCGCAGCTCCAGGTCGTCCCCGGCCTGCATCTCCTCGGTGAGGTAGGGCGACACCTCACCGCCCGGGAGGTCCTCCACGAGCAGGTGCAGCCGGGGGTCCTCGGGCGGTGAGGCGATCGAGTAGCTGCGCTGGGCGGTGTAGCCGTCCTCGGCCGTCAGCCGGACGTCCACGTGCTGCCCGGGCAGGTGCCCGGGCCAGCCGTCCACGTCGAAGACCAACCGCCGGACCCTGGTGCTCGCGGGCAGGTTGTCCGTCAGCCTGGCGCGCAGCCAGGTCAGTCGCCGCTGTACCGCTGCTCGCGCCACGGGTCACCGCGGTCGTGGTAGCCGAAGGTCTCCCAGAAGCCGGGCTCGTTCCGCGGCCGCACGGACAGCCCGCGGACCCACTTCGCGCTCTTCCAGAAGTACAGGTGCGGGACGAGCAGCCGCGCCGGGCCGCCGTGCTCGGGGGCGAGGGGCTGCCCGTCGTAGGTGTCGACCACCCACGCCCGGCCGCCGGTCACGTCGTCGAGGGGCAGGTTGGTGGTGTACCCGCCGTCGGAGAAGGCCACCACGTAGGACCCCTCGACGCCGGCGTCGGCCAACAGGGTGTCGACCGAGACGCCCTCCCAGCGGGTGTCGAACTTCGACCACTTGGTCACGCAGTGGATGTCGACCGAGACCGACTCGCGGGGCAGCTCCCGGAACTCCTCCCAGGTCCAGGTCTGCGGGGCGGCGACCTCGCCGCGCACCACGAGGTCCCACTCCGCCAGCGGTGTCCGCGGGGTCGGGCCGGCCGACAGCACCGGGAACTGGTCACCGGTGTCGTACTGGCCCGGCGGCAGCCGGTCGTCCGTCGTGGCCGACCTCCGGCGCCCGAACCCCCGGGAGACCAGTGCCATGGCCGTCCTCCTCCTCGTCCGGTGTTCCTCGGACCCGGCGGGGTCACCCTCCGGGGCGGGCGGGGCGCGGCGCATCGGTCAGATGACCGTCGCGCCGGCTACCCGAAGGTGACGGCGTAGACCTCGGCGCCGGGGTCGGGGAACTCGACCTCGGCAGTGGCGGTGTCGACCGCGCCGGAGCGGCGGACCAGCTGGTGCAGCCGGCCCTCGGCCACCGTCCCGGAGCCGTCGGCGCCGACGTCGAGTCCGGCGTCGGCGCCCGGCGGCCGGCCGTCCAGGAGCAGCCGGAAGCGCACCGGCGTCCCCTGCCGTCCCGGCGTGGCGACCAGGTGGAGGTCGCGGGCGGAGAAGCGGACGGTCAGCCGCCCGCCGGGCTCGTGGGACACCGCCGCCTCGCGGGCCACCGTCCAGGCACCGGCCAGGGCCCAGTGGCCCAGCCGCAGCCGGTCGGGGGCGGAGTAGGTGCGCGGCCGGTCGGCCACGACCCCGCCCGGGGAGGCGAAGCCGGTGGTCCGGTCGTAGCCGAGGTAGGTCTCGGCCGATCGCAGGCTGTCCCAGTCTGCGGGGGCCTCGACGCCGTGGGCCTCGACGGGCACCGGGTACGGCCCGAGGTCGCCGGCGCCGGCCTCGGTGAGCAGCTGCCGCAGGACCGTCTCGGTCTCCTCGTAGCCGCCCTCGCCGAAGACGTGGTGGCGCAGCCGCCCGGTCGCGTCGACGAGGTAGAGCGCCGGCCAGAAGTGGTTGTGGAAGGACCGCCAGACGCCGAAGGAGTCGTCGACCGCGATCGGGTAGCCGATCGAGCGGGCCTCCGCGGCCCGGCGGACGCCGTCCGCGCCGTGCTCGAAGGAGAACTCGGGGGAGTGCACCCCGATGACGACCAGCCCGGCGTCGCGGTAGGCGTCGGCCCAGGTGCGCACGTACGGGAGCTGGCGCAGCCAGTTGATGCAGGTGTGGGTCCAGAAGTCGACGAGCACCACCCGGCCGCGCAGGTCGGCGCCGGTGAGCGGGCGCGAGTTGAGCCAGTCGGTCGCCGCGGCGAGGGAGAAGTCGGCCTCGACCGGCCACAGCGCGTCGGCGCCGTCGGCGTCCCCGCGGTCCTCGGCGCGGACGTCGTCGGAGCGGAACAGCTGCCCGAGACGGCGGGCGCGGTCCAGCAGGTGGTCGGAGCTCAGGTGGTCCGAGGTCATGGCCGAGGTCCTCTCACGGGCGGCGTGCGCCCCCAGCCTCGGCCCGCGCCGGGGTCGCTCGCGCCCGTGGCCGTCCCTGGCGTGCCCCGGGGGCCCGCTGGTCGAGGCCGCCGCCCGCGTCGGGGACCGGGAGGTCGCCCCGGCCGCCGCGGAGAACCTGGCCGCGCGGGCGCGCGGGAGCGGCACACCCTGGGCGCGGGGCCCGCGTTCGAGGCGATGGGCGCGGCCTGCCTCGCCGAGCGGCCCGGCTCGTTCGCGACGGGCGGGCGGACCCGGGGATCGGCGCGACGCTGTTCCTCGGCGCCCGCACCGTCGAGTGGCACCTGCGGACGGTGTCCGACGAGTCGGGGACCACCTCGCGCCGGGGCCTGCAGGCCGCGCCGGCCGGCCGTGGCACCGGCGGCCCCGCCGACGGGGCACCGGCCACCCGCACGGCGTCGCCGCCGTCCCGGGCAGGACCGGCCCGGCGCCCGGCCGCCCCGTGCGGGGACGGCCGGACGCACAGGCGCGGCGGGCTCACCGGCCCGGGAGGCGCTGCGTGACCTCCTGCAGGACCCAGCCGTTGCCGTCCGGGTCGCTGAACACGGCGTGCGAGGAGTAGCTGCCGCCGGCCGGGTCCCGCCCCGGCAGCCGCACGCCCGGCTCGTCGGGGTGGAACCGCCCGGCCGCGCCGTGGAACACCTCGCTCACCGCGACGCCGTGCTCGACGAGCTCGGCGCGGGTGGCCTCGATGTCCTCGGTGACCAGCAGCAGCCCCTCCTGCGACCCGGGGACCATGCGGGTGATCCCGGTGCCGAAGCTGATCGAGCACCCCGACCCGGGTGGCGTGATCTGCACGATGCGGAAGTCGTCTCCCGCCACGATGTCGGCGTCCTCGCGCCAACCCAGCCCCTTGTAGAACTGCTTGGCGCGGTCGACGTCGGTGACGGGCAGGACGACGACCTCGAGCTTGACGTCCACGGGGACCTCCTCGGTGTGCTGGGTCAGGACACCGCTGCGGTGCGCGGCTGCTGGTCGGTGGTCACTGCCGGGCGCCCTCGACGTGGAGGGTGGCGTCGGCGACGGCCTGGTCCTCCGTCCGGCCCTCCTGGCGCGCCATGATGTAGGCGGCGTACCAGCCGGACCAGTGGTGGGGCGGTGAGGTCGGCTCGTACTCGCCGTGGTGGTCCTCGGCCTCCCGCAGGAGGGCGGTCAGGTTCTCGACGTCCATCGGTGGGTCCTCGTGGGTCTCGGGGCCGGGTCAGCGGCCGGGGAGGCGGGTCGTGATCTCCTGGAGCAGCCAGCGGTTGCCGTCGGGGTCGGTGAACGGGGCGTACGAGGCGTAGCTGCGGCGTCCGGGGTCCAGGCCTGCCGCCTGCGTCGCGGGGTCCGCGCGCAGCGCGAGCGCCCCGCGGGCGTCGTGGACGATCTCGCCGACGTCCACGCCCTGCGCGACGAGCTCGGCGCGGGCGGCCTCGACGTCGTCCACGGCGAGGAACAGGTCCCCCGCCGAGCCCGGCCGCTCCGATCCCATCCCGGTGCCGATGTGGATCGAGCACCCCGAGCCGGGCGGCGTCATCTGGACGAGGCGGAAGTCGTCCTCCAGGACGACGTCGGCGTCCTCGCGCCAGCCCAGGGTCTTGTAGAACTGCTTGGCCCGGTCGACGTCGGAGACGGGCACGACGACGACCTCGAGGTTCATGTCCACCACGTGCGCTCCTCGTCCTGGCCGGACCGGACCCGGTCGGGGCCGGTCCCGTCAGGCTGGCGCGGACGGTCCCCGTGCCGACCCAGGGGAACCCCCTGGTGTGCCGACTGGTCCCGGGACCCGGACGACGGCGGCCCGGCGCGGGTGCCGCTCCGGGACCGGTCGCCGCCCCGGATGTCGGACGACGAGGTGGCACCCCGTGCGTCCCGACATCGTCCCGGGGGCTGGCTTCCCCGACCACCGGCTCCCCGACCACACCCGCACCGTCCGCACGCTCGGCGAGCTGCAGGGCGACGACCCGATGGTCCGCACGCTCGCGCGGGGCACCACTGCCCCGAGGAGCACCCGCAGCACCTGGAGTCGGCGGCCCAGTCGCGGATCGCGGTCGCCCACACGCAGGTCGTCTCCGAGCACGACCCGGTGATCCCGCACACCCTCGTGCTGGAGGCCGGTCCACCCGGTCCACCCGGTCCACGACGGTCACTGGTCCTGGGGTCGGCCGTCGATCGACGACCTCTGGCACGACCTGCGCGCGGCCACCGCCGCGATCCGCCCCGACCGGGACCTCGCCACCCCGGGCTGCGGGAGGCCCGGGAAGGCGGCGACCGGTCGCGGTTGTACGGGTGGAACCGCCGACCCCGCCCCGTCGCCGGCGCGGACCCGGCGGCGCGCCCGGCGCCCGAGGTGTGATGACCGCCGGCGCCGGCCCGGATCAGGTGGGGACGCGGTCCGCGCCCAGGGGGGACCGCCAGAGGTCCCGGCGGGTGGTGATGCCGAGCTTCCCGAACACCTTCCGCAGGTGCCACTCCACCGTCCGCGGGCTGATGTAGAGGGCCGTGGCGATCTCGGAGTTGGTGTGGCCCCGCGCGGCCAGCCGCGCCACCTGCGTCTCCTGGGCGGTGAGCTCGGCGGAGGTCTCCACCGCGCGCCGGCGCACCGTCTCCCCGGTGGCCTGCAGCTCGCGCCGGGCGCGCTCGGCGAACGCCTCCGCGCCCATCGCGGCAAGGGCCTCGTGCGCGGTCCTCAGCTGGACCCGGGCGTCGACCCGGCGGCCCTCCCGGCGCAGCCACTCGCCGTAGAGGAGCCGTGCCCGGGCGAGCTCGACCTGGACCCGCGTGCCCGCGAGCCGGTCGACGGCCTCGCGGTGCAGCTCCTCGGCGGCCCGGCCTCCGCGCAGCAGGGCCCGCCGGCTCGCCGTCACGCCCAGCACCCACTCGGTGCCGCTGGCGCCCGCCACGGCCGACAGCGTCTCGAGCGCCGCGGCCGCCGTCGCGGTGTCCCCGCTGCGCGCGCCGGCCTCGACCAGCTCGGCCAGCGCCCAGGAGGACGGGCCGTGCCTCAGCGGCCCGGCGGTCGCCTCCCGGGCCGCCGGCACCGCGTCCGCGTACCGGCCGAGGCCGTTGCACAGCACGGCGCGGGCCCACTGCACCGTCGTCGCGCCCGTGTCCCCGTCCCGACCCGGTCGGCCCGCTCCAGCAGGCGGGAACCCGGCGGCATCCGCGGCGGCGACCGCCTCGAGGGCCTCGACGGCCTCGTCCACCACGCGCTCGTCCCGCTCGCCGCGGCCCCGGTGGGCGGCCACGGCCGCCTCACCGTGCAGCGCCAGGGACGTCCGGCCGCCGGTGAGCTCCTCCACCGACCGGACTTGCAGCACCAGCGCCCGGGCGGCCGCGAGGTCCCCGGCCAGCAGCGGCACGAGCAGCCGCTGGCCGAGCGCGAGCGGCAGGGCGCCCACGGCGCCGCTCTCCCGTGCGACGGTCACGTGCCGGCGGGTCAGGGCATCCCAGCCGGCGTCGTCCCACAGCGAGACCGCCGTCGACGCGGCCAGCGGGGTCAGCCGCAGCGCCTCGGCCAGGGTGGGCTCCTCGCGGAGGAACGCCTGCACCGCCCGCCGCGAGACCGGGGCAGCGGCGGCGTACCCGTCGGTGACCAGGACCGCCAGGGCCTCCAGCAGCAGGTCCCCGCTGCGGGGCGCGTGCGGCAGCGGGGCGTCCCGGACGACGCGCGCCACCTCGCGCACGTCCGGACCCGTCGCCCGGCCGGCGGACAGCGCCGAGGACAGCGCGTCGAGGTAGGTGTCCCGGGCGAGGTCGGCGTCGAGCGGCTCGAGCCGGCGGGCCGCGGCGAGCAGCAGCGGCAGCGCGTCCTCGTCGCGGCTGGTGGCCGACCGCATCCGGGCCTCCAGCAGCTCCGCCCGTGCCCGCCCGGCCTCCCCGAGCGGGCCCGCCCGGGCCGTCGCGAGCAGGGCCGAGGCGTCCTCGAAGGCGCCGGCGACCACCGTGGCCTGGGCCGCGTCGAGCGCCCGCCGCACCCGCCGTGCGGGGTCGGGCGTGAGCAGGGCCGCGCGCCCGAGGAACGCGGCCGTGGCCGCGAGCCCGCCCTGCGCGAGCGCCCGGCCGGCCGAGCGCTCCAGGTCGGCGGCGACGGCCTCGTCCGTGCCCACCGTGGCCTGGGCGCGGTGCCAGGCCCGGCGGTCGGGGTCGGAGCCGGGGTCGGTGACCTCGGCCAGCGCGCGGTGCACCTGCCGGAGCTCCTCGCGGGGAGCCGCGGAGCGGACGGCCGAGCGGACCAGTGGATGGCGGAACCGCACCCGGTCACCCAGCTCCACCAGCCCGGACGCCTCGGCCGCCGACACCGCGTCCGCCCCGATCCCCAGCCGTGCCGCGGCGCGCTGCAGCAGCCGGACGTCGCCCACCGGGTCGGCGGCCGCGACGAGGAGCAGCTGCCGGGAGGCCCGGGGGAGGGCGTGCAGCTGGTCGGCGAACCCCTGCTCCAGGCGGGAGACGAGCGAGCTCCCGGGAGCGCCGCCGTCGCCCCCGAAGGCGAGCTCGGCGGCGGAGGCCCCCCGGTGCAGCTCCAGGAGCGCCAGCGGGTTGCCGCGGCACTCCGCCAGGACGCGGTCGCGCACCCGGGGGTCCAGCGCCCCGGGCACCGCCGACCGCAGGAGGGCGGCCGCGTCCTCGTCCGCGAGCGGCCCGACCACCAGCTGCGGGACACCGGCGAAGGGCGGGCCGTCGCCTGCGCCGCGCGCGGCGAGGACCATCCCCACCGGTTCGGCGTCGAGCCGCCGGGCGACGAACTCCAGCGTCTGCACCGAGGCCTGGTCCAGCCACTGGACGTCGTCGACCACGCAGACGAACGACCGCTCCTCGGCCACCTCGGAGAGCAGGGTCAGCACGGCCAGCCCCACGAGGAAGCGGTCCGGGGGGTCGCCCGGCCGCAGCCCGAACGCCGTGGCGAGCGCCTCCCGCTGCGGGCCGGGCAGCGCCGGCAGCCGGTCGAGGAACGGGTGGCACAGCTGGTGCAGGCCCGCGAAGGCCATCTCCAGCTCCGACTCGACGCCGGACGCGCGGGCCACCCGGCAGCCCGCGGCGCAGTGCACGAGGAACCGCAGCAGCGCGGTCTTGCCGATCCCGGCCTCCCCCCGCACCACGAGGACCTGGCTGCGGCCGGCGGCGACCGCCGCCACCAGGCCGCCGAGCCGCTCGCACTCGGCGCGCCGTCCCACCAGGCCCGGCCACGCGGCCGGCGGGAGAGCACCCTCGCGGAACACCGGCCGGCCGGTCCGGGGTCCGGCGTCGGCCCGGCGGCCGGCCGGCGGACGGGTCCCGACGCCGGAGCGGCCGGACGCGGTGGCCGGCCGCACCGCGCTGTGTCGTGACGCCGTGCCGAGGCGTGCGTCTGCCATCGCGCCTCCTCGCCCGGACGGCGGGACCGCCCGTCCCCGCGGACGACGCTAGGGACGGCCACGGCCGCGGGCATCCGTCATCTGACTGGGGTCCCGGCCCCCCGGTCCGCGCGAGCTCCCCGCCGCCCGCGGCCAGGGGACCAGGGGGCGGCCAGGGGGTCTCCCTGGTGCGACCCGGCGGCGGCGGACGCGACGGTCGTGCCGACACAGCCACGACACAGGGAGGCCCACGTGAGCACCACGGAGACCCGCGACGCCGCGGGCACGACGACGGGACCGGCCGCGGTCGACATGGGCCTCGAGGTGGTGGTCATCCCGGTCGCCGACGTCGACCGCGCCATCGACTTCTACCGGCGGCTGGGCTGGCGCTTCGACGGCGACTTCCGCGACGACGACGGCTTCCGCGGGATCCAGTTCACGCCGAGGGGCTCGGGGTGCTCGATCCAGTTCGGCACCAAGGTGACGCCGGCCGAGCCGGGCTCCGCACAGGGTCTGCACCTGGTCGTGTCCGACATCGAGGCCGCGCGGGCGGACCTCGTCGCCCGGGGCGTCGACGCGAGCGAGGTCTACCACTGCGTCTCCGGCTACGCCTGCCGCTTCCCGGGCAACGACCCGCCCGTCCCCGGCCCGCACCCCGACCGCGGCACCTACGGGTCGTTCGTGTCCTTCGCCGACCCCGACGGCAACGGCTGGGTGCTCCAGGAGATCACCACACGCTTCCCCGGCCGGGTCGACGGCGACACCACCTACCCGTCGGAGGCGGAGCTGGTGCAGGCGCTCCGACGGGCCGCGGCCGCCCACCGGGAGCACGAGGCGCGCACCGGCGGGACCGACGCCGACTGGCCCGCCTGGTACGCCCGCTACCTGGTCCGCGAGCAGTCGGGGGAGCAGCTCCCGGCCTGACCCCGCACCGGCCTACCGTGCCGGTCGGACCACGCCGACGCCCCACCTGCCGCGCCCCCGCTCGCGGCCGGTGGGCTCGGGTCGGCCGGGCGACCCGGCCGCACGGCACCGGACCCGGTTCGCTGCCGGGACCGGGTGGACCGTCTCGACGGGGCGCTCGCGCCGTTTCAGGTGCGGGTGGTGGTTCAGGTGCGGGTGGTGGCGCGCAGCTCCAGCAGTGCGTGCAGGAACGCCTCCGAGAACGTCGGGAACGGCTGGATGACGTCCTCGAGCACCTCCAGGGGCACGCGCGCCCGGATGGCCAGGGTGGCCTGCTGCAGCCACTCACCGGACCCGGGGCCGAGGGCGTACGCCCCGGTCAGGCGCGACCCGTCCGAGACCAGCGTGAGGAAGCCGGGCTCGGTGTCGTAGGAGCGGGTCCAGGTCGCCGTCCGCGCCACCCCCGACAGCGGGACGGTCACCGTGACCGGGCCGTCGGCGGCCCCCACGGCGGCGGCCTCCGGGTCGGTGTAGGTCACCCGCGGGACGGCGGAGTAGTCCACGGCGCGCGGCCGGCCCAGGATGTTCGACGCCACCACCCGCGCCTGGTACTTGCCGACGTGCGTCAGCGGCCACGGGGTCATCACGTCACCGACAGCCCACAGCCCCTCGCGGGCGTTCAACCGCGCGTCGAGGCGGAGCTCCTCGAGACCGACGGTCTCCAGGCCGATGTCCTGCACCCGGGGACGGCGGCCGGTGGCCACCAGCAGCCGGTCCCCGCGCAGGGGCTCGCGGTCGGGGAACTCGAGTACGAAGTCCTCGCCGTCCCGGCGCGCGGCCGACGCCATCTGGCCAAAGTGCAGGCGCACCCCCTCGGCCTCCAGCGCCGTCCCCAGCGCCGTCCCCAGCGCACGCGGCTCGCGGGCGAGCAGGTGGTCCATGCCCTCGACGATCGACGCCGAGCCGCCCAGCCGGGTGACGGCCTGGGCCATCTCCACGCCCACGGGGCCGCCGCCGAGGACCAGCACGTGGCGGGGGACCTCGGTCATGCTCGTCGCCTCGCGGCTGGTCCAGAAGCCGGGCAGCTCGCGCAGGCCCGGGACCGGCGGGACGAAGGGGTCCGAGCCGGTGGCCACGACGACGTGCTCGGCGGTGTAGGTCGTGTCGTCCACCCGCACGCAGCCGTGACCGGCGAGCCGGCCGTGGCCGCGGATGACGTCGATGCCCTCGCCCTTCGCCCACGCGGCGGCGCTCGTGTCGTCGTAGTTCGACACCATGAAGTCCCGCCAGGCGAAGGCCTCGGCCGTGTCGACCGGGCCGGTCACCGCCTGGGCCGCGCCCGGTGCCCGCCGTGCCGCCGCCAGGGCCTCACCCGGCCGCAGCAACGTCTTCGACGGGATGCACGCCCAGTACGAGCACTCACCGCCGACCCGCTCCCGCTCGACGACGGCCACCCGGAGTCCGCCCTCCGCGAGCCGGGCGGCGCAGTGCTCACCGGGGGCTCCGCCACCCAGCACGATGACGTCGTAGTCCATGGCTGCTCCTCGGGAGGTCGTCACTGTCGCGGCTCCTCGCGCCGGTACCGGCCGGGATCGGGAGTCCCTCGAGCGTCGCGGTCGGGCCGGGTCGTCGCGCCCGTGGAAGTCCCTGGTGTCCCTGGTGTCCCTGGCGCGGGGGCCGGCGGCGGGCCGGGAGGGTCGCGGCGGCGTCGGCGGTCGCCGCGCCCCGAGTCCGACGAGTGGAGGTCGCCCGTGCGTCCCCGGCACCTCCGGCGGTCCCGTCCCCGCCGCCGTGCTGCCCGCCGATGCCGGCGGCCGCCCGCCCGCCGGGCCCACCGCGGCGGACTCCGACCGCCAGTCGTTGGGCGGCCCGCCGTCCGGTGCGCCGTCCCGCCAGCCGTACCAGTCGTGCTTCGGGTCCTCCCGGGACGGGCGCGACGCCAGGAACCACGGGTGCCGGTCGGAGTGGTCGGGCACCCGGTCGAGGAGCACGCGGAGGCCGGGCACGGGGCAGTCGGCGACCAGTCCGTCGAGGTCGTCGAGGGTGCCGGACAGCGGGTCGACGTCGCAGTGGTCGGCGACGTCGTAGCCGAGGTCGGCCATCGGCGAGGGGACCACCGGGGACAGCCACAGCGCCTCCACGTGCATCGCGGTCAGGTGGTCGAGGTGGGCCCGCAGGCCGCGGAGGTCGCCGACGCCGTCCCCGTCGGCGAACGAGCGGGGGTGGACCCGGTAGACGGCGCCGCGCTTCCACCACGGGGGTGAGCCCGAGCGCGGCGCGTGGGGCCGCGGGGCGCGCGGGCGGGGACAGTCATCCGACTGAATCGGTCCCGCCCGGGGCGGTGGCAGCATCCGCGCATGACCGGCTCGCCGCGCCGCCGCCGTCCGTTCCCGAGGGCGCGGGGGGACGCCGCGGTCCCGACCGGGCGTCCGCCGCGGGTGGTGGTGGTCGGCGGCGGGTTCGCCGGCTTCCACGCCCTGCGGTACCTGCAGCGGCACCTGCCGCGCGGGACCGCGGAGCTGGTGCTGGTCACCCCCAACGACTACCTCCTGTACAGCCCGCTGCTGCCGGAGGTGGCCACCGGCGTCGTCGAGGCACGGCACATCGCGGTGTCCCTGGGGCGCACCCTGCCGCGCGTGCGGCTCGTCCTGGGCCGCGTCTCCGACGTCGACCTGACCGGCCACCGGGTCACCGTGCAGCGCGCCGGCCTGGTGCAGCGGCTCGACTGGGACCAGCTGGTCCTGGTGCCCGGGTCGATCACCCGGCAGTTCGACATCCTGGGCGTGCCCGAGCAGGCCCGGGGGCTGAAGACGCTGGTGGAGGCCGTCTACCTGCGCGACCACCTCCTCGAGCAGCTCGACCTGGCCGACGCCCAGCCCGACACCGAGGAGGGCCGGGCGGCGCGCGCGGAGATGCTCACGGTCGTCGCCGTGGGCGCCGGCTACACCGGCACCGAGTTCGTCGCCCAGGCCCAGCGCTGGCTGACCCGCATCGAGCGGCGCTGGGACCGCACCCGGGCCCGGGACGTGCGGTGGGTGCTCGTCGACGTCGCCCCGGCCGTCCTGCCCGAGCTCGGCCCGCGGCTCGGCGCGCACGCGCTGCGGGTGCTCCGCGACCGCGGCGTCGACGTCCGCCTGCGCACCAGCGTCGCCTCGGCGGAGGACACGCGTGTCGTCCTCACCGACGGGACCACGATCGCCACCCGGACCCTGGTCTGGGGCGCCGGGGTGGTGGCGAGCCCACTGGTCATGGAGCTGGGGCTGCCGACCCGCCGCGGCCGGCTGGTCACCACCCCCGAGCTGTCGGTCCCCGGTGCCGACGGCGTCTGGGCGGCCGGGGACGCCGCGGCCGTGCCCGACCTCGCGGTGGACGCGGCCGCCGACGGGCAGCGGCCCGACACCCAGCCCACCGCCCAGCACGCGCAGCGGCAGGGCGTCGCCCTGGGCCGCAACGTCGCGGCCGCGCTCGGCCACGGCACCGCCCGCCCCTACCGGCACCCCGACCTGGGCCTGGTCGCCGACCTCGGCGGGCTCGACGCCGTCGCCCGTCCCCTGGGGATCCCGCTGACCGGCCCGGTGGCCAAGGTGGTCGCCCGCGGCTACCACCTCTACGCGCTGCCGGCGACGTCCAACCGGATCCGGGTGGCCCTCGACTGGGCGTTCCAGACGCTGCTCCCACCCGACGAGACCCAGCTGTCGGTGGTGCGGGAGGAGGACGCCCGGCTGGCCACCGCCCAGGCCACCGCCATCTACCGCCCGACGGCGTAGCCGCGCAGCGCGTCCCGGGTCAGCCCTGCCCGGCCATGCGCCGGACCGTGCCGATCACGTAGACGACCGACAGCACGAAGAAGACCCCGCCGACCACCGCCTGCACCTGGTCGGCGTCGACCCGGGAGCGCCTGGCGACCGGTCCGGCGACGGCATCGGCCAGCTTCGCACGCCAACCCTGCAGTCCGGCCTTGCCCAAGGAGACGACGTCCACGGGCGGCAGATACCCGCCCCCGCCGGGTGTACGCCACCGGATGGTCCCCGGCGATCCGCCGCCACCGCCGCCGGGCACGGGTGAGCGTGCGCTGCACGAGGTCCTCGGCCGCGCCGCGGTCACCGGTCAGCAGCAGCGCGGTCGACAGCAGGACGGCGCGCCGCTCGGCGGCGAACCGGACGAACCGCCGGAACGACTCCCCGCCGTGCCTGTGGGTGCCGTCCCCGCCCACCCGGCCTCCTCGCCGTCCGCACCTGCGCCCCGGCCGGTGTCCGCCGTCGACGGGGGTCCGGTCCTGCGCGGACCGTGCCCCCACGGTCCCCGACCGGCCCGCCGCGCGCACCGCGGAGCGGCGGGACCACCCGTGGCGGGCCCGCGGCCCTACGGTGCGGCGGCATGGCGCACCGGTCGACGCTCGCGGCGGTCTCCTCGGTCCAGCTGGCCGCGCAGCTGGCGGGTCACGTCGTCGCGCTGCGGCGGCGCCGGCACTTCGACGTCCCGTTCGTGGCGGGGAGCCCGGAGCACCTCGTGCGGGACTGGCTGTGGTTCGGCACCGCCTACAGCGCCCCGCCGTACCTGCTCGTGCCGCAGCTGTGGGCCACCGCCCGGCTGCTCCGCGGGCCCGGCGCCGGGTCCGACGACCGGGCCCGCTGGGTGCTGCGGTGGCTGGGCACCGGCCTGTCGGTGGGCTACCCGAGCGAACGGTGGACCCGCGCCCGGCTCCGCCCCGGCGGCGCCGACCCGGTCGAGACGCCGGTCGTGGTGGCCGGCTGGGGCGGCGCGCTCGCCCTGGCCGTCCTCGCCCGTCGCTAGGCCGCGGCGTACCAGACGGCCAGGCGCGAGAAGCCCTCGTCGAGGGGGACGTGCGGGCGCCACCCGAGGGCGGTGCGGGTGCGCCGCTGGTCGAACCAGTGACCGGTCGCGAGCTGCTCGGCGAGGAAGCGGGTGACCGGCGGGACCGTGCGCCGCCGCGTCGCCTCCCAGACCCCCTCGACCGCGGCGCCGGCCACGTAGGCCAGGCCGAACGGCACCCGCCGGCGCGGTCCCGGGACCCCGGCGGCCCGGCAGAGCCGGGCGACGACCTCCGCGACGGGTCGGGGCTCCCCGTTGGAGACGACGAGGGCCTCGCCGTGCACGGGTCCGCAGGCGTCGACGGCGGCGACCAGGGCCGCGGCGGCGTTGTCGACGTAGGTCGTGTCGATGAGCGCCGCGCCCGAGCCGATCACCGGCAGCCGCCCGGCCCGCGCGCGGGTGACGACGCGCTCGACGAGCTGGGTGTCGCCCGGGCCCCACACCAGGTGCGGGCGGACCACCAGGACGGCGAGCGCGGCGGAGTCGGCGGCCAGCGCGTCGAGCTCGGCCAGCGCCTTGGACCGGGAGTAGCGGCCGCGGGCCCGGGCGGGGTCGGCCGGCTCGGCGCCCACGCCGGTCAGCGCCGTGCCGGCGTGCGCCACGGACGGGGAGGAGACGTGCACCAGCCGGCCGACGCCGGCCGCGCGGCAGGCGTCGACGACGGCGCGGGTGCCGCCGACGTTGGCGTGCGCGTACTCCGACCACGGGCCGGTGACGTCGACCTTCGCGGCCAGGTGCAGCACGGCGTCCTGGCCCCGGACGGCGCGGCCGACCACCGCCGGGTCGGCGACGTCGCCCAGCACCTCCCGGCACGGCAGTCCGGAGGGACGGCGCTGCAGGACGGTCACCTCGTCGCCGCGCCCGAGCAGCGCGGTGGCGGCGGCCCGCCCCAGCATCCCGCTCGCGCCGGTGACCAGGACCCTCACGACCGGCGGGCGCGCCGCGGGGCGCGGGCGCCGGCCAGCACGCACGCGGCCCGGCGGGCGACCTCGGTGCGGTCGACCTTCGACTGGTGGCGGACGTCCACCGGCAGTTCCGCGGTGGTCAGCACCGCCGCGACGTCGACCCCGGCGGCCGCCCGCACGGCGTCGGCCAGGTCCGGGCCGGCCAGGTCCATCCGCCGCCGGCGGCGGCCTCGCGGGCGGTCCGACGGCACGACGACGACCACGACGACCTGCGCCCCGACCGGGCCGACGCCGACGGCGGCCGCGGCCGACACGCCGTCGACCCGCTCCACCCGCTGCTCGATCCCGACCGGGGTCACGACGCCCGCAGCCGTGGTGACCACGTGCTGCAGGCGGCCCTCGATCCACAGCCGCCCGTCGGCGTCGAGGTGGCCGACGTCGCCGGTGCGGTGCCAGCCCGGGTCCCGGGACGCCGCCCGCTCGAGCGCCCACAGCGCGTCGTAGCGGTCCTTGACGTGCGCGGCCCGGACGCAGACCTCGCCCGTCACGCCGGGGCGGTCGGTGAGCTCGCCGTCGGCGATCCCCTCGGGCGCCAGCGGGCTGACCCGCACGGTGACCCCCGCCAGGGGGGAGCCCACGCACACGCCCTCGCCGTCCCCGGCGGCCTCGATGCCGGCCAGCGAGACGTCGGTGGCCGGGAGGACCTCGGTCATGCCGTAGGGGGTGTGCGCGTCGGCGGCCGGGAGGACCGCCCGCAGCGAGCGCAGCAGCGACGCCGGGACCGGGGCGCCGGCGGACATGAGCAGCCGGATGCGGGACAGCGCCGCCCGCTGCCCGGCCGACAGGTCCGGCGCGGTTGCCGCGACCCGGCGCAGCGCCGCGGGGGAGGCGAAGACGACGGTCGCGTCGACGGCGGCCGCGGCGTCGGCCAGGGCGGCCGCGGTCAGCGAGCCGGGTGCGGTGACGTCGACGTCGGGGACGGCGGACCCGATGCCGAGCGCGGGCCCGAGGATGGCGAACGGCGCGAACGCGGCCACCAGCCGGTCGCCGGCGGTCAGGGCGTAGGTGGAGCGCACGAGCTCGAGCTGGGCGGCGGCCTGGCGGTGCGTGTAGACGACGCCCTTGGCCGGCCCGGTGGCGCCGGAGGTGAACAGCACCGCGCAGTCGTCGTCGACCGGGACCTCCGCGGGCAGCGGCGCGGACCGGCCGAGGGCCTCCAGCTCGTCGAGCGTGTGCGCCGCGCCGAGCGCGCCCCGCCCCGCCCGGCCCGGCCGGCCGGCCGCGATCCGGGTGCCGGGCAGCCGCATCAGGCGGGCGGCGGCCAGCCCCGGCCGGCCGCCGATCACGGCGTCGGGGGCCGCGCTGCGCAGCGCGCGGCGCATGCCGGCGAACCCGAGGCCCTTGTCGGCGACGACGACCACGGCGCCGGCGCGCCAGACGGCGTACACGGCGGCGGTGAGGTCGGCCGAGGGCTCCACGAGCAGGGCGACGCGCTGCCCGGGGCGGACGCCGGCGGCGGCCAGCCCGGCGGCCAGGTGCAGCACGCGGGAGGCCAGCGCCGCCCAGGTCACCGTCGTGCCGCCGACCTCGACCACCGCGGGGACGTCGTCGGCGGACCGCTCGTCCAGCGCCGTCCAGAGGCGGCGCCCGGCGTCGACCGCCGGGCGGGCCGGCGGGGTCGGCGGGGTCCCGAGGTCGATGACCCACTGCGCCACGGCCTGCGCGTACTGCGGGGCGTCCTCGGGCAGCAGGTGCGAGGCGCCCTCGTAGCGGTGCAGCCGGGCCTGCGGCATCCGGCGGCGCAGGTCGGCGAGGTAGCGCTCGCCGAAGACGGGGTCACGCGGACCCCACAGCAGCAGCGCCGGGACGTCGAGCCCGCGGATGCCCTCGGCGATCGCCTCCTGCACCGGGCGGGACGGGTGGCCGGGGGCGAAGGGGATGTCGGCGACGAAGTCGCCCACCGCCCGCCGCCGCTCCGGCGTCCGGTAGGGCGCGGCGAAGGCGCGCCGGACGTCGGCCGGCAGCGCCGGGCGGGACAGCGCCGTCGTCGCCTTGACGAACACCGGGGTGCCGACGGTGACGGCTGCGCGCACCCCGGGCGCGTGCGCCATCCGGATGAGCGCCGGGCCGAGGTCGCCCTCGGGCATGGCGACGGCGGTGTTGGCGAGGACGACGCCGCGCAGGTCCTGCCGGTGCTCCAGCGCCCAGCCGAGGGAGATGACGCCGCCCCAGTCGTGCCCGACGGTGACCACCGGGCCGGTGAGGCCGAGCGCGGCGGTGAGGTCCCCGAGGTCGGCCACCCGCTGCCGCAGCGACCGCGGCTCGGGCAGCCGGTCGGAGAACCCCATGCCGAGGTGGTCGGGGGCGAGCACCCGCCAGCCGGGTGGGGCCGCGGCGAGCAGCCGCCGCCACAGGTAGGACCAGGTCGGGTTGCCGTGGACGCACAGCAGCGTGCCGACCGGGTCCTGGACGCCGTTGTCGAGGACGTGCCAGGTGTGCTTGGCCCCCGTGGCGTCGGCGACGGCGAGCGTGCGGGACCACGCCGGGTCCAGCCCGGGCAGTGCCGGCACGACGGGGGAGGGCGACTGCCCTGCGCCGTCCGCCGTCACCAGGCGAGCTCGAGGCAGGAGACGTTGAGGCCCGAGCCGATGCCCATGAGGAGCACGCGGTCGCCGCCGGCGAGGGAGTCCTGCTGGCCGGCCAGCGTGTAGGGGACCGACGCCGGGCCGAGGTTGCCCCGCGTCGGGAACGTCGTCGGGACCAGGGCGGGGTCGATGCCGAACCGGTCGCACATCGCCTTGGTGTGCACCTTGGAGACCTGGTGGACGATGTAGCGGCTCATGCCGCCGGCCCAGTCGACGTCGGCGGCGGCGTCGGCCCACATGTCCTCGGACAGCGCCAGGCCGGCGTCGAGCAGGCCCTTGAGGTCGGTCCGCATGAGGTCGTTGTCGCCGACGCACAGCTCGTGGTGCTCGGTGCCCGCGCGGCTCACCGACGCGACCAGACGGTGCCCCTCGGGGTGCCGGTCGGCGCGGCCCAGCACCATGGCGACGGCACCGGAGCCCAGCGTCAGGGTGGCGAACTGGGCGATCACGTCCTTGGACGTCGTGCCCGGCTGGTCGAGCCGGTCGAGGGTGCGCTCTTGCACCGGCTGCGAGTCCTCGCCGTTGACGACGAGGGCGTACTCGACCAGGCCGGAGTCGATCATCGCGGCCGCCAGCTCCATGCCGTTGACGAAGCCCAGGCAGGCGTTGGTCACGTCGAAGTTCTGGCAGGAGCGCGGCAGGCCGAGCGCGTGGTGGACCGCCACCGCGGTCGAGGGCTCGAGGTACTTCCGGCTGACCGACGTGTTGATCATGAGGCCGATGCCGGCCGGGTCGACGCCGCTCTCGCTGATCGCCTTCGCGCCGGCCTCGGCGGCACCGTCGACGAAGGTGACGCCGTCGGCCCACCAGCGGCGTTCGCGGATGCCGGCCAGGCGCTCGAGCAGGCCGCGCCGCAGCCCGACGCGCTGGTAGGTCCCGGCGAGCGCGTCGTCGAGCGCGTCGGAGGTGACCACCCGGGTGGCGTCGGCCGTCTGCAGCGCCAGGACGGCGGTGTTGCCGAACCGGTGCGTGGCGTTGCCGTTCGTGCCTGAGCCGTTCATGTGTGGGCCGATCATCCGTGGGGTCCAGTCCTCTGAAGGGCCGACCTCTCACGCGCCGCCCTCGTCGTCGGGTCCACTACCCGGCCTTCTCCCTGCCATTCCGCGAGCCTCGACACCCCAGGAACGGTACGTGCGCCCGCGCGGGGGGCTCCGGTCGGCCGGGACGGCACCCCGCTCACGGGGCGTCGAACCAGGTGACGTCGTCCGGCTGGGCGGGGAAGGGGTTGGCCCACTCGGACGGCGTCCCGGTGATCGGCTGCGCGTCGGTGACGACCACGAAGGGCGTGCCGGGGTAGACGGCGAGCACCCGGGCGGTGGCGGTGAGCGTCTCGGTGCGCTCGAGGAGCTCGCCGCGGCGCAGCTGCTGCGTGGTCCGCTGCCCGCGCAGTTCCTCCCCGACCTCGGCGACCCACCGGGCGCCGTCCTGGGTGAAGGCGATCGCCTGCACCCGCCGTCCCGGGGGAGCGGGCTCGCAGCCGGCGAACTCGGCGAGCGCCTCGTAGAGCCGTTCCGCCTGGTCGTCGTCGCTCGCCCGGGGGAGGAAGAAGGCCACCATGCGCGCATCCTCTCCGCCGGTACCGACGTCCGGGCGGGGACGGCGTCCGCGCGGTGTGCGCACGACCGCTCCCGGTCCCGCCGTGGCGCCGGGCCGCGCTCACGGGGCAGCCGTCGCCGCGGTGCCGGCCGGGGGTGCGGTGGTGCCCTCGGCCGGCGGGCAGGCCGTCGATGATCAGCGCGGTCCCGGGCGTCAGGGCGAGCCCGAAACCGACGCCGAGGACGAACACGGTCGCCGCGGAGTGCCGGAGCGGAGCCGCGCCGTCGGCCTGGCGGGTCAGCAGCACCAGGCCGGCCGCCATCCGGCCCAGCCCCACGCCGCCACGGCGCGCGCGCCGAAGCGGTGCAGCAGGACCGGGGTGACCTGCGCGGTGGGGGCGATGCCGAGCGCCATCGGCGCCAGCCACGGCGCGGCGTGCAGCGGGGACTGCCCGTGCACGTACTGCAGCCACTGCGGGGCGAGGAAGAACAGGCCGAACGCGGCGGCGAACTGGAGGACGACCGCCGCGCTGCCCACGGACAGGCCGCGGTCGCGGAACAGGCGGACGCGAGCACGGGGTGCCGGCTGTGCAGCTCGTGGACGACGAAGGCCGCGAGGAGCACCAGCCCGGCGGCCAGGGCGGTCGGGGTCGTCCCGTCGGTCCACCCGCGCTCGGGTCCCTCGATGATCCCCCGGACGAGGCCCCCGAGGCCGCCGAGCGCCAGCGCGCCGCCGAGCGGGTCGAGGGGCACGTCCGGGTCGCGCGACGGCGGGACGACCACGGCGCACAGCAGCGCGACGGCGGCGGACAGGGCGCCGAAGGTGATCTGGACGCTGCCCCACCACGCGAACTCCAGGAGGACGCCCGCGAGCGACAGCCCCAGCAGCGCGCCGGCGCCGGAGACCGCGGACCACACGCTGCTCGCCGAGGCCCGGCGCTCCGGCGGGTGGGCGTCGACCAGCACCGACAGCGTGGCCGGCATGACCGCCGCGCCCCCGGCCCCGGCCAGCCCCCGCAGGACGACGTGCGCGGGGTCGGTGACCAGCCCGGACGCCGCGCTGCAGGCGGCGAAGGCGGCCAGCCCGGCCAGCAGCGCCGCGCGCCGCCCGAAGCGGTCGGCGGCGATGCCGAGCGGCAGCAGCAGGGCGGCGAAGGTCAGCGCGCACGCGTTGACCGCCCCCGTCAGCTCGGTCTGCGAGGCCCCCGTGGCGCCCGCGACCTCCGGCACGGCCAGGGCCGGCGACGAGCCGGCGGCGATGACCAGCGCGAGGGCTGCGCACATGACGGCGAGCAGAGGGCCGAGTCGGCCCCGGATCGTCCGGACGGCATGCTGTTCCAGACGATCGATTGACACACCCGTGTCAGGCGGGCCCAGCACGGAGGCCGGATGTCCCAGTGCACGACCCCCGGGCGACTGCTGGACGCCGCCGAGCAGCTGCTGGCCGTCCACGGACCGGCGGGCACCTCGGTGCGCCAGGTGCTGCGCCTGGCCGGCGTGGCCAACGCCGCCGCCGTGGGCTACCACTTCGGCGACAAGGCGGGCCTCGTGGCGGCGGTGGGCCGCCGGGTGGTCGACGAGGTGCTCGCCGACCGCGAGCGCGCGCTGCAGGCCCGGCCCGACGCCGCCGGGGTCGAGGGGCTGGTCGACGGCTGGGTGCGGCCGATCGTCGCGCTGCGGTGCGCGGGTCGGGGCCGCTACGCCGCGCGCGTGTTCACGCGGCTGTTCGACGAGCCGCGCGAGCGGTGGGAGGCCAACGGCGCGGCGGCGGTGCGGGCCTCGGCCGACCGCTACTGCGCCGCCCTGGCGCCCCTGCTGCCGCACCTGGGCGGGAGCGAGCTGGCGTGGCGCTGGCAGAGCGTCACCGCGACGACGGACTTCTACGCCATCGGCGCGCTCGACGACGCCGAGCCGGCGCCGGGCCCGGACGACGTCGACCGGCACGTGCGCCGGCTGGTGGTACCGGGCAGTGCGCTGCTGCGTGCCGACGCGACCGACTGACGGGGGGACGGGATGAGGGCACTCGTGGTGGGCGGCGGTGTCGCCGGCCCGGTCACCGCCATGGCCCTGCAGAAGGCGGGCATCGACGTCACCGTGCACGAGGCGCACCCGGCTCCCGACGGCGACGTCGGCGCGTGGCTCGGGGTGCAGGTCAACGGCCTCGACGCGCTGCGGGCGGTCGACGCCGACCGGCCGGTCCGGGACGCCGGCTTCCCGACGCCGGTGATCGAGTTCCGCAGCGGGACCGGGCGGGTGCTCGGGACGCTGCCGACGGGCCGGGACGGCGCCGATGGCGTGTCGTTGCGGCGGTCGGACCTCTACCGGGTGCTGGGCGAGGAGGCACGGCGCCGCGGCATCGACGTCCGACACGGCTCCCGGCTGGTCGCCGCGGCCACCGGCCCCGGCGGCGTGACGGCGACCTTCGCCGACGGCACGACGCAGTCCGCCGACCTGCTCGTCGGTGCCGACGGCGTCCGCTCCACCGTGCGCGGCCTGCTGGACCCGGAGGCCGCCCCGCCCCGCTTCGTGCCGGTGCTCAACACCGCCGGCTACGCCGAGCACGCACCGGCCGGTGCGGAGGTTGGCCGGCTGACGATGGTCTTCGGCCGGCGCTCGTTCTTCGGCTGGCTGCCGGCCCCGGACGGGCGCACCTGGTGGTTCGCCAACCCGCCCGCGCCGCGGGAGCCGGCGCCCGACGCGGTCGCCGGCAGGTCGGACGCGGAGTGGCGGGCGCTGCTGCGCGACCTGCACCGGGGTGACCGCTCACCCGCGGTCGGGCTCGTCGACGCCACCCCGCACGCGCTGCGCGGGTGGACCACCTACGACGTCCCCGCCGTCCGCCGGTGGCACGACGGGCGCACGGTGCTGGTCGGCGACGCGGCGCACGCCACCTCGCCGGCCGCCGGCCAGGGGTCCTCGCTGGCCATGGAGGACGCCGTCGTGCTGGCCCGCTGCCTGCGCGACCTGCCCGTGGCCGATGCGCTGCCGGCGTACGAGCGGGCGCGTCGGCGCCGGGCCGAGCGGGTCGTCGCGCAGGGGTTCCGGACCAGCAGCGCGAAGGCGCCGCCCGCCGCGGGCCGCGTGGTGCGCGACCTGGTGATGCCGCTGGTGCTGCGACGGCGCGACCCGCAGGCGTGGGTGCGCGACCACCACCTGGAGTGGGACGACCCGGTGGAGGCGGTGCGCGCGTGACAGGCTCGGCGCATGACGCGCGTCGGCCTGGTGCTGGGTGGCGGTGGCGTCGTCGGGCAGGCCTACCACTCGGCCGTGCTGGCGGTGCTGGAGCACGACTTCGGCTTCGACGCGCGCCGCGCCGAGGTGGTCGTCGGGACGTCGGCGGGGTCGATCACCGGGACCCTGCTGCGGCTCGGCGTCTCGGCGGAGGACCTCGCCGCCTGGACGGTGAAGGCGCCGCTGTCCGGTGAGGGCGACGTGATGCGCGCCGTCGCCGCGACGCCCGTCCCCGAGCTGGCGCCCTTCCGCCCGCTCGACCTGCTCCGCCGCCCGCTGCGGCTGCCGGGCCCGTCGATGGTGCACCGGGCGCTGACCCGGCCGTGGCAGTTCCGGCCGATGGCCGCCGGGATGACCCTGCTGGCGCCGGGACAGCACGACATCGTCGAGCAGCTGGCCGCGCTGCGCGAGCTGGAGGAGAAGGCGCCGGGGTGGCCGGCCGCCTCGCTGTGGATCACCGCGGTCCGCCGGCGGGACGGCCGCCGCGTCGTCTTCGGACGTCCCGGCACGCCGCCGGCACCGCTGCACCTCGCCGTCGCGGCCTCGTGCTCGGTGCCCGGGTACTTCGCGCCGGTCCGCATCGACGGCCGCAGCTACGTCGACGGCGGGGTGCACTCCCCGACGAACGCGGCGGTGCTCCGGGGTCTCGGGCTGGACCTCGTCATCGTGGTCTCGCCGATGAGCGGCTCGGCCGGGTGGCGCCCCGACTTCTTCGCCGCGGCCCGCCGGCACGCCACCCGGCTGCTGGACCGCGAGGTCAGGGCGCTGCGGGCGGAGGGGATCGAGACCGTGGTCTTCGCCCCGGGTGCGCGCGAGCAGCAGGTCATGGGCAACGACATGATGTCGCGCGCCCGCCTGAACGAGGTCATCTCGGAGTCGTTCCTCGCCGCCGGCCGCCGGGCCGCGGAGCCCGCGGTCGCCGACCTCGTCCGGCGGGCGGCCGCGGCCGCATAGCGGCCCCGCGACGTGCCGGTGGGGCACGGCGGAGTCCCGCCGTGCCCCACCGGGGCGATCAGACGGCGATCAGATCGCGCGGACGTTCTCCGCCTGGGGACCCTTCTGGCCCTGCGTGACGTCGAACTCGACGCGCTGCGCCTCCTCGAGCGACCGGTAGCCGCTCCCGGAGATCGCCGAGAAGTGGCAGAAGACGTCGGCGCCGCCGCCGTCCTGCTCGATGAAGCCGAAGCCCTTCTCCGCGTTGAACCACTTCACGGTGCCCTGCGTCATGTCGTTCTCTCTTCCGTGCTGGGGTGTCAGGACGGCGGAGTGCCGGTCCCGGGTCGCCGCACCGACCGGCAGGACCGAGAGGAACGTCAGGCAGAGACGACTGCGGACGTTCGTGAACGAAGCAGAGGTACGACAGCGACCGGGGTCGACTGTACGGGTTCCCCAGCGCCGACGGGACGGGCCGCCCCGTCGGCTGCCGGACGGCGGCCGGCCGGGGCCCGCCGGGCACCCCTGCGAGCGGTCCCTGCCCTCCTCAGGTGGCCGGCCGGGCGCGCAGGGCCTCGACCTCGGCGGTCAGGGCCCCGACCTCGGCGGTCAGGGCGCCGATCCGCTCGCTGGCGCGGCGCGCCGTCGCCTCGGCCCCGGCCGCCCGCCGGTCGGCGTCCTCCGCGCGCTGGGCGGTCCGCGCCGCCCCGGTGAGCGCCTCCTGGCGGACCTGCTCGGCGGCCGCCGCGCGGCCGGTGGCCTCCTGCGCCCGGGAGCGCGCGTCCTGCTCGGCGCGCCGGGCCTCGTCCCGCTCCCGCTCGGCGTCGCGGGCCTGCTCCCGCGCGGTGGCCGCGGCGGTCCGCGCCTCGTCCCGGGCGGCGACGGCCTCGTCGCGCTCCGCCGTCCGCGTCCGGACGGTCGCGGTGAGCGTCTGCTCGGTGACGGCCCACTGCGCGCGGGCCCCGACGAGGGCGTCGTGCTCGCGGGCGGCGTCCTCGCGGGCGCGGGTCCCGGCCCGCCGCGCCTCCTCGGCGTCGCGCTCGGCCGCCCGGAGCCGGGTCTCGGTGTCGCGCGCCTGCTGCCGGGCGGCGGCCCGTTCCTCGCCTGCCCGGTCGCGCTCGGCCTCCGCCTGAGCGCGGGCCGTCTCGGCCTCGCGGCGCGCCTCCTCGGCGAGCTCCACCCGGTGCGCGGCCTCGGCCCGGGCGTCGGCGACCTGCTGCTCGGCGGTCCGCCGCGCGGCCCCGGTGGCGCGCTCGGCCGCCTGCCGCGCCTCCTCCGCCGACCGTCGTCCCTCCTCCGCCCTCTCCCGTGCGTCCTCGGCCTCGGCGCGGAACCGCGCGGCCAGCCGGGCCTGCTCCTCGGCGCGCAGCTGCGCGGCGTGGGCGGCGTCGACGTCGGACCGGGCCTGGGCGATCCGGGCCTCCACGGTCGTCTCGTCCCGGTACTGGTCGAGGGCCTCGAGGGCGGCGGTGAGCAGGGCGGACTGCGCCTCGGCGGCGGCCGCGGCCTCGCGGGCCGCCGTGGCCCACCGGCCCACCAGCTGCCGGACCCGGCCCTCCGGGGGGAGGTCCTCGGCCAGCGCTGATACGGCGGCGACCGCACCGGCGGCCCGTGGTGCGGCCGCCCGTGTTCGGGCCCGGCGGGCCGTCTCGGGGTTGTGGTCGGGTCGGTCGCAGAACCGCGGGGGCGGTCCGCTCCGACCCGGCACCCGTTGCCGGCGCGGTTCCGTGCACCCGGGAAACACGCAGTCCTCAGGGGAACCGTCCGTTGCCGGTTGTGTCATGGACAGGACGTTAGATGCATAGATGCAACCATGCATCCATTGATGTCATCGATCAGCTGAACGGCAGGACACCCCACGAGTCAGTCCCCGATGGCTTCGTAGATAAGGTGTTTATCGGTAGCGATCCGGCAGGGAGTTGTGAGGTAAGCAAATGGGGCGCAACCGGATTGAGCACACCTGTGGCCAGCCTCGGGGCACATGGCGTACCTGCCCCTGCACCGTTGTTGTCGTGGCCGAGAGCAAACGGAGGTGGGAGGAGCGCAACCGGCACACTCGCCGCGACTCGGACCTCAAGCGCCGCTATGGCGTGACCGCTGCCACGTACGACCAGATGCGCGAAGACCAGGGCTTCCGCTGCGCACTGTGCCGTACCCACGAAGACGACCTGCCGCTGCTCACCACTGGGCGACCCCGGCGCGATGGCTCACCCGCGGTCAACACGGTCAAATTGGTGGTCGATCACTGCCACACCTCAGGGGTCACGCGCAGTCTGATCTGCCACCGGTGCAACGTCCTGGTCGGCCACGCAGAGAATAACGCCGACCTCCTCGCACTGGCCGCTGAGTACGTCCGCCAGTGGGAGTGCTGCTGATGAGCGAGCCGATGACGAGGGTGGGGTATCGGTTCCTGACTCGAGCGATCATGGTGCACTCGGCTGGCGGCGACACCACTGTGAGCGGCCCAGAGGACAACGACGACGGATCGTGCCACTGGACACCAGCCGGGGGGTCCCCGTGACGTCCCCGACCAGCTCGCACGACGACGTCGCGGATACCGCCGTCGTCCCGAGGCCGTCAGGGAACGACGGGCTGCTCCTGCCCGGTGACCTCGGCTCGGTCGGCTCGTACCTCGCCGCGGCGCAGGCCGACGCCACCCGGGACGCCTACGCGCGCGACGTGCGGGCGTGGGCGGCCTGGTGCGCCGGCCGGTCGCTGTCCTCCGCGCTGCCCGCCGACCCGCTGACCGTCGCCGCCTGGCTGGCCGCCATGGCCGACGAGGGACGCAGCCCGAGCTACGTCTCCCGGCGGCTGTCGGCGCTCAACGACGCGCACCGCTCGGCCGGGCACCCGGCGCCGGGGGACAGCGAGGGCGTGCGGCGCACCCTGGCCGGGATCCGCCGCACCGCCGTCCGCGCCGGCCACCGGCCGCGCCGCGCCCGCGCGGTGGACACCGCGACCGTGCGGGCCCTCGTCGAGGACCTCCCCGGCACCCTCGCCGGCCGGCGCGACCGCGCCCTGATCCTGGTCGGCTACGCCCTCGGCCTGCGCGCCTCCGACCTGTGCTGGCTGCGGATCGAGGACCTCGCCCCGGCCGGGCACGGCGGCCTCGACGTCCTGCTCCGCTTCTCCAAGACCGACCAGGAGGGCGCGGGGGAGACCCTCGCCCTGGCCGAGGGGGTCCGCGAGGTGACCTGCCCCGTCCGCGCCGTCCGGGCCTGGCTCGCCGCGCTGGCCGAGCACGGCGTCACCTCCGGCCCGCTGTTCCGGTCGGTCGGCAAGGGGCGCACGCCGCGGCTCGGGACGGCCCCGCTGACCACCCGCAGCGTCGACCTCGTGCTCGAGCGTGCCGCCCGGCGCGCCGGCGTCTCCACCGAGGGACTGTCCCCGCACTCGCTGCGGCGCGGCTTCGCCACCACCGCCTACGCCCAGGGCGTGCCGGAGAAGGAGATCAGCCGCACCGGCCGCTGGCGGTCCCTCGTCGTCCGCTCCTACGACGCCTCCAGCCGGTGGGCCGACCCGGCCTCCGGCTCCCTGGGGCTGTGACCGCCCGGTCCGGCCCCGCCGTGGTCAGCCGCCCCGGGCGAGGAGGTCGCGCAGCTGCGCGACCCGCTCGGCGTCCCAGCCCGGCGGCTGCAGGACGTGCACCCAGGCGTCGACGTACTGGGACCGGTAGACGTGCCCGTGCCCGTCCGGCACGTTGCCGGCGAACGGCAGGTCGGCCGTCACCTGCCAGAAGGTGACGAACGGGATCCACCGGACCGCGTCGACGACGTCCTCGCCCCGGTGCTCCTCCAGCCAGGTCGGGCGGGCGTAGACGAGCTCCGGGGTCCACCAGACGACGGGGTCGGAGGGGTGCAGGAGGTACAGCACGCGCGAGCCGTCCCACGGCTCGGTGACCGGCGCGATCTCCTCACCGGGGTCGTCGGTGAAGCGGACCGTGCGGCCGTCCCGGTACTCCGGCTCGATCTCGGGGCTGCCCTCGTCCCGGTCGCTGACGAACTCCCGGTACAGCGTGTTGAACTCCGGTGGGCCGGCGAACACGGCCCCGCCCGTCCGGTTGCGCAGGTCGTACTCGCCGCTGAACGCGGTCTCGCCGCCGAACGAGCCCAGGCTCTCGCCCGTCACGACCAGGCGCGGGCGCCCGTCGAGCGGCAGCCGGTTCCAGCGCTCGTACACCGCGTCGAAGAGCTCCCGCCCGGCCTCGCGGGCCCGGTCGCTGTCCACCAGGTAGGAGACGAAGGACGGCAGGTAGGAGTACTGGATGGCCACCGCGGCGCTGTCCCCACCGGCCAGGTACTCGACGGGGTCCACCGCGCCGGGGTCGACCCAGCCCGACCCGGTGGTCGTGACGACCAGGAGGACGGCGCGGTCCAGGCCGCCGGCGCGCACGAGGTCGTCGACGGCGAGGCGGGCGCGCAGCTCGGTGGTGGGGGCGGAGTCGAGCCCGGCGTAGGCGCGCACCGGCTGTGTCGCGGGCGCTCCGGTGAACGCCGCGATGTCGCCGGCCGAGGGTCCGGTCCCCACGAACGTGCGGCCCTCCCGGCCGAGCGACCCCCAGTCGACCAGGGACCCCGGTCCGCCCGAGCGCTCGGCGCCGGTGGGCGCGACCACTCCCTCGTCGGTCCGGCCGTCGCGGACGGAGAAGGCCCGGTCGGCGGCCGCGACCAGCTGGTCGACCACGATCCCGCTGAGCAGGAGCGCCGAGCCCACCAGGACGACGGCCCAGCCGACCGCCCGGGCGGCGCGCGCGCCGATCCACCGGTCGAGCAGCAGCGCGATCGAGCCGCAGACGCGCCGCACCGCGCGGGCCAGCGCGACGAGCAGGACGAAGACCACGGCGGCGACCGCCGGCACCACGACCACGGACAGCGCGCTGTCGGCGGGGGCGTCCATCAGCTCCCGGATGCGGGCCTGCCAGTAGCGGCCGTACGCGGTCGCCGCGACGAAGGAGACGAGCGCGACCCCGCCGAGGACGAGCCACGAGCGCCGCCGGGCGGGCCGCGCGTCCCGGTCCACGACCGCCCGCCAGGCGCCGGCGGCCAGCACACCGACGCCGTAGCCGAAGGCGGCGGTGATGCCGCTGATCAGGCCCTGGGTCAGCCCGGTCCGCGGGAGCAGCGACGGGGTGAGCGACACGCAGAGGAGGACCAGTGCGCCCGCCAGGCCGGGCAGCGTGTAGCGGAAGGGACGGCGCCGCGGCCGGCGCCGGACCGACCGCCGTGCGCGCTGCGGTGGCCGGGTCTCGATCCGGTCCTCGGGGACCGTGAGCTGGTCCACCTGGCACATCCTCCCCCCGGACGAGCGCCGGCGGCGCTGTCCGGGACCTCACGGCCTCGGGACGTCGGCGTCCCGGGCCTGGCGTGTCGTCTCGGTCGCGAGGACCGCGTCAGCGGCCGGCGCCGGCCGGGACGCGCTCGGCGTCGACGGCCGACTCCGGCGCCCTGCGCCAGGCCGGGCGGTCCAGGCCCACGACGGCGGCCACGGCGACCACGAGGACGCCGAAGTAGACGTAGGCGGCACGGTCGGCGTCGGCGCCGTCGAAGCCGAGCATGCCGAAGGTGAACGCCCCCTGGCTGGCGTGGAACAGCACCGCCATGAGCAGGCTGCCGCCGGACCGGTTGAACAGCCAGACGTACAGGAAGGTGATCACCACGGTCGAGGGCAGCCCGATCCAGCCGAGGTTGCCGAGGGCGACCAGCGGGAGGTGCCAGCCCGCGGTCAGGACGCCGAGCACCCCGGCCGCCGCCAGCGGGGACAGCCGGTCCTGCAGGTGCGGCAGGGCGTAGCCGCGGAAGCCGGGCTCCTCGCCCAGCGCGCTGTCGGTCGGGTTGACCACGCGGAGCGCCAGCAGCAGGGCCACGTCGGCCCAGACGATCGAGGAGAGGTCGGGTGCGGGAGCGCCGGTCCAGGACGTGACGAGTCCGGTCACGAGCACCATCAGCACGGGGAGGCCGAGTGCGACGAGGTACCAGACCCAGCCGACCCGCCACCGGACCAGCCGCGAGCCGAGCTCCCGGAAGCCCCGCCGGCCGTCGACGACCGCGATGACGACGAGCGCCGCTACGAGCGGCCCGCCGGGGAAGAAGGGGGTGCCCAGCGAGAACCCGGCCGCGTCGAACGCCCAGGGCGTCCACGACACCGCGTAGGCGAGGGCGAAGAAGCTGGTCAGCCGGTGCTGTCGCACCCAGGTCACGGTGCCGGACACGGGAGCCTCCGTCAGGTGAGGGGAACAGGACCGAGCGTGGGCCCGGCGACCGGGGCGGGACCAGCAGGCGGACCCTCGACCGTCCTCAGGGCTGACCCTGCACCGGGGGTGGTGTCGACGGGCACCTCCACCCGCCGGCGGCCGGGTCCGGCGGCCGGGTCCGGGCCTGCCTCGCGCCTACACGTAGTGCGACCTCCGCAGCCAGCCGAAGGCCGCCCACCCGGGCAGGACCGGCAGCCAGAACGTCGCGATCCGGTAGAGGAAGACCGCCGGGACGGCGGTCGTGTGGTCCATCCCGGCGCCGACGAGTCCCGCGATGAGGGCGGCCTCGAGGGCGCCCAGCCCGCCGGGCGTCGGGGCGGCCGCGGCGACGGCGGCGCCGACGAGGTAGACCGCGCCCACGGTGGCCAGGTCCGGTCCGCCACCGAGGGCCCGCGTCGACAGGTACAGGCAGGCCAGGTAGCCGAGCGTCGTCAGGGCCGACCCGCCTAGGAGCAGCGCGAGCCTGCCGGGGCTGCGCAGGACGTGGGCGACGCCGTGCACGGAGCGGCGCAGCAGCGGCACCAGCCGCGCGGCGACGAACCGCCGCACGGCCGGGACCGCGAACGCGGCGAGGGTGAGCACGAGCACCGCCAGGGCACCCCCGACGACGGGCGACCCGGCCGGCCGGACGGAGCCGAGCAGCGACCGGCCGGCCCAGGTCCCGAACACCAGCAGCAGGACCACGTGGACGACCGACCCGGCCGCGTAGCTGAGACCGACAGCCGTCGTCGCCACCGGGAGGTCCACACCGCTGCGCTGCAGGTAGCGGACGTCCAGCGCCATGCCCCCGAGCCCGGCGGGTGCCAGCTTGCCGGCGAAGGCGGAGGCGAGCTGGGCCACGAGCGTGGGGATCGCCCGCACCCGTGCCGGCACCGCCCCGGCCAGGCTGACGGCGGCCCCCACGTAGGTCAGCGCGGACGTCGCCAGGATGAGCGGCGACCAGGCCCAGTCCGCCTCCCGGACGCGCGCGGCCATGCCGGCGACGTCGCCGAGCTGCGGGACGAGGACGTAGGCGACCAGGACCAGCACCGCTCCCACGAGGAGCGTCCGCGGCCGGATGCGGTCCAGGTCCGCCAGTCGCGGCTCGGGGACACCGCACCGCGCGCAGACGGCGGTCCGGATCTCCCCGAGCAGGTCCCCGTGGTGCTTCGCGGCCTCCCGGGTGGCGCCGCTGAGGCTCTTCGGCTGCAGCCGGGGGAGCGACGCGGCCACCGCCTCCGGTCCGAGCCGGGCGACCGCGGTGTCGACGGCGGGGTCGACGCCGGCCTGCAGCGCCAGGGCGACGAGGAGCTGGGCGACGTCCGCGTCGAGCAGTGCGGGTGTGGCCGCGACCTCGCTGAACCCCCAGTCGAGGAGCCACGGGGCACCCGACCGGTCGAGGAGGAGGTTGGCCCGGCGCAGGTCGCGGTGGGCGACGCCGTGCCCGCGCAGGACGGCCAGCTGGTCCCAGATCCCGCGGAGGACCGGCTCCGTCGCGGCCGTGTCCGGCAGCCGGTCGAGGGTCGTGCCGTCGACGAGGTCGTAGGCCAGCAGCCACGAGTCGCGTCCCACCGGGGCGACGGTCCGGAGCCGGGGCGTGCGCGCACCGGCGTCCCGGGCGAGGAGCGACACCAGCGCCTCGTGCTCGACCGTGCGGCGCAGGGAGGAGAACGGCCGCTCGTCCCCGACGTCCCTCAACCGGAGGAACCGGTAGGCGCGGAACAGCAGGTCCGCGGCGCGGTTGTCGGCGCCCATGACCTTGGCGAACACCTGGTCCCCGTCCCGCAGTCGGGCGGTCCAGGGGACCGACCCCCGGGCGTCGACCGAGGCCGGCTGCACGTCGACCGGCTGGAGGCCGCTGCCGGCCAGAGCCGCGGCCACGGCGGTGCGGGTCGGCCGGCCGAGGGGACGGCCGAACGCCAGGAGCGTCCCGGAGCCGGCCGCGGCGCCGAGCACGAGCGCCAGGCCCAGGGTGGCCGGGACCGCCGGGGGCGCCAGGAGCTGCAGCAGCGCCGTCAGCGCGAGGACCAGGGCCCCGGCGCGCCGCCACCGGCGGGACACGGAGGGCGCGAGGACCACGAACGACGCCGCGGCGACGGCCAGGCCGTCCACCGCCAGCGCGTCGTCGAGGCCTCCCGGCCGGGCGAGCCCGCGGAGCGGGACGTCGGTGCCGCCGCCGTCGACGGCCCACCCGACCCCTCGCGCCAGTGCGGCGGCGAGGGCGCCGCCGACGAGCAGGTGGCCGAACAGCCGGGGGCGGCGCGTCACCAGCGGGACGACCCAGGCCGCGGCGACCGCCGCGACCACCAGCAGCGTGGAGGCACCGGCCACGAGCCGCTCCGGGGTGGGTGCCGCCGAGGCCAGCCGCTGCACCAGGTCCTCGTCCAGCGCCCGGGTCTCCTGCTGCGACCACCGGGCGAGCAGGGCCACGAGGAGGGTCGCGACGGCCAGCACGCCGGTCCGAAGCACGTCGCTGGGGGACCGTTCGTACCCGGTGACCTCCTCCTGGGCGTGGTCCTCCCCGCCGGGTGCGGCGGGCGCGTGCGCCAGGGGCGTCGTGGCGGGCTCCGTCGCCGGCGTGTCCTGCGCCTCGGTGGACCGGGCGCTCCCGTGGCCTGCGGTGCCTGTCGTGTCCATGCGGTCCGCCCTGTGCGTCGTGTGCGCACACCGTGGCGCGAGCGGGGCCGGTCCCGGGGGAGGGGACGCGTCGGCTCCGGGGGACGCCGGCGGGTCCGGCGGGCGCGGCATGACCGGGCCGGGTGACGGGACGACGCTGCGCGACGCCCGGGCGGCCCACCCGGCAGGCCGGACGCGGCGACCGGGCCGCCCCGGCCCGACGACGGCCGCACCGGCGTCCCGCTCTGGACCCGCCCGCAGGTCCTGAGCAGAATCCGGTTCGCGTCGGGAGCGGCGGCGCCGGGGCCGGACGACGGGAGCACCGGGTGGACGGTCTTCTCGGGGTCGACACGCTGGTGGCCGTCGCCGCAGTGGCGCTGGTGGCCCCGCTGGTGGTCGGGTTGCTGCCGCGGCTGCCGGTGCCGCAGGTGGTCCTCCTGCTCGCCGGCGGCGTGCTGATCGGGCCGGGGGTCCTGGACCTCAGCACGCCCGGCGAGGTCCAGGTGCTGGCCGACGTCGGCCTCGGCTTCGTCTTCCTCCTCGCCGGTTACGAGGTGGACCTGCGGCTGTTCGGCCAGGACGCCGGCCGGCGCGCGGTCGTGGCCTGGTCCGCCTCGGTCCTGATCGCGATCGGCGTGGTCGCCCTGCTGTCCGGAGCGGGCCTCGTCCGGGCCTTCGTGCCGGTGGCCCTCGGCCTGACCACCACCGCGCTGGGGACCCTGCTGCCGATCCTGCGGGACAACGGCCTGTTGCACGGCCGGCTCGGGAGGTGCCTGCTGGCGGCGGGAGGGGTGGGGGAGCTGTTCCCCGTCCTGGCGATCGCCGTGTTCCTGGGCACGCAGAACCGGTTCACCGCGCTGGCCTCGCTCGGGGCCGTCGCCGTCCTCGCGCTCCTGCTCGGCCTGGCCCGCCGCGCGGTCCGGGCGGGCGGCCGGCTCGCCACGGTGATCTCGCGGGGCCAGGACGAGACCGCCCAGATCACCCTGCGCGGGACGATCCTCCTGCTCGTCGCACTGATCGCCGTCACGGACCGCTTCCACCTCGACGCCGTGCTCGGCGCCTTCCTCGCCGGCGTCGTCCTCCGCCGCTGGGTGGGCACGTCCTCGCCGGCCCTGGAGTCGAAGCTGGACGCCGTCGGCTACGGGTTCTTCATCCCGGTCTTCTTCGTCTACTCGGGCATGGCCCTCGACCTCCGCTCGATCGCCGAGGCGCCGCTGCGGGTCGTGCTCTTCTTCGCCCTGATGCTCGCGGTCCGGGGGCTGCCCGCGCTGGTGGTCTACCGGGGCGTGCTGGACCGGCGCGAGCGGGTCCAGACGGTCCTGGTGACGGCCACGGCCCTCCCGGTGCTGGTGGCGCTGACCGAGATCGGCCTGCGCAACGGGACGATGCTGCCGGAGAACGCCGCCGCCCTGGTCGGCGCCGGCGTCCTCACCGTCCTCGTGTTCCCCGCCGTGGCCGTCGCGCTCGGCCGGCCGGGCCGGGACGTCGTCGCGGCGGCCGCCGGCCCCGGCGGGTCGCGGCCGCCCGCCGCCGGCTGAGCCGCGCGGGTGCGGTCAGCCCGGCGGACGTCCCCGGCCGGTCCGCCCACCGGGCGGGCTGCCCGCCGCCGGGGCCGGGCCGCCCGGGGGTGTCGCCGGCCCGGCGGAGCGGCCGGGGCGCGGACGCAGCAGCCGGCGCACCACCGGCCCTGCTGCCAGGGCCGTGCCGCCCAGCGCGACGACCCCGACCCCGACGTCCACGGAGACCCGTCCCTGGCGCTGCCAGTAGACGTCCCGCAGGTCCAGCAGGAGGGCGAACTCGTCGACGACCAGGGCCATCCCGGTCCCGTAGCCCAGCGCCACGAGCGGGTGCCGGCGGGTGCGGTCCTCCCCACGGACGGCCACGCCGCCGACCGCCGACAGCAGCGCGATGCCCCACAGGTAGTGGTGCAGGTGCACCCCGCCGGGGGCGACGTCGCGGAACGGGCCGCGGCCGTCCCGGATGCTGTACGTGATGGCCCGGACCGTGCCGAACGTCGTGGCGAAGGCCAGCCAGGACAGCACGGCCGCCTGCCGGAGCGGCGGGAGCTCCTCGCGGAAGGCCCGGGACACCGCATCGGCCCGGAGCGGTGCGGTGGGGTCCACGCCGGGCAACGTAGCGCTCCGGACGGGCGCCCGGGGCGTCCCCGGGGCGGGACGGGAGGCGGGATCGCCGCCGATGGCGTAGGACTGCGCGACGAGGAACGGGGAACGAGCGACGGGGGTACGACACGTGGCACCGGACCGGACGTCCTTCGTCCTCCCCGGGCTCACCGCCCCGGCCGAGGTCGTCGTCGACCGGTGGGGGGTGCCCCACGTGTACGCGGCGACCAGCGACGACGCCTTCCGGGTGCAGGGCTTCACCGCCGCCCGCGACCGGCTCTGGCAGATCGACCTCTGGCGGCGACGGGGACTGGGACAGCTGGCGGAGGTCCTCGGGCCCGAACACGTCGACCGCGACCGGGCCGCCCGGTTGTTCCTGTTCCGCGGGGACGCGCAGCGCGACTGGGCGGCCTACGGACCGGACACCGAAGGGGCGGCGACGGCCTTCGTCGCGGGCGTCAACGCCTTCGTGCAGCTGACCCGGGAGGACCCGGCGCTCCTGCCGGCCGAGTTCCGTCAGCTCGGCTACCGGCCCGCCCTCTGGGACCCCTCCGACGTGACCCGCATCCGCAGCCACGGGCTGTTCGCCAACCTCCGCGAGGAGGTCGCGCGGGCCCTGACGCTCCGGGACCACCCGGCCGCGGTGGAGGACCTCCGCCGGAAGCGGGAGCCCCCGCGGCCCCTCGCGGTGCCCGAGGGGCTGGACCTGGGCCTGATCCCGGACGACGTGCTGGCCGTGTACGACCTGGCCACCCTCCCACCCGTGTTCGGCGCGCCGTCCCCGGACGCCGCGCGCGGCAGCGTGCTCCCCGAGGGCAGCAACAACTGGGTGCTCTCCGGTGCGCGCACGGCGACCGGCCGTCCCCTGCTGGCCAACGACCCGCACCGGGCCGCCGCCGCGCTCCCCGGGCTCCGCTACCTCGTGCACCTCAGCGCGCCCGGCCTCGACGTGATCGGCGCCGGCGAGCCGGCGCTGCCGGGGATCTCCATCGGCCACAACGGCCGCGTCGCCTTCGGGCTCACGATCTTCCCCGTCGACCAGGAGGACCTCTACGTCTACGCGACCGACCCGGAGGACCCGCTGCGGTACCGCTACGGGGACGGCTGGGAGGCGATGCGGGTCGAGCGCGAGACGATCGCCGTCCGGGACGGGGAGCCGGTCGAGGTGGAGCTGCTGTTCACCCGGCACGGGCCGGTGATCCGCACCGACCCGGCCACCGGCACCGCGTTCGCCGTCCGGGCGGCGTGGCTCGGACCGGGGATGGCCCCCTACCTCGGGAGCATCGAGTACCTGCGCGCCCGGGACGGGAACGCGTTCCGGGCCGCGATGGGCCGCTGGGGCGCGCCCCCGGAGAACCAGGTGTACGCCGACACCGGCGGGACCATCGGCTGGACGGCCGGCGGGCGCACCCCACGGCGGCCGAACTGGGACGGCACGCTGCCGGTGCCCGGCGACGGCCGGTACGAGTGGGCCGGCTTCCTCGACGCCGACGAGCTCCCGGCGTCGGTCGACCCGCCCTCGGGGTCCATCGCCACGGCCAACGAGATGAACCTGCCCGCGGACTTCCCCGCGGAGCGGCACGTCTCCTACGACTGGTCGGCGCCGTACCGGCGGCAGCGCATCGACGAGGTGCTGGCCGCCACGCCGGCGGCGACGCCGCAGGACGCGGTGGCGCTGCAGGTCGACGTGCTGAGCGTCCCCGCCCGCCGGATCCTGACCCGGGTCCGCGCCCTCCCGCTGCCGGACGACGTCGACGGGCTCGACCTCCTGCTCGGCTGGGACGTGCAGCTCCGGGCCGACTCGGCGGCCGCCGCCCTGTTCGAGGTCTGGTACCGGCGGCACCTGCGGCCCGCCCTGCTCCGGCGGGCCCTGGCGCAGCTCGTCGCCCCGGCCGCGGTGCCGGACGCCGCCGCGCGGATCGCGGGGCAGGAGGACGCCCTCGCCGACGCGCGGGTCGACGTCGAGCTGGTCGAGGAGCCCGGCGACCGGCTCGGCCCGGATCCCGAGCAGGTCCTCGCCGGGGTCGTCGCGGAGACGGTGCCGGCGGCCGTCGCCGAGGTGGAACGGCTGCTGGGGCCCGACCGGGAGCGGTGGGCCTGGGGACGGCTGCACGTCGCGCGGATGACCCACCCGTTCGCGGCCCTGCTCAGCGGGCTGCCGGAGGACCAGCTGGCCGTCGGCCCGCTGCCCCGCGGTGGCAGCGGGGACACGGTGGGCAACACCGCGTACGGACCGGACTTCGTGCAGACCTCCGGCGCGACCTTCCGCATCGCCGTCGACGTCGGCGCCTGGGACGAGTCCCTGGCGATGAACGCCCCCGGCCAGTCCGGCCGCCTCGGGACCCCCCACGCGACCGACCTCTTCGGCCCCTGGGCCCGCGGGGAGGCCTTCCCCCTCCGCTACAGCCGCGAGCAGGTGGACGCGGCCGCCGAGCTGCGGATCACCCTGCACCCCTCGCCCCCCACCGCCTGAACGCGGATGGCCGGCACCGGCGCTCCCCGTCCGCGACGGCGGGCCCTGCGCTCGGTGCTCCGCGCGGCGCTGGTCGTCGCGGTCGTGTTCGCTGTCCTGGTGGGTCTGCTGTGGAGCGTGCAGCGGCGCCTGGTCTACCTCCCGGGCGGCGGTCCCCTGCCCGCGGCTGCCGACGCCGTCCCCGGCGGCCGGGACGTCCGGCTGGCCACCGCCGACGGCCTCACGCTGGGCGCCTGGTTCGTCCCCGGCCCGGCCGCCGACGCGCCCGCCGTCCTCGTGGCGAACGGCAACGGCGGGCACCGGGGCCTGCGCGCGCCGCTGGCGCGGGCGCTGTCGTCGGCCGGGCTGGCGGTGCTGCTGTTCGACTACCGCGGCTACGGGGGCAACCCCGGCAGCCCCAGCGAGGCGGGGCTCGCCCTCGACGTCCGGGCCGCGCGCAGCTGGCTGCTGGAGGAGGCCGCCGTCCCCGAGGAGCGGCTCCTGTACCTCGGGGAGAGCCTGGGCTGCGCCGTCGTCACCGAGCTGGCCGTCGAGCACCCGCCGGCCGGGCTGCTGCTGCGGTCCCCCTTCGTCGACCTGGCCGCCGTCGGCCGCGAGCACTACCCGTTCCTGCCGGTCCGGGCGCTGCTGCGCGACCGCTACCCGGTCGCCGAGCAGGTCGCCCGGGTGCGGGCGCCCACGACGGTCGTGTACGGCGGCGCGGACACGATCGTCCCGCCGGCGCAGAGCCGGCGGGTGGCCGACGCCGCCGCGCAGCTGCACCGCCGGGTCGAGGTGCCCGGCGCCGACCACAACGACGCCGTCCTGCTCGACGGCGAGGCCCTGGTGGACGCCGTCGTCGAGCTCGCCGCGCTGGCCGGCGGTCGGTGACCCGGTGCGCCGCCCGGCTCAGCTCACCGCAGACCCGTGCGGGTCGCCGTCCTGGGCGGGTGCGGCCGCCTCCGCGAACTCCCGGTAGGCGGCGAAGGCGCGCGGACCGTAGACCGTGCCCGGTCCGCCGGTCATGGCGATGGTGACGCCGAGCGCCTCGGCGACCTCCTCCGGTGTCGCGCCGGTGCGGGCGGCGCCGCGGGCGTGCGACGCGATGCAGCCGTCGCACTCCTTGCTGACCGCGATCGCCAGGGCGATCAGCTCCTTGGTCTTCTCGTCCAGCGCACCGGGCGCGTACGCGGCGGCGTGCATCCTGCGGTAGCCGTCGTAGACCTCCGGGATGGCCCGGCGTAGCGCGCGGGACGGCTCGCGCAGCTCCTCCTGTACCGCGTGGCCGTAGCTCATCCACCGATGCTGGCACCGCGCCGCCGCTCCGGCGCGGCGACGACGGCGACGTCCACCACGGCGACGGACACGGCGACGGACACGCCGTGCCGGCACCGTGCCGGTGGACGTGCCCGGCCGGGCGACCCACCATGGGGAGGACGGCACGGCGGGTGCTGTCCCCGGGAGGACGCGTGACCGACCTCGAGCCTGTCGAACCCGACGCCGTCCTGCCCCGGGCGGCGCGCCCCGTCGTGCACCCGGCGGCGGGGTCGTCGGGGAGCCGCGCGGTCGTCGCCGCGGGGATCCGCGCCCTCGCCGGCGGGCCGCTCCTCCCGGTGGCGGCGCTCGCCGTCACGGCGGTCACGGCGGCCCGGGTGGCGGCGGCGATCGCCCGCCTGGCCCGGGGCCACGCGACGCCGGCCGGGCCCGCGGTCGTCGGCCGCGTCCCGGGAGCGCCGGCGCCGGGCGCGACCCAGGTCTCCACGCTCCAGGTCTCGTGGACCCAGGTCGAGGTCCGGTGGCGCTGGTGACCGGTCGCCTCGTCGGCTGACCCGTCGCCTCGTCGACGACGAGAGGCCCGGCCGCACGACTCCCGCGACGGATCGGCGAGGAGCCCGCGGAGATCGCGCGACCGGACCGCGCAGCAGGGCCCGGGGACCTGCTGGGGCGTGCCGGTCAGACGGTCTCGGGTACCCGCAGGTGGGCCAGGGCGAGATCGAACTCGGCGACCTCGAGGACCTCCACCCCCATCCGGCTCGCGAACTCCTCGCGCAGCGTCGTGAACTGGTCGCGGGTGCCCGCCATCGCCTCGCGGTCCTCGAAGACGACCGCGGAGGCGCACCGGCCGTCCCGGCGGTCGACCATGAGGCTGTTGCTGCAGAACCCGGGTGTCTGCTCCCACCAGGGCATCAGGCTCTCCCGGTAGGCGTCGGTCACCCGGTCCAGGTGCGCGGGGTCGGTCCGGGCCCAGGTCACCCGCGCGCAGGCGCCGTCCCCGGCCCGGTGCGCCCGGTGCAGGACGGCGATCTCCCACTCCTGGACCTCGGGCGTGGCACCGAACCTCTCGGCCGCGCGTTCCCGGGACGCGCGGACCCGGTCGGCGCCCGCCTGCATCGCGTCCGCGGTCTCCCACGCGCTGGTGACGATGCACCGACCGGTGTCCGGGTCGCTCAGGACCGAGAGACCGGTGCAGCCGTCGAGCTGGGTGACCATCGGCATGACGTCGTCGCGGACGAAGGCGACGACGTCGTCGACGGCCTCCGGCCGGACTCGCACGGTGGTGGATCGGGCGTACATGCCACCACTCCTCCCTGGGAACGGCGACGCCCCTGCGGCACCGCCGCGCGGCCCACTGTGCTCTCCTCCCCGGCCCCGGACAACGGCCGAGGCCGCCCCGTGTCGGGACACCCGGCGCCCGCCGGGACGTCCCGTCACGGGTCTCGCCGGACGTGCCTCTCGGCGATCTCCCGCACCTTGTCCACGCGCACGGCGTACCGCGGGACGTCGGCGAGGAAGTCGGTCGTCAGCCAGGCCCGCACCGTCTCGAGAGCGAGACCCGATCCGATGACCTTCGCGCCCAGGCACAGGACGTTCGTGTCGGAGTGCGAGCGGGCGAGTGTGGCGCAGAACGGGTCCTGGCACACCGCCGCGTACACGCCGGGGACCTTGTTCGCGATCAGCGCGCTGCCGTAGCCGACCCCGTCGACGAAGACGCCCCGGTCGAACCGGGCGTCACCGACGGCCAGCGCCGCGGGGTAGACGAAGTCCGACAGATCGCACGCCGTGCTGTCCCCGGTGCCGAAGTCGGTGACGTCGTGCCCGGCGAGGAGCTCCTTGACCTCCTCCTTCAGCGACCAGCCCGCGTGGTCACCCGCCACCGCGATCCGCATGCCAGCTCCTCTCCCGTGTGACGACGGTCCCCTCAGATGCCGGTCTCGGCCGGCAGGACGCCCCGCTGGACGGCCCGCACCAGGTCGGCGTGGTCGCGCTCGGTCTGGTCGGCGTACGCGCGGGCGAACCGGGACAGGGCCCGGCGCACCTTCGTGCCGCCTCCCAGGTAGCCCGCGATCATCGACGCCCCGCTGGTCCGGGCGTGCCCCTTGGCCAGCAGGTACCCGCAGATGCCCGCGTAGGAGACCAGCGCGCCGGCGTCGATGCCGGCCACGGTGATCGCGCCCTTCATGTCCCGGAACTGGCGGACGTAGTACTGGACGTCACCGACGCTCGTCCAGCCGAGGAGCGGGTCGCTCACCGTCTGCACCGCCTGCTGGTACTCCACGACGCGCTGGCCCTGGTGGGCGTGCCACGCCGACTCGCCGTGCACGAACGGCGCGACCACCGAGCGCCGGGCCTGCTTGAGCTGGAGGAAGAGCACGTCGTCGGTGCTGCTGCCCTCGCAGAGCGCCACCCACGCGCGGAGCCCCACGGAGCCGACGCCGACCACCTTGTGGGCGATGTCGACCAGGCGGTAGCCCCCCACCACCCGGGCCCAGTGCGGGGGCAGCGTGGTCAGGTAGGCGTCCAGCGCCTCGGCCAGCTGCTCCGCCTCGGCCGGCTGCGGTCGGGTGAGCAGCGGTGGTTCGGTGACGATCCGGCGGGCACCCTCGCGCTCCTCGGTGATCCGGGGCAGCGCCCGGTCACCCGTGCGCCGGCGGGCCCGCCGGGCCGACGTCTCGATCTCGGCCCGCAGACCCGTTCCGGGCGCCGTCCGCAGCAACCGGGCCACGTCCAGGTGCTCGTACGAGCGGGCGAGCAGCGGCTGCTCGGCCAGTGCGGCGACCTGCAGGCGGTACTCCTCGACGCACCGCTCCACCGCCTCACCGCACGCGGTCTCCGCCGCCCCGTTCTCCCGGCCCGCCACCCAGACGCTCGTGGTGAGCCGGCGCAGGTCCCACTCCCACGCCCCCGGGTGCGCCTCGTCGAAGTCGTTGAGGTCGAACACGAGGTCGCGCTCGGGGGAGGCGTAGAACCCGAAGTTGCCGAGGTGCGCGTCGCCGCACACGACCGGCGTGATCCCGGTGGCCGGCAACGCGGCGAAGTCCACGGCGTGCACGGTGGCCGCTCCCCGCAGGAAGGCGTAGGGGGAGGCGATCATCCGCCCGACGCGCACGGGGACCAGCCGGTCCAGCCGCCCCTCGTGGGAGCGGGCGACCTGGTCGACGACGTCCGGACGGTCGGGTGCGGGAGCCCAGTCCCCGAGTGCGGAGCGTGGTGCGCTGCGGCGCAGCTGACGGCCGAGCGCGTAGCGCGCCGCGCGCGGCGGGGCGCTGTGCCGCAACGAGGAGAAGCCGCGGTCGTCGGCCGACGCGAGGACGGTGTGCGTCCGCCGCCCCGCCCGGATCCCGGTCACGCGAGGAGCCTCGCAGGGGGACGGACCAGGGACCAGGGACCGGCCGATGCCCGCTGCCACCCGGGCCGGAGGTCCCGCTCCCGGGGGCCGACCCGGCCGCACCTGGTCCGGACCTGCTGCCGTGTCGGCGGCTACTCCAGGATCTCCCGTCCCTTGCCGACGACGGTGATGCCGGCCTCCGAGACGACGAGGCCGCGGGCGCGGTCGTCCTCCTGGTCGACGCCGATCTCGACGCCCTCGCCGATGCGGACGTTCTTGTCGACGATCGCGTCGCGGACCACGGCCCGGCGGCCGACGTGCGTGCCGTCCAGGACCACCGACCGCTCGACGGACGCCCAGCTGTGCACGACGACACCGGGGGAGAGCACCGACCCGCGCACACAGCCGCCGGAGACGATGACGCCGTTGGACACGATGCTGTTGATCGCCCGGCCGACCCGGTCGCCGTCGTCGTGCACGAACTTCGCCGGTGGCCGGGACGGGATGTGGGTGAGGATCGGCCAGCGCTCGTTGTAGAGGTCGAACGCCGGGGTCTCCGCGCACAGGTCCATGTGTGCGTCGAAGTAGGAGTCCAGCGTGCCGACGTCACGCCAGTAGCGCTCGGTGCCGGGCTCCTCCCCGGGGATCTGGTTGGTCGTGAAGTCGTGGACCTGCGCCGCGCCCTGTCCCACGAGCATCGGGACGATGTCGCCGCCCATGTCGTGCTTGCTGTCCTCGTCGGCGGCGTCGGTGCGCAGCGCGTCGAGCAGCGCCTCGGTGCTGAAGACGTAGTTGCCCATGGACGCGAAGGTCTCGTCGGGGCGGCCGGGCAGCGCGGGCGGGTCGGCGGGCTTCTCCAGGAACGCCTCGATCCGCCGTCCGTCGTCCGCGGTCTGGATGACGCCGAAGGCGGTGGCCTCGCGGCGGGGGACCGGGATGCCCGCGACCGTCACCCCGGCGCCCCCGTCGAGGTGCTGGCGCCACATCTGGCCCGGGTCCATGCGGTAGACGTGGTCGGCGCCGAAGACGACGACGAGGTCGGGGCGCTCGTCGTTGATCAGGTTCAGCGACTGGAAGATCGCGTCGGCCGAACCGGTGTACCAGCGCGGGCCGAGGCGCTGCTGGGCCGGCACCGTGGTGACGTAGTTGCCGAGCAGGTTCGACAGTCGCCACGTCGTGGTGATGTGCCGGTCGAGGCTGTGGCTCTTGTACTGCGTGAGCACGGCGATCTTGAGGATGCCGGCGTTGACGAGGTTGGACAGCGCGAAGTCGATCAGCCGGTACAGGCCGCCGAAGGGCACGGCGGGCTTGGCCCGGTCCTCGGTCAGCGGCGCGAGCCGTTTCCCCGCACCGCCGGCCAGCACGATGCCCAGGATCCTCGTGGCCGCCATCCCACACCTCCTGATCCGCCCCTCGGGGGGCGTCGGTGACCGGTCGTCCCCGTGGCGGACGGACGCCTGCGGTCCCGGCTGCGGACGGGCGAGCGCCGTGAGCTGGGGCACATCATGCTCGTGCGGGGACCGGCACCGGAACCGGGGCGCGGTCGTCCGTGGGGAGCCGCCGCAGCCGGTCGTGCCGGGGCGCCCGGTCCGACCACCACGGAGACGGAGCAGTGGCCCGGCGGCGCGACCCGGCCGCGGATCGGGAGCACCCGCTCCGGTGGCGTCGGGCACGACCAGGGAGCAGAGTCGTCCGTGATCTGGCTCACCCCGCACCCGGACCAGAGGGGCGACCGTGGCACTCGCGATCGGCGTCGACATCGGGGGAACCAAGGTCGCGGCCGGGGTGGTGGACGAGCGGGGTGTCATCGTCGCCACCTCCCGACGTGACACGCCGTCCCAGGACCCGGCGAAGATCGAGGAGATCATCGGGGACGTCGTGCGGGAGCTGCAGGCCGCGCACGAGGTCGAGGCGGTGGGTGTCGGAGCGGCCGGCTTCGTCGATGCGGCCCGCTCCACCGTGGTCTTCGCCCCCAACCTGGCCTGGCGGGACGAGCCGCTGCGGACCGCCGTCGAGGCGCGGTGCGGCTTGCCCGTCGTCGTGGAGAACGACGCCAACGCGGCAGCCTGGGCGGAGGCCCGGTTCGGTGCCGGGCGGGGTGAGGGCTACCTCGTCATCCTGACCCTCGGCACCGGGTTGGGGGGTGGCCTGGTGGTCGACGGCCAGCTCTACCGGGGACGGCTCGGCATCGCGGGGGAGTTCGGCCACCTCACCGTGGAGCCCGGGGGCCGGCGCTGCGGCTGTGGCGGCCGGGGCTGCTGGGAGCGCTACGCGAGTGGCCGGGCGCTGGTCCGTGAGGCGCAGGAGCTGGCCTCGATCTCACCCGCCATCGCCGGCCGGCTGCTGGAGCTGGCCGGCGGGCGGCCGGAGGCGATCACCGGGCTCGCGGTCACCCAGGCGGCACAGGACGGCGACGAGGCGGCCCTCGAGGCGTTCCGGGTGGTCGGCACCTGGCTCGGACACGGCATGGCCAGCCTCGCCGCCGTCCTCGACCCGGGCGTGTTCGTCCTCGGCGGTGGGGTGTCGGCCGCGGGGGAGCTGGTGCGCGAGCCGGCCGCGCGCACGCTGCACGAGCGGATCACCGCCCGGGCGTACCGGGAGGTGCCGGGCGTCCGGCTCGCCGAGCTCGGTCCGGAGGCGGGCATCGTCGGCGCCGCGGACCTCGCGCGGCGCCGGTGAGACAGCGCGGGGGAACGGCACGCGGGGGACGGCAGGGCCAGGCGGCACAGGGTGTGGCGCGCGGGGGACGGCGGAGGGGGATCCGGTGAGCGAGCACGGTTCATTCGATGAGAGCGCGTCCATCTACGACGACACGGACACGGGGAGCGGACGCAGTGCGGTGCGGATCGCGTCCGTGGCGGCGCTGGGTGGTTTCCTCTTCGGCTACGACAGCGCGGTGATCAACGGCGCCGTCGCCGCCATCGAGGACCGGTTCGACGTCGCCGCCGGGCCACTGGGCTTCGCCGTGGCCTCGGCGCTGCTGGGGGCCGCGGCCGGCGCGCTGACGGCCGGGAAGTTCGCCGACCGCTTCGGGCGGCTGTTCACGATGAAGGTCGCCGCCGTCCTGTTCTTCGCCAGCGCGCTGGTCACCGGGTTCGCCCCCAACCTCGCGATCCTGGTCTTCGGCCGGATCGTCGGCGGTATCGGTGTCGGCGTCGCGTCCGTCATCGCCCCGGCCTACATCGCGGAGGTCGCGCCGGCCCGGATCCGCGGTCGCCTGGGGTCGCTGCAGCAGCTCGCCATCGTCAGCGGCATCTTCCTGTCCCTGCTGGTGGACTTCGCCTTCGCCAGCGCCGCGGGCGGATCGCGCAACGAGTTCTGGTTCGGCCTCGAGGCCTGGCGGTGGATGTTCCTCGCCATGGCCGTCCCGGCCGTGGTCTACGGCGTGCTGACCCTGACCATCCCCGAGTCGCCGCGGTACCTCATCGCCACCCACCGGATCCCGGAGGCGCGGCGGATCCTCAGCACCCTGCTGGGGGAGCGGGGCCTCGACATCAAGATCGAGCGGATCCGGGAGACGATGGAGCGGGAGACGCGGCCGTCGTGGGCCGACCTCCGCGCTCCGCGGTCCGGTCTCCTCCCGATCGTCTGGGTGGGCCTGGGTCTGTCGGTCTTCCAGCAGTTCGTCGGGATCAACGTGATCTTCTACTACTCGAGCGTCCTGTGGCAGGCCGTCGGCTTCAGCGAGAGCGGCTCGTTGGTCATCACGGTCATCACGTCCGTGGTGAACATCGCGACCACGCTGATCGCCATCGCCAGCGTCGACCGCTTCGGCCGGCGGCCGCTGCTGCTCATCGGCTCGGTCGGGATGGCGGTCACCCTCGGCACGCTGGCGGTCGTCTTCGGCACCGCACCGCTGAACGCCGAGGGCGCCCCGGTGCTGTCGGACGTCACCGGGCCCATCGCGCTGATCGCGGCGAACCTCTTCGTGGTCGCGTTCGGCATGTCGTGGGGGCCGGTGGTGTGGGTGCTGCTGGGGGAGGCGTTCCCGAACCGGATCCGCGCCGCAGCGCTGGCCTTCGCCGCGTGCATGCAGTGGGTGGCCAACTGGCTGATCACGGTGAGCTTCCCGTCGCTCTCGGACATCTCCCTCAGCCTGGCGTACGGCCTCTACACCGTCTTCGCGGTGCTCTCCCTCATCTTCGTGCTGCGCTGGGTGCGGGAGACCAAGGGCGTGGAGCTGGAGGACATGCACGGCGACACCAGTGCCGTGGCCGCCGACGTCCGTCGCCCCGGCTGACGACCGCACCCACGGTCGAGCCGCCGGAGCGCGTGCGAACACGTGGTCCGGCGGCTCGCGGGTCCCTAGACTCCGATCCCCGGGAGGTCGACGCACGGAGGTCGATCAGATGCGCAGGTATCTCGTGGTCGCGAACCAGACCCTGGGCGGGCGGGAGCTCCGGGAGGAGATCCGCCAGCGGGTGGCGGCGGGGGACTCGTCCTTCTACGTGCTCGTGCCCGACACCCGCGCGGCCAACTACCACGTCGTGCCGGCGGCCGGCGGCCTCGTGCCCATGCCGAGCCTGGCCACCAGCTACGGCGGGCCCGGGACCGACGAGGAGGCGACGGAGGAGGCCCGGGGGCGGCTGTCCCGGATGCTGGCCGAGCTCGCCGAGCTGGGTGTCGAGGCCGAGGGGCACCTGGGGAACCCCCATCCGCTGGAGGCCGTCCAGGAGGCCCTCAGGGACCACGACTTCGACGAGGTCATCGTGGCGACCCTGCCCAAGCGGATCTCGCGCTGGCTCGGCTCGGACGTCCCGCACCAGATCGAGCGCCGCTTCGGTCTGCCGGTCACGACGGTCGTCGGTCGCGCCTGACCGGTCGGGGACCGGCGGCGCGTTCCCGCCGACGGTCTCAGCGGGCCAGGAGGTGCACGCCGAGCCACAGCCAGGCGAGCAGGACGGCGGCGCGACCGGCAGCGGTCCGCATGGCGGCGCCCACCGCCTGGGCCGCGGTCGCCGGGCCGGGTCGGCAGCGGGCCCAGGCCTCGACGGCCAGCCCGGCGAGGAGCAGGCACACGACCCCGGCGACGCCCGCCGCGGTGCCGCTCACCGGGCCCGTGCCCGGCGGCGGGGGCGGGCGAGCAGCCAGGCCCCGGCGGCCAGCCAGCACACGGTGGCCGCGCCGCGCAGCACCGGGTGCGCGAGGAGGGGATCGGCCAGGTCGCTCACCGTCGGCACGTCGTCGTCGGCCAGGGTCACCAGCTCCCACGACCCGGCCGCCGTGAGCCACCCGAGCCACGGCAGGCCGCGCCGGCCCACCGGCGGGGCCGCCTCACCGGACCGCCGCACCAGCCCCAGACCGGCCACGACCGCGCCGGCGGTCCCGACGGCGACGAGCGCGGCCGCGGACAGCTCGCCCCCGACCGCGACCACGGCTGCGACCCCGGCCGCGACCACGGCCACCGCCACGGACGTGGACCGGCGCGCCACGGGGAAGGACCTCACCCGTGCATGCTCGCCCACCCGGCCGTGCGAGAGCCCTCGCGTTCGCCGCACCGCTCGTCCTCGTCCTCGGCGCGTGGAACAACGTCGTCGTCCCGCGGCTGCCCGGCCTCCCCGGGTCCTACGTGCCGGTCAACGTGGCGGCGACGGTCGTGCTGCTCGTGGCGGCCCGCGCCGCCGGCCTCTCCTGGCGGGACCTGGGTCTCGACCGGCGGCGGCTGACGGTCGGACTGCGGTGGGGCGGGCTGCCCGCCGCCGTGGTGGCCGCGGGCTGTGCGGCCGGTCTGGCGATCCCGGCGGTCCGGCCGCTGTTCGCCGACGCGCGGCTCGCCGGGGCCGACGGCGGTGAGGTCGCGTACCAGGTGCTGGTGCGCATCCCGCTCGGCACGGTCCTGTGGGAGGAGGTCGCGTTCCGCGGCGTGCTGCTCGCGGCCCTGGCCCGGCTCGTGTCCCTGCCCGCCGCGACCGCGGCCGCGGCGGTGGTCTTCGGGTTCTGGCACGTCCGTCCCACGCTGAGCGCGGTGGCGGCCAACGACCTGGTCGACGGGCCGGTCCTGCGGGGTCTCGCCGTGGTCCTCGGCTGCGCGGTCACGGCCGCGGCGGGGGTCCTGTTCACCTGGCTGCGGCTGCGGAGCGGCAGCCTGCTGGCACCCGTCCTGCTGCACCTCGCGACGAACACCCTGGGCACTCTCGCGGCGGCCGCGGCGCACCGCCTCGGGTGAGGGCCCGGGGACCGCGCGCAGGATGTCCCCGTGCCCGCCGCCCCGCCGTGCTACGTCGCCCTCGGCGACTCCATCTCCATCGACGACTACGCGGGCGGCCCCGGGCGGGGAGGCGCCGGCCTGCTGTTCCGCAACCGCGACGACGACTTCCCCGACTGGCGCGGCCGTGACCTCCTGTCCCTGGACCCGGCGACGACGTTCGCGTTGCTGGCCACGGACGGCGCGACGACCCGCACGCTCCTGCAGGCCCAGCTGCCCCGTCTCCGGGCGCTGCCGGCACGGCCCACGCTGGTCACCCTCACGATCGGTGGCAACGACCTGCTGTCGGTGTACGGGGACACGGCCGGGGCCCTCGAGGTGGTCCCCCGCGTGGCGGCGGCCGTCGACGCGGCCCTGGCCGAGCTCGCCGGTCCCCTGGCGCCGGGTGGACGGGTCGTCGTCGGCACCGTCTACGACCCGAGCGACGGGACCGGGGACGCCGCCGCCCTGGGGCTGCCGCCTTGGCCCGACGCCGTCGCGGCCATCGGCGGGCTCAACGAGGCGCTGCGCGGTGTCGCGGCGCGCCACGGTGCCGCGGTCGCCGACGTCGCCGGGGCCTTCCACGGCCACGGGCTCCGCGCGGGCGACCCGTCGCAGCACGCGGCACGGCCGGCGCAGCGGCGACTGTGGTTCTGCGACGTCATCGAGCCGAACGCCTGGGGGGCGGGAGGAGTCCGGGCGGCGTTCTGGGCGGCGCTGCACGCCTGACCCGGCCGCCACGGCCCTGCCGGCCGGCCCGGAGTGGCCCCCGCGCCCGCGCGGCGCCAGGGTGGCGGGGTGAGCACGGAGTCCACGGTCTCGACCAGCAGCGGCGCGGTGCGCGGCACCGAGCGCGACGGGGTGCACGCCTTCCTCGGCATCCCCTACGCCGCCCCGCCCTTCGGCCCGCGGCGGTTCGCCGCCCCGCAGCCGGCGCTACCCTGGGAGGGCGTGCGCCCGGCCACCGAGTACGGGCCGACGGTGCCCAAGCCGCCCTACGCCCCGCCCTACGACGTGCTGCTGCCCGAGCCGGTCATCCCCGGCGAGGACTGCCTCAACCTCAACGTCTGGACCCCCGACCCCGGCGGCTCCGGGCTGCCGGTGTTCGTGTGGATCCACGGCGGCGCGTTCGTCAACGGCTCCGGCGCGGTGCCGGTCTACGACGGCACCGCCTTCGCCCGCGACGGCGTCGTCTGCGTGACGATCAACTACCGGCTCGGCGTCGACGGGTTCGCGCACTTCGCCGACGACGGCCCGCCCAACCGCGGCCTGCTCGACCAGGTGGCCGCGCTGCGCTGGGTGCAGGAGAACGTGGCCGCGTTCGGCGGCGACCCGGCCCGGGTCACCGTGGGCGGGGAGTCCGCCGGCGCCATGAGCGTGGGCTCCCTGCTCGCGATGCCGTCGGCGCGGGGGCTGTTCGGCCGGGCGGTGCTGCAGAGCGGCGCCGGTCACCACGCGCTCACCCCGGCCACGGCGACCCGGATCTGCGGCTACCTCGCCGAGCGGCTGGCCGTGCCGCCGACGCGGGAGGCGCTGGCCGCCGTCCCGGTCCCCGACCTGATCGCCGCCCAGCAGGGACTGGCCGCGGAGATCGCGGTCATGCCCGACCCCGGCCGCTTCGGCGAGGTGGCGGCCAACCTCTTGGCGTTCGAACCGGTCGTCGACGGCGAGGTCCTGCCCGACCTGCCGATCCGGGCGGTCGCGGCAGGCTCGGCCCGCGACGTCGCCGTGCTGGTCGGTGCGAACCGCGACGAGCAGCGGCTGTTCCTCGTGCCCAACGGCGTCGTCGACATGGTGAACGACCAGCTGCTCGGGCTCGCGATCGCCGGGTACGGGCTGCCGGCCGACCGGGCGCTCGAGGTCTACGGCGCGGCCCGCCCGGGCGCGACGCCGGGCGAGCTGCTGGCCGACGTCGCCACCGACTGGTTCTTCCGGCTGCCGGCCATCCGGCTGGCCGAGGCGCAGGCCCCCGGCGGGCGGACCTGGGTCTACGAGTTCTCCTGGCCCTCACCCCAGTTCGGCGGCCGGCTCGGCGCCTGTCACGCCCTCGAGCTCGGCTTCACCTTCGACACGCTGGCGCACGAGGCGCACGGCGCCCTGACCGGCGGGGTCGCACCGCCGGAGCTGGCCGACGCGATGCACGGCGCGTGGGTCCGGTTCGTCACCGACGGCGACCCGGGCTGGGCGCCCTACGACGTGCCGCGCCGGCCGGTGCAGGACTTCGGCGCGCAGGTGCGGCTGGTCGAGGACCCGCGGGGCGAGCAGCGCGCGCTGTGGGAGGGCGTCCGCTGAACCGGGCGGGACGCCGCCGCGGACCTCAGGAGACGCGCAGGTCGCCGGCCCCGAACTCGGGCACCCCGCCGACGACGGTGGCCACCACCGGGACGTCGGCGATCCGGGCGGGGTCGACCGCGGACAGGTCCTCGCCGAGCACCACCAGGTCGGCCAGCAGCCCGCGCGCGAGGCGACCCTTCTCGTGCTCCTGGTGGTCGGCGTAGGCCGAGCCGTACGTGTAGGCGTGCAGCGCCTCCTCGACGGTGAGCGCCTCCTCCGGGGTGAACGGCTGCCCGGAGCCGGTGCGCCGGTTGACCAGGTCGTGGATGCCCAGCAGCGGGGCGCCCCGCACCACGGGGCAGTCCGAGCTGCCCGGCACGACGATGCCGGCGTCGAGGAAGCTCCGCTGCCGGTAGCACAGCCGGCTGCGCTCGGGCCCCAGCGCCTGCAGCATGCCGTCCCCGATCTCGCCCACGAAGTGCCCCTGCGGCACCGGGACGACGCCGAGCGCGGCCATGCGGGCGACCTGGTCGTCGCCGGTGACGCCGGCGTGCTCGACGCGGTGCCGCACGCCGGGGCGGGGGAAGCGGCGCTGCGCGTCCTCGTAGGCGTCCAGGACGACGTCGAGCGCGGCGTCCCCGATCGCGTGCGTGGCGACCTGCCAGCCGTGGGCGTGCGCGGCCACGATCCGCTCGTGCAGGGTCGCCGCCTCCTCCACCAGGAAGCCGGCGGCGCCGGGCGGGTCGGCGTAGGGCTCGCGCATCGCCGCGGTCCGGCCGATGAGCGAGCCGTCGGAGAACACCTTCACCGCGCCGACGCGCACCCACTCGTCGCCCAGCCCGGTCCGCACGCCGAGGTCCAGGCCGAACCACGGGTGCCCCGGCTCGACGTCGCCGGTCTCGTGGAGGGTGTCGATCGCCGGCATCAGCGTGGCCCGCACGCGCAGGACCCCGCGCTCGCGGGCGGTGAGGAACGCGGCCAGGTCGGCGGGGCCGTTGCCCGCCAGGCCGGCGCAGATGCCCGGCTCGGTGATGCTGGTGGTGCCCTCGGACAGCGCCACGTCGCTCGCCATCCCGATCCCGCGGACCCAGTCCTCGAACGGCTCCGGGCGCAGGACCGCCTGCGCCAGCTCCTGGGCCCGCTCGGCGAGCAGTCCGTCCGGACGGCCCCGGTCGTCGCGCGCGACGCGCCCGCCGGGCACGTCCGGCACGGCGTCGAGGTCGGCCAGGCCCGCCCGGCGGAAGCCCTCGGTGCTGAGCACTCCCATGTGCCCGGAGTTGTGCGTCAGCCAGACCGGCCGGCCCCCGGCGGCCCGGTCGAGGGCCTCGCGGGTGGGGTGCCCGCCGATCTTGTTCTGGTCGTAGCCGTGCCCGAGGACCCACGCGCCGGCCTCCAGTGACGCGGCGCGCTCGGCCACCCGCGCGTACAGCTCGTCGAGGCCGGCGACGCCGGGGGAGGTCAGGTCGACCTGGCGCAGCCGCTGCCCGCGCATGCTCAGGTGGTGGTGGGCGTCGTGGAACCCGGGGACGACGGGAGCCCCGCGCAGGTCGACGACGGTGTCGGCGGTGCACCCGTCGAGGTCGTCGTCGAGGCCCGCGACCCGCCCCCGCCACACACCCAGCCGGCGGGCGCGCGGTCGGTCCGGGTCGCCCGTGGTGATGTCGCCGTCGACGTAGAGCGCGTCCAGCCGCACCGCGCGTCCTCCTCGTCCGCCGGGGCGTCAGTGCCGCACAGGGTGGGCGCTCAGGAAGTCGGTGACGATCCGGACCAGGTCCTCCGGGCGCTCGAGGTGCATCCCGTGACTCGAGCCCGGGCCGGTGACGAGCTCGAAGCGGGCACCCGGGACGCCCTCGGCGACGGCCTTCGCCTGCCAGGGCGGGGTCAGCAGGTCCTGCTCGCCGACGACCACCAGGGTGGGTGCGGTGATGTCCCCGAGCCGGTCGAGCGTGTCGTGCGCCAGGTCGGCGTCCCACTGCTCGGTGGTCACCTGCATCTGCGCCTCGTCCTGCGGGAAGGCGGGCAGCAGCGGTGCGAGCAGCTCGGCGAAGTCCGGGTGGTCGAGCAGCTGGGGTGAGAAGGCGATGCCGGCGACGGTCAGTGCCGCCTCCACGTCCCGGACCGCGTAGGGCAGCCGGAGCGCGGCGAGGACGGCCCGCTGGAAGCCGTCGCACCGTCCCCAGGTGGCGTACATGACCGTGCTCGCCACCTGCTCGGGGTGGCTGAGCGCCAGCTCCTGCGCGATGGCGGAGCCGAGCGACCACCCCATGACGTGGGCCCGCGGCACGTCGAGCGCGTGCAGCAGGGCCGAGGCGTCCTCGGCCAGGGAGGCGACGCTGATCGGCCCCTCGCCCCGCTCGCTGCCGCCCAGCCCGCGGTTGTCGAAGGCGATCACCCGGTACCGCTCGGACAGCCGCGGGACCACCTCGCCCCACAGCGGGATCGACCCCGACGTCCCCATGACCAGCAGCAGCGGGTCGCCCTCGCCGCTGGTCTCGTAGTTGAGCGTGACTCCGGTCCGGCAGGCCGTCTGCGGCATGGCGAGCTCCTCGCTGAGCTGGGACGGCGAGCCTGGCAGGCGGGGCCGCCCACCGACAAGACCTCCGGGGGACGGCCGTCGGCTCCCGTGCCGGCGGCCGTCCCCCGGAGGTCGGCGGGGATCAGCGGTAGACCAGCGTCCCGTCCTCGAGGTCGGCCTTCGGCAGGATCTCCGCCTCCTCCGCGTGCTCGAGCATGTGGGTCCACGGCTCGCGGTCGCCCTGCTTGAACAGGACGTGCTGCGAGCGCAGGACGTAGCCGGCGTTGAAGTTCTCCGGGTCCGACCACGGCCGCAGCTGCATGCCCGCGTCCTCCGGCCGCAGCGTCGGGACCACCATGGTGGCGCCCTTGGTCTCCATGAGCTCGAGCAGCCGGACCACCAGGTCGCACACCAGGTCCACCCGCAACGTCCAGCTGTGCCGGAAGTAGCCGAAGACGTAGGCCATGTTCGGCACGCCGCTGATCATGATGCCGCGCCAGGTGACCCGCTCCGGGAAGACGACCGGCTCGCCGTCCACGCTGAACTCGACGTCGCCGAAGGCCGACAGGTCGAAGCCGGTGGCGGAGACGACGACGTCGGCCTGGAGCTCCTCGCCGGAGCCGACCCGGATCCCGGTCTCGGTGAAGGTCTCGATGGTGTCCGTGACGATCGAGGCCTTCCCCTCGCGCAGCGCCGCGAACAGGTCACCCTCCGGGACGATGGCGATGCGCTGCTGCCACGGGCGGTAGCGGGGCGTGAAGTGCTTCTCGACGTCGAAGCCCTCGGGCAGCAGCGGGCGCATCGACTCCATCAGGAACGCGTGCAGCTCGTCGGGCGCCTCGTGCGACATCCGCGCCAGCTCGTTGAACTGGGCGCTGTAGGCCCGGCGCAGGATCTCGTGCGTCCAGTCCTCGGGGATGTCGAGCGAGCGGAGGGTCACGGCGAGCTCGTGCGTGACCGGCGGGGCCAGGAAGTAGGAGGGGGAGCGCTGCAGCATCGTCACGTGCGCCGCCTCCTGGGCGATCGCCGGGATCAGCGTGGCGGCCGTGGACCCGGAGCCGATGACGACGACGCGCTTGCCGGTGAGGTCGAGGTCCTCGGGCCACTGCTGCGGGTGCACGACCAGCCCCTGGAACCGGTCCATGCCCTCCCACCGCGGCCGGTGGGGCCGGCTGTGGTTGTAGTAGCCCTGGCACATCCACAGGAAGTCGGTGCTGAACCGCAGCTGCTCCCCGGTGTCGCCGCGGGAGACCTCCACGGTCCACCGGCGGTCCTCGGTGGACCAGCTCGCCGCGGTGACCCGGTGGTGGTAGCGGATGTGGCCGCCGAGGTCGTCCTCGGCGATGACCTCGTCGAGGTAGTCGAGGATCTCCCCGCCCGCGGCGATCGACGGGCCGCGCCAGGGCTTGAACCGGTAGCCGTAGGTGAACAGGTCGCTGTCGGACCGCACGCCCGGGTACCGGTGGGTCCACCAGGTCCCGCCGCGGTTGTCCTGTGCGTCCAGGATGACGAGGCTCCGGTCGGGGAATCGTTCGCGCAGGTGGTGGGCGGCGCCGATGCCGGACACCCCGGCTCCGACGACGAGGACGTCGACGTGGCCGGCGTCCTCGACGTCCGGGTGACCCTGCTCGGCGGCCTTCGTGGGTGCGGTCGTCGTCATGACGCGGACCTCCGTGGGGCGAGGAGTGGTGCGGGTCACACTATGTCCAGCGGCTGCGCCCGTCGCGACCACGGCGACCCGGCGCGCCGCGTGCCCGGCGCGGGTGACGCCGTCGTGGGGAGCCGGTGCCCGGGTCTCCGTGACCGCCCGGTGACGGGTGGCTGCGCGGCTCCCGCGATCGGAGGGGCGGCCGTGCGGCCACCCGTCCGACCGCGGCGTGGGGGACCGGCGGTGCGGGTGCCCGCGACGGGTGGGCCCCCACCTCGACGGACACCCCCCGGTCGGGGGAGTGCACCGCTCGGGGTCACGAGTCAGGATGGGGCCCCGCGATCATGACGACTCGTGGGCGACGGGCCGCCCGCTGGGGCGGGCCGCAGGGACGACCCCGATGGACGGTGACCGTGGACGGCGACCGCAGCGCCGCACTGCTCGTCCGCGTCTGGCTCGAGGACGGCGCCCCGGCCTTCCGCGGCCGGCTGACGACCGTGGACACCTCGCCGGGCCGGCGCGGGACACAGGAGGCCACCGTGGCCCTGGCCTCGTCCCCCGACGACGTCCTCGACGCGGTGCGTGCCTGGCTGGACGCGTTCCTCCGCGACGCGGGAAACCCGATTGACAGCGACGGGTGAGCCGCCGACGATCACCAGCCGTCGGTACCTGAGCTCTCCCCGTCACCACACCGACGGCTCCCCGAGGGGGATGCCCCGTGACCCTCGCACCTCCCACCCGGGTGACCCTGCTCGACGGCTTCGCGCTCCGGCTGGGGGACGACACCGGGGTGCCGCTGCGCGACCTGCCGCGCGCGGTCCAGCGCCTCGTCGCCCGCCTGAGCCTGTCGCGCTGCCCCGACCGGAACGCGATCGCCGGCCAGCTGTGGCCCGACGTGCCCGAGGACCACGCGCACGGCAGCCTGCGGTCGGCGCTGTGGCGCCTGAGGCGGGTGGCGCCCGGGACCGTCGAGGTGTCGGGGGGCTCGGTGTCCCTCGCCGCCGGTGTGCGCGTCGACGTCCGCGAGCTGGAGACGTGGGCGTCGCTGGTCCTCGACCCGCGCGTCCGCGGGGAGGACCTCGCGCTGCCGGGACAGGCACTGCGCGGGGTGCTCCTCCCCGGCTGGGACGAGGAGTGGGTGCTGCTCGAGCGTGAGCGGCTGCGCCAGCTGCGGATGCACGCGCTCGAGGCCCTGGCCGACGAGCTCGTCGTCGCCGGGCGGTTCGGCGAGGCCGCCGAGGCCGCCTACGCCGCGGTGCACGAGGAACCGCTCCGGGAGAGCGCGCACCGTGCCGTCGTGCGGGTCCACCTGGCCGAGGGCAACACCGCCGAGGCGTGCCGTGCCTACGAGGCGTTCCGGGAGGTGCTCGCCGACACCCTGGGGGTCGCGCCGACGCCGTCCATGATCGGCCTCCTCAGCCCCGGCCGCTTCCCGGCGCACGACGCCGTGGCGGCGCGGGCGCAGCAGGCGCGGGCGCGGGGAGCGCGGCGGAGCTGACCCGCGCGACTCCCCGGCCGGCGACTCACAGCGGTGTGCCGATGGGTCGGCGGCCGTGGCCTCCGACGCCGGCGGTGACGTGCGCTGAGGGCTCGTCCCGGAGACCACGATGCGCCGTGGGCGCACACTGCTGCAGGTCCGGCTCCCCACCGTGGTCAGCCGACCGGCACCAGCTCCCGCCGGCGTCCGAGCCCGGGCCAGCACCGGGCAACCAGTGCGCACACCGCTGTCACAGGCCGGCGAGGTGGCCGATCGCGGTGACGCTCGGGAGGAAGCAGTAGGCACCGCCGCGGGTGGTGACCAGCCGGGGCAGGTCGGTGAGCTCGGCCCGCCCGCCGCCGGGGACGGCGAGGGGCATCCGGCCGCCGGCGCCGAGGAAGGGGTCCTGGGTCCGTCCCAGGCCCGGCGCGAACCGGCCGTCGTTGGCCCACTGGCCCATCACGAACTCGAACTGGTCGCGCAGGCTCACCCCGATGAACAGCCCCAGCAGCCCGCGGTCGTGCCCGTCGCGGGGGTGGGCGGGGTCGTAGGGCGGGCCGTAGGTCAGCCCGCGCCGCACGATCCGGTGCTGGTGCCCGCCGTTGCCGGCCACGCGGGAGTCCCGCGGGTTCATCCGCCGGACGTGCGACCCGATCGGGCAGCGCTCGCCCCTCGGGTCCGCGGCGTAGCCGAAGTCGTTCAGCCGCTCCGGCGGCACCGGCGGCACGGGCGAGCCGGTGTCCGGGGAGAGGACCAGGGGGGTCCCGTCGCGCCAGCGCCCGCACAGCCGCGCGGCGACGAGCTCCGGTGACGCGCCGGTGCGGCGGGACTGCTCGGCGAGCAGGTCGTGGAAGGCGTCGACGTCCTGGGCCAGCACGCGGAACGCCGCGAAGCTGCCGTTGCGGCCCAGCGCCGGCGGAGCCGGCACCGGGTAGGTGAAGTCGCGGAACTGGCTGGGGTGACCCAGGACGAAGGCGCCCGCCGGCGCCACGGGGAGCCGGTCGGGCGGTCCCGGTGGGGGCGCGCCGGAGACCGTGGGCTGCGAGATCCCGTCGACGTAGCCGAAGTGGTCCACCCGGTCGCCCAGCAGGGCGGCGTCGAGCCGGCACAGCTCGGTCAGCCCCGGGGCGGTCCCGGCCAGCAGGTCGTCGGTGACCCGCTCCACCGCCGCGGAGGACTGCCCGAACAGCGAGACCAGCAGGTGCAGCCCCGGGTCCCGGAAGACGGGCAGCCAGTGCTCGGGGGCGCTCGGGCCGACGTCGCCCACCCGGTCCGCCCGGGCCCGCGCGCCCGCGGTGAACTCCTCCGGGAAGGTCGCCAGCGACTCCTCGGGGACCCCGAGGGCGCGCAGGCCGCCGGCGGTCACCGCCAGGTTGAGGCAGCAGTCGGGCTTCTCGGTCCACGGCGTCCCGGTCGTGACCTGGGGTCGGCGCGGGTCCCCGTCGACGAGGGAGCCGAGCAGCTCCCGGCCGGCGGCGGGGGAGTCCACCCGCAGCGCCAGGTGGCGCGCGCGGGGCATCGTGTACCCGCGCAGGACGACGCCCTGGACGTCGGCGAGGTCGAGCACCGGGACCTCGCGTCAGCTGCCGCTGTCCGCGGCGAGGACGTCGAGCACCGTCCGGTCCGGGTAGGCGCTGTAGAACGGCGGCAGGCACCGCAGGTCGTGGCGGCGCACGTAGTCGAGGAACTCCTCGCGGTGGCGCTGCACGGGCAGCGGCGGGGCGCCGTCCACGTGCTGCAGCAGGTCGTTGAAGACGTCCCCGATGTGGTCGACGAACTCGTTGATGTACACGTCGAACTCGCCGTCGTAGGTCGTGATCACGGCGAGCCGGTCCGCGTCGAGGAAGACGAAGCGCGCGAAGTGCACGGTGGCGATCGCGTCGAGGGCCGTCACCACCGGGTTCTCCTCGCGGGGCAGGGACTGCAGCGCCTCGAGCTTCGCCTGCAGCGCCCGGCGGTCGTCGGGCGAGCGCACGCCCATGACCAGCGTGAGTGGGCTCTGCACCGGGTCGTCGGCGGTCCGCGTCGCGGTCACCTGCGCCACCTCGTCTCGTCGTGCGCCGTGCCGTCCGTCCGGGCCGACCCTCCCGGCCGGGCGTCACCGCGGCGTCACGGCGGGCCGTCCCCGGCTCCGGTGTATCAGCGGCCCCCGGCACCCCTCTGCTCGTCGACGTCGGCACTCACGATCGGGGACGCCCATGGACCAGCTCCTGCGTGCCGCTCCGGACAGCGGACGGCGCGTCACCCTGCTCGACGGCTTCAGCGTCCTGGACGGCCGGATCGCGGACCGGCCGGTCGACGAGGAGCTGCCCCGGGCGGCGCAGCGCGTGGTGGCCCACCTGTGCCTGGGGCCGGCCGCCCGGCGCGCACGGCGGTGTCGGGCTCGCTGTGGCCCGACGTCCCCGAGGACAGGGCGCAGGCCAACCTGCGGTCCGCGCTGTGGCGGCTGCGCAGGTCCGCCCCGGGGCTGGTGGAGGTGTCGGGCGGCACCCTGCGGCTCGCGGTCGGCGTGCGGACCGACGTGCGGGAGCTGCGCACCTGGGTCGAGCGCGCCTGCGACCCCCGGGCCGGCGGCGACCGGGTGACGCTGCCGCACCCGGCGCTGCTGGGCGACCTGCTCCCCGGCTGGTACGACGACTGGGTCCTGCTGGAGCGGGACCGGCTCGCCCAGCTGCGGCTGCGCGCGCTGGAGACCGTGGCCGGCCGCCTCGCCGCCGCCGGCCGGCACGGGGAGGCGCTGCAGGCCGCGTACCTGGCGATCCGGTCCGAGCCGCTGCGGGAGAGCGCCCACCGCACCGTCGTGCGCGTGCACCTCGCCGAGGGCAACCTCGCCGAGGCGCTCCGCGCCCACGACGTCTTCCGGGACCTGTTGCGCGACGAGCTCGGCGTGCCGCCGACGGAGCAGATGACCCAGCTGGTCCGAGGCGCCGCCCGGCTGCGGCGGGCGGCCTCCTGACGGTGGGACGACGGCCGTCGTCCCGGTCCGGGCGCGGTCAGGGTCCAACGTCCATTGACGTCCACCCGGCGTGTCGGAACGATTCGTCCTCACCACCACACCACCTGCCAGGACCCACCGACCGCCCGGACGAGGGCTCGAGAGGGGCCTCATGAACGCACGCGTCTCCCTGCTCGACGGCTTCCGGGTCTCCGTGGACGACGCCCGCGCGGAGACGACGGTGGGCGGCCTGCCGCACGGTGTCCAGCGGCTGATCGCGCACCTGGGCCTGAGCGGCCGCCCGGCCCGCGGGGCGGTCGCCGGCCAGCTGTGGCCGGAGGTCCCCGAGTCGCACGCCCACGGCAGCCTGCGCTCCGCCCTGTGGCGCGTGCAGAAGGCGGTGCCGGGGCTGGTGGACGTGTCCGGGGGCGCGGTGGCGCTGGCGCGGGGGGTGCGCGTCGACGTCCGCGAACTCGTCGACTGGGCGCGCGCGGTCCTCGACCCGGGGACCCGGGTCGAGCGCATCGCCACGCCCGCGGCGGCGCTGGCCGGTGAGCTGCTCCCGGGCTGGTACGACGACTGGGTCCTGCTCGAGCGGGAGCGGTTGCGCCAGCTGCGCATGCACGCGCTCGAGGTGCTGGCCGACCGGCTGGTGCTCGCCGGCCGCTACGGCGAGGCGGTGCAGGCCGCCTACGAGGCCGCCCGGGACGAGCCGCTGCGCGAGAGCGCGCACCGGGCGATCGTCCGGGTGCACCTCGCCGAGGGCAACCTCGCCGAGGCGATGCGCGCCTACACCACCTTCCGGGACGCGCTGGCCCGCGAGCTCGGCGTCCCGCCGACCCGCCAGATGGAGGACCTGGTGTCCCGGTGGCAGGTGCGCGTCGTCGTCGGCGGCCCGGGCGTCCCGGGGCCGCGACCGGGGGCCCGCACGACCGCCGGGGCGCCGGGCGCGTGACCCGGCCCTGCGGCGGGCGGCGGTGACGGCGCCGTGACGCGGCGGCTCCTAGTGTCCGCGACCTGCCCCTCGGGGGACGCGACCAGCGGAGGAGAGGCCCGTGCCCAAGCGTCTGGTGCTGTGCTGCGACGGCACCTGGAACACCGCCGACCAGGAGCGTGACGGCCGGCCCTGCCCCACGAACGTCACCAAGGTCGCCCTCGCGGTCGACGACCGGGGGGAGGACGGCGTCGAGCAGCGGGTCTACTACCAGCGGGGGGTCGGGACCAAGCCGGGCGAGCGGCTCCGGGGCGGGGCCTTCGGCGTGGGCCTCTCGCGCAACGTGCAGGACGCCTACCGCTTCGTCGTGGAGCACTACGACCCCGGCGACGAGCTGTTCTTCCTCGGCTTCAGCCGCGGGGCCTACACCGCCCGCAGCACGGTCGGGCTGATCCGCAACTGCGGCGTCCTGCGGCGCGAGCACGCCGGCCGGCTGAAGGAGGCCCACACCCTGTACCGGTCCCGGGCGGTGCGCCCGCGTGACCTCGAGTCGCAGCTGTTCCGGCGGTCCTACAGCCACGAACCGCGGATCCGCTTCCTCGGCGTGTGGGACACCGTGGGCTCCCTCGGCATCCCGTCGGTCGGACTGGGGCTGTCGCGGATCGCCAACCGCCGGCTGGAGTTCCACGACACCCGGCTGAGCAGCACGGTCGACGCCGCCTACCAGGCGCTGGCCGTCGACGAGCGGCGCCGGCCCTTCGCCCCGACCCTCTGGGACCGCCGGTCGGTCGCCGGGCGCGCGCAGGTGGAGCAGGTCTGGTTCACCGGCGACCACTGCGACGTCGGCGGGGGGCACCGGGAGTCGGAGCTGGCCGACATCGCGCTGCTGTGGATGGTCGACCGCGCCCGCTCGTGCGGCCTGGGGTTCCGCGACGACGCCTTCCGCCGGTCCGGGGACGGCGGCCCCGCGGCCTACGACGGCCGGACCTTCCCGGTGGACCCCGATCCCCTGGGCCGCCTGCACGACTCGCGGAGGTGGGCCTTCCGCCTGCTGCGGCCCCACTCGCGGGCCATCGGCCAGGAGGACCCGTCCTCGGAGTCGGTCGCGGCCAGCGCGGTCCGGCGGCACGAGCTGCTGGGTGAGGAGTACGCGCCCCGCGGCCTGCTCGCCTACCTGGCCGGGAGCCCCCGGGTCACCGACGTGCCGGGGAGCGGGACCCGCCAGGAGGAGCCCGCGCTCACCCGCTGACCGCGGAGGCCGGACCCGGCGTCAGGGGAGGAGCCGCTGCGGACGGGCAGCCGCCGCCGGAGACCGCCCGCCGCGCCCGCCGGGAGCCGCGTGACGGTGTCGTGGTGCGGCGCCGCCCACCCCGGCGTCGTCCGCGCCGCCGGGCCACGGCGGGGGAGGACGGCGAGGGCGGGAGCCACGAGGGCGCCGCGGGCCGGTGCCGGCGGCACCGGCCCGGCCGCCGGTGGGGTGACGGCGCGTTGACGGGCCGGTGACGCGCGATCCCCACGCTCGTCGGTGTCGTAGTCCCTCACCCCAGAGACGGTGGTGCAACACCATGACCAGTCCCGGATCCCCGTCCGGTCCCACCCTGTCGACCCCGGTCGACGACCTGCTCGCGGCCGCGCTGGACAGCGGCGGCGACAGCCTCGAGACGGGCCGCTTCATCGCGACCTTCCGGGAGGACGCCGTCGACGCGGGGATCCAGTCCCTCAGCTCGAGCGGCATGCGGGTCGCCGACGCCCGCGACTTCGACCGGCAGGCCGTGTCCCTGGGGGACGTCGGTGACGCCGAGGTCCTCGTCTTCCCGGAGATCGGCGCGGCCGTGCTCAGCGGCCCCGCCGCGACGGAGCGCGGCATGACCGCCGAGACGGCCGTCGCCTCCGACAGCCCCGTCGAGGCGATCGAGCCCGAGTACTTCGTCTTCGCCGAGCAGCAGACCCTCGAGTCCCTCCGGACCCACCTCACCGACGGCGACACCGACGGCGTCTCGGAGTACCTGCGCGGCTTCGTGCAGGCGGCCGAGGTGATCGCCCGCGACCTCGGCAACGGCCGTCGGCACCAGGTGGAGGTGGGCGAGGAGGAGACCCTCGTCCTCGGCGCCACGTGGGGCCTGGTGGCCTGCCGGGTCCCGCAGAGCACGCGCAGCGGGGCCGGCGTCAAGGTGGCGGTGCTCGACACCGGACTCGACCTCGGGCACCCGGACTTCACCGGGCGGCACGTCGTGCACCAGACCTTCGTCGGCCAGCCCGTGCAGGACCTGCACAGCCACGGCACCCACTGCATCGGCACGGCCTGCGGCCCCAAGGCGCCGGCCGGCAGCACCCCGCGGTACGGGATCGGCCACCGGACCTCGGTCTTCGCGGGCAAGGTCCTGTCCAACACCGGGTCGGGGTCCACGGCCGGCGTGCTGGCGGGGATGAACTGGGCGATCGCCAACCGCTGCGAGGTCATCTCGATGTCCCTCGGGTCGCAGGCGCCGGTCCAGGCCGCCTACACGGCGGCGGGGCGGGCGGCGCTGAACAACGGGTCGCTGATCGTCGCCGCCGCGGGGAACGCCTCGGCGGCGACCGGGGCGCCGGCGAACTCGCCGACGATCATGTCGGTCGCCTCCCTCGACCGGACGCTGGCACCCTCCGCCTTCTCCAACTTCGGCAAGGTGGAGATCGCCGCTCCCGGGCGTGACGTCCTGTCCTCGGTGCCGCGGCCGACCCGGTACGGCACCAAGAGCGGGACCAGCATGGCCACCCCGCACGTCGCCGGCTGCGCGGCGCTCTGGGCGCAGCCCTCGCCGTCCCTGCGCGGGGAGAGCCTGTGGCGGAGGCTGGTGGCCACGGCCCGGCACCTGCCGCACCCGGCGGCGCGGGTCGGGGCGGGCCTGGTCCAGGCCCCGTGAGCGTGGCCGCGTGAGCGTGCCCGCGGGCCGCCGGGCCGTCCCCGGCGGCCCGCGGGTCGCCCACCGGGCGGAGGGAGTCCCCGTGGCCGGCAGCAGGCGGTGGGTGGTCACCACCGACGGGCAGCGCGACCTCGCGGAGATCGCCGCGGACCTGACCGCGCGCGGGCTGGCCGCCGAGCAGGTGCTCGACCAGATCGGCGTCATCGTCGGCGCGGCTCCCGAGGACGCGCGCGAGCGGTTGCAGGCGGTCCCCGGCGTGGCCGAGGTCGAGCCGGAGCCCCCGCCGCCGGACGTGGGACCACCGGACGCGCCGGTCACCTGGTGACCACTGCGGCCGGGTGACGTCGGAGGGGACCGCCGCCGGCCGGGTGGCGGTCCCCTCCGACGTCGGCGCCGCCGGGCGGCCGCTGGGTATCACCGGACCCCTCCGCCTCCTCTGACCGGTGTCCACCACCGCGGCCCGCCCGGGGAGCGGGTCGCCGAGGTCGACGACCGCGATCGCACGAGCGTCTGGAGGCGGGCCGTGGACACGAGCGCGCACGAGTCGTCGTCGCCGTTCCAGCGCGCCCTCGAGGCAGCCCGCGTCCTGGGGCGTGCCGACGGGCGCCTGGCGGCCGGTCTCGAGCCGGCCGGGGAACCCGCCCCGGTGGGCCCGTGGTGCCACGGGCTGGGTCCCGAGGACCTCGCCCGCCTCGTCTGGGACCTCGGGGCGGCCGCACCGGCCGGGGTCGTCCTCAACGCCCCGCTCTGGTACGCGCAGGGCTTCCGCGAGTCCCTGGCCTGCGCCCGCGCCCAGCAGCACCGCCGGGCCGTCGACGGGAGACCCCCGGCGGCGCACTGCCGGCCGCCGGCGGCGAACAGGCCGCCGTGCGCGCCGGTCTGCCACGCGCTGCCCGCACCCGTCCGCCCGGGCGCCGTCCCCCGGCGGGCGGGCGCGCGGCGCCGCGACGCCGGCGGCCCGGGGCGGCCCGACCACGGTCGTCCCTGACCCGCCGCCCGCCGTCCGGGAGCCGGTCGGCGACCACCCCCGCCGGGGACCACCCACGGCACGGCCGCCCGCCCGGCCGGCCACGGAACACCCCCGCCACGCCGGTCCGCCGCGTCGTCGTCGGACCCAGCGCGCCCTCTGCCTTGCCGTGCGGCCTCCAGCGCAGGATGCTGCCCGTACCCCGACGCCGGAGAAGACGGCGTCGTGGTCGCCCCGGTGCAGGCACGGGGGCGCACGCGTCCGAGTCCTCAGGAGGAGTCGGTGACAGCCACCCAGACACGCACGAGCAGGACCGGCGACAAGCTCTCCGGGCGGGTGGCCTTCGTGACCGGCGGTACCCGGGGCATCGGCGCGGCGATCTGCCGCAGCCTGGCCGCCCAGGGGGCCGTGGTCGCCGCGGGCTACAGCGGCAACACCGAGCGGGCCGAGATGTTCGTCCAGGACGTCACCGGGGCCTACCCCGACAGCCAGGCGACCGTGCACCGCGGCGACATCGCCAGCCCGGACGACTGCCGTCGCACCGTCGCCGAGGTGATCGAGCAGCACGGCCGGCTCGACATCCTGGTCAACAACGCCGGCATCACCGTCGACCGCACGGTGCTGAAGATGACCGACGACGACTGGCGCCGGGTCATCGACGTCAACCTCTCGGGCGCCTTCTACCTCTCCCAGGCCGCCCTCAAGCACATGATCGAGCGCGGCAGCGGGCGGATCGTGATGATCTCCTCGGTGATCGGGGAGACCGGCGGCATCGGCCAGTCCAACTACTCCTCGGCCAAGGCCGGGTTGCTCGGGCTGACCAAGACGCTGGCCCGCGAGGCCGCGATGCAGGTGCAGCGCTCCGGCAAGACCGACGGCCTGGGCATCACGGTCAACGCCGTGACACCGGGCTACACGGCCACGGAGATGCTCGAGAGCGTCCCGGAGAAGGTGCTCGACAACCTGAAGGCGAAGATCCCGCTCGCCCGGCTCGGCGAGCCGGAGGAGGTCGCCCGCGTCGTGCACTTCCTCGCCGCGGACGCCTCCGGCTACATCACCGGCCAGGTCTGGGGCGTCAACGGCGGCCTGGACATGTAGCACCCGCACCCCCGTCAGCCCAGCGATCGAGGAGAGTGCCCGGTGTTCGACCGCATCGCCGTCGTCAACCGTGGGGAGCCGGCGCTCCGGCTCATCCGTGCGGTGCGGGAGCTCAACGCCGAGCACGGCACCCGGACCCGCGTCGTCGCCCTGCACACCGAGGCCGAGCGGCGGGCGACGTTCGTGCGCGCCGCCGACGAGGCGGTGCTGCTCGACGACACCGGGGCCACCTCGCCGTACCTCGACCACGCCGAGCTGGGCCGGGCGCTGCGCGCCAGCGGCGCGGACGCGGCCTGGGTCGGCTGGGGCTTCGTCGCCGAGGACCCCGCCTTCGCCGAGCTGTGCGCCGACCTCGGCGTGACGTTCGTCGGGCCGTCGCCGGAGGCGATGCGGCTGCTCGGCGCCAAGATCGAGGCCAAGGTCCTCGCCGAGAAGGTCGGCGTCCCGGTCGCGCCGTGGAGCCACGGCCCGGTGGAGGGCCCGGACGACGGCCGGCGGCACGCCGAGGCCATCGGCTACCCGCTCATCGTCAAGGCCCGCAGCGGCGGCGGCGGACGCGGGATCCGCGTCGTCCGCTCGCCCGACGAGCTCGAGGAGGCGCTGGTCCGCACGCAGGGCGAGGCGCTGCGCACCTTCGGCGACCCGGTCGTGTTCATGGAGCGGCTGGTCGAGGGCGGCCGGCACGTCGAGGTGCAGGTGATCGCCGACCGGCACGGCACGGTGTGGGCGCCCGGGGTGCGCGACTGCTCGGTGCAGCGGCGCAACCAGAAGGTGCTCGAGGAGTCCAGCTCCCCGGCGCTGAGCCCGGAGCAGGACGCCGCCCTGCGCGAGTCCGCCGTCGCGCTCGTGCGCGCCGCCGGCTACGTCGGCGCCGGCACCGTCGAGTTCCTCTACCAGCCGGAGGAGCAGCTCACCACGTTCCTCGAGGTCAACACCCGGCTGCAGGTGGAGCACCCCGTCACCGAGGCGACCACCGGCCTGGACCTGGTCAAGCTGCAGCTGCACGTGGCCGCCGGCGGCCGGCTCGAGGGCAGCGCGCCGCCGGCGAACGGGCACGCGGTCGAGGCGCGGCTGACCGCGGAGGACGCCGAGCAGGGCTTCGCCCCGGCCCCCGGCCGCGTGGAGCTGCTGCGGCTGCCGACCGGGCCCGGCGTCCGGGTGGACACCGGGATGAGCGTCGGCGACGTCATCCCGCCGCAGTACGACTCGATGATCGCCAAGGTGATCGCGTGGGGACAGGACCGCCCCGAGGCCCTCGCCCGGCTGCGCTGCGCCCTGCAGGAGACCACCGTCGTCCTGCGCGGCGGCACCACGACCAAGTCCTTCCTGCTCGACCTGCTCGACCGCCCGGAGGTGGTGCAGGGCACCGCCGACACCGGGTGGCTGGACCGTGCCGGCACCGCCGACGGCGCCCGGCCGGCCGGCTCGGCGTGGGTGGCGCTCGTGCAGGTGGCGCTCGACCTGGCCGAGGCCGAGGAGGAGCAGGAGCGGCTGGCCTTCCTGGCCTCGGCCCGGGGCGGCCGGCCGCGGGCCCCGCACGAGGTCGGCCGCACCGTCGAGCTCGGCATGCGCGGGCAGGTCTACCGGCTGACCGTCGCCACCGTGGACCGCGACCGGCACCGGGTCGGGCTCGACGGCCGGGTCGTCGACGTCGAGGTGGACCGGCTCGGTCGCCTGGAGAGCCGCCTCACCATCGGCGGACGGCGGCACTCGGTGGTCGCCGCCGAGGCGCCCGGGTCCTCCCTCGTGGAGGTCGACGGCGAGACGCACCGGGTCAGCCGCGACGTCGGCGGCATCGTCCGCGCCCCCGCCCCGGCCGTGGTCGTCGCCGTCCGCGTCGCGCCCGGTGACGAGGTCGTGGCCGGCCAGCCGGTCGCCGTCCTGGAGAGCATGAAGATGGAGACGGCGGTGCGCGCGCCGTTCGCCGGCCGGGTCCGCGAGCTGCGCGCCGCGGTCAACAGCCAGGTCGACGCCGGCGCCCCGCTGCTGAGCCTGGAGCGGACCGGCGGGGACGTCGAGGAGGCCACCGGCGAGCGGGTGACCCTGCCGGAGGAGGCGCAGACGCCCGACGGCGACCCGCGGAGCCGGGCGCTGGCCCGGTTGGCGTCGCTGCGCGCGCTGGTCACCGGCTACGACGTCAGCGGCGGGCACGCCAAGCGGCTGGTCGCCGAGTACGCCGCCGCCCGCGACGAGCTGCCCGTCGACGACGCGCAGCTGCTGTCCGCCGAGCTCGACGTGCTGGTCACCTTCGCCGACCTGTCGGAGCTCTCCCGCAACCGGCCGGCCAGCGAGGAGGAGGAGGCCGACACCCAGGTCCACAGCCCGCGCGAGTACTTCCACTCCTACCTGCACTCCCTGGACGCCGAGCGGGAGGGGCTGCCGGAGACCTTCCGCGACCGGCTGCAGCGGGCGCTGGCCCACTACGGCGTCGAGGACCTCGAGCCCAGCGCGGCGCTGACCGAGGCGGTGCACCGGGTCTTCCTCGCCCAGCAGCGCGTCGGCGAGCAGCTGCCCGCCGTCTCGGCGCTGCTGGACCGCTGGCTGACCGCCGACCGGCTGCCGGAGGGCCCGGCGCGCGCGGAGCTGGGGGAGGTCCTCGACCGGCTCGTCGTGGCCACCCAGCTGCGCCACCCCTCGCTGGGGGACCTGGCCCGCGCCGTCCGCTACCGGTACTTCGAGGAGCCGGTCGTCCAGCAGGCCCGCCAGGAGGTCCTCGACCGGGCCCGCGAGCTGCTCGAGGCGCTCGACGAGGCCGCGGCCCGCGGGGACACCGCGGAGCAGATCCGGCGGATGGAGGCGCTGGTCGCCAGCCCCGAGCCGCTCATCCGCCTGCTGGCCCAGCGCTTCGAGCGGGAGACCACCGTCCCGGACCCCGTCCTCGAGGTGCTCACCCGCCGCTACTACCGCAGCCGCAGCCTCGAGGACGTGCGCGCGACCCTGCTCGGCGGCGACACCTGCGTCACCGCCGGCTACGACCTGAACGGCGCCCGGCTGCACCTGCTGGCGCTCATGACCGACCGGGCGCGGCTGCCCGAGGCGCTGGCGTCGGTGGCCGGCGCGCTGGCCGACGTCGCCGACCCGGCGCAGGTGGTCGTCGACCTCTACGTGAACTGGCCCGACCGCCCGGCGGACGCCGACGCCGTGTCCGAGCAGCTGCACGGCGTGCTCGTCGACGTCCCGGCGCTGCGGACCGGCCGCCGGGTCACCGTCACCGTCTGCACCCCGGACGGCGAGGCCGAGACGCTCACCTACCGGCGGACGCCGGACGGGGCCGGGCTGGCCGAGGAGCACATCGTCCGCGGCCTGCACCCGCTGACCGCGCAGCGGTTCCAGATCTGGCGCCTCAAGGAGTTCGACGGCGCGCGCGTGCCGTCGGCCGAGGACACCTACCTGCTGCACGTCACGGCGAAGGAGAACCCGAACGACGAGCGCTTCATCGCGATGGCCGAGGTCCGCGACCTCACCCCGCTGCGCGACGAGCAGGGCGAGGTCGTCGGCTTCCCGACGGTCGAGCGCCAGCTGACCTCCTGCCTGGACAGCCTGCGGCGGGCGCAGTCGCTGCGCCGGTCCCGCCGGCCGCTGGAGCACAACCGGGTCTACCTCTACGCCTGGCCGTCGATCGAGGTGCCGCTGTCCCAGGTGGCGACCTTCGCCCGCACGTCGGCGCCGCTGACGATCGGCGCCGGGCTGGACCAGATCGTGCTCCTGGCCCGGCTGCAGGAGGAGGAGGGCCGGCCCCCGCGCGACGTGGCGCTGCGCTTCTCCTACCGGCCCGGCACCGGCCTGCGCATGGACGTGACCGACCGCCCCACCCGGCCGATGCGCCCGCTGGACGACTACACCGCGAAGGTGCTCAGCTCGCGGGCCCGCGGCGCGCCCTACCCGTACGAGCTCGCCCCGCTGCTGGCCGGCTCCTCCGGCTCGTTCGTCGAGCACGACCTGGACGACGACGGCCGGCTGGTCCCCGTCGAGCGCCCGCCGGGGCAGAACCGGGCGGGCATCGTCGCCGGCCTGGTGACCACGCCGACGCCGCGCTACCCCGAGGGCATGACCCGGGTGGCCCTCTTCGGCGACCCGACCAAGGCGCTGGGCACCGTCGCCGAGCCCGAGTGCGCGCGGGTGGTCGCGGCGCTGGACCTCGCCGAGCAGCGCGGCATCCCGGTCGAGTGGTTCGCGCTGTCCTCCGGCGCCCGCATCTCGATGGACAGCGGCACCGAGAACATGGACTGGGTCTCCCGCGCGCTGCGCCGGATCATCGAGTTCACCCAGGCCGGCGGGGAGATCAACGTCGTCGTCACCGGGATCAACGTCGGCGCCCAGCCGTACTGGAACGCCGAGGCCACGATGCTCATGCACACCCGGGGCATCCTGGTGATGACGCCGGACAGCGCGATGGTGCTCACCGGCAAGCACTCCCTCGACTACTCCGGCGGGGTGTCGGCCGAGGACAACTTCGGCATCGGCGGCTACGACCGCGTGATGGGCCCCAACGGGCAGGCCCAGTACTGGGCGCCGAACCTGACCGGCGCGCTCGACGTGCTGTTCCGGCACTACGACCACACCTACCGGGCGCCGGGGGAGCGCTGGCCGCGGCCGGCGGAGACCTCCGACCCGCGGGACCGGGACGTGCGGCCCTTCCCGCACGAGCACCCGTCCAGCGAGTTCACCACCGTCGGCGACGTCTTCTCCGCCGAGGCCAACCCCGAGCGCAAGAAGGCGTTCGACATCCGCACGGTCATGCGGGCCGTCACCGACCAGGACCACCCGGTCCTGGAGCGGTGGGCCGGCATGGCCGACGCCGACACCGCCGTCGTCCTGGACGCGCACCTCGGCGGGCACCCGGTGGCGGTCCTGGGCGTGGAGTCCCGGCCGATCCCGCGGCGGGGCAGCTACCCGGCCGACGGGCCCGACCAGTGGACGGCGGGGACGCTGTTCCCCCGCTCCTCGAAGAAGACCGCGCGCGCCATCAACGCCGCCAGCGGCAACCGGCCACTGGTCGTGCTGGCCAACCTCTCCGGCTTCGACGGGTCACCGGAGTCGCTGCGCAACCTGCAGCTGGAGTACGGCGCGGAGATCGGCCGGGCCATCACCAACTTCGACGGCCCCATCGTCTTCTGCGTCGTCTCCCGCTATCACGGGGGCGCCTTCGTCGTCTTCTCCGGCGTGCTCAACGACAACATGGAGGTCCTCGCCGTCGAGGGCTCCTACGCCTCGGTGATCGGGGGCGCCCCGGCCGCGGCGGTCGTCTTCTCCCGCGAGGTGGACAAGCGCACCGGCGCCGACCCCCGCGTGCAGGAGCTGGAGGCCGCGCTCCGCTCGGCCGACGCCGTCGAGCAGGCCCAGCTGCGCGCGCAGCTGGCGACCCTCCGCAGCGCCGTCCGCTCGGAGAAGCTCGGCGAGGTCGCCGCCGAGTTCGAGGCCGTCCACGACATCGAGCGCGCCCGGCGGACGGGCTCGGTGCACGCCATCATCCCCGCCGCCGAACTGCGGCCCCGCCTCATCGCCGCCGTGGAGCGCGGCATGGAGCGCGCCGCCGCGCAGAGCTGAACCCCAGAGCTGGACCCCCCCGGAGCTGGACCCGTCCGACCGAGAGGACTGCCGTGAACGCCTTCGTCCTGAACCGGCACGGCCGCATGGTGTTCCCCTCGAACATCATGCCCGAGCTGGACTTCTCCACCATGGAGACGCTCGAGCAGCTCGACAGCGTCATCCGCCGTGACTTCGAGACCAAGGCCCCGAGCGGCACCGAGATCCTGGAGCGGGTGCAGACCGGCGCGTACGCCAGCCGGTACGACCTGATGCGCGACCTCGCGCTGAACCTGTTCTGGGCCAACCGCTTCTCGATCACCATGTACGACAAGCGGCCGACCCGCTGGGGCGACCTCCCGCGCAACCGCTCCGACGTCTTCCTGCCCGTCCTCGAGCCCTGGGAGGACGGCGAGGCAAAGGTCACCGGTGTCCAGGAGGCCTACCCCCAGCTGCCGTCGAAGTGGAACGAGGGCTGCGAGGACCGCATCTTCGACGTCCTGTTCGACGTCTTCGCCAACCGCCGGCACCACGCGTCCACGCTGCCGGCGCTCAAGCCCACGGTCGCGGAGTTCCTGGAGCAGCCGGGCAACCTGACCTTCCGGCTGCCGCGCTACGACCCGGACTACCCGGTCTACGACTACACCGACATCCTCGACGTCTCCGAGGACGTCCCCGAGCTCGAGGCGCTGCACCGCTGGGCGATGGTGCTGCACAACCAGTACCCGTGGGAGCGCTCCCAGGTGGAGTTGGCCGACGCGAGCCAGCTCAAGGACGAGGACTGGGTGGTGGCCTTCCACCCCCGCGACAAGGAGGTGCGGGCCTTCCTGCGCCGGCTGCGTGCCGGTGCCCAGCCCCGGCACGTCGCCGGGCCGCGGGAGTCCCGGCCGCCGGTCCGGCCCTACCCGGAGCTCGACGTGCGGCAGCGCTTCTCGGTGCAGCCGCGGATCGAGGCGCTGGCCGCGGTGCACGGCGACCAGGTCTGCAGCAACGACGACCTGATCCGCAACACCGCCTACAACTGGTCGCCGATGAGCGCCGACGAGATCTCCTCGAAGACCGGCATCGAGCAGCGCGAGTACAGCTCGCTGCCGCTGGAGGAGCTCGCCCTGCAGGCCGCCGAGGCGGCGCTGGACAAGGCGGGCCGGCAGCCGGAGGAGATCGGCGCCGTGCTGGTCTGCACCTGCACCAGCTCCCGGCTCATCCCGTCGCTGGCCACCTACCTGTGCGGCCAGCTGGGGATGCACCAGGTCTACGCCGCCTACGACGTCATCGCCGCCTGCGCGGGGATGCCCTACGGCGTCGCCGACGCCGTGCGGATGCTGCAGGAGGTCGAGCGGCCGGTCCTCGTCGTCTGCGTCGAGAAGTTCTCCGACAAGATCGGCAACGTCCGCACGTCGCGGATGATCTTCGGGGACGGCGCGGCGGCGCTGGTGGTCGGCCCGGCGCCCGAGGGTGCCGACGGCGACATCGACTACATGAAGACCTACGCCAGCGGCCCGGCCAGCGAGGTCAACTCGATCCTCTGGCCCAACCCGGAGTTCGACAACAACATCACGGTGTTCGGGCCGCAGGTGAAGGCGCTGGCCGGCCGCTACCTCTCCCAGATGATCGACGAGCTGGGGCAGCTGCCGGCCCCGGACGGCCGGGACGGGTCCCTGATGGACGCCATCGACCTGATCGTGCCGCACCAGGCCAACAAGACGATGGTGATCGGCCTGGCCGAGCGGGCCGGGCTGACCGCCGACCAGCTCTACTTCAACATCGAGAAGGTCGGCAACACCTCCTCGGCGAGCATCCCGCTGGCCATCCACGACGCGGTGCGCGACGGGGTGGTCACCGAGCCGGTGCGGGTCTTCGCGCCCGGGTTCGGCGCCGGCGCCGTGGCCGGGTACGCGGTCATGCGGGTCGACCCGGCCGTCGTCGCCGTCCAGTCGCCGTCCGTGCCGCAGGAGCACGGTGCCGAGCTGCCCGCCCCGGTGCCGTCCGCGGAGACCGAGTCGGCGTCCGAGGGGATGCGGCAGGCCTTCGGCTGAGCGGTCCGCGGCCGGGGAGCCCGGTTCCCCGGCCGCGGGACCGCCCGCACGCCACGACCGTCCCGGCGCGATCGCCGGGACGGTCGTGGCGTCCTGCCGGTGCCCCCCTCAGCCGGACGCGGGACGGCGGTCGCGCACGTAGGAGCCGGGGGCCGGCTCCAGCACCGGGTGCGCGGCGCTGCCCAGCGTCTCCGGTGCCGCGACCTCGTCGCCGGAGCGCTCGACCGCCCACTCCGACCACGGCTCCCACCAGCTGCCGGTGTGCTCCTCCGCCGCCGCGCGCCAGGCGTGCGGGTCCGGCCCGGGCTCCCCGCCGGTCCAGTACCGGGCCCGGGGGTTGCCCGGGGGGTTGACCAGGCTCTGGATGTGGCCGCTGGAGCTGAGCACGAAGGTGCTCGGCCCGGACAGGAGCTGGGTGGTCCGGTAGCAGCCGTCCCAGGGGGTGATGTGGTCGGTGAGCGCACCGGTCACGAACGTCGGGACGGTGATCCGGCTCAGGTGGACCGGCGTGCCCAGCACCCGCAGCGCCCCCGGCCTCACCAGCGCGTTGTGCGCGAAGACGTCGAGGAACTGCTCGTGCAGCCGGGCTGGCAGGTTCGTCCCGTCGGCGTTCCAGGCGAGCACGTCGAACGCGGGCGGGTCCTCGCCCATGAGCCACTGCTGCACCAGGTAGTTGAAGACCAGGTCGTCCGGGCGCATCCAGGTGAACATCGAGCCCATCTGCCGGGCCGTGATGACGCCCCGCCGGCGCGAGTTGCGCCGGGCGACCTCCAGCAGCCGGGGCCCGGAGAACGCGCCGAGCGGGGCCTTGCTGGAGAAGTCGAGCAGGGTCACCGCGTAGCCGGCGGCGTGCACCCGGTCGTCGCCGGTCGCGGCCAGGTGGTTCAGCGCCGTCGTCATCACCTGGCCGCCGGCGCACAGGCCGAGGGTGGTGACGTCGTCGGACCCGGTCACCTCGCGCGCGACGTCGACGGCGGTGACGACGCCGCCGGCGTACTCGTCCAGGCCCCACTCGGACTGCTCCCTGGTCGGGTTGCGCCAGCTGATCATGAAGACCTGCAGGCCCCGGCTGACCGCGTACTCGACCAGGCTCCGGCCCGGTCGCAGGTCGAGGAAGTAGAAGCGGCCGATGGGGGGCGGGACGATCACCAGGGGGCGCGTGCGGACGCGCGGGGTCGAGGGGCGGTACTGGATCACCTCCACGACCTCGTCCCGGTGGACGACGGCTCCCGGCGTGATGCCCAGGTCCTCGCCCACGGTGAAGGCGCTGCGGTCCACCTGGCGGGGCAGCCCGCCGTTGCGCACCAGGTCGTGCAGCGTGTTCCGGAGCCCGCGGACGACGCTGAGCCCGGCGGTGTCGAACGCCCGCTTGAGCGCGGCCGGGTTGCCCAGCAGGGTGTTCGTGGGCGCCATGGCGCTGGTCAGCGCGTTGAGGACGAACCGCACCTGCTCGACCTCGCGCCAGTCCGCGCCACTGGCCGCGAAGTCCGCCACGAGCCGGTCCAGGGACGCCGACGTCGCCAGGTAGGACTGGACGAGCCGGCGGTACCCCGGGTGCAGCGACCAGGCCGGGTCGGCGAACCGGCCGTCCCTGGGGGAGGGCGCGATCTCCCCGGTGCCCCGGAGGATGCGCGCGGCGTCCCGCCCGAGCCGGACGGCCTCCCGGGCCATCGGCCGGGGCTGGGTGAAGGTCGCGACCAGGCCGCGCGCCATGCCCCGCGGTGAGGGGAGGCCGACGGGCTCCCCACCCTCGACCGGGGTCGGCGGCGCGGTGTCGTCCGGCGCCGCGGCGTCGTCCGGCGCGGGACGCGGGCGGGGAGTGGTGCGCGGTCGCAGTGGTGTGGTCGTGTCGGCCATCGGGTCCCCCTCGTGTGAGGCACGTCACAGGGACGCCGACCCTAGTCCCGGCGGACCCTGGGTGTCTCCCATTGCGGCGGCACCCGCGACGGGGGAGGGCGACTGGGGCTAGGGTCGGCTGCGTGCAGCTGCCGGACGGGCTGGTCGCCGTCGTGAAGCGGGAGTGCCCGACCTGCGTCCTCGTCGAGCCGGTGCTGCGGCGGCTCGGCGCCGCGGTGTGGTGCCAGGACGACGCCGGCTGGTTCGACCACGACGACACCGGCCTCGAGGTGTCCTACCGGCTGGACGTCGAGACGGTGCCCACGCTCCTGCGGGTCGAGGACGGCGTCGAGACGGCGCGGGTGGTGGGCTGGAGCCGCGAGCAGTGGGAGGCGCTGACCGGTGTCGCCGGGCTGGGCCCGGGCCTGCCCGAGCACCGGCCCGGCTGCGGGTCGCTGTCGGTGGACCCGTCCCGGGTCGACGCGCTCGAGGCGCGGTACGGGAGCACGGGGCTGGCCAGCCGCCGGGTCGAGCTGGCCGACCTGGAGGACGAGCACGAGGCGCTGTTCGACCGCGGCTGGACCGACGGGCTGCCCGTCGTCCCGCCGACACCCGAGCGGGTGCTGCGCATGCTGCGCGGGACCACCCGCGACCCCGGTGAGGTGGTGGCCGTCGTCCCGCCGGACCTGGTCGAGTGCACCGTCGAGAAGGTCGCGGTCAACGCGGTGATGGCCGGCTGCCTGCCCGAGCACCTGCCGGTGGTCCTGGCGGCCCTGGAGGCGGCGTGCGCGGAGGAGTTCGCGCTGCACGGCCTGCTGGCCACCACCTACTTCGCCGGGCCGGTGGTCGTCGTCAACGGGCCGGTCGCCGCGCGGATCGGGATGAACAGCGGGGTCAACGCCCTCGGGCAGGGCAACCGCGCCAACGCCACGATCGGCCGGGCCCTGCAGCTGGTCGTGCGCAACGTCGGCGGCGGCCGTCCCGGCGAGGTCGACCGGGCGACGCTGGGCAACCCGGGCAAGTACACCTTCTGCTTCGCCGAGCGCGAGCACGACAGCCCGTTCCCGCCCCTGGCCGCGGAGCGCGGGGTGCCCGGTGACGCGGTGACCGTGTTCGGCGGGTGCGGGGTGCAGCCGGTGGTCGACCAGCTCAGCCGGGATCCGGGGTCGCTGGCCCGGTCGTTCGCCGCCTGCCTGCGCGTCAACGGCCACCCCAAGCTGCCGATGGCCTTCGACGCGATGCTGGTCGTCTCCCCGGAGCACGGCCGGGTCCTCCGGGAGTCCGGCTGGGACCGCGCCCGCCTGCTGGCCGAGCTCGACGGACTGCTCACCCTGCCGGGCGCCGAGGTGGCGCGCGGGGCCGGCGGCATGGCCGAGGGGGTGCCGGCGGCGCCGGCGGGCGCCGGCCTGCCGAAGTTCCGGCCGGGCGGGCTGCTGGTCGTCTCCGCCGGCGGCGACGCCGGCCTGTTCAGTGCCGTCGTCGGTGGTTGGGTGGGCGGCGCGACGGGCAGCGTCCCGGTGACACGGGAGGTGCGCGCATGAGGACGGTCCTCGACCCCACCGGCGAGCGGCAGGCGCCGGCCCGGGCACCGCTGCCACGCCCGTCCTCGCTGGGGGACCGCACCGTGGGGCTGCTCGACATCGGCAAGGCCCGCGGCGACGTCGTCCTGGACCGGCTGGAGGAGCTGCTCCGCGCGGACGGCGTGACGGTGCGCCGCTACCGCAAACCGACGTTCGCGCGGGTCGCCCCGGTCGACCTGCGGCACGAGATCACCGAGCAGTGCGAGGTGGTCATCGAGGCACTGGCCGACTAGGGCTCGTGCACGTCGTGCAGTGTGCACGACATCGCCGACCTCGAGCGTCGCGGCGTGGTGGGGGTCTTCCTCGCCAGCGAGGCGTTCGCCGACGCCGCCCGGCTGCAGGGCGCGGCCCTGGGCTTCCCGGCGCCGTTCGTGCTGGTCCCGCACCCCGTGCAGGACCGCACGGACGCCGAGCTGCGACGGGTCGCCGAGGACGCCTACCCGGCGGTGGTGGCCGCGGTGACCGCCGCCGCCCCGGCGTGACGGGTCTCAGCGCAGGCTGACCTCCGCGACGACCTGGCCGTGGTCGGAGACGACGCGACCGCGCCTCTCGTCACCGAGCTGGCTGTCGAAGAGGTGGTCGTTGAAGTACCGCAGGGTGCTCACCTCGCCGATGCGGTCCGGGTTGCGGTCGTGGAACTCCTGGCTGACGAGGACGTGGTCGAGGGTCTCGTAGTGCCCGTTGAAGACGTGCGTGTAGCTGATGTCGCGCCCGACCCGCCGGGCGTTCATCTCGTACGTCGAGTAGAGGAGCCGGTCCCAGTAGGCCCTCCGGTCGGCGGCGGCCCTCGGCCAGGACCGCGAGGGCGCGTCGCCCATGACGATGTCCGTGGAGACCGCGCGGGCGGCGTCGTTGAGGTCGCCGAGCACGAACGCCGGCCGGGCGTTCCCGACGACCTCGTCGAGGACGAGGAAGCGCAGGGCCGCCGCCTCGGCGGCGCGGCGGACGAGCGCCCGCGCCTTGCCCAGGGCCTCCTCGCGGGGGTCGTGCTCCGGCGCCTGCGGGTCCCGGATGGGCCGCTTGGACTTCAGGTGGGCGACGAACACGGTCGCCGGCGTGTCCAGCGCCGGGTCGAGGACCACGCGGGCACGCAGGACCGGGCGGCTGAACGTCCCGACGGGGAGACCGACGCCGTCGACGACCGCGTCCAGCCCGTCGGGGAAGTCCACGACGGTCGAGACCGGCTCGGCGAGGGGCAGCCGGGTGGCCAGGCCCAGCCGGGGGCCGCTGACCCCGTCGGCGCCCGGAGCCACCACCGTGGCGCCGTCGAAGCGGCCCGACCGGCCGCAGACGTCGCGCAGCGCCTCCTCGTGGAAGACCTCCTGGAAGCCGACCAGGTCCGCGGCCATGCGGCGCAGCTGCCCGGCGGTCCAGGCGGCCTTCTCCTCGTACTCGGCCACGGAGTACGGGGCCTCGTCGGGGTAGTAGCGCTCGCCGGGCCGGGCGAGGTTGAGCACGTTGAAGGTGCCGATCCGGACGTTCATGCCCAGACCTCCGGGGGTCCGCTGCGGGGGAGGGGTGACCTCGGCGCGAGGGTCCGGGTCGCCCGTCACGGCGTCGTCACGGGTCCGTCACGCCCGGGCCGGGGGCGGCTCGACGACGTCCGCCCGGGCAGCGACCGGAGCGAGGCGTCGAGGGACCCCCACCACACGGCCGTGACGGCCCGGATCCCGGCCGGCGACAACCCGACCGGCGTCGCGGTGACCCCGGACGGGCGCCGGGCGTCCGTCCCCTCCTTCGAGCCGCCGGTGCCCGGTCGCGGCGGTCGGCCGGTGGGCCGGTCGGTGACGCGGTCGTGACGCCGGCGTGACGTCGTCCCCGCGATCCTCCCCGGGCGGTCCGGGGACGGCCCCGGACCGTCCCCACCGAGCGGGTGCGCGCACCCCGGTCGGCGGGTCCGTCCCCGCCAGTCGCAGGAGGCTCCTCCATGTCCGTCCCCAGCAGCCACGTGCGGTGCTCGTTCGTGCCCCCCGCCGTGATCGAGCACCTCGCGCGGTCGAGCAGCGTGGACACCCCTGACCCGGGCGCGGCGCAGCGCACCGCCGTGCTGACCCAGCAGCTGCGCGACCTGCGCCAGAGCGCCTCCCCGGACCTCCCGTCGGCGCGGACCACGGTCGTCTCGCCGCGGCCGACCAAGGGCGACCGCGCGGTCTACGACGACGAGAACACCGCGAACTTCGACGTGCAGCTGGTGCGGGGCGAGGGGGACCCGGCCGTCGAGGCCCGCAACGTCAACCAGGCGTACGACTACGCGGGGGCGGCGCGGGACTACTTCCGCACCGAGCACGGCCGCGACTCCATCGACCACAACGGGATGACCGTCACCGTCAACGTGAACTTCGACGTGGACTTCCTCAACGCCTTCTGGGACGGCGTGCGGCTGGTCCTGGGCAACGGTGACGGGGAGGTCTTCGTCGACTTCGCCGCCTCGCCCGACGTCATGGGGCACGAGCTGTCCCACGGAGTCGTGCAGTTCACGGCCAACCTGCAGTACAAGGGGCAGTCCGGCGCGCTGAACGAGTCCTTCTCCGACGTGTTCGGCAGTCTCATCGAGCAGCGGGTCCGCGGTGAGGACTTCGACTCGGCGAACTGGCTGATCGGCGACGAGATCATGGCCGAGGGGCTCTACGGCGAGGCCCTGCGCTCGATGGCGCACCCCGGCAGCGCCTACGACAACGCGCTGCTCGGCAAGGACCCGCAGCCGGACCACATGAGCGGGTACTACGACGGGCCCAAGGACAACTACGGCGTCCACATCAACAGCGGCATCGTCAACCGCGCCTTCTACCTCACCGCGTCGGAGCTGGGCACCGACAGCGCCGGCCGGATCTGGTACGCCGGCCTGCAGAACCTGTGGCCGACCGCCACCTTCGCCGACGCGGCCCAGGTCCTCAGCGCGCAGGCGCGCATCCTCGCGCGGGACCGCAAGGTCGACCGGCAGGCGGCGCAGGCGGTCCGCGGCGCCTTCCGCACCGTCGGCATCCTGTAGGCGCAGGCGGCTACGTCCGCTGCAGCACGAAGCGGATCAGCGGGCGCAGCTGCTCCGGCACGTCGGGGTCGCGGGCGTGCAGGTGGACCGACCTCCCGCCGATGGAGACCACGACGTCGTACTCGAAGGCGTCGGGCACCGACCGGGCCGGGGCAGGCGCGCGCCCGAGGGCCTCGAGGTCGAGTCCGCCGACCAGGTCCCGGAGCCGGCCGGCCTCCTCGGCCGGCAGCGACCCGGTGTCCGCGGACCGGTGCGTGACCAGCCCGCCGAGACCGCCGGTGCGCTCGACGTCGACCTGCACCCGTTCCTCCACGGCCGGACCGCCCTCCTCGACGCGCCGTCCCCGGCGGCTGGGTACCCGGGGACGCCGGTGCCGCACCGCCGGACCCCGGCCGGAGACCGGGGCGGCGCGGGCGGGGACGCGGCGACCCGGTTTGCCGGCCGGCCACGCCGGGAACCCGAGCGGGGTCGCGTCGGCGAACCCCCGGAGTGCCCGTGTCGGTCGTCCCGTCCTCCGCCGTGGGGCAGCACACCCGCACGCTGGACGTCCGTTCGTCGTGCTGGTCGTGTGGCGCGGCGGTCGTCCGGCGCGTGCAGCGTCGCCACCGGCACCACCGGCACCTGGCGTGGTCCTGCCCCGACTGCGAGACCTCCTGGTCGGGGCCCGCCGAGCGACCCTGACGCCGCACCGGGCCCCGGGCCGTGCGGGGGCCGGCGGTCCGGTCACCAGCGCAGGGGCTCGACCCGCCGGGAGTGTGCGGTGCGGCAGGCCCGGCAGTTGCCCCACGCGACGAGGGCCAGCGGTGTGGTGGGGGCGCCGCACTCCGGGCAGTCGACCGGCTCGGCCGACCGGGTGCGGGCCTCGGTGATCTCGCGGGACCGTTCCTCGTGGATGGTCTCGTCGCCCCGGCAGGGGCACCCGAGATGGGCTTCGGCGCAGCGTCCACGGTGTGTGGTGATGGGGCCTCCTCGGTCCGACACCGACGCTACCGTCCCCCGGCCCCGCCGACGCCCAGGTCAGGCGAGTATCTGCCCCCCGGCGGCCGCGGCGGCCGAGCCGGAGGACGCCTGCCGGGCTCCGCGGGCCGTCCGCAGCGCGGCGGTGCCCCGCCCGCCGCGGGTTGACGTCGTGGTGACGCCCCGTCCGCACCATGGCGGCGACCGCACGGGCCGCGACGGGCCCGCGGCCGGTGCCGGTGGGGGCGGGGGAGCGGCGCGGTGCTCACCGTCTGCTCGGTGTCCGGCGTCGTGCCGATGCCGCGGATGGCGACGTACGCGGCCTCGAAGGCCGCGCTGCTGTCGTTCACCGAGGCCCTGCACGCCGAGTGCCGCCCGCACGGGGTCGCGGTCACCGCGCTGTGCCCGGGGACCGTCCCGACCGAGTTCATGGACCTCGCCGGCCTCGGCGCGGCGATCGACCAGGTGCCCGCGTGGGCACTGGACGACGCGCGCCGCGTCGCGGAGCGCGGGCTGGACGCGCTGGCGCGCAATCGGCGCGTCGTCGTCCCGTCGGCCCCCTACCGGGCCTCTGCGCTCCCGCTGCGGCTGCTGCCGCACGGGGTGCTCTTCGGCCTGCTGCGGCGCGGCTCGCCGTTCCCGGACCGCTGGCAGGAGGCACCCGGCGCCGCCCGCGAGCCGGCACCGCTGTCGCCGACGACCTGAGCAGGGCTGTGCGGGGGAGCGCGCCCTGGGTTCCCTCCCGACGCCGGTGGGGCGGCGCGGTCAGGCCAGGATGCGGCGCCCGTTGGCGTCAGCGGCCTCCGCGGCGAGCAGGATCCGGCGGGCCGGGCGGTAGCGCCCCTCCCGGAGGGAGCGGGCCTTCTCCGGGTCCGTCCGGGCCAGTTCGGTACTGGCGGCGAGGTCGTGCCTGTTCTCGGCCAGCTCCACGAGGCGGCCGAGCGGGTGGGCGGCGGCGCGGCGGATCGAGCCGGAGATGTAGAGCTCGCCGGGGCGCCGGGTGACCGCGTCGATCGCCTCGACGACGACCTCCGGGACGCCGAGGGCGCGCAGCCGGTCCAGGTCGTGACGGCGGGCCGGGTCCGGGTGGTCCCTGGTGTCCTCGACGATGTCGTGCAGGACGCCCGCCATCTCCGCGTGCGCGCCGTAGGGGCGCAAGGCCTCGGCGATCGGCCGCAGGTGCGCGAGGTAGTAGTCGCGTCCCTGCGCGTCCACCTGACCCTCGTGCGCCTGCAGCGCGAGCAGGTGCGCGTCGGGAACGGTGAAACCCACGGACCCGAGGCTAGGCGCCCCGCCCGGGTCCCGGTGGGGCCACACCGGTCGGCTCGAGCGGGAGGTGGTCGCGGTCACTGCCGCGGGCGTCGCCCGATCTTCGACCCGAGCCAGGTGAGCGGGTCGTACCGGCGGTCCACCACCCGCTCCTTGAGCGGGATGATGCCGTTGTCGGTGAGGTGGATGCCCTCGGGGCAGACCTCGGTGCAGCACTTGGTGATGTTGCAGTAGCCGAGCCCGAACTCGTCCTGCGCCGCGCCCCGCCGGTCGCGGACGTCGAGGGGGTGCATGTCCAGCTCGGCCAGCCGGATCAGGAAACGGGGTCCGGCGAAGACCGCCTTGTTCTCCTCGTGGTCGCGGATGACGTGGCAGGTGTCCTGGCAGAGGTAGCACTCGATGCACTTGCGGAACTCCTGCGACCGCTCGACGTCGACCTGCTGCACCCGGTGGTTGCCGTCCTCGTCGCGCGGTCGCGGCGTGAAGGCCGGGATCTGCGCGGCCTTCGTGTAGTTGAACGACACGTCGGTCACCAGGTCGCGGATGACGGGGAACGTCCGCATCGGCGTGACCGTCACCGTCTCGTCCTCGCCGAACGTGCTCATCCGCGTCATGCACATCAGCCGCGGCCGCCCGTTGACCTCCGCGCTGCAGGACCCGCACTTGCCGGCCTTGCAGTTCCACCGGACGGCGAGGTCCCCGACCTGGGTGGCCTGCAGCCGGTGGATGACGTCGAGCACCACCTCGCCCTCGTTGACCGCCACGGTGAAGGTCTGCAGGTCGCCGCCGCCGGCGTCCCCGCGCCAGACCCGGAACGTCGCGTCGTATGTCACGCCGGGACCTCCTCGAAGATCTCGGCGAGCTCGTGGGGCATCTGCGGGAGGGGTTGCCGGGTCAGCGCCACGGAGCCGTCGGGGGCGCGTGAGCACACGAGGTTCGTCCTGGCCCACTCGGCGTCGGTGGCCGGGAAGTCGTCGCGGGTGTGCCCACCCCGGCTCTCCTCGCGCTCGAGGGCGGCCTTCGCGATGCACTCGCTGACCAGCAGCATGTGCGGCAGGTCCAGCGCCAGGTGCCAGCCGGGGTTGTACTGCCGGTGGCCCTCGACCGACAGGTCCGCCACCCGCTGCCTGAGCGCGGCGATCCGCTCCAGGGCCTGCTGCACCTCCGGCGCGGTGCGGATGATGCCGACGAGGTCGTGCATCGTCTGCTGCAGGTCGTGCTGCACGGTGTAGGGGTTCTCGCCGCCCTCCCGCTCGAACGGCGCCAGCGCGGCCCGTCCGGCGTCGGCCAGCGCGTCGTCGTCCAGGGCGATCCGGCCCGTGCGCTGCAGCGCGTGCTCCGCGGCGGCCAGCCCGGCCCGCCGTCCGAACACCAGCAGGTCCGACAGGGAGTTGCCGCCCAGCCGGTTGGACCCGTGCATCCCGCCGGCGACCTCACCCGCGGCGAACAGGCCCGGGACGCGGGCCGCCTGGGTGTCGGGGTCGACCTCCACCCCGCCCATCACGTAGTGGCAGGTGGGCCCGACCTCCATCGCCTCGGCGGTGATGTCGACCTCGGCGAGCTCCCGGAACTGGTGGTACATCGACGGCAGCCGCTTGCGGATGTACTCCGCCGACCGGCGCGAGGCGATGTCGAGGAAGACGCCACCGTGCGGGGTGCCGCGCCCGGCCTTCACCTCGCTGTTGATCGCGCGGGCGACCTCGTCGCGGGGCAGCAGCTCGGGCGGGCGCCGGTTGTTCCGCTTGTCGTCGTACCAGCGGTCGGCCTCCTCCTCGGTCTCCGCGGTCTCCTTGCGGAAGAAGTCGGGGATGTAGTCGAACATGAACCGGTTGCCCGCGGAGTTCCTCAGCACGCCGCCGTCGCCGCGCACGCTCTCCGTCACGAGGATCCCGCGCACCGACGGCGGCCACACCATCCCGGTCGGGTGGAACTGCACGAACTCCATGTTCACGAGCGTGGCGCCGGCCTGCAGCGCGAGGGAGTGCCCGTCGCCGGTGTACTCCCAGGAGTTCGAGGTGACCTTGTAGGACTTGCCGATGCCGCCGGTCGCCAGCACGACCGACGGCGCCTGCCAGGCCACGAACCGGCCGGACTCGCGCCAGTACCCGAACGCCCCGGTGATGCCGTCGGCATCCGTGAGCAGCCGGGTCACCGTGCACTCCATGTACACGTCGATGCCGAGGGCCACGGTGCGCTGCTGCAGCGTGCGGATCAGCTCGAGGCCGGTGCGGTCGCCGACGTGGGCCAGGCGGGCGTAGCGGTGCCCGCCGAAGTCGCGCTGGCTGATCAGGCCGTCCGGCGTGCGGTCGAACAGCGCGCCCCAGTCCTCCAGCTCGCGGACCCGGTCCGGCGCCTCCTGGGCGTGCAGCTGCGCCATCCGCCAGTGGTTGAGCATCTTCCCGCCGCGCATGGTGTCGCGGAAGTGCACCCGCCAGTTGTCCTCGGGATAGAGGTTGGCCATCGCCGCCGCGATGCCGCCCTCCGCCATGACCGTGTGCGCCTTGCCGAGCAGCGACTTGCACACCACGGCCGTGCGCGCCCCCGACTCGGAGGCCTCGATCGCGGCCCGCAGCCCCGCACCGCCCGCGCCGACGACGACGACGTCGTACTCGTGCCTCTCGAGATCCATCAGAAGAACCTCAGATCGGAGATCGTGTCGGTGGCGAGCAGCAGCACGTACAGGTCGGCGAACGCGACGCCGAAGAGCGACACCCACGCGTACCGCACGTGGGAGGCGTTCAGCCGCGACGCGAGCGTCCAGACCCGGTAGCGCAGCGGGTGGCGGGAGAAGGAGTTGAGCCGACCGCCGACGATGTGCCGGCAGGAGTGGCACGACAGCGAGTACAGCCACAGCAGGGCCGCGTTGGCCAGGAGCACCAGCGTGCCCAGACCCATGTGACCCCAGGCGCCGGTCTCGTCGCGGAAGGCGAGGACGGCGTCGTAGGTGAGGACGACGTTGAAGAGCAGGCCCAGGTAGAAGAAGTAGCGGTGCAGGTTCTGCCCGAGCAGGGGCAGCCGCGTCTCACCGGTGTACCGCCGGTGCGGCTCGGCGACCGCGCACGCCGGCGGCGACAGCCAGAACGAGCGGTAGTAGGCCTTGCGGTAGTAGTAGCAGGTCAGCCGGAAGCCCAGCGGCACGACGAGGATGTAGATCGCCGGGGAGATGAAGGCCGGCCCGGTGAACAGCTCGGGGAAGGTGTCGCCCTCGCAGGCCGTGGTGATGCACGGCGAGTAGAACGGCGAGATGTAGGGCTCGGCGAAGTAGTGCGCGTTCTGGAAGGCGCGGAACGACGAGTAGGCGATGAACGCCACCAGCGCCAGCACGGTGAGCAGTGGCTGGACCCACCAGCGGTCGGTGCGCAGCGTCCGCGCGCCGATGGCCGCACGGCCCGAGGTGTCCGTGCCGGTCCTGCGTCCGGGGGTGGCCGCCCCGGCTCCGCGTGGCGCGGTGGTGGTCACCGCCGCGTGCGGCCGGACCCGCCGATGCCCTCGTCGTCGCCGTCGCCGTAGACGACCGCGAACGGCTCGTGCGTCGCGCGGGCGTGCGCGCCGCACAGGAGGTTGAGGTCGTCGCGCAGCCGGGCGACGTCCACTCTCAGCCTGCGCGAGTCCACCGTGTCACCGAAGTGTCTCGCCAACGGTGCGCACGCCTTCTCCAGGGCGTCGACCGCTCCGCGAGCCGCCGCCACGTCCTGTTCCAGGGACATCGCCGCCTCCAGACCCCTGCTGGCGCTGCCGGGATGGGGCAGTCGACCACGGACCCGTCGCGGAGGAAAGGGGCTCCGCTCCGCCGTCTGCGGCTGCTCGACGGGGGCGTGATCAGCCGGGCCGTCCGGCCGTGGACGTGTCGCGGGCGTCGGGGCCGGGCATGTCCGGCTCGCCCCGATCACTGCCCGGCGTCGCCGGGGGACACGGAGGACGAGCCATGCAGTCCGACCCACGTCCGGGAGAGGACGACGTCGAGCGCGACGACGCACAGGCGCTGTCGCGGGCCACCGGTGGCGGAGCCGGCGCGGGCCCTGACGCGGACGGCACGACCGGTACGGGCGAGGCGGAGACCTTCGTCGGCCGCGTGGCCGGCCAGGACGTCGGCTACGCGGAGGAGACTGGCGCGGAGCGGCGGGCGGCCGCCCAGCAGGAGGACTGACCGCGGGGACCGGGGCGAGGTCGTGTCGCCCACCGAGGGGCCCGCGCACGCCTGACCTCGTGGTGGGTCGGACCCTCCTGGTCGACCGCTGCTGCCCGCCTGTGCACCGTGCGTACCAGCGGCCGGGCCCCGGGGCTCCGGGTCGGTGGAGCACCGATCCACCCGCCGAAGCGGTCGCGCCGGCGGTCCCCGTGGTCGTCCGCGGCCCTCGCACCTCCCGAGGAGCCGTCATGCGCCCGCCCCGCACCCCGCCGGCGGCACGGGCACTCGCCTCCGCGGAGGAGGTCGACGCCCGCCTGGGACACGACGACCTCGGCTCGCTGACGGACGCGACGCGCTCCCGCGGGTGCGCGACGGTCTCCGCCTGCTGGTGCCCGCGGTGGGCAACCAGGAGGAGGCCGTCTTCCACCTGACCCAGGTCGAGATCCTGGCCCGCTGCGCGCCCGTCGTCCCCGCACCCGGTGGCGGAGGAGCCCCCGGTCCCGCAGCCGGCGGGGAGACGGGGTCCGGGGTCGCCGTCCTGCGGCGGTATCAGGAGGCAGCGGGTGGGGCTCCGTCCTGGCGAGGCCCGTCCGGGACCGCGTGGCCTCCCCGGGCGCGGCTGCCCGGGCACCTCCGGTCCCCTGACAGGAGGATCGCCATGACCTACGGCGCGCCGCCCCCTCCCTCGGGGTGGCCTCAGCCCCGCAGCCGGTCCAGGACCCGTCGACCCCCGGCGGGACGCCTCCGCACGGGAGCTTCTTCACCACCCTCCCCGGTGTCCTGACGGCCCTGGCCGGCCTCATCACGGCGGTCACCGGTGCCGTCGGCATCTACCTCAGCCAGGGCGACGGCTCCTCGACAGGAGGCAGTCCGCCCTCGGCCCTCCCGAGCACCACCGAAGGGGCCGGACCCGTGCCCGAGGGCTCCGGCCAGGCCGACCCCGACGACCTGCCGAACGGGTTCGAGGAGGACTCCATGAACGAGGAGGCCTCCACCCTGATCGACGACTGCGAGGGTGGGGACGCCGGAGCCTGCACGGCCCTGCTCGACCTGCTCGCGGTGGAGTGCGCCGAGGGATACGGGGCCAGCTGCGACGCCCTGTGGTACGTGTCCCCGCCGGGGTCGGCCTACGAGGACTACGGCGCCACGTGCGGCGGACGGTACGACTGGACGTACGTCGGCGTCTGCAGCCAGCTGTGATGGCCGAGCCGTTGCAGGTGCGGGGGAGGTGGGAGCGTCGTCCCGCCTCCCCCCTCGGCCGGGCCGTCGACCGGCCCGTCTTCTGGTGGAGCGCCGGAGCCGTGTTCCTGGCGAACGCCAGCCTCTCGGCGGCCGAGGGCCGGTGGGTCCTGGCCGTCCTCCACGTCCTCACCTGCCTGTGGGCCGTGGTCGCCGGGGTGACCGCCCGGGTCCCGGCCGCGGGTCCGCCGACGCTGGACGGTGTTGCGGGGGGGACGACCGCTCCAGGACCGTGACCCGCCGGCCGGTGCGGCACCGCGGGTCCCGACGCGCACGACGCCCTGGGAGGCCCCGGCGAGGGGCCTCCGACCACCACGGAGCAGGACGTCGTCAGGCGGTGCCGTCGGCCTCGGCGGAGACGACGGCCTCGTCGCGGCTGGGGAACGGCCCCGCGGTGCGGCCGTCGGCGCGGCACGTCCACCGGTAGCCCTCCGGGACCTCCTCGATGAGGTAGCCGTCGGGGTCGGCCGGGCCGTGGCCCGGGAGTTCGCGTGGGTCGGTCATGCGAGCACCAGGTTCCTGAAGCGGACCCCGGCCGACGCGCTGCCGAGGTGGACGACGGGCACGGGTCGGTGGGTGGCGTCCGCGACGGTCACGGTCGCGCCGACGGTGTCCGCGCGGGCGAACAGGAGGCTCGAGCGGGTGACGCCGATCCGGAGCGGGACGTAGGCGCCCGTCCGCAGCGCCGTCCCCCCCGCCGAGGACACGAGCGTGCCGCCCACCCCGTCGGTCACCCGGCGGACCTCGAGGGCGCCGTCCGCCCGCAGGAGGAACAGGTAGCCGTCGGCGCCGGGCGAGGGACGGGACGGCCGGTACGGGTGGTCGTCGGTGCTCAGGAGGACCCACCCGAAGCTCGAGCGGCCGTCGCCGCGGACCTCGTCCACGCGGAGGTCGAGGTGCAGCGTGAACGCCGCCGGGTCCGGCGGTGCGAGGAAGCCCATGAGCGTGGAGGTGGCGGGATCGGAGACGTCGCAGCCCCACGAGGAGTCGTCCGGGTGGAACCGGCCGCGGCCGGTGTCGGGCAGCATCCCGGGCAGCCAGACCTGACGGGCGAACAGGTCGGAGGTGCGGCGTCCCGCGTCCCCGGCGACGTAGACCGGGTCGTCGGAGAAGATCGCGTCCACGCCGTGGGCGACGAGGGTGTCCCGCTGGTGCCGCCGGTTGACCGTGTGGCAGGCCACCTCGACCCCGGCCGCGTGCGCTCGCGCGCAGACCGCCTCGGTGACGCTGCCCGCCTCCGGGCCGATCCAGCCGATGCCCTCCGCGGCGGCGCGGGCGACGTCGGTGCTCCCGAGCCAGATGACGTCCCACCCCCGCGAGCGCGCCAGCCGGCAGTCGGCGAGCGCGTAGGACTGCAGCAGCACCGACGCCGGGCTGGTACCGCGTCGTTCGAGCGCGTCGATCATCGGGCCCATCGCGTCGCTGCTCTTGGCCTCGGCGCACAGCAGGACGCGGTTGCCGAACTCGGTGAGCACCTCCTCGAACAGCGGCGGGCGCAGCCCGTCGGGCCAGCCCCCGCCGAGGGTGGCCGAGGCGTCGATGTCGAGCTGCTTCCAGGACACCGACGTGTGGTCGGCGACGTTGCCGGTGGAGGTGGTGGTGCGGTCCACGGTCCCGTCGTGCATGACCCCGAGGCCGCCGTCGGCGAGCACGGACACGTCCTGCTCGATGACCGGCAGGCCCTGGCCGACCGCGACCCGGTAGCCCTCGAGCGTGTGCTCGGGGACCTGCAGGGCCCCGCCGCGGTGGGCGATCACGAACGGCCGGCTCAGGCCGGCGAAGGCCACGGCCGCTCCCGGAGCCGGCGTCCGGGCCGGTGACCGGCCGGGGCGGGCGCTCACCCGCCGGCCCGGGACGGCCCGCGCGGCACGGGCCGGACCGGGCCGGTCAGCCGCGGCGCGCGTCCGCGACGACCTCGAACCACTCCGTCCGGCTCGGCTCCTCCTCGAGCCGCTCGAGCGTCGACCGCTGCTCGAGGAAGGCGGGGTCGTGGTGCCAGGACTCCCAGTCCTCCCGGCTCTGCCAGGTGCCGACGAGGACCCGGGTGCCGGTCTCCTCCGCCGGGGTGAGCAGCTGTCCCGACACCCAGCCCGGCCGGTCGCGCGCCGACTCGAACCGGGCCCGCACCGCCGCGTCCCATTCGTCCTCCCCGCCCGGACGCAGCCGGGTGGTCGTCACCACGGTCATCATCGACAGCTCCTCACACGCCGGCCGGTCAGCTGCGGTGCCAGTCTCGCCCGTCCGTCGTCCCCCCGCACGGCCCGCAGCCGGGAGCGGTCGTCGTCCGGACGACGAGCGGGCACGTCGGAGGGCGCGCGCACGACGGACCGGGCACTGTGGTCCCCGGACGGCGATGGCCGATCATCGGACCACCGCACGGCCCGCGAGCGTGCCGCCCCGTCGACCGGCTGCCGACGACCCGGGGACCACCTCGCGCGGCCGGTCGCCCCACTCACGAGGAGGACGTCGTTGGACCGGCCCCGAGCCCTGCTGCTGGAGAACATCGACCCGGTGGCGGCCGACGTCCTCCGCTCGGCCGGCTACCAGACCGAGTCGCTGCGCGGAGCCCTGGACGAGGCCGACCTCGTCGCCGCCCTGGACGGCGTGGACCTGCTGGGCATCCGGTCGAAGACCCTGGTCACCGCGGAGGTGCTGCGCCGCAGTCCCGGCCTCGCGGCGGTCGGCGCCTTCTGCATCGGCACCAACCAGATCGACCTCGCCGCCGCCGCCGCGGCCGGCGTCGCGGTGTTCAACGCCCCCTACTCCAACACCCGCAGCGTCGTGGAGATGGCGATCGCGGAGATCATCTGCCTGGCCCGCCGGCTGGTCGACCGGGATCGCGCGCTGCACGCCGGGACCTGGGACAAGTCCGCGGCCGGCAGCCACGAGATCCGCGGGCGGACCCTGGGCATCGTCGGCTACGGCAACATCGGCAGCCAGCTGTCCGTGCTGGCCGAGGCACTGGGCATGCGGGTGCTGTTCTACGACCTGGAGGACAAGCTCGCCCTGGGCAACGCGCAGGCCTGCGGCAGCCTCGAGGAGCTGCTCGAGGCCGCCGAGACCGTCACGCTGCACGTCGACGGGCGGGCCGGCAACGCGGGGCTGTTCGGCGCCGAGCAGTTCTCGCGGATGCGCCGGCGCAGCCTGTTCCTCAACCTGTCCCGGGGGTTCGTCGTCGACCACGAGGCGCTGCGCGACCACGTGCTCAGCGGGCACATCGCCGGCGCGGCCGTCGACGTGTTCCCCGAGGAGCCGAGGGAGCAGGGCGACGCGTTCACCTCCGTGCTGCGGGGGCTGCCCAACGTCATCCTCACGCCGCACGTCGGGGGCTCGACCCAGGAGGCCCAGCACGACATCGGGCGGTTCGTCGCCGGCAAGCTCGTCGACTTCACCGGCTCCGGGACGACGACGCTGAGCGTCAACCTGCCCGCGGTCGCACTGCACGGGTCCTCGGCGGCCCGCTTCGCGCTGCTGCACCGCAACGTGCCCGGCGTCCTCGCGCGCGCCGACGCGCTGGTCGGCGAGCACGGCCTCAACGTGGACGGGCAGGTGCTGGCCACCCGCGGCGAGCTGGGGTACGCGGTGACCGACGTCAGCGCGCCGCCGCCCCCGGAGCTGCTGGCCGCGCTGCGGGCGCTCCCGGAGACGGTCCGCCTGACGCTGCTGCCGCGCACGGCCGGCTGAGCGCGGGGGAGGGGGACCGGGATGGTGATCAGCGAGGGCGACCTGCGGGCGCGGTGGTCGGCCGGGCAGCCGTGCCACGGCCTGTGGAGCCTGCTGCCCGGTGCGGTGACCGGCGAGGTCCTGGCCCGCACGGGCGCGGACTTCGTGGTCGTCGACCTGCAGCACGGCGCCACGGCCGAGGCCGAGCTGCCGGGGACCGCGGCGGCGATCACCGCGGCGGGCTCGGTGCCGCTCGTCCGGACGCGCAGCCCGTCCTTCGCCGACGTCGGCCGCCCGCTCGACCTGGGCGCCCGCGGCGTCATCGTGCCCAACGTGCGCGACGCCGCCCACGCCCGGGAGGTCGTCGCCGCCTGCCGCCACGCCCCGGCCGGGAGCCGGTCGATCGGGCGGCTCTCCGGCGGGGCCGACGCGCCGCTGGTGGTCGTGATGGTGGAGGCCGCGACCGCGCTGGCCGACCTCGACGCCGTCCTCGCCGTCGAGGGGCTGGACGGGGTCTACGTCGGTCCCGGCGACCTCTCGCTGTCCCTCGGGCTGACCGGCGAGGACCGCCGGGCCGAGCTGCGCGGGGTCCTGTCCTCGATCGTCGCCCGGGCCGGCGCCGCCGGGGTGCCCGTCGGTGTGCACGCCTACAGCGGCGAGGAGGCCGCCGGCCACGCCGCCGAGGGCGCGACGATCGTCACGGTCGCCGTCGACGCGGTGTCCCTGGGTGAGGTCGTGGCGCACCACCTCGCCGTCGCCCGCGGCGGACCGGGGCCGAACGGGACCTGATCGGCGGAGCCGGGGGCGGTGAGCGCGCGCGGAGCGGCCGGACGGACCACCATCACTCTGACGGCACACCGGTGCCGACCGATCAGGAGGACGTCAAGGTGGCGGGTGGACTCGTAGCACTGTTCGACGACGTGGCGCTGCTGGCGCGCGCAGCAGCCGCCTCGATCGACGACGTCGGTGCCGCTGCCGGGCGGGCCGGCGTGAAGGCCGCCGGCGTCGTCGTCGACGACACGGCCGTGACGCCGCAGTACGTGCGCGGACTGGCGGCCGAACGCGAGGTGCCGATCATCCGGCGCATCGCGCTCGGGTCGCTGCGCAACAAGCTGCTCGTCATCCTGCCCGCCATCCTGCTGCTCAGCCAGTTCCTGCCCTGGCTGCTCACCCCGATCCTCATGATCGGCGGCGCCTACCTCTGCTACGAGGGCGCGGAGAAGGTCTGGCACCGGCTGAGCGGCCACCACGACGACCACGCCGCGGGTGAGCAGGCGGCACCGGACGAGGACACCATCGTGTCCGGTGCCGTCCGCACCGACTTCATCCTGTCGGCGGAGATCATGGTCATCTCGCTGAACGAGGTGGCCGCCGAGACCTTCTGGTCCCGGGCGATCATCCTCGCGGTCGTCGGGCTGCTCATCACGATCCTGGTGTACGGGGTCGTCGCGCTCATCGTGAAGATGGACGACGCCGGGCTGCGGCTGTCCCAGTCCTCGCGCAAGGGCGTGGCCGGGCTCGGCCGTGGGCTGGTCAAGGGCATGCCCCGGCTGCTGACCGCCCTCACGGTGATCGGGACCGCCGCGATGCTGTGGGTCGGCGGGCACATCCTGCTGGTCGGCAGCGACGAGCTCGGGCTGCACGCCGTGTACGGCGTCGTGCACCACCTGGAGGAGCTGGCGCACGAGGCCACCGGAGCCCTCGGCGGGGTCGTGGGGTGGCTGGTCAACACGTTCGCCAGCGCGCTCGTCGGGCTCGCCGTCGGCGCGCTGATCGTGCTGGTCGTGAACCTGACGGTGCACCGGCGCAAGGCCCACCCCGCCCGCGGGACGGCGTCCCACTAGTCCCCGGGCGGGTGGTGCTGGAGCACGACGGCCGGTGAGCACGTTCGACCTCGCCGTCCCGCGGCGGGTGCTGTTCGGCCCGGGCCGGGCCGACGAGCTCGCCGAGCTGCTGCCCGCCCTGGGCCGGCGGGTCGTGCTGTGCACGGGGCGGGACCCCTCACGCCACCGCCACCTCCTCGGCGGGGTCGACCCGGTCGCCGTCGTGAGCGTCGCGCGCGAGCCGACGGTGGACGACGTGCGTGCGGCGACCGGCGAGGCGCGGGCCGCCGGCGCCGACGTCGTCGTCGCGATCGGTGGCGGCAGCGTCCTTGACCTCGGCAAGGCGGTCGCGGTCCTGCTCGGCAACGGCACCGATCCGCTGGACCACCTGGAGGGCGTGGGCCGCGGGGTGCCCGTCGGGCGGCCGGCCGCGCCGTGCGTCGCGGTGCCGACGACCGCGGGCACCGGTGCGGAGGCGACCGCCAACGCCGTGCTCGGCTCGCCGGAGCACGGCGTCAAGGCGAGCATCCGCAGCCCGCACCTGCTCGCGGCCGTCGCGCTGGTGGACCCGCTGCTCACGCTGAGCTGCCCGCCCGCGGTGACCGCGAGCAGCGGTCTGGACGCGCTGACCCAGTGCCTGGAGCCCTACGTCTCGCCCCGGGCCAACCCGGCGACCGACGCCGTCGCGGCCGAGGGGCTGCGGCGCGGGGCGCGGGCGCTGCGGCGCGCCCACGAGCACGGGGACGACCGCGTCGCCCGCGAGGAGATGGCGCTGTGCAGCCTCTTCGGCGGCATCGCGCTGGCCAACGCGAAGCTCGGGGCGGTGCACGGCCTCGCCGGCGTCGTGGGCGGGACGGTCGACGCACCGCACGGCGCGGTGTGCGCCGCGCTGCTGGCGCCGGTGGTCGAGGCGAACCTCCGGGCGCTGCACGAGCGCGAGCCGGACGCTCCGGGGCTGCGCCGCTACGCCGAGGCCGCCCGGCTGCTGACCGGCCGGGAGGACGCCACCGCCGGGGACGCCGTGGCGTGGCTGCGCGCGACGGTCGCCGCGCTCGACGTGCCGTCCCTGGGGGCGGTGGGCCTGGCGCGGGCGCGGTACGCCGAGGTCGCCGGGAAGGCCGCGCGCTCGAGCAGCATGCAGGGCAATCCCGTGCGGCTCACCGAGGAGGAGCTCGTGGCGGTGCTCGAGGCGGCAGCGTGACCGCGGCGGCCGCTGTCACGGTGCCGCCTGCCCGGCGGTGAGCACGGCAGGAGCCGGTCAGGTGTGGTCGAGGTCCGCGATGCTCGCCGTGGACGGGCCTCGCCGGGCGGACGAGGACCGCGACCCGGCCTCGGCCTCACGGAGCACCCGCAGGACGTTCCCCCCGATCAGCCGCACGCACTCGTCCTGGCTCCACCCCCGGTCGAGGAGCTCGGCGATCAGCGCGGGATAGCAGGCGACGTCCTCCAGGCCGTCGGGGACGTCGTCGGTCCCGTCGTAGTCCCCGCCGATGCCGACGTGGTCGATGCCGGCCACCCGCCGCACGTGCTCGACGTGGTCGGCGACCTCGGCGAGCACCGCGCGCGGGCGGGGACGGTCGGCGACGTACTCCGCCGCCGTCGCGGCTCGCTGGCCGGCGTCCCGCGGGTCGAGCCCACGGCGCTCCATCTCGGCCCGGAGCCCGAGCGTCCACGCGCGGCACCGCGGCGACACGAAGTCCGGGACGAACGTCACCATGCAGACGCCTCCGTTGGCAGCCAGCCGACGGAGCAGGTCGTCGGGGACGTTGCGCGGGTGGTCGCAGACCGCACGAGCCCCCGAGTGGGAGAAGACGACCGGGGCCTCCGCGATCTGCAGGACGTCACGCGCCGTGGTGGCCGCCACGTGCGACAGGTCGACCAGCATCCCGAGCCGCTGCATCTCGCCCACCACCTCCCGGCCGAACGCGCTCAGCCCCCCGACCACGGGATCGTCCGTCGCCGAGTCGGCCCAGGGGACGTTCACGTTGTGCGTCAGCGTCATGTAGCGGACGCCGAGCCGGTGGAGCATCCGCAGCACACCGGTCGAGTTCGCGATGGCATGGCCGCCCTCGGCGCCCAGCAGCGAGGCGATCCTGCCGCGGGAGAAGGCGTGCTCCACGTCGTCGGCGCTCAGCGCGAGCTCCAGGTCGTCCGGGTGGCGGTGGACCATCTGGTGGACGAGGTCGATCTGTTCCAGGGTGGTGGCCACCGCCGCGTCACCCTGCAGCGTGCCGGGCACGTAGACCGACCAGAACTGGGCACCGACCCCGCCGCGCCGCAGCCTCGGCAGGTCGGTGTGCGTCTGTGGCACGGGGGCCGCGAGGTCCACTCGGCCGAGGTCCCGGCCGAAACGCGTGCGGACGGCCCACGGCAGGTCGTTGTGACCGTCGACGAGCGGGTGGTGGCGCAACAGGTCACGGGCCGTGGCGAGTGCCGCGGCGGGACCACTGCGCATCACGGACCTCCCGGGGTGTCCTACAGACCGAGCACCTGGCGGACGGACGGCGCGTGCCGGCGGGAGACCGGGACGGTCTCGCGGGCGCGGGTGTCCGTGGCGAGGAACAGCGTCCCCTTGAAGCCCGGCTCGACCTCCCGCACGCGGCCGAGGTTGACGAGGAACCGGCGGTGGACGCGCAGGAACCCCTCGTCCACCAGCTCCTGCTCGAGGCGGTCGAGGCCGCGGGCGGCGCCCAGGAGCCGTCCCTGGTCACTGGTGAGCCAGACGTTGTTGTGGTCGGCCTCGGCGAACCGGATCTCGCGCGGGTCGAGCAGCACCCACCGGTCCTCCCGCAGGGCGACGACCCGGTGGGGTGACGAACGGGGACACGGGACGGAGGGTCCGGGGCGGCCGGGTGGCGGTTCGACCTCCGACGAGTCGGCGTCGGACCCGTCGGCGGGCCCGAGGGCCAGCAGCGCGCCGATGACCTGGGTGCCGTCGAGGACCGGGCGGACGGCGACCGGGAGAGCGGTGCCGAGGAAGGGCACGTAGACCCGTGTCGTCCCGTTCCAGCACGGGTCCTGCCGGGCGCGCTCGGTGACCCTGCGGGCCAGCTCGGGCATCCCGGGGACCTGCGGGGCCCACCGCTGCGCCGGCGCGTACGCCGGGGTGTCCGCGGGCGTACCGATCAGGACGGCGGCCCCGCTGTTGGCGAGCACGACCTTGCCGGCGGTGTCCACGGCGGCCAGCGGCGTCGCGCACGGCACCCGGGCATCGGCGAAGGCGGCGGCCAGGAGCGTGCCGGTGTGCCGCGCCCGTTGCCGCAGCTTGGCCTCGGTGGCCGCGGCGGCCCTGCTCAGCCACGGCAGCACGGCGTCGGACAGCGGCGTCCTCCAGCAGGACACGTTGAGCACGGCGAGCGGCTCGTGCGTGACGACGTCGCGGACGGCGACGCCGGCACACGTCCACGCGTCGAAGGTGCGGCACCAGTGCTCCGGGCCCCTGACCAGGACGGGACGCTGGCTCTCCAGGGAGGTGCCCACGCCGTTGGTGCCGCTGGTCCGCTCGGCCCAGGCGGACCAGGCGGCGAGGTTGCTCCCCGCGGCGAGGCGGAGCATCCGTCTGCTCCCCCAGGAGGCCAGGACGCGGCCGTCGGAGTCGGCCACGGTGACGACAGCGTCCACGCCGGTCACGTCCCCGGCGGCGCAGGCCGCCGAGCCGCCCAGCTCGGCGAACACCACGTGGTGCTCCATCGAGTGGGTCCCGCCCTCGGCCGCGACGGGTGCCCGTTCCAGGTCGGGGTCGACCTCGTACTCCGACCGGCACCGGTACCAGGACATGAGGATCTCGGGCCGAACCCCGTGGACGGTGTCCGCCCCCGCGGTGAAGCGCTCCCGGGCCGCCGCGATCCGCTTGAGGTTCTCCTCGGAGAGCGCCGCCCCACTCGTCGCGGGTGGTGCGCCGTTCGTCCGACCTTTCGCGCCGTTCATCCCGTTCCCCTTGGACTGTGCGGGGGAGCGTCCCAGGCTCGGGGCGCGGTCGAGGAGCAGCACGCTAGCCGCCGGGAGCCGGTGTTCCAAGGGCGGGGAGCGGGCCGAGCCGAGGGGGGAGGGCATGCGCGCGGTGGTCTACCAGGAGCCCTTCCAGGTCGCCGTGCAGGAGGTGCCCGACCCCCACATCGAGCAGCCGAACGACGTGATCGTGCGGATCACGTCGACCTGCATCTGCGGAACCGACCTGTACGTCTACGGAGGTCGGACGGCCGCCCAGCCGGGCACCGTGTTCGGCCACGAGGACCTCGGCATCGTCGAGGAGGTCGGCGCCGGCGTCGTCACCGTGGAGCAGGGCGACCGCGTCGTGGTGCCGTTCGCCGTGGCCTGCGGCTTCTGCAGGAACTGCCGGGCCGGCTCCACCGGTGCCTGCCTCACGCTCCACCCGTCGGGCCGGGCGAGAGGCGCGTACGGCTCCGTCACCGCGGGGCCGTGTGCCGGGGGCCAGGCGGAGTACCTGCGGGTCCCGTACGCGGACGTCAACTGCCTGCCGCTGCCACCGGGCACCCAGCACGAGTCCGACTACGTGCTGCTCGCCGACGTCTTCCCGAGCGGCTACCACGGCTGCGAGCTCGCGGGCGTCTCGCCGGGGGAGACCGTGGCGGTCTTCGGTGCCGGGCCGGTCGGCCTGATGGCCGCGTACTGCGCCCTGCTCTGCGGCGCGTCGCGCGTCTTCGTGGTCGACCGCGTCCCCGAGCGACTGGCCAAGGCGCGCGACATCGGGGCCGTCGCCGTGGACTCCTCCGCCGGGGACCCGGCCCAGCAGATCAAGGAGCTGACCGGCGGTGAGGGCACCGACAAGGGCGTGGACGCCGTCGGCTTCCCGATCACCGCCCGGACCGGCGAGGGCGAGGAGCCCGCGACGGTGCTCCACCAGCTCGTGCAGACGGTGCGGCCGACCGGCGGGCTCGGTGTCCCCGGCCCGTGCGTGCACTGGGAACCGGTCGGGGTCGTCGCGGACGCCGAGGCCGGCACGCTGCTCGTCGCGATCGACACCCTGTTCGAGAAGGGCCTGCGCGTGGGCACCGGGCGGGCGGACGTCAAGCGCTACGACCGGCAGCTGCGCGACCTGATCACCGAGGGCCGGGCCACGCCCAGCTTCGTGGTGTCCCACGAGCTGCCACTCGACGAGGCGCCCCTGGCCTACCGGAAGGCCGACCAGTGCGTCGACGGCTGCACGAAGGTCGTCCTCAAGCCCGACGCCGGCTGATCGCCGCGCGGCTCCAGCCGCCAGAGAGGGGAGGAGGTGCCATGGCCACCCAGGTCCCGACCGAACGAGGTGCGGCGGGCCGCCGTCCGGGGGCCTGGCCGTGACCCTGGCAGGCACCGGCAGGCATTCCGTCAGTCCGCTTCGACAGGAGAACCGAACTAGGAGGTGAGGTCGATGACGAGCACCGCACCGGAGCGTTCCACGGCGCTGAGCGAGCTCGGGTTGGACGGGCAGAACCAGGCGACGATCGGTCGGCTGCTGGCCACCGGGAACATCGGACACGCCGAGGAGGGCGCCGACGGCCGGATGCGCGCCCGGATCCGGATCGTGCCCGACCAGCTGATCTGGGACCCCTCGGTCCTGGTCCTGCCCCACGGGGGGCACCTGGACATCGAGTTCGTCAACGACGACCAGAACACGCACTGCGCGCTCGTGCCGAGCAACGGTGACAGCAAGTGGATGTGGCTGCCCAACTACTCGCGCGGGACCATGTCCGTCACCCTCGACGGCCCTGGTTACTACTGGTTCAGCTCCAACATCGGCAACGACGAGGGCCGCGGCCTGATCGGGGCGATCGTCGTGAGGGGCGACGTCCCGGAGTCCGCGCGCCTCGACCGCCCGCAGCAGCCCCGACCGTAGACAGGACTGGATCGATGACAGGCATCCAGGACAGGACCGACATCGAGTACGGAGAGGCCCCGCCGGCAGTCGACTTCGGGTCTCTCACCACCGCCCCCGGGACCGCGCCCCCGGTGGTCCAGGACGTCACGTACGAACGCATCCTCGACGCCCGCTCCGAGCCGCAGAACTGGCTCACCTACTACGGGGCCTACGACGGACAGCGGTACAGCCCGCTCGACCAGATCAACACCGAGAACGTCGTCCGCATCACCCCGGCCTGGGTCTTCAGCTTCTCGCCCCACGGGCTGCACGCGGGCCAGTCGACGTACGCCTTCGAGACCTGCCCGATCGTCGTCGACGGCGTCATGTACGTCTCCGGGTGGGACGGCTGGGTCTGGGCGCTCGACGCCAAGAACGGTCAGCTGCTGTGGCAGTACAAGCACGCGATCCCGTTCGACGTCTCGCTGTGCTGCGGAAACGTCAACCGTGGGGTCGCGGTGGCCAACGGCAAGGTCTTCGTCTGCACCCTCAACGCCCACGTGCTCGCGCTCGACGCCACCGACGGCTCGTGCATCTGGGACGTAACGAGCGGGGACGTGCGCGCCGGGGAGAGCCTCACGGTCGCCCCGCTGGTGGTGAAGGACCGGGTCGTCGTCGGCAGCTCCGGCGGGGAGTTCGGGGTCCGCGGCCACCTCGACGCCTACGACATGGAGACCGGGGAGCGGGTCTGGCGGTGCTACACGATCCCGAAGCCTGGTGAGCCGGGTTCCGAGACTTGGCCCGCCGAGGGCGAGGCCTGGGCGCGGGGTGGTGGCAACGGCTGGATCACCGGCACCTTCGACCCGGAGACCAACCTCCTGTACTGGGGGACCGGCAACCCGGCGCCCGACTTCGACGGCGAGGTCCGTCCGGGCGACAACCTCTACACCGACAGCGTGATCGCGGTGGACGCCGACACCGGCGAGATCCGCTGGCACTACCAGTGCACCCCGCACGACCTGTGGGACTACGACAGCAACATGGAGTGCATCCTGTTCGAGCAGGACGGGCGCAAGCTCCTGGCCCACTTCGACAAGAACGGGTACTGCTTCGTCCTGGACCGCACCAACGGTGAACGGGTGCGGATCTTCCCGTTCGTCGACCGGATCACCTGGGGGGAGATCACCCCCGACGGTCAGGTGACGCCGCGGATCTACCCCGAGCAGGAGGGGGAGGAGGTCCACTTCCACCCCGGGCCGGCCGGGGCCAAGGAGTGGACCCACGCGGCGTACAGCCCGAGGACGGGACTGTTCTACGTCCCGGTGCAGGACACCGGCGCGAAGGTCGCCCGCCGGCGCCGGGAGTTCAAGGAGAGCATCCCCTACTGGGGCGCGGCGGTCACCGTGGACGCCGAGGACATGGCGGGGTCGGTGTCGGCCTTCGACCCGTCCACCGGCGAGGAGGTCTGGCGCTGGCGCAACGACCTGCCGATGTGTGCCTCGGTGCTGGCCACGGCGGGCGACCTCGTGTTCGCCGGCACGCCGTCCGGGACGTTCGTGGCCCTCGACGCCCGCAGCGGCGAGTTCCTGTGGCAGTTCAACTGCGGCAGCGGCCACCACAGCAGCCCGACCACCTACAGCGTCGACGGCAAGCAGTACATCGCCGTCCCGGTCGGCTGGGGCGCCTGGGTCGAGGGGTTCCTGCCCGGGATGATGGGCGGCCCGCACGGACAGGCGATGTTCGTCTTCTCGCTGCCCGAGGGCCAGGACTCGTCCGGAGGGAGGTGACGGCGATGGACCAGGAGCAGTACGTCTGCCCGCTCGGCGCAGACGAGTGGGAGACCCCCTCCTTCGAGGAGATCCGGGTGTCCGCTGAGGCGACCGCCTACATGGGCGTCCAGGAGGACTGGGACTAGACGGACACGTCCGGGACCGGGCGGGGAGGCGTCGGGCGACGCGGTCCGGCGCCTCCCCGTCGACGCGGCGCCGCTGCGCGGCGCACGGCCGGGAGGACACCGATCGACGTGTGGGTGCGGGTGCTGGGCTCGGCAGCGGGAGGCGGGTTCCCGCAGTGGAACTGCGCCTGCCCGGCGTGCCGCGCGGTGCGCGACGGGTCCCGGCCCGCCCGCCCGCGGACCCAGTCGTCGGTCGCGGTGAGCCCCGACGGCCGGCGGTGGTTGCTGCTCAACGCCTCACCCGACGTCCAGGCCCAGATGGCGTCCTTCCCCGCCCTGCACCCCTCCAGCGGTCCCGACGGTGCCCGGGTGGTCCCGCTGCAGGCCGTCCTGCTCACCGACGCCGAGCTGGACCACACGCTCGGGCTCCTGCTGCTCCGAGAGGGAGGTGGCCTCGTCCTGCACGCCACCGAGGCGACCCGCGACACGCTGTGCGACGGGACGTCGCTGCTGCGGACCCTCGAGGCCTACTGCCCGGTCGAGTGGCGGCCGGTCGTGCCGGGGGCGGACGTGCCGCTGGCCGACGGGTTGTCCTACCGCGCCTTCGACGTCCCGACGACGAAGCGGGCGCGGTTCGGCCCGGGCGGGCGGAGCGGGCGCGTCGTCGGCTACCGCCTGACCGACGAGCGCAGCGGCCGGGTGCTGGTCCACCTGCCGGTGGTGCAGGAGCTGACCGCGGCGGTGCTGGGCGAACTTGACGGCTGCTCGTGCCTGCTCGTCGACGGGACCTGCTGGTCCGACGACGAGCTGATCCGGCTCGGCCTGGCAGGCAGGACGGCACGCGAGATGGGGCACCTGCCGATCAGCGGGCCCGGGGGCAGCCTCGAGCAGCTCTCCCCGCTGCCCATCCGGCGCACGGTCTACGTCCACGTCAACAACACCAACCCGATCCTGCTCGAGGACGCGCCCGAGCGGCGCACCGTGGAGCAGCACGGCATGGAGGTCGCCGTGGACGGGCTGGAACTACAGCTGTGAGGCCCACGGTGACCCTGACGGACACGGCGACCGACGGCTTCGTGGCAGCGCTGCGCGCGCAGTCGCGGCGCTACCACGACCGGCACCCCTTCCACGAGCGGATGAACGCGGGGCGCCTGGGCCCCGGGGAGATCCGGATGTGGGTGGCCAACCGCTTCTACTACCAGGAGAACATCCCCCGCAAGGACGCCGCCATCCTCGCCAACTGCCCCGACCGCGCGGTCCGCCGCCGCTGGCTGCGGCGCATCGTCGACCACGACGGCACGGCCGAGGGCGAGGGCGGCATCGAGGCGTGGCTGCGTCTGGGCGACGCGGTCGGGCTCAGCCGGGAGGAGATGGAGGACGAGCGGCACGTCGTCCCCGGGGTGCGGTTCGCCGTCGACGCCTACGTCGGCTTCGCCCGCACCCGGCCCTGGGTCGAGGCGGTGGCCTCCTCCCTGACCGAGCTGTTCGCGCCGGACCTGATGGCCGAACGGCTGGCCGCCTTCGAACGCCACTACACCTGGATCGACCGTCAGGGTCTGGCCTACTTCCGGGGCCGCCTCACCCAGGCGCCCCGCGACTCCGAGCACGCCCTGGAGGTGGTGACGGAGCACTGCCGGACGCCCGAGCAGCAAGCAGCCGCCGCGGCGGCACTGTCCTTCAAGTGCGACGTCCTGTGGAGCGTGCTCGATGCCATCGACCGGGCCTGTGCAGATCGGTAGCGGGACCGACCGCCCCCGTCTGGCCCGCCACGTCCGGCTGACGTTCGACCCGGCACGCGGGCAGCACGTGCTGCTGACGCCCGAGGCGGTCACCGTCCTGAACGGCACGGGCGCGGCCGTCCTGGACCTGTGCGACGGGCGCCGGACGGTGGCCGGGATCGGGGCGGAGCTGCGCCGACGGTACGGCCGCGTGGTCGACGACGAGGTGCGGGCCTTCCTCGACCGCCTCGCCGCCCGACGGTGCGTCGAGATCGACCACGCGGAGGTCGGCCGTGGCTGACGCAGGCGTGGACAGGCCGTTCGGGCTGCTGGCCGAGCTCACCTACGGCTGTCCGCTGCAGTGCTCGTACTGCTCCAACCCGCTCGACCTCGCCGCGTACGCCGACGAGCTGACCACGGCGGAGTGGCAGCGGGTGCTGGCCGAGGCCCGGGAGCTGGGCGTGCTGCAGCTGCACCTCTCCGGCGGCGAGCCGCTCCTGCGCCGCGACCTCCCCGACATCGTGCACTGCGCCTCCGGGCTGGGCCTCTACACGAACCTCATCACCAGCGCGCTCGGCCTCTCCTCCCGCCGCGCGGAGCAGCTGCTCGCCGCGGGCCTCGACCACGTGCAGATCAGCGTCCAGGCCGACGAGCCGACCCTCTCCGACCGCCTCGCCGGGTCGCCGTCGTTCCAGCGCAAGGTGGCGGCCTCGCGGCTGGTGAAGGAGCTGGGGTGGCCCCTCACGCTCAACGTGGTCCTCCACCGGCACAACGTCGACCGGATCGCCGGCATCCTCGAGCTGGCCGAGGAGCTGGGGGCCGACCGGATCGAGCTGGCCAACACGCAGTACTACGGCTGGGGTCTGCTCAACCGCGACGGGCTCCTGCCGAGCAGGGCCCAGCTCGAGCGCGCCGAGGTCGTGGTGCGGGCGGCGCACGAACGCCTGGAGGGACGGATGGAGGTCATCTACGTCCTCCCCGACCACTACGGGCGGTACCCCAAGCCCTGCATGGGCGGCTGGGGGCGGCGGCAGCTCACCGTGGTGCCCAACGGCGACGTCCTCCCGTGCCCGACCGCACAGACCCTCCCCCTTCCCCGGGCCAGCGTGCGGGAGCACTCCCTGGGCTGGATCTGGGAGCGGTCACCCCTCTTCCAGAGCTTCCGCGGAACGGCGTGGATGCCCGACCCCTGCCGCAGCTGCGAGCGCCGCGAGCTCGACTTCGGCGGCTGCCGCTGTCAGGCGTTCCAGCTCACCGGCGACGCCGCCCGCACGGATCCGGTCTGCCACCTGTCTCCCGACCACGGAGTCGTGGCCGACGCGGTGCGAGCCGCCAACGAGGCGCCGTGGCCGGGGGATGCGGTGCTGACCCCCCGGCCGCAGACCGTCACCCGGCGCAGCCGGTGACCGCGCGTCGAGGCCCCTGCCCACCGGGTCGTCGCGAGGAGGACCGTCCGTGACCTCGGTGCTCGTCTTCGTCGCTGGCGCGACGCTGCTCATCGTCAGCGCCGAGAAGCTCATCGACCACCTGGTCGGGGCGGCGAAGGGTCTGCGGCTCCCGCTGTTCCTGCTCGCCGTCGTCTTCACCGGTGTCGAGTTCGACGACATCACGCTCGGTGTCGCGCTGAACCTCGAGGACCTCAACGGCGTCGCGCTGGGCCTGGTGTTCGGAACGGCGCTGTCGTTCACCGGGGTCGTCCTCGCGCTCGCCGCGATCCTCCGGCCGAGCCGGGTCGACGTCCCGCGCGACTACGTCGTCGTGTTCGCCGTCGCACCGCTGGTGATGGTCGGGTTCACGCTCACCGCGCCGCTCACCGTCACCGACGGCCTGTTGCTCCTCGGCCTGTTCGTCGTGTTCATGGCCTACGTCGCCACCCGCGAGTTCCGCAGGAGCGTGCCGGTCTTCCGTGACGTGGAGGTGTGCGAAGCCGCCGTCGGGAGGTCGGGAGCCGGCGCGCAGCAGGGACCGGACGGCGGAGGAGCGCGGGCCGGCGCCGGGCTGGAGCAGCGGGTCCTCGACGACGTGCGGTGCGCGGAGGCGCGCCGGCTGCCCGGCTGGGCCGATCTGGGACTGGCGGTGCTGGCCCTCGCCGGCCTCGTCATCGGTGCGGCGACCACCAGCGCCGGAACCGAGGGGATCCTGGACGCCTACGGGCTCGAGGGCACGGTGTTCGGTGCCACCATCGTCACTGCCGTGCTGACCCTCGAGGACCTCTTCCTGACCGTGGAGGCCTTCCGCAAGGGCGTGCCGGAGGTCGGGGTCGGCAACGTCATCGGGAGCGTCGTCTTCTCGGTCACCGGGAAGCTGGGCATCACCCTCCTGGCCGGTGGCATCGTCGTCGGCTCGGACGTGCTCACCTGGCACCTGCCTGCGCTCGTCGTCCTCACCGCCCTCGCCGCGTACCTCCTCGCCACCGGCCGGCTGGCGCGGTGGCACGGCTGCACCCTGCTGGTCCTCTACCTCGCGTACTGGGTGGTCAGCCTCGTCGTGTTCGGTGGAGCCCCGGTCGAGCTGGACTGAAGAAGGACCCCCTGCCCCCCACCGCTCGCAGGCTCGCGGCGGGACCCTGCAGGGGGCCGCCTGCCCCCCACCGCTCGCAGGCTCGCGGCGGGACCCTGCAGGGGGCCGCCGTCCCGAGTCCCTCGCAGACCCGGGACTCCGGGGAGGGGCCGGGGCAGTGGGGAGGTGGCGGCGGGATGCCGGACTGGGCGTGGACGCTGGCCGGGGTGCTGGGGGGCCTGCTGCTGTGCTGGCTGGTGCTGATGGCGGCGTTGTGGTGGACCTGCCCGGACGAGCTGCGACTGCGGGAGCTGCTGCGGCTGCTGCCCGACGTGCTCAGGTTGGTGCGCCGGCTGGCCGGTGACGGGACGCTGCCGCGCGGCGTCCGGGTACGGCTGTGGCTGTTGCTGGCCTACCTGGCCTCACCCATCGACCTGGTGCCCGACTTCGTGCCGGTGCTCGGCCACGCCGACGACGCGATCGTGGTCGCCCTGGTGTTGCGCTCGGTGGTCCGTCGCGCCGGCGCGGACGCGATCGACCGGCACTGGCCGGGCACGCCCGACGGCCTGGCCGCGCTGCGCCGGGCGAGCCGCCTCTGACCGAGGCCCCGCCGACGGAGGATCCGTGGTGCCCCGTCACCGCAGCGGCAGGGGGTGCGTGGTCCCCGCGCCCGGCACCGATCGCGCCGACCGGCGCCGGGCCCGTGGAGTGCGGTGGACGTCAGAGGCCGGCGGCGGCCGCCTCGCAGACGGTGGTGTCCTGTTCACCGGTGCCACCGCTCACCCCGACGGCGCCCACGATGACGCCGTCGGCGCGCACCGGGGCGCCACCGGCGAACACCATGACCTTGCCGTTGTTGGACGCCTGGATGCCGTAGAACGGCCCCCCCGGCGTCGCCAGCTCGGCGAGCTCGGCGGTGGTGGTGTCGAACGCCCGGGCGGTGAAGGCCTTGTTGATGGCGATGTCGACACTGCCGCGCCAGGCGCCGTCCATCCGGACGTGCATGACGAGGTCGCCCCCGGCATCGACGACGGCGATGTTCATCGGCTGCCCGATCTCCGCGGCGCGGGCCTCCCCGGCCGCGACGATGCGGCGGGCGTCGTCCAGAGTCAGGTTGGTCAGCTGCTGGGGCACAGGAACCTCCCGGTGGGGGCGATGGCCACGGGCCAGCGCTCGTCAGCCACTGCTCCGGTCCGGCGGCCGGAACAGGAGCGGAGTACCCGGCTCGGGCCACGGCCAACTCCGCCGGGGACGCCGGCCGATCCGCGACCCGGGCCGGCGGGTCGTGGTGCCATCGGGACCTCGGGGGTGCTGGTCCGCCCGCCGTCGTCGCGCGGCCGGCGCTGGCGCCCGCGGACCGCCTCCGGGTGGGGGACCGCTCGCACGGTCGGTGTCCCGGCAGGGGTGGTCAGTCCGGCAGGTGACCGGTGGAGGTGGGGCGGGCGTCGTCGCCTCGGCCGGTCCCGCGGCCCTCGGCTCGGTGGGCGTCTCCGGCCGCGTCCGTGCCCGGGTCGTCGTCGAAGCGCAGCCGCTCGGCGCGCCGCGGCATGGCCGCCACGGCCACCGCGATGACGACGGCGGTGACGGCCGTCGCGAGGAACACGCCGTGCGACGCCGCGTGCAGGCTCTCCCGCGCGTACTCGGCCACCGCGCCGCCCTGGGACAGCGCGGCGGTCGTGCCGTCGACGTCGGTGGGGACCTCGCCCCCCAGGCCGGGCGGAGGTGACGCGAAGCGACCGGCCAGCGTGGTGTTCGCGATGGCGCCGAACACCGCGGCACCGACCGCCGACCCGATCGACCGGGCGAACATGGTGGTGCCGGTGACGACGCCGCGCCGGTCCCAGCCGACGACGGACTGCACGGCGACGATGAGCGGCGAGGACGACAGCCCCAGCCCGGCCCCGGTGACGAACATCGCCGCGCCCACCTGCCAGAGGTGGGCGTCCGACCCCAGCAGCGCGGTCGCCGTCGTCCCGAGCACCGCGAGGACGACGCCGATGAGGGCGGTGTTGCGGAAGCCGATGCGCAGGTAGAGCCGGCCGGCCAGGCTGGCCGCGATCGGCCACCCCAGGGTCAGCGCCGCCAGCGCGAAGCCGGCCTCGAGGGCGCTGGCGCCGAGTACACCCTGCGCCCACGTCGGCAGGTAGGAGCTCAGACCGATGAGCAGGGCACCGAGGCCCAGCGCGGCCAGGTTGCCGGTCACGAGGATGCGGCGGCGCAGCACCCACGTCGGCAGGACCGGCTCCGCCGCCCGGCGCTCCACGAGGCCGAACGCCGCCAGCAGCACGATCGCCGTCCCCAGGACGGCGATCGAGGTGCCCGACGTCCAGGCCCAGGCGTTGCCTCCCTCCAGGAGGCCGAGGATGAGCAGCGCACACCCGGCGGACAGCAGCACCGCGCCCGCGACGTCGAGGCGGTGCCGGCGGCGCTCGACCCGCTCGGTGAACCGGCGGTACAGCACCACCAGCGCCACCGCGCCGAGGGGCAGGTTGACCAGGAAGATCCAGCGCCAGGACAGGTGGTCGCTGAAGACGCCACCGAGCGTCGGCCCGAGCACCGACGACACGCCCCACACCGAGGCCAGGTAGCCCTGGACCCTCGCCCGCTCCTCGACCGTGTAGATGTCGCCGATGACGGTCATGCCGATCGGCTGGACCGCTCCGGCGCCGATGCCCTGCAGCGCACGTCCGACGATCAGCGCCGGCATCGACCACGCCAGCCCGCAGAACAGCGACGCCGCGACGAACACCGCGATGCCGAACAGCAGCACCGGCTTGCGCCCGTAGACGTCGGAGAGCTTGCCGTAGACGGGGACGGTCACCGCCTGCGTCAGCAGGTACACGCTGAACAGCCACGGGAACTGGCTGAAGCCCCCGAGGTCGTCGACGACGGCCGGCACGGCCGTCGCGATGATCGTGCTGTCCAGCGCGATGAGCGCGGTGCTGAGCATGACCGCTCCGAGCACGGGCCCGCGCTCGGAGCGCAGTCCGACCGACGCGCGGGTCACCGAGGTCACGTCGAGGGACAAACCCGGGCCGGCCCTCCGCATTCCTCGGGAGCGACGTCCCCGCCGGGGGAGCCGACGGCCGATCCCCCGCAGGCGTTCCCGGTCGGGGACACACGGTGCAGCCACGAGCCCGGCGGTCACCCGGTCGCGGGCACCTGTCCGGACCCGACGTCATGGCGGCCGTCGACGCCCTGTTGCTCGGCTCGCTGGTGTACCGGTCCGGCCTCGTAGCACGCGTCATCCCGCTGATGGGCCTGATCGGCGGCCCCCTGCTGCTGGCCTCCGTGGCCGGGGTCGTCCTCGGCACGCACGACCTGGACGCCGGGCTCCACGTGATCGCGGCCGCCCCGATCTTCTCCTGGGAGCTGTCACCCGGCGTCTACCTGATGGTCAAGGGCTTCAGGTCCACGCCGATCACCGCCCGCGCCGTCCCGTCGACCCGGCCCGGACCGGGAGATGACATCCGGTCGCCCGCTTCCTGCCGTTCTTCGCGGGGGACGAGCTGCTCGCCCACAGCAACGACGTCGACACCCCCGAGGCGATCGCCGTCGCCCTGACCCGGCCCGAGAGCGCACTCGTCTTCGGCGGGTACGCCGCGGTGGCCCTCGTCGTGGGAACCGTCCTGCTGTACCGGCGCGACGCGACCCGATGGGAGCACCGGCCCGAGGACGGGGAGCCCCACGGTCGAGGACCGCGGGGTCCTCCTCGTGTTCGGCGGAGACTGGTCCCCCCGCCGGGCGACGTCCCGGTGATCAGGGCCGTTCCCTTGACTTCCCGATCACGGCTCTGGAGTCTCGGTCGTGTGGCTACCCGGACCGAGGTCGTGCTGATCGACGACCTGGATGGCGAGACGCCGGCCAGCACGACCGTGGAGTTCGCTCTCGACGGCACCGAGTACGGGATCGACCTGAGCGACGAGAACGCCGCAGCGATGCGCGCGCAGCTCTCCCGCTACGTGCAGGCCGCCCGGGAGGTCTCCTCGAGCGCGGGTCGTCGTGCCGCCGAGCCGGCGAGACCCGCCTACTCGGGGTACGACCCGGCCGCGGTGCGCGCCTGGGCTGCCGGACAGGGCATCACGGTCTCCCCGCGTGGCCGGATCAAGGCCGACGTCGTCGAGCAGTACCGAGCCGCCGGCAACTGACGCCGGCGCCTCGGCGAGGTCCGTGCCCCACGGGTCGGGGGTGGGGGCCGACGGAGCCGGGACCGGCCTCCCGGGCGGTCCTCCGACGAGCCTGAAGCGGACCTGGCCGTGACCTCGGCTCCGGTCGCGACCGTCGCGGTGACCGGGCTCGGGGCCGGCACGGACCCGTCAGCGACCGGTCACACGTCGAGTACCGCTCGGATCGTGGTCGGGTCCCGGGGAAGCGGGCATACGATGACGCCGTGGGTCCGTCGGTCCACGAGCGGCCTCTCCGGCGCCGGAGGGTCACCCTGCTGACCTCCATCGTCATGAGCGTGGGGCTGGCGACGGGTTGCGGGGCGGGAGTGATGGCGATGACCCAGTTCGAGCCACCCAGGATCACCGCGTCGGAGGACCTGGCGATGCCGCCTCCGGGGCAGGTGCCGCCGGTCTGGGAGTCGCCGGCCGGTGATGCGCTGGACGAGCTGACCGTCCGGGTGGCCCGCGACCTGAGGGACAAGGAGTGGGTGAGGGGCGTGTACCGCCGCCTGGACACCCCGACGAAGGACGCCATCGTGATCTGGGTCGACCACATCGGCAGGCGTGACGAGCTCCCGCGAGAGATCGCCGGCCACCGCGTGATCGTCGAGCCGCACGACCCCATCGAGATCCTGCCGGCCTAGCGGTCGCGTCCGACCGTGACGCGGTCCGACTCGGGGGCACAGGCCACGGCGGACGCGGCGAGTCGTCGCCGGGCGGCTGTCCTCCAGACGAGTGGTGCACTCGTGCACGTCGACCGCACCCCGTGACCCGACTCGTCGCCGAACCCGGGACGAGCCTCCGGTCGATGTGCTCAAGACACCGGAGTACGGCCCGCCGTACGTGACGCTCCGGTGACGGGTCAGTGACAGCAGTCGGCCTACGGTCCCGTCGGCCGCAGGACCACAGCGGTCCTCGTGACCCCCACCGATGCCACACGGAAGCGGGTGATCCACGTGTCCGGACCCAACCCCAACCCGCCGGCGGACGGAGCCGGCTCGCAGCCCGGCGGTCGTCAGTACCAGCCGCCCGGTGCAGGCGACCAGTCGGAGGACGCCTCGGTCGGTTACGCCGTGCCGGACGCCTCGCTCGGGGAGGACGCAGCGATGGCCCAGGCCGCTGCGGACGCGCTCAGCGGTGTGCCGGGCGACGTCGCCGCAGCCTTCGAGGAGGTCTCCGGCCTCATCAAGAGCCAGGTCCAGCAACAGGCGGATGCGGGGCCGCAGCACCTCGACATCACCTTCGACCCGGGGGCGACCACTGCCCACGCCACGGGAGCCGACACGAACCTCGTCCAGGCCGTGGCGGTCGGCCCGTCCGTGCCGGGCGCGGGTGAGCCCGGGCAGCAGGCGCTGCACGTGTTCACGTCCGAGGAGCTCTACCCCGACGCTGCACGGTCCCTCCTCGCACAGGACTTCGGTGTGTCTGCCCTGAGCGGGAACGGCGGCGCCGACGTACCGATCGTCACGCACAAGGCGACCTTCGAGGCGCTCGAGCACAAGTTCCGTCAGCGCCCCGCCTACTGCGGCATCTCGGTGGGCCACCACCGGATCACGGCCGGGACCATCGGTCAGCTCTGCCGCGGCCGGACGGCACCGCGTGACGCCCGGTTGATGATCCTGAGCAACAACCACGTCCTCGCCAACTCGTACCCGGGCTGCCCTGCTGCCTATGGCGACTGCATCGTCCAACCCGGCCCCGCCGACGGCGGCCGGTGCCCACCGCCTGACCCGAGGGACCAGGTGGCCATCCTGGAGAGAGCCGTCCCCCTTAACTTCCAGGGCGGGACGAACTACGTGGACGCGGCCACGGGCTGGGCGTGGCCGGACCGGGTGCACCCGGAGCACATCTACCGGTCGGGCACCACCTTCGGCCGCTTCAAGGTCGGCACCCAGCCGGTCGCCGCGCAGGTCGGCACGATCGTCGGGAAGTCGGGGCGCACGACGCAGCTGACGCAGGGCCGGGTCACCAGCCTGACGTGGAGCGGAAGGGTCAGCTACCGGCAGTGCGGCACCGCCTACTTCGAGCGGCAGATCCTCGTCGAGAGCAACATCGCAGGCCGGCCGTTCAGTGCCGGTGGTGACTCGGGATCGTGCGTCTGGGCGTGGCGGGGGGGACTGCCTCCGGTAGGACTGCTGTTCGCCGGTGGAGGTGACTTCACGATCATCAACCCCATGGCCTTCGTGCTCCAGCTCCTGGACGTCAACCTGGTCTAGGTGTCGTGACCAGACAGGTTGTTCACGCGGCGAGGCGGCTGACCGGCGGGTGACCTCCGAGGGCGGAGTGGCTGCGGGCAGTGTTGTAGTGGGTCAGCCAGCTGTCCAGGGCGGCGGTGCGCTCGTCGTTGCTGGTCCAGGCGGTGGCGTAGGCCCACTCGGTCTGCAGGGTGCGGTTGAACCGCTCGGCCTTGCCGAAGGTCGCGGGCCGGCCGGGCTTGATGAACCGGCGGCCGATGCCCAGCTGGGCGCAGACGGCGATCCAGGCCCGCCCGACTCGGTAGCTCTTGGCGTTGTCGGTCAGCACCCGACGCACGATGACGCCGCGGGCGGCGAACCAGGCCGCCGCCCGGGTCAAGAAACCGGCGCAGGTGGCCACCCGCTCGTCAGACAGCACCTCGGCGTAGGCCAGCCGGGTGTGATCGTCGACGGCGACGTGCACGTAGTCCCAGCCCAGGCCGCGACCGCGGACCTCCTCCGAGCGGCCGTGGACCCGCCAGCCGCCGCCGGCGGGGATCCGGCCGAGCTTCTTGACGTCGACGTGCAGCAGCTCGCCGGGATGGGCGCGCTCATACCGGCGGTCGCTGTGCCGCCGGCCGCGCAGCAGCTCGCCGGTGAGCCGGTCGACCTCGGCCAGCCGGGGCAGGCCGGCGCGGGCGAGGACCGCACCGATGGTGGAGGCTGCCAGGCCCAGGATCGCGGCCAGCCGAACCGGGCCGGCATGGTGCTCGGTGCGCGCGGCCACGATGGCCGCGGTCGTCTCCGGCGAGGTCTGCCGCGGCATCCGATGCGGCCGGGACGAGCGGTCGGCCAGCCCGGCCTCGCCCTCGGCGCGGTAGCGGCGGATCCACTTGTCGACCGTCTGTCGGCTCACCCCCAGCTGCTTGGCCACCTCGCCGGGCCGGTGACCGGCTCGGACGCGGTCGACGATCAGCTTGCGGGCATAGACGGTCGTGCGGGCATTAGCGTGGGCCACAGAGACCTCCGGTTGGAAACGGCGACGTCAAGCACCGCCACTCCTTCCGGAGGTCTCCTTCGCGATCAAGGCACCACGCCGACTGTCAATAACGTCCCTGGTCACGACATCTAGGGCAGGCACGCGGTGACCGAGTGACCGCGGCGAGGCGCAGAGGCCGGCCCCGGACCCTCCGTACGGGTCCGGGGCCGGGCCGCTGCGCGCCTGTGTGCTGATCCGGCCGGTCGGGCGCCGGACCAGCTCTGCGCCATCCCTCGCCCGGGGTGCACGGTGTGGCGGCGGCGGACCGCCCTGCCGCACGGGTCGCGGTGCGTCCGGTCGGGGAGCTCAGAAGGGCGGCTCCTCACTGGGGGCGCCGACCGGCGCCGCCCAGGGATCGGGGGAGCCACCCCGCCCAGTCCCGGATCGATCGCCGCCGGTGCCGTCACCGCTGTCGCCGTCGCCGCTGCCGCCGCCGGATCCGCCGCCGAACCCACCCCCGGAGCGGGCCACCTTGGTGACCGACGCCGTCGCATAGCGCAGGGAGGGGCCGATCTCGTCGACCTCCAGCTCGACCACGGTGCGCTTCTCGCCCTCCTTGGTCTCGAAGGACCGCTGCTTGAGGCGTCCCTGCGCCACGACCCGCGACCCGCGGGTGAGCGACCCCGCGACGTTCTCGGCCATCTGGCGCCAGCAGCTGCAGCGCAGGAACAGCGCCTCGCCGTCCTTCCACTCCTGGGTCTGGCGGTCGAGGGTGCGCGGGGTGGACGCGATGGTGAAGTCGGCGACCGCCGCTCCCGAGGGCGTGAAGCGCAGCTCGGGCTCGCTGGTCAGGTTGCCGATGATGGTGATGACAGTGTCGCCGGCCATGATCCGGTCCTCCGTGACGTCGGTGCATCGCTCTGGTGAGCGTCCGGAGGCTATGAGCACCGGCTGACAGTTCCGCGGGCCACGGACGCCGTCCCGCGGGCGGGGACCGCGGCGATGTCCCCGGGTGGTGTGACGATCGGTCGTCGGAGCGGGTGTGTCGGCGAGGGGATGGCAGGTGGGGGAGACGCGGGCCGGGGCGGTCCTGGAGGCGACGCTGGAGCGGATCACGTTCGCCAACGCCCAGAGCGGCTACACCGTGGCCCGGGTGGACACCGGGCGGGGCGGTGACCTGGTCACCGTGGTGGGCTCGCTGCTCGGCGCGCAACCGGGGGAGACGCTGCGGCTGCGGGGGCGGTGGGGAGCTCACCCCCAGTACGGCCGGCAGTTCCACGTCGAGGACTACACCACCGTGCTGCCGGCCACGGTGCAGGGCATCCGCCGCTACCTGGGCTCGGGGCTGGTCAAGGGCATCGGCCCGCGGCTGGCCGAACGGATCGTCGACCACTTCGGCACCGACGCGCTGCGGGTGATCGAGGAGCAACCGGCGCGGCTGGTCGAGGTGCCGAACCTGGGGCCGAAGCGGAGCCGGCTGATCACCGCGGCCTGGGAGGAGCAGCGGGCCATCAAGGAGGTGATGGTCTTCCTGCAGGGGGTGGGCGTCTCGACCTCGCTGGCCGTGCGCATCTACAAGCAGTACGGCGGCGCCTCGATCGGCGTGGTCCGCGCCGAGCCCTACCGCCTGGCCGCCGAGGTGTGGGGCATCGGCTTCCGGACCGCCGACACCATCGCCGCGGCGGTCGGGATCCGGCACGACAGCACCCAGCGGGTGGAGGCGGGGCTGCAGTTCGTGCTCTCCGAGGCGACCGGGCAGGGGCACTGCTTCCTGCCGGAGACCGAGCTGGTCGCCCGGGCGGTGGAGATCCTGCAGGTCCCGGCGGACCTGGTGGGTCACTGCCTGGCCCTGCTGGTCGCCGACCAGGGGGTGATCCGCGAGGAGTTCCCCGGCGCGGACGGGCAGCGCACCACGGTGGCGTACTACCTCGTCCCCTTCCACCGGGCGGAGGTCTCCCTGGCCGCGGGGCTCCGGCGGCTGGCGGCCGCCGAGGCCGACCGGATGCCGGCCTTCGCCGCCGTGGACTGGGACGCCGCGCAGGCCTGGCTGCACCGGCGCACCGGCGTGGACCTGGCGCCCGGCCAGCAGGAGGCCGTGCGGCTGGCGCTCACCGAGAAGGTCGCCGTCCTCACCGGTGGCCCCGGCTGCGGCAAGAGCTTCACGGTGCGCTCGATCGTCACCCTCGCGGCGGCCAAGGGCGCGCGGATCGTGCTCGCGGCGCCGACCGGCCGGGCGGCGAGACGGCTCACCGAGCTGACCGGGGTCGAGGCGGTGACCGTGCACCGGCTGCTGGAGCTGCGCCCCGGCGGGGACGCCGCCTTCGACCGGGAGCGGCCGCTGCAGGCCGACCTGGTCGTCGTCGACGAGTCCTCGATGCTGGACCTGCTGCTGGCCAACAAGCTGGTGCGGGCGGTCCCGCCGGGCGCGCACCTGCTGCTGGTCGGCGACGTCGACCAGCTGCCCTCCGTCGGCGCCGGCGAGGTGCTGCGCGACCTGCTCGCCGAGGGCACCCCCGTCCCGCACGTGCGCCTGAGTCAGGTGTTCCGGCAGGCCAGCCGGTCGGGGGTGGTCACCAACGCGCACCGCATCAACGCCGGCAGCCACCCCCAGGTCCGCGGTCTCGAGGACTTCTTCCTGTTCAGCACCGACGACGCCGAGGAGGCCGCCCGGCTCACCGTGGACGTGGTGGCGCGCCGGATCCCGGCCCGGTTCGGCCTCGACCCCCGCCGGGACGTGCAGGTGCTCGCCCCGGTGCACCGCGGGCCCGCCGGTGCCGCCGCGCTCAACGAGCTGCTGCAGGAGGCGCTCACCCCCGCGGCGCCCGGCCGGGAGGAGAAGCGCTTCGGCGGGCGGGTGTTCCGCGTCGGGGACAAGGTCACCCAGATCCGCAACGACTACGACAAGGGCGCCCACGGCGTCTTCAACGGCACCCAGGGCGTCGTCACGGCCATCGACGGCGTCGAGCAGACCCTCACCGTCCGCACCGACGAGGACGAGGAGGTCGACTACGACTTCGGCGAGCTGGACGAGCTGGTGCACGCCTACGCCGTCACCGTCCACCGCTCCCAGGGCAGCGAGTACCCCTGCGTCGTCATCCCGCTGACCACCAGCGCCTGGGTGATGCTGCAGCGCAACCTGCTCTACACCGCGGTCACCCGGGCCAAGCAGCTCGTCGTCCTCGTCGGCTCGCCCCGGGCGCTCGGCCAGGCCGTGCAGGCCACCGGCTCCGGCCGCCGCCACACCGCCCTGGCCCGCCGCCTGCGGTGCGGACCGCTGCGCGCCGCTCCCGTCCCGACCGGCCCGGAGGACGCCGCAGCCGGGGCTGTACGCCGACAGCGAACGGCCGTCCCGCCGACCGCGGCGACGGCACCGCGCTGAGCTGCGGTTTCCCCGACGCCGGTCGATCACCCGGGGAGCAGTCAAGTCGACACGCCGCCACGGCGACGGATTTGTCAGTACCCGCTCATAGATTCCGGGTCGACATCTTCCCCGTGTCGACAAGGAGTTCCCCATGGCCGTCTCCGGCCTCAAGACCCGCAAGCCCACCGGCCGCGTGCCGTGGCCGTGCATCCTCCTCGAGGGCGAGGAGAAGGCGGGCAAGAGCTGGGCGCTGGCCCAGTTCAGCAGCAGCGACAAGATCGGCGCCCTGTACTGGATCGACCTCAACGAGGGCGCCGGCGACGAGTACGGCGCCATCCCCGGCGCGAGCTACCAGCTCATCGAGCACGACGGCTCGTACGCCGCGGTGCTCGCCGCGGTGCAGGCGGTCAAGGCGCAGGCCCGCCGCGCCGCCGACGCCGGCGAGCCGCCGGTGGTGCTCGGCATCGACACCGGCTCGGCGATCTGGGACGGCCTGAAGGACTGGGCCAGCGACCGTGCTTCGAAGAGCACCCGCAACCGCGAACTGCTCAAGCGCGACCCCAACGCCGAGATCACCATCAGCCAGAACCTGTGGAACGACGCCGGGTCCCGCTGGCGCAAGCTGCAGACCGAGCTGCTCACCTTCCCGGGCATCGTCGTGGTGACCGCCCGCGGCAAGGAGGTCACCGAGGTCGACGCCAACGGCCGCCCGATCGAGGGGCAGAAGACCTGGTCGGTGCAGACCCACCGGGAGTTCCCGTACGCGGCCAGCGTGTGGGTGCGGCTGCGCCGCGGACGGCGACCGCTCATCGTCGGCGCGCGCAGCGTGCACGTGGGCATCAAGCCCAACGACGACCCGGCCAAGGAGGTCACCGACCCGGCCGCCACCGGCCGGCTGCTGGAGTGGCTGGTCTTCGACGCGCTCAAGTGCGACCCGGGCACCGCCCACGTGCGCGACCTCGTGTCCTTCCACGGCGGCGGGCTGCTCGACCACGAGCGGACCGAGGAGGCCCCGGCCGGCCGGCCGGGCACCCGGGCGGGCGGACGGCGGGAGCCCGACGTCGCCGACCTGGTGGCGCGCATCGGCGACGCCCGCGGCGACGACGAGCTGCGCGAGGTCTGGGCCGAGGGCAACCGCACCGGGCTGCTGCAGGTCGACGTGGCGACCCCCGGCGGCTCCTACACCGTCGCCGAGCTGATCCAGGCCCGGCACGAGGAGCTCCTCGCCGCGTCGATGAAGGCCCACCCCGCCGGACGGCGCCGGGTCGCGGCCGGTGACCCGTCCGTCCCGCAGACGCCGGCCGAGCTGGTGGGGCCCGCCCTCGCCGCCGCCGCGTCGGCCCGTCCGTCCACGGGCCGCGAGGGCGCGCCGGCGAACCCGCTGCTGGAGCCCTCGCCGACCCCGGACGACCCGCAGGAGCGCCGGCTCAACGCCGCCCGCCGGGGCGTGCTCGCCAGCCTGGAGGCCCTGGGCGTCACCGAGGAGCAGATCGGCGCCCGCTTCGGCCGGCCCGCCGAGCACGTGGCGACCAAGCGGCTGACCGCACTGGTGCGCGACGTGATCGCCACGCAGCGGGCCGCCGGCGACGGCCGTCCGGATGTCGCCTGAGCCGCGCGGGTGGAGCGGGGCCGGTCCCCGGCCCCGCTCCACCGCCCCCGACCCGAGGGAGACGCGGTGACCGCCGTCCTGCCCGCCCGCCCCAGCGCCGCGGAGCGCCGGGCCGCCCCGAGCCTGGCCGCCGCGGTCCGCGACCTCGACAGCCGCCGGGCCCGTTCCCGCCAGCGGATGATCGGCGCCTCGGAGCTCGGGGAGTGCCGCCGCCGGGCCGCCTACCGGATCGCCCGCCGCCGTCCGACCAACACCCGCACCGGGCTGCAGGCCTTCATCGGCACCGAGCTGCACCGCGGGGTGCTGCGCGCGCTGCGCCGCCAGTACGGCGGGCTGACCGAGGTCGGCCTCAGGGGCGAGCAGGTCAAGGGGCGCTGCGACTGGTGGCACGCCCCGGTCGTGGAGGACCTCAAGACGACGTCCCGGTTCGGCTTCGAGCGGGTCCTCACCCGCGGGGTCCCGGTGCGGCACTGGTTCCAGGTCGCCGTCTACGCCTGGCTGCTGCGGACCGGGCAGACCGCCGACCGCCGGCTGCCGGCCGACACCGGGCAGGACGTCGAGGGGCTGCGCATCCGCTACCTGTCGCGCGACTCCGGTGAGGACGTCGTCTTCGAGGCCGACTCCGACCCGTCGTTGACCGCCGAGGCGATCCTGTGGCTCACCGACGTCTACGCCACCGTCGAGGACGAGGGGGTCGAGGCCGTCCCCCGGGACGGGTTCGGTCCCGGGGTGGACACCATGTGCGACTGGTGTCCGTTCCTCGACCTGTGCTGGGGCCCGCCGGTGGACCCGGAGACCGAGGGCGAGGTCTCCCGGCAGTCCCGCCTGACGGTCACCGACGAGGACTACGTCGTCGCCGTGCACGACTACGACGCCTGGCGGGCGGCCGAGAACGAGGCCAAGCGCCACAAGGAGTACGCGCGGGAGCGGCTCAGGGGCCGGTCCGGGCCGGCCGACGACCTGCACTGCGAGTGGTCCGGTGGCGGCCTGCGCACGCAGGTGGACAGGGAGGCCGCGGTCGAGCGGCTGGTCGAGCTGGGCGAGGTCGTACCCACCCGGAGCACCCGCAGCCCGCAGACGATCCGCGTCACGCGCAACGGCACCCGGCAGGACTGAGCCCGCGCGCACGGCCGGGAACGGCCGGTCCCGTGCGCCGGTGCCGACGCGGCCTTGTCGCATCCTCGAACGTGTGTTCGAATCGTCGTGGTCGACGCCCCGACCCCGCCGGTCCCCACCCATGGTCGTCCGGGCCAGGTCGGCCCGGTCGGCCCCGACTCCCGGGAGGCTCCGATGACGACCGTCTCCACGTCCGCCCACCCGTTCACCCGAGCCGTCGGTGACGCCGCCTGGCGCTGCCAGTGCGGCATGAGCCGCAGCGCCGCCGTGCACCGCGGCGCGCCGAGACCGGTCCGGCCCGCGCCGCCGGAGACCACCGTCACCGTGTCGACGGCCAACCTGCCCGCCGGTGCACCGGTCCTCACCACCGACGTCGTCGGCACCGACTTCGGCCTCCCGCTCGTCCGGCCCGCCAGGACCGGGCCGGGGAGCCGGGTCCGGGAGGTGCGCTCGCACTGCAGGGCGCACGGGGGAGTGGTCGTGTGGTTCACCGACGGCACCAAGACCCCGCCGCTGCACGGGCGCACGGCGTGGGTCGTCGCCGAGCCGGACCCGGGTGCCCACCCGGCCACGCGCGTGGTCGCCTGACCCGGGAGCCGGTCACCGGCCCCGCCGGGGGCGGGTCGGCTACGGCCGGGTCGCGAGCGCCATCGCCGGGGTGCTGCCGGCGGACCGGGCCCGGCCGAACAGCGCGGTCAGTGCCGCGTCGGAGGCGGCCAGGGCGGAGCGGTCGAAGGTGCTGCTGCCGGCGACCAGCTCGGCGGCCCCGGTGCGGTCGAGCAGCTCGGCGAGCCGGCGCTCCACGTGGGCGGGGGTGCCGGCGATCGCCGCCGCGGCGGTCTGCTCGAGGTACCGCTGCTGGCGCGGGGTGCGGGCGGCGGTCCGGACGGCGGCCACCGGCTCCAGCGCCGGGAAGGTCCCGGTGGTGCGGGCCCGGGCCATCGCCCACGCCTCGGGCAGCAGCAGGTCGGCGGCCTCCGCGGCGGTGTCGGCCACCAGCACGTCGAGGCTGATCGCCACCCGCGGCTCCGGCTGCTGCGCGCAGGGCCGGAAGGCGCGCCGGTAGCCGGCCAGCGCCGCCAGCCCGGGCTCCGGGTCACCGCCCACACCGAGCAGCGGGCCGCCGACGACCACCGGCAGCCCGAGGTCGGGCTGCGACCTGCAGGCCGCGGCCCGTGGCCAGCACGTACAGCGGCACCGCGCCGGCCGGCTGCGGGTGCACGGTGACCTCCGCCGTCCCGGTCAGGTACCGGCGCAGCTCGTCGAGGTCGCCGGCGAAGTCCCGGTCGGTCTCCCGCAGCGCCCGGCGCACCGGCGGGGTGAAGCCGGGGGAGCGGCCCAGGCCCAGGTCGACGCGGCCGGGTGCGAAGGCCGACAGCGTGGCGAACTGCTCGGCCACCACGAGCGGCTGGTGGTGCGGCAGCATCACGCCGGCCGAGCCGATCCGGATGGTCGCCGTCCGGCCGGCGACGGCGGCCAGCAGCACCGCCGGGGCCGCGCCGGCGACCCCCGGCACCCCGTGGTGCTCGGCGACCCAGAACCGGTCGAACCCGAGCCGTTCGGCGCGGACCGCGCGCTCGACGGTGCCGCCGAGCGCGGCGGCGTCGGGTTCGCCGACCCGCGTGCGGGACCGGTCCAGCAGCGAGAGCCGGGCTTCCGCGTCGATCACGGCAGCTCCAGCGCCGTCCGGCCGGGCGCTGTTCCCCGCGCGCGCCGGTGGCTCCGGGTCGTGCCGTCGGGTTGCCCGGTGCCGGGCGGGTCGATGGGATCAGGTGGCCGAGGCCCACGACGTCCCAGGAGTGCCGCATGACCGCCACCACCGAGCAGTCGTCGACCGCAGCCCAGCCACTCGACGAGGATCGACTGCAGGCCATCGACGCCTGGTGGCGGGCGGCCAACTACCTGTCGGTGGGACAGATCTACCTGATGGGCAACCCGCTGCTGCGGGAGCCGCTGCGGCCCGAGCACGTCAAGCCGCGGCTGCTGGGGCACTGGGGCACCACGCCGGGACTGAACTTCCTCTACGCCCACCTCAACCGGGTCATCGCCGCCCGGGACCTCGACGCGATGTACGTGATGGGCCCGGGGCACGGCGGCCCCGGGCCGGTCGCGGCGGCCTGGCTGGAGGGCACCTACAGCGAGGTCTACCCGGAGGTCTCGCAGGACGAGGCGGGGATGCGGCGGCTGGTCACCCAGTTCTCCTTCCCCGGCGGGATCCCCAGCCACGTCGCCCCGGAGACGCCCGGGTCGATCCACGAGGGCGGCGAGCTGGGCTACGCGCTGTCCCACGCGTACGGCGCCGCCTTCGACAACCCCGACCTGGTGGTCGCCGCGGTCGTCGGGGACGGCGAGGCGGAGACCGGGCCGCTGGCCACCAGCTGGCACTCCACCAAGTTCGTCGACCCCGCCCGCGACGGCGCCGTCCTCCCGATCCTGCACCTCAACGGCTACAAGATCGCCAACCCCACGGTGCTGGCCCGCATCGGCCGCGACGAGCTCGACGCCCTCGTGCGCGGCTACGGGCACGTCCCGTACGTGGTCGAGGGCTCCGACCCGGCGCAGATGCACCAGGCCTTCGCCGCCACGCTGGACCGCTGTCTGGACGAGATCGCCGCCATCCAGCGCCGCGCCCGGCACGAGGGGGTCACCGAGCGGCCGCGCTGGCCGATGATCGTGCTGCGCTCACCGAAGGGCTGGACCGGCCCGGCCGAGGTCGACGGCCTGCCGGTGGAGGGGTCGTGGCGCTCCCACCAGGTGCCGTTCAGCAACGCCCGCGACGACGACGGGCACCGTGCCGTGCTCGAGGAGTGGCTGCGCAGCTACCGGCCCGAGGAGCTCTTCGACGCCGACGGGGCCCCGGTGCCCGCCGTCCGCGACCTGCACCCGGCCGGCGGGCGGCGGATGAGCGCCACCCCGCACGCCAACGGCGGCTCCCTGCTGCGGCCGCTGCGCCTGCCGGACTTCCGCGACTACGCCGTGGAGGTCCCCGAGCCGGGGACCGGCGCGGTCGAGGCCACCCGGGTGCTGGGCACCTTCCTGCGCGACGTGGTGCGCCGGAACCCGGCGAACTTCCGCGTCTTCGCGCCCGACGAGAACAACTCCAACCGGCTCGGCGCGATCCTGGAGGCCACCGACCGCACGTGGGTGGCCGAGCGGCTGCCCGACGACGAGTCCCTGGCGCCCGACGGCCGGGTGATGGAGATCCTCTCCGAGCACACCTGCCAGGGCTGGCTGGAGGGCTACCTGCTCACCGGCCGGCACGGCTTCTTCTCCTGCTACGAGGCGTTCGTCCACATCGTCGACTCGATGGTCAACCAGCACGCCAAGTGGCTGAAGACGACCAACGGCATCCCGTGGCGGCAGCCGATCGCCTCGCTGAACTACCTGCTCACCTCGCACGTGTGGCGGCAGGACCACAACGGCTTCTCCCACCAGGACCCGGGCTTCATCGACCACGTGGTGAACAAGAAGGCCGACGTCATCCGCGTCTACCTGCCACCGGACGCCAACACGCTGCTGTCGGTGGCCGACCACTGCCTGCGCAGCCGGCAGTACGTCAACGTCATCGTCGCCGGGAAGCAGCCGGCGCTGCAGTACCTGGACGCGCGGTCGGCGGTGGTGCACGCGACCAAGGGCATCGGCATCTGGGAGTGGGCGAGCAGCGACGCCGGCGCGGAGCCCGACGTCGTCATGGCCTGCGCCGGCGACGTCCCGACGATGGAGACCCTCGCGGCCGTGGAGATCCTGCGCGGCTGGTTCCCCGACCTGCGGGTCCGGGTGGTCAACGTCGTGGACCTGATGCGCCTGCAGGACGAGGCCGAGCACCCGCACGGCCTGTCCGACGTGGCGTTCGACTCGCTGTTCACCCGGGACAAGCCGGTGGTCTTCGCCTACCACGGCTATCCGTGGCTCATCCACCGGCTGACCTACCGGCGGGCCAACCACGCCAACCTGCACGTGCGCGGCTACGTCGAGGAGGGGACGACGACCACGCCGTTCGACATCTGCGTGATGAACCGCACCGACCGGTTCAACCTGGCGATCGCCGCCATCGACCTGATCCCGCGGCTGCAGGTCACCGCGGCCCACGCGCGCGAGACGCTGGTCGGCAGGCTCATCGAGCACCGCCAGTACGTGCACACCCACGGGATCGACCTGCCGGAGATCCGCGACTGGCAGTGGTCGGGGGCCGCGGGGCCGGTCACCCGGCCGCCGGGCCCGCTGGTGGAGCCCGAGTCGGCGTGAGGTCCGCCGGCCGTCGGCAGCGGAGTCGCCGGCGGACGACTCCGTCCCGGGGGAGCGGTCGCGCCGTGGGCTCGCAGGGAGTCGGGAATGGTGCGCACCCGCACGCGTTAGCATGAGCGACACACCGAGCACGAGACCGCTGTCGCTCCTCTCGTGACGGACCTCCCCGCGCCGTGGTCCCGCCGGTCGTCGACCGGCGGTGCCGGCCGCGGCGGACCGCCGGATCCCGCCGTGCGGTCCATCGAGGATCCGCAGGCCGTTCGGTGCTCACGTCTCGGGGCGTCGTGTCCGCGGGATGGTTCGGCACGCTGCCGCGGCTACCGCGCCGGGGCACCCAGAGGAGGAGTCCGTGGCTCGACCGGGCCGGCGCCAGACGGGCGCTCGCCGCCCCACCCCGCGGGACCAGCGGCGCGCCCGCGACCGCGGCGACGTCATCGCGGTGCTCGCCCGCGCCGTCCGCGAGCTCGAGGCCGCCGTCCAGCGCGGCCGCGTGACACCCGCGGTGCGCACGGAGTTCCAGGCCGTCGCGCTGCTGGTGCGCCAGCAGCACGCCCGGGTCCGGGCGGAGGAGGGCAGCAGCCCCGCCCGCCGCGCCGAGCAGCTCAGGCGCCTGGACGGGATCGCCACGATCCTCGCGAAGACCGCCGTCCGCGCCCCCGCGCTCCTCGCCCTCCTCGCCGAGGACGCCGTCGTGTCCGACGCCGCCCGGTCGCTGGCGCGGGACATGCTGGGGGACGACCACGCCGAGCCGATCCCGGAGGAGGCCGCCCCGGCAGCGCCCGTGGCCGCCCCCGCCCCGATCGAGCGCCGGGTCGTGCCGCAGTCGGTGGTGTCACGGCAGCTGGCCAACCCCTTCCTCGCGCCCGACTTCTCCGCCGCTCCGCAGCGCACCCCACGTCCCCACCGCCTGGCCGGCTGGGAGCTGCTCGGCCCGCTGCTCAGCTCGTTCGAGCGCGCCGGCGGCGGGGACCCGGCGTGCATGCCCCTGCCCGCGCCGTCCTCGCTGCGCGCGCCCGAGGGCCGGCAGCTGATGCCGCACCAGGCGCAGCTCGTCGCCGCGGCCGCGGCCGGCCACCGGACCTTCCTGCTCGCCGACGAGCCCGGCCTGGGCAAGACGGCCCAGGCACTGCTCGCCGCGGAGGCGGCGGACGCCTACCCGCTGCTCGTGGTGGTCCCGAACGTCGTCAAGACCAACTGGGCACGCGAGGCCGGGCTCTGGACCCCGCACCGCCCGGCCACCGTGATCCACGGCAACGGCGACACCATCGACGGCTTCGCCGACGTCGTCGTCGTCAACTACGAGGTGCTGGACCGCCACGTCGGGTGGCTCGGCGACTTCGGCTTCCGCGGGATGGTCGTCGACGAGGCGCACTTCATCAAGAACCGGACGTCCCAGCGCTCGCAGCACGTCCTGGAGCTCTCCCAGCGCCTCCGGACCCGCACCGCGCGGCCGCTGCTCATGGCCCTCACCGGCACCCCGCTCATCAACGACATCGACGACTTCCGGGCCATCTGGCAGTTCCTCGGCTGGACCGACGAGACCAAGCCGCTCGGTGAGCTCATGGAGGCCCTCGAGGGGACCGGCCTGACCCCGGCCGACCCCGGGTTCTACGCCGCCGCCCGCCGGTGCGTGATCGACCTGGGCATCGTCCGGCGCCGCAAGGTCGACGTGGCCGCCGACATCCCCGCCCGCCGCATCGCCGACCTCCCCGTCGAGCTGGACGGGCCGGCCGGCCGGTCCATCCGGGCGGCCGAGCGGGACCTCGCCCGCCGGATGGTCTCGCGCTACGAGACCGCGCTCGCGACCCGCGCGTCCGACGGCGTCGTCGAGGGCACCGGCCAGGGCACCGTCCACGGCGTCGACCCCGACCTCGTGCGCCGGGTGGCCCGGTGGGAGCTGAAGGACGCGACCACGGGGGAGGCCGGCGAGAACGTCTTCAGCATGATGCGGCGCATCGGGCAGGCGAAGGCCGGTCTCGCCGCCGACTACGCGGCGCAGCTGGCACGCAGCGCGGGCAAGGTCGTCTTCTTCGCCAAGCACGTCGACGTGATGGACGCCGCCGAGGAGACCTTCACCCGGCAGGGGGTCCGGTTCTCCTCGATCCGTGGCGACCAGACGCCGACGTCGCGGCAGAGGAACATCGACGCCTTCGTGGAGGACCCCGGCGTCGCCGTCGCGGTGTGCTCCCTGACCGCGGCCGGGGTGGGGCTCAACCTGCAGGTCGCCTCGAACATCGTGCTCGCCGAGCTCTCCTGGACCGACGCGGAGCAGACCCAGGCCATCGACCGCAGCCACCGCATCGGCCAGACCGAGCCCGTCACCGCGTGGCGCATCATCGCCGCGCAGACGATCGACGCCCGGATCGCCGAGCTCATCGACAGCAAGGCCGGGCTCGCCGCCCGGGCGCTCGACGGGTCGGACGAGGAGGTCTCGTCGTCGGCGGACGTGCAGCTCGAGGCGCTCGTCACGTTGCTGACCGACGCGCTGTCGGCGTCGCCGCGGTGACCCGCGGGCTAGCCGGCCGGCACCGACCCGGAGAGCCGGTACGCCGCGGTGGCGCCGGCCGGAGCGGCGATCCTGCGCGGCCGGTGACCAGCGCACCCCCGCCCGGGGACCACCCGGCCCGGCTCCGGCACCCGCCGGGCGCCTTCCCCCGAGTGGGATCCTGGGCGGCGCGCTCGGCGCCGCGCTCCCTTGTCCCGGGAGCCCGACGCGACGAGTCTGCGGGGATGCGGGCGCTGTTCGTCGCGTCCCCGATGGTGGGGCACGTGCTGCCGTTGGTGCCGCTCGCCCTGGCGTTCCGGGATGCCGGTCACGACGTCCTCGTCGCCACGGCCGAGGACGGCGTCGGCGCGGCGCGCGGGGTGGGTGTTGCGGTCCGGGACGTCGCCCCGGGCCTGGACGTGCAGCGGACCCTCCTGCGCGCCCTGCTCCCGCACCCGATCCGCATGAGGCACGTCCTGGCCGGGGACGACGGCACGGCCTCTCTCGGCTGCACCTTCGCCCCCCTGGCCGAGCGCATGACCGAACGCACGGTGGCGCTCGCCGACGCGTGGCGGCCCGGCCTGGTGCTGCACGAGGGGCTCGCACCGCTCGGTGCCCTGGTGGCGGCGCGCCTCGGGGTACCGGCTGTCCTCGTCGACGCGCTGGTCTTCGACGGGCGGGAGCTCTCCTCCGCGGTGACCCCGCGCCTGGCCGGACTCGCCCGCCGCTACGGCGTCGACGCCATCCCCGGACCGGCCGACGCGGTGGTCGCCGTTCCAGCGAGCCTGGTGGGGAGGCGGCGGGGCAGGCCCATGCGGTACGTGCCCGCACCGCGAGGCGGCGACGGGCACACGAGTCTCCCCACGTCCGGCACGCGGCCCGTCGTGCTGGTCAGCCGGTCCACGGTGGCCGACCCCCGGCCCGACCGGATGACGCCCCGCGTGGTGGCGGCGGCCAGGGGCGCCGAGGTCGACGTCGTCCTGGTGCGGCCTGCTCGTCGCGTCGCCCGCCGTCCCCTGCCGGCGAACGTCACGGTCACGGGCTGGGTGCCGTTCGCCGACGTCCTCCCTCGCGTCGCGGGCATGGTCCACCACGGGGGTGCCGGCTCGGTGTTGAGCGCACTGGCCGCCGGCGTGCCGCAGGTCGTGGTGCCCGGTGCCGGCGACCGCACCGTGCACGCACGGCTGGTCGCGGCCCGGGGCGCCGGGCTGGCCGTGCCCGCGAGGGAGATCACCACCGCGACGCTCGAGCGGGTGGTGGGCGATCCGGTCCTGAGGCGGAACGCGCAGGAGGTCGCCGCGGAGATCGCGGCGATGCCCCCGCCCGCCGACCTGGTCGAGCCGCTCGTCGCGCTGGCCCGCTGAGAGCCCGATCCGGAGGACCGCCGACCGTGCAGGGGCTCAGCGGAACCGCGTCGTCCCTCGCGTCCACCTCGGCGACGCCTCCCTGACCTGCAGGAGCGCCAGGACGATGCCGGGTCAGCTGAGCGGCCGGTCCGCGCACCGGGCGTAGGTGCTGTGCCAGGGACGCAGGCGTTCGTAGACCGCGCTGGCGGCGAGGACGTCGGAATCGCCGTAGCGACGGCCGATCAGCTGCATGCCGACCGGCAACCCGTCGACGTCCCCGGCGGGGATCGAGGCGGCCGGGTGCCCGGTGAAGTTGACCAGGTAGGTGAGGCACCAGCCGATGAGCGGGTCGACGTCGACGCCCTCGATGCTGCTCGGGCCGACCGTGTTGCCGTCCTCGGCGTTGACCACGGGCAGCGCGGCGAGGGTCGGGGTGACCAGCAGGTCGTGGGAGCGCAGGACCTGCTGGACCCGGTCGTACACGTGGGTGCGCACCCGCTGGTCGCCGAGCACGTCGAGCGCACTGAGCCGGCGACCCTCGTCGATCCAGCGCAGGTACTCCGGCGGGAGGTCGTCGCGGTGCTCGCCGAGCACGTCCACACCCTGGGCCGCGATCCCCTCGAGGCCCTCGATGTTGAGCGGCGCGATCATGCGGCACCACAGGTCGCTGAGCTCGCGCTGGTCGTGGTCGAACGTGAGGTCGACCTCCTCCACGACGGCGCCGGCGTCCTCGAAGGCACGCACCGCCTGCTGCACGACGGCGGCGACCCGCCGGTCGACCGGGTAGCCGCCGAAGTCGGGGCTGTAGGCGATCCGCCAGCCGCTGATCGACCGGCGCGTGGCCCCGGCGAAGGTGGTGGGGTCGTCGAGGGCGAAGGGGTCCCGGTCGTCGTAACCGGCGAGCACGTCGAGGGCGAGGGCCGCGTCGTCCACGGTGCGGGTCAGCGCACCCTCGAACAGGAACGGGTTGAGGGAGCCGAAGGCGTTCGGGCGAGCGGTCTGCGGTACGCGGCCGAAGGACGCCTTGTAGCCGTACAGGCCGCACCAGGCCGCGGGGATGCGGATGGAGCCACCGCCGTCCGTGCCCTCGGCCAGGGGGAGGAGCCCGTCCGCGACGGCGGCGGCGCTGCCACCGGAGGAGCCCCCGGTGTTCCTCGTCGGGTCGAAGGGGTTGCGGGAGGGGCCGAACAGGTAGTTGTCGCACGTGCCGCGGAAGCCCATCACGGGGCTGTTGGTCTTGCCGACCAGGATGGCGCCGGCGGCCTCCATCCGTTCCGCGTAGGTGCAGCGGGCGGGGACGCTGAAGCTCTCGAGCGCACGGATCCCACCGAACGTCGCGGGCCACCCGGGCTTGAAGTCGAACAGGTCCTTGATCGCGGTCGGGACCCCGTGCAGGGGGCCGATCGCCGCGCCGGAGGTGAGGGCCCGCTCGGCCTGCCGCGCCCGGTCCCGGGCCTCGTCGAAGGCGGTGAAGACCAGCGCGTTCAGGCTGGGGTTGCGCGCCTCGACCCGGGCGATGACGGCGTCGAGGAGCTCGACGGGGGAGAGGTCGCGACGTCGGATGCGGGCGGCGAGCTCGGTCGCGGTGGCGTAGGCGAGATCATCGGTCATGGACGTCGTCCGCCCTTCCTCGTGAGGGACACCGAGAGGGCGAGTCTGCCGAGGCCGGGCGGGCGGGACAAGGAGCCGGGGGCGACCGTGGACGGGTCGCAGGCCGTCGTCGCCGCCCGGAGTCCGCTGCCGACGCGACGCGGCCGGCAGGCGGATCCGGAGGCCCCCACCACCCGGCCCGCGGACGAGCACCGCTGGAGTGCCGTTGCCGTACTAGCCGACGGCGAGGGTGTCCCAGGACCGTCGGGTCCAGGGCTCCCGGCTGTAGGACAGCCGTAGTCGACCGGGCCGGGCCTCGATCAGCTCGCCGAAGACGGTCGCGAAGACCTGGCCGTCCTCCTCGTGGTGCACGACCAGGGCGCCGGGGTCGTCCCTCGGTGGCGCGCTCTGGACCAGTCGGCGCCACTCCTCGGGATGGCCGGCCGCCCGGAAGGAGCCGAGGTGACGCTCGGCCTTGCGGTCCTCGAGCCCACCGGAGGTGACCATGACGGTTCCCTCGGGGTGTCGGCTCTCCTGGAGCCGCACGCCGTCGAAGTCCCAGGTGACGAGTTGCTCGGGCGTCGCCAGGACGAGCAGGAAGCCGGCCATGCCGGCGAGCTCGAGGTGCGCGCGCCACTCCGTGCCGTGGGCGACGCCGAGCAGCGGCAGGATCCCCCGGCTCGACGCCCCGGGATCGGCCACACGTCTCTGCGGCCGGTTGAGCACGAGCGCGGTGGCCCCGGTGTCGATCCGGGTCGCGCACCACGTCCCTCCGGCGATGCGGTCGCGCCCTGCGACGACGTCGGGGTACTCGGGCCACCAGCGACCAGGGTCGTCGAAGGGGCGGGTGGCCAGCTCGTCGCGCAGGGCGAGGATCCGGACCGGCTGCCCGTCGGACCAGCGGATGACCACGGTGCACACGCCGTCATCCTCCAACGGCTCACCGGACGGCAGGCGCACCCACCAGCTCTCAGGCGCTGACGCGGGGGGCGGACCACGGTCGCCTCCACGTCGCGCACAGCCGGGGCGAGCAGACCGAGGCCTCCGTGCGGGTCCGCGCCTCCGACGAGCCACACCCACCGGTGTCGACCCCCGCCGCCGTCCACCGGGAGCCGCGCCTGCTGACGTCCGGCGGTGGCAGGAGTCACCATGGTCTCCCAACGGGACGGCGGTCGTGCGGTCGCCATCCGCCGCGCCACTGCGGGGCGGGGTCCGCGAGCCGGTCCTGCCCGGGACCGGCGGGGACCCGCCGACGCGGTGGACACGACAGCCGGGGAGAGGCAGATCATGCAGTTCAGCGAGCGGGGCACGGCGGCCCTGAGCGAGGTCCGGCGGTTCATGGCGGACCACGTCTATCCGAACGAGCGGGCGTACCACCAGCAGCTCGAGCAGGTGGGGCCGGCCGGCTACCCGCCGATCATGGACGAGCTCAAGGCGGCCGCGCGCGAGCGTGGGCTGTGGAACCTGTTCCTGCCGCACCTCGCACCCGACCACCCCGGCACGAAGCTGTCGAACCTGGACTACGCGCCGATCTCCGAGGAGCTCGGCAAGGTCGGCTTCGCCTCCGAGGCGCTCAACTGCAACGCGCCCGACACCGGCAACATGGAGGTCCTGAACCTCTACGGGTCGGAGGAGGTCAGGCAGCGGTGGCTGCTGCCGCTGCTGGAGGGCGAGATCCGCTCCGCGTTCTGCATGACCGAGCCCGACTCGGCCTCGTCGGACGCGACGAACATCAGTCTGCGCATCGAGCGCGACGGCGACGAGTACGTCCTCGACGGCCGCAAGTGGTTCAGCTCCGGCGCGCTGGGCGAGCGGTGTCAGGTCCTCGTCGTCATGGGCAAGACCGACCCGCGGGCGCCGCGGCACACCCAGCAGTCGATGATCGTCGTCCCCAAGGACACCCCCGGCATCTCGTTCGGCCGCAGCCCGACGGTGTTCGGCTACGCCGACCGCGGCGGGCACCCCGAGGTCGTCTTCGAGGACGTGCACGTCCCGGCGGGCAACCTGCTCGGGCAGGAGGGCAGCGGCTTCGCCATCTCGCAGGCACGGCTGGGACCCGGCCGCATCCACCACTGCATGCGCTCGATCGGCGCCGCGGAGCGCGCCCTCGGCCTCATGGTGCAGCGCGCGCTGCAGCGGGAGACGTTCGGGACGCTCGTGGCGCACAAGGGCGTCGTGCAGGACTGGATCGCCGAGTCGCGCATCGAGATCGACATGGCGCGCCGGTACGTCCTGCACACCGCCCACCTCATGGACACCGTCGGCAACAAGGCCGCTGCGACCGAGATCTCCGGGATCAAGGTCGCCGTGCCGAACATCGTGCTGAAGGTCATCGACCGCGCGATCCAGGTGCACGGCGCGGCCGGCGTCACGCAGTTCACGCCCCTGGCCGAGATGTACGCCCACCAGCGCACGCTCCGCATCGCCGACGGGCCGGACGAGGTGCACAAGATGACCATCGCGCGCCGCGAGATCCTCAAGCACGACCCTGACTTCCGGATGTCCGGCAGCGGCAGCGCCGAGCCCTGGGTCGCTGCGGATCAGCAGGACGACACGCAGGTGTCCTCCCGCCCGTAGCAGGGGGACCGGTCCCGGCGCTGATCCGCGGCCTGGCGTGTCACGGCGGTGTCCCGAGGGCCCCGCAGGCCCGGAGAGGCATGCACCCGGCCTCGTGACCCGCCGGGCCGACCGACCGCCAGGTCTGCTAGCCGGGACGTGGGCGCACTGACCGGGCGTGTCCTGTTCGGCTGCCACTGCCGTAGCAGGGTCGGTCGGCACGCCGAAGCTCTCCCTCCACGACGCGGCGCCACGGCGCGGCAGATGGCCACAGCCGTGGAGCAGGCGCTGGCCGCCGGCGACGGCCGGCGGGCGGTGCAGGCCGCGGCCGACGCGCCGGCTCGGCTCGCCGACGACGACGACCAGCGCGCCGCGCAGCTGCTGGTCGCCCTGCAGCGCGACGACGTGCTCACCGACTCGGTGGCCGCACCGGTCGCCGAGGAGCTGCGGGCGCTCGACACCACCCTCGCCGCCACCCTGCGCCGGCTGGCCCGGGCCGTCTGGGACCGCGGTGATGCCGCCGCGGTGGACGTCGTCACCGTCTGCGTGGTGCGGCTGCCCGCGGCGCTGCTGTTCCGCGAGATCCGCACCGGGCGCGTCCATCCGCACACCCGGGTCCAGCTCGCCGCCGCCGTCGGCGCCGTTCTCGACTGCGGCCCACCGCACTGAGCACGTCAGCACGCGCGCACCGCCACACCACCCCGGAGGAGCCCCGATGCCCACGCTGGAACGTCACGACGACGTCTTCGTCCTCGACCTCGGCGACACCGAGAACCGCTTCCACCCCGACTGGCTGGCCGCGGTCGGCGCCGCCCTCGACGAGGTCGAGGGAACCGACGGGTCGCGTGCCCTGGTCACCGTCGCTACGGGCAAGTTCTTCTCCAACGGCCTGGACCTGGACTGGCTGGGCGCCCATCCCGACCAGCACGAGGAGTACGTCCGTGACGTCCACGCGCTGCTGGCCCGGGTGCTGGCACTGCCGGTGATCACCGTGGCAGCGCTGCAGGGGCACACCTTCGCCGCCGGCGCCATGCTGTCCCTCGCTCACGACCTGCGGGTGATGCGCGCCGACCGCGGCTTCTGGTGCCTGCCCGAGGCAGCCATCGACATCCCGTTCACTCGCGGCATGTCCGCACTCATCCAGGCCCGGCTGGTTCCGCAGACCGCCCACGAGGCGATGACCACCGCGCGCCGCTACGGCGGCGGCGACGCGCTCACCGCCGGCATCGTCGATCATGCCGTTCCCGAGGACGCCGTCCGCTCCACCGCCCAGCAACTCGCCGCCGCTCAGGTCGGCAAGGCCGGCACGACCCTCGCCACCATCAAGACCCGCATGTACAGCCCGGTCCTCGACCTGCTGCGCGACCGCACCGACCCCCGCGGCTGACTGCGTCACCACGCAGGACCCACTGGCATGCCAGGGCAACGCCCGGCCGCGCGAGCGACGAGCGTCTGTCGGTGCGACGACGAGTGTCTGACGCGCAGGAGACCCCGATGGCCGTCGAGCCCTGGGCGGTACCCGTGACCGCGTAGCCGGGGAGCGCTCGGGGAGCCGCGACGCCGGGGAGCCCGGGCGGGGCCACCGGCCCGGCCGAGCCCGACGTCAGCCGGCCGCCGCGGCCGTCCCGGCGGCATCCCGGTCGAGCGCGCGCACCGCCAGCTCGGCGTGCAGCAGCACGCCGTCGGCCAGCACCGCGTCGCTGAACTGCGCCCGGGGGCTGTGGTTGTTGGGAGCCGTGGACCAGTCCTCGCCGACGGCGGCGCCGAGGAACAGGTAGCAGCCGGGGACCTCCTCCAGCACCCGGGAGAAGTCCTCGGACCCGGCGTGCGGGAACACCCTCGGCGCGTACCGCTCCGCGCCGAACACCTCCGTCACGACCTCCGCGGCGAACGCGGTGTGGTCGGGTGCGTTCACCGTGAGCGGGTACTCCTCGAGGTACTGCGCGTCGGCCTCCAGGCCGTAGCCGGCGGCCACCGAGCGGCAGAGGCGCACCGACGCCTCGCGCATCCTGTCCCGGGCCTCGGCGGAGAACGTGCGGACGGTGGCCTGGAAGGTCGCCTCGTCCGGGATGATGTTCCGCTTGGTACCGGCCCGGAAGAGACCGACGGTGACGACGACCGGGTCGAAGACGTCGAACGTGCGGGTGACCATCGTCTGCAGGTCGCCGACCAGCTGCGCGGCCACGGAGACCGGGTCCTTGGCCAGGTGCGGTGCCGAGCCGTGGCCGCCGGAGCCGCGGACGGTCACCCGGAGCTCGTCGCTGGCGGCCATCAGCGTGCCCGCCCGGGTGGTGAACCGCCCCCGGGGGTCCATCGCCGACATGACGTGCATGCCGTAGGCCGAGGAGACCCGCTGCCCCGCCGCGTCCAGCACCCCCTCGGCGAGCATGTGGCCGGCGCCGTCCCAGCCCTCCTCACCGGGCTGGAACATGAACACCACGTCCCCGGCGAGGGTGTCGCGGTGGGCGTGCAGGAGCCGCGCCGCCCCGACGAGCATCGCGGTGTGCAGGTCGTGCCCGCAGGCGTGCATCACGCCCTCGACCTCGCTGCTGAAGTCCAGTCCGGTCTCCTCCTGCACCGGCAGCGCGTCCATGTCGCCGCGCAGCAGCACCGCCGGGCCCCGCCGGCCGCCGCGCAGCACCGCGGTCACGGAGGTGGTCGTCGTCCCGGTCGACACCTCCAGCCCCAGGCCGTCCAGGGCCGCGAGCACGGTCTCCTGGGTACGGGGCAGCTGCAGCCCCACCTCCGGCTGCCGGTGCAGCTCGTGCCGCAGCTCCACCAGCTCGCCCTCCATCGCGTGGGCGTCCGCGCGCAGTGCCTCTGACCGGCTCACTCGTTCTCCTCGCTGGCGCTCGTCGAACCGTGCCCGACGGTGCCCGGGTCCCCGCGGAACCCCGCACGCCCGGCCACGGGGGCCTCCCCAGTGCGCTGGTCGGATCGTCGGGCACTCGTGACCTGTTGTCCCGCTATTTGCAGGCATCCGTCATGGGAGGCTCCACGGATGCAAGAAGTGGTTGCGCTGGACGAGGACGACCTGGCGCTGGCCGAGGCGTTGCAACGCGATCCCCGGGCCCCGTGGACGGCGGTCGCGGAGGTGGTCGGCACCAACGCCGTCACCGCGTCGCGCAGGTGGGAGCGGTTGCGGGCCACCGGCGCCGCCTGGGTCACCGGCACCCCGGGACCCGGCTCGCACCACGCCCAGGTGCTGGCCTACGTCGACGTCACCTGCCTGCCCAGCGAGAAGACCCGGGTGGCCCAGGAGCTCGCCGGCGACGCGCACGCGCTGTCGGTCGACATCACCGCCGGTGGCCGGGACCTGCTCCTGACCGTCGCCGCCGTCGACCTGCCCACCCTGGGCAGCTACCTGCTCGAGAGGCTCGACAGGGTGCCCGGCGTCACCGGCACCAGAGCGCGGATCGCCACCCGGCTCTACGCCGAGGGCAGCACCTGGCGGCTGGGGGTGCTGCCCGCCAACGGGGCGGCTGGCGCCGCCATCCCGTTCGTCCGCCCCGCCGTCCTGGACGAGGTGGACCGGGAGCTGATGTCGGCGCTCGGGGAGGACGGCCGGGCCTCCTACGCCGCACTGGCCCTGGGGACCGGCATCAGCCAGCCGACCGCCCGGCGCCGGGTCGACCGGCTGATCGGCTCCGGCGCGGTGATCCTGCGGACGGAGGTGGCGGCTCCGCTGGCCGGACTGCCGGTGATGGTGGTGCTGTCGGCCGACGCACCGGCCGGCCGGCTGGACGACGTCGCCTCGCGGCTGGGGCGACTGCGCCAGGTCCGCCTGTCCGCCACGCTCGCCGGCACGCCCTGCCTGCTCGTGACCGCCTGGCTGCCCTCGCTGGAGGAGGTGCACCGGTTCGAGCAGGAGCTGGTGCACCAGGTGCCCGAGGCCGACGTGGTCGACCGGCTGGTGGTGCTCCGCTCCGTCAAGCGGATGGGACGCCTGCTCGACGCCTGGGGCCGGGCCACGGGCACGGTGCGGATGGACGTCTGGCGGCAGCCGGTGCCGTCGCCACCCTGAGAACGGACGATGCCGTCACGCTCCGGCGTGACGCGCGCCACATCGGGTGGTGACCCACCGCCGTTATGCGGGCGTCACCCATACGGGGTCGATGTGGCCTAGCTTTCAGCAACCGATCCGTCGAGGAGGCGCTGCTCGTGAGCAGTCCCGTTCTCTCCATCCGGGGTCTGACGACGGAATTCGTCACCCCCGCCGGAGTGGTCAAGGCCGTCAACGACGTCAGCTGGGATCTCTACCCCGGGGAGACGCTCGGCGTCGTCGGTGAGTCCGGCTCGGGCAAGAGCGTCACGGCCATGTCCATCCTCGGGCTGGTGCAGAGCCCGCCCGGGCGCATCGTGGCCGGCGAGATCCTCTTCGACGGACGCGACCTGCTCGCCATGTCGCCGAAGGAGCTGCGGCGGCTGCGCGGCAGCGAGATCGGGATGATCTTCCAGGACCCGATGACCAGCCTGAACCCGGTGCTCACCGTGGGGCAGCAGATCTCCGAGGCGCTGCTGCTGCACGACCGCACGATCAGCCGCGGCCAGGCGCGGTCCCGGGCCATCGAGCTGCTCACCATGGTCGGCGTGCCCAACCCCGAGGGGCGCTACGACCAGTACCCCCACGAGCACTCCGGCGGGATGCGGCAGCGCGCGATGATCGCGATGGCCATCGCGAACGACCCGAAGGTGCTCATCGCCGACGAGCCGACCACCGCGCTCGACGTGACTATCCAGGCGCAGGTCCTCGACGTCCTGCGGACGGCGCAGGAGCGGACGAACGCCGCCACCATCCTCATCACCCACGACCTGGGGCTGATCGCCGAGCACGCCGACCGGGTGGTCGTCATGTACGGCGGCAAGGTCGTGGAGGTCGCGGACGCCTTCTCGATCTTCTCCGCCCCGCGGCACCCCTACACGCTCGGCCTGATGAGCAGCCTGCCGCGGCTGGACGTCGACCTGCAGCGGCTGGACCCGATCCCCGGCTCCCCGCCGAACCTGATCGACCTGCCGCCGGGGTGCTCCTTCCACCCCCGCTGCCGGGTCTCCCGGGGCCGCGAACCGTGCCGCACGGCGGTGCCGCCGCTGTACGACGTCGGCGACGGGAAGCGCTCCGCCTGCCACTTCTCCGAGGAGGTCCCCGCCGAGATGGCCGTGGTGGCACGTGAGATGGGTGCCGGACTGGGGAGCACCGGCACATGAGCCCCGGGGGAGCCCACCCCGCCGCCGCACCGCCGCAGGACCTGCACGAGCGGGCGGCGCACGGCGAGGAGATCCTGCGGGTCGAGGACCTCAAGACGCACTTCCCGATCCGCGGCGGGGTCACCCGCCGCCAGGTCGGCACCGTCTACGCGGTCGACGGCGTGAGCTTCACGCTGACCGCCGGGGAGACCCTCGGCCTGGTGGGGGAGTCCGGCTGCGGCAAGACCACCACCGGCCGGACCCTCGTCAAGCTGCTGGAGCCGACCGCCGGCAGGGTCGTGTTCAAGGGCAACGACATCAGCGGCTTCAGCCGGTCGCAGATGAAGGCGGTCCGCCGGGAGATGCAGTTCGTCTTCCAGGACCCCTACACCTCGCTCAACCCGCGGATGACCGTGCGCGGGATCGTCGGCGAGGCGTTGCAGATCCACGGGCTGGCCTCCGGCGGGGAGCTGCGATCGCGGGTCGACGCCCTGCTGCAGTCGGTGGGCCTGGACGCCGTGCAGGCCGACCGGTACCCGCACGAGTTCTCCGGTGGCCAGCGTCAGCGGATCGGCATCGCCCGCGCGCTGGCCCTGGACCCGCAGGTCCTGGTCCTGGACGAGCCGGTGTCGGCGCTGGACGTGTCCATCCAGGCGCAGGTGGTCAACCTGCTGCAGGAGCTGCAGGCGCGGCTCGGCCTGGCCTTCGTCTTCATCGCCCACGACCTCGCGGTGGTCCGGCACATCTCCGCCCGCGTCGCGGTCATGTACCTGGGCAAGATCGTGGAGATCGGCGACCGGGCGGACATCTACGCGCGTCCCACGCACCCCTACACCCAGGCCCTGCTCTCCGCGGTGCCGATCCCCGACCCCACCAAGCGGGGCGGCCGGGAACGGATCATCCTGTCCGGTGACGTGCCCAGCCCGGCGAACCCGCCCTCGGGCTGCAACTTCCGCACGCGCTGCCCCAAGGCCCAGCAGATCTGCGCCGAGGAGGAGCCGGCCCTGATCGACCGCTTCGGCCACGGGCACCCCAGTGCCTGCCACTTCGCCGAGGTCAAGCCGGTGATCGCGTGAGCGCCCCGGGACGGGTGAGCACCGTCGCCCTGCCCTCGTCCCCGATGTCGCGCCGCACCGTCCCTGGACCGTCCACCGTGCCACTCCGTCAGAGCGGGAGACCATGAACACCACCACGACAGCACGCCGCCGCACCTCCAGGACCCGGTCCCTCGCCGCCGCCGCGGCGCTCGCCCTGCTGGTGGGCGCCTGCAGCGTCGAGGACCCCGAGGCGCCCGCGGCGGACGGCGAGGGAGGCGGCGGCACCTTCTCCATCGCCGTCGGCATCGACCCGGACACCTTCGACCCGGCCGGGCAGACGACGACCACGGTGCAGAACATGGTCGACTACGTCGTCGAGACGCTGGTGACCGTCGACGACGAGGGCACCGTCGGGCCCCGGCTGGCCGAGACGTTCGAGACCTCCGAGGACGGGCTGACCGTCACGCTCGGTCTGGTCGAGGGCGCGCAGTTCCACGACGGGACGCCGTTCAACGCCGAGGCGGTCAAGTTCAACCTCGAGCGGATCATCGACCCGGCGCTCACCGTCCCGCTGGGCTCGCCCTTCGAGGTGATCCAGTCGGTGACCGCCGTCGACGAGTCCACCGTGGAGATCACCCTGAGCCGGCCCTCGCCGGGCTTCCTCAGCGCCCTGTCGGTGACGACGGCGGGGATGATCTCCCCGGCCTCGGTCGAGGCCGAGGGCAACACCAACCTCAACTACCAGAACCCTGTCGGCACCGGGCCCTACACCTTCGAGGACTACACCGCCGGTGAGAGCGTGACGGTGCAGAAGTTCGCCGACTACTGGGGCGAGGAGCCCCACTACGACACGGTGAGCTTCCGGATCGTCCCGGAGGCGGCCACCCGGGAGAGCCTGCTGCTCGCCGGCCAGGTCGACATGATCATCCTGCCGCCGGTCTCGGACATCGAGGCGCTGCAGGACAACGACGAGGTCGAGGTGCTGCTCGCCCCCAGCGACCGCACCATCTTCATCGCGCTGGACAACAACGACCCGCTGCTGTCCAACCCGCAGGTGCGGCAGGCGCTGAACTACGCCGTCGACAAGCAGGCCATCGTCGACAGCGTGCTCTTCGGTGCCGCCGAGGTGATGGACGCCCCGATGGCACCCAGCCTCTTCGGCTACTGCGAGACCGGGTCCTACGACCACGACCCGGACCGGGCGCGGCAGCTGCTGGCCGACGCGGGCGCCGAGGGCGCCACCCTGGACCTGCTGACCCCCAGCGGTCGCTACGTGCAGGACGCCCAGGCCGCCGAGGCCATCGCCGGCTACCTGCGGGAGGTCGGGCTGACGGTCAACGTCACGACCAGTGACTTCCCGTCGTTCCTGGCCCGGGTGAACGCCCCGCCGTCGCCCGAGACCGTCGACATGCACCTGCTCGGCTGGGCGCCGGCCTACCTGGACGCGGACTTCCAGATGCAGATGTTCCGCCAGGCCACCCACCCGCCGGCGGGCCTGGGGACGGCCTTCTACACCAACCCGGAGGTCGAGGAGATCCTCACCCGGGCCGACGTGGAGATCGACCCGGACACCCGGGAGCAGCTCTACTGCGACGCCTCGGAGATCATCTGGGACGACGCGCCGTGGATCTTCCTGTGGACGCAGTCGTTCCCGATCGTCCACTCGACCGACGTCGAGGGCATCGGCTCCACGCCGACCGAGAAGTTCGACGCCATCTACGCGCGGCCGGTCGGCTGACCGGCCGGGCCGCCCCCGCGTCCGGCGGGGGCGGCCCGCCGGCCGGCGGCGCACCGCGTGCGAACGGGCACGGAGGAGAGGCGAGGGATGAAGGGCACCGCCGCGCACATCGTGCGCACCCTGCTGTTGTCGCTGATCACCCTGTTCGGGGTGTCGGTGCTGATCTTCCTGATGCTCCGGGTGCTGCCCGGCGACCCGGCCCGGGTGCTCGCCGGGCTGAACGCCAGCGAGGAGCAGGTGGCCCGGCTCCGGGAGCAGCTGGGGCTGGACCAGTCGCTGCTGGGCCAGTACTGGTCGTTCATCACCGGGGTGCTGACCGGTGACCTCGGGGAGTCCGCGCGGACCTCGCGGCCGGTGTCCAGCGAGATCGCGGTGCGGCTGCCGGCGACGCTGATCCTCGCGGTCACCGCCACGGTCATCGGCTCGGTGGTCGGCATCACCGCGGGCGTGATCGCCGCGGTCCGGCGCGGCTCCTTCCTCGACCACGCGATCTCCAGCGTGGCGATGATGGGCGTGTCGATGCCGGTCTACTGGCTGGGGCTGCTGCTCATCCTGCTGTTCGCGGTGACCCTCGGCTGGCTGCCGGCGGCCGGCAGCGGCGAGCCGCTGAGCATCGTGCTCCCGGCGGTGACGCTCGCGGCGTTCTCCACGGCGCTGGTCTCCCGGATGACCCGCGCCAGCATGCTGGAGGTGCTCGGCCAGGACTACATCCGGACGGCGGAGGCCAAGGGCGCCGCCCCGAGGACGGTGATCATCAAGCACGGGCTGCGCAACGCGTTCATCCCGATCCTGACGGTCATCAGCCTGCAGTTCGGTGCGCTGCTGGGCGGGGCGGTGCTCACCGAGACCGTGTTCGGCTGGCCGGGCATCGGGCGGCTGCTCGTCGACTCCATCGGCGCCCGCGACTTCGCCGTCGTCCAGGGGATCGTGCTGGTCTACGCCGCCGTGTTCATCCTGCTCAACGTGATCGTCGACGTCCTCTACGTCGTCGTCGACCCGCGGATCCGGTACTGACGGGGAGGGGACCCCATGCGAGCCTGGCGGCGCTTCCGCCACAACCCCCCGGCCATGATCGGCCTGGGCATCATCCTGACGTTCGTCGGCCTGGCGATCCTGGCCCCGGTCCTCTCGCCCTACGACCCGAACGCCCAGGACCTGGCCGCCTCCATCCAGGGACCCTCCGGGGACCACTGGCTGGGCACCGACCAGCTGGGCCGCGACATCGCCACCCGGCTGATGTACGGCGCCCGGATCTCGCTGCTGATCGGCGTGCTCGCGGTGGCCATCGGCCTGGTCTTCGGCGTGCCGCTGGGGATGCTCGCCGGGTACTACGGCGGCTGGGCCGACCTGGCCATCTCCCGGTTCGCGGACATGATGTTCGCCTTCACCAGCATCCTGCTGGCCCTCACGCTGGTCGCCGTCCTGGGCGTCAGCCTGCAGAACGTGATCATCGCGGTGGGCATCAGCGTGATCCCGGTGATCATCCGGCTGGTGCGCTCGTCGGTGCTGAGCCTGCGCGAGGAGCCCTACGTCGAGGCGGCGCGGGCGCTGGGCGCGAGCGACCTGCGGATCATCACCCGGCACGTCTTCCGCAACTCGCTGACCCCGGTGCTGGTGCACGGCACGCTGAGCATCGGGGTGAGCATCCTGCTCGCCGCCGGGCTCGGGTTCCTGGGCCTCGGCGTGCAGTCACCCACCGCCGAGTGGGGCACGATGCTGGGGGAGGGGCGGCAGTTCATCTTCAGCGCCCCGCACCTGACCACGTTCCCCGGGATCGCGATCTTCCTGGCCATCCTCGCCTTCAACCTGCTCGGCGACGGGCTGCGAGACGCCCTCGACCCGCGGATGCGGACCGTCGACCGGCCCGCCGCGTGACCGGCGGCACGAGCACGAGCGCGACCGCGCTGGTCGGCATCGACGACGTGCGGCGGGCCGCCGGTCGGCTGGCCGGCCGGGTGCACCGCACCCCGGTGCTGCGGTCCACCACGCTCGGCGAGCTGTGGGGCGTGCGGCTGGACCTCAAGGCCGAGGTGTTCCAGCGGACCGGCAGCTTCAAGGCCCGCGGTGCGCTCAACGCGGTGCTGTCCCTGCCGGCGGCCGAGCGCGCCCGGGGCGTGATCACCGTGTCGGCCGGCAACGCGGGCGCCGCCGTCGCCTTCGCCGCCGCCAGCGTCGGGGTGCCCGGCACGGTGGTGATGCCCGCGACCGCGGTGGCGGCCAAGGTCGCCGCCTGCCGGGCCTACGGCGCCGACGTGGTGCTCGCCGACGGGGACCTGCTCGACACCTACCTGGCCACCGTGGCGCAGACCGGCCGCGTCCCGGTGCACCCCTTCGACGACCCGGCCGTGGTGGCCGGCACCGGCACCGTCGGGCTGGAGATCGCCGAGGACGTGCCGGACGCCGAGGTCGTGCTGGTGCCGGTGGGCGGCGGTGGGCTGATCTCCGGCGTGGCCGCCGCGCTCGCGGACCTCGCCCCCGGCGTGCGGGTCATCGGGATCGAACCCGAGACCGCCGACGTGGTGTCCCGCAGCCTGGACGCCGGCAGCCCGGTGCGGCTGCCGGGCGCCCGCAGCGTCGCCGACGGGCTGGCGGCGCCGATGAGCTCGCAGCTGACCCTGGACCACGTGCGCACCTTCGTCGAGCGCGTGGTGCGGGTCAGCGACGAGGACGTGCTGCGGGCGCTGGCGCTCGCGGTGCCGCGGACCAAGCTGCTGCTCGAGCCGTCCGCCGCCGCCCCGCTGGCCGCCCTGATGACCGGCGTCCTGGACCTGCCGCCCGGCACCCGGGTGGTCTCCGTGGCCAGCGGCGGCAACGTCGACCTGGCCCTGTTCGGCCGACTCGCCCCCACTCCCCGAGAGGTCCCATGACCACCGCCAGCTTCCTGCTCCGCGACGTGACGGTCCTCGACGGCACGGGCGCCGACCCCGTTCCCGGGCAGGCGGTGGTCGTGGAGGGCCGCCGCATCGCCTGGGTCGGGCCGGCCGAGCAGGCGCCCAGCACCGCTCCGGAGTCGGTGGTCGACGGCGGCGGGCGCACCGTCCTGCCCGGTCTCGTCAACTGCCACGTCCACCTGACGGCCGACGGTGCGCCGGACCTGTTCGCCCAGGTCGCCCGCGACACCGTGCCGGTGGCCACCCTGCGCGCCGCCCGGAGCGCCTGGACCACCCTGCAGTCGGGCGTGACGACGGTGCGCGACTGCGGCGCCGCCGACGACATCGTCGTCGAGCTCGCGAAGGAGATCGCGCGGGGAGCGGTCCCCGGCCCGCGGGTGCAGGCCGCCGGCCGGGTGATCACGATGACCGGCGGGCACGGGCACTTCATCGGCCGCGAGGCCGACGGCCCGGACGAGGTCCGCAAGGCCACCCGGGCCGAGATCAAGGCCGGGGCGGCGGTGATCAAGGTGATGGCCACCGGCGGCGTGCTCACCCCCGGCGTGACGCCGACGCAGACCGCCCTGCTGCCGGAGGAGCTGGCCGTGGTCGCGCAGGAGGCGCACAACTCCGGCCGGCGGGTGACCACGCACGCCATCGGCCGGGCCGGCATCCACAACGCCCTGCTCGCCGGGATCGACTCCGTCGAGCACGGCTTCTACTTCGACGACGAGCTCCTCGAGCTGGCGATCGACCAGGGCACCTTCCTGGTGCCCACGATGCTCGCCGTCGACGGGATCGTCCGGAACGGCCGGGCGCAGGGCATCCCCGGCTGGGTGGTGGACAAGGCCGAGTCGGAGGCGGCGCAGCAGCGGGAGAGCTTCGCGGCGGCGGTCACCTCGGGCATGCGGATCGCCGCGGGCACCGACGCCGGGACGCCGTTCAACGCCCACGGCGACCTGGCCCGCGAGCTCGCGCTGATGGTGCAGCACGGGCTGAGCCCGATGCAGGCGCTGGTCGCCGCGACGTCCGGCGCTGCGCGCAACCTGGGCCTGGACGGGGAGATCGGCACGCTGGAGGTGGGCAGGCTCGCCGACCTGGTGGTGGTCGACGGCGACCCGGTGGCCGACATCACCGCCACCGGCCGGGTGGTGCTCGTCGTCAAGGACGGCGTGGTGCACCGGGACGAGCTGGCCGGCACCGGCGCCGCGGTCCCCGTTCCGGCCTGAGCTCCGGGGAACCCTCCCACCGGGCCCGCGGGGGGGGGCCCGGGCGGTCAGTAGGCCAGCCGGTGCAGGGCGGTGGCCAGCACCGAGGCGCCACGGGCGCAGTCGGGCAGCGAGGTGAACTCGGCCGGGGTGTGCGAGCGCCCCTCGACGCTGGGCACGAACACCATCGCCGTCGGCACGCGGGTGGCCATCAGCTGGCTGTCGTGCCCGGCGCCGCTGGGCATCCGCCGCCAGCTCGCGCCGCACCGCTCGGCGGCGTCCCGGCAGACGTCGAGCAGGGTGGCGTCCATCGTCGCCGGCCGCTCGTCCTTGTCCCGGACCACGTCGACGGCCACTCCGTGCCGGCCGGCCACGCTCGCGCAGATCCGGTGCACGCCGTCGAGCAGCCGGTCCCGGACGGCGAGGTCGGGGTGCCGGAGGTCGAGGGAGAACCGCACCAGCCCGGGCACGACGCTGGGCTGGCCGGGCTCGACCGTCCAGCGTCCGGTGGTGGCCACCGCGGGCCGGCCCTCCTGCTCGACGAGCAGGGTGATCTCCCGGGCCATCTGCGCGGCCGCCTGCAGGGCGTCCGCGCGCAGGTCCATCGGGGTGCCGCCGGCGTGGTCCTGCCGGCCGCGGACGGTGATCGTCTCCCAGGCGATGGCCGGGATCACCTCGACCAGGCCGATGTCGACGCCCTCGTCGGCCAGCACCCGGCCCTGCTCGACGTGCAGCTCGAGGAAGGCGCTGAGGTCGTGCCGCTCGGCGTCGGCCACGGCGCCGGGGTCGAGGCCGGCCCGGCGCATGGCCTCGGCCATCGTGACGCCGTCCCGGTCCAGGAGCCGCTCGGGCTCGTCCGGGGCGACCAGGCCGAGCAGCGCCCGGGTGCCGAAGAAGTTGGCGGGGAAGCGGCTGCTCTCCTCCTCGCACAGGGCGACGACCTCCAGGGTCGTGGCGGGGGTGCCGTACGCGCGCAGCGCCGCCAGTGCGGCCAGGCCGCCCACGATGCCGAGTGCGCCGTCGTACTTCCCGCCGGCGGGCACGGTGTCGACGTGGGAGCCGGTCAGGACCACGCCGTCCCCCGAGCCCGGCAGCCGCCCGAACACGTTGCCCACCGCGTCGACCCGGCCCTCCAGGCCGGCCTCGTCGATCCAGGCGAGGAGGGTGTCGCGGGCCCGCTGCCAGGCGTCGTCGTACACGAACCGGTACACGCCCTGCGGGCTGTCGCCGATGGCGCCGAGCCGCTCGACGTGGGTGCCGAGCAGGTCCTGGTCGACGGTGACCGCGTCGGTGCTCATCAGTGTCTCCCGGCAGGCCGGTGGTCGGTACCGGCGACGACCCGCGGGTCCGTCCGGCCATGGAGGGGCGGCACCGGTCAGACCCCCGTCGCGGGCAGCACCGACCACGAGGCCGGGTCGAGGTTGGCGCCGCAGACGAGCACGCCGACGCGCTCACCCGGCGCGGCGACGTGCGCACCGCAGAGCAGCGCCGCGAGGGCGGTGGCGCCGCCGGGTTCGGCGAGCACGCGCACCTCCTCCCAGAGGACCTCCTGGGCGCGACGGATGGCGGCGTCGGGGACCAGCAGGGAGTCCCTGACGTAGCGGCCGGTCACCTCCGCGGCGATGCTGCCCAGCCGGCGGGCGCCGAGCGCGTCCGCGGCGATCCCGCCGACCTCGACGTCGACCGGGCTCCCGGCCGCCCGCGCCGCGTGCATCGTCGGCGCCCGCTCGGGCTCCACCGCGACGACGCGGACGCTGTCGGTGTACCAGCTGGCGCACCCGGCGATCAGGCCGCCTCCGCCGACGGCCACGAGGACGGCGTCCAGGTCGGGGGCCTGCTGGCTGAGCTCGTAGGCGACCGTCCCCTGGCCGGTGACCACCTCGGGCTGGTCGTAGGCGTGCACCCGCAGGCCGCCGGTGCGGGCCTCCTCGTCCAGGCTGCGCCGGTAGGCCTCGGCGTAGTCGCTGCCCACCGGTGTGACCTCGGCGCCGTAGCGCCGGATCCGCTCCAGCTTCGCGTCGGGGGCGTTGGCCGGCACGAAGACCCGTGCCCGGTGCCCGAGCCGCTGGGCGGCGTAGGCCACCGCCGCCCCGTGGTTGCCGCCGGACGCCGCGATGACCCCGGCCGCCGGGACCTGCGCGGACAGCAGGGTGTTGAAGGCGCCACGGGCCTTGAAGGAGCCGGAGTGCTGGAGCCCCTCCAGCTTGAGGACGACGTCGTGCGGCAGGCCGACCCGGTCGCCGGCCAGCACGGCGGTGGGGGTGCGGCGCACGTACGGCGCTATCCGCACCGCCGCCCGCCGCACCTCGGACCGGGCGATGACCACGCGACTCCCCTCGGCCGGTCCCTCCGGACGGCGCCGCCCGGGCGACGTCCCACGCCGGCACCGTACCGGCGCACGTCGCCCGGCGACCGACCGTCGCCGGCGTGACGGACGGCGCCCGCGTCGCGGTCCCCGGAGGACCGGGAGCCCGTCGCCGACGACCTCCCCCTCCGACCGGGTAAGGGCCAGGATCGGGTCATGGACGTCGACGGGCGGTTGGGAGCACTGGGCATCGAGCTGCCGGTGCCGATGGGGCCGGGAGGCAACTACGTGCCGGCCATGGCTGCCGGGGACCTGCTCTACCTGTCCGGGATGGGACCGGTCCGGCCGGACGGCGGTCTGGTGACGGGCAAGGTGGGGGACGGCGGGCTGGACCTGGACACCGCGCGGGAGGCAGCCCGGCTCACCGGCCTCCAGCTGCTGGCCGCCGTGCGGGCGGAGCTGGGGACGCTCGACCGGCTGCGGCAGGTCGTCAAGCTGTTCGGCATGGTCAACTGCCGCCCCGGCTTCAACCGGACCCCCGCCGTCATCGACGGGTGCTCGGACCTGCTCGTCGAGGTCCTCGGGGAGGCCGGCCGGGGAGCCCGTTCCGCCGTCGGCATGGCCGAGCTGCCCTTCGACATCGCCGTCGAGATCGAGGCCGTCGTCCTCGTGGCACCGTGAGCCGCGTCCCGACACCCCTCGGCACCGGGCCGCCCCGTGCCCGGCCGTCCCGGGACGCCGAACACCCGGAGGACCCGTGCTGCTCGAGAAGATGACGTTCGGGGAGATCCAGGCCGCGCTCGCCGAGGGACGGCACGACGTCGTCGTCCCGTGCGGAGCGGTGGAGCAGCACGGCCGCCACCTGCCCTTGGACGTGGACGCCGTGCACGCCGACCGGCTGGCCCAGGAGGTCGCCGGGCGGCTCGGGACCGCGCTGGTCGCCCCGACGATCCGGGTCGGCGTGTCGCCGCACCACATGGCCTTCCCCGGGACGATCAGCCTCCGGCCGGAGACCTTCGAGGCCGTCTGCTCCGACTACTGCCGGAGCCTGGCCGCGCACGGCTTCCGGACGATCCTGTGCTTCTCCGCGCACGGCGGGAACTTCGCGCCGCTGGCGGAGATGGAGCAGCGGCTGGACGACCTGGTGGGGCCGGACTGCCGGGTGCTGGTGTTCGCCGACCTGCTGGGCCTCGTCCGGGTGTGGCGGTCCTGCGTCGAGGACGGGGGAGGGGATCCCGACCACGTCGGCGGGCACGCGGACGTGGCCGAGTCCTCCGTGTACGCCCACCTCCGGCCCGGCGACGTGCGGACCGACCAGCTGGCCCGGGGCTACCGCGGGCCGGTCGACGACGCCGTGCTGGAGCGCCTGTTCACCGGCGGGATCGGGGCGCTCTCGGACACCGGGGTCATGGGTGATCCGCACGGGTTCTCCGAGGCCATCGGTGCACTGTGCGTGCAGCGGGTCGCCGACGTGATCGCCGGCCACTTCACCGAGCGGATGGCGCTCGGGGACACGTGACCGGTGGCTCCGGGGCGGTCACGCGGGTGCGCACAGCCGGAACACGGAGCCGAGGTGGTCGAGCAGGGGTCCGGCGGTGGCGGGCTGCCCGCGGAAGGCGACGTACCCGTCGGGTCGCACCAGGTACAGCGACTCGGCCGCGGCTGCGTAGCGGTGGTGGGCGTCGCGGTCCGGGTCGAGGACCACCTCGACGTCGTCGTCCAGTCCGTCGGGCCTGCGGTCGGCGGGCACCACGAGGTGGGTGCGGACGTCGTCGCCCAACGCGGCGCGCACCCGTCGTGCGGTCGTGACCAACCGCCGGTAGCCGCCGTCGGTGGCGGCGGGGCCGTCGAACAGCAGGAGCGTGGAGTGCGTGCCGCGGAAGAGGTCGAAGAGCCGGGTCGGCGCGCCGCCGGCGCCGTGACGCACCTGGGCGTCCGGGGCCCGGTCGCCGGCGTGCGGGCCGCAGCGGAACCGGACGTGGTCGACCGGGCCGGCACCCTCTCCGTCGCCGGCGAGGTCCACGGTGGCCAGCTCGCGGGCCAGCGAGCCGTCCCGGTACCCCACGTCGAGCTCGGCCACGCCGTCGAGGAGCCGGTCCAGGACGGCCGGCAGCCGCAGGGCCGGCACGAGGACCCGGTCGCGCAGGAAGGTCATGACCGGATGGGGGGAGAAGAGGGCGTGGTGGCCGAGGTCGCTGCTCGTGAGGACTGCGCGGGCGACCGGCATCCGCTCCTCCTGGTACGTGTCGAGGAGAGGGTGACCCGCACGGCCACGGAGGACGGCGGCGAGCTTCCAGCCGAGGTTGTAGGCGTCCTGGATGCCGGTGTTCATGCCCTGACCGCCCGCCGGGCTGTGCACGTGGGCGGCGTCGCCGGCCAGCAGCACCCGTCCCGCGCGGTAGCGGTCGACGATGGCGACGCGGGGGCTGAAGTCGGACAGCCAGGTCGCGTCGCTCAACCGCACGTGCCCGGAGCCGCGCTCGGCGAACAGGCGCTGGAGCAGCTCCAGGGACGCCGTCTCCAGGTCACCGGAGGCGTCGGGCCGCACGCTGGCCTGCACCTGCCAGGTCCCGCTCCCGTCGAGCGGGTCGGCGGCGAGGTACCCGTCGTCGTCGAACCAGGCGAACGACGAGCCGTCGGCCGGCAGGCCCTCGATCCGGACGTCACCCAGGACGAAGTGCTCGTCGTGGCTCCCGCCGCGCAGGGGGATGCCGGCCAGCGTCCGCACCCGGCTGCTCCCGCCGTCGCAGCCGACGACGTAGGCGGCCCGGACCAGCTCGACCGCGCCGGTGGAGCCGTCGGTCACGGTGGCGGTGACACCGTCGGCGTCCTGGTCGAGGGCGACCAGCTCCCGCCCGGACTCGACGGCGCCGTCGAGCTCCGACAACCGCGTCCGCAGCAGCTGCTCCGTGCGCCACTGCGGCAGCACGACCAGGTTCGGGTACGGGACCCCGGGCTGCGGCGGGCGCGCGGGCACGTCCAGGTCCAGGGCGAGCCGTCCGCCCGAGTACAGGCGCACGTGGTGGTGGGTGCGGCCGGCGGCCAGGGCGGCCCCGGCGATCCCCAGGTCGTCGAAGACCTCGAGGCTGCGCGGTTGCAGGCCCTTGCCCCGGGATCGGTGGTGGTGGCCGGTGGCCCGGTCGACGACCCGGCAGTCGACGCCGCGGCGGCGCAGGTCGCAGGCCAGCGTGAGTCCGGTCGGGCCGGCGCCGACGACGAGGACGTCCGTGCTGGTGCTCATGGTGGTCAGCCCTCCAGGAGCGGGGACGGGGAACGGCCGTCGAGGAACTCCCGCCAGGTGCAGCCGCCGGAGCGGTTGCCGGGGACCAGTCCGGCGCCCGCTCGCAGCGCCGCGGAGACCGCGCCGGGCAGGGGGACCTCCACCACCGGCCGGCGGCGCCCGGTCCTGCGGAGGCGGTCGCGGACGAGCTCCACGACCGGGAACACCTCCGGGCCGCCGAGGTCCGGCAGCCGGCCGGCGGGCCCGGACGCCACGGCGTCCGCCAGCCGGCGGGCGACCTCCTCGACGTCGATCGGCTGGACCCGCCAGCCGCGTGGCACGGGTACGACGGGCAGCCTCGCCAGGCGACCGAGCAGGTCCGCGACGAACTCGTGGAACTGCGTGGTGCGCAGGACGGTCCAGGGCAGCCCGGACCGCTCGACCGCCGCCTCGACGGCCAGCTTCGACCGGTAGTACTCCGTCGGGATGCGGTCGACGCCGACGACGGAGACGTGGACGACGTGCGGACCGCCGGCGTCGCGCGCGGCCGCCAGCAGCCGCTCGGTTCCTCCCACGTCGACCTCTCGGGACCTCCGCGGATCCGTGGCGCAGTGGACGATCCCGGAGCAGCCGGTCACGGCTCGGCGCAGTCCGGCTCCGGTGGCCAGGTCCGCCACGACCACGTCGGCGCCCGGCGCCGGCGGTGCGGCCGGGTTCCGGCTCAGGATCCGCACCGTGTGGCCCCGGGCCGCCAGGGCGCGGACCACCCGGCGCCCGAGGCGTCCGGTGCCGCCGGTGACGAGCACGCTGGTCATCGCACATCCCTCCGTCAGGACCGGTCGAGGAGGGGAGCGTCGCGGCCGGGCCTTGACGGTCGGTTGGCTCCTCACCCGTGCTCGGCGTCAAGCCGGCGTCAAACCGCCGCGGGCACCGTCGCGCCGAGGCACCCGGCCCCTGGAGGCACGATGACCCCCCGGACCCCCCGGACCCCCCGGACCCCCCGGACCCCCCGGACCCCCCGCGGCTCACCGGCCGGCATCGTCTTCCGGCGGCTCGACGCAGGCCCCGAGCGCCGACAGGCCGCACGGCTGCTGCCCGACTGCGGGCTCGACGACCACGACGCGGGCTGTGTCTGGTACGGACTGTGCGACCTGACCGCGACCACGGCCGGCGGCCTCGCCGGGGTGGCGGTGGTCCGCTGCGTGGACGCCACGACGGCCCGGCTGTGCGGTCTCGCCGTGTCGGCGGCCCACCACGATCGCCGGCTCGGACGACGGCTGGTCGGCGAGGTCGCGGACCGGCTCCGCGCGTCGGGCGTGGAGGAGATCACCGCCCCACCCGTCCGCGACCGCCGGGTCGCGGTGCTGCTCGCCCGGGTCGGTTTCGTCCCGCGCGAGCCGGGTCAGGACTGCGCGTCGGGGTGGTCGCAGCTCCCGCTGTGACGATCCGTCGCGGCTCCGCGGCAGGTGTCGGCGGCGCGCTGCTGCAGCAGGACGGAGCCCTGCTCAGCGGCGAGGGTGACTGCCCGGTGCAACGCGCCGCGGGCCTCCTCGGCACGCGGTTCGGGCAGGGAGAGCAGAGCCAGCGCCCTGAGGCGGTGCAGCTCGGACTCGTAGAGCCGCTCGCCCGTGCGGGCGACCCGGGACAGCGCGTCGTCCAGCAGCCGTAGCGCCTGGGTCGGCTGCTGGTCGCGGAGGTGGGCCTCGGCCAGCAGCCCGAACCCCCAGGCGAGGAGGTGCTGGACGCCGCCCGCCTCGATCTGGGTGAGCTCGCGGCGCAGCGAGGGGATCGCGACCCCGGGATCTCCTTCCAGGGCCTCCACCCAGCCCAGGACCACGGCCGCGTATCCGCTCGGCGCCGGGAAGTTCCACCTGTCGGCCAGGTCCTGGGCCTCGGCAGCCCAGGTGCGCGCCGCCGAGCTGTCGCGGCGCAGGGCGGCCAGCAGGGCAGCTCCGGTCAGGACGGCGGCCCGCGCGAACGGGTGCTGCTCGCGGGACCCCTCGACGGCCGCCGCGACGAGATCCGCGGCGGGCTCCAGCTCGCCGAGGGGGTCGAGCACGGCGGAGAGCTGCAGCTGCAGGATGAACACCGGTGGGAGGGGCTCGCGGGCCGTCGGCGCCCCGCCCGCCACCCGCAGTCCCTGCTCGAGCTGCTCGCGGGCCTCGCGGAGCCGACCCTGACCCCACAGCGTCCTGCCCAGGGCCAGGTGGGCGACGGTGGACGCGACCGGATCGGCGGTGTCCGCGGCGATCCCGAGCATGCGCTCGGCCAGGGCCCCGGCGGCGCGGTGGTCGGCCCTGGCGTACGCCACCTCGAAGAGGCTGTGGTACGCGGCGAGCAGGGCCGAGCTGTCGCCGAGCTGGTCGGCCAGTTCACGGGCGCGGGCGAAGCTCGCCCACGCCTCCTCGCTCGCCGTGTCGTGCAGCTGGACCAGCAGCGTGCCGAGGCGCAGGTGGACGTGCAGCTCCGAGGCGGCGCGTCCGGTGGTCGGGGGCACGGCGGCGAGCAGGTCCAGGCTCCGTCGCAGTTGTCGCTCGGCCTCCTCGTGCGCCAGCGTGTCGAGGCAGTGTTCCGCCCCCGCGATGACGTGGGGAACGGCCTGTTCGGGGCCGACCACGGGGGCGGCCAGCCACCAGTGCTGGGCGAGCTGCAGCACGTGGTCGGCGTCGTCGTCGCGGTGGTCGAGCAGTGCCTGTCCCACGCGGGCGTGCAGTCGGGCCCGGCGTGCGCGGCTGATCTCGCCGTAGACGGCCTCGCGGATCAGCGCGTGCGCGAAGCGGAAGCGGCCCACCGTCGCCGGGTCCTCGACGACCAGCCCGGCCGACACGTTCAGCTCGACGGCGGCGAGCGCGTCGTCGTCGTCCATCCCGGTCACGGCACGGACGACGTCGAGGTCGAACTCGTGACCGATGACCGCCGCGACGAGCAGCACGGTGCGGGTCTGGTCGGGGAGCCGGCCGAGACGCCGGCGGAGCACGTCGCGCACGCCGGCGGGGACCTGCCGGGCGACGAGCGCCGCCGCCTCGCTCGTCGTCCGCCCCGGCCAGCCGTTGGTGCCGAGCAGGCGGAGCACCTCGAGGACGAAGAACGGATTGCCGCCGGTGCGGTCCCCGATCAGCCGGGCCAGCTCCTCGTCGGGGTCCGTGCCGGTGTGGGACGCCATCACCTGGGCCACGTCGGCGACCTCCAGGCCGGTCAGCTCCAGCCGGTCCACCGGCACCGCCCGTGCCAGCTCGGCGAGCGTGTCGGCGAGCGGCTCCCGGCCGTCGAGGTCCCGGTCGCGGTACGTCGCCAGCACCACGACAGGGGTGTCGGCCAGCGTCGTGGCGAGGTGGCTCAGCAGCCGGTGGGAGGCGACGTCGGCCCACTGCAGGTCGTCGAGGACCACCAGCAGGCGTCGGCCGGAGGCGAGCTCCCGCAGCGCAGCGGTGGCTGCCTGGCAGAGCCGGAAGCGGGCCGCCTCCGGGTCGACCACCGGTGCGGGCGGCCGGGGGCCACCGTCGGCCAGTTCCGGCAGGATGGGTGCCAGCTCGACGGCGTGGACGCCCAGCCCGGCGCCGGGCGTTCCGGCCGGTCCGCCGCCCAACAGGGTCCGGAGCACCTGCGTCCAGGGCCAGAACGGCGGGGCCCCGGCGTCCTGGTCGCTGCGACCCCAGCCCACGGCGACCCCGGATGCGCGGGCGCGTCGCGCTGCTTCCTCGGCCAGCTCCGTCTTGCCGATCCCGGGCTCGCCCGCCACCAGGACCACCCGTCCCCGGCCGGTCGCCGTCGCGGCCAGCGCCTCGTCGATCACCCGCAGGTGTGCGTCGCGCCCGACGAGGCCGCCGGGCGCGGCCGGGGCCACGACGTCCGCGGCCTCGACGTCCGCGGCCTCGACGTCGGACCGGGACGTGACCGGTGCCACCGCGGGAGCCGGCCCGGGCGCGCGGCGGTGGTCGGCGGTGGCCGCCGTCCAGTCCAGGTGCGGGGCCTGGCGGAGGACGTCCTGTTCGAGGTCGCGGAGCGCCTGGCCGGGGTCCAGGCCGAGCTCCTCGCGCAACTGCCCGCGGAACCGCTGATAGCTCTGCAGTGCCTCGGCCTGCCGTCCGCAGCGGTACAGGGCGGTCATGCGCAGACCCTGGAGGCGCTCCCGGAACGGGTGCTCGCCCGTCAGCCGTTCGAGCTCCGCGACGATCCGGGCGTGTCGGCCGGTGCCGAGGTCGGCGCTCAGCCGGTCCTCCAGCGCGGTCAGCCGGAGGTCCTCCAGCCGGGCCCGCTCGGCCTGCACGAACGACGCATCGGCGAGGTCGGCCAGGACGGGCCCGCGCCACAGCCCGAGGGCCGCCTCCAGTGTCTCCGCGGCGCGGGGTGCCTCCCCCTGCTGCAGGAGGTCGTGGCCCTCCCGCGCGAGGGTCTCGAAGCGCGTGGCGTCGAGGTCGTCGGGACCCACCACGAGCCGGTAGCCCGGCGCCTGGTTCACGATCACCGTCGCGGGGGCGCCGGGCGCACGCCGGGGCTCCAGCAGCCGACGCAGGTGGGAGACGTACGCCTGCACCGAGGCGAGGGCCTGCGGCGGCGAGTGCGGGCCCCACAGCTCCTCGACCAACCGGTCGAGCGAGACCACGGTGCCGGCGTCGAGCAGCAGGATCGCGAGAACGGCGCGCTGCTTGGGCCGCCCGAGGACCAGCGGCCGTCCCGCGTCGAGGACCTGCAGCGGTCCGAGGATGTCGAACTGCACCGCCCACCCGCCTCCCCGGCGCCCGCCGACCTCGCCGTCGGGCCATCCTGCCCCGCGGCGGCCGTGTCCCGGCTCCTCGCCGTCGCGGCGCTGCGGGCCCCGTCAAGCGGATGCCCACGATGCGTCAAGTGCCGGACCCGACGGTCCCCCCGGGACGTCGGTGGCACACCGGCTCCCGTGCCCCGACCGGATCCCTTCCTCCACCGGAGGCCCGCATGCGTCTCACCGTCAAGCTGCTGCTGGGGTGGTTCGCCCTCTTCGGGCTGGTGGTCGGCCTCTGGCAGGCCGTCTTCCCGGCTTCCTTCTACGCCGACTTCCCCGGGATGGGACACCACTGGGTCAGCCCGGATGGTCCCTACAACGAGCACCTGCTCCGCGACGTCGGCCTGGGCAACCTCGCCGTCGGGACGGTCGCGCTCGTCGCGCTGCTCACCGGAGTGGTCTGGGTCGCCCGCGCCGTCGGCCTGGCCGTGGTCGTGATGAACCTGCCGCACCAGCTCTACCACCAGGCGCACGTGTCGGTGCTGCCCTCCACGACCGACCAGGTCCTGCAGTCGGTGTCGCTCGCCGCGGTGAGCCTGACCGCCGTCGCGCTGGTGGTCCTGGCCTCCCGGACGCCCGCCGGCCCCGCCCCCGCTGCACCGCGGACCGATCCCCCCGTACCCGCACCGAGCCACCGCTAGGAGACCGTCATGGACATCGCGCAGCTGCTCGCCGACTTCGGCGACTGGGCCTTCGACCGCCACGCCAACGTGCTCAGCTGGTACATCCGGCCCCTCTTCCTAATCCCGCTGGCCTGGTTCGCCCACCGGCGCAGCGGCTGGGGCATCGCCGGCACCCTCGTCGCCCTCGCCACCAGCATGTTCTGGTTCCCGGCGCCCGCGCAGCCCGATCCGCGGATCCTGGAGTTCCTCGACTTCGAGCGGGAGTGGATCACCGGGGCCTGGGACCTGCAGAAGATCGGTCAGGCGCTGCTCGCCCCGCTCGCCCTCGGCGCCTACTGCCTGGCCTTCTGGCGGCGGTCGGTGCTCTGGGGTGTGGTGCTCCTCAACCTCATGGCCGGCGGGAAGCTGCTGTGGGGTGTCCTCGTGGGCGACGGCACCGGATGGGCGATGACCGTGCCCGGGTTGGTCGGGCTGCTGGTCTGCGACGCCGCCGTCCTCTGGGGGCTGCGGCGGCTGCAGGCACGCCGCCGGCGGCCCGCGAGCGACCCGTCGGCTCCCCGCGTCCTGTCGTCGAGCTCCTCGTGACCCGCGGGATCGACCCGCCGGGGCCGGCCGGAGCGCCGGCCCCCTGCACCCCCGGCCGTTCCGGCTCCCCGGTACCCGGCGCGGCGACGGTGACCGGCGCGGCGCCCCACCGCCCGATCGGCGTCGCGGTGTGTGACAGTCCAGCGCTGCGGCGGGAGGAGTGGCGTGCGGGTGCGGACGGTGTGGGGCGTCGTGTGGATCCTCGTGGGGGCGTCGGTGTCGATCGGCGGCATGGTGCTGGCCGTCGTCGACCCCGGACGCGCGCTCCTCGGCGGGATCGGCTTCGGCGTCGGGATCCTGCCGTTCGTGGCCGGCCTGTTCCTGGTCCGGCACGCCCTGCCCGAGCCGGGGAACGAGGGCGGCCGGCCGTGGGACACGTCGGGCAGCTTCTGGGACCTCTTCCGGTGAGCAGGAGTCCTGCGCACACGCCGCGGTCACGACCGTCCCGTCTCGAACCGCTCCTGCGGGCGTGGTGCCCCGCCGTGGTGGACGTGGCCGGGACGCCGCGCGCCGGTCGTACGGGTCCGATCGTGCGGCTCGTCCTCCCGTCGTCGACGGTGTCCCGAGCAGGTCAGGAGCGGTCCGTCCCCCCTGTGCTCCGGGCGGGGCCGACGAGCCGCCGGTGGACCACGGCGTCGGGGCCGAGCGCGAGCAGCCCCTCGGTGAGGGCGTCGGCCGCGGCGAGGAGCTCGTCGTCGGTCAGCGGGTCGAGGCCGTCGAGGACGAACAGGGCGCTGGTGGTGGCGGTGGTGATGCGGGTGCGCGTGCACTGCCGCCAGTTCCAGCGGCGGCAGGTGACGCCGGTGTCGTCGCGCCACACGACCTCGCCGGGCTCGGGGTGCTCCACGACGGGCTCGCCGCCGGCGGTGGTGTCGAAGGGCTCGCTGCCGTCGGCGCGGACCAGTCGCGGGGGGCCGGTGTAGGCGGCGCGGTCCTCGCCGCCGAGCGGCAGCAGGTGGGCGACGGAGACCGCGTTGTAGACGTCGGTGATGCGGTCGATGCGCGGCAGCCCGTCCGGGTCGAGGCGGCGCAGGAGCGCCTCGGCGCTGGGTCGCGTGCGCTGTGGCTTGGCGCCGAAGGCCCGGTACGCGTCCCGCCAGGCGGCCAGCTCCGGCAGCTCCTCGGGCCGCCGCCCGCCCAGCCGCGACCGCGCGGTGGCCTCGGCTGCGGCGAGGACCCGCTCGCTGACGTCGTCGCCGGGTCCGCCCCGCAGGCCGTCGGCGGTGACCAGCACCGCCCGGTAGTCCGGCCGCAGCGCGGACACGGCGTCGTCGACGGTGGCGGCGCTCAGCCACCCCTGGGGGTCGGTCACGTGCGGCCTCCGGTGGAGTCGGGGCTGGCAGACGGTGGGGGCGGGCGGGCGGGGACGTCCGGTGCGTCCATCGTCCCGGCGCCGGGGGAGCGCGCTGTGCTGCTCACCGGGCGGCAGCGCCGAACCACGTCGGCAGGTGGCCGAGCAGGTCGTGCTGGTCCTCACCGACCCACGCCACGTGACCGTCCGGCCGCAGCAGCGCCGCGGGCACGTCGAGCTCCTCGCTGGCGTCGACCACGTGGTCCACGCGGTCGGCCCAGCCGGCCACCGAGAGCCGGCCGGTCTGGTCCAGCAGGAGCCCGCGCCCCTCGTGCACCAGCGCGTAGAGGCGCCCGCGCGTCAACCCCACGTCGCGCAGACGCCGGCCGACGAGCCGGTGTCCCTCGCCGAGGTCGTACCGGACCCCGATCGCGGTGGTCTTCTCGATCAGGAAGCGGTGGACCTCGTCGAGGTCCATGAGGTCCGAGACCAGCCGGCGCACCGCCCGGGGCCCCGGCTCGGTGGACAGGAGCTCGGCCACCGCCCGGGTGGTGGCCAGCACGTCGGCGCCCACCGGGTGCCGTTCGGTGTGGTAGCTGTCCAGGAGCCCCGCCGGGGCCCAGCCGTTGACCTCGGCGGCCAGCTTCCAGCCCAGGTTGAACGCGTCCTGCAGCCCGAGGTTCAGGCCCTGGCCGCCGGTCGGCGGGTGCACGTGTGCGGCGTCGCCGGCCAGGAACACCCGGCCGCTGCGGTACCGCTCGGCCAGCCGGGTGGCGTCGCCGAAGCGGGTCAGCCAGCGCGGCGAGTGCACGCCGAAGTCGGTGCCCGCGACCACCTGCAACCGCTGCCTGACCTCCTCGAGGGTCGGCAGGACCGAGCGGTCCTCGGTCACCCTCTCGGCGGGCACGACGACGCGGTACCGCCCCTCGCCGGAGGGGCCGACACCGAACCCCTTCTGGGTCCTGCGGACCTCGGTGACCACGGCAGCCACCTCCTCGGGCGGCGCGGTGACCTCCACCTCGCCCGACAGCCACTCGCGCGTGGCCGGCTCGCCGGGGAAGCCGACGCCGAGGAGTCTGCGCACCGTGCTGCGGCCGCCGTCGCAGCCGACGAGGTGACGCGAGCGCAACTGCGTGCCGTCGGCCAGCTCGACGGTCACGCCGTGGTCGTCCTGGCCCAGCCCGACCAGTTCACAGCCGCGCCGGATCTCGACGCCCAGCTCGGTGGCGCGCTCGACGAGCAGGCGCTCCGTCGTGGGCTGCGGGATGCCGAGGACGTACGGATGAGCGGTGTCCAACCGGTCCGGTGCCGGCTTGTCGATCCCGGCGAAGCCACCGAGCGGGTACTGCGTGCCGAGCGGGAGGAACCGGTCCAGCAGGCCTCGCTGGTCCAGCACCTCGATGCTGCGTGCGTGCAGACCCAGAGCTCGGACGACCTGCGTCGGCTCCGCGTCCTTCTCCAGCACGAGCACGCGCACGCCGTGCAACCGCACCTCGCTGGCCAGCATCACGCCGGTGGGACCACCACCGACGACGATCACGTCGGCATCCACAGCAGTGTCTCCTCGATCAGTGCTCAGGTCGGGCACTCTGCTGCACGACCAGGGGATTGCCGCAAGCCCCCGCGTGCGTGGGAACCTGGAGTGGGAGAACCGCTGCGTGGCGCGGACCATCCGGCCGTGGGGGTGGTCCGCGAGCGGGACCGGCGACGGTGCGGGTGATCACCGAGGCGGCAGCGCCCGGTCGATGCGGACGCGCTGTCCGCGCCGGCGCAGGTCAGAGCTGCAGGATCCCGGCAGCGATCAGGTAGGCGGCGGCTGCGCCCTCCGGGTCGTGCAGGTCTCCAGGAGTCTCCGACGTCGCTCGGGCACGCGCGCGCACCGCGGCGCCGGCATCGGCAGCGACGAGATCGACGCACAGACCGGCGACCACGGCGCCAGCGTCGTGGTCGTCCAGACCGTCGAGCGCGAGGCCGTCGTGGAGCAGGGTCGCCGCCTCGAGGAACACCTCACGAGCCATCGTGGGATCCACCTCGGGACGTGCCCGGGCGACTGCCTCGGCGGCTGCCAGGAACTGGTCGAACGGTGGACCCACGGTGCTGGGCGGTATACCGAGAGCCTCGCAGTAGTGCACTGCGTGCCGGCAGAGCTGACATCGGTCCGGTGCCGCGTGGTCGGGGTGGACCGCGGTGCCCTGACGGTCACCAGGTCGGCAGGCTGTCGGGGTACAGCAGCGTGACGATCTCGAACCACAGGTCGGTCGCGGGGACGGCCTCGCCGTCGGCCGCGTTGACCATGACCACCACGCTCGCCTCCTCCTCCGGCAGGTGGGAGACCATGTCGCTGTAGCCGAAGACCGAGCCGTTGTGGCCGACCCAGTTCCCGAGCTGGAGAACGCCGAGGCCGTACTGCACCCGGAGGCCGGTCGAGGTGAGCGGCGTCCAGTCCTGGCGCAGCCGGGCGGTCTCCGGGGCGAGGCCCACCCCGGTCGCCAGCTGCTCGGCGTAGCGGACCATGTCCGGCACGGTGGAGACGACCGCACCGGCGGTGAACGGGACGACGGGGTTGCTGAGCGTGACGTCCCGGGGCTCATCCGCCCCCGGGTCCGCCGGTGCCAGCTCACTGTCGGTGTTCACGTAGCCGCGGGTGAACGGCTCCGGCAGGGCCGCGGTCGTGGGGTACGACGTCTCCGGAAGGCCGAGGTCCTCGATCACCGTGGTGGTGTACTGCTGTGCCGAGCGGCCGGTGACCCGCTCGATGACCAGCCCGAGCAGCACGTACTCCGAGTTGGAGTACACGGTCGCCTGGCCGGGCGGCGTGGCCTCGTCGGCGTGCGCGCGGATGATCTCGAGCACGTCGTAGGGGGACCACCCCGGCAGGAGCGGATCGGCGGCGTACCGCGCCATGAACTCCTCGTCTGCGACGAAGTCGTACACGCCGCCGCGCATGCCCAGGAGGTGCCGGACGGTGATCTCCTCCCCGTGGGGGATGTCGGGGACGTACTCCTCCAGGGGGTCGTCGAGGGACAGCCTCCCCTGGTCGGCGAGGCGCAGCACCGCCTGGGCGGTGAAGGTCTTGGTCACGCTGGCGATGCGGTAGTGCACGTCGGTGGTCATCGGGGTCCCCGTCGTGTCCGCGGTCCCGTAGGCCTGCAGGTGGCTCCCCCGGACCGGGTCGGAGATGCCGACCACCGCCCCGGTGACGCCGTCGGTCAGCGCGGCCCGGGCCAGTTCGTCGAGCTGTGCGGCGAGGTCCGGGTCGAGGGTCGCGGCCGGGGGAGAGGCGGACCCGGCCGGGATGTCGGGGGTGGCCGTGGAGCCGCTCGTCCCGGCCCCGGCGAGCAGGGCGAGTGCGAGGGCAGCGGGGCGCATCCATGGGCGCACGCGGATCAGCTCCTCCCGTGGAGGTGGCAGTGTGGTGTCCCCCGGCCGGGGTCCGTCGTAGCGACCCGGCCCGCCGGGGGCGCCGATCAGTCGGCGTAGAGCTCGTCGATCACCGCCCTGGCGAGCTCGACGGCCGGGCCGTCGCCGTTGGGCGCGGGGGCGGTGGAGGTCCAGGTGACGACGGTGATGTCCCGCACCGGGTCGTGTCCCATGAACGAGTTGGTCCCGGGCAGCTCGCCGGTGTGCCCGTACACCGGCCCGAACTGGGCCAGGCCGAACCCGTAGCCGGGGCTGGCCGGGTCGTCCGGGTCCACCGGCTGGACGCTGGCGATCCGCTCCTCCTGCAGCTGCGGGCTGAGCAGGCACCCGTCGACCAGTGCCTCCACGTAGTCGGCGAGGTCCTCCGCGGTGGAGATCCCGGCGCCCGCGGTCCACCCCCAGGAGGGGTTGGCGTCGGTGACGTCCATCGGCTCCAGGGTGCCGGCGCTGGCCGCGGCCTGGACCTCCGGTGGGAGCACCAGGCTGTCGATGGTCTCCACGTTCGTGCCGAAGGTGTACATCTGCGGGTGCGGCTCGGGGATCGACGCGTCGGTCACCGCCGGGAAGGAGGTCTCGCCCAGTCCCAGCGGGTCGAAGATGCGGTCCTGGAAGGCCTGCTCCACCGGGACCCCGGTGAGCTGCTCGATGATCAGGCCCAGCAGCACGTAGTTGGTGTTGGAGTACAGGAACCCCTCGCCCGGGGGGAAGGCGGGCGGCTCGGCGAGGCCGATGGCGAGCAGTTCCTCCGGGTCCCACACCCGGCCGGGGTTGCTGTCCATCTGCTCGTTCAGTCCCAGGTCCTCGGTGTAGTTGGCCAGCCCGCTGCTCATGTCCAGCAGCTGGGCGATGGTGATGTCGTCCCCGTTGGGCACGTCCGGGCGGTACCGCGACACCGGGTCCTCCAGGCCGATCCGGCCCTCGTCGACCAGCTGCAGGACCACCGTGGCGGTCCAGGTCTTGGTGTTGCTGCCGACCCGGACGTGGTCGGCGAGCGTGACCGGCTCGGTGCCGTGCCAGGTCCGGGTGCCCATCGTGGTGGCCCAGTCGCCGAGTTCGGGGGACCGCACCAGGACGACGGCACCGGTGACCGCCATGTCCCTCATGAGCTGACCGAGTTCGGGCTGGACCGCTGTGGCGTACGCCGGACCCCCCGACGGCGCCGGCGCGCCACCCGGCGACGCGTTGGCCGGGGCGGGCGCCACGACCAGCAAGGCGACCGCCGTCGTCGCGATCGAGGCGGCCAGCGAACCGGGTGGCCGGTGACGACGTGACCCGCACGAGCGCTCTGCAGTTGTCATGGTCGACCTTCCGATGGGTAGCCGGTCCGGGGCTCGTCGGGGTCCCTCGCCCGGCGAGGCGGACGACCCGGTCGACGAGGTGGACGGGATGGGCACGACGGTCGACACGAGCAACGCGAGGGCAGTCGCTCGGCGGTCCACGCAGGCGACCATGGCGACGTCGTGACCGCCGGGCAATGGACCGGGGTGGCCCGCCCACCTGGACCTGGGTACAGGGTCTCGGGGGAGTCGTTGCCGGTGCGGTGCCGCACCGAGCGCGCGTCGCCGGTGCCATGCTGCACCGATGGCGCATCGGGTCGGTGTGCGGTCGTCGCTGGCGCGGGCGCTGATGGTGAGCCTCGCGCTGATCGGCGCGTTCGGTGCCCTCGTCGCCGGCGTCGAGATCGCCCTGTTCGCCGACCAGCGCGTCGCTCCGTGGTGGCTGCTCGCGCTGTTCCCGGCCGGGGGGGGTCGTCCACCTGGCCGCAGGTCTGGAGGCGTGGCGGCGCCGGCCGAGCAACCGGACCGGCCCGATCATGGTCATCGGGGCGCTGTCGTGGTTCGTGGTCGCTCTGGCGAACACCGGGACGCCCAGCCTGGTGGCGGTCGGTGTCGTGCTCGCCACCACCCCGCTCGCCGTGGTGGTGTGGCTGCTGCACGCCTTCCCGTCCGGCCGCCTCCGCTCGCGCACCTCCCGCCTCACGGTGGTGGGGGGCTTCGTGGTGTCGCTCGTCCTGCAGGTCCCGGGTTACCTCTTCGATCCGGCTGCCAGCCCGGGCGGCATGCTCTCCGTCGGTCATCGGGTGGACCTCCTCCACGCCGGCACCTGGCTCCAGCGAGGCGCGGGGATGGTCGTCATGCTGATGACCGCGGGTGTGCTCGTCGACCGGCTGCGTACCGCGACGCCCGGCCAACGTGGGGTCCTGCTGCCGCTGTACGCCTACGGGATCCTGGCTGTCCTGGCGACGCCGCTCGGTCCTCTCCTGGGTCCGTCCGCCGGTCTCTCGGTCGCGCAGGTGGTCGGGCTCCAGGTCGTCCTGCTGGCCGGGGTGCCCGTCGCCTTCGCGGCGGCGATGCTGCGCGGCGGGTTCGCGAGGACGGCCGAGATCCAGGAGCTCAGTGCCTGGCTGGCGTCGTCCGCCGCCACCCCGGAGCTGCTCGCCGGTGCCCTCGGGCGCACCCTCGGGGACGCGTCGCTGCAGGTCGTCTACGCGTCGCGGGACGGGCGCGCCCTCGTGGACGGCGACGGCGCCTCGTTCGACACGTCGGCGCTGGGCGAGCACCGCCACGTGGTCGACATCGAGCTCGGGTCGAGACGGATCGGCGCCATCGTCTACGACGCGACGGTCGTCGACGACGCCGAGCTGGTCCGCGGGGCGGGTCGGGTGGCCGCCCTCGCCATCGACCACGACCGGTTGACGGCCGAGTTGCGGGCCAGCCACGCCGATCTGCAGCAGTCGCGCGCCCGCCTCGTCGAGGCAGGCGACCGCGCGCGGCAGCGCATCGCCCAGGACCTGCACGACGGCCTGCAGGTGGAGCTCGTCCTGCTGGCGTTGGAAGCACAACGACTGGCTCGCCTCGACGGGTCGGCCGATCTCCCCGACGCGGCGACGCGCCTGCGTGTCGGCATCGACGGTGCCGCCCGGCACCTCCGGGGGATCGTCCACGCCCTGATGCCGGCCGCCCTCGTCGAGCGGGGCCTGACCGCGGCGATCGAGGACCTGGTCGACCGCATGCCGCTGCCCACTCGCCTGGTGGTGGTCGAGGTCGACGGGCGCCTGCCGGCGACGGTCGAGAGGACGGCCTACTTCGTGGTCGCGGAGGCACTGGCCAACGCGGTCAAGCACGCCGCGGCCGACACGTTGACCGTGACGCTCGAGCACGCGCCGACCCGGCTCGTCATCGGCGTGACCGACGACGGCGTCGGCGGTGCGACCCAGGACGGGGGTGTGGGGCTGCACGGCCTCGCCGATCGTGTCGACGCCCTCGGTGGCCGGTTCACCATCCAGAGCCCGGCCGGCGGAGGCACACACCTGCTGGTGGAGCTGCCGTGCGGGTCCTGATCGGCGAAGACGAGGCGCTGTTGCGAACCGGGCTCACGCACGTGATGCAGGCGGCCGGGTTCGACGTCGTCGCTGCGGTCGGTGATGCAGACGACCTGGTCCGCAGCGCGGGAGAACACGTTCCCGACGTCGTCGTCACCGACATCCGGATGCCGCCCGACCACAAGGACGCGGGCCTGCGGGCGGCGATGGAGATCCGCCGTGAGCATCCCGGGATCGCCGTCCTCGTGCTGTCGCAGCACCTCCAGCGCGCCTACGCCGTCGAACTGCTCGGCGATCGCTCGTCGGGCGTCGGGTACCTCCTCAAGCAGCGGATCGCCGACATCGACACGTTCACGGACGATCTCCGCCGCATCGCGGCCGGCGGCACCGTCCTCGACCCCGAGGTCGTGAGCCTCATGGTCGCCCGCGCCAGGGGGCAGCACGACGCGCTCGACCGGCTGACCCCCCGCCAGCAGCAGGTGCTGGCCCTCATGTCCGAGGGCCGGACGAACGCCTCGATCGCCCGGACCCTGTCGATCACCGAGCGGGCGGTCGTGCAACACACGTCCCACATCTACGACGAGCTCGGCCTGGAGTGCAGCGACGACGACCATCGCCGGGTGCTGGCGGTGATCCGCTACCTCTCGTCGTGAGCGGCTCGCCGAGCTCCCCGGCACGGCCGTGGTCGACACTCCTGGGGTCGGCCCTGGAGGGACTGCCGCGCCGGGAGCCGCCACCGGAGCCCGGTCCGGCGCTAGCGTGGGAGGACAGCCGTTCGGGGGACCGCCATGCGCCGCACCGTTGTGCTCGCTGCCTGCCTCACCGTGCTCGCCGGTTGCGGTCCTGGAGGCGATGACGCCGCGCCGGGCGGGGTCGCCGCCGGCACCAGCACGCCGGCGCCCGTCGCGGACGTGGGGGACACCGTTGCGTTCACCGACCAGCTGGGGAGGGCGGCCACCATCACCCTGGACGGGGCCCGCCGCACCGAGCGGGCGGACAGTTCCCAGCTCGTCGCCGACGTCGCCGTCACCGCCGCCGACGGCGCCGTCACCGTGGACCCGCTGCGCTTCCGGGCGCAGCCCGCGGAGGGTCCCACCGTCGACCCCGGGGACGGCGCGATCGGTCGTCCGGCGGAGGACGGGATCGCCTTCGACGTCCCGGAGGGCGAGGTGCTGATCTCCTACGTCGCCCCGGACGGGGAGGTCCTGGTGGCGTTCCGGGTCGACCCGGCGAGTCAGACGCCCGCGGACGACGAGGTCGACTACCCGCCCTTCAGCTGCGACATGGGCGTGGACGGCATCCCGGTCTGCGAGGGCGACGTCCCCGACTCGGTCGGCGTCTACCGGACGCCCGACGGCGTCCTGGTCGGCGACTGACGGTGCTGCCGGGCAGGCGTCGCCGGACGGGACGCCCGGGCGGTGCCCGCCCGGTCCGCCGAGGGAGGCGGACGGGCCGGCTCAGGACTCGTGACCGTCCTGCTGGACCTCACGATCGGGGATCGCCTCGACGGTCACCGCCACGGGTGCAGCGGGCCCGAAGACCCTCGTGGCGGCCGTGATCGTGCCCTTCAGGACGTACTGCATGTAGTTCGCGGCGGCCATGGGCCCGACGCCGAAGGGCAGCAGCCCGGCCAGCAGAGGCGGTCCGACCGCCAGCGCCCATGCCCGGAGGATCTCCGACTCCGAGGCAGCGATCTCCTGGCGCTCCTCTGCCGTCAGGGCCGCCAGGGCGTCGTAGGCAGCGGCCTCTCCCAGCAGCGACGCGTGGGGTCCCAGGATGGCGTCGGGACGGATCCTCCCGGTCCTGTCGAGCTTGACCGCTCCCTCCGTGAGGACCAGCAGGACGGCGGTGCGGGTGAGCTCGGGGTCGGTGAGGTCTCGGTCGTGGAGCAGTCCGACCTTGATCGCCGCACTCACCGCCTCCTTCAGCACCTCCCGCAGCGCGACCGGGAGCGCGGCAGCCGAGATCGCCGTCCCGTAACCCGGCAGGATCGACGGCAGGGAGTAGGAGACCGCGCGCGCCGCCCTGATCCGGTTCCCGCGCGTCACCTGGCCGACCAGGTCTCCCGGCGCGACCAGGGGCTTGCCCGCACGGACCTTGTCGACGACCTTCTGGGCCTCCTCGAGGGAGGGTTGCAGAGTCCGGTTGATCAGCGCCATCGCACGCTCGACGGTCGCCTCGATGTCGAACTCCGGCTTCGGGAGGTTGAAGCCGCTGGTCATGTGGGTCTCCCGTCCGTTGGCGACCCATGGAGGATGCCAGCCGGGAGTCCGGAACGGAGGCCGCAGCGTCCGACCCGCCGGTCAGGCGGTGCGCCGCAGCAGATGTCGACGCTCGGATCCGGCAGCCTGGTCCTCACCGCCGTCCGGCTGCGGACACCCGTCGGAGCAGCGGTGCTGCGCTGTTCGACCACCACCAGGGCACCGACTTGAGCAGGTCGGCGAGCCGGCGTGCGCCGTTCGGTGTCAGCAGCCCGAGGGACATGACGATCGCCGTGTAAGCGCGGTGCTGTCGCCACTGGAGGCGAAGGCTGCGAACCGCGTACCTCCGGGCCGCCTCCCGGTGCCCCAGGGCCGCCTCGGCCAGCGCCAGCCGCCCGTTGATCCGTGCCAGCCCCTGCCGGGACGTCACCAGATCGCGGTGCTGGTCGAGGAGGTAGCGGCTGGCATCGGCGATCAGCTGCCACTGGTCCGCGAAGTAGGAGTGCCGGCCGATGTGGATCACCGCCAGGGGCCCTC